>JADJMI010000030.1 GCA_016709665.1 Betaproteobacteria bacterium | reverse complement strand
GCGAGCCCCTGGCCGCTCGCCGCCGTGTTCCCCGCGAGGAGCGAGTTGCGGACGCGAAGCCCGCGGACGCCGAGTAGAAGGCCCCGCCTGGCCTAGTCGCTGGTGACGGTACCCGCGACGTTGTTCCGGAAGATCGAGCGGCTCAGCGTCGAGGATGTTGACCCCGCCGGGGCCCGTAGACCGCGCCACCGTACGGCCCTAGTTCCCTCGAAAATCGTCTCGGTAATTCTCACGGGACGTGTGGGACCGTGCAGACCGCGCCGCCCCGCAGGCCGGCCGCGTTGGCGCTGAGCGTGCCGCCGACGAGACTCCATCCCGCCGAGAGCGATGATCGCCCCGCCCCAGCGCAGTGCGCCGAATTGCCCGGTGAACGTCGATTGGCTGATCGACATTTGGCTGTCCAATCCGCCGTAGATCGCGCCACCGTTCTCGGAACTCGTATTGCCGGTGAAGGTCGATCCGGTGACGGCGAAGGAGGAGCTGCCGTCGCCAATGTACACGGCGCCTTCCGCCGATGGCGGGGCCGGCGGAGATGTTGCCCCGTACTCGCAAGTGTTCTGGATGATGCCGCCGGCGGGCAGCCAGAGCGCCCCGCCGTTTATGGCGGAATTGTCCTCGAAGAGCGACCGGTGATCGTGGCGAATGGGCACGGACGGCCCCGCCGTCACGGCCGGCGTTGCCGGTGAACGCCACGTCGAGGAGGTCGACGACGCCCGTCGAGAAGATCACGCCGCCATCGAACAGGTTGTCCGTGCCGTCGACCCGAAGGCCCTGGGCGGATCGTCGCGAGACCTGCGGTAAAGGGGCGCACGCTATTGGCGGCGGTCACCACCAGCACGTTGCGTCCGGGCCGATGACGTCGAGGGTGTCGCCGATGGTGATCGTGAGTTGAGGGGTGATCGTGCAGGGGCAACCGGCGAGGTTGAAGTCGATTACGTCCGACCCGGGCGAAGCGTTGGCAAAGGTCACGGCCGCGCGCACGTGCCCGCGCCGCCGTCGGCCGTGGAGGTGACGGTAAGGTGGCGGCCTGGGCGGCGGCGAGGCCCGTGCAGGCGAGGATCGTTGCGGGACCTCGGGCGACGGGCGGCGGGCGTCGTGGGGCGGGCTCCGGGTTCGTGGCAAGGGGACGCTACCCCTTGCTTCGGAATTCAGGCAAAGATGGCTTAAGGGGACGCACACCTTCACCGGAGCTGAAGGGGACGCACACATTCACCGGAGCTGAAGGACGCACTGAAGTAGACCGGCGCCGAAGCTGGTAGCCGTCCCCTTCAGGGGGCCTGAATGTGTGCGTCCCTTCAGGAGGTGCGTCCCTTCAGCGGGGTTACTGGGCGAACACCTCAGTGATGCCCACGCCCCGTTCCGCGCCGGTCCCTGTGACGATGGCCGTAGGAGCCCCGGGTTGAGCGCGCGTGATCCGGATGGCGGACTCAGCGCGTTCGAAGGCGCGAACCGCTCGACTGGACAGTCGCGGCATTGGCCGCCGTGCCCCAGTCGTCGTTGTCGCGAGTCAGGTCGCCCCCGAGAAGAGACTGCACACCGGATTGGCAGCGCGGATTGGGGATGCCGGCCGCGGCAACCGAAGGGCCCCGCGCGCGATCACCACCGTCGCGGCCACCTTGGATCACGAAGCCACCGATCATCACGTCGTTGCCGGTGAGCACCTGCCCGCGGGTGGATATGTTGGCGAGCGGCGAGTCGGGCAAGTTCACCTCGAACACCTCGACGATGCCCACCCCCGTCGTGTTGCCCACGCCCGAGACGATCGCGGTGTAGGCGCCCGGGGCTAGCGTGGTGAGAATCGCCGCTTCCTCCGCGCTCGACGGCGGCGCGAAGCCCGTCGCCTGCAGCGCCGCGCCGTGCCGGCGGCGCCCCTACGTCGTTCCGGGGAGGTGTCACCGTCGGGCCCGGAGTACAGCTCGAGCCGCGGGTTGGCGATGGCGTTGGCGGTGCCGAAAGGCACGAGCGAAGGACCGCGCGCGCGCACGACCACCCGCTTGGCCGCCGCGCCCTGGATGATGAAGCCGCCGATCAGCACGTCGTTGCCCGTGAGCACCTGCATGCGCGTGGAGATGTTCCCCAGCCGTGAAGGCGGCCGCACCGTGTCCGCGGGGTCGATGGGGCCACTTCGTATGCACAGGTGGACGAGGCCGCGCCGGTGATGCCCGAGATGGCCACCGTGTACACCGAACCCTTCGTCACCGAATGCCGCCCGGCAGCGACCAGACGATCGTGTTGTCGCCGTAGCCGTTGGCGGTTCACGAGATCACCGTGGCCGCGAGCGGGTTGCCGTTCACGCTCATCAGCGACGTTGGCCGCGGCGAAGTTGGCGCCCGGCAGGCCGGAACGACCAGCGAAGGGATGCGGGAAAGATCGCGAGGGCACGTCGCCGCGCGGAGGCCACGGATGCCGTTGGGCAGCGGACAGCCCCGCGGCGCCGGAATTGAAGACCTCGAGCGCGTTCGCATTGGTGCCGCCCGAAGCCTGCCCGAGACCGAAGCTCGACTTGCGCGAATGCAGGATCCAGCGCCGGTGGCCCGCGATCTCGTTGCCGCTCCCGGGTCCGACATGTGAGCGGGATCGAATCGTGAAGCCCCGAGCGCGAGATTGGGAACTGCCCGCGCGGCGCGCCTCCCGCCGCCGTATAGCAGAGCATGTTGCTCGCCGGCGAGTGCGTGAGCGTGCCGTTCGCCGCCATGATGAGCGCCGCGGCCTGCTCCTGCCCGTTGAGTCCCCAGTTGAGCGTGGTGTTGCCCGGCACGCCCGCCATCGCGCGCAGGTGGTTGATGCGCGAGATCGTCCACTTCTGGAACGCGGGCGAGATCGCGCCCGGGTTGCATCCGGCCGTCGATCCCGTGAAGCCCACCGCCGGCATCGCGACGTTGTAGTAGACGTTGTAAGCGGCCACGACCGCGGCGAGGTTCGAAGTGTCGATGGCCGGCACGGCGATCACCGCCTTCGGACCTGCGTACGGCGCGACAGGCGGCCGGGGCGCCACGGATCGAGCCAGGGCGCGGGGCTTGAGCCACGCGTCCTCCGCCGGCGTATCCGGCGCGAGAGCCATCTGCGCCTGCGCGGCGAGCATGAATTTCGAACGACAGGCGATCGCGAACGGGCGAATGCGGGTCATGGCGTCTCCGAAAGTGTCTCCTTCCGGCGAGACGCCACGGGGCGTGCCGCCGGGGCGACCGCCTAGCCTAGCCAGCGGGACGCACACCTTCAAGACACTGAGGAGGTTGCCATTTTCGCGACATGATGTTGCGTAAAAGTATCCTTCCCCGATTACACCCGTCCCCAATTGCACCTGTCCCCGAACTTTCGGGCACCTACTGGGCGAACACCTCGATGATCCCCACGCCCGTGCCGCCCCCCACCCCGGAAACGATGGCGGTGTAGGCCCCGGGGTTGAGCGTGATGCGGATGGCCGATTCGAAGGGGCTCGCCGGCGCGAAGCCCGTGGACTGGATGAGCGCCGCGTTCGAAGCGGTGCCCCAGTCGTCGTTGGTGGCGACCACGGTCTGGCCCGAATAGAGCGCGAGCGCCGGGTTGGCCAGCGCGTTCGCGATGCCGAAGGGCACCAGCGAGGGTCCGCGCGCGCGCACGACAACCGTCTGCGGGCCATCCCCCTGGATGATGAATCCGCCGATCATCACGTCATTGCCGGTGAGCACCTGGCCCCGCGTGGAGATGTTGGCGAGCGGCACGTCGGGGCGATCGACCTCGAACACCTCGACGATGCCCACGCCCGTGCCGTTCTGGAATCCCGCGACGACGGCGGTATAAGCGCCGGGGTTGAGCGTCACCAGCAGCCCCGACTCGAGCCCGCTGGAAGGCGCGAAGCCGCTCGCCTGCAGCGCGGCGGCGTTCGCCGCATCCGTCCAGTCGTCGTTCGTTCCGATGACCGTCTGCCCGGAATAGAGCGCGAGCGTGGGGTCCGCCAGCGCGTTGGCGACGCCGAAGGGAACCAGCGAGGGACCGCGCGCGCGCACCACCACCGTCTTGGGCGCGCTGCCGCCGATGATGAACCCGCCGATCATCACGTCGTCGCCCGTGAGCACCTGCATGCGCGTGGAGATGTTCGCGAGCCGGGCCGGGTTGGCCGCGGGAGGCGGCACGGTGAGCACGAGCACGGGGGTGCCGCTCGACGTGTTGTTGCCGGTGCCGAGCTGGCCGCTCGTGTTGTCGCCCCAGCAGTAGATGCGCGTGTCGTCGGTGGCGCAGGTGTGCAGGCCGCCGGCGGATACGTCGAGCATCGCGCCGGGCAGGCCCTGCACGGCCGCGGGCGAGGTGCTGCCGCCGGGCAGCGACGGATTGCCGAGCTGGCCCGCGTTGTTGAGACCCCAGCATTGCGGGGCGCCGCCAGCGACCGCGCAGCCGTGATTGCCGTTGCCGGCCGTGATGGCCGTCACGCCCGAGGTGAGGCCGACGACCTGCTGCGGCACGTTGCTCGAGTTGGTGTTGCCGCCGCCCAGCCGACCGCTGGTGCCCCAGCCCCAGCACTTGGCCGCACCGGCCTGGATGCCGCACGCGAAATACGCCCCGCCCGAGAGCACCGAGACGCCGCTGCCGTAGCCGCTCACCGCGACGGGGGCGAGGTTCACGTACGTGCTGGCGCCGTTGCCCATCTCGCCCGAATCGCCCTGGCCCCAGCAGCGCGCGGCGCCGGAGACGATGGCGCAGCTGTTGTAACGGCCCGTCGTCACGTCGGTGGCGCCGATCGTGATGCCGGAAACCTGCACCGGTACCGCGCTGGAGAAGATCGACGCGCCCGTGCCGAGCTTGCCCAGGTCGCCCGAGCCCCAGCACTTCACCGCGCCGTTGTGGACCGCGCAGGAGTGAAGGTCGCCGACGGCGATCGAGGTGACCCCGGAGGAAAGGCCGACCACCGCGACGGGCACGTTGCTGTCGGTGCCGGCGTTGTTGCCGAGCTGGCCGTAATCGTTGTTGCCCCAGCAGTAGGCGCCGCCGTTCACGATGGCGCAGCTGTGGGCGCCGCTCGTCACGATGAAGGTGACACCAGCGGAGAGGCCCTGGACCGCGGTGGGCGTGTTCACGGCGACGAATGTGCCGTTCCCCACCTGCCCGTCGGTGTTCTTGCCCCAGCAGTAGGCGCCGCCGTTCACGACGGCGCAGGTGTTGTCGCCGCCGGCCCAGACCTGGGGCGGGGCCGCGTAGGCGGCGGGCCCGGCCAGGGCCAGCGCGGCAAATGCACCGGAAAGCCGGCGGAGCCAGCGGGAAGCGCTGGGCGGAGAAGACGGAAGTCGATCGATCATGGCGGTCTTTCGGGATTGCGGGGAGGTTGCGGCTCGATGCTAGCGACGTTCGGGGCCCCGCTCTGTCCCCTGAAACGGGGATGGACCGGAAATCACGCCATCGAAATCGGGGACAGGTGAATTTTTCACCCGTCCCCAAATTCACCTGTCCCCCGCTCGTTACTCGGCGAAGGCCTCGATGATGCCCACGCCCGAGGTGCCGTTCCTGCCGCGCACGATGGCGGTGTAGGCCCCCGGCGGCAGCGTGATTCGGATCACCGCCTCGCGGGTGTCCGCCGGCGCGAATCCCGAGGCCTGGATCGCCGCCACGTCGGCCGGCACGTTCTGCGCCTGCCAATCGTCGTTGGTCGCGACAACCACCTGCCCGTTGAAGAGCTCCAGCACCGGGTCCATCAGCGCGTTGGTGATGCCGAACGGAACCAAGCTCGGGCCGCGGGCGCGCACCGTCACCGTCTGCGGGCTGTCGCCCTGATGATGAAGCCGCCGATCATCACGTCGTTGCCCGGAGCACCTGGCCCCGGGTGGAGATGTTGAGGAGCGGGATCTCGGGCTTGTCGACTTCGAACACTTCGATGATCCCGACACCGGTCAACCCGCCCACGCCGGAGACCACCGCCGTGTAGGCACCCGGACCGAGGGTGGTGAGGATCGCGGATTCGAGCGGGCTGGAAGGTGCGAAGCCGGAGGTGGTGATGGCGGCGGCGTTGGCAGCCGTGCCCCAGTCATCGCTCGTCGCGAGCACCGTCTGCCCGCTGAAGAGCTGCATCGTCGGGTTGGGCAGCGCGTTGGCGATGCCGAATGGGATGAGCGAAGGCCCGCGCGCACGAACAACCACCGTCTTGGGCGCGCTGCCGCCGATGATGAAGCCGCCGATCAGCACGTCGTTGCCGGTGAGAACCTGCATCCGAGTCGAGATGTTGGCCAGGCGCGGGATGGCGGTGTTCAGCTTGAACTGCGCCCCCACGCTCTTGGCCGCATCCATCGTCACGTTGCAGGCGCCGGTGCCGGTGCAGGCCCCGCTCCAGCCGGCGAAGAATGAACCGGTGGCAGGCGCCGCGGCCAGGGCCACGGAGACCCCCGAATTGAAGTTCCCGTTGCAAGTCGCCCCGCAGGCGATCCCCGCCGGCGTCGAGGTGACGGTACCGGTACCCGCACCGGTCTTCGTCACGGTGAGCGCGAAGGTCTGGATCGAGAAGGTGGCCGTCACGGATTGCGCCGAGCTCATCGTCACGTTGCACGTCCCCGTCCCCGAGCACCCACCGCCGCTCCACCCGGCGAAGACCGAGCCCGGGGAAGGCGCCGCGGTGAGCGCGACGGAAGCGCCGGAGTTGAAGTTGGCCGTGCAAGCCGCGCCGCAGTTGATGCCCGCCGGGTTGGAAGTGACGGTGCCCGTACCCGCACCGGACTTGGTAACCGCGAGGGCAAAAGTGGAAGCAGGCAGGAGCGAGAACGTGGCCGTCACGTTCTTCGCCGCATCCATCGTCACGTTGCAGGCACCCGTCCCCGAGCAAACGCTGCCCGTCCAGCCGGCGAACGTGGAGCCCGCGGTCGGCGATGCGGCCAGGACCACCCCCGTGCCGTCGTCGAAATTCGCCGTGCAGGTGGCGCCGCAGGCGATGCCGGCCGGGGTCGACGTCACCGTGCCCGTGCCGCTGCCGCTCCGCGCGATCGTGAGCGCGCGCGGCACCGGGGCCGTGGCCGTGAACACCGCCCCCACCGTCTTCTCCGCGTCCATCGTGACGACGCACCCGACCGTTCCCGTGCAGGCGCCGGTCCAGAACGCGAACTGGTACCCCGCCTCGGGCGTCGCCGTGAGCGTCACTTGCTGGCCGCTCGCGAAACTCGCCTGGCAGTTGCTCGTCGTCGGGCCGCAATCGATGCCCGCCGGCGAGGAGGTCACGCGGCCGTTGCGGATGAGTCCCGAGCCGTCGCCCGCCGGGCCCGCCCGGAGCGTGAATCCCGCGGCAATCACCGTCTGGAAGAAGACGGGCGAGGTGGACGGCGCATTGGCCGCGTCGCCCGAATACTCGCCGGTGATGTCGTGCGGGCCGGTGGAGAGAGAACTGATGAAGCAGGAGGCCTGGCCGGCGATCACGGATGCGCCGCCGCAGCCGGAGGCCATCGTCACGCCGCCGTCCTTGAAGACGACCAGGCCGCCCGGGCTCTGGCCGGTTATCGTCGCCGTGAACGTGATCGTCATTCCCGAAGTCGACGGGTTGCTGCTCGAGGCAACCGAGACCGATGTCACCTTGCGCGGCGCGACGCTCGCCGAAGCGACCGAGGGCGGCCCGGTACCCGCGACGTTGGTCGCCGTGACGGTGCAGGTGACGGTGACACCGTTCACGAGTCCCGGGACGACGATCGGCGATGCCGGCCCCGACGCCGACTGGTCGCCGCAGGTGGCGGTGAAGGAGAGGATCGGGTTGCCGCCGTTGTCGGTCGGCGCCGTGAAAGCGACGCCCAGCTGCCCGTCGCCCGACGTGGCCACGACGCCCGTCGGCGCGCGCGGCACGTCGTTCGCCAGCAGCGCGAGGCCCGCGAGCGTGAAGCCGTTGCCGTTGACGAGGGCGACGACGCGATTGCCGTCGCGCAGCAGCCCGCGGCCGTAGCTGACGTTGATGTCCGGCCCGAAGTGCGCGGTGAAGACGCCCGTGTCGTTGAAGGCGGGATCGAGCGTGCCGTCCGCCAGGAAGCGCGCCATGCAGAAGTCCGCGACGTTGGAGCTGGCGGAGCGTTGGCAACCGCCCGCCACCAGGAGCCCCGTGCCATCGGGGAGCAGCGAATACGCGACGTCGCTCACGCCGTTCACCGCCGCGGCCGACATGCCGTCGCCGCTGAAGGTCGTGTCGAGGGATCCGTCGGGCATCAGGCGCGCGATGCAGAACTGGTAGACGCCGCCGACGACGCAACTCCCCGCGAGCCATATCCGGCCGGTTGCGGACAGGGCCGCTACGGGCCGGAAAGCGCCGGTGCCGATGGGGAAAATCACCTTTCCCGTGCCGCTTCCGAAAGCCGGGTCCGGCAGCCCTGCCGACGTGAGCCGGGCCACGCAGTAATCGTTGGACGCGTCGCTCCTGCAGTCCCCCGAGATCAGGAAGCCGGTGCCGTCCGCGATGAAGGAAGCGGCGTTATCGGTTGGGCCGAACGAAGCGAATGCCTTCCCGTCGGTGCCGAAGCCGGCATCGAGTTCGCCGGTCTCCTTGAATCTCACCGCACAGAAATCATTGAGGCCCGGCGGCACGTTGCAGTAGCCGCCGGCCACCGCATTGCCTGCCGCATCGACGACGATGCCCCGGATGCCGTAGAGGGTGACCCCCGTACCGGCGCCGGTGGATGCGATGCCGTTCGTGCCGTAGGCGGTATCGAGGGCCCCCGTGGGCAGGAAGCGCATCACGCAGAAAAGCGCGCCGTTCACGCAGCCGCCGGCCGCGTAGATCCGGCCGTCGGCGTCGAGCGCGATGGCGGTATCGCCGGAGGGGCTTCCCGTGCCGACCGAGACGGCGCCGCCGGTGCCGAAGGAAGCATCCAGCGTGCCGTCCACCTTGTAGCGCACGAGACATCGCGAATAGGTGGCGCCGTCGTCCGAGCAGGTGCCCGCCGCGAGGTACTTGCCGTCGCCCTGGCGGACGAGGACCGTGGCATCGTCGAAGCCCGGGCTGGCCCGCAGGTCGGTCACGACGAGGCCGGTGGTGTTGAGGGAGGCGTCGCGCTGGCCGAAGAGCGAGTAGCGCGTGAAGCACCAGTCGCGAAACGTGAACGGGGTGCCGCACGTGCCCGCCAGCGTGAGCGTGGAAAAATACGGCGAGAGACCGGCAGCGACGGCGTACGTGCCGCCGAAGTCATCGAGAAGGACGGCGCCGCCGTTGAAGGCGCCGTTGATGCCGCCCGCCTCGGTGATGCTCACGAGGCAGAACACTTTCCGGGCTCCGGAATCGCAGCTTCCCGAAAGGAATGTGGCGCTTCCCACGAGCGTGAGGCCCGTGAGCAGGTCTTCGCCGGTCCCCATGGGGATGACGAGGAGGCCGGTGCCGTTCAGTGTCGTGTCCGGCTGGCCGGTGGAATCGATCCGCAGCAGGCAGAAGTCGGCGTTCGCCCCCGTGGTGCACACGCCGGCGGCCAACAGCCGGGAACCCGAGGCCGCCAGCGCCGTGACCCGCGCCGCGCTCACGCCGATGTCGTACTGGAGGCGGCCGCCATTGGCCCAGGTCGCGTCGAGCGCACCGGCCGCGGTGAGCCGGATCACGCAGAAGGCCGTCGCCCCGCACCGTCCACCCGCGTAGGCCTGGCCTTCGATCAAGGCGAGCGCGTAGGCGCCATCCTGGGCCGGGGAGAGCGCGAGGATCGCCTTGCCGTCGTTGCCGAACGTGCCGTCGCGCGTGCCCGCGTCGGTGTAGCGGACGAGGCAGGTGTTGGTGGAACCCGCCACCTCGCATTCGCCGGCCACGAGGATCCGATCGCCGTCCATGGCGACGGCATGGGCTTGGTCGTCCAGGGTTCCCACCGGTGTGATCACCAGCCCGGTCGCGTTGAAGGTGGTGTCCGGCGTGCCGTTGGCGTTGAGGCGAAGCACGCAGAAATCCTGCGCGAGTTCGGCGCCGCAGCTGCCCGCCACGATGATGCGGCCACGGTCGAGGGTCACCGCGCGCATCGAGGCCACGCCGACAGGCACCGTCATCTGGAAGATGCCGAAATCGCCGAACGATAGGTCGAAGGCGCCGGCATTGGTGTAGCGCGCGACGCAGATCTCGCTGGGATTGAGGAAGGCGGGTCCCCCGCAGGCGCCGACGATCACCGTCTTTCCGTCCGGCTGCACCACGACGGCG
>JADJMI010000029.1 GCA_016709665.1 Betaproteobacteria bacterium | reverse complement strand
CGCTTCCTTCGGTTTGCGGACACCCCGAACTAACTGTTCAGGAGAGTTCCCATGCCAGGACTAGGACCGAGAACGACATACCGGTAGCAGCGACGAGTTCGGCGACGGCGGTCAAGCTGAGCCGCCTGCGGGCGTGAAGGTTGGTGACGTGGCCGAATCGCTTTGCATCCACCCGTTTATGCTGTCTCGATGGCGCAAGCAGGCGCGTGATGGAGAGATCGTGACCAAGGGCGTGGAAGTGGACAAGGCGGTGGCTGCGGAGCTCTGGGGCTGCGGGGCAGGTCAAGCGCGACTACGAGCGCCTGAAGGTGGAGCATGACCTTTTAAAAAAAGCCATCGCCTTCACTTCCGCTCGAAGGCCGAGATCTTCGCCTTCATCGAGCACTGCAAAGAAGGGCGGTCGGTCCGAATGATGTGCGCGCTCTACGGCGTCAGTCCGGCCGGCTTCTACGCTTGGCGGCGCAGGTCCGCCAAGCGGCGGCGCTTCGAGGACGAGCGCTTGGTTTCGAGGATCCGCGGCGTTCATGACGAGAGTCGCCAAACGTACGGCAGTCCACGCGTCCACGCCGAGTTGCGTCGGTCCGGTGAAAGCGTCGGACGCCGAAGAGTCGAGCGCCTGATGCGCGAGCATGGCATTCGAGCTTGTTCTGCGAGCCTGTACCGGCGAACGCCAAGGAACCGCGCGCTTCTTCGACAGCGTGGCAAGTCTGGCGCACGACGAGGCCGAGCCGCACCGATGAGCTTTGGGTTGGCGACATTACGTACCTGAAGGTCGGCAACCAATGGCGCTATCTGGCCACGGTGATGGATCGGTACTCGCGCCGACTGCTGGGCTGGGCCTTGGGGCCGGAGAAGACTCGCCGTACTAACGGCCAGGGCATTGGCGAGCGCACTGCGGGTGAGAACGCCCGCGGCCGGGCGTTCCACAGCGATCGCGGTGTCGAGTTCGTCGGGGCGAGTTCAGGCGCTTGCTTGATCGCTCGGTCTCGACCAATCGGTCAACCGCAGGCGACGAATGACCGACAACGCCCGGCATGGAGCGTGGAACAAGTCGATGAAGACCGACATGTACCACCGGCAGCGATTCCAAAGCGACTACGACCTGCGCAAGGCCAGCCAGGTACATGGCCTTCTACAACCAGCGGCGGCTACACTCGGCGTTGGGCTATCGATCCCAATTGAGTTCGAGCAACAATGCTCATAACCAGCGGGTGTCCACTTTTCCGTAGGAAGTCCCCGCATGGCTTCCGTGGGCCGCGTCTGTCCGCGGCCTGGGCATCGTGGCCGGCCGCTCAACTCAATCGTTAGATCGCATGGTGAGCGTTAGCGCCAGCGCCAAGAGGGCGGGGGGGGTTGGTGGGTGGCGCGCGGGGGAGGGGGGGCGGGCGGGGCCGGGGAGCGCGCCCTTTCGGCCCGAAGGAGGGGGTCTCTTCTGCAGTGCGAGGGGGTCTTTCGTCGCGATGAGTGGTTGGGGGTGTCGCCCAATGACAATGCGTTTCGTGGAATCTTGACCCGGTAATGTAGACACCCTGGGCTAACTCCCGGAGGTGTCCCATGCCAGCCCGCAAGGGTCCGAAGAAGGTCAATCGATACACGCTGGAGATGAAGCGCACCGCGGTACGGCTGTCCAACGCACCCGGAGCCCGGGTCATGGACGTGGCCGAGGCGCTCGACATCCATCCCTTCATGCTGTCCCGCTGGCGAAAGCTCGCCCGTGAAGGATTGCTAGTGGCCGCGCCCGCCCGCAAGAAGAAGGCCGCGAAGAAAGCCAAGGCTCCCTCGATGGTGCAGATGTCCAAATACACCAAGCTCAAACAGGAGCTCGAGCTGCTGCGCAAGGAGCACGAATTCCTAAAAAAGTTCGATCGCTTCCGTGCACGACTGAAGGAGAGCGGTTCGCCTTCATCGCACGGGAGCGAGGACGATTCGGAGTGAGGTGGATGTGCGAGCGACTGGAAGTGTCGCGCTCCGGGTTCTATGCCTGGCTCAAGCGCCCCTTGAGCGTTCACCAACGCCATGACCAGCGGCTGTCACGGCGCATCGAGTCGCACTTCGAGGAAAGCGCGGGCACGTACGGAAGCCCACGCATTCACGCGCTGCTGCGAAGGGAAGGCGAGCGGGTCGGGCGCAAGCGCGTCGTCCGCCTCATGCAGCAGGGGCACCTGCGGGCCCGTGCAAGCCGTATCTACCGCCGCATCCCCTCGCCCGTGCTCGAGCGGCTCGGAATCGCCAACCAGGCGCGCGAGCGGGCGGTCACGGGCCCGGACCAGGTGTGGCGCGGGGACGTCACCTACATCAAGGTCCCCAGCGGCTGGCGCTACCTCGCCGTGGTGCTCGACCAGTACTCGCGGCGCCTCCTGGGATTCAAGCTGGGCAACCAGCACAACGCGGCGCTCACCTTGGCTGCGCTGCGCCTGGCTCTGGCCAAGCGCCGGCCGCCAGCCGGCCTCGTGTTCCACTCCGATCGCGGCAGCGAATACGCTGGCTACCTCTATCGCGACCGGCTCGCCGGCCTGGGCATCGTCCAGAGCATGAACCGCCCGAAGAACATGACCGACAACGCGTTCGTCGAGTCCTTCTTCCACTCGCTCAAGTCGGAGGCGATCCACGGCCATCCGAAGCGCCCGGCGGCCGGGCTCGACACCGTCGTGCGCCGCTACATCGCCCGCTACAACCGCACGCGACTGCACTCGGCTCTCGCCTATCGCTCACCCATTGACTTCGAACGAGCTAACGCTTGAAACTGCCCCACATGTGTCTACCGAATCGGGTCAAGATTCCCAACGGTCACCGTGGCCGCCCCGTGCTCGCCATGGATGGCGCGCTCGCCGGGGCGGAATGGGCATCGTGGCCGGCCGCTGAGCTCGGTCGTTAGCTGTCATGCGAGAAGCGGAATTCTACGAAAACTTCGAACGCGCATTCGATTTGGCCTCTCGAACGACCGGGCTACGTCGCCTCAAGAGCGCGCAGCCGAAGTGGAAGATCGCCGCTTCCGATGGCGTCGTCACTTTCAGGTTTTCTACCAATGCGAAATCTGCAGGGCTGCTTCCTTTGCTCTGGATGGGAGAATTTCGCCCTGTCTTTGCATGGCGGCATGACACCGCGAAGGGGAAGATCAACGACACGGTGTCGTTCTTTCAATATACCGATCGCGCCAAGGTCGAGGAGGCCGTGGAGTTGCAGCGCGTCGCCCTCGACAAGTACTTGCGAAATCGCCTCGCGGGGCCTGCGGAACGAACAGGATGGGTCGAAGGTTACGGAGCTCTTGAAGAACCCAAACCGAACATCGAGCGGTGGCTACACTACTTCGACGGCGCGGACGCCGAATCATGGGGCACATACTTTGGCGGCTTCATGGGTGTTTGGCTGCGGCAATTCAACGAGCACCCTGAATCCATGTACGACTGGTGTAGTCGCGTATCGTGGAAGGACCTCGAGAAGAACAAGGCATGACTGCCAACAACGCGTTCGAGCGGACCCCGACTCATCATGGGCCGCGTCTTGCCGCGGCACGGTCACCGTGGGCGGCCGTTCAACGCAATCGTTAGCCGTCATGCACGAAACACTGCTGCCACGCGAGTTCCCGGGCGGGCGACTCCGCCGAATGCACCCACGCGATCACGCGGCGTTCCAGGCCTATCGCTCTCTGCCTGGGCTCGGGCGCTATCAGGGTTGGTCGCCGATGTCCGACGCCGAGGCTCTCGAGTTCATCGACGAAGTGCACCGCGCACCACTCTTCACGCCAGGCCAGTGGGTACAACTGGCGATCGCCGAGCCGGAATCGGACGCGCTTGTCGGAGACATTGGCCTCTATCTGTCCGAAGACGGAGCGTCTGGTGAAGTCGGCTTCACGCTCCATCCGGCCGCGCAAGGTCGTGGCGTCGCGGGTCGCGCCGTCCACGAGGCGATCCAACTGCTCTTCGCGGCGGCCGGCATCACCACCGTATCGGGCAGGACCGACGAGCGAAACTTGCCCAGCGTCCGTCTACTTGAACGCATCGGCTTCAAGTTCGTCGAGAGCCGTCAAGTCGTGTTCCGGGGCGAGCCATGCACCGAGAGGGTGTATGTCCTGGCTCGAAATGACGGCTGACCCTCCGCTCGAACGTCTGCCGACACAATCGCAGGATCGAGGAGATCACAATGCCCACCCGCAAGACTGACAAGGCGCCCAAGCCCGCAGGCCGGGCGCCGGTCAAGCGCGTGGCGGCACGAGGCGAAGCTGCCACGACGCTGCCGGAATCCATGGTGACCGGCAAGGCAAGCCCCGCGAAGGCGGCGGTCGGTGACAAGCCGGTCTTCGCGTACATCGCGAGCCTGCCACAGCCTCAGCGCGGCATCGCGGAATGCATCGATGCGCTGGCAGCCAGGACGCTTCCCGGCCTGCAGCGCTCCGTCAAATGGGGCATGTCGTACTATGGCGTTGGCGACGGTTGGTGCTTCTGCTGCGGCGGCTTCGCTGGCCACGTCAAGGTCATGTTCGTGAATGGCGTGACGCTGGCGCCGGTGCCACCGGTGACGCCGGTAGCGATGGGCAAGTCTACGCGGGGCGTGGAACTCAAGTCCGTGGATGACATCGACGAGCGCCAGATCGCGACATGGATGAAGCAAGTCGCGGCCGTGCCCGGTGTCGGGGTGAAGAAGCGGCAGGCCCGGTGAAAGCTGTCGATCGGATGGGTGTCATGCGGCGACCCAACAACAGCATGCAGCGGACGACGCTTCGCGCCGCGGCCGATGCCGGGCACTAAGCCTCGCGCAGTCCAATCACTTCGGGAAACCCATGCTTGACCACGTCGTGTTCGGAGCCAGCGACTACGCCACGAGCAAGGCGTTCTTCGTCAGGGCGCTCGAGCCGCTCGGCGTATGCGTTGTCTCGGAGGGGCCGCTGGGCATCGAGCTGAGCCGCCCGGGCGGCAAGTCTTCATTGTGCATTCGCCTTCAGCCCGAGGTGAGGCCGGCGCATCTTCACCTGGCGTTCACCGCCGAGAATCGCCGGCAAGTCGAAGATTTCCACCGCGCGGCCCTGCAGGCCGGTGGCGTGGACAATGGTGCGCCGGGTCTTCGCCCGATTTACCACGCGAACTACTATGCGGCTTTCGTCATCGGCCCTGACGGGCACAACATCGAAGCGGTTTGCCACGACGCCGTGGCCTGACCCTTCGCTCCCCTGACGTTCGCCAGCCGGCCGCTCGACTCGATCGCCAGGCAACACAATCACCCTGATGCCGACCTTCCCCACCATTGGAACATCGGACACCATGCCTCGCGAGATCAGCGCTTTCTTCGAGTCGTACCGGGATGCCTTCAACGCGCTTGACGGCAACGCCGTAGCCGAGTTGTATTCGGAGCCTTCCGGAATCGCGCAGGACGGGGTCTATACATACTGGCCCGAGCGAAAGCTCGTGGCGCAGAACATGACGGCGCTCTGCAAGATGTACAGGGAAAAGGGCTTCATCCGGGCGGCCTTCGAGCCTCGCCAGGCCATCGACCAGGGCGAGAAGCACTTCGTGGCCGATGTTCAATGGCTCATCGAATGGGATGGCGAGCAAGCGCCGTGGACTTTCAGGACCACGTACAACCTGGTGCGCACCGGGAAGGGGTGGAGAATACTGCTCTGCACGGCCTATTCGGAAGTATCTCTCCACAACGCCTCAGGTGCCGCCTGACCCTACGCTCAAGATGAACCACTACCTCATCTCGTTTCCCAGTTCGGCCATGAACCACGTCTCCGAGGAGGATATTCCCTCCGTGGGGGAGTCTGCCCGCGCCGTGATTCGCGAGGCAAAGGCCGCAGGGGTCTACGTGTTCGGCGGGGGCATCGACGAAGCCATCCCGCCGGTCATGGTCACCGGCGAGGGAAAGTCGTTGCCGGGAACCTACCTCGAGACGGAAAGGTTCAATGGGGGTTTCTGCGTGCTCAAGGTCTCGACGCGCGAAGAGGCCGAGCGGTGGGCCGCCAGGATTGCCGCTGCGTGCCGGTGTGCCCAGGAGCTTCGGCAGTTCATGTTCGACCCGGAGTCATGAATGCCTGCGCGGATTCTTTGCGACGCCAGTGCCGAACGCCCCGCAGCGCGTCTCGTCGCCCACGCTGACCGTGTCCGATAACGCGATCATGTGCCGTTGCAACCGGTCCCTGGCCGTGCTCAGCGGGCTGGTGGCAGGCCTGACTGTCGCCATGCTTTTGTCCGAGAGCCGGTGCCTGGATCGCGGCGGCCGCTTGAGTGATGTCGCCTGGGCCTGTGAGTTGCCCTTGGAGGGCAGCACGTCGATCTGGTCGTTGATGAATCCCGCGGCACTGTGCCTCGTCGTTTTCGCCGTCGCCATTCCCGTGTATTTCATCGTCGACGCGATCGGCAACCGCTGGCTCGGCCGCTACCGGGGGCACCCGCCGGGAAACCACGAGCGTCGCCATGCAACCGCAGGAGAATCCGTCCCGAAGGAGGAGTGACATGACGACACCGGCCAGGAACACGATCTGCCTCTGGTACAACGGCGGCGCCGAAGACGCGGCACGCTTCTACGCCGACACCTTTCCGGACTCCTCCGTCGGCAAGGTGTTCCACGCGCCGGGGGATTTTCCATCGGGGAAGAAAGGCGACGTGCTCACCGTGGAGTTCACCGTGCTGGGCATTCCCTGCCTGGGGCTCAACGGCGGGCCCGCGTTCGCGCAAAGCGAAGCGTTCTCCTTCCAGGTGGCAACCGCCGACCAGGCCGAAACGGATCGCTACTGGAACGCGATCGTCGGCAACGGTGGCCGCGAAAGCGCCTGCGGCTGGTGCAAGGACAAGTGGGGGGTGTCGTGGCAGATCACGCCGGTGGCGCTGACGAGGGCCATGGCCGACCCCGACCCGGCGGCCACCAAGCGCGTGTTCGATGCGATGATGGAAATGACGAAGATCGACGTCGGCGCGATCGAGGCCGCGCGTCGCGGCTGATGGGTGGCGGCCTCCGCTCGTGCAGGCCGGGGAGCCGAATGCAAAGTGAGATGAGGCAACACATGGATCCGGGAGAAATCCTGAGCCGGGGAAGGGCCGCCGCCCTCGAGGGGCGGCACGAGGACGCGCTTCGCGACTTCGCCTGGTTCCACGAGCACGCCCTGGAGCACGACATGGCGTACTACGGCGTCCGGCTTTCCTTCGCGCTCGACTACTGGATGGAATTGGCCCACGCCTATCCGCCCGCCCTCGAGGCCCTGCAGGCGGTCAAGGCGCGCGGCGAGCAGGCGCTCCGTCGTGGCGAGGGCGGCCGCCGCCTGTTCCACGAAGTCAGGTCCATCAATCGCGAGATGGCGTGCAGCGGCGATACCTGCACGCTCTTCCAGGCCCTGCGGGCGGACCAACCCGTGCTCGCCAGGCAATGCGCCGACCTCGCGGTCGACGCGCTGGTCGAGGCGGGCGAATTCGAACTCGCCTCCGGGTGCCTGCCCCACCCGGAAAACTACCTCCTGTTGCTCAGCGAGCGCCTCCACCATGACCTGGGGAGGAAGGTGACTCCCCCCGAGACGGAAGAGCGGCGGCGCGAAGCCTGCGTGGGCCTTTATTGCCACGACGTGGGAACCACCCTCCGGATCCTCGAAGGGCTCGGCAACACCGAGGCGGCGCAATCGGCCCTCGAATGGGCGATCGCGCTGGTGCAGCCGCCCGAGGCTCGGGAGATGGTGTGTGCGCAGTTGGTGGGGCGATAGGCATCGCGAGGGGCTCGATGCACGTTCGCAACATCCACCAGCGTAGCCTGCGCGCCAGCCCGCGGGAGGCGGCTTTCCTGCTGGATGGCTTGTCGTCCGCGGAGGATCCTCTCTGGCCCTCGGAATCGTGGCCGCGCATGCGGCTGGATCGTCCCCTGGGCCCCGGTGCGGCCGGGGGGCACGGGCCCATTCGCTACACCGTGGCGGCCTACGAGCCCGGACGGAAGATCTCGTTCCGGTTCACGGCGCCCCGCGGGTTCGACGGCGCGCATTGGTTCGAGGTGTCGCCGGAAGGTGAAACCGGCACGCTCCTGCGGCACACCATCGAGATGAACATCGCCGGGCCCGCGCTGGTCACCTGGCCACTGGTCTTCCGGCCGTTGCACGACGCGCTCGTCGAAGACGCCCTTGCCAAGGCCCAGGCGGCGCTCGGGGAGGACCCGACACGGGTACCGTGGTCCGCCTGGGTACGGTTGCTGCGACGCGCGCTCCGCCGCTAGGTCCCGGATGAATCCGCCCGCGCTTTCCTTCGGCACGACGGACACGCCTTCCGAGGAGATGCTCCTGGCCGTCGAAAGCGGGCTCGACCGGCACAACGTCGCCGTCGCGCCGCTCTCGGAAGTGCGGCCGCTCGCGGCCTTCGCCACGGGGCCGTCCGGGGACGTGGTCGGCGGGGCCACCGGAAGAACCTGGGGCCAGTGCTGCGAGCTGTTGCAGCTGTGGGTCGCGACCGAGGTTCGCCGCCAGGGGGTCGGCTCGCGCCTGTTGCGGGATTTCGAGGCCCACGCGCGAGCGCGCGGCTGCGGCGTCTTCTACCTCACCACGCTCAGCTACCAGGCGCCGGATTTCTACCGGCGCCACGGCTATGAGGTCCTGGCCCGGATCGACGGCTATCCCGACGGGATCGCCAAGTTCCTCATGCACAAGGCCGAGGCTCACCCATTACCTGAAGGGCCCCGCTGACGGATTGTCACGAGTCGCATCCCGATGCACTCTTGTGCGCGAGCCGGCGCTTCTTCGCCAAGGCTCTTCCAACCGAGAGAAGACGATGACCGACCGCCCGACCTGCATCCGCTCGACGTACGACGCGCCCGAGTACACGCACGTCTATCCGCAAAGCACCGAGCCGATGGGGCCCGTGCGCCGCTTGGGCAAGGAAGCGGGGCTCGAGCGCATCGGCATCAACATCCAGCGCCTTCCTCCGGGCACGCGCTCCTCCTGGCCCCATGCGGAGGAGAACGAGGAAGAATTCGTCTACGTCCTGGAAGGCTCGGTCGACGCCTGGATCGACGGTCACGTTCACCGCATGGAGCCCGGGGACCTCGCGGCGTTTCCGGCCGGGACCGGCATCTCGCACTGCTTCATCAACAACACCGATCGCGAGGCCGTGCTCCTCGTGGGCGGCGAGGCGGCCAAGCCCGGCAGCCGGATCTTCTATCCCCTGAACCCTTCGCGGCGGGAGGACATGCCCGCGCAATACTGGTGGAACGACGTCCCGGCGCGGGAACTCGGTGGCCATGACGGGCTGCCCGATGCGTCGCGTATCGGTCGACCGTGACGGCTTCATTTCGACAGGCGTCGGCCTGGGCCGTGGCCGCCTTCACCGGCGTGGTGGCGTCGGCTACCGAGTCGCAGCCGGGAGCGCTTCCCGCGGATCCGATCAGCGCGTCGCACATGAGCGGCGTCCGTGCGGAGATTTGCCGGGACCATCTCTTCGACCCTGCGCTCGCAACGGCCCGGCTGCCGACCGGTTACCGCCTGATCCCGGCCGAGGAGGTTGCGAAAACCGACGCGCCCCTCGCCGGACTCCTGCGTCGGCAACCGGACGCCCGGCGCCATGCCGTGGGGAGCCTGTGCCTCATGGCGGTCGAGGCGTTCGACATCGATGGCACCCCGGTCATCGGCCCTGAGCCCATGCCGATGGCATTCTGGTGGGCCGCGGCCGAGGGCCCGCGTCACCCGGACATGCGCGGCAAGGCCCGCCATGTGCAGCTCGGGAGCTGGTATCCGCGCGGCACGTCGCATGCGGGGCGAATCCTCCGGACGGACCCCATGGCCCGATTCGTCGACATCACGGTGAGGCAAGTCGAGCCGGGAAGCTGGCGGCTGAGCCTTGCCCTGCCCGATGAAACGGTGACGGCGTCCGTGCGGGCCGGCTCGCAGAGCGCACCGTCCAAGGGCGGGCAGCCCGGGGCCATGTCGGTTCCCATGAGCGGGGAGAGCGCGGCGTACTTCACCGTCTACTCGCACGTCGGCCATCGCCACCGGCCGGCCGAGGGCCGATGGCGCGCCGCCGGGGCCGGGGTTTTCGCCCAGGCATTCGCCATCCCGGGTGAGGCGTCGGCGTTCGCCACGATTTTCCAGGACGGCTGGACGGCGCAATCGGGCCTGTATCGATTCGCGCCGCGTTGAATCACGACGGAAGGACACGATGACGACCGGCAACGCACTGGCCTGCGGATGAGATCCCGCATCGCACCCTCCATCGCCGCCGGCCTGGCCGCCTGGCTCGCCTACACCGTGATCGCCAACGCGGTGCAGGCGAGCGCGGGCGTTCCGTACACGGAATGGTTCAAGACGGCCGGCAACGCCTGGCGCATCGGCGTCCTCTCGCTCGCCGCGGGCAGCGCGTTCCTCGTCGTGTTCGTGCTCGTCACGCGCTGGGACCACCTGTGGCGCGACCCGGTGCGTCTTCCCGTGACGAAAGTGATGAAGGTCGCGATGGTCCTGTGGTGGGTCGCCATCGCCGTGCGTCTCGCGGGGGTGCGCTGGGGCGAGGTGCCGATGGACCTGCTCGCGGCCGTCGTAGCTTCCGGCGTGCTGGTCGGTTTCGCGGAGGAGACGCTCTTTCGCGGCATCTTCCTGCGCGGCCTTCGCGAAGGCGGCCGCGCCGAATCGTCCGCCGCCATCTGGACAGCCGTCGCCTTCGGGCTTTTCCACCTGCCCAATGTCTTCATGGGTATGGGGGCCATCGGCCTCGTGCAGGTCTTCCTCGCCGCCGTGAGCGGAAGCCTCCTCTACGTCTTCCGGCGCCACTTCGGCGCGATCCTGCCCGCGATGGTGGCGCACGGCGCGTGGGACATCTCGACGTTCCTGGCCGGCGGGTTTCCCGCCCCGTGGCTCGACGTGACTTCGCTGGCGATGCAGGTCGTGTTCATCGTGCTGGGCCTGTGGGTGCTGGTGGGCCTCTACCGCGACGACCGCGGCACGGTGGCGATCGCGAAGGCATGACCCGGGTTCCTGTCGGTGGCGCCTCTGTTCGCGGGAACGCCCGGCATGTTCTACTTCGAGGGGTCGCGGAAATAACAGGGGAGTCATGGAAATGTCAGGCCGCAGGTTCGTCGTCCTCGTGTGCGCGTGCGTATTCACGGGCCTCGCCGCCGCCGCATCGCCCCTCGATGGATCGTGGGACGTCACCTTTTCCACCCGCGACGGCGAGACGCGGCAGGCGGTCGTCGAGATCGCCGGTTCCGAAGGGTCATGGACCTCGCTGGCCCAGGCCGGGAAGGAGAAGCGCGATCCTTGCGTCGGCCGGCCCTTTCCGCTCGCGGTGGCTTCGGCCGATCCCGCGCGCATCGTGCTGGAGGTCGCCTTCTCGAAGTCGATGGCGGGCTGCAAGGACAGGACCGTCACCGGCCGCCTCGACGGCGCGGGCAAGGTGGAAGGGAAGCTCGAGAACGGCAAGCCGCTGCGGATGAGCCGCCGGCAAGCGGGGAGATGACGCCGGCCCCGGAGGAACTGGGCTTCACCTACCGGGCCGCCAAGGACGGCGCCGTCCGCATCTTTCGTCACGGGCAGGAGGTCACCGTCCTGCGCGGCAAGGCCGCTGCGCAGTTCCTCGGCAAGGCCGACGGCGCTTCGCCCGGGGAGATCCAGCTGCTCTGCGCGAAGGTCACGGGCAACTACAAGCGCGGCAACGAACGTCCGGGCAAGCCGTAGCCAACCCCCGCTGTCGCCGATGGAAGGCGAAGGCGACCTGGACCTCAAGTACGCCTGGACGAGGCAGGCGCCATCCCGCGACCGGAACGGGTAAAGTTCCGTTCCCATCCCCTTCCGGAAACGTTCGCGTGAGCCCAGGCAGCCCCTCGCAGGTCATTCCCTTTCCCCTTTCGGCCAAGCTGTTCGCTTTCGACAAGGACGACGGCACGCTTGTCGCCCTGTCGTCACCGGCCGAGGCGGCATCGCACTGCAAGGCGGTCGACGTGCAGGACGGTTACTGGATCTTCTTCTCCGACGACGGCTCGCCGCTCCTCGCCCGTTTCGAGCCGCAGGATCCCGATGACGATACCGCCCTGGGGCCCGGGCCCTATACCCTCGAGCGCGCCATGTCGGGGCTGTGGCTTCAGGAGCGGCTCTCGCGCGTCACGAAGGTGAGCGGCTGCGGCCTCGCAACCGTCGCGGATCTCGAGGAGACGCTGAAAGTGAACCGCAGCAAGCGTCTCCCGCCCGCAACGCCGCGGCGATAGCACGCCCGGGCCATCGGGGCGCTTGGACTTTTCCATGAACGCACCTGACCCTTCCTGGGAAGATCGGCTCGCGAAGGCGTGGGCCAGCCTCGATGCCTGCGAGCCCGCCGATTTCGTCGCGCGCATCGACGGGCTCGCGGCCGAGTTGCCCGCGGGACATGCGATCGGCCTGTTCGAGCAAGCCGCGGCGCGCGATTCCACGGGCGAGCCCGGCGAGGCCCTCGCGCGTTACCGGCAGGCGCTCGAGGCGGGCCTCGAGGGCATCCGCCGGCGCCGCGCGATCATCCAGATGGCCAGTTCGCTGCGAAACGTCGGGCAGCCGCGCGAGGCGCTGGCCCTCCTGGAAGCGGAGCGCACGCAACCGGGCGACGAGCTGGACCAGGCCGTCGACGCCTTCCTGGCCCTGGTGCTCACCGACCTGGGCCGCGAGCGCGAAGCCGTGGGCGTGAGCCTCGCCGCGTTGTCGACTTACCTGCCCCGGTACAACCGATCGCTGGCGCGATATGCCGCGCAACTGACCCGGGAGGTGCCCGATGCGTGATGGTTCCCGCCTTGGCGGCGCGGCGCCGGCCGCGCGCGGGAACGCCGCCATCCGGGTGCTTGTATGCTGGCGGGCCGCCCAGGCTTCCCCTTTCGTCCTGTCCCGATCCCGTCGCCCATGAACGCACCCATCGACTACCTGAATCCCGACCTGCCCCCGAACCTGCGCCGCGTCGTCATGCCGGTCGTGGACGCGACCGCCGTCACCCTGAAGGGCTACGGCTGCCTCGTGGACGATCCGGAAGACTTCGAGGTGGAGATCGTGCGCTGGCCCGCCAAGGGCACGCGCCCGGTCGATGCGGACACGGGCGACCAGGGCGGCACGACGCAGGGCGTCTTCGTGAGCGAATGGATGGGAGACATCCTCTACGGCAGGAACGAAGCCGTGGGCGGGCACTACATCCTCGCGTACGGCCAGGACCCGTCGGTCGCGAAGGAGGACCACGCCGCCAACCCCGATCGCATGATGCTCTGGCACGCCAACTACCACCCGGACGGCGGGCAGCTCTTCTTCCCGCTCGACAAGCGGCCCTTCTACGTGCCGCTCGCGCTGCCGGGCGACGACATCACGCCGGAGAAATTCGTGTGCTTTCGCTTCACCGGCGAGAAGGGCCTCTACATCCACCCGGACATCTGGCACGAGGGCGTGTTCGCGCTGTCGGGCAGGCAGCGCTTCCACGACCGGCAAGGCGCGGTGCACGCCCGCGTGTCGGTGGATTTCGCGCGCGAGTTCGGGTGCCTGCTCGAGGCGCCCGTCCTCGCCTGAGCCGGTGCCTCGATCGAAGGGAAGACCATGACCGGACGGAAGACACCCGCGGCAGATCGCATTCGTGCCCTCGTGGCGGCGGGCCTGTTTCTTGCGATCGGGCCGGTCATGGCCGCGCCCTCGCCCTCGATCTGCGCTTCCGCGGGGCAGGCCGTCCGCGAGGAGGGCTTCGTCGCGCTGGGCGGCATCGAGCAATGGGTCACCGTGAAGGGCGCGGACTGCGCCAACCCGGTGGTCCTCTTCCTGCACGGCGGCCCCGGCAACCCGCTCAGCCCCTATGCCGATGCGCTCTACGGCGCGTGGGAGAAGGACTTCACGCTCGTGCAGTGGGACCAGCGCGGCGCGGGCCGCACGTTCGGCCGCAGCCCGCCGGGCGAATCGGCGCTCTCGGTCGAACGGATGGCCGCCGACGGCGTGGAACTGGCCGAGCACGTGACGAGGCGCCTGGGGGCGAAGAAAGTCATCCTCCTGGGCGGGTCGTGGGGCTCGATCCTCGGGGTGCGCATGGCGACGGCCCGGCCGGATCTCTTCCACGCCTATGTCGGCGTATCGCAGGTCGTGAGCTACCGGGACAATTCCGCCGCGAGCTACGCGAAGGCGACGGCGCTCGCGAAGGCGGCGGGTGACGAGAAGACGATGGCGGCCCTCGCGGCGATCGGCCCGCCGCCGTGGGAGAACCCGCGGAACTTCGGCATCCTGCGCCGCGCGACGCGGGCCTACGAGGCGAAGTCGTCGGACCCCGCGCCCAGGGCCTGGTGGGCGCCGGCCCCGGGCTACGACACGCGCGAACGGCTGGCCGAGACGGAGGAGGGCGAGGACTACTCGTACCTCCAGTTCGTCGGCCGCAAGGGCGACGGACTCTTTTCGAAGGTCGATCTCGCGAAGCAGGGCGCGGCTTTCGCCATCCCGGTCTTTCTCGTCCACGGCGCCGAGGACCTCGTCGCGACGCCCGAGGTGGCGAGGCGCTACTTCGACGGGATCACCGCCCCGCGCAAGGCGTTCGTCCTCGTTCCCCGGGCGGGGCACGATCCCAATCCCGCGCTCGTCGCGGCGCAGTACCGCGTCGTGATGCAGCAGGCACGGCCGGGCGCGAAATGACCGAGCCCCGGCCAAGGCCCGAATGACGCCACCGCCCGAACCGGTTCCCGTGCCGGATTCCGCGGTCGCGGAACTCATCCGCGATCGCGAGCGGCAACGCACGCAGGCCCTCGTCGCGAAGGACCTCGAACGGGCCGCGCGGATGCACGCGCCGGACTACCAGCTCGTCACGCCGGCGGGCAGGACGTTCGACAGGGCCGGCTACCTCGATGCCATCCGCACGGGGGATCTCACCTACGTCTCCTGGGACCCGGGCGCGATGGACGTGCGTGTCGGCGCCGACATGGCGATCGTCCGCTACCAGGCGACCCTGCGGTTTCCGTCGGGAGTCACCGTACGCTGCTGGCACACGGATTCGTACGAGCTTCGCGACGGCGAATGGCTCGCCGTGTGGTCGCAGGCCACGGCGATCCCGTAGCGCCTTCCCTCAACGCGCCATGCCCCTGGGCATCCTCATCGACCTCGACGACACGCTCATCGACGATACCTTCGCGATGCGGCAGGCGGCGCGCTCGTTCGGCGAACTGCACGAGGATCTCGCAGCCCTGGCGGCGGATCGTCTCGCCGACCGGTGGGGCGAGCTCACGGAAACGCACTGGCGCCGCTTCCGCGACGGCGAGACCACGCTCCAGGGGCAGCGGCGCGCGCGCGTCCGCGGCCTGCTGTCGCGGGACGTGCCCGACCCGGAGGCCGATGCGCTTTTCGCGCGGTACCTCGAACGGTACGAGACGCATTGGCGGCGGGTCGAGGGCGCGGACGAGTTCCTCGCGCGCACGGCCGGCGTGCCCAAGGTGATCGTGAGCAACGGCGAGCGGGGGCAGGCGCTGCGCAAGGTCGAACGGCTCGGGGTGGGACGGCACTTCGTCGCCGTTTTGACGCCCGAGCACACGGGCAAGCCCAAGCCCGATCCGTCCCTCTTCCTCGCGGCGGTGGCGTTGCTCGGGCTGGAGCCCGCCGACTGCCTCATGATCGGCGACAATCTCGAGGCCGACATCGTCCCGGCGCGATCGCTCGGCATGGCGGCCTTCCACGTTTCGATGCACGAGCCCGGCCGGCGCCTCGTCGATTCCCTGGCCGGCCCTGAAGGACCCCGATGACGCAGCCCGGCGACGATCTCGCCTCGATTTCCGCGAAGACGCTCGCGCACTACCGCGAGCGCGCGGAGGATTTCTGGCTGGGCACGCGCGGCCACGACGTGCGCCAGAACATCGAGGCGCTCCTGCGGCACATCGAGGGCGCGCCGCCCTTTCGCATCCTCGATTTCGGCTGCGGCCCCGGGCGCGACCTCGCCGCCTTCCGCGCGCTGGGCCACGAGCCGGTGGGGCTCGAGGGCGCGCCCGAGTTCGCCGCCATGGCCCGCGAGCACGCCGGGTGCGAGGTGCTCGAGCAGGATTTCCTCGCGCTGGACCTGCCGGCGGAACGCTTCGACGGCATCTTCGCGAACGCCTCGCTCTTCCACGTGCCCTCGCGCGAGCTTCCCCGCGTGCTTCGCGAACTGCATGCGACGCTCAAGCCCGGGGGCGTGCTCTTCGCTTCGAACCCGCGCGGCAACAACGAGGAAGGCTGGAACCGCGGGCGCTACGGGGCCTATCACGACATCGACGCCTGGCGCGCCTACGTCGGGGGCGCCGGCTTCGCGGAACTCGAGCATTACTACCGTCCGCCGGGCCTGCCGCGCGAGGAGCAGCCCTGGCTCGCGAGCGTGTGGCGCAAGCGCGGCGATTCTGGTCAACTTCGCGGGTAGGCGTTTCCCGCGCGACGAAAGGACGAAAGCATGTCGAAACCCCCGATGCCCTCCACGCTGGAACTCGTGCGCGGGCAGTCCCTGCTCGGCACCATCGTCGTGCGGCCCGGCGAGAAGGATTACCCGTGGTACAGCGGCACGTTCACGCCGACGGAGGCCTTCGAGCCGGTGCGCGAGCTCTTCGCGGAGGAGCTGGAATTGCTGCAGGCCAACACGGACGACGACGATGCCCAGTGGGACGTCTGGGAGGACCTGCATTCGGAACTGCACGGCCCGGGGATGATGCTCCGGAGCCTCGACGGCAAGTTCGAGGCGAAGGAGATCCTCGTCCACCTGGACGGCGCCGAAGCCTGGTGGCGCATCAACTGAACGGCCATGGCTGAAGCGAAACCTCCCGTCGCCATCCGGGCCCTTGACGCGCCGCCGCGCACGAGGAAGTCCGTCTACCCCGAGCCCTTCGCCGCGCTGATGGAAGGCCGAGTGAAGCACCCGCTGGGCGATCTCTTCGGCCTCGCCAATTTCGGCGTCAACCTCGTGCGGCTCGCGCCCGGCGGCGCCTCGTCGCTTCGCCACGCGCACACGAAGCAGGACGAGTTCATCTTCGTGGTTTCCGGGCATCCCGTGCTGCTGACGGACGAGGGGCGCACGCCTCTCGCGCCCGGCATGTGCGCCGGCTTCAAGGCCGGCACCGGCAACGGCCACCGGATCGTGAACGAATCCGGCGAGGAAGCGGTCTACCTCGAGGTGGGCGACCGCACGCCCGGCGACGCCGTCACCTACCCGGATGACGACCTGAAGGGTGCCTTCATCGACGGGCAGTGGCACTTCACCCACAAGGACGGATCGCCTTACTGAGGACGCCATGCTGGAGCTGAGACCCAACTGCGAATGCTGCAACCGCGACCTGCCGCCGGATTCGACGGAGGCGTTCATCTGCTCGTTCGAGTGCACGTTCTGCCGCGGCTGCGTGACCGGCGTGCTCGGGGGCGTGTGCCCCAACTGCGGCGGCGATTTCGCGCCGCGTCCCATCCGGCCGGCGGGCAAGCTCGCGAAGAACCCGCCTTCCACCCGGCGCATCTTCAAGCCCGAGGGGTGCGCGAAGGCCGAATGAGTCCCGCCCGAAGCTCCCGCAAGAAGCCGCCAGCCTCCTTCCGCTTCTACGTCTCGCCGGAACTGCAGGATCGGCTGGAGGCGGTGCTCGCGCGGATCGAGGGCGACAAGGACGCGACGCGCCACCACGCCGAGTTTTCGGAGACGCTCGTGACCCTGGTCGCCGAAGGGCTCGACTACTACTTCCTGCGCACGGTGAAGGCGGCCCGGGCGGGCTTCCTGCTGGAGCAGACGGCGGCGCTCGGCATCGCGAGCGTCCAGAAGGTGATGGGGCCCGTCGTGCCGAAGATCGCGGGCCGGCTGGACCACGACCAGCTGCGCTCCGTCGCCGCCACGATGCGCGAACTGATGAAATGAACCCATGGCCACGATCCGTCCCTTCGAACCCGCCGACTACGATGCCGCCTTCGCGCTGTGGGAGGCGACCCCGGGCGTGGGCCTTTCCGCCGCCGACGAGCGCGGCCCCATCGAACGATACCTGCGCCGCAACCCCGGCCTGAGCTTCGTCGCGATGGAAGGCGACGCGATGGTGGGCACCATCCTGTGCGGGCACGACGGCCGCCGCGGGCTCGTCCACCACCTCATGACGGTCCCGGGAGAGCGCCGCAAGGGCACCGGGAGCGCGCTCCTGCGGGCGGGGCTCGGGGCCCTGCGCGAGCAGGGCATCGACAAGTGCCACCTGCTCGTCGTCGGCGACAACCGGGCGGGCCTCGACTTCTGGCGGGCGGCGGGCGCGGTGGAGCGCTCCGAGCTCGCGCTCCTGTCGATCATGACGGACGCGAAGCCGTGATCCGGCCGATCACCGAGGCCGAGTACGAGGCCTGGCTGGCGGACGTGGTGCCGGGCTTCGCGGCGGACAAGGTCGCCTCAGGCCAGTGGCGGGAAGACGAGGCGCTCGAGCGTTCGCGCCAGGAGTACGACGCGCTCCTCCCGCAAGGCAGGCACACGCCGGACAACCCCGTGTACTCGATCGACGACGCCGAAGGCCGGCACGTCGGCGTGCTGTGGCTCGCGCTGCAGCAGCGCGGCAAGGAGCGCATCGCCTACGTCTACGACCTGATGGTCTGGCCCGCGCAGCAGCGCAAGGGGCACGCGGAACGGGCCATGCGGGACGCGGAGGACGAAGCGCGGCGCCTCGGCCTCGCCGGCATCGCCCTGCACGTGTTCGGGCACAACACGGCGGCCCGCTCGCTCTACGGGAAGCTCGGCTACGAGCCGACGAACCTCAACCTCTACAAGCCGATCGCCCCGAAGCCATGAACGACCTGCCGCCCCTGCCCGAGGCGCCGCCCGGCCGCTACCGCCACTACAAGGGCGGCGAGTACGAAGTCGTCGGCGTCGTGCGCCACAGCGAGACGCTCGAGCCGATGGTGCTCTACCGGCCGCTTTACAACGACTCGGGTCTCTGGGTGCGGCCGTACGCGATGTTCTTCGGGACGGTGGAAGTCGACGGGCGCGCGCTGCCGCGGTTCGCGAGGCAATAGGCGAGTGCGGAGAACCGCGAATGCATGACGACCCCTGGCTCGAACGCTGGATCGCCCGTATGGTCGCGGACTGCGGCTCGGCCCCGGTGCTGGCGCTGGGCTGCGGCCCGGGGGCCGACACGGCGGTGCTCGCCCGGGCGGGCCTCGAGATCGTCGCCCTCGAGCTCGATGCGCAGGCGGCGGAACGGCTCCTCGCCACCGGCTGGCGCCCGGTGTCGCGAGAGCACTACGTGACGGGCAAGTACGCGAATCCCAAGGCCCTGTGGGAAATCGTCCTCGAACGCGATGGCTGATTCCTCTCCGATCACCGTGCGCACGGTTCGCCGCGAGGACAGCGACGAATGGCGGCCGCTGTGGGACGCCTACAACGCGTTCTATGGCAGGAGCGGCGATACCGCGTTGCCCGAAGCCATCACCGATTCGACCTGGGAACGGTTCTACGATCCCGCGGAGCCGGTCCATGCGCTGGTGGCCGAGGCGGCGCGCGCGAAGGGCTGCAGCCGCGTGTACTGGCAGACGCGGTCGGACAACGCGGCAGGGCGCGTGCTCTACGACAAGGTGGCGGCGCACCATGGCTTCATCGTCTATTCGAAGGAACTCTGAGCGCGGTCCTCGGGTTCGCGCTTTGGGAGTAAATTGCCGGCAGAATCGATCCCATGGACATCCGGACCCTCTTCGGCATCGCGCACCCGATCATCCAGGCGCCCATGGCGGGCGTGCAGGGGAGCGCGCTCGCCATCGCGGTATCGAACGCGGGCGGGCTCGGATCGCTGCCTTGCGCGATGCTTTCCGCGGAGGCGATGGGCCAGGAACTCGAAGCCCTGCGCGCGGGAACGGCCCGGCCCTTCAACGTGAACTTCTTCTGCCACGAGACGCCCGTGCCCAGCCCGGAGCGCGAGTCGGCCTGGCGTGCCGCGCTCGCGCCGCATTTCGCGCAGTACGGCATCGATCCGGTGACGATTCCGGCCGGCCCGGGCCGCATTCCCTTCGGCGACGAGTCGGCCGGCGTGCTCGAGCGTTTCAAGCCCGCCGTCGTGAGCTTTCACTTCGGGCTGCCCTCGCCGGCGTTGCTCGCGCGCGTGAAGGCGTGGGGCTCGAAGGTGCTGTCGTCGGCGACCACGGTCGATGAAGCCCTCTGGCTCGAGCGCCACGGCGTGGACGCGGTGATCGCGCAGGGCGTGGAGGCCGGCGGGCATCGCGGCATGTTCCTCACGGACGACCTCACGACGCAGGTGGGCACGTTCGCGCTGGTGCCGCAGGTGGTTCGCGCCGTGAAGGTGCCCGTGATCGCCGCGGGCGGCATCGCGGACCGCGCGGGCGTCCAGGCAGCGTTCGCGCTCGGCGCGGCGGGCGTGCAGGTGGGCACGGCGTACCTGCTCTGCCCGGAGGCGACGACGAGCGCGATCCACCGCGCCGCGCTCAAGAGCGACGCGGCACGCCACACGGCGCTCACCAACCTGTTCACCGGTCGGCCCGCGCGCGGCATCGTGAATCGCCTCATGCGCGAGTCGGGGCCGATGAGCCCGGCGGCGCCCGCGTTCCCGCTCGCCACCGCGGCCATCGCGCCGATCCGCGCCCGGGCCGAGGCCGCGGGCAGCGGCGACTTTTCGCCCCTGTGGTCGGGGCAGAATGCGAACGGCTGCCTCGAGGTTCCGGCAGCCGAGCTGACCCGCCGGCTCGCCGGCGCCTGAACACGACAACCCTTTCCCCGACACAGGATTCCGAACATGAAGCGACTGGCCGCCCTGGCCCTCCTCGCCGCCGCGTTCCCCGCGAACGCCAACGACGTCTTCAAGTGCGTGACGAACGGCCGCACCGTCTACCAGAACACCCCGTGCGAAGGCCCGGCGGTGCAGAAGCAGTTGAAGGCCGACCGTACCGGGGCGCTGCTGGGCTGCTACACCGTGGACATGCCCGGCTTCGAGGGCATCTTCGAGGTGAAGCGCAGCGACAAGGGCGACCTGCGGCTCGAGTTCGGCGATCCGGCGCGGCGCTCGCAATTGCCGCTCAAGGTGGCGACGACCGCGGAAGTGAAGCTGGTCGCCGAGACCTTCCGCCAACCGCTCACCGAGGGCGTGAGCGTGCGCTGGGACGAGAATTCGCGCGACAAGCGGCCCATCGGCGTCTACAAGGGCACGGACAAGCTGGGCCAGGAGCAGCTCTTCGCCCACTTCATCGCCGCCAACGGGCCGGCCGTCCGGAAGGCGTGCCCGTGAGCGATCGCGCCGGCTTCACCCGCATGGAGGACAGCACGCAGGCCGACTGGGCCCTGATCGTGCCGGAAGTGATGAAGATGGCGAAGTCGCTGCCGGACCGCGTGCTCGCGCACCTGCGGCTCCTCGACGGCGACTACGGCGGCTTTCCCGTGGACCGCTACCAGCACAGCCTGCAGGCGGCGACGCTCGCCCTGGCCGACGGCCGCGACGACGAGTACGTGGCGTGCGCGCTGCTGCACGACATCGGCGACACGCTGGGCACCTTCAACCACCCGGACGTCGCCGCGGCCATCCTCAAGCCCTTCGTGAGCGAGGCGAACCTCTGGATGGTGCAGCACCACGGCATCTTCCAGGGCTACAACTTCTTCCACCACATCGGCCTGGACCGCAACATGCGCGACGCGTTCAAGGGCCACCCGCACTACGAGCGCACGGCGGAATTCGTCGAGCGCTACGACAACCCGGCCTTCGACCCGAAGGCCGAGGTGATGCCCCTCGCGCGATTCGAGCCGATCCTGCGGCGCCTGATGGCCGCGCCGAAGAACAGCGTCTACAAGGCCGCGCTGGCGAAGGACTGAGCGGCGCCGCCCCGGAGAGATCCCATGCGCATCCCCCCCGGCTTCCATGCGGTCACGCCGTACTTCTTCGTCGAGAACGCCGAAGGGTTCGTCGGGTTCCTGGTGAAAGGCCTCGCCGGCACCGAGACGTGCCGCTCGATGCGGCCCGACGGCCGGATCGCCAACGTGCAGGTGCGCCTGGGCGATTCGACGGTGATGGTGAGCGAGGCGACGCCCGCCTACCCGGCCATGCGCGCGGCGTACTACTTGTACGTGGAGGATGCCGACGCCTCGATGGCCCTCGCCCTCGCGAACGGCGCGCGCCTCGAGATGGCGGTCGGCGACATGCCCTACGGCGACCGGCAGGGGGGCGTGCGCGACCCGCACGGAAACCTCTGGTGGATCTCGCAGCGCCTGGTCGATGCGCCCTATGAACCCTGAGAAGACGAACCCGGAAGGGGCCCCTTTCACGCGCAGGCTCTACGCGGGCTGGGCCGACATGGACTTCAACGCGCACATGAAGAACACGGCCTACCTCGACAAGTGTTCCGACGTGCGGCTCATGTTCTTCGGCGAGAACGGCTTTCCGGCCCAGGAGTTCGCGCGGCTGGGCTTCGGGCCCGTGGTGATGAAGGACGAGGTGGAGTACTACCGCGAAGTGAGGCTGATGCAGTCGATCGAGGTGTCCCTCGCGGTCGCGGGCCTTTCGGCCGACGGAAGCCGGTTCGTCTTCCGCAACGATTTCCGGCGCGAGGACGGCAAGGCGTGCGTGAAGGTGACGAGCACGGGTGGCTGGCTGGACCTGGGCTCGCGCAAGCTCATCGCGCCGCCGGAGAGGCTCCTCGCGGGGCTGCGCACCCTGCCGCGGACCGAGGATTTCCGCGAGCTCCCCTCGAGCATCCGGGAAGGCGGCCGGTGAACACAGCCGCGGGCTATTCGGGCACGCCGCTCGCGAAGAAGCTGGGCATCGGAGCGGGCTGCCGCGTGCTCCTCGAAGGTGCCCACCACGGTGACGGAGGACGTGATCCGCGAGCTGGCGCTGCCGCTCGGCTTCGTCGACATCAAGGTCTGCGCCGTGAGCGAGGTGTGGTCGGGCCTGAAGCTCGTCGTGCGCAAGGAACTGCGGTGACCTGGCGCGTGGCGGTGGAAGCCGTCGACCAGCCCGAGGCCCTGGCCCTCGTGGGCGAACTCGACGCGCACCTCGAGCCGCTCTATCCGCCCGAGAGCCGCTACGGGCTGACGCTCGACGGCCTGCGCGCGCCGCACGTGCGCTTCGTGCTCGCGCGCGATGCCTCCGGCGCGGCCCAGGCTTGTGGCGCCGTCGCGCTGCTGCCGCAACACGCGGAACTCAAGCGCATGTACGTGCGGCCTGCGGTGCGGGGCCGGGGCGCGGCCGAAAGCGTGGTGAACGTGCTCGAGGGTATCGCCGTGGCGAACGGTTACGGGGAGCTATACCTCGAAACCGGCGTCCTCCAGCACGCGGCCATGGCGTTCTACGAGCGCATCGGGTTCCGCCGCCGGGGGCCTTTCGGGGACTACCGCGACGACCCGACGAGCGTATTCATGGAGAAGGCCCTCGGGCGGAAGGAGCCGGGATGACCCTTTCGGAGCCCGGCCCCGCGCCGCGCACCTATCACGGCAGTTGCCACTGCGGCGCCATCCGCTTCGAGATCGATACGGTCATCGACCGCGTGACGCGCTGCAACTGCTCGGTGTGCGCGAAGAAGGGCGTGCTGCACCACCGCGTGCCTCCGGAGCGATTCCGCCTCCTCTCGGGCGAGGCCGATCTGCGCACCTACCGGTTCGGCACCGGCGTGGCGCAGCACCACTTCTGCGGCCGCTGCGGCATCCATCCCTTCACGCGCCCGCGGTCGGCGCCGGAGCTCTACACGGTGAACGTGCGCTGCCTGGACGACTACGACGTGGAACGCGAAAAGCCCGCGGTGTTCGAATTCGACGGGCGGAACTTCGAGCGCGAGGTGGGAAAGCTCGGGTAGCCGCGTTCAGCCTTCCTCGCACTGGAACACCTTCTCGAGCGCAACGCCGAACACGCCTGCGATGCGGAAGGCGACCTCGAGCGACGGCGAATACTTGTTGCCCTCGATCGCGTTCACCGTCTGGCGCGTGACGCCGACGCGCTCCGCGAGCTCCTGCTGCGTCATCGCGCGGTGCTGCTCGCGCAGCTCGCGGATGCGGTTGGTGACGCGATAGGTGCCCTTGCCCACGCTCAGGCGCCCCGGCGGTGCATGACGAGCTGCGAGCCGATCGCCACCAGCTCCGCGAGCACCCAGAAGGCGAGGAGCACGTGCGTGAAGATGAAGTTTCCCGGGGTGAAGACCGCCGCGGTCAAGGCCAGGAAGACGCCGGTCGCGAGGACGTAGGAGGCGTAGCTCGTGCCCTTGAGCGCGATGAGCCGGTCGCGTTCGTCGGTCTGCGGATTGCGCTCGGCCAGCGCGATGGCGACATGGCCGGCGACGGAAACCACCACGAGCAGGATCACGGCGGCGATGAACAGGCCGACGTAGGGCGCCATGAGATCGGCGGACTGCCCGGGCGCGTGGGCCGCGAGCTCGGCATGGGCGCCGAACGCGTTGGCGAAGTAGAAGCCGAAGCCGACGACGAGGCTCGCGAGCATCACCCAGAGGCTCTTTTCCTGGAACGAAAGGTTCATGCAATTCTCCTGCGGTGGGGCCGGGCCGGGCGGCGTGATGTAAAAAAAACCGGACATGGCGCAGGTTAGGGGCGGGCCTTCGCAATGTCAAGTATTTTTGACTTACCCGTTCGCCGGACCGGCGCCGCGTCACAGGCGGTTACCCCATCCGGTCCGAAAGCCGGCAAGCTGGGAGGCGTCCATCGCGTCGCCCGCCTGACATGCCCCTCCCGCCGCCCGAAAGCCTCATGCGTCCGCCCAATCTGGCGGTGTTCGCGTGGCTGCGCGGCAAGTCGGCCCACTCCGATCCCGCCGGGGCCCTTCGCCGGGCGACCGAAGTGCTTCCGGACGTCGACGACTTCACCCCGGACGGCGCGCGCTTCGCGTATTACGTCGTTTTCCGCGCCGGCGTGGTCTTCGCCTTCGTGGAAGGCATGCGAGGCGTGACGCTGCGCCTGCCGCAGGCAAGGGTCGACGCCCTGGCCGCACGCGGAGCGACCCGCCTGCGCGAGCTCGGGGACGAGTGGGTCTTCCTCGCGCTCTACGAGACGGGCGGTTTCGACGACGAGCTCGCGGCGCTTGCCCGCGAGGCCCACGCCTTCGCCCCGGCGCCGGTCGAATCGCCGGCGCTCGCCCGCGACTGGCACCCGCAACCGGGCGCGACGCCCGGTCAGATCGAGCAATTGCTCGCCGCGCTCCCGTTCGCGCCGCCCTCGGCCTGGATCGCGTTCCTGCGCCTGTCCAACGGCGGCGAGGGCGAGCTCTCGATCGAGCCGGGGTGGTTCCAGCTCTGGGACATCGCGTCCGTGCTCGAGCAGTGGAACGACCGCGAGGATCGGGACGCCTTTCCGGACAGGTTGTTCTTCGGCGGCGACGGCGGCCTCGAGTCCTTCGCCTTCGACGTGGGGGGCGCCCCGCCGTGGCCCGTGGTGACGATCGACCCGGTGGCCGGGCCGGAGAGCGAGCGGGTCGTGGCTCCCGATTTCGAGGGCTTCGCGCGGGCCATCGGGTCGCGATGACGAAGGACGGAGCAAGCGAACCCGTCTTCTTCGAAAGCCCGGCCGCCTTCCGCCGCTGGCTCGCGAAGCACGCGCATCGCGCGACCGAACTGCTCGTGGGCTTCCACAAGGTCGCGAGCGGCAAGCCCTGCATGACCTGGCCCCAGTCCGTGGACGAGGCGCTGTGCGTCGGCTGGATCGACGGCGTGCGAAGGCGCGTGGACGACGACACCTACACGATCCGCTTCACGCCGCGCCGCAAGGGCTCCGTGTGGAGCAAGGTGAACATCGCGCGGGCCGAGGCGCTCATCGCCGAACGACGAATGAAGGCCGCAGGCCTCGCGGAGTACGAGAAGCGCTTTCACCATGCGAAGAGCGGCTATTCGTACGAGAAGAAGCCGGACGTCGAACTGTCGGCCGCCCGGATCCGGGCGCTCAAGGCGGACAAGGCGGCCTGGGCCTTCCACGCGAAAGTGGCGCCCAGCTACCGCAAGGCCTGCGCCCACTGGATCGCGAGCGCCAAGCAGCCCGCCACGCGCGAGCGGCGCTTCGCGAAGTACCTCGCGGCCTGCGCCGCCGGCAAGCGCCTGATGGCGTAGTGGTTCACAATGCGCGCTCCGCCCCCGGAGAGACCGCCGCCATGAGCACCGCCGCCCTCCTGCATTCGCTCTACCGCCACAAGGCCTGGGCCAACGAGGAGCTGTTCGCGCAGGTTCGCCTGATCGACCCCGCCGCGCAGGCCGAGGCGCGCCACGCCGCCATCCGTCTCCTGAACCACATCTTCGTGGTCGACCGCATCTTCGCCGCGCACCTGGCCGGCAAGCCGCACGGATTCGACGCGACCAACACGAAGGAAACGCCGACGCTCGACGAGCTCGAAGCCGGCGTGAAGGCCTGCGACCGCTGGTACGCGGACTACACGGCGTCGGTCGACGACGGGAAGCTGGGCGAGCGCATCGCCTTCACCTTCACCGACGGGCAGGCGGGCACGATGACCCGCGCGGAGATGCTCGCGCACATCGTCACGCACGGCAGCTACCACCGGGGCGGCGTCGGACGCATCCTCGCGGGCGCTTCCGTGCCGCCGCCGCGGGACCTGTATACGATCCACCTTCACCGCGCGGAGCCGGCGCGGCGGGAGCGGGCATGACGATCGAGATCCGGCCGCTCACGCCGGACCGGCAGGCGGATTTTCTCGGCTTTTTCGAGGGTGACGCGTTCGCGGACAACCCGAAGTGGTCGTCCTGCTACTGCCAGTGCCTGTACGTGGACCACAACCGGGTCGACTGGGCCGCACGCACGGCGGCCGAGAACCGGGCGCAGGCCTGCGAGCGCATCGGCGCCCGCCGCATGCAGGGATACCTGGCCTACCGCGACGGCAGGGTGGTCGGCTGGTGCAACGCCGCGCCGCGGGACCTGATGGATTCCTTCGCGGACGAGCCCGATCCCGATTCCGCGCGCATCGGCGCGATCACCTGCTTCGTGGTGGCGAAGGCCCATCGCCGAACCGGCATCGCGAAGGCCCTGCTGGAAGCCGCCTGCGCAGGGCTGCGGGCGCAAGGCCTCGAGATCGCCGAGGCGATGCCCAAGGCCGAGGCCGGCACGGATGCCCAGAACCACTTCGGCCCGCGAAGCCTCTTCGAGGCGGCCGGGTTCGCGACGCACCGACACACGGACGACGGCCTCGTGATCATGCGCCGCCGTTTGTCGTAGGATTCGCTCCCTCACCTGCCGAAACGACGCCATGACCACCGCCCCGACACCCCCGAACGGATTGCCCGCCGCCCCCTTCGACGTCCAGCACGTGATCGCCGCGCAGGCGATCGTGCGGCCCGGAACGCAGGTCGCCTCGTGAGCCTCACCCTCTACTGGTCCCGCGGCTCCTGCGCGCTCGCCTCGCACCTGCTGCTCGAGCAGGTGGGCGCCCCCTACGAGGCCGTCCGCGTCGATCTCGCGGCGGGGCAGCAGCGTTCCCCGGAATACCTGAAGGTGAACCCGAAGGGCCGCGTGCCGGCGCTCGCCACGGAGCACGGCATCCTCACGGAGACGCCCGCGATCCTGCAGTACGTGTGCCAGCGCTTCCCGGAAGCGGACATGGCGCCGCTCGGCGATCCGTGGGCGCTCGCGCGGTTCAATGCCTTCAACAGCTACCTGTGCTCCACCGTCCACGTGGCCCACGCCCACCGGCAGCGCGGGACGCGTTGGGCGGACGACCCCGTGGCCATCGAGGCGATGAAGCGCAAGGTGCCGCAGTCGGTGGGCGACGCCTTCGCCCTCGTCGAGCGCGAGCTGCTCGCCGGCCCGTGGGTGCTGGGGGCGCGCAAGAGCGCGTGCGACTTCTACCTTTTCACGATGTCGGGCTGGATGGAGTCGGACGGCGTCGACCCGAGGCAGTTTCCCCGCGTGCTCGAGCACCGCGACCGCCTGGCGGCCGACCTGGTCGTCGCCAAGGTGCTCGCGATCGAGAACGCCAAGGCGTAGGGCATGGACGCGCACCTGCGGATCGCGCGGCCGGTCACCGACCTTCACCGCGCGCGGTCGATGTACTGCGAAGGCCTGGGGCTCGAAGTCGTCGGCTCCTTCGAGGGGCACGACGGCTTCGACGGCGTGATGCTGGGCCGCGTGGGCGCGGGCTACCACTTCGAGTTCACGGCCTGCCGCCACCACCCGGTGCGGCCGAGCCCGACGCCCGAGGACCTCGTGGTCTTCTATCTTCCCGACCGCGATGCCTGGGAGGCGGCCTGCCGGCGCATGGCTGGCGCGGGCTTTCGCGAGGTGGAGTCCTTCAACCCCTACTGGGGCGTGAATGGCCGCACGTTCGAGGACGCGGACGGCTACCGCACCGTGCTGCAGAACGCCGCCTGGGAGAACGCGATTGGCTGAGACCTTCGACGGCGGTTGCGATTGCGGCGCGGTGCGCTACCGGCTGCTCGCGAAGCCGCTCTTCGTGCATTGCTGCCATTGCCGCTGGTGCCAGCGCGAGTCCGGCTCGGCCTTCGCGCTGAACGCCCTCATCGAATCGGACAAGCTGGAGAGGATCGCCGGCGAGCCGGAGATGGTGCGCACGCCGAGCGAAAGCGGCTACGGCCAGCTGTTCGCGCGATGCCCGGCCTGCCGTGTCGCCCTGTGGAGCCACTACGCCGGCGCCGGACTCGCGTCCGCGTTCGTGCGCGTGGGCACGCTCGACGATCCCGATCGCTGGCCGCCGGACATCCACATCTTCACGCGCTCGAAGCAGCCGTGGGTGGTGATCCCGGAGGGCGCGAACGCGGTGCCCGGGTACTACGACCGCGAGAAAAGCTGGCCGGCGGAAAGCCTGGCGCGGAGCCAGGCGATCGCCCCGCGCATCGGCGCTTACCATGCGGCCCTCGCGGACCTGAAACGCCTGGTGGCGAACGGTCCGGTCGAAGGCTGGCCCGGGCGCGAAGGCGACCAGCGGCTGCTCAAGGGCCTCGCGGCATGCCGGTTCGAAGCGGGCGCGACGTATACGGAAAAGCAGGTAAGCGACCTGTTGCGCGGCTGGCTCGCCGGCTTCTGCGCGCCCGGCGGCCTCGACCACGTGACGATGCGCCGTGAGCTCGTCGATGCGGGCCTGCTCGTGCGCGACAAGGCCGGCGCCTCCTACACGGTGAACCCGGCGCGCATCGCCGATTTCGTCGCGGACGACGCGCGGTGGCTGGACCCGGCATCGGTCCGCGAGGCGGTGCGGCGCGAGCGCGAGAGCCGCAAGCGCGATCGCGCCGGGTAGGGCCGGCGAGGTCATGGACAAGTCGCCGCTTTCGATCACCGCGCACGAGGCCATCCCGAAGCCCGACGCGCTCGTCGTGGACGAGGGGCTGGGCGACGCCAACGACCGCGCGGCGCCGTACCTGTCGGAGGTCCGGCCCCTCGCGTGCTTCGCGAGGCAGGCCGGCGGCCGCGTGGTGGGCGGCGCGGTGGGGCGCACGTGGGGCCGCTGCGCCGAGCTGCAGCAGCTGTGGGTGGACGAGGCGCATCGCGGCGAAGGGGTGGGCACGCGCCTCCTGGAGCGCTTCCACGCCGACGCCGGGGCCCGCGGGGTGCGCCTGTTCTACCTCGACACGTGGACCTTCCAGGCGAGGCCCTTCTACGAGCGACTCGGCTACCGCGTGCGGCTCGCCATCGGCGGCATGCGCGCGGGCGTCGAGAAATACACGATGGTGCGGGAATCGAGCGCGTGGCTCGATGTGCCGCTCGCCGACTACGAGGGGCACATGGCGCTGCCCGCGATCGGCCAGGCGGCGATGCTCGCCGAGGCGCTGGCGGCGCGGCTCGAGGCCCTGCGGCCGGCCTCGCTCGCGGTGGTGGGCTGCGCGGGCGGCAACGGCTTCGAACGCATCGATCCTTCGGTCACCCGCCGCGTGGTGGCGATCGACGTGAACCCGGCGTTCACCGAGGCCCTGCGGGCGCGCCACGCGGCGCGGATTCCCGGGCTCGAGATCCGCGCGGGCGATTTCCGCGACCTCCAGCCCGAGCCGGTGGACCTCGTCATGGCGGCGCTCGTGCTCGAGTACGTCGATCCCGTCTCGGCGCTTCCGGCGCTGGAGGCGCTCGTGAAGCCCGGCGGTTGGCTCGTCGTGGTGCTCCAGCGGCCCTCGGAAGGCATTCCCGCCGTGAGCCCGTCACCCTTCGCCAGCCTGGCCGTGCTCGGGGCGGAATTCGGCTTCGTCGACCCCGTGGCGCTCGTGCGGGACGCGCGCGGCGCAGGACTGCGATTCGAGGGCGAGCGCACGCGGGAATCGTCCGGTGGCAAGCGGTTCGCCGAACTCGCCTTCCGCCGCACGGCATGAATCCGCCGCTTTCGATCCGCCCGCTCGTCGCCGCCGACCAGGATTTCCTCTGGAACGCCCTGCACGTCGCGCTGTGGGACCCGCCGCCCGCGCCGCTGCGCCCGCGCGAAGTGCTCGAGCATCCCGGCGTGCAGATCTACGCCGAGGGCTGGGGCCGCGACACCGACATCGGCGTGTGCGGCGAGCTCGAGGGCGAGGCGCAGCCCGTCGGCGCGTGCTGGATGCGCCTGGTGCCGGATCGCAAGGGGCTCGCGTACGTGGACGACGCCACGCCGCAACTGGGCATCGCGGTGATGCCCGGCCACCAGGGCCGCGGCTACGGCGGCCGGCTCATGCGGGCGGCGCTCGCGCAAGCGAAGGCGAGGGGCATCGCGCAGGTGGCGCTGACGGTGCACGCGCGCAACCCGGCGCGTCACCTCTACGAGCAATGCGGGTTCCGCCACGCGGGCGACCCGGGGCCGGACTACCGGCTGATGGTCGCGAAGCTGGACTAGGCGGGCGCGCCGACCGACGGGTCGATGAGGAAGGTGCTCACCGGCTCCTCCCGGTTCTTCACGCGGATCTCCGCCGGCATGCCGCCGGGGAACTCGCCGTGCACCCGTTCCCAGGTGGTGGCGCTCACCATCACGCAGTCGGGCTTGCACGCGCCTTCGATGCGCGAGGCGACGTTCACGTTGTCGCCGATGACGGTGTAGTCCATGCGCGTCTGGCTGCCGATGTTGCCGGCCACGACGTCGCCGGTGTTCACGCCCACGCGCATCTGCAGGTTGGCGCACACGGGCTCCTCGCCGCGCATCTTCGCCAGGCGGCGCTGCATCTTCACGCCGGCGCGCACGGCCGCGGCGGCGTGGTTCTGGCCCGCGCTCGCCTCGGTGAAGACGGCCATGATGCCGTCGCCGATGAACTTGTCGACCAGGCCCCCCTCGGCCTCGATGATCTGCGTCATCGCCGTCATGTAGACGTTGAGGAAGGTGACGGTTTCCTGCGGGTCCAGCCGCTCCGAGAGCGAGGTGAACCCCTTGATGTCGGAGAAGAGGATGGTCGCGCGCACCGTCTTGCCGCCCAGGGCGAGGGCCTGCTCGCGGTTCCTCGATATCTCGTCGACCACCGCCTTGGACATGTAGGCGCCCATCTTTTCCTTCTCGATGGTGAGGTTCCTCTCGCGTTCGAGGGCGATGCGCAGGTCCTCGGCCATCTTGCGCGTCGCTTCCAGCAGCCGGGCGTTCTCGAGCGAGACGGCGGCCTGGGCGGCGAAAGCCTCGAGCAGGTAGAGGTCGTCCTTGTCGAAGCTCTCGGCGCCGGCCTTGTTCACGACCTGCACCACGCCGATCACCTGGCCCTTGGAGATCATGGGGGCGGTGAGCAGCGTGCGCGTGCGAAAGCCCGTCTTCTCGTCCATCGAGCGGTCGAAGTGCGGGTCGGCGTAGGCGTCGGCGATGAGGAGCGGCTCCCCCGGTGGCGGCGACGTGGCCGACGATGCCCTTGCCGGGCTTCACCACGGCGCTCGCGAGCCCCTCGGCCGCGGCGCCCTTGGCGACGTGGAAGCGCAGGTTGCCGGTGGTCTCGTCGAGCAGCAGGAGCGAGCTCGCCTCGGCGCGCGTGACGACCTTGGCGTTCTCGACGATGAGGTCGAGGATTCGGTCCACCGCCATCACGGAGCTCATGGCGAGCGAGACCCGGGTCATCGCGTCCTTCTCGACGAGCTGCGATTCCAGGCGCCGCGTCTTCGACTCGAGCTCGCGGTACATGCCGTTGATGCCGGAGGCCACCGCGCCGAACTCGTCCAGGCGCGAGGTGTCGAGCTGCACGTTGCGCTCGCCGCGCGCCATGCGCCGCGTGCCCTCGAGGACCGATTCCGCGTCGTGCTGGAGGCTCCTGCCGAACTTGATGGAGACGGCGAGGGCGAGCAGGACGCAGAAGCCGCCCAGGAAGGAGATCTCGATCACCATGCCGCGGTCGACGAGCCCCTCGTACTTGTAGCGCGCCATCGTGAGCGCCATCGCCGCGCTCGGCACGAGCGTGAAGAGGACGAACCCCTCCATGACGCGGCGCGTGATGCGTTCCAGGTACTGCTCGGCGTTCACGTAGCGCACCGCGCGCTTGCGCGCGAGGTTCTCGAGCATCACGAATTCCCACTGCGCGAGGATGCCGCCGCCGATGAGCCAGTAGCCCGAGAGGAGCTTCACGTGGCTGTGGATCGGGAAATCCTCGTAGCGGATGGCGTGCACGACGAGCGCGAGGAAGCCCGTGAGGCCCCAGGTGGCGAGCGCGAGGAGGTAGCCGTGCCGCGCGAGGGAGCGCGTGGTCGGCGGGGTGCCGAAGCTGAAGTTGAGGCTTTCGCGGATGGCGACCTGCGCCACCCACACGAGCAGGAGGTTGCGAAGCAGGTCGGGAACCTGGATGCCGGCGATGAACGGGCAGACGAGGCGGCCGTAGATCGCGAGGAAGGCGACCGCCGCGAGCCCGATGGCGTGCTGGTGGAGGCGCGCCGGCCAGTCGATGAGCTCGCGCAGGCTGCGGATGGGCACGGGGGCGGTCGCGGCGTTCATGGTGGGGCTCTCGCGAGCGGACGGAACGGGCATTGTAATGGTGACGCGAAAGGGCCGTCGGGTCATTTGCCGCGCCCCGGGGACGGGCCCATCCGGGGGTAAACGCCCGGGGGCGATGGCCCATTCCGGCGGCACGCTAGAATCGGCGCTTCCTCCCCGGCCCTGCCGGGGAGCCCGGACAGGACGAAGGCCCATGAAGATCGACCGCATCGACCATTTCGTGATCACGGTGAAGGACCCGCAAGCCACGTGCGATTTCTATTCGAGCGTGCTGGGCATGGAGCCCGTCACCTTCGCCGGCGGCCGCCGCGGCCTCGCCTTCGGCAGCCAGAAGATCAACCTGCACCCGGCCGGCAGGGAGTACGAGCCCAAGGCGCGCACGGCGCTGCCGGGCACGGCGGATTTCTGCCTCATCACTTCCGAACCGCTCGATCGGGTGATTTCGCACCTCGGCGCCTGCGGCGTGCCGATCGAACAGGGCCCCGTTCCCAAGACCGGCGCGACGGGACCCATCCGATCGGTGTATTTTCGCGATCCCGACGGCAATCTCGTCGAAGTCTCGAATTACGAACCCTGACCTCCGGAGCCGCCTTGATCCGAGCCACCCTCGCCGCCGCCGCCCTCCTTCTCACTTCCTGCGCAACTACGCCCATGGCCCCTTCCGCCGCCGTCACCGATCTCGCTCCCACCGGCAAGCTTCGCGCCGTCATCAACCTCGGCAACGCCGTCCTCGCGAAGACGGACGCCGGCGGACAGCCCGCCGGCGTCTCCGTCGACATCGCCCGCGAGCTCGCGCGCCGCCTGGGCGTCGAGGTGGAACTCGTCGTGGTGAAGGCCGCGATGGGGTCCGTCGACGCGCTGGCCCAGGGGCGGGTGGACGTGGGCTTCTTCGCCATCGATCCCGCGCGCGCGACGACCACCGCGTACACGGCGCCCTACGTCCAGATCGAGGGCGCCTACCTCGTGCGCAACGAGTCGCCCCTCAAGGCCAACGAGGAGGTGGACCGCGACGGCGTACGCGTCGTGGTGGCCGTGCGCAGCGCCTACGACCTCTACCTTTCGCGCGAGCTCAAGAAGGCGAAACTCGAGCGCGCGGCCACCTCCCAGGCCGTCGTCGATCACTTCCTCGCCAACAAGTTCGAGGTGGCCGCCGGCGTCAAGCAGCAGCTCGAGAAGGACCTGAAGCGCGTGCCGGGGCTGCGCCTGCTGCCGGGGCGCTTCATGGTGATCAACCAGGCGATGGGGATGGCGCGCGGCAAGGAGGCAGGCGCGAAGTACCTGTCGGCGTTCGTCGAGGAGATGAAGTCCTCCGGCTTCGTGGCCGATGCCCTCAGGCGCCATGGCATCGAGGGGGCCATGGTCGCCCCGCCCGCGGGCCCGTGAGCCCGGAGCACGCCGCCAAGCTGCGGGCGCTCGTCCACGGGCGCACCGCCGCGGCGCTCGGCACGTTGCACGAGGGCGCGCCCTTCGTGTCGATGGCGCCCTTCGCGCTGCTGCCGGACGGCTCGGCGTTCGTCGTGCACGTGAGCGGCCTGGCCGGGCACACGAAGGACATGCGCGCCGATCCGCGCGTCTCGCTGCTCGTGATGCAGGCCGAAGGCGAGGGCACGGACACGCAGGCCCTCGCTCGCGTGTCCGTGCAGGGCGAGGCGACGCAGTGCCCGCGCGGCTCGCCGGAGGAAGCCCGGGCCCGCGCCGCCTACCTCGCGCGATTCCCCGAGGCCGGCCCGCTCACGAGCTTCGGGGATTTCGCGTTCTTCGCGATCCGGCCCGTGCAGGCGCGCTTCGTGGCGGGCTTCGCCCAGGCGATGAGCGCGACGGGCGAGACGCTCGCGAAAGCGCTCGCGGCCTGAGCCGGCGCTAGATCTTCAGCAGCCACTGGATCACGTTCTTCGCGACGAAGCCCAGGATCCCGAACGCCAGAACGAAGAACAGGATGAAGGTGCCGAACTTGCCGGCCTTCGATTCCTTCGCCAGATTGCCGATGATGAAGAGCATGAACAGGATGAACCCGCCCACGCCGAAGGTGGTGCCGAACTCGGCGATCTGCGCCTCGGTGTAGCCGAAGAGGGTGTTCATTCCCGTTCCGGGAGCGACGAGGCGTCCACCGTGTCGCGGTACGCGTGCCAGGTCGCGTGGCCGATCACCGGGATCGTGAAGAGGAACCCGAGCATGGCGGTGGCCATCGACACCGCCGTCGCCACCATGATGATCGTCGCCCACACGCCCATGGCGACGGGATTGGCGCCCACCGCGCGGATGCTCGCCCAGAGCGCCGTCCCGAGGTCCGTGTCGCGCTCGAGCAGCATCGGCGCCGAGACCACCGTCATCGCGAAGACGAGCGAGGCGCCGAAGCCGCCCGCCATCACCCACACGAGGTAGAGGTTCGAACCCTCCGAGAGCACGATGTAGCGCACGAAGGAATCGGCGCCGGTGATGGGCGCCTTCACGAACACGGCCACGAGCAGCGCCGAAACCAGCACCCACGCGGTGCCCGCGAAGGCGAGACCCAGGCCCATCCACACGAGCGGCTTCGTGCCGCGGCGCCAGGCCCCGAACACGTGGGCGAAGCCCGCCTTCTCGCCCGCTTCGCGCCGCCGCGAGATCTCGTAGAGGCCGGTGCACAGGATCGGCCCCACGAGCACGAAGCCCGAGAAGGCGCCCGGCAGCAGCGGCCACCACTTGAGGGCGAGGAGGGAAACGATCCAGCCGCCCAGCACGACCATGAGGCCGTGCATGAGGCTCGGGCCGCGGTCGAGCGAGAAATCGCGCATCCCGGCGTGCACCCAGGCGATGGGGCGCATCGCGGGCACGACGCGGACGGGAATCTCTTCGGGCGGGGTGGGCGTTTCGGGAGGCATGGCGACGATCCGGGCGTGGGGGGATTCTCCGGGGCCGGATGCGGCCTGTCCAGCCGTCGCTCTCGGATAGACTGGCGGCGAATCCTTCGCGGAGAGCGACATGGGCAAGGCCATCCTCATCACGGGCGCGAGCCGGGGCATCGGCGCGGCGACGGCGCGGCTCGCGGCCGCGCGCGGGTACTCGGTGTGCGTGAACTACCGCGAGAACCGGGCGGCGGCGGACGCGGTCGTCGCGGACATCGTCACGGCCGGCGGCCGGGCCATCGCCGTGCAGGCCGACGTGTCGCGCGAGGCGGACATCCTCGCGATGTTCGCGCGCGTCGATGCCGAACTCGGGCGGCTCGCGGCGCTCGTCAACAACACCGGCGTGAACGACCTGCAGTCGCGCCTGGAATCGATCACGGCCGCGCGGCTGGACCGCATCCTGGCGACCAACGTGAAGGGGCCGTTCCTGTGCGCGCGCGAGGCGGTGAAGCGCATGTCGCTGCGCCACGGCGGCGAGGGCGGAGGCATCGTGAACGTGTCATCCGCCGCCGCGCGCCTCGGGTCGCCGGGCGAGTACGTCGACTACGCGGCTTCCAAGGGCGCGCTCGAGACGATGACGATCGGGCTCGCGAAGGAAGTGGCCGAGGAGGGCATTCGCGTGAACGCCGTGCGGCCCGGTCATATCTACACGGATATCCACGCTTCCGGCGGCGAGCCGGGCCGCGTGGACCGCGTGAAGGCGCTGGTGCCGATGAAGCGCGGCGGGCAGCCGGAGGAAGTGGCCGCGGCGATCCTGTGGCTGCTTTCGCCGGATGCGTCCTACGTGACGGGGACGATCCTCGACGTGTCGGGCGGGCGCTAGGCAAGCGCACCCGCCCGGGCCGCGCGCTATTCGATGCGCGCGATGGCCGCGGTGATGACGTTCGCCACCGCCGTGCCGGTCACGCTGATCTTGTGGCCGGGGGCGCGGGTGAAGAAGGCCTCCGCCGTGATCGCCGCGCCGTTCTCGTCCACGTAGGCGGTTTCGGCGGTCGTGCGCACGAGGGTGTCGAGCAGCGTGAAATCCGGTGCCGCGATGCTGAGCGCGCGGGCGCCCACGGTGACGAGCGCGCCCGGGCGCGTGCGCTCGAGGCGGTCGACGACGACAACGGCCTCGTCCACCTGGTTGCCGCGCACCGAGATCCGGTCGCCGACGCGAAGGTCCGGGACTTTCAGGTTCCTCTCCTTCGCGCCGCTCCGGTCCTCGAGCCGGGCCCTCTCGGCGAAGGTGAGCGTGACGCCGTCCGGCCCGAAGAGCTCGACCGTCGTGCCGTCGGTGGCGGTGACTTGCGCCGTGACCTCCGCGGGCGCGTTGAGGCGGGTGAATTCGATCCGCTTGGCCACGAGCGTCGTGCCCACGATCGCGAACTCGACTTTGACCGTCGCTTCCGGGACGAGGTCGGCGAGCGTGCCGTCCTTGAACTTCGTGGCGGCGGTGACCTGAAGCGCCTGTCCGCTCACCTGGATCGAGGTGCCGTCGAAGGCCGTGACGACGCCGGAGGTGCTGCCGCCTTCGCTGCCGGAAAGGTCGGTGGCGATCGCCTCGACCTCGGTCGCCGCGAGCGTGCCGCCGGCGGGCAGGGGGCCCCGGGCGACGACGGTCATGCCGGCGGCGAGGCCGGAGGCCGGCAGGTGCTCGAACGTGGCGCCGGCGTAGTTCACCGTCAACGTGCCGATCGTGAACGTGGAGGCCGTGACGTCGGCGATGGGGCCCTTCACCTGCGCCGAGGCGCCGGCGGGCTTGCGCTCCACCCAGGAGGCGAGAAGTCCGGTGGCCGTGCGATAGCCGCTCACCTCGACCACGTCGCCGATCCGCAGGCTGCCCACGCCGATGACGTTGCCGAAGATGGTGCGCGCGCCGGTCCGCACCGACTGGCCGAGAACGCCGAACTCCGCGCCGTCCGCCGTGAAGGTGGGCGCGCGATCCACGATTCCGATGGCGTCCGCGGCATACACCACGCTCGCCGCCTGGCCCCGGGTTTCGGTGGCGTCGACGGTCCCGTTCACCGCGAGGACCATGCCGATGCGCAGGTCGCCTTCGGGTCGCCGCTCGCCGTTGATCCGGATGTCCGCGGTATCCGTGAAGAACTCGATGCCGTTCACGAAGATGCTGCCGAAGTCGTCGATGGAGCCCCAGGCGACGTATCCGGTGCCCGTCGCGCCGCCGCCGCCCAGGACGGTGCCGGCGGCGAGCGAGAGCGCGAGGCCGAGGCCGGCGAGGAGTCTTCTCGTGGTGTTCAGGTGACGGTTCATGTGCTTCCCCAGGAATCGGCCCGTCCTGCGGCCGCGTGATGTTCTAGTGGTTGTGGGTCCGGGCGGTCACGACTCGCCTCGGCCGCGCCTGTCGTCGGCGCCACGCGGCGGTTCTTCCGCCGATGCGGGATCGAAAGCTTCTTCGTAGTAATAGATGCCGGTCACGACACGCACGCGGCCTTCGCCTTCTACGCCCGGGTTCACGTCGCGATCGAAGGGAGAGAGTTCGACGAGGAGCCGATCGATCGTGCGCTCGCCCAGGCGACGGGCGACGGCGCGCGCCTCGGCGACCTGCGGCTCGGGCACGTTGTCGTAGAAGACCTTGCGCTGGAAGAACGTGTCCTTCGGCGCGGCCTCGAGGTTGTGGGCGATGGTCGAGATGAGGTCGCCCGCGTCCTCGCCCAGGTAAACGAGCTTGCGACGTTCGCCCTGCGGCGGGAGGTAGTGGCGGTTGAGCAGTTCCACGTCGCCTTCCGCGCGCACGCGGATGGCGCCCACGCGCAGCAACTCGTCGACCACGGCGCGCACCGGCATGTCGCCGCTGTGGCGCCTCACGAGGGAGGCGACGCTGTGCTCGCCTTCCAGCGGCAGGGGCTTCGCGCCGCTGGCGGCGCCATCCATCGGGTACTCGAGCGCCCAGGCGCTCACCACCCGCGCGGCGCGGTTGTACGACTGGAAGGACTCGGTGTCCTCGGGAAGCGTCTCGGTGCGGATGCGCGCGACTTCCTTGCGCGTGAGGCCGGTGAGGACGGAGATGCGCGAGTCCGTCATCTTCTTGCCCGGCAGCGCGAAGTGCTTGTCGGCCACCTCGACGTAGGCCCAGCGCGCCACTTCCGAGAAGGTGGAATGCGGCACGCCGTGGCGCAGCAGGATCCGCACCAGCGGCTTGAGCAGGTGCAGGACCGCCGCGAGGAGGGCGCTGCCGATTTCGTCCTTCGGGTTCGTCATTTGGGAATTTTGTCCCATTTATGAATCCCGGTCAACCGATCCCGTCGGGTCTGGCCTAAATCCCTGATTAAATGAACTTTACGGGCTTTCGGCGGCCCGGGATCCGCGCGGGGCGACGGGCAGGCAGACCTTCTGGCGGCTGCCGTCGGACAGGACGACCTCGGCCACCTCCAGAGGGCGTCCGTAGAGGGCCGAGAGCGCCGGCCCGGTGAGGGTGGCTTCGGTCGGTCCGGTCGCCACCACCTGCCCGGCGCGCAGGAGGATGGCGCGGTCGGCAATGCGGAAGGCGTGCTCGGGATGGTGCGTGGAGACGATGAGGCCGATGCCGGCTTCGCGCAGGCGAACGATCTCGTCGAGCACCCGGGCCTGGTTGCCGAAATCGAGGTTCGCGGTCGGCTCGTCCATCACGACGAACGCCGCCTGCGTGGCGAGGGCGCGTGCGATGAGGGCGAGCTGGCGTTCCCCGCCGCTCACGCCGTTCACCGGACGGTCGGCGAGGTGGGCGATGCCCAGGCGCTCGAGCGACTGCGCGGCGATCTCGCGATCCTGCGGCGAGGGGCTCGCGAACACGCCGCGATGCGCGGTGCGGCCCATCTCCACCAGTTCGCGCAGGCTGAAGTCGAAATAGCTGTCGGCGGCCTGCGGCACGTAGGCGAGTCGGCGGGCGCGGCTCGCGTCCTCCCAGCCGGCGATGTCGCGGGCGTCGAGCGTGATCTTGCCGCCCAGGCGGGGCTGAAGGCCGAGCAGCGTGCGCATGAGGGTCGACTTGCCGCTGCCGTTGGGGCCCAGGAGCGCGACCACCTCGCCGGCCGCGAGGCTCGCCTCGAGGCCCCGGCCCACGGGATGGCCCGGGTAGCCGTAGTCGAGCGATCGGGCTTCGAGGCTCATCGGCGGAAGGTGGCAGCGAGCAGGACGATGAACACGGGCGTGCCGATGAAGGCCGTGGCGACGCCCGGCGGAATCTCGGTCGCGGACACCGTGCGGCAGGCCGTGTCGACCGCGAGCATGAAGGCGGCGCCCAGCACGAGCGACAGGGGCAGCACGCGCGCGAAGGCCGCGCCGACCAGCAGGCGGGCCGCGTGGGGGATGACGAGGCCCACCCAGCCGATGACGCCCGCGATGGCGACGGCGCTCGCGGTGACGAGCGTCGCGCAGGCAATGACGGCGATGCGCAGTTTCGAGACGTCGAGGCCCAGGGAGCGCGCCTCGTCTTCGGAGAGGGCGAGCAGGTCGATGCGCCAGCGCAGCAGCACGAGCGGCACGATGCCCGCGAGCATCACGGGCAGCGCGACGGCGAGATCCTTGGGCAGCGCGCCCGCGAAGCTGCCCAGCAGCCAGAAGGTGATGGCCGGCAACTGGTTGTACGGGTCGGCGAGGTACTTCACGAGCGCGATGCCCGCGCCGAAGAGCGAGCCCACGACGACGCCGGTGAGGATGAGCGTGAGGATCGGGTCGCGGCCGCGCACCCAGTTGCCGACGGCGAGCACGAGGGCCACCGCCGCGATGCCCCCGGCGAAGGCGAGGCCCTGGATCATCACGATGGACAGGCCGAAGAGGATCGCGAGGCCGGCGCCGAGCGCGCAGCCCGCGGAGACGCCCAGGATGTCCGGCGAGACGAGCGGGTTCTTGAAGAGGTTCTGGTAGGCGGCGCCGGCGCTCGCGAGGGCGGCCCCGACGGCAAGTGCGGCGAGCACGCGCGGTCCGCGCACCTGCAGCACCACGGCTTCCACGTTCTTCGCCAGGCCGCTCTCGCCGCCCGACAGGGCGGCCCACAGGGCTTTCAGCACGTCCGCCGGCGCGACGGCGAAGCGGCCGACGGAAAAGCTCCAGGCGACGAGGGCGACGAGGACGGCGAGGGCGAGCGCGAGGATCGCGCCGGAGGAGCGGCGGGGCATGGCCCCGATGATAGCCGAGGGGTCCCTAGCGCGAGAGCCGCGGGGCGACGCCAGGCTCGGCGAGGAGGGCTGCGACCTGCGCGGCCGTGGGCTCGCGGTGATAGAACATCCGGTAGAAGCGCGCGATCTCCTTCGGATAATCGTGGCGGAAATGCTCGGGGTAGAGGATCTCCGAGAGCCACAGCAATCCGATGAGCCGGTTCGCGCCCGGCGGGTAGTCGAACCAGCCGAAGGGCAGGTTGGGCGAAAGGTAGACGCGCTTGTTCCTCACCGCGGTGACGCCCTGCCACACGGGCACGCGAGCCGATTCGCGGAAGAAGTTCGGGTCGTTCGTCACGATGACGGGCGGATCCCAGAGAACCACCTGCTCGAAGCCGACCTGGGCGAGCCCGCCTTTCTGCCCGGCCGCGACGTTCTTCGCGCCCAGAAACTCGATCATCTCGACGTTGATGGAGCCGGCGAGGCCCGTGACGAGGCCCTGCGGGCCACGGGCGTAGTACACCTCGGGCCGCTTCGCCTCCGGCACCGTCGCGATCTTCGTCTTCAGGCCGTCGATGAGCGCGCGCGAATAGTCGGCGATCTCCTTGCCGCGCGCCTCGACGCCGAGCACCTTCGCGAGCTTCTCGATCTGCTGCGGGGTCGTCTCGAGGCGCCCGTCCAGCAGCACGTACGGGATGCCCGTCTGCTGCTGCACGCGATCGGCGAGGGAAGAGAACGTGGCGGCCGTCGACCCGATGTCGACGATGAGGTCCGGCTTCTCGCGCAGCACCACTTCGACGTTCGCGCTGCCGCCGCGGCCGGTGAGGCGGCCCAGCTCGGGGAGGTTGGCGTACTTGTCCGGCACCCAGGGCTTTTCGCTGTCGCGAAAGCCCCGCGTCCAGCCGATGAGCGTGTCGGGTGCGAGCGCGAAGACGAGAACGGAAGCGGGAGGCCCCGCGGCGTAGACGCGCGTGACCTTGTCCGGGAGGGAAACCTTGCGGCCGGCGTCGTCGACGAAGTCGCGGGCCGGAAAAGCGGCGAGCGGCAGGAAGGCCGCGAAAGCGGCGAGCGCCCGCCGCAGGATCACTTGCCGACCATCACGTCGGAAGCCTTGATGATCGCGGTGACCTTGTCGCCCGCGGCGAGCGCGAGGTCGTCGGCCGCCTCGTTGGTGATGGAGGCCGTGACGACGATGCCCGGGGCCACCTCGATATGCACGTGGGCCGTGGTGGCCCCGCGTTTCACGTCGCGGATGGTGCCGGGGAACTGGTTGCGGGCGCTGAGTTTCATTTATTCGCTCCTGGTTTGATCGGGATGATTGTACGGCCTGCCGGAAGATGGAAGCATGCGACGCTTCGTCGATCCACGTGGAGATGACATGAATGAAGATCAAGCCGGCCGCGAGCCGGATCCCCGCCTCGCGGGAGCGCGTGGCGATCGCGATCCCGGCCCGGTGATCCGATGAGGCTGCCCGTCGCCCCCGTCCCGTGGTACTTGCGCCCGTTGCACGCGTGGCAGCAACGGCTCCATGGGTCCGTGCCCGATCCGACCGCCCTGTGGACGTGGCGACCCGGCGCCATGCTGGCCTTCCTGGCGCTCTTCCGGCAGGTGCGCCGCCGGGGGGCGCCGGTGCCGCTCGCCCTGCGAACGCTCGCGGCCGTGCGGGTGTCGCAGCTCACGGGCTGCGAGTTCTGCGTCGACCTCAACGCCGCGATGCTCGAGAAGGCGGGAGTCGCGCCCGGCAAGGCGCTCGCGCTGCCGGACTGGCGTACGGATCCGTCGTTCGACGAGGCCGAGCGCCTGGTGATCGAGTACGCGGAAGCGATGACGGCCACGCCGCCGCGGGTGGACGACGCCCTGTTCGCGCGGTTGCGCGAACGCCATGGGCCGGAAGCGATCGTGGAACTCACCGCCGGCATCGCGCTCCAGAACCTTTCCGCACGATTCAACACGGCGCTCGGTGCCCGGGCCCATGGCTTCTGCCGCATGCCCGGTGCGCCGGAAACAAAAAGGCCCGCCGGATAGGCGGGCCTGGAGGGATCGCTTCGCTTCCTGGCGCAGCCGGAGCCGGAAGGAGGCGAAGCGCGGACTGTCTATCAGGCGATTTCCTTCGCCGTGAGCTTGTACTTGAAGTCGTCGGGCGCGTACGGGTTCACGCGGTTGCCGCCCGTCTCGGCCTGCGGGTACATGAGGAAGCCGAGCATCTCGCCCTTGGCGCCCGGCAGCTTCACGTCGTGCGCGTCGTTGTAAGCGAGCCAGTTCATCTCCCAGGCGCCGAAGAGCTTGGAGCGCACGGGCGGGACGACCGGGTCCGCGAGCGTCACGGCCTGGGGCTTCTCCTCGAGCACGACCTTGCGCACGTCCGCCGGGTCCACGGGGATCCAGCCGCTGCCGTTCACGAAGACTTCCGCGCGGCAGTGCTGGGCGCGCGTCACGTTCTCGGTGCCGGCGCCGAGGCTCCGGTAGCCGAACTGGCTCTTGGCGACACGGATGCCGTAGACGTCCCGCGCCGGCAGGCCGACGGAGCGCGCCATCGCCACGTAGAGGGCGTTGAGGTCCGCACATTTGCCGGACAGGTTGCGTGTTTCGAGCATGACCTTCACGTCGCCGCGGCCGCAGCCGACGGTCTTCGGATCGCGGAAGGTGTTGTCGACGATCCACTCGTAGAGGGCGCGGGCCTTCTCCATTTCCGTCTTCGCGCCCTTGGTGGCCTCGAGGGCGGTCTTCCTCACGATGCCGTCCACCGGCATGAGGCTCGTGGCTTCCGTGTAGAAGGCGCGCTCCTCCGGGGAGAGCTTCTCGCCGCTCCGGCGCGCGAAATCGAGGCTGCGGTCGCGCGTCTGGAAGCGGCTCGTCACCTCGACCCACGGCATTCTCTCGTTCGGGCTGAACTCGGCCAGCAGCATCATGGCGCCGTACTTGCCGTCGCTCACGATGCGGGCGTTGGACGTGTTGCCTGTCCAGCTGTCGGTGACCGTCTTCTGGTAGTCGCTGTCGACGGAGGGCAGCGGGACCCAGATCTTCGTTTCGCCGGCGGGCTTGGCGATCTCGACGCGGGTCACCAGCTCGAAGGTGCGCCAGTTGGCGGGCTTCGGGTTGAAGGGCAGCTGCTGGGCGATGGCCCACTGCGGCACCTGGGCGAGGGTCGGGGCGGCGGCGGCGGCCAGAAGGAAATTGCGACGTTTCATGGGGGCTCCTTGGGTGCGGTTAGCGGGCGGCAGTCGATCCCGGACTCGGGGGGACGCACATTCTGCTTGATACGCGAACGCCTGAGAACCGGACTTTAATCCCCCAATGCCGATGCGGACATCGGCGGCTTTTTCAAGCCCGGACGGCGGTTTGGCAAGACGCCCCGAAGATGCTCGATGCCGTCTGTACCTTCGCGGACCAGGCGGCGCGATACCCGGGCAGGGCGTCCACGCGTTCGAGAAAGGCCGGTTCCCTCGCCTGCTCGATGACGTCGCGCACCGCGGTCCGATCGAAGTCGCGAGCCGAAAAGGCCAGGTAGTAGCGTTCGCTGGCGAGCTTCACGAACCCCAGGTGGAAGCGCACGGCAGCCGCCTCGAGCCCGAAGCCCGCATCGGCCTGGCGGCCCGCGACGAGCGCGGCGACGGCCGAATGCGTGATCTCTTCCTGGTCGTAGCCCGGGATGGCGTCGCGGTCGATGCCCGCTGCCGTGAGGAGGAACTCCAGCAGCGCCCGGGTGCCGGAGCCGCGTTGCCGGTTGATGAACCTAAGCCCGGGCTTCGCGAGGTCCGCCATGGACTTCACCTTCTTCGGATTGCCCTTGGCGACGATGAGGCCCTGGGTGCGGTCCGCGAGCGCGAGCAGTAGGACGTCGCGCCCCGCGAGACCCTCGGCGTACCGCCGGGCCATCAGCTCGCCCAGCGGGCCGTCGGCCACGTGGAAGCCCGCGATGGCGCAGTCGCCCCTGAGCAGCGCGGCCAGGGCGTCGAAGCTGCCGCGGCTCTGCAGCTCGATCGCGCGCGTGCTGCCCAGTCGCTCGCGCAGCAGCGCGACGGCGAAGTCGTGGCTGGCATGGATGGCGAGCATCCCGGGACGCGAACCGAGCGCGTCGTTGAGCCCGCGCGTGAAATCGCCCGCGAGACCCTCGAGTTCGGGCGCGAGCCGCGACTGCACGCGCCGCCCCGCCCACAGGAGCCGCTCGCCCAGGGGCGTGAGCTTCGTTCCGCTGCCCTGGCGCATCACCACGAGCGGCGCGCCGAGGAACTCGCCCCAGCGCTTCACGAGGTTGTAGGCGTGGCGGTAGGAGACCTTCGCATCCGACGTGGCGCCACCCAGCTTGCCGGTCCGCTCGAGGCCGCCCAGCACGGCGATGAGCATCTCGTCGAGCTCGCGCTCGACACCGCGCACGTTCACGCGCCAGACGGCGCGCAGGTCGACCTTGATCATCTCGGCGGCTCGAATCCGTGGCGTTGGAGGATGGCCTTGCCCTCACCGGCGACGAGGAAGTCGGCGAAGCGCCCGGCGGGCGCCTTCGCCTCCTTCATGACGACGAGGCCGTAGTCGGCCCCGACGTTCAGGTCCGCGGCGATCGCCACGACCTGCAGGGAAGGCACCTCCTTCCGGGCGAGGACGCCATTGGTGCAGTACGTGAGGTACACGTCCGCGGCGCCCTTCTCGACCAGCGCGCCGTAGGCGTTGCGGTCCTTGGGCGGCGGGGCGGAATTCGGGCCTCCCGTGAGCTGCAGGGCCTTGGCCTCGAGGGTCTTCTGCGCGCCCGGCCGGAGCTTCTCCGCGTTGGCGAAGAGCTGCCATGCATAGTCGCCGGCGGGGTCGGCCTTGGGCGTGGAGATGCCGACCTTCACCTTCGGGTCGAGGATCGTGTCGAGCACGGTCGCCGTCGTCACCTTCACGGCGGGCGCGGCGAGCACGCAGAGGGAATTGCGCGCGAAGGCCCGGACGGGACCGGCCTTGCCGGCGTCCGCGAGGGCCTTCGGGTGCGCCATGTTCGCCGAGGCGAACAGGTCGCTCGCCTCGCCCTTCTCGAGCCGCTCCTTGAGCAGGCCCGAAGGTCCGAAGGCGAACTCGACGAGCGCGCCGTCCTTGCGCTCCGCGAAGGCCGCGGCCGCATCCGTGAGCGCGGCCTTGAGGCTGCCGGCCGCGTGGACCTTGATGGCGTCGTGGGCCGCGGCGGGGAGCGCGAAGGCGAGCGCCACGGCCAGGAGGGACGCGCGCATGCTCAAGGCTTGGCGTTCGGGAAGAAGAGCTGCTCGCCGTCGATCTTGTACGCGGCGATGGCGGCCTGGCCCGCGGGCGAGACGACCCAGTCGACGAACTTCTGGCCGGCCTCCTTCTTCACGTGGGCGTGCTTCGCGGGGTTCACGAGCATCACGCCGTACTGGTTGAAGAGGCGCTGGTCGCCCTCGACCACGATGACGAGCTCGCCGCGGTTCTTGAAGGAAAGCCAGGTGCCGCGGTCGGTGAGCGCGTAGGCGTTCATCGCGGAGGCGGTGTTGAGCGTGGGGCCCATGCCCGAGCCCGTTTCGCGGTACCAGGCGCCCTGGGGCTTCTCGATGCCGGCGGCTTTCCAGTAGCGAAGCTCCGCCGCATGCGTGCCGCTCTTGTCGGCGCGCGAAACGAAGGGCGACTTGGAGGCCTCGATCTTCTTCAGGCCCGCGAGGATGTCCTTGCCCTTCGCGCCGGCGGGGTCCGCCTTCGGGCCCACGACGATGAAGTCGTTGTACATCACCTCGAGGCGCTTCACGCCGAAGCCGTCGGCGACGAATTTCTCCTCGGCCACCTTGTCGTGCACGAACACCACGTCGGCGTCGCCGCGGCGACCCATGTCGAGCGCCTGGCCGGTGCCGAGCGCGACCACGCGCGCCTCGATGCCGGTCGCCTTCCTGAAGTCCGGCAGCAGCTGCTTGAAGAGGCCCGACTGCTCGGTCGAGGTTGTCGAGGCGACGGTGATGAAGGTCGCCTGCGCGGAGGCGTCCTTGGCGGCGAGGATCGTGGAGGCGGCGACGGCGGCGGCCATCCAGGTGACGGCGAGGCGCCGGAAGTTCATGGCGATGTTCAGTTCCATGGCAATTCTCCTTTGAGAAAGTGGCGGGCGTGCTGGGATTGCGGTTCGGCGAAGAAGCGGTCGGCCGGGGTCTGCTCGGCCACGCGTCCCTGGTGGATGAAGACGATCTCGTCGGCGAGGCGGCGGGCCTGGCCGAGGTTGTGGGTGGTCATGACGATTCGCGTGCCTTCGGCCGCGATGGCCGCGACGATTCTCTCGACCTCGCCCGCGGCGCCGGGATCGAGGCTGGCCGTGGGTTCGTCCAGGAACAGGATGTCCGGCTCGAGCGCCCAGGCGCGGGCGAGCGCGAGGCGCTGCTGCTCGCCGCCGGAGAGGACGCGCGCCGGGCGGTGGGCGATGGCCTCGAGGCCCACCTTCGCGATCGCCTCGCGTGCCCGTCGCCGGCGCGGGTCGCCGTCGATGCCGTTCACGGCGAGCCCGTATTCCACGTTGGCGAGCGCGGAACGGCGCAGCATGACGGGGCGCTGGAACACCATGGCCTGGCGCGGTGTGCGATCGCCCTGCCAGTCGATGGTGCCGGAGGCGGGCGGGATGAGCCCGTGCAGGGCGCGCAGCGTCACGCTCTTGCCCGCGCCGTTGGCCCCCAGGACGATGGTGCGAAGGCCCGGCAGGATCTCGAGCGACAGCCGGTCGAGCACCGTGACGCCGCCCAGGACGACCGTGAGATCCCGCGCACGCAGAAGGGCGGAAGGGCGCTCAGCCATGGTGCTTCGCGCTCCATTCGCGGATGGCGTAGGCCCCGGCGTTCACCGCGAGCACCACGAGGATCAGCACGATGCCGAGCGCGAGGGCGAGGGGCAGGTCGCCCTTGCTCGTCTCGAGCGCGATGGCGGTGGTCATCACGCGCGTCACGCCGTCGATGTTGCCGCCGACGATCATCACCGCGCCCACCTCGCTCGCGGCGCGGCCGAAGCCCGCGAGAGCCACGGTAAGAAGGGAGAAGCGCGTGTCCCAGAGCAGGGTGCGGACGGCGCGCCCCGTGCCGACGCCCAGGGAGCGCAACTGCTCGGCGTACTCGTTCCACGAATCCTCGACCACTTGCCGGGCGAGGGCGGCCACGATGGGGATCACGAGCACGGTCTGGGCGATCACGATGGCGCCGGGCGTGAAGAGAAGTCCCCAGGTGCCCAGCGGCCCGGCTCGCGAGAGCATCAGGTACACGACCAGGCCGACGACGACGGATGGCAGGCCGAGCAACGCGTTGAGGGAGACGATGAGCGAGCGGCGGCCGGGGAAGCGGCCGATGGCCACGAGCGCGCCCAGCGGAAGGCCGATGGCCGAGCCGAGCACGGCCGCGGCGAGCGAGAGTTCCAGCGAGATGGCCACGACGCGCACGAACGCCGAGTCGCCGTTCGCCATGAGGTCCAGCGCCAGCCCGAGGCTTGCAAAAATTTCAAACATGCTGCAATTTTACCAAATTGAAGGGAAATGCCGCCTTGACTGCCGACCGACACGCTCCCGCCGCGCCATCCGTTCACCTCACCGTGGCGGAAGTCGCGGGCCACTTGCGCCTGGGCACCCGCACCGTCTACGACCTCGTGGCGCGAAAGGGCCTGCCGCACCGTCGCGCCGGCGGGAAGCTCCTCTTCGACTTGCCGGAGGTCGAGGCCTGGCTCGCCCGGCGTTCGGGCGGTTCGGCCCCGTCGAGGGGGCTGCCGCCTGCGCTCGTGGCGGGCAGCCACGACCCGCTGCTCGAATGGGCCGTGCGCGAATCGCGCTGCGGCCTTGCCCTCCTCACGCAGGGCAGCACGGACGGCCTCGAACGCCTGGCGCGCGGCGAGGTGAGCGCCGCGCTGGCGCACCTGCCTTCGAAGGACCTCGCGGACTTCAATCGCGACGAAGCCGACGGACTGCTGGCCGGAAAGAACTGCGCGCTGCTGGAATGGGCGAGGCGCGAGCAGGGCCTGCTCGTGGCGCGCGGCAATCCTCGGAAGATCCGCTCGCTGGCGGACCTCGCGCGGCGAGGCGTTACCGTGGCGGCCCGGCAGCCGGGGGCGGGCAGCGCCGTGTTGCTGGACAGGCTGCTCGCGCGAGAGGGCATCGACCGAAAGCGCCTGCGCTTCGGGCCTGCGGCCATGGGGGAGGGAGACCTCGCCGCGAGCGTGAAGGGAGGCGAGGCGGACACGGGCCTGGGCGCGCGGGCGGCGGCCGTGCTGCTGGGGCTCGATTTCGTGCCGCTCGTGGTCGAACGCCTCGACCTCGCCGTCTCCCGGGCCGCGTGGTTCGAGCCGCCGCTGGTCGGGCTGTTCGCGTTCGCGCGGGGGAAGCGGTTCGCCGAGAAGGCGCGGGCGCTGGGCGGCTACGACGTGGCCGGGCTGGGCGCCATTTCCTGGAACGATCCGGGTCGCTGAGGGACCTGCCTGAAGGGCCTGAAGGGGCCTGAAGGGGGCCTGAAGGGGACGCACACATTCAGTTGCCGTGAAGGGGACGCACCTGTTTCACGGCGTGAAACGTGTGCGTCCCCTTCAGTCGATGTGAAGGTGTGCGTCCCCTTCAGGAAGTGTGCGTCCCCTTCAGGAAGATGTCAGGCGAAGCCGACTGCGTGACGGTCGAGGGCGACGGCCTTCACCAGCGCATACGCTTTCATTCCAGGCGCGAGGCCAAGCCGTACGCTGGAGCGGCGCGACAGCCGCGACACGATCGTCGCGGTGCCGACGGACAGCGTGACGTCCACCAGCGGGCCCGGCCGGTCGGAGATCGCCGTGACGCGCCCCTCGAGGATGTTGAGGAAGCTCGTGTCCGCCGGCGGCGCGAGGGCGATGGCGACATCGCGGGCGCGAACGCGGATCTTCACCGGTTCGCCCGGCAGCGCATCCACCACCGGAACGACGAATTCGCCGCCGTCGAAGGCGAGCGTCGTGAGGCCGTCGCTCTCGTCGTGCCGCGCCACGCGCGCCTCGATGACCGCCCCCGACTGGAAACGGCCGAGGTACGGCTCGAGGTCCACGCGCCCCATGATCTCCGTGAGCGGGCCCGAGGCGACCGTGAGACCGTCGGCCACGAGCACCAGGTGGTCCGCCACGCGCGTCACCTCCTCGATCGAATGGCTCACGTAGACGATGGGGATCTTCAACTCGTCGCGCAGGATCTCCACGTACGCGAGGATCTCGCTCTTCCTCGTGCTGTCGAGCGCGGCGAGCGGTTCGTCCATGAGAAGAAGGCGCGGGCTCGCGAGCAGGGCCCGGCCGATGGCGACGCGCTGGCGCTCGCCCCCGGAAAGATTCTCGATGCGGCGCTCCTCGAGGGCGGCGAGGCCCAGCAGGTCGATCACCTGGCGCCGGTCCACGTAGCGTTCGGCGGCCGGCGTGAGGCGCTCGCCGTAGTCGAGATTGCCGCGCACGGTGAGGTGCGGGAAGAGGAGCGCGTCCTGGAACACGTAGCCGATGCGCCGGCGCTCGGGCGGCAGGTTCACGCCCGCTGCCGAGTCGAAGATCGTCCGGCCGTCCACGCGCACGAAGCCGCTGTCGGGTTCGACGAGCCCGGCCAGCGCCTTCACGATGGAGGTCTTGCCCGATCCCGAGCGGCCGAAGAGCGACACCACGGCCGCGTCCGTCGCGAATTCCGCGCGAACGGTGAACGTGCCCGCGGCGCAGCTCCAGCCGGGCCTCGATCATGGCGCACCCCGTTTCGCGCGCCGGGCCAGCCATTCGGAGCCGGCCAGGGCCGCCAGGGACAGGACGACCGAGATTCCCGACAGGGCGAGGGCCGCCTTCTCGCCGCCGGGGACCTGCGTGGCCGAGTAGATGGCGAGCGGCAGCGTCTGCGTCTCGCCGGGGATGTTGGAGACGAAGGTGATCGTCGCGCCGAACTCGCCCAGGCTCCGCGCGAAAGAGAGCAGCACACCCGTCACGACGCCGGGCAGGATGAGCGGCAGCGTGACGGTGAAGAACACCCGCCACGGTCCCGCGCCCAGCGTTCGGGCCGCCCATTCGAGCCTCGCATCCATGGCCTCGAGCGACAGCCGCAGCGCGCGGACCAGGAGCGGAAATCCCATGACGGCCGCGGCGAGCGCCGCGCCGGTCCACTTGAACGCGAACGTGATGCCGATCGGTGCGAGGAGGGATCCGAGGGTGCCTTGCCGGCCGAGCAGCAGGAGCAACCCGAAGCCGACGACGACGGGCGGCAGCACGAGCGGCAGGTGCACCACCGCGTCGACGAGCACCTTGCCGGGGAATTCCCGTCGCGCGAGGACCCACGCCACCGCCATCGCCGGTGGCAGGCTCGCGACGACGCTCCAGAACGCGACTTTCAGGCTGAGGCCGATGACCTGGGCGACGTCGACGCCGAGCCCGTCCACGATGCGGCCGGTCAGGGGGCCGGCCGGAATCCGGCCATGCCCCAGGCGAGGCGCGTGGCCGGATCGCGAAGCCAGGCCAGGAAGCGCCGCGCGGGTTCCTCCTGCGCGCCCTGGATCACGGCGGCGGGATAGACGATGGGCGGGTGGGAATCGGAGGGGAAGACATCGACGATCCGCACGGACGGCTCGGCGTAGGCATCGGTGCGGTAGACGACGCCCAAGGGCGCCTCGCCCCGGGCGACGAACGCGAGGGCCGCACGCACGCTTTCGGCGCCGGCGACGCGCTGTGCGATGCCGGTCCGGACGCCCAGCTTCGTGAAGGCGGCCTTCGCGTACTTGCCGGCGGGAACGCTGTCGGGCTGCGCGAGCGCGATCCGCCCGTCGCCCAGCGCCGTGGCGATCGGGAAGCCCGGGGCGATCTTGAGTTGCACCTTGCTGTCCCGCGGTGCGACGAGGACGAGGTCGTTCGCGAGCAGGTTGACGCGCGTGCCCGGAACGAGGCGGCCGGTCTTCTGGGCGAAATCCATCCAGTCGAGGTCGGCGGAAATGAAGAGACCCGCCGGCACGCCCGATTCGATCTGTCGCGCGAGCGCCGAACTGCCGGCGAACGCGAGGCGCGCCTTGATGCCCGTGGCCTTCTCGAAATCGGCGGCGAAGCCGTCCAGGGGCCCCTTCAGGCTCGCCGCGGCCAGCACCGTCAGCTCCCGGGGCGGCGGCGCGGCCTGCGCGGCGGCGAGCGCGGGCACGAGGCCGAGCAGGAGGGCGATGGCGAGGCGGCGGAACGGGCGCATGGCGGGGGCTCCGGATGCTGGGGAGTGCGTAATATACGGCTGGATATAACGATTCGGCAAACGGCCCTCAGGGGCGCTTCGCGGGGGCCGGGGCGAGCAGTTCGGCGAAGGCGGCGACGGGTGCCTCGAGCGCCGCGCGAGCGGCCGACTCGAGTTCCCGGTAGCGGGACACCACGTCGAGGCCGAAGGCCGTCACGACGGCGCCGCCGCCGCCGGTGCCGCCGGTTCCCGCCGCGACGACCGGCTCGCGGAAGCAGCGGTTCATGGTGTCCACGAGGAGCCAGGCCCGGCGATAGGACATGCCGAAGCGCTTGGCGGCCGCGGCGATGGAGCCCGTCTCGGCGATGGCCTCGAGCAGCGCCGCCTTGCCCGGGCCGATGGCGATCTCGGGCCCGAACTCGATGCGAAGCTTCGCCGGCGCGACGCGGTGCCGGGGCGCGCCCATGGGACCGCTCAGGCCGGCTTCGCCACGCCCTCGAGCAGCTTCTGCAGCTCACCCGCCTGGAACATCTCGCGCATGATGTCCGCGCCACCGACGAACTCGCCGTTCACGTAAAGCTGCGGGATCGTGGGCCAGTTGGCGAATTCCTTGATGCCCTGGCGGATCTCGGCGTCCTGGAGCACGTCGACGGCGACGAAATTCGTGACGCCGCAGGCGCTGAGCATCTGCGTGGCGGAGGCCGAGAAGCCGCACATGGGCATGCGGGGCGACCCCTTCATGAACAGCACGACGGGGTTGGAAGTGACGGTCTGGCGGATGGTGTCCTGGGCGCTCATGGGGTTCTCGGTCGGGCGGTTGGGGCGGGAGGTTGCGTTGGCATCCATCATACGACGGCCATCGCGCTTGTCGAGGTCAAGACCCCGGGGACGAAGGGGTCATTCGCGCCGGCCGCCGGCCACCCGCGGGATGCCCGCGAGGTCGGCGATCGACACCAGGCCGCGGAACCCCGCGGCCGCGAGCAGGGAGCGGCAGGCGTCGGCCTGGTCGTATCCGTGCTCGACGAGAATCCAGCCCCCGGGCAACAGGTGGCCGGGCGCGCCGGCGATGATCTCGCGAAGCGAGGCGAGGCCGTCCGCGCTTTCGTCGGTGAGGGCGCCGCGCGGTTCGAAGCGCAGGTCGCCCTGGGCGAGGTGCGCGTCGCGCGCGGCCACGTAGGGCGGGTTCGAGACGATGAGATCGAACGCATCGCCCGCCACGGGCGCGTACCAGGACCCCTCGCGGAATTCGACCGTCGCCCCATGCGCGAGGGCGTTCGCGCGGGCGACGGCGAGGGCTCCGGGGCTCGCGTCGGTGGCGACCACGTGGTCGCCGCGCCGTTCGCAGGCCAGCGTGACCGCGATGGCGCCGCTGCCGGTGCCGAGGTCGCAGACCCTGGCTTCGCCGGAAAGGCGCGCGAGCGCCGACTCCACGACCGTCTCGGTGTCCGGCCGCGGGATCAGCACGTCCGGGCCGACGGCGAACTCGCGGCTCCAGAATTCGCGCCGCCCCACGAGATAGGCGACGGGGTGCCCGAGGGCGCGCTGCGCCACCAGCAGGTCGAAGCGCGCGCCCTGCGATTCCGTGAGGATCTCGCGCGGGTTCGCGGCGAGCCAGGCGCGGCTGACGCCCCAGGCGTGCATGGCGAGGACGCGCGCGTCGGTCGCGTCGATCGACTCGGCCGCCTCGTCCAGCGCGGCGCGGACGGTTCGCTTCACGGTCCCGGCCCTCAGGCGCCCTCGGCGAGGCTCGCGAGGAGTTCGGCCTGGTGCTCGGCCATGAGGGCGCCCGTCAGCTCGTCGAGATCGCCGTCCGTGATGGCGTCGATCTTGTAGAGCGTGAGGTTGATGCGGTGGTCGGTGATGCGTCCCTGGGGGAAGTTGTAGGTGCGGATGCGGTCGGAGCGGTCGCCCGAGCCGATGAGGCTCTTGCGCTCGCTCGCCTCCTTGGCCTGCTGCTCGCGCACCTGCTTGTCCTTGATGCGCGCCGCGAGCACGCGCCAGGCCTGCTCGCGGTTCTTGTGCTGGCTGCGGCCGTCCTGGCACTCGACGACGATCCCCGTGGGGATGTGCGTGAGGCGCACGGCGGAATCCGTCTTGTTCACGTGCTGGCCGCCGGCGCCGCTCGCCCGGTAGGTGTCCACGCGCACGTCGGCCGGGTTGATCTCGATGCCGCTCGCGTCGTCGGCCTCGGCCATCACGGCGACGGTCGCCGCGGAAGTGTGGATGCGGCCCTGCGTCTCCGTGGCGGGCACGCGCTGCACGCGGTGGCCGCCGGATTCGAACTTGAGCCGCGAGTACGCACCCTGCCCCGCGATGCGGGCGATGATTTCCTTGAACCCGCCGGCATCGCCGGCGCTTTCGGAGACGACTTCGACCTGCCAGCGGTTCCTCTCGGCGTAGCGCGAGTACATGCGGAAGAGGTCGCCGGCGAAGAGCGCGCTCTCGTCCCCGCCGGTGCCGGCGCGGATCTCGAGGAAGAGGTTCTTCTCGTCGTTGGGGTCCTTGGGCAGCAGCATCAGCTGGATGCCCGCGGCGATCTCCTCGAGGCGGGCCTTCGCGCTGCGGATCTCGGCCTCCGCGAACTCGCGCATCGACGGGTCCTTCGCCATCTCCTCGGCCGTCGCGAGGTCGCCCTGCGCCGCGACGTATTCGCCGTAGCGTTCGACCACCGGCGTGATGTCCGCGTGCTCCTTGGTGAGCTTGCGGTAGTTGTCGAGGTTGCCCGTCACGTCCGGGTCCGAGAGCAGGGCGTCGAGCTCCTTCGCGCGGGAGACGAGGCTCGCGAGCTTGGCGGCGACGCTGGACTTCATGACTCGCGCCCGCCGTTCGGGCCGCCGTTGTCCGGGAAGAGGATCTCGACGGCGCGCACGAGCGAATCGCGCTCGCCCTCGACCGCCCGGTTCAGGGCCTGGGTGGGGTGGTGGAGGATCTTGTTCACCAGGCCGCTCGCGAGGGCCTCGAGCACCTTCTCGGGGTCTTCCCCCTTCGACAGGCGCTGCTTCGCCTTGGCGAGTTCGGCGGTGCGGTATTCGTCCGCCTTGGCGCGAAGCTGCACGATGGCGGGCACGGCGCCGCGCGAGGACTGCCAGGCGCGGAAGGCGTCCACCTGCTTCGCCACGATCAGCTCGGCCTCGGTGACCGCCGCCTGCCGCTGGCCGGCGCCCTCCTGCACGATCGTGCCCAGGTCGTCGATGGTGTAGAGGAAGAGGTCCTCGAGTTCCGAGGCCTCCGGTTCCACGTCGCGGGGGACCGCGAAGTCGACCACGAACATCGGCCGGAAGCGGCGGGCCTTGAGGGCCTTCTCGAAGGCCGCGCGCGAGAGGATGGGCAGCGTGGACGCGGTGCCGGTGATGACGATGTCGAACTCGTGCAGGCGTTCGGGGAGCTGCTCGATCGCGATGGCGGTGCCGCCGAAGCGCTCGGCGAAGGCCTCGCCGCGCGAGAGCGTGCGGTTGGCGACGACCACCTGCTGCGGGCCCTGCGCGACGAAGTAGGTGGCCGCGAGCTCCACCATCTCGCCCACGCCGATCATGAGCAGCTTCGTGCGCGAGATGTCGCCGAAGAGGTTCTGCGCGAGCTTGAGCGCGGCCGAGGACATCGAGATCGACTGCGCGCCGATGGCCGTGTGGGTGCGCACCTCCTTCGCCACCGAGAAGGTCTGCTGGAAGAGGCGGTTCAGCTGCGAGCCCAGGGTGCCGCTGTGCTCGGCCGTGCGCACCGACTGCTTCACCTGTCCCAGGATCTGCGGTTCGCCCAGCACCATCGAATCGAGGCCCGAGGCGACGCGGAAGGCGTGCCGCACGGCCTCGTTCTCCGTGTGCCAGTACAGGTGGTCGTCGATCGACAGGTTGCTGCGCGCGGCCTCGGCGTTCAGCCATTCGCGCACGACCCCCACGTCGTCGGCGCGGCAGTAGATCTCGGTCCGGTTGCACGTCGACACCAGCACCGCCTCGGCCACGCCGGGCCGCCCGGCGAGCGCCGTGAGGGCGTTCGTCTGCGTCTCGGGCGGGAAGGCGAGCTTCTCCCGCACCTCGATGGGGGCGCTGTGATGGTTGATGCCGAGGACGTGCAGGGGCATGGAGCCTAAGGGGACCGCGCGCGCCGGATTGGTCGTGGCGAACGCTTCAGGCGCGTGATTATACCGGTCGCCGTCGGCGACCCGCGCGGGCTAGAGGGTGTCGAGGGACTCCAGGACCCGCCCCGCCCAGAGGGAAACGGCCTCCCGCGCCCCGGGTTCCATCCGCCGCAGGTTGCGAATCATCAAGGCCGTGCGGGGATGGGCCGCGAAGGCTTCCTCGTGGCGGGCGAGAAAGTGCCAGTAGAGCGTCGTCACCGGGCAGGCCTTCGGCCCCGCGGCGACCTTCGGCCGGTAGGCGCAGTGGCGGCAGTAGTCGCTCATCCGGTCGATGTAGGCGCCGCTCGCGACGTACGGCTTCGAGGTGAAGCGCCCGCCGTCCGCGTAGAGGGCCATCCCGGCGACGTTGGGAAGCTCCGCCCATTCGACCGCGTCGGCGTAGACGGCGAGGTACCAGTCGGCCACGGCCTTCGGGTCGACCTCCGCGAGGAGCGCGAACTGGCCCGTCACCATGAGGCGCTGGATGTGGTGCGCGTAGCCCGTCCGGAGCGTCTGCCCCACGGCCTCCCGCATGCAGGCCATGCGCGTGTCGCCCGTCCAGTACCAGGCGGGCAAGGGACGGGCATGGCCGAAGTGGTTGGCCTCGCGCAGGCCGGGCATGTCGAGCCAGTAAATGCCGCGGATGAACTCGCGCCAGCCGAGCACCTGGCGCACGAAGCCCTCGACGCTTTCGATGCCCGCGCGCCCTTCGCGCCAGGCGAGCTCCGCGGCGGCGATCACTTCGCGCGGGTCGAGGAGCTTCAGGTTCATCGCGACGGAAAGCAGGCTGTGGTTGAGGGTCTCCTCGCCCGTCCACATCGCGTCCTGGTGGCGGCCGAAGGCGGGCAGGCGCTCGCGAACGAACGCCTCGAGCGCGTCGAGGGCGTCCTCGCGCGTGACCGGCCACGCGAAGGCGGCGAGATCGCCCGGGTGGCCCGGGAAATGCCGCTCCACCGCCTCGAGCGCATCGCGGGTGATGCGGTCCGGCGCGAAGCGCGGGACGGCCGCGATGTCGCGCGGCCCCTCGCGCCCGTAGGATTCGCGGTTCCGGGCGTCGAAGTTCCACGCGCCGCCGGCGGGTTCGCCGTCCTGCATCAGGACGCCGGTGAGCTTTCGCATCCGGCGATAGAACGACTCCATCCGCAACTGCCGGTACCCGCGGGCCCACGCGGCGAATTCGCGCCGGCTCACGAGGAAGTGGCGGTCCTCGCGCCAGGCGAGCGGCACCCCGGCCTCCGTGGCCACGCGCGCGATCGACTGCTCGAGCCGCCATTCGCCGGGCTCGACGGCCACCACGCGCTCGGGCGGATCGCGCGCCAGCACGTCCGCGAGTGCCGCTTCGATCGCCGCGTGGGGGTGGGTGCCCAGGGCCAGGTAGTCGACGGGCCAGCCGCGCGATTCGAGCGCCCGCGCGAAGTGCCGCATGGCGGCGAGGAACACGGCGATGCGAGGCTTGGCGCTCCAGACATGCGCGGCCTCGCCCGGCGCCTCCACCATGAGGATGCGGTCACGGACGGGATCGAAGTCCTCCAGGGCGCTCGAGCGGGCGTCCAGCTGGTCGCCCAGGATGAGGACCCGATGGCGGATGGCCTTCCGGGGGCGGGACATGGCGGGCGTGGGGCGCATCGGGTTGGCGCTCGGCTGCGTATGATAGGCAATCCCATCCGGCTGCCCGAGAGGACCAAAGGTGAATGTTCCCGCCGTTTGCGCGCTGCTTGCCGCGATCGCCCTTCCCGCAGCCGCCGCCTGCCCGCCCCTGCTCGACCAGCGCCTCGCCACCTTGCAGGGCCAGCCGGCCAACCTGTGCCAGTACGAGGACAAGGTGCTGGTCGTGGTGAACACCGCGAGCTACTGCGGCTACACCGGCCAGTACAAGGGCCTGGAGGCTCTCTACCAGAAGTACCGGGGGCAGGGGCTCGTGGTGCTCGGGGTGCCCTCCAATGACTTCGGAAGCCAGGAGCCCGGCACGGCCGAGCAGGTGGCGGATTTCTGCGAGCGCACCTACAAGGTCCGCTTCCCGATGCTCGAGAAGAGCGTGGTTTCGGGCCGGGAGGCGATTCCCCTGTACCGGGCCCTGGCCGAGAAGACGGGCCAGCCGCCGAAATGGAATTTCCACAAGTACGTCGTGGGCCGCAAGGGCGTGCCGCTCGAGGGCTTCCCGAGCGCCGTCACGCCCGAGGACCCGAAATTCGTGGCGGCCGTCGAGAAGGCCTTGAAGGCCCGTTAAGCGGCGCCTCGGGAACAATCTTTACAAGGAGAGCGAAAAAGGCGCAGTATTGCGTTGATTTAACGGAATCTTTTCCTCCATGTCCGCAGCCTCCGGCACCTTCAGCGCCCTAGGCCGAGCCCTCGTCCAGCAGGGCCGGCTCGTGCAGGCTGACGCCACCGCCGTCCAGATCGAGGCGGCGAAGGCGGGCGTGAGCTTCGTCCAGCAGCTCATCGCTTCGCGCAAGCTGAGCGCGAGGGACGTCTCGCAGTTCGCGGCCGGCACCTTCGGCTATCCGCTGCTCGACCTGGCCGCGGTCGACACCGACCAGCTGCCGCTCAACCTGATCGACTCGAAGATCGTCGCCAACCACCGCGTGATCGCGCTGGGCAAGCGCGGCAACAAGCTCTTCGTGGGCATGTCGGACCCCACCAACGAGCAGGTGATGCAGGAGGTGAAGTTCGCCACCGGCATGACGATGGAGCCGGTGGTGGTCGAGGACGACAAGCTCGGCGTCATCGTGAAGAAGCTTTCGGACGCCTCGGGCCGCTCGCTCGAGGCGGCCACCGAGGACGTGGACCTCTCCGGCATGGAGGTCACCGACGGCGAAACGCAGCCCGAGGTGGTCACCGAGGAGATCGACGACGCGCCGGTCGTGAAGTACGTCACCAAGATCCTGCTCGACGCGATCAACGGCGGGGCTTCCGACATCCATTTCGAGCCCTACGAGAAGTTCTACCGCATCCGCTACCGCCAGGACGGCGTGCTCTACGACGTCGCGCAGCCGCCGCTCGCCATCAAGGAGAAGATCGCCTCGCGCATCAAGGTGGTCTCGCGGCTCGACATCTCCGAGAAGCGCGTGCCGCAGGACGGCCGGATGAAGATCGTCCTGTCGAAGACGCGCGCCATCGACTTCCGCGTATCGACGCTGCCGACCCTTCACGGCGAGAAGATCTGCATGCGGATCCTCGACCCCTCGAGCGCGACGCTCGGGATCGACGCCCTGGGCTACGAGCCGGACCAGCGCGAGGCACTCATGAACGCGATCCAGCGCCCCTACGGCATGGTGCTGGTCACGGGCCCCACCGGCTCGGGCAAGACGGTCTCGCTCTACACGTGCCTCAACATCCTCAACAAGCCCGGGATCAACATCTCCACGGCCGAGGACCCGGCGGAAATCAACCTGCCCGGCATCAACCAGGTGAACATGAACGACAAGGCCGGGCTCACGTTCTCCGTGGCGCTGAAGGCGTTCCTGCGGCAGGACCCGGACATCATCATGGTCGGCGAGATCCGCGACCTCGAGACGGGCGAGATCGCCATCAAGGCCGCGCAGACGGGCCACATGGTGCTCTCGACGCTGCACACGAACGACGCGCCGGCGACGCTCTCGCGCCTGATGAACATGGGCGTGGCCCCGTTCAACATCGCCTCCTCGGTGATCCTCATCACGGCCCAGCGCCTGGCGAGGAAGCTGTGCGCCTGCAAGCGGGCGGTGGACATCCCGCCCGAGGCGCTCCTGCGCGCCGGCTTCAAGGAGAGCGACCTCGACGGGACCTGGCAGACCTACGGGCCGGTCGGTTGCGAGGTATGCAAGAATACCGGCTACAAGGGCCGCGTCGGCATCTACCAGGTGATGCCGATCTCCGACGAGATCGAGCGGATCATCATGAAGAACGGGACGGCCATCGACGTGGCCGACCAGGCCCAGCGCGACGGCGTTCGCGACCTGCGCCAATCGGGGCTTCTCAAGGTGAAGAAGGGGCTCACTTCCCTCGAGGAAGTCGAAGCCGTCACGAACGAGTAGGGGGATCGGACATGGCAGCGCTCGCCAAGAAGGACTCGAAGGACGTCAAGCTCTACAACTACACCTGGTCGGGGAAGGACAAGTCCGGGAAGGTGGTGAAGGGCGAGCTTCGCGCCGGCGGCGAGCACATCGTGCTCGCGACGCTGCGCCGCCAGGGGATCCAGGTCTCCAGCGTGAAGAAGCAGTCGATGCGCGGCGGCTCCAAGGTCACCGACAAGGACATCACGATCTTCACGCGCCAGCTCGCCGTGATGATGAAGGCCGGCGTGCCGCTGCTGCAGGCCTTCGACATCGTCGGCAAGGGCCACGGCAACCCGGCCGTGGGCAAGCTGCTGCTCGACATCAAGACGGAAGTGGAGACGGGCTCCTCGCTCGCGCAGGCCTTCCGCAAGTACCCGGCCCACTTCGACGGCCTCTTCTGCAACCTGGTGGCCGCGGGCGAGCAGGCGGGCATCCTGGACAGCCTCCTCGACCGCCTCGCGACGTACAAGGAAAAGATCCTCGCGATCAAGTCGAAGATCAAGAGCGCGCTCTTCTACCCGGTCTCGATCATCGTGGTCGCGCTCGTGATCACCGCGGTGATCATGATCTTCGTGATCCCGACCTTCAAGGACCTGTTCAAGAGCTTCGGCGCCGACCTGCCGGTGCCCACGCAGATCGTGATGAACATGTCGGATTTCTTCGTCGCCTACTGGTACCTCATCTTCGGGGCCATCGGCGGCGTGGTCTACGCGGTGGCATACACGTACAAGCGCTCGGCCAAGATGCAGCAGGGGGTGGACCGCCTGATGCTCCGGATCCCGGTGTTCGGCGACGTGGTGAAGAAGGCCTCGATCGCGCGCTGGTGCCGCACGCTCTCGACGATGTTCTCCGCGGGCGTGCCGCTGGTCGAGTCGCTCGACTCCGTGGCCGGCGCGGCGGGCAACTACGTCTACTACGAGGCGACCAAGCGCATCCAGTCGGAGGTCTCGACGGGCACGGGCCTCACGGTGTCGATGCAGAACACGAACGTCTTCCCGAGCATGGTGCTGCAGATGACCGCCATCGGCGAGGAATCCGGCGCGCTCGACGCGATGCTCTCGAAGGTGGCGGACTTCTTCGAGGCCGAGGTGGACGACGCGGTGGACGCGCTCGCCTCCCTCATGGAACCCCTGATCATGGTGGTGCTGGGCGGCCTCATCGGCGGCCTCGTGGTCGCCATGTACCTGCCGATCTTCAAGATGGGTTCGGCCGTCTAGGCGCCGGACCGGCAAACGACACCGGGCGCGGGAGAGCTTTCCCGCGCCCGGTTTTTTTCGCACCCTCCCATGGACTTCCTCGCCACCCTGCAGGCCTCCCCCGCCGCCCTCGCGTTCGCCGCCGGCATGCTCGGGCTGGTCGTGGGCTCGTTCCTCAACGTCGTGATCCACCGCCTGCCGATCATGATGCGGGCGGAGTGGGCCGCCGATTGCGCGGAGCTCGAGGGGCGGGAGGTTCCCGACTCGCCGGTCTTCAACCTGATGAATCCGCGCTCGCGTTGCCCGGGCTGCGGGGCGCCGATCACGGCGTTCCAGAACGTGCCGGTCGCGAGCTGGCTCGCCCTGGGCGGCAAGTGTGCCGCCTGCAAGTCTCCGATTTCCGCGCGCTACCCGGGGGTGGAACTGCTCACGGCCTTCGTTTCGGCCTTCGTCGCCTGGCGCCTGGGCTTCGGCTTTCCGCTCGTGGCCGCGCTCGCCTTCGCGTGGACGGTGATCGCCTGCGCCTTCATCGACTTCGACACGCAGCTGCTTCCCGACCGTCTCACGCTGCCCCTCCTGTGGCTGGGGCTGCTGGTGAACGTGAATGGCACCTTCGTGGACCTGCGCTCGGCGGTGCTGGGCGCGGCGGGCGGCTACCTCCTGCTCTGGTCGGTGTACTGGGGGTTCAAGCTGCTCGCCGGCAAGGAGGGGATGGGCTACGGCGATTTCAAGTTCCTCGCCGCCATCGGCGCCTGGGCCGGCTGGCAGACGCTCCCGCTCGCCCTCCTGGTCTCCGCCGGCGCCGGGGCCGTGGTCGGCATCGCGATGATGGTCATCACCAAGCGCGGGCGGGAGGTGCGCATGCCGTTCGGCCCGTGGCTCGCGGTGGGCGGCATCGTCTGCCTGCTCTGGGGACGCGACGCGGTGATCGCCTACCTGGGCCGCTTTCCGGCGTGATACAGACGGTCGGCTTGACGGGGGGCATCGGTTCCGGCAAGAGTGCCGTGGCCGATCGTTTGGCGGCTTTTGGCGCTATCGTCATCGATACTGATGCGATCTCCCGCGAATTGACGGATTCTGGGGGTGGTGCCATCGATGAGCTCGTTAAAGCCTTCGGCCCCGGGGTGTTGGCGTCCGATGGGGGGCTCGATCGGGCGGCCATGCGCCAACGTGTCTTCTCGAGCCCGGAAGAGCGCCGGCGCCTGGAGGCGGTTTTGCATCCGCGGATCCGGCAGGAAAGCGCCCGGCGCCTGGAGGCGGCCGAGGGCCCCTACGCCGTGCTCGTCGTTCCCCTGTTTTTCGAGTCGGGCGCGTGGGCCGGGCGGGTCGGGCGCGTGGTGGTCGTGGATTGCCCGGAGTCCCTGCAGGTGGCCCGCACGGTGGCGCGATCGGGGCTCGATCCGGAGCAGGTGCGGGCGATCATGGCCGCCCAGTGGCCCCGATGGCGTCGGCTGCAGGCGGCCGACGAAGTGATCTGGAATGGCGGCAGCCTCGCGGAGCTCGAGACCCAGGTTGCGGCGCTCGACCGGCGGATTCGCGGTGCTTGAGCGCCTTCGCAATTGTCAAGGAGGGCGGCGATGCCCCACAATGCGGCGAACCCCTGAAGTCGTCCCCGCTCCCCGGGAAAACGCGCCGTGATCACCTACGAATACCCCCTGAACGAGCGCGTACGCACGCTGCTTCGGCTGGAGGATCTGTACGACCGGGTGACGTTCTTCCTCAAGCACGACACGCCCCACGACCACCATGCCTGCCTCTCCGGCATGTTCGAGATTCTCGAGGTGGCCGGCCGGGCGGACCTGAAGAGCGACCTGCTGCAGGAGCTGGACCGGCAGCGGACCTTCCTCGATGCCTTGCGGGCCAACCCGGCCATTTCCGAGGAGAAGCTCGACCTCATCCTCCGGGACATCGACCGGGCCTTCACCAACCTGCACGGGCTGTCGGGGAAAACGGGCCAGTTGCTGCGCGAGAACGAGTGGCTCATGGCCATCAAGCAGCGCGCGAGCATCCCCGGCGGGACGAGCGAGTTCGACCTGCCCTCCTATCACTACTGGATGCACCGGCCTGTCGAGGCCCGTCGCGCGGACCTGCTCACGTGGATGCAACCGCTCGACCCCATCCATGACGCGCTCTCGATCGTGCTGAGAGTGCTGCGCGAAAGCGGCCGCACGGTCGCGCTCGTGGCGACCCAGGGCGTCTTCCAGCAGGGCCCGAGCGAGAAGCCGGCCCAGATGCTCCGGCTCACGCTCCCCGAGGCGCTCGCCTGCGTGCCCGAGATCAGCGCGAACAAGTACGCGCTCAACATCCGGTTCCTCGTGCCCGAGGGCGTCCAGAAGTCGCGCGTGTTCGAGCACGACGTCGCCTTCGAGCTCGCCTTCTGCAACCTGTGAGCGCCGCCGGCCGACTGGCCCGGCAGGTCGCCTGCCCCGGCTGCGGCGCGCCGGCGGAATACTCCACCGCCAACCCCTGGCGTCCCTTCTGCAGCGAAAGGTGCCGGCTCGTGGACCTGGGCGCCTGGGCCTCCGAGGCTTACAGGATCCCGGTGAAGGGCGAACCCGAGGGAGAAAGGCTGCCGGGAGAGGGCGATGACGAGTCCCCGGCCGGTCCCCAATAACCCTAGGGGGTAAGGTTTCTTTGCGCTGGATCAAGCGCATCGGCTAGAATTCGGCGCTAGCCGTTTCACCCGCCCGATGTCGACCCTGCCAGATCAGCCACCCCAGATTTGGATGGCGGTACCCAACCGATCGTTGGGGCCGCACGGGCGCACGGCCTGCCTCGCCGCATTGGCGTTCCTGCCGATCGCCCTGGGGGCCGTGGCAACCGTCTTTCTGGGGGCGTGGCCGGTACTGCCCTTCGCGGGGCTCGAGGTCGCCGTCCTGGCCTACGCGTTCCGGTGGATCGCGTACCACGACGGGGATTACGAGCGGCTCGAGATCGCGGGCCGACGGGTGCGGATCGAGTCGCGCTCCGGCGCGAAGGTGGAGAGTTTCGAGGGGCACGCGCCTTGGGCGCGGCTCGTGGTTCGAGACCGGCCCGGCCGGTGCGAGCTGCAACTGAGATACGCGGGCAAGTCGGTCGACATCGGCCGGATGCTCACCGACGAGCGGCGGCGCCTCTGGGCCGCCGAGCTCGGTCGCCGGATGCCGGTGACCGAACATGGGAGATGACTGACAACATGGGCGCCAACATGCTTCGCAACACCCTCCGGACCGCGGCGACCGCGGCCGCCGCCAGCGCGTCGTTCGCCGCGAGCGCGGCCTACGACGTGGACATCCTGCCGCCGGCCTCCCCGATCGCGCAGCAGATCTACGACCTGCACTTCGCGATCCTGTGGGTGTGCGTGGGCATCTTCGTCATCGTCTTCGGCGCGATGTTCTATTCGGTGTTCACCCACCGCAAGGCCGCCGGCGCCAAGGCCGCCCACTTCCACGAGAACACCACGGTCGAGATCATCTGGACCGTCATCCCCTTCGTCATCCTGATCGGCATGGCCTACCCGGCCACGAGGACGGTCCTCGAGATGAAGGACGCCTCCAACCCCGACCTCACCATCAAGGTGACGGCCTACCAGTGGGCGTGGGAATACGACTACCTCCAGGACGGCGTGAAGTTCAACTCGCTGATGTCCACCCCGCGCGCGCAGATCGAGGAATGGAACGGGAAGGGCGAGAAGAAGAACGCCGACTACCTGCTCGAGGTGGACAAGCCCATGGTCGTGCCGGCCGGCAAGAAGGTGCGCCTGCTCGTCACCGCCAACGACGTGATCCACGGCTGGTACGTGCCGCAGCTGGGCGTGAACCAGTACGGCATCCCCGGCTTCGTGAAGGACACGTGGTTCAAGGCCGACAAGCCCGGCACCTACCGCGGCCAGTGCAGCCAGATCTGCGGCAAGGAGCACGGCTACATGCCCATCGTGGTGGTCGCGAAGTCGCCGGAGGACTACGCCACCTGGGTGAAGGAGCAGAAGGCCGCCTCGCCCGCCGCGCAACTCGCCGCGGCCGCGCCGGCCGGCGCCGCGGCGCCGGCGGAAGACCCGAACAAGAAGTGGACCGCCGACGAGCTGAAGGCCATGGGCGAGAAGATCTACGCCGCCAACTGCATCGCCTGCCACCAGGCCACGGGCAAGGGCGTGCCGCCCGCCTTCCCGCCGCTCGACGGATCCAAGGTGGCGACCGGCCCCAAGGCCGCGCAGATCGCCCTCGTGCTCGCCGGCAAGCAGGGCACGGCGATGGCCTCTTTCGCGCGCCTGTCCGACACGGAGCTCGCCGCCGTCATCACCTACACGCGGTCGGCCTGGGGCAACAAGGCCGGCGAGGTGCAGCCTTCCGAAGTGAAGGCCGCTCGCAAGGGCTGATCGCACCGCCCGCCCCCGCCCCCCAACGAATACACGCAAAGCGGAGTCACCCATGACCGCAGCAGCCCACGCCCAAGACCACGCCCACCACGACGACCACGCCCATCACCCGACGGGCATCAAGCGCTGGCTCTTCACGACCAACCACAAGGACATCGGCACGCTGTACCTGTGGTTCTCGTTCACGATGTTCCTGATGGGCGGCGTGATGGCGCTCCTCATCCGCGCCGAGCTCTTCCAGCCGGGCCTGCAGCTCGTGAACCCGGAGTTCTTCAACTCGCTCACGACGGTGCACGGGCTCGTCATGGTCTTCGGCGCGATCATGCCGGCCTGGGTCGGCTTCGCGAACTGGCTGATCCCGATGCAGATCGGCGCGGCCGACATGGCCTTCCCGCGCATGAACAACTGGAGCTTCTACCTCGTGGTGCCGGCCGCCATCCTGCTGGTCGCCTCGTTCTTCGTGCCGGGCGGCGCCGCCGCGTCGGGCTGGACGCTCTACCCCCCGCTCATCATCCAGCAGGGCATCTCGATCGACATGACGATCCTCGCGGTCCACATCCTGGGCGCCTCGTCGATCATGGGCTCGATCAACATCATCACGACGATCCTGAACCTGCGCGCTCCCGGCATGACCCTCATGAAGATGCCCCTCTTCGTGTGGACGTGGCTCATCACCGCCTACCTCCTCATCGCCGTGATGCCGGTGCTCGCGGGCGCCGTCACGATGCTGCTCACGGACCGCCACTTCGGCACCTCGTTCTTCAACGCGGCCGGCGGGGGCGATCCGACGATGTTCATGCACATCTTCTGGTTCTTCGGGCACCCGGAGGTGTACATCATGATCCTGCCGGCCTTCGGGGTCGTCTCGGCGATCATCCCGGCGTTCGCGAGGAAGCCCCTCTTCGGCTACGCCTCGATGGTGTACGCCACGGCCTCCATCGCGATCCTGTCGTTCATCGTGTGGGGCCACCACATGTTCACGGTCGGCATGCCGGCCGCGGGCAACCTCTTCTTCATGTACGCGACCATGCTGATCGCCGTGCCCACGGGCGTGAAGATCTTCAACTGGATCGCCACCATGTGGAAGGGCTCGATGACCTTCGAGACGCCGATGCTCTTCTCGGTGGGCTTCCTGTGCCTGTTCACGATCGGCGGCTTCTCGGGCCTGGTGCTCGCCATCACCCCGGTGGACATCACGCTTCACAACACCTACTACGTGGTGGCGCATTTCCACTACGTGCTCGTCTCGGGCGCGCTCTTCGCCATCTTCGCCGGCGTGTACTTCTGGCTGCCGAAGTGGACGGGCAACATGTACAACGAGACGCTCGGCAAGGCGCACTTCTGGCTGTCGGTGATCGGCTTCAACATCGCCTTCTTCCCGCAGCACTTCCTGGGCCTCGCGGGCATGCCGCGCCGCATCCCGGACTACGCGCTGCAGTTCGCCGAGTGGAACATGTGGTCCTCGGTCGGCGCGTTCATCTTCGGCTTCTCGCAGCTGGTCTTCCTCTACGTCGTGATCGAGTGCATCCGCTCCGGACGCAAGAGCGAGCAGCTGCCGTGGGAAGGCGCCGACACCCTCGAATGGACGCACCTGCCGACGCCCGCGCCGTACCACACCTTCGAGACCGCGCCGGTCGTGAAATAAGGGGCGCAGAACGCCATGAGCCGCGAACAACCCTCCGTGCCGAACCCGCGCCGCAAGGCCGCGCTCGTCTCGGCGCTCGTGCTCGGGGCGACCGCCGTCCTCATCTATCTCACCGTCATGGCCAAGATGTTCCTGCGCTGATGGACGCCACCCTCGAAACCCAGAACCGCCAGCTCATGGGGAAGCTCCTCGCGATCGTGGTGCTCATGACGGGCTTCGGGTTCGCGATGGTGCCCATGTACCGGCAGATCTGCGAGGCGCTCGGCATCACGCAGACGCGCGCGGTGGCGGGCGCCAACACGCAGGTGGACACGAGCCGGTCGGTGACGGTCGAGCTGGTCGCCTCCTCGAGCGGGCTGCCCTGGCGATTCGAGGCGATCGACCGCCAGGTGTCCATCCACCCGGGCGAGCTCGCCACCGTGAACTACCGCGTGGTGAACACCCTGGGCCGCGCGGTGACGGCGCACGCGGTGATGAACGCCGCGCCCGCGAACGCCGGCAGGTACATCGAGAAGCAGGCGTGCTTCTGCTTCTCCAACCAGACCCTGGCCGCCGGCGAGGAGCGGGTGATGCCCGTCGTGTTCCGGGTGCGGCCCGACGCGCCGAAGGACATGACCACCATCTCGCTTTCCTACACCTTCTTCGAAGCGCCGGGGGCGACGTGATCGGCGCGTTCAAGGCGGTCTTCTGGAGCTTCTTCGGCGTGCGCCGCAAGGCGGAGTACGACGACGACGCGAAGAAGCTCACGCCGCAGGCGGTGATCGCCGCGGCCCTGGTGAGCACCGCGATTTTCGTGCTGGCGCTCTACGGGCTCGTGAAGCTCGTGACGCGCTAGCGGCAACGACAAGGCAGTCGAACTGGACACCAAAGGGAGTCAACCCGTGGGCAACGCACCATCCGGCGGTTACTACTTCGCACCCCCCTCGCACTGGCCCCTCGTGGGCTCGGCGGCGCTCCTCATCATGGCCTTCGGCGGCGTGATGTGGATGAACTCGATCGGCGGCGGCGGCTGGATCTTCCTCGCCGGGCTGGGGATCCTCTTCTACATGCTCTTCGGGTGGTTCGGCACCGTGATCCGCGAGAGCGAGGGCGGGCTGTACAACAAGCAGGTGGACCTCTCGTTCCGCTGGAGCATGAGCTGGTTCATCTTCTCGGAGGTGATGTTCTTCGCCGCGTTCTTCGGCGCGCTCTTCTACGCGCGGGTCTACTCGGTGCCCTGGCTCGCCGACATCGACAACAAGCTGCTCTGGCCGGAGTACAAGGGCGCCTGGCCCTCGGCCGGCCCGTACCTGCCGCCGCAGTTCACCGCCATGGGCGCGTGGGGCATCCCGGCGCTCAACACCTTCCTGCTGCTCTCCTCGGGCGTCACGGTCACCTGGGCGCACTGGGCGCTCAAGGTCGGCAACCGCCCGCAGCTCATCCTGGGCCTCGCCGCCACGGTGGCGCTCGGCTTCACGTTCCTGGGCTTCCAGATCTACGAGTACGTGCACGCCTACTCGGACCTGAACCTCAAGCTCACCTCGGGGGTGTTCGGCTCGACGTTCTACATGCTCACCGGCTTCCACGGCTTCCACGTGACGCTGGGCGCGGTGATGCTCACCGTGATCCTCTTCCGCTGCATGAAGGGCCACTTCACGGCCGACCACCACTTCGGCTTCGAGGCCGTGGCCTGGTACTGGCACTTCGTGGACGTGGTCTGGCTGATCCTGTTCGTGTTCGTGTACTGGGTCTAGCGAGGCTCGTCCGGACGAAAAAAAGCCGCACCTCGGTGCGGCTTTTTTTTCCGGTGCGATTCCTAGAGCTTGCCGCCGGGAACGAGTCCGAACCAGTACGATCCGATGAGGATGAGGAAAACGAGCACCGACAGGCCGATGCGGATCGTGAGCGCGGTGACCGCGCGCTTGCTGTTGCCCTTGTCCTTGTAGACGAAGAAAAGGCCCGAGAAGAGACTGGCGATGACCGCGAAGAGCAGCAGGATGACGACGATTTTCATGGCGGGATGCGGCGGCCGGAGCGCGATCGAAGCGCCATTCTACGCCGCCGCCGGGAGGGCGATCCCGTGAGGATCGGCCCCGTCGACTTCGCGCCCCGCCCCGTCCCGACCGTCGCGGCCTTCGCCCTCATGGCGCTCACGCTGTGGCTCGGCAACTGGCAGGACCGGCGTGCCGCGGAGAAGACCGAGCGCCAGGCGCTCCTCGAGGCCCGCGTGGCGGCGGCACCCGTCACGATCACCGGGGCGGGCGGCTCGGCGCAGGACCTGCTGTTCCGCCGCGTCCGCGCGCAGGGCCGCTTCCTGCCCGAGGGCCAGATCTTCGTCGACAACCGCATCCACGGCGGCCGGGCCGGGTATCACGTGATGACGCCCTTTCGCATCGCCCCGTCCGGCGCGATCCTGCTGGTGAACCGCGGGTGGGTGGCGCGCGGGCCCGCCTACCCGGCCCCGCCCGAGGTCGCCGCGCCGGAAGGCGAGCGCGCCGTCACCGGGCTCGCCGTGCTGCCGCCCGCGCGCTTCCTCGAACTTTCGGCCGACGTCGTCGAGGGCAAGGTCTGGCAGAACCTGTCGATCGAGCGCTTCGCGCAGCGCACGAAGGAACCCGTGGTGCCCGTCGTGCTGCTCGCCTCGCCGCCGGGCGAGGGTCTCGTCGTCGTCGAGGAAAGGCCCGACGCCGGCATCGCGAAGCACCGCGAGTACTCGCTCACGTGGTTCTCGCTCGCCGCCACGGTGGCGGTGCTGTGGGTGGCGCTCAACTGGCGAAAGGCAGGCCATGGCTAGCCCGCGCGCGAAACTCCTCGCGATCATGGCGCTCTTCGCGCTGCCGATCGTCGCCTCGACCCTGGCGTACCACTTCTTCCCGCCCGAAAAGTCGACCAACTACGGGGATTTCGTGACTCCTCCCGCAGCCTTTCCCGCCGCGCCGCTCGGGCGCCAGAGCGGCGGGCGGTTCCGGTTCGAGGAACTGCGCGGCAAGTGGATCCTCGTCGCCTCCGATTCCGGCGAGTGCCCGGCCGCCTGTGCGGAAAAGCTCACGCTCATGCGGCAGGTGCGCCTGGCGCTCGGACGCGACGCGGCCCGGGTGGAGCGCGTCTTCGTCGCCGACGACTCGAAGCCGTTGGCCGCCGAAGCCCTGGCGGCGCACGAGGGGCTGGTGGTCCTCGCCCCGCCGATCGGGCTCGCCCTTCCGCCGGTGCCCCTGAACGACCGCGCCCACTTCTACCTCGCCGACCCCGAGGGGCGGGTGATGATGCGCTTCCCGGCGAACGCGGATGCCAAGAAGATGCTGGGAGACCTCAAACGCCTGCTGAAGGCATCCCAGATCGGCTGAGCGGATCGATCCGGACGGTATAATTGCCGCTTCCGCCGGCGCCCGGTTTCCGCCCCCCGCCGCGACCACACCCGACGACCGATGACCGACCACGCGATTTCCCGCAGCGCCGACGTGCTGGGCCAGTTCTGGCGCCTCATGAAGCCGCGCGTCGTCTCGCTCATCGTCTTCACGGCGGTGATCGGGATGCTGCTCGCGGCGCCCGCGATGCCGCCCGCTCGCCCTCACGCTTTACGCGACCGTCGGCATCGCCCTCGTGGCGGGCGCGGCGGCGGCGTTCAACTGCCTGGTGGAGGAGAAATTCGACGCGGTGATGGCCCGCACCCGCGGCCGCCCCACCGTCATGGGCACCATCTCGACCGCGCAGATCCTGATGCTGTCGGGCGCCGTCGGCGGGCTGGGCCTCGCGATCCTCTGGCACGCCGTGAACCCGCTCACGATGTGGCTCACGCTCGCCACGTTCGTGGGCTACGCCATCGTCTACACGATCATCCTCAAGCCCTCGACGCCGCAGAACATCGTGATCGGCGGTGCCTCCGGCGCGATGCCGCCGGTGCTCGGCTGGGCCGCGATCACGGGCGACGTGCCGTACCAGCCGCTGCTCCTCTTCCTCATCATCTTCGCGTGGACGCCGCCGCATTTCTGGGCGCTCGCGCTCTACCGCCGCAAGGAATACGCGCGCGCCGGCATCCCCATGCTGCCGGTCACGCACGGCGAATCCTTCACGCGCCTGCACCTGCTGCTCTATACGCTGGTGATGATCGCGACGACGCTCATGCCGTTCGCCACGGGCATGGCGGGCTATTTCTACCTGGGCTCGGCGCTCATCCTGGACGCGGTGTTCCTCTTCTACGCGATCGTCCTCTACGTGGCGTACACGGACACCGTCGCCAAGCGCACCTTCGCGTATTCGATCTTCTACCTCGCGGCGCTTTTCGCCGCGCTGATGATCGATCACTACCTGCCCCTTCTGTCGGCGCCATGAGCTCGCGACGCGCCTTCCTCGCCGGCCTGCCCGCGATCGCCCTCGCGGCCGGATGCGACAAGCTGCTGCCCTTCTCGAAGCCCGTCTTCAACGGCGTCGACGTGACGGGCGCGGACATCGGGCCGGACTTCCGCCTCACGGACCACAACGGCAAGGAGCGTACGCTCGCCGATTTCCGGGGCAAGGCGGTGACGCTCTTCTTCGGCTACACGCAGTGCCCCGACGTGTGCCCGACGACGCTGTCGGACCTGGCCGGCGCGATGAAGATCCTCGGCCCGGATGCCGGCCGCGTCCAGGTGCTCTTCGTGACCATCGACCCGAAGCGCGACACCGCCGAACTGCTCCGGAACTACGTTCCCGCATTCAACCCGGACTTCCTCGGCCTCTTCGGGGACGCGGCGCAGACGGCCAAGGTGACGAAGGACTTCAAGATCTACGCGGCCGAGCGGCCGGGCTCGACGCCGCAGACCTACACGGTCGACCATTCCGCGCAGACGCTGGTGTTCGACCCCCAGGGCAAGCTGCGCCTCGTGTTCGCCTACGGCATGGCCGCCGACAAGATGGCCGCGGACCTGAAGGTCCTGCTCAACAACGCCTGAACGGGCTTCGCCAAAGGCAAAGGGCCGCGAGCGCAAGCTCGCGGCCCTTTTCGCGGGTGCGGGCAGCTCCTAGCGGACGCCCGCGAGCGCGCTCTTCATCTTCGTGAGCGCCTTCGCCTCGATCTGGCGGATGCGCTCGGCCGAAACGCCGAACTCGTCGGCCAGCTCGTGCAGCGTGCTCGGCTCGCCCCGGGCCAGCCAACGAGCCTCGACGATGCGGCGGCTGCGCGGATCGAGGCTCGCGAGGGCGCCGGCGAGGCCTTCGCTCTCGAGCTTCTCGGTCTGGACGCGCTCGACCTGTTCGGCGGGGCCTTCGGCCGCGTCCGCCAGGAAGGCGATGGGGCCGACGCGCTCCTCGCCGTCCTCCGGCGAGGGGTCGAGCGTGAGGTCGTGGCCCTGGAGGCGCTGCTCCATCTCCACCACGTCGCTTTCCTTCACGTTGAGGGTCGTCGCCATGTCCCGCACCTGGTCCGGCGTGAGGGTGGCGCTCGTGGCCTTCATGCTGCGCAGGTTGAAGAAGAGCTTCCGTTGCGCCTTGGTCGTGGCGACCTTCACCAGGCGCCAGTTGCGCAGGATGTACTCGTGGATCTCGGCCTTGATCCAGTGGATCGCGAACGAGGCGAGGCGCACGCCGCGCTCCGGGTCGAAGCGGCGCACCGCCTTCATGAGGCCGACGTTGCCTTCCTGGATGAGGTCGGCCTGCGGCAGCCCGTAGCCCATGTAGTTGCGGGCGACGGACACCACGAGCCTCAGGTGCGAGACGACCAGGTCGCGGGCGGCGGAGACGTCGCTCTCGGAGCGAAGCCGGCGACCCAGTTCCACTTCGCGTTCCACGCTGAGCATGGGAATCGCGTTCACGGCGTGGATGTAGGACTCCAGGCTCGAGATGGGGGACGGGATGGGCAGCGACGCAGCGTTCATCTAATTGGCCTCCTTGGGCTTGCAAGTTTAGCACTCCTGCGATTGGAGTGCTAAAGGGGCCGGGGGTTCCCTCAGGACCGCCCGGCGAAGCGACGAAGCTCCCGGGAAACGGAGATCCAGGCGCCGACCCAGCCCAGGAGCGCGGTGCCGAGGAGGACCGCCAAGAGTGTCGACGAATCCAAGAATACTATTTTGAATTCATAGGCATAGGAGCTAGTAAGGGCTGACAATTCCGCGTTGAGCCATACGATGAGGCCCGCCGCCAGGGCCAAGGCGCACCCGCCGGCGGCCAGCCCCTGCAGGGCGCCGTGATACAGGAAGGGACGCCGCACGTCCCCGGCCGTGGCGCCGATGAGCTGGCTCACCTCGATTTCCTCCCGGCGGGTGACGACCTGCAGCCGGATGAGGTGGCCGACGATGAACAGGACGGCCAGGGCGAGCAGCAGGGCGCCGCCGGCCAGGGCGCGACCCGCGAACCGGGTCCAACGGCCGAGCTTTTCGGCCCACTCGAATTCGGCCGAAACCTGCTCGACCCTGGGCAGCTGGAGCCAGGCCGTGCGAACGGCGGCGAGCTGCGCCGGGTCCGCCGTGCGCGTGCGGACGGTGAAGGCGTGGGGCAGGGGGTTGCGCTCGAGGTTGGCGAGCAGTTCGGCCAGGTGCGTCGTGGCCTTGAGTTCCTCCAGCGCCTTCGCGCGGGGAACGAACTTGACGGCCGCCGACTGCGGGTGGGCTCGCAAGGCGGCCTCCACGCGCTTCGCGTCGTCTTCCGTGGCATCCAGGGTGAGGAAGACGTTTACGTGCGGATCGGTGTCGAGCCCGCCCACGGCCGCATCGACGCTGCGCACGAGGGCCACGCCCAGGACCGGGATCGCGACGGCGATCGCGATCACGAACACCGCGACGAGGCTCGCGCCGGGCTGCGCGGCCAGGCGCCGCAGGGCATCGGCGAGGGCGTGGCGATGGGTGCGGATCCAGGCGTTCATCCCGGAACGGCCTCGCCGGCGCGGTCCGCCGATTCGACGAGCCCGCCGCGCAACGCGAGGCGACGGCCGCCGAGCAGCGCGAGGCTGGATTCGTCGTGCGTGGACAGGAGCACCGTGACGCCCACGCGATGGAAGGAAAGGAAGAGCTCGAGGATGGATCGGGACGACTCGGCGTCGAGGTTGCCGGTGGGTTCGTCGGCCACGAGGATGGCCGGCCGGTTCACGATGGCCCGCGCGATGCACAGCCGCTGCTGCTCGCCGCCGGAGAGCGTGATCGGCAAGGCCTTTTCCCGGGCCAGCAGCCCCACCTTGTCCAGCGCGGCGCGCACGCGCCGGCCGGTCTCGTCCGATGCCGTGCCCGCGATGCGAAGCGGCAGGGCGACGTTCTCGCCGGCGCTGCGGTCGAAGAGCAGCTTGTGGTCCTGGAAGACGAAGCCGATGTGGCGCCGCAGCACCGCGAGGGCCGTCTCGCCGAGCGAGGAGAGGTTCTGGCCGTTCACGATCACGCTGCCGCGCGTGGCGCGCTCGATGCCGGCCGCGAGCTTGAGGAGGGTGGATTTCCCCGCGCCCGAATGGCCCGTCACCACGACGAGCTCGCCCTCGGCCACCTCGAACGATACGTCCCGGAGCGCCTCGTAGCCCGTGGGGTAGCGCTTCGCGACGGCCGAGAACTGGATCACTCGAAGAGCGCCTCGACGAATTCCGCGGCGACGAAGGGGCGCAGGTCGTCGGGCTTCTCGCCGATGCCGATGAACCGGATGGGAACCGGATGCTCGCGCGCGATGGCCGCCACCGAGCCGCCCTTGGCCGTACCGTCGAGCTTGGTGACGATGAGCCCGGTGAGCGCGAGGGCCGAGTCGAACGCCTTCACCTGCTGCACGGCGTTCTGGCCCGTGTTGGCGTCGAGGACGAGCCAGGATTCGTGCGGGGCCGTGGGATCGGCCTTCGCGATGACGCGCTTGACCTTCCGGATCTCCTCCATCAGGTGCAGCTGCGTGGGCAGACGCCCCGCGGTGTCCGCGAGAACGACATCGATGCCCTTGGCCCGCGCCGACTGGATGGCGTCGAAGATGACCGCGGCCGAATCGCCCCCGTCCTGGGAGACCACGGTGACGCCGTGGCGGGCGCCCCAGGCCATCAGCTGTTCGCGGGCCGCCGCGCGGAAGGTGTCGCCGGCGGCGAGCAGCACCGTGAGTCCCTGCGACTGGAAGAGGCGCGTGAGCTTGCCGATGGTGGTGGTCTTCCCCGCGCCGTTCACGCCGGCGAGGAGGATCACGAAGGGACGGGGGCGCAGCTCGCCCAGGGGCTTCTCGAGTGGGGCGACGAGCGCCGTGAGGGAATCCTTGAGCTCCTGCTCGAGCTGGCCGCCATCCTCGAGCCGCTTGTCCTTCGCCGCCTTGCGCAGGCTCTCGACGAGGTGGGTCGTGGCCTTCACGCCCACGTCGGCCTCGAGAAGCTGCGACTCGAGCGCCTCGTAGAGCGCCTCGTCGATCCGCGGGTGCGACCGGAAGACGCCCGCCACCTGCTTGAGCTTGGCCCCGGTGAGGGCGAGCCCGCGCTTCAGGCGCGACTTCCAGTCGGAGGCGGGCGCGTCGTCCGCGGGCTTGGGTTTCGAGGAGAACATGGGGGGCGGCGCAGGCACGGCCGCGAGGAGAGGGAACGCGAATATTTTACGGTAAGATCGCCGCGATGGCCGCCACGCGACGCAATGCGTCACCGCCTTCCGCCGGCCGAACGGGCGCGGCGCGAAACCGCCTTCGCATCATCGGCGGCGACTGGCGCAGCCGCATCGTGCGCTTTCCCGATGCCGATGGCCTGCGGCCCACCCCCGATCGCGTCCGCGAGACCCTCTTCAACTGGCTGGGCCAGCGTCTCGATGGCCTCGCCTGCCTCGACCTGTTTGCCGGCAGCGGCGCGCTGGGGTTCGAGGCCCGCTCCCGGGGCGCCTCCCGAGTGACGATGATCGAGCGCGACCGCCGCGTGTGCGACCACCTGCGCGCGAGCCTCGCCGACCTGGGCGCCGAGGGTGTCGAGGTGGTGCAGGCGGACGCGATCGCCTGGCTGGCCCGCGCGGGCGATCGCTACGACCTGGCGTTCGTCGATCCCCCCTACGCCTCGGGCCTCGCCGGGCCCTCGCTTGCGGCCCTCGAACCCCGCCTGGTGCCGGGCGCGCGAGTCTATGTGGAGGCCGCGGAAACGGTGGTTCCTCCTTCGGCGGCGTGGGCCTGTAAGCGCGAAGCAAGCGCCGGCGCGGTAAAGTTCGCGTTGTTCGAGTACCTGCCCGGGACTTCCCCCTCCCCCCAGACACCATGACCATGACCGTGAAGCGCGCCGTCTACCCCGGAACGTTCGATCCCATCACGAACGGCCACGAGGACCTCGTGGGCCGTGCCTCGCGCCTCTTCGACGAGGTGGTGGTCGCCGTCGCGCACAGCCAGGCGAAGCGCCCGTTCTTCTCGCTGGCCGAGCGCGTGGGCATCGCCGAGCAGGTGCTCGCGGGCTACGCCAACGTGAAGGTCGTGGGTTTCGCGGGCCTGCTCTCGGACTTCGTCCGCGACCAGAAGGCGGGGATCATCCTCCGGGGCCTGCGCGCCGTCTCCGACTTCGAGTACGAGTTCCAGCTCGCCGGCATGAACCGGACCCTCGCGCCCGGTGTCGAAACCCTGTTCCTCACGCCCTCGGACCGCTACCTGTTCCTCTCGGCCACGATCGTCCGGGAGATCGCCGTGCTCGGCGGGGACATTTCCGCCTTCGTGCACCCGATCACCGCCGAGCGCATGGCGGCGAAGATCGGCCGGGGCGCCCACAGCTCGGACTAGACCCAGGCGCCGGATGGCCCTCAAGATCACGGACCAGTGCATCAACTGCGACGTCTGCGAGCCCGAATGCCCCAACGGGGCCATTTCGGCGGGCGAGGAGATCTACGTCATCGATCCGGGCAAGTGCACGGAGTGCGTCGGCCATTTCGACACGCCCCAGTGCCGCGAGGTGTGCCCCGTCGATTGCATCCCGCTCGACCCGGAACACGTCGAAACGCGTGAAGCCCTCGAGGTGAAGTACGTGAGCCTGGTCGCCGCGGGGATCGCCCGGGCGAAGGCCTAGTCCGAGTCGCCGGGGGCGAGGGTGGCTTCCCGCACCGCGAGCAGGGCCTGGATGCGCTCCTGGTGCCCGTCCCATTCGCGCGAGAGGCGCACCTGCTCGTCGAGGTAGTGCTGCAGTTCCCCGACGCGGTCGATGAGGTCCCCTTCGGCGTTGCGGATGCGCGCCATGCCCTCGATGCGGTAGTTGGCCTGCTCCTGGAAGGCGCTCACCTGCGCCTCGAGGGGGCGGATGAAGGCGTTCATCCACACGCGAACCTCCCGGTCGGCGATCTCGAAGACGTGGATCGCCTTGAGCGCGACCGAATCGAAGAACAGGGCCGCGAGCTTCCCGCTGCCGCGCGTGAGCAGGCTCGAGGCGCTCTTCAGCTCGCGCCGGCACACCGCCTCCAGGCGATCGAGCTCCAGCGGGAAGCGATCCGTCGCGAAATCGGCCACCTCGACCGGCGAGATGCCGTACTCGGCGGCGAACTTGCGGTTCACGGTGACCATCATCACCTTCACCTCGTGGATCACGGCGATCGCCCGCTCGATGCGACCGCCGACCTCGCGGAAGTACGCGTCGACCGCCCCGCCGATGCCCGCGCTGAACGGGCTCGCGACCACCGCGGCGCGGGCCTTGATTCCGTCGTCGCGGGCCCGGTTGGGGTCGAGCAGGCCGGCGAGCTCGTCGGCAAGCCGGTTGTGCACGGCGCGCAGGCCCACCAGCGCGGCCCTCGCCTCCTCGATGCGCTTGCGCTCGTCGGCCGCCTTGCGGCCCAGCGTGTCGACCAGTTTCTGGTTGCGCCCCTGCAGTTGCGAAAGCTCGGCGACCTGGTCCTCGACGAAGCCGCGCCGGCTGTCGATGAGCGCGCGCGATTCGGCGAGGAGCGCGCGCGCCTCGGCGCCCACGGCCGCCGCGTGGTCCACCTGCCGCGCGTGCACGAGGCCGCCGGCAAGAGCCTGCTCGAGGCGGTACAGCCGGCTTTTCGCGAACCCGTCGCCGTCGCCCTGGATGCGCGCGACGAGCCCCTGCTTCGCCGACAGGGCGAACACCTGCGTCGGCGCGACCCGCAGCGCCTCGGCCGTGGCCCGTACCTGCCGGTCGATCTCGCCGAACACCTGCGACTCGGGCTTGAGGCCGTCGCGCAGGCCGTCGATCTTGTTGAGCACGATGTAGCGCGCGCCCGCGGTCTCCTCGAGCGGCTCCACGTGCCGGCGCCACAGGTCGAGATCCGAACGCGTGGCGCCCGTGTCCACCGACAGGACGAACACGATCGCGTCGGCCTCGGGCAGGCGGTGGAGCGTGAGCTCGGGTTCGTTGCCCAGCGAGTTGAGCCCGGGCGTGTCGAGGATGACGAGCCCCATCTCGAGCAGCGGGTGCGGGAAGTTCACGAGCGCGTAGCGCCATCGCGGGATCTCGGCGCTCGCGGCACCCTCGACGGGCAGTCCCAGCGCATGGGCTTCGCTCGCCGCCACGACCTGCGTTTCCGAAAGGACTTCGAAGGCTTCCGCCAGCGTCTCGGGACGGCCCGGGTCCAGGGGGATTTCCCGCCAGGTGGCCGAATCGGCGATGTGCTCGCGCAGCGCGCGGGACTCCTCGCGCGACTCGATCGCCAGCACCCGGATGGAAGGCGGACGCGTCGCATCGTGGAAGATCTCCGCCGGACACATCGTCGTGAGGCCGGCGCCGGCGGGCAGCAGGCGCGCGCCGAGGTCGGCGAAGAAAAGCGCGTTGATGAGTTCGCTCTTGCCGCGCGAGACTTCCGCGACGAAGGCGATCGACAGCCGTTCCGAGGACAGGCGACGCTCCAGGTGCGCGAGGCGCATCGCGGTGTGCTCGTCCGTGAGCTGGTTCACGAGGGCCCAGCGCCGCAGTTGCGCGAGCGCGTCGGCCGTGCGCTGGCGCCAGTCGCGAAGCTGCGCGAGGCTCGGTTCGAACGCGCCCAGGCTCCGGCCGGAACGGGCGGTGCTCATCGCTGGCACGATCCGCAGTAGTAGGTGGCGCGACCGGCATGGCGGGTGCCGCGGATGGCCGTGCCGCAGGCCGGGCAGGGCTCGCCCGCGCGGCCGTAGACGGCATGGTCGTTCTGGAAATGGCCCGGCTGCCCGTCCCCGCCCACGAAGTCGCGCAGCGTGCTGCCGCCGGCCGCGAGCGCCCGCTCGAGGGTGCTCCGGATCGCCGCGGCCAGGCGGTCCCACCGTTCGCGCGAGAGCCTGCCCGAAGGGCGGGACGGGTGCACGCCCGCGGCGAAGAGCGCCTCGTTCGCGTAGATGTTGCCGATGCCGCTCACCAGGCGGGCGTTCATGAGAAACAGCTTCACCGGCACCCGCCGCCCCTTCGCCAGGCGTTGCAGCAGTTCCCCGCCGAAGGACGCGTCGAAGGGTTCGACGCCGAGCGACGCCAGCAGCGCGTGGGTCTCGGGGCGCTTCACCCAGAGCACGGCGCCGAAGCGCCGGGGATCGTTGAGCCGCAGCGTGGACTCGCCCTCGAGCGCGAGGTCCACGTGGTCGTGGCGCCGCGGCGGCGTGTCGCGCGGGACGAGGGTGAGGCTGCCCGACATGCCCAGGTGCACCAGCAGGTGGCCGTCGCCCACGTCGAAGAGCAGGTACTTGCCCCGCCGGCGGATGTCGCGGACGCACTCGCCGTTCATCCGACGGGCGAGGTCGCCCGGCACCGGCCAGCGAAGGCGCGGCTCCCGGACCACCACGTCCCGGATACGGCGTCCGACGACATGGGGCAGGAGCCCGCGTCGGGTCGTCTCGACTTCCGGCAGTTCCGGCATCGGGGAGGACGGGTGCGATTGGGCGGGATGGGGAAGCGATTATACGACCGGGGGGAAACGCGGGCGCCCGGTCGCGGTCGAACGGGTCCGAAGGCCGGTGGAAGCCGGCACGAAAAGCACTATGATGATCGCCCGGGCGGTGTTCCCTGCCGCCTCCAGGAGCACATTTGATGACGGCAAGGCGCTGGAAGACGAGGGTCGCACTGGCGGCCGCGATCGCGGGGCTCGCGACGGGTGCGGCTGCCCAGCCCGGCCGTTCCGGGCCGACCAGCCGCGAAGGCGCGATTTTCGAGTTCCTCGCCGCCGAGGTGGCGGCGCAGCGCGGCGAAACGGGCGTGGCGCTCGGTACCCTGTCTAGGCTCGCCAAGGAGACGCGCGACCCGCTCGTCGCCCGGCGCGCCGTCGAGATCGCCATCCGTGCGCGGGCGCTCGAGCCCGCGCTGGAACTCGCGGCGCTCCTCGTCGAACTGGAACCCGAGAATCCCCTGGGCCGCGACCTCGTCGCGTCCCTCCTGGGCAGCCGCGGCGAGCTCGACAAGGCCACGGAATCCGTGGCCGCGATCGTGGCCGAGAGCGGCGACCGGGCGCTCCTCATCACGCAGCTCTCGTATTTCTTCGCGAAGTTCCCGGACAAGAAGGCCGTGCTCGCCTCGGTGCGCACCCTCTGCGGACCCTATGCGGCGCTCCCGGAGACGCACTACGCCCTGGGCGTGGCCGCGCTCCTGGCGGGCGAGGACGAGACGGCCCGCGCCGAATCGCTCGCGACGCTCGAGGCGCGCCCGGACTGGGCGCAGGCCGCGATCCTGCACGCGCAGGTGCTGCGCAAGCTCGCTCCGGCCCAGGTGATCCCCTTCTACGAAGCCTTCGTCGCCCGGTACCCGCAATCGAAAGACGCGTGGCTGCAACTCGCCCGCGAATACCCCGACGCGCGGCGAAAGGCGGAGGCGCGCACGGCATTCCGCACGGCCGAGAAGCTCGCGCCGGCCGACCCGCAGCTGCCGTACGCGGTGGGGCTGCTCGCGCTGCAGGCGGGAGACTACGCGGAGGCCGACGAGGCCCTGCGTCGCTCGCTCGCCCTCGGGCACCCGGATCCCGGCGCGGTCTACCAGCTCCTGGGGCAGGTCGCCGAGGGCCAGAAGAAGCCCGAGGACGCGATCGACTGGTACCGCAAGGTCGAAGGCCAGGACTGGATGCGTTCCCAGCTTCGCATCGCCACGCTCGTCGCCAAGCGCGACGGCCTCGCGAAGGGACGCGAATACCTGCAGGCGATCGAGCCGCGCACCCAGGACGACCGCATCCAGATGATCCAGATCGAGGCGCAGCTCCTGCGCGACGCGCGCGCCTGGGGCGACACCTACGAGATGCTCTCGCAGGCCGTGGCGCAGTTCCCGGAATCCTTCGAGCTTCGCTACGACCGCGCGATGGCGGCCGAGCGCGTCAACAGGCTCGATGTGCTCGAGTCCGACCTGCGCCGCGTCATCGAGCTGAAGCCCGACTACGCGCACGCCTACAACGCGCTCGGCTACACCCTCGCGGACCGCACCGAGCGCCTCGAGGAGGCGCAGGGCCTCATCGAGAAGGCCCTCAAGCTCGCGCCCGGCGATCCTTTCATCCTCGACAGTCTCGGCTGGGTGCAGTACCGCCGCGGCAACCTCGAGGACGCGGCGAAGAACCTGCGTCTCGCGCACGCCGCGCGGCCCGATCCGGAGATCGCCGCCCACCTGGGCGAAGTCCTCTGGAAGCTCGGCGAGCGCGACGAGGCGAACCGCATCTGGCAGGCCGCGCTCACGGAGAACCCGAACCACGAGACGCTTCTCGGGGTCATGCAGAAGTTCAAGCCCTGATCCGCCCTGCCATGCTTGCCCGCCTGGTTGCGGGCGCCGCGGCCGTGCTTCTCGCGGCCTGCGCCGCGCTCGCGCCGCCCCCGCCCGTCTCGCTGGAAGGCCTGCCCGCGTCCTTCGACATGGCCGGCCGCCTTTCGGTCGCGCAGGACGGCGCCGGGGAAATCGTCCGGATCCGCTGGACGCATCGCGGCGATCGCGACGAGATCGCGCTTTCGACGCCCGTGGGCGGCGACCTCGCGCTCATCGAGGGCGGCGGCGCGGGCGGCTACCTGCTGAACCGGCCCGGTCACACGCCCATCGAGTACGGCACCTTCTCGGACCTCACCTCGCACCTGCTTTCGGCTTCGATCGATCGCGCGCAGTTCATCGCCTGGCTGCACGCCCGGGTCCCGACGGGGGCTTCGGCGCAGGGCTGGGCCGTGGAGGTGCCGGAGACCCAGGAAGCATCCGGACGAACGGTCGCCCGCCGCGTGGTGGCGACGCGCGAGCAATCGGTGGTGAAGCTGGTGGTCGACCGCTACCGAACGCCGGCGGAGTGATCGATGAAGTTGCCCGGCCCGGACTACCCCGCACCCGCCAAGCTGAATCTCTTCCTGCACGTGGTGGGTCGCCGCCCCGACGGCTACCACCTCCTGCAGAGCGCCTTCACCCTCATCGATGCGGCCGACACCTTGCGGTTCCGGCGTCGCGAGGATGGCGTCATCCACCGCGTGAGCGATCTCGAAGGCGTGCCGCCGGAATCGGACCTCGTGGTGCGTGCCGCGCGCCTGCTGCAACGGGAAACCGGCACCCGCCTGGGGGCCGATATCGAGGTCGACAAGCACCTGCCGATGGGCGGGGGCCTGGGCGGCGGCAGCTCCGATGCGGCCACGACGCTTCTCGCCCTGGACCGGTTGTGGGGAACCGGCCTCGACCGGCCGGCCCTGCAGGCCCTGGGCGCGCGGCTGGGGGCCGACGTTCCCTTTTTCATCTTCGGGCGCAACGCCTGGGTGGAGGGAATCGGCGAGCGGCTGGCCGCACTGGACCTGCCGCCCGCGTGGTACCTCGTGCTCGTCCCGCGGTCGGGGTCCCGACCGCCGCCGTCTTCGGGGCGGCCAAATTGACCCGGGATACGGAACCCCTTAAAATGGCAGACTTTTCTGCGCATGGCGGGTCGGGGAAATTCAAGAATGACCTCGAGCCGGTCGTAGCCCTGCGGTACCCCCCGGTTCGCGAGCACCTGGAATGGCTTTCGACCCAGGGTGGGGGGCGCCTCACCGGCTCCGGTGCCTGCGTGTTTGCCCGGTTTGCGGACCGGGAGTCGGCAGAGGCTGTCCACGGGAAGCTTCCCGCTGGCATGAAGGGATTCGTCGCGCGAGGCTTGGAAAAGCACCCTCTCGCGCGGTAGCAGGGCAGTAACCGGCAGGCCCGAAAGGCCCGCCGGCCGGTAGGGGAGTCGCCAAGTTGGTTAAGGCACTGGATTTTGATTCCAGCATTCGAAGGTTCGAATCCTTCCTCCCCTGCCCCTTCCTTCCGGCCCCACGTGTGCGAAGCGAAAGAGACGGCGATGCCTTTCGACAACCTGATGGTGTTCACGGGCAACGCCAACCCGAAGCTCGCGCAGAAGGTGGCCCGCCACCTCAACGTGCAGCTGGGCAAGGCGAGCGTCTCGAAGTTCAGCGACGGCGAGGTCATGGTCGAGCTGCTCGAGAACGTGCGCGGCAAGGACGTCTTCGTGCTCCAGTCGACCTGCGCGCCGACCAACGACACGCTGATGGAGCTGATGATCATGGTGGACGCGCTGCGCCGCTCGAGCGCGGCGCGGATCACCGCGGCGATGCCGTACTTCGGCTACGCCCGCCAGGACCGGCGTCCCCGCAGTGCCCGGGTGGCGATCTCGGCCAAGGTGGTGGCGAACATGCTGACCGCGGCCGGCGTGAACCGCGTGCTCACGATGGACCTGCACGCGGACCAGATCCAGGGCTTCTTCGACATTCCGGTGGACAACGTCTACGCGACGCCCATCCTGCTCGGGGACCTGTGGAAGCACGGCTACAAGAACCTGGTCGTCGTCTCCCCGGACGTCGGCGGCGTGGTGCGGGCCCGGGCCATCGCGAAGCGCCTCGAAAGCGACCTCGCGATCATCGACAAGCGCCGCCCGCGCCCGAACGTGGCGACGGTGATGAACATCATCGGGGACGTGAACGGCCGCACGTGCGTGATCATGGACGACATGGTCGACACGGCCAACACGCTGTGCGAGGCCGCCCGGGCGTTGAAGGAACACGGCGCCGAGCGCGTCGTGGCGTACTGCACGCACCCGGTGCTCTCGGGGCCGGCGGTGAGCCGCATCGAGAAGTCGGTCATCGACGAGCTGGTGGTGACGGACACGATTCCGCTGCAGCCCGATGCGCTCGCGTGCCCGAAGATCCGCCAGATCAGCGTCTCCGAGCTGCTGGCCGAGACGATGCGGCGCATCTGCGAGGAAAGCTCGGTGAGCTCGCTGTTCGTCGAGTAGGACGAAGCATTCGGCCGGCTTCCCTTCCGGGAGGCGGGCAACGGGGTGAGGGGGCCGTTTCCCCCTCGAAGGGCGGGCAGCCTGGTCGCGGGCACCCGTCGAAACTGGAGTGAACATGAAGATCGATATCAAAGCCGAACCGCGAAGCCTGCAGGGAACGGGTGCGAGCCGCCGTCTGCGTCGCGAGTCCAAGGTGCCCGGCATCCTGTACGGCGCCGGCAAGGACGCGCAGCCCATCCAGCTCGACCACAAGGAGCTCTACTTCAAGCTGAAGCTCGAGGCCTTCCACGCCTCCGTTCTCGACCTCTCGGTCGGCACCGAGAAGTCCCAGGTCCTTCTGCGCGACTACCAGATGCACCCGTTCAAGGATCTCATCCTGCACGCGGATTTCCAGCGCGTGGACGCGAACAAGAAGATCCACATGCGCGTTCCCCTGCACTTCGTGAACGCCGAGATCTCCCCGGGCGTGAAGCTCGCCGGCGGCGCGGTGCAGCACATCGTGAACGACCTCGACATCGCCTGCCTGCCGAAGGACCTGCCGGAATTCATCGAGGTCGATCTCAAGGACCTCCAGGCCGGCCACTCGCTGCACGTTTCGGGCATCACGCTGCCCGCGGGCGTGGAGTCCACCGCGCTCCTGAAGGGCGACGACATCACGGTCGCGACCGTCGTGATCCCGCGCCAGGCCACGGCGGAAGAGGACCTCACGGCCACCGCGGCGCCCTCGGCGGCCGACATCCCGACCACGGCCCAGAAGGCCAAGGAAGACGAGCCGGCCAAGGACGCGGGCAAGAAGGACGACAAGAAGAAGTAACCCCGGCCCGGAGCCCACACGCCCCGTTCCGCGGACGACGCCCGCCCCTCGTGGCGGGCGTTTTCTTTCCGACTCCCCCTGACCATGCACATTCCCCGCCTCATCGTCGGCCTCGGCAACCCCGGGCGCGAGTACGAGCGAACCCGGCACAACGCCGGCTTCTGGTGGGTGGACGCCATCGCGTCCGCCCGCGGCGTCCGCTGGGCGAAGGAATCGAAGTTCTCGGGATGGGTGGCGCGGGTGGGCGAGGGCGGCCGCGATTTCTGGCTGCTCAAGCCCGCGACCTACATGAACGAGAGCGGCCGCAGCGTCGGTGCGTTCCTGCGCTTCCATCGCATCGAGCCCGCCGAGATGCTCGTCGTGCACGACGAGCTGGACCTGCCCCCGGGCACCGTGAAGCTCAAGTCGGGCGGCGGCACCGGGGGCCACAACGGCCTGCGCGACATCGACGAGGTGCTGGGCACGCGCGAATTCCTGCGTCTTCGCATCGGCATCGGCCACCCGGGCCACAAGGACGCCGTCGCCGATTTCGTCCTGCACGAGGCCCGGCGCGACGAGCAGCTCGCCATCGACGAGGCGCTCGACCGCAGCCTGGACCTGCTTGCGCGCATGGCGGGCGGGCGCATGCAGGACGCCGTCACCTGGCTGCACACGCCGCCCAAGAAAGAAGTCGAGATTCCCGTGGAGGGCGCGAAAGCCGCGCCGCCCAAGCCCCCGAAAGATCCGAAATGACCCTGCAATGCGGCATCGTCGGCCTGCCCAACGTCGGCAAGTCCACCCTTTTCAACGCGCTCACGAAGGCCGGCATCGCGGCCGAGAACTACCCCTTCTGCACGATCGAGCCGAACGTCGGCGTCGTGGAGGTGCCCGATCCGCGCCTCGCCGCCATCGCGGCGATCGCGAAGCCGCTCAAGATCCTGCCGGCCATCGTCGAGTTCGTCGACATCGCGGGCCTGGTGGCCGGCGCCTCGAAGGGCGAGGGCCTGGGCAACCAGTTCCTCGCCAACATCCGCGAGACCGAGGCCATCGCCAACGTCGTGCGGTGCTTCGAGGACGACAACGTCGTGCACGTCGCGGGCAAGGTGGATCCCATCTCCGACATCGAGGTGATCCACACCGAGCTCGCGCTCGCCGACATGGCCACCGTCGACCGCATCCGCGAGAGGAAGCTCGGCAGCGCGCGCTCCGGCAACAAGGAGGACGCGAAGCTCGTCGCGGTCCTCGAGAAGGTCCACAAGTCGCTCGACGGCCTGCACCCGGTGCGCGCGCTCGGCCTCTCGGACGACGAAATGGCCCTGCTGCAGCCGCTCCAGCTCCTCACCGCGAAGCCCGCCCTCTACGTGGCCAACGTCGAGGAGCACGGATTCGAGAACAACCCGCTGCTCGAGAAGGTGAAGGCCTACGCGGCGAAGGAAGGCGCGCCCGTCGTCGCCATCTGCGCGAAGCTCGAAAGCGAGATCGCCGACCTCGAGGGTGACGAAAAGGAGATGTTCCTCGCCGACATGGGCATGAAGGAGCCCGGCCTCGACCGGCTCGTGCGCGCCACCTTCGGCCTGCTGGGCCTGCAGACCTACTTCACGGCCGGCGAGAAGGAAGTGCGCGCCTGGACGATCCACAAGGGCGACACCGCCCCCCGCGCCGCCGCCGCCATCCACACGGATTTCGAGAAGGGCTTCATCCGGGCGGAAGTCATCGCGTACGACGACTTCATCGCGTGCAAGGGCGAGCAGGGCGCGAAGGAAGCCGGGAAGATGCGCCTGGAGGGCAAGGAATACATCGTGAAGGATGGCGACGTGATGCACTTCCGCTTCAACGTCTGACGGACCGCCGCTCCACATTCCGTAACGCATGGCCGGGGGGCGGCGACTAGACTCGCCGCATGCTCGCCGCCTGCCTGCGGACCATCCTCCTCGCGCTCGCCCTCGCGGCCGGCGGCGCGTTCGCGCAGGAAAATCCGGCCGGCCCGCCTGTTCGCGTCCTCTTCATCGGCAACAGCCTGACGTACACGACGGACCTGCCGCAGCGGATCGCGGGCGTCGCGAAGGCCACGGGCCGTGCCGTGCAGGTAGAATCGGTGGCTTACCCGTCCTTCAGCCTGGAGGACCACTGGCAGGACGGACGGGCGCTCGAGGCCATCCGGAAGGGGGGCTGGGACTACGTAGTGCTGCAACAGGGCACCTCGGCCCACGAGGAGGGGCGCGCGCAACTCGTCGAATTCGCGAAGCGATTCGCGCAGCCGATCCGCACCGCCGGCGCGAAACCGGCCCTCTACATGGTCTGGCCGCTCGCGGACCGGCCGAAGGACTTCCCGGCCACGATCCAGTCCTACCGCCTCGCGGCCAAGGCCATCGACGCCGTCCTATTGCCGGCGGGCGAGGCCTGGTTCCGGGTGCTCTCGCAGGCGCCGCGCACGCGGCTCTACGCGGACGGCATCCATCCGTCCTCGCTCGGCAGCGACCTCGCCGCGGTCACGATCTACCTGTCGCTCTTCCCGGCCGGGCCCCAGGAGTTCGACGACGCCTTCATCGGGAAGATCGCGCGCGCGCTCGAGATGGACGAGCGCCTGCGCGACCGCTTCATCGACGCCGCCACCCGGGCCATCGACGAGCCGATCGCCATCCGCTGAAGGTTCCTGCGGAGCTCGCGGCGCCACGCTCTTCCCCCTGGCGCAGGCTGTTACGCCGCGACCACTCCCATGATGCCCCCCCCCGTCGTGCCGTTCTTGCCGGTGACGATGGCGGTGTAGGCGCCCGGTGGCAGCGTGATGCTGATCACCGCCTCGCGCGTGTCGCTCGGAGCGAAGCCCGAGCCCTGGATCCGCGCCAAGTCGGCGGGGGTAGCCTGCAGTTGCCAGTCGTCGTTCGTCGCGATCGGCGTCGGGCCGTCGAAGAGCTGCAGCACCGGATCGAGCAGCGCGTTGGGAATCCCGAAGGGAACCAGGCTCGGCCCGCGCGCGCGAATGATGACGGTCTGCGGCGCGTCCCCCTGGATGATGAAGCCCCCGATCATCACGTCGTTCGCCGTCAGCACCTGCCCGCGCGTGGAGATGTTGATGAGTGGGATTTCGGGCAGGTCCACCTCGAACACCTCGACGATTCCCACCCCGGATCCGTTGCCCACGCCGGTGACCACCGCCGTGTAGGCGCCGGGGGCGAGGGTCGTGCGGATCGCCGACTCGAGATCGTTGGTCGGCGCGAAGCCCGAGGCCTGGATCGCAGCCACGTCCGCCGGAATGGTTTGCGTCTGCCAGTTGTCGTTCGTCGCGATGATGTCCTGCCCCGAGAAGAGATCCATCCTCGGGTTGACCAGGGCGTTGGGGATGCCGAAGGGGATGAGAGACGGCCCACGGGCGCGCACCACCACCGTCTTGGGAACCGCGCCGCCGATTATGAAGCCGCCGATCAACACGTCGTTGCCGGAGAGCACCTGCATTCGCGTGGAAATATTGGCGAGGCGCGGGATCGTGGTCTTCAGCTTGAACTCCGCGTTCGCGCTCTTCGCCGCATCCATCGTCACGTTGCAGGCGCCCGTGCCGGTGCAAGCCCCGCTCCAGCGCTTCAAGTACGAGCCGGAAAATGGCACCGCTGCCAGGGCGACGGAGATGCCGGAGTTGAAATTGGCCGAACACGTTGCGCCGCAGTCGATACCCGGTGCCGAAGAAGCGACCAACCCCGTCCCGCCACCGCTCTTCGTCACCGTGAGGGCAAAGGTGCCCGCCGGGGCAGCCGAAAAGTTCGCCGTCACGTTCCGGGCTGCTGTCACGTTGGACAGCGTGCAGGTCGACCCCGTGCAGGCACCGCTGAAAGCGCTGAAGGTGTAGCCCGCGCGGGCCGTTGCCGTGCACGTGCTGGCGGCTCCATGGCCAACCGGGTTCGGCGTGCAGGTGACCGTGCCGCCCGCGCTCGGGCTGGCGGTGGTTGTGATGGCGTAAGTGTTCGGCGTGAACGTGGCGGTGAGGCTTCTCGCCGCGGTCACGTTGGAGAGCGAGCAGGTCGATCCCGTGCAGGCACCGCTGAAGGCGCTGAAGGTGTAGCCCGCGCGGGCCGTTGCCGTGCACGTGCTGGCGGCTCCATGGCCAACCGGGTTCGGCGTGCAGGTGACCGTGCCGCCCGCGCTCGGGCTGGCGGTGGCCGTGATGCTGTAGGCGTTCAGCGTGAAGCCTGCCACCACGGTGCAGGCCGCGGTGACCGCGTTCGTGGTGAAGGTGTTGCCTGCGAGCGTGCCGCCACAGGTACCGCTGACGCTGGCCGTGTGGCCCGTACTCGGGGTCACCGTGAATGTCGCGGCGCCACCTTGTGTGACGGACTGCGGCGTTGACGGCGCGATCGTGCCGTTGGGTCCGGCGCTGGGTGTCACGGTGTAGGAATTCGGCGCGATGTTCGCCACCGTGAGGGTGAAGGACTGCGTCGCATTCGTCGCCACGCCGTTGCTGGCCGTGAACGTGAGCGGGTAGTCGCCGGCTGTGCCGGTCGCCGGCGTGCCGGCCAGTACGCCCGTTGAAGAAGTGAAGGTGATGCCTTGGGGAAGCGCGCCCGCAACCGAAAGCGCAGGCACGGGCGATCCCGTTGCGGTCACGGTGAAGGTGCCCGGCGAATTGACGGTGAAAGTGGCGGCACTCGGGCTCGAGAACGCCAGGCCATCGAGCGGCGGCACCGTGAATGATTGCGTGACCGCGAGCGCCGCATTGTAGTTCGCGTTGCCGGCCTGGTTGGCCGCGATGATGCAGGTGCCCTGGGCCACGGCCGCGACCCGGTTGCCGGAGACGGTGCAGACCGAGGGCGTGGTGCTCGTGTAGGTCGGCAGCAGGCCCGAGGAGGCGGTGGCCGCCACGTAGCCGGAGCCGCCGATCGCGACCACGGGCGCCGCGGCGAACGTGATCGTCTGGCCGGCCTTGCCGCCCGTGAAGACGACCGGCGTCGTGGGAGGCATGGTCGTCGCCGCCCCGCACGAGGCGCCCTGCACGTAGCCGGCGCCGGTGGCGGCACCCACGTCGATTCCCACCTGGTCCATCATCCGGGGGCTCAATATCGAGGTGTTGAACCACCAGCTGAGCTTGCGCTGGGGATCCGTGGGATAGGAGGGGTAGCCGATCTTGTTCGCGGTCATGAAGTTGCGCTGGGCGGCCGGGTCGTTGTTGCCGTACCCCGGGGCCAGCTCGGCGCTCGTCTTTGTTCGCGGGTCGCGGCCCGTGCGCGTCCAGTTCTGGAAGGTGCTTCTCGCGCAGGAAGAGAGCTCGTGGAAGAGCGCGACGAACGATCGGCCCTCCGTCTGCAGCCCGGCCACGTTGTAGGCATTGTTGAACTGGCCCGAGCGGTGCAGCGCCCGGATTGCCGAGGACATGAGCACCGAGGCGTCGGCGCAGTGCTCCTCGTCGGAGGTGTCGCCGAAGTTCTGGCGCACCCCGCCCTGGTTCAGCCCCGCGCCGTAGGAGGGCACGAGCTTGCGGCTGGTGGGCGTCGTGTAGCAGGCCGCCTGCGGGTCGATGAACCGGGAGGCCGTCTGGAAGGTGCCGCCGGACACGTACGTGGTGCCGATGTCGCGCATGAAGCGCCCCAGCCGGATGAAGACCTCGTCGACGCGGGCGTCCCCGGTGACCTCCTGGTAGGCGCGCATCGGGTCGACGATCAGCTCGCTCATCCAGCTCGAGCACCACGGCTCGAGGTCGCCGCCCTCCGCATGCTGCGCCGCCGAGTGGATCCAGCAGTTCTGGGGCGGAAAGGACGCTCCCGCGATGGTCTGCATGATGGTGTTGAGCTCGGACTGGCTGGCCGTGGTGACGTGCCGGTGGGCCGTCTCGAAGATCTGCTGCGCCGCCGTGCGGTAGGTCGCGTTGCCGGTGATGGCGAAGCCGTACGCGAGCCCCTCCAGGCTCGTCGAGAGCAGCCGCTCCGTCCACAGGTTCGCGGAGCTCGCGATGCGGCCCGTGCGGTACGAGGAGACGAACTCGGTATCGGCATTCCACATCACGGCCATGTTCGTGCCGGCCGCGAGGGCCGCCTCGTCGCCGGTGAGCGCGTAATAGAGGTACACGCCCCGCTGGTGCGAGTACTTCGTGTCCCGTGTCGGCTTGCCCAGGAAGATCCCCTGGTTGGCGCCGGAGGTGCCGATCTGGCCCGAATAGTACGAGCACGAGCGCATCGAGTAGCGCAGGTACTTCACGTCGCCGGTGTGCGCGTACGCCGTGAGATACGTGGCGCAGCGGTCGTAGAGCCAGCCCTCGAAATTCGCCTGGTCGTAGACCGCGGCCGTATCGGAATTCATGCGGTAGTCCGCGTACATCATCGACGAGGTGAACAGGGCGAAGTTGTCCGACAGGTACTTCATGCCCTGCAGCTTGGGCTTGGCGAGCAGCTCCGCCCGGGACATGAGCTCGCCGAACAGGCCCGTGCCCGCCAGGTAGCCGTCCGGGTAGGTCGCCAGGACCTTCGGCTCCGTGCCGGTGAAAAGCGTGCGCGACTGGATGTTGGTCTCGGTGAGCGAATAGACCGAGCCGTTCAGCACGATGCGCCGGTCCGTCGTCTGGATGGACTCCGGCGCGACGAAGGAGGCCGCGGTGAAGGGCTGCGTGCCGCTCGCGGCGCCTGGCGCGACCGTGTTCACGATCACCTCGACGGTCATCCCCGTCCCGGGCATCGCCGAGATCGGGAACTGGATGAGCACGGACTTGATGCTGGTGGGCGCACCCGCCGTGCTGTAGTGCGACAGAAGCGTGCGCGCCCTCACGTTGGCGATGGGCACGTTGCCCGGATGGGTGACCACCGCGATGTGCGCCGGGTCGGTGAGCTGCCCGGGCGCCAGCGGCAGCCCGAAGGACACGATCGTCGCATCGGACGCCGTCTTCGTGAGTCCGATGCGGACGCGCTCCTCGCCGAAGGCATTTGTTTGCCCCACGGCAAACACCAGGAGTCCGAGCACCAGCCAGGAGAGGAACGGTGAACGCGCCGCTGATTCGGTGGGCGCTGCGTGAACGGTACGGGACATGTCGGCAATTGTCGGCAGTCGCTGAAATTGAGCGCGTCGGTCAATCGCACGACCCGTGCCACTAAAAATTGCACTTGTAATCAATAAATTGCGGCCAACCCGCGATTGGCGAGCGTCGGGCGCCGGCGACAAGCCGGAGTTCCGGTCGCGGCAAGTGCTTGAGCCGAGACGCGTTTGGTTGTCGCCCCGCAACTACAACCGGTACCGAGCCGCCCATCCCGCGCTCGCGTCGATTCGGTGCCGGTACTTTGCGCGCAAACGCCGTTCGGCCTTTCCAACCGGCGCTTTCGTTGCCGCTACTCCCTACTTCGGGTCGCTCCAGAGCACGCCGCCCGTCGCCCAGTCGCTCTTCTTCACGTCGCTGAAGATCACGTCGACGGCGCCGGGGTCGATCCCCAGCACCTGGACGGACGCGTCGGTGAGCGCCTTCGCGTAGGCGCGCTTCTGGTCGATGCTGCGGCCTTCGAACAGCTGGACGTGGATGATGGGCATGGCATTTCCTTCGCGTTCAGGGTTTCGGGGAAATCGGGTCGTCCAGCGAGCGCAGCAGCGCGGGCCATTCGTCGGCGCCCTCGGGCGTGAGGCCGTCGCCGATCCACTGCCGATAGGTCCTTTCGGCCACTTCATCGTTCGCCACGAGGGGTCGGCCGCCGGTCGCGGCCATGGCGTTCACCTGCACCTGCGCCGCGCGCTCGATGAGCATCATCAGCACGAAAGCCTCGGCCACGGTGCGGCCCACGGTGAGGATGCCGTGGTTCTCGAGGATGAGGCCGTCGAGATCGCCCAGGGCGGCCACGAGCCGCCCCTGTTCGTCGGCGGTGAACGCGAGGCCCTCGTAGGGATGGCGGCCCAGGCGGCCGTGCAGGCGCATCGCCGGTTGCGAGCAGGGCAGCAGGCCCTGCGGCATCGCCGCGAGCGCCTGCCCCCAAACCGTGTGCAGGTGGAGCACGCAATGCGCATCGGGGCGGGCCGCATGGATGCAGCCGTGTATCGCGAAGCCGCTGGGGTTCACCGGCGCGCCGCTGCCGTCGACGACGCGGCCGGCCACGTCCACCTTCACGAGGTTTTCGGGCGTGATCTCGGCGAACTGCAGCCCGAAGCGGTTGAGAAGGTAGCGGCCGGGCTCGCCGGGAACGGATGCGGAAATGTGCGTCCAGACCGTGTCGTCCCAGCCGCGCCGGGCCGCGAGGCGGTAGGCGGCAGCAAGGTCGCGGCGGATGTCGGGTTCGGTGGGGGCGGGCATGGCGCGATCGTGCGGGCTTCGGGGCGAATCTAGCACGCGAAACTCGCGGCGAGCCAAGGCCGTGGACCCCTTCGGCCCAAGGGCCCGGGCTGGGGCGTTCGGCTACAATCGCATTCTTTTTCCGCCTGCCCGGATTCAACCTCCGCGATCCAGGACTCCCCATGGCCGACTCCGCCAAGAAAGTCTTCATCCGCACCTTCGGGTGCCAGATGAACGAATACGATTCCGACAAGATGGCCGACGTCCTCGCCGCCGCCGAAGGCTACGAAAAGACGGACCGGGCCGAGGATGCCGACCTCATCCTCTTCAACACCTGTTCGGTGCGCGAGAAGGCGCAGGAGAAGGTGTTCGCCGACCTCGGGCGCCTTCGCCCCCTGAAGCAGGCGAAGCCGGGCCTGCTCATCGGCGTGGGCGGGTGCGTCGCCAGCCAGGAGGGCGAGGCCATCGTGCGCCGCGCGCCGTTCGTCGACGTGGTGTTCGGCCCCCAGACCCTGCACCGCCTTCCGCAGCTTCTCGAGGACAGGCGTACCCGGGGACGCGCGCAGGTGGACATCTCCTTCCCGGAGATCGAGAAGTTCGACCACCTGCCGCCCGCTCGCGTCGAGGGCGCGGGCGCGTTCGTCTCGATCATGGAGGGCTGCAGCAAGTACTGCAGCTTCTGCGTCGTGCCCTACACGCGCGGCGAGGAAGTGTCGCGCCCCTTCGAGGACGTGCTCGCCGAAGTGCGCGACCTCGCGCTCAAGGGCGTGAAGGAAGTGACGCTCCTCGGCCAGAACGTGAACGCCTACGCAGGCCCGATGGCCGACGGCGAGATCGCGGATTTCGCCCTGCTCCTCGCGCACGTCTCGCGGGTCGAGGGCATCGAACGCCTGCGCTACACCACCTCGCACCCGCTCGAATTCACCCAGCGCCTCATCGACGCGTACGCCAGGCTGCCGAAGCTCGTCTCGCAGGTGCACCTGCCGGTGCAGTCCGGGTCGGACCGCATTCTCGCAGCCATGAAGCGCAACTACACGGCGATGGAGTACCGGTCGATCATCCGGCGCCTGCGCCTCGCGAGGCCGGACATCTCGATCTCGACCGACTTCATCGTGGGCTTCCCCGGCGAGACCGAGGCGGACTTCGAGCAGACGATGAAGCTCATCGAGGACGTGCGTTTCGACGGCTCGTTCAGCTTCGTCTACAGCAGCCGTCCCGGCACGCCGGCCGCCAACCTCGAGGATGCGACGCCCCAGGCGGTGAAGCTCGCCCGGCTCTCGCGCCTGCAGGCGCGCATCCAGGCGCTCGCCGAGGGGTATTCGCGCGCCATGGTCGGCACGCGCCAGCGCGTGCTCGTCGAGGGCCCCTCGCGCAAGGATGCGGCCGAACTCGCCGCCCGCACCGACAACAACCGCATCGTGAATTTCCCCGGCCCGGCGCGACTCGTCGGTCATTTCGTCGATGTCGAGATCGTGCATGCCCACCCCCACAGCCTTCGTGGCGCGGTCCTGACGGCCGAGCCCGCCACCCGGTCGTGACATTTCGTGACAAACCCCCGCGGGGCGCGTGTTACCGTCGCGCGCTTTAGCCGCGGACCAACCCAGAGGAATCCCATGAGGAAGCCAGTCCAGAAGCTGTCCCTGTCCGGCGCCATCGCCCTTGCCGTCGCCTCGGCCGCCTTCGCGCAGGCACCCGCCCCGGCTCCCAAGCCGACGCAGGGCGATCCCGCGAAGCCGGGCGCCCCGGCCGCCGGTGCCCCGGCCACGCCGCCCGCGGCCGCACCGACGCCGCCCGGCCAGCCCAAGCCCTACAAGGACGTGCTCAAGGACGCGAAGGCGATCCCCGGCTACTTCACGCTGCACCAGAAGGACGAGAAGGTCTGGATCGAGATCAAGCCGGACCAGTTCGACAAGCCCTTCTTCTTCTCCGCCAACATTCCCCGCTCCGTCGGCGAGCGCGGTCTCTTCGGCGGCCAGATGGGCCACCAATACATGGGCTCGCCCTTCGCCGGATCGCACATGGCGAAGTGGAAGAAGATCGGCAACCACGTGCAGCTCATCGCGATGAACACCGAGTTCTTCGCGAAGGCCGGCACGCCCCAGGCGCAATTCGTGTCCGAGTCGTTCTCGGACAGCCTCATCGCTTCGGCACCCGTTGCCGCGGCCGCCCACCCCGACACCAAGGCCGTCGTGATCGAGGGCAATGCGCTCCTCTTCGGCGACGTCGTCGGCTACGCGACGCAGATCGAGATGGCCTACCGCATGCCGTTCGCCATCGATGCGCGCAACACGAGCTTCTCGCGGGTCACGAACACCGAGGCGCTCACCAGCCTGCAGGTCAACGCGCACTTCGCGGTGCCCAAGATCAGCCCGCCGCCGCTCACGCCGCCGCCGGTGCCCACGCCCCCGCCGCCCAAGGTGACGCCGGACCCCCGCAGCTTCTTCGTGGGATTCCAGTACAACTTCATGCCCCTGCCGGTCGAACCGATGGCGGGCCGCCCGGCCGACGAACGGATCGGCCATTTCACGGTGGACCGCGTCGACTACACCGAGGACACCTCGCCCAAGGTGCGCAGTTACGTCGTCACGCGCTGGCGGCTCGAGAAGAAGGACCCGGCCGCGGCCCTGTCGGAGCCGAAGAAGCCCGTCACCTACTGGATCGACAAGAACGTGCCGGAGAAGTACCGCGCCAGCGTGAAAGCCGGAATCCTCGAGTGGAACAAGGCCTTCGAGAAGGTCGGCTACAAGGACGCCATCGTCGTGAAGCAGCAGACGGACCAGGACGACTTCGACACCATGGACGCGGGCCACGCCTCGGTGCGCTGGTTCACGGGCTCGAACGTGGGCTTCGCCATCGGTCCTTCCCACGTCGATCCGCGTTCGGGCGAGATCCTCGACGCCGACATCGGCATGTCCGACGTCTTCGGCCGCGGCGCCCGGCGCCTGCGCGCGGAGGACACCGCGCACCCGCTCGAGGTCGCCACGGCGCCGCGCGCGGCCACGATCGCGGAATCGATGGGCTATCGCCGCGGCTTCCTCGCCTGCAACTACATGGGCGAGTCGGCCCAGCAGCTCGAGTTCGCGATGGACCTGCTGGAGGCCCGAGGCCTCGACATGTCGAGCCCCGAGGCCGACGAAGTGGCGCAGGCCTACGTGAAGGACGTGATCATGCACGAGGTCGGCCACACGCTCGGCTTCCAGCACAACTTCCGCGCCTCGTCGGTCTACACGCTCAAGCAGATCCAGGACCCGGCCTTCACCAAGGCCAACGGCATCACGACGTCGGTGATGGACTACACCCCCTTCAACCTCGCCGTGAAGGGCGAGAAGCAGGGCGAGTACAGCCAGAGCGTGCTCGGCCCCTACGACTACTGGGCCGTGGAGTACGCCTACAAGGAGATCGCGGCGGACAGGGAGAAAGAGGAGCTCGCCCGAATCGCCGCGCGCTCGACCGAACCGCAGCTCGCCTTCGCCAACGATTACGACGCCGGCTCGGGCGGCTTCCTGGGCATCGACCCGGAGGTGAACCTCTTCGACCTCGGCTCGGATCCGCTGGCGTTCTACAAGCGCCGCCTCACGCTGTCGCGCGAACTGTGGGACCGGCTCCAGGGGATGACCCTGGCGCCGGGGGAGAGCTACGAGCGCTACACGCGCAGCTTCACGAACGGCTTCGCGCAGCTCGCGCGCGTCGCGCCGCTGGCCGCCAAGTACGTGGGCGGCGTCAAGATGGTTCGCGACCGTGCCGGCAGCGGCCGCCCGCTCTACGAGCCGACGCCCGTGGCGAAGCAGCGCGAGGCCCTGGCGATGATCACGAACGACCTGCTGCGCCCGGACAGCTTCCGCTTCAAGCCGGAGTTCGTGAGCCGCATGGGCATCGACCACTTCGAGCGCCCGCGCAACCCGGATGTCTCGATCGCCGGCGCGGTGCTGAACGTGCAGAAGGCGGTGCTCGACCAGCTGATGGCCGATGCCGTGGCCGCGCGCCTCCTGGACTCGCAGGACAAGGTCGCGGACAAGGCCAAGGCGATGCGCCTGTCCGAGGTGTACGACACCGTGCAGGGCGCCGTCTGGACGGAGCTCAAGGCGGGCGGCGACATCTCCGGCATGCGCCGCAACCTGCAGCGCGAGCACCTGCGCCGCGTTTCCACCGCGCTCATCCGCCCGGCGGCCACCACGCCCGCCGACGCCCGCGCCCTCCAGCGCGAGAACGCGGTCGAGTTGCAGCAGCAGATCCGTTCCGCGCTCGCGAAGGGCGGCCAGTCTAAGGAGGCGAGGGCGCACCTGAACGAGAGCCTCAACACGCTCTCCGAGGCCCTCAAGGCCCCGATGCAGCGGGCCGGTGCATGAGCCTCGCCCTTCGGGGAACGCCGCTCTCGCTGGCGCTGGCGGCAACCGCATTGGCCGGCTGCGCGGCGATCACGCCGGCGATCGATGCGCCGCCGGCCAAGCCGGCGGCCGCCACGGCATCGTCGAAGCCCGCGGCGCCGGTGCCCGGCCAGCCGGGTCCGTTCAAGGACGTCGCCAAGGACGCGAGCGAGACGGCCGGCTTCTTCGCCGTCCATCGCAAGGACGGGAAGGCCTGGATCGCCATCCGCCCCGAGCAGTTCGACAAGCCCTTCTTCTTCACCTGGAACATCCCGCAGAGCCTGGGGGAGAAGGGCCTCTACGGCAGCCAGATGGGTGGCTCGCGGCTCGTCGTGCTGAAGAAGATCGGAAACCACGTCCAGCTGCTCGCGAAGAACACGGAGTTTCACGCGAAGGAGGGCACGCCCCAGGCGCAGTTCGTTTCCGAGTCCTTCTCCGACAGCCTCGTCGCCTCGGCGCCGGTGGCCTCGCAGCCCCATCCCGAGTCGAAGGCGGTCCTCGTCGAACTGAACGCGCTCCTCTTCGGCGACATCCCGGGCTACGGGTCGCGCATCGAGGGGGCCTTCCGCCTGCCCTACGCGCTCGACGGGCGCAACACGTCCATTGCCCGCGTCACCCAGACGGACGTCCTCACGAGCGTGCAGGTGCGGGCGCATTTCGCCACGCCGAAGATTCCCGCGCCGCCGCTCGTGCCCTCGCCGATGCCGCGGCCCACGCCGCCCAAGGCGTCGCCCGATCCGCGCAGCTTCTTCGTGACCTTCCAGTACAGCTTCACGAAGCTGCCGGACGAGCCGATGCGCGCGCGGGTCGCCGACGAGCGCGTCGGGCATTTCGCCGCTTCGCGCGTCGACTACACCGAGGACACGTCCCCCAAGACCCGCCAGCACGTCGTGGCCCGCTGGCGCCTTGAGAAGAAGGACCCGAAGGCCCCGATGTCGGAGCCGAAGGCGCCCATCGTCTACTGGGTCGACAGGAACGTCCCCGAGAAGTACCGGCAGGCCGTGACCGAGGGCATCCTCGAGTGGAACAAGGCCTTCGAACGGATCGGCTTCAAGGACGCCATCGTCGTGAAGCAGCAGTCGGACAAGGACGATTTCGACACGATGGACGCGCGCCACGCCTCGGTGCGCTGGTTCACCGGTTCCGACGTCGGCTTCGCCATCGGGCCGTCGCACAAGGACCCGCGCACGGGCGAGATCCTCGACGCGGACATCGCGACGGGCTCCGGCTTCGCCCGCCAGCTTCGCCGCCTGGTGGCCGAGGATCTCGGCAATTCCGAAACCGCCGATTCGCTCGCGCTGTGGATCGCCAACCCGCTCGAGGCGCACAAGCCGGATCACGGGGGCGATTTCCTCACGTGCGGCTACGCCTGGCAGTCGGCGCGCGAGCTCGATTTCGCCATGGACGTCCTCGAGGCCCGCGGCATCGGCTGGGACAGCCCCGAGGCAGACGCGCTCGCCAAGGCCAACCTGCGGCGCAACGTGATGCACGAGGTCGGCCACACGCTGGGCCTGCGGCACAATTTCCGGGCGTCGGGCATCTACACCCTCGAGCAGCTCTCCGATCCGGCTTTCACGAAGGTGAACGGCAGTTCGGGCTCGATCATGGAATACCTCGCGATCAATATCGCGGCCAAGGGCGAGAGGCAAGGCGAGTTCGTGGGCAGCACGCTGGGCCCCTACGACTACTGGGCCATCGAGTACGCCTACAAGGAAATCGCCCCGGAATCGGAAGCCGCCGAGCTCGCGAGGATCGCGGCGCGCTCGACCGAACCCCTGCTCGCCTATGCCACCGACGAGGACGCGGGCTACGGCCCGCTCTACGCGGGAATCGACCCGGAGGTGAACCGGTTCGACCTCGGCAGCGATCCGCTCGCCTACTACCGCAAGCGCATCAAGCTTTCGCGCGAACTGTGGGACCGCGTGCAGGACCTGCGGCTCGCGCCGGGCGAGAGCTACGAGCGCCTCACGCGCAGCCTCGCGAGCGGCATGCAGCAGGTGGGCGCCGTCGCGCCTCTCGTGGCGAAATACGTGGGTGGCGTCAGGCACGTGCGCGACCGCGCCGGCACCGGCAGGCCGCTCTACGAACCGACGCCGCCCGCGAAGCAGCGCGAGGCCCTGAAGCTCATCGCCGACAGCCTCTTCCAGCCGGCGAGCTTCCGCTTCAAGCCGGATTTCGTGAGCCGCATCGGCATCGACCACTTCGACCGGCCCCGCAATCCCGACGTCTCCATCGCGAACGGGGTCCTCAACGTCCAGAAGGCCGCCCTCGATGCCCTCTACGACGACGGGGTCGCGGTGCGCCTCGTCGGCGCGGGCGAAAAGGCGTCTGCGGGCGCGAAGCCGCTGCCGCTCGCCGAGGTCTACGACACGCTGCGCGAGGCCATCTGGTCCGAACTGCGCACGGGCGGGGAGATTCCGCGTCTTCGCCGCAACCTCCAGCGCGAGCACCTGCTGCGCGTCGCGAACGCGCTCGTGAAGCCCTCGGCCACGCTGCCGGCGGACGCGCGGGCCCTTCAGCGCGATGGCGCGATGTCCCTGCAGGCGAGCCTCCGGGCGGCGTCCGCGAAGGGCGGGCTCGCCAAGGAGACGCGCGCGCACCTGAAGGAATCGCTCGACACGCTCGACCGGGCGCTCGCCGCCCCGCTGCTGCGCGCCGGCGCCTGACGGCCCCGCCCGCTACAATAGGCCTGCCGGTGTCGAAGCCGGCAGGCCTTTTTTCCGCCCGCCGATGGCACAACCCCGCCCCGCCACCCACGATCTCGCCTTCACGCCCGTCGACAACGCCCGCCTCGCGATGCTGTGCGGCCCGTTCGATGCGAACCTGCGCCAGATCGAGACCGCCTTCGACGTGACGATCGCCCACCGGGCGGAGCGATTCAGCATCGCGGGACCGGCGGCGCAGGCGGGCCTCGCCGCGCTGGCCCTCGAGCGCTTCTACGGCCTCGCGGGAAACGAGCTCACCCTCGAGGACATCCAGCTCGGCCTCGTGGAGATCAAGGCGGCCGGCCACGGCCCCGCGCCGGAATCGGCGGGGCTTCGGCTGCCCCGCCGGAACGAGCTCACCGCCCGCACGCCGCGCCAGGCGCAGTACCTGCAGCAGATGCGCTCGCACGACATCACCTTCGGCGTGGGGCCGGCCGGCACGGGCAAGACCTTCCTCGCGGTGGCCGCGGCCGTCGACGCCTTCGAGCGCGACGCGGTGAAGCGCATCGTGCTCACGCGTCCGGCGGTGGAGGCGGGCGAGAAGCTCGGGTTCCTGCCCGGGGACCTCGCGCAGAAGGTCGATCCCTACCTGCGCCCCCTCTACGACGCGCTCTACGACCTGATGGGCTACGACAAGGTGGGGCGCCTCTTCGAGCGTGGCGCCATCGAGGTGGCGCCGCTCGCGTTCATGCGCGGCCGCACGCTCAACCATTCTTTCATCATCCTCGACGAGGCGCAGAACACCACGCCCGAGCAGATGAAGATGTTCCTCACGCGCATCGGGTTCGGCTCGAAGGCGGTCGTGACGGGGGACGTCACGCAGATCGACCTGGCCCGGGGCCAGGCCTCCGGGCTCGTCGACGCCCGCAACGTCCTTTCGGACGTGCGCGGCATCGCCTTCACCGTCTTCCAGTCGGAGGACGTGGTGCGCCATCCCCTCGTGCAGGCCATCGTGGACGCCTACGAGCGCCGCTCGACGAAAAAGAAGCCGTGAGCGCCGCGCCGCGGATCGCGCTCGTCGTGCAGCGGGCTTCGAAGGCCTCCCACATCCCCTCGGACGCGTCGCTGCGGCGCTGGGCGCGGGCCACCCTGGCTCGCCGGGCCGAGGTGACGCTGCGCTACGTGGCCGAATCCGAGGGTCGACGCCTCAATCGCGAGTTCCGAGGCCGCGACTACGCCACCAACGTGCTCACCTTCGTCTACGGGTCCAACCCGCTCGCCGGCGACATCGTGATCTGCGCGCCGGTCGTCGCGCGCGAGGCGAAGTCGCAGGGCAAGCGCGTCGCCGCCCATCACGCCCACCTGTTCGTGCATGGCCTGCTGCACCTGGCGGGATTCGATCACGAGGGCGACGCCGAAGCGCGCCGCATGGAAGGACGGGAGCGCCGCATCCTCGCCGCGCTCGGCTTTCCCGACCCGTACGCCCCCGTCACGATGCCGGCCGACCGGCTCTGATAGAGTAAAAGCGCACCGCGAGAAGCCCGCCCATGGACGACCCCCCCCAAACAGAGCCTGCTCGAGAGGCTTTCCTCGCTCCTGCTGAGGGAGCCCGAGGATCGCGACCAGCTCGTCGAGCTGCTCCACTCCGCCTTCGAGCGAAACCTCCTGGACGCCGACGCCCTCTCGATGATCGAGGGCGTGCTGCAGGTCTCGGAGACGCGCGTGGCGGACGTGATGATCCCGCGCTCCCAGATGGACATGATCGACGCCGCCGACAGCCCCGAGGCGTTCATTCCGTTCGTGATCGAGACGGCGCACTCGCGCTTCCCCGTCTTCCAGGACAATCGCGACAACGTGATCGGAATCCTCCTGGCGAAGGACATGCTGCGCTTCTACGCGGAGGAGGAATTCGACTTCCGCGACATGCTGCGTCCGGCGGTGTTCGTCCCCGAGGCCAAGCGCCTGAACGTGCTGCTCAAGGAGTTCCGCGCCAACCGCAACCACATCGCCATCGTGGTGGACGAGTACGGCGGCGTGTGCGGGCTCATTACCATCGAGGACGTGATCGAGCAGATCATCGGCGACATCGAGGACGAATTCGACTTCGACGAGACCGAGGACAACATCCTCGCCGACAAGAACGGCCGCTTCCGGGTGAAGGCCGTCACCGAGATCGCCGACTTCAACGAGCGCTTCGGCACGCGCTTCGCCGACGACGACCACGACACCGTCGGCGGCCTCGTCCTGTCGCGCTTCGGTCGCCTGCCCAAGCGAGGCGAGACGGTCGTGGTCGAGGGCCTCGCCTTCCAGGTGCTGCGGGCCGACAGCCGCAAGGTGCATTCGCTGCTCGTGGAGCGCCGGGCCTCGCCCGAGGCGCCGGCGCCGGGCGCGTGAACGCGGGGCGGGGCGGCTCCGCGGCGGCGATCCTCGCGCGCGGCCTGGGCGTACCGGCCCTCGCCGGCGCGGCGGCGATCCTGGGCTTCGCGCCGTTCTACGCGTGGCCCGTCGCCATCGCCTCGCTGGCGGCGCTTTTCCTCGTGTGGTTGCGCAGCGGCTCCCCCCTGCAGGCGGCGCTCTCCGGCTACGCGTTCGGCCTGGGTCTCAATCTCGCCGGCGTCTCGTGGGTGTTCGTGAGCCTGCACGAGTTCGGATCGATGCCCGCGCCGCTCGCGGCCGCCGCGACATTTCTCTTCTGCGCCTTCCTCGCGATCTTCCCGGCAGGCGCGGGCTGGGCCGCCCGGCGGATGGCCCCGGGCGGCCGCCTCGGGGACGCCGTGACGATGGCCGCCTGCTTCGCCCTGGTCGAGTGGGTGCGCGGCTGGATACTCACCGGTTTTCCCTGGCTCACGATGGGCTACACGCAGGCGCCCGCGAGCCCGCTGGCCGGGTTCGCGCCGGTCGTCGGCGCCTATGGCGTGTCGCTGGCGACGGGGCTCGCCGCGGCGTGCCTCGCGGCGGCGTTCGCGAGCATCGCCTGGTCGCGCGAGCGCTGGACGGCCGTCGGAGGCCTCGCGTTGCTGTTCGCGGCCGGAGCGCTCCTGAGGCTCGTCTCGTGGACCGATCCGGCCGGCCCGGCCGTCTCCGTCTCGCTGCTGCAGGGCAACGTCTCCCAGCACCTCAAGTGGCGCGAGGACGTGCGCGCCGCCACGCTCGACGACTACGCGCGCATGACGATCGAGGCCAAGGGTCGCGTGATCGTGCTGCCTGAGACGGCGCTGCCCGCGTTCCTGGACCGCCTGCCGCCGGGCTTCCTCGAAACCCTGGCGGACCACGCGCGCCGCGAAGGGCGGGACATCCTGCTGGGCACGGTGGAGCGCCGCTTCGCCGGCGAGCGCTTCGAGTACTTCAACAGCGTCGTGACACGCGGGGCCTCGCCGCCGCAGTCCTACCGAAAGCGGCATCTGGTGCCCTTCGGCGAGTTCATCCCCCCCGGCTTCGGTTTCGTGCTGGCGGTGCTGAAGATTCCGCTCACCGATTTCGGCCGCGGCGAGCCGGGCCAGCCGCCCCTCGAGGCGGGCGGGGTCGCCTGGGCGGTCGCGATCTGCTACGAGGACATCTTCGGGGAGGAATTGATCGACCAGCTTCCCCGCGCCGGCATTCTCCTGAACGTGAGCAACGACGCCTGGTTCGGCGAATCGCTCGCGGCGGACCAGCACCTGCAGTTCTCGCAGATGCGATCGCTCGAGACGGGCCGGTGGATGGTGCGTTCGACCAACACGGGCGTGACCGCCGCCATCGACGAGCGCGGGCGGGTCGTCGCGCGGCTGCCCGCGTTCGTTCGCGGCACCCTCGAAGCGAACCCGGTGCCTCGCGCGGGGTCGACGCCCTATGTTCGGTGGGGGAACGCGGCCATGCTCGTCGCGGCAGCTCTCGCGATCGGCCTTCCGGCGATCAGGCGGCGGCGGCCGGAACGGCGCGAGGGCGCGCCAGGACGATGAACTGCTTGGTGCAGTATTCCTGGAGCTCGGCGGGGTTGAGGTTCTCGAGCTTGAGCTTCCCGACCTGGATCGTCACGGCGGGCTTGTCGCGGTTATTGCGGAAGAACTCGTGGAACTGCGCGTCGATGTTCGTCTTGATGTCGAGCATCTCGTAGCCGGTCTCGTGGATCATCTGCAGGATGTCGCGCAGCGCGAAGAAGCGGATGTGCGTGATGTCGAGGAGGCCGTGCCCCTCGTACCGCCACGTGCCCTCGTTGTGCAGCAGGGCGTGCACCGCGAGGTTGCGGATGTTCGGGATGCTCACCGCGATCTGCCCGTCGGGCGCGAGGAGCGGGCGCACGCGCGTGAGGGCGCGCCAGGGGTCGTACAGGTGCTCGAGCACGTCCCCGGCGATGAAGGTGTCGATCGAGCCGGGCGCGATGCCTTCGGCCGCGAAATCGATGTCCTCCAGCCGCATTTCGATGACCTTGTCCAGGCGCGTGCGCGCGATTTCCGAGGCCACGGGGATCCATCTCGATGCCGGTGATGTGCACCCCGGGGAACCGCTCGCGGCAGGCCTGGCCCAGGCGGCCCGCGGAGCAGCCGAGTTCGAGCAGGCGCACGGGCGGCCGCTTCAGGACGGCGATCAGCGTCTCGTTGAAGCCGTCGTGGTAGGTCGTGTTGACCGCATCGGGGCCCAGGAAGCGCTCCCAGACTGTCTGGCCTGACTGGAGCTGTGGGGTGTTTTCGGCGTTCCCGGTCATGCCCGGATTATAGCAATCGCCCTGACGGCGCTTCGGCGAAGCCCGTAAAATGTCCCGTTTCCCGGGGCGCTTCCCCGACCAGAACCGACATGATCACCTTCCAGGACATCCTCCTTCGCCTCCAGGGCTACTGGGCCGGCCGCGGCTGCGCCATCCTCCAGCCCTACGACATGGAGGTGGGCGCCGGCACCTCGCACACGGCCACGTTCCTTCGCTCCCTGGGGCCCGAGCCCTGGCGCGCCGCCTACGTGCAGCCCTCGCGCCGGCCGAAGGACGGCCGCTACGGCGAGAACCCGAATCGCCTGCAGCACTACTACCAGTACCAGGTGGTCCTGAAGCCCTCGCCGCCGGACATCCTCGAGCTCTACCTCGGTTCCCTCGAGGCCCTCGGGTTCGACCTCAAGAAGAACGACGTGCGCTTCGTCGAGGACGACTGGGAGAACCCGACCCTCGGCGCCTGGGGGCTCGGCTGGGAAGTGTGGATGAACGGCATGGAGATCACGCAGTTCACGTACTTCCAGCAGGTGGGCGGCCTCGACTGCAAGCCCATCACCGGCGAGATCACCTACGGGCTCGAGCGCCTCGCGATGTACCTGCAGGGCGTGGACAACGTGTTCGACCTCGTCTGGACCGAGTGGCCGGAAGGCGGCCGCACGCGCCGGCTCACCTATCGCGACGTGTACCACCAGAACGAGGTGGAGCAATCCACCTACAACTTCGAGCATTCGGACACCGAATCGCTCTTCCGGCACTTCGGCGACCACGAGAAGGGCGCGAAGCACCTCATGGCGCAGCAGCTCGCGCTGCCGGCCTACGAGCAGGTGCTCAAGGCGGCGCACGCCTTCAACCTGCTGGATGCGCGCGGCGCCATCTCGGTGACCGAACGCGCGGCCTACATCGGGCGCATCCGGGCCCTCGCCAGGGCGGTGGCGCAGGCCTACTTCGAATCGCGCGAGCGGCTGGGCTTCCCGATGCTGGCGAACGGGGGCGCGGCATGAACGCGAAGACCCTGCTGGTCGAGCTTTTCACCGAGGAGCTTCCCCCGAAGGCCCTCGGCCGGTTGGGCGAGGCGTTCGCCGCCGGACTGCAGGCCGGCCTTCGCAAGCGCGGCTTCCTGGCCGAGGGCGCGTCGGCCTCGGTCTACGCGACGCCCCGCCGCCTCGCCGCCGCCATTGCCGGCGTCGCGTCGGCCACGGAGCCGCGCGCCGTCGAGGTGAAGCTGATGCCCGTGGCGGTGGGCCTTTCGCCGGAAGGCCAGCCCACGCCCGCGCTCGTGAAGAAGCTGGCCGCGGCCGGCCTCGCCGGCCTCGATCCCGCGAAGCTCAGGCGGCGCATGGATGGCAAGGCCGAGACGCTCTTCGCCGATGCCACCGTGCCCTCCACGCCGCTCGCCGAGGGCCTGCAGGCGGCGCTCGACGAGGCGATCGCGGGGCTGCCCATCCCGAAGGTGATGAGTTACCAGCTGGCCGACGGCAGCACCACCGTCCAGTTCGTGCGGCCGGCCCATGGACTGGTCGCGTTGCACGGCGACGACGTCGTGCCCGTGAAGGCGCTCGGTCTCGAGGCCGGCCGCACGGTCCACGGCCACCGCTTCGAGGGCGCGCGGGACATCGTCCTCGCGAACGCGGACGAATACGCCGGCCGCCTCGCCGCCGAAGGCGCGGTCGTCGCGTCGTTCGCCGAGCGTCGTGCCGGAATCCTCTCGCAGCTCGAGGCCGCGGCCTCGCGGGAAGGCGCTTCGCTCGGCCCCGCAGCCGACGTCGACGCGCTCCTCGACGAGGTGACGGCGCTCGTCGAGCGCCCGACAGTGTTCACCGGCACCTTCGAACGCGCGTTCCTCGACGTGCCGGCCGAGTGCCTCGTCCTCACGATGCGCCAGAACCAGAAGTACTTCCCGCTCTTCGACGGCGAAGGAAGGCTCACCGAGAAGTTCCTCATCGTCTCCAACCTGCGGCCGGCCGACCCTTCCCGCATCGTGCAGGGCAACGAGCGCGTGGTGCGCCCGCGCCTGGCGGACGCGCGCTTCTTCTTCGAGACCGATCGCAGGACGAAGCTCGCCGATCGCGTGCCGCAGCTCGCGGCCATCGTCTACCACGGCAAGCTGGGCACCCTGGGCGAGCGCGTGGAGCGCCTGAGGAAGCTCGCGACGCGCATCCAGGCGAACCTGCCGCGCGGTGCGAAGGGCATGCCCTACGCGGATCGCGCGGCCTTGCTCGCCAAGGCCGATCTCGTGACCCTGATGGTGGGCGAGTTCCCGGAGCTGCAGGGCATCATGGGGAAGTACTACGCGCAGGCCGACGACGAGGAGCCGAGCGTCGTGCGCGCCATCGAGCAGCACTACTGGCCGCGCTTCGCGGGCGACAGGCTGCCCGAAGGCGACGTGAGCATCGCGGTGGCCCTCGCCGACCGCCTCGACGCGCTCGCCGGCCTGTTCTCCATCGGGCAGGTGCCCACCGGCGACAAGGACCCGTTCGGCCTTCGGCGCGCGGCGCTCGGCGTCATCCGCATCCTGGCGGAGCGAGGGCTCGCCCTCGACTTCCACGAACTCGTGAAGCTCGCCCTGGAACCGTTCGGCCCGGCGGCGGCGGCCCCGCTCGAGGACTTCGTCTACGAGCGCCTGCGCGGCACCCTGCGCGAGGCGGGCTTCACGACGCACCAGGTGGAAGCCGTCGTGTCGCAGCGCCCGGCGCGGTTCGACGAGCTGCGAGCGCGCCTCGAGGCGGTGGCCGCCTTTGCGAAGCTGCCGGAATCGGAAGCGCTCGCGGCGGCCAACAAGCGCGTGAAGAACATCCTCGAGAAGTCGGGGCGGTCGGACGGCGTGGATCCGAACCTCTTCGCCCAGGACGAGGAACGCCGGCTGCACGCCGCGCTCGCGGCCCTGTCGCCGCGGGTCGAGGCGAGCGTCGCCGGCGGAGACTTCGGGGCGGCCCTGCTCGCCGTGGCGAGCATCCGCGGCGACGTGGACGCCTTCTTCGACAAGGTGCTCGTGAACGCGGAGGACCCCGCGGTGCGGGCCAACCGCCTCGCGCTGCTCACCGGGCTCGAACGGGTGCTCAACCGCGTCGCCGACATCTCGCGGCTGGCGGCCTGAGCGCGAAGGGGAACGGGACGATGAAGCTGATCATTCTCGACCGCGACGGCGTCATCAACCAGGACAGCGACAAGTACATCAAGTCGCCGGCCGAGTGGCAGCCGATCCCGGGCTCCATCGAGGCCATCGCGCGATTGCACCAGGGGGGCTACCGCATCGTGGTGGCCACCAACCAGTCGGGCATCGGCCGCGGCCTGTTCGACATGGCGACCTTCAACGCGATGAACGACAAGATGATGGAGCTGGTCTTCCGCCAGGGCGGCCGCATCGACGCGCTCTTCTTCTGCCCGCACACGGATCTCGAGAACTGCACCTGCAGGAAGCCCCGGACCGGCATGTACGAGGAGATCGCGGCGCGCTATCACATGGACCTCAAGGGAGTCCCCTGCGTGGGCGACGCGATTCGCGACCTGAAGGCGGCCGAGGCCGTCGGGGGCCAGCCGATGCTGGTGCTCACCGGCAAGGGCGAGAAGACGCGGGCCGAGGGCGGCATGCCCCGACGCACGCAGGTCTTCGCCGATCTCGCGGAGGTCTCGCGCCACATCGTGGCGGGACGCGAATGACGGAAGTACGCTCCGCGATCTTCCTGGCGGGCGGCATCGTCGTCACCACCTTCTTCGGCCTCGCGGTGCCCCTCGCCGGGGCCTTCAGCACGCGCGCGGCGCTCTGGCTCGCGCGCGAGTGGGCGCGATGGATCCTCCGATGGACCGAGATCGCGTGCGGCATCCGCTACGAGATCGAGGGCCGCGAGCACGTCCCTCCGGGACCCGCCGTGATCATGGCCAAGCACCAGTCGGCCTGGGAGACCGTCTTCCTGGAGGCGACCTTTCCCTACCAGTGCTGGATCATCAAGCGCGAGCTCGTGTGGCTGCCGTTCGTGGGCTGGGGGCTCGTCGCGGTGCGATCGATCGCGATCGACCGCGCGAGCGGCCAGGCCGCGCGCGAGCAGATCGTCCAGGAGGGCGCGCGGCGCATCGGCGAGGGCCTGTGGGTGACCATCTTCCCCGAGGGCACGCGGGTTCCGGTGGGCCGGCGCGGCCGCTACGGCATCGGCGGGGCCACCCTCGCCACGCGCACCGGCACGCCCATCCTGCCCATCGCGCACAACGCCGGCGAGTTCTGGGGCCGCTACGCCTTCCGCAAGCACGCCGGCACCGTGCGGGTCGTGATCGGTCCGGTGATCGAGGCGGCCGGGCGCGACCCGCTGGAAGTGACCCGCGAGGTCGAGTCGTGGATCGAGGGGCAGATGACTCGCCTCAATCCGGAGCGCTATGGGAACGCGTGACGCCGCCTCCCGCGAGACGCGCGCGCTCGAGCTGAGCGGCGGGCGCGTGGACTACACGCTGGTGCGCCGCCGGGGCCGGCGCGGCGTGGGGCTCAAGGTCGACGCCGAAGGCCTCACCGTCAGCGCGCCGCTGTCGATTCCCGTCCACCGCGTCGAGCACCTCGTGCGCGAGAGCGAATCGTGGGTGCTGAAGAAGATGGCCATCTGGCGCGAGCGCCGGGTGCCCGAGGCTTCGTGGGCCGAGGGCGCGCTCGTGCCGTGGCTCGGCGCGGAACTCGCGCTGCGCCTCATGCCGGGCCGCAAGGCCGCGGTATCGCAGGAAGGCGACACGCTCGTGGTCGTCTCGCCCTCGCACGACGCGGCGGCGGTCGCGAAGGCCGTCGTCGCCTGGTACAAGCGCATGGCCCTTCCGCACCTGGCGCACCGTGCCTTCGTCTTCTCGCGCATCGCCGGGCTCGTGCCGCCGCGGGTGATGCTCTCGTCCGCCGGGTCGCGCTGGGGCAGCTGCAACAGCCGCCGCGAGGTGCGCCTCGCCTGGCGCCTGATGAAGGCGCGGCCGGAGCTCATCGACTACGTCGTGTGCCACGAGCTCGCGCACCTGCGCCACATGAACCACTCACGCGAATTCTGGGCCGAGGTGGAGCGCCTCTGCCCGGACTACCGGCGCCTGCGCGACGAGCTCGAGGCGAAAGACCACTTCTACCGTTCCTTCTAGGGGAATCCCGATGCGCATCCTCCACACCATGCTCCGGGTCGTCGACCTGGACCGATCCCTCCGCTTCTACACGGAAGTGCTCGGCATGAAGGTCCTGCGCCGCAAGGACTACCCGGACGGCAAGTTCACGCTGGCGTTCGTGGGCTACGGCGACGAATCCGAGGGCGCCGTGATCGAGCTCACGCACAACTGGGAGACGAAGCGCTACGAGCTCGGCGACGCTTTCGGCCACATCGCCGTGGCCGTGGCGGACGCGACCAAGGCCTGCGAGGACGTGGCGGCGAAGGGCGGAAAGGTCACGCGACCCGCCGGGCCGATGAAGCACGGCAGCACGGTCATCGCCTTCGTCGAGGATCCGGACGGCTACAAGATCGAGTTCATCCAGCGCGCCTAGGCGGCGACGGCATCGGCGAGCGCCACGAATTCGTCGACGCCCAACGTTTCGCCGCGCCGGCGGGATCGATGCCCGTGGCCTGAGCGCCCCCCCCCCCCCCCCCCCCCCCCCCCCCTGGCCTGGACGGATGCCGGCGCGCACGGCTGCATTGCGCAAGGTCTTGCGGCGCTGTGCGAAGGCGGCCTTCACGACGTGCGCGAAGCGCACTTCGTCGCGTGCGCGCGGCCGGTCCGTGCCGAGCGGCACCAGGCGGACAACAGCCGAATCGACCTTGGGCGGCGGTGAGAACGCGCCCGGCGGGACGCGGAAGCACGGGTCGATCGCGAAGCGGTATTGAAGCATCACGGACAGGCGTCCGTAGTCGGGCGTATCCGGCGCGGCGGCCATGCGGTCCACCACTTCCTTCTGGAGCATGAAAACGCAGTCGCGGATCCGGTCGGCGAATGCCGCGACGTGGAAGAGCAGCGGCGACGAGACGTTGTAGGGCAGGTTACCCACGACCCGCAGTCCCTCCGGAAGCCGGGCGAGATCGAAGTCGAGCGCATCGCCCTCGTGCACCGCCACGACGTCGGGGGGGAAGCGCTCGCGAAGCGCGTGCGCCAGTTCGCGGTCGATCTCCACCACGTGCAGGGGCCGCACCACCGCGGCGAGCCTGTCGGTGAGCGCGCCCGGCCCCGGCCCGATCTCCAGCATGGCCTCGCCCGCGACGGGCGCAATGGCGCCCACGATGCGGTCGAGATAGTGGCGGTCCGTGAGGAAGTGCTGGCCGAGCCGCTTCTTGGGCCGCGGCAGCATGGTCAGGCCCGCGCGGCGAGGTCGATGGCGAGCGCGACGGCCGCCTCGAGGCTCCCCGCGTCGATCTCGCCCGAGCCGGCGAGCTCGAGCGCGGTGCCGTGGTCCACGGAGGTGCGCACGACGGGCAGGCCCAGGGTGATGTTCACCGCGTGGCCGAAGGCTGCGTGCTTGAGCACGGGCAGGCCCTGGTCGTGGAACATCGCGAGCACCGCGTCGGCGCCGGCCAGCGCGCGCGGCGTGAACAGGGTGTCCGCGGGCAGGGGTCCTTCGAGGCGCATGCCCTCGGCGGCGAGGGCGGCGATCACCGGCGCGATCACGTCGATCTCCTCGCGGCCCAGATGGCCCGATTCGCCCGCGTGCGGGTTGAGGCCGGCCACGAGGATGCGCGGCCGGGCGATGCCGAAGCGAAGCCGCAGGTCCTTGTCGAGGATGCGGAGCGTCGTCTCGAGCGATTCGCGCGTGATGGCCGCGGGCACGGCGGCGAGCGGCAGGTGCGTGGTGGCGAGCGCGACGCGCAGGCCGCCGCCGGCGAGCAGCATCACCACGCGAGGGGTACCCGTCTTCTCCGCCAGGTACTCCGTGTGCCCGGTGAATGGCACGCCCGCGTCGTTGATCGTCGATTTCTGCACGGGTGCCGTGACCATCGCGCCGAACTCGCCATCGAGGCATCCGGCGAGCGCCCGATCGAGCAGGGCGAGCACGTGACGCGCGTTGGCCGGATCGAGTCGCCCCGCCGTCACGGCGGCGGCGGCGGGCACGTCGATGATGGAGACGGGAGCGACCTTGCCGCGTTCGTAGGCGGGGGCGTCGAAGGCAAGGCCGCGCTGGCGCGCACGGGCGGCCACGACGGCCCTGTCGCCGAGGATGACGATCGGCGCGGGATGGATGCGGCCGGCGAGGATCGCGCAGAGATCGGGACCGATGCCGGCCGGCTCGCCGGCGGTGATCGCGATGGGCGCGGTGTTGCTCATGGGCGCGTCGACGGCGCTTCCGGCCGCGGACGGCCTAGCGCTCCTCGAGGCGGTTCTCGACGAAGGCCCGGTCGCGCGTCTGGCGCAGCCATTCCTGGAAGGCCTCGTCGGCCTTGCGCGCCCGCACGGTCTGGCGGGCGGCGAGCTTCTTGCGGTCTTCGCTCAGCTCCTCGTTGCGGCGCTCGAGCACCTGCACGAGGTGCCAGCCGAAGGGCGACTGGATGGGCGGGCTGATCTCGCCGTTCTTCAACGCGTTCATGGCGCGCTCGAATTCGGGAACCGTTTCGCCCGGCGCGACCCAGCCCAGGTCGCCGCCCTTGGAGGCGGTGGCGTCCTCGGAGTTCGAACGGGCGAGCTCGGCGAAATCGGCGCCGCCGACGATGCGCTCGCGCAGGCGCGCGAGGCGCGTGCGGACTTCGGCGTCGCTCGTGCCCTCCTTCGCTCGAACGAGGATGTGCCGCGCGCGGGTCTGCACGACGGATGGCGCCGCGCTCTTGCCGCGCTTCTCGAGCAGCTTGAGGATATGGAAGCCGTTGGGGCTGCGCAGGGTGTCGCTCACCTCGCCGGCCTGCAGCTTCTCGATGGCCTCGAGGAAGAGGGTGGGCAGGCGGCCGGAATCGCGCCAGCCGAGGTTGCCGCCCTGGAGCGCGTCCGGCGCGTCGGAATAGGTGGCCGAGACCTGCGGGAAGGGCGTTCCCTTGCGCAGTTCCGACAGCGCCTGCAGGGCGCGGCGGCGGCGGTTCTCGATCTGCTCGGGTGTCGCCTGCTGGGGAACGAGCACCAGCACGTGCTGGAGCCGGAACTCGGAGGTGCCGCCACGCTCGCGCGCCTCGCGGGCGAGCTCGGTCTCGACCTCGGCGTCGGTCACCACGACGGCGTTCTCGACCTCGCGTTCGCGCACCCGTTGCAGGAGGATCTCGTTGCGCATGTCCTCGCGGAAGCGCGTGAAGCGGATGCCGTCGCGCTCGAGGGCGGCGCGGAAGTCCGACATCGACAGGTTGTTGTCGTCGGCGATGCGTTGCACGGCCTTCTCGACCGTGGCGTCGTCCACGCGGATGCCGTTCTCCTTCGCGAGCTGCACCTGCACGCGGTCGTTGACCATGCGCTCGAGGAGCTGGCGCTGGAGCACGTCGGAAGCCGGCAGCTGGCCGCCGCCGCGCTGCATCTGCTTCACGACGAGCTGCACGCGCTCGCCGAGCTCGTTCGACGTGATCACCTCGTCGTTCACGACGGCGACGATGCGGTCGACGGGGACGATGCGCGAGGGGGTGGTGGTGAGCTTCGTCTCCAGCCGGGACGCGGGCGGGGCCGCCGGCGCCGACGGGGCCGCCTGGGCGAGGGCGAGGAGCGGCGCCGCGAGAGCCGACGCGAGCAGTGTCTGGAGCAGGAAGGCGGATCTCATCGCGAAATTTCGTCCGAGCGGCGGTAGCCGGAAATGTTCTGCCTCAGGGTCTCGAGGGGGTTGATCCCGATCCTCGACAGGCCCGAAAGCTCGAGCTGGACCTGGAAGGAAGTGGAGACCTGCTCGGTCGCGGTGATGAACCGGTGCGCGACGGCGCGGATCTCCCAGCAACCGGCATTATATTCGAACCCCGCCAGTCCCTCGATGAGCTTCTTGTCCTTGAGGCTCCAGTTCCAGCGGGCCACGCCGGTGAGGCCGGCGAAGAGCGGCCACTGGGCCGAGAAGTCCACCTGCTTGATGCCGGGGCGCTCGGGGTCGTCCCGGGCGAATCGGTAGGCCACGTTCAGCACGCGGCCGGGCTGCGGGGCGTAGCGCGCCGCCAGGTCGAAGCGACGCGAGCGGTTGGCGCTCGCGTTGTACTCCACCCCGGCGTCCATCGAGAACGCGGGCGTCACCTGGCCCGTGACGATCGCCACGAGGTCCGACTTGTTGTCGTCGCGCGGCGCGCGCCCCGGCAGGGTCACGCGCTGGGGGTCGAAGTAGTAGATCTGGCCCAGGGTGGCCTGCAGCCGCTCCAGGCCGGTGCCCGACTCGATGAGGCGGCTGGAGACGGCCGCCGTCAGCTGGTTCGCGTCGCCGATGCGGTCGCCGCCGATGAAGCGGTTCTCGCGGAAGAGCGAGCTCGCGCCGAAATCGACCTCGTCCGTCGAGAAGACGGGCAGGTTCGACTGCTCCCGGAAGGGCACGTTCAGGTAGAAGAGGCGTGGCTCGAGGGTCTGGACGAAATCGCGTCCGCCCAGGGACGTTGCCCTGTCGAAGAAGAGCCCCGCGTCGACGCTCGCCATCGGAACCGTCCGCGAGGTGTCCGCGAAACCCTGTTCGTTGTCCGTCATGTTGTAGCGCGTCAAATGCACGCCGGCCTTGGGCGTCACGTAGCCCCAGGGACGGCGGATCGGATAGCTCGCCTGCGGGTAGACGATGAGGCGCTGGCCGTTCACGAGGTCCGGGTGGCGGTAGTTCGTGAATTCGCCCACGCCCTGCAGGTCGGCGCCGCGCACGTCCTGCCTGAAACCCGACCAGAGGAGCTGCGGCACCTGCCGGTAGGGAACCACGACCGGCGCCTCGGGATCCTGCAGGGTCTGGTACGCGATGGCCCGCGCGGAAAAGGCCCAGTTCTCGTCGCCGGTGCCCACGATCACGTCGCGCGGCAGGTTGGTCTGGGAGGTGGCCGACACGCGCGTGGACAGGTCGCGGAAGTAGTTGTCGTCCGAGACGCGCTGCGCGTTGAGGGCGAGGTTCCAGCCCAGGGGCAGCTTGTGGTTGTGCTTGAGCCCCAGCAGCCAGCGGTTCTGGTCGGCGATCGAATCGTTCGGCAGGAATTCGACGTCGGCCTGGCCCGTCCAGTCGGGCTTCAGGTAGCGGTACTCGGCGCCCACCTGCAAGCCGCGCTTGGAGAACAGCTTGGGCGTGATCGTGGCGTCGTGGTTGGGCGCGATGTTCCAGTACCACGGCAACGAGAATTCGAAGCCGCCTCGTCCCGACGAACCGAGGGTGGGCGCGAGGAAGCCCGTCCTTCGCCGGTTGTCCAGGGGGAACGAGAGCCACGGCGAGTAGAGGATCGGGACGCCGAAGAACGTGACGGTGGCGTTGTGCGCGGTGCCCTCCTGGTTGCGCGAGTCGAGCAGCAGTTCGCCCACCGAGAGCTTCCAGTCGTCGCGCGGCACCGGGCACGAGGTGTACTGCGCGTCGAAGAGACGGCTCTGCTCGTCGCCTTCCAGGAGGACCTTCGACGCGCTGCCGCGCGCGGCGGTGCGGCGCTCCGGCGTCTTCGCGATCTCGAACACGGGCGATTCCATCTCGCCCGTCTGCTCGCCCAGGCGGTACAGCAGGCGCGGGCCCGTCACCGTGTCCGCCTCGCGTTCGAGGGTGACGTTGCCGACGGCGACCGCGGTATCCGTCGCGGTCGTGTAATCCAGCCGGTCCGCGCGGATCGCGACGCCGCGCTGGCGCATCATCACGCCGCCCGTGGCCGAGATGTTGCGGTTCTCGTCCCCGGTCACGCGGTCGGCCGACAGGAACTTGACGAGATCGCGCTGCAGCTTGGGCGGCGTCGGACGCAAAAGCCGGTCGAGCTTGAGCGTCACGCCGTCGGCCGCCCCGGCGGGGCAGGCGAGCGCGCAGGCCAGGGCGATCGGGAGGCAGCGACGGTCCATCGGGGAGGCAGCGGGGAGCGATGCTAGAATTCGCCCAAGAATACACGCGAAAAACCCCCTCCGCTCGTCGCCCAGCCCTCCCGATGGACCGTCTCGAGGCCCTCGATGCCTGGCTCGCCGCAGCGCTGGCCGGCAGCCCCTTCACCCGCGTGCCCGCGTCGGCGGATGCGAGCTTCCGCCGCTACTTCCGTGTCACCTGCGACGGCCGCACGTGGATCGCGATGGACGCGCCGCCCGATCGCGAGGATTCGCGGCCCTTCGTCCGCATCGCCGGACTCATGCGCGAGGCCGGCCTGCACGTTCCCGACATCGTCGCGCAGGATCTCTCGCAGGGGTTCCTTCTCCTGTCGGACCTGGGCCCGAGCACCTTCCTGCAGGCGATCCGCGCCGGGCACCCGGATCCCGATGCGCTCTTCGCCGACGCCCGCAAGGCGCTCGTGCGCTGGCAACTCGCCAGCCGCGAAGGCGTGCTTCCCGCTTACGACGAGCCGACGCTCCGGCGCGAAGTCGAGCTCTTCCCGGACTGGTACCTCGCGCGGCACCGCGGCCTCGTGCTCGAGCCGAAGGATCGCGCGGAGCTCACGGCGGTCTTCGATCGCATCCTCGCCGCGAACCTCGCGCAGCCGCGCGTGTACGTGCACAGGGACTTCATGCCCAGGAACCTCATGGTGTCCGAGCCGAACCCCGGCGTGCTCGACTTCCAGGATGCGCTGCACGGACCGGTGAGCTACGACATCGCCTGCCTCTACCGCGACGCCTACCTCAGCTGGGAGGAGGACGTCGTCCTCGACGGGACGATCCGGTACTGGGACCTCGCGCGGGAGAAGGGGCTGCCGGTCCCGGCGGACTTCGCGGACTTCTGGCGCGACGTGGAGTGGATGGGCCTGCAAAGGCACCTGAAGGTGGCCGGCATCTTCGCAAGGCTCCACCATCGCGACGGCAAGGCCGGGTACGTCGAGGACACGCCGCGCTTCATCGCCTACATGCACCGCACCTGCGCCCGCTACCGCGAACTCGCGCCGCTCGCCCGGCTGCTCGAGCGCGTCGAGGGCGTCGAAGCCCGCCCGGGCTACACCTTCTGATCGGGCCCCGATGCGCGCGATCCTCTTCGCCGCGGGCCGCGGCGAGCGCATGAAGCCGTTGACCGAGCGCGCGCCCAAGGCGCTGCTGGAGGCGGGCGGCAAGGCGCTGATCGTCCGGCAACTCGAACGTCTCGCGGCGGCGGGCATTCGCGACGTGGTGGTCAACGTCGCCCACCTCGGCGAGCGCATCGAGGCGGCGCTCGGCGACGGCTCCCGTTACGGGGCGCGGATCCTGTGGTCCCGGGAGCCGCAGCCGCTCGAGACGGCGGGGGCGGTGGCGTGGGCCCGGAGCCTGCTCGGGCCCGATCCCTTCCTCGCGGTGAGCGCCGACATCCACACGGCCTACGACTATTCCCGGCTCGTGCCCGTGGCGGAGGCGATCGCGCGCGATCCGTCGCGACATGCGGCCCACTTCGTCCTCGTCGACAACCCGGCCTGGCACGCCGGCGGCGACATGGGGCTCGAGGGCGGGCGCGTCGTGCGGGGCGGGCCGACGCTCACCTACGCGAACATCTCGGTCTTCCACCCCGCGCTCTTCGACGAGGTCGAGGCGGGGACGCGCCTCGCGCTGTTTCCCTGGTCCTACCGCCTCGTGGATGAAGGCCGGGTGAGCGGCGAGCGCTTCACCGGGGAGTGGGACAACGTCGGAACGCCGGCCCAGCTCGCGGCGCTCGACCGGCGACTCTCCGGCTGAATGTCGCGCGCCCGGGCACCCGGGCGAACCGTGCGGCGCGGCGAATCCCGGTAGAATTCGCCTCCTCGGCGCCCCTCGCGCGCCCCACCGCGATCCCGATCCCATGAAGCTCGAGAACCCGAACCGCTACAAAGCCCTTCGCGCAGCGCAGGAAGCGCCTGGCCCGCAGCCTGGGCGACGGCGTCGTGATCCTCCCGACGGCGCCCGAGCGCACGCGCAACGCCGACAGCCACTACGACTATCGCTGGGACAGCGGCTTCTACTACCTCACCGGTTTCCGCGAGCCGGAGGCGGTCCTGGTCATCGTGCCGGGCCGCAAGTCGCGCGAGATCCTCTTCTGCCGCGAAAAGAACCTGGAGCGCGAGATCTGGGATGGGTTCCGCTACGGGCCGCAGCTCGCGCGCGAGGTGTTCGGGTTCGACGAGGCCCGGCCGATCGCCGAGCTCGACGCGGCGATTCCCGAGCTCATCGCGAATCACGAGGTGCTCCATACCCCGGTCGGCGCGGACGACGGATGGGACGCGCGCGTGGCCGGGTGGCTCAATGCGGTCCGCGCCAAGGTGCGCTCCGGCATCACGGCCCCGGGTCAGATCCGCGACGTCCGCGCCGAAGTGAACGACATGCGCCTGGTGAAGGACGCCACGGAGCTCGCGATCATGCGCCGCGCCGGCGAGATCTCGAGCGGCGCGCACGTGCGCGCGATGCGCGCCGCCAGGCCCGGCAAGCGCGAGTACGAGGTCGAGGCCGAGATCATCCACGAGTTCTGCCGCCACGGCGCGCGTGCGCCGGCCTACGGTTCGATCGTGGCCGCCGGCGCCAATGCCTGCGTGCTGCACTACCGCGAGAACGACGCGCGGATCCAGCCCGGCGACCTGATGCTCATCGACGCGGGGTGCGAGCTCGACAGCTATGCCTCGGACATCACGCGCACCTTCCCGGTGGACGGGAAGTTCACGGCGCCCCAGCGCGACGTCTACGAGCTCGTGCTCGCGTCGCAGGAGGCGGCCATCAAGGCGGTGAAGCCCGGCGCCGAGTTCATCGCCTATCACGACGCCGCCACGCGCGTGCTGGTGCGCGGCCTCATCGACTTGAAGCTCTGCAAGGGCAGCGTCGACCAGGTTCTCGAGAACGGCTCGTACAAGCAGTTCTACATGCACCGCACGGGCCACTGGCTCGGTCTCGACGTGCACGACGCCGGCGACTACATGCGCAAGGGCAAGTGGCGCAAGCTCGAGCCCGGCATGGTGCTCACGGTCGAGCCCGGTCTCTACATCCGCCCGGCACCCGGCGTTCCCAAGGCATTCTGGAACATCGGCGTGAGGATCGAGGACGACGTCGCCGTCACGGCCAGGGGATGCGAGATTCTCACGCCCGATTGCCCGAAGACCGTGCAGGACGTCGAGGCCGCGGTCCGCGGCTAGGCGCCGGGACATGCGCCGGGTCGATGTCGCGATCGTCGGGGCCGGCCCGGTGGGTGCCGCCCTCGCGGCGCTTCTCGCGCCCGACGGCCATCGCGTCGCGGTGATCGAGGCGCGCGCCGGTCGCTCCGGCGACGCGCGGACCCTCGCCCTCTCGCAGTCGAGCCGCGATCTGCTGGAAGCCTGCGGCGCCTGGCCGGAGGCGGTTGCGACGCCCATCACGGAGATCCACGTCTCGCAGAAGGGCGGACCCGGACGCACCCTGCTTCACGCCCGCGACGCCGGCCTGCCCGCGTTGGGCTACACCGTTTCGTACGCCGACGTCGAACGCGTGCTCGAGGAGCGGCTCGCGGCGATGGGCGTGGAGGTCGCCTACGGCTCGCCTTGCGAGTCGATCGACCTGGCGCAGGACGCCGCCCGGCTCACGCTGGCCGGCGGGGATGTCCTCGAAGCTTCCCTCCTGGTGCTCGCCGACGGTGGCGCCAACGCCAGGCGAATTCCCGGCATCGCTTATTCGGAAAAGGACTACGGCCAGGTCGCGGTGACGGGCCCCGTCCGGACGGATCGACCGCACGGCGGCCGTGCGTACGAGCGATTCACGAACCAGGGCCCGCTGGCGCTCCTGCCGGTCGGCGATCGCTATGCGCTCGTGTGGGCCGCGACGCCGGCGGAAGGCGAGCGACTCAAGGGGCTTCCGGAGGCGCGATTCCTGGCCGAGTTGCAGGAGCGCTTCGGCGACCGGGCGGGACGCTTCGTGTCCGCCGGGCAGCGCGCGGGCTTCCCTCTCCGGCTGCGGACGATCAATTCCACCATCGCGCTTCGCACCGCCATCGTGGGCAACGCGGCCCAGGCGATGCACCCCATCGCGGGGCAGGGGCTCAACGTGGGCCTTCGCGATGCGCGGGGCCTGGCACGCCTGCTCGCGCAGCGCCGGGACGATCCGGGCGCGGCCGCGATCCTCGAGGCGTTCCGGGCGTCCCGGTCGAGCGACGCCGGCCGCGGCGTGGCCTTCACGGATTTTCTCGTGGGCGCCTTCTCGGACGATCGCCTCGTGCCCACCTGGGGGCGCGGCGTCGCGCTCACCGCGCTCGACTTGTTCGCGCCCGCCCGCCGCCTTCTCGCCACGCGCATGATCCACGGGGCGCGCTCGCCGTGAGCGAGGCGCGAGCCGTCGTGCTCGGCGGCGGCGCGGTCGGGCTTGCATTCGCGGCGGCGGCCGCGGCGGAGGGGATGCCGGTTCGCGTGCTCGAAGGCGGCCCGTCGCGCCCGGCCGCCGATCCGGACCTCTACGACGCGCGCGTTTTCGCGTTGAGCCCGGGCACCCGCGCTTTCCTCGAAGCGATCGGCGCCTGGCGACGGATTCCTGCCGATCGCATCGCCGAGGTGCGGCGAATGGACGTGCGGGGTGACGACGGGGCGAGCCGCCTCGACTTCGAGTCGCCGGAGGGCCGTCCCCTCTCGTGGATTGTCGAAGGCAACCGTCTTGCGCGCGCGCTGGCGGAATCGGCCGCGGCGAACGGGGCGGCCCTCGAGCACGGTATCGCGGCGCGATCGCTTCAGGCCGGCGCGTCGGGGATTCGCCTCGAACGGGCCGACGGCGCCGTCGAGACGGCCTCGCTTCTCGTGGGCGCCGATGGCGTGGATTCCTGGACCCGCACGGCGTTGGGCCTCGCCTCCACGGCCAAGCGCTATCCCGAGACGGCGCTCGTCGCCAATTTCCGCTGCGAGAAGCCCACGGGCGGCGTCGCCCGGCAGTGGTTCCGCCAGGACGGCATCCTCGCGTGGCTGCCTCTGCCGGGCGATCGCCTGTCGATCGTGTGGTCCGCGAGGGGGGAACTGGCCCGCGATCTCGCGGCGCTCGAACCGGCGGAACTCGCCCGCCGGGTCCGCGATGCCGGCGGCGCCGAAGCCGGCGAGATGGTCGTCGAGGGGACTCCCGCGGTGTTTGCGCTGCGGCTCGTCCGGGTTCCGCGGGTCGCGGTGGCCGGCGCGGTCCTGATCGGCGATGCCGCCCATGGCGTGCACCCGCTCGCGGGACAGGGCGTGAATCTCGGATTCCAGGACGCGAAGTCGCTGGCCGATACGCTGGCGCGGCGCTCGCCTCTCGAGCGTCCCGGCGACCTCGCGCTGCTGCGACGGCACGAGCGGGCCCGCCGGGCGGACGTGGACGCGATGCAATTCGTGACCGACCGGCTCGAATGGCTTTTCGCCCTCGAGGCGCCGCTCGCTTCCCGGTTCCGGAACGCCGGGTTGAGGCTGGTCGACGCCGCTCCGCTCGGAAAAAGGCTCCTCGCCGCCCACGCAATGCAATAATCCAACGCCGCAGGACCGGGAACCATCCGGCGTCCTCGCGGCCCAATCCCGAACCCTCCCGGACCGCCCATGAGAATCGCCGCCTCCCTCCTCGCGCTCGCCTTCACCTTCGCCGCCGCCCTTCCGGCCCTTGCCCAGGACCTCGAGAAGATCAAGGGCGAACTCCAGAAGAAATTCCCGCAGGCCCAGTTCGAGACCGTCCGCAAGGCGGGCTACGGCAACCTCTTCGAGGTGACGGGCGGCGGGGAGATCTTCTACACGGACGAAAAGACCACGTTCCTGCTGGTGGGAACCCTCGTGGACACGAAGACGCGCGAGAACGTCACGGAGGCCCGCCAGCGCAAGCTCTCGGCCGTGCCTTTCGAGTCCCTGCCCTTCGACCAGGCGATCAAGATCGTGCGCGGCAACGGCTCGCGCAGGATCGCGATCTTCGAGGACCCGAACTGCGGCTACTGCAAGAAGTTCGAGCGGGAGCTGGCGACCGTGACGGACATCACGATGTACGTCTTCCTCTACCCGATCCTCTCGCCCGAATCGATGGAGAAGTCCGTGAACATCTGGTGCGCGGCGGACAAGCAGAAGGCCTGGCTCGACTACATGCTGAAGGACGTGGCCCCCGCCACCGCGAAGTGCCTGACGCCCATCGACGCCGTCCTCCAGTTCGGCCAGGGAAAGCGCATCACCGGCACGCCCACCATCTTTTTCGAGGACGGCGAGCGCGTCCCCGGTGCGATGCCGATGGCGAGCTTCGAGAAGCGGCTTGCGGATGCCACCGCGGCGAACGCGACGGCGAAGAAGAAATAGCCGAGTATCAGCGGCCCGCGGCGGCCGCCACGAACAAGCCGGCCACGCAGGCGATCGCGGCCATCCAGATGAGCGAACGCAAGGTCGCGCGGTCCGCCAGGTACGCCCACGTGTAGGCGACCCGCAACAGCACCCACGCGCCCGCGAGGGCATCCACCCAGCCCTGCGGCGCCCGGCACAGGTGCGCGATGATCACCGCGGCCGCGAAGGCGGGCAGCGCCTCGAAATGGTTGAGATGCGCGTGGTGGGCGCGCTTGCGGCGCCCTTCGAGCCCGGCCTCCCATCCGCGCGGGTCGCCGTTGTCGTAGTGGCGGCTCCATTTCGCGATCCCGACCGTCGCGTAGGGCAGGAGAATCCCGGCGAGCACGCACCAGTAGGCGAGCGTCATGACGCGGTTCCTTTCGGGACGGTGGCGGGCGGCACGTAGCCTTTCGGCAGAAGCACCCACAGGCGCCCGGACTGCTTCATGCGGCCCGCTAGAGCGCCGGCTTCGTCGCCGAATCCCCAGAAGAAATCGGCCCGCACGCCGCCGTTGATGGCGCCCCCCGTGTCCTGCGCCACCATGAGGCGATTGAGCGGCCGGGGAGAGCCCGGAAAGGTCGTCGCGAGGTACACCGGCACGCCGAGCGGGATCACGCGCGGGTCCACGGCGATGGAGCGCTCGGCCGTGAGCGGTACGCCGAGCGAGCCGATCGGGCCGGGCAGGTTCGCTTCCAGCACCTTGAAGAACACGTAGCTCGGATTCGCGTCGAGGTACTTCTTCACCTTCTTCGGATGTCGCCGTGCCCAGTCCTTCATGCCCTGGAGCGACGTGCGCTCCGCCGGCAGTTCGCGCTTCTGGATGAGCAGCCGCGCCACGGAGCGGAAAGGATGCCCGTTCTGGTCCGCATAGCCCACGCGCAGGTTCTCGCCGTTCTCGAATCGCACCTGGCCGGAGCCCTGGATGTGCAGGAAGAAGAGCTCGATGGGATCGTCGACCCACGCGATCTCGAGTCCCTTGAGCGGCGTGTCGTCCCGGTCGATGTCCCCGCGCGCGTAGTACGGAATCACGCGATTGCCGTCGAGGCGCCCGCGAAGGCGCTTGTGCTTGAGGTCGGGATAGACGGTGGCGAGGTCGATCACCACGAGATCCTGCGGCACGGCGTAGATCGGGTAGCGGTAGGTCGACGTGCGCGTGCGGCTGCCGCGAAGCAGGGGCTCGTAGTATCCGGTCACGACGCCGGCGGATGTCTCGTCCGCGTTGATGACCTGGTGCGGATCGAAGTGCGCCGTGAAGAACGCGGCGATCTCGCGCTCGCTCGCGGAAGGCGGCACCGCGTCCGCGGCGGCGCAGGCGACCTTCCAGGGCTCGAGCTTCACGAGTTCCGCGCACCCGCGCGAGAACGCGACCAGGGATTCGCGAAGCGGCTCGCGGCCCCAGTCGGGAATATCCGTCCAGGCGACCGGCTGCAGCCGTCCGCGGTACTCCACCTCGGGGATCGGCGGGGGCTCCGGGGCGGGCGCCGGTGCAGGCGCGGGCGCGACAGGCGGCGCGGGGCACGCGGGCTTCTCGGCAGGCGGGCACGTGGGGAGTTCGACCTTGCGCGGCGGCGGCGCAGGCGTGGCGCAGGCGAAGAGCAGGGCCGCGAGCAGGATGGCGAATGCGTATCGAGGGGCGGGCGACATCGCGGCGAGTATATCCGCGCGGGCATGGCCCGGCGCGGACCTATAATCACGTTCGTCGATGACGAGGGGAGCGGCGATGGGCTGGGTCTTTCTGGAAGTGGTGCTCGCGCTCGCGATCGCGATCGGCATCGTGTGGTGGACGCTGCCGAAGAAGAAGCGCGAAGACGGCGGGGGCGACCCGCCCCCCTAGTGCAGGACGCGGGGGACGCTGAGGGAGAACTCGGGAATCGGCGCGTCGAAGCGCGTGCCGTCCTCGGCCACCAGCTGGTAGGTTCCGCGCATCGTTCCCACGGCCGTGGGAATCGACGAGCCGCTCGAATACTCGAAGGTGTCGCCGGGCTTGAGCACGGGCTGCTCGCCGACGACGCCCATGCCGCGCACTTCCTGCACCTGGTTCTCCGCGTCGGTGATGATCCAGTGACGGCTCACGAGCTGGGCGGCGACGCTGCCGGTGTTCGTGATGCGGATCGTGTAGGCGAAGACGTACCGGTCGTCTTCCTCGTCCGACTGGTCCGGCAGGTAGGTCGAGTGCGCCGTGACGGCGACCCCGTATTTCTTGGCGTCGTGCATCGGATGATGGTAGCAGGATTCCCCGGCCGCGAAGGACGCCGGCCGATCGCGTAGAATTTTCGCTTTCCCACCCGGAATGCCCGCGCCATGGCCCGCATCGCCCCCAGCCTTCTTTCCGCCGATTTCGCCCGTCTGGGCGACGAAGTGCGCGACGTGATCGCGGCCGGCGCCGACCTCATCCATTTCGACGTGATGGACAACCATTACGTGCCGAACCTCACCGTGGGCCCGCTCGTGTGCGAGGCGATCAAGCCGCATTCGAGCGTGCCCATCGACGTGCACCTCATGGTGAAGCCCGTGGATCGCATCGTGCCGGACTTCGCGAAGGCCGGGGCGTCGATCATCAGCTTCCATCCGGAGGCCAGCGAGCACATCGACCGTACGCTCGCGCTCATCCGCGACCAGGGCTGCAAGGCCGGTCTCGTGTTCAACCCGGCCACGCCCCTCGCCTGGCTGGACCACGTGATGGACAAGGTCGACCTCATCCTCATCATGAGCGTGAACCCGGGGTTCGGCGGCCAGTCGTTCATCGCTTCGGCGCTGCCCAAGATCGCCGAGGCGCGGCGGCGCATCGACGCGAGCGGACGCGACATCTGGCTCGAAGTCGACGGCGGCGTGAAGGCCGACAACATCGCGGCGGTGGCGAAGGCCGGCGCCGACACCTTCGTCGCCGGCTCGGCCGTCTTCGGCGAGAAGGATCGCAAGGCGGCGATGGCGAAGCTGCGCGGGGCGCTGGCGGCCGCGCGATGAGCGGCACCGCGATACGCGCGGTCCTCTTCGACCTCGACGGAACGATTCTCGACACCGCGCCGGACCTCGCGACCTGCGCCAACGCGATGCTCGAGCGGATCGGTCGCGCGCCGCTCCCGGAATCGCAGATTCGCGACTACATCGGCAAGGGCGTGCAGAACCTCGTCGCGCGAAGCCTCGAGGCGACGGGAGGCGTCGGCGCCGTGGATTCGGCCCATGCGCTCGAAGTGTTCGAGCGGCTCTACCTCGAGGGGCTAGCGGTGCGCACGCGGCCGTATCCGGGCGTCGTCGAAGGCATGGAGACGCTCGCCCGGGCCGGCATCGCCATGGGCTGCGTGACGAACAAGGCCGCGCGCTTCACGGTGCCGCTCCTCGAGCGCACCGGGCTCATGCGCTTCATGGGCGTGGTGGTCTCGGGCGACACGGTGGCGAACAAGAAACCCCATCCGGAGCCGATGCTCCACGCGGTGGCGAAGCTCGGCGTGCAGCCGCGCGAGGCGATCATGGTGGGCGACTCGCGCAACGATGTGGATTCGGCGCGCGCCGCCGGATGCCCCGTGGTGGTGGTGCCGTACGGCTACCGCGAAGGTCTTCCCGTCGAGGCGCTCGGCGCCGACGCCGTGGTCGCCACGGTGGAGGAAGCGGCCAGATCGATTACAATGGACGCCTGATTTCCCTTCAGGTTTCCCCGGCGAAAATGGCACTGCGCGGTCTTCCGCTCGACTGGCGATGGCATAGCTGGCGCTGAACGCGTCCCGCCGCCTTCCCCTTCGAACCGAGCACCCCGTGGTGACCCATGACTGAAACCGAATTCCTTGCGCTGGCCCGCGCCGGCTTCAACCGAGTCCCCCTCACGCTCGAGTCGCTCTGCGATCTCGACACCCCGCTCGCCCTCTACCTGAAGCTCGCGAACGCGCCGGGCACCTACCTGCTCGAATCGGTGATCGGCGGCGAGCGCTTCGGTCGCTATTCGATCATCGGGTTGGCCGCGCGCGAGCGAATCGAGGTCGCTGGCGGGATGGCAAAGGTGATCCGCGACGGCCGGGTCGTCGAGGAGCGCGAGGCAGGCGATCCGCTCGCCTTCGTCGACGAATACATGAAGCGCCTGGCCGCGGCGCCGCTCGCCTCCGGGCTGCGCTTCACCGGCGGGCTCGCCGGCTATTTCTCCTACGACACCGTCCGCTATATCGAATCGCGCCTCGCGAAGGACGCGCGTCCCGACCCGATCGGGCTTCCGGACATCCGGCTGCTCTTGTCGGATGAACTCGCGGTCGTCGACAACCTGTCGGGCAAGGTCCACCTCATCGTGTACGCCGACCCGCGCGAGACCGGGGGGCGTTCGCGAACGCGCGGGGCAAGCTCGAGGCGCTGCGCGACCGCCTGCGGGGCGAGGCGCGGCTTCCCGCCCACCAGCGCGTCGATTCGCCCGAGCCCCCGCGCTCGAACATCGGCGAAGCGGCGTTCTACGAGGCGGTAGCGAAGGCGAAGCGCTACATCACCGACGGCGACATCATGCAGGTGCAGGTGTCGCAGCGTCTGACGCAGGCCTATCCCGGTTCCGCCGTCCACCTGTACCGGGCGCTCCGCTCGATCAATCCGTCTCCCTACATGTTCTACTTCGATTTCGGCGACAGCCAGCTGGTGGGGGCCTCGCCGGAGATCCTCGTGCGCCGCGAGGGCGACAAGGTCACGGTGCGGCCCATCGCCGGCACGCGGAAGCGGGGCGGCACGCCGGAGAAGGACCTCGCGATGGAGCGCGAACTGGTGAGCGACCCGAAGGAGCGCGCCGAGCACCTGATGCTCATCGACCTGGGCCGAAACGACATCGGGCGCATCGCCCGGGTGGGCACCGTGAAGGTCACCGAGCAGATGGTTGTCGAGCGGTATTCCCACGTGATGCACATGGTGTCCAACGTCGAGGGCGAAGTCGATCCCGCGCTCACGCCGATGGAGTTGCTGCGCGCCACGTTTCCGGCCGGCACCGTCACCGGCGCGCCCAAGGTGCGTTCCATGGAGATCATCGACGAGCTGGAGCCCGAACGCCGCGGCGTGTACGCGGGTGCGGCGGGCTACCTGGGCTTCAACGGCAACCTCGATCTCGCGATCGCGATCCGCACGGGGGTCGTGAAGGACGGCCAGCTCCACGTGCAGGCGGCCGCCGGCATCGTGGCCGATTCCATCCCCGAGAGCGAGTGGCTCGAGACGCGCAACAAGGCGCGCGCGCTCCTCGCCGCGGCCGAGCGCGTGAACGAGGGGCTCGACGCCCCCGCCGCCTGAGGAGCCCGCCATGCTGCTCATGATCGACAACTACGACTCGTTCACCTACAACCTGGTGCAGTACCTCGGCGAGCTGGGAGAGGACGTGCGCGTCGCGCGCAACGACGAGATCACGCTCGAGGAAATCGACCGGCTGGCGCCGGAGCGCATCGTGATCTCGCCGGGCCCGTGCACGCCGAACGAGGCGGGCGTCTCGGTTCCCCTGCTCGGTCGTTTCGCCGGGCGCATCCCGATTCTCGGCGTGTGCCTTGGCCACCAGGCGATCGGACAGGCGTTCGGCGGCCGCATCGTCCACGCCAGGGCCCTCATGCACGGGAAGATTTCGCCCATCCATCACGAGGGCAAGGGCGTGTTCCGCGGGCTTCCCTCGCCGTTCAATGCCACGCGCTACCACTCCCTCGCGATCGAGCGCTCGAGCTGCCCGGATTGCCTCGAGATCACCGCCTGGACCGAGGATGGCGAGATCATGGGCGTTCGCCATCGCAGCCTCGATGTCGAGGGCGTCCAGTTCCACCCCGAATCGATCCTCACGGAGCACGGCCACGCGCTGCTCCGCAATTTCCTCACGCGGGAGTAGCCATGTTCACGGCCCAGGAAGCGATCAACCGGCTTTGCGACAAGCGGGAGATCTTCTACGACGAGATGGTCGACCTCATGCGCCAGGTGATGGAGGGCAAGGTGACGCCGGTGCAGCTCTCGGCGATCCTCATGGGCCTGCACGTGAAGTCGGAATCCGTCTCGGAGATCGCCGCGGCGGCGTTCGTGATGCGGGAGTTCTCCACCAAGGTCGATACCGCGGGCCTGGAGCATCTCGTCGATACCTGCGGCACGGGCGGGGACAAATCCCGCACGTTCAACATCTCGACCACGGCGGCCTTCGTCGCCGCCGCAGGCGGGGCGCGCGTCGCGAAGCATGGCGGGCGTTCGGTCTCCTCCCGGTCGGGCAGTGCCGACGTGCTGGAGAGCCTCGGCGTGAACCTGGCGCTCGCGCCGGAGCAGGTCGGCCTGTGCCTGCGCGAAGTGGGGCTCGGCTTCATGTTCGCGCCCAACCACCATCCCGCCATGAAGCACGCGGCCCCGGTGCGCAAGGAACTGGGCATGCGCACCATTCTCAACATCCTGGGGCCCCTCACGAATCCGGCGGGCGCCCCGAACCAGGTGATGGGCGTGTTCCACCCGGATCTCGTGGGCATCCAGGCCCGGGTCCTGCAGATGCTCGGCAGCCGCCATGTCCTCACGGTCCACGGCGCGGACGGGCTCGACGAGATCACGATCACGGGACCCACCCACGTCGCCGAGCTTCGCGACGGAAACATCGTCGAGTACGTCGTGGAACCGGGCCAGTTCGGTATCGCGACCGCTCCCATCGAGGCGATCCAGGTACCGGGACCGGAAGAGTCGAAGGCCCGCGCGTGCTCGCGGTGCTGGCGAACGAGCCCGGCCCCTCGCGCGACATCGTGGTGCTCAATGCGGCGGCGGCGCTTTACGTGTCGGGGGTCGTGGCGAGCCTTTCGGACGGCGTGAAGCTCGCCGCCGAGTCGATCGCCTCCGGGGCGGCCCGCGCGTCGCTCGACCGCCTCGTCGCGTTTGCCCGCGGCCTGTCGAAGTCGGGCTGACATGGCCGATATCCTCCAGCGCATCCTCGAGGTGAAGCGGCGGGAAGTCGCCGAGGCACGGGAACGACGGCCGCTCGAAACCGTGGAGCGCGACGCTCTCGTGGCCGAAGCGCCGCGAGGTTTCGAGCGGGCGCTTCGCGCCAAGATCGCCGCGGGCCGGCCGGCCGTCATCGCGGAGATCAAGCGGGCGAGTCCCAGCCTGGGGGTTATTCGAGCGGATTTGGATCCTGCACGTATAGCCGCTTCATACCAAACCAACGGGGCTGCTTGCCTGTCGGTGCTCACCGATCGCGAGTTCTTCGGCGGGAGCGCGGACGATCTGCGCGCCGCTCGCGCGGCCTGTTCGCTGCCCGTGATCCGCAAGGACTTCATCATCGATCCGTACCAGGTGTTCGAGGCCCGGTCCTGGGGAGCGGACTGCATCCTTCTCATCATGGATGCGGCGCCGGACCCGGAACTTGCCCACCTTGAGGGCCTCGCGCAAGGGCTGGGCATGGACGTGCTGGTCGAGTCCCACGATGGTGGCCAGCTCGACAGGGCGCTTCGACTCGCGACGCCCCTCGTCGGGATCAACAACCGCGACCTGCGGACTTTCAGGACCTCGCTCGATACGACGATCGGCCTTCTTGGCCGTATCCCGGAAGGCCGGTTGCCGGTCACGGAGAGCGGGATTTCGACGCCGGAAGACGTCACCCGGCTCAAGTGTGCTAATGTAAGCGCCTACTTAGTCGGGGGTGCCTTCATGGCCGCCGACGAGCCCGGCGCGGAGCTGGCCCGGCTCTTCGGCCAATGGTGAAAAGCCCGTTGCAGGGGCGCAACAGGGGAGGGTGGTTGTTGCGGGGTTTACACCCCCCCCTTGAGAGAAGCCCTAGGGTTTGGCATGATGCGATTGGCTTCTCAAAGGATTGATGGGAGAAGTGCCAAGAATCGGGGCATAGATCCCCTAGCGGTTTACAGCGCTTCAAGTGAATTCGGCCTCACTTCAAACAAAGGAGATTCTGATGAACAAGAAACTGATCGCTCTGGCAGTGGCGGCGGCGAGCGTTGCCCCGGCCGCCATGGCCCAGACCGCGAATCCGGTGACCCTCTACGGTCGCGTCTACGTGATGTTCGAGTCCGTCGAGGCGAAGGGTGGTGCATCCCCCGTGGCGCGCCGCAATCGCGTCAGCGACCAGTCGTCGCTGCTTGGCGTTCGTGGCACCGAGGACCTGGGTGGCGGCCTCAAGGCCTTCTTCCAGTTGGAGACCGCATTCCGTCCCGACTCCAACAACACCACCTTTGCCGCGCGTAACAGCGGCATCGGCCTTCAAGGCGGCTTCGGCAGCGTCCTGATGGGGCGTTGGGATTCGCCTTACAAGTCGGCGACGATCGCCGTGGATCCGTTCGGCGACCTGACGATCGGTGGCATCACCGGAATCAACAATGACCAGGGCAACCACGATCGCCGCGTCCAGAACGTCGTCCAGTACTGGTCGCCCAACCTCGCCGGCTTCGCGGCCCGCGTGTCCTACGGTGCCAACGAAGGCAAGACGGCTTCGCTGGACCCGCAGGAAATGGCCGCAAGCCTTACTTGGGGCAAGGGTCCGATCTACCTGTTCTACGCCTACGAGAAGCTCGAGGATGCTTCGGCCACCCTCAAGGAGCAGGAAGCCAACTCGATTGGCGGCTCGTTCGTGATCGGCCCGGTCAAGCTCGGCGGCCTGTATGGCGAGTACAAGAAGACCAACCTGACGAAGAAGAAGTCCTACATGGCCAACGGTGTCTTCACCGCCGGCAAGCACCAGTTCATCTACCAGTATCAGGACTCCCAGGATGGTGGCGCGTCGGGTGCCGAGCAGCCGGAAGCAAGCTCCCACACGGTCGGGTACCAGTTCAACTTCTCGAAGCGCACGTTCTTCCTCGCGCAGTACACGAAGGTTGACAACAACAACACGGCGAGCGGCAACTTCGGTGCGAACGCGCTGGCCATCTCGGCCGGCCAGGATCCGCAAGGCATCGCCGTCGGCCTGCGTCACGTGTTCTAAAGGCTTCGCCCGGCTTCGGCCGGTTGCATCGAGAAGGGCGCGGCTCGACACCGCGCCCTTTTTTCATTTTCTGCCCCGGGGAAGGTTCGCATGATCACCGCCATCGATCGCCTGCTCATCGCCGCGGACAACGCGCTCCGGACCGTTTCCGGGGCGGCCATCGCGTCGCGACCTGCGCCGGGACCCCGCGGCATGAAAGTGGACGACCCCGTGGACCGTGCGCACGTCGCGGGACTGATGCGGGTCGATCACGCCGGCGAAGTGTGCGCACAGGCCCTCTATGCCGGGCAGGCGCTTGTCGCGCGCGACCCCGAGGTGCGACGCGCTCTCGAAGTGGCTGGGGCAGAGGAGAAGGACCATCTCGCGTGGTGCGCGGAGCGGCTCGGCGAACTGGGTGGCAAGCCCAGCCTCTTCACGCCGCTCTGGTACGCCGGTTCGTTCGGCCTGGGAATCGCCTCCGGCCTTGCCGGCGACCGCTGGAGCATGGGATTCCTGGTGGAAACCGAGCGGCAGGTCGAGCACCACATCGACGGACATCTCGAGTCCCTGCCGGCGACGGATGAGCGCAGCCGCGCCATCCTGGTCCAGATGCGCGAGGACGAGATTCGCCATGCAGGCACCGGCGAAAGCCTGGGTGGCACACCGCTTCCCGGACCGGTTCGCGGCGCGATGAAGGCCGTCGCGAAGGTGATGACGGCAACGGCCTACCGGTTCTAGCGAAGCTCAGGCCTCGCGGATTTCGATCTCGGTCGTGATCTCGGCCGTCTTGGCCAGCATGATCGATGCCGAGCAGTATTTTTCCTTCGAAAGCTTCACGGCTCGCTCGACATGGGCGGTACTGAGGGACCTTCCCGTGACGACGAAGCGCATGTGAATGCGCGTGAAGACTTTCGGGTCCTCCGGCGCGCGCTCACTGTCCAGTTCGACGGTGCATCCGGTGATGTCCTGGCGGGCCTTGCGCAGGATGTGGACCACGTCGATCGCGCTGCATCCGCCCGTGCCCATCAGCACCAGTTCCATCGGCCGGGGTCCGAGATCGCGGCCACCGACGTCCGGCGCCGCGTCGAACACGACCGCATGACCGCTGCCGCTCTCGGCGACGAAAGTCATTCCCTCGAGCAACTGGACTCTCGCCTTCATGACTGGCCCCCGCTCTTTCGCCCGGCAAGCCACGCATTCCAGAGCCCCCAAGCCACGGCGAGCAGGGCAGGGCCGACAAAGAGGCCGATGAACCCGAACGCCACGGCGCCGCCGAAGACGCCCAGCACGACGAGCAGCATCGACAGGCCGCCGGCGCGGCTCATGAGGATCGGCTTCACGAAGTTGTCGACGGAACTGATGACCGCAAGGCCATAGACGACCATGAAGATCGCCCAACCCGACTCGCCCTGCGAATAGAGCCAGGCAGCCGCGCCGCCCCAGATCAGAACGGGGCCCATGGGGACCAGGGAGAGGACGAACGTCAGGGCCGAGAGCAGGAAGGCGCCCGGGACGCCGGCGATCATGAAGCCGATCAGTGCGACGATCGCTTGCGCGATCGCCGTGCCGATGAGTCCGTACACGACACCTTTCACGGCGCCTTGGGCGGTGGCCACGACCTCGAGGCCCTTTTCCGAGCCGGCGAGCCGCGTCACCGCGTCCCGGATCATCGAGGCGAATTTCTCGCCGTCCCTGTAGAGGAAGAAAGCCACGAAGATCGCGATGAGAATCTGCAGGAGCCCTTCGCCGGCCGCTGCCCCCGCGGCGAACAGCATGTTCTTGGCCGGATCGGCCAGGCGCTTGGCCAGGGCGACGATCTCCTCGCGGCTTCCGGTGAGACGGTGCCAATACTCGTCGATGCCGGACCCCACGACGGGCAACTGAATCAGCCACGCCGGCAGTTCCATCGGGCCGCGATCGAAGAACCCCTTGACCATGTCGATCGCCTGCGCGGAATGCGTGATGAGGCTGTGAGCCGCGATCGCGACCGGCAGGGCAATGGCGAAGAGCATGCCGAAGGCGAACAGCAAGGCCGTCGCGGAATCCCGCCCGCCCAGCCGGCCCCGGACCCACTCGAAGGCCGGCCAGGTCGAAAGGCACAGGACCGCGGCGAACAGCAGCGCCGCCAGGAAGGGGCGAACCACGAGGATGCAGCCGAGCGCGAGGAGCGCGATGGCCGCGGCGCGGGCGTACTGCTCGAATTTCTGGGTGTCCATGGCGGGTTCCGGGGTGCGATCCGCATTCTATCCGAGGTGACGAGCCCCATTGGCCGTAGCCGGGCCCCGAACGCCTTGATTGACACAAGGGCATGATTTGTCTAAAATTTCGGGTTCGCTTTACCCCAAACAAGGCGTCCAAAGTATTTCCGGCCGTTTGCCGGGAGCACCCAGGGACACCATTCACGTGAGGATTTTCATGAAGACTTTTTCCGCCAAGCCCGCGGAAGTAAAGCCCGACTGGTTCGTCGTCGACGCCACTGACAAGGTTCTCGGCCGCCTCGCGGTCGAGGTGTCCAAGCGACTGCGCGGCAAGCACAAGCCTGAATTCACCCCCCACGTCGACACCGGCGATTACATCGTCGTGGTGAACGTGGAAAAGCTTCGCGTGACGGGCGCGAAAAGCTCGGACAAGAAATACTACCGCCACTCGACTTACCCGGGCGGCATCTACGAAACCACGTTCGACAAGCTTCAGGCACGCCATCCGGATCGCGTCCTCAAGCTCGCGGTGAAGGGCATGCTCCCCAAGGGCCGCCTCGGCTACGCCATGATCAAGAAGCTCAAGATCTACGCCGGCCCCGCGCATCCGCATACCAGCCAGCAGCCCAAGGCCCTCGAGATCTAAGGAGCGAACGATCATGATCGGCAAGTACAACTACGGAACGGGTCGTCGCAAGAATGCGGTTGCCCGTGTGTTCATCAAGGCCGGCAAGGGCCAGATTGTCGTGAACGACAAGCCCCTCGACGAATATTTTTCTCGCGAGACCGGCCGCATGATCGTGCGCCAGCCCCTTGAACTCACGAACCACGCGCAGACCTTCGACATCAAGGTCAACGTCCTTGGCGGAGGCGAATCCGGTCAGGCCGGCGCCGTGCGTCATGGCATCACGCGTGCCCTCATCGAATACGATCCCACGCTCAAGCCCGCCCTCTCCAAGGCCGGCCTCGTGACGCGGGACGCCCGCGAGGTGGAGCGCAAGAAGGTCGGCTTCCACAAGGCGCGCCGCCGCAAGCAATACTCGAAGCGCTAAGGCGGAAAGCGCGGCCCGGCATTTCCGGAAGACGAGAAAGCCGCCCGCAAGGCGGCTTTTTCGTTCGGCGTCCCACGAGGACGGCTCATTCAACCGAATTCGGGAGGCATCGGCTCATGATCAGCGTCGGCATCGTTGGCGGCACCGGCTATACCGGAGTCGAATTGCTGAGACTTCTCTCGGCGCATCCCGACGTCCGGCTTGCGGCGATTACCTCGCGCGGCGAGGCGGGCACGCCGGTCGCGCGGCTCTTCCCGTCGCTTCGCGGGCGCGTCGAACTCGACTTCACGGATCCGGCCGACACCGACCTCACCGCGTGCGACTGCGTGTTCTTCGCCACACCCAATGGCGTCGCGATGGGCCAGGCTGCCGCCCTGGTCGAGGCCGGCGTGAAGGTCGTCGACTTGTCCGCCGATTTCCGCCTCAAGGACATCGCGGAGTGGGAGAGCTGGTACAAGATGAAGCACGCGGCGCCGGCCATCGTGGCCGAGGCCGTTTACGGCCTGCCCGAGATCAATCGTGACCGCGTGCGTGCCGCTCGCCTCGTCGCGAATCCCGGCTGCTACGCCACGGCCGTCCAGCTCGCGCTCCTGCCACTCGCCGAGACGGACTTCGTCGACTGCGACAACCTCGTGGCCGACGCGAAGTCCGGGGTGAGCGGCGCCGGGCGCAAGGCAGAGGTCGACATCCTCTACTCCGAAGCTTCGGACAACTTCAAGGCGTACGCGCTCGGCGGCCATCGGCACCATCCCGAGATCGTCCAGAGTCTCGCGCAGGCAAGCGGCAAGCGTCCCGGCCTCACGTTCGTGCCGCATCTGGTGCCGATGATCCGGGGTATTCTCGCGACGATCTACGCACCCGTGCGCCGCGAGACGGATTTCCAGCAACTCTTCGAGAAGCGTTATGCCGGCGAGCCGTTCGTGGATGTCCTGCCGGCCGGCACGCAACCGGAGACGCGCTGGGTGCGCGGCACGAACAACTGCCGCCTTGCCGTGCACAGGCCGCGCGGGAGCGGCATGCTCGTGGTGGTTGCCGTCGAGGACAACCTGGTGAAGGGTGCCGCGGGGCAGGCCGTTCAGAACATGAATCTCCTCTTCGGGCTTCCGGAGACGAGGGGGCTCGAGCAGGCCGCGCTGCTTCCGTGAGAGGACTGGCGCGCCGTCTGCGAAGCAATTTCGGCATCCGCTCTTCGCGGATGACGATCCGTTCGCAGTTGGCGTGGTACTGGCGTTGGCTCCTCAACGTGCTCATGATGGTGGCCGTCGCAGGGGCGGTCTGGTGGATCGTGGAGAACAGCTACCGCATCACCGGGTTCAACCGAGAGGAGGCCAAGCAGCAAATTGCCTCCCTGGGTGACGAGAACGCCAAATTGAAAAAGGAACTGGAAGTCGCCAGGATTTCGCTTGCGGAGCACGAACGGCAGGGGGCCATCGACAAGGCTTCCCAGTCGGAGCTTGCGCGGAATGTGACCCAGCTTCAGGATGAGAATTCCACCCTCAAGGAGGACTTGGGGTTCCTGCGAAACATCATGTCATCCGGCGCCACACCCGAAGGCCTCGGGATCGCCAATCTCAAGGTCGAAGCGGACGGAAAGCCGCACGAGTTCCGCTACCGCATGCTGCTCACGCAAGGCGGCCAGCGAAAGCAGGATTTCAAGGGCCGTGTCCAGGTCGTGGCCCGCGTGGCCCATCAGGGGGGCATTGCGTCGCTCACGTTCCCGGACGCCACGGCCGGGGAAAACGCGGGCGCGGTCGAGTTTCGTTTCTATCACAAGGTGGATGGCCGGTTCCGGATTCCGGAGGGAGCCGTCCTCAAGTCGTTCGAAGTCCGGGTCCTTGCCATTCCGGGGGGACAGGTTAAACTTTCCCGGACCCTGAACCTACCCTAGGGGGACGCATGTTCGGCAAATCCAACAAACCGAGTCCGATCGACAGCCTGATCGGTGCTGGCACCACGATCGAGGGCGACATCACGTTCGTCGGGGGGCTGCGCGTCGACGGACACGTGAAGGGTAACGTGCGGGCCACCGGCGGCAAGCCGGGCACGCTCGTCCTGTCGGAACTGGCCAAGGTTGAAGGCGAGATCGATGTGGCCCATATTGTGGTGAATGGCACGGTTGCCGGACCCATCCGGGCGACGGAATATGTCGAACTTCTGCCCAAGGCCCGGGTCACAGGCGATGTGTGCTACAAGTCGATCGAGATCCACGTGGGGGCGATCGTCATGGGCCAGTTGGTGTACGAGAACCCCCAGAAGAGCGACAAGATCGTCGAGTTCAAGCCCGCGGCCGGCAAGTCGGACTGAAACGGCGTACAACCAGGAGATTGCGATGAACGACATGTCCACCACGATGCCCGATCCGCTCGTCTTCACCGACAACGCCGCCAACAAGGTGAAGTCGCTGATCGAGGAAGAAGGCAACAACGAACTCAAGCTGCGCGTCTTCGTGACGGGCGGCGGCTGTTCGGGGCTGCAATACGGCTTCACGTTCGACGAAATCGCCAACGAAGACGACACCGTCATGCAAAAGAACGGCGTGAGCCTTCTGATCGACCCGATGAGCTACCAGTACCTCGTCGGCGCCGAGATCGACTACACCGAAGGCCTGGAGGGCGCCCAGTTCGTGATCAAGAACCCCAACGCTTCTTCTACCTGCGGCTGCGGATCCTCGTTCTCGGCCTGATCGGCATGGCGGCGGTACCGATTGAAAGGGGGCGAAGGCCCCCTTTCGCACTTCATGCGGGGTAAAGCGCGCCCAGGATGCAGGGGTGTCGGGCGCCGGTGATCGAGCGCAGGTCGATCGGTTCGCGGCGGATGAACTTGCTCGCGAGCCACGCGAAGGCGACGGGCTCTACCTGGCCGGTGGGAACGCCCAACGCATCGGTCAGCGCCAGCTTGCTTGGCGAGGCGAGCTCGCCGATGCGATCGCGGAGCCGATCGTTCTTCGCACCACCCCCGCACAGGTAAATCTCGCTTGCTTCCGGGGCGTGGCGGTCGATGGCGTCGACAAGCGCTCTTGCGGTGAGTTCGAGCAACGTCGCTGGACATCCGCCGGCGCCAGTCCGACCGGTAGGCGTGTCCCGCAACCAGTCGAGGTTGAATCGCTCCCGCCCGGTGCTTTTGGGCGGCGGCCGCGCGAAGTAGGGATCGGCCAGCAGGGCGTCGAGCAAGGCGTCATTCACCCGGCCCGTGCAGGCCCAGCGGCCCCCTATCGTCGGTGGACCTGCGCCTGGGGTGCGATCCAGGCATCCATGAGCCCGTTCCCCGGTCCGGAATCGAAGCCGATGAGCGAGTGGTCGGCCAGCAAGGTCACGTTCGAAATGCCGCCTATATTGACGATCGCCCGCGCAACGCCGTCTCGACGAAAGACGATGTCGTGGAAGGCGGGTACGAGGGGCGCACCCTGCCCCCCGGCGGCCACATCGCGGCGGCGAAAATCCGCGATGACGTCGATCCCCGTGATTTCAGCCAGGCGGGCAGGGTCGCCCAACTGAAGCGTGAAGCCGAGTTCGGGGCGGTGGCGGACCGTTTGCCCGTGGCAACCTATCGCCGTGACCCGCGTGTGAGTGACCCCGGCCGATCGAAGGGCGCCTTCGACTGCCTCGGCGTAGATTTCCGCCAGTTCGACGTTGCAGGCGCCGGCCTCGTCAAGCCCGTCGGCGCCGGGTTGGCAGAGACATTCGAGGCGATTGCGCATCGCAAGGCTGAATGGCTTCTCGCAAGAAGCGAGAACCATGGGCATTTCGCCCGAGAAATCGACGAGAACCGCGTCGGCGCCGTCGAGGCTGGTACCCGACATCAGCCCGACGAAGAGGCTTCCCACGCTACTCGAATCGGAGCGACGAGGAAGAACGCACCATTTGAATTCGCGTCGAGGCCGCGGCCGCGGCTTCATCGAATCTGGCGCGAAGATGGGGCGGAACCGGGGTGGCCTTGGGCAGGGCTACCTTCATCGGGTTCTGGTGCATTCCCGCGACCTTGAACTCGTAGTGCAGGTGAGGACCCGTCGCCCAGCCGGTAGCGCCCACGAAACCGATAGCCTCACCCTGCCGCACGCGTGTTCCTGTGCGGATTCCCGAAGCGAATCCGGACAAGTGGGCATAGAGCGTCGATATGGCGCCGCCGTGGCGAATCTCGACCGTGTTTCCGTACCCGTTGCGCCATCCTGAAAACGCGACGGTGCCATCGGCAGCGGAGAGGACCCGCGTGCCTTTCGGCGCGGCGAAATCGGTGCCCGTATGGGCTCGCCATGTGTTGTGGATCGGGTGCAGGCGGGCTCCGAAGCCCGAACTCACTCGCGAGAATTCCACCGGCGAGCGCAGGAAAGCCTTGGCGCGATTGCTGCCGTCTAGCGCGTAGTAGGCGTCCGTGCCTTCCTCGTCCTGAAAGAGGACCGCGTGATAGGCGCGGCCCTGGTTCACGAACTCCGCCGAGAGGATACGGCCCGGCGCGACCAGCTCGCCGTTCTCGTAGAGCATTTCGTAAATGACGGAGAATGTGTCTCCCTTGCGCAGGTCAAGGTGGAAATCGACGTCGGTCGCGAAGGCCCGCGTGATCTGCATTGCGATCGCGTCCGGAATGCCTGCCGCGTCGGTCGCGGCGAACAAGGACGAACGAATCGTCGCCGACTTGTAGAACACCCGAGTATCGGGATCGAGCGCACGCTCGCGAGCTTCGAGACCCGCCGGTCCGCGATGAACCTCGATGACCGTCGAGGCATTCGGAAGGTAGCGCAATCCGAGCAACTCGGCGGATTCATTCGTTTCTGCCTGCATCGTGCGGCCCGGGATCAATTGCCGAAAGATTTGCCGGCCCACGGGGTCGGACCGAAGGAAGGCTAGTCCTGCCTCGTCACGTACACCCAGACGGGAGAGAAGAGCGGCAACCGTGTCACCGCGAAGGACGCGCTCCTGGTTCACGAATCGCTGCGCGGGCGGCTCTGCTGTCGTGGCGAGTTCGGGCACCGGAATGTCAATGACCACGCTGGAGCGCGGAAGCGAGTCGATCACGGTTCCCGGGGCGATGCCGAACGCCGTCACGACTCCGAGTGCGGGCACGCCGAGCAGCAGCGCCGCGAAAGCGGTACGCCGCACGGGCATGAGAGCCGCGAGGCGCTGCGCTAGAATGGCTGCCTTTTCGAAGGACATGCGGTCGTCGCGGGACAAAAGGAAAAAGCATAGCAGAAACCGCCCGCTCCGCCAGCAAAAACCGGAATCAAATCAATGACTCATGAGCAAATCGCGGAGAACGCCGAGACCTACAAGGCCCAGGTCTTCAAGGTACTGGACGCGGACAGGACCGAGATCTGTTTCAACTCGACCTGGTGCAACCAGCTGGGCGCGTCCGGGATGATCCGCCTGGCGGCCAAGCACACCGTGGCCCGAATGCTCGAGCGAGACGACTTCTCGAAGCGCTACGCGGAGCAACGGCCCATTTCGATCCACGAGTTCCTTTACCCGCTCATGCAGGGTTACGACTCGGTCGCTATGAAGGCGGACGTCGAGCTTGGTGGCACGGACCAGAAGTTCAACTTGCTGGTGGGCCGGGAATTGCAGAAGCATTACGGGCAGGACCCGCAGGTCATCCTGACGATGCCCCTGCTGGAGGGCCTGGACGGCGTGAACAAGATGTCCAAGTCCCTTGGCAACTATGTCGGCATTCACGATGCGCCCGGCGACATGTTCGGAAAGCTCATGAGCGTGTCGGATGACCTCATGTGGCGCTATGTGGAGTTGCTGTCCTTCGAGTCTCTGGGGACGATCGCCGGCTGGAAGCGCGACGTCGAGAGCGGTGGCAATCCGCGCGATGTAAAGGTCCGGTTCGCACAGGAGATCGTGGCCCGATTCCACGACCGGGAGTCGGCTGCGCGGGCCTTGGAGGAATTCGAGTCGCTTTTCCGGCACGGCGGTGTTCCGGTGGATCTGGCCGACCAGTTCATCGAGGTGACGGCCGACGGGGGGGCGATCGCGCAGGTGCTCAAGTCGTCGGGAGTCTGCCCAAGCGTCTCGGAGGCGCTTCGAATGATCGAGCAGGGTGGCGTCAAGGTGGATGGCCAGAAGGTGTCCGACAAGGCGCTCAAGCTCGCCGTGGGCGGGCCGTATGTCCTTCAGGTGGGCAAGCGGAAATTCGCGAAGGTCACCCTCCGGGTTTCGGTTTGAATCAGGGGGGTTGACCAAACCTGCCAGCGCGCTATAATCGCAGTCTTTTCGCCGTCTTCCCAAGTTCTCAACCGGGCAGGCAGCGGGAATCGCTCTTTAACAAGTTACAGCCGATAGAGGTGGGTGCTGTGGGTGCGCAGCCGGTTGTCTCACGCTGACCTGTCAAGGGGAGGCGTGGGGTGTCTGGTGTTCTAAAAGCATCTTGCAGTTACTCGCTTTGAAATCCATGTGATTTCTTTGTGAGTTTTATGGATTGAACTGAAGAGTTTGATCCTGGCTCAGATTGAACGCTGGCGGAATGCTTTACACATGCAAGTCGAGCGGCAGCGCGGGGCAACCTGGCGGCGAGCGGCGAACGGGTGAGTAATGCATCGGAACATGTCCATGTCGTGGGGGATAGCCCGGCGAAAGCCGGATTAATACCGCATACGCTCGAGAGAGGAAAGCCGGGGACCGCAAGGCCTGGCGCGATTGGGTTGGCCGATGTCCGATTAGCTAGTTGGTGAGGTAAAGGCTTACCAAGGCGATGATCGGTAGCTGGTCTGAGAGGATGATCAGCCACACTGGGACTGAGACACGGCCCAGACTCCTACGGGAGGCAGCAGTGGGGAATTTTGGACAATGGGGGCAACCCTGATCCAGCCATTCCGCGTGAGTGAAGAAGGCCTTCGGGTTGTAAAGCTCTTTTGTCCGGAGCGAAACGGAAGTGGTGAATATCCACTTCTACTGACGGTACCGGAAGAATAAGCACCGGCTAACTACGTGCCAGCAGCCGCGGTAATACGTAGGGTGCGAGCGTTAATCGGAATTACTGGGCGTAAAGCGTGCGCAGGCGGTTTTGTAAGCCAGTCGTGAAATCCCCGGGCTTAACCTGGGAATGGCGATTGGGACTGCAAGGCTTGAGTATGGCAGAGGAGACTGGAATTCCTGGTGTAGCAGTGAAATGCGTAGATATCAGGAGGAATACCGATGGCGAAGGCAGGTCTCTGGGCTGATACTGACGCTCATGCACGAAAGCGTGGGGAGCAAACAGGATTAGATACCCTGGTAGTCCACGCCCTAAACGATGTCGACTGGTTGTTGGGGGTTTGACACCTTCAGTAACGAAGCTAACGCGTGAAGTCGACCGCCTGGGGAGTACGGCCGCAAGGTTAAAACTCAAAGGAATTGACGGGGACCCGCACAAGCGGTGGATTATGTGGATTAATTCGATGCAACGCGAAAAACCTTACCTACCCTTGACATGTCCTGGAGGCTCCAGAGATGGGGCTGTGCCCGAAAGGGAAAGTGAACACAGGTGCTGCATGGCTGTCGTCAGCTCGTGTCGTGAGATGTTGGGTTAAGTCCCGCAACGAGCGCAACCCTTGCCGATAGTTGCTACATTCAGTTGAGCACTCTATTGGGACTGCCGGTGACAAACCGGAGGAAGGTGGGGATGACGTCAAGTCCTCGTGGCCCTTATGGGTAGGGCTTCACACGTAATACAATGGTCGGTACAGAGGGTTGCCAAAGCGCGAGCTGGAGCCAATCCCAGAAAGCCGATCGTAGTCCGGATTGCAGTCTGCAACTCGACTGCATGAAGTCGGAATCGCTAGTAATCGCGGATCAGCATGTCGCGGTGAATACGTTCCCGGTCTTGTACACACCGCCCGTCACACCATGGGAGCGGGTTTCACCAGAAGCCGGTAGCCTAACCGCAAGGATGGCGCCGACCACGGTGAGATTCGTGACTGGGGTGAAGTCGTAACAAGGTAGCCGTATCGGAAGGTGCGGCTGGATCACCTCCTTTCTAGAGAAGTGCCCTCGCAGTGCTCACCATCTATCGGTTGTTCTTCAGGAGTCCCCCCGGCCGGGTCTGTAGCTCAGTTGGTTAGAGCACCGTCTTGATAAGGCGGGGGTCGATGGTTCGAATCCATCCAGACCCACCAACGTCGCGGCCTGGGTGAGAGGGGCGGGACTGGAGGGCGAAGGGATCGGGGCTGTAGCTCAGCTGGGAGAGCACCTGCTTTGCAAGCAGGGGGTCACCGGTTCGATCCCGGTCAGCTCCACCAGCACCCATGAGGAAGAAGGCACAAGAGAGCGAAGCGGCGCTTCGCTCCCTTCTGGCTTCTTCGGAAGTTGGAGAAGTCCTGCTCCCCGCGAAGGGGGTGGGCATATCGGCTCTTTAAAAATTCGGGAAGTAGAAGGTGGTGTGATGGATGCGCCCGGGACGGCATTGTTGTCCTGGTGCGAGCCAACACACCCTGGGTTATGTATTGCATCGTGCACTCCATATTTAAAAGGGTGGAGTGCGCAACGAGCGCTTACGAGAATTCCCTGTGGCTTTGAGGATCTCGCCGGTACGGGAGATTGCAGAGTTATAGGGTCAAGCGAATAAGTGCATGTGGTGGATGCCTTGGCGATAACAGGCGATGAAGGACGCGACAGCCTGCGATAAGCTGCGGGGAGCCGGCAAATGGGCGCTGATCCGCAGATTTCCGAATGGGGAAACCCAACCCGCAAGGGTTACCTGTCCCTGAATACATAGGGATAAGGAGCGAACCTGGAGAACTGAAACATCTCAGTAACCAGAGGAACAGAAATCAACCGAGATTCCCAAAGTAGTGGCGAGCGAAATGGGACCAGCCTTCGAGTTTTAGCACGCGAGTTAGCGGAACGCCCTGGAAAGAGCGGCCATAGCGGGTGATAGCCCCGTACGCGAAAACTGGTGTGGAACTGAGCTCGAGACAAAGTAGGGCGGGACACGTGAAATCCTGTCTGAAGATGGGGGACCATCCTCCAAGGCTAAATACTCGTTATCGACCGATAGTGAACCAGTACCGTGAGGGAAAGGCGAAAAGAACCCCGGGAGGGGAGTGAAATAGAACCTGAAACCGCATGCATACAAACAGTCGGAGCCTCAGCAATGGGGTGACGGCGTACCTTTTGTATAATGGGTCAGCGACTTACGTTCAGTTGCGAGCTTAAGGCTAGGTGCCGGAGGCGCAGCGAAAGCGAGTCTGAACAGGGCGTTCAGTAGCTGGGCGTAGACCCGAAACCGGTTGATCTATCCATGGCCAGGTTGAAGGTGGGGTAACACCCACTGGAGGACCGAACCCACGCCCGTTGAAAAGGTCGGGGATGAGCTGTGGATAGGGGTGAAAGGCTAAACAAAACCGGAGATAGCTGGTTCTCCTCGAAAACTATTGAGGTAGTGCGTCACGTATTACCTTCGGGGGTAGAGCACTGTTATGGCTAGGGGGCCGCTATAGGCTTACCAAACCATGGCAAACTCCGAATACCGAAGAGTAGAGCGTGGCAGACAGTCCCCGGGTGCTAACGTCCGGGGACAAGAGGGAAACAACCCAGACCGCCAGCTAAGGTCCCCAATATCGGCTAAGTGGAAAACGAGGTGGGAAGGCTCAGACAGTCAGGAGGTTGGCTTAGAAGCAGCCATCCTTTAAAGAAAGCGTAATAGCTCACTGATCGAGTCGTCCTGCGCGGAAGATGTAACGGGGCTCAAGCCAATAACCGAAGCTGCGGATCTAGGAGCAATCCATAGGTGGTAGAGGAGCGTTCCCTACGCCTGCGAAGGTGTGCCGAGAGGCATGCTGGAGGTATGGGAAGTGCGAATGCTGACATGAGTAGCGATAAAGGGAGTGAAAAGCTCCCTCGCCGAAAGCCCAAGGTTTCCTGCGCAACGTTCATCGGCGCAGGGTGAGTCGGCCCCTAAGGTGAGGCAGAGATGCGTAGCTGATGGGAATCCGGTCAATATTCCGGAACCGCCGACGGGTGCGATGTGGGGACGAAGAAGGTTATGCAGACCGGGTGTTGGACGTCCCGGTGAAGCGTGTAGGTGGATCCTCTAGGGAAATCCGGAGGGTCAACACCGAGGCGCGGGACCAGGGGGGCTTGCCCTCCGAAGCTGCAGATACCCTGCTTCCAGGAAAAGCCACTAAGCTTCAGCCCGTCGGGACCGTACCGCAAACCGACACAGGTGGGCAGGATGAAAATTCTCAGGCGCTTGAGAGAACTCAGGAGAAGGAACTCGGCAAATTGACACCGTAACTTCGGGAGAAGGTGTGCCTTTGGTAGGTGTAGCGGCTTGCCCGCGAAGCCGAAGAAGGCCGCAGAGAATCGGTGGCTGCGACTGTTTATCAAAAACACAGCACTCTGCTAAGACGTTGGAAGTCGACGTATAGGGTGTGACGCCTGCCCGGTGCCGGAAGGTTAAGTGATGGGGTGCAAGCTCTTGATCGAAGCCCCGGTAAACGGCGGCCGTAACTATAACGGTCCTAAGGTAGCGAAATTCCTTGTCGGGTAAGTTCCGACCCGCACGAATGGCGTAACGATGGCCACACTGTCTCCTCCTGAGACTCAGCGAAGTTGAAATGTTTGTGAAGATGCAATCTACCCGCGGCTAGACGGAAAGACCCCATGAACCTTTACTGTAGCTTTGCATTGGACTGTGACGTTGTCTGTGTAGGATAGCTGGGAGGCTTTGAAGCCGGGATGCTAGTTCCGGTGGAGCCGACGTTGAAATACCAGCCTGACGACGTTGCGGTTCTAACCTGGGCCCCTTGACGGGGTCGGGGACCGTGCATGGTAGGCAGTTTGACTGGGGCGGTCTCCTCCCAAAGAGTAACGGAGGAGTGCGAAGGTCACCTAGGTACGGTCGGAAATCGTACTCATAGTGCAATGGCATAAGGTGGCTTGACTGCGAGACTGACAAGTCGAGCAGGTGCGAAAGCAGGTCATAGTGATCCGGTGGTTCTGTATGGAAGGGCCATCGCTCAACGGATAAAAGGTACTCTGGGGATAACAGGCTGATTCCTCCCAAGAGTTCATATCGACGGGGGAGTTTGGCACCTCGATGTCGGCTCATCACATCCTGGGGCTGTAGCCGGTCCCAAGGGTATGGCTGTTCGCCATTTAAAGTGGTACGTGAGCTGGGTTCAAAACGTCGTGAGACAGTTTGGTCCCTATCTGCCGTGGGCGTTGGAGATTTGACGGGGGCTGCTCCTAGTACGAGAGGACCGGAGTGGACGCATCCCTGGTGTACCGGTTGTGACGCCAGTCGCATTGCCGGGTAGCTATATGCGGAAGAGATAACCGCTGAAAGCATCTAAGCGGGAAACTTGCCTGAAGATGAGATCTCCCGGAGGCTTGACCTCCCTGAAGGGTCGTCCGAGACCAGGACGTTGATAGGCTGGGTGTGCACGGGGGGTAACCCTCTTAGCTAACCAGTACTAATTGCCCGTGTGGCTTGACTCTATAACTCTGTAAGAACAACGCTCGTCGCAACGACGACGCAATCACGCATCAACCCAAACCTTCTACACCCCCCGAACAAGCGCGTGAGCGCATGGGCCTCAAACACCCAAGCGAGCACGACACAGAATTCCTGGCGACCATAGCGCGTTGGCCCCACCCCTTCCCATCCCGAACAGGACCGTGAAACGACGTCGCGCCGATGATATTGCGGATTGCCCGTGAGAAAGTAGGTCATCGCCAGGGCCTTACCCCAAAAGGGCCACCTCCAAACGAGGTGGCCCTTTTGCTTTGCGGGAACCTCCTTGCGCCACGAGTGCCCGGGCGATACGCTCAGGCGCTGGAACCACCCAGGAGAGTCACTTGAAAGCTCGCGCTGCCGTCCTTCATGTCGTGGGGGCGCCGCCACCCTACGAGCAGAGCCGGCCCCTTCGCATCGAGGAAGTGGAAGTCGATTCACCGGGGCCCGGCGAAGTGCTCGTTCGGGTACGGGCGGCGGGCCTCTGCCATTCCGACCTTTCCGTGATCAATGGAGATCGTCCCAGGCCCGTACCCATGGCGCTCGGTCACGAAGCTGCCGGCGAAGTCCTCGAACGCGGACCTCTCGTTCACGATCTCGCGCCCGGCGACCATGTCGTCATGGTTTTTGTCCCGAGCTGCGGGCACTGCGTGCCCTGTTCCGAAGGGCGCCCCGCACTTTGCGAGCCCGGTGCTGCCGCCAATGCCGCCGGCACCCTGCTCGGCGGATCCCGCAGGCTCTCCTTTCGGGGCAGTCCGGTCAATCACCACATGGGCGTCTCGGCCTTTCGGAGTACGCCGTCGTGTCCCGGCGGTCACTCGTCAAAATTGATCCAGCCCTGCCCTTCGACGAAGCCGCGCTCTTCGGATGCGCCGTCCTTACCGGCGTGGGGGCGGTCGTGAATACGGCACGGATGACACCGGGAACGACCGCGGCCGTGGTCGGGCTCGGCGGTGTGGGGATGAACAGCGTGCTCGCCGCCGTCCTCTCGGGCGCGCGGGTGGTGGTGGCCGTCGACCTGTTCGAGGAAAAGCTCGAACTCGCCCGTTCGCTGGGTGCCACGCACGCCGTGAACGCCGCTGCGTCCGATGCCATCGAACAGGTCAGGCAGGCGAGCGGCGGGGGGGTCGATTTCGCCTTCGAGATGGCAGGCTCCGTGCAAGCGATGGAGCTTGCCTACCGTATCACCCGCCGGGGAGGAACCACCGTCACCGCCGGGCTGCCCCATCCCGATCATCGCTGGCCGCTCCAGCACGTCAATCTCACGGCGGAGGAGCGCACCGTCAAGGGCAGCTATGTGGGATCGTGCGTGCCCCTCAGGGATATTCCCCGCTACATCGCGCTCTATCGGGAGGGCAAACTGCCGGTGGACAAGCTGATGAGCAATCACCTGCGGCTCGAGGACATCAACGTCGGGTTCGACCGTTTGGCGAGCGGTCACGTCGTCCGCCAAGTCGTGATGCTGTAGGGCGAGCGAAAGCCCCCCGACGATGGTTTCGACCGCGCGAACCGGCCCGACCCGCGCGGTCATGGCCCGAATGGCATTCATCGCCGGGCGCCTTTGGACGGCGCCTCTCGCGCGCGGCGTGATGCTTTACGTGCTGATCATCCTGCTCCTGCTCGTCGCCAGCCGTATCCCCGATTCGGACGAGTCCCCGCTGGCAGCGCTCGAAAGAACGGCCTTCGACTTGCAGGCGCGCTTCCTGCGAAGCCAGTTCGCCCGGCCGCTGGCCAATGATGTCGTCCTTATCGGGATCGACGAAGGCAGCGAGGAGGTGTTCACCGAACCCGTCGCCCTGTGGCATGGACATTTCGCCCGGCTGTTGCTCGCCCTCAAGGATGCGCGCCCGCTGGCGATAGGGGTGGACGTCGTGCCTCCGGAAAGGTCGTACGACACCATCGTCCCGGGGCTCGATCTCACGCTGTTCCGGGCGATCCGCGAGACGCGGCAGTCCTCGCCGGTCGTCTTTGCATTGACGGTCGATCGGGAGGGCCGTGCGGCGAAGATGCACCCGACGTTCGCGCGCGTGCTGGGGGAAGGCGGCCTCGGGCTGGACCAGCAACTCAAGGATCCCGACGCCGTCTCCCGTCGGTTCAGCGAATCGGAGCTCGGCCAGTCACGGGCAGCGCGCACGCTCGTGGGCCAGATGCTTCGGGCCGTGGGACGACCCGTCGACGCCGGCTACATCGACTACAGCATCGGCGCGCGGGTGGAGTACGTTTCCATGCAGGACGTTATCGCTTGGAAGGCCGCAGGCGACGACGCGCGGCTCGAGCGGGTCTTCGCGGGCCGCATGGTCCTCGTGGGATACGTCAACAAGCGCTCGGACCGCTGGCAACTTCCCGTCCAGCTGATCGACATCGACGGCGTCCAGGGACCGGAGCGATTCAACCAACCGGGCGTGATCACGCATCTGCAGGCCTTGCGAAGCCATGTCTCCGGCGGGCTCATACATCCCGTCTCGGACGAAGTTCGGTGGGGAATCTGCCTGCTCGCCGGCGCTCTCGTCTTCCTGCATTTCGGCCTCGCCACGGCCTTGGCCGGCGCGCTCGGGCTGACCGCCGTGGCGTTCGCCGGTGGAGCCTTTGCGATCCGGGAGCACCAGACGCTCCTGCCCGTCGCCTGGATCACTTTCACGCTGTGGACCGGCTTCATCACCCGCGCGATCGTCGACGGCATACAGAGTTCGCTGGAGCGCGGGCGGCTCAAGCGGACGTTCGCGGGCCAGGTCAGTCCCGCGGTGATGAACGAGATGCTTGCCGGCGGGCTGTCGCCGGGAGTGAGCGGCCAGCTCGCCGACGTGTGCGTCCTTTTCAGCGACATCCGGGGCTTCACGACGCTTTCCGAACGCCTGCCGCCGTCGGTCGTGACGGCCGTGTTGCAACGGTATTTCGATCGCATGGTTAAAGCGGTCCACCACCACGACGGCACCGTTGACAAGTTCATCGGCGATGGCATGATGGTCCTGTTCGGGGCGCCACGGAAATCCGCGGATCCATGCGCCGATGCGGTGCAGTGCGCGTTGGCGATGATGGACGAGCTTGACGACCTGAACCGCGACTTCGAAAGCGAAGGCCTGCCCACGCTCACCATCGGCATCGGCGTCAATTTCGGTTCGGTCACGGTGGGCAATATCGGTTCCTCGGAAAGGCACAATTACTCGGCCATCGGCGACGCGGTCAATGTCGCCGCGCGGATCGAAGGTCTCACGAAAGACCTCGGCCGCAAGATCCTGGTCACCGGCGCCGTGGCGGAAAGACTTGGCGACCGGTTCCGTTTCGAGCCCTTGGGCACGCACGAAGTCAAGGGGCATAGTCCTGTCCAGGTCTGGGGCATCCGCACGGCGCAACCGGTGGGCCCTGACCGGAATGCGAGGCCATAATGAAAACGATGCTGCGCACGTTCCTCCTGATCGCCACCCTTGCCGCCGGTACGTCGTCGTTCGCGGCGGAATCGGTCGCTTTCGTCACCAACCTGAAGGGCGAAGTCGCCATCGACGGCGGTTCGCGCCCGTTGCTCATGTCGGAACTCGGCAAGGGCCAGAAAGTCACCGTGGGCAAGGATGCGACGCTTTCGGTGATGTTCATCCAGTCCGGCAAGGAGTACGTGCTGAAGGGGCCGGGCGAGTTTGCCGTTGGGGAACGCGAGATGACCGTCGGCAGCGGCATGCCGCCTTCCTCGCGCGAGACCGCATGGCGCGCCAGCGGCGATGTTCTCGTGAAGGTCGCGCAGACTCAGTCGGCGAGCATTCGCATGCGATCGATGGCGCCGGCGAAGCCCGTCGCGTCCATGCGACTCGAATTTCCCGTGCGAGGCGCCGTGTCGACCTTGCAACCCGTCCTGCGCTGGGTGGCGGGAGAAAGCAAGGCGCCCGCCGAAGTCACCGTCGTGCCAGCCGGCGCGGAGGACAAACCGGTCGTGAAGGCGAAATCCACGGGCACCACGTTGAAGGTGCCGGCACGGCTCAAGCCGGACGCCGAATACACCTGGAGCGTGTCCGTGGCCGGTACGGAGATCGGCAAGGCGTCGTTCCGGACGCTGCCGGCGGCGTCGATCGACAAGGCCGAAAAGCGCCGCCCTTCGGACAAGGCCGAGTTCTCCGATCGCGCGCTCTACGCCCTCCTGTTGCAGGAATTGGGTGCCACGCAGGAGGCCGCCGAGTTGTGGGGGCGCCTCGCGCAGGAGCGCGGCGACCTGCCCGAAATCGCCGCGCTCGCGAAGTAGGCAATCCCTTGCGCCGCTCGCTTCGTGTGGTGGCCGCGACGTTCGCGCTGGCATTGCCGATTCCGGCCGTGTCCGCGGATCCGACGGCATTCGTCTGCGACGTGAAGGGGGAAGTCGTCCTCAACGACGCCGGCAGGCCGCCATTCCTGGGCGAACTGATTCCCGGCTCCCGCCTCAGGCTCGGTCCGGGTGCGCTGGCGGCCGTGATGTTCGTCGTGAGCGGCGAGGAGTTCATCCTCAAGGGGCCCGGCGAGTTCGTGGTCGGTAAGGATTCGGTGACGGCTGCCTCGGGCACCGCGCCCGCCAAACGCCGCCTCGCCTCTCACGCCGATGCCGCAGTTATCGTGCAGGCCTCCAAGGCCGGCACCGCGAGCCTGCGCATGCGAAGCGCCCAAGTCCCCCGGCCGGGCGCCGTCGGCCCGCATTACCCCACGGGTCCGATCGCGCAGCTGCAACCCGTGCTGCGCTGGGGCGGCGATTCGTCGGCAACCTACGAAATCGTGGTCACCGCCGCGAGCGGCAAGCAGGTCCACGCCGGTCCGGCCAAGGGAACGACGCTCAAGCTTCCCGTGAAGCTCGTCGCCGGCCAATCCTATTCGTGGTCGGTCACGCCCAGGGATGGCGCGCCCGCCGATGCCCGATTCGAGGTGCTTGCCGCCGATGCGGTCCAGAAGGCCGACAAGGCAAGGGCTGCGGCGAAGTCCTTCGGCGACCGGGTGCAACTCGCCCTGGTGCTCCAGGGGCTCGGATCGACGCCGGATGCCCGCGAAGTCTGGGGCCAGCTGGCGACGGAGCGGCCGGACATCCCCGAACTGTCGGGTCTCGCCCGCCCCTAGGCCCGACGGCCCTTGCGGCCCCACCGGGTCGCGGGTTGAGCGATAATTCCTGTCCGGGCCGGCGCACACCGCCCCACCTGCCAATTCCCGATGACGAACAGGGCAACTTCGACCCTCATGCGCTTGCTGTCCGCCCTCGCGGTCGGCTGGCTGCTTGCCGCCGCGACCGTCGCCCATGCGAACGGTCGCGTGGCGCTGCTCATAGGCAATATCCAGTACCCGAGCTCGCCACTTCGCAACTCGATCAACGACGTTCGCGACCTCAGCGCCACGCTCCGCGAGCTCGGCTTCAAGACGATCGTCAAGGAGAACGTGACGCGTGTCGAGATGTTCGCGGCCATCCAGGAGTTCGGAAAGGCCATCGAGGGGGCCGACGCGGCGCTGTTCTTCTACGCGGGCCATGCCATGCAGTTCAAGGACCGCAACTACCTCATCCCGATCGATGCCGTCATGGGCTCGGAGGACGACGTCACGTTCTTCTCCATCGACATCTCGCAGGTTTTCGACCGGATGGAGCGCGCCAAGACGCGATTCAATTTCGTGGTCCTCGACGCGTGCCGGGACAACCCCTTCCGCGACACCTTTCGGGTATCGGCCTCGGGCCTCGCGCAGATGAGCGGGCCGTCCGGCTCGCTCATCGCGTACGCGACCGCGCCCGGTGCCACGGCGCAGGACGGATACAACCGGAACGGCACCTACACGAGCCACATCCTGCAGAACATCAAGATTCCCGACATGCCCGTCGAGGTGCTCTTCCGCAAGGTGCGCGAAGGCGTTGAGCGGGAGACCCGGCGCACCCAGACGCCCTGGGAGCTCTCCTCCATCAAGGGCGAGTTCACCTTCAATCCCTCGGGACGCGGCGCCCCGGGTCCGGCTGCGTCGGCGAGCAGCCCGTCGGCCGAGACCTCCGCGCAAATGGAGCTGCTTTTCTGGAAGAGCGTGCAGGAATCCACGCGCCCCGACGACCTTCAGGCTTACCTGGACAAGTATCCGGCGGGCACTTTTTCGGCGCTTGCCCGCAATCGACTCGATGCCGTGACCGGGCGCGCTCGCACCCCCGCGGTCAACGTGGCGGCAGCCACGCAGGCGCCCTCCGCCGCGCCGGCTTCGGCGTCGGGGCCGCCGACGGCGGGCCCGTCCCCGGCAACCGCAGCCGCGCTGCCCCCGCAGCCGTCGGGACGGCCGCCCGCATCGCCCCCCGCCGCAAAGGCTTCCGTTGCGACGGCCACGCCGCCGCTTGCCGTCGCGCCGAAGCCCGTCGGGGATCCGGCCCCCGGGCCGCGGATCCGCCGGCCAAGGTGGCCGCCGCGCCGGCGAGCGCCCCAGCCGCCGCCCGGCCCGCTCCGTCGTCTTCCGAAGCAGCCACCCTGGCAGGACCTTCCGATTCGCCCGTTCTCGCTCCGGCTCGCGCAAAGGACGAGCAGCCGGGCCGCGAGATCGCACCGGGCATCCGGGAGGTCGATTTCGGCGACGGCTCCGTGTACACCGGGGCGATGCGGGGTATCCAGCTGCACGGCAAGGGCACCTACAAGACGAAGACCTTCAAGTACGAAGGCGAGTATCGGGATGGCGCGATGCACGGGCAGGGCACCTACCAGTGGGAGAACGGCGACCGGTACGAAGGCGAGTTCGCCGCGGACAAGCCGAACGGCAAGGGGCGCTACCAGTTCGGCAACGGCGACTCCTACGACGGCGAGGTGAAGGCCGGCGTCATCAGCGGGCGCGGCATCTACGTCACGAAGGCCGGCGACCGCATCGAGTGCAATTTCGTCGACGGCAAGGCCACCGGCATCGGCATCTACCGCTTCACGAGCGGGGACCGCTACGAAGGCGAGATGTCCGCCGGCAGGCTGCAGGGCAAGGGACGTTACTTCATCAAGTCGGGCGACCGCATCGAGGGTACGTTCGAGAACGGGCGCCCGCAGGGCAAGGGCGTCTACCACTTCGCCACGGGTGATCGCTACGAAGGCGACCTCAAGGACGGCAGTCTCTCCGGGATCGGCTCGTACTTCTACACCAACGGTTCCAAGTACGAAGGGGAGTTCGCGGACGGCGTCCTCAAGGGCAAGGGCACCTTCTGGTTTCCGGACGGTTCGCGGTTCGAGGGTGTCTTCGAGAACGGCATGTCGAAGGCGCACGGCGAATCCGTCTCGCCGGATGGCAAGCGCGTGCCGGCGGAATTGATCGACGGCCTGGTTCGAAATCTCTGACCTCGCCACGAGGCGCCGGTGCGGGCGATCCCCGCCTCCGGTATAATCGATCGTTTCGCCTCCAGGAGCCGCAAATGGCCGAACGCAAACGCACCCGCCGCAACACCCTCGAGCGCCGTTGCCTCCCGAAGGCGTTCAAGCGCCTTTTCCACGGCGCGTCCAAGAGCACCTTCAAGGTGCTGGAGCAGATCAAGAAGAACTGAGGTTCCGGAAGGGACCGGAAGCACCCGACGGAAGGCCGCGCAAGCGGCCTTCGTCGTTTCCGGGCGACGTCTTGCCCGTCGGATCACCATTGGTTACATCATTTCCGGCGTCGGCAATGGAATGGCGGGATCGGCCGCGTAGTTTGCACGTCATAGCGACATGCCGACTTCCTCCATGCCCGTTCCCGCACCCGTCGTCACCTTCGTCCTCGGCCATCTCGAGCGGGACTGGCCCGACATCGAGCGGCTCACCGAGTCCGAGATCGAACGCCAACCGTCCCGCTTCCAGGGCGGGCGCAATTCCTGGATAGCGCAGGGGTACCTTCGGCTGCGAGAGGGGCTCGAGCGACTCGGTTGCCGCGTGCGCGTGGCTTCCCGCGTTCCGTCCGCCGGCATCGCTCTCGTGCATCGCGACGACGCCAACGATTGCCGCGTCGAGCGTTCCGGGGCCTTCGTCGTGGTGGTCCGCGCCGACCGCGCGCCGGTGCTCGCCTGCGACCTCGCCATCGCGCAGAACGGCACTCGATTGCGGCGGGGCGAACGCTTCCTGCCGCTCTGGCCCCAGCCGGGCCTCAGGCCGCGCGACGCGCAGCGTGGCCATCGCATCGCCCGGCTCACCTATCACGGCCGCCCGGACCGCCTGCCCGCCTGGCTCGCGGAGCCTCGATTCCTCGCCGACCTGTCGGCACGCGGCATCCGGTTCGAGTCGCTCGCGAATGGATGGGGAGACTACCGAAGCACGGATCTCGTTCTCGCGGTCCGCGCCGATTCGCCCGCGATGCTGGCGACCAAGCCCGCGACCAAGGTCTACAACGCGTGGCTTGCCGGCGTTCCGGTGCTGGCGACGGCCGAGCCGGCCTATCTGGAGGTGCGGGGCTCACCGCTCGATTTCATGGAGATCGCCTCGCCGGAGGATGTCCTCGCCGCCATCGACCGGCTGAAGGCCTCCCCGGGCCTCTACCGATCGATGATCGCGAACGGCCTGGCGCACGCGCGCGAATTCGACATCGAGGCGATCCGCGGTCGGTGGCTGGACCTGTTCGACCGCGAGATCCTGCCCATGCACGCGCGCGGGCACGTGCGACCCGGGCCCGCTCGCCGCGCGTGGTACGTGGGGGCGATGGCGGCGCAAAAGGTGCTCGGCCGGGCGTTCAAGGCGCGTGTCGGATTCGAGCGCTGGCGACTGTTCTCGCCGTGGACGCCCTTGCGCCTCATCGAGGCGACGGGCCGTTCGCTCGCCTGGGGCTGGAAACCACCGCTGCCCGAGGCCGGCAACGGCCCCGAAAGCACGATGCGCTGAGCCTTCAGGCCAGCGCCCGGTTCACGATCTCGGTGACGTCCGGCGAGAGTCCGCCGGCCCCGGCCACGGCCTCGAGCGCCTCGCGCGCGTGTGCCTGGCGCCCCGCGTCGAACTTGCGCCAGCGGTCGAAGGAGCGGGCCAGCCGCGAGGCCACCTGCGGATTGATCCGGTCGAGCGCGATTACGTGATTCGCCACGAACCGGTAGCCCGACCCGTCCGCCGCGTGGAAATGCGACGGGTTGTCCGTCGCGAACGCGTGCAGCAGGGAGCGCGCGCGGTTCGGGTTCTTCAGGTCGAAGGCGGGGTGGGTCACGAGCTTTTCGATGCGCCCGATGGCGCCCGGCAGGTCGGATGTCGCCTGGACGCGGAACCACTTGTCGACCACGAGCGCCTCGTCTTTCCACTTGTCGAAGAACATCGAAAGGGCGCGCTCGCGCTCGGCGCCGGCGGAACCCGCGAGGCACTCGAGGGCGGCCATCGCGTCGGTCATGTTCTCGGCCCGCCGGAACTCGAGGAAGGTGAGGGCGCGCGCCGTCGAGTCGTCCACGGCCATGATGTAGCCCAGCGCCGCATTGCGCAGCGCCCGGCGGCCCGCGGCGTGGGCATCGGGCGAATAGGCGCCGGGCACGGTGAAGTGACGGAAGGCGCCTTCGAAACGCGTGCGATATCGCTTTGCGATCTCGACCACGAGCGTCTTGCGGGCGGCATGGATCGCGTCCGGATCGGCGACTTCCATCTGCTCGGCGAGAGCGCTCTCGCCCGGCAATTGCAGGCACTCCGCGGCGAAGGCGGGATCGCGAGAGCCGTTGGTCAGCACGCGCCCCATCGCCTCGATGAATGCCGTCGGAATCGCCATCGGGCGGCCCGCGCCGATCGCCTCGACGCCCGCCAGGAGAATGCGCGTGGCGAGCACCTGCCCGGCCTCCCAGCGATTGAACGGGTCCGAATCGTACGCCATGAGGTGCGTGAGGTCGGCGTCGGCGTAGTCGTGCTTCAGGATCACCGGCGCCGAGTAACCGCGAAGGATCGAAGGCACGGGCGGCTCCTCGACGTCCTGGAAGACGAAGGTACGCGAGGCCTCGCGCAGTTCCAGAACGCGCGTGATCTCGCCCGTCTTCGGGTCCGTGCGATCGAAAGCGTCGTCCTCGCCGGCGAGCCGCAGGGGCAGGTCGTGGCCCTGCGGGTCGACCAGGCCCACGGCAATCGGCACGTGGAAGGGGAGCTTGTCCGGTTGGCCCGTCGTCGGCGGGCAGGACTGCCGGATTTCCAGCGTGTAGGTCTTCGCGTCCGCGTCGTGGCCGCCGCGCGTCTCCAGCACCGGCGTGCCGGCCTGCGAGTACCAGCGCTCGAACTGGCCCAGGTCGACCCCGTTTGCGTCGGCCATGGCCGCGCGGAAATCGTCGCACGTCACCGCCTGCCCGTCGTGGCGCTGGAAATAGAGGTCCATGCCCTTGCGGAAGCCCTGGCGTCCGACGAGCGCCTGGACCATTCGAACGACCTCGGCGCCCTTGTCGTACACGGTCGCCGTGTAGAAGTTGCCGATCTCGGCGTAGGCGTCCGGGCGCACCGGGTGCGACATCGGCCCCGCGTCCTCCGGAAACTGCCGGTCGCGCAGGTCGCGAACGTCCTGGATGCGGGAGACGGCGCGCGAGTATTCGTCCATGCCGTATTCCTGGTCGCGGAAGACCGTGAGGCCCTCCTTGAGCGAGAGCTGGAACCAGTCCCGACAGGTGACGCGGTTGCCCGTCCAGTTGTGGAAGTACTCGTGGGCGACCACGCGGTCGATCATCATGAAGTCGACGTCGGTCGCCGTATCGGCGCGGGCCAGCACGTACTTCGTGTTGAAGATGTTGAGGCCCTTGTTCTCCATCGCGCCCATGTTGTAGTCGCTCACGGCGACGATCATGAAGCGGTCCAGGTCGAGCTCGAGGCCGAATCGCTCCTCGTCCCACTGCATGGAGCTCTTGAGGCTCTGCATCGTGAACCCGGCCTGGTCGAGCTTGCCCGGTTCGACGTAGACCTGCAGGAGCGCCTTCTTGCCGGATTTCGTGACGAAGTGGTCCTCGAGCCGGTCGAGCTTCGCCGCCACCATCGCGAAGAGGTAGCTGGGCTTCGGGAACGGGTCTTCCCACTCGGCCCAGTGGCGGCCGCCGTCCTCGTCACCCGAGGCGACGAGATTGCCGTTGGCAAGCAACTGCGGGAATTCGTCGCGCGGGGCGTGCAGCTTCACGCGGTACTTCGCCATCACGTCGGGGCGGTCGGGGAACCAGGTGATCGTGCGGAAGCCCTCGGCCTCGCACTGCGAGAAAAGGCCATCCTTCGAGGCGTAGAAGCCCTCGAGGCGCGTGTTCTTCCACGGATCGAGGCGCCCCGCCGTCTCGAGCGTGAAGGCCTCGGGCACGGCGGCGACGACGAGCGACTTCTCATCGAGCCGCATCTCGTCGCCCGCCAGGGCCCGGCCGTCGATCGAGGCGCCCAGGAACTCGAGATGCTCGCCCTGCAGCACGAGCGGTCCGCCCGGGCCCGCCGGGTTTCGTCTCATGCGCAGCGTCGCCCGGATGGTCGCCCAGGGCCGCGCGATGTCGACGTCGAGAAAAACTTCGTCGACGAGGTAGGCGGGCGGGGTGTAGTCCTGGCGGCGAACGAGCTGGGGCGCGGCGTCTCTCGGGTCCATGGATCCTCAGGAAGACTTGCGGCGGAACAGCACCGGCACTGCGCCGTGCGTGCGCTTGCGCGTCGCCGGCTCGTCGGGCTGCTCGATCGGCTTCGCGTCGGCCGAAGGTTCGTAGGGCTTGGAGAAATCCATCGCCGGCGCGGAGGACTGCGTCGGGCGGCGTTCCTCGCGCGGCGGGCGGGCGCGGGCCGGTTCCGGGCGCGGATCGCGGGCCGGGGCCGATTCGCCACGCGGCTCGCGGGAGGGCGCCGGCTCACCACGGGGCTCCCGGGCGGGCGAAGCCTCGCCACGAGGTTCCCGGGGCGGGCGGGTTTCGGCGCGCGAGCCGGACCGGCCGCCGCGTTCGCCGCGACCTCCGCGACCGCGCTCGCGCGATTCCTCGCGCGGCTCGTCCGGGCGCGGTGCTCCGGTGCCGGTGAAGCCGACCACGGGCCGGATCTCGATCTTTTTCTTGAGCAGCTGCTCGATGGCGGCGAGCAGGCCCTTGTCCTCGTGGCACACGATCGAGATGGCCTCGCCTTCCATGCCCGCGCGGCCGGTGCGGCCGATGCGGTGCACGTAGTCCTCGGGCACGGTGGGCAGGTCGAAGTTCACCACGTGCGGCAGGGCCTCGATGTCGAGGCCGCGGGCCGCGATGTCCGTCGCCACGAGGACGCGCACCTTGCCGGCCTTGAAGGTCTCGAGGGCTTCGATGCGCGCGTTCTGGCTCTTGTTGCCGTGGATGGCGGCCGCGTTGATGCCGTCCTTCTCGAGCTGGTAGGCGAGCCGGTTGGCGCCGTGCTTGGTCTTGCAGAAGACGAGCACCTGCTCCCAGTTGTTGCTCTTCACCAGGTGCGCGAGGAGGTCGCGCTTCTTCTTCGATTCGATGAGGTGCGCCCACTGCGTGACCGATTCGGCCGCCGTGTTGCGGCGGGCGACTTCCACCGTGGCCGGGTCCTTCAGGAACTGCGCGGAGAGCTTGCGGATCTCGTCCGAGAACGTGGCCGAGAAGAGCAGCGTCTGGCGGGAGCCCGGGATCATGTTGATGATCCGCTTGATGTCCGGGATGAATCCCATGTCCAGCATGCGATCGGCTTCGTCCAGCACGAGGATCGACACCTGCCGCAGGTCGACGGCTTTCTGGCCCGTGAGGTCCAGCAGGCGCCCCGGGGTGGCGACGAGGATCTCCACGCCCTTGCGCATCTCCTGGATCTGCGGGTTGATGTTGACGCCGCCGTAGACGCAGAAGGGCTTGAGCGGGACGTGCTTGCCGTACGTCTTCACGCTCTCGAAGACCTGGATGGCGAGTTCGCGCGTGGGCGTGAGGATGAGGCAGCGCACGGGGTGCAGCGCGGGCGAGAAGCTCTTGCTCGCCATGGGCGCGAGGCGCTGCAGGAGCGGCAGCACGAATCCGGCCGTCTTGCCCGTGCCCGTCTGGGCGGCGCCGAGCAGGTCGCGGCCCGCGAGCACCACGGGGATGGCCTGCTGCTGGATGGGGGTGGGTTCGGTGTAGCCGTGCTCCGCGACGGCGCGAAGCAGCTCGGGCAGAAGCCCGAGACTTTCGAAAGTCTGGCTGATGGTTCTCTCCTGAAGGATCGGCCTGGAAAGGCATCGCGCCTTCCGACCGGTTCAGGCAGAAAAACATGCATCGTTGGGATTCCGAACGCCTCGCGGCATTCGGTGGGGCGGGAGGCGCTAACCGGTTGAAGCGCCTCGGAAACCTTGGATGCGGATTGTACGCGATCCGGCCCCCGGGAAGTGCCGAAAATGCCGCAGGGGCGGTCCGTCAGTGAGCCCTAACAACCCACCGGGTCATCGGGGGACGGCCGGGCTCGTGGCGGTGTCGATGTCGATGAACCGCCAGAAATTCTGGTTCTGGATCTGCGGACGCCGGTAGCCGATGACCCACGGATACCACATGTCCGTGAGGATCCGGTGCGTGTTGACCTTCCAGGGAGCGTAGGCGGCGACGAACCTCGCCATCTCGCGGTTGAGGCGCACGCGCTCGGTGGCGTCGTAGGTGACCCGCGCGGTCTCGTACAGGCGGTCGTAGGCGGGCAGCCGGAAGCGTGCCAGGTTCCCCTTCAGCCCCGAATTGGGCCCGTAGAGCGAGGTGAGCCAGGTGTCGGCCTCGGGCTGCGAGGCGGATCCTCCCAGCTGCCAGAACATGAGCTTGCCGGCATAGCCTTCCTTCAGAAGGTCCGGCCACTTGGCCTTGCGCACGGTGAACCGGACGCCGATCTCGTCCATGCTGCGCTTCCACAGCTCGTCCAGCTGGTTGTCGCGGGCGGTCGGCGTGGAGTTGCTGCGCAGCACGAGGGGCGAGCCGTCCGGCATCTCGCGGTAGCCGTCGCCGTCCCGGTCGAGGTAACCGAACATGTCGAGCAGCGCCTTCGACTTGGCCGGGTTGAACTCGGCCATTTCGGTGCGGAATCGCGGGTCGTAGCCGATGACGCCCGGCCCATAGGGCGTGCTGGCCGGCACCGCCTGGTTCTTGCGGATGATCGTGATCTCGTCCTTCGTGTTGTAGGCGAGCGAGATCGCGCGGCGCAGGGCGACCTTGTCCGGCGTGTACCCGCCGACGGTCGGGTCTTCCATGTTGAAGTAGTTGAACGTGATGTCCATGCCCGGGACCTGCGCCATCCGGATGCCCCGCTTCGCGAGGTTGGGCGCGATCACGTTGTTGGGCATGGCGACGTTCGCGAATTCCTCGCCCACCCGGAAGATGAGGTCGTGCTCGGCGTTGAGGAAGGCGAGCCAGCGCGGCTGCTGCTCGTCGATCACGTAGACCTCGACGCGGCCCACCATCGGGATGCGCCTTCCCTTGAGCTTCGCCAGGATCTCGAGCCCTTCCTTGTCGTCCGGCGCGGGCTGGCCGTCGAAATACTCCTCGCGGAAACCGGGATTGGCCTCGAAGATCGTCTTCGACGAGCGCTTCCACGTCACGAGGCGGAAGGGGCCGGTGCCCACCGGGTGCCCGCCCACGTCGTCCGCGTAGCGTTCGACCACCTCCCGCGCGATGGCGCAGGAGACGCGGCAGTCGGCGAACTGGTAGATGAAATTGAAGAGCGGCCTCGTGAGCTTGATCCGCCAGGTGTACCGGTCCAGGACCTGCAGGCCCTCCACGGGCTCGTCGTAATCGAGGCGATTCGCCTTGCGCGCCCGGGCGAGTATCTCGTCCGTGCCGGCGATGACGCCCTCGATCTCGGAGAGCAGGCGCGCGGCGTTGCGCGGGTCGAGCACGCGCTTGAACGAATAGATGAAATCCGCCGCGACCAGCTCGCGCTTCTTCCCCGAAGGCGGGATCGTCGGCGAAGTAGATGCCCGGCCTCACGCGCATCGTGTAGGTGAGCCCGTCCGCGCTCACCTCGGGCATCGACGCGAGCACGTTGGGCACGAGCTTCGGCGGTCGTGCCAGGTAGTCGTAGCGCAGGGGCGCGTCGAACATGCCCTGGATGACGATGTTCGAATAGAGATCCGAAATGCGGTGCGGGTCGAGGCTCGTCTCGGAGACCTCGATGGCGTAGCGGAAGACTTTCTGCGGATCCGCATGCCGCGGCGCGGCCGCCGGGCCCGCCGCGAGTGCGGTGCCGGCAAGCGCGAAGACGAGCGCCGGCAGGGCGGCGATTCGCATGGGTCTGCCTCTCGATTCCGATGGTTGGGGCGAACTCTAGCCGGTCGCCGCGGATCCCGGAAGCGTCGCTTCACGACGGCGCTCGCCGCTCACGACGATTTCCCGGGCGAGCCGCCCGGCCGCTTCGTGTTGTCGATGTCGATGTACTTCCAGAACATGTCGCTTTGCACCGGCGGCCGGCGAAAGCCGATCACCCACGGATGCCACAGGTCGGTGAGGACGCGGTGCGTGTTCACCTTCCAGGGGGCGTAGGCCACCACGAGGCGGGCCATCTCCTGGTAGAGCTTCGTGCGCCCCGGGCTGTCGGGCAGGGCCCGCGCGCGCTCGTAGAGGCGGTCGTAGGCGTCGAGCCGGAACCGGGCGATGTTGCCCTTGAGGCCCGCGTTCGGTCCGTAGAGCGAGGATAGCCAGGTGTCGGCGTCGGGGGAGGCCGCGGAGCCGCCCAGCTTCCACATCATCAGCTTGCCGGCGTAGCCCTCCTTCAGGAGGTCCGGCCACTTCGCCTTGCGGAACGTCATGCGCACCCCGATGTCGTCCATGCTGCGCCGCCACAGTTCGTCGATCTGCTGGTCGCGCGCACTGGGCGTGGACGCGATCTCGATCGCCAGGGGGCGCCCGTCGGGCTGTTCGCGGTAGCCGTCGCCGTCGCGGTCGACGTAGCCGAAGACGTCGAGCAGCGCCCGCGCCTTGGGGATGCTGTACTCGCTGGCGCTGGTGCGGAAGTTCGGGTCGTGGCCGGCCACGCCGGGGCTGTACGGCGCATGCGCGGGGATCGCCTGCCCCTTGCGCACGATGGCGATCTCGTCGCGCGTGTTGTAGCCGAGCGAGATGGCGCGTCGCAGCGCCACTTTCTCCGGCGTATAGCCGCCGACGAGCGGGTCCTCCATGTTGAAGTAGGCGAAGGTGAGGTCGAGCCCGGGCTCCTGCGCCATCCGGATGCCCCGCCGCTGCAGGTTCGGGGCCGGGCGGTTGCCGGGAAACGCCACGTGGGCGAACTCGGCGGAGACCTCGTAGGCCAGGTCGAATTCCTCGTTGAGGAAGGCGAGCCAGCGCGGCTGCTCCTCCTCGACGATGTAGACCTCCACCCGGCCGACGAGCGGCAGGCGCTTGCCGCGCATCGTCGCGAGGATCGCCTGCCCTTCGGCGTCGTCGGCCGCCGGCTCGCCGTCGAAGAAGTCCTCGCGGAAGTTGGGGTTGGGCTCGAGCACCAGCTTGGAGGAGCGCTTCCAGAACGCGAGCCGGTAGGGCCCGGTTCCGACGGGGTTCGCCCCGAAGTCGTCGCCATGGTGCTCGACCACCTCGCGCGCCACGGCGCAGGAGACGCGGCAGTCGGCCAGGTTGTAGATGAAGTTGTAGAACGGCCGGACGAGGCGGATCTGGAACGTGTACCGGTCGAGCGTCCTTATTCCTTCGATCGGCGCGTCGTAGTCGAGCCGGTTGGCCTGGCGCGCCTTCGCCAGCGCCTCGTCGACGCCGACGACGTGCCCCTCGAACTGCGACAGCATCTGGGCGGCGAGCTTCGGGTCCAGCAGGCGCTTCATCGAGTAGACGTAGTCCTCGGCGACCAGCTCGCGCTTGCGGCCGCCGAAGGCGGGGTGGTCGTCGAAGTGGATGCCGGGCTTCACGCGCAGCGTGTAGGTGAGGCCGTCCGCGCTGATTTCCGGCATCGCCGCCAGGGTGTTCGGCTTGAGCTTGAGCGGGCGCGCCAGGTAGTCGTACTTGAGCGGCACGTCGAATATCGACGCGGTGAGGGCGCCCGAGTAGAGGTCGATGCCCTTCGCCGGGTCGAGGGAGGTCTCGGCGATGGGGAAGGCGTAGCGGAAGACTTTGGCGGGGTCGGCGGCGGCGTTCGCGGCGTTGACCGCCAGGGCCGCCAGGGCCGCGGCCAGCATCCGGCCGTGGGTGTCAGCCATGCCCGTGCGTCCGGAGGAAATCGCGCAGCGCCGTCGCCGTGTGCGACTTCGCCCCGCGGGCGACGAAGTCCTCGGGCGGCGCGGCCATCACGACGCGCCCGCCGCCATCACCCCCTTCGGGCCCCAGGTCCACGATCCAGTCCGCCTCCGCGATCACGTCGAGATTGTGCTCGATGAGCACCACCGTGTTGCCGGCGTCGACCAGGCGGTGCAGCACGCGGATGAGTTTCTCCACGTCGGCCATGTGCAGCCCGACGGTGGGCTCGTCCAGCACGTAGAGGGTGTGCGCGGCGCCGCCTCGCGGGCCGCGGGGGCCCGGCGCCTCGATGTTGCGGACCTTCGCGAGCTCCGTCACCAGCTTGATGCGCTGCGCCTCGCCGCCGGAGAGCGTCGGGCTCTGCTGGCCGAGCGTGAGGTAGCCCAGGCCCACGTCCTGCAGCAGGCGCAGCGCGTGGTGGATGGACGGGTGCGCGGTGAAGAAATCCACGGCCTCGTCCACGCTCAGGGCGAGCACGTCGCCGATGGACTTGCCGCGCAGTTGCACGGCGAGCGTCTCCGGGTTGAAGCGCGCGCCCCCACAGGCCTCGCAGAGCACTTTCACGTCCGGCAGGAAGCTCATCTCGATCGTCTTGATGCCCTGGCCCTCGCAGGCGTCGCAGCGGCCGGCGGCCGAGGGCGCTGCCGCCCTGGCCTTCGACTTGCCCTTGCCTTTCGCGCCGCCGCCGCCCGCCGCGTTGAACGAGAAGCGGCTGGCGGAGTAGCCCCGGATGCGGGCTTCCTGCGTGTCCGCGAACAGCTTGCGGATGGTGTCGAAGAAGCCGACGTACGTGGCCGGGCAGGATCGCGGCGTCTTGCCGATCGGGGTCTGGTCGACCTCGAGAACGCGCGTCACGGATTCCCAACCCTTGATGCCCTTGCAGCCGGCGAGCGCGGGCAGGGGCTTCCGGTCCCGCGCGCTCGCGACGAGCCGTTCCAGGTTCTCGCGCAGGACATCGCGCGCCAGGGTGGACTTGCCCGAGCCCGAGACGCCGGTGATGACGGTCAGCCGTCCCAGGGGGATGCGCGCTTCCACGTCCCGGAGGTTGTGCAGGCCCGCGCCGGTCACGGTGATCGCGGCCGTGCGCGGCCCCACCTCGCGGCGTGGCTGCACCGGGTGCATCAGGGGATTCGCGAGGAAGCGGCCGGTGATGGAATCGGGATTGGCACGCAACTCGTCGGCCGTGCCCTGCGCGACGATGCGCCCGCCGAGCCGCCCGGCGCCGGGCCCCAGGTCGATCACGTGCTGCGCGTGGCGGATCGTGTCCTCGTCGTGCTCCACGACGACGAGCGTGTTGCCCTTGGCGCCCAGCTTCGCGAGCACCTCGAGCAGGATGCGGTTGTCGCGCGGATGCAGCCCGATGGTGGGCTCGTCGAGGATGTAGCACACGCCGCGCAAGTTGGAGCCGAGCTGGGCGGCCAGGCGGATGCGCTGGGCCTCGCCGCCGGAGAGCGTGGGCGCGCCGCGGTCGAGGGAGAGGTACCCGAGGCCCACCTGTTCGAGGAACTGCAGCCGGCTCGCGAGTTCCGCGAGGATGTCGCGCGAGATTTCCTCCTCGCGCCCGGCGAGCTTCAGCCCGTCGAAGAAGCGGTGGGCCTGCTCGATGGGCCGCGCGCTCATGTCGGCGATGGTGGCGCCGCGGAAGCGCACCGCCAGCGCCTCGCGGTTCAGGCGCTTTCCGTCGCAGGACGGGCAGGTCTCGTCGAGTTCCAGCCAGGAGACCCACGAATCGAGCACGTGGTCCTCGGCGCCGGTTTTCGCGCGCTCGTCGTTCCAGTCGACGCCCTCGAGCTTCACGCCGGTGCCGTAGCAATCGGGGCACCAGCCGTGCTTCGAGTTGTAGGAGAAGAGGCGCGGGTCCAGTTCGGGAAAGCTGCGGCCGCACGACCGGCAGGCGCGCTTGGTCGAGAAGACAGTCGTCTCGCGTCCGCCCCATCCGCCGGGCAAGGCGTGCACGACGCCCTTGCCCTGCTCCACGGCCGCGGCGAGGGCGGCGCGGATCGCCTTTTCGTTCGCGGGGACGATCTCGACCTCGGCGACCGGCAGCTCGAGCGTGTGCTCGCGGAAGCGGTCGAGGCGCGGCCAGCGGTCCGTCGGCAGCCATTCGCCGTCCACGCGCAGGTGCGAGACGCCCTTGCCCAGGGCCCATTTGGCGAGGTCCGTGTAGAAGCCCTTGCGGTTCAGGACGAGCGGGGCGAGGAACGCGACCTTCTCGCCGCGGCGCTCGCGCATGAGGCGGGCGGCGATGGCCTCCTCGCCTTGCGGCTCGATCGGCACCTGGCAGTCGGGGCAATGCTGCGTGCCGAGCTTCACGAAGAGCAAACGCAGGAAGTGGTGGATCTCGGTTTGCGTCGCCACGGTGCTCTTGGAGCCGCCGCGGCTCGTGCGCTGCTCGATGGCGACGGTGGGCGGGATGCCGTAGATCGCGTCGACGTCGGGCTTGGAGGCGGGCTGGACGAACTGGCGCGCGTAGGCGTTGAGGGATTCGAGGTAGCGGCGCTGGCCTTCGTTGAAGAGGATGTCGAAGGCGAGGGTGGATTTCCCGGAGCCGGAGACGCCGGTGATGACCGTGAACTGGCCGCGGGGGATGTCGACGTCGATGCCCTTGAGGTTGTGCTCTCGGGCGTGGCGGACTTCGATGTTGTTGGAGCGGTACTTGGCGCGGGTTTCCTTGGCGCTTCGCGCCGGTAGGGCTTGGGAACCGCTGATGAACCGTGGTTGCGAAGCACCGTCCGGAATAACAGATGAACGCAGATGATTCGGGGAATTCAGGGCGGCGTCGTACTCCTTCAGGGCTTTGCCCGTGTGCGACGTCGGATGGTTCATCGAGTTTTTGGGCGTGCCGGCGAAGACCAGCTCGCCGCCGGCATCGCCGCCCTCGGGGCCGAGGTCGACGAGCCAGTCGGCGGCGCGGATGACGTCGAGGTTGTGCTCGATGACGACGAGCGAGTGGCCGGCCGCGATGAGGCGCCGGAAGGCGACGAGGAGCTTGGCGACGTCGTCGAAGTGAAGGCCCGTCGTGGGCTCGTCGAAGAGGAACAGGCGCGTGCGGGCCGGCATGATCGCCGGGGTGAGGGCCGCGGCGATGGAATCGGCCGGGCGGCGCGGCAGCTTGGCCACGGGGCGTCCCGCGGCCTCGATCAGGTGGCCGGCGAGCTTCAGGCGCTGCGCCTCGCCGCCGGAGAGCGTCGGCACGGGCTGGCCCAGGCGCAGGTAGTCGAGGCCGACGTCCGCGAGGGGCTTCAGGCGCGCGACGATCTCGGCCTCGCCGGCGAAGAACGCGAGCGCCTCGTTCACGGTGAGTTCGAGCGCCTCGGCGATGCTGCGCCCGCCCCATTTCACCTCCAGCACCTCGTCGCGGTAGCGGCGGCCGTTGCAGTCCGGGCAGCGCAGGTACACGTCCGAGAGGAACTGCATCTCCACGTGCTCGAAGCCGTTGCCGCTGCAGGTCGGGCAGCGGCCGTTGCCGGAGTTGAAGCTGAAGGTGCCCGGCGTGTAGCCGCGGCGCTTCGATTCCTCGGCCTTCGCGAAGAGGGCGCGGATCGCGTCGAAGGCGCCGACGTAGCTCGCCGGGTTGGAGCGCGTCGTGCGGCCGATGGGCGACTGGTCGACGAACACGACATCCGAGATGCGCGCGAGGCCGTGGATCTCGCGATGATCGCCCGGGGATTCCGTCGGCTTGCCCAGGTGCTTGAGGAGCGCGGGGTGCAGGATGTCCTGCACCAGCGTCGACTTGCCCGACCCCGAGACGCCCGTGATGCAGACGAGCCGGTGCAGGGGCAGCTCGACGTCGATGTCCTTGAGGTTGTGGTGCGTGAGGCCCCGCAGCGCGAGCCGGGGCGTGTCGGCCGCGGGCGGCGTGGCGGTGACGCCCCGGTCCGCGCGCCGCCGGCCCGAGAGGTACTCCGCGGTCAGCGTCGTCGCCTGCTTCAGGTCGTCCGGCGGACCGAAGAAGACGATCTCGCCGCCGCGCTCGCCCGGGCCGGGCCCCATGTCGAGCAGGCGGTCCGCCTCCAGCATGATCTGCGGGTCGTGCTCCACGACGACGAGGGAATTGCCCGCGTCGCGCAGGCGCTTCATCACCCCGATCACGCGGCCCATGTCGCGCGGGTGCAATCCGATGGAGGGCTCGTCCAGCACGAAGAGCGTGTTCACCAGCGACGTGCCGAGGGCCGTGGTGAGGTTGATGCGCTGCACCTCGCCGCCGGAGAGCGTGCGCGACTGCCGGTCCAGCGTGAGGTAGCCCAGGCCCACCTCGCACACGAAGGCGAGGCGCGCGTTGACGGCGTCGAGCAGCAACTCGGTGGCCTCGTCGAGCGGGGCGGGCAGCGCGAGGCGCGCGAAGAAGTCGCGCGCCTTCACGAGGGGCAGCAGCATCACGTCGTGCAGGGACAGGCCCGGCAGGGCCGCCAGCGCGTCGAGGCTCCACCGCGTGCCGCGGGGCGAATGGCGCTTCGCGGGGTCGAGCGCCGCATCCGCCTCGGTCTTCGAGCCCACGCGCCACAGGAGCGACTCGGGCTTGAGGCGCGCGCCGTCGCAGGCGACGCACGGCGTGTAGGCCCGGTACTTCGAGAGCAGCACGCGGATGTGCATCTTGTAGGCCTTGGTCTCCAGCCATTCGAAGAAGCGCTCCACGCCGTACCAGTGCGTCTTGCCCGTCTTGTTCCAGCCGAGCCAGTCGTCGTCCCCCTCGATCACCCAGCGGCGATGTTCCGCCGGCAGGTCGCGCCAGGCGATGTCGAGCGCGACGCCGCGCTTCCTCGCGTACTTCACGAGGTCGTCCTGGCATTCGTCGAAGCTCGCGGTCTGGAAGGGCTTCACCGCGCCCCCGCCGAGGGACTTCGATTCGTCCGGCACCACGAGGCCGTAGTCCACGCCGATCACGCGGCCGAAGCCGCGGCACTTCTCGCAGGCGCCGATGGGCGAGTTGAAGGAAAAGCGCGCCGGGGTGGGATCCGAATAGTGGATGTCGCAGTCGGGGCAGTGCAGGTCCGTGGAGAAGCGCCACGGGGTGGCGCCTTCCTCGACGAACACGTTCACGCGTCCCGCGCCCACGCGAAGCGCCGCCTCGATGGCCTCCACCGTGCGCGCCTTCTCGGCGCTGCCCATGCGGATGCGGTCCTGCGTCACGTCGAGCCGCGGGCCCTTGCGCCGGTGGATGCGCGCGTAGCCTTGCGCCTCCAGGTGCTTCGCGACCTCGTCCTCGGTGAAGTTGGCGGGCACGTCGACGGGAAAGGTGATCGCGAGCCGCGGGTCGCCGGCCGCCTTCGCCCGTTCGCCCATCTCGACGAAGATCGATTCCGGCGAGTCGCGCCGCACGGGCCGGGCGCACTGGCGGCAGTGCAGGTGGCCGGCGCGCGCGAAGAGCAGCTTCAGGTGGTCGTTCAGCTCCGTCATCGTGCCGACCGTCGAGCGCGAGGTGCGCACGGGGTTGGTCTGGTCGATCGCGATGGCCGGCGGGATCCCGTCGATCGAGTCGACCTGGGGCTTGTCCATGCGGTCGAGGAACTGCCGCGCGTAGGGCGAGAAGGTCTCGACGTAGCGGCGCTGCCCCTCGGCGTAGAGCGTGTCGAAGACGAGGGAGCTCTTGCCCGAGCCCGAAGGCCCCGTCACCACGATCAGCTCGCCCGTGGGCAGGTCGAGGTCGAGGTTCTTGAGGTTGTTCTGGCGCGCGCCTCGGATGGCGATGACGCCCTCGGCGGCGGCATCCGCGGGGATGGGGGGAGGCGTGAGGTCGTTCATGGGATCCCGACGGTCGGCGCCCGGAGTCGGGCGCGCAATCGGCCATTGTAGGCACGCCGGCGCGTCCCTGCGGCGTCAATGGGACCTCGGTCTTTCGATTGTGGATAACCCTGCCCGTCCCTGACAGCCGACAACAAACCGTCCCCAATCCGGGTGCAGGATCGGAGCATGTCCGGACGCCTTTTCCCGCGCGCGGCCCTTCGCGGCCTGACGATCGCCGGGTACCTCGCCACGCGCGACCCCGTCTCCGGTACCGTGTACGACCTGATGCCCGTCGTCTTCGCCCTCCGGCCCCGGGGGCTCGCGAAGCGCGGGCCCTGACCGAAAGGAGCGCGTGGTGGCCGAGCCGGTCCTGCGCATGAAGGACGTGTCGAAGGTCTACCGCGTCGGCGACGTCGAGGTGGTGGCCCTGCACGAGGTCTCCCTGGACCTGCACGCGGGCGAGTTCATCGTCCTGCTCGGGCCCTCCGGCAGCGGCAAGTCGACGCTTCTCAACCTGCTGGGCGGCCTCGACGTGCCGACCACGGGCGAGGTGGACTACCTCGACCATTCCCTGTCCGACGGCGGGGACGAGAACCTCACGCGCTTCCGGCGCGAGCACGTGGGCTTCGTGTTCCAGTTCTACAACCTCATCCCCAGCCTCACGGCCGAGGAGAACGTCGCGCTCGTCACCGACATCGCGAGGAGCCCCCTTTCGCCGCGCGAGGCCCTCGCCCTCGTCGGGCTCACGGAGCGCGCCGACCACTTCCCGGCGCAGCTCTCCGGCGGCGAGCAGCAGCGCGTGGCCATCGCGCGCGCCGTCGCCAAGCGCCCCGACGTGCTGCTTTGCGACGAGCCGACGGGTGCGCTCGACGTCGTCACCGGGCGGCTCGTGCTCGAGGTGCTCGAGCGCGTCAACCGCGAGCTCGGCACGCTCACGGCCGTCATCACGCACAACGCGTCCATCGCCGGGATGGGCGACCGCGTCATCCGCATGTCGAGCGGGCGCATCGTCGACATCGCGACGAACGCGCGGCGCCTGCCCGCCTCGGAGCTCGAGTGGTGAGGCTCGCCGCCCTCGATCTCAAGATGTTCCGCGACGCGTGGCACCTGCGCGGCCAGGTGATCGCCTGCGCGCTCGTGGTGGCCGGCGGCATCAATTCGTTCGTCTCCCTCTCCTCCGTGAACCGCACGCTCGCGGCCTCCCAGGCCGCGTTCTACGAGGACAACCGCTTCGCGGACGCCTTCGCCTCGCTCGTGCGCGCCCCCGAGCCCGTCGCGCGGAGCCTCGAGGCCATCCCGGGCATCGCGGCGCTGGAGACCCGCGTCGCGGTGCGCGTGAACCTCGACGTGCCCGGTCTCGCCGAGCCGGCGCGGGGCCTCGTCGTGTCGATGCCGGTCGAGGCCGCGGGCGGGCTCAACGCGCTGCACCTCGTTCGCGGACGCCTGCCGGTTCCGGGATCCGCCGACGAGGCGCTCGCGAGCGAGGCCTTCGCCAAGGCCAACGCCCTCGAGCCGGGCGACACGATCCGCGCGGTGATGAACGGCCGCTACCAGCGCCTGCGCGTCGTCGGCGTCGGCATCTCGCCGGAGTACATCTACGCGCTGGGACCGGGGCAGCTCGTTCCGGACAACCGACGCTTCGGCATCCTGTGGATGGACCGCAAGGCGCTCGCGGCCGCCTACGATCTCGACGGCGCCTTCAACGACGTCGCGGTGCGCCTCGCCCCGGGCGCCTCGCCGGCGACGGTGCTGGGGGAGATGGACCGCGTGCTCGCGCCCTACGGCGGCGCCGGCGCGTACGACCGCGAAGACCAGCTCTCGCACCGGTTCCTCTCCGACGAGATCGCGCAGAACCGCACCATGGCGCGCATCACGCCGAGCATCTTCCTCGCCGTGGGGGCGTTCCTGCTCTACACGGTCCTCACGCGCCTCGTGCAGATGCAGCGCTCGCAGGTGGGCCTGCTCAAGGCCTTCGGCTACTCCGGCGCCCGGATCGCCTTCCACTACCTGCAGCTCGCCCTCGTCATCTCGCTCGTGGGCGCGGCGCTCGGGGTCGGCACGGGCCTGCCCTTCGCGGGCCACATGCTCGCGCTCTACGCGGAGTACTACTTCTTCCCGATGCGCGACCACGGGGCCGTCCTCCCGGTCGGCGCGGTCGGCGTGGGGCTCGCGGTGCTCTCGGCGGCGCTGGGCGCCGTGCCCGCCGCGCTGAAGGCGGCACGGCTGCCGCCCGCGGAGTCGATGCGGCCGGAGCCGCCGCCGCGCTTCCACTCGGGCGTCGTCGAGCGCTGGGGCCTGCGCCGCGCGCTCTCGCCGGCGATGCGCATGCTCGTGAGGAACCTCGCCCGCCGTCCCCTGCGCCTGGCCGCCAGCGTCACCGGCATCGCCGTCGCCGTCGCCCTCCTCGTGATGATGACCGCCATGATGGACGGCATCCGCCACCTCATGCAGTGGCAGTTCTCCGTCGTGCAGCGCGAGGACATCCAGGCGCTGCTGGTCGAGCCGCGCGGCAACCGGGCCTTCCACGCGTTCCAGTCGCTCGGCGGCGTGGTGCAGGCCGAGCCGTTCCGGCTCGTCGCCGTGAAGCTGCGCGCCGGCCATCGCACCAAGCGGGGAGTCCTCTACGGGCTCGAGCCCGACGGGCAGATGCGGCGCGTCGTCGACGGCGACGGCACGCCTTGGGCGCTGCCGCCCGAGGGGCTCCTGCTCACCGCGATCTTCGCCGACACGCTGGGCGTGCGGGCCGGGGACCGGCTGGAAGTGGAGGTGTTGGAGGGCGCGCGGCCGAGGAAGTCCGTGCCCATCGTGGGCATCGTCGACGAGCCCATCGGCTACGCGGCCTACGTGTCGCGCGCCTACGCCAATCGCCTCCTGGGCGAAGGCGACGTGCTCAGCGGCGCCTACCTGCGCATCGACGACGACGCGCGCGAGCCGCTCATGGCGCGCCTGAAGACGCTGCCGCAGGTGGCCGGCGCCAACCTGCGCGAGGCGGCCCGCCAGCAGTTCGACGCCATGATCGAGCGCAGCGTGGGCATCATGATCGCCGTGAACCTGCTCTTCGCCTGGATCATCGCCTTCGGCCTCGTCTACAACGGCGCGCGCATCGCCCTGTCGGAGCGCGGCTACGAGCTCGCGACGCTGCGGGTGCTCGGCTTCACGCAACGCGAGGCCGCCTCGCTGCTGCTGGGCGAGCAGGGCGTCATCACCGCCGTGGGGCTTCCCTTCGGCATGGCGCTCGGCATCGGGTTCACGCTCTATTTCGTCTGGATGCTGTCGACGCAGATGTGGCGGATGCCCTACGTGATGACCGGCGCCAACCTGGTGGGCGCCATGGGTGCCGTGGCCGCGGCGGCGGCGGCCTCCGGCGCGGCGGTGGCCTGGCGCCTGCGGCACATGGACCTCGTCGAGGCCCTGAAAGCGCGAGAATGACGGAGCGATGGCGATGACATTCACGAAACGGACCCTCGGCACGGCGGCGGGCGGCCTCGCCCTCGCCCTGCTCCTCGCCTGGTGGGCCTGGCCGTCGCCGCGCGTCGTCGAGACGGCCGTCGTCGGCCGGGGGCCGGTGCAGGTCACGATCGAGGAGGACGGCGAGACGCGCGCCGTCGATCGCTATGGCATCGCCTCGCCGGTGACGGGGCGGTTGCTGCGCGTGACGCTGCGGGAGGGCGACCTCGTGAAGCCCGGGCAGCTCGTGGCCGAGATCGCCCCGACGCCGCTGTCGGCGGCGGACCGCGACCTGCTGGGGGCGCGGCTCGAGTCGGCGAAGGCGCTCGAGGCGGAGGCCTTCGAGCGCGTGCGCCGGGCCGACGCCGACGCGGCGCAGGCGGTGCGCGAGAAGAAGCGCGTCGCCGACCTCGTCGCCGGCAGGTTCATGTCGCCGCAGGCGCTCGAGCAGGCGGAATCGGCGGTGAGCATGAAGGCGGCGGACGTCGCGGCGGCGCGCGCGCGTGCCGTTTCCGCGGCGGCCGACGTGCGGGCGGCGCAGGCGGCGCTCGCGTCGGTGCGCGCGAACGCGCCCGCCGTGCGGGTCGATTCGCCGGTGGCCGGCCGCGTGCTGCGCATCGCCGAGAAGAGCGAGCGCGTCGTGACGCCCGGCACCGTGCTCGTCACCGTGGGCGATCCTTCGGCGCTGGAGGTCGCGGTCGACGTGCTCTCGAACGACGCCGTCCGCGTGAAGCCCGGGATGCGCATGCTGCTCACGGGCTGGGGCGGCGACGAGATCGAGGCCCGGGTGCGCACGGTGGAGCCGGCCGCCTTCCGCAAGGTCTCCGCGCTGGGCGTCGAGGAACAGCGCGTCTGGGTCGTCGCGGACTTCGAGGCCGTGCCGCCGGGGCTGGGTGACGCCTACCGCGTCGACGCGCGCATCGTCGTCGCCGAGAAGGCGGATGCGCTTCGCGTGCCCGCCGGCGCGCTTTTCCGCCGCGACGGCAAGTGGCACGCCTTCACGGTCGAGGGCGGGCGGCTCGCGCTTCGCGTCGTGGAGGCGGGCCTTCGCGGCTCGCGCGATGTCGAGATCGTCTCCGGTCTCGCGGAGGGCGCGCGGGTGGTTCTCTACCCCGGCAACGACCTGTCGGAAGGCGCGCGCGTCGCGCCACGTCGCTGATCGCCGGATTCGCGCCTTCCGCGTAGGGCAAAAGGTAAACGCCCGGCTCGCGGGATTGACGGGGGTCAATCCGGCAAAACCGCGCGCGCGGAGCATATACCCTACCCGGCATACCACAAGCGGCCGTCCCGGCATTCCGCCCCACCGGCCCCCGGCGTCACACAGGAACGTCCATGAAGACCCGCCTCGTCACCTCCGCCGTCCTCGCGGCGCTCGCCTGCATTCCCTTCGCCTCGCAGGCGACCGACGGCTATTTCTCGCATGCCTACGGGCTCAAGTCCCTCGGCATGGGAGGCGCGGGCATCGCCATCGCCCAGGAGCCGTTCGGCGGCGCCGCCAATCCCGCCGCCATGACCGCGCTCGGCGACGAGTGGCAAGTCGGGCTCACGTGGTTCTCGCCGAGGCGCGACGCGAGCCGCAGCGGCTCGGGCCCCGCGGGCATCGACGGCTCGGTCACGAGCGACAGCACGCACTTCTTCATTCCCGAGTTCGGCTACAACCACAAGATCGGCGCCGACATCGCCGTCGGCGTCTCGGTCTTCGGCAACGGCGGCATGAACACCGATTACGCCGGCGACCAGGTTCCCGCCGCGAGCGCGTGCGCCGCGTTCAATCCCTCGCCCGGCCCGTACAACCTGCTGTGCGGCAACGGCCGGCTCGGCGTGAACCTCACGCAGCTCATGGTCGCGCCCTACGCCGCGTTCCGGCTCGCGCCCGCGCACTCGATCGGCATCGCGCCGGTCATCGCCTACCAGCGCTTCAGCGCCGACGGCCTGCAGGCCTTCGACAACCCGATGCTGTCCACGTCGATGGGCAACGTGACCAACCGCGGCTTCGACGACGCCTTCGGCTTCGGCGCGCGCGTGGGGTACTACGGCGACTTCGGTCCCGTGTCGGTGGGCCTCGCCTACGCCACGAAGGTGCGCATGGGCGAGTTCGAGAAGTACAAGGGTCTCTTCGCCGAGCAGGGGCGCCTTCGACATTCCCTCGAACTGGTCCGCCGGCCTCGCGTGGCGACCCGACCCGAAGTGGGTGATCGCGGCCGACTACGAACGCATCAGCTACAGCGATTCGGCGTCCGTGAGCAACCCCAGCACGAACATCCTGAATTGCTTCGGCGGGCAGGCGGACGCGTGCCTGGGCGGTTCGGCCGGCGCCGGGTTCGGCTGGCAGGACGTGGACGTGTGGAAGTTCGGCGTGCAGTACGCGGCGAACGCCAACTGGGTCCTGCGCGCGGGCTACAACCGCAGCGACAACCCGATCCTCGCGCGCGACGTCACCTTCAACATCCTCGCGCCAGGCCTCATCAAGGACCACTACACCGCGGGCTTCACGTATCGCCTCGACGCGAAATCCGAGATCACCGGCTACGGGCTCTACGCCGCGAAGAACGAGGTGTCGGGCACGAGCCTGCTCGCTTCGCTCGGCGCGCCGCCCACCACGACCGAGACGATCCGCATGAAGGAATACGCGATCGGCCTGGGCTACACCGCCCGCTTCTGACCACCCCCGAAGGACACCGGAGACACGACGCCATGAATGCCACGATTCCCGCCCCGATCCGCCCGCCGGCGCCGCCGGGCACGAGCGCGCAGCCCTACTGGAACCCGTACGCCGTCGGCGCGCTGCTCGGCCTCGTGCTCCTCGCCTCGTACCTCGTGGCGGGAAGGGGGCTCGGGGCCACGGGCGCCTTCTCGTCGGTCGCCGCGTGGATCGCGAACGCGATCTCGCCCGAGCACGCGCTGGCCAATCCCGTGCACGCGCGCTACCTCGCGAGCGGTTCGCCGCTCACGGCGTGGCTCGTGTTCCTGCTCATCGGGGCGTTCGCCGGCGCGGCGCTCTCGGGCTGGCTCGCCGGGCGCACGCGACTCACGATCGAGAAGGGCCCGCGCCTTTCGGGCGGGCAGCGCCTGGCGACCGCGGCCGGAGGCGGCATCGTGGCGGGCATCGGGGCGAAGATCGCCATGGGCTGCACGAGCGGGCAGGCGCTCACCGGCGGCTCGATCCTCAACGTGGGGAGCCTGGTGTTCATGGGCTCGGTGTTCGCGGCGGCGTACGCGGCCGCCTGGATCCTCAGGAAGGAGTGGCTCTGATGCTTCCGCTCTCATCGACCCTGGAACTCTCGCAGGCCGCGAATCTCGGCCTGGCCGTGCTGCTCGGCTTCGGCTTCGGCTTCGCGCTCGAGCGCGCGGGCTTCGGCAGCGCCCGCAAGCTCACGGCCGTGTTCTATTTCTACGACATGGCGGTGGTGAAGGTGATGTTCTCCGCCATCGTGACCGCGATGGCCGGGCTCTTCCTGCTGTCGACGGCCGGCGTGCTCGACCTGGCGGAGCTCTACGTCGAGCCCACGAGCTATGCCGGAGCGATCGTGGGCGGCCTCGTCTTCGGCGTCGGGTTTCTCGTCGGCGGCTATTGCCCGGGCACCTCGGTGGCGGCCTGCGCCACGGGAAGGCTCGACGGTTTCGCGTTCCTCGCCGGGATGCTGGGCGGGGTCTACCTGTTCGCCGAACTGCTGTCCGGCGTCGACGCCTGGGTGCGCGAAAGCGCCGTGGGCGAAATCACGCTGCCGGCGCTCACCGGATTGTCGATGGGCTGGTACGTGCTCCTGTTCATCGGAATCCTGGTCGCCGCCGGGCTCGCGATGCGTGCCGCGGAAAGGCGTTTCGCGGGGCTGCGGCCGCCCGGCTGACCCCGCCGGCTCGAGTCCTACGACAGGAAGCGCCGCGGCGAGAGCGCGCCGGCGAGATCGCGCGGCAGCGGCGAGGGATCGCCCGAGAGCCGGCTCGCCAGCAGCTCGGCGCCGAGCGGCCCCCACAGCAGGCCGCGCGACCCCAGACCCGCGGCCACCCAGACGCCGGGAACCGCCGTCTCGCCGAAGACGGGGAGCCGGTCGGGCACCGTGGTGCGGTGGCCGGTCCAGCCTTCGAGATCCACCGGGCGCAGCCCGGCCGTGAAACCGGGCAGCATCGATTCGGCTTTCGCGAGGTTCTCGCGATGGTCGCCCGCGCGCACGTCCTCGCCCGGGTCGTCATGCCCGTAGGTCGCGCCGATCACGTGGCCGCCGTCCGCGAGCGGGGCGACGTAGCCGCTGCCGCTCACGACGACATCGAGGCGACGATCGGGCGACGCCGGCAGGTAGGTCACCTGGCCGCGCACGGCGTGGAAGGGCAGGCGGGCCTCGGGCAGGAGGCGCGCGCAGTCGGCGGCGTTCGCGAGCACCAGCACGGGAGCCTCGCCCAGGAGCGAACCGTCGCCGGAGAAGGCGCGCCAGTGGGCGCCCTCGCGCTCCACGCGCAGCGCGCGGCCGCGCACGCGGCGCACGCGGGCGCCGGCCCGCGCGAGCCCGGCGATGTCGAGGCTCTCGGGCGACACGCAGGCGGCCCGGGGCATCCACCACCCGGGGCCGCGCACCTCGCGCCCGGCCAGGCGTGATGCCTCGGACGCATCCACGAACCCGAGCACCTGCGCCGGCCAGCCCTGCGAACTCGCGATGGCCTCGAACCGGCGCGCTTCGTTGTCGCCCTCGGCGAGCTGCAGCGCGCCGGTGCGGTTCCACTGGAGGTGGTAGCCGTCCCGCTGCAGCAGGGCGAAATGGTGCAACGCGTAGAGGTAGGCGGGACGCGAGGCCTGCGCGTTCGTCGCGTCGCGCACGTTGGCCACGGGGCGGACGAGGCCCATGCGCGCGTTGGCGCGGTGCTCGCGCGCCTCGACCAGGTCGATGTCCCACCCGCGAGCGGCAAGACGGTCGGCCGTGAGGATTCCCGAGAGCCCGCCGCCGACGACGAGCGCGCGTCGCGGCGCCGCGGCCACGGCGGCCGGTTCACCGTCGCGCGTGCCCACGAGCATCTCGCGAACGCGGCCGGAGCCCTCGCGCCGCTCGATGCGAAAGCCGGCGCCGGCGAGCGCCGCGCGTACGCCCCCGGCCACGGTCCACGTGGCGAGCGTGGCGCCCGGCGCCGCCAGTCGGGCGATCTCGCGCACGACCTCGGGCGACCACATCTCGGGGTTGCGCGCCGGCGCGAAGCCGTCGAGGAAGATCGCGTCGGCCCGCGCCTCGAGTTGCGGCAGGTGCTCGCGCGCGTCGCCCAGGATCAGCGTGAGGATGACCCGGCCCGCGTCGAAGTGCATCCGGTGATAACCGGCGACGGGCGGCGGCAAGTGGTCCGCGAGGACGCGGGCGAGCGGCGCGATCTCGGTGAAGGGCGCGAGAGCCTCGGCGAGCTCGGGCGCGCTGAAGGGATGAGGCTCGACGGAGACGAAGTGCAGGCGCCGCGGGCCGGCGCTCTCCGCGCGCAGCCTGTCCCAGGCGGCGAGGAAATTGAGCCCCAGCCCGAAGCCCGTCTCGAGGATCGTGAAGGACTCGCGGCCCCGCCAGCGTGCGGTGATCGCGCTGCCGTCGAGGAACACGCGCCTCGCGCAGGCGAGGCCGCCGTCGGCCGAGTGGTAGATGTCGTGGAACTGCGCCGGCCACGGCACGCCCTCGGGCGTGCGGTCGAGGCGGGCAGGCACGACACTGACGGGATGGCTCGACATCGGCCCATCATACCGTCAGCCCCGCGAGCGACCCGACCGGCGTTCGGGAATAATGGAAGCGCTGCGAACCCCTCCCGAGGACACGCGATGGCCCTGCCGCTCGACCTGCCCGCCGGACTCACCGGCACCGCCGAGCTCGTCGTCGGCGACCAGCACACCGCGCCGAAAGTCGGCAGCGGCCGCATCCGCGTGCTGGCGACGCCCGTGATGATCAACCTCATCGAGGCGGCGGCCCTCGCGGCGGTGGAGCAGTCGCTCCCGGAGCATCACCAGAGCCTGGGCACGCGGCTCGACGTCACCCATGTCGCCGCGACGCCCGTGGGGATGCGCGTGCGTGCGACGGCCGAGGTGGTCCGCGTGGAAGGACGGACGGTCCACTTCAAGGTGCGCGCCGAGGACGAGCGCGAACTCATCGGCCAGGGCACGCACGAGCGCGTGGTCGTGAACGTCGAGCGATTCGAGGCGCGCGTCGCCGAGAAGGCGCGGCGCTGAGGGGCCTACGGCTTGTTCGCGGCCGCCTCGTCTTCGGCCATCTTCGCCGTGACGTACTTGTACAGGTAGCCGCCGATCACGATGACGCCGACGATCGTGGCGAGGCTCAGCAGCCCGATCGGGCCCGAGAACAGTTCCTTCAGCATGGGGGTCCTCCCTTTCGCGTGGACGAACCACTCTAGCCCGGGAGGGCGCGGGAGAATCCTGATGCGGGTCAAACGCCGGTCAGATGGCGTTGGCCGAGACGGCGAGGGGCCAGGGGTACGAGCCGGGCGTCACGCCGGGCGACAGTTCGAACCGGTAGCTGAGCTCGTAGGACGCGGGCTGCCGGCTCGCCATGAGCGAGGGACGCGAACCGCCATCGGGCCCGATGCGGACCTCGCCGGCGAGTCCCGTCACCGTCGCCGCGCGGAAAAGGCCCGTGCGAGGCCGGAAGCTCACCTCCCAGGTGGTATTGCTCTGCACCTGCAATACCGACGCTGCGTCGACTTCGACATAGCCTCGTGCGATGTCCCGTTCCGTGACTTCGATGGCCGGCTGCTGGCGCAGCACCTCGAGGCGGACCATCGGGGGCACCTTGATGGTGAAGCGCACCGTCTGGCTGGCGGCCTGCGCCGCGTGCACGGGCTCCATGATGCCCGGCGTGGTGATGGCGAGGGCGGCCGCGAGCGCGGCGCCGACGAGCCTCGCCTGCAAGGTGAGCGCCTGTTCGACCGTGGCGGGCGACAGGTGCCCGGCGGCGACGAGGTCCTGGCCCAGCATCCGGCCCGACGTGCGATGCGTCTCGAGGACGGTCGCCAGGTCTTCCTTCGACAGGAAGCCCTCCGAGACGAGCAGGTTGCCCAAGCGCAGGCGCGGGTCGGTCGGCTCGTCGCCCCGCAGGTGCCGCTGGAAGCGCAGCAGCGTCTCGCATTCGGCGGCGGTGACGATGCCCAGGCGGACGAGGGCCTCGCCGATCTTCTCGCCGTTCCGGTTCGCCTCGGCGAGCGCGGATTCGACGGAATGGGCGTGCCATTCGTGCAGGCCGGAGACGAGTTCGCCGAGGCGGCGGGGCTGCCCGGCGGCCAGGCGAAGCAAGGGTTCGACGCGGTCGCCGCGGGCCTCGGGAACCAGGCGATCGAGCCACGGCAGCGCCGATCCGGCACCCGGCAGGTCGCGGCGCTTCACGGCGGCAAGGGGAAGCAGAATGGACATGATCAGCCCTCCTACGAAATCCCTGCGCTCACCGCGAGTATGCGCGAAACGGCGGCTAAGTCTTTGACGAAGATTGCTAAATCGGCAATTCGGTTTGGTCAGCATGGCGCAAATGTCTCCCTGAGACACTTACGGCAGGCCGGCGGCGAACTTTAGCGCAAACGGCCGCGAGTGGTCCACGGAAAACCCCGGGAAAAACAGGGCTTTACTTGCGATTGGACCGGGACGTCGCGTGGATCTCCAGCCACTTGAGCCCCTGGTAGAGGATCGGATCGCCCGGGCCGCCGGAAGGCGCGGCGAGATCGACCGCGAGGGTGGGCTTCACCGTTTCGCGCGGGGTGCCGTCGACCTGGGTCACGCGAGAGGCCGGGAAGCGCACCCGCAGGCCGGAGCCCGGCAGCCGGACCGTACGCAAGTCGCCGCGCAGGCCCGCCATGGGCGTGCCCACGAGCGTCGCCCGGGTGACCGCGGCGAGGCCGATGGCGAGGGACTCGCCCTCCCCGGCGGTCCAGCGATCGACCAGGACGGCCACGGGCCCTTCGTAGGTGAAGGGCCCGCGCGGCGCGACGATCTGGGGAGGCGTCGACGTGCCGCCGCCGCGGGGTGTGCGCACGATCCAGGGCGCCTGCGTCCGCGCGAAGCGCGCGAGGATGCGGGCGGCGATGTCGGGCGAGCCGCCGGACTGCGTCTCCCTCAGGTCGACCAGGAGGCCTCGCGTGTCCTTGAGGTAACCGAGCGCGGCGTCGAAGTGGGCGACGAGCCCCTCCTCGCCCAGGTTGTTCTTGAGCCGCAGGTAGCCGAGGTCGCGGTCCTCGCCGATGCGTCGCGCGATGATCGGCGGCAGGGCGCCGGGCACCGCATCGCTGCGCTCCACCGCGAAGCGCTTCGGGACCGGGCCGCCGCCGACCTCGATCGGCAGGGTGCCCTGCCAGGGGCCGGCGAGGAGCCGGCGCAGCGCGTAGTCGCGCGCCCGGGGATCCGCCTGCCGCGACCGCGGAAGGCTCGCGCGCACCGCCTCCCCGATCGCGATGCCCGCCACCGAGACGATGCGCTGCCCCGGGTGCAATCCGGCGGCATCGGCGACGCTGCCGGCCCGGACGGCCGACAGCCGGGCTTCGCCCCCCGCCCATTCGCCCCACAGGTCCGTCGCCTCGGGCACGGGCCGGGTCGAGCCGGGATTGTGCGCATCGAGCCCGACGTGGTGGTCCTCGAGTTCCGCGATGAGCCCTTCGAGCGCCGCGATGAGGCCGGCGCGATCCCGGGCCGCCGCCGCGCGGGGGCGCCAGCGCGCGCGGGCGGTTTTCCAGTCCGCCGGGCGGTCGAGAAAGGCGTAGCCCTCGTCGATCGCCTTGCAGAGCGCGTCGAAGTCCGCGACGGGACCGGCCGGTGCCGCCGCGAGCGCCGCGCAGGGCGCGCAGGCGAGCGTGGCGGCCAGGCCCAGCAGCAAACGGCGCTTGGGGAGATCGGGCGGCTTCAAGTCGCGAGCTGCGGCCGGGCGCCCTCGGGCAGCGGCGTGCGCGCGACGTTGAGCACCATCGCGAGCGTCGCGTAGTAGCCGGCGAGCCCCGTGAGGTCGACGATGCCGCGCTCGCCGAAGCGTTCGAGGGCGCGGGCGTACGTGGTGTCGCTCACGGCGCGGTGGTCGAAGAGCTCGGCGAGGAAATCGTGGATCGTGGCGTGGTCCGCGTCCATCGCGTCGGGGCGCCGTCCTTCGGCGAGCGCGGCGATGTGCCCCGGGGGCACGCCCGACTTTTCCGCGATGGGCGCGTGCACGTACCACTCGTACTCCTGCGACCAGCGCCGCGCGACGAAGAGGATGGCGAATTCCGAGAGCCGGGGCGGCAGCGCGCTGCGATAGCGCAGGTACTCGCCCGTGCGCTGCAGGGGCGAGAGCAGGTCCGGGCTGCGCAGCAACGGGACGAAGGGGCCGAAGACGGCGCCGCGCGGCGTCGCGGCGAGTTCCGCCGCCACGCGCGCCTGGGCGGGCGAGTAGCTGCCCTCGGGCAGCGGCGGCATCCGGTCCGGCCCCCCCGCCATCAGACGACCTTCACGCTGAGGTCGTAGATGCCGTCCACATGGCCGCCCCCCCTCCCTTCTTCCTCTCTCGCCTTCGTTTTTTTTTTTTTTTTCTCTTCCTTCCTTCCCTGCCCCCCCCCCGGCATCGTCACGGGAAGGGTGGGGTGATGACGGCGGACCGGCCGGACGTGCTCATGGGGTTTCTCCCTCGGAGATTGTCGAAGCCCGGTCGAACGCCGGGTGACGCCATCCTAGCCGAAGGCCGCGCGGCGCGCGGATGACACGCGTCAATCGTCGCCGGGGGGAGACGCCTCGTGGGGCAGCGTGACCGGTCCCCCGGCCGCGATCCCGTCGATGCGCGCGAGGCGCTCCGAGAGCACGGCGGCCCGGGTGAAGCCGGAGGCGAGGAGGAAGAACTGCTTGCTGGGATACCCGACCGCGAGGGTGGGGAAGCCGCTCACGCCCATCTCGCGGGCCGTGGAGAAGTCCAGGTCGGTCTCGGTGCGCGCGGATTCTCCTCCGAAGGCCGCGAGAAACGCCGCGCGATCGACGCCGAGCCCTTCCGCCAGCTCGGCGAGCACCGCGGGCGAGGTGATGTCGTGCCCTTCCGCGTAGAAGGCCGATTGCAGCCGGTGGAAGTAGTCGAGCGCCTTCGGCGGCGCGAGCGAGCGCATCGCGACCACGGCGCGGCAGGCGGGCTCGGTGTCGTAGACGAAGCCGGGTCGCTCGAGCGCGGCGGGCGTGAAGGCGAGTCCGCTTTCCTGGCGCACGGGGTCCCAGTGGCCGGCCAGCATGTCGCGGAACGCCGGCGTCATGGCCTCGCGGTTGCCCGCGCGAAGGCCGCCCATCACGACGTCGAGGCGAAGCCCGGGGTGCGCCAGGACGAAGGCGTCCAGTTCCGGCCCGAACCCGTAGCACCAGGAGCACATCGGGTCCGCGAAGAAGACGAGGAATCGGTCCATGACACGTGCCGGGGGAGGGGACCGCTAGGCTACCCGAGTCCCGAGCGCGACGGAGGCCACGCGGTTGCGGCCGCGGCGCTTGGCGATGTAGAGCGCCTCGTCCGCGCGGTTCACGAGGCGGTCGACGTCCTCGGGCCCCTCCTCGATCCGCGCGGCGACGCCGGCGCTGGTGGTGACCGGGATCTCCTGGCCGTCGATGCGGAAGGGCTGGCGCTCGACGACGGTGCGGATGCGGTCCGCGAGCGTCACGGCGCCCGCGCCGGCCACGTCCGGCACGAGGACGCAGAATTCCTCGCCGCCGTACCGGAAGAGCACGTCCTCCTTGCGCAGTTCGCCGCGGACGATGTCGGCGAAGCGCTGCAGCACGCGGTCGCCCACCAGGTGGCCGTGCGTGTCGTTGACGCGCTTGAAGTGGTCGAGGTCGAGCATCACCAGGGAGAGCGGCGTGTCGAAGCGGCGCGCGCGCGAAAGCTCCTTCTCCATGAGCTCGAGGAAGGTGCGGCGGTTGTAGGCGCCGGTGAGCGGGTCGGTGGAGGCGAGCAGCTTCGCGGTGAAGTCCGCGCGCTCGGTCTGCATGAGCAGGAAGGCGACGGAGGCCCCCAGCACCGTGGCGTAGCCGGCGAGCAGCGGCATCGTGAGGTAGAAGGAGGCGTGCGCCCCCGTGGCCTGCGGGTCGGCCAGCGCGCCCACGGCGCGGGTCACGAGCGAAAGCGCGCCCAGCGCGTAACTGCCGACGAGGAGCCCGCGCGTGGAGCCGGTCACGTCCGCGAGGGGCTTCGCCGCCAGGGCCGCGACGCCGCCCATGCCGCAGGCGAGCACGAGACTGCCGAAGAACATGCGGGCCGCGGGCGTGTCGACCGTTCCCGCCGTGACCGCGATCATCAGGCCGACGTAGGCGAGGGGCGCGGCGAGCGGGAGGGACATGTGCCGGAAGCTCGCGAGCGCCCAGGCCGCGCAGGCCACGGCGGCGGCGAGCAGCGCGTTGGCCGCGACGACGTTGAACGGGTTCGGCGAATCGCCGCGCATCGCGAAGACCGCGAAGCTGCCGGCCTGCAGCACGAGGCCCGCGATCCAGGGCCCGATGCCGTCGCGCCGCGTCCGGCCCGTGCCGATCCACAGGGACGCGGCGAGCACGAGGTTGGTGACGACCAGGACGACGAAGAGGGTGGGTGCATCGATCATGGGTTCACTGTGAACCGCGTGAAGGATGGCGTCCGTGGTGGAACTCACACTTTGCCCCCGGGGCGGGTGACGGCTGTAACGGTCGGTTCGCGGAACCGGCGCGAGGTTCCCGGGTCACTTCCCGCCGCGCAGCAGGTTGCGCACGAGCATCTCCGTGAACTTGGCCGGCGGGATGAAGCCCTTGCCCCACTTCTCGTCGAAGTCGGCCGTCGGTTTCGCCTCGACGATCTCCTCGAGCTTTCGCCCGTCCTTGATCATCTGCCGGATCCGGCCGGACACCGACTCGAGCATGTCGCGGTAGGCCTTCAGCTCCGCCTTGTTCGAGAGCGGCCCGTGCCCCGGGATGATCTTCGTCCTGTCGTCGGTGATCGCGAGAACGCGGTCCGCCGCCGCGATGACGCCGTCCACGGTGCCGCCGCTCGAGGTGTCGATGAACGGGTACATGCCGTTGAAGTAGATGTCGCCCATGTGCACGACGTTCGAGCCGCGGAACAGGACCACGGAGTCGCCGTCCGTGTGGGCGCGCGGGGCGTGGTAGGCGTGGATCTCCTCGCCGTTCAGGTGGAACGTGGTGTCGGCGGAGAAGGTGATGACCGGCAGCGCCGCCCTGGGACTGGGCTTGGTCTTCATGCCGAAGAACTCGATGAGCTGTTCGGAATCCATGCGCCGGCGCACGTTGTCGTGGGCGACGATGATGCTGCCGGCCTTGCCGAAGTTCTCGTTGCCCCCCGTGTGGTCGAAGTGCCAGTGCGTATTGAGGAGGAAGCCCACGGGCTTCGGCGTAACGGCGGCGATGGCCGCGGTGATCTTCGCTCTGAGCGGCGCGAACTGGTCGTCCACGAGAAAGGTCTGGTCCGGGCCCGTCGATAGGGCGAGGTTCCCGCCCGAGCCGACCATCATGTAGACGGTGTCGGAGAGCTTCGTGGTCCTGATCTCGACCTTCGACATATCCTGCGCGGCGGCGGGCAGCGCGAGGGCGAGGGCGGCGAGGCTGGCGGCGAGGGCGGTCTTCACGAGGGCTTCTCCTGGGGGGGGCGGGCGCGCTCGCGCGCGATCCAGTGGTCGATGCGCGCCTCGAGCACCGTGAGCGGCAGCGGGCCGTCGTCGAGGAGCGCGTTGTGGAAGCGGCGGATGTCGAAGCGGCCGCCGAGCGCCTTCTCGGCGCGTGCGCGGAGGGCGCGGATGCGCAGCTCGCCGATCTTGTAGCCCAGGGCCTGGCCGGGCCAGACGATGTAGCGGTCGGCCTCGGCGATGGCGAAGCCTTCGTGCAGGCCCGCATTGTCGACGAGGTAGCCGATCACCTGCTCGCGCGTCCAGCCCTTCGCGTGCAGGCCCGTGTCGACCACCAGCCGGCAGGCCCGGAGCATCTCGGCCGAGAGCGCGCCGAAGCGGTTCTCGGGCTCCTTGTAGAAGCCCATCGCGTAGCCCAGGCGTTCGGCGTAGAGCGCCCAGCCCTCGCCGTAGGCGACGTACCAGGCGGTGCGGCGGAAGCGGGGGAGGTCGCCCAGCTCCATCGCGCGGGCGTTCTGGAGGTGATGGCCCGGCACCGCCTCGTGCAGCAGCGTCGCCTCGAAGTCGTACTTCGGCCGCGTGGCGAGGCTCACGACGTTGGCCTCGAAGAAGCCCGCGCGCGAGCCGTCGAGCGCGCCCGCGGAATAGGAATCGGCGTTGTCGCCCTGGCTCGCGTCCATGGGGCGGACGCCATAGGGCAGGCGCGGCAGCTCGGCGAAGAGGCGCGGCAGCTCCGCGTCGGCGCGCTTCGCGATGTCGCGGTAGTAGGCGAGGGCGTCCTCGCCGCGCGTGAAGTAGTAGCGCTTGTCCGTCTTGAGATGCTGCTTGTAGCGCTCGAGGTCCCCCGGGTAGCCGGCGATGGTGGCCGTCGCCTCCATATCCTTGCGGATGCGCGCGACCTCCGCGAGGCCGATGGCGTGTATCTCGTCGGCCGTGAGCGATGTGGTCGTGTGCCGGCGCACGAGAAGCTCGTAGTAGGCCTTGCCGGCGGGCAGCGCGGATGCGGCGAGCGACGTGGCGCCGCCCGGGATGTACTCCGCCTCGAGAAAGCCCTTGAGCTTCGCGAAGGCCGGATGCACGCGCTCGGCGAGCACCCGGCGGGCTTCGGCCGCGAGGCGCTCGCGGTCGGCCGGGGCGACGGCATCGGGAAACTTCGCGAACGGCCCCCAGAGCGGCGTGGCCGTGACGTCGGCACCCGCCAGCGTCTCGAATTGCTTCGGCACCGCCTGCATCGCCTCCTTCGGGGGCACCCAGCCGGAGGCGAGGCCGGCGCGCATGCGGTCCTCCATCTGGCCGAGCACGCGCGGCACCTGCCCCAGCCGGCGAAGGTAGTTCTCGTAGTCGGCCTTGTGGCGGAACGGGGTGCCGCGGGCGATGTAGGGCAGCGACTGCTGCGGACCCGACATCGGCGTCACGGGGAATGGCCCGTCCACCCAGCCCGATCCGAACGGCAGCTTGCCGTAGAGCCGGTCCATCGCGAGGCCCTGGGCGAGATCGTCCAGCATCATCTCGCGGGAGAGACGGTCCTGCGGGGAGAGCTTCGCGGGATCGAAGGCCTTGAGCTCCGCGTAGGCCCTCGCGTTGTCCGCTCGCCGTCTCGCCACGGCGGCCGGCGAGAAGTCGGTCACCCGGTCGTCGAAGCCCGGAATGCCGAGCAGTGTGGCGCTCTCCGGCGATTCGCGCATCCCTTGCTGGAACTCGCGCTCGAAGAACGCGGCGAGCGCCTTGCCCGGCGGGGTCGGCGCGCTCTTCGCGGCCTGCGCGATCGCGGGGGGCGCGGCGAGCGCGAGGCCGAGCGCGAAGGCGGCGAGCTTCATTCGACCTTTCCGATGCGCTGGACGACGCCCTCGAGCTTCTTCGCGTCGGCGTCCCAGAAGGCGCGGAACTGCGGCTGGTCGAGGTACTGCGGCGGCGTCTGCACCCTCGCGAGCGCCGCGAGGAAGGCCGGATCGTTCGCCGCGGCCTTCGCCGCCTCCCGCAGGCGGGAGATGACCGGCTCCGGCGTGCCGGCGGGAACGAAGAGACCGGTCCACTGCGAGAAGGTGGCGTCGTAGCCCAGCTCCTTCAGCGTGGGCACGTCGGGCAGCGCGGGGTGCCGCGCCTCGCCCCAGCTCGCGAGCACGCGCACCTTGCCGCCTTGCACGTGGCCCATCACGGTGGAAGGGCCGGTGGAGATCGCGTCGACGCTGCCGCCCAGCAGCGCCACGACCGCCGGGCCGGCGCCGGTGAAGGGCACGTGCAGCATCTTCGCCCCGCCCGCGGCCGCGAGCATCTCCATGGGCACGTGCATCGTGCCGTAGTTGCCCGACGAGCCGTACGGGATGGCGCCCGGGGCCTTCCTCGCCGCTTCGAGCATGTCCTTCGCGCCCTTCCACGGGCTGTCGGCGCGCACCGCGAGCACCGTCGGGTCCGCCGTGAAACGGGCGATGGGCACGAGCTGGCCGAGCTGGTACATCGGGTCGCGGCCCAGGATGCGGTCCGCGGCCGGGATGATCGAGATGGAGGAAAGGGCGAGGAGCACCGTGTAGCCGTCGGGCTTCGCGCGGGCCACGTATTGCATCCCCACGCCGCCGCCCGCGCCGGCCTTGTTCTCGACCACCACCGGCTGCTTCAGGAACCGGCCCATGGCCTCGGCCACCGGGCGCGCGGTGATGTCCGCGACGCCACCCGGCGGAAAGGGGACGATCATCGTTACCGTCCGCGACGGGTAGTCCCCTTGGGCGGCCGCGGGCAGCGCGGCGGCGAAGGCGAGGGCGAGCGAGAAGGCGGCGGCGAGGCGGGGCATGGACATGGCGGCTTCCTGCGGCGGGAAGCGCGCATCCTACCGCCAATCCCGCGGCCGATTGCAACTCGCCATCCCCGGCCCATTGAAGTCCCGAATCCGGACGCCATCTGCACTGCGTCCCAACGGGGGAGGAACCCATGACCCACGCCGAGCAGGAAGCCGTCCTTCGCATCGCCCTCATGGCGGCCGTCGCCGACGGCGCCACCGACGAACGCGAGCGCGCGCAGGTGCGCCGCATCGCGGAATCGCTCACCGGCGAGATCAACGCCGCCGCCCTCTACCAGGACGCCCTCCTCAAGCGCTTCACGCCCGGGGAGGCCGCCGTGCCGCTCGCCACGCCGGAGCTCCGCCGGTACGCCTGGGAGATGGCCGTGTGCGTCTGCGACGCGGACGGCGCCCATTCCCCGGCCGAAAAGCGCTTCCTCGACGAGCTGCGCCAGGCCCTCGGGCTCGAGGCCGCCGCGAGCGAGGCATTCGCCGCCGAGGCGGCGGGGCTCGCGGACGCGCCCCTGGCGAAGCCGGGCTCGGCGGAGCCGCCCCAGGCCTCGACGATGTCGCCCGCCGAGACCGATTCGATGATCCTCAACTACGCCATCCTCAACGGCGCGCTGGAGCTGCTGCCGCAGGGCCTCGCGTCGATGGCGATCATCCCGCTGCAGATGAAGATGGTCTATCGCATCGGGAAAGCCCACGGCTACGAGCTCGACCGCGGCCACGTGAAGGACTTCCTCGCCACCGCCGGCGTGGGGCTCACCTCGCAGTACGTGGAGCAGTTCGGCCGCAAGCTCGTGGGCGGCCTGCTCGGCAAGCTCGCCGGTGGCCTGGGCCGGGCCCTCGGGTCGGCGGCGACGGGCGCGGGCTTTTCGTTCGCGAGCACCTACGCGCTGGGGCAGGTGGCCCGCCGCTATTACGCCGGGGGCCGGCAGCTTTCGGGGGACCTGCTGCGCGAATCGTTCGCGTCGATGCTGGGCGAGGCGAAGTCGCTGCAGTCGCGCTACGTCCCGCAGATCGAGCAGAAGGCGCGCACGCTCGACCTGGGCGAGGTGATGAAGTCGATCAAGGCCCCCGGGAAGGCTGCTCGTGCCGCCCACGAGGCCGGTGGCGATGGGCAGGCGCCCGGCCCAGAGGAACGCGAAGTGCGGGAGGCCCGGCGGGAAGAGCGATTCCATCAGCGGATCGGCCGCCGCGTGGCGGGGGCGAGCTCCAGTTCCTCGGCGATGGGCCGCGCCGGGAAGTGGAAAGGCACGGGCCCGTCGGGCTGCGCGTGCAGGAACTGCCGCGTGAAGGGATCGTCGGAGCGCAGCATCTCCGCGGTCGGGCCGTGGGCCACGATCCGCCCCTCTCCCATGAGGTAGAGGTAGTCCGCCAGCTTGAGCGCTTCCGGAACGTCGTAGGTGACCACGACCGACGTGCCGCCCAGCGCGTCGCTCAGGGTGCGGATGAGGTTGCAGATCACGTTGAGCGTGATCGGGTCCAGCCCCGCGAAGGGTTCGTCGTAGATGAGCAGGTCCGGGTCGAGCGCGATCGCGCGCGCGAGGGCGACCCGCCGCGCCATGCCGCCGGAAAGCTCCGTCGGGAAGAGGTGATGCGCGCCGCGAAGCCCCACGGCATTGAGCTTCATCTTCACCAGGTCGGAAATGACGGCCTCGGGAAGGCCGGTGTGTTCGCGCATCGGGAAGGCGACGTTGTCGAAGACGGTGAGGTCGGAGAACAGGCCGCCCTTCTGGAACATCATCCCGACCTGGCGGCGCAGGCGGTAGAGCCCGGCGTGGTCGAGGGCGTGGACGTCCTCGCCGCACACCTTCACCGTGCCCTTCGAGGGGCGCAGGGCGCCGCCGATGAGCTGCAGGAGCGTCGTCTTGCCGCAGCCGCTGGTGCCCAGGATGGCGACGACCTTGCCGCGGGGGATGTCCAGCTCGAGCCCGGAGAGCACCCGGCGCCTGCCGTACGCGAAGTGCAGGTCGCGGATCTCGATGAGATTGTCGCAGGTGAAACCCATGGCGGCATTGTAAGCTAGAGGTCCAACCCAAGGAGATGCCCATGGCGGAGATCCGCAACCTCGCGGTCTTCTGCGATTTCGAGAACGTGGCACTCGGCGTCCGGGAAGCCAACTACAACAAGTTCGACATCAGCAAGGTCCTCGAGCGACTGCTCGTGAAGGGCAGCATCGTCGTGAAGAAGGCCTATTGCGACTGGGAGCGCTACAAGGAGTTCAAGGCGCCCATGCACCAGGCCTCCTTCGAGCTGATCGAGATTCCCCACGTGCGCATGTCGGGCAAGAATTCGGCCGACATCCGCATGGTCGTCGACGCGCTCGACCTCTGCTACACCAAGAGCCACGTCGACACCTTCGTCATCGTGTCCGGCGATTCCGACTTCTCGCCGCTGGTCTCCAAGCTGCGCGAGAACGCGAAGACGGTGATCGGCATCGGGGTGAAGAAGAGCACCTCGGACCTGCTCATCGCCAACTGCGACGAGTTCATCTACTACGACGACCTCGTGCGCGAGCAACCCAAGCGCCAGGCCCACCCGCGCAAGGAGCGAGGGCAAGCCGGCCGAAGGCAGGCCGCGGCACCGGCGAAGAAGGACGAGGCGGGCGGCGCGCCCGGCGGCGGCAAGAAGCAGGAGGCCTTCGACCTGGTGCTCGAGACGATCGACGACATGATCGACGAGCGCGGGCCGGAGGAGACGCTCTGGGGCTCGATGGTGAAGCAGGCCATCAAGCGCCGCAAGCCCGGTTTCAGCGAGAGCTACTACGGCTACCGCTCGTTCAACCATCTCCTCGAGGAGCTCGAGGACAAGGGCCTCATCGACCTCGAGCGCGACGAGAAGAGCGGCGGCTACACCATCCGCAGCTTCGCGCCCGACGACGTCGACTAGCTAGCGGGGAACCCTCGCCCGGCGGGCGAGGACGGCCCGCGTCGCCTCCTCGATCCGCGTCCGCCAGGCGGCGTCCACCACCCAGGGCGCCGCTTCCCGCGCGGTCCACGAAAGCGCGGCCGCCTTCGCGGTCGCCGCGCCGCCGCTGCGGGCGAGGAAGATGTCGGTGCGGTTGGCCGGATCCCCCGTGGTCTTCCCGTAGAGCGCGAGGAACTGCCCGCCCGCGGCCGCGAGCCCCATGTAGTCGCCCAGGAACAGGCCGTTCGCCAGGGGCGCCGACGCGAGGTCGAAGGGGCCGTCGAGACGCGTCTCCGACCAGGTGAGGCCGTCGCCCGACCGCGCGAGGAAATAGCCGGTGACGAGCGGCGCGCCATCCAAGGTGTCGTCGCGCAGGTCGTAGTAGGTGACGCCGATCGTCCCGTCGGCGCCCACCGCCACGGCGGGCGTGAAGGCCTGCGTGCCCAGCGGCGCGTTGACGCGCGCCGGCGCGCTCCAGGTGAGGCCGCCGTCCGTCGAGCGGGAATGGGCGATCTCGTCGCGCGCGCCGCCGGAGAATCGCGCGTCCTGCCACACGACGTGCAGGGAGCCGTCGGGCCCCACCGCCGCCTGGGGGATGATCGCGCCGTCGCGGATGCCCGTGCCGCTGCGCGGGTCCCGCGTGCCGATCGAAAGCAGGTCCGCCACCTTCGTGGCCGCGGACCAGGTGGCGCCGCGGTCCGTCGAGCGGATCACCTTGAGGGAATTGCCGCTCGATCCGCCCTCGAGGTGCGCGAACAGGTTCACGAGCGTGCCGCCGGGCAGGACGACGACGAGGTTGCCGATCGTCTGGCTGCCCGCGCCCGGCTCGAAGGCGACGCGCACGGGCTCCCAGGTCGCGCCGCGGTCGGTGGTGCGCGTGAAGATCGTCGGGCCCGGGCCGCCCTGCTGGATGCGGTCCCACACCGCGTAGGCGAAGCGCGCGTCGAGCGGGTCCGCGGTGATCGTGTTCTTGTCGTGGAAGAAAGGCGTGGTGTCCGAGACGAGCGTGGCGGGGCTGCCCCACGTGCGCCCGCCGTCCGCGGAGCGCGAGACCAGCATCGCGTTCACCGAACCGGCCGTGAACGACCCGCCCGTCGTGGCGAGGCCCATCGCATAGGCGCTGCCGTCCACCCCGAACGCCACCCAGGGGTCCGTGGCGCGGTCGAAGCCGCCGCCCTGGGCGGCCGTTCCGCCGCCGCATCGCGAGAAGGGCAACGGGCTGCGCGACCACGTGCGCCCGCCGTCGAACGAGGCGGCCGTCACCACGCCGCGCGCGGACCCGTTCGACCAGCGATCCTGCTGCCACGCCGCGAGAAGGTGGTTGGCGTCCCGCGGATTCACGGCGAGGTGCGGCTCGACCTCCGCGTTCACGTAGTTCGTGCCTACCCCGTCGTCGCAGCCCGCCGCGAAGGGCGAGGGCCCGGAGGCGAGGACGGGTGCGCCCGCCGCGCGGTGCCGCACGGCACCCCTTCCAGCGGGCCCACCGCGCGGGTGAGATCCACCGTGAACGATTGCGACATGGCGTAGGTGACGCGCATCGCGGAGCAACTCACGAAGGTGAGCGTGGCCGTGCCCGCAGGCGAGATCGTCACGTCGCCGGGCCGGTAATCCGGGCCGAAACGCCCGCCGCTGCCCGCGACCATCGGCATCGTGATGGACGTCGAGCCGGCCGTGTAGTCCGCGTTGCCCGCATACCAGGTCGCCGCGCCGCCGGTCCCGTACGTGAAATAGGCGAGAAAGGCGACCCGGCGGCCGTTCACCGACTCGAAGGCGATGAAATGGCCTTCGCGATCGCGCGCCGGGTTCCACCAATGGCCGGACATGGCGCCCTCGAAGGTCTGCGCGGCGACGGGAAGCGCCGCCAGGGCCGTGGCGAGGCGACGAAGGCGGCGAAGGCGGTGACGTTCGGGGCGGCGGGGCGGTTCATGGCTCCTCCTACGGGCGGCCAGGGGCTGTCGCGGCGAGTCTATCGCGCGCGAAATGCCGAATTTGTCGCAGTCCGTGACCGGCCCGGGCGTGCCGCGCGGCGTAAAATGATCCGACAACACCGAGACGGCGCGCGCGTCGACACCAAATACCTAGGGAGAACCACGATGGGACTCATCGATCGCGTCAAGAACATCCTGCTGAAGCCGAAGGACGAATGGGCGGTCATCGAGGGCGAGACCTCGTCCACGGCGGACCTGCTGGGCGGCTACGTCGCCCCGCTGGCCGGCATCGCGGCCCTGTGCGGGTTCATCGGCAGCTCCATCGTCGGCACCAGCCTGCCCTTCGTCGGCACCTACCGCACGCCCATCTTCTGGGGCATGGGCATCGCCGTCCTCACCTTCGCGATGGCCTTCGTGAGCGTCTTCATCGTGTCGTTCATCATCGACATGCTCGCGCCCACCTTCGGCGCGCAGAAGAATTCCGCCCAGGCGATGAAGGTCGCCGTGTACGCCTACACCCCGGGCTGGCTCGCGGGTGTCTTCAACATCATTCCCCTGCTGGGCATCCTGGGCATCATCGCGGGCCTGTACGGCATCTACCTGCTGTACCTGGGCCTTCCGCGGCTCATGAAGAACCCCGCGGAAAAATCGATCGGCTACACGGCCGTCGTGGTCATCTGCACCATCGTGGTGAGCGTCATCCTGTCGATGATCGTCGGCGCCGTGTCGATGCTGGGCGGCGGCGGGATGATGGGCGCCATGGGGCGCGGGCAGTCCTCCGCGGTCACCTTCGACAAGGATTCGCCCGCGGGCCAGCTCGAGGGCTTCGGCAAGAAGATGGAGGAAGTGAACCGCAAGATGGAGGCCGCGCAGAAGAGCGGCGATCCCGGCAAGCAGGCGGCCGCGGCCATGGAAGGCCTGGGCGCCGTGCTGGGCGGCGGCAAGCGCTACGAGCCCGTGGCCCTCGACCTGCTGAAGCCCCTCCTGCCCGAGAGCGTGGCGGGCCTTCCGCGCAAGGGCCAGAGCGCCGAGCGCGGCGGCGTGCCGGGACTCGAGATGTCCAAGGCGCAGTCCGAGTACGGCGACGGAAGCGGCAAGAACGTGCGCCTGGAGGTCACGGACACCGGTGGCGCCGCGGGCCTCATGGGGCTCGCGGGCTGGGCCATGGTGCAAAGCGAGAAGGAAGACGACCGCCGCATCGAGCGCACGCGCAAGGAGGGCGACCGCCTCGTCCACGAGAAGATCTCGAAGACGGGCGGCGAGAACGAGTTCTCCGTGATCGTCGGCAACCGATTCATGGTGGAGGCCCACGGGCGGGGCGTGAGCATCGACGTGCTGAAGGGCGCCGTCGCCGCGCTCGACCTGCGCAAGCTCGAGTCGATGAAGGAAGCCGGGGCCAAGTAGGGGGCATTCCCCCGTCTTTTCCGGCGCTGGCGCGTGGGCCGAAGGGACCATAGTCCGGGTATCGACCCCGCACCAGAATGGTCTTGCGATGAACGCCCGGATCGCCCTCGCCGCCGCCTTGCTTTCGCCCGGCCTCGCCGTCTCAGGCGAGCCCACGCGATGGAACTGCGTCTACGCCCCCTCGGACGGCGAATTCATCGCCTGCCAGCTCCTCTCCACCCCGGTGGAGGGCCCATCGGCCTTGCCCCTTCCGGACGGCATCGAGCGACTGCCCCGCCTCGTGAAGGACATCCGCGTCGACCCGCAGTCCTTCGACCAGAAGACGGTCGTCATCCCGCTCCACAACACGCCGATCGACATGGCGCGCACCGGCCAGCTCGCGCGCGCCGTGATGTGCGGCACGCGGACGGACTGCGAAGTCGCGTTCCACGCCGAGCGCCAGGGCCTCGTCGAGGCCACGCGCACCGGCGGGCGCCCGAATGTGGCGCGCCCGGCGATGGGGTTCGTGCGGCGGTAGGCGTTCCGACTTGACCGGCGGAGCGTAAAGGCGGCACAGTCGCCGGGAAGGCGCACGGCTGCCCGCCACGATGGCATGCACCGGTTCGGCGCCCTGCGCTTCCTCGCATTCCCACCTCGCAGGAGCATCCCGATGACCATCCGGACCGTGTCCCGGGCCTTCGCCATTGCGGTGATCGCGCTCGGCGCCGCCTTGCCCGCGGCCGCGCAGAAGAAGGGCGGCACCCTCACCTACACGTTCCATCCCGAGCCCACGGCCATGTCGACGATCTCGACCACCGCGGTGCCGGTCTCGCTCGTCGCCTCCAAGATCTACGAGAGCCTGCTCGAATACGAGGGCCCCGGCATGAAGCCGCTGCCGGGCCTCGCCGAGTCGTGGACGGTCTCGAAGGACAACCTCGCCTACACGTTCAAGCTGAGGAAGGGCGTCACCTGGCACGACGGCAAGCCCTTCACGAGCGCGGACGTGAAGTTCAGCATCGAGAAGGTCGTCACGCCCTTCCACTCGCGCGGCAAGACGTACTTCGGCCAGGTGTCCGCGATCGAGACGCCGGACGCCCACACCGTGGTCTTCAGGCTCAAGAGCCCCGTGCCCTACTTCCTGCGCGACTTCCAGGCGAGCGAATCGCCGATCATGCCGATGCACGGCTTCACGGCCGACGAGATCAAGGAAGGCAAGTTCCGCTCGGCGAAGATCATGCAGGCCCCCGTCGGCACCGGCCCCTTCAAGCTGAAGGAGTGGAAGAAGGGCAGCCACGTGATCCTCGAGCGCCACCCGGGTTACTGGAAGGCGGGCAAGCCCTACCTGGACCAGGTGGTGCTTCGCGTCATCCCCGACGGCGCGGCCCGCGCCATCGCCATCGAGAAAGGCGAGGTGGACCTCGCGCCCATGAGCGCCTTGCCGCCGGCCGAGGCCCAGCGCCTGGGCAAGCTGCCCGCGATCACCGCCTCGCAGGACGGCAACGAGGGCCTGGGCCCGATCATGTGGCTCGAGGTGAACAACCGCTCCAAGCCGCTGGCCGACGTGGCCGTTCGCCAGGCCATCAGCCTCGCGATCGACAGGAAGCGCCTCGTGGACGTCATCTGGTACGGGCAGGGCAAGCCCGCCAGCGGGCCGATCGTGAGCGGCAACCCGAACCACTTCGACCGGAAGCTGAAGCCCCTGGAGTACAACGTCGACAAGGCCAACAAGCTCCTCGACGCCGCCGGCTACAAGCGCGGCAAGGACGGCGTGCGCTTCAAGCTCACCCAGAACTTCCTGCCCTACGGGGAGGAATGGGTGCGCCAGGCCGAGTTCATCAAGCAGGAGCTGCGCAAGGTCGGCATCGCGGTGGAAACCCAGAGCCTCGACATGGGCGGCTGGCTCAAGCGCATCTACACCGACTGGAACTACGACTTCACCAGCAACTTCACGCACAACTACCCGGATCCCACGATCGGCGTGCAGCGCGCGTTCATCTCCACCAACATCAAGCGCGGCGCCACCTTCAGCAACTCGATGGACTACGCCAACGAGAAGCTGGACGCGCTCTTCGTGAAGGCCGCGCAGACGGCGGACGGGCCGGCGCGCAACAAGGTCTGGGAGGAGATCCAGGCCATCCTGAGGAACGACCTGCCCGTGATCTTCCTCATGGAGATCAGCTACACGCACGTGTGGAACAAGCGCGTGCACGGCCTCATCACCAATGGCGTCTCGATGTACTCGAACTGGGATTCGGTGTGGGTCGACTGACCCGTGGGGCCTAGCGCCGATCGCGCGCCCCCCGGGGCGTGCCCGATGCCCGCATGAGGGGCGGCACGGTCCGGTTCGTGCTGCGCCGCCTCGCGCAGCTCGTGCCCGTCGTGCTCGCCATCGCGGCGCTCAACTTCGCGCTGGCGAAGCTCGCCCCGGGCGACGCGGCCGACATCCTCGCCGGCCAGATGGGCCACGCGACGCTCGAGTTCACGGAACAGCTGCGGCGCGAATTCGGACTCGACCTGCCGATCCTCGAGCAGTTCCTCGCCTACATGGGCCGCACCGCGCGGCTCGACCTGGGCATCTCCCTCATCCAGCAGCAGCCCGTCGCCGAGCTCATCGCCGACCGCCTGCCGGCGACGCTCCTGCTCATGGTCACGGCCCTCGTCCTCGCGATCGCGACGGGCGTGGCCCTGGGCGTGGCCGCCGCGCGACGCCAGGGCACCTGGGTCGACAACCTCATCTCGGTGTCGGCGCTTCTCGTCTACGCGACGCCGGCTTTCTGGCTGGGCCTCATGCTCATCGTGTTCTTTTCGATCCGGCTGGACCTGCTGCCCTCCGGCGGCATGATGCGGATCGGCGTGGCGCAGACGGCCCTCGGCCAGGTCCTCGACGTCGCGCGCCACCTCATCCTGCCCGCGGCCACGCTGGGCCTCTTCTACGCCGCGGTCTACGCCCGGCTCATGCGCGCCTCGATGCTGGAGGTGTACGGCCTCGACTTCATCACCACCGCCCGGGCCAAGGGTCTCTCCGAGGGCACCATCGCCTGGACGCACGCGCTGCGCAACGCGCTGCTGCCGGTGGTGACGCTCGCGGGCATGCAGGTAGGGCACCTGCTGGGCGGCTCCGTGCTGATCGAGACGGTGTTCGGCTGGCCCGGGCTCGGGCGCCTCGTCTTCGACGCCCTGGTGCAGCGGGACCTGAACCTGCTGCTCGGCATCCTGTTCGTCTCGTCGATCGTCGTCGTCCTGGTGAACCTGGCCGTGGACCTGGTCTACGGATTCCTCGACCCGAGGATCACCCACAAGTGAACGCCCTCGGCGCCTTCTGGCGGCGCTTCCGCAACAACCGCGCGGCGGTCGGCGGCCTCGTGGCCCTCGCGCGGTGGTGGCCCTGGCGATCGCCGGGCCGCTGCTCTACCCGGTGGACCCGTTCGACATGGTGGGCCAGCCCTCGGTGCCGCCCGGGGGAGAGCAGGTCCTCGGCACCGACGTGGCCGGGCGGGACATGCTCGCGGGCCTCATCCACGGCGGGCGCGTCTCGCTGCTCATCGGCTTCATGGCGAGCCTCGCCGCGACGCTGGTGGGGCTCGTCCTCGGGGCGGTGGCGGGCTACTACGGCGGGCGCATCGACGACCTCATCATGCGCACCACGGAATTCTTCCTCACCATCCCGTCCTTCGTGCTGGCGGTGGTGCTGGTGGCGATCTTCTCGCCCACGATCCTCCACATCACCGTGGCGATCGCGGTCGTGTCGTGGCCGTCGGTGGCGCGCCTCGCCCGCGCGGAATTCCTCGCCCACCGGGACCGCGAGTACGTGCAGGGCTGCCGCGCCATCGGCATGCCGGACCGCGAGATCATCCTGCTGCAGATCCTGCCCAACGCCCTGCCGCCGGTGATCGTGGTCTCCTCGCTCATGGTGGCCACGGCGATCCTCACCGAGTCGGGCCTGTCGTTCCTGGGCCTGGGAGACCCCAACCAGGTCTCGTGGGGCTACATGATCGGCGTCGCGCGCTCCGTCCTGCGCACGGCCTGGTGGATGGCCGCCATCCCCGGCGCGATGATCGTGGTCACCGTGCTCGCCATCAACCTCGTGGGGGAAGGGCTCAACGACGCCCTCAACCCGCGCCTCAAGCAGCGATGAGCGCCGTCCTCGAGGTCGCGGATCTCGCCGTGCGTTTCCGCACGACGCGCGGCACGGTGAACGCGGTGGACGGCCTCTCCTTCGCGATCGGCGAGGGCGAGACGGTCGCGCTCGTGGGCGAATCGGGCTCGGGCAAGAGCACGGCGGCGCTCGCGCTGCTGCGGCTCATCGCCGATCCCCCGGGGCGCATCGCGGCCGGGCGCATCCTCTTCGAGGGCCGGGACATCCTCGCCCTTCGCGAGGAGGAACTGCGCGAGGTTCGCGGCGGGCGCATCGCGATGATCTTCCAGGACCCGATGATGGCCCTGAACCCGGTGTACACGATCGAGCGCCAGATCGGCGAGGTGCTCGCCCTGCACGCGGGCATGGGCCGGGAGGCCCGCGCGAAGGAGGTCGTGGAGCTCCTGCGCCTCGTGGGCGTGCCCGCGCCGGCGGAACGCGCGAAGCAATACCCGCACAACCTTTCCGGCGGCATGCGCCAGCGCGTGATGATCGCGATGGCCCTCGCCTGCAAGCCGAAGCTGCTCATCGCCGACGAGCCGACGACGGCCCTCGACGTCACCGTGCAGGCGCAGGTGCTCGACCTGATCCAGTCCCTCAAGGACCGCTTCGGCATGGCGGTCCTGCTCATCACCCACGACCTGGGCGTCGTGGCGGAGACGGCGCACCGCGTCATCGTGATGTACGCGGGCCGCAAGGTGGAGGAGGGCACGACGGCGCAGATCTTCAAGGACCCGCGCCACCCGTACACGCAGGGCCTGCTGGAAGCCGCGAAGTGGGAGGAGGTCGAGGGCGCGATGCTGCGCGAGATCCCCGGCGCCGTGCCGTCGCCCTTCGACATGCCGAAGGGCTGCGCCTTCTCGCCGCGCTGCGGCGCCGCATTGCCGCGCTGCCGCGAGTCCGTGCCGCCGCTCGTGGAGGTGGCGCCGGGCCGCCCGGTCGCGTGCTTCGTCGCGCAGGAGCGGGCGTCGTGAGCGGGGGGCGGGGCGGCGTCGTGCTCGAGGCCGTGGACCTCGTGAAGCACTTCCCCGTGAAGCACGGCCTTTTCCAGCCGGCCCGCCACGTGCACGCGCTCGACGGGGTGTCGTTCGCGCTGAAGCGTGGCGAGACGCTCGCCATCGTCGGCGAGTCCGGCTGCGGCAAGTCGACGCTCGCCAAGTGCCTCATGCGCCTTACCGAGCCCACGGGCGGGCGCGTCGTGCTGCTGGGCGACGACATCACGCACCTCGGGCAGGGCGCGCTCAGGGGCCTCAGGCGCCACATGCAGATCGTCTTCCAGGATCCCTACGCGAGCCTCAACCCGCGCTGGTCCATCGGCTCCATCGTGGGGGACCCGATCCGCCTGCACGAGAAGGTGCCGGCGGCCGAACGCCGCCGGCGCGTCGCGGAGCTCCTCGAGACCGTGGGCCTCGATCCGGGCTTCGCGGACCGGCACCCGCACGAGCTCTCGGGCGGCCAGCGCCAGCGCGTGGCCATCGCGCGGGCGCTCGCCGTGAATCCTTCGGTCATCATCTGCGACGAGCCCGTCTCGGCGCTGGACGTCTCCATCCAGGCGCAGGTGATCAACCTGCTGAAGCGCCTGCAGGCGAAGCTCGGCATCGCGTACCTTTTCATCTCGCACAACCTGGCCCTCGTCGAGCACATCTCCGACCGCATCGCCGTCATGTACCTGGGCCAGGTGGTGGAACTCGCCGACACGCGGTCGATGCGCCGCGAGCTGCTGCATCCCTACTCGAAGGCGCTCTTCTCCGCGGCGCCCGTCGCCGACCCCGATGCCTCCGCGCGCCGCACGCGCATCATCCTCGCGGGCGACGTGCCGAGCCCGGTGGACCCGCCGGGCGGCTGCCGTTTCCGCACGCGCTGCCCGTGGAAGCAGGCGCGGTGCGCGGACGAATCGCCGGCCCTGCGCGCCGTGGGCGATCGCCTCGTGCGCTGCCATTTCGCGGGGGAGCCCGGATTTCCCGCGCCCCTTTCCTGAAAGCCCGACGATGCCCGACACCGCCATGATCGACGCCGACCGCCTGACCCGCAGCCTCGACGAACTCGCCGCCTTCGGGCGATCGGAGGGCGGCGGCGTGCGGCGCCTGTGCGCCGGGCCCGAGGACGGCATGGCCCGCGACTGGCTGCGCGCGCGGCTCGCGGCCGAAGGCCTCGCGGTGAAGGTCGATGCGGTCGGCAACATGTTCGCCGTGGCGGAACTGGCCGGGCCCGACGCGCCCGTCGTCCTCACGGGTTCGCACCTGGACAGCCAGCCCTCCGGCGGGCGCTACGACGGCGCGTACGGCGTGGCCGCCGGACTGGAGGCGATGCTCGCGGTGAGAAAGCGCGTGAAGGCGGGCGGCCTCGCGGCTCGGCGCAACCTCGGCCTCGTCAACTGGACGAACGAGGAGGGCGCGCGCTTCTCGCCCAGCACGCTCGGCAGCGCGGTCTTCGCGGGCCTCGTCGCGACGGATTTCGCGCTCTCCCGCGAGGACGGCGACGGCGTCACCCTCGGCGCGGCGCTCGCGGCCATCGGCTATCACGGCGCCGATCGCGGCCCGGCGAAGGTCGCCTCCTACGTGGAACTGCACATCGAGCAGGGGCCGGAACTCGAGCGCACGGGGCACCGCATCGGCGTCGTCGAGGGCAACTGGGGCACGGCCAAGTTCGTGGCCGACATCCGCGGCCGCGCCGCGCACACGGGCCCGACGCCGATGGCCGAGCGGCGCGATGCGCTGTTGCCCGCGGCGGAACTGGTGCTCTTCGTTCGCGCGCTGTCGGACGCCACGGGCGGCGCGTTGCTCTCGTCCGTGGGCCGGCTCGACGTGATCCCCAACTCGACCAACGTGGTGCCTGCGCAGGCGCGGCTCTTCGCCGAGTTCCGCGCCGTCGAACCGGCGATGCTGGCCGAGGCGTGCGCGAAGCTCGTGGCGAAGGCCGCCTCCCTCTCGACGCCCGGCGTCACGGTGGAACTCGTGCAGACGCTCGACCGGCCGGCCGGCACGTTCGACAAGGGCCTTCGCGAGCTGATCGCGCAGGCGGCATCGGCCTGCGGGTACCCGCCGCTGCGGGTCAACACCGTCGCGGGCCACGACGCCATTCCCATGAAGGCCGTCTGCCCGAGCGCGATGATCTTCGTGCCCTCGGCCGGCGGCGTGAGCCACCATGAATCGGAATTCACCGCGCCGGAGGATCTCGCGGCGGGCGCGAACGTGCTCGCCGAGACGCTCGCCCGGCTGGTGTCCGCCTGAGCGCAAGGAGGAAACGACCATGAACCTCAAGGACTACGCACGGCTTTCGGCCGTGGACATGGCCCGCCTCGTGCGCGCCGGGGAAGCCTCGCCGGTGGAACTCGCGCGCGGCGCCCTGGCCGCCATCGAGGCGACAGACCCGGCGATCAACGCCTGGTGCGACGTGTTTGCGGATGCGGCCCTCGCCCGTGCGGCCGAGCTCGAAGGCGAAGCCCGGCGCGGCGCCTTCCGCGGGCCGCTGCACGGCGTGCCCGTCGGCATCAAGGATCTCTTCCAGGTGCAGGGCACGCACACGCGGCGCGGCTCGCACCTCTACGCGAATTCGATGGCGACCGAGACGGGGCCCGCGGTGGAGCGCCTGCTCGCGGCCGGGGCGGTGATGATCGGCAAGAACACGACGCCCGAGCTCGGCTGGAAGGCGTCCGCGGCTTCGCCCCTCACCGGCGTCACGCGCAATCCGTGGGATCCCGCGCGCACGCCCGGCGGCTCCAGCTCCGGCTCCGCGGCTGCCGTGGCCGCGGGAACGGTGCCGATCTCGCTCGGCTCCGACGGCGGCGGCTCGATGCGCGTGCCGGCCTCGTTCTGCGGCGCGTATTCGCTCAAGGCGAGCCTGGGCCGCGTGCCGACCTGGCCGCTCAGCTCCTCGGAGCACCTGTCGCACGCCGGCCCCATCACGAACACCGTCGCGGACTACGCGCTGGCGCTCGACGTGCTGCAGGGGCCGGACCCGCGCGACCCGCAGTCGTTGCCCCGGGACGCGACAGGCTACCTCGACGCCACGCGGGAGAACCCGGGCCGCCTTCGCGTCGTGCTGGCGCCCACGCTGTTCGGCGTGCCCGTCCAGCGGGACATCGCCGCGTGCGTGGCGGCCGCCTTCGATCGCATGCGCCGCGAGATGGACGTCGAGGTGGTGGCGACGAGCCTCGACTGGCCGGATCCCATGGGCATCTTCGACCGCCTGTGGACGGCGCGCGGCGGCGCGTACCACGGGCTCGGCGCCGCCGATCTCGCGAAGCTCGACCCCGGCTTCGCCCGCCTCATCGAGCGCTCGCGCGCCATCACGATCGCCGACCACCTGGCCACGCTGCAGGATCGCGCGGTGTTCAACCGCCGCGCGGAGGAATCCTTCCGCGACTTCGACCTCCTCGTGACGCCGATGGTGCCCATCGACCCGTTCGCGGCCGAGGCCGACGGCCCCCCCGGGATGGATCTTTCGGTCCCCGTGCCCTGGGCGCGCTGGACCCCGTTCTCCGCCCCCTTCAACATCACGATGGTCGGAGTCGGGGATGCCGGTGGGCCTGCAGGTGATCGGGGCGCGCTTCCAGGATGCGCGCGTGCTGCGGTTCTGCGCGGCGTGGGAGCGGCTCTTCGACTGGCGCGCGCGCCGTCCGGGCGTATTCGCGGGCGCGTGAGAAGGCCCTCCATGGGCTGAAGTCGGGGGACTTTCCCCCGCTTTTCGGCCCGCCTCGCCCGGAACCCTCCGCGCAGACTGGATCCCATCGCATCGTCGATCGGGAGGGCGCCATGAATTCCAGGACTTTTCTCGGGTACAACGTACTTCCACCCGTCGTCGCGAAGCCCGGCGGCTCCCCGACGGGCGCGGCTAGCCCCGGCGCGCGCGCAGGATCGCGAACGCCAGACCGACGGGCACGATCGCGGCCGCCGATGCCGCGATGCCCCATGACGTCCCCGCCCGCTCCACCAGCTGCGCGGTGAGCGCGACGCCGATCGACTGCCCGATGAAGAAGAGCGAGGCGAAGAGCGCGACGGCGGCGCCCCGCCGCTCCGGCGCCATCTGCGTCGCGTTGGTCTGCAGCGTGTTGTGCAGCATGTAGAAGCCGAGCCCCGCGCCGAAGCAACCGAAGCCCGCGGCAGCGAGGGACGGCACGAACGCCACGATCGCGATCGACAGCGAGATCGCCGCGGTGCCGATGGTCGCGAGCCGCACCTCGCCGAGCCTTCGCGCGGCGCGCCCGGCCAGAAGCGCGAAGGCGACGCCCCCGAGGCCGTAGCCGGTGAAGACCACGCCCGCGAGGGCGAGGCTCGTGCCGCGTTCGAGGTGCAGGTGGCTCGCCACGAACGCGAGTCCGCCCGCCATCGCCGCGCCTTCGGCGAAAACGGTGAGGATCACGACGCGCGCCCACGGCACGGCGAGCACCTTGCCGATGTCCGCGAACAGGTGGCCGCCGTCGCGGCGCGAACCCCGGTCGTCCCGCGCGGCGCGGCCCAGCAGCCAGGCGACCACGAGGAACGCGACGGCCACCGCGACGAACGGCCATTGCCACCATCCCGACTCCGCCGCGAAGCCGCCGGCCACGCTGCCCGAGGTCATGCCGAAGATCTGCCCGAGGAGGTAGCGCGCGAGCACGCCCTGGCGCGATTCGTAGGGCGTCGTGTCGCCGATCCACGCCATGCTGAGCGGGATGATGCAGGCGCACGCGGCGCCGGCCAGGACGCGCGCGGCGAGGAGCGAAGGAAATCCGGGCGCGAACGCGCAGGCGAGGTTCGCCACGCTCGCGGCGAGGCATGCGCCGGTGATGACGCGCAACTTGCCGTAGCGGTCCCCGAGCGGGCCGAACACGACCTGGCAGGCCCCGTACGCGACGGCGAACACCGTGATGACGTCGGCGGCCGAGGCGAGCCCCACGTCGTACGCGCCGGCCAGGCGCGGCAGCAGGGCGTCGCAGACGCGCATCGCGGCGGCGCTCGCGAACGCGGCGAGCGAGAGCAGGACGATCGTGGCGTTCAGCGCTAGCCCTTCACGCAGAGCACCTGCTTCAGCGTGTGCACGATGTCCACGAGGTCATCCTGCCTCGCCATGACCTCGTCGATGTCCTTGTAGGCGCCGGGGATCTCGTCGATCACGCCGCCGTCCTTGCGGCATTCCACCCCGACCGTCTGCCGCTCCAGGTCTTCGCGGGAGAAGCGGCGCTTCGCCTCCGTGCGGCTCATGCGCCGCCCCGCGCCATGGGCGCAGGAGCAGAAGGACTGCGGCTCGCCCCTGCCGCGCACGATGAAGGAGCGCGCGCCCATGCTGCCGGGGATGATGCCGAGCTCGCCCTCGCCCGCGCGGATGGCGCCCTTTCGCGTGATGAAGAGGCTTTCGCCGAAATGGGTCTCGCGCGCGACGTAGTTGTGATGGCAGTTGATCGCCTCGTCGGCCAGCGAGAAGGACGGCAGATGCCTGCGCAGGGACTCCACGACGAGCCGCATCATCTCGCGGCGGTTGGCCATCGCGTAGTCCTGCGCCCAGCCCACGGCCTCGACGTAGTCGTCGAAGAGCGCCGTGCCCTCGTCGAACCAGGCGAGGTCGCGGTCCGGCAGTCGCCGGTCCAGGCGCTCGGCCTCGCGGCGCGCCCGTTCGATGAAGTAGCGGCCCATCACGTTGCCGATGCCGCGCGAGCCCGAGTGCAGCATCACCCACACGCGCTCCGGCTTCGTCGAGGCACAGCTCGATGAAATGGTTGCCGCCGCCCAGGGACCCGATCTGCAGCGTCCATGTCTCGTCGAATTTCTTCTGCATCTTCGCGAGGCCCGGGTGCTTGCCGGAAACCGCGCCGAGCCGCTTCGCGAGAACGCGCAGCGCCTTCGCATCGTGCACCGGGCATTCGCCGTGCTGGTCGAAGCCCACGGGCACGGCCGCCTCGATGGCCGAGCGGATGCGGCCGAGGTTCGCGGGCAGGTCCTCCGCCGTGAGCGTGAGCCGCACCGCGTTCATGCCGCAGCCGATGTCCACGCCCACGGCCGCGGGAATGATGGCGCCCCGGGTCGGGATCACGCTGCCCACCGTCGCGCCGATGCCGGCGTGCACGTCCGGCATGGCCGCCACGTGGCCGTGGACGATCGGCAGGTTCGCGACATTCTCGAGCTGCTTGCGGGCCTGCGGCTCGAGGTCGTCCGTCCACGCGAGGACGGGAACGCGGCCCTTCGTGAGCCTCGCCGCGATGGGCATGGCTACAGGTCGAGCTGGTAGGCCTGGTCGCAGCGGCTCGTCTCGACGCAGCCTTCGCGCCGGACGAAACCGAAGCTTTCGTAGAGGGCGATCGCTTCGCGCAGTTGCGTGGCCGTCTCGAGCTCCAGGCGCTTGAAGCCGAGCGCCTTCGCCTTGGCAATGGCCGTCTTCAGCAGCTTCTTGCCCAGGCCCTGCCCGCGCGCGTGGGGCATGAGGTACATCTTGCGCAACTCGACGGAGCCGTTGGCCATGGGCTTCAGGCCGCACGTGCCGACGATCTCGCCGCGGTCGTCCTCGACGACCCAGAAGGCGCCCCCCGCCTTCAGGTACGCGCCGTCGAGATCGTAGAGGTCGGCGTCGGCGCCCTCGGGTTCGGGTTCGAGTGCGTAGCTTTCGAGGATGGGAAAGACGACGAATCGCGCGCCCTCGGCGTCGGCGGCCTTGGCGGGACGGATGCGGAAGAAGTCCTCCATGTCAGCCCGGCCCTTCGTAGGTGCAGGCCTGGCCGCACGAATCGCGGCGGACGGTCACGCGGGCGAGCGCGGGGAAGGCCGGCGCGAGCCGCTTCCACAGCCACAGGCACAGGTTCTCGAGGCTGGGCTTGGCGAGCCCGGCGATCTCGTTGAGCATCTTGTGATCCAGTTGGGTACGGGCCTCCAGGCAGGCGCGCTCGACCTGGCCCAGGTCCGCGATGAAGCCGGTGGCCGCGTCGGGCATGCCGCGAATGGCGACTTCCGCCTGGAAGGAATGGCCGTGCACGCCGTGATAGGGATGGCCCGCGGGATACCCGGGAAAGTGGTGCGCGGCGTCGAAGCCGAAGCGATACGAGATCTGCATTTTTTTCAGGGGATACCGATCAGCTTGTGGGTCTGGAGCGAAAGGCGCCACTGCGGGTGCGCCTTGCAGTAGGCGACGGCGGCCTCGGTGGCGCTCTCGCGGGCCGGGCCGTCCATCGGTTGCAGGAAGAAGTGCCGGAAACCGAGCGCGGCGAAGCGTTCGGGAGGGGCATCGGCCTGAGGGTACACGAGCTTCAGTTCGTCGCCGGTTTCCTGGGCGAGGGGGGACGTCGACTTGGGGCTCACGCAGATCCAGTCGAGGCCCGCGGGCGCGGCGATCGTGCCGTTGGTCTCGACGGCGACGCGAAAGCCCATGACGTGCAGCGCGTCGATGAGGATGTCGTCCAGTTGCAGGAGCGGCTCGCCGCCGGTGCACACGACGAGGCGGTCGCGCGAGCCCGTCGCGGGCCAGGCCGCGGCGACGCGCGCGCGAGGGAGGCGGGTGTCTCGAACTTGCCACCACCCGGGCCGTCCGTGCCGGTGAAGTCCGTGTCGCAGAACTTGCACACGGCATCCGCGCGGTCCGCCTCGCGCCCGGACCACAGGTTGCAGCCGGCGAAGCGCAGGAACACCGCGGCGCTCCCGGCCTGGGCGCCCTCGCCTTGCAGCGTGTGGAAGAGTTCCTTCACCGTGTACATGGATCGCCCATTATCGGCGAATTGGGGGGCGTGCCGGATTTGCGACACGATCGCGTCCCGTCACGAAATTCCGCGCCCTCCCCCTTGACGCCGGAATTTGCTGCATGGCAGCATCCGAACCGTAACAACCCGAGAGAGATTCACCGAGAGACATGAAAGCCCAAACCTTCATTCATCGATCCGTCGGCCGACTGCCGTGCGCGACCGCCTTTTGGCAGGTCGTCGGCATGCCGTCCGATACGGACATGACCGTCTCCGGGAGAACGATCGGGTAGCACGCCGCATCGTCAGCGAAGAATCCCTCGCGAAGCCCGGAGACCTGGAAACCTCCGGGCTTCGTGCATTTGCGCACCAGAAAAAGAACGACAGGGAGACGACGATGTTGGCGAATTACGTGGTGACGGCGGCGTGGAGGGGCCGGTGGGCTCCCCGCATGGCCGGGCGATTGAGGGGCTTCGCGGCCTGGCTCGGGCACCGATGGGCGGTGACCGGGCCGGCCGAGGGGTGTGGCGCCGCCGCGAGGCGCGCGCGTTTCGAGCACGAGGCGAGGGCGGCTGCCCGCGCCTGGCTGACGGTGTAGCGGTTTGCAGCAACGGCAACTTCGCGGGCTGTGCGCGGCCCGCCTAACGACGTTTTCGGGTTGCCGCCCGCTTCCGCGATGCCGGGGACGCCCTCGCGCGGCGGCGGGTTCGACGACGGAGCGGCCGGTTCCCCCGGGGAGCCGGCCGCGGTCGGAAAGGACATCTCAATAGGTTAAAATAGCAGGCTTCCCTCCGCATTCCTCACGCCGAAAGCACCGCCATGGCGCAATACGTCTATACGATGAACCGCGTGGGCAAGATCGTCCCGCCCAAGCGTCAGATCCTGAAGGACATTTCGCTCTCCTTCTTCCCCGGGGCCAAGATCGGCCTGCTCGGCCTCAACGGCGCGGGCAAGTCCACCGTGCTCAAGATCATGGCCGGCCTCGACAAGGACATCGAGGGCGAGGCGACGCCCATGCCGGGCCTCAAGATCGGCTACCTGCCGCAGGAGCCCCAGCTCGATGCCGCGATGACCGTCCGCCAGGCCGTCGAGGAGGGCGTGGGCGAGGTGCTGAGCGCCAAGAGCCGCCTGGACGAGGTGTACGCCGCCTATGCCGAGGAAGGCGCGGACTTCGACGCGCTCGCGGCGGAGCAGGAAAAGCTCGAGAAGATCCTCCAGAACGCCGACATCGCCTCGCTGGAGGCGCAGCTCGAGATCGCGGCCGACGCCCTGCGCCTGCCGCCCTGGGATGCCGTGATCGGCACCCTTTCGGGCGGCGAGAAGCGCCGTGTGGCCCTGTGCCGCCTGCTGCTTTCCAAGCCCGACATGCTGCTGCTCGACGAGCCCACGAACCACCTGGACGCCGAGAGCGTCGAGTGGCTCGAGCATTTCCTCGCCAAGTTCACCGGGCACCGTGGTCGCCATCACCCACGACCGCTACTTCCTCGACAACGCCGCCGAGTGGATCCTGGAGCTCGACCGCGGCCGGGGCATTCCCTGGGAGGGCAACTACAGCTCCTGGCTCGACCAGAAGGGCGACCGCCTGAAGAAGGAGGAATCCTCCGAGAGCGCGCGCCAGAAGGCCCTCAAGCGGGAGCTGGAGTGGGTTCGCCAGAACGCCAAGGGGCAGACGAAGAAGAACAAGGCGCGATTGCTGCGCTTCGAGGAGCTCAACTCCTACGAATACCAGAAGCGCAACGAGACGGCGGAGATCTTCATCCCCATCGGCGAGCGCCTGGGCAACGAGGTGATCGAGTTCGAGAACGTCACCAAGAGCTACGGCGACCGCTGCTCATCGACAACCTGTCCTTCAAGGTGCCCCCGGGCGCCATCGTGGGCATCATCGGCCCGAACGGCGCGGGCAAGTCGACGATCTTCCGCATGATCACCGGCAAGGAGCAGCCCGATTCCGGCAAGGTGACCGTCGGCCACACCGTGAAGCTCGCGTACGTGGACCAGTCGCGCGATTCGCTCCCCAACGACAAGAACGCCTGGGAAGCCATCTCGAACGGCCAGGACATCCTCACCATCGGCAAGTTCGAGATCCAGTCGCGCGCGTACATCGGCCGCTTCAACTTCAAGGGCCAGGACCAGCAGAAGCTCGTGGGCAACCTCTCGGGCGGCGAGCGCGGCCGGCTGCACCTCGCCAAGACCCTCCTGGAGGGCGGCAACGTGCTGCTCCTTGACGAGCCCTCGAACGACCTGGACGTCGAGACGCTTCGCGCCCTCGAGGACGCGATCGCGGAGTTCGCCGGCAGCGTGATGGTGATCTCCCACGACCGCTGGTTCCTCGACCGCGTCTGCACGCACATCCTGGCGGCCGAGGGCGACTCGCAGTGGTTCTTCTACCAGGGCAACTTCCACGAGTACGAGGCCAACAAGGTCGAGCGGCTCGGCGAGGAAGCGGCCCAGCCCCACCGCCTGCGCTTCAAGAACATCAAGTAGGCGCGCCCGCCCCGCCCCCCCGCCGCCCCCCCCCCGCCGACCCGCGCCGGTCGCCGCCAGCGTCGCGTTCCTGCGCATCGCGCGTTTCGACGGTCGCGGCGTCGCGGAACAGGCGGCGCTCAAGTCGCACGTCGAGGAGCGGGTGCGCCTCGCCATCGCCCGCGTGCCGCCGGGCGAGCGCCTCGTGCTCGACGCCGAGGACGGCGTCGCGCTCGTCCACTTCGGCGAGCCGCTGCGCGCGTACGAGCTGGCGAAGGAGCTGTGCGACAAGCCCGGCGAGGAAGCCGTTCAGGTGGGCCTCAATCACGGCCCGCTCGCGGTGACCGGCCGCGATGCCGACGCGAAGGTGTTCGGCGACGGCCTCGCCGCCGCCGCGGCTGCCGCGCGCTTCGCGCCGCCGGGCAGGCTCTTCGTCACGTCGGGTTTCGCGGCCGCCCTGGAAGCGACGCGCCCCGACCGCGCGATGGAACTCGCCCCCGCGGGCGAATACACCGACACGCGCGTGCGCATGCACGCCTTCTACACCCCCGACCCCGCCCGCCGCGCCGTCCGGCGCAACCGGTTCGCCGCCTACGCCCTCGCCGGCATGCTCGGCATCCTCGTGCTCGGCGTGGCGGGTCGTGAAGCCATCAGGCGCTACTTCCCGCCGCGGCCCGCCGTCGTCTTTCTCGACGTGAAGCCGCGCGGCTTCGTCACCGTGGACGGCATATCGCACGGGAAGGCGCCGCCCCTGCAGCAGGTCGAGCTGCCACCGGGCCGCCACCGCATCCGCATCACCCACGAACGCCAGCCGCCGCTCGAATTCTCGGTGGACCTCGCGCCGGGCGAGCAGATGACGGTGAGCCATACCTTCGGCAAGGAAGCGCCGAAGGTCACGGCCGGGGGTCTCTGGCGCGACCTGAAGCGCAAGTTCGGGTTCGGGCCGTGACGGGCCGGCTGCCGGAATCCTTCGGGCGGTTCGTCGTCATCGAGGAGATCGGCCACGGCGCCATGGGCGTCGTCTACCGTGCCCGCGATCCCATGATCGACCGCGTGGTCGCGATCAAGACCATCACGCTCGCGGGCACGGAGGAGGAGCGCGCGCATTTCGAGGCCCGCTTCCAGCAGGAGGCGCGCGCCGCCGGGGGGCTGTCGCATCCCGCCATCGTCACGATCTTCGACTACGGCCGCGAGGGCGACACGGCCTTCATGGCCATGGAGGTGCTCGAGGGACGCGAGCTGCGGGACCTCATCCGGGAGGGCGGCATTCCCCCCGCGGAAGCGGTCGAGATCGCCGCGCGCGTGGCCGAGGCGCTCGCCTTCGCGCACGAACGCGGCGTCGTGCACCGCGACGTGAAGCCGGGCAACATCATGGTGCTCGCCGACGGGCGCGTGAAGATCATGGACTTCGGCATCGCGAGGCTCGACGCGCCCGGGGTGAAGACGGCCACCGGCCTGCTCCTGGGATCGCCGCGCTACATGGCGCCCGAGCAGGCCGCGGGCGAGTCCTTCGACGGGCGCGCGGACGTCTTCTCGCTCGGGGTGGTGCTCTACGAGATGCTCACGGGCGCGGCGCCCTTCAGCGGGCGACGACATCCCGCAGCTCATGTACCAGTTGATGAACGCCGTGGTGCCGCCGCCTTCGCGGGCCCGCCCGGGGCTGCCCGCGGTGCTCGACTACGTCGTCGCGCGCGCGCTCAAGAAGAATCCGCTGGAGCGGTACGCAAGCGCGGAGGAGTTCGCCGAAGGACCTGCGCGCGAGCCTGCAGGAGGTGGAAAAGGCTCGGGTCGAGCCGCTCGCGGGCGCGGGGGACGAGGCGGAAGTCCCCGTGCCGGCCGCGCCATCGCCGAAACCCGAGGCGCCCGGCGGCCCGGTCTTCAAGCCCGACAACGACCTCATCGCGCTCAGGTCCTCGCCGCGCTTCGACGACGTGGAAGGCCTGGCGCGCCTGGCGGTGCTGCCGCTCGAGGCGACGCGCTCGCTGCCCGTGGCCGCGCCGCCCCGGCGGCGGCGGGTCGACCTGCAGTTCGTGACGGTGGTCGCGGGCTACGTGCTCGCGACGGGCGTGGCGGCCTACATCCTGCTCTCGTAGGCCGCGCCGGTCCTGCCTAGAGCCGCTTGTCCATGCTGCGCAGCCGCGCGGCCATGAGGCCCATGATCTCGAGGGCGAAATCCGGGCTTTCCTTCACCAGCGCGCGGAAGCGCGGCGCGGTGACGGGCACGAGCGTGCAGTCGGTGACGGCCGTCGCCGTGGCGCTGCGGGGCGAATCGTCGATGAGCGCCATCTCCCCGAACACACCGCCCTTCACGACCTTTTCGACCGTGCGGCCGGTGACCGACAGGCGCACCTGGCCTTCGAGCACCACGAACATCATCCGGCCCTCGTCGCCCTCGACGAAGATCGTCTCGCCGGCCTTCGCCGGCCGCGTGTCGGCTTCGTTGCGGAATAGCGCGAGGGTGTTCAACGGGCCTCCTAGGCGACGCGGCCGAGGACGGCCCTGAGCGTTTCCATCATCCGGGCGATGTGCGATTCCTCGACGATGAGCGCCGGGGCGAAGCAGATGATCTCCCCGGCCTGGCGCACGAGCAGGCCATCCTCCCAGCAGCCCAGGTAGGTGTCGAAGGTGCGCGCGCCCGGGGCGCCCGCGCGCGGCTCGAGCTCCACCGCGCCCGCGAGCCCGTCGTTGCGGATGTCGATCACGTGGCGCGTGCCCTTGAGCGAGTGCACGGCCTGCTCGAGCACGGGCGCCATCTTCGCGGCGCGCTCGAAGAGCCCCTCGTCGTCGTAGAGCTGCAGGGTCGCGACGCCCGCCGCGCAGGCGAGCACGTGGGCCGAATAGGTGTAGCCGTGGAAGAGCTCGATGGCGCCCGGCGGGCCGACCATGAAGGCGTCGTGGATCTCGCGCGAGGCGATGACCCCGCCCATGGGCACGGTGCCGGAGGTGACGCCCTTGGCGAAGGTGATCATGTCCGGCTGCACGTCGTAGACCTGCGCCGCCGTGGCGCCGCCCAGGCGGCCGAAGGCCGTGATCACCTCGTCGAAGATGAGGAGGATGCCGTGCTTCTTCGTGATCTCGCGCAGCCGCTTCAGGTACCCGACGGGCGGCATGAGCACGCCCGTGGAGCCGGCCATCGGCTCGACGATCACCGCGGCGATGGTGGAGGCGTCGTGCAGCGCGACGAGGCGCTCGAGCTCGTCGGCGAGGTGCGCGCCCCACTTCGGCAGGCCCTTCGAGTAGGCGTTGTGCTCGAGGTTGTGGGTATGCGGCAGGTGGTCGACGCCCGCGAGCATCGTGCCGAACATCTTGCGGTTGGCGACCATGCCGCCCACGGAGATGCCGCCGAAGCCCACGCCGTGATAACCGCGCTCGCGGCCGATGAGGCGCGTGCGCGAGGCCCTCGCCCTTCACGCGCTGGTAGGCGAGCGCGATCTTGAGCGCGGTATCGACGGCCTCCGAGCCGGAGTTGCAGAAGAACACCTTGTCCATGCCCGGGGGCGCGAGCTTCGCGACGCGGTCGGCCAGCTCGAAGGCGAGCGGGTGGCCCATCTGGAAGGCGGGCGCGTAGTCCATCGTGGCGGCCTGCTTCTGGATGGCCTCGACGATGGGCTTGCGGTTGTGGCCCGCGTTGCAGCACCACAGGCCGGAGAAGCCGTCGAGGATCTCGCGGCCCTCGGGCGTCCAGTAGTACATGCCCTCGGCCTTCGCCATCATCCGCGGGGCCGCCTTGAACTGGCGGTTCGCCGTGAAGGGCATCCAGTAGGCGTCGAGCTTGTCGGGGTGGAGCTGGGTCTGGTCCGAGAGGAGGGTCATGGCTGCCGGGCTTCGGGTCGAAAGGGCTATTGTGCTACGACTTCGGGAAACGGGCAGGCGGCGGGCCGCCGGTGCCTAGCCCCGGCCGACGAACGGCATCTTCGTCGCCATCACCGTCATGAAAAGCACGTTCGATTCGAGCGGCAGGCCGGCCATGTACGAAATGGCCTGCGCGACGTGGTTCACGTCCATCCGCGGTTCGACCATCATGCCGCCGTGCGGCTGCAGGATGCCGTTGGCCATGCGCTCGGTCATCTCCGTCGCCGCGTTGCCGATGTCGATCTGGCCGCACGCGATGTCGAACGCGCGGCCGTCGAGGGCGATGGACTTGGTGAGGCCCGTGACCGCATGCTTGGTCGAGGTGTAGGCCGGCGTGTTCGGCCGTGGCGAGTGCGCGGAAATGGAGCCGTTGTTGATGATGCGCCCGCCGTGGGGCTTCTGCCGCTTCATGATCGCCATGGCGGCCTGCGCGCACAGGAAGGTGCCGTGCAGGTTCGCGTCCACGCAGGCCTTCCACTTCTCCCAGGGCAGCTCGTCCATCGGCACGGGCGGCGCGCCGGTGCCGGCGTTGTTGAAGAGGACGTCGACGCGACCCCACTTCGCCTCGATGGCGGCGAAGGCGGCCTTCACGGAATCCGGGTCCCCGACGTCGGTCACCTGCGCCAACGCTTCGCCGGCGGCGAGCCTGGCCGTCTCCTCGAGCCTGTCGAGGCGGCGACCGAGCAGGGCGATCTTGAAGCCGTCGCGGGAAAGGGACAGGGCGGCGGCGCGGCCGATGCCGGTGCCGGCGCCGGTGACGACGGCGACTTTGAGCGAAGTGGTCATGGGTGACTCGAAGGAAGGCGGGAAGGGATGCCGATGGTACGGCGAGCGCCCCCCGCCGTCACCTACTTCGGATCGCCGTCCTCGTCGTCGGCGGCCATGACGATCACGCGCGTGCGCTTCGGGCCCGCCGCGTAGCGCTCGAGGCCCACCAGCACCGGAAAGAGTTCCTCCAGCTTCGCCCGCGCCTCGCCTTCCTGCCCGAAGATCCACGGGTTGCCGTCGGGCTTCCTCACGTCGTGCCACAGGCGGGGGTCGTTCTCGTCTTCCTGCACCTGCAGCTTGAAGCGCGGCGGCTTCGGCTTCGGGTAGGGCATGTCAGGCGCTCGCGGTCTCGAGGGTGTGGAGGGATTCGGCGTCCAGCACGAGCTTCGCGGCGGCGATGAGGTCGCGGACCTGTTCCACCGTGCGCCCGCTCGCGATGGGCGCGGCGATGGCCGGGCGCGCCATCACCCAGGCGACGGCCACCTGGCCGGGCGTCGCGTGCAGGCGCTCCGCCACGCTCTCCAGCGCGGCGACGATGCGAAAGCCGCGATCCGTCATGTAGGTCTTCGCGCGGAGCGTGGCGGGCTCGAAGTTGGAGCAGCCGATGGCCCGCACCTTGCCGGCCTTGATGAGGTCCGCGTAGGCGCCGAGCGTCTCCTCGTGGGGCGAGCCGGGATGACTGGTAGAGGTCGATCGCGTCGGTGCGCATGCGAGGCCGGAGCGGCCGAGGGGGCGATGCAGCATGGGAGCGCGCGTTGCGGAAGGTCGGGGGTTGATTGTAGCCCCGCCCACCGGCGTGCCTGCGGCGGCACGGCAACGGCTTGCCATCGCGGGGGCGTCAGGGGAACATGCCCCAGCCATGGAAAACGAACCGGAAGTGCCCTCGCGCCTGCGCCGCCGCTTCCTGCTCGCGGCCGGCGCCGCCGGTTCGCTGCTCCTGCCCGGGGCTTTCGCGCCGGCCCTGGCCCAGTCCGAAGGGGCCCTCAGGCTGCTGCGCTCGCCCAGGCGCGCGCTCGTGATCGGCAATGCCGCCTACCGGGCCGTCCCCGCCCTGCGCAACCCCGGCAACGACGCCGATGCGCTGGCCGAAGCCCTCCAGTCGCTCGGCTTCGAGGTCTCGCGGCAGCGCGACGCGACCCGGGAGGCGATGCAGGGCGCGATCGCGGCGTTCACGCGCGAATTGGCGGCGCGCAAGGCCGTGGGCCTCTTCTACTTCGCGGGCCACGGCGTCCAGCTCGGCTGGCGCAACTACCTGCTGCCCGTCGACGCGGCCATCGCCTCGCCGGAGGACATCGCGGGCCGCTGCCTGGATCTCTCCGGGCTCGTCGAAGGCATCCGCCGCGCAGGCAATCCCATGAACCTGGTCGTGCTCGACGCCTGCCGCGACAACCCGTTCGGCACGGTCTTCGCGGATGCGCCCCGGGGACTGTCGCAGATGGACGCGCCCGCGAACACCCTGCTCGCGTACGCGACCGCCCCCGGGCACACGGCCGACGACGGGGACGGCGCGAACGGCCTCTACACGCAGCACCTCCTTCGGGAGATGCAGGTGCGGGAGGCGAAGATCGAGGATGTCTTCAAGCGCGTGCGGCTGGGCGTGCGCCGGGCCTCGAAGGGCACCCAGGTGCCTTGGGAGAGCACCTCGCTCGAGGAGGATTTCTGGTTCTTGCCGCCGGAGCAGCTGCGCAGGCGTTCGCAGGAGGAAGAGGAGCGCGAATTCGCCGCGGAGATCGCGCTCTTCGAGCAGGCGAAGCTGGCGAGGGAGCCCGCCCCGATCGAGAACTACCTGCGCCGTTACCCCAGCGGCCGCTTCGCCGAGCTCGCGCAGCTTCGGCTCGACCAGGTGCTGCGCGCCCAGGGCGAAAGGCCCGTCGAGCTCCCCTCTTCCAAGGGCAACCCCTTCACGGCCGGCACGGCACGGGCGGACACGCGTTTCAAGGTCGGGGACCGCTGGACCTACGACCGGGTCGACCGGGTCCTTTTCGGCGGGAAGCCCGAGCGGTTCACGTCCGAGGTCACGGCGATCACCGACACGCAGGTGATCCTCAACGGGGGAGAGGCCGTAAGGGACCTGCTCGGCAACCAGGTCCGATTCCGCGACGGTCGCGAGATGACGCCGCGCCAGGACCAGCCGCTCGACTACGCCGTGGGCAAGCGGTGGTCCACGCAATACACGATCTCGAAGGGCGGCAAGCCCCTCGGGCGAGTCCACATGGATTTCCGGGTGGTGGCGCGCGAAACGATCGCCGTGCCGGCGGGCACCTTCGATTGCTTCCGGATCGAGGCTTCCGGCATCAACCGGCTGCCGGGGCGGCCGAACCTCGAGCTCGCCATCACGCGGTGGGACGCACCCGACCGGGTCCGGCAGGCGGTCGCCACGGATGAAGTCGCGCGAATGGTCATCAGGGGGCATCCGCAGACCCGGCGGTCGCTGCGCACGGAGCTCGTGTCGTTCGAGCAGCGCTGAGGTCGCGTACAATGCGGCGCTTTGCCGCGCACTAACCGACGCCCCCTCGATGAGCACACCGAAGAAGAAGTCCAAGAAGCCCTTCCCCGTCCCCGTCCGAGTGCAGTACGACTGCCTCAAGTGCCCGGGCTATTGCTGCACCTACCCGGAGATTCCCGTGAAGAAGCGGGACATCGAGCGCCTGGCGAAGCACTTCGGGGTGGAAACCGTGGTGGCCGAGGAGCTCTACACGAAGCCCACGGACGACAAGAAGGGGCGCCAGCTGCGCCATCGCAAGGACACGGTCTTCAAGACGGCCTGCACCTTCCTCGACCGCGAGAAGCGCCGCTGCACCATCTACGAGGCGCGCCCCGGCATCTGCCGGGAATTCCCGGGGGAATCGCGCTGCGGCTACTACGACTTCCTGCGCTTCGAGCGCAAGCACCAGGAAGACCCGGAGTTCATCGCCCTCACCTGAACCGGCGGCGCGCCGCGGGCATGCCGCCCGCGCCCGCCGTGCCGGTCAGCTCGAGAAGAGCGTGAGGCCGTTCGCGCCCGTCACCGTGTAGCCCGTGAGGGTGCGCGTGATGGCAAGCAGGTCGCCGGTCGTGCCTGAAACCTGGGCTGTCCAGGTTGCCCCGTCCAGGCTGGTGTAGATCACGCCGCCCACACCCACCGCCACGAACTGGCCCCCGAACCGAAGCGCGTTCAGGTTGGCCGTTCCGAGCGCCGGCTTCGCCGTCCAGGCGGTTCCGTCCGAACTCGTCACGAGCGCGCCACCGTCGCCGGCCGCCGCATAGACGTTCACGACGGTGGTGCCGTCCGTCCCCACGGTGGAGCCGATGGTGACGCCGCGCAGCGCCGCCGTCGTGCCGGAAGCGCGCGTCGTCCAGGTGGCCGCGTCGGTGCTCGTGACGAGCGTGCCGTTCGCGCCCACGGCCGCGTGGTAGTCGAGTCCTCCCACGGCGGCGAAGAGGTCGGCCGTCGTGCCCGAGGCCTGGACCGTCCAGGTCTGCGCGTCCGCGCTCGTGAGGAGGGCGCCGGCGCCGCCCACCGCGATGTAGCCGCCGGAGATGGGCGCGACCGCGTAGAGCGGTTGCGACGTGCCGCTGAAGCGCGTGGTCCAGTTGATCGCGTCGCCGCTCTGGACGATGGTGCCGTTGGAGCCCACCGCGACGAAGCCCGCCACGCCGAAAGCCACCGAGTAGAGGTCGTTCGGGGCCGCGGGGTTGGTCGCCGTGGCGGTCGTGGAGCCGCCGACCGTCTGGTAGATCACGCCGCCTTCGCCGACGCTGACCGTCGCGTAGCCGGTGAGCAGCGGGCCGCTCGCCACGCCGTAGAGCTTGCCCGTGCCCAGGGTCGTCCCGACCGTCCAGTTGTTGCCCGCCAGGCGCGGCACCGCCACCTGCGTGGGCGCGCCCTCGCCGCCGGGGCCGCCGTCCTTGCGGCCGTTGATCGTGAACGAATAGGTGGTTCCGTTGAGCAGGCCGGTGATCACCGTGGGCGAGGTGGTCTTCGTGAGCACCCGGCCGCCGCTCGTCACCCAGTTGCTCGTCGTGATGTTCGGCCCGGGGCCGTAGAAGATCCAGTAGTCGACGTCCGGCTCGGCCGTCCAGGTGGCCGTCACGGAGGAGTCGCCGACCTGGACGCGGAAATCCGAGGGCGCGCCCGCGGGGGAGCCTTGGCTGCCGCCGCAGGCGGACAGGAGGAGAGAAGCGGCCAGTGCGGCCGCGGCTGCGAGGAGTTTTTTCACGGGAGTCTTTCGAAACGCGAAACCGGGTAGGGCGAAATTATCCCACATCCCCCGCCCCGGCCGCGTCTCAGGGGAGCGTGGGCCGGAAGCGGGGCGCCTTGCGGTGCCCGGTGCCCCGTTCATAGGCGTAGGCGGGAGGGCCCGCCTCCGCCCGTTCCCACCAGGCCGCGCGCCTCGCCCATGGGGAGGTCCCTGCCGCGGCGCCCGAACCCCCTGTGGTCGCCGTTGAGCGGGTCCACGGGCCAGCCGGCCCACCCTAGGATGTTTGCGAGGCCCCGTGAGGTTGGGCGAGCCAGCCGGCGACGAACCCCCCCCACGGACCCCAGCCACCGAAGACTCCTGCCCAAGTGGATCATTCCTTGCGGCGTTCGCCTGTGAAGGCGATCAGTCGCGAGCGACTCACCGCGTCACCAGCTTCCAGCCCGTCTATTCGTGAGCAGCACCAGTCGCCTCGCCCGTAGGTCGGTGGCGGGGTCCGGGATCCACGATCTGGCGCCCAGCCCTTAGGTCGCACGGCCCTTTCGTAGAGCGCGTCCGCGTGGGTGCTGTAGCCGGTGACGCCTTTTCGCAGCACGCCATGCGCCCCTAGGCCCCTGTCAGAGCCCGTATCCATTCGCGCGCCGCCCGGCCCACCGGCATGTCGGTCCGGCCCATGCTCCCAGCAGATCCTGACGGCATGGGGCCGGCCTATCCTGCGGGCCAGATGGGAACGATGCCCGAACGGCTCACCAGGCCCACGGTCGGTTTCACGCCCACGAGGCCCGCGACGCTCGAAGGACACACGATGGAGCCGTCGGTCTCGGTGCCCACGCCCACGGCGGCGAGGCTCGCGGCGATGGCGGTACCGGTGCCGGACGAGGAGCCGCAGGGGCTGCGGTCGAGCACGTAGGGGTTCCTCGTCTGGCCGCCGCGCGCGCTCCAGCCGCTCGAGGATTTCGGCGAGCGGATGTTGGCCCATTCGGAAAGGTTCGTCTTGCCGAGGAATATCGCGCCGGCCTCGCGAAGCCGCGCCACCACGAACGCGTCCCCGGGCCGATCCGAGCGCAGCGAACCGGCGCGCCATCCTCCCCTTCGAGGTTGTCCTAGGAGGAGGGTGCCGTGCGCGCCCCGCACCCGCCGGCCTTGCGCTCCTCGAGGCTGCCGCGATTTAGCGCATCGGTCAGCTCGATCACCGAGCGCAGCTTCGGCCCCTTCGCGTCGATGGCGGCGATGCGCTGGCGGTAGGCTTTCACCAGCGCGACCGAGGTGGTGCGGCCCTTCGCGAGGTCGGCCTGCAGTTTCTCGACGGACACTTCCTCGAGGGGAAAACGGGCGGGCATCTTGTCGGCTCCGGGGGCGGGCAGGCTCGCCGCGAGGGCGAAGGCGAGGAGGAGGGCGCGGGTCATGGCGGCAGCGTAGCAGGGCCGCGCGCCGGCCCGCGAGTGGCCTTCAGGCCGCGCGCATCACCGCCACCACGTCGCCGCGCTCCGCGAACAGGCCGATGGCCTCGTCCACGTCCGCGGCCTTGAGCAGGCGTTCCTGCACCTGCGCGGGCGACCAGCGACCGGGCGCGACGGCATCGGCGAAGCGCGCGGCCTCGGCGTCGTCCGCCACGAACTTGCGCGCCATGCGTTCGAGCTGGTCGCGGTCGCAGGGGCCCAGCGCCATGCGGAAGTCCACCCGGCCGGAGCGGATGGCCGCTTCGTCGAGCCGCTCCGGGTGGTTGGTCGTGAGGAACACCACCGAGCCCTCGTGGGCCGCCACGCCGTCCAGCGCGTTGATGAAGCCGGAGTACGACACCTGCACGCCGGAATCGGCCTTCGCGCGCTGGGTGAAGAAGGCGTCCACGTCCTCGATGAGGATCACGGAGCGGCGCGGCACGCTCGAGAGCAGGCCGCCGATCTTCTCGTCGGTCACGGTGGGCGAGGCGAGCGAGAGCACGCACACGTTGAGCGACAGCTCGGAGGCGAGCGCCGTCACGAGCGAGGTCTTGCCCGTGCCCGGGGGGCCGAAGAGCAGGTAGCCGCGGCGCCAGGGGATGCCGAGCGTCTCGTAGCGTTCGCGGCTGTCGAAGAAGCGGCCCAGGTCGGCGACGATGGCTTCCTTCTGGCCGGCCTTGAGCACGACGGAATCGAGCTTGCGGTTGTTGCCCAGGCGCGCGCGCGTCCAGTCGTTGCCGTAGCTGCTCGGCACGTAGATGGCGATGCGGTCGAGCTCGCGGGCGATGCGCTGGTCCATGGCCGCCTGCACGAGGGCCTCGAGGGGCGCCTTGTCCCGGCCGAGCGTCCAGAGCGTGATCTTCTCGACCACCGACATGCCCACCTGCACCTCGCGTTTCAGGCCCATGAGGCGGCCGTCCAGCGCGAAGACGTGGAAGCCCTCGCCCGGCGAGAAGATCGCGCGCGGCTTGCCGCCTTGCTGCAGCTCGTCGTGCAGGCTCTGGTAGGTGGAGTCGTTCTGGCGCACCGAGCGCACCGTGAAGTTGTTCAGGCGGCGAAGGGCCTCGCGCGTATCCATGTATTCCACGAGCGCGGGGAAGATGAGTTCCTCGCGGCTGTCCACGGTGAGCGTGGTCACGAAGTAGTGGCGGGCCCAGCCGGCGAGCTTGCCGGGCAGGTCGCGAAGCCACATCGCGGCGACGCCCAGCAGCGCGAGGGTCGCGCCGCCGGAGACGAACGGGTTGCTGGCGAAGGCGGTCTGCAGCGAGTCGATCACGGCGGTCTCTCCCGGAAGGGGCGCGGCCGAAGGAGGCCGCCGGGATGTAACGCGCCGGGTGCCGCCGCGGATGACACGGGCCTACAATCGGTGCATGGAACGACCGCTCGACGCCATCGTCGTGGGACTGGGCGCCCTGGGCGCGGCCACCACGTGGCAGCTCGCGAAGCGGGGCCGGGCGGTCCTCGGCATCGACCGCCATCACCCGCCGCACGCCTTCGGTTCCTCCCACGGCGAGACGCGCGTCACGCGGCTCGCCATCGGCGAGGGCGAGCGGTACTCGCCGCTCGCGATCCGCTCGCACGAGATCTGGCGCGACCTCGAGCGCGAGACGGGCGAGCGGTTGCTGGTCGAGTGCGGCGGGCTCATCGTCTCCGGCACGGGCGCGCGCGCCACTTGCCATGTCCCCGGCTTCTTCGCCAACACGCTCGCCGCGGCGAAGCGCTTCGGCATTTCCCACGAGGTGCTCGACGCTCCCGCGATCCGGCGGCGCTTTCCCCAGTTCGCGGTGGGCGACGACGACGTGGGCTACTACGAGCCGAGCGCCGGCTACGTGCGGCCCGAGGCCTGCGTCGCGGCGCAACTCGCCCTCGCGCGGGAGCGCGGCGCGCGCCTCGCGCTCGGCGAGACGGTGCTCGAGATCGGCGAATCGCCGGAAGGCGCCTTCGTGCGTACGGACCGAGCCCTGCATCGCGCGGCGCGCGTCGTGGTGACCGCCGGCCCGTGGTTGCCGGAACTTCTTGGTTCCGCGTGGGCCGGGCGCTTCCGCGTTTGCCGGCAGGTGTTGCACTGGTACGAGCCCTTGAATGCCACGGATTTCGGGCCGGGCCGCTTCCCGGTCTTCATCTGGGAACTCGCCGGCCATGCGCAGCCCATCTACGGCTTTCCCGTCGTGCCCGGGGGCGCGGGCGTGAAGATCGCCACCGAGCAGTTCGAGCGGACGACCACGCCGCAGTCGATGGCGCGCGACGTGGATGCGCGCGAGGCCGGAGAGCTCTTCGCGGCGAAGATCGCCGGCTGCTTCCCGGGGCTCACGGGCCGCAGCCTCGCCTCGGTCGCCTGCCTCTACACGATGACGGCCGACAGCCATTTCGTGATCGAGCCCCATCCCGCCTTCGCGCGGGTCCTGGTCGCGTCGGCCTGCTCGGGCCATGGTTTCAAGCATTCGGCGGCGATCGGCGAGTCCCTCGCGGCGGATCTCGAAACCTGAGGGCCCGGGGGAATTCCCCCACCCCCGGGGGATCTCCCCCGCCCGGGTCGCTCTTTGGAGACAAGGGGGGGTGACGAGGGGGGTGGGGTAGGCCTCCTCTTTATACGAATCAATGGGTTGCGCTCCTTGCGGCGGGTGGCACGGTGTGTGCAGTAGGTACCGTGCCATCCCGGAACACGCACCCAAGGAGCACCCCATGAAACGCACGATTCTCGCCGCCGCTCTCGCCGCCCTTCCCCTCGCCGCTTTCGCCGTCGAAACGGACACGGAAGTGGTCGAGTACTACAACCTCACGAACAACCACTACTTCGTGACCGCCACGGCCGCCGATGCCCAGTTCATCGACAGCGGCGGCGCCGGCCAGGGGTGGGTCCGCACCGGCCGCTCGTTCCGCGCCTGGCTCGACGCCGCCAAGGCGGGCACCGGCACGGCCCCGGTCTATCGCTTCTATTCCTCCGCCGCCAACTCGCACTTCTACACGGCGAGCGCCGACGAGGTCGCGCTGCTGCGCGGACTCGAGTCGCAGGAGCGCGCCCGCACCGGCACCGTGACGGGCTGGCAGTACGAAGGCGAGGCCTTCCGCATCGAGGCCCCGGTGAACGGCTCCTGCTCGGCGGGCACCATCGCCCTGCAGCGCGTCTACAACAACGGCTTCGTGAGCGGCGAAGGCGCCAACCACCGGTTCGTGGACGATTCCGAGCTGCGCACCCTGATGGCGGACCGCTCGTGGATCGCCGAGGGCGTCGCCTTCTGCGCGCAGTCGAAGTCCACCGGCACCAACGCCAACCTGCCGGTCACCACGACCAACTTCGAGGCGCTCGCGGGCGGCTACTCCGGCGCGGCGCGCTGGAAGACCGAGATCGCGGGCGTCGAGCGCAAGGTCACCGCGAACCTCGCCTTCACCTTCTCCGCCACGGGCGCCGTCACGGGCTCGGGCCGCGGCTGCGCCTTCACGGGGCAGGTCGGGCAGGGCGACGGCTTCCGCTCCCTCTTCAACGGCACGCTGGCCGCGACGGGCTGCGAGGATGCCGCCTTCAACGGCACGTACCGCCGCTTCCAGCTCGAGCGCTTCGGCAACGGCACGCTCGCCGTGCGCCTCAAGCGCGGCGACGGCGCCAACGAGGCCGATGTCGAGGCCGTGCTCTCGGGTGGCCAGCCCGTCGTCACGACCCCCACCACGCCGACGACGCCCGCCACGCCTTCCACGCCGGCCTCCGCGGGCATCGCGGGCGACTGGTCCGGCACGATCGCGTGGAGCGCCCTGCGCCGTTCCGGCGGCGTCGTCACGCCGCTCGTGTCCGCCAACCAGGCCCTCTCGCTCAGGATCACCGATGCCGGCGGACTCACGGGCTCGGGCTTCGGCTGCTCGTTCGCGGGCTCGCTCTCGCCCACCGCGGTCGCCGGCATCTTCGGCGGCACCGTCACGGCCACGGGTTGCTCCGAGAGCGTCTTCAACGGCAGCTACGCCGAGACCAAGGTGAAGCGCGACGACGGCAAGCTCGAGGTCGAGCTGGAGCGCGAAAGCGAATCGGCCGGCGTCACGACGAAGGCGCGGATCGAGGGCAAGCTGGTGAGCGGCGCGACGACGCCGACCACGCCCACGACGCCCACGACGCCGACCACCCCGACGACGCCGGGAACGCCGGGCATCACGGGCAGCTTCACGGGCGCCTTCACCGCGTCGATCGAGACCCGCACGCGCACCAACGGCAACGAGACGCGCGCGACCACCTCGGTGGGCGGCAACGTGAGCCTCGCGGTTTCCTCCGGCGGCGCGCTCACGGGCACGGGCTTCGGCTGCAGCTTCGCCGGCACCCTCACGCTCTCCGACGCGGCCACGCAGCGCTACACCGGCACGGTCACGGCTTCGGGCTGCGCCAACGCGACGCACAACGGTTCGTACGCCGCCTCGGCCCACCGGGAAGACGGGGGCCGGCTGCAGGTCGAGATGGAGCGCGAGAGCGAGACGTCGACCGTCCGCACGAAGGTGCGCATCGAAGGCACGGCCGCGCGCGCCTGACGGTGCCGTGATCGCCGGCGGACAAGCCAGCAGGCGAGGCGGGGGCGGGACCGGAACGGGTCTCGCCCCCGTCGGCTTTGCCGGCGGCGATCAGCGGATGATGGCGTGGTTGAAGAGCGAGACGGGCGGCAGGAACCCCAGGGCCTTCGCGACTTCCATGCGCACGACGAACGAATAGCGCGTCAGCGTCTCGATGGGAATGTCGCGCGCGCGCAGCCCCCGGGCGAGGATCTGCTCGGCCTTGAAGCCGGCGAACTGCCCGATGGTGTAGTAGCTCGAGACGAGGCCGGTGAGGACGGGCGCGGGCGAATTGAGCACGCCCTCCGTCGCCGAGAACGTGGGCAGCTTCGCGGCCATCGCCGCCGCGGCGATCCGCTCCACCTGCGAAAAAAGATAGGTGTCCGGCCCGAGGTAGAGCCACTCGGCCCCGCCGCGCGCGAGCGCCGCGATCTTCTCCTCGATGCCCGTGGGCAGCGGCTTGCCGTCCGCGCCCCGGTCGAAGGCCTGCTCGATCACCTCGAAGCCCTGCGTCCTCGCCAGGTCCTTCAGGGCCGCCGCGGTGGCCACCGAATTGAGCTCCGCCGCGTTGTAGATCACCCCCACCTTCGAGAAGCGGCGGTAGGCGCGCATCGCCTCGACCTGCGAAGCGATGGCCGCCACGTGGTAGACGCCGGTCACGTCGCGGCCCTGGTCCTTGAGCGAGGGCACGAGCTTCGCGCCCACGGGCGAGGCGACGAGCGCGAACACGAGGGGAATGCCCGTCAGGTGCTTCGCCGGGTCCACCCGGTCGAACGGGCCCGCGAGCCCGAGCGTGGGCGGCGTGCCCCAGGTGTAGACGAGGTCGGGCTTCGTCTCGCGGATCTCGCGGGCGAACTCGGCGATGCGGGCCGTGCCCTGCGCCGCGTCGCGCCAGGTGAATTCCACCGGCAGGCCGCTCTTGCCCAGGTAGTCGGTGAAACCCTGCTCCACCTGCGTGCGTCCGCGCCAGGTGACGGCATAGATGCGCTTGGCGGCGCGGGGCTGGGCGAGGGTCGCCACGGAACCGATGGCGGCCAGGGCGGCCGCGCCCGCCATTGTGCCGAGAACGCGCCGCCTCATGGCGCCGCCTGCGTCGCGACCCGGCCCGGCATGCCCCGGGGCAGGAAGATGGCGGCGAAGAGCAGGGCGCACGCGAGCACCCCCGCACCGAGGGCGACGAAGGAATTCCGGAAGCCGATCGTCTCGAGCAGGATCGCGGCGAGAAGCGGCCCCGCCGCGTTGCCCAGGCGCTCCACGAGGCGGAAGACGCCGTACACGGCGCCTTGCCCCAGCGTGGCGATCTCGCGCTGGCACACTTCCGCCACCATCGCGGCCTGCGGCGAGATGCTGAGCGATTGCCCGATGCCCAGCAGCAGCACGAGCGCGAGCGCCGAGAACACGCCGAAGGGCAGCAGCATCGCGAGGCCCGCGAGCCCGGAAAGGGCGAGGCCGGCGGCGACGAACGCGGGCTCGGGCCTCGCGTCCTCGCGCGCGCGCCGGGCGACGACCCAGCCCGCCATCCACGGCACCAGGATCACCATCATCACCGAGTACAGCATGATGAGGCGCCCGGCCATCGCGGCGGTGCTGCCCAGTTCCACGATGTAGAGCGGGATGAGGTAGTAGCAGGTCCCGATGAGGATCACCTTCGCGGGCACGGCGGCCAGGAGCAGCAGCGCCACGAAGCGGCGGTTCGCGAGCACCGCGGCGAGGCTGCCCTTCGTCGCTCCGGCCGGCGCCGATGCCGCGGGCGCGCGGTCGGCCGGAAGCCGGCGCCAGGCGAGGAAGAAGCCCAGCGCCGCGAGCGCCGCGCCCAGGGCGAGCGTGCCGCGATGGCCGAAGCCGTCGGCGAGGATGCCGCCGATGGACGGCCCGCAGATGAGCGAGACCATGATGATGCCTACGAAGGCCGCGAGGCCCGCGGTGCGCGTGCGCGAATCCGTGTGGTCGAGGATGTAGCCCTGCGCCGCGACGAAGGCGATGGCCCAGGCCGCGCCGCCGGCGACGCGCCAGGCGAGCAGTTCCGGCAGGCTCGAGGACTGCGCGGAAAGCGCGTGCGCGACGAGCGCGACGCCGGCGCCGGCGAGGAAGGACTTGCGCCGCCCCACGCGCTCGCTCCACCCGCCCAGCACCGGCTGCGAGAGCGCGACGACGACCATGAACACCACGACGGGCAGGCTCGCCACGAGGTTGGGCGAGAGCGCGAGCCCGCCCGCGGGCAACCCCGCCGCGAACACCGGCAGGAAGGCGCGCGAGAGGTCGTCGGCGAGCAGCAGGAGGAAGAAGGGCGTGCGCATCGCGCCCATCACGAAGGCCGCGTCGTTGGTTCCGCGGGCCCCGCGCGTGTCGGCGAAGGTGAAGTCCGGTCCGGGCGCGGGACGGTCGGCCGGGGCCAGCGCGTCGTGGCGCCGCGCGATCGCCGCGCGCCGCCGTTCCAGGGCATCGCCGAGGGCGACGCCGAGCCACGCGGGCTTCGGCAGCGGAACGAAGGCACCGCGCCCGAAGGCGGCGAGCTGCGCGCGCAGCCGCCCCAGGTCCGCGAGGATTCCCGCGGCCAGGAAGTAGAGCAGTTCCAGCGAGACGAAGAGCGCCACCACCGCGACCACGACCAGGTCGAGAGTCATCTCCTGGAAGATGCGGCGCACGAAGGCGGGATCCACGGCGACGGCGATCTCCGCGCGATCCTTCTCGTAGCCCGCCACGGGAGCCCGGGCGACGAGCGCGCCGCCCGCCTCGGCGCCTTTCGCGTAGAGCGGCTGGCCCGCCCGGAGCAGGTCGATGCGGGCGAACTCCGGATAGCGCTTCTGCGCCTCGCCGAAGAGATCCTCCACGCCGACCAGGCGGTCCAGCGGCAGCTCGTGCTTCGCCGCGAGCGCGAGGGTATCGGCGATCGAGCGCCCGGCCGTATTCGCCTTCGCGAGGACCTGCGGACCGACGCTTTCCTCGAAGCTGCGGTACGCCAGGGCGACGGTGGCGGCGATGGCCGCCATGACGACCGCGAGGATGGCCGCCATCGCCCAGGCCATCTGCCGGTGGAAGAAGCTCATCCGCTTCAACGGGGGCTCCCCGCGGCGTGAAGGAGCCGCTCGGCCTGCGCGAACCGCTCGCCGGCGCGCCCGAGTTCCTGCGCGAGCGCCGCGGGCACCGGGCCCGTGCCGTCGACGGCATCGGCCGCCCGGCCGAAGACGCCTTCGATCCTGCGGCGCATCGCCATCAGCAGGGCGAAAAGGAGCAAGGTGAACCCGGCCCAGGACACGCCGCAGGCGAAGACGATCTCCCGCGTGAACTTCGCCATGGCTTCGTGCTCGAGCTCGCGGCCGTAGCGCACGACGGTGTACCCCGCCACCTGCCCGAAGCCGTTGCGGATGGGCGAGGAGACGACGGCCTCGTCCCGCGACGGCGAGAAGGCGGCGAGCGGGGCCGGCTTCGTGACGAGCGGCATCCATTCCGGCGGCAGCGAGGAGCCCATGCGCGACATGTCCGAGGCATAGGCGATGCGGCCGTCGGGCCCGGCCACGTCGATCGCCTGCAGGAAGGTCTCGGCCGTGCGGCGGCGCTCGATCACCTCCGGCAGCGTGTCGATGCCCCAGAAATCCTGGCCCAGCGACAGGTCGCGCTCGGCGATCTCGTCGATCTCGCGGGCGACGAGCAGGATGCGGTCGCGCTGCAGGCCCGTGAAGACCGACTGGTACTTGAAGTAGAGCAGGAGTCCCGTCATGGCGACGGCGAAGCCCACGACCCAGAACGCCAGCCAGAAGAGGCGCCGCGGAAGCGACGTCATGGGGCGCGGGGCCCTAGCCGCCCGAGCGCGCCATGAGCGCCTCGAGATGCAGCTCGATGGCGGGCCACTCCGAGTCGAGGATGCTGTAGTAGACCGAGGAGCGCGGGGAGCCGTCCGCGAGGAGGATGTGGTTCCTCAGCACGCCCTCCCGGTAGGCGCGCAGCCGCTCGATCGCGTCGAGCGAGGCGAAGTTGCGATGGTCGATCTTGAACTGCACGCGCATCACCCCCAGCGTGTCGAAGGCGTGCCGGAGCATGAGCTGCTTGCTCTCGAGGTTGAGGCCCTCGCGCTGGAAATTCAGGCCGATGAAGGTGCCGATCTCCACGCAGCGGTTCTCGAGCTCGATCTCCATGAAGCGCGTGGTGCCCACCGCGTTGCCCGTCTTCAGGTCGATCATGGCGAAGGGCAGGTCCGTGCCCGCGGCCTGGCGCTCGAGCAGGGAGGCGACGAGCCCCGGCATGCCGACGCTGCGGTAGATGCGGGCGTCGAGCAGGTAGCGCCAGATGGTGCGCTTGCCGTCCGGGGAATCCTTGCAGGCGTAATCGAGATCCTGCACGTGATCGAGCGTGAGGGGCTCGAGCCGAAGGTGCTTGCCGACCAGGGTGACCGGTTCGATGCGCATCGTGAGCCCTTTCTCCGTTTTTCTCGAGGCGGCGCGAATGCGGCCGTAACGATGCGTTGACGGCGGCCCGGCCAGTTCCTTCAGGTAACATGGGCCCGCTTCCCGACGAGCCCGGCGCCGAGCATAACGCATGAATCCCCCTGACGATAATGATCGCGACTCGCGGCCCGACATCACCCGGCTGGCGCGCGACGGACCGCTGAAGCCCCCGGCCCCGGCCGCGGACGCCGACGCCACGGTTCCGGTGCGGGCGGATGCCGACGCGACCGTCCCGGTCACCGGCGATCCGGACGTCACCGTTCCCTCGACGCCCACGGCCGTCCTTGCGCCGGCGAGCCTCGCGCCGGCCCCCAAGGCGCCCAAGGTGGTCGAGGCCGTCGCGCTGCCCATCGGCTACCGGCTGCACGAATACCGCGTCGACAACGTGCTGGGCCAGGGGGGCTTCGGGATCACCTACCTCGCGAGCGACGTGAACCTGAACGCGAAGGTGGCGATCAAGGAGTACCTGCCGGAGCAGTTCGCCCGCCGGGCCACGGACGTGACGGTGACCCCGCGCAGCGCGGGCGACGAGGAGACGTACGAGAAGGGCCTGGAGAGCTACCTCGTCGAGGCGCGCACCCTCGCCACCTTCCGCCACCCGCACATCGTGCGCGTGGCGCGCTTCTTCGAGGCCAACAACACGGCCTACATGGTGCTCGAGTACGAGCGCGGCGAATCCCTCAAGAACTGGTGGCGCAAGCACGCGGACGCGCCCGAGGTGGAGCTGCTCGGCCTCTTCGGGCCGCTGCTCGACGGCCTGGCGGTGGTGCACGAGGCGGGCTTCCTGCACCGCGACATCAAGCCCGACAACATCTACGTGCGCGACGGCGACGGCTCGCTCGTGCTGCTCGACTTCGGCGCGGCGCGCCGGGCGGCGGAAGAACAGACGGACGCGAGCTACGTCGTGACCCCGGGCTACGGCCCCATCGAGCAGTACGTGATGGGCGAGCAGGGCCCGTACACCGACCTCTACGCCTTCGGCGCGACGCTCTACTGGATGGTCACGGGGAAGAAGCCCGCGGCCGCGCCGGACCGCATGGTGTTCCCCGACCCGATGACCCCGGCGGTGGAAGCGGGCAAGGGCCGGTACAGCGAGGCCTTCCTCAAGGCCGTCGACTGGGCGCTCGCGCCCGAATCGAAGGACCGGCCGCGGGACGTGGCCGAGTTCCGCGCGGCGCTCTTCGCCGGCCACCCGGAAGGCGTCGACCTGCAGACGGCGCTCACCGCCGGCGCGGTCGAGTCCGAGGGCCAGGAAGGCTGGGGCGCGGTGCTGCGTTCCCCCAAGCTCCTCAAGGCGAAGGTCGGGCGGGGAATCGCGCAGGTCGCGAGGCCCGGGTCCTGGCCGCTCGCCTTCAAGATGACGCTCGCGATGGTGCTCGCGGCCCTCGCGCCCATGGTCATCACGGCGCTCTACAACTATCGCGGCAGCGTGGAGCGGGTGAGCGCGGGCGAGCTGCGCAACCTCGAGCAGCTGGCCGCGAGCGTCGCCGGGCGCATCTCGCAGCTGCTCACGGACAGCCGCAACCTCGGCATGTTCCTGGGCAACGACGAGGACTTCGTCGCCTTCCTGAAGAAGCCCACGGAGGCGGGCAAGGCGCAGATCCTCGCGAAGCTCGAGGGCCTGGTGAAGGCCAACACCGACGTCGACGTGGTCACGCTGCTGGACGCCGGCGGCACCGCGCTCACCTCCACGAACAAGACGGTGCCGGGCGGCAACTTCAAGTTCCGCCGCTACTTCCAGGAGGCGAGCCAGGGACGGCCCTACACCACCGGCATCATCGTGGGCGCGACGGCGGGCGCCTCGGGCGCCTTCTTCGCCAACCCGGTGAAGGACGAGAAAGGCCAGGTGATCGGCGTCGTCACGCTGCGCGTGCGCGCGAGCTCCGTGGCGGCCATCCTCGAGGAATCGCGCGGCACCACGGCGCGCACGGCGATGCTGGTCGACGGCGACGGCATCCTGCTGCACCACTCGGACCCGTGGCTCATCTACAAGAGCCTCGCCCCCCTGCCGCCGGAGACGCTCAAGGCCATCGTGGCGGACCAGCGCTACCGGCGCGACAGCATCGAGACGGTGAACGCGACGGACCTCGCCGCGGCGATCGTGGGCGCCAAGAAGCAGGGCAACGCGAGCTACGCCTCTCTCACGGGCGAGGGCCCGGCCATCGCCGGTTTCGCCCCGGTGGCCGGCCACGACTGGGTGGTGGCCATGGGCGAGACGCGCGAGTATTTCGAGGCGCCGCTGCGCGAGCTGCTGCGCACGGTGCTCTACAGCGTCGGGATCGTCGGCCTCGTGTTCCTCGTGCTGGCGGTGTGGTTCTCGCGCACCATCGTTCGCCCGATCGGGGAACTGAAGGACGCCGCCCACGCCCTGAAGAGCGGCGACTACGACAAGGCGACGGTGCGCGTGCGCTCGGCCGACGAGATCGGGCAGCTCGCCCGGGTCTTCAACGTGATGATCGACGTGCTGCGCCAGCGCGAGCGCGAGCTGGGCAAGAAGAAGCGGGCCAGGACCGGCCGCCATTGAAGGGGACGCACACCTTCAGCCCGGGTGAAGGGGACGGACACTTTGGTTGACTTGGGGCTGTGTCAATTGAAGTGTGCGTCCCCTTCAGGTCAGGTGAAGGTGTGCGTCCCCTTCAGGTCGAAGTGTGCGTCCCCTTCAGGTCAGGTGAAGGTGTGCGTCCCCTTCAAAGCACCTGGTAGGCGAGGACGGCGGTTGCCTTCTCGCGCGACTGCCCGAAGGCGATCCAGCCGCGGCCCAGCAACGCGAAGTCCTCCCGCCGCAGCACGAATTCCGCGTTGCCCTCGACGGTGATGTACGTGCCGTTCACGCTGTGGTCCGCCACGAAGAACTTCCCGGCGCGCAGTTCGATCTTGCCGTGCGCGCGGGAGGCGTTGGAATCGTCCACCACCAGTTCCTGCGCCTTGTCGCGGCCGAAGGCGAGCGAGGGCCTGGCGGCGTCGAGCACGATCTCCCGGTCGCCATAGCGCAGGACGAGCTTCGTCGCGCGCGCCGCGGCCGATTGCGCGGCGGAGGCGAGCACCGTCACCGTCTGCTCCGATTCCTGCCAGAGCACCTCGCAGATGTCGACCTCGCCCTTGCCCTTGAGGTCGATGGCGTGCAGCGGCCGGCACGATCCGCGCAGCACCGGGTTGAGACCGTCCACGGTGGAGCGCGAGGTGATGACCTGCCCGCGGATCGCCACGTCCGACAACCGCGCGGCGAGGTTCACCATGTCGCCGAAGACGTCGCCGTCGCGCTCGATCGCGGGCCCGAAGTGAAAGCCGATGCGCGCGCCCAGGCGCTGGCCGCCGGTGGGCTCCAGCCGCTCGACCGCATGCTGCATCTCGATGGCGGCGGCCGCGGCGACGTTGCCGTTCGGGAAGATCGCCATCACCTCGTCGCCGATCGTCTTGATGACGCGCCCGCCGTTCGCCTCCGTCACCTGGATGAAGGCGTTCACGCACGATTGCACGGCCGCGAACGCGAGCTTGTCGCCGACCGTGTCGTAGAGCTTCGTGCTGCCGCTCACGTCGGCGAAGAGGACCGCGCCCTCGATGGGTTTGTCCATGGCGTTCAGCCTCCGGTCCTGGCGGGCGCCCTGGCCTTCAGGCGCTCCTTCACGATGTCCGGGCGGTCCGAGATGATGCCGTCCACCCCCATGCCGATCAGCTTGTCCATCATGGCCGGGTCGTTGACCGTCCACGGGATCACGGCGATGCCGAGCGAGCGCGCCTCGGCGAGCAGCTCCGGCGTGAGGTAGGTCTGGTTGGGTGCCCAGATCTTCCCGCCGGCCGCCTTGACCGCGCGGGGGACCGAGCCGTGCGCTTCGATCGCGAAGCCGGCGAGCCAGGGCGAAGGCTTGCCGGCTTCGCCCTTGATCGTGCGCGGCGACGACAGGTACATCGTGCGGATCTCGGGCGCCTCCTTCTGGATCACCTGCAGCGTGCGCCAGTCGAAGGACTGCACCATCGTGCGCGCGGCCATGCCGTGCTTGCGGATCTCCTCGACGACGCGCTTGGCGAACGCCTCGGGCGGCAGCGTCGCGTCGGGTTCCAGCGGGGAGATCTTGGTCTCGCAGTCGAAGCCGACCTTGTCGTTTCCGGACTGCTTCACCAGGTCGAAGAGGTCCGAGAGCCGGGGGACGCGCGTGCCGTCCGCCGGCTGCTGGTCGGGGAAACCGGCGGCGTACTTCGTGCCCGGCTTGATCCGCCCGACGTCGTAGCGCTGCAGCTCCGCGAAGGTGAGATCGCGGATGGCGGGACCGCGCGAGGCCAGCCACTGGCCGTCCGGGCCGCGCGTCGTGTCCGGGTTGAGCCAGAGGTCGTGGTGGATCACCACCACGTCGTCCTTCGTGACCGCCATGTCGCACTCGATCGTGTCGACGCCGATCTCCAGGGCCTTCTTGAAGGACGGCAGCGTGTTCTCCGGCATCAGGCCGCGGGCGCCGCGGTGGCCCTGCAGGTCGAAGGCATGGACGGGCAGGGCGGCGAAAAGGGCGGCGATGGCGAGGGTGCGGATCATGGCGCGTTCCGTCGGCGGGAAGGCGCCCACTCTAGCACTCCGCTCAGCCCGGCCGCGATGCGCCCGCGCGCCGCAGCGAGAGCCAGGACGGGGCCACCACCAGGCCCACGGCCATGGCCGCGGCGGGCAGGAAGGCGAGCGCCGCGACGCCCGTGAGGTCCCAGAGCGCGCCGCCGAACACCGGTACCACGAGCGCGCACAGGTAGCCGATCGCGAACATCGCCGCCGAGACGCGGTGCACGTCCGAGGGCTCGGCGAGCAGCGCGGGCAGGGCGAGCGTGAGGATGAGCACGAAGGCGGTGACGAAGCCGATCACGCCCGACCAGACGACCACCCAGGCGCCCGGCATCGCCACGAGGGCGGCCAGGGCGGCGAGCGCGACCCCGCCCATCGCGACGATCGGCATCGGACGGCCCACGAGCCGCGACGAGAACGCGAGCAGCAGGAACGACGCGGGAATCTGCGCCCAGTTGAGCGCCGAGAGCGAGGCGCCGATGAGATCGCCCCGCCCCGTGTGCCGCAGGAAGTCCGGCAGGAAGGCGTTCAGGCAGTAGTAGAGCGCCGAGGTGGCGCCCGAGACGATGCCCAGGGCCCACACCTGCGGCGAACGCCAGTCCGGCCACCAGCGCACGGGCTCCCGCGCGTGGGCCGGGGCGCGCCGCGCGAGCGCGGCCGGCAGGGCGGCCAGGAAGACGAGCGCGACCGGCACCGACCACGCGACCAGGCTCGCGCGCCAGCTTCCGTCCAGGGCGGGCAGCACGAAAGGCAGGGTGAGCGAAGCGGGCAGAGCCTCCCCGACCAGCAGCCCGTTGGAATACACCGTCGTGCCGAGCGCGATGCGCGCGGGAAGCCGCGTGCGCACGATCGTGGGCAGCGCCGGCTGCATGAACGCGATGCCCATGCCCATGAGGAAGGTGGCGGCGAAGAGCGTCGCCGTGCCCGGGGCCAAGCCGCGCGCGGCCGAGGCGAAGGCCGCGAGGGCGAGGCCCAGCGCCAGCACGCGCGCCGCGCCGAAGCGCGCGATGAGCACGGCGCCGGGCAGCGCCATGAGCGAGAACATGAGGACCGGGAGGGTGGTGAGCGCCCCCACGGCGGCCTGCGTGAGGGAGAGGCTTTCGTGGATGCCCGGGATGACCGGGGGCACGGCGAGCACCGTGAGCCGAAGGCTCGCGCCGTAGAGCCACAGCAGCGCGAGCGAGGTCGCGAGGCTTCGAAGCGATTCTTCGGGCGGTTCGGGGCTCAATCGTCTCCGGGGGCGGGGCTCGGGGCCGGGGGCGGCGCACCGCGACCGCGGCGCACCCGGTTCACGAGCGCCATCGCGGCACGATACAGCATGCGCAGGCCCAGCAAGGCGAGGATCGCCTCGCCCACCGTGAGGACGAAGGCGCCGAAGGCCGGCATGCGCGCCTCGCGCCGGTGGAACTTGGCGATGGCGCGGTCGCGCGCGATCTCGATGGAATCGTAGAAGGTGGGCACCACGAGCAGCGTGAGGATCGTCGAGGTGATGGTGCCCCCGATGATGGCCACCGCCATCGGGCGGTAGAAATCGCCGCCTTCGCCCAGGCCGATCGCCACCGGCAGCATGCCGGCGATGAGCGCGAAGGTGGTCATGAGGATGGGGCGAAGGCGCACGCGGCCGGCGTGCATCAGCGCGTCCTCGCGCGAGACGCCCTGCGCTTCTTCCTTGCGCGCGCAGTCGAGCAGCAGGATGGCGTTCTTGGCCACCAGGCCCATCAGCATGATGACGCCGATGAAGCTCATGAGGTTGAGCGTGCCGCGGGTGGCGAGGAGCGCGAGCACGACGCCGATGAGCGAAAGGGGCAGCGAGAGCATCACCGGCATCGGCGCGGTGAACGAGCCGAACTGCATCACGAGCACCAGGTACATGAGCGCGATGCCCATGAGGAGCGCGATGCCCATCTCGCGGAAGACCTCCTGCTGCTCGCGCGAGGCGCCGCCCAGCTCGATGCCGTAGCCCGCGGGGAAGTCCATCGCCTTCGCGAGCTTCATGCCCTCGGCGGTCACCTCGCCGGGCGAGCGGCCCTGCACGTTGGCGGTGACGGCGATCATGCGCTTGCCGTCGGAGTGCTGGATCTGGGCCGGGCCCTTGCCCATGGAGATGGTGGCGATCTGGTCGAGCGGCACGATCATGTTGGTGCCCGTGACCGCGATCGGCAGGTGCTCGATGTTGCTCGCGTCCACGCGGTCCTCCGGGTGCAGGCGCACGGAGACGTCGCGGGTCTCGCCCACCGGGTCCACCCAGTCGCCGACCTCCACGCCCGCGAAGGCGACGCGAAGGGCCTGCGCCGCGTCGTTCACGGAAATGCCGAGCGAATTGGCGAGGCCGCGGTCGAGCTCGATCTTGAGCTCGTCCTTGGGAGCCTGCTCCGACAGGCCCACGTCCACCGCGCCCGGCACCTGCGCGAGCTTGCCCATGAACTCGGTGGTGATCTCCATGAGCTTGCGCGAATCGGGCCCGGAGAACTGGATCTGCACGGGCTTTCGCACGCCGTTGTTGATGTCGTCGAGCACGGTGTATTCCGCGCCCACGAGCTGCTTCAGGAGCTCGCGCAGGTCCTTCGCGATCGCGAAGGCGTCGCGCTTCCTTTCGTTGCTCTTGCCGATGTCCACGTAGACGCGCCCGCCGCCCGGATTCACGTAGGCGTTGGTGTGCTTCACTTCCGGGATCGTCCGCGCGAGCTCCGCGGCCTTCTCCACCTTCGAGCGGCCGTACTCGAGGCTGGCCGACGATGGCGTGCGGATGTCGATGGCGACCGTGCCCACGTCCGAGCGCGGCAGGAACGAGGAGCCGCCCACGGTGGCCTGCAGCGCGATGGCGCCCACGAGGCTCGCCACGGCGATGGCCGTCATCCACTTGCGGTGGTGCAGCGCCCAGGCGATCACGTTGCCGTAGCGGTCGGCCTGGTGATCGAACCAGGCGTTGAAGCGCTGCAGCACCCGCGACAGGCCCTTCTTCGGCGCGTGGTGGTAGCCCGGGGGGTCGCCCCAGTACGCCGAGAGCATCGGGTCGAGCGTGAACGAGATGAAGAGCGAGACCATCACCGAGGTGGCCACGGTGAGGGCGAAGGGGCGGAACCACTCGCCCGCGCCGCCGCCCATGAAGGCCACGGGGATGAACACCGCGATGATCGAGAACGTGGTGGCGGTCACCGCGAGGCCGATCTCGGCCGTGCCGATGCGCGCCGCGTTCAGGCGATCGACGCCCTTTTCCATGTGCCGGACGATGTTCTCCCGCACCACGATGGCGTCGTCGATCAGCACGCCGATGGCGAGCGACAGGCCCAGCAGCGTCATGAAGTTGAGCGTGAAGCCGCAGGCCCACACCGCGATGAAGGCCGCGATGACCGAGGTCGGCAGCGAGGTCGCCGTGATGAGCGTCGAGCGCCACGAATTGAGGAACGCGTACACCACGAAGATGGTGAGGCCGGCGCCGAAGATGAGCGCCTCGATCACGTTCTTGAGGCTCGCCTCGGCGTCCTTGCCGCCGTCCTGCGTCACCTCGAGGACCGTGCCCTGGGGCAGGGTCTTGTTGGTCTCCTCGACCACCTTGCGGATGGCCTTGGCCACGCTCACCGTGCTCGCGTCGCGCGCGCGCGTGATGGCGATGCCGACGTTGGGGTTCCCGTCGCGCAGGGAGAAGCCCGAGAGTTCGGCGAAGCCGTCCTTCACCGTGGCGATCTGGCCCAGGCGCACCACCTCGCCGCCGCGGCGCTTCACCACGATCTGCTCGAACTCGCGCGGGGACTCGATGCGGCCCACCAGGCGGATGCTCTGTTCCTCCAGGGGGCCCTTCACGCGGCCCACGGGCGCGGTGGTGTTCTGCGCCCGCAGGGCGAGGACGACCTCGGTCACCGAGAGGTTGAACTCGCGCAGCTTCTCGGCGCGCAGCAGCACCGAGAGCTCGCGGCGCAGCGCGCCGTTCACGTTCACCACCGCCACGCCGTCGATGGCGCGGAACTTGTCGGCGATCACGTCTTCCGCCAGCCGGGAGATCTCCGCGTGGCTTTGCGCCTTGGACGACATCGCGAGCTGCATGATGGGCTGCGCGGAAGGGTCCAGGCGCCGGATGATGGGCTCGCGCATCTCCACCGGCAGCTTGTGGCGCACCGAGGCGATGGCGTTCCGCACCTCGTCCGCGGCCTCCACCATGTTCTTCTTGAAGTTGAAGATGATGAAGATGCTGGCGCTCGACTCCGAGGCCGTGGAGCGCACCTGGTAGACCTGCGGGATGCCCTGCATGGCCTTCTCGACCCGGTTCACGATCTCGCGCTCGACGGTGTCCGGCGAGGCGCCCGGGTAGGGGATGTTCACGAGGAGGAAGGGCTGCTCCACGTCGGGAATCTGGTTCACGCGCAGCTTGGAGAGCGCGAGCAGGCCGAAGCACATCAGCCCGATGATGATCACCACCATCGAGACCGGGCGCTTGATGCTGAAATCGGACAGGAACATGGACGCCCCCTAGTTCTTCGGCGCTTCGGCGGTCTTGGCGTTCGCGGTCTTCGTCTCGCTCGACTTGGACGGCGAGGCCTGCACCACCATGCCGTCCTTGAGCGTGGCGTTGGGGTGGCGCAGGATCTGCGCGCCCTCCGCGAGGCCCGCGTTCACCGCCCAATCGCCGGTGCGCGGGTCGCGCTCGCCGAGCTTCACCTCCACCTTGGCGAGCTTGCCGTCCTTCACGACCCAGGCCGAGGCCTTGTCGCCGTCGCGCACCAGCGCCGTCGCGGGGATGGTGAGGCTCGCGGCCGACTCGGTCTCCACGCGGCCCTCGGCATACAGGCCGGCGAGGCGGGGCGCCTTCTGCGTGGCGAAGTCCACGAGCACCTCCACCTGCCGCGTGGTCGGGTTGGCCGAGGGGTTCACGCGGCGCACCTTGCCGGCGAAATCCGTGTCGCCGTAGCCGTTCACGCGGAAGCTCACCGCCTGGCCGGCCTTCACCGAGCCGATCTGGTCGGCCGAGACCATGCCCTCGAAGCGCATGGTGGCGGGGTCGATCACCTTGAGCAGTTCCTTGCCGACCTGCGCGGTGTCGCCGGCGGAGACCTTGCGGTCGCTCACGATGCCGTCGAAGGGGGCGCGCACCTCGGTGCGGGCGAGTTGCTGGCGGGCGGCCACGACGCGGGTCTTGGCGGCCTCGAGGTCGGAAGTGGCGCTGTTGCGCCGGCCCTCGGCGTCGTCCAGGGCCTGGGCGGAGGCCATGCCGGAGGCGCGCAGGGTCTTCATGCGCTCGTACTGGCGCTTGGCCTGCTCCGAGGCCTGCTCGGCCGAGCGCGCGGCGGCTTCGGCCGAGGCGAGGGCGTCGCGGATCGAGGTGTCGTCCAGTCGCACCAGCAGGTCGCCGCGGCGCACCACGTCGCCGTTCTCCCGGACCACCTGCATCACGATGGCCGAGACCTCGGCGCGAAGATCCGCGCGGCGCTCGGGTTGCACCGAGCCGATGACGGCCGGCCCCGAGGCGATGGCGGCGTTCTTCACCGTGTGCACGTCCTCGGCGGCGACCAGCAGCGGCTTGGGCGCGGCGGTGGTGGCGGCCTTGTCGGGTCCCTTGGCGCAGGCGGCGGCGAAGAGAAGGACGGAAAGGGCGATCAGGGGTCGGAACGTCATGGTTTGGCTTCCGGAGGTGGGGATGGGGCTTGTGGCCCGAAAGGGCGCCTATTTTAGGGTCTACGCGCGACGGGTGCTGTAACTTGCCGTCACATTTGACCTTTGGACCGATCCGGCCCTGTTTCGGATTGAGGTGGCGTGAGGGTAGGGGGCGGGCCGGTGGTTCCAGCCCGGCGGGACGAATTGCAGAAAACGGGGGGTGAAAGGTGCCCGGGGGGCGCGAATGCCGGGCCGTTTGCGCTTCCCGGCCATTCCCGCCAAGATCGCGGCGGGGCTCCGGGCGGGCCCCCGACCGGGCTTCAGGGGCCCGGCGACATTCGGCGACAAGACCAATAAGAAGGCGATTCCGGCGCATGGCGACTCCCCGCAAGGCGAAGAAAAGCGCTCCCCCGAAGGCCCGGAAAAAGGCGGCGGCCCAGGCGCCGCTGAAGAAAAGGCCGGCCGCGAAGGCGCCAGCGAAGAAAAGGGCGATGGCCCCGGCGCCGGCGAAGAGGAAGCCGGCTGCCAAGGCTCCGGTGAAGAAGACCGCGGCGGCCCGCAAGCCCGCGGCGTCCCCGGCCGGCAGCTCCCGGCGTGCCCTCGCCGAGGCGCAGGCGCAGATCGCGCTGCAGGCGAGCCAGCTCGCCCTCATCGATGCGATCCAGGACGGCATGGCGCGCTCGCTCGGCTTCCAGGGGATCGTGGACCTGGTGGGCGACAAGCTGCGGGAGGAATTCCGCACCGGCGACCTGAGCATCCGGTGGTGGGATCGCGAGGCGAATGTCGTTCGCAGCCTGTACAGCTACGAGCACGGCAAGCCCTTGCCCCTGCGCGACAGGCCTTTCACCGGCGAAAGCGACATCGCCGCCCCGATCCTGCTGCGCCGCGAAACCCGGGTGCTCAACTCGCGCGCCGAGCAGGTCGCGGCGGGTCTCCCGGGGCCCGTTCCCGGCACGGACTGGTGCCTCTCCATCATGGCCTCGCCCATCGTCTCGGGCGAGCGCGTACTCGGGATGATCATCCTGGAGGACCACGAGCGCGAGTACGCCTTCGGGGAAGCGCAGCGGCGCTTCGTTCAGACGGTGGCCGGGAGCCTGGGCGCCGCGCTCGACAACGCGCGCCTCTTCGACGAGACGCAGCGGCTGCTCAAGGAGACCGAGCAGAGGAACGCCGAGCTGGCCGTCATCAACGGCATCCAGCAGGGGCTGGTGGCGCAGCTCGACCTCGAGGCCATCGTCGACCTGGTGGGCGACAAGCTGCGCGAAGTCTTCAATTCGGACGACATCAGCATCTCGTGGTTCGACGAACGGACCCGCATGGAGACCCCCGTCTACCACTACGAGCACGGCCAGCGGCTGAGAGGTCTGCCGTCGATGCCGGTGAGCACCGGCGAGCGGAGCCTGCGCGTTTTCCGGGATCGCGAGACCGTGGTGCAGCACGCGATGCCGCCCGGTGCCAGGGCCTATCCCGGCACGAAGCTGCCCAAGTCGGACATCATCGCGCCCGTCGTCTCCGCGGGCCGCGTGATCGCGGTCGTGACCCTGGACAACTTCGAACGGGAAGGCGCCTTCGGCGACAACGAGGCGCGCCTGCTCACGACCATCTGCACGGCGATGGGCATGGCCCTGCAGAGCGCGCGGCTCTTCGACGAGACGCAGCGGCTGCTCCGGGAGACGGAAGCGCGCAACGCCGAGCTCGCCGTCATCAACGGCATCCAGCAGGGGATCGCCGGCCAGCTCGACTTCCAGCAGATCGTGGACCTGGTGGGCGACAAGCTCCGCGACGTGTTCCGGACCGGCGACTTGGGCATCCGGTGGTGGGATCCGGAAGGGCGGAAGCTGCACCGCATCTACGGCTACGAGCACGGCAAGCGCCTTCCCGCGTACGTGCACGACATTCCCGAGGGCCACCCCGCGCAGCGCATTCTCGATCATCGCGAGATGCTCGTCCTCAATTCGCAGGCCGAGCAGGTGGCGGCTGGCGTGCACGGGCCCTCCCCGGGCACGGACTGGTCGAAGTCGGTCTGCGCCGTTCCCATCGTGGGGCGCGACCGGGTCCTGGGGTTCGTCGTCCTCGAGAACTTCGAGCGCGACGGCGCCTTCGGGCCGGCGGAAGTGCGACTCCTGCAGACCGTCGCCTCGAGCCTGGGTGTCGCCCTGGAGAGCGCGCGGCTCTTCGACGAGACGCAGCGCCTCTTCAAGCAGAGCGAGCAGCGCGCTGCCGAACTCGCGATCATCAACAGCGTCCAGACCGCCCTCTCGTCCAAGCTCGACATGCAGGCGATCTACGAGCTGGTGGGCGAGAAGATCCGCGAGATCTTCGACGCGCAGGTCGTGGGCGTCGGCACCTACGACCCGGTTGCCGACCTCGCCACCAGCCACTACCTCATCGAGAAGGGCGAGCGCTTCCGCCCGGAGCCGTTCGTCATCGGGGGCCGCGGCTTCGCGGCCGTGATGATCGCGACCCGGCGCACCGTCCTCGTGAACGAGAACTTCCGCGTGCGCGCCGCCGAGGTGGGTTCCGTCACGGTGGCCGGGTCGGAAGTGAAGTGCGCCGTCTTCGTGCCGCTCCTGTCGGGCGGAGAGCCGCGGGGGTTCTTCACGCTGCAGAACATCGACCGCGAGAACGCGTTCTCCGAGAGCGATGTGCGGCTGCTCGAGACCCTGGCCGGCTCCGTCAGCGTGGCGCTGGAGAACGCCCGGCTCTTCGACGAGACCGAGCGGCTCTTCAAGCAGAGCGAGCAGCGGGCCGCGGAGCTTTCGATCATCACGGGCGTGCAGTCGGCGCTCGCCTCCAAGCTCGAGATGCAGGGCATCTACGACGTGGTCGGGGACAAGATCCGCGAGATCTTCGGGCAGGCCGACGTCGGCATCCGCGTTCTCGACCCGCTGTCGGGCCGGGTCCACTTCCCCTTCTCCTACGAGAAGGGCGAGCGGATCGAGATCGAGCCGCATCCGATGCGCGAATTCGGCGTGTTCGCGCACGTCCGGCGCACCCGCGAGACGGTGGTCGTCAACCAGGACATGGCGCAGGCGATGACGAAGTACGGCGCCCAGACGCTTCCCGGGACGTCGATGGAGAAGTCCGGCGTCTTCGTTCCCCTCATCGCGGGCGACGAGGTGCTCGGCCTGATCGACCTCCTGGACATGGAGCGCGAGCACGCCTTCGGCCCCTCCGACGTGCGTCTCCTCCAGACTCTCGCGGCCAGCATGAGCGTTGCGCTGGAGAACGCGAGGTTGTTCGCCGAGACCGAACGGCTCTTCAAGGAGAGCGAGCAGCGCGCCGCGGAGCTCGCCATCATCAACAGCGTGCAGTCCGGGCTCGCGTCGAACCTCGACATCCAGGGCATCTTCGACCTGGTGGGCGACAAGATCCGCGACACGTTCGACGCCCAGGGCGTGACCATCAGCACCATCGACCGCGAGGCCGACCGGATGGTGTTCCGCTACATCATCGAGAAGGGCGAGCGGCAGGTGCAATCGCCCCTGCCGATGCGCGGCTTCACGGCCGAGGTCATCCGCACCCGCCAGCCGCTGCTCATCAACGAAGGCATGGCCGAGCGCCGCGCGGCGCTGGGCGGGCAGGCGGTGGGCGGGGGGCAGTTCTCGAAAAGCGCGATCTTCGTGCCGCTGGTCGTGGGCGACGAGGCGCGGGGCGCGATCTCGATCCAGAACGTGGACCGCGAGCACGCCTTCAGCGATTCGGACTTCCGGCTGCTCGTCACGCTGGCGGGGAGCCTCGCCGTCGCCTTCGAAAATGCACGTCTCTTCGCGGAGACGCAGCGCCTGTTCAAGCAGAGCGAGCAGCGGGCGGCGGAACTGGCCATCATCAACAGCGTGCAGTCGGCGCTCGCGTCCGAGCTGGACATCCAGGGCATCTACGACGTGCTGGGCGACAAGATCCGGGAGATCTTCGGGTACGCCGACGTCGGGATCCGCATCTTCGACGAGAAGGCGGGGTTGATCCGCTTCCCCTACGCGTCGGAGGCCGGGCGGCGGCTGCCCGTCGCTCCGGTGCCCCTCGTCTGGGGGGGCTTCTCGGCCGAGGTTCGAAGGACGCGCCAGCCGCTCCTCGTCAACGAGGACATGGCGGGCCCCATGCAGCGCCTGGGCAGCCACCTGCTGCCGGGCACGCGGATGGAGAAGTCGGCGCTCTACGTGCCGCTCCTGGTGGGCGATGACGTGCGCGGCCTCATCCGCCTGTCCGACATGGAGCGGGAGCACGCCTTCACGGAGTCGGACGTACGCCTGTTGCAGACGCTTGCCGGCAGCATGAGCGTCGCGCTGGAGAACGCCCGCCTCTTCGACGAGACGCAACGGCTCTACAAGGAGAGCGAGCAGCGCGCCGCGGAGCTGGCCATCATCACGAGCGTGCAGTCGGCCCTCGCCTCCAAGCTGGAGATGCAGGGCATCTACGACGTGGTGGGCGACAAGATCCGCGAGATCTTCGGCCAGGCGGACCTCGGCATCCGCATCTACGACCCCAAGACGGATCTCATCCACTATCCCTACCTTTTCGAAGGCGGGCAGCGCATCCAGATCGCCTCGCATCCGAAGTCGAAGGCCGGATTCACCGCGCACGTCCTGCGCACGCGCGAGACGCTCGTCATCAACGAGAACATGGACGCCGAGCGCGAGAAGTACGGCAGCTTCACCCTGCCCGGGTCCAGCGTGACGAAGGCCGCCGTGTTCGTGCCGCTGGTGGTCGGCGGCGAGGCCCGCGGCCTCATCGACATCGTGGACATCGAGCGCGAAAACGCTTTCAGCCCCGCCGACGTCCGCCTGCTGGAGACCCTCGCCACCAGCATGAGCGTGGCTCTCGAGAACGCCCGCCTCTTCGACGAGACGCAGCGCCGCACGAAGGAGGCCGCCGCGCTCGCCGAAGTGGGCCGCGACGTCTCCTCCACCCTCGACCTCGCCAAGGTGATGGACCGCATCGCGGGCCACGCCAAGGAGCTGCTGCACGGCGACAACAGCGCCATCTTCCTGCCGGACGAGGAGGGCAGCACCTACCGGGCGATCGTCGCGCTCGGCGAGGTGGCCGAGCAGATCCGGGGCACCACGGTGACGCCGGGCAAGGGCGTGATCGGCAGCATCATCCAGAGCGGTCGCCCGGAGTTCATCAACGACACGGGCGCCGACCCGCGCGTGGTGCAGATCGCCGGCACGCCGCAGCTCACGAACGAGCGGCTCATGGTCGCCCCGCTCCTCGCGGGCACGAAGGTGAAGGGCGCCATGGCGGTGTGGCGGAACGGGGGCACGCCTTTCGATCCGTCGGACATGGACTTCCTGGTGGGCCTGTCGCTGCAGGCGGCCGTGGCGATGGAGAACGCGCGGCTCTTCGCGGAATCGCAGCAGCGCGCCGCCGAGCTGGACACGGTGAACGCCGTGTCGAAGCAGCTGGTCGGCAAGCTCGACCTCGATGCCCTCATCCACCTCGTGGGCGAGCAGGTGCGCACGGTGTTCAAGGCGGACATCGCCTACGTGGCGCTGCTCGACCGCGTGGCCGGGATGATCGAGTTCCCGTACCAGTACGGCGAGGAATCCCGCCCGCTCGAGTACGGCAAGGGCCTCACGAGCCGCATCATCGAGAGCGGCAAGCCCCTCGTCATCAACCAGGACACCTACCGCAAGACCGAGGAGCTGGGCGCCCGGGTGCGCGGCAAGCGCGCCAAGAGCTACCTGGGCGTGCCCATCGTCGTGGACGGCGTCGCGCAGGGCGTGATCAGCGTGCAGAGCACGCATCGCGAGGGCGTGTACAAGGACGCCGACGAACGGCTCCTGTCCACCATCGCGGCCAACGTGGGCGTGGCCCTGGGCAACGCCCGCCTGTTCAACGAGACGCAGGCCTCGCTCCAGCAACAGACGGCGAGCGCGGACATCCTGCGGGTCATCAGCGAATCGCCCACGGACGTGCAGCCCGTGTTCGACGCGATCGTGCGCACGGGCGTGAAGCTCCTGGGCTGCCACCACGCCATCGTGTTCCGCGTCGAGGGCGGCAGCCACTTCCGCATGGTGGCGGACCTCACGAGCAAGGGGACCTCGCTCGTCACCAGCGGGGCGACCGCGACTCCGCCGTGGCCGATCGACCCGGAGGCGACCTTCCCTTCCCGGCCCATCGTCGAACGCAGGACGGTGCACATTCCCGACTGGAACGTCATCGACCTGCCGCCCGTGGAGCAGCGCGTCTTCGACACGATGGGGATCCGCTCGGCGATCTACCTGCCGCTCCTGCGAGGCAGCGAGTGCCTCGGCGTGCTCGCCTTCGCGCGGGACCGGGCCGAGGCCTTCGCCGACAAGCAGATCGCGCTGGCCGAGTCCTTCCGCGACCAGGCCGTCATCGCCATCGAGAACGTGCGCCTGTTCAAGGAAACGCAGGAGGCGCTCGAACGGCAGACCGCCACCGCCGACATCCTCAAGGTGATCGCCGCCTCGCCCTCGGACGTGCAGCCGGTGCTGGACGCGATCGTGAACAAGGCCCAGCACCTCGTGGACGGCTACTCGGGGACGCTCTGGCGGCGCTTCGGCGAGGAGCTCGTGCTCTCGGCCTACACGAAGACGAACCAGGAGGGCATCGCCGCGCTCCTCGCGCGCTCGCCAATGCCCCTGAACGACTGGGACTTCTTCCCGAAGGAGTTCCAGGCCGGGCACTCGATCATGATCCCGGATGCGGAAACGGACACGCTGTTGCCCGAGGTGTGGCGCGAAGTGGCCCGAAAGCGCGGCTACCGGGGCATGCTCAGCGTGCCCATGATCCGCGAAGGCCAGTTCGCGGGCGTGATCAGCGTGACGCGCGCCGAGCCCGGCCCCTTCTCGCCCCAGCTCCAGGAGCTGATGCGCACCTTCGCCGACCAGGCCGTCATCGCCATCGAGAACGTGCGCCTGTTCAACGAGACGAAGGAAGCGCTGGAGCAGCAGACCGCCAGCGCCGAGGTGCTGCAGGTGATCAGCAGCTCGGTCGCCGACACGGCGCCGGTGTTCGAGAAGATCCTCGACAGCTGCGGCCGCCTGTTCGCGAGCGAGCAGATGGCGATCATGCTGGTGGGCGAGGACGAGCGCGTGCGCCTGGGCGCCTGGCGCGGCTCCTCGTTCGAGGCCCTCGCGGCCCTGCCTTCCATCCGCGAGGGCACGCCCGTCGACGGGACCTATACGGGCCGAGCCATTCGCGAGCGGCGAACGTACCAGGTGGACAACGCCGTGGCCTCGCCCAACGACGTGCCGGAGAACGACGCCTGGTTCGCCAAGTACGGCAGCTTCTCGGCCATCTACAGCCCGCTCGTCTGGGAAGGGCGCGGCATCGGGGCGATCAGCGTCCTTCGCCAGCCGCCGCGTCCCTTCAACGACAAGGAAGTGGCCCTGCTGGCCGCCTTCGCCAACCAGGCCGTCATCGCGATCCAGAACGCGCGCCTCTTCAACGAGGCGCAGGACGCGAGGTCCGCCGCCGAGGCCGCCAACGAGGCGAAGAGCGCCTTCCTCGCCACGATGAGCCACGAGATCCGCACGCCCATGAACGCGGTGATCGGGATGAGCGGGCTGCTGCTCGACACGCCCCTCGAGCCCGAGCAGCGCGACTACGCGGCCACCATCCGCGATTCCGGCGACGCGCTCCTCACCATCATCAACGACATCCTCGACTTCTCGAAGATCGAGGCGGGCCGCATGGACATCGAGGCCCAGCCCTTCGACCTGCGCGATTGCGTGGAGTCCGCCCTCGACCTCATCAACGGGCGGGCCATCGAGAAGCACCTGGAGATCGCGTACCTGTTCGAGGGCGACGTCCCTCCGGTCATCAACGGCGACGTGACGCGCCTGCGGCAGGTGCTCCTCAACCTGCTTTCCAACGCGGTGAAGTTCACGGACGAGGGCGAGGTCGTGCTGACGGTGACCGCGCAGCCCGCGGCGGGCGGCCAATCCGAGCTTTCGTTCGCCGTCCGCGACACGGGCATCGGTCTTTCGGAAGAAGGCATGTCGCGACTCTTCCAGTCCTTCTCGCAGGCCGATTCGTCCACGACGCGGCGCTACGGGGGCACGGGCCTGGGCCTCGCCATCAGCCGACGCCTCGCGGAACTCATGGGCGGGAAGATGTGGGCCGAGAGCGAGGGCCTGGGCCAGGGCGCCACGTTCCACTTCACCGTCGTCGCGCCCGCCGCGATCCTGCCCGCGCCGCGCGCCCGGGATTTCATCGGTGTGCAGCCCGAACTCAAGGGCAAGCGCGTGCTCGTGGTGGACGACAACGCCACCAATCGCCGGGTCCTCGCCCTGCAGACCGCCAAGTGGGGCATGCAGTCCAAGGCGGCCGCGAAGCCGAGCGAATCCCTCGCGTGGATCGAGGCGGGGGAGGCCTTCGACATCGCCATCCTGGACATGCACATGCCCGAGATGGACGGCCTCGAGCTCGCGCGCCGCATCCGGGCCGCCCGGAAGGACCTGCCGCTGGTCCTGTTCAGCTCGCTCGGCCGCAAGGAAGCCGGCGACACGGAGAACCTGTTCGACGCCGCGCTCGCGAAGCCCATCCACCAGTCGCAGCTTTTCGACACGCTGGTGAACATCCTCGCGGGCGAGTCGGGACGCACGACCGTGCAGGCCGCCCCTGCCGCGGCGCGCTTCGACCCCGGCATGGCGGAGCGGCACCCGCTTCGCATCCTCCTCGCGGAGGACAACGTCGTGAACCAGAAGCTCGCCCTGCGCATCCTCCAGCAGATGGGGTACCGTGCGGACGTGGCCTCGAACGGCGTGGAAGCCGTCGAATCGGTCGGCCGGCAGGTGTACGACGTGGTGCTCATGGACGTGCAGATGCCCGAGATGGACGGCCTCGAAGCCACGCGGCGCATCTGCGCGACGTGGAAGCCCGGCAAGCGCCCGCGCATCGTCGCCATGACGGCCAACGCGATGCAGGGCGACCGCGAGCTGTGCATGGACGCCGGCATGGACGATTACCTCACCAAGCCCATCCGCGTGGAACAATTGGTGGAAGCCCTCAACCTCGTGAAACCGCGGGAGAACCGCTGACATGGCAGAGCTCATCGACGCAGCCACCTTCAAGGCCCTGCAGGAGACCGCCGGCGCCGATTTCGTGGGCGAACTCGTGGGCGCCTTCCTCGAGGAGGCGCCGGGAATGCTGAAGGACCTCTCGGCGGCCTACGCGGCGGGCGAGGCGGACAAGTTCAAGCGCGCCGCCCATTCGCTCAAATCCAACGGTCTGACCTTCGGCGCGATGTCGCTCGCCGCGATGGCCAAGGATCTCGAGCTCACCGGGCTCGAGGGCGTGAAGGCCCGCGGCGGCGACCCGGTCGCGGCGATCGAGACGGAGGTGGCGCAGGCATCGGATGCGCTGAAGGGCCTCGTCCGTGCGTGAGGTCCGCGCGCAGCCCGCGCGCTTGCTGGTGGCCGACGACAACCGGGTGAACCGGCTCCTGCTCTCGCGCAGCCTCGAGCTGCAGGGGCACACCGTGGCGATGGCCGAGAACGGCCGCGTGGCCCTCGAGATGCTCCAGAAGGGCGGCTTCGACCTCGTCCTGCTCGACATGGAGATGCCGGAGATGACCGGCTTCGAGGTGCTCGAGCAACTGGCCGCGGATCCGAAGCTTCGCGACCTGCCCGTCATCGTCACCTCGTCCCTGGAGGGGATCGACCACATCGTGCGTTGCATCGAACTGGGCGCCGAGGACTACCTGCCCAAGCCCGTGAACCCGGTGCTGCTCAAGGCGCGCCTGAACGCGAGCCTGGAAAAGAAGCGGCTTCGCGACCAGCAGAAGGAGATGGTGCGCCGCTTCGCGACCACGGCCGTCGCCGCGGACCTCGACGCCTCCGGCTTCGCGCTGGGCGGCAAGCGCGTGCACGCCACGGTGATGTTCTCCGACATCCGCGGCTTCACCTCGCTGGCGGAATCCCAGCCGCCCGAGGAGACGATCGAGCTTCTCAACACCTACTACACGCTCATGTTCGACGCCATCAGCGGGCAGGGCGGCGTCGTGAACCAGATGGTGGGCGACGGCCTCATGGCGATCTTCGGCGCGCCGCTGCCGCTCGCCGACTCGGCGACGGCCGCCGTGAACGCCGCGCGCGAGATGATCGAGATGGTGCAGTTGCTGGGCGTCGAGCGCCTGGCGGAGGGCAAGAAGGAAATCCGCATCGGCATCGGCATCGCCACGGGCGACATGATCGCCGGCTACACCGGCACGCAGGATCGCGCCACGTACACCTGCGTGGGCGACACCGTGAACCTTGCCGCACGGCTGGAGTCGCACACCAAGGTGGCCGGCGAAACGATCCTCATCGATGCGGCGACGCGAGCGGCACTGGGCGAAAAGGTGCCCTTGACCTCGCTCGGGCCGGTGGAGATCCGGGGCAAGGCGGAGCCCATGCCCATCTTCGCCGTCGGGGCCGGCTAGGCCCGGATGACATCCGCGAGCCGCTGCAGGACGGGAGCGCGATGGTCTACGGCCTTTCGGACTCGGCCTACTTCCTTTCGATAGGCGTCACGGCCTGGGGAACGCTGCTGTCCATCGCCCTGGTGGTCGTCTGGGCAGTCGTTGCCTGCAAGCTGCAGCACCTTTCCCGTGGCCTCGCCGCCGCCATCGTCGTCATCGCGGTTCCGGTGCTTCTGGTCCACACCCGTGGCGACCGCATCCAGCTGCGCGCGGACGGGGCCCGGAAGACCCAATGGTTCCGTGAGGTCGAGTACGTGGAGTGGCGTCACGTCGCCTCGGCCGAGCCGGAATCGAGGACGGTCGTGAACCGGAGGGGAGCGGCCTACGTGGTCGCGGAAGTCGTTCTTCGGCTCAGGACGGGCGATGAATGGCCCATCGAGGTCACGGGATTGAATCCGCGGGAACGCGAACGCGTGCTCGCCTTCGCTCGGGAGCGCCTCTCCCCTTCGCCGTGAAGGCCTGGCGACCTGCCGATTATTGCGTCCTTCGCGGCGGCACTATTCGGGTCGCGAGCCTCGCCGGCCCGCCGGGAACGGGAGTAGGGTGGTGTCCGGATTCCCGACCCCGGAGGCCCCATGGCGAGCAAGAAGCCCTCTAAATCCGCGCCCCGCGCGACGAAGCCCCGTCCCGCCACCGTCACCCGCATCACGCCGGCGATGCGCACGGTGAAGGCGCTGCGCGAAACGCAGGCCGCCTTCCTCAAGCGCCTGGCCGCCGACGGCGCGGCGCCGGAAGTGGGCACCATCGTGTTCGTGCACGGCATCGGCAACAAGCCCGAGGCCTCGATCCTCAAGTGCCAGTGGGATACCGCGCTCTTCGGCGGTCCCATGGGCGATCGCACCCGCATGAGCTACTGGGTGAACCGCGAGCGCTATCCGGTGCCGGAAGCGGGCTCGTGCGCCGGCGGCGACACGCTCGGCGAGGGCGACGGCCCGGGGATCCGGGCGCTGGGGCTCGATGCGGAGGAACCCGCGCCGATCACGCGCGACCAGCAGAAGTCGCTCGACGCCCTCGAGAAGCGGCTGGCGGCGCATCTCGCGAGAGGCGGGGCCGGTCCGGGCGCCAAGGCGCTGCCGCTGCCCGAAGGCTTGCGTCGCTGGACGACGAAGCTCCTCACGAGAATCTTCCTCAAGGACGTGCGCGACTTCCTCTACGTGCCGGCGGAGCGCGCGCGCATGGAGGCGAGCGTGACCGAGCGCCTGGCGGGCGTGGGCGGCCCGACGATCGTCATCGGCCACAGCCAGGGCTCGATGGTGGCCTTCGAGGTCCTGCGCAAGCTGAAGAAGGCCGAGTGCGACGTGAAGCTCTTCGTGACGATCGGCTCGCCCCTGGGGCTGCAGGAAGTGCAGGACGAACTGAAGAAGGGCGGCAAGCTGGCCGTGCCCGAGTGCGTCGACCGCTGGCTCAATGTCGCCGAGCGGCTGGACCCGGTGGCGCTCGACGCGAAGCTCGCCAACGACTTCGCGAAGAATGCGGCGGGCATCGTGGTCGAGGACGTGAGCGGCCTGCAGATCAACCCGGACTGGAAATCGAATCCCCATTCGGGCACCGGCTACCTGCGCATCGCGCAGGTGCGCGAAGCCGTGCGTGACGCGGCGGGCGCGGCCTTCGGCAACGTCGTGGGCCGCAGCATCGTCATGAAGGACCTGGTGGGCGACCTCGAGAACGGCTCGAGCGCCGACCGCCACGCGACGCTCATCCAGCTGACCGCGGGCGATGGGTCGAAGGAGGGCGAGCTGTCGATCGAGGATCGCCGCACGGCCGTGAAGGGACGCATCGAGGCGCTGCTGAAGGGCGCCGGCGCGCCGCTCGAGGCCGCGCGCATCCAGGACATGCGGCGCTTCCTGTCCGCGGACCTCACGCGGCGCGAGATCGAGCAGCTTCGCGCGCTCTCCGGCGACCTCAAGATCGAGCGCGTGTGGCGCAACGCCGTGAAGCGCGCGCTGCTGCACCAATCCTCCGCCACCATCCAGGCGCGCCCGGCGAACCTCGGCTACGACGCGCTCGGCAAGGGCATCGGCTGGGCGGTGCTCGATACGGGCATTTCGGCGGCGCACCCGCATTTCGCCGCGAGGAAGAGCGTGGTGGCGCAGTGGGATTGCACGAAGGGCGGGCCGCCGGTTCGTCTCGACCCCGGCAAGAAGGGGTTCGACGATCTCGACGGCAACGGGCACGGCACGCACGTGGCCGCGACGATCGCCGGCGGGATGAGCGTGAAGCGTTCGGCGGATTCCGACGAAGTGCTCGTGCTGAACGGCATGGCGCCCGAGGCGAAGCTGTACGGCTTCAAGGTGCTGAAGGACAACGGCAACGGCGAGGACGCCTTCATCATCAAGGCGCTCGATACGGTCGCGGAGACGAACGAGAAGGCGGGACAGCTCGTGATCCACGGCGTGAACCTGAGCCTGGGCGGGGCTTTCGACCCGAGCGTCTTCGGTTGCGGTCACACGCCGCTGTGCCAGGAATTGCGGCGCCTGTGGCAGCAGGGCGTGGTCGTCGTGCTCGCCGCGGGCAATGAAGGGTATGCGGTGATCGAGACCGAGGAGGGCGCGGTGCCGGCCAACATGGATCTTTCCATCGGCGATCCGGCCAATCTCGAGGAAGCCATCGCCGTGGGCTCCATCCACAAGACCAACCCGCACACCTACGGCGTCTCGTATTTCTCGTCGCGCGGTCCGACGGCGGACGGGCGGATGAAGCCGGACCTGGTCGCCCCGGGAGAGAAGATCCTGTCGGCGAAGCACGTGTGGGGCGCCAAGGGCACGACGGCCCGCGATCTCTACGTCGAGATGAGCGGCACGAGCATGGCCGCGCCGCATGTCTCCGGGTTGCTGGCGGCTTTCCTTTCCGCGCGTCGGGAGTTCTCGGGGTACCCGGATCGCGTGAAGGCGATCCTCCTCGCGCACTGCACGGACCTCGCGCGCGATCCGTACATCCAGGGGCGCGGCAAGCCGAACCTGGTGAAGATGCTGATGAACACCTGACGCGGGCGCGCTCTGCCAGAATGCGGGCAGTTCCCTTCCGAAAGCCCGCCCATGCGTGCGCGCCTGGCTGTCCTTGCCCTCGGCTTCCTGGCGCTGGCCGCGTTGGCGCAGTCGCCGACCCTCCGCCCCATCCGGCTCGAGTCGATCCAGTCCCGGTTGTTCCAGGCGCACTCGGGAACCCTCTCCAAGCCGCTCGACGAAACCACACCCCTGCACAACGTCATCATCGGCGAGGGGGGCGTGAGCGAACCCTCGACCTCCACGCTCGTGACGGTGACGTTCCAGGGCTTTCCCCGCGATTTCGACGCGCGGTGGCGCGTGGAATTCACGGCGAAGGAGCGTGGCGGGAAGACGATCCTTTCGGCGGGCAAGCCCCTGGGCGTCCTTTCCGACAAGGGGATCTACCAGGTGGGGTTCTGGCTGCCGGAGACGGGCTGCGTGCCGATAGAACTCACCGCGACGCTGCGCGGGACGACGCAGTCGAAGTCGGCGGCGCTGGCCTTTCGCTGCGGGGAGTAGTTTCCGGGTTGGGTTTGCCCGGCTGAAGGTGTGCGTCCCCTTCACCGGGGCTGAAGGTGTGCGTCCCCTTCACCCCGGATGAAGGTGTGCGTCCCCTTCACCGAAGCTGAAGGTGTGCGTCCCCTTCACCCCGGATGAAGGCGGCGATCGACGCCACCGCCTCCCGCTCCATGCCCTCGTAGCCGTGCCGGTGGTAGGGGCCGCAATCGTCACCCGTGGGATCGGCGCCGCCCTTGGCGATCACGAGCTTCTTCGCCGGTGCGTTCTTCAGGCCATCGACGACATACGACACCTCGTGGGCCAGCGTGTGGCGGCATTCGTCTTTCTCGTGGTGGATGACCAGCACCGGCACCCGGATCTCGGCCAGGCCCAGCGACGGCACCGAGCCCGAGTCGCGCTGGGAGGTGATGCTGGAGCTGAGGACGAGCCCTGCCACGGATCCGTCCTGGATCGCGATCGCCGCGGAGGCCGCGGAGGTGCTGCCGCGGCTCGTTCCCACGAGCCAGACCTTCTGCCCGGATTCCTGCCGGATGCGAGTCACGACGGCGCGGATGTCCTGGACGTGTTCGGCGGAAAGGCGGTGGTAGGGATCGAGATCGGGCCTGTCCGAGGGGCGCCCGAGCGCCGCGACGTTCACGCGCTGCGCGACGAAGTGGGGAATGGAGCGGATGAGGAAGTTGGCGCTCCCGGGCCGCCCGCCTTCCAGGCCGCCGAAGCCGCCCCGCCCGCCGGCCATGAGGAGCACGGTGGCGGTGGCGCCGGGTACCGGTTCCCAGTACACCGTGGTCGAGACGCCGGGGCGCGTCGGGATGCGCAGCACACGGCCTTCGGCCTGCGCGCCGGTGGCGAGGGCGAGGAGCAGGATCGCGGCGAGCTTCATCGCCCACCATTGTGCTCGCGTAACATGGCACCCGCCCATGCAGATCGAATCCCTCCGCCGGCGCCTGGCCGACCACGGCGCCAAGGCGTGCCACGAACGCCTCGTGCTGCGGGCGTGGACGCGCGCGCTTCCGCTGGACAGCGGTCCGCGGGCGGCCGAGGATTTCCTGCCGCTCGCCGTCCGAAGCGACTTGCCCGCGTTGGCCGCCGATCTCGCGGGCCTGGCTCGCTTGCGATCCGCGCATCCCGGTTTCGATGGCTCGTCGCGATTGCTGCTCGATCTTGCCGACGGGCAGTCGGTGGAAGCCGTGCTGCTGCCCAAGGGCGGCCTGTGCGTGTCGACGCAGGTGGGCTGCGCGGTGGGCTGCGTCTTCTGCATGACGGGTCGCGAGGGGCTCAGGCGGCACCTGGGGAGCGCGGAGATCGTCGCGCAGGTGGCGCACGCGCGCGCCATCCGCCCCGTGAAGAAGGTCGTCTTCATGGGCATGGGCGAGCCCGCGCACAACCTCGAAGCGGTGATGGAGGCCATCGAGCTCCTGGGCACCGAGGGCGACATCGGCCACAAGAACCTCGTCTTCTCGACGGTGGGCGACCGGCGCGCCTTCGAGCGCTTGCCGCGGGGACGGGTGAAGCCGGCCCTGGCGCTATCGCTTCACACGACCTTCGCCTCGAAGCGTGAGGCCTTGCTTCCCAAGGCGCCGCGCATCGACCCCGGGGAGATCGTGGAGGAGGGAGAGCGCTACGCGCGCGCGACGGGCTACCCGATCCAGTACCAGTGGACGCTGCTCGAGGGCGTGAACGATGGCGACGACGAGGTGGACGGGATTGTCCGCCTGCTGGCCGGCAAGTACGCGGTGATGAACCTCATCCCGTGGAACACGGTGGAGGGGCTCGCCGTGAGGCGCCCTTCGCCGGAGAGCGCCGCCGCCATGGCGGGCAAGCTGAACCAGCGCGGCATCCTCACGAAACTGAGGAACTCCGCCGGCCAGGATGTCGAGGCGGGCTGCGGGCAGCTTCGCGCCCGTCTTAAGGTCTCCTGAAGGGGACGCACACCTTCACTTGACCTGAAGGGGACGGACCTTGGGGGCCTGAAGGGGCCTGAAGGGGACGCACACCTTCACTTGACCTGAAGGGGACGGACCTTGGGATCGGAGGGTACGCATTCCGTTTCAGCTTGATTTGCCAGAAGAAACGATTCGGAAAGCCGGTGTGCGTCCCCTTCACCTTCGCTGAAGGTGTGCGTCCCCTTCAGGAGGGTGCGTCCCCTTCAGGGGGATGCGTCCCCTTCAGGGGGAAGCGTCAGGCCGCTTCCGCCTGCGTCTTGATGGCCTTGTCGAGGGCCACGAGCCGCGCCTCGAGGGCATTGCGGATCTTGTCGAGGGCGGTCGATCGGCGCCAGGTGCGCGCGCGGTCGACTTCGATGATGAGGGTGGCACGTTCGGCGCGAAGTTCGGTCAGCATGGGGAATTCCTTGCGGGGAGGGTGGCCGGCGGCCTCGTTCCGGCGTCGTGGAGGTGACGCGGGGGCCGGCGGGAAAGGGAAGCACGCCATTGGACACCAGAAACGGGCCGCCATTCGCCCGCCCATCGACTATATTTGCGGCCATGTGCGCCAATTACGTGCCCACGCAGGGCCAGATCTGGAAGGGCCGCGTGCCGTTCCCCAACGCCGCGTGGAAAGCCGAGACCTACCCCGGCTACGACGCCCCCTTCGTGAAGCTCGCCGATGCCGACGGCCTCGAGGGCGCGCTCGGCCGCTTCGGCCTGGTGCCGTGGTGGACCAAGCCGGACGCCGTGAAGTCCTCCAGCCGCTACACCTACAACGCGCGCAGCGAGACGGTGGCCGCCAAGCCCTCCTTCCGCGATCCGTGGAAGCGCCGCCAGTTCTGCGTGATTCCCGCCGAGGCCATCTACGAGCCGCGCTACGATTCCGGCAAGCCGGTTCGCTGGCGCATCGAGCGCGCGGACCGCGAGCCGCTGCTCCTTGCGGGCATCTGGGAACGCTGGACGCCCCGCGAAGCCTCGGGGGAGAACGGCCAGCCCGAAGCCGCGCCCGTGAACTCCTTCGCGATGCTCACCATCAACGCCGACGGCCACGAGCTCATGCGCCACTTCCACGCGCCCGCCGACGAGAAGCGCATGGTGGTGGTGCTCGACGAGAGCGAAGTGGAGCCCTGGCTCCTCGCCACGCCGAAGGACGCGCCCGCGTTCTTCCGGCCGTATCCCGCGGAGATGCTCACGGCACGGCCGGAGCCGCGCGGCGCCGCGACGAAGTAGCCGGCTTCAGCCGCCGCCGAAAGGCCGCACGCCGATCCACGCGGCGTGGAAGTACATCGCGAACGCAGCCCACGCGACGATGCCGATGACGACGGCCGCGATGTCGCGCACGACACCCTTGGCCGGGTACGTGAGGCCCTGAGCCTTGTCGCGGCCGCGCGCCGCCTTGAAGTCGAGGATGGCCCACACGAGGAACGCGCCGAAGAGGACCACGTCGGCCAGCCGTCCGTTGGCGATGAGATGCGCGAAAGCCCACGCCTTCGTCCCGAGCACCATCGGGTGCTTCACGGCCTGCTTGATGTAGGTGCCCGGGATCTGCCCGGCGACGAGCAGCACGAACGCGGGCAGCGTGATGAGCGCGGCGAGGTGTCGCGTCCACACGGGTGGGTTGAAGAGGTCGACGGGCGCCTGCCGCGACAGGCCGTAGCCGTAGCAGATGAGCACGAAGCCCACGAGCGAGACGACGCCGTAGGCCGCCTTCCAGCCGTTGGGGCCCATCTGCGCGATGCGGGCGGTGCGCCAGCCTTCCGCGAAGATGCGGACGGAGTGGGCGCCGAGGAAAAGGACGAGTCCGACGACGAGGAGGGTCATTGCGATCCTTCGAAGGGCAGCGCGGGGGAAAGGGCAGGCGATTGTACCAACCGACGGTTGCAGGCGTAGCGCGCAACCGCAATCCGGCGCATTCGTCGGCGGGCCTGATGCGAAGTGGATCACAGCGCGGGAGCCGCGCGGCGCGGAGACTCACCTTCATCACGGGATCCCGAACCCGGCCGGAGGCGACGCATGAAGAAGCTCCTGAACCCCCAGCTCCTCGAAGCGGCCGCCGCGGCCCATGTCCGCACGGGCGGTCGCGCGGGCGAGAACGAGCACCTGGGCTTCCGGCCGGCCTTCTACGACATGGCGACCTGCTCGCTCCATCTGTCGACCTTCGCCGACGGGCGGCCCGCCCCGGTGCACCTGCTCGACGGCCTGCCCGACGAGGTCGTGGTGGTGAGGAGCGAGTGCGGCCGGGTGATCGCGGTCAAGGCCTCGCTGATGGCCGGGTTCGAGCGCGACGGCTTCTTCTACACGCGCCGCAGCGCGGCCCGCGCCAGCCGGGAGTGGCGCTAGCGAACGGCCGGTCGCGTGCCTGCGGGCGGAGGGTTGCCCGATGCCTTCATTTCGGCGGTCCACCGCGCGCCGCGATCGAGCATCGCCTTCACGCGCGGGTCGCCGTGCAGCGACCGAAGCTCCGGCTCGTTGCGCAGTACGTTGTACGCGCCCGGCCAGCGGCCGTAGTCGCGCCGGACCAGGCGATCCAGGCGCACGATGGCGCCCTCGCGATCGCCCATCGCAACGTGATACGGGAAGCTGCGCGCCCAGGGGATGGTGCCGGCCGCGGGGTTCTTCCTCAGCTCGCGCGACAGGGCGTATTCGGTGGCGGCGGCCTTGCGTTCGCCCAGCCGGGCCAGCGTAATGGCCTTGCCCTCGCGGAGACTGGCGCTGTCCGGCTTGGCCAGGAGCAGGCCGTCGTAGACCTTGATCGCCTCGCGCCACTGCATTTCGGCGGCCGCCGGCCGTCCCGCGGCGGCGTGGACGTCGCCCCGCAACGCGGCGGTGGGCATCTCGACGAGGGCCTCCTGCAGCACCTCCCGCTGGCTGCGGCCGAGCGTCTCCAGTGCCTTCTCGTAGTCCCCGGATTGCAGCCAGAGCCAGTTCACCTGGGCGATGAACACGTCCTCGAGCAGCAGCTTGTTGGGAATCGTGGCGGCGAATTTCCGCGCCGCGGCCAGGTCGCCCCAGCCGTAGAGGAGCACGAGCAGGCGCACCAGGTAACTCGTGCGCACGGGCTGGCCGGAGGCGAAGACGCCGTCCAGCAGCCGGTCCGCCTCGACGTAGTTCGCCTTGCGCCAGTGCAGCGCGGCCAACAGCGAATCCGCGTGGCTTCGCCCGGACGGGGAGACCGCGCGAAGCCGGTCGAGCGCGCGCGTGAACCCCTCCGGCACCGCCGCCCCGGTTTCGGACGGGCTCCTGTCGGCGGCCCAGGCGGCTTCCCGAAGCACCGTGACGTTTTTCGGGGCGCGAAGGGCCAGCTTCTCCAGGCGCGTGGTCGCTTCGGCCCAGTCGCGGTTCACGATGAGCAGGCCGCAGGCCGCGAGCTCGGCGTTGATGGAATCCGGATCGAGGAGCTTCGCTTTCTCCGCGTGGCTCCGCAGGTCCGCGCGCCGCGTGGGCGTGTCGTCGTAATTCGACAGGATGTATCGGTAGTTGGCCCACGCCGCCGCGGCGAACGCCTCGGCGCTCGAGGGATCCTTCGCGATCGCCTCGAGGGCGAACTGTTCCGCGAGCTCGACGTTGCGGCGCGTGATGAGCGGATCGTCGTCGAGGAGTTCGCGGGCCTTGGCGACGCGATCGGCCGCCGTGCCCGGCGCGGTCGACGACGCGGCCGGCTGGCCCGGATCGGACTTTCGCCACGACTTGATGATCGCCGGCGACACGGCGATGAGCGTGACGGCGAGCGGGAATACCAGCGTGAACCAGCGCGACCGGCGCCGCTTGGGGGATGCGGGCTCTTCCCCGCGGGCGGAGTCGCGGCGGGCGGGTCGCACGATCTCGCCCGAAAGCAGCTGGCGCACGCGCGAGGCGAACGCCGCATCGGCGGCACCGCCGGGAAGCCGGGACCACTGCACCTCGAGAAACGCCTCGGGCACGTGGGCCTCGGATTCGGGCGTGGCGTCGATGGCGACGGGCACGATGAACGGCCGGCCCTTCGCCATGAGGTGGGATCGTTGCTCGGCGAGCCGCCACTCCAGCCGGAAGTAGCCCTCCGTCCGGCGCTGCGTGTTCGCCGAGATGACGGGCAGGAAGAGGGCGCAGTCCTTGATCCGGTCGCGGATCGCGTTGTCCCACGCGTCGCCGCCACGCAGCTCGCTCTTGTCGAACCACACTTCGAGCCCCTCGGCGCGAAGCGTTTCGCACACGCGGAGCGCGGCTTGCGTGTCTTCGGACGCGTAGCTGAGGAAGATCGGGGTGCTCATGGGCCGACAGTGTGAGGGATCGCCGCCTCGCGTTCCAGCCGGGTGGTGCCTCTCAGGTGACCGTGCCCAGCACCTGCTTCACGGCCTTCATCAGGCCGCTGATCTGGAACGGCTTGCTCACGTAGCCGTCGGCGCCGGACGAAAGTCCCGCGAGCACGTCTTCCGTGGACGATTTGCCTGTCATCAGGATCACGGGCAACGCCTTGAGCGTGGGGTGCTGGCGGATGCGCTCGAGCACCTGCAGGCCGTTCGCATCGGGCAGCATGATGTCCATGAGGACGAGGTCGATCTCGGCCGCGCGCTTCATCTCGCGGTTGATCTCCGAACGGTTGGAAGCCCAGCGCAGTTCGTAGCCCGCCGTCATGAAGATGTCGAAGATGAGCTGGGCGAGATCGCCGTCGTCCTCCACCACGAGGATCACGTAGTGCGTGCCGTTGCGCGGGGGAACCTTGCGCTCCGCGTGGCGCGCGATGCTCACGTAGAAGCCGGACGAGGCGAGCTGCGGCGCGACCTTCGGCGCCTCTTCGCGCGCCTGCGCGACCTTTTCGGGCGCGGGTGGCGGCGGCGGTTCGGGCGGGGCGTGCGTGAAATCGAGATCCGCTTCCTGCGGATTCGGCGGCTTGGAACTCATCGGCAATCCGGGGTGGGCCCGGAGCGGTGGCCTGTGGGTGAAATCACCCGCGCCGCGGGGCGGCTGGGGGATATGACCCGAATTCGTTGCGGTTTCACGAGGCGGTGGGTTTCGGCCGGGATGGGGGGGCGGCAGGAATTTGGATAGTGGCATCAACCCCTTACGGGATCAATGGGAGCCATCAAGCGAGCGGCCGGCCCGCTGGCCCGCTAGTTGCAATGAAGGGATTCGGTACTGCCTCGAAGCCGCTCGAAAGCGGCCCTGCCATCCCGACCTCCCAACCCAAAAATACCAAGGACCCGTCCCATGAAGACCCTGAGGAACATCGCCGCCCTGACGATCGCCGCCGCCGGCATCGTCGCCCCCCTGCACGCCGCCGCCAAGACGCCGGATACCGTCTCCTGCAGCGTCGTGCTCGACTACAGCATCAACCGCGTGCTGCGCCTGCCGTTCAGCCAGTCCTTCACCGTGGCCCCCGGCGTGGACTTCGACTACGACTTCTCGACCGCCACGCGCTTCCGGTACTTCCAGGCGAAGGCCGAAGCCGACGCGGCCACCGGCGACACGACCGTGACGATCAACTACTACAACGACGTGGGCGTCTTCACCTTCATCGAGCTGGGCACGGCGGTCAAGGTCACCAACCACAAGGACGTCTTCACCGCCGTGGGCAAGAGCACGTTCTTCACCTCGCAGGGCACCGCGGGCGAGCACACGACGGACTACGAACTGTCGTGCGCGGTCGACAGGTAACCGGCAGGGAAGGACGCCGCCATCCGGCCGCCTCCCGGCGGCTGGGCGGTGGCGGCGCAGGCACGGGCTAGCCCTTCGCCGGGCCGCCCATGCCGGCCGCGCGGGCGAGGCACTTGCGGTGCCGCTCGTCCACGCGCGTGGCGAACCACTCGGTGGTGAGCTTGCGGGTGAACTTCGGGCTCTTCAGCACGATCTTCGGCACCACCGCGCGCGGCACGGCCTTGCCGGCCTTGCGATCCGCGAGCGAGAACACCTTCCGGTAAAGCGCGGTATCGGCGAACGCCGGGCCTTCGTCCAGGTCCAGCGCCTTGCGGATGTCCGCATCGCTCATGTCGAGCTCCTTCCACAGCGTGCGCACCGCGATCTCCGTCGAGCCGATCCGGCCCGACGCATCGCCGTGCCGGACGAGATCGCCGTCGGTGTCGAGCGGGATTCCCGTGAGCCCGCTCACGGCGGCCTGGAACGCGGCGTTGCGGCTCGCGTACCGGCCCGCGTTGAAGTCGGCGAAGCGGTAGAGGGCCTTCGGATAGTCCGCCTCGTAGTCGAGCAGGTGCGCGATGCCGAAGTACAGGCCGCCGCGGCGCGTGAAGACCTCGTCGCGCACGGTTCCCTTGAGCTTCACCGGGTAGCCGTACTCCTTCACGAAGCCTTCCGCGAACGCGATGCTCACCTGCATGGCGCCGCCGGTGCGCACGGGGTTGAAGCCGGAGAGGAAGCGCTGGCCCAGCGGCACGCGGCCCACCATCTCGTCGAACAGTTCGGAGAGTTCCTTTTCCGTGCGCAGGGCGTCGATGCGCTCGCCGTAGGAGCGCCCGTCGAGCGATTCGAACTTGAGCGACAGGTCGACCGCGGAATTGGGCACGTTGTAGCGGTCGGCGCGCACGTACAGCTCTTCGCGGGCGATCTTTCCGAGGTTCGTCACCGGCGGGTCGGCGCGGTAGGTCGATTCCTGCTCGATGATGGCGAGCGTGGCGCAGATGTTGCCGTCGGAGGGCGGAATCTTCAGCGAGGAAAAGGCGAAGTAGATGTCGGCCGCCCAGCCCTTGCGGTCGGCCACCGTCGCGGGAATCAGGTTCCCGATGAGCGCGCGCACCGCGGCGGGCTCGCGCACGGGCTCGCGGGGAGCTTCCAGCGCGCAGCCCGCCAGCAGGGCGAGGATCGCGAGGAAGGATCGGGGCGAGTGTCTTCCGGCACGCATCCGTCGCTCAGGCGTCGATGAATTCCAGCAGCACCCCGCACGTATCGGCCGGGCCGACCCGCAGGGCTTCCTCGTGGCGGGTGAACTTGACGCGGGCCTTCTTGAGCCACGCGGCCGTCTCCTTCACGGACTTCACCCGGAGGCGGCACACCGGGAAGACATGCTGCCAGCGCTCGTCGTCGGGCCAGGCGTCGCCATAGCGGGCGCGGAAGCTCGCCGGCGACAGCAAGGCGATGTCCTGCCCGCTCGGCAGCCGGAGGAAGACGTCGTCGCCGATCCGCTCGACCGCGCCGCTGCCCAGCAGGCGAACCTGGGCCGTGGCCGCGGCGGCGGCGTCGGCGATGACGCCCACGAGCCCCGCCACGCCCGTCGCGCCATTGGGATGGTCGAGGCATTCCGGACGGCGCAGGAGGAACGCGCTCAGGTGCTGGCAGATCACGGCCTGGTGCAGGCCCACCGCGTCGGCCGGATCCGGAAAGCACAGCCGGAAGCGCGGCTTCACCCAGCGGCCGGGCACCTCGAAGTTGCGCGTGCGCTCGCGCACGGGCCTGGGCTTCATGCCCGAGGCCGTCATCTGCGCGAAGGCGTCGATGGCGCTCGCGGTGCCGAAGGCGAACCCCAGCAGCCCCTCGCCGTGCTCCGCGAGGTGCTTGTCGAGATCCATCGTGAAGAGTTCCGCGTCGATGACGCCGCGAAGCTCCAGGTAGTCGCGCTCGAACATGACGCAGCCGTTGCCGGTGCCCCATTCGACGTGGCTGCCGCGGGGTTGCACGACGAAGCCCAGGCGTTCGTAGGCGGCGCGCGAGGCGTCGAGGCTCGCGACGGCGATGATGGGGTGGTCCAGCGAAGCGATGGCGTTGTGCATGGAGATGGCCTTGGCAACCATCCAGTATGCGCCGCCGGACGCACCGGACGCCGCCGGACCCCTCAGAGGATCCCCCGTTCCGCGTAAGGGGCGTTCTCGAGAACGCGCCCGTAGCCCAGTCGCGAGAGGTCGATCGTGCGGTACTCGCCGTAGAGGATCCGCTCGGCCACGGCCCGCCCCGCGGCGGGGGCGTGCATCATCCCGTGCCCCGAGAAGCCCGTGCACACGTGGAAGTTGTCGAGCCGGCCCGGCCAGTTGCCGATGATGGGGTTGCCGTCCAGTTCGCACTGCTCGTAGAGGCCGGACCAGGTCCGGTGGCACCTGGCGGACTCGAGCGCCGGGAAGCGGTGCGCGGCCGCGGGCCACACCACGCGCTCGAAGTAATCGTGGTCCACCTCGAAATTGAAGCCGCGGGGCTCGTCGCCGTCGACCACGCCACCGGAAAAGCCCGCGCCTTCGGAGCGGAAGGCCATCCGCGCGAGATCCTTCACGTAGGGCAGGCGCTCCATCGGGTTGCCGCAGGTGAAGTAATGCTCGAAGCGGCGCAGGGGCGAGACGGGGATCTTCATGCCGGCCATCGCGCCCACGAGGGCGGACCAGGCGCCGGCCGCATTCACGAAGTGGTCCGCCGCGATCGTGGCACCCGATTTCAGCGTGGCGCTTCGGACGGCGGTGCCATTCACGTCGAGCGCGGCCACCTCGTCGGCCACGTACCGCACGCCCAGCTCGACGCACTTGCGCTTGAAGCCCTGCAGCATGCCGCTGGGATCGCACCAGCCGTCGTGGGGCGTGTGGACGCCGGCGCCCAGGTCATCGACGTTCATGGAGGGCCAGCGCGCCTTGAGGCCGGCCGCATCGAGCAGGTGCGCGACGCCGCCTTCCTTCACCTGTTCCGCGTGGTTCGCTTCCAGCAGCCCGATGTGCTCGGGCGGGACGATGAAGAGATAGCCGCCTTCCACCCAGTCGATGGGAGATTCCTGCGTGGCGGTGCGCATCGTCTCCGGAAACTTGCGGATGAAGTCGATGGAGAAGAGCGACATCCGGATGTTCTCCGGGCACGAGAACTGGATTCGGCAGCCGCCCGAGGCGCGGGGCGTGGAGCAGAATTCGTAGGTGGGGTCGCGTTCGATGACGGCGACGTCGATGCCCGGCGAGTGCGTCTTGAGGAAGTACGCCGTGGACAGGCCCATGATGCCGCCGCCCACGATCGCCACGTCGCACTTCGCCGGTACCGTCATGTCGTCACTCCGCGGGATGGGAGGACGATCTTACTTCGGCAGGCGGTTCGCGCGAAGGACGAACGCCTCCCGGCCTTCAGCGGTGGCCGGAATCTCCCCGGGTTCGCCGTGCGTGGACCATCTCCTGCACGATGCCGCGCCCGTCGACCATCACGGAGAGATCGACGAGGTAATCCCAGGTGTCGAGGTAGACGTAGTCCCAGGCGACCTGCCCCTTGTTGGCGAAGGCGATCTTCTGCCACGGCGGGCCGATGAGGCGCTCGATTTCGTCGGCTGTCGTGGTGCCGGGCCGCACCATCCGGAACTTTTCTTCGACGAGCACCTGCTCCAAGCGGGTGAGGGAACCGTTCGCGGAAACCTGCGCCATGTACGTCTGCGTGCCGCCCGGGCCGGTGGGGTAGGCGAGCTGGCGCGATCCGTCGGGAAGCGGGTAGGTCTTCGCGGGTTCGCCCAGGGCGCGGCGCACGTCGGCTTCCGTGGACTTGCCCGGCGCGAGGCCCACGATCGAGAACGTGGAGCAGCCGGCCAGCGCGAGGGCGGCCAGGGCGGTAAGGGCGAACCGGATGCGGATGCTCATGGCGTTCTCTCCTGCGGTTATTTACCGAACACGGTCTTCAGCAGGTCCGTGGTGCGGGCGGCCGGGTTTGTGCGGATCTTCTTTTCTTCCACGGCCACGGTGGCGAACAGGCCGTCGAGCGCCTTGTTCGTGACGTAGTCGTCGAGGTCGACCGACTTGCCCTTGCCGAGCATGGATGACAGACCGCCGGCCTTGCCCATGAGTTCCGTGTAGGCCTTGGTGGCGCCCACCTCTCCCACCTTTTTCGAGACCACCGGCTTGAAGGCGGCGTAGAGCTTCTCGCCCGTGTTCTTGCGGAAGAAGTCGGTGGCCGCCGTATCGCCGCCGGAAAGAATACCGCGAACGTCGTCCACGGACATGGCGCGGATGGCGTCGCCGAAATACTGCGCGGCCTGCGGCGCGGCGGCTTCGGCGGCGCGGTTCATGCTGAGCACGAATTCATCCACCTGCTTCTGGTAGCCCGCCATCTTCGCGGCATCGGCGACGCGCTGGATGTCCTTGGGCATGAGGATCTTGACGGTGTCGTTGCCGAAATAGCCGTCGGGCTTGGCGAGGCTCTTCACCGCATTCTCGGTGCCGACGGCGAGGGCTTCCTTGATGCCGGCGGCGCCGGTCTTGTCGTCGACGCCCGACGTGGCGCCGGGCATCTTGCCCAGGGCGCCGGTGCCCTTCAGCAGGTCGTTGACGTTGGGCATCTGGGCCGAGGCGGCGGTGGATAGCAGCAGCGTGGCGAAGCAGGCGAGGAGGCGTTTCATGGCGGTTATCTTTGTTGTCGTGACGGGTGCTCCATCCTACCGCCGGAGTTCCTCCAGTTGCTCGGGATGCTTGTCCAGGAGCCTGAGCAGTTGGACCAACGCGAGCGGCGGCTTGGTCCTGCCGGTTTCGTAGCGGGAGAAGGCGTTGACGCCGCCGCCGAAGAGTGCCGCGGCCTGCTTCTGGTCCAGGGCGAGTTTCCTGCGCACCTTCGCGATGAAATTCGGATCGATCTTGGAAGCGTTGACCTGCTTGTTGAAGGCCATCCCCAGTTCGCTCACGCGGATTCCTTCTTCCTTGGTGAGCAATCCTTCGCCACAGGCCGGACAATAGTCCGCTATCACGTTGGGGAAAACCGTCGTCTCGCCCTTGTAGGTATAGGGCATGTCACGTGCTCCCCGAACGAGTTTGGCACCGCCGCAGCAGGGGCATTTCATGATCAAAGCTCCTTGAAGGAGACGACCAGCACGTCTTCGACGACCATCAGCTTCACGTAGGCCCGACCGCCCTTCGTCATCGGCCGGTACACGTCCTGCCAAAGTCGATGGTCGCGGGCACTGGTCATGCTCTTGAGAAAATCGGCCATCGTGAGCTTGCGCACGACGTCGATCATTTCTTCGCGGCTGAGACCCATCGACAACGCTCCGATGGATGCAACCATGGTTTCGCGAACTTGACCGGCTTCGACGAGTTGCCGAACGACAGAAAGCCGGCGGTGAGGTGTTCGCTTCTCCACGAAAATAACCTAATAGGTTAGCGGCCGCAAGGGCCGCACATCTGGGTAACGGCTCACCCGGACGACTCGTGGACTTCCGTGCGTGGGCTATCGAGAGGGAAGTGCAGCCGGCGCCTTCGCCGCATTCGCTACCGCCTGCGCCTCCGATTGCGACACCGGCGGAAGGGGCTTGCCCACGAGCGATTGCAGCGCGGATTTGTCGATGGCGTCGAAGATCATCTGTCTCGGCCTGCCGGCGGGACCATCGACCATCACCATGGCGTTCGTCACCTTGAGGCCTGCATTGCCCTTGGGGCTGGCGGCGCCGAACGCGGCCAAGTTCTCTGCGGCGGCGGGAGCTGCTTCGCGTTGATCGCGAGAATGACGCGGAACTGCTGCGGGAAGGACTGGAGCGAGGTTTCCTTCGCCGTGAGCGCGTCGAGCTGGGGCTTCACGCTATCCCCGTGCGCCTTCTCGAGCGCGCGGGCCTGGTCGTCGAAGGCCTTGCCCTCGGCGATCTTCTGCTCGGCGAGCTTCTTGTCCTCATCCGAAAGCGAAGGGCCGCCGCGCTTGGCCTTGGGCTGGCTGTTGTAGGCGGCGCGGGACTTGTCGACGAGGTCCTTGTATTGCACGGCCTTGTCCGGCGGGAGGGTCCTGAGGGCGGCCATCTCGTCGCGGACCTTCTTGCGTTCCGTGTCGAGCCGCGCGGCCTCTTCCTTCGGCCACTTGAAGATATAGCCCGCGCTGACGCTCGTCTCGAAGCTGCCTTCCGGGGAGCCCTTGCACGGCGGGGCGAGCTTCGCGGGCTGCTTGAAGTCGAAGGGCTGGCCCTGGCGCTCCATGTGCTGCGGCGTGGCGGGGAGGGTGGCGGCCAGTGCTGCGAGGGCCCTCGTCACGTACTCCGTTTCGGCCGGTGTCACGGGGCGGACGCCCGAGGGGCAGTCGGCGAGGGCCTGCGCGGAGGCGAGCGCCAGGAAGACGGTGGCGATGCGAATGGCGGTGCGGGACATGGCAGGCTCCGGTGACCAAAGGGCCAGTCTAGGGAATCCAAGCCAATGCCTTGTCACCGAAAGACGCGACGCGGGGCCTCTCGTGGCGACATGAGATAGACATAGCCGCAAGCCGGACCGCGCCGAGCACCTGCATCGGAAGGGGCCACTCCCCTCTCTGGCGATTCCCCCGCCGCTTGCAATGACCGGGCTTCGCCATCGGAATCCTCATGGGCGCGAACGAAATCGACGAACCACTCCGCCGCCGAATTCAACTCGGCGGACACCAGCCGATTGAGCTTGCCGCGGACATCGCACAGCTTCCATGGGCGTTTCGCATCGCGGGTCATGGCGCCCGTGGCAAGGCGCTTGCCCGCCGCATCGCGGATGGAGAAGGCGAGGAAATCGCCCGCGAGGCAGCCCTTGCGGTAGTCGTGGATGCAATGGCCCATGTGCCAGCCTTCTTCCCACAGCGCGAACGAATCGGCCAGCGTGACGATCTGGAGATCGCCAGCCCATGCACGGCGGGGATGCTTGCCCGTGGGAAACGGCTCGGCCTCGGCGATTGCCGCCTGGCGTTCGCGCTCCGCCCATTCCTGCTGGCGGCGCAGCAGGTGGGGCCAGCCGGCGCGGGCCTGGTTCGCGTCGAGCGCGGGATCCGCCGCGCGCAGCATCAGCATCACGTCCTCGAATTCGCCGTCGAGGAACCGGTCGAGCGCGGGACCGGTGCCGACCGACGCGAGCCGCTTGCCCAGTGCGGGCAGCAGGGCGGGCCAGAAGGCGCCGCGCAGGGACGAAGGCACCAGGGCGGGCCTGTCGAGATCGTAGACGCCGTGGGGCGAAGCCAGCCGCGAGAGGACTCCCGGCGACAGGGGGTGCCGTGCCCGAAGGCGGGCCTCCACGGCCCACAGGCAGGCCAGGAAGGGGTCGGCTCCCCGGGCGTGGGCGAGGACGGCATCGAAGACGTCCTCTTCGGTGCGCAGCAGTTCGCGCCAGCCGGCGTTGCCGAGCCCTGCGCCGCGCACGGCAGCCTTGAGGGCGCGGGCCGGCTCTTCATGGGCGGGCACGTGACGGCCCTTGGCGGCGAACGCGAACAGGCGGGTGAGTTGCGGCGCATCCCGCTGGAGTACCCGGTAGCCGACCAGGCGCGTCCAGGACTCGGAGTACGCCCTGCTGTCGAGCGACGGCTTGCGATGCCCGCCCGCGCGCATGAAAGCGAGCACGTCCTTGTCGAGCGCGAGCCCCTTCACGATGGCTTCGCGCAGCGGCTCGACGACGTGGCAGGCCCTCACCCGATCGCGCAGTTCGCCGAATGCCACGCTCTTCTCGATCGAACGGTAGAAATCGTCGAAACGATCCGACGGCACACGGGCGCCCTCGCGATTCACCAGCCAGTTCGCGGCGAACAGGGCGAGCCAATGGTCCCCGACGAGGGGCGGGTTGAGGTTCACGTGACTTTTCATGAGACCGGCGACGAAACGGCGCTTGCCCACGGCGCACGAGTAGTGGACGCGCCGCGCGGTCGGCAGGATGAGGTAGCGCAGCACGCCCAGCACCTCGACCGCGCGGACACCGGGGCGCTCCTCGACGATGCGAACGGGATCGCGCAGGCGGTCGCACAACGCGAACCACAGGCGGCGAACGTGGACGGGGAGCAGCAAGGGAAGCGGCGGCGGGGCGGCGGCGGGCATGGTGGTCTGCCGGTGCGGTGGGTCGAGACCATGGTGCGGGCGGGGTGGCTCAGGGGGTGAGCCTGAGGGTGCGGCGGGGTTCAGCGAGCCTTCGCCGTTCTGATCTTCGTGCCCAGTGCAGCACCGATTTCGAGATCGCTGGCGCCCGACGCGATCAAGGCACGGATGATGAGGTCGAGCGAAACGGAGGGGTCGCCCGCCTCGATCTTGGCGACGCGGGACTGGCTCGAGCTCATCCTTTCGGCCAGCGCGACCTGCGAAAGCCCAGACCGTGCGCGTGCCTTGCGGATGGCATCGATGAGAGCGAGTCGGATCGAAACCAGCCGGGCTTCATCTTCCGACAGGCCGAGGAACTCCCTTGCCGTGCCGACGCGCCAACCGGCTGCGGAGAGCTTGCGGACCTTGGTGGACTTCATGGGGGCGGTACTCCTAAGTCACGGCATTCCGGAACGCAGCCAACCGTCGCCGGCAGGCCGCGATGACGGTGTGCGGCGTACGCGCAGACTTCTTGGCGAAGACCTCGAGGATGACGACGGCGTCTGGCGCGAGATGAATCATCACTCTCCATTCGAGGTTCTGATCCTTGATGCGCAACTCCAGGCAGCGCGGGCCGATGATGGACATGGGCCGGGCGTGCGGGAACTCCGGCACATCACCCCGTTGAAGACGCCCAAGGAGTACACCGGCCTCGACCCGCGCATCGCGCGAGAACGGCGGAGTCTTGACCTCGCCTGCGAGCCAAAGGAGGGGCTTTTCAGGCGACACAGTGGATAGAATATGTCGAAAAGGACATAGTCGCAAGCGCTGATCGAGGAAAGGTCTTTCCTCAACGCGCTTGGGACCTTGGTCGGATGACCTCCGGAGTTGGAGATCAAGTTCGCCGCAGGTGGCGAACCCAGGCTAACGACCCGGCTTCCGTGCTTTCGCGGTGGGCCCGCTCCGCTTGGGAGGCTTGGATTGCGGCGTGGACGCTGTCACGCGGGGGGTGTTGTTGCGAGGCGCCTTCGCCAGCGCGAGTCCGATTCGATCTTGCGCGTGCACGAGGTCGTATCGGGACTGGAGTTGCATCCAGAACTCGGCGCTATTGCCGAAGTAGTGGGCAAGGCGAAGGGCTGTATCGGCCGAGATGCTGCGGCACCCCAGCACGATCTCGTTGATGCGCCTGGGAGGCACACCAAGATCTACCGCCAGCCGGTACTGGCTGAGCCCGTGGGGAGCGAGGAACTCTTCCGCGAGGATCTCACCGGGGTGGATGGGAGGTAGCTTGGGCATGGCGGCCTGTCGTCGTGGCAGTCGACATCGACACGCTTGGAACTGTCGAATGTCCACGCCAATATTAACGCGCCGCGTTAATAGCGGCAACGGCGGGCTGTCTGGCGATACCTATTGAACGGCCCGGCGCGTGTTCGGTGTACAGGCGAACCGCTCAAACGTCCGTCGGCGTCTCCACCGTGAGCATCCCGCTCTCCAGCGCCGCCTCGGCCAGCTTCTTGAGCCGCGCATCCTGGTTGTGCGTGATCGCCCGCAGCGCCCGGCGCGTGCGCCGCATCGCCATCGAGACGAAGATGCGCGCGTTGTCGATGTCCGCGTGCGCCTTCTCCTCGCCCACCTTGCCGATCGCCGCCGTGGCCCGCGAGAGCGCCGCCGTGGAGAGGTAGATGTCGATGGCGGAGTTGGCGAGCCGCTCCTGGTGGAACTGGCGCTCGATCACGTCCTTGCCGTGCTCGATGAGGAGCTTCTCGACCGCGCCCGAAAGGTCGTGCACGGCGGTGGCCACCATCTCGGCCTCGTCGGCCAGCGCGGGATGCACCTTCGTGAGCGTGGCCTTCGTCACCTGCCGCTTCACCCGTCCCCCGATGTAGGCGCTGATGGCCCCGAGGGAACGCAGCGGGTCCTTGAAGGCCTTGCCGACCGCCTTCAGGTTCTCGCCCGGCTGCTGCAGGCCCGAGAGCGCGATGAGGGCGCGCAGGACCTCGTTGGTGCCCTCGAAGATGAGCATGATCCGCGCGTCGCGCACGGCCTGCTCGTACGGGTATTCCTTGGAGTAGCCCAGGCCCCCCGCGATCTGCTGCGCCTCGCACGCGGAGCGGAAGGAGAGCTCGGAGGCGAAGATCTTGCAGGCCGCCGTCTCGAGGGAGAAATCAATGCCGCCGCGATCCACCATCGAGGCCGCAGACGATCCAGCCGGCATCCGCGGCGTAGCACTCGGCGGCGGCGACGGCGAACTTCTTCTGGATCATCTCGAAGGAGCCGATGGGGCGGCCGAACTGCTTGCGTTCCTTGGCGAACGCGAGGGCGGTGTCGAGGATCTTGCGGGCGCCGCGCGAGGAGCCGGCGGAAAGGCCCAGGCGGCCGGAGTTGAGAATCTCGAGCGCGATCTTGAAGCCGCCGCCCACCTCGCCCAGGCGGTCCTCCAGGGGCACGCGCACGTCCTTGAACGAGACGGTGCGCGTGTCGCTCGCCTTGATGCCCATCTTCTCCTCGATCTTGCCGAGCGAGACGCCGGGCGCGTGCGCATCGACGATGAACGCCGTGACGCGCTGCTTGGGCTTGCCGTCGATTTCCACGGGCACCTTGGCGAACACCGTGAAGACGCCCGCGTAGCCCGCGTTGGAGATCCAGATCTTCTCGCCGTTCAGGACGTAGTGCGTGCCGTCCTCCGAGGGGACGGCCATCGTGCGCATGGCCTGCGCGTCCGAGCCCGAGCCCGATTCGGTGAGGCAGAAGGCGGCGATGCGCTCGCCGCTGGCGCATTGGGGGAGCCAGCGCTTCTTCTGGTCGTCGGTGCCGAAGAGCGTGATGCCCTTGCAGCCGATGGACTGGTGCGCGCCGAAGTAGACCGCGAGCGCCGCGTCCGTCTCGCCCACTTGGCCGAACACGCGGCTGAAGAGCAGGGCGGAGGCGCCGAAGCCGCCGTATTCCTCGGGGATGTTGAGGCCCATCATGCCGAGCTCGGCCATGCCTGTGCGCACTTCGTCGCTGAACTTGGCGTCGTGGTCGAGCTTGGCCGTGTCGACCGTGGCTTCGGCCCAGGCGCGGAAGGAGTCGAGGATGGCGGTGAGGTTTTCCTTCTCTTCCGCGGGCAGTTCAGGGAAGGGGAAGATGAAGTCTTCGCGGAGCTCGCCGAGGAAGACGCCTCTGGTGAAGGAGGGGTTGTGCTCGGGGTCGGCGAGGTGGGAGGCCATGGGGAAGGCTCCGGGGTGGGGAGACTTCTACTTTAGGCTGATCTCGGCGGCGTGGACCTTCGGTTGGTCTTGCCTCGGGGGCATAGGAAAGTGCGAAGGAGACACCGGATTGCGCACAAGAGATTGCCTTGGTTGGGCTAGAGCCACTTCAGTTTGCTTGACGCGAAAAATTGCGGTCATTCGCCAGCTTGCATCTTCAGAATATCCAGGCCGTTCTCAGCAAATTCAGTCGCAAAGGTTCCGCCGATGGAGTTTCCTGATGGCTTGTATGACCTCCTTGTCACCGAGCCGATCGCAACTCGTTTAGAAGAGACGACAGAAAGCAACGAACAGTCTCGAGGTGTCGACCGATGAGTCGCTCAGAAATTGCGGAGTTGGGAGGACCGGCCAATGTGCTCGATGAATTGCGGTGAGCAGAAAGCCAATTCGTCAACTCCAAGGCGCCGCGGGTTGGACGGCGTGATGAGCCAGCTTGGTCCTTGATGCCATTCACGCAACCAGTCAGCAATTGACCGTCCGCTCACAGGCCTTGCCTCGCCATGGATCTTCACGGCCGGCAAGGGGTCACCATCGCGGCTCAGTGAATTGCGCCGTGAACTTTCCTCGTGCGATAGCGTTGATGTGTTGATTAGCTTCATCACGCTTTCTGGTGTTCGCAAACTTTCCGATGTGCTTCGATCCCTATCGGCTGTCGGCGCCGATGGGAAGACCAAGTGTCAAATTCGGGTGATTACGACCACGTATATCGGGGCAACTGAAGCCGCTGCGGTCGATGCACTCGCATCCTTGCCTGGATGTGAAGTAAGAATTTCGCTTGACGGTCGACGGACGCGACTGCATGCAAAGGCATGGCTGTTTAGGCGGCGCTCGGGGTTTGGCTCGGCGTTGTTGGAAGCGCAAATTCTCTGGCGGCGCTCATTGGGGCTGGAGTGGACGTAAGTTAACGCAGCGGGCGCAGGCGGAACTGTATGAAAAGGCTCTGGCGCATTTCGAAACGCTGTGGAGCGATGGTGAGTTTCAGTCTTACGACCCCACAAATGAGGTTCACCGCAAGGAACTTCGGGATGCGCTTGAAAGGGCAAAGGGCGGCGGCGGAGCAATTGCAAGAACGACCTTTTTCGACCCAGAGCCCAAGTCATACCAACGGGAAATGCTCGACTTGCTCGCCGCAGAGCGAGAATTGGGGCGAAATCGAAATCTAGTTGTGGCAGCAACCGGCACGGAAAGACCGTGATTGCAGCTTTGACTATCGGCGAACCGCGAAAAGAGGCGGCCCCCGGCTACTATCGGGCGCTCCGAGGAGATTGGCAGCACAAAGACCTCCGAGAGGGCCAGAAACGGCCTGGGAGGTTCTTGCAGGTGGACTGGACCAGGAAAATGCGGAGCATGTTTTCGCAACGATTGACAGCGTTGCCTCTCGACAACTCGTTGCGCGATTTGGCGGTGACTACTGGCATACGGTAGTGATTGATGAATGCCATCGACTCGCTGCAGACAGATTTCGGGAATTTGCATCTGCGATCAAGCCAGCGATCCTTTTGGGACTGACCGCGACGCCGGAACCGCGCCGGCCCCCCCCCCCCCCCCCCTCCCCCCCCCCGCCCCCCGGCCCCCCCCCGGGGGCCGCCCGCCCGGCCGGGGGGGGGGACCGCCGCTTCTGTGTCCCTTTGAGTACTACGCTTGCGACGACGAAACGAACTTCTCAGATGTTCGCTGGAACGAGCCGGGGCGCAAGCAATCCCGTAACTGGAAACGATGTCGGGCGAGACTGGTCGCGCCTGAGCCGAGCGCGTTTCCTGAGCGCGCGGAATTCCTTCGTTGTGCGTCCCGCGAAACCCCCGCGACCTTAGAGAGCAGGCTCCGCAGTGCTTGCCAGCGGAAAAGCGCCCCCCGCTTTGCCGGGCGGCCAACGCAAGCCCGTGCTGTTTCAGCAACAGCTCGACGAGGATTGCGCTTCCACGGGAAAGCTGCCCGACTTGGGGCGCCACAACGTTTGGTTTGATCGACTACTGGGGCCCAGGGCGGCTGTTGGGGCCGCAGCCGCTTAGCTTCCTGCGCCCGCGTCTCCTCCTCCACACAATCGAAGTCGAAGACATCTCTCGAGAGGCGGCGTCTGGTTGGGTGGCGCTCAAGCGCGAGGCTGGATTGATGGCATCCGATGTTGGGCCAGAGGAGAGCTATTTTGTCGTCGTCTCGAGACCTGCTTCACATAAACGACTCCGCTCGCATTGGTGCAATGCCAAGGTTGCCGAGCCCACGTCACACTATGGAGTTGGAATTGAAAGGCGAGAGCGTCTTTTGTTGATGTCGCGTATCAAATCGACGCGCAGATCAACCAGTCCGGATCTGCCGATGAATTCCTTGAAAGATTGTCTGTTAACCTGAAATTGCCCGAGAGATCGGGGAACTGCCGTCCTTGAATCACGAGGGCTCGGCACGCCAGTTCTGGACTTGAAGATGTGCCCGTGTCTACACGCGGGTATGAGATCCGGGAGGTGCTTACGGCTGTTGCGTGCTTCGTCCAGGAAGGCGAGCGCCATTCATGTACCGCTGCACGAACGAAAGACCGAACTCATGTTTGTGACGTTGGACAAGAGCGAGGGATATCACGTCGCATGCGTATCGCGACTACGCGGCGAGCCCGAAGCGATTCCATTGGCAGAGTCAGAATGCTGCGGGACCCAATACCCCCGGAAAGCGCATTTGACAGTTTGCAGAATGGTGGACGTCCAGCCTTCGTGCGCCAAACGAAAGCAGTTCTATGTTGCTTGCGGCCCAGTTAGGCTCGAGTCAGCCGAGGGATCAAAGCCGATGTCCATAGGTGGCAGTTGGTACGCCACTTCCGCTGGAATCTTTCAACAATTTAGCGTGCTTCGAGGTGAATAGGCTTTGGGGGCAAGCGTGATCGCAATTTGCTACCGTGTTCCACGAATCCCTCAAAGTCACCGTCCTCGTCACCCACCGATTCCCCGCTTCCCCATCGATCACGAAGTACCCATGCCGCTCGAACTGGAACCGCTCCCCCTGGGTGGCATCGCGTAGCGAAGGCTCGAGGTAGGCGCGAATCGCCTTCAGCGACTCCGGATTCAGATCATCGATCAGGTTCCCCGTCTCCTTCCCCGGGTTCGGCATCTTGAAGAGCCGGTCGTACAGGCGCACCTCCGCCTCATACGCGCCCGGCCGCGGAAACCCAGTGAATCACGCCCTTGGTCTTGTACGTATCGGCCCCCGGCGTGCCTGACTTCGAATCCGCGTGGTACTCGCACTGCACTTCCACCACGCGGCCGGAAGCATCCTTCGTGCACCCCGTGCACTTCACCACGAACCCGTACTTGAGCCGCACGGTGTTCCCGGGATAGAGCCGGAAGAAGCCCTTCACCGGCGCCTCCTGGAAATCCTCCCGCTCGATCCACAGCTCGCGCGAGAAGGGCATGGCGCGCTTGCCCCAGTCGGCCTTCTGCGGGTGGTTGGGCGCGAAGCACTCCTCGCTCTGCCCCTCGGGGTAGTTCGTGATCACGAGCTTGAGCGGATCCAGCACCGCGATGCGCCGCGGCGCCAGCTCGTTCAGGTGCTCGCGCATGCAGTCCTCGAGCACGGAAGGGTCGATCCACCCGTCGGACTTCGACACGCCCACGCGGTCGGCGAAGGCGCGGAAGCCCTCCGGCGTGAAGCCGCGACGACGTGCCCCGGCCAGCGTCGGCATGCGCGGGTCGTCCCACCCTTCCACGAAGCCTTCCTGCACCAGCTTCAGCAGGAACCGCTTGCTCATCACCGTGTGCGTCAGGTTCAGGCGCGAGAACTCGATCTGCTGCGGCAGCGGCCGCTGCAGCTTGCCGTGCGTCGCCAGCTTCTCCAGCAGCCAGTCGTAGAACGGCCGCTGGTCCTCGAACTCCAGCGTGCAGATGGAGTGCGTGATGTTCTCCAGCGCGTCCTCGATGGGGTGCGCGTAGGTGTACATCGGGTAGATGCACCACTTGTCGCCCGTGCGGTGGTGCGTGGCGCGCTTGATGCGGTAGATGGCCGGGTCGCGCAGGTTGATGTTGGGCGAGGCCATGTCGATCTTCGCGCGCAGCACGTGGGCGCCGTCGGCATGCTTGCCGTCGCGCATCTCGCGAAAGAGCGCCAGGTTCTCCGCCGGCGTGCGCTCGCGGAAGGGCGAATCCTTGCCCGGCTCCGTGAAGCTGCCGCGGTTCCTCGCCATCTCGTCGGCGGGCTGCGAATCCACGTACGCGTCGCCGTGCTCGATGAGGCACTCGGCGAACTCGTACATCAGGTCGAAGTAGTCGCTCGCGAAGAAGAGCACGTTGTCGCCGGGCCCGAAGTCGAAGCCGAGCCACTTCACCATCTCCTTGATGCTCTCGACGTACTCCACCTCCTCCTTCTCCGGGTTGGTGTCGTCGAAGCGCATGTGGCACACGCCGCCGTATTCCTGGGCAAGGCCGAAGTTCAGGCACACGCTCTTTGCGTGGCCGATGTGCAGGTAGCCGTTGGGCTCCGGGGGGAAGCGCGTGCGGATCTTCGCGGGGTCGAGGGGCGCGGCGGCGTGCGCTTCGAGCTTGCCCGGATGGCCGCCCCACCGGCGCTGGGCGTACTTGCCCGAGGCGAGGTCGGCTTCGATCCGCTGCTTGATGAAGTTGGTGATGTGGGCGCTCTCGGGGGCGCCCTTCGCGTCGTTGGGCATTCTGGCCTTCGGGGAATGGTGCGGTGCAAAAGGGCTATTTTGGCCGATTTCGGGTTGGGTCGTGGCATGAACGGGGCCGCTGGCGCGTTTACCCGTTCAGGCAGCGGATTCCCGGGGTTTCCGACGGGGGCCGGGCCAGGCGAACGGGGAGGTGTCATGGACGACGATTCGGAATCCAACTGGGTGGTGCTGGGCAGGCACTTGAAGGTGATCGGGTTGGCGATCGTGGGGGTGGTGGTGCTGGTGGTGGGGTTCGGGGTTTTGGCTTAGGGCCTTTCCTTTTCGGGGGTTTTCCGTCGGCCTTTTGTGCGGGTGGCGCGTTGTATGATTTGACCCATGAGCACCCGGTTCGACGATCTCGCCAGGCAGGCCAGCGCCCTTTCCCGTGAGGAAAAGGTGCGGCTCGTTCGTGCGTTGATCGAAGACATCGACGATTCCTCGGACGGACCCGAGGAAGAAGTCGCGCGGCTGTGGGTTCAGGAAGCCCGCCGCCGCTTTGACGAATACCTCCGGGGAGAAGTGCAGGCCATTCCGGCGGAAGAAGTCATGGCGGAGGCACGCAGCCGGCTCAAGTGACGGTGGTCTTCTTCCTCCCTCGGGCCAGGAGGGAGCAGAACGACGCGGCGGATTTCTACGAGCGCGCGCGGCCGGGCTTGGGGCGTGAATTTCTGGACGACGTCCAGCGGGCCATCGATCACCTCGCGAGAATGCCGGAAGGCGGTTCCCGGGTGCATGGCCGGACACGTCGGCTTCCCCTTTCCCGCTTTCCCTTTTGGCTTCTCTACCGCGCATACGCGGAACGGATCGTCATTGCGGCCGTTGCTTATCAACGCCGACGTCCCGGCTACTGGGGAAGCTGAGTCGATGGCGGCGTCGGCTGTGCACGTTGCGGCAGGTCGGGGCGTTCAAGGGGAATCGTCACGATCGCTAGCAGGTAGTAGGATATGACTACTCATCCGGCAACCCCCATGGCCCAGCACCCCACCAGCCTCAAGATCCCGATGGATCTGAAGGAGCGAATCGATCGCCTCGCGAGGGAGGGCGACGAGACGCCGCATGCGCTGATGGTGAGAGCTTTGGAGACGGCGGTCACGTCAATGGAACGTCGGGCGGCATTCCTCCGCGACGCCGAGGAAGCTCATCAGGGCATGCTCGAAACCGGCATCGGCTATGCGCATGAGGACGTGGCGAAGTGGCTGCGAGCCAAGGCGGCCGGGAAGAACCCCCCGCGACCCAAGCCCATCAAGTGGCGCGAATAGTCCATTCGCCGCAAGCCATCGAGGATCTCGTACGACTCTGGCAGTTCCTTCGCGATGTTGCGCCGGACCACGCGGACGCGGCGATCGAGGAGATTCTCGGTGGTATCGACATGCTGGCTGCGCACCCGCTGGTTGGCCGCCGGGTGGAGGGCGAGAAGCGTGAGTTCGTGGTTTCCCGCGGGGTGACGGGCTATGTCGCGCTGTACGTCTTCGATCCCCTTCGCGAGATCATTCTTGTCCTGCGAATTCGCCACCAACGCGAATCCGGCTTCAGCGACTGATGCGGGCTTTCGCGTGAGGTAGCATCGGGGCGTGAAGCCCCTCTCCGGTCTCGACAGCGCCTTCCTCTATCTCGAATCGCCCGAGGTCCCGATGCACGTGGGCTCGCTCAACCTCGTGGGGGTGCCGGCGAGGCAGCGGGCGAAGTGGGTCGAGAAGGCCCGCGAGCACATCGGCAGGCGCCTGCACTTGGCGCCCGTTCTCACGCGGCGGCTCGCCACGTTGCCCTTCGATCTCGCGAGCCCCGTTTGGGTGGAGGATCGCGAGGTGGACCTCGGCTGGCATGTGCGGCGGGTCCGGCTGCCGAAGCCGGGCACGCAGGCGCAGCTCGAGAAGCTGGTCGCGAAGCTGCACGCGGAGCCGCTCGATCGCAGCCGGCCCCTGTGGCGCTTCTATCTCGTCGAGGGACTCGCCTCCGGCGATCTCGCCTGGTATTCGAAGGTGCACCACGCCGCGCTCGATGGCGCAGCCGGGGTGCAACTCGCGCAGGCGCTTCTGGATACGACAGCGATCCCCCGCAAGGTGCCCAAGCCGCCCGCCCGTACGCTCGACGAGACGCCCGGCGTCCCGGCGCTGCTCGGTGTCGCCCTCCGCAAGAGCGCTGGTGAAGTCGGCAAGCTGGTCGGCGCACTTCCAGACGTTTACCGCCTCCTGAAGGGGACGCACAAGGGGACGCACACCTTCAGCCCGGGTGAAGGGGACGGACACTCTGGTGGCAGGGGCAAGGCTGCGGCTGCGCGTCATTCGGACGCCAAAGTGTCCGTCCCCTTCAGTGCTCGTGAAGGTGTGCGTCCCCTTCAGATGCCGATGGGGCCCGCGACGCGGATCAACGTGGCCATCACGGCGGAGCGCCGGTATGCCACGGTGTCCATCCCGCTGGCCGAAGTGAAGGCCATCGCCAAGCGGCACGGCGCCAAGCTGAACGACGTGGTTCTCGCGCTCGTGAGCGGGGCGCTGCGACGGTACCTCGCGCATCACGGCGCGGTGCCGAGGAAGCCGCTGGTGGCCGCGGTGCCGGTGTCGCTGCGTGCCGAGGGCGACACGGCGTACTCCACGCGGGCCACGATGGTCCTCGCGAACCTGGCCACGCACCTGCCCGATCCGCTCGAGCGCCTGGCGGCCATCCGCGCATCCGCCGGCAAGGCGAAGGCCCTCACCGGCGCCGCGAAGTCGGTGATCCCCACGGACTTCGTCTCGATCGGCGCGCCCTGGCTGCTCGCCGCCGCCGCGAAGGCCTACGGCTACACGCAGGGCCTCAAGGCGTGGACGCCCCTTGCCAACGTGATCGTCTCCAACATCCCCGGGCCGCAGGAGCCGCTCTTTTTCGCAGGTGGGCGGATTCGCACCTACTGGCCCGTTTCCATCGTCACGCACGGACTGGGACTCAACGTCACGGTCGAGAGCTACTGCGGTTCGCTCGATTTCGGGTTGCTCGCCGCCACCGTTGCCATGCCGGACCTGGATCGCTTCTCCCGGGCGCTGGTGGAATCGCATGAGGAGTTGCGCGCCCTCCCGCGCCCGCCGGCTCGTCGCCCCTGAAGGGGACGCGCCCCTGAAGGGGACGCACACCTTCATCGTCGGTGAAGGGGACGCACACTTTGTCGCCCGAAACGCTGCCAATCGACGGCTTGCCTGCCCGGAAATGAAGTCCGTCCCCTTCAGGCCACGTGAAGGTGTGCGTCCCCTTCAGGTGTTCCGAAGGTGTGCGTCCCCTTCAGGGGGGCGGTTAGAATCGGGCCCATGCCGACACGCAAGATCAAGAACCTCGAGCACTGGTACGAATACGGCGCGATGCAGGCGCCGGGCATCGTCCGGCTGGCGCTCGAATGGCGGGCCCCGTGGGAACTGGCGGCCTGCTACCTCGCCCGCCCGCTCTTCTCGGCCGTCCCGCAGGGTGACGGGCACCCGGTGATCCTCTTCCCGGGCCTGCTCGCCTCGGACCGCACCACGGCCCCCCTGCGTGGCTTCCTCGAGGACCACGGCTATATCCCCTACGGCTGGGGCCTGGGCACCAACAAGGGCCTGCGCGAAGGCGTGCTGGAAGGCTGCCACGCGCTCCTCGCCCGGGTGGCGAAGAAGCACAAGCGCAAGGCCTCGCTCATCGGCTGGAGCCTGGGCGGCCTGTACGCGCGCGAGATCTCCAAGGCGCACCCGGAGAAGACCCGGCTCGTGATCACGCTGGGCACGCCCTTCACCGGGCACCCCAAGGCCACCAATGCGTGGCGCCTTTATGAGAAAGTCACGGGCCACAAGATCGGCGCGGCGGACCTGCACGAACCCCTGCGCTCGCCGCCGCCCGTTCCCACCACGTCGATCTTCAGCCGCACCGACGGCGTGGTCGCCTGGCAATGCAGCGTCGAGACGGAGAGCGCCATCCACGAGAACATCGAAGTGCAGGCGAGCCACCTGGGCCTGGGTTTCCACCCCGCCGTGTGGAACGCCGTCGCCGACCGCCTCGCCCAGCCCGAGGGCGACTGGAAGCCCTTCGACCGTGGCGGCACCCGCGCCCTGTTCTACCGCGATCCCCGTCGCCCCGGCTGGTTCTAGATGCCCTTCGCCCGCGCGAACGGCATCGACCTCGCCTACGAGGTCAAGGGAGACCCGTCGGCGCCCCCCGTGCTGCTCATCATGGGCCTGGGCATGCCGCTCGCCCTCTGGCCGGACGCGTTCGTGGACGGCCTCGTCGCCAATGGCTTTCGCGTCATCCTCTTCGACAACCGCGACGTGGGCCTGTCGCGGCGCATCGAAAGCGCGGACCTGGGCAACGCGCTCTGGGCCATCGGCAAGGCCTTCATGGGCTTTCCCGTGCACGGCGTCTACACGATCGACGACATGGCCGACGACGCGGCCGGCCTCCTCGAGGCGCTCGCGATCCCGAAGGCGCACGTGGTGGGCATGTCGATGGGCGGCATGATCGCGCAGGCCATGGCCGCCCGGCACGCGGCGCGCGTGGCGAGCCTCACCTCCATCATGTCGACGAGCGGCTCGCCGCGCGTCTCGATGGGCCACCCGAGGGCGCTCAGGGCCGTCCTGCAACTGCCGCCCAACCCGAAGGACCTCGAGGCCGTCGCGCGCCACCTGGAGCACGTGCTGCGCACCATCGGCAGCGAGCGCTACCCGCCGGACGAAGCCGAGCTGAAGGCGGTGTGCAAGCGCGTGGCCGAACGCGGGCTCGATCCGCAGGGCTCCTCCCACCAGCTCTTCGCCATCCTCGCCTCGGGCGATCGCCGCGCCTCGCTCAAGCGCATCAACGCGCCCACGCTGGTGATCCACGGCGTGGACGATCCGCTCCTGCCCGTGGAGGGCAGCCGCGACATCGCCGAGAACATCCCCGGCGCCGTGCTGTGGGAAGTCGAGGGCATGGCCCACGACCTGCCCGGGCCGCTCATCCCGGCGCTCGTGGCGCGCATCGCCGCCCATTGCCGGTCCGCCCCCTGGGACCAAAGTCCCGCCCCTTAGGCCGCCGCCTGACCGTAAGCTGGCGGCCATGAACCGCATCCTGCCCGCCCTCGTCGCCTTGTCCCTGCTCTCGCCAGGCACGGGCCTTGCCGCCGGCGACGCCGCCCGCGGCAAGAAGCTCTGGGACCAGAAGTGCGGCACCTGCCACGAGCGCTCGGCCATGGGCCCGCCGTACAAGAAGATCTTCGGGCAGGGTGCCGGCCGCGTGCCGGGCTTCGTCTACACCGAGGCGCTGGAAGGCTCCAACGTCACCTGGACGGAGGAGACGCTCGACAAGTGGATCGAGAACCCCGACAAGTTCATCCCGGGCAACCGCATGGGCTTCAAGACCCGCAACGCCGCGGAGCGGGCGGACATCATCGCGTACCTCAAGGTGCGCGAATAGCGGCGCCCCCACGCGGTTTTTGCGTTGCCGCAAGCCCCCGGGGGCATTTGCGGGCACACTGTTTCCAGGAGGTGCCCATGGACTCGCGCATTCGCGTTGGCTTGCCCCTTGCCGCAGTCGCCCTGTCCCTCGCCACGATCGTCCTCGCCCAGTCGCCCCCCGTCGGCGACCCGGTGCGCGGCAAGTCCCAGTTCGACCGCCGCTGCACCAAGTGCCACGAGGATTCGACGATGGGCCCGCCGTACACCGGGCTCTTCGGCCGGCGCGCGGGCACCGTGAAGGGCTTCGACTATTCGGAGGCCCTCCAGAACGCCAAGGTGGACTGGGGCCCGGTCACGCTCGACAAGTGGCTCACCAACCCCGACGCCTTCGTGCCCGGCAACCTGATGGGCTATCGCGTGCGCGACCCGCAGGACCGCGCGGACATCATCGCCTACCTCGCCACGCGCAACTAGGCGCGGGGCCCCCGAACGCAGGGGGGGTGGAATAATTTCCCGCAACAGGGAACAATGGCGCCTCGACCCCTCCGAGGAGCCCGCCATGCCCCGCCTTCGCCTGCTGTCCCTCGCGCTAGCCTCGCTTCTCGCCCCGGTCGCGTTGGCCCAGGCGCCCGTCGCGGGCGATGCGTCGCGCGGCAAGGACTACTTCGAGCGCCGCTGCATCAAGTGCCACGTGAAGGAGGGCATGGGCCCGCCCTACGTGGGCATCGTCGGCCGCAAGGCCGGGACGGTCCCGGGCTTCGACTACTCGGATGCGCTCAAGGCCTCCGGCCTTTCGTGGACGGAGGAGAACCTGGACAAGTGGCTCGAGAACCCGGACAAGCTCGTGCCGGGCAACCTCATGGGGCTCAAGATCCGCAACCCGCAGCTGCGGGCCGACCTGGTCGCCTACCTGAAGACGCGCACCTAGGGCTTCGCGAGGGCCGCGCGCAGGTCCTTCATCGTCGCGTAGGGGCCCGCGAGCTTCTGCGTGCCGAAGGAGAGCGTCGTGTGCCCGGTCTTCGACGAAGGCGGCGCGAGGCGGTATGCGGACCAGCCCGCGAGCGACATCGCGTCGTCGAGCGACTTGCCGCGCGTGGCGCCGCCCGCCGTGCCCTTCAGTTGCCATTTGAGCCGCTCGCCGGCCTTGGCGCCCGGCGCCTCGATCGTGAGGTCGTAGCCGACGGTTTTCGCGTCGACGCGCTTCACCTGGCCCGTGACGGACCACGGGGCATTGAACTGCATGTTGATGCTGCGCGTGTAGGCGACGAGCGCCTGCTTGCCGTCGCCCAGCTTCACCGGCGTGACGGCTTTCACGGCATCGGGCCCCTCGGGCGCGATCCGCGTCAGCAGGTTCGTGACCAGCTTCAGGTTCACGATGGCCGTGTCGAGCGGGTCGATCTCGAAGCCGGCCTCGGGCGCGAAGCCCTTGAACGCGATGGCCTGGCCGCCGACCAGCAGCAGCGTGCCCTGCGTGCGGCCCTTGGCCGCGGGCGTGTCGAGCTCGATCGAGACGTCCGACGGGTCGTCGAAGGTGCGGATCTTCCACTGGCCCGTGGCGCCCTTGGGCGGCACCTTGAGGGAGATCGCGTATTCGGCGAGGTCCGCCCACGGCGAGGGCGGGGTGGCGTGCGGGTTGCCCTTGGCGGGGTCCGGCGCGGCCGGGGGCATCGCCAGCACGAGGGCGGGCGCGAGGAGGAGGGCGGGCAGTGCGGATAGGATCTTCATGGGCGGGAATTGTGCCCTTCCCCGGGCCCCCCGGAGGCCGGTTTGGTCAAATGGGCCGCTAGGGGGCGGAAAGCTCCCGGATGCAGGCCACGAACCCGATCTCGCCCAGCTTGGCCGTCTCGCACAGGCGCCGCCAGGTCGGGTCATGCTTCTCGAGATCCTCTTCCTTGCCGAGCGTCACCTCGACGATCCGGCGCCACCGGGGCGTCGCTTCGTGGGCCTGGCGCTCGCCGATGGCGATGAGCGCCTCCAGCGCCTTCGTGCTGCCGCGGTGCGCGGCGATGCGGAACGCCGGGTCGGGGCCGAGCCGCTCCTCCAGCCACGCGCCGGTTTCGCTCACCCAGGCCTTCGCCTCGGGGCTGCTCGCCGATCCGTACCAGGCGAGGGCGAGATTGCGCACCAGGGTGAGGAACACCGGGAAATTGATCGTTCCCGATTCCGCGTCGGCCACCACCTCGCGAAACCGCGCGACGGCCTCGTCCGGCTTGCCGCTTTCGAAAAGCAGCACCGCGTGGTTGTTGCGCACGCGAAAGCGCGCGGTGTGCGTTTCCAGGGCCTTGCCGTGGTCCGCGATGAACTTCGCGGCGAAGGGCAGCGACTTCGTGGCCTCGCCCTGCTTCACCGCGACTTCGCCCAGGCAGTCCAGGGACGTGAGAGCGGGGTCGAGCTTGCCCGCCTTCGAGGCGATCGCGAAGGCGTTCTCGCAGAGCGCCCAGGCGCGCGGCATGTCCTTCGCGATCCAGGCCTCGCCCGCGCGGGCGAGGGAGACTTCCCACGAGTCGGGCAGGACGGCGGCGTTCTTCTTGCCGCAGCCGGACAAGGCGATGGGCAGCAGGACGACGGCGAGGAGGAGGCGCGCGGGATTTCCCATGGCGCCATTCTGCCCCGTCCGGCCGGCGACTACTTGAAGACGTCGCCTTCCAGGTGGAAGCCGATCGACCAGAGCCGGTCTTCCTTCGAGCCGCCGGAGCGGCCGACGTACGTGAGGTCGACGTCGAGCATCTCCGGGATGACCGTGAAGCGGCCGCCCGCGCGGTAGAACGGGTCGCGGGTGTTCTCGCCGTAGACCTCGCCCACCAGCGTGAGGCGCTCGGTGACCGGCTTCTCGGCCGCGATGCCCCACAGCGTGAGGTTGCGGGCCTCCTCGCGATTGCGGGTCGTGCCCAGGTTCAGGTGCACCACCGCGCGCGAGTCCTTGTCCTCGCCGATGCCGAAGCTGAAGGGCACGATGAAATACGGGTCGCCCCAGTTGCCGTAGGTCTCGCGGGTGCGGTCGCGGGCGATGCCGGCCACGAACGCGATGCCCCAGGCGCCGTCGTCGACCTTCCTGAAGGCGTGCTTCACCTGGAAGAACTGCGCGGCGAGCTTCGTCTCGCCGTTCTCGCGCACCCAGCCGGTGCCCAGTTGCGCCTCGACCTTGAGGAACGCGCAGGCCGGGACGGCGACCATCTCGGTCGCGTTCGAGCGCGTGCGGTTGGCCCAGGCCTCGAGCTGGCACTGGCCGTCGTCGAGGGAATTGGCGTCTTCGGTGCTGAGGGGGCGGCCGGCGAGGGCGGGCAGCGAAAGGGCGAGGAGGGCGGCGAGGAGGATCTTGTTATTCATGGCTTGTCCGGGCGTGGGAAGAGGAAAACCCGCGATCGCCATGATAGCGGGTAACCCCTTTACGGCCGGTGCGCCGGCCGGCTTGAGCCGGAAAACCCCCGGGCTAGCGCTTCACCGGGCAGGTGCTGAGGCCGAGCATCGGGTACACGGGGCAGAAGCCCAGGAGTCCGGTGCCCAGGGGCACCAGGCCGATGAGGCCCCACCAGCGCGCGGGCGAGTCGGACATCAGGACGAAGGCGAGGGCGCCCAGGCCCACCGCGATGCGAAGGATCTTGTCGATGCCGCCGACGTTGCTTTTCATGGGGTTCTCCTTGGGGTTCGTGAAGGGACGACCCGAAGGCTACGGAAGGCGCGCGCCCGCGTATGTGACCGCGGTTACACAAGGCGGGCAGCGGGCGATGGCGCTACCTTCCGGCGGCCAGGGCCTCGAGGCCCGCCCGGTCCTTGAGATCCACGCGGCCGCGCCCGAGGCTCACCAGCCCGCGATCCTCGAAATCGCCCAGCAGGCGGCTCACGATCTCGCGCACGCTACCGAGCTCCTCGGCGAGGTCCTGGTGGCGCGCGGCGACGACGGGCCCGCGGGCGAGGAGCAACGCGGCGAGGCGTTGGTCGAGGCGGCGGAAGGCCACTTCCTCGACGAGCGCCATCAGCTCGCCGATGCGGTCGGCGAAGAGCGAGTGAACGTAGTCGCGGAAGGCGGGCGAGCCGGCCATGAGCGCGTCGAAGAGATCGCGCGGCATCGCGACGAGGGCGACGTCCGTCTCGGCGATGCCGGTGGCCGAGTAGTCGCGGCGGGCGAGCAGGCAGCTCGAGGTGATGAGGCAGCTCTGCCCCGGCTCCACGCGGTACAGCACGATCTCGCGGCCCGAGGGCGCGAGCTTCGCCACCTTCACCCGTCCCCGGATCACGAACGGGAAGGCGCCGCAGGGCGAGCGTTCGTCGAAGAGGCGGCCGCCCGCGGGCACCTCCATGACGCGCGCGTCGCTTTCGAGGCGCGTGGCGAGCGCGGCGGGCAGGCCCGCGAGGACGGGAAAGCTCGACTTCGCGCAGGCGAGGGCTTCGGCGACGGTGAGCGGCACGGCTAGTTCTGCGAGAGGGCCTTCCCCATCGCCTCGGTGAGCGGGTTGGTGGCCGTGCGCGAGCGCACCTGGCCGATCCAGTCCGCGGGCACCGCGAAGTTGAGGTTCTGCCCCGAGCGGTGCTGGAAGGTCATGATGCCCACGAGGCGCCCGTACGCGTCGAAGAGCGGCCCGCCGGAGGAGCCGGGCGAGATGGGCGCGGTGGTCTGGATGATGCGGCCCTGGGGCATTTCGCGGAACGCCGAGACGATGCCGTCGCTGATCGTGAGCTCGAGGCCCTGCGGCGCGCCGAGGGCGTAGACCTTCTGCCCGGTCTTGAGCGAATCGATGCTGCCGATCGGCACGGCGGGCGCGGTGAGTCCCATGACGCTCAGGCGGCACAGGTCGTATTCCTCGTCGGCCACCTCGACGCTCGCGGAGAACTGCTCGCCACCCACCTTCACGGCGAGCGTGCCGCCGGCCGTGGCGACGTGGCAGTTGGTGATGACCTGCCCGGTGCCCACCACCACGCCGCTTCCGAGGCCCACGGTTCGGCCGGAGACGTCGTGCACGGTGATGCGCGCGGTGGAGCGGGAGAGCTCCGCGAAGAGCTGCTCGCCGGATTTCTCGACCGAGGGCGTCGCGATCGCGTTGGCGATCTGGCCGCCGGCGGGTTCGGCCGGGCGCACGAGTTCGCGCTGGGCGACCACGCGCGGCGCGGGCGCCACGGGCTTCGGGGCGGGCTTGAGGATGAACCACGCGAGCAGGGCCACGAGGACGCCCAGGCCGACCAGCACCGGCTTCTTCTTCCAGGCGGGGACGTCTTCATCCTCGGGCTCCAGCGCGAGGTCCGCGTGGGCCATGGCCTTGGCGGCTTCGCGTTCGGCCAGGGTGATGAGCTTGGCGTCGTAGGCCGCGCGCTCGTTCGGCAGGCACAGGACGTGATACGCCTCGTGCACGAGATTGATCTCGTTGGGGTCGGCGTTGGGCGAGTTCTGCAGCGCCGCGCGACGGGACTTGTAGGCGAGGCCGATGTCGATGGCCCCCGCGTCCTTCGGGACGCCGAGGATGTCGTAGAGCGTGCGCTTCCTGGGCGCTGGGGGAGTCGATGCCATGGGGGAATGATCGCCAAACGGCACAGGGAGCGCAATCGCGACGGGCGCCCGGGGTAACGAACGGTCGTGCCGGCACGACAAGCGGCAACGGGCGGCGGACGGTCGCCGGCGCCGATGGGATAATCGTCGCCCCGACACGACATCCGGTGAATCCATGATCACGCTCAAGCGCCATCTCACGGCATGGGCCTTCCAGAACGCCTGGGCCAACCACCGCCTGCTCACCGCCTGCGCCGCGCTCACGGCGGAGGAATTCGCCGCGAAGCGAACGGGCTTCTTTCCGTCCCTCAAGGCGACGCTCAACCACATCGTCACCGTGGACTGGATGTACGTCGACGCGATGGAGCGCGCCCTGGACGGCCGACCGCCGCACCCGAACATCGCGGAGTTCTACGAGCCGCAGGAACCCTTCGACGAGGTGATCGACCTGGCCGACGAGCAGGCCGAGACGGACCGGCGGCTCATCGCGGTGTGCGAGCAGGCGAGCGAGGCGGACTACGAACGGCGGGTGGCGATCCTGCGGCGCAAGGGGCCGGTGGAGGAGGAACTGCACCGGCTGCTCGCGCATGTCTTCGAGCACCAGGTCCACCACCGCGGGCAGGCGCACGCGATGCTCGCCGGGACCGCCGTCGCGCCGCCGCAGCTCGACGAGTTCTTCTGCGCGAACGAGGCGGACCTGCGGGCAGCGGATTTCGCGGAGCTGGGGTTCGACGAGGCGAGGATCTGGGGCTAGGGACGGAGCCGGTCAGTCCGCGCCGAACGCGTAGGCGTCCATCCCGAGCGAGCCCAGGTCGAAGCCGAATTCGAGGCGCTTGCCGGGAAAGCCTCCCGCGCCCAGCGCCACGAAGAACGGCAGGAAGTGATCGGGCGTGGGGTGGGCGCGGCGCGGTTCCGGGGCGCGCGCGAGCCAGTCGACGAGTGCCTCTTCGTCGCCGGAAGCGACGTTCGCCGCGACCCAGTCGTTGAAGGCCTTCGCCCACGGCATCACGCGGCCGCCCTTGCCCTGCCAGTCGAGCTCGCGCAGGTTGTGCACGATGCCGCCGGAGGCGAGCACCAGCACGCCCTCGGCGCGCAGCGGGGCGAGGGCCTTCCCGAGCGATACGTGGTGGGCGGCGTCGCGTCCCGACTGGATCGACAGCTGGATGACCGGCACGTCCGCCTTCGGAAGCATGAACTTGAGCGGCACCCAGCCGCCATGGTCGATGCCGCGCCGCGCGTCGCCTTCCGTGGCGAAGCCGCCGCGGGCAAGGAGCGTGGTGACGCGCTCGGCGAGCGCCGCGTGGCCCGGGGGCTCGTAGCGGATGTCGTAGAGCGGGCGCGGGAAGCCGTGGAAGTCGTGGATCGTCGCGAGCCTTGGCGCCGTGGTGACGGTGGGCCCGGCCGTATCCCAGTGCGCGGAAACCGCGACCACCGCGCGGGGCGAAAGGCTCGCGCCCAGGCCGGCCCAGGCGCGCGTGACGGCCGTGTCCTCGAGGGCGAGGGTCGGTGCGCCATGGGAGAGGAACAGCGAAGGCAGTGCCATGGAATTTCCGCGCGGGATCGTGCGGGGTACGTGGGGCCGGGCGCCGCGGATTCAAGCCGCGACGGCCGCCTCGCGCCCCCGCCCTTCGTCCACCTGCGCGAGGAACCCCAGGGCCACGAGGAAGAAGGCGCCGGTGCAGGCGATGGCGAGGCGGTGGTTCCCGCTCGTGATCCAGGTGACCACGCCGTAGGTGACGGGCCCCAGGATCGAGGCGAGGCGCGTGGCCGTGCCCCACAGCCCGAAGAATTCGCCCGTGCGCGAAGGCGGCGCGAAGTAGGCGACGAGGGCGCGGCCGGCCGACTGGGAGGATCCCATCGCGAGCCCCGCGAGGTTCGCCGCGACCCAGAACTGCGCGGAGGTCGTGGCGCCCCAGGCCACCGCCACCATCGCGATCCACGCCCACAGCGTGTAGCGAAGCGCGGGCACCTTGCCCAGCCGGTCCTGCGCGTAGCCGAAGCCGAAGGCGCCGATGCCCGCGGTCACGTTCACCGCGAGGATGAGCAGGATCGTCTCCTTCATGCCGAAGCCCATCACCTGCTCGGCGTAGATGGCCGACAGGGTGATCACCGTCGCGACGCCGGCCTGGTAGCAGGTGCCGCAGGCGAACACCGCGAGGAGGTCGCGGTAGGCGAGGGCTTCCTTCGCGGTGCGCGCCAGGCGCGCGAACGCGTGCGAGGCGACCTCGCTCGCGGGCACGGGCACGGCGCGCTCGCGCAGCAGGGCGAAGGTGAAGGCCGAGGCCGCGGCGAACACGGCGGCCGTGATGAGCATCGTCCCCGGCACGGCCTGCGCGGCGGTGGAACCGCGGGCATCGGCGCCCATCACCCACGCGAGCCCCAGTCCCAGCGCGAGGAGACCGCCCACGTAGCCCAGGCTCCAGCCCCAGCCCGACACCTTGCCCACGGCGGCGGGCCGCGCGAGCTCGGGCAGGAACGAGGCGGTGAGGTTCTCGCCCATCGAGTAGGCGACGTTCGAGACGATGAGCAGCGCGATGGCGAGGGCCACGTCGCCGGGGCCCACGAGGGCGAGCGCCGCGGTGCCCGCGACGCAGCCCACCGTGCTCAGCAGGAGCGCGCGCTTCTTGGCGGCATGCGCGTCGGCCCACGCCCCGACGATCGGGCCCGCGACCATGACGATGGCGTAGGAGGCGCCCAGGGCGAGGGTCCAGGCGAGCGTCGCCCAGTCCTTGCCGCCCGCCACCGTCGAGACGAAGTACGCGTTGAAGACGGCGGTGAGCACGACGGTGGTGTAGCCGGAATTGGCGAAGTCGTACATCGCCCAGCCGAAGACCTCGCGGCGGCGCACGCCGGGGTTGAGCGCGGCGTGCGCGCTCATCGCGGCCGGGTCACTTCGCCGGGCCCTGCGCGGGCGCGGGCTTCGCCGGTTCGGGTTTCGGGGCGCGGGCGATCTGCGCGACGGCGGCCTCGAGGACGCGGTCGCGATTGAGGCGGAGGTCTTCCGGCGAGATCGGCACCGCGATGTCCGGCACGACGCCCGTGCCTTCGATGCGCCGGCCGTCGGGGAGCACGAAGCCCACTTCGCTGTAGGCGAGCTTGCCGCCCCCGGGCACGGGCGCGTAGCCCATGTAGGCGAGCAGGCACCCGCACGAGGTCTGGCCGACGACGGTGGCGCGCTTCTGCGCCTGCATCATGGCGGCGAAGAGCTCGCTCGCGCTGCCGCTGTCGTTGTCCACGAGGATCGTCACCGGGCCCGCGTAGAGGCCCGTGCCCTCGAGCACCTGGTCGATCTTGATGACCTCGACCAGGTCGAAGGCGAGCGTGATCGGCTTGCCGGTGCGCGTGAGCGCGCGGCCGGCCTTGATCTCGCCCTTGAAGAACTGCTTCGCGACGTTGCGCACCATGAGCCCGGAGCCGCCCGGGTTGCCGCGCAGGTCGATCACGATCGCGGGGGCGTCCTTGTTGGCGCGGATCGCCTCGATCATGCCGCCTTCGAGGTTCTGCGACCACGCGGTGAGCCGGACGTAGGCCGAGCCGTCGGGCAGGCGCCGGTGCGTGACGCGCGGCGGGTTCGTGAAGCGGATTCGCCGCAGCGTCGCGGCGAGCGGCGTGCCGTCGCCCCGGGTGAAGGAGACGGCGACCTTCGAATCGACCTCCCCGGCGAGGAGGCGGCGCGTGGCCATAACGTGCCTGGCGTGGTCGGACGAGCTGTCGCGGGCCTCGGCCAGGAGCTTCGCGTAGGCGTCCTTCGCGGGGACGCCCTCGACGGTGGCGAGGGTCATGCCGGGGCGCACGCCGGCCCACCAGGCATCCGATTCGCCGTTCACGTTCGTCACGACGAGCGCATCGCCCAGGGGGCGGAAGGAAAAGCCCAGGCTCACGGACTGGGCGCGCTCGATGAGTCGCGCGCGCTTCGGGCTTTCGACCCGCGTGTGCGCATCGCGCAGCTCGCCCGCCATGCGGTCCAGGCGGTCCCAGAACGCGTCCTCGTCCGGCGCGTCCATCACCTGCGGGCGCCACTTGTCCCCGACCGCCTTCCAGTCGACGCCGTTCATCTTCGGGTCGTAGTAGCGCTCGTCGATCGTGCGCCAGACGTAGTCGAAGGCGGCCGCGCGGGTGGCGGCATCGAGCCTGCCCGACGCGCCGCCGGGGACGGGGGAGATCGTGTCGGTGCCGTCGGCCAGGCGGCGGGTGATGATCCCGTTCGGGTCGATGGCGGCGCATCCGGCGGCCAGGACGGTGGCGAGGACGAGGAGGGTGCGGGAAAGGGCGTTCATGGAAGTGCTCGGTTCCGTCGCGACGGCAGGGGAAAAGACGGGTAGAGTTCCCGGCCATCGGCTGGAAATCCGGCCAGAGAATAACCGATAACGACATGCGCCCGGTTTACGCACTCCTGCTCGCCGTCCTGCTGGCCGCCTGCGCGAGCACGCCGCCGGCGCCGGCGCCGGCAGTCCCGGACCCGGTCCACGACCCGGCGCCCTTCTCGACGGCCCTCGCGCTCGATGTCCTGCCGCCCGGGTGGAAGCCCTACCGCCTGGCGCGCTTCAAGAAACCGACGAAGTACCAGCTCGTGCCCCTGGACGGCACCGTCGCCATGCGCGCCCAGGCCGACGCGAGCGCTTCGGGACTGCAGTTCGACCTCACGGTGGACGTGAAGGAATTCCCCTGGCTCACCTGGCACTGGAAGGTGCCCGAGCTCATCGGCGGCGCCAACAACTCGGTCCACCAGGTGGAGGATTCCCCGGCGCGCGTGATCGTCACCTTCGAGGGCGGGCGCGAGAAGCTGCCGGACGCGGAGCAGATCAACTACGACCTCGCCAAGGCCATGACGGGCAACGAACTGCCCTATGCCACGATCATGTACATCTGGGAGAACCAGTTGCCGGAGGGAGCGCTGATCGAGCACCACTTCAGCACGCGCGTGAAGATGATCGTCGCGGGCAGCGGTCGCAAGGACCTGGGCCGGTGGCACGAGGAGCGGGTGAACGTGCTCGAGGACTTCCGCCGCGCCTTCGGGGAGGAGCCCCCGCGCGTGCGCGCGGTGGGAATCATGAGCGACTCCGACAACACCGGCGGGCATGCCGTCGCCTACTTCGGCGACATCCGCTTCAGGAAAAAATGAAGGTGTGCGTCCCCTTCATTTTTCCGGGCAGGGCATCGCCTTCAGCGCCGAGCCGGGAAGGTCGCGCTGCATCAGGGTGAGGCGCGCGACGAGTTCGGTGTCCGGCTCGCGGAGGGTGAAGACGGTGTCCTTCAGCTCGCGCGCGAAGGGGCCCACCTGCACGCCCCTGGCGCCTTTGGCCTCCACCTGGCCCAGGTAGCGGAACGCCGCGTCCTCCGTCGAGAAGACCCCCAGCGAGATGGCGTTGTCCGGGCGGATGGACAGCTCGGTCACGCCCTGGCGCTTCAGTTGCGCGGCGGCGGCCTCGGCGCTCTTCCGGTCCCTCGCGGGCGGGACGTAGACCCAGTGCCGCGTGACTTCCTCCAGGCGGCGTTCGGTGAGCCGATCGCCCAGCCTCAGGGTGGCCAGCGTGTCGCGGACCTTGCCGATCTCCGTCCCCGCGATGCCGCTGAACTCCACGCAGGCGGCGCCCGCGAGCGCCACGGCCTGCCGCCGGGCCTCGTCGTCCTTCCGCTGCCCGCTCACGGGCGGGGTGACGGAGACGATCTTCACCTCGCCCGCGTTCTTCTCGCGGCGCGAGAGGTCGGGCGCGTCGCGCTCGTGCGAGAGCCACAGGTGCGCGCCGAAGGCGAGGTTCGCGACGAGGAGGATGAAGAAGAGGAATCGGCCCATGGTCGTTACCGGCCGGCGCGGGCGATGAGCACGACGCCGTCGAGGACGAGATTGTCGTTCAAGGTGACCGGGCTGGATAGGTGCGGTTCGAGCGTCGAGGCGGCCCCGCCGGACAGGACGATGCGCTCGGGCGCCGCGTTCGCCTGCGCCATCGCGGCGGCCATGCGGTCGATGGCGCCCAGGGCGGCCAGGACGGCCCCGGTGGTGATGGCGTCGGGTGTCGAGCGCGGGAACGGATCGAACTGGCCCTCGGTGAGCTTGAGGCCCGCGGTGCCGCCGGTGAGGCTCGCGCGCATGAGGGCCGGGCCGGGCACGATGAGGCCCCCGAGGAAGAAGCCGTCGCCGCGCAGCGCGTCGACGGTGAGGGCCGTGCCCACGTTCACGACGAGCTTGTGGCCTTCGGCGGCGCGGTGCGCCGCGACGAGCGCGGCCCAGCGGTCCGTGCCGAGCTGGCCGGGATCGCGGTAGCCGCTCTTCACGCCGAGCTGCTCGGCCTGCGAGGTCACGAGGGACAGGTCGAGATCGTAGTTGGCGCAGGCCTCGTAGAGCGCGAGCTCCACGGTGAGCCCGGCGACGTTCGAGCCCTTCGCGAGGGTGCCCTCGGGCAGGGGCGGCCAGTCGCGCCCGAGCTTGTGCGCCTCCGCCACGAGCGTGGCGCCGCGCGCCACCCACTGGCCGCCGACGTTGAGGCCCCACTTGATGCGCGTGTTGCCGGCGTCGAGCGCGAGGACGGGGGAGGCGGCGGGCCATGTTCAGGCGGGCCTCAGGGAGATCTCGGCGGCCGTGAGGCGCGTGGCCGTGCCGTCCAGGCTCACGACGAGCGCGCCGTCCTCCGCGAGGTCGATCACGTCGCCTTCGCGCGGCTCGGCGCCGGGCGCGAGCACCGTGACGCGGCGCCCGGCATACGCGTGCCTCTCGAGCCAGTCGGCGCGGAAGGCGCCGAATCCCTCGCGCTCGAAGCGATCGAGGTCGTCGACCAGGGTCGCGACCAGCTCGGCGAGGAGGGCGTTGCGCGAGGGCGGCTCGGCGGCGAGCGATACGCAGTCGATGGCCGGCTGGTCGATCCGCGCGAGGAGCGCCTCGCCCAGGCGGAAGTTCACGCCCACGCCGACGACCGCGGCCGTGGGGCCGAGCAGGTCGCCGGAGGTCTCGACGAGGATGCCGGCGAGCTTCTTCCAGTGCGCCACCAGGTCGTTGGGCCACTTCACGCCCACGCCCTTCACGCCGTGGCGTTCGAGGGCGCGCGAGACGGCCACGGCGACGGCGAGCGAAAGCCCCGCCAGGTGCCCCGGGCCGCGCTCGAAGCGCCACAGGATCGAGAAGGTGATGGAGGCGCCGAGCGCCGATTGCCACGCGCGCCCGCGCCGGCCGCGGCCGGCGCTCTGCCACTCCGCCGCGATGCAGGTGCCCGAGGGCGCGCCTTGCTGCGCGAGCGCCGAGAGCCGCGTGCTCGTCGAGTCGGCCTCGTCGGCGAGGGTGAGGCGCACGCGCGAGGCGGCGGCGCCCAGCCCCTGCACGATCCGCGCGGCGTCGAGGAACTCCACCGGCGAGGCGAGCCGGTAACCCTTGCCGGGCACGGAGAACACGTCGACGCCCAGCTCGTCCGCGCTCTTGAGGGCTTCCGAGACGGTGGCGCGGCTGCGGCCCAGGTGCTTCGCGAGGTCCTCCCCGGAATGGAAGCGGCCGTCGGCCAGCAGGCGCAGCAGGGGAAGGTGGCCGGCCCCATCTAGGGCGCGGCGCGGTGCTCGGCGCGGCACTCCCAGGCTTCGCGCCGGTAGGCGATGTCCGAGACGATGGCGTCGAGCAGGAGCTCCATGCGCCGCGCGAGCTTGCTGCCCTTGCGGTAATCCGCCACGGCGATGAAGTCGGCGCGCCCGGCCTCGAGCAGGCGCACGCAGATGTCCTTCTGCGCGTCCTTGCGCTTGCCGTAGACGGCGACCGTGTGCCCGCCGTTCTTCTTGGTGAGCGCCATCGAGGGCACGTCGGTCATGCCGTCGCCCACGTAGATCATGTTGTGGAAGGGAATGGGCCGCAGGGCCTCGGGCATGTGCTCGTTGATCGATTCGGTGACCGCTTCCTTCCCCTTGTTGATGCGGAAGAGGAACTGCGTCTTCATCGTGTCGGTGACGAGGAGCTTCGGGAAGGTCGCCACGCCGTGGTGGTTGAAGTGGTACTCGGAGGCGTAGATGCGCCGGAAGTGGCGGCGGATGGACACCCCGTCGAGGATCTCCTTCTGCCCGGCGGAGATCACGTAGTGGTGCAGCTTCACCTTGCCGCCGCTCTGGCGCACGTAGGCGTTCACGCGCGCGAACCAGCCCTCCACGCCGGGAAAGTAGCGGATGGCGCCTGCCATCCTCGCGAAGTCGCCGCGCTTGACCGCGATTCTCTGCCGGTCGAGGGACTCCAGGATGTGCCGCATGTAGACCAGCATCATGTCCGACTGCGTCTCGCGCGCCTCGTCGTTCACGCGCTTCCAGAACTCGCGCGGCGCGATGCCCATGCGCGGCAGCACCGTGTACTCCTGCATCGGCTGCGGCGAGAGCGTGCCGTCGAAGTCGTAGACGAGCGCGATGGTGTTCTGGAAGAAACCGGTGGGCCATGGGCGCATTGCCGCGGCAGGACGACGCTCGCCGGAAGGCGCTTCCCCGGCCCGGGGAACTTCCGGCCGGCGGCCCCGGCGCTCCAAATCGCTGGCGGGCCCTGCGCGCCTTGCACCACATGCAGGAATTTCGTCCGAGGACCCGACCGACCCCCGCCTGCTGCGGCCTAGCCTTCCTCGCCTTCAATCCCGCTGCCTCTTCGGCGTGCTGCTCGTCGCCGGCATGCTGGGCGGGAAGCCGCCCGCCAGCTGCGCCTGCCGCGCGTCATCGGCTACGTGCTCGTGGGCTTCGCCATCGCGCCCTCGCGAGCGGCCCTGAACATCGGGCCGCTGCTCGACGAGGCCCGCATCTTCGTCGACATCGCCCTGGGCCTCGTGCTCTTCGACCTGGGCCGGCGCATGGACCTCGCGTGGGTGAAGCGCGACTGGAGCCTCGCCGCCACCTTCATGGGCGAAAGCCCCGCCGCTTCGGGCCTGGTCTTCGCGGCCCTGCACCTGCTCGGATTCCTGCCGCTGAAGGCGGGCATCGCCGCGCGATCGCGATGGCGACCTCTCCCGCCGTGGTGCTGCTGGTGGCCCAGGACGCGCGCGCGGACGGCCAGGTGACGGACCGCGCGTTCACGCTCGTGGCGCTCAACAGCCTGGTCGCCTCGGTGATCGTGACGATGCTCACGGCTTCGGTGCATTTCGAGCTGCACCTGGATCTCGACACGGCCGTGCTGCATCCGCTCTACCTGTTCGTGGGGTCCCTCGCGCTGGGCGGCGCCATGGCGTGGGTGGCCCGGATGCTCGCGGGCCTCGTCGAGCGCAGTCCCGAAACTGCACTTCACGCTGCTGGCGGGCCTCGTCGTGGCCGCGGTGGGCTCGCGCAGGTGGGCAAGCTCTCGGTCATCCTCTCGCTCCTCGCCTTGGGCCTGTTCGCCCGGAACGACGCGCGGCCACGACCCGGTGGACGTGGACCTGGGACGCGCCTCGCGGCTCTTCTACGTCGTGCTCTTCGTGATCACCGGCGCGAGCCTGCCGATCGCCTCCTTCGAGACCGCGGGCTGGGCGGCGCTCGCCTTCGTGGTCGCGCGCGCGGCGGGCAAGTTCCTGGGCGTGGTGGCGATCGCGCCCCTGGGCGGCTTGGAATGGCGCCAGGCCATCGGGACTGGGCGCGACGCTGCTGCCGATGTCCTCGATCGCGCTCCTGCTGCAGCACGACGTGGCGCGCCTCTACCCCTCGTTCGGGCAGGACCTCACCGCGGTCGTGCTGGCCGGGGTGATCATGATGGAGCTCATGGGCCCGCTCGCCGCGCAGTGGGGCCTGCGTTTCGCGGGCGAAAGCGCGCCCCCGAGGCGCCGCCGGGCCCCGGCCGGCGCCGTCTCGAACGCTGACGAAAGACCGCCATGCCCCTCGAATTCAAGACATCGGACCCGCTCACCGTCGGCGTGGAGCTGGAGCTGATGGTGCTCAACACCTGCGACCACGACCCCCCCGCGGCGCGCCGGACCTGCTCGCGCGCCTGGGGAAGGCGGGGCTGCCCAGCGAGGTGAAGCCCGAGATCACCGAAAGCATGATCGAGGTGAACTCCACCGTGCACACGCGCTTCGACCGGCTGCGCGACGAGCTGGTCCGCACGCGCGACGGAATCGTGGACGCCGCCGGAAAGCTCAACCTCGCGGTGGCCGGCGGCGGCTCGCACCCCTTCCACAAGTGGAGCGAGCGCCGCATCTTCGCCACGGAGCGCTTCCTCCAGGTTTCGGCGCTCTACGGCTATCTCGCCAAGCAGTTCACCGTGTTCGGCCAGCACATCCACATCGGCGTGGGCACGGGCGACGACGCCATCTACCTGACGCACCGGATGGCGCGGTACATCCCGCATTTCATCGCGCTGTCGGCTTCCTCGCCCTTCTACCAGGGCGAGGACACCTCGTTCGAGACCTCCCGCCTGCACGCGGTTTCCGCCTTCCCCTTCGCCGGCCACCTGCCCGAAGTGGGCTCGTGGGGGAGTTCAACCGCTACTTCGACGAGATGGCCGGCTACGGCATCGTCTCGAGCATGAAGGACTTCTACTGGGACATCCGCCCCAAGCCCGAGTACGGCACGATGGAGATCCGCATCGGCGACACGCCGCTCACGGTCACCGGCGCGGCGCAGCTGGCCGCCTACGCGCAGACGCTCGCCGCGGATCTGCTGCGCAACCGCCGGCAGGAGCCGGTGGGGCCACAGTACCTGGTCTACGGCTACAACCGCTTCCAGGCCTGCCGCTTCGGGTTCGAGGCGATGCTCGCGGACCCGGGCGCCCACACCCACCCGGCTGCGCGAGGACCTGCTCGCGACGCTCCAGCCCGTCCAGCGCATCGGCGACGGAACTGGGGGCACCGGGCGCTCGGCCATCGGCGATCGTGCCGATCGCGGCCAGAACGACGCGCGCTGGCTGCGCGAGCGCTTTTCCCAGTCCGGGCACCTGGCGGACGTGGTGCGCTTGCAGGCGGCGAGGTGGCGCGACGAGCCGGCATCCGCCGGTGCGGACCTGGCGCCGGGAAAGCTGCGCGCGGCGAAGTAGGCCCACCCGTCGCGGGCGGCTAGAATGGGGGTCTTCGCACCACCCCGATCCCTCTCCATGACTTCGATGAACGGCGCCGAAGCCCTCGTGCGCATGCTGCAGCTGAACGGCGTGAAGCACGTCTTCGGGCCTGTGCGGCGACACGAGCCTGCCGTTCTATGACGCGCTGGCCCGGCTCGACCACGGCATCGATCACATCCTCACCCGCGACGAGCGCAGCGCCGCCTACATGGCCGACGGCTATGCGCGGGTGACGGGCCGGGTGGGCGTCTGCGAAGGCCCCAGCGGCGGCGGCGCCACCTACCTGCTGCCGGGGCTGGTGGAGGCCAACGAGTCCTCGATCCCGGTCCTGGGCATCACCTCCGACGTTTCCGTCGGCGCGCGCGGCAGGTTCCCGCTGACCGAACTCGACCAGCAGGCGCTCTACCGCCCGCTCACGAAGTGGAACACGACCATCGACCGGGCGGACCAGATTCCGGGCGCGGTGCGAAGCGCCTTCCGCGCGATGACGACGGGGCGGGCCGGGCGCGGCGCACATGTGCATGCCCTACGACCTGAAGAAGCAGGAGATCGACGACGCCGGAGGTGTGGGCGCAGCAGGGGCACGGCGGCTTCCCGGCGCTTCGCTCGCGCCCCGATGCCGCGGACGTGGAAAGGGCCGCCGACCGGCCTGGTCGCTTCGCGCTCGCCGGTGATCATCTGCGGCGGCGGTGGTCGTCGCCGGCGCCTGCGAGGCGCTCTGAGACGCTGGCGACCCTGCTGAACGCCCCGGTGTGACGACCGTGAGCGGCAAGGGCACCCTGGCGGATGCGCACCCGCTCAACGTCGGCGTCGTCGGCACCAACGGCGGCGTGGCCCGACGCGCGAGGTGGTGATGCAGGCGGACCTGGTGGTGTTCGTCGGCGCGCGGGCAGGATCGACGACGACCGAGCACTGGAAGGTGCCGGCGCGCGACGTGCCCATCGTGCACATCGACGTCGACGCGATGACCATCGCGACCAATTACCGCACCGACGTCGCCCTCGTGGGCGACGCGCGCTCGCCCTCGAGGACCTGGGGAGGCGGTGCGCCGGTGGCGCCCATCGCCCGGCGGCCGCCGCCGACGGCCGGCCCTCGGGGGCGGCCGGGCGAGAAGTTCGCGGACTTCGCGGCGCTCGCCGCTTCGGCCGCCAGGCCCATCAAGCCGGAGCGCGTGGTGCGAGCGCTGAACCGGCTGCTTCCCGGCGAAGGCCATCGTGGTGGCCGACCCCGGCACGCCCTGCCCGTACCTGTCCGCGTTCTTCGAGGCCCCGCAGGCCGGCCGGCATTTCATCACCAACCGCGCGCACGGGGCGCTGGGCTTCGCGATGTCCGCCGGCGTGGGCGCCTGCTTCGGCCGGCCCGATGCGATGGTGGTGGCCGCGATGGGCGACGGCAGCTTCAACTTCACCTGCGGGGAGCTGGAAACGATCGTGCGCCGCAGCGTGCCGCTCAAGATGATCGTCTTCTCCAACACCGTGTTCGGCTGGATCAAGGCGAGCCAGAAATCGGGCTACGGCGAGCGCTACTTCTCCGTGGACTTCAACCGCACCGATCACGCGCGCGTGGCCGAAGCCTTCGGGGTGAAGTCCTGGCGCGTCGAGGACCCGTCGGACGTGGAGCGCACGATCAGGGCCGCGCTCGCGCACGACGGCCCGGCGCTGGTCGACGTGATCTCCCAGCAGTTGCAGGACAGTGCCGTGCCCGTGAGCCAGTGGATGGGCTGAGCGCCCGCCGACTTTTTCCTTTCGCCAACCGGAGCCCCCCATGGACCAGACCGACTCTTTCCGCCGTGACGTTCTCGCGCTGGCGCTGCTGCCGTCGCCGCGTCGTTCGCCTCGCGCTCGCGCAGGACAGTTCGCCGCGCCCTCATCGTCACCTTCCCGCCGGCGGAAAGCACCGACATCACGGCTCGCATCCTGCAGCCGCGCCTGGCCGAAAAGGCGGGCCGTCCCGTCGTCGTCGAGAACAAGCCCGGCGCCGCCGGCCAGGTCGGCACGCCGTCATGTCGTCAAGGCCGCGCCCGACGGCTACACCGTGCTCGTGTGTTGACCACGCACGCGATCACCCCGAACGCTGAAGCGCAACCCTTCGCTCCGGACGACACCTTCGCGGTCCTCGCAACCATGTCGTCGCCGTCCCCTACCTCTGGTGGTCTGCGCGCAACCCCTCCGTGACGTGGCAGACCTGGTGGCGAAACCTCGAGGCCGCGAAGAAGGACCGCCGGGCAAGATCTACGCCGTCCTTGGGCGGCTCGAGCCCCTACCTCGTCCGCAGGCCCTCGGAAGCGCCGATCCTGCACTGACATCCTGCACGTGCCCTACGGCGGCGGCGGCCGGCTGTGCAGGCCGCGTGCTGGGCAAAACACGCGGCTTCACGCTCCTCAGCTACGTCAAACAGCGCAACATCCAGGGCGGTGCTGCGAAGCCCTCGCGGTCACGGGCACCAAGTGCCTGGCGGACCTGCCGGACGTGCCGACGGTGGCCGAAATCGGGCTTCCCGGGATTCGAGGCGTATTCGTGGATCGGCATCTTCGCGCCGGCCGCGACGCTCGCGCCCGTCGGCAGTCACGGAGGATTTCGTGGGCGCCCTCAAGCATCCGGCTGGGGGCGGCAAGCTACGGCGACGCCGGGTTCGCGTGATGGCGACCGACGGCTCCGGCCCTGGGATTGCCAGCGCGAGCAGTTCGAGCGCTGGAGCGCCTTCGTGCAGAAGACGGGACTCCCTGTCCAGGACGAGGGCGGCGCGCGCGCGACTGATGTCGTCATCGCCGTCTCGAACTCGAGGCGGCGGATGGTGGATCATCGGGCGCTCGGCTTCACCGTCAAGGCGGGCGGCTCGCATCCGGGCCGCACGTCGCACAACGCGCCTGCCGTGTCTGCGATCGGCAGCTACCTCGAGCTCAGCGCGAGTCGCCCAACCGGCGGAGCGCTGGTGCGTGGAAGCGGCACGGCGAAGGGCCCGCGGATTTCGGCGCTGCCCGACGATGGCAGGCGTGATCGCGTCGGCCGGGGCTCGCGGGTTCATTTCGAATGGCCCCATCGACGGCGGGCGCAAGCGTCCCGATGGCGCGGAACTGGAAATGGCAGAGCCGGGCGGTAAGTCACCTTCGACCCGCGTGTTTCTGCGGTGACGTCACTCTGCGCGTTCTGCGCGTGCCGGAGGGCGAAGTGGCGCGTGCATCCGGTGGGCGTGACGGGCATCGCGACGGTGACGGTGGTCGTATGGGATCTCGACGAATCCTCGGGCGATACCTTTACGCCGGTGGTGGGGAGGGAGCGGCCGAGTGGCTTGCACCGTCGCGGCAGCGGGGCTTCGCACGGCGATCGTGCGCGGGCACGACGGACATCGTGCTCGCCATACCCGAAGGGGCGGTGGAATCACCGGAAATGGGTGGCGCGAGCGTCTTGCGTTGCGCGGCGAGGCCCGCTGCCATGACGGGGCGTCTTTCGCCCGGCGCCTTCGTCCATCGCCTTCGAGCTGGGACGCACGCACCGCGTCCTGATGGACACGCGCGCTCAACACGGCGGCGTCCCGAACTCCTCGCGCATGAGCTTCAGGTTCTCCGTGAGCACCGGGCGGTA
>JADJMI010000028.1 GCA_016709665.1 Betaproteobacteria bacterium | reverse complement strand
GGCCTCGTCGGCGCTCGCCACGTGCAGGGCGTCGCGATCGGCCTCGGGGCCACACACCGCGACCGTGGCGATGCCCATGCGCTTGGCCGTGCGGATGACGCGGCAGGCGATCTCGCCGCCGCGGTTGGCGATCAGTATCTTCTTGAACATGGCGGTTCGGCCTGTCCAGCGGGATGTTGGCGTGCTTGCGCCAGGGGGTTGGTGAGCTGGCGACCTTGAGGCATCGCGGGGAGCGGCAGATGCGCCGGCGGGTCTCGCTCGGCATGATCACGTCGTCGATGTAGCCGCGGTGCGCCGCGATGAAGGGATTGGCGAACTTCTGCCGGTATTCTTCGTGCTCGGCGATCTTGGCCGGGTCGCCGAGGTCCTCGCGGAAGATGATCTCCACCGCGCCCTTCCGGAAGCTATCACCGCGACCTCCGAGGCGGGCCAGGCGAAGTTCACGTCGCCGCGCAGGTGCCCCAGGGCTCATCACGTCGTGAAAAGCGCCGTAGGCCTTGCGCGCGTGATCACCGTGACCTTGGGCAGGTGGCCTCGGCATAAGGCGAAGAAACAGCTTCGCGCCGTGCTTGATGATGCCGCCGTGCTCTCTGTCCCGTGCCGGGCAGGAACCCGGGCACGTCGACGAAGGTGATGATCGGGATGTTGAAGCAATCGCAGAACCGCACGAAGCGCGCGCCCTTGCTGGAACTCTTGATGTCCAGGCACCCCGCGAGCACCATCGGCTGGTTGGCGACGATGCCCACGGGCGAGCCGGCCGTGTGGGCGAAGCCCACGACGATGTTCGTCCGCGTGGTCGACCTGGATCTCGAAGAAGTCGCCCTCGTCGGCGATCTTCGCGATGAGCTCCTTCATGTCGTAGGGCAGGTTCGGGTTGTCCGGCACGAGCGTGTCGAGCGACGGGATCTCGCGGTCGGCGGCGTCCTGCGTCGGCCACACCGGCGGCTCTCGCGGTTCGAGGCGGGCAGGAAGCTCGCTGAGGCGCGCGCATCTGAGCGCCTCGACGTCGTTCTCGTAGGCGCAGTCGGCCGCCCGACTTGGTGGTGTGGGTGACGGCCCCGCCGAGCTCCTCCTGCGTGACCTCCTGGTGCGTCACGGTCTTCACCACGTCCGGGCCGGTCACGAACATGTAGCACGAGTCCTTCACCATCAGGATGAAGTCGGTCATCGCCGGCGAGTAGACGGCGCCGCCCGCGCAGGGCCCCATGACGAGGGAGATCTGCGGGATCACGCCCGAGGCGAGCACGTTGCGCTGGAACACCTCGGCGTAGCCGCCCAGGGCGTCGACGCCCTCCTGGATGCGCGCCCACCGGCGTCGTTCAGCCCTGATCACGGGGCGCCGGCCTGCATCGCCTTGTCCATCACCTTGCAGATCTTTCGGGCGTGCGGCTCCGAGAGCGCGCCGCCGAAGACGGTGAAAGTCCTGGCGCGAAGACGAAAACCACACCGCCCGTTGATGGTGCCGTAGCCCGTGACGACGCCGTCGCCCGGGATGCGCTTGTCGTCCATGCCGAAGTCCGTGCAGCGGTGCTCCACGAACATGTCCCATTCCTCGAAGGAGCCCGGATCGAGCAGCAGTTCGATGCGCTCGCGCCGTGAGCTTGCCGCGCCGGTGCTGCGCCGATGCGCTTCTCTCCCCCGGCCGCGCCTGCATGCGCTTTTCCTCGAGCCTGCGGATGATGTCGTGCGTGTGGCTTCCCCCTTTAAACCGAAGGTGGGCAAGCAGTGCCGCGGGCCGCCGCCGCCGGGGTCATCGCCCCTTCGGCCACCTTTTCGCGCAACGCCCCGATCTCAGCTTCACCGCGGGGTGGGCGTGGAACCGGGCCTGCAGCTCATGGTCGACGATCGCGGCCATCCAGTCGAGCGCCTGGCGACGGCGCTTGGCCGCGAGCGCGCCGCTCGCCTCGAGCCGGGCCCGGAAGCGCAGGCACTGGCCCCAGAATTCGTCGATGCCCTGCTGCCGCAGCGCGCTCAGCGCGACCACGGGCACGGTCCAGCCCGGCCGTGCGGGACGCTGCATGGCGAGGCGTTCTCGATCTGCGTGGCGGCGACGCGGGCGGCGGCCGGATCGATGTCGCACTTGTTCACCGCGACGACGTCCACCAGTTCCACGATGCCGCGCTTGATCGCCTGCAGGTCGTCGCCGGCATTGGGCAGGGCCACGAGGGCGAAGCAGTCGGTCATTCCCGCGACGGCCGTCTCCGACTGCCCCACGCCCACCGTCTCGACGATCACCACGTCGTGGCCGGCGGCCTCGCACACGAGCATCGCCTCGCGCGTGCCGTGGGCGACCCCGCCCAGGAGGCCACCCGACGGGCTGGGGCGGATGAACGCGCCTTCCTCGCGCGAGAGCCGCTCCATGCGCGTCTTGTCGCCGAGGATCGAGCCGCCGGAGATCGCGCTCGTGGGATCGACCGCGAGCACCGCCACGCGGTGGCCCAGCCCGAGCAGGTGCAGGCCCAGGGACTCGATGAACGTGGACTTGCCGGCGCCCGGGGCCCCGCTCACGCCGAGGCGGAAGGCTCCGCCCGATCGCGGCAGCAGCGCGGCGAGGATCGCCGAGGCCCGGGCGCGGTGGTCCGCCCGCGAGGATTCGAGCAACGTGATCGCCTTGGCGAGCGCGCGCCGGTCGTGCGCGAGCACGTCCCGGGCGAGCCGCCGGTCGGCGGGCTCCAGGAGATCGAGCGGGTCGGCCACGCGCCGCAGGGCCCGCGTCAGTGCGTGCCGACCGTGGCCCGCGCGGCCTCGATGGCCTTCAGCACCGACCGGGCGGCCTCGAGATGACCGTGCCGGGGCCGAGCACCGCGGCGACGCCCACTTCCTCGAGGAAGGCGTAGTCCTGCCGGGGCACGACGCCGCCCACGACCACGACGATCTCCGGCGCGCCCTGCGCGCGCAGGGCGGCGATGAGCTGCGGAACCAGTGTCCGGTGCCCGGCCGCGAGCGTCGAGACGCCCACGGCATGCACGTCGTTCTCGATCGCCTGCCTCGCGCATTCCTCCGGCGTCTGGAAGAGCGGGCCGATGTCGACGTCGAAGCCCAGGTCCGCGAAGGCCGTCGCGACGACCTTGGCGCCGCGGTCGTGCCCGTCCTGGCCGAGCTTGGCGATCAGGATGCGCGGGCGCCGGCCCTCGCCGGCTTCGAACGCGCCGATCTCCGACTTGAGGGCGTTCCAGGCTTCGTCCTGCACGAACTCAGCGCCGTACACGCCGGAGACGGTCTGGCTCGAGGCCTGGTAGCGGCCCCAGGTCTTCTCGAGGGCTTCGCTCACCTCGCCCACCGTGGCGCGGGCGCGCACGGCATCGATCGAAAGCGCGAGGAGGTTGCCCTTGCCGCTCTTGGCGGCCTCGGCCAAGGCGGCCAGCGCCGCCTCGACGGCCGCCGGGTCGCGGGCCGCCTTCACGGACTTCAGGCGCCGGATCTGCGATTCGCGCACCGCCGTGTTGTCGATCTCGCGGATGGCGACGTCGTCCTCGCGGGCGAGCTGGTACTTGTTCACGCCGACGATGACATCCTCGCCGCGATCGATGCGCGCCTGCTTCTCGGCCGCGCAGGCCTCGATGCGCAGCTTGGCCCAGCCGGACTGCACCGCCTTCGTCATGCCGCCGAGCGCCTCGACCTCCTCGATGATCGCCCAGGCCGCGTCCGCCATGTCCTGGGTGAGCTTCTCCATCAAATACGAGCCGGCCCACGGATCGACCACCGAGGGGATGTGCGTCTCCTCCTGGATGATGAGCTGCGTGTTGCGGGCGATGCGCGCCGAGAAATCCGACGGCAGCGCGATCGCCTCGTCGAAGGAATTGGTGTGCAGCGACTGGGTGCCGCCGAAAACCGCGGCCATCGCCTCGACGGCGGTGCGCACGATGTTGTTGTACGGGTCCTGCTCCGTGAGCGACCAGCCCGAGGTCTGCACGTGGGTGCGCAGCATCGAGGAGCGCGGGCTCTTCGGCGAGAAGTCCTGCATCATCCGCCACCAGAGCTTGCGGGCCGCGCGCAGTTTCGCGATCTCGAGGTAGAAGTTCATGCCGACGCAGAAGAAGAACGAGAGCCGCCCGGCGAATTCGTCGACGTCGAGGCCCCGCGCGATGGCCGCGCGCACGTACTCGCGGCCGTCGGCCAGCGTGAAGGCGAGCTCGAGCGCCTGCGTCGCGCCCGCCTCCTGGATGTGGTAGCCCGAGATCGATATCGAGTTGAAGCGCGGCATGTGCCGCGCCGTGTGCTCGATGATGTCGGCGACGATCCGCATCGACGCCTCGGGCGGGTAGATGTAGGTGTTGCGGACCATGAACTCCTTGAGGATGTCGTTCTGGATGGTCCCGGCGAGATCCGCCTGCTTCACGCCCTGCTCCTCGGCGGCGACGATGTAGCCCGCGAGCACCGGCAGCACCGCGCCGTTCATCGTCATGGACACCGTCACCTTGTCGAGCGGGATGTCCTTGAAGAGGATCTTCATGTCCTCGACCGAATCGATCGCCACCCCGGCCATGCCGACGTCGCCGACCACGCGGGGGTGGTCCGAGTCGTAGCCGCGGTGCGTCGCGAGGTCGAACGCGACCGAGACGCCCTGCTGGCCGGCGGCGAGGTTGCGCCGGTAGAAGGCGTTCGATTCCTCGGCCGTGGAGAAGCCCGCGTACTGCCGGACCGTCCAGGGCCGGACGGTGTACATGGTCGCCTGCGGGCCGCGCACGAAGGGCGCAAAGCCCGGCAGCGTGTCGGCATCGGGCAGGCCCTCGAGGTCGGCCGCCGTGTAGAGGGCCTTGACGTCGATGCCCTCCGGCGTGCGCCAGGTGAGCTTGTCCGGGGAGCCGGCCGCCTTTGCCGCGGCCTTCTGCCAGTCGGCGAACGAGGGGGTCTCGGGTACGGGCTTGCTCATCGGGCCTCCGGAGTCGTCTAGCGATTGGGCAAACCCCTATGATCTCACAGAGATTTCCCGGCGCCGTTTGAGCCCACGCAAGCCGGACGAGTCCCGGGTCAGGGTAAACCCGGCCCCGGTGCCGGGAGGGGGCTTGCGATCAACCCAGCCGGAAGCGCACGGGAATTCGCATCCACGCCTCGATCGGCTCGTCGCCACGCTGCGCCGGCGTGAACGTCCAGCGCTTCACGCCGGCGATGGCCGCCTCGTCGAGGGCGACGGATCCCGACGAGCGTTCGAGCACGATCTCCTCGGGCGACCCGGCGCGGGAAATGCGCACGCGGAGCAGGACGACACCCTCCTCGCCTTCCTCGCGCGCCGAAGCCGGATACCGCGGTTCCGGTGTCGCCAGGTAAGCCGCCGGCACGACGACCGTGCTGGCGACGACCGTCGTCGATGGGCCCCGGGTCGACGACGCGATCTCCGCCGCCGCCGCCGATGCGGATGCCGTGGTCACGGGGCCGTCGGCGCGGATCGGCTCGGGCGCCGCGAATCCTTTGATGCGCTCGGGCGCGACGCCGACTTGCGGCGCCACCGCATCGCGATCGGGACGGGAAGGGCCGCGAACGGCGCCGGATTTCCCCGCCCCGGGCTCCTCGACTCGCCGTGCCGAGGGCGTCGTCACCACGGGGGGCCACGGCGCGAGCGCGACCTGCACGACGACGGGCCCGCCCGAGGCTGCCGGTTTCCGCGCGCCGAAGCCCGTGAAGGCCCCGAACGCCACGAACGCGGCCGCATGCACCAGCGCCGAGCCCAGCAGGGCGGCGCCGGCGAGGGAGCTTCGCGGAGCGGCCGGTCTCATCCTCAGGCCCCCGGCGTCCACTTCACCGACAGGAACACGTTGCTGCCCGGCGTGCGGTAGCCCTGCACCTGCTCGTAGTCCTTGTCCGTCACGTTGTTCCAGCGCGCCTCCGCCTGCCAGCCGCGCGCGAACGCCCACGAGGCCGTGAGGTTCGCGATCGCGTAGCCGGCCATGCGCGCCTCGGGCGACTCGTCCGCCGTCTCGAAGCGGTGCGCGCTCGCCACCACCTCCGCGCCCACCGTCCACGCGCCGAACGCGCGGCTCGCGAGGAAGCTGCCGAACTGTTTCGCCCGGCGCGGCAGCTGCTGGCCGGTGTCGTCGGACACCGGGTCCTGGAAGGTTCCCTTGGCGCGCAGGCGAACTTCCGCGAGCCGCCCTTCCCACCCCAGCTCGACGCCGCGGATGCGCGCCTTGGCGAGGTTGGCCGGCCCGAAGAACTGCGTATCCGGGTCGAAGAAGAAGACGATGAGGTCCTCGATGCGGTTGTCGAAGGCCGTCGCCGAGAAGCGCTGCCCGGCGCCCTCGAGCGCGAGGCCGATCTCCGCGCTTTTCGAACGCTCGGGCTTCAGGTCCGGGTTGCCGAAGCCCGGGTAGTAGAGGTCGTTGAAGGACGGCGCGTGGAAGCCCTCGCCGTAGACCGCCCGAAGCCTCGCCCCCTTGGCGAGCTGGTAGCCGTAGGCGATCGATCCGGTCGTGGGCGAACCGAACTGGCTGTTGTCGTCGCGGCGCAGGTTCGCCTCCAGCGCGTGGCCGCCGAATTCGCCTGTGTAGCCGGCGAACGCCGAACGGATCGTGCGCTGGGTCGCCTCGTAGGCCGTGGTCGCATCCACCGCCTGCCCGAGGTACTCCACGCCCGCCACGATCGACTGGCCCTCGAGCCGGAACGTGTTCTGCCAGAGCGCCTGGTCCTGGTCGGTGCGGAAGCGGTCCGGGAAGCTGCCGATGCTGTCGCTGTCGTCGCGCCCGCGCGCCAGGCGCACGAGGCTTTCCCACCGCTCCGTGAGCCGGTTGCGGCTGAAGGCCGAGACCGTGGTGAGGGTCTGCTCGGTGCGATCGTCGGTGGCGAGCCCGTTGTCGAACTTCGTGCGCCCGTCGCTGTGCAGCACGGCGGCGCCGATCTCGTGCCGCTCGCCGAAGCGGTGCGAAAGCTTCGCCGAGACGTTCGTGTTGCGGTAGCCGTCGTCGTCGGGGTTGTGGCGGTCGAAGGAGATCGTGGGCCGCGTCGCGTCGTGGCCGTCGGTCTCGAAATACCCGGCGGCGAGCGAATACGACGTCTCGCCCGCGGCGCCCCCGAGCTGGGCGCGCAGCGAACGCGTGTTGTCCGTGCCGATGCCGGCCACCACGCTCGCCTCCGGGCTCTTGCGCGAACCCTTGGTGAAGACCTGGATCACCCCGCCGATGGCGTCCGAACCGTACAGCCCACTCGCGGGCCCGGAGACGATCTCGATCCGCTCGATCTGCGCGAGCGGGATGTTCTCGATCGCCGTGGTGCCCAGCGTCGCCGAGGACAGGCGAACGCCATCGACCAGCACCAGCGCGTGGGCGCTGTTGGAGCCGCGCAGGAAGATCGAGGTGGCGCTGCCGATCCCGCCGGAGGTGGCCGTCTCCACCCCGCCGAACTGCTGCAGCACCTGCGCGAGGGAGAGCTGGCCGCTCGATTCGATGTCGCGGGCGGTCACGACGACCACCGAGCGCAGCGAATCCGACAGGCGCTGCTCCACCCGGCCGGCCGTGACGACCGTCTCGGCGCCCTGGTAAACCGGGGGGGACTGGGAGGCGGCCGGCAGCGCCGCGCCGATGAGGGTGAGGGCGAACGTGCCGGTGGCGCGTGCGCGGAACCGCTGGGGAGAATGCATGGAAATCCGTTCCTTCCTTCGGCCCGCAACCCCGCGAGCCCGCATGGGAATCAAGGAACGATCGGGAAAGTGCCGCAGTCCGGGAAGAACCGCCGGCGATCGCCTCCCGCGACCGTTCCGCCTGGGTCCCATGGCCGGTATCCGGGCTGGGCAGGGTTTGGCGCATCCGGCCTTCCCACGGCTTTTCGCCGCAGTGGCCTGGCACCCCGTGGAGGAGTGCCGGTGGATGCGCCCGCGCCTGTCGACCGTTGCGGGGGCAGCACAGGTAGCCGATGAGCCGGCCCCTGTTTCCCGTTGAACCCTTCCGCAAGACGCGGAGTGGGCACCAAAGGACTACGGCAATGCTACCAGAGGGAATTCGCGGATTCCCTTGCGCATGATCAAAGGGCGCGGAGGCGACGCCATGGGAGGCAGGGGACTGGAGGCAGGGAGCGGAATCGAACCGCTGTACACGGCTTTGCAGGCCGCTGCATAACCACTCTGCCACCCCGCCGGATGGCCCCGGACGGACGATTCACCGGGGGGAGAAACGACTCGGGGGGAGGATGACCCTCCCCCCGAAAGGGAAACTGGAGCGGCAGAAGAGTCTCGAACTCTCGACCTCAACCTTGGCAAGGTTGCGCTCTACCAACTGAGCTACTGCCGCGTGAAGCCCCGGATTATAGCGGGTTCCCCGCGTGCCGTTCAACCCGCCGGTCGCCGGGAATTCCGGGGCACTGCAAAACGTTGTTTGGAAAGCCTTTTCAGGACGAGGCCCCCGGCGCCTTCAGCGCCGCCTTCAGGTACACCACCATCGACCACAGCGTGATGATCGCCGCCATCCAGATGAGCACGCGGCCCACCGGATTGGAGTGGAACAGGCCGAAGAGCACGCCGTTGAAGAGCAGGAACGGGATCGCGACCAACTGCATCACGGTCTTCAGCTTCCCGATGATGTTCACGGCGACGTTCTTGGATTGCCCGAGCTGCGCCATCCATTCGCGCAGCGCCGAGATGGTGATCTCCCGGCCGATGATGATGAGCGAGGCGAACGGGTCCACCAGCCCCTTCTCGGCCAGCACGATGAGCGCGGCCGTCACCATGAGCTTGTCGGCCACCGGATCGAGGAACGCGCCGAAGGACGTCGTCTGGTTCCAGCGGCGGGCGAGGTAGCCGTCGAGCCAGTCGGTCAGGGCGGCGACGATGAAGATCCACATCGAGATCACGTTCGCCTGGCGCTCGGAGAGCCAGTCCTCGGGGAAGTAGAGGACGGCCACGAAAAGCGGGATCGCGACGATGCGAAGCCAGGTGAGCAGGATCGGCAGGTTGGTCGGGGCGGCCATCGGCTAGTGCAATTCGTTGTAGATCCGCTGGGCCAGTGTACGGCTGATTCCCTCCACGCGGGCAAGGTCTTCCACGCTCGCGGCCATCACCCCCTGCATGCCGCCGAAGTGCGCGAGGAGCGCCTTGCGGCGCTTGGGGCCGATGGCGCCGATGTCCTCGAGCCGCGAGGCGACGCGCGCCTTGCCCCGGCGGGCGCGGTGCCCGGTGATGGCGAAGCGGTGGGCCTCGTCGCGCACCTGCTGGATGAGGTGCAGGGCGGGCGAATCGGGCGGCAGGCGCCGCGGCTCGGCCTCGCCCGGGAAGACGAGCTGCTCGAGGCCGGGCTTTCGTTCCTCGCCCTTGGCGACACCCACCAGCGCGATGTCGGCGAGCCCGAGGTCCTGCATCACCTGCCGCGCCGCCCCGAGCTGCCCGGCGCCGCCGTCGATGAGCACGAGGTCCGGGGTGCGGCCCTCGCCGTCGGCGAGCTTGCGGTAGCGCGCGTCGAGCGCGTAGCGCATGGCGCCGTAGTCGTCGCCCGGCGTCACGCCCTTCACGTTGAAGCGGCGGTATTCCGAAGGCTGCATCGCGCCCTTGTCGTAGACCACGCACGAGGCCACCGTCGCCTCGCCCATGGTGTGGCTGATGTCGAAGCATTCGATGCGCGCGACGGGCGCCTCGAGGGCGAGGAACTCGCTGAGCGCGGCCCCCCTCGCCTCCTGCGTGGCCTGCGCCGTGAGGCGCACGGCGACGGCGAGCTCCGCGTTCTTCCGGGCCATCTCGAGCCAGAGCCTGGCCTCCCCCTGCGGGCGGGTGAGCACGGTGACCGACCGCCCGGCCAGGGCCGAGAGGGTCTCGGCGAGCGTTTCGGGATCCTCCACCGCGTCCGCGACGACGCGCACCGGCACGGGCTGCACGGCATAGTGCTGCGCCAGGAAGGCACCCACGACCGTGGCCGCGTCGCTGCCGGCCGCGTTCTGCGGAAAGAAGCTGCGGTCGCCCAGGTGCCGGCCGCCGCGCACCATGGCGAGCGTCACGCCCCAGACGCCCTCCTTTTCCACGGCCGCGACGATGTCCGCGTCCCGCGCGCCCGATTTCTCGATCGCCTGGCCCGAGAGGACCTTCTGCAGCATGCGGATCTCGTCGCGGTAGCGCGCCGCGAGCTCGAAGTCGAGTTGGTCGCTCGCGGCCTGCATCTTCTGCGTGAGTTCGCCCACCACGTCGTCCTCGCGCCCTCGAGGAACTTGGCGGCGTGGTCCACGTCGCGCGCGTAGTCCTCGGCCGATATGCGCCCCACGCAAGGCGCCGTGCAGCGGTGGATCTGCGCGAGCAGGCACGGGCGCGAGCGATGGCTGAACACCGAGTCGTCGCAGGTGCGCAGGCGGAAGATCTTCTGCAGGTGGCCGATGGTCTCGCGCACCGCCCAGGCGCTCGGGAAGGGGCCGAAGTAGCGGTTGGGCTTCTCCTGCACGCCCCGATAGAAGCGGATCTGCGGGAACGCGTGGCCCGTGACCAGGATGTACCCGTAGCTCTTGTCGTCGCGGAAGACGACGTTGTAGCGCGGGGCCAGCGTCTTGATGAGGTTGTTCTCGAGGAGCAGCGCCTCGGCTTCCGTGCGCGTGACCGTCGTCTCGGCCCCCGCGATCTGCGAGACCATGAGCGCCGTGCGCGGGCTCGGGTGGTTCTTCTGGAAATAGGACGAGACGCGCTTCTTCAGGTCCCGCGCCTTGCCGACGTAGAGCACCTCGCCGGCGGCGTTCAGGAATCGGTAGACGCCCGGCAGGCCCGGCAGGCCGGCCAGGAAAGTCTTCGGCTCGAAATCGGGGGCGTCCCCCGGTTTCGGCGGCGGATCGGCGGCGGGCGTCACGGGCGGGGGTGAATTCGGGTGACGTCCCCTGCTCCCTTCGCGGCATCCTGGCGGACGGGCGAGCGACTCTCGGTGGCGGCGAGGTAGGCTTCGCTGGCCCCGAGCGCCGCGGGGGTCGCGGCACGGCCGCGCATGCGTTCCAGCCGCCTCGCGAGATCGGCATCCACCGGCCGGCGCTCGAGGCCTTCGAGCACCGTGTCCTGCGCGCGCGGGTCGTTGCACACGAGCACCATGTCGCAGCCGGCGCCGAGGGCTGCGTTCGCACGCGCCACCATGCCGCCGGCGGCGCTCGCGCCTTCCATCGACAGGTCGTCGGAAAAGACGAGGCCGTCGAAGCCGAGCTTCGCCCGCAGGACCTTGCGGAGCCAGACCGCCGAGAAGCCCGCCGGCTTCGAATCGACCTTCGGGTAGATGACGTGCGCGGGCATCACGCCGCCCATCCCGGCGCGCGCGAGGCGCTGGAAGGGCACGAGATCCTGCGAGGTGATCTCCGCCATCGTGCGTTCGTCCACGGGAATGGCATGGTGGGAATCGGCCTTCACCCAGCCGTGACCCGGGAAGTGCTTGCCGACGCTCGCCATGCCGGCCAGCGCGAGCCCCGCCTGCAGCGCCTCGGCCAGCGTCGCGATGCGGGCCGGATCGCGGTGGAACGCACGATCGCCGATGACGCCGGACTCGCCGTAGTCCACGTCGAGCACGGGGGTGAAGCTGAAGTCGATGCCGTGGGCCTGCAGTTCGCCGCCGATGACCTGGCCGCAGGCGCGCGCGGCGGCGATGCCTTCGGCCGGGTCGCGGTCGAACAGGCGCCCGAGCTCGCGCATCGGCGGAATCGTCGTGAAGCCGTTCCTGAAGCGCTGCACGCGGCCGCCCTCGTGGTCGACGGCGATGACGAGGCCGGGCCTGCGCAGGTCGCGGATGGACCGGCACAGCCGCACGAGCTGCAGCGGGGTGGCGTAGTTGCGCGCGAAGAGGATGACGCCGCCCACCTGCGGGTGGAGCAGGCGCTCCCTGTCGTCGGGCGCGAGCGCGAGGCCCGCGACGTCGACCATGACCGGTCCGGGTTTCACGTTCTCTCTAGCCTTCCAGGACGACGAACGCGACGGCCACGCCGGCGTCGTCGGTGAGCGAGACATGGGAATTCGTGACGCCCATCGCCGCGAGGTGCGCGGCCATGTCCTCGCGGGGAACGAGCACGGGCTTGCCGCGCGGATCGCGCCCGACGGCGACGCTGTGCCACACGAACGGCGCGTGGATGCCCGTCCCGATCGCCTTCGAGAAGGCTTCCTTGGCGGCGAAGCGCTTGGCCAGGTGGCCGGCACGCGCTCTCGGCGCGGTGCGCTCGAAGCGCTCGCGCTCGCCGTCGGTGAGGATGCGGCGCACGAAGCGATCGCCGAAGCGATCGAGCGCGCGCTCGAAGCGCGAGATCTGCGCGACGTCGGTGCCGATGCCCCGGATCATCGCGCGGCGGCCTTCGCGAGCGCGTGGGCCTGCGCCGCGCCCATGAGGGTTTTCATCTCGCGCACGGCCTCGCGCATGCCGACGAACACCGCGCGGCTCACGATGGCGTGGCCGATGTGCAGCTCGCGGATGCCCGCGAGCGCCGCCACGGGCTCCACGTTGAAGTAGTTGAGCGCGTGGCCCGCGTTGAAACGCATGCCGGCGGCGCGGATCGCCTCGCCCGCGGTGCGGATCTTCGCGAGTTCCGCCACCACCGGGGCGCTTTCCGCGTCCCGTCCCTTGGCGTGGAACGCATGGGCGTACGGCCCGGTGTGGATCTCGCACACGCGTGCGCCGACGCGGGCGGCCGCCTCGACCTGCGCGATGTCCGGGTCGATGAAGACGCTCGTCACGATGCCCGCGCCGGCGAGACGCGCGATCACTTCCCGCACGCGCCCTTCCTGCCCGACGATGTCGAGGCCGCCCTCGGTGGTGACTTCCTGGCGCCCCTCGGGCACGAGCATGGCCATCTCGGGCTTCACGCGGATGGCGATGGCGACCATCTCGTCGGTGGCGGCCATCTCGAGGTTGAGCTTGATGTGCGTGAGCTCGCGCAGGCGCCTGACGTCCTCGTCCTGGATGTGGCGGCGGTCCTCGCGCAGGTGCACGGTGATGCCGTCCGCGCCGCCCAGGTGCGCCTCGACGGCGGCCCACACGGGGTCGGGCTCGTAGGTGCGGCGGGCCTGGCGCACGGTGGCGATGTGGTCGATGTTGACGCCGAGTTCGATCATGCCGCGTCCTCGAGGCGCTGGAGGTCCCGCACCAGGGCGCGCGTGGCGAGTTCCTGGCCGTTCAGGCAGTGGTGGATGAGCATTCGCATGAGGGTCTTGGCCTCGGCCGCGGTGCGGGGATCCTCGAACAGCCCGCGGTCCAGGTGCTGCAGCGTGAGGCCCGACAATCTTACTGCATCGGCCCGCTCGCCCGCCCCCTCGGCCGGCACCGGGCCGCGCTCGAGGACATAGTGGTAGGCGCGGGCCGGATCGACCGCGCCGCCGCCCGCATCGCGCTGGAGCTCGACCGCGAAACCGAGCTCGCGCAGGAGCGAGAGCTCGAAGCGGCGCAGCACCGGCTCCACGACGCGCGGCTCCGAAAGGCCGGGCTCGGCGGCGACGAGCCCGGGCACGCCCACCGAGCGCCGGGCGATGGCCCGGAGCGCGCCGACCGCCTCGTCGTACGCCCCCCAGAGCGACTCGTGCGGATCGTCCCGGTGGGTGAGCTTGAGGAGCAGCTCGTTGAGATAGAACGCCGACATGAGCGCGGCGCCCAGGAGCGGCAACGCCGGGCCGGAGGGCTCCGCGGCCTTGAGGGTCTTCACCTCGCCGCGCCCGAACCACGTCACCGAGAGCGGCTGGAAGGGAACCAGGATGCCGCGGTTCGCGCTCTTGGGGCGGCGCGCGCCCTTCGCCACCGCGGCGAACCGGCCGTGATGTTCCGTCCAGAGCTGCAGGATCAGGCTCGTTTCGCGGTACGGGTAGGCATGGAGCACGTAGCCGCGGTCGGGACCGCCACCGGCGGGTGCGCTCACCCGTGGCCCCACTCGCGCACGATGGCCTCGTTGTCCGCCCAGCCGCCCTTCACCTTGACCCACAGCTCGAGGAACACCTTGGCGCCGAAGAGATCCTGCATCCCGAGGCGCGCCTCGGTGCCGATGCGCTTGAGCGTCGCGCCCTTCTCGCCGATCACGATCGACTTGTGCCCCTCGCGGTCGACGAAGATCGTCGCCTGGATGCGGCGAAGCTCGCCCTCCGCCTCGAACGTGTCGATCACGACGGCGGAGGTGTAGGGCAATTCGTCGCCGAGAAGGCGGAAGAGCTTCTCGCGCACGAGCTCGGCGGCGAGGAAGCGCTCCGAGCGGTCCGTGATGTCGTCGGGGCCGTAGATCGGGTCGGCCCGGGGCAGGAGCTTCGCCACCTCGGCCGCGAGGGCGTCGACCTGCGTGCCCTTCTCCGCGCTCACCGGCACGAGGGCGGCGAAGTCGCGCTTCGCGGCGCAGGCCGCGAGCAGCCGGGCGAGCTTCGCGCGGTCCTTCACGCGGTCGACCTTGTTGAGCGCGAGCACGACGGGCACGCCGGCCGGCAGCAGCGCGAGCAGCAGGTCGTCGCGCTCGTCCCATTCCCAGGCCTCGACGACCAGCACGATCGCGTCCACGGCGCGAGCGTGCCCGTCACCGACTTGTTCATGGCGCGGTTCAGCGCGTTGTTGAACCGCTTCTGGAATCCCGGCGTGTCGACGAAGACGAGTTGCGCATCCGGGTCGTTGCGGATGCCCAGGATGCGGTGGCGCGTGGTCTGCGCCTTGCGGGACGTGATGGACACGTGCGCGCCCACGAGCCGGTTGAGCAGCGTCGACTTGCCCACGTTGGGCCGGCCGACGATGGCCACGGTGCCGGCGCGCCCGGTCGGGCCGTTCACCGGCGGGACCCTTTCGCCTCGAGGGCGGCGAGCGCGGCCTGCGCGGCCTGCTGCTCCGCCGCCCGGCGGCTCGTCCCCTCGCCCGCCTGCACGATGGCCAGTTCATCCACCCGGCATTCCACGCGGAAGGTCTGCTGGTGCGCTTCGCCTCCCACGAGCAGCACCGTGTAGCGCGGCAGCGGCAGCCGCCGGCCCTGGAGCAGCTCCTGCAGCGTGGTCTTGGGATCCTTGCCCGGCGGCGACTTCCCGGCGGAATCGAGCCGCGGCGCGAAGAGGCGCTCGATCAGCGAACGCACGGCCGCGAAGCCGGCGTCGAGGTAGACCGCGCCCAGGATGGCCTCGAAAGCGTCGGCGAGGATGGACGGGCGGCGAAAGCCGCCGCTCTTCAGCTCGCCCTCTCCCAGGCGCAGCACTTCGCCCAGTTCGAGCGACTGCGCCACCTCGAAGAGCGAGGCCTGGTTCACCAGCGTCGCGCGCAGGCGCGACAGGTCGCCTTCGGGCATGTCGGGGTAGCGCTCGTAGAGAAGGATGGCGATGACGCAGCCCAGCAGGCTGTCGCCCAGGAATTCGAGCCGCTCGTTGTGGCCCGAGGCGTGGCTGCGGTGGGTGAGCGCGCGTTCCAGGAGCCCCGGGTCGGAGAACTCGTGCCCGAGGCGGCGCCCGAGGAGCGCGAGATCGTTCGTGACCGCGCGCTTGGACACGGGACGGGCGGGCGCCCTACTTCGCGGTGGACACCGTGAAGTCGAGGCACGCGCTGAAGTTGGCGATGATCGGCACCTTCACGGACCAGGCGGCGGTGACGACCACCTCGCCGCCGTCCTTGGTGATCTCCAGGTCGTTGGGCGCGACGGCCTGCACGTTCTCGATCACGTTGCGGCGGGCGAAGGAATTGCGGATCTCGGTCACGCTTCCCTTGGTGTCGCCCTGCGCTTCCATGGTGGCGAGGATCTTCTTCACGGCGAAGTACTCGACGTAGGCGGGCATGAGCTTCGCGGCGAACAGGCCGACCAGGGCGAGCAGGATCATCCCGATGAGGGCGTTGGTGAGCGTGATGCCGCGCTGTCTGGAAATCATGAAGCCACTCCTCCCGGTTTCCTATTCGATGCCGTTGAAGATCCGCTTCAAATCCCCGAAGTTCATCCAGACGAGGAAGGCGCGGCCCTTGATGTGGTCGTCCGGGACGAAACCCCAGTACCGGCTGTCGGCGCTCTGGTCCCGGTTGTCGCCCATCATGAAATAGTGGCCGGGCGGAACGGTGCAGGTGAAACCGTCGTCATTGTATTCGCAATTGTCGCGGTGCGGAAACTGCCGGACCTGCGCCAGGTTGAGGGGCGGCTCCGAGGGAATGACGAGGAACTGGTGGGCCTTCGCGCCCAGCTTCTCGCTGAACTGCGGCAGGCGCAGGTAGTTGAGCTCCGCGTCCGTGTAGTGCCCCGCCGGCTCCACCGGCACCTGCTTGTCGTTCACCACGAGGAGCTTGCCGCGGTACTGGACCTTGTCGCCCGGGATGCCCACCACGCGCTTGATGTAATCGACGCTCGGGTCGAGCGGGTAGCGGAACACCACCACGTCGCCGCGCTTCACCTCGCCGATCTCGATCACCTTGCGGTTCGCGACCGGCAGGCGGATGCCGTAGGTGTACTTGTTCACGAGGATGAAGTCGCCCACGAGGAGCGTGGGCTTCATCGACCCCGACGGGATCTTGAAGGGCTCGACCCAGAACGAGCGGATGAGGAACACCACCACGATCACCGGGAAGAACGCCCGCGCCATGTCGACCACGACGGGCTCGGCTTCCTGCGCCGTGCGCTTCGGGGCGAAGACGCGGCGGTCCACCAGCCAGATGACGCCCGTCGCGATGGCCGCGATCAGCAGCACCGCGGCGAAGTCCGTGAACTTGAGCAGCATGCCCATGATCGCCACGAAGAGCACCGGCCAGGCGATCTCGAGGATGCCCTTCATGCCCTCCGAGCGCGGCCCCTTGCGCACGACCGCATCCCAGCCGATGAGTAGCGCGCTGGCGCCGCCGGCCACCAGCGCGATGAGTTCCCAGTTGAGTCCGCCGCCCATCTATTTGCCCTCCACCTGCAGGATGGCGAGGAACGCCTCCTGCGGAATCTCGACCGAGCCGACCTGCTTCATGCGCTTCTTGCCGGCCTTCTGCTTCTCGAGCAGCTTCTTCTTGCGGGTGATGTCGCCGCCGTAGCACTTGGCGAGCACGTTCTTGCGCAGCGCCGAGATGTTCTCGCGCGCGATGATGTTCGCGCCGATCGCCGCCTGCACCGCCACGTCGAACATCTGGCGCGGGATGAGCTTGCGCATCTTGGAGGCGAGCTCGCGGCCCCGGTAGATCGAGTTCTCGCGGTGGACGATGAGCGAGAGGGCGTCCACCTTCTCGCCGTTGATCTGGATGTCGAGCTTCACCAGGTCGCCCGCGCGGAACTCGCGGAACTCGTAGTCGAGCGAGGCGTAACCGCGCGAGTTGCTCTTGAGCTTGTCGAAGAAATCCATCACCACCTCGTTGAGCGGCATGTCGTAGGTGAGGATCACCTGCCGGCCCACGTACTGCATGTTGACCTGCACGCCGCGCTTCTGCGTGCACAGGGTGATCACCGGCCCCACGTATTCCTGGGGCATGATGATGGTGGCCCGGATGATGGGTTCGCGGATCTCCTCGATGCGCGAGGCGTCCGGCAGGCGGGACGGGTTGTCGATATCCTCGACCGAGCCGTCGCGCATCTTGACCTGGTAGACCACGGTGGGCGCCGTGGTGATGAGGTTCATGTCGTACTCGCGCTCGAGCCGCTCCTGGACGATGTCCATGTGCAGCAGTCCGAGGAACCCGCAGCGAAACCCGAAGCCCAGCGCCTGGGAGGTCTCCGGCTCGAAGCGCAGGCTCGAGTCGTTCAGCTGCAGCTTGGTGAGCGCGTCGCGAAGGGCCTCGTACTGGTTCGACTCCACCGGGTAGAGGCCCGCGAACACCTGCGGCTTGATCTCCTTGAAGCCCGGCAGGGGCGCCTCGGCGCGGCGCTCCTGGTGGGTGACCGTGTCGCCCACCTTCGCGTCCTTCAGGTCCTTGATGCCGGCGATGACGAATCCCACCTCGCCCGCGCCCAGGCTCTCGCGCTCGAGGGACTTGGGCGTGAAGACGCCGACGCGCTCGCACAGGTGCAGCGCCCCGGTGGCCATCAGGACGATCCGGTCCTTCGGCTTGAGGAGGCCGTCCACCACCCGCACGAGCATCACCACGCCCACGTAGTTGTCGAACCACGAGTCGATGATGAGGGCCTTGAGCGGGCCGTCCGGATTGCCGACCGGCGGGGGGATGCGGGCGATGACCGCCTCGATGACGTCGTCGACGCCCTCGCCCGTCTTCGCGCTGCAGCGGATGGCGTCGGTGGCGTCGATGCCGATGACGTCCTCGATCTCCTGGATCACGCGCTCGGGCTGGGCCGAGGGCAGGTCGATCTTGTTGAGGACGGGCACCACGTCCACGCCCAGTTCCGTGGCGGTGTAGCAGTTGGCCACCGTCTGCGCTTCCACGCCCTGGGAGGCGTCCACCACCAGGAGCGCGCCCTCGCAGGCCGAGAGCGAGCGGCTCACCTCGTAGGAGAAGTCGACGTGGCCCGGGGTGTCGATCAGGTTCAGGCGGTACTCGATCCCGTCCCTCGCCTTGTAGGTGAGGGCCGCGGTCTGCGCCTTGATGGTGATGCCCCGCTCGCGCTCCAGGTCCATCGAGTCGAGGACCTGGGCGTCCATTTCGCGCGCGGCGAGGCCGCCCGTGCGCTCGATGATGCGATCGGCCAGCGTGCTCTTGCCGTGGTCGATGTGGGCGATGATGGAGAAGTTGCGGATGCGCTGCATGGTCATGGCCGGTTGGTCCGGCCCTCTTACAAGACAAAGGGCACGCCGGACGTGCCCTTTTTGCAGTGCAATATTCTACTTCATCCGGGCGAGCCGCGCCTCCACGGCCTCGACGTCGAGGAAGTAGTGGCAGATCTCGCGCTCGCCATCGAGGAGGACGGGAACCTTTTCGCCCCATTTCTCCTCGAGCTCGGGGTGGCGGTCCACGTCGATCACTTTCACCTGGAAATCGTACCGCCCCCGGAACTGCTCGAGGGCGGCGATGAGCTCATGGCAGAGATGGCAGTATTCGCGCGACAGGACCGTCAGAGCCCCCCCGGGCCCGGGGCGGGGGGCCCCGGGGGGGGGGGGGCCGGCGGCTGGGGGGGCCCGGGGCCCCGCCCCCGCCCCCGCCGAGTCCGCCGTGAGCGTGGGAACCGGGACGCTCACTCTTCGGGCTTGAGCGTCACGAACCGAGTCCCGCGTTCGTCGCGCACCAGCAGGGCCACGGCCTTCTTCGGTTCGAGCTTCGCCACGGCCGCTTCCCAGGACTTCACGTCCTTCACGTCCGTGTTGTTCACGCGCAGGATCACGTCGCCGGGCTGGATGCCGTTGGCGAGGGCGATGCCGTCCACGCCATCCACGAGCACGCCGCCGGAGATCTTGAGCGCCTTCTTCTGCTCGGCCGGCACCTCGACCACGGCGAGGCCCAGCTTGCCCGGCTTCGCCTTTTCGGCCTTGCCCTGGCCGCCCCGGGCCGTGCGGGTGGCTTCCTCTTCCTTGAACTCGCCCACCGTCACGACGAGGTCGCGGGCCTTGCCGGCGCGCCACACGTTGAGGGTGACCTTCTGGCCGGGACGCACGGCCCGGATGGTCCGCGAGAGGTCCGCGGAGCTCTCGATGGTGCGCCCGTCGATCTTGAGGATGACGTCGCCCGCTTCCACCCCCGCCTTGGCGGCCGGGGAATCCTCCTCCACCGTGCCCACCACCGCGCCGTCCGTCTTGGCGAGGCCGAGGGAATCGGCGAGGTCGCGGGTAAGGCTCGTGATCGCCACGCCGATGCGTCCGCGCGTCACCTTGCCGCTCTTCTTGAGCTGCTCGATCACGTTGCTGGCGTAGTCGATGGGGATCGCGAAGGAGATGCCGGCGAAGCTGCCGGTGCGCGAGAAGATCTGCGAGTTGATGCCGATGACCTCGCCCTTCAGGTTGAAAAGCGGGCCGCCGGAGTTGCCGGGATTCACGGCGACGTCCGTCTGCAGGAACGGCACCGAGTCGCTCGCCTGGTCCTGCGGGAGGTCGCGGCTCTTGGCCGAGAGGATCCCGGCGGTCACGGTGTTGGCGAAGCCGTAGGGCGAGCCGATGGCAAGGACCCATTCGCCCACGCGTGTCGTGTTGGAATCGCCCAGCTTCACGAACGGAAGGCCCGTGGCCTCCACCTTGATGAGCGCGACGTCCGAGCGCTTGTCGGCGCCGATCACCTTCGCCTTCAGTTCGCGCTTGTCCGTGAAGCGGACGTTGATTTCCTCGGCGCCCTCGATCACGTGCGCGTTGGTGACGATGAAGCCGTCGGCCGAGATGATGAAGCCCGAGCCCAGCCCCTGGGGTCGCAGCGGCGCCTTGGGCGAGCCCTTGGGCGGCTCGCCGTTGCGCCCGCGGGGCGCCTGGCGCTGCTCCGGCGGCAGGAACCGCCGGAAGAAGTCGTAGAAGGGATCGTCCTCGTCGAGTTGCCCCTGGAGCGGATTGCGGCCGACGCGCGCCTGCGTGTTGATGTTGACGACGGCCGGGCCGTACTTCTCGACCAGGTCGGCGAAGTTGGGCAGGGACACCTGCGGCTGGGCCTGGGCTTGCGCCTGGGTGGCGACACCCATGGCGAGGGCTGCGCCCAGGAGGAAGGCTTTCACGGTCTGCATGGTCTTGTTTTCCTAGGGACGGGTCACCGCAGGAGCTGCGGATCCCGGGATTGTCATCGATACGTGCGGAATCTGGCGCCGGTGCGGTGGCGTTTCAAGGGCGGCGGGCCACGCTCCGGCCCACCTGCTGCGCCGTGACGGGGGGCACTTCGCCCAGCACGGTCACCTGGCTTTCGCCGACGGGACCGACGAAGACGCTCAGGTCGCCTTCCTCCGTCTGGGTCGATTCGGGCACCCGCGCGCCGGAGGCGGCCGATTCGACGAATACGCTGAAGGAGGCGACGCCGTCGGTATAGACGATCTGCGAAACGGGCTTGTCGCGACCGGGCATCCGGCGGGCCATCTCCTTCACCTTGCGGAACCCGGGGGGCAGTGCCGTGACCGTCCAGCCGGTGTCGACTTCCTTCACCTCGTCGCGCGGCTGGGTGTCGGTGCGCCAATCCTTGCTCTGGCCATAGAACGTGCTCTTCACCTCGCCGCGCGAAACCTGCGGGCCCATGCGCAAATCCGTGAACGTGAACTGTTCGATGACCTGGCCTTTCCTGCTGAGCGTGCGGGCACGCATCACGAGGCCGCTGCCCAGTTCCGCGCACAGGCGCTGGGCGTAGCGCAGGGCATCGCGCGGATCGAGGTGGATCCAGCGGCAATCCTGCCCCAGCACGCGCTCGACCTCGCCGAGCTTCACGGTGTAGTTCTCCGCGATGGACGCCACGGGGCCCGAGACCACCGCGGGGAAGAACCGCGCCGTGACGCGGCGGTCCAGCCGGACGGTCTTCGCGTCCGGGTAGAAGCACTGCAGGTCCTCGTTGTGCCGGACGATCTCGCGGCGCGGTCCGTCGAGGGATTCGATCTTCTCGTGCTCCGAGCCCGACAGGAAGATGTGGGTGATGCGCGAGGTCGACGTGCGCTCGCCGGTCATGTGCACCACGGTGCCGGCGAAGGTCGTGGTGCGCGCCGAGTCGGCGGCGCGCTGCAGCCAGGCGATGGGGTCGCTGCCGGGCGCCGCCGCCGCCGGGAGCACCGCCCCCGCGAGGGCGAGCCACGGCAGCGTGGCCGTGAGACCCCTCATCGGCCGGCCGCGGCGGTGTTGGACACCGGCCGGTAGAAATCGGCGTTGGGAAGCTGGCGGTGAACCACCAGGTACTCGTTCACGTTGGCGGGCCGCGTCGTGGCCGCCACGGCCGCCGGCTGCGCCGCGGCCGGACCCTTGGCCAGGGCCGGGCCGGCATCGGGCACGCGGCCCTGCTGCAGCCCCATCCAGCCCACCACCGCGACCGTGGTCACGGACGCGGCCGCCGCGAAGGCGATGCGCCCGGCGTTCACCGGGATGCGCCGCCTCGGGGCGAGAACCGTGGGCTCTTCCTCGAGGGCCGCCATGATGCGGCGCGAGAGCGCCGTCCGGCCGGGGCCGTCGCCCCTCAGGGCATCCCCGATCAGGTGGTATTCGTGCCACTTCTGCTTGAGGTCGTCGTTGCCGCACACCGTGCGGATGGCGCGTTCGGCCTCGTGGGCGTCCAGCTCGCCATCCATCAGCGTCGAAAGTTCCTGCGTCATGTCCCGTTCCCGAAAGTGTCCGTCCCCGCGGGCTTGGCTGCCGCGATGGCCGGGTATGTTGCCGCCCTGCTGCCTGTTATTACCATCTTTTGTCCTTCGCCGTCCCGAGCTGGGGGCGCAGCCTCTCGGCCACCGCCTCGCGGGCCCGGAAAATGCGCGACCGGACGGTGCCGATCGGGCAATCCATGATCTTCGCGATCTCCTCGTAGGCGAGACCGTCGATTTCGCGCAGGGTGATGGCCGTGCGCAGTTCCTCGGGCAAGGCGTCGATCGCCGCGTTGACCGTCTGCCCGATCTGTTTTGACATCAGCACGGCCTCGGGGGTGTTGATGTCCCTCAAGCCGACGGCATCTTCGAAGCTTTCCGCCTCTTCGCTGTCGTATTCCGTGGAGGTGGGCGCGCGGCGCCCCTGGGCGATGAGGTAGTTCTTGGCCGTGTTGATGCCGATGCGGTAGAGCCAGGTGTAGAAGGCGCTGTCGCCGCGGAAGTTGGGAAGCGCCCGGTAGGCCTTCACGAAGGCTTCCTGCGCGACGTCCTCGATCTCGTTGGGATCGCGAATGATGCGCGACAGCAGCCGTTCGAGCTTGCGCTGGTACTTGATCACCAGCAACTCGAAAGCGCGCTTTTCGCCCCGCTGTGCCCGCTCGACCAGTTGCTGGTCGATTTCCCGGTCGCTCATTCGTCCCTGTAGGGGCTGTCTAGCCGTCGTGCCGGCCGCGCCGATCGCGGTCGATCCCGGAGACCGGGTATCCACGAAGGGTTTGCCGGCTTCCTGCGGTATTATAAACGTCAGGTTTTTCATTACCTTGCCGTTCGCTCAATTGCGACCATGGCCAACAGACTCCCATCCCCGAATTTAGTTCCGGCTTCCCGCCCCCTCCCACCGGGCGGGACGCGACCTTGAGCCCCGACTACGACGTCCTGGTGATCGGCAGCGGCCTCGCCGGTCTCGCCGCGGCCCTGCGCCTCGCGCCGACGCGCCGCGTCGCCCTCGTGACCAAGAACGAGCTCATGGCGGGCGCTTCCGCCTGGGCCCAGGGAGGCATTGCCGCCGTCTGGGACAGCGCCGACACCCTCGAGGCCCACGCCCGGGACACCCACGTGGCCGGCGCCGGTCTTTGCCACGACGAGACGGTCCGCTTCGTGGTCGAGCGCGGCCGGCGCTCCATCCAGTGGCTGGTGGACCAGGGCGTCGCCTTCACCCGCGAATCCGGGGAGGCGGCACCGCTCCACCTCACGCGCGAGGGCGGGCACAGCCATCGCCGCATCGTCCATGCCGCCGACGCCACGGGCAACGCGGTCCAGCGAACCCTCGTGGATCGCGTACGCGACCATCCGAACATCGACGTGCTCGAATGGCACATCGCCATCGACCTCGTCACCGCCCGCAAGCTCGGCACCGGCCCGGACCGCTGCCTCGGCGCCTACGTGCTCGACAACAAGGCCGGCCAGGTGAAGACGATCGGCGCGAAGGCGACCGTCCTCGCGGCAGGCGGCACGGGCAAGGTCTACCTCTACACGACCAACCCCGACACCGCGACCGGCGACGGCGTGGCGATGGGGTGGCGAGCCGGCTGCCCGGTGGCGAACATGGAGTTCGTCCAGTTCCACCCCACCTGCCTCTATCACCCGCACGCCAAGAGCTTCCTCATCTCCGAGGCCGTCCGCGGCGAAGGCGGCTTGCTCCTGCTGCCCTCCGGCGAGCGTTTCATGCCCAGGCACGACCCGCGGGCCGAACTCGCCCCGCGCGACGTGGTGGCCCGCGCCATCGACTTCGAGATGAAGAAGCGCGGCCTCGACTGCGTCTACCTCGACATCGCGCACAAGGGCGAGGCGTTCGTGCGCGAGCATTTCCCCACCATCCACGCGCGTTGCCTGGAGTTCGGCATCGACATCGCGAAGGAACCCATCCCGGTGGTCCCGGCCGCGCATTACAGCTGCGGGGGCCTGCGCGTGGATCTCGACGGCCGCACCCACCTGCCGGGACTCTACGCACTGGGCGAGGTGGCCTGCACCGGCCTGCACGGCGCGAACCGCCTCGCGTCCAATTCCCTCCTCGAATGCGTGGTCTACGCCGAATCGGCGTCGGCCGACATCCTCGCCCGCTCGCCCGAAGCGCTGCCGAAGCTGCCCGAATGGGACGAGAGCCGCGTGACCGACGCCGACGAGGAAGTGGTCATCGCGCACAACTGGGACGAGCTGCGGCGCTCCATGTGGAGCTACGTGGGCATCGTGCGCACCACGAAGCGCCTGGAGCGCGCGCGACACCGCATCGAGCTGCTGCAGGAGGAGATCGAGGAGTTCTACTCTGCATTCCGCGTCTCCAACGACCTCATCGAGCTGAGGAACCTCGTGCTCACGGCGAACCTCATCGTCCGATCGGCGCTGATGCGGCGCGAAAGCCGGGGCCTGCACTACAGCATCGACTACCCCGACACCCTGCCCGAGGCGCGCGACACCGTCCTCGTGCCGTAGGCGCCGTGAACGCCCCGGCCGTCTTCACCACCGAAGAGATCCGCGTTCTCGAGGAACGCGGCGCGAAGGCGATCGCCGGCGCAGCCCCGCTGATGGAGCGCGCCGGCGCCGCCACCGCGCGCGCCGCCGCGGCCCTCGTCCCGGACACCGGCGCGCCCATCCTCGTCGTCGCCGGCCCCGGCAACAACGGCGGCGACGCCTGGGTCGCCGCGGCCCGCCTGCGGGAGAGCTTCCACCGGGTGGTGGTGCACGATGCCGCCGGCGCAGCGCCTCGGGCGCCCGAAGCCAGGGCCGCGGTCGCGCGGTTCCTGGAACTGGGCGGGCGAACGGTGCCCGAATGGCCCGCGGACCTGAGGCCGGGCCTCGTGATCGACGGGCTCTTCGGCATCGGCCTCGCGCGCGACGTGGAAGGCCCCCATGCCGCGCTGGTGGGCCGCATCAACGCCTGCGGCGCGCCGGTACTCTCGATCGACATCCCCTCGGGCATCGCGAGCGACACGGGCCGCGTGCGCGGCGTCGCGGTGCGCGCGACCCTCACGATCACCTTCATCGCGCGCAAGTGCGGCCTGTACACGGCGGACGCGCTCGACCACACGGGCGCGATCGAGGTCGACGAACTCGGCCTGCCGGCGGCCTTTTTCGAGGGCAGCCGCGGCACCCTCCTCACGCCCGAGGCCGTGCGCGACTGGCTCGCACCTCGGGCGAGGCATTCGCACAAGGGCACCTACGGGACGCTCGCGATCGTCGGCGGCGCCCGCGGCATGACCGGTGCCGCGCTCCTCGCCGGCCGTGCCGCCTCGCTGTGCGGGGCCGGAAAGACCTTCGTGCATTGCCTCGCCGACGATGCGCCGGCGGTCGACACCGGATTCCCCGAACTCATGCTGCGGCCGCTCGAGGAGTCACCCGGAGCCGACGTCTGGGTCGCCGGCCCCGGCGCGGGATTCGATGCCGGGAAGAAGAGTCTCTCCCCCTTCGCGCGAAAGATCCTGCCGGAACTGCTCGCCCGGCCCGGGCCGCTCGTACTCGATGCCGACGCGCTCAACGCGATCGCGGCGTCCGCCCCCCTCAAGCAGGCCCTCGCCGAATCGCGCCCCGGCACGACCGTGCTCACGCCGCACCCGGCCGAGGCCGCCCGCCTGCTGGGCCGGTCCACGCAGGCCGTGCAGGACGATCGCCTCGCGGCCGCGCGCGATCTCGCCCGGTGGTTCCGCGCCGAGGTGGTCCTCAAGGGAGCCGGCAGCATCTGCGCGAGCCCCGACGGCACCTGGTCGATCAACACCACCGGCAACCCGGGCCTCGCGAGCGGCGGCACGGGCGACGTGCTGGCCGGCATCGTCGGCGCGCTCCTCGCCCAGGGACTCGCCCCGCGGGCGGCGCTGCGCCTGGGCGTGTGCCTGCACGGGGCGGCGGCCGACTCGTGCGTCGCGCGCGGCGTGGGGCCGATCGGGCTCACGGCGAGCGAGGTCGCGTGGGAAGCACGGGCCGTCCTGAATCGTTGGGTCGCCACCTCGGCAGCCGGCAACCGGACTCGCTGACGCGCACCCCGGGAGGTTCTCTCCCAGCCTGGACCGACGGGATCAAGCATCCCGGCATCGATCCTCAAGGAGGCCCGAAGCCTGCCGATAGAGATCGGAGGACTCACGGGAGACGAGCATGGTCGGGGTAATTTCGCTCAGGGCGAAACTGGCATGGGTCGCGATCGCGGCCTTCGCCGGCATGGTGGGCGTAGGCTTCTACGCGGCCCTGTCGCAACGCGAGTCGGCATTCGAGGACCGCCGCCTTCTGGTGAAATCCACGGTGGAGGCCGCGCGATCCTCCATCTCGCACTTCGTCGCATTGGAGAAGGCGGGCAAGCTGCCGCTCGCGGAAGCCCAGCGGCTCGCGAGGGAATCCGTGCGCGCGATGCGCTACCAGGAGCGCGAGTACTTCTTCATGTTCGACTTCCGGGGGACCTATGTCCTGATGCCCCCCGCTCCCGAACGCGAGGGGAAGTCGTTCATCGAAGCGAAGGACAAGCGCGACAATTACTTCGTGCGGAACATCGTCGCCGCCGGCAAGTCGGGCGGCGACTACACCGAGTACTACTTTCCGAAGCCGCAGCAGGAAGAGGCCCTGCGCAAGATCGCCTTCGTCGCCCAGGTGCCCGAGTGGGAGTGGGTGATCGGGACCGGACTGTACGTCGACGACGTGGACAAGGCGTTCTACCGGCGCCTCGCCTCTTTCGGCGCCGTCGTGGGCGCGCTCGCGCTCGCCATCTTCGCCTTGGTGATGCTCATCGGCAGGCGCATCCTGGCCGACATCGGCGGCGAGCCTGCCCACGCCGCTGCCGTTGTCCGCCGCGTGGCCGAGGGCGATCTCTCGAAGCCGATCGCGCTCGCCCACGGCGACAGGAACAGCCTGCTCGCGACCATGGCCTCGATGCAGGAGCAACTTCGCCGAACCGTAGGGCAGATCAAGGACGCGACGACCTGCATCTCCACGGGAACCGGCCAGATCGCCTCGGGCAACCTCGACCTTTCGCAGCGCACCGAAGAGCAGGCCGCGAGCCTCGAGCAGACGGCGGCCAGCATGCAGTCGCTTGCCGCGTCCGTGCGCGAAACCGCCGAGAACGCCCGCGAGGCGCGCACGTTCGCCGAGGAGGCGAGCCGGGTCGCCCGCACGGGCGGCGAGGCCGTGCGGAACATGGTCGGCACCATGTCGACCATCAACGGCTCCTCGCGCGAGATCATGGAGATCACCGGGGTCATCGACGGCATCGCGTTCCAGACAAATCTCCTCGCACTCAACGCCGCCGTGGAGGCGGCGAGGGCCGGGGAACACGGCCGCGGCTTCGCGGTGGTGGCTGGCGAGGTGCGCGCTCTCGCCACGCGCGCCGCCGAGGCGGCCCGCGAGATCAAGGCGCTCATCGAGTCGTCGGTTTCGCGCGTGAGCGAAGGCACGACGCAGATCGACCAGGCCGGTGAAACCATGGTGACCCTCGTGTCGGCGGTCGAGCGGGTGACGGGCATCGTGACCCGCATCGCCGAGCAATCCCGCACGCAGGACGACGGCATCGCCGAGGTGAATCTCGCCGTGAAGCAACTCGACAACGTGACCCAGGCCAACGCCGGCCTGGTCGAGGAAGCCGCCGCGGCGGCCCAGTCGCTCGAGGACCAGGCCCGGGCACTCGTCGAGTCGGTGAGCGTCTTTCGCGTAGAACCGGCGCTCGCCTGATGAATCGCCCGCGTGGCCCTCGACCGGCAACCGCCGGTTGGTTGGTCCGGATCAAGTCGGCTCGCGCGAATCGGGCTACGGTGTAGGACACGATCCCGGCACATCGCCCGACGCCATGTCACCTCTTGCGCAGTTCCCGACCGCCGCGCGCGCGGCGGCCCTCGCCGCTTGCCTCGCATTGGCCGCCGGCCTCGCCCGGGGCGAATCGCTTCGCATCGGCGGCACGGGCGCGGCACTGGCTGCCCTGGCCCGGATGGCCGAGCCGCTGGCCGCGAAGGTTCCCGGGCTCGAACTTCAGGTCATGCCGAGCCTGGGGAGTTCCGGCGGCCTGAGGGCGCTGCAGCAATCCCGGATCGACGTGGCGGTCATCAGCCGCCCGCTCACCCGGGATGAAAGCGCCTCGGGGCTGGTGGCGTCGCCCTATGCGCGAACGGCGCTCGTGTTCGCTTCGCGCCGCCCCCAGCCCGAAAACCTGACGGCGGCCGACGTCGCGGCCATCCTGCGTGGCGACCGCGCCCTTTGGCCCGACGGATCGCCCCTGCGCCTGGTGCTGCGCCCGGCCAACGACACCGATTCCACGCTCCTCGCCACGCTGTCCCCCGAGGTCGCCGCCGCCAGCGCCCGGGCTTACCGGCGCGAGGGCCTCCTCGTCGGGCTGACGGACCAGGAGGCGGCGGATTTCATCGAACACGTTCCGGGCGCCCTGGGCACCGCGTCCCTTTCATTGCTGGCGGCGGAGGCGCGCCCGCTGCGTATCCACGCGCTCGAGGGCACGGTCCCGTCGACGGAGTCCGTCGCCAACGGCCGCTACCCGCTCGTGAAGACGTTCTACCTCGTGACGCGCGGCAAGGCGGCGGGGCCCGCCGCGCAACTGGCGGCTTTCACGGCGTCGCCCGAAGGCCTGCGCCTGCTCGCTCGACTGGGCCACGCCCCCGCGAGATAGGCCGCGATGGAAAGCCGCCTGAAGATCATCGCCCTGGTCATCGCGCTCTTCGTCGCGATCGCCGTGCCCCTGGTCACGCTCGTGATGGGCTACCGTTCCCTCGATGCCGTGGTCCAGACCACCGCGGACATCAACGCGAGGCTCGCCAGCAGCCTCGTGAGCGCCAATCCGACCCTGTGGGACGTGCAGACGGAGCGCCTGGTCGCGCTGCTCGACGTTCGCTCCTCGTCGCGCGTGCCGGAGGTGCGCCGTATCGTCGACGCGCAGGGCCGCATCGTCGCCGAATCGGCCGATCCCCTCGACCCGCCACTCGCCACCGCCTCGGGCGTCGTCTTCGATTCCGGGCGCCCGGTCGCCCGCCTCGAGGTATCCCGCTCGCTGCGTTCACTGCTCGTGATGACCGCCGTCGTGGCACTCGCCTCCCTGCTTGTCGCCGCGTCGGCTTACCTGGGCGTCGTGAAATGGCCGCTGCACGCCCTGCGCTCGGCCATCGCGAGGGAAACCCAGCGCGGGCGCGAGGCCGATGCGGCGCGCGCCGCGCTGGCGCTCGCGCAGGCCGCCGACGAGGCGAAGTCCCGGTTCCTGGCCAACATGAGCCACGAGATCCGCACGCCCCTCGCGGGCATCCTCGGCACGGTCGAACTGCTGCTCGCCACCCCGCTCGAAGCGCGGCAACGGGACCTGGCGCACGCGGCCCATCGTTCGGGCGAGTCCCTGCTCGGGATCATCAACGACATCCTGGACTATTCGAAGATCGAAGCCGGGCGCCTGTCGATCGAGAACACGCCCTTCGACCTCGCCGCCCTCGTGCGCGAGGTCAGCGACCTCCTCGCGCCCGGCGCCGCGGCCAAGGGCGTGGCGCTGCAAGTGGCATGGGAGCCCGGCGTGCCGCGCTGGGTGTCGGGCGATCCCATGCGCTTGCGGCAGGTGCTGCTGAACCTCGCCGGAAACGCGGTCAAGTTCACCGAGTGCGGGGAGGTCGACCTGCGCGTGCGCCAGGCGGCCGGCGAGGACGGGACGCCTCGCCTCGCGTTCTCGGTGCGCGATACGGGAATCGGCATCGAGCCCATCGCGCTGGGCAGGCTGGCCACGCCCTTCACGCAGGCGGACGAATCGACCACGCGGCGGTACGGGGGCACGGGGTTGGGACTCGCCATCTCGCGCCAGCTGGTGGGGCTGATGGGGGGCACGCTCGACATCGAGAGCACGCCCGGACGGGGATCGACTTTCGCCTTCTCGATCCCGCTCCAGGCCGCGGTGGGCCCGCCGCACCAGGAGGCAACCGCGCCCAGGCCGGCTCCATCCCGTCGCTGCGGGCGGATCCTGCTCGCGGAGGACAATCCGGTCAACCAGCAAGTGGCCTGCGCCTTCCTCGAGAACGCGGGACATGCCGTGGCGGTGGTGGCCAACGGGCGGGAGGCGGTCCGCGAGTCGGTCACGGGGGCTTTCGACCTCGTCTTGATGGACTGCCAGATGCCGGAGATGGACGGCTTCGCCGCCACGGCCGAGATCCGCCGTTCGCAGGACGGGGCCGCACGAACGCCGATCGTCGCCGTCACCGCCAACGCGCTTGCCGGCGATCGCGAACGCTGCCTCGCATCCGGATTCGACGACTACCTGGCGAAGCCCTACCGCGAGGAAGCGCTGCTCGCCGTCGTGAACCGGTGGCTGGGCGATGCACCCGCGCGCGCACCGGCCATGACGGAACCGGCGCCTGCTCCCGCCGAGAGCGAACTTCCGGTCGTCGATCGCCAAGTTCTCGCGGCGATGCAACGACTGCATCGTCCGGGCTCGCGCCCCCTCGTCGAGCGACTCGTGGAAATCTTCCGCCGGGATGCGCCGGGACGCCTGGACGCCATCGACCGGGCGATCGCGGAGGGGCTGGCCGAAGCCGTGCGCGAGGCGGCCCATCCGCTCAAGTCATCGAGCGCCGCCCTGGGCGCGAAACGCCTGGCGGCGCTGGGCGCCCGGATCGAGCAGCACGCCCGGGCGGGTTGCCTCGAGGGAACCGCGCCGCTCGCCGCGCAGGCCCGCGCGGAACTCGCCCTCGTCTTGGCGGAATTCGACTCGATGGTCGGGCAGGCGCGCGCCGTCGCCGCGGGCTAGGCGACGAGCGCCCGCCAGGTCGCGATGCCCAGGGCCGTGGCGAGGAGCGAGCCGCCCAGGTGCGCCCCCGCATGCAGGAGCGCCGCGCCGTATTCCGAACGCATCATCATCGCGACGTTCTCGGCCGAGAACGTGGAGAAGGTCGTGAGCCCGCCCAGGAAACCCGTGACGATGAAGAGTCGCCATTCGACGGGCACGTCGTGGCGCATCGAGAAGGCGGCGACGGCCACGCCGACGAGGTAGCCGCCGACGACGTTGGCCGCGAGGGTGCCCAGGGGCAGGTTCGCGACGCGCTCGTTGAGCCACGCGCCCAGGCCCCAGCGCGCCCAGGCGCCCAACGCGGCGCCCACCCCCACCGCCACCAGCCCGCCCGCGATCGATTTCATGCGCCGGATTCTACCCGGCCGGAACCTCGAGGGCCTCGGCCACCAGCTCGGCGATGTCGCGCGTGGCGATCGCCTCGTTCCCGAGCGAGGCCACGCCGTCGCCCAGCATGGTCGCGCAGTACGGGCAGGCCGTCGCGACCGTGCCCGGGGACTTCGCGAGGGCCTGCTCGGCGCGCAGGACGTTGATGCGCTTGCCGGTGTGCTCCTCCATCCACATGCGCCCGCCGCCGGCGCCGCAGCACATCGCCTTCTCGCGCGCGAGGTCGAACTCCGGGGGCGTGTCCTTCGAGAGGGCCGCGATCACGCGCCGCGGGGCGTCGTACTCGCCGTTGTGACGCGAGAGGTAGCACGGCTCGTGGTAGAGGAGGCCCGTGAAGGCCCGGCGCGGCGCGAGGCGCCCCTCGGCGATGAGCCGGTCGATGAGCATCGTGTGGTGGACGACCTCGTAGCGGCCGCCGAATTCCGGGTACTCGTTCCTGAGCGTGTTGTAGGCGTGCGGATCGCAGGTCACGATGCGCGTCACGCCTAGCTCCGCGAACGTGGCCACGAGCGTACCCGCGAGCGACTGGAAGAGCATCTCGTTGCCGGCGCGGCGCACGCATTCGCCCGTGGAGCCCTCGCGCGCGCCCAGGATCGCGAAGCGCACCTTCGCCGCCTGCAGCACTTTCACGAAGGCCCGGGCCGCCTTCTGCGCGTGGGCGTCGAAGGACTGCGCCGAGCCCACGTAGAAGATCCATTCGAGTCCGGTCGCCTGCCCGGCCGACTCGAGCAACGGGACCCCCAGGCCCTTCGCCCAGTCGCCGCGCGTGTCCGCCGCGAGGCCCCACGGGTTCGACTGGCTCTCGTAGGCGTCGAAGACGGCCTTGAGTTCCTGCGGGAAAGCGCCCTCCATCATCACCTGGTGCTGGCGCAGCCGGAAGAAGCGCCCGAGGTGCTCGAGGCCGATGGGGCACGCGCGCTCGCAGTAACCGCAGGTGGTGCAGGCCCAGAGGGTCTCCGCGGAAATCACCTCGCCCACGAGCGGCGGCAGCCTGTCCTCCTCTTTCGCCAGGATGGCTTCGCGCCTGTCCACGAGGTGGTGCTTGATCGCGTCGTTCACCCACTTCTGCGCGAGCGGCTTGCCGGTGAGGAAGGTCGGGCACGAATCCTTGCATCGCCCGCATTCCGTGCAGGTGAAGGCGTCGAAGCCCTCCTTCCAGAGAAGGTCCGCCGCCGTCCGCACGCCCACCTTCATGTCGTCCGGCGCGTCGTCGGCCATCAGCGCCTCGAGATCCACGGAAGGCACGCGGTTCAGCGGCGTCTCGCGCGCGAGGAAGACGGCCGGCAGCGCGGTGACGATGTGGAAATGCTCGCCGGCCGGCAGCAGCACGAGGAACGAGAACACCGTGACCATCTGCGTCCAGTAGCTCGCGTGCATTCCCGCGAGGATCGCTTCCGGCGACAGGCCGGCGAACGATGCCGCGAGCATCGAGCCCACCGGCGCGAAGCGGCGCTCGTGCGCGATGCCGGCATCGGCCGCGTACTGCACGAACCGGAAGCCGTCGAAGAGGAAATCCGTGACGACGATGACGAGGATGAGCGACAGGATGAGTATCGCCTCGCGGTTCGGCTCGAGCCGCGCCGGCTTCAGGACGAAGCGCCGCCAGAAGGCGTAGAGGACGGCGAGGAGGACGGCCACCTCCACGCCCTCCTTCACCGCCGCGTAGAAGGCGCCCGCCGCGCCCGGGATCACCGCGAGCGGGTCGTAGCCGATGGCGATGAGGTTCACCTTGCGCACGAGCAGCGCCATGAAGCCCAGGAAGATGGCCGCGTGCATGAGGCCCGGCTTCCACTCGAGCGCCACCATGCGCGACTGCCCGAAGCCCATGCCGAGGAGGCGCGTGAGGCGCCGTCCCGGTTCGTCCCAGCGCCCCTCCGGCTGCAGGGCCGCGACCACGGCGAGCTTCCGCCAGGCGAGCGCGGCGAAGCCGGCAAAGCCGAGTATCATCAGCAGCGAAATCGCCCAGGGTCCCATGGTCCTCGTCGCCCCGTCGGGCTTCCCGGCCGGCGCATCCGGCCCTGATCGACATTAGAAGAGCCCCGCCGGACCCCGGCCATGAGCCATGTCAAACCCCATGCCCCCCAACCCCTCGGACACGCGCCATGACCCGTGAATCGATGGAATACGACCTCGTCGTGGTCGGTGGCGGTCCCGCCGGGCTCGCGTTCGCCATCCGCGCCAAGCAGCTCGCCGCCGAGCGCGGCCTCGAGATCGGCGTCTGCGTGCTCGAGAAGGGCTCGGAGATCGGCGCCCACATCCTCTCGGGCGCCGTCATCGATCCCAAGGCCCTGGCGGAGCTCTTTCCCGACTGGCAGGCCCGGGGCGCGCCCCTCAGGCAGCCGGTCACCGAGGACCGCTTCCTCTTCCTGAACGAGGGCGGCGCCTCGCGGGTGCCCGACTGGCTCCTGCCCAAGTGCTTCCGGAACCACGGCTACTACGCCGCCAGCCTGGGCAGCCTGTGCCGCTGGCTCGGGACGCAGGCCGAGGCGCTGGGGGTCGAGATCTACCCGGGCTTCGCCGCGGCCGAAGTGCTCTTCGACGAGCGCGGCGCGGTGCGCGGCGTCGCCACGGGCGACGTCGGCATCGGCAAGGACGGCAGCCGGACGGCCCGCTACGCCGAGGGCATGGAACTGCACGCGAAGTACACCGTGTTCGCCGAGGGTTGCCGCGGTCACCTGGGCAAGTCCCTGCAGGAGCGGTTCCGCCTGCGCGAGGGACGCGACCCCGCGGTCTACGGCCTCGGGATCAAGGAGCTTTGGGAGATCGATCCGGCGAAGCACCAACCCGGCCTCGTGATCCACGGCGCGGGCTGGCCGCTCGAGGACGACACGTACGGCGGCTCCTGGATGTACCACCTGGAGGACAACCAGGTCTCGGTGGGGCTCGTCGTGGGCCTGGGCTACACGAACCCCTACCTCTCCCCCTTCGAGGAATTCCAGCGCTTCAAGACCCACCCGGCCATCCGCCCCTTCCTCGAGGGCGGGCGCCGCGTGGCCTATGGCGCGCGGGCGATCAACGCGGGCGGCCTGCAGGCGCTTCCCAAGCTCGTCTTTCCCGGCGGCTGCCTCGTCGGCGACGATGCCGGCTTCCTCAATGCCGCGCGCGTGAAGGGATCCCACGCGGCGATCAAGTCCGGGATGCTCGCCGCCGAAGCCGCCGTGTCGGCGCTCGCCGACGGTCGCGGCCACGACGAGCTCGTCGCCTTCCCGGCCGCCTTCGAGAAGAGCTGGCTGCACGAGGAACTGCACCGCGCCCGGAATTTCAAGCCGCTCATGGCCCGGGGCCTCAAGCTGGGCTCCCTGCTCGTGGGCATCGACCAGGTGGTGTTCGGCGGCAACGCGCCCTGGACCCTGCACCACCCGGGCCCGGACCACGAGCAGCTGGTGGAGAAGTCGCGGGCGCGGCCCATCGCGTATCCGAAGCCCGACGGCGTCCTCACCTTCGACCGCCTTTCCTCCGTGTTCGTCTCGAACGTCGCGCACGAAGAGGACCAGCCGGCCCACCTGACGCTCAAGAGCGACGCCATCCCCATCACCGTCAACCTGGAGCGCTACGACGCACCCGAAACGCGGTACTGCCCGGCGGGCGTTTACGAGATCGTCCGGGAGGGGCAGAATCCCCGCTTGCAGGTCAACGCGCAGAACTGCGTCCACTGCAAGACCTGCGACATCAAGGACCCGACCCAGAACATCCACTGGGTGGTCCCGGAGGGCGGGGGCGGTCCGAACTATCCCAACCTGTAGCGCACGCTCGAGAAGACGCACGCCGGCTCACCCACTTCCAGAGGAGAAAGGTCGATGAAGAACGTCGCGGAACTGCTGAAGGCGAAGCCCGCCCGGATCGTCAGCGTGAAGCCCGAGGATTCCGTCCTCGACGCCATCAAGGTCCTGGCGCACGAGGACATCGGCGCCGCCGTGGTGATGTCGGGCGATCGTCTCGCGGGCATCTTCTCGGAGCGGGACTACACGCGCAAGATCGTCCTCAAGGGACGCGCGTCGGACTCGACCCGCGTGGAAGAGGTCATGACGGCCAACGTCGTCTGCGTGAGCCCGCGCGCCCGCTCGCGCGACTGCATGGCGCTCATGTCCGAGAAGAACATCCGTCACCTGCCGGTGATCGACGAAGGCCGCGTGGTGGGCATGGTCTCCATCCGGGACATCGTGAGCGACATCATCGCGGACCAGGATTTCACGATCGAACAACTCGAGCACTACATCAGCGGGCAGTAGGGCTGCGTTCGGCACCGGGAACGGCGTTCGAGCGGCAGAAGCGGCCGCTCAACGCCGGCAGGCAGTGCTTGGCGGGCAACACGGCTGCGATCGGCTTCGGGAACGGTGCCCGGGCGTTTCCGGCGGATGCACGAGGCCGCAAGGCAAACCAGGGAGTACTGAAAGAATGTCCGGACACGGCGCGCACGTCCACGCCCCGCCCCATCGCGAACACGAGGTCGTATTCCAGAAGGGCAGACCCCTGCGGGGCACCGGCATCGCCTCGCCGGCCGGGGTGGCCGCCCGCATCCCGGCCCGGTTCTAGGCGCGGGCACGCACCCGCCATGCTCGCCGTTCGCGGCCTCGCCAAGCGCTGGCCCGGCGGCGCCATCCTCTTCGAGAATCTCGACATCGAGGTCGCCGCCGGCGAACTCGTCGCGATCGTCGGCGAGTCGGGCGCCGGCAAGTCCACGCTCCTCAACGCGCTGGCGGGGCTCGACCGGGCCGATTCCGGCTCGATCGTCATCGCCGGCACGCCGGTCGATGCCCTCGACGAGGACGCCCTCGCCCGCTGGCGCCGCGCCCACGTGGGCTTCGTGTTCCAGCAGTTCCACTTGTTGCCCTACCTCACGGTGGGCGAGAACGTCGCCCTGCCGCTGCTGCTGAACGGCGTGCCTTCGGCCGCCCGCGCGGTGCGCGCCTCGGAGCTGCTCGCGCGCGTGGGCCTCGCCGGCCGCGAAGACCGCAAGCCCGGGTCGCTCTCGGGCGGCGAGATGCAACGGGTGGCCATCGCGCGCGCCGTGGCGCACAAGCCCCGGCTCGTGCTGGCCGATGAGCCGACGGGCAACCTGGACGAGGCCAGCGCCGCCGAGGCCCTCGCCCTCCTTCGCGACGCGGTGAAGGGCGAAGGCGCGGCCGGGCTCCTCGTCACCCACTCCGAGGCGGCCGCCGCGGTGGCCGACCGCGTGCTCCGGCTCGCCGGCCGGCGGCTCGCCCGCGCATGAACGCCGCCCTCGTCGCGACCCTCCTCGCCGGGTCGCTCGCCGGCAACCGCTGGCGCTCGGGTCTCGCCGTCGCCTGCATCGCCCTCGGGGTGGCTCTCGCCGGCGCGGTGCATACGCTGCATGCCTCGGCCCTCGACGAAATCGACCGCGCCGCGCGCACGCTGGGGGGCGAGGCGGACCTGCAGGCACGCGGTCCGCGCAACGGTTTCGACGACGCGGCCTTCATCGCGGTGGCGAAGCTTCCCGAGGTGGCCGCGGCGAGCCCGGTGGTGGAGCTGGATGTCGTCGCCTTGCCGCCGGCAGCGGAAAGCGGCGAGCGGGCGGCCGGAGGCCGGACGACCGTGAAGCTGCTGGGCATCGATCCGTTCCGCGCGGCGCGCCTGCAGCCCGGATTCCTCGCGGGCGCCTCGGGCGAACGCGCTGAAGGAACGCCCGGCTATCTCGACACCGACGTCGCCTTTCTCACGCCCGCGGCCGCCAGGCACCTTGGCGTCGGCGTGAACGGCGCGTTCGCCCTGCGCGGCCCCCGGGGCGACGTGAAACTGCGCGTGGGCGGGCTGCTCCCGGCGCTCGAAGGCGGCGGGCCGGTCGTCGTGGTGGACATCGCCCACGCGCAATTCGCGTTCGCGCGCCTCGGCCTCATCCATCGCATCGACCTGCGCCTCGCCCCCGGCGCTTCGCGGGAGCGCGCCATCGCCTCGATCCAGTCGGCGCTGCCGCCGGGCGTGCGCCTCGAACGACCGGACGACGGCGCGAGCCGCACCGCGGGCCTCACGCGCGCCTACCGCGTCAACCTCACGGCCCTGGCGCTCATGGCCCTCTTCACCGGCGGCTTCCTCGTCTTCTCGACGCTCGCGCTCGCCGCGGCGAGAAGGCGGCAGGAATTCGCGCTGCTGCGGGCCCTGGGGCTCACCGCGGGGGCCCTGAGGCGGTTCCTCGCCCTCGAAGGCGCCCTGCTCGGCCTCGCGGGCGCGGCGGCCGGCACGGTGCTCGGCCTCGCCGCGAGTCGCGCGATGCTCGAGCGCTTCGGCCACGATCTCGGCGCGGGGTTCTTTTCCGGCACCGCGGGCACGTTTTCTCCCGACCTCCTCGCGCTCGCGGCCGTAGGCCTCGCCGGCGTCGCGACCGCCGGCACGGCCGCCTTCGCGGTCACGCGCGCCTTCGACCGCCTCGACGTGGCCCAGGCGCTCAAGGACCGGCACCTCGACCTGCCTGCCGCCCCGGGCGGCTGGAGCGCCCCCGCCGCGACGGCCGTCCTCGCGACGCTCGCCGCCTTTCTCCCGCCCGCCGGCGAGATTCCCGTCGGCGGCTATCTCGCCATCGTGCTCGCCCTGGGCGCGGCGGTGCTGGCCGTGGTGCCGGCCACGCAGGTCCTGCTTTCGCGCGCCCGGGCCGAGGAAAACCCGTTGCTCGTCCTCGCGACCGCGCAGGTGCGAAGCCTTCCGGGCCACCTCGCGGCGATGGTCTCGGGCATCGTCGTGAGCGTCGCCCTCACATCGGCCATGGCCATCATGGTGTTCTCCTTCCGCGTGTCCCTGGACGGCTGGCTGCAGGGCGTCCTGGGCGCCGACTTCTTCGCGCGGGCCTCGCCCGGTGGCGACGCGGTGGTCTTCGATGAGCGCCTGCAATCCCGGCTCGCGCAGGTGCCCGGCGCGGCGCGCATCGACCCCATCCGCTACGACCGCCTCAACCTCGCCGGCCACTCGCACCCGCTCACGGTGATGGCGCGCCCGGTGACGGAGAGGCTCCTCGCCGGATTCCAGGTCGCCTCGCCGGCCCTGCCGCCGAAAGGCGATGCGATGAACGCCTGGATGTCCGAGGCGGCCGCGGACCTCTTCGGCTGGAAGGCGGGAGACGAAATCGAGCTGCCGTTCGCCGGCAAGCCGGCGCGACTGCGTATCGCCGGCACGTACCGCGACTACGCGCGAACCTGGGGCGCGATCCTCGTGGACCTCGAGGACTGGCGGCGCCACACCGGCGACCGGCTCGCCAACGACGTCGCGATCGTCGCGGACCGATCGGCCGACGCGAAGGCGCTGGAGAAGGCCCTCGCCCGTGTCGTCGGGGAAGTGCCCGGCGCCGAGCTGCACGACGCGGCATACATCCACAACCGCTCGCTCGAGATCTTCGACCGCACGTTCGCGGCCACCTACGCGCTGGAAGCCGCCGCGGTGCTGATCGCGCTGGCGGGCGTCACCTCCAGCTTCGCCGCGCTCGCCTGGTCGCGTCGGCGGGAATTCGGCGTGCTGCGGCACCTCGGGCTCACCCGGCGCGAAGTGCTGCGGCTCCTCGCCTTCGAGGGCGCCGCGGCCGGTGGCGTCGGCGTCGCGCTGGGACTCGCCGCGGGCGCCGCCGTGAGCGTGGTGCTCGTGCGCGTGGTGAATCGCCAATCGTTCCACTGGGGCATGGAGATCCACTGGCCGTGGCTCGCCCTCGGCGTCCTCGCGGGCGCGGTCGTGCTGCTGTGCGCCCTGGGCGCGGCGGCGGCCGGACGCGCGGCCGTGGCCCGCGAGGCGGTCGACGCGGTGAAGGACGATGCGTAGGTTCGCGCTTCTCCTCGCCGCCTGCGCCGCGACGCTGGCCGCCCACGGGCGCGAGGGCTACGCCCCGGTCGTTCCCGGCGCGCGGCTCGCCTTTCCGGCCGACCGCGGCAGCCATCCGATGCACCGCATCGAATGGTGGTACGTCACCGGGCATCTCGAATCGGCCCGCGGTCCGCTGGGCTTCCAGGTGACGTTCTTCCGGCTTCGCAACAAGGAGGCCGAGGCGAACCCCAGCCGCTTCGCGCCCACGCAGCTGCTCTTCGCGCACGCGGCCCTCGCCGAGCCGGCGCACGGCAAGCTGCGCCACGACCAGCGCATCGCGCGCGCGTTGCCGGGCCTCGCGCAGGCGCACGAAGGCGAGACGAACGTCTTCATCGACGACTGGACCCTCCGGCGCGAGGCGGATCGCTACGTCGCGCGCATCCCGGGGCAGGGCTTCACGCTCGATCTCGCGCTCGCGCCCACGCAGCCCGTCCTCCTCCAGGGCGAGGGCGGCTACAGCCGCAAGGGACCGAACCGCGCGCAGGCGAGCCGCTACTACAGCGAGCCGCATCTCGCGACGACCGGCACCGTGACGCTCGGCAGCGAGCGGCTCGCCGTGCGCGGCCATGCGTGGCTCGATCACGAGTGGTCCAGCGAGATTCTCGCGGGCGACGCCGTGGGCTGGGACTGGGCCGGCATCAACCTCGACGGGGGCGGCGCGCTCATGGCCTTCCGCCTGCGCGACCGGGCCGGCGGCACCGTGTGGGCCGGCGGCACGAAGCGCGAGCCCGACGGCCGCACGCGCGCCTTCCGCGAGGACGAGGTCGCGTGGCTGCCGCTGCGCACGTGGAAATCGCCGCGGACGGGCGTCGCCTATCCCGTCGGCATGCGCTTCACCGCGGGCGGCGAGGCCTGGACGCTCGAGCCGCTGATCGACGACCAGGAGCTCGATTCGCGCGCCTCCACCGGCACGCTCTACTGGGAGGGAGCGGTTCGCGCGAGCGGGCCGGGGGGCGCGAAGGGATCGGGCTACCTCGAACTCACGGGCTATGGCCGCGCCCTCGCCTTCTGACCCCGGGGGCGTGCGCGCCGAGGTCGGCGACATCCGCGCCATCGAGGGGCTGCGCGGCCTCGCCGTGCTCTGGGTCGTGGCCTTCCATTACCTCGTGCTGCGCGAGGGGAAGTTCGACGACGCCTTCGTGGCCCTCGTCAACGGCTTCGCGCCCGTGCACGCGCTGGCGAGGAACGGCTACCTCGGCGTCGATCTTTTCTTCCTCATCACCGGGTTCCTCCTCACCCTGCCCTGGTTCAAGCACGCGCGGGACGGCAAGCCCGCCCCCGCGACACGCGAGTTCTACCGGCGCCGCATCCGCCGGATCGTGCCCGCGTACTACGTGCAGCTCGCGTTCCTCGCGGCGCTCTGCCTGCCGGTGCTCATCGGCTGGCGCTTCGTGAAGGCCGAGCTGCTCTTCGTCCTGGCCAATCTCGCGGCCCACGCGAGCTTCCTGCACTACGCGACGCCGCTCACCAGCGCGTCCTTCTCGGTGAACGGCGCGCTCTGGACCCTCGCCATCGAGTTCCAGTACTACCTGCTCCTGCCGCTCCTCGCCCCGCTCTTCGTGCGCCGTCCCGTCGCGGCCGCGCTCGCCTTCGTCGCGATCGCCATCGCGTGGCGCTGGGCCGCGGCCCATTCCTTCGGCGCGTGGGTCGATGCCTACCGAGCGATGTCGGCGCGCTGGCAGGTGCCGGAGGCCGCCCTGCGCTCGCTCATCGCGACGCAGCTGCCGGGCTACCTCGCGCATTTCGCGGCCGGAATTCTCTGCGGCCGGGCGTGGCTCGACGCGGGGGGGCGTCCCGCGAGCCGCTCGCGCGACACGGCGATGGCGATCGTCGCGATCGCCTGCGCGGGAAGCCTGTGGGCGGTCCTGCGGTTCGGCTTCGCCCCGCTGGGCGAACTGTCCTGGCTCGCGCACCCGATCCTGCTGGCCGGGGCGATCGCCGCCGCGGTCTCGGCGCGGCCGGCCTGGGGCGACATCGTCCTCGCCCCGAGACCGCTCGCGTGGGTGGGACGCGTGAGCTATTCGACCTATCTCTACCACATGCCGCTGTTGCTGCTCATGGGCAAGCTCCTGCCCGGCTTCGGGGGGTGGCTCGCCCTTCCCGCCTACCTCGCGGCGTTGCTGGCGATCTCCGGGCTCTCGTACCGGTTCGTCGAACGGCCCTTCCTCGCGGGGCGCCCGCCCGATTCCCCGTAGAATCCGCCCATCGTCCCCGCCACGGTTCCCATGGGTTTCCTCCGGGCGCTCGCCGCCTTCGTCACCTGCCTCGCCGCGCCGCTCGCCCTGGTCGTCGTTCCCGGCATTTTCTCGCCCGAATTCCTCGGCGAGTTGCGCGTGGAGATCCTGAACGGCTGGTTCGCGATCGTGTTCCCGCACCCTTGGTTCCACGACCAGGACGGCGATCGCATCCTGTCGAGCGCCGGGGCGCTCGTGATCGCCGCCGCCCAGTGGCTGACCGTCGGCACGGCGTTCGCCGTCCTGGCCCGGGGCCAGCCGGCGAGACGGCTCTTCTGGCTGGCGCCCCTCGCCATCGTGGGGATCGGCCTCGTCGTCGCCGGGCTCGCCCTGTGGCTTCCCATCGAAGTGCGTCCCCTGGTGTCCTGACCATGAATCGTCGCCTTGCCGCCCTCGCCCTCGCCACCCTCGCCGCCACGGCATCCCGGGCGACCGAGGAAGTACCCTTCATCACCACGCCCGACGAGGTCACGGTCACGATGCTGCGGATGGCGGCCGTGACCCCGCGCGATTTCGTGATCGACCTCGGCTCGGGCGACGGGCGCATCGTCATCACGGCCGCGCGGCGCTACGGCGCGCGCGGGCTCGGGGTCGAGATCGTGCCGGATCTCGTCGAGAAGAGCCGCGAGAGCGCCAAGCGCGCGGGCGTCGCGGACCGCGCCCTCTTCCGCGAGCAGGACCTCTTCAAGACGGACCTCACGGCGGCTTCCGTCATCACGATGTACCTGCTTCCCGAGGTGAACCTGCAGCTTCGCCCCGCCCTCCTCGCCCTGCGGCCCGGCACGCGCATCGTCTCGCACGACTGGGACATGGGCGACTGGAAGCCGGACCGGACCGAGACGATCGACGTGCCCGACAAGGCCATCGGGCTCGAGAAAAGAGCCGCGTGCACCTGTGGACCGTGCCGGCGAAAGTGGGCGGCCTCTGGTGCGGCCCGAAGGCGAAGCCCGGCGAGCTGGCGATCCGGCAGTCCTTCCAGCACGCGGCCGCCCGGCTGGGCGAGGTCGAGTTCCCCCTCGCCATCGCCGCGACGCGCCTCAAGTCCACCGAGGGCAAGGACCGCATCGCGCTCGAGCTGAACGACGGCCGGCTGCGCGTCATCGCCGCCGCCGGGCGCCTCGCGCCGTGGAACGGCGCCCGCTTCTCCCGCGCGAAAGGAGCCGCATGTCCGAAATGAACGAGGTGCCCCTGCCGGCGCTTCCCCCGATCGACCCGGATCGCCGCTACAACTTCAAGTCGAACCAGTCCTGGGGCATTCGCGATCCCGAGCGCTTTCGCCAGCTGATGGACGAGGCCGCCACCCTCGTGAGCGGCGGCTTCTACCTCGGCGACAACCTGTTCACGTGGATGCGCAACCTGTCGCTGCTCGAGGACGTCGCCTTCCGCGACGCCTGGCAGGCCAACATCCTCAACGCCGCGGACGAGGCGATCGCCTGGCGCCGCTACGTGCTGTGCTGCGCGGCCTGCCACGCCATCCGGCTCGAGGGCGACTTCGTGGAGTGCGGAACGCTGTGGGGGACGGGCGTGAAGACGGTCATCGACTACTTCGGCCGGGAGCGCTTCGCGAAGCCCTTCTGGGCCTACGACACGTTCGACACCAACCCCGTGGCCGGGCACGCCTTCTCCGAACAGTCGCAGGGCTTGTTCGACAAGGTGAAGCAGCGCTTCGACGGCTATCCGCAGGTGCGCCTGGTGAAGGGGCTGCTGCCCGCCAGCCTCGAAGGCGCGTCGCCGGATCGCATCGCCTACCTGCACGTCGACCTCAACCACGCGGACTTCGAGCTGGCCGTGCTCGATGTCCTCTTCCCCCGCCTGGTGCCCGGCGGCCTGCTGATCCTCGACGACTACGAGTGGGCCGGCGCCTACCGCGGCCAGAAGATGGCGGAGGATCCGTGGTTCTCCGCCCGGGACTATCGCGTCATGCCGTTGCCCACGGGACAAGGACTGGTGATCAAGCGATGAAAGCGAAGAAGCCGGCAGCCGACACGCGCTGCCCGTGGTGCCTGGGCAGCCCCGCGTACGTCGAGTACCACGATCGCGAATGGGGCGTGCCGGTGCACGACGACCGCGTCCTCTTCGAGTTCCTCGTGCTCGAGGGCGCGCAAGCCGGCCTGTCCTGGTCCACGATCCTCGCCAAGCGCGAGAACTACCGGCGGCTCTTCGCCGGGTTCGACCCCGCGAAGGTCGCGCGCTTCACGCCGGCGAAGGTGGAGAAGCTCCTGCTCGACCCGGGCATCGTGAGGAACCGCCTGAAGGTCGAGGGCACCGTGAGGAACGCGAAGGCCTTCCTCGTCGTGCAGGGGGAATTCGGCACCTTCGACGCTTACGCTTGGGGCTTCGTCGGCGGCACGCCGATCGTGAACGCGCGCCGGTCGATGAAGGAGGTCCCCGCCTCCACGCCCGAATCCGACGCCTTCTCGAAAGACCTGAAGAAGCGCGGCTTCACCTTCGTCGGCTCCACGATCCTCTACGCCTTCATGCAGGCGACCGGCATGGTCGACGACCACCTCCTCGACTGCCCTTCCCACTCCCGCCACCGCCGCTGAGGCCGTAACCGGCGGAGCGAGCCACGCGCGGCAACGGCTGCGAATCGCGTGCGGCATCGGTAGAGGACCGCGTGCGGCATTGTCCACGCGTCGGCGGGAACTTCCAGCCGCTACCCCATTGAGCAATGGGACCGCGGATATGGGACGCGTTTTTTCGATTCGGGGCCGAGTGAACTTGCGGCCGGCTCGTCTCCCGGCGTCCCCCCCGCTGGGCCCCGGTGCGCTGTCAACGTGCCTGCTGTGGGCGTGGCCTTCGTGCCCGCAGCAGGCACGTTGGCGGCGCGACCAGTGGCACCTAGGGATGCGGCGCTGCTTCCGAAGTCGCGGACGGACCGGGGGTGTGGGTCGCGTTTTTCCGGATTTCGGCCGACTCACGGTGATCCCGAAGACTGTGCATCGACCTATGTCGACTCTGTTCGTTGGAGCCGACGACCTGGGCAAGTTCACTCGGCCGAAATCCGGACAAACGCGACCCACACCCTCGTGTCCCATTGCAAAAAGGGGTAGCGGCTGGAAGTCCCACGCTGTCGCGTGGACAACGCCGCACGCGGTTCGCCGATCCCGGTTCCGGCTGCGCCGGCTTGCGCGCCGGCATTCGCGCCCCGGGCGCTATTGGCGCGACTTGGTACCGACGGTGAGGGCCGTCGCGATGGCGAGGCACTGCAGGGCCGCGACGCCCCAGAGGACGTGGGTGTACTTGCCGGCGTCCATGAGCGGCCCGAAGACGAGCGGCGCGCACGCGAGCCCGGTATCGATCCCGGAGTAGACGAAACCGTAGATGCGGCCGAACGCCGCCTGCCCGAACGTCGAGGTGGCCGCCCGCCGAACCAGCATGTCCCGCGACGGCCCCGAGAAGCCCGCCCCGAATCCCATCGTCGCCATGAGCGGCACGACCATCCACGCGGGAAACACCGCCAGGGCCAACGCGATCGCGCACGCCGCGGCCACCGAGAGCGCGAGCGCCACCTTCACGTCCTGCCGGTCTCCCTGCGTGGCGAAGAAGCCGCCCGTCGCCGTGCCCGCGGCGGCGCCGAGCAGGTAGGCGGTGAGCGCGGAGGCGGCCAGGGTGATCGAGATGCCGTAGGCGCGCTCGAAGAGGGGCGGGGCGAAGTTCTGCAGGCCGCCGAACGCCATCACCGTGAGGAAGAAGAACAGGAAGCACATCCACACCAGGGGCTTGCCGAGGAAGGCGAAGGCGCCGCCGGCATGCCGCTTCGCCTCGCCGACGGCGAGCGGCGCGTCGGCGAGGCGCGCGCGGTTGAGGACGAGGAACGCGAGCGCGCAGAAGCCCACGACGCTCGCCGCGATTCCCGAGGATCGCCACCCGAACACCTCCGCCATCCCGATCATGAGCACCGGCGCCGCGGCCCAGCCGAGGGTGCCCGACAGCCCGTGCACCGAGAAGGCATGGCCCAGCCGCGACGTGGACACGCGCCGGTTGAGGATCGTGAAATCCGCCGGGTGGAAGACGCTGTTCCCGATGCCGGCCACGACCGCCGCCGCGACGAGCATCGCGAAGCTGTCCGCGCTCGCGAGGACGAGTCCCGAGAGCGACAGCAGCACGATGCCGCCGCAGAGGACCCGCAGGGCCCCGAACCGGTCCACCACGAAACCCGCCATCGCCTGCCCCGCGCCCGAGACCACGAAGAAGGCCGACATCGTGAGGCCCACCTGCGTGAAGCTCAGCCCGAAGTCCTTCATGAGCCACGGGAAGAGCGGCGGCAGCATGAAGTGGAAGAAGTGCGAGGTGCCGTGCGCGAAACCCACGAGCGAGATGACGGTCGCGTCTTCCCGGAAGGTCGTGGCGGTGGGTGCGGCGGCGGACATGGGCGGCGTTGCGCTCGGGGCGTGTGTCGATTCCGGCGCATTCTACAGGCCGCCCTCGCGCACCCTGCCGGACGGGCGGTTGATCGCAGTCAACCGCCGGCCTTTGCGGCGGCCTAGGCTGGAATCGTCCCCTTCGCATGAAGGGCAGTCCCCATGGACCCGCGAGGCAGCGCCGCCGACCCGGTCGGCAATGCCATCCACCGCGTGCTCGAGGCCGAGCGCGAGGCGCAGGCAGACATCGTCCGCGCACGGACCGCCTCGGATGTGCGCCTGGCTGCGGCCCGGGCCGAAGCCCTGCTCGCCTCCGCGAACGCCGATCGCCGCCTCGCCGCCGCGCGCGCCGGCGTCGATGCCCGTATCGCGAGGCGTGAAGCCGGGATCGAAGCCGCCATCCGCGCGCTGGAAGCCGAAGGCCTTCGCGACACGGGCGAGGAAGACCGGGTGCGCCGCGCGGCGCAGGCGATAGCCGCCGCGCTCACCGGCGAGGAGTCGCCGTGATCCTCGCCGGCAGCCTCGAGTACGCCCTCTCGCGCCTGCATGCGCGCCTTTCCCGCCGCCTCGATCCCGCGGCCTGGAGCGGCATCGAACGCTCGCGCGAGACCGGCCCGGTACTCGACCTCGTGCGCGGAACGAACCTCGCCCCGCTCGCCGGCCCGCTCGCCGCCGTACCGGACCTGCATGGCCTCGACCGCGCCTGCCGCGACGCCTGGCGGGCGTTGCTGGGCGATGCCTGCCGCTGGATGCCCGCGAGCTGGTATCCGGCCATCGCCTGGTGCGGCGCCCTTGCGTGCCTTCCCGCGCTGGGCCACCTGGCGGGCGGCGAAGCCGTCCCGGCGTGGATGGCGAGCGATCCCGATCTCGCCGCCGTGGCGAAAGCCTCGCCGGAGGAGCGCCGCGCCGTGCTCGCGCAAGGCCCGCTCGCGCCGTTCGCCGCAGCCTGGCCCGATCGCTCGCGCCTCGGCACCGCCTGGCTCGTGGAGTGGCGACGGCGCCTGCCTCGGGGCGAATTCGCGGGCACCGCGCTCGAGGAGTTCACCGGCCTGGTCGCCGGCCACCTCGCGCGCCTCGCCGATCCGCAAGTGCCCGCGTCCGCGCGCCACGACGAGGCCTTCGACGCGGCCGTCACGAGGCGCTTGCGCCGACACCCGCTCGAGCCCACCGCGGTATTCGCGTGGCTGGCCCTGGGCGCCCTCGACATCCAACGCCTGCGCGGCGAGATGGCGCGGCGAATCGCCCTGCCCCTCGCGAGGCCGGTGCCGTGATCCGCCCCCGCCCCGCGCGATGGTTCGAGGCGCTGGTCGCCCGGGACGACTGCCTCGCGCTCATCGCCGCGCTGGCCGCGACCGGGGCCGTCGAACTGGAGGCGCGCGAGGGCGCGACCCTGCCCGAGGCCTTCGCGCGGTTGCGGGCACCCCTGGCCCGCCTGGCCGAGTACCGCTCCCGCTACGCGCCGTGGTGGCCGGATCCGGATCCCGCCTCCGCCAACGTGCCCGAACCGCCGGCGGTGACGCTCGAGCGCGGGCTCGCCGCGCTCGACGCCTGGTCGTGCGAGGCCGAGCCCCTCATCCGCGCGCACGAGGCCAACGCCCTCGCGCGAGACGAGCAGTTGCGCTGGCTCGCGCTGCTGCCCGGGCTGGCACAGGCGGGATTCGATGCCGGCGCCCTCGCCCGCGCCGGCCCGATCGCACAGGCGGCGCTGTGGGAGCTCGCCCCCCGCGACGAGGACGAGCGGCCCGGGCCATTGCTGGCGCAGCCGATCTTCGCCGGCGGCCGGCGTTACGCCCTCGTCCTCGGAACCGACGCGGATCTCGATCGCGCGGCGCGGCAGGCCGCCGCGTCCCATGGCCGCCTGCATCCGGTGCCGCGCTGGATCACCGGCGACGCGCAGGCCGACGGCCTCGCCATCGAACGCCGCCTCGCGGAACTGGAATGCGAGGACCGGGCGCTTCGCCGGCGCATCGACGAGGCGGGCCGTCACCACGGGCTCGCCCGGGAACTCGCGGGCCTCGCGCGCCTCGCCTGGGTCATCGAGCACGTGGATGCGCTCGAAAGCGGCGAGCGCTTCGCCTGGGTCACCGGTTGGTCCAGCGATCCCACGGGGGAAGCGCTGCGATCGGCGGCAGCCCGGTCGGGCGCGAGGGCGCTCATCCACCTCGCCCCGCCGCCGGCCCATGCCCGTGCGCCGCTCCTCTTCGCCAACCCGCGCTGGGCACGGGCCTTCGAGATCTTTCCGCGCGCCCTGGGCGTCCCGGGCGCGACCGAGGCCGATCCCACCCTCGTGCTCGCGTTCGCCGTGCCCCTGCTCTTCGGCTACATGTTCGGCGACGTCGGCCAGGGCCTCCTCGTGGCCGCGGCGGGCTTCGCGCTCCGGCACCGCACGCCGCTCGGGCGCCTGCTCGTGGCGGGCGGCCTGTCCGCGGTCGCCTTCGGCTTCGTGTTCGGCAGCGTCTTCAGCCTGCACGGCGCGATCCCCGCCCTGTGGACCGATCCCCTCGCCGATCCGGTGGCCGTGCTGGCCGTCCCCCTCGTCGCGGGTGCCGCGTTCCTCGCGATCGGGCTCGTGCTGCACGCGTTGGGCTCGTACTGGCGCGGCGAGACGGCCCGCCTGCTCGGCGAAGACCTCGGGCTCCTCGCGATCCACGCGGGCCTCGGGGCGGGATTCGTGGCGCCCGAGGCGCGCTGGCTCGCGCTCGCGGGCGCCTTCGCCTTCGTCGCGGGCCATGCCGTGCACGCGCGCTCCGCGTCGGCCGCGCTCGCGGGGCTGGGCGAGCTCGCCGAGCGCGTGCTGCAACTGGCCATCAACACGCTCTCCTTCGCGCGCGTGGGCGCCTTCGCCCTCGCCCATGCCGGCCTGTCCTCCGCGGTGAGCGCGCTCGCGGAGCAGGCCGAAGGCGGCCTCGCCCGCATCGCCATCCTCGTGGCGGGCAACGCGCTCGTCATCGTCCTCGAGGCCCTCGTGGTCTCCATCCAGGCCACGCGCCTCGTGCTCTTCGAATTCTTCGCGCGTTTCCTCACCGGCGCCGGACGGCCGTTCCGGCCCCTGGCGCCCCCACCGTCGTTCGTCCAGGAGCAACCAGGATGAAACCCGTCTCCCCCGCCGGCGCCCTGCTCGCCTTCGCGGCCGTGATCGCCGTGCTGATCGCGGCCGCTTCCCTCGTCGTCGCGACCCCGGCCCTCGCCGCGGCCATCGGGGCCTCCCCGCTCGATCCGCAGGCGCTGGGATGGGGCTTCGCCGCCGCCGCCGCGGCGACGGCGCTCTCCTCCCTCGCCGCGGGCTACGCCGTCGCGAAGGTGGGCACCGCCGCCGTCGGCGCCCTCGCCGAGAAGCCCGAGCTCATGGCGCGCCTGCTCATCTTCGTGGGGCTCGCCGAAGGCATCGCGATCTACGGGCTGATCGTCTCGATCCTCATCCTCAACCGGCTGGCCTAGATGGCCGCCCCGATCCACCTGGGCGACGAAGTGGCGGGCGCGGGCTTCCGCCTCGCCGGCGTCGTGACACGCACCGTGGCCCCGGGCGACGAAACGCGCGCCCTCGCGCGGGCGCGTGCCGAGGCGCCCGTGGTCCTCGTCTCGGCGGAGGTCGCCGCCCGAATTCCCCCGGGCATCCTCGGCGCCGCCGTGGCGGCGGTGCTTCCCGTGACGGTCGTCGTACCCGACCTTCGGGCCGGTCTCGACTTCGCCGACGACTCGGCACGCCATCGTCGGCAACTCGGCCTCGAGGAAACCCGGTGAACGATCGCGACCCCCTCGCGGCGCTGCTCGAGCTGATCGAGACGGACCGTGCCGCGCGCATCGACGCCATCGAGGCCGAAGCGCGCGCCACCGCACGGGCCCTCGTGGCCCAGGGACGACGTGCCGCCCGCGAACGCGTGCACGACGCCCTCGTTCCGGAAAGGCGGCGCCTGCGCGAGCGGCTCGCGGCACTCGACGCGCGCCTCGCGACGGCAACGCGCCTCGCCGCCCAGCGTCGCCTGCGCGCACGCATCGACGCCGCCTGGCGCGTGCTGCCCGCCGCCCTGCAGGCGCGATGGGCCGGGCCCGTCTCGCGCGCGGCCTGGACGGCGCTCGTGCGCGAAGCCGCCGTGGAGGCGCTCGGGAAGGGTCCCTGGCGCGTGAGCCATGCCGCGGGATGGCCGCAGCGGGAGCGCGAGGACTTCGCCCGAGCGGTGGTCGCGAGCGGCGCCGGTCCGGTCGCGTTCGACGAATGCGCGACGATCGAGGCGGGCCTCGTGGTGCGCGCCGGCGGCAGCGTCGTCGACGCGTCGGCGTCCGGACTGCTCGCCGACCGCGGCGCCATCGACGCCCGGCTCGCCGACGCGCTCGGCCTCGGGGAGTCGCCCGCGTGAGCCGCGCCATCGCCGTGAAGCTGGCCGGTCCCGTGCTGCGCGCCCGCGCCGAGGGCCCCTTCCAGCTGCGCGAATCGGTCCGGGTCGGGCCTGCGCGCCTGCTCGGCGAGGTCGTCCGCCTCGACCGCGACGAGATCGTGGTGCAGGTCTACGAGGACACCACGGGGCTTCGGCCGGGCATCGAGGTCGTGGGCGACGGCGCGCCCCTCGCGATCCGCGTGGGGCCCGCGCTCCTCGGGCGCATCTTCGACGGGCTGCTGCGCCCGCTCTCGGGCGCGCCCGATCGTCTCGCGGCGGGGCTGCGCGAAGCGCCGGCCACGCGCTTCCCGTTCGCACCGGCCGCCGCCCCGGGCGATGCCATGGCGGCAGGCGCCTCCATCGGCGACATCGTCGTCGCCGGCGGGCGTCGCCTCGCCGCGCTCGTGCCGCCCGGCGTGGAAGGCCGGGTGCTCGACATCCGGCCCGAGGGCGAATACGACGACGACGAACCGCTCGCCCGCATCGCGACGGCCGGCGGCGAGGTGGCCGTGGCCATGTCCCACGCCTGGCCGGTGCGCGTGCCGCGTCCCTCGCGACGGCGCCTGGCCTCCGTCACGCCGCTCGTCACCGGCCAGCGCATCCTCGATTCGCTCTTTCCGGTGGCGCTCGGCGGCAAGGCCGCGATCCCCGGCGGCTTCGGCACCGGCAAGACGGTCCTCCTCGAAACCCTCGCCAAGGGATGCGCCGCCGACGTGATCGTGTACCTGGGCTGCGGCGAGCGCGGCAACGAGATGGCCGGCGTGCTCGAGGAGTTCCCGCGACTCGACGACCCGCGCACCGGCCGGCCGCTCATGGAGCGCACGGTCATCATCGCGAACACCTCGAACATGCCGGTGGCCGCGCGCGAGGCCAGCATCTACTGCGCCATCACCGTCGCGGAGTACTTCCGCGACATGGGACTCGACGTGGCGCTGATGGCCGACTCCACGAGCCGCTGGGCGGAGGCGCTTCGCGAGGTGTCGGGGCGATTCGGCGAACTGCCCGGCGAAGGCGGCTATCCGGCGTACCTCGCCAGCCGCATCGCCGATTTCTACGAGCGCGCCGCGCGCGTGGAGACCCTGGGCGGGCGCACCGGCTCGGTCACCGTGATGGGCGCGATCAGCCCGCCCTCGGGGGACTTCTCCGAGCCCGTGACGAGCCACACCAAGCGGTTCGTGCGCAGCTACTGGGCCCTCGACGCGAAGCGCGCGCAGGCCCGCTTCTACCCGGCGGTGCACCCGCTGCAATCCTACGCGGAGGATGCCTCGGCCTTCGCGCCCTGGTGGAGCGAACGCGGCAACCCGAACTGGCTCGCCCTGCGGCGCCGCTTCCTCACGCTGCTCGACGAGCAATCGCGCCTGGAGCGCATGGCCCGCATCATCGGCAAGGACGCGCTGCCGGCGCGCCAGCAGGTGACCCTGCTTTGCGCGGACCTCGTGAACGAGGCGTTCCTGCGCCAGTCGGCCTTCGCACCGAAGGACCGACTCGCGAGCCCGGCCAAGCAGGCGGCCATGATGGCGGTCGCCGGTCGCTTCGTGGAACTCGCCGAAGGCGCGCTCGCCCGCGGCATCGCACCGGCCCGCATCGCGGGCCTCGCCTGCCTTCGCCCGCTCGCGCGCATGGGCGAGGACACGGGCGAGGACGAACTCGCGCGCCTGGACGAACTGCGGGCCGACCTGGAGTCGGCCTTCGCGGACCTCGAGCCGGAAGAGGCGGGCGCATGAAGCCGCGCCTGCTCGCCGAGAACGCGGCCGTCGGTCTCGAAGGTCCGCTGCTCTTCCTCGAGGGCACGCCGGAGGCGGGACTGGGCGACGCCGTCGAGGTGACCGGCCCGGACGGACGCATCCGCCTGGGTCGCGTCGCGGCCGCCGACCGCGAGCGCCTCACCATCGAGGTGCTCGAATCGACCGCGGGATTGCCGCTCGAGGGCACCGTGGTGCGCTTCCACGGCGAGCCCCTCGCCTTCGCGCTCGGCCCCGGCATCCTCGGCCGCGTCTTCGACGGGGTGGGCCGGGCGATCGACGGCGGCCCCCCGGTCGCCGCGCACCAGCGCCTGCCCATCGACGGCCTGCCCTTCAACCCGGTCTCGCGCGAGCCGCCGCGCGACTTCATCGAGACGGGCATCACCGCGATCGACCTGCTCAACAGCCTGGTGCGCGGGCAGAAGCTGCCGGTGTTCTCCGGCGGCGGCCTGCCCCACGACCGGCTCGCCGTCGAGATCGCCTCGCACGCGCGGCTGCCCCGGCGCGCGGGCGAGGACTTCGCCATCGTCTTCGCCGGCATCGGCCTCGCGCACGACAGCGCCGAGTATTTCCGCTCGAGCCTCGAGCGCGGCGGGGCCCTGGAACGCACGGCCCTCTTCCTCAACCTCGCGAGCGATTCGTCCACCCAGCGCCTGCTCACGCCGCGCTTCGCGCTCACCGCCGCGGAGTACCTCGCCTTCGTCGAGGGCAAGCACGTCCTCGTGATCCTCACGGACATGACGAACTACTGCGAGGCCCTGCGCGAGGTGTCGTCCTCCAAGGGCGAGATCCCGAGCCGCAAGGGCTTCCCGGGCTACCTCTATTCGGACCTCGCGACGATCTTCGAGCGCGCCGGGTGCCTCAAGGGCGCGAGGGGCACGCTCACCCAGCTGTCGATCCTCACGATGCCCTCGGACGACATCACGCACCCGATCCCCGACCTCACCGGGTACATCACCGAGGGGCAGGTCGTCCTCGCCCGGGACCTCGACCGGCGCGGCGTGTACCCGCCCGTGAACGTGCTGCCGAGCCTCTCGCGCCTCATGAAGGACGGCACCGGCGGCGACTACACCCACCCCGACCACCCGGCCCTCGCGAGCCAGCTGTACGCCGCCTACGCGCGCGCCGCGCAGACGCGCGTGCTCGCGAGCGTCGTGGGCGAGGAGGGCCTGTCGGAGGCGGACCGTCGCTACCTCGCCTTCGGCGAAGCCTTCGAGCAACGGCTGGTGCGGCAGGAGGGCCCGCGCGCCTTCGCCGAAAGCCTCGCCCTGGGATGGCGGCTGCTCGGGGACCTGCCGGCGGCGGACCTCACGCGGCTCTCGGACCGCCAGTTGCGCGAGCACGTGAACGCGCCGGCCGGGCGGACCTGACCCATGGGCGAGGAAGCGGCCAGCCGCAGCGCCGTCCTCGAGCATCGCGAGGAGCGGCGCGCGATGGCCGAGGGGCACGCGTTCCTCGAGGAGAAGTGCCTGCTCCTCGCCGGCGAGATCGTGCGCGAGCTGGGGACGCTGGAGGGACTGCGGCGCGAAGCCGACGATGCCGCACGGCGCGCGGCATCGGCTCTTGCGGCGGCGCTCGGCAGGCACGGCCTGGAGGAACTCTCGGTGCTGCCCGCCCGGCCCCCCGGGGCTGCCCTGCTTCGGCTCGACCGGCGCGCCGTGATGGGCGTCAAGCTGGTCGTGGCGACGCTGGAGACCGACGCCACGCCGATGCCGGCGGGCGGGTCGAGTCCCGAATCGCGGGCATGCGCCGCGGCCTTCGCCGACCTTCTCGCGCTCGCCACGCGCCTGGGCGGCGTGACCGGCAACCTGGAGCGGCTCTCCGGCGAGTACCGGCGCGCCATCCGCCGCGCCCGGGCCCTGGCCGACGTGCTGATTCCCGAACGCGACCGCCTGCTGGCGGAGCTCGAGACGCGCCTCGAGGACCTCGAGCGGGAGGACGCCATCGCGATGCGCCACGGCCGCCAGGTTCCTGCCCCCGCGCAAGACCGCCGGCGCTCCTTGGCCTAAACTGTCGGCGTCATGACTCCGACGCCGCCAACCCCGCGCCCCGCCGCGCTCGCCCGCGACGTCCGGGATCGCATGGCCGCCGTGTTCTCCGCTTCGCTCTCCGCGGAAGCCGCCGGCGTGCTGGAAGTCCTGGAGCAGCAGCTCGCCACCACGGGTGAGCGCGAGAAGTGGCGGCCGCTGCGCGAGGCGATCGACCTGCTTCGCACGATCCTGCCGGGCTTCGACGCGAGCGTGCGGCGGCACGTGATCGCGCGCTACGACGCGAAGCTGTCCCCGGGCGAGAACGCCTTGTCCAAGACTTCCGTCCTGTCGCTCGCCTCGCTCTCCCTGGTCGCCGACGACGAGGTGCAGGAGGAGATCGTGGTGGGCAACGCCACGCGGCGCCTGCGCGAGGCGGTGTCCGAGGAGTTGTTCCTCGTGACCGAGCGCCTCGCGGAGGTGCTGGGCACCGGGTCGCTCGCCGAGGATCGCAACCCCGCCTTTCCGCGCGTCTTCGCCCGCGCGCTGCTCGACGCGCTGGCCGCGCCGGGCGTCGGCATGCCGGCGCGCTTCGCCGCGTTCGCGGCCTTTTCGCCGGCCCTGCTCGAAGCCATGCCGGCGACCTACAAGGCGGCCAATGCCCTGCTCGCGGAGCACGGCGTCCTCCCCCAACTGAAGCGCAGCTACGGCACCCCGCAGGCGGTGGGCAGCGCCAACGCCCGCACCACGACCGCACCGCCCCCGGGCGCGGCGGCCGCGCGCGATGCCCGCTTGTTCGACCGCATGGTGGCCACGGCCCGCGGGCCGGGGGGCGCGGCATCGACGCCGGCCGTTGCGAATGCGCCAGCCGATGCACCGCCAGCCACCGGCCCCGAGGCGGCCGGGCTCGTCACCGTCCAGGTCCGGCCCGAACTGCTGGCGGCCCTCAAGGCGCTCGATGCCCGCGTGCCGCCCGGGCAAGCCGGGGAAGTTTCCCTGGGCACCGTCCGCGCGGCCCGGGAAGCGATGGCCCCTTCGCTCGACACGGTGGATGCGCTCGTGGCGGACCTCGTCGAAGCCCTCTTCGAACGCCTCTTCGCGGGTGCCGCGCTCACGGACCAGGCCAAGGCCCAGATCGGCCGGCTGCAGATTCCGGTCCTCAAGGCCGCGCTCGCCGACCGCGCGCTCTTCACCGACCCGCACCATCCCATCCGCGGCCTCATCGACGCCATGGCGGAACTGGGCGCCTCGCCCGACGAGCCGCGCGTGGACGGCCGCAGCCCCTCGGAGTGGCTGGTGGCGGAGACCGAGGCCCTCGTCGGCACGGATCCGAGCGAGACTTCCGCCTTCGCCGACGCCCGCGACCGGCTGGCCGCGATCGCGGAAAAGCACCACGACGCGCAGGCGGAACTGGACGAGGTCGTGGCCATGCTGCGCGAGGACGAACGGCGCCTCACGGCCGTGCAGGATGCCTCGCTCGAGATCGCCCACCGCGTCGGGGCGGCCCATTGCCCGGCGGCCGCGGCCAGCTTCGCCTATCACGCGTGGCGGCCCGTGCTCGCCCACGACCACCGCACCGAGGGCAAGGGGGGCACCCTCTGGCTCGCGGACCTCGAGGCGCTCGAGGACCTGCTCTGGACCCTGACGCCCCGCGTCTCGGAAGCCGAGCGCCTGCGCCTCGCGACGCTGCTGCCGTCGCTGCGCTACCGGATGAAGCAGGGGTTCCTGCGGGCGGGGCTCGCCCGGGGCGAGGCCGACGCCCTGATGGAGCAGATGCGCCAGATCCACTCGGAGCTCGAGCGCTCCCCGGCGGCGGCGGCCCACGGCGAACTGCGCCTCACGGCCGGCCCCGGCGCTTCCTACGAAGATGACGTCACCGCGACGCTCAACGTCGCGAGCCGGGCCCTGGAGGACGAAGGCCTCGTGCGCGGCGCCTGGTTCGAGTTCACCGAGGAGGACGGCCGCAAGCACCGCTGCCGCCTCAACTGGGTGAGCCCGGTGCAGGGCGCCTGCGTGTTCAAGGACCTCGCGGCGGGACGGTCCTTCGCCATCGCGCTCGACGAGCTGCGCGAGCGCCGGGAAGCCGGGCGGGCCGAACGGGTGGACGGCCCCGGATTCGCCGGCCCCTCGATCGAAGCGGCCCTGCACGAAGTCGCGCGCGAGCGCGGCGCCGAGGCCGACGCCGTTTCTTGATCCGGGTCAAATGCGGGCGGGGAACACTCCCTAGACTGGAGTTGCGCCGGTTCCCTGACCGCGCGCGAGGCTTCCCCGCCATGCCCCCAGGTATGGCGTCTTTCAACCGGCGGCGTTCCTCAGGCGTCCGCCGGTTTCTTTATTTGCAGCCGCCCCTTCGCGGCCCGGTGCGAGGCCAGGTAGAACGGCGTGCGCGCCTTCGGCAGCTTGTGCACGAAGTGGAAGCGCGCCACGTGGTAGCTGGGGTCGAACCCGTAGAAGTTGAGCTTCATGCGCGCGAGTTCCTCCTCGCGGTAGCGTTCGAGGGGCTTCGTCGCTTCGTCGCGCGCCCTCGCCTCCGCCTTGGCCCGGAGCGTGTCGGCGTAACGCGGATCGTCGGCCATGGCCTGGGCGCGCTTCACGGCCGCCGCCAGGAACTCCTTCGGATCGTGACCGAACGCGGCATCCGCCAGGCCCAGCGCCGCGGCTTCCCGCGAGCCCATGGGCAGGCGGCGGGCAGTGATGGCTTTCGCCCTCGCCTCCCCCACGCGCCGGGGCAGCAGGTAGGTCCAGTACTCCGAGCCGTAGAGATTGCCCATGCCCTTGTAGTGCGGGTTGAGCACGACACCCTTGCGAAGCCAAACGCGATCCGCGGCCAGCGCGAGGAAGACCCCGCCCGCGCCGGCGTTTCCGGCCATCGCCGCGACCGTGATGCGATCCGGCGTGAGCACGATCTCGCGCGCCACGTCGTCGATGGCGTTGATGTTCTCCCACGAGGCGTCCGCCGGCTTGCCGGTGGCCTCGATGGCGTTCAGGTGGATGCCGTTCGACCAGAAATCGCCGCCGCCCGCGAGCACCAGCAGCTTCGCCGGGCGCGACTTGGCGTGGCGGATGGCCGCGAGCAGGCGCTGGCACTGGGCCGTGCTCATCGCGCCGTTGTGGAAGGCGAAGTGGAGCACGCCCACGTCGCCGGCCTCCTCGTAGCGGATCTCGCGCCACGTGGCGGGGGCGTCGGGCGCATCGAGGGCCACGGGCGCGTCCTTCACGCCGGCCAGGCGCCCGCCCAGCACCTGCGCGGCCGGGAGCTTCAGGGGCCGCTCGGTGCCCTCGGCGATCTCCTCCAGGTGCGTGATCCAGACCGCGCCGTCGACGGTGGCGCGCAGGATGGCGCCATCGCGCTTGGCCAGCACGGCGCCGGGCCCGCGATCGGCTTCCGCCACCGGCCGGCGCAGGGAGGTCGATTCCCCGCTGCCGTCATGGGCGCCGAACAGGCGAACGGCCATTCCGCCGATCTCGTCGCGCACCCCGGGGAAGCTGTCCGCCGAATGGATCTTGCGCAGGACGGCCTGCGTCGTGTCCTTCGCCCAGTCGATGGTCCGGTCGGCGGTCCGCATCAGGGGCCGTTCGCGGCCCCGGGCGACGGCGCCCAGCGAAGCGGCGGACACGGGCTTCTCGCCGCGTTCGAACTTCGCCACGGCCTCCTTCACGGCGATCAGGGCCGCTTCCGTGACCTCGCGCCGGTAGAGGCTCGACTTGGGCGCGAGCCGCATCGGGAAGGCCGCGTGCGACCAGACGGGGCCCGCATCCATCTGCGCCACGGCCTGCAGCACCGTGACGCCCCACTCGGCCTCGCCTTCCAGGATCGCCCAGTCGAGCGCCGAAGGACCGCGGTCGCCCGGCACGCCGGGATGCACCACGAAACAGGGAATGGCGGACCAGAGCGATTCGGGAATGGCGCGCTTGAGGAAGGGCGCGATGACGAGATCGGGCTTCGCGAGCGCCACGGCCTCGGCGGTGACGGCCTCGTTCACGTCGAACTCGATGACCACCTCGTGGCCGGCCTCCTCCAGGTCGATGAACAGGCGCTGGGCGAGGCCGTTGAAGGCGTGGGTGAGGAACAGGATCTTCATGGGTCAGCAGATCCGCGGGAGTTGCTCGCCCGCCAGCCAGTCCACCATGCGCCGGCCGCCGAAGCCGGTTTCCATCTGCACGAAGTGGTTCGCGTCCGCGACCACCTCGCCGATGATCGCCGAATCGCGACCCTGCGGGTGGGCGCGCATCGCGGCCAGCAGCCGCGCCGCGTCCTCCGGGGCGCAGATCGCGACCAGCTTGCCCTCGTTGGCGACGTAGAGCGGGTCGAGCCCCAGGAACTCGCAGGCGGCCGACACTTCCGGCCGCACGGGAATGGCCGCCTCGCGGATCGTCATGCCCGCCTTCGACTGGCGGGCGATCTCGTTGAGCGTGGTGGCGAGGCCGCCGCGCGTCGGATCGCGCAGGGTGCGGATGCCCGGCACCGCCTCGACCATCGCGGCCACCAGCGTGTGCAGCGATGCCGTGTCGGACTGGATGGTGGTCTCGAACGTGAGGTTTTCGCGCAGCGACATGATGGCGACGCCGTGGTCGCCCAGGGTGCCCGAGACGAGGATCGCGTCGCCCGGCCTCGCGTGCGCGCCCGAGACGTCGACGCCCTCGAGGACCACCCCCACGCCCGTCGTGTTGATGAAGACGCCGTCGCCCTTGCCCTGCTCCACCACCTTGGTGTCGCCGGTGACGATGGGCACCCCGGCCTCGCGCGCGGCGGCGGCCATGGACTCGACGATGCGCTTCAGGTCCGCGAGCGGGTAGCCCTCCTCGAGGATGAAGCCCGAAGTAAGGTAAAGCGGCTTCGCGCCGGCCATGGCCACGTCGTTGATCGTGCCGTGCACCGAGAGGCAGCCGATGTCCCCGCCCGGGAAGAAGAGCGGCGAGACCACGTGGCTGTCGGTGGCGATGACGAGGCGCCCCGCCGGCATCGGCACGCGCGCCTGGTCGTTCATCTCGCGCAGCCATTCGTTGTCGAACGCCGCCAGGAACAGCTCGTCGATGAGCTGCGCCATGGCGCGGCCGCCGCTGCCGTGGCTCATGTCGACCAGGCCGCGCTTCACGTCCAGCGGCCGCACGTAACCCGTTCTCACCGTACTCATCGCCTCACCCTCGTATCCGCCAACGGCCCGCTCATGCCGCGTTCCTGAACCGGCCATAGGTGTAATGGGCCGCGCAGGCGCCCTCGGAGGACACCATGCACGAGCCCATGGGCGTCTCCGGCGTGCACGCGGTGCCGAAGACCTTGCAGTCGACGGGCTTCTTCACGCCGCGCAGGATCGCGCCGCATTCGCAGGCCTTGTTGTCGGGGACGCTGCGCTCGGGCATGTCGAAGCGGCGCTCGGCGTCGAAGGCCGCCCACTCGTCCTTCAGGCGCAGGGCGCTGTACGGCACGCGGCCCAGTCCCCGCCACTCGAAGGCGCGGCGCAGCTCGAAGATCTCGGCCACCAGCGCCTTCGCCTTGGCGTTGCCGTCCGCGGTGACCGCGCGCGAGAACTCGTTCTCCACTTCGGCGCGGCCCTCGTTCACCTGGCGCACCAGCATGAGGATCGCCTGCATCACGTCCAGCGGCTCGAAGCCGGCGATGACGACGGGTTTCGCGTATTCCTCGGCGAAGTAGTCGTAGGGCTGGCTGCCGATGATGGTCGAGACGTGGGCCGGGCCCACGAAGCCGTCGATCTTCACGGTGCCGAGCTCGCGAACCTCCGGCGACTCGAGGATGTGCGAGATGGCCGCGGGCGTGAGCACGTGGTTGCAGAAGACGCTGAAGTTGGCGAGGCCGAGCGCCGCCGCCTGCTTCACCACGAGCGCGGTGGGCGGCGTGGTGGTCTCGAAGCCGATGGCCAGGAAGACGACCTCGCGGCCCGGGTTCTCCTGCGCGATGCGAAGCGCGTCGGAGGCCGAGTACACCATGCGGATGTCCGCGCCCTTCGCCTTGGCCTTCATGAGCGAGAGCCCGCCGGAGGCCGGCACGCGCATCGTGTCGGCGTAGGTGCACAGGATGGCCTTCTCGCGGATGGCGAGCTCGATGGCCATGTCGATGCGGCCGATGGGCAGCACGCACACGGGGCAGCCCGGGCCGTGCACCATGACCACGCTCGCCGGCAGCAGGTCCTTCACGCCGTAGCGCGAGATGGCGTGGGTGTGGCCGCCGCAGAATTCCATGAAGTGGTAGGTGCGGGAGGGATCGGCCTCGTTCGCGATGCGCGCGGCGATGCCCTTCGCGAGCTCGCCGTCGCGGAACTCGTCGACGTACTTCATGCGCTTGCCCGCGCCGGGGCGTCCAGGCCGGCGAAGAGCGCGAGGGTCTTCTCGGCCTCCTCGGGATCGACCTTCTGGAGCGCGTAGCCCACGTGGACGATCACGAAGTCGCCGGGCCGCACGTCCTCCACCAGCGCGAGCGAGATCTCCTTCCTCACGCCGCCCAGGTCGATGACGGCCAGGTCGGCGTCCCTCAGTTCCACGACTTTCGCGGGGATGGCGAGACACATGTCAGCAGTTCTCCAGTAAGGAAACCCACGCCTGCCCGAGGGCGAGGCCGCCGTCGCCGGCGGGCACCTCGCGGGCGCCGAGGGGTTCGAGGCCCGACTCGCGCAGGCGCTCCTCGAGCCCGCGCGACAGGATCGCGTTCACGAAGCAGCCGCCGCCCAGGGCGACCGTGGCGAGGCCCTCGCGGCGGGCGGCCTCGATCGCCCACTCGGCCAGCGCCTCGACGAGCGTCGCGTGAAACAGGGCCGCGCCGTAGGCGGCATCCTTCACCTCCGCCAGTCGCGCGGCGAGCGGCAGCAGGTCGAGCGTGCCGTCGATGCCGATGCCCCAGAGCGTGGGACAGGCCGCCACGGGCCCGTGCGAGGCGGCCAGCGACTCGAGCAGCATCGCGGCCTGGCCTTCGAAGGCGGCGACATCGCGAAGCCCCAGCAGCCCCGCCGCGGCGTCGAACCAGCGGCCCGCCGAGGTGGTTTCGGGGCAATGGGTGCCGTGCCGCAGCATCTCCGCGACGACCGGGGCCGCCGGCCGCGGGAAGCGCGAGGCGATCTCGTCGCCGCGCCCGAGCGCGTGCATGACCGAAGCGGCCATGCGCCAGGGCTCGCGCGCCGCACGGTCGCCCCCGGGTAGCCGGATCGCGCCGAGGTGACCGAGGCGACGCCACGCCGAGCCGTCGAGGCGAAGAAGCTCGCCCCCCCACGCCGATCCGTCCGTGCCCAGGCCGACGCCGTCGAGCGCGAGGGCCAGCGCCGGCCCCTCGCGCCCGTGCTCCGCGAGCACCGCGGCGGCGTGCGCATGGTGGTGCTGGACGGCGGTGACGGCAAGGCCTCGCTCCTGCGCGAAGGCCGCGATGAAGCGGCTGGAGAAGAAGTCCGGGTGCAGGTCCCTCGCGCAGGCCTCGGGCTCGACCTCGAGGATGTCGATGAGGTGCCGCACCGCCTCTTCCAGCGCCTCGCAGCTCGCGCCGTTGTCCAGGTCGCCGATGTGGGGCGAGAGGAACGCCTCGTCGCCGCGCGTGAGACAGACGGTGTTCTTGAGGTAGCCCCCGCCCGCGAGGATGGACGGACCCGCCCGCGGCAGGCGGATGGCCCGCGGCGTGTAGCCGCGCGCGCGGCGCACGAAGACGGCGCCGCCGGCCGTCGGGCGCACCACGCTGTCGTCGCAGCGCGCGCCGATCTCGCGGTCGTGGACGAGCCAGGCGTCCGCGAGGCCCGCCAGGCGCTTCAACGCTTCGTCGTTGCCGGTCACCAGCGGCTCGCCGCCCGGGTTGGCGCTCGTCATGACGAGAACGAGCGCCTGCGGTTCGCCCGTCCACCGCGCGTCCGCCGGGCGCTGCGCGGCTTCGCGGAAAAGGAGCCAGTGCAGCGGCGTGTACGGCAGCATCGCGCCCAGTTCGCCCACGCCGGGGGCGACGCCCGGCAGGCGCTCGTCGCAGCCCGCCTTCTTGGGCAGCAGCACGATGGGGCGTTCCCGCGATTCCAGCAGGCCGAGCGCATCGTCTTCGACGCGGGCGAAGGACGCGAGGCTCGCGCCGTTGGCGACCATCACGGCGAAGGGCTTCTCCTCGCGGTGCTTGGCGGCCCGCAGGCGCGCCACGGCACGCACGTTGCGCGCGTCGCAGACCAGGTGGAATCCGCCCAGGCCCTTGACCGCCACCACCTTGCCGGCGCGAACCCGTTCGAGCGCGAGCGCGACCGGATCGCCTTCGCGCGGCAGGCCGTCCTCCCCGAGGAACGCGAGGCGCGGCCCGCAATCCGGGCACGCGTCGGGCTGGGCGTGGAACCGGCGGTCGAGCGGATCGTGGTACTCGGCGTCGCAGGCCGGGCACATGCGAAACGGCGCCATCGTGGTGAGGGGACGGTCGTAGGGCACGCCGCGCGTGATCGTGAAGCGCGGGCCGCAGTGCGTGCAATTGATGAACGCGTACCCATGCCGCCGGTCCCGGGGATCGAGCAGTTCCGCGAGGCAATCGGGACAGGTGGCGGCGTCGGGCGTCACGGCCGTGGCGGCCACCCCGGCGCGGCTCGCCGCGATGGCGAAACCGCGCGTGCCCTGCGGCTCGCACGATTCGCGTTCCACCGAATCCACGCGCGCGAGGGGCGGCGCCTCGGCGGCCACGCGGCGCACGAAGTCCGCCACGGATCGCGGGTCGCCCTCCACTTCGGCGAGCACGCCCTCGGCGTCGTTGAGGACCCAGCCGGCGAGCGACAGCTGCAACGCCAGCCGGTAGACGAACGGACGGAACCCGACGCCCTGCACCGTGCCGCGGACGCGGACGCGTTCGCGCTCGGGGGCGAGCAGGGTTTCGACGGCGTTCATCGCGGGGCTCTTCTTCCCGGCGCTAGGCGCAGGTGCACGCGCCGCCGCAGCCGCCCGGGGCCGCCGCGCGGACGCGGCGCGATCGCGCTTCACCCGCGCCTTCGCGGATCCAGTCGAGCCAGCCGTCCATCCCCTCGCCCTTCGTCGCGGAGACCTGCAGGATCTCGATCGCCGGATTCACGCGCCTCGCGTTGGCGAGGCATGCCGCCACGTCGAACGACAGGTACGGCAGCAGGTCGCACTTGTTGAGGATCATGAGGTCGGCGGCGGCGAACATGTCCGGGTACTTGAGGGGCTTGTCCTCGCCCTCCGTGACGGAGAGCACCACGACCTTGTGGGCCTCGCCCAGGTCGAACGCCGACGGGCAGACGAGGTTGCCGACGTTCTCGATCATGAGCACCGAAGCCTCCGCGGGCTCGAGCGCCTCGAGCGCGTGCCCGACCATGTGGGCGTCGAGGTGACACCCCTTGCCGGTGTTCACCTGCACCGCGCGCGCGCCGGCGGCCCGGATGCGGTCGGCGTCGTGGGAGGTCTGCTGGTCGCCCTCGACCACGGCAATGGGCACTTCGCCCGCGAGACGGCGGATGGTCTCGCACAGGAGCGTCGTCTTGCCCGAGCCGGGACTCGAGACGAGGTTCAGCGCGAAGATCCCCTTGCGCGTGAAGAGGCGCCGGTTGTGGTTCGCCTCGGCATCGTTCTTGGCGAGGATGGCGCGCTCGACCGCGACGGCGCGCTCCGCGGGCACCCCCGCGGCATGGGAATGGGCCGGGGCGTGGTCGTGGCCGCACCCCGGGCCGTGGACGTGACCGTGATCATGATCGTGGTCGTGGTCGTGGGGATGGTCGTGCTCGTGCGCGCCATGCCCGTGGGCATGGGCCTTCCCGTCGATCGTCACCGCATCCGTTCCGCAGCCGCAGGTCGTGCACATCGTCGTCTCCTCGAATGTCGAGGCGCCCTCAGGCGCCCACCAGGTCCTTCACGCGCATCTCGGTGCCGCCGCTCACCTGCAGCTTCGATCCGCCGCATGCCGGGCAGGGATCCGCGCGGGCGGCCACCTCCACCGGCTTCGAGCAATCGAAGCACCACGCGGTGCCGGGCGTCCCGTCGATCGCGAGCCGCGCGCCTTGCGCGAGGCTGCCGTGCACCACGGCCTCGAAGCAGAAGCGCAGCGCCTCGATCTCGATGGCCGCCAGGGCGCCGATCTCCAGGCGCACCTCGGTCACCCGGACGAAGCCCTCCCGGCGCGCGGTGTCCTCCACGATGCCGAGCACGCTCTCGGCGATCGACATCTCATGCACGGATCACCTCGCAGCGCACGCCCACGCAGGGATCCAGGGAGCCGACGATCCAGTGGGCGGCGGCCTCGAGCGCGCCGTCGTCGGCGAGCCCGGCGGCACCCCGGACGAACGCGCCCTCCGGATGGAAATTCCACTCCGTGGGCGCCACGATGCGATAGCCGGCTAGCCGATCCCCCTCGACGCGGGTGCGATGCACGAGCAGGCCCCGGGCCGTCTCGGCCCAGCCCAGGCCGACGTCGCCATGCCTCGCGCCACCGTGGCGCGAGCCCCGGCCGGTGCGCAGGTCGCCCAGCGCCGCGGCGGTCTCGAGCAGGCGCGCCACGAGCCGTGCGGCGAGGCCGGGCCCGAAGGTCTCGACGGCGTCCGCGACGAGCGGGTGGGACGCCATGCGGGCCAGCGCGCCCGTTTCGCGGGGCTGCCCCTGCCAGTGCGGCGCGTCGTCGAAGGCGGGATCCGCGTCGAGATGGGCGGCCAGCGACTCGACCATCGAGGCATCCGCCGTGCCGAGGAACGCCGTGTCGCTCGCGCCCAGCCGCGCGTGGCGCTCCAGCACCGCGAGCGCGAGCGATGCCGGCGAGGTCCCGGCGCCGCGCACCCAGTTGGCGAAGCCGTTGACGGAATCGAGCGACAGGAAATCCGCCGGCGAGACGCCGAACACGGCGGACTGCGCCCATTCGTTCACGTCGAGCGCCGCCTGCGGGAGCGTCGCGCCGGGTGCGCTCGCGAGAAGCGGCGAGAGCAGCGCGCGCGCCCGGGCGTAGGGCTTCACCGCGGTTTCGAGTCCCGCGAGCCGCGGCCAGTCGACGAGCAGGCGCCCGAGATGCTCCTGCGCGGCCTCGGCGGCCAGGCGCGTCTCGCGCGCGAGCCTCACCGGTTCGCTCGCGGCGCGGCCGAGTGCCTGTTCCACCGCCGTGGCCGCCGCGATGGACTGGGCTCGCCCGCAGATGGCGAAGAGCGCGCCGGCCAGGGGCTCGGCTTCGCCCGCGGCGCGGCCGTCGAAGAGACGCCCGGCGATGCGCGGGCGGTCGGACCGGGCTTCGGCACGCGCGACGCGTCCGCCGGCGACCGTGAGCGTCACCACGAGTTCACCCTCGATCGGCACGGTCGTTGCCGCGGACGCGGCCCTTGAGGAAATCGCGCTTGGAGACGCGCGCGCGGGGCGCTTCCTCGACGCTCGCCTTCACGGCTTCGGCGTCCGCGATGCGGTCGTGGCTCGCGTCGAAGAGCGCCGCGAGCGAGGCCTCGGCGACGGCCCGGGCCGTCTCGTGCTCGCCGAATTCCTGCGCGGGCGAGAAGAGCGAGCAGGCGTGGTGCTCGCCCAGTTCGTCGTCGTGGCCCGCGATGAAGCGGAAGCGCCCCGCCGGCAACGCGACGATGCGCTCGCCGCCCACGGGCAGCGACGTCCACGGACCGTCGCCCGGCAGCAGCACCAGGTTCACGGACCACGGCGTCACCAGCGCGCCCAGCCAGTCGCCGCCCCACGGCCGGAACCCCACGGCCTGCACGCGGAGCTTCGGGTTGAGGAACGGCAGGCCTTCCATCCGGGTCTTCCAGATGCGCGTGAAGACGGCCTCGAGGCGGGCGGACGGGTCCGGAACGCCGGCGGGATCAGTCATCGGAAAGCACCAGGAACTTCGACTGTTCGGCCGCGCAGTTCGGGCACGACCAGTGGGGCGGCAAGTCCTCGAACGCGGTGCCCGGCGGCACCTGCCACTGCGGGTCGCCCAGCGCGGGGTCGTAGACGTTCCAGCAGACGCCGCATTCGCGCCGGCCCGCCTTGCCCGCTTCGCCCGTGCCCGCCATCGACGCTAGCCCTCGCGCAACCACGCGAGCAGTTCCACGAGCCGCGTGATGCTGTCGTCGTAGTCGTCGTCCGCCGCACGGGCCGCCTCCGGCAGGCCGACCACCTCGATCGTGTCGAGGATGACGGTGTTCATCGTGTTGAAGTACCGCACGCGCCAGATGCCGCGCGCGTTCGTCGCGTGGATGCGGCAATTGCCGAAGCCGCGCGACAGGATCGCGATGGGGCCGTCGCCGAGCACCGCGTCGAGGCCCTCGTGGTCGGCGGGCGAGAGCGGCAGCAGCGACAGGTTCACCACGTGGGCCGTCCGGTCCGGGCGGAAATGCCGGGCATGGTGGCGCAACTCGTCGACGATGGACGGCGCGTTCATGACGCCCGCCGGCAAACGCGTGCCGTCGAGCCTCGCCCCCGCGACCTGTGCGGCGGCTTCCTTCACCGGCAGCGGCATGTCGCCGGCCTCGAGCACGTCCTCGAGCACCGCGCCGCGGGCATCCTCGCGCTGCGATCGCCACACGCCGGCAAATGCCGTCTCCTGGATGCGCCACGTGCCGTCCTTCGGCGCGCCGACCACGGCGCTCACCTCCCCCTGCCCCAGAGACTCGTTCAGCGCGCGCAGCGCCCCGGGCGCCATGGCCTTCAGGGAGAAGCGCGGCGGGTTCGTTCCGCCGGGCCGGTGGCCCTTCATCGCCTCGAGCAGCTGCTCGACGACGTCGGCCGCCGCGGCCAGTTCCTCCGCCGCCGCATCCTCGGGCGGGATGGGCGTGCGCAGGGGCTCGGCCTTGGGCATTTCGAGGAATTCGAGCTCGAGGTCCTCGGCCGGCTGCGTGCCGGCGCCGAAGGCGGTGACGGGGATCGGGAAGGGTTTCATGGCTTTTCCTCGGGGGGAATGTCAGGCGCAGGAAGACGGGGCGGAGGAAGCGACGGGAATGACCTTGGGCGGCAGCGCTCGCGTCTCGCCTTCGAGCAGCTCGTTCGCCGCGGCGACGTAATCGTTCCAGTCGCGCAGGCCTTCGACGTTGCCGAGCCACCCGCCCGAGCGCAGGAAGACGATCGCGGGCCAGCGGCGCACGCCGTAGGTGGCGGCCTTGGCGTTGGCGAGGGGCGGGGGCAGCACGCCGATGCGGAAGGGCCGCGAACAGCCCGTGCGCAGCTCGGGCAGGATCACGGCGACGTCGAGCACCTCGCGGAAGCGGATGGGGTCCTCGGTGAAGAAGAGCGCCGACTCGCCCGGCTGGGCGATGAAGGCGTCGAAAGTGGCCTCGTCGAGGCGCTGGGCCCCGCACTCGATCACGAGGCGGGTGACGAGCGGCGGCTCGGCGGGCGTGGCGATGGCGATCATTTCGGGGCTCCGGCGGGACGAAGGTGTTCGGGAAGCTGCGGCTCGCGGTTCACGAGGTCGGCGAAGGCGTCATCGATGGCGGCCGTGTCGCCGCGAAGCGCGGCGGCCAGCGCGTCGATGGCAGCGTCGGTCCGCGCGGCGGACTCCGGCGTCATGACCTCGCGCGCGGCGCCCACGAAGGCGAGGACCCAGGTGCCCGGCGGTTGCGGTCCGACGAGCGTCATGTCGAGGAGCTGGCGGCCGTCGCGGCCGACGCACCACGCGCCACCCGTGCCTTCCGCTTCCATCACCTGCATGGGAATGCCGATGCACATGGCGCTAGGCCTCCTGCGTTCCGCGCATCGCGAGCACGCGCGGGTCGCCCAGGCGGCAGGCGTCGTCCGCGCTCGGGCGGCCGGACTCGTAGGCATCCAGGGCGAGGCTGCTGTCGAAGAGGGGAATGGCATCGCCGGGCGCGCGCGGCGTGGCGGGATAACCCCAGCCGGCCAGCACCTCGCGTCCGATTCCCAGGGCCTCGGGGATCTTCGCGCGCACGAGGTCGGTAAGGCTGCCCCCGAAATCCATGAGGAGCTTCGGCTGCACGCCCACCAGCACCGCGCTTTCGGGCGACTTGCCGGAGAGCTTGGCGAGCGAGAGCACTTCCTGGAAGCTCGACTGGTGCAGGCTCATCTTGCCGATGCCCAGGTAGGAAGGGATGTCGTCGTCCCGGATCACCTGCAGCGTGCCGGGCTCGAGGCCGTAGTCGATCGCGTCGAACACCAGCATCCGGCGGGCCGACTGCACCAGGGGCAGGAGGTAGAGGCCTTGCGTGCCGCCGTCCATGAGGGTGACGCCCTCCGGGAACGACCAGCCTTCGTTGAGCGCGGCGACGGCGCGGACGCCGAAGCCCTCGTCGGCCCAGAGCACGTTGCCGATCCCGAGCACCAGCGTATCCGTCTGCACTTGCATGGCTCCTTGTAACTTGCGCGGTTACATCGGAGCCCATGATCGGGGTTCCACGCCGGCGGCTGTTGACGGGGGTCAAGTGCTGGCGGGGGTACCCGCCGGCACTGGCGCCGGTCGCGCCGCCAGGCACCGAGCCCGGGGGGGCGAGTGCGTCCTTGTCCGGCGGCAGCGGGACTGTCGGACGCTTTCCTTGGCAAGAGGACCGAGGGTATGGGACGCGTATTTTTCGACCCGGGCCGAGTGAACTTGCCACGAGGGATGATCGCTTCGGGCGGCATCGACATAGGGGAGGGTTTGCCTTTCGGATCACCGTGAGTCGGCCCGGGATCGAAAAGAAACGCGTCCCATACCCCCGGTCCGCCGGGGCTTCGGAGGCGGTACCGCTTCGTCGCGTGGCTTGGAGCCGGTTCCGCGCCTTCTGCCAGCAGGTCCGGCGCTTCGCAGCAGGCGCGTTGACAGGGTGACCAGCGGCACCGAGCGCAGACGCTTCCGAAGCTGCGGACGGACCGGGGGTGGGGTGGTGCGTACTTTCCGGATTGCCGCCGATTCACGGTGGCGCGACAGGCACGCCCTCCCCTATGTCGACACCGCTCGAAGCGATCATCCCTCCCCGCAAGTTCACTCGGCGGGAATCCGGAAAGACGCATCCCCCATCCTCGGTCCATTGCCCGAATTTCAATGGGAGGCGGCTCGAAGTCCCGCTGCCGCAGGACCACGCCGCGCTCGGCTCGAAGGTCGAGCCTCGATGGGAAAGGGCCGCGCGAGGCGGCCCTTCCGGTCGATACCCGAGCGCTGCAGTCGGCTATGCGCGCGCGGCCTTCAGCGCCTTCATGGCCTGGTGGACGTCCCAGGACATCTGCAGCTGCATCCAGAATTCCGGCTCGGTGTCGAAGTAGGCGGCGAGGCGCACCGCCGTATCCGGCGTGACGCCCCGCTTGCCGCGGATCAGCTCGTTCACGCGGCGCCGGGAGATTCCCAGGGCATCCGCGAGGGCGAGCTGCGTGAGCTTGAGCGGCTTGAGATACCGGGTGTCGAGGAAATAACCCGGGTGGACCGGCTCGCGCCTGGCGCGCGGCCGGACCGTCCCGGTCCCGCGGCTTCTTACGGTTTTTCCCGCGGCCACGGTGCCCCCCCTCCCGATCTCGATCGCCAACGCCCGCTCCGGCCTAGCCGTTCTTCACGTCACGCCAGCCGCTGATCATGCTGGAGACGACGGTGAGACCGGAAGTGATGTCCTCCCGGATCACGAAGTACAGGTGCACGATCGTGAACCAGAAGAGGTACCAGGCGCACAGGTGGTGCCAGGTGTGCACGTTCTGGCTGTCGCCGAGCATCGGCATCACCCACGACGTGAACACGTTGTTGGCCCACGACCCCTTGAGCGTGCCCTCGCCGTAGAGCGCGAAGCCCGTCACGATCATGAAGACCGTGCCCAGCACGTACATGCCGAACATGGCCGCCATCGCCAGGTGGTTGTGGCCCAGGTGCCAGTCGTTCTTCGGCCGGATGAACAGGTAGTGCGAGACCACCCGGAAGAAGCCGCGCCACCAGGACGGCTGGAGCATGAAGAACGGCACGAGGAAGATCTCGCGCGCGTGCTTGTTGCCCACGATCGCCCAGTAGATGCGGAACAGGAACGCGACCGCGAACACGTAGCCGGCCGCGAAGTGCGCGAAGCGGATGTACCCCATCAGGTAGTTCTCGCTCGCTTCCCCCGGAACGGAGGGAAACGGCGCCCCGATGAAGTACCCCGTGCCCCACAGCACGATCATGGCGAGCGCCATCGTCCAGTGCCAGATGCGCACCGGCGCCTGCCAGACATAGGCGGGAAACTTGAGGTCCTTGCCTTCGATGGACATGGTCGGTTTTCCTTTATCGGACCTGCACCCGGGTGATCTCCTCGCCTTCCGGCGAGATGACGTGGGTCGCGCAAGCCAGGCACGGATCGAAGCTGTGGATCGTGCGCAGGATCTCGAGCGGGTGCTCGGGCTTCGCCATCGCGGTGTTCATGAGCGAGGCCTCGTACGCGCCGATCTGGTTCTTGCCGTCGCGGGGACCGGCGTTCCAGGTGGTCGGCACGATGCACTGGTAGTTGTCGATCTTGGTGTCCTTGATCTTGATCCAGTGGCCGAGCGCGCCGCGCGGGGCCTCGCAGTAGCCGGCGCCCTTGGCCTCCTTCGGCCAGGTGGCGGGCTCCCACTTCTCCACGTTCGCGGTGTCCAGCTTGCCGGCCTTGATGTTGGCCATGAGCTTGCCGTAGAAGTGCTTCATCTTGTGGGCGGCCCACGAGGCCTCGAGGCCGCGCGCCGCGGTGCGGCCGAGCGTCGAGAAGATGGCCGGCAGGGGCACGTCGAGCTTCTTGAGCACCATGTCGACGGGCTCCTTGAACTCGGGGTTGCCCATCGCGTAGCCCAGGATGTAGCGCGCCAGGGGGCCGACTTCCACCGGCTGGCCCTTGTAGCGCGGGCTCTTCACCCACGAGTACTTGGCGGATTCGTCCAGGTTCTCGATGTTCGTCTTGCTGCCCTTGGTGCCGGCGCCCAGGACGAAGTTCGGCTCGGTGACGCCGTCCCACGGGTGCAGGCCCTTCGACTCGTCGGCGTACTTGTACCAGGAGTGGTTCACGAACTCCTGGATCATGCCGGGGTCCTTCAGGTCCACCGCGTGGATGTTCTTCAGGTCCCCGCCCAGGATCGCGCCGCGCGGCATGAGGAGCGACTTGTTCGACTGGTCGTTCGCGATGTCCGGGAACTCGCCGTAGCACAGGATGTTGGTGCTGGAGAGCCCGCCGCCGATCGCGCCCCAGTGCTTGTAGAACGAGGCGATCGCGAGCAGGTCCGGGATGTAGACGTTGTCGATGAAGTCGATCGTGTCGTCGATGATCTTCCCGACCATGTTGAGGCGTTCCATGTTGACCGCGCCCACCGCGCCCGCGCGGTCGACGTTGATCGAGCACGGCACGCCGCCCACCATCCAGTTCGGGTGCGGGTTCTTGCCGCCGAAGATCGTCTGGATCTTCACGATCTCCTTCTGGAAGTCCAGGGCCTCGAGGTAGTGGCCGACCGCCATCAGGTTCGCTTCCGGCGGCAGCTTGTAGTCCGGGTGGCCCCAGTAGCCGTTGCGGAACGGGCCGAGCTGGCCGCTCTCGACGAACTTCGTGAGGCGGGTGGCGAGGTCCTTGTAGTAGCCCGGGGAGCTGTTGGGCCACTTGCTGATCGACTGCGCCAGCTCGCTCGTCTTCTTCGGGTCGGCCTTGAGCGCCGAGACCACGTCCACCCAGTCGAGGGCGTGCAGGTGGTAGAAGTGCACGAGGTGGTCGTGCGCGTAGAGCGTCGCGTGCATCAGGTTGCGGATGATGTTCGCGTTGTCCGGGATGTTGATCCCGAGGGCGTCCTCGACCGCGCGCACGGAAACCAGGGCGTGCGTGCCGGTGCAGACGCCGCAGATGCGCTCGACGAAGGCCCACGCGTCGCGCGGGTCGCGCCCCTTGAGGATGACCTCGAGGCCGCGCCACATCGTGCCGGTGGACACCGCGTTGGTGATGACGTTCTTCGCGTTGAGGTTCACCTCGACGCGCAGGTGGCCCTCGATGCGGGTGATCGGGTCGACGACGACGCGCTTGCCGGCGTTGTCCAGGGTGAAGCCTTGGGTTTGGATGACGGCCATGATTACTTCTCCTCCTTCGTGGGCTTCCTCTGCTCGGACGCGTTCTTGATGGCGGTCACCGCGGCGTGCGCCACGACGGCCGCGCCCACGACACCGGCGGCGGCGAGGCCGACCTTGTCCGCGTTCGCCTCGATGCCGAAGGCCGGGATGGTGGTGAGGCGCTCGTAGAACGAGCCCTTGTCCCAGAACCCGTCCTCGGAACAGCCGATGCAGCCGTGGCCCGAGGCGATCGGGAAGGACACGCCCTCGTTCCAGCGGGTGGTGGAGCAGGCGTTGTAGGTGGTCGGGCCCTTGCAGCCGACCTTGTAGAGGCAGTAGCCGGCACGCGCGCCGTCGTCGTCGAACTTCTCGACGAACTGGCCGGCGTCGAAATGCGGGCGGCGATAGCACTTGTCGTGGATGCGCTGGCTGTAGAACATCTTCGGCCGGCCCTGGCGGTCCAGCTCGGGGATGCGGTCGAAGGCGACGACGTAGGTGACGACCGCGCTCATGACCTCGGCGATGGGCGGGCAGCCCGGCACCTTGATGATCGGCTTGTCGGTGATGACCTTGTCGATGGGCACGGCGTTGGTCGGGTTGGGCTTGGCGGCCTGCACGCAGCCCCACGAGGCGCAGGAGCCCCAGGCGATGACGGCCTTGGCGTCCTTGGCGACGTGCTTGAGCTTCTCGACGAACGGCTTGCCGCCGGGGATGCAGAAGGTGCCGTCGTTGCCCAGGGGCGGGTTGCCTTCCACGGCGAGGATGTAGTTGCCCTTGTACTTCTTCATCACCTCTTCGAGCGCCTCCTCGGCCTGGTGGCCGGCGGCGGCCATGATCGTGTCGTCGTAGTCGAGCGAGATCATGGAGAGGATGACGTCCTTGGCGAGCGGGTGCGCGGAGCGGATGAAGCTCTCCGTGCAGCACGTGCACTCGAGGCCGTGCAGCCAGAGCACGGGGGTGCGCGGCTTGGTCTCGAGCGCGTGCGCGATCTGCGGCGCGAGCGTCGGGCCCAGGCCGAGCGAGGCGGCCGTGAGGCTGCAGAATTTCATGAAGCTGCGCCGCGTGACACCCTGGCGGCGAAGCACGTCGTAGAAGGTTTCGGTCATCTTTCTCTCCTGTTGTCCCAGTCGCGGCGGGGCGAGTCCTCGGGTCCCACGAACGCTTTTCTTCTTTTGCGCCTTCCGCACGGGCCGTCGCACCCGTGCCGTCGGATTGAGGGTGAATGTCCCCCCCCGAAGGGCCAGGCCGGTTGACTTAGGTCAATCGCCTCATGAAGGGTGGCAGCGGTGTAACGCCATCCGTTACGACCGATCCCCGGGAGCCGGCCCGCGCCGCCATTACCCGAGTGCTGCGCGGGGTCATCGACGCCGGCCCCCGGATGTGTCTAGACTCGCCATTGAGACCCGGCCGGACACGAGCGCCCGGACCGGGTCCGACAACCACCGAGGAGATGCTCATGAAGACCCGAATCGCGGCCCTCGCGGCCGCCGCCCTGCTTTCCCCCATCGCGCTGGCCCAGACCGAGATCAAGTTCGGCCACGTGGGCGAGCCCGGCTCCCTGTTCGCCCAGTCGGCGGACGAGTTCGCCCGGCGCGCCAACGCGAAGCTCGGCGGCAAGGCGAAGGTCGTCGTGTACGGCTCCAGCCAGCTGGGCGGCGACAAGGAACTGGTGCAGAAGCTCAAGCTCGGCACGGTGGACATCGCCCTGCCCTCGACGGTCATGACCTCGGAGGCGGACATCTTCGGCGTCTTCGAGATGCCCTACCTCGTCAAGGACCGCAAGCACATGGGCCGCATCGAGAAGGAAGTCTTCTGGCCGTCGATCGCCCCGGCCGCCGAGAAGAAGGGCCTCAAGGTGATCGCGATCTGGGAGAACGGCTATCGCCACATCACCAACTCCAAGCGGCCGATCAACACGCCCGAGGACCTCAAGGGCATCAAGCTGCGCGTGCCCGAGGGCAAGTGGCGGGTGAAGATGTTCCAGGCCTACGGCGCCAACCCCAGCCCGATGAAGTTCTCCGAGGTCTTCACGGCCCTGCAGACGGGCGTCATGGACGGCCAGGAGAACCCCTACACCCAGATCTACAGCGCCAAGTTCCAGGAGGTGCAGAAGTTCATCTCGCTCACGGGGCACGTCTACACGCCGGCCTACGCCACCGTCGGCGCGAAGAAGTGGGCGACGCTGCCCGCGGACGTGAGGAAGGTCCTCGAGGACACGGCGAAGGAGACCCAGGCCTGGGTCTACGCGCAGGCCGAGAAGGACGACAAGGAACTGCTCGACAAGATCCTGGCCGCCGGCGTGAAGTCCAACGTGCCCAACAAGGACGCCTTCGTCGCCGCCTCGAAGCCGGTCTACGAGGAGTTCGCCAAGGAGGTCGCCGGGTCGAAGGAGGTCATCGACCGGGCCATCGCGCTCGGCAAGTAGGCGATGACGCTGCGGTCGTTGCGCCGGGGATACGAGCGCTTCCTGGAGTGGATCTGCATCGCGCTCATGGCCACGCTCGCCGCCGAGGTGGTGACGGGCGTGGTCTTCCGTTACTCGGGCCACTCCCTCGTCTGGTATGACGAAGTCGCCACCATCCTGCTCGCCTGGGTGACGTTCTACGGCGCGGCGCTCGCGGTCCTCAAGCACGCGCACATGGGCGTGCCCGAGATCGTGCGGATGCTGCCTCCCGGCCCGCGGGTGGTCGCGGCCGCCCTCGCCCAGCTGTGCACGATGGCCTTCTTCGTGCTGCTCGCCTGGGTGGGCTACGAGGTCCTCGGGATCCTCGCGACGGACCAGCTCGTTTCCCTGCCGGAAGTCTCGGTCGCGTACGCGATCTCGGTCCTCCCCGTGAGCGCCGTCCTGTTCATCGTGGGCCAGCTGCTGGTCTTTCCCGAGGTGCTGCGCGAAGCGCGCCGCGAGCACGGGGCCGCCGGGGCGCACGCATGACCGGGTTCCTCGTCCTCGCGTGCGTCCTGGTGCTGGTGCTGATCAACGTCCCGATCGCCGTGGCGCTGTGCATCGCGTCGGTCGTGGCGATGCTCACCACGCAGGGCGTCTCGAGCCTGCCCAACGTGCCGCTGGCGCTCTACCAGGGGGCGACCAGCTTCCCGCTCATCGCGATCCCGCTGTTCATCCTGTCGGCGGCGATCATGAACACCTCGGGAATCTCCCACCGGCTCATCGACTTCTGCCAGGCGCTGGTCGGCTGGATGCGGGGGGCGCTCGCCCAGGTGAACGTGCTGAGCCACATGTTCTTCGCGGAGATCTCGGGCTCCGCGGTCGCGGGCGTGGCCGCGACCGCCTCCATCATCATGCCGGCCATGAAGGCGCGCGGCTACCCGGGCCCCTTCACCGCGGCGGTGACCTCCTCGACGGCCACGCTGGCGATCATCATCCCGCCTTCGATCCCGATGATCCTCTACGCGGTCATGGCGGGCACCTCGGTCGTGCAGATGTTCGTCGCCGGCATCGTGCCCGGCGTGATGACGGGGCTCGGCTTCATGGGCCTGTGCTACTGGTACGCGGTCCGGTTCAACTGGCCGGTCGAGGAGATCTTCCAGTGGGGCAAGCTCTGGCGCGCCTTCAAGAAGGCGTTCTGGGCGCTCACGCTGCCCATCATCATCCTGGGCGGGATTTTCGGGGGCATCGTCACCGCGACCGAAGGCGCGGCGCTCGCGGTGGTGGCCTCGCTGCTGGTGGGCGGCCTCATCTACCGCGAGCTCGACGCGGCGCGGCTCAAGGAGGCGGTCATCGACGGCGCCGTGCAGACCGGCGCCGTGATGCTGCTCGTGGCCGCCTCGGCCCTGCTCGGCCTCTACCTCACCGAGGTGCAGCTTCCCCAGAGCATCGCGGCGACGATGCTCTCCGTCACCACCGAGAAGTGGGCCATCCTCGCGATCCTGAACGTCTTCTTCCTCCTCATCGGCATGTTCCTGCACTCGGCCGCGGCCATCATCCTGGTGGTGCCCATCGTGATGCCGGTGGTGACCGCGGCGGGGATCGACCCGGTCCACTTCGGCGTGATCGTGACGCTCAACCTCGCCATCGGCCAGCAGACGCCGCCCGTGGCGAGCGTGCTGCTGCTCACCTGCTCGATCGCGAAGGAGAGCGTCTGGGACGTGACCAAGGCGAACATCCCGTTCATCGGGGTGCTGATCTTCACGTTGCTGCTGGTGACCTACGTGCCGCTCGTGACCCTGGGCCTCGTCAACTTCTTCTACAGGTAGTCCCATGGCCGACACCATCCTCGTCCAGCACGACGGCGACATCGCCACCGTCGTCCTCAACCGTCCCGAGAAGCTCAACGCGCTCACCAAGCCCATGTGGGAGCGGCTCGGCGACGCGTTCCTCGCGCTCTCGGCCGACGACGCCGTGCGCTGCGTGCTCATCCGCGGCGCCGGGGAGAAGGCCTTCGCCCCCGGCAACGACATCGCGGAGTTCGACCGCGAGCGCGCCAATGTCGAGCAGGCCCGCGCCTACGGCAAGGTGATGACGCGCACGATCGAGGCCATCGGCCACTGCCGCCATCCCGTCGTGGCGCAGATCCATGGCGTTTGCGTGGGTGGCGGGCTCGAGATCGCGGGCCTCGCGGACATCCGCATCTGCGGCGCCTCGAGCCGCTTCGGCGTGCCCATCAACAGGCTCGGGCTCGTGATGGCGTACTCGGAGATCGGGGCGCTCATCGCGCTCGCGGGCGAGGCGACGGCGCTCGAGATCCTGCTCGAAGGCCGCGTCTTCGACGCCGCCGAGGCGAAGGACAAGGGGCTCGTCACCCGCGTCGTGCCGGACGACCAGGTGGCCGCCGAGGCGCAGGCCACCGCGCGGCGGATCGCGGACGGCGCGCCGCTCGTGGCGCGGTGGCACAAGCAGTTCGCGCGGCGGCTGCGGGATGCACGGCCGCTCACGGCGGAGGAACTCGATGAGGGATTCGCCTGCTACGGAACGGAGGATTTCCGCATCGGGCGGGAGGCATTCCTCGCGAAGGCGAAGCCCGAGTTCAAGGGGCGGGAGGGAGTGAGGCGGGCAAAAGGCTTTGGAACCGCAGATGAACGCAGATGAACGCAGATGACTTGTGACATGGGTGAAGTCGTCATTCTTGGCGTGCTCGAGATCGTGACCATGACCGCAATGAAATCAATCGAGAAGTCCATCTGCGTTCATCTGCGTTCATCTGCGGTTCCAAAGCCTCTCGCGGGAATCACTCGATGAAAGGCCCTCTCGCGGGAATCCGCGTCATCGAGCTCGCCCAGATCATGGCCGGCCCCAGCTGCGGCCTGCTCCTCGCCGACATGGGCGCCGACGTCATCAAGGTCGAGCGGCTCCCGGGCGGGGACGTCTCGCGCTCCTACTCGCGCCCCTCGATCGGCGGCGAGTCGGCCGCCTTCATGATGCTCAACCGCAACAAGCGCGGCATCGCGGTGAACCTCAAGTCTCCCGGCGGCCTCGAGGTGATGAAGCGCCTGGTGGCCACCGCCGACGTGGTCACCGAGAACTTCCGCAAGGGCACGCTCGAGAAGCTCGGCCTGGGCTGGGACGTGCTCCAGGCCCTGAACCCCCGCCTCGTCTACAGCGTCATCTCCGGCTTCGGGCTCACCGGCCCCGACGCCGACAAGGGCGGCTTCGACCTCATCGCCCAGGGATTCGGCGGCCTCATGTCGATCACGGGCATGCCCGGCGGCCCGCCCGTGAAGGCCGGCCCGCCCCTGGCGGACATCAATGCCGGCATCCTCGCGGCCATGGGCATATCGGCGGCACTGCACGCCCGCCACGCCACCGGCCGCGGGCAGCTCGTGGACACGTCCCTCATGGAAGCCGCGGTCCAGCAGACCTACTGGCAGAGCGCCATCTACTTCGCCACCGGCGAGAGCCCCGGGCCCACGGGCTCGGCGCACGTCCTGGCCGCGCCCTACCAGGCCTTCCCCACCGCCGACGGCTGGATCAACGTGGGCGGCGCCAACCAGGCCAACTGGGAGCGGATCGCGAAGGCGATCGGCCACGAGGACCTCATCGACGACCCGCGCTTTCGCACCAACGGCGATCGCATGAAGCACCTGGACGAACTCACGCCGCTCATCGCGGAACGCATGAGGACGCGCACTTCGGCGCAGTGGATCCGCGAGTTCGAGGCGCTCGACATCGCCGTCGGGCCCATCAACTCGATCGGGCAGATGCTCGCCGAGCCGCAGGTGGCCGCGCGGGAGATGGTCGTGGAGGTGGATCACCCGAAGGCGGGGCTGACCAAGGTGCTGGGGATGCCGGTGAAGTTTTCCGATACGCCCTGCGCCGTCACCCGCGCCGCGCCGCTGCTGGGACAGCATACGGACGAGGTGCTGCGGTCGATCGGCTATTCGGGCACGGAGATCGAGGCGCTCCGTGCGAGCGGGGCGGTGGAGTGCGCGGGCGGCGGGGAGTGATGCAGGGAGAAAGGCTTTGGAACCGCCGATGAACGCCGATGAACGCAGATGGACTTCTCGATTGATCTCGTTGGGGTCATGGTCGCGGTCACTATCTTGGAGCCAACGATTGCCACCTGCCGATGCATGCCGACACGACGCCGCAAACGTACCTGAAAATCATCGGCGTTCATCGGCGTTCATCGGCGGTTCCAAAGCCTTTCAGCCCGCATAACCCCCCCCTACTTCCCCTCGATCAAGCTATCGAAATCCCCCGACTGGAAAACCGCCGAAGGCTCCCCCAGCTTCACCGCCGCCGGCACCGGCGCCCCGCTTCGCGTCCGCGGCTTCTTCGCCCCGGCGAAGGCCTGCTCGTCCTTCTGCAGCTTCACCTGCGACCCGTCCGCCCCCCCGATGGCCACCGCGCCTTGGTTCACCTTCACGTAGGTTCCGGCCTCGTTGCCGCCCGCGTCCTTTTCGGCGTGGACCATGTCGATGTCGGTCCCGCGGATGCCCACGGTCGCGTAGGAAGTCGATATCGCCACCGCCTCGGGCCGGTTGCCGCCCAGGGCGCCCGTCACGTAGCGGAAGGCGCCGACCGCGAGATTGAAGGCCTGCGACCAGCCCGCGGTATCGCCCGTGAGCTTCAGCTTCGCGATCCGCAGCACCGATTCGGCGCGCATGAGGAGCTTGGCGCCATCGTCCAGCCTCAGCATCGCGGCGGAGCCCGCACCGGTGGTGAGCACGTCGCCTTCCTTCACGCGCGTGCCTCGCTCCACCACCACGTTCGAGGGACCGCGCCGGACCTGCACCTGCCCGCGCACCTGCTCCACCACGCCGCCGCTTTCCTTCGCGTAGTCGGGGCCTGCGCCGGCGCCGGCCTTCGCGCCGGCGGTTCGGCTTTCGGCCGGCAGGGCCTCGAGGGAGACGATCACCACGCGCCGGTTGATGGGCGAGGTGGGGTTCGCGGGGTCCGCGAGCTTCGCGCTGCCCATGCCGATGGAGGTCAGCTTCGCGGCGTCCAGGCCCGACGCCTTCGCCAGGTACTCGCGCACCGCCTGCGCGCGCCGGTTCGACAGGCGCAGGTTTCCGGCCCCGGTGCCCGTGGTGTCCGTGTGCCCCTCGACGCTGTAGTCGAGCCCCGAGAGCGCCGGGGCCTTCATCGCGCCGGCGAGCTTGTCGAGGAGCGCCTGGCTGGCCGGCGTGATCACCGCGGAGTTGTAATCGAACTGCACCTGCAACTGGAGCTTGCCCTCGCCGCGAGGCCGGGGTTGCCCGGGCTTGAGCGAGCGCGTGAGGGGCTTCATGCGAAGCGCCTCGACCATCTCCTCCACGGAAGGGTCGGCGGCCGGCGCCTGCGCCTGCGCGGGCAGTGCGAAGGCGATGACGAAAGCGAGGGCCAGCGCACGGATCGATCGGATCATGGTCGTTTCCCAAGGGCAACCGCGGCCGGCGGCCACGGCGTTGACGAAAGCTACGCGACGCAGGGCCGCGGTTCAAGCCGGGCGCGGGGGCAGCGGATGGTCTTCGTGGCGCAGGAGCAGGCGGTCGATGGCGTTCAGCACCTCGTAGGCCTCGCGGAATTCGGCGAACAGCACCTCGTCATCCGGGGCCGGGCCGCGGAAGGCCGGCAACGCCCGCACCTGGGCGAAGATCTCGCCGAAGGTCCGCTTCCCGTCGATCCGCTCGAGGATCGCCGGCACGTGCGGCCCCGGCGTCACGCGCACCGAGACGCCCGACCACTGGTGGTCGAGCACGAAGGGCTGCCCGCGGCTCCTCGCGAAGACCTTTGCGAGCTCCGGCCCGGTCACCGGCTCATGGAAGAGATACGGCACGAAGGCCGCGTCGCCGTAGGGGGCGGCCGCGGGCGCCCGGGTCGCGAAGAGCGAGTGGGTCTGGATGCGCCCGCTCCACAGTTCCGCGATCTCGTGCTGCCGGCGCTCCGGCATCGCCGCGATGCGCGCGATGACGCGGGGGGGCTGCGGCCCGGCGATGAGCCCGGGGACGTAGGCCGATCGGCCGCGCTGCACGTCGGTGAGCGCGATGGCGAGGCCCCGGCGATCGACCAGCCAGTCGTAGAGTTCGCCCACGGAGTAGGCGCGGTCCTGCGGATGCAGCAGCAGGTCCGCGAGTCCCGCGTCGCTCGTGCGGTGGTCCGTGTAGAGATCTTCGCCGCGCCTGAACCAGTTGGAAGGCGGCACGCCCGAGAGCACCTGCCTCGCCTGGTCGATGCGCGCCTTCGGGTCCGGCTCGTCTTCGTTCACGAGGGCGAGGAGCGAGCGCATCTGGTACACGCCGGCCCGCCCGGCGGACCCGTACACCATGAGCCCCATCGCCCCGCCGGGTGCGAGCGACGCGAGCAACGCCTCGAGCCCCGCGTCGGGATCCGCCAGGTGGTGCAGCACCCCCACGCAGTTGACGTAGTCGAACGCCCCCAGCCCGAGCGAGGGCAGGTCGAGCAGCGAGGCTTCCACCCAGCGGATGTTGGCGAGGCCGCGCACCTGCGCGCGGCGCTTCGCGATCGCCGTGCTCGCCGCGCTGAAATCCAGGTGCACGACCTCGGCGCCCGTGGAACGCAGTTGCTCGGCCAGGTAGATCGTCGCGTCGCCCGTTCCCCCGCCCGCGACCAGCGCCCGGAACCCCGCGTCGAAGCGGGCCCGGCCGCCGAACCCGTAGTGCGAAATCATCGGCAGGTCGTCGACCCAGGTGGTGACGAGGCGTTTCCTCTCGTCCTCGGGGTCGCGCGGCGGGTAGGGCAACGCCTCGTAGAGGGCGCGCACGTCGGGCAGGTCTCGGTCGGCCATGGGGCGCCTTTTCGTAGAAGCGCATGATACCGCCCGCGCTTGCGGCCCCGCCCCGCCCCCGGCACGATGGCGCCTTCGCCGCCCGCAGCCGTCCGATGCCGTCCCTCGCCGTCTTTTCCATCCTCGCCGTCTCGGCCCTCGTCACCTCGTTCATCTCCGGCATCCTCGGGATGGCCGGCGGGATGATCTTCATGGGCGTGCTGCTTGCCCTGCTCACGGTGCCCCAGGCGATGGTACTGCACGGCGTGACGCAGTTCGCCTCGAACGGCTGGCGCGCGATCCTGTGGCGCTCGGCCATCGACTGGCGCGTCTTCCGCGGCTGCGCGTACGGCACCTTCGCGGCGCTCGCGCTCTTCATCTTCGTGCAGCTGGTCGTCTCGAAGCCCATCGCGCTCATCGTGCTGGGGCTCACGCCCTTCCTCGCCCTCGCGCTGCCGAAGGACCTCGCGCTCGACGTGCAGAAGCGCGGCCACCCCTTCGCCTGCGGGCTCATCTGCGCGGCGCTTTCCCTCGTGGGCGGCGTATCCGGCCCGCTCCTCGACGTCTTCTTCGTCCGCTCGGACATGGACCGGCGGGCGGTCGTGGCGACGAAGGCCTCCACGCAGGCGCTGGGGCACGTGGTGAAAGTCGGCTACTTCGGCGCGCTCGTCGGCGGCGCCCAGCGCGGAACGGTCGATCCGATGCTCGCCGCCCTCATGGTCGTGCTCGCGATCACCGGCACCACGCTCGCGCGCCGCATCCTCGAGCGCATGACGGACGCGTCCTTCCGCCAGTGGACGCGCTGGACGGTGATGACCACCGGCGTCGTCTACCTGGGCGCGGGCGCCTGGATGCTCGCCGGCGGCTGAGGACGATGGAGGACTTCCACGCCCGCATCGACGCCCTCGACGGCCTGGAGCCGAAGGCGCGCGAGGAAGCGGAGCGCAGGCTCCGGGCCGACTTCGAGACCGAGCTCGCCATCCTGGTCCTGGACATGAGCGGGTTCTCCGTGCACGTGCGTCGCGGCGGCATCATCGCGCACCTGCGGCGCATCCGCCGAATGCACGCCCTCGCCGCGCCCGTGGTGCGGGCCGCGGGCGGCTCGCTCGTGAAATGCGAGGCCGACAACCTCGTGGCGGTCTTTCCGGACTCGCGCCGCGCCGTCGAGGCGGCGCTCGGGATCCACGACGCCCTCGCCACTCACCCCGGCGGCCCGTCGCCCGACGACGTGCTCTCGGCGGGGATCGGGATCGACTTCGGCCGATTCCTCCTGATTCCCGGCAAGGACGCCTTCGGCGACCCGGTCAACGTCGCGCACAAGCTGGGCGAGGATCTCGCGCGCGCCGGCGAGACGCTCGCCACCGACGAGGCGCGCCGCCGGCTGGGCGACGCCCCGGACCTGCTCGCCGAGCCCGTCGTGTTCTCCGTCTCGGGCCTCGAACTCGTGGCGCACCGCCTGACGCGCCGGCCGGGCTAGCGGTGCGCTCCCTTGCCGCCGACGACGGCGAGACGATCCGGGTGGCCGTCGCCGGCGAGGGCCCGGCCCTCGTCCTGCTGCACGGCTGGACGGTGAGCCATGCCGAATGGTCGCCGCTCATGCACGAACTCGCGCCCCGCTTCACCACCTACCGTTGGGATGCGAGGGCCCACGGCGGCCACGCGCCGGGCACCGGCACGGTGCCCACGGTGCAGCGCATGGCGAGGGACCTGCGGGATCTCCTCGAGGCCTTCGACCTCGAAGGCGCCACGCTCGTGGGCCATTCCATGGGCGTGCTCACGATCTGGGAGTACATCCGCCAGTTCGGGACGCGGGGCCTCGGCGGCCTCGTGCTCGTCGACCAGTCCCCGAAGCTCGTGACGGACGCCTCCTGGCGCCACGGCCTCTACGGCGACTTCGACGCGGAGCGTTCGGCGGCCTTCCTCGCCGATCTCGAGGCCGATTTCGCGGAAGCCGTCCTGCGCCTGGCGGCGCTGGGCCTCAACGAGCGGGCGCGGCGCAAGTACGCGGAGAATTCGCGCGGCTGGCAGGTCGCCCGGGGCGCCTTGCGAAAGCAGGCGGCGGGGCCGCTCGTCGAGACCTGGCGATCGCTGGTGCAGGCCGACTGGCGCGAGGTGCTGCCCGCCATCGACGTACCCACGCTCCTGGTGTACGGCGGGGAGAGCAACTTCTACGACGCGCCGACCCGCGAATGGGTTCACGCGGCCATCCCGGGATCGCGACTGATCGTCTACGAGGACGCCGACCATTCGCCGCACCAGGCGGCACCCCGGCGATTCGTGCGCGACCTGGGCGAGTTCCTCGCCTAGGCGGGTTCCGGATCCACGGGCGCGATCGTCACCGCGGGTGCCACGAGCAGCGAGCGATCGGCCGCCCGCGCGGGCTTCACCGCCCGCAGTTCCGCGACCATCTCGCGCACGAGGTTGCGCTCCGCCTGGATCCGCCGGAAGAATCGCGGCGCGTCCAGGTCCGTGACGAGGGCCCGGTCCACGAGCAGCGTAATGCGCTCGGGCTGCCAGTCGCCGCGGTAGCCGTAGTCGGCCCGCCAGTACCAGGGCTGCGCGAAGAAACCGAAGCTCCCGACGAAGTAGGGGCGCCGGTGGGTCTGGTCCTCCCACGCGTCGTCCGAGGCGCCGTGGGGCACCCGGATCGCGGCGATCGCCCCGGGCTTCGCGATCCGCCAGAGTTCCTGCATGAGACCGAGCGGATCCTCGAGGTGCTCGATCACGTGCGACAGGAGGAACTCGTCGACCGACTCGTCGGGCAGCGGGATCGGCGTCGCGCGAACCGCGTCGAGGTCCGCGACCACGTCCACGCCGGGCCCGGGCCGCCGGTCGAGGTTGATCCAGCCCTCGCGCGTGAACCGGCCGCAGCCGACGTTGAGGCGCCGCACGCTCATGGCACCGAATGCCGGTCGTTGCGCACCAGGAAGCGCCCGCCGAAGCGCATCGGCACCGGCTCGCCGGACATCGGCGAAAGCGCGCTTCCCGTGCGTTGCGCGTGGATGTGCAGGTGCGGCGCGTCGCTCGCCCCGGAATTGCCCACCTTCGCGATCGGGGCGCCGGACTTCACCGCGTCTCCCGTCTTCACGAGGAGGCTGCCCGGCGTGAAGTGTGCGAGCACCGCCTCGAAGCGGCCGCAGCGGATGATGGCGTGGTTGCCGGCGAAACTGTCGCGATCGGTCTCGCCGACCGGCATGTCGCGGTGCCCGTCCTCCGCCAGGATCACCTCGCCGTCGCAGGGCGCACGCGCCTCGCGGCCGAAGACGTGGTGCGCCTTCGCGTCGGACGGCGCGAAGCCGTTCGCCGTGAGGCCGAAGGCGTCCAGCGCGACCAGGTCGACGCCGAGCGCCGCGCCGCGGTAGCGGGCGAAGCGCGGGTCGGCATCCGAGAGCATGCGCCGGTTCGAATTGACGACGAGGTCGGTGCCGCCGTTGGCCACGAGGTAGGTGCCCGGCCCGAGCGGAAAGGCGAGATCCACGGACTCGCCGTCGGGCGCGAGGCGCCCCAGGAGCGCACCGGCGACCCCGCTCGCCGCGAAGGCGCCCAGCGCGGTGAAGGCCGTGGCGTGGATCCAGCCGCGCGCGCCGCCCGGCAGGCCCGGCGTCCACGGCGAGCGTTTCCCGCCGAGCACGGTGCACACGCCGAAGACGATCGGATAGACATTGGCGAGCCACCAGGGGAGCGCGAGCCACAGGCCCGCGAGCGCGACGGCGAGGAGCACGAGCGCGGTCGCCACCACCTGGATCCAGAAGCCCAGCTTGCCCGCGGGCGGAAAGCGGGCGATCCAGGCGAGCAGCAGGACGGGCAGGACGAGTTGCAGGGCGATGACCATCCCGGCACCCTACCATCACATCGACAGCGAGCCCTCGCGGAATTCCGTCTTGTCCAGCCAGACGTTGACGAGCACCGGGTGCCCCGCCTTCGCGAGTCGCCGCGCCTCTTCCAGCACGCCCTGCACCTCGGCATCCTTGCGGATCTCCAGGCCCTTCGCGCCGAAGCCCTTCGCGACCTCGTGGTAGGCCGTGCGCGCGAGCACCGTGCCCACGTCGTCGCCCAGCATCTTCACCTGTTCGCGGGCGATCTGCGTCCAGGCCGCGTCGTTGCCCACCACCGCGATCACGGGGATGCGATGACGCACGAAGGTGTCGAATTCCGAAAGGCCGTAGCCGCTCGCGCCGTCGCCCCACACGATCCACGCCTCCGCATCGGGGCGAGCCGCGTGGGCGCCGATGGCGAACCCCGCGCCGACCCCGAGCGTGCCGAAGGCGCCCGGATCGAGCCATGAGAGCGGTCCGCGGGGCTTCAGGATGTACGACGAGGTGCCGACGAAATCGCCGCCGTCGGCCACGAACACGGCGTTCGCGCCCGCGACGCGCTCCATCGTGCGGAAGAAGGAGACCGGGTTCACGTGGTCGCCGTGCTTGCGTGCCTGGGTATCGATCTCGCGCTCGCGCTCGAGATCGCGTGCCGCGAGCGTCGCCATCCATTCGGGCCGCGCGAGGCCGAACGCCTTGTGCGAGAGCGCCACGAGGAAGCGGCCGGCATCGCCGATCGCCTCGACCTGGGCCGTGCGGTTGAGCCGCGCGTCCTTGGTGCTGCGGTTGGCGGCGATGAGCGTGGCCGAGCGGCGCACGTGCTTGCCGTAGTCGAGCCGGAAGTCGCAGGGCACGCCCGCGAGCAGCACGCAGTCGGCCTCGCGCAGCGCCTTGCGCCGGGCGTGGCGCATCTGCAGCGCCGATTCGCGCCCGAGGAGGCCCCGTGCCATGCCGGAAAGATAGACGGGCACGCCCAGCCGCTCGACCGCCGCCGCGAGCTCGCCCGCGCCGGCCGATTCCACCAGCGCCTGGCTGCCGATGACGAGCAGCGGCCTTTCGGCTTCCTGGAGCGCGCGCGCGGCGAGCGTGACGGCGGTTTCCGCGGCCACGGGCGCTTTCACCGCCCGTGCCTTCGGGTGATACGCCTTGCGGCTGCCTTCGAACATCTTGTCCGCGTGGCGGTTCAGGTACCAGCGCAGCAGCTTGTCGGGGATGGAGGTCCCCTTCCCCGCCGCGTCCGCGTACCAGCCGCGGATCAGCTTCTCGTCGTAGAGCAGGTCCACCGGGCATTCGACGAACGTGGGGCCCGGGACGCCCTCGAGGGACGCGGCCAGCGCCTCCTCGACGGCGGGACCCAGGTCGGCCACGCGTTTCACCTGCCGCACGAACTTCACGTGGGGCTCGACGAGCGGCAGCTGCGCGATGTCCTGGAGCGCGCCGCGGCCCTGCAAGGCCGTGGGCGCCGCGCCGCCCAGGAGCAGCAGCGGCGACTGCGCGAGCTGCGCGTTCTTGAGCGCGGTGATGGTGTTGGTGAGGCCCGGGCCGGCGGTCACCGCCGCCACGCCGGGCTTGCCGGTGAGACGCGCCGCCGCGTCCGCCGCGAAGACGGCCGTCACCTCGTCGCGCGTGTCGATGATCGCGATGCCGAGCGCCTTGGCCGCCACGAGGATGGGCGAGATGTGCCCGCCGCACAGGGTGAAGATCCAGCGCACGCCGTGCGCGTGAAGCGCCCGCGCGACCCGCTCGCCGCCATGGGCGGGTATCGATGCCTTGCTCATGTCACGTCCTTTCCAGCGCCTCGTGCCGGCGCACGAGTTCGCGGTAGTCGATCTTGCCCACCTTGGTGAGCGGCAGCGCGTCCACGAATTCCACCTCGCGCGGGCACGACCACTTGATGAGCTGGTCGCGGCAGTGGGCGATGATCGCCTCGCCGAGCTCCGGCCCCGCGCGCGCGCGATCGCGCAACACCACGCAGGCCTTCACCCGCTCGACCTGCTGCGCATCCGGAACGCCGATCACGCAGGCGTCGAGCACGGCCGGGTGCTTGCGGATGACCGCTTCCACCTGCGCGGGATACACGTTGAAGCCCGACGACTTGATCATGCGCTTCAGGCGCACGCCGAAGTAGAAGAACCCGTCGGCGTCGCGCTTGCCGAGATCGCCCGTGTGCAGCCACACGCGGCCGTCCGGGTGGACCTGCAAGGCCTTCGCGGTGGCCTCGGGGTCGTCGAGATAGCCCGGCATCACCGCCGGCCCCGACAGGCAGATCTCCCCCTCCTCGCCGGGGGGCAGCGCTTCGACCGTTTCCGGCTTCACGATCTTCGCGAGCATGTCGGGGAACGGGATGCCGATGGAGCCCTCGCGGTACTCGTCGAAGGGCATGGCCATGATGCCGGTTACGGCCTCCGTGAGGCCGTAACCCTCGAGCAGCTTCACCTTGCCGCCGTGGCGGCGCACGAGGTCCTCGAAGCGTTCCTTCACGGCGCGCGGCAGCGTATCGGCGCCGCAGAAGCAGGCCGTGAGGCAGGAAAGGTCCGATTTCTCGAGCGACGGGTCCTTGGCGAGCGCATCGAAGAGCGTCGGCACGCCCACCAGCACGTTGGGCTTCTCGCGCTTCAGGAGCTTCGCCACCACTTCCGCGCTGAACTGCGGCACCAGGATCGACTTGCCGCCGGCCATGAACGCCGCGTTCACGCAAACGCCCAGGCCGAAGCCGTGGAAGAGGGGCAGCACGGCGAGCACCGAGTGCGTCTCGCCCATGTTGCACCACGAGGCGGCCTGCATCCCCTCGGCGATGAAGTTGCGGTTGGTGAGCACGATGCCCTTGGGCAGCGCGGTCGTGCCGCCCGAGAAGAGGATCGCGGCCGGGTCGTTCGTCGTGGCCGTGCCCCTCGGCCCTTCCGCCGGCGCCGCGGCCATCATCGGCTTCCAGCGGCGGATGCGCGGGTCCGCGGGAAGCGGCGCGATCTTCCGTCCCTTCGTGAGCCGGAACCCGAGGGCCTTCAGCGGCGAGAGGTAATCCGGGATGCCCGCGACGAGGATCCGCTCGAGCGGCCGGCGCGGCGTCGCGGCCGCCATCGTGCCGTAGAAGGCATCGAGCACCAACGCCATGCGCGCGCCGGTGGCGTCGAGGAAGTGCGTGATCTCCGGCGCCGTCGAGAGCGGGTGGATGAGCGCGGGCAGCGCGCCCAGCCGGTTGGCGGCGTAGAAGGCGATGACGCCCTGGGGCGTCGTCGGCATCGAGATGAGGAGGCGATCGCCGGGCATGAGCCCCTCGCCCGCGAGCGCCGCCGCGCACCGCCTCACCGCGGCCCCGAAATCGCGGTAGGTGCACTGCGTGCCGAGGAAGCTCCACGCGATGGAATCCGGCACCCGGGCGACGGTGCGCTCGAGGGCCTCGTGGAGGGTGACCTCGGGATAGTCGAGGGTCGGCGGAACGCGGCCGTAGAAGCGAAGCCAGGGACGCGGGTCGGGCATGCCCCATTGTCACGGGGGGGACGCGCCGGGTCAACGCGCGATCAGCCGGCCTCGCGCGCCTGCCGCCAGGCCGCCTCGATGGCGGGCTGCGCGACGTACAGGTCGAAGAGTGCGCCCCGGAGCTTCGAGCTCCCGGCGAAGGCATCGCGGAAGGCCGTGAGGTCGATGCGCTTTCTCGTCTCCTCGAGCGTGGCGCCCGCGGCCACCGCCGCCCTCACGCCGTCGCGGATGGCCGCGGCGAGATCGCGCACCCGGCGCGGGTAGGCGTCGTCCCGCATCACGGGGCCGTGCCCGGGCACGATGACGAGCGCCCCGAACGCCAGCACGCGCTCCAGCGTGCCCGCGTAGTCCATGGGGCGCGCCGTATTGCCGATGAGGGGAACGGGCGCGGCGACGAGGTCGCCCGTGGCGAGGATGCGCTCGGCCGGAAGCCACACGACCAGGTCGGACCGGGTGTGGCCCGGCCCCGGATGCCGCACGTCCACCGATCTCGCGCCCAGATGGACGGTGAGCCGGTCGCGCACCTCGATCGTCGGCGGCACGAAGGCGACCGTCCGCGTGGCCTCGAGGTAGCGCGCGGCCTGGTCGGCGTCGCTCGCGTAGGCCGCTTTCGTTTCCGCGTCGAGCGGACGGCCCTCGCGATCCCGGCCTTCGGCGACGCGCCTGCGCAGCGCCTCGACCAGGCCCGGGCCGGACTCGAGCATCCCGGCGCGGTTCCTCGCGCCGACGCCGGCCAGTTCCCCGCGCGTGGCCTCGTGCCCGACGATCTCGAGTCCGGGGTAGGCCTCCAGCCAGGCGGCGTTGCCCTCGAAGTGGTCGAGGTGCCAGTGCGTGTTCACGAGGTAGCGCACCGGCTTGCGGGTGATCGCGCGCAGGGCGCGGATGACCTCGCGCGAGGACGCCGCGGTGGCGTTGGAATCGACGACGAGCACGGCGTCCTCGCCGATCACGGCGAGGTTGTTCGCGTCGAACATCATGCCCGCCGGCTCGGTGCGGACGAAGGCGATGACGCCCGGGGCGAGCGTCTCGACGGTGAAGCCCGCGCGCGCGGCAGGCGCGATGAGGAGCGCGGCGAGCAGGCAGGCGAGTCGTCCCATGGCGGGACCGACTATCCCACGCCGCGCGTCACGGCGTGTCGCCAACGGTGACGGCTACTCCGGCAGCGCCTGCAGGTAGAAGGCGGCCTTCATCGTCTCGTCCATCGGCGAATGCAAGACGCTGCGGTCGCGCATGCCATCATTCGGTCATTCGGGTGCGCCAAGGGCCCGGGAACCGGAGAGTTCGATGCGGCAATTCAGGACGGTGGCCATCGCCGGCGGCGGCACCATGGGCGTGGACATCGCCCTCACGTTTGCGCGGGCGGGAAGATCGGTGCACATCGTGGAGCCCCGCGAGGCGGGCCGCGCGGCGATCCCGGCGCGCGTCGCGAAGGTCGCCGCGGAGATGGGCGGCGCGGGCCTCGAGCGTCTCATCGCGGTCCATGCCGACCTGGCGGCCGTGCCCTGGCCCGACGTGGATCTCTTCATCGAGGCGGTGACCGAGAACCTCGCGGTGAAGCGGGAACTCTTCGCGAAGGTGGAGGCGCTCGCCCGGCCCGACGCCCTGCTCGCGAGCAACAGTTCGAGCTTCCCGATCGGCGCCATCGCCGAGAGCCTTGCGCGGCCGCAGCGCTGCCACAACCTGCACTACTTCATGCCGGCGCACCTCGTGCCGCTCGTGGAGATCGCCTGCGGGCCGAAGAGCGACCTCGGCCTCGCGCAGGATCTCGCGCAGCTCATGCGCGACACGGGCAAGGTGCCGGTGGTGATCCGCAAGGACCTCCCGGGTTTTCTCGCGAACCGGCTCCAGCACGCGCTGGCGCGCGAGGCCTATGCGCTTGCCGAGTCGGGCGCGGCGAGCCTGGAGGACATCGACAACGCGGTCCGGTTCGGCTTCGGCTTCCGCTACCTGGCGGCCGGGCCGGTGCTGCAGAAGGACCACGCGGGCCTCGACATCCACTCGGCCGCCGCGGCCACGATGTATCCCACGCTGTGCAACGACGCGAAGCCGGCGGCGATCCTCACGGACCTCGTGGCGCAGGGACGGATCGGGATGAAGGCGGGCTCGGGCTTCTACGACTGGACGCCGGAGAGCATCGCGCGCGAGAAGGCGCGGTACGAGGCGGCGCTCAGGGCGGCGCTCGCGATACTCGCCCCCGAACTGCCGCCGGTAAAGCCCCTGCCAAGCTAGCCGCCGAATCCGGGGACGGGTGAATTTTTCACCTGTCCCCGAATTCACCTGTCCCCGATTTACGGGGTGGCCTTGCCGCGCTTGTAGACGAGGATCTTCTTGCCCCCCTCGCAAGAGCCGACGACGCGCCGGTCGCCCTCCTCGCCTTTCTTGACCGCTTCGAGCGTGTAGTTCTTCACGCCCTTCTTCTCGATCTTGGCGGCGATCTCGGTTTTCAGCTCGTCGCAGGACTTGCCCGCGAAGGCCGGCGCCGCGGCGAGCGCGAGAACCGGCACGAACATCAGGTATTTCATGGCTGCCCTCCCTAGGTGGCGAGCCAAGCATAGCCTTGCCGGCCGTCTCTGGCGAGAGGCACCGTAACGCACCGACGCGGCGCCTGCCCCACAATGCCGCTTCCATGATCGCCACGCCAGCCGATTTTTCCCCGCTCCTCGAACCGAGGGAACACCCGACGCCCGTCACCTTCGCCTTCCGGGGCGACGAGATCCTCGTGGCCGAAGGCGGCTTCGCGCTTTCGGGCGAGGAAGCCTGTCGCGCCAACGCCATCGCGCCGGAATCCACCGTCCCGGTGGGCCTGCTCGGCGGCGTCTATTGCCGGGCGGTGGCGTTGCCTGCGGGTGCCCTCGCCGCCCCGGGCTACGCCTTCCGGACGCTGCGCAGCTACTTCGGCACCGCCGACGACGGCCTCCTCGCCGTGGCCTTCCGCGGCAAGCAGGTGGCCGAATGGGCGCGCACCCACCGCTTCTGCGGCGCCTGCGGCGGCGCCACGCAGCGCATGCCGGGCGAGCGCGCCATGACCTGCGCCACTTGCGGCCACGCGGCCTATCCGCGCGTTTCCCCGGCCATGATGGTCCTGGTCAAGCGCGGCGCCGACATCCTGCTCGCCCGCCACGCCCGGGGCCCGCGCTGGTCCGCCCTGGCCGGTTTCCTGGAGGCCGGCGAATCCCTCGAGGACGCCATCCACCGCGAGGTGCGCGAGGAGGTGGGGCTCGAGGTGAAGGACCTGCGCTACTTCGCGAGCCAGTCCTGGCCCTTCCCGCACTCGCTCATGGTCGCCTTCACGGCCGAATTCGCGGGCGGCCAATTGCGCCCGGACCGGATCGAAGTCGCCGAGGCGCGCTGGTTCGCCCCCGGCGACGCCCTTCCCGAGCTCGCGCCGCCGCAGTCCGTGGCCCGCGCCCTCATCGAGGCGAACCTTTCGCGCTGACCGCCGGTCGCAACCGGACAACCCCTTCGAGGCTTCCATGACGACACGCCACGACCCCGACGGCACCCGGCTTCCGGTGAAGCTCGACAGCACCTCGAACGGCGAGTACGCGCCCATCCCGCTCGAGCCCGTGCACCGGGAGGCCAAAGCGAAGTCCCTGGCCTCGGCCGGCGCGAACGCGAAGCGCCTGGGGCTATCCCGACGCGACTTCCTCGTGAGCGCGGGCGGGGTCGCCACCACGCTCCTGGGCATGAACGAGGCCTACGCCGCGGCCGGACGGACGGGGGGCTTCTTCGACCTGCCCTACGATGCGGCGCTCGACCTCGCCCTCGCCCGCTCGACGCTGGATTCGACCGACTTCATCTTCGACGTGCAGGGCCATTTCGTGAATCCGACGGGCGCGTGGACGAAACGCCTGCCGCAGACCGCGCGACCGCTGCAGATGCCCAAGACCCAGTCGTGCGGTCCCTCGAAGGGCGCCGGCCGCCTCGACTACCTGCAGTGCATCGGCCCGGACGAGTTCGTGAAGGACGTCTTCCTCGACTCGGACACGGACCTCATGGTCCTTTCCTTCGTTCCCTCCACGCGCGAAGGCGAACCCCTCACGATCGAGGAGGCCGAGGCCACGGCGCGCATCGTGGAAAGGCTCGAGGGCACCCACCGCCTGTACATCCATGGCCGCGTGAACCCCAACCAGAAGGGCGACCTCGAGGGCATGGACGAGCTCGCCTCGCGCCACCGCATCAGCGCGTGGAAGACCTACACCCAATGGGGGCCGGACGGAAAAGGCTTCTGGATGGACGACGAGCCGGGCCTCGCGATGATCGAGAAGGCGAGGAAGCTCGGCGTCCGCAACATCGCCATCCACAAGGGGCTCGCCTTCGGGCCGAAATCCTACGAGCACTCCACCTGCGCCGACATCGGCCGCGTGGCGAAGCGCTTTCCCGACGTGAACTTCCTCATCTACCACTCCGGCTTCGCCGCCGGGAAGGCCGAAGGCCCCTACGACGAGACGCGCACGGACGGCATCGATTCGCTCGTGACCAGCCTTGCGAAAGCGGGCGTGAAACCGGGCGCCAACGTCTACGCCGAACTCGGCTCCACCTGGCGCCTCATGATGCGAGACCCGGACACGGCCGCCCACGGGCTGGGCAAGCTCCTCAAGGCCGTGGGGCCGGACAACGTGGTGTGGGGGACGGATTCCATCTGGTACGGTTCGCCGCAGGACCAGATCCAGGCCTTTCGCGCCTTCCAGATCGCGCCGGCGCTGCGCGACAAGCATGGCTACCCGGAGATCACGCCGGCCCTGCGCGCCAAGGTGTTCGGGCTCAACGCGCTGAAGATCTACCCGGTGCCCAAGGACGTGCTGGAGAAGCACCTCGCGAAGGACCGCGTGGCGAAACTGCGGGAAAACTACCGCGAGCGTCCCGACCCGAGCTACCTCACATACGGGCCGAGGACCCTGCGCGAGTTCCTCAACCTGCGCGCCTGGGGCGCCTGAACATCACGAAAAGCGGGGACGGGTGAATTTTTCACCTGTCCCCAAGTTCACCTGTCCCCGTTCTTCGCGAGCCAGTTCTCGAGCGCCGCGGGCGTCATCGGCTCGCCCAGGTGGAAGCCCTGCCCTTCGTCGCAGCCCATCTCGGCCAGCGCGGCAAGCGTCGCGCCGTCCTCGATGCCCTCGGCGACGGCCGCGAAGCCCAGGTCGTGGGCCAGGTGGATGGTCGAGGCGACGATGGCACGGTCCGCCGCGCTGGCGAGCATGTGGCTCACGAACGAGACGTCGATCTTGAGCGTGTGCAGCGGCAGGCGCCGCAGGTGCGCGAGCGACGAGTAACCGGTGCCGAAATCGTCCACGGCGATGCGAACGCCCAGCGCGCGGATTCGCTCGAGCGTCGCCGCCGCCCGCTCCGGATCGGCGATGAGCGCGCTTTCCGTGATCTCGATCTCCAGGCACGCCGGGTCGCAGCCGTGGGCCGCGAGGCTGCGCTCGATGTGGTCCGCGCAGGCCTCGTCCATGAGGTGGCGGGCCGAGAAGTTCACCGACACGGGCACCGATCGGCCGGTGGCGCGCCAGGCCGCCTGCTGGGCGAGCGCCGCGTCCAGCACCCAGCGCGTGAGCGAGCGGATGACGTCCGAGAGTTCCGCCAGGGGCACGAACCGCCCCGGCGCCAGCAGACCGAGTCGCGGATGCTGCCAGCGCACCAGCGCCTCGACGCCGCGCAGGCTCCCGTCGGCGATCGCGACGCGCGGCTGGTAGGCGAGGCGCAGTTCGTCCCCGCGCACGGCCCGCCCCAGCTCGGAGAGCAGCGTGAGCCGCTCGGTCGAGTAGGGATCCTGCGTCGCATCGTAGAAGCCGCGTCCCGAACCGCGATCCTTGGCCGCGTACATGGCCACGTCCGCGCAGCGAAGCAGCCCGCTCGCGCTTTGCGCGTGCCGCGGCGCGAGGGCGATGCCCACGCTCGCGCCCACCTCCAGCCGCAGCCCTTCGACCTGCGCCGGCCGGGCGAGCGCCTCCAGCAATTCCCCCGCCGCAAGATCCGCCGCCGCAGGCTCGCCCACCCCCGGATACCACACGGCGAACTCGTCGCCGCCCAGGCGCGCGATCCAGCCGCCGCGCAGGAGCGCCGTCTCGCGCAGCCGTTCGCCGACGGCGCACAGGAGCTGGTCGCCGACGGGATGGCCCAGCGTGTCGTTGATCTCCTTGAACCGGTCGAGATCCACGAGCAGGAGCGCGCCCGCCAGGCCCTTCCCGCCTTCCGCCGAAAGTTCCTCGAGGGACTTCTTGAGCAGGAACCGGTTGGGCAGGCCGGTGAGCGCGTCGTGGTGCGCCTGGTGCTCGAGCGCGCGCAGGTGGTGGTCGCGTTCCAGCTCGGCCGCGGCCCGCGCCGCGAACACGCGCAGCAGGCCTTCGGCGAAGCCCGTGTCCTCGAGCGGCCGGCGGAAGAGCGCGGCCAGCACGCCGAAGGCACCCCCGTGCGCGTCCCGGAGCGCGATGCTCACGTAGGCCTCGACCGCGAGGCTGGCGAGCCCCGCGTCCAGCGGGAATCGCTCCGCCGCCCCCTTCGTCAAGATGCAGGAGCCCTTCTCCAGCACGCGGGCGCAGGGCGAATCGCGCAGGACGAAGGTGAAATTCGCCGCCAGGGCACCGCGCTCGCGCACCGCCACCGTGCGCATGAGGCGCGGCGAGGCCGAGTCGATCTCCGCGATGAAGACCATGTCCGCGTCGAGCGCGCAGGCCAGGTGCTCGACCAGCGCCGGGAAGAACGCCGCCCCCGTTTCGCGCGATAGCGCGCCGGCGATGCGCTCCACGCTCGAGCTGTTCTTTCGCCCGTGCGTCACGTCGCGCAGCGCGATCACCACGGCCGGCTCGCCCATGAGGTCGAACCGGTCGCCGGCCATCTGGAAGGTGCGCATCTCCCCCGAGCGGGTGTGGAAGGTCGCCTCGAAATCGCGCACGGCGCTCTCGCGCTCCAGGAGCCGGTACCACTCGTCGCGCCGGGCCGGGTCCACCCACAGGGCCACCTCGTCGGAGGTGCGGCCGACCACGTCCTCGACGCGGTAGCCCGAATAGCGCTCGAAGCTGTCGTTCACGTGCAGGATGCGCCGGTCACGAAGTCGCACGATGAAGGTGAGGTCCGCGCCGGCCTTGATGGCGCTCGCGTAGAGGGCCTCCGTCTGGCGCAGGCGCGCTTCCATCGCGCGCAGCTGGTCGTGGACGAGCGTGGCGGCGGCGAGGTCCGCCACGGAGCCGGCGAACTGCTGCTCGTCGGCCTGCCAGTCCCGCCTTTGCCCCACGGATTCCAGGCAGAGCACGCCGCGCGCCTTGCCTTCGTGCCAGATGCCCGCGTCCAGCATCGAGACGATGCCGTGGGCCTCGAGGTAGTGGCCGGCGAACTCGCCCGTGCGCGGGTCCGTGGCCGCATCGGGCGCGACGATGGCGCGGCTCCAGCGCAGGGCGTGGAAATAGGCCGGGTAGCGCTCCGCGCCGAGCACTTCGCCGCTTTCGTGCGTTCCGGTGGTGCGGTCGAACAGGTCCGCGAGGACGAGCTGCGTGTCCTTGGCGCCCAGGAACCAGATCGAGGCCCGGCGAACGCCCAGGGTGCGGGCGGCGGCTTCGGTGAGGGCGCGCCAGGCCGTCTCCGGCGCCGCGGTGGGGATGCCCGTCTTCAGCAGCGCGAACAGGGCCGTCTGCTGCGAGAAGGCCCGGACGGCATGGTCGGGAAGGCTGCGGTCCATCCGGAGGTCCCCTCGAGGGAGAACTGACATCCGCAATCGCTGGGTGGCCCATTCTGCGGAGCGGCGCGTGCCGCCGTCAACCGCGGCCCCGCTATTTCTTCGGCCGGGCTTTCTCGTACCGGGCGAGGTACTCGTCGACGCCCACGCCGGCGATGAGCGAGGCGATGGCTTCGAGCGGAAGATCGTCGGTCGTCCTGAAACGCACGCAGCTCTTGCCCATGTCCGGCTTCTTCCCGAGCGCCTTGTAGGCTGCGGCGAGCGCGGCCTCCCGCTTCCTGTCGCCGTAGACGCCCATCAGGTACAGGGAAAAGGCATTCTTCTGCGCCGCGAGCGCGGCGTACGCCAGGGGCTGCTTGTTGTACGTGTCCGGGTAGCGCTCGAGCGGGATGGTCCACACGATCATGCCCCACAGCGTGCCCTCCCTGTACCCCTTGGGCATCGCCTTGTTGACCACGGCACGCACTTTCGACACCACCGCGCGGCGATCCGCGGGCAGCTCGTCGAGGTACTGCTTCACGGTGGCGGCGGCGCTCGAAACCATCGGCACAATTCCCTTGTCGTGTGACGAGGCGCACTTCGGCGCCGGGCGGATTCGGCCATAATGCCGAAAAACCGAAAAGCCGCAACACCGCGCCCAGGATTCGATGGAAGACCTCGATTTCACCCAGCCGGAGCCCCCGAAACCGGCGACGCCCCCTCCCGCTCCCCCGCTCACCGCTGCCGCGCCCGCGCCGTTCAAGGCCGCCCAGAGCCCGTACTACAAGGCCGAGATCGCCCGCAGCATCTTCCAGGCCGCGGGGCGCGCCGAAGTGTTCGCCGCCGGGCAGGTCGTGTTCGAGGAGGACGAGAAGGCCTCCTCGGGCCTGTTCACGCGCAAGTCCGCGGCCCGCATGTACTTCGTGGTCGAGGGGGACATCGCGCTCACCATGGGCGGCAAGCCGCTCGATACCGTGGGTGCCGGCGAGATCTTCGGCGAGATGGCGGTGCTGTCGGACCAGCCGCGCTCGGCCGCGGCCCGGGCGAAGACGGATTGCCACGTGGTCTCCATGGGCCCGGAGGAACTGCAGGTGGCGTTGCAGCGTGCCCCCGGCTTCGCCCTGATGCTGATGAGCGTGATGTTCGACCGGTTGCGCTTCATCGCCGCGCGCCTATCCATGCGCAAGGGCGGCAAGCCCGTCGCCGGCCGCCTCGCCGCGCGCCTGGATCCGGCGGTGCTCGCACGCGTGGAAGCCGGCCTCGCCCGCAGCGCCGCCGTTCGCCACGCCAAGGGCGCGACGCTGATGCGCGAAGGGCAGGCGGGAACCTGCCTCTACGTGGTGAAGGAAGGCTCCGTGATCATCCACATCGGCCAGACGCCCCTCGAGCGCGTTCCCGTGGGCGGCACGTTCGGCGAGATGTCGATCGTGGACCAGTCGCCGCGCACCGCGAGCGCCACGGCCGAGACGGAGTGCGAGCTGCTCGCCATCGACCGCGCCTCGTTCATCGAGGCGGTGAAGCGGGAACCGGCCTTCGCGACCACGATGCTGCGGGATATCGCCGAGCGGCTCCGGCACATGAACGCGCAGTTGGCCTAGGCGGGCTCGGTTTTCAGGCTCCCGCCGTGATTTCGATCCAACGAGCCACCCCGGAAGACGCCGAAGTCATCCACGCGATCCAGATGCGCGCCTTCGCCGAGGAGGCGCGCTTGAGCGATGACCGCAACATCCCCCCGCTCCTCGAGCCCGTCGCCGACATCGCCCACCACATCCGCACGCAGACCGTCCTCACGGCTCGCGACGGGGACCGCATCGTCGGCGCCGCGCGCGGTCTCGTCGATGGCGCGGTCTGCACCCTCCGCGGCGTGATCGTCGAGCCGGATTGCCAGGGCCGCGGAATCGGCGCTTCGCTTCTCGAAGCCATCGAGCAGGCCCATCCCGGCATCGAGCGCTTCGACCTCACCACCAACACCCTCGTGCCGGGCAACGTCGCCTTCTACGAGCGCCGCGGCTACCGGGTGGTCGAACTCACGCGGTACACGGGTAAGATCGTCCTCGCCCAGATGAGCAAGCCCGCGGGCGCGACGAGCGTGTAACCGCCACTCCAGCCAGGAGATCCCGATGGCCAAGGCCCGGACCACGACGAAAGCCACGACGGAAGCCAAGACGAAGCCCACCGGCGAGAGCGTCGAAGCCTATCTCGCCTCCCGCGCGAGCCCCGAGCAGCTCGCGGACTGCCAGGCCATCATGGCCCTGTGCAAGCGCGCCACGAAGCAGTCGCCGACGATGTGGGGCCCCAGCATCGTCGGCTACGGCAAGTACACCTACCGGTACGAAAGCGGCCGTTCGGGCGAGATGTGCGCCACCGGCTTCGCGGTCCGCGGACGGGAACTGGTCGTCTACCTCATCGCGGAATCGCCCTCGCAGGCCGCGCTCCTCGCCAAGCTCGGCAAGCACAAGATGGGCAAGTCCTGCCTGTACTTCAAGCGGCTGGCGGACCTCGATGCGAAGGTGCTCGAGGCGCTCATCGCCGGGTCGGTCGCCGAGATCGAGCGCCGCCATCCCGGCGCCTGACCCCCCCCCCCCCCGAAGAGCGCGCGCTTCGAAAGACGTCACCCCGACTCCGCTAGAATGCCGCCCGGACAACCGATTCAACGAACCCCAGGAGAAAGCGGATGGCGATGCAGATGATCGATGTGACGGTGGGCACCGGCGCGGAAGCGAGCCGAGGCATGGTGACGGTGCACTACACCGGCTGGCTGCACGACCCGGCCCAGGCCGACGGCCATGGCAGCAAGTTCGACAGCTCCGTCGATCGCGGCTCGCCTTTCGAGTTCGTGCTCGGGGCCGGCCAGGTGATCCGCGGCTGGGACGAAGGCGTCGCCGGCATGAAGGTGGGCGGCAAGCGCACCCTCGTGATTCCGCCGGAAATGGCCTATGGCGCGCGCGGCGCGGGCGGGGTCATCCCGCCCAACGCCACGCTGGTGTTCGACGTGGAGCTCCTCGGCGTCCGGTAGGCGCGGCGCGGTTCACGGACGAGGAACGCGCCGGGAATGACCGGCGCGCGCCCCGTATCCATTCGACGCCGGGCACCCGGCTCCCCATGAAAACGCCCCGGAAGTCCCGCTTCACCCTCCTCGCCGAAGCCCACCTGCTGCTCGTTCGCGACCGGCAGGTGCTCCTGCTGCGGCGCCACGACACGGGCTACGAGGACGGCAACTACAGCGTCCCCGCCGGCCACGTGGATGGCGGCGAGACCGCCCGCGAGGCGACGGCCCGCGAAGCCTTCGAGGAAGCCGGGCTCGAGATCGACCCGCAGGACCTGCGCCTCGTCCACGTCATCCACCGGATGAGCGATGCCGAGCGCATTTCGTTTTTTTTCACGACCGACGCCTGGCGGGGCGAACCGCAGAACCGCGAGCCGCACAAGTGCAGCGAGCTCGCCTGGTACCCGCTGGACGCGTTGCCGCCCAATACCATCGGCTACGTGCGGCATGCGCTCGAGCAGGTCGCACGGGGCATGCCGTATTCGGAGTTCGGTTGGACCGGCGAGCGGGTCGGCGCAATCCCGCGCGATGCCAGGGAGCCTTCATGAACCGCCTGCTGCTTGTGCGGATGGCGCTGGCACCTGCCCTGGGCCTGTCCGCGTCCGCCCATGCCGGCTGCGAACAAGGAACCCCGACGGTGTTCTCGTGCCACGCGGCGAAGGGCAAGCGGCCAGGTGCGGCGGGCAAGACGCCCCCCCCCCCCCCCCCCCCCCCCCCGGAGGCGCCGCGCGGCTAAGGCATGGGCGCCCCCCCCCCCCCCCGGTGCCCGGCGACACGACCTACAACGTTTTCTGGGGCGCCGACCGGCTCACGGAGGAACACCCCATCGAGGCCGGCGTGCACGTCGAGGTGAAGGGCAAGCTCGTCGCCACCGTGAAGTGCGTGGGCGAGAAGCACATCGTCCAGAACATCGAGGGCATCGACCTCAGGCCCATGGAATAGCCTGTCCCCATTTTCACCTGTCCCCATTTTCACCTGTCCCCGCTTTCACGGGCAAAATGGCGGGATGCGCTTCGAACACATCATCGTCGTGAACGACATCCTGAACCCACTCGTCGATCCGCTGAGCCTGGAACAGATCTGGACGGGGCTCGTGGGCAGCCTCGAGGATCCCGCCCGCTTCCTGCCCGGCATCGACACGGCGAAGATCACGGCGCGTACATCCGACGGCTTCCGGCGGGAGCTGCATTTCGGCCACACCGTGATCCACGACCGCGTGCGCCTCGTGCCGCGCAGCCGGCTCGAAACCGTCTCCGAGCCCACGCCGGAGGTGCCCGGCCTCACCCGCACCCTCACCATCGAGGCGCCGGTGGAGGGCGAGTACATCGTGCGCTTCGTCTATGAGCGCCGTCCCGAGGGGCACGCGCCCATCGAACCGGCCTACCTCCAGGTGCTCGAGGATGCGTGGCTCGCCGCGGACATCGATCTCATCGCGCAGGTCCGTCGCGAACTCACCACGCACTGACCGGCGAAGCCCCTAGCGGGAAGCCGGCGGCCGGCCCTCGAGCAGGCGGCGGAAGGCCTGCGCGACGTCGTCCTCCAGCGTCGCGACGCCCTTCACGACGCCGGGACCGCCGTGTCGCCAGTCGATCGATCGCAGGCGCAGTTCCGTGGTACGGGGATCGACCTCCCGCAATTCGAGGACCACGTTCGTCTCGCCTTCGACGATCGCACCGCTGCCCAGGCGCAGCACGGGCCCCAGCTCGCGCACGGTGACGAGCAGCACCCGCGCCGGGCGGGGTTGGCCTTCAAACTCCGCGCGGGCCTCCCCGGCGGCCGGTGGGGCGGACGGTCGTCGCCGCAACGTCGCCGGCCCGAGGCAATCGCCCGCCGCCACCACGCGGCGAAGCCCGGCTTCGGCCATCGCCTCGCGAGCCTCGGGCTCCTTCTGGTCCGCTCGCCATTGGGGCCACCAGGTGACCTGCGTGACACCGCCGCCGGAGGCCGGCGCGCAGAGCGAAGGCAGATCCCCTTCGGGCCGCAATTCGATGCGCGTGCTCGCGCAGCCCGACGCGACCAGGAGCGCCGCGATCGCCGCGGCACGGGCCGGGCTAGTCACGGGGCTTTTCGTACAGGCCCGGGAACCACCGTTCCATCACCTGCTCGGGCCTCGCCGCCGGCTTGAAGCCGAATTGCGCGTAGAGCCCGTGCGCGTCCGTGGTGTCGAGCCGGAATCGGCGCAGGCCCTGCAGCCGCGGGTGGGCGACCACGGCCGCGACCAGGGCCTTCGAGTAGCCCTTGCCGCGATGCTCGGGAAGCACGAACACGTCCACGAGGTTCGCGAACGTCGCGTAGTCCGTGACGACCCGCGCGAAGGCCACCTGCGTGGCGCCCAGGAAGCCGCCGAAACACAGGGAGTTGTCGATGGCGCGGTCCTGGGTCTCGCGCGGAATGCCGCGGGCCCAGTCGGATTGGCGCGCCATCATGGCGTGCACCGCGTCGCGGTCGAGTTCCGCCGGATCGGTGCTGATGCGCAGGGTCTCGGGCAAGCCAGCCGGGCCCGTCACTTCTTCACCAGTTCGACGCGACGGTTCTTCGCCCGCCCCTCTTCGCTGCGGTTATCGGCCACGGGCTTCTCCTGCCCGAAGCCGGCGGCCGAGAGGCGCTTCACGTCGACGCCGCCAGCGGCGACGGCGGCCATCACGCTTTGCGCGCGCCTTTGCGACAGCGCCTTGTTGGCGGCGGGCTGGCCCACGTTGTCCGTGTGCCCCTCGATGGCGACATTCATCTGCGGCGCGGCCTTGAGGGCCTTCACGATCTCCGCGACGGTGGCCGTGCCGTCGGCCTTCAGGTCCGCCTTGCCGGTGTCGAAATTGATGTAGAGGGCGATGAAGCCGTTGCGGTTCAGCTCGTCGAGCAGCTTGTTGGCGGAGACCACCTGCTGGAGCGCCGCCACCTCCACGATCCAGATCTTGTAGCTCTGCGCGGGGCGCTGAAGATGTCCGGCTCCACGCGAACCCAGACATCCTTGCCGCCGGTGGCCACGCGCATCGTGGTCTCGCCGCCGTCGCCGTCCTTCGGCAGGCGCTCGTAGACGACCTGGCCGCCGATGCCCTTCAGGGCGTTCTGGTAGTTGCGGATGAGCTGCAGCGGGCTCGGTTGCTTCTCGGGCGTGTTGTGGAAATAGCGCAGGATCGTCGCGTCGCCCTCCACGGACTGGCGCCTGGGCTCGCCGCCCTGGGTGCCGACGGCGAATTCGACGGCGTTGTAGTTCTTCTCGTACTCCGTGATGTGCGAGTTCGGGTAGCGCGTGAGGAGCGGATGGTCCTTCGATTTCGCGATGTCCTGCTGCGCGAGGGCGAGGCCCGGCGCGGCCAGGATGGCGGCCGCGACCAGGAGCGTGTCAAGACATCGACGGATGGGGTTCATGCGGATCCTTCGGACGGAAAGGCGATCGTGCGCGGCGATTTTTGTCTTGCGGCCGATTCTAACGGGAGGCCGGCTCGCCGGGCCGTCGAATAATCGGCAGTACGACCACACGCCGCGACTCGTCCGCCTCGATCTCGCGCACATCGAGCGGCTGCGTGAAGCCCAGCCGGTCCAGCAGGCGCCGCGAGCGCGTGTTGGCGCTCTTGTAGACGGCCTCGCAGCGCATCACGCCCCAGCACGCCGCCAGTTCCTCCATCATCGCCTCCACCGCTTCGCTCGCGTAGCCGTGGCCCCAGTAGGCGCTCGAGAAGACGTAGGCGACGTCCGCCCAGCCCCCGCGGTAGACGCTCGCCTGCACGAAGCCCATGGCGCGCTCGCCCGGCAGGCGGACCACCCAGTTGAGCCAGTACTCGGTGCCGTCGGCGGACCGGCGCGATTCGAGCTTGCCGTAGTAGCCCTCCAGCCAGTCGAGGGATTCGGGCGGCGCGTTCTCGAACTCGTAGATCGCCGGGTCGAGCAGGACCTCGAACATCTCCCGGGCATGGCCCGCGACGAGGGGCTCGAGGACGAGGCGCCGGGACGTGACCGTCCTCAAGGGGCGAGCACCTCTGGAAGCGCGGCGGCTTCGCGTGTCTTCGTCGATTTCATGGCGGGTTCACCGGGACCGAAAGCCGGCAGTTTACGGCGAGCGCGGCAATCCGGCGTTACCGGGTGCTGCCGGGTCGAGGCCCGAGCCCCGCCGCCCGGTTGAACCGGCGCGCGGTGGATTCGCAGGAAGGCCGGTGGTGGCCCTCCTCCAGCGTGAAGACGCGATCGCCCCGGGCCCGCACGTTCACGCAGAAGTAGGGATCGCCATCGGAATCGACGGAGTCGACGACTTCGGCGGGCTGCAGCTCGGCCGTCCGGAAAGACTCTTCAACCGTCCGAAGCGGGTACCGGGAAGTCACCCGGACCCGTCCGGGGTGCACCACGACCCGCACGGACGGCGCGGCGAGCGCCATCGAAACGACCACGATGCCCGCGAACCAGAAGAGCGCCAGCGTCCCGTAGATCACCGACGGCGCGGCGTCCCGGGGAGGGCCCTGGTCCAGGACAAGCCACGTGAACGCCATGGCCATCGCGTACCAGAAGACCGCGAATCCCCAGAGGAATGCCGGAATGCGGTTGTGGAATTCGGAACGCGCGCCGCGATCGGCCCGCGACGGGTGTTCCAGGCCGGCTCCGAGAGTTTCCATCCCCGGAGCTTGCCCGCCGCGTGTGACGGTTCCGTTACCGGGCGCCCGGACCCGCCGCCTCGGCGAACTGCGCGACGACCGCCTCGACCTGCCCGGGCAGCGGCCCCTCGGCGAACACGTATTCGTTGCCGCCCGGCGTGCGCAGGACGGCGCGGTGCCAGGGCCCCCCGTAGGCGTCGGGGGAGGCGTCGTGGTCCAGGCGATGCCGCCTCGTCGGCGGAAATCCCTCCCGCACGGTCTTGTGCAGGTAGCGCGCCGTCACCTCGATGCGACCCGTCGACACGGCCACGTCGACGATCGCGAGACGCAGGGCCCGGGACAGCAGCACGAGGCCGCAGGCCCAGCCGATGGCGAGCGTCGCCCAGTAGCCCCAGCCCCGCCCCGTCCCGCCGCCGGCCACGGCGACGACGGTGAAGGGGACGACGGCGCCCAGCACGAGCGCGGCGAGGCCCCAGGTGAGCCAGGGCCGGCGGTTGCGGATGACGGTCATTCGGACATCCTCCGGGCGAGGGCCCTGATGCCGAGGAAGGCCCCGGCGGACAGGACGAGGAAGACGAGCAGTTTCAGGGCGAACCCCGGCGACTTCGACTCGCCGTCGCCGGCCGCGGCGGCCTGCGGGGCGGCCGTCGTGAATTCGCCGTAGAGCAGCGTCGCGCGCACCTCGTGCGTCTCGACGTTGGCCGGCGCGTTGAAGGAGAAATACACCTTCATGAGCTCCTCGGGCACCAGGTCGTACTCGAAGACCTCCAGGCCCGTGAGCAGCACCCGGTCGCGCCCCGCCACCTTCACCGCCGTGCGCTTCATGCTGTTGGCGTAATCGGGCCGCGTCTCGAAGAGATTCTGGAAGCGCGTCTTCGGCAGCGTCTCGCCCACGCACCGGCCGCCATCGACATAGGGGCAGCGCAAGGCGATGTTGAAGACGACCCAGTTGTCGCGGTCGCCGCGCTTGATGGGCTCCGTCTCGAAACCGGCGTACTCCAGCACCAGCTTCGCCGGCCCCTTGCCCGGCCGCGCGCGGAACTCCCCGGCGAAGAGCGTGCGGTCGGCGAAGGGCGCCTCCGGGTCCTTGCCGCTCACGACGTTGCGGGGGCCGTCCTTGGGCTCCTCGGCGTCCGCGCCCCACACCTGCTGCGCCAGGGTCGCGATCGGATTTCCCGTCGCCGTATCGCGAAGGACCGGGAAAATCGGTTCGGGCAGCTGGGCCGCGGCCGGTCCCGAGAGGGCGGCCAGGAGGAGGCAGGCAAGAGCACGGTTCATCGGGGCGGGCCCTGGAAGGAAACCGCCGGATTCTAGCGCGGGCGCCCGCCCGCCCGGCTGCGCTCGATCAGCAACCCATCGGGCACGGGGGCCAAATCCGGGCCGGGTGAGGGAAAGAAGGCGATGCGGGCCCCCTTCCCCCGGCCTGTCCGATGTACGCTTGCCGCATCCCCGACCGATGACCCTGCCATGAACCGCCCCATCGCCTTCGCCCTCTGCCTCCTCGCTCTCGCCCTGCCGGCCGCCGCCGCCGACTGGAAGCGCATCCGCATCGGCGTGGAAGGCGCCTACCCGCCCTTCAGCGAACTGGCCCCCGACGGCACGCTGCACGGCTTCGACATCGACATCGCCCGCGCGCTCTGCACCGAGCTCAAGGCCGAATGCCAGCTCGTCCAGTCGCCCTTCGACGGCATGATCCCGGGCCTGCAGGCGAAGAAGTTCGACGCGATCGTGGCCTCCATGTCGATCACGGAGGAACGCCGCAAGGCCGTCGACTTCACGGTGCGCTACTACAATTCCCCCAGCCGCTTCGTCGCGAGGAAGGGGGCGAACCTCGGCGTGACGCCCGCCGGCCTCAAGGGGAAGAAGATCGGCGTCCAGCGCGCCACCATCCACGACCGCTACGTGACGGACCTCTACAAGGGCAGCCCGGTCGTGCGCTACACCAAGCAGGACGAGGTGTTCCTGGACCTCGCCGCCGGCCGGATCGACGCGACGCTCGTCGACTCGGTGGCCGCCTCCTTCGGGTTCCTCAAGGTGCCGGCCGGCAAGGACTTCGAGTTCACCGGCCCGGCCTTCGAGGAGCCGAAATACTTCGGCTGGGGCTCGGGCATCGCGGTGCGCAAGGCCGACACCGACCTGCGCGCGAAGCTCGACGGCGCCATCGCCGCCATCCGGGCGAACGGCACCTACAAGCGCATCCAGGACAAGTACTTCGACTTCGACATCTACGGCAAGGCCCCGGCCCCGTAGATGCTGCACGGGTACGCCGCCAGCCTGCTGGAAGGCACCGGGCTCACGCTCGCGGTGGCGGCCGCCTCGCTCGCCATCGCCTGCGTGCTCGGGCTCGCCACCGCCGCGGCACGCCTGTCGGGATCCCGCCTCGCCCGCGCCCTGGGTGCCGCCTACACCACGGTCGTGCGCGGCGTGCCGGACCTGGTGCTCATGCTCCTCGTCTTCTATGGCGGGCAGATGGCGGTGAACGCGCTGGCCGCGCAACTGGGCTACGAAGGCTTCCTCGACATCGATCCCTTCGTGGCCGGGATCGCCACCATCGGGTTCATTTTCGGCGCGTACCTCGCGGAGACCTTTCGCGGCGCCATTCTCGCCATCCCGGCGGGACAGCGCGAAGCCGGCCTCGCCTTCGGCATGGGACGGCTGCAGGTGCTCCTTCGCATCACGTTGCCGCAGATGGTGCGGCTCGCGCTGCCGGGCTTCACCAACAACTGGCTGGTCCTGGTGAAATCGACCGCGCTGGTGTCGATCATCGGCCTGAACGACATGATGCAGCGGGCCGGCCAGGCGGCCGGCGCGACGCGCGAGCCCTTCACCTTCTACCTCGCGGCCGCGGCCATCTACCTCGCGATAACCACCGTCTCGCTCCTCGCGCTGCGCGCGCTCGAGAAGCGGTATTCCCTGGGCGTTCGTCTCGCGCGATGAATCTCGAGGCCATCGGGGAATCGCTACCCTCCTTTGTCGAAGGCCTGCAGGTCACGGCGATCCTGCTCGCCGCCGCGCTCGCGCTGGGCCTCGCCGCGGCCCTGCCCCTCGCCTTCGCCCGCACCTCGACGCGGGCCTGGCTTTCGAAGCCCGTGTGGCTATTCACCTACGTGATCCGCGGCACGCCGATGCTGGTGCAGCTCTTCCTGCTCTACTACGGCCTCGCGCAGTTCGAGGCGGTGCGGGAAAGCGTGGCGTGGCCCTGGCTCTCGTCGGCCTGGTTCTGCGCCATCGCCGCCTTCGCGATCAATACCTGCGCCTACACGACGGAGATCCTCGCCGGCGCCCTCGAGGCGACGCCCGCCGGCGAGATCGAGGCGGCCCGCGCGCTCGGGATGGGCCGGGCCACGGTGATGCGCCGCATCCTGCTGCCCTCGGCGCTGCGCCGCGCCATTCCCGCCTACTCCAACGAGGCCATCATGATGCTGCAGGGCACCTCGCTCGCGAGCATCGTGACGCTGCTGGATCTCACCGGCGCCGCGCGCGAGATGAATTCGCGCACCTACCTGCCCTTCGAGGCCTTCCTCACCGCGGCGGCGTTCTACCTCGCCCTCACCTTCGCGCTCGTGTCCCTCTTCCACCTCGCCGAGCGCCGCTGGCTCGCGCACCTCGCGCCGCGCCGCTAGAGCGCCATGGCCACGGCCCCCCTCGCCCTCGACGTCCGGGATCTGTACAAGCGCTTCGGCTCCCACGAAGTCCTGAAGGGCGTGGGCCTCGCCGCCGCGCGCGGCGACGTGATCTCCCTCATCGGCTCCTCCGGCTCCGGCAAGAGCACGCTGCTTCGGTGCATCAACCTGCTCGAGCAGCCCCACGCCGGGCGGATCGCCCTCGCCGGCGAGGAACTGCGCCTCGTCGCCGACCGCGACGGCTCGCTCAAGGCGGCGGACGCGGGACAGCTCCAGCGCTTCCGCGCGCGCCTCGCGATGGTCTTCCAGCACTTCAACCTGTGGGCGCACCTCACGGCCATCCAGAACGTGATGGAAGCGCCGGTGCACGTGCTCGGGCAGCCGAAGGCCGAGGCCCGCGAGAAGGCCCTGGCCATGCTCGCGCGCGTGGGCGTTGCCCACCGCCGCGACCACTTTCCCGCCCACCTCTCCGGCGGCGAGCAGCAACGCGTGGCCATCGCGCGGGCCCTCGCCATGGAACCGGAGGTGATGCTCTTCGACGAGCCCACCTCGGCCCTCGACCCCGAACTCGTGGGCGAGGTGCTCAAGGTGATGCGCGACCTCGCCGCCGAGGGGCGCACGATGGTGGTCGTGACGCACGAGATGGCCTTCGCGCGCGAGGTGTCCTCGCAGCTCGTTTTCCTGCACGACGGGCGCATCGAGGAACAAGGCGATCCCCGTGGCGTGCTCGCGAACCCCTCGAGCGAGCGGCTGCGCCAGTTCCTCGCCGGGAGCCTCAAGTGACGAACGGTGACGCGCCCTGTCGCGGAGCGCGCGCGCCGCAAAGCTAGAATGCCCGCTTCGACCCCGCCTTCCGGAAACCGCCATGCCCGCCTACACCCGCGCCACCTTCGACCAGGTAATGGTCCCCAACTACGCGCCCGGCGCCTTCCTGCCCGTCACGGGCAAGGGATCGCGCCTGAAGGACCGGTCGGGTCGCGTCCTCATCGATTTCGCCGGCGGCATCGCCGTCAATTCCCTCGGCCACTGCCACCCCGCCGTGGTGAAGGCGCTCGAGCGCCAGGCCAGACGCCTGTGGCACGTGGCGAACTTCTGCGCCAACGAGCCGGCGCTGGAGCTCGCCTCGAAGCTCGTCGCGAAGACCTTCGCCGAGCGCGTCTTCTTCTGCAATTCCGGCGCCGAGGCCAACGAGGCCGCGCTCAAGCTCGCCCGCCGCGTGGCCTCCGACCGCGAGATCGCGAAGGGCAAGCGGCCGGATGTCGCGAAGCGCCACGGGATCGTCGCCTTCACGAACGCGTTCCACGGTCGCACCCTCTTCACGGTGACCGCGACGGGGCAGAAGAAGTACCTCGAGGGCTACGGCCCGCTGCCGGCCGGCATCCGGCACGTGCCCTACAACGACCTCGCGGCGGCGAAGGCGGCGATCACGAACCGCACCTGCGCCGTCATCGTGGAGCCCATGCAGGGCGAAGGCGGCGTCACGCCCGCGACGAAAGCCTTCCTCAAGGGCCTTCGCAAGCGCTGCGACGAGACGGGCGCCCTCCTCGTCTTCGACGAAGTCCAGACCGGCGCCGGCCGCACGGGCGCGCTCTACGCCTACATGAAGTTCGGCGTCACCCCGGACATCCTCACCACCGCCAAGGGCCTGGGCGCGGGCTTTCCCATCGGCGCGATGCTCACCACCGCGAAACTCGCGAAGCACTTCACCGTGGGCTCGCACGGCACCACCTTCGGCGGCAATCCGCTCGCCTGCGCCGTGGGCAGCGCCGTGGTCGACCTCATCGCCTCGCGCAAGGTCCTGGCGGGCGTCGACAAGCGGCACGCGGCCTTCGTGAAGGGCCTCGAGCGGATCAACGCGAAGTACGGCGTCTTCCGCGAGATCCGCGGCATGGGTCTGCTGCTGGGCTGCGAACTCGTCCCCGCGCACGCGGGCAAGGCGAAGGACCTCGTCGCCCTCGCCGAGAAGCACGGCGTGATGCTGCTGCAGGCCGGACCGGACGTGCTGCGCTTCGCGCCTTCGCTCGTCATCCCCCTGGCGGACGTGAAGGAAGGCCTGAACCGCCTCGGGAAGGCGGTGGCCGAGCACTGCGCGGCCACCCGCTGAGCCCCTCGTGAAGGTCGTCCGCCCCGCCCGCATCGCCGACCTGCCGCGCCTGGTCGAGCTGGTCGCCGGCGCGGGCGCGAGCCTCACCTCCCTGCCGCCCGATGCCGGGCGCCTGGCCGAGCGCATCGGCGCGAGCGAATCCTCGTTCGCCGGCCGCAGCGCAAAAGCCGACGAGACCTACCTCTTCGTCCTCGAGGACCTGCCTACCGGCCGTCTTGCGGGCACCTGCGGCATCGACGCCGCGGTGGGCCTGCGTCAGGCCTGGTACTCGTACCGCGTGGGCCTCGCCGTGCACGCCTCGCAGGAGCTGGGCGTCTTCACGCAGACGCCCACGCTCTTCCTGTCGAACGACCACACCGGCCAGAGCGAGCTGTGCTCGCTGCTGCTGCACCCCGATTTCCGCCAGGGGGGGCTGGGCGCCCTGCTCTCGAAGAGCCGCTTCCTCTTCATGGCCGAGCACCGCGCGCGTTTCGCCGCGAAGATCATCGCGGAGCTGCGCGGCGTCGTGGACGACTCGGGCCGCTCGCCCTTCTGGGAGGGGCTCGGACGGCATTTCTTCTCGATGGATTTCTCGCGCGCCGACTACCTGACGGGCATCGGCAAGAAGAGCTTCGTCGCCGAGCTGATGCCCAAGTACCCGCTCTACACGAAGCTCCTTTCGGCCGAGGCCCAGGCCGTCATCGGCCAGACGCACGCGGACACCGTCCCCGCCCGGCGCCTGCTCGAGCAGGAGGGCCTTCGCTACGAGGGGCTCGTCGACATCTTCGACGCCGGCCCCGTGATCGAATGCGACGTCGACGACGTGGGCGCCATCCGCCGCAGCCGCCGGCTCGCGACGCGCGTGGGGCCCCGGGTGGGAGAGACCCGCTGGCTCGTCTCGAACACCGGATTCGCCGATTTCCGCGCGTTGCTGGTCGAAGGCGGACCCGAGGGCGATGCCTACGGCCTGCCCGAATCCGTGCTCGCCGCCCTGGCCGTGAAGACCGGAGATCCGGTGCGTGCCGTCGCGCTTTCCCCAGCCGACCGACGGGGATAGGCCCGTGAGCGCGCGCGAATACAATTTCGACGGCCTCGTGGGCCCCACGCACAACTACTCGGGGCTTTCGTTCGGCAACCTCGCCTCCCGCGCCAACGCGGGCGTCGCCTCGAACCCGCGGGCGGCGGCGCTGCAGGGGCTCGCCAAGATGAAGGCGCTCGCGGACCTTGGCTTCGCGCAAGGCGTGCTGCCGCCGCTCGCGCGCCCCGATTTCGCCTTGCTCGACCGCCTCGGTTTCCGGGGCACCGAAGCGCAGGCCATCGGCCGCGCCGCCCGCCAGGCGCCCGCGCTGCTCTCGGCCGCGTGGTCCGCTTCGTCCATGTGGGCCGCCAACGCGGCGACCGTGAGCGCGAGCGCCGACACGGACGATGCCCGCGTGCATTTCACGCCGGCGAACCTCGTCTCGAAGCTGCACCGGTCCGCCGAGCCCGAGGCGACCGCCCGCCTGCTGGCCGCGATCTTTCCCGAAGGGGCGCATTTCGCGCACCACGCCCCGCTGCCCGCCACGCCGCAAACCGGCGACGAGGGCGCGGCCAATCACACGCGCCTGTGCCCGCGGGCGGGCGAGGCCGGCGTGGAGTTCTTCGTCTACGGCGCGAGCGGATTCGATGCCGCCGCGCCCGCGCCGCGGCGCTATCCGGCCCGGCAAACGCGCGAAGCGAGCGAAGCCGTGGCCCGCCTGCACGGGCTCGACCCCCGGCGGACCGTCTTCGCGCAGCAGAACCCCGATGCCATCGACGCCGGCGTCTTCCACAACGACGTCATCGCCGTGGGCTCGGAGCGCGTGCTCTTCTGCCACGAGCAGGCCTTCGTCGACCAGGCCGCGGTGCTGCGGCGCCTGCGCGAAGCCTTCCCGGGCGAACTCGAGGTGATCGAGGTGCCCGAGACCTTCGTCTCGCTCGCCGACGCGGTCGAGACCTATCTCTTCAACAGCCAGCTCCTCGCGCGGCCGGACGGCACGATGCTGCTCGTGGTGCCGGAGGAATGCCGGCGCAACGAGCGCGTGGCGAAGTATCTCGAGGGCCTCGCGACGCCCGGCGGGACGATCCGCGAGGTGATCTCATTCGAGCTGCGCGAGAGCATGCGCAACGGCGGCGGGCCGGCCTGCCTGCGCCTGCGGGTGGAGATGACCGAAGCCGAGGCGAAGGCGATGCATCCGGGCGTCCTGCTGGACGACGCGCTCCACGAAAAGCTCACGCGGTGGGTGCATTCGCACTACCGCGACCGGCTCACCACCGACGATCTCGCCGATCCCGAGCTGGCCGTCGCCTGCCGCGAGGCCCTCGACGAGCTGACCGCGCTGCTCGGGCTCGGAAGCCTCTACCCCTTCCAGCGCTAGCGAGCCGGATCCTTCACCGGCCCGACTTCGCGGCCGCGCAGCGTGACGAAGCGAAAGCCCCGCGAAAGCAATCCGGACAGCGCGTCGCGCAGCCCTTCCGCGCTTTGCGAGGCGGGCTTGTTCGCGTGCAGCAGGATGATGTCGCCGGGCCCGGCCTTCCCGAGCCGGGCGGCCACCGCGGACCGGGACAGCGTGGCGCCCGCATCGCCGTTCACGGAAAAACCCGCCACGCGGTAGCCCATCGCGCGGATCTCTTCGAGCGACTCGCGGTCGTAGCGGGCCGTGGCGCCACGGAACCAGGCGGGCGCCGGCAAGCCGGCCGCCACGATGGCCTTCGCTCCGCCTTCGACCTCGCGCCGAAGCGCCGCCTTGTCCGCCACGCCGGGAACACCGTAGACCGTCACGCCCGGCCCGATGACGGGTGCGAGGTGGTTTTCGCCGTGGTTCTCGATGGCGAAGAGATCCGGATGGGCCGCGAACTTCTTCACGGCCTGAGGGTGCTTCACGAGCCAGCGGCGGGTGACGAAGACCGTGGCGGGCACGCGGTTTTCGACCAGCAACTCCACGAGATCGGCGTCGATGTCCCCGCCGCAGGCATCGAGCGTCAGGGCGACTTCACGCTCGCCGGGGGCGAGGACGAGCCGATGGTGCACTTCCACGGTGCGATCGATGGCCGAAGCGCCGACCGGGCTCGATACCGCGCGCGCGGGTTCGCCTTCCGGAGCCGCCCCGGCATGCGATGCGAGGCATGCCATGAACAGGGCCTTGCAGGCGCGCCGGAACATCGAATCGGAAGCCGGTTCGCGCGCCACTAGGCCTGCACCGCCCACGCGACCAGCAGGGCGTAGCCCGCCGCGCCCACCGCGGCATGCACGCCCAGCGTGGCGAGCCCCACTTTTCGGGGCCGCTTCTTCGCGAGGAGCGGCGAGGCGAACCCCGTCATCACGGCGAGCACGAGCAGGATCGCCGACGTCTTCACCAGCTGCCCGGACGCCGGGTCGCCGCCGCCCGGGCCACCGGTGACGAGCATCGCCACGCCCTCCAGGCCCACCACGCCCAGGATCACGTGCAGGCCGATCACCACCGGCTTGCTGCGTTCCCGCCGCAGGAAGAGCCACCCCAGGTAGAGACCCAGGCCGACCCCGGCCGTGATGATGAAGAGGATGGGCAGCGGTTTCATGCCGGCAGTCTACTGCGACGACCCCGCCCCGGCGATTGAAAAGCCGGGCGGCGTTTGCGACAATGCCGGCGAATACCCCACCGGGCATGTTCCGAGGAGCCGGCGGGAAGCACCGACAAAACAACAACGAGAAACGCGAGATGCCCTTCCGGATGTCCTGCGAGCAGGACCACCTTCACGTGGAATTCGAAGGCACGGTCAGCCATGAGGAGATCATCGACGCGAACCGTGCGCTGTTCGAGCATCCCCGTTTCGACAGCCTTCGGCGCTGCACCTGCGACCTCACCCGCGTGACGGACCTCCAGGCGAGCCGGGAACTCGTGGAGTATTCCGCCGCCCTCGCCAAGGGCGGCTCGTACACGAACGCCCGGCTGAAGCTCGCCTTCTCCGCCAGCCGTCCCGAATGCCGGGACGCGATCCTGTCCTACATCGACTGCGTGAACGCGCTGGCGGGCACCTGGGACATCCGCCTGTTCGGCTGCCCGAAAGAGGCCCGCGGCTGGCTCGGGCTCTAACGCCGCCACGGCGGCGGGCGGCGCGGTAATATCGCCGCCATGTCCCAAGCCCTCAACGTCAAGCACCTCGAGACGTTCTACTGGATCGTGCGCCTCGGCACCTTCGCCGCGGCCGCCGAACGCCTGCACACCACGCAGCCCACGGTCTCCGCTCGCATCCAGGAGCTGGAGCAGGTGCTGGGCGTCATCGTCTTCGACCGCACCCACCACCGCGCCAAGCTGACGCCCAAGGGCCGCGAGCTGGTCGCCTACGCCGAGCGCGTGGTGGGCATGACCTCCGAGATCATGCACCGCGTGGGCAACGCCGCTTCCCTGGCCGGCGTGGTGCGCCTGGGCGTGGCCGAACTCATCTCCGTCACCTGGCTGCCGGTGCTCACGGAGACGGTGCACGCGCGCTACCCGAACATCACCCTCGACATCGAGGTGGACGTGATGGACCCCCTGCTCGGCCACCTGCGCGAGGGGGACCTGGATCTGGTGTTCGGCCCCGGGCCCATGAACGACCAGAACATCGCGTGGCATTCCCTGGGCTCGGCCAAGTTCCACTGGATGGCCGGGCGCACGGTCGAGCTGCCCGCGCGGGAACTCACGCCGGCGGACCTCGCCCGGCACCCGATCGTGACGCTCTGCGCCGATTCGCACGTCTATCGCCACATCGAGCACTGGTTCGATGAATTCGGCGAGCCCTTCCGGTTCGTGACGAGCTGCAACCGCATGAGCGTCGTGGCGGACCTCACCCGTCGCGGCCAGGGGGTGAGCCTGCTGCCGCGCGTCGCGTACGAGCCGGAGATCGCGGAGGGTTCGCTCAAGATCCTCAAGACCCGGTCCGAGGCGTACGCGGTCGAGTTCTTCGCCGTGCTGTCCCACGGGCGCTTCAACCCGCTGGCGGATGCGGTCTGTTCCCTCGCGCTGGAATGCACCACCTTCACGGGCAAGCCGAAGCGCAAGGCCCCCGACCGGGCGGCGTGACGATGATCGCCCCGAAAGGCCCCCTCGCCGGCATCCGCGTGCTCGAGTTCGGGCAGATCGCGGCCGGCCCCTTCGCCGGCATGCTGCTCGCGGACCTGGGCGCGGACGTGGTCAAGATCGAACGACCCGACGGCGGCGACGACATGCGCCGCTGGCCCCCCCTGGTGAAGGGCGAAGCGGGCGATGTCTTCAGCGAGAACTTCGCCTCCCTCAACCGCAACAAGCGAAGCCTCGCCGTGGACTTGAAGGACGCCGCGCAGGTCGAGCGGCTCCGGCAGCTGTGCCTCGCGGCCGACGTCATCGTGGAGAACTACCGGCCCGGCGTGCTGCCCCGGCTGGGGCTCGGCTACGAGCAGCTCGCGGCGATCAATCCGAAGATCGTCTACGCCTCGGTGAGCGGCTACGGCCAGAGCGGCCCCTACGCCGCCAAGGGCGCCTTCGACGTGGCGGTGCAGGCCATGAGCGGCTTGATGAGCTGCACGGGCGAAGCCGGCGGCGGCCCGGTGAAATGCGGCGTGCCCGTCGGCGATTTCGCGGGCGGGCTCTACGCGGCCTACTGCATCCTCGCGGCGCTTCGCGACGTGGAGAAGACGGGCCGGGGAGCGCACATCGATTGCTCCATGCTGGGCGCCCTCCTGGGCTTCTCGGCGCTGCAGACGAGCGAGTATTTCGGCACCGGCGTGCCCGCGAAGCCGCTGGGCTCCGCCCACCCGCGAAACGCGCCCTACCAGGCCTTCGACGGATCGGACCGGCCCTTCGTCATCGCCGCGGGCAACGACAAGCTCTGGAACGACGTGTGCGAAGCGGTCGGGAAGCCCGAACTCTTCCGCGACCCGCGCTTCTCGGACCAGAAATCGCGGGCGAAGAACCAGGGGGAACTCGCGGCGCTCCTGCAGCCGGCCTTCGCGACCAAGCCCTCCCGCGAGTGGATGGCGGAGTTCGATCGCCGCGGCGTGCCCTGCGCGCCCATCCACGATTTCTCCGAGGTGCTGGCCGACCCCCACGTCGGGCACATGGGCTGGGTCGAGCCCCTCGCGCTTCCCAACGGCGTCACCACGAAGACGGTGGGCTTCCCCATCGGCATCAGCGGCTTCGATTTCGCCATCTACCGGCGCCCGCCCGCCCTCGGAGAGCACACCGACGAGGTGTACGCGCAGTGGGGCGAACGGGCCTGAGGGCCGGCGATGTCCGATTCGGGCCGTTCACCGCGTTATAGGCGATAGGGGACCTTGCCCCCCCCCCCCCCCCCCCCCCCCCCCCCCCCCCCCCCCCCCCCCCCCCCCCCCCCCCCCCCCCCCCCCCCCCCCCGCCCCCCCCCCCCCCCCCCCCCCCCCCCCCCCCCCCCCCCCCCCCCCCCCCCCCCCCGCCCCCCCCCCCCCCCCCCCCCGGGCCCCCCCCCCCCCCCCCCGCCGCCGGCGGGCCCCCCGCCCCCCGCCCCCCCGGCGCCCGCCCCCCCCCCCCCCCCCCCCCCCGGGGGCCGCTACTGCCGGAAACGGCGCAGTTGCCCGAGCGGCGCTACTTCGTGAAGCCCGGCACGAGACCTTCCCTCTTCCACGTGCACGCGGTCGTCCGGGACGACGCCCTCTTTCGCGAGCACCTGGCTTTCCGCGACGCGCTGGGCAACCGCCAGCTCTTCGGCGAATACCTGGCGCTCAAGCGCCGGCTCGCGCTCACGCTCTCGCACGACCGGAAGGCCTACACGGACGCCAAGGCGCCCTTCATCCGCGGCGTGCTGGATCGCCTGGCGACGGAGGCGTAACTGGTCCGCCGGTTGCTATCCGCCCTGCTTCTGGCCACGGCGATGGCCGCGGCGCAGGCGAAATCCGTCGCTCTCACCTTCGACGACGGCCTCGACCCGGACAAGGAGCCCCGCGCCGCCGAATGGAACGCGGCCATCCTGGGCACGCTGGCGCGACACGGCATCCGTTCGATGGTCTTCCCGTCGCTGCGCCACACGGGCGGCCAGGCCGGGCGCGCGCTCGTGGCCGATTGGTCGAAAGCGGGCCACCTCGTCGGCAACCACACCTCGCAGCACCGAAACCTCGGCTCGCCGAAGCTCACGGCCGCCGAGTTCATCGGCCACGTGCAGGAGGCCGACGCCGCCTTCGCCCACCTGCCCGGCTGGCGGCCCCTGCTGCGCTTCCCGTACCTGAAGGAAGGCGAGACGACCGCCAAGCGCGACGAGGTGCGCGCGTGGATGAAGGCTAACGGCTACCGGCCCGCGCCGGTCTCCATCGACGCGAGCGACTGGTACTACGACGAGGTCTTCCGCAAGGGCGCGGACCGAGCTCGCCTCAAGGCCGCCTATGTCCGCCACCTGCTGGACCGCGCGGCCTACTACGACGGCCTCGCCCGGGAAGTCCTGGGACACGAGCCGCCGCATGTCCTCCTGCTGCACACGAGCGCCCTCAACGCGGCCTTCCTGGGCGACGTGATCCGCGCCTTCCGCGAGGCGGGTTGGACGATCGTGGCGCCCCTGGTCGCGTTCGCCGATCCGCTCTACGCGCGCGAGCCGCGCATCCTCCCGGCCGGCGAGGGCATCGTCTGGGCCGTGGCCAAGGAGCAAGGCGTGGCCGGGCTTCGCTATCCCGCGGAGGATTCGCGCTACGAAAAGCCCATCCTCGAGGCCGCCGGCCTGCTCCCGGCGAATCCGCCCTAGGACGGATTGCGCGGGGCCCCGAGGGCGGGGGTAAACTTCCTGCACCCCTTCCCCCCCGGTCACCTACCCATGAAAACGAAACAACACGTCTGGCTGGCGCGCTGCGGCGTCTTCGTCTTCCTGCTGGCCCTCTTCATGCCCGCCTCGGCCATATCCGGCGGCGGTCGCGGCTTCTGGCTGTTCATCGGCGCGGCCCTGTGCCTGATGTACATCTGGAAGGAACAGCGGATCTTCCAGAAGAGCGCCTCGCCGTCCTGGGCCGACCTGTTGCCGAAGGTGATGGTGCCGGGGCTGGTCATCCTCCTCACGCCCGTCTTCGCGCTCATCCGCTAGCGCTTGGTGCCGATGCAAAAGGCGGCCCCCGCCGCCAGCCCCGAAGCCTACGTCGACGCCCTCACCGGCTGGCAGCGCCTGCTGGTGGAAGGCATCCGCGCCACCGTGCGCAAGAGCACGCGGCTCGAGGAAGTGATCAAGTGGGGGAACCTCGTCTACCTCTCGAACGGCCCGGCCTTCATGATCCGCGCCGAGGCCGAGCGGGTGCTGTTCGGCTTCTGGCGCGGCCAGCAGATGCGCGACATCGAGCCGCGCCTGAAGCCCGGCGGGCAGTACGAGATGGCGACGGTGGAGCTGCGCGAAGGCGACGGGATCGCCCCGGCCACCGTGCGCCGGCTCGTGAAGAAGGCCATGCGGCTCAACGCGGCCCTGGGCGACCCCACCCGCATTTGAAGCGCTCCTGAGCCTCAGTGGTGCATCCGCGGTGCCGCGACACGGCATACTGGGGCCACAACAACACGCACCCGAGGAGCAAATGAACCGTCGCCGATTCGCGCTGGGCACCTCCGCCCTGGCGCTCGCCGCGAGCCTTCCGCTTCGCGCGCAGCAGAAATACCCGAGCAAGTCCATCAAGTTCGTCGTGCCGTTCGCGGCCGGCGGCGGGGGCGACGTCACGGCCCGCATGCTGGCCCAGCGGCTCACCGAGCGCCTCGGGAACCCCATCATCGTCGAGAACCGCACGGGCGCCGGCGGCAACATCGGCTCGGATTTCGTGCTGAAGAGCCCGGCGGACGGCTACACGCTCCTCAACATGTCGAGTTCCTACCCGATCCAGGCGGCGGTGACGAAACTGCCCTACGACCCGATCGGCGACATGCAACCCATCGTCATGGTTTCGCGGGATCCGGTGGTGCTGCTGGTGAACCAGGCCTCGCCCCTCAAGTCCACGAAAGACCTCCTGGATGCCGCGAAGAAGGCGCCCGACAAGCTCACCTACGGCTCCGCCGGCGTGGGCTCCATCGCGCACCTGGGCATGGAGGAGCTCGCCTACCTCGCCGGCATCAAGCTCGTCCACGTGCCCTACAAGGGCTCGTCGCAGGCCTTCGCGGACCTGCTGGGCGGCAACGTGGACATGATGCTCACCAGCGCCACCTTCGGCGCCACGTACATCAAGAGCGGCCGCGTGCGGGCGCTGGGCGTCGCCGGCACCACGAGGCTCGCCTCCATCGGCGAGGTGCCCACTTTCGAGGAGCAAGGCATCGCGGGCTACAACGTGGTGGACTGGAAGGCGGTCGCGGGACCGAAGGGAATCCCGGCCGACGTGGTCGCCTTCCTCAACAAGGAGCTCAACGCCGTGCTGCAGTCGAAGGAAGTGGTGGAGAAGATGAAGGCCGAAGGCACCACGGCCGTGGGCGGCACGCCCGAGCAGATGATGGACATCGTGAAATCCGACATCGCCCGCTGGAAACGCGTGGCGGAAATGGCCAAGGTGAAAATCGAATGAGCAATCCCCTGAACCAGGAGATGCGCCGCCTGCTGGTGGCGGGCGCCGGACACATCATGCCGGGCGCGGGCAACGCGCTGGCCGCCCGGGTGATCCAGGCCACGGGCCACCGGATGATGATGATGAGCGGCGCGGCGGTCGCGAACTCGTACCTGGGCATCCCGGATATCGGCCTCGTGTCGGTGACGGAGCTGGCGGGCCACGTGGCCGCCACCCGCGACGTGGTGGACCTCTGCATCCTCGCGGACGCGGACACCGGCTTCGGCAACGCGCTCAACACGCGGCGGACCGTGCAGCTGCTCGAGCGCGCCGGCGCCAACGCCATCATGCTGGAGGACCAGACGTACCCGAAGCGCTGCGGCCACTTCGAGGGCAAGAGCGTCATCCCGAAGGACGAGATGGTGAAGAAGCTCAAGGCCGCGGTCGATGCGCGCATCGACCCGGACATGATGATCCTCGCCCGCACGGACGCCCGCGCCGTCGAAGGCTTCGATGCCGCCTGCGACCGCGCCGCCGCCTACCAGGAAGCCGGCGCCGATTTCCTCTTCATCGAGGCGCCGCTCGATGCCGAAGAGCTGCTTTCCATCCCCAAGCGCGTGCCCGGCATCCACCTGTGCAACATGGTGATCGGGGGCAAGACGCCGCTCCTGCCGCGCGAACAGCTCGCCGAGGCCGGCTACGCGGTCATCTGCTACGCCAACGCGGCCCTGCAAGCCTCCCTCATGGCCATGGAGCAGGTGCTGGGCCACCTGGGCAAGAACGGCTCCATCGCCGGCATCGAGGACAAGCTGATGATGTTCAACGAGCGCCAGAAGATGCTGGACGCCGACAAGTTCAAGGACCTCGAAAAGCGCTACGCATGAGCGCCCTGCCCCCCCGCACCTTCTTCGACAAGGTGTGGGCGGACCACGTCATCGCCCGGCTGGGCGATGACGCCGAGCTGCTGCAGATCGACCGGCTGGTGCTGCACGAGCTCTCCGGCAGCCAGGCGGTGCGCGCCCTCGCGGAGGCCGGACGCACGCCAGTGAGCCGGGGACAAGTGTTCACCGTGATCGAGCACCTGATCTCCACGGAGCCCGGCCGCGGCCCCACGGATTCGGTCTCGAAGAGCGGCCCCATCATGATCGAGACCACGCGCAAGGCCTCGCGCGACTGGGGCTTCCACTTCATCGACTACGACGACCCGCGCCAGGGCATCGCGCACGTGATCGCCCCGGAGCTGGGCATCGCCTTCCCGGGCGCGACGCTCGTGTGCTGCGACAGCCACACCAGCACCGTGGGCGGCGTGGGGGCTCTCACCTGGGGCATCGGCGCGAGCGAGGCCGAGCACGTGCTGGCCACCCAGACGCTCTCGCAGGCGAAGCCCAGGACGATGCGGGTCAACTTCACGGGGCGCCTCGCGCCAGGCGTGTACGCGAAGGACATGATCCTCGCCCTCATCGGGAGAATCGGGGCACAAGGCGGTATCGGGTACGCCACGGAATACGCGGGCTCCGCGGTGAGCGCCCTGCCCATCGAAGGGCGACTCACCCTGTGCAACATGTCCATCGAGTTCTCGTGCAAGTACGGCTTCGTGCCGCCGGACGAGACCACGATCGAGTACCTGAAGGGTCGCGAGTTCTCGCCCAAGGGCGCCGACTGGGACCGGGCCGTGGCGTACTGGCGCACCCTGCCGACCGACCCGGGCGCCGCGTTCGACCGCGAGGTGACGGTGGATTGCGATGCGCTGGAGCCGCAAGTGACCTGGGGCATCAGCCCGCAGCAGGTGGCACCCATCGGATCGAGCGTGCCGGACCCCTCGCAGGCTGCCGACAGCGAGGCCCGGCAACTGGCCACCCGGGCGCTCGAGTACATGTGCCTTGCCCCCGGAACGCCGCTCAAGGGAATCCCCATCGACGTGGCCTACATCGGATCGTGCACCAACGCGCGGCTTTCGGACCTGCGCGCGGCAGCGGAAGTGCTGCGCGGCAGGAAGGTGAAGGCCGGCATCCAGGCCGTGTGCGTGCCGGGATCCACGCCGGTGAAGCGCGCCGCGGAGGCCGAGGGGCTCGACCGCATCTTCAAGGACGCGGGCTTCGAGTGGCACGAATCGGCCTGCGGCTTCTGCGGCCACATCGGCAGCGACCGCTTCGCGGACCTGCGCGTGGTGAGCACCACCAACCGCAATTTCGAGGGACGGCAGGGACCGAAGACGCGCACGCACCTGGCGAGCCCGGCCACCGTGGCGGCCTCGGCCATCGCGGGCTGCATCGCCGACGCGAGGGGGATCGCCTGATGGAATCGCTCCGGAAGGTGACCGGCATCGCGGCGCCCATGCTGCGCATCAACATCGACACGGACCAGATCATCCCGGCACTTTTCCTTGGCGGCACGGACGCCAAGGGCTACGGGGCGAACCTCTTCCACGGCTCGCGGTTCCTGGCGGACGGCAAGCCCAACCCCGAGTTCATCCTGAACCAGCCGCCGTACGATCGCGCACAGATCCTGCTCGCCGACCGCAACTTCGGCTGCGGATCTTCCCGCGAGCGCGCGCCCAAGGCGCTTCGCGAATTCGGTTTCCGGGCCATCCTCGCGCCCTCCTTCGGCGGGATCTTCTTTGGCAACTGCTACCGGAACGGGATCATCCCGGTGGAGTTGCCGATCGAGATCGTGCGTTCCATCGCGGCGGAGGTCGACGGTTCGGGCGGCACCGCGCAGGTGAGCGTGGACGTGGAGGCGCAGGTGGTCGTGGCGCCTTCCGGGGCGCGGTACCCCTTCGCCGCTCCCACTACCCTGCGGCAGATGCTGATGGAGGGGATGGACGAGATCGCACTGACGCTCGCCCGGGGGGATGAGATCTCGCGGTTCCGGGAGGCGGACCAGGCGCGGAGGCCTTGGGCGTACTAGCCGCCAGGATTTTCGCCATGTGAACCGGCCACGGAATGTGGCCGCTTGGCTACGATCCGTGGCCAGGGTGCTTGGCCGTGAAATCCCTACTCCAGGCACCTTCGGAAGGAAGGCAATTCGAAGCCGCCGGGATTGTCGTTTCCATTGAATTCGAAGCGCTGGAAATGACCAAGCCAAACAAGAAGTTGCCGTTGCCCCCCAGTTGATTCACGGACTCTGGGCAGGCATTATTCTTAACATCCGAAACAGACATATAAGTTAGGCGGCATCGAGAACGTGGGCGCCTGCGCCATCTGGGTAAGGTCGTCCAGGCAGGCCGTTCCTGAGGAGGAGGATCACGCTGCGATGGCTGCCGCCTTCTCAGGGAAATCGATCAAAGGCGTGGCCCATCCCGCCACTGGGATGGATGGGCGCCGGGGCCTAACCGAACTTGATCGCAATCACGAGTCTTTCCGGCGGTCGGCCACTGACAAGCGCTCTTCGTCCGGGCGCGCTGTGGCATCTCGCCGGTCCATCTCATGGAGCGATGTCCGGCGGATCGATACCTGTCCATCCTTCGCGCGTGGTGCCCCGGGAGCTGCATTAAATACCTTGCGAGGAATGTTGATCAAGAGGGGCCTGACGAATGCCGCTCTAACAACTCGTTCGAGCGGCCGTGGGAGTCGGTGGGCCGCGTCTGGCCGCGGCACGGGCGTCGTGGCCGGCCCTCAACTCGATCGTTAGCCAGCAATGACGCCGCAGCGCCCCGGTTCAGCAGCGCCTGGTCAAGCGAGCTGCTGTGCCTCGCAGGGCACGACAGCTGCGTTCTTTCGCGGACGGATTGAAGGATGCTCTTCGAAACAGGACGCGCTGTCCAGGGGCCCTACGAGGGCGCAGGCGACACCCAACCGCAGGATTGTCGGCGCGGGGAAGATGAAGACCTGGCAGCTATCGCCACCTTTCGTCCCCGCCCACCCTGCGAGAAGTACCCGACGGCAGCCCTGGCAAAGGTGAGCGAACTCCGGCTCTCGCATTCATCGAGCGCTCCGCATATCGAATGGTCGCCGCAACCGGCGCTGTCGAGTTCGCTAGGTGTGCTTCACCGCGTTGAGCGGGCCGCAGTCGTGGGCCGCGTCCACGCAGCGGCCGGCCGCTCAACTCGATCGTTAGGCGCCACGGGCGCCGTGCCCACCGTGCGCGGCGCCGATGCGCCCTCACTTTGGGGTCGAGTGTGGGCGCTTGTTCCGCCGCCTTAGTTGGCGACTTGGCGCCACTCGCTTTGGGAGTTGCGCGCTGGACGCAATTCGCTACGGCTCGGTGAACGAAAGTACCCCGTGCCGTTGGCGCCCATGCCGAGTGCCCTTTTCGCGCACCGTTGGCTTCCTGCAGCCGCCGTCCTACAGGCCTTCCCGAGGGAGGATCAATGTCGCCTAACAAATCGTTCGAGCGGCCGCGGCGCTTCCTTCGGTTTGGTGGACACCCTGAACTAACTGTTCAGGAGAGTTCCCATGCCAAGACCAGGACCGAGAACGACATACCGGTATAGCGACGAGTTCAAGGCGACGGCGGTCAAGCTGAGCCGCCTGCGGGGCGTGAAGGTTGGTGACGTGGCCGAATCGCTTTGCATCCACCCGTTTATGCTGTCTCGATGGCGCAAGCAGGCGCGTGATGGAGAGATCGTGACCAAGGGCGTGGAAGTGGACAAGGCGGTGGCTGCGGAGCTCAAGGAGCTGCGGCAGGTCAAGCGCGACTACGAGCGCCTGAAGGTGGAGCATGACCTTTTAAAAAAAGCCATCGCCTTCACTTCCGCTCGAAGGCCGAGATCTTCGCCTTCATCGAGCACTGCAAAGAAGGGCGGTCGGTCCGAATGATGTGCGCGCTCTACGGCGTCAGTCCGGCCGGCTTCTACGCTTGGCGGCGCAGGTCCGCCAGCCAAAGGGCGCTCGAGGACGAGCGCTTGGTTTCGAGGATCCGCGGCGTTCATGACGAGAGTCGCCAAACGTACGGCAGTCCACGCGTCCACGCCGAGTTGCGTCGGTCCGGTGAAAGCGTCGGACGCCGAAGAGTCGAGCGCCTGATGCGCGAGCATGGCATTCGAGCTTGTTCTGCGAGCCTGTACCGGCGAACGCCAGGAACCGCGCGCTTCTTCGACAGCGTGGCAAGTCTGGCGCACGACGTGAGGCCGAGCCGCACCGATGAGCTTTGGGTTGGCGACATTACGTACCTGAAGGTCGGCAACCAATGGCGCTATCTGGCCACGGTGATGGATCGGTACTCGCGCCGACTGCTGGGCTGGGCCTTGGGGCCGGAGAAGACTGCCGTACTAACGGCCAGGGCATTGGCGAGCGCACTGCGGGTGAGAACGCCCGCGGCCGGGCTGTTCCACAGCGATCGCGGTGTCGAGTTCGTCGGGGGCGAGTTCAGGCGCTTGCTTGATCGCTCGGGTCTCGACCAATCGGTCAACCGCAGGCGACGAATGACCGACAACGCCCACATGGAGGCGTGGAACAAGTCGATGAAGACCGACATGTACCACCGGCAGCGATTCCAAAGCGACTACGACCTGCGCAAGGCCATCCAGGAGTACATGGCCTTCTACAACCAGCGGCGGCTACACTCGGCGTTGGGCTATCGATCCCCAATTGAGTTCGAGCAACAATGCTCATAACCAGCGGGTGTCCACTTTTCCGTAGGAAGTCCCCCGGGAAACATTGTGGGCCGCGTCTGGCTGCGGCACGGTCACCTTGGCCGGCCGCTCAACTGGGTCTATAAGGACTTCCCGTTCAGTCAAGATTTTTGTCTGCCTTTCTCTCCTTTCGTGGCCGCTTCCGGATGTCGCGAATTGAAACAAGGTCGGACTGCGAATCCATAGACGGCCTTATGTAAATCGGGGCTCCCGGCCCCCTGGCCCGAATGCAAGCCGCGCGTTCGGTCCTCGATCGTCGGACGGTCTTCCAGGAGACCCGTGAGTAGATCAGGTTTTCCGAACCCCATTCAGGTGTCAGGCATCGCAAAAACCCCGCTCACGCCACTTACGCATCGTGAACAGTCGCCTTCAGCTCACGCTCTTCCTTCCCGCCGAGCAGGCTACGGAGATCGAGTCACTACGTATGGTCCTCGATCCCGTCCAGGCCAACCTGATCGCAGCCCACGTCACCTTTGCGCGTGAAGACGAACTGGCCGGGATCGAATGGAGCCACCTTCAGAAGCGTTTCGACCTCTTGTTCAACGAGGAACTCAGCCTCACGTTCGGAGGCCCCGAACCGTTCGACGGTCATGGGGTTCTCCTGCCCTGCATCGCTGGAGAGGAGGAGTTCTTCGCCTTGCGAGCCCGCGTCCTTGGCTCGTGCGTACTCCGGAGGCAGCGTCCGCACATCACATTGGCGCACCCACGGAACCCGAGAGCACCGGGCAACGAACCTGCCATTCACGCCCGGGTCCCGCAACATACCGTCGTGCGCTTCGCCAGCGTCTCTCGAATCAAGCAGGAGCCGGCTGCACCCTGGCAGGTCCTGAGCCATCACCCCCTTCACGGACTGCCCCGACGCGATGCCTGACCTTCGCTCAGACCGAGCGCCCTATGAATGTTGGGCGATAAAGCCCTGTCAACGAAGCGCTGATAGCATGGCCATGACGCCCTTCGAGGGGGTCCCGCAAAGGGCCATGAGAATCCGCGGAAGCATCTCGCCCCGTTCGCGGAAGCTCACGGCGCCTTCGCCCGACGCAGGCGTTTCGCGGACCACGTAAGGAGTCATCACCCATGGGCAAGGTAACGCCGTTCCTGATGTTCGACGACCAGCTCGACGCCGCCATCGCGTTCTACACTTCCACCTTCCCGGATTCCAGGGTCACCAACGTCGCCCGCACGGGCGAGGATGGCCCCATCAACTCCGCCGAATTCGTCGTCGGCGGCCAGTCCTTCATGGGCTACAACGGCGGTTCGTACTTCAAGTTCTCCGAAGGCTTCTCGCTGTTCGTGGCGTGCGAGGACCAGGCGGAAGTGGATAGGTATTGGGAGAAGCTCGTCGCGGCCGGGGCCACCGAAACGGCCTGCGGCTGGATCAAGGACCCGTTCGGCCTGTCGTGGCAGATCGTCCCGAAGCGATTCATCGAACTCATCGGCGACAGGAACCCCGCGAAAGTGAAGGCCGTCATGGACGCCATGATGAAGATGGTGAAGCTCGACGCGGCGGCCCTCGAGCGGGCGTACGACTCGGTGCCGGGGAGCCCATCGTGATACACGGAAGCTGTCTCTGCGGTGCCGTGCAGCTCGAGATCCAGCAGCCGCTCGAGCACGCGCCCGAAGCCTGCCACTGGTCGCAGTGCAGGAAGCACACCGGCAACTTCTGGACCGGCATCAACGTCAGGCGGACGGCGCTACAGGTACGGGGCGCGGAATCGGTCCTGTGGTATCCGTCATCCAAGGAGGTCCAGCGCGGCTCCTGCTCGATCTGCGGCTCGACGTTGTTCTGGAATCCGACCCTCGAAGGTTACCAATGGACGGCCGTCGCGATGGGTTGCATCGATACCCCCCTGAACCTGCGGATCTCCAAGCACACGTTCGTGGGCGACAAGGGAGGCTATTACGAGATCACCGACGATGCGCCCCAGAGCCAGGGTTTCTGATCAGGACCATGAGCCAAACGGATGAGCGTCCCCCGGTCGGCGTGGCGCATGTCGTGCTCGAAACCGACCGCATCGGCCCATCGGGCCAGTTCATGCGCGCGATCGGCATGCGGGTCGTGTTCGAGGGGCCCGACATATCGGTTTACGAGATGCGCGGCGGCACGCACCTGATCCTGATGCGAAAGGACGGGATCACGCCCGGCGCCTCGCCCTTCGACCTGATGGTCGATGATCTCGCGGCGACCCATCGCCACTTCACCTCGCTCGGCCTGAATCCCTCGCCGATCGAGGCTCGGCCCGCGATCCATCATGAGGTCTTTACCGTACGCGAACCAGCCGGCCACACGATCACGTTCTTCTCGAGCCACGCATCGGGGAAACCCACGTGACGCGGCGCCCGCCGCGTTCACCCGTATCGGCACCGTGAGCCACCCATGCCACTGGACTACGCGACAGCCATCCCCGAAGACGCCGCCGAATGCGTGAGCCTGCGCGGCAGGACCCGCCAGAACGCCATCCCGGAGGAAAGGCTCCGCGCCGTCGGGATCACCGTCGAAAGCTGGGCCGAGGACATTCGTTCCGGCGAGTTGCCGGGCCACGTCTGCCGGCAGGCCGGAAGCATGGTCGGCTACTGCTTCGGTTCACGCCGCGACGGGGAAATCGTCGTCCTGGCTCTGCTTCCGGCGTTTGAGGGAAGGGGCATCGGCCGCGAACTCCTCGCGAGAATGGTCCGGGATCTATCGGCCCTGGGCCACACGCGGCTCTTCCTGGGATGCTCGCCGGACCCGCAAAGCCGTTCCCATGGCTTCTACCGGCATCTGGGCTGGCGATCGACCGGAACCGTGGACAAGTACGGAGACGAAGTTCTCGAGCTTTTCGTGCCACCGCGACAACCGGATTCCGCGCGATAATCGGCATCGGCAGTCCTGCCGGGACGGAATCCAGCGACATGGTCCTTCGAATCGATGCGCCGCCGGGTTCCTTGCCTCGTGCATGGGCACGGGTGGCCGCCTTATCGCTGATGCTGTGCGCGGGCGGCGCGGCGTTGCCGGGGCTCGCACAGGGCTTCCCTTCCGATGCCGCGTTGCCGAAGGAGTGCCCCGATCTCGCCGGCACCTACGAAACGCGCATCCCCGCCTGGGCCGACAAGCTCCAGCCCTTCGGGCAGCGCCCCCGCATGCAGACGCGACAACTCGCCACGATCCAGCCGCGCGGCAATGGCTACGCGCTCGTATGGCACGCATCCCGGGAAGAACTCCTGGCGGCCGCCCGGAACCTGGCTCAACGCGACGCTCACCGGTACGACGTCTGGCGGGACAGGGTACTGCGCGACCCGCAGCTGCCGCTGCCGCTCGGCGTGAGCGGCGAACGCGAATGGGTGGGGCGCATCGAGAGCGTGGGTCCCGTGTTCCGCGGGGTGGACGAATCCCTTCCGCTCAAGCAGTGCAAGCAGGGCTGGTTTCTCATCGCAGGCCCGGGGAGGCGCGACGGCCCGCCCGATTTCGCCGGCGGCATGGAAGGCACGCGCGAACTGGCGCTGTGGCTGGGGCGCGACAAGGACGGCTCGCTCGGCCTGCGGGTGGAAGAGCGCAAGACCGTGGAAGCGCTCAAGCCCTACCGCGGGTACAAGGAACTCGCCGTTCCCCTGTGGTCGACGGTGCATGCGCAGGAGAAATGGCCGGTCGCGCCCGCGCAGGATCTCAGCCCCCTTCGCGCGGAGGAACTCCCCGCCCGCAGCCGTCCGCCGGATCGCGTTCCGGATTGCCAGATCACCGGCGATCACGAGGCGGCGTTCCTCCGGCGGCTCAAGGCCAACCTCCCGCCGCAGGCGACGATCGAGAACTACTCCTCCAGCATCTATTCGGGCCGAAGGCTCACGGACGGCACATGCGACCCGACGCCCTACACGGTGACCATCCTGGCGCCCGATGCCGCGAGCCTCGCGAAAGTGGCCGACTACCTGCGGACGGACCCCTTCATCCGGCGGATCGATTCGCAGGAACCGATCGTCGAGCGCAAGGAATGGCCGATGGTGAAATTTCGCATGATGGCGGCGCCGTGACTCGACGCACCGACGTACACACCCCCGGGCCCCTCCACGCCAAGGCAGTCCTTCCATGATCACGTATTCGGATTCGCTGGATGGCCTCACCGCCCGCGACCTCGAAGGCTTCCTGGCGCATTGGGATTTCACGCCCCCCGAGGGAACGCTCCTCGCCATGCTTGAACGAAGTACCCGCGTCGTCCTGGCCCGCGACGGCGATTCGTCGAGCGTCTGCGGGTACGTCACGGCCCTGAGCGACGAGGTGGCCTGCGGGTACATCTCGGCGCTGGAGGTCAGGGCGGAGTATCGCGGCCGGGGGATCGGAACGGCCCTGTTGCAGCGGATCACCGAGCGCCTCGACGTGTTCGGGGTGTACCTGTCCTGCGCGCCTTCCATGCGCGGGTTCTACGAGGCTCGCGGCTTCAGCGGCGTGACGGCCTTTTGCCGGCGCAAGGCCCGATAGGCCGGGGTGCCGTGCGAAAATGCCGCCATGAAGCCCGCCCTCCTCGTCATCGACGTCCAGCAGCTCCTGTGCAGCGGCCAGTGGGCGTGCCATGACATCGACGCGGTCGTGGACCGCATCAACGCCCTCGCCGCCCGCGCCCGTGCCGCCGGGCTTCCGGTCATCGTCATCCAGCATGAGGAGCCGGAAAGCCCCATGGCCCATGGCGCGCCCGGCTGGCAACTGTATTCGCGCCTGGATGCGAAGCCGGAAGATATCCGCATCCGCAAGACCACGCCCGATTCCTTCCTGCGCACCGGGCTCGATGCGCGGCTCAAGGAACGGGGCGCCGATTCCGTGGTGATCTGCGGACTGCAAAGCGAGTACTGCATCGATTCGACGACGCGCGGGGCGCTGGCGCTCGGCTATCCGGTGACGCTCGCCTCGGATGCGCATTCGACGATCGACAACGGCGTGCTGAAGGCCGCGGAAATCTCGGCCCACCACAACGCCACGCTTGCCGGCATGAGCAGCTTCGGGCCGCGGGTCACCTTGAAGCCGGCAGCGCAGATCGCGTTCGCGCCGTAGCGGCGTCCTTCCGCGCCCTCCACGCCAGGCCCATCTGCATGCACTTTCGCTTCATCGGCTGCGGCGACGCGTTCGGCAGCGGCGGCCGCCTCAACACGTGCTTCCAGGTGGTCGGCGAGAAGGTCAACTACCTGATCGACATCGGTGCGTCGTCGATGATCGGCATGAAGGCCCAGGGCATCGACCGCAACGCGATCCAGGCCATCTTCGTCACGCACTTCCACGCGGACCACTTCGGCGGCCTGCCCTTCTTCCTGCTCGATGCCCAGTTCTTCAGCCGCCGGACGACGCCGCTGGCCGTCGTGGGGCCCACGGGCCTCGCCAAGCGGTTCGAACGCGTGATGGAGACGTCCTTTCCGGGCTCGTCCGCCACGAAGCCGAAGTTTCCCTTCGAGCTCATCGAAGTCGCGCCCGGCGACTGCGTGGCCATCGGCGACGTCACCGTGAAGCCCTTCCAGGCCGTGCACGGGAACCCGGGCGGGCCCTTCCTTTCCTACCGGCTCGAGGCCGAGGGCAAGGCGGTCGCCTACACGGGCGACACCGAATGGACGGAGGCGCTCGTCGAGGCCGGCTTCGGGGCGGACCTCATGGTGGCCGAGGCGTACTTCTTCGACAAGAAGGTGAAGCTGCACCTCGACCTCGATTCGCTCGAGAAAGGCCTCGCCCGCATGCGGCCCCGGCGCCTCGTCCTCACGCACATGAGCGACGACATGCTCGCGAGGATCGGCACCCTGCCCTGGGAGACGGCTTCGGACGGGCTGGTGATCGAACTCGGTGGCGACTGAGCATGCGGACGCCCGTTCCGTGAGTGGACCCGATTTCTCCCTTCGCCTCGCCACCCCGGCCGACGCCACCACGATTTCGGCGCTTTCCGTGCAGGTCTTCCTCGACACGTACGCCACCGAAGGCGTGCGCCCGGACCTCGCGATCGAGGCCTTCGAGACGTACTCGGCCGCGGCATTCGCGAAGCGGCTGGCGGAACCCCACCGCGCGTTCATTCTCGCGGAGACCGGCACGGGGCTCGTGGGCTATGCCGAGACGATTCTCGCGTCGCTTCCGGCACCGGCGGGCGAGCTCACCGGCGCCGAACTCGTCCGTCTCTACGTCCAGCCCGCCGCTCAACGCAAGGGCGTGGGCCGCGCGTTGATGGCCCGGATGGAGCAGGCAGTCATCGGGGAAGGGATCGGCGCCGCCTGGCTCACCGCGTGGGAAGGCAATCTCAATGCCCGCGCCTTCTATTCCCGCCTGGGCTACGCGGACATCGGTGCCACCACCTACACCTTCCAGGGCAACGACTACCCCAATCGCGTCATCGCCAAGCGGCTGGCCGGGGACTGATCGTTCGCCTCACGAGGCGCGGCGTAAGATCGGTGTTCGATCGCCGCCCGAAGCCCCGCCATGCCCTGCCCGGAATGCCGCGAGCTGACCACCCACCTGTTCCGCGGCGTCGATGACCTGGTGAATGCCGTGCGCCTCGCGTCGGAGGAAACCGAGCGGGGCGTCCTGTCGCGCCTCACGACGCGCGAGCTGTCCAACGCGGAGCAGCAGGCGCTCGATTCGTCCCTCTCCAGCGGCGCCTTGCCCAACCAGGTGCAGTACCGATTCAAGTGCGAGGTGTGCGGCGACCGATTTTCGCTCGCGGCCAACGCCACGAACGGCGAAGGCGGCTGGACGCGCGAAGGCGACGACGTGCCCAGCCCCATCGACCTCAACTCGCCCAAGGATGCCGCGGCGTGGGAAGAGAGCGCGATGCAGAAGCGCCCGTGGCGCGCGGAATTCTTCGAGCACATCGCCACGGAGATCGCGGCGGCGCCGGGGCGCGGCAGGATCCTGGAACTGGGCTCCGGCCCGGGCTTCCTCGCGCGCCAGCTCCTCGAGCGCCTGCCCGGGGCGACGATGCACCTGCTGGACCAGTCGAACGCCATGCATTCGCTGGCACGCGAGCGCCTCGGCGAGCTGGCGGCGCGCGCGACCTTCCTCACCGCGAGCTTCAAGGAGCCCGACTGGCCCGATCGCCTGGGGCCCTACGATTTCGTGGTGACCCTGCAGGCCGTCCACGAACTGCGGCACAAGCGCCATGCGCTGCCGCTGCACCGGCAGGTGCGCTCGGTCCTCGCGCCGGGCGGGGTCTACCTCATGGCCGACCACTTCTGCGGCCCCGGCGGCATGGCCAACGACCAGCTCTACCTGCGCATCGACGAACAGCAGGCGGCGCTGCGCGAGGCGGGCTTCACGCACGTCACGGAACTCCTGCGCGAGGGCGGGCTGGTTCTGCACCGGGCCGCCTGAGGCGTCGTCGCGAATCCCGCTTCACGCGAGGGCGGGTTCGGCGGCACAATTCCCGCTTTCGTCGGCACGCTCCCGCCGACCCCGAGGCCGCCGCCATGCTCGTTCTCCACATCGCCAACAAGAACTACTCCTCCTGGTCCCTGCGCCCCTGGGTGCTGATGACCCACCTGGGCATCGCCTTCGAGGAGCGCCTGGTTCCCTTCGGCGCCGGCGCGGACTTCAAGGCCTTCTCGCCCACCGGCAAGGTGCCTTGCCTCGTGGACGGCGAGACCACCGTCTGGGATTCGCTCGCCATCACCGAGTACCTCGCCGAAAGCCACCCGGCCGTCTGGCCTGCCGACAAGCGCGCCCGCGCCTGGGCGAGGTCCGCTGCGGCGGAGATGCACTCCGGGTTCGCGACCGTGCGCGACATCTGCGGGATGAACTGCGGCATCCGAGTGAAGCTGCACGAGTTCCCCCCGGCGCTTCGCGCGGAATGGGACCGCATCGACCGGTTGTGGTGCGAAGGCCTGGACCGTTTCGGCGGCCCCTTCCTCGCCGGGAATGCGTTCACGGCCGTGGACGCGTTCTTCGCCCCGGTGGCCTTTCGCGTGCAGACGTATTCGCCGCCGCTCTCCGACCGGGCAGGGGCCTATGCAGCCCACCTGCGCGGGATTCCGGCCATGCAGGCGTGGTACTCGGCCGCGCTCGCCGAGCGCTGGCGCGACGAGCCCCACGATGCCGAAGCGCGGGCCGTCGGCACGTGGACCGAGGACTTGCGGGTGTTAGGATAGCCGCCATCCCCGGAGGCCCGCATGTCCGCATTCCAGCTCGCCCAGCTCAACGTCGCGACCCCGCTCGAGGCCCTCGATTCGCCGCGCCTCGCGGATTTCGTCGCGAACCTCGATCGCATCAACCGGCTCGCCGAGCAGTCCCCGGGCTTTGCCTGGCGCCTCGTGGGCGACGCGGTCGACGCGAAGGGCGAGCATCCGCTGGGGCGCAATGTGATCGCCACGATGTCCGTCTGGGATAGCCTCGAGGCGCTGCAGGCCTTCGCCTTCCGTTCCGGCCACGCGGACATCATGAAGCGCCGCCGCGAGTGGTTCGCGAAGATGACCGACGCCTACGTGGTCCTGTGGTGGGTGCCGCGCGGGCACCGGCCGGACGTGAACGAGGCCGCGGACCGCCTGGCGCTCCTTCGCGCCCACGGCCCCACCGCGAAGGCGTTCACCTTCAGGGACGCCTTCCCTGCGCCCGATGCCGGGCCCGCGGGCAAGGCCGGCGCGATCGGCGAAAGCTGTCCCGCCTGATGAGTGTCGTGCCTGCCTCGATGAAATCCGCGAAGTGCCCGTGCGAGAACCACCCCGGAAAGAAGAGACCATGAACAAATCCCGACTCCCCCGCCTCGCGGCGATCGGTTCGCTCGCGATCGCGGTTTTCACCGTCACCGCGACGGCGCAGGATTCCTCGCCGCAATACACGCTCAAGCGTTCCCCGGCCCCCGGCTCGCTCATCCAGCGCCTGGGCGCGACGAGCCCGGACCTGCCCCTGAACCGCCGCTACGCCGAACTCGCGGAAGGCGAGAAGGCGATCGTGCGCGGCTGGTACGAGCCGCTCAAGCCCGGCGACGAGCCGCCCTACCCCGAGCGCGGCCTGCGCCCGGTGGTGGAGGCCATGATGAAGTTCCAGGGTCGCCTGGGCTACGAGGGCGAGCTGTACCTCGACGCGACGGTCGACGCGGACGGCCGCGTGAGCACCGTGAAGGTGCTGCGTTCGCCGGACCCGGAGATGTCCCGCCTGGCTGCGACAGTGCTGGTGGATACGCCCTTCAAGCCGGCGCTGTGCGCCGGGCAGCCGTGCCGGATGGATTTCCCGATGCGGCAGGTGCTGAAGCGCGGGCCTTAAGCCGGGCCGCTAGAACTCGCTCATCTTGTCCAGCGCGAGCTGCCACGAGGCTTCGCCGGGCACGAGCTTGTAGTCGAGCTGCCGGCGCTTGCCCGTGGGCTTGCCGTCCGCGCCGTGGATCGGGAAGGTGTGCACGAGGCGCGCCCCCGAGACCATCATGAAGTCGCCGCCGCGCCAGCCCTCGGCCGCGCCCTTGAACTGCGCGAGGGGCGGCAGGTAGATCGTCGAGAGCGATTTGCGCTTGTTCGCGCTCCAGGCCGCAAGCGTGATCCGGCCTTGCGCGCCGCGCACGAAGACGTAGACCTCGGGCGATCCGTCCCCGTCGAGATCGCCCACGTCGGCGTCGAAGGCCCGTCCCTCGACGGGCTGGCTCACCGGGTCGTTCACGATCGCGAGGCCCCCGGGCACCACGCGCACCTCGTTGCCCTTCGCGAGGTTGGGGCTGGAAACGGCGAAGGCGATGCCGTCCTTCTCCAGCTTCTTCTCGAAGCCCACGGGGCCGGGCGTGCCGGTCACCGACACGGCGAGGGAAAAGGTGGTCGTCTCGCCGCGCCGTGCCGCCGCGCGCTCGAGGAAAACCCGGATGACGTAGGTGCCGTCGACAGGAAGCTGCTGCTTCGCCTCCAGCCCGTTGAGGCTTCCGACGAAGAGCGCTTCCTCGCTTCGCGGCGGCAGCACGTTGAAGAAGGCCATGCGGTTCGACGCTTCCATGCGCACGGTGAGGTGCTGCCCGCCCCGGGCTTCGAGGAGGTGGTCGACGTACTCGCGGCCCTTGAGCTTGCCCTTCACCGAAGCCTGGGAGGAGCCCTTGGCGAAGGCGATGCGCGCTTCGCGGCGGTCCGGGTCGGCGGGGTTGCCGTGGGCCGCCGCCGCGCCCAGGAGGAGAACGAGTCCGGCGACGAGCGCACGCATCATTTCCGGGGAACCTCCGAGAGGAACTTCACGAGTTCGGCCTTCCACCACTTCGCCTGGCCCGTCGTGCCGTGGCCCGAGGTCTGGTCGCTGGCGGGGATGAGATGCAGGCGCGCGTGCTTCAGGCGCTTCAGTTCCCGCTCCATGATCCCGAGGGAAGGCGGATTGCGCTCGTCGTCGGCCGCGTTGATGGCGAGGACGTGGGCCTGGACCCTGTCCAGGTGCGCGCTGGCATCGAAGTCGCGCGAGGAATCCCACTGGTAGAGGATGTCGTTGGCGTCGCCGCGGAACGGCGCCTTGAGGCGTGCATCGAGAAGCGCGTCGGCCTTTTCTCGGTTGGGCGCCTGGCGGTGGAGCCCCTGGTCGCCGCCGTTGGTCGCGGCCTGGAAGAACACCGAGGCGAACTGGGCGCTCTTCGGCTGCGCGGTGTACTCGCCGCCGCGCCAGTCCGGGTCGCCGCGGATCGAATCGATGATGAGACGGCGCGTGAGCCAGTTGCGGCCCGCCATCGGCGTGGGCTGGCAGGCCATGGGCACGAGCGCGTCCATCATGTGCGGGTACTTCACGCCCCACAGCCACACGTGCATGCCGCCCATCGAGTTGCCGAGCACCAGGCGCAGTCGCTTGATGCCGAGCCCTTCGCTGACCAGCCGGTACTGCGCGTCGACCATGTCGCCGTAGTTGTAGCGCGGAAACCTCGCTTTGAGTCCGTCCGAGGGCTTTGTCGTCTTTCCCGCGCCGATGGCGTCCGGAATGATGATGTAGTGCTTCGCCGCGTCGAGCGGCTGGCCGGGGCCGAAGAGTTCCCCCGCGAATGCCGGCGAGAGCAGGTTCTGCCCCGATCCGGCCGTGCCGTGCAGGATGAGCACCGGTTCGCCCTTGGGGTCCCCGATCGTGAGGTAGTGGATGCGAAGCTCCGGCATCGTCTCGCCGGTGTGAAAGCGGAAGTCCTTCGCGACCCACTGCCCTTCCTTCGGCACGACGACACCCTGCGCGCCGGCCGCGCCCGTGGCGAGCGCGAGCGCGAGCCCGGCCGCCGCCCTGAGAATCCGTCCGATCATGGAACCTGCCCCTCCGCGTGATGGGCCGCTCGAATGGCGGCCTCGGCGCCGATTATCGGAGGCTTCGGGTGGCGCTGTCGAATCCGGATTCGGTGTACGCTGGCGCCGCCATGAATGCCCGAATCCTCTTGCCGATCCTTCTCGCCCTCGCCGGCTGCGCCGCGGCGCCCGCCCCCGATTCCACGCCACCGGCGCGCGACGGCGCGGCGGTCTACCTGCGCGTGTGCTCCGTGTGCCACGGCGAGAAAGGCGACGGCAGGAGCCGCGCCGCCCCCGTGCTCGCCACGCCGCCGCGCGACTTCACGAGGCCCGAGGCGGCCCGCGACCTGTCGCGCGAGTACATGATCGCCATCGTTCGCGACGGCCGGCCGCACACGCCGATGGTCGGGCGTGGCGAACGTCTCAGCCAGCAGGAGATCGAGGCGGCAGTGGACTACATCCGCGCCACGTTCATGAAGAAGCCCTGATCGGCTACTGCGGGGCTTTCGCCAGCACGACGAAATCCGCCTGCATCGAAGGCGCGTGCTTGCGGCAGATGAACTTGAAGATGCCCGCCTTGTCGGCCTTGAAGGTGACGCGCGTGATCTCCCCGCGCTTCACGGTGTTCGAGATCCAGTAGCCTTCGAGCGTGAACGGGTGCTCGTCGCCGTTGATACCCACGTGAATGTCACCGTGTCGCCCTCGTTCACCACCATCGTGCCCGGGTCCCACTTGTAGGTGGAGATCTCCCACCGGCCCTTGTCGTCGGGCTTCTTCAGCACGTAGCCGCCGCCCTTGGGCATCTCGCCCTTCGGAAACGGCTCCTGCGCGACGTTGGTTCCGCCCTTGGGCTCCACCGCCGCGATGTAGATCGTGCGCTCGCGCGGGTTCTGGTGCTGGCTCCAGCCGGGCAGCACGAGGACGAGGCCGAGGGCGAGCAGGGTCAAAGCCTTGGGTCGGGTCATGAAGGGTCTCCGGGAACGCCGGGCATTATCGCAGCCGGTAGCGGAAGGTCCAGAAGTTCTCGAGCGCGCGGTGCTCGCACGACTCCGCGACGCCCGCCACCATCGCTTCCAGTTCCGCCTTCGAGGGGAAGTTCTTGAGCACGCGGTGCACGCTGCCGTCCTGCAGCGGCCGGTGCTGCCAGGTGTCGCCGTCGGCGTCGGTCTCCGCGATGGGCAGGTCCTTCAGCTGGACTTCGTTGTTGTCGATCATCACGACCACCGCGCCGGGGGTGAGGCACGCGTGCAGGCTCGCGAGGAACTCCGGCACGCGCCGTCGCGGCACGTGCGACAGCCAGAGACCCGCGAACGCGCCCTCGAAGCGCCCGAGGGACTCGGGCAACGCGAAGGCATCGGCCAGCGCGAAGATCGCCTTGTCGGCCCCCGGGCGAAGGCGCGCGAACGCCATCGGCTCGGCGGTCGCATCCGTCGCCGTGACCGCCATCGCCACCGGGATGATGTGCTGCGTCCAGAAACCCGTGCCGCAGGCCACTTCCAGGACACGTCGCCCCGCGAACTGCGCGGGAATCCACGCGCGCAGGAACGCGATGTCGGCCGCGCGTTCGGGCTTCGCGTACACGGCGTCGTAGTACGGCGCGCGTTCCGCGTAATAGCGCTTCATCCCGGGATCGACGGATGTCATGGTTGCCTCGTGCGGCCTGCCAGGGTGCGGCGATTCTGCGGGGGCCCGCGGGCCCGGTCAAACGGGCCGGGCGCTTTTCATCTTCCTTTCATCGACTTGCGAGGCCTGGAGCCGGGACGCTCGAGCGACCCGCTTTCCATTCGCAGCGATGCACCGGCCGGTATGCACCAAGCCGGTGCCCTTCGCGACTTGCCCTGCGGAAGCGCTCAGGTAGACTGAAAATCTGCGCGCCCGCCACGACGAACGGCGGATGCGATCTCCGTCCAGCCTTCGAACGAGCCGCGCCTTGAACGCCCCCCCGTCCCGCCCCGCCTCACCCGACGCTTCGCCCGTCTCGAATCCCGACACGCCCGCGCCCATCGGCGCCGACGCGCTTCGCGATGCCATCGTCCAGAAGCTCATCTACTCCGTCGGCAAGGATCGCCGTCACGCGCGCGACCACGACTGGTTCGTGGCCACGGCCCTCGCCACGCGCGACCAGATCGTCGAGCGCTGGATGGACGCCACGCGCCGCAGCTATCGCGACGGCAGGAAGCGCGTCTACTACTTCTCGCTCGAATTCCTCATCGGGCGGCTCCTCATGGATGCGCTGTCGAACCTGGGCCTCGTCGAGACCGCGCGCGCCGCGCTCGCGGACCTGGGCGTCGATCTCGAGCGCCTGCGCCACGTCGAGCCCGATGCGGCCCTGGGCAACGGGGGCCTGGGGCGACTCGCCGCGTGCTTCATGGAAAGCCTCGCCACCCTGGGCATCCCGTCGCACGGCTACGGCATCCGCTACGACCACGGCATCTTCCGGCAGGCCATCAAGGACGGCTGGCAGGTGGAACTGCCGGAAGACTGGCTCTCCTCGGGCAATCCGTGGGAATTCGAGCGCCCGGAAGTCTCCTACTCGGTGGGCTTCGGCGGAACCGTCGAGGCCACGCCCGGCCCGGACGGCACCCCGCGCGCCGTGTGGCGCCCCGCCGAAAGCGTGAAAGCCGTCGCCTACGACACGCCCATCGCGGGATGGCGCGGCACGCACGTGAACACGCTCAGGCTGTGGTCGGCGCGCGCGGCCGATCCGCTTTCGCTCGAGGATTTCAACCGCGGCGACCACGTGGGTGCCCTGGCCGATCGCGTTCGCCTGGAGGCCATCTCCCGCGTCCTCTACCCGAGCGACGCCACGCCCGCCGGCCACGAATTGCGGTTGCGGCAGGAGATCTTCTTCGCCTCGGCTTCCCTCCAGGACCTGCTCCGGCGCCACCTGCAGCAGCACGGCGAGCTCTCCTCGCTGCCGGACCACGTCTCCATCCAGCTGAACGACACGCACCCGGCCATCGCCGTGGCCGAATTGATGCGCCTGCTCATCGACGAGCGCGGGCTGCCGTGGAACCTCGCCTGGCGCATCACGACCTCGGTCTTCAACTACACGAACCACACGCTGCTGCCCGAGGCGCTGGAGAAGTGGCCCGTCGCGCTCATGGAGGGACTCCTCCCGCGGCACATGCAGATCATCTACCTGGTGAACGCATATCACCTGGAATCCCTGCGCGCCTCGGGCACGACGGATGCGGCGCGCGTGGCGGCCCTCTCGCTCATCGAGGAGAACGGCGGTCGCTACGTGCGCATGGGCAACCTCGCGTTCCTGGCGGCGCGGCGCGTGAACGGCGTCTCGGCGCTGCACACGGAACTCATGAAGCAGACGGTGTTCCGCGACTTCCACGCGCTCTACCCCGATCGCATCGTCAACAAGACCAACGGCATCACCTTCCGCCGCTGGCTCTTCCAGGCGAACCCGGGCCTCGCGGGCCTGATGGACGAATCGATCGGCACCGCGCATCGCGACGACGCCTCGAAGCTCGCCTCGCTCGCGCCTTTCGCCGACGACGCGGCCTTCCGCGATCGCTTCCGCGCCGTGCGCCGCGCCAACAAGGTGGCCCTCGCGCGCATCGTCGCCGAGCGCGTCGGCGTGAGCCTCGACCCGGACGCGATCTTCGACATCCACATCAAGCGCATCCACGAATACAAGCGCCAGCTCCTCAACCTGCTCGAGACCGTCGCGCTCTACAACCAGATGCGCGCGCACCCCTCGCGCGACTGGGCGCCGCGGGTGAAGATCTTCGCCGGCAAGGCGGCCGCGGGCTACCACCAGGCCAAGCTGATCATCAAGCTCGCCAACGACGTGGCGCGCGTGGTGAACAACGACCCGGCCCTGCGGGGCCTGCTCAAGGTCGTCTTCCTGCCCAACTACAACGTGAGCCTCGCCGAGGCCATCATCCCGGCCGCGGACCTCTCCGAGCAGATCTCCACCGCCGGCATGGAAGCCTCGGGCACCGGCAACATGAAGCTCTCGCTCAACGGCGCGCTCACGCTGGGCACCGAAGACGGCGCCAACATCGAGATCCGCGACCACGTGGGGGCGGAGAACATCTTCATCTTCGGCCTCACCGCCGAAGAGGTCGCCGCGCGCCGCGCGCTGGGCCTCGACATGACCGACGAGATCGCGCGGTCCCCCGCGCTCACCGAGGTGCTCGCCGCGCTCGCCGACGGGCAGTACTCGCCGGACGACCGCCACCGCTACCGGGGGCTCGTGCAGGCGCTTCGCCACCACGACTTCTTCATGGTCTGCGCGGACTTCGACGCCTACTGCGCGGCGCAGCGCGACGTCTGCACCCTCTGGCGCGACGTGCCGGCGTGGTGGCGCCGGGCGGTGCTCAACACCGCGGGCATGGGCTGGTTCTCCTCCGATCGCACGATCCTCGAGTACGCGCGCGAGATCTGGACCGCCGTGCCGGGGCCTGCGTAGATGCCCGCCGTCGTGACCCCGTCCCTGCCCTCGAGCGTCATCGAGGCGATCGTGGCGGGCCGTCACGGCGATGCCTTCGCCGTCCTGGGCGTGCACGACACGGCCACGGGCCTCGTGCTGCGCGCGTGGGTGCCGGGCGCCGAATCCCTCACCGCACTCGATCGCGAGGGCGGCGCGCCCTTCGCCGAGCTTTCGCGCCTGCACGCCGGCGGCTTCTTCGAAGGCCCGGTCGCCGCGCGCCGGCCCTACCGCCTGCAAGCGCGTCGCGGCCCGGACGCGTGGCTCGTCGACGATCCGTACGGCTTCGGACCCGTCCTGGGCCCCCTGGACGACTGGCTGTTCGGCGAAGGCCGTCACGCGCAACTCTTCGACAAGCTCGGTGCCCACGCGATGCGGCACGAAGGCGTGGACGGCGTGCACTTCGCCGTCTGGGCGCCCAACGCGAGCCGCGTATCCGTCGTCGGCGACTTCAACGGCTGGGACGGCCGCCGCCACGCGATGCGAAAGCGCGTGGACAACGGCGTGTGGGAGATCTTCCTGCCCGGCGTGGGCGAAGGCGCGCTCTACAAGTACGAGGTGCTCGGGCCCGCGGGCGAACTGCTGCCCCTGAAAGCCGACCCGCTCGGCTTCGGCGCGGAGCTGCGCCCGTCCACCGCCTCGCAGGTGCGCGAGACATCCGGCTTCGACTGGACCGACTCGGCGTGGATGGCCGCGCGACGCGAGCGCGACCCGCGCCGGCAGCCGATGACGATCTACGAGCTGCACGCCGGATCATGGCAGCGCGGCGAGGACGGCCGCTGGCTCACGTGGAGCGAGCTGGCCGATCGCCTCGTGCCCTACGTGCGGGACCTGGGCTTCACCCACGTCGAGCTGCTGCCGGTCACGGAGCATCCCCTCGACGCCTCCTGGGGCTACCAGCCCATCGGGCTCTTCGCGCCCACGGCACGCCACGGCGATCCGGCGGACTTCGCGCGGTTCGTCGACCGCTTCCATGCGGCGGGCATCGGCGTGATCCTCGACTGGGTGCCGTCGCACTTCCCCGAGGACCCGCACGGCCTCGCGCACTTCGACGGCACGGCGCTCTACGAGCACGCGGATCCGCGCCAGGGCCACCACCCGGACTGGAAGACCGCGATCTTCAACTACGGCCGGCGCGAGGTCGCGAACTACCTCACCGCGAGCGCCCTCTTCTGGCTGGAGCGCTACCACGTGGACGGCCTGCGCGTGGATGCCGTGGCCTCGATGCTCTACCTCGATTACTCGCGCTCCGCGGGCGAGTGGATCCCGAACGAGCAAGGCGGGCGCGAGAACCTCGCGGCCATCGCGTTCCTGCGCCGGCTGAACGAGACCGTCTACCGGTTGCACCCGGGCGTGCTCATGATCGCGGAGGAATCGACCTCCTGGCCGGGCGTGTCGCACCCCACTTCCTCGGGGGGACTGGGCTTCGGGTTCAAGTGGAACATGGGCTGGATGAACGATTCCCTCGCCTACCTGCGCGAGGACCCGGTGCACCGCCGCTGGCACCACGACAAGCTCACCTTCGGCCTGCTCTACGCGTTCACCGAGAACTTCGTGCTGCCGCTCTCCCACGACGAGGTGGTGCACGGCAAGGGCTCGCTCCTCGCGCGCGCGCCGGGCGACGCCTGGCAGAAGTTCGCGGGGCTGCGCGCGCACCTCGCGGCCATGTGGGCCTACCCCGGCAAGAAGCTCCTCTTCATGGGGCAGGAGTTCGCGCAAGGGCGCGAGTGGAACCACGATGCCGCGCTCGACTGGTGGCAGCTCGACATCCCCGGGCACCGCGGCATGCAGTCGCTGGTGCGCGACCTGAACCGCCTGCACCGTGCCGTGGGCGCGCTGCACGAGCGCGACTGCGAGGGCGAGGGCTTTCGCTGGATCGTCGTCGACGATCGCGACCATTCCGTCTTCGCGTGGATCCGCGAGGGGGCGCCGGGCACCTCTCCCGTGGCCGCCATCGCGAACTTCACGCCTGTTCCCCGGACCGGCTACCGCGTGGGCCTGCCCTGCGCCGGGCGCTGGCGCGAGATCCTCAACACCGACGCCGCGGAGTACGGCGGGTCGGGCTGCGGCAACGGCGGCGCCGTGGCGACGGAGCGCATCCCGTCCCACGGGCAGGCGCAGTCGGCCGCGATCACGGTGCCGCCACTCGGCACGCTCTGGCTGGCGTACGAGGGCCCCTGACCCTCGACGCCGCCTTCGGAGAAACGCCATGGATCGAAACACCTACTCGTCCCCCCTCGCCCGCTCCGCGATGGCCTATGTGCTGGCCGGCGGCCGGGGCACCCGCCTCATGGAGCTCACCGAGCGCCGCGCGAAGCCCGCCGTCTACTTCGGCGGCAAGTCGCGCATCATCGACTTCTCGCTCTCGAACGCCATCAACTCGGGCATCCGCCGCCTCGCGGTCGCCACGCAGTACAAGGCCCACAGCCTCATCCGCCACCTGCAGCGCGGCTGGAACTTCCTGCAGCCGGTGCGAAACGAAAGCTTCGACATCCTGCCCGCGAGCCAGCGCCTGGGCACGGGCGACTGGTACATGGGCACCGCCGACGCCGTGCACCAGAACATGGACATCGTCACCGACTACCGGCCCGAGTACATCGTGATCCTCGCCGGCGACCACGTGTACAAGATGGACTACGAGCGCATGCTGGTGCAGCACGTCGAGTCCGGCGCGGACGTGACGGTCGCGTGCATCGAGGTGCCCGTCGACCAGGCGAGCGGCTTCGGGGTGATGGACGTGGATGCCGAGGGCCGCATCGTCTCGTTCGTCGAGAAGCCGGCCAACCCGCCCGAGATGCAGGACCGCCCGGGCTGGTCGTTCGCGAGCATGGGCATCTACGTCTTCCGCCGCGACATCCTCGACGAGCAGCTGCGCCGCGACGCCGCCGACCCGCACTCCAGCCGCGACTTCGGCAAGGACATCATCCCGTGGATGGTGACGAACGCGAAGGCGGTGGCCCATCGCTTCACGGAGTCGTGCGTGCGCTCGCGCTCCGAGGGCAAGCCCTACTGGCGCGACGTGGGCACGGTGGACGCCTACTGGGAGGCGAACATCGACCTGACCGACGTGGTGCCCGAGCCCGAGCTCTTCGACGCCTCCTGGCCGATCTGGACCTACGCGGAGATCACCCCGCCGGCCAAGTTCGTGCACGACACCGAAGGCCGGCGCGGGCAGAGCATTTCCTCGCTCGTCTCCGGCGGCTGCATCGTCTCGGGCGCCTCGGTGCGCCGCTCGCTCCTGTTCACCAAGGTGCACCTGCACTCGTACTCGCGCGTCTCGAACGCCGTGATCCTGCCCTACGTGGACGTGGGCCGCGGCGCCCGTCTCGCCAACGTGGTGGTCGATGCGGGGGTGAAGATTCCCGACGGGCTCGTGGTCGGCGACGACCCGGCGCTCGACGCGAAGCGCTTCCGCCGCTCCGAACGCGGCATCTGCCTCATCACCCAGCCCATGATCGACAAGCTCGCCGCCTGATGGCCCATCCCGTCCTCGCCGTCGTCTCGGAAGCCTTCCCGCTGGTGAAGACCGGCGGCCTCGCCGACGTGGCGGGCGCCCTGCCGCTCGCGCTCGCCCCGGAAGGCTTCGCCGTCCGCACGCTCCTGCCGGGCTACCCCGGCGTGCTCGCCCGCCTCGAGGGGGCGAAGCCCGTGGTCGACTGGCCCGATTTCTTCGGCGGCCCCGCGCGCGTGGTCTCGGGAAGCGCGGCCGGCCTCGACCTCCTCGCCCTCGACGCGCCGCACCTCTACGCGCGCCCCGGCGGCCCTTACGCGGGCCCCGACGGCATCGAGTGGCCGGACAACGGCCTTCGCTTCGCGGCGCTCGCCTGGGCCGGCGCGCAGGTGGCCCAGGGCGCGATCGCGGACTGGCGGCCGGCGCTCGTGCACGCGCACGACTGGCAGGCGGGCCTCGTCCCCGCCTACCTGCGCTTCGGCGGCGGCCCGCGCGTGCCTTCGGTGGTGACGGTGCACAACCTCGCCTTCCAGGGCCAGTACCCCAAGGCCCTGCTCGCCGCGTTCCGCCTGCCCCCCGCCGCGTACGCGGTGGACGGCGTCGAGTACTACGACACCATCGGCTTCCTCAAGGCCGGAATCGCGCTCGCCGAGCGCATCACCACCGTCTCGCCGCGCTACGCGCTCGAGATCCGCACCTCGGAATTCGGCATGGGTCTCGACGGCCTGCTGCGCGAGCGCGCGTCGGTGCTCACCGGCATCCTCAACGGCATCGACACCACGGAGTGGGACCCGGCTGCCGATCCGCGCATCTCGGCGCCCTTCGACGCGAAGCGCCTCGCCGCGCGCGAAGCCAATCGCGCCGCCCTGCGCCAGCGCATGGGCCTCGCCGCCGAACCGTCGGCCCCGCTCTTCGGCGTGGTGAGCCGCCTCACCTGGCAGAAGGGCATCGACGTGCTGCTCGAAGCGCTGCCGGATCTCCTCGCCTCGGGCGCGCAGCTCGCCGTGGTCGGCACCGGCGACGGCGCCCTGCAGAACGCGCTCCTGCGGGCCTCCCAGTCGAACCCGGGCCAGGTGGCGGCCTTCATCGGCTTCGACGAATCCCTCGCGCACCTGGTGCAGGCGGGCAGCGACGCGATCCTCGTGCCCTCGCGATTCGAGCCCTGCGGCCTCACGCAGCTGTGCGCGCTTCGCTACGGCGCGATCCCCGTCGTCTCGCGCGTGGGCGGCCTCGCCGACACCGTGATCGACGCCAACGAGATGGCTCTCGCCGCCGGCACCGGCAACGGCATGCAGTTCGCGCCCGGTGACGCGCGAAGCCCTCGCCCTCGCCCTCGCGCGCACCCTCGCCGTCTGGCGCGACCGCGAGGCGTGGCAGCGCCTGCAGCGCCAGGCGATGGCGACCGACGTGGGCTGGCAGCGCCCGGCGCGGCACTACGCCGCGCTCTATCGCTCGCTCATCGCCTGACCCATGCGCCGCGTCGCGCCCGGCCGTCCCGAACCCCTGGGGGTCACGCCCGTTTCCGGGGGCGTCAACGTCGCGTGGCCCTCGGCCCACGCGTCGGCGATCGTGCTGTGCCTCTACGACGAAGCCGGCGAGCGAGAGATCGAGCGCATCGCGTTGCCGGGACGCACGGGCGACGTGCATCACGCTTTCGTCGAGGGCCTCGCGCCGGGCCAGCGCTACGGCCTTCGCGTGCATGGCCCCTGGGCGCCGAAGGAAGGGCACCGCTTCAACGCGGCAAAGCTGCTCGTCGATCCGTGGGCCACGGCGCTGGACCGGCCGTTCGCCTGGCACGAGAGCCTTTCGGGAGCCACCGCCGATGACGTGACGCCGGACGGGCAGGACAGCGCCCCGTTCGTGCCCAAGGCGATCGTGCCGGCGCCGGGCGAGTTCGCCACCGGCCCGCGCCCGCGCATCGCGCCCGGCCGGCGCATCGTCTACGAGCTGCACGTGCGCGGCTTCACGAAGGCGCATCCGGACATCCCCGAATCCCTGCGCGGCACGTTCGCGGGACTCGCGCATCCGGCCGCCATCGCGCACCTGGGGCGCCTGGGCGTCACGACCGTCGAGCTGATGCCCGTGGCCGCGGCGATCGACGAGCGCCACCTGCCGCCGCTCGGCCTCACGAACTACTGGGGCTACAACCCGGTCGCCCTCCTCGCGCCGGAGCCGCGGCTCGCACCCGGCGGCATGGCGGAAGTCGCGGCCTGCGTGCGGGCGCTGCACGAGGCCGGCCTCGAGGTGCTGCTCGACGTGGTGCTCAACCACACGGGCGAAGGCGACGAACGCGGGCCCACCGTGTCCCTGCGGGGCCTGGACAACGCCACATTCCACCGGCTGCGGGAGGACGACCGCGCCGCGTACGCGAACGATGCCGGCTGCGGCAATTCGCTCGCGCTCGAAAATTCGGCGCCGCTTCGGCTCGCGCTCGACGCGCTGCGCCACTGGGCGGGCAAGGCGGGGGTCGACGGCTTCCGCTACGACCTCGCCACGACGCTCGCCCGAGGGCCGGCCGGGTTCGATCCCCATGCGCCGTTTCTATCGGCGGTTCGCCAGGACCCGGTGCTGCGCGAGCTCGTGCACATCGCCGAGCCCTGGGACATCGGCCCCGGCGGCCATCGGCTCGGCGCGTTTCCCGCGGGCTGGGCCGAGTGGAACGACCGCTACCGCGACACCGTGCGCCGCTTCTGGCGCGGCGACGGCGGCCTTGCGGGCGAGCTCGCGACGCGCATCGCGGGTTCCGCGGACGTGTTCGGCGCCGGGCGACGATCGCCCGCGGATTCGCTCAACTTCGTCACCGCGCACGACGGCTTCACGCTCGCGGACCTGGTGGCGCACGAGCGCAAGCACAACGAGGCCAACGGCGAGGGCAACCGCGACGGGACGGACGCCAACCACGCCTGGAACCACGGCGTGGAGGGCGCCACGGACGACGAGGCCGTCACCCGTGCCCGGCGCGGGGACGTGCGCGCGCTTCTCGCGACCCTGCTGCTGTCGCGCGGCACGCCGATGCTCTCCCACGGCGACGAGCTGGGCCGAACGCAGTGGGGCAACAACAACGCCTACGCCCAGGACAACGCGCTCTCGTGGATCGACTGGGCGAACGCCGATGCCTCGCTCGCGGATTTCGTCGGCCGGCTTTGCGCCTTGCGAGCGGCTCACCCCGCGCTACGGGCGGCGTGCTGGCTCACGGGCGAATCGCCGGATGCGAGCGCCATCGCCGACGTCGAGTGGCGCCGCCCCGACGGATCCCCCATGGGCGCGGGCGACTGGACCGACCCGGCCGCGCGCGCGCTCGTCGCCGCGCTCTACGCGCCCGCCGGGGACGGCGCTCCCGAGGACCGGGTCGTGATCGCCTTCAATGCCTCGCGCGAATCCCACGCCGTGAGGTGGCCCGTCGCGCGCGACGGCAAGCGTTGGCGCGTGGCGATCGACTCGGCTTCGGGAGCCGGCGGCGGCGAGCCCTCGGACGAACTCGCGGCGCGCACGGTGGTCCTCCTGGTTGAAGACGAGGCGCCCGGCGTCCGCCATGGCCTCGAGCCCGGGATCCTCGACCGCCTGGCGCGCGCCGCCGGCATCGCGCCCCGCTGGCACGACGTGGAGGGACACGAGCACGTCGTCACCGACGACACGCGCCGTGCCTTGCTCGCCGCCATGGGGCTCGCCGCCACGTCCGACGGCGAGGCCCGCGAGAGGCTGTACCAACTCGCCCTTGCCGGTGAGGCGCGCCGGATTCCCGAGACGCTCGTCGTGCGCGAAGGCGAGGCGATCCGCGTCCCCCTCGCGCACGTGCCCGGAAGCCCCACGCGCGGGCGGCTGCGCGTCACGACGGAGCGCGGGGCCCTGCACGTCGTCGGCTTCACGATGGACGAGGGCGAGCGCGATCGCCGGGCCGCCTGCGACGGCCGCACGATCGTGAGGACGCTCGTCGCGCTGCCGCCCCTGCCCCGTGGCGTCCATGCCCTGGCGATCGAGGACGAGCCGGAGGCGAAGGGACACCTCCTCGTCGCGCCGCCGGCCTGCCACCGCCCCGCGGTTCTCGAAGGCGGCCGCCGGGCGACGGGCCTCGCCGCGCACCTCTACGCCCTGCGCGGCGAATCGGGACAGGGGGTGGGGGACTTCACGACGCTCGTGGAAGCCTCGCTCGCCACCGCGCGCGCCGGCGGCCTCGTCGTCGGCCTGAACCCGCTGCACGCGCTCTTCGCGGGCGACCGGGATCGCGCGAGCCCCTACCACCCCTCCGACCGCCGCTACCTCGACCCCGCGTACCTGGACGTGATGCGGCTGCCGGGGCTCGCCGAGGCGCCGGAGGCGCGCGATGCGCTCATGCGGCTCGCGAACCGGTTCGGCGAACTCGAGGCGAGATCGTCCGTGGACTGGCGCGGCGTGTGGCAGGCGAAGCGGATCGTGCTGGAAGCCGCGTTCACGGCCTTCGGGCGCCGAAGCGCGGAGGATCCCTTGCGGCAGCGCTTCGAGCGCTTCGTCGCGGAAGGCGGAGAGACGCTCGCGCGCTTCGCCACCTTCGAGGCGTTGGCGGAGGCCCATCCGTCGCGCCCCTGGCCGGAGTGGCCCGCCGAGCTGCGCGCGCCCGGATCGGCTCACGTCGTCGCCTTCGCGCAGGCGCACGCGGTGCAGGTGCGCTACGCGATGTACCTGCAGTGGCTGTGCGACCGGCAACTCGGCGACGCGGCGCGCGCGGCGCGCGCGGGCGGACTCGAGATCGGCTTCTACCGCGACCTGGCCGTGGGCTGCGCGCCCGACGGTGCCGAGGCGTGGTCGCAACCGGGGCTCCACGCGCGCGGCGTCTCCATCGGCGCCCCGCCGGATCCCTTCTGCCGCGACGGCCAGGTGTGGACCCTGCCGCCGCCCATCCCGCACGCCCTCGCCGGGGGCGGCTACGCGCCCTTTCGCGCGCTCATGGCCGCCAACATGCGCCACGCCGGCGCGCTGCGCGTCGACCACGCGATGGGACTGGCCCGCCTCTTCTGGGTGCCCGACGGCGGCACGGGGCTCGACGGCGCCTACGTGGCCCACCCGCGGGACGACCTGCTCGGCGCCCTGGCGCTGGAGAGCGCGCGCGCCGGTTGCCTCGTCGTGGGCGAGGACCTGGGCACGGTGCCCGAGGGCTTTCGCGAGGCGATGGAATCGGCGGGCATTCTCTCCACGCGCGTGCTCTGGTTCGAGCGCGACGGCCGCACCTTCCGCGCGCCCGCCGCCTGGCCGGCGGAGGCCGTCGCCTGCGTCTCCACGCACGACCTGCCGCCGCTCGCGGGCTGGTGGGCGGGCGCGGATATCGAGGAGCGCGAGGCGCTCGGGCTGGTCACCGCGCAGGCGGCGCTCGCCGAATGGCAGGCCCGCTCCGACGACAAGCGCGCCCTGTGCGAGGCCATGGCCGCGGCGGGTCTCGAGGCGCCCGATCCCGATTCCCCCCAGCCGCCCCTCGCGGCCGTGCACGCCTTCCTGGCGCAGACGCCCAGCGCGCTGCAACTGCTGCAGGCGGACGACCTGGCGGGCGAAAGCGTCGCGCTCAACCTGCCCGGCACGGACCGCGAACGGGACAACTGGCGGCGACGCGTGCGCGTGAAATCCGCCGACCTCTGGACCTGAAGGGGCCCCCCTGAAGGGGACGTCACACCTGTCACTAGAGGGGCCCGGGCCCCCCCCCCCCCCCCCAAACGCCCCCCCCCCCCCCCCCCCCCCAACCCCCCCAATCCTCCTTTCGTGGCGCCAGCGCCGGTAGAGCCACGCGAGGGACGCCGCCATCACCGCCACCGCGACGACGCGCGTGAGGCCGGCGACGCGCGTATCGGCCGCCAGCAGCCCCCAGCGCGAGAAGATCTCCGTCCAGTCATGGTCGCCGCCCCCCGACGAGCGGCAGCTCCTGCCGGCGTGCGTCGGCCATGTAGCGAGCGACGTTGAGCAGGTTCTCCCCGAGCCACACGCCGCAGGCCGCAACGCCGGCCACGTGGCCGCGCCGGCGGAAGTCCCAGGCCGCCGCCACGGGAAAGGCGAGCTGGAAGATCGTGCCGCCGTAGACGGCCAGGCGGTTCGAGACGATGCCGACCAGGGGATGACCCGCCTCGTGGAAGGCGAGGTTGGCGCTGTCGAGAAGCGGAACCCAGCCCCGGGCGAGATGAAACACGAGGCACACGAGCGCGAAAACGACCACGCTGGCCAGCGCGAGAGGCGTTACCCGGGGCCCGTCCTCGTCCTTCCCGAAGGGCGCCATCCGGGCGCTAGGGCTTCCTGCCTTCGAGCCGCGCCTTCAGGTCCGCAAAGGGCGAGAAGGTCGCCCCGGCGGCGGGGGCGTTTCCCGCGCCCGTGTTGCCCAGCTCGAGCTGCTTCTGGTGCTCGTTGTCGTGGCAGTACACGCACAGCAGCTCCCAGTTGCTGCCGTCGGGCGGGTTGTTGTCGTGGTTGTGGTCCCGGTGGTGGACCGTGAGCTCGCGCACGTTGGCGCGCGTGAATTCCCGGGTGCAACGCCCGCAGATCCAGGGGTAGAGCTTGAGGGCCCGGTCGCGATAGGTGAGCGCGCGCTGGTCCGCCTGCCGCCGCGCCTCGGCGACGATGCGGTCGAGCTTGCCGGGATCGCTCATGGCCGGCAGGGGCCGGCAGGACGGGCCACGGCGAGACCTCAGCGGAGCTTCGATTCCTTCTTGAGCTTCTTGGCTTCCTTCTTTTCCTTCGGCGTCTTCTGCGCTTCCTTCTTCACCATCTTCTTCGTGTTCTTGTCCTTGCTGTGGCCCATCGTCATGCCCTCCTCGTTGATCAATGCACGGTTCCATCATGCCACGGGGCCACCGGCAAGTCAGGAAGGCGCCGGCTTCTCCGTGAGGAACGCCTTCGGCACGGCGTAGTAGCCCGGCGCCGGGACCGGTGCCACGCCCACGACGCGGCCGGCGGCGTCCAGCAGCACGGCGCCTTCCATCGCGGGGCCCGTGCCGGTGGTGTCGATGAGCGTGCGCGCCCCCTCGGTGAAGACGCGCTTCACGGTCGATTCGAGGAGTTTCGCCTCGCCCGCCGCATCGAGCGTCGCGGCGTAAACCTGGTCGCCTGCCGCCGGCGCCGCGGGCGCGACCGCGATCGGCGCGGCGGCACCGCCGCCCTCGACCGCGAGGCGGCACAGGCCGAGGGATTCGCTGCGATGGACGACGCGGGCGGAGACGGCCCGCGGGCCGTTGTGCACCTTGAGCTGCGAGCCCGCGACGAGCGTCGGGCAGGCGACGACCAGGGTACCGGCCTCGACGGCGGCGCCGAACCCGAGGGCCGTGACCTTGCCCGACAGGTCGTAGGCATCGACGTGGCCGAGCGCCCTGCCCGCCTGCGTCGCGATCTCGGCGACGGCAAGCGCGGCGATGGCCGTGGGCGGCTTCACGGATGACTTGAGCGCCCGCCAGCCGTAGATCCCCGCCCCCAGCATGAGGAGCGCGCTGCCGACGGCGATGGCGATGCCCCGGCTTCGCTTCGCGCCTTCCGCGGCCCCGGCCGCGAGCAAGGCATCGTAGGCTTCGCGCCGCGCCGGATCCGACAGCACGGCGTAGGCATCGCGCATGCGGCGTTCGCGGCGGGGGTCCGGCGGCGTCTCGGCCCTGGGAAGGTCCGCGACGAACCGGTCGAAAACGCGCTGGATGTCCAGCGGGCTCGCCTCCGGCCGGACGCCGAGGATTTCATAGTGGGTTTCGCGCGGATCGGCCATGGCGGACATTCTGCCACGCCCCCTCGCGCGCTCAGGAGGACGCGTGCATCAGGGCGAGCACCGCCTGGTTGCGCAGCGTGCGAAGCAGGCTCAGTTCCTCCGGCCGGTAACGCAGCAACGCCGGGTCGTCGGCGTCCGCGTAGATGAGCGCCACCACGCGCTTCTTCACCCGCACCGGGAAGAGGATCAGGCCGCGCGCCTGGACGGCGTCGCGGTACCACGCCGGCACGCGATGGCGGATGTTCTCGGCATCGCGGTCCTCGACGCACAGGTCGAGGCCTTGCGAGACGGCGGCATAGAACACGTCCTTGTGCGGCGAAATGGGAATGGCGAAGCCGGACGTCACGAGCGCCTCGGCGTCCTCGCCGAAGCCGTGGCGCGCGCGCAGGCTGCCCCGCGCCGGGTCGCGCACCAGCAGCAAGGCGCGCTTGTAGCCGATGGCGCGGTACAGGGTCTCGAGGATCATGGGCATGAGGTCGCCCAGCCGGAAATCGCCGGCGAGCGTCTCGGTGATGTCCTGCACGCCGGCCGACAGCAGGCGCCGCCGTCGTTCCGGGTCGTCCGGCGCGGCGACCGGCATCCCCTCGCCCGGCGCGGGCACCCGATAGGGCTCGTCGACGAGCGTGCGCGTCTCGGGCGCCTCGTCGGCCAGGGTGTCCATTCCGAGGGTCGCCGAGGCATCCCCGCCGCCGAAGTGGCGGGCCTGCGCGACGGCGTCGGCTTTCGCGAGGCCGGCGGCCGCGAAGTCCGCGTCCGCACCGAGCACCTCGACGGATTCGCGCACCAGCGAGCGCAGGTTCGCCTCCGAGGAGGGAATGGCGCCGCCGAAGCGCTGCGAAAGCGCGTCCAGGCCCGCCTGGCGCACGCGCTCGTCGCCGGAGCGCGCGAGGTCCGAGAGCCGGCCGGAATAATCGGCGAGGGTGCGCAGCGTGTCCTGCCTGAGCGCCGCGGTGGCCTTCACCTGCGCCTCGAGCGGCTCCATGCTGCGCACGATCACGTCGGGCAGGTTCCACTCGCGCGCGACGCCCTGGCCGATGTCCGCGTAGCCCACGCCGAGCACCTCGACGACAGCCCGCTCTCCGCCCTCGCCCCGGGCGGCGGCCGCGCGCGCGATGGCCTCGGCCTCCTCCGGCAGGTAGAAGGCGACGAGCAGCCGGCCCAGGTGCCGGAACATGGCGCAGATGAAGGCTTCCTCGGCATCCGTGATTCGGCTTCGCTCCACCAGGCGCACGGCGATGGTTCCGCTCAGGTAGGCCGCCGCGATCTCGTCCTTGAGGTTCGCGGCCTGCGCCTTGTTCTGCAGGTGCTCGAAGAGCACGAGCGAGAGCGCGATGTTGCGCACGCGCGTGAACCCCAGGATGGACACCGCCCGCGAGATGGTCGAGACGGCGCCGCCGAACTGCTTGTAGTAGGCGGCGTTCACCACGCGCAGCAGCTTTCCGGTGAGGGACACGTCGCGCAGGATGGCGTTGGAGAGCACGTTGGTGTGCTGGTCCTCCGACGAGACGATGGCGTTGATGGAGCCGATGGTCGAGGAGAGCGCCGGGAGGTCGCTCTTGTGGCGCATGCGCCGCAGCAGGAAAGCCACCGTCGAGGCGCGAGAACCGTCGCCTTCCCCGGCCGCGGGCGCGGGATCGGCCCACTCGGCGAGCGCCGCCGCCATCGCCTCGCAATCCGCGTAGCGGCGTGCCGGGTCGCGTGCCGTGGCCGTCGCGACGATGCTGTCGAGCCGCTCGGGCACGCCGGGGCGCACGCGCGAGGGGCGCGGCACCTCGCCGCTGCCGACCTTGTGGAGGATGGCATAGACGGTCTCCCCCGAGAATGCGGGTTCGCCCGTGAGCAGTTCGTACAGCAGGAGGCCGGCGGCGTACACGTCGCCCGCCTTCGTGAACTTCGCGCCACCGATCACTTCCGGGGGCAGGTAGGCGGGCGTGCCGGTGAGCGAGCCGGTGGGCTGCTGCGTGTCCGCCGAACGCGCGGCGATGCCGAAATCCATGACGCGCGCGACGTCCTCGCGCGTGACGATGACGTTGGCGGGCTTCAGGTCGCGGTGCAGGACGCCCTGCGCGTGCGCATGCCCCACGCCGGCGAGCACCTGGCGGACGAGTCGCACGGCGCGCTCCGGCGCGAGCGGGCCTTCGCGCACGAGGGCCTCGAGGGTGCGCCCTTCCACGTACTCGAAGACGAGCCAGGGCACGCCGCCCTGCTCGATGGCGTCGTGGAGCGCGACGATGTTCGGGTGTTGGAGGCGCCCGACGTGCAGCGCTTCCTCCAGGAGCCGCCGGACGCGATCCTGCGTGCCCGTGCCCTGAGCCGGGGCGAGCCGGAGCGTCTTGAGGGCCACGGTGCGCTCCAGGCGCGGGTCGCGCGCGAGGTAGACGCGCCCCTGCGCGCCGCGCCCGATCTCACGCTCGACGAGGAATCGCCCGACCTGCTGCGCAGCGGCGGGAACGGCCACGGCAAGACCCCTGGAATCCTGGAGCCTCGATCATCGCGCGATCCGCCGGGGGCATTGGGCCGAAAAGGGCCGGAAAGGCCCCCCTAACGCTCACCAGCCGATGCCGGTGTCCTCGCCGTGGTCGCTCGCCGCGCCCCAGAAGGTGCCGTGCTTGCGGTCGATCATCACCGCCGTCACCGGCCCCATGGTGCGCGCGGAGAAGTCGGCCTTGTAGCCCATCGCCGCGAGTTCCTTGCGAAGCCACGGCGGCGACTGGTCGTTGAGCGTGATCCGGCCGGGCTGCGACTCGTGGTTCTCGAAGGAGGCGCGCATCTGCCAGGAGAGGAACCCGGCGGCCTCGGCGGCCTCCTGCGGCGTCATGTTCCACTCCACGAGGTTCAGGAAGTACTGCAGCAGGTTCTGGTCCTGGGCATCGCCGCCCTGCACCGAGAAGGCGAGCCACGGCTGCCCCTCCCTCAGCGCGAGGGTGGGCGTGAGCGTGACGCGCGGGCGCTTGCCGGGCGCGACGACGTTGAAGGGGTTCTCGGCCTCGTCGAGCACGAAGCTCTGCATGCGCTGCGACAAGCCGATGCCCGTCTTTCCGGCGATCACGGCGGGGATCCAGCCGCCGCTCGGCGTCACGGAGACCACCCAGCCTTCCTTGTCGGCGGCGTTCACGCTGGTGGTGCCCGCGAAGAACGCGCCCTCGTAGGTGGCCGGGTCGTTCATCACGACGGGCGTGCCGCCGCCGGTGGGCTTCTTCTTCGCACGCGGCTCGTTCCACTTCTTCAGGAGCGCCGCGTGCGGATTCGAAGCGTTCATGAAGGGGTACGGGTCGCCGGGGGCGATGGCCGGGTCGTTGCGGTCCGTGCGCACGAGCTTCGCGCGTTCCTTCGCGTAGGCCTTCGAGAGCAGGCCCTTCATGGGCTCGACCGGCGGGAAAGCCGGGTCGCCGTAGTAGAAGTCGCGGTCGGCGAAGGCGAGGCTCGTCGCCTGGTACACGGTGTGGATGTACCTCGCGCTGTTGTAGCCCATGGCCTTCAGGTCGAAGTTCTCGAGGATGTCCAGGGCCTGCAGCATCGCCGGGCCCTGCGTCCAGGGCTGGAGCTTGTAGACCTCGATGCCGCGGTAGGTGGTCTTGAGCGGCTCCTCGAGCTTCACCGACCAGTTCGCGAGATCGGCCTCGGTGAAGAGGCCGCCCTCGGCGCGTACGGCGGCGACCAGTTCCTTCGCGATGTCGCCGCGGTAGAAGCGGTCGTAGGCGGCCATGATCGCCTGCTTGCGGGTCTCGCCCGCGGCGAGCGCGTTCTTCTCCGCCTCCACGAGCTTGCGGAGCGTCGCGGCGAGGTCCGGCTGGCGGAAGATCTGCCCGGCCGCAGGCGGCTTCTGGTCCGGGTTGGGCAGCATCACCCGCGGCGTGTCCTTCCACTTGAGGATCTCGCCGCGGAACCGCACGATCTGCCGCACCGTGGCTTCCTCGATGGGGTAGCCGTCGGCCATGCGCAGGGCGGGCTCGAGCACGTCGGCCAGCGACAGCTTGCCGAATTCCGCCAGCATCACGAGGATGCCGCCGGGCGTGCCGGGCGTGACGGCCGCGAGCGGGCCGAAAGGCGGCGGGTGGTCCATGCCCTTCGCGCGGAAGAATTCCGGCGTGGCCCCGGTGGGCGCGACGCCGAGCGCGTTGATGCCGATGACTTTTTTCGTGTGCGGGTTCCACACGAGCGCCTGCGTCTCGCCCCCCCAGTGCAGCACGTCCCACATCGTGGAGGTCGCCGCGATCATGGCGCAGGCGGCGTCCACCGCGTTGCCGCCCTTCAGGAACACCTTGGCGCCAGCCGTGGCCGCCAGGGGCTTGCCCGTGACCGCGATCCAGTCCTGCGCGTGCAGGGCGGGCTTGTGGGTGCGCTGCGCGTGGGCGGCAAGCGGCAGGGCGAGGACGAAGGTGGCGAGGGCGGCCGTGCGAAGGAGGTTCATGGCGTCGGGGCGGTGCGGAAGTGGCGCCCAGCATACCGCCTCGCGCCGCGTGTATGCTCGCCGCCATGGCCGACACGATCGATCCCGTCCGCAGCGTCCTGGTACTCGTGGACTACCAGTCGAAATTGCTGCCCGCGATCCACGACGGCGCGCGGGTGCTCGCGAACGCCGCGCGCCTGGCCGACGCGGCCCGCCTGCTGGGCATCCGCGTCGTCGGCACGGAGGAAAACCCCGCGGGACTCGGCCAGAACGATCCCGCGATCCGCTCGCGCTCGAACGTCACCCTCGCCAAGCGGCATTTCGACGCCTGCGCGGACGGGCTCGTGCCGATACTGGCGGCGGCCGAGCGCGTGCCCCCTGCCGACGCGGTCATCGCGGGCTGCGAGACGCACGTGTGCCTGCTGCAGACGGCGATGGGCCTGCTGGCCGCGGGGCTTCGCGTCTTCGTGGTGGCGGACGCCTGCGGATCGCGTACGCCCCGGGACCATGCCGCGGCCCTCGAACGCCTTCGCGCCGCCGGCGCCGCCATCGTAACGCTCGAGATGGTGGTCTTCGAATGGCTGCAGACTTGCGACCACCCGAAGTTCCGCGAGGCGTTGGGCCTGGTGAAGGAAAAGCCGGCCGGGACCGAGTTCCGCTGGGACGACGCCTCGCCGGGCTGACGGGAAGGCCGGAAACCTCCGTTTTTTCTCCAATCCGCGGCCGGCCGGTTCCGCGGGACCGCCCGCGGCGCTAGATTGCCTCCATCCCCTCACCGATGGAGCCCGGCATGGCGGCGACACCCCGATGGCTGGCGGCACTCGTCTTCGCGGCGCTCGCGTCCTGCGGGGGATCCGGCGGCACCACCACCGGCACCGTCACGACGCCGCCGCCCCCGGCGAGCGCTCCGGCGGACATCAACCTGCTCTTCTTCGGCAACAGCCACACCGCCGGCAACGATGTCCCGGGCCTCGTCGCCGCCCTGGTGCGCGCCGCGCGGCCGGGCCGCACGGTGGCCGCCGTGAACGAGCCCACGTGGCTCTTCCTGGACGAACGGCTCAAGCACGCGCCGTCGAAGGAGCTGCTCGCGAGCCGGCGCTGGAGCGTGGTCGTGCTGCAGGCGCAGAAATACAGCAGCTCCGGCAACTTCTTCTACTCGACCTTCGAGGCGGCGGAGTGGGTGCGGATGGCGCGCGCGAACGGCGCCGTGCCGGTGCTCTTCCCGGAATGGCCGCGGCGGGACCTCAACGAATCCGGCGACATCTTCGGCCTGCACCTCAGCATCGCGGAACAGGCCGCCGCCTGCGTGCCGCCGATCCCGCAGTCCTGGGACATCGCCCTCGCGGCCGATCCGTCGCTGCCCCTCTGGGCATCCGACGGCAACCATTCCGCCCCCGCCGGGGCCCTGCTCGCGGCGATGGTGATCGCCTCGACGATCACGGGCGATTCGCCGGCGGGGATGCCCACGCTCGCGAGCGTCTCCGTGGATGCGGCGACACAGGCGGCGCTGCGGACGGCCGCCACGAACGCCGTGACGGCGGTGCCGCCGCGCCAGCGGTGCCCGGGCGACCCCTACCCGTCCTGAAGGATCGCTAGCGGCGCCGCCCGTGCCGCTGCACGAGAGTCCAGGCCAGCTCGGCGAGCGTGTCGGCCAGGTGGGCGGGCTCGCGCACCTCGAAGGCGAACGGCAGCCGCATGAGTTCGCGCGCGTACCATTCGACGTCGTCGAAGGAGCCCCGCAGCATCACCCCGACCTCGCAGGGCTCGATGGCGCCCAGCGTATGGAAGGTCTCGCGTTTCGCGGTGGCGAGGTCCGTGCGCAGCAGGATCTGCGCGGCCGTGGCGCGGGGGAGCGTCGCGAGCGCGCGCGACAGGTACTCGCCGGCATCGAAGTCCTCCGGCCTTTCGAACGGGCGCGCCGTCGGCTCGCCGTGGGCCACCCGGTCCAGGCGCAGCGTGCGCAGGCCCTTGCGCAGGTGGCAATGGCCGACGACGTACCACCGGCCGGCGCGGAAGACGAGCCCGTAGACGTCGAACTCGCGCGAGGTGAGCGTGCCGTCCGCGGCGCGGTAGCGCAGGGAAGCCGTGAGCCGCGCCTGCGCCGTCTCGCCCAGCACGCGCAGCAGCCGCGCATCGGCCCGGGTGCGCTCGTCACCGGTCTGCAGCGCGACGCTTTCGCGCATGGCCGCGATCGTCTTCTTCGGCGCGCTGGGCAGCACCCGGTCGAGCTTCGCCTGCACGCTTTCGATGGCGGGCGCGGCGTCGGCGAGGCCCAGGCCCCGCGCCGCGATGAGGCCGAGCGAAAGGGCCTGCGCCTCCTCGTCCGTGAACATCATCGGCGGGAGCTTGTAGCCGGGCACGAGCCGGTAGCCGCCGTAGCGCCCCTGCTCCGTGGTGATGGGAATGCCCATCTCCTCGAGCATCGCGATGTAGCGCCGGAGCGTGCGGGGATCGACCTCCACCCGCCGGGCGAGCTCCGCCCCGCTCAACTGGCCGTGGGACTGGAGCAACTCGAGGACGGCGAGGACGCGCAGGGTGGGCTTGGCCATACCCCGACCTTATACAGGAACTAGGGCCGGATTCGTCCTAGTTTCGCCGTAAGGTGACGGCCATGAACCCGACCCGCAGATTCCTCGCCCTCCTGCCGCTCGCCGCCCTCATCGCCGTCGCCGGCTGCCAGAAGTACGCCGCCGCCGAGGTCCGGCGGGGCATCGGCCTGCCCACGGTTCTCGCCCTTTCAACCGCCGGAGCCCCGTCATGCCCGTCCACGATTTCGATTTCCTCACCGGCACCTGGGATGTCGCCAACCGCCGTCTCAAGGTGCGCCATTGCGGCAGCGACGACTGGGACGCGTTTCCCGGCCGCTCGATCGTCCGGCCGCACCTGCAAGGCATGGCCAACGTGGACGAGATCGCCTTCCCCACGAAGGGCTGGTCGGGCCTCACGATCCGGCTCTTCGACATCGAGGCCCGTATGTGGGGCATCTGGTGGGTGAACAGCCGCGACGGCAAGCTGCAGGCGCCCGTCTTCGGCGCATTCGCCGGTGATGTCGGCGAGTTCTTCGGCGAGGATCTCGACGAGGGCCGGGCCGTGCGGGTCCGCTACCGTTGGACGCGGCGCGGCGCCGACGCCGCCGGGTGGGAGCAGGCCTTCTCCCCGGATGACGGCCTCACCTGGGAGACCAACTGGGTGATGGACCTGCAGCGCGTCGGCTAGCCAGGCCGCTTCAGCGTCACGGCGCCGCGGATCTCGCCCTGGCGATAGCCGACGGCGTGATCGTCGGGGTAGAGCGCCTTGATCTTCGACTGCACCGCCGGGCTCAGGGTCGAGGCATCGCCGTGGCAACCCAGGCAGAGGGGTAGTGTCGGCAGTGCCTTCACGTAGCGGTACCAGGGCTTGCCGTCCACCTGCACCACTTCGGCCTTCTCGAGGCCCGCGCCGCTCTCGCCGGCCGCCACACGGCGGTCGAATTCCTCGAGCGCCGTTCGCTCCCACGCATCCGGCACGGCCTTGGGGTTGCGGTTCTTCAGGCTCACGCGGCGGATCTGCCAGCCCGATGCCTCGGAGGCCGCCTTCGCGAGCGCGGGCGCCTTGTCGCGGCACACGGGGATCGCGCCGTCCGCGCCGGTTTTCGCGATCTCGTCCGCGAGGGTCGCGACGAGCTTGGGCGGCAGCGCGCCGGCCACTTCGCGGGCGCCGGCCACCCAGGCGGGTTCCTGCGAAAGGGCGGTGCCCGCGAGGGCGAGAAGGGCGGCTCCCGCGAGCGGGGCCAGGGCAAGCGATTTCAGGTTCATGGACGGATCTCCGGACGGTGGCTGGGACGGGCGCCGCGGGGCGGCATGATATACTCCCACCAGTATACTACGGAGACCGGGAAAGATCCCGGAACGACACGCCATGACCATCATCGCCCGCCTGCACGACGGCGCCCGCATCGAGACCGTCATCGAAGGACGCTTCACGATCGAGTCCGACCAGCCCCCGCCCATCGGCGAGGACAAGGCGCCCTCTCCCTTTGACGTGTTCCTCGCGAGCGTGGCGGCGTGCACCGGCTACTTCGCCCAGCGCTACTGCCGCAAGTGGAAGCTGCCGCACGAGGGCATCGAGGTGGTGCTCGAGCCCGTGTGGGGCGAGCGCCATTCGCTGGAACGAATCCGCATGTCGCTCGTGGTGCCGCCGGGCTTTCCGGCCGAGCACCGGGAGGGACTGCTGCGCAACGCCGGGCACTGCCCGGTCAAGAAGGTCCTCGAGACGTCGCCGCCCGTCGAACTCACCCTCGCCGAGGCGGCGATCGCCCCGCAGGCCGTCTAGTCGCGGCAGGGAAGCGCGTAGAGCGAGGCGCGCAGGCGCTCGCGCAGGAACGCATCGACCGGATCGCTGGTGGCAGAATCCGGGACGGGCGTATCCCTGAGGGTCGATTCCATCGGCGTCTTCCGAGTCGGGGCGGATGACGGAAGACCAGCCGAAGGCGGCCTGGGGTGGGTCCGATTGCGGCCAGCAAAGGAAGACAACCGAATGCATCGGACTCCATGAACATCAAGGCCTTCCTGGCGGTCTCTCTCCTCGCCTCCTGCACGGGGCTCGCCGCCTGCAGCAAGAAGGCCCCCGAGCCCGTCCACACCCCCAGGCAACCCGAGCCAGCCGAGTCGCAATCCGCTCCCGGGCGCACGAGCTTCCCGGAACCACCCGAAGACGTTCTCAAGAAGTTGATGTTGAAGGCCTATGAGAAGCTCGACGATGCGGGCGGACTGCCGGTGACGGTAACCGCGACCGGGAAGTCCGGAAGGATTCGCGTAAGGCTCGTCGATGTCAGGAAGTCCGAATGCAAGCTGATCGACATCCCCTCCATCGCCCCACCGGGAAAGTTCGATTGCACGGTGAACCAGCGGGTGAAGATGTGGTGGGACGGCCAGCTCGAGCCGAGCGAGCCCGGCGAAGACAACAAGGGGATCGATGTGATCCAGGACGACCTTGGCAACTGGCTCGACTGCACTCACGAGGCCGAGAAGAACAAGGACTTCTGCGACGCGAGGGCGGCGACAAGGCACCAGGGCCGGAAGTAACCCGGGCGATTCAATCCCTCCCCCACTGACCCCGTGCAATGAAAAAGCCCCGGCTGCCGTGAGGCACCCGGGGCTCGCCCGATACGAGCCGCCCGCAGGCAGCGCCGAGATCAGGCCGCCTTCTTCCGCGCGCCCGCCTTCTCGAACGAGATCCCCCCGCCCTTGCCCGCCGACACGACGATCGTGTCCTTGGGACCGAACTTGCCCTCGAGGATGTCCTTCGAGAGCGGGTTCTCGATGGCCTGCTGGATCGCGCGCTTGAGCGGCCGCGCGCCGTAGACCGGGTCGAAGCCGGCCTGGGCCAGTTCCGCGAGGGCGCTTTCCGATACCTCGAGGCCCATGTCCAGTTTCGCGAGGCGCTCGGTGAGATAGCGCAGCTGGATCCTCGCGATGTTGCGGATGTGCTCCTCGCCGAGCGCGTGGAAGACCACGATCTCGTCGATGCGGTTCACGAACTCCGGCCGGAACTGCGTCTTCACCTCGGCCATGACCGCGGTCTTGAGCAGGAGGGGATCCGAGCCCGCCATCTGCTGGATCATCTGGCTGCCCAGGTTCGAGGTCATGACGATGACGGTGTTCTTGAAGTCCACGGTGCGGCCCTGCCCGTCCGTCATGCGGCCGTCGTCCAGCACCTGCAGCAGGACGTTGAAGACATCCGGATGCGCCTTCTCGACCTCGTCGAGGAGGATCACCGAGTAGGGCTTCCTGCGCACGGCCTCCGTGAGATGGCCGCCCTCCTCGTAGCCCACGTAGCCCGGGGGCGCGCCGATGAGCCGCGCGACCGAGTGCTTCTCCATGAACTCGCTCATGTCCACGCGGATCAGGTGGTCCTCGGAATCGAAGAGGAAGGTCGCGAGCGCCTTGCACAGCTCCGTCTTGCCCACGCCCGTGGGGCCGAGGAACAGGAACGAGCCGGTGGGCCGGTTCGGGTCCGACAGGCCCGCGCGCGAACGGCGGATGGCGTCCGCGACGAGACGCACGGCCTCGTCCTGGCCCACGACGCGCTCGTGCAGCTTCTCTTCCATCTTGAGGAGCTTCTCGCGCTCGCCGGTCATCATCTTGCTTACCGGGATGCCCGTGGCACGCGAGACGACTTCCGCGATCTCCTCGGCGCCGACTTCCGTGCGCAGGAGCTTCGGCTTCGCCTTGCCGCCCTCGGCCTTGTCGGCCTTCTTCAGCTGCGCTTCCAGCGCCGGCAGCTTGCCGTACTGGATCTCGCTCATCTTCGCCCAGTCGCCCTTGCGGCGGGCCTCTTCCATGGCGAGCTTCACCTTCTCCATTTCCTCGCGGATGGTGGCCGAGCCGTGCACGGCGTGCTTCTCGGCCGTCCACACTTCCTCGAGATCCGCGTACTCGCGTTCGAGCTTCTCGATTTCCGTCTCGATGAGCTCCAGCCGCTTCTTCGAGGCTTCGTCCTTCTCGCGCTTCACGGCCTCGCGCTCGATCTTGAGCTGGATCACGCGGCGGTCGAGCTTGTCCATGGACTCGGGCTTGGAGTCGATCTCCATCTTGATGCGCGCGGCGGCCTCGTCGATCAGGTCGATGGCCTTGTCGGGCAGGAACCGGTCGGTGATGTAGCGGTGCGAGAGCTCGGCCGCGGCGACGATGGCCGGGTCCGTGATGTCCACGCCGTGGTGGACCTCGTACTTCTCCTGCAGGCCGCGCAGGATGGCGATGGTCGATTCCACGCTGGGCTCGTCGACCAGCACCTTCTGGAAGCGCCGCTCGAGGGCGGCGTCCTTCTCGATGTACTTGCGGTATTCGTCGAGCGTCGTCGCGCCCACGCAGTGCATCTCGCCGCGGGCGAGCGCGGGCTTCAACATGTTGCCCGCGTCGATGGCGCCCTCGGCCTTGCCGGCGCCCACCATGGTGTGCAGCTCGTCGATGAAGACGATGATGCGGCCCTCGTCCTGCGCGATCTCCTTGAGGACGGCCTTGAGGCGCTCCTCGAACTCGCCGCGGTACTTGGCGCCCGCCAGCAGCGCGGCCATGTCGAGCGAGAGCACGCGCTTGTCCTTGAGCGTGTCGGGCACCTCGCCGTTCACGATGCGCTGCGCGAGGCCCTCGACGATGGCGGTCTTGCCCACGCCGGGCTCGCCGATGAGCACCGGGTTGTTCTTGGTGCGCCGCTGCAGGATCTGGATGGTGCGGCGGATCTCGTCGTCGCGGCCGATCACCGGGTCGAGCTTGCCCTGGCGCGCGCGCTCCGTGAGATCGAGGGTGTACTTCTTGAGGGATTCGCGGGCGCCCTCGGATTCCGGCGTCTCCACGCCCTGCCCGCCGCGCACCGCGGCGATGGCCTTCTCGATCGCGGCGGGCGACGCGCCGTGCTGCTTGAGAAGGCGCCCCATGTCGCCCTTGTCGTTCGCGCAGGCGAGCACGAAGAGCTCGGAGGCGATGTACTGGTCGCCGCGCTTCGTGGCCTCCTTGTCCGTGAGGTTGAGGAGGTTGCCGAGGTCCCGCGAGACCGAGATCTCGCCGCCCGTGCCCTCGACCTTCGGCAGGCGCGAAACGGCCTCCGCCACGCCCTTCTTCAGGGCCGCGACGTTGACGCCCGCACGCGAAAGCAGCGACGCGGAGCCGCCGTCCTCCTGGTCGAGCAGGGCCGAGAGCAGGTGCGCGGGCTCGATGAACCCGCAGTCGTTGGCGAGGGCGAGGCTCTGCGCGTCCGCGAGGGCCTGCTGGAACTTGGTGGTGAGCTTGTCGAGACGCATCGGTGGTATCCTTTTCCTAGCGATTTCGTCGGGAATTAGCCCCGAAAATCGATCGATTACCTCCCAAATGGGGCATTCAGGCCCCGTTTCAAGGCACTTTCCCGCCATGTCCGACCTCTTCCACGAACTCGAGGAAACCGTCACCACCGACGTCCGCCGTGCCCTGGCCGAGGACGTCGGCGCCGGCGACCTCACCGCCGCCCTCCTGCCCGCCGGCAAGGTGGCGAAAGCGCGGCTCATCACGCGTCAGGATGCCGTGCTGTGCGGAACCGAATGGTTCGAGCGCACCGTCGAGCTGCTCGACCCCGAAGCCGAGATCTACTGGCACCACAAGGACGGCGACGACATCGTGGCCGGCTCCAACGTGTGCGAGGTCGAGGGCGACGCCCGGGCCCTGCTCACCGCGGAGCGCACCGCCATCAACTTCCTCCAGACCCTCTCGGCCGTGGCCACGCGCACGCGCGCCTACGTGAAGCGCGTCGAGGGCACGAAGGCGAAGATCCTCGACACGCGCAAGACCCTGCCCGGCCTGCGCATCGCGCAGAAGTACGCGGTGCGCGCCGGCGGCGGCGTGAACCACCGCGTGGGCCTGTACGACGGGATCCTCCTCAAGGAGAACCACCTCGCCGCCGCGGGGGGCGTCACGGCCGCGGTCCAGGCGGCGCTCAAGGCCGCGAAGCCCGGCGTGATGGTGCAGGTGGAAGTGGAAACGCTCGAGCAGCTGCGCGAGGCGATCGCCGCCGGGGCGAGGCTCGTCCTGCTCGACAATTTCACCTTGCCGAAGATGCGCGAGGCCGTGGCGATCGCCGCGGGATGCGCGGAACTCGAGGCATCCGGCGGGGTCGATTTCGCGACGGTGCGCGAGATCGCGGAGACGGGCGTGGACCGCATCTCCATCGGCTCGCTCACCAAGGACATCCAGGCCGTCGACCTCTCCCTTCGCTTCCTCCATCACTGACCGATGACCCGCGCCCTCCTCGCCACGCTCCTCCTCGCGGCCGCCTCCGGCTGCGCCACCGTCTCCGGCCCGCCCAACCCGAAGGACCCGTGGGAGGGCTACAACCGGTCGATGTTCGAGGTGAACGACACCGCGGACAAGTACGTCCTCAAGCCCATCGCCCAGGGCTACGACAAGGTGACGCCCGGCTTCGTCCAGCAGGGCGTGAGCAATTTCTTCGAGAACCTCCAGGACCTGGGCACGGGCCTCAACAACATGCTCCAGGGCAAGTTCGCCAGCGGTGCCGGCGACCTGGGCCGCCTCGTCGTCAATTCCACGATCGGCATCCTGGGCCTGTGGGACGTCGCGACGCCCATGGGCCTCGAGAAGCACAACGAGGATTTCGGCCAGACCCTCGGCTGGTGGGGCGTGCCGCCGGGGCCCTACTTCATCATTCCGCTTTTCGGCCCGTCGACCGTGCGCGACGCCCCGGCCCGCTACGTGGACCCGAGCTTCGCCTACAACCGCAGCGTCGGCGACGTGGCGACGCGCAACTCGCTCTTCGGCCTGGACATCGTGCGCAGCCGCGCGGGCCTGCTCAAGGCCGAGAAGGTCCTGGACGAGGCCGCGCTCGACAAGTACAGCTTCACCCGCGATGCCTGGCTGCAGCGTCGCCGGAACATGGTCTTCGACGGGCGCCCGCCGAAGGACCCGGACGACGACTAGCCCGCCCGGTTTCCGGCGGGCATCGAATCGCGGCCATGGAATGACGGCCGTCCGCCAGGTGTTCACGGGGCATCCGGGCGCTTGCCCGCCCCACGCCGTGGAGGTTCCCATGCGCCCTGCCCTCGTCCGCGTTCGCCGCCGGTTCTTCCGCTTCGCCCTCGCGGCCGCCGCCGTCGTGGCGCTTCCCGCCCACGCCGCCTTCCACCTGTGGACGATCGGCGAGGCGTTCTCCAACGCCGACGGGACCGTCCAGTACATCGAATTCCAGGCGCTCACCGGCGGCCAGCAGTTCCTTTCCGGGCACACGCTCACCGCCAGCGGGGGCACGGCGCCCACCCGCTCCCTGTCGTTCGCGACCGACCTGCCCGGCGACACCTCCGGCAAGCGCTTCGTGGTGGGCACGCCGGGCTTCGCGGCCGCGGCGGGCATCGCCCCGGACTACGTCATTCCCGCAGGCTTCCTCAACGTGGGCGGCGGCACGATCAACTTCGCCGAGGGCTCGGATACGTGGACGTACGGCGCCCTGCCCACGGACGGGCGCAATGCCCTGCTGCGAAACGGCAGCACGGCCGCCTCCACGCCCACCAATTTCGGCGGCCAGACGGGCGCCATCAACATCGCCCCGGTCTCCGGCCCCGACGTGAACGTGCAGGGCCTGTGGTGGCGCGCCCCTGCCGGCAGCGAATCGGGCTGGGGCATGGCGATCACGCAACAGGGTCCGGCCGCCGACACGATCATCTTCGTGGCCTGGTACACCTACGACACGAACGGCAATCCCCTCTGGCTCGTCATCACGCGCGGCGAGCGCGTGGGCCCCAACGCATGGTCCGGAACGATCTTCCAGACGCGGGGGCCGGCCTTCAGCGCGGTGCCGTGGGATCCGGCGCAGGTCACGGCCACGGCGGTGGGCACCGGAACGCTCCGCTTCACCGACGCCAACAACGGAAGCTTTGCCTACAATGTGAACGGCGTCCTGCAGACGAAGGACATCACGCGCCAGATCTACGCGACGCCCGCCGGCACCTGCACCATTCCCGCCAATTAGATGACCCTCGGGTACAAGCTCCTCCTGGTCTTCATCGCCTTCCTCACGGTGCTCACCGTCGTGATCGGGATGGCATTCCGTGAAAGGAAGCGCGCGCGCGAGATTCCCGAAGGCGACCTCGCCGCCCAGCAGGCCGCGGACGGGCGGGTGCTCCTCACGGTCTTCTCCGCCATCATCGGCGGCATGCTGCTCACCCTGCTGACCGCCTGGCTCGTCTTCTTCTAGGCGCGCCCGCGCGTGAGGCGGGGGTTGAGCGCGATCCAGGCGATCACGGGCGCGAGCGTGGGCAGCAGGAGCGAACCCAGCTGGTAGCCGAAGGCGATTCCCTCGCGAACCGCCGGCGGCCAGGCGAGCACGGGGCCGAGCGCGGCGACCGACGCCAGTTGCCTCAGCGCGTCGAACGCGATGCTCCACGCCGGCAAGGCGATGGTCACGGCCGCGCCGATCGCCACGGCCCGCGCGCGCCACGGGCGCCCTGTCGCGAGCGTAAGCGCGACGAACAGGGCGATCCCGAAGGTGAAGGTGCGCGTCTTCACGTCGACGTCGACCGCGACGCTCTCGACCTGCGCGATGCCGGGCCGGTAGGGCGGAACGAGCCGCGCGCCGAAAGCGGCGACGCCATCGGCCAGGGTGACCGAGCGCACCTCGACGCCCGCGAGGCCGAGCGCGGGCGCGGCGAGCTTCGCGGGCACCCAGGCGAGCGCCGCCGAGGCGAAGTACCACGCCGCCAGCGTGAGCGGCAGCCACCCGAGCGCGCGCAGGGCGAGGCCGAGCACCTCGCGCCGGGACGCCGGCATGTCAGGCCGTCGCACCCGCGGGGGGCGGCCCGCCGGCCGCCGCGCCACGCGTATCGACGTGCCGGATCCACAGCAGCCAGACGATCACGGCATCGAGCATGATGAGCGCCTGCCAGGCGTACAGGTGCGCCCACTCGAACCATTCCCGGTTCCACTGCCCGAGGTAGAAGAGGCTCACCACGCGGGCGAGGTTGAGCGCCTGGATGGCCATCGCCCCGATCGCGATGCCGGCGGCACGCTGGCGCCAGGAGGCGGGGTACGCGAGCATTCCCGCCACCAGCACGAGCATCGCCTCGATGCCGTTGCAGCCCGCCTGGATCGCCACGGCGAAGCCGCTCTTCTGGCTGTAGAGCACGATGCCCCGCGCCGCCGCGTCGCCGTCGAAGGCCTGCACGAGCCCGGCGCTCGCGGAGGCGACGAACGCCGTCCACGGCTTCACCAGCGCCTGGCCGGGCGGCGTGAGCTCGAAGGCGAAGAGCGCGACGAGGACGAGCGCGAATCGGATGGCGAACCAGCGCATGCCCCCATTGTGCGCCAGCACGCCGGAACCGGGCATCGCGCCCGGCGCGCCCTCAGAGCATCAGGTCGGTGAGGGTGCGCGCCGGAAACCGGGACAGGTTGGGAAAGACCGCGTCGAGTTCGCCTTCGGTCGCGCCCAGCCACTTGGCGAAGGTCGCCGCGTAGGTGTCGCTCGCGATGTTGGGCAGCAGCCGCCCCTCGCCCACGTCGGACGCCGTGCCCAGCGCCACGGTGGGGAAGCCCCCCACGATGCGCCCGCCGTTGACGCCCCCGCCCAGCACGAACTGGTGCCCGCCCCAGCCGTGGTCGCTGCCCTGGCCGTTCGACTTGAGCGTGCGCCCGAAGTCGCTCATGGTCATCGTGGTGACGTTGTTGGCCACCCCCAGCGCCACGGTCGCCTGATGGAAGGCCGAGAGCGCCACGTCCACCTGGCGCAGCAGGTCGAAGTGCCTGCCCGCGAGCAGCGTCTTGTTGCCCGTCGTCGCGTCGCGCCCGAACTGGTCGCCGTGATTGTCGAAGCCGCCGACGGAAACGAAGAAGACCTGCCGCGTGACGCCCAGCGCCTGGCGCGCCGCGATCATCGCCGCCACGGCGTGCATCTGGGCCGCCAGGCCGTTGCCCGACGTGGGCCAGGTGCCGGGCACGGGAACCTTGAGCGAATAGGTCGTGTTGCCGTTGACGGTGGTGGCGTTGTACATCCCGTCGTTCACGAACTGGCCGATGTCGAGGGCGCCTTCCATCACGCTGGCCCACTGCTCCTCGACCCGGTTGGCGCGCACCAGGCGCGTGTTGCCCACGAAGAGGGCCTGCGGGTTGCCGCCGGTCCAGTTCCAGTCCACGTCGGCGCGGGGCACGCGCGCGATGCGGTTGCGGTTGTCGATGCCGCCGTTGGCGTAGCGCATGCGCCCCACCTGGAAGGCCGACGACGTGTCCCCCTTCATGAAGATGCCGCCGCCGCCCAGCGTCACCGACACCGGCAGCAGGCCCGTGGCCGCGGTCCCGAACGTGTCGGACAGGCGCCCGCCCCAGCCGCTGTCGGCCGGAGCGTCCGGGCGCATCGTCTGCCAGTGCGACTGCATGTCCGAATGCGAGAACAGCTGCGGCGGCAGCGGCACCGAGCGCGCCCGGTACTGCGCGAGCGTGGTCGGGGCGAGCAGCGGGCCCGTGTTGGCCACGATCGCCAGCTTGCCCTGGGTGCAGAGCGCCGCGAGGTTCGGCATCGCCGGATGCAGGCCGTACAGGCCGCCCGGGATGGGCAGGAGCGAGCCCTGCGGGAGCGCGAGGCCGTTCGCCTCGGCCGGGCCGCCGCGCGCGGCGGCGTACGTGTTGTACTCGGCCGTGGTGAGGGGGACGACCATGTTGTGGCTGTCGTTGCCGCCGAAGAGGAACAGGCACACGAGCGCCTTGTAGCCCGTGGTGTCGGCGGCCATGGCCGGCGTGAGGAACGAGGGCGCGAGCGGCGAGGCGCCGAAGGCGGCCAGCGCGGAGAGGAAATGGCGTCGGTTCATGGCGTCGGTTCTCCTAGCGCTGCACGGCGTATTCGGCCGAGTGGACGATCTGCCAGATCGCGATGCGCAGGCGGTCGTTGCGCTGGTCGGCGACGACCGTGCGCGTGACGCCGTTGAGCGTCGCCACGAGGTCGGCCTTGAATTTCGCCTTGAGGTTGCCGGCGGTGAGCAGCAGGTCCAGTTCGTCGACGAGCGCGGCGGGCGTGTCGGCCATCGCACCCGCGAGATAGCGGTCGTAGGTCGGGCGTATCCAGCGCGACTGATCGCTCGAACCCGAGTTGAAGCCCGGATAGATGCCCCACTTGCTGAAGTCCGAGAACCCGGCGACGGTCGAGGCGGTCGTGATGTCGAATTCCGGCCCCACCAGCCCGGCCTGGCCGAGGGGACCTGCCGGCGCGAAATCGCGGTCGTAGAAATTGAACACCGAGGGCGCACGCATCGGCGCCTGGCCGAGCGCATCGGGGTCGGACAGGTCCCAGATGTCGTAGTAGCCGCCGCTCGCCCGGGCGCTGAAGGCCCGGTGCAGGTGCAGGAACTTCGCCACCGGCTCGCGCAGCTTGCCGAAGGTGTTGCCGCCGGCCACGGCGAGGCTGCGGGCCTCCGTGTCGAGCAGGATCGCGCGCACCACGGCCGTCATGTCCCCGCGGATGCCGACGCCGTTGTTCGCGAAGGCCGCGGAAACGCGCTGCACGTAGCCCGGCGAGGGGTTGCTCGTCACCAGGCGCTGGATGAGCTGCTTGCCGATGAAGGGCCCGACGTTCGGATGGCGGAAGATGTTGTCGATCGCGTTCTCGAGGTCCTGCTCGGGCGTCTGCCCGGCCGGCAGGTTGGCGAACGGCGCGCCCGCGTACTGCAGCAGGCGTTTCGTTCCCGTGTCGTGGGGGGGCGGGAAGGACCGGTTCGGGTCGTTCAGGCTGCAGGAGGTCGTGGTGCTCCCGGCGGGCCATCGCCCGTCCTGCGGGCAGCGGCGCGCGGTCCAGGGCTTCATCGGGACGCTCCAGCGCTCGTCGGGCCAGTAGAACTTCCACGACTGCGTCATGTTCTGGTCGGCGAAGTGCCAGCCCGTGAAGGCCTTGGCGAATCCCTGCACCGTCTCCTCGTCGTACGTGGGGATCGTGTTTCCCTGCGCGTCGCGCGGCTTGGTGCCGTCCGCGTTCAGCATGACCGTGCCGATCGAGAAGAGCTGCAGGAGCTCGCGGGCGTAGTTCTCGTTCGGCACCTCGTGGCTGCTTCCCAGCATGTCGAGATACACGCCCATCGCCGGGTGCAGCGTCACGTCCCGGAGCAGGTCGCGGAAGTTGCCGAACGCGTGACGCCCGAGCATGTCGAGGTAGTTCGGGACGCCCGTGCCCGAATCGCCGAGCCGGTTGTTGTTGAGGGAGACCACCATGATCTGCGAGAGCGCGTTGGCCACGCGCTGGCGCAACTGGTCCTGGCCCTCGAAGGCGAACTTGTAGATGGTCGGCGTCGTCACCTGCCACGGGCAGCCGTTCGTCGTGTCCGTGCAGCCGTTGGCGCCGGCCTTGTTGTTCGCGATGTTGAGCGACGCCTGCGCGGTGTAGTTCGAGGCCGGCTTCGCGATCTGCTCGTCGATCCACGCCCGGGCCCCGATCGCCGCGGCGCGCGTGATCTCGCCCAGGGACGCGCCCCAGGTCGCCTGCTGGAGCAGGCGCGCGGCCTCGTTGCGCGGACCGAGTCCGAACACCTCGACGATGCCCACCCCCGTTCCGCCGGCCGCGCCGGTCACGATGGCCGTGTAGGCCCCCGGATTCAGGGTCACCACCATCGCGGATTCCGCCGGGTGCCCGGGCGCGAAGCCGCTGTCCTGGATCTCGAGGGCCGCGGGCGAGGCGCCCCAGTCGTCGTTCGCCGCGATCACGCTCGCGCCGGACATGAGTTGCAGGACCGGGTTGGCGAGCGGGTTGGTGATGCCGAAGGCGGCCAGGAGGGGCCCCGGGCGCGCACGATCACCGTCTGCGGAAGGTCCCCGGAAATGATGAAGCCGCCGATCATCACGTCGTTGCCGGTGCGCACCTGCCCGCGGGTGGAGATGTTCGTGAGCGGCACGTCGGGCCGGTCGACCTCGAAGACCTCGACGATGCCGACGCCCGTCGCGCCGGCCACGCCCGACACGACCGCGGTATAGGCGCCGGGCCCGAGCGTGTACAGGATGGCCGATTCGAGCGGGCTCGCCGGCGCGAGGCCCGCGGACTGGATCGCCGCCGCCGAGGTCGACTGCTGCCAGTCGTCGTTGCCCGTGATCAGGGACTGGCCCGTGAAGAGTTCGAGGCGGGGATTGGCGAGCGGGTTCGCGATGCCCGCGGCGGCGAGCGAGGGGCCGCGCGCCCGCACGACCACCGTCTTGGGCGCGGTGCCGCCGACGATGAAGCCCCCGATCAGCACGTCGTTTCCGGTGAGCACCTGCATGCGCGTCGAGATGTTGACGAGATTCGAGGCCGCGAGCGCCGGAAGGACGGGCAGCGCGGCGAACACGAGCGCCGAGAGGAACCGGGCGAGGAGCGCACGGGGGGTGCGGGAGGATTCGGGCATGGGTTTCCCTGGGACGGAATCGGGTTGGCGCAGGGCGCTTGCAAGAAGCGTACCGCAGCGGCGCCCGACTGCGGGCCCGAGGGAACGAACGCTACGGGCGGACAATTCCGTCTCCGCGGGGCGACAAGCCTGCCCGGCGCCGTCAGCGTGGCCCCACAGAGCCCGAGCCCCGATGTCCGCAAGCCCCGATGCCAACGAGCCCCGGCAAAGGGGCGAGTGCGTCCTTGTCCGGCGACAGCGGGACTGTCGGATGCTTTCCCTTTGCAAGGGACCGCGACCCCCGAGGAGTGGGACGCGTTTTTCCGACTCCCGGCCGAGTGAACTTGCCAGGAGGGATGATCGCTTCGATCGGCGTCGACATGGGCGAAGGCGGTGCCCTTGCGCCACCGTGAGTCGGCCTGGATCCGAAAAGAACGCACCCCATACCCCGGTCCGTCGGGGCTTCGGAAACGGCGCCGCTTCGTCGCGTGCTTGGTCGCCGTTTCCGCGCCTGCTGCCAGCAGGTCCGGCCTTCGCAGCAGGCGCGTTGACAGGGTGACCAGTGGCACCGAAGCGGCGTCGCTTCCGAAGCCGCGGACGGACCGGGGGGGGGTGGACGCACTTTTCGGATTGCCGCCGACTCACGGTGGCCCGGCGGGCACACCCTGCCCTATGTCGACACCGAACGAAGCGATCATCCCTCGTCGCAAGTTCACTCGGCCGGGATCCGGAAAGACGCGTCCCTACCCTCGGTCCCATTGCCAAAGGAAAGCGTCCGACAGTCCTGCTGCCGCCGGACAAGACGCACTCGCCCCGCCCGGATCGGGGCTCGGCGCAGCGCGTCCTTCGCTATGCGTGCTTCGCGATGAAGTCCTTGAGGGCGGGCACGTCGGTGCCGATGACCTCGCACTTCTGCGGCCTGTCCTCGATGCCCTCGATCCCGGCGGGCCGCGGCGGGCGTTCGCCCAGGGCCTCGACGATCGTCGCCTCGAACTTGGCCGGCAGCGCCGTCTCGATGCAGATCATGGGCGTGCCGCGCTCCCGGATGCGGTTGCCGATCTTCACGCCGTCGGCGGTATGCGGGTCGATCACCACGCCGTAGTCCTTCTTCACCTGGCGGATGGTGGCGATGCGGTCCTCGTGCAGGCTCCGCCCGGAGGCGAAGCCGGAATCCTCCTCGATACGCTCCCAGGCCTTGTCCGTGGACAGGTCGAAGCCGCCCTTCTCGTCCACCTGCTTCCAGAGCCAGGCGACCTTCTCGCCGTCCTGGTCGACCATGTCCCAGATGAAGCGCTCGAAGTTGGAGGCCTTCGAGATGTCCATGGAGGGGCTCGAGGTGGCGTGGGTCTCGGCGGTCTTGCGGGGCCGGTAGCGGCCGGTGCGGAAGAACTCGTCGAGCACGTCGTTCTCGTTGGTGGCGAGCACGAGCCGCTTGATGGGCAGGCCCATGCGCTTCGCCACGTGCCCGGCGAAGATGTTGCCGAAGTTGCCCGAGGGCACGGCGAAGCTCGCCTGCTCGTCGTTCGAGCGCGTCGCCGCGAAGTAGCCCTTGAAGTAGTAGACGACCTGCGCCACCACTCGCGCCCAGTTGATGGAGTTCACCGCGCCCAGGCGGTGGCGCTCCTTGAACGCGGCGTCGGCGTTCACGGCCTTCACCAGGTCCTGGCAGTCGTCGAAGACGCCCTTCACGGCGAGGTTGAAGATGTTGGGCTCGTCGAGGCCGTACATCTGCGCCCGCTGGAAGGGGCTCATGCGCCCGTGCGGCGAAAGCATGAAGACCTTCACGCGGCGCTTGCCCTTCAACGCATGCTCGGCCGAGGAGCCGGTGTCGCCGCTCGTCGCGCCCAGGATGTTGATTTCGCGCCCCTGCTTCTCCAGCACGTGCTCGAAGAGGTTGCCCAGCATCTGCATCGCGATGTCCTTGAACGCGAGCGTGGGTCCGTTGGAACAGCCGAGCAGGTGGAAGTTGGGCTCGAGCGTCCGCAGCGGGGTGATCTCCGGCGAGCCGAAGACCTCCGCCGTGTAGGTGCGTTCGACGAGGGCCTTGAGTTCGCCCCCGGGAAAGTCGTCCGCGAAGAAGCGCAGCACCTCGAAGGCGAGGCGCGGGTACGGCAGGTCGCGCATCGCGTCGAGCTTGGGGCGCGTGACCCGCGGCCACTGCTCCGGCACGGCGAGGCCCCCGTCGGCCGCGAGGCCTTCGAGCAGGATGTCGGTGAAGCTCTGGTTGGCGGCCCGGCCGCGCGTGCTCACGTATTTCATGGGGTCCTTGTCGCGGGATTCAACTGCGGTCGAGGAAGCGTTCGTCGCACGCCGCGTCGAGGGCGGCGGCGAAGGCGTCCGACGGGTCGGTGCCCGGCGATGCCGAGGGCGCGGCGGGTGATGGCGACGAGCCGGCCAGTTCGGGCAGGCGCGAGGCCATGAAGGCGGCCATCACCGCATCCACGCCCTCGGCGGAGACCTCCCGCAGGTCCTCGGCCCAGAACCGGCCGCGCGCCCACGCGCCGGTGATGATCTCGAAGGACGGGAAATAGTCGACGTGCGCGTGGCTGCGCACCAGTTCGTCCGCGGCCGCGCGCAGGATGCCCTTGGAGGCCGCGGTCGACACCATCACGCTGCGCGCCTCGGCCGTGGCCGCCAGGCCGACGGGCGAGACGGTGAGCAGGACCCGGGCCCCGGCGTTGCGGGCCGCGACGAGCGCGACGACGCGCTCGAGGTCGGCCACGACGTCGGCGACGCGGGCATTGGCGAATCGATGGATCGCCGGATCGAAGGCGCCGGCCACGGCGCCCGGCACGATCGGGTAGGCGTAGCCGCCCGGCGCGTTCTCCCAGGTCTCCGTGAGGCCGAGGGTGAAGACCAGAACGCCCATCGACTCGACCATGCGACGCACGGCCGTGAGGTGGTGATCCCGGTCCGCGATCGCGTGCGCCCGGCTCGCGAACCCGGCCGGCACCGCGCGCGGACGCAGCTGGTCCACCCAGCGGCCGTCCTCGCGGAGGACGAAATCGCGAACCGGGTCGCGCTCGCCGAAGGCCTGCTCGAGAAGTTCGCGCAGGTGCCGCGCGGTGTAGATGTTGCCGAAGCGCGCCGGGAAGACCCCGTAGCCCAGGGCCGCATCCGCGGGTTCGAGCGGGTGGCGCGACTCCGTGGCGAGGACGCGTCCGCCGCGCGCGGCCAGTTCCCGCGCGAAATGCTGCGCGAAGCAGGAGCCGGCGGGCGCGAAAAGGTCCGCCTTCGCGAAGGCGAACTTGCGGCCCGCGTCGAACCCGGCCGCCGTCGCGTCGGCGCCGCGGCTCGAAGCCTTCCAGAACCGGTGCGCGGGCTGGCCGTCGTAGGGCGTGGTCATGCCGCAGGCCCCGCGATCCAGGCATCGACCTGCGCCGCCACGAGCTCGCCGTAGCGACGGTTGCCATGCGTGAGGCCCTCGGCAAATTCCTCCCGCAACAGTCCCTCGGGCGTGAGCGCCTGCGGTGGGGCCTCGAGCACGTCGCAGCCGATGCACTCCAGGCGAGCGCGCAGCTGGCGGCAGTAACGCCGGTACCACTTGAGGCGCAGTCGCTCCGGGACGAAGCCGAACTGCCGCACCAGCTCGCCCATCTCCTCCAGGTGACGCGCGCCTTCGGCTTTCTCGCGCGGCGGCGGCGGCGGCACGTGCAGCGCGCGATTCCCGGTGTCGCGGCGGGCGAGTTCCAGCGGATGGAAAACCATGTCGGTCCACGGCGTCACGTACCGCTCCAGGAGGCCCTCGTCGATTACCGGCACGCCGGCGGCGACGCCGGGCACTTCCGGATCGACGAAGTCGTAGGGCGGGAAGCGGCCCAGCATCGTGAGGGCGTGCTCGTTGCCGCGGATCATCGAGACGACGGGGCCGCGGCCGCGCCATTCGCGCAGGACCTCGACGTACGCCGGGTTCACCTTCGGCTGGGGTGCGCCGCCGGGGCCGGGCACCATCTCGACCAGGTGGCCCACGGGACCTCCGGGCGGCATTACCCAAGCGACGATGGCCCTTTCGGACGCGCCGGGAAGCCGCAAGGCGAGTTCCAGGGGCCGCGCGGGCAGCGTGCCGCCGAACCAGCCCTGGAAGGTGCTGCCGAACCGGGGGTCGGGCGTGCCGGCCAAGGGCACCCGCGCGCGCCAATCGGTGACGGCGTCCAGGAAGGCGACGCCATGGCTGTGCGCGAGCAGGAGGAATTCGGCGGCCACGGCGGGCTCGGTCGCGGGCGCCGCGGCCCGGGACTAGAGCAGCTCCTCGAGGCGGATGCGGACCACCGGCACGGGAATCGTCGCGAGCGCCTCGATGCGCCGGATGGCGGCGTTGATGTGGCGCTCCTGCGTGACGTGCGTGAGGATCACGACGTCCACCTGGTCCTCGCCCTCGGCCGCCTCCTTCTGGAAGATCGCGTCGATGGAGATCGAGAGGTCCGCGCAGATGCGCGTCACGTCGGCCAGCACGCCGGGGCGGTCGAGGGCGTGCAGGCGCAGGTAGTAGGCCGTCTCGACGTCGTCCATCGGCAGGATCGGCGTGTCCGAGAGGCGATCGGGCCGGAAGGCGAGGTGCGGCACGCGGTGCTCCGGGTCCGCCGTCGCCACGCGCGTCACGTCGACGAGATCCGCCACCACCGCGCTCGCGGTGGCCTCCGCGCCGGCGCCGCGGCCGTAGTAGAGCGTGGGCCCCACCGCGTCGCCCTTCACGAGGATGGCGTTCATCACGCCCTCGACGTTGGCGATGAGGCGGCGCGCCGGGACGAGCGTGGGGTGCACGCGCAGCTCGATCCCGTCGGGCGTTCGCCGCGAGATGCCCAGCAGCTTGATGCGGTAGCCCAGCCCCTCGGCGTAGCGGATGTCGGCTGCCGTCAGCTTGCCGATGCCCTCGACGTAGGCCTTGTCGTGCTGCATCGGGATGCCGAAGGCGATGGCCGAGAGGATCGTGAGCTTGTGCGAGGCGTCGATGCCGTCGATGTCGAAGGACGGGTCGGCCTCCGCGTAGCCCAGGCGCTGCGCCTCGGCGAGCACCGTGTCGAAGGGAAGGCCCTTGTCGCGCATCTCGGAGAGGATGTAGTTGCAGGTGCCGTTGATGATGCCGGCCACCCATTCGATGCGGTTCGCCGAGAGGCCCTCGCGGATCGCCTTGATGATGGGGACACCCCCCGCCACCGCCGCCTCGAAGGCGACCATGACGCCCTTCTGGTGCGCCAGGCGGAAGATCTCGTTGCCGTGCTTGGCGAGCAGCGCCTTGTTGGCGGTGACGACGTGCTTGCCCCCCTCGATGGCCGTGCGCACCAGGTCGTACGCGCGCGTCTCGCCCCCGATCAGCTCGACGACGATGTCGACCTCGGGGTGGGTCACCACCTTCATCGGGTCCGCCACCAGCTCGATGCCCTCGAGGTTCACGGCGCGGGGCTTGGCGAGGTCCCTCGCCGAGGCCATGCGCACGACGATGTCGCGGCCGGCACGGCGCGCGATCTCCTCCCGGTTGCGGCGCAGCACCTCGACGGTGCCGCCGCCCACGGTACCCAGGCCGACGAGGCCCACGCGGATCGGTTTCATCTGACGCTCTTCTGGAAGTGGAAGGCCGTGATGGGCAGGCCTTCGCGGAAATAGAACTTGTGGGCCTGCTGGCGCTGGCAGCCCGAGTCGAGCGCGAGGACGTCGCAGCCGCGCGCGCGGGCCACGCTCTCCATGTAGGCGATCATGGCCTTGCCCGCCCCCTTCGAGCGGAGCGCCTCGTCGGTGACGAGGTCGTCGCAATAGAGCTCGCGCCCCGAGAAGGTCTTCTCGATCACGCGGAAGACGGTGACGCCCACCACGCGCTCGCCATCGAGGGCCACGGCCATCTCGGCGCCGCTCGCGAACACCTGCTCCAGGCGACCGCGGTAGTCCGGCGGCAGGTGCGGGCGAAGCTGGCGGTGGATGCCCTCCGCGGCGGCGAGGAGGTCCGGCCGGACGATGGCGCCCTTCGCGTCGGTGACGGCCTCGACCTTCATGCGCCGATCCCGTCCTTGCGGAACATCTCCTTCACGCCCCGCACGGCCTGGCGCGAGCGGCTTTCGTTCTCGATCAGGGCGATGCGCACGTGGTCGTCGCCGTAGTCGCCGAAGCCGACGCCCGGCGCCACCGCGATCTTGGCGTCCTTGAGGAGCTTCTTGGCGAACTCGATGGAGCCGATCTTCCCGTACGCCTCGGGAATCCGGCACCAGAGGTACATGGAGGCCTTGGGGTTCTCGACCTTCCAGCCGGCCTCGTGCAGGCCCTTCACCATCACGTCGCGGCGGCTCTGGTACTTGGCGCGGATCTCCTCGACGCAGTCCTGCGGCCCCTCGAGCGCGGCGATGGCCGCGACCTGGATGGGCGTGAAGGTGCCGTAGTCGTGGTAGCTCTTGATGCGCGCGAGGGCGTGGACCAGGTCCTTGTTGCCCACCATGAAGCCGATGCGCCAGCCGGCCATGTTGTAGCTCTTGGACATGGTGAAGAACTCGACCGCCACGTCGCGCGCGCCGGGCACCTGCATGATCGAGGGCGCCTTCCAGCCGTCGAAGGTGATGTCGGCGTAGGCGAGGTCGTGCACCACGAGGATGTTGTGCTGCTTCGCGAGCGCGACCACCTTCTCGAAGAAATCGAGTTCCACGCATTGCGCGGTCGGGTTCGAGGGGAACCCGATGATGAGCATCTTGGGCTTGGGGAAGAGCTCGCCGATGGCGCGCTCGAGTTCCGCGAAGAAGTCCACGCCCGGGGCCATGCGCACCGAGCGGATGTCCGCCCCCGCGATGATGGCGCCGTAGATGTGGATCGGGTAGCTGGGGTTGGGCACCAGCACCGTGTCGCCGCGCTCGAGCGTGGCGAGCATGAGGTGCGCGAGGCCCTCCTTGGAGCCGATGGTGACGATGGCCTCCGATTCGGGATCGAAGTCCACGTCCCAGCGGCGCTTGTACCACTGGCAGATGGCGCGGCGCAGGCGCGGGATGCCCTTCGACATGGAGTAGCCGTGCGTGTCCTCGCGCTGGGCCACCTCCACGAGCTTGTCGACGATGTGCCGCGGCGTGGGGCCGTCGGGGTTGCCCATCGACAGGTCGATGATGTCCTCGCCGGCGCGGCGGGCGGCCATCTTCAGCTCGTTGGTGATGTTGAAGACGTAGGGCGGCAGCCGCTTGATGCGGGAGAATTCGGGGCTCATGGGGGAGGTGGCCGGAAGGCGCTTCGGTGGGACGGTCGGCCTTGATTTTACAACGATTCCCCCCGGGCCCGCCCCCTCAGGGTGCGCCGTAGAGTCGTTCGGCGGCCGGATTGCGCGCGAGCCTCGGCCCGCGAGGCCAGCGCCGGCGTTTTTCGCCCCAGCTTGTCGAGGGCGGCGGCGAGCACCCAGTGCAATTCGGGCGTGTCCCAGCCCTTCGCGAGTTCGCCCTCCAGGAGCGCCTTCGCGTTCGCCGGCTGGCCGGCATGGAGCCAGGCCTTCGCGAGGGCGATGGAAGCCTCGCCGAAGGGACGCGCGGCATGGTTGGCCCGGGCGAGCGCGAGCGCCCTCGGCGCTTCCGCGGAATCGGCCAGGAAATGGTCGAGGGCGTGGCCGGCGGCCGCCTCCGGGTAGTCGGCCAGCCGCTTCTCGTAGAGCGCCCTCGCCTCGCCCCGGCGCCGGGCGGCCGAAGCCTTGTCGCCCCCTTCCTCCTCCAGCGCCGCGAGCGCGTCCAGGAATTCCGGCGCGCCCGTGCGTTCGACCACGCGGCCGTAGAGGGCGCGCGCGGCGGCCTTGTCGCCCGTGAGGGCGAGCACCTCCGCGATGTGCTCGTCGACGAGCCACCAGCCGGGCAGTTCGTCGGAGGCTTGCCGGTAGAGCGCGAGGGCCTCGTCGAACCGGCCACGGTCCAGGGCCACGAGGCCGCGCTGCAGGCGCAGCCAGGCCTTCATCGTCGCGGACGTGCCGTGGTAGCGACGTTCGGCCGCCTCCAGGAGCGCCGCGGCCTCCGCCGGCGAACCCGTCCTTCCCCGCAGCAAGGCGAGCCTCACGAACTGCGTGGGGGTGCCCACCCGGTTCACGAGGGCGCGATAGGTGGCTTCGGCGTCGCGGTACCGGCCGGCGTGCATCGCGAGATCCGCGGCGAGGCCCGCGACTTCCGCCGGATCGTTGCCCGGCGGGCAGGTGGCCAGGCGGGCACCGGCCGCCTTCAGGCGATGCAGCGTGTAGTCGAGGCGTGCTTCGAGCAGGCAATGCGCGGCACGGGTACCCGCCGACGGCGGACGCGCCTGCAAGGCGTCGCGGGCTTGACCGAAATCGGCGTAGTCACCCGTGAGGCGGGCGCGCTCGAGGTGCAGCGAGACGATCTCGAGCGGCAGCAGGCCGTCCTCGGGCCGGGAGGCCGAAAGCGACCGGCCGCGCGCGATCGCCTCGTCGAGGTTGCGCCTTTCGAGGTCAAAGTCGTTCGGGCGTGGCGTGGCGGAGGCCGGCGGCGAGGCCGGTGGAGCCCCTGCCCTGCCCGTATCGCAGCCGGCGACGAACGCGAGCGCGGCGCCCAGCACGAGGCCGGGCGCGAGCGCGGCCCGCCTCAAAGCACGCGATCCCTCAGGTGCGGAAACGCCGGGGGCAGGACGGTGCCCGATTCGTCGCGGGGCGTGTTGATGACGCCGAAGAGCGTATTGATGGTGTGGGGCGCGCCCGGGCCCGCGATCTTGAGGAGGGCCGCGGCGAGCAGGCGGTCGACCACCGGATCGTCGTAGCCGCGGCCATTGGGCCATCCCGCCGGCGCGCTCACGTCGTAGGTCATCACGTCGGGCAGCACGACCGGCGCCACCTGGGCGACGCAGCCCGAGATGTCGACGTCGGCCTTGCTCGCCGGGGGCACGACCTTCTCGACGGAGCACAGGGTGAGGCCGATGGAGCGCAGCTGCGGCCCCACCTCGAAGTGGATGTTCGAGAGCGAGTTCGATTGCGGGCCGACGGTGAAGAGGCCGGCGAAATCGCGCGCGTCGTTGAGCGGATCGCCTCGGTTGAGGGCATCGCGCTGGTTGTTGAACGAATTGGCGGCATTGCCCGGATTGAGCATCGAGCCGGTGGGCCCGGTCGGCACGATGGCCGGATCGCGCGACAGGAGGGCCGTGGCGATGGCGGGCTGGCCCGTACGGTCGACGCGGACATAGCGGTCCGGTGCGTCGGAGCGGAAGGAATACCCGCCGTCGGTGCTCGGGCCGTTGCTGCTGCTGCAGCCGGCGATCGAGGCGATGGCGAGGGCGAGGGTGAGGGCGAGGGGCGTCGGGGTCTTCATGGCATCACCCCGCGATCCGGCCGGTGGTGCCCCATACCCGCACGCGCGAGGAGCCCCCGGCGGTGAGCGCCCCGTTGTCCATCTCGAAGACGATCGCCGATACGTTGCGCGCCGCGAACGAATCGCGCCGCGGCTGCCCCAGGCGGAAGGCGCCCGCCACGTCGCCGCTCTGGCCGGGCGCCGCGAAGGACGCGACGAGCGCCGCGAAACCCTCGCCGTCGAAGAAGAACGGGTCGTTGCGCGTGCCCGCGAAGAACTTGAGCCCCGAGGATTCGAACACGGTCTCGATGGGACCGGACACGGTGCCCGCGCCGGGAACGTTCTCGAGCTGCAGGCCGCATTCGCCGCGGCCGTTGCGACCGAAGCGGGCCTGGACCTGGACGTCGGCGACGTTGTCGAAGCTGCCGCCGACCTCGCGATCGATGTGGAAGGTGTAGATCACGTTGCGGTCGCACGGGATGTCGCCGTCGATCCGCGAGCGCGGCGCGGAACGGCCGCCGAAGGTGATGGCGGCCACGGTGCGCCCGGCGTTCTGCGGCGAGGGGAAGATGAACACGTCGGCCAGGTCGGCGGCCGGGTCGGCGTCGGCGCCCGGGGATTCGGCGTGGTCCGCCGACATCACGGAGACGCTCGTGGCGAGCACGGCGGCGATCGCGAGCGCGCGAGGGATGCCGCGCAGGGAAGGGATTGCGTTCATCGTTTCATCTCCGGTTGTCGTGGGCATTCGGCGACACGCGTGCTTCGAGAGGCGGGCCGATCATAGTCCGCGCGCCGAACCCATGTCATCGACTTATTCGTAATCCCCAGAAACGATAAGGGCATCGGGGTGCGAAAATGCGCGCATGAAAATCGACCGCGAAAGTGCCGAGGGCCGCAACGTCTTCACCGCCTACGACGAGGGCTGGGTCGAGGTCTCGGGGCGCCGCCATTCGGCGAACCTCGTCGTCGCCGGCGATCGGGTCCTGCCGGGCTGGACGGCGGGCGGCTTCGAGGGGCTGCGGCGCGAGGAGGTCGAGGCGCTCGCGGCGATGAAGCCGGAGATCCTGCTGCTCGGCTCGGGCCGCGCGTTCCGCTTTCCCTCGCCCGCCCTCCTCGCCCCGCTCTACGCGGCGCGCATCGGCGTGGAGGTGATGGACACCCGCGCCGCCTGCCGCACCTACAACATCCTGCTCGCCGAGGGGCGGGCCGTCGTCGCCGCGATCATCGTCGATTGAACCAGACGGCCGAGGCGAAGCTGGCCAGCGCGACGACCCCGATGGCGGCGAAGGCGAGCGCCATCGGCGTGTAGCCGCCCATCGCGGCGAGAAGCCAGGCGGCGAAGAACGGCCCCACCGCCCGGGCGAGCAGCACCGGCGTCGCCATGAGCCCGGTGAGCCCGCCATAGCCGTCACGGCCCCAGATTTCCGCCGGCACCGTCCCGCGCACGATGGTCATCACGCCGTTGCTCGCACCCCAGAGCGCGGCGAAGACCACGAACACCCAATCCTGCGGCCCGGCGAACGCCAGGACGAGGACCGCGAGCGGAAAGGCGGCCAGCGCGATCACGCCTACCGCCGACGGCGTCGCGTGCTTCGCGAACGTGAACTCCACCACGCGCCCGGCCACCTGCATCGGACCGACCAGGGCGCCGAGGATCGCCGCGCGCTCGGGCGTGAGGCCCTTCGAGGCCAGCATCGCGAGCAGGTGGAGCGTGATGCCCGAGAACGCGAGCATGTTGAGCGTGAAGGCGATCGCGAGCGCGCGGAAGTGCCAGTCCGCCAGCAGCTTCGCGCGGCCCGCCGGATCGTCGGCCGCGCCGCGCGGTTCGTGCGAGGCGCGCCCCCGCGGGGCAGGAAGATCGCGTGCAGCGGCACGCAGACCACGAGATTGATGGCCGCGAGCACCAGCATCGCGTCGCGCCAGCCGAACGAGGATTCGAGCCATTGCGTGAGCGGCCAGAACACGGTGCTCGCGAGCCCGCCGGCGAGCGTGAGGACGGTGATCGCTTTGCGCAGGCCCTGCCGGAAGACGAGGGCGAGGCTCGCGAAGGCCGGCTCGTAGAGCACCAGGCCCATCGCGAACCCCAGGCCGGCCCAGGTCGCGTAGAGCGCCCACACCGCGCTCACCTGCGAGAAGCCCGCGAGCAGCGCGGCCGCGAGGACCGATCCGGCCACCATCGGCGCGCGCGCGCCGTGGCGATCGATGTGCCGGCCCACGGGCGCGGCGACGATTCCCGAGACGAGCAGCGCGCCGCAATACGCGCCGACCACCGTCGGCGAGGAGACGCCGAGGTCGCGCGCCACCTCGCCCATGACCACGGCGTACGCGTAGTAGACGCTGCCCCAGGAGACGATCTGGGTGACGCCGAGGGCCGCGACGAGCGACCACCGGCGCGCGGGTTGCGCGTCCGCGTCCGCCTCAGGCAAGGGCGCGCAGCTCCCGGAGCAGGACGGAGAGGACCGCCAGGTCGAGCGGGCCCGCGCGCTTGAGTTCCTCGCGCATGGCCCCGAGCCGCGCGATCGGCTGCGCGTAGCGATCCTTCCACGCCGCCAGCATCGCGGGCGCCCCCGCATCCGGCGCCGAGAGCTTCACGACGGCCGCGGTGAGGGCGCGCTGCTGGGCCGCGAGGTCGTCGCGCAGGGCGTTCCGCGCGAGAGCCTGCCACGAGGTATCCGTGGGCAGCGCCGTGATGCGCTCGCCCACCCAGCGCAGCTCGAGGTCGCCCGCGAGCGCGAAATACAGGCTCGCCACCGACTCCACGGGGCGCTTCTCGCCCACGGCCACCTCGGTGGCGTCGAGCACGGCGTAGAGCGATCCGAGGCTCGCGAGGCGGCGCGCCAGGATCTCCGGGACGCCCTGCCCCGCCAGGCGCTTGGCCATCGCCTCCCAGGAGGCGCGGTCGTCCGCGGCGAGGATGCCCGGCAGGCTTTCGCCGAAGGCGGCGACGGCGGGCTGGAAGATCTCCAGCACCTGGGCGATGGGCAGCTTCTCGCGCCGGCGGCGCAGGAACCAGAGCGTCGCGCGCAGCACGAGGCGCCCGGCCTCGATGAGGATTTCCGACTGCAGGCTGGAAGGCACCCGGTTGTCGAGCGCGTCGACCTCGGCCCAGAGCGCCTCGAAGCCGAAGATGTCGCGCACGAGCACGAACGCGCGCACGACCTCCTCCATGCTCGCGCCCGTCTCCTCCTGCATGCGGTGCACGAAGACCGAGCCGACGCGGTTGATCATGGTGTTGGCCACCACGGTGGCGACGATCTCGCGCTTGAGCGGATGCCGGGGCAGCGCGTCCGCGTGGCGCTCGCGGATCGGCCGGGGAAAATAGGCGGCCAGGGCGCGCGCCACGTACTCGTCGTCGATGAGCGTGCCCTTCACCAGCTCGTCGAAGAGCACCATCTTCGAGTACGCGAGCAGCACCGCCCGTTCCGGGGCGGTGAGGCCGGCCTTCGCCGCGCGGCGCTCGAGGATCTCGTCGTCCGCGGGCAGGAATTCCACGGCGCGGTTCAGGCGCCCCATCTTCTCCAGCGCGCGCATGAAGGCCGCCTGGGCGTCGAGGAGCTTCTCGCCGCGCACGCCCGAGACCGAGAGCGACTGCGTCTGGAAGTAGTTGTCGGCGAGCACGAGATGGCCGACCTCCTCGGTCATCTGGGCGAGGAGCTTGTCGCGCTGCTTCACCGTGAGCTCGCCGTCGGCCACCACGAGCCCGAGCAGGACCTTGATGTTGACCTCGTGGTCCGAGCAGTCCACGCCGGCCGAGTTGTCGATGGCGTCGGTGAAGATGCGCCCGCCGCGTCGCGCGAACTCCACACGGCCCAGCTGCGTGAGGCCCAGGTTGCCGCCCTCCGCGACCACCTTGCAGCGCAGCTCGCCGCCGTTCACGCGGATCGCGTCGTTGGCGCGGTCGCCCACCTCGGCGTGGCTCTGGCGCTGCGCCTTCACGTAGGTGCCGATGCCGCCGTTGTAGAGGAGGTCCACGGGCGCGCGCAGGATGGCCTTCATGAGTTCCGCGGGCGTGAGGTGCGCCTCGGCGATGCCGAGCGCCTTCTGCACCGGCGCGGAGATCGCGATCGCCTTGGCCGAGCGCGCGAAGACGCCCCCGCCCTTCGAGATCGCCGCCTTGTCGTAGTCCTCCCAGGACGAGCGCGCCAGGGCGAAGAGGCGCGCGCGCTCGGCGAGGCTCTTCTCGCGATCCGGGTTCGGATCGAGGAAGATGTGGCGGTGGTCGAAGGCCGCCAGGAGCCGGATGTGGGGCGAGAGCAGCATGCCGTTGCCGAAGACGTCGCCCGACATGTCGCCGATGCCCACGACGGTGAAGTCCTGCGCCTGCGTGTCGTGGCCCATCTCGCGGAAGTGGCGCTTCACGCTCTCCCAGGCGCCGCGCGCGGTGATGCCCATCTTCTTGTGGTCGTAGCCGGCGCTGCCGCCCGAGGCGAAGGCGTCGGCCAGCCAGAAGCCGTATTCCGCCGACACGCCGTTCGCGTAGTCGGAGAACGCGGCCGTTCCCTTGTCCGCCGCCACCACGAGGTAGGGATCGTCGGGATCGTGGCGCACCACGCCGGCGGGCGGGACCACCTTGCCGGCGACGAGGTTGTCGGTGATGTCGAGCAGCCCGCGCAGGAAGTTCCGGTAGCAGTCGACGCCCTCGGCGAGATAGGCCTCGCGCGCCGAGGCCGGCGGGGCGGCCTTCAGCACGAACCCGCCCTTGGAGCCCACCGGCACGATGACGGCGTTCTTCACCATCTGCGCCTTCATGAGGCCCAGGATCTCGGTGCGGAAATCCTCGGGCCGGTCCGACCAGCGAAGCCCGCCGCGCGCGACCTTGCCGCCGCGCAGGTGGATCGCCTCGAAGCGCGGCGAGTAGACGAACACTTCCCAGAGCGGCCGCGGCTCGGGCAGTTCCGGCACCCGGGCCGAGTCGATCTTCAGGGCGAGATAGGGCTTGCGCCGGCCGCCCTCGCCCGTCACCCAGTGGTTGGTGCGGACGGTCGCGCGGATCACCGACAGGAACCGGCGCAGGATGCGGTCCTCGTCGAGGTTGGCCACGCCCTCGAGCGCGACCATCACTTCGTCGCCGAGCCGCTTCTGCTCGCCGGCGCGCTCGCCGGCGAACGCCGGGTCGAAGCGCGCGTGGAACAGCGCGGCGAATCGCGCGACGATGGCCGGATGCGCGGCGAGTGTCTGCGCGAGATAGGCGAGGCTGAAGGGGAAGCCCGCCTGCTTGAGGTACTTGGCGTAGGCGCGCAGCACGACGACGTCGTCCGGCGCGACGGCCGCGGCGGGCGTGAGGCGGTTGAACGCGTCGTTCTCGATCTCGCCCTTCACCACGCGCAGCAGCGCCTCTTCCGTCGGCGCCTTGATCGCCTCCACGTCGGGAATGTCGCGGCCGGCGCGCACGCCGAAATCGTGCAGGAAGACGCTGCCGCCACCCTGGCGGCCGATCTCCCAGGAGACTTCGTCCAGGGCCTCGAGGCCCATGTTCTCCAGGATGGGGAGGCTCCCGGAGAGCGGCACGCGGGCGCCGACGCGATAGACCCGAAGGCGCAGCGAGCGCGCGTCGGATTCCACCGGCCGGTAGAGCGAGACGGCGTGCGGCTCGCCCGCGCCGAGGCGCTCGAGCACGGCGATGTCGCGCACAGCCACGTGCGCGCTCACCGCCTCGCGGTAGGCGACGGGAAAGGCATAGGCGCGCAGGGCGGCGACCGCCCGGTCCTCGCCGGCCGAGGCCGCGAGGCATTCGCGCAGGTCGTCTTCCCAGCGCCGCGTGGCGAGCTCGATCTCCTTCTCGATGGCGCGGGCGTCCGCCTTCGCCTCGTCCCGGGGCGAGGTGCGCACCAGGACGTGGATGCGCGCGAGCACGGCGTCCGTGAGTTGCAGGTTGTACTCCGCGCTCGATCCCTTCAAGTGGGCCATGAGCACGGACTGGATCTTGAGGCGCACGTCCGTGTTGTAGCTCTCGCGCGGCAGGTACACCAGGCACGACCAGAAGCGTCCGTAGACGTCGCGCCGCAGGAACACGCGCGTGCGGCGCCGGTCGGCGAGGCGCAGGATCCCGAGCGCGATCTCGAGCAGCGTGTCCTCGTCGACCTGCAACAGCTCGTCGCGCGGATACGCCTGCAGCATCGAGACGAGGTTCTTGTGGCCGTGGGAATGCGGCGGGAACCCGGCCCGCTCGACGATGCGCGCGACCTTGCTGCGAAGCAGGGGCACCGTGCCCGGGTCGGCGTGGTAGGCCGAACTCGTGTACAGGCCCACGAAGCGCCGCTCGCCGGCCACCCGGCCGGCCGCGTCGAAGCGCTTCACGCCGATGTAGTCGAGGTAGCCGGCGCGGTGAACCGTCGCGCGGGAGTTGGCCTTGGTGAGCACGAGGGGGCGCGGCTCGCGCGCCAGGGCCTTCAGGCGCGCCGGAAGCTCCTGGAAGCTCGCGGAAACGCCACCGAGGCGCGGCTCCCTCAGCACGCCCAGGCCCGTGCCGGCGACGATGCGCAGCAGGTCCTCGCCGCCGACGTTGGAAAGCTGGTAATCGCGGAACCCCAGGAACGTGAAGTGGTTGTCGACGACCCACGCGAGGAACTCGCGCACCTCGGCGGCCTCCGAGCGGTCGACCCCCTTGGGCACGCGGGCGAGTTCCTTCGCGATCTCCTCCATGCGCTCGCGCATGGCCGGCCAGTCCTCGACCGCCGCGCGCACGTCGGCGAGCACCGCGAGGAGCCCGTCGCCCAGCGCCTTGAGCCGCGCCGGATCCGTCTCGCGGTCCACCTCGACGTGGATGTACGACTCCCCCGCGCCGCTCTTGCCGGCCTGGGCCAGGGCCTCCAGCTGCCCCTCGGGGTCGCGGCGCGTGCGCACGAGCGGGTGCACGAGCAGGTGCACCGTGCAGCCCTGGCGCGAGAGCTCCAGCGAAACCGAGTCGACGAGGAACGGCATGTCGTCGTTCACGATCTCGACGACGGTATGCGGCGAGGACCAGCCGTGCTCCTCCGCGCGCGGGTTGTAGACCCGCAGCTTGGGCGTGCCGGTGTGGAAGCGCCGCGCGAAGGCGAGGTGCGAGAGCGCGGCGCCGTAGAGGTCCTCGGGGGGGCGCTTGCCGAGATCCTCGGCGTCGACCTGGTCGTAGTAGAGCGCGATGAACTCCCGGGCTTCGGCCGCCGCGGGCGCGGGAAGGCGCGCGCCGGCGAGCTTGAGCACGGGTTCGAGAATGGCGTTGTTCGCCTCGGGAGCGGATGTCGGCATGGGGCCTCGTTATTGTCTTGGCGGTTCCTGGCCCGCGGACGCCGGGCCTCGTGGGCCCGGCCCCGAGGCCGGATCGTGCCCTCCATTCTGGCCCATCCCGCCCGAATTGGCGCGAAGGACCCGCTCGCCCTTAGGATGCCGGCATGGAATCGAACTTTCCGCGCTACCGGCGCGTCGGCATCCTGGGCGGCATGGGGCCGGCGGCGGCCCTCGACCTGCAGGCGAAGGTCCTCGCCCTCACGCCCGCCACCCGCGACGAGGACCACCTGCCCGTCGTCACCTGGAACGTGCCCCAGATTCCCGACCGCGTGGCCGCGATCGCCGGGCACGGGCCCTCGCCCCTGCCCGCCATCGCCGAGGGCGCGCGCTCCCTCGAGGCCGCCGGGGCCGAGGCGATCGCCATCGCCTGCAATACGGCCCACCACTGGGCCGAGGAGTTGCGCGCGGGCATGCGAGTCCCGCTCCTTCACATCGTGGACGCCGTTGCCGAGGCCATCGCGACGCGCCCGGCGAGGCCTTCCCGCATCGGGCTGCTGGGCACGCGCGGAACCCTCGCTTCCGGTTTCTACGGTCGCCGGCTCGAAGCGCTCGGGTTCGCGTGGATCGCACCGGACGAGGCCTGCCAGGTGGCGTACGTCGACCCGGCCATCGCCGCGGTGAAGCGGGCGGATCGCCGGGGGGCGATCGAGCTTTTCGCCGGCGCGGCCCGCCACCTGACCGAACGGGGCGCCGATCTCCTCCTGCTCGGCTGCACCGAGCTGCCGCTCGCCCTGGCCGGCTCGGGCTTCGAGGCGCGCAGCCTGGACGCCAATCACGCGCTCGCCGAGGCCGTGGTGCGCTTTGCCCGCGGCCCGCAAGCCCGGCCCTGAGGCGGCGCCGGGCGCCGCCGGGGTGCGATCGCCACCGAATCGTGCGCCGATTGCGCCAGGGTGGTGCGCCGGGCCGGGCCGCCGGGGCGGCCTCCCTCGCGAATGGGCGGGCACGGCCCTTGCTGGCGTCTCCATGAGCGGCAGCGCGGGCGATGCAGTATCCTGTCTCGCGGCAGCGGCCGCCGGCAGTCCCGAAGGCGCCCTCGAGCGGCCCGCGTCGCAAATCAAACCAGAGGAGGTTCACCCCATGATTCGCCATTCCAAGGCCGCCGTCGCGGCCCTCGCGCTCGCGCTCGTGGCCATCCCGGCCATCGCGCAGGAACCGACCGGCACGCTCAAGAAGATCAAGGACTCCGGCACGATCACGATCGGCTTCCGCGAAACCTCGATACCGTTCTCTTACCTGGACGACAAGCAGCAGCCCATCGGCTACTCGATGGACATCTGCGCGGCCATCGTGGAGGAGGTGAAGAAGGAGCTCTCGCTCGCCACGCTGAACGTGAAGTACAACCCCGTCACCCCGCAGACGCGCATCCCCCTGCTCGCCAACGGCACGGTCGACATCGAGTGCGGCTCGACGACCAACACGCTCACGCGCCAGAAGCAGGTCGCCTACGCGCCGATCACCTACATCACGGGCACCAAGCTGCTCGTCAAGAAGTCCTCGAAGATCAAGTCGTACAAGGACCTCAAGGGCAAGACGGTCGTCGTGACGCAGGGCACGACCAACGAGCGCGTCATCAAGGCCCTCTCCGACAAGGAGAACCTCGGCATCAAGTTCCTGAACGCCAAGGACCACGGCGAATCGTTCCTCACGGTCGAGTCCGGCCGCGCCGTCGCCTTCTCGATGGACGACATCCTGCTGTACGGACTCATCGCCAAGTCGAAGAAGCCGAAGGATTTCGAGGTGGTCGGCGACTACCTCTCCTACGACCCGTACGGCATCATGTTCCGCCGCAACGACGACGATTTCGGCGTGGTCGTCCGCCGGTCCGTGGGCCGGCTCTTCGCCTCGGGCGACATCAACAAGCTCTACAACAAGTGGTTCCTGGAGAAGCTGCCCTCCGGCGAGACGATGGGCGTGCCGATGAGCCCGCTGCTCAAGGCCGCCATCACGCTGCAGAACCTGCCGGACTGAGCCCGGCCTGAAGGACGGGGGGGGCGGCGCGCCGCCCCCCTTTCGCTTCCACCCCCGTTCCCGGACCCGCGATGGACTGGAAAGTCTTCCTCGAGCAGGCGCCCTCGGGCGGCATGACCTACCTGGGCTGGCTCGGCTCGGGCGTCGTCTGGACCCTCACCGTCTCGAGCCTCGCCTGGATCATCGCATCCCTGGTCGGCGGGTTCGTCGGCGTCGCGCGCACGACGCCCGTCCCGTGGCTGCGGGCGATCGGCACGGTGTACGTCGAGATCTTCCGCAACGTCCCGCTCCTCGTGCAGATGTTCCTGTGGTACTTCGTGATGCCCGAGGTGCTGCCCAAGGCCCTGGGCGACTGGCTCAAGCAGGACCTCCCCAACGCCCTCACCCTTCCCTTCGCCGCGCAGTTCAGCCTGTGGGAGCTCACCGCGGCCGTCCTGTGCCTGGGCCTCTACACCGCCTCGCGAGTGGCCGAACAGGTGCGCTCGGGCATCGAGTCGCTTCCCCGCGGCCAGACGAGCGCGGGCCTCGCCATGGGCCTCACGCTGCCGCAGGTGTACCGCCACGTGACGCTGCCGATGGCCTTTCGCATCGTCATCCCGCCGATGACGAGCGAGTTCCTCACCATCTTCAAGAATTCCTCCACGGCCCTCACCATCGGCGTGCTCGAGCTCACGGCGCAGAGCCGGCAGATCTCGGAGTACACCTTCAAGACCTTCGAGGCCTTCACCGCCGCGACGCTGATCTACATCGTGATCACGCTCACGGTCACCTTCGCCATGCGCGCGCTCGAGCGCCGCGTCGCCGTGCCGGGATTCATCGCCCAGGCCGGGGGCACTCGCCCGGGGCCGGGCCCCGGGCCGGGGGGGCCCTCCCCCGGGCCCCCCCCTGGGGAAAGACTGATGGGCGGCGAGTTCGACTGGGGCGTCATCTGGAAGTACCGCGAGGCGCTGTGGGATGGCCTCGCCACGTCGTTCAAGCTCTTCGGCATCGCGCTGGCCGGCGGCATCTTCTTCGGCACGCTGCTCGCCATGGCGCGCCTGTCGAGCCTGAAGGCGCTCTCCTATCCGGCCGCGGGGTTCGTGAACCTCATCCGGTCGATTCCCTTCATCATGGCCATCTTCTGGTTCTACTTCCTCACCCCGATGCTCGTGAACAAGTTCACGGGCCAGCAGGGCGAGGCGGTCGGGCCGTTCACGTCGGCCATCGTCGCCTTCATCATGGTGGAATCGGCCTACTACTCGGAGATCATCCGCGCCGGCATCCAGTCGATCCCGCGCGGCCAGCCCTGGGCGGGCTACGCCCTGGGCATGAACTACTGGCAGACGATGGGCCACGTGGTGCTGCCGCAGGCCTTCCGGAACATGCTGCCGGTCATGCTCACGCAGGCGGTGATCCTCTTCCAGGACACCTCGCTCGTGTACGTGGTGGGCCTCAAGGACTTCCTGGGCGCCGCCTCGAAGGGCGGCCAGATCACGGGCCGCATCGTCGAGCTTTACGTCTTCGTCGCCGTCGTCTTCTTCCTCATCTGCTTCCTCGCCTCCTGGGGCGTGAAGAAGCTCAACGCCCGGCTCGCCGTCGCGCGATAGGAACGCCCCGCCATGACCGACCCCCAAAGCCCGATGATCGACCTGCGCGCCGTGAGCAAGTGGTACGGCGCCTTCCAGGTGCTCGCCGACTGCACGACCCGGGTGAAAAAGGGCGAGGTGGTCGTGGTCTGCGGACCCTCCGGATCCGGCAAGAGCACGCTCATCAAGACGGTGAACGGCCTGGAGCCCTTCCAGAAGGGCGAGATCTTCGTGAACGGCGTCTCGGTGGGCGACGCGAAGACGGACCTCCCGAAGCTGCGCTCGCACATCGGCATGGTGTTCCAGAACTTCGAGCTGTTTCCCCACATGTCGATCACCGACAACCTCACGATCGGCCAGGTGAAGGTGCTGGGCCGCTCGAAGGACGAGGCCACGCAGCGCGGCCTGAAGCTCCTGGACCGCGTCGGCCTCATCGCGCAGAAGGACAAGTATCCCGGCCAGCTCTCCGGCGGCCAGCAGCAGCGCGTGGCCATCGCCCGCGCCCTCTCGATGGACCCCATCGCGATGCTCTTCGACGAGCCGACCTCCGCGCTCGACCCGGAGATGATCAACGAGGTGCTCGACGTCATGGTCGACCTCGCCAAGGAGGGCATGACGATGATGGTCGTCACCCACGAGATGGGCTTCGCCCGCAAGGTGGCCCACCGGGTCGTCTTCATGGACCGCGGCGCGATCGTCGAGGACTGCACCAAGGAGGAGTTCTTCGGCACCCCCCGTTCCGAGCGGGCGCAGCAATTCCTGTCCAAGATCCTCCACCACTAGGCCGTTTTGGGGTAATTTTGAACATTCGGCGCCCGGGGCCGGAGGGAATCGTCGCCGGAGGGCGACGCGAACTCCGGCTTTACATGAGGATTTGCGCCGAAACCGTTGACTGATTGGGACTTTCGGACGAAACTCGGCTTCATGAATCGCTTGACCGCCATCGGCATCGCCTCCCTCGTCGCCTACGGGGTTCTCCTCGTCGCGAAGTGGGGTGACGCCCCGGCTGAGCGCGAATCGACTCCCGCCGTCGCCCGGACGGCGCCGGCGGGCTCGTCGGCCGCCCCGGCCCGCGGCGAATCCCTCGTCGTCGCCGATAACGCCCCTCGCAGCGCCCCCATGCCGCTGGCCGCGCCGGTTTCGACACCCATCGTCGCGCGCCCGGTCGTCGGCGTCGCCGCCGATTTCCGCAATACGCGCGACCTGAAGGCATTCGTCGACGCCCTGAACGCCCGCAAGGGCCAGCTCACGGCCGAGGAGCGCTTCTACCTCGCCAAGGCCCTCGAGTCCTGCCTCTTCGCCAATTCGGTGAACGAGGACCTCGCCTCCTACAGCGCCAAGCAACGCAAGCAGTTCCTCGCCTCGCTGCCGGCCGGCGACCCGACGGCGCCCCAGCGCATCGCCGCCTACGACACCGTGGACGACGCCGCGCGCTGCGTGCGCTTCCAGGGCGTCAAGATCTCCCAGCGCGACATCGACGACCATTACCGCGCCGCGGCCCAGCTCGGCGACGCGCGCGCGCAGGCGAAGATCCTCACGGCGGAACTGCAGAGCCGCCTCGCCGCGCAGCCGCGCGAAGAGAACGGGGGACCCTCGCGCCTCGCGCCCGAAGACCTCGCCCGCATCGTGAACCTGCTCGAAACGCGCGACCCGGAAGCCCTCCTCGCGGTCGGCGGCCTGCTCGCGCAGTCGCCGCTCAAGGAACTGCTGCGCGTCGGCCCGAACGGCGAAATCCCCGAGCCTTCCGCCTTCATCGGCGCGTGGAACCTCGTGGCCTGCGACCTCGGCCTCGACTGCGGCGCCCAGCACCGCGACCTTGCGCAGGCCTGCGCCTTCGCTTCGTACTGCGGCGCCGGCCATTTCGAAGAGCACTACCAGACGTTCATCGCCTCGCCGTTCGTCTACCAGCAGGCCCAGCGCTACCGCGCGCTGATCCACGCCGCGCTGCGCGCAGGACTGGGCCCAGATCGGCCTCGGCCCGAAGCTCACGACGGCCACGCGCGTCGCCTCGCGCTAGTCGCCGGCACCCGCCGGCCGTTTCGTCGCCCTCCCCCATGGATGATTGGTACCGTCTCGACGCGGACGGCACCGTCACGCTCAGGGTCCACGCCCAGCCCGGTGCCAAGCGCTCGGAGGTGGCGGGCCTTCACGGGACGGCGGTCAAGATCCGCGTGGCCGCGCCTGCCCTCGAAGACAGGGCCAATGGCGCGCTGGTGGCTTTCCTGTCGGAGCGCTTCGCGGTCCCCCGTCGGGACGTGCGCCTGCTCTCCGGCGATCGCTCGCGGGAGAAACGCTTCGAGATCCGGGGAAGCCGGCTAGCGCCGGCCGAAGCCTTGGGCCTCTAGCCGTCCAGCGCGTGCACGTGGCGCGCCGCCGAGCGCGCCAGCGCCACCGTGTTGTAGCCGCCTTCCAGCGTCGAGACGATGCGCCCGCCCGCGCTGCGCTCGGCCGCCTCCACGAGCCGCCGCGTCACCCATTCGTAGTCGTCGTCCTCGAGCTGCAGGTAGGCGAGCGGGTCGTCCCGGTGGGCGTCGAACCCCGCCGACACCAGCACGAGCTGGGGCTCGAAGCGCTCCAGCGCCGGCAGCCAGTGGCGCTCCACGGCGGCGCGGAAACCGGCGCTTCCCGTCATGGCCGGCAGGGGCACGTTGATCACGTGCTCGTTGCCGGAATCCGCCCCGCAGAAGGGATAGTAGGGATGCTGGAAGGTGGATCCGAAGAGCACGCGCGGGTCGTCGCGGATCATGTCCTCGGTGCCGTTGCCGTGGTGCACGTCGAAATCGAGGATGGCCACGCGCTCGAGCCCGTGGGCCTCGAGGGCATGCAGCGCCCCGACCGCCACGTTGTTGAACACGCAGAACCCCATCGCCCGCGCCCGCGTGGCGTGGTGCCCGGGCGGGCGCACGGCGCAGAAGGCGCGCGTCGCGCTGCCGCCCAGGACGCGGTCCACGGCCTCCACCACGGCGCCCGCCGCGCGCAGGGCCGCCGGAAGCGAACGGGGGTTCAGGGACGTATCGGGATCGAGGAAGGCGTAGTCCTCGTCCGGCGCGCTCTCGTGCACGAAATCGATGTGGGCATCCTCGTGCACGCGGGCCAGGGCCGCCTCGGTGGCGAGCGGCGCCTCGACCGTCGTGAGGCGGCCGCCGATCCCGGGGCGTCGAGGGCGTCCAGCACCGCGACCAACCGCTTGGGCGATTCGGGGTGACCCGAGCCCATCTCGTGGAGAACGCAATCGGGATGGGTCACGAGCAGGACGGACATGGATACGTTTCTAGAAGGGCTGGCGGGTGATCGTCTTCACGCCCGAGAAGGCCGGCAGCCCGTAGGCGGGGTTGTTGGCGGCGACGTTCGCCGGCGGGCGGATGTCGTAGGTGAAGGTGCCGTTGTTCGCGTCCGAGAACGCGAGCGTGGCGGTGCCGACCTCCTGGATGGCGAAGTCCCCGGGGTTCCACAGGGGCGCGAAGGGCGATCCCTGGGTGACGTAGACGCGCATCGCGTACCGGGTGGGGGTGACCCACGTGCCGTCCGTCATGGGCAGCCACAGGGGCACGAAATCGGACGCGGCGGCGGTCGTCGGATCCTGCGTGCGGGGGTCGTACGTGAACCAGATGGCGAACATCGTGTCCCGCGTGCCGCCGGCGGGCGGCTTCTGGCGGATGCTGATGCCCCAGCCGGATTCGTTCGGGTTCCACCACATGTCGGTGTAGTCCGCGGCGGGCACGACCTGCGCCGCGGCCCCGAAAGGCACGGCGGCGAACAGCAGGGCAAGAAGAACTCCGGGCTTCATCGATTGTCCGTAGCGTGGGACCGGTGACGCGCGTCACAGACGCGGTCGGCGGCCATGCCCATGATGCTATCCTGAAACCGACCGTCCGTTCGACCCGCGACCCGCGAACCCGGTTCCCTTCCGCCAGACGCGAGACCCATGCTCATCGAAGCCCGCGCCCGCCTTGCCGCCAACCCCGTGGAAGACGTCGTCTCGCGCGCCTCTCGCGTCATCCTGGGCAAGGAACGCCAGATCCGCCTCGCCCTCGCCTGCATCCTCGCGCGCGGCCACCTGCTCATCGAGGACGTGCCCGGGGTCGGCAAGACCACGCTCTCGCAGGCCCTCGCGCGGCTGCTGGGCCTTCACTACCAGCGCATCCAGTTCACCTCGGACCTCCTGCCGGCCGACATCATCGGCGTCTCGATCTTCGAGCGCGAATCGTCCACCTTCCGATTCCACCCGGGCCCGATCTTCGCCCAGATCATCCTCGCCGACGAGATCAACCGCGCGAGCCCCAAGGCGCAAAGCGCGCTGCTCGAGGCGATGGAGGAGCACCAGGTCACGGCGGAGGGCGAGACGCGCGCGCTCCCGGAGCCTTTCTTCGTGATCGCCACGCAGAACCCGCAGAACCAGGTCGGCACCTTCCCCCTGCCGGAATCCCAGCTCGACCGATTCCTCATGCGCCTGCAGCTCGGCTATCCGGACGCGAAGGCCGAGCGCGAGCTGCTGCGCGGCGAGGAGCGCCGCGACATCCTGCCGACCCTCGAGCCGGCGATCGATGCCCCGCAACTCATGGCGCTGCAGGCGGCGGTACCGCAAGTCGGCGTCTCGGACGCCCTCCTCGACTACGTGCAGGCGCTCGTCGCCCACACCCGCCAGTCGCCCAAGTACGCCCAGGGCCTCTCGCCGCGTGCCGGCCTCGCGGTGCTTCGCGCCGCGCAAGCCTGGGCCATGATGCAGGGGCGCACGCAGGTGCTTCCCGAGGACGTGCAGGCCATCCTCCCGGCCGTGGTGGGCCATCGCCTGCACGGGGCGGGCGAGTCGGCGCGCGGCGGCTTCGACGCGGCCGCCGACCTGCTCACGGCCGTCGCCATCCCCTGAGCCCGGGGCGCGCGGGCTTGCTCGCCAACCTTCGCCAGTCGATCGCCGACTGGATCTTCCGGGCGCGCTTCCCGGAGACCTCCCCCGTCACGCTCGTCCAGCGGCGGATCTTCATCCTGCCGTCGAAGGAAGGCTACGTCTTCGCGCTGGTGCTGCTGGTGCTCCTCGTCGCCTCCATCAATTACGCGCTTTCCCTGGGATTCATCCTCACGTTCCTGCTGGCCGCGATGGGCTCGGTGGCCATGCTGCACACCTGGCGCAACCTCGCGCACCTGCGGATCCGGCCCGGCCGCGGCGACAGCGTCTTCGCGGGCGACACGGCGCACTTCGCCGTCGTCATCGAGTCGCCCGTGCGCGAGCGATTCGCGGTGGGCCTTCGCCGCCGGGACGAGGAGCCCGTCTTCGCCGACATCGCCGAGCGCGAGGCGACCACGGTCGGCATCGCGGTCAAGGCCGGCCGTCGCGGGCGGCTCAAGTGCGGCCGGGTCGAGATCTACACGCGCTACCCCGTCGGGCTATTCCACGCCTGGTCCTACTTCGACTTCGGCCAGGGCGTGATCGTGTACCCGAGGCCGGACCCGTCGGCCGGCCCGCCGCCCAGCCGTTCGGTGAGCGAGTCCGGCGAGGGCGTTCCCATCCCCGGCGAGGACGACTTCCACCACCTGCGCGAGTACCGGCAGGGCGACCCGCTTCGCCACGTCGCCTGGAAGGCCCTCGCCCGCGGCGACCAGCTGCTCACCAAGGAATTCCACGCGACGGCCTCGGGCGAACTCTGGCTCGACTGGAACGACGCGCGGGCCGCGGATCCCGAGGCGCGCCTTTCCTTCCTCGCCCACTGGGTGATCGAGTGCGAGCGCATCGGGTTGCGCTACGGCCTTCGCATTCCCGGCGTATCCGTTCCCCCGGACCGGGGCGAATCGCACCGGGCCCGCTGCCTCGAGGCCCTCGCCCTGCACGGCGAGGGCGCACCGCGATGAGCGCCGCGATACCCAACGCCGCCCTCGACGCGCGGGGCGTGATGTGGCTCCTGGGCGCCATGCTCTTCGTCGTCGCGCCGCACCTCGCGCGCATGCCGGAATGGGTCGGCGCCTTCTTCGTGCTGATGGTCGCGTGGCGCGGCTGGGTCGCCTGGCGCGCGCGGCACTTCCCGATGCGCTGGGTCGTCTTCCTGCTCACGGTGGCGGCCGCGGCGGGCACCTTCCTGCAGTACGGCCGGCTCTTCGGGCGCGACGCGGGCACGACGCTCCTCATCCTCATGGCCGCGATGAAGCTCGTCGAGATGCGCACCTCCCGCGAGGTGCTGCTCGCGATCCACCTCGGCTTCGTGCTGGTGATGACGAACTTCCTGTACTCGCAGACCATCCCGATGGGGATCTACATGCTCGCGTGCGTGTGGATCTTCGTCGCCACGCTCGTGGGCTACCAGCGCGGCATGGGCCGGCCGGCCACCGTCGCCGAGCGCCTCGTGCCCGCGGGCAAGCTCCTCGCGCAGGCGTTGCCCCTCATGGTGGTGCTCTTCGTCCTCTTCCCGCGCGTGACCGGCCCGCTCTGGGCCCTGCCGCAGGACGCGCGGGCCGGCCTGTCGGGCCTGTCGGACACCATGACGCCCGGCAACATCTCGAAGCTCATCCAGTCGGAGGCGACGGCCTTCCGCGTCGAGTTCGACGGCGACATCCCGGCCTATCAATGGCTCTATTTCCGCGGGCCGGTGCTCTGGGCCTTCGACGGGCGGTCCTGGCGCATGTCGGAATTCTCGCCCGCGGCGGCGCTCGAGTACCCGAAGGCCGAGCGACCCGTGAAGTACGCGATGACGGTCGAGCCGCACGGCAAGCACTGGCTCTTCGCGCTCGACGTGCCGGGGACACTGCCACCGGGCGTGTCCGCGCGCCACGACCTGCAGTTGCGGTCCGTGCGCCCCGTGGATGCGCGCCTGCGCTACGAGATGACCTCCTACCTCGACTACCGGTTCGGGGAGAAGCTGCCCGCGGGCTTTCGCGAGTTCGCGCTGCGGTTCAACACCTGGCAGAACCCGCGCACGATCGCCCTGGGCCGCCAGTGGGCGGCCGAGAACCCGGACCCGCGCCGCGTCATCGGCCGCGCGCTGCAGTACTTCAATTCCCAGTTCACCTACACGCTCGAGCCGCCGCTGCTCGAATCCGACGACCCCTACGACGAGTTCCTCTTCGACAAGAAGCGCGGCTTCTGCGAGCACTACGCGGGCAGCTTCGCCCTGCTCATGCGCGCGGCGGGCATTCCCTCGCGCATCGTGACGGGTTACCAGGGCGGCGAGATCAATCCGCTCAACCGCGAGCTGATCGTGCGGCAGGCCGACGCCCATGCCTGGGTCGAGGTCTGGCTCGAGGGCGAGGGCTGGGTGCGCGTCGATCCGACATCCGCCGTATCGCCCAACCGCATCGACAGCGGCATCAACGCGGCGCTCGGGCCGATCGGCGTCATCCCCTCCCTCATCGCCGCCGACCGCCTGGGCATCCTCTCCAACCTGCGCTTCGCGTGGGACGCCCTCAACAGCCAGTGGAACCAGTGGGTGCTGGGCTACAACATCGACCGGCAGCGCCAGTTCCTCACCCGGCTCGGCATCGATGCCCTCGACTGGATGACGCTCGCCCTCTGGCTGGCTGGCGTCTCCTTCGCGGTGGCCGGGCTCGTGAGCCTCTGGCTCGTGGCACGCGACCTGCCCCGGCGCGACCCGCCCGCCGTGCGCGCCTGGAAGCGCTACGGCGAGAAGCTGGCGCGGGCCGGCCTCGCCCGGGCGCCGCACGAGGGCCCGCTCGACTACCTGGCGCGCGTGCGCGCGGCCCGGCCGGATCTCGGCCCGGAGGCCGTCGCGATCACGGAACGCTACGTGCAGGCGCGCTACGGCACGGGACTCACCGCCCCCGAGGCGAGGGAACTCGCGCAAAGGGTCCGGGACTTCCGGCCGGCCTGAACGGCGGGCGGCGCCCGCGAATCAAGGCGAGGGAAGGAGCTTCACGGGGTCGACCGGCTTGCCCTGGCGGCGGATCTCGAAGTGGAGCTTCACCTGGTCGGCATCGGTCGAGCCCATCTCGGCGATCTTCTGGCCGCGCTTCACGTCCTGCTGCTCCTTCACGAGGATGTTCTCGTTGTGGGCGTAGGCGGAAAGCCAGGTGTCGTTGTGCTTGATGATGACGAGCTTGCCGTAGCCGCGCAGGCCCGTGCCCGCGTACACGACGCGCCCGCCCGAGGCGGCGATCACCGGGGCGCCCTTCCGGCCGCCGATGTCGATGCCCTTGCTCGATTCCGTGAAGCCCGAGAGCACCTTGCCCTTCACGGGCCAGGACCAGTCGATCGCCTCGACCGCCGTTCCCGTCGCCTTCTCGGGGGCGGCGGGCGCGGGAGGCGGCGCGGGGGCCATGGCGACCGGCGGGGGCGTGCCGGCGGACTTGCCGGCACGGGCGGCGCGGGTGGCGTCACCGCGCCCGCATCGCCGGCCGAGAGTTGCGCGAGATTTCGATCGGAGTACGGCAGCCGCTGGCCGCGCGGCTCGACCTTCACCTTGTCGGTGTTGGCGAGCGGTCGCGATTCGATCACCGGGCCGCTCGGCGCGAGGGGGGTCGCGACGGGAGTGGCGGCCATTGCCGGCGGGGCGCCCGCCGGCGCGCCGAGCAGGAGGGTCTGCCCCACGCTGATGACGTTGGGGTTCGCGATGCCGTTCCAGGCCGCGAGCTCGCGGTAATCGAGCCCGTACTGCAGGGCGACGCCCACGAGCGTCTCGCCGCGCTTCACCACGTGGGTGGCGATCGGCTTCTCCGCGGGCTTGGGCGGCGCGGGCCGTGGCGCCTCGACGCGCGGCGCGGGCGCCTCGGGCGAGCGCTCGACCACGGGCGCGGGGCGCTTGGTGGCGCATCCGGCGGCGAGGACGACGATGACGAGGGCGGCTGCACGCTTGAATCCCATGGCCTTCGCTCCGACCGCGCCTTCGCGCGGGAATTCCCCGGTGCTCACGCGAGCCCGGGAAGCAGCGGCACGAACCGGACGGCTTCGCGCTTCTGCTCGGTGAACCCCGTGGGGGTGCGCTCGACCACGTGCAGCCACTGCTCCTCGGGCGTGCCCACAGGGATCACCAGGCGGCCGCCCACGGCGAGCTGTTCCTTGAGGGCCTCGGGCACGCGCGCCGCCGTGGCCGCGCAGAGGATGCCGTCGTACGGCGCGCCCTCGACGTAGCCCTTGTAGCCGTCCGCGTGCTTGAAGCGCACGTTGTAGACGCGCAGGTCGCGCAGGTGGCGCCGGGCCTTGTCCATGAGGGGCGCGATGCGCTCGAGCGTGTAGACCTCCTTCACGAGCTTCGAGAGCACGGCCGCCTGGTAGCCGCAGCCGGTGCCGATCTCGAGCACCTTCGCCGGCGTGCCTTTCTCGAGCAGGAGCTGCGTCATGAGGGCCACGATGGTGGGGCTGGAGATCGTCTGGCCGTGGCCGATGGGCAGGGGCGTGTCCTCGTAGGCGCGCGAGGCGATGCCGGGCTCCACGAAGGCGTGGCGCGGCAGCTCGAGCATGACGGCGAGGACCTTCTCGTCGCGGATGCCGGCCTTGCGCAGCGCCTCCACCATGCGGGCGCGCGTGCGGTCGGAGGTCATCCCGATGCCGGCCGAGGCATTCACCGGGCGATCCAACCCTTCAGCGGGGCGAGTTGCCCGGGATGCGTGAGATCCACCTGGAGCGGCGTGACGGACACGACCCCGCGCTCGACCGCGTTGAAATCGGTGCCCGGTCCGGCGTCGCGGGCCGCGCCCGCGGGCCCGACCCAGTACACGGTCTCGCCGCGCGGATTCGTGCCCTTCACGACCGGCTGCGCCTTGTGGCGGCGGCCCAGGCGCGTGACCTCGAGGCCGGCGAGCCGTTCGTAGGGCACGTCGGGCACGTTCACGTTGAGCAGGACCGGCTCCGGGAAAGGCTCGCGCCGGATGCGCTCGACCAGTTCGCGCGCGACGCGTGCCGCGGCCGCGAAGTTCGAGAAGTCCCCGCCCCAGGCGAGCGACATCGCGATGGCCGGGATGCCCAGCAGGTAGCCCTCGGTCGCCGCGGCGACGGTGCCCGAATAGAGCGTGTCGTCGCCCATGTTCGAGCCCGCGTTGATGCCGGAGACGACGATGTCCGGTTCGATGTCGAGCAGCCCCGTGACGGCCATGTGCACGCAGTCCGTGGGCGTGCCGTTCACGTACCACCAGTTGTCCCGGGCACGCCGCAGCGTGAGCGGGCGGTCGAGGGTGAGCGAGTTGGAGGCGCCGCTGCGGTCGCGCTCCGGGGCCACCACCGTGATTTCCCCCAGCGGGGCCAGGCCCTCCGCGAGCGCCGCGAGCCCGGGGGCGAAGTATCCGTCGTCGTTGGAAAGGAGGATGCGCATCTCGGGGGCTTTGCGCCCTTGGGTTTTGGTCGCGGATTATACCCGATGGACCCCGGCTTCCCCGCGAATCGCGTCGGCTAGAATGATCGCTTGCCTTCGAGAACGCTTCCCATGAACGCCCCACGCAAGCACGACGCCGCGCGACCCGGAGACGGGACCGCCGACGATGCGCTCGAACGCGCCGAACGGGCGCTGGCCCTCGCGTGCGGCGGCCCCGTCCGGCTCGCCTCGTGGGTCCGGCTTTCCGGTGGCGCCATCCAGGAGAACATCGCCGTCGAGGCGCGAGTCGCTTCGGGACCCCACGCCGGCACGCACGACTGGGTGCTGCGCAAGGATGCGCCCTCGGCCGTCGCCGCGAGCCATTCGCGGGCGAGCGAGTTCGCGATCCTGCGCGCGGTTCACGCCGCCGGCGTCCTCGTTCCCGAACCGCTGTTCCTGTGCGCCGGCGAAGGCGGGCAGGACTTCTTCGCGATGCGCCGCGTCCCGGGCGTCACCGCCGGTCACCGCCTCAGCAAGGACGATGCGCTCGTGCCGGACCGGCCGGGCCTTGCCCGCGAGCTCGGCGCCAACCTCGCCCGGCTGCATCGCGTGGCGCCACCCGTGGCCGCCCTCGCCTTCCTGGGCGATGCGCCGGCGGACGGCGCAAGAGCGTGCGTCGCGGACTACCGCCAAGGGCTCGACGAACTGGGCGCCTTGCGCGGCGAAGCCTGGCCCGCGCTCGAGTGGGGCCTCGCGTGGTGCGCGCGCCATGCGCCCGCGCCGCTGCCCTCGCGCCTGTTGCACCGCGACTACCGGACGGGCAACTACCTCGTCCACGAAGGCCGGCTCACCGCCGCACTCGACTGGGAGTTCGCGGGCTGGGGCGATCCGCGCGAGGACCTCGGCTGGATGCTCGCGAGGTGCTGGCGATTCGCGCGGCCCGATCGCGAGGCCGGCGGCATCGGCAGCGCGGCGGATTTCCTCGCCGGCTACGCGGCCGAAGGGGGCGCGAGCGTGACGTGGGAGGAGACGATCTACTGGCAGGTGCTCGCCCACCTGCGCTGGGCGCTCATCGCCCTGCAACAGGCCGAACGCCACCGCTCCGGCAGCCAGGCGTCCCTCGAACTGGCGCTCACGGCCCACATCGTTCCCGAACTCGAAAGCGAGATCCTCGCCCTCACGAAAGGCCGCGCATGAAGGTCGAACCCGGCGCCCGCGAACTGCTCGAGGCCGCCCGCGCGGCCCTCGTGAACGAGGTCGTGCCCCAATTGCCCGCCGACAAGCGCTATGCCGCGTTGATGGCCGCGAACGCGATCGCCATCTCGATGCGCGAACTCGACGGGCCCCGGGGCGATGTCGCGGAGCGCGAGCGCCTCGGCCCCCTCCTCGGCATCGCCGCGGGCGAATCGCTCGCCGAGGCCAACCGCCAGTTGGCCGCCCGCATCCGCGCCGGGGCCTTCGACGAGGGCGAGGCACGCGCGGCGCTTCTGCGGCACCTGGAGGCCACCACGCGCGAGCGCCTGGCCGTGAGCAATCCCAGGGCACTTCGCCCCACCCGGGAGCAGCCATGACGCGCGATGCGCTCTTCGACGTGAGCGGCAAGGCGGCGCTCGTCACCGGCGCCTCGAGCGGGCTCGGCGAGCACTTCGCCCGGGCGCTCGCTTCGCGCGGCGCCGTCGTTATCGCGGCCGCCCGGCGCGCGGACAGGCTCGAGCGCCTCGTGGCGCTGATCGAGTCGGAGGGCGGCACGGCCCACGCGGTGTCGCTCGACGTGACCGACCCGGCCAGCGTGAAGGCCGCCGTCGCCAAGGCCGCGGACCTCGCGGGACGCCTCGACATCCTGGTCAACAACGCCGGCATCGCCGATACCCACCCGTCGATGAGCCTGCCGGAGGAAAACTGGCGTCGCGTGATCGACACCAACCTCGACGGCGCCTGGCGCGTGGCGCAGGCCGCGGCACAGGCCATGCTCGCCGGCGGGGAAGGCGGCAGCATCGTGAACATCGCCTCGGTGCTGGGCCTTCGCGTCGCCAATCACCTGCTCGCCTACAGCGCCGCCAAGGCCGCGCTCATCCACCTCACGAAGGCCCTCGCGCTCGAGTGGGCGCGCCACGGCATCCGCGTGAACGCCATCGCGCCGGGCTACGTCGAGACGGAGATCAACAGCGGCTTCTTCAAGTCGGAGGCCGGGCAGCTGATGGTGAAGCGCATCCCGCAGCGCCGCATCGGCACGCCGCGCGACCTCGAGGGCGCCCTGCTGCTGCTCGCCTCCGGCGCCGGCGCCTACATGACCGGCTCCATCGTGGTCGCCGACGGCGGCCACCTCGTCAACTCGCTCTAGGATTCCCATGGACTTCACGCTTCCCGCGGCCGTCGAGGACCATCGCCTGCGTTACCGCGCCTTCGTGCGCGAGGCGGTGCTGCCGCTCGACACGCAGCCCTCCTCGTTCGATCCGCACCAGAACATCCGCCCGGAGCTGCTCGCCACGCTGCGCGCCAAGGCGAAGGCCGAGGGCCTGTGGGCGCCGCAGATGCCGAAGGAGCGCGGGGGCCAGGGCCTGGGCGTCGTCGGCATGGCCGCCTGCTACGAGGAGCTCAACTATTCGCTTTTCGGTCCCGTGAGCGTCAACTGCGCCGCGCCGGACGACGGCAACATGATCCTCCTCAACAAGATCGGCACGCCGGCGCAGAAGGAGCGCTGGTTGCAGCCGATCGTCGACGGCCGGGTCCGTTCGGCCTTCGCGATGACCGAACCCGCGCCGGGCGGCGGCTCCGATCCGGCCATGATGCGCACGACCGCCACGCGCCACGGCGACAAGTGGGTCGTGCACGGCCGCAAGTGGTTCATCACGGGCGCCGAGGACGCGCAGAACCTGATCGTCGTCGCCAAGACGTCCGAGGACCCGCGCAAGGGGCTCACCGCGTTCCTCTTCTACCGCGACGACCCGGGCTGGCACGTGGTGCGCCGCATCGGCATTCTCGGGCCCGAGGAGCACGGCGGGCACTGCGAGCTGGCGTTCGAGGGGCTCGAGATCCCCGACGAGAACCGGCTTCTCGCGGTGGGCGACGGGCTCAAGGTGACGCAGATCCGCCTGGGCACCGCGCGGCTCACGCACTGCATGCGCTGGCTGGGCCTGTCGAAGCGCTGCCTCGACATCGCCGCGGACTACGTCACGGACCGGATGAGCGGCGGCAGGACGCTGTCGCAGCGCGAGAGCGTGCAGGCGAAGCTGGGGCACTGCGCGATGCAGGTGGAGATCGGCCGGCTGCTCACCATGCGGGCGGCGGCGCTCATCGACGCCGGCGACTTCGCGCGAAAGGAGATCTCGATGGCCAAGGTGCAAGTGGCCGACACGCTGCACCTTTGCGCCGACACCGCCATCCAGCTCTGCGGGGCGCGGGGCTACTCGACCGACACGCCGCTCGAGTGGATCTACCGCTATGCGCGGCAGGCGCGGCTGGTGGATGGGGCTTCGGAGGTGCACATGCAGGTGCTGTCGCGCCTGTTTCTCGAGGAGCGGGGGGACTTCTGGAATTGGCGGTGAAGTGTGGGGAGTGATGCGGGCGAAAATCTTTGGAAACGCCGATGAACGCCGATGTCACGCCGATGAACGCCGATAACTTCGAGTCATTTACTCGGGTTTTCGCACATCGGAGCGTGAGCGGTCGAGACCAACCGGAACAGTGGACAGGTGACCTTTCACCTGTCCCACTGCAAATCCCGACCCTCAAAAGCCTGATCGGCGTTCATCGGCGTGACATCGGCGTTCATCGGCGTTTCCAAAGATTTCGCCCAACGCGAGCCGCTACTGCGCCCGCTTGAGCGCCTGCACGTACCGGAACCGCCCCGCCGGATAAAGCGAAACGGTGCAGTAAAGCGTCCCGTCGGTCGACGACACCATCCGGTGGATCACCCGCAGCGTCGGCGACCCCGGCTCCGCCGCCAGCCGCCGCGCGATGGCCGCAGGCATGGCGCAGGCCCCGATGTCCTGCTCGATCCGCGTGATCGCCACCTTGTAGCGTTTCTCGATGAGCGGATACACCGGGCCCGCCCGCTGCCCCATCTGCGCGACCACGGCCCTGAAGCGCGTCTGCAGGTAGTACTCCGTCCACGAGATCGGCAGCTTGTCGCCCGCCGGCGTGCGCAGCGTGCGCACGCGGATCCACGGGTCGCCGGGTTCGCAGCCCAGGTCCGCCGCGAGTTCGGCCGTGGCGCTCACCTCCCCCGAATCGACCGGCCGCACGTGCGTCGAATCGAGAAAGACCAGCAGCTCCGACAGGCTGCCCACCGAGACGGCATAGCGCGAATCGGGCGTGCGGGCCTTCACGACCGTGCCCACGCGCGGGCGCCGGAGGATCATGCCGAGCTTCTCCAGCCCGTCGAGGGCCGAGCGGACCGTGGCCCGGCTCACGCCGTGCGTCCCGGCGAGTTGCGCCTCGGTGGGGAGCCGGTCGCCCACGCGGTAGCGGCCGCGCACGATCTCGACCTTGAGCGCCTCCTCCAGTTCCCGGTAGGCCCGGATGGGGCCCGACTTCGCCATGCCGCCCGCCTTGCCCACGCCGGTGCTCCTTCGATCCGAGTATCAGCGCGATTATAGGGATGCCCCGCCGCCCCCGCCTTCCTTGACTTGCGCCGGAGACGGCGACTACCATTTGTCCGGACCATTAACGCGCGCCCCCCGACGGGCCGGCGCCCTCCCGGAAAGGCCATCCCCATGCGGGGCATTCCCAATCTCGGCGCCTTCGTCGAGCAGGCGCGCCGCGACGGCGACCTGCTCGAGATCGACCGCCCGGCGGACCCCTATCTCGAGGTCGCCTCCGTGGCCCGCGCCACCGACGGCGGCCCGGCCGTGCTTTTCCGCAACGTGACCGGGCATCCCGGCCGCACCATCCTCACGAACGTGTTCGGCAGCCGCGCGCGCATCGCGCGGATGTGCGGCGTGCACGCGGACTACCTGCCGCGCTTCCTCGCCGACGCCGCCCACGCGCCGGTCGCCTCCGTGGAAGTGCAGGACGCGCCCAGCCAGAGGCACGCGATCGTGAAGGACATCGACATCGCCCGCACGGTGCCCCTCACCCAGCAGACGAAGGCCGACGCGGGCTATGTGATCACCGGCGGCCTCGTCATCGCGAAGGATCCGGAAACCGGCGCCTTCAACGGTTCGTACCACCGCATGCGCGTCCTCTCGAAGGACACCACCTGCATGACGATCCAGGCGGGTCGGCACCTCCTCGAGATCGCCCGCAAGTACAAGAAGGCCGGCAAGAACCGCGTGCCCGTCACGGTGAACGTCGGCGCCGGTCCCGCCGTGCTTCTCGCGACCTCCGGCAGCACGCAGCAGACGCTGACCCCCATGGGCTACGACGAGCTGGGATTCGCGGGAGCGCTCCAGGGCGAGCCGGTCACCATTGCGCCCGCGCTCACGCAGCCCGGCGCCTGGTCGCTCGCCGAGGCCGAGCTGGTGCTCGAGGGCTACATCGACATGGCGCAGCTCGCGAGCGAGGAAGATTCCGGCCAGGACGGCGTGAAGGGCATGATGCCCGAGGCCGGCGGCTACATGGGCCGGGCGTGGAAGGTGTGGACCTTCACCGTCACCGCCATCACGCACCGCGAGGGCTACACCTACTGGTTCCCCCTCGCGATCAACGCCGAGACGACGAACCTCATGGGCCTGCCGGCCGAGGCCTCGGTCTACGACGCCTGCCGGCGCATCAGCCCGCGCGTCTTCGACACCTGCCAGGTGCTGCAGGGCATGCGCGGGTGCCTGGGCGTCGTCATCCGCATCAACCGCAAGAGCTTCCGCGACGAGGGGCTGCAGAACAACCTCGCCTTCGGGGCGCTCTCGGCGCATTCCGACATGGGCTGGGTCATCGCCGTGGACCACGACATCGACATCGGCAACGCCGACGACGTGCTGTGGGCCGTCATCACGCGCGGCGACATGAAGGACGGCCTCATGCTCTCGCCGCTCGCCAAGGTGAGCGGCATGCTCGCCGAGGGCAGCGCCGCCGGGCTGGGGCGCAAGGTGTACATCGACGCGACCGCCCCCTTCGCCGAACGCGAGCGCTACACGCGCGGGGTGTTCGAGCCCGTGGACCTCGAGGCCTGGCTCGGCCCCGAGGGCGCGGCCCGGGTGCGAAGCCAGCAGGGCGACTACGTGAAGTCGCTCCTCGCGCGCCACCACTGAAACCCTTTCCCGCGAGCGGGAGGCCCCATGGCGGAAGAAGCGACGAAGAAGCCCTTCAACTGGGAGAAGTTCCAGAAGAACCTGGGCTACACCGACGAGGAGATGGCCACCTTCAAGGCCGACGAGCGCCGCCGCCGCGCGGCCGAGGCGATCCCCGAGGCGAACCGCCGCACGATCGTGGCCACGGTGGTCGCGAGCCACGGCTGCGCCGCCGGCTTCAAGCTCGGCGACACCATCGAGGTCACGGGCGCGGGCGTCGTGAAGTCCTGCAACGTGTGCATCTATGCCGTGGCGCCCATGACGATCCACGCGGCCATGGCCCACGACCGCATCGCCGAAGGCCTCGACCCGAACGGCATGTGGTTCAACCACTTCAGCTGCCAGGACGCCGGCTTCTGCAACGGCAGCTGGGGGCAGGTCTCCTTCAAGGTCGAGGTGAAATGAGCGCGGCCGCGCCGGACTACGCGAAGGCCAGCGAGGACCTCAAGGCGAAGCTGCGCCTGCGGGCCGACCCGATCGCCTTGAAGCTCTTCGAGTCGAAGGAGGCCCTGGAAGCCGTGCGCGGCATCCGCCGCCCGGAGGCCGGCGTGCGCTTCTCCATGTGCCAGCTCATCGGCCAGGTGCGCTGGCTCGGCTTCACCCTCGGCATCACCCACGACAACGTGATGCCGGACAGCAACTGCGGCGGCGTCGTGGGCCTCAATGCCCCGTCGCGGAAGTACCTGGACGGCACCATGTTCCACGACGTGTGGTTCGCCACCGTCGAGGCTTCGCGGGAGCACCAGGCGCAGATGCCGCGCGTGCCGGCGGGCAGGTACCACGCCCTCGCCGCCTCGCCCCTCGCCAAGGGCCGGCTCGATCCGCCCGACGCCGTGCTCGTGTACGCGACGCCCGGGCAGATGATCCTGCTCGTGAACGCCCTGCAGCACCGCCGGTACTTCCGGGCGGACTTCACCGTGACGGGCGAGACGGCCTGCGCCGATTCTTGGGGCCGCGGGCTCGCCACCGGCGAGCCGAGCATTTCCATCCCCTGCTTCGCCGAGCGGCGCTTCGGCGGCGTGCAGGACGACGAGTTGCTCGTCTCGCTGCGCATGGAGCACGTCCACGAGGTCCTCGCGGGCCTCGACTGGCTCGCCGGGCGCGGCATCCGCTACCCGATCCCGCCTTACGGACCGCAATGCGATCCCGCACCCGCCTTCAAGGTCAATTACGCCGACAAGCTCTGATCCGACAAGAGCAAACCCCGAGGAGAAAGCACCCATGAAACGACGCACGCTCATCCAGGCCGCCCTGGCCGTCACGCTCGCCCCCGCGCTCGCGCGGGCCCAGGCATACCCCGCCAAGGCCATCCGCATCGTGAACCCGTTCTCCGCAGGGGGAGGCCTCGACCAGCTGGCGCGCAACCTCGCGCAGAAGCTATCCGAGTCGCTCGGGCAGTCCGTCATCGTCGAGAACCGCACCGGCGCCGGCGGCAATATCGGCGCGGACCTGGTGGCCAAGGAAAAGGGCGACGGCTACACCCTCCTCATGGGGTCGTCGGCGACGCACGGCATCAGCCCCGCGCTCTACGGCTCGCGGCTGCCTTTCGACCCGGTCAAGGACTTCACGACGATCTCGGTGTCCGTGGTGCAGAAGAACGTGCTCGTGGTGAACGTGAACACGCCCGCCCGGAGCGTGGCCGAACTGGTCGCGTTCGCCAAGGCCAACCCGGGGAAGATCTCCTACGGATCGCCCGGCGCGGGGACCTCCCAGCACCTCTCGGGCGAACTCTTCCGCCACCTCGCGAAGGTGGAGATGACGCACGTGCCCTACAAGGGCAGCGCCGCCGCCATGACGGACCTGCTGGGCGACCGGATCACCATGATGTTCACGGACATCCCGACCGCCATTCCGCACATCAAGGCCGGACGCCTGCGCGCGCTGGGAGTCACATCCGCGCAGCTCTCGCCGGCGCTGCCGGACGTGAAGCCCATCAACGACCAGGGGCTCGCGGGCTTCGACCTCAAGGCCTGGTACGGCGTGATGGCGCCGGCCAACCTGCCGCCGGGCGTGGCCGAGAAGCTCAATGCCGAGATCACGAAGGCCCTGAAGAACCCCGAGATGCACGAAAAGCTCATGGCCATGGGCCAGGAGCCGATCGCGCTGGGCCTCGCCGAAAGCGACGCCTACGTGAAGCGCGAGATCGCCCGCTGGGCGGACGTGGTCAAGCTGAGCGGCGCGAAGGCCGACTGAGTGCCCGCAAAGGGAGCGCGCGCATGAGCGGTTCCTCCACCCCGATGAAGCGGCTCGTCATCGGCATCTCCGGCGCATCCGGGGTGATCTACGGCGTGCGCGCGCTCGAAGTCCTCAAGGCGGTCCCGGACATCGAGACGCACCTCGTGCTATCCGCGGCGGCCAAGCGCACGCTCGTGGAGGAGACGGACCGCACGGTCGAATCCGTCGAGGCGCTCGCCGACGTGGTGCACAGCCACCGCGACATCGGCGCGGCCATCGCGAGCGGCTCCTTCCGGACCGAAGGCATGCTCGTGGCGCCCTGCTCCATCAAGACGCTCGCGGGCATCGCGCACTGCTATTCGGACAACCTGCTCACGCGCGCGGCCGACGTCTGCCTCAAGGAGCGCCGCCCGCTCGTGCTGCTGGTGCGCGAGATGCCGCTTCACGCCGGGCACATCGAGCTCATGGCGGTGGCGGCGCGCAGCGGCGCCATCGTCGCCCCGCCCGTGCCGGCCTTCTACAACCGCCCGGCCACCGTCGACGACATCGTGAACCACTCGGTCGGCAAGGCCCTGGACCTCTTCGGCATCGGCCACCAGCTCTTCAAGCGCTGGAAGGAAACGGTGGCCGAGGACGCCCTTCGCACCGCGCGCGACGCCTGATGGGGCCGGCCCGCGATCGCGCGCTCGCCTACCTGGCCGCCCACCACGTGATGACCCTGGCGACGGCCGGGCCGGAAGGCCCCTGGGCCGCGGCGGTGTTCTACGCGAACGAGGGCTTCGACCTCTGCTTCCTGTCCTCGCCGTCCTCGCGCCATAGCGCCGAACTGCGGGCGAACGCCGCCGCCGCGGCCACCGTGCAGGAGGACTACGCGGATTGGCGCGCGATCCGCGGCGTGCAGCTCGAGGGGCGCGTGGAGGAACTCGCCGGGGACGAAGCCGAGCGCGCGCGGGCGCTCTACGGCGGAAAGTTTCCGATCGCGCGCCCGGGTGACGACACGCCCGCCCCGATCGCCGCCGCGCTCGCGAAGGTGCGCTGGTACCGGTTTGTCGCGAGGCACGCGTTCTGGATCGACAACGCCGCGGGTTTCGGCAAGCGCGAGCAGGTGCTCTAGGCGCCCGCGACGAGCGCGCTGTTGCCGCAGCCCGCCAGGCGGGCCGCACCTTCCCTTGGTACGATGACGGGATGTTCCCGAAGACCGCCTCGCTCGCCTTGGCCGCCCTCCTCTGCCTTGCGGCCGGTTGCGCCACGCTCTACGGCCTGGACCCGCCGCGCGTGAACGTTTCGAGCGTCACGCCGGTCGACTTCACGCTCCTAGAGCAGAAGTTCCTCGTGAAGGTGCGCGTGCAGAACCCGAACGACGTCGACCTCGAGGTGAAGGGCATGACCTTCGACCTGGACCTCAACGGCAAGTCGTTCGCCACCGGCGTTTCCGGCCAGGCGGTCACCATTCCGCGGTTCGGCAGCGATCTCGTGGAAGTGGAGATGGTGAGCGGGATCGCGGGCGTGGTGCGCCAGTTCGCGGGCATGGCCGGCGGCGCGGCGCCGGCGCGGTTCACGTGGCGGCTCAAGGGAAAGCTCCATCTCGCGCAGCCCGTCCCGGCGAGCATCGGCTTCGACGAGTCCGGCGAGATCGAGATCGCGGCGCTCGCGAGATAGCGGTGGCCTGCCCGGTCGGGCGGAAGCCCTACGATTCCCGCGTGAGGGTCTGCGCGAGGTGGAAGCGCCCCGCCGGGTAACAGCCCACGGCTGCGCAGAGCCGCCCGCAGGTGGTCACGCGCCGCGCTCCGAACACGCGATCACGGCGTCGAGCGCCATGACGCCCCGCCCCTTCGGCAGCACGACCAGCGGGTTCACGTCCATCTCGGCGAGCCGGTCGGCGTGGCGTGACGCGAACTGCGACAGGCGGACCATGGCCTCGACGAGCGCATCGAGGTCCGCCGCCGGCTGGCCGCGAAAGCCGGCCAGCAGGGCCGACGCTTTCGTGAGCGACACGAGTTCGCGCGCGCCTTCGGGGCTCAGCGGGCACGTGCCGAAGGCCACGTCGCGGAAGAGTTCGACCGCCACGCCTCCCAGGCCGAACATGAGGACCGGGCCGAAGTCGGCATCGCGCTTGATTCCGAGCACGACCTCCACGCCGCGCGGCGCCATGGCCTCGACGAGAAAGCCGCGGAACGCGAGGCCTTCGGAACGGCGCACCATGTCGATGGCCGCCTGCTGCGCGGCCTCCGGCGTCGCGAGCGCCAGCGCGACGAGCCCGAGCTCGCTCTTGTGCGCGACGCCTTCAGCGAGGCCCTTCACGACGACGACGCCGCCCAGCTCCCGCGCGAGCGGCAGGACTTCCTCGACGCGCGTGGCCACGCGCGAAGCCGGCGCCGGGATCCCGAGGGCGGCGAGCACGGCCTTGGACCGCACCTCGTCCACCAGCGGCCCCGGCGGCAGGTCGGGAAGGTTCTTTCCCGGCACGCCAGGCGGCGCGACGGGCCGGCGCGCGGCGCGCACCTTCCCGATGAGCGTGGTCGCGGCTCGAAGGCTGCGCAGCACGGGGATGCCGAGTTCCCGCGCGCGCTCGAAGCCCGCCTCCTGCGGGTAACCCGAAACCGGCACGACGGCCCCCGCCTTGCGGTGCGGCCCGAGCACGTCGAGCGCCTGCCCGAGCATGAGCTTCGACCGGTCGTCGCGGGGCGCGCCGACCCCCACCCAAAGCACCGAATCGATGCCCTCGTCCTCGACGGCCACGGCAAGGCTCGCGCGCGGCAGTTCGGGATCGGAGAACACGCCGCCGCCCACGTCGAGCGGATTGCCGCCCTTCACGTAGGACGGAAGGATCGCCTCGAGACGCGCCATCGTGGCCGGCGTGAGCGGTGGAATCGGCACGTCGGCCGCCTGGCAATCGTCCGCGAGGATAGAGGCCGCCCCGCCGGAGAGCGTGAAGACGAGGAGCCCGCCGTCGCCCACGGGCGCGCGGGTCTTCCAAGACGTGAGGAGCGCCGCAGCCGGCATGAGGTCCTCGCATTCGGCCACGCGCAGGATGCCCTGCTCGCGGCAGACGGCCGAGAACACCTCGTCGGATCCCGCGAGCGCCCCCGTGTGGGAGAGCACCGCCTGGCGGCCCAGTTCGGAAGCCCCGGCCTTGAAGGCGACGATGGGCTTGCCGGCAGCCCTAGCCGCGCGCGCGGCATCGAGGAACCGCATCGGTTGGCGCAGGCCCTCGATCATCAGCGCGATCACGTCGATGGCCGGATCGGCGAGCAGGTGCTCCACGATCTCCTCCATGCCGATGTCCATGGCGTTGCCGACATGGGCGTAGAGACCGAGGTCGGCGCCCGCATCCTCCGCGTTGAGGATGAGGCCTCCCATCATCGCGCCGCTCTGGGTGACGAGGGCGATGCGGCCGGGACGGCGGTGCGCCATCGATTCGAAGGAGCTGTTGTAGCCGAGGGACATCCCGATCGCGGGGTTGCCCGCGCCGAGGCAGTTGGGGCCCAGGAGGCGAAGGGAGCTGCCCGCCAGGATGTCGCGAAGCCGGCCGGCCCGCGCCTCGCCTTCAGGCCCCTGCTCCTCCCAGCCGGCGCTGCAGGCCACCACGACCTTCACGCCCGCGTCGCGGCAGGCGGCGACCGCATCCAGCGTGGCTTCCGCATTGAGCGCGATCATCGCGAGATCGGGCACCTGCGGCAATCCGGCCAGCGACTTGAAGCACGGCGCGCCGAAGAGCTCGGGATACTTCGGGTTGATCGGGTAGAGACCGCCCTCGAAGCCCAGGCGCAGGCAGTTGCGAAGGCCGCGCGAGGCCGGCGTGCTGGGCCGTTCCGAGGCGCCGATGAAGGCGATCGAGGCCGGGCGGAAGAGCGCGTCGAGACTGGCAGCGGTCCGGGTCCCCTTCATTTGTCCGGACCATAACGGCAGGGGGGCGGCCTGTCAATCGCGCCCGGCTGCGCGCGAGGCGGCCCCAGCCGGCGACCGACTCCCCCTGGCTCGGGTAGCGCGCGCCGCCGCGGCCGGGCACACTGGCGCGCATGCCGATCCCGCTGGCAGCCCTCGGACTACCGTCGCTCCTCGCGATCGCGGCGCTCGCCGCCGGCTGCGCCGTCCTGCCGGAGAACGCCCCGCGCAACAAGCCCGAGATCCCCCTCGCCCAGCGCGCCCCGGACCGCCCTCGCCCGCCGCGCGACGTCGTCGGCGAGAACGCGATCGCGCTGTCCTTTTCCGGCGGAGGCCTCAGGGCCTCGGCCTTCGCTCACGGCGCCCTCACGGGCCTCGCCGGGATGCCCGGGGCGGGGAACGCGCAACTCCTCGAGGACGTGTCCTTCATCACGAGCGTCTCGGGCGGCTCGATCACGGCGGCCTGGTTCGGGCTGCATGGCCGCGAAGGGCTCGCCACCTTTCGCGAGGCCGCCCTGCTTCGCGACGGCGAGGCCGACCTTCGCTTCAGCCTGCTCAACCCCCTGAACCTCGCAAGGCTCGCGGGCGGCGGCCTCAACGACCGCGGCAACTTCCATCGCTGGCTCGAGGAAGACGTCTTCAAGGGCGCGACCTACGCCGATTTCTTCCGGCGCGGCCGGCCCGACATCTGGATCAATGCCACCAACGCCTACCATCGCCTCGCCTTCCCCTTCCACCAGCGAGCCTTCGAGGCGATCTGCAGCGACCTCGCGAGCCTGCCGGTCTCCGAGGCCGTGGCGGCGTCGATGGCCGTACCGATGTTCATCACGCCCGTGGTGCTGCAGAAATTCCCCGATCACTGCACGACGCCCATCCCGGCCTGGATGAACGACCCCACGGCCGCGGAGGGCAAGCCGCTGCTGATGGCCGCCCTCGGCCGGGCCGTGCGCGATTTCCGGGATCCCACGACGGGCCGGTACCTGAAGCTCATCGACGGGGGCATCACCGACAACTTCGGGCTGGTGAGCATCCTGCAGAGCCGCCTCATCATGGGCACGCCGCACGACCCCATGACCGCGCGCGACGCGCAGGTCGTTCGCAACCTGCTCTTCGTCGTGGTGGACGCGGGCCAGGGGCCGAGCGGCACGTGGACGCGCGAGATCGCGGGGCCCGGCGGCATCGACGTCGCCACGGCGGCCATCGACGCGGCCATCGAGGCCAACGTGCGCATGAGCTTCGACTCCTTCGTGACGATGACGAGGGCGTGGCGCGACGAGATCATCGGTTACCGGTGCGCCTTGCCCGCGGAGAACGTCGCCGCGCTCAGGCGCGAGCGCGCCAACTGGCGCTGCGACGACGTGACTTTCGAGGTGGCGCGGATCGCTTTCGACGACCTGGGACGGGAACGGGCGCGGCGGCTGCACGCGATCCCGACGCGGCTGAAGCTCCCGGCCGACGACATCGACGAACTCATCGCCGCGGGGCGGGATGCGTTGCTCGCGAATCCGACGGTGACGGGTTACCAGTGGCGGGTGATCAATGCCGGGTCGCGCTGAAGCGGGACGTTACGCCTCGCCCGCCGGCAGGCAGGAACAGAAGAGATTCCGGTCCCCGTAGACGTTGTCCGCCCGCCCCACCGGCGGCCAGTACTTGTTCTCGCGCACCGAAGGCAGCGGGAAAGCCGCCATTTCGCGCGGGTACTTCCGGCTCCATCCATCGGCCATCACCACCGCCGCGGTATGCGGCGCGTGCTTGAGCGGATTGTCCTCACGGTCGAGGCGCCCCTCCTCCACCGCCCGGATCTCCTCCCGGATCGCGATCATGGCCTCGCAGAAGCGGTCCAGCTCCGCGAGGGGTTCGCTCTCCGTCGGCTCCACCATGAGCGTGCCGGCGACGGGGAACGACATCGTCGGCGCGTGGAAACCGTAGTCCATGAGCCGCTTGGCCACGTCGTCCACGGTGATGCCCGAAGCCTCCTTGAGGGGCCGCAGGTCGAGGATGCACTCGTGCGCGATGAGCCCGCCCGGCCCCGAATAGAGCACCGGATAGTGGGGAGAGAGCCGCTTCGCGATGTAATTGGCGTTGAGGATCGCCACCTGCGTGGCGCGCTTCAGGCCCTCGCCGCCCATCAGGGCGACGTACATCCACGAGATGGGCAGGATCGAGGCACTGCCGTACGGCGCCGCGGAAACGGGCCCCACCGCGCCCGGGCCGCCCTCGAGATACCGGTGCCCCGGCAGGAACGGCGCGAGGTGCGCCGCCACGGCCACGGGTCCCACGCCGGGGCCGCCGCCGCCGTGCGGAATGCAGAACGTCTTGTGCAGGTTGAGGTGCGAGACGTCGCCGCCGAACTGCCCGGGCGCCGCGAGCCCCACCATCGCGTTGAGGTTCGCGCCGTCCACGTACACCTGGCCGCCGTGCGCGTGCACGATCTCGCAGATGCGCGTGATGCCGGCCTCGAACACGCCGTGCGTCGAGGGATACGTGACCATGATGGCGGCGAGGTTCTTCGCGTGCTGCGCCGCCTTCGCCTCCAGGTCCGCGATGTCCACGTTGCCCGCCGCGTCGCAAGCCACGACCACCACCTGCATGCCGACCATGTGGGCGGACGCGGGGTTGGTGCCGTGCGCGGAGCTCGGTATGAGGCAGACGTTCCGGTGCCCTTCCCCGCGGCTCGCGTGGTACCCCTTGATGGCGAGGAGCCCCGCGTACTCGCCCTGCGAGCCCGCGTTGGGCTGCAGCGACACGGCGGCGTAGCCCGTGCACTCGACCAGCATCTTCTCGAGGCCCGTCACCAGCTCGCGGTAGCCCCGGGCCTGCTCGGGCGGCGCGAAGGGATGCATCGCGCCGAACTCGGGCCAGGTGACGGGGATCATCTCGCTCGTCGCGTTGAGCTTCATCGTGCAGGAGCCCAGCGGGATCATCGAGCGGTCGAGCGCGACGTCCTTGTCCGCGAGGCGGCGCAGGTAGCGCAGCATCTCGGTCTCCGACTGGCAGCGGTTGAAGACCGGATGCGTGAGGTAAGGCGTCTTGCGGCAAAGGCCCGCCGGGATCGCGTCCTCGGTCGACTCGAGCTCCGCGGCGCGGAAGCGCGCGGGGTGCCCCAGGAACACCGCCCACAGCGTCTCCACATCCACGCGCGTCGTGGTCTCGTCGAGGGAAAGGCCGAGCGTGCGATCGTCGATCTCGCGCAGGTTCATGCGCCCGATGCGGGCGCGCGCGACGATCTCGGCGGTCTTCGCGCCCGTCTCCACGGTGAGCGTGTCGAAGAACGCCGCGGGCTTCACGGTGAAGCCCAGGTGCTCGATGCCGGCCTTCGCGATGGCCGTGAGGCGGTGCACGCGCCGGGCGATGCGCAGGAGCCCCTTCGGACCGTGGTAGACGGCGTACATCGACGCGATCACGGCGAGCAGCACCTGCGCCGTGCAGATGTTCGAGGTCGCCTTCTCGCGGCGGATGTGCTGCTCGCGCGTCTGGAGCGCCAGACGGTACGCATGCCGCCCCTGCGCGTCGACGGTGGCGCCCACCAGGCGCCCGGGCATGCTGCGCTTGAGCGCGTCCTGGGTGGCGAGGTAGCCCGCGTGCGGCCCGCCGTAGCCCATCGGCACGCCGAAGCGCTGCGCGCTGCCCACCACCACGTCCGCGCCCCATTCGCCCGGCGGCGCCACGACGCAAAGCGCGAGGAGATCGGCGGCGGCGACCACGTGCCCACCCTTCGCATGAACCGCCTCGCACAGGGCGCGGTAGTCGCGCAGGTCGCCATTCACGCCGGGGTACTGCACGAGCACCGCGAAGGCATCCACCGACGCGAGATCCGCCGCCGGCAGGACCTTCACCTCGATGCCCAGGGGCGCGGCGCGCGTGCGCACCACGTCGAGCGTCTGCGGCAGGACATCGTCGGCGACCGCGAACGCGTTCGAGGCGTGGCTGCCCGAGCGCAGGCAGAGCGTCATCGCCTCGGCCGCGGCCGTCGCCTCGTCCAGCATGGACGCGTTCGCGATGGCCATGCCCGTGAGGTCGCAGATCATCGTCTGGAAGTTGACGAGCGCCTCGAGGCGTCCCTGCGAGATCTCCGGCTGGTAGGGCGTGTAGGCCGTGTACCAGGCGGGATTCTCGAGGATGTTGCGCAGGATGACCCCCGGCGTGTGCGTGCCGTAGTACCCCTGCCCGATGTACGAGCGGAAGACCTCGTTTCGCCCGGCGATGCGCCTCAACTGCGCGAGCGCCTCGGCTTCCGGCAACGCGGCCGGCAGGGCCATCGGCGCCTGGCGGCGGATGGCCGGCGGCACGACGGCCTCGCAGAGCGCGTCGAGGCTGGCGAACCCCAGCGTGGCGAGCATCGCCGCCTGTTCCCCCGCGGCGGGACCGACGTGGCGCCGCACGAAGGCGTCGGCATCCTCGAGATCGGCGAGCGAGGCGCGGTCGGCGGAGGTCCTGTCGGGCATGGCGGGTTCCTATTCGGCGGAGGCTTTCGCGTACGCGGCGCTGTCCAGCAGCTTCGCCAGGTCGGCGGCATCGGCCGGCTTGAGGCGATACATCCAGGCGCCGTAGGCGTCCGCGTTGATCCGTTCCGGGCTCGCGCCCAGTTCGTCGTTGTTGGCGACCACCTCGCCCGCGAGGGGCGCGTAGATGTCGGAGGCGGCCTTCACCGACTCGACCACGCCCACGCTCTCGCCGGCGGCCACCTGGCGTCCGACCTTGGGCGGCTCGACGAAGACGATGTCGCCGAGCTGCTCCTGCGCGTGGTCGGTGATGCCCACGCTCACGGTGCCGTCCGCCTCCAGGCGGGCCCACTCGTGGGAGGCGGTGTACTTGAGTTCCGGGGGAAGGTTCATCGGGGGTTCTCCGAGGGTCAGATGAGGGGCTTGCCGTGGCGCACGAATGGCGGTTTCACCACCCTCGCCGCGAGTTCCTTGTCGCGCACCTGCACGCGCACCTTCTCGCCCGGAGCGGTGCCCACGGGCAGGCGGGCGAGCGCGATGGAAACGCCGAGGGTGGGGGAGAACGTGCCGCTCGTGATCTCGCCCTCGCCGCGCTCGGCGAGGACGATCTGGTGCGCGCGCAGCACGCCGCCCTTGTCCTCGAGCACGAGCCCGAGGAAGTCGCAGGCGCGCGGCCTCGCCTCGAGCGCCTTGCGGCCGAAGAAGCCGCGCGCGCCGGCGAGATCGACCGTCCAGGCGAGGCCCGCGTCGAAGGGCGAGGCGCCGGTATCCATGTCCTGTCCGTAGAGGTTCATGCCGGCCTCCAGGCGCAGCGTGTCCCTCGCGCCGAGGCCGCAGGGCCTCGCGCCCGCCGCGACGACGCCGTTCCAGAGCGTCGCGACTTCGTCCGCCGGGCAACTCACCTCGAAGCCGTCCTCGCCCGTGTAGCCGGTGCGGGCGACCACGATGTCGTCGCCCACGCGCGCGGCCTGGAAGGGCACGAGCGCTTCGGTGGCGGCGCGGGTCTCCGGGAAGGCGCGCCAGAAGGCCTCGCGGGCCTGCGGACCCTGCACCGCGATCATGGCGAGGTCGTCCCGCGAGCGCAGCGCGACGCCATGGCCCGCCAGGGCGTTCAGGCGATGCAGCCAGTCGATGTCGCCATCCGCGGTGCCCGCGTTCACCACCAGCCGGAACCAGTCGTCGCGGAAGTAGTAGGCGATCAGGTCGTCGATGACGCCGGCCGACTCGTCGAGCAGGCACGAGTAGAGCGCCTTGCCCGGGAGCTTCAGCTTGGCCACGTCGTTGGCGAGCGCGAAGCGCAGGAAATCCCGGACGCCCTTGCCTTCGAGGTCCACCGATCTCATGTGGGAGACGTCGAAGACGCCCGCGGACCGGCGCACCGCGTGGTGCTCCTCGATCTGCGAGCCGTAGTTCACCGGCATGTCCCAGCCGCCGAAGTCGACCATGCGGGCGCCGGCGGCGCGGTGGATGGCATTGAGCGGCGTGGTCTTCAGCATGGGGCCCCCGAAACGAAAAAGGGGTCAGGAAAGCCATGCGGCTTGCCTGACCCCTCTGTCCTTGGTACCTGAGAGATTACGGCCCGGGCACCTGCCCCGGCCGCCAGCCCCTTCGGTGGACGGCTTGCCGCGCCGTCGCTCTCCAGAGTCCGGGTTTCACCCCGTATCCGGCCGGTCCCTGGTGCCTGAGAGTTTGCGGGCGCTACCCCTTCGGCGGCCGCCTCGATGCGCATGGCGGCTCTCTCCCGGTCGGATGGCGGCACACTACGCGGCGCCCCCCGGAAAGTCAACGCGCGGGCCCGGTTCCCCCGCGCATTTGACACAGCGCAAATGGGCCCTTGATGCAGCGCAACCGCCGCCGGGCGACGACCCCTAGGATTTCGGAATCCCCGCAGGCCGGCCGGGACACACCCTTCCGGAACGAAAGCAGGCGCTCGAGGGACGCGTGGTCACGCGCCCCGGCGACCTCCGCGGGAAGTCTCGGAGGAAGTACCCCATGAACGCTCCCGCCACCGCGGCCGGCACGATCCCGACCGGCCTCGCCCTGCTGCAGGACCCCGTATTCAACAAAGGCACCGCGTTCACCGAACGCGAACGCGACGCCCTCGGGCTCCATGGCCTGCTGCCGCCGCGGGTGCACACGCAGGCCGAGCAGGTCGGGCGGGTGCTGAACAACCTGCGCCGGCTGCCGACGGACCTCGACAAGTACATCTTCCTCACGGCGCTGCACGACCGCAACGAGACGCTCTTCTTCCGGCTCGTCATGGAGAACGCCGAGGAGATCATGCCCCTCATCTACACGCCGACGGTGGGCCTGGGCTGCCAGCTGTACGGGCGCATCTACCGCCGCGCGCGGGGCCTGTTCATCACCGCGAAGGACGCGGGCCGCGTGAAGCAGGTGCTGAAGAACTGGAACCAGAAGGCCGGCCTCATCGTCGTCACGGACGGCGAACGCATCCTGGGCCTGGGCGACCTCGGTGCGCAGGGCATGGGCATCCCGGTCGGCAAGCTTTCCCTCTATACGGCCTGCGCCGGCATGCATCCGAGCCTGTGCCTGCCGATCACCCTCGACGTGGGTACGCAGAACCAGGAACTGCTGGACGATCCCCTCTACATCGGCCTGCCCCAGAACCGAGTCCGCGGCGAGGCGTACGACGCGCTCGTCGAGGAGTTCGTGACGGCGGCCAACGAGGTCTTCCCCGGCGTGCTCATCCAGTTCGAGGACTTCGCCAACGCGAACGCCTTCCGCCTGCTGCACAAGTACCAGGACCGCATCTGCACGTTCAACGACGACATCCAGGGCACGGCCTCGGTCGCGCTCGCGGGCCTCATGTCCGCCGTGCGCCTCACGGGCAAGAGCCTCGCCGATACGCGTGTGCTCTTCCAGGGCGCGGGCGAGGCGGCCGTCGGCATCGCGGACCTCATCACGGCTTCCCTCGTCGCCAAGGGCATGCCGGAGGCCGAAGCGAAGAAGCGCTGCTGGCTCGTGGACTCCAAGGGCCTCGTGGTCGCTTCGCGCACGGATCTCACGGAGCACAAGCGTCACTACGCGCACGAGCACGCGGCCATCGGCGACCTCGCCTCCGCCGTCGATGCGCTCAAGCCCCAGGCGATCATCGGCGTGGCGGCCGTCGGCAAGGCCTTCTCGAAACCCATCGTCGAGGCGATGAGCGCCATCAACGAGCGTCCCATCGTCTTCGCCCTCTCGAATCCGACGTCGAAGTCCGAGTGCACCGCGCAGGAAGCCTACGAGTGGAGCGGCGGGCGGGCCATCTTCGCGTGCGGCAGCCCCTTCGCGCCGGTCACCCTGAACGGCAAGACGTTCGTGCCGCGCCAGGGCAACAACTCCTACATTTTCCCGGGAGTGGGCCTGGGCGCCGTCGCGGTGAAAACGCGGCGCGTGACCAACGAGATGTTCCTCGCGGCGGCCGAGACGCTGGCCGCCATGGTCACCGAGGCCGATCTCGCCCAGGGCAGCATCTACCCGTCGCTTTCGCAGATGCGCACGGTCTCGGCGACCATCGGCACCGCGGTGGCGAAGGTGGCGTTCGACCGCGGGCTCGCCGGCGTGCCCAGGCCGGCCGATATCGGCGAGTACGTCCGCAGCCAGATGTACGAACCGACCTACCCCACGTACGCCTGAACGCGGTCGCCCCGGCCGGGCCCGTCTCCCGGGTTCGGCCGGGGATCCCGACCCGCCCTCGTCGAGACGGCGGTAGCGCACTTCGTTGCGCCACTCACCCTTCCGGGCCGTGGAGCGGCCACCGCGTTCGAAGGTCAGGGCGATACTTGACGGAGGCTGCTTACTTCGAGGGCGTGCAGGTCATCTCGGGTGCCTGGTACCCCCAGACGACGGTCGACTTTCCCTGGTGTTCGCGGATCGACTCGTTCCGGCCCACGTAGCTCGTGCCGCTCGCCACCGGCTGCTGGACCATGAGCGAGGACTGGTCGCCCCGCTCGGCGATGAGCGTGGCGGGTTCCGTCCCGAAGTACGTGACGACCATCTCGTTGCGCGGGTCGCCATCGCATGCGAAGCGGACCGGCCCGGTGAACGCGACGAGCCGGTACTTCGCCTGCAGTTCCACCGTGCGACCAACGTACGCGTTCTTCACGCACGCGCGCTTGTCCGCGTCCTTCCAGCAATCGTTCCGGCCCTTCACCCAGCCGCGCTGCGTGGCCTGGAGGATCGGGGGCTTCTCGTTGGCCGCCTTCTTGAGCGCACCCTTGTACGCGGCGTCGAGCTTGCGGTCGAGCGCGGAAAGCTCGGCGTCCTTGCAGATCATCTCCTCGATGCTGCCCGGCTTCGCCTTGCGGCAGTCGAACGCCGGGCCCTTGGCAGGCTCGGCGGCGGCGGCATCGTAGCTCCCGGTGCCCGCGGCCAGGGCCGCGAGCGCGATCACGATCGTGCGATACATGCCGCTACCGGACATAGGCGGATGAAATCTTGCTCGCCAGGCCGCGGGGCAGGGTCGGATACTGGCCCGGGCCGAACTCTTCGCACTCGCCCCGGCCATTCGCGTCGCTGCAAAGGCGCCACGAGCCGCCCTCGACGATGACGGATTCCGCCCGGTCGTTGAAGCCCATGCGATCGAAATTGCTGGTGGTGCGCTCGATCCAAACGGAACGCCCGCCGAAATTGCCATGCTCGAACAGGCGGATGCGCGGCGAGCCGTAGTCGTTGCCGTTGTTCCAGCCGCCACCGCCGCCATGATTTCCGCCGCCGTGATTGCCGCCCCAGTTGCCGCCGTTGCCGCCCCAGCCGCCGTTGCCGCCGCCGCCCCAGCCGCCGTTGACCGGGCGGGCCGAAGAGAACTTGTCGTCCTTGCCGGGCAAGGAAGGATAGCGACCCGGGCCGTAAGTCACGCATTCGCCCCGGAAGTACGCATCGGTGCAGAACTGCCACGTGCCGCGACGCACGACGAGCGAGGCCACGGCATCGTTGAATCCGAGCGGGTCGAAGTTCGGCGTGGCCTCGCGCAACGTGCGCAACTGGTTGGAGAAGTTCGAGCGGTCGTACACCACGACTTCGGCGTCGCCGCTGTTGCTCCAGCGATCCGAGGGCGCGGGCTCGTAGAGCCCGTCGTCGGCGATGCGCGCCGACGAAACGCGGTAGGACTGGCCGCCGAGGCTGGGCTTCTGGCCGGGCCCGTACGTGCGGCACTGGCCCTTGAAGTAGGGCTCCGTGCAGAGTTCCCAGCGCCCGTCCGTGACGTAGGCGGAGGCGGCCTTGTTCTCGAAGCCGAGGTAGCCCAGGTTGGGCGTCGATCGCGAAAGCGACACCGATCGGCCGCGCATGTTGGGGCCTTCATAGAGCGTGATGCCGTCCGCGAGGACGGGCAGCGCGGTGATTGCCGCGACGAGGATGGGAATTCTTTTCATGACGAGGGCTCCGCGTTCGAGTGTGGACGGATTCTGGAGTCCGGATCGTCGCTGTTACCGTCCCGTGGCGGCAAGCCGAAATGCGCACGGTCAGACTTGCGGGTACGACTTTCGCCTCATCTGCGACGGGGACAGCCCGAACAGCCGTCGATAGCCGGCGGCGAATCGCCCCGGGTGCTCGAAGCCGAATGCCGAGGCCACTGCGGTGACGGATCCGTACTCGCCGCGCGCGAGCGCCGCGTGGGCCGCCACCAGTCGTCGCTCGGCGACGAACGCCATGGGCGAGAGTTGCCGATGGGCCTCGAACGCAACCTGGAGACATCGGGCTCCGACGCCCGCCTGCTCGCACAGGCGCGCGAGCGAAAGCGGCTCCTGAAGGTGCGCCTCGATCCAAGCCTCGATGCGGCGGACGCGTTCGGGCGCCAGGCGGGGCACGCGACGCGCCTCGGCGGGGCCGGGCAACTGTCCCAGCATCCATCCGGCAAGGCGCGACTCGGCATGCGCCCGGGGGACGCCCTGCTCCTCGGGCGGAAGGCCATCGACGCGCGCGAGCGCCACGAGAGCGCGGTGCAACGAGGCGAGCGCCGCGGGTGGCAACGACCGGTGGCTCACGGACGACGAGCCATCACGCTCCCGGGCGATCGCGGGGACTTGCAGGACGAGGCGCCTCAGGCCATGGGCTTCGATGGTCAATTCACGCCCCGCCGGCAGGACGACGAGATCGCCCGGCTCCGTCACGATGTCACGCCGACCGATGCGGTAATCCGAACGCCCCGAAAGCGTGAGATGCACCGTCAGGGTGTCGACCGATCCGCGGATCGCCTGCGGCGCCTGCATGCGGCAGCCCGCGACGCGAATCCCGTCGCCGTCCCGGTACCACAGAAGGAAGCCGACGGCCCCGGGGTGGCGCGCGTGGCGCCAGTGCGCGCCGTTGTGGACGTCCATGTACTCGCGCACCTCGTCGAGATCGTCCGACGCGAAGCCCGACTTGGCGATGGCGGGGATCCAGAGCTTGTCGAGCACGGGCGGGGAATGGAATCCGGGACGCGACATTGTGCACTTATCGCGCCATCGAACCCGGGGAGGGCAAAAAAAACGGGCGCATGCGAGCGCCCGTTCCGGATTCAATTGGTCGGGGCGAAAGGATTCGAACCTTCGACCCCCTGCACCCCATGCAGGTGCGCTACCAGGCTGCGCTACGCCCCGACCGAGAGGCGAATTATAGCCGAAGTGGATTGCCGCCTGCGCGGGTTTGACCGGAAAAGCCGCGGAACGGCCGATGGATCAGTCGTTGTCGAGCATCTTGAGGATGCTCTTGAGCTCGCGGCGGATGTTGGCGGGCGAGATGGGCTGCGGGACCGTCATGGTGCCGAGCGCCAGGTGCGCACCCGTGCGGGACGCCGCCGGTTCCTCGAGGCGGTTCCTCGCGCCGTTGATGGTGAATCCGTGCTCGTAGAGCAGCTCGCGGATGCGCCGGATGAGCAGCACTTCGTGGTGCTGGTAATAGCGGCGGTTGCCGCGGCGCTTCAGGGGCTTGAGCTGCGTGAACTCCTGCTCCCAATATCGAAGCACATGAGGCTTGACGCCACACAATTCGCTTACTTCCCCGATCGTGAAATACCGCTTGGCGGGGATCGCCGGCAGGTCATTCGTTGCCAGGTTCTCCGTGGCCATTGAAGGACTTCTCCACGAGGGTCTTCAGCTTCTGGCTGGCGTGGAACGTCACCACGCGCCGAGCCGTGATGGGGATTTCCTCCCCGGTCTTGGGATTGCGCCCGGGGCGCTGCGGTTTCTTGCGAAGCTGGAAGTTGCCGAACCCGGAGAGCTTCACCATCTCGCCTCTTTCGAGGGCGGTGCGGATCTCCTCGAAGAAGGACTCGACCATGTCCTTGGCTTCGCGCTTGTTCAGCCCGACCTTCTCGAACATCAGGTCGGCCAGCTCGGCCTTGGTGAGGGTGACCTTGTCTTTCACGTGCGCGGCTGGGCTTTGTATTGTTCTGTGAGGAGACGCCGGATGGAACCCACGATTTCCTCCACTTCGGCATCTGTCAAAGTTCTGTCAGTATCCTGCATAACTACCCGGAACGCAAGGCTTTTTCTGCCATCCTCGATGCCTTTGCCCCGATACTGGTCGAACACTTCGATCTCGCGGACGCAGGCCGGTGCCGCGGCCCGGAGCGTCGCCAGGATGCGACCGGCCGGCACCGTTTCGTCCACCAGCACGGCGAGGTCGCGCCGCACCGTCGGCATGCGCGAGATGCCCGAGAACCGCGGCGCACGTCCGGAAAGGAGCACGGCGGTCTCGATCTCGAAGAAGACAGGGGGCCCCGGAAGGTCGTATTTCTGCTGCAGGCGCGGGTGCAGTTCGCCCACGATTCCGATGTCGCGACCGCCCGACAGGACGCGCGCGCATCGCCCCGGATGGCAGGCCGGATGGGTGCCCGCAACGAATTCGAGCCCCGCGCTTCCGGCGATCGCTTCAAGATCCCCCTTCGCGTCGTAGAAGTCCGCGGCGCGGACGGCCTCGCCCCACTGTTCGGGAAGGCGGCCCCCGAAGGTGATGGCCGCGAGCCTCTCGGGCTGCTCGGCTTCGCTCGGCCCTTCGGCAATAAAGCAGCGGCCGATCTCGAAGAGGCGGGTGCGGGCCTCGTCGCGGTTCAGGTTGGCGAGCACCGCCTGCACGAGGCCGCCCACGAGCGTGGTGCGCATCACGTCCATCGTGCTCGCGATGGGATTGGCGAGCCTCACGGGCGCGCCGTTGCCGGCGAAGTCCTCCTCCCACGCCGAGGAGACGAAGCTGTAGTTGATGACTTCCTGGTACCCCAGGTCCGCGCAGGCGAGCTTCAGGTCCAGGCGCGAGCGAATGCCTTCGGCCGCCAGGAGCATGGGCACGCTCGAACGCGGCGCGTGGGCCGGCACGTGCTCGTAGCCGTGGATGCGCGCGACCTCTTCCACGAAATCCTCCTCGATCGCGAGGTCGTGGCGCCACGACGGCGGCGTGACCGCGAGGCCGTCGCCCGCGGCCTCGACATGGCAGGCGAGACGCTCGAGGGATTCGCGCACGAATGCGTCGGGGATGTCGTAGCCCAGGAGCGATCGCACGCGCGCGGGGCGCACGCGCACGCGGGGCCGCACCGGCGATTCGCCCTGCGCCTGCGTCACCGGGCCGGCCTGGCCACCGCAGATGTCCAGCGTGAGTTGCGTGGCGCGCTCGAGCGCGGCGCGCGAGCCTTGCGGATCGATGCCCCGCTCGAACCGGTATGCCGCGTCGCTCGAGAGCTGCAACTGCTTCGCCCGTCCCTGGACGGCCTCGGGCGTGAAGTACGCCGCCTCGAAAAACACGTCCGTGGTGGCGTCGGTCACCATCGTGCCGGCCCCTCCCATCACGCCGCCGAGGGCGACGGGACCGGACTCGTCGGCGATGGCCAGCAGGTTCGGGATCGACTCGGCCCACTGGTCGTTCAGCAGCTGCAGCTGCTCGCCGGGCGCCATCCAGCGCACGTCGATGCCGCCCTTCAGCTTCGCGTGATCGAAGGCGTGCATCGGCTGGCCGCGCTCGAGCATCACGTAGTTGGTGATGTCGACGAGGGGCGACCTGGGCCGCAGGCCCGCACGCTCGAGGCGACGGGCCATCCAGTCCGGCGTCCTCGCGCGGGTGTCGAGCCCGCGGATGACGCGGCCGAAGTAATGCGTGCAGGCCGTCGGCGCCGAGAGTCGGACCGGTCGCGCGTCTTCGATCGCCACCGGCGCTTCGGGCACGGGCGCGAGCGACGCCGGCAGTCCGGCCAGCGCCGCGAAGTCGCGCGCGATGCCGACCATCGACAGGCAGTCGCCGCGGTTCGGCGTGAGCTTGAGCGTGAGCACCGAGTCGTCGAGGCCGAGGTAGTCGCGGACGTCCCTGCCGACCGGCGCGTCGCCCGGCAGCACCAGCAGGCCGGCGTGGTCGTCGGAAAGCCCGAGTTCGCGCGCCGAGCAGAGCATGCCGTTCGACTCGACGCCGCGCAGCTTCGCCTTCTTGATGTCGAAGCCGGGCAGCTTCGCGCCGATGAGCGCGCACGGCACCTTCTGGCCGGCAGCGACGTTCGGCGCGCCGCACACGATCTGGAGCGTCTCGCCGGTGCCCGCATCCACCTCGGTCACGCGCAGCTTGTCGGCATTCGGATGGGGCGCCACGCTCTTCACGTGCGCCACGACGATGCCGGTGAAGGTGCCCGCGACCGGGGCCACCTCCTCCACCTCGAGGCCTCCCATCGTGAGGACGTGGGCGATGCGCTCGACCGGAAGATCGGTGGCGACGAGCTCGCGCAGCCAGGCGACGGATACCTTCATCGGAATTGCCTCAGGAATTTCAGGTCGTTCTCGAAGAACAGGCGCAGGTCGTTCACGCCGTACTTGAGCATCGCGAGCCGGTCGAGTCCCATGCCGAAGGCGAAGCCCGAGTAGCGCTCCGGGTCGATCTTCCCGTTGCGCAGGACATCCGGATGCACGACGCCTGCGCCGCCGATCTCGAGGTACTTCACCTCGTCGCCTTTCTTTTCCCAGACCATGTCGATCTCGACGCCGGGCTCGACGAACGGGAAGTACGACGGGCGGAAGCGGATCTCGATGTCCTCGCGCTCGAAGAACGCGCGGCAGAACTGCGTGATGGTGCCCTTCAGGTCCGCGAGGCTGATCCCCTCGTCGACCCACAGGCCCTCGATCTGGTGGAACATCGGCGAGTGCGTCGCATCGTGGTCCACGCGGTAGACGCGCCCGGGACAGATGACGCGGATGGGCGGCGTGTGCGACTGCATGTGGCGGATCTGCACGGGCGAGGTGTGCGTGCGCAGCACCTTGTCCGAGCCCGCGATGTAGAAGGTGTCCTGCATGCTGCGCGACGGATGGTTCGGAAACATGCGCAGCGCGGTGAAATTGAAGAAATCGTTCTCGATCTCCGGGCCGTCGGCGACGGAGAATCCCATCGAGGCGAAGAGCCGCTCGATGTGCGCCTGCGCGCGCGTGATCGGATGCAGGCCGCCGGCCGACTGGCGCCGGCCCGGGAGCGTCACGTCGATCGATTCCGCCGCCAGGCGCGACTCGAGCTCCGCGGCCAGCAGGGCATCGCGCCGGGCCGCGAGCAGCGCCTCGACGCGCGTCTTGGCTTCGTTGATGGCCGCCCCGGCACGGGGCTTTTCGTCGGGCGGGAGCTTGCCCAGCCCCTTGAGCAACTCCGTGAGCGCGCCGGCCTTGCCGAGGAAGCGGGCCTTGGCCTGCTCGAGGTCGGGGGCGGTGGCGCAGGCGCCGAAAGCGACTTCGGCGTCGGCAACGATGCGATCGAGATCTTGCATGGGGAATGAGGTCCGGAAACGAAAAGGGGCTCCCGGTGGAAGCCCCTTTGTCGCAATTAGCGCCGCGTCAGGCGCCGAGGCTCGCCTTCGCCTGCTCGACGATCCGGCCAAACGCCGGCTTGTCCCGCACGGCGAGGTCCGCGAGGACCTTGCGGTCGATGTCGATCGCGGCCTTCTTCAGGCCCGCCATGAACTTGCTGTAGGTCATGCCGGCTTCGCGGGCGGCCGCATTGATGCGGGCGATCCACAGGCGGCGGAATTCGCGCTTCTTCACGCGGCGGTCGCGGTAGGCGTACTGCCCCGCCTTCATCACCGCCTGCTTGGCGACACGGAATACGTTGCCGCGGCGGCCGCGGAACCCCTTCGCCTTCTCGAGGACCTTCTTGTGGCGCGCGCGCGCCGTCACTCCACGTTTAACGCGAGGCATCGTCGGTCTCCTTTAGGCGTAGGGAAGCATCGCCTTCACGGAATCGACGTTGGTCTTGTGGACCCCCGTCGAGCCGCGGAGCTGGCGCTTCGACTTCGTGGTTTTCTTGGTGAGGATGTGGCGCTTGCCGGCCTGGCCGCGCTTCACCGAGCCGCCGGCCCGGACTTTCAGGCGCTTGGCGGCGCCGCTCTTCGTCTTCATCTTGGGCATGGTTCGCCCTCCTTTTCACTTGCTTGGCGCAGCAGGTGGCGGAACCGTTCCGCGCTTGAGACCTGAAGTCGCCTTGTCGCCGGCCCACTCGGGCCGGGGTTGCCGCTAATTCTTCTTCTTGGGCGCGATGATCATCACCATCTGCCGCCCTTCCAGCTTGGGCCACTGCTCGACCTGCCCGAGGGCCGCGAGGTCGGCCTCCACCCGCTTCAGGAGCGCGACGCCCAGTTCCTGGTGCGCCATCTCCCGGCCGCGAAAACGCAGCGTGATCTTCGTCTTGTCGCCGTCGCTCAGGAAGCGCAGGAGATTGCGCAGCTTGATCTGGTAGTCCCCCTCGTCCGTGCCGGGGCGGAACTTGATCTCCTTGACCTGGATCTGCTTCTGCTTGAGCTTCGCCTCGTGCGCCTTCTTGCTTTCCTTGTACTTGAACTTGCCGTAGTCCATCAGGCGGCAAACCGGAGGCTTGGCGGTGGGGGCGATCTCGACCAGGTCGATCTCCGCTTCCTCGGCCATTCGCATGGCTTCGGTGATGGAGACGATGCCGAGGGGCTCTCCTTCGACGCCTACCAGGCGCACTTCCGGCGCGTTGATCTCGCCGTTGATGCGAACTGCTTTATCGTTTGCGATGCGAGGAATCCTCCAAACAATCAGTCACTTGGCAAAGACCCCTCGGTTTGTTTTCCGGTTTCAGGCCCCGCCTCCCTTGTCGTGCTCACCGTCGCCCGGCGATCTCGTCCCGAAGGCGCGAGACAAACGCCTCGAGCGGAACCGGGTCGAGGTTTTCCCCCGAGCGCGTTCTCGCCGAGACTGTCCGGGCTGCCACTTCCTTGTCGCCGAGCACCAGCTGGTAAGGAAGCTTTTGAATGCTATGTTCCCGAATTTTATACGTTATTTTCTCATTCCGCAAATCGGTGTCGACCCGGAAGCCGGCCGCCCGCAGGTCCGAAGCCACCTCGCGCACATAGGCCTCCTGGCGGTCGGTCACGTTCATCACCACCACCTGGACCGGTGCAAGCCACAGCGGCAGCGCGCCGGCGTGGTTCTCGATGAGGATCCCGATGAAGCGTTCCATGGATCCGACGATGGCGCGGTGCAGCATGACGGGAACCTGGCGGGTGTTGTCCTCCGCGACGAATTCGGACCCGAGGCGACCGGGCATGAAGAAATCCACCTGCATCGTGCCGACCTGCCACGAGCGCCCGATGGAATCCTTGAGGTGGTACTCGATCTTCGGTCCGTAGAAAGCCCCCTCGCCCGGAAGTTCCTCCCATTCGGCGCCGGAAGCCCTCAGCGCCTCCCGCAGCGCCTCCTCGGCCTTGTCCCACTGCTCCTCGCTGCCGATGCGCTTGTCGGGGCGCAGCGCCAGCTTCACCTGGACGTTCTCGAAGCCGAAGTCCCGGTACACGCGGAACGCCAGCGCGTGAAAGGCCACGCACTCCGGCGCGATCTGCGCCGGCAGGCAGAAGATGTGGCCGTCGTCCTGCGTGAAGGCGCGCACGCGCATGATCCCGTGAAGGGCCCCCGAAGGCTCGTTGCGGTGGCAGGCGCCGAATTCGCCGTAGCGCAGCGGCAGCTCGCGGTAGCTGCGCACGCCCTTGTTGAAGATCTGGATGTGTCCCGGGCAGTTCATCGGCTTGATGGCGAAGTCGCGCTTCTCCGACTCCGTCGTGAACATGTTGTCCTTGTAGTTCTCCCAGTGGCCGCTCTTCTCCCACAGCGAGCGATCGAGGATCTGCGGGCAGCGCACCTCCTGGTAGCCGTTGTCGCGGTAGACGGCGCGCATGTACTGCTCCACCACCTGCCAGAGCGCCCAGCCCTTGGGGTGCCAGAAGATCATCCCGGGCGCCTCGTCCTGCAGGTGGAAGAGGTCGAGGGCCGTGCCCAGGCGCCGGTGGTCGCGCTTCTCGGCTTCCTCGAGCATGTGCAGGTAGGCGTCCTGGTCTTCCTTCCGGGCCCATGCCGTGCCGTAGATGCGCTGGAGCATCTCGTTCTTCGAGTCGCCCCGCCAATAGGCGCCGGCGACCTTCATGAGCTTGAACACCTTGAGCTTGCCCGTCGACGGCACATGGGGCCCCCGGCACAGGTCGATGAAGTCGCCCTCCCGGTACAGGCCGATGTCCTCGTTCGCCGGGATGCCCGCGATGATCTCGGCCTTGTATTTCTCGCCGATCGACTCGAAGTGTTTCACCGCATCGTCGCGCTTCCACACCTCGCGCGTGACGGGGATGTCCCTCTTCGCGAGTTCGCCCATGCGCTTTTCGATGGCCGCGAGATCCTCGGGCGTGAAGGCGCGCTTGTAGGCGAAGTCGTAGTAGAAGCCGTTCTCGATCACCGGGCCGATGGTCACCTGCGCTTCGGGGAAGAGTTCCTTCACCGCGTACGCGAGCAGGTGCGCCGCCGAGTGCCTGATGAGTTCGAGGCCCTCCGCGTCCTTGTCGGTGACGATGGCGAGGGCGGCGTCCTTATCGATGACGAACGACGTGTCGACGAGGCGCCCGTCCACCTTGCCGGCCAGCGCGGCCTTGGCGAGCCCGGGGCCGATCGAGGCGGCGACCTGCGCGACGGAAACGGGGCTGTCGAAGGACCGGACCGATCTGTCCGGGAGGGTGATGGCGACCATGGCGTGATTCCTCGAGGTTTCGAAACGAAAAAAGCGCGGGCGAGCCGCGCTTTTGACGTGTGGAGGCAAAAGGGGAGCGACCCGTCTATCGGGGAAGGATGTTCCTCGCGGTCGGCGGTCTCATAACCATGGTGCGGCCCTTTCCCTCGCCTTCGTTCGCGCCCCCGGCGGCACCGGGCCTCGCGCGAAGCGATATTCTAGCCCTTTCGCCGTCCCCACGCGACCCGCGCGGCCCCCGGAGCCCAAGCCATGGAACGCATCACCATCTCGCTCGACGAATCCCTCGCCCACGAGTTCGACCTCCTCATCGCCCGCCGCGGCTATGCCACGCGGTCGGAGGCCGTGCGCGACCTGCTGCGCCGCGAACTGGAGGGCGAGCGCGCCTCGGCCGGCAGCGGTCATTGCGTCGCGAACCTGAGCTACGTCTACAACCACCACGAGCGCGATCTCGGCGAGCGGCTCACCGGGGCGCAGCACGACCACCACGACCTGTGCGTCGCCACGATGCACGCGCACCTGGACCACGAGGCGTGCCTGGAATCGGTGATCCTCCGCGGGCCCCTGGCGGACGTGCGCGCGTTCGCCGAGGGCATCATCGCCGAACGCGGGGTGCGCCACGGGAGCCTCAACGTGGTTTCGGTCGACGTGTCGGGCGGCTCGCCCTCCCACCGCCACGGCACCCATGCCCACGACGCGGGGCACGCGCACGACCACGTCCACCTCAAGCCCAGGGTCTGATCGGGCGCCCGGCCGCAGGTTCCTAGTAGCCGCTCTCCACGAACCGCTGGCTGGACATCTTCGGACGCTTGTATCCGATGTCGCCCTGCCGCGGCGGAACCTCGATCTCCACGGGCGTCATGTTCTCGTAGGGAACCTGGTTCAGCAGGTGCGCGATGCAGTTGAGGCGCGCCTTCTTCTTGTTGTCGGCGTTGACGACCCACCACGGCGACTTCTTCCTGTCCGTCGCCGCGAACATCCTGTCCTTGGCGCGGGAGTACTCGCTCCAGTGCTTGCGCGACTCGATGTCCATCGGGGACAGCTTCCAGCGCTTGGTGGGATTGCGGATGCGTTCCTGGAAGCGCCGCTCCTGTTCCGCGTCGTTCACCGAGAACCAGTACTTGACGAGATAGATGCCGGACCGGATGAGCATCTCCTCGAACTGCGGGCAGGAACGAAGGAACTCGGCGTACTCGGCGTCCGTGCAGAAGCCCATGACGCGCTCCACGCCCGCGCGGTTGTACCAGCTGCGATCGAACAGGACGATCTCGCCCTGCGCCGGCAGGTGGGGGACATACCGCTGGAAATACCACTGGCCGCGCTCGCGCTCCGTCGGCGTGCCCAGTGCCGCGATCCGGCAGATCCGCGGGTTGAGGCACTCGGCGATGCGCTTGATCACGCCGCCCTTGCCGGCCGCGTCGCGGCCCTCGAAGATCACGGCGACCTTGAGCCCCTTGAGCCGCACCCACTCCTGCAGCTTGATGAGCTCGACCTGCAGGTGGGCGAGTTCCTCGACGTACTTGTAGTTGCGAGGCGGCTTGCGCGGCTTCGCCCGGCCCGCCAGGTGCCAGTACTGTTCGAGCTTGTCGCGCTCCCGCGCGTCGGCCAGGACTTCGCCTTCGGTCTTCGCGCGCTTCTTTTTCGCCACCATGCCCGCCTCCGTCGTGGGGTGCCTGTCCGTTGCCGAGAATATCAGCACGGACCGCGAAGTCGGGGCCCGCGGGCCGTCACTTCGCGCGCGCGGTCGGTTCGCCCCCGTAATCGGGACTCTTCAGCTTTCCACGCCGAAACGCGCGCGAGGCCGTCTGGTAATAGGCGATCGCCTCTTCGACATGCCTCGGATCGGGCTCGGTCGGCGTCGCGGCGTAAGTCCCCGGATCGATGCGGAACGCCTCGACCTTCCGCTTGGGAAGGAGGACCGTGAGCTTGTCGTCCTTGTAGTAGCCGAGTTCCTGGTAGTTGCTCACGAAGGCCCGCGCCGGGAGCTTCTCGTCCTCGAAGATTCCCTGGCCGAAAAAATGGTCGTCGCCGTTCCGGCCGAGCAGGTCCAGGATCGTGGGCGGCACGTCGATCTGGCTCACGAGGCGCGTGTTGACACCCGGGGGCACGATGCCCGGCCCGTAGAGGATGAGCGGAATCCGGTAGCGGCCCACCGGCAGGCGGGACTTGCCGGCCACCGAGGCGCAATGGTCCGCGGTGAGGATGAAAAGCGTTTCGGCGAACCACGGCTTGCCGCGCGAGCGTTCGATGAACTTCCCGATCGCGTGATCCGTGTACTTGACGCCGCCCTCCCGTCCGCCCGGGGAAGGGATGTCGATGCGCCCGTCGGGGTAGGTGAACGGACGATGGTTCGAGGTGGTCATGATGTGCGCGAAGAAAGGCTTGCCCTTCGCGCCGGCCCGGTCGAAGACCGATTCCGCATTGGCGAAGAGCACCTCGTCGGCCACGCCCCACACGTTCTCGAAGACCACCGAATCCTTCGGAAAGTCGCTGCGGTCCACGATCTCGTAGTCGTTGCCCCTGAAGTACGCGTTCATGTTGTCGAAGTAGCCGTACCCCCCGTACACGAACGAAACGTGGAAACCCTGTTGCTCCAGGAACTCGCCCACCGTGGCGAGGTGCTCGTTGTCCGGGCGGCGCACGATCGACTGCCCCGGCACCGGCGGCACGCCGAGCGAGAGCGCTTCCAGCCCGCGCACGGTGCGGGTGCCGGTGGCGAAGAACCGGTCGAAGCGAAGGCCCTCGTTCGCGAGGCGGTCCAGGTTGGGCGTGAGTCCCTTGCCGCTGCCGTAGACCCCGAGGAACTCGGCCGAGAGGCTTTCGACGGAGACCAGCACGACGTTGCGCGGCCGCCGCAGGAGCGGCCCCAGCTGCGCGACCGGGTCCTCGTTCTCGCCGGGCTTGAGGGCCTCGCCCAGGGGTTCGCGCTCCACCCCGAGCGAGAGCAGGATCGCGTCGGCCTTCTCCTGGTCCATCGTGCGGTAGAACCTGTCGTAGTCGAGTTCATTGCGCCGGAAGGCGGCCCAGAACGTGAAGAGGCCGTTGCCCGCGAGTTCGTCGGCGTAGGCATTGCCGCTGCCCCCCTGCTGGTCGACGTTCGCCGCGACGAGGCTCGCCGCCGGCAGCGCCACCGCCAGCGCGGCCAGCGCGGCGCGGCGTCGCCCCCCGAGCGGGCTCGCCGAAAGCCGGATCCGCCGGGACAGCAGGAAAGCCAGTGCCAAGGCGGCGATCGCGATCGCCGCGAGTATCGCCGGCACCGGGTAGGACTGGCGGATGTTGCCGATCACCTCGTGGGTGTAGACGAGATAATCGACCGCGATGAAGTTGAAGCGCGTCGTGAACTCGGCCCAGAACACCCACTCCGCCACCGCCCCGAAGAGCAGCAGCGCGACCGTGAGCCAGACGCAGGCCCAGCGCATCGCGACGATCCCCCCGGCGCCCCGCCAGCGGTCCGGCAGAAGGGCCGACGCGAGAAGCCAGGGCGCCATGGCGAAAGCGAGGGTCGCCGAATCGAACCACAGGCCACGGGCGAAGATCCCGGCCACGTTCTCCCACCCTGCCGCTTCGGGTCCGGTGGCGATCCAGAGGGCCAGGCGCAGCAGCGTCCAGGTGACGAGGGCCGCGGCGCCCAGCGTCACGAATAGGCGAGGCGCAGGCGGGCGCTTCGCGAAGGTGAAGGTCATTCGGGCATCCTTTCCGAGTGAGAAGCCCCGGTCACGTGTACCGTCGCCGACGCAACGCTTGTCGAAGCGTTAGATGTCCCAGATCGGCACGGCGCGAATGCCGCCCGATCAGAACTGCCCGTGACGCGCCGCCAGCGCCGCCAATTCGACGTTGCTGCGCACGCCCAGCTTGTCGAGGAGACGCCGGCGGTAGGTCGTGACGCTCTTCGCGCCGACGCCCAGGTCCTCCGCGATCCGCTGCAGGCTGTGCCCCAGCAGCAGGCCGCGCATCACTTCGCTCTCGCGCCGCGAAAGGCCCGCGAACGGATTCCCGTCGGGTCCCGGTTCGACGCGCGCGCCCTCGCGTGCCGGAAAGGCCTCCCGCCCGGCCAGGACTTCGCGGATGCCGTGCAGCAAGGCCTCCGAGCTGTCGCTCTTGCCGACGAACCCCTGGGCTCCGACCTTGCGGGCATGGTCGACGTATTGCGAGGCCGGATACATCGAGAAGAGCAATACCGGAATGCGGATCCCGTCGGCTCGCAGGTGCTCGAGAACCCGGACGCCGTTCGCGCCGGGCAGCGCCAGGTCGAGCAGCAAGAGGTCCGCGGAACGCTCGCGCGCGAGCCGCTCGGCCTCGGGACCGTCGCGGGCCTCGGCGACGACTTCGAGGTCGGGCGTTCGCGCGAGGAGGTCCCGCAGGCCCTGGCGGACCACTTCGTGATCGTCGGCGATGATGAGTCGTGATTTCATGCGGGGCTCCTGATGGGAAGGGTCGCGGTCACCGTCGTGCCGGCGCGCGAGGTTTCGATGTCGATTCGCCCGTCATGGCGCCGCGCGCGTTCGCGCACGCCCGACAGCCCGAATCCGCCCCGCGTGCCGGCGGCCATGCCACGGCCGTCGTCGGCGACTCGAAGGCGGTATTCCCGCCGCGCGCTGGAAAGCGAGACCTCGACGGCGCTCGCGCCGGCGTGACGCGCGACGTTGGTGAGCAGTTCCTGGAGGATCCGGAAAAGATCGATGCGACGCGAATCGTCCGGCTCGGGCTCGAGCTTGCCGACGCGAAGGGTGGCGGCGATGCCGCTCGTGCGTTCCCATTCGCGCAGGTACCAGCGGCAGGCTTCGGCGAGACCCAGGTCGTCCAGCACGGCCGGGCGCAGGCGGGCGCAGATCTCGCGCGTGGCCTGCAGCGTGCTACGCGTGAGCGCCGCCAGTTCCTCCAGTTCGCCCTTGAGCTCGACGCATTCCGGCGTGGCGCGGTCGGCCATCGCGGAGAGCTTCATCGCGATGCCGGTCAGCATCGCCCCCACCTGGTCGTGGACGTCCTTCGCGACGGCGCCACGCTCGGCTTCCAGGGCGTCGCGCTGGTGGGCGGCCAGGTCCTGGAGCTGCCGGTGCATCGCCTCGCGGTCGGCCTCGGCGCGACGACGATCGCTCACGTCGTAGGCCGCGCCGACGATGCCGCAGACCTGGCCGTCGGGCCCGATCTCCGGTTCCGCGATGAGTTCGAAGGAACCCTCGCGCTCGCCGTGCCTCACCCGCACCTCCCGATGCTCGCCGAGCCCGGTGCGCAGGACGCGCCGCTTCACGTCGACGAGCGGCTTCGCCTCCGCCTCGCCGAGGATTTCCTCGTCGGTCTGGCCCAGCACCTCGGTGGGCTGGAAGCCCAGGGCGGGGTTGGCCACCCAGGTGTAGCGAAGATCGCGATCCTGGCGGAAGAGCAGCAGCTTCGACGACTTGAGCGCCGCCGCGATCTGCGCGGAGGCCGTCCCGAGCGCCGACTCGGATTCCTTGCTCGCCGTGACGTCGATGCAGATGCCGACGTGGCGCTCGACCTTTCCATCCGGGCCGGCCACGCCGACGCCCCGCGAATTGATCCAGCGCACGGCGCCGTCGCGGCGGACGATGCGGAAGTCGATGCTGAACTCCGGGTATCCCTGCCCGACCCGGGCCGCGTGCTCCCGGGCGAAGCGCGCGCGGTCGTCCGGATGGATGGCCTCGAGAAAATCGGCGAAACGGCCCCCGAAGCCGCCGGGCTCCTCGCCGAAGATCTCCTCGATCTCCGGCGTCCAGGTCTCGCGGCCGGTCGCGACGTCCGTGTCCCACACGCCGAAGCGCAGCAGCCGTCGTGCGACGCGCAGGCGCATGTCGGCGGCGTCGATCCCCTCCCCCGCGCGCGGCCGCGCTCGCGGGGATGGCTTCTTCCCGCTCTCCCCCGGTGCGACCTTCGAGGCCGTCAGTGTCTTCGCCATGGTGTCTGGTTGGAATTTCCGCAAAAGCATTATGCGAGATGTTTCTATTCCGTGGACAGCATTCCGCGCGAATCCTCCGTCGCGGAAAACGAAAAAGCCGCCCCGGAGGGCGGCTTTCGCGTGGCGAAACTGGTAGGCGCGATTGGACTCGAACCAACGACCCCCACCATGTCAAGGTGGTGCTCTAACCAACTGAGCTACGCGCCTGTCGTTGCAAAGAAGCGAATTATAGCCGAACTGGGCGGTCAGAGGAACCGTGGCACCGCTCTTGCTTCCTCACACCCGTGCCCCAACCTGCGGCATACGTCGCCCACAAGGAGACCGCATGACCAAGCTCATCCCCCCGCCGGTGCGGTTGCGAAACACCGATCGCGACGCCCTGGCCACCCACTTTCTCGCCCTCGACGCCGCGGACAGGCGCCTTCGCTTCGGCGCGGCGATCACCGACGACACCATCCGGCAGCTCGAGGAGCGCATCGATTTCGATCGCGACGAGCTCTTCGGCATCGCCGACGACGACATGCGCCTCATCGGCGTGGTCCACGTCGCCTTCTATCCGGACAAGGCCGAACTGGGCCTGTCGGTGCTGCCCGCCGCACGCGGCCTGGGCGTCGGCAACGCCCTCTTCGAGCGCGCGGTCATGCACCTCACCAACCGAAGCGTGCGCGAGGTCTTCGTGCACTGCCTGAGCGAAAACGGGGCGATGATGCACCTCGCGGCCAAGCACGGCATGCGCGTGGTGCGCGATGGCACCGAGACCGACGCCTACCTGGAGCTGCCCCGCCCCACGCCCGGCAGCGTGTTCGTCGAATGGCTGCAGGAGAAGCAGGCCGATTCCGTGCACCTGCTGCGCCGGCAGGTCGCGCTCACGCGCTCGATCGTCTCGATCTTCGCGCCGAGCCTCCCGCGCGTCACGCTGCGGCGGCCGTAAGCCACAGCCCCTTCAGGTACTCCCCCTCCGGGAAGTGGATCGACACCGGGTGGTCGCGGCTCGCCGCGAGCCGCCCGCGGATCTCGAGTTCCGACCGCGCGTCCGCCGCCGCGCCGGCGACGATCTTCTGGAAGAGCTCCGGCCCGATGGCGCCGGAACAGGAGAAGGTGAGCAGGTGCCCGCCGGGCGCAAGCAGCTTCATGGCCCACAGGTTGATGTCCTTGTAGGCCCTCGCCGCCCGCTCGACGTGCTTTTCCGTCGGCGCGAACTTGGGCGGGTCCAGGATGACGAGGGAATACTTCCGGCCCTCGTCGCGCAGGCGGCGAAGGTACGCGAAGACATCGGCGTTGATCCAGCGCGCACGCGATTCGTCGAGCCCGTTGGCAGCCACCGCGAGCCGCCCGGCTTCGAGCGCCTCTTCGGAGGTATCGACGGACAGCGTCGAGGCCGCCCCGGCCGCGAGTGCCGCGAGCGTGAACCCTCCCGTATAGCAGAAGAGATTGAGCACCGACGCGTCCTTCGCGAGCGTCGCGGCGAGCGCGCGGTTGTCGCGCTGGTCGAGGAAGAAACCCGTCTTCTGCCCGTGCGCGATGTCGACCCTGTAGGCGATGCCCGCCTCGCGCATGGCGACGGTGCCGGCCGTCTCGCCGAGCGCGGGCCCGCTTCGCGGCGCGAGCCCTTCGAGCGTGCGCACCTCGGCATCGGAGCGCTCGTACACGGCCGTGACGCCCGCGGCCTTCGCGAGGGCACCCGGCCAGAAATCGCGCCAGCGCTCCGCCCCCGCGGAGAGCAATTGCATGACCGCGACGTCACCGTATCGGTCGACGATGAGGCCCGGCAGGTCGTCCGATTCCGAATGCACGAGCCGGCAGGCGTCATGCCGGGCGTCGAGGAGCCCCGACCGGCGCGCCACGGCGCGCTCGAGCTTCGCCGCGAGGAACGCCTCGTCGATGCGATCGGCGGGCTCGAAGGACCACGCGCGCGCGCGGATCTGCGATTCCGGCGAGTACGCGCCCCAGCCGAGCATCGCCCCGTCGTGGGCGAGGAGCGCGATCGTCTCGCCTGACGAAGGAGACCCCTCCACGCGGTCGACGGCGCCGGAGAAGACCCAGGGATGACGGTGGCGCAGGGACTTCTCCCGTCCGGGCTTGAGCACGAGGCGCGGGGTGGCGGTCATGGGATGGGGCTTTCGGAAAGGGGCGCCATGATAGCCCGGCGCGAGGGGAAAACCGCTAGATGCGCCGTGCCGTATCGACCCCGGGCACGTCCTTCACCTGCCGCAGCACGCGCGCGATGGCGTCCGCGCTCGTCACCTGCAGCGTGAAGCGCATGAAGGCGTGCATGCCGCGCGAGAGCGTGTTCACGGCGGTCACGTTGATGCGCTCGCGCGCGATGGCCTCCGAGATGTCGCGAAGCAGCCCCTGGCGGTCCACGGAAACGACCTCGATGTCGGCGGCGAAGGGTTCCTCGCCCGTCTTGCCCCAGTCCGCCGCCAGCAGGCGCTCCTTCTGATCCTGCGACAGGACCGTGATGTTCGGGCAGTCGGCGCGGTGCACGGTCACGCCGCGCGCCCGCGTGACGAAGCCCACGATCGCATCCGGTGGCAGGGGCTTGCAGCATTTCGCGATCAGCGTGGCGAGGTTGTTCACGCCCAGCACCAGCACGCCCGAGGACGTGCCCGAGGCGGCGGAGGGCTTCACGGTGACCGGATCGGGCGCCGGCGCGGCCGGCGCCTCGCCGCGCACCGCGATCTCCACCTGGCGCGAGGTGACCTCGCCCCGGCCCAGGGCCGCGTAGAGCTCGTCGGTGTGCGGATGCCCCAGGGCCTGCGCGATGCGCTCGTGCGAGGCGCTCGTGGCCCCCAGGCGCGAGAGATCCTTCTCGAGCACCGTCCGGCCGGCGGCGGCGTCCTTCTCGAAATCCTCGTGGCGGAACCACTGGCGCACCTTGGCGAGCGCGCGCGGGCTCGCGAGATACCCGCCCGAGAGCCAGTCGCGCGACGGACCGCCCTGCTTGGCCGCGGTGATCTCGACCTTCTGGGCGTTCGCGAGCTTCGTGGTGAGCGTCACCATGTGACCGTCCACCTTGGCGCCGCGGCAGCGGTGCCCGAGGTCCGTGTGCACGTGATAGGCGAAATCGATGGGCGTGGATCCCGCCGGCAGGTCCACCACGCGCCCCTGCGGCGTGAAGACGAAGATCGTGTCCTCGAAAAGCCCGCGCGCGCCGCGGCCGGCGCCTTCGCCCGCGAGCAGGTCCTTCTTGAAGGCGAGCAGTTCTCGCAGCCACGCGATCTTGTCGTCGAACTTCTGGTCGGCGCGCTTGCCTTCCTTGTAGCGCCAGTGCGCCGCCACGCCGTGCTCGGAATGCCGGTGCATGTCCTCGGTGCGGATCTGCACCTCGAGGGTCCTCCCCTCGGGCCCGACCACGGCCGTGTGCAGCGAGCGGTAGTCGTTCGCCTTCGGGTTCGCGACGTAGTCGTCGAACTCGCCCTCCACCGGCGTCCACAGGTCGTGCACCACCCCCAGCACCGCGTAGCACTCGCGCACGTTCTTCACGATGACGCGCGCGGCGCGGATGTCGTAGAGCTGCTCGAAGGCGAGGTTCTTGCCGCGCATCTTGCGGAAGATGGAATAGAGGTGCTTGGGCCGGCCCTGGATGACGGCCTCGATGCCCATTCCCGCGAGCTCCTCGCGCAGCTTCGCGATGACGCGCCCGATGTAGGCCTCCCGGTCGCCGCGCTTCTCGTCGAGCTGGCCGGCGATGCGCCTGTAGAGATCAGGCTCCGTGAAGCGGAAGGCGAAATCCTCGAGCTCCCACTTGAGTTCCGAGACGCCCAGGCGGTTGGCGAGCGGCGCGAAGAGCGTGAGCGTCTCCTCGCCCGCGGCGCGCCGGAGGGCCTCGTCGGCCTTCGTGAGTCCCCGAAGCAGGATCACGCGTTCGGCCAGCTTGATGAGCACCACGCGCACGTCCTCGGCGATGGCGAGGAACATCTTGCGCAGCTGCTCGGGATCGGCCTTCGTCGAGCCGAGCGTCTCCAGCCGGCCCGCGCGAGCGAGGCCCTTCAGGAGGCCGGCGAGATCGGGGCCGAACGCGGCCTCGACGCCTTCGAGATCCAGCTGCCCGCCGGCGAAAGCCGTGGACAGCAGGGCCGCCGAAACCGTTTCGGGATCCGCTCCCTGGGCACGCAGGACGCTCGCTACGGCCACCGCGCGATCGAAAGCCTCTCCCCGCCCCGAGGCCTGCGCGGACCCGCTCGCGAATTGCAGCGCGCGCACGGGCAGGTCGGCCAGCGCCGCGCCGTAGGTCGCGGCGAGGTCGGCTTCGAAACGGGCGAGGTCGGAAACGGCGGTGGCGCTGAACATGGCCGGCATCGGGCGGGGACTCGTGCGAATTCTACGCCCCGGATGCCCGCCGGGATTGCGCCCCAACAAGGGGCGCGCGCACCAAATCGGGCTTCGTGGCACTCTTGGGGGGCCGGGCATTCCGGGGTTCCCCGCTCGGGGAAGGTCCGTGAATGGTCGCTGGCACAGGGATTGCACCAAGGCACCCATGGCGCTCAATCAGTATTACAACGAGATGTTCGTGGCGGACGGGGAAGTCCGGCCCCACTACGCCCCTTTCGCGCAATGGCTGGGCGAGACCCCGCCCGAGCGGATCGCCCAGGACCGCCACGCGGCCGACCTCCTGTTCCACCGCGTGGGCATCACGTTCGCGGTCTACGGCGAGGCCTCCGGGACGGAGCGCCTGATTCCGTTCGACATCGTGCCGCACGTCATCCCGGCCGAACGCTGGGACGTGCTCGCCCGCGGCCTCAGGCAACGCGTGACGGCCCTCAACCGGTTCCTGCACGACGTCTACCACGAGCGGGAGATCCTCGCGGCCGGCAAGGTGCCCGAGGACCAGGTCCTCGGCAACAGCCAGTACCGGCCGGAGATGGTGGGCATCGACGTGCCCGGCGGCGTCTACGCGCACATCGCCGGCGTGGACCTCGTGAAGAACGCCGACGGCGAGTACTACGTCCTCGAGGACAACCTGCGCACGCCCTCGGGCGTGTCGTACATGCTCGAGAACCGCAAGATGATGATGCGGCTCTTCCCCGAGCTCTTCGCCACGCAGCACATCCGCCCGGTCGATCACTACCCGGACCTGCTGCTCGAGACCCTGCGCGAGGTCGCGCCCCGCGACGTCGAGAGCCCGGTGATCGTGCTGCTCACGCCCGGACACTTCAACAGCGCCTACTTCGAGCACGCCTTCCTCGCGCAGCAGATGGGCATCGAGCTGGTGGAGGGCCAGGACCTCTTCGTGCAGGACGACACCGTCTTCATGCGCACGACCCAGGGCCCGCAGCGCGTGGACGTGGTCTACCGGCGCATCGACGACGACTTCCTCGACCCGCTCGCCTTCCGCCCCGACTCCATGCTCGGCGTCCCCGGCCTGCTCTCGGCGTTCCGGGCGGGTCGCGTCGCGCTCGCGAACGCCATCGGCACCGGGGTCGCGGACGACAAGTCGCTCTATCCCTACGTGCCCGAGATGATCCGTTTCTACCTGGGCGAGGAGCCGATCCTCAAGAACGTCCCGACGTACCAGCTGCGCGACCCGAAGGACCTCGCCTACACCCTCGCCCACCTGCCCGAACTGGTGGTGAAGGAGACGCAGGGGTCGGGCGGCTACGGCATGCTCGTGGGGCCGACGGCCTCGAAGGACGAGATCGAGAATTACCGGCGGCGGATCGTGGACGCGCCGGAACGCTTCATCGCGCAGCCCACGCTGTCGCTCTCGCTCGTGCCGACATTCTGCGGGGATTCGCTTTCGCCGCGGCACATCGACTTGCGGCCGTATGTCCTGTCGGGCAACGAGGTGCGCTTCGTGCCGGGGGGGCTCACGCGCGTGGCGCTTCGCGAGGGCTCGCTCGTGGTGAATTCGTCCCAGGGCGGCGGGGTGAAGGATACGTGGGTGGTGGATTGATGAGAGTGATGCGAGCCAAAGTCTTTTGCACGCCGATGAACGCCGATGACACGCCGATGGCCGACGATAAAGGCAGAAGCTGGCAGGCATTGCCATCGTCGTTGAAGCCGATTCGTCCAATGCACCCGACCTCCGTTCATCGGCGGCCATCGGCGTGTCATCGGCGTTCATCGGCGTTTCCAAAGAATTTTGCGTGCATCACTCGCCGGCATTCATCGTCGGCTTCCGAGAATTGCGGTCACTGAACTCCCATGCTCTCCCGAGTCGCGTCGAACCTCTACTGGATGAGCCGCTACGTCGAGCGCGCGGAGAACACGGCCCGCGTCCTCGACGTCACCTGGCGCATGTCGCTTCTCGTGAAGGAACCGCGCCTGCAGGACCAGGAATGGTTCGCCCCCCTCAACATCACGGGCACCCTCTTTCCCTTCTCGGGCCGCCACAGCCTGGTGTGCGCCAAGGAAGTCCTGCATTTCATGGCCCTGGATCCGGAGAACCCCTGCTCCATCTATTCCTGCGCCAAGCAGGCCCGGGAGAACGCCCGCGCCGTCCGCGGCGCCCTCACCTCGGAGATGTGGGAGGTCGTGAACTCCACCTGGCTCGAGATGCAGCAGATGGACGAGGCGCGCATGAACGCGCGCGGCGTCTCGGCCTTCTTCGACTGGGTGAAGGAAAGGAGCCACCTCTTCCGTGGCGTCACCTTCGGCACGATGCGCCGCGACGACGCCTATCACTTCACCCGGCTGGGCACCCACATCGAGCGCGCGGATTCCACGGCCCGCATCCTCGACGTGAAGTACCACATCCTCCTGCCGAGCGTGAAGGACGTCGGCCGCGCGGTCGACTACTACCAATGGTCCGCCGTGCTGCGCTCGGTCTCCGCCTTCGAGGCCTACCGCAAGGTCTACCGCGACGCGATCACCCCCATCAAGCTGGCGGAGCTCCTCATCCTGCGCGACGACCTGCCGCGCAGCCTCGCCTTCTGCATGCGCCAGGTGAGCGAGACGCTCGACATCGTGCAGAACGACCGCTCGGCCGAGACCCAGCGCCGCGCGGGCCAGATCCTCTCGCAGCTTCGTTACGGGCGCATCGCGGACATCTTCGCCTCGGGCCTGCACGAGTACCTCACGGAATACCTCGACGCCATGCAGGAGCTGGGCACGCACATCCAGGGCAGCTTCTTCGCCCCGACGCTGCCCCGGTGACCGGGTCCCGCCCGAGGTGGCCGGACGACCGCCGCGCTATGATGGACGTTTCCTCCGACACGCCTTCCCCTCGCCATGACCTACTGCGTCGCCCTGCGCCTCGATGCCGGGATGATCTTCGCCTCCGATTCCCGGACCAATGCCGGCGTGGACCACGTCTCCACGTTCGCCAAGATGCGCGTCTTCGAGAAGGCGGACGACCGCGTCATCGTGGTCCTCTCCTCGGGCAACCTCGCGATGACGCAGGGCGTGATCAACATCCTCGACCGCCACGTCCACGCGCCGGAGGGCGAGGCGACCATCTGGAACGTCGACTCGATGTACGACGCCGCGCAGCTCCTGGGCGACGCGCTGCGCGAAATGCAGCGCAAGGACGGCCCGTTCCTCATGCAGAGCAACATCGACGCGGGCGCCAACATGCTCGTGGGCGGGCAGATCAAGGGCGAGAGCATGCGCCTCTTCCACGTCTACGCGCAGGGCAACTTCATCGAGGCCACCGACGAGACGCCCTATTTCCAGCTGGGCGAGTCGAAGTACGGAAAGCCCATCCTCGACCGCGTGGTGAACACCGGCACGCCGCAGAAGGAGGCCGCCAAGTGCGTGCTGATCTCCTTCGATTCCACGATGAAGTCCAACATCTCCGTGGGGCTGCCCATCGACCTGCTCTGGCTGCCGCGCGATTCGCTGCGCGTGGGGCTGCAGCAGCGCATCCGCGAGGGGGATCCCTACTTCACCATGCTGCGATCGCGGTGGGGCGGGGGCTTGCGGCGCGTGTTCGGCGAGTTGCCCGATCCCGATTGGCTCGAGTGAGGTTGCGCCTGGGAGTGATGCCGGCGCGCTTCTTGGAAACGCCGATGAACGCCGATGTCACGCCGATGAACGCCGATGAAATCCTGTTTGAGTGGGCGCCGCGCGAACTCGGCACGCCGTCACCTGTGGAGAAGATGCTTGCCTTCGTTCCGGGGTTATCCGCGTTCATCGGCGTGACATCGGCGTTCATCGGCGTTTCCAAGAATTGCGCTCGCATCACTCCCGCTTTCATCGGCTTTCCCGCGATTCTCGCTCGCATCACTCCCCGCCCGTGACGATCAAGGTCGCCCTCCACCACAAAACCGCCTACACGTTCGACCGTGCGGTGGGCCTGTCCCCGCACGAGGTGAGGCTGCGCCCCGCAGCCCACTGCCGCACGCCCATCGAGAGCTACTCGCTGCGCGTGGAGCCGGCGAAGCACTTCCTCAACTGGCAGCAGGACCCCTACGGCAACTGGCTCGCCCGGGTCGTCTTCCCCGACAAGTCGCGCACCCTCGCGATCACCGTCGACCTCGTCGCCGACATGACGGTCGTGAACCCATTCGACTTCTTCGTGGACAAGTCCGCGGAGCAGTTCCCGTTCCCGTACACGCCGGAGAACGCGCGCGAGCTCGCCCCCTACCTCGAGCTCGACCCGAACACCCCGCGCCTTTCGGCCTGGATGGACCGTGCGCGCGCGAAATACCTGGCGAAGCCCATCACGACCATCGACTTCCTGGTCGGCGTGAACAGCGACCTGCGCCACGACGTGAACTACCTCATCCGCCTGGAGCACGGCATCCAGGCGCCCGAGGAGACGCTCGAAAAAGCCTCGGGCTCCTGCCGCGATTCGGCCTGGCTGCTGGTGCAGATCCTGCGCCGCTTCGGGCTCGCCGCCCGCTTCGCCTCGGGCTACCTCATCCAGCTGGTCGCCGACCAGAAGCCGCTCGACGGCCCGGGCGGCACCGACAAGGACTTCACCGACCTGCACGCCTGGTGCGAGGCCTACGTGCCGGGCGCGGGCTGGATCGGCCTCGATCCCACCTCGGGCCTGCTCGCGGGCGAGGGCCACATCCCGCTCGCCTGCACGGCGCTGCCCTCGAGCGCGGCGCCCGTCACGGGCTTCACGGACGTATGCGAGTCGGTGCTGCAGGTGGAGATGTCCGTCCAGCGCATCCACGAGGATCCGCGCGTCACCCGCCCCTTGAGCGAGTCCCAGTGGGAGGACATCCGCGCGCTCGGGCGCGCCGTGGACCGCGAGCTGCAGGACGGCGACGTGCGCCTCACCATGGGCGGCGAGCCCACCTTCGTGTCGGTGGACGACATGGAAGGGCCGGAATGGAACTACACGGCGCTCTCGCCGCGCAAGCACGAGCTCGCCGTCGACCTGCTGGGACGCCTGCGCAGGCGCTTCGCGCCCGGCGGCCTGGTGCATTTCGGCCAGGGCAAGTGGTATCCCGGCGAGCCGCTGCCGCGCTGGGCGCTCTCGTGCTTCTGGCGGCACGACGGCGTGCCCCTCTGGGAGGACGAGTCCCTGCTGCCCGGCGGCGAGAGCGGGAAGGAAGCGACGCTCGAGGACGCGCGCCGCTTCGCCACGGAACTGGCGCAGGCCCTCGGCGTCGCGCCGGAATTTCATTCTCCCCGCCTACGAGGATCCCTGGCGGGTGCTGCGCGACGAGTCGAACCTGCCGGTCAACATCGATCCGCTCGCCGAGGACCTCGCCGACCCGGCCGCCCGCGGCAAGCTCGCGGCCCAGCTCGCCGGCGGCATCGGCCAGCCCTCGGGCTTCGTGCTGCCGCTCAAGCCCCTGCCGCGCGGCAAGCCGGGCGCGCCCAGCCAGTGGGCCAGCTCCGCGTGGCCGCTTCGCCGCGGCCACGTATTCCTCGTCGAGGGCGACTCCCCCCTGGGCCTTCGCCTGCCCCTGGGCTCGCTGCCCGCGCTGCTGCCCGACGAGGAAGAGCCCGTCATCGCCGCGGATCCCTTCGAGAGCCGCGACGCGCTCGGCAAGCGCAGGACCACCCGCGCCGCGGCCGGCAAGCCGACATCCGCCGCGACCGCCCCGCACGAGGTCGTGAAGACCGCGCTCTGCGTGGAGGCACGCGACGGCCACCTGCACGTCTTCTTCCCGCCCGTCTCGATCCTCGAGGACTGGGTGTCGCTCGTCGCCGCCGTCGAGGCCACGTCGCGCGCCCTGGCACGGCCGGTCCGTCTCGAGGGCTACACGCCGCCCGACGATCCGCGCCTCGCCCGCTTCGCCGTGACGCCGGACCCGGGCGTGATCGAGGTGAACATCCACCCGGCCGCCTGCTGGGAGGATCTCGAGGAGCGCGTGGGCGTGCTCTACGAGGAGGCGCGCCTCTCGCGGCTCGCCACCGAGAAGTTCATGCTGGACGGCCGCCATACCGGCACGGGCGGCGGCAACCACGTGACCATCGGCGGGCCGACGGCCGCGGACAGCCCGCTGCTTCGCCGGCCGGACCTGCTGCGCTCCCTCATCGCGTACTGGCAGAACCACCCGGCGCTCTCTTACCTCTTCTCGGGCACCTTCATCGGGCCGACGAGCCAGAGCCCGCGGGTGGACGAGGCGAGGGACGACGCGCTCTACGAACTGGGCATCGCCTTCGAGCAGATCGACGCGCTCTACGAGCCGGGCAAGCCCAACGAGAAGCCCTGGCTCGTCGATCGCATACTGCGCAACTTCCTCGTCGATCTCACCGGCAACACGCACCGCGCCGAGTTCTCGATCGACAAGCTCTACGCGCCGGGCTCCGCCACGGGCCGCCTGGGCCTGCTCGAGTTCCGCGCCTTCGAGATGCCGCCGCACGCGCGCATGAGCCTGCTGCAGATGCTCTTGCTGCGATCGCTGGTCGCGCGCTTCTGGAAGGAGCCCTACAAGGCGCGGCTCACCGACTGGGGCACGCGCCTGCACGACCAGTTCATGCTGCCGCACTTCGTGGCCCAGGACCTGCGCCACGTGATCGAGGACCTCGACCACGCCGGCTACCCGTTGCGCCTGGAATGGTTCGCGCCCTTCCTCGAGTTCCGCTTCCCGCGCTACGGCACCGTGGCCTACGAGGGGATCGAGCTGGAGCTTCGCCAGTCGATCGAGCCGTGGCACGTGCTCGGCGAGGAAGTGGTGCAAAGCGGCACCGCGCGCTACGTCGATTCGTCCGTGGAGCGCCTGCAGGTGCGCGCCTCGCACCTGAACGAGACCCGCTACGCGGTGGCCTGCAACGGCCGGCGCCTGCCGCTCGCGCCCACCGGGCGACCCGGCGAATGGGTGGCGGGCGTGCGCTACAAGGCCTGGGCGCCGCCCTCCGCGCTGCACCCGACGATCGAGGCGCAGTCCCCGCTCGTCTTCGACATCGTGGACCTCTGGAACGGCCGCTCCATCGGCGGCTGCACCTATCACGTGGCGCACCCGGGCGGACGCAACTACGCGACGTTCCCGGTGAACGCCCTGGAGGCCGAGGCGCGCCGCGTGGCCCGCTTCCAGGCCATGGGCCACACGCCGGGGCCGATGAAGCTGCCGCCCGAATCGCGCAACCCGCGCTTTCCGTTCACGCTCGACCTGCGCAAGGCCCCCGAGTCAGGCGGCTAGCACGACCTCGAGGGCGCCCCTGAGCCCGGCGCCATCGGTCTCGAGGCGCATCGTGACGCGCCTCGCGCCTTCGCCGAGCCCGCGGTAGAGGAAATCCTTCGCGTTGCCCGGCTCGCCCTCGAAGAAGGCCTGCGAGGTGAGGACGCGGCGGTTCCGATCGTCGCGCACGGTGAAGTGGATGTGCGGCGTGCGCCCCGGGTACGCGGGAGGGCGGATCGTGCGGAAGGCGAAATCGCCGCCCTCGCCCGTGCGCGCCTCGCCCCAGCCCTGGAAGCCCGCATCGGCCGACCGGTCGCGATGCCCGACGAGGTGGTAGTTGCCGTATTCGTCGCAGTGCCAGATCTCGACGACGCGCCCGGAAAGGGGGCGCCCGCGCGTGTCCACGACCCGCCCCGCGAACGCGAGGGGCGTGCCCGCCGCCGCGCTCCGCCCCCTGATCCGGGCGAGATCCGCGTCGCGTTCCACGGCAGCCTCGGTCGGGTAGAACGGCCCCTCGGTGAGCGCCGGCGTGGGGCGGCGCTCCGGCTGTGCGTGGGCGGGCAACCACGGCGTGAGCGCGAGCGCCGCGAGGCGCGCGACGGCAAGGCGGCGATGGCGATCGGTCATGTCGGTCTCCTGGGGGGGCCGGGTCTGCGGCACAATCCCGCTTCCGCAAGCCACAGAGCATAGAGAAGGCCATCCATGGGCAAGTTCCCCGCCGCCGTCGTCGCCATCGCCGCCCTGCTCCCGGCGGCCGCGGCGGCGCAACCCCCTTCCCTCGCCGCGCGCGCCGACGCGCTCGTCGCGAAGGGCGAATCGCAGGTGATCGCGTGGCGCCGCTGGATCCACCAGAACCCGGAACTTTCCTACCAGGAGACGAAGACCGCCGCGACCATCGCGGGGGCGCTCGCCGCCATGCCCGGCATGAAGGTGCGGGAAGGCATCGCGAAGACGGGCGTGAAGGGCGTGCTGGTGGGCGGCAAGCCCGGCCCGGTGATCGCGCTGCGCGCCGACATGGACGCGCTGCCGGTCGAGGAGAAGACGGGGCTCGCCTACGCCTCCGTCTCGAAGGCGATGTGGCGCGGCCAGGAGAGCTTCGTCGCCCACGCCTGCGGCCACGACGCGCACGTCGCGATGCTGCTGGGCGCGGCCGACGCGCTCGCCCGGATGCGCGAGGACCTGCCCGGTACCGTGGTCTTCCTCTTCCAGCCGGCGGAGGAATGGGGAGGCGACGACAACGGCACGCCGAGCGGCGCCACGCTGATGGTGCGCGAGGGCGTCCTCGCCGACCCGAAGGTGGAACTGGTGCTCGGGCAGCACGTGGGAGGCGAATCGCCCTCCGGCACGATCCGCCTGCGCAAGGGCTCGATCATGGCGAGTGGCGACGACTTCCGCATCGTCGTGAAGGGCAAGGGCAGCCACGGCGCGATGCCCTGGGGCGGCAAGGACCCGATCCTCGTCGCGGCCGAGATCGCCCTGTCGATGCAGACCATCGTGAGCCGCGAAGCCAACCTCGTGGACGAAGGCCCGCTCGTCGTGACGGTCGGCGTGCTGCAGGGCGGAAACCGCGAGAACATCATTCCCGAGACCGCGGAGCTGCGCGGCACCATCCGCACCCTGTCGGAGAAGACGCGCCGGCTGGCCCACGCCAGCGTGAAGCGCAAGGCCGAGAAGATCGCCGAGGCCTCCGGGCTCACCGCGGAAGTGACCCTCACCCTGGGCTACCCGGTGCTCACCAACCACCCGGGCCTCGTCGAACGCGTGTGGCCGGCGCTGGAGCGGGCCGCCGGCGCGGGCCGGGTCCTGGAAGTGCCGCCGATCATGGCCGCGGAGGACTTCGGCGCCTTCGGTGCAGGCATCCCCACGATGTACTGGTTCCTCGCGGCTTCCCCCTTTGGCGACCGGCCGGGGCCGCCGAACCATTCCCCCTTCTTCACCATCGACGAGGCGGTGCTCGCCGTAGGCACCCGGGCGCTCGTCCAGGCCTCGATCGAGGTCCTGTCGCGCCCGGCGGGCACCCGCTGATCCCCGAAACTGGCGGGTGATTGCAGTCGAAATCGGGCGTGGGACTAAAGTCCGACGGCGCCGGACCGTTGAGCCCTGTGTAGCGATACGGGAAGGCGCTCGCCCCACCTCGGGGCGCATCGGGTGACCAGCCGGGCCTTGGCGCGAGGCCCGCAGCGGCTGGAATCCCGAAGTACAACGGGACTGCCATGCGCAAGAACCTGCCGGTCACCCAGAACGAGTACGACTACGACCCGGCCGAGATGATCGTCTCCGCCACGGACCTCAAGGGCCGCATCGCCTACGCCAACGAGGCCTTCATCCGCATCAGCGGCTTCACCTGGGACGAACTCGTGGGCAAGGCCCACAACATGGTCCGTCACCCCGACATGCCCCCGGCCGCCTTCCAGGATCTCTGGGACACGGTCGCTGGCGGCGAGGCCTGGACCGGCGTCGTGAAGAACCGCCGCAAGAACGGCGACCACTACTGGGTGGTCGCGAACGTGATTCCGCTGGTCGAGGACGGCCGCGTCACGGGGTACCTGTCGGTGCGCACGCGGCCCACGCGCGAGCAGATCGATGCCGCCGCGACACTCTATGCCGCGATGAACGGCGGCAGCCGGCGATTCGCCATCCGGGGCGGCGAGGTATGGCGCACCGGCCCGGTCGGCTGGCTGCAGCGTGTGGCCCGGCTGTCCATCGCCACGCGGGCCGGCATCGCGTTCTTCGGCATCGCCGCCGTGGCGTCGTTGCCGGCCCTGGCTCCCGCCCGCCGTGGCGAGCGGCATCGCCCTCGCCCTCGCGGCCCTGGCCACCTGGCAGTTCCACGCACGCATCGCACGGCCCATCGCCGAGACGATCGGCATCGCCACGCGCCTGGCCGGCTGCGACCTGCGGCCCCAGCCCGTCGCCACGGGCACGGACGAGATCGGCCGCATGCGCCGCGCGCTCGTGCAGCTCAACGTGAACCTCCTGGCCGTCATGGGCGACGTGCGCAGTGCCGCCCGCAGCGTGAGCCAGGTCTCGACCGAGATATCCCAGGGGGGCGACGACCTATCCTCGCGCAGCGAGGAGCAAGCCTCCAGCCTCGAGGAGACGGCCGCCAGCATGGAGGAGATCGCCGCGACCGCGCAGCAGAGCGACGGTTCGGTCACGCAGGCCGCGCGGCTCGTCGTCGAAGCCTCGAAGGTGGCGACCGAAGGCAGCGACGCCATGCGCCGCGTCGTCTCCACCATGGACGCCATCTCGGCCTCGTCGGGACGCATCTCGGAGATCATCTCCGTCATCGACGGCATCGCCTTCCAGACGAACCTCCTCGCGCTCAACGCGGCGGTGGAAGCCGCCCGCGCCGGCGAGCAGGGACGCGGCTTCGCGGTCGTGGCCTCGGAGGTGCGCGCCCTTGCCCAGCGCAGCGCCCAGGCCGCCCGCGAGGTGAAGACGCTGATCACGGATTCCGTGAACGGCGTCACCACCGGCACCGCGGAAGTGAACGAGGCGGGACGCACCATCGGCCGGATCGTCGATTCCGTGAACGAGGTGAGGCTCGTGCTCGAGGGGATCACGGGCGCCATCGCGGAGCAGCGCTCGGGCATCTCGCAGGTGAACGACGCCGTCGCGCAGCTCGACCACGTGGTCCAGCAGAACGCGGCCCTCGCCGAACAGAGCGCCGCGGCCGCCCACAGCCTGAAGGACGAGGCCGGCGGCGTCATCCGCACCCTCGGGCTCTTCAAGGGGATCGCGGATCGTTAGGCAGGCGGTCGCTCCAGTACCGGGCCTTGTCCGCCTCGCGCGTGACGACGAGGGCCTCCGGGCCCGCGGGCAGCTCGACGCGCACGGCGCCGTCGAGATCGGTGCGCAGCACCCGGATGCCCAGCGACGCGTAACGCTGCAGGACCGCCGGCGATGGGTGGCGGAAGCGGTTTCGCCATCCGGCCGAGATGACCGCGATTTCCGGGGCCACGGCCGCGACGAACGCCGGCGTGGAAGACGTGCGCGAACCATGGTGCGGAACGAGCAGTACCCGCGCGCGCAGGCCCGGCGCGTCGCGCGCGAGCAGCTCCGATTCCGCGAGCTTTTCGATATCCGAGGCGAGGAGTGCCGTCGCGCCCCCCGCCCGGACACGCAGCACGCAGGCCCGGTCGTTCTCGCGCCGGCGGGGGTCGGCGAGCGCCATCGCATCCGGGTGCAGGATCTCGAATCGCACCCCGTCCCAATCCCAGGCGAGTCCCGCGAGACACCGCCGCGATTCGGCGAAGGTGGCGTGGCGCGCGTCGCCTTCCGCGAGCGTCGAGAGCAGCCACCGGGGATTTCTCGCGCGGGCGACCGAGGCGGCGCCGCCCGCGTGGTCGTCGTCCGCATGGGTGACGACCACGCCGTCCAGCGACCGGATGCCCTCGCCGCGCAGGAAGGGCGCGACGATGCGCCCGCCGCTGTCCGAATCGTCGGTCCAGGCCGGGCCGGTGTCGTAGACCAGGGTGTGCGAGGCCGTGCGCACGACGGCGGCGAGACCCTGGCCGACGTCGAGCACGTCGAGCCAGGCGGCGCCCGGCGGCGGCGCGGGCGGCGTGAAGCAAGCGAGCGGCAACGCCAGCACGAAGCCCGCGAACCGAAGTGGAACGCCGCGCGGCGCGAGCAGCACGAACGCCCCGGCGAGCGCGGCGGCAAAGGGCACGAACGGCGCGTCGGCGCTTTCTCGCACCGCACCCGGCCAGGCGGCGAGCCATTCGAGCGGCACCATCGTCGCTTCCATCAGGGCGTGCGCGGCTTCCAGCAGCCCGGGAACGCCCGCGAGCGAGCCGGCCAGCGTGAGGGGCACCACCACGAGGCTCACCACGGGAATCGCGAAGGCGTTGGCGAGGGGCGAGACGAGCGAGAGCTCGCCGAACAGGGACACCAGCATCGGCGCCAGGGCGAGCGTGACGGCGGCCTGCGTGACGAGCCCCGCGGCGAGCGCGCCGGGCGCCCCGGCGCGCAGGGCCAGTGCATACAGGATGGCGGCCACCGCGCCGAACGACAGCCAGAAGCCGGGTGACAGCACCGCCCAGGGATCCGCGAGCAGCACCGCGAGGACGGCGAGCGCGAGCACGCGCGAGGCCGATCCGTGCCGGCCGGCCAGGAGCGCCAGCGCCGCCACCGCGAGCATGAGGACCGTGCGCTGCGCCGGCACCGCGTAGCCGGAGAGCAGGCAGTACGCGAGCGCGGCGGCGACGCCGGCCACCGCCCCCGCCTTGCGCGCGGGCACGCGCAGCGCGAGCGCCGGCACCCGCACCCAGGCGAAGCGCACGAACGCGAAGGCGAGGCTCGCGAAGAGCGTGACGTGAAGCCCCGAGATGCTCACGAGATGGCCGACGCCCGTGCGCCAGAAGACGCGCCAGTCCTCGGCGCCGATGGCGTCCTGGTCGCCCACCGCGAGGGCCACCAGCACGCCCGTGAAGCGGGCCTCGCCGAGGCGCTCGCGCATCGACTCGCGGATGTCCCCGCGCAGGCGGTGCAGGCTTTGCGGCCACCCGGGATCGTGATCCGCCAGGCGTGCGGCGGCCGGCGCCGGGCGCACGTAGCCGGTGGCACGGATGCCCCGGGCGAGGGCCCAGGGCTCGAAGTCGAACGCGTGGGGATTGGCGAGCCCGCGGGGACGCTTCAGGCGCACGGTGAAAGCCCAGCGTTCGCCGGCGCGGATGGCGGGCGGCGGCATCGCTTCCCCGGGCTCCGCGCCCCGGCCCGCGTAGACCGTGAGCGAGAGCCTCGAGGGCACCGTGGCCCCCTCCGTGGCCACCGAGGCGGGATCGAACAGGAACCGGGTGCCCCGGTCCGTCTCCTGCGGCAGGCCCGAGACCACGCCTTCGATCGCGATGTCGCGCCCCTCCCACGCGCGCGGCAGTTCGTCGTCGAGCCGCACCTCCGCCCGCCAGGCGGCGAGGCCGACGCCGGCCGCGACCCCGGCGAGCGCCAGGAGCGCGAGGCGGCCCCACGGCGCCCGCACGAGCACGAACGCGAGCCCCGCCGCCAGCGCGAGGCCGGCGATGCGGGGCGATGGCAGGGAGGCCGCCTGCTGCACGAGCGCGGTCCCCGCGACGAAGGCGAGGCAGAAAGTTCGCAAGGGGAGGAACGCGGGCGGCCGGGCGGAGTCGGAAGCGGATGCCGCTACGCTAGAATCCAAGAACGCGCCGCGCTGGCTGCGCGCCGACATGATCCGAAAAAAACTCAAGGCGAAGCTGCCCACCCCGGAGAGCATCCGCGACAGCCGCTGGTTGCGCTGGTGCGCCCCGTGGATCTCGCACCCGCGCCTGTGGCACCTCCACCGCCGCGCCGTGGCCCTGGGCGTGGCCATCGGGCTCGTGACCGGGCTCATTCCCGGCCCCTTCCAGATCCTCATGGCCGTCGTCATCGCGGTCCCGCTGCGGGCCAACATCCCGGCCGCGGCATTCACCACGCTCTACACCAACCCGTTCACCTTCGTGCCGCTCTACATCCTGGCCTACAACGTCGGGCAGCTCGTGACGGGCGAACATTCCCCGCTCGTCATCCCGCCCCAGGGCGACTGGACGTGGGCCGGCCTCGGGCGGTTCGTGCCGGAACTGGCGCACTGGATATCCTCGCTCGGGGATACGCTCCTCATCGGGCTCGCCATCCAGTGCCTCGTGTTCGCGCTCGGCGGCTACGCCCTCACCATGCTCGCCTGGCGGGTCGTCGTCACGTGGGCCTGGCGCACGCGGCACGCGCGGCGGGCGGCGGCGCGATGAAGCCCGCCTGGTGGGACGAGGCCAAGGCGGGGCTCGCGAAACGCGACAAGGTGCTCCGGAAACTCGTGAAGCAGTACCCGGACGCGAACCTGCGCACGCGCGGAGACGCCTTCCAGACGCTGGCGCGTTCCATCGTCGGCCAGCAGATCTCGGTGAAGGCCGCGCAGGCCGTGTGGGACCGGTTCGAGGCCCGCGTCGGACGCGTGCAGCCCGCGCGCGTGGTGGCCCACGACGACGAGGCGCTCAAGTCGGTGGGCCTGTCGCGCATGAAGGTCGCCTACCTCAAGGACCTCGCCGCGCGCTTCCACGACGGCTCGATCAAGCCGCGGCGCTGGACGCGCATGGACGACGAGGCCGTCATCGCCGACCTCGTGCAGGTGAAGGGCATCGGGCGCTGGAGCGTCGAGATGTTCCTCATCTTCCACCTGATGCGCCCCGACGTGCTCCCGGTCGGCGATCTCGGCCTGCAGCGCGCGATGGAAAAGCTCTACAACGGCGGCCGGGAGCTCACGAAGGACGAGATGCGCGAGATCGGCGCGCCCTGGCGCCCCTATGCGTCCGCCGCGACCTGGTACCTCTGGCGCTCGCTCGACCCGATTCCGGTGGAGTACTGACCGTGGCCCCGGCGCGCCTCGTGCGGCCCGCGATGGAGTTCCGGGATTCCTACCGCGCGCTCGTCGCGGAAATCGCCTCGCGTGGCGAGCCCTTCGTGCCCTTCCCGCTCGGTTTCCCGAACGAGAACTTCGACGCGCTTCTCGCGCAGCTGGCGGCCTGCGCGCAGGGGATCGGCATTCCGGAGGGCTTCGTGGCCCATTCGACGTTCTGGCTGGTGGCGGGCGGCGAGGTCGTGGGCGTCTCCAACCTTCGCCACCGGCTGACGGATTCCCTGCGGATCGAGGGCGGCCACATCGGCTACGGCGTGCGCCCGTCGGCGCGGGGCCGGGGCCACGGGACGCGCATCCTCGCGCTCACCCTCGTCGAAGCGGCGAAGCTCGCCATCCCGCGGGCCCTCCTCACGTGCGCGAAGGCGAACCTGGCTTCCCGCGCGGTGATCCGGGCCAACGGCGGGGTGTTCCAGGACGAGGCTTTCCTCGAGCCGCGCGGCGAAGTCGTGCAGCGCTGGTGGGTGCCGACGGGCGCGTCCTAGTTGGCCTGCTTCTGCCGCTCCTCGAGCTGGCGCCGGTATTCCTTCTCGAGCGCCTCGCGCTGCGCCTGCTCGTGGCGCGCCGCGCGGGCGCGCTCCTCGTCCTGCTCGAGGCTGCGCAGGTAGGCCTTCTGGCGCTCGACCTCCGCCTGCGCGGCGCGGCGCCTCTCCTCTTCCGTGCGCTGCGCCTGCCGGTCGGCCTGCTCGCGCGCCGCGCGGGCCTGGCTTTCGCGGAAACTGGCGTTCGACTCTTCCGCACGATCCTTCGCCTCCTGCGCCTGGCGCCGGCGTTCGTCCAGCGCGCGTTCGCGCTCCCAGTCGGAGCTTTCCTGCCACTTCTTTCCGGCCGCGATGGCGGCCTCCTCTTCCTGCCGCATCGCCTCCCGGCGCGCCTCGTTCGCCTCCACCCGCTCGCGCCATCGCGCCTCGCGACGGTCCTTCTCGGCCTTCTCGGCGCGCGCGATCTCCGCGCGCTCGCGGGACTGCACGCGGTCGTAGAGGAGCCACGCGCCCGCCGACACGGCGAGCAGGATCGCCACCAGCGCGATGCGTCCGCGCGGCACCCAGCCCCGCGCCTCGCCTTCGTCGTCCCGCTCGTCGAGCCGGGCATCGTAGGCCGCGCGCAGGTGGGGCACCGACAGGGTCGCCTGGGCGAGGCGAAGCTGCCGCTCCTCCTCGCGTCGCACGCTCGCGGGCACCTGGTAGCCCGGATCGTCGAGGGCCTTCATCTTGGCCTCGAAGGCGATCTTCACCATCCGGTCGCTCGATGACCGGGGAATGCCGAGGATTTCGTAGTGATCGCGCATGTCGGAAGCGGGCCGGCGCGGGAGTCCGGCGTTCGATGGAAAGTCTAACGGGGGGCCGGCTGTCGCTGCCGGAACTCCTCCAGGCGGCGCTGGAGTTCCTTCTCGCGCGCCTCGCGCTGGGCCTGCTCGTGACGCTGGAGTCGCGCGCGCTCCTCCTCCTGCTCGAGGCTGCGCAGGTATTGTTTCTGGCGTTCCACCTCGGCTTGCGCGGCGCGGCGCCGATCTTCCTCCGCCCGCTGGGATTGGTGGTCCGCGCGCTCGCGGGCGGCGCGTTCCTGGCTTTCGCGGTAGCGCGCGTTCGATTCCTCGGCGCGAGCCCGGTTCTCCTGGAATCGCCGCTGGCTGTCCGACACCGCGCGCTCGCGTTCCATGCGCGCGCGCTCGTGGCGCTCCCGGGCCGACGCATCCTGCGCCTCGCGGCGTTCCTCGAATTCCCTGCGCCTCGCCGCCAGGTCTTCCGCGCGCTGGCGTTCGCGTTCCCGCTGCGCCGCGACGCGTTCCTCCTCCACGCGGACGCGCTCCCTTTCCTTCGAGCGTTCGTTCCAGAACCACCCGCCGGCGATGGCCGTCACGACGACGGCGGCGAGGGCAAAGCGTGCGGGCGTCGCGAACCGCGATCCGGAGGCGCCCTCGCGCTCGCCCGACTCGAAATCCGCGAGCTTGCGATCGTAGGGTTCGCGCTTGAGCGGGCTGGACAGCGTGGCGTGCGCGTCGCGAAGCAGCCGCTCCTCCTCGCGCTTTTCTTCCGCCGGGGCCGCGTAGGCGGGATCGGCGAGCGCCTTCATCTTGCCCTCGAAGGCGAGCTTCACCATGCGCTCGCTGGCGTTGCGGGGAATGCCGAGGACCCGGTAGTGATCGCGCATGAACGGGGCTCCCGGTTCAGGTCGTCACGAGCCGCCCGTCGGCCAGCGTGAGGCGTCGGTCGAGCCGGCCGGCGAGTTCCGGGTCGTGCGTGACGAGCACGAGGGCCGTGCCGAGCTTGCGGTTCAGGTCCGCCAGCAGCGCGAACACGGTGCCCGCCGTGCCGCGATCGAGATTGCCGGTGGGTTCGTCGGCGAGCACGCAGGCCGGCCGCGTGACCAGGGCCCGCGCGACCGCGACGCGCTGGCGCTCGCCGCCGGAGAGCTCGCCGGGGCGGTGCTCGAGACGGTGGGAGAGCCCCACCTCGGCCAGCATCTCCCGGGCCTGCCGGAAGGCGGCGACGTCCTTCTCGCCGCGGATGGAAAGCGGCAGCGCCACGTTCTCGAGCGCCGTGAACTCCGGCAACAGGTGGTGGAACTGGTAGACGAACCCGAGGGCTTCGTTGCGAAGGCGCCCTTGCGCCGCGGGCGAGAGCTTCGCGACCGACTGGCCGAGCAGCGTCACCTCGCCCGCCGTGGGCGCGTCGAGCCCCCCGAGCAGGTGCAGCATCGTGCTCTTGCCCGAGCCCGAGGCGCCGACGATGGCCACCGATTCTCCGCGGCCCACCGCGAAATCGACGCCGCGAAGCACCGGCACGGCCACGTCGCCCAGGCCGAAGGTCTTCTCGAGGCCGCGGCAGGAAAGGACTGCCTCGGTCATTCGTACCTCAGCGCTTCGGCCGGGTTCACGCGCGCCGCGCGCCAGCTCGGGTAGAGCGTCGCGAGGAACGAGAGCAGGAGCGCCACGCCGGAGACGGACCACACGTCCGGCCAGTGCAGTTCCGAGGGAAGCTCGCTGATGTAGTACACCTCGCGCGAGAGGATCTGGAAGCCGAAGGCGCGCTCGACGGCCGGCACCACGACGTCGATGTTGAGCGAGAGCACCACACCCAGGACGGCGCCCAGGATCGTGCCGACCAGGCCCACGACCGTGCCTTGCACCATGAAGATCTTCATGATGGAGGCCGGCGAGGCGCCCAGCGTGCGCAGGATCGCGATGTCCGGGAGCTTGTCCGTCACCACCATCACCAGCGTGGAGACGAGGTTGAAGGCCGCCACCGCGATGATGAGGGTGAGGATGATGAACATCATCCGCTTCTCGATCTGGATGGCGCGGAAGTAGTTGGCGTTCTGCTGGGTCCAGTCCGTGACGTAGGCGTCGGCCGTGACGCGCTTGGCCGCCTCGCGCCCGACGCGCGGCGCGTCGAAGAGGTTGGCGAGCTTGAATCGAACGCCCGAGACGCCCTCGCCCAGGCGGTAGAGGGCCTGCGCGTCTTCCATCCGCACCAGCGCGAGCCCCGAGTCGTACTCGTAGTGCCCGACGTTGAAGACCCCCACCACGCGGAACTGCTTGAGGCGCGGCACGAGGCCCGCGGGCGTCACCTGCCCCTGCGGAGCGATGAGCGTGACGCGCTCACCGCGCTGCACGCGCAGGGCCCGCGCGAGATCCGCCCCGAGTATGATGCCGAACTCGCCGGGCTGCAGCTCCTCGAGCTTGCCGGCCTTCAGGTGCTGGGCGAAATCCGCGACCTTTTCCTCCAGCTCCGGGACGATGCCGCGCACGAAGACCCCGCGCACCTGGGCACCCGACGAGAGAAGGCCCTGGGCCGCCACGAAAGGCGCGGCCGCCTTCACCTCCGGCAGCGCCGACACGCCGGCGGCCACCTGCCGCCAGTCCGGCAGCCCCCCCTCGAAGGCGAGCACCTGCAGGTGGGAGGCGACGCCGAGGATGCGCGCGCGCACCTCCCGCTCGAACCCGTTCATCACCGACATCACCGTGACGAGCGCGGCGATGCCGAGCGCGATCCCGAGCATCGAGGCGAGCGAGATGAAGGAGATGAAATGGTTGCGGCGCTTGGCGCGGGTATAGCGCAGGCCGACGAAAAGCTCGAAAGGCTGCAAGGCGGTGGGGCCGGGGGGAGGAGCTGTCAGAGTGTGCCACAATCGTCCGCTCGCTTCGACATGCCCCTCACCCTCCTCGTTCCCGACCTCCTCGCGCCCGCCGACGCCCCGGCGCCGCTGCGCGCCGCGCGCCTGCCGGCCCTCGAAAAGGCCTTGTCGCGAGCGAACGCATCCCGGGAGCCCGGGGCCGGCGCGTCGTGGCTTCTCTCGCGCTTCGGCCTCCCCGGGTCGACGCCGCTCGCGAACCTCGCCGCGGCCGCCGAAGGCCTGCCGGCCGCCGACTGGCTCAGGGCAGACCCGGTGCACCAGCGCATCGATCGCGACGCCCTCGTGCTCCATGACCCCGCCGTGCTCGCCCTGACGCGCGAGGAGGCCGACGAGGCCATCGCGGCGCTGAACGGCTTCTTCGGGGAAGACGGCCTCGCCTTCGTCGCGCCCCACCCGCATCGCTGGTACGTGCGCGTGCCCGAAGGCGAGCGTCCGGTCACCGTGCCCTTCGATGACGCCGTGGGGGCGAATCCCTTCGGCCGACTGCCCTCGGGCGGCACGCGGCTTCGCTGGCGGTCGATGTTCAGCGAAGCCCAGATGCTGCTTGCCGGGCTGCCCCTCAATGCGGCACGCGAAGCGCGCGGGGCCCCTGCGCTCAATGGCGTGTGGTTCTGGGGCGAAGGCGATGCGCCGATGCCGCGCGCGGCGCCCTTCTCCCGCGTGCTGGCCACCGACCCCGTCGTTCGGGGGCTCGCGCTCGCCGCCGGCACGCCCGGGAATGAACCGCCGGCCACGCTGGCGGCCCTGCCGCCCTCCCGCGAGACCGACACGCTCGTGGTGCTGGACGCGCTCACCCCTTGCCTGCGCCGGGCGGACCCGGACGGCTGGATCGAGGCCGCGCGGCAGCTCGAAGGCGACTGGTTCTCGCGACTCCTCGCGGCGATACCCGCGTTCGGTCGCATCCGGATCGTCCTGCCCGCCGAGCGCGAGACCCGGGTCTTCGATCTCGACGGCGCCGCGCGCTGGCGCTGGTTCGCCCGGACGCGGGCGCTCGCCACCCATGCCTGAGATCCTCGTCCGCCCCGTCGACGAATCGGCCGCCGCACGCCTGGGCGCCGAAGGCCTCGCCCCGCGGATCGCGCGCATCTTCGCCGCCCGCGGCGTCGCCAGCGTGGCCGAGCTGTCCTCGCGCTTCGAGGGCCTGCTGCCGCCCTCGGGCCTCGCCCGCGTCGACGAGGCGGCCCGGCTCCTCGCCGACGCGATCGGCGCGGGCAAGCGCATCCTCGTCGTGGCCGACTACGACGCCGACGGCGCGACGGCCTGCGCGGTCGCGCTGCGGGCCCTGCGCGCCTTCGGGGCGAAGGCCGACTTCATCGTCCCGGACCGCTTCAAGTTCGGGTACGGGCTCACGCCGGAGATCGTGCGGCTCGCGGCCGAACGCCAGCCCGATCTCCTCGTCACCGTCGACAACGGCATCGCCTCGGTCGAGGGCGTCGCCGAGGCGAAGCGCCTCGGCATGGATGTCCTCGTCACGGACCACCACCTGCCCGGCGCGTCCCTTCCCGAGGCGGCGTGCATCGTGAACCCCAACCAGGCGATCTGCGCCTTCGCGAGCAAGAACCTCGCGGGCGTGGGCGTGATCTTCTACACGATGAGCGCGCTGCGCGCGGAGCTGCGCCACCGTGGCGCCATCGCCGGCGCCGGCCCGAACCTCGCCGCGCTGCTCGACCTCGTGGCGCTCGGCACCGTCGCCGACGTGGTGAAGCTCGATACCAACAATCGCATCCTCGTGGCGCAGGGCCTCGCGCGGATCCGCGCGGGCGAAGCGTGCGAAGGCGTGAAGGCGCTCTTCACCGTGGCCGGGCGGGAGTCCCGCCGGGCGAGCGCCTACGACCTGGGCTTCGTCGCGGGGCCGCGCCTGAACGCCGCCGGGCGCATGGAGGACATGTCGATCGGCATCGAGTGCCTGCTCGCGGACGATCCGCGCGTGGCCCTCGAGCTCGCGGGAAGGCTGGACAAGCTCAATCGCGAACGGCAGGAGGTCGAGGCCGGCATGCAGGAATCGGCCCTCGCGATGCTGTCGGATTTCGAGCCGGGCGACGCCTGGTCCATCGCCGTGCACAGGCCCGACTGGCACGCGGGCGTCGTGGGGATCCTCGCCTCGCGCCTCAAGGACCGGTTCCACCGGCCGGTCTTCGCCTTCGCGAACGACGCCGACGGCCACCTGAAGGGCTCGGGCCGCTCGATCCCGGGCCTGCACCTGCGCGATGCCCTGGACCTCGTCGCCAAGCGCGAGCCGGGCGCCATCACGCGCTTCGGGGGCCACGCCGCCGCCGCCGGCGCCTCGATTCCCGCCGATCGGCTCGCGGACTTCCAGCGCGCCTTCGAGGCCGTCGCCCGCGAACGGCTTTCCCCGGCCGACCTCGAGCGCCGGCTCGAGACCGACGGCGAGCTGCCCGCCGACGAGATCGCCTTCGAGCTCGCCGCCGAGCTCAAGCGCCACGTGTGGGGCCAAGGCTTCCCGGAGCCGCGCTTCTCGACGCGCCTTCGCGTCATCGACCAGCGGATCGTGGGCGAGAAGCACACCAAGCTCACCCTCGGCGCCGGCAACCGCCGCATCGCCGCCATCCGATTCGGCGACGTCGGTCCCTTTCCCGCCGAGTTCGACGCCGTCTACCGGCTCGACCTGAACGAGTGGAACGGCAACACGACGCTGCAGCTCGTCGTCGAGCATTGGACCTAGGCGCGGCCGAACTCCCAGCCTCGACGATCGACCGCATGCGGCGCAGGAGGCTTCGGTGCCGCCGACATCCCCCGAACGGCTGCAGGAGGTCCGATGCCCTGGGGAGGGTGGGCCTGTCCCCGGGGGCCGAATGGGGTATTGAGGCCAACGGGGACAGGCCCACCCTCGCCCCCCGGTCTACTCACCCCGCCCCGGTATAATCGTCGGCTGACCGTCATCAGAAGCGACGAAACAATGGAAGCCGACCAGCTCAACGCCATCGAAAACCACCTCTCCGGTCTCGCCGCTCGCACGGCGGAACTGCGGAGGTATCTTTGACTTCGACGCCAAGAAGACCCGCCTGGTAGAAGTCGGCCGGATCCTCGAGGATCCGAAGATCTGGGACGACGCCCCTCGCGCCCAGGAGCTCGGCAAGGAACGCTCTGGCCTCGAAGGCATCGTCACCGTCATCGAGCAGATCGACGCGAGCCTCAAGGATTCGGGCGAACTCTTCGGCCTCGCCAAGGCCGAGGGCGACGACGACACCCTCCTCGCGGTGAAGGCCGACGCGGCCGCTCTCGAGAAGCTGGTCGGCGGCCTCGAGTTCCGCCGCATGTTCTCGAACCCGATGGACCCGAACAACTGCTTCGTGGACATCAACGCGGGCCAGGGCGGCACCGAGGCCCAGGACTGGGCGCAGATGCTCGTGCGCATGTACTCGAAGTACTGCGACAAGCGCGGCTACAAGGTGGAACTGCTGGAGGAATCCGAGGGCGAGGTGGCGGGCCTGAAGAGCGCCTCGCTCAAGGTCACCGGCCCCTACGCCTACGGTTACCTGCGCACCGAGACGGGCATCCACCGCCTCGTGAGGAAAAGCCCCTTCGATTCCAACGCGCGCCGCCACACCTCGTTCGCGAGCGTGTTCGTCTACCCCGAGGTCGACGACACCATCGAGATCGACATCAACCCCGCGGACCTGCGCATCGACACCTACCGCGCCTCGGGGGCGGGCGGCCAGCACATCAACAAGACCGACTCGGCCGTGCGCATCACGCACCTGCCCACCAACATCGTCGTGTCCTCGCAGAACGACCGCTCGCAGCACAGGAACCGCGCCGAGGCGATGGCGATGCTCAAGGCGAAGCTCTACGAGCTGGAGATCCGCAAGCGCAACGAGCAGAAGCAGGCCCTCGAGGACACCAAGACCGACATCGGCTGGGGGCACCAGATCCGCTCCTACGTGCTCGACCAGTCGCGCATCAAGGACCTTCGCACCAACCACGAAGTCGGCAACACGCAGGCCGTGCTGGACGGCGACCTCGACGATTTCATCGCCGCATCCCTCAAGCAAGGCGTCTAGACCATGTCCGAAGACAAGAGCCCCGCCCCGTCCACCGAGACGACCGCGCAGGACGAGAACCAGATCATCGCGGAGCGGCGCGCGAAGCTCGCGCGCCTGCGCGCGGCGGGCCAGCCCTTCCCGAACGATTTCCGGCGCGAGTCGCTCGCGAGCGAAGTGCACGCGGCCCATGGCGGGACGGCCACCGAGGACCTCGAGTCGACGAAACCCGCCGCCTGCGTCGCCGGCCGCATGATGCTCAAGCGCCTCATGGGCAAGGCGTCCTTCGCGACGCTGCAGGACATGAGCGGCCGCATCCAGGTCTACGTGAAGACGGACCTGGTGGGCGCCGACGTCTACGAGGCCTTCAAGCACTGGGACCTGGGCGACATCGTCGGCGTCGAGGGCACGCTCTTTCGCACCCGAACGGGCGAGCTCACGATCCAGGCGACGAAGGTGCGCCTGCTCTCGAAGAGCCTTCGCCCCCTGCCCGACAAGTTCCACGGCCTGGCGGACATGGAGGCGCGCTACCGCCAGCGCTACGTGGACCTCATCGTCAACCCGGAATCGCGCGAGAACTTCGTCAAGCGCTCGAAGCTCGTGCAGGCGGTGCGCGAGTTCTTCGTCGCCCGCGGCTACCTCGAGGTCGAGACGCCGATGATGCACCCCATTCCCGGCGGCGCCGCGGCCAAGCCCTTCGTCACGCACCACAACGCGCTCGACATGGCGCTCTACCTGCGCATCGCGCCGGAGCTCTACCTCAAGAAGCTCGTGGTGGGCGGCCTCGAGAAGGTCTTCGAGATCAACCGCAACTTCAGGAACGAGGGGATGAGCACGCGCCACAACCCCGAGTTCACGATGATCGAGTTCTACGAGGCCTACCGGGACTACCACTACCTGATGGACCTCACCGAGACGCTGTTGCGCGAGTGCGCGCGGAAGGTCTGCGGCACGACGGCCCTCACCTACCAGGGGCAGGCGATCGACCTCGGGCCGGCCTTCGACCGCCTCACGATGGCCGAGGCCATCGCGAAGTACAACCCGAAGTACCCGCTGGCGGAACTCGCGAAGCCCGAGTACCTCAAGGTGGCGCTCGCGCCCTTCGGCGTCGAGGTGTTCCCGACGGACGGGCTCGGCCTGCTGCAATTGAAGCTCTTCGAGGCGACGACCGAGATGAAGCTCGTGCAGCCGACCTTCATCGTGGCGCACCCGACGGACGTCTCGCCGCTCGCGCGCGCCAACGACGCGAACCCGGCCGTCACGGACCGCTTCGAGCTCTTCATCACCGGCCGGGAGATGGCCAACGGCTTCTCCGAGCTGAACGACCCCGAGGACCAGGCGGCGCGATTCCAGCAACAGGCCGCGGCGAAGGAGGCCGGCGACGAGGAGGCGATGTTCTACGACGCCGACTACATCCGCGCCCTCGAGTACGGCCTGCCCCCGACGGCCGGCGAGGGCATCGGCATCGACCGGCTCGCGATGCTCTTCACGGACAGCCCTTCCATCCGGGACGTGATCCTCTTCCCGCAATTGAAGAACGCCGACTAGGCGCCCGCCGCGCCGGGCCGATCGCGATGAACGAGCCGTCCGACGCCGATCGCCTGGCCTTCGAGGAGGAAGCCCGGGAGTTGCGCGGGATGTTCGTGTCCGCGCGGCAAGCCGACCTCGCGCGGCTCGAGTCCGCGCTGGCCGCCGGCGATTTCGCGACGGTGCGCGCCGTGGGCCACGTCTTCCGCGGGTCGGGCGGCACCTTCGGCTATCCCGAGGCGAGCCGCCTGGGCGCCGAGCTCGAGGATGCCGCGGGTCGCGCCGACGGGCCGTCCGCGCGCGCCCTCGCCGATGCCCTCGCCGCCTGCCTCGCGGCCGCGCCATGACGATCGCGCTCGTCGACGCCATCCTCATCGGGGCGCTCCTCACCGTCGCCGTGCTCGCCGCCCTCGCCAACCGGCGGCTCGCCGACGAACGGGTCGCCCGCGCGGCGGCCGAGGCCAAGACCGCCACCGAGATCGATCGAATCCAGGCGGCGATCGAGGGTTCGGGCATTTCGCTGTGGGACTGGGACATCGCGAGCGACGCCCTCTGGCTGGACGCGAACTGGGCGCACCTCGTCGGCCACACGCCCGGCACGACGCGAAGCACCGCCGCGGCCCTCCTCGACTTCGTGCACGAGGAGGACCGCCCCCGCCTCGTCGCCGCGGCGAGGGAATGCCTGGAAGGGCGCGCCGAGACCTACGACACCGAGGCGCGCGTGTGGGGCGGCGACCGCACCTGGCACTGGGTCCGCACGCGCGGCCGCGTCACGGCGCGCGACGGCGCGGGCCGGGCATTGCGCGCGAGCGGCACCAACGCCGAGATCACGCTCAGGAAGCGCGTCGAGCGCTCGCTCGCCGACAGCGAGGCGCGCTTCCGCGCGCTCTCCGAGCTTTCCTCGGACCTCTACTTCGAAATGGACGAGCGCTTCAACCTCGTCACCTGGTCAGCCCCCGCGTGGACGCGCCGCGGCGACGCCACGCTGCCCCAGCCCGCGCTCGAGGCGCCGGAACTCACGCAAGGCGACTGGGACGCGAAGCGCGAGGTGCTCGAGAAGAAGGTGGCCTTCCGCGACCTGGAGATCCGGCAGGTCGACGGATCCGGCCGCGAGACCTGGCTTTCGGTGGGCGGGGTGCCCCTCACGGGGGAGGACGGGAACTTCACCGGCTACCGCGGCCTCGCGCGCGTGATCACGCCGCGCAAGCTCGCCGAACGGCGCCTTCGCGAAAGCGAGTCGCGGATGCGCCAGCTGGTGGAGTTCATCCCCGCGGCGATCGTGTTCGTCGGCCCGGACGAGCGCGTGCGCGTCCACAACCAGGCCTACGCCGCGTTGCTCGAGCTCGCGCCGCAGGCCATCGACGGGCGCACCGTCGCCGAGCTGCTCGGTGAGGAGCGATACGCGTTCGTCGCGCCCCACCTGCATCGCGCGCTGGGCGGCGAGCCGAGCCAATACGAGACGCGGCGCCGCGCGCCGGACGGTCGCCTGCTCGACTTCGACGTCCTGCACCGCCCGCTGCGGGGACCCGACGGCGAGATCCAGGGCGTGATCGTCGTGGGCATCGACGTGACGCGCCTGCGGGAAGCCGACCGCATGAAGGACCACTTCGTCTCGGTCGTGAGCCACGAATTGCGCACGCCCCTCACCTCCATGCGCGGCTCCCTGGGCCTGCTCGCCGCGGGCGTCACCGGGGACCTGCCGGAGGAAGCGAAGTCGATGGTCGACATCGCGCTCACCAATTCCGACCGCCTCTGGCGCCTGGTGAACGACCTGCTCGACATCGAGAAGATGGCGGCCGGCTCGCTCAGCTTCCGCATCGCGGACATCGCCTGGGCGCCCCTGCTCGCCGAGGCCGTCGATTCGAGCCGCGGGCTCACGCAGGAGTTCGGCGTCGCCTTCGCGCTCGACTGCCCGCCGGAGCTCGCCGTCCGCGGCGACGTGGATCGCCTCATCCAGGTGCTCGCGAACCTGATCCTGAACGCCGCCAAGTTCTCGCCCCCCGGCGCCCCCGTGACCGTGAGCGCGGCGCGCGCGGGAAACGGCACGATCCGCACGCGCGTGCGCGACCACGGCCCGGGAATCCCGGCGGAGTTCCGGGGGCGCATCTTCACGCCCTTCGCGCAGGCCGAGTCGGGCGACGCGCGCGGCATCGGCGGCACGGGCCTGGGCCTCGCCATCAGCCGCGAGATCGTCGAGCACCTGGGCGGCGCCATCGGCTTCGAGGACGCGCCCGGCGGCGGCACCCTATTCTGGTTCGACCTGCCCGAGGCCGTGCCCCGGTGGCAGAATGACGCGATGACAAGCCCCCCGTTCCAGCGCGTCCTTCACGTGGACGACCAGCAGGACATCCGCGGCATCGTCGGGCTCGCCCTGGGCAAGATCGGCGGCTACACGGTCAAGAGCTGCCGCAACGGCGAGGAAGCCATCGCCGAGGCGCCGGGCTTCGCGCCGGACCTGCTCCTGCTCGACATGAACATGCCGGGGATGGACGGCCTCACGCTCCTGAGGCGCCTGCGCGAAGCGGGCATCGCCACGCCGGCCGTGTTCTTCACCGCGAAGAGCAATCCCGTCGATCTCGCGAACTACCGGGCCGCCGGCGCCATCGGCACCGTCTCCAAGCCGTTCGATCCGCTGAAGCTCGGACGGCAGCTCGTCGAAATATGGGTGCGCCATGACGCATCCTCGCCCCCCTCCGCTCCTCCCACGCCATGAACGCCCCGGACCCGACCGACCTCGACTTCACGCTCCTCACCGAAGAATCCTCTCCTCCCGCTCCCGTGCGGGAAATCCCCACGCCGCTCGACGAACAGGAATCGCTCATCGGCGAACAGGCGCTCGGGACCGAGGGGTTCCACGTCATCGCCGCGCGGCGCGGGCTCGCGAGCGCACCCAACGGCGTGGTGCTGGTGGTGGACGACGACCTGCCGACCGCCGAACTCGCCGCGCGGGTGCTGCGACGCGCCGGGTTCTCCGCCGCCGTGGCCGGCTCGCCGAAGGACGCGGCGCGCCACATGAACGAGCTGGGGCCGCCGGCCCTCATCCTGCTCGACATCGAAATGCCGGGCATGAACGGCTTCGAGTTTCTCGGGCGCATGCGCCAGAACCGCCGCCTCAAGGACACGCCCGTCATCCTCTTCACCGCCCTGGCCGAACGGCGCCACGTCGTGCGGGGCCTGCTCGCGGGGGCCGACGGGTACGTTGCCAAGCCCATTACGGGAACCGCGCTCGTCGCCGCGGTGAAGACCGTCCTGAACCCGTAGCGGCGCGCGTGCTAGCATTTCGGGGACGAATACCGAAGCCCCGGAGGGCCCGATGAAACTGACCCGTTGCCACCTCAGCGCCGCGATCACGACGGCGATCTTCGTGGGCGCCATCGCCCTCGCGCCCGCGGCCGATGCTGCCTGCGACAACTGCGGCACCGTCGTCGAGACGAAGACCGTCAAGAAGGAAGGCGAGGGCTCGGGCGCCGGCGCGGTCGTCGGCGGCGTGCTGGGCGGCGTGCTCGGCCACCAGATCGGCTCGGGCCGTGGCAACACGGCGGCCACGGTCGTGGGCGCCGGCGCCGGTGCCTACGCGGGCCACCAGGTCGAGAAGAACCAGAAGTCGACGACGACCTACCAGGTGATCCTCAAGATGGACGACGGCAAGTCGCGCACGTTCAACTTCTCGAAGGAGACCAGCTACCGCGCGGGCGACAAGATCAAGGTCGTCGACGGCAAGCTCGTGAAGCAGTAGGTTCCCGCGGGAGCCTAGAGCGCGGCCGCCTCGAGGTCGTGCTCGCCGGCGCCGGTGACGCGCACGCGCAACAGGTCCCCCGGCTTCACCCCTTTCGCCCCTTTCACGCGGACGATCCCGTCGATTTCCGGCGCGTCGGCGCTGCTGCGGGCGAGCGCGACGCGGCCCTCGACGTCGTCGACCAGCACCTCGATTTCGCGACCCACCTTGGCCGCGAGGCGCCGGGCGCTCACCGCGGCCTGCGCCTGCATGAAGCGCACGAGGCGCTCCTGCTTCACTTCCTCGGGCACCGCGCCGGGCAGCGCGTTGGCCTTCGCGCCCTCGACCGGCGAATACGCGAAGCATCCCACGCGGTCGAGCTCGGCCTCGCGCACGAAATCGAGCAGTTCCCCGAACTCCGCTTCCGTCTCGCCCGGAAATCCCACGATGAAGGTCGAGCGCACCGTCAGATCGGGGCAGGCGGCGCGCCAGCCGCGGATGCGCTCGAGGTTCCGTTCGCTCGCGGCCGGGCGCTTCATGGCCTTGAGGATGCGCGGGCTCGCGTGCTGGAAGGGCACGTCGAGGTAGGGAAGGACCCGCCCCTCGGCCATGAGGGGAATCACCTCGTCGACGTGGGGGTAGGGATAGACGTAGTGCAGGCGCACCCAGGCACCCAGGTCGCCGAGGGCCGCGCACAACTCGGTCATGCGGGTGCGCAGCGGCTTGCCGCCCCAGAAGCCGGTGCGGTACTTCACGTCGACGCCGTAGGCGCTCGTGTCCTGCGAGATGACGAGCAATTCCTTCACGCCCGCCTTCACGAGGCTCTCGGCTTCCTTCATCACGTCGCCCACGGGACGGCTGACGAGATCGCCCCGCATCGAGGGGATGATGCAGAAGGTGCAGCGGTGGTTGCAGCCCTCGGAGATCTTGACGTACGCGTAGTGCCGGGGCGTGAGGCGGATGCCCTGCGGCGGCACGAGGTCCGTGTACGGGTCGTGGGGCCGGGGCAGGTGCGCGTGGACGGCCGCCATCACCTCGGGGGTCGCGTGGGGGCCGGTTACCGCGAGCACCCTGGGGTGCGCCTCGCGCACCACGTCGCCCTTGGCGCCCAGGCACCCCGTCACGATCACCTTGCCGTTCGCCGCGAGCGCCTCGCCGATGGCCTCGAGCGATTCCTCGACGGCCGCGTCGATGAAGCCGCAGGTGTTCACCACGACGAGATCGGAGCCCTCGTAGCTGGGCGCGATCTCGTAACCCTCCGCGCGCAGCTGCGTGAGGATGGACTCGGAATCGACGAGCGCCTTCGGGCACCCGAGCGAGACGAAGCCCACGCGCGGGGCGCGGGCGGGACGCTTCGCGGCCATCGGGGCGCTTACTTGCGCGTGGTGCGCGGCTTCCTCGCGCCACCCCGGGTGGGCTTGGGGGCGGCCTTCGGCGGCGCGGGGGTCACGGGCGGCTCCTCGGCGGGGCCATCCCCCGGGGGCTGCGCGTAGGGAAATCCCGAGAACAGCTTGAAGGCCTGGCTGCGCAGCTCGTCCTGCATGTCGATCACCGCCTTCGCGCCTTTCTCGAGGTAGCCGCCCATCACCTGCGGGATCGGCTGGCCCGAGATGAGGTTGGAGAAGGCATCCGGCGGCACCTTGGGGATGAGCACCTGCGCCTGTTCCTGGAACCGTTTCTGCGCCTCGTGGAAGGCGTGGATCGAGCGCTCGAGGTACGAGCCCATGAGGCCCTGCATCGAATGGCCGTAGTAGCGGATGATGTTCGAGAGCATGTCGGTGGAGAACATCGGCACGCCGCCGGACTCCTCCTCCAGGATGATCTGCAGCAGGATGGCGCGCGTGAGGTCCTCGCCGCTCTTCGCGTCCAGCACCTGGAAGTCCTTGTAGCCCAGCACCAGGTCCTTCACCTCGGCCAGCGTGATGTAGGTGGACGTCTCGGTGTCGTACAGGCGGCGGTTGGGGTACTTCTTGATGATGCGGGGCGTGGCCATCGCGAGCGTCCTTCGCTTGTTGCGCTACATCAATCGGGAGATTCCGCGCATGCACATCGCCCGGTGCGCGCCCGGGGTCAAGTGCTTCATTTTATTACTTTTTGGCCCGATGCGGCAGTGCGGCGACCGGAAGATGGTGCGGCGCAATAATTTCCTCCTTGACAGGGGGGGCGGGCACTTCCTAGAATGCCTTATGTTGCGGCGCACAATAACGTCGTCCCATCCCTTCCGGAGAAGCCATGGCCAACCTGAACAACCCGTTCGCCGAAGTCAACCAGTCCGCCGTCGACGCCGCCACGCGCCTGTCGAAGGTCTCGATCGACAGCGCCGAGCGCATCTTCGCCCTGCAACTCGCCTTCGCGAAGGCCGCCCTCGCGGACGCGACGAAGACCGCCAAGGTCGCCGCTTCCACGCAGGACCCGCAGCAGATCCTCGCCCTGCGCACGCAGAGCGCGGAAGCCGCGATGACCCAGATGATCGAGCTCTCGAGGAGCCTCTACGAGGTCGCCTCCGAGGCACAGGCCGAATTCACCAAGCTCGCCGAGGATCGACTGTCCGCCCTTCAGCGCGGCGTGACCGAGTCGGTCGACCAGGCCACCAAGAGCGCCCCCGCCGGCAGCGACGTCGCCGTCGCGGCGCTCAAGAGCTCCATGGCCGCCGCCACCGCGGCGTTCGACACGTTCAGCAAGGCCGCCCGCCACGCCGCCAGCTTCACCGACGCCGGCGTGAAGGCCGCCTCGTCGCCCAAGGGTCGCAAGTAACGCTTCCCCGAAAGGCGCAACGTCTCCTCCTCCTTTATCTCAAATTCTCCAATTTGGATAAAGGTTCCAACCCCGAGCTTACCCTCGGGGTTTTTTTTGCCCGGACCCTGCGACGGGTCCCGTAAGAAGGAAGGAAAGCAGTCATGAAGAAGAAAATTGCCCTCGTCACGGGCGGGGTCGGCGGCATCGGCTCCGCCATCTGCAAGCGGCTCGCCGAGGACGGCCATTTCGTCGTCGCCAACTACGGCATTCCCGGCACCGAGACCAAGTGGCTCGCCACGATGGCCGCGGCGGGACTGCACCCCGGAAGCACCGCCCTCGCCTTCGGCGACGTCACGCAGTACGACGCGATGGCCGAGATGGTCGCCAAGATCGCCGCCGAGCACGGGCCGGTCGACATCCTGGTGAACTGCGCGGGCATCACGCGCGACACCACGTTCCGCAAGATGACGCCGGAGCAGTGGCACGCGGTCATCGACACCAACCTCACGAGCGTGTTCAACGTGACGCGCCAGGTGGTCGACGGGATGCTCGAGCGCGGCTGGGGCCGGATCGTGAACATCTCCTCGGTGAACGGCATCCGCGGGCAGTTCGGCCAGACGAACTACTCGGCCGCGAAGGCCGGCATCCTCGGCTTCACCAAGGCGCTCGCCCAGGAAGTCGTGAAAAAGGGCGTCACGGTGAACGCGGTCTCGCCCGGCTACGTCGCCACCGACATGGTGATGGCCATCCGCGAGGACGTGCGCGCCCAGATCGTGGCGCAGATCCCGGCCGGCCGGCTCGCCCTGCCCGAGGAAGTGGCCGATTCGGTGTCCTTCCTGGCCTCGGAAAAGGCCGCGTACATCACGGGCGCCAACCTGTCCGTGAACGGCGGGCTGCACATGTACGCCTGATTTCCTGCAACTGAAACGAAGAAAAGGGGCCCTTTCGGGCCCCTTTTCGCTCAATTGAAGGCTCCTGCTGCCGTAGAACAGCGTGGAAGGCCGCGTTTGCGCCCCGCAACCCGCCGGGCGGGCCGTCCCCTTCCCCCGAGAGCCGCCATGCGATACAAGGCCGTCTTCCGATCCGTCAGCAACCTCATCGCGGCCGCCGCCGCGCTTGCGATGCTGGCCCTGCTGCTCGCGACGATCTATTTCACCTGGTTCGAGCTGCAGTGGACGGCGTTCTTCGCCGGCCTCCTCGCGGCCGCCGTGATCTCCATCGTGAGCCGGGTCTCCCACTCCGAGTGGCTGCTCGCCCGGCGATCGGCGCAGGTCTCGCAATTGCGCTCGAAGCTCAACGCCGAGCAGGTGCTTCGCAAGCGCAGCGACGACCAGCTCGCCTGCGTGCGCGCGAACGTGCGGCACCTGGACGAATCGCTGCCGGCCGGCGTGGCCTTCATCGACACCGAAGGCATCGTCCGCTATCACAACCGCGCCTTCCGCCTGTCGCAGGGCCTCACCGCCGACCGGATCGACGGCCGGCCCCTCGCCGACGTCATGGGCGCCGCCGCCTGGGGCCGGCTGGGCGAACCCGTCACCGGCGCTCTCGCGCTCGGCAAGCACGCCAGCGTCGTGCGCGCCGCGGGCGAGGCCGGCGCGGACTGCGCGTGCACGGTCCACGTGGTGCCGCTCGAATCCGTGCCGGGGGGCCTGGCCGGCGCCTACCTGCTGCAGGTGGAGGCGATGGCCGGCGCCGAGTTGCCGAAAGGACTGGAACCGCCGCCGCCCCAGGGCCGGACGATCTACGCGAACACGCTCAACGAGACGATCATGAACTGGGACCACGCCGCCACGCGCCTGCGCCAGGCCCTCGATCGCGACGAGTTCTGCCTGTACGGACAGCGGATCAGGGCGCTCGAGCCCACGGCCGCGCCGCGCCACATGCTCGAGCTCCTCGTGCGGCTTCGCGAGGAGGAGGACCAGCTCATCCCGCCGGGTACCTTCCTGCCGCTCGTGGAGGAGCATGGCCTCATGCCCGAGATGGACCGCTGGGTCGTGCGCCACCTGCTCGACTGGGCCCAGCGCGCGCCTTCGCGCCTCGAGACCGTGTACAGCATCAACGTGGCCCCGGCGACGATCGCCGACGGCACGTTCCCCGACTACGTGCGCGACCAGCTCGCGACCCGCGGCCTGCTCGGCAGCCTGCTGTGCTTCGAGGTGCCCGAGCCCGAGGCGGCCACGGGGCTCGTTCCGATCCGCGGATTCGTGGAGCGCGTGCGCGCGGCCGGCTGCCTCTCGGCGCTGTGCGGCTTCGGGCGCACGCTCGAATCCTTCGACCAGGTGGCCGCGCTGCCCGTCGATTTCCTCAAGGTGGACGCGGGGATCGTGCTGCGCCTCGCCACGAGCCCGGTGGACCAGGCGAAGCTCAAGGCCATCGTGCGCATCGCGCGCGAGACCCGGCGGCGGACCATCGCCGAATGCGTCGAGGACACGGAGACGATCAGCCGGCTGCGCCGCCTCGGGGTGGACTACGCGCAGGGCTTCGGCATCGGGCGGCCGGAGCCGCTCGAATCCGAAGCGCCCGAGCGCTCAGAACATGTGCTGGCCGCCGTTGATTGAGATGTTGGCGCCGGTGATGAAGGCGGCCTCGTCCGAGGCGAGGTAGGCGCACAGGCCGGCCACTTCCTCGGGGTGGCCCAGGCGCCCGATCGGGATCTGCGGGACGATCTTCGTGTCGAGCACTTCCTTCGGGATCGCCATCACCATCTTCGTGCCGATGTAGCCGGGCGAGATCGTGTTCACCGTCACGCCCTTGCGCGCGTATTCGAGTGCGAGTGCCTTCGTGAAGCCGTGCATGCCGGCCTTGGCGGCCGAGTAGTTCGTCTGCCCGAAGGCGCCCTTCTGGCCGTTCACGGAGGAGACGTTGATCACGCGGCCCCAGCCGCGCTCGACCATCGCGTCCACCACGGGCTTGGTCATGTTGAAGACGCTGTCGAGGTTGGTGCCCATCACGGCGTCCCAGTCGGGCTTGCCCATCTTCTTGAACGTCATGTCGCGCGTGATGCCGGCGTTGTTGATGAGGATGTCGATGGGGCCGACCTCCTCCGAGATCTTCGCCTCGATCTTCTGGCAATCCTCGTAGTCGCTCACGTCGCACGGGTAGGCGTGGAAGTGGTAGTCGCGGGCCGCCATCTCCTTGAGCCAGTCCGCGTGCTTGGTGTTGCCGGGCGAGTACGTGACGACGACCTTGATTCCCATGCGGGCGAGCTTCATGCAGATGGCTTCCCCGAGGCCGCCCATGCCTCCCGTCACCAGGGCGATGCGTTGCTGCGTCATTTTCTTTTTTCTCCTCCGGCTTGTGGAACTGCTCAGGTGCGCTTCGCCCGGGAAGCTTCCCGGGCGGGCGCTTCGATTTCCGCCCGCTCCTTCACGTAACGGCCCGGCGCCGGCTCGATCACCGCGCCGCGGGGACCGCCGAGCTTCGTGCGCGCCGGCACGAGCTTGCCGCCGAACCCCTTGAGCCATTCGGCCCACGGGTTCCACCAGCTGCCCGGGACCTCCTGCGCCTTCGCGAACCACGCGTCGGGATCGTCCAGCAGGCGCTCGTGGGTCCAGTAGCTGCGCTTGTTCTTGGAGGCCGGGTTGATGGCGCCGGCGATGTGCCCGCTCGCGCCCAGCACGAACTTCACCGGGCCGCCGAGGCAGCGCGCGCTCGCGTAGCCGCCCTTCCAGGGCACGATGTGGTCCTCGCGCGCGGCCATCACGAAGGCGGGCATGTCGACGCGGCGCAGGTCCACCGGCTCGCCCAGCATCGTGAGCGCGTCGGGCTGCGCGAGCTTGTTGTCCTGGTAGGTGTTGCGCAGGTAGTAGCCGTACATCGGCCCGGGCAGGTTGGTCGAGTCCGCGTTCCAGTAGAGCAGGTCGAACGCGGGCGGCTGCTTGCCCTTCAGGTAGTTGTTCACCACGTACGTCCAGACGAGGTCGTTCGCGCGCAGGCTCGAAAAGGCGCTCGCGAGCTCCGCGCCCGGGACGACGCCGCCCTTGGCGAGCTGCTTCTCGCGCTTGTGCACGAAGTTCCGGTCGAGGTAGACGCGGATCTCGCCCACGTCCGTGAAGTCGAGGAGCGCGGTCATGAGCGTGAGGCTCGCGACGGGCTTCTGCTTGCGGCGCGCGAGCACCGCGAGGCCCGAGGCGAGCAGCGTGCCGCCGATGCAGAAGCCGAGCGCGTTCACCTGCTTCGCGCCGGTCGCCGCGCGGGCGGCGTCGAGCGCGGCGAGGATGCCCTTCTCGACGTAGTCGTCCCAGGTGAGGGTGTCGAGCGGCGGCTTCACGTTGCGCCACGAGACGAGGAACACCGTGTGGCCCTGCTCCACGGCGAAGCGCACGAGCGAGTTCTCCGGCTGCAGGTCCATGATGTAGAACTTGTTGATGCAGGGCGGCACGATCACGAGGGGACGCTCGTGCACCTTCGGCGTGAGGGGCGCGTACTGGATGAGCTGCATCACCTCGTTCTCGAACACCACGGCGCCCGGGGAGACCGCGATGTTCCGGCCGATCTCGAAGGCCTGCTCGTCGGTCATCGAGATTCGCCCCTTCTCGATGTCGGCCGCGAGGTTCTTCACGCCCTCCTCGAGGCTCTTGCCGCCGGATTCCAGCGCCGTCTTGAGCGCCTCGGGGTTCGTGAGCAGGTAGTTGGAGGGCGCGGCCGCGTCGAGGTACTGGCGCATGAAGAAGCGCATGCGCTGGCGGGTGGGGGCGTCGAGGTCGGCCTGCTCCACGGCCTCCATCATCATCTTCGAGGTGAGCAGGTACGAGTCGCGGTAATAGCGGAAGAGCGGCAGCTCGTTCCATTCCGGCGCGCTGAAGCGCTTGTCGCCGGCCGGCGGCGCCTCCGCGGGCTGGAAGGACTTCATCCAGAGCTCGAGCTGCTCCTTCATGTAGCGGCCCTGCAGGTCGAGCAGGGTCTCGGGCTTGGCGGAGAGCGAGTCGATCCAGGCACGGTAGGCCTCCGCGAAACCGGAGAGAACCTGCTGCGAGGGGCCTTCGCCCTTCAGGGTGGCGGACATCTTGGCCTGGGCGAGACGCAGGGCCTGGGCGACGGCTTCGGGATCGGGGCGGGCTTGGGCGGTGGGCATGGGGGACGCGAATCCGTAAGATTCGTGAAAGCTATTGATAATCAAGAGATTTTGCCCGAATTCTGGGGGGCGGCCTTGCGTCGTGTCAAGGCAACCGCTCGGGTTATCCCTAATGCGCGACGCCCAGGACCTCGTGCACGCCCCAGATCGTCGCGATGCCGAACACGATGAACGCCACCTGGGCCGCGGTCTCGCCCAGCCGCGCGCGCCGGTGCAGGCCGGGAATCAGGTCCGCCACGGCGACGTACAGCATGCTCGCGGCGGCGATCGCGAGGATGGTCGGGACCCAGGCCTCGGCGACGGACAAGGCGAAATACCCGAGCAAGGCGCCCACGACGCTCGCGAGGCTCGAGAGCGCGTTCATCGCGAGGGCCCGCGACTTCGAGTAGCCCGAGTGGAGCAGGACGAGGAAGTCGCCCACCTCCTGCGGCACCTCGTGCGCCATGATGGCCGCCGCCGTCACGATGCCGAGCTTCACGTCGGCGATGAAGGCGCCGGCGATGATGACCCCGTCGGTGAAATTGTGGAACGAGTCGCCCAGCACGATCATGAGGCCGGAGCGGCCGCGGTCGTCGCCCCCGTGGGCGTGGCCGGCGTGCTCCGGGGCATCGACCTCGTGATGGTGGTGGTGGCGCCAGAGCAGCAGCTTCTCGAGCACGAAGAACCCGAGGAGGCCGGCGAGGATGACGCCGGCGGTGCGCCCCGGATCCTTCGACTCCTCGAACAGGTGCGGCACGATGTCCAGGAAGACGGCGCCCAGGAGGGCGCCGACGGCATAGCTCACGAGGACGGGCACGAGTCGCGCCTGCACCCGGAACGCGACCAGCGCGGCGAGCAGGACGGACACGAGGCCGCCCGCGAGGCAGGCGGCGAGGATCCAGGCGAGGACGGACATGGGGACGGCTTTCGTGCGACTCGGTTGCAACTAGCATAGCAGCCGTGTCAAGCGCGTGCCGCCTCCTGCCCCGCCGGGTCGATCCAGGCGAAGGTGCCCTGGCGGCCGCTCGCCTTCGCGCGGCGATACGAAAAGAGCGCGTCGGGCTCCGAGAGCGTGCAGCGCCCGCCCCCGTCCACGCGCGCGATGCCGGCCCGGGCGAGGCGCCGCCGTGCGAGGGCGTAGAGATCCGCGAGGTACTTCCCCGTTCCGTGCGGCGCGAAAGCCCCGCCGGCGCCGCCGTCGGCATCGAGGAAGGCCTCGCGCACTTCCGGCCCGACTTCGAAGGCGCGCGGCCCGATGGCCGGCCCCAGCCAGGCGAACGCTTCGCCCGGATCGCCACCCAGCGCCGCCACCGTGGCTTCGAGAACGCCGGCCGAAAGCCCGCGCCATCCGGCGTGCGCCACCGCCACGCGCGCGCCGTCGCCGCGGGCGAGCACGACGGGCAGGCAGTCGGCCGTGAGCACGACGGCGACCCGGCCGGGCCGTGAGACGGCGGCCGCATCGGCCTCCGGCACCTCGCCCGGCATCCACGCGTCGAGGTCCGCGACGGCGGTGCCGTGTACCTGGCGCATCCAGACGGGGTCGCCGGGCAGGTGCGCACGCACGATCGCGCGGTTGGCCCCGACGCGCAGCGGATCGTCGCCGCTCGACAGCCCGAGGTTGAGCGAGGCGTACTCGCCTTCGCTGGTCCCGCCCGGTCGCGTGGTGGAAAAGGCGCGCACCCGCGGCGGCGCGGACCAGTCCGGCACGATCCAGCCGGCTGCCGCGCTCACGTGGAGGCCTTCCCGAGGCCGGCAAGCAGCGCCTCGAAGTCCGCGGGAAGCGGCGCTTCGAAGCGCACCGCCCGGCCGGTCGCGGGATGCACGAACGCGAGCTTCCACGCGTGGAGCGCCTGGCGCTCGAGCCGGCGCGCACCCTTGCCGCCGTAGACCGGGTCGCCCTCGAGCGGATGGCCGATCGAGGCGAGGTGCACGCGGATCTGGTGCGTGCGCCCGGTCTCGAGGTCGCACTCGAGAAGGGTATGGGCCGGGAAGCGCTTCACCGGACGGTAGTGCGTCACCGCGGGCTTGCCGCCGGGCACGACGGCCATTCGCGTGCGCTGCACGGGATGCCGCCCGATGGGGGCATCGACGGTGCCCGGGGCCGCGACGACGCCGCGCGCCACCGCGAGGTAGGTGCGCTTCACCGTGCGCGCCTGCAACTGGCGCACGAGATCCTGCATCGCCGCCTCGGTCTTCGCCACGACCAGCAACCCGCTCGTTTCCTTGTCCAGGCGATGGACGATGCCCGCGCGGGGCAGGTGCTTCAGGTGCGGCACGCGGTGCAGCAGCGCGTTCAGCATCGTGCCCGCCCAGTTGCCGCTGCCGGGATGCACGACGAGCCCGGCGGGCTTCGAGACGACGAGGACCGCCTCGTCCTCGTGCTTCACGTCCAGTTCGATCGCCTCGGGACGGAAGGCCGCTTCCTCGGGACGCGGCGTGAGCGTCACCTCGATCCGCTCGCCGCCGCGAAGGCGCCGGGCGGCGCGCCCCGGCTCGCCGTCGACCCGCACGCTTCCATCCTCCACGAGACGGGCGAGGCGGCTTCGCGACTCGGCGGGCAGCAGGCGGGCGAGCGCCTGGTCGAGCCGCAGGCCCGCGAGCGCCTCCCCCGCCTCGAATGCGTGCCGGGGAACGGCCGCTTCCGCGCGGGTATAATCCGGGGTTCCTTCGACGGACTTCACCATGAACCGAAGTGTAGCGGCACTCCTCGCCTTCACGCTCTGCCTCTTCATCGCCGGCTGCGGCACCTTCGGCAGCCCGAAGGACGACAAGAAGACCTGGACCGCCGAGCAGTGGTACCGCGCGGCCAAGGACGAGCTCGACGCGGGCAACTGGCAGGCGGCGGTGAAGCTCTACGAGCAGCTCGAGTCGCGCTTTCCCTACGGCAAGTTCGCGCAGCAGGCGCAGCTCGACGCGGCCTACGCCCAGTACAAGGAAGGCGAGACGGCGCAGGCCGTCACCTCGCTCGATCGCTTCATCAAGGCCTACCCGAACCACCAGGCCCTGGACTACGCGCTCTACCTGAAGGCCCTCGCCAACTTCAAGGAGGACCTGGGGCCCCTCGCGACCTACCTCGCCCGCCAGGACCTCGCGGACCGCGACCCCAAGGCCGCGCGCGAATCCTTCGAGATCTTCAAGGAACTGATCACCCGATTCCCGGAGAGCCGCTACGCGGACGACTCGCGCCGGCGCATGGAATACCTCGTCGACGCCCTCGCGCGGAACGAGCTGAACGTGGCGAGCTACTACCTGCGCCGCGGCGCGTACCTCGCCGCCGCGAACCGCGCCCAGGGCGTGGTCACGCGTTTCCCGAACGCGCCTTCGCGCCGCCAGGCCCTCGACGTGATGGTCGAGGCCTACGACCGCATGGGCATGGTCGAGCTGCGCGACGACGCGAAGAAGGTCCTCGCGAAGAACTACCCCGAGGACCGGATGGGCGAGGCCGGCCGCAACCGCACGAAGAGCGGGTTCCTCGGCTGGCCCTGGTGGTAGGCCGCTAGCTCCCGGCCAGCGCCGCGAGCAGTTCCGCCTGCGCGGCGCGCTTCTTTCCCCGCCCGCGCTTCCTTCGCTCGTACGTGCCGTCCGGGCGCATCTCCCAGGCCTGCGTGTTGTCCTCCAGGTAGGGCGTGAGGCCCTCCCGCACGACGCGGCGCGCGAGCTTCGCGTCCGTCACCGGGAAGCACAGCTCGATGCGCCGGAAGAAGTTGCGGTCCATCCAGTCCGCGCTCGAGAGGAAGACGCGCTCCTCGCCGCCGTTGGCGAAGTGGAAGATGCGCGTGTGCTCGAGGAATCGCCCGACGATGGAGCGCACGCGGATGTTCTCCGAGAGCCTGGGCACACCCGGCCGCAGGGCGCACACCCCGCGCACGATGAGGTCCACCTTCACGCCGGCCTGCGAGGCGCGATAGAGCGCCTCGATCACCAGGGGCTCGAGCAGCGCGTTCATCTTGGCGGTGATGCGCGCGGGGCGGCCCGCCTTCGCGTGCCGCGTCTCCCCCTCGATCGCCTCGAGCACCTTGCCGTGCAGGGTGAAGGGCGCCTGCCACACGCGGCGCAGCTTCGACGCCTTGCCCAGGCCCGTGAGCTGCTGGAAGACCTCGTTCACGTCCATGCAGACGTTCTCGTCCGCGGTGAGCAAATCGAAGTCGGTGTAAAGGCGCGCCGTGCGCGGGTGATAGTTGCCGGTGCCCAGGTGCACGTAGCGGGCGAGCTTGCCCTCCTCGCGTCGCACGACCAGGACCATCTTCGCGTGGGTCTTGTGGCCGACGACGCCGTACACCACGTGGGCCCCGACCTCCTCGAGCTTGGCCGCCCAGTTGATGTTGGCCTCCTCGTCGAAGCGCGCCATGAGCTCGACGACGACCGTGACCTCCTTGCCGGCCCGCGCCGCGTCGATGAGGGTCTGCATGATCACCGAGTCGGTGCCGGTGCGGTAGACCGTCTGCTTGATCGCGACCACCTGCGGGTCGCGCGCCGCCTCGCGGATGAAGTCGATCACCGGCGCGAAGGACTGGAACGGGCGGTGCAGCAGCACGTCCTCCTTGCGCAGCGTCTCGAAGATGTCCTTGGACTTCGCGAGGGACTTCGGCAGCCCCGGCAGGAAGGGCTTGAACTTGAGGTCGGCGCGCTCGACCTGGTCCGGCACGCTCATGAGGCGCACCAGGTTCACCGGGCCGTTCACGCGGTAGAGGTCGACCGGCGCCAGACCGAACTGCTCGAGCAGGAAGGCGACCATCGACTCGGTCATCGTGTCGTCGACCTCCAGGCGAACGGCGTCGCCGAAATGGCGCTGCGGCAGCTCGCCCTGCAGGGCCTTCTTGAGGTCCTTGACCTCCTCCTCCTCGACGAAAAGGTCGGAATTGCGGGTGAGGCGGAACTGGTGGCAGCCCGTCACGTTCATGCCCGAGAAGAGCTCGCCCACGTGCTGGTGCAGGATCGAGGTGAGGAAGACGAAGTCGGCCTCCCCTCCCGCCACGCCCCGGGGCAGCCGGATCACCCGCGGCAGCACGCGCGGGGCCTGCACGATGGCCACGCGCGAATCGCGGCCGAAGGCGTCGCGCCCGTCGAGCTCCACGGCGAAGTTCAGGCTCTTGTTGAAGACGCGAGGAAACGGGTGGGAGGGATCGAGGCCGATCGGCGTGAGCACCGGCATCATCTCGCGGAAGAAGAACTCCTTCACCCATTCCTGCTGGGCCGCCGTCCATTCGGCGCGGCGAAGGAAACGGATGCCGGCCTTGGCGAGGGCGGGGAGGATCTCGCCGTTGAGCAGCTGGTACTGGCGGTCCACCAGGAAGTGCGCGACCGCCGCCACGCGGGAGAACACCTCGCGCGGCAGGAGTCCGTCGGGATCGGGCGCGCCGGCACCCAGCTTCACCTGCTCCTTCACGCCCGCCAGGCGGATCTCGAAGAATTCGTCGAGGTTGGACGAGACGATGCACAGGAAGCGAAGCCGCTCGAGCAGGGGCGTCGCACGGTCCTCCGCCTGGGCCAGCACGCGGCGGTTGAACTCCAGCGACTGGAGCTCGCGGTTCAGGAAATGCTCGGGGATCATGCGGGGCGCCCGCTCGGGCTTGAATGGGGGAATCCTGCCCATGAGGCTAGGGCATCCGCGTGACGGAATCGTGACGGGGAGAGGACGCGGGAGCGCCGTTTTTCTGTGCCATACTCGACGTCGATCTCTTGGCGGCGCCGCTTCAGGCAGGTGCCCCGCGACGCTCCATGGAATATACCACCCTCGCCGCGGTCGACCTCGGCTCCAACAGCTTCCACCTGGCCATCGGCCGGGTCGTCGACGACCAGATCTATCCCCTCGATTCGATCAAGGAAGCCGTCCGGCTGGGCCTGGGGCTCACCGCCGACCGGCGCCTGGACGGCGCCACGCAGGAACGCGCCCTCGCCACGCTCAAGCGCTTCGGCGAGCGCCTGGCGGGCATGCCGCCGGAATCGGTGCGCGTGGTCGGGACGAACGCGCTGCGCGTCGCGAAGAACGCGCGCGACTTCATCGATGCCGCCGAGGCCGCGCTCGGGTTCCCCATCGAGATCATCGCCGGCCGCGAGGAGGCACGACTCATCTACTCGGGCGTCGTGCACTCGATGCCGCTCACGGACAGGAACCGCCTGGTGATCGACATCGGCGGCGGTTCGACGGAATTCATCATCGGCGTGAAGCTCCGTCCGAAGGTGATGGAGAGCCTCTACATGGGCTGCGTGAGCTACTCCCAGCGCTACTTTCCGGGCGGGCGAATCGACAAGAAGTCGTGGAAGGCCGCCGAGCTCGCCGCGCGCGAGCAGGTGCAGCCGATCGTCGCGCGCTTCCAGAAGACGGGCTGGAAGGAGGCGGTCGCCTCCTCCGGCACCGCGCGGGCCCTGTCCGAGGCGATGGTGGCCTCCGGGGTCGCCGCGCGCGGCATCAGCGCCGACGGCCTCGCGTGGCTGCGCGAGCAGGCGCTGGCCGCCGGGGATCTCTCGCGCCTGTCGCTGCCCGGGCTCAAGGACGATCGCCTGCCGGTGTTCCTGGGCGGCCTCGCGATCATGCACGGCATCTTCGCGGAAATGGAGATCGAGAAGATGGCCCTGGCCGAAGGCGCCCTTCGCCAGGGCGTCCTCTGGGATCTCCTGGGTCGCGTGCACCACCGCGACATCCGCGAGGTGACGGTGGACCAGTTCGTGCGCCGCTACCACGTGGACCTCCTGCAGTCCCAGCGCGTCGCCGGCCTCGCCGCGAAGCTGCTCGCGGACCTGGACCCGGGCAAGGGCGAGAAGGGCTTCCTGGCGCAGAGCTTCCTCGCCTGGGCCGCGCGCCTGCACGAGATCGGCATCTCGATCGCGCAGGGCGCCTATCACAAGCATTCGGCCTACATCCTCGCCAACGCGGACATGCCGGGCTTTTCCAGGCCGGAGCAATCGCGCCTCGCGAACCTGGTGCTGTCGCAGCGCGGCAAGCTCGCGAAGATGCGCGACGCCTTCGCCCGCGACCCGGAGCTCGCCTCGCTCGCCTTCTGCCTTCGCGTCGCGGTCATCCTGCACCGCAGCCGCCGCAACCTGAAGCTGCCGCCGCTGCGCGCCGCGCGCCGGGGCCGGGACCTGCGACTGTCGCTCGGCCACGGCTGGCTGGAGGATCACGGGCTGGTCGCCATCGCGCTGGAAGCCGAGCGCGCCGAGTGGGAATCCGTCGGACTCTCGTTCGAACTGGCCCTGGACCTGTAGCTAGTCCGCCGCCGTCGCGGGCGGCACGGGGCGGCCCCGGGCGGTGAGCGCGATGCCCGCGAGGATGAGCGCGATCCCGGCCAGGTGGAAGAGCATCAGCCGCTCGCCCAGGAAGATCCAGGCGAGCAGGCTCCCGAAAGCCGGCATGAGGTGCACGAAGATGCCGGCGACGTTCGGTCCCACCTCGGCCACGCCGCGGTTCCAGAAGACGTAGCCCACGAACGACGGGAAGATGCCGATGTAGAGCAGGGACGCGACCGCCCCCGGCGTGAGGTCGACGTGGCCGCCCATCCAGGCGAGTTCCGCGGCCGCGAGCGGCGCGAGCAGTCCCATGCCCACCGTGCCGCAGCAGGCGAGCAGCACGAGCGGCGGCAGCGCCGCGGGCTTGATGCGCAGGTACACCGTGTAGACGGCCCAGAAGACCATGCCCGCGATCACGATGAGGTCGCCGCGGTTGAGCGAGAAGTTCGCGAGAACCGACGCGTCGCCGCGCGTGAGGACGGTGAGGACGCCCGCGAGCGAGACGGCCACCCCGAGCGCCTGCACGCGCGTGATGGTGTCGCGATACACCACCCAGCCGCAGACGATGATCATGACGGGGATGGCGCTGTTCAGGATCACGCCGTTCGTCGCCGTCGTGTACTGCAGGCCCACGTACGCGAACGCGTTGTGCAGGCCCGTTCCCCAGAACCCCAGCCACGCGATCGTCCTCCAGTGGCGCTTCACGTGGGGCCAGTGCGCGCGGACCTGCGGCAGGACGAAGGGCAGCATCGCCGCGACCGCGACGCTCCAGCGGATGAAGGTGAGCGCGAGGGGCGAGACGGTGCCCACCATCGCCTTGCCGATCACCCAGTTGAGCGACCAGAAAAGCGAGCACAGGCTGAGCAGCAGGTAGGGAGAGGCGAGCCCCGTCGGGACGGGCACGTCAGCTCACGGCGCGTATCGCGGCGAGCGGCGGCGAATCGACCGCCTTGCGCGTGCCCAGCAGCCCCGCGACCGCCACGCCCAGCCCGCCCGCGACGAGGCCCGCGACAGGCACGAACCAGTCGAACTCGTAGGGCACGCCCAGCACGCGCTCGGAGAGCACCGTCGCGAGGCCCACTGCGCCGGCGGCGGCCACGGCCCCCGCCGCCAGGCCGATGGCGAGGAACTCCGCGAGCTGCGTGAGGACCATCTGGCGCCGGCTCGCGCCCAGGGTGCGCATCACCGCGCCCTCGAACACGCGCTCGTCCTGCGTGGTGGTGATGGCCGCGAAGAGCACGACGAGACCCGCGGCGATGGCGAAGAGGAAGACGAACTCCACGGCGCGCGAGACCTGGTCGGAGATGCGCTTCACCTGCCCCATGATGGCCGTGAGGTCGATGACGCTCAGGTTGGGGAAGCGCGCCACCAGCCGCGCGACGACGTCCTCGCGCCCCGGGGTCAGGTGGAAGCTCGTGATCCAGCTCGCCGGGTACGCTTCCAGGACGCCCGGGCTCGCGATCACGAAGAAGTTGGCCTTGAAGTTGTCCCACTCGACCTTGCGCAGGTTCGTGACCGGGGCGGTGAAGCGCGAGCCGGCCACGTCGAAGGTGAGCGTGTCGCCGACTTTCACGCCGAAGGTCTTCGCGATGCCCTCTTCCATCGAGAACGCCGGCCCCGACCCGGGCTTCCACCAGCTTCCGGCGACGACCTTGTTGTCGGCGCGCAGGCGCTCGGCCCACGACATGTTGAACTCGCGCTCGGAGAGGCGCTTGGCGCGCTCGTCGGTGAAATCGGCCGGGCGGATCTCGCGCTCGCCGATGCGCACGAGGCGACCGCGCACCATCGGGTAGAGGTCCGGATTGGAAAGCCCGAGGTCGGCGAAGTAGCCCTTCACCTCGGGCAGCTGGTCGGCCTGGATGTTGATGGCGAAGCGGTTGGGCGCGTCCGGCGGGATGGACGCCTGCCATTTCGCGATGAGGTCCGTGCGCACGAGCGTGAGCAGGAGCATCGCCATGATGCCCAGGCCCAGCGCGATGACCTGCAGCAGGCTGGCCCCGGTGCGCCGGCGCAGGTTGGCGAGACCGTAACGCCAGGGGCCGGCGGCGCCTGCGCGGGCGCGCGAGACGGCCCGGATGAGCGCGTAGCCCGCCAGCGCCGCGACGCCCAGGGCCGCCGTGAACCCGCCGACGGCGATGCTGCCGAGCTTCAGGTCCCCGGACTGCCACACGACGAGCGAGGCGAGCGCCGCGAAGCCCAGGCCGTAGGCCACGAGACTCGAGGGTTCGGCCACGGACACGTCGCTCCTGAGCACCCGGAGCGTCGGCACGCCCCGCAGGCGCAGCAGCGGCGGCAGCGTGAAGCCGAGCACGAGCACGAGCCCGATGACGGCGCCCTTCACCGCGGGCATCGGTCCCGGCGCCGGCAACGCCACGCTGAAGAACCCCGCGAGCCACTGCGCGAGGACGGCCTGCGCGCCATAGCCCGCGATCGTGCCCGCGGCGCAGCCGATGGCCGAGAGGGCGAGGAACTGCCAGGCGCCGAGCGCGAAGATGTCGGCCTGCGAGGCGCCCAGGCAACGCATCATCGCCGCGCCGTCCGTCTGGCGCTGCGAAAAGCGCCGCGCGGCCAGGGCCACGGCCACCGAGGCCAGGATCACCGACAGCAGGGAGGCGAGGCCGAGGAAGCGTTGCGCCCGCTCGAGGGAGACGCGCACCTCGCTGCGGGCATCGCGCACGCTTTCCACCCGTTCGCCCCGGGCGAGCTGCGGCCGCACGGCCGCGTCGAACCGCCGGATCGCCTCGGTCTCGCCGGCCACCAGCAGGCGCCAGGTGATGCGGCTGCCCACCTGCACGAGTTCCGTGGCCTCGAGGTCCGCCAGGTTCATGAGCACCCGCGGGGCGAGGCCGAAGTAGTCGAGCACGCTGTCGGGCTCGCGCGTGATCACGCGTTCGACCAGCAGGGAAGCGCGGCCCACGTTGATGCGCTCTCCGGGCTTCGCCGACAGGCGGGCCACGAGGGGCACGGCGATCCAGACGCGGCCGGCCGGCGGCGCGCCGTCGATCTCGCCGTCGCCCTGCATCGACTCGTCGGCCACGCGCAGGCGCCCGCGCAGCGGAAAGCCCTCGCCCACGGCCTTGATCTCCGCGAGGCTCGTTCCGCCCGGCCCGGCGACCATGCTGGGAAAGGTGCGCGTCTCGACCCGGGCGAGCTTTTCCTCGCGCGCCCGGTCGAAGAACGACGGGGGGATGGGGTGGTCCGCGATGACGACGAGGTCGCCGCCCAGCAGTTCGTTGGCCTGGCGGTCGAGGGCGGCCTGGACGCGGTCGGCGAAGAAGCCGACCGTGGTGACGCTCGCCACGGCGATGAAGAGGGCGGCCGCGAGCACGCGCGCCTCGCCCGCATGGGCGTTGCGCCGGAGCATGCGGAGCGCGAGCGCGACGCGCCTCATCCCGCGGACACCTCGCCCGCGCGGATGGTGATGCGCCGGTCGCAGCGCGAGGCGAGTCCCGCGTCGTGCGTGACGAGCACGAGCGTGGTGCCGTTCTCGCGGTTCAGGTCGAAGAGCAGGTCGATCACCTGCGAACCCGTGGCCGAGTCGAGGTTGCCCGTGGGCTCGTCCGCGAAAAGGAGCTTCGGGCCCGTGGCGAACGCCCGCGCGAGGGCCACGCGCTGCTGTTCGCCCCCGGAGAGCTGGCGCGGGTAATGGCCCAGGCGCTCGGCGAGGCCGACCCGCGCGAGTTCCGCCCGGGCTTTCGCCGCGGCCTGCGCCTGTCCCGCGAGCTCGAGGGGAAGCATGACGTTCTCGAGGGCGGTGAGCGCCGGCAGGAGCTGGAAGGACTGGAAGACGAACCCCACGAGCCGCCCGCGCAGGCGGGCCCGGCCGTCCTCGTCGAGCGCGAAGAGATCCTCGCCCGCGATCCAGACCCGCCCCGCGGTCGGAACGTCCAGGCCCGCGAGCAGTCCGAGCAGGGTGGACTTGCCCGACCCCGAGGCCCCGACGATGGCCACCGACTCGCCGGCGCGCACGCGGAACGTGGCGCCGTTCACGATGGTGAGGTCGTGGTCCGGGGTGGAGACTTGTTTGGTGAGCCCTTCGGCCCGCACAATGTCGGGCTGGCCCGCGGCGGGCGCAGATGCCTGCCGCAATTCGTGTTCGTCGCCGGTCGCGTCCATGTTGTCCGGCTTGGCGCCGGTTCCATTCCTTACGTTGGCCTTGAAAAACCTGCCGCGCACCCTCGCACAAGCCCTTGCCGCCCTGCTTCTCGCCGCCGCCTGCGCGGCCGGGGCCGCCGAGCGCACCGTGCTCGTCTTCGGCGACAGCCTGTCGGCCGCCTACGGCATCGCCGCGCGCGACGGGTGGGTCGCCCTCCTCGGCGAACGGCTCGCTCGCGAACGACCCGGCTGGCGGGTGGTGAACGCGAGCGTTTCGGGGGAGACGACCGCCGGGGGACTGCGCCGGCTTCCCGAAGACCTGAAGCGGCACGGACCCGCCGTCGTGGTGATCGCCCTGGGCGCCAACGACGGCCTGCGCGGCCTGCCGGTGGAAGGCACCCGCGCGAACCTCGAGTCGATGATCCGGCTCTCGCGCGCCGCCAGGGCGGAGCCCGTGCTCGTCGGGCTCATGATTCCGCCGAATTATGGCATCGATTACGCGCGCGAGTTCCGTGAGCTCTTCCCCGACGTGGCCCGGAAGTCCAAGGTGGCCCGGGTCCCGTTCCTGCTCGAGGGCGTCGCCGAGAACCGCGACCTCTTCCAGGCCGACCAGCTGCACCCCACGGCCGCGGCCCAGCCGCGCATTCTCGAGAACGTCTGGCCGGTGCTCGCCCCCCTGCTCAAGCGCCCGCCCGCGCGGCCATGACCGAACTGCCTTTCCAGCGCGAGCGCCCCGTCGCCACGGTGGCCCTCCCCATGAGCCGGGCCGATCTCGCGCTCTGGGACGCGATCCTCGACGCGCGAAGCCCCGCGGAATTCGCCGAGGATCACCTGCCCGGTGCCGTCAACTGCCCGGTGCTGGACGACGCCGAGCGCATCCTCGTGGGCACCACCTACAAGCAGCAGGGCGCCTTCGAGGCGAAGCGCCTGGGCGCGCCGCTCGTGGCCGCCAACATCGCGCGCCTCGTCTCGACGCGATTCGCCGACCGGCCCCGCGGCTGGCGTCCCCTCGTGTATTGCTGGCGGGGCGGCTCCCGTTCCGGCTCCCTCGCGCACGTGCTTCGCCAGGTGGGCTGGGACGCGCGGCAACTCGAGGGCGGCTACAAGGCCTTTCGCAAGCAGGTCGTCGCCGATCTCGACGCCGTGGCGGAACGGTTCGACTTCCGCATCGTCTGCGGCGCCACGGGCTCGGGCAAGAGCCGCCTCATCGAGGCGTTCGCCCGCGTGGGCGCGCAGGCGCTCGACCTCGAGGCCCTCGCCGCCCATCGCGGCTCGCTCCTGGGCGGGCTGCCCGGCGCCCCGCAGCCCACCCAGAAGGCTTTCGAGACCGCGATCTGGCAGGCGCTCTCCGGCCTGGATCCGGCGCGCCCCGTCTTCGCGGAGGCCGAGAGCCGCAAGGTGGGCGAGTTGCGCGTGCCCGACGCCCTGATCCGGCGCATGCGCGAATCCCCCTGCCTGCGCCTGGAAGCCGGCACGGACGTCCGCGTGGACCTCCTCCTGGACGACTACGCGCACTTCGTGGGTGACCCGGCCGCCCTCGTCGCGAAACTCGAGTGCCTCGCGCCACTGCACGGATCCGAGCGGGTCTCGACCTGGAAGGCGCCCGTCGCCGCGGGCGACTGGCGCGGAATCGTCGCGGACCTGCTGGTGTCGCACTACGACCCCGCCTACCTGCGCTCGACGACGAAGAACTACCGCGGCGTGACCGCCGCGCCGCGCGTGCCGGTCGAAAGCGCCGATCCGGCCGCCTTCGAGCGTCTCGCGCGGGCCCTGGCCGAAGGGGCCTCGACCGGCCGGATCGGTTAAACTCCGCGAAACTCGAAAACGCGCCTCAAGTGTCCGAAAAGCCCCCGAAGATCGGCAAGTACATCGTTCTCTCCGAGATCGGCCAGGGCGCGTCCGCCCTGGTCTACGTGGGCGAGGACCCGTTCAACGACCGCAAGGTGGCCATCAAGGTCGCCAAGAGCGACGCGGACATGAGCGAGGAGGAAGCCAACCGCTTCGGCAAGCTCTTCCTCAACGAGGCCTCCCTCGCCGGCAAGCTCAACCACCCGAACATCGTCGCGGTGTACGACGCGGTCGTCGACGGCGACCAGCGCTACATCGTGATGGAGTACGTGCCCGGCGGCTCGCTCAAGAAGTTCTGCACCGAGACCAACCTGCTGCCGGTGCGCCAGGCGGTGCTCGTCATCTTCAAGATGTGCCGCGCGCTCGACTACGCCTTCCAGAACGGCGTGATCCACCGCGACATCAAGCCGGCCAACATCCTGCTGTCCGATCGCGACGACATCAAGATCAGCGATTTCGGCACGGCCAAGATCTCGCACGCCACCCACACCCAGATCGAGGGCTTCCTGGGCTCGCCGGCCTACATGTCGCCCGAGCAGATCAACGAGGAATCGCCCAGCGTCCAGTCCGACATCTATTCGCTCGGCGTCGTGATGTACGAGCTGCTCACGGGCAAGCTGCCGTTCCGCGCCGAGAACTCGGTGTCGATGATCAACAAGATCCTGAACGAGGAGCCCAACCCCCTCGAGCAGATGCGCCCGGACCTGCCCGAGAAGCTCGTGGCGATCGTGAAGAAGGCGATGGCGAAGGACCCGCGCGCCCGCTACCAGTCGTGGTTCGAGATGGCGAGCGAGCTGGCGGACACCTTCCCGCAGCTCGAGCGCTACTCGAACGAGATCAGCTCCACCGAGAAATTCAACCGCCTTCGCTCGCTGCCCTTCTTCCGCGACTTCCGCGACGCGGAGCTCTGGGAGGTGCTGCGCGGCGCCATCTGGGAAGTGCACCAGCGCGACGAGAACCTGCTCCTGGAGGGCGAGCTCGGCCACGCGTTCTTCATCATCGTCTCCGGGCAGGTGAAGGTCGTGAAGGACGGCAAGCTGCTCAACGTCCTCAAGGAAGGCGACTGCTTCGGCGAGATGGCCTACCTCTCCGGCGACAAGGCGCGCCGCTCGGCCTCGATCACGTCGGTGTCGGAGGTGCAGCTGCTCAAGATCCAGGCGACGCACCTCGAGAGCCTCTCCGAGGGCTGCCAGCTGCGCTTCAACCGGGAATTCCTGAGGACGCTCATCGAGCGCCTGACCTGGACCTCGTCGGTCCTCGCGCAATTCCGTCGCTAGGAAGCGCGACGGCGCCCGCGGGCGCCGTCGTCGCCGTTCGGGCGGAGCCCGGTATCAGTTGCGCGAGAACGCGCGCCAGCGCGCCGCGCTGCGCATGCGCGAGCTCACCGGGCGAAGGACCCGGAATCCCCCGGTGCCGCAGAAATTGGCGTACGCGTGGGCCCCCCCGTCCGGCGTCCCGTGCCAGCGGTAGCCCGGCAACGGCTTCTCGGGCTCGCCGCCCGCCTCGCCATCGAGCGCCCGGCGCGCCGCCGCGACGGTGAGCGCCGCGTGCGTCTTGCCCACGGTCACCACGAAGAGGGCGCCCATCGCCGGCGCGGCGGAATGCAGCCAGTGGCCGCTGCCTTCCATCCACCCCTTCAGGGCCGGATCGGAGACGAGCATCTCGCCGGCCACCCAGCCGAGCACGCCGCCGCCCACCGTGACGATGACCGGAAAGCGCGTCATCAGCTTGAGCACCAGGGTGCTGCCGTACACGATGATCGGGATGCTGATCGCGAGGCCCACGACGAGCAGCAGCAGGCTGCCCTTGGCCGCCGCCGCCACCCCGAGCACGTTGTCCAGGCTCATGATGAAGTCGGCGATGATGATCGTCTTGATCGCCGCCCACAGGTGAGCGGCCCCGTCGATCTCCTTCTCGTCGCCTTCCGGCGCGAGCATCTGGATGCCGATCCAGGCGAGCAGCACGGCGCCGATGATCTTGAGCCAGGGGATGCCCAGGAGCAGCACGGCGAAGTAGGTGAGCACGATCCGCAGCACGATCGCCCCGACGCTGCCGAACATGATCGCCTGCTTCTGCTGGCGCGCCGGAAGCGAGCGGCTCGCGAGCGCGATGACCACCGCGTTGTCGCCCGAGAGAACGATGTTGATCATGATGATCTGGGCGAGGGAAACCCAGAAGAGGGAGGTGCCGATCGCGTCCATGTCCGGCCTTTCGTTGTCGGTGTGCCTCGCGCGAGGCTACGCGCGGCACCTGACCGGTCGATGGCCGGAAACTGAACGAAGGCTGCCGCGAAGCTGAACGCGGGCTTACGCGACCGGCGGGCGCAAGACGGGGAAGGTCACGGTGAAGGTGTTGCCCACGCCGTCGGCGTCGTCCCCCAGGCCGATGCGGGCCCCGTGCAGGCTCGCGATCTCCCGCGCGATCGCGAGTCCGAGCCCGCTGCCTTCGGCACCCGAGCCGAGCAGGCGGTGGAAGCGGCCGAAGACGCGCTGTCGCTCGCCGGGCGGAATGCCCGGCCCGTCGTCGTTCACCTCGACGGCCGGCTCGGGGCCGTCCAGCACCCGCACCGTCACGCGCCCGCCCTCGCGGCTGTAGCGCACGGCGTTGTCGAGCAGGTTGTCGAAGAGCTCCTGCAGCCGCGATGCGTCACCGCGGATCAGCACCGGGCGGTCCTGGCCCTCGAAGCCCAGGTCCACGCGCTTCTTGAGCGCCTCGGGAACCCACCGCGTGGCGACCTCCAGCGCGAGCGCGCCCACGTCCAGCGGGACCAGCGCGACGCTCGCGGCGGCTTCGGGCTCGTTGCGCGCGAGCGAAAGAAGCTGCGAGACCACGCGCGAAAGCCGCTCGAGGCCCGCGCTCGCCTTCGCGAGCGCCTCGCGCTGCCGGTCCGGGTCCGACTCGCGCGCGGCGATGGCCACCTGGGTCGTGAGCACCGTGATCGGCGTCTTCAGCTGGTGCGCGGCGTCGCTGATGAAGCGCGTCTGCAGCGTGAGGGCCAGATCGAGCCTCGCCACCAGCGCGTTGATCGACTCGAGGAGAGGCCGGACCTCTCCCGGGACGCCGTCGACGCCCACCGGGCTCCAGTCGCCGTCTTCGCGGACGGCGAGCGTGGCGCGCAGGCGCTCGAGCGGCGCCAGCCCGTGCACCACGCCGAACCAGACGACGAGCAGCGACACCGCCACGAGAAGGACTTCCGGGACGAGCACGCTGACCAGGATCTCGCGCGAGAGCGCCTCGCGCCGGCGCAGCGTCTCGGCCACCCGCACGACGGCCGCCGGACGCCCGCTCGCGGGATCGGCCGCCACGGCGAGTTCGGCGACGCGGACGGGCTCGCCCGCCACGACGCCGTCGCCGAACCGCAGCGCGCCGGCGCCGCCCGCCACGGCCCCCACCGCCTCTCCGGCCACCGGGCGCCCGCGCCCATCGGTCACCTCGAAGCGAAGTCGGTCCGTGGCGTCGCCCAGGAGGATGAGCTGGGCCTCCTGCGTGAGATCGAGCGCGATCGCCCCCTGCTCCGTGCGCAGCCTGAGCGAGATCTCGCGCGCGATTTCCCCCAGGGGGCGGTCGTTGGCGCGCTGGGCGATGTCGCGCGCCATCCAGGTGGTGAGCACGAAATCGACGGCCAGGAGCGCGCCCAGGGGCACCAGGAGCCACACGAGCAGCTTGGTGCGAAGCATGGGGGCGCCTAGGCCGCGGGCCTGTCGATCAGGTAGCCCATTCCGCGGACGGTGCGGATGTCCACGCCCGAGGGCTCGAGCTTGCGGCGAAGGCGGTAGACGAAGACCTCGATCGTGTTGCTGGAGGACCCTTCCTCCCAGCCGTAGAGGTGGTCGGCGATCTGCTGCTTGGTGACCACGCGTCCTTCGCGCAGCATGAACAGCTCCACCACCGCGAGTTCGCGCGCGGAGAGCTCCACCGGCTCGCCGCGGCAGTAGAGCCGCCGCCCGGCCATGTCGAGCTTGAGCGGGCCATGGACGATCTCCGAGCTCGCGATCGCGTGCGCACGCCGGATGAGCGCCCGCACGCGGGCCTCGAGTTCCGGGAGCTGGAAGGGCTTCGTGAGGTAGTCGTCGGCGCCCAGGTCGAGGCCCGCGACGCGGTCCCCGGGCGCGTCGCGCGCCGTGAGGACCAGCACGGGCACCTTGACGCGACGCTCGCGCATTCGCCGCAGGACCTCGAATCCGTCGACCCGGGGAAGCCCCAGGTCGAGCAGCACCAGGTCGAAGGCGTCGGGAACGAGCAGCCTCTCGGCCTCGTCGCCGCTCGCCGCGCGAGTCACCACGTGGGCCGATTGCCGCAGGGCCGAGGCGATGGCCTCGGCGAGCATGGTGTCGTCCTCGACGATGAGGATGCGCAAGGAGGCTAGGCCGGAATCACCAGGCAGACGGCCTGCGCGGCGATGCCCTCGCCCCGGCCCGCGAATCCGAGTCCTTCCGTGGTCGTCGCCTTCACGTTCACCGCCGTCTCGTCGATCCCCAGGTCCTGCGCGATGTTCGCGACCATCCGCGCGGCGTGGGGGCCGATCCGCGGCATCTCGCAGATGACGGTCGCGTCGACGTTCACGGGCACGAAGCCGCTCTCGCGCACGAGGCCGCCCACGCGCCGCAGCAATTCCCGGCTGTCGATTCCCCGGTAGCGCGCATCGCCGTCCGGGAAGTGCCGGCCGATGTCGCCCAGCGCGCACGCGCCCAGGAGCGCGTCGCAGACGGCGTGCAGCAGCACGTCGGCGTCGCTGTGGCCCAGGAGCCCCTTGTCGTGGGGAATGTCGACGCCGCCGATGACGCACCGGCGCCCGGGCACGAGCGCATGGACATCGAACCCCTGCCCGACGCGCATCGTCACGAGGAGGTCTCCTCGTCCGCGACGCGGCGCGCGAGGATCATCTCCGCGATGGGCAGGTCGTCGGTGAAGGTCACCTTGAAGTTCGCGTTCGCGCCCTGCACGAGCTTGGGCATGCCGCCCACGGACTCGACGGCCTGGGACTCGTCCGTGGCTTCGGGCTTGCGGGCGAGGCCGCGGCGCAGGATGTCGTAGCGGAACATCTGCGGCGTCTGGGCGCGCCACAGGCCCTCGCGGGGGATCGTCTCGCTCACGCGCAGCAGGCCCTCCGAACGCTTGAGCGTGTCGGCGAGCGGCATGGCGAGAAGCCCGCCGACCGGGTCGTCGCCCACCTCGTCCAGGAACTGCTCGACCAGCTCGCGACCGATGCAGGGCCGGGCGGCGTCGTGCACGAGCACCCAGTCGCCGGGCGCCGCGCGTCCTTCGAGCATCGCGAGCGCGTTGGCGACGCTCGCCCCGCGCGTGGTCCCGCCCGCGAAGAGCGCCTCGATCTTTTCGGGGAAGGCGCTCCAGTCGTGGGCGCCCCAGTGGCGGTCCATGGGCGAGAGGATCGCGATGACCGCCGTGATGCGATCGACGGCGGCGAGCGTCTCGAGGGAATGGAACATCATCGGCCGGCCGGCGAGCGGGAGGTACTGCTTGGGGAAGGCTTCCCCCATGCGCGTTCCCTGCCCGGCTGCGGGCACCAAGGCGAAGATCTTCGTCATCGTCGTTTTCCGGCGACGATTATCGCCCGTTTCGTCGGCCTCGGGGGATTCGCGATCGGACGATGGCGAACGCGGCGCGCTTCGGTACACTGGCCCGATGAAGGCGGCGACGCGATTTCTCGTCGGGCTCCTCGCTTGCTTCGCGGCCGGATGCGACAGGCCCGTGGATCCCGTGAAGCCCCTCGCCGAGGGCGGCAAGCTCGTCGTCGTCACGACCAACGGGCCGGCCACCTGGTACGAGGACGCGCAGGGCCACGCCACGGGATTCGAGAACGACCTCGTCACGCTCTTCGCGAAGGAGATCGGCCTGCCGGTCGAGTTCAGGTTCGCCATCTCGGGCGAGAAGGCCGAGGAGTTCCTCGAGAAGAAGCAGGCCCATTTCGCCGCCGCGCTCCTGCCGCTGCACTTCGACCTGCCGGGCGGCCACGTGTGGGGTCCGCCGTACCACTCCGCGCAGCTGCAGCTCGCCTGGCGGACGACGGACCCCCGGCCCAAGGGCCTCGCCGACCTCGCGGGGCGTCGCGTGGCCGCGGTGGCGGACCCGTTCACGGAACCCGCGCTCGCATCCCTGCCGAAGGGCGCGCCCGCGATCGCGCGCTGGCCGGCCGACGTCACCGTGGAGGAACTCCTCGAAGCGATCGCCGAAGGCCGCATCGACGCGGCCGTGGTGGATTCCGCCCGGTTCACGGTCGCGCGCAAGCACTTTCCCGGGGCGGATGCGGCGTTCGACATCGGCAAGCCCGCCCGGTACGCCTGGCGCGTGGGGGCGGTCGACCAGAAGATCCTGCTCGACCGCATGAAGGTGTTCTTCGCGCGCATCCAGAAGGACGGCACCCTCGCGCGCCTCATCGACCGGCATTTCGCGCACGCCGCGCGCCTCACGGCCGTCGACGCGGGCACCCTCATCGAGCGCGTCACGACGCTGCTGCCGCAGCTCAGGCCCCACTTCCTGGAGGCCGAACGCGTCTCGGGCTACGACTGGCGCCTGGTCGCCGCCATCGGCTACCAGGAATCGCACTGGGACGCGCTCGCCACCTCGCCCACCGGCGTGCGCGGCCTCATGATGCTCACGGAAGACACGGCCGAGCGCCTGGGCGTGAAGGACCGGCTCGACGCCCGGGAAAGCATCCTCGCGGGCGCGCGCTACCTCGCGCTCCTCGCCGACATCCTGCCGCCGCGCATCGCGGAGCCGGACCGCACGTTTCTCGCGCTCGCCGCCTACAACCTGGGCATCGGCCACCTCGAGGACGCGCGCATCCTCGCCCAGCGGCGCGGGCTTTCCCCGGACCGCTGGCAGGACGTGCGGCTCGCGCTGCCCGGCCTGGCGGACCCGGCGCAATATGGCGCGCTCAGGCACGGCTTCGCGCGCGGGCACGAGGCCATACAGTTCGTGGACAACGTGAGGAACTACGAGGACATCCTGGCTCGCATCGAGCCGCGCGAGAACCCGCTGCCGCCGCGGCCCGTGCCGGCGCCGCCGCCCGATCAGGGCTCGACGAGTGCCGCGCCCACCGCGGCCAGGTGAGCGGTGTCGCCCCAGGCTTCCACGATCCAGCGTCCGCCCTCGTGGCGCAGCGCGTTGTAGGAGGCGTTCGGGATCGGGATCCGGCGCGCCTCGCCCACGGGAATGCCGTGGATGTGCCGGTAGAGAATGGCGAGGACGCCGCCGTGGCAGACCACCGCGTGGCACCCGCCCGCGGCCTCGCGGGCCAGCGACTCGAACGCATCGCGGACGCGCTCGTGGAGCTGCCGCCGGCTTTCGCCGCCGGGGAGCACGATGTCGGGATCGGTCTCGCGGGTGCGCGAAAAGGCCTCGGGCCACCGGGCGTCGACCTCGTCGTACGTGAGCCCCTCGCCCACGCCGAAGTGGCGTTCGCGGATGCGGGGGTCGGCGACGATCGCGTGCCCCGTGCGCTTCGCGATGGCCTCGGCCGTCAGCCACGCGCGGCCCAGGTCGCTCGAGACGAGGCGCTCGAAGGATTCCTTCGCCATCCGCTCCCCGATGGCCTCGGCCTGCGCCCGGCCCGAGGCCGTGAGCGGGCTGTCGGTGTGGCCCTGGATGCGGCCGGCGACGTTCCACTCGGTCTCGCCGTGGCGCACCACCACCAGCCGGGACTTCACGCCTTGTCGAGCCGCGTCACGCCGCCCATCCACGGCACCAGCGCTTCGGGCACGCTCACCGAGCCGTCGGCCTGCTGGTAGTTCTCGAGGACCGCCACCAGGGTTCGGCCCACCGCGAGGCCCGAGCCGTTGAGCGTGTGCACCGGTTCGGGCTTGCCCTTGTCGCCGCCCTTGAAGCGCGCCTGCATGCGCCGGGCCTGGAAGGCCTCGAAGTTGGAGCACGAGGAGATCTCGCGATACGCGTCCTGCCCCGGGAGCCACACCTCGAGGTCGTAGGTCTTCGCGCTGGAAAAGCCGACGTCTCCCGTGCAGAGCACCATGGTGCGAAACGGCAGGCCGAGCTTCCTCAGGATGGTCTCGGCGTGTCCCGTGAGCTCCTCGTGGGCCCGGGCGGAATTCTCCGGCGATACCACCTGCAGGATCTCCACCTTGTCGAACTGGTGCTGGCGGATCATGCCGCGCGTGTCCTTGCCGTAGCTGCCGGCCTCGGAGCGGAAGCAGGGGCTGTGGCAGACGAACTTCAGCGGCAGGTCCTTCGCCTCGAGCACCGTGTCGCGCACGAAGTTCGTGACCGGATACTCGGCCGTGGGAATGAGGTAGAGGTCGCGGCCCTCGAGCTTGAAGAGATCGTCCTTGAACTTGGCGAGGCTCGAGACGCCGTCGGCGCACTCGGCCGACACCATGTACGGCACGTAGACCTCGGTGTAGCCGTGCTCGCGCGTGTGCGTGTCGAGCATGAACTGCGCGAGGGCCCGGTGCAGCCGCGCGACGCCGCCCCGCAGCACGCTGAAGCGAGCGCCGGCGAGCTTGGCGGCGGTGTCGAAATCCAGGCCGGCGAGGCCGGCGCCGACGTCCACGTGGTCCTTCGGCGCGAAATCGAACGCCCGCGGCTCGCCCCACCGGCGCACCTCGACGTTGTCGTCGGCCGACCGGCCCTCGGGCACCTCGGCGCGCGGGATGTTGGGGATCGTGCGCAGGAACGCGTTCTGGCGCTCCTGGACCGACCCGAGCGCCGTCTCGTTGGCCTTCAACTCTTCGCCGATGCCGCCCACCTCGGCCAGCACGGCGGAGGCATCCTCGCCCTTGCCCTTGAGCATGCCGACCTGCCTGGAGAGCGCGTTGCGCTTCGCCTGCAGCTCCTCGGTGCGCACCTGCAGGCCCTTCCTCTCGTCCTCGAGCGCGCGGAACGCGGCCTCGTCGAAGGTGACGCCGCGGCGGGCGAGACCCGCGATGACGGCGGGGAGGTCCTTGCGAAGCAGTTGGATGTCCAGCATGGCGGTGCCCGGTTTCGAGGGAACGAAACCGCAATTATACGGGGCGGCGCTCAGCCCTTCGAGCCGCCCTCGCGATCGCGCGAGCGCAGCCACGCGAGCTTCTCGCGGATCTTGCCCTCCAGGCCCCGGTCCGTGGGCTGGTACCAGCCCGGGTCGGCCATGCCTTCGGGCAGGTAGCGTTCGCCGGCCGCGTGGCCGCCCTCCTCGTCGTGGGCGTAGCGATAGCCCTCGCCGTAGCCGAGGTTCTTCATGAGCTTCGTCGGGGCGTTGCGCAGGTGCATCGGGACGGGACGCGTCGAGTCGGACGCGACGAACGCGCGCGCGGCGTTGTAGGCCTTGTAGACGGCGTTCGACTTGGCCGCGACCGCGAGGTAGACCACGCATTCGGCCAGGGCGAGTTCGCCCTCGGGCGTGCCGAGGCGCTCGTACACGTCCGCGGCGCTCACGGCGAGGTCGAGGGCGCGGGGATCCGCGAGCCCGATGTCCTCGCTCGCCATGCGGATGAGGCGGCGCGAGAGATAGCGCGGGTCGGCCCCGCCGTCGAGCATGCGCACGAACCAGTAGAGGGCCGCGTCGGGGTCGGAGCCGCGCACCGACTTGTGCAGCGCCGAGATCTGGTCGTAGAAATTCTCGCCGCCCTTGTCGAAGCGCCGGCCGGCGCGCTGCAGCACCTCGGCGACGAAGGTCGCGTCCACGCCGTGGCGGTTGCCGGCCCGGGCGGCGCTCGCGAGCTGCTCGACGAAATTGAGCGCGCGCCGTCCGTCACCGTCGGCGTAATCGGCGATGCGCTTGCGGGCCTCTTCCGTGACGTCGAGCTTCTCCAGCTCGAAACCGCGGGCGACGAGCACGTCCAGGTCCGCCGGCTTCAGGCTTTCGAGCACGTAGACCTGCGATCGCGACAGGAGCGCCCCGTTCACCTCGAAGGACGGGTTCTCCGTGGTCGCGCCGATGAAGGTGAAGAGCCCCGACTCCACGTGCGGCAGGAAGGCGTCCTGCTGCGACTTGTTGAAGCGGTGCACCTCGTCGACGAAGAGGATGGTCGCCCGGCCGTGGGCCTCGAGCGCCAGGCGCGCGCGCTCCACCGATTCGCGGATCTCCTTCACCCCCGCGAGCACGGCGGACAGCGCGATGAACTCCGCCCCGAACGCCCCCGCGATGAGGCGTGCCAGCGTGGTCTTGCCCACGCCGGGCGGCCCCCAGAGGATCATCGAATGGGGCTTGCCGGACTTGAGGGCCACCGCGAGCGGACGGCCCTCGGCGAGCAGGTGCGCCTGCCCCACGACGTCCTCGATGCGCCGGGGGCGAAGCCGCTCGGCAAGCGGAACGTTCGCCTCGCCCGAGGCCGAGAAGAGGTCGCGCGAATCACTCATCGCGGACCGCTCAGGGTTTCTTGGCCGCCGGCGTGCGGGCCGACTCGTCGAGCACGTCGGCGCCCTTGGGCGGCGTGAAGCGGAAGAGCGCGGGATCCACCTTCGCGTTGGGCCTGAAGTCGACGAATCGCAGCACCGTTCGCCCGCCCAGGGCGTCCTCGAGTTCCATCGCGACCGGTACGCGAGCCTTCATGCCCACGCGCACGCGCTCGAAGCCGGTGTCCTTTTCCTTCGGCAACGCCTCGAGCCAGTCGATGCCATCCTTCGCGCCCGCATCGCGCAGGGTGAAGACCGCGGTGGCGTCGCCCCGCCCCGCGAGCAGCGCCGCGGGCGTCGCGGAGAGCGCGCGGTCCGCGGGACGCACCGTGACCTGGTTCAGGTCCTCGTCGTGGATCCAGAGCCTGGCGCCGTCCGCCACGATGAGCGTGCGCGCCGGCAAGGCGTACGCCCAGCGGAACTTGCCCGGGCGGGAGAAGGCGAACTCCCCTGCCGCCTTGTCCACCACCCGGCCGCGCGAATCGATCACCTGTTGCTCGAAACGCGCGGTGGCGCTCGAGGCGGAGCCGGTGAAGGCGAGGAAATCGTCCACTGCCCCCGCGCTTGCGAGAACAGGCAGGCACAGGGCGAGCGCCGCGAGCGACCCGCGAACGGGGTTCATTTTTCCACCGTCCGGTTCGGCGCGAGGATCTCGCGGTTGCCGTTGGAGGCCATGGACGACACGAGGCCCGCGCGCTCCATGTCCTCGATGAGCCGCGCGGCGCGGTTGTAGCCGATGCGCAGGTGCCGCTGCACCAGCGAGATGGAGGCGCGGCGGTTCTGCAGCACGATCTGCACGGCCTGGTCGTAGAGCGGGTCCGCCTCGCCGGTGGCGCCGCCTTCGGCCGGCCCTTCCGAATCCGCGGCTTCCGGGTCGTCGAGGATGCCCTCGATGTAGTGGGCCTCGCCCTGCTTCTTCAGGTGCTCGACCACGCGCTGGACCTCGGCGTCGGACACGTAGGCGCCGTGCACGCGCTGCGGGTGGCCCGTGCCCGGCGGCAGGTAGAGCATGTCGCCCTGGCCCAGCAGGCTCTCGGCGCCCTGCTGGTCCAGGATCGTGCGCGAATCCACCTTGGCGGAGACCTGGAAGGCGACGCGCGTGGGCACGTTCGCCTTGATGAGGCCGGTGATCACGTCCACCGAGGGGCGTTGCGTGGCGAGCACCAGGTGGATGCCGGAGGCGCGCGACTTCTGCGCGAGCCGGGCGATCAGCTCCTCCACCTTCTTGCCCGCGACCATCATGAGGTCGGCCAGCTCGTCGATCACCACGACGATGAGGGGCAGCTCCTCGAGATCCTCGGGGCTGTCGGGCGTGAGGCTGAACGGGTGCTTGAGCGGCTGCTTCTTCTCGATGCCCTCGCGGATCTTCGCGTTGTAGCCGGCGAGGTTCCTCACCGACACCGTCGACATGAGCTTGTAGCGCCGGTCCATCTCGACCACGCACCAGTGCAGCGCCGCGGCGGCGTGGCGCATGTCCGTCACGACGGGGGCCAGCAGGTGCGGGATGCCCTCGTAGACGGAGAGCTCGAGCATCTTCGGGTCGACCAGGATGAGGCGCACCTCGCTCGCCGTCGACTTGTAGACGAGCGAGAGGATCATCGCGTTGATGGCGACGGACTTGCCCGATCCCGTGGTGCCCGCGACGAGCAGGTGCGGCATGCGCGCGAGGTCGGCCACCACGGGCTTGCCGGTGATGTCCTTGCCCATGGCCATGGTGAGGCGCGAGTGCATGTCGGCGTAGGCCTGGGAGCCCACGATCTCCGACAGGCGCACGATCTCGCGCTTGGCGTTGGGGATCTCGAGGCCCATGGACGAGGTGCCCGGGATCGTCTCGACCACGCGGATGGAGGTGACCGAGAGCGCCCGGGCGAGGTCGCGGCCCAGGTTCACCACCTGCGCGCCCTTCACGCCCACCGCGGGCTCGATCTCGTAGCGCGTGATGACCGGGCCGGGATAGGCGGCGAGCACCTTCACCTGCACGTTGAAGTCGAGGAACTTGCGTTCGATGAGGCGCGACGTGTACTCGAGCGTCTCGGCCGTCGGTCGCTCGACGTGCGAGTCGGCCGGGTCGAGCAGGCCCACGGGCGGCAGGGGCGAGTCGGGCAGGTCCGCGAAGAGGGGCACCTGCCTTTCCTTCGTCACGCGTTCGCTCTTCGCGATCACGACCTCCGGCATCTCGATGCGGAGGGGCTCGTGGTCTTCGAGAATCTTGCGCGTTTCCTCGACCTTCTCCTCGCGAGCCTGCGCCGCGATCTGCCCGGCCTCGCGGTCGCGCTTCGCTTCCAGGCGCGAGCGGGCCATGCCGAAGAGTGACTCGACCCCGGCGCCCACCTTGCCCGCGAAGCGGATCCACGACAGGCCCGTGAAGACGCTGAACGCGGCGAGGACGACGGCGATGAGCACGAGGGTCGCGCCGGTGAAGCCGAGCGCCGCGCGCGCCGGGGCCTCGCAGAGCACGCCGAGGAGCCCCCCCGGCTCGAAGGGAAGGGAAGCCCGGTGCGAATGGAAGCGCATGGCCTCCAGCGCGGCGCTCGAGACGATGAGGACGGCGAAGCCCGCGAGCGAGACCGCGAGGCTGCGCCGGTCGACGATCTCCCAGGTCTCGACGCGCGCGTAGAGGCGCAGGACGCCCCAGGCGGCGAGCAGCACCCACCACCAGGCCGACAGGCCGAACAGGTAGAGCAGCGCCTCGGCGAGCCACGCGCCGACGCCGCCCGCGCGGTTGCGGATGGCTTCCCCCATGCCGCTGTGGAAGGGGCCGGGGTCGTCGGGATGGAAGGACCCGAGCGCGAGGGCGAGGTAGGCGCCGACGGCGGCGGCGAGAATCCAGCCGGCCTCGCGCAGGACGCGGGCGAGACGGGGGTCGGCGGGTGCGGGGGGCGTCTGGGAGGAGGAGGCGGCCATCGGGGCGGGCGGCTTTCGATGGCGGATTATAGGCGCTCGCGGCGCCGTGACGCGCTCGCTAAAGCGATGGCGGGAGTTCCCGGTTGATGATCGTGATGGACTTCGACTCCACCGAAATGAAGCCGCGGTCGGAGAGGTCCTTCAGGATGCGGTTCACCATCTCGCGCGAGGCGCCCACCATGTTGGCGATGTCCTGCTGCGAGAGCTTCTCGCTCACCACCAGCTGCCCGTTCTTGTTCACCGCCAGCTCGAGCAGCGTGCTCGCCACGCGGCCGTAGACGTCCATGAGGGCGAGCGTGCCGATCTTGCGGTCCGCCTCGCGCACCCGCTGGGCCAGCACGCGCAGCACCATGTTCGCGATGCGCGGCGCGCGCTCCACGCAGGCCTCGAAGGCGGCGTGCGTGAGCACGAGGAGGGTCGAGGCCTCCTGGGTGGTGACCGAGGCCGACCGCGGCTGCTGGTCGATCATCGCCATCTCGCCGAAGAAGTGACCGGGGCCCAGGAGCTTCAGGATGATCTCGCGCCCGTCCTCGTCGCCGATGAACACCTTCACGCGGCCCGACTCGATCATGTAGAGCGAGTCGCCGATCTCGCCCTCGGTGAGGACGACGGCGTTCTTCGGATAGGACTTCTCGATCGCCAGGGACCGGATCACGTCCAGTTCCTGGTCGTTCATCTGCGTGAAGAAAGGGACGGCCTTGAGCGCCTGGGTACGCTCACCGACCTGCGGCTTGGAATTGTGTGTGGCCATGGCCGCAAGGATCTCTTGAAAACCCTTTATTGTCAAACGCTTAAGGCAGCCCACCGTGGGGGTGCGATAATTGCGCCCCATGCGGCTTCCTCGCCGCGGCCACCCCCCTTCCGCGACCATGACCACCCGCCACAGCCGCCTGCTCATCCTCGGGTCCGGCCCGGCCGGCTACACCGCCGCCGTCTACGCCGCCCGCGCCAACCTGAAGCCCGTCCTCATCACCGGCCTCGCCCAGGGCGGCCAGCTCATGACGACCACCGAGGTCGACAACTGGCCGGCCGATTTCGCCGGCGTCCAGGGGCCGGAGCTCATGGAGCGCTTCCAGAAGCACGCCGAGCGCTTCGAGACCGAGCTCGTCTTCGACCACATCCACACGGCGAAGCTCGCGGAAAAGCCCATCACGCTGGTCGGCGACTCCGGCACCTACACCTGCGACGCGCTCATCATCGCCACGGGCGCCTCCGCGATGTACCTGGGGCTCGACTCCGAGCAGGCCTTCATGGGCAAGGGCGTCTCGGGCTGCGCCACCTGCGACGGTTTCTTCTACAAGAACCAGGACGTCGCCGTGGTGGGCGGCGGCAACACGGCCGTCGAGGAAGCGCTCTATCTTTCCAACATCGCGCGCCACGTGACCGTGGTCCACCGCCGCGACAAGTTCCGTTCGGAGAAGATCCTGCAGGACAAGCTCTTCGCGAAGGAAAGGGAGGGCAAGGTCGCCATCGCCTGGAACCACACCCTCGACGAGGTGCTGGGCGACAAGTCCGGCGTCACCGGCATCCGCATCAAGTCCGCGGTGGATGGCACGACGCGCGAGGTGAAGGTCTCCGGCTGCTTCATCGCCATCGGCCACAAGCCGAACACCGAACTCTTCGAGGGCCAGCTCGAGATGAAGGGCGGTTACATCGTCACGAAGACCGGGCTCGAGGGCAACGCCACGGCGACCAGCATGCCGGGCGTGTTCGCGGCCGGCGACGTGCAGGACCACGTCTACCGCCAGGCCGTGACCAGCGCGGCGACCGGCTGCATGGCCGCGCTCGACGCCGACCGCTACCTGGAGAGCCTCGCCGCTTGAAGCTCCCCCGGCCGGCCGGGCCGCCGGATCCCGACGACGCGGAGCTCTTTCGCCGGGAGATGCGGGGCGTGGCGCCGGCGCGGCCCCACAACCGCGCCCTGCCCCGCGTCGCCCCGCCTCCGCCCCTCCCGGTGAAGCGCCTGGAGGACGAACGCCTCGTGCTCGAGGAACTGGCGCGGCTCGCGAGCCCGATCGACGACATCGAGATCGAGGAAGACCACGCGTTCCTTCGACCGGGGCTGCCGCGCGACGTGATCCGCAAGCTCCGCCGCTCGCATTGGGTCGTGCAGGACGAGATCGACCTGCACGGGCTCACGGGCGACGAGGCCGCCCTTCGCACCGCGGCCTTCCTGGCCGACTGCGGCAGGCGGGGCCTTCGCTGCCTGCGCATCGTCCACGGCAAGGGGCTCGGTTCGCGAAATCGCGAGCCGGTCCTGAAGGGCCGCATCCGCAAGCTCCTCGCGCGCCGGGCCGAGGTACTCGCGTATGCCGAGCCCCGGGCCTCCGACGGCGGATCCGGCGCCGTCATCGTCCTGCTCGAGGCGAGATCGTGACCCTGCGGCGCGTTGCGCTCGCGCTCCTCGCCGCCCTGGCGCTCTTCGTCGCCATCGACAACATGGCGCGCCCGCTGGCGAATCCCGACGAAGGCCGCTACTCGGAGATCTCGCGCGAGATGGCCGCGAGCGGGGACTGGGTCACGCCCCGCCTGAACGGCCTCAAGTACTTCGAGAAGCCGCCGCTGCAGTACTGGGCGAGCGCCGTGTCGTTCCGGCTCTTCGGCGAAAACGAGTACGCCGCCCGCGCCTACACCGTGCTCTGCGCGTTCGTCGCCCTGCTCGCCGTGTTCGTCACCGCGCGGCGGTACATCGGCGCGGAAGGCGCCCTCCTCGCCGTCGGGGTGCTGCTCTCGAGCCCCTACTTCCTCGGGCTGGCCGGGGTCGTGACGCTCGACATGGGACTCACGGCCTGGACGACCGTGACGGGGTGCGCGTTCCTCCTCGCGATGGGCGAGGCGCGTCCGCGCTGGCGGCGCGCCTGGATGCTCGTCGCGTGGGCGGGCATGGCCCTCGCGGTCCTTTCGAAGGGCCTCGTCGGCATCGTCTTTCCCGGCGCGGCCCTCTTCCTGCATGCCCTCGTGCACCGCGACTGGCACATCCTCCCGCGACTCGAATGGGCCCGCGGGCTCGCCGTGTTCCTGCTCATCTGCGCGCCCTGGTTCGTGCTCGTCTCGCGAGCCAATCCGGAGTTCGCGCAGTTCTTCTTCGTGCACGAGCACTTCGAGCGATTCCTCACCACCTCGCACCGGCGCACGGAACCGCCGTGGTTCTTCGTGCCCATCCTGTTCGCGGGGTTCCTGCCCTGGATGCTCGCGCTGCTGCCCGCCGCCCGGGACGGGTGGCGGCGCGAGGCCACTCCCACGGACTTCCCGTGGCGGCGCTTCGCGCTCCTCTGGAGCGGCTTCATCTTCGCCTTCTTCAGCGCCTCGGGCTCGAAGCTGCCGGCCTACCTGCTGCCGATATTTCCCTTCCTTGCGCTGGTGCTCGCCGACGATCTCGCGCGCATCCCGCCCCAGCGCCTGTGGAAGTTCGTCGCGCCGGTCGCGGTCCTCCTGGTCGCGGTGATCGCGGTGGCCTGGGGCATGCCCGATCGGGCGAAGAGCGCGTGGATGCGCGAGCTCCACCTCGCCGCGCGCCCCGGGTTCGTGGCGGGGCTCGCCCTCCTCGCCGCGGGACTCGCCTTCGGCGCCTGGCGGCTTCGCGAGGGCCGCAAGGCCGTCGGGATCGTCGCCATCGTGGCGGCATCCCTGGCGTTCATCGATCTCGTGGAGGACGGCTACGAGCGCCTGTCGCCGCGCCAGTCCGGCAAGCAGGCGGCCGGCGTGCTGCGCCCGCACGTCGCCCCGGATACGCGCGTCTACGCCGTCGAGATCTACGACCAGTCGCTGCCTTTCTACCTCGGGCGCACGGTCACGCTCGTGAACTACGAGGACGAGTTCGCGCTCGGCCTCGCGCAGCAGCCGGGCCTCGCCCTCCCCAGCCTCGAGGCATTCGCCGAGGACTGGGTGCGTCCCGGGGGGGCCGTCGCTATAATCCAGCCTGACCTCTACGAGAAGCTCACCCAGCAGGGCCTCGCGATGACCCTCCTCGCGCGCGACGAGCGCCGCGCCCTCGTGAAAAAGCCGTGAACGCCGTCTCCTTCAGCCTCGTGCTCGCGGGCGTGCTGCTCAACGCGGCGGCGCAGCTCCTGCTCAAGGCGGGCACCAACCGCATCGGGGAGTTCGCCTTCTCGCTCGAGAACCTGGCCCCCATCGGGGCGAAGGTCGCCACGAGCCCGCCCATCCTCGCGGGGCTCGCCTGCTACGGCGTGAGCGTCGTGGTCTGGATCATGGCCCTGTCGCGCGTGCCGGTGAGCGTGGCCTACCCCATGCTCTCGATCGGCTACGTCGTCAACGCGATCGCGGCCTGGGCGCTCTTCGGCGAGTCGCTCGCGATGCAAAAGCTCGTGGGCATCGGCTTCATCGTGATCGGCGTCTTCCTCGTGGCCCGCTCGTGAGCGCGCCCTACCTGCCCTTCGCGCGCCCGACGATCGATCCGGCCATGATCGCCGCCGTGGGCGAGACGCTCGCCTCGCGCTGGCTCGCGAGCGGGCCGCAGGTGGCCGCTTTCGAGGCGGCGCTATCGGCATTCCTCGGCGGGCGGCCCGTGCGCACCCTCACCTCCGCCACCGGCGCGATGGAAGTGGCGCTCGAGCTCCTGGCGGTAGGGCCCGGCGACGAAGTCATCGTCCCCGCGCAGACCTTCTTCGCCGCGGCCAACGTGGTCGAGCGCGTCGGCGCCCGCACGATCTTCGTCGACGTGGACCTCCTCACGCGCAACATCGACCTCGCCGCGGCCTCGGCGGCGGTCACGCCGCGCACGCGGGTGCTCGCACCGACGCACTACAACGCGCCGCTCGATCCCGATGCGCTCGCCGCGTTCGCCAAGCGCCACGGCGTGCGGGTCATCGAGGATGCCGCGCTCGCCATCGGATCGTCCGCGGGCGGCAATCCCGTGGGCGCCCGGGGGGACCTCGTCTCCTTCAGCTTCCATCCCAACAAGAACATGACCACCATCGAAGGCGGCGCCCTCGTGGTGAACGACGCGGATGAGGCTGCCCGGGTGGAAAGACTTCGCTTCCACGGCATCCGCCGCAACCCGGACGGCACGCGCGATGTCGACGTGGCGGGCGGAAAGTACAACCTGTCCGACGTCGCCGCGCGCCTGGGTCTCGCGCAGCTGGAGCGGCTTCCCGCCTGGTGCCGGGCCCGCGCGCGCCTGGCGGAACTCTACTTCGAGGCTTTCGCCGGCGAGGAACTGCTGCCGCCCGAACGGCTGCCCCCTCGCGACAACCCCGGCCACAGCTGGAACATGTTCACCGTCCTGCTGCCGCTCGACCGGATGGCGATCGACCGCAAGGCCTTCATGGACGCGATGCACGCCGATGGCATCGGCACGGGCCTGTCCTACGAGGCCGTGCACCTCACGACGCTGTTCCGCAGCCGGGGCTGGCGCGAAGGCCGGTTTCCCGTCGCCGAGCGCATCGGCCGCGAGACGGTGACCCTTCCCCTCTTTCCCGAGATGACCGAGACCGACGTGGCGCGCGTGGCCGGGGCCGTTCGCCGCCACCTGCGCTCGAAGGCGAAGCCATGAGCGCTCCCGAAGTCTCCGTCGTGATCCCGGTGTACAACGAGGAGGACGTGCTCGAGGCGCTCTTCTCGCGGCTCTACCCGGCCCTCGACGCCCTCGGCCGGAGCTACGAGATCGTCTTCGTGAACGACGGCAGCCGCGACCGTTCCGTCGCGATGCTGCGCGAGCAGTACCAGAGGCGCCCGGAGGTCACGCGCGTCGTGCTCTTCAACGGCAACTTCGGCCAGCACATGGCGATCATGGCGGGTTTCGAGTACGCCCGCGGCGAGCGCGTGGTCACCCTCGACGCGGACCTGCAGAACCCGCCCGAGGAGATCGGCAACCTGATCGCGAAGATGGACGAGGGCCACGACTACGTCGGGTCCGTCCGCCGGCGCCGCCACGACGTCGCGTGGCGGCGCCTCGCCTCGCGCGCGATGAACCGGCTGCGCGAGCGGCTCACGCACATCCGCATGACCGACCAGGGCTGCATGCTGCGCGCCTACGACAAGGCGATCGTGGACGCGATCCGCTCCTCGCGCGAGGTGAGCACCTATATCCCCGCCCTCGGCTACTCGTTCTCCCAGAACCCCGCGGAGGTGGAGGTCGAGCACGAGGAGCGCGCGGCGGGCGAGTCGAAGTACTCCCTCTACAAGCTCATCCGCCTCAACTTCGACCTCGTGACGGGCTTCTCGGTGGTGCCGCTGCAGCTCTTCTCGATCTTCGGCATCGCCGTGTCGCTCGTCTCGATCGCGATCTACCTCGTGGTCATCGCCAAGCGGATCGCCCTGGGCGAAGGCGACGGGCTGTGGGTCATCTGGGACCGCGACATCCTCACCTTCATCCTCATCGGCATCGTGCTCTTCGGCCTGGGCCTCGTCGGCGAATACGTCGGCCGCATCTACCAGCAGGTCCGCGAGCGTCCCCGCTACCTCGTGCAGGCCGTCCTCGAGCCGAAGCGCGACGCGTGAGCGCCACCGCCGTCGTCCTCGCCTACCACGACGTGGGCTGCCGCTGCCTTGGCGTCCTCCTCGACGCGGGCGTGGACGTGCGGCTCGTGCTCACCCATCGCGACAATCCCGCGGAGACGATCTGGTTCGCGAGCGTCGAGGCGCTCGCCCGCTCCCGCGGCATCCCCGTCGAGACGCCGGAGGACCCGAACGACCCCGCCGTCGTCGCGGGGCTCGCGGCCCTCGCGCCGGACTTCCTCTTCTCGTTCTACTACCGCCAGATGCTCTCGCCGGCCGTGCTCGCCACGGCGCGGCGCGGCGCGTTCAACCTGCACGGCTCGCTCCTGCCGAAATACCGCGGCCGCGTGCCGGTGAACTGGGCGGTCATCCGCGGCGAGCGCGAGACCGGCGCCACGTTGCACGAGATGGTCGGGAAGCCCGATGCGGGCCGCCTCGCCGGGCAGGAGGCCGTCCCCATCGGGGAGAACGACACGGCCGCCGACGTGTTCGCGCGCGTGACGGACGCGGCCGGGCGGGTGCTCGCGCGCGCGCTTCCGGGGCTGCTCGCGGGCACGCTGCCCCTCGTCCCCCAGGATCTCTCCGCCGGCTCGTACTGCGGGGGCCGCAAGCCCGCCGACGGCCGCATCGACTGGACGAGGCCGGCGCGCGAGATCCACGACCTGGTTCGCGGCGTGGCGCCGCCCTACCCCGGCGCCTTCACCGAGCTCGATGGCGAACCGGCGCGGGTGCTCGGCACATGGTGGAGCGAGCCGCCCGCCGGCCTCCCCGCCGGCGCCGGCGCGGGCTGCCTCGCGTCCGTGGCGGGACGCGCGTTCGCACTGGCCGGCGACGGGCGCTGGCTCGAGATCCGCCACCTCGAGGTGGCGGGCGAGGCCGTTCCTCCCGCCAGGCTCGCGGAGCGCTTTGCCGCCCGCGGCGCCCCCATGGGACAATTCACCCTCCGGTAGCAACCGTCTCCCGCCGGACCTCCCCCGAAAGCACCCCCATGTCCAAGCGCATCTGCATCCTCGGCGTCAACGGCTTCATCGGCCATCACCTTTCCCAGAGGATCCTCGCGGACACCGACTGGGAGGTGTACGGCATGGACATGAGCCAGGACCGCATCGCCGACCTCGCCGGGAACCCGCGCTTCCATTTCTTCGAGGGCGACATCACGATCAACCGCGAGTGGATCGAGTACCACATCCGCAAGTGCGACGTGATCCTGCCGCTCGTGGCCATCGCGACGCCCGCCACCTACGTGAAGGAGCCCCTCAAGGTCTTCGAGCTCGACTTCGAGGCGAACCTGCCGATCGTGCGGTCGTGCGTGAAGTACGGCAAGCGCATCCTCTTCCCCTCGACGTCCGAGGTCTACGGGATGTGCCGCGACGAGCAGTTCGACCCCTACGCCTCCGAACTCATCCTGGGGCCCATCGACAAGCAGCGCTGGATCTACTCCTGCTCCAAGCAGCTCATGGACCGCGTGATCTGGGCCTACGGCTCGATGGGCCAGCTCGACTTCACGCTCTTCCGCCCGTTCAACTGGATCGGCTCGGGCCTCGACTCGATCCACACCGCCAAGGAAGGCTCCTCGCGCGTCATCACGCAGTTCTTCGGCCACATCGTGCGCGGCGAGCCCATCAAGCTCGTCGACGGCGGCGCCCAGAAGCGCGCCTTCACGTACATCGACGACGGCATCGCCGCGCTCATGAAGATCATCGCGAACGAGGGCGGCATCGCGAGCGGCAAGATCTACAACGTGGGCAACCCCGCGAACAACTATTCGGTGCGGGAGCTCGCGACGATGATGCTCGAGCTGGCGAAGGACTATCCGGAATACCGCGAGAGCGCCGCCCGCGTGAAGGTGCTCGAGGTGACGAGCGACGACTACTACGGCAAGGGCTACCAGGACGTGCAGAACCGCGTGCCGCGCATCGACAACACGATGCAGGAGCTCGGCTGGGCGCCGAAGGTCGCCATGAAGGATGCCCTTCGCTACATCTTCGACTCCTATCGCGGCCAGCTCGAGGACGCGAAGGCCCTTTCGAACTAGGAGAACGGCGATCATGGAAAAGCCCGTCGTGGGCGTGGTCATGGGTTCCAGCAGCGACTGGGACGTGATGAAGGCCGCCGCGCAGGTCCTCAAGGACTTCGGCGTGCCCTTCGAGCACCGGGTCGTCTCCGCGCACCGCACGCCGGACGCGATGTTCGACTACGCCGAGAACGCCCGCGACCGGGGCCTCGCCTGCATCATCGCGGGGGCGGGCGGCGCCGCGCACCTGCCCGGCATGATCGCCTCCAAGACGACCCTGCCCGTGCTGGGCGTGCCCGTTCCCTCGAAGCACCTGGCCGGCCAGGACTCGCTCTATTCCATCGTGCAGATGCCCAAGGGCATCCCGGTCGCCACCTTCGCCATCGGCGAGGCCGGCGCCGCCAACGCGGGCCTCTTCGCCGTGAGCCTGCTCGCCGGCGCCGACGCGGGCCTCGCCGCCAAGCTCGCCGACTACCGCGAGAAGCTCAAGGAACAGGTGGCGGCCATGCAGCTGCCCGACGTGCTGTGATCCGGCCGGGCGCCACCCTCGGGCTCGTGGGCGGCGGGCAGCTCGGCCGCATGTTCACGGTGGCGGCGCGCACGCTGGGCTACCGCGTCACCGTGCTCGACCCGGACCCGCTCTCGCCCGCGGCCGAGTTCGCCACCGGCCATCTCAACACCGCGTACACCCATCCGGTGTCGCTCGACGAGCTGGCGCAGAAGTGCGCGGCGATCACCACCGAATTCGAGAACGCGCCGGCCGAGGCCCTGCTCACCCTGGCCCGGCGTACCCTGGTCCGCCCGGGGGGAGAGGCCGTCGCGGTCGCGCAGGACCGCGAGCGCGAGAAGACCTTCATCGCCTCGCAGGGCTTGCCCGTGGGTCCTTTCGCCGTCATCGCCAACGAAAGCGACATCGAACCCGCGCTCGCCAGGGTGCGCCTGCCGGCCATTCTCAAGACGGCGCGCTTCGGCTACGACGGAAAGGGCCAGGCGAGCGTCGCGTCGAAGGCGGAACTGGTGCGCGTCTTCGCCGACTGGAAGCGGGTGCCCTGCGTGCTCGAGGAGCGCCTCGCGCTCGAGCGCGAGATCTCGGTGATCCTCGCCCGGGCGGCGGACGGCGAGGTCGCGGTCTTCCCCGTGGCCGAGAACCGCCACGTGCGCGGCATCCTCGACATCACGATCGCGCCGGCCCGAATTCCGGAGGCACTCGCCGCCGAGGCGACCGCCCTCGCGACGCGCCTGGCGACCGCGCTCGACTACGTGGGCGTGCTCGCGGTCGAGATGTTCGTCGTCGACGGCCGGCTCCTCGTGAACGAGATCGCGCCGCGCCCCCACAACAGCGGCCACTACACCATCGACGCGTGCCGGACCTCGCAGTTCGAGCAGCAGGTGCGCGTGCTGTGCGGCCTGCCCCTGGGCGACCCCTCGCTGCACACCCCGGCGGTGATGGTGAACCTGCTGGGAGACATCTGGTCGGGCGGGGAACCCCGCTGGGAGGCCGTTCTCCGGCACGCCGGCGCCCACCTGCACCTGTACGGCAAGCGCGAAGCGCGGCCGGGGCGCAAGATGGGGCACGTCACGGTGTGCGAGCCGACGCTCGAGCGTGCCCTCGAAGTCGCCATGGCCATCCGCCACGACCTGGGAATCGTCGAATCCGATTGAGGCGCGCCCCGCGTCCAACGGGGACCATCCCTCCGGAGCCCTCGCCATGACCCTCTCCCGCCGCCTCGTCGTCCTTGCCGCCACCCTGTCGATCGCCGCGGGCGCCTGGTGCGCCACCGGCACGATCCTCCACCCCTCCGGCCGCAGCGCGACCGAGAGCCGGACGGTGCCCGCCTTCAACGCCGTCTCGCTTTCGCTGCCGGCGGACGTCGTCCTGCGCCAGGCGCCCCTGGCACCGGTCAGCCTCGAGGCCGACGACAACCTCCTCGCGGAAATCGAGACCGCGGTGGAAGGCGGGGCGCTCAAGCTGCGCTTCAAGCGCCCGCTGAACGTCACGGGCACGCCGCGCATCAGGATCCTCGTCACGGCACCGGCCTTCGACGCCATCGCCATCGCCGGCAGCGGCAACGTCCGGGCCGAGGCGCTGCGTGCCGGCACGCTCGCGGCCTCCATCACGGGATCCGGCGACCTGCGCCTCGCGAACCTCGAAGCGGACGCGGTGAAGGCCAGCATCTCGGGCAGCGGCGACCTGCGGGTCGGCGGGCGCGCTGCGCTGTTCACGGCGAGCATCGCGGGCTCCGGCGACATCGATGCCGCCTCGCTCGAGACCCGGCGCTCGAGCGTCTCGATCACCGGTTCTGGCGATGTGAAGGTATGGGCCACCGAGGCGCTCTCGGCAAGCGTCGCGGGCAGCGGCGACGTGCGCTTCCGGGGAGAGCCGGCCGTGACGAAGCGCATCGCGGGCTCGGGGTCGGTCAGGCGGCTCGGGCCCGCCTCCTAGGCATGTTCGGCTGGTTCGGCAAGCGCGCCGCGCCGGTGCCCCTCCTCGACGAGGGGCTTTGGGAAAGCGCGACGCTCCCGTACCTGTTCATGCGCGGCATGCCACCCGGCGACGCCGAGCGCCTGCGAAGGCTCGCCTCGGACTTCCTCGACCGCAAGCAGTTCTCCGCCACCCACGGACTCGAGATCACGCCCTTCATGCACGTCCAGGTGGCGGCGCAGGCCGTGATCCTCGTGCTGGAACTGGGACTCGACTGGTACGACGGGTGGAGCGACATCATCGTGTACCCGGGCCAGTTCGCCCCGGAACGCGAGTTCGTGGACGAGAACGGCATCGTCCACCAGGTGAACGACCCGCTGGCGGGCGAGGCCTGGCTGGGCGGGCCGGTGATCCTCTCCTACGAGGACGTGGCCCTCGCCGGCGACGAGCGGGCGCGCGTGGCCGGTTACAACGTGGTCATCCACGAATTCGCCCACAAGCTGGACATGCTGAACGGCGCGCCCAACGGCTACCCGCCGCTGCACAAGGGCATGAGCCTATCCGCCTGGAAGGAGGCGTTCGCGGGCGCATACGAGGATTTCCGCCTGCGGGTGGACGAGGCGGACGCGGGGCGGTGGGGACGGGGCGCGGCGCTCGACGCCCTGCCGATCGATCCTTACGCGGCGGAGAGCCCGGCGGAATTCTTCGCGGTGGTGTCGGAAGCGTTTTTCGAGACGCCCGAATGGCTGGAGCCCGCCTATCCGGCGGTCTACGGACAGCTCCGGGAGTTCTACCGGCAGGATCCGCTGGGCAGGCTGCCGGCGCCCTAGCGGGACGGCCCCGGGCGGGGCCGGGGGGTCAGAGGAACAGGACGGCCGGGAAGACCGCGATCGCGAGCACGATGAGGATCCACTCGCAGTTCCAGCGCTTCAGGTGGCCGGTGTAGTGGAGGATGATCGCGGTGATCGCGAACACGTAGAAGGCGGCTAGCAGCATTTTTTCCCCTGTTTTCTTGGCGCCGGGGGCGCTTCTCGCCCGGGGGGCCCCGGCGGGGGGGCGCGGCGCAGCCCAGCAGCCGAAAGCCCCCGTCGGGCCTAGACAGCGTCCTCGCCCGTTTCGCCCGTGCGGATCCGGACGACCTGGGGCACGTCCGTGACGAAGATCTTGCCGTCGCCGATCTTGCCGGTGCGGGCGGCCTTCACGACCGCCTCGATCGCCTTGTCCACGAGGTTGTCGGGAACGACCACCTCGACCTTCACCTTCGGCAGGAAATCGACCACGTATTCGGCGCCGCGATAGAGCTCCGTGTGGCCCTTCTGCCGCCCGAAGCCCTTCACCTCGGTCACGGTGAGGCCGGATACGCCGATCTCCGAGAGGGCCTCGCGGACCTCGTCGAGCTTGAACGGCTTGATGACGGCTTCGATCTTCTTCATGGCTTCAGGCCTTCGGTCGGAATCCCGATGTTATCGGATAGCGCCAGTCCTTGCCAAAGGAGCGCGGCGTGATGCGCACCCCGGGCGGGGCCTGGCGGCGCTTGTACTCGTTCACGCGGATCAGGTGGACGACGCGCCGGACGGCCTCGGCATCGTAACCCATCGAGACGATCTGCTCGGGCGTCATGTCCCGCTCCATGTAGCGCTCGACCACGGCGTCGAGCACCTCGTAGGGCGGCAGGCTGTCCTGGTCCTTCTGGTCGGGCCGGAGCTCCGCCGAGGGCGGGCGGTCGATGACGCGCTGGGGGATGACACGGCCCTGCCCGTTGCGCCAGAGGACGAGGCGGTAGACCAGGGTCTTCACGATGTCCTTGATGACGGCGAACCCGCCGGCCATGTCGCCGTAGAGGGTGGCGTAGCCCGTCGCCATCTCGCTCTTGTTGCCCGTGGTCACGACCAGGTGCCCGAACTTGTTCGACAGGGCCATGAGCAGCGTGCCGCGGATGCGCGACTGGAGGTTTTCCTCCGTGGTGTCCTCGGCCCGCCCGGCGAAGGACGGGGCGAGCTGGTGCCGGAAGGCGTCGAAGACGGGGCGGATGGAGATCTCCGAGTAGCGGATGCCGGTGAGGCGCACGATCTCGAGGGAGTCCTCGATGCTCATCGACGCGGTGTACTCGGAGGGCATCATCACGGCGTGCACGCGGTCCGCTCCGAGGGCGTCCGCGCAGATCGCCGCCACGAGCGCCGAATCGATGCCGCCCGAGAGCCCGAGCAGCACGCCCGGAAAGCGGTTCTTGCCGACGTAGTCGCGCACCCCCGTCACGAGCGCGCGGTAGATCGTCTCCTCCTCGGTGAGCGGTCGCGCCATCGGGCCGGCCAGCGTGCCGCCTTCGAAGGTCACGATGTCCGTCGCCTCCTCGAACGTCTCGCCCTGGTAGCCGAGCGTGCCGTCCGCGGACATGCCGAAGGAGGCCCCGTCGAACACGAGCTCGTCCTGCCCGCCCACGCCGTGCACGTAGAGCAGCGGCAGGCCCGCCTCCTTCACCCGCAGGCCCATCACGTGATAGCGCTCGGAGAGCTTGGCGCGGTGGTAGGGCGAGGCGTTGATCGACAGGAGCAGTTCGGCCCCGGCGGCCTTCGCCTGGGCGGCCGGCTCGGCGAACCAGAGGTCCTCGCAGACGGTGATCGCGATGCGCCGGCCCTCCACCTCGAACACGCAGGGCGAATCGCCGGGCTCGAAATAGCGCTTCTCGTCGAAGACCTGGTAGTTGGGCAGCCGCTGCTTGAAGTAGATGCGCTCGATGCCGCCGCCGCGTAGCAGCGAGGCGGCGTTGTATCGCGTCCGGCCCTCGCGGTGCGGATGGCCCACGACGACGGCCATGTCCGGGGCGTAGCCGGCCAGCTCGCGCAGCGTTTCGGCGCCCAGGTCGCAGAAATCGTTGCGAAGGAGCAGGTCCTCCGGCGGGTAGCCGCAAAGCGCGAGTTCCGGCGCCACGACGAGGCGGGCGCCGGCGGCACGGGCCCGGTCGACGGCCTCGCGGATGCGGGCGGCGTTACCGGCGAAATCGCCCACGGTGGTGTTGATCTGGGCGACGGCGATCTTCAAGGGGGAGGAACCGGCTGGGGACGGATAGAATCCAACGCGATCATTATACGGCCCGCCGCCCCCCCGCCCTTGCCTTCGACGCTCCGGATCCTCGATTCCCTCGCTCCCATCGACCCCGCGGCGTGGGACGCGCTCGCCGGAGGCAACCCCACGCTCGCTCACGCCTTCCTCACCGCCTTGCACGAGACGGGGTGCGCGGACGCGAAGGCGGGCTGGTCACCGCGGTACCTGACGCTCTGGCGCGGCGATGCCCTGGCCGGGGCGGTGCCGCTCTACGTGAAGTCCCACTCCTACGGCGAATACGTGTTCGACTGGGCCTGGGCGGACGCCTACGAGCGCCACGGCCTCGACTACTTCCCGAAGCTCCTCTCGGCGGTGCCCTTCACGCCGGCCGAGGGCGCGCGCCTGCTCGCCGCCGACGACGGAACGCGCGCCGAACTCGCCCGCGCGCTGCTCGCCCTCGCGAAGGAGTCCGGCGCCTCGTCGCTGCACGTGCTCTTCCCTCCCGAGGCGGACGCGCAGGCCCTTCGGGACCAGGGGCTGCTCGAGCGCCTGGGCGTGCAGTTCCACTGGCGAAACGCGGGCTACGGCTGCTTCGAGGATTTCCTCGCGCAGCTTTCCCACGACAAGCGCAAGAAGATCCGCCAGGAGCGCCGTCGCGTGCGCGAGGCGGGCGTCACGCTGCGCCGCGTGACCGGGCGCGAGGCGAGCGAGTCCGACTGGGATTTCTTCACCGACTGCTACCGCCGGACCTACAACGCGCACCGCTCGACGCCCTACCTCAACCGCGCGTTCTTCGGGCGACTGGGGTCGAGCATGCCGGACCGGGTTCTCCTCGTCATCGCCGAGCGCGAGGACCGCCCCATCGCCGCCGCGCTCGACCTCTTCGGGGAGGAGCGCCTCTACGGCCGCTACTGGGGTGCCACCGAATTCGTTCCCGGGCTTCACTTCGAGGCCTGCTACTACCAGGCGATCGAGTTCGCCATCGAGCGCGGGCTCGCGGTGGTGGAAGGCGGCGCGCAGGGCGAGCACAAGCACGCGCGGGGTTTCCTGCCGGAGCGCACGCGGTCCTTCCACTGGCTCGCGCACCCCGCCTTCCTCAGGGCGGTCGACGACTTCCTCGCGCGGGAGGGTGCCGGCGTATCGGCCTACCTGGACGAACTGGACGAGCGCACGCCCTTTCGCCGCGCCGACTAGGGCGAGGCCTTCTTCCAGGCCTCGTCGAATTCGCGCCAGTGCGGTGCCTTCTGCTCCGCCAGGAACGCCCGGAAAGCGCCCATCTCCCGCTCGAACGCATCCGCCGCGAGGATGCCGCGCATGCGCTGGAAGCGCAGGAAGAGCAGGTAGGTGTTGGCGACGTCCGTCTCGCAATAGTCGCGGATGGCGTCGATCTTCCCCTCGCGCCAGGCGTCCCACACCTTCGAGCCGTCCATGCCGAGCTTGCCGGGCAGCCCGTTCAGCTGGGCGATCTCGTCGAGCGGCGCGAAGGCCCGGTTCTGGTAGCTCGCCAGCAGGTCCATGAGGTCGACGTGCCGCGTGTGGTAGCGCGCGAGGTAGTTGTTGAACTTGAACTCGCGGTCGTCCTCGCCGAGATCCCAGTAACGCGAGGCGACGATGCCGTGCATGAGCGCGCGGTAGTGCAGCACCGGCAGGTCGAAGCCGCTGCCGTTCCAGGACACGAGCTGCGGCGTGTACTTGTCGATGCCGTCGAAGAAGCGCTTCACCAGCGCCGCCTCGCCGTCCTGGTTCGTGCCCAGGGACCACACCTTCACGCTGTCGCGATCGCGCAGCGCGCAGGAGATGGCGACGACGCGGTGCAGGTGCTGCGGCAGGAAATCGCCGCCCGTGGCCTGCCGGCGGCGCTGCGCGGCGAGTTCGGCGACCGCCGCGTCGTCGACGGACGCGTCGATGCCCCACAGGCGGCGGATTCCGGCCACGTCGGGAATGGTTTCGATGTCGAAGACGAGAATGGGTGCCATGGGTCGGGGTGCTATCGTGCGCATCCGGGACAGGGGATACCGGCATTGTCCCGCAACCCGCCGCGGATCCGGAGAAAAATGTGAGCGAGAAGAACCTGCGAATCGTGCTGGCCTCCCGACCCACGGGGTGGGTGGAGCCGTCGAACTTCCGTCTCGAGGAGGCGGAAGTTCCCCGGCCCGGCGAGGGCGAGGTGCTCGTGCGCGTGAAATGGCTCTCGCTCGACCCGTACATGCGCGGCCGCATGAACGAGGGCCGCAGCTACGCCGCCCGCGTCGAACTGGGCGAGGTGATGGTGGGTAGCACGCTCGGCGAAGTGATCGCCTCGCGCCATCCCGGGTTCGCCCCCGGCGACCGGGTGGTGGGCCAGCAGGGCTGGCAGCGCTTCGGCATCGCGCCGGCCAAGGCGCTCATGAAAGTGCCCGACCCGCGGTTGCCGGAAACGGCCTGGCTCGGCGCGGCGGGCATGCCGGGCGTGACGGCCTGGATGGGGTATCGCGAGATCGGCGGCCTGGTCGCCGGGCAGACCGTGGTCGTTTCCTCCGCGAGCGGCGCCGTCGGAAGCGTCGCGGGCCAGCTCGCGAAGATCGCCGGGTGCCGCGCGGTGGGCATCGCCGGCGGCGCCGCCAAGTGCGACTACGTGACGAAGGAACTGGGCTTCGACGCCTGCGTGGACTACAAGGCGGGCCCCGTGCACGAGTCGCTGAAGGCGGCCTGCCCCGCCGGGATCGACGTTTACTTCGACAATGTGGCCGGCGAGATTCTCGACGCCGTGCTTCGCCGCGTGAATCCGAATGCGCGAATCGCCCTGTGCGGCCTCATCTCGGGCTACAACGGCGACGACATCCCCCTGCGCAACGTCTTCTCGCTGCTCGTGAACCGCGTGCGCCTGCAGGGCTTCATCGTGTCCGACCGCATGGACCTCTGGCCCGAGGCCATGGGCGGGCTCGCGGCGCACGTGGTCGCCGGCCGGATCCGGTACCGCGAGACGGTCACCGAAGGACTCGAAACGGCGCCGGCCTCCCTCATCGCGCTGCTCAAGGGGGACAATTTCGGAAAGAGACTCGTGCGGATCCTGTGACCCCCCCCCCCCCCCCCCCCCCCCCCGGCCTCACGCCGGGAACACGCCCGTGGAAAGGTAGCGGTCCCCGCGGTCGCACACGATGTGCACGATGACCGCGTTCTCGACCTCGGCGCCGACCTTGAGGGCCGCCGCGAGGCCGCCGCCCGAGGAGATGCCGGCGAAGATGCCTTCCTCGCGCGCCAGGCGCCGCGCCATCTCCTCGCTTTCGTCCTGCGTGACCTCGATGATGCGGTCGACGCGCGCGCGCTCGAAAACCTTGGGCATGTACGCCTCCGGCCACTTGCGGATGCCGGGAACCTGGGAGCCCGCCGCGGGCTGCACGCCCACCACCTGGATGGCGGGGTTCGCTTCCTTGAGGTAGCGCGAGCAGCCCATCAGCGTGCCCGTGGTCCCCATCGTCGCGACGAAGTGCGTGACCTTCCCCTGCGTGTCGCGCCAGATCTCCGGGCCGGTGCCGACGTAGTGGGCGAGCGGGTTGTCGGGGTTCGCGAACTGGTCGAGGATCACGCCCTCGCCGGCGGCCCGCATTCGCTCGGCGGTGTCCCGCGCGAGCTCCATGCCGCCCTTCTCGGCCGTGAGCACGAAGCGCGCGCCGAAGGCCGCCATGGTCTGGCGGCGCTCGATGGACAGGTGCTCCGGCATCACCAGGACCATCCGGTACCCGCGGATCGCCGCCGCCATCGCGAGGGCGATGCCGGTGTTGCCGCTCGTCGCCTCGATGAGCGTGTCGCCCGGCTTGATCTCGCCGCGGCGCTCGGCGCCCAGGACCATGGACATCGCGGGCCGATCCTTCACGGACCCGGCGGGGTTGTTGCCCTCGAGCTTCGCGAGAAAGACGTTGGAGGTCTTCCCGGGAATGCGCTGCAGGCGCGCCAGGGGCGTGTTGCCGACGAACTGCTCGAGGGAGGGGACCATGCGGGGCGATTCCTTCGGGGCGGGCCGCCAGTATAGCGAGGCCGAGAGCGCCAAAGAAAAACCCCGCCCTTGGGGGGCGGGGTCTTTCACGATGCCGGAAGCGGAAAGGCTACTTCTTTTCCGCGGCCTTCTTGTCGTCGGCTTTCTTCTTGGCGGCTTCGGCCTTCTTTTCTTCGTCGGCCTTCTTCTTGTCGTCGGCCTTCTTCTTGGCCTCGGCCTTCTTCTCTTCGTCGGCCTTCTTCTTGTCGTCGGCCTTCTTCTTGGCCTCGGCCTTCTTCTCTTCGTCGGCCTTCTTCTTGTCGTCGGCCTTCTTCTTGGCTTCGGCCTTCTTGTCCTCGTCGGCCTTCTTCTTGTCGTCGGCCTTCTTGTCGGACTTCATTTCCTTGGAATCGGATTTCTTGGCGTCGGCGGCGGCAGCCTTTTCCTTCTTCGGCTCTTCCTTCTTCGCCTCGGCCTTCTTCGGTTCGGCCTTCTTGGGCTCTTCCTTCTTCGCCTCGGCCTTCTTGGGCTCGGCCTTCTTCTCGTCCGCCTTGGCGGCGGCCGGGATGGTGGTCGTGCCGGAGAGCGCGATGTCCTTCTTCACCTTGTCGAAGGTGGCGTCGCCGATGCCGTCGACCTTCTTCAGGTCGTCGAGCGACTTGAAGGGGCCGTTCTTCTTGCGATGGTCGACGATGGCCTGGGCCTTCACCGGACCGATGCCGTCCAGGGACTCGAGCTGCTCCTTGGTGGCGCTGTTGATGTTGACCGCGGCGAATGCCATGCCCGCGTACGCGACGAGGGCCGCGAACAATGCGACGAGCTTCTTCATATCCACTCCTTTGGCTGAGATTGACGTGGGGCGCTGCCGAGCTTGTGCTTGCCGGTAAGCACCCGTGTTTCGCCGGGGACCGCGTCGCGTCGGTACACGCAACCGCGATAACGCCGGCCACCAGATTCGGTTGACCTGGTGAACATCGGGCCCTTCCCGGCCCTCACGTCCAGCCAACCTCCCTTGCGACCCAATGCCCCTGGCAAGGGCGATTGAACCCATTGATAATATTCGATTTTCTCGGGAAAGTCGAGAAGGCTCACCGCCCGGGCGCCGGGCCCAGGAGTTCGAGCCTCGCGTCGTCGAACCAGGCGCGGCCACCGCCTTCGAGCGTACCGCCCACCGAAAGATGCTCGGCGTCGGCCGGCACGAGGATCTCGATCGACTGCCTCTGCCAGCCCTGCGTTCCGGCGAGCCGCCGCACCTGGTGGTCCAGCACCCCGCCGCGGCCGTTCAGCAGCAGCCAGGCACCGGCGCCATCCCCCTCGGCGCCCTGCACGCGCACCGCGATCGAGAAGCGCACGCGCTGGCCGCGCAGGCCCTCGGCCTTGAACGATTGCGTGACCGTCGCCCAGGGTTCCTTTCCGACGCGCTCCAGGAGCAGGCTCCGGGCGCCTTCGGTGGACGTGGTCGCGTCGGGAGCGAAGCGGAAGGACGTGCCGTCGGCGTGCACGCTGCAGCCCCACTTCGGCGGACAGGCGCGACCGCCGGCGAAATCGGTTTCGAAACCGGCATTGCCGATGACGGGGGCCGCGGTCGTCGCCGGGATCGCCGGGTTCGGCCAGGCCATCGGGTCGGACAGGACCGCCGGGCCCGGGGCGGCGCAGGCGGCGGCCAGGCAGCCGATCGCGGCGAAGGCGACTCTCTTCACCGGCCTTCCCCGCGGGCGAAGCGATCGGCGACGTAGCGCGACACGCCCTCCTCGACGGTGAGGAAGGGCGCGCCGTATCCCGCGGCCCGGAGCGCGGCGGGATCGGCCTGCGTGAAGCTCTGGTACTTGCCCACCAGAGCGGGCGGGAACGCGATGTACTCCAGGAGACCCGCCTCGCGAAGGCCGGCGAGCGCGAGCGGCGCCTCCCCGCGGGCGCGGCGGATGGCGTTGACGGTGGCCACGGCGACGTCGTTGAAGCACTGCGCCCGGCCCGTGCCCACGTTGAAAATGCCCGATATCTCCGGGTGGTCGAGGAAGAAGAGGTTCACGCGAACCACGTCCTCGACGCTCACGAAGTCACGCACCTGCTCCCCCGGGCCGTAGCCGTCGCAGCCCTCGAAGAGGCGCACCCGCCCGTCCTTGAGGAGCTGGTTGAAGAAATGGAACGCGACCGACGCCATGCGGCCCTTGTGCGATTCGCGCGGGCCGTACACGTTGAAATAGCGGAAGCCGGCCACCTGCGACCCGGCCCCGGGAAGGCGGCGGCGCACGGCCTGGTCGAAGAGGAATTTCGAGTAGCCGTACACGTTGAGCGGGCCTTCGTGCTCGCGCGATTCGCGGAAGACGCGGCCGGCGCCGTAGACGGAGGCCGACGAGGCGTAGATGAACGGGATCGCGAGCCGCTGGCACCAGTCCATGAGGTCCAGCGAATAGCGGTAGTTGTTCTCCATCATGTACCGGCCGTCCGTCTCCATGGTGTCGGAGCAGGCGCCCTGGTGCAGCACCGCGCGGATGCCGGAATCGAAATCGTCGGCGCGGATGCGCGCGATGAAGTCTTCCTTGTCGAAATAGTCCGCGATCTCGAGGTCCGCGAGGTTCGGCATCTTCTCGGCGCGCGTGAGGTTGTCGACGGCCACGATATCCGTCTCGCCGCGCGCGTTGAGCGCCTTCACCACGTTGGAACCGATGAACCCGGCGGCGCCGGTGACGAGCAGGGTCATGTCGATGCTCCGCTAGGAATGGGAGGCGAGGCTCTCGAGGAGCTCCTCGCGATGGACGACGGCGGTGCCGAGCTTGCCCACGACGATGCCGGCGGCGTGGTTGGCCACCCGCATGGCCGAGCCGAGGCTCGCGCCGGCCGCGACCATGAGGGAGAGCGTGGCGATCACCGTGTCGCCCGCGCCGCTCACGTCGTAGACTTCCCGGGCGCGAGTCGGCTCGTGTCGCGCCTCCGCGGCCGTGAAGAGGGACATGCCCTCCTCGCTGCGGGTCACCATGAGGGCCTCGAGGTCCAGGTCGGCGCGCAGCTTGCGCGCGCGGGAGGCGAGATCGGCTTCGTCCGTCCAGCGCCCCGCCACCTCCCGGAACTCCGAACGGTTCGGCGTGAGCACCGTGGCGCCGCGGTAGCGCGCGTAGTCGGACCCCTTCGGGTCGACCAGCACGGGCTTGCCGTGGGCCCGGGCCAGCTCGATCATGCGGCTCACGTGGGCGAGCCCGCCCTTGCCGTAGTCCGAGAGCACCACCGCGTCGGCCTCGTCGACCAGGCGCTCGTACTCGCCGAGCTTTTCGGCGAGCGCCTCCTTGCTGGGCGCGCGCTCGAAGTCGATGCGCAGGAGCTGCTGCTGGTGGCCCACCACGCGCAGCTTCACCGTGGTGGAGAGTTCCGCATCGCGGTGCAGGACGGCGTCGACGCCGCTGTCCGCGAGCAGCCCTTCGAGCGCCTTGCCGGGCTCGTCGTCCCCGATCACCGCGAGGAGCGAAACGCGCCCGCCCAGGGCGGCGATGTTGCGCGCGACGTTCGCCGCGCCGCCCGCGCGTTCCTCGATCCGGCGCACGAGCACCACGGGGACCGGCGCTTCCGGGGAAATGCGGTTCACGTCCCCGAACCAGTACCGGTCGAGCATCACGTCCCCCACGACGAGGACGCGGGCCCTGGCGAAGTCCGGGAGGGCGTTCACGGTCTCACCGGCCGATCGCGAGGTACTCGAAGCCCATCGCCTTCATGGCCGAGGGTTCGTAGAGATTGCGGCCGTCGAAGACCACCGGGGCCTTGAGGCGGCGCTTGAGCTCGTCGAAGTCGGGGCTGCGGAAGGCCTTCCATTCCGTGACGATCACCAGCGCGTCGGCGCCGTCCGCCGCCCCCGGCGCGTCCGCGGCGAAATCGATGCCGGCGCGGCCACCGAAGTGGCGGCGCGCCTCGTCCATGGCGACCGGGTCGAATGCCGTCACCTTCGCCCCGCGCTCGAGCAGGCGGTCGACGACGACGAGGCTCGGCGCCTCGCGCATGTCGTCCGTGTTGGGCTTGAACGCGAGGCCCCAGAGCGCGAATCGCCGGCCGGCGAGATTCTCGCCGTAGCGACGCACGATCTTGTCGACGAGCACGCCCTTCTGGCGCTCGTTGGCCTCCTCCACCGCCCGGACGACCTTGAGGTCGATGCCGTTCGCCTGCGCCGTGTGCAGGAGCGCCGTGACGTCCTTGGGGAAGCACGAGCCGCCGTAGCCGGTGCCCGGGTACAGGAAGTGGAAGCCGATGCGCGGGTCGGAGCCGATGCCCTTCCTCACGTGCTCGATGTCCGCCCCGAGGCGCTCGGCGAGCAGCGCGAGCTCGTTCATGAACGAGATGCGGGTGGCGAGCATCGCGTTGGCCGCGTACTTGGTCAGTTCGGCCGAGCGGATGTCCATCACCTGGAGTCGCTCGTGGTTGCGCTGGAAAGGCGCGTAGAGCTCGCGCATCGTCTCCACCGCGTCGGGATGGTCGGCGCCGATCACGATGCGATCGGGCCGCATGAAATCCTCCACGGCCGCGCCTTCCTTCAGGAATTCCGGGTTCGAGACGACGTGGAAGGCGATGTCCGCCCCGCGCGCGGCGAGCCCGCCCGCGATGGCTTCGCGCACCTTGTCCGCCGTGCCCACGGGAACGGTCGACTTGTCCACGACGACCCGCGGGCCATCCATGTGCGCGGCGATGGCGCGCGCGGCGGCGACGACGTACTGCAGGTCCGCCGAGCCGTCCTCGCCGGGGGGCGTGCCGACCGCGATCATCTGGACGCGGCCGTACTTCGCGCTTCTTGCAGGATCCGTGGTGAAGGCGAGCCGGCCGGCGGCGACGTTGGCGCGAACGATCTCCTTGAGGCCCGGTTCGTAGATGGGGATCTCGCCGCCCTCGAGCATCGCGATCTTGCGCTTGTCGACATCGAGGCACAGCACGTGGTTGCCCACGTCCGCGAGGCAGGCGCCGGTGACGAGGCCGACGTAGCCGGTTCCGATCATGCTGACTTTCATGCCGCGTTCCCCGCTTTCTCGATCGAGGCCGCGATGGCCCGAAGGCTCGCCGCCGGGTCCGCCGCCTGGGTGACGGGGCGTCCGACGACGAGGTAATGGGCCCCGGCGCGCACGGCGTCCTCGGGGGTGACGACGCGGGCCTGGTCGCCGGCCTCGCCGCCGGCCGGCCGGATGCCGGGGGTGACGCTCACGAAACCCGGACCGACGATTTCCCGAAGGACGCTCGCCTCCCGGGCGGAGCACACGACGCCGTCGAGCCCGCTCGCGTGCGCGAGACGCGCCAGGCGCATCACGTTGTCCGCCGCGGAGCCGGACCAGCCGATCGCGGCGAGTTCCGCATCCTTGAGACTCGTGAGCACGGTGACGCCGATGAGCAGCGGCGCCTTCGCGCCGGCCGGGACGGCTTCCCGGGCCGCCTGCATCATCGCCGCGCCACCGCTCGCGTGCACGTTCATCATCCAGACCCCGAGCCGGGCGGCGGCCTTGCAGGCGGCGGCCACCGTGTTCGGGATGTCGTGAAACTTGAGATCGAGAAACACCTCGAATCCCGCGCGCTGAAGGGATTCGACGACCGCGGGCCCGGCGCTCACGAAGAGCTCCTTGCCGACCTTCACCCGGCACAGGGCCGGGTCGAGCCGCGCCGCCAGCGCGAGCGCGGCGGGACCTTCGGGCACGTCGAGCGCGACGACGATCCGCTTATTGTCCAATCTGCATCCTCGCGAGGTGGCGGCCGGAATTCTCGAGCTCCGCCGTGCGCCGCGGGCCGAAGGTCTCCCAGCCGCCGCAGGCCGGGCATTGCCAGAAGAACTGGCGCGCCTTGAAGCCGCAGCTACCGCACAGGTAGACGGAGAGCGCCTGGGCATGGGAGTGCACGAGCGACTTCATGAGCTGGAGGTCCTGCCGTCGCTCCGGGGGCGAGCGCAGCAGCTCCGCGTCGATGAGGCGGTCCAGGCCGACGAGCGTGGGATTGCGACGCACCTCGTCGCGCACGAGGCGCCAGGCGGCCTCGTCGCCCTCGTGTTCGGCGGTGGCCTGGTAGACCACGTTGAGCAGGTCGAGGCCCGGATAGCGGTTCTGCAGGCCGCGCAGCAGGGTCAGCCCCTCCGCCGGCCGGCCCAGCGCCTTGTAGCTGTCGACCATGCCCTCGGCGGCGAGGCCGAGGTAGGCGGCATCCTGGGATTCGATGGCCTTCCAGGCCGCCAGCGCCTCCTCGTGACGCCCCTCGCGGGCGAGCCATTCGCCCCGCAGCAGGTTCGCGCGGACGCACTTGCGGTTCGCGGCGAGCGCCTTGTCGAGGTAGCCGCGCGCCGCCTCGCCCCGCCCGTGGATCTGCTCGGTGATCGCGAGCTCGCAGCAGTAGTTCGCGATTTCCTTCTGGTAGTTGCGCTGGGCGCTCACCTCGAGGCGGCGCGCGGCGCCGATGGCCTTCTCCCAGTCCTTCTCCTGGATGTAGATGTCGAGGAGGTAGCGATAAACGTCGGGCGAGGGATCCGATTCCGCCATCTTCACGAGGACGGATTCCGCGTGGTCCAGGAGTCCGGCCTTGAAGTAATCCTGGGCCAGCTCGAAGGTGGCCTGGCGGCGCTCCTCGGGCGGAATGTCCTCGCGGGCGATGAGATCCTGGTGCATCCGGATGGCGCGGTCCACCTCGCCGCGGCGCCGGAAGAGGCTGCCGAGCGCGAACTGGAGTTCGACCGTCTGGGGATTCTCCTTGGCGACCTGGAGGAACGATTCGATGGCCTTGTCCTGCTGCTCGTTAAGCAGGAAGTTCAGGCCCCGGAAATACGAGGATGGCACCTGCCGCGATTCCGACAGCAGGCTGCGGATGTCGACGCGGGCGGTGACCCAGCCGATGCCGAAGAAGAGCGGCAGCGCGAGGAGCCACCAGAACTCAAACTCCATGGATGTCCTGGCTGGCGCCCGGCGCGGGAATGGCGGGCTGCGCGGCGGGGCCCGGCGGGGGGGCGGGCGGAGGCACCTTGCGCAGGCGCCCGAGTTCGCGCCGCTGGCGAACCACGGTAGGCAGCCAGGCCGTCAGGCCGATGAGCACGCCGGTCACGAAGGCGACCAGGACGACGAAGATGAGCGGCGACTTCCACGACTGGCCCGGCAGGAGGAAGAGCTCGACTTCCTGGCCGTTCTTCACGGCGAACCAAACCAGCACGGCGAGGACCGCGAGTCGGAACAGCCAGGCGAGCATTTGCACGGGGGTCGGGACCGTCGGTTGTCGTTGGTCGGGGCCGGCGGGGGCATCGATGCGCCCCGCGTGGCAAAAAAAAGCGGCAGGGCGCATTTTACCCTGCCGCTTCCGGATCAAGGGCCGGTTTCTGGCGCCGGCCTACTCGTTCGAATCCACGCGTTCCCGCAGTTCCTTGCCCGCCTTGAAATGCGGGACGAACTTGCGCGGCACCTGCACCTTCTCGCCCGTCTTCGGGTTGCGACCCACGCGCGGCGGGCGGAAGTTGAGGCCGAAGCTGCCGAATCCGCGGATCTCGATCCGATTGCCCGACGCGAGGGTGTGTGCCATCGCGTCGAGCATCGTCTTCACCGCCAGCTCGGCATCCTTGGGCGCCAGTTGACTGTGCCGCGCGCTCAGCAATTCGATGAGCTGTGACTTGGTCATGGCGTGCGCTTCTCCCCCTCCTGAAGGGTTCACGTTTTTCCCCTTCTATTCCTTGCTGCCGAGCTTCGCCTTCAGCAGCGCGCCCAGGTTGGTCGTTCCCGCGCTCGCGTTCGATTCCGCCGCCATCTTCTGGAGCGCCGCGGATTCCTCCGCCGCGTCCTTCGCCTTGATGGACAGGTTGATCGATCGGTTCTTGCGGTCGATGTTCACGATCACGCCCTCGAACTCGTCGCCTTCCTTCAGGTGGGCGCGGACGTCCTCGACGCGGTCGCGGGAGATCTCGGAGGCGCGGAGGTAGCCTTCGACGTCCGGCGCCAGCTCGATCACGGCGCCCTTCGACTCGATCGACTTCACCACGCCCTTCACGATGTTGCCCTTGTCGTGGGTGGTGACGTAGTTGCCGAACGGGTCGCCCTCGAGCTGCTTGATGCCGAGCGAGATGCGCTCGCGCTCGACGTCGATGGACAGCACGACGGTCTCGACTTCCTCGCCCTTCTTCATCGCCTTCACGGCTTCCTCGCCGGCGGCGTTCCACGAGAGGTCGGACAGGTGCACCAGGCCGTCGATGTTGCCCGGCAGGCCGATGAACACGCCGAAGTCAGTGATCGACTTGATGACGCCCGTCACCTTGTCGCCCTTCTTGTGGTTCATCGCGAACTCCTCCCACGGGTTCGGCATGCACTGCTTCATGCCCAGGGAGATGCGGCGGCGGTCCTCGTCGATCTCGAGGATCATGACCTCGACCTCGTCGCCGAGCGAGACGACCTTGGCCGGGTGGACGTTCTTGTTCGTCCAGTCCATCTCGGAGACGTGCACCAGGCCCTCGATGCCGCTCTCGATCTCGACGAACGCGCCGTAGTCGGTGATGTTGGTCACCTTGCCGAACAGGCGCGTGCCCTGCGGGTAGCGGCGCGAGATGCCGATCCACGGGTCCTCGCCCAGCTGCTTGAGGCCCAGCGACACGCGGTTCTTCTCGGCGTCGAACTTGAGGATCTTGGCGGTGACTTCGTCGCCGACCGCGAGCACCTCCGTCGGGTGCTTCACGCGGCGCCAGGCGAGGTCGGTGATGTGCAGCAGGCCGTCGATGCCGCCCAGGTCCACGAACGCGCCGTAGTCGGTGATGTTCTTCACGATGCCCTTCACGACGGCGCCTTCCTTCAGCGTCTCGAGGAGGGCCTGGCGCTCGACGCCCGCGGTCTCTTCCATGACGGCGCGGCGCGAGACCACGACGTTGTTGCGCTTGCGGTCGAGCTTGATGACCTTGAACTCGAGTTCCTTGCCCTCGAAATGCGAGGTGTCCTTCATCGGGCGAAGGTCGACGAGCGAGCCCGGCAGGAAGGCGCGGATGCCGTTCACCATGACGGTGAGGCCGCCCTTCACCTTGCCGGAGACGACGCCGGAGATGATCGTGCCGCCTTCGAGCGCGGCATCGAGTTCGGACCAGGCCGCGAGTTTCTTGGCCTTTTCGCGCGAGAGCTTCGTGGCGCCGAAGCCGTCTTCGAGCGCCTCGATGGCCACGGAGACGAAGTCGCCGATCTTGACCTCGAGTTCGCCGCGGTCGTTCTTGAATTCTTCGGTGGAGATTGCGCTTTCGGACTTCAGTCCCGCGTTCACGATCACGACGTTCTGGTCGACCGAGATGACCTCGGCGGTGATCACTTCGCCGGCGCGCATCTCCTGGCGCGTGAGGCTTTCCTCGAAGAGGGCGGCGAAGCTGCTTTCGTTGATGGCGGGGGGTTGGGTGGATTGGGACAGCATGGGATGGGTTGGACTTTCCTGCGCTTGCGGCCTTGCGGTCGCGGGTCTGGTTGCGTTTGCCGACCGGCGGGGGGCGCTTTCCCGGGCGCCGGGCGGGGCCCGATGCCGTCTTCGCTCCTAACCGATTGACACCCTTGGGCTTTTGCCCCGCCGGGGAGGATCGGCCGCTATCCCGGGGCGCGCTCTCGGTACCAGCCCAGCACCCGGTCGACCGCGTCGGCGATCGTGAGATGGGTCGTATCGAGAAAAAGCGCGTCGGGATAATGCTTTAGCGGCGCCACGGGCCGCGCGCTGTCGCGCGCGTCGCGTTGCCGCAGTTCCTCCACAACGTCCGCCATTTTCACATACATTCCCTTTTCCATCAACTGCTTATGGCGCCGCTCGGCACGGATACCCACCTCCGCGGTGAGGAACACCTTGAGCGGGGCCTGCGGGAACACGATGGACCCCATGTCGCGCCCGTCGGCAACGAGCCCGGGAGGCTCGCAGAACCGCCTTTGGCGCTCGAGCAGCGCCTGCCGCACGGGCGGGTGGGCGGCGACGCGAGAGGCGGCGGTGCCCACGGCCTCCTCGCGAAGCGCGTCGGTGACATCCATGCCCGCCAGGCGGATGCGGCCGCCCGCGAACGCGACGTCGAGGCCGGCGGCCAGCCGGGCGAGCGCGCTGCCGTCTTCCAGCGGCGTTCCCGACGCGAGGGCCTCGAGGGCCACGAGCCGGTAGAGCGCCCCGCTGTCCAGGTAGTGGAAGCCCAGCGCGGCGGCCACCCGTTCGGCCACGGTCCCCTTGCCGGAGGCGGAGGGGCCGTCGATGGCGATCACCGGCGGTTCATCGGTCATGGCTTTCGGCTCCGCAAGTCGGGATTCGCCCGGTACGGTCAGCGCGCCACGGCGCCCAGCGCCTGGAAGAACGTCGGGAACGTCTTCGACACGCAGCCCGGGTCGTTGATGCGCACCGGCACGGGGCCGAATGCGGCGAGCGCGAAACACATCGCCATGCGGTGATCGTCGTAGGTGTCGATCGGGACGCGGGCCATCCGGCCGACGTCGCGCGCGAAACCCGGCGGCGGCACGATGCCCAGGAAGTCGGGGCCCTCGGCCACGTCGGCGCCGAGCTTTCGAAGTTCCGTCGCCATGGCCGCGAGCCGGTCGGTTTCCTTGACCCGCCAGCTCGCGATGTTGCGAAGTCGCGAAGGGCCCGTCGCGAAGAGCGCGAGAACCGCCGCGGTCATGGCCGCGTCGGGGATGTCGTTCAGGTCCTCGTCAAGCGGCAGGAGCGGCGGCCGGCCCGCCACCTCGATCCAGTTCCCGCCCCAGGTGACGCGCGCGCCCATCGCCTCGACCACGCGCACGAACCCCACGTCGCCCTGGATGCTGTCGCGCCCCACGCCCTCGACCCGCAGGGGCCCGCCGCCCAGCACTCCGGCGCCCAGGAAGTACGACGCCGAGGAGGCGTCCCCCTCGACATCGACCTGGCCGGGCGAGCGGTAACGGCTGCCCGCCGGGACCACGAACGCACGCCAGCCCTCGGCCGTCACCGCCACGCCGAAGCGCGCCATGAGCTTGAGCGTCATGTCGACGTAGGGTTTCGAGATGAGTTCTCCTTCGACCTCCAGGCGCCCTCCCCCGCTTGCCCCGAGCGACATGAGCAGGCCCGACAGGAACTGGCTGGAGACGTCGCCGCGCACCCGGATGGCGCCCGCGCGATCGCCGGCGCGCGCCCCGATGACGAGCGGGGGAAACCCCTCGTTCGCCTCGTAACGGATGGCGGCGCCGCCGAGCCGCAGGGCATCGACGAGATCGCCGATGGGGCGTTCGTGCATGCGGGGCACGCCGTGCAGGCGGTATTCCCCGCCCCGCAGCGCGAGCGCCGCGGTGAGCGAGCGGAACGCGGTGCCGGCATTTCCCAGGAAGAGATCGGCTTTCGCGACCGGAAATCCCTGGGGACTGCCCTCGACGATCCACTCGCCCGGCGCCCCGCCGGATTCGACGCGCACGCCCAGGCTCGTGAGCGCTTCGCGCATCACGCGCGTGTCGTCCGAGTCGAGCAGGCCCGCGAGGCGCGTCGTGCCGGAGGCGAGCGCCGCGAGCAGCAGCGTGCGGTTCGAGATGCTTTTCGAGCCGGGGAGCCTCAAGGTGCCGCTCGCCTCGCGGTAGCGGGGAAGGTCGAGAAAGTTCATCGGGCGGGGCCCCGGCTCGGCGGCTCATCGGGCCTACTCGTCCGAGTGGCTGCGCTTGCCGCCGGTCCAGGCGCGACGCGCGTTGCGCGCTTCGGTCATGAGACGCATGAGCCCGGGCCCGTCGCCGCGTTCGATCAGGTCGCGGAACACGGCGACCCGGGCGCCGTAGCGGTCCATTTCCGCCAGCAGCGCCGCCCGGTTGGCGAGCGCGATGTCGCGCCACATTTCCGGCGAACTCGCGGCGATGCGCGTGAAGTCGCGGAAGCCGCCCGCGGCGAAACCCAGGAGATCCTGGCCATCGGGCCGCGAGACGATCTCGGACACGAGCGCGAACGCGAGGACGTGCGGCAGGTGGCTCACCGAGGCGAAGATGTGGTCGTGCCGCGCGGCGTCCATCGTGGCGACGCGAGAGCCGCAGGCTTCCCAGCAGCTGCGCACGAGCGAGACGGCCTCCGGAAGGGTCCCGGCCTCGGGTGCGAGAACGACCCGGGCGCCGCGGAACAGGTCGGGCGTAGCCGCCTCCACCCCGCTCGTCTCGCGGCCCGCGATCGGGTGTCCCGGAACGAACCGGGGGAACTTGTCCTTCAACTCCTCGCGGGCGGTGCGCACGACGTCCGATTTCGTGCTCCCCGCATCCGTCACGACGGCTTCGGGGCCCAGGCCGCGCTCGATGTCGTGCAGCACCGGTCCCATCGCGCGCACGGGCACGGCCACGAAGACGAGTTCGGCGCCGGCGACGGCCTCCGCGATCGAATGGGCCGCGGTATCGATGACCCCGAGCGCGGCCGCGCGCTCGAGGGCCTGCGCATCCCGATCGGTGCCGACGATTTTCGCCACGGCGCCCGCCCGGCGAAGGCCCAGGGCGAAGGACCCGCCGATGAGCCCGACGCCGACGACGGCGATGTTCTTCAGGCGGCGCACGGGCGTCTCAGGCCCGGCCGAGCGCGCGGGCGAGCGCGCCGAGGAAGCGCTCGTTCTGCTCCGGCGTGCCCACGGTGACGCGCAGGTACTCCGGCAGGCCGTAGTTGGCCACCGGCCGGACGATGACGCCCTCGGCAAGCAGCTTCGCGTAGGCGGCCGCCGCGTCGCCCACCTTCACGGCGAGGAAGTTCCCGCAGGACGGGATGTAGGGGAGCCCCAGGCGTTCGAATCCCGCGGCCAGCTGCACGAGCCCCGCGGCGTTCACCGCGCGACTTTTCGCGATGAACGCCTCGTCGCCCAGCGCCGCGGCGGCCGCGACCATCGCGAGGTGGTTCACGTTGAACGGCTGGCGCACGCGGTTCATGAGTTCCGCGACCTCCGGATGCGCGAGACCGAAGCCGACCCGCAGGCCCGCGAGCCCGTAGGCCTTCGAGAGCGTGCGCGAGAGCACGAGGTTCGGGAAGCGCCCGATCCAGGCGGCCGCCGGCGACCGGCGTTCGTCGGGCAGGTACTCGCCGTAGGCTTCGTCGATCACGACGAGCACGCGCTCCGGGACGCGGGCGAGGAAGGCCTCGATGTCGGCCCAGGGCAGGAAGGTGCCGGTGGGATTGTTCGGGTTCGCGAGGAAGACGATCTTCGTGTCCGGGGCGATCGCGCGCGCCATCGCGTCGAGGTCGTGGCCGTGGTCCTTCGCGGGCACTTCGATGTGGCGCGCGCCGGCCGCCTGCGTGGCGAGCGCGTAGACCATGAAGGCGTGCTGCGAGTAGACGGTCGATTCGTCGCGGGTGAGGAAGGCGCGCGCGACGAGCTCGAGCACGTCGTTCGAGCCGTTGCCCAGGACGATGTTCTCCGGCTTCACCGCGAACTTCGACGCGATCGCGCCCTTCAGCTCGAAGCCGCTGCCGTCCGGGTAGTAGGCGAGGTCGCCGAGGGCTGCGCGGATCGCCTCGATCGCCTTCGGGCTGGACCCGAGCGGGTTCTCGTTGGAGGCGAGCTTGAGGATGTCCTTCTCGGCGAGGCCCAGCTCGCGGGCCGTCTCCGCGACGGGCTTGCCGGGAACGTACGGGGCGATGGCCCGGACGTGGGCCGGGGCGAGGTCGCGGAGGGTCATGGGATCCTAGAGCACGGCCGCCGGATAGGAGCCCAGCACCTTGAGGTAGCCGGCGATGCGGCCCACTTCCTCCAGGGCGGCTTGCGACCTGGGGGTCGTCCCGGTGGCCTTCGATGTCGACGAAGAAGAGATATTCCCAGAGCGCGACCTTGGAGGGCCGCGACTCGAACTTGGTCATCGAGACGCCGCGCGAGGCGAAGGGCGTGAGCATCTCGTAGACGGCGCCGGCACGGTTCCTCGCCGAGAGCACGAGCGAGGTCTTGTCGCGCCCGCTCGGCCTGGGCTCGTAGTCGCCCAGCACGAGGAAGCGCGTGGTGTTGTTCGGTTCGTCCTCGATGTTCGGCGCGAGGATCGTGAGCCCGTAGTGCTCGGCCGCCATCTCGCCCGCCACGGCGGCGCTGCCCGGTTCTTCCGCCGCGCGACGGGCGGCCTCGGCGTTGCTCGCCACCGCGATGCGCTCGGCTTCCGGCAGGTTGTTGTTGAGCCACTCGTGGCACTGCGCGAGGGACTGCCCGTGGGAGAACACGCGGCCGATGGCGGCGAAGTCCGCCGGCGGCGTCTTCGCCATGAGGTTGTGGTGGATGCGCAGCACCACCTCGCCGCAGACCTTGCGCGGCGTCTGGGGCATCAGGTCGAGGGAGCGGCCGACCGCGCCTTCGGTCGAGTTCTCGACCGGGACGACGCCGAAATCCGCCGCGCCCGACTCGACCGCGCGATAGACCTCGTCGATGGAGGGCTCGGGCAGGGGCTCGGCCGCGTGGCCGAAATGCTTGATGGCCGCCCGCTCGCTGAAGGTGCCCGGGGGCCCGAGGTAGGCGACGGTCACCGGGCGCTCGAGCGCGAGGCAGGCGGACATGATCTCGCGGAAAAGGAGCGCGACGGTCTCGTCGGCGAGAGGACCGTCATTGGCGTCCTTGATCCGGCGAAGGACCTGCGCTTCCCGCTCGGGCCGGTAGGCCTGGCCTACCTTCAGCGTGCCGATGGCGCGGGCGAGGCTCGCGCGCTCGTTCAGCTTCGCGAGGATGTCCAGGTTGAGCGCGTCGATGCGCGCGCGCAGCTGTTCGAGTTCGTCGCTCACGGGCCCTCCCCCGCCGGCGCCGGCAGCGCGCGGACGGAAAGGACACCCGCGATGCGCGAAAGCCGCGCGAGGACGTCGGGATCGGCGGGGCTGTCGAGGTCGACGAGGGTGTACGCCATCTCGCCCCGGGACTTGTTGACCATGTTGTGGATGTTGAGGCCGGCGTGAGCCATCGTAGTCGAAATCTGGCCGAGCATGTTGGGCACGTTGGCGTTCGCGATCGCCACGCGGTGCGCCGATTCGCGGACCATCTCGACGGCCGGGAAATTGACGGCGTGGCGGATCGTTCCCTCCTCGAGGAATTCGCGCAGCTGGTCGACCGCCATCGCCGCGCAATTCTCCTCCGCTTCGTGCGTCGAGGCGCCCAGGTGCGGCAACGCCACCACCTGCGGGTGCGCCACGAGGCGGGGCGAGGGGAAGTCGCACAGGTAGGCGCGAAGCCGCTTGTCCGCGAAGGCGGCGAGAACAGCCTCGTCGTCCACAACCCCCTCGCGGGAAAAGTTGAGGAGGATCGCGCCCTTGCGCAGGAGCGCGAGCCGGCGCGCGTCCGCGAGGTGGCGCGTCTGCTCGACGAGCGGCACGTGCAGGGATATGAAATCCGACGACCGGAACACCTCGTCCACCGACTGCGCCTGCCGCACCGACGCCGGCAACCGCCAGGCGCCCTCGACCGTGATCTCCGGGTCGTAGCCCAGCACCTTCATGCCGAGCTTGATCGCCGTGTCCGCCACGAGCCCGCCGATGGCGCCCAGGCCCACGATGCCGAGCGTGCGGCCCGGCAGCTCGAAACCGGCGAACTGCTTCTTCCCCTCCTCGATGCGGGCTTCGTAGTCCGGGCCTTCCGGCAGGGAACGCACGTACGCGAGGGCCGGCACGACGTTGCGCGCCCCGAGCAGCATCGCGGCGAGCACGAGCTCGCGCACCGCGTTCGCGTTGGCGCCGGGGGCGTTGAAGACGGGGATGCCGCGGGCCGTCAGCGCGGCGACGGGGATGTTGTTCACGCCGGCGCCCGCTCGCGCGATGGCCTTCACCTGTCGACCCCACGTCGCCGGCGCCCAGGACATGCGAGCGCAGCAGGATGGCGTCGGGATCGGCGAGGCCCCGGCCGCACTCGAAGCGGCCCGCGGGCAGGCGCTCCAGGCCGCGGGCCGAGATGGCGTTGTAGACGGTGATGCGGAACGGCCGGCCCACGTGCTGCGCTCCCGGTTGCGGATCAGCCCTTGCGCCGGGCGAAGTCCTTCATGAACTCGACGAGCCGCGCGACGCCCTCGATCGGCATCGCGTTGTAGATGGAGGCGCGCATCCCGCCGACCGAACGGTGGCCCTTCAACTGCGAAAGGCCGAGCGCCTCCGCCTCGGCGAGGAACGGGGCATCCAGCGCATCGTCCTTCAGGCGGAAAGGGACGTTCATGCGCGAGCGGTCTTCCGGCGCCACCGGATTGGCGTAGAAATCCTGCGAATCGAGATAGCCGTACAGGAGCTCTGCCTTCGCCACGTTCACCTTCTCGATCGCCGGGAGGCCCCCCTGGCCGAGGAGCCACTGGAAGGTGAGGCCGGCCAGGTACACCGCGAACGTGGGCGGGGTGTTCACCATCGAGTCCGCGTCGGCCTGGACCTTGTAGTCGAGCACCCCGGGCGTGCCCGGAAGCGCGTGGCCGATGAGGTCCTCGCGGACGATGACGAGCACGAGGCCCGCCGGGCCGATGTTCTTCTGCGCGCCGGCGTAGATGAGTCCGTACCGGGAGACGTCGAGCGGCCGCGACAGGATGTGCGAGGACATGTCGGCCACGAGCGGCACGGCGCCGGTATCCGGCGTGAAGTGGTATTCGACGCCGCCGATGGTCTCGTTGGTGCACACGTGCACGTAGGCGGCGTCCGGCGAGAGCGTCCAGGTCTCCCGCCTGGGCACGTAGGTGAAGTTCCGGTCCGCGCTCGAGGCGGCGACGTTCACCTCGCAGAATTTCTTCGCCTCCGAGATGGCCTTCTTCGACCATTCCCCGGTGTTCACGTAGTCGGCCTTCCGGTGCCCGCGCAGCAGGTTCATCGGCACCGCCGAGAACTGCAGCGTCGCCCCGCCCTGCAGGAAGAGCACCTTGTAGTTCGCCGGCACGGCGAGCAGGCGGCGCAGGTCCGCCTCGGCCTCGGCCGCGATCGCCACGAATTCCTTGCCGCGGTGGCTCATTTCCATCACCGACATGCCGGCGCCGTGCCATTCCGTCAGCTCGCCGCGCGCCTTCTCCAGCACCTCGACCGGCATGGTGGCCGGGCCCGCCCCGAAGTTGTAGATGCGCATGGTCAGGCTCCGCCCTCGCCGGGTTCCGGGGCGGGATCCGCGCCGGGCGCCGGCGAGCCGTTGCCGTTTTCCTCCTCGTCGCGATCGAGGACCGTCTGCAGGCCCTGGAGCTTCTCGCCGTCGCCCAGGTTGATGAGGGTGACGCCCTGGGTGGACCGGCCCATCTCGCGGATCTCCTTCACGCGCGTGCGGATGAGCACGCCGCCGTCCGTGATGAGCATGATCTCGTCCTCCGTGGAGGCGAGGGTGGCGCCGACGACCTTGCCGTTGCGGGCGGAGGTCTGGATGGCGATCATGCCCAGCGTGCCGCGGCCGTGGCGCGTGTATTCCGCGATCGGGGTGCGCTTGCCGTAGCCGTTCTCGGTGGCCGTGAGGACGCTCTGCGATTCGTCCTGCGCGACCAGCAGCGCGATCACCTGCCCGCCCTTCGAGAGGTTCATGCCGCGCACGCCGCGGGCGCCGCGGCCCATCGGGCGCACGTCGTTCTCGTCGAAGCGCACGGCCTTGCCTTCGTCCGAGAACATCATGACGTCGTGGCGCCCGTCGGTGAGCGCGACGCCGATGAGGCGGTCGCCTTCGTCCAGGTCCACCGCGATGATTCCCGAGGCCCGGGGCCGCGAGAAATCGGCGAGCGGGGTCTTCTTCACCACGCCTTCCTGCGTCGCGAAGAAGATGAACTGGTCCTCGGAGAACTCCTTCACCGGCAGGATGGCGTTGATGCGCTCGTCCTGGTCCATCTTGAGCAGGTTCACGATGGGCTTGCCGCGGCTCGCCCGGCTGCCCTGGGGCACCTCGTACACCTTGATCCAGTAGACGCGGCCCTTGTTCGAGAAGCACAGCACGTAGTCGTGGGTGTTGGCGATGAAGAGCTTCTCGATGAAGTCGTCTTCCTTCGTCGTGGTGGCCTGCTTGCCGCGCCCGCCGCGCTTCTGCGCGCGGTATTCGTCGAGCTTCTGGCTCTTGATGTAGCCGGTGTGCGAGAGCGTGACCACGACGTCCTCGGGGGTGATGAGGTCCTCCATGGACATCTCGATGCCGTTCACGACGATCTCGCTGCGCCGCTTGTCGCCGAACTCGCGTTTCACCTCCTGCAGCTCGTCCGCGATGATCTTCGTCACGCGCTCGGGCCTGGCGAGGATGTCCAGCAGGTCCTCGATGGCGGCGATGACCTCGCGGTACTCGGAGAGGATCTTGTCCTGCTCGAGGCCCGTGAGGCGCTGCAGCTGCATTTCGAGGATGCGCTGGGCCTGCACGTCGGAAAGACGGTAGCCCTGGGGCGAGTGGCCGTATTCGCGCGGCAGGTTCTCGGGCCGGAAGCTGTCGGCCGTGGCGCGGTCGAGCATCTGCTGGACCAGGGGCGAGGTCCAGGTGCGCGCCATGAGCTCGGCGCGGGCGACCGGCGGGGTGGGCGCGGCCTTGATGATGGCGATCACCTCGTCCACGTTCGAGAGCGCGACGGCGAGGCCCTCGAGCACGTGGCCGCGTTCGCGGGCCTTGCGGAGGTCGTACACCGTGCGGCGCGTGACGACCTCGCGGCGGTGGCGCAGGAACGCGTCGAGGAACTGCTTGAGGTTGAGGAGCTTGGGCTGGCCGTCGAGGAGCGCGACCATGTTCATGCCGAAGGTCTCCTGCATCGGCGTGAGCTTGAACAGGTTGTTCAGGACGATCTCCGGCACCTCGCCGCGCTTCAGCTCGATCACCGCGCGCATGCCGCTCTTGTCGGATTCGTCGCGCAGGTCCGCGATGCCTTCGAGGCGCTTCTCCCGGATCAGCTCGCCGATCTTGATGAGCAACTGCGCCTTGTTCACCTGGTAGGGCAGCTCGTCGATGATGATGGCCTGGCGCTCGCCCTTGCCGACGTCCTCGACGTGGGTGCGGGCGCGCATCACCACCCGTCCGCGGCCCGTCCGGTAGCCTTCGCGGACGTCCGCCGTGCCGTAGATGATGCCGGCGGTGGGGAAATCCGGGGCGGGAACGATCGCGATGAGATCCTCGATGTCGATCTCGGGGTTGCCGAGCACGGCGAAGCACGCGTCGATCACCTCGCACAGGTTGTGCGGCGGGATGTTGGTCGCCATGCCGACGGCGATGCCGGAGGAACCGTTCACCAGCAGGTTCGGGAACTTGGCCGGAAGGATGAGGGGCTCCTCCTCGCTGCCGTCGTAGTTCGGGCCGAAGTCGACCGTTTCCTTGTCGAGGTCGGCCAGCATCTCGTGGGCGATCTTGTGCAGCCGGATCTCGGTGTAGCGCATGGCGGCGGCGTTGTCGCCGTCCACCGAGCCGAAGTTGCCCTGGCCGTCCACCAGCGGGTAGCGCAGGCTGAAGTCCTGCGCCATGCGCACGATCGTGTCGTAAACCGCGGTATCGCCGTGGGGGTGGTACTTGCCGATCACGTCGCCCACGATGCGGGCGGATTTCTTGTAGGCCTTGTTCCAGTCGTTGTTCAGCTCGTGCATGGCGTAGAGCACGCGCCGGTGGACGGGCTTGAGTCCGTCCCGGGCATCCGGGAGCGCGCGGCCGACGATGACGCTCATCGCGTAGTCCAGGTAGGACCGGCGCATCTCCTGCTCGAGACTGATGGGGAGGGTTTCCTTCGCGAACTGTTCCATGGGCTTCGGGGCGTGAGCGCGGGCGGGCGGGCGCGGGGGCGTCCGTTTGCAACCGCTTGTTTTGATTGGTCTTTTGCCGACCGGCAAAAGTGAAATTCTAGCACATCCGCCCCCCCCGTTTCCAAGCCGTGCGGGGGGGTGTCCCCGGGGGGGCAAAGCGCCTCGGTTGTGGACCGGCAGGGGCTTTGTGTATGATTGTGCGAGTCGTTTTGGGCGCGAGCCTGAATAAAAAGCCAGGCGTCAAAAAATTACCTAAATCTCTTGGGAGTTCCGAATATGAAGATTTCCTCGATTGCGAAGCTGGTGCTCGGCTCGGCCGCCCTGGCCATCGCCAGCACGGGCGCTCTCGCGCAAGCCACCGTTCCGAACGTGACCGACTCGCAAGGCCTGCCCGTTCGCGACGCGCAGGGCGTGTGCGTCCTGTCCTCGGGCATCAACCACCCCGATTGCATGCCGAAGGCCCAGCGCCGAAGTCCGCCACCCCGGCCGCCCCGGGCGCGCCCGCCGCGCCGGCCAAGCCCGCCGCGCCCGCCGCCAAGGCCGCGCCCGCTTCGGTCAAGCAGGCCATCGTCATCCAGGCCGACGCCCTGTTCGACTTCGACAAGTCGGTCGTCCGTCCGGACGGCAAGAAGCGCATCGACGAGGCCCTCGCCAAGCTCCAGGGCGTGGACGTCGAAATGGTCATCGCCACCGGCCACACGGACTCGGTCGGTACGGACGCCTACAACCAGAAGCTCTCCGAGCGCCGCGCCGCGGCCGTGAAGGGCTACCTGGTCTCCAAGGGCATCCCGGCCTCGAAGATCACGACCATCGGCAAGGGCGAGTCCCAGCCGGTCGCCACCAACAAGACCGCGGAAGGCCGCCAGAAGAACCGCCGCGTCGACATCGAGTTCAAGGGCGTCAAGAAGTAAGCCGCCCCTGCCCGGCAAAGAACCCCGCTCCGGCGGGGTTTTTTGTTCCTGCCCCATGCGCGACATCGACTCCCTCGTCCACGCCGCCTGGATCGCCCCGGTCGAACCGCCCGGGACGCTCCTCGCCGACCACGCCGTCGCCGTCAGCGAGGGGCGGATCGTGGACGTCCTGCCCTCGGCACTGGCCGAAGACCGGTATTCCGCCCGCTCCGTGACGCGGCTCGCCCGCCACCTGCTCGTGCCCGGGTTCGTCAACGCCCATGGCCATGCCGCCATGGCGCTCCTCAGGGGCCTCGCCGACGACCTTCCGCTCATGACCTGGCTGCAGGAGCACATGTGGCCGGCCGAGGCGAAGCACGTGAGCGACGAGTTCGTGCACGACGGAAGCCTGCTCGCCGCCGCCGAGATGCTCCGCGGCGGGACGACCTGCTTCAACGACATGTACTTCTTTCCGGAGGCGACCGCGCGGGCGAGCCTTCGCGCCGGAATGCGCGCGAGCCTGGGCATCATCGCGATCGACTTCCCGAGCGCCTACGCGACGGACCCGGCGAATTACCTCCACAAGGGCCTCGCCACCCGGGACCGGTATGCCGGCGAGGACCTGCTCTCCTTCTGCCTCGCCCCCCACGCGCCCTATACCGTAGGGGACGAGACGCTCGCGAAGGTCGCGATGCTGTCGGACGAACTGGACATTCCGGTCCATACGCACCTGCACGAGACCGCCGACGAGATCGCCGGCGGCCAGGACCGGCACGGCGTGCGCCCTCTCGAACGGCTGCGCCGGCTGGGCCTCGTGGGCCCGCGGCTCATCGCCGTGCACGCGGTTCACCTCGAGGGCCACGAAATCGACATCCTGGCGCGGGAGCGGGCTAGCGTGGTGCACTGCCCGTCCTCCAACCTGAAGCTCGCGAGCGGCATCGCACCGGTGACGCAGCTTCGCGCGAGTGGCGTCACCGTGGCCCTGGGCACGGACGGCGCCGGCAGCAACAATCGCCTCGACCTGCTGACCGAGACCCGGATGGCGGCCCTGTTGGCGAAAGGCGTCTCGGGCGACCCCCGGACCCTGCCGGCGCACGAGGCCCTCGCGATGGCCACGATCGACGGCGCCCGGGCCCTCGGCCTGGAAGGCTCGATCGGTTCCATCCGCCCCGGAAAGTGGGCGGATCTCGCCGCCGTGGAACTTTCGTCCCTGGAAACCCTCCCTTGTTTCGATCCGGTCTCGGATCTCGTCTATGCAGCCGGCCGCGAGCACGTGACCCACGTGTGGGTGGCCGGCGACCTGCGCCTCGCCGACCGCCGCCTCGCGGGCATCGACGAGGAGGAACTGAAGGCCAAGGCCGCCTGGTGGCGGCAGAGGATCCGGAACGCCCCATGACCGTCCATGCCGCCGAGCGCCCCGCCCCCAACGTCGATCCGGCCGAACTCGCCAAGTTCAGCGCCCTCGCCCACCGATGGTGGGATCCGCAGAGCGAATTCCGTCCCCTGCACGAGATCAACCCGCTTCGCCTCGCGCACATCGACCGCCTCGTCGGCGGCCTGGCCGGGCGGCGCGTGATCGACGTGGGCTGCGGCGGCGGCATCCTCGCCGAGGCCATGGCGGGCGCGGGCGCCCGCGTCACGGGCATCGATCTCGCGGAAAAGCCCCTCAAGGTGGCGATGCTCCACCGCCTGGAAAGCGGCGTGGAGGTCGACTATCGCCTCGTGTCGGCGGAGGACGCCGCGGCGGCCGAGCCGGGCGCCTACGATGTCGTCACGTGCATGGAGATGCTCGAGCACGTGCCCGATCCCGCGAGCACCGTGCGCGCGTGCGCGCAGCTCGTGAAGCCGGGTGGATGGACCTTCTTCGCCACCATCAACCGCAACCCGAAGTCCTTCCTCTTCGCGATCGTGGGCGCGGAATACGTGCTGGGGCTGCTGCCCCGGGGCACGCACGAATACGCGAGGTTCCTCACGCCTTCGGAACTGGCAGGCCACTGCCGCGCGGCCGGTCTCGAGGCGGCCGGCCTGGCGGGCCTCACCTACAACCCGTTCACGAAGGTCTTCGCGATGGGAACGGACGTGGGCGTGAACTACGTCCTCGCCGCCCGCCGGCCGGCGGGCGCGCCGTGATCCGCGCCGTCCTCTTCGACCTCGATGGCACGCTCGCGGACACCGCGCCGGACATGGCCCGGACCGTGAACGTGATGCGCGAGCGGCGCTCGCTCGAACCCGTCGCCCTCCAACTCGTCCGCCCCCACGTGTCGAACGGCGCGCGCGGCATGATCGGCGCGGCCTTCGGGCTCACCCCGGAGGACGCCGGCTTCGGCGCGCTGCGCGAGGAATTCCTCGAGATCTACGCGGGCATGCTTTGCGTGGAATCGTGCCTGTTCCCGGAAATGCCCGAGCTTCTCGAGGCGATCGAGCGCCGCCCGCTCGCCTGGGGCGTCGTGACCAACAAGTTCGAGCGCTTCGCCCGCCCGGTCATGGCGGGCCTGGGGCTCGGCGAGCGTGCCGCGGTGATCGTGGGTGGCGATACCTGCGAGCGTGCCAAGCCCTTTCCCGATCCCCTGCTGCACGCCGCTCGCGAGCTGGCGCTGCCACCCTCCAACGTCCTTTACGTGGGCGACGACGTGCGCGACATCCAGGCCGCCCGCGCCGCCGGCATGCCGGTGCTGGCGGCCGGCTATGGATACCTCGGCAGCGGTCCGGGGCCGCACCACTGGGGCGCGGACGCCGTCGTCGATTCGCCGGCGGGCATCGCGCGTTACGCGGGGCTCTAGGCTTTCAGCGCCGCCGGGCGAAGTAGCGGTAGCTCTCGAAGGCCGGGCCGGCGACATCGTAGCGTTCGATCTCGCGCACCTCGAAGCCGCCCTGCGCCAGCAGGCGCGTGACCTCCTCGCGCGGGAGCGCATGCACTTCCATGACGCGCCCCTTGCCGTGCAGGACGCGGCGCGGCAGGTTGAGCAGGCGATTGCCCACCAGCCTGAAAGCGATCCCCGAGGCGGTCCGCAGGTTCGGCCGGGAAGGCGTCTGGAATACCACCACGCCTTCCGGCGCGACGACGCGGCCGAACTCGCGGATCACCTCCCGCTGCGCCGCCGCGGGCGAATGCTGGAGCGCGATCACGCTGTAGGCGAAATCGATGGAGCCCGACGCGATCGCGGCGAGCGAGCGGCCGTCGTTGCGCTCGAACCGCGCATTGGCGATGCCGGCATTGGCGCGGCGGGCCTCGGCCAGCATGCTCTCGGAGAAATCGACGCCCACGACCGAGGCGAACTCGCCCGCCAACGCCCGCGTGAGCCGGCCGACGCCGCAACCGTAGTCGAGGGCACGGCCCCGCGCCGGATCGATGCCCAGCGCTGCCGCCCGAGCGAGCACCGCGCGGATCTCGTTCGCACCGGAGGCGAAGAAGTCCTCGGGATCCCAGCGCCCGCCCTTCTTGCCCGGCTCCGAGATGACGGCCCAATAGGGATCGACGCGACCGAGCGCTTCCCACTGCTGCCTGTGCCGATCGCTCATGAGGATTCCGGAAATGGGGGCGGCGCCGTTACGCGCCGGGCGCCATTCTACGCGGCGCGAGGGCCTTGAACTCCGCCCGGCGAGCACCATCTAACCGACAAGCGCGGCTCGGTGACGGGACGGGCGAGTAGAATGGCATTCGCTGGACCCCGGTTTCCGGGGGCGACCTGGCTTCGACAGGTGCAGTGAAGCGAGCAGGGCATGCCGAGCGCCAACGTCTCGTAAAACCGCTGGAATCGCAAACTTAACTGCGAACGACGAAACGTACGCCCTGGCCGCTTAATACCGGTCAGCTCCGCACCTATTTTTCACTGGGTGGGGCCAGAACACCGGCAGCGGAGTCATAAACAGTGAATCGGAACCCGTCGGGCCACTTGGCGGGGACCTAGATCCAAGGTGGCTGGCGGTGAAAGCCGGGAGCCGGTTCCTGGTCGATCCGCGAGAGCAGAACAACCGGCTACGCATGTAGATCTGTTCGTGGATGGGCATCTGGACGCGGGTTCGATTCCCGCCGCCTCCACCAAAGCGAGAGACCAACCGGCCTGCCGGTTGGTCTCTTTTTTCTTCAGGTCCAACCCTGTCGCCAGAGTTCCTGATCGCGCAATTGCCGCCAGGGCAACCGCGTCGTCCGCCGCGAATGCACGGCTTCGATCTCGACCCACACGATCGGGCCAAGCGGCTCCCCGCACTCGATCACCTTCGTCACGATGAAATGCTTCTGCCGTGCGACCGGCCGCACGGCCGTCCACTTCGTATGGAGGAGCTTCTTCGGATGCAATGGGTTCATCGGAGCCATTGTGCCCGAGCGCCGGCAGGGATCGACGCGCCCGGGCGCTTGCGGCGGGCGCGCCCTCAGAACGAGCGCGGCAAGCCCAGCACGTGCTCGGCCACGTACGCGTAGACGAGGTTTGTGGAGATGGGCGCCACCTGGTAGAGGCGCGTCTCGCGGAACTTGCGCTCGATGTCGTATTCGTTGGCGAAGCCGAAGCCGCCGTGGGTCTGCAGGCAAACGTTGGCGGCCTCCCAGGAGGCCTTGGCCGCGAGGTACTTGGCCATATTGGCCTGGGCGCCGCAGGGCTTCATCTCGTCGAATAGCCGCGCCGCCTCGAAGCGCATGAGATTGGCGGCCTCGATCTCGATGAACGCGTCCGCGATCGGGAAGGCCACGCCCTGGTTCCGACCGATGGGGCGATCGAAGACGACGCGCTCGCTCGCGTACTTGCGGGCGCGCTCGACGAACCAGTAGCCGTCGCCGATGCACTCGGCCGCGATGAGCGTGCGCTCCGCGTTGAGGCCGTCGAGGATGTACCGGAACCCGCACCCCTCCTCGCCGATGAGGTTCTCCTCGGGGATCTCGAGGTCGTCGAAGAAGAGCTCGTTCGTCTCGTGGTTCACGAGGTTCGCGATGGGCTTCACGGTGAGACCCCGGCCGATGGCCTCGCGCAGGTCGACGATGAAGATCGACATGCCCTCGGATTTCTTCCTCACCTCCGCGAGCGGCGTGGTCCGCGCCAGGAGGATCATCAGGTCCGAATGCTGCACGCGGGAGATCCATACCTTCTGGCCGTTCACGACGTAGCGGCCGTCCCGCTTCACCGCCGTCGTCCGGATCTTCGTGGTGTCCGACCCCGTCGTGGGCTCGGTGACGGCCATCGACTGGATGCGCAGTTTTCCTGCGGCGATGGCCGGAAGGTACTTTTCCTTCTGGGCCGCGCTGCCGCTGCGCAGCAGCGTTCCCATGTTGTACATCTGCCCGTGCACGGCCCCGGCATTGCCGCCGGAACGGTTGATCTCCTCCATGATCACCGAGGCGGCCGTGAGCCCCAGGCCCGTCCCCCCATACGCCTCCGGGATCATGGCCGAGAGCCACCCGGCCTCGATCAACGCATCGACGAACCGCTCGGGATAGGCCTTGCGCGCGTCGATCTCGCGGAAATACTCGTCGGGAAACTGCCGGCAGAGGTGCCGCACCGCGTCGCGGATTTCCTGGTGCTCGTCGGGCTCGTTGAACATGGCCGTGTGCGTCGAAGGGTGGCGCGCGCCGCCGTTGGCGAAGGTGCCGGGGTCATGCGCATTCTGCGCCCGGACGCGCCCGCCCGCCCGCCGCGACATCCGGCGCATCCCGGATCCCCTCGACGAAAGCCCGTCGCACCGCGGGATCCCGGGAGAGTGATCCCGCCAGCGCCCGGGCATGCCGCCCGTTCGGGACGCGGCCTTCCATTCGCTCCGGGGCGCCCCCCTCGCCTTCCCGGACCGGGTGCTCGACCACGGCGCGATGGCGCCTGAGCAATCGCAACACGCGGGCGACGGCGAGCAGGTCGCCATCGACGACGAGATGGAAGCGGCGGGATGCGACGAGGGCGATGTGCGCGGCCGGCAGGCTTGGGCGCGCGCGAGGGCCCGCGGCTAGCGGGCGACGGCCGTCTCGGGCGCGCAGGCCATCGCCCGGCGCACGTCGTCCAGGGCGAGCACGTCGTCGAGCACCTGCCCGATGCGCTCGAGCATCAGGGCCACGTCGCCTTCCGAGTAGTTCAAGGCGGGCGCGAAGCCCAGGATGTTGTCGCCGAAGCACCGGAAGACCAGCCGGCGGCGATAGGCGATCTCGGTGATGCGGTCCGGGAGCTTCAGCGCCGCGTCGAAGCGACGCTTCGTCGCCTTGTCGGCCACCAGCTCGATGGCGCCCAGCAGGCCCCGCGTGCGCACGTCCCCGACGAGCGGGTGCGCGAGGGTGGCCGCGAGGCCCGACTCGAAGGCCGGGGCGACGCGCCGGGCGTTCGCGAGGATGCCGCCTTCCTCGTAGAGGCGCAGCACTTCCAGCGCCACCGCCGCGCTCACCGGGTGGGCCGAGTACGTGTGCCCGTGCCCCATCGGCATGCCGGCCTTGATGCCGTCGGCGAGCGCCTGGTAGATCTCGTCCGAGACGAACGTCGCGCTCATGGGTACGTAGCCCGCCGTGAGTCCCTTGGCGACCGTCATGAGGTCGGGCTCCACGCCCTCGGCCTGGCAGGCGAACATCGGCCCCGTGCGGCCGAAGCCGGTGATGACCTCGTCGGCGAGGAAGAGGATGCCGAGCTCGCGGCAAGCCTCGTGCATGGCCTTGAGCCAGCCCACGGGCGGGACGACCACGCCGCCCGACCCCTGCACCGGCTCGCAGAAGAAGGCCGCGACGTTCTCGGCGCCGAGAGCCGACACCGCGTCGCGAAGGGACTTCACCGAGGCCGCGATGACGGCCTTCGGTTCCGGCCCCGCGGCGTGGCGGTAGGGATAGGGCGACGGGAGGTGATGCTGGGTCGGCAGCGGCACGTCGAAGCCCGCGTGGAAGGGTGCCAGCGCGGTCAGGCCGGAGCCGAGCGACGTGGAGCCATGGTAGCCGCGCTCGAGGGCGATGATGTGCTTCTTCGCCGGCCGGCCCGTCACGTTGTAGAAGTTCGTGATGAATCGGATCGCGGTGTCGATGGCGTCGCCGCCGCCCGCGCCGAAGTAGACGTGCTGGAGCGAGGCTGGCGCGATCGAGACGAGCTTTTCCGCGAGGCGGATCGCGGGCTCCGAGCCGTAGTGGAAATAGCCGGTGGCGTAGGGGAGCTTGCGCATCTGCTCCGCCGCGGCCTGCACGACCGATTCCTGGCCGTAGCCCACGTTCACGCACCACAGGCCCGCGAAGGCATCGAGCAGCTCGACCCCGTCCGAATCGACCAGGAACGGCCCGTGCGCTGACTCGAGGATCGTGACGCCGCGCTTCTCGTGCGCCCGGTAGTTGACGACGGGGTGGATCCAGTGACGCCGGTCGGCGTCGAGCAGGTGGCGGTCGGTCATGGCGTCGGGAATGAAACGGGGCTCTCGAAGATGCCATCGTAGCCCGCGGGCCCAGCGCTATCGTGCGGAGTTCGCGCACCGCGCCGCCGAAGCGCGGCTGAATCGCACCGGAAAAGGGCATTTCCTGCTGCCGCGCACCGAACCGGCTAGTAGCCTTTCGTGCGATCGACGAGGCCGCGCATCGGCTGTCCCGCAAGGTGGGCGCGCACGTTGGCGATGAGCGCATCGACCGCCGTCGGTATCTGCGTTTCGCTCGCGATGTGGGGCGTGAGGTGCACGCGCGGATGCGACCAGAACGGATGCCCGGCCGGAAGCGGTTCCTCGTGCATGACGTCGATGACCGCTTCGGCGAGGTGCCCGCCATCCAGTGCCGCCAGGAGGTCCGCTTCGACCAGGTGGTCGCCGCGGCCCACGTTCACCACGCTCGCTCCGCGCGGCAACGCGGCGAAGACGGGCGCCGAGAGGATGCCGCGCGTGTCGTCGGTGAGCGGCAGCAGGCACACGAGCGTGTCCGTCCGCGCGAGGAAGGCCGGCAGCTCCTCGCGGCCCGCGAATCCCGCCACGCCCGCGATCGCCGGGCGCGTGCGGCTCCACGCGGCGCAGTCGAAGCCGAAAGCGGCGAGGCGGCCCAGCACATGCCTGCCGAGGACGCCCGCCCCGAGCACGCCGACGCGGGTCGCTGATGCGGGCCGAACCGGCAGCACCTTCCATTCGCCACGCGCCTGGAGACGCGCGTATTCGTAAGCGTCGCGGTGGAGGGACAGCGCGGCCATCGTCACGAATTCGCCCATGCCCTCGACGATTCCCGGTTCGACCATGCGCACCACGGGCAGTCCCGGCGGCAGGCCTGCCAGGCCGAGGCGGTCCACGCCCGCGCCGGTGCAGAAGAGCACCTCGAGGTTCGGGAACCGCGCGAGGAAGTCCGGCGCGATCGACCAGGCGATGACGTAGCGAACGCCGGTGACGTCGCCCTCGGCCGGCCACACGCGGAAATCGATGTCGGGAGCGCGCTCGCGGTGCAGCGCAGCCCACTGCGCGCCACGGACCGGGTCCGACTTGTAGAGGATCGCCACGCCTAGCCCAGCGCCTGGTTCACGACGCTGAAGGCGGTCACGTCGCCCCGGCGACGGGGCGCCTCGCCGCGCACCATCGTGAGCGCGGCGTCTACCTCCGGCAAGCCGAGCTCGGTGAGCCAGGGCCCCAGGCCGAGGGCGCGGTCGACGTCGGTGCGCAGGAACGTGCCCGCATGGACCGCGGCCCAGTGACCGATGAGGGCCTGCGCGCGCACGGCGTCCGGCGCCACCACGGGACCGACGACCCGCCCGTGGCCGAAGCGCCGGCACAGCGCGAAGCCCACCGTCTCGTCGCCGCGGTCGATCGCGATGCCCTCCGAGACGGCCAGGAGGGCGCGCATCAGTCTTGCGCGGCGCAGGCCCGAGGCGGCGAGCCCGAGCTTCACGAGTCGCGGCACGTCGGCGGTGCCCACCGGCCGCAATCGCTCGCCGCGGCCGAGCCTCGTGGGCGGCACGTTGCCCGGCACGCCCTGGTGCTGTTCGAGCTGGCCCACGACGCGAAACCCCAGCCGCTCGTACATCTTGCGGCCTGCCACGGTGCCGTTCAGCGTGAGCGAGCGATCCCCGAGCGTTCCGAGCGCGCGCTCCACGAGCTGGCGCCCGATGCCCAGGCCCTGCCACCCCGGCTCGACGATCACCATGCCGATGGAGCCGTGGCGCGCGTCGTGGCGCCAGGTGAGCGCCGTGCCGCGCACCTCGCCCCCGGCCACCGCGACCCAGCCGCTGCCGAGCGCGCGGACGAATTCCCAATCCTCCTCGCGGTGGGCCCAGCCCACGGCCGCGGACAGGCGGCGCGCCGGGGGCACGTCGCGCGCGGCGAATCGACGGTAAGCCACCTCGGGCGCGGGCTCCATGGAACGGGTTTTCCCTGTGCGTGGAAGGCCCCCATGTTCGCAAAAAGCGGGCGGCAAACTATGCTGGATCGCGCCGCCAAAACAGCTTTTTGTGCGCGAGGGCCCGCGGCATAAGGCTGGGGCTGCGGGGGCGCGTATGCTGAAATCGTGCCGTGCCCCGCACCTTGCGCTTCCCGCTTCGCGGGGCCCCTCCCCGACAGGATCCCCGCCCGTGACCTTCCGCCCCAAGTTCATCACCTTCGACTGCTACGGCACCCTCACCCATTTCCGCATCGGCGACGTGACGAGGGAAGTCTTCGCCGACCGCGTCCCGGCCGAGCGGATGGACGCCTTCCTCACGGACTTCCGCCACTACCGCCGCGACGAGGTGATGGGCGACTGGCGCCCGTACAAGGAAGTGCTGTTCCGCTCCCTCGAGCGCGCGTGCCGGCGCGCGAAGGTGGCCTCGCGGACCGACGACGCCTTGCGGATCTACGAGGCGGTGCCCACGTGGGCCCCCTACCCGGACGTGCCCCCGGGGCTCTCGAAGACCGCGAAGGAATTCCCGCTCGTCATCCTGTCCAACGCCGCGAACGAGCAGATCCACCGCAACGTCGCCCAGCTGGGCGCGCCCTTCGCGCACGTCTTCACGGCCGAGATGGCCGGCGCCTACAAGCCGCGCCTGCGCGCCTTCGAGTACATGATCGACAACCTCGGCTGCGCGCCCGAGGACATCCTGCACGTCTCCTCGAGCATGCGCTACGACCACATGTCGGCTGCCGACATCGGCATCAAGATGAAGGCGTTCGTGAAGCGCGGGCACGACCCGTTCAACCCGCCTACGGCTCGGTCGAGATCGACGACATCAACGGCCTGCCGGGCCTCGTCGGCCTCTGAGCGCCGCCGCGTCCCGATGAAATACGAGTCCTACTGGCTGGACACCGCGCCGGCGTTCACCGATTCGCCGGGTGCCCTCGCCGAGGGCGGACGGGTCGACGTCTGCGTGGTGGGCGGCGGCTACACGGGGCTCTCCGCCGCGTACGGGCTCGCCCGCAGCGGCGCCTCGGTGACCCTCGTCGAGGCCGGCCGTATCGCGGGCGAAGCCTCGGGCCGCAACGGCGGGCACTGCAACAACGGGCTTTCGCCCGGCTACGCGGACGTCGTCGGCGCATTCGGAAAGGATCGCGCCCGCGAGATGTACCGGGACTTCGAGGACGCCGTGACCGCCGTCGAGACGCTCGTGCGCGAGGAATCGATCGATTGCGACTTCGGCCGCTGCGGCAAGCTCAAGGTCGCCGTGAAGCCCGGGCATTACGACACGCTCGCCCGCTACTACGAGACGATGCACCGCGAGGTCGACCCCGGCATGGAACTCATCGGTCCCGGGCGCGTGCGCGAGGAGATCGACACCGCCGAGGCCTACGGCGCGCTCCTGCAGAAGACGAGCGCCCAGCTGCACCCCGGCCGCTTCGGCGTCGGGCTCGCGCAGGCCGCCCAGCGCCGCGGCGCGCGTGTCTTCACGAACGCGCGCGTCACCGCCCTGGAACGCCTCGATGGCTACGCCCACCGCGTCGTCACCTCGCGCGGCACCTTCGAGGCCTCGCGCGTCTTCCTGGCGACCGGCGCCTCGCAGGACGGGCCCTTCGCCTGGCTGCGCCGGCGCATCGTTCCGGTGGGAAGCTTCATGGTGGCCACGGAACCCTTGCCCAAGGACGTCATCGCCCGCCTCATGCCGAAGCGGCGCAACTACGTCACCTCGGTGCACATCGTGAACTACTTCCGCATCACGCCGGACGACCGCCTGCTCTTCGGCGGGCGCGCCCGCTTCGCCCTGTCGAACCCCCGGATCGACGAGGAGAGCGCCGCCATCCTGCGCGCCACGATCGCGCGCATGTTCCCGTCCCTGGCGGACGTGCGCATCGACTACTTCTGGGGCGGCCTCGTCGACATGACGCGCGACCGCCTGCCGCGCGCGGGCGAACGCGACGGGCTTTACCATGCGATGGGCTACAGCGGGCACGGGGTGCAGATCGCCGTGCACCTGGGCGCGGCGATGGCCGACCTGCTGGCCGGCCGGCCCGCGAAGAGCCCGTGGCTCGGCCTCGACTGGCCGGCCATCCCCGGGCACTTCGGCAAGCCCTGGTTCCTGCCCCTGGTGGGCGCGTGGTACCGCATGAAAGACGCGATCGAGTAGCGCCAAACAAGGAAAACGCCATGGACGACACCCCGATGCCCCCGATCCGACTCGACGACCTCGACCGCCGCCGCCTCGCCGATGCGCTCGGTCGCGGCACGTCCCGCCGCGACATGCTCCGCCTGGTCGCCGCCCTGGGCCTCACCGCCACGGGCGCCGCGAGCCTGCTCAGCCTGCCGTCGGACGCGCGGGCGCAGGCCCCGGCGC
>JADJMI010000027.1 GCA_016709665.1 Betaproteobacteria bacterium | reverse complement strand
TGGCGGGCGAGTTCATCCCAGCGACATTGGGGTTGCTGGGCCCGGGCGGACGCTTCATCGAGATCGGCAAGTCCGACGACTGGGACGCCGCGCGTGTGCGTGAAGGCTTTCCCTCGGTCGAGTACACGCGCCTCTACCTGGGCGAGGTCACGGCGGCCGATCCCGCGCGCATGCGCGAGCGCCTGCAGGGCCTGCTCGGGGACGTGTCGACGGGAAGCCTCACGGCGCTGCCGCGGCGCCTTTATCCAGTCGAGCGCGCGGAGGAGGCCTTCCGCTGCATGGCACAGGGCCATCACGTGGGCAAGATCGTGATCACGCAGGCGGTGGCGCCGGTCATCCGCGGCGACGCGAGCTACCTGGTGACGGGCGGCCTGGGCGGGCTGGGCCTCGCCGCGGCCGAGTGGCTGGCGGCCGAGGGCGCGCGCCATCTGGTACTGCTGGGCCGGAGCGCGCCACAGGCCGAAGCCCATGCCGTGCTCGACCGCCTGCGCGCGCAGGGCGTGCAGGTGGAGCCGGCGCAGGCGGATGTCGCCGACGCCGGCCAACTGGCGAGGGTCCTGGGTGACCTGGCGGCCCGGTTGCCGCCGCTGCGCGGCGTGATCCACGCGGCCGGCCGCGTGGACGACGGCACGCTGGCCGAGCTAGAACCGTCTCGCTTCGCGACTGTCCTTGCGCCCAAGGTCCGCGGCGCCTGGAACCTGCACCGGCAGACGGCCGGCCTGCCGCTCGACTTCTTCGTGCTCTTCTCGGCGGGAGCGGCGCTGCTCGGGGCCCCGGGGCAAGGCAACTACGCGGCGGCCAACAGCTTCATGGACGGGCTCGCGCACCTGCGCGCGGTGCGCGGGCTGCCGGCCCTGAGCGTGAACTGGGGAAGCTGGTCGGGTACCGGCATGGCCGCGAAGGTGGACGAGCAGCACCGGCGCCGATGGGCCGCGATGGGCCTGCGGATGATCGAGCCCGTCGAGGGCGTGCGGATGCTGGGCGCCATGCTCCGGGACAACCGGGCCGCCAGCTCGCCGCGATCCCGATGGACCGCGCACGCCTGCCGGCGCAGGGCGGGGCCTTTCTCTCCGGCCTGCGCCTCGCCGCGTCCGGGCGCGGCGGCGCCGACCCCCCGAAGGCCGTGGACATGCGCCGGCTTCTCGAGGAGACGGACGCCGCGGCGTCCCGACGTCCTGCTTTCGCGTATCTCGCCGGCCAGCTCGTCCAGGTGCTGGCGCTGGGCGAGGGCGCACCGGTCGACCCGCGGCGCTCGATCATGGAAATGGGGCTCGACTCGCTCATGGCGATGGAGCTGCGCAACCGCTTGCACGCGGCCTTCGGCGTGAAAGTCTCGGTTCCCCAGTTGCTCCGGGGCCCGAGCCTCGCGGAACTCGGCGCGACACTGCTCGAGGCCCTGGAGCGGCGCGGGGACGATGCGGCAGCCGGCGCCGTTGCGCCGGCATTGCCCGAGCCGGCCTGGGAGGAGGGCTCGCTTTGACCGCCTTCCGCGCAAGTCCGTGCCGACGCTTCGGTCCGCACTCCCGCCAGGAGGGCGCGGGACGATGAGAGCCGCCGGCGACCTGGTACAGGATCTCCTCGCGCGCGGCGTGGCGCTGTGGTTCGAGGGCGACCGCCTGCGCTTCCGGGGGCCCCAGGGGGCGCTCACGCCGGAGCTGCGCGCGGAGCTGGGCGCGCGGCGCGACGACGTGCTCGCCTCTCTGCGGACGGAGGCGGCGGAGCGCGAGACCACGTGCGACCTGTCGTACAACCAGCGTTCCCTCTGGCTCGTGCACCGCGAGGATCCGGCGAGCGCCGCGTACAACGTGGCGTTCAGCGCGCGCGTCGTATCGCCCGTCAACGTGGCCGCCCTGCGCCAGGCGCTGCAGGCGCTGGTCGACCGCCACGCGATCCTGCGCACGACCTATCCCGTCGTGGCCGGCCTGCCGGTCCAGCGCATCGCCGGCAACGGCGTCGCCGCGCTGGACGTCCACGACGTTCCGGCATCGACGAGGACGAACTGCGCCGGCGCGTCGAGGCGGCCTACCGCCAGCCCTTCGACCTGGAGAAGGGGCCTGTCCTGCGCGCCGACCTCTTCTGGCTCGCGGACGCCGACCACGTGCTGCTGGTCACCGCGCACCACATCGCGGTCGACGGCCTGTCGCAGATGCAATTGCTCGACGAGCTGCGTTCGCTCTACGCCGAGGCCACCGGCGGGCCGGCGGCAGGTCTCGCACGCGCCGAGACGGATTACGCCGATTTCACGCGCTGGCAGTCGCAGATGCTCGAGGGGCCCGAAGGCCGGCGCCTCGTCGATTACTGGCGGACGCAGCTCGCGGAGCCGCGCGCGCGCATCGAGCTGCCGGCGGATCGTCGCCGCCAGGCGAGACGGTCGACACGGGCGGCCACGCTCGCGGTCTCGCTCGATGCGGGGCTGAGCGACGGGCTGCGCCAGCTCGCGCGCAACGAGTCGACCACGCTCTACGTGGTGCTGCTCGCGGCGTTCAAGACCCTGCTGTTCCGGTACACCGGGACGCAGGACGTCATCGTCGGCACGCCGACCTTCGGCCGGGACAGGCCCTAGACCACGCGCGTGGTCGGCGACTTCGTGAACACCGTGGCGCTGCGCTCGCGGCTGGACGCCGGGATGTCCCTGCGCGAGCTGCTCGCCCAGGTGCGCCGGACCCTGCTCGACGCGCTCGAGGCCCAGGACTGCCCGTTCCCCCGGGTCGTCGAGGCGCTGCATCCGGCGAGGGACCCGGGACGCTCGCCGCTGTTCGAGACCATGTTCGTGCTCCAGAACTTCGAGCGCCTGCGCGCGCTCGCGCCCATGCTGATGCCGACGGCGTCGGCGGGATCGGTCGATTTCGGCGGCTTGCGCCTGCGACAGTTCGCGCTCGCGCAGCAGCTGGGCCAATTCGTGCTGACGCTCGAGGTGATCGACATCGCGGGCCCGCTCGCGCTGCATTTCAAGTACGACGCGGATCTCTTCGACGAAAGCACGATCGCGCGCCTGGCCGGGCACCTTCGCAACGTGCTCGAAGGCATCGTCGCCGATCCGGGCGGTACCCTGGGCGGCTTCGCGCTGCTATCGGGCGCCGAACGACTCGCGCTGATCGAGGGCGCCGGCGCGGTAGTGGGGAGCGACGGCCCGGCCTGGACATTGCCCGAGCGTTTCGAGGAGCAGGTGCGCCGCAGTCCCGAGGCGATCGCACTTTCCTTCGCCGGCACGCAGCTGAGCTATGCGGAACTCAACCGCCGCGCCAACCGCCTGGCGCATCGCCTGCGTGAGGCGGGCGTCGGACGCGAAGCGCTGGTCGGCCTCTGCTGCGAGCCGTCGATCGACCTGGTCGTGGGCCTTGTCGCCATCGTGAAGGCCGGCGGGGCCTATGTACCGATCGATCTCGCCTACCCGCCGGATCGCGTCGCCTTCATGCTCGCCGATGCCAAGGTGCGGGTGCTCGTCACGCAGCGCGGCCTCGAGGCCCGGCTGCCGGGATACGACGGGGTCGCCATCGTCGTCGACGAGGTGCTCGCCGACCGTCCCGACACCGACCCGGCGCCGTGCAACGCGCCGGACGACCTGGCCTACGTGATCTACACCTCCGGGTCGACCGGCCGGCCCAAGGGGAGCGATGCTGGCGCATCGCGCGGTGCAGCGCCTCTTCACCGCCACGCAGCGCTGGTTCGGCTTCGGGCCCGACGACGTGTGGACCCTGTTCCACTCCGTCGCCTTCGATTTCTCGGTCTGGGAACTGTGGGGCGCACTGCTCTACGGTGGCCGGCTCGTCGTCGTGCCGCAGGCGACGACGCGCGCCCCGGACGCGTTCCGGCAGTTGCTGGAGGACGAGCGCGTGACCGTGCTCAACCAGACCCCGTCGGCCTTCGGCCAGCTCATGCAGGCGGACGCCGCCATCGGCGCCGCGCGGCCGACGAGCCTGCGCTGCGTGATTTTCGGCGGGGAAGCGCTCGAGCTTCAAACGTTGCGGACCTGGTTCGACCGGCACGGCGACGAGAAGCCGCGGCTGGTCAACATGTACGGCATCACCGAGACATGCGTTCACGTCACCTACCGGCCTATTGGCCTCGAGGACCTCGACGGCGCCCAGGGCAGCGTGATCGGCGAGCCCATCGGCGACCTGCGCGTGCACGTCCTCGACGCCGCCCTGGAGCCCACGCCGCCCGGCGTGATGGGCGAGATGTACGTCGGCGGCCCGGGCCTCGCGCGCGGGATACCTCGAGCGGCCCGACCTCACTGCGGCGCGTTTCGTGCCGGACCCCTTCGTTCCCGGCGAGCGGCTCTACCGCACCGGGGACCTGGCACGGCGGCGGGCGTCGGGGGAGCTCGAGTACCTCGGGCGCATCGATCTGCAGGTGAAGATCCGCGGCTTCCGCATCGAGCTGGGCGAGATCGAGGCGGTGCTCGGCCGCTGCGAGTCCGTGCGCCAGAGCGTCGTCGTCGTGCGGGAGGACACCCCGGGAGACCGGCGGCTCGTGGCCTACCTGGTAGCGGCCGGCAAGACCGACCTGCCCGCAATACGTGCCCGGCTTGCCGAGGCGCTGCCCGCGTACATGGTGCCCTCGGCGTTCGTGCCGCTCGACGCGCTGCCCCTCACCGCGAACGGCAAGGTCGACGGCGCGGCGCTGCCGGCGCCGCAAGGGGCGTTAGCCGGAGGTGAGCGTCGCGGCGCGCTGCCCGCCACGGACACCGAGCGGATGCTGGCCGGCATCTGGGCCGAGGTGCTCGGTGCCGAGGGCATCGGGCGCGACGACGATTTCTTCGAGCTGGGCGGGCATTCCCTCCTGCTTGTGAAGGTGCACTCGGCGCTGCGCACGCGGCTCGGGCACGACCTGCCGATGGCGGAGCTCTTCCGGCACACTACCGTGGCCGCCCAGGCGGCGTACCTCGACCAACCCCGTGAGGAACTGACCCTGTGAGCGAGCTCGCCGACCTTTTCGCCCGGTTGCAGGCGCTCGACATCCGCCTGGCCCTGGACGGGGAGAAGCTGTCGGTCAACGCGCCGCGGGGCGCCTTGACCGACACGCTGCGGGCGGAGATCGCCGGGCGCAAGGACGAGATCAAGACGCGATTGCGGGAGGGCGGCGGCCCGGCGGCGGCGGCCCCGGCGGACGAACCCATCGCGACGGTGCCGCGCACGGCGGCCATGCCCGTCTCGCACATGCAGCAGCGAATCTGGTTCATCAAGCAGATGGACCCGGCTACCGTCGCCTACAACATGCCCGACGGGATCCGGATGAAGGGCGCCTGGACGTCGCGGCGCTCGAGCGCGTCCTGGCGGACCTGGTTGCGCGGCACGAATGCCTGCGCATGCGCTTCCTTTCGGTGGAGGGCGCGCCGCGCTGCACGATCGACCCGGACGCCCGCGTGCGGATCGAGCGGGTCGACCTGGGCCACCTGGCGGGCGAGGCGCGCGAAGCCGCGCTCGCGCGCGAGACGGCGGCGATCGCGGGGCGCCCCTTCGACCTGGCCTGTGCGCCGCTGCTGCACGCGATGCTGGTGAGGCTCGCCGACGAGGAGCACGTCTTCTTCTTCGTGCTCGACCACATCATCGGCGACGGCCTCTCGGTCGGCATCCTGCTCCGGGAGTTCCAGGCGCTCTACTCCGCGCACGCGACGGGCAGGGCGCCTGCGCTTCCCCCGCTCGCGGTCCAGTACCTCGACTATGTCGAATGGGAGCGCGGCTGGCTCGCGCGCGGCGCGCTGGACGAACACCGTGCCTTCTGGCTTCGCCGCCTGGCCGGTATGCCGCCGGTGCTCGCGCTGCCGACCGACCGTCCGCGCCCGTCGATGCAGACGGCCGCCGGCGCGCGCCTCGCGGTGCGCCTGCCGGTCGAGCTCGCCGCGGACCTGAAGACGCTCGCGCGCGCGCAGCAGGCGACGCTGTTCGCGACGCTGCTCTCGGCGTTTCAGGTGCTGCTCTACCGGCACAGCCGCCAGGCCGATTTCGAGTCGGCACGGCGATCGCCAATCGCCATCGCGCCGAAGTCGAGCACGTCATCGGCTTCTTCGCCAACAGCATCGTCCTTCGCGCGGATCTCTCGGGCGAGCCGACGGTCTCGACGGTGATCGCCCGGTGCGCGACTTCGCCCTGGGGGCGTACCGGCACCAGGCCATGCCCTTCGACATGCTGGTCGACGCGCTCGTGAGGCAGCGCGAGCTCGCCCACACGCCGCTCTTCCAGGTGGTGTTCGGGCTGCAGAGCGAATTCCAGACGCGCCTCGAACTGCCGGGACTCGAGGCCGAGGTGATTTCCTCGCCCGGGACGACCGCGCGCTTCGACATCGCGCTCGATGTCTTCGACCTCGACGACGGGCTTTGGACGTTCTTCGAGTACAACACCGACCTCTTCGACGCCTCGACCATCGAGCGCATGGCCGGGCACTACCGCCGCCTGCTCGAGGGCTTCGTGGCGAGACCGGACGCGCGCGTCGACGACCTGGCGATGCTCGGGGACGAGGAGGTCGGGCGCCTTGCGCGCGAGGGCACCGGCGCCGCGAATGACGTGCCCGCGGCCGAGACCGTGCACGGGCTCTTCGAGGCCCAGGTCGCGCGCTCGCCGCAGGCCGTCGCGGTGCAGTTCGAGGACGAGCGGCTCAGCTATGGCGAGCTGAACGCGCGGGCCAACCGCCTCGCGCGCCACCTGCGCGCGCTGGGCGTCGGCGCCGAATCGCTCGTGGGCGTGTGGATGGAGCGCACGCCCGGCATGGTCGTCGCGCTGCTGGGCATCCTCAAGGCTGGCGGCGCCTACGTGCCGCTGGATCCGGCGTTCCCGAAGGACCGCATCGACTACATGATCGCGGACGCGGCGCTCGCGGCGGTGGTCACGCAGGAGAGCCTCGCGTCCGCGCTGCCGGCCGGCGTGCGGGCCGTCTGCCTCGACCGGGACGCGGCCGAGCTTGCGCCATGGCCGGAGGACGACCTGGCCGGCGAACCCGCCGCGGACAACCTCGCCTACGTCATCTACACGTCCGGATCGACCGGGCGGCCCAAGGGCGTGGAGATCGAGCATCGCTCGGTCGTGAACTTCCTGGGCTCGATGCAGCGCGAGCCGGGGCTCGGCGAAGCCGACCGGTTCGTGTCGGTCACCACGCTGTCGTTCGACATCGCCGGCCTGGAGATCCACGGTCCGCTCACGTGCGGAGGCACCGTCGTCCTCGCGAGCCGCGCGACGGCGACGGACGGCGCGCGCCTGGCGGAACTCCTCGAAAGCAGCGGCGCGAGCGTGCTGCAGGCGACGCCCGCGACATGGCGGATGCTGCTCGAAAGCGGCTGGCAGGGCCGGCCGGGACTCAAGATGCTGTGCGGCGGGGAGGCGCTCCCACGCGAGCTCGCCGAGAAGCTCCCTCAGACGCGCGGCGAGCTCTGGAACATGTACGGCCCGACCGAGACGACCATCTGGTCGACGCTCGCCCGGGTGCGGGATGCGTCCCGGGCGATCCCGATCGGCCGGCCCATCGCGAACACGCAGGTGTTCGTGCTCGAGCCCTCGGGCCTGCCCGCGCCGATCGGCGTCGGGGGCGAGCTGTGCATCGGCGGAGACGGGCTCGCGCGCGGCTATCGCAACCGGCCCGAGCTCACGGCCGAGAAGTTCGTGACGCTCGACTTGCCCGGCGTCGGACGGCGTCGCCTCTATCGCACGGGCGACATCGTGCGATTCCTCGCCGACGGCCAACTCGAGTACCTCGGCCGGCGCGACCACCAGGTGAAGGTGCGCGGCTTCCGCATCGAACTGGGAAATCGAGGCCGTGCTCGCCGCGCACGAGGCTGTCCGGCAGTGCGTCGTGCTCGCACGGGAAGCTTCGCCGGGCGACCTGCGGCTCGTCGCCTACCTGGTCTACGTGGCCGGCGGGGAGCCCACCGCCAGCGAGATCCGCGGCTTCGTGCGCAAGCAACTGCCGGATTACATGGTGCCGTCGGTGTTCGTCGCCCTCGAGGCGATACCTTCCACGCCGAACGGCAAGACCGACCGGGCGGCGTTGCCTGATCCATTCCAGGGAACGCGGCGCGCCGAGGCGAGCGCCGAGCCGCCCGCGCCCGGCCTCGAGCAGCTTCTGGCCGAGGCCTGGCGCGACGCCCTGAAGATCGAGCGCGTGGGGGCACACGACAACTTCTTCGAGCTGGGGGGGCATTCGCTGCTCGCCCTGCAAGTGGCCTCGGTCGTCGAACGCAAGACCGGATGGCGCCTGGATCCTCGCGCCCTGTTCTTCCAGAGCCTGCGGCAGGTGGCGGCCGCGCGGCCCGGGACCTCGCCATGACGCCGATGTTCTTCGGGACCGGCCCGCACCGGCTCTTCGGCATGTATGCGCCCGCGCACGCGGGCCGCGCGCAGCGGCGCGCCGTCGTCCTGTGTCCGGCATGGGGCGACGAGTACCTGAGCGCGCATCGCGCGATGCGCCAACTGGCGCACCAGCTGGCGGGGGTCGGCGTCGACGTCCTTCGATTCGACTATTACGGGACGGGCGACTCGGCGGGCGAACTGCACGAGGCGACCCTCGCCGGCTGGCAGGACGACATCGAGCGGGCGATCGGGGAACTGCGGGATACGGCCGGGGCGGAACGGGTCGGCGTGATCGGCCTGCGCCTGGGCGCGTCGCTGGCGGCGAGCCTCGTGGCGCGCAAGCCCGGGATCGCCGATTCGCTCGGCCTGTGGGATCCGGTGTGCTCGGGCGAAGCCTACCTTCGCGAGCTTGAACGGATCGCCTCTCAGGGCAGGCACCCGCGCCCGAACATCGCGCTGCCGAAGGCACGCTCGAGATCGATGGCTTCGCTCTGACGCCCGCGCTCGCGGGCGAGATCGAAGCCATCGACCTCCGGGCGCTGGTGCCGAAACTGGCGGTGCCCGCGCGGATCGTCGTCTCCGGGAGCGAGGTCGCGTGCCGGGACCTTCGCGCGATGTTCGCGGAAGGCGCGGAGGTCGAATGCATCCCGTCTCCGCCCATCTGGCTGAACGATGCGAATTTCCGTCCGGGCGCGGTGCCCGTCGACGTACTCAGGCGGATCACGGCGTGGTTCCCATGACGGGCAGGTCTCCGGAGCAGGTGTTCTTGCTGGGACCGCGCCGGTCCTCGTCGACATTCTCACCGAGCCTGTCGACCCCGCCGCCGCACCGGGGCGTCCCGCGATCGTGCTGCTCAATGCGGGCATCATTCATCGCGTCGGCCCCGGACGCATGTCCGTGCTGCTTGCCCGGGCGCTCGCGGCCCGCGGACACGCCGTCCTGCGTTTCGACCTTTCCGGCATCGGCGACAGCCCGGCGCGTGCCGACGGGCTCGCCCCTGTCGATGGCGCCATGGCGGACATCCACGAGGCTCTCGACTGGCTTGAATCCGCGCGGCGGTTTGACCGCGTCGTGCTGATGGGCCTGTGCTCCGGTGCCGACCATTCGCTGGTCTATGCGGGCAAGGATCCGCGCGTGGTCGGCCTGGCCCTGTTCGATCCCTCCACGCCCCGGACGCGGCGCTACTATTTTCACCACTACCTGCCGCGACTCTTCCGGCCGAAGGTCTGGTACAACGTGATCGCGGGGCGCAACGCGCGGGTGCGTCGGCTGGCCGCCAACCTCTTCGGCAACGACCGTGAGACAGCGGCCTCGCGCCTTAACTTTGCGCAGCCGGGAGGTTCACGCGATTCTCGAAAGCGGCTATCGCGCGGCGCTCGCCCAGGGCGTGCGCTTCCTCATCGCCCTCACCAGCGGCGTCGAGGACCGGCACAACTACCGCGAGCAGGTGCTCGACGCGTTTCTCGCCTCGCCTTCGGCGATCGGCTCCAGCTCGAATACCTCGTTGGCGTCGACCACGTTCAGCACGGAGCGCAGCGGGCGCAACTCTTCCGCCTGGTGACGCAGTGGTGGAAAGCACCCCATTCGCCGTCGGCGCGAAGTCGGAGCCCGCAGGCGAAGGCGACGACATCGAGTTCCATGACATCCCGTGAGATCGGATCGACGACACCCGATCCCGTCGTCGCGATCCAACCGGCATCCCTGCTGTCCCGCACCGGGTCCCTGGAGGTTCAACCGGGCGAAGTGTGCCTCTGGTCCTTCGAACTGGACGTCGACGAGGCGACACGGGCACAGTGCGCCCGCTTCCTTTCGCCGGACGAGCGTTCTCGAGCCGCCCGATTCGCGTTCCCCTTGCTGCGCGAGCGGTTCGTGGTGGCCCACGGGGTCCTTCGCCACATCCTCGCGAGGCATCTCGGCCTGGAAGCGACCGACTTGCGCTTCGACGCGCAGCCGCACGGAAAGCCGGTCGTGGCCGGACCGCACGGCCGGCGCCTGTCGTTCAACCTGAGCCATTCGGAGCACCGGGCCGTCCTCGCCGTGGGCGACGGACGCGAGATCGGCGTCGACCTGGAACGGGTGCGGCCCGACCTGGCATCCTTTCAGCTCGCCCGATCGACGTTCGCGGCCCCGAATTCCGAAGTCCTTCTGGGCCTGCCCGCGCATCGGCAGGTGCCGGCGTTCTTCCGCTACTGGGTGGCGAAGGAAGCCGTGCTGAAGGGCGAGGGCGAGGGCTTGGGGCTGCCCGTCGACAGCTTCGAGATCGCCTTCGAGCGCGCGGGGCTCGCCCGCGTGACGCCCCGCGAGTGCCTCGCGCGTCCGCGCCGACTGGACGATCCGGAATGTCCCTCGGGTCGGAATGGCCGAGTCGCCGTGGCCGCGCGGGGCCGGGATTAGCGGTTCGCGCGGCCGGGCCGGGTGACGGCTGAACGGTGCGCGTCCCGGGCCGGTTCCCCTGACCGGCGCGCTTCATTTCAACCGTAACGAAAGGCGGGCCGCGCCCGCACCGCCGCGGGGCGATTCGTCACGACCGCCGCGCTAGACTGCATCTTTCGGCAGCTTCTTCCCCCAAATGCCGCGTATCTTCCTCGTCGAGCAGGACGCGTCCCTGCGCGAATGGTGCCGCCAGCACCTGGGCAGCGGCGGGAATCGCCGTCGCGCCCGTCGACGGCAAGCCAGCGCGCGCTCGAGGCCCTTCGCGGCGAACCGCCGGACCTCTTCCTGATCGACTGCGAGATCGCCGGGCTGGGCGCCTTCGCATTGGCCGCCGCCATCCGTTCCAACGTGCGCTGCGCGCACGTGCCCCTCATTTTCCTGGTGCCGGCCCACGACCCGGCGACGCTCGCGCAAGCCCTCGCCATCGAGCCGGGCGGCGCGCTCACCAATCGCGCCCGCCTGGGTGCCTCGGCCGGCGGTTCAGATGCCGACCGGCATGCGCCGCCCACGCGCCCGCGGCGGCCCCGGCCCGCGGCACAGCGTCCGGAGCGCTCCTCGAGACGAAGCGCGCCACCGTACTCGCCGTCATAAACGGTTCGCAATTCGTCTCCCTCGCCAAGGCCACCCGCCACGTCGCTCGACCGGATGCTCGTCGAGTTCGGCACCAGGCACGCGAGGCCGTGTTCGAATCCGGCGGCTGGATCGTCCGCGGCGATGCCACCCAGTTCGTTGCGCTGTTCGAGGAGACGCCCGGGGAGTCGCGCCGCCATGCGGGGCGCGCCATCGACGCCGCCCTGGGCATCGTCCGCGGCACCCGGCTGGCCAAGCGCTGGGCCGACTTGAACCTGCCCACCGCTCGCGCCATGGACATCTCGATCGGCTGCGGCATCCACACGGGCGAGGTCATCGTCGCGCGGCTCACGGTCGGCGGGCACCTGGTGCCGGGCATCGCCGGCCCTTCGGCCGAACTCGCGCCGCGCCTGGAGGGACGCGCCAAGAGCCTGCACTGGAGCATCGCCTGCGCGGAGGCCACGGCCGTCGAGGCCGGCTCGCGCTTCGCCATCGGGCAGCGCTCGAGCCTCACGGATACCGACCACGGCGTGGTCATTCCGATCGTGGAGATCGGGGGCTACGCACCGGCGGCGGCGGCGCGTCGGACCTCGCGCGGATCGGCGAGGTGCGCGAGGCGCTCCTTGCCAACACGTTGCTCTCGCGGTTGGCGGGCGACGTCGACTCGGCGACCGCTGACCGAACGCTCGTCCGTGCGGCCGGGACGGCCCGTGACGGGCGAGCGTCCTCGATCCCGGCCGCGTGGTCGAGCGCCAGTGCCAGGCCGCGGCGAACGCGTCGGACGTGGCCTGCGAAGGCCGAGGGCTCGGGGCGGTCGAAGTGATCCGCTGGGTGCGGCTTGCCTCGGTGCCTCCGCATTCCTCGACGGCTTTCTCAGGGACTAGCAAGCTCCGCCGCCGGTGCTGCACCGGCACGTCGCGGCGCTCCACGAGGTGGGCTCGACGGACACGGCCGGCTTCGTCGCGCTCGAGTACCTCGACGGCCCGACGCTCGGCGAGTCCATCCGCGGCGGCCTCGCGGTGGGCCGCGCGCTCAACGCCATCGCGCAGGCCTGCATGGCCGTGCATTCGCTGCACCAGGCCGGCATCGTGCAGCTCGGCCTCGCGCCCGAGCGGCCGATGGACGACGCTCAGGACCTGATGCTGGCCCTCTTTGCCATCAACGAGTCCTTCCCGCTCGACACGCCGTCGGGCGCGTCGGCGGAGTCCCCGGGCGGCCTGAGCGGATTTCCGGGGCCGGGCGCCCTACCGCCCCAGTTCCTTCCGGACCGCCTTCGAATTGGCCTCGACGACGTCCTTCACGAGCTTCTGGATGTCGCCGGGGTTGAAGGTCTCCGAGCGGCTCGTCCAGACGAGTTTCTCGTCCGCGAGGGAGTAGACGCTCGTCCCCACGGTGAGGATCCGGTCCGTGCGCAGGTACCCCGGGTCGTAGACCTGCCCCCACCCGTAGGCCCAGCCGCCGCGCATGCGACCGTACGGCATCCCGGGCCCGTGCATCGTCGCGGGCACGTAGGTGACCTCCTTGTCGAGGCTCACGATGCGCATGAGCACCAGCGCGTCGAACCGCGCGGCCTTGAGCCTGTCGGCCGTGCGCTTCTCGTCGCGGATGTCCGCGTCGTCGATCGCGCGGTAGCCGGGCGTCGCATTCGGGATCGAGGCGGCCATCGCGTCCTCGAGCGAGCGGCGGAAGGCGGCGTCGGGGTGCTGGAAGACGACCGCGATGCGGTCGAACTTCGTGGTGCCGAGGGCCGGATCGGCCCACTGCGAGGTGAGCGTCGTGGAGGCGCAGCCGGCGAGGGCGAGGGCGCCTGCGGCGAGCAGGGAACGGGCGTTCATGGCGGGGCTCCGGCGGTGATCGGTTGGGGAGGGCGGAATGTTCGCACGGATCCGGCGGCTTCGCGCTTGGCGTCGTACATGGCGCGGTCGGCGTTGTTCACGAGGCTCACCTCGTCGTGACCGTGCTCGGGGTAGAGCGCGATGCCGATGCTGCAGTCGATCAGCACGGTGTGGCCGTCCGCGACGATGGGCTCGGCGACCGCCCGGCGCATCTTGCGCGCCACGCGCTCGGCCGCCGCCGCGTTCACGATGTCCGGCAGCAGGGCCACGAATTCGTCGCCGCCGATCCGGCCGACGGTGTCGGAGTCCCGCACGGCGTCCCCGAGGCGACGGGCCACTTCCTTGAGCACCAGGTCGCCCGCCGGATGGCCCCACGCGTCGTTCACGGGCTTGAACCGGTCCAGGTCGATCAGCAGCAGCGCGAACGGGGTGCGCTGCCGCCGCGACCGCGCGATCGCCTGGCTCACGCGGTCGAAGAAGAGCGTGCGGTTGGGCAGCTGCGTGAGCGGGTCGTGGTGGGCGAGGTAGTCCAGGCGCAGGCGCTCGTCGCGCTGGGCGCGCGAGCGGGCCCCGAGCGCGACGTGCAGCGCGAGGATGCTGCCGAGCGAGGTCAGCTGCAGGCCGTAGAGGAGCACGTCGTGGCTCGTGTATGCGCCCAGCAGCACGAGGACGTACGCGGCGAGGCCGCCGAAGCTGATGACGACCGCGAGCAGGACGAGCCCCGCGCCCGGGCGGCGTTGGCGCCATTGCTGGGCGGCCAGCGCGAGGCCGATGACGTTCATCGCGATCACCGCGGGCAGCAGCAGGCGCATCGCTTCCGGGTAGTACCCGGCGAAGGCCGCCGGCATCGCGACGAGAGGCGCGACCTGCATCGCGACATAGATGCGGTGCAGCACCGGGCGCCGGCGGTCGACGGCGAAGAGGCGCTTGTAGAACGCGTTGCCGGCGGCGATGGCGGCGAGGCTCGCGAGGGTGGTCCAGTGGTCGCAGGCCCGGGGCGTCGTGGCGAACAGGAACTGCGCGGGAATGTCCGAGTTGCCCGCGACGTTCAGCGAAAGCGCCCCGATGAAGGCGAGGAACCACAGCGCGAGCGTGTCGCGAAGCCAGTACCACGCGACCGCATTGAGGACGATCACGACGACCAGGGCTCCGAGCGTCGCGAGCTGCAGGCCGTAGTCCGATGCGATGGCGGCGAGGAAGCCTTCGGCCGAGTACAGGCGCGGCACCAGGATCGAGGAGCTGCTCGTCTCGAGGCGAAGGTAGTGGGTGACCGGGCCTTCGTCGGGCTGGAGCAGGCGGAAGACGAAGCCCCGGTACGGCACTTCTCGCCCGGCGAAAGGCAGGCGGTCGCCGGCACGCCGTTCGGTGAATTCCCCCGGGCGGCCGGGCGCGGGCGAATAGAGCCGGAGGTCGTCGAGGTATGGCGGCATCACGTCGAGCCACCACTCGCCGGCCGGCGCCACGACGGTGAAGCGCACCCAGCGCACGCTGCGCGAGTAGCCGGCGGCCAGCATGCCCGAGGGCAGCGGCGTGAACCGGTCGCCGGCGGTCGCGACGCTCGCGATCGTCTCCCCGGCCCTCCGTGTCCTCCAGCACGGCGAGATCGCGAAGCTGCGGCGCGACCGGCGAGGCCAGCGCGGTTCCCGCCATGAACAACCAGGCCAGGGCGACGCGCAGCAACGCAGGCAGTCGGACCATATCCCCACTCTAGGCGGGGGTTGCGGGGCCGGCTTGCGCGCCGTCAGGGGTTTGGCTGGCGGGGGGCTGAATTGTCAGGTTGGGCTGACAGGCCGGGATCCGCCCGCGCCACGGCGCCGCAGGCGAAGCAGTACATCGCGAACGCGCTCTTGCGGCCCGCGCACTTCGCGCATCGGTCGAAGAGGCCGATGCCGCAGTGGGGGCAGTAGTCCACCCGCTCGTCCTTCAGGTCCACGGCCCTTTCGCAGCCGGGGCAAACGCCCTTGGCGAGCCGGGCGAGGGCGACGTCGTAGGCGAGCACCTTGCGCCGCTCCGCCTCCGGCCTCGCCTCGACCTTGCGCTGCTCCTCGAGGTAGCGGTTGAGCGCCACGATGGCGTAGCGGCCCACGAGCACGGTGACGATCACGCCCACGCCGTAGCGCACGTAGCCGCCGTAGCTCGGGAGGTACGGCACGAGCTCGACGAAGAACGCGATGAGGGCGAAGAAGATGAATCCCCAGACGAAGGGCCAGTAGGGGCCGTGGCGCTTCCTCGCGAAGAGCCAGCCGGCGAGGGCGAGAAGCGGCAGGGTGAGCGCGAGGCGGTAGCCGAAGACGCGCAGCTCCTGCGCCCGGCGGTCGGCGTCGATCTGCCCCTGCACGCCACGCTGCATCTCGGCCATCGCCCCGGCGGCGCGCTCGTCCTGCTGCCTCGCGTCGAGCAGCGCCTTGTCGAGCACCTGCACCTTCGCGAGCGCCGCGCGCTCCTCCGCGAGGAGGTTGTCGAGCCCCAGGCTGCGCTGGCGGATCTCCGGGTCGCCCGCCGCGCTCTCCGTGGCGCGCTTCGACGCGATGGCGTTGTTCAGCTGCTCGCGGGCCGAGCGCGTGTCGGCCTGCGCCTTCTGCAGCACCAGCCGGGCCTGGTCGAGATCGGCCTGCGCACTCTTGCGGGCGAGCTTCGCGGATTCGGCCGACGCCTTGAGCGCGGCGTACTGCCCCTTGTCGACGAAGTCCTCGACGGTGCGCACGCGCTCGACCTTGGGCAGGTCGCTCACGACCGCCTCGCCCAGCCCGGTGAGGAACCACGCGAATGCGATCGCGACCAGCCACAGGCCGCGCTGGAACCATTTTTCGGACAGTCGCTTGGCGGAAGCCATGATCACCCGGGGACGAGTCTGGGGGAGACCATCATAGCCGCCGCGCGCCTATCCGTAGAGGACCTTGGGCAGCCAGGTGGCGAGCGGCGGGAAGAGCCACAGCGCGGCGATGCACAGGGCCTGGATCGCGACGAAGGGGAGGATGCCGCGGTAGATGTCCCCCGTGGTGAGGCCGGGGGGCGCGACCCCGCGCAGGTAGAAGAGGGAGAACCCGAAGGGCGGCGTGAGGTAGCTCGTCTGCAGGTTGATGCCGATGAGGATGGCGAGCCACACCGGGTCGATGTCCATCTTGAGCAGGATCGGCCCGGCGATGGGCACCACGATGAAGATGATCTCGAAGGGGTCGAGGAAGCAGCCGAGCACGAACATGATGAACATCACCATCATCAGCGCGCCCGTGGCGCCGCCGGGCATCGAGCCCAGCAACTGCGCGACGAGCAGGTCGCCGCCGAGCCGGTTGAAGACGATGGAGAAGACGCTCGCGCCGAAGAAGATCACGAACACCATCGCGGTGATGACGAGGCTCGAGCGCGTGATCTCGCGCATCGTGGCCGAGAGGGCGCGGCGCACGTCGCCGATCGCGAGCGCGGCCGCGAGGCTCGCGAGGAGGAGCGCGAGCATGAGCGTGAGCAGCCCCAGGGCGCCGCTCGCGGCCGAGAGCGCGACGAGGAGCGCGACGAAGCCGACCCAGAACCGGAAGAGCGTGCGCTCGACGGCCTGCGGCCCGGCCGCGCGCGCGTAGTGCTCCGCCAGGCGCGTCACCAGCATGAGCAGCAGCGCGCCCACGGCGCCAACGGAGGCGCTTTCCGTCGGGGTCGCGACGCCGGCGATGATGGAGCCCAGCACGGCGACGATGAGCAGCAGCGGGGGAAGGAGCGCGATGACGGCCTTCCTCGCCAGGCCGCGCTTCTGCTCGGCGGAGACCGGGACCGCCGGCGCGGACGCCGGACGCAGCCACGCGTTGCCGAGCACCCACAGGAGGTACATCCCGGAGAGCATCAGGCCCGGGATGAAGGCGCCGGCGAAAAGGTCGCCCACCGAGAGCGTGTCGGGCTGGAAGTTGCCCTTCTCCATCTGCGCCTGGCTGTAGGCGCTTTGCAGGATGACGGACAGGAACACGAGAATGGTCGAGGGCGGGATGATCTGCGCGAGCGTGCCCGAGGCGCAGATGAGCCCGGCGGCCATGCGCTTGTCGTAGCCGGCGTTCATCATCGCCGGCAGGCTGATGAGGCCCATGGTCACGACGGTGGCGCCCACGATGCCGGTGGAGGCGGCGAGCAGCGTCGCCACGATGATGGCCGACACGCCCAGCCCCCCGCGCATGGAACCGAAGAGCTGGCCCATCGTGGTGAGCAGCGATTCGGCGATGCGCGAGCGCTCGAGCGTGACGCCCATGAACACGAAGAGCGGCACCGCCACCAGCACCTCGTTGGTGACGATGCCCCAGTAGCGAAGCGGCAGCGAGTTGAAGTAGGTGAGGTCGAAGGCCCCGAGCGACCAGCCCGCCAGCGCGAAGAAGAGGGCGATGCCCGGCAGCGTGAAGGCGATCGGGTAGCCCGCGAGGAGCGCGAGGATGGCGCCGGCGAAGAGCGCGACGGAGAGGATCTCGCCGATGACGGTGGGATCCACCTCAGGCCTCCGGGGGCGGGGCGAACGCCCCGGCGGCGGCCCGGGCGAGGAGCCCCAGCCCCTGCAGCCCGACGACGAGCACGAAGAGCAGCAGGCTCGCCTTCAGCACGTACACGGCGGCGATGCCGTCCTGCTGCTGCGAGGACTCGTTCATCTTCCACGAGGCGAGAAAGAAGGCCCAGCCCGAGAAGGCCGTCATCGCGAGGAAGGGCGCCATGAAGAGGAGGGTGCCGGCGAAGTCGACGCCGGCCTTCAGGCGCTTGCCGAAGCGCTCGTAGAGCAGGTCCACGCGCACGAAGCCGCCGGCGAGGAGCGCGAACCCCGAGCCCAGCATGATCGAGAACACGTGGGTCCACACGTAGGACTCCTGCAGCCACGTGAAGCCGATGCCGAAGGCGTAGCGCAGGTACACCGAGGCGAAGCACAGGACCACCGTGCCCACGCCCAGCCACGCGGCGAGCGTGCCCGCCGCGTCGTTGAAGGCGTCGATCCTGCGGGAGAGGGCGACGAGCCGGTCGGCGAGGGCGGGACTCATCGCCCCGCCCGCCGGCATCGCTCAGACATAGTCGAACTTGAGCGCGCGCGCGTTGTACATCGCGCGGTCCGCGCCCTCGGTGAGCGCCATGAGCTCCGTGCGCGCCGAGAAGTACGATTCCCAGATCTTGCGGCCGAGCGGATCGAGCTTCTCGCGTTCCTCCTTGAGGAGCGCGCCGGCCGCGTTGCCCAGGGCGACGAGGATCTCGTCGGGCAGGCGCAGGAACTTCACGCCGTGCTTCTCCTTGAGCACCTTGGCCGCCTGCGAATTGAGGTGGTTGTAGTCGGCGAGCATGTCCTGGTGGCCCGCCTGGCAGGCGACGGTGACGATCTCCTTCAGCGCGGCGGGCAACGCGTCGAACTTCGCCTTGTTGATCACCACCTGCTGCACCGCGCCGGGCTTCTGGATGCCCGGCCAGTAGTAGAACTTGCACACCTGGTGGAAGCCCAGGGCGAGGTCGTTCGCCGGCCCGGTGAAATCGGTGGCGTCGAGCGCGCCCGATTGCAGCGCCGGGAAGAGGTCGCCCGGGGCCATGAGCGTGGGCACCGCGCCCAGGCGCTTGATCATCTCCGCGCCCATGCCCGGCAGGCGCATCTTGAGTCCCTTGAAGTCGGCCACGCTCTTCAGCTCCTTCTTGAACCAGCCGAAGGGCGGCGTGCCGATGTTGCCGATGGCGAAGCTCTTCACGCCGAACTTGGCGCCCAGCTCGTCCCAGAGGGCCTGCCCGCCGCCGTGGTCCAGCCAGGCGACGTGTTCGGAATAGGACATGCCGAAGGGCGCGCCGAAGAAGTAGGCGAACGCGCGATGCTTGCCCAGGTGGAAGCCCGGCGTGTCGTGGCCCATCTCGGCCGTCCCGTTCTGCACGGCGTCGAAGGTCTGCAGGCCCGGCACCAGTTCGCCCGCGGCGAACACCTTGACCGTGAGGCGCCCCTCGGACATGGCTGTGATGCGCTTGGCGAGACGCTCGGCGCCCACGCCCAGGCCCGGCAGGCCCTTGGGCCAGGCCGTGACCATGCGCCACTCGATTCGCCCCTGGCTGAGCGCGGGCGCGGAATAGGTGGCGGCGGCGCCGGCGCTCGCGGCGCTGGCCTGCTTCAGGAAGGAACGGCGGTCCATGGCGACTCCTGTGGCTGGGGACGGGGTCCCGGCGGCCGGCCGGGCGCGGGCGATTCAGTAGGTGTCGACGCTCCCGCGCTCGTTGTCCGTGCGCGCGAAGACCTCGTAGTAGTCGATGAGCGGCTCCATGCCGTAGCGGGCGACGATGCCCGCGCGCCAGGGGCCGGAATAGAACGCCTGCGCGTCCTCGAGCGATCGCCACTGGTAGACGCCGCCGGCCCAGCCGCTCTCGCTCCAGATGAAGTGCTTGCTGAGGAGCCCCTTCGCCTCGGCGAATCCCGGCGCGATGCCGTGGAAGTGCCGGCGGCAGGCTTCCTTGTCGATGGAGGCGGGCAGGCGATAGCGGACGGTGGCGGTGATCATGGGGTCCTCCGGTCAAAGAGCCGAGCGGCCAAATCGGTGCATTTCATATATTCATGGGCGCGAATCGGGTGCGGCGTCCTTCTTGCGCATTTCGAGATTATCATGCCCCTTCACTGCAATCCGATTCAAAACAGCGAGTTGGACTTTCTTGCGCCGGCTGGCATCGACCTTGCTGCCGGAACTTTCAGCAAACTGCGTGCCACACCATATATGAAAACCGTCCATCCGCCCGCCAAATCGCCCACGCAGCGACCGCGGGTCGACGCGATCGCCGACGCGCTGCGCCACGCGATCGTCTCGGGCGCGGTGGCGCCGGGCGAGCCGCTGCGCCAGGACGCGATCGCGGCGGAGTTCGGCGTGAGCCACATCCCGGTGCGCGAGGCCCTGCGGCACCTGGCGGCCGAAGGTCTCGTCACCCTCAGGCGAAACCATGGCGCCACCGTGCGGGGCATGTCTCCCGGCGAGGCGCTCGAGTTGCTCGAGATCCGCGGGACGCTCGAGACCCAGGCGCTTCGCTGGGCCCTGCCGAGATCGGACCCGGCCTTGTGCGACGAGGCCACGCGCCTGCTCGACGAGGCCGAGCGGCACGACGACCCGGGTGCCTGGCTCGCGATCAACTGGCGGTTCCACCGGCTGCTCTACGACCGCGCCGCGCGGCCCAGGCTCCTGGAGATCATCGAAGGCCTCGACCGCCGGATCGACCGGTTCGTGCGGCTGCTGCTCACGCGGTCGGACTACCGCTTCCAGGCGCAGGCGGAGCATCGCGCGATACTCGCCGCCTATCGCGTGGGCAACGCCGCCGCGGTGTGCAGCCTCACCGAGCAGCATCTCGCCGAGACGGCGCGGCTGCTCGCCGAATGCCTGGGCGACGACGACCGGTAGCGTCCGGGTCGCGGGACTATTCGCGGCTTGCTTGACCGCCGGCAAGGCGCGCCCCGGCGCGGGGCGTAGCGTGGAATCACGGCCACCGGATTCATTCGGGACCGTGCGGCGGTGGAAGTGACGCCGTCGCGGCAACCGGAATGGAGGATGTCATGGGAACCCTGAGACCCTTCAGCCTCTTCGAAACGAACGTTCCGGGCGTCTTCAAGGGCATGCTGCCGCCGGTCTGGATGGATGCCGAGGCGGCTCCTCCCGCCATCAAGGTCGATGTCGAGGAGACCCCCGAGCGCTATCTGGTGAAAGCGGACATGCCTGGCGTCGCCAAGGAAGACATCCGGGTGGACGTGGAGGGCAACGTGGTGCAGATCGCGGCGGAAGTGCGCCGCGAGAAGGTGGACGAGAAGAACGGCAAGGTCCTTCGCAGCGAGCGGTACATGGGCGCGATGTCGCGCGCCTTCACGCTGCCGATGGACGTCGACGTCGGCCACGCCGAGGCGAAGTATGCCGATGGCGTGCTGATGCTCACCCTGCCCAAGCTCACCGGCACGCCGGCGCACAGGCTGCCGATCAACTAGGGATCCGGTCCGTGTCCCGCGGGGCGCCCGAAGTCCGGGCGCCCCGGTTCCCGGGCGTTCTCAGGCTGCGGTGCGAAAGGCCGCGATGGCCTTCGCGAGGCGCTGCGCCTCGTGCCGCAGGCTCTCGGCCGCGGCCGCGCTCTGCTCGACCAGGGCGGCGTTCTGCTGCGACATGCGGTCGATCTGCTCGACCGTCTCGTTGATGGCGCCGATGTCGGTGTCCTCCTCGTTGGCCGCCGCGGTGATCTCGCCGATGAGACCGGTCACGCTTTTCACCTCGACCACCATCTGCCCCATGGCCTTCTGCGCGTCCTCGACGAGTGTGCCACCGGCGCGCACCTGCTCCGCGCTGCCCGCGATGAGGGACTTGATCTCGCGGGCGGCCTCGGCGGCGCGCTGGGCGAGGCTGCGCACCTCGCCCGCCACCACCGCGAAGCCGCGGCCCTGCTCGCCGGCGCGGGCGGCCTCCACGGCCGCGTTGAGCGCGAGGAGGTTCGTCTGGAAGGCGATGCCGTCGATGACGCCGGTGATGTCGGCGATGCGACGCGACTGCTCGGTGATGCTCGCCATCGTCGTCACGACGCGCCCGACGGCCTCGCCGCCCTGTTCGGCGGAGCGGCTCACGTGGCCGGCCAGGTCGCGCGCGCGGGCTGCGGCCTCGGCGCTCTGGCGCACCGCGTGGGCCATGCGCTGGAGGGAGGTGGCCGTCTGGTCGAGCTTGCCGGCCTCCTCCTCGGTGCGCGAGGACAGGTCCTGCGTGCCGCTCGCGATCTCCGCCGAGCCGGTGGTGATGGCGTCCGTCGCGACGCGCACCTCGGCCACGAGCCGGCCCAGGCCCTCGCACATCGTGTTGAGCGCCCCGAGGAGCTGCGAGACCTCGTCCCGGCCGTTCACGTCGACGCGGGCGGTGAGGTCTCCCGCGGCGACGCGCTTGGCGAACGCGAGCGCCCGCGCGAGGGGCCGGGTGATGCCTCGCACGAGCCAGGTGCCCGCGACGGCCGCGAGCAGCACGGCCGCGAGGCCCGCACCCGCGGCGATCCAGCGCGTGGCGGCGATGAGCTCGCCGTTCTCCGCTTCCGCGGCCTTCACGCGCTCGACCTGGCGGACGTCGAGCTTCGCCAGGGCGGTGAGGAAGGGCGAGAGCATCGGGATCATCTCCTCGTCGGCGGCGAAGGCGGCCTCGGCCTGCTTGCCGCCGGCCACGAGCGAGAGGATATGCGCGACGCCCTTGCGGTAGGTGCCGTGGCGCAGGCGCACCTCGGCGAGGAGCTTCGCGTCCTCGGGCGATCCGGCGAGCGAGCCCTCGAGATCCGCGAGCGCCTTGTCGATGCCGGCGTCGCGCGAGGCGATTTCCTTCGTGATGCGCGCCTGCTGCTCGGGGCTCGGCGAGACGAGCACGCCAGCTCGCGATCCGTTTTCCTGGCGTCAGGTGGACGGCCGCCACGCGGTTCTGGAGCGCACGCCTTCGCCCATGCGCCGAGTTGCCGGCGCTCGGGAAAGCGCCCCAGGACGGCCGCCACCAGCAGCGGATCGTCACGATGACCGCGCCGAAGGCCAGCGCGACGCGATGGCTGATTTTCGGTTCGAAGCGCTTCATGGGGGCACCGGGAGGCCGGGGCAGGAAGGGATCAGCCGCCGAGTTCGCCGACCAGCTGCTGGCACTTGGTGATGCGCTCCTTCTGGATGCCCGTGGCGATCGCCTTGGCCTCGGCATCCTTGCCGGCGAGGATGGCGGGCACGAGTTCCTTCTCGCGCGTCGCCTTGAAGGCGTTCCAGTTCGCCACCAGCTCCTTGAATTGCGCTTCCTTGCCGGGGGGCGCCTTCAGTTTCGCGAGGCTGGCGCTCACGGCATCGGCGGTGTCCTTCACCACCTTCTGGTGGTCGGCGCCGCGCTTGTCCTTGTTGACGAGCATCGTCACGAGCGACTCGCGTGCGGCGCTCAGCTTCGCGCGCAGGTCGGCGAAATCCGCCGGGGCGGCGAGGGCGGGGGAAAGGAAGGCGGCGAGGGCGAGACTGGCGAGGAGGGATCTCATGGCGGCTCCGGTTCATGGGCAGGTTGGACGGGGCGCGTGCCTCGGGCGGCGCGCTTGAGGTATGAACGGGCAGAGGCGCCCCAACTTGAGGCGGGCCGATCGCCGGAATGAGGCAGATCAAATGCCTGTTTCGATTCCTGTGACGGACCGCACAGCGCGGCGGTCGCGGGCGCGGTACGATTCCCGCGAGATCCTCCCCGTTCCGTCGCCGCCATGACCTCCGCCCGCCGTGCCTTTGCCCTTGCCGTCCCGGTCCTCGCGCTGGCGCTGCCGCTCCCGGCGGCCGCGCAGTACGACAGCCTCGGCTACACCTACGGCCATTCCAACGGGCTCTTCACCGAACAGCTGCGGCGCGAGCGAGAACTGGCCGAGTGGCGCCTGGTCGCTTCGCTCCTGTCCGACTACCGCACGGCCTTCAAGCGCCCGTCCTACACGCCGGCGCCGGTCGGCCCCACCTCCTGGCGCGCGCAGAACGAGAACCCGTGGGCCAACGCCTACGGCACCCCGTCCTCCCCGGCATCGAAGTATTCGACCGTCTCGCGCGTGACCGCGAGCACCACCTACCACGTCTGCACCTGCTACATCCCCGCGGACGCCCGTTCGTGGGACGGCGGGCCGCTCACCCAGGCGGATGTCGCGCGGCGCTGCCAGGCGCAGTGCCCTTAGCGATTGCGGCCATTCCGCGCTGGCACGTCGCGCGACGCGCATTCGTCGTGGCGAATGGATGTTCGCCGGAGAGCGACACCGAGACATCCGCCGCCTGCGTGCCAGCGCCGCATCGCTGAACGCGACGCGGTTCCCTCGAGTCCGGAATTTCCCCGGCGGCTGCGGAACTCGCGGCCTCGAGCGATCGAACGCGCCCAAAGCCGCGTTCGATCCTTGCACACTCAAACAGTCCTCGCCGAAACCCCGGGGAAATTCCGGACATCTCGGCGGGCCCGAAGTTGTCGGATGCCTCGGTGTCGCTCTCCGGCGACCGTGACGCGAACCTCGAGCAGCGCGAAGTGATTCGGACGGTGGCATCCGATTCGCAGGGGCATGCGGACGCACTGCCTCTGCTCGCCGCAGCCCCGATGGTTCCGGCGGCGGGAGATGGCATCGACGATCGTCCCACTTGGATCGCGCCGAGATATCGGAAAATGGCCCGGGGTTTCGGCGAGGACTGTCCGAGTGTGCAAGGATAGAGCGGGTGGGGCTTCCGCTCGATCGCTAGAGGCCGCGAGTTCCGCAGCCGCCGGGCCATTTTTCGATTCGAGGGAACCGCGGCGCGCAGCGCGGCGGCGCAAGATCCCAGGCGGACGATCGTCGATGCCATCTCCCGCCGCCACTCGTTGCCGCCACTCGGCGACTCGCTACCGCATGAAGATCGCGAAGCTGGCCGCCAGCGCGCGCTGCAGCGGGTCCGAGAGGTAGGGCATCGTGAGGAAAAGCGCGATGAGCCCCAGCAGGATCGAGAACGGGAACCCGAACGAGAAGATGTTGAGCTGCGGCGCGGCGCGCGCGATGACGCCGAGCGCGAGGTTCGCGAACAGCATCACCGTGATCATCGGCAGCGAGAGCGAGAGCGCCGTCGAGAAGACCTGGCTTCCCAGCTTCGCGAACTCGTCCGTGGCGAAGACCTGGCGCGGGAACTCGCCCACCGGGAAGGCGTTGAAGCTCTCGGCCAGGGCGCCGATCACGAGCAGGTGCCCGTCGATGGCGAGGAAGAGCAGCGTCGCGGCGAGTCCGAGCAGGCTGCCGGCGGCGTTGGCGCCCTGCGGGTTCGACAGGTCGAAGAAGCCGGCGAAGGACAACCCCATCTGCAGGCCGATCACCTCGCCCGCCATCTCGATGGCGGCCAGGGCGAGCCGCACCGCGAAGCCCAGGGTCGCGCCGATGGCGACCTGCTGCGCGAGGAGCGAGAAGGCGGCGCCGGAGGCGAGGGACACCGGCGGCGGCGCGGGCAGGACGGGCGCGAGGACGAATGCGATGGCGAGAGCGAGGCCGACCTTCGCCGGCCGCGGGATCGTGCGGTGGGACAGGACGGGCGCGGTCGCGAAGAGCGCGAGCACCCGCACGGCGGGCCACAGGATCGTGGCGATGAACGCCTCGAGTTCCGCGGTCGTGAACGAGATCACGGCCGGGCCCTAGCCGATCGCGGTGGGGATGGAGGTGAGGACGCGCTGCAGGTAGTCGACCAGCACGGCGAGCAGCCACGGCCCCGTGGCGATCAGCACGAGCGCGGCCACGATCAGCTTCGGGATGAAGGAGAGCGTCGCCTCGTTCACCTGCGTCGCGGCCTGCAGCACGCTGATGGCGAGGCCGACGGCGAGGATCGAGACGAGCAGCGGCGCCGACACGACGAGCATCAGCTCCATCGCCTGCATCAGGAACGTCATCGTGGCTTGCGGGTTCAAGGGGCCGGTCCTCAGGTGGCGAAGCTGGCGGCGAGCGAACCGATCAGCAGGTTCCAGCCGTCGGCCAGCACGAAGAGCATGAGCTTGAAGGGCAGCGACACCAGCACGGGCGAGACCATCATCATGCCCATCGACATGAGCACGCTCGCGACCACCAGGTCGATCACGAGGAAGGGCACGAAGACCATGAAGCCGATCTGGAAGGCGGTCTTGAGCTCGCTCGTGACGAACGCGGGCACGACCACGCGCAGGGGCATGTCGGCGGGCCTGGTGTCGGACGGGGTCTTCGCCAGCTTGGCGAAGAGGGCGAGGTCGTTCTCGCGCACCTGCTTGAGCATGAAGCCCTTGAGCGGGGCCTCGCCGCGCTTGAGGGCTTCCTCCATCGCGATCTTTCCCTCGTTGTAGGGCTTCCACGCGTCCTCCGCGATCCTGTCGGCCACGGGGGACATCACGAAGAAGGTGAGGAAGAGCGACAGCCCGATGATCACCTGGTTGGGAGGCGTCGTCTGCGTGCCCAGCGCGTGGCGCATGAGCGACAGGACGATCACGATGCGCGTGAAGGCCGTCATGAGCAGCAGCACCGCGGGCAGGAACGAGAGCGCGGTGAAGACGAGCAGCGTCTGCACGGGCACCGACCAGGTGGTCGTGCCGCCCGTGGCGGTGCTGGTGACGGCGAGGGGGCTCGCCTGGGCGCCGGCGAGGCCGGCGACCGCGAGGCCGGCGAGGCCGGCCGCGAGGGCCATGCGTCGTGCGTTAGTCATGGCGCTTCAAAGCCTTGGCGAGGAGTCCGGCGAAAGGCGCGGCGGCGGCGGGCGCGGCGGGCAGGTCCTTCGCCTCGAGGTCCGCGAGCGGCTGGATGGATTGCGCGGTCACGCCGAGCACGAGCCAGCGGTCGGCGACCTGCACCACGACGATTTTCTCGCGCGCGCCCAGGGCCAGAGTGGCCACGGGCTTCAGGAGCGAGGCCCCGGCGCCCGATTGCTGCAGGCCCGAGCGCTTGAAGAGGAACGCGGCGGCGAAGATGGCCGCGATGACGGCGACGAGCGCGCCCAGCATCGGGGCGGCCGACACGGCCGGCGCGGCCTCGCCCGCGGCGAGGGCGCTGGCGGGCAGGAGGCTCGCGAGGAGGGCCGCGCGGGTCATCGCGTGGCGCGGCGCACGCGCTCGGACGGCGTCACGACGTCCGTGAGGCGGATGCCGAACTTCTCGTTCACCACGACGACCTCGCCCTGCGCGATGAGGCAGCCGTTCACGAGCACGTCCATCGGCTCGCCGGCCATCGCGTCGAGCTCGATCACCGAGCCCTGCGCCAGCTGCAGGATGTTCTTGATGGGGATCTTCGTGCGGCCGAGTTCCACGGTGAGGCTCACCGGGATGTCGAGCACGAGGTCGATGTCGCGCGGCGTGCCCGGCGCGCCGTCGCCCGTGAGCCGCGTGAACACGGCCGGCTGCGCGGCGGCCTGCACCGCGCCGGCGGCGCTTTGCTCCTCGAGGGCGGCGGCCCAGTCGTCGGGGGCGGCTTGGGTTTCGATTTCAGCGGGCATGGTCATCTCCACGGGAAGCGGTTTCGGGGGTCACGAACTGCCCCACCTTGAGGGCATAGCGTCCGTTCGAGACGCCATACCGGGATTCGAAGAGGGGAACGCCGTCGACCTTGGCCTCGATCGCGCGGGGCAGGTCGAGCTCGATGAAGTCGCCGGGGCGAAGCTCGAGCAGCTGGCCGATGGTCGCGTCGATGTGGCCCAGTTCGGCCACGATCTCGACCTCCGCGGCCTGCACCTGCCGCGTGAGCATGTCCACCCAGCGCCGGTTGGGCTCGGCGGTGTTGCCCTGCAGGCTGGTGAACAGGATGTCGCGGATCGGCTCGAACGTGGAATAGGGGATGGCGAGGTGCATCTCGCCGCCGGTGGAGCCGAGCTCCACCTTGAAGCTCGTGGCGACGACGATCTCGCTCGGGTGCGCGACGTTCGCGAACTGCGTGTGCACCTCGGCGCGCTGGTATTCGAGCTCGATCGGGTAGATGCCGGACCACGCGGCCTTGTAGTCGCCGAAGACCACCTCGACCATGCGCTGGATGATGCGCTGCTCGGTGGCGGTGAAGTCGCGGCCCTCGATGCGGGTGTGGCGGCCCTGGCCGCCGAAGAGGCTGTCGACCACGCTGAAGACGAGCGTGGGGTCCATGATGAAGACGCCCGATCCGTGCAGCGGGCGGATCGAGACGATGTTGATGTTCGTCGGCACGGCGATGTCGCGAAGGAATGCGCTGTACTTGAGCACGCGCACGGGGCCGACGGAGATCTCCGGGTTCTTGCGCATGAAGTTGAAGAGGCCGATGCGCAGGTTCCGCGCGAAACGCTCGTTCACGATCTCGAGCGTGGGCATGCGGCCGCGGACGATCCGCTCCTGGCTCGCCAGGTTGTACGTGCGCACGCCGTCGGCGGCCTCCGGGGCGGCCGGGGCGTCCTCGCCCTCCGAGCCCTCGAGCAGCGCGTCGACTTCTTCCTGGGAGAGGAACTGTTCGGCCATGGTCGCTACTGGACGATGAGCCCGGAGAAGTGCACGGCCTCGACGATCGGGGCTTCCGGGGTCGCGCCCATGGCCTGGCGGGCCTCCTGCAGGATCTCGGCCGCGAGCTTCTCCTTGCCCTCCCGCCCGGCGATGTCCTGCGAGGTCTTGGACGTGAGCAGCAGGATCAGGCGGTTGCGGATGGCGGGCGTATGGGCTTTCACGGCGTCGCCCGCCTTCGAGTCCGCGGCCTCGAACGAGAAGGACACCTGCATCATCTTCTCGGAGCCGTCGTCGCGCAGGTTCACCACCAGCGGGTCGAAGGGGATGTAGGCGGGGGTCTTTTTCGCCTTGGGGGCCTCCGCGGCGGCCTTTCCGCCCTCGGCCGGCTTCTTCATCAGGAAGAATGCGCCCGCGCCTCCCCCGGCGAGCAGCGCGACGGCGATGGCGCCGATGACGATGAGCTTCTTCTTGCTCTTCGCGGGCGCGGCGGCGGCTTCGGGTGCGGGTGCGGCGGCTTTGGGTGCGGCGGCGGCGGCGGACATGGTTCCTCGCTTCGGTGGTCTCGCGTGCGAAACGCGAGGGGATGCGAGGAATTATGGCGAGCGGAGCCTTCCGTCGACCCCCGGATAAGCGCCGCTTTCCGGCGTCAATTCGGGATTGGTCAGGCGAAAAGGTCGACCCGGCCCGGGGCGGCGACCGTCACGCGGCGCACGGGGGGCGGGGGAGCCTCGTCCTCGCCGTCCGGCGTTTCGCGGCCCAGGCCGGGGCGCCTGGCGAAGGGGGCCGGCTCGCTTCCGTCATGGCCGGGGTGGCCCACCTGCGTGTCGCCCAGGCTGAGGCCGTTGCCCTCGAGCATCTCGGCCAGGCGCGGCAGGGATTCCTCGATGGCCCGGCGCGTCTCGGCCAGCGGGGTGTCGAACCGGAATGTCGCGGCGCCATCCTCGATGCGGATGCGCACGTCGATCGGGCCCAGGTCGGCCGGGTGCAGGGTGATCTCGGCTTCGGTGAGGCCGCCGCGCGTGAGGATCGTCACGCGTTCGGCGAATCCCTCCCGGAAGGCGGCCGTGCCCGGCTCGGCGGCCAGGGTCGGCACGTCCGCGGGCCGGGGCGCGACGGGCTCCGGGCGGGGCGGGGTGCGCATCTCCTGGGCGGCGGCGATGAGGGACGGGGTGAATTCGGTCTTGCGGGTGTCCTGGCGTGCGTTCTCCACGACGACGGCCGGCAGGGGCACGGCGAACTCGGCATCGGCCGGAGGGGCTTCGTCCCGGGCACCGGCCTTCGGGTTCGCGAAGGGGTCGGCGTGGAATCGGCGGGCGGCCTTGCCGGCGATGGCGGCGGTTCGATCGGGGCCGCCGCTCTCCTCGCCCGCTTCCTGGAGGCAGATCGCTCTCGGCACGGACGGCGAGGGCCGCCGGCTCGCGCAGGGCCAGCCACTGGGCGGCCAGCTCGGCGAGCGGGAAGGCTTCGGCGGTGGCGACGCCTTCGGTGGTGGCCGCCAGCGGTTCGTCGGACGGGGCGCCGATCGCGTCCGGTGCGATCGCGGCGGCGTCGCCCGACACCGTCGGGGCCGGCGCGACCTCGCCAGGCGCCGTCCAGGCCGCGGGCGGCGACTCGGCGCCGCCCAGCAGCAGGGCGAGCATGGCCTCGTCGAAGGACTGGCCCGCGCAGGCGCGGCGCGCCGGGCCGGATTGCACTGGGGCGGGGCCCGATGGGGCGAGGAAGGCGGCGGCGGTGGCGGTCATGGGGGACTCTTCGGGGACAGGGGTCAACGGGCGTGCGTGGCGCGGGCGTGGTGGGCGGCACGGCTCGCGTGCTCGTCCTCCAGTTTTCGCTCCACGCGGTCGGCGGCGCGGCGCGCCTCGGACTGGCGCGTGGCGGCGAGGGTTTCGAGGGACTTCACCTTGATCGCCGCGCGCGTGTACTCGGCCTTGAGGGCCGCGGCGCGCGTCTCGTGGTGCTCCAGGGTCGTGCGTTGCTGGACGATCGCCATCTCGAGGCGCTGGATGAAGGCGCTGAAATTCGCGAGGGTGGCGGAGTCGTGTTCCGGGCGCCGGGCGGACCGGGCGAGGTAGTCGGCGTGGTAGCGGTGCAGGGCGTCGAGCTGGGCCCGCGAGTCGGTGACGAGCTTCTGGGCGGTGGCGGCCTGGCGGGCGATCGCGTCGCGGCTCTTCACGGCCAGCTCGATCACGAGCGCGAGGGGCGTGCGCGTGGGCATCACGGGCCTTCGGGCGCGGACACGAGTTGCGCCAGGCCGGCGAGCGAGACCCCGAAGCCGGCGCGCTCGTGCATGCCTTGCTGCAGGAACCGCTCGATGTCCGGCTCGAGGACGATGGCGCGGTCGAGCAGCGGGTCGGCGCCGGACTGGTAGGCGCCCAGGTTGATGAGGTCGCGGTTGCGGTGCAGGCGCGACCAGAGCTGGCGCAGGCGACGGGCGTTCTCGAAGTGCTGGGGCTTCGTCACGTTCTGCATCACCCGCGAGATGGACTGCTCGATGTCGATGGCCGGGTAGTGGCCCGATTCGGCCAGGGCGCGCGTGAGGACGATGTGGCCGTCCAGGATGGCGCGGGTTGTCGGCGATGGGGTCCTGCTGGTCGTCGCCCTCGGCGAGCACCGTGTAGAAGGCGGTGATGGAGCCGTGGCCGTTCCTTCCCGGGCCGGCGCGCTCGACCAGCGCGGGGAGCTTCGCGAAGACGGAGGGCGGGTAGCCCTTGGTGGCCGGCGGCTCGCCGATGGCGAGGGCGATCTCGCGCTGCGCCATGCAGAAGCGCGTGAGCGAATCCATGAGCAGCAGCACGTTGAGGCCCTGGTCGCGGAACTTCTCGGCGATGGCGGTCGCGTAGGCCGCGCCCTGCACGCGCATGAGCGGCGGCACGTCCGCCGGGGCGGCGACGACGACGGAGCGCGCGAGGCCCTCGGGGCCGAGCGACTCCTCGATGAACTCCTTCACTTCGCGGCCGCGCTCGCCGATGAGGCCCACCACGGTCACGTCGGCCGTGGTGAAGCGCGTCATCATGCCCAGCAGCACGCTCTTGCCCACGCCCGAGCCCGCCATGAGGCCGATGCGCTGGCCGCGGCCGACGGTGAGCATGGCGTTGATGGCGCGGATCCCCACGTCGAGCGGCTCGCGGATGGTCTGGCGCTCGATGGGGTTGATGGAGCGCGCGCGCAGCTGCCCCAGGTCCGGGGACTGCAGGGGGCCCAGGCCGTCGAGCGGACGGCCGGAGGGGTCGACCACGCGGCCCAGGAGCGCGTCGCCCACGGGCAGGCGCTTGCCGAAATCCTCGGCGCGGCGAAGGCGGTGCACGGGGCGGGACGGCACGGGGGGCGCGGGCACGGGCTCCAGGGCCGAGACCCACGAGCCGGGCGCGAGGCCCTCGATGCCCGTGGTGGGCATGAGATACAGGCGGTCGTCGTGGAAGCCGACCACTTCGGCCTCGACGCCGTCGCCGCCTTCGCTCGCCCACGCGGCACGTCGCGCCCACCGGGAGCTTGAGGCCCGTGGCCTCCATGACCACGCCGGCGACGCGCGTGAGGCGGCCGCGGGCCTCGAAGGGCGCGGCGCCCGTCTCGAGCGTCCGGCAGCGGCCCAGGAAGGCCGTGAGGTCGCGCTCAGTCGAGCCAGTCACGGGTGTCTCCGAGAGGGGCGAGGGCCTTGCGCCAGCGCGTGGCGAGGGTGGCGTCGACTTGCGCGTGCGCGCCCTCGAGGCGGCATTCGCCGCGGCCGAGGGCCGGTTCGGGCACGATGCGGCAACCGCGCTGCGCGAGCTCGGCCCCGATGGCGCGCTCGGCGTGGGCCGCATCGTCCGGGGACAGGAGGAGGCGCGCCGGCGTGGCATCCTCGCCGATGAGGGCGAGGGCATCGCGGATCACCGGCAGGATGGCGTCCTCGCGCACAGCGATGTGGGCGCGCGTCACGTGCTTCGCGATGTCGGCCGCCAGGGCGATCACCGTGCGGGCGAGGTCCTCGTTGAGGCGCCCCATCTCGCGGTCGTGGGATTCGACGAGCGCCGCCAGGCGGATCCGCTCGCGCTCGGCGAGCGCGCGCGCGGCGGCCTCCCCGGCGCGGAAGCCCTCCTGGAAGATCCGCTCGCGCTCGCGCTTCGCCTCGGCCTCGGCCAGGTTGGCGCGTGCGCCCCCGGCGACACGCCGGGCCGCCGAGCGCGTCGAGACGGTAGGGCGAGGTGGCGCCGATATCCTCGCGCCGCGTGAGCCGGCTAGACAAAGGCATCGTCGCCTCCGCCGCCGCCCAGCGCGAGCTGGCCTTCGTCCGCGAGGCGGCGGACGATCTTCAGGATCTCCTTCTGCTGGCCCTCGACCTCCGACAGGCGCACCGGGCCCTTGGATTCGAGGTCGTCGCGCAGCGTCTCGGCCGCGCGCGAGGACATGTTCTTCAGGATCTTCTCGCGCAACTCCGGGCTCGCGCCCTTCAGGGCCACGACGAGCGCGTCGCCCTGCACCTCCCGCAGCACGAGCTGGATGGCCTTGTCCTCGAGGTCGAGCAGGTCGTCGAAGACGAACATCTGGTCGACGATCTTCTGCGCGAGATCGGCGTCGGCCTCGCGGATCGAGTCGACCACCGCGGTCTCGCCCGTGGTGCCCATGAAGTTGAGGATCTCGGCCGCGGCCTTGGTGCCGCCCAGGGCCGCCTTCTTGAACTGGTCGTTTCCGGCGAGCACCTTGGCGAGCACCTCGTTCAGCTCGCGCAGGGCGTTGGGCTGGATGCCGTCGAGCGTCGCGATGCGCAGCACGACCTCGTTGCGGACGCGCTCGGGCAGGTCCTTCAGGATCCCGCTCGCGTGGTCGCGCTCCAGGTGCACGAGGATCGTCGCGATGATCTGCGGGTGTTCGTTGCGGATCAGCTCGGCGATGGTGGCCGGGTCCATCCACTTCAGGCCCTCGATGCCGGAGACGTCGCGGCCCTGCAGGATGCGATCGACCAGGAAGGCCGCGCGGTCCTCGCCCAGGGCGCGTTGCAGCACCGACTTCACGTATTCGTTCGTGTCGGAGACCAGGGCCGACTGCGCCCCGGCGGCGCTGCGGAACTGGTCGAGCACGTTTTCGACCTTCTTGTTGTCCACGCTCTTCAGCTTGGACATCGTCTCCCCGAGGCGCTGCACCTCCTTGGGCTGGAGGTACTTGAAGACCTCGGCGGCCTGCTCCTCGCCGATCGACATCAGCAGGATCGCGCTGTTCAGCAGGCCTTCGTCGTCCATGGCGTCGGTCCGGGTCTTCGGGCGTCAGTTGGGCTTCGCGACCCAGGTGCGCACCACGTTCGCGACCGTGGCCGGGTCGTCGCGCGCGATGCGCTGGACGTCGGCGAGGGCGGACGGGGCCGCGCCCGGGAGGGCGGAAAGGGTCGAGGCGCCGGCGAGGGCCGCGGGCGCGGGCGATGCGTCCCGCTCGGCGGAGGCGGCCATCGAGGCGGCCACCTGGCGCATTGCCGGGCGGATGATGCCGAGCACCACGAAGGCGAGCGCGGCCAGCAGGAAGAGGGCCTTGCCGCCTTCCTTGGCGAAGGACATCGCCTCCGGGCGCTGCCAGATGGGCGTCTCGGTGGCGATGCTCTCGGGCTCGGTGCTGAAGGGCGCGTTCACCAGGTTCAGGGAATCGCCGCGATCCTTGTTGAAGCCGATCGCCTCCTTCACGAGGGCGTTCATCTGCCCGACCTCGGCTTCGGTGAAGGCGACGGGCACGGGGGCCGCCGCGGGCTTCGCGTCCTTGGGGTCGGCCTTCGCGTCGGCGGCGGGCGCGGCCACGGGGGCGGGGCGCTTGTGGTTCACCAGGATCGCCGCGGACAGGCGCTTCACGCTGCCCACCTGCGCGCGCGTGTGGCGCACGGTCTTGTCGACCTCGTAGTTGACGACCGATTCCTTGCGCGTGTTGCTGCTGGCGGCGCTCGCGGAGGCGTCCTTCTTCTCGCCGGCGCTCGGCGGCTGGTTCGTGAGGGCGCCGGGCACGCCGGAGGCGCCGCCGCCGGAACCGGAGGCGGACTCCGAGGACGAGGTGCTGCGCACGGTGGCCGGCTCGCTGCCCTGGTTGGGCTTGTAGAGCTCGGCGGTCTGCTCGACCTGGCTGAAGTCCACCTCGGCCGTCACCTGCGCGCGCACGTTGCCGCGGCCGGCGATCGGCTCGAGGATGTCGAGGATGCGCTTGATGTGGCCCTGCTCGATCTCCTGCACGTACGCGAGCTCGGAGGGGTTGAGTCCCGCCGCGGAGCCCGGCGCGCGCGGCGGCGCCGACAACAGGTTGCCGTGCTGGTCGACGATGGAGACGCCGGCGAGCGGCATGTCGGCGACGCTCGAGGCCACCAGGTGCGTGATGCCGGCCACCTGCGATCGCTCGAGGCTCTTGCCGGGATAGAGGTTGAGGACGATCGAAGCCGAGGGCTTCTGCGCGTCGCGCACGAAGAGGGAGGCCTTGGGCAGCGCGAGGTGCACGCGGGCGGACTGCACCGCGGAGAGCGACTGGATGGAGCGCGCGATCTCGCCTTCGAGACCGCGCTGGAAGTTGACCTGTTCCTGGAACTGCGTCGCGCCGAACTTCTGGCCGTCCATCAGCTCGAGCCCGACGCCGCCGCCCTTGGGCAGCCCCTGCGAGGCGAGCTTCAGGCGGATGTCGTGCACGCGGTCGGCCGGCACGTAGATCGCGCCGCCCTCGCCGTTCCTGAAGGGCACGTCCAGCTGGCCGAGCGCGGCCACGACGGCCCCGCCGTCCTTGTCCGAGACGTTGGCGAAGAGCAGCTTGTAGTCGGGCGTGCGCAGCCACATGACGGCGGCCGCGGACACCGCGATGAGCGTCGCGGCGCCCACCAGCAGGGCCATGAGGCTCCGGGGCGGGATGCGGCCCAGGAATCCCCCGGCGGGGGAGGAGGCGATGGCGTTGTTCATCGGGGGGGGCGGTTGGGGTGGGTCACGGAGTGAATCTTCCGCCGGCGCGGGTGCGGACCAACCGGTGAAAAACGGCCGATTGCCGGGCCATATCCGGGGAACGGTTCCCGGCGGGGCGCGTAGGGTTCGGGATGTACCGTTCCCTTGCCCGAGGTGCCCCGATGTCCCCGATCGATCCCTGCGCGCCGCCGGCCCCCTCGCCGGAATTTCCGGCCCGGGCGCGCTCACCGGCGCCAAGGCCGCATCCGGCACGAACTTCGCCGACCTGGTGAAGGCGGCGCTGGAGCAGACGAGCAAGGTGCAGAACGACGCGACCTCGCTGCAGCAGCGCTTCTCGATGGAGGATCCGGCCGTTTCCCTGGAGGAAACGATGATCTCCATGCAGAAGGCCTCGGTCGGCTTCCAGGCCGTGGTGCAGGCGCGCAACAAGCTGGTCTCGGCCTACACCGAAATCATGAACATGAACGTGTGAGCTAGGCGCGAAGCCTGAGCCTTTCACGCTCCACCGCGCTCACGTAGCGCTGGATCTGGGTCTCGGCAGGGCCCGGCAGGTCCACGAACCGGCAGCCGCAGGTGCGCAGGCCGGCGACGGGCGCCTTCTCCGGCCGTTCGGCGTGGCGTGCCTCGATCGATACCGCGATCGGGGCCATGCCGGGCAGTTCGAGGAGGCAGCCGCGCAGGATGTCGCCCGGCTCGAGCCACAGGTCGCCCGGCGCGAGGGCGAGCGCGACCCCCCCGCAGGAGACGTCGGCCACGCGGATCTCGACGGCCGGACGGTCGCCGTCGGCCGGAATGCGGCAGACCGGGGCGCGCAGGACGGGCGTGGCCACGCGGAAGCTCTCGCGGCGTTGCAGCCGGAGCACGCGCGTGGGCAGCCGCACCCGCAACGCGCGGTGCCCCTCGAATCCCACGGTGCCGAGCATCGCCGCCTCGAACTGCACCTTCACGTTGTCGAGGAAGGTCACCACCGTGAGCACCTGCGCCTCCTGCGGCAGCACCGTCCCGGGCCCGGCCTCCAGGAGGAACTCCCCCGGCAGGGCATCCACGGCGAGGATCGTGCTCGCGAAGAACTCCCCGGCGCCGCCCGCGTAGGCGGTGACGAGGGACTCGGCATGCCGGATCCCGCGCATCAGCGCGAGGATCTCCGGAATCCCGCGCACCAGGAACGATTCGTGGCCGCTCTGGTGGGGTTCGGGCAGGCGTGCCCGCGTCGCGCTACCCATGGTTCGTCCTCGCCGGATGCGCGGCCGCCGGCAGCGCGTGCGCCCAGACCAGCACTTCGGCCACGGCGCGATAGAGGCTCTCGGGGATCTGCTTGTCGATGTCCACCTGCATGAGGAGCGAGACGAGCTCCGGCGACTGCGCCACGGGCACGCCGTTCTCGCGCGCGAGCTCGACGATGCGCCGGGCGAGTTCGCCGCGGCCCTTGGCGACCACCTTGGGCGCGCCCTGGCCCGTCCGGTACGACAGGGCGGCGGCCTGGCCGAGGGGAACGACGTAGCGGGCGTCCATGGCGGTCAGGTTCCCCTCGACAGGCAGCTGTCGCAGTTGGTCCAGGTGCAGCGGTCGGCCGCCTCGGCGTGGCTGCGCTTGGCGCAGGCCACCGGCGTCGTCCTGAGCGCGGCGAGGTGCAGGCCCGCGAGGCCCTGCAGGCGCTGGCCGAGGTCGAGCAACCCCTCGGGACCGATGCCGGCCTCGCCGCCGCCGTCCAGGTCCACGTACAGGTCGCGGCCCAGGAGGCGCATCACCACGCGCAGCGTGCCGCGGCCGGGCAGGTCGATTTCCAGCTTCACCAGCGGCGTCGCCTGGGGCGCCATGCGGCCCTCCGCCTGCGGCTCGCCGACCCAGAGCGTGGTGCCCCGGAAGGGCGTGGGCAGCATCCAGCCCACCTCGCCCTGCCGGAGGAAGTCGATCTGCTGCGAGCGGACCGCGTCGCGCACGCCCTGCGAGGCGCCATCGCGCGCGCGGCTGGCGAGGTTCGACACCTCGAGGAGCAGGTGGTCCGTGTCGCGCTCGCCTTGCGTCCATTCGGCGAGATGGGATTCGTAGAAGACGCCGCTCGTCTCGATGGCGTGGCGCAGGGCGGGGGCGAGCTTCGCGCCGTTGCCGGTGATCTCCGGTCCGCCCAGGTCGTCGGCGAGGAGCCCCGGCAGGGCGCGCATGACGGGGCGGGCGAGGGGACTGGAGTGCACGGGGGCCGGGCGGCGCGCGGAGAGCGATTCCGTGGCCGGGAACGCCTCGTGCGCGGCCCAGGTGTCGATGGTCGATCCCGGAGGTCGCGGCGGCGCGGACGGGTCCTGCACCGCGCGCTCGCGCACCGGTTGCAGCGGCTCGACCGGCAGGGGCGGCCGGATCGTCGCCGGCACGGGCACGGCGGGCAGGCGTCCGGGAAGGCCGGGAAGCGGGATCGCCATCGAGGCCTCAGTGCGGGGCGGGCTCGGCGCGGTGCGGGGTGCGCAGCACCTGTCCGAGCCGCCGGCTGAGCGGCTCGAGGATGTCGCGGATGGCCCGATCGTCGGCGAGGATGTCGGTGAGGATCTCGTGCCGGCGCCTCACCAGCGGGGGAGGCAAGGCCGACACCGGGCCCATCGCGCGGATCAGGCCGACGATGGCGTGGCACCGGGCCTGGGCGCGGTCGAAGCTCTCCCAGTCGCCGGCGATGGCGGCGGAGCGAAGCTCACGGCTGGCCGCTCCCGCGGCTTCGTACGATTCGAGCAGTTTCACGATGGTGTCCGTTTCGTTCATGCGGCGACCAGGCCTCCGTAGGGGGCTTTTCCCGCGCCGGCGGGGCGCGCGGGAGGCGGTTCGATGGCGTCCCACGCGTCGCGCAGGGTGGCGAGGAGGCTCTCGACCTGCTCGAGCGCCTTCCGGTCGTTCTTGAGATTTGCCTGCAGCAGCTGGCCGACCATGTAGTCGTAGAGCGCGGAAAGGCGCTTGGCGATGTCGCCGCCCTGGTCCCGGTCGAGGCTCGCCTTGAGCCCCTCGTCCACGATGCGGATCGCCTTGGCGATGGCCTGGCCCTTCTGCGCCACCTGGCCCTGGTCGATGCCCTGCCGGGCCGCCTGCACCGAGCCGATCGCGCCTTCGTAGAGCAGGTGCACGAGGCGGTGCGGGCTCGCGCCGGAGACGTCGGACTCGATGCCGACCCGGCGGTAGGCGTGGGCGGAGTTGCGGGCGTAGAACATGGTGGATCCGTTCGGGAGTGATGGCTACGTATGGATATCGGCTTTCGGTGCCAAACCCTGAGGGGCATCCGCTTGCGCGGCCGGGGGGCCGGAACCGGGGCGCGGCGCCGCCGCGAGGCGCGAGGGGACACCCGGCCCGCCCGTGACGTGCGTTCCGGAAGGTCCCCCGGCCCGTCAGTTGTTGCCGTTGCTGGCGCTCGAGATCGCCGCGATCTGCGTGAGGTTCTGGCTGAGCGTGGAGGACATGGTGCTCATGGTGCTGATCATCGTGTCGAGCGCGCCGTACTGCTTCTTCAGGCGCAGTTCCATGGCCGCGAGGCGGGCCGTCTGCCGGTCCTGGTCGCGCTTGTTGGCCTTGATCGTGTTGTCGAGGCCCGTCGTGCGGGCGCTGATTGTGCCGTCCGAGCCCAGGATGCTGTCGAGCGCCGACTTGAAGCGCACGGCGATGCCCTGGGCGGCCTCGTCGCCGCTCGTGGCGGTGAAGAACGACTGCAGGTCCGCCGTTCCGCTCGCGATGGTGGCGTCGAACCGGGTGCCGTCGACGGCGAGCTTGCCGTCCTTGCCCAGCGCGATGCCGGCCTGGGCGAGCGTGGAGAGCGTGCCCGAGGGCACCATGCGCGTGACCAGCGAGCGCAGCGAATTGGCGAGCGACCGCGCGGCCGCGTCGCCCTGCAGGGCGCCGCTCGCCGTGCCCCCCGGGTCCGCCTTGGTGAGGTCGGCCAGCATCGTGACGGCGGCGTTGTACGCGCCGACGAACTTGTCGACCATGGCGCGGGCATTGCCCGTGTTGTGGCTGACCTTGAGCGTGGTCGGGCTGTCCGTGTTGGTGCCCCGCAGCGTGAACGTCACGCCGTCGATGGCCCCGGAGACCGTGTTCGTGGACGAGAGGACCTCGATGCCGTCGAGCAGGATCCGGGCGTCCTGCGCGGGCTGTGCCTGGCGCAGCCCGGGGGCGCTCGCCGTGGTGTCGCCGTTGTAGGCGAGCCGCGACAAGCCGGCGCTGTCGGTCGGGGTGCCGTCGTCGTCCACCACGCTCACCTGCAGGGCGGAAGCCGTGCCCGTGGCGGTGGAGGTGAGCACCAGGCGCGCGCCCGAGGTGTCCGTGACGACGGAGGCCCGCACGGCCGTGCCGGCCGCGTTGATCGCGTCGCGGATGCCCCCGAGGGAATTGTTGGTGGCGTCCACCGTGATCGTGACGGGCGTCGCGCCCGCCGACGGCTCGAAGGTCGATCCGTTCCACTTGCCGACGCCCAGGGTGATCGTGCCCGTGCCCATCAGGGCCGAGGTGTCGGGGACGGCGGCCGCGACGAGCCGCTGGGACTGGGCGAGGTGCGTGACCTCGACGTTGTATTCGCCGACCGTGCTCGTCGCCGAGGCCGAGACGCTCGCCACCGCGGCGTTGGCGAGTGAGGCCGACTTGGCGCTCCAGTTCGTCACCGTCGCGATGTCCGACGACGCGGTCCGCAGCAGGTCGAGCTGCGCCTTCACCTTGCCGTAGGCGGAGAGCTTCCCGTTGGCCGTCGACGCCCGCATCTGCAGGAGCTGCAGCGGGCGCTTCTCGGCGTCGATGAGCTTGGTGACCAGGCCGGCGACGTCCAGGCCACTGCCGATTCCGGCGCTGCTGAGGGTGGGCATTGGCGGGTCTCCTAGGCGGTGGCCGTGAACTGCTCCTGCTGCTGGGCGAGCGACTGGGCCAGCGCGATGGCTTCCGCGTTCGGGATCTGGCGGATCACTTCCTTCGTGACGGCATCGCGGACCGTGACGACGACCTGGTCGGTTTCCCGGTCCCAGGAGAAATCGATGTTCCGCCCCTGCCGGGCGAGCATGTCGTTGGCCCGGGCGATGCCCTCGGCGACCTCGGGCGGGGGATCGCCGCCCCTGGGGAGCGCGGGCTCCGCGGGGATGGCGACGCGCCTGGCCGGGCCGGCGTCGGCGGGAAGGGCGACGACGGGCGCCGGAGGCGGGACGGTGATGTTCATGGCTTCGACCCTCGATGCCGTGACTGCGTGGGACTGCACGGTGAAACGCCGGGGCACCCCTCGTGGGGAGGCCCCGGCTTGTGGCTACGCCCGAAAGCGGGGCGGAGATTTCATCAGCCCTTCAGCAGCGACAGCACGTTCTGCGGGAGGGAGTTCGCCTGGGCGACCATGGCCGTGCCGGCCTGCTGCAGGATCTGGGCCCGGGTCATCGCGGCGGTTTCGGCCGCGAAGTCGGCGTCCTGGATCCGGCCGCGCGAGGCGGAGAGGTTCTCGGCGGTGGTCTGCAGGCTCGCGATCGCGGAGCTGAACCGGTTCTGGTAGGCGCCGAGGTCGCCGCGCGAGACGTTGATCTGGCTGAGGGCCGCGTCGACGACCGCGATGGCGAGCTGGGAGTTCGCGCCGCTGGTGAGGCTGACGGCGTTGAGGGCCGAGAAGGCGCTCGCCTGGGTGGCGGAGGTGAACGTGTCGGTGTTCGCGCCGGCCAGGGAGATCGTGCCCTTGGTGCTGGACAGCGAAACCGAGCCGCTCTTGATCGACGAGTCGGTGCCGCCGCCGGTGAGGGTGACGCCCGAGAACACGGCCGTCTTCGTCGCACCGGTGTTGTTGAAGTCGAGGATGCTGATGTCGCGCCCGTCGGTCGTCGACAGCGTGAGGCCGGCCTTGGACGAGGAGGAGGTGAAGGATGCCGTGATGCCCGTGGCGCCCTGCGCCGCGTTGATCGCGCCCATGAGCGAGGTCAGGTCGGTCGGGTCGGCGACGACGGCCGAGATCGCGCTGCCGCCGGTGAGGGCCGTGCCGCCGATCAGGTTGAAGGACACCGTGCCGGCGACGGCGACGCCCGAGAGCGTGGCGCTGTTGGTCGCGGTGGCGGTGACGCCCACGCCGCTCGAGCCGGCGTTGATGCCCGCCGCGATGGTCTTGGCATCCGCGAGGGCCGCGTAGCCGAGCGCCGCGGTCGTGCCGCCGTTGAGCGTGCTGACGGTGAGGCCGGCTTCGACGGCGACGGTGTTGCCGCCGGTGAGGTCCGCCGCGGCCGCCTTCGTCGCGCCCGTGCCGCCGGCGCCGATGACGGTGCCCACGCCCGCGAGGATGTCGCTGCCGAGCGCCGTGGCGCGCGCGTCGGCGATGCGGGAGACGTCGATGGTCTGGTTGGCGTTCGCGCCGACCTGGAAGCTCTGCGTGGTGAAGGAGCCGTCGAGCAGGTTCAGGCCGTTGAACTGGGTCTGGCTCGCGACGCGGGTGATTTCGGCGATGAGGCTCTGCGCTTCGGCGTCGAGGGAGGCGCGATCCGAGGCGCTGTTGGTGCTGTTGGCCGACTGGATGGCCAGTTCGCGCACGCGCTGCAGGTTGTTCTGCACTTCGCCCAGGGCGCCTTCGGCCGTCTGCGCGAGGGAGATGCCGTCGTTCGCGTTGCGGGCGGCCTGGTTCAGGCCGTTGATCTGGGCGGTCATGCGCGAGGAGATCGCGAGGCCGGCCGCGTCGTCCTTGGCGCTGTTGATGCGAAGGCCGGACGACAGGCGCTGGAGCGCGACGTTCAGGCTGTCCTGCGACTTGTTCAAGGCGCGCTGCGAATTGAGCGACGCGACGTTGGTATTGATGGTCTGGGGCATTTGGAACTCCTGTGTGTCGTTGGAAGCAGTAACCCGGTACGTCCGGGACCGTGTGCCCGCCCGGGGGGCGAGCCGCCCGGCCGTTGCCTCCCGGGCCGGAACCGATCCGAAGATGCGGTCCCATGGGTGCCATATCGGGAGCTCAGGAACGATTCTTTAGGAATCTTCGCGGGGCGATAGCGGGAAAAGGGGGTGAAAAGGGGGCGAATTGCCGGGCTTGTAGGGCGATTTCCTACAGCCGGCCGGGGCGCGGGACGACGCGATTTCCAGCCTTCTTCGGATTCAAGGGCCGGGGAGCGATGCCGACAATGGGAACCGTCAACACCGCGCCTCCACCGGGCTCCCAGGAAAGGGAAACGAAAATGAACGAGAACACGCAACTGCTCGCCGAAATCCGCGAAGCGAACCTCGCCTACCTCATGCTGGCGCAGCACATGATCCGCCAGGACCGTCCCCAGGCGCTCTTCCGCCTCGGGCTCACGGAGGAGGTCGCGAACGTCATCGACGGCCTTTCGCCCCAGCAGATCGTGCGCGTCTCGGGCGCCCCGATGATGATGTGCCGCTTCCGCTTCGACGACGAGATGGTCTGGGGCCTGCTCGCCAACCACGGCAAGCAATCGTCCACCCAGCAGCTGCACGCCGGCATCGTGATGGCGGGCCGCCTCGCCGAGGAGGCCTGAGCCATGGCCACCCCGCGCTCCATCGTCACCGAAGCCGAACAAGTCCGCCTCGCGGTCCACCTGATCAAGCTCGGCGCGCGCCTGCAGGTGCTCGAGAGCGAGACCGACCTGTCCTACGAGCGCCTGCTCCGCCTCTACAAGGAAGTCCAGGGCCGGAGCCCGTCCAAGGGGCAGCTCCCGTTCTCGACCGACTGGTTCATGACCTGGCAGCCGAACGTGCACGCCTCGCTCTTCCTGAACATCTACATGAACCTCATCAAGACGACGGAGATCGAGGAGATCGACGCGGTCGCCAAGGCCTACGAGCTCTACCTCGAGCAGGTCCGCGCGACCGGCAACGAGGACATCCTGTCGGTCACCCGCGCCTGGCGCCTCGTGCGCTTCGTCGACGCCGACATGCTCACCCTCACGCCCTGCACGAAGTGCGGCGGCCTCTTCGTGAACCACACGCACGAGCTCACCGCGGGCTACGTCTGCGGCCTGTGCAGCCCGCCCGCCCGGGCCGGCAAGACCCGCGCCGCCCGCGCCGCCGAGACGGCCGAGGCCGAGCTCGAGACCGTCGAGGCGACGGCCCACTGAATCTCCCTGTTGCCCGCCGCTACCTCCCTTTCCAGCGGCGGACTTCCGCGGCAGCCCGGTGAAAGCCGGTGCTGCCGTGTTTTTTTCCGGGGGAGCCGGGTCCCGGCCCCGGATCCCGCCGCCCCGATACCTTTAATGCGGGCCTCGCCCTGCTCAACAATCCGGTCGCCCTGCCGACAACATGGCTATCCGCTCCAGCCCGGGGCGGCATTTCACACGCAGGGGCACCAGGGATGCTGGTCATCATCGGTTATGTCGTGGTCGTGGGCTCGGTGCTGGGCGGCTTCATGCTGCACGGCGGCAAGCTCGCCGCGCTCTTCCAGCCCTTCGAGCTGCTGATCATCGCGGGCGCCGCCATCGGCGCCTTCGTGGTGAGCAACAACTCGAAGGTGCTGAAGGCGGTCCTCGGCGCGCTGCCCTCCTGCTTCAAGGGATCCAAGTACACGAAGACGCGCTACCTCTCGCTGATGGGCCTGCTCTTCGACATCCTCACCAAGATCCGCAAGGAAGGGATGATGGCGATCGAGGGCGACGTCGAGGAGCCGGACAAGAGCCCGCTCTTCCAGAAATACCCCGAGCTCGCCGGCGACCACCACCTGGTGGAGTTCATGACCGACTACCTGCGCATCATGGTGAGCGGCAACATGAACCCGCACGAGATCGAGGCCCTCATGGACCAGGAACTCGACACGCACCACGCCGAAGGCCACGCGCCCGCCCACGCGGTGCAGCAGGTGGCCGACGGCCTGCCCGCCTTCGGCATCGTCGCCGCGGTGATGGGCGTGGTGAACGTGATGGGCTCGGTGGGCGAGCCGCCCGCGATCCTGGGCGGCAAGATCGGCGCGGCGCTCGTCGGCACCTTCGTGGGCATCCTGCTCGCGTACGGGTTCGTCGGCCCGCTCGCCACGCTCCTGGGCCAGAAGCTCGAGGAGGCGACCAAGGAGCTGCAGTGCGTGAAGGTGACGCTCCTGGCGAGCCTGCAGGGCTACGCCCCGTCGCTCGCGATCGAGTTCGGCCGCAAGGTCCTCTTCTCGACGGAGCGCCCGAGCTTCCTCGAGCTCGAGGGCCACGTGAAGCCGAAGCGGGCCTGACATGCCGGCCGCCAAGGACAGCAAGAAGGTCGCCCCCGCCCCGATCATCGTCAAGCGGATCAAGAAGGGGGGTGGCGGCCACCACGGCGGCGCCTGGAAGATCGCGTACGCGGACTTCGTGACCGCGATGATGGCCTTCTTCCTGCTGATGTGGCTGCTGGGCTCGACCTCGAAGGCCGAGCTGCAGGGCATCGCGGACTACTTCCAGAACCCGGTGAAGATGGCCATGCCCGGCGGCTCCGGCGCGGGCGACGCGACGAGCATCGTCAACGGCGGCGGCAAGGACCTCACGCGCCGCGACGGGCAGATGCGCAACGGCGACGTCGAGAAGGCGGGCCGCCGCAACGAGCGCGCGGCGGTGAAGGCCGAGCTCGCCCGCCTGGAGAAGGCGCGCCTGGAGGACCTGAAGCGCCGCATCGAGGCCGCCATCGAGGCCAACCCGCGCCTCGCCGACTTCAAGAAGCAGATCAAGCTCGAGATGACCCCCGAGGGGCTGGTGATCCACATCGTGGACGCGGACCAGCGCCCGATGTTCGACGTGGGCAGCGCGCGCGTGAAGGACTACATGCGCGAGATCCTGCGCGAGGTGGGGCGCCTGCTCAACGAGGTCGACAACAAGGTGACCATCACCGGCCACACGGACGCCGCGCCCTACCTGGGCGGCGAGCGCTCCTATTCCAACTTCGACCTGTCGGCCGACCGCGCCAACGCCTCGCGCCGCGAGCTCGTGGCCGGGGGCATCGTCGAGGGCAAGGTCCTTCGCGTCGTGGGGCTCGCTTCGGTGCAGCTGGTGAAGCCCGAGGACCCGCGCGACGCCGCCAACCGCCGCATCAACATCACCGTCATGAACCAGCGCGCCGAGGAGCGCGCGATGGGCCGCGAGGACGAGATGGAAGTGGAGGACGCCGAGGGCGCCGCCGCCGCCATCGCCGGCGCGAAGCCCGCACCCGCCACCGCCATCGAGGCCGCCGTGAGCAAGCACGAAGAGCCGGCCCCCGGCGCCCCCAAACCCTGAACCATCCCGCCCCATTTCCGCGAGGACCGACCATGACCACCGCCGAGATGAAGTTCCTGATCGTCGACGACTTCTCGACGATGCGCCGCATCGTCCGCAACCTGCTCAAGGAGATCGGCTACGCCAACGCCGACGAGGCCGAGGACGGCGTCGCCGCCATGGCGAAGCTGAGGGGGGGCAGCTTCGACTTCGTCGTTTCCGACATCAACATGCCCAACATGAACGGCTTCGAGCTGCTCAACCAGATCCGCGCCGACGCGGCGCTCAAGGGCCTGCCGGTGCTCATGGTGACGGCCGAGGCGCGCAAGGAGGACATCGTCACGGCCGCCCAGTCGGGCGCCAACGGCTACATCGTGAAACCCTTCACCAAGGGCACGCTCGAGGAGAAGGTCGCCAAGATCGTCCAGCGTGCGGGAGCGAAGTGATGAACGCCCTCGCCCAGGAAAGGACCAGCGTCCCCGAGTTCGGCGACGACGACTACGACGTCTTCCACCGGATCGGCACCCTCACGCGGCAGCTGCACGACGCGCTGCGCGAGCTCGGCTACGACATCCACCTGCAGGGGGCCGTGGGGACGCTTCCCGACGCCCGCTCGCGCCTGGACTACATCGCCCGCCTCACGGGCGAGGCGGCCGACAAGGTGCTCAACGCCGTCGACGGCGCCCGCCTGGAGCAGGACCGGATGGACGATCGCCTCGCGAAGCTGGCACCGGCCTGGGGGGCCCTCGCCGGCCCGGACGGCCCGGTGGCGCCGACCCCGGCGCTCGTGAAGGAGACCGCCGACTACTTCGCCGAGGCGAAGGAGGCCGGGCGCGTGATCCAGGGCCATCTCACCGACATCATGATGGCGCAGGACTTCCACGACCTCACCGGCCAGGTGATCCGCAAGATCGCCGACCTCGCCATGCACCTGGAGGAGCAGCTCGTGAAGCTCCTCGTGGCGAGCACCCCCCCGGAGCGCCGGGGCCAGGTGCAGGAAAGCCTCGAGGGGCCGGTGGTCGACGGCACCCGCGCCGAGGTCGTCACCAACCAGGCGCAGGTCGACGACCTGCTCGCCGAGCTGGGCTTCTAGGGGCAGGGCGCCGCGAAGGCGGCCCGCCGGGGGGGCGGGCCCCGAATTGACCCCCCAATCCCCCGGTTATCGGGCCTTTCGGCGCGAGGGGGGGCGGCCATGATGGAACGCGTAAACGAACCGTTCCCGCGCGACTCATGGCCGACAACGACACAGACCAGGAAGACCGGACCCTACCCGCCTCGGAGAAGCGCCTCGCCGACGCGAGGGCCGAGGGGCGGATCGCGCGCTCGCGCCACCTGACGACCTTCGTCGTGCTCGGCGGAACGCTCGCCGGGATCGCCGCCACCATGCCGCAGTCCGTCGGCGGCCTGCGCGAGATGGTCGCCAACGCCCTCACGCTCAACGCCAACGACGCGCGCGACACGGCCGAGCTCACGACGCGGCTCTCGGCCGCCGCCGCCGCGGGCCTGCTCGTCGCCGCCCCGATCCTGGGCCTGCTGTGGGCCGGCTCCGCCCTCGTGCCGCTGATCCAGGGCGGCGCCATCTTCACCTCGAAGCCCTTCACCCCCGACTTCAACCGCCTGAACCCGATCACGGGCGTGAAGCGCATCGTCTCGGTCGACTCCCTGGCCGAGCTGGGCAAGACCCTCGCCATCGCCTTCTTCATCGGCGGCGCGATCCTCTCGAGCCTCTACGCCCTGCGCGAGAACGCCGCGGGCCTCGCGACGCTGCCGCTCGTCGCCGCGATGGGCGCCTCCGGCGAGGCCATCGCCGGTTCGCTCTGGACGGTGATCGGCGCGCTCGCCGTGATCGCGGCGGCGGACGTCTTCCACGAGCGCCACCGCTACGCGAAGTCCCTGCGCATGACCCCCGTGGAGGCCAAGCGCGAGGCGAAGGAACAGGACGGCGACCCGCACGTCAAGGCGCGCATCCGCCAGGCCCAGCGGGAGATCTCGCGCCGCCGCATGATGGCCGCCGTCCCGAAGGCGGACGTCGTGGTCACCAACCCGACCCACTACGCGGTCGCGCTCGCCTATGACGACGGCTCGACCGGCGCTCCCCGGATCGTGGCGATGGGCAAGGGCCCGATCGCGCTGAAGATCCGCGAGATCGCCGCCGAGGCCGGCGTCGCCCGACTCGAGGCCCCGCCGCTCGCCCGCGCGCTCTACCGCCACGGCGAGCTGGGGGCCGAGATCCCGGCCGCGCTCTTCCAGGCCGTCGCCCAGGTGCTCGCCTACGTCTACCAGCTGCGCCGCCACCGGCGCGGCGAGGCGCCCGCCCCGGCGGTGCCCGCGGCCATCGTCGTCCCGCCCGGGCTCGACAGCGGCCCGGACCCCGAGCCCGCGGCCTGAGGACGCCGACCCATGTCCGCCTTCGACTTCTCGCGCCTGGGCCTCAACGGCGCCTCCGTGCGCACCCTCGCGGTGCCGATGCTCATCATCATGATGCTGGTGATGATGCTGCTGCCGCTGCCGCCGCTGCTGCTCGACCTGCTCTTCACCTTCAACATCGCGCTCGCCCTGCTGGTCATGATGGTGAGCATCTACACGTTGAAGCCCCTCGACTTCGCCGCCTTCCCGGTGGTGCTGCTCGTCACGACGCTGCTGCGCCTGTCGCTCAACGTCGCCTCCACGCGCCAGGTGCTCATGAACGGCCACACGGGCGCCGGGGCCGCGGGCAAGGTGATCGAGTCCTTCGGTCACGTGCTGATCGGCGGCAACTTCGCCGTCGGCCTGATCGTGTTCGCGATCCTGGTGGTCATCAACTTCGTGGTGGTGACCAAGGGCGCCGGCCGCATCGCCGAGGTGAGCGCGCGGTTCACCCTGGACGCGATGCCCGGCAAGCAGATGGCCATCGACGCCGACCTGAACGCGGGCCTCATCGACGAGAAGACGGCCAAGGCGCGCCGCCAGGAAGTGGCCCACGAGGCCGACTTCTTCGGCGCGATGGACGGCGCCTCGAAGTTCGTCCGCGGCGACGCGGTGGCCGGCATCATGATCCTCGTCATCACGATCTTCGGCGGCCTCGCGATCGGGATGTTCCAGCACAACCTGTCGTTCTCGCAGGCCGCCTCGAACTACGTGCTGCTCGCCGTCGGCGACGGGCTGGTGGCGCAGGTGCCCGCGCTCCTCATCTCGATCGCCGCCGCCCTCGTGGTGAGCCGCGTCGGCAGCGGCAAGGACATGGGCTCGCAGATGGTCGGCGACCTGACCGCCGTGCCGCGCGCCCTGGGCATCGCCTCGGCCGTGCTCGTCGTGCTCGGCCTCGTGCCCGGCATGCCGCACCTGGTCTTCCTCTCGCTCGGCTTCGCCTGCGGCTACGGCGCGTACTGGCTGGGCGAGCAGTCCCGCCGGCGCGAGGCCGTCGAGGCCGAGGTGCAGGTCGCCCCGCCGGAGCCGGTGACCGTGGACGCCTCGTGGGACGACCTGCAGCCGGTGGACGTGGTCGGCCTGGAAGTCGGCTACCGCCTCATCCCGATGGTCGATCGCAACCAGGACGGCGAGCTCCTGCGCCGCATCAAGGCCATCCGCAAGAAGTTCGCCCAGGACGTGGGCTTCCTGCCCACGCAGGTGCACATCCGCGACAACCTCGAGCTGAAGCCCAGCGGCTACCGCATCACCGTGAAGGGCGTGACCGTGGGCGAGGGCGAGGCGATCGCGGGCCTGTGGCTCGCCATCAACCCCGGCGGCGCCTCCGGGAGCCTGCCGGGCACGCCGACCCGCGATCCGGCCTTCGGCCTGCCCGCGGTGTGGATCGACGCCTCGACGCGCGATGCCGCCTCCGCCGCCGGCTTCACCGTGGTGGATGCCGCGACCGTGGTCGCCACGCACATGTCCACCATCATCCAGCAGCAGGCCGGCCAGCTCCTGGGCCGCCAGGAAGTGCAGGGCCTCCTCGAGCACCTGGGCCGCGTCGCGCCCAAGCTCCTCGAGGACCTGGTGCCGAAGGTGCTGCCGATGCCGGTCTTCCAGCGCGTGCTGCAGAACCTGCTCGACGAAGGCGTCCACATCCGCGACATGCGCACGATCGCCGAGACGCTCGCCGAGTTCGCGCCGCGCACGCAGGACGCCGGCGAGCTCACCGCGCAGGTGCGAGCCGCCCTCGGCCACGCGATCGTGCAGTCGATCTACGGCGGCACGCGGGAGGTGCCGGTCATCGCCCTCGAGCCGCAGCTCGAGCGCGTGGTGGCCCAGGCGCTCGGCGGCGAAGGCGGCGGCCTCGAGCCCAGCCTCGCCGACATGATCGCCGACGGCGCCGCGCGCGCCGCCGACCAGCTCGACAGCCAGGGCCTGCCCGCCGTCCTCCTCGTTCCCGACCGGGTGCGCGCCATCGTCGCGCGCCTCGTCCGCCGCGCCGCGCCGCGCCTGCGCGTGCTCGGCCATTCCGAGATTCCCGAAACCAGCGCCGTTCGCATCGCCACCGTGATCGGAGGTACCCCGTGAGCCTGAAGAAATTCGTCGCCCCCACCGCCCGTGAGGCCCTGAAGGCCGTCAAGCTCGAACTCGGCGACGATGCCGTGGTGCTCGCCAACAAGCGCGTGCCCGGCGGCGTGGAGATCACCGCCATGGCCGGCGAGGCCATCGATGCCGTCGTCGAACTCGCGGCGTACGTCGCTTCGGCGCCCCCCGCGCCCGCGTCGAAGGCCGAGCCGCTCACGTCCTTCCTGCGCCGCATGAAGAAGCCGCCGGCCGCGCCGGCTCCCGCCGCGCCCGCCGCCGCCGACGAGAGCACCGCGCTTTTCCTGCGCGAACGCGCGGAGCGGCAGGTCGAGCGCGAGGCCGTCGACGCCGCCACGCGCGCGATGGCACGCGCCAAGCCCGTGCCCGCGGCCGCCGAGATATCGCCCGTCGTGCTGCCTGCGGCGACCACCACCGACCCGCGCCTGATGGACGAGCTGCACGCCATGAAGGCGATGCTGGCCGACCAGTTCGCGGCCCTCGCCTGGTCCGACGCGACGCGCAAGAACCCGCTCAAGGCGCGGCTCACCGGCGAGATGCTCGCCGCCGGCTTCTCGCCCGCGCTCGCCCGCGGGCTCATCGACCGGCTGCCCGTGAACCTCGACGAGGCCGGCGCCCGCCAGTGGACGGCCCACGTGCTCACCCGCAACCGCACCTGCTTCGGCGAGGGCAGCTTCCTCGACGAGGGCGGCGTCTTCGCGCTCGTGGGGCCGACGGGCGTGGGCAAGACGACCACCGCCGCCAAGCTCGCCGCGCGCTACGCCATGCGCTTCGGCGCGAAGCACGTGGGCCTCGTCACGACCGACAGCTACCGGATCGGCGCCCACGACCAGCTCAAGATCTACGGCCGCATCCTCGGCATCCCGGTGCAGCTCGCCCGCGGCGGCACGCTGGGCACGCTGATCGAGGCCATGCGCGACAAGAAGGTGATCCTCATCGACACCATCGGCGTCGGCCAGCGCGACGCGCGCGTGCCCGAGCTGATGGCCGAGCTCGACGCCGCGCGCGCGAAGAAGGTGCTGCTGCTCAACGCCTCGGTGCAGGGCGAGACGCTCGACGAGGTGGTGCGCATCTACCGCCAGCTCGGCGTCCACGGCGCCATCGTGAGCAAGATCGACGAGGCCGCCAAGCTCGGCGGCGCGCTCGACTGCGCCATCCGCCACCGCCTGCCGCTCTCGTTCGTCACCAACGGCCAGCGCGTGCCGGAGGACCTGCACCCGGCCCAGGCGGGCTTCCTCGTGCACCGCGCCATGCGCGCGGCCACGGCGCCCGATTTCATCCTGAAGGACGAGGAGCAGGGCATCCTCCTTTCGCGCGTGGGGAGCGAGGCTTCGATGGCGACGATCCATGCGTCCTGATTCCCACGCGAGCGACCAGGCCCAGGGCCTGCGCCGCGCCTTCCAGCGCCCGGGGCTCTCCGTGCTGCCGGTGTGCGTCCCGGGACGCGACGGCGCGAGCGAAGGCTGGCTCGCGAACGCCGCCACGGCGCTCGCCGAGCGGGGCCGCCGCGTGCTCGTGCTCGACGCCGGCCCCGGGCTCGTCGCGCCCGCGCTGGGCCTCAAGGCGCGGCTCGAGCTGCGCCACCTGCTCACCGGCGAGAACGCCTTCGAGGACGTGGTGCTCGCGGCCGGCAGGAACCTTTCCGTGCTGCCCGCCCCGCGGGGCCTGGCCATGTTCCTCGAGTCGGGCGAAGCGCCCGCCACGCTCTTCGGCGCCTTCCTCGCGCTGCCGGCGCCGATGTCCGTGCTGCTCGTGACCGGCGCGCCCGAGCGGGTGGCCCCGCTCGTTTCCCCCGGCGAGGAGATCCTCTTCGTCGTCTCGCCCGAGCGCGAATCGATCACGGGCGTCTACGCCGCCATCAAGCAGCTCGAGCGCGACTTCCCGGGCCGCATCGCCCGCATCGCCGTGGCCGGCGTGGCCGACGAGGCCGCGGGCGAGGCGCTCGCCGCGCGCATCGCCTCGGCCACCGAACGCTTCCTGGGCCACCTGCCCGAATTCGCCGGCACGGTCCCCGACCATCCGGCCCTCCACGAATCCGCGCGCCTCGCCGGATCCGTCCTCACGCACGCCCCCGACAGCCCGCCCGCCGAGGCCTTCCGCCGCATCGCGGACGCGTTCGACGGCTGGCGCACCGCCTTTCACGACACCCCGCTCGAAGGATGACGACCATGATCGCCGCCAACGCTCCCGCATCCGCCGTCTACAACCGCCAGGGCCGACAGGACCGCAACGACTGGCTGCGCCAGTACGCGCCGCTCGTGAAGCGGATCGCGCACCACATGCTCGCCAAGCTTCCGGCCAACGTGGAGCTCGACGACCTCGTGCAGGCCGGCATGATCGGCCTGGTGGACGCCATCCAGCGCTACGAGGAATGCCAGGGGACGCAGTTCGAGACCTACGCCAACCAGAGGATCCGCGGCGCGATGCTCGACGAGCTGCGCGCCAACGACTGGCTGCCGCGCAGCGTGCGGAAGACCCAGCGCCAGCTCGAGAACGCGCTGCACCGCCTGGAGCAGAAGCTCGGCCGCGCGCCCACGGAAACCGAGATCGCGAAGGAGCTCGGGATGAAGCTGTCGGAATACCAGGAGCTGCTGGGCGAGGCGAAGGGCGGCCAGCTCGTGTACTTCGACGAACTGGGCGGCCACGACGAGGACGGCGCCGGCTACCTCGACCGCCACCTGCCGGGCTCGGCCGACCAGGAGCCGGGCGCGCGCCTGGAGGAGCGCCGCTTCAAGGAAGCCCTCGTCGCCGCCATCGGGACGCTGCCCGAGCGCGAGCAGATGCTGATGAGCCTCTACTACGAACAGGACCTCAACTTCCGCGAGATCGCGGCGGTGCTGGGCGTCACCGAGTCGCGCGTGTGCCAGCTGCACACGCAGTCGGTCGCGCGCCTGCGAGCGAAGCTGAAGGGGCACTGAACGGCCCGCGGCCCTCGGAGACGGTGCCGGGGGCACGCCGCGTTGTACCCTGTGGGCGCGAGATGTCTCGCCGCACACGGGAATGCCCATGGCCCGCATCGCTATCCTCGGCACCGGCTTGCTCGGCGCCGCCTTCGCCGAAGCCGCCGCCCGCCGCGGCGACACCGTCACCGCCTGGAACCGCACGCCGGCGAAGGCGCTCGCCCTCGCGCCATTCGGCATCACGGCCGCCCCGACCCCGGCCGACGCCGTGCGCGGCGCCTCGCGCGTGCATCTCGTGCTGCGCGACGACGCCGCCGTCGAGGCGGTTCTCGCGGCCGCCCGCCCGGGCCTGGCCGCCGACGCGATGGTGCTCGACCACACCACCACGCTGCCCGCGCTCACCGCGGCGCGCGCCGGGCGATCGCATTCGCAGGGCGTGAATTACCTGCATTGCCCCGTCTTCATGGGTCCGGCGGCGGCGCGGGAAGCCGCCGGTTCGATGCTGGTGGCCGGCCCGCGCGCGCTGTTCGACCGCGTCCGGGCGGATCTCGCGCCGATGACCGCGAAGCTGGATTACCTGGGCGAGCGCGCGGACCTCGCCGCCGTGCACAAGCTGCTCGGCAACGCGATGATCATCGGGCTGGTGGGGATCGTGGCCGACGTCCTCGCGCTCGCGCGGGCGAACGGCGTGGGCAACGACGAGGCGCTCGCGCGATTGCGTAATTTCGACCTGGACGCGATGCTCGCGCGGCGCGGCGGCAACATGGTGAGAGGGGAATTCGACGCGAGCTTCGAGCTGGCGATGGCCCGCAAGGACGTCGGCCTCATGGTCGAGGCCATCGGCGCGGCGCCCCTCGCCACGCTGCCTTCGCTCGCGGCGCGGATGGACGCGCTCATCGCCGCCGGGCACGGCGCCCGGGATGTCTGCGCCCTGGGGATCGATTCGGTGCGCCCGGCCTAGCGCCGTCCGCCCTTCACGAAATCGACCGACGCCTGGAAGAGTTCCAGGTCCTGCTCGTACTCCGAGGGGTCGGCGCGGTCGATCTGCACCCATTCGCGCGTGCTCGTGACTCCCCCGGGCTGGAAGGGGCCCACGTTGCCGCGCGAGAACTGCAGTTCGGTGGCGACAGCCACCGGCAGGCGAAGGCCCACGCCCTTGCCGCTGATGCAGGCGAACATGCGGTCGCCGACGACGTAGGCATCCATGCCGCCGATCTTCTTCGCGCTGGCGCCGGGGAGTTTCAGGAGGACGGCGTCGATCCGGGCCTTGCGGTCCGCTTCGGGGTTGTCGGCGTTCATGGGGTGTCTTCGCGGGATGGGCGTACGATGGGGAAGGAAAGGGGGCCATCATGGTTTCCCGGGATGCGGGTCGCACGACGACGGGCTTGACGCTGCAGGAAGCGGAAAAGCGCATCGAATCGCTGGAAGCCGCAGCCGCACGGGCCGTGCTCATCATGGCCGAAGCGCTCCGGAACCGGCAAGAGCTCCACAAGCACGGCGACCGGCTGATCGAATGCGTCGACCTGTTCTTCACGGAACTGCAGGTCGAAGGCGTGAAGCACAGCGAGTTCGTCCAGAACAGCCTCGCGAGGACGGCAAGCGCCGTGGCGGCCCTGCGCGCGGTCCACGCGACCTCGCTGAACGAACCCTGAACTCTCGGAGCGCAGCCGTGCGCGCGTCGCCACTACGGCGCGATCGCGATCCGGCGAAGCGCCTGCTCGAAGACCTCCGGCGGCTGCGCGCCTTCGAGGGCGAGGGTGTCGTTGAGAACCACGAACGGCACGCCGGCCACGCCGCGCGAGTGCCAGTGGCCTTGCCGAGCGCGCACCTCGGCGGCGAATTCGTCGCTTTCCGCGATCGCACGGGCCCGCCCGGGATCGAGCCCGACCCGGCCCGCCAGCTCGACGAGCACGTCCGCGTCGGCCGGGTTGCGGCCTTCCCCGTGATAGGCGTGGAGGAGGGCGCGCTTCAGGTCCGTTGCCCGCCCCTCGAGCCCGGCCCAGTGCAGCACCCGGTGCGCGTCGAAGGTGTTCCAGACGTGCTTGCGCTCCCCGAAGGCGAAACCGACCGCGGCCCCGCGTTCGCGGATCCTCGCCTGGGCCTCGGCCACCTGCCCGGGCGTGCGCCCGTACTTGCGCGCGAGATAGGCGACGGTTTCGGCGCCCTCGGGCCCCAGGGTCGGGTTGAGCTCGAAAGGTTCCACGTGCACCGTGGCGTCGATCTCGGCGGCGGTGCGCGCGAGCGCCTGCTCGAGGCTCGCGAGCCCGATCGCGCACCAGGGGCACGCGACGTCCGAGACGAAGGCGATGTCGATCCGGGGTTTTTCCATGCCCGGAAGGTTACCCGAAAGCGGGCGGGGCGCCGCCGGGCCGGGAAAGCCTAGGCGCCGAAGTGGCGGCGGGCGCGGGCGCTGCGCACGGCAAGCGCGCTCGCGGCCGTGAGCGCCGCCACCGTACCCAGGATGAGCGCGAGCCGGGTCCACGACTGGCCCGTCGACTCGCGCACGGCGATGAATGCCGCGGCGGTGCGGATCCATTCCAGCGCGCCCGCGACGAGGGCGACCTGAAGGAGGATGCCGGCCCAGCGCGCCTTCACGAAGACGGTGGCGAGAAGAAGGACGACGGCACCCACCCCGATCCAGAGCTGCGCGCGATAGAAGTGCGCGCCGAGGACGGCGAGGGCGAAGGCGGGGGCGAGGAGGATCGGGGGCGGCACGGGGTGGTTCCACGGGGTCGGGGTCCCGATGGTCCCATGGCCGCGAAAAGCGTCATTTCGAATACATCAAACCCGCGGCGCGACGTGAGCGGCCTGCCGCCCCGGGGGAATGACGTTCAGGCCGAGCCGCGCACGGAGCAGTCGAGGCTCCGGGAAAACTGTCCCGCGCCGTTGTAGCCCGAGGCGGGCCGCGCGGCGTTCATGAGCGCGGAAAGGCGCGCCTCGTTGCTCGCCCGCAGGACCGTGACCGCGGCGGCGAAGGCCGCCAGGGCGCGGCAGGCGCGATCGCCCAGCTCGGGCGGCATTTCCGATCCCGGCCCCAGGCGCTCGATGCGCACCGTGAGGGCCGCCATCAGCGCCTCGGCCTCGGCGGGCTTGGCGCGCGTGAGGACGTGGGCGGCTCTTTCCAGGTCCAGCACCAGGGCGAGGACGGCGGTGGGGGCGGTCTTGGTGTCGGGTTTCACAGGAGCGGCGGGCTCGTCGAGAAGACGGACTGCTTGATCATGGCATCGGCGATCTTCTCGGCATCGACGGCGTACCGGCCTTCGTCCAAACGCTGGCGCACTTCGGCGACGCGACCGGCATCGAAGCCGCCGTCGGCGGCCTTCAGCGCGTTCGTCGCCTCGGCCACTTTCGCGGACAGGTCGGACAGCGTGACGGCGGACGAGGAAACGGGGGCGGGACCGGTTTCCTTCGGATTGCCGGCCGGACGCGAGCTTACCGGCGTCGGTTGCGGCGGAACTTCATTCAGGTTCTTGATTTTCATGGCGTTCTCTAGTCTCCACGGCCTTTGGGGACCCCCCCCGCCGCACCGTGTCGGACAAGTTCCTACACCGCCATCTACGGCACCCCTGCAACGATCTTTAGCGACCGGGGCCGGAATCGGCCAGGGGAACCTCCACCACCCGCCCGGCGCGGGCCACACCGGTAACGACCCGGCCGGCCTCGGTCTTGACCCGGATGGCCTGGCCGTCGCCCGCGTGCTGCAGGGCGAGGGCGTCCGTGCTCACGGTGAAGCCGGGGCCCCTGGCCACGAGCCGGACCGCATCGCCCTGGGCGATCACGGGCGCGGCGCGGAAGAAATCGGTGCGCAAGGCCTGGCCGGCGGCCAGGGGCCGCGTGAGCAGCCGGCCCTCGAGGCTGCGGGCGTCGGCATAGACGGAAGCGCTTTCCCTCGACAGCTCGATTTCCTGCAGCTGGACGTCGGCGCCGGTGACGGGCTGGTTGGCGGGGAGGGCGCGCGCGGCGACGAGCGCCGGCCCGAAGACCTTCACCTCCACCGGGATCGTCACGCTCCAGCGGGCCCCGTCCACGCAGCGCAGGCCCACCCAGCTGCGGCCCCAGAGGCGGGCGCCGGCGGGCAGGAAAGGCTCGGCCTTGAGGCAGGGCGCGAGCTGGAGGCGGGAATCGGGCCGGCCGACGTTGACCTCGACGCGGGCCGCCAGGTTTCCGGCCTGGGATTCGACGAACAGGCGCACCTTGTCGAGATCTCCGACGGGGGACTGGGCGGGCGCGGCGGGGGCCAGGGCGGCCAGGCAGGCGGCGACGAGCAGGCGGGCCGGGATCTTCATGGGGGGTCCATTCGGGGCGTGGGTCGATCGATGCCACGAATTCTCACCGCGCGCGCGCGAAGGCGAGCCGGCGAATAGGCGGGGTTTGCCCCCTTTTATCGGCCGATGGCGGGGCTCAAGCCTTTTCCATAATCGCTTCATCCCGATACCGGAGCCGCGAAAGAGGCGGCAAGGACCCCCAGACGATGGACGCGATCAGCAAGGTGCTGGACTTCCAGGGCGAGGCGCTCAAGCTGCGCGCCGAGCGCCAGCGCGTCATCGCGTCCAACATCGCCAACGCGGACACCCCGAACTACAAGGCGCGCGATTTCGACTTCGGCAAGGCCCTCGCCGAGGCGACGGGCAGCGGCGGACCGACCCCCGGTTCGCTCGCCGCCACCGATTCGCGCCACCTGGGCCGTACGGGCAACGCGGCTTCCACCGTCTCGCTCGCGTGGCGCCAGCCGGGCCAGCAGAGCCTCGACGGCAACACGGTCGAGATCGACACCGAACGCGCCCGTTTCGCCGAGAACACCGTGCGGTACGAGGCGACCCTCAAGTTCATGAACGGCCAGATCAAGTCGATGCTGACCGCGATCCAGGGGCAATGATAGATGAGCATCGGCAGGATCTTCGGCATCGCCGGCAGCGCCATCCAGGCGCAGTCGATGCGGCTCAACACCACCGCCTCCAACATCGCCAACGCCGAGAGCGTCACCGGCCCGGACGGCAAGGTCTACCGGCCCAAGCAGGTCGTCTTCGAGGCGACGCCGATGGGGGCGCCGGACGACGCGTCCTCCGCGGGCGTGCGCGTGCGGGGCGTGGTGGAAGACCCGGCCGAACCCCGCAAGGTGCACAACCCGGGGCATCCCTACGCCGACGAGCAGGGCATGGTGACCATGCCCGCCGTGAACGTCGTCGAGGAGATGGTGAACATGATCAGCGCCTCGCGCGCCTACCAGAACAACGTGGAGATGCTCGCCACGACCAAGTCGCTGCTGGAGAAGACCCTCCAGCTCGGCAACTGACGAACCGCCTCCCACCAGGAACCGAAACCATGGCCATTGCCGCCGTCAACGCCGTCTCCGCCGCCGCCGCCGCGAGCCCGTCGGGCTCCGCCACGAGCCAGGTCGACGCGACCGAGAACCGCTTCCTCGCGCTGCTCGTCGCGCAGTTGAAGAACCAGGACCCGCTCAACCCGCTCGACAACGCGCAGGTCACGAGCCAGATGGCCCAGCTCTCGACGGTGCAGGGCGTGAACCAGATGAACACGCAGCTCACGCAGCTGCTGTCCGAATTCCAGAACCTGCAGGCCATGACGCTCTCCGGCCGCTCGGTCCTCGTCCCGGGCGACAAGCTCGCGCTCGCGGCGCCGGCCACCGGCACGGGGCTCGAGGCCCGGGGCGGACTGGAACTCGCCGGCGACGCTTCCAGCGTGAAGGTGCAGGTGAAGAACGCCGCCGGCGTCGTCGTGCGCACCCTCGACCTGGGCGCGCGCGCGGCGGGCGTTTCCAGCTTCAAGTGGGACGGCCTGGGCGATGACGGCAAGAGCCTGCCGGCCGGCAACTACACCTTCGCGGTGAACGCCGCCGCCGGCACGCAGGCGGTCGCCTCCCAGCCGCTCGCCGCGGCCAAGGTGGAAGGCGTCAACCGCAACGCGAGCGGCATCCAGCTCGACCTCGGCGACCTCGGCAGCGTCTCCTTCGGCGAAGTGCTGCAGGTGCTCTGAGCCCGACCCGCACCCGTCCCCGAATACACCCGTCCCCAGTTGCACCTGTCCCCGATTCCGAACCCGACCCCTACGACACCCGCCAGGAGCATCCGATGAGTTTCCAGCAAGGCCTATCCGGCCTCAACGCCGCCGCCCGCAACCTCGAGGTGATCGGCAACAACGTCGCCAACGCGAACACGGTCGGCTTCAAGGGATCGCGCGCGCAGTTCGCCGACATCTACGCCAACGCGCTCGGCTCCGGCGGCTCCGTGGGGATCGGCACGAACCTCGCCAAGGTCGCCCAGCAGTTCGGCCAGGGCAACCTCACCTCCACCAGCAATCCCCTCGACATCGCGATCAACGGCGACGGCTTCTTCCGCGTCTCGCAGAACGGCACGATCGGCTACTCGCGCAACGGCCAGTTCGAGCTCGACAAGGACGGCTACATGGTCACCATGAGCGGGGCGCGCCTCACGGGCTACCCGGCCGATGCCGCGGGCAACATCGCGGTGGGCACGCCCGGCGACCTGCGCATCGACCGCGGCGACCTCGCGCCCAAGCTCACGACCGAGGCGCTCGTGGCGATGAACCTCGACTCCCGCAAGGGCGTCCTCACGGCCGCGGGCTTCCGCGCGAACGACCCGACCACCTACCACGGCTCGACCTCGATGTCGGTGTACGACAGCCTGGGCAACGAGCACGCGGTGGCGCTCTACTTCGTGAAGACGGCCGCCAACACCTGGAGCGTGTTCGCGCAGTCCGACGGCGCCGCCGTGGGCGCGGGCGCGGTGGGCGTGCTCAACTTCGCCTCGGACGGCACGATCGACACCGCCACGACGGCCCTGCCCTTCGCGCTGTCGATCGCCACGACGAACGGCTCGGTCACGCCCCTCGCGGTCGACCTGGACTTCACCGGCAGCACGCAGTTCGGCGCCACGACCACCGTGAACGAGCTGGTGCAGGACGGCTACGCGAGCGGCAAGATCAGCGGCTTCAACGTGGGCCCGGACGGCACCATCCTCGCGCGCTATTCCAACGGCAAGACGCTCGCCCAGGGCCAGGTCGCCCTCGCGAACTTCGTGAACCCCCAGGGCCTCGCGCCGATGGGCGGCAACCTCTGGGGCGAGACGACCGCCTCCGGCCAGCCGCTCGTGGGCTCGCCCGCCACGGGCACCATGGGCGCGCTGCAGGGCGGCGCGCTCGAGGAATCCAACGTCGACCTCACCCAGGAACTCGTCAACATGATCACCGCGCAGCGCGTCTACCAGGCGAACGCGCAGACGATCAAGACGCAGGACTCGGTGATGCAGACGCTCGTCAACCTGCGTTGATCCCGTCTAGCCAGGAGCCCGAAGAGCCATGGACCGCGTAGCCTACGTCGCGATGACCGGCGCCAAGCACCTCATGCACCGGCAGGAGGTGCTCGCGAACAACCTCGCGAACGCCGGCACCACCGGGTTCCGCGCCGACATCGACGCCGCGACGGCCGTGCCCGGCCGGGGCGCCGGGCTCGCGACCCGCGCCTACTCGGTGCAGGGATCGCCGGGCGCGAATTTCGCCAACGGCGCCATCAGCCGCACCGGCAACGGGCTCGACGCCGCCATCGACGGCGGCGGCTTCTTCGCGGTGCAGGGCCTCGACGGCAACGAGGCCTATACCCGCAGCGGCAGCTTCGCCCGCAACGGCGAAGGCAACCTCGTCACGTACGGCGGCATGCCGGTCCTGGGCGACGGCGGCCCCATCGCGATTCCCGAGAACGCGGTGATCGAGATCGCCAAGGACGGCACCGTGAGCGCCGCCACGGCGGACGCGCCCGGCAAGCCCCAGACGCTCGGCAAGCTGAAGCTCGTGAATCCCGACACGAAGGACCTCGCCAAGGGCCTGGACGGCCTCTTCCGGCTGAGGGGCGGCGATTCCGCCCCCGCCGACGAGACGGTCAAGGTCGCCGGCGGGTCCCTCGAGGGCAGCAACGTGAACGTCGTCGACACGCTCGTGGGGATGATCAGCCTCGCGCGCGAGTTCGAGATGCAGATGAAGCTGCTCACCGACACCGACCAGAACGACAAGCAGGCCGCCGCGAAGCTCCTCGCGCCGTAGCCCCGGGAACCCCGCCATGATCCGCTCCCTCTGGATTTCCAAGACCGGCCTCGACGCGCAGCAGACGCAGCTCGACGTCATCTCGAACAACCTCGCCAACGTGAGCACGAACGGCTTCAAGCGCTCGCGCGCCGTGTTCGAGGACCTGCTGTACCAGACGATCCGCCAGCCCGGCGCCGCGAGCTCGCAGCAGTCGAACCTGCCGGCGGGCCTGCAGATCGGCACGGGCGTGCGTCCCGTCGCCACCGCGCGCCTGTTCACGCAGGGCAACCTGCAGCAGACGGGCAACTCCCTCGACATGGCCGTGAACGGGCAGGGCTTCTTCTCGGTGCAGATGCCCGACGGCTCGACGGGCTACACGCGCGACGGCTCCTTCCACGTCGACGCGAACGGCAACCTCGTCACCTCCAACGGCTTCACCGTGCAGCCGGCGATCACGATCCCGGCCAACGCGCAGTCGGTCACGGTCGCCGCCGACGGCACCGTCTCCGTGGTGCAGCCCGGCTCGGCGACGCCCGCCAACGTGGGCTCGCTGCAGATCACCACCTTCATGAACCCCGCGGGCCTGCAGGCCACCGGGCAGAACACCTACATCGAGACCGCCGCCTCGGGCTCGCCCAACGCCGGCACGCCCGGCTCCAACGGCCGCGGCACGATCCAGCAGGGCTACGTCGAGACCTCCAACGTGAACGTGGTCGAGGAGCTCGTCTCGATGATCGCCACCCAGCGCGCCTACGAGATCAACTCGAAGGCGATCCAGACCTCCGACCAGATGCTCCAGAAGCTCGCCCAGCTCTGATGAACGCGATCCTGCGCCTCGCCGTTCCCGCCGCGACGATTCTCCTGGCCGCCGGCTGCTCGCACATCGAGCCGCGCGTGGCCATGCCGGAGATCACGACGGCCGTCCCCAAGCCCGTCGTGCGCGAGCCGGCGAAAAACGGCGCCATCTTCCAGGCGAGCGCGCCGTTCCGCGGGCTCGCCGAGGACCGCCGCCCGATGTACGCGGGCGACATCCTCACGATCGCCATCAACGAGCGCACCAGCGCCTCGCGCAGCTCCAAGTCGGCCGCCAACAAGACGGGCGAGTTCAAGGCCGAGATCCCGCTGCTCAAGGGCTTCAAGGGCATCGGCTACGCCGGCGCCGAGGCCTCGGCCAACACGGGCAACAAGTTCGAGGGCAGCGGCGAGACGGCCAACGACAATACCTTCTCCGGGACGATCACCGTCACCGTGATCGAGCGCCTGCCCAACGGCAACCTGGTCGTGGCCGGCGACAAGCAGATCGGCATCAACCACAACACCGAGACGATCCGCTTCTCCGGCATCGTCGACCCGCTGTCGGTCCAGGCCGGCAACGTCGTGAACTCCACGCTCGTAGCCGACGCCCGCCTGGAGTACCGCGGCAAGGGCTACATCGACGAAGCCCAGCGCATGGGCTGGCTCACCCGCTTCTTCCTCACCGCGATGCCCTTCTAGGACAGACCGCCATGCTCGCCCGCTCCCTCGCCCGCCTCGCCGCCGCCGCACTCGCGGCCGCCTGCCTCGCCCTTCCCGCGGGCGCCGAGCGGCTGCGCGACCTCGCGAGCCTGCAAGGCGTGCGCCCCAACCAGCTCATCGGCTACGGCCTGGTGGTGGGCCTCGACGGCACGGGCGACCAGACGACGCAGACCCCGTTCACCGTGGCGAGCCTCGCGAACATGCTCTCGCAACTGGGCGTGCAGCTTCCCCCCGGCACGAACCTGCAGCTGAAGAACGTGGCCGCCGTGATGGTGACGGCGCAACTGCCGGCCTTCGCGAAGCCCGGCCAGCCCCTGGACGTGACCGTCTCCTCGCTCGGCAACGCCAAGAGCCTGCGCGGCGGCACGCTCCTGCTCACCCCCCTCAAGGGCGCCGACCAGCAGATCTACGCGATGGCCCAGGGCAACGTGGTCGTCGGCGGCGCCGGCGCGGCCGCGGGCGGCAGCAAGGTCGTGGTGAACCACCTTTCGGCCGGCCGCGTCCCGGCGGGCGCGACCGTCGAGCGCGCGGTGGCGAGCCCCTTCGCCACGGGCGAGTACGTCTTCTTCGAGCTGCGCGAGGGCGACTTCTCCGGCGCCAACCTCGTGGCCGAGGCCATCGAGAAGGAACTCGGCCCCGGCCACGCGATGGCCCTCGACGGCCGCGTGATCCGGGTGAAGGCCCCGTCGGCGGCCGAGCGCGTCGCCTTCCTCGCGCGCCTGGAGAACCTGGACATCGCGCGGGCGCAATCCCCGGCCCGCGTCATCGTGAACGCCCGGAACGGCTCGGTCGTCATGACGCGCGCCGTGACGCTCGAGACCTGCGCGGTGGCCCACGGGAACCTGTCGGTCTCGATCAAGTCGACGCCGGAGGTGAGCCAGCCCAACCCGTTCTCGTCCGGCCGCACCGTCGTGACCGAAAGCGCCGAGATCGACATCAAGGCGGGCAGCGGGACGATCCACCTGATGGAAGGCAGCGCCAAGCTCGCGGACGTGGTGAAGGCCCTGAACGCCCTGGGCGCGAACGCCCAGGACCTGGTCGCCATCCTCGAGGCGATGAAGGCCTCCGGCGCCCTGCGCGCCGAACTGGAGATCATCTGATGGCCGTCTTCGCCAACCCCCTCGCGATGACTCCCCCCACGTCGGGCCTCGCCATCGACGCGAAGAGCCTTGCGGGCCTGAAGGTGGCGGCGGGCAAGGATCCGCAGCAGGCGCTGGGTCAGGCCGCGCGCGAGTTCGAGGCCGTGTTCCTGAACCAGGTGCTCAAGAGCATGCGCGAGTCGCTGCCCAAGGACGGCCCCTTCGCCAGCAGCTCGAACGACACCTACACGCAGATGCTCGACCGCGAACTGTCCAAGGCCATGTCCGCCAAGGGCACGGGACTCGCCGCCGTGCTCGAGAAGCAGCTCGCGCGTGCCATGGCCCCGAAGGTCGACCCCAACGACCCGAAGCTCACCGCCGCCCAGAAGGCCGCCGCCACCGCCCACTCGCTCGGCGGCCCGGTCGCGCCGCACGCCCTCGGCGGGAAGCCCGCGAAACATTCCCTCACCGGCGCCGCCGCCGCGAGAGCGTACGCGCTGCCCGCGAAGGCGAGTGCCGCGCCCGCCGCCGCCAAGGTGCCCGCCGCCCCCGCTAAGGCGAACGCCGCGCCCGCGACGCCGGCCGTGCCCGCCAAGGTTTCCTCGACCGAAGCCCAGAAGTCCTTCCTCGCGAAGGTCGTCGATCTCGCCAAGGCGCCCGCGGCCTCCGTCGGCCTCTCGCCGGTGTTCGTGGCCGCCCAGGCCGCGCTCGAATCCGGCTGGGGCAAGCACGAGATCCGCCGCGCCGACGGCTCCAGCGCCCACAACCTTTTCAGCATCAAGGCCGGCAGCGCCTGGAACGGCGCCACCGTGGACGTGACGACGACCGAATACGTGAACGGCTCGCCGGTGAAGCGGGTCGAGAAGTTCCGCGCCTACGAGTCCTACGCCGAGGGCCTCGCCGACTACGTGAAGCTCCTCGCCACCAACTCGCGCTACAAGGACGCGGTCGCGAAGGGCCAGGACGCCCGGGGGTTCTCGCAGGCCCTCGCCAAGGCCGGCTACGCGACGGACCCGGCGTACAGCCAGAAGCTCACGAGCGTCATCGCCAAGGCCCGCGCCGCCACCGGCGAGGCTTAAGTAATGCGCGCCGATTGCCGTTAACGAACCGAACCGACCCCGATCCCCATGGCCTCGCTCCTCACCCTCGGCAGCAGCGCGCTCAACGCCGCCAACGTCGGCCTGCGCACCACCGGGCACAACATCGCCAACGTCAACACGCCGGGCTATTCGCGGCAGGTGGCGGTCGCGACGACGCCCATGCCGCAGTTCAGCGGCTCGGGCTTCTTCGGCCGCGGCGTCGAGATCTCGACGGTGCGCCGGGTCTACGACGGCTTCCTCACCGCCCAGGCCCACACGGCCACGGCCCGGGCGGGCGAGGCGTTCGCGCGCGCCGGCCAGCTCGACCTCGTGAACGGCATCCTGGGGACGACGGACGGCGGCATCGGCGCCGCCATGAACGCGTTCCAGGGCGCGATCGGCGCGGCCGCGAGCCATCCCGGCGACCTGGCCTCGCGCCAGAGCGCGCTCTCGAGCGCGCAGGCCCTCGCGTCCCAGTTCAACGACGCCGCCTCGCGCCTGGCGGAGCAGCGCCGCGGCGTCGAGGCGCAGCTGCGCTCGCTCGTGGGCGGCGTGAACCAGCAATTGAAGGACGTGGCCGATCTCAACCGGCAGATCCAGCTCGCCCAGGGCAACGGCCAGCCGCCCAACGACCTGCTCGACCGGCGCGACACCCTCGTGCGCAACCTTTCGCAGTCGATCGGGGTCACGTCCGTGTCGCAGTCCGACGGCAGCCTGAGCCTCTTCGTGGGCAGCGGGCAGTCGGTGGTGCTCGGCGCCAGCGCGTCGACCCTCTCGCTGCAGCCCGACGCCTTCGACCCGCGCCATCCGGTCCTGGGGATCACCCAGGGCTCGACCTTTCCGCCCTCGACACGCGCGAGCTCGCCGGCGGCGCCCTCGGGGGCCTGCTCAAGTTCGCCGACCAGGACCTCGCGCAGGTCGAGGACGAGGTCGGCCGCCTCGCGCTCGCCACCGCCGGCGCCTACAACGCGCGCCATCGCCTGGGCCTGGACGCGGAGGGCAGGGCGGGAGCGGACCTTTTCACGATCGCCGCGCCGTTCGCGGCCGCGAGCCGCGACAACACCGGCACCGGCGCGATCACGGCGAGCGTGGCCGACGCCTCGGCCCTCTCCGCGAGCGGCTATCGCGTCGATTTCGACGGCACGAATTACGCGGTGACGCGCCTGTCGGACCAGGTGACGCGCACCTTCGGGAGCCTGCCGCAGACGGTGGACGGCATCGCCTTCGGCATGGGCGGCGCGCCCGCCGCCGGCGACAGCTTCACCGTGAACGCCGTGCGCGAGGTCGCCGCCTCGATGACCGCCGCGATCTCGCGGCCACAGGCCCTGGCGCTCGCGCTGCCGGTCGCCCCCACGGCCGCCGCAGCCAACGGCGGCACCCTGAAGGTGACCGGGTTCGCCGTCCCCGGGCCCGCGGCCGACCCGAACCTCACGCAGGGCGTATCGATCCGCTTCACGTCGGCCACCACGTTCGACGTGACGGGAACGGGCACGGGAAACCCCACGGGGCTCGCCTACACGCCGGGCCAGCCCATCGCCTTCAACGGCTGGACGATCACGATGGAAGGCACGCCCGTCGCCGGGGACACGATGGCGATCGGGGCCTCCACGGCCTGGAACGGCGACAACCGCAACGGCCTCGCGATGGGCGCGATCGCCGGGGCGGGCCTCGTCGACGGCATGAGCCTCAACGAGGCGCTCGCCGGCCTGTTCGGCAAGGTCGGCACGCTCGCCTCGAGCGTCGCCGCCACCGCCGAGGCGCAGGAAGCCGTACGGGCCGACGCCCTCGGCGCCGAGACGTCGCTCGCCGGGGTGAACCTCGACGAGGAGGCGGCGCGCCTCATGCAGTACCAGCAGGCCTACCAGGCGGCGGCGAAGGTCATCGCCACCGCCCAGACGATCTTCGACACGCTGCTCGACCTGGGCCGCTAGGAGCCGCCATGCGCATCTCGACCGCCACCTTCCACGAACGCGCGAGCGCCGGCATCACCGCGCGTGAAGCCGACGTCTACGCCTCCCAGGCGAAGATCGCCTCGGGCCGCGCGGTCTCGCGGGCCGCCGACGATCCCGTGGGCGCCTCGCTCGCGGTGCGCACCCGGGCCGACCTCGCCCGGACCGGCCGCTGGCAGGAAGCGCAGGACGCCGCGAAGACCAGCCTCACGATCACCGAGTCGACGCTCGGGTCGATGGTCGACGCGATCGCTTCGGCGCGCGACTCGGTGGTCGCGGCCGGCAACGCCGCGCTGAACGCGGCCGACCGCCGCACCCTCGCGCAGGCGCTGCGTGGGGACCTCGCGCAACTCGTGGGCCTCGCCAACGCGACCGACGGCGACGGCACCTACCTGTTCGCCGGCTTCGACAACCGCGAGGCCCCGTTCGTCCAGGCGGGCACGGCCGTGAGCTATGGCGGCGACGCGGGCGCGCGCGCCAACGAGGTCGGCCCCGGCGCGCAGGTGACCGTGGCCCGCGGCGGCGACGACGTCTTCATGCGCATCCCCTCGGGCAACGGCGTCTTCGCCACGGCGGGCCTGGCGGCGAACACCGGAACGGGCGCGATCGGGACCGGGCGCGTGACGGCGGCGGCGAGCCTCACGGGCCATGCCTACGAGGTGCGCTTCACCGCCGCGGGCCTGTACGACGTCCTCGACACGACGAGCGGCGCGACCGTCTCCGCGGGAAACGCCTTCGCCGCGGGCGGCACCATCGCCTTCGACGGGCTTTCGTTCGAGATCGCCGGCATGCCGGCGGCCGGAGACCGGTTCACCGTGTCGCCTTCCACCGCGTCGAGCCTCTTCGACCGGGTCTCGCGCGCCATCGCGGTCCTCGAGGACCCGGCCACCGGCGCGGCGGCCAATGCCTGGCGCACGGGCGAACTGGGCGGCGTGCTGCAGGGCCTCGACGGGGCGCTCGATCGCCTGCTCGAAGTCCGCGGCGAGGCGGGCGACGCGCTCTCGCGCCTCGACAAGCTCTCGGCGCTCGCCGAGGACCGGGAGATCGCCCAGGAGACGCAGGTCGCCGCCATCGAGGATCTCGACTACGCCAAGGAGGCCACGAAGCTCGCCTCGCGCACCATGGCGCTCGAGGCCGCGCTCGCCGCCTATTCGCAGACCGGCAAGCGCAGCCTCTTCGACTACCTCTAGGGCGCCGGAGCCACGTCGCCTTGGGGCATAATGGAACGGCCATGAACGCCCCCGCCAAGACCCGCCTGCTGGTCGTCGACGACGACCGGATCATCCTCGCCACCCTCGTCGCCGGCCTTTCGAAGGCCGGCTTCGACGTCGTCGTGGCCGGCAATGCCGACGAAGCCATGAAGCTCGCGGTCGACGTCCAGCCGGCGCTCGCGCTCCTCGACGTCGAGATGGAAGGCAAGAACGGCCTGGACGTCGCGGAATTCCTGTCGCGCGAGACGAAGGTGCCGTTCATGTTCCTTTCCGCGCACGGCGAGGAGGCGGTCGTGAGGCAGGCCGCGTCGCACGGCGCCCTGGGGTTCCTCGTGAAGCCGCTCAACGTCGCGCAGATGGTCCCGGCGATCCGCTCGGCCCTGGAGCGCGCGCACGACATCCAGCACCTGAAGCAGGGCGCGGCGATGCTCGCGGACACCCTCGTGCAAGGCAAGGGGCGCCAGTCGCTCATCGCCATCGGCATCCTGGTCGAGCGCCACCGCATCAACTGCGACGAGGCCCTCGAGAAGCTCCACGAGCGCGCGCGCGCCTCCGGGCGCCCGGTCGAGGACATCGCCCTCACGCTCATCGAGCAGGCCGAAACCCAGGCCCGGCCGGGGGAAAGTCCGGCCTAGCCCCGTTTCACCCCGCTTATCCGGGCTCAAGGATGGCCCGGAACGTCCGATGATGGTTGTGGTGGCGCCGCTTCGAGCGCCGGGATGCCTCATGACCGCCGAAATCGCCTCGCCCCTCGCCCTGGTCGTCGACGACGACCCCCTGTTCCGCACCGCGACGGTGGCGGCGCTCACCCGTTTCGGCCTGCGCGTCGTCGAGGCCGCCGACGGCGACGAGGGGCTCGAACGCTTCGCCGCCTGCCCGGCCGACGTGGTCCTCCTGGACGCGCAGATGCCGCGCCTGGACGGCTTCGAGGCCTGCGCGCGCCTTCGGGACATGCCCGGTGGTGCCGCGGTGCCCGTCCTGATGCTCACGGCCCTGGACGACGAGGAATCGATCAAGAGCGCCTACGTGGCCGGCGCGACGGATTTCCACTCCAAGCCTCCGCGCTGGTCGATCCTGGGCCAGCGCGTGCGCTTCATGATCCGGGCCGCGAGAATGCGCAAGGACCTCGCCCGCACGCAGGCGGAGGCGGCCCGCACCGAGCGCATCGCCCGCCTGGGCCAGTGGGAATGGGACCTCCCGCACGGCCGCATGAGCCTGTCGGCCGAATGCGCCCGCCTGCTGGGCTTCGCGCCGCGCGCCTTGGGCATGTCGCCTCCCGACTTCTTCGCCGCCTTCGCCGAGGCCGACCGCGCCCGCCTGGCGGCCCTCGCCAACCCCGCGCCCGCCTCGGGCACGGCGGAGGGCACCTTCGATTTCGAATGCCTCGTGCCTCTGCAGCCGGTGGCCCGCATCGTGCGCGTGGAGGCCGCCCTGGTGCGCGCCGCCGACGGGCGGGTGATCCGGGTGAACGCGGTGCTCCAGGACGTCACCGAGCGCAAGCACGCCGAGGAGCGCATCGAGCACCTGGCGCACTTCGATCCCATCACCGGGTTCGCCAACCGCGCGCGCTTCCGCGACCTCGTGGCCGAGGCCACGGCCCTGGACGAGGGCGCCGCCGTGCTCTTCGTGCAGCCGCGCCGGCTCGCTTCCGTCACGCAGGCCCTGGGTCGCGACGCCGCGGACGCCCTCACGCGCGAGGCCGGGGTGCGGCTCGCCACGGCGCTCGCCTGGTCGCTCGAGCGCTTTCCCGGCGTGCACGGCGACTTCGGCCGGCCCGGCGGCGGCGCATTCGGCGTGGTGCTCACCGGCGCCGTGGACGACGCCCTCGCGATGCGCGTGGGCGAGGCGCTCGCCCGGTCGCTCGATTCGCCGCTCGTGGTGGAAGGGCGCGAGATCTTCGCCCGTGCGAGCGCGGGCTACGCCCTCGCGCCGCAGGACGGCCGCGACGCCGACGACCTCCTGCGCCAGGCCGACCGCTCGCTGCAGGCGGCGCTGCGTGGCCGTCCGGGCGAAGTGGCCGCCCCGGCGCGACAGGAGAAAGCCGCGCCGGTCCCCGTCCACGACCTCGCGCTCGAGACGGACCTGCACTACGCCCTCAAGCGCGGCGAGCTGCGCCTGCACTACCAGCCGCAGGTCGACGCCCGCACGGGCCGGATCTCCGGCGTGGAGGCGCTCATGCGCTGGTACCGGCAGGGCGAGATGGTGCCGCCGGGCCGCTTCATCACGCTGGCCGAGGAGACGGGCCTCATCGAGCCGATCGAGGACTGGGCCATCGGCGAATCCTGCCGCCAGTACGCGCGCTGGCGCGAAGCCGGCGCCGGCGCGATTCCCGTGGCCGTCAACCTCACCGCCAGCCACTTCCTGAACCCCGACCTGCCGGGCATCGTCACCCGCGCGCTCGCCGAGACCGGCGTGCCGCCCGCGCACCTGGAACTCGAGATCACCGAAAGCGTCCTCCTCGAGGACCTGCCGCGCGCCGTGGCCCGCATGGAGGCCCTGAACGAGCTCGGCGTGCGCGTGGCCATCGACGACTTCGGCACGGGCTACTCGTCGCTGCAGTACCTGCGGCGCCTGCCCATCGACCGCCTCAAGATCGATCGCGCGTTCGTCACGGACCTGGGCAGCGCGCCCAGCGCCGAGGCCCTGCTCGCCGCGATGCTCGCCATGACGAAGGCTCTGGGACTTCGCGTCATCGTCGAGGGAATCGAGACGCGCGCGCAGGCCGAGACGCTTTTCGCCAACGGCTGCACGCAGATGCAGGGTTTCTTCTTCGCGAAGCCCCTGGATGCCGACGGCGTCCTTTCGCTCGCGAAGGGGCCCCGGCGCGCCGACTGGAAGTTCGGGGCGGGCCCGCCGCCGCGCGAAGCGATGGTCCAGGCGGGGTGAAGCCGCGGCGCAGGCCGCGTTCCCGCGAGCCGGGTCAGGCCGCCGGGGAGTGCGCGGGAGCGTGCTCGGGGAGGGCAGGAGCATCTCGCGCACGCGCTGCGGGGAGACGTGCAGGAGCTCGGCGATCTCGAGATAGTCGTCGGGCAGGGCCGGGTCGTCCCAGCCCGTGGCCGAATGGCGCGCCAGGCGGATGGCGAGCGACACGGTGCGCATGCGCGGATCCCGCGGCACGCCCGGGTCGTTCATGGCCACCAGCAGCTCCGGCAGGCGCAGACGCACCATGAGCTCGGCCTGGATCTCGTCGATGGTGCAGCCCAGGACGCTGCGCTGGGCGTCGCGGCTGCGATGGCCGGGCTCGCGCTCGAGGCGCGCCTGGATGTCGAGCGCGAAGGCCGGGCCGGCGCACCAGATGAGCATCTCGGCCAGGTCGTGCAGCAACGCGGCCATCATGATGGTCTCGGCCTCGCGGTCCTGGCGGATGACGGCCCAGTCCCGGGCGTACTGCGCCGCGCGCACGGCGCGGGCCACCACGCGCAGCAGGCCGCGCTGGGCGGCGTGGTCGTCGCGCAGGTGCTCGCCGACGTGCGGCAGGTGGGAGAAGGCCTCGAAGAACGGCGCCACGCCGAGCATGATGGCCGCCCGCGTGACGCTGCCCAGGGACGAGGTGCGCCCGCGGCCGGCACGGGCGGTGAGGTGCGCGAAGAGCCGGGCGGTCATGAGCGGGTCGCTCATCACCGTCTCGGCGATGTCGTGGGCGCTGACCGATTCCTGGTGCTCGGAGAGCTTGGCGAGCGCCGCCGCCGTCGGCCTGAGGACCGGGATGTCCGAATGCGACAACGCCGCCGCCCACGACAACGGCGTGGGCAGGGGTTTCAGCAGGCGGGCAGGCGCCGGGGCGATATTCGCGCTCATCGTGGTCACTCTACGACAACCGGAACCGCTTCTAAAGCCGGAAATGCGGGGCCTTAGTCGACCAGCTTGTGCTTGAGCGCGTAGTGGGTGAGCTCGGCGTTGTTCTCGAGGCCCATCTTTTCCAGGATGCGGGCCCGGTAGACGCTCACCGTCTTGGGCGAGAGGGCGAGGGCCTGCGCGATGTCCGACAGGCGCTTGCCCCGGGCCATGAGGCACAGGGTCTGGTATTCCCGGTTGGAGAGCTTCTCGTGGGGGCGTTCGCTCGTCTCGCCCGTGAGGTTGTCCACCAGGGTCTGGGCCAGCGCGGCGCTCACGTACTTGCGGCCGGACGCGACGGTCTCCACGGCCTTCACCAGTTCCTCGGGGGCGCTCGCCTTGTTGAGGTAACCGGCGGCGCCGCTCTTGAGGGCCCGCAGGCCGTACTGGTCCTCGGGGTAGATGGACAGCATGAGCACGCGGATCGCCGGATGATCGGCGGCGAGCAGCTGGACGATCTCGATGCCGCTCTTGCCGGGCAGGCCGATGTCCATCACGACGACATCGGCGGCGTGCGCCTTGAGGATGCGCCGGAGCTCGCCGTAGTCGCCGGCCTCGCCCACGACCTGGAACCCGGGGTGCTCCACGAGGATGCCGCGGATGCCCCGCCGGACGATCTCGTGGTCGTCGACGAGGACGATGCGGGTCATGGGGCCGCGGCGGCGGGCTCGGGCAGCGGGAGGGCCAGCATGACGGTGGTGCCCAGGCCCTCGACCCCGGAGACCTCGAGGGTGCCGCCGTGGCCGCGCGCGCGCTCGCGCATGCCGATGACGCCGAAGGAGGAGGGCTTGCGCAGGTCTTCGGCCTTGGCGCCGCGGCCGTTGTCGCTCACCTCGAGCGTGAGCTCGCCGCCGCCCAGGAAGAGCTGGACGTCGACCTGCGTGGCCTTGGCGTGGCGCGTGACGTTGGTGAGGCTTTCCTGGCAGACCCGGTAGACCGTCATGCAGGTGTCGGGCGGGCAGGCGAAGCGGTCGCGGTTCGATTCGAAGTGCACCCGGACACCGGTGCGCTCGCCGAAGGAGCGCGTGAGCCATTCGAGGGCGGGCACGAGGCCTTCCTCGAGGATGCCGGGGCGCAGGTTCAGCATGATCCGCTGGCTCGCGCCCAGGGCCGATTCGGCCATGGCGAGGGCGTCGTCCACGCGGCGGGAGACCTCCGGATCCTCCACGCGGGCGCGGATCCAGGCGAGGTCGAACTTGAGGGCCGTGAGGCTGCCGCCGATCTCGTCGTGGATCTCGCGGGCGGTGGCGGCCCACTCGTATTCCTTGACCTGGACCATGTGCAGGGTGAGCTCGCGCAGGCGCTCCTCGGAATGGCGCAGCTCCGATTCCGCCTCGCGCTTGCGGCGGCGGGTGTCGGCCGCCTCCAGGGCGCGCTTGAGCGCCGGGGCGAGCCGCTTGAGGCTGCCCTTCACGATGTAGTCGTCGGCCCCCGCGAGCACCATGTCGACCGCCACGCCTTCCCCGGGCTCGCCGGAGACGACGATGAACGGCAGGTCGAGGCCCGATTCGCGCAGCACCGCGTGGGCGCCGAAGGAATCGAACATGGGCATGTGGTGGTCGGAGATGACCGCGTCCCAGTGCCCGACGCGCAGGGTCTCGCGCATGGCGCCGGCCGTCTCCACGCGGGAAGCCTCGACGGGGAACCCGTCGCGCCGCAGCGTGGCGACCAGCACCTGGTAGTCGATCTCGGAATCCTCGACGACGAGGACGCGCAAGGGGTCGGTCATGGTCGTGGCCGTCGAATTGGGCCCGGGAAGGGGCGCATTTCAGGCGATGGCGGGCTGTCGGCGACGGTGAGAATTTCGTTATTCGAATCCGGCCCTTGGCGCCTGCTCCTGCTGCGGGACTCAAGGAATCGGCCGGGATGTCGAAATGGTAGCACGAGGGGCCCCGCCGGGGCCTCGAAACCGGACTTCCGAATGCAAACGAACGCATCCGAAAACGCCCGCGAGGCCGCCCAGGTCTGGGCGAATGCCTGCCACGCCCAGTTGAGCGAGGCCGAATGCGACATGCACCGTCTCGAGACGCTGATCACCCAGACGGCCCAGACGCTCTCGGCGAGCTTCCAGACGATCGAGCAACGCTGGAAGGACCGCAAGGCCGAGGGCGAGATGCTGGTCGACGAGGAGGTCGGACGCGCCGTGACGGCGCTCCAGTTCCACGACCTGGCCACCCAGTTGCTGGGCCACGCGCGCAAGCGCATCGCCGTGGCGGAGGAGGGCCTCAAGAAACTCACGGTGCTGCCGCTCCACGGCACGGCCGCCGACTGGGGCGCGCCCCCGGACCTGGCCGCCCCCGTGGGGCACGCCAATCTCGAGACCGGCACGGTCGAACTCTTCTGAACCACGCGCCTGACAGGCACGCCCGCAAACCAAGGAGCTCCCTCATGCAATCGATTCTCGCGGTGGACGACTCGGCCTCGATGCGCCAGATGGTCGCCTTCACCCTCAAGGCCGCCGGATTCAACGTCGTGGAGGCCGCCGACGGCCAGGAAGGCCTCGACAAGGCCCGGGGCCAGAACGTGAACCTCGTGCTCACGGACCAGAACATGCCCCGCATGGACGGCCTCTCGCTCGTGCGCAACCTGCGCGGCCTCGCGCAATACAAGCACGTCCCGATCCTCATCCTCACGACGGAATCGAGCGACGCGATGAAGGCCCAGGGCAAGGCCGCCGGCGCGACCGGCTGGCTCGTGAAGCCCTTCGACCCGAATCGCCTCGTGGACGTCGTGCGCAAGGTGATCGGCTAGTCCCGAGTCACTCCCTCCAGCCCCGAAGGCGGATCCCATGGCCGAAACCGGCAACGCGGCGCAAAGCGCCGTCTCGTTCGATCTCACCCAGTTCTACGGCGTCTTCTTCGAGGAGGCGGCCGAGAACCTCGCATCCATGGAAGGGCTCCTGCTCGCCGTCGACGTGGCCGAGCCGGTGGAGGAAGACCTGCACGCGATCTTCCGCGCGGCCCACTCCATCAAGGGCGGCGCGGCCACCTTCGGTTTCGCCGACGTGACGGAGCTCACGCACGAGCTCGAGACGCTGCTCGACAAGCTGCGCCGCCACGAGCTGTCCATCACGTCCCTCATGGTGGACACGCTCCTCGAGGCCGGCGACACCCTGAAGGCCCAGCTCGCCCGGCACCGCGGCGAGGAAGGCGCCGAGGTCCAGGGCACCGCCGAGCTCGTGGAGCGCATCCGCGCGCTGGCCCGCGGCGAGGCGGGCGCCGGCGCCGCCGCGGCCCCGGCGGGCCGCATCCTCGACATCCTCGTCGGCCCCCTGGAGGACCCGGCCTTCGCCGACCTGCTTTTCGAATTGTTCCGCGACGTGCCCGACATGGGTTCGATCGAGGCGACCGACGGCGGCAAGCCCGACGAGGCCGGCATGCGCCGCTTCCGCGCGTCCACGCCCTTCGGCGACGACGAGATCCGCGACCTGTTCTCCTTCCACGTGCCGCGCGAGCAGGTGCACATCCATCCGGCGCACGGCCCGATGCATCCGGGCGCCGCCGGCGCCCCCGGTGCGGCCGAGTCCCCGGCGAGCGCGCCGGCCGATGACGGCTTCGGCTTCTTCGTCGATCCGGCCGAGGCCCGCGCCGCGGCGACCGCACCGGCGCCCGCGCCGGCCCCGGCGGCCGCCAAGCCCGCCGAGCGCGCGCCCAAGGGCGATCGCGCCCCGACCGGCGGCATCGATTCGTCCACCCTGCGCGTGTCCGTGGACAAGGTCGACCAGCTCATCAACCTGGTGGGCGAGCTGGTGATCACCCAGGCCGTGCTCGCGCAAAGCGCCAAGGGGCTCGATCCCGTCCGCGACCAGTCGCTCGTCTCCGGCATGTCCGAGCTCGAGCGCAACACGCGTTCGCTTCAGGAAGCCGTGATGTCGATCCGCATGATCCCGATGGCGGTCGTCTTCAACCGCTTCCCGCGCATGGTGCGCGACCTCGCCGCCAAGCTGGGCAAGCAGGTCGAGCTGCGCACCGAGGGCGAGGCGACGGAGCTCGACAAGGGCCTCATCGAGAAGATCACCGATCCGCTCACGCACCTGCTGCGCAACTCCGTCGACCACGGCGTCGAGACCCCCGACAAGCGCCGCGCCGCCGGCAAGCCCGAGACGGGCATCGTGTGGCTCTCCGCGGCCCACAAGGGCGGCTCCATCGTGATCGAGGTCCGCGACGACGGCGCCGGATTGCCGCGCGACCGGATTCTCGCCAAGGCCCGCGCGCAGGGCATGGACGTCTCCGACGACATGCCCGACACCGACGTCTGGAACCTCATCTTCGCGCCGGGCTTCTCCACCGCCGAGATCGTGACCGACGTCTCCGGGCGCGGCGTGGGCATGGACGTGGTGAAGCGAAACATCACCGCCCTGGGCGGCACCGTCGAGATCAGCTCCGAGCCGGGCGAAGGCACCTGCATGTCCGTGCGCCTGCCGCTCACGCTCGCGATCATGGACGGCATGAGCGTCGGCGTGGCCGGCGAGACCTACATCCTGCCGATCGGCTCGGTCGTCGAGTCCTTCCAGCTCGTGGACGGCGCCGTGCGCGGCATGGCCGGCCAGGGCAACGTCGTCAAGGTCCGGGACGAATACCTGCCCGAGCTCGCGATGCGCGAGTTCTTCGCCGTGCCCCCGGACGCCCCGGCACCGACCGAGGAGGTGATGGTGGTCATCGAGGCCGACGGCGCGCGCGTCGTCCTGCGCGTGGACGAGCTGCTCGGCCAGCACCAGGTCGTGGTGAAGAACCTCGAGACCAACTACCGCAAGGTGCCCGGCATCGCCGGCGCCACCATCCTGGGCGACGGGCACGTCGCGCTCATCGTCGACTGCGGGGCGCTCGTGAAGCGCTCGCGCCACTGAATCGAAACCGACCGGAACCGGAACAAGGAACGCAAGCCATGGACGAGCCACGCATCTACTGGGACCCCATTCACGCCGTTCTCGGCCCGCCCAAGCGGCTGATGCGCTCCATCAAGATGGCCGGCAAGCTCGCCATCGTGGTGGCGCTCTTCGCCGTGCCGCTCACGTACCTGATGTACGTGAGCTGGACGCGCGCCTCGAACGAGCTGCAGACGGCCCGCCTCGAGCTGGCCGGGAGCGCCCTCGCGCCCCTGCTGGTGGACCTGGGGCAGGCCGTGAACGGCAATGCCGTCACGGCCCCGTCGGCCCTGGGCGCCATCGGCCAGAAGCTCACGGCCACCGGCGACCCGCTCAAGGTGCGGCCCGCCTTCGAGGCCGTCGAGAAGCAGTGGAAGGCCAACGAAGGCGCCGCCGACAAGGCGAAGGCCGCGCGGGAGATGGGGGAAAAGGTCGGCGCCCTGTGGGAGGCCGTGATCATGGGCTCGGGCATGGTGCTCGATCCCGACGTCGACACCTACCACCAGATGCTGGGCTTCTCGCAGGCGCTGCCGCAGGTCAACGCCAGCTTCCACGAGCTGGCCGTGATCGCCTCCCACGCCGAGGGCGGAAAGCTCGAGCCGGCCGAGGCCTACCGCGCCGCCGGCCTGTCGGCCCTGATCCTGCGCGACGCCGAGGTCATCAAGAGCGCCCTGTTCGACATCAAGGAAGCCAATGCCGAGGCCGGCAAGCGCCTGGCGCCGACCGAAGGCTGGGTGCCGGCCTACGAGAACCTCGCGAAACAGGTGTCCGAATCGCTCGCGGGCGGCAAGGAAGGCCTCGCCACCTTCGCCGCGCTGGGCGCCTCGTTCCAGTCCGCCTCCATCGCCACGTCGGAAGAGGCCAAGCGCTGGGCCACCGAGTTCGACGCGGGCGTCACGCTGCGCGCCGACAAGCTGAACACCACCCGCTGGGTCACCCTCGCGTTCGCCGCGCTCGCCGCGGCGCTCGCGGTGTACCTGCTGCTGGGCTTCTGGATGGCCCTGCGCGGGGGCATCATCGCCATCCGCGGCTCGCTCGAGCGCATCGGCGCGGGCGACCTCACCAGCGCGGCCGACGTCGAGGGCTCGGACGAGATCTCCCTCGCCCTGCACGCCATCCACGAGATGCAGCAGAACCTCGCGCGCACGATGCGCGACCTGCGCCACGTGAGCGATTCGCTCGGCACCGCCGGCGGCGAGATCGCCTCGGGCAACCAGGACCTCGCGAGCCGCACCGAGGAGCAGGCCGCCAGCATCCAGCAGACCTCGTCGTCGATCCGGGAGCTGGACGACGCCGTGCAACGCAACGTCGGCAGCGCCGGCAAGGCGAGCGAGCTGGTCGCCGAGGCGAGCCGGGTGGCGAACGCCGGCGGCAAGGCCGTCGAGGGCGTGGTGAAGACCATGGAGGACATCCAGGCCTCCTCGCGCAAGATCGCGGAGATCATCTCGGTGATCGACGGCATCGCCTTCCAGACCAACATCCTGGCGCTCAACGCCGCGGTGGAAGCCGCGCGCGCCGGCGAGCAGGGCCGCGGCTTCGCGGTCGTCGCCTCCGAGGTGCGCGCCCTCGCGCAGCGAAGCGCCACCGCCGCCCACGAGATCAAGGGCCTCATCGAGGTCTCGACGAAGGCCGTCGACCACGGCGCGCGGCAGGTGAAGACCACCACCGGCACGATCCACGAGGTCGTGGTCTCCGTCGAGCGCGCCGCCCGCCTCATGGAGGAGATCGCGCTCGCCTCCCGCGAGCAGGGCGAGGGCATCAGCGAAGTCAGCAAGGCCGTCGGCCAGATGGACGGCGTCACCCAGCAGAACTCGGCCCTCGTCGAAGAGATGGCGGCCGCCAGCGAATCGCTCAAGGGCCAGGCCCGCACGCTCGTGGAAGTGGTGTCGCGCTTCCGCGTCGGCGACGCCGGCTTCGCCGCGGCCTGAAACGACAACCCGGAGACACCGACATGAAGAACGACACCCTCGAAGGCCGCACGGCCGCCACCGAAGAATTCCTGAGCTTCCGCCTCGGGGCCGAGGAGTACGGCATCGACATCCTCAAGGTGCAGGAGATCCGCGGCTACGAGGCGGTGACCCGCATCGCGAACGCCCCCTCGTTCATCAAGGGCGTGACCAACCTGCGCGGCACGATCGTGCCGATCGTCGACCTGCGCCTGAAGTTCGGGCTGGGCGAGCCGACGTACGATTCCTTCACGGTCGTGATCATCCTGAACGTCGCCCGCCGCGTGGTCGGCGTGGTGGTCGACAGCGTCTCGGACGTGACCGAGCTCACCGCCGAGCAGATCCGCCCGGCGCCGGATTTCTCCACGGGCGTGGACGCGAGCTACATCCGCGGCCTGGGCACCGCGGGCGAACGCATGCTGATCCTGATGGACATCGAGAAGCTCATGAGCGCGGCCGACATGGCGCTCATGGACAAGGTCGCGGCGTAGGGTCCGCCGAGCCGCCCGCCCGGGAGCGCCGATGAAGATCGCCGATTTTCGCATCCGCACCCGCCTCGCGGCCGGAATCGGGGCCGTGCTCGCGCTGCTCCTGGTGGTCTCGGGACTCGCGATCTACGAGATCGACGTCCTGGGCGACGTCTCCCGCGAGGTGGTCGAGCACGACGCGCGCATGGAGCAGCAGCTGCTCGACGCGCGCGCCCTCATGGCCGAGAACGGCGTGCGGGCCTTCGAGGCCGTGAGCGCCACGCCCGGCCGGCGGGAGGAGCTGCGCAAGGCGATCGCGGAGGCGAGGGCAGGGGTGAGCCGGAGGTTCGAGTCGATCGAGAAGATGATCGAGCACGAGGATTCGCTCAAGGCACCCTTCGAGGACCTTCGCGCGATGCGCGAGGGCTTCGTGGGTGCGCAGGCGGCGGTGTTCGCGGCGCTCGACGACGGGCGCGGCGGGGAAGCCCGGACGATCCTCGCCGAGCAGCTCTCGCCCCTGCTCGAATCCACCAACCGCGCCTCGGCCGCGATGGGCACGGCCGTCGCGGCGGTGCTGGCGACGTCCCTCGAGGCGGCCGCCGCGCACGAGCGGCGCTCGATCGCGATCGTGGCCGCGCTCTCCCTGGTGGCGCTCGTGGCCGGCATCCTGCTGTCCTGGCTCCTGGCCCGTTCGATCACGCGACCCCTCGCCGAGGCGGTCGCGATTTCGCGCCGCGTGGCGCAGGGCGACCTGGGCGTCGACGCCCGGACGGACGCCCGCGACGAGCTCGGCGACCTGCTGCGGGCGCAGGCCGACATGGTGAAGTCGCTGCGCTCGATCGTGGGCGAGGTGCGCGACGGCACGGAGCACATCGCCACCGCCTCCACGCAGATCGCGCAGGGCAACACCGACCTCTCCTCGCGCACCGAGCAGCAGGCCTCGAGCCTGCAGCAGACCGCCTCCAGCATGGAGGAGCTCTCCGCGGCCGTGAAGCAGTCGGCGGAGAACGCCCGCCAGGCCAACCAGCTCGCCTCGCGCGCGAGCGAGGTCGCGTCCCGCGGCGGCGAGGTCGTCGGGCAGGTCGTGGACACCATGCACGCCATCACCGAATCGTCCCGGAAGATCGCCGAGATCATCGCGGTGATCGACGGCATCGCCTTCCAGACCAACATCCTGGCGCTCAACGCCGCGGTGGAAGCCGCGCGCGCCGGCGAGCAGGGCCGCGGCTTCGCGGTCGTCGCGACCGAGGTGCGTGCCCTCGCGCAGCGAAGCGCCACCGCCGCGCGCGAGATCAAGGAACTCATCTCGACCTCGGTCGAGAAGGTGGACGCGGGATCGCGCCTGGTGGAGGACGCCGGCAAGACCATGGGCGACATCGTCCAGAGCGTCCGCCGCGTGACCGACATGATCGGCGAGATCACGAGCGCGGCGACCGAGCAGAGCGGCGGCATCCAGCAGGTGAACCAGGCCGTGAGCCAGCTCGACCAGATGACGCAGCAGAACGCGGCGCTGGTGGAGCAGAGCACGGCGGCCGCCCAGTCGCTCAGCGATTCGGCCGTCCGCCTCACGCAGGCCGTTTCGGCCTTCCGCGTGGATGGGGAAGCCCGGGACGAAAGGGTGCTCGTCGCCGAACGCGTGCCCCCGAAGCAGGAGGGAGCTGGCGCGACGGCGCAGCCCTTCGACATGAACGCGGCCGTCCGGGCGCACGGCGAGTGGAAACGCACCCTGCGGCTCGCGCTGCAGCGCAAGGAGACCGTGGATGCCGCGAGCATCCGCAGGGACGACGCGTGCGCCATGGGACGCTGGCTCGCGGGAGAAGGACGCCTGCGATGCGGCGCTCACCCGCGGTTCGGCGAACTCGTCGAGGCCCACGCGCTGTTCCATCGATCCGCGGGCGCCGTGGCCGATTCCGTCAATCGCGGCGACGCGCAGGCCGCCGAGGCACTCATGGCACCCGGTACGCCATTCGCGGAGAGCTCTTCCCGGGTGGGCGAGATCGCCATGCGGCTCCGCAAGCCGGACGGCACCCGGGGCGCGGCGAAAGCCGTGCCGGCGAGCGCCGCGAAGGACGGGAACGGCGACTGGGAGGCGTTCTGAGCGCGCGCCGGTGGGGCGCCGATTCAAGACCGGGGCGCCGCAAGCCGTCAATGCGGTAGAGAACGCGAACGCCCGGCCGCCCCGAACCCCACGAGAACCCCATGCCCCACGATTCCAGCCCCCCGGGCGCCACTGCGACCTTCACCTTCACCGCTCCCGACTTCGAGCGCGTGAGGAAGCTCATCTACGCGCGCGCCGGCATCAAGCTGAACGACAGCAAGCAGAACATGGTCTACAGCCGCCTCACGCGGCGGATCCGGTCGCTGGGCCTCACCAGCTTCGGCGCCTACCTCGACCGCCTCGAGCGCGAGGGCGGGGCGGAGTGGCAGGAGTTCGTGAACGCCCTCACCACCAACCTCACGGCGTTCTACCGCGAGCAGCACCACTTCCCGATGCTCGCCGACCTCGTGCGCGAGGGCGGGACCTCCCCCGCCATCTGGTGCTCGGCGGCCTCCACCGGCGAGGAACCCTATTCGATCGCGATGACCGTGGCGGACAACCTGCCCCGGGGCGGCAAGGCGCGCATCGTCGCGACCGACATCGACACGAACGTGCTCGCCACCGCCCGGCGCGGGGTGTACCCGGACGAGGCCGTGCGCCCCGTCCCGCCGGACCAGCTGCGCCGGCACTTCCTGCGCGGCAACGGGCCCAACGGGGGCCTGGTGCGCGCCCGGCCGGCGCTCGCCCAGATGGTCGACTTCCGCCCGCTCAACCTCCTCGACCCGAACTGGGACGTGAAAGGCCCGTTCGACGCGATCTTCTGCCGCAACGTCCTCATCTATTTCGACAAGCCCACCCAGAAGCGGGTGCTGGAGCGCATGGCCGAACTGCTCAGGCCGGGCGGGCTCCTCTTCATCGGTCACTCCGAGAACCTCACCGACCGCCGCGACCTGTACAAGCTGCGCGGCAAGACGGCCTACGAACGGGTGGGCGCCGAAGCCCGCGCCGCCGCGTAGCCGACAGGAAGCCTTCCCCATGACCATCGCGGGATTCAGTCTCGCTTCGAACGGCGTCCAGGAGGTCGGGCTCGCGAGCCACTTCTTCCACGACCGCGGCCTCGGCCGTGCCGTGAAGGTGCTTCCGGGCGAGTTCTTCGTCTCGGATGAGGAGATCGCCATCCAGACCGTGCTCGGTTCGTGCATCGCCGCCTGCATCTGGGACGGCACGCGCAAGGTGGGCGGCATGAACCACTTCATGCTTCCGGAGGGCGGCGCCGACGACGGCGAGAGCGGCCGGTACGGCGTCTTCGCCATGGAACTGCTCATCAACGCCCTGCTCAAGCGCGGCGCGAGCCGCGCCAACCTCAAGTCGAAGATCTTCGGCGGCGGGGCGGTGATGCGGGGCTTCACCTCGCTCAACGTCGGCGAGAAGAACGCGCGCTTCGTCGAGAAGTTCCTGTCGACCGAGCGCATCCCGGTGGTCTCGCGCGACCTGTGCGACGTCTACCCGCGCAAGGTGGTGTTCTACCCGGCCTCGGGGCGCGCCCTCATGAAGAAGCTGCCCGTCACCGACCACACGGTCGAAGTCATGGAACAGAAGTACGGCAAGAGCCTCGCCACGACGCCGAAGGCCGGCGACGTCGAGCTCTTCTAGGAGCGAGCGATGGCGAAGACCCGCGTGGTGGTGGTGGACGATTCGGCGCTGGTGCGCGGAATCCTGTCGCAGATCATCAATGCCCAGCCCGACCTCGAGACGGTCGGCGCGGCGCCCGACCCGATCGCCGCGCGCGAGATGATCCGCGCGCTCGACCCGGACGTGATCACGCTCGACGTCGAGATGCCGCGCATGGACGGCCTCGACTTCCTCGAGCGCCTGATGCGGCTGCGGCCGACCCCGGTGGTGATGGTCTCCACGCTCACCGAGCGCGGCGCCGAGACGACGTTCCGCGCCCTGGAGCTGGGCGCGGTCGATTTCGTGGCGAAGCCGCGCGTGGGCATCGCGCACGGCCTGGACCAGGCCGCGCTCGAGATCGTCGAGAAGATCCGCGCCGCCTCGAAGGCGCGCGTGCAGAAGCGCGCGCCGGCCCCGGCCCGCAGCGCGCCCGTGGCGGCCTATGCCGGCCGCAAGGGCACGGAGAAGATCATCGCGGTGGGCGCCTCCACGGGCGGCACCGAGGCGATCCGCACGGTGCTCTGCGGCTTGCCGGGCGACGGCCCGGCCGTCGTGATCACGCAGCACATGCCGCCGGGCTTCACGAAGAGCTTCTCGCAGCGGCTCGACAGCCTCGCGCGCATGGCCGTGAAGGAGGCGGAGGAGGGCGAACGCATCCTGCCCGGCCACGCCTACGTCGCGCCCGGCGGCATGCAGTTCGCCATCGAGAAGAGCGGCGCCAACTACGTCGCGCGCGTCTGGGAGGGCGAGCCCGTCAACCGGCACCGACCGTCCGTCGACGTGCTCTTCCGCTCCGTGGCCCGCGTGGCCGGCGCCAACGCCCTGGGCGTGATGCTCACGGGCATGGGGCGCGACGGGGCCGACGCCATGCTCGAGATGAAGCGGGCGGGCGCCTTCAACCTGGCCCAGGACGAGGCCTCGTGCGTCGTCTTCGGCATGCCCCGCGAGGCGATCGCCGTCGGCGCGACGGACGAGGTGCTGCCCCTCGAGGCGATCGCCGGGCGCCTCATGGGCTGGCTTTCCGAGAACGTCGGACACCACGTGCGCGTCTAGGCGGTGGGCCCGGCCGGCCTTGACCCGGCGCACGACGGCGTGGGGCGAATGCGCTACCCTTGGTTCGTGCCCCGATTTGTCCCGTTCCTCCTCCCGGCGCTCGCCGCGGGCTTCGCCCTGGCCGCCGCCGTTCCCGCGTCCGCGCAGGCGCCCGAGCGGCTCGTTCGCATCCGCGAGCGGCAGGCGCTTCGGGTGTGCATCTGGCCGGACTACTACGGGATCAGCTTCCGCAATCCCAAGACCGGCGTGCTCGGCGGCCTGGACATCGACCTCGCGAACGCGTTCGCGCGCGATCTCGGCGTGAAGGCCGAGTTCGTCGACTCCTCGTTCCCGGCGCTCGTGAAGGACCTCGACGCCGACCGGTGCGACGTCGCCATGTTCGCCGTGGGCAAGCTGCCGGCCCGCGTCGCCGCCCTCGACTTCACGCAGGACGTCCTCGTGAGCGACATCTACGGGGTCGCCACGAAGTCGAGCCGCGTGGTGCGCGAATGGAACGACATCGACCGCCCCGGCGTGCGCGTGGCCGTGCAGGCCGGCACCTTCATGGAGCCGGTGATGCGCGAGCGGCTGCGGCAGGCGACGCTCGTGGTGGTGAGCCCGCCGCGCACGCGCGAGGAGGAACTCGAGTCCGGCCGCGTGGACGTCTTCATGACCGACTACCCGTACAGCCGGCGCCTCATCGACAACGCCGACTGGGCGCGGCTCGTGCCCCCGCCCGCGCCGTTCCACCGGCTCCCCTACGGCTATGCCGTGAAGAAGGGCCAGCGCGGGTGGCTCGCGCGGGTGGACGCCTTCGTCACCGCGGCCAAGGCCGACGGCCGGCTGCGCGCCGCCGCCGCGCGGCACGGCCTCGAGCCCATCCTCGCCACGCCATGAAGGACGAAGCGAGCCACCGGGGGGTCTTCCAGGGCGTCGCCTCGAGCACGGCGGTGATGGTGTTCGGCGCGGCGCTGGTCCTGCTCGCGGTCGCGCTGCCGGCCCTCGAGGCCTGGCGCGACCGGCAGACCAGCATCGAGTCCATCCGCGGCAGCAACGCCTTCGCCGCGCGGCTGCTCGAGGAATCGGTCACCCGGACGCTGGGGACGGTGGATCTCTCGCTCTCCGTGGTGGAGGACGCCCTCCAGGCGCCCAAGGGCGTCCGCACGGGGCACCTCGAGGAGATCCTCGCCGAGACCACGCGGCATTCGCCGTACGTGCGCAGCGTGTCGGTGGTGAACGCCGACGGGCGCATCGTCGCGAGTTCCACCGCGCAGAACGTCGGCAAGGCCTGGAAAGCCCCGCCCGCGCAGCCGGCGGCGGGCGCGGGTCGCACGGCGCTCCTCGCGCCGGAGCCCGGCCGGGATCTCGCGGTCGAGGGCCCGCCGGGCGAGAAGCTGCGCTACCTGCCGATGGCGCGGACGGTACGCCACCCCGACGGCACGCCGTGGGTGGTCGTCGCGGCGGTGAACCCGGACTATTTCGCCAACCAGTTCGCCCTCGCCGTGCCCGACGCGGGCGCCGGCGTCGTGCTCGCCGCCTACGACGGAACGCCCATCGCGGGCAGCGGCCTGCTGGCCCCGGCGGCGGCGACGGCGAAGCTCGCCTCGCCCCTGTTCACCGAGTGGCTGCCGGGCCGGGAAAGCGGGGACCTGCACGGCGCCGGCATCGCCGGCGCCGAAGGCTACACGGCCTTCCGGGCCTCGCGGTCCTGGCCGGTGGTCGTCGCGGTGGAAGTGAACCAGGCGCACGCGCTCGCGGCGTGGACGGCCAGCGCGCGCACCATGATGCTCTTCGGCTTCGCGCTCGCCACCGTGAGCCTCGTGCTCTCCTGGACGGCGGTGACGGGCCTTCGCGACCGCGAGCGCGGCGAATCGCGCTACGCGAGCGTGCGCGCGAAACTGCTCGAGAGCGGCGCGCGCAGCCAGGCCGTCCTCGACACCGCCATCGACCCCATCCTGGTGCTCGACCAGGCCGGCAAGGTGCTCGAGTGGAACGCCGCGGCCGAGCGGGTCTTCCGCCTGCCGCGCGAGGAGGCGCTCGGCCGCTCGGTTACCGAGCTCATCGTCCCGCCCTTCGCCCGGGACGACGCGCGCGTCTTCATGAACCCGTTCCTCACGCTCGAGCAGGGCTTCGGCCTGGACCGCCACCTCGAGATGACCGGCCAGCGATCGGACGGCACGGAGATCCCGCTGCAGGTGGCGGTGACGCGGGTCGGCAAGGGCGAGGGGCCGCCGGTGTTCACGGCGTTCCTGCAGGACATCTCGATGCGCAAGCGCGCCGAGGAGGCCCTTCGCGAGAGCGAGCGCAAGTACCGGCGCGTGGTGGAATCCATCCGGGAAGGCATCTACCAGACGAACATCCGCGGCGAGATCACCTTCGCCAACTCCGCGTTCGCCGCCATCACCGGCGTCTCGCTCGAGCAGCTCATCGGCGCGAAGCTCGATTCGCTCGTCGCCGACCCCGACCGCGACCCCGTAGCGCAGATGGTGGCGCGGCTGCCGGGCCTGCTCGAGACCGGGCAGTTGCCGCCCCCCGTCGACGCGGCGCTCGTGTCTGCCGGGGGCGAGGAAAAGCGCGTGCGCTTCACGGCGCGCCACATCATCGACACCCACGGCGAGCAGGTCGGCATCGCCGGCACCCTCGACGACGTGACGGAGGCGCGGCGCGCCCAGCAGGGCCTCGCGGACCAGCTGCGCTTCACGCGCGAGCTGCTCGACGCGGTGCCCACGCCCATCTTCGTGAAGAACCTCGCCGGCGAGTTCCTCTCGGTGAACCGCGCCTGGGAGGAGTTCATGAGCCTCGACCGCTCGCAGGTCGTGGGCCGCACGGTGCTCGACCTCGTCACCCCGGACGTCGCCGAGCGCTACTTCGCCCAGGAGCGCGAGGTCCTGCAGCGCGGCAAGGCCGTGACGGTGGAGGATTCCGTGGTGGGTGCCTCGGGCGAGCGCCGGCACACGCTCCTCACGAAGGTGCCCTTCCGCAAGGACGACGGCACGATCGCCGGGCTCATCGGCACCTTCGTCGACATGACCGCGGCGCGCAACGCCCAGCAGCAGGTGCTGGAGGCGAAGGAGGCCGCCGAGCGCGCCAACGAGGCGAAGAGCACCTTCCTCGCCAACATGAGCCACGAGATCCGCACGCCGATGAACGGCATCATCGGCATGACGCGCCTCGCGCTCGAGGGCCCGCTGGGGCGCGACCAGCGCCAGTACCTGGAGCTCGTGCAGTCCTCGGCCGACTCGCTCCTCGACATCATCAACGACATCCTGGACCTCTCGAAGATCGAGGCCGACCGCCTCACGCTCGACGCGGTGGAGTATTCCCCGCGCGAGGTGGTGGAGGAGGTCGCGCGCCTGCAGGCCATGCGGGCGCAGCAGAAGGGGCTCGAGTTCGTGGTGGACGTCGCCGCCGACGCGCCCTCCCGCGTGGTCGGCGACCCGATGCGCCTGAAGCAGGTTCTGGTGAACCTGCTGGGCAATGCCGTCAAGTTCACGTCCGCGGGCTACGTGTCGCTGTCCCTGCAGCGCCTCGGCGGGCCGGAGCCGAAGCTGCGCTTCGCGATCTCCGACAGCGGCATCGGCATCCCCGAGGATCGCCAGGGCGAGGTCTTCGAGGCCTTCTCGCAGGCCGACCAGTCGATCACCCGCCGCTACGGCGGCACCGGGCTCGGGCTCGCCATTTCCACGCGCCTGGTGGCCCTCATGGGAGGGGCGATCCAGGTGAGGAGCTCGGTCGGCGTGGGCAGCACCTTCTCCTTCGCGGTGCCCGTCCGCGGCGAGGCGGCGCCCGCGCCGCCCCGGTCGCCCTCGCTGCACGGCCGCCGGGTCCTCGTCGTGGAGCCGCACGAACTCGCGCGAAGCCAGGTGCGCCGTCTCGCGAACTACCTCGGTGCCGAGGCCGATGCCGTCGCGGAAGGACCGGCGGGGCGGGCGATGCTCGAGGAGGGCGCGCGCGACGGCAAGCCCTTCGGCATCGTCCTGCTGGAGGCCTCGGTCGCCGGGCCGGATCCGGCGGCGTTCGTCGCGGGGCTCGAGCCTTCGCCCCGCGTCATCGTGATGCGGCCGATGGATACGCTCGGCACCGCGATTCCGGGCGTGGGCGTGGTGCGAAAGCCCATCCTCGAGTCGAACCTCGTGGAGGAAGCCGAGCGCGCGCAGGGGCTGCGCGACGTGCCGGCGACGGACGAGTCGGCGGCCTCGGCGCTCGCCCATGCGGCGGGCCTCGAGATCCTCGTCGCGGAGGACCACCCCGTGAACCAGCTGCTCATCCGGCGGTTGCTGGAGAAGGGCGGCTGCAAGGTGAGCGTCGCGGGCGACGGCCGCGAGGCGCTCGACCTGGTGAAGGCCCGTGCCTTCGACATCGTGCTCATGGACGTGCAGATGCCCGAGATGGGCGGGCTCGAGTCCACCCGCAAGATCCGCGAGCACCAGGGGCCGCTCGGCCAGCACGTGCCCATCATCGCCCTCACGGCCCACGCGCACGAGAGCGACCGCGCCATGTGCCTGGCCGCCGGCATGGACGACTACCTCGCCAAGCCGGTGAACCCCGTCGAACTCTTCGCGGTGCTCGAGCGCCGCGCCCCCCACCGGGCGGCGGCCGTCGCCGCGCCCGCTTCGCCCGGAGCGCCGGAGGACCCCATGCCCGCCGAGATCCCGCCAACCCCCGCTTCCCCGTCGCCCCCCCATTTCGAGCGAGCCGCTTTCGAGGAGAGCATCGGCGACGACCCCGCGCTCTTCGCGAAGCTGATCGATCTCTTCTTCGAGGTGCAGCCGGCGCGCATGGAGGAACTCGGCGAGCAACTGGGCCGCGGCGATTGCGACACCGGCAAGCGCACCGCCCACACGCTCGTGGGCTCGTTCCGCACCATGGCGATGCCGCGCCTGGGGGACCTGGCCTACGAGATCGAGCAGCGCCTGAAGGCCGGGGAGGTCGACCCGGCCCGCGAGCGCTATGCCGTGCTGGGCCCGGAGTTCGCCGCGCTGGTGACGGAGCTCTCGGCCATCCGCGCGACGCTTCCGCCCGAGGACGCGCCGGCCTGACCGGCCCGCGTGTAGACTCCCGGCCATGCCTTCGCCGAGCCCCGCCGCGTTCCGATTACCCGCTTGAGCGCGAGGGCGGGGTTCGTCCCGCCACACCCGGCCCGGGTGGCGAAACCGGTAGACGCAGGGGACTTAAAATCCCCAATCCGAAAGGGTGTGCGGGTTCGAGTCCCGCCCCGGGCACCACCTCCGGCCGGCGAGCGGCCATCGGGAGATGGCAGGCTTTCATCCCTCTGTTCGCCGTATCGCGAGGCTCATGCCTTTCGCAGAATCGTCTGGAAGGGGCAAGCAGCGACATCGGAATGCCCCGTCACGACGAATCGGAGAGAGCCTGACCATGGACCGCGCCTGCGAAGTCGCCGCATACCCGACCGACAGAGAGACCGCGAAGCGCATCCGCGCGCTCGAGGAATTCGTGGGGGAACTCACGATCCTGCTCGACGACGCCTGCCGGCGACTGGACCGCCGCGACCGCATCGACGCCCTCTCGGGGCTCGCCAACCGGCGCGCGGTGATGGAACTGCTCGACGAGGCCTGGGACGAGGACCGCACCGGCGAGACGCCGCTGTCGGTGCTGCTCGTCGACGTGGACGGCCTGTCGAACGTGAACGACGCCTTCGGCCCGCCCGCCGGCGACCGCGCGCTCGAGCGCGTCGCGCGCGTCATGGCCGCCACCTTGCGCACCGACGACAGGGCCGGGCGCCTCATCGGCGACGAGTTCCTCGTGATCCTGCCGGGCACGCCGCTCGACGGCGCCCTTCGGACGGCCGAAAAGATCCGCGTCGCGGTGTCCGAGGAGTTCGTGGCCTTCGACGGCGGGTTCTGGCAGGCGAGCGTGAGCATCGGGGTGGCCGAACGGGCCCCGGGCCTGGATTCGCCGCAATCGCTGGTGGAGATCGCCTCGCGCGGCCTGTTCACCGCCAAGACGGAAGGCCGCGGCCGCTCGGCCGCCGCGCAGGCGCCCGGCGCCTGATAACCTTGGGGCTTCGCGCCTCGCGCGGCCGTCCTTCGGGGCGGGCCCGGGCGGCGCCCATTCCAAGCCCCGCCCCGTGACCGCCTATCCCCACCTTCTCGCGCCCCTCGACCTCGGCTTCACCACCCTCGCCAACCGCGTCCTGATGGGCTCGATGCACACCGGGCTCGAGGACAAGCAGAAGCACTTCGCGCAGCTCGCCGCGTACTTCGCCGAAAGGGCCCGGGGCGGGGTCGGCCTCATCGTCACCGGCGGCTTCGCGCCCAACATCGAGGGCTGGCTCACGCCCTTCGGCTCGACGCTCGCCTCGAGCGCCGCGGCCCGGGCGCACGCGCCCATCACGGCCGCCGTCCATGCGGAGGGCGGGAAGATCGCGCTGCAGATCCTGCACGGCGGTCGTTACAGCTACTCGCCCCTCGCCGTCGCGCCCTCGCGCATCAAGTCGCCCATCAGCCGCTTCACGCCGCGCGAGCTCACCCCCGCCGGCATCGAGCGCCAGATCCGCGCCTTCGTGCGCTGCGCGGCGCTCGCCCGCGACGCGGGGTACGACGGCGTGGAGGTGATGGGCAGCGAAGGCTACTTCATCAACGAGTTCCTGGCGGCGCACACCAACCGCCGCACGGACGACTGGGGCGGCACCTACGAGAAGCGCATGCGCCTGCCGGTGGAGATCGTCTCGCGCATCCGCGAGAAGGTCGGGCCGGACTTCATCGTGATCTACCGCCTGTCGATGCTGGACCTCGTGCCCGGCGGCAGCACCTGGGACGAGGTGGTCATGCTCGCGAAAGCCGTCGAGAAGGCGGGTGCCACGATCATCAACACCGGCATCGGCTGGCACGAGGCGCGCATTCCCACCATCGCGACGAGCGTGCCGAGGGCGGCCTTCGCGTGGGTGACGAAGCGCCTGAAGGGCGAGGTCGCGATTCCCCTGTGCACGACGAATCGCATCAACGACCCGGCGGTGGCAGACGGCCTGCTGCGGGACGGCTGCGCGGACATGGTCTCCATGGCCCGGCCGCTGCTCGCGGACGCGGAGTTCGTCCGCAAGGCCGCGGCGGGCCGCGCGGACGAGATCAACACCTGCATCGCCTGCAACCAGGCGTGCCTGGACCACGTGTTCGAGAGGAAGCTCGCCAGCTGCCTGGTGAACCCGCGCGCGGGCCGCGAGACGGAACTGGTCTACCGGCCCGCCGGTGCGCGCAAGCGCATCGCCGTGGTGGGGGCGGGCCCGGCCGGCCTCGCCTGCGCGAGCGTCGCCGCCGAGCGCGGGCACGAGGTGGACCTCTTCGAGGCCGCCGGCGAGATCGGCGGGCAGTTCAATTACGCCAAGCGCATTCCGGGCAAGGAGGAATTCCACGAGACGATCCGGTACTTCCGCCGCCGGCTCGAAGTGACGGGCGTGCGATTGCACCTGGGCCGGCGCGCCGCCGCCGCGGACCTCGCGGGCTACGACGAGGTGGTTCTCGCCACGGGCGTCGTCCCGCGCGACCCCGGGATCCCGGGAGGCGACGACCCCCGGGTGGCGAGCTACATCGAGATCCTCACGGGTGCCAAGGTCGCCGGCGCGCGCGTGGCCGTGGTGGGCGCCGGGGGCATCGGTTTCGACGTGGCGGAGTTCCTCGTGCACGACGGCCATTCCCCCGCGCTCGACATCGACGCCTGGCGCCGCGAGTGGGGCGTGGGCGATCCGTCCGTCGCGCGCGGCGGGGTGGAGGGCGTGAAGCCGCAGCCTTCGCCCCCGGCACGGCAGGTCACCTTGCTGCAGCGCAAGGCCTCGAAGCCGGGCGCGGGACTCGGAAAGACCACGGGCTGGATCCACCGCGCCGCCCTCAAGATGAAGCGGGTGGAAATGCTCTCGGGCGTGAACTACGAGGGGGTCGTCCCGAAGGGGCTCGCCCTCAGCTTCGGCGAGAAGCGCGAGAAAGGCACGGTCCTCGAGGTGGATACCGTCGTGATCTGCGCCGGACAGGAATCCCTGCGCGAGCTCGAGGGGCCCCTGGGCGAAGCGGGGCGCAAGCCCCACGTCATCGGCGGGGCGAGCTTCGCCGGCGAGCTCGACGCCAAGCGCGCGATCGAGGAGGGCAGCCGCCTCGCGGCTTCGCTCTAAGGACTCCGGGCGTCGCGAGACGCGGAACTACGCGCCCATCGCCTTCGCCATGCGATCGGCCGCCTTCCGGAGGTTTTCCATCGAGGTCGCGAAGGAAACGCGCAGGTAACCCTCGCAGCCGAACGCCGAGCCCGGCACGGGCGCGACGGCCTCGGGCTGGGACATGAGGTAGTCGGCGAGGGCCATGTCCGTCGGGGCCGGAAGCTTGCCGGCGGCGTGCAGGCGGGCGATGGCCTCGCGGCAATCCGGGAAGACGTAGAACGCGCCCGTGGGCCGAAGGCACTTCACGCCGGGGATGGCGTTCAGGGCATCGGCGATGAAGACGCCGCGCTCCTTGAAGGATTCCACCATCATCGCCACGAACGACTGGTCGCCGGTGAGGCCCGCCTCGGCCGCGTACTGCGAGATGGAGGTGGGGTTCGAGGTGGAGTGGGACTGCATGTTCTCCATGGCCTCGATGAGCTCCTTCGGCCCGCCGCAGTAGCCGATGCGCCAGCCGGTCATCGAGTACGCCTTCGAGACGCCGTTCTCGACCACCGTGCGGTCGTAGAGGTCCGGGCAGGCGTTCAGGATGTTCACGAATTTCGAGCCGTCGAGGATGATCTGCTCGTACATGTCGTCCGAAGCGATGACGATGCGCGGGTGCTTGCGCAGCACCTCGCCCAGGGCCTTCAGCTCCTCGAGCGTGTAGACGGCGGCCGAGGGATTCGAGGGGCTGTTGATGAAGATGAGCCGCGATTTCGGCGTGATGGCACTTTCCAGCTGCGCGGGCGTGATCTTGAAGCCCTGCTCGATGCCGGCGGTGACGATGACCGGCTTCGCGCCGGCGACCATCGCCATGTCCGGGTAGCTCACCCAGTACGGCGCCGGAATGATCACTTCGTCGCCCGGGTTGAGGAGGGCGAGGCACAGGTTGAACGAGGTGTGCTTGCCGCCGCACGAGACGAGGATCTGCTTCTCGGTGTAGTCGAGGCCGTTGTCGCGCTTGAACTTGGCGATGATCGCCTTCTTGAGCGAGGCCGTTCCGCCGGCGGGCGTGTACTTCGTGAGGCCCTTGTTCATGGCCGCGACGGCCGCGTCCTTGATGTACTGGGGCGTGTCGAAATCGGGCTCGCCCGCGCCCAGGCCGATGATGTCCTTGCCCTCGCTCTTCAGCTTGGCCGCCTTGGCGGTGATGGCGAGGGTGGGGGATGCCTTGATGGCGGAAAGGCGGTCGGCGACGAGGGACATGGGTTCTCCGGGGAGGGGCGGTGGGGCGTCGGGTGATCTTCCCCCGGATTTTACCGGGGCTGTTGCGGCGCAGCAAAGACGCCTTCCGGCACCCGGGCGCTCAGGTTTGGTGCACTACAGCCGTAATCGAAATACGACCGGCAGCCCGAACTGCCGCGCACGTCGGGCGAATTCAACAATATCAAGGACTTGAAATGAACAACCTGACCGTCAAGGCAAAACTCGTGCTGCTGGCCTGCATTTCGGCCGCCGCCGTGCTGGCCGTCGGCCTCGCCGGCAATTCCGGCATCGGCATGGCGGACGAGGCCATGGACCGCATCGCCGCCGTTCGCATGCCTTCCATCCACGGTCTCGATCTCGTCGCGAAGGGCCAGCTCATGGTCCGGGCGACGAACCGCGAGGCGCCGTTCTTCGAGAACGATTACGGGGCGCAGTCGAAATTCGCCGAGATCCTGAAGACGAAGGACCTCGCCTGGAAGGAAGTCGACAAGGGCTGGAAGATCTACGAGCCGCTGCCGCAGGAGGCCGAGGAAGCCGCCGTCTGGAAGCAGTTCCTCCTGGAATGGGACGCGTGGAAGAAGGGCGAGGCCGCCATCGACGAGACGATCCGCTCCCTCGCCGCCAATCGAACGCCCGCCGGCCAGAAGAAGCTGTTCGAGACGCTCTACGGCCAGTTCGAAAGCCAGAAGAAGCCGTTCGATATCGCCAATGCATCGATCGAAAGGCTCGTATCGATGAACGAAGGCTACGCCCTGGCGGATCAGAAGCACGGCGACGAAGCGATCGTCCTGTCGCGCCGCGTCATGTTCGCCTGCGCGGCCGTCGCGCTCGCCATCGTGCTGCTGATAGCCCTCTACATCGTCCGCGACCTCACCCGGGCCCTGGGCGGGGAGCCGGTCGACGCGGCCGCCGCGGCGAAGCGCATCGCCGACGGCGACCTGGTGACCGCGATCGCGGTGAAGACGGGCGACACGTCGAGCCTCATGGCCGCCATGGAATCCATGCGGGGCAAGCTCGCCCAGCTGGTCGCGCGCATCAACGGCGCCAGCGAATCGATCCACGTGGCCTCCCGCGAGATCGCGGCCGGCAACCAGGACCTCGCGCAGCGCACGGAAGAGCAGGCCGCGAGCCTGGAGGAGACGGCGAGCTCGATGGAAGAGCTCACGGCCGCGGTGCGCCAGAGCACGACGAATTCCCGCGAGGCCGACAAGCTGGCGACGGACGCCTCGCGCCAGGCGAGCGAAGGCGGCGCCGTCGTTTCGCAGGTCGTGCAGACGATGGCGGACATCAACGACGCCTCGCGCAAGATCTCCGACATCATCTCGGTGATCGACGGCATCGCGTTCCAGACGAACATCCTCGCCCTCAACGCCGCCGTGGAGGCGGCGCGGGCCGGCGAGCAGGGCCGGGGCTTCGCGGTCGTCGCGACCGAGGTGCGGGCCCTGGCGGGCCGCAGCGCCGAGGCGGCCAAGGAGATCAAGGGCCTCATCGGCGCCTCCGTCGAGAAGGTCGAGGGCGGCACGCAGCTCGTGGCCCGGGCCGGCGGCACGATCGAGGGCGTGGTCCAGGCCGTGCAGCGCGTCTCCCAGATGGTCACCGGGATCACGGCAAGCTCGGCCGAACAGGCGAGCGGCATCGAGCAGGTGAACCAGGCCGTCACCCAGATGGACCAGGTCACGCAGCAGAACGCGGCGCTCGTCGAGCAGGCGTCGGCCGCCGCCGAGTCGATGCGCAAGCAGGCCGAGGACCTTCGCCAGCTGGTGTCCGTCTTCCGCGTCGACGGGTCCGCCCGGCCGGCGCCGGTCGCCGCCGAAGCCCCACGCGACGCCGCGCCCCCGCCCGCCCGGGTGACGGCGATGGCGGCGCCGCGCCCCGTCCGCGCGGCCGCACCGGCGAAGCGTGCGCCCCCGCCGGTGAACACGCCCGCGCCCGCGAAGAAGGTCGTGGGTTCGGACCTCGAAAGCGAGTGGAGCGAGTTCTGACCCGCTTTCGCCATCGGACCGGCCACCGCTAGGCCCGGCGGGGAAACCTGCCGGGTCTTTTCCGTGCTTTTCCGGCGATCGCGGCCCTCCGGTTGCCGCCGGACGCGCCGTTAGGCAGGGGAAGCAGTGGACTTTCGTCCACCTGGAGGCATTCCCATGAAGCTCTTCGACGTGCGCACCTGGAGTCTCACCGGCAAGTTCGGCCTGCTGGTGACCATCGGCGTCGCGCTCGCCGCGGGCGTCGCGATCACCAACTTCGTGTCACGCGCGCAGGCCCTGCACCACGACCGGGGTGAGCGCACCCGCATGCTCGTGGAATCGGCGCGCGGCGTCCTCGCCTCGCTGCAGGCCCGCGAAGCCGCGGGCGAGCTTTCGCGCGAGGAGGCGCAGCGTCGCGCGATCGCGATCGTGAAGACGCTGCGCTACGACGAGCGCGAGTACTTCTGGATCAACGACCTGCATCCGCGCATGGTGATGCACCCCATCAAGCCGGAACTCGACGGCAAGGACCTTTCGCAGGACGCGGACCCGGACGGCAAGAAGCTGTTCGTCGAGATGGTGCGGGTCGTGAAGGACAAGGGCGCGGGCTTCGTGGCCTATCGCTGGCCGAAGCCCGGCGCCACGGAACCCGTCCCGAAGATCTCCTACGTGAAGGCTTTCGCCCCCTGGGGCTGGGTGGTGGGAAGCGGCGTGTACGTCGACGACATCGACGCGGCCCTGGTCACCCTGGCCCGCGAGCAGGTGATCGGCCTCGTCCTCGCGTCCATCGCGTACGTGCTGGTGGCCGTGTTCCTTTCGCGCTCGATCCTCGGCTCGCTCGGCGGGGAACCCGCCTATGCCGCCGAGGTGGCCGCGCGCGTGGCCGAGGGCGACCTCGTGACGCCCGTCGTGGTGAAGCCCGGGGACGAGACGAGCGTGATCGCGGCGATGGGGCGGATGCGCGCGCACCTGGCGGACGTCATCACCCGCATCAACGCATCGAGCGAGTCCATCCGCGTGGCCGCCCACGGCATCGCGAAAGGCGACGAGGACATGGCGGCGCGCACGGAGCAGCAGGCGGCCAGCCTCGAGGAGACGGCGAGCACCATGCAGGAGATCACGGGGAAGGTGCGCGAGAGCGCCGCCCGCTCCCGCGAGGCCAACGCCCTCGCGATCGAGGTCTCGCGCCAGGCGCGCGAGGGCGGCGAGGCCGTCGCGCAGGTCGTGGACACGATGAACGACATCAACGAGTCCTCGCGCCGGATCGCGGACATCATCGCGGTGATCGACGGCATCGCCTTCCAGACGAACATCCTGGCCCTCAATGCGGCCGTGGAAGCGGCGCGCGCGGGCGAGCAGGGCCGCGGCTTCGCGGTCGTCGCCACCGAGGTGCGGGCCCTGGCGGGCCGAAGCGCCGAAGCGGCGAAGGAGATCAAGGCGCTCATCGGGGAATCGGTCGAGAAGGTCGGCCGCGGCGCCGAACTCGTCTCGAGCGCCGGCGGCACGATCCAGGGGGTCGTCGATTCCGTCCGGCGGGTCTCGGAGATGGTCGCCGAGCTCACCGACGCGGCGGCCGAGGAATCGCGTGGCATCGAGCAGGTGAACCAGGCGGTGGCCCAGATGGACCAGGTCACGCAGCAGAACGCGGCGCTCGTCGAGAAGGCCGCCGAGGCGGCGCACGCCATGGAGCGCGAGGCGGAGGAACTGCGCCGGCTCGAGGGCACCTTCAAGGTGGAGGGCCACGCGGCCTGACCGCCCGACGAGGGCCGCGCTTTCCCGGGGCCGAGCCGCTAGAATGGCGGGCTGCACTCCGTTCCCGCGAGCCCCGATGGCCGACATCGTCACGTACCCCGGCAGCCCCTTCCGCCTGCACCAGCCCTTCGCCCCGGCGGGGGACCAGCCCCAGGCCATCGACCTGCTGGTCGAGGGCATCAACGACGGCCTGGCCTACCAGACCCTCCTGGGGGTCACGGGCTCGGGCAAGACCTTCACGATGGCGAACGTCATCGCCCGCACGGGCCGGCCCGCGCTCGTCATCGCGCACAACAAGACGCTCGCCGCGCAGCTCTATTCCGAGATGCGCGAGTTCTTCCCCGAGAACGCGGTCGAGTACTTCGTCTCCTACTACGACTACTACCAGCCCGAGGCGTACGTGCCCTCGCGCGACCTCTACATCGAGAAGGACAGCTCGATCAACGAGCACATCGAGCAGCTGCGCCTGTCGGCCACCAAGAGCGTGCTGGAGCGCCCCGACACGGTGATCATCGCGACGGTCTCCTGCATCTACGGCATCGGCGATCCCGAGGACTACCAGCAGATGCGCCTCATCCTGCGCGAGCGCGACCCGCTCGGCCAGCGCGAGCTCCTGAAGCGCCTCGCCGGCATGCAGTACACCCGCAACGACGTGGATTTCCGCCGGGGCACCTTCCGCGTGCGCGGGGACACGGTCGACGTGTTCCCGGCCGAAATGGGCGAGACGGCGCTGCGCGTGTCGCTCTACGACGAGGCGATCGAGACGCTGCACGCTCTTCGACCCGCTCACCGGGCACCTGGGGCAGAAGGTGCCGCGTTTCACGGTCTACGCGAAGAGCCACTACGTGACGCCCCGCGAGACGGTGCTGCGCGCCATCGAGGCGATCAAGGCGGAGCTGCGCGAGCGCCTCGACTTCTTCCAGAAGGAAGGCAAGCTCCTCGAGCTGCAGCGCATCCAGCAGCGAACCTGGTTCGACCTCGAGATGCTCTCGGAGCTGGGGTTCTGCAAGGGCATCGAGAACTACAGCCGCCACCTCTCCGGCCGCGCGCCGGGCGAGCCGCCGCCCACGCTCATCGACTACCTGCCCTCGAACGCCCTCATGTTCGTGGACGAGAGCCACGTCACCATCCCGCAGGTCGGCGCGATGTACAACGGCGACCGCTCGCGCAAGGACACCCTGGTCGCCTACGGCTTCCGCCTGCCGTCCGCGCTGGACAACCGTCCGCTGCGCTTCGAGGAATTCGAGCGCCAGATGCGCCAGGCCATCTTCGTCTCGGCCACGCCCGCCGACTACGAGGCGAAGCACGCGGCGCAGGTCGTCGAGCAGGTGGTTCGCCCCACCGGCCTCGTCGACCCCATCGTGATCGTGCGCCCGGCCACCTCGCAGGTGGACGACCTGCTGTCGGAGGTGAGCAAGCGCACGGCGGTGGGCGAGCGGGTGCTGGTCACCACGCTCACCAAGCGCATGGCCGAGGACCTCACGGACTATCTCGCCGAGCACGGCGTGAAGGTGCGCTACCTGCACTCGGATATCGAGACGGTCGAGCGCGTGGAGATCATCCGCGACCTGAGGAAGGGCCTCTTCGACGTGCTCGTGGGCATCAACCTGCTGCGCGAGGGGCTCGACCTGCCGGAGGTCTCGCTGGTCGCGATCCTCGATGCGGACAAGGAAGGGTTCCTGCGCTCGGCGCGCTCGCTCATCCAGACCATCGGCCGGGCCGCGCGGCACATCAACGGCACCGCGATCCTCTACGCCGACCGCATGACCGACTCGATGACGGCGGCCATCGGCGAGACCGAGCGCCGGCGCGCCAAGCAGGTGGCCCACAACCTCGCGCACGGCATCGAGCCCAAGGGCGTGGTGAAGCGGATCAAGGACCTCATCGACGGCGTCTACGACGCGGACGAGGCGAAGGAGACCAAGCGCGCGGCCAAGGCCCAGGCGGCCGTGGAGGCCCTGGGCGAGAAGCAGCTCGACCAGCGCGTGAAGAAGCTGGAAAAGGAGATGCTGGAAGCGGCGCGCAACCTGGAGTTCGAGCTGGCGGCGCGCCTGCGCGACGAACTGAAGGCGGCGCGCGACCGGTTGATGGAAGTGGGGGGCGGCTGAGCGCGGGGGAGTAGGCCGCGCCCAGCCGGTGCTGCACATCACCTCACTTCATTTCGTTCCTGCCTTGCTGCTGCCGCTTCGCGACGGCTCCTGCACTTCAACCACAGGGGATTCGAGTCAATCGGGCTCGAAAGGTTCCGTGCCCGGCCGCCGGGGCTGGCCCGGCTCGCGGATCCAGTCGGCCGAACGCCGGCCCGCTGGCGCTGCGCGGGGCGCCGAAGGATCCAGCTCGCCGCCCGACGCCAGCGCCGAGAGGCTTCTGGCCTTGGAGATCGCGAGGGCCGCCTCGCGGCGTGCGTCATCGACCGTGGCCGGGCTGTCGGCGGGCAACCGGGCCCAGGCCTCGGCGAGGTCCGCCAAGGCACGGTGCTCGTTGTACCGACGCAGCAGTTCGGCCAGCAGGCGGGTGTCGAACCACGGGGCGAGGCCCTGGTAGCTTCCCGTCTCGTCGACGATGACGCCGCGGGGCGCGAGGCTCAGCAGGTGCGGGATCGAGGTCTTCATGGGGGGCTTGCGGCTCCGTCGTGGGGATGCGTCCATGATGGCGGCGGTGTAACATGCGCGCCACTGAAGCTTTGTCATGAGTGATATTCGCCATGTTGAACCTTCGCGCCATCGACCTGAACCTGCTCCCGGTCTTCGAGGCGGCCTACGAGGAGGGCAGCCTTTCGGGCGCCGCCCGCCGGCTTTCGCTCACGCAGCCCGCCGTGAGCCACGCGCTCGCCCGGCTTCGCGCCACCTTCGGCGACGAGCTCTTCGTGCGCCAGTCCCGTGGCATGCGCCCGACGCCCGCGGCGGACGCGCTGTACGGCCGGGTGCGCGAGGCGCTCGCCATCGTCCGCGGCGCCATCGACGAGAGCCGCGGCTTCGATCCCGCCACCTCGCGCCGGCGCTTTACCGTCGCGATCCCGCATCCGCTCGGGCCCTTGCTGGCGGTGAGGCTGATGGAAAGCCTCGCGAGCGTCGCGCCCGGCGTCGAGGTCGTGTTCAGCACGCGCTCGCGGCCGCTGGATCTCGACAAGGACCTCGCCGCGGGCCGGTTCGACCTCGCCCTCGACTGGCTCGCCCCGCGGGCCGGTTCGCTCACGGCCGACCCGGTCTTCACGGAAGGCATCGCGGCCATGGTGCGAAGCGGGCACCCCGCCCTCGCGGGCGGCAAGCGGCGACCGCCCGTCGTGGGCTGGCCCCTGGTGCGCCTGCGTCCGCGCACGGACTGGTCCGCGCTGCCGGTGGGCGGCGTGAAGGAATGGCTGGCGCTCGGGTTACGCGTCGGGCTCGAGGTCTCGGAGATGCTGGAAGTCCTGGCCGTGGCGAGCCGCTCGGACATGGTGGGCATCGTGCCCACGAGCCTCGCGTCCATCGCCCGGCGCGATTTCGGCCTCGAGGCGGTGCCGGGCCTGCCGGCGAGCCCTTCGATCCCGGTCTGGATGGTCTACCGCGAGGCGAGGCGCGCCGAGCCCTCCCACGCTTTCCTGCGCGAGCGATTGGCCGCGGCCGTCCGGGATTTCGTTGCGGGAGCGCAACCGCCGACCCGGGCCGGGAAGGGCAGAATGCCGGTATCGAAGGTCCGCACGGCTCGCGCGAAGTCTTCCGGGCTGGAACCATGAAGAAAGCATCCGTCCTGTTCGTCTGCACCGGAAACATCTGCCGCTCACCCACCGCCGAAGGCGTGTTCCGCGCCCTGGCGAAGCGGCGCGGCGTCCTCGATCGCCTGCGGGTCGATTCGGCGGGCACGCACGACTACCACGCCGGCGAGGCGCCGGATCCGCGCTCGATCCAGCATGCTTCTCGCCGCGGCGACGACCTGAAACCGCTGCGCGCCCGGCAGGTCGGCTCCCGGGATTTCGCGGACTTCGGCTGGATCCTCGCCATGGATCGCGGCCACCGGCGCCTGCTCGGCGCGATCGCGCCCCCCGAAACGGATGCGCGCATCGAGCTCTTCCTCGAGCATTCCGCGCGCTGGCCCGGTCTCGACGTGCCCGATCCCTACTACGGTGGCGCAAAGGGCTTCGAGACCGTGCTCGACATGGTGGAAGAGGCGAGCGAACGGCTGCTGGATGCCGTGCTCGCGGGCATCGGGGACAAGCCCGCCGCCGGCCGGACCTAGATCGACCTTCCTTCGAACCCGGGAGCGATGAAATCCATGCGCCACCTGCTTGCCATCCTGCTTCTCGCATTCCCCGCCCTGGGCGTCGCCTCGGGCGGCTACTTCCGCTTCCCGGCCCTGCACGGGGACACGATCGTGTTCACCGCCGAGGGCGACTTGTGGCAGGTGGGCGTCGAGGGTGGGCGCGCCTCGCGCCTCACCACCCACGCAGGGCTCGAATCCCACGCCGCTTTCTCGCCGGATGGCCGGCATCTCGCCTTCACGGGGGCTTACGGAGGGACGACGGAGGTGTACGTGATGCCATCGGCCGGCGGGTTGCCCCGGCGGCTCACGTGGCTCGGCGGCCGCGTGGCCGTGACCGGCTGGACGCCGCAGGGGGAAGTGATGTTCGCGACGACGGCCTACCAGGCGTTGCGCGATTGGCAACTGGCGGCCGTGAGCCCCGAGACGCTTGCCGTGCGCCGCATTCCCCTGGAGCAGGGCAGCGATGGCGCCTGGTCCGGGACCGGCACCCTTTACTTCACCCGCCTGGGGCTTTCCGGCGACAACGTGCGTGCCTATCGCGGCGGCGCGATGGCCTCCGTCTGGAAGTGGGACGGGAAAGCCGGTTCCGAGGCCGAGCGGCTCACGCCCGAGGCCGACGGCGGCAACCAGCGCCCGCTACCCTGGGGCCCGCGGCTCATCGTGCTTTCGGACCGCGGCGGCGTCATGAACCTGTGGTCGGTCGACTCCCGGGGGCGCGACGCGAAGCCGCTCACGAGCCATCGCGACGTCGAGGTCCGCGAACCGTCGATTTCCGGCGACCGCATCGCCTACCGCCACGGCGCGGACATCCGCCTCCTCGACTTGTCGAGCGGCGCCGATCGGGTGGTGCCCATCGCGCTCGCCTCGGATTTCGACCAGCAGCGCGAGCGCTGGATCCGCAAGCCCCTGGAACACTTCACCGGCATGGCGATCTCCGCCAACGGCGAACGCGTGGCCATCGCGGCGCGGGGCCGCGTGGTGACCGCGGGCACGGGAACGCTCCGGCGCGTCGACATCGCGCTGCCGCCGGCCAGCCGTGCCCGCGGCGCGAGGCTGATGCCCGACGGCCGCCACGTGCTGGCGCTTTCCGATGCGAGCGGCGAGTTCGAGCTGTGGCTCTTTCCGGCCGACGGCAGCGGCCCCGGGCGACAACTCACCCGCGGCGGCGACGCACAGCGCTGGTTCGCGGTGCCATCTCCCGACGGCCGCTGGGCGGTCCACGCGGACATCCGCGCGCGCCTCTGGCTCACGGAGATCGCCTCGGGCAAGACCCAGTTGCTCGACGAGGTGAAAGGCGCGGGCGACGACGCTTTCCGGAACGTGACCTGGTCGCCCGATTCGACCGCCATCGCCGCCGAGGTGGACGAACCCGGCGCGCGCGGTACGGGCCGAATCGCCCTGTATCGCCGCGCCGACCGCACGCGCGTGGACGTGACCAGCGCGCGCTATCCGGCCCGCTCGCCGGCCTTTTCCCCGGACGGCCAGTGGCTCTGGTTCGTCGGCGACCGGACGCTCGTGGCGCAGCCGGGAAACCCGTGGGGCGATCGCAACATGGGACCGGCCTTCGACAAGCGCGGCAAGCTCTACGCTGTCGCCCTCCAGCCGGGGCTGCGCTTCCCCTTCCAGCCGAAGGACGAACTGGAGGGCGCCAAGCCGGCCGGGCCACCGGCCTCCAAGCCCGCAAAGGAGGGCAGCGACGCGAAGGCCGCCACGCAGGATGAAGCCGCCGCACGGGCAGCGCCCGGCAACCCGAAGGTGCCGGCCATCGCCTGGGAGGGGCTCGCCGGGCGCCTTTTCGAAGCCCCGCTGCCGGCGGGCAATCTCGCGGCGATCGCCACGAACGGCAAGCGCCTGTGGTGGCTGGAGACGGATGGCTCGACGGAAGGCAAGGGCGTCCTGCGCTCGGCCGCGCTCGACAATCTCGGCGTGCCGCCGGAGACCTTCCTGGCGGACGTGCGCGAGTTCGCGCTGTCGGCCGACGGTCGCAAGCTCCTCGTGCGCAAGTGGGTTGCGCCTGGCGCGGGCGCCGGGGACCTCTACCTGGTGGATGCGGCGCCCAAGCCCCCGGCGGAACTGGCGAGGTTCCAGGTGAGGCTGGGCGACTGGCAATTTCCGGTATCGCCCAAGGACGAGTGGCGCCAGATGTTCGCCGACGCCTGGCGCATGCACCGGGACCACTTCTACGACCGCGCGATGGGCGGCACCGACTGGCCCGCCGTGCGGCGCAAGTACGAGCCGCTCCTCGAGCGGGTGACGGACAGGCAGGAGCTTGCCGACCTGATGGGGCAGATGATCGGCGAGGTCTCGACGCTGCATTCGCAGGTCGGTGCCGGCGACGTGCGCCGCGGCGAGGATGCCGTGGCACCCGCGTTCCTCGGGGCGCGCTTCGTCCGGACGGACGAAGGCGCCCGCATCGAGCGAATCTGGCGCACCGATCCCGAACGGGTCTCCGAGCGCTCGCCGCTCGCCAGGCCCGAGGTGGCCGCGATGGCCGGCGAGACGATCGTTTCCGTCGACGGGCGTGCGGTGAAGGACGTCCCGGACATTTCGGTGCTGCTGCGCGATCGCGCCGGGAAGCAGGTGCTCCTCGGCATCCGCGGACGCGATGGAGTGCCCCGGCAGGCGGTCGCGGTGCCCGTCGCGGCCGCGCAGGAGACGCTGCTGCAGCGCTCCGACCGCGAATGGGAGAAGCGCGCCCGGGTCGAGCAGGTCTCGGGGGGCCGCTTCGGCTACATCGACCTGCGCGCCATGGGGCCGCGCGACCTCGCGGTCTTCGCGCGCGAGTTCTACCCCGTCGCGGACCGCGAGGGTCTCGTCATCGACGTGCGCGGCAACGGCGGAGGCAGCATCGACTCCATCGTGATCGAAAAGCTCATGCGCCGAGCCTGGGCCTACTGGCAGACCCGCGCCGGCGCGCTCTTTCCGAACATGCAGAGCGCCTTCCGCGGCCGCCTCGTGGTGCTCGTGGACCACGGGACGTACTCGGACGGCGAGACTTTCGCGGAAGGAGTCAAGCGCCTGGGCCTGGGAACGGTCGTGGGGCGGCGCACGTCCGGGGCCGGCGTGTGGCTATCGGACCGCAACCGGCTTGCGGACGGCGGCATCGCCCGCGCCGCCGAAGCGGGGCAGTTCGGCCTGGACGGTGCGTGGCTCATCGAGGGGCGCGGCGTCGAGCCCGATGTCGACGTGGACAACCTGCCGCACGAGAGTTTCGAGGGAAAGGACGCGCAACTCGATCGCGCGCTCGCGCTGCTGAAGGAATCGCTCGCGAAGGACCCGATGAAGATGCCCGGGCCGATGCCGTACCCGGCCCCGGGCCGCTAGGACGCTACCACCCGCCGCGCGAGATCCATTCCTCGAGCATCGGAAGGCGGTCCACGCCCCAGAAGGGCTCGCCGTCCGCCACGAACCACGGCGAGCCGAAGATGCCGGCCTTCATGGCGTTCTCGACTTCGGCCTTCAGGCGCTCCTTGATGGCATCGCCGGCGAGGCCTTGCGTGAGCGCGGGGACATCCGCGCCGGATGCCGCGGCCGCTTCCATCACCACGGCCGGATCCGAGATGTCGCGGCCCTCGGCGAAGTACGCCCGGAACACGCGCCTGGCGAATCCGGCGGCGAGTGCGGGATCCGAGTCGTCGATGAAATAGAACGCGCGCGCGGCGACCTGCGAACCCACCGGAAACTTCTCCGGCAGGCGGAAGGCCACCTGGTGGTAGCGCGCCGTGCGGGCGAAATCGTGCCTCGAGTATTCGCCCTTGAGCGGGATCTGCGTGAGCGGGCCGGTGCCCACCACCTTGAAGATGGGCCCGAGCAGGATGGGGCGCCAACGCACCGTGCGCCCGTGGCGCGCGGCGAGCGCATCGACGAGTTCCGACGCGACGTACCCGTACGGCGAGGTGAAGTCGAACCAGAACTCGATCGGTGCGGGCATGGCGTCAGGCCTGGGGCGGCGGGCCCTTGTCGGCGGCGGTCTCGACGAGCTGCAGCGGCTCGTTCGGGATCTCGACGCTGCGACGGCGGCGCGGCTTGGTGCGCCGGGGCGCTTCTTCCTCCGGCACGGCGGCGGCGATACGCGCCGCCTTCTCGGCCGCGGTCTCGACGAGCTGCAGCGGCTCGCTCGGCAGCGGGGCCGCGTCGCGGGGCCGGCGACGCACCGGGCGGGCGGGTTCGGCCGCCGCGTCATGCTCGCTCACCACCTGGAAAGTGGCCGGTGGCGGCGCGAACGACGCGATGACCTGCGGCGCATGCGGCAGCGGCGTCACTTCGACGGCGGGTTCGGGCGTGGCATGGACCGACTGCACCGGCTGGGGAGCGGGCGCGGAGACCGGCTCTTCCTGGCGTGCCACCGGTTCCTCGCGGGGCGCGGAGCGGGCCGGGGCCTGCTCGGCCTCGACGCGAACCGGAGCGTCCTCGCTTTCGAAGGAAAGGTGGGATTGCGCCTCGCCGGATGTCGGGGCGGCCGAAGGTTCCTCGCGACCGCCTTCTTCCGGACGATCGCCGCGCTCGGCTCGTTCGCCGCCCCGGCCACCGCGGCCACGACGACGGCGGCGACGACCGCCTTCTCCATCGGCGCCGCCCTCGGCGAGTTCGCCGCCCGGCGGGTGCGCCGTCAGTGCGGCCACGGGCTCGGCGGCGCCGGCGCCCTGGATTTCCTCGCGTGGCGGGCGGCCGTCGCGGCGTCCTTCGCCACGACCTTCGCCACGACCTTCGCGCGGCTCGCGGGATTCGCGACCTTCTCTCGGCTCGCGACCTTCGCGGCCTTCTCTCGGCTCGCGAGCCTCGCGGGGCTCACGGGGCTCACGGGGTTCGCGGCTTTCGGCGCGCTCTCCGGCCTGCTCCTCGCGAGGCGGGCGATCCTCCTGCCTGCCTTCGCCTCCACGACTTTCGCCGCGACGGCCTTCGCCACCACGGCCTTCGCCACCACGGCCACCGCCACGACGTCCTTCGCCGCGCCCTTCACCACCACGTCCTTCGCCGCGTCCTTCGCCACCACGTCCTTCGCCGCGTCCTTCGCCACCACGTCCTTCGGTGCGTCCTTCGCCACCGCGTCCTTCGCCACGACGTCCATCGCCACGGCCTTCCCCGCCGCGACCTTCGGCATTGCGCCCTTCGCCGCGGCGTCCTTCACCTCGGCGCCCGTCACCGCGGCCCTCGCCGCGACGACCGTCACCGCGGCCTTCGCGCTCGCGCCGGATGAGCCCGTCAGCGGGCTTGGCCTCGGCGGCCGCGGCCAGCGCTGGGGCTGGTGCCGGGGCGGGCTCGGATTTCCGGAACCAGCCGAAGATCTTGTCGATGAGACCGGGAGTTTGCGCGGCCGCAGGCGCCGGAGCGCTCGCCGCAACGGCCACGGGCATCGCGGCCACGACCGGCTCCGGGCTTGGCGCCGGGGCAGGCTGGTCGGGCGTGATGCCCTTCACCAGGGGCTCGGGGCGCGCAGCCGGCTTGTCGTCTTCCTTCTTGGCGCCGCCGCGCGGGTTGCGCCGCTTGTCGTCGTCTTCCTCTTCGACCGGTACGCCGACCATCTCGTAGCTGGGCACCATCGCATCCAGCAGGGGAGAGTCGTGGCGCAGGCGCTCGATGTGGTAGTTGGGCGTCTCGAGGGCCGGGTTCGGGATGAGGATCACGCCCGCCTTGAAGCGCGCCTCGATCTTGATGATCTCCGAGCGCTTCTCGTTGAGCAGGTACGTGCCGACGTCGACGGGCACCTGCACGCGCATCGCGGCGGTGTTCTCCTTCATGGCCTCTTCCTGCAGGATGCGCAGCACGTGCAGGGCCGTGGAGGCGGTGTCGCGGATGAAGCCCGTGCCGTGGCAACGCGGGCAGGCCGAATGCGTCGTCTCTTCCAGCGAGGGCTGGAGGCGCTGGCGCGACAGCTCCAGCAGGCCGAAGCGCGAGATCTTGCCGACCTGCACCCGGGCTCGGTCGTGACGCAGGGCATCGCGAAGGCGGTTCTCCACCTCGCGCTGGTTCTTGGCGCTCTCCATGTCGATGAAGTCGATCACGATGAGGCCGCCCAGGTCGCGAAGGCGCAGCTGGCGGGCGATCTCCTCGGCGGCCTCCAGGTTCGTGTTGAACGCCGTCTGCTCGATGTCGTGGCCGCGGGTGGCGCGGGCCGAGTTCACGTCGACCGAGACCAGGGCCTCCGTGTGGTCGATCACGATGGCGCCGCCGGCGGGCAGCGTCACGTCGCGGCGGTAGGCGCTCTCGATCTGGTGCTCGATCTGGAAGCGCGAGAAGAGCGGCACGTCGTCGCGGTAGAGCTTCACCTTGTTCACGTTGGCCGGCATCACCGTGCTCATGAACGCGAGGGCCTGCTCGTGGATGTGCGGCGTGTCGACGAGGATCTCGCCGATGTCGGGCTGGAACAGGTCGCGGATGGCGCGCACGACCAGGCTCGATTCCAGGTAGATGAGGCACGGGCCCTTCTCGTCGCGCGCCGCGCCCTCGATGGCGCCCCAGAGCTGGAGGAGGTAGTTGAGGTCCCACTGCATCTCCTCGAGCGTGCGGCCGATGCCGGCCGTGCGCGCGATGAGGCTCATGCCGTCCGGGACCTGCAGCTGGTCCATGACCTCGCGAAGCTCGTTGCGGTCCTCGCCTTCGATCCTCCTCGAAACCCCACCGCCGCGCGGATTGTTGGGCATGAGGACGAGATAGCGGCCGGCGAGCGAGACGTAGGTGGTGAGGGCGGCGCCCTTGTTGCCGCGCTCGTCCTTGTCGACCTGGACGATCATCTCCTGGCCGACGCGCAGGTGCGTGGACATCTTCGCGCGGCCGTACTCGCCGTCGTCGTTGACCATGAACTGCTTGGCGATTTCCTTGAACGGGAGGAACCCGTGGCGCTCGGCGCCGTAGTCGACGAAGGCCGCCTCGAGCGAGGGCTCCACGCGGGTGATGACACCCTTGTAGATGTTGCTCTTGCGCTGTTCCTTGCCGGCCGATTCGATGTCGAGGTCGATGAGCTTCTGGCCATCGACGATGGCGACCCGGAGTTCCTCCGCCTGGGTCGCATTGAAAAGCATGCGTTTCATGGTCTTCTTTCTCCCGCGCTCGAAACACGGAAGAGGGCCCGTTCTGGGAGGCCCGGACAAGGCTCGTCAGGAATCGAAACTTGACTGCATCACGTGCGTGCGAGTGAAGGGGCGATGTCGCTGAAGGGAGACTGGTCTTGGGGAACGCCGCGGGACTGCGTGGGGGCGGCGTACCGGAATCTTGTGCGTGAAATCGAGCGCGTCAATTCGTTTACCATCGCTGCTTGGCTTGGCCGGCGAGCGAAGTTAACCGGCTACGGGGCCTTTCGCGGCACCCGGTGCGAATCGCCTGATTCGGGCGCTCTACAGCGCAACCCCGGGGCGGTGTCCCGCGCGAGGCTTTCAAATCAACGACATAAACAGTATAGCGCCCATGGGGGTCGAAGGCAAAGCACCCGATTCGCCCGGCCCGGCCGTGAGCTGGATCGAGGTCGACGAGTCCGGTGAGGGCCAGCGCCTCGACAACTTCCTGGTCGCGCGCCTGAAGGGCGTTCCCAAGAGCCACGTCTACCGCATCGTGCGCAGCGGCGAAGTGCGCGTGAACAGCGGCCGCGTGGCCGCCTCGCACCGACTCGCGATCGGCGACCGCATCCGCGTGCCGCCCATCCGCGTGGCCGAACGCGAGGCGGGCCCGGCCCCGGCGGCGGCGCTCGAACTGCCGGTGCTGTTCGAGGACGATTACATCCTCGCCGTGGACAAGCCGGCGGGCCTCGCGGTACACGGCGGCAGCGGCGTATCCCACGGGGCGATCGAACGGATACGCGCGGGCCGGCCGGACGCGCGCTTTCTCGAACTGGTGCACCGGCTCGATCGCGAGACTTCGGGCGTACTTCTCATCGCCAAGCGCCGCTCGGCGCTCACCGCCCTGCACGAGGACCTGCGCGAGCGCGCCATGGACAAGCGCTATCTCGCCGCCGTGGTGGGCCGCGTGCGCGACCTGAAACGCCTCGTGGACGCCGGCCTGCGGAAGTATGCGAATTCGGCCAACGAGAAGCGGGTGGCCATCGACGATCGCGAAGGGCAGGCCGCGCAGACCGTCTTCCGCCGCCTCGCCCGCAACGACGAGTTCAGCCTGCTCGAGGCCGAGCTCCTCACCGGGCGCACGCACCAGATCCGGGCTCACCTGAACCACATCGGCCACCCGATCCTGGGCGACGACAAGTACGGCGACTTCGAGCTGAACCGCGTGCTCCGCAAGCGCGGCCTGAGGCGCATGTTCCTGCACGCGGCCTCGATCGCCTTCGACCATCCGGCCACGGGCGAGCGCGTGCAGGTCCGCTCCCCGCTGCCGAAGGAACTGGAAGCCTTCCGCGCGGCCCAATTTCCCGACGGGCAATCGACTTGAACCGCTACGAGCTGGTCATCTTCGACTGGGACGGGACGATCATGGATTCGACCGGGCTCATCGCCCGGTGCATCCAGGATGCGTGCCGCGAAGTGGGCGTCCCGGTGCCCTCGGACGAGGATGCGCGCTGGGTCATCGGCCTGGGGGCGAGCGCTTCGGTCCGGTACGTGGCGCCGACGTTGCCGGCCGACCGCCACGCGGAGTTCGCCAATCGCTATCGCAGCCACTACCTGTCGCGCGAGCACGAGGCGCCGCTCTTCGATGGCATCCCGGAACTGCTCGCCGAATTGCGTTCGCGCGAGCGCCGGCTCGCGGTCGCCACGGGCAAGAGCCGGCGGGGGCTCGACCGCGCGCTCGAGGCCAGCGGCCTCGCGCCGCACTTCGAGGCGTCCCGCTGCGCCGACGAAGGATTCGCGAAACCGCACCCGGGAATGCTGCTCGCGCTGCTGGACGCGACGGGGGTGGCGCCGTCGCGGGCGCTCATGATCGGCGACACCACCCATGACCTCGAACTCGCCGCGAATGCCGGCGTCGATGCCGTCGGGGTCACGTACGGCGCCCACGCCGGGGAACTGCTTCGCGAGCGTCCCTCGCGCCATCTCGCCGCCAACGTCGAGGAATTGCGCCGATGGCTGGCCCTTCACGCGTGATCGCGCCGGCCGGCGCCTTGCCCGAGGGGGGGCGGGGCGTGCGTTTCGCCTGGCCGCCGGCCGGCGGGGAAGGCAAGGGCTTCGCGGTGCGCTTCGACGGCGAGCCGCGCGCGTTCGTGAACCGATGCCCCCATCTCGGGGTGGAACTCGACTGGGAGCCCGGCGAGTTCTTCGAGGAAACCGGGCTATACTTGGTCTGCTCGACGCACGGCGCGATCTTCGAGCCGTCCACCGGCCTGTGCGTCGCGGGCCCCTGCCGTGGCGCCCGTCTCGAGGCGATAGCCATCGAGGAGCGGGACGGCCTCGTTCAACTCATCGATGATCCGCCGGCCGGTCCGAACGACCCCGGCCCCTCGCCATGACCGACCCGACCCCGCCCAGCTGGGAGCGCGCCACGCTCGAAAAAATCGCCTTGCGCGCGCTCGACGAGCAGCGCCGCGCGCGCCAGTGGTCGATCCTCTTCAGGCTCCTCTGGCTCTCCATCGTGTTCCTCGTCGTGGCCGCGATGCTCGGCTGGATCGGCGGCGGCTCGAAGGAACCCATCCGCACCGGCAAGCACACGGCCCTGGTCGAGCTGAAGGGCGTGATCGGCGTGGAGTCGAAGGCGAGCGCCGACAAGATGATCCTCGCGCTCGGCGCGGCCTTCAAGGACCGGAACACGCAGGGCGTCGTCCTGCGCATCAACAGCCCGGGCGGCAGCCCGGTCCAGTCGGGGTATATCAACGACGAGATCCGGCGCCTGCGGGCGAAGCACCCCGAGATCCCGTTGCACGTCGTGGTGCAGGACCTCTGTGCCTCCGGCGGGTACTACGTCGCGGTCGCGGCGGACCGCATCTACGTGGACAAGGCGAGCCTCGTGGGCTCCATCGGCGTGATCATGGGCGGCTTCGGCTTCACCGGCGCGATGGAAAAGCTCGGCGTCGAGCGGCGCAGCTACACGGCCGGCGAGAACAAGGACTTCCTGGACCCCTTCGTGCCCGAGAACCCCGCGCACCGCGAGCACGTGAAGAAGATGCTCGGCGAGATCCACGAGCAGTTCATCAAGGTCGTGCGCCAGGGCCGCGGCAAGCGCCTCAAGGAAACCCCGGAGACCTTCTCGGGGCTCGTCTGGACGGGCGAGCGGGCCGTGGAGCTGGGCCTCGCCGACGGCTTCGGCTCGCTCGAGAGCGTGGCGCGCGACGTGATCAAGGCCGAACACGTCGTGGACTTCACGCCCGACGACAACTACTTCGACCAGCTCTCCAAGCGGCTCGGGGCCAGCGCGGCCGAATCCGCGCTTCGCGCCGCGGCGGCGGAACTGGCGGCGCGCGCCGCGCCCTCGCTCCGGTAGGGCAGGCATGGACGAGCTGCGCCGACGGCTTCGTTCCTTCTTCGGCGCCGCCCCGTCCCCGACGGACGGCGTGAGCGCGCTGCCCGGCGAGGACGATCCGGTTGCCACGCAGCGGTTCCTGCTTTCTATCGTGGAGACCCTGCCGGTCGCCATCTACGCGACGGACCTCGAGGGGCGCATCACCCTCTGGAACGCCTCGGCCGAGCAGGTTTTCGGCTACACGCGAGAGGAGACCATCGGCCGGCGCCCTCCCTTCGTCCCCCCGGAGCGGCGCGACGAGGCCTCGGCCTTCCGCGAGCGCGTGAAGGCGGGCGAGGTGCTCACGCACCTGGAACTCGAGCGCTGCCGCAAGGACGGCGCCACCGTCCACATCCACGGCTCCGCGGCGCCGCTTCGAGACGAGGACGGGCGCATCACGGGCCTGCTCGTGATGTGCGTGGACGCGACCGAGATCAAGCGCGCGGGCGAGGCCCTCAAGCAGCAGCTGCACTTCACGCGCGCCGTGCTCGACGCGATCCCCAATCCCGTCTACGTGAAGGACCGCGATGGCCGCTACCAGGTCTACAACCGCGCCTTCGACGAGCACTTCGGCGGCGGCCGCGACTGGGTGGGCAGGACCGTGCACGAGATGTTCCCCCCCGCCTGGCCGAATTCCACGACGAGCGCGACCGCGCGCTCTACCGCGAACCCGACTCGCTCCGTTACGAGGCGGTCGTGCCCACGGCGCAGGGCGAGGAGCGCGAATGGCTCTACAACAAGGTGAGCTTCGTCGACCAGTCCGGGCATGTTGCGGGCCTCATCGGCACGATCACCGACGTGACGCATTACAAGAAGACCGAGCGCGCGCTCGAGGCGAGCGAAGCGCGCTTCCGGGTGCTCGCCGAGAACGGCATCGACCTCATCTCGGTGGTGGCGCCCGACGGCACCGTCACCTACTGCAGTCCCGCGCTGAAAACCCTGCTCGGCTGGGATCCGGAGGAGACCCTGGGGCGAAGCGTGTTCGATTTCGTCCACCGTGACGATGCCGACCTGGTGCGCGCCGCCTTCCAGCGGTTGCTCGAGATGAGGAAGACGCACGAGCCGGTGGAGCTTCGCTTCCGCCACAAGGACGGCCAGTGGCGCACCTTCGAGGCGCTCGGCACGAATTGCGTCGACAACCCGCACATCCGCGGCTTGGTGCTCAACTCGCGCGACGTCACGGACCGGAAACTCATCCAGCAGCGCATCCAGCACCTCGCCTATCACGACAATCTCACCGGACTGCCGAATCGCGGCCTGCTGCAGGACCGCCTCGGGCACTCGATCGCGCGGGCCGAGCGCAGCGGGAGAAAGGTCGCGGTGCTCTTCATCGACCTGGACAACTTCAAGAACATCAACGACACCCTCGGGCACGACGTGGGCGATGAGCTGCTGCGGCAGGTCTCGCGCCGGCTCACCGAGTGCGTTCGCGCGGGAGACACGATCGCGCGCCAGGGCGGCGACGAGTTCATCGTCCTTCTCGACAGCCTCGAGGACGGGCGGGGCGCTTCCGTGGTCGCCCAGAAGATCCTGGGATCGCTGCGCTCGGCCTTCGCGCTGGGCGGCACCGAACAGCACGTGAGCGGATCGGTCGGCATCGCGGTCTATCCCGAGGATGGCCGCGACGCCCAGACGCTCATGAAGAACGCCGACACCGCCATGTTCCACGGCAAGGGCATCGGCAAGAACACCTACCAGTACTTCACCTCGCAGATGAACATCGCGGTGAAGCGGCGCATGACGCTCGAGTCGGCCCTGCGGCGGGCGGTGCTGCAGAAGGATTTCGTCCTGCACTACCAGCCCCAGGTGGACCTGGAGACCGGCGAGATCCTCGCGGTGGAGGCCCTGGTGCGCTGGCGCACGGAAGACAGCGGCATGGTGATGCCCGGAGACTTCATCCCGCTCGCCGAGGAGACCGGGCTCATCGGCGAGATCGGCGAATGGGTGCTTCGCGAGGGCTGCCGCCAGATGAAGGAATGGCTTGACCGCGGCCTGCGGCCGCGGCGGATCGCCATCAACCTGTCGGCGCGCCAGTTCGCGGACAAGTCCTTTCTCGATACGGTGATGCGCGTTCTGCAGGACACCGGGCTCGACCCGAGACAGCTCGAGCTCGAGATCACGGAGAGCCAGGTCATGCGCCAGACCGAAGGCATGATCCTCCTGCTGAACCGCCTTTCGGAGATGGGCGTGCACCTGGCGATCGACGACTTCGGCACCGGCTATTCGAGCCTGTCGTACCTGAAGCGCCTGCCGATCCAGAAGCTCAAGATCGACCAGTCCTTCATCCGCGACATCACGGTGGACCCGAACGACACCGCGATCGTCGTGGCCATCATCAACATGGCCCACAGCCTGGAGCTCGACACGATCGCCGAGGGCGTCGAAACCGCCGGCCAGCTCGCGCTCCTGCGCTCCAAGGGGTGCCGCATCGGGCAGGGTTTCTTCTTTTCGGCGCCGATGAGCGCCGAGGGCGTCTACCCGCTGCTCAAGCAGGACAACCTCTACGCGCGGGCCGGCGCACGTACGCCGACCGGCTAGGGCCTGCCTTTCGCCGGCGTCGCGAGCACGAGGAAGATGGCCGGGCGTCGTCCGGGAGGCGACGGCGACTTCTTCCAGGCGGCGAGCGTCGCCATCCGGATCGACTCCGCCGGACCCGTGAGGTCCGCCGCCACCGCGAGCCGCGTGTCCGGCCTGAGCGTGGCGACGAGATCCGCGAGGAGGGCGTCGTTGCGATAGGGCGTCTCGATGAAGACCTGCGTCTCGCGGGCCTGCGCCGACCGGGCTTCCAGGGCGCGAATGGCCGCCTGCCGCTCGACGGCCGGCACCGGCAGGTAGCCCGCGAAGCGAAAGCGCTGGCCATCGAGACCGCTCGCCATGAGGGCGAGGAGTACGGACGAGGGCCCGACGACGGGGACGACCCGATGGCCCTCGGCATGGGCGGCGGCCACCAGCAGCGCGCCGGGATCGGCGACGGCGGGCGCGCCGGCCTCCGACAACAGGCCGAGGGAGCGACCCGCACGAAGCGGGGCGAGGAGGGCGGCGACTTCGCCCGGTCGGGTGTGCTCGTCGAGGACCGCCATGGCGACCTGCGCCATGGGGCCGGGGTGGGCGCAGGCGGCGAGGAAGCGCCGTGCGGTCTTCGCGTTTTCCACGACGAAATCGCGAAGGCCGCGGATCGTGGCGAGCGCCGGACCGGGGAGCACCGCCTCGGGCGCGCTCTCCTCCGAAAGCGTCGCCGGCAACAAGTACAGCGCGGGCAGGTCGCTCAAGGCACCTGCGCTCCGGCCTCGCGCAGCATCGCCGAGAGGGCCACCAGGGGCAGCCCGACGAGGGCGGTGGGATCGTCGCCCGCGAGCCGCTCGAGCAGGGAAATGCCCAGGCCCTCGCTCTTCGCGCTGCCGGCGCAGTCGAAGGCCGGTTCGCGATCCAGGTAGCGTTCGATCTCGTCGTCGGCGAGCGGCCGGAAGGCGACCTGCGTCGGCACCAGCGCCTCTCTCGCCTCGCCTCCGGCGAGCAGGCACAGGGCGGTCTGGAAGATCACGGTACGTCCGCGCATGGCGCGCAGTTGCGACCGGGCGCCTTCGCGATGACCGGGCTTTCCGAGCGCTCGACCGTCCAGGTCGGCGACCTGGTCCGATCCGATGATCCATGCCCCGGGGAATCGGACGCGGGCGGCCTCGGCCTTCGCGCGCGCCAGGCGGCAGGCCGTCGCGGCGCAGGTCTCGCCGGTTCGCGCGGTCTCGTCGATGTCCGGCGACCAGGTCTCGAAGGGAAGTCCCAGCCGGGCGAGAAGCTCGGCGCGGTAGCGCGAGCCGGAAGCCAGGACGAGAAAAATATCTTTCAAATCAGTTTGTTGTTGACGATTTTGGCACGAATCCCTATTATAGCCGACCATGTCGACCGCACATCTCATCCACCCCGACCGGCTTGGCCCGGCGGGCACGACCTTCGAGGGCACCGTGAAGCCCGGGGACCTCCCGAGGGTATTGCCCGAGTTGGCGAACGCGGAGGGCGAGCTGCATTACCGGGTGACGGCCCGCCTGGACGCGAACCAGCGCCGGGTGGTGTCGTGTATAATCGACGGTTTCGTTTTTCTCTCGTGCCAGAGGACGATGGAAGTCTTCCGGCACGCGGTCAAGGCGGAGGATCGCTTGGTCCTCGTGGGCTCCGAGTCGGAGCTTCCGCCCACCGAAGGGGAAAGCGACGAGGAAGATTTCGTGGTCGCCACCGACCCCCTGGATCCCCTCGGCCTGGTGGAGGACGCCGTCCTCCTCACCCTGCCGATGGTCCCGCGAAAGCCCGGAGCCGGGCCGGCTGCGGAAGGGACCGAGGCCGGTTCCGGCAAGCCTTCGCCGTTCGCGGCGCTCGCGAGCCTCAAGACGGCCCGCTAAACGCATTCATCAGGAGAACACCATGGCTGTCCAACAGAACAAGAAGTCGCCGTCCAAGCGCGGCATGCACCGGGCGCACGATTTCCTCACGACGCCGCCCACCGCCGTCGAGCCCACCACGGGCGAGACGCACCTGCGCCACCACATCTCGCCGTCCGGGCACTACCGCGGCAAGAAGGTCGTCAAGACCAAGGAATAGCGTGCCGCCCGGCCCGCGTGAGGCGGGCCGCCGGCCCATTCCGCTCCCATGGCCGCGGCCATGAAGACCGTGATCGCCGTCGATGCGATGGGCGGTGACCACGGGCCGTCGGTCACCGTACCCGCCAGCCTCGACTTCCTCGCCTCGCACCCCGAAGCCGAGCTGGTGCTCGTCGGTCTCGAGGCGCCCGTCGCCGCGGAGCTTTCGCGCCACGGCGCGGCCTCCCACGCGCGCATCCGTGTCGTCCCGGCAAGCGAGGTCGTTGCCATGGACGAAGAGGTGCGCACGGCGATCCGCACCAAGAAGAACTCCTCCATGCGGGTCGCGATCGACCTGGTCAAGGACGGGCAGGCCCAGGCTTGCGTGAGCGCCGGCAACACCGGCGCGCTGATGGGCACGGCCAAGTTCGTGCTGAAGACCCTTCCGGGCATCGACCGGCCGGCCATCTGCGGCATCCTGCCGACCCGCAAGGGGCAGGTGTACATGCTCGACCTGGGCGCCAACGCCGACTGCACGCCCGAGCATCTCCTGCAGTTCGCCATCATGGCGTCGACGCTGGTCACCGCGGTGGAAGGCAAGGAGAACCCGTCGGTGGGGCTGCTCAACATCGGGTCGGAGGAGATCAAGGGCAACGCCGTCGTGAAGGAGGCGGGCGAGCGCCTGCGATCGAGCCATCTCAATTTCTACGGCAACGTCGAGGGCAACGACATCTACAAGGGCACCACCGACATCGTCGTCTGCGACGGCTTCGTCGGCAACGTGGCGCTCAAGACTTCCGAGGGCATCGCCAAGATGATGGGCGACTTCCTGAAGGAGGAGTACACGCGCAACGTCTTCCGTCGCCTGGCCGCGCTCGTCTCCATGCCCGTGATCAAGGCGTTTCGCCAGCGCGTCGACCACCGCCGCTACAACGGGGCGACGCTCCTGGGGCTCAGGGGCATCGTGGTGAAGAGCCACGGTTCCGCCGACCGGCTGGCTTTCGCCACGGCGCTCGCCCGTGCCGATTCGGAGGCCGGCCACGGGCTCAACGAGCGCATCGCCGAGGAGATCGCCCGCCTGCACGGCGAAGGGCACCTCGACGCCCCGAAGGCGTCGGCGGGAGCGCCGTAGCCATGCGCCATTCCCGCATCCTCGGCACCGGCAGTTACCTGCCCGAGAAAGTCCTCACGAACCGCGACCTCGAGTCGATCGTCGATACCACGGACGAATGGATCGTCTCGCGCACGGGCATCCGCGAGCGGCACATCGCCGCCGACGGCGAGACGACCAGCGAGCTCGCGCTGCACGCCTCGCGCCATGCGCTCGCCGCCGCCGGCCTCAAGCCCGGCGACATCGATCTCATCGTGCTGGCGACCTCCACGCCGGACATGGTCTTTCCCTCGAGCGCCTGCCTGCTGCAGAAGAAGCTGGGCATCCGCCACGGCGCGGCCTTCGACGTGCAGGCCGTGTGCTCGGGCTTCGTCTTCGCGCTGGCCACGGCGGACCAGTTCATCCGGGGCGGCATGTCCCGGCGGGCGCTGGTGGTCGGCGCGGAAGTGTTCTCGCGCATCCTCGACTGGAAGGACCGGGGCACCTGCGTCCTCTTCGGCGACGGCGCGGGCGCCGTGGTGCTGGGCGAATCCGGCACGCCCGGCATCCTCTCGTCGCACCTGCATTCGGACGGTGCCTACGCCGACATCCTCAGCACTCCGGGTCACGTCGGCGGCGGCAAGGTCCTCGGAGACCCCACGCTCAAGATGGATGGCGGAGCGGTCTTCAAGCTCGCCGTCCGGGTCCTCGAGGAGGCCGCGCGCGAGGCGCTGGCCGCCAACGGCCTGGCGGTCGCCGACCTCGACTGGTTCATCGCGCACCAGGCCAACGTGCGCATCATTTCCCACACCGCGAAGAAGCTCGGGGTGCCGCCGGAGAAGTGCGTCGTGACGGTCGACCGTCACGCCAACACCTCGGCCGCCTCCATCCCGCTCGCCCTCGACGTGGCCGTGCGCGACGGCCGCATCCGTCCGGGACACCTGGTCCTGATGGAAGGCGTCGGCGGCGGCTTCACGTGGGGATCCGTCCTCGCACGCTGGTAAGCCAACCATGAAAACCGCCATCGTCTTTCCCGGCCAGGGCTCCCAATCGGTGGGCATGATGGGAGGCTTCGCCTCGCTGCCCGTCGTGAAGGCCACGTTCGAGGAGGCCTCGGCCATCCTGGGCGAGGATTACTGGGCGCTCGCCGAAGCCGGTCCCGCCGAGGCCCAGAATCGCACCGTCGTCACGCAGCCGCTGATGCTCATCGCCGGCGTGGCCTGCTGGCGCGCCTGGCGCGGGCAGGGGGGGGCGATGCCGGCCTTCTTCGCCGGGCACAGCCTCGGGGAGTACACGGCGCTCATTGCCGCCGGCGCCATCGACTTCGCCGAGGCGCTTCCGCTCGTGCGCCTGCGCGCCGGGGCGGTCCAGGAAGCCGTGCCCGAAGGAACCGGCGGCATCGCGGCGATCGTGGGGCTCGATCCCGCCCTCGTCGACGCCGTGTGCGCCGAGGCCGCCCAGGGCGAGGTGCTCGAGCCCGCCAACCTCAACTCGCCGCACCAGGTGGTGATCGCCGGCCACCGGGGGGCCGTCGAACGCGGCATGGCGATCGCCAAGGCGAAGGGCGCCAAGATGGCCAAGATGCTCGCGATGAGCGCCCCGTCGCACTGCAGCCTCATGAAGCCCGCGGCCGAGGCGCTCGAGGCCGCTCTCGCGGACGTGACGATCCGCCCGCCCGCGGTGCCCGTCATCCAGAACGCCGATGTCGCCGCCTTCGACGATCCGGCTCGCATCAAGCGGGCGCTGGTCGAGCAGCTCTGCCGGCCCGTTCGATGGGTCGAGACGCTGAACCTTGTCGAGCGGCAGGGCGTCACCCACGTGATCGAGTGCGGGCCGGGCAAGGTGCTCGCCGGACTCGCCCGGCGCACCTCGCACTCGCTGCACGCCGAGGGGCTCACGGATTGCGCGGCTCTCGAGACGGCATTGGCCTGGGAAAGGAGCGGACATGCTTGATGGACAGGTGGCGCTGGTGACGGGCGCCTCGCGGGGCATCGGGGAGGCGATCGCGATCGCCCTGGCGCGGGCCGGTGCGAAAGTCGTGGGCACGGCGACGACCGAGGCCGGCGCGGACCGGATCACGAAATCCATCGCGGACGCGGGCGGGCAGGGCGCCGGGCGGGTCCTCGACGTGCGCGATGCGGCCGCCTGCACGGCGCTCGTCGAGGCGGTGGCCACCCAGGTCGGGCCCGTGTCGATCCTCGTGAACAACGCCGGAATCACCCGTGACAACCTGCTCATGCGCATGAAGGACGAGGAATGGGACGACATCCAGTCGACCAACCTGAAGAGCGCCTTCCTGCTCTCGCGGGCCGTGCTGCGCGGCATGATGAAGGCCCGCGCCGGGCGCATCGTGAACGTCTCCTCCGTGGTGGGACACACGGGCAACCCCGGCCAGGCCAACTACGCGGCGGCGAAGGCCGGGCTCGCCGGCTTCACGAAAAGCCTGGCGCGCGAGATCGGCAGCCGCGGGATCACCGTCAACTGCGTGGCGCCGGGCTTCATCGAGACGGACATGACGCGCGCCCTGGCGGAGGAACAGGTGAAGAAGCTCGTCGAGAACGTGCCCCTGGGGCGCCTGGGCCGCGTCGAGGATGTCGCCGGCGCCGTGCTCTACCTCGTTTCCCCGCAGGCCGCCTACGTGACGGGCACGACGCTGCACGTGAACGGCGGCATGCACATGGACTAGCAGACGGAGGGTGGCCTGCCGCCCTCCCGTGGTAAAATACGCCGTTTTTTCGCTGCACCCGACCCGAACAAGAGTGGAGGATTCCGATGGAGAACATAGAAGCGCGCGTGAAGAAGATCGTTGCCGAGCAACTGGGCGTTGCCGAAGCCGACGTGAAGAACGAATCCTCCTTCGTCGAAGACCTCGGCGCCGATTCCCTCGACAACGTGGAGCTCGTGATGGCTCTCGAGGAAGAATTCGAGTGCGAGATCCCCGACGAAGAGGCCGAGAAGATCACGAACGTGCAGCAGGCCATCGACTACGTGTCCGCGCACCTCAAGCAGTAGCAGGTGGCCGGGGCACGGCCCCGACCCGAGCCGGGGGCCGCGTCGTCGGCCCCCGTTTCACATCCGAAACCGCCCTTGACCTCAAAGTGACCCCATGACCAAGCGCCGCGTCGTCGTCACCGGGCTCGGCATCGTCTCGCCCGTCGGGATCGGTGCCTCCCAGGCCTGGGACAACCTCCTCCACGGCCGTAGCGGCGTGGGCCCCATCACGAAGTTCGACGCCCAGCTGCTGCCCACGCGCATCGCGGCGGAGGTGAAGGGCTTCGACCCCGCCCAGTGGATGCCGCCCAAGGAGGTGCGCCGATCCGATACGTTCATCCACTACGGCATCGCCGCGACGAAGATGGCCCTGGAGGACGCAGGGCTCGTGATCGACGAGTCGAACGCCGAACGCATCGGGGTGAACGTCGGCTCGGGCATCGGCGGCCTGCCGATGATCCAGGACAACATCCTCGAGATGGGCGCCAAGGGCCCGCGGCGCATCTCGCCGTTCTTCGTGCCCGGCTCGATCATCAACATGGTGGCCGGCCTCATTTCCATCCAGGTGGGCGCCAAGGGGCCGAACGTCTCGATGGTCTCGGCGTGCACCACCAGTTCCCACTGCGTGGGAGAGTCCGGCCGCTTCATCGAGTACGGCGATGCCGACGTCATGATCGCCGGCGGATCCGAGGCCACCATCTGCCTGTCCGGCATGGGCGGCTTCTGCTCGCTCAAGGCGCTTTCGGAGCGCAACGACGACCCGGCCACGGCCTCGCGTCCCTTCGATCGCGATCGCGACGGTTTCGTCCTCGGCGAGGGCGCGGGCATCCTGATCCTCGAGGAATACGAGCACGCGAAAAAGCGCGGTGCCCGCATCTACTGCGAACTCGCGCGCATGGGCATGAGCGCCGACGCGAACCACATCACGGCCCCGGACATGGACGGCCCGCGCCGCGCCATGCTCGCGGCGATGCGGAACGCGGGCCTCAACCCCGATGACGTCCAGTACCTGAACGCCCACGGCACCTCCACGCCGCTCGGCGACGCCAACGAGACGGCCGCCGTGAAGGCCGCGTTCGGCGCCCATGCGGGAAAGCTGGCCGTGAACTCGACCAAGTCGATGCACGGGCACCTGCTCGGCGCCGCCGGCGGCGTCGAGGCCCTCATCACCGCGCTCGCGATCCATCACCAGGTTTCGCCGCCCACGATCAACCTGGTGAATCCGGATCCGGCTTGCGACCTCGACTACGTGCCGAACACCGCGCGCGAGATGCGCATCGAGACCGCGATGTCGAACTCGTTCGGCTTCGGCGGAACGAACGGCACGCTCGCCTTCCGGCGCCTGCGCTAGGCTCCGCGATTCCGCGCCCGGGCATGGCCTCGTTCCTCGTCAACGGCTGGCCCGCGCAGTCCATCGACACCGCGGACCGCGGCCTCGCCTACGGGGACGGCGTCTTTCGCACGCTGCTCGTGCGCGAAGGGCGCGCGCTCAACTGGGCGCGGCACCATCGTCTCCTCGAGCGCGATTGCCGCATGGTGGGCATCGCACCGCCCGATCCGGCGATCGTCCTCGACGAGATCCGTCGCCTGGCGCCCGCGAACGCCACCGTGAAGGTGATCGTGACGCGCGGATCCAGTGGCCGCGGCTATGCCTATCCGGAGGACATGGCGCCCACCCGGATCGTCGTCGCCTATGCGTCCATACCGGTCGATCCCGAACCCGCACGGGACGGAATCGGCGCCAGACGCTGCGACCTCGTGCTGGGCGAGCAACCGCGGCTCGCCGGCGTGAAGTCCCTCAACCGCCTCGAGAACGTGCTCGCCCGCGCGGAGTGGCGCGACCCGGCGATCCGCGAGGGATTCATCTGCGACGCCGCCGGGCGCGTCATCGAGGGCACGATGAGCAACGTCTTCATCGCGAAGGCCGGTGCCGTGGCGACGCCCGCCCTCACGCGCTGCGGGGTCGTCGGCGCCCAACGCGAACGCGTTCGGGACCTGCTCGCCGCGCAAGGCATCGCCTGTGCCGAGCGCGACGTGCCGTTCGCGGAATTGGCCGGGGCCGACGAACTCTTCATCACCAACAGCGTGATCGGCATCTGGCCCGTCGTGCGCCTGGGCGCGTGGGTCGGCGCGCCCGGGCCGGTCGCCCGGCTCATCCAGCGCCTCGTCGCGGCCGACGATGCGGCGGCGGCGTAGTCGCTACCTCCTGTCGGCGATCGCCGCGGCACTGGGCCTCGCGGCGATCGTGGTCGCGTTCGTCCTTCGCCCGCTCGAACCGCCGCGACTCCCCTTCGATTTCACCGTGAAAAGCGGCGCCAGCCTGAAGGCCGTCTCGCGGCAACTGAGCGAAGACGGCCTGTTCGCGGAGCCCTACGGCTTCTGGCTGCTCGCCCGCGCGCTCGGCAAGGCATCGCAACTGCAGGCCGGTACCTACCGCCTCGAGCGGCCGGTGACGCCGCTCGAACTTCTCGACAAGCTGGCGAGCGGGGACGTGCTGCCCGTCGAGGTTGCCTTCGTCGAGGGCACGACCTTCCGGCAATGGCTGGCCACGCTGGCGAAGAACCCCCACGTGAGGCAGACGCTGGCGGGAAAGCCCGACGCCGAGATCCGCAACGTCCTCGGCGTCGAGGAAACGGCGCTCGAGGGGCTCTTCTTTCCCGACACCTACCGCTTCGTGGCCGGAACCCCGGACGTGGAGATCCTGAAGCGCGCGCACGGCGCGATGAAGAAGCGCCTCGCGCAGGCCTGGGAGGGCCGGTCGCCGGACCTGCCCCTCGCGACGGCCTACGAGGCCCTCATCCTCGCCTCCCTCATCGAGAAGGAGACCGGCCAGCGCGGCGAGCGCCCCGTCATCGCCTCGGTGTTCGTGAACCGGCTGCGCCTGGGCATGCGCCTGCAGACCGATCCGACGGTGATCTACGGGCTGGGCACCGGTTTCGACGGCAACCTCAGGAAGCGCGATCTCGTCGCGGACACCCCCTTCAACACCTACACGCGCGACGGCCTGCCGCCCACGCCGATCGCGATGCCGGGCGCGGCGTCGATCGAGGCCGCGCTGCATCCGGAGGCGACGCCGTTTCTCTATTTCGTCGGTCGCGGCGACGGCACGCACCAGTTCTCGCGCAGCCTCGAGGAGCACAATCGGGCGGTGGCGAGATACCAGCTGGGGAAACGATGAGCACGGGACGCTTCATCACGGTGGAAGGCATCGACGGCGCGGGGAAGTCCTCGCACCTGGAGTATCTCGCGTCCGCCATCCGTGCGCGCGGCGCCGGCGTCGTCGTGACGCGCGAGCCCGGCGGCACGCCACTGGGCGAGAAGCTGCGCGCGATGGCGCTGAACGATCCCATGGAAGGCACGACCGAGGCACTCGTCATGTTCGCCGCGCGACGCGAGCACCTCGTTCGCGTCATCGAGCCGGCGCTCGGCCGCGGCGACTGGGTCCTGTCCGACCGATTCAGCGACGCGACCTACGCCTACCAGTGCGGCGGACGCGGCCTGCCCGCGTCCGTGTTCGAGACGCTCGAACGCCTCGTCCACCCCGACCGCCAGCCCGATGCCACGTTTCTCTTCGATCTCGATCCCGCGACGGCCTACGAGCGCCAGCGCGCCCAGAGCCGCGACCCGGACCGGTTCGAGCGCGAGGCGGCCGAGTTCTTCCGGCGGGTCCGGGACGCCTACCTCGACAGGGCGCGCTCGAGCGGCGGCCGCATTCATGTCATCGACGCCTCCGGCGCCCTCGATACGGTGCGCGATCGATTGGCACGGGCTTTCGCGAAGGCGTTTGCGTGAGCGCGCTTCCCTGGCATCGCGAGGCGCTCTCGAAGCTCGCCGGCCGGCGCGATCACCTGCCGCACGCGCTGCTCGTGTCGGGCCGCACCGGCATCGGCAAGGCGGCCTTCGCGCGGGAATTCGCCAAGAGCCTGTTGTGCGAGTCGCCCCGGGAGGGACTCGCCTGCGACGCCTGCGCTTCTTGCAACTGGTTCGAGCAGGGCAATCATCCGGACTACCGTGAAGTCCTGCCGGAGGCTGCCGAGGAAGGCGACGACGACGCGCCGGCCGAGGGCTCGAAGGAAAAGAAGAGCCTCGTCATCAAGATCGGACAGGTCCGTGCCCTGGGCGATCTCGTCTCGCTTTCCACGCACCGCGCGGGATTTCGCGTGATCGTGATCCGGCCGGCGGAGGCGCTCCAGATCGCCGCGGCCAATGCCCTGCTCAAGACGCTCGAGGAGCCGCCGCCATCCACGGTGATCGTGCTCGTGAGCGACCGGCCGGCACGCCTGCTCGCGACGATCCGCAGCCGCTGCCAGGCCGTCACCCTGCGCGTTCCGCCCCGCGACGTGGCGCTCGCCTGGCTCGCGGCCGAAGGTGCCGGCGAGCCCGAGGTGTCCCTGGCGCTGGCAGGCGGCGCGCCGCTCCTGGCGCGCGACCTGGCTGCCCCCGAGGAGCGCGAATGGCGCCGCCGCGTGGTGGGCGAGCTTTCCCGGCCGGACGGCGCGCACGCCCTCGCGTTCGCGACCGGCTTCGACCGCGCGCAACTCGACCGCACCGTCCTGTGGATGCAGACGTGGGTGCACGACCTGGTCCGGGTGAAGACGGCCGGCGAGCCGCGCCACCACCGGGACTGCGTGCCCGCGCTCAAGCAGAAGGCGAGGCGCGCGCGCCTGGAGGCGCTGCTCGCGCTCGATCGCGACCTGGTGGAAGCCCGTCGCCTCGTGGCCCATCCGCTCAATGCACGCCTGGTGGCCGAGCACTTGATGATGGCCTACAATCGCGCGACACTGGGCTGAGCCATGAACGACCTATCCAGCGATACCGCCATCGACCGGCCGGGGGTGTTCTCCCTGGTGATCCGGTCCAAGGCCGCGCTCTACGCCGCGTGGATGCCGCTGCTGCGCGGCGGAGGCCTGTTCGTTCCCAGCACCGGCAGCCATCGTCTCGGCGACGAGGTGCTCGTGCTGCTGTCTCTTCTCGACGACAGCGCCCGCATCCCGATCCAGGGTCACGTGGCCTGGATCAACCCGCCCCATGCCGCCGCCAACCGGCCGCAGGGCATCGGCGTCCAGCTCCAGGACAGCGAGACGTGCCGCGAGCTTCGCAAGAAGGTCGAAGGCCTGCTCGCCGGCGCCCTGCAATCCTCGCGCCCCACGCACACGATCTAGGCAGGCCCGCGGTGCCGGGGCGGTAGAATGCCGTCACATGCTGGTCGACTCCCACTGCCACCTCGATTTCCCGGAACTGCGCGCGGATCTCCCCGAGCGGCTCGCGCGCATGCGCGAGGCCGGCGTGACGCACGCGCTCACGATCAGCACGACCGTCTCCACCTTCGCGGCGGTGCTCGCGGTCGCAGCGGCCCATCGCGAGCTGTGGTGCTCGGCCGGCGTGCACCCGGACGAGCGGCGTGACGAGCGCGAGGCCACGGAGGATGAACTGGTCGCCATGGCTTCGCACCCCAAGGTCGTGGCCGTCGGCGAAACCGGACTCGACTACTTCCGCGTCGAAGGCGACACCGAGTGGCAGCGCGAGCGATTCCGGCGGCACATCCGCGCGGCGCGCCGGGTCGCGAAGCCCCTGGTCGTCCATACCCGGGAGGCCGCCGCCGATACCCTGCGCATCCTCGAAGAGGAGGGCGCGGCGCAGGTCGGTGGCGTCATGCACTGCTTCACGGAATCCTGGGAAGTAGCGGAAGCGGCCATGCGCCAGGGCTTCCACATCTCCTTTTCGGGGATCGTCACCTTCAAGAACGCGAAGGCCCTGAAGGAAGTCGCGCGCCGGGTCCCGCTCGAACGCATGCTCGTGGAAACGGATTCGCCGTACCTCGCGCCTGTCCCGCACCGCGGCAAGACCAACGAGCCGGCCTTCGTGCGCCATGTGGCCGAGGAGATCGCCACTCTCCGCGGCGTGCCGCTCGCGGTCGTCGCGGAGGCGACCACGCGAAACTTCTTCACGCTCTTTCGCGGCGCCAGCCGGTGAGCGCTGCGGGAGGCCTCCTCGTCCACTGCCGGGCGGGCTTCGAGAAGGAATGCGCGCAGGAGCTCACGGCGTTCGCCCGCGAAGCCGGTGTGGAGGGATTCGTGAAGGCCCGTCCCGACAGCGCCTGGGCGCTCTTCCAGCCGTTCGACCCGCCGGCCGGACGCGCGCTCTGGTCGGCGCTTTCCCCGGATACGTTCGTCTTTGCCCGCCAGGTCGTGCTCGTGGGCGAGTTGCTGGCGGACCTGCCGGTCGGCGATCGCGCGTCGCCGCTCGCACGGGCGGCCCGCGATCTCGGGGCGCGATTTCGCGAACTCTTCGTGGAGACGCCCGACACCAACGACGGAAAGGCGCTCGCCTCGCTCATCCGGCCGTTGAAGCCGCACCTGGACAAGGCGCTGGCGAAGGCGGGCGTGAACGTCGCCGACGGCGCCGCACAGGAGCGCCTGCACGTGTTCTTCGTGGGCGGAACGGCGGCGCATGTGGGCCTTTCCCGCGTGGGGGCGAGTTCGCCCTGGCCCATGGGCATCGCGCGCCTTCGCATGCCTGCGGGCGCGCCTTCGCGCTCGACGCTCAAGCTGGCGGAGGCCCTGGCCCACTTCCTGGGTGACGAGGAGGCGACGCGGCGCCTCACGCCCGGCATGAGCGCCGTGGATCTCGGCGCGTCGCCGGGCGGATGGACGTGGCAACTCGTGCGGCGCGGCCTGTTCGTGACGGCCGTGGACAACGGGCCGATGGACGCGGCGCTTCTGGAGACCGGGCAGGTGAAGCACCGGCGCGCCGACGCCTTCGGATTCAGGCCACCCGAGCCGGTCGACTGGATGGTGTGCGACGTGGTCGAAAGCCCCTCACGCGTCGCTTCGCTCGCGGCGAAATGGGTGGCCGGCGGCTGGTGCCGGGAAGCGATCTTCAACCTCAAGCTGCCGATGAAGAAGCGCTGGGAGGAGACGGGCCGCGCCCGCGAGATCGTGGACGAGGCCTTCGGCGGCCGGCCCTACCGCCTCGCCCTGAAGCAGCTGTACCACGACCGCGAGGAAATCACGGCGTGGCTCGCGGCCGGCGACGGCCGGAACGAGGCTCGCCCGATGCTACACTCGCGACGCTCCCGAGAACGTTGAAACCCGAGGATCCGGACACCGTGATACGCATCGTCATTTCCGAAAGCATGGACGCGCCCGCCGTCGCGCAGCTCGTCCGCGAATTCGACGTCGACTACCGACCTTCCCTCGTGGATGACCCGCAGGCGCTGGGCAAGGCCCTGGCCACGGCCGACGCCTGGATCGTGCGCAATCGCACCCAGGTTCGCGGCGAACTCCTCGCCGCCGCGGGCCGCCTGCGCGTCGTGGGAAGGCTGGGGGTGGGGCTGGACAACATCGACCTGGAGGCGTGCCGGTCGAGGAATATCCGGGTCTTTCCTGCCGTCGGTGCCAATGCCGAGTCCGTGGCGGAGTACGTCGTGGCCGTGGCGATGGTTCTCCTGCGGGGCGCCTACTTCTCCACGGCGGCGGTGGCCGCGGGACGCTGGCCGCGGGCCATGCTCTCGCAGGGCCACGAGATCGCCGGCAAGACGCTCGGACTCGTCGGGTTCGGCAGCATCGGGCAGGTGACGGCGGCCAAGGCGAAAGCCCTCGGGCTTCGCGTCGTGGCCTTCGATCCGGGCGTGAGCCCGGACGATCCGGCCTGGTCGCGCCAGGGCGTCGAACGGGTCGACCTCGACGCGCTCCTTGCCGGTTCGGACGTGGTGTCGCTCCACGTGCCGCTCGTCGCGGCCACCCGCGGCCTCCTCGACGCCGGGCGGCTCGCCCGGATGAAGAAAGGGTCGGTGCTCGTGAACACCGCGCGCGGCGGCATCGTCGACGAGGCGGCGCTCGCGAAGGCCCTGCAGGAAGGCCACCTGGGCGGGGCCGCGCTCGACGTCTTCGATGACGAGCCGCTCGGCGCGGGCGGGCCGCTCGGGGAGGCCCCCAATCTCATTCTCACGCCCCATATCGCGGGCGTCACGGCGGAATCGAACGAGCGCGTGAGCGGGATCGTGGCACGGCTCGTGGCCGAGGCCCTCGGATCCTAGGCGGCCTCCGGGTTGCCGTTCCCATTCAGCCGGATCCGCGAATCGGCCGCGGCCCCCTGCCGCTGGGCGTCGTTCCCCGGTGGGGCCCCTCGCCGCGTGAATTGAGGGCCTACTTGTTCCAGACCTGCAGCAGGTTGTTGTAGGCGTCGGTCCAAAGCCGCCAGCCCGGCTGGGGGGCCACCGGTTCGGTGTTCTGCACGATCTCGGGGCGCAGGATGAGCGGCTTGTGGCGCGTGAGCAGCACCCAGTCGCTCGTCGTGGTGCCCTCGTCGTTCGCTTCGTGCACGAACGCGTACTCGAGGCCGTGCCGTTCGGCGATGGCGAGCAGGACCGGCTTCAGGTCCAGGAAACGGTTCGAGACGTGGAAAGCGATGACCCCCCGGGGCTTCATGTGCCGGAGGTACGCGCCGACCGCCTCCACCGTGATGAGGTGAACCGGGATCGAATCGCCGGAAAAGGCGTCCACCGCCAGTACGTCGAAGCCCTGGACGGGCTCGCGCTCGAGGGCGAGCCGCGCGTCCCCCAGCACCACTTCGATCTTCGCCGGGCTGTCCGAGAGGTACGTGAACTGCTCCCGGGCGATGCGCGGCACGGCCGGGTTGATGTCGTAGAACCGGTACACGTCGTCGGCATCGCCGTAGGTGGCGAGCGTTCCGGCACCCAGCCCGATCACCCCGACCTTGATGGGCTGGCCCTCGTGGGCGAGGATCGCGCGACCGACGCCCGACGTGGTCTTGTAATAGGTGGTGGCGGAGCGCCGGTACTTCTCGTCCATCCACTGCTCGCCGTGCAGGATGGCCCCGTGCACGAGGGATCGGTAGCGGGTCTCGGCGTCGCCGTCCTTCGCCTCGACCTCCTTCACGCGCAGGACGCCGTAGAAATTGCGCTCGACGAGCACGGTGTCCTCCGTGTGCTTGTCGAAGCGGTAGGCGAGAGCGCCGGCCGTGAACGCGATGACCGCCGCGAACATCGCGAGGACGGGCCTGGGCCGCTCCAGATTCACCACCAGGGCGAGGACCGCGACGGCGACGAGGGCCATCTCCAGCTCGAAATAGCCCGGCAGCAGCAACGGGGCCGCGATGCCCACGAGGACGCCGCCCAGGACGCCGCCCAGGGATACCACGAGGTAGAAGAGGGTGAGGTGCCGCGGGCCCGGACGCAGGCGCGCGAGCTCGCCATGGCAGAACATGCACACCACGAAGAGGCCGACCGTGAAGACGCCGATCTGCAGCGCCAGCTCGAATTGCAGCCGCTTGTCGGCGAGGAACCAGGCCATGACGCACAGGATCCAGACGAGAAGGCCCACGAAGGCATCCCGGCGGTAGGCCCAGGAGCCCTCGAAGCACAGGATGAAGGTGAGCAGGTAGATCGCGAGCGGGATCACCCACAACAACGGGATCGAGGAGATGTTCTGGGTCAGGTGGTTCGAGACGGCGAGCAACGCCACCGAACCCAGCGTCGCCAGGGCGAGCCAGAGGGCCAGACGCCGCGAAGTGGGGCGGGGCTCGGGCGGCGCGCCGGATCGGGGCATGCCGTGCTCGAGCGTCGGCAGCGCGCGGCTCTTCCAGGCGAGCCCGGCTGCGACGACGACGAACAGGCCGTAGCCCCAGGACCAGAACACCGACTGCCGCGGGCTCGCGAGCCAGGGCTCGAAGAGGAACGGATAGCCCACGAGCGCCAGCATCGAGGCGAAGTTCGAGAGCGCGAAGAGGCGGTAGGGGCTCGAGCCGGGAAATTCCCGCGCGAACCACGCCTGCACCAGCGGGCTCGTGGTCGACAGCAGCAGGTAGGGCAGGCCGATGGTCGCGAAGAGCAGCAGCAGGATGCGCAGGACGGGATTCTCGTCGCCCAGGGGTTTCCAGGCTTCCGCCGGAATGATGGGCAGGAAGACGAGGCTCAGGACGAGGAGGGCGATGTGGATCAATCCCTGGCGGCGGGGATCGACGCGGCTCACGATCCAGTGCGAATAGGCATACCCCAGCAGCAGGACGAGCTGGAAAAAGACCATGCAGGTCGTCCACACGATCGCCGCCCCGCCGAACCACGGCAGGATCTGCTTGGCGAGGACGGGCTGGACGAGGAAAAGCAGGAACGCGCTCAGGAAGACGGTAGCGGCGTGCAGCAACATCGGGGCGTTGTCTCGTCGTGGCGACCGGGGCGAAGCCCGGCTTTGGACCGGCAGGAAATCGGGTGCGCGGATGGTAGCACGCAGCCCGGCCCGTTCACGGCCGGGGCTATACTGCCCGGCATGCTGGTCTCGCTCGTGCGGGCGGCCCTGGTCGCGGAGGGCCTGCTCATCGCGGGGCTCGCCGCCGGGCTATCGGCCCGCGGCTGGAGTCTCCCTGCCGCCATCGCCGCTCCCGTCGCGCTCGCCCTGGGCGTGCGCCTGGCGATCGTCTGCTTCTCGATGGCCGTCGCGCACCTCGCCCGCTCGCCGCGGGAGCTCGCCGAGCAACTCGGGCCCGGGGGGACACTCGCTCTCGTCCTGGGCGAGTGGCGCGCCATGCTCGCCAACAACCTGTTCTACCTGCCGCTCGAGAACCTGGCCCTTCCGGCCGATCCGCCGCGAGGCCGGCCGGCGGGCGTGGCCGTCCTCGTGGTCCACGGGTACTTCTCGAATCGCGGAATCCTGCGTGGCGTCGTGCGCAGTCTCGCGACAAGGGGCGCCCGCCCCGTCTATACCTTCAACTTCCGGGGTCTCTTCCGGCCCATCGAAGACCTGGCGGAGCAGCTCGCCGGGGAGGTGGATCTCATCGTCCGTCCCGGCGGCGCGACATCCGTCGTGCTCGTCGCGCACAGCATGGGCGGGCTCGTGGCTCGAGCCTATCTCGCGCGGCACGGGACGGGTTCGGTCGCGCGACTGGTGACTATCGCGAGCCCCCACCACGGGACGCGCCTGGCGAAGCTCGGCCTGGGAGCCAACGCGCGGCAGATGCGCGAGGACAGCGATTTCCTGGCGACGCTGCGGCGCCGGGAAGGAGCCGCCGGGCCCGCCTGCCCGGTCACCTCGGTCTATTCCGTGCACGACAACCTCGTGTCGCCCCAGGCGACCAGCCGGCTGCCCTGGGCGAGGAACGTCGCGCTCCGCGGCGTGGGCCACGTCGACATCCTGCTCGACGCCCGCCTGCACGCCATCGTGGCGGACGAGGCCCGCGCCGCCGGAGTGGCTTTCGGAGCCTAGGCCTAGAGCAGCGCGAGAACTTCCTCGGCGTGGTTCGCGACGTCCGGCCGGTCGATGACGTGCGCGATCCTTCCTTCCTCGTCGATCACGAAGGTCACGCGGTCGGCCATGCCGATGAGTGCCTTGGCCGCCGACAGGAGGCCGCCCCCGCCGATCGTCCCGTAGGCGCGCCCGACCTTCCCGTCCTTGTCGGCGAGGAGCGGGAAATTGAGCTTGTACTTCTCGGTGAACTTGCGGTGCGAGGCCTCGTCCTGGGTCGAGACGCCCAGGATCGCAGCGCCCTTGGCGGCGATGTCCTTGTTGTGGTCCCTCAGCGAGCAGGCCTGCTTCGTGCAGCCGGGCGTGTCGTCCATGGGGTAGAAATACATCACGAGCTTCTTCCCGCGATAGCCCTTGAGGGAAACACGCGTGCCGTCGGTGGCGAGGCCCTCGAAATCGGGGGCGGGATCTCCGGGCTTGAGGGACATGGCGCTACCAGTGGATGCCCTGGGTGATCTGGGCGAAGGCGACCTGCTCGGGCGACAGCCCGACCTCCTTGGGTGCGCCATCCTTGCGGCCCTGCGCCGCGGACGAATCCGGGAACATGCGGAAGGCCGCGTTCAGGATGATGTGCGTGGCCTTCGGCGCGACCGCGTGGAGCAGGGCGCCGAAGATGCCCAGGCGCGTCGCGATGCGCACCGGCTTGTAGACGATGGCCTCCACCACGAGGTCCGCCGCCTGCTCGGGCGTGAGCGTCGGCACGTGGTTGTAGAGCTTCGTGGGCGCGATCATCGGCGTCTTCACCAGGGGCATGTTGATCGTGGTGAAGGCGATGTTGTCGTCGTTGAACTCGCTCGCCGCGCAGCCGGTGAAGGAGTCGAGCGCGGCCTTGGAAGCCACGTAGGCGGAGAACCGCGGCGCCTGGGTGAGCACGCCGATCGACGAGATGTTGATGATGTGGCCGCGCTTCTGCTTCATCATCGAGGGCAGGAACCCCATGATGAGGCGAAGGCTGCCGAAGTAGTTGAGCTGCATCGTGCGCTCGAAATCGTGGAAGCGGTCGAAGGAGGACGCGATGCCTCGGCGAATGGAGCGACCGGCGTTGTTCACCAGGTAGTCGCAGTGGCCGAAATCCTTGAGCACCGCGGCCACCAGCTTGTCGCACTCCGGGATCTCCGCCAGGTCGCAGGCGTAGAACTTCGCCTTGCCCCCCGCCTTCTTGATCTTCGCCATCACGGGCGCGGCCTTGGCGGGGTCGCGCGCGACCAGCACCACCTGCGCGCCGGCCTCGGCCATCTTGTAGGCGGTGGCCTCCCCGATGCCGGAGGTGCCCCCGGTGATCACGATCACCCGATCCTTCACCTTGCCCGCGAGCGAGCGGTCGATGAAGAGATCCGGGTCGAGGTGCCGTTCCCAGTAATCCCACAGTCGCCAGGCATAGTCCTCGAGGGGCGGAACGGCGATGCCCGAGCCCTTCAGGGCCCTGGCGCATTCGCGATTGTCGAACCGGGTCGGGTAGTTCACGAACTTGAACATGTCCGGCGGGATGCCCAGGTCCGAAAGCACCTGCTTCTGGATTCGGCGGACCGGGGCGAGGGACATGGCCGAGTCGATGACGAAGTCCGGAATGAACCCGAACATCTTGGCGTTGAGCCGCATCGTCATCTGGGGCGCGTGGGCGGCCTTGGCGAAGAGGTTCAGGATCTCGCCGATGCGCCGCGGCTCGGGATCCGTGAGGTGGAAGCAGCGGCCGTCGAGGCCCTTCATGTGGGCGATGTGGTCCATCGCGTCCACCACGTAGTCCACGGGCACGATGTTGATGCGCCCGCCCTCGATGCCCACCGTCGGCATCCACTGGGGCAGGGCCTTCCTCATCTTCTGGATGAGCTTGAAGAAATAGTAGGGGCCGTCGATCTTGTCGATCTCGCCGGTCTTCGAGTGGCCGACCACGATGGCCGGGCGGTAGACGCGCCAGGGGCGCTTGCATTCGGCGCGAACGATCCCCTCGGAGTCGTGCTTGGTGCGGAAGTACGGGTGGTCCAGTTCCTCCGCCTCGTCGAACATGTCCTCGCGAAAGACGCCGTCGTAGAGACCCGCCGCGGCGATCGAGCTCGTGAGGTGGAAGCAGCCGGCCTGCACCGCCTCGGCGAACTGGACGGCGTTTCGCGTCCCGTCGATGTTGGCCTTCTCCTGGCTCGCGGCGTCGGCCGACAGGTCGTAGACCGCCGCCAGGTGGAAGACGTGGTCGACCTTGCCCTTCAGCTTCGCGAGATCCGCGGGAGCGATGCCGAGTTTCGGCTTGGCGAGGTCGCCGACGACCGCGACGACCCGCTTCGCGTCCGCTCCCCAGCGCGGGCGCAGGGCGTCGAGCTTCCTGACGGAGTTCTTCCGAACCAGCACGTGGATCGTGCCCCCGCGCGCGATGAGCTTGTCGATCAGGAAGCGGCCGATGAAGCCGGTGCCGCCGGTCACGAAATAGGACATGGGGGTCTCCTCGAGGCAGTCGTTTTTTGTCCGGGACGGGTCCGGATGCGCCGGCCCGTCGGGCGAATGATACACGCGCCTCCCGGGGCGCCCGGGTGGGGGCGGGCGTGCTTTAGTGTGCCTGCTCTAATGCTTGCCCGTAGCCTAGTCGTCGATGCCGGGGTTTCGTGCCCCGCCCGGGTGCCCAACCCCGAATCCGATCCATTTCGACGAAAGGAACCACCATGGCCCGCCGCCCCCGCACCGCCCGATCCCGCAAGACCGTCGTCCGCCCGGCCTCGCCGGCGCAGGCGATCCAGGCGCTCCGCACTTCCACGCGCAAGGCCGTCGCGGCCGGCGTGCAGGTTGCCCAGGGCGTTCGCCGCACCGCGCTCGGCACCTTCGATTCGCTGGTGAAGCAGGGCGCCGCCCTCGAGGCGAAAAGCCGCCGCGCCGCCGTGAAGCGCGCCACCGAGGCGGGCGACATCGCCTGCGCGCGCGCCGCCCTGGCGAAGAACCGGACCGTCGAGGCCGTCACCCATCTCGAGAAGGTGTTCGAGCAGCGCGTCTCCCGTGCCATCTCGCGGCTGGGCGTTCCGACCACGCGCGACGTGCGCGCGCTCTCGCGCCAGGTCGCCCAACTGCAGGCCAGCGTCGAGCAGCTGCGCCGCTCGCGCGCGCGAGCGCACTAGGTCCCGAATGGCGCGGCCCGAGAAGGCGTCCCGCAAGGCGCGGGACGGTCGTCCGCGCAGGCCGCCGATCGGGCTCGCCCTCGCCGGGGGCGGGCCCTTCGGCGCCGTCTACGAGATCGGCGCGCTTCTCGCCCTCCAGGATTCTCTGGAAGGACTCGATTTCAACGAGCTGGATGTGTACGTCGGCGTGAGCGCCGGCAGCTTTCTCTCGGCCGCGCTCGCCAACGGCATTCCGGTCTCCGAGATCTACGGGCTCTTCATCGAGGACGGCGAGGTCGAGGGTGCGCTCACCCCCGAGGTTTTCATGCGCCCGGCTTTCGCGGAGTACCTCGCGCGGGCGCGGTCGGTTCCGCCGATCCTCGCGAAATCGATCGTCAATTACGTGACGCGGCCCTTCGGCCGCGGCGCCCTCGAGTCGTTCGCCGCGCTGGGTCGTGCCATTCCGACCGGCATCTTCGACAACGACACCATCCACCGGTACCTGCAGGCGGTCTTCACGCGACCGGGGCGAACGGACGACTTCCGCCAGCTCCCGCGAAAGCTCTACCTGGTGGCGACGGACCTGGACACCGGCGAGAGCGTGAGCTTCGGCCGCCCCGGCCACGACCATGTGCCCATCTCGAAGGCCGTGCAGGCGAGCGCGGCGCTTCCGGGGCTATTCCCCCCCGTCGAGATCGACGGCCACCACTTCGTGGACGGCGCCCTCAAGAAGACCCTGCACGCATCCGAAGCCCTGGACGACGGGGCGAGGCTGGTGATCTGCGTGAACCCGATCGTGCCCTACGACGCGAGCCTCGCGACGGAAAAGGGCAGGGGCCGCCATTCCCGGCTCGTGGAGGGGGGGCTGCCCGTGGTGCTCTCCCAGACCTTTCGCGCGATCATCCATTCGCGGATGGCGACCGGGCTCTCGAAATACCGCACCCAGTATCGAGGCGCGGACGTGGTCCTTTTCGAACCCGACGCCGACGACAGCGAGATCTTCTTCACCAACATCTTCGGCTATGCGACGCGACAGCGGCTCTGCGAGCACGCCTACGCGCGCACGCGCCGCGATCTCCTGAAGCGTCGCTCCACGCTCGAGCCGATCCTCGCCCGCCATGGCATCCGCCTGAAGGCCGACCTGCTCGCGGATCCCGACCGGCGCCTCTCGATGCGTCTCGGACGGCCGCCGAGCCGCTCGCCGGCGCCCTGGCGCCTGCCGGGCGCGGCAGCCGACCTGCGCGAGACCCTCGTCGACCTGAAGCGCTGGATCGCCAGGAGCCCGCCCGGGGCGTGATACGCTTTCCGGCCATGGCGAAATCCCCCGCCGGCCGGCCCGCACTCGACGGCAATGCCGTCCGTACCCAGCGCACCCGCGAGCGCGTTCTCGCGGTGAGCCTCGCGCTTTTCAACGAGCACGGCGAATCCCATGTCACGACCGGCATGATCGCCGACGAGTTGAACATCAGCCCGGGGAACCTGTACTACCACTTCCGCAACAAGGACCAGATCGTCGAGGAGCTGTTCGACCGGTTCGAGGCGCGCATCGCCCTGGAGCCCGACGCCCGGCTGGACGGCCCCGGCGCCATCGAGGACCTCTGGCTCTACCTGCACCTCATGTTCGAGGGCATCTGGGGATTCCGGTTCCTCTATCGCAACCTCGACGACATCACGGGCCGGAACCGGCGCCTGCGGGAGCATTTCAATCGCATCGTCGAGGCGAAGCTCGAGGCCGTCCGCCGCCTCTGCGCGGGGCTCGTGAATGCCGGGCTCATGCAGGCCCGGCCTGAGGAAATCGCGGCGCTCGCGGACAACGTGCTGGTCGTGGCCACGTATTGGCTCAACTACCGCGCCATCCGCGACAAGCGGGGGCGGACCGATTCGCACGACCTCGGGGCGGGGGCGTACCAGGTGATGGCGCTCGTGGCTCCTTATCTCGTGCCCGAGGCCCGTTCGCACATCGAGCGGCTCGGCCGCGACTACATCGCCTGAAGGCGCGTCCGCGGGGACAGCGGCGAAACGGGCACCCGCGCGCCGTTTGGGCGCGTCAATGGACGGGGGTTGATGCACGGCAAGGAATGGCTCCGCGAGCCGGGCAAGCTGGTTGCCACGGTCGCCTCGCCCGTGAGTCGCGATGCGATGGAAAGGCCGGAAGGGGAAGGCCCCGGACGCAGCTCCACTGTTCGAGGCTTCGCGAAGCGCTGCGGCAAGCATGCAACGCCAGAGGGAGAAAGTGCCGTTTTCAGAGTGAAAACACATTGACAAACAGTTTTCGCCATGTGCATTCTCTCGCCTGTCACGCCTCGCGAGGCGAGATTGAAGCTGAACCACCAACATCACCAGATTGGAGGAATTCGAATGGCAGCTAAGAAAGCCAAGAAAGCAGCGAAGAAGCCGGCGGCCAAGAAGCCCGCCGCCAAGAAGCCGGTGAAGAAGGCCGCCGCCAAGAAGCCGGCGGCGAAGAAGGCCGCGCCGAAGAAGGCCGCAGCCAAGCGCAAGCCGAACGCCGCTTTCATGAAGCCCGTGACGCCGAGCGCGACGCTCGCCGCCGTCGTGGGTTCGGCCGCCGTGCCGCGTACCAAGATCACGAGCAAGATCTGGGCTTACATCAAGAAGAACGGCCTGCAGAACAAGGTCAACAAGCGCAACATCAACGCCGATGACAAGCTGAAGGCCGTGTTCGGCGGCAAGAAGACCGTCTCGATGTTCGAGATGACGAAGCTCGTCTCCGCGCACCTGAAGTAACCCGATCCCGCCTGCCGGCCTCGCCGGCGGGTGACGAAAAGGCGAAAGGGCCGGCACATGCCGGCCCTTTCGTTTTTGGGGTCCCGCCCTGACTAGGCGAGCAGGCCGAGATCCGCCGTCGGGAAGCGCGCGAGGTTCGGAAACGCCGTGGCGATCTCGGCCGTGCCCGCACCGAACCAGCGTGCGAGGCTCGCGCCGTACTGGTCCACCGACGTGCTCGGGATCCACAGGCCCTGATTGCCGGTATCGTCGGGCCCGCCACGCACGAGGGTCGGAAACGAGCCGACCATCCGCCCCCCCCGAACCGCGCCGCCCGCCACGAGATGATGGCTGCCCCAGGCATGGTCGGAACCCTTGCCGTTCGAGGGGAAGGTGCGGTTGAAGTCCGAGGCCGTGAAGCTCGTCACCAGGTCGGCGCAGTCGAGTTCCACCGAGGCGTTGTAGAGCGCCGTCATCGCCGAGCTCACCTCGCCGAGGAGTTCGGCCTGCCTGCCGAGCTGTTCGTCGCCGTGGGTGTCGAATCCCCCGATGGACGCGAAGAACACCTGCCGCTTGAGCCCGAGGGCCTGCCGGACGGAGACGAGGCGCGCGATCATCTGCATCTGGGCGCCCAGGCCCGTGTTGGGGAAAACGGTGGTGAAGGGCGGTGCCGCCGCGAGCGCCGAAGAGAGAATCTGCTGGTTCGCGATGGCCCGCTGGATCACGTCCTTCCAGGCGCCCTCGAAAAGGCTGGCCGTGGGCAGGGCCAGGAGCTCGTTCACGCCCTTCGAGGTGGAATCGGTCGCCGCCGCTCCCTTGTAGAAATCGAAGCCGAGCGTGTTGCCGGGCGACACCTTGAAGGACGAAATCGTGGTGCCGACCTGGAAGAGGTTGTTGCCGGACACCGAGATGAGGGTCGAACTCGAGTTCGTTCCGTTGGCCGTCTTGAGGATGTCGCCGAGCCTGCCGCCCCAACCGGAGCGCGGGGCGCCGTCCGAGATCGAACTCTACCATTGCGCCTGCTGGTCGCTGTGGGAGAACAGGTCGGGCGGGATCGGCACGCCGCGGGCCTGGTACTGCGCGCGCGTGGTCGGCGCGCGCAGCGGGCCCACGTTGGCGACGACCGCCGCCTTGCCCGCGTTGAAGAGCCCCTGGAAGCCGGTCATCGCGGGATGCAGCGCGAAGGTCCGCCCCGGCGTGTTGGAAACCGAGATCGGAAGCAGCGAGGCGCTCGGAAGCGCGAGCGCGGGGGTCCGGCCCGTGGCGTACTGCAGGTACTCGGCAGCCGAGGTCGGGATCACCATGTTGTTCGCGTCATTGCCGCCGAACAGGAAGATGCAGACCAGGGCGCGGTAATCCTCGCCCGCGGCCTTGGGGCCGTTCGTGAGGGCCGCGGCGGCCGCGATCCGCTGCAGGTCGTGCCAGGCGCCGAGCCCGGCCGTGGCGACGCCCGCCGTGGCGAGGCGCTTCAGGAAGTTTCTGCGGTCGATCATGATCGTTCCCCCGTCATTTCTGGATGACGAACTCGGGCGAAAGCGCCATCAGCAGGAGCGCGGCCTTCACCCGGTCGCCCGGCTTCGTCGCGGCGATGCCACCCATGGCCGTCACGAGGGCGGCCCGCGTGGCCGCGCCCATCGCGCCGTTGAAGAACAGCAGGTTGAGCCGGTCCGCGACGGCGGCCGGATCGGCCGCGAGCGCGATGAGTGGCGCGTAATCGAGCGTGAGCTTGGTTTCCCCGCTGCCGTAGCTGCCGTTCCGCACGAGCTTCGAGAAGAAGTTGAGACCGCCCACGAGGCTGGTTTCCGTGGTGATCTGGAACTCCGGCGCCACCAGGCCGGCGGCCGAGAGCGGGCCCGGCTGGCGGTAGTTGGGCGAGAAGAAGTTGAAGACCGAAGGCGAGAGCAGGGGGCTCTGGTTGAGACCCCCGTCCGCGCTGTCGAGGTACCAGATGCGGTTGCGGCCGGTCGGGCTTGTCGCATTGAGTCCGCGCAGGTAGTTCGCGAACCGGATGACCGGCTCGCGCTGCTTGCCCCAACCGGTCTCGCCCGTCTTGTCGAGGCTGCGGGCCTCGGGATCGAGCAGGACGGCGCGCAGCGTCGCTTTCAGGTCGCCGCGAACGCCTTGCCCGTTGTTGGCGAACGCGGCGGCGACGCGCCCGATGTAGGCCGGGCTGGGGTTCGAGGTGACGAAGCGCTGGATGAGCTGGCGGCCGATGAAGGGACCGACGTTCGGGTGGTTGTATAGCGCATCGAGCGCGTCCTTGAGGTCCTTGCGCGCGCCCTGGTTCGGCGCAAGCCCGATGCCGCCCACGATGGTCTTGGCGCCCGTGTCGTGCCACATCTCCCAGGGCACCATCGCCTGGAGCCAGTTTTCCTTGGCCGGATCGAAGACGGCGGGCTTGGACGTATCGTTGCCGGCGAAGCTCCAGCCGGTGAGCGCCGCCGCCATGTTCTTCACGGTCGTCTCGTCGTAGGTCGGAACGGGGTTGCCGGCGCCGTCCAGCACCCGCGTGCCGTCCGGACCCAGCTGGACGAGGCCGATCGAGAAGAGTTGCATCACCTCGCGGGCGTAGTTCTCGTTGGGATGCGTGCCCTTGGCCGGATCGGCCTTCCGGCTGCCGATCATGTTGAGGTAATAGCCCATGGCCGGGTGGAGCGTCACCTCCTCGAGAAGCTGGCGGTAGTTTCCGAAGGCGTTGCGGTTGAGCATGTCCATGTAGGACGCCATCGCGTAGGTATCGAGGTCCGGCGCGATGTTGGAGATGACGAAGATCTCCGAAAGGGCGAAGGCCATCCGGGCGCGCAACTGGCCCGGGTCCCAGAGGAACTGCTGCCAGATGGCCTCGTACGCCCGTTCCTCGTCGGCCCGCTCGCCCGCGGCCTTGCGCTCGTTCACGTACTGCACGTGCGAGGCCGGCGCCATGGCGAACTGGACGGCGAGCCAGGACTCGTAGCCCTGGGCGCGAAGAGCGGCGATCTCGTCGATCGACCGGATCCCGAACGTGGCCTGGGTGAGGAAGCGCGCGGCATCCCGCGTCGATGCATCGATGATCGGCGGCGGGCCGCTCACGGTGATGGTGATTGCGGCGCTCGTCCGCGTGGCGCCCTTGTCGTCCGTCGCCACGGCGGCGAGGCTGTGGGTGCCCGGGGACGCGCCCGTCCAGGCGGTGCTCCAGGGCGATGCCACGGCCTCGGCGACTTTCGCGCCGTTGGCGAAGAACTCCACCCGGGCGACGGCGCCATCGGAATCGGAAGCGGTGGCCGCGAGGGGCACGGCGGCACCGTACGCGAAGAACGCGCCGGTCGAGGGGCTGGCGATCGTCACGCTCGGAATCTTGTTGGGGCTCGTGCCGACGGTTCCGGACTTCACCTCGAGCGTCACGGGCGGAGCGAGGGCCGACCCGCGCCGGTCATCCGAGGCCATCGCGGAGAACCGGTGCACGCCCGCGGCCACGTTGGCGAGCCGCAATTCGAAGGGCGCCGCCTTCACCTCGCCCACCATTTCGCTGCCCCGGAAAAACGATACCTTCGAGACGGTTCCGTCCGGATCGCTGGCGGTGGCCTTGAGCGTGATCGTGGCGGGCGCCAGCGCCGGATTCACGCTCGCGGCGGCGGTGAGGGACACCACGGGCGCCCGGTTCGCGGCCGGCGGGGAGCCGAATGGCTGGCGAACGATCGTCCGCGTCTGGGCCAGGCCATTCACGGTGCTCGCGAACGTGGCCGAACCGGCGCCGAAGCGGATGGTGGCCGAGCCGACTTCCGTGACCCGGGTCTTCGCTGCGTCGAACGGCAGCATCCAGGGCGTTCCGGACGTCGTGTAGAGCTTGCCGGTGAAGGTGTTCGCGTCGGTGAAGGTGCCGCCGGGCATCACGATCCAGAGGGGGCGCCCGTCGTCGTCGTAGGTGAACCAGACACCGAAGAGATTGTCCCCGTGGTGATTGAGCGTGAGGCCCCAGCCGGATTCGCCGGGATTCCACCACAGGTCGCCCCAGTCGTTCGGCGCGTTCGCGGGCGCGCTGCCGAATGGCTGGCGCTTCACGCGCTTCGCGATGGCCTGACCGTCGATCGCGAAGGAGATCGTGGCGTTCTGGTCGTCGTCGTCGAAGTCGATGCGCGCGGTCCCGACGCGCGTCATGCTCACGTCGGCGGATCGGAACGACGAGTTGCGGTACGAGGGACCGCTCGCCCGGTGCAAGTCGCCGGAGAACGTGCGGCCCGCGTTCGAGAATTGGCCGTCCGTCATCACCATCCACAGGGGGCGGCCATCCACGTCGTAGAGGTACCAGGCCGCGAACACCTTGTCGTTGTGGTGGGTGAGCGTGACGCCCCACCCGGACTCGCCGGGATTCCACCAGATGTCCGTGTAGTTGGCGGCCTGCGCGGCTGCGCCGCTCGCGACGAGGATCGCGACGGCGACGATCGAGCACAAGCGTCTCGCGGCGACGAGGATGTGCCGCACGATGGTGAAGTTCACGGGACCCCTCCCTGGATCATGGCTTCGGGAGTTCCCCCAGCAACTAGAGTGCCAGCGTGCTAAGTCGTTGTTTTGTCTCCCGGGCGCGTGCCCGCCGCACCGTCTTGCGTCGCCGGCCGGCAACAGGAACCGGGGTCGATCAGCGTCGGCGGGTTCGCCGGGTGACGGGCGACGGGCCGTCGGGCGCATCCGGCTGCCCGACTTCGCCCCAGGGGCTCATGAGGGTGAGCCACATCAACCGATCGAACTCGTCGTGGAAACGCGACACGAGGCTCTCGGGGTCGGGAACCAGACCCGCGTCCGCGATCACGCCGAACTGGATCTTCCCGTCGTAGGACAGGATCGACAGGCCCATCCCGATGCCGCCGGACTGCGGCACCCAGAAGTCGAGTTCGCGGATGCGTCGCCCCGCGAAGTGCAGCGGGTGCTGCGGGCCGGGAACGTTCGTCATCACGAGGCTCGCGTTCTGGCTGAGCAGGGACGTCACCTGTTCCTGCAGCATCTTCGGACCGTAGCCGACGGTGTGCAGCAGGCCCAGGGCGATGACCGGCTGGTACGAGCCCTTGAGCGCCTGCATGCGGCGGCGCACCTCGAAGAGACGCTCGAGCGGGTGGTCCACGCCGACGGGCAACTCGAGGAACACGAGGCCGAAGCGGTTGCCGAGCTGCCTGCCGTCGCCGGCGGGTCGAAGGTTCACCGGCACGATCGCGCGGATCTCGATGCCGTCCACCGGATCGCCGCGCGCCTCGAGGTAGGCGCGCAGGGCCCCCGCGGCCATCGCCAGCAGCACGTCGTTGATGGAACAGCCCAGGGCCTTGCCCATCACCTTCACCTCGTCGAGCGGGAAGGGCTCGGCCCAGGCCGCGCGCTTTCGCGCGCCGAGCTTTCCCTTGAACCGCGTCGGCGCGTCGCGTCCCATGAGGGCGAGCTTCGCGATCTCGCCGGCGAAGTCCATGCCCTTGCGCGTCACGCCTTCGAGCGCGTCGGAGGCGGCTTGCGGGTTGGCCGCGAGTTCGCGGCCCTGGTCGAGCAGGCTGCGACCGAACTGCTGCATGCCTTCGAACGCGCCCGCGACGGGCTTCAGGAACTGCCCGAAGATATCGGCATCGGCCGCCGAGCCCGCCGCTTCGGCCACTTCCTCTCGTGGCAGGGCCAGGCTTCCGGCGGCGCTTTCGTGCGTCATCGAGAGCATCACCTGGATGAGCGCGATGCCGTCCGCGTAGCAGTGGTGGATGCGCAGGATGAGCGCGCTGCCGCCGGCGTAGTTGTCGACGAGATGGAATTGCCAGAGCGGCTTGGTGAAATCGAGGGGCGTCGACGCGAGATCGCTCACGAGCGCCTCGAGCTCCGCCTTGTCCGCCGCGCCGGGCAGGGCGGTGCGGTGGATGTGGGAGTCGAGGTCGAAATTGCGGTCGTTCTCCCACCAGGCGCCGGTCGGGTCCTGCACGGCCCTTTGCCGGAATCGGCGAAAGGCGAGAAATCGCCGCTCGATCACTCGCTTGACCTTCGCGAGGTCGAGCCGCCCCTCGAAGATCATCACCCCGACGATCATCATCAGGTTCGTCGGGTTTTCCATGCGCAGCCAGGCGGTGTCCACGCCGGAAATGCGCTCGCGCCTGGCCTCTGCCATCGGGCTTCTCCTCGGTTCGGGTCGTCCGGGGCGCCGTCATCACCGTTGCGGCGGCCCTCGGGTTCGGCTAACTTTAGCACCAACCCCGCGGGGGCCCCCACAGAGGGAAACGGAGGAGAGGATGGCGGACGTGAAGAAGCAGTTCGAGGCTGCCGCGGCAGCGGTCCTGAAGGCGAAGAAGGACCCGGGCAACGACCTGAAGTTGAAGCTCTACGCGCATTTCAAGCAGGCGACGGAAGGCGACGTGCAGGGCGACAAGCCCGGGTTCACGGATTTCGTGAACCGTGCCAAGTACGAGGCCTGGGCGAAGCTGAAGGGGATGACATCGGGTGACGCGATGACGGCCTACGTGAAACTCGTGGACCGCGTGACGCGCGAATAGCCCGAAAAAAACGGCCCGCCGGTGAGGGCGGGCCAGAACATCCTTCGGTTCCCGGCGGGCGCCGGGTCACGGGCAAGGATGAGGAGGAGCCGGTGGCGGGGAGGGCGTGGCCCTCCCCGTCGTCATTTGGCGGCGGCCTTGCGCTTGGCGGCGGCCTTCTTGCGGGCCGGCGCCTTGCGGCGCGCCTTCGGGGCGGCACCGCCCATCAGGTCGCGCACGCTCTGGTTCAGCTCGGCCACCTGGCGGGCGAGATCCTCGACGTCCTTGCTGGAGAGCACGCCGAGGCGGTTCAGGGAGCGCGAGACGCGGTCCTCGAAGACCTGCTCGAGCTTGTCCCACTGGCCCTGGGCGTTCGAGATCGTCGTGTCCGCCTGGGTGCGCACGGTGCGCAGCGCCGCGTCGGCGGCCTTCTCGGTCTTCGCGCGAAGGCCCTTGCCCTGCTCGACGAGCACGTCGAAGACCTTGTCGCCTTCGGTGCGGGCTCGGGCGAAGGCGCCAAGGCCGGCCAGCCAGATCTTCTGGGCGGATTGCGTCACGGCCTGCGCGAGCTGGTTGTCGGGGAGCGAGATGCCGGGCTTCTTGGCGGTGGTCTTGCGCTTGCGGGTCACCATCGGGGGCCTCCTGGGGCTTGGGGGGCGGGGCCTCTCCCCCCATGGGCGAGTCCCGCGTACGAAGGGCACTTTAGCCGGCAGGATTAGAGCAATCACACTATTCTTCGCCCCGGCCGCCTCAGGTAGACTCAGCAGCGCCGACTCCGGCCCGCCACCGGGTGCCGCGCGGCGCACACGACAGACGATCCGGGCCCTCGAAGGCCCGGGCATGCGAATCGCGAGGAGAACATGGAACGAATCTGGCTCAAGTCCTATCCGCCCGGCGTCCCCGCCGACATCGACGCGAGCCCCTACGGCAGCATCCGCGACATCCTCGAGCAGAGCGTCTCGCGCTTCGCCGACCGCCCTGCGTTCCATTGCATGGGCCGGACGATCACCTTCCGCGAACTGGACGGCCTGTCGAACGACTTCGGCAGCTGGCTCCAGGCCTCCGCCGGCCTTCGCAAGGGCGCGCGCGTCGCGGTGATGCTGCCCAACCTGCTGCAATACCCGGTCGTGGTCTTCGGCCTGCTGCGCGTGGGGCTGGTAGGCGTCAACTGCAATCCGCTCTATACGCCGCGCGAGCTCGAGCACCAGCTGAACGACTCGGGGGCCGAGGCGATCGTCATCCTGGAGAACTTCGCGAAGACCCTCGAGGAGGTGGTGGGGCGCACGAAGGTGAAGACGGTCATCACCACCCGCGTGGGCGACCTGCTGGGCTTCCCCAAGTCGCTGGTCGTGAATTTCGTCGTGAAGCACGTGAAGAAGGCCGTGCCGGCCTTCTCGCTGCCCGGGGCGATCGCGCTTCCGGACGCGCTCGCGGCCGGCAGGGGCCGCAAGCCCGACCTTCCGCCCATCGGCCACGAGGACATCGCCTTCCTGCAATACACGGGCGGCACCACCGGCGTCTCCAAGGGCGCCATGCTCACGCACGGCAATATCGTGTCGAACCTGCTCCAGGTGTCCGGCTGGGTGGGGCAGGGGCTCGAGGAAGGCAAGGAAACGGTGATCGGCGCCCTGCCGCTCTACCACATCTTCGCGCTCACGGCCTCGCTCACTTTCATGAAGCTCGGCGCGAACGACGTGCTCATTCCCAACCCGCGGGACATGAAGGGCTTCGTCGCGGAGCTCGCGAAGCACCCGTTCTCCGTCCTGCCGGGCGTCAACACGCTATTCAACGGGCTCATGCACACGCCCGGATTCGATCAACTGGATTTCAGCCACCTCAAGGTGACGCTCGGAGGCGGCATGGCGGTGCAGCGGGCCGTGGCGGAGCGCTGGCAGGAGATCACGAAGACACCCCTGCTCGAGGCCTACGGTCTCACGGAAACCTCGCCCGGCGCCTGCATCAACCCCCTCAGGGTCGGTGCGCCTTTCAACGGCATGGCGGGCCTGCCGCTGCCCTCGACGGTCGTCACCATCCGCGACGACGACGGCAACGTCCTGCCCGTGGGCGATACCGGCGAGATCTGCATCGCCGGCCCGCAGGTGATGAAAGGCTACTGGAACCGTCCCGACGAAACCGCGAAGGTGATGTTCCCGGACGGCGCCTTCCGCACCGGCGACATCGGCGTGATGGACGAGGCGGGCTTCGTGAAGATCGTGGACCGCAAGAAGGACATGATCCTCGTCTCCGGCTTCAACGTGTATCCCAACGAGGTCGAGGACGTGATCGCCATGATGCCGGGCGTGCTCGAGGTCTGCGCCGTGGCCGCGGCCGACGACAAGTCGGGCGAGACGGTTCGCGTGGTCATCGTGAAGAAGGATCCGGCGCTCACCCGCGAAGCGGTGATGGAGCATTGCAGGAAGCACCTCACGGGCTACAAGCTGCCGCGCGTCGTCGAGTTCTGGAAGGAACTGCCCAAGACCAACGTGGGCAAGGTGCTGCGCCGCGAAGTGAAGAACACCCCGGTCACGCCCTAGGCGCGGCCTTCGCGCCGGGGGCGAGCGCGCCCGCGAGCCCCGTCGCCATCCGGGCCGCGATCCCGTAGATCGACAGCTGCGGGTTCGCGCCGATGCTGGTCGGAAACACCGAGCCGTCGTGCACCGAGAGGTTCTCGACGTGGTGGTGGCGGCCGTCCTCGCTCACCACGGCGCGCGCGGCGTCCGGCCCCATCGCGCAGCCGCCCATCACATGGGCGCTCACCACCTTCGCGTGCAGGGACTTCATCGGCAGCCGGCCGATCGCCTCCTTGGTCGCCGCCCACGAGACGGAAGGCCCCGCGTCCTCGTGCAGCGGCATCACCGTCCTCGCCCCCGCCGCGAACTGGATCTCGGCCATCGTGAGGTACGCCCGCCGCACGGCCTCCCACAGGTAGTCGGTGATCGGATAGTCGAGTTCGGGCGTGCCGTCGTCCCGCAGGCGCACCCGGCCGCCGGGCGAGTCCGGATGGAAGCCGTCGCGCAGCAGCGCGATCAGCACCTGCAGTTTCGGGAACTCCCGCATCCACCGGGCGTGTTCCGCGCCGAAGCCGGGCAGGGTGATGCCCGCGAGGATGGGATGCAGGGGCGGGGCCTCGAGCTTGAAGCCGGCCGGCCCGTCGACCGGCAGCGTGTCGAGGAAGTGATCGGAGTAGATCGTCTGCGGGGCGCCCGCGAAGCCGTTGACGGCTTCGGGCATCACCGCCGCGGACACGACGGTCGGGTGCAGGAACGTCCTCGTGCCCACGAGCGCGTGCGGATCGGGCAGTCCGCTGCGCAGGAGCACCGCGGGGCTCCCGATGGCGCCGGCCGCGAGGACCACGTGCCGGGCGCGAACCGTGAGCCGCGCCGGCCCCGGCTGCGCGCCCGGGCCGGCGACGCCTCGCACCTCGGCATGGGAAATGCGGGAGCCGCTCGCGACGAGGCGTTCGAGCCGCCCGCGCTGCACCAGTACCGCACCTCGCGCGAGCGCCGCCGGCAGTGTCGTGACGAGCATCGACTGCTTGGCGTTCGTGGGGCATCCCATGCCGCAATAGCCCAGGTTCCAGCAGCCCTTCACGTTGCGCCGGATGGCGGCGGCGGGAATGCCGAGTTTCTCGCAGCCACGGCGCAGGATGTCGTTGTTCTCGTTGGGGGGGACGGGCCAGGGCGCGATCGACAGCCGCTCCTCCATGCGCGCGAACCAGGGTGCCAGCTCGCCTTCGCTGCAGCGGCCGAGCCCGTGTGCGCCGCTCCAGTGCGCCAGGGTGCGGGGCGGCGTGCGGAAGCTGGAGGTCCAGTTGACCGTCGTCGAACCGCCCACGCAGCGCCCCTGCAGGATGGTGATGGCCTTGTCGCGCGTCTGGCGGCCGGCCGACTCCTGGTAGAGCTGGGGGTAGGCCTCGCGTTCGCGCATGCGGAAATCGTCGCTGCCGCGAAGCGGCCCTTCCTCGACGATGACGACCGCGAGCCCGGCCAGGGCGAGGATTTCGGCCGTCACGCCACCGCCGGCGCCGCTGCCGACCACGAGAACGTCGGCCTCGAGAATCGAATCGCGCTCGAGCGCCGCGGCGTCGATAACCCTCCAGCCCGAGGCGAGTCCTTCGCGGATGGGGTCGGCGATCATGCCGGCTTCTCACCCAGTGTCGGGGCGCCGGGATAGCCGATGGCCGCCCAGGCCGCCGGATTGCCGTACCACGCGGCGATCACGAGTTGCGTGAGGGCCTGGTAGCCGGCGCGCATGAGGTCCAGCCGGCCCGTGCGCCAGCTCGAGAGGAACGCGTCGACCTCCTCGACGCTCGCTTCATGCCACGGCCGGGACACGCCCGCGATGAGACGGCGGGCCGGCGCGATGCCCACGAGCGAGAAGAGCTGGCCGAGTTCGGACTGCACGGCCGGCGTCAGGCCGGACACGGCCCGGTCGAAGGCGGCGACGGTGTCTCGGATGGCACGGGTTCGGGCATCGGCGTCGGCGGGAAGCGTTCCGGCGAGCACGGCCGGCACGATCGCGGCGACGAACGCGGCGGCATCCGCATCGAGTGCCTTCAGGCCCTCGGCCGGGCGTCCGGGGCGCGTCGCCCACCATCCCGCCGCCGCGAGGATCGCGGCCGATCCCAGCCCGACGGCGAGAAAGCGTCGGCGCGCGAGGCCGGCCATCAGCGCACGAGGAGCTTGATGAGCGCCTCGAACCGCTTGCCGTAGGGTGGCCGGAAGAGCGGAAGGCCGTTGAGGCGCGACTGGTGGAAGACGGGCTTCAGGTGCGAGAACGTCTCGAAGCCCTCGCGACCGTGGTAGCGGCCGATGCCCGAGGCGCCGACGCCGCCGAAGGGCAGGTCCTCCTGCGCCACGTGGAGCAGCGTGTCGTTGAGGGTGACGCCGCCGGAGATCGTCCGCTCGAGAACGCGGTCCACCGAGCCGCGGTCGTGCTCGAACAGGTAGAGCGCGAGCGGGCGCGGCTTCGCGTTCACGAAGGCGATGGCTTCCTCGAGATCGCCGTAACCGATGACAGGCAGCACCGGACCGAAGATCTCCTCGCGCATCACGGCCATCGCGTCGGTGACGCCCAGGAGGATCGTCGGGGCGATTCGGCCCGTGCCCTCGAGGCGCTCGCCCGCCCCGCCAAGCGGCACCGCGCGGGCGCCGGCGCGCACCGCGTCGTCGACGAGTCCGCGAAGCCGCGCCCGGTGGCGTTCGTCGACGACGGCAGTGAAATCGGGGTTGGCCGCGATCGCCGGGTAGAGAGAGCGCACCGTCTCGCCGGCATGGCCGACAAATGCTTCGAGCGATTCCTGCGGCACGAGCACGTAGTCGGGGGCGATGCAGGTCTGGCCTGCGTTCAGGCATTTGCCGAAGAGGATGCGGCCTGCCGCCTCCGCCAGCGGAAAGCCGCGACCCACGATCGCCGGGGACTTGCCACCGAGTTCGAGCGTTACCGGCGTGAGATTGTCCGCGGCCGCGCGCATGACGTGCCGGCCGACGGCGGTGGACCCGGTAAAGAGGAGGTGATCGAACGGCAGGCGGCAGAAGGCCTGCGCGACTTCGGCATCGCCGTTCACCACGACGGCTTCACCCGCGGGAAAGGCTTCGGCGACGAGCCGCTCGAAAAGCGCGCCGGTGGCCGGCGTGGTTTCCGACATCTTCACGAGGACGCGATTGCCCGCCGCGAGCGCGGCGACCATCGGCCCCGCCGCCAGCAGGAGCGGGTAGTTCCAGGGCACCACGATTCCCGCCACGCCCAGCGGTTGCGGCACGATGCGCGATCCGCCCGGCAGGAACCAAAGGCCGGTCGAGCGCCGGCGCGCGCGCATCCAGCCGCGGAGGTGCTTGCGGGCATGGGCGATCGCTTCGAGGGCCGGGAAGACTTCGCGCAGCCGCGTTTCATGGGTCGACCGGTTCCCGAAGTCGCGTGAAGTGGCGGCCGCGATCGCGTCCGCGTTTCGCCGGATCAGGCGGGCGAGTGCCTCGAGTCGGGCGATTCGGGATTCGGCGGACGGATACGGATCGTCGCGGAACGCGAGCCTCTGGGATTGGCACAGCGAGGCCAAAATGCCGACGGGGGCGTCCGTGGGACCGGGGCGGTCATTGAGATTCAACGTGAGATATGCTTTATAATATATTGATAAATATGATTAAACTACGTCTCGCTTTGAAGGTGACCACAGTTTCAAACGAGCGTTTCAATCGACCGTTAGAATAATCATCCCGGCCCCTCGAACGCAACCGAAGCCATGCCTCCCTCCGAAGCCCTCGACGCCCCCGCGTCCCTCAGACGTCATCTGGAGCAATTGAGGCGATTGCGCGGATGCGAGGCGCAGGAGGGCACCCCGCCGCGGCTGGTCGAAGTGAAGGCCTGGCAGGCGGCGCGCCTCGCGCGCACCTATGCGGACCTGGCGGCCGATCCGCGCTATGGCCGGGCGACCGAGTTCTTCCTGAACGACCTATACGGCACCAAGGACTTCAGTCACCGGGACGAAGCGCTTCTCAGGATCTATCCCCTGCTCGTGCGCACACTGCCGGACTCGGCGGTCGAGTCCGCGGCGCTTGCCATCGAGGTGGACGCGCTTTCGGAGGAGCTCGATCGCCGGTTGGCGGCCCGGTTGGGCACGCAGGCGCTGGATGAAGCCTCCTATGCCAAGGCCTATCGCGAGTCGTCGACCCGCGCGGAGCGGATGCGGCAGATCGATCTCGTCGACGATGTCGGCCGGCAGCTGGACCGCCTCGTGGTGAAGCCGCTGGTCTACGCGACGCTCAAGCTGATGCGCCGGCCGGCGCGGCTCGCGGGAATGGAGGACCTGCAGTCCTTCCTGGAGAGGGGCTTCGAGGCTTTCCGCCACATGGGCGGCGCCGAGCATTTCCTCGAGACGATCGGGGCGCGCGAAAAGGGTATTCTCAGCCGCCTTTTTTCCGGGCACCCGACGCCTTTTTCGGGCTAGGTGCCGGCTTCGGCGAGGCGGGTTTCTTCGCCGGCCCCCCCTGCTTCGCGAAGAGCGAATCGAGTTCCTCCTGCACGGCGCGCTCGATCGGGCCGCGCATCGCCTTCAGCAGGAACCCGAGCTTCACGGACAGGTGCAGGTCCTTGTCCGTGAGCGCGAGGGTCCCGGCGACGCCCGGCCGGTCGAAGTGAAGCGTGTCGCCGGCCCAGCTGCCGACGAGGCTGAATTTCCGCCCGAGGTCCTCGGCCATCTTGTCCGCCGCCTTGCGGGCGGCGGACAGGCCGAGGCCGTGCTCGCGCTTCAGGTCGATGTCGGCCATGCGACCCCTAGAGGTCGATCTTGAGGTTGGCCTGCTTCACGACCTTGCCCCAGGTCTCGATCTCGCCGCGGATGAACTTGGCGAAATCGGCGGGGGACTGGCCGCCGGCCGTCGCGCCCTGCATGTCCCAGATGGCCTTGACTTCCGGCAGCGCCATCGCCTTCACGAGTTCGGCGTGCATGCGGTCGATGACTTCCTTCGGCGTGCCCTTGATGGCCCACACGCCATACCAGGTGGTCACCTTGAACGTGTCGAAACCCGATTCCACCATGGTCGGTACATCCGGCGCGACCGGCGACCGGGTCGGGGAAGTCACGGCGAGGGCCCGCAACTTGCCGGCCTTGATCTGCGGCGCGGATGTGCCCATGCCGTCGAAGGCGAGGTCCACGTTGCCGGCGAGCAGGTCCTGCATCAGGGGACCCGCGCCCCGGTACGGCACATGGGTGAGCTGGGTGCCCGAAAGCGACTTGAAAAGCTCGCCCACGAGGTGGTGCGAGGTGCCGTTGCCCGCCGAGCCGAAGTTGAGCTTGCCCGGGTTGGCCTTGGCGTACTTGATGAGGTCCTGGAGCGTCTTGAAATCGTGCTTCGGGTGAAGCGAAACGACGTTCGGCACGTACGCGATGACCGTGACGGGCTCGAAGTCCTTCTCGATGCCGTTGTACGGCAGCTTCGAATAGAGCGATTCGGCGATGGTGTGGTGGATCGCGCCCACGAAGAACGTATAGCCGTCGGGCGCGGCCTTCGAGGCCGTGCCGGCGCCGACCGTCCCGCCCGCGCCGCCCAGGTTCTCGATGAAGACGGTCTGGCCCAGGGATGTGGTCAGCTTTGCCGCGAGGGGACGCGCGAAGGCGTCCGTGCCGCCGCCGGCCGGGAACGGGTTGATCCACTTGATGGGCTTGTTGGGCCAGGCCTGCGCGAGAGCGCCGCCGGCGAAGGCGAGCGCGAAAGCGGCGAATGCCGCCGCGATGCGGTGGAACATGGGTGAATCCTCCTCAGTGATGGACGGTCCCGGTCGGGCCGTCCTTGTGGGCGCTACTGTAGCAAAATCAGGCGGCGCGGCGAATGCCGGACTTCGACGCGTCCGCGCTCGCGAGATAGTCCATCGCGGCCTGCGCGCCGCCCTTGCGGTGGGGCACGCCGGCGAGTGCGAGCCCCATCTCCACGCCCGCGAGCGTTCCCATGAGGGTGAGGTCGTTGAAATCCCCCAGGTGGCCGATGCGGAAGACCTTGCCCGAGAGCCGCCCGAGCCCCATGCCCAGGGACATGTCGAAGCGTTCGAGGATCGCGGCGCGAAGCCGGTCGGCGTCGTGGCCGGCGGGCATGACGAGGGCCGTCAGCGACGAGCTGAATTCCTCGGGCACGGCACATAGCACTTCGAGTCCCCAGGCCGCGGCGGCGCGGCGGGTGGCCTCGGCGTGGCGGTCGTGGCGCGAAAACACGTTGTCGTAGCCTTCGTCCTCGAGCATGGCGATGGCCTCGCGCAGGCCGTAGAGCAGGTTGGTCGCGGGCGTGTAGGGGAAGAAGCCCTTGGCGTTGGGGCCGAGCATCTCGGACCAGTCCCAATACGAGCGCGGCAGGCGGGCCCCCTTCGCGGCCTCGAGCGCCTTGGGCGAGAGCGCGTTGAAGGACAGGCCCGGGGGCAGCATCAGGCCCTTCTGGGAACCCCCGACGGTGACGTCGACTCCCCATTCGTCGTGGCGGTAGTCGATCGACGCGAGCGAGGAAATGGTGTCCACGAGGAGCAGGGCGGGGTGCCCCGCTTCGTCGATGGCCTTGCGCACCAGCGGCACGCGGGTCACGGCGCCGGTGGAAGTCTCGTTGTGGACGACGCAAACGGCCTTGATGGCGTGGTCCTTGTCGGCTTCCAGGCGCACCTGGATCTCCGCGGCCACCGCGCCGCGCCGCCAGTCGCCGGGAATGAAGTCGACGACGAGGCCGAGCTTGGTCGCGAGCTTGTTCCACAGGCTCGCGAAGTGGCCGGTCTCGGCCATGAGCACGCGGTCGCCCGGCGAGAGGGTGTTCACGAGCGCGGCCTCCCACGCGCCGGTGCCCGAGGCGGGATAGATGACGACCGGATGCTGCGTCCGGAAGACGCGCTTCATGCCGGCCAGCACGTCCTTGCCCAGTTGCTCGAACTCGGGGCCGCGATGGTCGATGGTGGGCCGATCGATGGCCCGCAGCACGCGGTCGGGCACGTTCGTCGGCCCCGGGATCTGCAGGAAATGGCGTCCGGCGGGCATGGCTTCTCCTCAGGCTTTCGTCTCGTTGCCGGCGCGCGTCATTGCGGCCGGCTGGCATTTTCTGCCCATAATGCCGCACCCCGCGCCGTCATCCAACGCCCGGGCGGTAAAAGCCCTGATGAATTCCACCCAAGCCATCCGTTTCACCCGAGACGCCTCGACCCCCGCGCACCCCCTGGCCGAACGGCTCCGTCGCGAAGTCGATGGCGATGTCCTGTTCGACGCCGCCAGCCGCGGGCGCTATTCGACCGACGCTTCCATCTACCAGATCGAGCCCGTGGGCGTCGTCGTCCCGCGGACGATGGATGCCGCCCTCGCGGCCCTCGCGATCGCGGCCGACGCGGGGGTCCCGATCCTGCCGCGCGGGGCGGGCACCTCGCAATGCGGCCAGACGGTCGGGGCGGCCCTGGTCATCGACGCGAGCAAGCACCTGAACCACATCGTCGAAATCGACGTCGCCAACCGGCGGGCCGTGGTGGAGCCGGGCACCGTCCTCGACACGCTCAACGCGACGCTCAAGCCCCACGGCCTGTGGTTCCCGGTCGACGTGTCGACCGCGGCGCAGGCGACACTGGGGGGCATGGCGGGCAACAATTCCTGCGGAACCCGTTCGCTCACCTACGGCTACATGGTCCATCGCGTCACCGCGATCGACGGCTGGCTGGCGGATGGCACCCGGGGGCGATTCGGACCGATGGCCGACATCGCCAGCCCGGCCATCCGCGCCATCGCCGACAAGGCCGTCGCCCTTTGGCAGAGGGAGAAAGACGAGATCGCGCGGCGTTTCCCGAGAGTCTCTCGGCACGTCGCCGGCTACAACCTCGACGCGCTTTCGCCGGAAGGGCTCAACCTCGCGAAGCTGCTGGTCGGCAGCGAAGGGACGCTGGCCTGGACCGAGCGGATCACGCTGGAACTCGCGGACATCCCCCGGCACAAGACGCTCGGCGTCGCCCACTTCCCGAAGTTCCACGACGCCATGGATGCGGCCCAGCACATCGTGAAACTGGGGCCCTGCGCGGTGGAACTCGTCGACAGGACGATGATCGACCTCTCGCGGGCGATCCCGGCGTTCGCCTCCACCATCGACCGCTTCGTGAGGGGCGAGCCCGACGCGATCCTGCTCGTGGAATTCGCCGGCGAGGACGAATCCGAGCAACGGCGCGGCTTGCGCCGCCTCGATGAGCTCATGGCCGACCTGGGGTTTCCCGGGGCCGTCGTGGCGCTGCCGGGCGCGGCGGAACAGAAGGCGCTCTGGGAGATCCGCAAGGCGGGCCTCAACATCATGATGTCGATGAAGGGCGACGGAAAGCCCGTGTCCTTCATCGAGGACTGCGCCGTGCCCCTCGAGCATCTCGCCGAATACACCTCGGAGCTCACGCAGGTGTTCCGCAAGCACGGGACCGAGGGCACCTTCTACGCCCACGCGTCCGTCGGCTGCCTGCATGTCCGACCGGTGCTCAACATGAAGGGCGACGGTGCCATCCGCATGCGCGCCATCGCCGAGGAGGCCGCCGACCTGGTGCGCCGCTACAAGGGCGCGTATTCGGGCGAGCACGGCGACGGCATCGTTCGGTCGGAGTGGATCGCGCCCTTCTTCGGGGAGCGGCTCACCGCCGCGCTCGGCGAGATCAAGGGCTGGTTCGACCCCCGGGGGCTCATGAATCCCGGCAAGATCGTGAACGCGCCCAAGCAGGACGATCGCTCCCTCTTTCGCTACAAGCCGGGCTACGCGGCCGTCGAACCCGCCACGGTGCTCGATTGGTCGGCCTGGGGCGGGATGCCGGGCGCCATCGAGATGTGCAACAACAACGGGCATTGCCGCAAGTTCGACGCGGGGACGATGTGCCCGAGCTACCGGGTGACCCGGGACGAGGCGCACCTCACCCGGGGCCGCGCCAACACGTTGCGCCTCGCGCTTTCGGGCCAGCTCGCGGGGCAGGGTTTCACGGGCGAGGCGGTGCGCGAGGCGTTCGAGCTTTGCGTTTCCTGCAAGGGCTGCAAGCGGGAGTGCCCGACCGGCGTCGACATGGCGCGACTCAAGATCGAGCACCTGGCGGCCGATCGCGAGGCGAACGGCTTCAGCTGGCGCGACAGGCTGGTCGGCAATCTGCCGGACTACGCGCCCTGGGCTTCGCGGTTCGCGCCGGTCGCGAACGCGCTGGCGCGCCTGCCGGGCGCGTCCTCCGTGCTCCAATCGGTGGCCGGCTTCGATGCCCGTCGGCCGTTGCCGCCGTTCGCTTCGCGTTCGTGGCTCGGATCCCAGCCGCGCGACGCGCCGGGTACGGGGCCGAGCGTCGTGCTCTTCGCGGACACGTTCAACAACTGGATGGAGCCGGGCAACCTGACGGCCGCGCGCCGGGTCATCGAGGCGACGGGCCACGCCGTCATCGCGTTGCGTTCGCCCGGTGGCAAGCCGCTTTGTTGCGGGCGCACCTATCTTTCGGCCGGCATGGCGGCCGAGGCCCGCGCGAGGGCGACGGAATTGCTCGAGGCACTTTCCCCGCACATCGAGCGCGGCACGCCGGTGGTGGGCCTCGAGCCCTCGTGCCTCTTCACCCTGAAGGACGAATTCCTCGGGCTTTTCCCCGGGGACTCCCGCGCGAAGGCGCTGGCGGAACTCGCCATGCCTTTCGAGAGCTTCGCGGCACGGCACCTCGCGGCGATGGATCCGCGACGCTGGAAACCGGAGGGAATGCCGGAGTTCCTCGTTCATGGTCACTGCCACCAGAAGGCCTTCGATACGTTCGGGGACACGCTTGCCGCCTTGCGCGCCGTTCCGGGTGCCCGCGTGTCGGCCATCGAATCGGGCTGCTGCGGCATGGCGGGCTCGTTCGGCCACGAGCATTACGACGAGTCGATGGCCATGGCCGAACTGTCGTTGCTGCCCGCGGTTCGCCGGGCGTCGGCCGGCACCGTCGTGGTTGCGGCGGGAACGAGTTGCCGCGGCCAGATCTCGCATGGGGCAGGGCGTGCGGCCATCCATCCGGCGGTCGCCTTGGCCGACGCGCTCGCGGCGATCCCATGAGCGCCACCGCGCCGAACCTGCTCGACGCGCTCCGCAGCACGGCCAAGTTCGCGCCCGAGGCCAACGCCATCGGCAACCTCACGCTGGGGCGCGGACGCGCGGGCGATCTCGATTTCGGCCTCGCGATCGTGGAGAACCGCATCGCGAGCGGGTCACTCGGGCAGGCCGAAGCCTCGGCCCTCGAGACGTTCCTGCAGGCCGCGTCGCGATCGAAATCGCCCGTCGTCCTCTATCTCGACTCGGCCGGGGCGCGAGTCTCCGAGGCTCTCCAGGCCCTCGGTGCCTTCCGCCGGTTGTTCGCCGCCGGACTCGCCGCTTCCGGCACCGGGGTTCCGATGGCCGCGGTGCTCGGCCGCAATTGCTACGGCGGGGCGAGCCTGTTGGCTCACGTCGCCTCCCGCCGCCTTTTCGCGCCCCATTCGCAGCTGTCGATGTCGGGTCCGGCCATCCTGGCCCAGGCCGCGGGGGTAAGCGCGCTGGACGGGATGTTCCGCGCCATGGCCGAATCCACGCTGGGCGCCGTTTCGCGCGGAAAGCAGTCGCCGGCCAATGCGGCCTGGGCGCCCGGGTTCGACCTGGCCGCGTGGTTGCGGGAAGCCCTCGCGCCGGTGGCCAAGCCCTGGACGACGCTCCACCATCGGCACGTCGCGCTCAAGGCACGGCTGCCGGAAGCGGAATCGCAACGTGCCGCCGAGCCGGTGCGGCGCAAGGATCTCGAGAAGCTCTACGCCGGGGACTACGAAGTCCACGACGCATCGGGCCTCTACACGGGCCGGGTCACGCGCGGCGGCGAGCGCGTGCCGGTGCTGGGCCTGGTCGGCCGGACCACCGTCGGCGCCGAACGCGCGTGGCACTTCGCCCAGGCCGCCTGGCAACTCGCACGAAATCCACCGCCTCGGCTCGAGTTGTTTCTCGACTGCGAATCCCATGCGCCCCGCCTCGACGACGAGAAAGTCGTCCTGTCCGAATACATCGTGGACATGGGCGCCGCGCTCGCCGCACTTGCTCTGCGCGGCACGAAGATCGAGCTCACGGTCCTCGGACGCGCGGGCGGAAGCGTCTACGTGGCCCTCGCTTCGCCGGCATCGCGCGTGCGCACGGTCTACGGGGCGGCCGACATCCAGGTGTTGCCCGGCAGCGCGGTGGCGAGCATTCTGGGCGAGAGCGACGACCGGCGCGCGGCGTTCGACGACTATCACCGCGCGGGCCTCGCGGACGAAGAACTGAAACTGGGGCTCGTGCCCTGAACGGACCATGAACGACGACAACCTGTATTCCCTGTTCGAATCGCGCTTTCCGGCGGATCGGTCGAGGCCGTTGCTTCACTGCGAGAACGGCCGGGTGGTGTCCTACGGCGAGGCCGAGGCGATCGCCTCGAGGTACGCGGCCTTCCTCGCCGGGCTCGGACTCGAGCCCGGTGCCCGCGTGGCCGTCCAGGTGGAGAAATCGCCCGAGGCGCTTCTCGTGTACCTGGGCTGCCTCAAGGCAGGGCTCGCCTACCTGCCGCTCAACAGCGCCTACCAGGAGGGCGAGGTCGGCTACTTCCTGGAGAACGCCGAGGCCGGCGCCGTCATCGCGCAACCGAAGTCCCTGCCGTGGCTCGCCCCGCTCACGCGCAAGCTGGGCATCCGGCACGTCTTCTCGCTCGACGAGAACGGGCAGGGGACATTCGTCGAAGCCGCTCGCGGCGGGGTCGAGACATTCGCCACCGTCCCTCGCTCGGCCGACGATCTCGCGGCGATCCTCTACACCTCGGGGACGACCGGCCGTTCCAAGGGCGCGATGATCAGCCACCGCAACCTCGCCTCCAATGCCCGCGTGCTGCACGCGCACTGGGGCTTTCGCGCGGACGACGTGCTCATCCACATGCTGCCGCTCTTCCATGTCCACGGCCTGTTCGTGGCCTCGCATTGCGTGCTGATGAACGGCACCGCGATGCGCTTCCACGCGAAGTTCGACGCGAGGCGGGCGGTCGCGGAGTTCGCCGACAGCACCGTGTTCATGGGCGTGCCCACCTTCTACACGCGCCTGCTGGCCGAGCCGGGCCTCACCCGCGAAGCGTGCGCGAGGATGCGGCTGTTCGTTTCGGGATCGGCGCCGCTCCTGGCCGAGACCCACGTCGAATTCGAGGCGCGCAGCGGGCACCGCATCCTCGAGCGCTACGGCATGACCGAGACCGGCATGCTGACCTCCAATCCGCTCGAGGGCGAGCGTCGCGCCGGTACGGTCGGCTTTCCCCTGCCCGGCACGCAGGTGCGGGTCGTGGACGACTCGGGCAGTCCCTGCGCCGCCGGCGAAATCGGGCACGTCCAGGTGAAGGGCGACAACGTGCTCTCGGGCTACTGGCGCCTGCCGGAGAAGAACAAGGAGGAATTCACGCCGGACGGCTTCTTCCGGACGGGCGATGTCGGCTCGTTCTCGAAGGACGGCTACCTTTCGATCGTCGGACGCTCGAAGGACCTCATCATCACGGGCGGCTACAACGTGTACCCGAAGGAAGTCGAACTCGCCATCGACGAACTCCCCGGGGTGCAGGAGTCCGCGGTCGTCGGCGTGCCGCACCCCGATTTCGGCGAAGCGGTGACGGCCGTGGTCGTGCCGCGCAAGGGGGGCGACGCCCCCACCGAGGCCGGGGTGATCGCCTCGCTCAGGACGCGCCTCGCGAACTTCAAGGTGCCCAAGCGGGTCCACGTGGTGGACGAACTGCCGAGGAACACCATGGGCAAGGTGCAGAAGAACCTGCTTCGCGACCGTTACGGCCCGGCAAAGGGCTGACATGCCGAACGCCCGCGCCGTGGTGGATCGCCTGCTCGGCACGTTCGCCGATGCCACCCGCGGCCGCGACGAGCGGCGCGCGGTCCGCCTGGTGAAGCTGCTCCACACCCTCGTCACGGAGCGGGGCGAATCCACGGGCGCCGTCATGGCCCGGCGCGCCGTGGCGCTCTACAACGGCCTCGAGGAATCCGGGCGCGCGCTTCTCTTCGACCGGCTGGCGAGCGAGTTCTCCCCCGACCCGGACCTCGTCTTCGCCGCCGCGTCGCGCTACCTCGAGGAGCCTTCGCCCGACACGCTCGCGCACCTGCTGCGCGTCTCGGAGCCGCCGCGCCAGGAAGTCTTCCGGCGCATGAACAGCGCCGGCGGCGGCACCGCGACACTGGTGGGACTGCGAAGCCGCCTGCTCGAGCGCCTCGTGGCCCATCCGCACCTCGAATCCGTGGACGCCGATCTCACGCACCTGTTCGGGTCGTGGTTCAACCGCGGCTTTCTCGAACTTCGGCGGATCGACTGGAACACGCCCGCCGCCGTGCTGGAGAAGCTCATCACCTACGAGGCCGGTGCACGAGATCCGGGGCTTCCCGGACCTGAAGCGCCGGCTGGAGCGCGACCGGCGCTGCTTCGCCTTCTTCCACCCGGCGCTGCCGGGCGAACCGCTGGTGTTCGTCGAGGTCGCCTTCGTGGACCAGATGCCCGATGCGGTGACGCCCATCCTGGCCCTGGAAAGCGCGGTCGGCGACCCGCGGCGCGCCCGTTGCGCCGTCTTCTACTCGATCACGAGCTGCCAGCCCGGACTCCGCGGCATTTCCTTCGGCAACTTCCTCATCAAGCAGGTGGCCGAGGACCTGCAGGCGGAGTTGCCCAACCTCAAGCAGTTCGTCACCTTGTCGCCCGTGCCCGGATTCCGCGCGTGGCTTTCGGAGCGCGCCGCGCGCCGTCCGGCACTCGCGGCGCTCCTGCCGCTTCTCGAGCCCGGCGCGCCGCCGCCCGGACCCGGAAACGACGAGATGCTATCGGCGCTCACCGCCCATTACCTCACGCGAGAATGGGACCGCGGGCAGGCCCGCGATCCGGTGGCTCGCTTTCATCTCGGAAACGGTGCGCGCCTCGAACGGGTGAACTCCCGGGCGGACCCCTCCGCCAAGGGCCTGCGCCAGTCGCTGGGTGTCATGGTGAACTACGGGTACGCGCTGGGCCACGTGGAACGCAATCACGAAAGCTACATGCGCCGGCATGTGGTCGCCGCCTCCTCGGCCGTGGAGCGACAGGCGAAGGAGGCGAGGGCGCTTCTGGGCGAGGAGCCCGGCCCGCATTGAAAACCGTCGGGCCGGACCCCATTTCCGATCCATGATCGTCTACAGCCTGCACTGCTCGAACGGGCATCGCTTCGAGGGCTGGTTCGCCTCGGCCGAGGCCTATGCCGCGCAGCGCGCGTCGGGCCGGGTCGCGTGCCCGGCCTGCGACGACCGATCTGTGGGCAAGCTGCCTTCGGCCCCCTACGTGAACACCGGCCGCGGCGACGTCGCGCAGGCGAGCGTCAAGCCCGATGGGCGCGAGGGCACCCCGGTCGCGAACGTGATGTCGGCGATGAAAGCCTTCCTGCTCGCCAACACCGAGAATGTCGGGCGGCGCTTTCCGGAAGTCGCGCGGCGGATGCACTATGGGGAGGAATCGCACCGTGGCATCCGCGGACGCGTGACGACCGAGGAAGCGCAGGCCCTGGAAGAGGAAGGCGTGCCCGCCGTCGCACTGCCGCCGGCGCTCGCGCTCGGCGAGGACGTGCACTAGCCCCGCGGGCTAGAACGCCGCGATGCCCGTCTGGGCGCGCCCGAGGATGAGGGCGTGCACGTCGTGCGTGCCCTCGTAGGTGTTCACCGCCTCGAGGTTCATCACGTGCCGGATGACGTGGTACTCGTCCGCCACCCCGTTGCCGCCGTGCATGTCGCGCGACACCCGCGCGATGTCCAGCGACTTGCCGCAGGAATTGCGCTTCACGAGCGAGATCATTTCCGGCGTGGCGCGGCCCTCGTCGAGCAGGCGTGCCACGCGCAGGACCGCCTGGAGGCCGAGCGTGATCTCCGTCTGCATGTCCGCGAGCTTCTTCTGGATGAGCTGGTTGGCCGCGAGCGGGCGGCCGAACTGCTGCCGGTCGAGCGTGTACCGGCGCGCCGCGTGCCAGCAGAACTCCGCCGCGCCGAGGGCGCCCCAGGAAATCCCGTACCGCGCCTTGTTGAGGCAGCCGAACGGGCCCTTGAGGCCCTTCACGTTCGGCAGCAGGTTTTCCGACGGGACGAACACGTCGTCCATGACCACCTCGCCGGTGACGGAGGCCCGCAGGCTGAACTTGCCTTCGATCTGGGGCCGATAGCCCTTTCATGCCCTTCTCGAGCAGGAAGCCGCGGATATCGCCGGCGTCGTCCTTGGCCCAGATCACGAAGAGATCCGCGATGGGTGAATTCGTGATCCACATCTTGGCGCCGGAGAGGCGGTAGCCGCCGTCCGCCGCGCGCGCACGGGTGACCATGCTGCCCGGATCGGAGCCGTGGTCCGGCTCGGTGAGGCCGAAGCACCCCACGATCTCGCCCGTGGCGAGCCGCGGCAGCCAACGCTCGCGCTGTGCCTCGGTTCCGTAGGCGTGGATCGGATGCATCACGAGGGACGATTGCACGCTCATGGTGGACCGATAGCCGGAATCGACCCGCTCGACCTCGCGCGCGATGAGCCCGTAGCACACGTGATTCACGCCGGCGCAGCCGTAGCCGTCGATCGTGGAGCCGAGGAACCCCAGCCCGCCCATCTCGTTCAGGATCTCGCGATCGAAGCGCTCGTGGCGGTTGGCCTCCAGGACGCGCGGTTGCAGCCTTTCCTGGCAGTAGTCGCGCGCGCTGTCGCGCACCATGCGTTCCTCCTCCGTGAGTTGCTCGTCGAGGAGGAGGGCGTCGTCCCAGCGGAACTTGGGCTTGAGGTCGTCTTGCTTCATGGTCAGTGTCCCATCGGGCTCTCGCCCGTCGATTGGCGCACGCAGCGCATGAACTCGCGTCCGGGCTGCGGCTGGCAGGTCTTGAACGCGGCGACCTCCTTCCCGCACCGCGCGGCTTCCTCGCCCGGCTGGCGGTCGCACTTGAGCGGATTGGCGAGCAGGTATTCGCGATCGCAGGCGTGATGTTCGTCGCCCTTGAGCGAACCGCATTTCGCGAACATCGATTCGTGGCGCTCGCACCGGGCCTTCTCGACGCCGGAGCGCTTCGCGCAGTCGAAGGTGTGCTGGCCGATGGCCGGGACCGCCAGCAAGGCGAGGAGGAGGACGAGGGGTGTCGCGAAGGCTTTCATGGCGCTGGGAATCCAGGAATCGGTGCCCCGCAATTCTAGCGCGTCGGCGGCTCCGGCCGCGGCGGTACAATCGCCGACATCGAAACGAACGGATCGACCATGCCGAAGCGCCTGCTGCAAGTCGAGGACCTCTGGCGCATCGCGCGCCCCGCCCAGCCGACGCTTTCCCCCGACGGCTCGCAGGTGTGCCTCTCTGTCACGACGTTCGACATGGAGGAGAACAAGGGCGCCTCGAAGCTATGGCTCCTGTCGACCTTCGGCGGCGAGCCGCGGGCGCTCACGCAGGCCGGCGAGAAGGACGCCTCGCCGCAGTGGTCGCCGGACGGCCGGCACATCGCATTCGTCGCGAAGCGCGCCGGGGACGAGGAGCCGCAGCTCTGGGTGATCGCACCCGACGGCGGCGAGGCCCGGCGCGTGACGCGCATGCCCACGGGAGTGGCGGGCATCAAGTGGTTCCCGGATTCGCGCCGCATCGCCTTCATCTCCTGGGTATGGCCCGAGGCGCGCGGCTGGCAGGACCTCACCGACCGCATGCGCGAGGCGAAGGATTCGAAGGTGAAAGCGCACGTCGTGGAACACGCGACCTATCGCTACTGGGACCACTGGCTGAGCGACGGCCGCGTGCCCCGGCTTTTCATCGCGGACATCACCGGCGAGCGAATCACGGACCTGTTCGCCGGCACGCCCTACGAGCTGCCCTGCGCGGACCCCGAAGGCCATCACTACGACATTTCCCCCGATGGCCGCGAGATCGCCTTCACCTTCGACCCGGCGCCCGAGAAGCGCTTCGACCACGAGTACCAACTGGTCGCTCTCGACCTGAAGGACCGGAAGTTCCGGGTGCTCACGCGCGGCTCGAAGCTCTCGAACGAGAGTCCCGCCTATTCGCCTGACGGCCGCTGTCTCGCATTCCTCACCCGCAACCTGCGCCGCAGCGCCGTCGCCGAGTCGCGCATCGCCATCCTCGACCGCAAGCGCGGGACGGCCAGGGCCCTGCCGTGGACCTGGGACCGAAGCGCCGACGCGCCGCTCGCGTGGGAGGCGGGCTCCCGCTCCCTGGTATTCGCGGCCGAAAGCGACGCCCGTCGAAGCCTCTTCCGATGGGATCTCGAGGACCGGAAGCCGCAGGTTGCCGCGCTCGGGGGCACCGTCACGGAATTCTGCGTGGGCGGCGGTGCGGTGGCGTTCGTGCGCAGCACCATGAGCACGCCGCCCGAAGTGTTCTGCGTGACGCCGTCGCGCGGGGAGCGGCGGATCGACCGGTTCAACGACGCGACGATGGCCGGCATCCCGCTCGGCGAGGTGCGCGAGTACGAGATCCGCGGGTGGAACGGGGAGAAAGTCCAGATGTGGGTGACTTTCCCGCCCGATTTCGACCCGAAGCGCCGCTGGCCGCTGTTGCACAACATCCATGGCGGGCCCCACTCGATGTGGGGCGACAACTTCCATTTCCGCTGGAACAACCAGGCGCTCGCCGCGCAGGGCTACGTGGTGGCGTGCGTGAACTACCACGGCTCATCGTCTTTCGGGCAGCGCTTCATCGAGTCCATCGACTGCGACTGGGGCCGCCGCGAATTCGCCGACGTCGAGGCGGGCACGGATTTCCTGTTGAAGAAGGGCTGGATCGACCCGAAGCGGCTGCTGGCCGCCGGCGGCAGTTACGGCGGATACATGGTCGCCTGGATGAACGGCCACACGGATCGCTACAAGGCCTACGTGTGCCACGCAGGCTGCTTCGACTGGGTGTCGATGTTCGCGGGCGACGTCTGGTACTGGCTCCCGAAGGAACTGGGCGCCTGGTACTGGGACGACCCGAAGCGCGTCGCTTCGCAGAACCCGCTCGCCTTCGTGAAGCGGATGAAGACCCCCACGCTGGTGATTCACGGCCGCGAGGATTTCCGCGTGCCGGACGGCCAGGGGCTCGCGTACTACAACACCCTCAAGGCGAAGGGCGTTCCGGCACGGCTCGTATTCTTCCCGGATGAGAACCACTGGATCCTCAAGCCCCAGAACTCCCGGCTCTGGTACGGGAGTTCTTCGCCTGGCTGGGCCGCTTCGTGAAGCCCGGCGCCGGGAAGCGCCGCTAGCCTAGAGCGCGAAGAACGCGGCGGCGAGGACCAGCGCGACGAGCGCGCTGATGGCGGTGCGCAGGTCCACGAACCAGGCGGGCAGGAGGCCCTTGCTGGCCATCCATTGGTCCGCCGCCCAGACCACCACGAATATTCCGAGCGCGGCGCCGACTTGCCAGCGCGAGCCCTCGATCCACAGCACGGCCCAGGCTGCCAGCGAGGGGACCACCGAAAGGCCCAGCGCCGCGACCCGCGTGGATTCCGTTCCCGTCTCGTCGCGGATCGCGAGGCCCCATTCGATGCCGCCCAGGAAGGACAGGATGACCGCGGCGTAGGTCACCAGCGCGGCGATGGCCGGCACGCGAACGGACGAGGCGCTCGACAGGTACAACGCGGCCGTGGCGACGATGAAGGGGATCGCGCCGGCGACGGCGAGGATCCAGGCGATTCGGCGGACCATGGGGCTTCCTCGGTTGGGAGCGGGAATCTTAGCCCAGCGCGCCGGCCATCGCCTCGACAAGGCGATCGACGTCGCCCGCCTCGTGGTAGACACCGAACCCGAAGCGCAGGCGCCGGTCGCGACGGTCGATGTAAATGCCGGCCGCGTCGAGCCGCTGGTGCGCGTATTCGGCGCCATCGATGTCGAAGGCGAGGAAATTGCCCCGGGGCCGCCCCGCGGGCGGCACCAGCGTCGCCGCCGGAAGCGACGGGAGGTTCGCTTTCGCGAGCGACGCGAGGAATCGCTCCTGCAGGGCCGCGGCGTGTGCGTGGATATGCTCCACGGCGATGCCCTGCTCCTGGAGCATGCCCATCGACGCGCCGAAGCGGTACAGGCCGGACGGATCGAAAGTCGCCCCCCAGAAGCGGAAGGCGTCGTCCGCGTAGGGCACTTGCGACCCGGGCGCCGAGCTCAGGGTTTCGAACGACGCGTACCAGCCGGTATCGACCGGGCGCAGGGCGCAATCCGGAGGAACGGCGAGGAAGCAGGCCCCTTCGCCGGACATCGCGTACTTGTAGCCCCCGGCGAGATAGAAGGCACGCCCGGCGAGGGCGGAGAAGTCCACCGGGATCGCGCAGAATGCATGGTAGCCGTCGATGGCCACCAGGGCCCGTGCCGGGACGGCGCGAACGATCCGCTCCAGGTCCCGCACGACGAAGCCCGAATCGAAGAACACCTGCGACAGGAAGACGAGATCCCAGTCGCCGCCGGCCGCGGCCTCGGCAAAGCGCGCCTCGAACGTGTCCCACGGCTCGGCGGGAATCTCCGTGAGTTCGACGCGGCCCGTTTCCTGCAGGCGCCGTGTCTGGCGGCGGAAACTGTAGAACTCGTGGGCGCTCGAGAGCACGCGCACGGGCTTCGACCAATCGAGGCAGGAGTAGAGGCGGGCGACGAACTCGTGGGTGTTGGGCGCGAAAGCCACCTGGCCCGGATCGGGCAGGCGCAGCAGACGCGCGACGTGGGACTGCGCCGCCGGCAGCACCTCGCCGAAGACGCGATTCCATTTCCGGTCCGCCAGCGTCGCGGCATCTTCCCAGTAGCGCGCGTGCGCGGCCTGCGTGACGTCGGGCCACGGATGATGGCTGTGGGCGGCGAAATGCAGGCGACCGGGTTTCGCGTCGAGGAAGCGGGAAAAGTGGGCGGCGAGCATGGGACGATTCTAGCGAAACGGGCCGGCGGCGCCGGCCCTTTCGGGATTGCCGCGATGCGCAGCGGCCTCCGCCCGCGCCGTGCGAGCGCGAACGCGATCGAGTCGGCCGCGGACGACGGCGGCTTGGTGGCGATCCCCGCCGAAGGCGGGGCCCCTCGCCACGTGCCTTGTCGCCCTAATCCTTGAACGCCTCGACCTGGATGCGGAGCGTGACCTCGTCCGCGACGGCGGGAACCGCGTACTTCATGCCGAAGTCCGTCCGCTTCACGGTGGTCGTGAAGTCGCCGCCGCAGGCCTTCTTCTTGGCCATCGGATGCTCCGCGCAGTTGAAATAGGCGGCCGTGAGCGTGACCGGCTTGGTGATGCCGAGCATCGTCAGGTTGCCCGAGACGCTCTTCACCTTGTCGCCGTCGAAGGCGAACTTGTCGCCCTTGAACGTGATCGTCGGATACTTGGCGACGTTGAAGAAGTCCTCGCCTCGCAGGTGCTCCTCGAGCTTGTCGAGGCCGGTGTCGACGCTGGCGGCGTCGATCGAGATGTCGGCGGTGCCCTTCTTGCCGGCGGCATCCAGCGTGATCTTGCCGGCGGTCTTGTTGAAGCGGCCGCGCTGGATCGAGAAGCCCAGGTGCAGGACCTCGAAGCTGGGAAAAGTGTGGCGCGCGTCGATCGTGAAGCTTTCGTTGGCGAGCGCGGGCGTGGAAGCGAGGGTGGCAGCGACGAGCGCAGCCATGGTATGGCGAATCATGGTGTTTTCCTTTTTCGGAGGGGTTTACTGGGGGGAGGGCATGACGAACTTGAACCGGACGATCACCTCGTCCGCGACGGTATCCGTGTCGGCCCACGGGCCTTCGCCGATCCTGAACGGCAGGCGCTTGAGGCCGAACGAGCCTTCCACGGTGCGCAATCCTCCCGCCTCTGCGAAAGTGAATGGCGCCGTGACGTTCTGCGTGGTGCCCTTGATGGTGAGCGGGCCGGCGGCTTCGTAGCGGCCGGGACCGACGGCCTTGACCGAGGCAGCGGTGAATTTCGCCTTCGGGAAGGCATCGACGCTGAGCCAGGCCTTGCGCTTCGCCTCGGTCTCGCCATCGGCATTGCCGAGGTCGATGGAGCCGAGTTCCACCTCGAATTCCGCCTTGGTGGCTTCGGGCTTCTTCGGGTCGAAGCTCACGGAGGCGTCGAACTTCCGGAAGCGGCCTTCGACGGGGACATTCATCTGCTTGAAGCCGAAGCGGATCTGGCTCTTGTCGAGCGCGACCTTCTGCGGCGCCTGCGCGAGGGACGGCGCGGCGAGGAGGACGGCCGCCACCGAAAGGGTGGCGAGAACGGCGATTCTCATGGGTCAGGTTCCCGGCTTGATGAAAGGCAGCATGCGATGCAGGACGTCGTCACGATCGACCACGTGGTGCTTGATGGCGGCCGCCGCATGCAGGACGGCGAGGGCTGCGAGCGACCACGTGACCACGCGGTGAACGACCTTGAGGACGTCGGCGAGTTCCCGGTTCTTCGCCAGCAGGTCCGGCAGTTGCACGAGGCCGAGATACACCGTGGGGAATCCCGCCGCCGAACTGAACAGCCAACCCGAGAAGGGGGCCGCGAAGAACAGCATGTACAGCAGGCCGTGCGTGAGACTGGCGGCCCGGCGCTGCCAGGCCGGCATCGAGGCGGGCAGGACGGGGGGGCGATGCGAAAGCCGCCAGAGCAGGCGCACGGCCGACAGCAGGAACACGATCACGCCCGCCCACTTGTGCCACGAGTAGTAGCGCAGCTTGGAAGGGGACAGCGGCAAGTCCACGATGTAGAGACCGAACGCCACGTTGCCCAGGATGAGAAGGGCTGCCAGCCAGTGCAGGATGACTGCCGTGCCCGTGTATCGGGCCGGGCTCATTCGGCAGGCTCCCCGTCCGCCGCCATCGTCGCGTGGCGGCGTTCGAGCTCGACCCGCAACTGGGCGAGCCGCTTCTCGAGTTCGCGACGACCGCAGTCGGGCAAGGCCTCGAATGCCGGCGCCAGGAATGCCAGGTGAGGGACGAACGTCCGCTCGAAGAGGGCCTCGCCGGCGCGCGTGAGCCTGACGAGGGTCGAGCGCCCGTCGCATTCCGAGGCGACGCGGCGGACGATTCCGCGCTGCTCGAGCCGGTCGACGACGCCCGTGAGCGTGCCCTTGGTGATGAGCGTGCGCTGCCCGAGCTCCTTGAAGGTCATTCCCGGGGTGTTGCCCAGGGTGGCCACGATGTCGAATTGCGGCGGCGTGAGCCCGGTGAGCCGGATGTGGGCGTTGGAAACCCGCTCGAACGCCTGGTAGCAGCGGACGAGTTCACGAAGCAAGGGAACCACCAGCGGATGGGTCACGGGCCGGCCTTGATAGTTCTAACACGAACTATCTTCGCCGATCCGCCCCGCGAATGCAACTGCCGGCGTTACACCGGAGCTCGACGGGAGGCGCGAACCGCTAGCGCGCCTGCAGGATCGCGACGGCGGCGGCGAGACGGTCGGCCTGCCCCTTGAGCGTCGAGGCCGAGGCCGCCGTCTGCTCCACGAGCGCGGCGTTGCCCTGCGTGACGGTATCGAGTTGCGAGACGGCCTGGTTGACCTGGCCTATGCCCGTGGATTGCTCCACCGAAGCGTGGGTGATCTCGTTGATGAGGCTCGAGACCCGCTCGACCTGGCCCACGATATCGCCGAGCGCCGTACCGGCCTCCGTCACGAGCTTCGCGCTGTCGTCCACCCGGGAGACGGAATCGGATATGAGGCCCTTGATCTCCCTCGCCGCCTCGGCGCTGCGGCCCGCGAGCGCACGCACTTCGCTCGCCACCACGGCGAACCCGCGCCCCTGCTCGCCCGCGCGCGCGGCCTCCACCGCGGCGTTCAACGCCAGGATGTTCGTCTGGAATGCGATGCCGTCGATGACGGAAATGATCTCCGCCACCTTCCGGCTCGTCCGGGTAAGGCTCGCCATCGTCTCGTTCACGCGCGAGAAAACCTCGTCGCCGCGCGAGGCGACGCCGCGTGCCGCGACCGCCACGTCGTTGGCCTCGCGGGCGTTCTTCGCGCTTTGCTGGACGGTCGAGGTGATCTCCTCCATGGAGGCGGCCGTCTGCTGCAGGCTGGCCGCCTGTTCCTCGGTGCGCTGGGACATGTCGGCATTGCCGACCTCCAGTTCGTGGGCGGACTGGCGGACAGCCTCGATGCTGGCGTTGGCATCCGACACGATGCCGACGATCTTGGAGTTCATCTGGTTGAGCGTCCTGGCGAGCGAACGCACATCGGCGTCGCCCTCTTCGGCAAAGCGCGCGTTCAGGTCTCCCGCCAGGACGCGACGGGCGGTGGCCGCAAGATCCTCGACCGGCCTCACCACGCCGCCGAGAAGCTTGAGCAGCGTTCCCAGGGCGAGGAGGGCGCCAAGAGCGGAGGTGCCCTGCAGCGCTGCGTACGCCGGAACCGAAAAGGCCGCGCTCGCGGCGTATACCCCGCCGGCGGCTACCAGCGACAGAACCGCCTGGAGGCCCAGCACGAACGCCGCGCGCGTACGAAGCGGCATTTCGCCCAAGCCCGCAATGGCGCCGATGGCACCCGTGCGCTTGAGCTCACCGCCCTCGAGCCGAAGCCCGCGCAAGGCGCCGGCATTCATCCGGGCGTACAAGCCGGTAGCGGTTTCCACCTCCTCGCGCGTCGGCTTCACGCGCACGGAAAGGTAACCGACGATCGCGCCATTGCCCAGGATCGGCGTCACGTTGGCGCGTACCCAGTAGAAGCCACCGTCCTTCCGGCGATTCTTGACGATCCCGGTCCAGGCTCGCCCGGACTGGATCGTCTTCCACAGGTCGGCGAAGGCGGCCTTCGGCATGTCGGGGTGGCGGACGAGATTCTGTGGCTGCCCCATGACTTCCGCGAGGGAGTATCCGGTGCTTCTCAGGAAGCCGTCGTTCGCATACGTGATGCGGCTCGCCGGATCGGTGCGGGTGATGATGACTTCGCGTTCGTCGAGAACGTACTCGCCGAGGGACTCGCTTCGGTGGGTCATGGCCTTGTGCGCAGGGATGGGTACCCACGGCTTTACGGCCGCCGAAACGGATCCTTGAGCCGGATGCCGGCATTTCAGGGGTAGCGCAGGGGCCTCGGTAAAGGCGATCAGGGCATAAGTTTACATAATACAAATTATGCGCACATCGGCACGCGGGTATGGCCAGTCCGTCCGTCGGAAACACAGCCCGAAATCGCCTTCCAAGGGATAATCACCCTCGTTCCCCGCAACCTGCCACACGCCCCCAAGCCATGGCCTTCCTGCTCAAGCTTCCCGGTTATGCACCCGTCCTGTTCTGGGTCACGATCCTGCTCGCGTTCGTGACGGCCTTCTTCGTCATCAACGGCATGCGCGTGAATCGCGGCGACGTCATCTCTCCGGACCCGATCCTCTTCGCGCTCGGATCCCTGGCCGCACTCGGGTGTGCTGCGGCCGGGATCCTGCTCGATCCGCTCATCCTGCTCTGGATCGCGGTCGTGGCCGCCGCGCTGGGGGCCTGGGGCGCCGCCGTCGACGTGAACCGGCGTGCACCGCCGGTCGACAAGAAAAAGCCCGGGTCGAAATCCCGCAACGGTTGATCCCGAAGCCGGCTCACGCCGGCAGCGGAAGCCCCAGCAACTGCCGAGCCCGGGCGGGCGTCGCCACCGGACGGCCCGCTTCCTCGCACAGGCGGACCACCTCGCGAACGAGCGCCGCATTCGACGGCGCCAGCGTCTGGCGGTCGATCCGCACGTTGTCTTCCATGCCGGTACGGCAATGCCCGCCCTGCTCGAGCGACCAGCGAGCGAGGGTCATCTGCTCCCGGCCGATCCCGGCGCCCGTCCAGGTCGCCTCCGGTGCCAGGCGCTTGAGCGTCCTCACGTAGAAATCGAACACTTCGCGGTCCACGGGCATCGCGTTCTTGATGCCCATGACGAACTGCACGTGCAGGTTGCCCGGAATGAGCCCCTCCTTCTGCATGCGCACCGCGCCGAAAAGCATCGAAAGGTCGAACACCTCGATTTCCGGCTTGATTCCCTTGTCGCGCATCTCCGCCGCCAGCCACTCGACGAGTTCGGGGCTGTTCTCGTAGACGCGGCTGGGGAAATTGACCGATCCCGTGGCGAGCGAGGCCATGTCGGGCCGAACGGCCAGGTGCAGGCCGCGCTCCCGCCCCGTGCCCGAGCGACCGCCCGTCGAGAACTGCACGATGATGCCCGGGCAGTGCTTGCGGATGCCCTCGCACACCTGCGCGAATCGCTCCGGCGAGGATGTCGTCGTGCCGTCGTCGTTGCGCACGTGCAGGTGCACCAGCGTCGCGCCGGCCTCGAAGGCCTCGTGCGTGGATTCGACCTGCTCGGCGGGCGTGATCGGCACGGCCGGGTTGTCCTTCTTCTGGGGAAGCGAGCCGGTGATCGCGACGGTGATGATGCAAGGCTGGGACATGGCGGGTTTTCCGGATTCGTGATTGGCTTGGGGAATGGGGGCGACGTTACCCCAATGCCTCGCGGTCCAGAAGCCCACCGCGAAGCGAAGCGCTTCAGCCCATCCAGAACGCCCTGCCGGCGGCGCGCACTTCCTCGCGAAGGAAGTCCGCCATCAAGGCGACGCGGGCCAGGTCGCGCGTGTCCGCGTGCGTGACCAGCCAATACCCGCGCTCGAGGCGCACCGACGACTCGAGCACCCGGACGAGGCCCGGCATCGTGCGGGCGATGAAGTGCGGAAGCACGCCCAACCCGGCCCCGCCGGCGACGGCCGCCGCCTGCGTGATCACGTTGGAGATGCGCGTCGAAGGCACCGCGGCCGGGTCGACCTGCGGGAGATAGTCGAGTTCCGGGGTCCACATGAGATCGTCCACGTAGCCTATCCACCGGTGGCGCGCGAGGTCCGCGCGGCCGCGGATGCGGGGATGGGAAGCGAGGTAATCGCCGGAAGCATAGGCGCCGAGCGCGTAATCGACGAGCTTGTGCGCGTAGACGCGTCCCTGGGCCGGCTTCGCCATGGTCACGGCGAGATCCGCTTCGCGCTTGGACAGGCTGAACGCGCGCGGATTGGCGACCAGTTCGACCTCGAGTTGCGGATGGCCGTCCTGCAGGCGCGCGAGCCTCGGCGCGACGAAGTACGTGCCGAATCCCTCGGGCGTACCCAGGCGGACCGATCCGGTGAGGCCCCGAGAGACTTCCTCGAGGCGCGAACGCATGCGGATCGCGAGCGTTTCCATGGACTCCGCGTCACCGAGAAGCCTCTCGCCCTCGGGCGTGAGCGCGAAGCCGGCAGGCCGCCGGTCGAAGAGCGTGGTACCGAGCGCGCCCTCGAGCGCGGCGATTCGCCGGCTGAGCGTCGAATGGTCCACGCCCGCCTGGCGCGCGGCCACCGTGAGACGCCCCGCCCGGGCAACGGCGAGGAAGGCCTGAAGGTCGTTCCAATCGAATCCGCGCATGGGCTTTTCCGCACAGCCGATGTGTCGTTTTACAAGTATTCGTGCAAAAACGCCAATGCTATCCTGTCGGAAATCGCGCCGCCAAGCCCGTCGCGCCCCCTTCCCCTCGGAGAAAAGCCATGTCCCTCATCGCCAAGCTCAAGGCCCGCGCGGCCGCCGGCAAGCCCGTGCGCGTCGGCCTCATCGGCGCCGGCAAGTTCGGCTCGATGTATCTCTCGCAGGCGCCTCGCACGCCCGGTATCCACCTCGTGGCGATCGCCGACCTGTCGCCGGCCCGCGCCCTCGAATCGCTGAAGCGCGTGGGCTGGGACGCGGCGCGCGCGCAGGCGAAGTCCTTCAGGGAGGCGGCCAGGGATGGCACGACGTTCATCACGGACGACGCCGATTCGCTCATCGCGAGCGACGAGGTCGAGATCGTCATCGACGCGACGGGCAGCCCCGCCGCCGGCATCCATCACGTCCTCAAGTGCTGCCAGTTCGGCAAGCACGTGATCATGGTGAACGTGGAAGCCGACGTGCTCGCCGGCCCGTACCTCGCGCGCAAGGCGGCGGAGGCCGGGATCCTCTATTCGATGGCCTCGGGCGACCAGCCTTCGCTCATCGCCGAGATGGTCGACTGGGCCCGCACGATCGGCATGGAGGTGATCTGCGCCGGCAAGGGCACCAAGTACCTGCCGATCTACCACCAGTCGACGCCGGACACGGTCTGGGGGCACTACGGCTTCACCGAGGCCCAGGTTTCCTCGGGCGACTTCAACGCGCAGATGTTCAACTCGTTCCTCGACGGCACGAAGAGCGCGCTCGAGATGGCGGCGGTCGCCAACGGGTGCGATCTCACCCCGCCCGACGACGGTCTCGCCTTCCCGCCGTGCGGCGTCGACGACCTTCCCTCGATCCTTCGCCCCGTCGCCGACGGCGGCATCCTGCCGCACAAGGGCTCGGTCGAGGTCGTGTCCTCGCTCGAGCGCGATGGCCGCCCCGTGTTCCGCGACTTGCGTTGGGGCGTGTACGCGGTCTTCGAGGCGCCCTCCCCCTACGTGCGCGACTGCTTCGCGCAATACGGGCTCAAGACGGATTCCACGGGCCGCTACGCCGCGATGTACAAGCCCTACCACCTCATCGGCCTGGAGCTCGGCATCTCGGTCGCCACGATCGCCGTCCGCCAGGAAGCCACGGGCGAGACGGGCGCCTTCCGCGGGGATGTCGCCGCGACCGCCAAGCGGGCGCTGAAGGCGGGCGAGACGCTCGACGGCGAAGGCGGCCACACCGTCTACGGCAAGCTCATGCCGGCGGCGGCCTCGCTGGCTCGCGGCGTGCTGCCCATCGGTCTCGCGCATCACATGGTCCTCAGGAACGACGTGCCCGCCGGCCAGCCCGTGCGATGGACCGACGTGGCCTTCGACGCCAGCAAGGAAGCCGTCCGCGTGCGACTGGAGATGGAGGCGCTCTTCCGTCGCGAGTTCGGCCTCGCGCCGGGCAAGGCCGCCTGAACGCCCGCCGCGTGGCGACGATCCGGCTGGGCTGCATCGCCGACGATTTCACCGGCGCGACCGATCTCGCGGGCAACCTGGTGCGTGCCGGCATGCGGGTCGTGCAGGCGATCGGCGTGCCGCGCGGCCCCCTGGAAGAGGACGTCGATGCGGTCGTCATCGCGCTCAAGTCGCGCACGATCCCGGCCGACCAGGCGGTCACGCAGTCGCTCGCGGCGCTCGCCTGGTTGCGGAATGCCGGCGCGCGGCAGGTCTATTTCAAGTACTGCTCCACCTTCGACTCGACGCCGCGCGGGAACATCGGGCCGGTGACCGAGGCGCTGATGGAGGCGCTCGGGACGGACTTCACGATCGCCTGCCCCGCCTTCCCCGAGAACGGGCGCACCGTCTACAAGGGGTACCTCTTCGCGGGCGACGTGCCGCTCGACGAATCCGGGATGAAGGACCATCCGCTCACGCCGATGAACGACGCGAACCTCGTGCGCGTGATGCAGGCGCAATCGAAAGGACGGGTGGGTCTCGTCGACTACCGGACGGTCGCGGCGGGCGCCGAGGCGATCCGCGCGCGATTCGACGCGCTTCGGCGCGAGGGCGTCTCGGTCGCGATCGTGGACGCCATCTCCGACGCCGACCTTCACCGCCTGGGGCCCGCCCTCGCCGGGATGCCGCTCGTCACCGCGGGCTCGGGCGTCGCCATCGGGCTCGCCGCCAACTGGGGCATCACGCCTGCGGCGCAGGCGGCCTCACTGCCGGCGCCGGGCGGTTTCCGGGCCGTCGTCTCGGGCAGTTGCTCCGTCGCCACGCGCGGGCAGGTCGCCGCGTTCCTGGCGGCGGGCGGGCGCGCCTTCGCGCTCGACGCCCGGGCCCTGTCGGCCGACGCGAGCCACGCGGAGGCGCTCGCGACGACGGCTGCCGCGTCGCTTTCGCAGGGGCCCGTGCTGGTCTATTCGACCACCGATCCCGAAGCCGTTCGGGCGGTGCAGGGGCAGTTGGGCGTCGAACGTGCCGGAGCCCTCGTCGAGGCGGCGCTCGCGCGCGTGGCGTGCCATCTCGTGGAGCGCGGCGTTCGCCAACTCGTGGTCGCCGGCGGGGAGACCTCCGGCGCCGTCGTGCAGGCGCTGGGCGTCGACTGCCTGCGCATCGGGCAGGCGATCGATCCCGGCGTCCCCTGGTGCGCCGCGCGTTCGCCCGTGGCCGGAGGCACCGTGCATCTCGCGCTGAAATCCGGGAACTTCGGCTCGGAGGATTTCTTCCTCAAGGCCTTCGACCGGCTGGCCGCATTCCCGTGAGCGAGGCGCGCCTTCGCGAGGAGATCTGCCGCACGGGACAAAGTCTCTTCGCGCGCGGTTTCGCGCACGCCACCGCCGGCAACATCAGCGCGCGGCTGGACGACGGCTGGCTCATCACCCCGACCGACGCGTGCCTGGGGTTGCTCGACCCGGCCCGTCTCGCGAAGGTGGGCGCGGACGGAGTCACGCTCTCGGGAGAACGTCCCAGCAAGACGCTCGCGCTGCACCGGGCCATCTATGGCGCCGATCCGGAAGCGCGCTGCGTCATCCACACGCATTCGACCCACCTCGTGGCGTCCTCGCTCGCCGGCCCCTGGAACGGCGAGGATCTCCTGCCGCCCCTCACGCCCTACTTCGTGATGAAGGTCGGCCACGTGCCGCTCATCCCGTATCGCCGGCCGGGCGACCCCGATGCCGCCCGCCTGGTCGCCGAGGCCATCGCGCGCTTCGCCGCGAAGGGCACGCCGATCCGGGCCGTCATGCTGGCGAAGCTCGGTCCCAACGCCTGGCACGATTCCCCGGCCTCGGCCATGGCCGTGCTCGAGGAACTCGAGGAGACGGCCCGCGTGTGGCTGCTGTCGGGACGGGTTGCCGGGATTCTCGGGGACGCCGATATCGATGAACTGCGCCGGTCCTTCGGCGCCCGCTGGTAGGAGAAGGCCATGCCGCGACTCGCCGCGAACCTCTCGATGATGTACACGGAGCATCCCTTCCTGGACCGCTTCGCGGCCGCCGCGGCGGATGGTTTCCGGGGTGTCGAGTACCTCTTTCCGTACGAGCACCCGGCGCAGGAAATCCGGAGCCGCCTGGATGCGAGCGGGCCTGGCGCAGGCGCTATTCAACGCGCCGCCGGGCGACTTCGCGAAGGGCGAGCGCGGGCTGGCCGCCCTGCCCGGCCGCGAGGACGAATTCCGGCACGCCATCGACAAGGCGCTTTCGTACGCGAGGGTGCTGGGCAATGGGCGGCTGCACGTGATGGCGGGGCTCGCGATGCCGGGGGTCGAGCGTGCCCGGCAGCGCGAGACCTACGTGGCGAATCTCGCCCACGCGGCGGGAGCCGCGGTCGCGGACGGCATCACGATCGTGATCGAGCCCATCAACACGCGGGACATTCCCGGCTTCTTCCTCAACCGGCAGGACGAGGCCCACGCGATCTGCGCGGAGGTCGGGGCGCCGAACCTCAAGGTGCAGTTCGACTTCTACCACTGCCAGGTCGTCGAGGGCGACGTGGCGATGAAGATCCGCAAGTACCTCGGGGGTTTCGACCACGTGCAGATCGCGGGGGTGCCCGACCGCAACGAGCCCGACGTCGGCGAGGTGAACTACCCGTACCTGCTCGCCCTGCTCGACGAGCTGGGCTATGGCGGCTGGGTGGGCTGCGAGTACCGTCCCAAGGCGGGTACGAGCGCGGGGCTGGGCTGGGCGAAGCCGTGGCTTGCCGCCGGGCGCTAGTGGAAATCGTGGCTCGAGGTGCGCAAGGCCCCCAGTAACGCCGTGAGGTCCTCGAAACGCTGGGGGATCACGTGCACGACGATCCCCTGCTTCTGCACCGCCCCCGCCACGCCCAGCAGTCTCGACCCCAGCAGGGCGCGGCGGTTGGCCTCCACCAGGTGGCTCCACACGACCAGGTTCACATAGCCCGTCTCGTCCTCGAGGGTGACGAAGAGCACGCCGCTCGCCGTCGAGGGCCGCTGGCGGCATGTGACCAGACCCGAGGTGCGGATCCACTGGCCATGCCGTGCGGCCGTGACTTCCTCGGCTGTCGAGAAGCGCTTCGACCGGAGCTGGGGCCGGATGATGGCCAGCGGATGCCGGCGCAGCGTGAGGCCCACAGCCGCGTAGTCGGACACGACCTCCTGGCCCTCCGAAGCGGCAAGGACGGGCGCCGGGGATCGGTCGGGCTGGGCCGGGATGTCCAGGGCGGTTCTGTTTTCCACGGCCAGGGTGCTCCACAAGGCCGCCCTGCGGTGCCCTGCCAGGGCCGACAGGGCATCCGCCCGGGCGAGGCAGGCGAGATCATGGCGATCGAGATTTGCCTGGCGAGCCAGGTCCTCAGTAGACTCAAAATCATTTTTATTTCTTGATGTTACGATTGATATCGCAGAATCGACTTTAAGTCCTGAAATCATGCCCAGGCCCAACCGGATGGCCGGGTGGCCTTGCCTGCCCGGCACCAGCGTGCTCTCGACTTCGCTCGCGAGCACACAGACCGGGCGCACTTCCACCCCATGCCGCCGGGCGTCCTGGACGATCTGGGACGGACTGTAGAAGCCGAGCGGCTGGCTGTTGAGCAGCGCACAGGCGAAGGCAGCCGGCTCGTGGCGCTTCAGCCAGCAGGACACGTAGACCAGCAGCGCGAAGCTGGCGGCATGGGATTCGGGAAAGCCGTATTCGCCGAAACCCTGGATCTGCTGGTAGATCTGCTCGGCATAGGCCTGCGTGTAGCCCCGGGCGAGCATGCCGCCCACGAGCTTCTCCCGGAAGGGCTCGATGCCGCCGCGGCGGCGCCAGGCGGCCATGGCGCGCCGCAGGCTGTCGGCCTCGCCGGGCGTGAAGCCCGCAGCCACCACGGCGAGCTGCATCACCTGCTCCTGGAAGATGGAGACGCCGAGCGTGCGCTCCAGCACCGCCTTCACCGCGGTGCTGGGGTAGCTGACGGGCTCCTTGCCCTCCCGCCGGCGCAGGTACGGATGCACCATCTTTCCCATGATCGGGCCCGGCCGGACGATGGCCACCTCGATCACGAGGTCGTAGAAGCACGCGGGCTTCAGGCGCGGGAGCATGGCCATCTGCGCGCGCGACTCGATCTGGAAGACGCCCAGCGTGTCGGCTTTCTGCGCCATCGCGTAGACCGCCGGGTCCTCCGCGGGAATGTCGGCCATCGTGAGGCGGGAGCCGCGGTACCCATTGACGAGGTCGATGGCGCGCCGGATGCACGAGAGCATCCCCAGGCCGAGCACGTCCACCTTGAGCAGGCCCATCGCGTCGAGGTCGTCCTTGTCCCACTGGATGACGGTGCGCCCCGGCATGGTGGCGTTCTCCACCGGCACGAGACGCGAGAGATTCCGGTTGTCGATGACGAAGCCGCCCGGATGCTGCGAGAGGTGGCGAGGGAAGCCCACGAGCTGGCGCGTGAGATCGACCACCTGCCGGAGCACGGCGCTTTCGGGATCGAAGCCGGCTTCCGCGATGCGTTGCCGGAGCGCCTCGGGGTTGTCCCACCACGAAAGGCTTTTCGCGAGCAGGTCGACCTGGTCCAGGGAGAGCCCCAGGGCCTTGCCGACGTCCCTCACGGCGCTGCGGGGCTGGTAGGTGATGACCACGGCCGTGAGCGCCGCCCGCTCGCGGCCGTACTTGGCGTAGAGGTACTGGATCACCTCCTCGCGCCGCTGGTGCTCGAAGTCGACGTCGATGTCGGGCGGCTCGCCCCGCTCCTTCGAGATGAACCGCTCGAAGAGCACGGACATCCGTCCCGGATCCACTTCCGTGATGCCCAGGCAGTAGCACACGGCCGAGTTGGCGGCGGAGCCGCGGCCCTGGCAGAGGATGCCCTTGTCCCTGGCGAACACGACGATGTCATGGACGGTGAGGAAGAAGGGTTCGTAGCCTAGCTGCGCGATGAGGCGAAGCTCGTGCTCGACGGTGGCGACGACGCTGTCGGGAGCGCCGGCGGGATAGCGGCGGGCCAGGCCCATGGCCGTGAGCCGTCCCAGGTGCGAGGCGGGCGTCTCTCCCGGTGGGACGAGTTCGTCGGGATACTCGTAGCGGATCTCATCCAGCGAAAAGGTACAGCGCGAGGCCACCTCGAGGCTCTGGAGGAGCAGGTCCGGCGGGTAGATCCTCGCGAGGCGATCGATCGGCCGGAGATAGCGTTCCGCGTTCGGCTGAAGGCGGCGCCCGGCCTCGGCAAGGCTCGTCCGCAGGCGGATGGCCGTGAGGACGTCCTGCAGGCGCTTTCGGCCGCGCGCGTGCATGTGCACGTCCCCGCAGGCGACGAGCGGCAACCCGGTCGCGATGCCGAGTTCCCGTAACCGGGCCAGCTCCTGCCCGTCGTGGGCGCCCTTGTGCAGTTCGACCGCGATCCAGGCGGAGCCGGGAAAGGCCGCCCCGACCCAGTCGCCGCCTTCCCGGCCCTCCCCCGCCCCGGGCCGCCACAGGGCGACGATTCCCGGGGTAGGCCTCGCGAATCCGGAGCGCGCCAGGCGATAGCGGCCCTTGGGCGCGGCACGGCGCGCGGCGGTGATGAGGCCGCAGAGGGTTTCGTATCCGGCGAGGTCGCGGGCGAGGAGGACGAGCCTCAGCCCGCAGGTGAGCTCGACTTCGGTGCCGACGAGCAGGTGGATGCCCACCTTCTTCGCGGCCAGGTGCGCCCGCACGACACCGGCGACGGAGCATTCGTCCGTGAGGGCAAGAGCGGCGTACCCGAGCCTGGCGGCGCGTTCGACGAGTTCCTCGGGATCGGATGCGCCGCGCAGGAACGAGTAGTTGGAGACGCAGTGAAGCTCCGCGTAGGCAGGGGCCATGGGCGGGTGCGCTTCACGCGAAGACGCCGTGCAGGTACCAGGCACCGGGCTCCCGGCGTTCCCGGTAGATCCAGTAGGTTTCGCCGGTCGGGTTGGCTGCGACGAAGTAGTCGCGGCTCACGGGCTCGCCGTCCCACCAGCCGGTTTCGATGCGCTCGGGCCCGGCCACGAGATCGAGCCTGCCCTGCAGCGAGGGGCCGGTGGCGCCCGCCACGAGGCGCTGCGGCCGGTTGAGGAGCCAGGCGGGGCGCGCGCCGCCGTCCCAGGCCGATCGGGGTGAAGGGTTGGACGGGCGCCAGCCCCGCTCGGGCCGGTGGTCGTTCGCGAGCGCGATGCCGAAGACACGCGGATTGCCGAGCCGGGCCGAGAGCCTTTCGATCAGGCGCGCGCGGCTTACCGCTTTCTCCTCCCGGCCGGAAAGCCAGCTCGTCTCGCGAGGGGTGCAGGACTGCAGCCTCTCCGCGACGAGACGCAACGCGACCGTGGGCGCGGGCAGCGCCGTGCGGCCCAGGCGCTCGCGGGCGATGGACAGGATGAAGTCCGCCTCGCGTTCGGGGGCTGCAAACGCGAGGGCAAGGCGCGTCGAGCGCTTGCCCGGGTGCTCCAGGAGGAGATCGAGGCCCTGAACGCCGGCGCCGCGGCCCCGGAGCGTGCCCTCCATTTCGGTGAGGAGGCGCCGGAGCGGAAACAGGATGGCCTCGACGCCATCGGCTTCGGCCGGCAACTCGAGACGGGCCTTGTACCGGGCGGGCGGCTGGTAAGGCACGCGTGGATCCGGCACGCGGCCCGCGAGACGATCCAGGAGGGCGAGTGCCTCGGGCCCGAAGCGTTGGGCGAAACCCGGGCGCGGCAACGCAAGCGCGTCGCGTGCCCGCAGGATGCCGAGATCGGCAAGCGTCTCCTGCGTGCGGCCAGGCCATTCGAGCAGGAAGAGCGGGAGTTCCGCCAGGCGCGCGGGAAGATCCGGCAGGGTCGTGCAGCCTCGCACCGCGATGCCCCTCGCCTCGGCGCGCGCGAAGACACGGGCTGCCAGCGGGGTGGGCGCGATGCCGAACGTGGCGTGCAGGCCCAGCCGGCGCACCCCGCCCTTCAGCGCGGCGAGAAGCTTGCCCAGGCCCCCGAACAGGCGAAGGCTGCCGGAGATCTCGAGCACGAGGCCGGTGGGCTCGAGCGAGACCGTGGACGTGAACTGCGCCGCCCAGCCGGCGAGCCGTTCGAGGGCTTCATGCTCCGCCGCTTCGTCGCGAGGGACGCAGCGAAGCGACCCGGCCAGGGCCTGGGCCGCGGCGACCGTCATGCCTTCGCGCACGCCGGAGACCTGCGCGGCATCGTTGGCGCAGGCGACGATCGGCCTTTGGGACGGCCCCTCCGTGACCACGAGAGGAGGCGCCGATTCACTGGCGCGCTCCAGGAGTTGCAGGGGCAATTCGGGCAACTCGAGCGCAACCCAGAGCATGGCGAAAGACCTCAGGCCGCGGCACGTGCGGCGGGCCGGCCGGGGGTGCGCAGGGTGATGGGGGTATGCAGGGGCGGGCCGCGCCGCTTGGGCACCTTTACCGTCAGGTTGCCGCCCCGCGAGCCGATCTCGAGTCTCAGGTGTGCGGGGGAAGCCTGCGAAAGGGCAGCAAGCGGGCGGAAGAGCACGGCAAGCGCCTTGCCGGATTCCGCGGCCATCTGCAGGCGGCGCAGCCAGGCGTAGTCCGTCTTTTCCGTGAGCCAAAAAAGAGCCGCCCCGCACGCGCCCGAGCGAAGCGCCTGGTCGGCAGACCAGAGCGCATCCTCGTGCGTGGCAGGGCGGACCACCAGGCAAGCGTCGAGCGCCACGCCGGCCGAGGCCAGGGCGGGTGCGTAGGGAAGGTGCGGCGGGTTGATCCAGGCGATGGTGCGTCCCTCGCTTGCGATGCGCGCGAGCGCACCGAAGAGGAGAGACACCTCGCCCAAGCCGACCCCGGCGTGGAGGATTTCCGTGAGCGCGCCGCGCGGCCAGCCGCCGCCGGGAAGCTCCAGATCGAGGCGCGCGTGGCCCGAGGGTATCCCCGGAGGCGAGGCCGCATCGACTTCCCCCCCGCGCCAGACGCCGGGTACGCGTGCCGGGTCGAGCACGGCGCTCATGCGGACACCCGGCGGCCGCGCGAAGGCGGGGGGCCGGCCATGAGATTGCGGATCACGCCCACCGCGATGCCCTCGATCTCGAGGGTGTCGCGTTCGAGATCCAGGTGAAGGACCTGGAAATCCGGGTTGGCGGGAATCAGCTCCGCCTTGGACCCGCGGACCTTGAGGCGCTTCACGGTGACGTCGTTGCCCACCCGGGCCACGACGATCTGGCCGTTCCTCGCCTCGCTCGTGCGGTGCACGACGATCCAGTCGCCGTCGAGGATGCCTTCGTCTCGCATGCTGAGGCCGCTCACCTGCAGGAGGTAGTCGGCGCGCGGGGTGAAGAGGGACGGATCCACCGGATAGCGGCCCATGACGTTCTCGATCGCGAGCATGGGGCTGCCGGCGGCAACGCGGCCGATGAGGGGCAGGCCGGCCTCTTCCAGCAGGCGGATGCCGCGGGCCACGTGGGGCTCGAGCTCGATGGCGCCCTTGCGGACCAGCGCCTCGAGGTGCTTGTGGATGGCGTTGGTGGAAGCGATGCCGAGGATCTTCGCGAGCTCCGGCCGCGAGGGAGGACGCCCCGTCTCGGCCAGGAAGGACCGGATGGTCGCCAGTATTTCGGCCTGCCGTGCGGTGAGAGGGGTTTCCATGGGCTTTCCCGAAAGGTGGGTGACAAGATGATCACCCATGGTGACCAAGTTATCACCATCCCTCCCGGGATTGCAAGCCCCCCGCCCGAAGCCCTTTCCTAGGGAGAAGCGATGGCCGTCGACCGCCGCGAACGGGCACGGCGCGGCGCCGTGCGTTTCGGCAGGCTCGACTCGAGATCGTCGATGCGATGGCCGAGCCTATCGCGCAGCAAGCCCGCCAGGCTCTCGACCGCGGGGCTGCGAGGCCCTTTCCCGAAGTAGAGCGTGACGTCGACGCTGCCGAGGTCCGGCAGTCCGAACTTGCCGTTCACGATCTCGAGCCCCGGCAGCAGGCCCTCGGGCGTGCGCACCGTGACGCCCAGGCCCGCGTTCACCGCAGCCCAGACGCCATACAGGCTGGGGCTCGTGAGCGCGATGTTCCAGGCGACGCCGGCGCCATCCAGGGCGGCGGTACCCCGGTTGCGGAAACGGCAGGGCGCGGTGAAGAGTGCGAGGGGCAGGCTCTCACGGCCGTCCCAAGTGAAATCCTGGTGGGCGATCCACACGAGCGGCAACTGGCCGATGCGCTCGCAATCGCCACGCTCGCCCAGGCCGAGGGCCAGCGCCACGTCGAGCTGCCCGGCCTCCACCGCCTCCACCGAGCGCGTGCCGCCGTCGATGCGCACCTCGATGCGGACGGCGGGAAAGGCCTTGCGGAACTGCGCGAGCACGGGAGGCAGCCACGCCTCGCCGAAATCCTGGGAAGAGCCGAACCGCACCTCGCCCGACACCCCCGTGCGGCGAAGGGCCTGCCGGGCCTCGTCGTTGAGGGCCAGGATGCGGCGCGCGTAGCCAAGCATCAATTGCCCGGCCTCCGTGAGGACGAGCCGGCGCGAATCCCGGCTGAAGAGGGGCTGCCCCGCGCGCTCCTCGAGGCGGCGCATCTGCTGGCTGAGGGCCGCCTGGGTGCGCCCGATGCGCCCGCTCGCGAGCGCGAGGCTGCCCAGGTCCGCGAGCGCCACCAGCGAACGAAGCGTCTCCATGTCGAAGACGCGGGAGGGGCTCTCGGCATCGCGCGGGGGCAGGTCATCCATGGTGAGCGGTTCCAGTTAAGAAATATTTGATTATGACTTCAATAATATTCGTTCGCCTTGATTGACGACGCAGTCTAGCATTGGGCGCACCGCCAGACCCCCTTGGAGAACGAACCGATGGCCCAGACCGACAGCCGCCTCGTCAGCCAGTTGCTTGCCGTTTCCACGCCCAACGTATCCGACGCCCTCGACCGCCTCGGCATCGAAGGCGCCCCGCAGGGCATCCTGCCCATCTACCCGTGCGCCAAGATCGCCGGCCCGGCCGCCACGCTGAAAGTCGTGCCGTTCGGCCAGGCCGAGGAATCCATCGTGCTAGGCACCCTGCGCGCCATCGTGAAGGGCGGCGCGGGCTCGGTGCTGGTGGTCGACGGATCCGAGAATCCGCACATCAACAGCTTCGGCGGCGTTGCGGGCGCGACGGCCAAGCACAACGGCCTCGTGGGCTGCGTCTCGGACGCCGTCGTTCGCGACGTGGACGAGTACAAGGTCTACGGCATGCCCGTGTACTGCAAGGGCATCGCGCAGCAGTCGGTGCGAGGGCGGTCGGCCTGCGCCGGTTACGGCATGGAGATCCGCCTGGGCGGCGTGCGCGTTCGCCCGGGCGACTACATCCTCGCCGATGACAACGGCACGGTGGTGATCCCCCACGAGCGCGTCGCCGAGGTCATCACCTTCGCGCAGAAGGTGCGGGCCACGGAGGAGCGCGTGATCGCCGAGATCCGGGCCGGGGCCGACCCGGTCGAGGCCCACCAGCGCGTGAACTACGACAACATGCTGAAGGCCAATGGCTGAGGTCGTGCGCCGGCGAGCGATGCTCTTCGTGGGCGCGCTCGCCCTCGAGGCGCTGCCGGGCGCGCTCTCGAGCGGCGCGGACCTGGTCTGCATCGACCTGGAGGACGCGGTGCCGCCCGGGCGCAAGGAAGAGAGCCGCGACGCCGTACTCGCGGCCCTGAGCGGTCTCGCCCTTCCGCCCGGCATGCAACTCGTGGCACGCGTGAACGAGATCGGCACGCCGGAGGGCGATGAGGATGTCCGCGCCCTCTCGCGAAGCCCCGGGGCGCTGGGTGCGCTGATGCTTCCCAAGGTGAATGCCGCCACCGCGATCACTCGCGCCATCGAGCTTTCGGCGGCCGCCCCCTTCGAGCTCTACCCCATCATCGAGACCTGCGAAGGGCTCGAGCAATGCGCGGCCATCGCCCGGGCCAGCCCGCGACTGAAGGCGCTCGTCTTCGGCGGATTCGACCTGTCCACCGCCCTCGGGTGCGAGATGGCCTGGGAGCCCCTGCTCTACGCCCGTTCCCGCGTGGTGCACGCCGCCGCCGGAGCAGGGGTGGAATGCCTGGATTCGCCCTACCCCGTCATCGACGATCTCGCCGGGCTGCGCGAATCGTGCGCCCGGGCGAAGGCGCTCGGAATGACGGGCAAGGCGGCAAAACACGCGAGCCAGGTGAAGGCGATCGTCGAGTCCTTCACCCCGACCGCCGGGGAGATCGAACGGGCCCGCCGCATCGTGGCCGCCTTCGAGGAAGACCCCACCCGCCCCCTCGTGTTCGAGGGAAAGCTGATCGAACGGCCGGCAATCCGGCGGCTCGCTCGCATCGCCGCCTTCGAACCGGAACGCTGAGACCCCATGGCCACGATCAACTACCTCACCACCATCGAGTTCGATTTCGGCGTCGTCTCGCGCGTCGAGCCGATTGCGCGCTCGGCCGGCATCACGAGGCCCCTGGTCGTGACCGACCCGGGCCTCTCGGACGGGCCCGTCTTCGCCCGCGTGAGAGTGGCGCTCGCGGCCATGCCGCATGTGGTCTTCGACCGCACGCCGCAGAACCCCACCGAGGAAGCCGTCGAGGAAGCGACGCGCGCGTACCTCGAAGGCGGGTGCGACGGCATCATCGCGGTGGGCGGCGGATCCCCCATCGACCTGGGCAAGGCCGTTGCCCTCCTCGCGACCCACGACGGGCCGATCGGCCAGTACGCGGCCATCCGCGGGGGAATGGCGAAGATCACGGCCCGGGTGGCGCCCCTCGTAGCCATCCCCACCACGGCCGGAACCGGCAGCGAGGTCGGGCGCGCTTCGCTCATCACGCTGCGCGACGGCAGCAAGCTCGGCATCATCGGCCCGCCCATGATCCCCCGGGTGGCGATCTGCGACCCGGAGCTCACGCTGGGCCTGCCGCCCCGCCTCACGGCGGCGACGGGCATGGACGCGCTCACGCACTGCATCGAGACCTACCTCTCTCCCCGCGTGAACCCGCCGGCGGACGCGATCGCGCTCGACGGCGCCGCCCGCGCGGCCGGCTGGATCCGCACGGCGGTCACGGACGGATCGAACCGCGAGGCGCGGTGGAACATGATGATGGCCTCGCTGCAAGGCGGCCTCACCTTCCAGAAAGGCCTGGGCGCCGTCCACTCCATGTCGCATCCGCTGGGAGGACTGAAGGACCCGGTCTTGCACCACGGCACGCTGAACGCCGTGATCCTGCCGGCCGTGCTGCGCTTCAACCACGGGCACGCCGTCGACAAGTGCAACGCCCTCGCGCGGGCGCTGGGCGTATCCTCCGGCGAGGCGTTGGCCGGGTTCATCGCGGAACTGAATGCCGCGATCGGCCTGCCGCCTTCGCTGCGGGCGATGGGCGTGAAGGACGACGTGCTGCCCCGCATGGTCGACGGGGCCCTCGCGGACCACTCGACGGCCACGAATCCGCGGCCGGTTTCGCGAGCCGATTTCGAAGCGCTCTTCGCCGAATCGATGGGCGGCCGAGTTCACCCCTGACGAATTCACCCATAACCAGAACCTGAGGAGAACGAACCATGCGGAAGATCTTCACGAGCCTTGTCGCGCTGGCTGCCTTGGCGGTACCGGCGGCGGCCTCGGCGCAGGCCCCGGCCTACCCCAGCAAGGCCATCAAGATCATCGTGCCCTTCGCGGTGGGCGGCATCGCCGATACCTTCGCCCGCGTGATCGGGCAGAAGCTCTCGGACCTGTGGGGCCAGCCGGTCGTGGTCGAGAACCGCACCGGCGCGGGCGGAAACATCGGTGCCGACCTGGTGGCGAAGTCCGCCCCCGACGGCTACACCATTCTCCTGAGCAACATCGGCACCCATGCGGTCAACGTCCACCTGATGAAGACGATGCCGTTCGACCCCGTGAAGGACTTCGTGCCCATCGCCCACGTGCTGGATGCGGAAGGCCTGCTGGTGGTGCATCCGGACCTGAAGGCGAAGAACGTGACCGACGTGATCGCGCTCGCCAAGGCCCAGCCCGGCAAGCTCACCTACGCCTCGGGGGGCACCGGCACCACAAGCCACCTCGCGGGCGAGATGTTCAAGTCGGCGGCCAAGGTGGACATCGTGCACGTGCCCTACAAGGGCAATTCCCCCGCCATCACGGACCTCGTGGGCGGACAGACGACGATGGCTTTCGCGACGATGCCCACGGTGATGCCGATGGTGAAAGCCGGCCGGCTGCGGGCCCTCGCCGTCATCGGCACGACCCGCGCGGCGGCCCTGCCGGACGTGCCCACCGTCGCCGAGTCGGGCCTGCCCGGCTTCGCCGTGAGCAACTGGATCGGCCTCTTCGCCCCGGCCGGCACGCCGCCGGAGATCGTGAGGCGCCTGAACGCCGAGGTGTTGAAGATCATGCAGTCGCCGGAGGTCGTGAAGCGCCTCGAATCGGAGGGTGCCAAGTTCCTGCCGATGACGGCCGAGCAATTCGCCGATTTCCAGAAAGCCGAGCTCCTCAAATGGGGCAAGGCCATCCGCGAGGCGGGCATCAAGGCCGAATAGGTTCGGAATCACGATCGTGCGCCGGGCGGGCCGCCGATAGCCCGTCCGGCCGGGCCTCGATGACTTACAATCCGAGGCCAGCATGATCTCCACGCAATCCACCGTTCCCCGCCTCGCGCCGCGCGCGTTCGCCCGCGCATGAGCCGCAGCCTCTTTCGCAAGGAGGCGATCGACGCCCAGCGCGAGAAGTACCTGGGCGAGACCACGCTCGCCCGGCCCATCGCCTACTGGGTCTATACCCTGCTGGCCGCGACGATTGCCGCCATCCTTCTCGCCGTCGCCATCTGGGGCGAGTACACCCGGCGGGAGCGAGTCGAGGGCAGCATCGCGCTCGACGTGGGTGCGGCCCGCGTGCTGATCCCCGACCCCGGCCGGGTAGCGGATCTCCTCATCAAGGAAGGCGACGAGGTCGAAGCCGGCGCCGTCATGGCCCGGATCACCTACGACCGCTCGACGGCCGAGACTTCCGCCCAGGAACTCGCGAGCCGCCGGACGCTGCTCGAACGCGAACAGGAGCAACTGCGCGAACTGGGCGATCAGCAGGTCGCCCAGGCCAAGCGCCGGGCGAAGGACCTGGAAAGCGAACGGGCCCAGGCCGACCGCGAGCTCAGGCTGCAGGAGACGCGAATCCGCGCCGCCCGCGAGGAAGCCGCACGCTACCAGAAGCTCGCCGCCGAGAAGTTCGTGTCGGACCTGGTGGCCAAGCAGAAGGCGAACGAGGTCACCGACCAGGAAATCAAGCTGCAGACGCTTCGCCGCGCCCGCTCCCAAGTCGATCGCGACCTCGCCGCCATCCGCATGGAGGAGCCCTCGATCCAGTTGCGCTCACAGGGGCAGATCGACCAGCTGGCCCGCCAGCTTTCGGAGATCCAGGAGAACCTGGCCAATGCCGAAGCCCGCCGCGAAACCCAGATCAAGGCCCCGGTGGCCGGCACCGTGACCAACATCGCCGTGGTGCGTGGCCAGGGCGTGGCTGCCGACGCGCCGCTCGCCATGGTGCTGCCCAAGGGCAGCGGCCTGCACGCGGAGTTGCTGGTGCCGTCGCGGGCGATCGGGTTCATCAACAAGGGGCAGGACGTGGTGCTGCGCTACGAGGCCTTTCCGCACGAGCGATTCGGCCAGTACAAGGGCAAGGTGGTCGAGATCAGCCGCACCGTCTGGTCACCCGGCGAGAAGTTGGGCCCCCTCACGGTGAAGGAGCCGGTCTACCGCGTCGACGTGAAGCTCGATCGCCAGAGCGTCGCCGCCTTGGGCAACGAGATCCCCCTGAGGCCGGGCATGCTCGTGAACGCGGATATCCTGCTGGAGCGCCGCACGCTCCTCGAGTGGCTGTTCGAGCCGGTCCTGCAGTTGCGGGGAAGGCTCTGATGAGCCTCTTCGGACGGCGCACGCCGGTCATCCTGCAGAGCGAGGCACCCGAGTGCGGCATCGCCTGCCTCGCCATGGTGGCCTCCTACCACGGCTACCTCACGGACCTGTCGGCCATGCGCGTGCGGCTGTCGCCCTCGCTCAAGGGCGTGACGCTCAAGAACGTGGCCCAGATCGCCGAGGGCATGGGGCTCACGGCACGGGGCGTGCAGGCGCCGCTCGAGGCGCTGGGCAAGCTGCAGCTGCCGGCCCTGCTGCACTGGGACATGAATCACTTCGTCGTCCTCGTGGGCGTGAGGGGCCGCAAGCTCGTCGTGCACGACCCGGCGCGCGGGCGGCGCGTCATGCCGCTCGACGAGGCCTCGCGCCACTACACGGGCATCGCGATGGAGTTCTCGCCCACCGCCACCTTCCGCCCGCGCGACGAGCGCGAGAAAGTGAGCGCGACGCAGCTGCTGGGCGTGGCGAGCGGGCTCAAGGGGACGCTCGCGCAGATCCTCATCCTGTCGCTCGCGCTCGAGGTCTTCGCGATCGCGATGCCCTTCTTCCTGCAACTCGTGGTGGACCGCGTGATCGTCGGCCGCGACCGGGACCTGCTCACCGTGCTGGGGGTGGCCTTCGGGGCCCTGGTCGTGATCACGGTGGCGGTGACGGCGGTGCGAGCCTGGGTGAGCGTGTACCTGTCCACGAACGTGAACCTGAGGTTGCTCTCGACGCTCTTCTCGCACATGGTGCGGCTGCCGCTCTCGTGGTTCGAGAAGCGCAACATCGGAGACATCGTCTCGAAGTTCCGCAGCGTGGACGCGGTGCAGCGCACGCTCACGACGACCTTCGTCGAAACCGTGGTGGACGGGATCATGGTCGTGCTCACGCTGCTGGTGATGGCGTGGTACAGCCTCACGCTCACGGCCGTCGTGGTCGGTGCGACCGTCCTTTACGTGATCGTCCGCTGGGGTCTCTACTACCCGCAGCGCTATGCGACCGACGAGCAGCTCTCGCACGAGGCGAAGAGCGGCACGCATTTCATCGAGACGCTGCGCGGGATGATGGCCATCAAGCTCAACCTGCGCGAGAACGAGCGGCGGGCGGCCTACCAGAACCTCGTGGTGGACCAGGTGAACGCCGGCGTGAAGGTGCAGAACGTGGGAATCGCCCAGCGCGCCTCGGCGGCCCTCATCTTCGGCCTGGAGAACGTGGCCGTGATCTGGCTGGGTGCGATGGCCGTGATGGAAGGCCGCTTTTCCGTGGGCATGCTCTACGCCTTCCTCGGCTTCAAGATCGTCTTCCTCACGCGGGTAAACGCCCTCGTGGAGAAGTGGAACGACTTCCGGATGCTGGACCTGCATGCCGAGCGCATCGCCGATATCGCGCTCGCGGAGGAGGAGCGCGCCCTGCCGTCCCTTCCGGGCGAAGGTGCCGCAGGGCCGATCACCATCGAGGCGGAGGGGCTCGCCTACGCCTATGGGCCGGAAGGGTTCGTGTTCCGCGGGGTGGATTTTTCCGTGGCGCCGGGCGAAACGGTCGCGATCGTCGGTCCCTCGGGCTGCGGGAAGACGACGCTCATCAAGGTGCTGGTGGGACTATTGGAGCCCACGGAAGGATCGCTGCGAGTCAACGGCAGGAGCCTGAAGGATTGGGACCTGGGGCACTATCGCCGGCGCATCGGCGCCGTGATGCAGGACGACCAACTCTTCGTGGGAACGATCGAGGACAACATCAGCTTCTTCGATCCCGAGCACGATCCGGAGCGCGTGCGGGAGTGCGCGAAGCTCGCCATGATCGACGCGGACGTTTCCGCGATGCCCATGGGGTACAACACGATCGTCGGTTCGCTGGGAACCGCCCTTTCGGGGGGACAGAAGCAACGGGTGCTTTTGGCTCGGGCGCTTTATAGGCGACCGCAGATACTTTTTATCGATGAAGCTCTGGATCAGCTTGATATCGAAAACGAAAATCTAATTTTCTCGAGTCTTCGAGCAGTTGGTGTGTCTGTGGTCTATGTAACCCATCGGGAAACGCCAGTCAGTGCAATCGTCCGAATAGTCGTTCTTAGGCAGCAAAACAAAAAACAAGCGTGAGAAATCAGGCCAGCGCGACGTCGCCGCAGCCACCACCGACCAGGGCCAGTTCCAGATCAGCCAGTTCGCGCACTTCGTTCACGGTCGCTTCGATTTCCTTGACTTCGACTTTGCTGAATTCCATGTTGAAGCTCCTTAGATTGGGAAGTTGAGTTAGGCCAGCGCGACGTCGCCGCAGCCACCACCGACCAGGGCCAGTTCCAGATCAGCCAGTTCGCGCACTTCGTTGACGGTCGTCTCGATTTCCTTGACTTCGACTTTGCTGAATTCCATGTTGAAGCTCCTTAGATTGGGAAGTTGAGTTAGGCCAGCGCAACGTCGCCGCAGCCACCACCGACCAGCGCCAGTTCCAGATCAGCCAGTTCACGCACTTCGTTGACGGTCGCTTCGATTTCCTTGACTTCGACTTTGCTGAATTCCATGTTGAAGCTCCTTAGATTGGGAAGTTGAGTTAAGCCAGCGCGACGTCGCCGCAGCCACCACCGACCAGGGCCAATTCCAGATCAGCCAGTTCACGCACTTCGTTGACGGTCGCTTCGATTTCCTTGACTTCGACTTTGCTGAATTCCATGTTGAAGCTCCTTAGATTGGGAAGTTGAGTTAGGCCAGCGCGACGTCGCCGCAACCACCACCAACCAGAGCAAGCTCCAGGTCAGCCAGTTCGCGCACTTCGTTCACGGTCGTTTCGATTTCCTTGACTTCGACTTTGCTGAATTCCATGTTGAAGCTCCTTAGATTGGGAAGTTGAGTTAGGCCAGCGCGACGTCGCCGCAGCCACCACCGACCAGGGCCAGCTCCAGATCAGCCAGTTCGCGCACTTCGTTGACGGTCGTTTCGATTTCCTTGACTTCGACTTTGCTGAATTCCATGTTGAAGCTCCTTAGATTGGGAAGTTGAGTTAAGCCAGCGCGACGTCGCCGCAACCACCACCAACCAGGGCCAATTCCAGATCAGCCAGTTCACGCACTTCGTTGACGGTCGCTTCGATTTCCTTGACTTCGACTTTGCTGAATTCCATGTTGAAGCTCCTTAGATTGGGAAGTTGAGTTAGGCCAGCGCGACGTCGCCGCAGCCACCACCGACCAGGGCCAGTTCCAGATCAGCCAGTTCACGCACTTCGTTGACGGTCGCTTCGATTTCCTTGACTTCGACTTTGCTGAATTCCATTATTTTCCTTTAATATCAATAGATTAAATAATCCCGGATTAAAAATAAGGCAATCTTCGCCTTACGATCTACAGAATTGGCGCGCTGGAAAGCACTTGGGCAGCGAAAAAAGGCAAGCAACCAACCCTAAAAGGGCTGGTGCGCACTACTAGAAAGGCCTACCTTCTCAACCGCCCGGTAAATCCGGCATTGCACCGGGTGCGCAAGCAGGAAAACGCTGTCCTGCTAATGAGTTATCGAGGTCTGGGCACTCAGGCCAGCAGAGCCAAGCCTCGATTCTTGTGGTAAAACTAGGGCTTAGATGACACTTGTAACAGCTTAATGAACACTTTTGGGATTCGCAATGCCTCATTTTTCACCTGCCGCTAGTGCGTTAGAAAGGGCGTACGCAGCCACTTCTAGCGCCGACGACCCGCTTGTTGCCCAAGCCCTCACTGAATTAGCGGGTGATGTCCAGAGGCGCCTGCATGCAGGCGCCAGCATTCCTGTGGCCGAATGCAAGGACATTTGTGATGCATTAGCTGCAGTCAAAGGGACTGGAAATGCCCTGGTTCGTATCAACTGCCTTATTGATTTGGCGCACCATTTGTATTTGATGGGATCGCCATTTCAGGCGATTGATCCCGCAAAGCAAGCAAGTGCGCTTGCATCTTTGGCGAGCATCCCCACTCTCACTCGAAAGGCGCTGACCACCCTCGGCGTCATGTACGCCGATACGGGAAATATTCCTCAGGCTATCGAGTGTCACTCACAGGCCTTGGAAATCGCCCAGTCATTGGGCGACAAAGGGATTGAGTGCGTGGTTTGGATCAATATCGGCGTTGCGCTGCTCTATGCCGCACAGTACCGAGACGCAATTGACTGTTTTGAGCGCGTCCAGACGATAGCCAGCGACGATCCAAGCCTTAAGGCTTGGAGACTGTCTGCACTCTCAAATATTGCGTTGGCGTCCCTTCATCTCGAAGACTACGCGAGAGGACTGCGCGCCGCCGAAAGTGCCATCGGTGATTCCGCCCCCCCCTCAAGCGCCAAGGAGCGACTTTCCAGAGTCCTACTTGAGAATAACTATGCGCGCCTTCTTCTTGAGGTCAATAGCGTCGACAAGGCAATTGAACGGTGCGCAATAGCTAAGCGGTATGCAGCTGAAAGCCACTCTGCGAGAGCGGAAATTGCAGCGGCCATCGCAGAAGGGCTATGCGAGGTACACGCTGGCAAGGCTGACGTCGGGATTTCGAGACTAACGGCGACGCTCGAAAAGGCACGATTGCTGCGTCCAATGCTGCGAGATACTCTGGCAGCACTTGTGAAATCCCACGAATTCCTAGGCGAGCCACAGCGCGCGTTGGTCTATTTGCGTGAAATGATGGAAGTTTCTCGTCAGGTGCAGCAGGACAATGCGCTAAAGCACCTTAAACTTCACCTCGACAACATTGGATTCTCTTATGCTGAAGCGACCGGCGGCGCTGTAGCACTTGAGCGACGAGAGGCAGCACTTCGCGGTCAAGTTGCCGAGCAGGAGCTCTTTAGATCCCGCATTGAGATGCTTGAGCGTCTCGCTGTTACCGCGGAACTTCGCGACGACTCAACTGGCGAACATTCCTATCGAGTCGGCAAACTTTCGGCGCTTCTGGCCATTGAATACGGCGTAGATGACAATACTGCTTTCATGATTGAACTGGCAGCCCGACTTCACGATATTGGGAAGATCGGAGTGCCTGACGCAATACTCTTGAAGCCCGACAAACTCAACGATGCAGAACGCACTGTCATGCGTTCACATACGACAGTTGGCGCCGAGCTACTTTCAAAGAGCAACATTCCCCAGATGCAAATGGCTGAGGAAATTGCGAGGCATCACCATGAGTGGTGGGATGGCTCTGGCTACCCTGGAAACCTCAGCGGTTCCGCTATTCCGCTCGCGTCGAGAATCACGGCATTGGCAGATGTCTTTGACGCATTGACGCATCGCCGGCCTTACAAAGAAGCTTGGCCAATCGACAGAGCGATTGACGAGATCGCCCGATTGAAGGGGAAGCAGTTCGACCCGCAGCTAACGACATACTTCCTCACGCTTGTAGAAAAGCTTCGGGAAACGTATGTCGATCTTGATGCGTTTCTCGGGCAAGCCGCACTTGAGTCGCCATTTCTTCAAGCCCGTTCTCGGATTTGGGACACACTTCGCAAATCCAAAGATCCCGACGGCAGCGGAGCTGACAGCCGCCTTGACCTTCAGCGCTAGAAGTCCAGTGCAATTCAAGAAGATTGTCGCGTAGCTTTGCCGCGCGTGCGGCATACAGCACCCAGAGACTGACAACTTCTCGTCCGAGTCGCGCATGGCGCAAAGGGCGAACTGTTGGAGGAGCGATTGTGGGCGCACATATCGCAGCTCAAGAATTTCGATCTCTTACGAATTCAATCGTTCAAGCCTCGGACCCTCGGGTGCGTGCAGCTTTGATGCGAATCGAGCCACTTGCACGTGAACGCCAAGAACTTGCATCAGCTGAGAGTCTTGATTTCTTTCGTCAGATCGGTGAAGGATTAACTCGTTTGCGAGGTTTCGCCCAGGCGGACCTGCGTACATCTTGCCTCAAGGCATGTAGCTACTACCTGTTCTTGACCGGGCACTCCCCGGAAGCGTTAGTTTTTGCCGAATACGGGCTTGAGCTTGCACGTCGCAATTCCCGAAATCCCGACACCCGTCTCTTTCATACTCTGCTTGGCACCATTTTGGGCGAGCTAGGCGTTTATACGGGCGCCATACACAACCATCACCGCGCGCTTGAACTGTCTATTGAATCATGTGATCTGCGTGGTGAGACCATCAGCTGGATAAATCTTTCGGCTTTGTTGCTGGACAGCGGGATGTACGTCGAGTCGATCTCGGCGGGGAGGCGCGCACTGAATTTGCAGGAAGGACTCGGTGAAGACAGCCTCGAGCTTCGCGCAAGATGCGAAACCAATCTTGCCCTTTCGCTACATCGACTTGGCGAGTCGCAGGCCGCAATGCAATATGCACTAAGTTCTATCGCAAGTAGTCGCGCCCCATCGAACGGACAACAAGCACAGGGGCGAATAGTCCGCGAGTCTAATATCGTCGAAATTCTGCTGGCCCTGGGAGATGTCTCTGGTGCTCGCTTGCATGCGAACGCCGCAGTTGCACTCGCGTGTACATATCCAAACGACCGTTCTAATACGATTGCGCGCATTAGTAGCGCCTTGGTAAAAGTGTACGCAGGTGATTCTGCTCAAGGCATTCGAGAGCTTGAAGATCTACTAACTGATCATCGAATCCGGGAACTCCCGCCACTCCACTTGGAAGTACTTGGCGCGTTGGTTCGTGCATACCAAGTACTTGGACGAAACGAAGATGCCCTGCTTGTCCTCGACGATTTGCTTGCGCATTTCTCGAGCGCGGGCATTGCCACGGCCATAAGGCAGCTAGATTGCCTGCAGGATGGGGGACTTGGTGTGCCTCTCCATATGTCCAAAGCGAATCAACGTGTCCATGAACTCGAGGTCGCTCGTCTTCGTCAAAAAGTTGCTGAGCGTGAAGTTCTCAATTCCCGCCTAGAGATGTTAGAAAGAATGGCCATCGCCGCCGACATCCGTGAAGACATCTCCGGCGAACACGGCTTCCGGGTAGGCCGGCTCTCCGCCCTGCTCGCCCGCGAGATCGGCTGGGAGCGCGACGCCTGCGAGGCGCTGGACATCGCGGCGCGCCTTCACGACATCGGCAAGTTCGGCATTCCGGAGAAGATTCTCCTGGATGAGAAGACGCTTCGCGACGCGGAAAGGCAATTCATCGAAGCCCATACGCGCGTGGGCGGGGAGATCCTCTCGAGAAGCGACATTCCCCAGGTCCGAATCGCGGAGGAAATTGCCCGCTACCACCACGAACGGTGGGACGGCGCCGGCTATCCGAAGCAATTGAAGGGCAAGGACATTCCCAAGAGCGCGCGGATCGTCGCCTTGGCCGATGTCTTCGATGCCATCACCCATGGGCGTCCCTATGCCCCTCCTCGTTCCGTCGAGGAGGCGCTTGATCTGATTGCCGGCCAGCGCGGGCGCCAATTCGATCCCGAACTCACGGACCACTTCCTCGCGCTGGTCCGACGGCTCGCCCGTGAGAACAAGGACCTGGACGCCTACCTGGGCAAGGCGGCTAAGCATTCGCCCTTTCTCAAGGCGCGTGCCCGGATCAAGGAACTGCTCGCCGAGGAGCGCGATGGCAAGGGGCTTTCAGCGTCCCCGCGCCCGCCCGGCGTCACTCTCAATTGACCGGAATCGGTAGAGAATCTATAATCTTGGGTTCACCGATTCCCCGATAGCTCAGTCGGTAGAGCGACGGACTGTTAATCCGCAGGTCCCTGGTTCGAGTCCAGGTCGGGGAGCCAGAGTTTCAGGGAAAGGCCCGCCAGTATTGGCGGGCCTTTTTCATTTTATTTGCCTGACACCGGCATCGTGACATCCCCACGGGCCCAGTCTTGGCAGATGTCTTGCCAGAACTAGGCAGGCTCGGGCACCGACGGCAGGCCCGCGAGCGCCATGGCGAGTTCTGCCTGGTCGTAGTCGACGTCCTTGAGCTTGCCGCCGAAATAGTCGATGTAGGCCTGCATGTCGAAATGCCCGTGTCCGCACAGGTTGAAGAGGATGGCGCGCGAGACGCCTTCTTCCCGGCACTTGATCGCCTCGTCGATCGCCCCCCTCACCGCGTGGTTGGCCTCGGGTGCCGGCATGATCCCCTCGGCCCGCGCGAACTGCACCCCCGCTTCGAAGCACGCCGTCTGGTGGTAGGCGGTCGAGGTGATGAGGCCCAGTTCCTGCAGGTGCGAAACCAACGGTGCCATGCCGTGATACCGCAGGCCGCCCGCATGGAAGCCCGGCGGCGTGAAGGTCGATCCCAGCGTATGCATCTTCGTGAGGGGCGTGAGATGCGCCGTGTCTCCGAAGTCGTAGGCGTACCTGCCACGCGTGAGGCTCGGGCAGGCCGCCGGTTCCACGGCCACCACCCGCACCGTCTTCCCGCCGCGCAGCTGGGCTCCCAGGAATGGAAAGACGATCCCGGCGAAGTTCGATCCACCGCCCGTGCAGCCGACGATCACATCGGGGTAGTCGTCCGCCAGCTCGAGTTGCGCCTGCGCCTCGATCCCGATCACGGTCTGGTGCAGCAGCACGTGGTTCAGGACGCTACCCAGGGCGTACTTCGTGTCCTCGCGCTGCGCGGCCACCTCCACCGCCTCGGAGATCGCGATGCCAAGGCTCCCCGGATGATCCGCCCGTTTGGCGAGAATGTTCCGGCCCGACTGCGTTTCGCCCGAAGGCGAAGCGACGCAGCGGGCGCCGTAGGTCTCCATCAAGGCGCGCCGATAGGGCTTCTGGTCGTAGGACACCCGCACCATGAAGACCTGGACATCGATCCCGAAAAGGGATCCGGCAAAGGCCAGCGAACTGCCCCACTGCCCTGCCCCGGTCTCGGTCACGAGTTTCCTCACGCCGGCCTCGCGATTGTAGAAGGCCTGCGCCACCGCCGTGTTCGGCTTGTGGCTGCCGGCGGGCGAGACGCCCTCGTACTTGTAGTAGATGCGGGCGGGCGTCTGCAGGGCTTTCTCCAGCCGGCGCGCGCGATAAAGCGGCGTCACGCGCCACTGCTTGTAGACATCCCGCACCGGATCCGGGATCTCGATCTCGCGCTCCAGCGACACTTCCTGCTGGATGAGTGCCATGGGGAAGAGAGGGGCAAGGTCTTCCGGTCCCACGGGCTTCATCGTGCCGGGGTGCAGCACCGCGGGCGCGGGCTGCGGCAGGTCGGCCTGGATGTTGTACCAGGCCTTCGGAATGCGGGATTCGTCGAGGAGGTACTTGACCGTGTCGTTCATGGCTCGCTCCGGGCGGTGGTTCGGATCTTCCGACCCGTCACGCTAGCCACCCGCCGGGCGGGAGTGATTGACGCCGATCAACGGCGCCTTCCGCCTAGGCAAACGTATCGCGCATGAGCGTGCCGAACCAGACCTGCATGTCCTTGAAATGCTCGGAATTCGCCCTGGTTGCCTCACCGGAAGCGCCAGGCACGATTTGCATCGTCTTGGTAAGCGGATCGTAGGCGAACACTGCCGAGAGCCAGGAGGCCGTGCTCAAGGTAATGGGCGAATAGCACGAGGAATTGGTCACCGGCGACGGATCGGGGAGACCACCTCCGAAAGCTCGCAGGATCGCGTCGGCGCACACTTTTCCCTCCTGGTTGCCGATGTGCCCGGCCTTGGGCTGGGTCGTCGAACTCGAATCCCCGATCACATGGATACGATCGGTTGCCGTGCTCTGGTAGTCGAGGACGTTCACGGCGGCGAAGCCTCGCGGCGCATTGGCGATTCCCAGGTCGCGAAGGAGCGCCGGGCCGATATTGGTCGGGATCACGTTGACCGCATCGCCCCGGAACGCACCCATGGGCGTATGAATCGTCCTGGTCCCCACGTCCACGAAGTCGACCGGGGCATTGGGTACGTACTGGATGATGCCCGCGTGGGTCACGCTGAAAGCGCGCTCGAAACTCGTCCGCTCGGCGGCGATGGCGGGGTTGGCGTCGAGCACGATCACCTTCGATCCGGGGCGATTGCGCTTGAGCCAGTCGGCCACGACGCAGGCCCGCTCGTAGGGGCCGGGCGGGCAGCGGAACGGCGTCGCTGGGACGGTCATGACGAACACGCCACCGACGGGCATTGCCCGGATCTGGCTGCGAAGCGTGAGCGTTTCGGGGCCCGCCTGCCAGGCGTGCACGATGGCCGCGCGCGCGGCCGGCGTCTCGAGGCCCGCGGGATACTCGAAATCGATCCCGGGCGCGACGACGAGTCGATCGAAGTCGAGGGTGCGGGGTCCCGAGGCCGTGGAAATCGTCAGGCGCCCGCCCGTCGGGTCCGCCGCCAGGGCCGTCCCCTGGATGACTTCGATGCCGTAGGCGCTCTTCAGCGTCGTGTATTCGAATTGGAGCGCCGCCATCGTCACCGTGTCGGTGAGAACGAGGTTCGAGAGGATATTGGAGATGTACCGGGGTTCCTTTTCCACGATCGTGACCTTCACGTTCGCGCCCCCCCACAGTCGAAGGAACTTCGCCACCGAAGCCCCGGCCATGCCGCCACCCACCACGACCACGCGTCCGGCGAGGCCCGTCGTCGGCAGAGCGATCGCGGTCGATCCCGATCCTCCGGAGGTCGTGCCACGGCGGTCGGAGTCGGCAAGGCCGTAAGCCGGAAAGCCGGCGGCAACGGCCGCGGCGGCCAGCCGGGCGAGAAATTCGCGTCTTTGTCTCATGGGGATTCTCCCGGTCAGCGCTGGCGCGCGAAGTAGTCGGCGATCGCGCGCAACTGCACGTCGGTATAGCCGACGGCGTGGATCGTCATGATTTCCCCGCGCTTGTTCTCGGCCTTCATCTCGCGCAGCTCGTTGTAGATCTCGTTCGACGATTTCCCGGCGAGCCGTTCGAAAGTGCCGCTGCCCTTGCCGTCGGTGCCGTGGCACTGGAAGCAGTTCGACGCCAGCAGGCGGCCGGCTGGCGGCGTCTGCGGTTGCTGACCGAGCGCGCCAGTGGCGCCCACGGCGGCGAGGGTGATGACGAGGGTCTTCTTCATGGCTTCTCCTTGCGCGAGGCTGGAATGGTCCCGGGGGTATAGCAGGACGGATGCCATCTTGAATCCCCTTTCTTAACAGGGGCTTAAGGCATCGTCACTGCGCAGCTTTGTCGCCGAGCCCGCACAGGACGAATACCCAGGCGCACACAACTCCCTGTTCCTGCAGCCGATTCGGGTGTCGCCGCCGGACGTCGCGACTGCGCCACACGTTGCGATCCGCGGCGATAGAATCGACAGTTCGCCCCCGCCAGGAAGCCGCCATGAAGAAAGCCGCCATCGTGCTCGTCGCGACCGTCCTGCCCGCTCTCGCGTACGCCGCGCCATCCGCCGAGGAAGGCAGGAAGCTCGTCGAATCCGCGAAATGCGAGACCTGCCACCAGAACAAGGTGTACGGCCCGGTCGGCACCGTCTACCTGCGCAAGGACCGCAAGGTGACCACCTGGCCCAAGCTCAAGGCGCAGGTGGCCCTGTGCAATTCGGAGCTGAACCTGGGGTTCTTTCCGGAGGACGAGGAGCACGTCGCCGCCTTTCTCAACGGCGCGTACTACAAGCTGCCCCTCAAGTAATCGCGTCAGCCCGTCCGGGCCACTGCCGACGCCGCCTCGAAAGAGGCATCGAAATAGGCCGCGTAGAAGTCCGGCAACAGCATGCCGACGAGCGGCGGTGCCGTCGATTCGCCCACAGGCGAGAGGAAATGCACGACGGGCGCCATCTTCACGCCCCGCGTAGCGGCGAACCCGGCATGGGTCGTCGCCTCGCCGGAGAATCCCACCAGTGACTGTCCGCCATTCACGTCCACTTGCCGGATGATGACTTTCGCGGCCGCCCCGGGTTCGCGCAGCATCGGTGCGAGGTGGGAGCGGCGGATCTCCTCGCAGTAGGGGCAGCCCGGCAGACTGTAGAGAACGACGATCGGAACACGGGCCTGGCGGGCGCGGCGTCCGTCGTCGACGAAATCGCGGGCGAGCGCAATGGCGGTCGGCGAAGAGGCGGCGCGAACCGCCCCGCCCGCCGCGAGGGCACCCAATGCCAGGAGCGCCGCGCGCCGTTTCATCGGGCGAGCGACTCCTTTTCCATGAGCAGGTACGTTCCGTAAGCGTTCACGCGATTGGCCGCTTCGAAGGCCGGCAGCGCGGAATAGCGGCTCCAGTCGGTGCGCTTGTAGGCTTCCTCGAAAGGCACGAAATCCTCGACCGCCTTGCCCATGGCCTGGCGAAGAAAAAGGAGGTAATCGCGGGTGAGCACGAGATCCTTCGAGGGATCCTTGGACACCTCGCCATGGCCCGTGACCATCAGGCGAGGCTTCAGCGCGATCAATCGATCGATCCGCGCCAGCCAAGACTTGCTGTCCGCCTCGCCCACGTACGGGATGCGCCCGGTGAAGAGGATGTCGCCGGAAAAGACGACCCCCTCGTCCGGCACCACGATGACCAGGTCCTCGGGCGAATGGGCCGGGCCGAAGTGCTGGATCTCGAACGGCTTGCCGCCCAGCACGAAGCGCGCGTCGCCTTCCAGCCAGCGGTCGGCCTCGAGAAGCGGCGTCGTGTCGGTGACCCAGGGAAAGAGGTCCCGAGCACGCTGGATGCGCCGCCTTTCGGCATCGCCGCTCGTGAAATACTCCCTCGCGCCCACGTGCGCCCAGATGTCCGCGCCGGCCTTCCTGAACGGGGCCAGGCCGTAGAAGTGATCGGCGTGATAGTGGGTGACGATGACTCGCTTCACCGGCTTGGGCGTCACCTTGCGGATCGCCGCCAGGAGTGCTTCGCCCAATGCGGGCGAGCCCAGCGCGTCGATCACCACGACCCCTTCGTCCGTCACGACGAAGCCGGCGTTCGAGTTGTAGCCCTCGTTGGCGGCGCTCGCCATGCCCGGCTGCCCCTGGACGAACCAGACCCGGTCCGTGACCTTGACGGGAACGACCTTCGACTTGAGTTCCTGGGCCGATGCCAACACCGACGCGGCGGACAGGGCGGCGGCGGCGATGCGAAGCGCGAGGCGCATCAGGCGATTCCCGCGTTGCCTTCCATGCCGACGAGCTTCGGCAGGTTGAGTTTCACCGGCTTTACCGTCTTCACGTCGCGCAGGTATTTCGTGACGACGTCCCAGACGGGCTCGCCCTGCGCACCCTCGGCGACGGGCGCCCAGCCGGCCACCTTGTACTTCCTGCCCGCATCGATCGGCTTGCCGGCCAGCCGCATGTCGGAGATGCGCTTGCCCATGCCGGCGCCGGGCGTGCAGGTATAAGTGAGCCCCCCTACGCGCACCATGTCGCCGCCTTGCTGGTAATAAGGGTCCGGATTGAAGAGGTTGTCGCAGACATCCTCGAGGATCGTCTTGATCATCTCGCCCGTGAACTCGTTCACGGTCGTGTAGGGATAGGTAATCGCGGTCCAGTCCATCACGTGGTCCATCGTGATCGCCTGGCCGGGCAGCAGCGTCGTGCCCCAGCGGAAACCCGGCGAGAACGCCACCTGCGCGTCCTTCACCTTCATCAGGGCGTCGAGGATCACCTGGTCGACCGTGCCGTTGAAGTTGCCCCGGCGATAGAGCAGCCCTTCCGTCACGGCGAGTTTCTCCGCCAGCTTCGCCTCGTGGGGCCCGCGGATCCGCGCGATGAGCGAGGCCATCGCGGCATCCGGCTTGATGAGATTGGCGAACACGGGCAGCAGCCGGTACTTCCAGCCCGAGATGCGCCCGCCCTTCACGTCGAAGTCGAGCACGCCGAGAAACTTGCCGTTGCTGCCGGCGTTGGTGACGAGGGTGGTTCCGGCGGCGTTCTTCACCTCCACGGGCTGCGGCACGCCGTCGTGCGTGTGGCCGCCCAGGATGGCGTCGATGCCGGTGACGCGCGAGGCGAGCTTCAGGTCCACGTCCATGCCGTTGTGGGAGAGCAGGACGACGACCTGCGCGCCCTTGCCCCGGGCCTCGTTCACCTGCTTCTGCAGTTCCTCCTCGCGGATGCCGAAAGTCCAGTCCGCGACCATGTGGCGGGGATTCGCGATCGGCGTATACGGAAAGGCCTGTCCCACGATGGCGACCGGGATGCCGTTGATCGGCCGGATCACGTACGGCTTGAAGACGGCATCGCCGAAATCCGCCGTGACGACGTTCTGCGCGACGAAATCCACCTTGCCCTTGAAGTCGTTCTCGACGATCTGCTTGACCCGGTCCTGGCCCAGCGTGAATTCCCAATGGGCCGTCATGACGTCGACGCCGAGCTGCAGGCACGCATCGACCATGTCCTGGCCCTTGCTCCAGAGCGCGGTGGCGGAGCCCTGCCAGGTGTCGCCGCCGTCGAGCAGGAGCGCCCCGGGCCGGGCCGCCTTGAGGCTCTTCACCAGCGAGGCGAGATGGGCGAACCCGCCCACCTTGCCGTAGGCCTTCGCCGCCCGGTCGAAATCCAGGTAACTGAAGGCATGGGCCTGCGCGCTGCCGGCCTTCACGCCGTAGGCCTTGAGCAAACGGTCGCCGACCAGGTGCGGCGCCTTTCCGGAGGAGCCCGCGATCCCGAGGTTCACGTTCGGTTCGCGGAAGTAGATCGGCAGGAGCTGCGCGTGGCAATCCGTCATGTGAAGCAGGCTCACGTTGCCGAATGCGGGGACGTCGTAGAGCGTCGAATCTTCTCCCGCCGCCAGGGCGTCGCGCGATGCGATGGGCAGGCCCGCCGCGGCGGCGATGGCGAGAACGTTCAGGAATTCGCGGCGATCCATGGGTACGGGTTCCTAGAATTCGAGGGAGTCGGCGATCGCCTTGATTCCCGCCTTGGCGCACACGTCGTCCGCGGCGCCGCCGGGCGCCCCCGAGACGCCGATGCCGGCGAGTATGGAGCCGCCCGCCTCGATCATGACCCCGCCACCCACCGCGACGACACGCGGCAGGTTGCGGATGCCGGCGGCTTCCTGCCCGGGGGCGGTCAGCTTGACGAGATCGCTCGTATGGGTCCGGAACGAAACCGCGGTCCAGGCCTTGTTGGTCGCCGTCTCGGGCGTATGCGCGCCGGCGAAGCGATCGCGAATCACGGCTTGGACGAGGCCCGAGCGGTCCACGATCGCGACCGCGACCTGGTAGCCGTCGGCGCGGCATTTCGCGAGCGCGGCCGTGGCGGCCTTCATGGCCGTCTCGGGCGTGAGCGCCTTGATCGAAAAGGTGGCCGATTCCGCGGCGAGAACGCCCGTGGTGGCGGTCGTGAGGAGCGTGGCGAGGGCGATGCGGGCAGTCGTATTAGTCATGGCTAATGTTCCTTCGCGTAAAAAAGGGCGGGGTAGCTCCCGCCCTGGGTGGGAATCACTTGTTGACGGGGGAGTCCGGCGACATGAGCAGCGCCACGACATGGCGCAATTGTTCCTCGGTGAGAATGCCGGCGTGACCGAACCGCGGCATGCTCGAACAGGCCGAGAAGGCCTGCGAGTTGTAGACCTTGCCGTAGGCATAGCGCTGGATCTGTTCGCCGTACCCGCGCACCTTGGCGAAGTTGTACAGGCTGGGCCCGATCGTGCCGTACGAGACTTCCTCCTTCGTGAGCTGGTGGCAGGCATAGCAATTGCCGCCGGCGGGCTTCTTGGGATCGTCGCTGTACTGCTTGCCGACACCGGACTGGGCAATGCGCTCGCCCAGCTTCCAGTCGCCGAGCAGCTTGCCGTCGGCCGGGTACTTGATGAGGGCCTGCTGGGCCTTCTCCAGGGACTGCGCGATCTCCTTGGGCATCACCTTCTCGCCGACGTATTCGCTGCACAGGCGCTGCATGTCGTCCTGGTCGATGCGGTCGAGCTTCGCCTGCCCGCGTTCCTTGAAGGACGCCTTCATCATGGCGATGGCGTTCGTGCGCAATTCGTCGGGGCCGGGCGTGGTGGCGCAGCCCGCGAGCGCGAGGACCGCGGCCGGAATGGCGATCATCTTCATCGTCTTCATGGTCGTCTCCGTGTCAGCGCTTGATGGATGGGGCGTCGAAGGTCCCGCCATTGGAGTTCTTGGCGAGGAACATCGTGAGCGCTACCGAGGCGGGCGAGACGAACTCGAGCTCCGGGAATCGCTGCTGGCGGAAGCAGTCGAGCAACCGCCACTGGAACGAACGGACTTCGCCCTGCGAGACGCGGTAGGCGGGCCAGGCCGTGTAGGCCTTCTTCGCGTCGCGCGGGTTGAGCAGGTTGGGCAGGTCCTGCAGGCGGATTCGCTGGTTGTTCACGCCGTGGCAGGTCGCGCACGAGAAGTCGTAGGGCCCCCCCCGGTGGAAGAAGATCTGCCTGCCCAGTTCGTAGGCCTCGACCTCCTTGGGGTGCGTGCCGGCGACCTTCATCGGCAGGCCGCGCGATTCCGAGGTGACGAAGGCGACGAGCGCGTCCATGGCGACCTTCTTGCCGGGGCCGCCGTACGGATCCTTCTTCGCCTGCTCCGGAGTGAAGCCCTGCAGCATCACCATGCAGGACACCAGGCGGGACTCGAGGTCCTCCACCTTGTTCGTGTCCGCGAAGTACTTGGGCAGGACGGTATAGGCGCCGCGCACGACGCCGGGCCCCAGGCCCAGGTCGCACTGCTCGAGCGACGCGTTCTTCGGGCCGCGCTTTTCCTTCCAGAGGGCATCGCCGCGAGCTTCCCAGAGCTCGGCGGGGTTGCCGTCGCCGAGCGCGGCGCGATAGCGCTCGATCTCCTCGATGGCGCTCTTTTGCTGCGCGGCGACGCCCGTTGCGGCCAGGGCCGCCACGGCCAGGACGGCGCGAGCCGCTACCTGCAGGTTCTTTCTCATGCTTTTTCTCCTCCGATTCTTGTGGGTGGTGCGCTCAGGACCGGTCAGGGCTTCAGGTAGACGAAGCCCTCGGTCGTCTGGAGACGGCCGATCTCGGCCACGCCCGACGGGACGATGGTCGCCTGCGGGATGACCTTCTTCGGGTCGATTCCTCGCGAGACGAGCGTGTTGCTGCAGACCCGGAACTCGACGCCCCGGGCTTGAAGCGTGTCGACGGTGACGTCGAACGGATTGCCGTTCTTGTCCTTCGCGCCGTCCAGGAGGAAGTCGATGCCCGGGCCGTGCGTCACCACGACGATCCTGGCCTTGGGTTCCGCATCGAGGTGGTTGCGGACATTGCGCAGGGACGCTACCGCCTTGTCGACGCCTTCGTTCACGTGATAGACCACCTTGCTCGTCGCCGCGCCCTTGGGCGCATCGACCTTCGTCACGTTGGCCGTGACGCAGCCGCCCGCGAGCGCGAGCAGCGACACCAAGGCCGCCTTCCCCAGGAACATTCTCATCGGACTTCCTCCCCTGATTTTTGGAATTGTGGTTGTCCAGACGGGCGTTGGCCCGCCCTCGCGCTAGGAAATGGTCGCTTCGTCGGTGCGCTTGTCACCCTTGTTGTCGACCCAGGTGACGCTCACCTTCTCGCCGGGCTTTCCGCCGCCGAACTTGAAGGCGAGGAACGGGTTCTTCGAGACCGCGGGGCCCCATTCGGCCGAGAGCACGACCTTGCCGTTGTGCGTGGCGGTCACGGTCTGGATGAAATGCGCCGGGATGGCGGCGCCCTTCGCGTCCTTGCGCTGGCCGGTCTCCATCTCGTGGCTCATGAGGATCTTCACTTCCACCTTGTCGCCGGACATCGCGGCCCGGATCTTCATCGGATCTGCCATGGTTCTCTCCTGGTATCAGCCGCCGCAGCCGCCGAGGGTGACTTTCACTTCCTTGGACACGTAGTAGAACTTGCCGTCGGCCTTCACGAGCGCGATCACGTTCGAGGTCTGGCCCATCTTGGCGCGCGTCGTGACGCCGGCCTCGGTACCTTCCGGTATCGTGAAACTGGCCACCAGGCTGTTGGGATTCTTCTCCACGAGCAGCGCGATCTGCTGCGTCTTGGGCAGCTTGCTGGAGATCGTGAACGGCACGACCGCGCCGTTCTCGGCGATGTCGGGCGAATTGATGACGATGTCCTTGCTCTCCGAGGCGCCACTGCCGCCCATGGCCTTCACGGTGTCGGCCATCGTCTTGGTGTCGAATGCCGCCTTGTTCCAGGCCTGGGCCCAGGCGCTGCCGGGCTTGAAGAGGCCGGCGGCGGCGGCCATTCCCATGACTGCCATGCCCGTGGTGCCCTGCAGCACCTGCCTGCGACTGCTGTTCATCGTTTCCCTCCTTCGGTTCGATTTGTCGTGATTCCGGCGCCAACCCGGGAAAGCGCTGCCCCGGGCGGGAACTGCCGTCTCCATTCTACCTTTGCGCCCCGCAATCTCAGGCGCATCGCTTGCGCGCGTCTATAGCCGGATCGGGTAGGACGCCCCCCCCCAAAAGGGTAGGAGAGTCCCGCTAGCGGGCCCCGGATAGGACCCAGCGGACAAGGCCCTGGACCTCGTCATCGGTCAGGGAAGCGTTGGGCGGCATCGGGATGGCGCCCCAGGCCCCTACCCCACCCGCCTTCACCTTGGCAGCCAGCTTTGCTTCGATGCCCGCCTCGGCCTTGTACTTGGCGGCGATCTCCGCGAACCCCGGGCCGACCACGCGCTTGTCGACCGCGTGGCAGGCCATGCAACCCCGGGCCTGGGCGAGCGCGAGCGACGCGCTGACCGCCGCGACCTGCGCCGGAGCCTTGCCGGCGGACGTGTCGATGCCGCGAGACGGCCCCACCGGGCGATTCTGTTCGCTCAGGTTGCCGTGGGCGCCCTTGGCATGCTCGGGCAGGGCCGAGGCGACCACGGCCGACACCGGGCAGTTGCGCATGCAGGCGACGTTGCGCACGTCGGGCTTTCCCTTCACGTCCCACAGGCCGTGCTCCCGCTGCATGCCGTGGCGATTGGGAAGGCGCTTCTGCACCTCGACCATGTTCTCGTTCGAGAGCACGAAGTCGGCGGGCACGATGTCGGCGAGGTTCAGCAGGTACGCGAGCACGGAATACACCTCGTCGGTCGAAAGCGACTTGGGTGCGTTCCACGGCATGGCGCGGTTGATGTAGTCCCACAGCGTCGAGAGGGTGGCGACCTTCATGAAAGTCGTGCGGGCCACGTCGCCGGTGACGAGCGTCTTCACCCGGCCCGCCTCGATGTCCGCCTTCGTCGTCCCGCCCACGAGCGGCGCGAAGACCTCGTTCGACTCGGCGAAGGTGCCGTGGCACGAAGCGCATTTGGCCTCCCAGAGCGGCTCGCCCTTGGCGACACTTCCCGATCCCCTGGGCAGGCCCTTGAAATCGGGACGCACATCGATGTCCCAGGCCGCGATCTCGGCGGGTGTCGCGGCGCGCCCGATACCGGGGAAAGACTGCGCGGCGAAGGGAATCGCCAACGCAAGCGCGAACGCGGCGGCGGCGTTAGAAAACCTGGACATTGCTCACCTCGCCGGACGCGGCCACCTTCCACGACTGGATGGCGTTGTTGTGGTAGATCGACCGCGTACCGCGCACGGCGCGCAACTGGTCGATGCGAGGCTGCACGTAACCGGTGTCGTCGATGGCCCGCGACTGGATCACGGACGGGCTGCCGTCCCACACCCAGTCGATGTTGAATCGCGTCAGGCACTTGGAGAGCACGGGCCCCTCGAGCCTTGCCGTGCGCCAATTGCGCCCGCCATCGAAGGAGACGTCCACGCGCTTCACCCGCCCGCGGCCCGACCAGGCGAGACCCGTGACGTTGTAGTAGCCCTTGTCGAGCAGCGTCTGCCCGCCCGAAGGCGAGGTCACCACCGACTTGCATTCCTGGATGGAGGAGTACTGCCGGTGGCGGCCGTCCGGCATGAGGTCCATGTAGTGGATGGCCTCGTCCTTCGTCGCCCATTCCTTGTCGCCCACCTCGATGCGCCGCAGGTACTTGACCCACGACACGCCCTGGACGCCCGGCACCACGAGGCGAAGGGGATAGCCGTTCTCCGGCCGCAGCATCTCGCCGTTCATGGCGTAGGCGACCATCACGTCGTCCAGGGCGCGGTCCATCGGGATCGTGCGGGTCATCGAGGAGCCGTCCGCCCCCTCGGCCAGCACGAACTTGCCGTTCTTGCGGTCGTAGCCGCAGTGATCGAGGAGCGTCGACAGGCGCACGCCGGTGTACTCGCAGCAGGAAATCATCCCGTGGGAGTACTGCACGGTCGGCACGGCGACGTTGCCCCACTCCATGCCGGTATTGGCGCCGCACTCGATGAAGTGCATGCGCGAGACGGCCGGAAGGCGCATGAGGTCGTCCATGGTGAAGACCTTGGCCTGCTTCACCAGGCCCATGACCATGAGGCGGTGGCGGGCCGGGTCGATGTCCCACCAGCCCTGGTGGTGCCGCTCGAAGTGCAGGCCGCTCGGCGTGATGATCCCGAACATGCCCTGGAGCGGCGCAAAGGAAACCGACGCGGCCGAGACCCGGGTGAGTCCCGGGCTTTCGCGGCGCTGCAGGCCTCTTTCGAATTGGGAGGGCATCCCGTATTCCCGGGCGGCGACCGGTTGTCCCAGGCCCTTCGTGTGGGCGGGGAGTTCCAGGATCTCGGATTCGCCCTTGAAAGCGCCCTGCGCCGCGGCGGCTCCCGCCACCGCCGCGCTGGCCGAGGCCAACGCCCGCTTCAGGAAGCCGCGACGCCCCTTGCGCACCGCTTCGATGTGCGTGGGGCCGAGAAACCCCTCGGGAGCGGGCTGGATCCGGCCGGGGGCCGGCTTCTCGCGTGGCATGACGTCTTTCCTCCGGGTTTCCGCTTTGGCGGGTGATGTTTTGATCTGGCGCAATGGTACGGTTCGCGATCAATATTAGTCAACTCTAATATTAGCGATTATCGCTATTGGGTTACGATAGCGCCATGCCACGCAACCGGATCCCCGCCCCCCACGACGACATCTTCGAGATGATCGGCCGCGGCGAGAACCTGCGCGAGGCGAGCGCCGCCCTTCAGGCCATGGCGCACCCGTTGCGACTCAAGATCCTCTGCCTGGTGGGCCAGAACGAACTGATGGTCCAGGAGATCGTCGAGGCCGTCGGCACGTCCCAGAGCAACATCTCCCAGCACCTGGCGGTGATGCGCGAGCGGGGCCTGCTCGCCTCGCGAAAGGAGGCCAACAAGGTGTTCTACCGGATCGACGATCCGCGCATCATCAAGATGATCGCGATGATGCGCGAGGTGTTCTGCACCCTCTAGGGCGTCTTCTTCGTTTCCCAGCGCGCGGCCGCGTCGTCGTCGCTGGCACGCGACTCCACCCACCGCGCCCCCTCGGGCGTCTCTTCCTTCTTCCAGAAGGGCGCGCGGGTCTTGAGGTAGTCCATGACGAACTCGCAGGCCGCGAAGGCCTCCCCCCGGTGGGCGCTCGACACCGCGACGAGCACGATGGCCTCGCCCGGTTCGAGGGCCCCCACGCGGTGAACGACGCGCAGGTCCAGCAGGTCCCACCGCCCGAACGCCTCGTCGCAGATGTCCTCGAGGGCGCGCTCGGTCATGCCCGGATAGTGTTCGAGCGTCATCCGGCTCACGCCCGAGCCCTCGTTGAGGTCCCTCACGTAGCCGATGAAGGTGGCGACGGCGCCCACGTCGCGACGGCCCCCGGTGAGGCGCGCGATTTCCAGCCCGGCGTCGAACGCCTCGGCCTGGACGCGGGCGCGGCTCACGGGCGCTAGCCTCCGGTGACCGGCGGAAAGAAGGCGATCTCGTCGCCTTCGACAACGCTCGATTCGAGCGTGGCCATGCGTTGGTTCACCGAGATTCGCCAGGCGCGTCCCGGGGCGAACGCCTCGTTCCAGATGCCGCCGCGGCTTCGCAATTGCGACACGATGCCGGCGACGTCGCCGGTCGGCACGGACATCTCCACGCGCTCCATCGGGCACTCGAGCCGCTCGCGCAGGCTCGCGAAATACAGCAGGGTCAGCTTCATGACGGGGTCCTCGCGAAATCGACGACGAAGCGCGCGATGCCGTCCTCGTCGTCCAGGGATAGCTGGGGCAGGTGCGTCTCGAGCGGCTCGTCCGTGGCCACCGCGATCACGTGGGGATCGGACGGGAAGAGCAGGGATTGCCCGCCCGACCGGCGATGCACCTCGACGCGCGGGATGGGGTCGAACTTGAATCCCTCGACCAGCACGAGATCGCACGGCGCCAGGTGCCGCAACTGCTCCTCGAGCCCCGGCTCCGGCGCGCCGCGCAGCTCGGTCATGAGCGCCCATCGCTTCGACGAGGTGACGAGCACCTGCGCGCATCCCGCCTGGCGGTGGCGCCAGGAATCCTTGCCCGCATGGTCGACGTCGAAATCGTGGTGGGCGTGCTTCACGAGGCTCACGCGCAGGCCCGCCCGGGCCAGCCGGGGCACGAGCTTCTCGATGAGGGTGGTCTTGCCGCTGCCGCTGTAGCCTGCGATGCCGAGGACTTTCATGGATCCCTGCCTTGGGGCCGAGGCGGAATGATAGCCCAGCCCCGGCGCCCCGCGGACGGCCCCTAGCGCTGCTTGCGCGAGCGCCGACGCAGCAGGTACGGCACGAGGAGCACGCAGGCCGCGAGCGACCAGAGCGCAATCGACACGGGGCTCTGGAACAGGATCGACGGGTGGCCATCGGAGATGGACAACGCCCGGCGCAGGTTCTGCTCCATCATGTCGCCGAGCACGAACCCGAGGATGAGGGGCGCCATCGGGAATCCGAGCTTCCTGAGCGCCCAGCCGACGACGCCGAGCGCGACCATCAGTACCAGGTCGAAGGTGGTCGCGTGCACGGCGTAAACGCCGACGAAGCTCACGGCCGCGATGGCCGGCACGAGCAGCCAGCTGGGCACCGCGAGCATTCGCGTGAACACGCCGATCATCGGGATGTTCATGACGAGCAGCATGACGTTGCCGATGAACATCGAGGCGATGAGGCCCCACACGAGGTCCGGCTGCTGCTCGAAGAGCAACGGCCCGGGCGTGATGTTGTAGAGGGTGAGCGCGCCGATCATCACGGCCGTGGTGCCGCTGCCCGGCACGCCCAGCGTGAGCATCGGGATGAAGGCGCCGTGCGCGGCGGCGTTGTTGGCGGCCTCCGGTGCGGCGACGCCGCGCACGTCGCCCGTGCCGAAGGTTCCATCCTTGTCGGTGAGGTTCTTCTCGACCATGTAGGTGATGGCGCTCGCGATCGTGGCACCGGCGCCGGTCAGCACGCCGATCACGAACCCGAGCACCGACGAGCGCACGGTGCCCCACCAGGTGTCGGCCATTTCCTTCAGGTTGAACATCGCGCGGCCCGTGTTCTTGATGACCGCCTGCCCCGCGTGGCTCTGCTCGAGCATCACGAGCATCTCGCTCACGCTGAAGAGCCCGATCACGACGACGATGAACTGGATGCCGTCCGAGAGGTGAACGTCGTCGAAGGTGAACCGGTAGACGCCGGAGCCCGAGTCGATCCCGACCGTCGACAGCAGCAGCCCCACCAGGGCCGCGAGCACGGTCTTCACCGGGCGGTCGCCGACCATTCCGGCGAGGCAGCAGATGGCGAAGACCATCAGCACGAAGTATTCCGCCGGCCCGAACGACAGGGCCCATCGGGCGAGGATCGGCGCGAAGAGCGCGAGCCCGAGGGTCGCGATGAGGCTGCCGACGAAGGAACTCCACGCCGAGATCGACAGCGCCACGCCGGCCATGCCCTTCTGGGCCATCGGGAACCCGTCGAGCGCCGTCATGAGCGCGCCGGCATCGCCCGGGATGTTGAGCAGGATGGAGGACACGCGCCCGCCGTACTCGCATCCGATGTAGACCGCGGCCAGCAGGATGAGCGCCGTCTCCGGCGGCAGCTTCATCGCGAAGGCGATGGGCAGCAGGATCGCGACGCCGTTGATGGGGCCCAGTCCCGGGCAGGAGCCCGATGACCGTGCCCAGGAACGAGCCCAGGAAGGCCACCAGGAGGTTGAGGGGCTTGGCGGCGACGGCGAAGCCCTGGGCGAGATGGGCGAGGGAGTCCATCAGGATCCCGCCCAGAGGCGACCCAGGGGCAACGTCACGTCCAGCAGCTTGTCGAAGAAGTACCAGAGGCCGGCGCCGAGTGCGGCGCCCGTGATGGCCGTGCCCTCCCCAGGTGCCGAAGAGCCGGCCGATGAGGATGGTGGCGAGCGCCGTGGCGAGCGGAAAGCCCAGGGTCTCGAACAGGACGGCATAGCCGAGGAATCCGCCCAGCAGGAGCGCGCGCCTGCCGAGGGCTCCCCGTGGCCAGTCCGGCCCGGGATCGGGCTGCACGAGCAGCCACGCGGCGGAGGCTGCCATGAGGGCGGTGACCAGCAGGGGATACGCCCGCGGGCCGATGGGCTCGTAGCTGAAAGGCGCCTCGATCTTCCAGGCAAGCCAGGCCACGGCCGCGCAGAACGCGAGCCAGAGGCCGGCAAAGATTCGATCGCTCATCGGCGAGACCGGTCCAGGCGACGCGCGGGGACGGAAACGGGCCTGCCCTACTTCTTGACCAGGCCGAATTCCTCGGCGGCCTTGCGGTACTCGCCGACCTGCTTCTTCACGAAGGCATCGAGTTCCGGGCCGGTGAGGTCGAAGGGCTGCAGGCCGCGCTGCGCCCGCAGGTTCGCGAATTCCTTCGTCCCCTGCATCTTGCGGAAGGCATCCTGCCAGGCCTTGTAGTCGGCGTCGGCGACCTTCGGGCCCGTGTAGAAGCCGCGGATGATGGGCCACTGGATATCGAAGCCCTGCTCCTTCGCCGTGGCGACGCCCGCGGTCTTGCCGACCAGGCGCTTGTCGGCCAGCACCGCGATCATGCGGATGTTGCCTGCCTCGAGTTGTGCTTCGTCGGCGGAGACGTCGCCGAACATGACCTGGATGTGGCCGCCCATCAGCGCCGTCGTCGCCTCGCCGTTGCCCTCGAACGAGACCCAGCGCATGGCCTTGGGGTCGACGCCGATCTTCTTGGCGAAGATGGCGGCCTTGGTCCAGTCCTGGCTGCCGACCGTGCCGCCGCCGCCCATCGGCACCTTGGCCGGATCGGCCTTGATGGCCGCGGCGAGTTCGCCGAGCGTCTTCCACGGGGCGTTCTTGCCCACCGAGATGGAACCGTAGTCCGTGCCGACGGCCGCGACCCAGCGCACGTCGTTCTCCGTCCACTTGCCGAACTTGCCCTGGGCGATGTTGAGGAGCGAGCCGCCCGAGAACGCCACGATCACGTTCGGATCCGCGGCGCGTTGCGCGACCACCGTGTTCATCGCCACGGCCCCGATGCCGCCGGGCATGTAGGTGGCCCGCATCGGTTCCTTCATGATCTTGAGGTCCTGCAGCGACTGCTGCGCCAGCTTGCAGGTGAGGTCGAAACCGCCGCCGGGCTTGGCGCCCACGATGCACTCGGGCTTGTCGATCGCCGCAAGGGCGGGCAGGGAAAGGAGCGTGGCGGCGACGGATACCGGCGCAGAGCGGGATGCGGCGCCGGCTGGGCGGGAGCTCCTGGAGTGGGCTTGGTTTTTGCGGATCGACCGCGCCTTCGGCCGGGCCCCGTGCCGGTCGGCTTGTTCTAGCGCGCCGCGCCCACGGCTGGCGGCTGCCGGCAGCGCGGGCGGCGCAGTCGTCCGCGGCCGGCGGCGACGCACCGGGAAGCTCGGCGCGCTCGATGGCCGCGAACTTCTCCGTGATCTTGCGGCTGGTGATCGAGACCTCGTCCACGTCCTTGCCGGCCTGGCGGATGTGGTCGGCGAGCTTGCGCATGCGCTCGTCGAAACGGCCGAACTCCCGGCCGAGCTTGCCCAGCTCGTCCTTGATGATGTGGATCTGCTTGCGCGTCTCCACGTCCTTCAGCACCGCGCGCGCCGTGTTGAGGACGGCCATGAGGGTGGTTGGCGAGACGATCCACACGCGGCGCTGGCCGGCGTATTCGACCAGGTCCCGGTGGTGGGCGTGGATCTCGGCGAAAACGCTCTCCGCGGGCACGAACATCACCGCGCCATCGGCCGTCTCGCCGGGAATGATGTACTTCGAGGCGATGTCGTCCACGTGCCGACGCACGTCGGCCTTGAAGAGCGCCGGCGTGATGCGGTCCGGGCCATCGGAGATCATGCGCTCGTAGTTCTCGAGGGGGAACTTGGAGTCCACCGCGATGAGCCCGGTGGGCTCCGGGAGCTTCAGCACGCAGTCGGCCCGCACGTTTCGCGCGCTCTGGAACGTGTACTGGAACTCGTAGGCCGCCTCGGGAAGGACGTTCTTCACGATGTCCTCGAGCTGGCGTTCGCCCAGGGCCCCGCGCGAGCTCTTGTTCCCCAGGAGGTTCTGCAGGCTCACCACGCTGCCCGTGAGCGTCTCGATCTTCTTCTGCGCGTCGTCGATCGTCTGGAGGCGGGTCATCACGCTCACGAAGGTCTCGTTGGTGCGCTTGAAGCCTTCCTCGAGCCGTTCGTTGACCTTGCCGCCGATCTCCGCGAGGCGCGCGTCCACCTTCTCGTGCAGCGTGCGCTCGAAGGCCTGCAGCTGCTCGCGGTTCCGGGCGAGCTCGTCGCCCACCGCACGGCGCAGGCGATCGCCCTCCTCGCTCTGGCGCGAGGCGATGCGGTCGGCGGAATCGGCGAGGCCGCTGCGCAGGTCCGTGAGGACGGCGCGGTGGTGGGTCTCGCGATCTCCCGCCACGGCCTCGGGAAGCGTCTCGACCCGCCGCGCGAGCCGGATCGCCACGGCGAGCGCGGCGACGGCCGCGACCGCGGCGACGAGGACGAGGAGGAGGACCGCGACGTCCAAGCGGCGAGCCCTAGGCCGCGGCTTCCTCGCGAGCGGCCCGCTTGCGATCGTGCTCGAGCAGGTGGCGCTTGCGCAGGCGGATGTTCTTCGGCGTCACTTCCACGAGTTCGTCGTCGTCGATGAACTCGACGGCCCCTTCCAGCGTGAGCTGGATGGGCGGGGTGAGGGTCACGTGCTCGTCCTTGCCGGAAGCGCGGACGTTGGTGAGCTTCTTGCCCTTCACCGGGTTCACGATGAGGTCGTTGTCGCGGCTGTGGATGCCGATCACCATGCCCTCGTAGACGCGCTCGCCGGGCGAGACGAACATGCGGCCGCGCTCCTCGAGGTTCCAGAGCGCGAAGGCGACGGCCTCGCCCTGCTCCGAGGAAATGAGCACGCCGTTGCGGCGCGAGGGCGCCTCGCCCTTGGCCGGGGCGTACTCGTCGAACACGTGGCTCTTGATGCCCGTGCCGCGGGTGAGGGTCATGAACTCCATGTGGAAGCCGATGAGGCCGCGCGAGGCGATGCGGTAGTCCAGGCGCACGCGCCCCTTGCCGTCCGGCACCATGTCCTGGAGCTCGCCGCCGCGGCGGCCCAGTTCCTCCATGACCTTGCCCTGGTTGTCCTGGTCGACGTCGACCGTGAGGATTTCCCACGGCTCGAGCTTCACGCCGTCGACTTCCTTCACCACCACGCGGGGCTTGCCGACCGCGAGCTCGTAGCCCTCGCGGCGCATGTTCTCGATGAGGATCGTGAGGTGAAGCTCGCCCCGGCCCGACACGCGGAAGATGTCGGCGTCGTCGGTGTCCTCGACGCGAAGCGCCACGTTGGACATCAGTTCCTTCGTGAGGCGGTCGCGGATCTGGCGGCTGGTGACGTACTTGCCTTCCTGCCCGGCGAAGGGCGAGGTGTTCACCTGGAAGTTCATGATGAGCGTCGGCTCGTCGACGCCCAGGAACGGCAGCGCCTCGGGCTTCTCGACGTCCGCGAAGGTAGCCCCGATGGTGAAATCCTCGATGCCGGTCACCGAAACGATCTCCCCGGCGCTGGCGCGGAATCCATCTCCACCTTCTCGAGTCCCTGGAAGGCGCGCACCAGGCCGATCTTCGCCTTGCGCGGCGCATGGTCGCCCGCGAGGATCATCACCTCCTGCGCGCGCTTGAGCGTGCCGCGGCGGATGCGGCCCACGGCGATGCGGCCCAGGAAGCTCGAGTAGTCGACGGCGCTGATCTGCAGTTGCAGCGGGCCCGTGGGATCCCCGACCGGCTCGGGCACGTACTTGAGGATGGTGTCGAAGAGCGGGCGCATGTTCTCGCCCTTCACGGTGGCGTCGAGCGAGGCCCAGCCGTTCAGCGCCGAGGCGTAGACGACCGGGAAGTCGAGCTGGTCCTCCGTCGCGCCGAGCTTGTCCATGAGGTCGAACGTCTGGTTCACGACCCAGTCCGGGCGCGCGCTCTCGCGGTCGATCTTGTTCACGACGACGATGGGCTTCAGGCCCAGCGCGAGCGCCTTGCGCGTCACGAAGCGCGTCTGCGGCATCGGGCCCTCGACCGCGTCGACGAGCAGCACGACGCCGTCGACCATCGACAGGACGCGCTCCACCTCGCCGCCGAAGTCGGCGTGGCCGGGCGTGTCCACGATGTTGATGTGCACGCCCTCGTAGTCGACGGCGGTGTTCTTCGCGAGGATGGTGATGCCCCGCTCCTTCTCGATGTCGCCCGAGTCCATGACCCGTTCGACGATGTGCTGGTGGGCCGCGAAGGTGCCGGCTTGTTGCAGGAGCTTGTCGACGAGCGTGGTCTTGCCGTGGTCGACGTGGGCGATGATGGCGATGTTGCGGAGCGGGCGCGACATGGGGTTCCTAGGGGGGCGTCTGCGACGGATAAATCGCAGGAAATTCAGCATTTTAGCAGGTTGCATGTTGCAGCGCGACGTGCCGGATCGGAGGGCGGGTTCGCCGTGGCCAAGTCCCATGGCCCCGGCGACCCCCGCACCATCATGCGCCGCAAATGCCGGGCTCGGCCCTTGTTGCGCATCCAGTCGGCGGTTCCGAGGAACGCTTCGGACAAAGAACGCTGGAGCGCGGGTTCGACCCCCTCCTCGTCCATGGCCTGGCTCATGCACTTGAGCCACTGGTCGCGCTCGTCGACGCCGATCGGAAACGGAAGATGGCGGGCACGCAGCATCGGGTGCCCGATCTTCTCGGCGTAGATCGGCGGGCCGCCGAGCCAACCCGACAGGAACCAGAACAGCTTGTCGCGCGAACCGTCGAGCGACGGCGGGTGCATGGACCGGATGCCGGCGTAGGCGGGCTCGAGATCCATCACGTCGTAGAAACGGTCGACCAGGGAGCGAACGCCCGTCTCGCCACCCAGCGATTCGTAGGGCGTGGGCCCGGGCGTGGCGGCTTGTTCGGTCATGTCGGAATGGGGGAGTCGAAACCCGAGCGGTCTCGCGAGGGGCGCGTATGCTAGCATGCGCGCCGTTTCGCCTCCCGCCCCCGCCTTGAAGCTCGCCCTCAAGATCGACGTCGATACCTATCGTGGCACCCGCGAGGGCGTCCCGCGCCTGCTCGACCTGCTCGCGAAGCATGGCGCAGGCGCGACTTTCCTCTTCAGCCTCGGGCCCGACCACACGGGCCGCGCCATCAAGCGCGTCTTCCGCCCGGGATTCCTGGGCAAGGTCGGCCGCACTTCCGTCCTTTCGCACTACGGAATACGCACCCTGCTCTACGGCACGCTCCTGCCGGGCCCGGATATCGGCAAGCGCTGCGCGCCCATCCTGCGAAGCGTCCGCGACGCGGGCTTCGAGGTCGGCATCCATACCTGGGACCACGTGAAGTGGCAGGACGGCGTCGTCGCCGCCGACGAGGCCTGGACCGAGCGGCAGATGGCTCTCGCCCGGGACCGCTTCCGGGAAGTCTTCGCCGAGGAGCCGAAAGTGCACGGCGCCGCCGGCTGGCAGATGAACGTGCACGCTTATCGCCGAACCCAGCGCCTTGGCTTCGTCTACGCCTCGGATACGCGCGGAACGCATCCCTTCGTGCCGGTGCACCGGGCCGAGATCGTTTCCTGCCCCCAGATCCCCACCACGCTGCCGACGCTCGACGAACTCATCGGGCTGGACGGGGTTACGGAGGCGAATGTGGCCGAAGCGATTCTCGAGCGCACCCGGGAGCCGCGCGATCACGTGTTCACCCTGCACGCCGAACTGGAGGGGATGAAGCTCGCGCCCGCCTTCGAGCGGCTCCTCGAGGGGTGGAAGGAACAGGGATACCGACTGGTCGCGATGCGTGAGCTTTTCGCGGCGCTCGAGCCCGGCGCGCTTCCGCTGCATGCCGTGGCCGACGGAGAACTCCCGGACGCAGCGGCAAGCTCGCCTTGCAGGGGCCGGCCTTTCTGCCTTGCCCGCAAACACCATAGCTTGCGCTTCCCGGGGAATTTCGCCACCATGGGTGGTAGGCAATCCCTCGAGACCCACTGGATGAGCGCACCCCAGGCAGTCCCCGATTTCGAGCTCCCCGCGACAGGCAACCAGCGGTTCCGCCTCTCGGCCTTCAAGGGCCATCCTTTCGTTCTCTACTTCTACCCGAAGGACAACACGCCCGGCTGCACCGACGAGAGCCTGCAGTTCCGCGAACTGCACGCCGAATTCGCGAAGGCCGGCTGGGCCGTCTTCGGCATCTCGCGCGACTCCGTCGCCTCCCACGAGAAATTCAAGGCGAAGTTCGGTTTTCCCTTCGACTTGCTGGCCGATGCCGACGAGACCGCCTGCGGGATCTTCGGCGTGATCAAGATGAAGAACATGTACGGCAAGCAGGTGCGCGGCATCGAGCGCAGCACCTTCGCGATCGACCGCGAGGGCCGGATCGCCCGTGAATGGCGCGGCGTGAAGGTGGCCGGGCACGCGAAGGAAGTGCTCGACTTCGCGAAATCCGCCTGACGGTTCGCGAAACCCATTCTCCCCCTGGCACCCCGACCTGATGCCCAACGACAACCTGCGCGACTCGCCGTCCCCCGAGGGCGGCGAGTCGATCCCCCACGCCTCGAGTTCCGCGGAGGCCCCCATGCCGAAGAAACGCGACGCCCACGGCGAAGGCCGGGGCACCCGCAACGCCGCCGTGAAGCTCTTCGTGCTCGACACGAACGTGCTCATGCACGATCCGACGAGCCTCTTCCGGTTCGAGGAGCACGACGTTTACCTGCCGATGGTGACGCTCGAGGAGCTCGACGACAACAAGAAGGGCATGAGCGAGGTCGCGAGGAACGCCCGGCAGGCGAGCCGCTTCCTCGACGAGATCGTCTCCCACGGCGAGGGCGACATCGACAACGGCTATTCGCTCAAGGGCAAGAGCCACGGCGAGGCCCTCGGGCGCCTGTTCCTGCAGACCCACGCGGTCACCGTGGAGATCCCGGACTCGGTCGCCTCGCAGAAGGCCGACAACGTGATCCTCGGCGTCGCGATGCACCTGAAGCAGCGCCACGCCAAGCGGCAGGTCGTGCTGGTGTCCAAGGACATCAACATGCGCATCAAGGCGCATGCGATCGGGCTCGCGGCCGAGGACTACTTCAACGACAAGGTGCTCGAGGACAGCGACCTCCTCTACACCGGCATGCTGTCGCTGCCCGGGGATTTCTGGGACAAGCACGGCAAGGACGTGGAGAGCTGGCAGGACCACGGCCGGACCCTGTACCGCGTGAAGGGCCCCCTGTGCCCTTCCCTCCTCGTGAACGAGTTCGTCTTCCACGAGGGCGACCGCCCCTTCTACGCGATCGTGAAGGACGTGAAGGGCCGCACGGCGACCCTGCAGACGCTCAAGGACTACTCGCACCACAAGAACAACGTCTGGGGCATCACCTCGAGAAACCGCGAGCAGAACTTCGCCCTGAACCTGCTCATGGATCCGGACGTGGATTTCGTGACGCTGCTGGGCCAGGCCGGCACGGGAAAGACCCTCCTCACGCTCGCCGCGGGCCTCATGCAGACCCTGGAATACAAGGTCTACAGCGAGATCATCATGACGCGCGTCACCGTCCCGGTGGGCGAGGACATCGGCTTCCTTCCGGGCACGGAGGAGGAAAAGATGACGCCCTGGATGGGCGCCCTCGAGGACAACCTCGACGTGCTCATGAAGACCGACGACGAGGCCGGCGACTGGGGCCGGGCGGCGACCGCGGATCTCATCCGCTCCCGCATCAAGATCAAGAGCCTCAACTTCATGCGCGGGCGCACGTTCATCAACAAGTACCTCATCATCGACGAGGCGCAGAACCTGACGCCCAAGCAGATGAAGACGCTCATCACGCGCGCGGGCCCCGGGACGAAGGTGGTCTGCCTGGGCAACATCGCGCAGATCGACACGCCCTACCTCACCGAAGGCTCGTCCGGCCTCACCTACGTGGTGGACCGGTTCAAGGGCTGGGGCCACAGCGGCCACATCACGCTCACGCGCGGCGAACGCTCGCGGCTGGCCGATCACGCCGCCGAGGTGCTCTGAGCGCGTCGATGCCCGGCTGGGTGCTCATCACCGGCGCGGGGCGTGGCATCGGCCGCGCCTGCGCCGAGCGGCTTTCGCAGGAGGGCCACGCGATCGTCACCCTGGACCGCCACGCGCCCGAGCGCGCCCTGCCGGGCGAAGTCTTCATCGACGTGGACCTCGCGGACGAGGCCGCCACCGCGGCGGCGCTGGAGGAGGCCACCCGCGGCCGGTCCGTCACGCGCCTGGTGAACAACGTCGGCACCGTGCGCCCCGGATCCGCGGAAAGCGCCACCTCCGCCGACCTGGAGGCGGTCGTGGCCCTCACGCTTCGGTGCTCCATGCAGTGCGTGCGCGCGGTCCTGCCCGCGATGAAGGCCGCGCGATTCGGCCGCATCGTGGGGATCTCCAGTCGCGCGGCCCTCGGGAAGGAACTGCGGGTCGTCTACTCGGCCGCGAAGGCGGGCCTGGAGGGCATGACCAAGACCTGGGCGCTGGAGCTGGCGCCCCACGGCATCACCGCCAACGCCGTCGGGCCGGGCCCCATCGGAACGGAGCTTTTCCACCGGAACAACCCCGCCGATTCCCCGAGGACGCGGGCGATCGTCGAGGGCATCCCGGTGAAGCGGCTGGGCGCGCCCGAGGACGTCGCCCACGCGGTGGCCTCGCTTCTCGACGAGCGCGCCGGCTTCATCACGGGCCAGGTGCTCTATGTCTGCGGCGGGATGACCGTCGGGAACGCCGGCGCCGGCTAGGACCGGAAGGACGCGAAGGCCGCCACGGCCTTCGCGATGCCGTCGGCATCGACGTCCAGGTGGGTGACCAGGCGCGTTCGCGGCGTGACGATCGCCGTGACGCCCGCCGCCGCGAGATGCTCCTTCAGGACCGCGCAGCGCTCGGCGGGCACCCGCGCGAAAACCATGTTGGTCTGCACGGGCTCGACCTCGTACCCCGCCGACGCGAGCCCCTCGGCAAGTTTCGCGGCGTTGTCGTGGTCCTCGGCGAGGCGATCGACGTGGCGCTCGAGGGCGTGGAGCCCGGCGGCCGCGAGAATGCCCGCCTGGCGCATCCCGCCGCCCAGCATCTTGCGGATGCGCCGGGCCTTGTCGAGCAGCGCCTTGTGCCCGACGAGGACGGTGCCCGCAGGCGCGCCGAGCCCTTTGGACAGGCAGACGGACACGCTGTCGAATCCCGCGCAGAGCAGGTTCACCGGCATGCCGAGCTTCACGGCGGCATTGAAGATGCGCGCGCCGTCCAGGTGGGTCGACAAGCCCTTCTTCCAGGCGAACGTCACGGCACTCGCGAGGTAGTCGCGACCGATCACCTTGCCGCCGATGGTGTTCTCGAGCGCGAGGAGCCGGGTCACGGCGAAATGGGAATCGTCGGGCTTGATCGCGGCGGCCACCATGTCGAGATCCAGCGTGCCGTCGGCCCGGTTCGCGAGCGGCTGGGGCTGGATGGAACCGAGCACCGCCGCCCCGCCCCCTTCGTAGCGGTAGGTGTGCGCATCCTGGCCGAGGATCACTTCCTCGCCGCGGGCGCAGTGCGCCATGAGCGCCGCCAGGTTCGACTGCGTGCCGCTGGGAAAGAAGAGGCCCGCCTCCGCGCCGAACCGCTCTGCGGCGATGGCCTCGAGCCGGTTCACCGTGGGATCGTCGCCGAAGACGTCGTCGCCCACCTCCGCGCGGGCCATCGCCTCCCGCATGGCGGCCGTCGGCCGCGTCACCGTGTCGCTTCTGAGATCGATCATGGATGCGGCCCTTCAGGGGCTCCTGGGAGGCTCGGCGGGCGCGAGGTGCCAGCGGTCCTTCGGCACGATCTTCGCGTCGGGGGGATCGCCCAGGTAGTGCGGCGACATGATCTGCACGCCGTACTCGTTGAAGACGTCCTGGATGTGCGCGTGCAGTTCCGACATCACGAGGGCCCGCGGTCGCGGCTCGCTCGGGACGGCCTGCGCGACGACGCGGTACTCGGGATAGAAGTCCGACAGCGCCGTCTGGAATACCACGGGATGGGGGTCCTGCAGGATGCCGGCGGTGCGCCGGGCAGCCTCGATGAGCATCGCCTCGACCTGGCGCCACGGCGTGTCGTAGCCGATGGTCACCATGGCGTCGACGATGAAGCCCTGCCCTTTCACCGTGCGGGAATAGTTGCGCGTCACCGACCCGGCCACGAACGAATTCGACAGCGTGATCTCCTCGCCCATTCCGGTGCGGATGCGCGTGGTGAACGCGCCGAGTTCCATGACGGTGCCCTCGTGGTCGCCGATGCGGACGAACTCGCCCGGCCGCACGGTGCGCGTGAACATGAGGATGAGACCGTTGGCCGCCTGGCCGACGATGCTGGTGGAACCCAGCGAGATCATGAGGCCCACGAGCACCGACAGCCCCTTGAACGCCTCGCTCTGCGATCCGGGCAGGTAGGGGTAGGACATGGCGACCGCGAAGATCCAGACGAAGGCGATGGCGATGTTGCGCGTGGGCCGCGCCGTGTCGCGGTCGAGCCAGGCCGTCGAGACCTCCCCCCGGACGAAGGGCTGCATGAACGTGTTGACGCCGCTCGAGAGCGCCCCGGCCAGAAGGAAGATCACCAGGGCCACCACCAGGTTCGGCAACGCGCCCAGTGCCCCGGTCGCGAGCGTGGCGGCGACGTTGATCGTCGCATCCTGCAGGCCTTCGCCCCAGGGGCGCGTCCAGGGAAAATTGGCGAGGCCGAAACCGAACCACTCGTAGACGGCGACGATCACGAGCAGCCAGAAGACGCCCGTCGTCAGGGCGCGGGCGAGCGCGAAGACCTGCTCGCGGCCGATGACGGCCTGCCCGCCGACGCGCAGGCGCTCGGCATGGTGGCTCGCGAGCCGCGCGAGCCAGGTGGCGATCCAGCCACGCACGCGAACCAGCAGCCAGATGATCGCCGCCAGGATCGCGGTCGCGATGGCGAGGGCGATGGCCGCCTTCCCCAGCGCGTCGAAGCTCCGGGCCTCGCGCGTCTCCTCGACCACGCGGCGCAGCGCCGCGGCGGCCTTCTCCGCCGCCTGGTCGACGCTTTCGTTGGCGAGCGCGTTCACGTCGCCGTCCAGCACGAGAAAGGCCGAGCGCCCGTCGAGCGTGACGGAACGGCCGCCGGGGATCGGCTTGATCGACACCTCGCCCGGCCCCGCCGCCTTGAGCGCCTCCCGGATCACTTCCTGGGCGCGTGCGACGCGCTCCGCCGGCTGGAAGCCGAGCAGCGAGGCGCGGAATTCGGCGATGGGCCGGTTGTACGCCTTGAGGGTCGCTGGCGTCGGAGGCGATGGCGGAAACGCCGATCCCGCCGGCTTGGCCGGCTCGGGGCGGCGAACGCCGGGCACCACGCCCGCCAGCGCGACGACGGCCAGCGCGCCTAGCGAAGAGACGCATTGAACTGCGCGAGGGCCGCCGATCCCGGACAGAGTTCCTTGTCGCCCAGCTCGTTGAGCGGGCGCATCGTGGTGCCGAGGTGCTCGTGCAGGTCGATCGCATCCGGCTCCACGTAGAGCAGGCCCGTGACGATCTCCCCGCGCGCGTAGTGCGACTGGACGTAGCTCATCGCCGCGATGCGGCTGGAGGAATCGTAGTCGTCCGCGAGCTTGCGCAGGCGCAGCACCGAGCCGTCGTGCTGGCGCACTTCCTGCAAGCTGCCCGGCGGGTATTCGGCGGTGATCTCCTTGTGCATCGTGATCACGTCGAGGCTGTTCACCGCCTCGTTGTGGTGGCGCACGTAGTCGTAACTGCGCGTGGAGCCCTCGTGGTTGTTGAAGGCGACGCACGGGGAGACGACGTCGATGAAGGCCGCGCCCGGGTGCGTGAGGGCGCCCTTGATGAGGGGCACGAGCTGGTGCTTGTCGCCCGAGAAGCTGCGGGCGACGTAGCTGGCGCCCAGCTGCATGGCGAGGCACGCGAGGTCGATGCCTTCGTCGGTGTTGACGGCGCCGCGCTTGGACTTGGACCCGCGGTCGGCCGTGGCCGAGAACTGGCCCTTGGTGAGGCCGTACACGCCGTTGTTCTCGACGATGTAGGTCATGTTCACGCCGCGACGCATGCTGTGCGCGAACTGCCCCAGGCCGATGGAGGCCGAATCGCCGTCGCCCGAGACGCCCAGGTACAGCAGTTCCCGGTTGGCGAGGTTCGCGCCCGTGAGCACCGAGGGCATGCGGCCGTGCACGCTGTTGAAGCCGTGCGACTTGTCGAGGAAGTAGGTCGGGGTCTTCGACGAGCAGCCGATCCCCGAGAGCTTGGCGACGCGGTGGGGCTGGACGGCGAGCTCCCAGCAGGCCTGGATGATGGCGGCGCTGATGGAATCGTGGCCGCAGCCGGCGCACAGCGTCGAAATGGTCCCTTCGTAGTCGCGCCGGGTGAGGCCCAGCGCGTTCTTCGGAAGATCCGGGTGGTGAAGCTTCGGCTTGGCGAGGTAGGTCATGGCTTATTCTCCGCTCGCGCCGCCGGCGACGGTGCGCCGGAGGGGCGTCACCTGCAGGGCGGAGAGTCGCTTGGCGATGTCGCCGTGGATGAAGCGCGCCGTGATCGGCGTGCCGTCGTAGTGCAGCACCGCGCCCAGGCGCGCGGGATCCAGCGCGCCTTCGGTGACCAGCAGGGTGCGCAGCTGGCCGTCGCGGTTCTGCTCGACCACGAAGACGTGATCGTGGTCGTTCACGAAGTCGATCACGGCGTCCTGGAAAGGGAACGCCCGGACGCGCAGCGCATCGAGATGGATGCCATCCGCCTCGAAGAGCGCCAGCGCTTCCTCCATGGCCGGGGCCGTGGATCCGTAGTAGATCGCGCCGTAGCGCGAGGGCTTGGCGGCCGGACGCACCACGGGCTTGGGCATGAAGTGCTTGGCCGTCTCGAACTTGCGCAGCAGGCGCTGCATGTTGTCGACGTACGCCGTGCCCTCCTCCGTGTACCGCGCGTAGCGGTCGCGGCTCGTGCCGCGCGTGAAGAACGAACCGCGCGAGGGGTGCGTGCCCGGATAGGTGCGGTAGGTGATGCCGTCGTCGTCGACGTCCAGGTAGCGACCGAAGCGCGCGCCGGCATCGAGCTGCTCCTTCGTGAGCACCTTGCCCCGGTCGTAGGTTCGCGCGTCGTCCCAGGTGAGCGGATCGCACAGGCGCTCGTTCATGCCGATGTCCAGGTCTGTCAGCACGAAGACGGGCGTCTGCAGCCGGTCGGCGATGTCGAGGGCGTCCGCCGTGAACTCGAAGGCCTCCTTCGCATCCTGCGGGAAGAGGATCGGGTGCTTCGTGTCGCCGTGGGAGGCGAAGGCGCACAGCAGCACGTCGGATTGCTGCGTGCGGGTGGGCATGCCGGTCGAGGGGCCCGCGCGCTGCACGTTGACGAGCGTCGCCGGGATCTCGGCGAAGTACGCGAGGCCGATGAACTCGCTCATGAGCGAGATGCCCGGGCCGGACGTGCAGGTGAAGGCCCGCGCGCCGTTCCACGCCGCGCCGATCACCATGCCGATGGAGGCGAGTTCGTCCTCCGCCTGCACGATGGCGAAATTGTTCTTGCCCGTTTCCTTGTCCATGCGGTACTTGCGGCAGTGCTTCGCGAAGGCCTCGGCCATCGACGAGGACGGCGTGATCGGGTACCAGGCGCAGACCGTCGCGCCGCCGAACACGGCGCCCAGGGCCGCGGCGTTGTTGCCCTCCAGGAACACCTTGTCGCCCACCTTGTCGGCGCGCTGCACCTGCAGGCCGAGCGGGCAGGGCAATTTCGCGAGGGCGTATTCGTGCCCCATGCGAAGGGCCTTCACGTTGGGCTCGAGCAGCTTCTCCTTGCCCTTGTACTGCTCGCCGATGAGCTTCTCCACCTCCGCGAGCTCGATCCCGAGCAGGGCGGCGAGCGCGCCCACGTAGATGATGTTCTTGAAGAGCTGGCGCTGCCGCGGGTCCGTGTAGGTCGCGTTGCAGATCTCCGTGAGCGGCATGCCGATCACGAGGATGTCGTCGCGGAACTTGCCCGCGGGCATCGGCCGCGTCGAGTCGTAGAAGAGATAGCCGCCCGGGGTGACCTCGGCGACGTCCTTCTCCCAGGTCTGCGGGTTCATGGCGACCATGAGGTCCGCGCCGCCGCGGCGCGCGTTCCAGCCGGCCTCGCACACGCGCACCTCGTACCAGGTCGGCAGCCCCTGGATGTTGGACGGGAAGATGTTCCGCGGGCTCACCGGCACGCCCATGCGCGCGATGGACTTGGCGAACAGCGTGTTGGCGGAGGCGGAGCCCGAGCCGTTCACGTTCGCGAACTTGATGACGAAATCGTTGGTTGCCTGGAGGGTCTTCATCTGGGCGCTCCTACGCCGCCTGCCGCGGGGTCTCGCGGCTTCGGCAGCCCGGTCCCGCGTGCGTCATTTCGAGGTAGAACTTCTGCATGTCCCAGGCGCCGGTCGGGCAGCGCTCGGCGCACAGGCCGCAGTGCAGGCACACGTCCTCGTCCTTGGCCATGATGCGGCCGGTCTTGAGCCCGGCGCCGACGTAGAGGTCCTGCGAGGCGTTGTCCGAGGGCGCGTTGAGGCGGGCCCGGACCTCGGCCTCCTCCCCGTCCGGGGTGAACGTGATGCAGTCCATCGGGCAGATGTCGACGCACGCGTCGCACTCGATGCACAGCTTGGGGGCGAACACGGTCTGCACGTCGCAGTTGAGGCAGCGCTGCGCCTCCTTCCACGCGAGTTGCGGATCGAAGCCGAGCTCGACCTCCGTGCGAATGTCCTTGAGCGCGAGCTTGAGTTCCTTGAGCGGCACCGCGTAGCGCGCGTCCGGCACGACGTTGTTGTCGTAGCTCCACTCGTGGATGCCCATCTTCTGCGACACGAGGTTCATGTGCGGCGGCGGGCGGTCGGCGAGGCTTTCGCCCTGGCAGAACTTGTCGATGGATACCGCCGCCTCGTGGCCGTGGGCCACCGCCCAGATGATGTTCTTGGGGCCGAGCGCCGCGTCGCCGCCGAAGAAGACGCGCGGCAGCGTCGACTGCAGGGTCTTCTCGTCGAGCTTCGGCATGCCCCACTTGTCGAACTCGATGCCGATGTCGCGCTCGATCCAGGTGAAGGCGTTTTCCTGGCCGACGGCGACCAGCACCTGGTCGCATTCGAAGGACTCGTCCGGCTCGCCCGTCGGGACGAGGGAGCGGCGACCCTTGTCGTCGTAGACGGCCTTCACCTTCTCGAAGGTCATCCCGGTGAGCTTGCCGCCTTCGTGCTGGAAGGACTTGGGCACGAGGTAGTTGAGGATGGGGATGCCCTCGTGCTGCGCGTCCTCCTTCTCCCACGGGCTCGCCTTCATCTCCTCGAAGCCGGAGCGGACGATGACTTTCACGTCCTCGCCGCCCAGGCGCCGCGCGGAGCGGCAGCAGTCCATGGCGGTGTTGCCCCCGCCCAGCACGATCACGCGCCGGGGGCCTCGGTGATGTGGCCGAAGGAGACGCTCGCCAGCCAGTCGATGCCGATGTGGATGTGCTTGGCCGCTTCCTTGCGGCCGGGCACGTCGAGGTCGCGCCCGCGCGGTGCGCCGGTGCCGACGAAGACGGCATCCCAGCCCTCGGCGAGCATCGCTTTGAGCGACTCGATGCGCTTGCCGGCGCGGAATTCGACGCCGAGATCCAGGACGTACCCGGTCTCCTCGTCGATCACGCTCTCCGGCAGGCGGAACTTGGGGATCTGCGTGCGGATCATGCCGCCCGCCTTGGCGTCGGCCTCGAAGACCGTCACCGCATAGCCTTGCGGGGCGAGATCGCGCGCGACCGTGAGGGATGCCGGGCCGCCGCCGATGCAGGCGATGCGCTTGCCGTTCTTCTTAGCGGCGGGCTTCGGGAGACGATCGCGGATGTCGTCCTTGAAATCCGCCGCGACCCGCTTCAGGCGGCAGATGGCGACCGGTTCGGGCTTTTCGCCCTGGTTCTCCTCGACGCGGCCGCGCCGGCAAGCCGGCTCGCAGGGGCGGTCGCAGGTCCGGCCGAGGATGCCGGGAAAGACGTTGGATTTCCAGTTGACCAGGTAGGCGTCCGAATAGCGTCCCTGGGCGATGAGGCGGATGTATTCCGGTACGGGCGTGTGAGCGGGACAAGCCCATTGGCAGTCGACTACCTTGTGGAAGTAGTCGGCGACCCCGATGTCGGTCGGCTTCAAGGTTTCTCCTTACAGCGCCCCGCTGTCGTTTTCATGGCCGCCGGGGCTAACTCCTCGGACGGCCCGGTTGGGGTCGGGGCGGGTTGCAATGGCCGCAGTCTACCGACGGGCACCCCTCGTTGAAAAGGCGCTCGCCTGCGGCGAAAGCCCCTTCCATCCGTGGGACTCCACCCAGGCGACCGCGAGGGCCGACCACCGGCACGGACACGTTTACCACGACCGGGACCGTTTGCGGGTGAGCCTTGTCAATGGCGGGCCGTTCGAACGCGCCGGAGTGCCCGAGGCGTCAACACGGTGTTACAAATGAGGCCTCGGCTGACGGATTTGGGAAACATCCCGCACGCACCATGCGCTCAAGTCGGGCCATGCCTGGCGAGCAACCCATTCGCCGGCCCCTTGGCCACCCGGGAGACCGAATGAAGTCCGCACCGATCTGGATCGCCCTCCTCGCCACCTCCGCCGCACTGGCCGAACCGACGGGCACGGCGGTCGAGTATTTCCACCCCGGCCTGCGGCATTACTTCGTCACGGCGAGCCCCGGCGAGATGGCCTTCGTGGAATCGGGCGGGGCCGGCGCGGGATGGGTTGCGACCGGGGGACGCTTCGGCGTGTACCGGTCGGCATCCGACGCCCCGGACCTGGCGCCGGTCTGTCGCTTCTACGGGACGCCGGGCATCGGGCCGAATTCGCATTTCTACACGGCGAATCCCGACGAGTGCGCGTTCGTGAAGACGCTCGCGGGATGGAGCTACGAAGGAATCGCGTTCCACGTCCCCGTGCCGAACGGGGGGACCTGCGCCGGGGAATCGACGCCGGTCTGGCGAACCTACAACAAGGGCGCGGACCGGAACGACGCCAACCATCGTTTCACGGTCGACCCCACCGTGCGGGCCCGCATGATCGCCGCCGGCCACGCCGACGAGGGCCCGGTGATGTGCGCGCCCCTGTCGACAGCCGATCGCGATGCCGATGCGGTTCGCCTCCTGAGACAGGCCACTTTCGGGCCAACCGATACGGAAGTGGCGCGTATCCGCTCGCTCGGTGCGGCCGGTTGGGTTGACGCGCAAATCGCGTTGCCGGCGACCGCCTATCCCGATTGGCCCACCGTGCCCGCCAACCGACCGGATACCTGCGTCGACGACCGGACCCAGCCCGTCCGGCCGGACAGCTTCTGCGCGCGGGACAACTACTCGCTCTATCCCCTGCAGGTGGAGTTCTTCCGCTCCTCGCTCGAACAGCCCGACCAGCTGCGCGGCCGGGTGGCCTTCGCGCTTTCGCAGATTTTCGTCGTTTCCGGAATCGACAACGCGCGCAACTACGCGATGCGCCACTACCAGCAGAACCTGCGCGACCGGGCCTTCGGCAACTTCTACGACCTCCTGGTCTCGGTCACGCTGTCGCCGGTCATGGGCGATTACCTCGACATGGTCAACAACAACAAGGCCAACCCGGCGACCGGCACCAATCCCAACGAGAACTACGCCCGCGAGATTCTCCAGCTCTTCACCATCGGACTGTTCGAGCTGAACCCGGACGGCACGCTCCGCCTGGACGCCGCGGGCAAGCCCGTCCCGACCTACGACCTCGACGAGATCGAGGGCTTCGCCCGCGCCTTCACCGGCTGGACCTATCCCACCATTCCCGGCGCCAGCGCGCGCAACAACAACCCCCGCCACTACCTCGGGAACATGATCCCGGTCACCGCCACGCACGAGTTCGGCACGAAGCAACTGCTGCTCGGGGTGACGGCGCCGGCGAACCTCGCGCCCCAGGCCGATCTCGCCTTCGCCCACCGGAACATCTTCGAGCATCCGAACGTCGGCCCGTTCGTGGGCAAGCAGCTCATCCAGAAGCTCGTCACCAGCGATCCCACGCCCGGCTACGTCGAGCGCGTGGCACGCGCGTTCGCGAACAACGGCGCGGGACAGCGTGGCGACTTGCGGGCCGTCGTGCGAACGATCCTCCTGGATCCCGAAGCGCGGGGCGCGCGCAAGATCGATCCGACCTACGGGAAGCTCACCGAGCCGGCACTTTTCATGACGGGCGTCACGAGGGCCCTGGGCGGACGGTCGGACGGCGTCTTCTTCCGTTCGGCATCCTCGCAGCTCGGCCAGTTCGTCTTCTACCCGCCCTCGGTCTTCAACTACTTCCCGCCGGACTACGTGGTGCCGGGTACGGCGATCCTCGGGCCCGAGTTCGGCATCCAGACGACCAACACCGCGATCGCCCGCTCGAACGTCGCCAACTCGCTGCTGTTCTCGGCGCGCATCGCCCCCGACCCGGCGTTCTACGGCGCGACCGGCACGTCGCTCGACCTGGCGCCCTACCAGGCGGTCGCCTCCGACGCCTCCGCGCTGGCCGATCGCCTCGACCGGAACCTCATGGCCGGCCGCATGAGTCCCGCGATGAAGTCCGCCATCGTGTCGGCGGTGAACGCGCTCGCCTCGAACGACACCCTCGGGCGCGCCCGGACTGCCGCCTATCTCGTCGTCACATCCCCGCAATACCAGGTGGAGCGCTAGCCCCATGAAGACCGATCGCCGCCAGTTCATTCGCCGCGCGGGGGCCCTTTCCGCCGCCGGTCTCGTCCGCCGTCTCGGCATGACCGCGATCGCCTCGGCTGCCGGCGCCGCAGCGGCGCAATCCGCGCCATCCGATTACAAGGCGCTCGTCTGCGTCTTCCTCTTCGGGGGCATCGATGGCAACAGCGTGCTCGTTCCGCTCGACGCGGCCGGTTTCGGCCGGTATGCGGCCGTCCGGACGGAGAGTTCGGGCCTGCAGATTCCGCAGGCGCAGTGGCTTCCCATCCAGCCGGCCGGGACGCCGACACCCTACGGCCTTCATCCGGAGCTCGCCGAGATCCAGCCCCTGTTCGCCTCGGGCAAGCTCGCGCTCCTGGCCAACGTCGGAACGCTCACCGCGCCCACGACCCGGGCGAACTACGCCACCGTGCGGCCGGACAGTCTCTATTCCCATTCGGACCAGCAATCGCAATGGCAGTCGGCGGTGTCCGAAGGCCCCAGTCGAACGGGCTGGGGCGGACGGCTCGCGGACCGCCTGCAGGCGCTCAACGGGGTCGGCGGCTTCCCGGTGGTCACTTCGATCGCCGGCACCAACCTGTTCGTGAGCGGCGAAAGCACCTCGCCTCTCGCGCTCGCCGCGACGGGGGGGCTGGCACTCGCCGGATTCAACTCGACGGCAGCCTCGAACGCCCGCCTGGCCGCCATGCGGGCCATTCTCTCGGCGGACCGGGACAACGCCTATGTCGCGGCGGCCGGCGAAATCGGCACGCGGGCGATCGACCTGTCGGGGGTGGTGAACCCCATCCTGACCTCGAACGCCTCGCAGGTCGCGACGCTCTTCGCGGGGCAGAACGCCTCGATCGCCCAGCAACTGCTGCAGGTGGCGAAGCTCATCGAGGCGCGCGCGCAGACCGGCGCCCGGCGGCAGGTTTTCTTCGTCTCGCTCGGCGGGTTCGACACCCACACCAACGAGCTTCCCACCCTCACGACGCTGCTCGGCCAGCTCTCGCCGGCGCTCAGGGCCTTTCACGACGCCACGGTCATGATGGGCATCGCGGACCGGGTCACCGCGTTCACGCTGTCGGATTTCGGTCGCACGTTCATGCCGGCATCCGGCGCGGGCTCGGACCATGCGTGGGGCAATCACCACCTGGTCATCGGCGGCGCCGTCCGAGGCGGCGCACTCTACGGGCGCTATCCCGAACTGGTCCGCAGCGGGCCCGATGACGCCGACTCGGAGGGGCGCTGGATTCCCACCACGGCCGTCGACCAGTACGGCGCGACGCTGGCGCGCTGGTTCGGTGCCTCGCCGGATGACCTCGCCGCGATCTTTCCGAATCTCGGACGCTTTGCCTCCGGCGACCTGGGCTTCCTCGCCTAGCGAAACCCGCTGTCCTGCGGGACGCGGCGACGGTCAATTCCCGTAGAATGCAACCGCGCGGACCGGCGACCGGCCGCGCGCGCTGTCATTCAAACAAATTTTTCAATCCGCCCTCGCCCGCATGGAATCGAAAGTCGACGCCAAGGACCTCAAGGTCGGCATGTTCGTGGCCGATCTCGACCGGCCCTGGATCGACACGCCTTTTCTCCTGCAGGGGTTCCTGATCGAGGACGACCAGCAGATCCGGCAGCTCCAGAGGCATTGCCAGTTCGTGATCATCGACCGCGCACGGTCGATCGGCGACGAATTCAGCGCGCCCGGCAAGGGATCCGCTACGGCGGGACCGTCGCGGCAGCCTTCTCCCGAGGTGATCCGGGTCACCGCCTCCGTTGCCCGCCCGATCGACGTGGAGCCGCCCGCGCGGGCCCGGCCCGGCGCGGTCGTACGCAGCATCGACTCCGCGAAGGGCAGCGCGCTTGCGCGTGGCGTTTCGCCGGCAGGCGCGCCGGCGGCACCGCCGCCGGCCGCAGGCGTCGAAGCGCGCGGCAGCCTTTTCGGCGGACTCATGGACCGCGTGCGGGGAATCCTCCGGCGCCCTGCCCCCACGCTTCCGGCGGATCCGACCGAGCTGCCGACGGAAGCCGAGCGGGCGATCGCCGCTTCCTCTGCGACGGGGCAACCGCCGCCCGTCTACCTGGACATCCATCCGGTCGAAGAGGAAATCGGCCCTGCCCGCCAGGCGTACGACAGAACGGCCAGCGTGCTCAGAAACTCGCCTCCGACGTCTGGGCCGGCCATCCGGTGGAAATCAACCGGGTCGAGGAAGTCGTCGGCGACATGGTCGAGAGCATGGTGCGCAATCCCGATGCGCTCATGTGGATCGCGCGCCTGCGCGAACAGGACAAGACGGTCTACAGCCACGGCTTGCAGGTCGCCGTCTACCTCGTGGCCTTCGGCCGGCACCTGGGCTATCCCAAGGCCGATCTGTCGCAACTGGGCACCATCGGCCTTCTGCTCGACATCGGCAAGATCCGGCTGCCGCGCGAGCTTCTCGAGAAGCACGGGCGGCTTTCGTCCGGGGAGTTCGAGACGGTGAAGGCGCACGTCGCCCATTCGCTCGACATCCTCGAAGAGACGCCCAATTGGCCGCCGGAAATTCTCGAGGGAATCGCGCAGCACCACGAGCGCATGAACGGCAGCGGCTACCCCAAGGGACTCAAGGACGACGAGATCGGCCACTTCGGCCGCATGGCCGGAATCGCGGACTGCTTCGCGGCCCTCACCAAGTCCCGTCCCTATGCCGAGGCGGTCTCCTCCTACGAGGCCCTGCGAAGCATCTCGTCGTGGGGCGGTGAATTCTTCCATGCGCCCCTGGTGGAGCAGTTCATCCAGGCGATCGGCGTCTTCCCGGTGGGCTCCCTGGTCGAACTCTCGAGCGGCGAGGTCGCCGTCGTCGTCTCGCACAACAAGGTTCGGCGCCTCAAGCCGCGCGTGCTGATCCTCACCGCGGCGGACAAGACCCCTTCGGCCTACCCGGTGATGGCCGACCTGCTCTACGACCCGAAGCTGGGCGGCTCGGAGCCGGCGTTCATCCGCCGCAGCCTTCCGGCCGGCGCCTACGGGCTCGATCCGCGGGAGAACTACCTCTCGTGACGTCGGCCCCGCCCCCGTCGATGTCCGGAGCGGCCGGCGATCACGGTGACGGGGGTCGCGACGACCTGCTGCGCTACCTCGATCGCGAGTGCGCCATCGCCCTGGCGACCCAGGGGCGCCTCGCGGTCCTGCTCATCGAGTTGCGGCGGGTGGATCGCCTCCAGGCGCTGCTCAAGGGCCCCCCGCCCACGTGACCCTTTCCCTCGTCCTGGAGCGACTGCGGCCCGCGCTGCGCCCCGAGGACCGCGTCGCGGCCATCAGCGACGAGCAGATCTGCCTCGTCCTGCCGCGCATCGCCCATCCGACGCAAGCGGTCCTCGCGGCCGTGAAATGCCTTCGTGCCCTGGACAGGCCGATCGCCCACGAGGGGGGAACCGCCGTCCTGCGGCCTTGCGTGGGCATCGCGACCGTGCCCGAGCACCCCGCCGATCCCGCGCAACTGCTCATGGCCGTCGATGTCGCGCGCCGCATCGCCGGCTCGCGCGAGGAGGGCTATCACGTCTACCAGTCCGAGGACAACGTCGAGGCCGAGGTGTACCACGGCCTCGACATCGATCTCGAGCGCGCCATCCGCGCCAACGAGCTCACGGTCCACTACCAGCCGCAGATCGAGTTGAGCTCGGGCAGGCCCGTGGCCGCCGAGGCGCTCCTTCGCTGGCGCCACCCCACCGCCGGACCGATTCCGCCTTCGACGATGGTGGGCATCGCCGAGCGCACGGGCCTCATCGCCTCCCTCACGTTCTGGGTGCTCAACACGGTGCTCCGGAACGCCGCGCAGCTGCGCAAGGAAGGCATCATCCCGAACCTGAGCGTGAACCTCTCGACGCGGGCGCTGGTGGACGCCGAACTCCCCGACCTGGTCGACCAGGCGCTCAGGACCTGGAGCGTGCCGCCGGGCCAGATCACGCTGGAGATCACCGAAAGCTCGATGATCGGCGACGCCGAGCGTTCGATGGCGATGCTCACCCGCCTCAAGGGCACCGGAGTCGGCCTTTCCATCGACGATTTCGGCACCGGTTACTCCTCGCTCGCCTACCTGAAGCGCTTCCCCCTGGACGAACTCAAGATCGACCGGCTTTTCGTCGCGGGATTGCTCACCGACCGCGGGGACCACCAGATCGTCCGCTCCGTCATCGACCTGTCGCACAACTTCGAGCTTCGCGCCGTGGCCGAAGGCGTGGAGGAGCCCGCGACGCTCGAGGAGCTCAAGCGCATGGGTTGTGACCTGGCACAGGGGTTCCTCATGGCAAGGCCGATGGGTGAGCGCGAATTCCGGGCCTGGTGGCTGGACAAGGGGGGCACGCACGCGTGAAGCGCGGCTTCTACACGATCATGGCCGCGCAGTTCTTTTCCTCGCTTGCGGACAACGCGCTGCTCATCGCGTCCATCGCCCTGCTGCTGCAGCTGCAGGGGCCGGCATGGCTCACGCCGCTGCTCAAGTTCTTCTTCACCGTCTCCTATGTCGTGCTCGCCGCCTTCGTGGGCGCGTTCGCCGATTCGATGCCCAAGGGCAAGGTCATGTTCGTCACGAACACGATCAAGATCCTGGGTTGCGCGATGCTCTTCTTCCACGACCTCGTATCCATCCCCGGCATCGCGGCCTACTGGTTCGTGCTCGTCTCCTACGCCGTGGTGGGGCTCGGCGCGGCCGCGTATTCGCCCGCCAAGTACGGAATCCTCACCGAACTCCTGCCGCCCGACCAGCTGGTCGTCGCCAACGGCTGGATCGAGGGCCTCACCGTGGGATCCATCGTGATGGGCACCGTGCTGGGCGGAATCCTCATCGGGCCGAAGGTCTCCGGAATGCTGCTCGCCATCGACCTGCCGGGCCTCGAAACGGGGATCGACACCGCGCCCGAGGCGGCCATCACCGTGATCGCGTTCTTCTACCTGGTCGCCGCCCTCTTCAACCTGGCGATTCCGGACACCGGCGCGCGCTATCGGCACCAGGAAAGGAACCCCCTGCGGCTCGTGGTCGACTTCTCCCGCTGCTTTCGCACGCTCTGGTCCGACAAGCTGGGACAGATCTCCCTCGCGGTCACGACGCTGTTCTGGGGCGCCGGCGCGACGCTCCAGTTCATCGTGCTGAAATGGGCGGAGCAGCACCTGCAGCTTCCGCTCGCGCAAGGCGCGATCCTGCAGGGGGTCTCGGCGATCGGCATCGCCCTGGGCGCCGTGCTCGCGGCGCGGTTCATCCCGCTCAAACGGGCGGTGGCCGTGCTGCCGGTGGGCATCGCCATGGGCTTCTTCACGATGACGCTCATCGGCGTGAGCTGGCTGCCCCTCGTCTACGCCCTGCTCATCCTCGTGGGCGCGATGGCGGGGTTCTTCGTGGTGCCGATGAACGCGCTGCTGCAGCACCGCGGCCACGTGCTCATGTCGGCAGGGCATTCCATCGCCGTCCAGAACTTCAACGAGAACGTGAGCATCCTGGTGATGCTCGCGGTGTATGCGGTGATGATCAAGCTGAACCTCCACATCAACATGATCATCGTGATTTTCGGCGCGTTCGTGGCCGGGGCGATGTTCCTGGTGATGCGCTGGAACGCCGCAAACCACCGGGCGGACCCGACGCTCGACCGCATGATCGGCGAGGCCAAGCACTAGGAAGCGGGCGGCACGCGCAGCCGCCCGGCTTCAGGCTTCCGCGGTTCCCGAGTAATTCAGGAACTGCGACGGGCTCACGCGGATGGCCGCGCCCGTCGGGCACGCCCGCACGCACGCCGCGCCGCCCTTCAGGTCCTTGCACATGTCGCACTTCACGGCCTTCTTCGGGATGTCCTTGCCCTTGGGCTTGGGCTCCATGCCCGGCTCCGTCCCGACGCCCAGCACGAGCCAGGAGAAGAGGCTCGGTCTGCGGCGCTTCGGGTCGACCGGCGCGAGCTGGATCACGCCGTACGGGCAGTTCTTCTCGCAATTGCCGCAACCGATGCAGCTGTCGTTCACGTAGACCTCGCCGCCCGACGACCGGTGGATCGCGTCCGGCGGGCAGTCCTTCATGCAATGCGGATGCTCGCAGTGCCGGCAGGACGTCGGGACGTGGATCTCGGCGAACGTGGGCCCGGCCTCGCGATCGAGTCGCGAGGTGCCGTCGTGCACGTCGGCACAGGCTTTCTCGCAGTTGTCGCAGCGCACGCAAAGGGACTCGTCGATGAGCAGGACGTCCGTCGCCTCGCCCACGCCCTGCTGGAGCAGGAAGGCGATGATGTTGCCCGGGTCCGGCGAGGCTTCCATCTGGGCGTTCACGCGCAGGCGGTCGAGGAAGCGCGATTCCATTTCCTCGCGCCACTTCGGGTTGCGCGACAGGACGTTCTTGAAGATGGACGCGTCCAGGACGACGGCCTCGGTGGTCACCGCCGCGCGCACGTTGGCCGAGCGCGGCGAATCGGTGAGCAACGCCATTTCGCCCACGTAGTTGCCGGCCGAAAGGTAGGAGAGCACGACTTCCCGCCCGGCGATCGTCCGCGAGATCATCACCGACCCCCGACGGATCAGGTACAGGCCATCGGGCGGATCCCCCTCGCCGAACAGCTGCTCGCCGCCGGCGAACTTCTTCACCACGACGCCGCTGGTGACGAGCTCGGTGAGCTCCTCCTCCGGCAGCATCGGGGCGAGGTACGCGCGAACGGCGCGCTTGAGGAAGGTCTCGTCGATCTGCTTGCGCACCGATTCGACCGATGCCTGCAGCTTGAGCATCGCCCGGCGCGGAGCTTCGATGACCACGCAACCGTCGCCGGCGCGCACGGTGCTCGATCGCCGGCGCCCGGAGATGAGACCCAGCTCGCCGAAGAACTGGCCGCCTCCCAGGGGGAATTGCTTGCCGCCGTCGCCCTCGACGAGCACCTGGCCGCCCACGACCATGTAGAAAGAGTTCGTGTAGTCGTTGCGCTTGAAGAGCACTTCGCCGGAACGGGGCGTGTGAAGCTCGCTGTCGAGCATGAACTCGCGAAGCTGCAGGCGGTTCATGCCCTGCAGGAGCGGCACCGACGCCTGGATGAGGTCCAGCACCTCGGCGACCGACTTCGTCCGCGAGAACGTGGCGAACTTCTTCGCGAGGAGCGGCTCGTCGGCGGGCTCGACGTGGCGGCCCAGCGCGGTCTCGACGACCTCGTAGCCCTGGTTCATCGCCTGCTTGATGAGCGGGTAGCCGCCCAGCGCGCCGACGATGTAGAGGCCCTTCACGTTCGATTCGTACGTGTCCGACAGTTGCGGCACGGAATTGGGATCGCTCGACGGAAACTTGACGCCGAATCCCTCGACGAGCTTTCGCGGCGGGGTGGCGCCCAGGCGCGCGATGATCCGGTGGCATTCGATGACGTCCGGGCCGTCCGGTGTCTTGATGCTGAAGCGAAGCGGCGTGTCGCCGGCGACCTTCTCCACTTTCGCGGCCGAGGTTCCGTACCGGATCTCGACGCGTCCCTCCTTGATGGCGGCCAGGACGTTGGTGAGGTTGCCTTCCTTGCAGCGCGTGAACTCCTCGTTCCGGTTCACGAGGATGACGCGGTTCTGTTCCGCGAGCGCGATGGCGTTCTCGATGGCCGCGTCGCCCGCGCCCACCACGACGATGGTCTCGTCCGAATATTCCTTCGGGTCGTCGAGCTGGTACTGGACGCCCTCGAGATCCTCTCCGGGGACGCCGATCTTGCGGATGTTCCCCTGCAGGCCGATGCCCAGGACGATCTTGCGGCAGAAGAACGCGTCGCCTTTCTTGGTCCGGACCTCGAAGGACCCGTCGGACCCCTGGATCGAGACGACTTCCTGGCCGTACTGGATGTTGACCTTGAGCTTGCCGAGTTCCTCGTCCCACGTGCCGAGGATCTCCTCGCGGGTGCCCTCCTTGAAGCTCATGGGGCTTCGAAGGGGCAGGATCCCGGGCTCGGCCATCACGTGCTTGCCCTTCTGGTACTTGTAGATCGTGTTGGAGGCGTGCGATTCGGCCTCGAACAACACGTGCGGCACGCCGAGCTCGGCGGCGTGGGCGGCGGCCGACAGCCCCGCGGGGCCGGAGCCGATGATGCCCACCTTGTACCACTGGAATGCGGTGCGCTGGTCGAATTGGGAGGACATGCCGGTTACCTCGCCACGGTGGTCTTGAGCCCCGCGAGCGCCTGCTGGAAGCGCTCGTGCTTGTACTTCTCGTCGTCCTTGACCGTCACGAACAGGCGATCGAGGGAGGCATTGGCGGCCTTCACGTCGCGGACCGCCCCGCGCTTTGCCAGGAAATTGAGCACGCTGCCGATGGCCATGGACGCCTGCTCGGCGCCGGCGTAGTCCGTGTACTGCCCGGCCAGCCCGTCGTCGATGAGGCCCTGGAGCATGGCGCGCAGGTCGGCATCCTCGAAGGGACGGGTGCGCAGCTTCTCGACGACGGCTTCCAGTCCCTTGCGCAGCTTGCGGGCCGCGTCGAGCGCGTCGCCCCCCTCGCCCGCCACCGCCTTGTGCAGGGACAGCACGAGATCGTTGAAGGAACCGGACTCGGCGGGGAAGGCGCGCTTCACGATCTGGCGCAGCATGAGCAGGTTCGAATCGTTGAACCGGATGGTTCCCGGCCGCGTCCCGACGCGTGGTTTCCACCGCGTGTCCGACATGGGATGGTGGCAGGCGTGGCAGTCGAACACGACGAGCTCGGGGAACAGTCCATCCCGGCCGCGCTTCGGGTCCAGTATCACGTCGAGCTGCTCCTGGGCCGCGAGCGCCTGGCCGATGGCCCACAGGCGGATGCCGTCCCAGCTGCCCTTGCGCTTCATCCAGTCCTCGTCCACCACGAAGTGCGCCGGCTGGGTCTGGGTGAAGGTGTCGAGCTCGAACGAGATGCGGGGATGGCCGGCGCCCATGATCCGGTGCGTCACGAACTTGTCCTTGTTGCCGAAGTGGCACGACAGGCACAGTTTCGCCAGGGCCACGGGGTCGCTCGTGGGGTAAAGGCCGTTCTTGAGGTTGTCCTGGTGCGTGGCACCGGGCGCGACGTGGGACTTGATCCAGTTCTCGGCCGGCCCGTGGCAGGCCTCGCAGCTCACGCCATCGGAGGCCTTGAAGCGCTCGCCGCGCTGGTCGGCGGGCGGGTTGTGCCCGTGGCAGTCGACGCAGATCTTCGCCTCGTGGGCCGGCTGCTTGAGGCCGAGGTTCTTCGCGATGCGCTTGCTCTGGTCGTTCAGGAGGACCTGGTTCGCCCGCAGCGCGTGCTTGTCGACGCGCGACCAGGTGACGTACTCGTTCTGGAGGACGTTGGAGCCCTTCCACTCCGTGATGGAACCGTGGCACAGGCTCGAGGCGCAGTTGACCACGCCCACGTGCTTGGCCTTGGCCTCGTAGGGGAGCGGCACGTCGGCCGCCTGCGCGCTGAGGGCCGCGACGGCTGCCGCCGCGGCAAGGAGATGTTTCATCGGGCCTCCGCCTTCTTGATGTCTCCCGCCGCCTTCGGGGCTCGCTCGGCCGGCGGCCGGGCATCCACGAAATCGGCGGGCTTGCCCGTGTCCGACACCGACCAGACGGTGCCGTCAGGGCGCAGGAAGAACTTCTGCTGCTCCTCGCGTGTGAACGGCCGCGAACCGATGCGTCCGAAGATGGCGATCTGGCCCCCGGTCTCGTCGACCGCGCGGTCGCGGTCGAGGCCCTTGGCCACCGAGATCGCCGGCGACTGCGTATCCCGCCATGCGATGACGCGCGGCTTGGGATCGGGGCTGAATCCGTAGAACTTCGGTTGGATCTCGGGTGAGGTGAGCTGCAGCACCTTCAGCCCGTTCACGCCATCGGCCACGTAGGCGATCGCGGAGGCGTTGGTGGTGCCGACGACGACGTCGCGGGCGTCGTTGAGCTTCCCGCCGTCGTCGAACTTCATGTAGACCCGCGGCGAGGCCGGGCGCTCGACGTCCACGATGACGAGGCCTTCCTTGCCGCCGGCCACGTAGGCGAAGGTTCGCGCGACGTAGATGCGCTTCGCGTCCGCCAGCGGCACGAAGGCGCCCTCCACGAGCCGGGCCTTCTCCGGCGTGGTGACGTCGACGACCTTGAAGCCCTCCTCGTCGGTGACGAAGAGGTAGCGGAACTGGAGGGCCGACGCGCGGGCGCCCTTGAGCGGGACCACCGCGACCTTCTTCGGCTTGAGCGGGTCGTTCACGTCGACCACGACCAGGCCCGCGTCGGCGGCGATGTACAGGTAGTGGCCGCCGATGGTGACGTGCCGCGCGCCCTTGAGGATGCCTTCCTCGTTCCACGTGACGGCCCGCTTGACGAAGTTGTTGCGCGGCTCGCCGTCGGCCAGCGTGTCGACGTCCGTGAGGATGAGGCCTTCCTCCGAGTCGGTGATGAAGGCGTAGTGGTAGATCGGGTGGAACGCCTGCTCCATGTTGGTCACGCGCATCAGGTCGCCCGTGTTCCGGCTCGGCGCGATCGCCTGGTTGGTCGGCAGCGCCACGCAGGTCGCGTTCTTCGACGGGATGTGCGTGTCGTGGCCCAGCGGCGAGAACGGCGCGGTGATGATGCGCTGCGAGATGCCCTTGTTGGCGATCGAGGCGACGTCGTAGATGCGCATGCCGCCCGGGCCCTCCGCGGAGAAGAAATACTCGCCCCGCAGCATCACGCAGCCGGAAGGCCCGCCGGTCGTGTGGTTGTGGGCCTCGGCCAGTCGCTGGCCGCGCTTCTGGTGGTCGGCGTACCAGTCCGGGTAGGCGTAGCGGTGCAGGTAGCTGCCGATGACGGCCTGGGGCTCTTCCCACTCCGTCACTTGCACCGCCTCGATGTGCTTCTCGGCGCCGAGCCAGGCGTTGAAGCCCACGAAGTTCACGAAGTTGGTCCCGTGCAGGAGCACCTGGGCCATGATCGCGTTGTTGTCGCCCTGGTCGGAGACGTGGCAATCCGAGCAGCCTTTGGTCTCGGTCTTCCGTTCCGTGTGCGGATAGTGCGGGGCGAATGCCTGCGACGAGAAGCCGCTCGCCGCGACCGGCGGCTGCTGGATGTAGATGCGCTCGCGGTTGATGTTCGTCGAGGACAGCACCAGCGCCGAGGACGAGCGCACCGGCGCGATGCGGCCGCCCTTGGCGGGACCGTGCTTGCCGAGCTGGAACATCTCGTCGCGCGCCACTTGCGGGTTGTAGGTGGCGTAATTGCGCGTCTCGCCGCCTTCGTAGTGGTGGCGCTCGGTCTTCCAGTTGGCCTGGATGGGCAGGTGGCAGCCGCCGCAACTCGTGGTCCACGAGAGGTGGCACGTGAAGCAGGTCATCTTCTCGTCGGGGTGCGCGTAGTCCTTCGCGCCCGGGCCCCACTTGCCGTCCTGCCCCGCGGCGCCCGCGTGCATGAGCTTCGCCCGCGCCGCCTTCTCGTTGTATTGCGCATTGCCCGGGCTGACGGTGTCCTTGACGAGGGACATCTCCCATTCGAGTTCCGGGTACATCGCCGAGCGCTGGAAGAGCTTGCCCTCGCGCCATTCGAAACGCTTGCGGCCGTCCTGCGTTCGCAGGAGCGACATGTCCATCCCACCCGGGCGCGCCGCGGGTCCGGAGGTGCGAAGCGTCGGGTACTTGTCGGCCGTGCCGTGGCAGTCACGGCAATCGACCTCGACCGCCTGCGCGACCTCGCCGTAGATGTGGCCGTTGCCGTGCATGTCCTGGGCCCAGTGGCAGTCCACGCAATGGAAGCCGATGTCCAGGTGGATCGACGAGAGCTGGACGGCGCGTCCCTTGGAGCCGTCCTTCTTCACGAATTTTTCCGGATCCTCGTCCGCGATGGGCTTGCCGTCCTTGTCGAGGAGCGTCCCCTTGCGGTCGCGCTTGAAGACGGCGCGGAAGTTCCACCCGTGACCGTGGTAGTCGGCGAACTGCGTGTCCTTGAGCTTGGGATTGAGGCTCGAGACGTTCTTGAGGAACTCCGGGTCGCTCCACAGGCCGCGAATGGCGGCCTCCTCGGGGTTGCGGTCGAGGATCTTGCGCTGCTCCTCGGCGCTCGGGTAACGCTGCTTCTCCGGCCACATGAAGGGCGCGTCGGATTCGTAGTCCCACATGATCGTGCCGTAATAGGTGTTCACGAACACGTTCGGCTGGTGCATGTGGCAGACCATGCAGGTGGAGGACGGGATGGCGCGCGTGAACTCGTGCCGCACCGGGTGGCCGGAGCGGTCCTTCGGGATCGTCGGATCTTTCGTCGCGGACTTGCCGTCGCTGCCGTATTTCGCATAGATGCCCGAATGCTTCTCGTCGCGATCGTTGGCGTACGGCGTGTGGCAGGCCGAGCAACCCGAGGCCCGGTAGTCGCCCGGCTGCTCGTTGGTGCCCAGGAACCACAGGTGCGGGTCGTTCAGGCGCGTCTTGGTGATGTTGATCACCGGGACTGCGATGCGGCTGCCGGTGCCCGGTCCGCGGTTGGATTGCTTGATGTCCGGGCGGCCCGTTTCGTCCAGCCTCTGGACCTGGCCGAGGCTGTTGGGAAGGCCGATCTCCGGGAACTGGGTGCCGATCACCTTGCCGCCGCGCTCGAAGACGCGGAAGACGTCCGCCGGCGGAATCGTCTCCCAGGCCGGCAGCGCGAAGATCTGCGGCAGCACGCCTTTTTGCACCATGAAGTCGTTCGGCTTCACCGGATTCACCAACGAGGCGCCGACGCCCTCGCGGGTGTAGGCCTCGCCGAGGATGTAACGCTTGTACGGCAGGATGCCGTTGTTGTAGGCGGCCCCGCCCCACAGCATCGCCGAGGTCGCCATGAGGCTGCGCTCGGAGGCCTGGATGATCGGCAGGTGGCAGGCGCCGCACGCCTCGCGCGCGACGCGCAGGTCGCCGGGGTTCATGAACCGGATGAACTCGGGGCTCTCCTTGTTGAGCAGCGTGTAGCTGCCCTCGGGGCTCGCGGCCGAAGGCCACTTCCAGGTCTTGGGGAAGCGGGGCAGGACATGCGACTTCTCGAGCGCCGCGAGGTACGAGGCGTCCTTGCCGTACTCGGTGCCCGCGGGCTTCTCGACTTTCGCATCGCCGCCGTGGCAGTCGGTGCAGCCGAGGATGACGCCGGGATTGGCGTGCATCGTGTGACGGTCGGTTGCGCTGTGGCAGGTCATGCAGCCGCGCGACTTGGCCTCGGCCTCGGCGGACGTCTGCTTCGCGGGCGCCGGCGGGTGCGTGACATAGGTGCGCGGCACCGGCTTCTCGGCACCCGAGTCGGCCTGCACGACGAACGCGCAGGCAAGCACGGCGAGGGCGAGGGCGAGGGAGATTCGTCGCATCATGTCAGTAGTTGAGCAGGAGGTTCAGGAGGATCGAGTACTGCGGACCGCGACGGTCCTCGTCGTAGAGCTGTTTCATGCCCTTGCCCGGCAGGAGCGCCGCGGCCGAGGCATTGAACACCAGGTTCTGGCTCATGAAGGGTCGGTACTGCACCGCCCCCGAGACGTCCCAGCCGATCTCTCGGTCGGGCGGTGCCTGGTTGCGCAGCACGCCGAGCACCGTGGTGTCCTGGAAGCGCAGGTAGGACAGGTTGCCGATGACGCGCAGTTCGGGCTTCAGGTCCGCGTCGGCCCCCACGCCGAGCAGCAACAGGCCGGGATTGATGAAGTTGGATTGGCCCTGGTCCTTCGACGAGCGAAGGCTGGGCAGGACACCGTTGCGGCCGGAAAGCGCGACGCCGCCACCTCCGATGAGGGGGATGCCCTGCCGGATCCAGAAGCTGGTATCGGCGCCGGCGAACTGGGGATTCTCGAGGATGGCGTCGAACCCCGTCGCCTTGCCGTCGAAAGGGTCCTTGTCGCCGGAGGCCATCAGCGCGTTGAAGCGCACGCGCGTCCAGCTGAAGTCGCGCGAGACTTCCGCCGCCGCGAAGCCGGCGCGGATGTCCTGGGGCCTGCCCGCGAGCGGATGATGGTCCTGATGGCCGATGGCGCCGTAGACCGAGGTCTGCAGGTTCCAGCGGCCGAAGTGCCCGTCGCCGTTGTAGCCGAGGTAACCCACGGTGTAGTCGAACGGGCGCTCGTCGCCCAGCGAGGACGGGCGCTCGAGGAAGCCGTTGTTGTTGTAATAGGCACCCCGTCCCTCGCGGTTCACGTTGAGGATGGCGGTCGCCTGCGACGTGAAGCCCAGCCGGGGGAAGTCCTGCTTGTAGGCATTGATGACGAACACGTCGTCGCGGCGCATGCGCGACTGGATGTCGTTCAGGCCCGAGTTGGTGTCCTTCTCGAGCCGCCGGAACCAGCCCACGTTGTACTGCCAGAAGTTGTTGTCGCGGGTGCCGAACAGGCGCACGCCGAAAGGCACGTCCTGGAAGACGAACCCGCGGAAATCCGAGATGAACGGCTGGATGCCCACGCGGATCGAGTCGAAGTCGTAGCGGTCGGAGACGTTTCGCAGGTGGACGTCCGCGAACCACTCCTGGACGCCCACATGGTTGTCCGTGCGCTTTCTTCCCGCACGCGGATCGACGCGGACGCCACGCACTTCCTCGACGCGGGTCTGGTTCACGTTGAAGGCGGGCACGAACCGGAACTCGTAATCCGGCGGCTTGAACGTGGTATTGCCCTTGATGAGCGCGAAGGAGGCGATGACCGTCTGCGCGACGGTCGTCTGCCTGCCCTGGCCGAACACGTCGTCGCTGTTGGGGCGCAGCGTCGTCTGGGCGCCCACGGGGATCGGGAGGCGGCGCGCCTCGACCAGCGTGTCCGAAGTCACCCCGAGGTTGAAGAACCAGTCGGGCTGCAGGCGCCTGGCGAGGTCCGGCAGGTGCTCCTTGATCCACGGGTCGTCGCCGACCGGCAGGTCGCCCTTCAGGATGTTCTGGTTGTACGGGTCGTACCACGGAAACTTGAAGCCGAGCACCTGCATGATCCGCCAGCGGTCGGGCAGCGGAATGGTCTCGCGCTTGGTGAGTGGGAGCGGTGGCGGTACCTGCGACGGGTCGGCGGGTGGCGGGAAGAACTCGACGGGCTTCGATACGCCGGTGCGGCGCTGGTCGATCACCTGGTCGGCGGGCTTCTCCGCCGGGAGCCTGGCGTCTTCGTTGACCGGAGGCTTCAATCCCTCGGGAGGCTTGTCGCCGGGTGCGGGCTTCGGGTACTCGTTGGCGAACGCGGCACCCGCGAAAGCCGTTCCCCATGCGAAAAGCAGGAGGGTCGCGAGGCGGCTCATGCCTTCAAAGGCCCGCACAGACGTTCTGCTCCGTCGAATCGTTGAACGGCGACTGCGGGCACTGGACGTAGCGAAGACGCACGCCGAGAGGCGACAACTGGTCAGCCCGCATCGCGACGGGCGCATTGCCGAAGCCCGTGCCGAGCGCCTGGCCGGCATTGTGCAGCCCGAGGAACGCGACCATGTCGTCCTGGTCGATCCCGTCTCCCGAAATGCCGACGGCCCCCACCAGCGTGCCGCCGCGATAGACGGGCACCCCGCCCGGGAAGATCTGGATGCCGTTGCGCGCGAGGGACAAGCCGGAATCGGCCGTGCCCTCGGGTGAGAGAAGGCCCGCGCGGCCGGCACATCCGGTGGACGTATCGCCGGTGGCTGCGGCCTTCACCAATTGGTTGTAGATGAGATCGAGCTGGAAACCGACGTTGAACGGGCTCCAGGTCGCGAAGCTCTTCGAGAGCGGGCCGGCAGGCGTGTCGGCGATGCCGTCCGGATAGGTCGGCCGGTGGATGAGGCTGATCGCGCGCATCGACCAGGCCGTAACGCCGTCGAGCGCCCCACCCTGCCCGACGAAAGCACGCGTCGCGGCAACGTAGCTCCCCATCGACACCACCGAGCCGTCCGGCGAAAGGTAACGCGCGGGCGGCAGCGTGCTGATGAGGGACGCCGCGTCCGGTCGCGAGAAAAGAAGGGCGCCTCGCGCCTTCTGGACCGCGACGTCCGTCCCGAACACCGGGGCATCGGCTGTTCGCACGAGCCCGAGCAGATCGCCGTTGAAGTCGACGACCGAAACCGATATTTCCGCCGGCGATCCCAAGGGGCGGCGAATCTGCGCTCGGGCACGGTTTCCGATCTTGATGCCTTCCTCGAGGATCTTCGATACCTCGGCCGCCGTGAGCGCCCCGCTACCGGCACCCGAGCGGGGCGGAAAGCGGACCGCGTTCGACGCATCGACCAGGGTAAACGCCCCAAGGGGGCCGAAAACGCCATCGGCGGCGCGGTAACCGGATGCCGGTGTGCCGAAGGACACTCCCGCGCGAACGGTGCCGTCGCTATAGCCGTCGACGGGCACGAGCGCGCCCGGAAGTGCGGCGAACGCCGGCGCCTGGGCCGGATTCGAAACGATCGACTCCGAATCGACATATCGGAATGTCTTGCCGTCGGCCGTGATTCGCTCGGCGCGGATGTCTGCCGGGGCGGCATACCCGAAGGTGCCGGCCACCGAGATCAACTCGTCGAGATCCTCGTCGCGATCGGTGATGATGAGATCGAGCCCGTAGACGCCGTCCGCCATGACCCCGATCCCGCCGACGACGGCGCCGTTCTTGTAGAGGGGGAGCCCGCCGGGGTCGGCGGAAAGGCCCAGCGGGGAGCGCTTGGGCCCCACGCTGCCATGCGTCGTGTTGCGCACGACGTCCGAGCAGGACAAGCTCGAGAACTGCACGCCGTAGAGCGGGCCCGAGGGGCCCTGCGACTCGCCGGGAAGGAAGTTCTGCTGCACGATCTGGCTGGCCGTTCGCGTGGAGAACGCGTTTCCCGAGGACGAGAGGTAGGCCCCGGTAATCGCTTTCGCAATGGCCGCCGCGGTCGATGGAAGCGTGTCGCGAATGCCGTCGAGTCCCCCGACCGTCCCCCGACCGCTCAGGAGGTCGAACTTCGGCCGCGCGCCGGTCATCTCGTACACGGCGAGAACGTTGCCCACGCGGTCCACGACCGCGATGGTGGCCTTGGCGCCGCGCGCCTGGGCTTCGCCCACCGCCTGCGCGATGACCTTGCGCACGTCGTCCGCCGAGAGAAGGTTCGCCGGCGCGTTGCAATTGGGAACGCAGTCCGCCGAACCGGCGTTGCCCGAACCGCCACCGCCGCCACAGGAAGCGGTGAGCAGGACGAGCGCGGCGGCCGCGAGCGAGGCGGCGCGGCGCGAGGCGTCAGCGATCACCCGCGGCCCCCTGCGCGACGCGCGTCTTGGCCTTGGGCTTGAACCCCGGGTCCCAGGGGTGCTGCTGCTCGTGGAAACCGTGGCAGAGCAGGCAGTTGGACGTGATCTTCTTCTCGGAGGGCTGCGAGCCGGCGTGGCATTCGCGGCAGCTCTCCACCTTGGGCATCGCGACGTCCTGCGAACGCTTGGACTTCGCCACGTCGTGGCAATCCGAGCACTTGCTCTGGGCGTGGCTCTTGTGGTCGAAGCGGGCGTGGGGCATCCACGTGTTGTTGGCGCGGATTTTCGCGACGTTCCAGACGGGCTTTCCGTCAGGGCCGTCCTGCTTGAGGATCGCGTGGCAGGCACGGCACACGCGCACCTCGAAGAGCTCCTCGGAAACCTGGGAAGCCTTCTTGCCGGCCAGGGCGAGCGCGTTCTGGCGCTGGGTATCCGACGGCTGGCCCGCGCGGCGCAGCAGTCCTTCGCCGGGCACGCCGAATGCCTTCTCGAAGCTGTCCTTCACGCCGTTGAGCGCGAGGTTCGCGTAGAACTCGTTCACCACGGTGATCGCGTCGCCGGGAAGCCCGTGCGGAACCTGGCGCTTGGTGACCGCGGGTTCGAACTCGAGGCGGTGGCATTCCTGGCAATGCTTCTGCATCGTGACCGGCTCGAAGGTCCGCTTCGAGGCGTCCGGCTGGTGGCACGCGGCGCAATCGAGCTTCACCTTGTCCTTGTCCGGGTGGCGAACGCCCTTCGGGTCGAGGTGGACCTCGTGGGGGAAGACGAGATTCGAGGACTCCTCGATCGGCCCGCTGCCCATGCGCACGCGCTTCACGCCCTTGTCGACCGGGATCGACAGGCGGAAGGCCGGGTGGTCCTTCTCGAAGTCCGAGACGTTCTGCGACTGCGCGCCGTTCGCGCGGCCGCGCACGTCGCGGTGGCAGTCCGCGCAGAAGCGATCGTCGTCGCGGTGCGTCGTCTTCACGCCCTTGTGGTCGCGATGGCACTCGGCGCAGCGCGTGCCGGCGAAGAGCGCCGCGGGCTTCATGTCCTGGCCGACGTGGTGGCCGATCTTCTGGTGGCATTCCAGGCAGGAAGCGTCGCGCACCTGCACGAAGGCCGCCTCGTGGCAGGCCTCGCACTTCAGCTCGATCGGCTGGTGGGCCAGCATCACCGGGCCGGGGTTCCAGAACCGGTCGCTCGCCATCGCGACGCTCTGTTCGCCCTTCCAGGGGAGGTCGAGCACGCGCCCGGCCGGAAGCAGGAAGAACACGACGGCCACGATCGCGAAAAGGGCCAGCGCCACGAGGCGCTTGGGCAGGTGAAGCGAGCGCAGCGTGAGCTTGCTCGCGCGGGCCATGAACTCCGGGGCGACGTCCTCCTGCGGGCGAACGAGTTCGACCGTGATCGCCCCCGAATAGCCCTCGGGCGTATCCAGCACGGTGATCCTGTAGGGGCCCACGTCCACCGAGCTGCCGGGCGCGAGGCGCACCGAGCGCACGGCCCGCTTGGTGGTGCTCGTGAGGTTGCCGACCTCGCCTTCGGTGTAGACGGGACCGTCGCGGTCGAGGATGAGCCCCTGGTTCAGGGCGACGCGCGGATCGGCGAGCAGGACCTCGCTGGAAGCGGCGCGGCCGACCCGGATCCAGTCGGCATTGACCTCTTTCTTGACCTGTACCGTGCGGCCGGCACGGTTGCGGCTTTGCGTGATGACCAGGAGTTTCACGTCGGCTCCCTCGGGGCGCTACCAGTACAGGAAAACGGAGACCACGTGGACCGAAAGCGACGCGAGAAGCGCGATCGACAGGGGCACGTGGAAGTAGAGCCAGAGGTCGAGTCTCGCCTTGTAGCGGATGTCGCGGCGGGCGCGCTGGAGGATCTCGTTCTTCTGGAGGAGCAGCGTGTAGACCTCGTGATTCAACTTCGCGTGGTCGCCCGAGAGGCGCTTGCCGATCTCGGGGAGCTCGCGCACCGCCTTGGCCGTCGGGCAGGACGAGTCGCGTCCGGAATAGACGCGCAGGAACGTGCCGCCGATGCGCGTGCCGTCGAGCGAGCTGTTGACCACCTTGAGGATCTGGTCCGGCAACGACAGGGCCTTCTCGCGGATCTCCTTGTCGAGATCCGCCACCCGCATGAGCATGCCGTCGAGCGTGTCCTCGCCGCGGTTGGCGGTCATGAGGTGCGGCACGGTCGCGTAGATGTACACGCCGTAGAAACCCGAGAAGACCACCAGGCACATGATCACGTAGGCGAGCGTGTGGACGTTCCATCCGAGCTCGAAGCCCGTGTGAAGCGTCGCGACCACGAGGAGCGCCGTGCCCAGGTAGACGTGCGCCGAGAGCCATCCCTGGGCGGTACCCAAGCGGGTGGCGTAGCGGCGCTTGCGAACGCCGAACCAGACGAGCCACAGGATGAGCAGGGCGCCGATGGTGCCGAGGGCATACCCCAGCCAGGTGCCGCCGTAGGGCTTGAGGGGCGGATCGTGCCAGATGTAGACCGCCGCGCACGCGACGGACAGCAACAGCGCGCCCTTCAACCAGCGGAAACGCGCGTACTCCAGGATGGACTGGTGTCTCACTGGAAGCTCCCTGACCGCGTATTGTTTTTTATGAACAGCGACCGCATTGTAGCGGCTCGTTGATGGTTCGCAAGGGGAATCTTCTGCAATTGCCCGTATAATCGCGGCTCGATTTTCCCTCTTCCGGCCCCACTCCTCCCCGATGCCCGCCTTCTGGATCGTCGCCGCCCTGCTCACAGTGGTGGCGCTGGCCTTTGTGCTCGTCCCCCTATTGCGCCGTCGCGAGGCGGATTCGCCCACGCTTCGGGAGGCGAACCTGGCCGCCCTGCGCAGCCAGCGCCAGGAGATCGAGTCCGACGTGTCGCTCGGCGTTCTCGCGCCCGAGGCGAAGGAGGAGGCGCTCGCCGAGCTCGTTGCCCGGGCGAGCGAGGACCTCGATACTCCCACCGAGGCGCCGGCTCCCGGATCCCGGCGCCCCTGGCCCGCGGCGATCGCCTTCGCGCTACTCGTTCCGGCCTGCGCCTTCGGCTTCTATCTCTGGGTTGGCCTGCCGGCCGCTCTCGATCCCCGCGCCCTCGCTTCGGCGGGCCCCGGTGGCGACCAAGGCGCGTTCGGCGACCACCAGATGGAGGAACTGGTCGTGCAGCTCGCCCAGAAAGTGCGCGAGCGCCCCGATGACGTGCAGGGCTGGAACCTCCTGGCCCGCTCCTACAATGCGATGGGGCGCAACGAGGACGCGCTCGAGGCTTACGCGCATCTCGCGAAGATCGCCCCCAACGACCCGCAGGTGCTCGCCGACTACGCGGACGCTCTCGCCCTCGCCCGAGGCAAGAACCTCTCGGGTGAGCCGGCGGAGATCATCCAGCGCGCGCTCAAGATCGACCCGAAGCATCCGAAATCGCTCGCGCTCGCCGGCACGGTGACGCTCAACGAGGGGAAGTTCGCCGAATCGGTCGGTTACTGGGAACGGCTTTATGCGGCCCTGCCGCCGGATTCGCAGGACCTCGGGGAGATCCGCAACATCATCGAGGACGTGCGCGGTCGCGCTGCGGCGGCCGGCAAGCCCTTGCCGCCGTCCCGGCTCGTCGCGGGTGCTCCCGCACCCTCGAAGCCCGGCCCGATGGCCGCTGCCCCTCCGATGGCCGCGGCGCCCCCGATGGCCTCGGCGCCCGCCGCCCCCAAGGCTGCCGCCGTCCCCGGCAAGGGCTTGTCCGGCACCGTGAAGCTGGCCGATGCGCTTGCCGGCCGCGTTTCCCCGACGGACACGCTTTTCATCTACGCCCGGGCGGCGCAAGGCTCGCGCATGCCGCTCGCCATCCTGAGGGGCGGCGCCCGCGAATTGCCGAAGTCCTTCGACCTCGACGACTCGATGGGAATGGCCCCCAACGTGCGCCTTTCCGAGACCGCCTCGGTCGTGATCGAGGCCCGCGTCTCGAAGGCCGGCGGCGCGATGGCCCAGCCGGGAGACCTCATCGGCACCAGCGCGCCGGTGGCGCCCGGCGCCAAGGGCGTGGCGATCGTCATCGACAAGGTGGTGCCTTGACCGAAGGGCGCGCCGCGCTCGAGGTCCGCGACATCGCTTGCCGGCGCGGCCCCGCCCTGCTCTTCTCCAAGCTCGATTTCGACGTCTTTCCCGGCGAACTGCTCTGCGTGCGCGGGCCCAACGGGTGCGGAAAGACGACGCTGCTGCGTTGCGTGACCGGGCTCACCCGCCCGGACGCAGGGCGCATCACGTGGCTCGGCCAATCCGTCCCGGAGGACCCCGCCCGCTTTCGCGGCGACATCGCCTACGGCGGCCACCTTCCCGGCCTCAAGGACGACCTCACCACCGAAGAGAACCTCGAATTCTCCCTTCGCCTGCGGGATGTCGCCGTGGACAGGGATGCCATCGCGCGCGCCCTGGCGGCCGTGGGACTGGAAAAGCGCCGGCGGCTTCCCGCGCGGCGCCTTTCCGCCGGGCAGCGTCGTCGCATCGGCCTCGCGCGCCTCGCCCTCGACCCGGCGCTCCTGTGGATCCTGGACGAACCGCTCACCGCCCTCGACGATGCCGGCCAGGCGCATTTCGTGGAACTCCTCGACCGGCACCTCGCCCGGGGAGGCCTCGCGCTCGTGGCCACCCACCACAACCTGCTGCCGCCGTCGGGCAAGGTGCGCGAACTGAGGATCGCCGGGTGAGCGCGCCTTCCCGGGGTACCTATTCCGGCGGCTTCGCCTGGGCCATGGCCCGCGACCTGCGGCTCGCGTGGCGCCATCCGGACGAGATCATCCTCACCCTGGCGTTCTTCGCCCTCGTCGCTTCCCTCTTCCCGCTGGGCATCGGCGCGGAGCCGCAGCTGCTGGCCCGCATCGGGCCGGGGGTGATCTGGGTCGGCGCGCTGCTGGCCGCCTTCCTCGCGCTGCCCGGCATCTTCGCGACGGATTTCATCGACGGCTCCCTCGAGCAGATGACCCTTTCCCCGCACCCGCCGCTCGGGTGGGCGGCCGGGAAGATCGCGGCGCACTGGATCATCTCGGGGCTGCCGCTCACGCTCATGTCGCCGCTCATCGGGCTGCAATACGGCCTCACGGGCGACACGCTCCTCGTCGAGGCACTCTCGCTCGCTCTGGGCACGCCCATCCTGTCCCTGCTGGGCGGCGCCTGCGCGGCACTCGCCCTGGGCGCGCGCGGGGGCGGCATGCTGCTCGCGCTCCTCGCCTTGCCGCTGTTCGTCCCGGTCCTCATCTTCGGGGCCGGCGCCGCGGAAGCGCAGGCCACCGGACTCGCCCCCACTCCCCACCTGTCGCTCCTGGCGGCCGCGCTCATCGCCGCCCTCGTGGGCGTGCCGGCCGCCGTCGTGGCCGCCGTGCGGATCTCGGTGGACTGAAGGGCCATGCCAGAAGCCACTTTTGCGATCCCGCAAGCAATCGCTCCCCACTCGGGTGATACTTCGCCCTGCCGACAAGACGCAACCCCATGAACTGGTTCTATTTCTCCTCGCCTTCCACCTTCTACGGCCTCGCCGGCCGGCTGGCGCCGTGGCTCTTCGCGCTGGCCGCCGTGACCGCCGCCTGGGGCCTCTACCTCGGCCTCCTCGTGGCCCCTACCGACGCCCAGCAAGGCGAGGTGTACCGGGTGATCTTCATCCACGTGCCGACCGCCTGGATGTCGATGTTCCTGTACTTCGTGATGGCCTGCTACTGCGGCCTCACGCTCGTCTTCAACACCCGGCTGTCGGCGATGATGGCCCGCGCGATCGCGCCCACCGGCGCGCTCTTCACGGCGGTCGCGCTGTGGACCGGCTCCTTCTGGGGCAAGCCCACCTGGGGCACGTACTGGGTGTGGGACGCGCGCCTCACCTCGGAGCTGGTGCTGCTTTTCCTTTACTTCGGCTTCATCGCGCTTTCCAATGCCTTCGAGGATCCGCGGCGCGGCGACCGTGCCGCCGCCCTCCTCGCGATCATCGGCGTCGTGAACCTGCCGATCATCTATTTCTCGGTGCAATGGTGGAACACGCTGCACCAGGGTTCCAGCGTGAGCTTCAAGGGAACCAGCATGCACGTCACCATGCTCACCGGGATGCTCGTGATGAGCTTCTCGGCCTGGTTCTACGCCGCGGGCGCGGCGCTGGTGCGCGTGCGCTCGATCATTCTCGAACGGGAACGGCGCGCCCACTGGGTGCGCGAACTCAAGGAGGGCTGAGGCGTGTACTGGTCCAGCTGGGATGCTTTCTGGGCGATGGGGGGCCACGCGTTCTTCGTGTGGATGTCCTTCGGGGCACTTTTCCTCGCCCTCGCGGTCGAATTGGTCCTGCTCCGGGTCAGGCGCAACCGCGCCCTCGGGGACATCGAAGAGGAGAGGGAACTTGAAGCCGAGAACTAAGCGGGCCATCGCCATCGTCGGGGGCCTCGCCGCCCTCGGAATCGCCGCCGCCCTGGTGCTGAACGCCTTCCAGTCGAACCTGGTGTTCTTCTTCACCCCGACCCAGGTCGCCAAGAACGAGGTCCCCAAGGACCGCACGTTCCGCATGGGCGGGCTGGTCGAGCCCGGCTCCCTCGTTCGCCAGAAGGACGCCCTCACGGTCAACTTCAAGATCACCGACGGCGCCCAGTCCATTCCCGTCGTGTACACGGGCATCCTTCCGGACCTCTTCAAGGAGGGCAAGGGCGTCGTCGCGCAGGGCAAGGTCCACGGCGACGGCATGTTCAAGGCCTCCGAGGTCCTCGCCAAGCACGACGAGAACTACATGCCGCCCGAAGCCGCCGAGGCGCTCAAGCAGGCGGGCCACCCGATGGCCAAGGAGAATTTCGCCGGCCAGGGCCAGGCGGGAGCGAAGCCCCGATGATTCCTGAAATCGGCCAGTTCGCTCTCGCCTTGGCGCTGGGCCTCGCGATCGCGCAGGCCTTCCTGCCCCTCGCCGGCGCCGCGCTCGGCAAGCCGGCATGGGTCGCCACGGCGCGCCCGATCGCCGTCGGGCAGTTCCTCTTCGTGCTGCTTGCCTGGGCGGCGCTCGCGACCTCGTTCGTGAACAACGATTTCTCGGTCGCGAACGTCGCCACCCACTCCAATCTCCGCCTGCCCGCCCAATACCGTTTCGCGGCCAGCTGGGGCTCGCATGAAGGCTCGATGCTGCTGTGGACCCTCATGCTGGGGGGCTGGACGGCCGCCGTCGCCGTGCTGTCCCGCCACCTTCCCGAGCGCATCGCCGCCCGCGTGATCGGCATCATGGGCCTCATCTCGATCGGCTTCCTGCTCTTCATCCTCACCACGTCGAACCCGTTCGAGCGCCTGGTGCCGCCGGCGCTGGACGGCCGCGACCTGAACCCGCTGCTGCAGGACCCGGGCATGGTGATCCACCCGCCGATGCTCTACATGGGCTACGTCGGATTCTGCGTGGCCTTCGCCTTCGCCATCGCCGCGCTGGTCGAAGGCGCCTCGACAGCGCCTGGGCGCGCTGGTCGCGCCCCTGGACGACGGCCGCCTGGTGCTTCCTCACGATGGGCATCGCGCTGGGCAGCTGGTGGGCCTACTACGAGCTCGGCTGGGGCGGATGGTGGTTCTGGGACCCGGTGGAGAACGCATCCTTCATGCCCTGGATCGTCGGCACCGCGCTCATGCACTCGCTCGCCGTCACCGAAAAGCGCGGCGCCTTCCGGAGCTGGACCGTCCTGCTCGCGATCCTCGCCTTCTCGCTTTCGCTGCTCGGCACCTTCCTCGTGCGCTCGGGCGTCCTCACCAGTGTCCATGCCTTCGCGACCGATCCCAAGCGCGGGGTCTTCATCCTGGGCTTCCTCGCCCTGGTGGTCGGCGGTTCGCTCGCCCTGTTCGCCTGGCGGGCGCAGAAAGTGGGCCTGGGCGGCCAGTTCGCGGGCGTCTCGCGCGAGTCGCTGCTCCTCGCCAACAACGTGCTGCTCACCGTGGCCATGGCAGCGGTGTTGCTGGGCACGCTCTACCCGCTGGTGCTCGACACGCTCAATGCCGGCAAGATTTCCGTCGGCCCGCCGTACTTCGACGCGGTGTTCTTCCCGATCATGGCGCCCGCGGTGTTTCTCATGGCCGTGGGCCCGCTCGCCGCCTGGAAGAAGGCGGAATTGCCCGGCCTGTGGGTGCGGTTGCGATGGGCCCTCGGCATCGCGCTCGTGTGCGCGGTCGCCGTCCCCTTGCTGCGCGGCAAGTGGTCGCCCCTGGCCGCTTTCGGGCTCTTCCTCGCGTTCTGGGTTTTCGCGGCCACGGCGGTTCAGGTACACGGGCGCCTCAAGGCCGCGCCGCAGCCGACGCTCCTCGGGCGCCTTCGCGCCAACTCGGCCTCCTGGTACGGCATGACGCTCGCCCACCTGGGCGTGGGCGTCTTCATCGTCGGCGTCTCGATGGTGAAGACCTTCGAAACCGAGAAGGACATCCGCATGGCGCCGGGCGAAACCGTGGCGCTCGCCGGCTACGAGTTCAAGTTCACCGGCACGCGCGAGCTGCCCGGGCCCAATTACGCCGCCTTGCAGGGCATCTTCGAGGTGCGCAAGGAAGGCAGCGCCGAGATCATCAACCGCATGTATCCCGAGAAGCGCGTCTATCACGCCTCGGGCCAGACGATGACCGAAGCCGACATCGACGCGACCCTGACCGGCGACATCTACGTGTCCATGGGTGAAGCGGTCGACAACGGCGCGTGGGGCGTGAGGGTGTACCACAAGCCGTTCGTCGACTGGATCTGGGGCGGGTGCCTCATCATGGCGATCGGCGGATTCTTCGCGATCGCGGACCGCCGCTACCGCCTCGCCACGCGCCGCCAGGCGAGCGTCCCGGCGGGCGCCGCCACCGCGGGAGACTGACGTCCCATGAAGGCGCTGAAGTACATCATTCCGCTGGCGATCTTCGGGATCCTCGTCGTATTCCTCGGCATCGGGCTCACCAAGGACCCGCGCAAGGTCCCTCGCCATTCATCGGCAAGCCCGCTCCGGGCTTCACGCTCGCCCTGCTGCACGAGCCCGGGGCTTCTTTCGCTCCCGAGCAGATGCGCGGAAAGGTATGGCTCCTCAACGTGTGGGCGTCGTGGTGCGTCTCCTGCAAGGTGGAGCACCCGATCCTCAACGAGATGAACCGGCAGGGCGTGGTCACGATCGTCGGCCTCAACTACAAGGACGCGCGCGCCGACGCGCAGAAGTGGCTCAAGCAGAACGGCGACCCGTATCTCTTCTCCGTCTCCGACATCGACGGCAAGGTCGGCATCGACTACGGCGTGTACGGCGCGCCGGAGACCTTCGTGATCGACAAGCAGGGCGTGATCCGCTACAAGCAGATCGGGCCCATCACGCCCGAAGCGTTGGACACGACGATCCTCCCCCTTCTCAAGCAGCTGAACGGATGAAGACTCCCGCCGCGTTCCTCTTTTCGCTGGCCCTCGCCGGCTGCAGCCTCGCCTGGGGCCAGTCCGCCGAGATCGCGAACCCCGACCCCAAGGTGGAGGCGCGCCTGAAGGCCATCGCGCACGAGCTTCGGTGCCTCGTCTGCCAGAACCAGACCATCGCCGATTCCGACGCCCCGCTCGCGGTCGACCTGCGCAAGCAGACCCGTGCCATGATCGCCGCGGGAAAGTCCGACGAGGAGATCCGCGGTTACATGGTGGACCGCTACGGCGATTTCGTCCTCTACAAGCCGCCCTTCAATGCGGCCACGGCCGTGCTGTGGATGGCGCCTGCCTTGCTCGTGCTGGGAGGCCTCGCCGGCCTTGCGCTGATGCTTCGCCGTCGCAAGTCCCCGCCCGCGCCGGCGGCGGGCAAGGACGCCGGGAAACTCCGCGACATAGCCGCCCTTCTCGAAGCCGACCAGCCCCCCGCCCGGCGCAAGTAGCCCCGCTTCGCCTGTCGATACCGACGGCGTCAAACTTCGATTGAATAGTTTCCGCCCGGCCCTTGCCGGGCGGAGTCTTCCTCGACGATGAAGCGGCAACCCGCCGATCGCGTTTCGTGGCCGCACGCCCGGGGCGCGGGAGGGATCGCGGCGTCGACCGGAACAACAACAGCACTCACCGGAGCCACTGCCATGCACCTGTACGCGTGGGCGCTCGTTGCGAGCCTACTGCTTCCCGCCGCCTTCGCGAGCGGCCCCGTCTACGTCGGCCTCGACGCCGAGTTCGGACACAAGACGAGCACTTCCGCCCAGGCCGTCCAGCAGGGCATGCAGGTCGCGATCGACGAGATCAACCGGGCTGGCGGCGTTCTCGGTGGCCGCAAGCTCGCGCTCGTCACGCGCGACAACCGCAGCGTCACCGCCATCGGCGTCGACAACCTGCGCGAGCTTGCCGCCTTGCCCGACCTGGTGGCCGTCTTCGGCGGCAAGTACAGCCCGATCTACATCGAGGCCCTCCCGGTCGCCCACGAGCTCGGCGTGCCTCTCCTCGACCCGTGGGGATCGGCCGACGGAATCATTGACCATGCCTTCCGGCCGAGCTTCTCCTACCGCCTTTCCCTGAAGGATTCCTGGGCGGGTCCGGCCTTCCTGCGTTTCGCGAAAAAGCAGCACAAGGCCACGCGCGTGGGCGTCCTGCTTCCCAACACGGCGTGGGGGCGCAGCAACCAGGCCGCCCTCGACAAGGCGGCGCCCGATGCGGGTGTCGCGATCATGGCGCACCGCTGGTACAACTGGGGAGCTCCGTCGCTGCCCGATCAATACGGCGAACTGCGGGCGACCGGCGCCCTCGCCATCATCTTCGTCGGCAACGAGGTCGAAGGCGCCCTGCTCGCCCGCGAGATCGCCTCCCTGCCCGCGGCCCAGCGCCTGCCCGTCGTGAGCCATTGGGGCGTCACCGGGGGCGACTTCGCCAAGCTCGCGGGCGCTTCGCTGCACCAGATCGACTTCGCGGTGATCCAGACCTACAGCTTCGTCGGCGACGACAGCCCGACGGCACGACGGGTGCTCGCCGCGCTCAGGCGCGATTTCGGGATCGACGGCGCGGAACAGGTGAAGAGCCCGGTGGGCGTCGCCCACGCCTACGACCTCACGCACCTGCTCGCGAAGGCGGTGAACCGGGCGGGCAGCACCGACCGCCGGCGCGTGCGCGAAGCCCTGGAGCAACTGGGCCCGCACGAGGGGCTCGTGCGCCGCTATGCGAGACCCTTCTCGCCGGAACGCCACGAAGCGCTCACGGCGGACCAGGTCTTCTTCGCACGCTACCTCGCGGACGACCGCCTCGTACCCATCACCGCGCGCGCCCGCCCTTGAGCGAAGGGAACCCACCTGCCGGGACGGCCGCGCCGCCATGAAGGCGGGTTTCGGCCTCCTGCGCGACGACCTGCGGCTTGGCACACGCATCCGCCACTTCGCCTTCGCACTCACCATGCTCGTCGTGGTGGCTCTCGGCGGCGCGCTCCTCGCGCTCGCGCTCATCGACATCCCGGCCATCGAGCGAAAGTCGAACCAGGATGCGGCGACGGTCGTCGGGCAGGTTCTCGCGCTGGACTTGCGCAACCGCCTCGCCGGCGTGCGCCAGCTAGGCCACAGCTCCCTCGTTTGGACCGCGCTCACCGACTCGGCCGGCCGCGAAGCCTACCTCAAGCCGTTCCTGCGCTCGCTCGAGCAGAGCGCCGGCGCGACGCCGGTCGAGATGCTCGATTATCGCGGCCGCACGGTCGCCACCAACATGCCGGCGGGCATCGAACGCGGACGATTCGCGCCGTTCGTCTCCGCGGCACTCGCCGACCGCCGCGCGCGAATCGCCGTCGACCCCGCCCCGGACGGAACGCTGCTCTACGCCGTCTATCCGGTTCTCGCGCCCTATACGCACGAGGCGATCGGCGCGCTGGTCGGCGTGATCCGCCTGAAGGCGATGCTCGACGAGCGCGTGGAGAACTTCGGCGCGGCTCGCAGCGCGGACTTGCTGCAGGGCGACAGGCTGGTCCTGAGCCAAGGCGGTCATTCCGGAGCGAGGCACTTCGGGGTATCGATCGAGCTGCCGCTGGGTGAACCGATCGAGGGCGGCCCGCTTCGCCTGAGCGTCCATTCGAACGAGAACCCCTGGGTCGTGCCCCTTCTCGTGCGCGTCGTCGTCTCGCTCACCATCGCGGCCATCCTGGGCGCGCTCGTCTGGTGGGCTTCGGGGAAGATGGCGCGCCGGATCACCCGCCGGCTCGACCGCCTGGCCGAGGATTGCGTCGCCCTGTCGGAGGGGCGCGCCCAGTCGATCACCGTGGATTCGGGCGGCGACGAGATCGGCATCCTGTCGAGGACGCTGCATCGAGCGCTCGACGCCCACGCCCACGTGAATGCGAACCTCGAGCGGCTCGTCGACGAAAAGACCGAGCGGCTGTCGCTCAGCGAGAGAGACCTTCGCGCCGCGAAGCAGGCAGCCGAGGCCGCGAACGAGGCAAAGAGCCTTTTCCTGGCCAACATGAGCCACGAGATCCGCACGCCGATGAATGCGATCGTGGGCATGTCCCACCTGGCGCTCAAGACTGATCTCACTCCCCGCCAGCGCGACTACCTCGGCAAGATCCAGTTGGCGAGCCAGCACCTTCTCGGGATCGTCAACGACGTGCTCGATTTCTCGAAGATCGAGGCGCGCAAGCTCGAGGTCGAGCACGCCGTCTTCGACCTGGACATCGCGGTCGCCCACGCCGTCGGCCTGCTGTCCGAGCGAGCCCGCGCCAAGGGCCTCGTCCTCGCGGTGGACATCGCGCCCGACGTGCCGCGCACGCTCGAGGGCGACGCGCTGCGCATCGGCCAGGTGCTGGTGAACTTCGGCTCCAACGCGGTCAAGTTCACGCAAAGTGGCCGCATCGACGTCGGGGTAAGCGTGCGGGAGAACGACGGGCGGGAGGCGCTCCTGCATTTCTCGGTGCGCGACACCGGCATCGGCATCTCCGCGGACGAGCGGGAACGGCTCTTCCGCAGCTTCCAGCAAGCCGACGCATCGACGACGCGCAAGTACGGTGGCACGGGGCTCGGGCTCGTCATCGCCAAGCGGCTCGCCGAACTCATGGGCGGCCATGTCGGCGTGGACAGCGAGCCGGGCGCGGGCAGCACCTTCTGGTTCACCGCCCGGCTGGGCATTGCCGCGAGGCGTGCGCGCGCCGCCGATGCTTCCCCGGACCTGCGGGGACGACGGGCGCTCGTCGTCGAGAACGAGGCGCCGGATGCCGCTCTCATGAAGGAACTGCTCACCGCGATGGGGCTCGAGGTGAGCGTGGTCGATTCCGGCCCCGATGCGATCGCCGCCGCCCGCGACGCGGCGCGATCGGCCGTCCCGTTCGAGATCGCCTACGTCGGCTGGCGCATGCCCGGCATGGAAGGAATCGAGACCATCCGGCACCTGCGCGCAATCGAGCCGGGCCCGGCGCCCAAGGTGGTCATGGTATCCGCCCATCCCCGGGCGGAACTTTCTGGGCACCTGCAGGACGCGGGTATCGAACAGGTGATCGTGAAGCCCGTCGACGCCTCGCTCCTATTCGAGGCGACGGCTTCGCTCCTCGCCGGAACGCCGGCATCCCGGCCCGCCCTCGCGGCGCGGGCGAACCTCGCCGGGCTCGCGGACATCGTCGGCTCCCGCGTGCTGCTCGTCGAGGACAACGAGATGAACCAGGAGGTCGCCCGCGAACTTCTCGTCGACGCCGGAATCCACGTCGACGTGGCCGCCGACGGGGCGATCGGCCTGGAAAAGTTGCGTACAGGCACCTACGACCTCGTGTTCATGGACATGCAGATGCCCGTGATGGACGGGCTCGCCGCGACGCGCGCCATCCGCGCGATGTCCGGATACGAGCGCCTTCCCATCGTGGCGATGACGGCCAATGCGATGGTCCAGGACCGGGAGCGTTGTCTCGCGGCCGGGATGAACGACTTCCTCGCGAAGCCCATCGAACCCGACCAGGTCTGGGCCTGCCTGGCTCGCTGGATCGTCCCGCGGGCGAAGCAGGCCGGAGGAACGGCCGGAACCGACCCCACCGCGTCGCGTCCGGAACCCCCGTTGCCCCGGGGCATCGACGGCCTCGACATCGAGGAAGGGCTTCGCCACGCGGCCGGAAAGCCCTCCCTGTACCGCTCGGTTCTGGGCAAGTTCGTCGCCAGCGAGAAGACCCTGGCCGCATCGATCCGCGAAGCGCTCGCCGGCGGCGATGTCGAGGCGGCGCGGCGGCTCGCGCACACGCTGAAGGGCACGGCGGGAACCGTCGGTGCAGGAATCCTGCGCACGCAAGCCCTATCGCTCGAACAGGCGATCGCCGCCGGCGAGGCGCCCGACGTCGTCGAAACGCACCTGGCGCGTATCGAGACCACATTCCGTGCGCTCGCGGCCGCCCTCGCCGACGGCCTCGACGTCGGAATGAAAGCCTAGATCATCAGGGGCCGGTCGGGAAGCTCGTTCGCGTTCGACTCGCGTGCGGGGAAGTGTTCCTCCAGCAGCCGCGAGATCGCGGTGACGCCTTCGAGGGCACCCTCCTCGAATCGACCGGCACGAAAGGCTTCCTGCATCGTGCGACAGACGGACTGCCACTCGGCCGGGGGAACCCGGCCTCCCACGCCCCGGTCCGTCACGATCTCGACCTTGTGGTCGGCGAGCAGCACATACACGAGCACGCCGGTGTTCTCTTCCGTGTCCCAGACGCGCAGGGCGGAAAACATCTCGATGGCGCGTGCCCGGGATGTCAGGTTCGACCAGAGCTGCGCCGTGGTGAGTTCGGCCTCGACGACGAACCGGACCTCGCCGCGGTGGCGCTTCTCGTGCTCGCCCACGCGCCGTCCGATCGCATCGAGGGCGGATTCCGGAAATGCCCGCGCTGCCTGCCACGGCGTCATCACGATGTGCCGCCAGAATCGTCGCAGGTCCATCACCAGTCTCCCGAGGCACCGCCGCCGTCGAAGCCGCCGCCCCCGCCACTGAAGCCGCCGCCACCCGAGGACCAGCCGCCCCCTCCCCCGCCGAAGCCGCCGCTCGACCACCCGCCGCCGCCCCTCGCGAAGCGTCCCGCGCCCATTCCGAGCACGAGGATGAAGGCGGCGATCGCCGCGACCACGCCGAAGACCACGCTGCCGAAGACGAAAGCCGCGGCGAGCCCCGTGGCGCCGCCCGTGAGCCCCGCCCCGAGGAAGCGCCCGAGCAGCGAGCGCAGGATCATGCCCGCGACCGGGACGACGAGAAACGCCAGCCAGAGGAAATTCTCGAACGAGGAGACGACGCCGACCGAGCCGCCAGCGGACTTCTTCTTGGCCGGCGGCGGCAGCGACTCGCCCTCGATGGCCTTCATGATGGCCTCGACGCCGGCCTCGATGCCGCCCGCGAAGTCGCCCGTGCGGAACTTGGGCGAGACGCGTTCCACGATGATCCGCTTGGACAAGGCGTCGGTGAGCGTACCCTGCACGCCGCGGCCGGACTGGATGCGCAGCTTGCGCTCCTGCTTGGCGATGACGAAGAGAACCCCATCGTCCACGCCCGCGCGGCCGAGCTTCCAGGCGTCCGTCACGCGGGTCGCGAATTCCTCGATGGCCTCGGTGCCGATGGAGGGGACGAGCAGGACGACGACCTGCGAGCCGCGAGCACCTTCGAACGCCGCGAGCTTGCCGGCGATCGCCTCCCGCTGGGGAGGGGAAAGCGTGCCGGTGAGATCCACCACCCGGCCGGTGAGCTTCGGCACAGGCAGGGGCTCGCCCGGATCCGCCGCGAATGCCGCGGCCGCGACGAGGAGGAGTGCGGCCGCTCCCGCGAGGAAGCGGCCGGCGCGCGGGATCACGCCCGGATCACTTCGCCGGGGCAGGTGCAGCCGGTGCGGGCGCGGGAGCCGGCGCGGCTGCCGGCTTGGCGCCGAAGTCGACCTTCGGCGGCTCGGCGATGGCCTTCTCGTTCTCGACCGTGAAGTTCGCCTTCTCCTTGTAGCCGAAGATCATGGCGGTGAGGTTCGACGGGAACTGGCGGGCGAGGATGTTGTAGTCCTGCACCGTCTTGATGTATCGGTTGCGGGCCGTCGTGATGCGGTTTTCCGTGCCCTCGAGCTGCGCCTGGAGGTCGCGGAAGTTCGCGTCGCTCTTCAACTGCGGGTAGTTCTCCGCGACCACCATGAGGCGCGAGAGCGCGCTGGAGAGATCGCCCTGGGCGGCCTGGAAGTTCTTGAGCGCCTGCGGGTCGTTGAGCGCCTCCGGCGTGAGCTGGATCGATCCGACTTTCGAGCGCGCGTTCGTGACGCCCAGGAGCACGTCCTTCTCCTGCGCGGCGAACCCCTGCACCACCGACACGAGATTCGGGATGAGGTCCGCGCGGCGCTTGTACTGGTTGAGCACCTCGGACCAGGCCGCCTTCACCTGCTCGTCCTTGGTCTGGAAGTCGTTGTAGCCGCAGCCGCCGAGCAGCAGCGAGCCGGCAAGGGCGAGGGCGACGAGGATTCTGCGCATGGAACGGTTTCCTCCCGAAACGGGTTGCAGGACGGTCGATGTGGGGCCCGGAAGCCCCGGATTCAAGTCCCCGCCGCGGCCATCGTGCGCCGCGCGAAGAGCAGGTCTTCCCACGCCTTGGACTTGTCCGGGAGGTTCCGGAGCAGGTAGGCCGGGTGGTAGGTGACGATGAGCGGTATGCCGCGGTAGGCGTGGACGCGGCCACGCAGGCTCGCGAGGCTCACTTCCTGCCCCGTGAGGCGGATGGCCGCCGTGCGCCCGAGCGCCACGATGAGCTTCGGACCGATGAGGTCCACCTGCCGGTCGAGGAACGGCGCGCAGGCGGCCGATTCCTCGGGCGAAGGGACGCGGTTGCCCGGCGGGCGGCACTTCACGACGTTGGCGATGTAGACCTCCCGGCCCCGCTGGAGCTTCGCGGCCGCGAGCATGCCGTCCAGGAGCTTTCCGGCCTGTCCCACGAAGGGCTCGCCCTTCTCGTCCTCGTCGGCGCCCGGCCCCTCGCCCACGAACAGCCAGGGCGCGGATTCGTGGCCCACGCCGAAGACGGCCTGCTTGCGCTGCTTGCACAGCCCGCACCGGTTGCAATCGCGGACCACGGCCTTCAGTGCGTTCCAGTCCATGGTCCCGATGCCGGCGACTTCCGGCGCGCAGGCCGGTGCCGGTGCCGGAACGGCAACCTCTCCCGGCGACCGGTCGCGCACGGCGGGACGATCCGCCCGGGCAGGAACGGCGGCGCCGCGGGACGCGCCGGCTTCGACCGGTGCCCCCGAAGGTGCGCTCGCGACGGGCACGTCCCCGTCCGAACGGCTGCGCGCGTCGAGGCCGTAAAGGCGCGCCACGGCGAGCAGTTCGAGTTCGCGAAGGCTGCGATCGTCCATGGATCAGAGGGTGAGGCCGAGGAAGAGCGCGTCCTCGCGCCCGTGCAAGGCCGGATAGTAGGCGGGTCGGATGGCGATCTGCTGGAAGCCGGCACGCCGGTAAAGCTGGCGGGCCGGGTGGTTGGACGGCCGGACTTCGAGGTAGACGATCTGCACCCCCGCCGCCTTGCCGATCGCGAGCATGTGGTCGAGGAAGGCGCGCCCCAGCCCCTGTCCCTGCCAGTCCGAGGCCACGGCGAGGTTGAGCAGGTGCGCCTCGTCGAGCGCGATCATCAGGATCGCGTACCCGATCACCCGGGATCCTTCGCAGGCGACCCGGCAGTCGTAGCCCGCCTCCACCGAGTCGCGGAAATTGCCCGGGCTCCACGGGAAAGCGTAAAGGGACTTCTCGAGCGCCGCCACGTCGGATACGTCCGAGGCGCGCATCGGGCGGAACTGGACTTGCGGGACGGGAACCGCGCTCACGGGGCCGGCAGCCTTTCCTCGATCGTCAGGGCGACCTTGTCACGCAAGTATAGGGGCGCGGCTTCCTCGGCCGGGAGCCCCTCGCCGCGCAGGAAGGCGCGGGTCGCCACGCGGGCCACCGAACCGGCCCGCGGAAGGTCCGATTCGAGGCGATGCGAGACCTGGGGGGCGTATGCCGCGCGGAGCCAGTCGAAGGCGTCGAAACCGCTCCCCGTGGCGACCCAGTCTCGACCGGGCAGGGCCGGCAAGGCGCCTTCCCGGGCCAGTTGCGGCGGCAGGACCACCGACCAGTCGCCCCCCATGCGGGAGTAGGCCGCGAGATAGGTTTCCCCCATCCGGGCGTCGAGCGCCGCAATCACCCGGCTCGCGCCGGCCTGCTCCGCCAGGGCGAGAAGGGATGGCACCGGCACCACCGGCAAGCCGGTGGCGAAAGCGAGACCCTGCACGAAGCCGCAACCGATCCGGATGCCGGTGAACGACCCGGGACCCTGGCCGAAGGCGAGCGCATCCATCGCGCCGACGTCCAGGCCGGCGCGCTCGAGCAGGCGGCGCACCATGGGCTCGAGCCGTTCGGCGTGTTGGTTGGGGGCTAGGACTTCCTCGACCCGCAGCTCGTCGCCGCAGAGGATCGCGACCGAACACAGCTCGGTGGAAGTCTCGACGGCGAGGAGATTCAAGGCCGGGCGACGAGTGGCAATGGCCGATTATAGCGGGGTCGCGAGCGGCCCATCACGCCCTATTGATATCTTTTTAAAACAATGCTTTAACGGATTTATTTAATGTAAAATATGATTAAATGACTATATTGTTTTAAAACCTTTACTTAAAACCACTTGTTAAAGCATTTCCTCATGTTCAATTCAGGTTCTCGACAGCCCGAGCGGAACATTCCCGCCGAACGCTTCGCCCATCGACTTCCCGTAGGCCGCCGCGACCAACCCACCGAAGTAGGCCCGGAAATCCGTCGTGAAGACGAGGTTCCCGCCCGCGTCGAGCCGATCGAGCATCGGTGCCTTCCCCGCCATGCCGCCGCGGACCTGCCCGCCCATGACGAATTGCACGCTCGCCGTGCCGTGGTCCGTACCGCCGCTCTGGTTTTCCTGCGCCCGGCGCCCGAACTCCGAATACGTCGCCACGATCGTGTCCGTCCAACGGCCGATCTCCTTCAAGGCCGCGCGCAGGGAAGCGAGCCCCTCGCCCAATTGCCGGAGCAGGGCCGCGTGGGTGCCGGCCTGGTTGGCGTGGGTATCGAACCCGCCCAGCGTGAGGCGGATGGCGGAGATGCCTTCGCGATTGGCCGCCAGCTGCGCCGCAGTCCGGATGGCCGCCCCGAAAGGACCGGCGGGAAAGGCGGCGGCGAAGTCGCGACCCGGATGCAGGCGGTCGGCGGAGCGCTGGATCTCCCGCTCGACTCGAAGAATGTGGGCAAGGGACGGGTTGGCGGCCGTCCCCGCCGTGGACCGGGCCAGTTTCGCGTTGCGCAGGAACTGCTCCGGATTCGCGAGGGCGATCGTACGGGCTCCCGTTCCGGCAAGGGGCCCCAGGTCCGCCGCGCCCACGACCACGCCGTCGGCCGCGAAGCCCGGTGGCGACGGATGCTTCGCGAAAACGCGCGTGAGCCACCCATCGTCCAGGTACTCGTCGCTGCGCGAGGCCGTGTCCCAGATCTCGATGGACCGGAAATGGGAGAGATTCGGGGCCGGGTAGCCCAGTCCCTGCACGATCGCCAGCTCGCCGGCGGACCAGGCCGGCATCAGAGACGCGAGGGCGGGATGCAGGCCCTGTTCGTCATCGAGGCTTAGCGCGTCCTCTCTCGCCACCGCGAGGCGCGGCCGCAGGCGACGGTAGGCCGGATCGGCGAGCGGCACGACGGTATTGAGGCCGTCGTTCCCGCCCTTGAGCTCGACGAGGATGAGCAGTTTCCGGGTCGCCTCCCCTCGCGCGGGAAGGGCGAGGGCCGCGAGCGAGGAAGTCGCGATGCCCGCGAGGAATTGGCGTCGGTCCATGGCGGCTCCCTAACGAAGCTGGAAGGCGGGATCGGCAACGAGCTGCCGGACGAGTTCGGGCCCCGGGAGGCCCTTCGCAGGCGGTTCCACGGGAGGGACGGCGAGCACGAGCCGAACGAGACCTTCCGCCCGCCCCGGCCCGTCGCCCATCTCGCGCGTGAACCGATCCCAGTCGAGCGCATAGGTGGCGAGGCCCCGGTCCATCATGCGCCGCAGGCGCGCCTGCGGCGTCGCCTCCCGAGCGCCCGCCGCCGCGCCATTCGGGGGCGCCTCGGCCATCGCATCGCTGCCGCGGAAGACCCGGTCGATGAGCTGCTTGCGTCCGAGCAAGGTGGCGGAATTGATCCACGCCTCCCCGCCGGGCCACCCCTTCACGTTCGGGGGCGCGAAGAGGTTCTGCCCCAGGAGCGCCGACGCCGTCACGGCCGGTCGCAGGTCCAGGGGGCGGATGCCGAACGTGTGCAGCGTGCCCACGACCAGGTCCACCGGCGACTTGATGAGCGCGCCGCGATTCTCCCCGGACCAGAAGGCCTCCGACAGGAACATCGCGCGCAGCAGCGGCTTCACCGCGTAGCGGGCGTCGCGAAAGATGCCGGCCAGGCGATCCACCTCGCGCTCGTCGGGCGAGGGCGAGACGAACTCGCGCCACAGCTTGCGCGTCACGAAAGCGGCCGTCTCCGGCCGCGCGAGGAGGATCTCGAGCACCTCCTCGCCGCCGAGGCGCCCGGTGCGGCCCAGCACCGTCTTCACGCCACCGTCGTGGATGAACGGGCGGTACCGGTACTCGCCCGTGTCGCGATCGATGCTCCAGCCCGTGAAGGCGCGGGCGGCTTCCTGGATGTCGCGCTCGGTGTACCTGCCCTCGCCCAGCGTGAAGAGCTCCATCACCTCGCGGGCGAAATTCTCGTTCGGCGCCTGCCGCCGGCTGCCGGCGTTGTCGAGATAGATGAGCATCGCCGGGTCGCGTGAAACCTCGCGCAGCAGTGCGCCGAAGTTGCCGAGCGCCTCGCGCCGGAGCAGGACGTTCTGGCGGTACAGGAGCTGGCCGCTGCGGACCTTCTGCTGGCCGGTGGCGAAGTGGTTGTGCCAGAAGAGCGTCATGCGCTCCGTGAGCGGCGAGGCGGTGGCGAGCATCTCGCGCAGCCACCACTCGCGCAGTTCGAAGGCACGCTCCGTGTTGCGCCGCTGCTCGGCCATGCGCGCCTCGGCCGGAAGCGCCGCGACCTTGTAGAAGGGGACATAGGGATCGTCCACCCACGCCGGCGGCGCGATCGAGGCCCGGGTGCCTGCGGCTTCGAGGATGGCGTCGACGGCGGCGACCCGCTCGACCGGCGCGAGGCGTGCGATCTCGCCCGCGGTGGCACCGAAACCCGTTCGCACCAGCAGGTGGCGCGCCCCGTCCTCGCCGAGGGGCGCGGCTCGGGCGAGGCCGGAGGCGAGGACGAGCGCCGCGATCGCGGCGCCGAGGACGGGCGTCATGGACTTGCTCCCCGGGCGAAACGGAACCCCGGGCCCGGAAGCGCGCCGCCCCCGGGGACCCGGATGTGCGCGATTACGAGCGCGGCGCGCCGCGACCGGCGTGACGGGCGCGTACGGCCTTCAACTCCTCCGGCGAGAGGAATCCGTCCCTGTCGGCGTCGATCGCCTCGAATTCCTGGACGAGCTTCGGATGCCCCGCGACCTCTTCCCTCGACAGCTTGCCGTCCGCGTTCCCGTCGAGCCGCTTCCACATCTCGCCGCGGTTCTCGCCCCGGTGCGCCTGGTGGAAAGCGCGCAACTCGTCCGTGGTGACGTGGCCGTCCCGGTTGGCGTCGATCGCGTCGAACTGCTCCGCGATGCGCGGCAGGGCGCCCGCCTCTTCCCGGCTGATCATGCCGTCGTTGTTCGCATCGGCGGCCTTGAGGCGCTCCTGCATCTGCGCGCCGCGCTTGCCGCCGGGGCCGCCCATCGGGCAGTCGGCGGAGCCCGGCGTCGCGCCGGCGGGGCAAGGCGGGGCCGCGAAGGCGGCGGTGGAAAGTGCCACGAGGGTCGCGGCGGCGAGAAGGCTGGGGTTCTTCATGATGTCGATCTCCGGTTGGGGAATGGGGCCTGGTCCATGTGCGGCAAGCCTACCGTCAAGAACGCGCGAAGGCGTTTCCCGTTCGCCCCCCGGTGGTAACGGGTTGTAAGCGGGGCCGGCGATCGGCCCTCCGGGCAACAACTGCTTACAATCGGTTCCTCGAGGCGCCGGTCGCGCCGCCTACGATGGAACCCATGTCCACGACCCCCAAGCATCGCATCCTGGTCATCGACGACGACCTGCGCCTGCGCGATCTCCTCAAGCGCTACCTCACCGAGCAGGGATTCGGCGTGGAGACCGTGCCCGACGGCGCGGCCATGGACCACAACCTCAAGCGCACGCGCTACGACCTGCTCGTGCTCGACCTCATGCTGCCGGGCGAGGACGGCCTCGCCATCTGCCGGCGCCTGCGTGCGGGAGGCAACAACATTCCCGTGATCATGCTCACGGCGAAGGGCGACGACGTCGACCGCATCATCGGCCTGGAGATGGGCGCCGACGACTACCTGCCCAAGCCCTTCAACCCGCGCGAACTCGTGGCCCGCATCCAGGCGGTGCTGCGCCGCCAGGCGCCGCTTCCCGCACCGGGCGCGCCCACGCCGGAGGACACGCTCGTCACCTTCGGGCCCTTCACGCTCAACCTGGGCACGCGGGGTCTCGCGCGTGGCGGCGAACCCGTCCCGCTCACCCACGGCGAGTTTTCCGTGCTCAAGGTCTTCGCGCAGCATCCGCGCGAGCCCCTCTCGCGCGACAAGCTCATGGACCTGGCGCGCGGCCGCGAGCACGAGAGCTACGACCGCTCCATCGACGTGCAGGTCTCGCGCCTGAGGAAGCTCCTGGGCGAGGACCCGCAGGCGCCCCGCTTCATCCAGACGGTCTGGGGCTTCGGCTACGTGTTCATACCCGACGGCGCGCCGCGCGCATGAAGCTCGTGCCGGGGTCGTTCTTCTGGCGAACGCTCGCCGTGCTGGTGGTGGCGCTCGTCGCTTCGCAAGGCGCGGCGCTGCTGCTCTTTCGCTCGCAGGTGCAGCAACCGCGCATGGGCCAGGGCATCGGCCAGTTCGTGAGCCACCTGAAGACGATCAGCGCGGCGCTCGAGTCGCTCGCCCCGGAAGCCTCGCGCGCCTTCATCGAGCGCCTGGCCGAGCGCGAAGGCATCCGCGTGTCGCCGGTCCGCGGCGACGAGCCGGGCCGCCCGGCGCCCGGGGGCCCGGGCCTCAGGATGTTCCGCGAGCGGATCAAGGGCCTGTTCGGACCGGAGACCGAGGTGTTCGTGCGTCCCGGGACGCCCGGCGTGCTCTGGGTGCGCCTGCCGACGAGCCGTGCCGACTACTGGGTCGGATTTCCGCGCAACCGCGTGGACCGGGGCGAATCCGACGCCCTGCTCTACTGGATCTTCGCCGGGGTCGTCATCGCCATCGCGGCCACGGCGCTCATCGCCTGGCGCCTGAACCGGCCGCTTGCCCGACTGGCGCAGGCCGCGCAGGAACTCGGGCAGGGCAAGGATCCGCCGCCCGTACCCGAAACGGGCCCCACGGAAGTGCGCGCCGTCGCGAAGGCCTTCAACCAGATGAAGGAACGCCTGAAGGGCAACGAGCGCGAGCGCACCACGTTCCTCGCGGGCATCTCGCACGACCTGCGCACGCCGCTGGCACGGCTGCGGCTCGACGTCGAGATGCTGGGCGACAAGGTGGAGGCCGACACGCAGAAGGGCATGGTCGCGGACCTCGAGGACATGAACGCGATCATCGACCAGTTCATCGACTTCGCGAGGAGCGAGGCGACGGAGCCCTTCAGCGCCGTCGACCTCGCCCGGCTCGCGCGCGAAGGCGCCGAGCGGGCCGCGCGTTCGGGCGTCGCGATCCGCTGCGAGCTCGCCGAGGTGCCCGTCCTGATGCTCAGGCCCCTCGCGATCAATCGCCTCGTCGCGAACCTGGTGCAGAACGCGGTGAAGCACGGCGGGGGCGAAGTGGTGGTGAGCGTGCGCGGTGGCGCGAACGAGGTGCTGCTCGGCGTCTCGGACCGGGGGCCGGGCATCGCGGCCGGCGAGGTCGAGCGGCTCAAGGAACCCTTCACGCGCCGCGACGACGCGCGCAGCGGCCAGTCGGGGGCGGGGCTGGGACTCGCGATCGTGGCGCGCATCGCCAAGGCCCACGGCGCGCGCTTCGACCTGTTGCCGCGCGAAGGCGGCGGCCTCGTCGCGCAGGTGGCCTTCCCCGTCGCGGCCTGAGGCTCTCCCCCCGGGGGTGTACAGTCGCATCTCCCCCTCCGGAGGTTCCATGACCGTCTGCCCCATCGCCCTCGTCGCCGGCTGCGCCAAGTGCCCGGCCTTTTCCGTCTGCCCCCTCAAGACCGTGCTCGGCGACCAGCCCAAGCCCGGCGAGAAGCCCGAAAAGAAGGCCCCAACCGGCAAGAAGAGAAAGTAGGCCCGCTACTCGAGGGTCGCGAGGTACTCGGCCAGCGCCTTGATGTCGAAGGGCGAGAGCTTCGAGGCCACGGTGTGCATGATCTCGTTGTCGTTCGTGCGCTCGCGCTGCGAGAACTCCCGCAGCTGCCGCTCGAGGTAGGGCGCGTGCTGACCGGCCAGGCGCGGCGCGAAATCCGTGCCGTACGCCTTCTCGCCATGGCAGATCTGGCACGAGGGCGCCCCGGGCGCGAGCGAACCCTTCTGGAACAGGAACCGCCCGGCGGCGTGCAGGTCGGCGTCCGTGATCTTGTGCGGTGGCGGCTTCTGCGCGGCGTAGTAGCGCGACAGCGCGTCGACATCGGCCTCGGCGAGGCCCCGGACCATTCGCGCCATCGTCGGGCTCTTGCGCCTGCCCGAGATGAAGTCCTTGAGCTGCTTGGCGAGGTACTTCTCGTTCTGGCCGGCGAGGACCGCCAGCTCGTCGCTGCCGGCTTCCCCGAGCTTCCCGTGGCAGAGGGCGCACTTGGTCTCCACGACCTTGGGCATGGGCACGGTGGCGAGCGCGGGGACGGGCAGAAGCAGGGCGAGGATCAGGGCGGCAGTCTTCGGCAGCATCGGTTTTCCGGAAGGAAGTGGGGATTGAGGAGAGCTTACACGCCTCCTCGCCTTCTCCGCAGCGTCAACCGGGCACCGGTCGTACCCGTTGGATGGTAGGGTGAAGCGTCCGCTTCGTGCCCGCCGGAGATGCCCATGTCCCGCACGCCCCCCCTGGTTCTCGCCGCCCTGGCGGCAGTCACGCTCACGATCGCCCTTCCGTCCGCCGAAGCCTCGCCTTCGCGCGGCGGGGGCGGGCATCGCCACGGGGGTCACGGCCACCATGGCGGCGGCTATGCCGGGTGGGGATGGGGCCTCGCCGTGGGCGTGCCCTGGGCCCTGGGCTTCTACGACCCGTGGTACCGGAGCTACCCGGGCTACGGCTACGGCGCCTATTACGCGCCGGCCCCTTACGCAACCTGCGAGCCGAACACCGATTGCTGGATCGAAAGGCAGGCGCAGGCCGAGCCGCCGGCGCCCACGACGCAGGTGCCGCCACCGGGCCGCTTCGACGCGCCGGCCGGGCCGGCGCCCGCCGAAGGCGCGCCCGCGCAGCGGCCGTTGCATCTCAACTATTGCGAAGCGTCCCGCGCGTGGTTCCCGGCGGTCACGAGCTGCGCGTCCGGCTGGCGGATGACCCGCCCCGCCTACGACTGAAGGGGAGCCGCGAAGAACGCCGCCGCCTCCTCGACGCGTCGCGTGCGCCGGAACGGCGGCAATGCCCGCCAGATGCGCTTGCCGTAGGGCTTGGACACGAGCCGGGGGTCGCAGATCATCAGCACGCCGCGGTCCGTCTCGTCGCGGATGAGCCGGCCGACGCCCTGCTTGAGCGAGATCACCGCGCGGGGCACCTGGTATTCCATGAAGGCATTGCCGCCGGCGGCATTGATGCGTTCGATGCGCGCGGCGAGCACCGGATCGTCCGGCGGGCTGAAGGGCAGCTTGTCGATGACGACGACGGAAAGCGCGTCGCCCTTCACGTCCACGCCTTCCCAGAACGACTGGCTCGCCACGAGGATGGCGTTCGGCTGGGTGCGGAAGCGCTCCAGGAGCTCGTTCTTTCCCGCCGTGCCCTGCAGGAAAACCGGCCAGTCGTGCCCTTCCTCCCGCAGGCGCGAGACCAGGCGCTCGAAGCCGGCGTCCATCGCCCGAAGGCTGGTGAAAAGAAGGAACGCCCTGCCCTGCGAAGCCTCGATGACCGGGTAGGCGGCGTCGATCACCGCGTCCGTGTAACCCTCGGTGTTGGGTTCCGGCATCCCTTCCGGAACCACGAGGAGCGCCTGGCTGGCGAAGTCGAAGGGACTCTCCCACGACAAGGCCCTCGCATCGGCAAGGCCCAGCTCCTCCTGGTAGTGGCGAAAGTCCCCCGCGACCGAGAGCGTGGCCGAGGTGAAGATCCAGGCCCGCCCGCCGCTCGCGACCTGCCGGGCGAAGAGCGGCCCCACGTCCAGGGGCGTGCGGTTGAGCACGGCCGACTGCGAATAGGTCTCCACCCAGCGGACCGCGCCTTCGGCATCGCCCGTGTTCCACGCCGCGAGCTGGGCGCGAAGGATGCCGGCACGCTCCTTCACCTGCTTGAGTTCCTCCGCGCGCTCCGCCTGCCCGGCGAGGACGGCCTCCAGCGCGGCGAGCCGCTCGTCCAGCGACACGAGGGCCTTCGCGAACGAATCGTTGCGCGAGAATTGCGCCGAGGACAACCGCCCCGCTCCCGAACCGAGCGCGATGCGGACGTCCCGCGCCGCGCGGTCCGCGGCAAGGGCCGCCTCGCCGATATCCGGCGACTCCTTCGCGTGCACGAGCTGGGCGGTGCGCGTGTCGCGGGCGAGCTCCACCACCTGCGCCGTCGACACCGCCTCGCCGAAGAAGAGCCGCGCGAGATCGGGCAGGTGGTGGGCCTCGTCGAAGACCAGGGTGTTCGCGCTGGGCAGGAGGTCCGTCACGCCTTCGTCGCGCAGCACGAGGTCCGCGAAGAACAGGTGATGGTTCACGACGACGAGGTCGGCGTCATTGGCCGTCTTGCGCGCCTTCATGACGAAGCAGTCGTCGTAGTGGCGGCACTTGGATCCCAGGCAGTTCTCGCGCGTCGAGGACGCCCTCGCCCACGCGCCGGACGTCTCCGGCACGCCGGCGCAATCGGCGCGATCGCCCGTCTCCGTGCGCATCGAGAAGGCACGGATCGCGTGGATGTGCTTCGCCTCGTCCCGCGAGCCGAAGGTGCCGCTCTCGAGCGCTTCCTCGAGGTGATGCAGGCAGACGTAGTTGGCGCGCCCCTTGAGGAGCGCGATCTTCACCGGGAGGTCCAGGGCGCCCAGGACCGTGGGGATGTCGCGGTGGAAGAGCTGGTCCTGCAGCGTCTTCGTTCCCGTGGAGACGATCACGCGCCCGCCCGCGATGAGCGCCGGCACGAGGTAGGCGAACGTCTTGCCCGTGCCCGTGCCCGCCTCCGCGATGAGCACGCCCGAGGACTGGACGGCTTCCCGGACCGCCTCCGCGAAAGCGAGCTGCTGCGGCCGGACGCGATAGCCTTCGATCGCCTGCGCGAACGTGCCGCCCTCGCCGAAATGGCGCGCGAGATCGACGCTCATGCGCGACCGAAAACGATGCGCTCGTCGCGCAGCAGGCGCGCGACCGCCGCGACCGCGATGCCCGCGAGCACCAGCGCCACGCCCGCGGGGACCAGGGCATCGATCCAGGCGAGCCCGTCGCCGCGCAGCACGCGCTGCAGCACCATCATCTGCCCGAGCACCGGAACCGCGAGTTGCCAGGCCTGTTCCCTGGCGCCGCTGAACAGCACGACGAGCGGCACGAACGAAGCCACCGTGGCGAGGTAGCTCACGTACGTCTGCGCTTCGCGGTAGCTGCGTCCGTAGGTGGAGATGAGCAACTGCAGCGCGCTCGTGAAGGCGGCGAGCGGCACGATCACGGCGAGGAAGGCCGCGAGCTCGGGCACGCCGAAATTGAGCAGGGAAGGAAGTTTCCTTTCGGCATACAGGCGCGCCGCCGCGAGGAACCCGGCCATCGTGAGCGTGACCACGGCGGTGGCGCTGGCCCAGGCCGCGAGCCACTTGCCGACGGCGAAGACCCACGCGGGCACCGGGTTGGCGAGGAGCGGCTCGAGCGATCCGCGCTCGCGCTCGCCCGCCGTCGAGTCGATGGCGACCGTCATCCCGCCCAGCAGCGGCGCGAGGATCCCGAACATGGGGATGAGGAACAGCAGGACCGCGCCTCGCTGGCGCGGCGTGGCGGTATTCACGCGTTCCACCTTCGTCGATTCGTTGAGCGAGGGGCTCACGCCCCGCGCCATGAGCCTCAGGTACGCCGTCTCCCGGTTGAAGGCCGCGAGCAGGCGTTCGGCCTGCCGCGTGGCCGGGCCGGATTCCGTCCGCGAATCGTCGTGGACCAGTTCCAGGCGGGCCTCCTCGTGGGCGAGCCAGCGCTCGTGGAAATCCTCCGGAACGACGACGACGGCATCGAGGGATCCTTCCTTCACCCGGGCCAGGTAGTCCGCGGGCGCCTTCTCGATCTCAACGTCCGCCCGCTCCAGGAAGTTGACGAGCGCGGGCGCATGCTCGGCGCCGGCGATGCGCACGCGAAGCGTCGACGCGCGTTCCTCCAGGCCCGACACGAAGCTCGCCACGAGGATGAGCGTCACGGGACCGGTGAGCACCGAGGCCACGAGGATCATGAGCGCCGTGCGCCGGTCGCGCAGCGCATCCCGGATCTCCTTGAGGAACACGACGGCGAGGCGCGGCTTCATCGATCGTCCCCCGGCTCGCCGGCGAGCCGCACGAAGGCCTCCTCGAGATCCTCGCAGGCGGCGCGTTCGCGGATGGCCCCGGGCGTTCCCGCGGCGACGACGCAACCGCCCGCCACGATGACGATCTCGTCGCACAAGGCCGCCACTTCCTGCATGACGTGGCTGGAAAAGAGCACGCACTTGCCCGTTTCGCGCAGCAGGCGGATGGCCTCGCGCAGGCTGCGCGTCGAGCGCACGTCGAGGCCGTTGGTCGGCTCGTCCAGGACGACGTTGCGCGGGTCGTGCACGAGGGCGCGCGCGATCGCGACCTTCATGCGCTCGCCCTGCGAGAAACCGTCGGTGCGCCGATCGAGGAGCGGCCCGAGCTCGAGCTGCGGCGCGATCGCGTCGATGGCGGCGTCGATCCGGTCGCGCCCGAGCCCGCGCAGCTCGCCGTAGTAGGCGATGTTCTCGCGGGCGGTGAGGCGGGCATAGAGGCCGCGCGCATCGGAAAGAAGCCCCAGGCGCTCCCGGGCGGCGAGGGGTTCGCGCGCGGGGTCGATGCCGTCGATCTCGATCCGGCCCGCGTCCGGCGCGACGAGCGTGGAGATCATGCGCAAGGTGGTCGTCTTGCCCGCGCCGTTGGGGCCCAGCAGGCCGGTGACGCACCCGTCCGCCGCCGCGAACGAGACGCCGCGGACCGCCTGCACGGCGCCGAATCGCTTGGCGAGGGATTCGACGCGGATCACGGCCGGCTTCCCGCGGGCAGCAGGAAGAGCGGGCGAGGCAGCCGGGCAAGGCAGCTGCCGTCCAGAGAGTCGGCCGAACCGGCGTTCACGAAGCTCTCGATGAGGCGCGGCGCACACCCGTGGGAGCTCACGCCGTGCGACAGGTTGGGCGCGACGAAGTGGCGGGATCGGGACAGCGTGGCCGCGACCCGGTCGCCGTGGCGCGGCGGCGTCGCCGGATCGATTCCGCCCGAGAGGATCAGGACCGGCAGGTCCGACTTCACGGGCTCCGCGTAGTCCGCCGGCAGTTGCGCCCGCGGCCAGATCGCGCAGGCTCGCAGGAAGTCGTCGACGAGGGCGCGGCCGAAGAACGCCCGCGTCGCCTTCGCGAGATCCGCCGCCCCGATATGCGGCACGTCCTCCGAGCAGACGACCGACAGGTGCATCCCGACGGCGAGGTTTTCCGCGAGCTCGCCGGAGAATTCGAGGTTCTGCGCCAGGAGCGCGTTGAAGTCGCCGACGGCGGCGCGGTCGATCGCGTAGGGCAGCAGGCTGGACAGCTCGGGCGAGTAGAGCGGGCGGAAGATGCCCGAGAGCAGCACGTTCTGCGTCACCTTGACGCCCAGGCCTTCGCCCGTGACGGGATCGGCGATCTCGACACGGGCCGGCTGCACGGCGAGGCGTTCGCGAAGCGCCCTTGCCTGCGCGCGCAATTGCGGATAGGCCCGGCCGCAGCCTTCTTCGCGCTCGCACTCGGCCAGCAGTTTCTCGAAGGCCGCCTCGCCATCGGCCACGAACGACAGCGGGAGCTTCATTCCCGCCGGTGCCACGCCGTCGAGCGTGACCGTGCGTACCCGTCCGGGGAAGCGGCGCAGGAACTCGAGCGCGGCGCGGGTGCCGTAGGAGCCGCCCCAGAGGTTCACCTTGGCGTAGCCGAGGGCGCCGAGCACCTCGTCGAGATCGGCCATCGCCGTCGGCGTCGCGTAGTGCCGCGGGTCGCCATCGAGGCGCTCGAGGCAATCGCGCACGAGCTTCTCGGGCATCGCATCCTCGAAGACCGACTGGAGCGTCTCGCCTTCCTCCCCTTCGCACGCGAGCGCGTTCGATCCGCCGGTTCCCCGCTGGTCGACGAGCACGATGTCGCGAGTCCGGGCAAGCCGCGCGAAAAGCGGCCCGACCTGCGGCGCGAGCGCGATGGCGCCCTGCCCCGGCCCGCCGGCGAGCACGACGATCGGATCCGGTTCGGTGGAACGGCGCTTCGCCGCGAGCACGGCCACCTTGATCCCGATCCGGCGCCCCTTCCCCGACGCACGGTCCTCGAAAACCTCGTAGGTACCGCAGCGCGCGGGAGTCTCGACCCCCGGCAGGCGGCATTCGGCGAGCGCGAGCCGGAACGGAGGCGAATCGCCCGGCGCACAGCCGGCGACGAGCGCGGCAAGGCCGAGCAGCAGGGTTCTCACGACGGGATCGGGCAGCAAGGCTCGGCGGGGGCTTCGCACGTGGGCGCAGTATACCGTTCGGCGATACCATCCCGGGCATGGCCGAACCCTCGTTTCCCCGTGCCGACGCCGACGCGCCCGAGTTCTGGGACATGCGTTGGCGCGCGGGCTTCACGCCCTGGGATGCGGGCCGCGTGCCTCGCCACCTTCGCGAACTCGTCGCTTCCCGCCGTCCCGCCGGGCGCGTCCTGGTCCCCGGTTGCGGCTCGGGTCACGACGTGCGCTTCCTCGCCGAGTGCGGGCTCGATGTCGAGGGCATCGACTTCAGCGAGGCCGCGATCGAGGCCGCGCGCCCGGTGCTGGGGCCGCATGCCGCCCGACTTCGCCACGGCGACTTCTTCGCCGACGCCGACGGTCCCTTCGCGCTCGTCTACGAGCGCGCTTTCCTCTGCGCGCTTCCGCGCCGGCGCTGGCCGGACTGGGCCGCCCGCATGGCCGCCGTGGTGGCGCCCGGGGGCGAACTCGCGGGCTATTTCCTTTTTGGCGCGGGCGATCGGGGCCCTCCCTTCCCGCTGCGGGACGCGGCGGAGCTGGATGCCTTGCTCGCCGGCCCGTTCGAGCGCGTCGAGGACCTCGCGGTCGACGACTCCATCGCCGTCTTCGCCGGCAAGGAACGCTGGCAAGCCTGGCGCCGCCGGGCCTAGGACGCCAGGGCCGGAACCGCGCTCGGTCGCCCGAGGTGCCAGCCCTGCGCGAACGCGATGCCCAGGCGCCGGGCGGCTCGCAGGTCCTCCGCGACCTCGATGCCTTCGGCGATCACCTGGGAGCCCGCGCGCCTCGCGATGTGCTGGATCGAGCGCAGGAACTGGCGCTTCACCGCGTCCTTCGCGATGCCGCGCACGAAGTGCTTGTCGGCCTTCACGAACTCCGGCCGCAGCTCCGACCACAGTCGCAGCGACGAGAAGCCCTCGCCCAGGTCGTCGAGCGCGACGCGAAAGCCCATCGACCGGTACAGGCGCAGCGAGTCGCGCAGGTGCTGCATCTCGATCGCCGGGTAGTCCTCGGTGAGCTCGATCACCATGGTGGCGGGCTTGAGCCCCAGCGATTCGAGGAAACGGCGCGCGCGCCCCGGCTCGAACCCGGCGCGCTGCACGAGTCGCGGCGACATGTTGAGGAAAAGCAGCCCCGGCGAACCGTGCGCCGCCCAGGCGCGAAGCGTCTCCTGGATGCATACGATGGCCAGACGCTCGTAGCGCCCCGTCTCGCGCGCCGCCGCGAAGAGCGCGGTGGGAGATTCGAGCCAGGTCCCGGCCGGGCCGCGCACGAGGGCCTCGTAACCCACGGCAATCCCGGCCGCGAGGTCCACGACGGGCTGGAAGACGACGGAAAGCGCGCGGGCTTCGATCAACTCGTCGATTCGGGCCGGGGCTTCCCCGGTGAACGCCGAGGCACGCGCCTCCATGGAAGGGCCGGGCTCGACGACGATGTCAGGCGAGGCCGTGCTGCCTGAACCAGGCGAGCAGGCGCTTCCAGCCGTCTTCCGCGGCCGCCTTGCGGTAGGACGGACGGTAGTCGGCGTGGAAGGCGTGCGGCATGTCCGGGTACGTGTGGATCTGCGACTTCTTGCCCGCCGCCTTGAGCGCCTCGCGCATCCTGTCCACCGTGTCGTTCGGGATGCCGGCATCGGCGCCGCCGTAAAGGCCCAGCACGGGCGCGTTGATGTCCTTCACGACGTCGATCGGGTGCCTGGGCGTGAGTTCCGAGGCCTGCCCCTCCACGCGCCCGTACCAGGCCACGCCGGCCTTCACCTTCGGGTTGTGGGCCGCATAGAGCCAGGTGATGCGCCCACCCCAGCAAAAGCCCGTGACGGCGAGCTTCGCCGGATCGCCGCCGTTCTTCGCGGCCCAGGCGCTAGCCGCGTCGAGGTCGCCCATGACCTGCGCGTCGGGCACCTTGCCCACGACGGCGCGGATGTCGTCCATGTTCGTGGTCTTCGAGACGTCGCCTTGGCGCGCATAGAGCTCCGGCGCGATGGCGAGGTAGCCGGCCTTCGCGAGGCGCCGGCACACGTCCTTGATGTGTTCGTGCACGCCGAAGATCTCCTGCACGACGAGCACCGTCGGCAGGTTCTTCCCGCCCTCGGGCATCGCCCGGTAGGCGACCATGTCCCCGTCCTTCACCGGGAACTTGATCTCCCCGGCCGCGAGGCCCTTCGTGTCGGTGGAGATTTGGGTCTGGGCCGCCACGGGTTGCACCGCCGCCGCGAATCCGGTGGCGAGCGTCGTCATGACGAACTCCCGCCGGGTGAATCCGGGCTTCGCCTCGAAATTGATGAATTCGGGATCACGCATGGGCTCCTTGCTCCTCGTAGGGTCCGTCTGGGGACTGGCGCGGCCATTATAGGGGCCAACCGCAAGCGAAAAGGGCGCCCGAAGGCGCCCTCTCGTGCGGGAAAAGCACTTGCTATTCGCCGTAGAGCTTCTGCTTCATCTCGCGCCGTTCCTGCGCCTCGATGGACAGCGTGGCCGTGGGCCGCGCGAGCAGGCGGGCGAGGCCGATGGGCTCGCCGGTCTCCTCGCAGAAGCCGTAGCTGCCGTCCTCGATGCGGGCGAGCGACTGGTCGATCTTCTTGAGGAGCTTTCTTTCGCGGTCGCGCGTGCGCAGTTCGAGAGCGTGCTCTTCCTCGAGCGTGGCGCGGTCGGCCGGATCGGGCGCGAAGGAAAGTTCGCGCAGGTGCTCCGTGGTGGCCCCGGCGTTGTCGCGAAGCTCCTTCTGCAGTTCGAGCAGGCGATCCTTGAAGAAGCGAAGCTGCGCCGCGTTCATGTACTCCGACTTGGGGCTCTTGAGAAGCTCGGCCTCGGTCAGGGCCTTCGTTTTGCTGGCCATTCTTCCTCGCGGATTCCGGATGATTTCTTGCGGTGCCCCCCGGAAGACCCCGGTTCGGGCGCGTTATAAAAGCCCGGCATTCTAGCCTAGCCGGTGGGGTCGGGGCAAATCCTTTCGTGCCCCGGCCCCTTGTCCGACGCCCCTCGGAGTACTCAGCCAGCCCCTTGTTTCGGAAGCGTTTTTCGATCGGCTTTCGGGGGAACCCACAGGCTCGCCAGGACGGCGGCGGCGAGGATCGCGCCCACCACCGCGAGCGAGACCGCCACCGGCACCTTGTACACGTCGACCAGCAGCATTTTCGCGCCCACGAAGACGAGGATGGCGCCCAGGCCGTAGACCAGCAGGTGGAATCGGCCCGCCAGGTCCGCGAGCACGAAGTAGAGCGCGCGAAGGCCCAGCACGGCGAAGATGTTCGAGGTCATGACGATGAACGGGTCGTCGGTGATCGCGAAAATGGCCGGGATCGAGTCCACCGCGAAGACCAGGTCGGTCACGCCGATGAGCACCAGGACCACGAAGAGCGGCGTGTACCAGTGCTTGCCGTCCCGGGCGATGCGAAAGCGATCGCCGTGGAAATCCGCCGTGATGGCGAGGTGAGCGCGCATCCAGCGCAGCGCCGGGTTTCTCTCGAGGTCGGGCTTGTCGTCGGCGAAGACGATCATCTTGATGCCCGTGGCCAGCAGGAACAGGCCGAAGACGTAAAGGATCCAGTGGAACCGGGCGATCAGCCAGGCGCCGATGAGGATCATGACGATGCGAAGGACCACGGCGCCCAGCACGCCGAGCACGAGCACCTTGCGCTGTCGCTCCGGCGGCACCGCGAAGTAGGTGAAGAGCATGAGGAACACGAAGATGTTGTCCACCGAGAGCGATTTCTCGATGAGGTAGCCCGTGAGGTACTCGGCCGTGCTCGTGTTGGCCGCCTCGCGGCCGGCGGTGGCGTCGAGCCACAGCCACAGGCCACCGGCGAAGGCGAGCGCGAGAGCGATCCAAACGACCGACCACACGGCGGCAGTCCCGATGCCGACGGCCTGCTCGGCGCGGCGGTCCATCACGTGAAGGTCGATCGCGAGGGCGACGACGACGAGGACCGCGAACGCGGCCCACAGGCCCGGCGATCCGATGGTGTCGAACATGCTGTCTCCTGGAAAAGGGGGCTTCCGAAACGCGAAACCCCCGGTCGCGTGCCGTACCGAGCGCGCGAAGCGGGGGCCTCGAATGGAAAGAGACCTTTGCCGCGCGTGCGGTCAAAGGTCTCGCTGGCAGCCGGGCGGCTGCCCGAAGGACCGGGGCCTCGCGGCCCGAATTGACGATCCTCCGGCGGGAGCTACTCCCCTTTGGGGAACAACAGGCGGCGATTATAGGTGCGGCCCCGAAGCCGTCAAGCGATGAATCGCAATTGATACACTGCGCGCATGCCTCACGCCGCCCTCGCCTCGCCAACCGCCACGTCGCCTCCGGGGGCCGGCCATGCCTGGACGCTCGCCTGCGTCGGCATCGCCTTCGCGCTCGCCGCACCCCTGCTCATCGTGGGTTCGAGCGTCTTCCGGCCCGGCGGCGATGCGTGGGATCACCTCGTCGCCACGGTGTTGCCCGGCTACGTCGCGAACTCGGCCCTGCTGGTGGCGCTGGTGGCGTCGGGCACCGTCACCGTCGGCGTCGCGTGTGCCTGGGTGGTCACGACCTGCGAGTTTCCCGGCCGCCGGCTTTTCGAGTGGATGCTGGTCCTGCCGCTCGCGATGCCGGCCTACGTGATCGCCTACGCCTATACGGACCTGCTCCAGTTCAGCGGACCCGTCCAGTCGGCGCTGCGCGCGGCCTTCGGCTGGCGGGCGGGCGACTACTGGTTTCCCGAGATCCGATCGCTGCCCGGGGCCGCGGCGATGTTCGTCTGCGTGCTCTACCCGTATGTCTACCTGCTCGCCCGCGTGGCGTTCCTCGAGCAGTCGTCCTCGCTCATGGATGCCGGGCGGACCCTGGGTCTCTCCCCCGCCCGCGCCTTCCTTCGCGTGAGCCTGCCCCTCGCCCGCCCCGCCGTGGCCGCGGGCACGGCCCTCGCCTGCATGGAGACGCTGGCCGACTACGGCACGGTGTCGTACTTCGGCGTGCAGACCTTCACCACGGGCATCTTCCGCGCGTGGCTCTCGATGGGCGAGCCGCTCTCGGCCGCGAAGCTCTCGGTGATGCTGCTCGGGTTCGTGGGCGCGATCCTGTGGATCGAGCGCATGGCGAGGCGCCGGGCACGCTTCCACCAGAGCGCGTCCCCGCGGCCGCGCGAGCGCGCGCGCCTCGCCGGCGGCGCGAGGGCGGCCGCGCTCGCGACCTGCCTCGTGCCACTGGCGCTGGGGTTCGTCCTGCCCGGTGCGATCCTCGCCCGCCTGGCGCTCGACGGTGGCGACGGGCAGTTCGGCACCCGCTTTCTCGCGCTGGCCGGCAACAGTTTCGCGGTGGCCACCGTCACGTCCCTCGTGGCCGTCGGTCTCGCGGTGGTGATGGCCTACGGCGCGCGCGTCACGCGAAGCCGCCTCGCCTCCGGCGTGAACCGCCTGGCGGGCCTGGGCTACGCGGTGCCGGGCGCCGTCATCGCGATCGGCGTGCTCATTCCGGCAGCGGCCTTCGACAATGCGGCCGGGGACTGGCTCGAACGCGTCTTCGGCTGGAGCGGCGGCCTGCTCCTCACCGGAAGCGTCGCGGCCCTGGTGTACGCGTACCTGATCCGCTTCCAGGCGATCGCGTTGCAGACGGTCGAATCGGGGCTCGCGCGGATCACGCCGAGCATGGAGGACGCGGCGCGATCGCTCGGCTACACGCCGGCCCAGGCGCTCGCCCGCGTGCACCTGCCGATGATGCGCGGCAGCCTCGCGACCGGGGCCCTGCTCGTGTTCGTGGACGTGATGAAGGAATTGCCGGCGACATTCGTCATGCGGCCGTTCAATTTCGACACGCTGGCGGTGCAGGCCTACAACCTGGCGGCGGACGAGCGCCTTGCGGAGGCCTCGACGGCCTCGCTGGCGATCGTGGCCGTGGGCCTCGTGCCGCTCATCGCGGCTTCGCGGCGGATGGTGCGGGGCGCGGAAGGCTGAACCCGCCCGCGCCGGCAACGCCTAGAACTGTTCCTGGCGGGATTTCGGCAGCGTGGTGGCCTTGTCCATCTGGCGTTCGTACTCTTCCTTCGAGCCGGTGACGACATCGCGGTCCCGGACACCCACCCGGCGCGGGATGTTGCTCCCGGTGGAAATCTCGGTCTTGCCCTGTTCCGACGGCGCTTCCATGCCCGCGCAGGCCGCGAGCAGGACGGCACGCCGGGAGATGAGGTTTCTTCATGGGGTCCTGTCGATTGTGTCCGGCGGACTGCACGGCTCAGGGGCCCGATGCCCAGGCCCGGGCGGCGCCTGCACCGCGGCATCGCGCGCGCGCTGGATCGCTTCCTTGTCGTATGTGGTGACCTCCCCCGGGCGCGACTTCTTCGGCAGGTTGCTGCCGGTCACGTACTCGCGATCGAGACGCTCGTTGGGCTCGATGGGCTCGTTGGAGGCGCAGCCTGCGGCGAGCAGGGCGAGGACGGCGGACACGCTTCATCGGGTTCTCCGGGATATCGAAGCCGCGATGATAGCCCGGCCGGCCGCGCCCTGTCCGCGTCGTGACATTTCGTGACAAAGCGTGCCGCGCTATTTCCAGCCCGCCCGGTCGTAGACCTGCTGCGCGGCCGCCTGGTTGCGGCCCAGGAGCGTCACGTTGAGGCTGTCGCGCTTGAATGCGCCGAGGGATTGCAGGGCGGCGTTGGCCTTGATCGACGCCACGGCGGGGTATTCGTTGTTGCCCTCGGCGAAATAGGACTGCGCCTCGTCGCTCGCGAGGTACTCGAGGAACCGGACGGCGGCCTCCTTGTGGGGGGCGCTGCGCAGGACCCCCGCACCCGACACGTTCACGTGGGCACCGCGTCCGGACTGGTTCGGGAAGATCACGCCCACTTTCTCCGCGATGGCCTTCTCGTCCGCCTTCGCGCTCTTCAGGAGCCGCACGTAGTAGTACGTGTTGGCGATGGCCACGGTGCACTCGCCGCTCGCGAGGGCCTTCAGCTGGTCCGTGTCGCCGCCCTTCGGGTCGCGCGCGAAATTCGCGACGACGCCCTTCGCCCATTGCTCGGCCTTCGCCGGACCCACGCCCGCGATCATCGAGCTCATGAGGGAAAGGTTGTACATGTTGGAGCTGGACCGGACGCACACCCTGCCTTTCCATTTCGGGTCGGCGAGATCCTCGTAGTCCTTGATGTCGGCGGGCTTCACGGCGCCCTTCGCGTAGAAAACGGGCCGCGCGCGAACGGAGAACGAGAACCACAGCCCGTCCGGATGCCGCAGTTCGGCGGGAATGCGCTCTTCGAGGACCTTCGACCGGATGGGCTGGAAAAGACCCAACTGCTCGGCCCGCCAGAGGCGGCCCGCGTCCACCGTCACCAGGACGTCGGCCGGACTGCGGCCGCCTTCGTTGCGCAGGCGTTCGAGCAGCGCATCCTCGTTGGCCTCGATCCGGTTCACCTTGATGCCGGTCTTCTTCGTGAAGTTGTCGTAGAGGGCCTCGTCCGTCTGGTAGTGGCGCGACGAATAGAGGTTCAGGACCGTCGGGTCGGCCGCCGAGACGGGCAGGCCGCGAAGCGCGACGAGGCGCCGGCGAGGAGCGAGGCGATCAGGCGGGGCATGATTTCCTCGGGGAACAGGCGCTATTATTACGAATGATTCGCATTTGTGCAACAGACTGTAGTTTCGCCTCAGCGCGCTCGAAGCACATTGCGCCTTATCAACCACTTACCGCTTATCCAGCTATAATGATTCTCATGACCGAAGCCCTCGTCGTACGCGGAATGCGGTTTTCCTACCCTGGAATACCCCCAGTGGTCGACGGCTTTTCACTCGCGCTCGATCACGGCCAGATCGGCTGCCTGCTCGGGCCCAGTGGCTGCGGCAAGACGACGGCTCTACGCTGCATCGCGGGGACTCGAGCCGGTGCACGAGGGCGAGATCCGCCTCGAAGGGGAAGTCTCCAGCCGGCCCGGCCTCACCGTTCCGCCGGAGCGGCGCCGCATCGGCGTCGTGTTCCAGGACTACGCCCTCTTCCCCCACCTCGACGCCCTCGAGAACGTCGCTTTCGGCCTCAAGGGCCTCGCCCGCTCCGCCCGTCGCCAGCGTGCCGCGGAACTGCTCGCGGCCGTGGGGCTGCCCGGCCAGGGCAACAAGTATCCGCACGAGATGTCGGGCGGCCAGAAGCAGCGGGTGGCGCTCGCCCGGGCCCTGGCGCCGGCACCCCGCCTGCTGCTCCTGGACGAGCCCTTCTCGAACCTCGACGGCGACCTGCGCGAACGCCTCTCCCACGAGGTGCGCGCCATCCTCAAGCGCCAGGGCACGACCGCCCTGCTCGTCACCCACGACCAGAACGAGGCCTTCGCGATGGCCGACGTCGTGGGCGTCATGCGCCGCGGCCGCATCGAGCAGTGGGACAGCGCCTACAACCTCTACCACCGGCCCGCGACGCGCTTCGTCGCGGACTTCGTCGGCGAAGGCGTTCTCATCGACGGCATGGCCTCGCACGCCGACGGCATCGACACGGTGCTGGGCGCGTTGCGCCACTGCCCGGGCTGCGAGCTCAAGCCGGGCATGCCGGTTTCCCTCCTCCTTCGGCCCGACGACGTCCAGCACGACGACGACAGCGCCATGCAGGCGGAGGTGGTGGCGAAGGCGTTCCGCGGCGCGGAGTTCCTCTACACGCTCAAGCTCGAGGACGGCAAGCAGCTCCTCTCCCTGGTGCCCTCGCACCACAACCACGCGATCGGCGAGCGCATCGGCATCAAGTTGCACGTCGACCACGTCGTGGCTTTCCCCCGCGCCGACGGGGCTGACGACTCAGGCCCCCGGCGGCCGCTCGGGGATCAGCGTACCGGCGCAGGTCCTCGATCACCTTCCCGTCGTTGGGCAGCGAGCCCGCCGCGACGAAACTCACTTCGCCGCGAAGCTTGTGAGGTCCGGGTGTCGCCTCGACGGCCTTGACCAGCGCGGCGTCGGGCGCGCCGTCCCGCTCGACCCGAAGCGTCAGCAGGTCGTTGCCCTCCTCGTTCTCCACCACGAGGCGGGCACGCGAAGACCGTGGCGCGCCAGCACCTCGGCCACCTGCTCCGGATGCACGAAGATCCCGCGCACCTTGGTCACCTGGTCCGCCCGGCCGAGCCAGCCGCGGATGCGCCGGTTGGTGCGGCCGCACGGGCTCGCCCCGGGCAGGATCGCCGACAGGTCGCCGGTCGCGAAGCGCACGAGCGGGTAGTCGTCATTGAAGGCCGTGACGACGACCTCGCCCACTTCCCCGTCCGGAACGGGCGCTCCCGTGCCCGGCCGCACGATCTCCACGAACACGTCCTCGTCGAGCACGAGGCCCTCGCGGCCGGAAGTCTCGTAGGCGATGATCCCCAGGTCCGCCGTGCCGTAGGCCTGGTAGGCGTCCACGCCGCGCGAAGCGAGGAACGCACGGACGGGCGGCAGGAATGCCTCGCCGGAAACGAGCGCCCGGCGGATCGACGAGGCATCGCACCCGGTCTCGTCGCATTTCTCGACGAGCGTCTTCAGGAAGGAAGGCGTGCCCACGTAGCCGACGGGCTTCAGGTCGGCGATCACGCGCGCCTGGAGCTCCGTCTGCCCCACGCCGCCGGGAATCACCGCGCAGCCGAGCCGGTGCAGGCCCGTCTCGAACATGCTGCCGGCCGGGGTGAGGTGGTACGAATAGGAGTTGAGGACGAGATCGCCCTCGCGAAAGCCCGCGGCGAAGAGGCCGCGCGCCGTGCGCCAGAAATCCGGCCGTCGCCCTTCCGGGTCGTAGAGGGGACCGGGCGAGACGAAGACCCGCGCGAGCGCGCCGACCGGCACCGCCGCGAGCCCGCCGAAGGGCGGCGCGCCCTTCTGCAGCGCCATGAGATCGCTCTTGCGCGTGACCGGGATCGAGGCGAGCGCCTCGCGAGTCGTCACCGCCGCGGGATCGACGTCCGCCAGGGTTTCGCGGCAAGTGCGCGGTCCTGCTCGGGCGTGGGCCACCAGCGCGGGCAGCCGCGCGAGCTGCTCGCGCTCGCGCCGCTGTGGCTCCCGCTTCTCGCGCTCGTCGAAGTGCGCGGCCATCAGCCGAGCCAGCGCTTGCGGCGCCGGTAGTGCTTGGTCTCGCGGAAGCTCTTGCGCCCGCCGGTGGAGATGCCGAGGTAGAACTCCTTCACGTCCTCGTTCTCGCGAGGCCCTGGGCGCTGCCCTCCATCACCACGCGCCCGTTCTCGAGGATGTAGCCGAAATCCGCGAAACGAAGCGCCACCATCGTGTTCTGTTCCGCCAGGAGGAAGCTCACGCCCTCCTTCGCGTTCAGGTTCCTCACGATCCCGAAGATCTCCTCGACGATCTGCGGCGCGAGTCCCATCGAGGGCTCGTCGAGCAGGATCATGCGCGGCTTCGCCATGAGCGCGCGGCCGATGGCCGTCATCTGCTGCTCGCCGCCGGAGGTGTAGCCGGCCTGGGAGAGGCGGCGCGTCTTCAGGCGCGGGAAGAAGGCGTAGACGCGCTCCAGGTCCTCCTTCACCTGCGCGCGCGGGACGTTCCGCGTGTAGGCGCCCGTAAGCAGGTTCTCCTCCACCGTCAGGTGGCCGAAGCAGTGCCGCCCTTCCATCACCTGCACGACCCCGCGCTTCACGAGATCCGCGGGCGTGAGCTTGTCCACGCGCTCGCCGCGGAACTCGACCTGTCCTTTCGTCACCTCGCCGCGTTCGGACTTGAGCAGGTTGGAGACGGCCTTGAGGGTGGTGCTCTTGCCGGCGCCGTTGGCCCCGAGGAGGGCGACGATGCCCCCCTCGGGAACCTGCAGCGAGACGCCCTTCAGCACGAGGATCACGTGGTTGTAGATCACCTCGATGCCGTTCACGTCGAGCAGCGGCTTCGCCGCGGCGCCGTCCATCGCGCTACTTCTCCTTGGAGCAATCGCGCGGGGTGATCTTCTTCTCCGCGGCGTACGCCTTCGCCGAGGCCTCGATGAGCGGGCGCAGGAACTTCTTGTCGGCCTCGTACCATTCCGACGTGTAGCTCCATTCCTTGCCGTCCCACGTGTGGATGCGGCCCCGGGCCACGCCCTCGTGGTCGCTGCACGAGGTCTTCACCGGCTGCACGGTGTCGGCGAAGCCGAGCGCCTTGATCTTCGCCGCGTCGAGGTTCAGGTTCTCCGCGCCCCAGCGGACTTCCTCGCCCGTCACCACGCGCTTGCCGTACTTCGACTGGGCCTGCTTGATGGCCTCGACCGAGAGCATCGCGGAGATCATGCCGCGGTTGTAGAGCACGCTGCCGATCTCGTCCTTGCTCTTGGCGGTGCCCTTGCCCTTGTCGTAGAGGTGCTTCTGGATGTCCTTGTGCACCGGCAGGCCCTTTTCCGAGGAGTGCCCGAGCGTGATGCCGTTGTAGCCCTTGGCCGCCATTTCGGCCGGCAGCACGTCCGGCTCGGCGGAGGACCACCACACGCCGTACATCTGCAGGCGCGGGTACGAGACCGCGATCGCCTCCTTGATCGAGGTGGAGTTCATGACACCCCATCCCCACAGGAACACGTAATCCGGCCGCTGCTGGCGAACCTGCAGCCAGGTGGACTTCTGCTCGACGCCCGGGTGCGTCACCGGCAGCTTGAGGAACTCGAATCCGTGCTTCTTCGCGTGCTCCTCGAGGGCGCGGATCGGCTCCTTGCCGTAGGGCGAGTCGTGGTAGACGAGCGCGATCTTCTTGCCCTTGAGCGAGCCCTTCTTCGCCACGTGCTGCACGATCATGTCGGCGGCGGACCAGTACGTGCCCAGCAGCGGGAAGTTCCAGGCGAAGACGCTGCCGTCGGCGGAGTCGGCTCGGCCGTAGCCCGTCGAGAAGACCGGGATCTTGTCCGCGGGCGCCTTGTCGGTGAGGGCGAAGGTGACGCCCGTGGACAGCGGGTTGATGAGGACCGGCTTCTTGCTCTTCAGCCGTTCGTAGCACTCCACCCCGCGGTCGGTCGCGTAGCCGAACTCGCACTCTTCGAACGCGAGCTTGGTCCCGTTCACGCCGCCGTCGCGCTCGTTCACGAGCTTCAGGTAGTCGACGTACCCGTCGGCCCAGGGGATGCCGTTTGGCGCGTAGGCACCGGTCCGGTACACGATCACCGGGATGAAGATCTCCTTCGACTGGGCGGCGGCTTCGGTTGCGGCGCCGAGGATGCCGGCGACGGCGAGGGCCAGCGCGGCGGTTTTCGTCCTGAGCAAGCGGTTCATCTTTCTCTCCTCCTTCTGGGTGTTGGGGCGGGGGCGGTCAGTGGGGAAACGGCCAGAGGCGCAGCTTTTCCTTGCCGACGGCCCACAGGCGGGCGAGGCCGTGGGGCTCGACGACGAGGAAGAAGACGATGAGCGATCCGAAGAGCATGAATTCGATGTGGGAGATGAGCGCGGTCGACATGGGGATGCCGAGCCAGCCCGGCAGCTGGTTGAGCGCGAGGGGCAGGATCACGATGAATGCCGCGCCCAGGAACGATCCCAGGATCGAGCCGAGGCCGCCGATGATCACCATGAAGAGCAGCTGGAAGGAACGGTTCACGTCGAAGGCGAGCGGCTCCCAGGCCCCCAGGTAGACGAAGGCCCACAGGGCGCCGGCCAGACCCACGAAGAACGAGCTCACGGCGAAGGCGGTGACCTTGGCGTAGAGCGGACGGATGCCGATGACCTCGGCGGCGACGTCCATGTCGCGCATGGCCATCCACGAGCGCCCGATGGCGCCGCGCACGAGGTTGCGCGCGGCGAGCGCGAAGACGCAGACGAACCCCAGCACCAGCAGGTACTTGTCGACCGGCGTGTCCACCAGCCACCCGAAGATCGCGAGCGGCGGCGCGCTCACCGAGCCGGAGGACGAGTCGTGCGTGAACCACTTGATGCGTGCGAAGGCCCAGTCGAGGAAGAATTGCGCGGCGAGCGTCGCGACCGCCAGGTAGAAGCCCTTGATGCGAAGGCTCGGCAGCCCGAAGAGCACGCCCACGACGGTCGCCGCCAGCCCCGCGAGCACGAACACCACCAGCAGGTTCAGGTCCGGCACGCGCACCGCGAGGTTGTAGGCGGCATAGGCGCCGACCGCCATGAAGCCCCCGGTGCCAAGGGAGACCTGCCCGCAGTAGCCCACGAGGACGTTGAGCCCGATGGCCGCGAGCGCGAGGATGAGGAAAGGCACGAGGATCGCCCGCAGCAGGTATTCCGAGGCGACGAGCGGCACCACCGCGAAGGCGACGGCGATCACGGCGATCACGAAGACGCGGTCCTGCAGGATCGGGAAGAGCTGCTGGTCCGCCTCGTAGGTGGTCTTGTACTGGCCGGTTTTCTCGCCCAGGCCGATGATGAGCCCGCCCACGATCGCGCCGGGGATCGAGGTGAAGCCGCCCAGGATCACCACCGGCAGCGCCTTGAGCGCGATGAGCTGCAGCGAGAACTGCACGCCCAGCTTCGAGCCCCAGATGACGCCCGCCACCAGGGCCACGATGCCGGCCACGCTCCAGACGATCACCCAGATGCGGCCCAGCGGGATGCCGATCGACTGTGCCGCCTGGTGGTCGTCCGCCACCGCGCGAAGGGCGCGTCCCGTGCCCGTCTTCTGGAAGAAGAGCGCGAGGACGCCCACGAGCGCGGCGGCGATCAGCGCGGCGATGACGTCCTCCATGCCCACGAGGATGCCGCCCTCGAAGACGTCCTCCAGCAGGATCTTCGGCTCCTTGGGCATGCCCACGTCGAGCGTGTAGATGTCGCTGCCCCAGAGCGTCTGGCCGAACCCGTCGAGGAAATAGGTCACGCCGAGGGTCGCCATGAAGAGGACGATGGGCTCCTCTGGTTCACGAGCGGGCGCAGCACCAGGCGCTCGATGAGCCAGGCGAGCGCGACCATGATCGCCACCGTCGCGGCGAGCGCGACCGGCAAGGGCATCCACGCCATGAGGCGCACGAGCGACAGGGCCGCGAAGAGCACCATCGCGCCTTGCGCGAAATTGAAGACGCCGGAGGCCTTGAAGATGAGCACCAGCCCGATGGCCACGAGCGAATAGAGCACGCCGGACATGAGCCCGCCCAGCACCACCTCGAGCCACTGCGGCAGGCGCGCGCCGCCGAAGGCGAGGGGCGAGACCGCGCCCACGGCGAGGACCCCGAGGACCACCCACGTCATGGCGCGCCGCTGGAAGAACTTCTCGACGGACATCAGTGCTGCACCCCGAGGTAGGCGTCGATGACCGCCTGGTTCGCGCGGACTTCGTCGGGCGTTCCGTCGCCGATCTTGCGCCCGTAGTCGAGGACCACGACGCGGTCCGAGATGTCCATCACCACGCCCATGTCGTGCTCGATGAGGACGATGGTCGTGCCGAACTCGTCGTTCACGTCGAGGATGAAGCGGCACATGTCCTGCTTCTCCTCGACGTTCATGCCGGCCATCGGCTCGTCGAGCAAGAGCAGCCTGGGCTCGGCCGCCAGCGCCCGTCCGAGGTCGACCCGCTTCTGCAGGCCGTAGGGCAGGCGTCCCACCGGCGTCTTGCGCACGTGCTGGATCTCCAGGAAGTCGATGATCTCCTCCACGCGCCGGCGATGCGCCACTTCCTCCTTGAGCGCCGGCCCGATCCTGAGCGCCTGCAGCAGCAGGTTCGTGCGCATCAGGAGGTTGCGCCCCGCGAGCAGGTTGTCGAGCACGCTCATGCCCTTGAAGAGCGCGAGGCTCTGGAAGGTGCGGGCGATGCCGTGGCTCGCGGCGAAGTGCGGCTCCATCTGCGTGCGCGACTCGCCCAGGTAGGTGATGCGCCCGGCCTGCGGCCGGTAGACGCCGTTGATCACGTTGAGCATCGAGCTCTTGCCGGCGCCGTTGGGGCCGATGATGGCGCGCACCTCGTGCTCGCGCACGTCGAAGCCGACGTCGGCGAGCGCCTTCACGCCGCCGAAGGCGAGCGAGACGCCCTCGACGGCGAGGATCACCGGCCCGGCCTCCTGCGCGCCCCTCACGCCGCGCTCCGCGAGGCGGCCGGCGCGAAGGTCTTCGCGCGGCCGATGGCGAGCTGGGCGCGGACGGTGCCCGTGCGCCCGTCCTCGAATCGCACCTGCGCCTCCACCGCGCACTGCGCGGCCTCGCCGTAGAGCGCCTCGACGATGCCGGCGTACTTCTCCCCGATGAACCGCCGGCGCACCTTGCGCGTGCGCGTGAGCTCGCCGTCGTCGGCGTCGAGTTCCTTGTGCAGGATCACGAAGCGGTGGATCTGGCTGCCGCAGAGCTTCGGGTCGGCGGCCAGGTCGGCGTTCACCTTCTCGACGCAATCGCGGACGAGTTCGACCACCGGGGCCTTCTGCGCCAGGTCCTGGTAGCCGGCGTACGGGAGCCCGCGGCGCTCCGCCCAGTCGCCCACGGCCTGCACGTCGATGTTGATCATCGCGCTCGCCTCGGCGCGGCCGTCGCCGAAGGCCACCGCCTCCTGCACGTAGGGGAAGAACTTGAGCTTGTTCTCCAGGTACTTGGGCGCGAAGAGCGTGCCGTCGGCGAGCCTGCCGACGTCCCGGGCGCGGTCGATGATCTTGAGGTGCCCGTCGGCGTCGAAGTAGCCCGCGTCGCCCGTGTGGTACCAGCCTTGCGCGTCCTTCGCCTCCGCGGTCGCCTCGGCATTGCGGTGGTACTCCACGAACAGCCCGGGGCAGCGCAGCACGATCTCGCCGCTGTCGAGCACGCGCACCTCCACGCCCTTCATGGGAGGGCCCACGGTATCGGGCTTCACCTGGCCGTCGTGTTGCACGCACACGGCCGCGCACGTCTCCGTCTGCCCGTAGAGCTGCTTCAGGTTGATGCCGAGCGAACGGTAGAAGACGAAGAGGTCCGGGCCGATGGCCTCGCCCGCCGTGTAGGCCACGCGCACGCGCGACATGCCCAGGGCGTTCTTGAGCGGTGCGTAGAGGAGCATTTCGCCCAGCGCGTAGTGCGCGCGGTCCACGCCCCGCACCGGCCTGCCGTCGAGGATCGCCGAGCCCACGCGCCGCGCGAGCGCCATGAAATGCCGATAGAGCTCGCGTTTCACGCGGCTCGCGTCCTCCATGCGGATGGTCACCTGCGTGAGCAGCGCCTCGAGCACGCGCGGCGGCGCGAAGTAATACGTGGGCCCGATCTCCCGCATGTCGGTGAGCACCGTTTCGGCGGATTCGGGGCAGTTGATGCGAAATCCGGCCACCAGCCACTGCGCGTAGGAAAAGAGGTTCTGCCCGATCCACGCCATCGGCAGGTAGGCGAGGACCTCCTCGCGGTCGGTGAGCCCCTCGAGTTCCACGTAGTTGCGGCCCGAGATCACCAGGTTGTCGTGGGAGAGCACGACGCCCTTCGGGTTGCCGGTCGTCCCGGAGGTATAGAGCATGATCGCGCAATCGCCACCCGCGCCCTTCGCCACCTCGGCCTCGAGCACGCCGGCATTCGCGCGCAGCCACGCCTCGCCCTCGCCGACCAGGCTCTCGTAGCTCGCGAGGCCTTCGCGCCGGTCGTGCCGGAAGCCGCGCGGGTCGTCGTACCAGATGCGCTTGAGGCCCGGGCAATCCGGCAGGATCTCGAAGAGCTTGTCGGCCTGCTCCTGGTCCTCGACGATCGCGAAGCCGATGTCGGCGTCGCGAAAGACGAAGGCCATCTCGCCGGCGACGGCATCCTGGTAGAACGGCACCGGGATCCCGCCGAGGCTTTGTGCGGCGAGGAGCGCGAAATACAGCCGCGGGCGATTGTCGCCGACGACGGCCAGGTGCATGCCGCGGCGAAAGCCCGCCTGGGCGAGGCCGGCGGCGAGGCGATGGACCTCCTGTTGCACCTCGAGCCACGACCACGACTGCCAGATGCCGAGGTCCTTCTCCCGCAGGGCCGGCCGGTCCCCGCGCTCGCGCGCGTGGCACGCGAGCAGCTTCGGGAAGGTGTCGCCTGCCGCGAGGGCGAGGGTCATCCGGTTCTCTCCTCCTGCCGTCGGGGAATCTGGTCGCCGGGCGGGTCCGTCCCCTCGGGCCGCCCTGGTCGTCCGACGGCGGCTTCCCACGCACAGGAAGTGCCCACCGGAACAGGCCCAGTGTAGCGAGAGGGGCTCGCCCGCGGTTGTCTTTTGGTTGACAATCCCGGGCGTCGACCCCCGTGAAAACCCTTACCGATCTTCTCGCCGCCTCGCTGTGGGCCCGGCCGCTCGAGCCCGCCCAGCGGGAGCGCGTGGAGGCCGAGACTTTCGTGCGCGACGTGCAGGCCGGCACGGCCGTCTGCCGGCGCGGCGACCCGGTCGAGCACTGGATCGGCATCGTCGACGGCCTCGTGAAGATGTCGAGCATCTCGCCCGAGGGCAAGGCGACCACCTTCCTGGGCGTCGCGCGCGGCGGCTGGTTCGGCGAGGGCTCGCTCCTCAAGGACCGCACGCGCAAGTACGACATCGTGGCGCTCAGGGCCACGCGCCTCGCGTTCATGCCGAAGGCCACCTTCGACTGGCTCCTCGACACGGACATCGGGTTCAACCGGTTCCTGCTCACGCAGCTGAACGAGCGGCTGGCGCAGTTCATCGCCATGGTCGAGACGCAGCGCCTGCTCGAGCCCGATGCGCGGGTCGCGCGGTCCCTCGCCGCCCTCTTCAACCCGGTGCTCTATCCGGAGATGGGTCCGGAGGTCCAGGTTTCGCAGGAGGAAATCGGCTATCTCGCCGGCGTCTCGCGCCAGCGCGTGAACCAGGCGCTGCAGGTGCTGGAGGCCCGCGGGCTCATCCGGATCGAATACGGAGGCCTGCGCGTGCTCGACCTGGACGGGCTGCGGGCCTTCGCCTAGGCCGCCATCGTCGGCCAGGCGCGACCGCCTTCGAGGCGTATCGCCCCCGATCGCAGCAGGTCCGACACGAGCCACTCGGCCAGTTCCATCGGTTCGCGGCGCAGGAATCGCTCGGCCAGCCTGCGGTGGCTGGGCACGCCGCCGAGGTAGCCGGCGACGTCGGCGATCGCCATCGACCCCTTGTCGAGCAGCGCGAAGACGAAGAGCGCCTTCATGGCGTACCGCGCGCCCTTCACCGGATCCGCCGAGAATGCCGCGAGCCGCGAACGGGCCGTCGCGAGCGACCGGCCGATCTCGCCGAACGGCGGCCCATGGCCGGGTATCACCACCGCCGGGGCGAGACGCTCGATGGCGTCCAGCGTCTCGAAGGCCGCGTCGATGTGGGGGTTCGGGCCGTCCTCGGGCCAGACGAAGCCCATGCCGTTCTCCCAGAGCGCGTCGCCGGCGATGAGCACGCGGGCCTGCGGCGCGAAGTAGACCAGGGCGTCCATGTCGTGCCCGGGCGCCGCGTGCGCCTCCCAATGCAAGCCTCCCGCCTCGAAGCTCTCGCCCGCGGCGATCGTGTCATGGAACTCGAAGGGTTCGGCCCGCTGGTCGAACTGCTCCATCCAGACGCTCTGCGGCGTCCAGGGAACGATGTGCTTCACCTCGCCCGCCGGCACGCACACGCTGCAGTCGAAGCGCGCGGCCACCGCCGCGTTGCCGCCCATGTGGTCGGAATGGCAGTGGGTGTTGACGAGGCCGGCGAGACCCTCGCCTTCCAGGGCCTGCGCCACGAGGGCGATCGTCCGCGCGGCGTGCGTGCAGTATCCCGAGTCGACCAGCACGTGGGCCCCCGGCGATCGAAGGAGCACCTGGTTCGAGTTGAGCCAGCCTCGGACGATGACGCGCACGGCGGGCGGCAGCACGGGAAGCGGCAAGCGCGGAGCTCCGGACGAACGGGAGGCGCCATTCTAGCCCCGGCTCGCCGGCCTATAATCCTCCCCCTGCGGCGTGCCCGTCGATGGCGCCCGTTCCTTCCACAGCGGAACCCTTCCATGAAAATCGAGAACCAGGTCTTCCTCGTCACGGGCGGCGGCTCGGGGCTGGGTGCCGCCACGGCGCGCCGGCTCGTGGCCGACGGCGCCCGGGTCGTCATCGCCGACGTGACCGACGCCGGCGGCTGGGTGGCGCAGCAGTTCGGCGCCGAGGCCCGCTTCATCCGGACCGACGTGACCGACGAAGCGCAGGTGCAGGCCGCCGTCGACCTCGCCTACTCGGATTTCGGCAACCTGGGGGGCGTGGTGAACTGCGCCGGCGTCGCCCCGGGCGAGCGCGTCGTGGGGAAGAACGGGCCCCATTCCCTCGCGAATTTCGAGCGCGCCGTGCGGATCAACCTCGTGGGCACGTTCAACGTGATCCGGCTGGCCGCCGCGCGCATGTGCGCCGGGCCCGCCCTGCCCTCCGGCGAGCGCGGCGTGATCGTGAACACCTCGTCGGTCGCCTCGTTCGAGGGCCAGGTCGGCCAGGCCGCCTACGCCGCCTCGAAGGCCGGCGTGAACGGCCTCACCCTTCCCGTCGCGCGCGAACTCGCCCGGTTCGGCATCCGCGTGGTGGCGATCGCGCCCGGGATCTTCGATACGCCCATGCTTCAGGGCATGAGCGAGGAGATCCGGGCCTCGCTGGGGGCCCAGGTCCCCTTCCCGCCCCGGCTCGGCAGGCCCGAGGAGTACGCGGCCCTCGTGGCCCACATCGTCGAGAACGAGCTTCTCAATGGCGAGGTGATCCGTCTCGACGGCGCCATCCGCATGGCCGCCCGGTAGGTCCCCGCCGGGGGCGCGGATGCCGGCGCCCCCCGGTTTTGGGCGATAATTGCGGTTTCGGGTCGCCGTCCCCAGTCGGCCGCGACCGCCCCGCCCCCGCGGGGGCCCACCATCGGAGCCGTCTTGCCCTTCGATCCCGATCTTCCCGAGGAAATCGAGCTGCTTCGCGAGAGCGCGAGGCGGTTGTGCGAGGCGGAGCTCGCCCCGAGGGCCGCCGCGATCGACCGCGACAACGCGTTCCCCGCCGACATGTGGGCGAAGCTCGGCGACCTGGGCCTTCTCGGCATGACCGTCCCCGAGGCGTTCGGCGGCACCGGCCTGGGCTACCTGGCGCACGTGATCGCCATGGAGGAGGTCTCGCGGGCGTCGGCCTCCGTGGGCCTTTCCTACGGCGCGCACTCGAACCTCTGCGTGAACAACCTGTACCTCAACGGCTCCGATGCGCAGCGACGCAGGTACCTGCCCGCCCTCTGCGCGGGGCAATCCGTGGGCGCCCTCGCGATGAGCGAGCCCGGCGCCGGCTCCGACGTCGTGGGCTCCATGGCCTGCCGCGCCGAGCGCCGCGGCGACCGGTGGGTCGCCAACGGCACCAAGATGTGGATCACGAACGGCCCCGACGCCGACGTGCTCATCGTCTACATGCGCACCGCCCCGAAGGACGCGGGCTCGAAGGCCATGACGGCCTTCCTCGTCGAGAAGGGCATGAAGGGGTTCCGCACGGCGCAGAAGCTCGACAAGCTGGGCATGCGCGGCTCCAACACCTGCGAACTCGTGTTCGAGGATTGCGAGATTCCCGCGGAGAACGTCCTGGGCGAGGTGAACCAGGGCTCCCGCGTGCTGATGAAGGGTCTCGACACGGAACGCTGCGTGCTCTCCGGCGGCCCGATCGGCATCATGCAGGCCGCGATGGACCTGGTGGTCCCCTACCTGCACGAGCGAAAGCAGTTCGGCCAGCCCATCGGCACCTTCGAGCTGATGCAGGGCAAGCTCGCCGACATGTACGTGAAGCTGCAGTCGGCACGGGCGTTCAGCTACCGGGTGGCCGCCGCGCTGGACCGGGGCGCGGGCCGCGCCGCGCGCAAGGACGCCGCCGCGTGCCTGCTCCTCGCCTCCGAGAACGCCGTGCAGGTCGCGCTCGAGGCGATCCAGGCCCTGGGCGGCAACGGCTACATCAACGATTACCCGGCCGGACGGCTCCTGCGCGATGCCAAGCTGTACGACATCGGCGCCGGGACCAACGAGATCCGCCGAATGCTCATCGGGCGCGAGCTCTTCGAAGAAAGCGCCTGAATCCTCCGCTCCAACCCAAACGACAAGGGAGAAACAAGATGGCTGCACGCGAAGTGGTGGTGGTGTCCGGGGCCCGCACGGCGATCGGCGATTACGGCGTCTCGCTCAAGGACGTGCCGGCGACGCAGCTCGGCACGATCGCGATCCGGGAAGCGGTCGCGCGCGCCGGCATCGACGTGGCCACCGTCGGCCACGTGGTGCTCGGCAGCGTCGTGCACGGCGAGGCCCGGGACATGTACATCTCCCGCGTGGCCGCCGTCGACGCCGGCATCCCGGTCGGCACGCCCTGCCTCACCGTGAACCGCCTGTGCGGCTCCGGCCTGCAGGCGATCGTCTCGGCCTCCCAGCACATCCTCCTGGGGGACATCGACGTGGCCATCGGCGCCGGCGCCGAGAGCATGAGCCGCGCGGCGTACTTCCTGCCGACCGGCCGCTGGGGCCAGCGCATGGGCGACGGCCAGATCATCGACGCCATGGTGGGCGCGCTGACCGATCCGTTCGGCACGGGCCACATGGGCATCACGGCCGAGAACCTCGCCGCCAAGCACGGCTTCACGCGCGAGGAACAGGACGCCTTCTCGCTCGAATCGCACCGCCGCGCCGCGGCCGCCATCGCCGCGGGCCACTTCAAGACGCAGATCGTCCCGGTGGAACTCAAGAGCAAGAAAGGCCCGGTCATCTTCGACACCGACGAGCACGTGCGCAAGGAAGCCAAGCCGGAGGATTTCTCCAAGCTGCGCCCGGCCTTCAAGAAGGACGGCTCGGTCACCGCCGGAAACGCCTCGGGCATCAACGACGCGGGCGCCGCCGTGGTGCTGATGGAAGCCGCGGCCGCCGCCAAGGCCGGCGTGAAGCCGCTGGCCCGCCTGGTCGCCTACGCCCACGCCGGCGTGGAGCCGCACATCATGGGCGAAGGCCCGATCCCGGCCGTGCAGAAGGTGTTCCACAAGGCCGGCCTCAAGCCTTCCGACATGGACGTGGTCGAGTCCAACGAGGCGTTCGCCGTGCAGGCGATGACGGTCACCAAGGGCCTGGGCCTCGATCCGGCGAAGGTGAACCCGAACGGCGGCGCGGTCGCCCTGGGCCACCCGATCGGCGCGACCGGCGCGATCCTCACCGTGAAGTGCCTGTACGAGCTGCAACGCACCGGCGGCCGCTACGGACTCGTCACCATGTGCATCGGCGGCGGCCAGGGCATCGCGGCCATCTTCGAGCGCCTGTAGTCCGCGGTCCGCTTTTCCCGAACGAGTCGCCAAGGAAGGAAACACGCATGCCGGAATCGATCGTCGTCGTCGGCGCCAAGCGCACCCCCATCGGCGCCATGCAGGGCAAGTTCAATTCCCTCGCCGCCCACCAGCTCGGCGCGGTCGCCATCCGGGCGGCCCTCGAGCAGGCGGGCGTCGGTCCCGCGGAAGTCGACGACCTCATCATGGGTTGCGTGCTTCCGGCCGGACAAGGCCAGGCGCCCGCGCGGCAGGCCGCGCTCGGGGCCGGGCTCGACAAGGCGACGCCCTGCACCACGATCAACAAGATGTGCGGTTCCGGCATGAAGGCCGCCATGATGGCCACGGACGCGCTGCTCTCGGGCGACGGGTCCGTGGTCGTCGCGGGCGGCATGGAATCCATGACCAACGCGCCCCACCTGCTGCCCAAGGCGCGCGCGGGCTACCGCTACGGCCATGCCCGCGTGCTCGACCACATGGCCTTCGACGGGCTGGAGAACGCCTACGACGGCAAGCCCATGGGCTTCTTCGCGGACAGGACGGCGGAGAAGTACGGCATCACGCGCGAGGCGATGGACGCCTACGCGAAGGAATCGACCTCCCGCGCCGTGAACGCGAGCCGCTCCGGCGCGTTCGCCGCGGAGATCGCCCCGGTCACCGTGGCCGGCCGGAAGGGCGAGGAGATCGTGAAGGACGACGAGACGCCCTTCACCGTGAACGTCGAGAAGATCCCCACGCTCCGACCGGCCTTCAACAAGGACGGCCGCGTCACCGCCGCGACGTCCTCGTCGATCTCCGACGGCGCCGCGGCCCTGGTGCTCATGCGCGAGTCCGATTGCGCGAAGCGCGGCGCCAAGCCGCTCGCCCGCCTCGTCGCGCATTCCTCGAGCGCGCAGGAGCCCGAGTGGTTCACCACCGCACCGGTGGATGCCATCCGCAAGGTGCTGGGCAAGGCCGGTTGGCAGGCCTCGGACGTGGATCTCTACGAGATCAACGAGGCCTTCGCCATCGTCGCGATGGCCGCCATGAAGGACATCGGCCTCGATGCCGCCAAGGTCAACGTGAACGGCGGCGCCGTCGCGCTCGGGCACCCCATCGGCGCCACCGGCGCCCGCATCCTCACCACCCTCATCTACGCTTTGAAGGCCCGTGGCCTGAAGAAAGGCGTCGCCGCCCTGTGCATCGGCGGCGGCGAGGCCACCGCCGTCGCCCTGGAGGTCCTGTGAACACGTCGACTGCCGTTACGCCCACCCCCATCGAGAAGACCCCGGGCATCGGGCCCAACCTCGCCGGCGAGCTGCGTTCCGTCGGCATCGACACGCTCGAGGCCCTGACGAAGGTCGGCTTCTGGGATGCCTGGCAGCAGCTTCGCCGCGCCAACCCGGAGCGGGACTGCCTGCCTTCGTGCCTCGCGCTCGCCGGCGCGGTGGCCGGCGTGCGCTGGAACCACCTGCCGCCCAAGGTGCGCGCCGACATCCGGCAACGCGTGAAGGCTGCCCGCGCATGACCCTGCGCGCGGCCGGCGCCGCCGTCCTGCTCGCCGCGGCCGTCTTCGCGGGTTGCGGCAAGGAAGCGCCGGCGCCGAAAGCCGATGCGGCGAAGGAACGAGCCGAGGCGCTGGAACGGGCGAAGCAAGGCGCATTCGGCACCCCCGTGCAGGCCCTCGAAGCCGCCAAGGGACTCGGCGCCGACCTCAACCAGAAGGCCCTCGACGCCGTCGACAAGGCCGAGAAGGACGCCAAGTAGGGGACCGCCATGCTCACCCGCGCCAGCACCGAGTTCCTGACCGACGAGCAGCGGATGATCCGCGACACCGCCCGCGAGTTCGCGCGCGCGGAACTGTCACCCCACGCCGGCCGCTGGGACAGGGAGGGCTGGCTGCCGGAGGAGGTCCTCGCGAAGCTCGGCGAACTCGGCTTCCTCGGCATGATCGTGCCGGAGGAGCACGGGGGCTCCTTCACCGACTTCATCGCCTACGCGCTCGCTCTCGAGGAGATTTCCGCCGGCTGCGCGGCCACGGGCGGGATCATGAGCGTGCACAACTCCGTGGGCTGCGGTCCCATCCTCGCGTGGGGCACCGAGGAGCAGAAGCGGGCCTGGCTGCCCGACATGGCGGCCGGAAAGGCGATCGGCTGCTTCTGCCTCACCGAGCCGCAGGCCGGCAGCGAGGCGAACAACCTGAAGACCCGCGCCGTCCTCGAAGACGGCCGCTGGGTGCTCGACGGCGCCAAGCAATTCGTCACCAACGGCAAGCGCGCGCAGGTGGCCATCGTCTTCGCCGTCACCGACCCGGAGCTCGGCAAGAAGGGCCTCTCGGCGTTCATCGTGCCCACGGACACGCCCGGCTTCGTCGTGCAGCGGGTCGAGAAGAAGCTCGGCATCCGCGCTTCCGACACCTGCGCCATCGCGCTCGAGAACTGCACGATTCCCGAGGCGAACCTCCTGGGCCCGCGCGGCAAGGGGCTCGCCATCGCCCTGTCGAACCTCGAGGGCGGGCGCATCGGCATCGCGGCCCAGGCCCTGGGCATCGGCCGCGCCGCGTTCGAGGCCGCCCTCGCCTACGCGAAGGAGCGTGTGCAGTTCGGCAAGCCCATCGCCGAACACCAGTCGATCGCGAACCTGCTCGCGGACATGCACGTGCGCCTCAATGCCGCGCGACTGCTCATCCTGCACGCCGCGCGATTGCGCACCGCGGGCGTCGCCTGCCTTTCCGAGGCCTCGCAGGCGAAGCTCTTCGCGTCGGAGGCCGCGGAGTGGGTCTGCTCGAAGGCCATCCAGATCCACGGCGGCTACGGCTACCTCGAGGACTACCCGGTCGAGCGCCACTATCGCGACGCCCGCATCACCCAGATCTACGAGGGCACGAGCGAGATCCAGCGCCTGCTGATCGCGCGCGGCCTGCTCGAGGCCTAGAGTCCCCCATGCCTGCCATCCGCTCGCGACTCGACACGGGCTCGGAGGCCTTTCGGGCCAACGCCGACCACCACCGCGCCCTCGCGCGGGACCTGCGCGAGAAGGTCGCGAAGGTCGCCGAAGGCGGCGGCGCCGAGGCCCAGAAGAAGCACGCGGCCCGAGGCAAGCTCCTGCCGCGAGAGCGCGTTCGCGGCCTCCTCGACCCGGGGTCTCCCTTCCTGGAGTTCTCGCAGCTCGCCGCCTTCGGGATGTACGGCGACGAGGCGCCTTCGGCCGGTCTCATCACGGGCCTCGCCCGCGTGGAAGGTCGCGAGGTCGTCGTCGTCGCCAACGACGCCACGGTGAAGGGCGGCACCTACTACCCGATCACCGTGAAGAAGCACCTGCGCGCCCAGGAGATCGCCGCGCAGAACCGCCTGCCGTGCATCTACCTGGTCGATTCCGGCGGCGCGTTCCTGCCGCTGCAGGACGAGGTCTTCCCGGACCGCGACCACTTCGGCCGCATCTTCTACAACCAGGCGAACCTGTCGGCGATGGGCATCCCGCAGGTGGCGGTCGTGATGGGCTCGTGCACCGCCGGCGGCGCGTACGTGCCCGCCATGTGCGACGAGTCGATCATCGTGAAGGGCCAGGGCACCATTTTTCTCGGCGGCCCGCCGCTGGTGAAGGCGGCGACCGGCGAGGTGGTGAGCGCCGAGGAGCTGGGCGGGGGCGACGTGCACTCGCGCACCTCGGGCGTCACGGACCACCTGGCCGACGACGACCGCCACGCCCTCGCCATCGCCCGCGAGATCGTGCGCCACCTGAACGGCGCGAAGCCGCCGCCCCCGCCGGGGCTGCGGCCCGTGCTCGAACCGCGCTACGCCGCCGAGGAGCTCTACGGCATCGTCCCGAAGGACCCGCGCCAGCCCTTCGACGTGCGCGAGATCATCGCGCGCCTCGTGGACGACTCGGACTTCCACGAGTTCAAGGCCCTCTACGGAACGACGCTCGTCACCGGCTTCGCGCACCTGTGGGGGCAGCCCGTCGGCATCGTGGCGAACAACGGCATCCTCTTCTCCGAATCCGCGCTCAAGGGCGCGCACTTCGTCGAACTGTGCTCGCAGCGCGGGATCCCGCTCGTGTTCCTGCAGAACATCACCGGCTTCATGGTCGGCCGCAGGTACGAGGCCGGCGGCATCGCGAAGGACGGGGCCAAGCTCGTGACCGCGGTTTCCTGCGCGAAGGTGCCCAAGTTCACGGTGCTGATCGGCGGCTCCTTCGGCGCCGGCAACTACGGCATGTGCGGCCGGGCCTTCAACCCGCGCTTCCTCTGGAGCTGGCCCAACGCGCGCATCTCGGTGATGGGCGGCGAGCAGGCCGCGAGCGTGCTCGCCACGGTGAAGCGCGACGGCATCGAGGCGAAGGGCGGCGCCTGGTCGAAGGACGAGGAGGAAGCCTTCAAGTCGCCCATCCGCGAGCAGTACGAGCGCCAGGGCCATCCCTACTACGCCACCGCCCGCCTCTGGGACGACGGGGTCATCGACCCCGCGGACACGCGGCGCGTGCTGGGCCTCGCGATCGCCGCATCCCGAAACGCCCCGCCCGAAGACACGCGCTTCGGCGTCTTCCGCATGTGATCCCGTGACCCGAACTCCCGCTTCCGCCGCCGCACGCGAAGCCCACTTTTCCATCCGGCTCCTGCCGCTCGGCGCGAGCCGGCCCCGACAAGCAAGGCGATCCCCATGACGACTTCCCTCGTGCTCGAGAAACAAGGCCCCGTGGCCATCGTCACCCTCAACAAGCCGGCCAAGCACAACGCCTTCGACGACGTGCTCATCGCCGAGCTCACCGAGACCCTGCGCTCGCTGGAGGCCGATGACGCCACCCGCGTCGTGGTGCTCTCGGCGGCCGGGCGCTCGTTCTCCGCCGGCGCGGACCTCAACTGGATGCGCCGCATGGCGGGCTATTCCATGGACGACAACCAGAACGACTCCATGCACCTGGCGGCCCTCATGCGCACGCTGTGCTTCCTGCGAAAGCCCACGATCGCCCGCGTGCAGGGCCCGGCCTATGGCGGCGGCGTGGGCCTCGTGGCCTGCTGCGACGTCGCCGTCGCCTCGCACGAGGCGAGCTTCGCCCTGTCCGAAGGCAAGCTCGGGCTCATTCCCGCCGTCATCGCGCCCTACGTGGTCGCGGCCATCGGCGAGCGCTCCGCGCGCCGCTACTTCCTCACGGGCGAGCGGTTCACGGCCTCGGAAGCCTGGCGCCTGGGCCTCGTGCACGAGCTCGCGCAGGACGACGGCGAGATCGACGAGCGGGTGGGCGAGATCGTCGACGCGATGCTCGCCTGCGGCCCGGTCGCGCAGCGCGAGGCGAAGGACATCATCCGCGCCGTCGCGAATCGCCCCATCACGAGCGAGCTGATCCAGGACACCGCGGAGCGCATCGCGCGCATCCGCTCCTCCCCGGAAGGGCGCGAAGGCGTCGCCTCCTTCCTCGAGAAGCGCCGCGCCGCCTGGCTGCCGCCGGAGCCGGAAGTCGTCGAGGAAGAGGCGCCCCCGGAGCTCTGAGGCCATGTTCGGCAAGATCCTCATCGCGAACCGCGGCGAGATCGCCTGCCGCATCATCCGCACGTGCCGGCGGCTCGCCATCCGCACGGTCGCCGTCTATTCGGAAGCCGACGCCCAGGCCCTTCACGTGGAGAGGGCGGACGAGGCCTGGTGCCTCGGGGGGCCGCGCCCGGCGGACTCCTACCTGCGCGCCGACCGCCTCATCGCGATCGCCGAGGCTTCGGGCGCCGAGGCCATCCACCCGGGATACGGCTTTCTCTCGGAGAACGAGGATTTCGCCCGCGCGGTGGAGGCCGCCGGACTCGCCTTCATCGGCCCCACGCCCGAAGCGATCGAGGCGATGGGCCTCAAGGACCGCGCCAAGGCACTGCTGGAAAAGGCCGGCGTGCCCGTGGTGCCCGGCTACCACGGCGAGAACCAGGACGCCGATTTTCTCGCGACGCAGGCCTCGCGCCTCGGCTTCCCGCTCCTCGTGAAGGCCGTGGCAGGCGGCGGCGGCAAGGGCATGCGCCTCGTCGCGGAGGCCGGGGAGTTCCACCCGCAGCTCGAGGCCGCGCGTCGCGAGGCGAAAGGCGCCTTCGGCGACGACCGTGTGCTCCTCGAGCGGTACGTCACCGGTCCGCACCACATCGAGTTCCAGGTGTTCGGGGATACGCACGGCAACTGCGTGCACCTCTTCGAGCGCGAATGCTCGATCCAGCGCCGCCACCAGAAGGTGCTGGAGGAGACGCCCTCGCCCTTCCTGGACGAGGCGCTTCGCGCCCGCATGGGCGAGGCGGCGGTGGCCGCGGCGCGCGCCATCGGCTACCGCGGGGCGGGCACCATCGAGTTCATCGTCGGCGAGGACCGCCGGTTCTACTTCATGGAGATGAACACCCGCCTGCAGGTCGAGCATCCGGTGACGGAGATGATCACCGGCGAGGATCTCGTCGAGTGGCAGCTACGCGTGGCTGCCGGGGAGCCGCTGCCCCTCGCCCAGGAACAGCTCCTCACGGCCGGTCACGCGATCGAGGTGCGGCTGTGCGCCGAGAACCCGGCGAACGGCTTCCTTCCCGAGACGGGACGACTCGCGGTGCTGAGGACGCCGGAGGAGGCCGACGAGCTTCGCCTCGACACCGGCGTGCGGCAAGGCGACGCGGTGAGCGTCTTCTACGATTCGATGATCGCCAAGCTCGTCGCCTGGGGCGGCGACCGTCCCGAAGCGATCCGGCGGCTCTCGGGTGCCCTCGCGGACACCGAGATCCTGGGCGTCGGCACCAACCTCGCGTTCCTCGAGCGCGTCGTCGCGCACCCGGCCTTCCGCGCCGGGCACACGGATACCGGGTTCATCGAGCGCCACCGCGACGACCTGCTTCCGCCCGCCGGCGAAGTGCCGCTGGAAGCGCTCGTCGCCTGCGCGGCGCGCGTGCACCGGGACGAGCGCGCGGCCACGCCGGGCGACTCGCCCTGGGAGGACGCGAGCGGCTGGCGCCTCAACCGCCCGGCCTGCGCACGATGGAATTCCGGCGCGAGGACGGCCAGTCGGTCGTGGTGCAGGCGGAGATCCACGCCGGCCATGCCCGCGTCAGCGTCGCGGGCAAGACGCACCGCGTGCGCATCCGGCCTTCCGACGGCGACCGCCTGCAGGTCGAGCTGGACGACGAGACCTTCTTCGCCCGCGTCTCCCGCCACGGCGCCACGCTGAGCGCCGCGACGCCCGCCGGGCGGCACGTGCTCGCGCTCGTGGACCCCTTCCACTACGAGCCGGCCGACACCCTGCCCGACGCCCGGCTCACGGCGCTGATGCCGGGACGGGTGGTGAAGGTCCTGGTGAAGGAAGGCGACGAGGTCGCGAAGGGCCAGGCCCTCATGATCCTCGAGGCGATGAAGATGGAGCACACGATCGCGAGCCCCCGCGCCGGCACGATCGCCCGCGTGGCCTTTGCCGAGGGCGCCCTCGTGCCCGCGGACGCCGTACTCCTCGCGTTCCGCGAACCGGCGCCCTGACCGCCGCGCCTCAGGCCGGCGGCGGCAGCTCGCGCACGACGGGCTTGCCGGCGAGCCAGGCTTCCAGGCACTCCACGACGCCCCCGGCGAATTTCCGGTAGACCTGCCTCGCGACGAAGCCCGTGTGCGGCGTGAGCACCGCGCGCGGATGGCTCGCGAGCGCGTGGCCCGGCGGCAGCGGCTCCTCGTCGAACACGTCGATGGCGGCCGTGCCGGGCCGTCCCGCATCCAGCGCCGCGGGAAGCGCCGCCATGTCGACGAGCGCCGAGCGGGACGTGTTCACCAGGATCGCGTCCGGGCGCATCGTGGCCAGGCGTGCCGCGTCGATGAGCTTGCGCGTCGCCTCCGAGGGCACGAGGTGCAGGCTCACGACCTTGAGGTCGCCAGCAGTTCCTCCAGGCTCGAGGCCTTCGCGCCGCCGGCGGCTGCCCGTTCCGGGGTCATGTGCGGGCTCCAGGTGACGATCTCCATGCCGAAGGCCTCGCCGACGCGCGCCACGCGCTGGCCGATCTCGCCGAACCCGACGAGGCCCAGGCGCTCGCCCTTCAGGATCGCGGGAAGCTCGCCGCCGTCGCGCCACCGCCCGGCGCGCACGAGGGCCATCTGGCTTTCCATCCGCCGCGCCGCGGCCAGGATCAGGGCCCACGTGTGCTCGGTGGTGCCGTCCTTGCCCGGGTCCTTCCCGGTGTTGCTCACCGGGATGCCGCGCGCGGCGAAGGCGGCCGCGTCCATCCGCGTGTTGCGCGCCCCGGTGAAGACGAAATAGCGAAGCTTCGGCAGCTTTGCGAGCAGTTCCGCCCCGAACGGCGTCCGGTCGCGCACGAGAGCGATGGCATCGGCATCCGCGATCGCCGCGACGAGCGCCTCGCCGCGAAGGGGCTCCGTGAAGACGGCGACGTCGGCGAGGCGGTCGATGGCGGTCCAATCCGCCTCGCGCCGCAGGGACTGCTCGTAGTCGTCGAGAACGACGATCCTCGGGCGTGCGCTCACGGACGGGCCTCCTTCACCACGGCGCCGACGGAAGGCGCGTGGCCCAGGTCGCGGCAGGCGGCCACGAGCGCGGCTGCGCGGGCGGCACCGATCACCGGGTCCGCCATCGTGCGGAACTTGTCCTCGAGCGCGGCATCCGGGAGCGGCCGCTGGAGGGAGCCGATCGCGTGCTCGACGAACACGTGCTCGCGCCGGCCGTCCTTCAGGACCGCGGTCACGTCCGCGGAGGCCTCGTCGATGGCATCGTCCACCGTGGCCACCACCTTGCGGCGCAGCGCGACGACATCCTCGCGGTTCACGAAGGCATCGTCGTACTCCGGCTCCCCGGCCCGCCCGACGACGAGCCCGGCCGCGCAGCCGTGGTACACGCTGAACTTGCCCTCCAGCCCGTCCTTCGGCTCCTTCTTGCCCGTGAGCTCGAGCACGAGCGAGTGCACCTTCAGCTCGACGCGCACCACGTCCGCCGCCTTCACGCCGCGCTCGCGCAGCTGCACGCAGGCGTCGATCGACGGGTGGATCACGATGCCGCAGGCGAAGGGCTTGTAGGTGTTGAACGATATTTCGAAGCGGCTGCCCAGCTCGTCCGTGATCTCGTTCCAGTCGTTCTTCGTGGACACCGTCTGCATCATGCCGCGCGGCGCCTCCAGCGCCTTCGGGCTTGCCGTGAAGCCGTGCTTCGCGAGGAGTGCGGCGGTGAGGCCCGCGCGGGCGGCGGCGCCCGGGTGGAAAGGCTTCGTCATGGTGCCGAACTGCTCCCGCATGCCCACGGGCTGCGAGGCGGCGATGCCGAGCGCCATGGCCGTTCGTTCCTCGTCGAGGCCCAGGAGGCGCGCGCAGCCGGCCGCCGCGCCCAGGGTGCCGGTGGAACCGGTGATGTGCCATCCGCGGTCGTAGTGATCGGGGTACATCGCGTTGCCGACGCGGCAGGAGACGTCGATGCCCAGCACCAGCGCGTCGATCACCTGCCGCCCCGTGGCGCCCGTCCCTTCGGCGAGCGCGAGGATCGCCGCGGCGACCGGGCCCGCGGGATGGATGATGGTCTTGAGGTGCGTGTCGTCGAAGTCGAAGGTGTGCGACGAGATGCCGTTCACGAGCGCGGCGCCCGCCATGTCGAGCCGCTCCCCGCGCCCCAGCACCGCGGCCTGCGCCGCGGGGCGAAGCATCGCGAGCGCGCCGAGCGCGGCCTCCACCGACTCGTGACGCGCCGCGCCGACGGCGCAGCCCACCCAGTTGAGCCAGGTGCGGTGGGCTTCATGGTCCACCGCGTCGCTCCAGCCGCGCGAGGGGTGGGTCGCGACGAACCTCGCGAGCGTGCGGGTGACGGGCGGGGCGTTGGGGTCGGAGGGGACCTTCGTGTTGCGGGCCATGGTTCAGTCCTCGAGGGAGATCTTGCGTTCGCGCGCGAGCTGCGACCAGCGGGCGATGTCGGCCTGGATGAAGCGGCCGAACTCCGCACTCGTCATCGGCATGGGCTCGAGCGCCTCGCCCGAGAGCCGCTCGCGCAGCGCGGGCGACGCGAGGGACTTGTTGATCTCCTCGTTCAGGCGCTTCGTGACGGCCTCGGGCATCTTCGCCGGACCCACGATGCCGTACCACTGCACGCCGTCGAAGCCCTTGAAGCCGAGCTCCTCGAACGTGGGCGTGTCGGGCAGCAGCGGATGGCGCTTGAGGCCGGTGACGGCGAGCGGGCGCAGCTTGCCGGCCCGGATGTGCGGCGTGGCCGCCGCGAGGCCGGGCATCATCAGTTGCGTCTGGCCACCCAGGATGTCCGTGATGGCCGGCCCGATGCCGCGGTAGGCCGCATGGGTCGCGTCGAAGCCGGCGGACTGCTTGAGCTGCTCCATCGCGAGGTGCGTGAGGGAACCCTGCCCGGCCGACCCGTAGCTCAGCTTGCCGGCGTTCCTCTTGCCATGGTCCACCAGTTCGGCGAGCGTTTTCGCCGGCACCGACGGGTTCACCACGAGGACGTTCGGCGTGCCGGCTACCATCGCGACGGGCGTGAAGTCCTTCACCGCGTCGTACGGCACCTTGCGCACCGCCGGGTTCGTGCCGTGGGTGGCGACATAGCCGAGCATGAGCGTATAGCCGTCCGGGGCCGCCTTGGCCACGGCCTGCGAGGCGATGACGCCGCCGCCGCCCGACAGGTTCTCCACCAGGAAGGTCTGCCCCATCGCCTTGGTGAGCTGTTCGGCGACGGTGCGGGCGACGAGGTCGACGCCCCCGCCCGGCTGCACGGGTGCGACGATCTTCACGGTCTTGGCCGGCCAGGCCTGGGCGAGCGCCAGGGCGGGCGCGAGCGCGGCGGCGAGAGCGAGTGCGGCGATGCGGGTCTGCATGGTCATTCCTCCTCCGGGATGTGCTTCAGTCGTTCGTGCGCGGCGCCGACATGGGCCGCGAGCAGGGCTTCGGCGCGCGGCGCGTCGCCCGCCTTCACGGCTTGCGCGATGGCCTCGTGCTCGCCGATCGAGGCGGCCATGCCGACGGGGCTCGCGAGGTTGCGCAGGCGCCAGAGGTGAAGGCGCTGCACGACGGCGCGGTAGCTTTCGGCGAGCGGGGCATTGCCGGCGGCCTCCACGATGGCCCAGTGGAAGCGCAGGTTTTCGGCGTAGTAGGCGACGACCTCGCGGCGGCGGGCGGCCTTGCGCATGGCCGAAACGGATTCGGCGAGGACTCGCGCGAGCGCCCGCCGGGGTGCCGGGGCGAGGCCCGCTGCCTGGCGCCCGGCGAAGGCGTCCATGGCGCCGCGGAAGGCGTAGAGCTCGGCCACTTCCGCGGGCTCCAGGCGGCGCACGAAGACACCCGCGTTCTTGCGCGCCACGACCAGGCCGCTCGCCTCGAGTTCGCGAAGCGCCTCGCGCACCGGGACGCGCGAGACGCCCAGCCGGTCCGCGATGTCGGGTTCGTTGATGCGCTGCCCCGGCAGGAGCCGGCCGCCCAGGATGAGGGAAAGCACCTCGTCGCGGGCGCGCTTGGCGAGCGGTTCGCCCACCGCGCCGCGCGGCGGGATCGGCCGGTTCCGCTCGGGCCAGGGGCGCATGTCGTGCCAGGGAAACATGGCCGGAGTATATCGTATACGATTCGTCGCGCGCCTCGATCCGTTCCGCCGGCGGCCGGCCGCCGGCGGGCGTCCGCCCGTCTATAATCGTCCCGAGAGCAAGGTTGCCGAAACCGCCCGCCATCCCCGAGGAGAATCCCATGGCTGCCCACCCCCAGGCCGTCGCCCAGGCCGTCCCCACCGTCAAGCTGCTGATCAACGGCCAGCTCGTCGAGTCGAAGACGGCCGAGTGGAAGGACGTCGTGAACCCCGCCACGCAGGAAGTGCTCGCGCGCGTGCCCTTCGCCACGGCCGACGAGATCGAGGCCGCCATCGCCGGCGCCGCCGCCGCGTACAAGACCTGGCGCCACACGGCCGTCGGGGCGCGGATGCGCATCTTCCTCAAGCTGCAGGAACTCATCCGGCGCGACATGAAGAAGATCGCGGCGTGCCTCACCGCCGAGCAGGGCAAGACCCTCGCCGACGCCGAGGGCGACGTGTTCCGCGGCCTGGAGGTCGTCGAGCACGCCTGCTCGGTCGGCTCCGTGCAGATGGGCGAGCACCTCGAGCAGGTCGCCGGTGGCGTGGACGTCTACGCCATCCGCCAGTCCCTGGGCGTGTGCGCCGGCATCACCCCGTTCAACTTCCCGGCGATGATCCCGCTGTGGATGTTCCCGATGGCGATCGTCTGCGGCAACACCTTCGTGCTGAAGCCCTCGGAGCAGGACCCGATGACCACGATGATGCTCGCCGAACTCGCCATGGAGGCCGGCGTGCCCCCGGGCGTGCTCAACGTCATCCATGGCGGCAAGCAGGCGGTGGACGCGCTGTGCACGCACCCGGCGATCCGCGCCGTCTCGTTCGTGGGCTCCACCCACGTCGGAACCCACGTGTACAACCTCGCCTCCACGCACGGCAAGCGCGCCCAGTGCATGATGGGCGCGAAAAACCATGCCGTCGTCCTGCCGGACGCGCACAAGGAGCAGTCGCTCAACGCGCTGATCGGCGCGGGCTTCGGCGCGGCCGGCCAGCGCTGCATGGCGATCAGCGTGGCGGTGCTCGTGGGCAAGGCGGCCGAGTGGCTTCCCGACCTCGTCGCCAAGTCGAGGACGCTCAAGGTGAGCGGCGGCACGGAGCCCGGCGCGGACCTGGGCCCGCTCATCTCGAAGACGGCGCACGCGCGCGTGAAATCCCTCATCGAGATCGGCGTGAAGGAAGGCGCGAAGCTCGAACTCGACGGACGCGGCATCCAGGTTCCCGGCTACCCGGACGGCAATTTCGTCGGTCCCACGGTGTTCTCCGGCGTGAAGCCCTCCATGACGATCTACAAGGAGGAGATCTTCGGCCCGGTGCTGTGCGCCATGGCGGTGGAGACGCTCGACGAGGCGATCGCCCTGGTGAACGCCAACCCCATGGGCAACGGGACGGGCGTCTTCACGCAGTCGGGCGCCGCCGCGCGCAAGTTCCAGTACGAGATCGACGTGGGGCAGGTCGGCATCAACGTGCCCATCCCGGTGCCCGTCCCCTACTTCTCGTTCACCGGCTCGCGCGGCTCGAAGCTGGGCGACCTGGGCCCCTACGGCAAGCAGGCGATGCAGTTCTTCACGCAGGTGAAGACGGTGACGGCGCGCTGGTTCGACGACGCGACCACGACCGGCGGCATCCACACCACCATCAGCCTCAAGTAGGCACGCCATGAAGATCGGATTCATCGGGCTGGGCAACATGGGCAACCCCATGGCCCGCAATCTCGTGAAGAACGGCCACGCAGTGAAGGGCTACGACGTCGCCGGCCCTGCTGGACAAGGCCGCCGCCCAGGGCATCGCGAGGGCGACCTCGGTCGCCGATTGCGTGGCCGGGAGCGAAATCGTGGTCACGATGCTGCCCTCCTCGCCCCACGTGCGGAGCGTCTACGAGAACGAGTCGGGCGTCCTCGCGCACGCGAAGCCCGGGATGCTGCTCATCGACAGCTCCACCATCGACCCGCTCACCGCGCGCGAGGTCGCCTTCGACGCGCGCGCCAAGGGCGTGGCGATGGTCGACGCGCCCGTCTCGGGCGGCACCGCCGGCGCGGAAGCCGGAACGCTCACCTTCATGGTGGGCGGCGAGGCGAGGGATTTCGAGGCCGCCCGGGCGATCCTCGGCGCCATGGGCAAGAACATCGTGCACTGCGGCGGCAGCGGCAACGGCCAGGTGGCCAAGATCTGCAACAACATGATGCTCGCCATCGAGATGATCGCCACCAGCGAGGGCATGACGCTCGCGGCGAAGCTCGGCATGGACCCGAAGGTCTTCGCCGGCATCGTGAACACCTCGAGCGGCCGGTGCTGGTCTTCGGACACCTACAACCCCTATCCCGGCGTCCTCGAGAACGCGCCCGCCTCGCGCGGCTACGCCGGCGGCTTCGGCGCGGACCTCATGCTGAAGGACCTCACGCTCGTCACCGAGGCGGCCAAGCAGGCGAAGGTCCCCGTGCTGCTGGGCGCCATCGCGCAGCAGGTCTACCAGAAGCATTCGGCGGACGGCCACGGCGGCAAGGATTTCTCGAGCGTGATCCTGCAATACCTGAAGACCTGACCCCGCCATGGTGAACCACCGCATCGAGGGCCACACGGCGGTCCTCACGATCGAGAACCCGCCGGCCAACACCTGGACGCCCGAGAGCCTTCGCGGGCTCGAGAAGCTGGTGGGCGAGCTCGCTGCCGACCTCAACGTCTACGCCGCCGTCATCACCGGCGCGGGCGGGAAGTTCTTCTCCGCGGGCGCGGACCTCAAGAAGTTCGCGGGCGACAAGGTGTACGCGCGCCACTTCATCGCCTGCTTCGGCTCGGCCTTCGAGGCGCTCATGAACGCGCGCTTCGTCACCATCGCGGCCATCAACGGCTATGCCATGGGCGGGGGACTGGAGTGCTGCCTCGCCTGCGACCTTCGCGTCGCCGAATCCCACGCGCAGATGGCGCTGCCCGAGCCGGCCGTGGGCCTGCTGCCCGCGGGCTGCGGCACGCAGAACCTCGCCGGGCTGGTGGGCGAGGGCTGGGCCAAGCGCATGATCCTCACCAACGAGCGCGTCGACGCCGCCACGGCGCTTCGCATCGGGCTCGTGGAGGAAGTCGTCGAGAAGGGAGAGGGCCTCGCGCGAGCGCTGCAGATCGCCGAGCGCGTCGCCGAGCTTTCCCCGCGCGCGGTCGAGTACTGCAAGGGCCTCATCCACAACGCGAGGAACGGCATCCCGCGCCGCGCCGGCCTTTCGCTCGAACGCGAGCGCTTCATGGACCTCTTCGACCACTCGGACCAGGCCGAGGGCGTCGCGGCCTTCCTGGAGAAGCGCAAGCCCGAATGGAAGAACGACTGACCGCGGCGGGCGGCGAGCTCCTCGCCGACCTGGCCGATGGCGTGGCGACGGTCACGCTCAACCGTCCCGCCGCGCTCAACGCCCTCACGATGGGCATGATCGAGGGCCTCGCCGCGTGGCTGGATGCGTGGGAGGACGACGATCGCGTGCGCGTGGTGCTGCTGCGTGGCGCCGGAGAGAAGGCTTTTTGCGCCGGCGGCGACATCCGGGCCCTGCGCGAGGACTTTCTCGCCGGCGGCGACCAGTCCCGGCGCTTCTTCATCGTCGAGTACGCGCTCGATCACCGCATCCACCGGTACCCCAAGCCCGTCGTCGCCCTCCTGGACGGCATCGTCATGGGCGGCGGCATGGGCATCTCGCAGGGTGCCCGGCTTCGCCTGGCGGGCCCGCGCACCCGCGTCGCGATGCCCGAGACCGCCATCGGCCTCTTCCCCGACGTGGGAGGCAGCTGGTTCCTGCCGCGTTGCCCCGGACGCATCGGCACCTACCTGGGACTCGTCGGTCCCACGCTGGGTGGCCCCGACAGCCTTTGCGCGGGGCTCGTCGACGCCTGCGCGGGCCCGGATACCCTTGCCGGGCTTCCCGCGGAGCTGGCGGGATGCGCGCAGGCCGAGGACCCGATGGCCGCCGTCCTCGCGCTGCGCGCCCGCCTCGCCCGGGAAGAACCGGTTCCCGGCGAACTGGCGAGCCTGAGACCCGCCATCGACCGCCACTTCGCCCACCCGAGCGTCGAGGCCATCGTGGGATCGCTCGGGAGCGAATCGCACCCCGAGTTCCTCCCCTGGGCCGACAAGACACGCGCCCTCCTCGCCAAGCGCTCGCCGACCCTGCTCAAGGTCACGCTGGAGCAACTGCGGCGCGGATCCGGCCTCGCGCTCGCCGATTGCTTCCGCATGGAATACGGGCTCGTGCAGTCCTGCTTCGAGCAGGGCGACTTCCTCGAAGGGGTGCGGGCCTTGATCGTGGACAAGGACAACGCCCCCCGCTGGAATCCACCCTCGCTCGCCGAGGTATCCGAGGACGCCGTCGCCGCTTTCTTCGCACCGCGATGGGCGCCGCCGGACCACCCGCTCGCCCGCCTCTAGCCCCCACAGGAGATACGCCTTGAAGCTCGTCACCTACGCCCCCGCCGCCGGCGGCACGCCCCGCCCCGGTCTCGTCCTCGCCGACGGGCGCATCGCCGACATCGCCGCGAACTGCGCCGCTCCCGGCGTGGACTTCGGCTCGATGCTGGGCATCATCCGCGGGGGCGCCGCCGCGCGTGCCGCGCTCGATGCGCTCGCCGCGAAGCCGCCTGCCGCCACGCTCGCCTTCACCGAGGTGAAGCTGCACGCGCCCATCCCGCGCCCGGCCAAGAACGTCTTCTGCGTGGGCTGGAACTACCTCGAGCATTTCGAGGAAGGCGCCCAGAAGCTCCAGGACAACCGCGAGCTGCCCAAGTGGCCCGTGTTCTTCAGCAAGGCCCCCACCGCCGTGAACGGGCCCTACGACGCGATCCCTTTCGACGCCGAGGTCTCGACCTCGCTCGACTGGGAAGTGGAACTGGGCGTCGTCCTGGGCACCGGCGGCAAGAACATCAAGCAGGAAGACGCCATGAAGCACGTCTGGGGCTACACCGCCATCAACGACGTGACCTGGCGCGACATCCAGCGCCGCCACGGCGGGCAGTGGGACAAGGGCAAGAGCCTCGACGGCACCTGCCCCATGGGCCCGGTCCTCGTGACGGCCGACAGCCTCGACCCGGACAACCTGCGGGTCTCCTGCCGCGTCAACGGCGTGACCAAGCAGGATTCGAACACGAAGTTCCTCTATTTCAAGCTGCCGCGCCTCATCGCCGACCTCTCGCTCGGCCAGACGCTCGAGCCCGGCGACATCATTTCCACCGGCACGCCCGAGGGTGTCGGCTTCGCCCGCAACCCGCCGGAGTTCATGAAGGCCGGCGACCTGCTGGAGACCGAGGTCGAAGGCATCGGCGTCCTCCGAAACCCCATCGGCACTTGACGAGTGCGGGGGAGGCAGGGGCCTAATAGCGCAAAGCGATAACGACGGAAGGGCGCACATGCCGAGCCGCATCCCGTCGGGAGCGAGCGTCATTGGCCGCATGGCCATCTACCGGCGTCTCGTGGGCATCCCGGCGCTCCAGAAAAGCTATGCGCGGAAGTTCGCGGTGGCTGCCTTCGCGGGCACGCAGGTTCCCCTGCTCGTCTTCATCGCGTACCTGCTGTTCGCGCGGGCGGACTGGGCCACCATGTTCCCGCTCGTCGCCGCCCTCGTCCTCGCGTGCTTCGCGGGGTTCCTGGGCACGCTCTGGGTGCTGCGCGAGATCCTCGTGCCCATCGACCTCACCGCCGAGGCGCTCAGGCGCTACCTCGAGGAGCGGCGCCTGCCCGACCTGCCGGTCGAGTTCCCCGACCAGGCCGGCAGGCTCATGGAGGGCACGCAGTACACGCTCACGCAGCTGAACGAGACGATCAACCGCCTCGAACGCGTCTCGGACTCCGACGACCTCACCGGCCTCTACAACCGGCGCGCCGGCGACAAGCGCCTCGCCGAGGAGATCGCGCGCGCCGAGCGGGACCTGGAGACCTTCCAGCTGGCGCTCGTCGAGGTGAGCGGCCTGAGGGACATCAACCAGGCCCACGGCCACAGCGCCGGCGACGCGTGCCTGTCGCACGTGGCCGCGCTCCTGCAGCTCAACACGCGCCGCGGGGACTGGGTCGCGCGCTGGGACGGCAACACCTTCGCCATCGGCCTGCACCGCAACCGCGCGCTCAAGATGGTGATGGAACGCATCGTGAAGGCCGTGTCGGCGAGTCCGTGCGAGGTCGCCTCCGGCCGGGAGATCACGGTGGCCGTGAACCTGGGCGTGGCGGAATACCGGTTCGGCGCCGGCAGGACGGGCCTCCTGGGCGACGTCGAGCGCGCCGTGGGCGCCGCCAAGGAGAAAAGCGTCCGGCTCGGCGGCTCGCAGGTGGGCTACTACCACGAGCTGGGCACCGGCGGAGCCCTGGGCGCGGCCGCCTAGGGGCGCCCCCCCGGACCTAGCCCCAGGCCAGCACGCCGACACCCAGCGCGGCGAATATCACCGCCGTCACGACGTGCACGATCCGCACGGGCATCTTCTTCGCGAGCGCGTCGCCGAAGAACGCCACCGGCGCGTTGGCGAGGATCATCCCGATCGTGGTGCCCATCACCACCGCCGCGAGCGAATCGAAGCGCGCCGCGAGCGCCACGGTGGCGACCTGCGTCTTGTCGCCGATCTCCACGAAGAAGAACAGGATCGCGGTCGTGAGGAAGACGCCCCCGCGCTGCTTCGAGGCGGAATCGTCGTCGTCCAGCTTGTCCGGCACGAGCATCCACGCGGCCATGGCGATGAACGAGGCGCCGAGGATCCAGCGCATCACGTCGGGGCCCATGGCCTTCGTGAGCCAGGCACCCACCGCGCCGGCGATGCCGTGGTTCACGAGCGTCGCGACGAAGATGCCCGCCACGATGGGCCAGGGCTTCTTGTAGCGCGCCGCGAGGACGAGGGTGAGCAGCTGGGTCTTGTCCCCGATCTCGGCGAGCGCGACGATGCCGATGGAGACGAGCAGGGCTTCCATTGAAGACTTTCGGACCGGGCGATCAACCGAATGACCGCGGGTGCGGGCCCGGTCGGGTCGCCACCGCAGTCATTGGTCTCGCCGGACATTCCCGCCGCTCGCGCCATGGCCCCGGAAGGCCAAGCCTGTTGACGCGAGCCTCGCTCCGCTGCTTGCGGGCGATCGGCTACTCCCCAAGGACAGCGCGGATTCTACCACGCGCCCCGGGCACGCCCGATCGCCCTCAGAAGACGGAGTCGTCCGCGGCGAGGACGCTCGAGGCACCCGCCATGACCGTTTCGGCGAGCGAACTCGCCTGCGGCATGAGGTGATCGGCGAAGAACCGGGCGGTGAGGCGCTTGCCCTTGAGGAACGCGGGGTCGCCCTCCCCGGCCTCCTGCTGCGCCGTCGCCGCGAGCGCGGCCCGGGCCATCATCCATCCACCGATCGTCCAGCCGGCCAGCATGAGGTAGGTCACCGAACCGGCCGCGACCGCGCCCGGATCGGTCGAATGGTTCGCCACGATCCAGTCGGTGGCGCGCTCGAACGCGTCGATGGCCGCGGCGAGACGCTGGCCGATGGCGCGCAACTCGGGGTCGTTCGCCTGCAGCGCCGCGAGCGTCTTGCGCATGTCGTGGATGAGCAGCTTCGCCGTGCTCCCGCCCTCGCGGCCGACCTTGCGACCCACCAGGTCGTTGGCCTGGATGCCCGTGGTGCCTTCGTAGATGGTGGAGATGCGCGCGTCGCGCAGGTGCTGCGCCGCGCCCGTCTCCTCGATGAAGCCCATGCCGCCGTGCACCTGGACGCCCAGGGAAGCGGCCTGGATGCCCGCCTCCGTCGACCAGCCCTTCACGACCGGGATCAGCAGGTCCACCAGCGCCTGGCTGCGACGGCGCTCGCTTTCGTCCGGATGCGCCTTGGCGCGGTCGAGCAGCGCCGAGACCTGGTAGGCCAGGGCCCGGGTGGCCTCCGCGGTGGCCTTCATCGTGAGGAGCATGCGCCTCACGTCGGGGTGCTGGATGATCGGCGCCGTCTTGGCCGCGTTCGCGACGCCCAGGGGGCGGCCCTGGAGTCGCTCGCGCGACCAGTCGAGGGCACGCTGGTAGGCGCGCTCGGAGATCGACACGCCCTCCAGGCCCACGCCCAGGCGCGCGGCGTTCATCATCACGAACATGTACTCGAGGCCGCGGTTGGCCTCGCCCACGAGGTGGCCGGTGGCGTTCTCGTAGGCCATGACGGCCGTCGGGCTCGCGTGGATGCCCATCTTGTGCTCGAGGGAGACGCACTTCACGCCGTTCCTCGCCCCCAGGGATCCGTCCTCGTTCACGAGCACCTTGGGCACCACGAAGAGCGAGATGCCCTTCACGCCCTCGGGCGCGCCGTCGATGCGCGCGAGCACGAGGTGGACGATGTTCTCGGTGAAGTCCTGGTCGCCGTAGGTGATGAAGATCTTCTCGCCGGTGATGCGCCAGGTGCCGTCGGCCTGCGGCACGGCCTTCGTGCGCACGAGCGAGAGGTCGCTGCCCGCCTGCGGTTCCGTGAGGTTCATGGTGCCGGTCCACTTGCCGCTCACCATGTTCGGCAGGAAGCGCTTCTTCATCGCCTCGCCGGCATTGTGGTTGAGCGACTCCACCGCACCCAGCGTGAGCATCGGGCAGAGCTTGAAGGCGAGGTTGGCCGAGCCCCACATCTCCTCGATGGCCGTGGCCAGAACGCCCGGCAGGCCCTGGCCGCCGTATTCGGGCGGGGCGATGACGTTGCCCCAGCCGCCGTTCACGAACTGCCAGTAGGCCTCCTTGAAGCCCGGGGGCGTCTCGACGGCCCCGTCCTTCCAGCGCGCGCCGACCTTGTCGCCGGGGCCGTTCAGGGGCGAGAGCACCTCGCCGGCGAACTTCGCGGCCTCCTCCAACACGGCGTCCACGACGTCGTCGGTGATCTCCTCCCAGCCGGGAAGCGTGTTCACCTGGCCGAGGCCGACCACGTGCTTCAGCACGAACTGCATGTCCTTGAGGGGGGCGGCGTATTCGGCCAAGGGTGACTCCTTCGCGGGTTCCGTGGGGCGCGGCTAGAGCTGCGCGGTCAGTTCGGGGAGGATCTGGAACAGGTCGCCGGCGAGCCCGTAGTCGGCCACCTGGAAGATGGGCGCCTCGGGATCCTTGTTGATCGCGACGATGACCTTGCTGTCCTTCATGCCGGCCAGGTGCTGGATCGCGCCGGAAATGCCGACCGCGATGTAGAGCTCGGGCGCGACGATCTTGCCCGTCTGCCCCACCTGGTAGTCGTTCGGCACGTAGCCGGAATCGACGGCCGCGCGCGAGGCGCCGATGGCCGCGCCCAGCTTGTCCGCGAGCGCCTCGAGCAGCTTGAAGTTCTCGGCGCTGCCGAGGCCGCGGCCGCCCGCGACGACCCGCCTCGCGGCCACCAGCTCGGGCCGCGCGGATTTCGTGAGTTCCTGGCCGATGAGTTTCGACTGGGCGGTGTCCGGGCCAGCGGCGATCGCCTCGACGGGCGCGGCGCCGGTGGCGGCGGCCTCCTCGAAGCCGGTGGCGCGCACCGTCACGACCTTGATCGCGTCGGCGGATTGCACCGTCGCGAAGGCGTTGCCGGCGTAGATCGGACGCACGAACGTGTCGGGCGATTCGACGGCGACGATCTCGGAGACCTGCGCGACGTCCAGGAGCGCCGCGACGCGCGGCATGAAGCTCTTGCCGGAGGCGCCCGCATTGGCGACGACGTGGCTGCAGCCCTTCGCGAGCGGCACCACGAGGGCGGCCAGGTTCTCCGGCAGGCCCGCGGCGTAGTGCGGCGCGTCGGCGACCAGCACCTTCGCGACGCCCGCGAGCTTCGAGGCGGCCTCGGCGGCACCGGCGCAACCGGCGCCCGCGACGAGGACATGGATGTCGCCGCCCATCTTCGCGGCGGCGGTGACGGCGTTGGCGGTGCCCGGCTTGAGCTTCGCGTGGTCGTGGTCGGCAATGACGAGGATGGTCATCTAGATAACCTTCGCTTCGGACTTGAGTTTCGCGACCAGTTCGGCCACGTCCTTCACCATCACCCCGCCCTTGCGCTTGGCGGGCTCCGTCACCTTCAGCGTCTTCAGGCGCGGCGCGACGTCCACGCCGAGCGCGTCCGGCTTCAGCGTGTCCAGCGGCTTCTTCTTCGCCTTCATGATGTTGGGCAGCGTCGCGTAGCGCGGCGTGTTGAGGCGCAGGTCCGCCGTGAGGATCGCGGGCATCGCGACCTCGACGGTCTCGAGCCCGCCGTCGATCTCGCGGACCACGGTGAGCTTGCCGCCTTCGGCGGTCACCTTCGAGGCGAAGGTGACCTGGGGCCATCCGAGCAGGGCCGCGAGCATCGCGCCCACCTGGGCCGCGTCGTCGTCGATGGCCTGCTTGCCCGCGATCACGAGGCCGGGCGCTTCCTTGTCGACGACGGCCTTGAGCAGTTTCGCCACGGCGAGGGGCTGGAGCTCGGCATCGGTCTCGACGAGGATGGCGCGATCCGCGCCCATGGCGAGCGCGGTGCGAAGCGTTTCCTGCGAGGCCGCGGTGCCGGCCGAGACCGCCACGACCTCGGTCGCCTGGCCCGCCTCCCGGAGCTTGAGCGCCTCCTCGACGGCGATTTCGTCGAAGGGATTCATGGACATCTTCACGTTGGCGAGATCGACGCCGCTCTGGTCGGCCTTCACGCGGACCTTCACGTTGTAATCGACCACGCGCTTCACGGGCACGAGGATTTTCATGGTGGGGGGCTTTGGGTTGTCCGGGACAGTTTCAAACGGTCGTTTGAATTATATAGGAAGGCGCGGCGGCGGCGCCTCAGGCGCCCTTCGCACGCTCCCGCAGGAGGAACTTCTGGATCTTGCCCGTGGAAGTCTTGGGCAACTCGCCGAACACGACGCTGCGCGGCGCCTTGAAGTGCGCGAGGTGCTCGCGGCACCACGCGACGATTTCCTCCGCGCCCGCGCTCGCGCCGGGCTTGAGCGTGACGAAGGCGCACGGCGTCTCGCCCCACTTCGCATCGGGCCGGGCGACGACGGCCGCTTCCATCACGGCCGGGTGGCGGTAGAGGCACTCCTCCACCTCCAGCGACGAGATGTTCTCCCCGCCCGAGATGATGATGTCCTTGGACCGGTCCTTCACTTCCACCGTGCCGTCCGCGTGCCAGACCGCGAGGTCCCCCGTGTGATACCAGCCGCCCGCGAAGGCGGCCTCCGTGGCCCCGGGGTTGCGCAGGTAGCCCTTCATGACGGTGTTGCCGCGCAGCATCACCTCGCCCATCGAAAGCCCGTCGCGAGGCACGGGCTCGAGGGTGCGCGGGTCGGCCACCTTCACCGCCTCCATCGTCGGATAGCGCACGCCCTGCCGGGCCATGAGCCGCGCGCGCTCCTCGAGGGCGAACTCCGCCCAGCCCTCCTGCCAGGCGCACACCGTCGCCGGCCCGTAGCTTTCCGTGAGGCCGTAGAGGTGCGTCACGCGAAAGCCCATGCCCTCCATCGCGGCGATGACGGCCGAGGGCGGCGCCGCGCCGCCGGTGGCGACCTCGACGGTGTGGTCGAAGCGCACCTTCACGGAATCGGGCGCGTGCACCAGGAGATTGAGCACGATGGGGGCGCCGCACAGGTGGGTGACGCGATGGCGCGCGATGGCCGGGAAGATGAGCGCCGGATCCACGCGCCGCAGGCATACGTGCGTGCCGCCGGCCGCCGTCACGGCCCAGGTGTAGGTCCACCCGTTGCAGTGGAACATCGGCAACGTCCACAGGTAGACCGAGCGCGGCGTGAGGCCGAACGCGAGCGCATTGCCCAGTGCGTTGAGATAGGCCCCGCGATGGTGGTAGAGGACGCCCTTCGGGTCGCCCGTCGTGCCGGAGGTGTAGAGCAGGCACAGGTCGGCCCACTCGTCGGCGGGGACGTCCAGCGGGCAGGCGGGGTCGCCCTCTTCCAGCAGGGCCTCGTACGCGACCGATCCGACCCCCGGGCCGTCAGGCGCCTGGGCGTCGTCGATGTCGATGACCAGGATCTCCCGGCCGAGGCGATCGAGCGCCTGCCGCGCCACCGGCGCGAACTCCGGGTCGACGAGGAGCGCCTTCGCATCGCCGTGTTCCAGGCAGAAGGCGATGGCGGCGGCATCGAGGCGATAGTTGAGCGCGTTGAGGACGGCGCCGATGCCGGGCACGCCGTAGTGCGCCTCCAGCATGGCCGGCACGTTCGGGGCCAGGATGGCGACCGTGTCGCCCGTCCCGATGCCCCGCGCGCGCAAGGCGCTCGCCAGGCGGCGGCAGCGCCCGCGCAGCGCCTCGTAGGACCATGACCGCTCGCCGTGGATCACGGCGGTCTTCGCGGGCCACGTGTCGGCGGCCCGCTCGAGGAACGAGACCGGCGAGAGCGCGACGTGGTTGGCCGCCCGGCGAGGCAGGTCGGGCGCGGGCCCCTCGCCGCGGTTCATCGTTCGAAGGCGACGGACCGGCGGCCGGCGGCGCCGGCCGTCAGCCGCCGCGGCGCTTGCGCAGCCACGCCTCGAGCTCGCCGATGATGCCCCGACGGAACGCGAGCACGCAGACGACGAAGATGGCGCCTTGCGTGATCGTGAACCAAGAGCCCAGCTCCGCGAGGTAGTTCTCCATCGTGATGATGGCGAAAGCGCCGACCACGGGGCCGACGATCGTGCCCATGCCGCCCAGGAGCGTCATCAGCACCACCTCGCCCGACATGGACCAGTGCACGTCCGTGAGCGAGGCGAGCTGGAAGACGATGGCCTTGGTGGCGCCCGCCAGGCCGGCGAGGCCGGCGGACAGGACGAAGGCCGCGAGCTTGTATTGCTCCGTGCGGTAGCCCAGCGAGATGGCGCGCGGCTCGTTCTCGCGGATGGCCTTGAGCACCTGCCCGAAGGGGGAGTGGATGATGCGGTAGATGAGGAGGAACCCGGCCGTGAAGATCGCGAGCACGACGTAGTAGAGGACCATCGTGTTCGACAGGTCCAGGAAACCCAGGAAACGGCCCCGCGGCACGGACTGGATGCCGTCCTCGCCGCCGGTGAACGGCGCCTGAAGGCAGAAGAAGAACACCATCTGCGCGAGGGCGAGCGTGATCATCGCGAAATAGATGCCCTGGCGGCGGATGGCGAGGAGGCCCACCACGACGCCCAGGACGGTCGATGCCGCGGTGCCCGCGAGGATGGCGAGCTCCGGCGGCAGGCCCCAGACCTTGGCCGCGTGCGCGGCGACGTAGCCGGCCATGCCCAGGAACATCGCGTGCCCGAAGGACAGCAGCCCGCCGAATCCCAGCAGCAGGTTGAACGCGCAGGCGAAGAGCGCGAAGCACAGCGCCTTCATCACGAAGACCGGATACACCACGAACGGCGCCGCGATGAAGAGCGCCATCATCACCAGGAACGCCCGCCGGTGGTAGCGGGCCTCGGCCGCGTCGTCGCGCGAGGCGTGGGGTTGGTACTGGTCGGGCGCGGCCATGGCTAGCGGCTCCCGAAGAGGCCCTGCGGCCTCACCATGAGGACGAGCGCCATGATCACGAAGATCACGGTGTTCGAGGCCTCGGGATAGAACACCTTGGTGAGACCCTCGACGAGGCCCAGCCCGAAGCCGGTCACGATGGCGCCCATGATCGAACCCATGCCGCCGATCACGACGACCGCGAACACGACGATGATGGTGTCCGCGCCCATGAGCGGGTTCACCTGGTAGATCGGGGCGGCCATCACGCCGGCGAGGCCCGCGAGCCCCACGCCGAACCCGTACGTGAGCGTGATCATGCGCGGCACGTTGACGCCGAAGGCCTGCACGATGGTCGGGTTCTCGGTCGCGGCGCGCAGGTAGGCGCCGAGCTTGGTGCGCTCGATCACGAACCACGTGGCGAGGCACACGGCGAGCGAGGCGACGATCACCCAGGCGCGGTACTTGGGCAGGAACATGAAGCCCAGGTTCATGCCGCCCGTGAGCTGGTCCGGCATCGAGTACGGCAGGCCGGCCGGAGCCGAACTCGTGCCGGAAGATGCCCTGGATGATGAGCGCGAGCCCGAAGGTGAGCAGGAGCCCGTAGAGGTGGTCGAGCTTGTACAGGCGCGATAGCATCAGGCGCTCGACGACCATCCCCGAGGCGCCGACGGCGAGCGGCGCCAGGACGAGCGCCCACCAGTAGTTGAGGCCCAGCTTGTTCAGCAGGAAGTACGCCGCGAAGGCGCCCATCATGTACTGGGCGCCGTGCGAGAAATTGATGATGTTGAGCAGGCCGAAGATGACCGCCAGGCCCAGCGACAGCAGGGCGTAGAACGACCCGTTGATCAGCCCGATGAGGAGCTGGCCGAACAGGGCCTGCGTGGGTACGCCGAAGATCTCGGTCATGGAATCCCTGGGGCTGTCTGCCCGTGACGGGCGGCGCCCCGAGGGGCGACCGCTCGTTCACGGTTCCCGGTGGATTTCACCGGGAATTGTCGACTACTTCTTGGCGACGAGCGGGCAGTTCCCGTCGGCCAGCGGCCGGAACGCCTGGTCCGCCGGGATCGTCGCACGGACCTTGTAGTAGTCGTACGGCCCCTTCGACTCCGAGGGCTTCTTCACCTCCATCAGGTACGCCGGGTGGACCTTGCGGCCGTCCGCCCGGATCGTGCCCTTGCCGAAGAGCGGGTCGTCCGTCGGCATTTCCTTCATCTTGGCCACGACCTTCGTGCCGTCGTCGCTCTTGAGCGCCGCGATGGCCTTCAGGTAGTGCGTCGTGCCCGCGTAGACGCCGGCGTGCACCATCGTCGAATACTTGCCGCCGTTCACGGCCGCGAAGCGCTTGTTGAAGGCGCGCGTCTGGTCGTTCAGGTCCCAGTAGTACGTCGAGGTGAGGATGAGGCCCTGTGCCTTGTCGAGGCCCAGGCCATGGACGTCGGTGAGGAACACGAGCAGGCCGGCGAGGTTCTGACCGCCCTTCACGATGCCGAACTCCGAGGCCTGCTTGATGGAGTTGATGGTGTCGCCGCCGGCGTTCGCGAGCCCGATGATCTTGGCCTTGGAGGCCTGGGCCTGCAGCAGGAAGGACGAGAAGTCCTGCGTGTTGAGCGGATGGCGCACCTTGCCGGCCACCTTGCCGCCGGACTTGAGCACCACGGCCTCGGTATCGCGCTCGAGCGCGTGGCCGAAGGCGTAGTCCGCGGTGAGGAAGAACCACGTGCTGCCTCCCGTCTTCACGATGGCATTGCCCGTCCCGTTGGCGAGCATCCACGTGTCGTATGTCCAGTGCACCGTGTTCGGCGTGCACTTCGGGCCGGTGAGGTCGGAACTGGCCGCGCCCGAGTTGATGAACACCTTGCCCTTTTCGCGGATGACCTCGCTCACGGCGAGGGCCACGCCCGAGTTCGGCGTGTCGATGATCATGTCGACGCCCTCGGAGTCGATCCACTTGCGGGCGATCTGCGAGCCGACGTCGGGCTTGTTCTGGTGGTCGGCGAAGATCACCTCGACGGTGAGCCCCTTCTCCTTGGCCTTGAAGTCCTCGATGGCGAGCTTCACGGCGTTGACCGAGCCCTGCCCGCCCAGGTCGGCGTAGAGGCTCGACTGGTCGTTCAGGACGCCGATCTTGATGACGTTGCCCGAAATCTGGGCGTGGGCCGCGCCGGCCGCGAGGGCCATCACGGCGGCGGCGAGCAGTTTGCGCTGGAACTTCATGGTTGGATCTCCTCTTGCTGTCGTTGGATTACACACCCAGGTACTCGTGAAGCATCTTCGTCTTCGATTCGAGTTCGTGCGCGGAGAAGCTCTCCGCGATCTTGCCGTGCTCCATCACGTAGAACCGGTCGGCGAGCGGCGCCGCGAAGCGGAAGTTCTGCTCGACCAGCACGATGGTGAAGCCGCGTTCCTTGAGCTTCACGATGACGCGACCGAGCGCCTGCACGATCACCGGCGCGAGGCCCTCGGTGATCTCGTCGAGAAGCAGCAGGTGGGCGCCGGTGCGAAGGATGCGCGCCATCGCGAGCATCTGCTGCTCCCCGCCGGAGAGCTTGGTGCCCTGCGCGGTCTTGCGGCGCTCCTTCAGGTTCGGGAACATCTCGAAGATCTCGTCGACGCTCATGCCGCCCTCGCCTATCCTCGGCGGCAGCGTGAGGTTCTCCTCCACGGAGAGGCTCGAGAAGATGGCGCGCTCCTCGGGGCAGTAGCCCAGGCCGAGGTGTGCGATCCGGTGCGTGGGCCAGGAAACCGTCTCCTTGCCCTCGACGACGATGGAGCCCTGGCGCCGTCCGACGAGGCCCAGGACGCTCTTCAGGGTGGTCGAGCGGCCCGATCCGTTGCGTCCCAGGAGCGTCACCACCTCGCCCTTCCTCACCTTGAGGCTCACGCCGTGCAGGATGTGCGACTCGCCGTACCACGCGTGCAGGTTCTCGATGGCGAGGACGTCTTCAGCCATGCGCCGCCTCCGCCGTGCCCATGTAGGCCTCGATCACCTGCGGGTTCGTCGAGACCTCGGCATAGGGCCCTTCGGTGAGCACCGCCCCGCGCTGCAGCACCGTGATGGTGTCGCAGATGCCCGAGACGACCCCCATGTTGTGCTCGACCATGAGCACCGTGCGCCCCGGGCGACGTCCTTGATGAGGTTCTTCACGAGATCGACGTCCTCGTGCCCCATGCCCGACGTCGGCTCGTCCAGGAGCATCAGTTCCGGCTCCATGGCGAGCGTGGTCGCGATCTCGAGGGTGCGCTTGCGGCCGTAGGCGAGTTCGCCCGCGTTCGTCTGGGCGAAACGGCGCAGGTCCACCCGTTCCAGGAGCGCCAGGGCGCGATCGTTCAGGGCGTCGAGGCTCGACTCGCTTTTCCAGAAGTGGAAGCTCGTGCCCAGCGTTCTCTGAAGGGCGATTCGCACATTCTCGAGCACCGTGAGGTTCGGAAACACGGCCGAAATCTGGAAGGAACGGATGATGCCGCGGCGCGCGACGTCGGCCGCGCTCTCCCGCGTGATGTCGCGGCCGTTGAAGAGGATGGTGCCGGAGGTGGCCGGCAGGAACTTGGTGAGCAGGTTGAATGTCGTCGTCTTGCCGGCGCCGTTCGGGCCGATCAGGGCGTGGATGGTGCCCCGCCGGACCTTCAGGTCCACGCGATCGACGGCGATGAAGCCCTTGAACTCCTTGGTGAGCCCGCGGGTTTCGAGAATGATGTCGTCGGTCATGGGGCGGTGGGAAGCCTTGGCGGGAAAGGCCCGTTGGGGCCTGCGGGAAAGCCCTCGGATGCTAACTCACCGGGCGAGCCCGTCGCAAGGCGATGGAAGGCGAAAAAAGGGCCCGCTCCCCGAGGGGAGAAGGCCCTGGTTTCGAACGGCCGGGCGACCTACTTGCAGGTCGGCGCCGCGAGGCGCGAGGTGCCCAGGCCGAAGTTCCGGCAACCCGTTCCGGAGAGCGCGGCTTCCTTGACCCCGGCGGCGGCATTGCTCTCGACCACCAGCTTGCCCGCGCGCGCTCCGGTGATGCTCGGCGAGAAGCCCACCGTCACCGCGCAACTGGCGCTCGGCGGAAGGCTGGCCGGGCAGGCGTGGGTGACGCTGAAATCGCCGATCGTGTAGATGCGACCGAGTTCGAGGCTGACGCCGCCGGCATTGCGCAGGGTGACGAGCGTCCCGTTTCCGCCCGAACCCATGAAGGAGGTGCCGAAGGTCACCGCGCCCGGGCTCAATTCGACGATGGGCACCGGTGCGGGCGAACCGCGGCCGACCAGGAAGACGTCGAGCTGGGGATTGACGGCATCGCTTTCGATGGTGAGGGTGCCGCTGCGTTCGCCTTCCTGGGTCGCCGTGAAGGCCACCAGGGCGCGGCAACCCTGCCCCACGTTGATGATGTGGCAGTCGTTGGTCTGCGTGAAGTCGCCGGTCGCCCGCACGGCCCCGACGGTGACCGGAAGCGTGCCCGTGTTGACGACCTGCACGGCCTGCGCGCCGGTGGCGACGCCGATGGGCTGCGTCCCGAAGAAGACCGTCGGCGGCGATGCCCCGAGCCGGCCGACCGGCAGCGGCGTGCCCGTACCGGACAGGTCGAGCAGCAACTGCGGGTTGGTCGCGTTGGACAGGACCTGGAGGGAGATCCGGTACTGTCCCTCGACGTTCGGCGTGAAGATCACCGAGAAGGTGCAGGAAGCCGGCGTCGACCCCTGAGCGATCGTCGTCCCGGTGCACGTGTCGGAGACCACCGAGAACCCCGAGCCCAGCAGCGAGATGCTCGAAATGGAAACCGGGCCGGCGGCCGAAGGCGCCAGCGTGAACGTCGTCGGCGGCGACTGGGTACCGACGCGGTGCGAACCGAAGTCGACGGGGCCCGGCGGCGTGGCGGCGACGGCGGGCGGCGCCACGGGGATCGCGGAACCCGTGCCGGTGAGCGAGACGGCGAGGGTCGGGTTGGTCGCGTCGGACGCCACCAGGAGGGTCGCCGCCAGAGTGCCCGCCGCCTGGGGCTGCATGGCCAGCGAGATGGCGCAGCTCGTGACCGGCACGGCCGTGAGCGTCTGCCCGGCGCAGCCATCGGCGATCACCTGGTAACTCGCGGCCGCCGGGCCCGTGAGCGCGGCATTGCCGATCGTGAGCGAGCCGTTGCCGCTGTTCGTGAAGTTGACCGACACCGGCCCGGAGGCGGACCCGACCTGGCGGGCCCCCCCCCCCCAGGCCGCCCAGCGGCCGGCCCGTGCCCGCGAGGCGACTGTTGGCGTCGGAGGTGACCACGAGATTCGCGGCGAGCGGGCCGGCGACGGCCGGCGTCATGCCGAGCGTGACCGTGCACGTCGGCGTGTCGGTGTTCAGGAGGAAGCCCGTGCACGTGTTGCCGAGGATCGAGAAGCTCGATGCCGCGGCGCCGGCCAGCGCGACACCCGCGATGTTGATGTCGCCGTTGCTCGAATTCGTGAAGGTGATGACGGTGGCGGCCGATGCCGTGCCCACGCGCAGCGAGCCGAAATTGATCGGGCCCGGCAGGCTGGGCGCGAGCACCGGGGTCGCCACCGCGTTGCCGGTCAGCTCGATGCCGCGGCCGCCGCCCGTGCCCGTCGTGGGCATGTCGAGCGCATGCGTCGACGCCCCCAGGAAGAGCGGCGTGAAGGTGACGCTTGCGGTGCAGGTGCCGCTCGGCGGGACCGGCGTCGAACCGTCGCAGGTGCTCGTGGCGGCGAAATCCCCGGTCGTGGTCGGCGGGCCGATGGTGATCGGCGCGCCGCCCAGATTGGTGTAGGTGACGACCTGCGGTGCGGAAGGCACCCCCACGGCACTGGAAAAGGCCAGGAATTTCGGGTTCACGTCGAGCGCCGCCGCCGGCGAGAATTCCGAGGTGCCGCTTCCGTTGACGGTTGCGGTCGCCGTCGGGCTCGGCTGCACGCCGACGAACGTGACCGAGCCGGCGGCCGCGCCGCCGCCGGTGGTGAAAGCCGAATCGCTCCCGAACCAGCGCGCACCCTCGTCGATGCCGAGCCCGGCGGGATTCGAATGGAAATCGACGAAGACCGTCGTGTTGGCGAAACCGTTGAACGACCAGTCGATGGTCGTGTTGGCCGTGTCGTAGCGGACGAAATCGATGCGCGGCGCGTTCATGCCGTTGTTCGACTGGCCGAAGAGCGGGAAAGTGGACGCGTTGTTGGGCGTCGGACCGTCGAACCCCAGGTCGATGCCGATGCCGCCGTTCAGGAAGATGTCGTTGCCCTGGATGTAGGCCCCGTACTTGTTGCCGAAGCCCACCACGACGCCGGCGCCCGAATTGCGCGCGATGAGGTTGCCCGACCCGAGGCTCGACTGCCCGATGAGGTTGTTGCCGACTTCGAAGCTCGTTTCCAGGAAGACGCCGGTCCCGTTCGGCAGGGCGGCGTCCGCCGCGCCCGTGCCGATGAGGTTGCCGAAAACGCTGCCGGTCGAGGCGAAGATGTCGATGCCGGTGTCCGTGTTGCAGCCGAAGACGTTGCGGTCGGCCGGGTTGAGGCCGCCCACCTGGTGGTTGGCCGCGCCCGTCGTCAGCTCGAGGCCCACGCCGTTGCCGGCCCCGGCACAGGCCGTGGCCGCGGGATTGGTGCCGAAATGGTTGCCCAGGATGGAGACGTTGGCGGACTGCACCTGCACGGCCGTCGTGCCGTAGTTCTGGAAGACCAGACCCTTCAGCGCCGAATTGGCCGAGCCCGGCCCGAAGACCAGCAGCGGACCGGTCACCGCCGAACCGTCGAGGACCACCCGCGGGTTCGCGTTGGTGCCGCTGCGGATGTCCGCGAGCGTGTTGGGCGTGGCGCCGTTCGCGGGAACGGCCTGGGCATAGCCGTCGATGAATGTCTGGCACGTGACCACGGGCAGCTGCGAGCCCAGCGCGAGGGTCGTGAGACCCGGGAACGCGAACTGCACGGTATACGGGCCCGCACAGAAGCAGGCGAACTGGATTTCCTGGAGCGCCCCGCGGAGCGTGCCGAGGGTCGCCGTGTCCGCCGCGCTCGTGACCGTGCAAAGTCTCGCCGCATCGCAGGTCTGCGCGGCCGCGTCGCTCGCGAACGCCAGCGCGAGGGCGGCGGCGACTGCCGTCAGGTGGGGTTTGTACGAGGTGCTCATCTGGTGATCTCCCATGCCGGAAACGCCATCAACGATTGTGGGTTCCCGGGCTCGAATCCGTTGTGAACCGTGTCACAGGTCGCAGGCCGCAAAAGGCGCGACCCTAGGACCCCGTCCGGCGGAAGGCCGCCGCACCCGAGGCCCCGTTCAGGTTGTACATCATGCCGGCGCCCTCGGCGCCGCGCCCGGCGAAGAAGCCGCTGAGCGAGCCCCCCGCCTGCGGGCACGCCGGGTTGCACGTGATGACGAGTTGCTGCGGAACCGGCAGCCCCGGGACGTTGCTCCGGAAGGCCGTGAAGTACTGTTCGCGATAGATGGGCACCCCGAGGGCCGCCCCGTTGATCGTCTGGCCGGCGATGGTGAGGTTCACGTTGGTGTCCACCGTGCGGTTGGTGAAATTGGCCGCGAGCGTCGCCGAGTTGAGCGTGCCGACGTGCCCCAGGTTGTCGGTCGGGCTGGTGGAGCCGACCAGGTCGTAGGTGGCCTGGCCCGTGAGCGGCAGGGCGACCGGCCCGTTCTGGACGCCGGAAAGATGTAATGCAGGCTGCGACCGTCGAGCGCGAGCGATTGCTGCGCCCCGCCGGCGTTCACCAGCGCCACGCCGCCCGACCAGCGCCCCCACGTGAGGCCGGTCTCGGCGTCCGTGCCGGATTGCACCACGCTCGAGGTCCCGATCGAATACGGGTTGTGGGCGCCGGCGAAGCCGCCGTACGGCGCGGTGAAGCCCGTCGGCCGGCCCTGCGCGTCCACCGTGACTTCCTCGGGCCGGTTCGTGATGGCGTAATTGCGCACGAGTTCTCCGGCGAGCGCGTCGGCGGGATCCGAGACGATGCCGTCGCGATAGGTCGACGCGGCGTTCTGGAGCGGACCCCGGAACCCGACCACCCCGGCGACGTTGTTGAAGTTGTTCGGGTTGCTCGAGGTCTGGTCGACGACGTTGTAGCCGAGGATGGCGCCCGACAGGCCCGAGCCGACGAAGCTGCCCTCGAAGCCGCCGAAGAGGTTCGGGTTGCCCTGCGAAGTGGCGCCGGCGCCGTTCGTGATGCGCAGGCGGTCGTTGGTGGTCGCGAAGAACGCGTTGAAGGCGAAGGGGACGTCCTGCGCCGTCATCGTCCACGAGCCGCCCGCGTTCGTGCCCGCCGCCGGGATCGCGATCCCGATGTTGGCGTTGAGCGTGCGATTGGTGAAGTTCACGTCGAGCGTCGCCGTCGAAAGCGTCCCGGCCGTGTTGAGCTGGTTCGTCGGCGACGTGTTGATCACGCGCGTGTAGGTCGCCGTGCCGGTGAGCACGTCGGCGAGATAGGTCGGGAAACCCGACCCCGCGTAGATCCAGTGCACGCTGCCGGCCACCGGGCCGCCGGTGCCGGGCCCGAAGAGCCCGAAGGTCGCGTTCTCGTACCGTCCCGCCGTGATGGTGAGGCTGTCGTTCGTGACCGTCTGCGTGTCGCGCAGGGTGCCCCCGGTGATCGCCGGGTCGAGGGTGGAGAGCGTGCCGTTGTAGGCCGAATAGCCGCGCAGGGCCGTGCCTTCCCGCTGGGTCTCGCCCGGGAGCGACTGGCCGAAGAGCGCGCCCACGCCGACGATGACGGAATCGAGGAGGCCGAGGGGATCGCCGCCGGGCAGGTTGCCCGAGGCATCGGTGAGACTGAAGCCCAGGCCGTTGTTGCCGACGGGCGTACCCGTGTCCGTCGCCTGCTTCGTGAGCGGCGCGTTCGCGTCGCTGGGCCCGAAGTTGCGGGTCTCGGCCGCGGTGGCCGCGGAAGCGGCGTCCTTGGCGGCGCCGGTCGGATTGATCGCGAGGTCGGCCATGAAGCGCGGCGTCGGGATGTACTTCACGTCCCCCTTGCCCGTCACGAGCACGGTCTGGCCCGGCCCGGTGATGAGGTCTGCGCCCCGCCCTGCTGGGCCGGCAGGCCGCCCCCCCCGTCGCCGAAGGCCACCGCGTGGCTGCCCTCGATCGTGTGGTTCACCGTGATGTCGCAGGTGCCCCCCGCCTGGCCGACCTTCTCGGGATCGCAGTCGGCCGCCTCGCCCGCGAAGAGCACGTTGCCGGATCCCCGGATGCCCACGGTCGCGACCTTCGTCTTCATCACGAATCGTCCGCGCGCGTTCGACGAGAGCAGGCCGGTGAAGGTGCGAAGGGTGCCGCGAACGAGATTGAGAACGGCACCGGCCGCCGAATCGGCGGTTTCCGCATAGCGCTCGATCTGGAACTGGGTGTTGGGACGCAGCGAGATCTTGGCCTGGTCGACCATCGTGAGCTGCGCCATGCCCTGGCGGCCGGTCACGATGGCGTCGCCGGCATTGACGGCCGTGCCGCGCGTGACCGGGACGCGCTGGCCGTCGGCGCGCTGGACGTTCACTTCGCCCGTGACGAAGGTGAAGGTGCCGCTCGCCGCGAACGCGGGACCCGCGCTCACCACGCCGGCCGCGAGGAGGAGGTGCGAAAGTTTCGTGCGCTGGAACATGGCCGGCCCCTTAGTTGACGTCGCAGCGAACGGCCGTGGAGACCTCGCTGCGGTCGAAATCGTAGATCGCGATGTTGGAGTTGTTGCGCGTGTAGACGTACTGCGTGCGCACCGCACAGGTCTTCTGGAACTGCCAGTTGAGGCCCACGAGGAACTCCGAGAACTTGTCCTTGCCCTTCTCCACGGTGGTGGAGCGCGCGAAAGCGTCCTTGTCGCGGCGCATCACGAAGCCCAGCCCGTTGAAGAGGTTCAGCTTCGGGTTGACCGAATACTGGGCGTAGCTGCGCAGGCCGGCGAGGTTCTTGCTCTTGTCCGTCTCGCCGTCGGGCAGCTTGTTGACCGCGCGATCGTCGCTGCCGAAGGCCGAGAGGTACAGCAGCGGCTGCCCCTTCGCATCGAACGACTTGAGCCACGTGGCCTGCAGGTAGAGCTGGTCGAAGTCCTCGACTTCGTTCGTCGGGAAGCGCACCTGGCCGTACTGGCCCGTGAGGCCCACCTGCGTGCGCGGGTCGAGGCTGTACTTCCAGTCGAGTTGCGCGGAGGCGATACGGCGGTCGTTCGTGGGCGCCGGGTCGCCGGGCGCCTCGCCGTCCTGGTTGAAGACGAGGTAGCTCGCCAGCGCGCGCCACTGCGTCGGGCCGTCGTTGAGGGCGCCGCCCGCGCGCGCCTCGCCCGAAAGCGAGTTGTACTTCGACTCGCCTTCGTAGCCGCGCAGCTTCCCCTCGCCTCCCGCGAAGACGCTCCAGCCGCGCGAGAGGGGAACGGAGTATTCCATCGCGCCGGCGGCATTGCCGAAGCCCGCCTTGCGCTTGACCGAGTTGCCCGTCGCCTCGATGCCGACGATGCCGAAGGACTGCTGGGCGGCGGCGCCGAAGTCCGAAGGCACGCCGGTGATGTTCGTGTCGTAGCCCAGGCCCAGTTCGCCGTAGCCGAGCCAGCCCGGCGTCGTCTGGCGCTTCCTCGCGTTGATCGCCTCGAGATAGCGCGCGATGGTCTGCTGCGCGGCGGGCGGCGGGTTGCTCGCCGCGAGCGACTTGAAGCCGGCCTCGGCCAGGTCGAAGGAACCCGCGGCGAAGTAGGCGCGCGCGAGGTCCATCTGGGCGCCCGCATGGTTCGGGTTCACCGCGAGCACGCGCTCGAAGGCGATGATCGCGTCATCGATCTTGCCGCTGTCGAGCGCGGCGACGCCCAGCAGGTAGTCGAAGTCGAGGTTCCCCGCGAGCTTGTCCTGCAGCCCGATCAGTTCCATGTAGGCCTGCTTGGGGTTGTTCTCGACGAGCAGGCGCCGGGCCTTCTCGAGGGTCGCGGGGTCGGCCGACGCGCCTGCGCTGAATCCGGCGGCGACGACGAGGCCGGCGGCGGTGAGCCACGGGCGTGCGAGGAGTTTCATGGAATGCTCGCCTTTTTTCCGGGGGAAGCGGGTCGATCCGGCGCATCGGGATTTCCCTGTCGGGAAAGGCCCGGAGCGGTCGTCTGGGACCCGATCTAAACGATGGTAAGTCAATCACTTACGCGATGCAATCGACAATTCGGATGAGAGATTGCCGACTTTTACTGAAAAACAATGTGATAATCCCGTCGTTTCAGTCGCAACGCGGCAGGCCGCGCAGACGCCATGGAAACCGCCTCCTCACCCGCTGACCCGCTGCTGGAAACCCGACAGGACGGCATCGCCACCCTGACGCTCAACCGGCCGCGGCAGTACAACGCGCTCTCCGGCGCGCTGCTCGAGCGCCTTCACGCGGCACTGGACGCCCTCGCGAATGACCCGCGGGTTCGCGTCGTCGTGATCGCCGCGGCGGGCTCGGCCTTCTGCGCCGGCCACGACCTGAAGGAAATGCGCTCCCTCCCCTCGCAGGCCCAGGTCGAGGCGCTTTTCTCCCGGTGCGGGGCATTCATGCAGAAGCTCGTCGCCCTGCCCCAGCCGGTCATCGCGCAGGTGAACGGGCTGGCCACGGCCGCGGGTTGCCAGCTCGTGGCGCAGTGCGACCTCGCCGTCGCGTCCGCCGACGCCCGTTTTGCCGTGTCCGGCGTGAACCTGGGGCTCTTCTGCTCGACGCCGGCGGTGGCGCTCTCGCGCAACATCGGGCGAAAGCGTGCCGCCGAGATGCTCATGACCGGCGAGTTCATCGACGCCGAGACCGCGCTCGACTGGGGCCTCCTCAACCGGGTCTGCCCGGCCGACCGCCTGGCCGACTGCGTTCGCGACCTCGCGAGCCACCTGATCGCCAAGCCCCGCGAGACGCTCGCGCTGGGCAAGGCCCTCTTCTACCGCCAGCTGGAAGCCTCGCTCGCGGCGGCCTACGCCGATGCGAGCCGCACCATCGCCTGCAATTTCGCGGACCCCGTCGCCACCGAGGGGATCGCCGCCTTCCTCGAGAAGCGTCCGCCGCGGTGGTAGGTCAGCCGCGAGGCGCCCAGCGGAAGCCCCGCCGGCGGTCGCGCAGGATCTCGCGCGCGGCATTGTGTCCCGGCACGCCCGTCACCCCGCCCCCGGGGTGCGCCCCCGACCCGCAGAGGTAGAGCCCCGAAAGGGGCATCCGGTAGTCCGCGTGCCCGAGCGCCGGGCGCGCGCTGAAGAGCTGGTTGAGGGAAAGCCTGCCGTGGAAGATGTCGCCGCCCTCCAGGCCGAACTCGCGCTCGAGGTCCGCGGGCGACAGGATGCGCCTCGCGATGACGCTCCGCGAGAAATTCGGCGCGTGCCGGTCGACGAGCGCGAGGATCGCGTCGGCCGCCTTCTCCCGGTCCGCATCCCACGAGCGCCCGTCGGGCAACCGGAAGCGGAAGTGCTGGCAGAAGAGGCTCGCGACGTGCTGCCCTTTCGGCGCAAGGGAGTCGTCCACCGTGCTCGGAATGAGGATTTCGACGATCGGCTCGGCGGACCAGCCGCCGTCGCGGGCGCTCGCGTGCGCGCGGTCCATGTAGTCGAGCGTGGGCGCGAGGATGATGCCCGAGCCGTGATGGGGCGCCTGCTCCGTGCCGGGCAGGCAGGTGAAATCCGGCAATTCCGCAAGCGCGACGTTCATGCGGAAAGTCGCCGATTCGCAGGCGAAGTCACGGATCGCCTCCGGCCACCCCTCCCCCCCCGCGAGGCGCGCCAGCACGCGGGGGTTGGCGTTGCCGGCGACGCAACGCGCGGCGATCTCGGTGCCGTCGTCGAGAACGATGCCCGTCGCCTGCCCCTCCCGCGAGACGATGCGGGCGACCCCCGCCCCGGTGCGGATCGCCACGCCGCGGGCTTCGGCTTCCCGGGCGAGCGCCTGGGTGATGGCACCCATGCCGCCCATCGCGTGCCCCCAGGCGCCCTTCTTGCCGTTCACCTCGCCGAAGACGTGGTGCAGGAGGACATAGGCCGTGCCGGGGGAATACGGGCTCGCGAAATTGCCCACCACGCTGTCGAACCCGAAGCAGGCGCGGATCGGGTCCGATTCGAACCAGCGATCCAGCCAGTCGGCCGCCGACATCGTGAAGAGGTCGAGCACGTCCCGCTGTGCGGCCCGGGGCAGGCGAGCGAGGCCCTTCCCGGCCTTCCACGCGCGCAGGATCTCGCCGATTCCTCCGCCGGCGTTGGGTGGCGTCTCGAGGAGCAGGCCGCGCAGGACGTCCGCGACGCGCTCGAGGCGCTCGTAGTACGCGCCCAGGCGCGCCGCGTCGCGCGCGCTGAACTTCGCCACCTCGCGTTGCGATGCCTCGAGGCCTCCCCCCATCTTCAGGTACCCGCCATCGGCCGTCGGCAGGAAGTTCGAGAACGGCCGCTCCACGACCTTCAGGCCGTGCTCGGCGAGGCGCAGGTCGCGGATCACCTTGGGGTTCAGCAGGCTCACGGTGTAGCTGGCCGCGGAATTCCGGAAGCCCGGATGGAAAGTCTCCGTCACGGCCGCACCCCCGACGACTTCGCGCCGTTCGAACACGCCGACCTTCATCCCGGCGCCCGCGAGATAGCAGGCGCAGGCGAGTCCGTTGTGCCCGGCGCCGACGATGGCGCAATCGAGCGGCGCCGCTTTCACGCGAGGAGGAAATCGCGGATGACGCCGACCTGGAAATCGTCCATCAGCATCGGCGCGTGGCCCGTGCGGGGCACTTCCACCGCCTCCGTTCCCGGCCGTTCCCGCATCCGCGCCAGGATGTCCGGCGTGAGGAGATCCGACGAGTCGCCGCGAAGGACGAGCACGGGCGAGCGCACGGCGAGCCACCAGGGCGAAAGATCGATGTCCCCGTGCACGGCACCCTTGAACGGGACGGCGACCCCCGGATCGTAATGAAAGCGCCACTTCCCGTCGTCGCCGCGGCGCGCCACGTGGACCGCGAGGTGTCGCCACTGCGCGGCCGAGAGTTCGCCGAACGGGCTCACGGAGCGCATCACCGCCTCGAGCTGCTCGAGCGATTCGAAGGCGGGCGTGAGACCCACGTACTGCGCGATTCGCTCGAGCGAGGCCTTCGGCACGACCGATCCCACGTCGTTCAGGACGAGCTTGGCGACGGGCGTGCGCGGCTGGGCGGCGAGGATCATGCCGAGAATGCCTCCCATCGACGTGCCCACCCAGTCGACGCGCTCGGCGCCCAGTGCCGCGAGCATCGCCGCCGCGTCCGCGCAATAGACCGGATAGCCGTAGTCGTTCTTGTCCGCGAGCCAGTCGCTGCGGCCGCGCCCGGCGGTATCCGGGCAGACGACGCGGTACTCGTCGCTCATCCGCTCGGCGAGGAAGTCGAAGTCTCGTCCGCAGCGGGTGAGGCCGTGGGCGCAGACGAGGACGCGGGGATTTTCCGGTTCGCCCCACTCCGTCCAGCGGATGCGGTGGAATCCGTGGGGGTCGAGGCACAGTACCGAGCCTTCACGCATCGTGTTCATGTCGGCTTTCGTTGGCTATGGCTGCGGGGAGTGACGCGGCGGCAAGGCATCGGAAGCGCCGATTGCCGCGGATTCCACGCCGATTGCCGCCGATGTTTCAAGGATCGGGGCGTCGACGAGAAATGATCCTCGGGTTCTTCGGCGAACACCATGACCCTTGCCTTGATTCTCCCTGCATTGTCTGCGGCAATCGGCGTGGAATCCGCGGCAATCGGCGTTACCCGGAATTGCGCCCGCATCACTCGAATGAACTCTTGCTGCGCGCCCGGTCCCGCAGCAGGAACTTCTGGATCTTCCCCGTCGACGTCTTGGGCAGCGCCCCGAACACCACGCTCTTCGGGATCTTGAACCTCGCCATCCGCGTCCGGCAGAACTCGATGATCTCCGCCTCCGTCACCGCCGCCCCCTCCTTCAGTTCCACGAAGGCGCAGGGCGTCTCGCCCCACTTGTCGTCCGGCTGCGCGACGACGGCCGCCAGCATCACGGCAGGATGGCCGAAGAGGACATCCTCGACCTCCTGCGACGAGATGTTCTCCCCCGGAGATGATCACGTCCTTGGAGCGGTCCTTGATCTTGATGTAGCCGTCGGGCTGCATCACGGCGAGGTCGCCCGAATGGAACCAGCCGCCGCGGAACGCCTCCGCCGTGGCCTTCGGGTTCTTGAGGTAGCCCTTCATGGTGATGTTGCCGCGGAACATGATCTCGCCCATGGTCTCGCCATCCCACGGCACCGGCTCCAGCGATTCCGGGTCGAGGACGGTCATCCCCTCCTCGAGCAGGTAGGCCACGCCCTGGCGGCCGTTCTTCCTCACCTGCTCCTCGATCGGAAGCGACTTCCAGGCCTCGTGCTTCGCGCAGACCGCGGCCGGCCCGTAGGTCTCCGTGAGCCCGTAGACGTGCGTGATGTCGAATCCCATGCGCCCCATGCCCTCGATCACGGCTGCGGGCGGCGGCGCCGCGGCGACCAGGCAGTGCACCTCGTGGTCGATGCCCTGCTTCCACTCGGCGGGGGCGTTCATCAGCATCGAATGCACGATGGGCGCGCCGCAGTAGTGCGTCACCTCGTGCTCGCGGATGAGTTCCAGGATGTGCTTCGGATCGACCTTGCGCAGGCAGACGTTCGTGCCGGCCGCCGCGGCCATCGTCCAGTTGAAGCACCAGCCGTTGCAGTGGAACATCGGCAGGGTCCAGAGATAGACCGCGTGCTTGGGCATCGACCAGTCGAGGATGTTGTTGATCGCGTTGAGGTAGGCGCCGCGGTAGTGGTAGACCACGCCCTTGGGATTGCCGGTGGTGCCCGAGGTGTAGTTGAGCGCGATGGCGTCCCATTCGTCCGGCGGGAAGGTCCATTCGAACGCCGGATTGCCCTCCTGCAGGAACGACTCGTATTCCTTCTCGCCGAGGAACTTCCCGCCCTCGTGCATCGCGTCGTCCACGTCGATCACGAGCGGCTTCGCCTGGCAGAGCGCGAGGGCCTTCTCGACCGTGCCGCTGAACTCCCGGTCGGTGAAGAGCACCTTCGCCTCGCCATGGTCCAGCATGAACGCGATGGCTTCCGGGTCCAGGCGGGTGTTGAGCGTGTTCACCACGGCGCCGATCATGGCCGGGCCGAAGTGCAGTTCCACCATGGCCGGCACGTTGGGCAGCATCGCCGCCACCGTGTCGCCGCGGCGGATGCCGCGCCCGGCGAGCGCCGAGGCGAGCCGCCGGCAGCGCGAGTAGACGTCCTTCCACGGCCGTCGCAGGCTGCCGTGGATCACGGCGACCTGGTCGGGGTACACGGTGGCGGCCTTGGCGAGATAGGACACCGGCGTGAGCGCGGTGTAGTTCGCCTCGTTGCGCTCGAGGCCCTGTTCGTAGGGGTGCGTCATGGACGTCGTCTCCGGGTTGCGGGTCAGGCGATTCGGGTCTCGCCGGCGGCGAGGGCGAAGCCGGCCGCCCGTTCCGCCGAGCGGACCGTGTTGGCGATCAGCATCGCGATGGTCATGGGGCCGACGCCTCCCGGCACGGGCGTGATGCGCGCCGCCACCGGAGCGATGGCCGCGAAGTCGACGTCGCCGACGAGCTTGCCGTCGGGCAGGCGGTTGATGCCCACGTCGATCACCGTCGCGCCCGCCTTGACCATGCCCGCGCCGATGATGTGCGCCCTGCCGGCGGCGGCGACGAGGATGTCCGCCTGCCGCGTCTGCGCCGCGAGGTCCCGCGTGCGCGAATGGCAGATGGTCACCGTCGCGCCGGCATTCAGGAGCATGAGCGCCATGGGCTTGCCCACGATGGTCGAGCGGCCGACGACGACCGCGTGCGCGCCGTCCACCGGGACGCCCTCGTGCTCCAGCAGTTTCATCACGCCCCACGGCGTGCAGGGATAGAAGGCCGGGTCGCCCACGACGAGCGCGCCGACGTTCTGGTAGTGGAAGCCGTCCACGTCCTTCATCGGGTCGATGGCCTCGATGACGAGCCGCGCGTCCAGGCGCCCCGGCAACGGCAGTTGCACGAGGATGCCGTGCACCTCCGGATCGCCGTTCAGTTCGTGCACGAAGGCCACCAGCCGATCGAGGGGCGTGTCGACGGGCATCGCGTGCACCCAGGAGCGAAGGCCGGCCGCCTCGCAGGCCTGGGCCTTGCTGCGTACGTAGAGTCGGCTCGCGGGATCCTCCCCGACGATGACGACGGCCAGCCCCGGCACCGTGCCGGCCGCGGCAAGCCGGGCGGCACGGATGGCGGTCTCGGCGCGAACGCTCGCGGCGATGGCTTTTCCGTCGATGAGGCGGGCGGTCATGGCAGGTTCCTCGTGCGCAGGATTCGGGATTCGGTGACGAGCGCGTCGATGGGCACGTCGTGCGGTTCGTGGGGGACACGACCCTCGACGAGACCGTCGGGTAGCGCGACCACGAGCAGGGTGCGCGGACCGGCGCCGGAGAGCAAGCGATCGAAATAGCCGGCGCCGTAGCCCAGGCGATTGCCCGCCGCGTCGCAGGAGAGCGCCGGCACCAGGGCGAAATCGACGTCGGCGAGGGCCACGGGCGGGGCCCGGAAGGGATCGGGCTCCTCGATGCCCCAGATGCCCGGCACGAGTTCCGCCTCGAGATCCGTCACCGCGTGCAGGGCCAGCGAACGCGGCGAACGCACCACGCGCGGCAGCACGAGGCGCTTGCCGTCGGCCAGCACGGCCTTCGCGAAGGGGCGCGTGTCCCATTCCGTGCCGAAGCCGAGCGTCGCGAGAACCGTGCGGGCGCGGGCGTATTCCGGCAGCGAGCGCAGGCGACCGGCCATCGCACGCGAGAAGGCCTCGCTCCCGTCGGCGAAGAGCGCGTCGCGGCGCAGCAGGCAGGCCTTCCGCATCGCGGCCTTGTCCGCCGGCGGCTCCGAGGGCGAGGCGAAGCGCGAGAGCGCGCGCCGGATGGCCGCGATCTTCACCTCGGTCTCCTCGAACTCCGCCTCGGGGGAGGAATCCGCGACGATGCCCCCGCCCGCGTAGAAGCGCAGCTCTCCCTCCGCAGCGAGCGTCGTGCGGATCGGGATGCTCATGTCGAGGCGTCCCGCGGGCGAGAGGTAGCCGATGGCCCCGCAGTAGACCTCGCGCCGATGGGGCTCGAGTGCGTCGATGATCTCCATGGCGCGCCGCTTGGGCGCTCCCGTGATCGAGCCGCCGGGAAAGCACGCCGCGAGCAGGTCGACCGCCGAAACGCCGGGCGCGAGCCGCCCGGTGACGGTGCTCACGAGGTGATGCACGGTGGCGAAGCTCTCCAGTTCGCAGATCTTCGGCGCCGCGACGCTGCCCGTCTCGCACACGCGGCCGAAATCGTTGCGCAGCAGGTCGACGATCATCACGTTCTCCGCGCGGTCCTTGCGCGAGTCCGTGAGTTCGGCGCGCACGCGCGCGTCCTCCGCAGGGTCGGCGCGCCGGCGGCGCGTGCCCTTGATGGGCTGCGTCACGGCCTCGCGGCCCTCCACGGTGATGAAGCGCTCCGGCGAGCTCGAAAGCACCACGCCGAACGGGTATTCGAGGTAGGCGCCCATCGGCGCCGGATTCGTCTCGTGCAGGCGCCGGTAGAACTCCCAAGTGTCGCCGCGGTAGCGGATGCGGAACTCGCGCGTGAGGTTCGCCTGGTAGATGTCGCCGGCGCGGATGTAGTCGATGACGCGCGCCGCGCGGGGCAGGTAGGCCTCGCGCTCCAGCGTGCTCGCGATGTCCCCCAGCACCCGAAAGGGCTCGCGCGGCGGAGGCTCGCCCGCCAGCAGCCGCTCGCGAAGCCGGAGCGCTTCGTCCTCGGGGAAATCCTCCAGCGAGGTGATGGCCGCCCGCCGGAGCTTGTGGTCGACGACGACCGTCCACGGGTACAGGCCGAACGCGGCCTCCGGCATGAAAGGAACGGTGCCGGCCTTGGCCCCGGGCAGTTTCGCGCCCTCGCGCCCCAGTTCGTAGCCGAAGTAGCCGAGCGCGCCGCCGGCGACCGGCCAACCCGCCTCGCCGCCGCGGGCCGGCGCCGCCAGGGCCTTGAGACCGTCGAACGCGCTGCCCCGCCAGCGGGAAACCTCGCCGCCGCGCTCCAGGCGGATCTCGCCGCCACGCGAAACGAACATCGCACGCGGCGCCGCCGCCAGCACGTCGTAGCGCCCGCCTGTGCGGGCCCGGTCCCCGCTGTCCAGGTAGACCGCCCAGCCCAGCGCCCGGATGCGTTCGAACCACGGCAGCCGCTCGGCGCAACCGGTGGTCGCGTCGTAGGGCAGTTCGAGTGCGCGGGCCATGCCGCAATTCTACCGGGCCGCGGCGCTTCCCCGACGCGCCGGTGGTATTCTCGTCGCATCGACAACCCCCATTCCCTACGCCGCCATGAAGACAGCCGCCCTCCTCGCGCTCGCCGCCCTCGCCGCCACCCCCGCAGCCTTCGCCCAGTCCCCCGCGCAGGCCATGAAAGGCAAGATGAAGCCCGGGCTCTACGCCTACAAGATGGAAATGGACATGCCCGGCGGCGCAGGCAAGCAGAACATGAACATGCAGCAGTGCGTCACGGACAAGGACATCGAGGGCGGGCAGCTCGGCAAGGGCGGCGAAATGCCCAAGAACTGCGAGATGAAGGATTTCAAGATGTCCGGCAACACCGCCAGCTACAAGATGGCGTGCAAGGGCGAGTTCGAGATGAACGCCGACACCGACATCACCTTCGTGCCCGACGGCTTCCGGATGAACATGAAGATGCAGATGGCCCAGGGCGGCCAGAAGATGAACATGACCCAGAAGATGGAAGGCAAGTACGTGGGTCCGTGCCCGAAGAAGTGATGCCGGCCCAGGCGGACGCCAGTTCCCGCCACGGGGCGAGGTCCCAGTAGCGCACGGCCTGCCCCGAGGGCGAGGTGAGCACGAAGAATCGCGTGCCCGCCTCCTCGCGCGCCTGCCACCCGGTGGCGACTTCCCCGCCGAGATAGGCCCGCGCGGCGTTCTTGCTCGTGAACGCGACGATGCGGGGCCGGTAGCGCCGGATCTTGCGACGCAGCGATCGGGAATCCAGGCTGCCGTCCGGCAGTTCGTCGTCGTTGCCCGAATGCCCCTTGCACAGGTCCGTGAGGCCGATGCCCAGTTCGAGGAGCGAGGCGTACTCGTCCGGCCGGAATCGGCGCGGCGTGAAGCCGGCCGCGTGCAGCGCCGGCCAGAACCGGTTCCCCGGCTTCGCGTAATAGGCCTTCGCGGCCGCCGACGCGCGGCTCGGGGCCGTGCCGCAGAACACCAGCGCGAGACCCGGCGCGAGGACGTCCGGGAGGATCGCCCGCTTCAACCCTTGAGGGCGGCGCGGATCTGCTCGAGGGCCGCGGGGTCCTCGATCGTCGTGAGGTCGCCCGGGTCCCGCCCTTCGCAAAGCGCCTGGATCGAGCGGCGCAGCAGCTTGCCGGAACGCGTCTTGGGAAGCACCGAGACGAAGTGCACGCGCGAAGGCCTCGCGATGGCGCCCAGTTCCTTGTCCACCGTGGCCATCACCTCCTTCTCGAGGGCCGCCGCGAGTTCCTGCGTGGCGGTCTTTCCCGCGTCCTTCGCCACCGCGAACGCGACGGGCACCTGGCCCTTGAGCGCGTCGGCCACCCCGACCACCGCGACTTCCGCGATGCCCGCGTGGGCCTGCACGGCCTCCTCGATCTCGCGGGTGCCCAGGCGGTGCCCGGCGACGTTGATCACGTCGTCGGTGCGCCCCAGGACGTAGTAGTAGCCGTCGGCATCGCGCACGGCCCAGTCGAAGGTCGAGTAGACCACCTCGTCCTTGAAGCTCTTGTAGTACGTGGAGACGTAGCGCTCGTCGTCGCCCCAGACGGTGGTCATGGCGCCCGGCGGCAGCGGCGGGATGACGCAGAGCACGCCCTTCTGGTCGGGCGCGGTCTCCAGGCCCGTGACCTCGTCCTTGATCTTCACGTTGTAGCCGTAGACCGGGAACGAGGGCGAGCCGAACTTGCGCGGCGTGTCCTCGACGCCCGGGCAGGCCGAGAGCAGCGGCCAGCCCGTCTCCGTCTGCCAGTAGTTGTCCACGATGGGCACGCCCAGCGCCTCGTCGACCCAACGGGCGGTCGGCTCGTCGAGCGGCTCGCCCGCGAGGAACAGGTAGCGAAGGCTCGACGTGTCGTATTTCTTCATGAACGCCGGGTCCTGCTTCTTCAGCACCCGGATCGCGGTGGGCGAGGAGAACATCGAGGTGACCTTGTAGTCCGCCACGATCTTCCACCAGATGCCCGGGTCCGGGCGGATGGGAAGCCCCTCGAACATGATGGTGGTGGAACCGTTGATGAGCGGCCCGTAGACGATGTACGAATGGCCCACCACCCAGCCGATGTCCGAGGTGGAGAAGTACGCCTCGCCGGGCTTCGAGCAGTAGATGTGCTCCATGGACGCCGCGAGGGCGACGCAATAGCCGCCCGTGTCCCGCTGCACGCCCTTGGGCTTGCCGGTGGTGCCGCTGGTGTAGAGGATGTACGAGGGCTCGTTGGATTCGAGCCACGTCACGGGAACCTGCACGCCCGAGAATTTCGCCGAAAGCTCGGCGTAGTCGAGATCGCGGCCCGGCACGCGGGTCATGCCCGGGTCGAGGCCCCGGTTCACGATCACGACGTGCGCCGGGGGCGTCTTCGCCAGGCGGATGGATTCGTCCACGAGGGGCTTCAGGGGAATGCCCTTGCCGCCGCGCGAGCCCGCATCCGAAGTGACCATCACCTTGGGCGTGGCGTCGTCGATGCGAGCCGCGAGGCTCGCCGCCGCGAAGCCCCCGAACACCACCGAGTGCACCGCGCCGATGCGCACCGTGGCGAGCATCGCGAACACGGCCTCGGGCACCATCGGCATGTAGATGAGGACGCGGTCGCCCTTGCCCACGCCCAGCGACTGGAGGATGGCGGCGAAGCGGTTCACCTCGTCGGCGAGCTGGGCGTACGTCCAGCTTTTCTCCTCGTTCACTTCCGTCGAGATCCACACGAGCGCCTTCTGGCTCCCGCGCGACGCGAGGTGGCGGTCGACCGCGTTGTAGCAGAGGTTCGTGAGGCCGCCGGGGAACCACGACCGGAACGGCGGCTTCGCGTAGTCGAGGACCTTGTCGAAAGGCTTGTGCCAGTGGATGCGCTTCGCCTCGTCGGCCCAGAAGGCCTCGGGGTCGCGGACGGAGCGGGCGTGGAATTCCTGGTACGTGGTCATGGCTCTCCTCGTTCGGCGGTTCACGCGGGCCACGCCGTGCTTGGCGGCGGACCATTCGGTCGGGGCACGCTGCCCCGGGTCATTCATGCTGCCACGCCCGGGCTTACGAATCGCTGACGGGCGGGCGACACACTTCGGGAGCGTAGGGCCCGCCGCGCGCGGGCCGTTGATCCGCCTCAACCACGGCCGCGGGCGACCCCGGGTTTACCCTCGGTCCCGGCCCTCAGGCGTTCACGTCCACCACGAGACGGCCCCGGATCCGGGCGGCCAGCACGTCCGGCGCCCGGGCGATGGCTTCGGCGAGCCCGACCGGCGTGGCGATCGAATCCACCACGGCCGGCGCGAGGTCCGAGGCGAGACGGGCCCAGGCCTCCTCGCGCTCCGCCCGGGGCGCCATCACGCTGTCCACGCCGACGAGCCGCACGCCCCTCAGGATGAAGGGCGCCACGGAGCCCGGGAAATCCATGCCCTGCGCGAGCCCGCAGGCCGCCACGACGCCCCGGTACTTCGCCTGCGCGCAGGCGTTGGCGAGCGTGTGGCTTCCCACCGAATCGATGACGCCGGCCCAGCGCTCCTTCTGCAGGGGCTTGCCCGGTTGCGAAAGCGCCTCGCGTCCGATGACCTCCGCGGCGCCCAGGGCCGCGAGGTAGTCCGCCTCGGACGCCTTGCCCGTCGCGGCCACGACGCGGTAGCCCCACGTCGACAGGATGGCGACCGCGACGCTGCCCACGCCGCCGGTGGCCCCGGTGACCAGGACATCGCCCTGCTCCTTCGTGACGCCCTGCTTCGCGAGCGCCAACGCGCACAGCATGGCCGTGTAGCCCGCCGTGCCGATCGCCATCGACCGCCGCGCCGTCATCCCCGCGGGCATCCGCACCAGCCAGTCGCCCTTGAGCCGGGCCTTCTGCGCGAGGCAGCCCCAATGGGACTCGCCCACGCCCCAGCCGTTCAGGATGACCTCGTCGCCGGCTTTCCAGAGGGGGTGGCTCGAAACCTCCACCACACCGGCGCCGTCGATGCCCGCCACCATCGGCCAGCGCCGCACGACCGGCGAGGCGTTGGTGATCGCAAGGGCGTCCTTGTAGTTGACCGTCGAGTACGCCACGCGCACCGTGACGTCGCCTTCCGGCAATTGCGACTCGTCGAGCTCCGCGACGCGCGCGGCGAACGCGTCGTCGTCCTTGGTGAGGGTGATGGCCTTGAACATGGTCGATGCGGTCTCCATTGGGACTTCCATCCGGCACCCCGACGATGAATGCTACCTCGACTGCATCACCTGCGGATTCTCGGCCGAGGCGTGCTTGCGGGCGAAGTAGTCCCGCGACTGCATCTCGCGCAGGCGGCTCGCCGTGCGCAGGAATTCGTTGCGCACCATGCGTCCGGGTCCCGTCTGCTCGGTCGCGGGCGCGACGAGGTCCTCCGGCTCGACCTCCGCCGAGATGACCAGGCGCACCTTCCGGTCGTAGAAGACGTCGACCAGCCACGTGAGGCGCCGGATCACGTCGGTCTGCGCGCTCGCGAGCTGCGGCACGCCGGAGACGAGGACGGTGTGGTAGCCGCCCGCGATCTCCAGGTAGTCGGCCTGCGAATGCGGCTCCATGCACAGGGGCGCGAAGTCGAACCACACCACGCCCTTCGCGCGCCGCCGGTACGGGATGGGCCGCCCGCCCGCCTCCACGGCGCCGCCGGTGACGAAGGAGGCCTTGGTGACGGCCTCGAAGAAATCGGCCAGGTGCGCATCCGCCTCCTCGCCGGGCGGCGTGTACCAGACCTTGAGGCGTTCGAGGATGCGGCGCCGGTGGTCCGTGCCGCCGCCCAGCGCCACGACGTCGAGGTCGCGCTTGAGAACCGCGATGGCGGAAAGGAACCTCGCGCGCTGCAGGCCGTTCGGGTAAAGGCCGTCGGGATCGTAGTTGGAGGTCATCACGAAGACGACGCCCTTGGCGATGAGCAGCTCCAGAAGGCGCGCGAGGATCATCGCGTCGGCGATGTCGCTCACGTGGAATTCGTCGAAGCAGAGCAGGCGCAGCTCGCGGGCGATCTCGGTGGAGATCGTCTCGAGCGGGTCTTCCGTGCCGGGCAGGGCCCGCATGCGGGCGTGGATCTCGCGCATGAACTCGTGGAAATGGACGCGGCGCTTGCGGCGATGGCGGCTCACCTTGAAGAAGGCGTCCATCATGAGCGACTTGCCGCGCCCCACGCCGCCCCAGATGTACATGCCGCGCGGGGGCTTCCGGCCCGCGCCCAAGTTCGTCACCAGGCGGTTGAGCCTGCCGGCGCGGTACTGGCGGTAATCCTCCAGCTCGCCGAAGAGGCGCTCGAGCTTCTCGAGGACGCGCAGCTGGTCGCTGTCGGACTCGAAGTCCTGGCGCTGCTGGAAATGCCAGTACCACTCGAAAGGGCCCGAGTACTGGTTCGGGTCCGCGGGTTCGAGGTCTTCGTCCTCGTATTCCGGGATGTCAGCGGCGGCGGTCATGGTGGTCAAAAGGCTTTGGAACCGCAGATGAACGCAGATGAACGCAGATGGCTTGTGAGGGCTTGATCCCCATACCCATGGTGACATCGGCACGATGCAACCGGGAGCACGCTCTCAACCGATCACAGGTCATCTGCGTTCATCTGCGTTCATCTGCGGTTCCAACGCCTTGCCCGCCCGGAGGGCTAGGAGTTCAGCGACCGCTTGTCCACCGCGAGGGCCGCCTCGCGCATGACCTCGGAAAGCGTCGGATGCCCGTGGCAGATGCGCGCGATGTCCTCGGCCGCCCCCTTGAACTCCATCACCGTCACCGCCTCCTGGATGAGATCCGAGGCGTGCGCGTGGACGATGTGCACGCCGAGCACGCGATCCGTGGCCGCATCGGCCACGATCTTCACGAAGCCCTGCGACTGGCCCGTGCCGAGCGCCCGGCCGTTGATCGCGAACGGGAACTGGCCCGTGCGAACGGCGATGCCCTGCTCCTTCGCCTTCTTCTCCGTGAGGCCCACCCACGCGATCTCCGGCGACGTGTAGATGATCCACGGGATGCAGTCGTAGTCGATGTGCGGCTTCTGGCCGGCGATGAGCTCGGCCACCATCACGCCCTCGTCCTCGGCCTTGTGCGCGAGCATCGGCCCGCGCACCACGTCGCCGATGGCCCAGACGTTGGGCAGGTTCGTGCGGCACTGGCCGTCGACCTCGACGAAGCCGCGCTCGCTCACCTTGAGCCCCACGTTCGTCGCGCCCAGCCCGTCCGTGTTGGGGACGCGGCCGACGGAGACGACGAGCTTGTCGCACTCGAGCTTCTGCGCGAGACCCTTGTCGTCCGTGTAGTCGATGACCACCGCGGCGCTCTTGCGCATCGCGACCTTCTCGATCTTCACGCCCAGCCGGATCTCGAGGCCCTGCTCCTTCGTGAAGGCCTTCCAGGCCTCCTTCTGCACGGCCTCGTCGCAGGGCGAGAGGAATTCCGGCAGCGCCTCGAGAATCGTCACCTCGGCGCCCAGGCGGCGCCAGACGCTGCCGAGCTCCAGGCCGATGACGCCCGCGCCGATGACGCCCAGGCGCTTGGGCACGGTGCCGAAGGCGAGCGCGCCCTCGTTGTCGCAGATGGCCTGGTTGTCCACCGGCACGTTGGGCAGCTGCCGCGCCTTCGAGCCCGTGGCGACGATGACGTGCTTCGCCTGCACCGATTCGCGCTTTTCGCCGTTCGCGACCTCGATCGTGACCAGGTCGCCCGCCGAGACGAACTTGCCGAAGCCCTTCAGCCACGTGATCTTGTTCTTCTTGAAGAGGAACTCGATGCCCTTGGTCATCTTCGAGACGATGGCGTCCTTGCGGGCCTGCATGCGCGTCACGTCGATCTTCACGCCCGACACGCTGATGCCGTGCTCGTCCAGGTGGTGGTTGGCCTTCTCGAACTCCTCGCTCGAGGCGAGGAGCGCCTTCGAGGGGATGCACCCCACGTTGAGGCACGTGCCGCCCAGGGCCATCTCGCCCTTCGGGTTGGTCCAGCCCTCGATGCAGGCGGTCTTCAGGCCGAGCTGGGCGGCGCGCACCGCGGCGATGTAGCCGCCGGGGCCGGCACCGATGACGACGACGTCGAAAGTCTGGGACATGTGTGCGATTCCTGTTCCTGGATGGGATCCCGGCTCAAGTGCCAGGATTATTGTCTATGTTCACTTGTCTGCTTGGACGGTGCTTCGCAACCATGATTTGGTTTGACGGTGCTTCGCAACCACGGTTCATCTGCATTCATCCGCGGTTCCAGCGGCTTGCCCCGCGTCAGCGAAGCCAGAACCTCGCGATGTGCACCCCGAGCCCCGCGCACACCCCGGCCGCGACCGGGTGCACGTTCTTCAGGAACATCGGCGGGTGCTTGAGCAGCCCCAGCAGCCAGAACGTGGCGGCCACGGCGATCCCCACCGCGAGCGACACGGCGAAATGCCGCGGCAGGTAGACGTGAAGGGTCTGCTCGAGGAACACTGCGAGGAACCCCACGAGCAACGACCCCAGCACGAAGAAGAAGGCCCTTCTCAGGACGTCCGTGGCCTTCCATTTCGCCTTCGCCTTGCGGCGCGCCAAGCCCGGCGGCCTTCCTAGACGTCCAGCAGCAGGCGCGCCGGGTCTTCCAGCGCTTCCTTGATCGCCACGAGCGAAAGCACCGCTTCGCGCCCGTCGATGATCCGGTGGTCGTAGGAGAGCGCCAGGTAGTTCATCGGCCGCACGACGACCTGGCCGTTCTCGACGACCGCGCGCTCCTTGGTGGCGTGCACGCCCAGGATGGCGCTCTGCGGCGGGTTGATGATCGGCGTCGAGAGCATCGAGCCGAAGACCCCGCCGTTGGAAATGGAGAAAGTGCCGCCGGTGAGCTCCTCGAGGGTGATCTTGCCGTCCTTGGCGCGCTTGCCGAAGTCCGCGATGGCCTTCTCGATGTCGGCGATGGTCATCCGGTCCGCGTTGCGCAGGATGGGCACGACGAGGCCGCGCTCGCTGCCCACGGCGATGCCGATGTCGAAGTAGCCGTGGTAGACGATGTCGGTGCCGTCGATGCTGGCGTTGACGACCGGGTACTTGCGCAGGGCGTGCACCGCGGCCTTCACGAAGAACGACATGAAGCCGAGCTTCACGCCGTGCTCCTTCTCGAACTTGTCCTTGTACCGGTTGCGAAGGTCCATCACCGGCGCCATGTTCACCTCGTTGAACGTGGTGAGGATGGCGGCGGTCGACTGCGACTGCACGAGGCGCTCGGCCACCCGGGCGCGAAGGCGCGTCATGGGCACGCGCTGCTCCGGGCGGCTGCCGGCCGGAATGGGTGCGGCGGGCGCCGAGGGCTTCGCGGCGACCGGGGCCGGGGCCGCGGGTGCGCTGCCGGCGGAAAGGACATCGCCCTTGGTCACGCGACCGTCGCGGCCCGATCCGGCGACGGTCGCCGGGTCGATACCCTTCTCGGCGGCCAGCTTGGCGGCTGAAGGCGATGGCGCGTTCGAACCGGCCGAAGGGGCCTTGGCGGCGGCCTTGGCGGCAGCGGCCGGGTCGGTGGCCGGCGCGGCGGCGGCCTTGGCCTCCGTGTCGATCACCGCGATCACCTCGCCGGAGGCGACGAGCGAGCCGCCCTCCTTCACGATCTTCGCGATGACGCCATCGGCGGGCGCCGGCAGTTCCATCACGACCTTGTCGGTCTCGATGTCGATGAGGTTCTCGTCGCGCTTCACCGCGTCGCCGACCTTCCTGTGCCAGGCGACGAGCGTCGCCTCCGAGACGCTTTCCGAGAGCTGCGGGACTTTCACTTCGACTTGCATGGCGGTTCCTTCCCCTGTGGCGCCGCGCCGGGAAGCGTCAGGCGGCGGCCTTCTTGTTGGACGTCGTGGCTTCGATCGTGAGGGCCGCGTCGATGATTTCCTTCTGCTGCTGGTTGTGCAGGGCCAGATAGCCCACCGCCGGCGAGGCGGACGACTTGCGCTGCGCCGCCGTCAGGGCCTGGTCGGGCCTCAGGTGCTCGGCCAGGTAATGCTGGATGCGGTGCCACGCGCCCTGGTTGGCGGGCTCTTCCTGGGCCCAGACGATGCTCTTCGCGTTCGGGTAGAGGTCGATCTGCGCCTGGAAATCCTCGTGCGGGAACGGGTAGAGCTGCTCGATGCGCACGATCGCGACCTCCTCGAGGGCGCGCTTGTCGCGCTCCGCGGCGATGTCGAAGTACACCTTGCCCGAGCAGAACACGATGCGCTTCACCTTCTTCGGGGCGGGCTTCGCGGGATCGGGGATCACGCACTGGAAGCCGCCGGTGGCGAGATCCTCGAGGGGCGACGAGGACTCCTTGCGGCGAAGCAGGCTCTTGGGCGTCATCACGATGAGGGGCTTTCTCATCGGGCGGATGATTTGCCGGCGCAGCATGTGGAAGAACTGCGCGGGGGTCGACGGCACCACCACCTGGATGTTGTGTTCCGCGCAAAGCTGCAGGTAGCGCTCCAGGCGCGCCGAGGAATGCTCGGGACCCTGCCCCTCGTATCCGTGGGGCAGGAGCATCGTGAGGCCGCAGAGGCGCCCCCACTTGGCCTCGCCCGAGGCGATGAACTGGTCGATCACCACCTGGGCGCCGTTGGCGAAGTCGCCGAACTGCGCTTCCCAGAGGACCAGCTCGAACGGGTGCGCCGTCGCGTAGCCGTACTCGAAGCCGAGCACCGCCTCCTCGGAAAGGAGCGAGTCGATCACCAGGAAATTGGCCTGGCCCGACCGGATGTGCTGCAGCGGCAGGTAGGTGCCCGAATCCCATTTCTCGCGATTCTGGTCGTGCAGCACGGCGTGGCGGTGGGCGAAGGTACCCCGGCCGCAGTCCTGGCCCGAAAGGCGCACCGGGTGGCCTTCGTCGACGAGCGAGGCGTAGGCGAGGTTCTCCGCCATGCCCCAGTCGAGCGAAAGCTTGCCGTTGCCCATCTCGCGGCGCGCCGCGAGCATGCGTTCGACCGTCGGGTGCAGCTTGAAGTTGGGCGGGATGTCCGTGAGGCGCTGGGCCAGGTGCTTCAGGCGATCCATCGGCACCGAGGTGTTGGCCGCGCGGCGCCACTCGACGCCCATGTACGGCGCCCAGTCGACCGCGAGCGCGGGGCGCAGGCCGTAGAGGATCTTCGGGTTGAGGGGCTTGCCCTCGTCGAGCTTCGCCCGGAAGCTCGTGACCAGCTCGTCGGCGAATCCGGGTGCGGTGATGCCTTCCTTCTCGAGCTTGTCCGCGTAGAGCTTGCGGGTGCCCGGGTGCTGCGCGATCTTCTTGTACATGAGGGGCTGCGTGACGAAGGGCTCGTCCTGCTCGTTGTGGCCCAGGCGCCGGAAGCACACCATGTCGATCACGACGTCCTTCTTGTACGTCGTGCGGTAGTCGAGCGCGATCTTCGCCACCATCGCGACGGCCTCGGGATCGTCGCCGTTCACGTGGAAGACGGGCGCCTCGATCATCTTGGCGATGCCCGTGCAGTAGAGCGAGGAACGCGTGTCGCGCGTGTCGGACGTGGTGAAGCCGATCTGGTTGTTCACCACCACGTGGATCGTGCCGCCGGTCCTGTAGCCCCGCGTCTGGGAAAGCGCGAGCGTCTCCATCACCACGCCCTGCCCGGCGAAGGCGGCGTCGCCGTGGATGAGCAGCGGCAGCACCTGGTCGCCCTTCGTGTCGCCGCGGCGGTGCTGGCGGGCCCGGACGGACCCCTCGACCACCGGGTTCACGATCTCCAGGTGCGAGGGATTGAAGGCGAGCGTGAGGTGGACGGTGCCGCCGGGCGTCTGGATGTCCGAGGAGAAGCCCTGGTGGTACTTCACGTCCCCCGAGGCGAGCTCGGCGGCCTTCTTGCCCTCGAACTCCGAGAAGAGATCGGCCGGGATCTTGCCCAGGTTGTTCACCAGGACGTTCAGCCGGCCGCGGTGCGCCATGCCGATCACGACTTCCTTCAGGCCCTGGGCGCCGCCTTCCTCGATGATGATGTCGAGCATGGGCACCAGGCTCTCGCCGCCTTCGCCGGAGAAGCGCTTCTGGCCGACATAACGGGTGTGCAGGTAGCGCTCGAGCACTTCCGAGGCCGTGATGCGCTCCAGGAGGAAGCGCTTCTGGCGCTCGTTCAGGCTGGGCGTGGAAAGCGTGCCCTCGAAGCGCTCGCGCAGCCAGCGCTTCTCCTCCATCGACGACAGGTACATGTACTCGACGCCGATGGTGCCGCAATACGTCTTGCGCACCATGTCCACGATCTCGCGCAGCGTGCGGCGCTCGCGCCGGTTGCCGAACGAGCCCATCGAGAACTCGGCGTCGAGGTCCTGCGGGCCCAGCCCGTAGGATTCGAGCTCGAGCTCCGGCACGGGCTGCTTGTCCATGCGCTGCAGCGGGTCGAGCTGCGAATAGGTCGAGCCCGTCGTGCGATGGGCCCGGATGAACATGAGCACCTTGGCCTGCTTGTCCTCGTGCTCGAGGTCGATCGCCGAAAGGCTCGCCGCCGGGGCGGCGGCCCGGGGACCGAGGCGCGCGGCCTGCGCGAACGCCTCGATCACCGGGGTGTGGGCGACGTCGGTGCCCTGCCCGTTGCCCTGCCACGCGTCGAACTGCGCGCGCCACTCCGGGGCCACGGAAGCCGGGTCCTGGAGGTAGCGCTCGTAGAGTTCCTCCACGAACGGCGCATTCGCGCCGTAGAGCGCGGAGGAGGCTTCGAACTGCTTCATGACGCTGGACATCGGTGAGAACCTCGGTCGGGTTGGGGCGGGTGGGCGCGGCCGCTAGCCGCGCGTCGCCATCGGGGGCACGTCGCGCTTCACCGCCCCGTTGTAGAGCTGGCGCGGGCGGCCGATCTTCTGCTCGGGATCCGAGATCATCTCGTTCCACTGCGCGATCCAGCCGACCGTGCGCGCGAGCGAGAAGATGCAGGTGAACATCGACACCGGGATGCCCAGCGCGCGCTGGACGATGCCGGAGTAGAAGTCCACGTTCGGGTAGAGCTTGCGGGAGACGAAGTACTCGTCCTCGAGGGCCACCTTCTCCAGGGCCATCGCGAGCTTGAAGAGCGGGTCGTTGTGCAGGCCCAGCTCGTCGAGCACCTCGCGGCAGGTCTCCTGCATGAGCTTGGCGCGCGGGTCGTAGTTCTTGTAGACGCGGTGGCCGAACCCCATCAGCTTCACGCCCGAATTCTTGTCCTTCACCTTCTTCACGAATTCGCTCACCTTCTCGACGCCGCCCTCCTTCTGGAGGTCGAGCAGCATCTGCAGGGCCGCCTCGTTGGCCCCGCCGTGCGCCGGGCCCCACAGGCAGGCGATGCCGGAGGCGATGCAGGCGAAGGGGTTCGCGCCGGACGAGCCGGCCAGGCGCACCGTGGACGTGGAGGCGTTCTGCTCGTGGTCCGCGTGCAGGATCAGGATTCGGTCGAGCGCGCGCACGAGGACGGGGTTCACCTCGTACTCCTCGGCCGGCACGCCGAACATCATGCGCATGAAGTTCGAGCTGTAGTCGAGGTTGTTCTTGGGGTACATGAAGGGCTGGCCGATCGAGTACTTGTAGGCCATGGCCACGATGGTCGGCAGCTTCGCGATGAGGCGAAAGGCCGAGATCTCGCGGTGGGAGGGGTTCGCGATGTCGAGCGAGTCGTGGTAGAAGGCCGACAGCGCGCCCACCACGCCCACCATCACCGCCATCGGGTGCGAGTCGCGGCGGAAGCCCTGGAAGAGCCGCGCGAGCTGCTCGTGCACCATGGTGTGGCGGGCGACCGTCCAGTCGAAGGACTTCTTCTGTTCCGCGTTCGGCAATTCCCCGTTGAGGAGCAGGTAGCACACCTCCAGGAAATCGCAGTGCGTGGCGAGCTGCTCGATCGGGTAGCCGCGGTACAGGAGCACGCCCGCGTCGCCGTCGATGTAGGTGATCTTCGAGGCGCAGCTGGCGGTCGACAGGAAACCCGGATCGTAGGTGAACATCCCGGTCTTGCCGTAGAGCGCCCGGATGTCGATCACGTCCGGGCCGATCGTGCCGCCGTAGACCGGCATTTCCAGCGTCTTGCCGTCGCCGTAGGAGAGTACCGCCTTGCCCTTGTTGTCCATGGTGAGCCTTTCGCCTCCTGGGTAGCGCCGCCGTCAGGCGGCCTTCAATCGGACCAGCACCTGCTCGAGCGCCGGATCGGCGTTGGGGACGCGATCCATGACGAGATCGAGCAGGTCATTGTCGGGCATCGCGAGCAGCCTTGCGAGCGCCCGCCCTTGAGCCTCGTCAAGATCCGGGCCCGGCGGCGACCAGAATCGTTGCAGGACCAGGTCCAGTTCCAGGAGGCCCCGGCGGCTCCGCCAGCGCAGCCGCTCGCGCTCCCGCCCGTCCAACGGCATGACCCCCTCCCCTAGACCGCCCGCCGGACCATCAGCTCCTTGATCTTGCCGATGGCGAGCGTGGGGTTGAGGCCCTTGGGGCAGACGTCGACGCAGTTCATGATCGTGTGGCAGCGGAAGAGACGGTACGGATCCTCGAGGTTGTCGAGGCGCTCGTTCAGGGCCTCGTCGCGCGTGTCGGCGATGAATCGGTAGGCGTTGAGGAGCCCGGCGGGCCCGACGAACTTGTCCGGGTTCCACCAGAAGGACGGGCACGAGGTGGAGCAGCAGGCGCACAGGATGCACTCGTAGAGGCCGTCGAGTTCCGCGCGCTCGGCGGGCGACTGCAGCCGTTCCTTCTCCGGGGGCGGCGAATGGTTGATCACGTAGGGCTTGACCGAGTGGTACTGGTCGAAGAACTGCGTCATGTCGACGATCAGGTCGCGGATGATCGGCAGCCCCGGAAGCGCCTTGATGACGACCGGTTCCTTCAGGTCGGCGAGCTTGGTCACGCACGCGAGGCCGTTCTTGCCGTTGATGTTCATCGCGTCGGAGCCGCACACGCCCTCGCGGCAGGAGCGGCGCAGGCTCAGGGTGTCGTCGATGGTCTTGATGCGCACCAGGCCGTCGAGGAGCATCCGGTCGGACGGCCCCATCGCGACGTCGTAGTCCTGGAAGTACGGCTTCGCGTCCTTGTCCGGGTCGTAGCGCTGTATGCGGAACTTCATGGCTTTCCTCGGGGCTAAGGCGCTAGTAGACGCGCGCCTTGGGTTCGATCGACTCGACGGTGAGCGGCTTCAGGTTCACGGCCTTGTAGGCGAGACGGTCGCCGGCCTTGTACCAGAGCGAGTGCTTGAGCCACTTCTCGTCGTCGCGCTTCGGGAAGTCCGCGCGGTCGTGGGCGCCGCGGCTCTCCTCGCGCGCCTGCGCGCACACCATGGTGGCGCGGGCCGTCTCGTAGATGTTGTCCAGTTCCAGCGCCTCGATGCGCGCCGTGTTGAACACCATCGACTTGTCCTTGATGCCGGTGCGGGCCATGCGGCCCTCGAGCGCGCGGATCTTCTCCACGCCCTGCGCGAGCATGTCCGGGAAGCGGAAGACGCCGCAGTGCGCCTGCATGGTGCGCTGGATCTCCCCGCGGACCTCGTTCACGTCCTCGCCGCCCTGCTGGCCGTCGAGGCGCGCCAGGCGCGCGAGCGCGTTCTCGCCGGCGTCGTTCGGCAGCGGCCGGTGCGAGCCGTGGCCCTTCAGGTACTCGAGCACGCTCATGCCGGCGCTTCGGCCCATCACCAGCAGGTCGGTGAGCGAGTTCGTGCCCAGGCGGTTGGCGCCGTGGATCGAGGCGCAGCCGCATTCGCCGGCCGCGTAGAAGCCGGGCACCGCGCCGCCTTCGGGAACGATCACCTCGCCGCGGTAGTTGGTCGGGATGCCGCCCATCTGGTAGTGGCAGGTCGGCACGACGGGGATCGGCTCCTTGATCGGGTCCACGTTGGCGAACTTGATCGCGATCTCGCGGATGCCGGGCAGGCGCTTGTCGATCACCTCGGGCCCCAGGTGATCGAGCTTGAGCAGGATGTGGTCCGCGTGCTCGCCGGCACCGCGGCCTTCCTTGATCTCGGTGGCCATGGCCCGGGAGACGACGTCGCGCGAGGCGAGATCCTTCATCGTGGGCGCGTAGCGCTCCATGAAACGCTCGCCGTTCTTGTTGAGGAGAATGCCGCCCTCCCCGCGCACGCCCTCGGTGATGAGGACGCCCGCGCCCGCGACGCCGGTCGGGTGGAACTGCCAGAACTCCATGTCCTCGAGCGGGATGCCGGCGCGCGCCGCCATGCCGACGCCGTCGCCGGTGTTGATGAACGCGTTGGTCGAGGAATGGAAGATCCGCCCGCCGCCGCCCGTGGCGAAGAGCGTCGCCTTGGCGTGGAACAGGACCACCTGCCCCGTCTCCATCTCGAGGGCGGTGACGCCCAGGACGGCGCCCTCGGCGTCGCGCACCAGGTCGAGGGCCATCCATTCGACGAAGAACTGCGTGCGGGCGTACACGTTGCGCTGGTAGAGCGCGTGCAGCATCGCGTGCCCGGTACGGTCGGCCGCGCAGCAGCTCCTTTGCACCGGTTTCTCGCCGAAGTTGGCCGAATGCCCGCCGAAAGGCCGCTGGTAGATGGTGCCGTTGTCGTTGCGGTCGAAGGGCATGCCGAAATGCTCGAGCTCGATCACCACCTCGGGCGCCGTGCGGCACATGAACTCGATCGCGTCCTGGTCGCCCAGCCAGTCCGACCCCTTGATGGTGTCGTACATGTGCCATTGCCAGCTGTCCTCGCCCATGTTTCCCAGGGCGGCGCCCACGCCGCCTTGCGCCGCCACGGTGTGCGATCGCGTCGGAAAGACCTTGGAGAGGACCGCGACCTTGAGGCCGGCGGACGAGAGCTCGAGCGCCGCGCGCAGGCCCGAACCGCCGGCCCCCACGATCACGACGTCGAACTTGCGGATGGAAAGTGCCATGGCGTTACCTGCCCCAGAGGATGGAGACGGACCACACGAGGTAGAACACGAGCGCGGTGCCCACCAGCGACTGCAGCAGCAGGCGAAGGCCCGTCGGCTTCACGTAGTCCATCACGATGTCGCGAATGCCCACCCACGCGTGGTAGAGGAGCGCGAGGAAGAAGAGCATCGTGGCCAGGCGCACGAAGGAACCGGAGAAAAGTCCCTTCCAGTCCGCGTAGTTCGCCGGCGGGCACCACAGCAGGATGCCCGCGAGGAGCAGCGTGTACGCCACCATGACGACGGCGGTGAGGCGCTGCATGAGCCAGGCCGCGAGGCCGTAGTGCGCGCCGACGGGGAGCTTGAAGGAGGCCATTACCAGGCCCTCCAGGCCACGAGGGCCGTGACGAGCGCGCCCAGCACGAAGACGAGCTTCGCCGAGGCCCGCGCCTGCTCCTTGCCGATGCCCCAGTGCAGGTCGAGCAGCAGGTAGCGGATGCCCGCGAAGAAGTGGTGCGCGTAGAGCCAGGCGAACCCGAGGAGGACGAACTTCACCGCCGGCATCGCGAGCACGCCGCGCCATTGCAGGTAGCCGGCCTCGGAACCGAGCGTCGCCTGCATGAGGTAGAGGAGCGCGGGGATCACCGGCAGGAAGAGCAGCGCGCCGGAGATGCGGTGGAAGATCGACGCGAGCCCGGGAGCCGGGAGGTTCGCGAGGTTGAGATCGTAGTACTTCGGACGCTGCGGTTTCGCGGGCTTCATGATTGTTGTCCTGGTTGCATGGCGGCACGCAGGGGGCTTACCGGGACGGGATGCGGGAACTCGGTCCGGCCGGTGCGGAAGCCGGGCGATTCTACCGTGGAAAAGTGTGCGCCGCACAAAACGCGCCGCGAGGGGCCTGTCAGGTTCATGCCAGCTCGTTCGTGTAGGAAAATCCGTCGGTGAGGCACAGGCCGCGGCGCCATTCCACCGGGGCGTCGCCGTAGGTGTAGGCGATGCGATCGACGCAAAGCAGCGGCGTGCCCGGCTTCACCTTCAGCAGGCCCGCCGCCGGCTCCTCGGCCGCGACCGCCGTCAGGCGCTCCTCGGCGCGGATCATGCGCAGTCCGTAGACGGCCTCGTAGAAGCTGTACATGGAACCCTTGTATTCCTCCAGCCTCGCCATGGTGAGGCCGGGGAAGCGCCCGGCCGCGAGGACCATCTCGTCCAGGATGACGGGGCGGCCGCGGAACTGGAGCACGCGCTTCACGACGTGGACGGGCGAGCCGGCCTTCAGGCCGAGCGCGCGCGCGACCTCCGCGCTCGCCTTGCCCTTGCGCAGGTCCACGAACACGGTGTGCGGATGCAGCTTCTCGCCGGTGTCCGGCATCACCCGCAGGAACCGGTACTGGTAGGACGGCTCGCTGTGGGAGGCGACGTAGGTGCCCTTGCCCTGGCGGCGCACGAGGATGTGCTCCGAGGCGAGCTCGTCGATGGCCTTGCGAACCGTGCCCTGGCTCACGCGGAAGCGGCCGGCCAGTTCGATCTCCGAGGGAATGGCCTCACCCGGCTTCCACTCCCCGGCCACCAGGCTCTGGGTGAGGAGGATCTTGATCTGCTCGTAGAGGGGCCGGAAGGCCGGCGTCGGCAGCGGCTTCGACATGGCGGGGATGCTAGCACAAACCCCGGGATTCGTTGTCTTATATAAGATACAAGTCCTGTTGACACCGGCGAGGCCGCGCGCGTAGCATTTGTGCATAGCAGCAAGCCCGGGCACCCGAAGGCGTCGCCCGGGCGGGGTCGCGCAAAAGCCTTCCCATTCAGAGACTTGCCGCCATGAATCCCTACTATCGTCCCCGCCGCTCCATGCTGTACGTGCCGGGTTGCACGACGCGGTATCTCAACAAGTCCCGCACGCTGAAGGTCGACTCGGTGATCCTGGATCTGGGCGACCCCATCCTGGTCGAGGCCAAGGTCGAATCGCGCCGGAACGTGGTCGAGGCGGTGCTCGCCGGCGGGTTCGGGCGGCGCGAGGTGGTGGTGCGGGTGAACGACCTCGATTCCCCCTGGGGAGCGGACGACGTGAAGGCGGTGGCGGGCATCGGCGCCGATGCCGTGTGCTTCCCCAACGTCGAGTCGAAGGCCGACGTCGAGCAGGCCCTCGCCGCCCTCGACGCCGCGGGCGGCAAGCACCTGCCCATCATGGTGATGATCGAAAGCCCGCTCGGCGTGCTGCGCGCCGAGGAGATCGCCGGCGCCTCCCCGCGCATCGCCTGCATCGTGATGGCCACCTCGGACCTCGTCACGCAGCTCCACGCGCGGCGGACCCCGGACCGCATCGCCCTGCACTATTCCCTTTCGCGGGTGCTGCTCGCCGGCCGTGCCTTCGACCGCAGCGTCGTCGACGGCATCGCGACGGACCTGAAGGACATGCAGTCCTTCGAGTACGCCTGCCGCCTCGCCCGCGACCTGGGCTTCGACGGCAAGAGCCTCGTCCACCCCTTCCAGCTGCCCTATTGCAACGACGCGTTCACGCCCAAGCCGCACGACCTCGCCGCGGCGACCGAACTGATCGAGGCGCTGGAGCAGGCCCGGCGCGACGGGCGCGGCACGGTGGTCGTGAACGGCCGCCTGATCGAGGGACATCACCTGAAGGCCGCCCGCCGGCTGCTCGCCCTCGCGGACATGATCCGGCAGCTCGAGGCCGGACGGTAGGCCGACGCATGCCCGGCAGCCGCCCTCGCCCGCTCGACGGCTACTTCTTCGAGGACTACGCGCCGGGCGACCGGCTGGTCCACGCGACGCCGCGCACCCTCACGGTCGCGGACGCCTCGCTCTACCTCGCGCTCACCGGCTCGCGAAACCCCGTGCACTGCGCCGAGCCGATCGCCCGCGCGATGGGGCACCCGTCCGCGCCCCTCGATGACCTGCTCGTCTTCCACGTCGCCTTCGGCAAGACCGTGCACGACGTCTCGTTCAACGCCGTCGCCAACCTGGGCTACGCCGACGTCCGGTTCCTCGAGCCGGTCTACGCCGGCGACACGATCGCGTGCGAAAGCGAGGTCATCGGGGTCAAGGAGAATTCCAGCGGGCGCAACGGCAACGTCACCGTGCGCTCGAGGGCGTTCAACCAGCACGGCCGGGAGGTGCTCGCCTGGGCGCGGTGGGTCATGGTCGAGAAACGCGATCCCGCCTCGCCCGCGCCGTTGCCCATGGTGCCGGATCTCCCGAAGGAAGTGCCCGGCTCGCGCATCGCGGTCCCCGGCTTCCTCAAGCCCGCGGCGCTCGATCCGCGCGCGACCGGCGGCACGCGCCTGTGGGACGACTACGCGGTGGGCGAGAGCCTCGATCACCCCGGCGGCTTCACGATCGAGGAATCGGACCACATGCTCGCCACCCGCCTCTACCAGAACACGGCCCGGATCCACTTCGACGCCTTCGCCGCGAAGTCGAACGCCTTCGGCCGGCGCCTGATCTACGGCGGCCACGTGATCTCGCTCGCCCGCGCGCTGCAGCACGACGGCCTGGAGAACGCCTTCGCCGTCGCGGCATTCCACGGCGGCAGCCACGCGAACCCCACCTTCGCCGGCGACACGGTCTATGCCCGCAGCGTGGTCACCGGCCGCGAGGGCGTGCGCGCGAGGAACGACCTGGGCCTGCTGCGCCTGCGGCTCCTCGCCATCAAGAACGCGAAACCCGCGGAAGTGCCCACGCCGCCCGCCGGGGAGAAGCACCCCGCCGTCGTGCTCGACCTGGATCTCACGGTGCTCCTGCCGCGCCGAAGCTGAACGCCTAGAATACCGATCCCCAACCGGAAGGACTCCCCATGCCCGCCCCTGCCCATCCCAAGGACGCCCTCTTCGCCGGCGAGAAGCCCTTTCCGGTCATCCCCGCCTGCGAGCACTTCGCCGGCAGCGAGAAGCTGATCCTCAAGGCGCTCGAGCTGCAGGAGCGCCTCGGCGCGGTGTTCGACATCACCTGCGACTGCGAGGACGGCGCCGAGACCGGCCGCGAGAAGGCGCACGCCGAGATGATCGTGGGCGTGCTCAACTCGGCCGCCAACCGCTTCGCCATGGCCGGCGCGCGCATCCACGACTACACCCACCCGCACTGGAAGAAGGACGTCGACATCCTCGTGGGCGGCGCCGGCAAGGTGATCGCCTACGTGACGATCCCGAAGTGCACCTCGGTCGCCCAGGCGGCCGAGATGATCGACTACATCCAGGCCGTCTCGAAGAAGAAGCGGCACAAGCGCGTCGTCCCGGTGCACGTGCTGGTCGAGACGCACGGCGCGCTGCACGACGCGTGGGAGATCGCGAAGCTTCCCTCGGTGCAGGTGCTCGACTTCGGCCTGATGGATTTCGTGAGCGGCCACCACGGCGCCGTGAACGCCTCGGCCATGCGCTCGCCGGGCCAGTTCGAGCACCCGCTCATCGCGCGGGCCAAGACCGACGTGGTGGCCGCCGCCCTCGCCCACGGCGTGGTGCCGGCCCACAACGTCTCGCTCGACCTCAAGAACAGCTACAACGTCTTCCGCGACGCCTGGCGCGCCCGCACCGACTTCGGCTTCATGCGCATGTGGAGCATCCACCCCGTGCAGATCCCGCCGATCGTCGACGCGATGAAGCCGGACCTGAACGAGGTCGCCGTCGCCGGCGCCATCCTCCTCGAGGCCCAGTCCGCCAACTGGGGCCCGATCCAGTTCGACGGCGAGCTGCACGACCGCGCCACCTACCGCTATTTCTGGGAGCTCCTCCAGAAGGCCCGTGTCACCGGCGTGAAGATGCCCGACGAAGCCGCCCGCGCCTTCTTCGACTGACCCGCCCGGGACCGTGCCTGCCGCCCCCGAGACCGCTCCGCCCGCGCCGCGACCCAAGAAATCCGTCGCGCTCTCGGGCGTGACCGCCGGCAACACCGCCCTTTGCACGGTGGGCCGCGCCGGCAACGACCTGCGCTACCGCGGCTACGACATCCTCGACATCGCCACGCAGTGCGAATTCGAGGAGGTCGCGCACCTGCTGGTGCACGGCAAGCTGCCGAACGTCACCGAGCTTGCCGCCTACCGGCGAAAACTCCAGTCGCTGCGCGGCATCCCCGCCCCCGTGCGGGACATCCTCGAGTGCCTTCCGGCGAACACCCACCCCATGGACGTGATGCGCACGGCCTGCTCGGCCCTGGGCGCCGTGCTGCCGGAAGGCGGGGAACACAAGATCGCCCCCGCCCGCGACATCGCCGACCGGCTCGTCGCCGCCCTGGGCTCGATGCTGATGTACTGGCACCACTTTTCCCATTCCGGCCGGCGCATCGAAGTCGAGACCGATGACGACACCGTCGGCGGGCACCTGCTGCGCCTCCTGCACGGCCGCAAGCCGCCGGACCTGTGGGTGCGCTCCATGCACGCCTCGCTCATCCTCTACGCCGAGCACGAGTTCAACGCCTCCACCTTCACCGCGCGCGTCGTCGCCGGCACGGGCGCCGACCTGTATTCCGCCGTCACCGCCGCCATCGGCGCCCTCAAGGGCCCGAAGCACGGCGGCGCCAACGAGCACGCCTTCGACACCATCGGCCGGTACGACAGCCCGGACGAGGCGGAGGCGGACATCGTGAAGCGCGTGGGCGAGAAGCAGGTGATCATCGGCTTCGGCCACCCCGTCTACACGATCGCCGACCCGCGAAGCGCCGTCATCAAGGAAGTCGCGCGGCGGCTTGCCGACGATTCCGGTAACACGAAGCTCTTCGACATCTCCGCCCGCGTGGAGTCCGTGATGTGGCGGGAGAAGCGGATGTTCCCGAACCTCGACTGGTACAGCGCCACCGGCTACCACCTGATGGGCGTGCCGACGGCGATGTTCACGCCGCTCTTCGCGATCTCCCGCGCCGCCGGCTGGTGCGCGCACGCGATCGAGCAGCGGCTCGACGGGAAGATCATCCGGCCTTCGGCGAATTACGTCGGGCCCGAGGATCGCGCGTTCGTGCCGCTCGCGCAGCGCGGGTAGGACGAAAGGCGTTGGAACCGCAGATGAACGCAGATGAACGCAGATGGTTTGCCCGAATCTCCGCCCGCCCGGCCAAGCGAAAGTGCGACCTGCGCTGCCTGCCGCGTTCATCTGCGTTCATCTGCGTCCACCCTGACGAGCCGCAGGAAAGCACAGCGTGTCCGCCCCCATCTCCAACGCCCGCCCCGAGCCCGACCGGGTCCTCGCGGACATCGCCGACTACGTCCTCGGGTACGAAGTCGCGAGCGACGAGGCCTTCCGCACGGCCCGCCACTGCCTCATGGACACCCTGGGCTGCGGCTTCGAGGCGCTGGACTACCCCGCCTGCACCAAGCTCCTGGGTCCCATCGTCCCCGGCACGATCGTGCCGAACGGCGCCCGGGTTCCCGGCACCGCCTTCCGCCTGGACCCGGTCAAGGCCGCCTTCGACATCGGCGCGATGATCCGCTGGCTCGACTTCAACGACACCTGGCTCGCCGCGGAGTGGGGGCACCCGTCGGACAACCTGGGCGGCATCCTCGCGACGGCCGACTGGCTCTCGCGCAATGCGCTCGCCGCCGGCAAGAAGCCGCTCACGGTGAAGGACGTTCTCGTCGCCATGATCAAGGCCCACGAGATCCAGGGCTGCCTCGCGCTCGAGAACAGCTTCAATCGCGTGGGTCTCGACCACGTGGTGCTGGTGAAGGTGGCCTCCACGGCCGTGGTCGCGCGGATGCTCGGACTTTCGCGCGAGGGGATCATCAATGCCGTCTCCCTCGCCTGGGTCGACGGCCAGTCGCTGCGCACCTACCGCCACGCGCCCAACACCGGCTCGCGCAAGAGCTGGGCGGCGGGCGACGCCACCAGCCGCGCCGTGCGCCTCGCGCTCATCGCGAAGACGGGCGAGATGGGCTATCCCTCCGTGCTCACGGCGAAGACCTGGGGTTTCTACGACGTGCTCTTCGAAGGCAGGCCGTTCGCGTTCCAGCGCGGGTACGGCAGCTACGTGATGGAGAACGTGCTGTTCAAGATCTCGTTCCCGGCGGAGTTCCACGCGCAGACGGCCGTCGAGGCCGCGATGGCGCTGCACCGGGAACTCGCGCGGCTGGGCAGGTCCGCGGCGGACATCCGGCGCGTCACCATCCGCACGCACGAGGCGTGCCTGCGCATCATCGACAAGCAGGGCCCCCTGCACAATCCGGCCGACCGCGACCACTGCATCCAGTACATGGTGGCCGTGCCCCTGCTCTTCGGCCGTCTCGCCGCCGCCGACTACGAGGACGCGATCGCGAAGGACCCGCGCATCGATGCGCTGCGCGCGCGGATCGCGTGCGTCGAGGACCCGGCGTTCACGAAGGACTACCACGACCCGGACAAGCGCTCCATCGCCAACGCGCTCACGGTGGAACTGGCGGACGGCACGACGCTCGGGGAGATCGTCGTCGAGTACCCCATCGGACACCGCCGCCGCCGCCAGGAAGGCATGCCCCTGCTGGTCGAGAAATTCAAGGCCAACCTGGCCCGCCGTTTCCCGGGCGAGCGGCGTGAGGCCATCCTGGACCTGTGCCTGGACGCGGTCCGGCTGGAGGCCACGACGGTCCCCGATTTCGTCGACCTCCTGTCCTTCCCGGAGGGTGCCGCGTGACCGCCGTCATTGGCGCGGCCGGCCCGGCTGTGCTTTCATGGCCGACTCACCGGCGCAGACCGAAGGAACCCGCATGAAACGCCTCGCCGCCCTCGCCCTTCTCCCGCTAGCCTTCGGCTGCGCCTCCACGGTGCAGCTCACGCTCATGCCGCGCGACAGCGGCCGGCTCTACCACGGAACCGCCGACGACGGCGGCTCCGAAGGCCGCATCGCCATCACCATCGACGACAAGGCCTACGCCGGAACCTGGGTCGAGGCCGCGCCCGCGCGAACCACGGGCACCGTCGCCGGCGGCGCCTGGGGCGGATGGGGCCGACGCGGCTGGGGCCTGGGCACGGTCTCGGTCGACAATCCCGAGGGCGGCCTCTACAAGGCCCTCCTCACCGCCCCCGACGGATCGGGGCTGCGCTGCGACCTTCGCGGCGGCTACGGCCGCGGCGGCGGGACCTGCCGCGACGACAAGGGCCGCGAATACGACGTCCAGATCCGCCCCGCCGGGAAGCCGGCCCCGTAGCCCCCCTTTCAACGAACGCCATCCACCCCCACGAGAATCCCATGCCCCACAACGCATTCGGCACCCTCAAGACCTTCCAGATCGCCCCGGGCAAGACCGGCCAGTACTACTCCCTGCCCGCGCTCGCCGAGACCTTCCCCAACGTGAAGCGCCTGCCGGTATCCATCCGCATCGTGCTCGAGTCGGTGCTGCGCAACGTCGACGGCAAGAAGGTGGCCGAGGAGCACGTGAAGGAACTCGCCAACTGGAGCGCCACGGGCCCGCGCACCAACGAGATCCCGTTCGTGCTCGCGCGCATCGTGCTGCAGGACTTCACCGGCGTCCCGCTGCTCGCGGACCTCGCGGCCATGCGCGGCGTCGCCGCGAAGATGGGCAGGAACCCGAAGGTGATCGAGCCGCTCGTGCCGGTGGACCTGGTCGTCGACCACTCGGTGCAGATCGACCACTACGGCGGGCCGCAGGCGCTCGACCTCAACATGAAGCTCGAGTTCGACCGCAACCGCGAGCGCTACGAGTTCATGAAATGGGGCATGCAGGCCTTCGACACGTTCAAGGTCGTGCCCCCGGGCATCGGCATCGTGCACCAGGTGAACCTCGAATACCTGGCCCGCGGCGTCTTCCAGAAGAACGGCATGTACTACCCCGACACGCTCGTCGGCACCGACAGCCACACGACCATGATCAACGGCATCGGCGTGGTGGGCTGGGGCGTGGGCGGCATCGAGGCGGAAGCCGGCATGCTCGGCCAGCCCGTGTACTTCCTCACCCCGGACGTGGTCGGCGTGAACCTCACGGGCAAGCTGCGCGAGGGCGTGACCGCCACCGACTTCGCCCTCACCGTCACCGAGATGCTCCGCAAGGCCAAGGTCGTGGGCAAGTTCGTCGAGTTCTTCGGCTCCGGCGCGGAGACGCTCGCCGTCACCGACCGCGCCACCATCGCCAACATGGCCCCCGAGTACGGCGCGACCATGGGCTTCTTCCCGGTCGACGCGCGCACCATCGAGTTCTTCCGCAACACCGGCCGCACGGCCGAGGAAGTCTCCGCGCTCGAGGCCTACTTCAAGGCGCAGGGCATGTTCGGCATGCCCCAGAAGGGCGACCTCGACTACTCCACCGTGCTCGAGCTGGACCTCTCCTCCATCCGGCCGTCGGTCGCCGGCCCCAAGCGTCCGCAGGACCGCATCGACCTGGGCAAGCTCAAGTCGACGTTCACCGAGCTCTTCGCCAAGCCCGTCGCCGAGAACGGCTTCTCCAAGAAGCCCGAGGATCTCGCCAAGCGCGTGAAGACGTCCGACGGCACCGACCTGGGCTCGGGCGACGTGCTCATCGCGGCCATCACCTCGTGCACCAACACCTCGAACCCGAGCGTGCTGATCGCCGCGGGCCTGCTGGCGCAGAAGGCCGTCGCCAAGGGTCTCAAGGTGAAGGGGCACATCAAGACCTCCCTCGCCCCCGGCTCGCGCGTGGTGACGGAATACCTCAAGGCCGCGGGGCTGCTCGAGTCCCTCGAGAAGCTCGGCTTCAGCGTGGCGGCCTACGGCTGCACCACCTGCATCGGGAACGCCGGCCCCCTCGCCGAGCCCGTCGAGAAGGCCGTCGTCGACAACGACCTCGTGTGCGCCGCCGTGCTCTCGGGCAACCGCAACTTCGAGGCGCGCATCCACGCCAACATCCGCGCGAATTTCCTCGCCTCGCCTCCGCTCGTGGTCGCGTACGCCATCGCGGGCACGGTCCTCAAGGACCTCGAGACCGAGCCGCTCGGCGAAGGCACGGGCGGCCCGGTGTACCTGAAGGACGTGTGGCCCACCTCGGACGAGATCAACGCGCTGCTCAAGTACGCGACCGACCCGGCCGTCTTCGGGCGCATGTACGCGAACCTCGCCGAGACCAATCCCCTGTGGAAGGCGATCGCCTCGTCGACCGGCCAGGTCTACGACTGGCCCAAGTCCACCTACATCGCCGAGCCGCCCTTCTTCGCGGGCTTCGGCATGAGCGCGGGCACCGCGAAGGACGTGAAAGGCGCCAAGGTGCTCGGCATCTTCGGCGACTCCGTCACCACCGACCACATCTCGCCCGCCGGCGCCATCAAGGACTCCTCGCCCGCCGGCAAGTACCTCATCGGCCACGACGTGATGAAGGCGGACTTCAACAGCTACGGCGCGCGCCGCGGCAACCACGAGGTGATGATGCGCGGCACGTTCGCCAACGTGCGCGTGAAGAACCTCATGCTGCCGCCGAAGGCCGACGGCACGCGCGTCGAAGGCGGCGTCACCCTGTTCCAGCCCTCGGGCGAGCAGATGCCGATCTACGATGCCGCGATGAAGTACATCGCGGGCGGCACGCCGACGGTGATCTTCGGCGGCGAGGAATACGGCACGGGCTCCTCGCGCGACTGGGCGGCCAAGGGCACGCAGCTGCTCGGCGTGAAGGCCGTGGTGGCGCGCAGCTTCGAGCGCATCCACCGCTCCAACCTGGTCGGCATGGGCGTGCTGCCCTGCCAGTTCAAGGGGACGGATTCGGCCGAATCCCTCGGCCTCACCGGCACCGAGACGATCGACGTGGTCGGCCTCGAAAAGGGCATCCGCCCGCAGATGGACGTGACGCTCGTGATCCACCGCGCCGACGGCTCGCGGAAGGAAGTGGCCGTGCTGCTTCGCATCGACACCCCGATCGAGGTGGATTACTACCTGCACGGCGGCATCCTGCCGTTCGTGCTGCGCGAGCTGGTCGCCGCCTGAAGGCCGGCGGCCCGGGCTCGCGATGGATTTCCTCGCGACCCCGCTTTCCGGGCCCTGGGCGATCGCCACCTCGGCGGTCGCCCTTTTTCTTTGCGTCCGGGGCGTGCGCCGGGCGCCCTGGGCACTTCTCGCCGACGGCTTCCGGCTGCACGGCTGGCTCGGCGCATCGCTCGGGGTCGCGCTCGCGTGGATCCTCTCGGCGAAGCCGCTGCCGGGCCTTTCGCTTCACCTGCTCGCCACGCCCCTCGTCGCGCTCATGTTCGGCCGCGACCTCGCGCTCGCCGCCGCCGCGCCCGCCGTGCTGGCCGCCTGGCTGTGGCGCGGCAGCGAATGGAGCGGCCTCGGCGCGACGTGGCTCCTGGCCGCCTGGCTGCCGATCACCATCGCCGACGGCCTTCGGCGCCTCGCGGACAGCCGGCTGCCCCGAAATCCGTTCACGTTCATCTTCCTGCCGGGATTCTTCGCCCCGGGCATCGCCTTCGCGGCAACCGTGGCCGCGGCTACGCTGGCCCATGCCGCGGCGGGCACGGCCTCCTGGTCGAGGCTTTCGGACGGATTCCTTCCCTACGGCCTGCTGCTTTCGTGGGGAGAAGCCTTCCTCACGGGCCTGCTCACGGCGATCTTCGTGGTGTACGAGCCGCGCTGGATGGCGACTTTCGACGACGCCCGGTATCTCGCCAAGCCGAAGCGCCCTTGACGCAAGGCGGGGCCCCGGCGAGCGGCCGGGAGATTTGCCGGCCGGCTCGAAGCGCGTCTATAATCCGCCACTTCCCGCTTCACCCCGCCACGAGATCCGCCCATGAACCGCAACGACGCCACCTTCGACATTCGCCGCTCCCGCGGCGGGATGCTCCGTGGCGCCGGCATGGCGCGCCTCGTTCTCCCGCCCTCCCAGGGCGGCATCGACTGACCCGGCAGACCCCCGTCCGCCGGCAATTCGAGGCGGATGGAACCGGAACACCCTTCGGACATTCCGCCTCGCGCCCCGCGCGACGCGCCGTCGCGCCTGCACAAGAAAGCGGCGCCGGACCGCAAGGTTCGGCGAAGAAAAAATGAATTCCCTGCTCGCCCGGCTTCACCCCGACCGATGGCTCACCGGCCTGTGGCGCAACCCCGACTTCGTGAAGCTCTGGGGCTCGCTCACGATCACGCACTTCGGCGGCCAGGTCACGTTCCTCGCGCTGCCGCTCACGGCGGCCCTGCTCCTCGACGCCTCCCCCTTCGAGGTGGGCGTGCTCACGGCGCTGGAGGCCCTGCCCTTCACGCTCTTCGGCCTGTTCGCGGGCGTCTACATCGACAGAACGCGAAAGCTGCCGGTCATCATCGGGGCCGACGTGGGCCGCGCGCTCGCGCTCGCCGTGGTGCCGGTGTGCGCCTGGATGGGCGTGCTCTCGATGCCGATCCTCTACGTCGTCGGATTCCTCGTGGGCACGGGCTCGGTCATCGGCTGGCCGGCGTACCAGGTCTTCATGACCGAACGCGTGGGCCGCGAGAATCTCGTGGAGGCCAACGCGAAGATCGGCGTATCGGACTCGGCCGCGCAACTGGTCGGGCCCGGTCTCGCCGGCGCGCTCATCCAGTGGCTCACGGCGCCTTTCGCCATCCTGCTGGACGCGGTGTGCTTCGCGGTCTCGGCGCTCATGCTGCGCGGCATCCCGCCCTCGCGGACGGACGCCCCCAAACTCGCGAGCGACAGCGTGTGGCGCGACATCGGCGAAGGCCTCGCCGCCGTGTGGCGCAACCGCACGCTGCGCGCGCTCGCCTGGTCGCTCGCCATCTGGCAGGTCTTCCGCCACGCCTATATCGCCGTCGTCGTGCTCTTCGCCGCGCGCGAGCTCGGCTTTTCCGCGGGCCACGTGGGCGTGCTGTTCATGCTGGCCGGCGTGGGATCGCTCGCGGCCGCGACCGCGGTGGCCCCCTTGAACGCGCGTTACGGGTTCGGGCCGACGATGCTCGCCGCGCTGGGCGGCACGGGCGCGGCATGGCTGGTGATGGGCGCCTCGTCGGGCAGTTTCTGGGTGGCCTCGCTCACGTTCGGCGGCGGCCTGTTCCTGCTCGATTTCACCGCGATGACGTTCTTCATCAACTACCTCACGCTGCGCCAGGCGGTGACGCCGGACCGGCTGCTCGGGCGCGTGACGGCCACGATGATCGCCCTCACCGTCTCGACGGCCCCCCTCGGCGGGCTCGCCGGCGGCTGGATCGCCGAACACTGGGGCGTTCGCACGACGATCCTGCTGGCGGGGCTGGGCGCGCTCCTCATGTTGCCGCTCATGGCCTGGACTTCGCCGCTCGCGAAACTGTCACGGCTGCCGGCCCCCCCCGAGCCCGCGGTCACCGAAAGCGTCGCGGAGGAAATGGCGAGCTAGCCCCTCAACGGCAGTCGCGCAGGGCATCCTCCACCAGGTTCGGGTCCATCCCGTTGCGGGCCAGGTTGTCGAACCGGTACTGCGATCGGGCGAGGTCCATCTCGGCGGCGCGACGCTCGATGTCGCTGATGGGCCGGGTGCGGCCCGAAGCGCTGTAGGTGGTGACCGGCGCCACCTTGCATTCGGACCGTGCGACCTGGACGGCGGGATCCGTGGCGCAGCCGGCGGCCAGGAGGGCCGCGCCGGCGAGGGCGAGAAGGGCTTTCATGGGCATCTCCTCAGGCGGGATGGGTGCCCCATTCTACGCGGCATCGCCTCGCGGTTGACCCCGCCGAATCCAACCGGCACCCTCGCCGCGTCGGATGGGCATGAGACAAGCCACCCACCGCCCGGGAGCGGCTCCCCCGGACCCTCGGAGAACCCCATGAACCTGCAAGAAGCCCTGGTCGTCGCGATCGGGATGCTGGCCTCCCTGGGCCTGCCCCTGCTGCTGGCCGCGCTCATCCTCGCGGCCCGGCACAAGCGGGCCCGCCTCAACCAGGAGGCGATCCTGCGGCTCGTCGAGAAGGGCCTGCCCGTGCCGCCGGAACTGCTCGCGCCACCCCACCGCCAGTCGGGGTTGCGCGGGGGCCTGGTGCTCGTCGCCCTCGGAATCGGCCTGGGGACGTTCTTCGCGCAGTTGGGGCTGCCCTGGTCGATCGGCCTCATCCCGGGGCTCATGGGCATCGCGCTCGTGGTCGCGTGGAAGATCGGGCGGGCCGGGCCGGACCGCGCGGCCGCGCGCTAGCGGCCATGCCACCCCGGTCGGCGTCGACGGACGCCGAACTCATCCTCGCGGCCGCGCAGGGCGGCGACCGTGAGGCCTTCGCCGAACTGGTGCGCCGCCACCAGTCGATGGTGCGGTCCGTTCTGCGGCGACTGACGAACGGCGATGCCGCGCTGGCCGACGACCTCGCGCAGGAGGCGTTCCTGCTGGCCTGGCGCCGGCTGGATACTTTCCGGTTCGAAGCCCGGTTCACGACCTGGCTCTACCGGATCGCCTTCAATGCCTGGCAGAGCGAGCGCCGCAAGACACACGAAGTGTTGCTCGGCGAGGACGAGGCCATGCCCGAGCCCGACGCGGCGCCGAGCGGACCGGGCGCCGAGGAACGGATGGACCTCGAGCGCGCGCTCGCGACGCTCCCGGACGCCGAGCGGGCGGCCATCGCGGCCTGCTACGCGGCCGACCTGAGCCACGTCGAGGCCGCCGAGGCGCTCGGCATTCCCCTGGGAACCGTGAAGACCCATATCCTGCGCGCCAAGGAAAGGCTGCGCGCGCGGCTCGTGCCGAAGAAGGAGACGCCATGAACACCGATTCCGCCCGCGACGACCTCGAATCCCGGCTCCTGGCGCAGTTGCGCCGGGAAATCCACGACGACGGCTTCACCACCCGAGTCGCGGCGGCGCTCCCCCGGGCAACGCGCCCCGTCGATTGGACGTTTCCACTCGTCGCCGCTGCGGCGCTCGCTGGCTGCGCCATCGCGACATTCGTGGTGCCCGTGGGTCCGGCGATCCTGGAGGGCCTTCGCGACCTGGCGGCCGCCCGCGCTTTCACGCCCGCCGCGATCGGCGCGCTGGCGGCGATGGGCGCCCTCGCCGCGACCGGCGCGGTGGTGGCAGCCGACAGCTAGGCGGCGGCGCGCCGGGGTGCGCGAACCTTCTTGGCCGCCGGTTCGCGCCGGCGCACCGGCCGCGGCACCGCGCAGGGCGCGCTCGCGCCTTGCGCACAGTTCTGCGCGATGAACGCGAGCACGGCCATCATCAACGACACGTTGGCGCGATAGCGCTGGAAACGGCCCTCCGACACGACGGTCACGATGCCCGCGGCGAGCATCGACTTCAGGTGGAACGACAGGTTCGTGGCGGGGATGCCGAAGTCGCGCGCCAGTTCCCCGGCCACCATGCCCGTCGGACCCGAATGCACCAGGCGACAGAAGAGGTCCAGCCGCTGCTTGGCGGCGAGCGACTGGAACACCTTGAGGACGTCGGCCTGGTCCATGGGCGGGCTTACTTCTCGACCGGGTAGTTCTTGGTGATCGAGGCGTTGATCTCGCCGAGCGTGAGGCCGGTCGGCGGCGCCACTTTCCAGGACATGTAGCCCCACTTCATCGCATAGGCCTTGTCGTAGCCCAGCATGTGCAGGACGGTCAGGATCTTGTTCTGCACCTGGCCCGTGTCGCAGTGGACGATGATGTCCTTGTCCTTCGGCAGCTTCGCGAGGTTCTCCGGACGGGCGAACTGGTCCGAGGCGATGAAGATCGCGCCCGGCAGGTGGCCCTGGTCGAACTTCTTGTCCTTCGGCACGCGCACGTCGACGATGACGAAGTCCTTCTTGCCGGACTGGATGCGCTTGAAGACGTCCTCGGCGCTCACGTGGAAGTTGCCGTTGGCCGGAATGGTGGTGAGGTACTTGTCGGCCGCCTTCTGGATGACGGCGAATTCCGCGTCGGTGATCGCGAAGGCGGCGGGGGCGGCGAAGAGCGCGGCCAGGGCCGCGGTGATGACGATGCGCTTCATGCAGGGCTCCTTGAAGGGTGTGGCCGGCACGCCCCCATCGTTTTGAACATCATACGACCAAAGGCCTAGGCGCAACCGGCTCGTAACATCAGGTTACGACTGGAGCCGGCGCTCTCCTTGATCCATGTCAGGAAGCGACACTGCAATTTGCCTTGAAATGATGGCATCGCGTCATACCCCCCCGAGGATTACGATGCCTTCCCCCAGCCGCCGGCGTTTTCTCAAGATCTCGGCCGCCACCCTCGGCGCCGCCGCCGCCGTTCCGATGCTGCACCAGGCCAGCCCGTTCGCGAATGCCGCGTCCGCCGCCGGCCCCGGCACGGTGACCACCATCCCGACCTACTGCGAGATGTGCTTCTGGAAGTGCGGCGGCATCGCGTCGGTGCGCGACGGCAAGCTCTGGAAGTTCGAGGGCAACCCCCTCGATCCGATGAGCCGGGGCCGGCTCTGCCCCCGCGGAACCGGCGCGCCGGGCAACCACTACGACCCGGACCGCCTCAAGCGCCCCCTCATCCGCTCCGGCGAACGCGGCCAGGAGCAGTGGAAAACCGTCACCTGGGGCGAGGCCCTCGATTACGTGGCCGAACGCATGAAGAAGATCGCCGCCGAGCACGGTCCCGAGTCGATCGCGCTCTGGAAGCACGGCACCGGCGCGCGCTTCTTCGAGCACGTGATGCGCGCCTACGGCAGCTTCAACAAGGCCGCGCCCTCGTTCGCGCAGTGCCGCGGCCCGCGCGACATCGGCAACCTGCTCACCTGGGGCACGGGGCTGGGCTCGCCCGAGCGCACGGACATCGCCAACGCCCGCTGCCTGGTGCTCATCGGCACGCACCTGGGCGAGAACATGCACAACACGCAGGTGCAGGAATTCGCCCAGGCGATCGGCAACGGGGCGACGATCATCTGCGTCGACCCCCGCCACTCCACGGCGGCGAGCAAGGCGAAGCACTGGCTTCCCATCCGTCCCGGCACCGACCTCGCGCTCGTGCTCGCCTGGATGCACGTGCTCGTGAAGGAAGGCCTGTACGACAAGGACTTCGTCGCGAAGCACGGCCACGGCTTCGACAAGTTCGCCACCGCCATCGCGGAGAGCACGCCCGAGTGGGCCGAGAAGGAAACCGGGATCGCCGCCGGCGTGATTCGCGAGACCGCGCGCGAGATGGCCCGCCACCGCCCGGCCACGCTCGTCCACCCGGGACGGCGCGTCAACTGGAACGGCGACGACGCGCAGCGCGCACGGGCGATCGCCCTGTTGAACGCCCTGCTCGGCAACTGGGGCCGCCAGGGCGGGCTCTTCCTCGCCGCCGGCATGAAGGTCGCGCCCTATCCCTTCCCGAAGTTTCCGGAAGCGAGGAAGCCCAAGGTCGACAACCCCGACGGACGCTGGCCATTCGCCGACGAAGAGGTCACGACGGGCCTTCGCGAGGCCACGATCACCGGCAAGCCGTACCCGATCAAGGGCTGGGTGGTCTACGCCGCCAACCTGATCCAGACGCTGCCCAACGAAAAGGAGACGATCGAGGCCATCAAGAAGCTCGACCTGCTCGTGGTCGTCGAAACGCATCCGAGCGAGATCGCCGGCTGGGCCGACGTGATCCTGCCCGACACCACCTTCCTCGAGCGCCACGACGACCTGTACGTCGGCTGGGGACGCCAGGGCTGGGCGGCGCTGCGCCAGCCCGTCGTGCCGCCCCCGGACGACCAGAAGCCCGCCTGGTGGATGGCCAAGGAGCTGGCCAACCGCCTGGGCGTGGGCGAGTACATGCCCTTCAAGGACATGGAGGAATACCTCGCCGTGCGCTGCGAGAAGTCGGGCATCGACTACGCGAAGTTCAAGCGCGAGGGCATCGTGATGGGCCCGAAGAAGCCCATCACCATCGAGGAAGGCGCCGAGATCGCCTTCGACACGCCGTCGGGGAAGGTGGAGTTCTTCTCCGACCAACTCGCGAAGGCGGGCTTCGACCCGGTGCCGAAGTACACGCCGCCCGAGGCGCTGCCCGCCGGCTTCTATCCGCTCGTGACGGGCCGCTCGCCCGTGCACACCTTCAGCCGCACGCAGACCAACCCGCTCCTGGCGGACCTGGTGGGCGAGAACGAGGTGTGGATCAATGCCGCCACGGCCGCCAAGGCGGGCCTGAAGAGCGGGCAGTACGTTCGCCTGAAGAACGAGGACGGCGTCGTCTCCAACCGCGTGAAGGTGAAGGCCACCCAGCGGATCCGGCCGGACACGCTCTACATGGTGTACGGCTTCGGCCACACGGCGAAGGGCCTTCGCCGGGCGCTGAACAAGGGCGCGAGCGCCGCACAGCTCAACACGCGCTACAAGGTGGACCCCCTCATGGGCGGCACCAGCATCCACCGCAACTTCGTCACCTTCGAAAAGGAGGCGTGAGATGGCACGCTTCGGAATGGTCATCGACACGCGCAAGTGCGTCGGCTGCATGGACTGCGTGGTCGCGTGCCAGACGGAAAACGACGTTCCCCAGGGTCACTGCCGCGACTGGATCGTGACGGAAGTGCGCGGAACCTACCCCACGCTCGAGATGGAGATCCGCTCGGAGCGCTGCAACCACTGCGACAACCCGCCGTGCGTCTACTGCTGCCCCACCGGCGCGAGCCACGTCGAGCCCTTCGGCAAGACGGTGCAGGTCACGGCGAACCGCTGCATCGGCTGCAAGGCGTGCCTCGCCGCGTGCCCGTACGGCGCGCGCTTCGTCCACCCCGAGGGCTACGCGGACAAGTGCACCTTCTGCCTGCACCGCGTGAAGGAAGGCAAGGACCCGGCCTGCGTCTCGGTGTGCCCGACCCGCTGCATGCACTTCGGCGACCTCGACGACCCGAAGAGCGAAGTGAACCGCCTGCTCGGCTCGCGCAAGTGGCACACGCTGCTTCCCGAGGCCGGCACCAAGCCCCGCATCTTCTACCTCGACTGAGGGACGACGACCATGCTCGAAATCACCACCACCCGCCACAACCCGTTCGTCGACCCGCAGCTCGCCGTGTGGGGCTGGGAGATCCCCGTCTACCTGTTCTTCGGGGGCATGATCGCCGGGATGATGATCCTCGCCGGCATCGCGATGCTGCGCGTCGCGCGCGGGGAGGATCCGGAGTCCTTCTTCTCCGTGCAGACGCCGCTGCTCGGCTTCATGCTGATGAACGTCGGCATGGCCGCGCTCTTCCTCGACCTCGCGCACAAGCTCTACGTGTGGGCGGTCTACCTCACGTTCGAAGCGCTCTCGCCGATGTCCTGGGGCTCGTGGGTGCTGCTCGTGGCCTACGGCATCCTCATGGCCTCGGCGCTCGTGCGCATCGGCGACTCCTGGCCCTGGCTCGCGCGCACCTTCCCGATCGTGGGCCGCCTTTCCGCCGCGGTCGAAACGCCCTCGCGCCTGCGCCTGCTCGCCTTCGCCAACATCGGCTTCGGCATCGGCCTGGGCATCTACACCGGCATCCTGCTCTCGGCGATGGTCGCGCGTCCCCTTTGGAACAGCGCGATCCTGGGGCCCCTCTTCCTTTTCTCGGGCCTGTCGGCGGCCGCGGCGATGGTCCACCTCGCCATCCGGATCTTCCCGGGCCGTCCCGCGCCGCAGGGCATGGTGGGCGGCGCCTTTGCCGCGATGTGGCAACCGCTCGGCCCTCGCGCGCCGCGCGCCGGGACCGAGAACGCGCTGGTGCGCGCCGACGTGGGGTTCCTCGGCGTCGAACTGGTGCTGCTCGCCCTCCTGCTGCTCGGCCTGGTGACGGCGGGCGCCTCGCAGATCGCCGCGGCGCAGATCCTCATCTCCGGCGCCTACGCCCCGGCCTTCTGGGGCGCCATCGTGTTCGCGGGAATCGTCCTGCCGATCGCCCTGCAGTTGCTCGAGCTCGGTCACCGCATTCCCCACACCGTCGTGCCCGCGCTGCTCGTGCTGGCCGGCGGCTTCGCCCTTCGCTGGGTGCTCGTCAACGCGGGCCAGGCGAGCCAGATCCTCCAATCCGCATCCCGCTGATTCCCCTCACCTCACAGGAGAACGTCGTCATGAAGACCCGAATGCTCACGGCCCTCGCCCTGGCTCTCGCCACGAGCGGGATCGCCGCGGCCCAGCCGGCCCGGCCGACCGTGCCGCAGGTGTGCCAGAACTGCCACAAGCCCGAAGCCGGCCAGATCCGCGGCATCTACGAGAACATCGCCTTCAAGACGCAGTCGATCCAGCTCAAGATCGACAACGTCACGGAGATCGTGAAGTTCGACCCGAAGACGATCAAGCTGCAGGACGGCGAAGAGGACAAGCCCAACAGCGAGCTGGCGAAGATCGCCAAGCACCGCGAGGCGCGCATCGACTACGTGGTGAAGGACGGCGCCAAGGTGGCGACGCTCATCTCCTTCAAGGGCCCCATCCGGATCGCGCCCGAACGGCTCATGGATTTCGCGACGCTCGACAAGCTCGTGGCCCTCGGCCCCGAGAAGGGCAACTACACGCTCATCGACTCGCGCCCGCTGCCGCGCTTCCAGGAAGCCACGATCCCGACGGCGATCAACCTGCCCTTCCCGGCCTTCAAGAAGTTCACCGACCGCCTGCCCCCGGACAAGAGCCGCCTCGTGATCTTCTTCTGCGGCGGCATCACCTGCACGATGAGCCCGAAGTCGATGGAGATGACCAAGGCCATGGGGTACACGAACCCGAAGGTGTACCGCGAAGGCATGCCCGAGTGGAGCGAAAGGCGTCCCGGCGTCACCTCGGCCGCGTTCTTCAAGGCGGCCTACGTCGACAAGGGGATACCCCACGTGCTCGTCGACGTGCGAGACCCCGCCGCGGTGCGCGCGGGCTACATTCCCGGCGCGATCGGCATCCCCGCCGCGGACGTGAAAAAGGTCATCGAACAGCTTCCCGACCGGAAGGTGAAGGCCCCCATCCTCGTCTATGACGGCGGCAACGGCCAGGCGGCTCGCCCGGCGGCAGCGGCCATCAGCGCGGCCGGCTTCGCGAACGTCACGGTCGTCGCCGGCGGCTTCGAAGGCTGGAAGTCCGCGGGCCTTCCGATCTATGCCGGCGACATCGGCACCCGCATCGCCTACGTGCCGGCCCTGCGTCCGGGCGAGATCGCCATCGACGATTTCACCGCGATCGCCAAGTCCACGCCCGCGGGCACCCTCATCCTCGACGTGCGCAACGCGGACGAAGCGAAGGGGGGCATGATCAAGGGCGCCCTGCTCGTCCCGGACGAGGACCTGCTCGCCCGCATGGGGGAGGTTCCCAAGGACAAGCGGATCGTCACCCACTGCCTCACCGGCACCCGTGCCGAAATGGCGTATCACAAGCTCAAGGAGAAGGGCTACAACGTCTCCTTCCTGAAGGCGGCCATCGCGATCGACGGGACCGGGGCGTTCAAGATCACCCCGAATTGAGCCTTGTCAACCGAACGAGGTGGCAGTTCGTTAAGATCCGCGGCGTCGGAATACCGGCGCCGTTCCCCCCACCTCCAGGAGAATTACCCATGAACAAGCTGATGACGATGTTGGTTGCCGCGACCTTTGCCACCGCTTCCGTCGGCGCCTTCGCCGCGGCCCACGGCGGCGCCATGAGCGATGCCGACAAGGCCAAGAAGATGGAAGCCTGCAAGAAGATGGACGCCAAGGCCGACGACAAGATGAAGGCCGAGTGCAAGAAGCTGATGGAAGGCGAGAAGAAGGCTCCCGCCGCCAAGAAGGAAAAGAAGGGCGGCTGCTAAGTCCCTCTTTTATTTCGGAAAGTACGAAAGGCCCTCAAATATTGGAGGGCCTTTTCGTTTATAATGTCGCCCGGCGTCTCGAGCGCCGCCCCACATAAAATCCCAGGAGCAGTTGAACATGAACAAGCTGATTGCCGTCCTCGTCGCGGGCCTTTTCGCCGCCGCCCCCGCCTTCGCCCAGGACAAGGCCGCCCCGGCCAAGAAGGAAGAAGCGAAGAAGGAAGCCGCCGCCCCGGCCAAGAAGGAAGAGGCCAAGAAGGACGCCGCCCCGACCGCCAAGAAGGAAGCCGCCCCCAAGAAGGAAGCCGCCCCCAAGAAGGAAGCCGCTCCGAAAAAGGAAGCCGCCCCGAAGAAGGAAGCCGCCCCGAAGAAGGAAGCCGCGCCGAAGAAGGACCCGCCAAGAAGGACGCCGCCCCGGCCGAAGCCGCCCAAGAAGGACGCCGCCCCGGTCGCCAAGAAGGAAGAGCCGAAGAAGGAAGAGCCCAAGAAGGACGCCCGAAGAAGTAATTCGGGATTCCCGTTTCACGCGCGCGGCTCGAGTCACGCGCGTCGTGAAAGCAGAAAGGGCGGCCTTGGCCGCCCTTTTTCCTTGCCGCGACCGTCGACGCTAGCCGAGCAGGTGCGCGACCGCCGCGCGTTCCTCTTCCAGTTCCTTGAGCGTCTTGTCCATGCGCTCGCGCGAGAACGGGTCGATCTCCAGGCCCTTCACCAGCGTCCACTCGCCACCGGCGGTCGTGACCGGGAAGCCGTAGATCACGCCCTCCGGGATGCCGTACGAACCGTCCGAGGGCACGCCCATCGTCACCCACTTGCCGTTCGAGCCGAGCACCCAGTCGCGCACGTGGTCGATGGCCGCGTTGGCAGCCGAGGCCGCCGACGACAGCCCACGGGCTTCGATGATCGCCGCGCCGCGCTTGCCGACCAGGGGGATGAACGTGTCCTTGTTCCAGGCGTCGTCGTTCACGAGCGACTTCACCGGCTGGCCGCCGGCCGTCGCGAAGCGGTAGTCGGGGTACATCGTGGGCGAGTGGTTCCCCCACACGATGAGCTTCTCGAACGAATCGACGCTCTTGCCCGTCTTCGCGGAAAGCTGCGAAAGCGCGCGGTTGTGGTCCAGGCGCAGCATCGCGGTGAAATTCGAGGTCTTGAGGCCCTTGGCCGACTTCATCGCGATGTAGGCGTTGGTGTTGGCGGGGTTGCCCACCACCAGCACCTTCACGTCGCGCGAGGCCACCTCGTCCAGCGCGCGGCCCTGCACCGTGAAGATGGCGCCGTTGGCCTCGAGAAGGTCCTTGCGTTCCATGCCCGGGCCGCGGGGACGCGCGCCCACGAGCAGCGCGACGTCGGCGTCCTTGAACGCCACCTTCGGGTCGGCGGCCGGCACCATGCCCGCGAGCAGCGGGAAGGCGCAGTCCTCCAGTTCCATCATCACGCCCCTCAGGGCCTTCTGGGCCTTCTCATCGGGGATCTCCAGCATCTGGAGGATGACGGGCTGGTCCTTGCCGAGCATCTCGCCGCTGGCGATCCGGAACAGCAGGCTGTAGCCGATCTGGCCGGCGGCGCCGGTGACGGCGACGCGCATGGGCTTCTTCATGGGGTCTCCTTGAGGGGGCTTGCGGGGGTGTTTTTCGAGCGTCTTGGCGTCGCCAGCGCGATGACCGGTGGCACTCGAAAAGTATAGCGCAGCGGGTGGCCGAAGGGCTTACGCGGGGCTGACTGCGTGGAGCCGGGAAGCGGAGTGGGGGACAGGAACGCGGCGTCTTCCGGATCCTGGGCGCTGCAATCGTGGCTGCGTCTTGCGGGTGCCCGGCGTTTTCGGGCCAGACAACACACGTCAGGCCCGAAAACGCCACCGCCTCGGGTGGCCTTGCGCCCATTCCCCCGACCGCCAGATCCGAACGCCGCGTTCCTGTCCCCGAAGGCACCGGGGCGATTCGAGCGCCGATGAGTGATGCACTCGTTTGCGAGCGGCCGCGCTTCGTCGTCGGTGAACGAAGCCCCCTGGCGGAAGGCCCGGATCGCTTGCCGGAACGCTCAGGCCGCTTTCTGCGGCGTCTTCGCGAGCGTGATGGCGAGCACGCCGGCCACGACGAGCGCGGCGCCGGCGAGCTGGATGGCAGTGATGGGCTCGTCGAGGAAGCCCGCGCCCATGAAGATCGTGGCGACCGGGCCGACGGTGCCGATCATCGAGGCGTGGCTCGAACCGACGCGCCGGATGCCCTCGGACATGAGGACGACGGGCATGACGGTCGACAGGAGCGCCATCACGAGCGACAGCCCGTAGACGGCCGCCGGCAGCCGGAAGAGGCCCGTGACGTCCGGCGCCACGAGCGCGTAGTGCGCGAGCACCGCCACGCAGGAGACGAGCGAGGCGAGGCAGGCGAAGAGCACGCTGCCCATCTTCTGCACCATGCGGCCGTTGCCGATGAGATAGACGGCGTAGCACAGGGCGGAGAGCAGGACCCAGAACGCGCCGAGCGCGACGTTGCCCTGCCCCGCCTTGAGGTCGTGCACGAAGACGAGCGCGATGCCGACGTACGAGAGCGCGAGGGCCAGGACGTCGCGCCGCCCGATGCGCCGGCCATGCAGGGCCGCGGCGATCAGCACGACGAACGTGGGATAGAGGAAGAGCACGAGCCGCTCGAGCGCCGCCGTGATGTGCTGCAGGCCGTAGAAATCGAAGAGGCTCGCCAGGTAGTAGCCCAGCATCCCGAGGAAGACGATGGCCCGCCAGTCGCCCGCGCCGAGCCGCCCGGCCGCGCCGTCGCGGTTGGCCCAGGCCGCCATCACGAGGAAGAACGGCAGGCTGAATCCCATGCGCAGCGCGAGGAGCGTGACCGGGTCCACGCCGTGGCGGTAGGCCAGCTTCACGAGGATCGCCTTGGCGGAAAACGCGATGGCGGCGAAAGCGACGAGGCCTGCCCCGGCGAGCCGCGCGCGGTTCAGGGATTCACCCGCACGGTGAAGACCACCGTGCCGCTCGCTCCCGGCGCGAGGGATCCGGTGAGGGTCCAGGCGATGGCCCCCGAGCCGCCGACGGAGGGCTGCGTCGTCGGCGAGCACGCCGTGAGACTCGCCGGCAGCGGCGCGGTGCAGGTCGCGGACAGGAAGGTCGTGAAGGCCGGCGTCGCGTCCGTGATCACGATCGAGTTGAGCGCGCCGGAGCCCCCGTTGGTGTAGGCGACGGTGTACTCGAGCACGTCGTTCGGGCGTGCGGTGTTGGCGGTGCCCGCGATGCCGCCGAGCGTGACGTTGCGCACCGATTTCGCGAGCGTGAGCCCGGCACCGCCGGCGTTGGCGACCGTGGTCGTGTCCGTGCGCACGTAGGTGAGCGTGCCGTTGAAGGTGGCGGTGACGGAGATCACGTTCACCGCCCCGTACGGCGCCGCGGCCGGCACGTTGTCGGCGACCACGATGCACAGCGATTCCCCCGCGTTCACCGGCATGCCGGTGCCGATGGCCCCGCCCGTTTCGGCCCCGTCGAGCACGCCGTTGCAGTTGATGTCGTGGTAGACCACCTGCGTCCAGCCCGCCACAGCGGGCGCCTGCGCCGAGCTCGTCGTGAAGGTGAGCGCGCCGGCGAGCCCCGCGGTGAACGTGTGCGGATAGAAGACGGAACTGCCGGGCGTGGTGGCGAGATTGCCGTCGGGCTGGAAGGTGTTGGCGCTGGCCGGCGAGACGATCGTGTAATCGGCGGCCGCGTTATTGCCGTTGTTGACCGCCGGCTCGCCGCCGCCCGACACCGACGCGGTGTTCGTCACGTTGGGAACCGCCGTCGGGCCGACCGCCACCGTCAGCGCGATCGGGTTGGCCGAGGTCGCGCCGGCGGCGATCACCGCGCTCGAGGTGCAGGTGACGACCCCGGCGGCGTGCAGGCAGCTCCAGCCCGTGCCGATGGCCGAGACGAACGTGAGCCCGGCGGGCAGCGTGTCCGTGACGGTGATCGTCCCGGATGTCGGAGCCGCACCGAGCGCATTGCCCACCACCAGCGAGTAGGTGCCGCTCGTGCCCACCGTGAAGCTGCCGGCGTGCGACTTCACGAGCTGGAGATCCACGGTGAGGACCGTGGTCGTCGCCGAGGCGCCGTTCGTGCCCGCGCCGATGCGGCCCGGGTCGTCCGGATCGGAAGTCCCGAGCGGCGGCAGCGCGACGACCGCATTGGTGAAGGTGCCCGTCGCCGGGGCGTTGCCGGTGATCGTGAACGTGACGCTGCCGCCGACGGGCAGCGTGGTGATCGTGCTCGTGACCGCGTTGCCGGCCACGGCGACCGCACCGCACGCCGCCCCGCCCGTGGGCGCCCCGCAGCTCCCCGCGACACCGGTGACGCCGACGGGCACGTTGTCGCTCACCGTCGCGCCGTTGGCCGGGTCCGGCCCGAGGTTGGTCACGACGATCGTGTAGGAAAGCGCCCCCCCGGACAGGATCGTGGCGGGCCCGCTCTTGGTGACGCGCACGTCGGCGGACGGCAGGATCGTGAGCGTCGCCGAGGCCGGCGCGGTGTTCGCGCCGACGTTGGTGACGATGGCGCCCGCCGGGATCGTGTTGACCACGGACACGCCGGGAATCACGCCCTGCACGTCGATCTGGAAGGTGCACGAGCCGTTGGCCGGCACCGTGCCGCCGGTGAGCGTCGCGCTGTTCGCCGTCGTCGACAGCACGCCGCCCGCGCACGTCGTGGCGCCGTGCGGGGTGAGCGCGACCACCATGTTGACCGGGAAGTTGTCGGTGGCGGTGACGATCGTGATCGGCGCGTCGTTGGGGTTGGTGACGGTGATGACCAGCGTCGATTCCTGCGAGTTGCCGATGATCGCCGGCGTGAACGACTTGGCGACCGTCGGCGCGATCGCGGTCACCGTGAGCGTTGCCGAGTTGGACACGGCGCCGGTCCCCGCCTCCGCCGTCGTGACGCCCGAGGCGGTGTTCGGATGCGCGCCGACCGCGCTGCTGCTCACCGTCACGCTCACCGTGCACGTGCCGGCGGCCGGGATCGTGAGCCCCGTGAAGGACAGCGCCGTCGCGCCGGCGGTGAAGGCGTTGCCGGCCGCCCCGGCGCACGTGCCGCCCGCCGACTGGTTGGCCGCGATCGCCATGCCCGCGAGCGTGTCCGTGAAGGCCCCGGCCGTGAGCGCGATCGCATTGGTGTTGGAAAGCGTGAAGGTGAGCGTCGAGACGCCCGTCGCGTAGGCGATGGAGGCCGGCGCGAACGCCTTGGCGATGGCGGCCGCGTTCACGCTCACGGTGAGGCTGGCCGTGTTCGAGGCCGCGCCCGTGCCCGCCTCGTTCGAGGAAACGCCCGAGGTCGCGTTCGGGTGCACCCCGGCGGTGTTGCTGGTCACGGTGAAGGTGACCGTGCACGAGCCGTTCGCCGGGATGGCGATACCCGTGATGGCCACGTTGGTGAGGTTGGCGGCGAGCGCGATCGTCGATTCCTGCACGCAGGTGCCGCCGGCGTTCTGGTTCGCCGCGACGCGCATGTTCGCGAGCGTGTCGGTGAACGCGGCGCCCGAAAGCGGGGTGCCGTTCGGGTTCGAGAGCGTGAGGGTCACGGTCGACACGCCGGCGGCCGCGATGGAGGTCGGCGAGAACGCCTTGGCGATCGTGGGCGTGCCGGCGTTCACGACGAGATTGGCGGTGTTGGAGGGGGCGCCGGCGGGCGCCTCGCCGGATGTCATGCCGCTCGTCGTGTTCGGGTTCGTGCCGGGCGTGTCGCTCGTGACCACGACCGTCACGGTGCAGGAACCGTTCGCCGGGACCGTGAGCCCGGAGAACGACAGGTTCGCCTGGCCGGCCGTGAAGGCGTTGCTTCCCGCGCCCGCGCAAGTGCCCCCCGCGGCCCCCGTGGCGTTCACGCGCATGTTGGCGAGCGCATCGGTGAAGGCACCCGAAGTCAGCGGAACCGGGTTGGGGTTGCTCACCAGGAAGGTGATCGTCGAAGTGCCGTCCGCCGCGATCGTGGCGGGCGCGAAGCTCTTCGCGATCGACGGTGCGTTGAAGACGCCGAGCGTCGCGCTCGCCGGGGCCGTGTTCGCGCCGCCGTTGGTCGTGGTGATCGCGCCGGCCGCGATCGTGTTGGTGTAGCTGCCGGGCGTCGCGCTCGTCACGCTCACGGTGATCGTGCAGGAGGAGGCCGCCGGCACGACGCCGCCCGCGAGACTCACCGTGCCGGCGCCGGCGCCCGCCGTCACCGTACCGGCCGCGCACGTGGTGGCGGCGCCCGGCGACGCGGCGTTCACGAGGCCGGCCGGATAGGTATCGGTGAACGCGACGCCGTTCAGGGGCGTCGCGTTCGCGTTGGTGAGCGTGATCGTGAGCGTCGAGGGGCTTCCCGTGCCGACCGGGGACGGCGAGAAGGACTTCGCCGCGGTGACGTGCTGCACGACGGTGAGCGTGGCCGTCACCGCCGCCACCGTGCCGGCGTTGGTCGTCGTCACGGGCCCCGTCGAATTGAGGTAGACCCCGACGGCGGCGCTCGTCACGTTGACGGTCACGGTGCAAGTGCCGCCGGCCGGGACCGTGGCACCGGAGAACGTGAGCGTGTTGCCCCCGCCGGTGGCGGAGACGGTGCCGCCGCAGCTGCTCGAGACGGCCGGCGAGGCGGCGTTCACCAGGCCCGCCGGATAGGTGTCCGAAAACGCGACCCCCGTGATGGCGGTCGACGTGTTCGGGTTCGTGAAGGTGATGGTGAGCAGCGACACGTCGTTCGTGCCGATCGAGGCCGGCGTGAACTGCTTCGCGACGGCCAGCGGCGACAGCACCGCGAGCGTGGCGGTCGCCGCAGCCGTATTCGTCCCGGCGTTCGTCGTGGCGAGCCCGCCGGCCGCGACTGCGTTGGTATACGCGTTCGCCGTTGCACTCGTCACTGTCGCGCTCACCGTGCAGCTGCCGCCCGCCGGAATCGTCCCGCCGACGAGCGAGACGGCATTGCCGCCGTTTGTGCCCGAGGCCGTGCCGCCGCACGTGGTGGCGATGGAAGCGGGCGTCGTATTGACGACGCCCACCGGGTACGTGTCGGTGAAGGCTGCGCCCGTGATGGCCTGGGCGCCGTTCGCGTTCGTGAGGGTCAGCGTGAGCGTCGAGGTCGCGTTCAGCGGGATCTCGGCCGGCGAAAAGGCCTTGGCGATCGTCGGGCGCAGGAGCACGGTTAGCGTGTCGCTTCCGGCCGCCGCGGTTCCGGCGTTCGCGGTGGTCACGGGGCCGGTCGAATTGGCGTAGGTGCCGACGGCGGCGCTCGTCACGCCGACGGTCACGGTGCAGGACCCGTTGGCCGGCAAGGTGCCGCCGCTGAAGGCAAGGCTCGCGCCGCCCGTGGAAGCCGTCACGCCGCCCGCCGGGCAGTTGGTGGTCGCGGTCGGCGAGGCCGCGTTCACGAGGCCGACGGGGTAGGCATCCGTGAACGCGACGCCGGTCACCGGGGTTGCGTTCGGGTTGGCGAGGGTAATCGTGAGGAGGGAGGTTTGATTCACGCCGATCGAAGGCGAGACGAAGGCCTTGGTGACCGTCACCTGCTGCTGGACGGTGAGGGTCGCGCCGGCCGAGGCGCCGGTGCCTGCGTTGGCCGACGTGATGCTGCCGGTGGCATTGTTGTAAGTGCCCGACGTGCCGGATTCGACGCTCACCGTGACCGTGCAGGTGCCGTTGGCCGGAATCGACCCGCCCGAAAGCGCGAGCGACCCGGCGCCTGCCGCGCCGGTGGCGGTGCCGCCGCAGGTGTTCGCGAGGGCCGGCGTTGCCGAGTTCACCAGGTTCGCCGGGTAGGTGTCGGTGAAGGCCACGCCGGTCACGGCGACGGCGTTGACGTTCGAGAGTGTGATGGTGAGCGTCGAGGGCTGGCCGGGGCCCACCACGGAAGGCACGAAGGCCTTGGTCGCACCGGGCCGCGCCAGCACCGTGAGCGTCGCGTTCGCCGTGGCGCCGGGATTGGCGTTCGTCGCCATGATCGGGCCGGTGCTGTTCACGTAGGTTCCCGTCGCCACGGACGTCACACGCACCGAGACCACGCACGAGGCGCCCGCGGCCAGCGTGCCGCCCGCGAGGGACAGCGAATCGACGCCTGCGACTCCCGTCGCCGTGCCCCCGCAGAGGTTGGTGAGCAAGGGCACGGCCGCGTTCACGAGGCCCGGCGGGTAGGTGTCGGTGAAGGCAAGCCCCGTGAGCGCGAGCGTCGGGTTGGGATTGGTGATCGTGATCGTGAGCAGCGGGGTGCCTCCCGTGCCGATCGTCGAGGGCGTGAACGACTTGGTCGCCGTGGCCGCACTGAGGAAGCTCACCGAGCCCGAGACCGGCGCCGCATTGCTGCCGGCGTTCGCCGTCGTGATGGCGCCCGCGGCGAGCGTGTTGGCGTAGGTGTCCGCGACGGCGCTCGTGACGGCGACCGTCACCGAACAGGTGCCGCCCGCGGCAACCGTGGCGCCCGACAGGCCGAGGGTCGTGCCGCCGGCCGCCGCCGTGACGGTGCCGCCGCAGGAGGAAGTCGCGGCGGGCGTTGCCGCATTCACGAGACCCGACGGGTAGGTGTCCGTGAAGGCGAGTCCGGTGACGGCCGTCGCGTTCGCGTTCGTGAATTGCAGGGTAAGGGTCGAGTTCGCGCCGGTTCCCAGCTGCGCGGGAGCGAACGACTTGGCTGCGCCGAGCGGGGCGAGGACGGTGAGCGTCGCGTTCGCCGCCGAGCCCGTGCCGGCGTTGGTGGTCGTGACCGGCCCCGTCGAGTTCAGGTAGGCGCCCGCGGCGGCGGCAGACACCGTGACGCTCACCGCGCAGCTGCCGTTCGCCGGGAGGGTGCCGCCCGTGAGCGAGAGCGTGCCCCCGCCTCCCGGGCCGCTCGCCGTGCCGCCGCACGAATTCGAGATCGTCGGTGCCGCCGTGTTCACGAGGCCGCCGGGATAGGTGTCCGTGAACGCCGCGCCGGTGACGGCCTGCCCGTTGGGATTGGTCAGGGTGATCGTGAGCGTCGAGGCCTGGCCCTGCCCCACCGACGCCGGCGAAAAGGCCTTGGCGACGGTCGGCGCGGCGAGCACGGTCAACGTCGCCGTCGCGGCGGCGCCGTTGCCCGCGTTCACCGTCGCGATCGGCCCGGTGCTGTTGAGAAGGCTGCCCGAGGCGGATGCCGTCACGCTCACCGTGACGGCGCAGCTGCCGTTCGCCGGAATCGTCCCGCCCGTGAGGGTGAGCGAATTGCCGCCCGCCGCCGCGCTCGCCGTGCCGCCGCACGAATTGCCGAGCGCGGGCGTCGCGCTCGTCGCGAGGTTGGCCGGGTACGCGTCGGTGAAGGCCGTGCCCGTCACCGCCGTGGCATTGGCGTTGGTGAGCGTGATGGTGAGTGTCGTCGCCTGGCCGATGCCGACCGTGGCGGGCGAGAAGGCTTTGGCGTCCGTCGGCGTCGAGAGCACGGTGAGGCTCCCGCTCGCCGGGGCCGTGCTCGCCCCGCCGTTGGTTGACGTGAGCCCTCCGGCCGCGATCGTGTTCGTGTAGGCGCCCGGCGTCGTCGCCGTCACGTTCACGGTGATCGCGCAGCTGCCGTTGGCGGGCACCGTGCCGCCCGTGAGCCGGATGCCGGCGTCGCCCGCGCCCAGGGCCCCTCCCCCGGCGTCGGCGAGCGTGCCCGCGCAGGTGTTGGTCGCGCCGCCGTCGAAGAGGGTCATCGCCCCCGGGGCCACCGGGAAGGTGTCGGTGAAATCGACGCCCGTGAGCGGCACGGCGTTGGCGTTGGTCACGGTCACCGCCAGGGTCGTCGAGCCGCCCGGCGCGATCGTCGCCGCGCCGAAGCTCTTGGCCACCGTCGGCCGCGCGAGCACGACGAGCGTGCCCGAAAGCCCGCCCGCATTGGCCGGCGCATTGGCCGCGGTGATGGCGCCCGAGCTGTTGATGAGCGAGCCGGGCGTGGCGCTCGTCACCTGCACCGTGATCGTGCAGCTTCCCGAAGCCGGCAGCGTTCCCCCGGTGAGGGCGAGGCTCGTGCCGCTCGCCGCCGCCGTCGCGGTGCCGCCGCAGGTATTGGCGAGCGCGGGAGCGGCCGTGTTCGCGAGGCCCGCCGGATAGGTGTCGGCAAATGCGATGCCCGTGATGGCCGTCGTCGCATTCGGGTTCTGCAGGGTGATCGTGAGCGTGGTGGTCCCGCCCGAGGCGATCGTGGCCGGAGAGAACACCTTCGAGCCGCCGATCTCGCCCACGACCGTGAGCTGCGCGGAGGCCGCGGCCGCGGTGCCGGCGTTGGCCGTCGTCACGGGCCCCGTCGAATTGGTGAAGACGCCCACCTGGTTGCTCGTGACGGTGACGGTCACGGTGCAACTGCCGTTCGCGGGAATGGTGCCGCCCGCCAGCGAGAAGGACGTGGCGCTTGCCGCGGCGGTGAGCGTGCCGCCGCAGGTGTTGGCCGGTGCGGGCGCCGTGTGGTCGTTCACGACGCCGGCCGGGTGAGTGTCCGTGAAGGCGACGCCCGTGACCGCCGTGGCATTCGGGTTGGTGAGCGTCACCGTGAGCACGGAGGTGCCGTCCGGGAAAATCCGCACCGGCGCGAACGCCTTCGCGACCGCGGGCGCCGAAAGCACGGCGAGATTCGCGCTCGCGAGCGCCGCGCTCGCACCGCCGTTCGTCGTGGTGACGCCGCCTGCGGGAATCGTGTTGGTATGGCTTCCCACCGTCGCGGCGGTGACGTTGACCGTGACCGCGCACGACCCGTTGGCGGGCACCGTGCCGCCGGTGATCCGGATTCCGGTGTCGCCCGCATTCAGCGCGCCGCCGCCCGCATCCTGCAGGGTGCCTCCGCAGGTATTGGCCGTCACGGTGTCGAAGAGCGTCATCGCCCCGGGCACCACCGGGAAGGTGTCGGTGAAAGCGAGCCCCGCGAGCGCGCTCGCGTTGGCGTTCGTGACCGTCACCGTGAGGGTCGTGCTGCCCCCGATGGCGATGGCCGGCACGCCGAAGCTCTTGGCGACCGTCGGCCGGGCGAGCACGGTGAGCGTCGCGTTCGCCGGACTCGCATTCGCGCCGCCGTTGGTGGTCGTGACAGCGCCCGCGGCGAGGGTGTTGGTGTAGGTGCCGGCCGTGCTCGCCGTCACGTTCACCGTGATCGTGCAGCTGCCGCCCGCCGCGATCGTGCCGCCCGTGAGACGGATGCCCGGATCGCCCGCGTTGAGGGCCCCGCCTCCCGAGTTCGCGAGCGTGCCGCCGCAGGTGTTCGCGCTGGTGGAATCCGCCAGTGTCATGGCACCGGGCGTCACCGGGGAACGTGTCGATGAAGGTCGCGCCGGTGATCGCCGTGCCGTTGGGGTTCGTGACCGTGATCGTGACCGTCGTCGAGGCACCCGCCGCGATCGAGGCGGCACCGAAGGACTTCGCGACCGTCGGGTTCTCGATGACCGTGAGCGTCGCGTTCACGCCGCTCGTGTCCATCGAAGCCGGGGCATTGAGGATGCGCGAGGCGTTGTTGAGGTAACTGCCCGCGAACGACGAGGTGACGCGCGCCGAGAACGAGCAACTGCCCGTTCCCGCGGGAATGGAGCCGCCCGCGAGGGTGATCGACCCGGCACCGGCCGTGGCGGTGACCGTGCCGCCGCAGGGGTTGGTGACGCCCGGCACGGCATCGACGAACACGTTGGCCGGGAGGTTCTCGATGAATCCCAGGCCCGACTGCGCCGGGTTTCCCGAACCGTTGGTGATCGTGAACGACAGGATGGAGGCCGCGCCGCGCCCGATCGTCGTGGGCGCGAAGCTCTTGGCGAGCGAGGTGCCCACCACGGAGACGGAGGCGTTGGCCGTGCCCGCGGTGAGGCCGCCGGCCAGGCCGCCGATGTTGGTGGCGTTGTTGGTGAAGGTCCCGAGCACCGTCGAGGTCGCCGCGAAGGAGAGCGTGCAGGAGGCCGGCGCGGCCGCGAGCGTGGCGCCCGCGAGCGATACGCTGCCCGCGCCGGCCGCGGCCGTGAAGGTGCCGCCGCAGCTATTGGTCGCCGCCGGCGCCGCGGCCACCACGAGCCCCGCCGGCAGGCTGTCCGTGAACGCGAGGCCGCTCACGGCCTGCCCGCCGGGGCTTGCGGTGATCGTGAACGTGAGCGTCGTCGTCGCGCCCGGGGCGATGCTCACGGGGTTGAATGCCTTGGTGAGCACGGGCCCGGCGAAGTGCGTGACGCTGGCGTTGGCGCCCGTGGCCGTGACGCCCGTCGAGAGGCCCGAGAAGTTCGCGGCGTTGTTCGTGCGCGTGCCGGCAGTGGCGGCGGTGACGTTCGCCTGCACCGTGCAGGAGGCCGTGGCCGCGAGCAGCGAGCCGCCCGTGAGGGAGAGCGTCGTGCCCCCCGGGGTGGCGCTCAAGGTGCCGCCGGGGCACGTGGTCGCGATGTTGGCGGGGCTCGCGATGGTGAGCCCGGCCGGCAGCGTATCCGTGAACGCGACGCCCGACCAGGCGACGCCGCCCGCATTCGTGAGGGTGACGGTCAGGGTCGACGGCAGGCCCACCGCGAGCGTGGACGGCCCGAAGGTCTTCGTGAGCGAGAGGCCCGCGACGGTGAGGTTCACCGCGCCCGTGCCGGCGCCCGCCGTCGGTGTCTGCGTCGTGGTGACGCCCGACGCCGTGTTGGGCTGGACGCCCACCGTGGAACTGGTGACGACCACGCTCACCGTGCAGCTGCCGCCCTGCGGCAGGGTGATCCCGCCGAAAGACAGCGCCGTGGCGCCGTTCGCGAGGCTCGCCGGCGTCGTTCCGGCACAGGTGCCGCCGGGCGCCTGGACGCCCGCGATCGACATGTTGGCGAGCGTGTCCGTGAACGCGCCCCCGGTGAGCGTCGCGAACGCGTTCGGGTTCGTGAGGGTGAACGTGAGCGTCGAGGTGCCGCCCGCCGCGATGGTCGCCGGGGCGAAGGCCTTGGCGATCGCGGGCGGCGCGTAGACCGTGAGCGTCGCCGTGTCGGCGGAGCCCAGGAACTGGGCGGGTGCCGTGCCGGTCACGGTATTGCTCTTCGCGCCCGTCGTGGTGCCGCGCACCTGCAGCGAGATCGAGCAGGAAACGCCTGCGATCGCGCTGAGCGCCGTCATGTTGTAGCTCGTGGCGTTGGCGGCGATCGTCGTCGGCGCGAGGGCGGAACATCCGGCCCCCGACAGCGTCACCGCGCCGCCCACGGCGACCATGCCCGCCGGGAAGTTGTCGGTGAAGGCGAGGCCGGTCCGGTTGGCGCCGCTGTTGTTCAGGATGATGAACGTGAGCGTCGAGGTGCCGTTCAGTTGCACCGCGGACGGCGAGAACGACTTGACCACGCCCACGATACCGCGGGTGAGGACGTCGGAAGCCGTCGCCCCGGCCGTCGGCGTCTGGTCGGACGTCGGTCCCGTCGTCGTGTTGGTGTAGGTGCCGTTGGCCGTCACCTCGACATCGACCAGGATCGTGCACGAGGCGCCCGGCGCGAGGTTGGTCGAGGTGAAGGCGAGCGAGGTCTGGTTCACCGCGCCCTGGGCGCTCGGGATCGTGCCCGTGCAGGTGCCCCGCCCCGCCCCGATGAAGTTCTGGGCGATGGCGCGCGTGCGCATGTTCGCCGGGAAGGCGTCGGTGAAGCGGATGTTCGTAAGCGCCACCGAGTTCGGGTTGGTGAGGGTGAACGTGATCGTCGAATTGGGCGCGCCCGCCGTGACCGCGATCGGCAGGAACGTCTTGGCCAGGATCGGGGAGCGCACGACGTTCAGGAAGCCGGTCGCGGTCGTCCCGCCCGTGGGCGTCTGGGTGCTGGTGACCGCGCTGGTGACGTTCGGATGCCCGCCCGACGGACTCGCGATGCTGCTGGTCACGGGCGAGACCGTGACCGTGCAGGACTCGCCCGCGGCCAGGGTGTTCAGCGTGAGATTGAAGTTGACGCTCGCCGCCGCGACGCCGGCGCTCGCCACGGTGCCCGTACAGGTTTCCGTCACGGCCGGCGCCGCGCCCAGGGCCATGTTCACGAGCGTGTCGCTCCACTGCACGTTCGCGAGGGCCGCCCCGTTCGGGTTGGTGACCGTGAAGACGATCGCGGTGGTGCCGCCGGACTGGATCGTGCCGGGCACGAAGTTCTTCTGGATCGAAGGCGGCGAAAGCACCGCCAGGTTCGCGGTGTTGGATGGCGCGCCCGGCACCGGCGTCTGGGTGGAGGTGACGCCGCTCGTCGTGTTGGGGTTGGTGCCCGAGACGCCCGAGGTGAGCGACACCGTCACCGTGCAGCTCGCGCCGGCGGCGATCGTGGGGACGGTGATGTCGAGGGCCGTGGCGCCCACCACGAGGGCGGGCGTGTTCGCCGCCCCCGCGCAGGTGCCGCCGATCGTTGCGTTCGCGACGCTCATGTTCGCGAGCGCGTCGGTGAAGCGCACGTTGGTGAGCGCGATGGTGTTGCCGTTCGTGAGGGTGAAGGTCGCGAGGCTCGTGCCGCCCTGCGATATCGGGCTCGTCCCGAAGGCCTTGGCGATGGTCGGCGCGGCGGCCACGTTGAGGGTCGCCGTGTTGGAAGCCGTCCCCGCGCTGCCGGTCTGCGTCGTGGCGACTCCGCTCGTCGTGTTGGCGTAGCTGCCGCCGGAGGCCGCCGTCACGGCGATGGTGATCGTGCAGCTCGAGTTGGCCGGGAGCGTGGCCCCGGTCACGTTGAACGTGTTGCCGCCGGCCGTGGCCGTGTGCGTCACGCCCGTGCACGAGCCGTTCACGAGGAGCGGCGTCGCGTTCACGAGGCCGGGGGGGTAGGCGTCGGTGAAGTTCGTTCCCGTGAGCGCGATCGGGCCGGGGTTGGCGAGGGTGAGCGTGAGGGTCGACGCCGCGCCGGGGGCGACGGGGTTCGGGCACGAAGGCCTTCGCGATCGTCGGCTTCGCCAGGACGTTGAGGATGTCCGTGTTGGAACCCGGCCCCTGCGGCAGCGCGACCGTCGTGACGCCGTTCGTGGCGTTCGGCAGCGCGCCGACCGTCGAACTGGTGATCGGCACGGTGATCGTGCAGCTGCCGGCCGGGATCGTGATGCCGGTGAAGTTGAGGGCCGTCGCCCCGGCCGCGAACGACGCGGGCGTGACGCCCGTGCAGGTGCCGCCCACGGCGCCCGGCGCGGCCACCGTCATGTTGATGAGGGTGTCGAGGAAGGTGCCGCCCGTCTGGACGACGCCGGTGGGGTTCGTGAGCGTGTAGGTGATGGTGGACGTGCCGCCCGCGAGGATCGTGGTGGGCGAGAAGTTCTTCTGGATGTTGATGAGGCCCACGCCCAGGCCGGCCGTGTTGGACGCGGGGCCGGGCGTGCCCGACTGGACCGTCGTGACGCCGCTCGAGGTGTTGTTGTAGGTGCCCGCGACGGCGCTCCTCACGGCGAGCGTGACCGTGCAGGTGGCATTGGCGGGCAGCGTGCCGGCCGTGAGCACGAGGCTCGTCGCCCCGGCGCCGATCGTGGCGGGCGCGAAGCCGGTGCAGCCGGCCCCGGTCACGGTGACCGCCCCGCCCGTCGCGACGAGGTTCGCGGGGAACGGGTCGGTGAGGCCCGGGTTCGCCAGGTTCAAGGCGACACCGTTGGGATTCGCGATGGCGAGCGAAAGTGTCGCGTTGGCGTTGGGCGCGACCGCCGTCGGGCTGAAGCTCTTGGCCACCGTCACGTTGGAGAAGAGCGTGGCCGAGGCCGCGGCGGTATTCACGATGCCCTGCGCGTTGCCTAGGGCCGCGATCGGGATCGTGTTGGTGTACGCGCCCGTCGCGGTGATGGTCACGTTGGCGGTGATCGTGCAGCTGCCGCCGGCGGGAATGCTGGCGCCGGCGAGGCTGAATCCCGTCCCGGCCGGAGCCGCGCTCACGGTGCCGCCGCAGGTACTCGCCCCGTTGGGCGCGGCCGTGTTGACGAGGCCCGCGGGGTAGCTGTCCGCGAGCGACACGTTCGTGAGGGCAATCGCGCTCGCGTTCGCGATGGCCACGGTGAGCACGCTCGTGGAACCCACGTTGATGGCGCCCGGCGCGAACGCCTTCGTGATCGCGGGCGGCGGGTTCACGACGTTCACGTCCTCGGCCGTCGACGAGGCGGACGCGTAGTTCGAGCCGCCCACGGTGCCGCCGCCGGTGTAGGTGCCCCCGGGGGTGACGGTCTGCGTCGTGGTTCGCGTGGGATCGAGATAGGTGGTCGTGGCGGGGTTCTGCACGGTGCCGCTCGCCACGCTCGTGTTCGTCTGCGCCTGGAACGTGATGGCGACCGAACCGCCCCCGGGAATGGAGAAGGTGCCCCACGAGGGCGTCGTCGCGCCCGGCGCCGGATCGACGACCGCGGTGCGCGTCGCGCCCCCCGCGAGCGCGATCGAGGTCGTCGAGAGATAGGTGATGTTCGGCGCCCCGGGCAGCGCATCGGCGATCGCCACGCCCGTGGCCGCGCCGCGCCCGGCGAGGTTCGTGGCGGTGATCGTCCAGGTCGCGGGGGCTCCCGCGGCGATGAAAGGCGTCGACGTGGACTTGGCGACGGTGATTTGCGGAAAGCAGGCAGTGGTCGAGCCCGCGCCGGGAATCTGCCCGGCGGCGAGGGTGGCGATCTGGAAGCCCCCGACCGACGACGAGGAGCCGTAATCCGCCGTCGAGGTGGGGCTCGTGGCCGTCGTGCCGCCGGCGCCGCCGGCGACGTTCACCGTCGCGGAGCCGGAAATGATCGCGAAGCCGCCGCTGCCGCCACCGCCCGGGCCGTGCGGCGCGCCGCCGCCGGTATTGCTGCCGCCCGCCCCGCCCTGCACGTTGATGGTGGCGCCGATGGCGCCGCCGGAATTGTTCACGAACACGAGCACGCTGCCGCCGGCGCCGCCGCCGCCCGAGGCGTCGTTCGTGATCGTCGAATTGCCGTTCGTGCCGCGCGCGTCGATCGTGCCGCCGCCCGAGGTGGTGCCGGCACGCACGAAGACCATGCCGCCGCCGGCCGCGCCGGAACTGGCCGCGCCGTTCCCCGGCGTGCCCGTGCAGTTGTTGGTGGCGGCCGCGCCGCCGCCGCCGCCGAAGAAAAGTCGCGAAGGCTGCCGACGGCACGGACATGCCGCCGAAGCCGCCGGCGTCGACGCCCGGCGGCGTGCCCGGGGTCCAGCCGAAGCCGCCCTTGCCGCCGATGCCGAAGTTGCCGCCGCCGCCGCCGCCGGTGTTCTGGTCGTTCGCGGTGGGATTGCCGTCCGTGCCGCCGCCGCCGGCGTTGCCCGGCGCGCCGCGCCCGAAGCTGCCCGCAGGGTAGCCGCCGGTGGTGCCGTCGGTGCCTCCCGTGTTGTTCACGGTGCCTGCGGCGTTGCTGCCGGGCGTCGTGGGGGTGAAGACGAGGATCGGGGTTCCCGCCACGCCCTCGCCCTTGGCACCATCGGGCACCGAGCCCGTGCCGCCGAGGTTGATCGTGCCGGTGCCGACCGCCAGCCGGTAGTCCGTGTTGAGCGACACCCGTGCCCGTCCCGTTCGAATTCGAGCACTGCCCGCCGCCCCCGCGGAAGCCGCGGCCCGTCACGTCGATCGCCTGGCCGTTCCAGTTGAGGTTGCCGGCGACGTCGAAGGCGACCACGCCGCCCGTCGAGCCGTCCCAGGGCGGCGCCGTCACCGCCCCGCCCAGCACGACCCCCGAGGAATACTGGGGCACGCGGATCACCTGGTAGCGCTTCTGGCCGTTCGTCCCGGTGGCCCCGGCCGTGCGATACGTGTTGATGAGGGGCGTGGCGACGGGGATGGAGCCGGCCGCCGCCGGACCGGTCGCCACGACGTATTCGTACTGGCCCGCGGATCCGAGCGAGGTGTAGCCCGCGCCGCCGCCGCTGCCGCCGTAGGCCGCGCTGTTGGTCGAACTGATCGAGGCGTCCTGCACCTGCACCACGAGCAGCAGGTCGCCCGCCGCGACGGCCGTGAGCGACCCGCGCGGATCGGCCGAGCCGACGGCGACGGACGTCGAACCCGAGGACAGCGTCGCCGCCGTACCCGGGTAGTAGGTGTTGACGATGCCGCTGATCGAGCCCGGGCCGCTCGACCCCGGCACGGCACACACCTGCGCGAGCACGGGCGCCACGAGGCCGGCGGCGAGGGCGAGGGCGAGCGCGGCGCGCGCGAGTGGCCGGAAGGGGTTCATGGCGTCAGTGGCTCGCCGCCTGCGCGGGAAGCGAAGCGGTGGCCGCCGGCGGGCGCGCCCGGCCCCAGGAATCGAAGAGCTGCTCGTCGAACTTGTAGCGCAGCCGCAGGTACGGCCCTTTCACGGTGTAGTCGCCCGCGGCGAGGTCCTCGTCCTTGTAGCCGAAGACGTTGTAGCCCGCCGAGACCCAGAGATTGTCGGAAAGCCGGTAGCCCACCTCGATCCCCAGTCCATGATGCCGCGAGCCGGCGCCTTCGCCAATCAGCACGCTCGCGGCGAGACCGAAATCCCAGCGCGGCGCGAACTCCCAGGTGAAGCGCCCGCCCACCAGCTGGGCGCGATACTTCGTCGCGAGGCCCTGCGTGCGGTCGTCCGTCCACTTGGCGGCATAGCGGCCCGAGACCAGGAACGGCCGGCGCGGCTGCCACGAGGCGTGCAGCGACACGATCTCGGTCGTGCGCTTGAGCTCGATGCCCGGCTGCGTCGTGTCCTTCTCGGTCTTCACCTCGATCCGCGCGAGGGCATCCTTGTCGTTCTTCTGCGTGTCGCGCCAGGCGACGCCGGCCTGCAGGCGGTCGATGACGTGCTCGCCGCCCGTCGTGGCGGTGGCGCCCTCCCCCGTCGATTTGTTGCGCTGGATCGAGAGCGTGTTGCGCGCGAGCAGCGTCCAGTCGGGGGCGATCCGCGAGGCCAGGCCGATCGTGTGCAGCAAGCCGTCGGAGGCCGTGGCATCGCGCAGCTCGAGGCGCGTGGATGCCTTCCAGAGCGGGTTGGCCGTGTATTCCAGGCCGAAGGCGACGGCGGTGTTCTCGTTGGTGCCGGCGCCGGCGACGGCCTGGACGCGCTCGATGCTGGTGCCCAGCTTGAGGCCCTCGGCGAGCATCCACGTGTTGCGAAGGCCGATCGCGGCCTCCGTGTCGCCGCCGGAGAGCGCGTCGCGCACGCGGTATTCGCTGAAGACGCGTCCGTCCTTCATGTATTCGGTGTCGACGCCGAAGACCGAGGTGTTCTGGCGCTCGCGCGAATTGAGCCCGTAGGGCCCGGTGATCGAGGACACGAACTCGTGCCGGAAGTAGAACTTGCCCTTGTTGGGGAGCGTGTAGTCGCCGCCCACCGCGAGGATGCGGCGGTCGGCGTCCTCGATGTCGACCTCCCCCTCGGCGTACATCGAGGCGCCGGCGAGCATCGGCACCGGGCCGGTCAGGCGCGCACGGACGGTGGTCACCTCGTCGGGCACGAGCCCCTCGGCGGGAAGACCGCCCGTTCCCGTCGGGATCGCCGGGCCGTTGGTTTCGCGGGCGTGGCGCACGCCCACCTCGACCGCCATCCTGTTGTCGAAGGAGCGTTCCACGGAAGCCGCGAGGCCGTCGCGCACGGCGCTCGTGGTGACGTCCTCGGTGCGCAGCACTTCGCCGCGCACGAGGGTCTTCTCGTCCACGCGCCAGGCGGCCTTGCCGCCGCTTTCGCTGCGCCCCTTGGAGAGGTACGAGCCCGGGTTGTCGAAGGACGCGTCGGTGCGCGCGACGTAGGCGTTGGCCTGCAGGTCCTTCGAATCGTGCTTCACCTCGAGGCGCGTGCCCTGGCCCTTGCCCGAGGTGAGCTCGCGCTCGGTCTGCGCCGCCTCGGCGAAGGCGAAGGTGCGCTCGCCCAGCTTCACGGTGGCGTTCACGCCCGCGAGCTTCATCGGGTCCGAGGGATTGCGGTCGTCGACGTAGATGCCGCCCACCTCGATGCGGTCGGTGAGCTTCACCTGCCCGTCGACGCCGGCCACCCAGAAGTCCGGCCCGCCGCTTTCGACCTCGTAGGTGACCCGGATCGAGACCGGGTTCAGGTTCGCGTCGACGCTCGGCACCGGCGCCTTGAAAAGGATGCGGCCCGTGAGCGGCTCGATCTCGTAGTCCGTGAAGCGCGATTGCGGCACGGACTGCACGATGATGGAGGGCTGGTTCCGGTCGCGCGTGAGGATCTCGACCCGCTCGCTGTTCACGAGGCCGCCCGGCGAGGAGAGCGTGTAGGGCCCGGAGGTGCCGTTGGCGCGGATCTCGTCGATCTGCTGGCGCGTGGAATCCTTCGACGCGAAGACGTTGGCCGCCACGCGGTCGTTCTCGTAGTGGTACTTCCCGCCGGTGAGCGAGCGCTGGTAGTTGCCGAGCTTCCTCGCCTCGATCGTCGTCTGCGTCGTGTAGTCGCCGTAGAGCAGCCAGCTGCGGCCCTTGTCGACGCGCACGTAGAGCTTCGAGGTGGACTGCGCGTCGAAGCCGCGCTGGCTCGCGTCGCCGTACACCGGGTAGAACTCGTCGGGCTGGATGTCGCGGAAGAGCCGCTCCTTCGTGTCCTTGTCGGAGTCGTAGGCCGCGGTGAGGAGGTAATCGCCCCGGATCTTGCCCTTGAGGAAGAACGCGGCGCGGGCGCCGGCCTGGGCCTTGCCGTCGTTGAAGGAGCGCGAGAAGTGGCGGATCTCCTGCTCGAAACCGTCGGAGGAGCGCGTCGGCACGAGCGCGTTCGGGTTCAGGTTCCTCAGGTTGATGGCCCCCTCGATCACGCCCGAGGCGATCATCTGGCGCAGTTCCGGCAGGAAATCGATCGTGGCCTCGCCGCGCAGCGTGCCCGAGGACACCCGGATGCGGCCGGGTCCCGGCTGGGAGAGCGCCGCGATCTCGAAGACGCGCTCGCCACCTTCGATGAAGGCCTGCACGCCCGGCTGCGAGGGATCGAGGTCGTCGACGCGCCATTGCGCGAGGTCGGATTCGAGCGTGACGGGCGTGCGCACCGTCACCGGGACGCCCGCCGCGTCGCGCAGCTTCACCCGGACGGCCACGGGCGTGCGGCCGTCGGCGATGGCCCCGCCCGGGGGCAGCTCGATCTCCACCTTCCCGAGCCGGTCCGGGGCGACGACCGAGATCGCCTCGCGGCCGCGCTCGTTGCCGAAGGGATCGATCATCGCGACGGCGAGCGCGTTCGGGCCGGGCTTCAGGTCGACGCCGAGGTATTCCCAAGCCTGCACCTGCTTGTCCTCGAGCACCGACTTCTTGCCGACGTGGTTCGCGGCGACCTCGGCGCCGTTGACGAACAGCCGGAAGGTCGTGCCGGCCGCGCCCTTCACGCGGACGGTCGCCTGCGCAAAGGCGAGCGTCGCGCCGTCGGCGGGCTCCAGGAAGCCGAGCTTCCCGTCGAGGCCCGGCACGAGTTGCTCGAGATCGACGAGCGGCGCGGCTGGCGTGGCCATCGATCCGGCCGGCAAGGGCGCCTTGCCGTCGGCGGGCTTCGTGGCCGGCGCGACCATCGGCTGGAAACCGGACTGGGCCGGCGCCACGGCGGGGTTCGCGTTGGCGGCGATGCCCAGCACCCCGGTGGCGGGCAGCGCCTTGGGGTCGGTGACGGGCGTGCGCTCGGTCTCGAGCTTCTGGCCCACCAGGCTCTCGCCGTTGCGCGCCATCTTCTCGGCGGCCTCGCGGCGCGAGCGCACTTCGGCCTCGAGGGCGGGGGTGCAGGTTGCGATGGCGAAGTCGGCACGGTGGAGCTCGCCCGATTGCAGGTCCACGAAGCGGCTCGCGCCATCGCCCGCATGACGCTGCGAGATGGCGGCGAAGCGCGTCCCCGGCGGAACGGTCGTCCCGTCCACCTTGAGCACATGGGTGCGGTTGCGGATGCCGTAGAAGCTGTACTTGCCTTCGCCGTCCGTGGTGGCGTTGGTGCCGTCCTCGAGGAAGACGCGCACGCCGGGCACGCCGGGCTCGCCGCCGTCCTGCACGCCGTTCGCGTTGCAGTCCGTGTAGACGCGGCCCAGGATGTAGCCGCGTTCCGTGAACACGCCGGCGAGCACCTCGACCTTCGCGGTGGCCACGTTCGAGAGCGTGGTCTGCCCGCCGCCGCGGTATTCGGCCTGCGCGCGGTTCACGCCGTCACCCTGCAGCGCGCCGGGCCCCACGCGCACGCGGTAGCGAAGTTCCGCCTCTTCGCCCGCGGCCAGCCGGCCGACGGTGAAGACGAGCCGCGGGCCCTGCTTGCCCTGGGGCTCGCCGAGCGCGGCGTTCGCGCGGCGCGCCGTGCCCGGCACGTAGGCGAAGCCCGCCGGCAGGTCGTCCGTGACGGTCACGTCCGCGCCCGAGAGCCCCAGGCCCGAGCCGTTCTTCACGCGAACCGTGTAGTCCACGAACTCGCCCACTTCGACGCTCGCGCGGGAGGCGGATTTCTGCACGAACAGGCCCGAGAGCGCGGTGGGGTCCACCGGCACGTCGACCACCACCGGGCCCGCCGGGGGGCCGATCGCGAACGGGTCCCCGTACGAGCCCCCGCTCGTCGCGCCCGTGACGACCAGGTTGCGGCCGGGCGGCAGGCTCGGGAACGGTACGCTCGAGGCCCAGCGGTAGCCGTTGGGCGCATCCACGCGCAGGCAGTACGAGCCCGCGCCGACCAGCGGGAAATCGAAGCGGCCGTCGGACCCCGTGGTGACGGGGTTCGGCGAACCGGAGCCCGGCGCGCCCGCGAGAGCGCCCAGCCGGGCTCGCGTCGCCGTGCAGCTTCCCGCCGAGGCTTCGAGCAGCGTCACGACCGCCCCCGCCACGGGCTGGTTCGTGCGGCTGTCGAACACGACGCTGCGGGGTTCCGTGAGCGTGACCAGGGTCCAGATGCGCTTGCCGCAGCCCAGGATCTCCGCCTCGAACACGTCGCCCGCGCGACCCTGGAGGCGACGATCGAGGGCGACGGCGGGCGGGTTCGCCACGGGAACGGGCGTCGCCACGAAGATGCCGGTGTCCGGCCCCGTTTCGGTCCCCACCAGTTCCTCGCGCTCGCCGCCCGGGCCGGTGACCAGGATCGTGCGCGTCTCGATCGTGTCGGGACGCGCGTTGCACGAGCGGGCGTCGGCGCGCAGGTAGAGTTCGCGGCCGATCACCCCCCAGATGGTCTCGACGCGATAGCCGGTGTCGGTGTAGTTGCGGATCACGTCGTCGACGTCGGCGGGACCGCCCTCGAGGTCGTTCGTGGTGCGATCGGTCACCGAGACCGGGCCGGCGCGCGAGCTGACGGCGCGGCTCGTGGTGAGGTTCGCCTGCGGCGTGGGTGTCATCGGCGCAGTGACGCGCACGATCACGGCGCGAGACTCGCCGGGCAACAGCGTGAAGCGCGTGGCCGTCGTGATCGCCTCGTCGGTCGCGTCGATGAGCCCCACCAGGGACTGCGCGCCCGCCACCGGGTTGTCGAGATAGGCCGCGGAGGACCAGCCCGGGAGCGAATCGGACTTGGCGCCGGACTTGCCGCCGGTCGGGAAGGTGATCTCCTCCACGCAGTTGCCGATATTGCGGGCGCCGTGCAGGTAGTCGATCGAGCCGCCGGGAACGACGCGGCCCGTCATGTCCGGGTCGAGCACGAGGCGGCAGGCGATCGACACGGCCTCGACGCGATCGTCATCGGAAGCCCGCGCCGCCGGATCGCGCGCGGAGGTCGCGGTCTTGGTGATCCGGTAAGCGCCCGGCGGCGTCGAGGTCGGAAGGAGCGCACGCACCACGATCACGCGCCGCTCGCCCGCCGCGACGACGCCGGTGTCCGGCGTCCCGTTGCCGTTCGTGTCCGGAAGCGGCGTGATGCCATCCGGCGCGAAGAGCGCGAACGTCGTGCCCGCCGGGAAGTCGCCGGGGCCGAGCGTGATCTCGAAGGTCTCGGCGGCGGTGCCCGTGTTCGTGAGCACGTTGCGGAAGACGACGCTCGAGCCGGGCTCCGCCAGGGGAATGGTCTCGCCCACGAGCGTGACGGCGATGGTGCCGGTCACGCGGTAGGTCACCTCGTTGGTCTCGAGCCACGGCGCCTGGCTGCCGCGCGAATCCGTCCACCGGGTGCGCGCGACGTTGCGCAGGACTTCGCCCACGGCGCGCCCCGGCCTCACGGCGAGATCGAACGTGATCTCTCCCTTCTCGGCGATGGCGAGCGCCGCTTGCCGGAAGCGCACGGTGCCGCTCTCCGTGACGCCGTAGTCGTACTCGACCCCGGCCGGGTCGCCGCCGGCGGCATCGGTGAGCGCGGCCGCGGCGCCGCTCCAGCGCGCGCTGCCGCGCACGTAGTCGAAGCCTTCCGGGATGGCGTCGACCACCGTGAAGTCCGTCTTGCCGGAGGACGGCAGGTTGCTGTTGGCCCAGCGCAGGGTCACCTTCACGGGCGAGAAGGGCGAGGCGCCCTCGCCCACCGAGAAGGACTTGAAGATCGACAGCCCGTCCTGCGGCAGCACGGGCACCGCGACGATCGTGATGGTGTCGACGTTGACCTGCGTCGGGGGCGCGCCTGCCGAAAGGCTCGTGGCGCGGATCTCGAAGCGGTCCTGCGTGCCGTCGCCCGCGTTCGCCGGCGCCGTGGCCGCGACGACGAAGGTGAAGGTCTGCCCCGGCGAGAGCGCCACCGGGCCCGCGAGCGGCGTGGCGCTGTCCGGCACGCCGTCCGCGTTCGCGTCCGCGTAGATCGCCAGGCCGCCGGCGTCGAAGGTGCCCGGAAGGTCCGCCACCGCGAGGGCGTAGCTGTCGGCGGCCGCCCCCGTGTTGGTGAGCGCGTGCCGGAAGATCACCGTCGCGCCCGGGGCCGCCCGCCTCGTCTCGGAGGCGGTGAGGAGGAACGAACCCGCCACCACCGGCGGCGCCGAGGTGACGAGCGTCACGGTGTTCGAGACGTTGGCCACGGGCGCGGCGCCCAGGAGCGCCGTGGAACTCGCCTGGTTGGAGATCGTGGTGCCGGCCGGCGGCGCGGCCGCCGCGGCGAGCGCGAGCGCGGCCGTGCCCGCGGCGAGCCATCGGCTCGCCCGGCCCAGCATCGCCACGATGCGTTCGGTCACGGTTCTCCTGCTCACTCGTCGGTGTCGCTTGTCGTTGGTCGATGGGTCCCGACTGGAACGGGGCCCATCGAAAAACGGAGGCGTCGCGAGACGCCTCCCCAAGTCACCCGGCAGGCCGAAGGGAGGCTGGCCCGGCCGGGTGGAGTGACACCGGCATCACGGATCGATCCGCACGCAGAACGTGAGGACCGCCGACTGGTTGGAGGTGAGCGTGCCGACGTTGGCCGAGACCGTGCCGGTGGCGCCGTTGGCCGGCGTGGTGCCCGCTATCGATCCGACGGACGTCGCCGGCGCCCCGCACAGGTAGTGCATGAGGGTGTTGGCGGGCACGAGGTCGTTGATCACCACGAGGGTGACGCTGGCGGCCGTCGTGTTGGTGGCGGTGATCTCGTAGCCGATGCAGCGCCCCGGCGCCGTGAGCGGTCCCGCGGCGATGGCCGCGGTCTGGTAGGCGCCCGCGCCCGTGCCGTCGCAGTTGATCGTGCGCTGGCGCTTCAGGAGCGTGAGGCCGTCGGTGACCGTCGTGGAATCCGTCGCCGTCGTCGTCGCCGCGCCGGCGTTGTACGTCGCCGTGAGCGTCGTGACGTTGGCCGGGTCGGACGACGTGGCGCTGCCCGGGGCGAAGACGCGCACGATGATGCCGCGCGTCTGGCCGACGTTGAGCGTGTCCGTCGTCGCGCCGCACGTGACGAGCGTGTCGGTGCCGATCTCGAGCGTGCCGTTGGCGTTCACGTCGAGGTAGGCGGCCGACGTCCAGCCCTGGGCCGAGCGGCTGTCCGTGAGGCAGAGCGCCGCGAAGCTGATGGTCTCGGACACGTTGCCGGTGTTGGACATCGTGTGGTTGTAGGTGACCGCGCCGCCGGGGTAGGTCTGCTGCGAGTTGTTGGGCGTGAGCGTCACGCGGTGGAAGGCGTTCACCACCACGGCATCGCGGATGGTGTCGACCACCGCCGGGTTGACCGCGGACTGGGCGACGATGTCGAGGGGGAACGTGCCCGGGGCGGCGTTGCCCGAAATCGTCACCGGCACGGTGACCTCGGCGCAGATGAGGCGGTTGGCCAGCGAGTTGATGGTGCCCGTGTTGGTGAGCGTCGCGCCGACCGTCGAGCAGTTGCCCGCCCCGCCGTCGGCGCGGAACACCACGGTCCACCCGGCCGGCACGCCGGCGACCGACAGGTTGAAGGAGTCGGCCACGCCGCCCGTGTTGTTCACGAAGACCTGGAAGCGCGTCACCGTCGGCGCCGAATCCGACGGCGTGACGGTGTTCGTGACGATCGTCGCGGCGCCCGTGACGCCGAAGCCCGTCGTCGCGGCATTGCCCGCGGCCGCCGTGCCCGCCGGCGTCGAGTCGGTTCGCGCGGTGTTGTTCGTGAGGTCGACCGTGTTGGCGGTGATGGCGAGCAGCCGGTCCGTCACGGAGTCGGAGACGGCCGGGTTGAAGCGCGACGTCGCGGTCTTCACGAGGTCGAACGGGCCGGTGCCCGACGAGGCCGGCAGCGTGACGCGCACGATGACCGTGTACGTCTGGCCCGGGTTGAGCGGGCCGGTGTCCGGCGTGCCGTTGCCGTTGGTGTCGATGAGCGAGGTGACGCCGTCCGATTGCAGCAGCGAGAAGGTCGTGCCGACCGGCCAGGCCGCCTGCCCGGCAAGCGAGATGTCGAAGGAGTCGACGCCGTTGCCGTTGTTGGTGATGCGGTTGTTGAAGAGCACCGTGGCGCCCGGGCTCGCGGCCGGCACCTCGACGATGTCGTTGGCCGTCGTGTCGCCCGCCTGCAGGGGCGAATCGCTCGCCGTCACCCCGGCCGTCTGCAGCACCGAGTAGAGCACCGAGTTGGTGTTGCTGAACGGGCCGCCGTTCGTGCTGAAGGTCGCGGTGTTCGTCGTGAGCGCCTGGTTGGCCGGCGTCGTGGGCGACAGGCCCGCGTTCACGTTCATGCTGAAGCGCAGCGTGCCGGAGGTGCCGGCGTTCACCGTGGTGATGACGGCCGTGACGCGCCCGGCCACGGTGTTGCCGAAGTCGTAGGCGATGCCGGCCGGGTCGCCGCCGGTCGCATCCGTGAGGGCCGCGCCCGAGCCGCTCCACAGGCCCGAGGCCGCCACGTAGGTCATGCCCGCCGGGATCACGTCGCGGATCTCGACCGTCGTGCAGGCCGCCGTGCCGGAGTTCGTGTAGGACAGCGTGACGGTGATGGGGCCCGCGGGCGAGGCGCCGGCGAGCAGGCTCATCGACTTGGTCACGTTGAGCGCGCAATCGGCCACCGTCGTGGTGTCGACGTTGCTCGTGTCGGTGGTGAGGCCGTCCGTCACCGAGACGACCATGGTGCCCGTGGCGCCGAGCCCCGCGCCCGCGGGCACCGTGCCGGCGATCACGAACCGGTATTGCGCGCCCGCGGCGACCGGCCCGGTGGTCGCGAGCGGCGTGAAGTTGTCCGGCATGCCGTCGCCGTTCGCGTCGATGTAGTAGTTCACCGGCGAATGCGTGAACGTGCCGCCCGTGATCGGGCCCCCGAACGTGTACGTGTCCGTCCCGTTGCCCGTGTTGGTGATCACGTGCGGGTAGTAGACCGTCTGCCCCGGCGCCGCCGTGCGCGAGCCCGAGGCCGCGACGGTGAAGCTCTTCACCTGCGAGACCGTGGTCTGCACGAGGTTCGACGTGGCGTTGCGCACCACGTTGCCGGCGTCGCGGTATGTGGCGGTCGCCTGGTTGCCGATGACGGTGCCGGCAGCCGGCGCGGCCAGCGCCTCGCCCGCCAGGGGCGAGAGCGAGCCGAGGACGACGACGACGAGCGCGAAGAACGCGCCGCGGGCGATCGCGGCGAGCCTTCCGGCGGGGTTGGAGGGGTTCATGGGGTTCTCCTTTTGACGGACGGCAGGCTGGGATGACGGGATTTCAATTGCGACAAGACCGGCAAGGCGCCGGTCCGGGATGCGATTCGGGGGGAGGAGGGACTTCATCGCGACGGCTCCCTGGCGCGGGGCGCCCGGTCATCGACGACCCTCACGCGGGCGGTGTAGGTGACGGACTTGCCGGGCGCGAGCTCCGCGAGCCGCCAGCGCAGCGCACGGTATTCGCGCAGCGGCACGTCCTCGTCCACGGCCTGGCCGGACTTCACGGCCTTCCGCTTGAGGGGCAGGGTCGCGAACGACTGGCCGTCGAGGCTCGCCTGCGCGCCGGAAGGACGGGCGCTGCCGGCGATCCACTCGGTTTCGCGGGGAATGGGCAGGGTGGCCTGCAGGTCGCGGATGATCTCGCGGCCATTGTTCCGGTAGGTGGCGACGTATTCGATCACGTCGCCCGGCTTGGCATCGGCGGCATCGACGAGGCGCTCGGCGCCGGCCTCGACGACGACCTTGCGCGCATCGAGGCGCGATTCGAGCGGCCCGGCGGCCGGCTGCGCGAATGCCTGGGTCGCAAGGCACCCCGCCACGGCGAGCGCGGCGAGACCTGCGGCGATTCTCTTCCTCATGAATCTCCCTCTCGGGGCGCTGCCCCGGGCGTGAATGGCGGATCGGGTGCCCGCTTCGCAGTGATTTCCCGCGATTCTGCCGTCGCGGTGGGTTTAACCCTATGAAAAACCTAACAAAATCGTCAATCCTGTCCTACACCTGCAATCCTCTTGTGGGGCATGCCGGGCACGATCACCAAAAATCTTTTCAAATCATTGCCTTGAATGACCATACGCCTCTCAGGCTTTCTTGGATGGCCCCTTGGCCGTCGCTTTGCGGTGGGCGCCGCCCGCGGGCCTCGCCACCGTCCCGGCAGGCCGGCGAACGGCCGGCCTCGGATTCGTTTCCCGGGCGGGCGCCTCGATCTCGAGGCGGCGGGCCCGCAGGGCGGCCACCGACGAGTCGCCGATGTGCCGGGCCAGGCGATCGATGACGGCCGGGTCCCGGACGAGGTCCGCGTACAGCCGCTCGATGGCGGCGCGTCCGAACAGGTAGAAAGCCCACTGCCCCGTCACCGAAAAGCTGGCGAGGGCGATCTCCTCGGCATTGGCTCTCGGCCCCAGGAGGCGCGCCACGATGTCCGAGAGCCTTTCGAACTGCGGCCCGGCCACGTCGCGCAGCAGCTCGTCGAAGGCCGGCGTGGGATCCAGCAGTTCGTGGGCGAGGATGCGCGCCATGGGAGTCGCCTGCGGGCCGCCGAGGAAGCGCTCGAGGATCACCCGCGTGAAGATGCGCAGCTGGTCTTCCGGCGGGAGGCGCCGCACTTCGGCCGATTCCCGCGGCACCTCGTCCTGCGTGCGACGCGCCAGCATCGCGACCGTCGCGCGGCAGAGGCCTTCCTTGCCGCCGAAGTGATAGTTGACGGCCGCGAGGTTCACCCCGGCGGCATCGACGATGTCGCGGATGCGGGCCGCGACGAAACCGTGGCGCGCGAACTCCGCCGCCGCCGATTCGAGGATGCGTCGGACCGTCTCCCGCTCGTGCCCGTTGCCGGCAGCCATCGGCCTTCCGTCAAAAAAGTTTTTGAAACCGGATTTTCTCCTGATTTCATGACGTTAGGCAAGATACTTCACGGCTCGCTCGAAAACGGCCCTCCGGGAACCCCGACAGGGGGTTCCGGCAAGTGACGGCGGCCTAGTCGGCCAGGGTGAGCGAGAGCGGTGCCTTCGCCGCGGGCGGCGCGCATTCGACCTTCTCGCCGGCCACTTCGACGCCGGCGAGCAGCCATCCCCGCCCCTGGTGGCGCACCCGGTTGAGGTTCACGCGGTAAACGCGGTCGGGAAAGCGGATTTCGTAGTCGGCGAGCGGATCGAAGTCGCCCTGCGCGACCAGGACGGCATCCTGCCGCCCCGAGGAGTCGGTGCCGGCGAGATAGAGCGCCTGCGTCGGGCCGCGCCCATCGCCCTTCGAGATCTCGAGCCGGTGCAAGGCGCGCGACAGGATCCGCACGCCGAATCGCGTCGGATGACCCGCACGGGAAACGCGCCGGGCCACCTCGGCCAGGAGCACGGGCGAGCCGTCGTCGCGCATGAGGCCCAGGAGCGTGCCGACTTCGAGGGGCTGCGCGCCCTCGTCGCCTTCGAGGCCGAGGCCGCTCTCGCTTTCGTCCACGAGGCGCAGGGTGCGGCGCGCGATTTCGTACTGGCTGTCGATGCCCGGCAGGCCCTGCGGGGACCGGGGGGCGCTTCGGCTCACGTTCACGGCGGTGGCGGCCTTGGCGAGGATCTCGGTGAGCCCCACGAAGACGTCGACCCTCTCCTCGCACCCTTCGCGCCGCTGGCGCAGGGCGAGGCCCTTGCGCGCGACCGCGAGGAACGCGCGCAGCGTGTCGAGCAGCGCGACATGCACTTCCAGGCGGAAGGAAGTCGAAAGCCCGTGGCCCGGAAAGATGCGGCCGGCCTGCAGTTCGCGCACGACATGCTCGATCTGGGAGGCCATCGGCTCGATCACGAGCACCTGGCCGTGCAGGTTTTCGCCGTCGGCGAGCGCGCGCAGGCCCCGCGACCCGCCCGCATCCACGGCGAGCAGCGCGCCGGCGGCGGGACCGTCGGAGAGCCGGTAGGCGGTGCACCATTCCCAGAGCCAGGCGTCGAGCACGACGACCTGCTGGCGACCGAGATTGCCGCGGCAGAACGCCTCGAGCATGAGCGCGCGCGCGTAGTGCGCCGCGACCGGAAGGGCGACTTCGCGACCGCCGTCGGCGGGAACCGGGGGCGAGGATTCGTCGAGACCCATGTCGCGGGCCAGCCTGTAGGCGCGGTGGATCTCGGCCATCGAGGCGGCGCGGCGGCCGGAGCCGGCGATCTCGGCCCACTTGATCGAAGCGGTGCAGGCGCAAAGCGCCACCGCGGCGAGCTCGGCCACGCGCGAATCGCCCGGCGCTATCGCGGCGGCATCGGCAAAGCGTTGCAGCGCGCTCGAGGCGGCGCGCGAGAACTCGTGGAAGGCGCCCTCGATCCAGTGCCCCCGCGCGGCCTCTTCATCGTTCCAGAGGAGCGGGTTGGAAAGCAGTTCGCCCTCGTCCTTGCCCACCGCGGCCATGAAGCGGCGGTACTGGTCCAGGATCTCCCGGGCGGCGGCACGCGGCTCGCCCTCGGTCGCCTCGCGGCGCAGCCACGCGAACAGCTTGTCCCAGCTCTTGCGCCCCTCGGCGCGCAGGGAGGGGTCGGCCGCGTTGTCGGGCGCCCGGTCCGAAGCGCGTCGCCGGGAGCCGGCGCCCGTCTCGAGCGCCATCACGGCCTCGCCGTTCCGAGCACCCGGCCGCGCAGTTCCACGGCGAGTACTTCGCAGGTGAGATCCCAGGGCGCCTCGATCCAGTTCGGCGACTCCGGCCAGGCGCCGAAATGCGCGTCGGCCGCCTTGTCCTGGGGACGGCCGCCGGCGAAAAGACGCTCGCGCGGCGCGAACCGCCAACCGAGGCGCTCGATGTCCGCCCAGCGCCCGGAGCCCGGGAAGCGGTCGCGGAAGGCGCGCGCCGCCGCCACGAACGCCTCGCCATCGCGGGCGAGGAACAGGATCTCGAGCGCGGCGAGTCGCAGGCGCTCCTCGCCCGGCAGGACGGCGGCGGCGCAATCCAGCAGTTCGACCGCTCGCGGCGAATCGCCGTCCTCGAAATAGAGGCGCGCGACCTTGATGAGACCGGACACGTCGGCATCGGCCGCCAGGGCCGGTGCGCCGGGAAACCGGATGGCGCAGTAACGCTCGCGGATACGCGCGCTGCCCGGGGCATTGGCCGGCACGGGCGAGATGGCGGGGGCGGAACCGGTCGCGGCGCGTTCGGCGGCGGTCGCGGGAGCCGGCTCGCGGCGCGGGCCGTCGGCCGGTTGCGCGGGGGCGGCGCGTTGCGCCAGGTCGCCGACCTTCACGATCGGCGCTTCCCATTCGAAATCGTCGTTCAAGGCATCGTCCCAGGCGAAGTAGACGTTGCTGGCCGGCATGGGCGCAGGCGCTTTCGCCTGCTTGGAGGTATGCGCTCTCGCGACCGCGAATGGTTCGGGAGGGGGGTCGGGTGCCCGATGCGGCACACCGCCAGCCAGGGAGGTTCTCAAGGAATCCATCAGTCCGGTGAACGTGAGGTGACGCATTCTAGTGAGATGCCCGTGCTGTAAGGGGTGACCTACTTCACGATTCGCGTGTCGCAGGGGTTACGGGTGAAAGAGTCCCGGTGCGCGCAGGCGGGCCATGCCTCCACGCGGTCCGCACCTAGGGCCATTACGGCAGCCCCCGGGAACAACTTTAGGTTTGTCGGGGAAGCTTCGATCGCCGGAAAAGCGGCGCAGGCCCGGGCGAATCGGGCGCGCCAATGAAAACGCCCCGCGGGGAGCGGGGCGTTCTCGGGGCAACTGGCGGAGAGGGTGGGATTCGAACCCACGGTACCCCGGAGGGTACTTCAGATTTCGAGTCTGACGCGATCGACCACTCTGCCACCTCTCCGGTGGGCTTGTCGAAGGGCGCGATTATAGCCGACCGGCGCGCCGATTCCCACACCGACGGGTCATGCCGCGCTCTCCTGCAGCGCCGCCACCACCTCGTCGACGTGGGACGGGCCCACGCCATCGCGCCAGACCCGCTCCACCCGGCCGCCGGCGTCGACGACGACCGCGAGTTTCTTCGCGAACTTGTAGAAGCCGAAATTGGTGAGCGTGCCCCAGGCCCGGGCCGCGCGCCCGGAGGGGTCCGCGAGGATCGGGGAAAGTGATCGCCTGCGCCTCCCGGTAGGCTTTCACGGCCTCCGGCGATGCGACCGCCACCGCGAGAAAACGGGCGCCGGTCGCCTCGATCCGCGGTTGGGCCGCCTGGTACGCGGCGACGACGGCCAGGCATTCCGGCGTGTCGTCCATCGGGAAGAAGAACACCACCGCCCGGCGCCCGCGGCACGAGGCCATGGCGTGGCGCCGCCCTTCGGAATCCGGCAGGTCGAAGGCCGGCGCCTCACGGCCAGGCGCAGGAGGCACCCCCGACTGCGCGGCGACGAGCCCGCCCACGAGCAGGACCGAAAAGACGAGGATGCCGATGAGGAAGTATTCCATGGGGATGCCGGGGCGGTTGTCGGGGGGGCGCGGCAGTGTACCAGCCGGCCGCGGACCCATTGGCCCGGCGCGTCCGTCGTGAGACACTTTCACCACCTGAGGAAATACCATCCCCCGATTCAGGCCAAAACCCCAAGAGGAGCTCCAAGCCATGAAACTCAAGGCCCTCGCCGCCATCCTGGCCGGCGCCACCACCGCGATTCTCGCCGCCCCTGCAGGCGCGGCGGACAACTTCGTCACCCTCGGCACCGGCGGCATCACCGGCGTGTACTACCCGGTCGGCGGCGCCATCTGCCGCCTCGTGAACCAGGGACGCAAGGACCACGGCCTGCGCTGCACCGTCGAATCGACGGGCGGTTCCGTGTTCAACATCAACGCCATCGCCTCGGGCGACCTCGACGTGGGCGTCGCCCAGTCGGACACCCAGTACTACGCGCTCCAGGGCCAGGACAAGTTCGCCGGCAAGCCGGTCAAGGAACTGCGCGCGCTCTTCGCGCTGCACGCCGAGCCGTTCACCGTCGTCGCCCGCAAGGACGCCAACGTGAAGAACTGGGACGACCTGAAGGGCAAGCGCGTGAACATCGGCGACCCGGGCTCGGGCACGCGCTCGGTCACGGAAATGGTCATGAAGGAGACGGGCATGACGGCCGCCTCGTTCAAGCTCGCCACGGACCTCAAGCCCGCCGAGATGGCCGGCGCCCTGTGCGACAACAAGATCGACGCCTTCACCTACGTGGTGGGGCATCCGAACGCGTCCATCAAGGAAGCGGCCACGACCTGCGCCTCCAACCTGGTGAACATTACCGGCCCCGGCGTCGACAAGCTGATGAAGGCGAACTCGTTCTACCCGGCCGCCACCATCCCCGGCAAGATGTACACGGGCTCGGACGCCGACACGAAGACCTTCGGGCCGCGCGCGACCATCGTCACCTCGAGCAAGCTCTCGGACAAGGCGGCCTACGCCATCGTGAAGGCGGTCTTCGACAACCTGAACGACTTCAAGAAGCTGCACCCGGCCCTCGAGAACCTGCAGCCGGCCGAGATGCTCACCGGCAACACGGTGCCGTATCACCCGGGCGCGGTGAAGTACTTCAAGGAAAAGGGCCTGATGAAGTAAGCGTGGCCGCCTCGCGCACCACAGCCTGACGACGGGCGCCCTCGCAACGGGGGCGCCCGTCGCGCTTCTGCAGCGCCCACAACAACGAAGCAGGTCGAAGACCGGGAGGCAGTCATGGCCGAGCCGCAAGCCGCGCTGAGCGAAGAGGAACGCGCAAGGATCCTCGAGAACGTCGTCGCCGTGGAGTCGGGGGGCCGCCGCCCGTCGGGCTTCACGAAGTCGCTCTTCCTGAACGTCGCGGTCGTCTGGTCGCTCTTCCAGCTGTGGATCGCCTCGCCCCTCCCCTACTCGCTCGGCTGGGGCGTCATCAACTCCACCGGACAGCGCGCGATCCACCTCGCCATCGCGATCTTCCTCGTCTTCATCATCTATCCGCGCGGGCGGCGCAGCCCGCGCGCCTACGTGCCGGCCTACGACTGGGTCTTCGCCGTAATCGCGGCCGCCTGCTCGGCCTACCTGTTCGTTTTTTCCGCCGAGCTCGTGACGCGGCCGGGCTCGCCGACGACCGCCGATCTGGTCGTGACCGTCGCCGGCATGCTCATCCTGCTCGAGGCGACCCGCCGCGCGCTGGGCTGGCCGATGACGATCATGGCGATCATCTTCATCGTCTACATGTTCGCCGGGCCCTGGATGCCGGAGATGATCTCCCACAAGGGAACCTCGCTGGGCCGGGCCGCCTCCCAGATGTGGCTCACCAGCGAGGGCGTCTTCGGCGTGGCGCTGGGCGTGTCGGCCGAGTTCGTGTTCCTCTACGTGCTGTTCGGCGCCATGCTCGACCAGGCGGGCGCCGGAAACTGGATGACGCGAGTCGCCTTTTCGCTCATGGGGCACCTGCGGGGCGGGCCCGCCAAGGCCTCGGTGCTCTCGTCGGGCCTGAACGGCCTCATCTCGGGATCGTCGGTCGCCAACGTCCTCACCGGCGGCAACGTGACCATCATGCTCATGAAGCGCGTCGGCTACTCCCCCGTGAAGGCGGGCGCCATCGAGGTCGCCTCGTCGGTGAACGGGCAGATCATGCCCCCGGTGATGGGCGCCGCGGCGTTCCTGATGGTCGAGTACGTCAACATGCCGTACACGGAGATCATCAAGCACGCCTTCCTGCCCGCCGTCTTCTCGTACATCTCCCTGCTGTGGATCGTGCACCTGGAGGCGGTGAGCCTGGGCATGAAGGGCCCGAAGCGCCCGCACTCGCCCCTCACGTCCAGGCTCGTCAACTGGACCTTCGCCATCGCCGGCCTCGTCATCACGGTGCAGCTGTCCCACTGGCTCTCCGCGTGGATCCCCGGCGTCTTCGGCGAGCTCGGCGGGAGCCTCTTCGTGGGCGCGATCGTCTTCGCGGCCTACGTCGCCGGCGTCGCAGCCTCGGCGCGCTATCCCGATGCCTCGGGCGACATCACCGAGAATCTCGACGAATTGCCGCTCGCGAAGCCCACGGTGCTCGCCGGCCTCTTCTACATCCTGCCCATCTACGTGCTGGTGTGGTGCCTCATGGTGCTCGAGCAGTCGCCGGGCCTCTCCGCCTTCTACGCCTGCGCGGTGATGATCGTGATGCTCACCACCCAGCGCCCGCTCATCGCCTTTTTCCGCAAGCTCCCCGCGAAGGGCGAACTGCGGCGCGGCTTCGACGACCTCTACGTGAGCCTGCACGGCGGCGCCCGCAACATGCTGGGCGTCGCGATCGCGACGGCGACGGCGGGCATCATCGTCGGCTCGGTGTCGGTGACCGGCATCGGCCAGGTGCTCGCCGAGGTGGTGGAAACACTCTCGATGGGCAATTTGCTGCTCGCCTTGCTGCTGACAGCAGGCCTCTCGCTCATCCTGGGGATGGGGCTGCCCACGACCGCGAACTACATCGTGGTCTCGACGCTCCTCGCACCGGTGATCGTGAAGCTCGCGGCCTCGCACGGCGTGGAGGTGCCGCTCGTCGCCGTCCACCTCTTCGTGTTCTATTTCGGGATCATGGCGGACACCACGCCGCCCGTGGCCCTGGCGGCCTTTGCCGCCGCGGGCCTGTCGGGGGCCGATCCGCTCAAGACGGGCATCCAGGCCTTCGTCTACAACCTGCGAACGGCCATCCTGCCGTTCGTTTTCGTCTTCAACACCGAGCTGCTGCTCATGAACATCGGTTCGACGGCCCACCTGGCCTGGGTCGTGGTCACGGGCCTCATCGCCTGCCTCGTCTTCGCGAGCGCGACGCAGGGCTGGTTCGTCGTGAGCAACCGCTGGTGGGAGGGCGCCCTGCTGCTCGTCGCGACTTTCATCCTGCTGAGGCCGGCTTGCCGCGACCAGTTCCATCCGCCGTTCGAAGTGCAGCCGCCCGCGAAGATCGTGGATGCCCTCAAGGAATTGAAGCCCGGCGAGAACATCCGCCTGCGCGTCGAGGTGGACGACAAGAAGGGCCGCATCCAGGAGCGCACCTTCCTCCTTCCCCGCGGCAAGGGCGACCCGCAGGAGGCACTCGCGAAGGCGGGCGTCATGCTCGAGGAGAAGGACGGCAAGACGATGATCGCCGACGTCGTCTTCGACAGCCCGGCCGAGAAGGTCGGGCTGGACATCGCCGACAACAACCGCGTGGTCGGCGTGGAGACGCGGCTCGAGCAACCGGGCAAGGAGATGTTCACGGTGCCCGCGTGGCTGCTGATCGCGCTCGTCTTCGGCCTGCAGTGGCGGCGGCGCCCGCGCGCGCAGCCTACGGCCGCCTGACGGGCCCGGACACCACGGAAAGCCCTCCGAATAGCGGGTCGCGGTTGAGCCGGAAGGCGGTGTCGATCGCCTGCCAGTCCGATGCCTTGAGCACCCGCTGCGCCAGGGGGACCAGTTCGGTCCCCTCGATCCGCATGTGCTCGACCTGCTCGCGCGCGTAGCGTTCCAGCAGGTCGGCGAAGTCGTCGAATCGCGTTTCTCCCGTCCGCGTGCCGGCCAGGGTGCGGGCGAGGTCCCGGAAGAACCCCGGCCCCCGGGCGTGGTCGTGCTGCAGGTCCGCGAGCAGGCCATCCGCCTCGCGCGTGCGCGCGCGAAGCGCCTTGAACAGGTATTCGTCCTCGTTCCTGTGGTGAAAGCGGTCCATGAACGTGGCGACGTACGTGAGGCTGCGTTCGAAGAGGCCGGGGTCCGGCCGGACGGCATGGGCCCGCACGAAGCCGAGCTGCCCCACGAGGCCGGCAAGCGCCGCGTCGAAGGCCTTGTGCTCGGCCTCGATCGATGCGAGGGCGCGTTGGCGGGCGGATACCGGATCCAGGGGACGGGAAGTCATGGCAAGCCATTGTCGGCGTCCTGGCCGGAAACGCCACGACATTCCTCAAGCCCGGCGCCGCAATGCGATAATCACGCCTCGCGGTTTGCAGGCCCGCGCCCCGGTAGCTCAGTGGATAGAGCAGCCCCCTCCTAAGGGGCAGGTCGGACGTTCGATTCGTCTTCGGGGCGCCCTCCCCTTTCCAGCCAACGCAGCAAGGCCTCGTAGAGAACCTCGGGGGTGAACGGCTTGGCGATGAAGTCGTCCATCCCGGCGTCGCGGCACCGATCCTCATTCTCGGAGTAGGCGTTCGCCGTCATCGCCAGGATGGGAGTCGCCGCGTGGCCCGGCAATTGCCGGATCTGCCGGGTCGCGTCCAGCCCGTCCAGCACCGGCATCTGCATGTCCATCAGGATGACGGCGTAGTCACCCGAGCGGGCCTTCTCCACGGCCTCCCGGCCGTCCTCGGCCAGATCGATCCTGAGCCCGACTTGCTCCAGCAGGATCAGGGCGATTTCCCGGTTGATCGGCTCGTCCTCCGTCAGCAGGATGCGCCGGCCGGCGTGGCGGCGCGCGATCGCGTGTTCGGCGGCTTCGAAATCGGCCCCGGTGGGCGCCTCGACGCGATCCCGGGACTTCCTGAGTACCGCCGTGAACCAGAAGGTGCTTCCCTTGCCTGGGATGCTGGTCGCGCCGGCCGTTCCGCCCATCGCTTCGGCGATCTTGCGGGTGATCGCCAGGCCCAGGCCGGTGCCGCCGTACTTGCGCGTGGTCGAGTTGTCGGCCTGCTCGAAGGCACCGAAGAGCTTGGGCAGTATCTCCGGGGCGATGCCGATGCCGGTGTCCTGGACCTCGAAGCGCAGGGTGGCGGTCTCGTCGGTCTGCGCCTCGGCCTTCACCCTCAGGGTAATGTCGCCTGCCTCGGTGAACTTGAGGGCGTTGGCCGCGTAGTTGAGCAGTGCCTGTTGCAGGCGCGTGGGGTCGCCGTGGAGGCCGCGGGGCAACGGGGCGGTTTCGGTCCGGAAGCGCAAACCCTTTTCCCGGGCCTTGTGCCCCAGCATCGATGCGATGTTGCCGAGCAGGGCTTCGACACGAACCGGTGCGTCCTCCATCGCGAACTTGCCGGCCTCGATCTTGGACAGGTCGAGCACGACATTGATGGTCTCCAGCAGGTGAGCGCCGGCGGCTTCGATCTTGTCGAGCTTGTCGGCCTGCTGCGGGGACAGCCCGCTCCTGCGCAGGATGTGGGTCATGCCGGCGATGGCGTTGAGGGGCGTGCGGATCTCGTGGCTCATGTTGGCCAGGAAGGCGCTCTTGGCGATGTTGGCGGCTTCGGCGGCCTCCTTGGCCAGCGCGAGCTCCCGGGTGCGTGTCGCGACCAGTTCCTCCAGATGGTGACGGTGCAGTTGCAGCTCGGCCTCCGTGCGCTGGCGCTCGGTGATGTCGATACCGACGCCGAGCAGGTACGCTTCGCCATCGAGCACCATGCGGGTGCCGCTGAAGAGGTAGGGCACGCCTCGCCCGTGTCGATCCCGGAACAGGGCCTCGACGTTGGTCGCGCCCTCCCGGAAAACCGCTTCCATGGCCGCCACGATGCGTTCCTGATCCGGTCCGGAGAAGAAATCCGGCCCGCGCATCGTCGCCAGTTCGGCGTCGCCGTAGCCGGTCGCTTCCTTGAAATGCTGGTTCCACCGCAGGAAGCGGCCGCTGGAATCGAAGACGTAGAAGACGCCGGGAAGCGCGTTGATGGTCTCGGCGGTAAACAGCCGCTCCCGGGCCAGGGCGAGCTCGACTTGCTTGCGCGCCGTGATGTCGTCGTACAGTCCCAGCACGCCTGTCACCGCGCCTGCCGCGTCGCGCAGCGGCACCTTGGAGGTACGCAACCAGCGTGGCTCCCCGTCCGGGGTCGTCTGGGGTTCCTCGAAATCGATGCGCGGCTGGCCCGATTCCATCACCCGCCGGTCATCGGCTCGATACATATCCGCCTGCTCGGCCCAGGCCATCGCGTAGTCGTCCAACCCGATCAGGTCGGCGGGCGCATCCTTGCCCGCATCCCGGGCGAAAGCCGGGTTGCAGCCCAGGTAGCGGCAGTCGCGATCCTTCCAGAAGACCCGGACCGGCGCGGTGTCGATGACCTGCTGCAGCAAGTCGCGCGATGTGGCGAGCGCTTTCGACATGTCCTTCAGGGCGATGGCGGTCTCCCGGCGCTCGCTGATGTCGCGGGCAAAGCCGACGCTGCCCACCACGCGGCCGGTCTCGTCCAGGACCGGCGCCTTGTAGGTCTCGAACCACTTCCGGTTTCCGTCGGCATCGATGATTTCCTCTTCCACGTTCTTCTTGCTCCCGGAAGCGAGGACTTCCCGGTCGTCGGCGCGATAGCCTTCGGCCAATGCGGGAGGCGCGATGTCGAAGTCGGTCTTGCCGACCAGTTCTTCGGTGCTGCGCTGGCCGAACAACTGCGCGAACCCCTGGTTGACGGCGAGGAAGCGGCTTTCCGTGTCCTTGAGCCACACGGCAAAGGGGAAGTTGTCGAGCAAGGCCCGCTGGTACTGCTCGCGCTGCTGCAGTTGCGCTTCCTTCCTTTTCAGATCCGTCAGCGCGACATCCACGCAGTACATTTCCGGTTCGCCGCTCGCGTTCATCAGCAAAGCATGGCTGGAATAGACGCTGACGTCGGTGCCGTCCTTGCGGCGCAGGACGAGTTCGCCCGGGGGGACGGCCGGCCCGCCCCCGACCCAGGCCGCCACGGCATCGATGACCGCTTGCCGCATGGCGTCGGGAATGATCAGGTCTTCCAGCCGCCGCCCCAATGCCTCCGTGGCGCTGTAGCCGTAGAGCGCTTCGCTGGCCGAATTCCAGAAGACCACCTTGCGCCCGGCGTCGTAGCCCTGGACCGCGATGTTCGGCGCCTGCTCGAAAAGGGAGCGGAAGCGCTGCTCGCTCGCCTTCAGCAGGCCTTCCTGCCGCAACTGCTCGGTCACGTCCAGGCTGAGACCGACGATCGCCACCGGTTCACCCGCGTCGCTCCGCTTGATGGCCTTGATCACCTGCAGGTCATGAACCTTGCCGTCGGCCAGGGGCAGGCGCGGGTACGTCACGCTGGCGTCCGGGCTGGCCAGCGCATCGGCGTCCGACGCGAGCCACTGCGGCCTGAAGGGCTGCGGGATCAGATCGGCGTAATGATCGACGGCGAGATAGTCTTCCTCGGCGATGCCGGTGGCCTGGCAGAAAGCCCGGTTGACGAAGGCGAGCTTGCCCTTGCCGTCCTGCAGCCAGATGCCGATCGGCGCGTAGTCGAGTATCAGCTGCAAGGCCTCGCGTTGCCGCCGCATCTCGGCCTCGGCCTGCCTCAACCCGGTGATGTCGCGGGCGATGCCATACAGGCCGACGATGTCGCCGGCGGCGTTGCGGATGGGGTACTTGCGGTTGTCCACCCAGCCCTTGCGGCCGTCCTTGGACAGGTACTCCTGGACCTCGTGCGCCACCTCGACCCCGGCATACACCTGCTTTTCCAGCTTGTAGTAGATGTCGGCATAGGCCTCGGGAAACACGTCGTAGTCGGTCTGGCCGATCAGGTCCGTCCAGTGTTCCGCCGGATCGCACAGGGCCACCAGCGTCTGGCTGGCGCCGGTGATGACGTGGTTGCGATCCTTGAAATAGATGAAGTCGTCGGTGTTCTCCATCATGGCCCGGAAGTTCGCCATGGCGGCCGCATCGTCGAGCGTGCGCGGCAGGCTCTTGGCGTCCTCCAGCAGCAGCTCGAGCGTGATGCCCGCCGCAGTCGCCGATTTTTCATAACTGCACTTGACGCAGCGAATCCGGCCATGGGCCTGGCGCAGGCGCAGATTGACGACCTGGCGATTCGACGTCGCCTGCGGCGCGAACATCCGGGCGGCGATGTCCGCATCGTCGGCATGAATGCGCGCCTTCAGGTCGACCGCTCCGGAAAGGAACGCCTGCGCGTCGAAACCCAGCACCCGCTGCGGGTTGCCGGACACGGAATCCATGCCCTCCCCGTCATCGCCGAGGCGGTAGCGGAAACTTGCGTCGAGGGGCGCTGTAGAGATCGGGTTCATCGCGAAATGCGCGTCACGCAAAGCGGCCCGCGTGCCTCCTGGGCCCGCCTGGCACAAATCATTATTGGCACATTCTCCCGAAAGGAAAGGGGAATCGACCCTTCGGCAGCTCCCTTGGTCACGCGGCTTGACTCAGGTCAACCGGATTCCCGCCAGCGGGAATGAAATAAACGCAGTTCCGGCCCGTCGGGCGGAGATGCGATTCATTCCCAGGGGGAGAAGCCATGAGACTCACGAGAAGAGAGTTCATCCGGATGACGGGCGCCGTCGCCGGTGCGCTCGCGGCCGGCTGCGCGATGCAGCCCACGGAGCCCGAGATCCCGATCACCGCCGCCATGGCCCTTCGCAAGGCCAAGCCCGCCGGCCCGGCCAAGGGCGAGTGGGTCGCAAGCACCTGCCAGGGCTGCACGCAGTGGTGCGCCATCCAACTCTATGTGCAGGACGGGCGGGTGACCCGCGTGCGCGGCAACCCCAACAGCAAGACGAACCACGGCTATTGCTGCCCGCGTGGCCACCTCATCCCGCAGCAGACCTACGACCCGGACCGCATCAAGGGTCCGATGAAGCGCACCAACCCGGCCAAGGGCCGCGGCGTCGATCCGAAGTGGGTTCCGATATCGTGGGACGAGGCGCTCGACACGGTCGCCGACAAGATGATGGAGTTGCGCCGAAACAACGAGACGGACAAGTTCGTCTACATGCGCGGCCGCTATTCGGCCACCTCCACGGACCTGCTCTACGGCACGCTGCCCAAGATCTTCGGCACGCCGAACTACTTCTCCCACAGCGCCATCTGCGCCGAGGCGGAGAAAATGGGACCCGGCCTCACGCAAGGCTACTTCGGTTACCGCGACTACGACCTCGAGAAGACGAATTGCCTCGTGGCCTGGGGCTGCGACCCGCTGTCGTCGAACCGCGAGGTGCCCAACACCATCCACCGCTTCCACGAGATCGTGAAGCGCGGAACGGTGATCGCGGTCGACCCGAAGCTGAACAACGTCGCGGCCAAGGCGCACGAGTGGCTTCCGGTGAAGCCGGGGACGGATGGGGCCCTCGCCGCGTCCATCGCCCACGTGCTTCTCACCGAGGGCCTGTGGAACCGCGAATTCGTCGGTGATTTCAAGGACGGGAAGAACGGCTTCGTGGCCGGCAAGGCCGTCGCAGAGTCGGACTTCGCCGAGAAGGAGACGAACGGCATCGTGAAGTGGTGGAACCTGGAACTCAAGGACGCGTCGCCGGCCTGGGGCGAGAAGGAGTCGCTCATCACCGCGGCGCAGATCGTCCGCGTAGCCCGCGCCATGGGCAAGGCCGCCCCGAAGGTGTGCGTCTGGATGGGGCCCGGCGTGGCGATGACGCCGCGCGGCACGTACGCGGCCATGGCCGTTCATGCCCTGAACGGCATCCTCGGCTCGATCGACGTCGAAGGCGGCGTCCTGCAGAGCTCGAGCGTGCCGGTCGCCAAGTTCGCCAAGCCTGACAAGTACGTGGACGAGCAGGCCGCCAAGGCGAGCAAGGGCAAGAAGCTCGACGGCCGTGGCGCCAAGGACATGCCCGCGATGATGGGCGCCAAGCCCGGCAGCGGCGTCGTCACCAACAACGTCGCGAACGGCATGCTGAAGAACCCCGGCGCCGTGAAGGTGTTCATGAGCTCCTGGAGCAACTTCAACTTCTCCTGCACCGGCGCGGACCGCTGGGACAAGGCGATGGCCAAGGTGCCCTTCTTCGTGCACCTGGTCACGAACGCCTCGGAGATGACTCAGTTCGCGGACATCGTGCTGCCGTCGACGCTCAACTGCAGCGAAGGCACTTCGATCATCACCAACATGGGCAACACCTTCGGCTACGCGGCGATTCAGCAGCCCTGCGGCAAGCGCCTGTGGGACGTGAAGCAGGAGGAGACCGAGGTGATGTGGCTCCTCGCGCAAAAGCTCAAGGCCCGGGGATTCGCGAACCTCGCCGACTACTACGCCAAGGAGTTCAAGGATCCCGAGACCGGCAAGCTCCCGACGAACGAGAAGGAATTCACGCTCATCGCGGCCCGGATCACGAGCGCAACCCTGTGGATGCCCAAGGAGCCCATCAAGGGCGACCAGGTGAAGGGCTGGGACGCGTTCGTGAAGCGCGGTATGGTCTCGGGCGCGAAGTACAGCTACAAGAAGGGCTGGGGCGGCAAGTTCAATACCGCCACCAAGAAGTTCGAGTTCTACAGCGAGACGCTCAAGAAGGGCCTCCTCGAGCACGCGAAGAAGTACGAGACCACCGTGGACGACATCCTCGCGGTCTCGGGTTACACCGCGCGCGGCGAAGTCGCCTTCATCCCGCACTACGAGCCGCCCAAGCGCCACGGCAGCCTCGCGGACTTCCCGCTCACCTTCATCGACTACAAGTCGCGCCTGAACCGCGAGGGCCGCTCGCAGAACCTGCCGTGGTTCCAGGAATTCAAGAAGTGCGATCCGGGCGACGTGTCCTGGGACGACGTGGTGAAGATGAATCCGGTCGATGGCGCGAAGCTGGGCCTCAAGACCGGCGACACGGTGAAGATCACCTCGCCCATCGGCTCCATCACGGTGAAGCTGAAACTGTGGGAGGGCGTGCGCCCCGGCACCGTCGCCAAGGCCTATGGCCAGGGTCACTGGGCCTACGGGCGCGTGGCCGCGAAGGACTACGCCAAGGCGATGCCCCGCGGCGGCAACAACAACGAGATCCTGGTGGACGACTACGACCGGCTGAGCGGCGCCACGGCCCGCAACGGCGGGTTCACGGGCGTCCGGATCCAGAAGGCCTGAACCCACCCACCTGACAGGAGACGACAATGAGATTCGGAATGGTCATCGACCTTTCGCGGTGCGTGGGCTGCAGCGCCTGCGCCCTCGCGTGCAAGACGGAAAACAACACCCGCACCCGCGACAACGGCCAGAGCTTCAACTGGGCCGACTTCACGATGAAGACCGAGGGCACGTTCCCCAACGTGACCCACAGCGTGATTCCTGTGCTGTGCAACCACTGCTCCGACGCGCCCTGCATCAAGGCGTGCCCCACCGAGCCCAAGGCGATGTTCAAGACGCCCGAGGGCATCACGATGCACGACCCGGAGCTGTGCATCGGCTGCCAGCGCTGCCAGAAGGCCTGCCCGTACTCCAACCGGGAGCTGGGCGACGAGAGCCTGGACGGCCAGACCTACAGCGTCATCAGCTACAACGAGCAGGACATCAACCCGCAGGCGTTCTGGGCGAACAAGACGCCGATGATCCCCGGCTGCACCTCGGCCCCGGCCGACGTCGCGAAGGCCGCGGGCATGCTCACGCCGGCGGGCAACCGGTTCGTCGAAGGCAACGCGAAGGTCTACCGCAAGGACAACGTGGTGGAGAAGTGCACGTTCTGCTACCACCGCACCAGCAACGGCCTTCAGCCGGCCTGCGTCGAGGTGTGCCCCTCGAAGGCGCGCATCTTCGGCGACCAGGACGACGCGAAGAGCGAGATCTCCCGGGTGCTGGCGGCCAACCCGTCGATGCGCCTGAAGGAGGAGAAGGGCACCAAGCCCAACGTCCACTACATCGGCAAGTTCGCCGTGCGGTCCTGATCCGGGTCGCAGGCTACACTCGCGGGGCGGATCTCGGTCCGCCCCTTTTCATTCCGGAGCTTTCCATGTCCCACCCCGATCCCGTCGCCGGCGCCGCCCGCGAGAACTTCTGCCGACTGCTCGCGGCTTCGTTCTACCAGCCGGAAGCCTCGCTCGCGAAAGAGGGCCTCTTCGGCGGGCTGAAGGAATCGGCCGCCTCCCTGGACGGGGACCTGGCCGAGGGCGCAGGCCGGCTCGAAACCTCCTTCGCGAAGGAGGGCGTCGACGCATTGCTCGTCGAATATACGCGCCTCTTCCTGGGGCCCGTCGAGGCCGTCGCGCGGCCCTACGGCTCCGTGTGGCTCTCGAAGGAGAAGACGCTCATGCAGGAATCGAGCCTGGCGGTGCTCGCGCTCTACCGGGAGGGCGGATTCGACCTCGCGGAGGATTTCCGCGAGCTGCCCGATCACGTCGTCGCCGAGCTCGAATTCCTCTACCTGCTCCTCTTCCGCGAGAACCGCGCGCTTCGCGACGACGACGCCGCGATCGCCGGCATCGTCGCACTCAAGCGACGCTTCCTGGAAGAGCACGCCGGACGCTGGATTGCGCCATTCTGCAAGGCCATAGGCGAGGGATCCGACAGCGAGTTCTACCGGACGATCGCCGAACTCACGGAGCGATTCGTCCGCCTCGAGTGCGAGAGGTCGCGGGCCGCCTGACGCAGCCCGGGGCCTGCGCCGGGGCCGCGATTCGCGGCGGCCCGCAGGCCGGAAGCAACCGTCCGTTCCGGGCCTGGCGCCCCCCTGCCCGCCTCAAGATTTTCCCGGCCCTGCCGTTCTACCGAGCGTGCCCCGGATTCCTGTTCCGGTGGCACCGCCCAACCCATGCCCGGAGTCCCGTGATCGCCTCCTCCCTCGCCCGCCCCGCCGCGCCCAAGGCGCCCCCGGCCATCGACACGCTCCTCGAAGCGCTGGGCGAGGCCGTGGTCGTCTTCAACGTCGCCGGCACGGTGCGCTTCGCCAACGCCTCGGCGCGCGAGCTCCTGGGCGGGCACCTCGAGAACTTCGCCCGCCATCCCGGCCTGCCCCCGCTGCTGCGCGATTGCGCCCTCGGCAAGGCGACGCTCCCCATGGCCCTCGATCTCGAGTTCCCGGATGACGGCGGCAAGCCCCTGCGCGTCTCGGGCCTGCTCACCCCGGGAACCGCGGGCCCCGATTTCGCCTTCGTGGTCCCGTCATCGGGCCGCACGGGCGCGGCGGAGTTGCCCGGGCGCCTCGTCCAGCTCCTGCGCGACGATCTCCTGAAGCCCCTCGAGCGGTTGCTGCGCGGCTTCGCCGATATCGAACGTACCCTCGAACCCCGAGTGCGCGAGGTGCTCCTTCGGGGCTCGGACGTGGTGGGCCGCGTGCAGAAGCTCGCCGACCTCATCGACCTCTTCGGCGGCGAGGCCATCGCCACGGACGACCGCGTCGCGCTCGAGCCCCTGGTGCGTCGCGCCTGGGAGGAGATCGCGCCCCTCGCGGCCAGCCGGCGCATCGAATCGAGCCTCACCGGGTTCCGCGCCGACCTGCCGCCCGTGTACGGCAACGCGCGTCTTCTGGCGCGCGCGGTGCGCGAGTGCCTGGAAAACGCCGTGAAGCACAGCCGCGAGGGCGTGAACGGCGAGGAGACCTCGCACGTGGAGATCCGCGCCGACCTGCACGGCGAGCACGTGCGCATCACCGTGAAGAACCACGGGTTCGGCGTCCTGCCGGCGATCGTCGATCGCGAATTCCTGCCGTTCAACGTCGCCCAGGCACCCGGCGCGACCGCGCGCTGGCCCGGCCTGGGCATCGGCCTGCCCCTCGCCCGCCGCATCGTCGAGATCCACGGCGGCTACGTGAACATCGGCGCCTCCCGCGACGAGACCACCGAGCTCGTGATGGAACTGCCCACCGGGGCCCCGCACCGCGAAGCCGGGCGCCAGGACATCGCGCAGGCGCAACGCTACGCGGAGGACATCGCCAAGCTCATGGCGCGTCGCCGCGACGCCCCTTCCTGACCCGCCTCCCGGAGCCCTTCCCATGGACCGCATCCTCATCGTCGAAGACCAGCCGGACATCCGCAAGCTCATCCGCATGACGCTCGCGTTCGGCTACTACGAGATATACGAGGCCGAGAACGGCCTGGAGGGCTGGGCGCGAGCGCAGGGGCTGCGGCCCGATCTCATCCTGCTCGACGTGATGATGCCGGGCGAACTCGACGGCTTCCAGGTCTGCGAGAAGGTGAAGGCGGACCCGGCGCTCGGCCGCTCGACGGCCGTCGTGATGCTCACCGCCCGCGGCCAGAAGACCGACCTGGAGCACGGCGCGAAGTCCGGCGCGGACGGCTACCTCACCAAGCCGTTCAGCCCGCTCGAACTCGTGGACAAGGTCGAGGAACTGCTCGCCCGGCGCGCGACCCGCGCCGCCTGACCCCGATGCGAACGCTCGTTTCCCGCCTTCGCGCCGCCCTCACGCCCCGAAGCCTCCACGCGCAGATCACCCTGCTCGCCAGCGCGGTCATCGCGGCGTCCATCCTCGCGATGATGGCCATTCACGTGACGGACGTCGCGGAGCTTCGCGAGTCGTACGTCGAGATCCTCCTGCTCATCGTCACGACGTCGGCAGCCCTGCACTTCATCCTGCGCCACGCCCTTCGCCCCTTGCGCGAGGCCTCGCGCTTCGCGCGCGGCCTGGATGCCGACCCCGGCGAGCGCTTCACCACCACGGGGCAGTCGATCGAGATGAAGGAACTCGGGCTCGCGCTCAACGAACTCTCCGAACGGCTCGCCCTGGACCGGCTGGCCCTCGACGTGCAGGCCGCCCGGACCGAGGGCATCCTCGACACCGCCCCGGACGCGATCCTGGGCATCGACGCGGACGGCCGCATCGTCTTCACCAACGACGCGGTGAGCCGCATCTTCGGCCACGACCCGGTCGCGATCCGCGGCCGGGCGCTCACGGCGCTGGTGCCCGGATTCGACGCGCGGCGCATCCGCGAGACACTGGACGGCGGCATCCTCACGGGCGGGAGCACGCGGCACGCCGCGACCGTCGAGACGACGGGCCTTCGCAACGGCGGCACCGGCTTCGCGATCGAGGTCGTTCTCGGCGAGATCGAATGCGCGGCGGACCTCTTCTGCACCTGCGTGATCCGCGACATCACCGAGCGGCGCCAGGGCGAGGAATGGACGCGCCTCGCGAACCGGGCGCTGGACTGCTCCGGCAACGGGATCGTCATCTCCGACATGCGCCTGCCGGGCGAGCCGGTCGTCTACGCGAACCCGCATTTCGAAACGATCACCGGCTACGCGCCCTCGGAAGCGATCGGGCGGAACCTGGGCTTCCTGCAGGGGTCGAGCGCCGAATCGCCGCAGACCCTGTCCCAGCGACGGCGACTGGGATCCGCCATCCGCTCGGGGCGATCGGCTTCCGTGGAGATCCTCAACTACCGCAAGGACGGTTCGCCGTTCTGGAACGAGCTCACCATCGCGCCCGTCAAGGATGCGAGCGGCGCCATCACGCACTTCGTGGGCGTGCTCACCGACATCACCGAGCGCATCGTGACGGAGCAGGCGCTCGCGGAGCGCGGCAGCCGCCTGGACGCGATCTTCTCGCTTTCCCCGGATGGCTTCGCGGTGTTCGATTCGCGCGAGCGCCTCGCCTACGTGAACCCCGCCTTCCTCGACATGGCCGGCGTCTCCCCCGAGGTATTCGACCGCGCGCCGACCCTCGACGAGTTCGACGCGGCGCTCGGCGAGCGCTGCGACCCGGCACAGCCCTACGAGAGCCTCGCGGACGCGCAGGCACGCGAGCCCGCCGGCGGCAAGCGCGGCGGCACGCCCATTCACCTGAAGAATCCTTCGCGCATCCTCGAGCGGCACGTGCGCCGCACGAGGGAAGGCGGCACGACGATCCTCTACTTCCGCGACGTCACGCGCGAAACCGAGGTGGACCGCATGAAAAGCGAGTTCCTCTCGACCGCCGCGCACGAGCTGCGCACCCCCATGGCGAGCATCTTCGGGTTCTCCGAGCTGCTGCTTCGCCGCCCGTACGACGAGAAGACGCGCCGCGACCTGCACGAGACGATCCACCGGCAGGCCGGGCTGCTCGTCAACCTGCTCAACGAGCTGCTGGATCTCTCGCGCATCGAGGCGCGGGCGGGCAAGGACTTCAGGATCCGCGTCCAGCCCCTCGCGCCGATCCTCCGGGACACCGTCGCCGCGCTCCTCGTCCCGAACGACCTCCGGACCGTGGAGTTGTCGCTCCCGGAGGCCGAGTTGCTGGTCCGAGTGGACGCCGACAAGCTGCGCCAGGCCGTGACGAACCTGCTGTCGAACGCCTACAAGTATTCGCCGCGCGGCGGCGCCATCGCGATCGACACGCTTCCCGGGGAGCACGACGGCCGGCCGGCGATCGGCATCCGCGTGACCGACCGGGGCATGGGCATGACGCCCGAGCAGGCCGGCCGGGCGTTCGAGCGCTTCTACCGCGCCGACGCCTCCGGCAACATCCCCGGCACCGGGCTCGGCCTGTGCCTCGTCAAGGAAATCGTCGAGATCCAGGGTGGGCGCGTGGACCTCCAGACACAAGCCGGGCGCGGCACGCAGGTCACGCTGTGGCTTCCGCTGCCCGTCCACGAACTCGCCGCCGCCTGATCCCTTCCCGCCACGCCATGGACATCACCGCCCCGACCGCCACCGCCCCCGCCGCCTCCCGCCCGGCGCTCACGAAGCTCGTCGCGGCCTTCGCCGGATTGCTCGTCGTCCTCGTCTGGAGCGTCGCGGGGCTCACGATCGAGAACCAGCATCGCCAGGCGATCGACTCCGCCGTCGACGATGCCCGCAACATCGTCCGCGCGCTCGACGAGCACGCGGTTCGCACCTTCCAGTCCGCCGACCAGTCCGTGCTCTTCCTCAAGCACCACTACGAGCGCCTGGGCCGGCGCTTCGACATCGCCGAGTACGTCGACACGGGCACCATCCTGGGGGACATCTTCACCCTGTTCACCATCGTCGACGACCGGGCCGACGTGGTGCTCTCCAACAAGGCCTTCAAGCCGATGAACCTCGCCGACCGCGAGCACATCCGGGTGCACATGGGCGAGCCCATCGGACGCCTGTTCGTCGGCAAGCCCGTGCTCGGGCGCGTCTCGGGCAAGTGGTCCATCCAGATGACGCGGCGCATCGACCGCGCGGACGGCGGCTTCGGCGGCGTCGTGGTGGTCTCGCTCGACCCCTACTACTTCACCCGCTTCTACCGCGACTTCTCGATCGGCCCGCGCGGCAGCCTCACCCTCGTGGGCGAGGACGGCATCGTGCGCGCGCGACTCGCGATGGGCAGGGAAACGGTCGGCCAGGACGTGGGCGCGGGCGCGATCTTCACCCGGACCCGCACCGCGCCACGCGGCGAGGCGACCCTCGCGAGCGGGGTCGACGGCGTCGAGCGCATCTTCGCCTGGCGCCGCCTCGCGGACTACCCGCTCTACGTCATCGCGGGCCTCGCGAAGGACGACGTGCTGGGCCCGTACCGCGAACGACGCGACTCGATCGTGCTCGCCGCTTGCGTCGGCACCACGGTCATCCTCGCCTTCCTCGTGCTCGCGCTCTCGCTCGTTCGCCGCCTCGAGCACAGCCGGGCCTCGGCGCTGGCCGCGAGCGCGGCGAAAAGCCGGTTCCTCGCCAACATGTCCCACGAGTTGCGCACGCCCCTCAACGGCATCCTGGGCTACGCCGACCTGCTGCAGGAGGATCTCGCCGGCACCGAGCAGTCCGCCTTCGCGGCGGCGGTCCATGCGAGCGGCGTGCACCTGCTCGACCTGGTGAACACCGTGCTCGACCTCGGCCGGATCGAATCGGGGCGCATGGTGCTCGCCACGCGCCGCGAGGACCTGGGCCCGCTGCTCGAGGCGGCCCTCGCCGCGCACGCCTCGACCGCCGCGGCCAAGGGGCTCGATCTTCGCCTGGAGAAGGCTCCCGGCGTCCCCGAGAGACTCGCGTGCGACCGCATGCGCCTGCTGCAGGTGCTCAACAACCTGCTGCACAACGCGATCAAGTTCACCGAACGGGGGGCCGTCATCCTGCGCGTGGATGCGCCGGACGGCGCCATCCGCCTGGCGGTGAGCGACACCGGGCCCGGCATCCCGGCCGACAAGCAGGCCCACGTCTTCGAACGCTTCGCCCAGGCGGACGACTCGGACGTACGCTCGCATGGCGGAACGGGACTCGGTCTCGCCCTCGCGAAGGACCTCGTCCAGCTCATGGGTGGCAAGCTCTCGCTCGAATCCGAGCCGGGCCGTGGCGCCACGTTCGCATTCACCCTTTTCCCGGAGGCCCGCGCATGAACGCCATTCCCGTCACCCTTGCCGGGGTGCCCAAGCGGGTCCTGGTGGTCGACGACAACCCGATGAACGCGACGCTCGCCCGCATCATGCTGCTGCGCGCGGGATACGAGGTCCACGTCGAGGAGAGCGCCCCGCTCGCGCTGCAGTACCTGGACGGCCACGTCGTCGACGTCGTGCTCACCGACATCAGCATGCCGGTGATGAGCGGCAAGGAACTGTGCCGCGAGTTGCGCCTGCGCCTGGGCGACAAGTGTCCTCGCCTGGTGGCCCACACGGCCTTCGCGCTCGACCACCAGCGGGTGGCGATCATGGAGGCGGGCTTCGACGCCATCGTGGTGAAGCCCTCCCCGCGGGAGGTGCTCATCGGGGCGGTGGATCCCGCTCCGCTCGACGCGAACGCGGCCTGAGCGGCCGCGACGCCTTCAGCCCGGCGTCGCGGGGGGGCGCCGGCGCAGGACGACCTCGGGACTCTCGCCGAGTTGCTTCGCGAAGCGGATGTTGCGCTCGACCGCATCCCAGTAGAGGTTCTCGCCGCCGAAGTGCGCCCCGGCATAGCCGTGTGCGCCGCCCAGGTCGTGCTCCAGGCGCCTCGCCGCGCCGACGAAGAACGACGGCGTCTTGCGGATGAGGTCGTCGGGCGAATGGAACAGCACTTCCTCGCCCGACTCCGTGCGCCGGCGCGCGATGCCGCCATCCACGAACTCGGGGTAGAGCCGCCCGTGGCATTTCTCGAGGTAGCAGCGGTCCGACATCTGGGCGATGATGTCCGAAGCCCCCAGCAGGCTTCCCAGGAGCCGGAAAATCGGGTGCGGCAGGCGGATCGACGCGATGGGCCGCTCGTAGCCGGTGAAATGAAGCACCGCCGCACAGGGGCCCGCGAACTCCGCCATGCCGATGCCCACCAGGTAGTCGCGAAGCACGCGCCCGCCGCGGGTCACGTGCGTGCGGGTGTACTCGGCGCCCCGGCGGTGGCGGCGGTCGCCGCGACGGCGAAGGTAGCCCACGTCGTGGAAGAGCGCGCAGATCACGCCGAACTGGAAGAGGCGCGGACCGAGCGCCGGGCCGTCGCCCCGGGAACGCTCGTAGCCGTCGAGCAGGCGCGCCATGGCGAGCGAGACCTCGAGCACATGCTGCAGGTCGTGATAGGCCGTGTCGCACTTCTCGAAGGCCGGGTCCTCGCCGCGGTAGCGGGCGGCGATGTCGTCGAACACGTGATCGAGAGCGCCGGGCGGCGCGCCGGGATAGAGCGCGCCATGCAGCCGCTCCACCTCGAGGCGCACGCAGACGGGATCGGTGGTGTTGATCCGGTCGGTGACGTCGAATTCACTTCTCCGATAACGCATGACGCTTCCCGTGCGGCCTCGTTCGGGTGGTGCCCTGCGATGGGGCAATCCGGCCATTCTGCGATGTTCGCCGCCGGCCCGCAATGCGGTGGTTCACAGCCGTCAAGACTAGCCAATCCCCGCTTCTGGGAGTAAGGTGGATACCATATTCTTCGTCAGGAAATAGACCCATGCCGACCATCGCGGAGAATGCCGAGGAAATCTCGCGGCGCATCAACGAGTTGAACCTCGAGCACCGCGACCTCGACCGCGCCATCGAAGCCCTGGAACTGAACCCCCTTCACGACGAGTTGCAACTCAAGCGCCTCAAGAAGCGCAAGCTCATGCTGAAGGACCAGATCTTCATGCTGCAAAGGCAGTTGGTCCCCGACATCCCCGCCTGAAACGCACCCTTCCCGCCCGCCGTCAGGCGCGGGTTGCGGGTGAACTACCGGTCGCATTCGCGGTCGGTTCCTGCGTACCCCTTCCGCGCGGCGCCTCGCCAGGGCGCCGCCGAAGTCCCATAATTCCGTTTTTTTTCCGCCCGCCCATGAAAACCAACCTTTTTGCGGGAGTCGCCGTGGCCGTGCTCGCCGTCGGCGCCCTGTCGTACTGGGCCGGCACGCGCAGCGTCGCTCCCGCCCCGTCGCCGGCGGCCTCCGGTGCTCCGGCGAAGGCTCAAGGCGGGCCGCCCGCCGGCATCGCGGTCGAAGCGCAACGCCCGACCCCGACGCGGCTTCCCCAGTCCCTCACCACCGTCGGGAGCCTGCGGTCGGAGGAAACCGTCATCGTCCGTCCCGAGATCGCCGGACGCGTGGCGCTGCTCGCCTTCCGCGAGGGCCAACGGGTGACCAAGGGCGACGTGCTGGTGCGCCTGGACGATTCGGTCCAGAAGGCGGATCTCGAACGCGCCCGGGCGAACCTCGTGCTTTCCAAGTCCAAGTTCGAGCGCGCCGAGGACCTGCGCGCCAAGGGCTTCATCTCGAGCCAGGCCCGCGACGAGGCCGAAAACGCCTTCAAGGTGGCGCAGGCGGACGCCGAGCTGGCCGCAGCGCGCCTCGCGAAGGCGGAGATTCGCGCCCCCTTCAGCGGCACCCTGGGGCTTCGCTCCGTCAGCGTGGGCGACTACGTGAAGGAGGGCCAGGACATCGTGAACCTCGAGGAGATCGACCCGCTCAAGGTCGATTTCCGCATCCCGGAGGTCTTCCTTTCGCAGGTGCGCGCCGGCCAGGTCGATGCAGCTCTCGCTCGACGCGATGCCCGACAGGACCTGGCCCGGCCAGGTCTTCGCCATCAATCCGCTCATCGACGCGGCCGGCCGTTCGATCGTGATCCGCGCCCAGGTCTCCAACAGCGACGGGAAACTGCGCCCCGGCATGTTCGCCCGCGTGCGCCTGCTCACGAGCGACGTGCGCGACAGCCTGGTGATCCCCGAGGAATCCATCTTTCCCGTCGGCGACGACAAGTACGTCTACAAGGTGGTCGATGGCCGCGCCCAGCGCCAGAGGATCGAGATCGGCCAGCGCCGCGACGGCAAGGTCGAGGTCCTCGCGGGCTTGGGCGCCCAGGACCGCATCGTCACCGCCGGGGTCGTGAAGGTCCGCGACGGCGCTGCACTCAAGGTCGCGGAGCCCGCCACCGCCCCCGTTCCGGCATCGCCCGTCGGCAAGGCCGAGTCCGCGCCGGCCGCCGGCAGGGGTTCGTAGGCCCCCCGCCGTCCGAGGATCGCGCCATGACGCTGCCCGAGCTGTGCATCAAGCGCCCCGTCTTCGCCACGGTGCTCTCCGTCGTGGTGCTGCTGGTGGGTCTCATCTCGTACCAGCGCCTGTCCGTGCGCGAATATCCGCGCATCGACGAGCCCGTCGTCTCGGTGGAAACGGTCTATACGGGCGCGAGCGCCGAGGTCGTCGAGTCGCAGATCACCAAGGTGCTGGAGGACTCGCTGGCCGGCATCGAGGGCGTCGAGCTGATGACCTCCTCCTCGCGCGCCGAACGCTCGCAGATCACGGTGCGCTTCCGCCTCACGCGGGACCCCGATTCGGCCGCCGCCGACGTGCGCGACAAGGTCGCGCGCGTGCGCGGCCGCCTGCCGGACGCCGTGGACGAGCCGGTCATCGCCAAGGTGGAGGCGGATTCCTTTCCCATCCTGTGGATCGCGGCATCGGCGCCGGGCAAGAACCCGCTCGAGGTGTCCGACTACGCCTCGCGCTACATCAAGCCGCGCCTGTCCACGCTGCCGGGCGCGGCGGACGTGCGCATCTTCGGCGAGCGCCGGGTCACCATGCGCATCTGGGTGGACCGCGCCAAGCTCGCGGCCTACCGCCTCACGGTGCAGGACGTGGAGGACGCCCTTCGCCGCCAGAACGTCGAGATCCCCGCCGGCCGGATCGAAAGCGACAAGCGCGAATTCTCCGTCCTCTCCCTCACGGACCTGCAGACGCCCCAGCAGTTCGAATCGATCATCGTGAGGGACGTCTCGGGTTACTCGGTTCGCCTTCGGGACGTCGCCCGCGTCGAGGTCGGCCCCCTGGACGAGCGCGTCATCACAAGATTCATGGGCGGCACTTCCGTCACCCTGGGCGTGATCAAGCAGGCGGTCGCGAACCCGCTCGAACTCTCGCGGGCGGTGCGCAAGGAGATCGACGAGATCAACAAGACGCTCGTCGGCATGAAGCTCGAGCTCATGTACGACTCCTCCGTCTTCATCGAGCAGTCCATCCGGGCCGTCTTCTCCACCATCGTCGAGGCGATCGTCCTCGTCGCGCTCGTGATCTTCGTGTTCCTGCGAAACCTGCGCGCGACCCTCATTCCCCTCGTCACCATCCCGGTGTCGCTCGTCGGCGCGGCGACGTTCATGTACGCCTTCGGGTTCAGCGTGAACACCCTCACCCTGCTCGCCATGGTGCTCGCCATCGGCCTGGTCGTGGACGACGCGATCGTGGTGCTGGAGAACATCTACCGCAATCTCGAGAACGGCATGGCGCGCCTGGACGCGGCGCTCACCGGCGCGAAGGAGATCGCCTTCGCCGTCATCGCGATGACCCTCACGCTGGCCGCCGTCTACGCGCCGCTCGCCTTCGCCACGGGCCGCACAGGGCGCCTGTTCATCGAGTTCGCCCTCGCCCTGTCGGGGGCGGTCCTCGTCTCCGGCTTCGTGGCGCTCACGCTCTCGCCGATGATGTGCTCGCAGCTCCTGCGGCACGAGACGAAGCACGGGCGGCTCTACAACGCCATCGAGAACTTCTTCCACGCCCTGACCGCGAACTACCGTCGCACGCTGGGGTGGGCCCTGCACCACCGTAGCTACGTGGTGGCGGCCGCGCTCGTCGTGGCGGGCGCCTCCTACCTGCTCTTCACGAGCCTTCGCTCGGAACTCGCGCCGACCGAGGACCGCGGCGTGGTCTTCAGCTTCATCACGGCGGCCGAGGGCTCGACGGCCCGCTACACGGCGCAGAACCTGCAGGCCATCGAGGACATCTACCGCACCATCCCGGAGATGCAGAAATTCAACGCGCTCGCCGGCTTCCCGACGGTGTCCGACGGCCTGGCGATCCTGCGCCTCAAGCCCTGGGAGGAGCGTACCCGCAAACAGCAGCAGATCACGCAGGAACTCGCCCCGCGCTTCGCCCAGATCCCGGGCGTGCGCGCCTTCCCGACGAACCCGCCCTCGCTCGGCCAGTCGCCCCGCAACCGGCCGGTGGAGTACGTGATCATGAGCGCGGCGCCCTACGAGGACCTCGCGCGCCTCGTCGAGCGCTTACTCGCCGAGGCCTCGAAGGACACGGGGCTCATGAACCTCGACACCGACCTGCGCCTCGACAAGCCGGAAATCAAGGTCGCCGTGAACCGCGACAAGATCGTGGACGTGGGCGCCTCGGTGGACGCCGTCGGGCGCACCCTCGAGTCGATGCTGGGCGGCCGCCAGGTCACGCGCTTCAAGCGCGACGGCGAGCAGTACGACGTCATCGTCCAGGTGGCCGATTCGGACCGCAAGACCCCGGGCGACATCGCCGACATCTACGTGCGGGGCAAGTCGGGCGAGATGATCCCGCTCTCCAACCTCGTGAACGTGCGCGAGAGCGTCGCGCCCAAGAGCCTCAATCACTTCAACCGCATCCGGGCCGTGACCGTCTCGGCCACGCTCGCGCCGGGCTACACGCTCGGGCAGGCCCTCGCCTCCCTGGACGCCACCGCGAAGAAGGTGCTCCCGCCCACGGCCCAGACGGACCTGAACGGCCAGTCGCGCGAGTTCCGCGATTCCTCGACGGACATCTACTTCGTGTTCGTCCTCGCCCTCGCCTTCATCTACCTGGTGCTCGCCGCGCAGTTCGAGAGCTTCATCGACCCCTTCATCATCATGCTCACGGTGCCCCTGTCGATGACGGGCGCCCTGCTCGCCCTGAAGCTCTCCGGGGGCACGCTCAACGTGTACAGCCAGATCGGCCTCATCACGCTGGTCGGCCTCATCACCAAGCACGGCATCCTCATCGTCGAATTCGCCAACCAGATGCAGGCCCAGGGCAAGGGCGTGCTGGAGTCGGTCGAGGAAGCCGCGGTCCTTCGCCTGCGGCCCATCCTGATGACGACGGGGGCCATGGTGCTCGGTGCCGTGCCCCTCGCCCTGGCCTCGGGCGCGGGATCGGAATCGCGCCAGCAGATCGGCTGGGTGATCGTGGGGGGCCTGCTGCTCGGCACCTTCCTCACCCTGCTCGTGGTGCCCACGGCCTACACCCTGCTCGCGCGGCGCCACAGGAGCTTCGAGGAGCGCCTCGAGAAGGACCGGGCCGACAACGCCCGGCACGGCATCGCCGCCGCGGACTGAATCCGCCCCGCTCGCTGGAATGGAAAGGGCCGCCCGAGGGCGGCCCTTTCGCATGGGAAGCCGGCTCGCCTCAGCCCGGCTTCGCGCGAAAGCGGTGGTAGTACTGGATCACCTTCGGGACGTAGTTCTGCGTCTCGGCGTAGGGCGGGATGTTGTTGCCGGCCCGGATGACCGCGTTCTCGCCCGCGTTGTAGCCCGCGAGCGCGAGCCGCATGTCGCCCTTGAACATCGCGAGGAGGTCGCGCAGGTAGCGCACGCCCCCGTGGATGTTCTCCACGGGATCGAATATGTTCCGCACGCCGTAACGGCGCGCGGTGTCCGGCATGAGTTGCATGAGCCCCGAGGCGCCGGCGCGGGAGATCGCGTTCGGGTTGAAGCCGCTCTCGGCCGTGATGACCGCCTGGACCAGCGCGGCTTCGACCCCGTGGGAGCGGGCCGCCACGTCGATGATGCTGCTGAAGCGGCGGATGTCCGCCTCGGAGGGCATCCAGGCCTGCCCCGAGCGCGGGACGGCCGATCCGGCCTCGCGCCGGATGAGCTTGTATCGCCTGTCGAGGCCCGGGATGTTGGTGAAATGCACGACCCCCCGCTCGTCCGTGAACGAGAAGATGTCCGCCCGGGCCTGCGGCGAGGCGGCGATGGCCGCGACGAAAGCGGCAGCCAGCGGAAGGTGGCGAATCCGGGTCATGGAGGAATTATACGGCGGTTTCCGGGGCAAGTTTAGCGAATTCACTTCAAGAAACAAGCCCAAATACCTAATTTTCAACAAATATGGGGCAATGAACCCGCTATCCATAGAGTGATTCGAGGGGCGGAAGGTTCCCGGGCCATCTGGGTACGCCATCGAACGGACTCGCGCCCACCGGCGGGATACCGTATCGCTCCCCCAGCCGAAAGCGGAGTCGCCATGCGCATGGAAAGAGTGAACGTGTCGGGAATGACCTGCGAAGGCTGCGTCGGCGCCGTGACTCACGCGCTCGGCGCCGTGGCGGGCGTGAGCGCGGTCAACGTGTCCTTCGAAACCGGCGAGGCCACGGTCCAGTTCGACGAGCGCCGGACATCGACACGCGAACTGGTCCTCGCCCTCAGCGGAGCGGGCTACGACGTGCGCCCGGTCCCTGCCGGGAACGCCCAGCCGGCCGTGTCGCCGACCTAGACCCGCTCGCCGTCCCCGGCAGGATTGCGGGCGAGGTTCGACTTGGCGGGCGTGCCCGTATCGAGCGTCGAGGGGACCGTGACCGGCGATCGCGCCGGCCCCGGCAGCGAGGCGTTGCAGGCGGACAGGGCCACGCATACGCCCAGCATGGCAAGGCCGTGCGCAAGCACGCGGAAGCCGCTTCCGTCGCTCATGGGGCCGGGACGAAACGTCGCGGCGCAGGGACTGCCGCCACGACCTGCTTCTTCTGCTGGCGGGCGGCCTTCTTCTCCTTGGCGTTGAGGAGCGGCTTCTTCTTTTCCTCGCGAGGCGGCTTGTGTGACAGGGTCGAGACTCCTGGTGTGGTCAAGGCGGGCTTCACCGGCCCCCGGGCGGGTCACGCCGATCGACGGTCCCGATTCTCGGACGGGAGCGCCATCTGGGGGATCACCCGCAGGAGCGAAGTCAGGTCGTCCGCGTGCTCTTCTTCGGTGGCGAGAATCGTCTCGAGGAGCCGGCGCGTGGTCGGATCCTTGTCGCCGAGATAGCCGATGAAATCGCGATAGCTGTCGATCGCGACGCGCTCGGCGACGAGGTTTTCCTTGATCATTTCCGACAGCGTGGTGCCTTCGCGGTATTCCGCGTGGCTTCTCGCGGCCAGCGTGGCGGGCGCGAGGTCCGGCTCGCCGCCGAGCTGGACGATGCGGCCCGCGAGCAGGTCGGCATGGCCCAGTTCCTCGTTCGAATGCACGAGGAACTCCTCGGCGACGGCCTGCGACAGGATGCCCCGGGCCATGAAGTGGTGCCTGCGGTAGCGCAGCACGCAGACGAGTTCGGTCGCGAGGGACGCATCGAGCCGCCGGAGCACGACCTGGCGATCGGCGGCATAGCCGGCCGTCACCGCGCCTTCCTCGAAGTGGTCGCGGGCACGCTGGCGCATCTGGTCCACTTCCGGGGTTGCGTGGGGGACGGTCATGACTTCCTCGGCAAGGATGCATTGCGGTTCTCAATGCCCCGCAGGATGGGCCGGCCCCGGCGCCGACGTCGGTTCGCTGGCGAACATTCACCGGCGGGATCGCCCCGATCGCAATGTTCGCGTCCGCACCGACCTGCCCGCCCGCGGCACGCTACCTTCGGGTCCTGCACACGCCATCAGGAGTCCCCATGCGCCGCCTTCTTCTCTCGTTTTCGCTGTCGATGGCCCTCGCCCCGATACCCGACGCACTTGCGCAGATGAGCATCGGCTTCGACGTCCCGGGCGTGAGCATCGGCATCAACCTGAACGCCTATCCGTCGCTCGTGCGGGTGCCGGGCCATCCCGTCTACTACAACCCCCGGGGCGACTCGAACTACTTCTTCTATGACGGCCAGTACTGGGTCTATCGCCAGGACAACTGGTACGCGAGCAGCTGGTACAACGGCCCCTGGGTCACCGTCCAGCCGGCGTACGTCCCGGTCTACGTCCTGCGCGTGCCGGTCCGCTACTACCGACAGCCGCCCACCTACTTCCGCGGCTGGCGGGCCGATGCCGCGCCGCGCTGGGGCGATCATTGGGGGCGCGACTGGGAGGCGAGGCGCACGGGCTGGAACCAATGGAACCGCAACGAGTCACCGCGTGCGGCGCCGCTGCCCAGCTACCAGCGCCAGTACCGCGGCGATCGCTACCCCGGCTCCTACGACCAGCAGCGCGAGATCCGCACGCGCAACTACCCGTACCAGCCTCGCGAGAGCATCACGCAGCAGCACTTCCAGCCGCGCGTGTCGCCGTACGCCGGTCCGACGGGGCAACCGCGCCCGAACGCTTCCGAGGCGCAATCCCGCAGCCGGGATTCCCGTGACGATTCGCATGGCGATGATCGAAGCAACCGCCGCGAACCGCAGGGCAACGACCGCGGCAACCGTCCGGAATCGCAAGGAAGGGGTCACGACAAGCCCGAATCGCAAGGCAAGGGACGCGACAAGAAGGACTGAACCCGGTCCGCCGGAAACCGCGAGAGGCCATCGCCATCCAGACCGTCGTCCTGATCCTGGCCATGCTCCTCGCGGTCGTGGCCAGCGGCTTCCTGGCGCGGGTGCTGCCGTTCGCCCTGCCGCTGCCCCTGTTGCAGATCGTGCTGGGCGCGTCGATCACCGGCGTGCTCGACCAGGGACTGGCGCTCGACCCGGAGTTGTTCTTCCTCCTGTTCGTGCCGCCCCTGCTCTTCCTCGATGGCTGGCGCATCCCGAACTTCGGATTGCTGCGCGACAAGGCGACCATCCTCGAGCTGGCGCTTGGCCTGGTCGTCTTCACGGTATTCGGCATCGGGTTCTTCATCCACGCGATGATCCCGGCCATGCCCCTCGCCGTCGCTTTCGCGCTTGCGGCGATCCTCTCGCCGACCGACCCCGTGGCCGTGTCGTCCATCGCCCAGCGCACCCCCATTCCCCGGCGATTGCTCCATATCCTTCAGGGCGAGGCGCTGCTCAACGACGCCTCGGGCCTGGTGTGCTTCAGCTTCGCGGTCGGCGTCGCCATGACCGGCGTCTTCTCGCCGGCAGACGCCCTGGCGGCGTTCCTCTGGGCGGTTGCCGGCGGCGTGGGCTGCGGCGTGGCGCTCACGCTCGCCGTCACGTCGGCGCAGATGGCGCTTTCCGGCCGCTACGGCGAGGAAGCCGGCTCGCCGATACTCGTGAGCATCCTCCTGCCCTTCGGCGCCTACCTGATCGCCGAGTGGGCAGGCGCGTCGGGAATCCTCGCCGCCGTCGCGGCCGGCATCACCATGAGCTACGTGGAACTCACCGGCCGCGCCCCCGCCACCACGCGGGTGGACCGCGCCGCCGTCTGGAACGCCATGCAGTTCGCCCTGAACGGCGTCGTGTTCGTCCTGCTGGGTGAGCAACTGCCCGGCCTTTTCGAAGGGGCGATGACCGCGGTGCGCGAAGGCGGCCATGACAATCCGTGGTGGCTGGCCGGCTACGCGCTCGCGATCGGCCTGGGGCTGGCTGTGTTGAGATTCGCCTGGGTTTGGACGTCGCTCCGGCTCACGATCTTTGCGGCCCGCCGCCGCGGCGAGACGATGGCGACGCCCCCCTGGCGACTGGTGGCCGCGACCTCGCTCGCCGGCGTGCGCGGCGCGATCACGCTGGCCGGCGTGATGACGCTGCCGCTCGCGCTTCCCGACGGCACGCCCTTCCCCGCCCGTGACCTCGCCGTGTTTCTGGCCGCGTCCGTGATCCTGCTGTCCCTCGTGGCCGCGAGCATCGGGCTGCCCGCCCTGCTGAAGGGCCTCTCGCTTCCCAGCGACAGCGCCGCGCGGCGGCAGGAGGAAGCCGCCCGAAGCGAAGCCGCGCTGGCGGCCATCGTCGCCATCGAAGCGGCGCTGCGGGCCGTGCCTCGCGACGCGCCGGACGTGGACGCCTATGCGATCGCGGCCGCCTCGTTGATCGAGCGCTACCGCAAACGCGTCGACCTGGCGGGGTCGGCGGGCGTTGCCGGCGGACGGGGGCACCAGGGAGAGCGTGCCGAAAAGGCGCTGCTGATGACGGGCCTGCATGCGGAGCGGGAGACGGTGTTCGACCTGGCGCGCCAGTCCCGGCTCACCGACGAGGCCTCGCGCATGCTGGTGCGGGAGATCGACCTGGTGGAGGCCCGGTACCGCTAGCGCCGGGTCCTTCGTGCGGTCGCGAACGGACGGGCACGGCGGGAACCGCCAACCTGCGACATGCCCGCGAACAAGCACGCCATGAAGGTGAAGCCCGTCCAGGTCATCCTCGCCCGGCAACTGGCAGGCAGCATGGCGATGCCCATCCTGCTCGTGGATCCCGAGGGCACCCTCATCTTCTTCAACGAGTGCGCGGAGCGGATCCTCGACCAACGCTTCGAGGAGACCGGGGAGATGCGGGCGGAAGAGTGGAGCGTACTCTTCGCCATCGCGGACGAGGCGCGCCAGCCCATTGCCGTCGACGAGCGTCCCACCATGCTCGCGATCAGCGAGCGCAAGCCCATCTCTCGCACGGTGTGGATGCAGTGCCGGGAACGCGAATGGCTCCACGTCATCATCACGGCCATTCCCCTCATCGGGGAGCAGCGCGACTTCCTGGGCGTGTTGATGATCTTCTGGGAAACCTGACGTGAAGGTCACCCTGTGGGGCACGCGGGGCTCGATCGCCTCGCCCGGGCCGGAGACGGCGCGCTACGGCGGCAACACGTCCTGCGTGAGCGTCGCCGGGGACGAGGGCACGCTGCTGGTGCTCGACGCGGGTACGGGACTCCGCCGCCTCGGTGCGAGCCTTCCGGAATCGCTGCGGCGGGTGGACATCCTGCTCACCCACCTGCACATGGACCACATCCAGGGGCTGGGCTTCTTCGCGCCGCTCCACCGGGAGGATCTCGACGTGCACGTCTGGGGCCCGGGAAGCGCGACGCTGAGGCTGCAGGCACGCCTGCGGCGCTACCTTTCGCCGCCTCTCTTCCCCGTGAATCTCTCCGAGTTGCCGTGCCGTCTCACCTTCCACGATGTTCCCGACGTCGAGGGTGACATCGGCGAATTCCGCGTCCGCGCGGCTCTGGTGTGCCATCCCGGGCCCACCGTGGGCTACCGGATCACCCAGCCGGACGGCGCCACGCTCGCCTACCTCCCCGACCACGAGCCCGCCCTCGCCGCCCCGCGCTTTCCGGCGCTGCCACGGGCGTGGACCTCCGGCGCCGACCTGGCCGCGCAGGCCGACCTGCTCATCCACGACGGGCAGTACAGCACCGCGGAATACGCCTGCCACTGCGGATGGGGCCACAGCTCGCTCGAGCATGCGTTCACCTTCGGCACGCTCGCGGGCGTGAAGCGCTTCGTTCCCTTCCATCACGATCCGGCCCACACGGACGCCGACCTCGACCGCATGACGGCCGAGGCAATCGACGCCGCTGCGCCGGACTACCCCGTGACGCCCGGCATCGAGGGAACGACGATCGACCTGTGAGACCCGGGCCCGCGATGGGGAACGACCGTCCCATTGCGGTCCGCGCCGGTCCAAGGCCATCATCGCTGCACACCCTTCCCGGGCGCCCGCCGCCCCTCCCGACCGTGCGCCGCCATTTCGTCATCGCCCTCATCGGCCCGTTGCTGGCGGGTGGCTGCACCCTGGCCAGGCTGGACGAGCAGGTGCGCGAGTACGGCGCATCCACCGTGCTGGTCGGTCGCGTCGAGACGGGCGCCCTGGCCGATGGGCCGATCGTCGTCGGTGCCTACACCCGCGACGGGGGCCGCCCGCGGTTGGCGCACCAGACGCGGCTGCACGAGCACGGCGGCTACGAGCTGATCGTGCCGCGCGGCGACTATGCGCTCTTCGCTTTCGCCGACCGCAACGGCAACGGGCTGTTCGACGAGGGCGAGCCCGCTGCCCGCCATGCCGGCGGTCGTCCCGTGGCGGCACCGGGCACCGGCATGGTCGGGGGACTGGACATGATGCTGGGCGACGGCACGGCCGGCGTGCCGGCCGTGGAGCCGGCTCCTCGCCACAGCACGCAGGCCGGCGCCCCGATCGACCTCGACGCCGACCGCTTTTCGGCCGCGAGCGGGCGCGAGGGCTACTGGCAGCCGCTGGATTTCTTCCGCACGCACGGCGGCAATGTCTACTTCGTCGAGCCCTTCGATCCCGCGCGCACGCCGGTGCTGTTCGTGCACGGCGCCGCCGGCTCGCCGCAGGACTGGCGCCACCAGCTCGCGCACCTCGACCGCAGCCGCTACCAGGCCTGGCTTTACTTCTACCCGTCGGGGGCCCCCGTCGAGTCGATGTCCCACCTGCTCTACTGGAAACTGCTCAACCTGCAACTGCGCTACCGCTACGAGCGGTTGATGGTCGTCGCCCACAGCATGGGCGGCCTGGTGGTGCGCCGGCTCCTCCTCGACAACGGCGAACACCTGCCCCAGGTGCGGCGATTCGTGACGCTCTCCACCCCCTGGGCCGGTGAAGTCGCGGCCGAAGGCGGCGTGAAATACTCGCCCGCGGTGGTGCCGTCATGGCACGACATGCGACCCGACGGCCCGTTCATGCGCTCGCTCTTCGATCGCCGCCTGCCGGCGCATGTCGACTACAGCCTGCTCTTCGGCCATCGCGGCGCGCCGGGACTGTGGCGACCCAACAATGACGGCACCGTCACGCTCGCGAGCCAGTTGCGGCGCGCGGCCCAGGAAGAGGCCCGGACGATTTTCGGCTACGACGAGGACCATGCCAGCATCCTCGTCTCGCCCCAGGTGACGGCGCAGCTGCGCAGCCTGCTCGACCGCGGCGATGCGGCCGATGCGCGCGGAAGGCTCGACGTGAGGCTGGACTACGGCAGCGAGCCCCGGCTGGGCCTGCCGCTGCTCGTGCTTCGGCCGCTCGAGCCCCCCGGCCCGCCGATCACCGTGGCGCTCTCGGCGGCCGAAGGCGGTGCGAAGGTGAACGCGCTGGCGCCGGGTCGCTACGAAGCCGGCGTGCTGGCCGACGGCTTCGCGGCACGGCCGCGGCGGCAATCCGTGGACGTCGGCGATGGCGGTCCCGCCACGGTGTCCTTCCGGCTGCAGCCCCAGGGGAGCCTGAACGGATTCGTCGCCGAGGATCGCCCGCGACCGGCCGGCGCCCTGCTAGCCGCCCACCCCGCAGCCGGCATCCGGCGCATCCACCTGCAGGGGCCCGGCGTCGAGCGCACGCTGGTGCCGGCCCCGGACATGGCCGCGGACGAAGCCTTCCCGCGATTGATCGACGGTCGCGACGTGGCCTGGGGCGCGGCCTTCACGTTCCAGGGGCTGCCGGAGGGCGAATACGAGCTGGCGATCGAGGCAGCCGGGCGCCCCGTGCATCGCTCGCGTCACCTCGTCGTGCCGGGGCGCAGCGGCCAGCTTCTGCCGATCGTCCTGGCGCCCGGGCGTTGAGCGCCCCGCATGGGAACGGCCGCTAGCTGGCGATGAAAAGCCGCCGCGGCGAGGGCGGCACGAAGAGATCCTGCAGGTAGACGGCCTCCCCCGCCCGGTCGTACGCGGCGATCTCGAGCACGGCGCCCGCGGTGCGGCGTTTCACGCCGATGGCCCCGCAGATCGCGTCCGGGAACACCTTCACGGACATCGTCTCGGCGAAGCGCGCGAGCGAGACGTGGTGTTCGCTCGCGATGAGGGCCTTCACGTTGGCCCCGTCGAGCTTCGTGGCGCTGGCGCGCGCCAGCGCCGGCAGGCGCTGCGCGTCGAAGTAGAGGTGCGTGTAGATCAGGAATTCGCGGTTGATCGAGAAGGTGCGCTCGATGCAGAGGATTTCCCCGGCCGGCAGCACGCGCCGCCAGGGACCCTCGCCCGCCACGGGGCGGCGCGCGACGAACTTCGAGAAGATGGGCAGCAGTCGACCTTCCTCGTCGAGGAACCGGCAGTGGTAGAAGGGCGCGTTCATGGGCGTCCCGCCTTCGGAGACGAACGTGCCCGACCCGTGGCGGCGCACCACCAGGCCGTCGTCCGCGAGGGCCCGCAGGGCCTTCTGCACCGTGCCCAGGCTCAGGCCCGTGGCCTTCACGAACCGGTCCTCCGCCGGGATGCGCTCGCCGGCCTTCCAGGCGCCCTCCGCGATCGAGGCGGCGAGCGCGTTCCTCAGGCGCAGGTAGCGGGGCACGCCGGTATCCGGCCCGCGCATCAACCCGTGGAGCATCGCCGCCTCGCCGTCGTCCTGGCTCATACGTAGGCCGGCCCCTCGATGAGCGGATAGGCCGCGAGGAACTTCTCGTCGATCGCCACGCCGAGCCCCGGCCCTTCGTGCGGGCGCACGTCGCCGTTCGCGTCCACGAGGCACGGCGGGCTGCACATCTCGTCCCGGAACGGGTTCTCCGCGGCCACGTCGGCCTCGAAGTAACCGCCGTTGTCGATGGCGCACAGCAGGTGGATGCTCGCGGCCATGTTCACGCCGGTGAGCAGCGTATGCGGGTTGATCGCCAGCTTCCAGGCCGAGGCCAGCGCCGCGATGCGAAGCGCCTCCGTGATGCCGCCGGTCTTGGAGAGATCCGGCTGGAGCACGGTGATGGCGCCGTCCTCGATCACGCGCGCGAACTCGTATCGCGTGTAGTGGTTCTCGCCGGCCGCGAGCGGCACGCGCCCGAGCGTGGCGGCCTGCGCGTAGCTGCGGTGGTCCTGCGGGGCGAAGGGCTCCTCCAGCCAGCGGATGGCCGCCGCCTCGAACGCGGGCATGACGGCGCGCACGTCGTTCACGGTATACGCGGTGTTGGCGTCGGCGAGCAGCACGAGGTCCGGGAAGGCCTTTCGCACCGCTTCGACGCGGCGGATGTCCAGGGCGACCGTATCGCCCACGCGCAGCTTGACGGCCTTGTACCCGCGCGCGAGCAGGCCGCGGATCTCGTCGCAGAGTTCCGCCGGCTCCTGGTAGCCCAGCGAGATGCCGCCCGCGTAGGCGGGGATGTCCCGGGCCTTGCCGCCCAGCAGCCGGTACACGGGCCAGCCCGTGGCCTTGCCGCGGATGTCCCAGAGCGCGAGATCGATGCCGCTCATCGCGAGACAGGCGGCGGTGCCCATGCCGTGGCTCGCGAGCTGCATCCGGTAGATGCGGGACCACACGCCCGTCACGTCGGTCGCGTCCATGCCGACCACCAGCTGGCGAAGCGTCGTGTCGACGAGCTTCGCGATGGCGCCCGGGCAGCGGCCGTGGTGCGCCTCGCCCCAGCCGACGAGACCGCCCTTCGTCGTGACGCGCACGAGGACGGCGTCGCGCTTCACCGCGCGCCCGATGCCGAGCGTGACCGGTTTCCTCACCGGGAACGACGCCGGAAAGGCGGTGACGTCGGCGATGGTGAAGTCGTGCGCGCTCATGGCTGCCGTCCGTGGCGTTGGAGATGGGCGTCCCAGACGGAAGGATTGCACAGGTTCGCCGGCCGCTGGAAGGCGACGAGGCGCAGCGTTTCCTCCGCCGCCCCCTGGCTCATGCGCTTCATGCTCTCCTGCGTGATGCCGGCGGCGTGCGGGGTGAGGATGACGTTCGCGAGCGAAAGGAAGGGATGGTCCCGCGGGATCGGCTGCTCGTCGTAGACGTCCATGACGGCGGCGCGCAGGCGGCCTTGCGCGAGCGCGGTCGCGAGGGCCCGCTCGTCCGTCACCGGGCCGCGCGCGACGTTCACGATGGCGGCGCCGGGCTTCATCGTGGCGAGGCGCTCGGCGTTCACCAGGTGGCGCGTCGCGTCGGTGAGCGGGCAGGCAAGCACCACGAAGTCGCTCTCGCGCAGGATGCGCTCCGGCGTCGCCACCTCCACGAAGGTGGGCGCGGGCTTGCTGCGCGAGGCGGTGCCCAGCACACGCATGCGGAAAGCGGCGTGGGCGATCTCCGCGACCCGCGTGCCCACGTTGCCCATGCCGACGATGCCCAGGGTTCGGCCGAGGAGTTCGGTGGAATCGTCCGAATGCCGCCGGGCCGTGTTCCAGTCGGTCTCGCGCAGCTCGCGGTCCATGCGGTGGATCCCGCGCGCGACGAGCAGCATGCCGGCGATGGCGTGCTCGGCCACGGCCTCGGCGTTGGAACCCGGCACGTTGGCCACGGGAATGCCCTTCGCGGTCGCCGAATCCATCGGGATCATGTCGAGACCCACGCCGTGACGAACGACGCCCCGCAGGTGGTGCGGCCCGTCGAAGATGTCCGGCGGCAGGAACGCGCGGACCATGAGCACGTCCGCGTCGAGCACCATCCGGTTCAGGGTATCGGCCTTCGCGTCGGGGGCGACCACCACGTCGGCCACGCGCGAAAGGATCTCGACCCCGCTCGGGTCGATGGCGTTGGTGAGCAGGACCTTCGGGCGGGCGGCGGCCACCCTACTTCACCCGGTACTGGTCGAGGACGGCGCGATCGACGTCGACGCCCAGGCCCGGACGCTCGCACACGTCCACGTAGCCGTCCTTGTGCGCGATGGGCTCCTTCGCGAGCTGGTCGCGGAAGGGGTTGAAGGTCTGCTCGTACTCCAGCAGCGGGGAAACGGGAAAGAGGCACTGGGGCGTCTCGGGCAGCGAGGCGAGATAGTGGATCGTCGCCGCCAGGCCGATGGCCGTTCCCCAGGCGTGGGGCACGCACGCGATGGCGCTCGCCTGCGCGAGGGCGGCGATCTTCTTGCATTCCGTGATCCCGCCGGCGGCGCACACGTCGGGCTGGACGATGTCCATCGCCCGCGCGGCGAGGATGCGGCGGAACCCGTACTTGGTGAACTCGTTCTCGCCGCCCGCCACCGCCATGTCGAGGGCCTGCGTGACCTCGACGTACCCGTCGAGATCCTCCGGCGAGACCGGCTCCTCGAACCAGCTCACCCCCAGGCGCTCGAGCTCGCGGCCGATGGTGATGGCCTGCGGCACGGTGAAGGAGTGGTTCGCGTCGACCATGATCTCCATGTCGTCGCCCACGGCCTTGCGGACGGCCTCCACGCGCGAGATGTCCTTCCGGTGGTTGCCCAGGCCGATCTTCATCTTGATGGCCTTGAAGCCCTGCGCCTGGTAGCCCAGGGCCTCCTCGACGGCCTCTTCATTCATGCGATCGAAGTTCTTGAAGTAGAAGCCGGTGGCGTAGGCCTGCACCCGCTTGCGGAAGGAGCCCCCGATCAGCTTGTGCACCGGCTGGCCCAGGGCCTTGCCGATGATGTCCCACAGCGCGATGTCCACGCCGCTGATCGCCGAGATGGTCATGCCGGAGAGGCCGTAATCCTTGATCTTGTTGTAGAGCATCTCCCAGATCGGCTCGACGTCGAAGGGGTCGAGGCCGACGAGGGCCGGCTTGTAGACGGATTCGATGATGCTGCGCGAGACGGCCGCGGGGCCGTAGCAATCGCCCCAGCCGACGATGCCCGCGTCGGTCACGATCTCGACGACGCAGGCCCCTTTCGTCTTGTAGTACTGGCCGCGCGCGGAGGTGAAGGGCTCGTCGACCTTGACGACGAGCTGGTGGGCGATGACGTCGGTGATCTTCATGGAGTCGTATTCCGGGTTCGGGAATCAGTAGGCCGGGCCTTGCGCCCAGGGCGAAAAGGGAGCGGGCACCAGGATCCGGTTCTCCTGGTTCAGCAGGAGCGGCACCACCTTGGCCGAGTAGGCCTTCCAGCGCGGGTCCGAAAGCAGCGTCGCGCGGCGCGCCGCGCGGTCCGCGAGGTCCTCGTAGGCCCACAGGTGGACGATCTGGTTGAGCGTGCCGATCTCGCTCGTGAAGTAGCCCACGAGGTGGCCCAGGATCGGCCGCTGGATGGCGAGTCCCTCGGCTTCGTACATCCGGACGTACTCCAGCGACTTGCCCGGCAGCGCGGTGTAGGTGCGTTCCTCGACGATCACGATGACCCCCCTTGAGCTATAGTCCTGTATAGGAGTAGAGTGCCTCGGCACCACCGCTCCTGTCAATCCAACCCCCGGAGGAACTCGCCATGAAGACATCCATTCTCGCGCGGGCCGCTGCGGCGATCCTCGCGCTCGCCCTGCCCGCCTCGGCACTGGCGCAAGCCTGGCCCGCCAAGCCGCTCAAGATCATCGTGCCCTACTCGCCGGGCGGCACCACCGACCTGCTCGCCCGCCTGGTGGGCGCGGAGCTTGCCAAGCGCCTCGGCCAGCCGGTCGTCGTCGAGAACAAGCCCGGCGCCAACGGCATGATCGGCTCGGATCTCGTCGCGAAGGCCCCGCCCGACGGCTACACGATGGGCATCGCCTCGCCCGGCTCGCACGCCGCGAACCAGAGCCTCTACAAGGACATTCCCTACGACACGGTGAAGTCCTTCACGCCCGTGAGCCTGGCGGTGTCCGCGCCGATGCTCCTCGTGGCGCATCCGTCGCTGGGCGTGAGCAGCGTGAAGGAACTCATCGCCGCCGCCAAGGCGAAGCCGGGCACGATCAGCTACGCCTCCGGCGGCAGCGGCTCGTCGCAGCACCTGGCGATGGAGTACTTCAAGCTCATGGCCGGGATCGACATGAACCACGTGCCCTACAAGGGCAGCGCGGCCTCGTACCCGGACCTGCTCGGCGGCAACGTGCTGACCGAGATCGACGTCATGCCCACCGCCCTGCCGCCGGTGAAGGCCGGCCGCCTCAAGGGCCTGGCCACCGGCTCGGCGAAGCGGCTGCCCATGCTCCCCGACCTGCCGACGATCGCCGAGGCCGGCGTCCCGGGCTACGAGTACGCCGCCTGGTACGGGTTCGTCGCGCCGGCCAACCTGCCGAAGGACGTCCTCGCGAAGCTGAACGCGGAGATCGTGCGCGCGCTCAAGCTTCCCGAGATCGCCGACAAGCTCTCGGGCGCCGGCGTGATCGTCGTGGCGGGCACGCCGGAGGAATTCGCGGCGCACATCAAGTCGGAAATGGACAAGGCCGCCAAGGTGATCAAGGCGGCGAACATCAAGCCGGACTGAACGCCGGGTTCGCGGCAATTCACGGGGGGCCGGCGATCGCCGGCCCCTTTTTGCGTTCGGGCGCACGCTCCCGTGCGGGCGCCGCGGAATCGACGGCAATGCGCGCCCTAGAGCTCGATCCGATCGACGGCCCACGAGATGCCCGCGATCTCCGGCATCTCGCGCCCGTCGTCCTTGCCGATCTCGGCCTCGACGGCCGCGTTGAGCTTGGCGTTCATCGCGAGGACGGTGGCCGCGTTCTCGCCCTTCCTCGCCGCGAGGTTGCTCATCTCGGCCGGGTCCTTCCGCAGGTCGAAGAGTTCCGCGTCGTTGAGCGCATAGAGCTCGTCGAGCGTCGTCGGGCGATTGCGCTTCAGGGGCGAGAAGTAGCGCGTGAACTTGTGGCGGCCGTCGAAGGTGGTCCGCATGCTCCCGCGCTTGGAGAGGTCCGGCTTGAAGCCGCTTTCCTGGACCGCCGCCTTTACGGTCTTGCCGGCCGCGACGCCCTCGGCCATGACCCGCATGAGCTCGCTGTCGTTCTGGGCGAGGCCGCTGTACGCGAAGAGGATGGACGGGCGAACGGCGTCGACGGCCGCCGTGCGCGGGTTCGCGAGCGCCGTGCCGATGTCGTGGCCCGGGAGGTCGCGGCCTGCCGACTCGCCACGGCGCGCCTTGTCGAGGCCGGCCATCGCGAGCAGGCTCGGCGCGATGTCGATATGACTCGTGAGGGCGCGGCAATCCTGCCCCCCCTTCACGTCGGGATGCACGACGTAGAGCGGGATGTGCAGGCTTTCCTCGTAGGCGAAGGCGCCCTTGCCGCGCAGCCCGTGCGCCCCGCCCATCTCGCCGTGGTCCGAGGTGAAGACGACGATGGTGCGATCGGCGAGGCCGCTCGCGTCCAGTTCCGCGAGGATGGCCGCGACCTGGGCGTCCACGGAGCGGATGCTGTTGAGGTAGAAATCGTTGAATCGTTGCCAGCGCGCCTCGTCGTGCGGGATGTGCCCGAGGAAGTGGCCCCAGGCCTTGTGGTACTCGAGGTGCGAGCCGGGCCGGCCCGGCTCGTCGATCGGCTGCCCGAGGCTCGCCGCCACCGGCATGTTCCACTTCGCGCGGTACAGGGGATGGTCGGGCGCCCGCGCCGCGTGGGCCATGAGCTTGCCGGTGTCCTGCACGTTCACGCCGGCGGGGTCGGCGTTGAAATACATGATGTCGTGCGGGTTCACGAGGCTCACCGTCAGCGCCCAGGGCTTGCCGTCGTCCGCGAGGGGACGGCCCTTGTTGCGCAGCCAGGAGATGGCGCTTCCCGCGATCATGTGGTCGAAGCGGAAGCCGCCGAGCTCGTGGGCGAGCAGGTCGCCCGGCCACGCGTAGTCCGAGAAGCCGTACGCGTCCATCTCGGAGGTGAAGAGCCGGTCCGGGTTCGAGCTCTCGAAATCCCGGTTGAGGTGCCACTTGCCCTTGTACGCGGTGTAGTAGCCGGCCTTCCTCAGCATGTGGCCGAGGGTGGGCACCTTCGTCGACAGGGACGACACCCAGGGCGCGTCCGTGTTCTCGTACATGCCGTTGTCGGCCGTCTGCAGCCCGGTCATGAGCACCGCGCGCGAGGACGTGCACATCACCGCCGGGCAGTAGTGGTTGTGGAACGTGGTGCCGGTCCGCGCGAGGCGCTCGTGTCCCGGAAGCCTCAAGCCGGCGGGGTAGCGCCGGAAGTAGCGCTCCTGGTCCGTGAAGATGAAGACGATGTTCAGGGGCTTTCCGGCGGAGCGCGGCACCTTGTCTCGCGCGCCTCGCGCCGCTGCGGCATCCGCAGCGCCCGGGAGCACCGCGGCCGCCATGCCGGCCGTGACCTGCGCGAGGAAGTCGCGCCGCGTGACCCCGCCGGGATTGCCGTTCGATCCGTCCATGTCGTCCTCCGTCAGAATTGCAGCGCGAGTCCGCCGTACAGGCCGCCGCTCGCCATATCGAAAAGAAATTCGTCGCGGTGATAGTCCACCCGGACCTGGCGGTAGCCGAACTTCGCGGTGCTCTTGGGCGAGAGCGCGTAATTCGCCCCGGCCATCACCTGCCAGGTGGAATCCGATCCGCCCGCGCCGATGTCGCCATACACCATGAGCGACCAACGGGTTGCGACCGGCACCTCGACGCGCGCGCCGACGAAGCCGTCCGTCCAGGTGCGCGATCGCCCGACGCGCCTGCCCCCGGGGGCAAGCGCGCTCGAGGAGAGCGAGAGATCGAGCTTCACGTCGTTCACGCGCACGCCGGCGAGGAGGTCCACCGGCATCGCCCCCTTCGAGACGCGGTAGGTGAACGCGCCCGTGTAGGCGGCCTGCGTGGGCCGCGCCTGCACGTCGCCCAGGAAAGGCGCGGGCGCCGGCTGGTCCTGGTCGAGCTTCATGTAGACCAGGTCGAGCAGGAAGCCGGCGTCACCCTTGCGGCCCTCGAGCGAGCCCATGAACCCGATCCGCAGGTCTTTCAGGATGTCGGGAAACGTCATCTCGACACCGGTGGCCGAAAGGCGCCCCACCCCCACGTCGCCCTTCATGCCGGCGGCCCAGAGGTAAGGGGTGCCCTCGAATCGCCAGGCGTCCTGCGCGAGCGCGGGGCCGGCCGGCGCGAACGCGAGCAGGGCCGCGAGGATGGCGGCGAGGAATCGCCGTGCGACGATCGGCTGGAACATGGACCGTCCCGTCACTTGCCCGCGGCGGGCGTGCCGAACTTCTTCTTGCACTCGCCGATCGGCTCCGGATAGACCTTCGGTTCCCATTCGGGGCGAGTCGCGTTCTCGACCTTCGCGACGACGCGGTAGCGCGTGCAGGGCTCGAGGTTCATGTCGAGCACACGCTCGCGCTCGCCGACCTGGCCCTTGGCCGACTCGAAGGCGACCGTCACCTTGTGCAGCCCCGGCGGGATCGGATCGGACCTGCGAGGGTTCTTCGTGCTCGCGCCGTCGACCTTCGTGACGGCGGCCGGCACTTCCTTGCGGACCTCGGACTTGCTGCCCGACTCCACGATCGCATAGGGCTGGTCGTAGGGGCCGGCAAGAGCCGTGGCGGCGAAAGTCGCGGCGACGGCGGCGAGAAGGGGGTTCTTCATGGTCTTTTCCTTTCCTGTTTACGGGTGGGATTGCGGATGCGCGGCGTAGGCGACACCGCCCGCGACCCAGTGGATGGCGTCGAGCAGCGCGCGATCGTCGACGGGCTTGCGAAGCAGCAACCGGGCACCGGCGGCCCGGGCCTCGCGGTCGGGCACGCGCCCTTCGCGAGCCGTGAGGGCGATCAGGGGAAGGTCGAGGCCGCGCTCGTGCAGCCGCCCCGCGAGCGGGTGGCCGCCCTCGCCCCCCTCCACGAGCCCGTACAGGACGCACCCCGGCGCGCTGATGCCCGGCAACGCCACGAGCTCGTCCGCGCAGGCGCAGGAGCGCACCTTGAATCCGGCCGAGCGCATGAGCAGGCTGAGCCCCTCGCGGAGCGAAGGATCCTCGTCCACCACGTACACGACGAACGGGCTGCCGCCCATGCGCCCCTCCCCGATTGATGTGGGGCGGAGATTAGGTGCCGTCGTCGTGCGAAGGTATCCGACCTTGGTAGGAAGTCCCGTCCCGGGGCGCGGGGCCTTCGGGAGATCCGGCGCCGGCGGCGAGGTCGCGCAGCCGCACGAGTTCGGGCACGGAGCGCACCCCGACCTTCTCGAGCCCGCGTCCGCGGTGCTGCTTCACCGTGGCTTCGGCGATGCCGAGATCGGCGGCGATCTGCTTGTTGAGACGGCCGCGGGCCACCTCGTCGAGGATCTCGCGCTCGCGGGGCGTGAGGCGGGCCAGGCGCGCGGCGGCTTCGTGCGCCGCCCTGGCGCGGGTGCGCTCCCGGTCGCCGGCCGCCACGGCCTTTTCCACGGCCGCGACGAGGTCGACGTCGTCCACCGGTTTCAGGAGGAAGTCCACCGCGCCGGACTGGAGCGCACGGATGCCCGTGCCGAGGTCACCATGTGCCGTGAGGAAGATGACGGGCAGCGCGGGATGCTCGCGAGCGATGCGGGCATGCAGTTCCGGGCCGGTGAGGCCCCGCATGCGCACGTCGATCACCGCGCAGGCCACGCGCCCGGCCATGTCGCCGGCGAGGAAGCTCTCGCCCGATTCGAACGCCACCACGGCATATCCGGAAGACACCAGCAGGCGGGCGATGCCCTCGCGCACGGCCGGATCGTCGTCCACGATGGCCACGAGCGGCCCCGCCCCTTCCGCGACAGCGCCGATCGCCCCGGGTGCGGCCGGCGGCGCGACGGCGGCCCCGAGCTCGACGGAGGCCGGCAGCTCGAGGCGAAAGGTCGCTCCGCCGAGTTCGCCGTCCTCCACGCCGATCCGCCCGTCGTGGGATTCCAGGATCGACCGGGCGATCACGAGACCCAGGCCGAGCCCGCCGCTGCGCGTCGAGCGGAACGCCTCGAACAGCGACTCGCGACGCTCCTTCGGGATGCCGCGCCCGCTGTCGGACACCGTCACCTCCACCGACCGGCCGACCTTCGCGCAGGCGACCCGGATTCGCCGGCTGCCCGGGGGCTTGGCCCGGACCGCCTCGATCGCGTTGCTCACGAGGTTCATCACCACCTGCTGCAGCTGCGCCTTCGAGCCCGGCACCACGGCACCCGGCGCGAGCTCGCGCTCGAGGCGCACCTCGAGGCTGGCGATCTCCCGCCTCATGAGCCCGAGGACTTCCACGATCGCCTCGGAGACGTCGACCGGCTCGCGCAGCGGCGCTTCGTTGCGCAGCAGCGAGCGAATGCCATCGATGATCGCGATCGCGCGCTTGTCGTCGCGCACGATCGACTCGAGGATCGCGCGAATCTCTTCGGCCCCCGCGCGCCCGCCCTTCAGGAAACGCAGGCCCGCCTGGGCGTTGGCGAGCATGGCCGCGAGCGGCTGGCCCAGTTCGTGCGAGATCGAGGCCCCCATCGCGCCCGCGCGCGCCGCCCGGTCGGCGTGCCACAGGTTCGTGCGCAGCGCCGTCATCTCGCGCACGAGGCGGCGCGACTCCGTCACGTCGCGGATCGTGCCGATCGCCCGCTCGGCGTGGCCGTCGGCGTGATAGTGGACCTCGCCGGCATCGACGATCGTGCGCTCGGCACCGTCGGGGTGGATCACGCGGTACTCGAGCCGGTAGGTGGGCAGGCGCGCGGCCAGCGTCCCGGCGAGGCTCGTCGAGTAGGCCTCGCGGTCCTCCGGGTGGACGCAGGCCTCCCACTGGGCAATTGTCGCGGGGCGGGCGCCGATGAGTCGGCAGCCTTCCTCCGAGATGGAGAAATGATCCGCGACGAAATCCCGCGACCAGCTGCCGATGCCGGTGACGGCCTGCGCCTGCGCGAGCTGCGCCTCGCTTCGCCGCACGCGTTCCTCGTCCTCATGGCGCTCCACGGCGCCCGCGATGATCTCGCCCAGCGCCTGCATGTGGCGGATGCGATCCCGCGGCCATCGGTACGACCGCTGGTGGCTGCCCAGCCCGAGGGAGTAGCGCGCGACGCCCCCCATCACGATGGGCAGCGCCACGAAGGCGCCCAGGCCCATCGCGAGCGCGCTGTCGCGCTGGACGGCTTCGCCCGGCGGCAGGTCGTCGAGGGATCGAGGATGTAGGGACGAAGTTCCTCGACGACCGTCCGGTAGGTGAGGGGAAACGCCCGGCCGTAATCGACTTCGGCCGGAATGGGCGGAACGCCTTCGACGACCGCCCGCTGCACCAGGACGACGGCACGGCTTTCGACGACGAACCGGAAGAGCGAGCACTGCTCGATGCCGAAGAACTCGCGAATGGCCTCCAGGGCCGCGCCTACCTCGTCGGGGATGCGTTCGTAGGGCGCGACGGCGAGTCGCGACGACAGGCCGCAGACGAGGTCGGTGAAGCGGGCGTCTTCGTGGGGCTTTTTCGGCATCCGGACAAGGGGGCCGCGGGCGCGTTCCGCGCGGGTGGGGCGAACTATACGGGAAGCGCGCCAGGCAACGGTGCCGGGTGGTAGCCAAAAAGAAAAAGCCCTGAATAATCAGGGCTTTGAATTGGCGTCCCCACGGGGATTCGAACCCCGGTTATCGCCGTGAAAGGGCGGTGTCCTAGGCCTCTAGACGATGGGGACAAACAAACCGGAAGTCACGAGGGCTTCCGGTCGGGTGAAGCGTTGTTCTTGATTCTCTTGTTCGGTTGGTGGAGGTAAACGGGATCGAACCGTTGACCTCTTGCATGCCATGCAAGCGCTCTCCCAGCTGAGCTATACCCCCAACAGAGCCCATGATTATACCGGCGGACCCCACCCGTTGCCAAGTCGTCCCCTACCCTTGGGCGGCGTGCCGCAGCCTTTCGAGGGCGACCGGCTTGTGCAAGGCGGCCGCGATCGCGTCGATGGCCTTGGTCTGCGTCTTGCGCGTGAGGGCGACCCGAAACGGCATCATCACCTCGGGCATCTTGAGCCCCTGCGACTTCACGAATTCCTTGAGCGCCGCGCCGATGGCCTCGCGCCGCCACTCGACGGATTCGAGGCGCACCGCCAGTTCCGCCACGATGCCGCGGCCCTTCACGTCGAGATACTGCGGGACGATCGTGCTGTCCTGCGCGACGGGCTGGGCGAGCTCGTGCAGGAACGCCTCGTGCTCGCCCACGAGCGACCAGCTGCCCTGCCCCAGCTCCGTCATCGCGACCGGATCCATCGCGGCCACGATCTCCCCGTGCAGGGCGGGGTTGCGCCGCGCGATGTCCGCCACGAGGTCCGCCGGCGACTTGCGCTTCAGGTATTCGCCGTTCATCCACTTGAGCTTCTCGGGATCCCAGCGCGCCGGCGAGCGGCTCACGTGCTCGAGATCGAACCACGCGACGAGCTGCTCCCGCGAGAAGACCTCCTCGTCGCCATGGGACCAGCCCAGGCGCGCCAGGTAGTTCACCAGCGCATCGGGCAGGTAGCCCTCGTCGCGATACTGCAGGACGCTCACCGCGCCGTGCCGCTTCGACAACCGCTGCCCGTCCGAGCCCAGGATCATCGGCATGTGGCCGAAGGCAGGCATCTCGCCGCCGAGCGCGCGGTAGAGGTTGATCTGTCGCGGGGTGTTGTTGACGTGATCGTCGCCGCGGATCACGTGGGTCATGGCCATGTCGAGGTCGTCGACCACCACGCCGAAGTTATAGGTGGGCACCCCGTCGGCGCGCAGGATCACCAGGTCGTCGAGTTCCTCGTTCGACACGGTGATCGGGCCCTTCACGAGGTCGTTCCAGGTGACGTCGCCCTCGAGCGGGTTCTTGAAGCGGATGACGGCCTCGCGGCCGGGCGGCGGAAATTCGGACGAGTCGCGCCAGCGCCGGTCGTAGCGGGGCTTCTCGCCGCGCGCGACTTGCGCCTCGCGCATCGCCTCGAGCTCTTCGCGCGTGCAGTAGCAGCGGTACGCCTTGCCCTCGCGCAGGAGCTGCTCGGCCGCCTCGCGATACCGGTCGAGTCGCTGCATCTGGTAGAACGGGCCCTCGTCCCAGTCGAGCCCGAGCCAGGCCATGCCGTCCAGGATGGCCTGCACCGAGTCCTGCGTGGAGCGCTCGCGGTCGGTGTCCTCCACGCGCAGGATGAACTTGCCGCCGTGGCGGCGGGCGTAGGCCCAGCAGAAGAGCGCCGTGCGGGCGCCGCCGATGTGGAGGTAGCCGGTGGGGCTGGGGGCGAAGCGGGTGCGGATCATGGGGGCGGAAGTCGGGTGGGTAGCCCCGCATTTTACGGCTTCCGGTCCACGCGCCCCGTGCCTCCGGGTACGAAATCGGATAAAATGCGCGACTCCCGGTGGTTAGCTCAGCGGTAGAGCACTGCCTTCACACGGCAGGGGTCACTGGTTCGATCCCAGTACCACCCACCAGATGCAAAGAAGGGCCCCGGTTCGACCGGGGCCCTTTTCCATTCCGGACTCCTCCGCTTACCGGGATAGCCAGGCCATGGTGCCGGTTTCCGTGCAACTCGCGCCCAGGCTCGCCGAATAGCGCCCCATGTATCCCAGGTAGCCCGCCTCGATCTCGGTGATCTGGAAGCTGCCGCTGCGGCCGTCCGAGCAGGCCACCGATCCGGCGATCTCCCCCAGGCGCCCGGACTGCGAATAGGTGCCCGCGTAGCTGCACGTGCGGCCGGCGTCCATCGCCGTCGAGATCGAAATGGAGTTGTCGATCTCGTGGATGACGGTCGCGGCGCCCGATTCGTAGCGAAGCCCGTTGCCCGAAGCACAGCCCGCGACGGAGTTCGACAGGTGGCCGAGATAGGTTCCGGCCAGGTTGTTCTCGCGGAAGGTCTGGCGCACGATCTGTTTGGTGACCGCGACGCCGTCGATGGAGTAGGTCAGCGTGCCCTGCCCCACCGAGCCGAAAGCCAGGCTCGCGAGACCCACCTGGCGAACGCCGACGTCCAGGGGGTCGAAAGTGGGCGCGCCGAAAAAGGGGCCGACGAACTCGTAGAGCGCCCCATCGAAGGCGAAGGGATCGGAGTTCCCGCGAGACTGCATGTAGGTCGCGGCATACCAGCGGATCCGGGAATCGGCTCCATAGACGTAGAGCGTCATGAAGACGACGCCACGCTGGTGCGCGATATTGGCCCCCCACCCGCTTTCGGATGGAATCCACCACATGTCGCTCATGTCCGTGCCCCACGTGTTGGCGGCCTGGGCGGCCGGGGCCAGGGTCAGGGTGATCGCGGCGAGAACTGTCGACAGCAGGCGTTTCATCGGTGTGTCCCGTCGGTTCGTTCGAGACCACGGATGATGGGACCGGGCGTCGCCCGGGTCTGTGCGGTAGCCAACCGTCCGCGACGTCCCTGCCCCGCGGCGGTCAACGCGAAGCCGGGGCTGGACGTTGTTTGGGTTGGCCCGCCCGCTCCAGTTGTGGAACAATATCGCGGCCCCACGCCCACTGACTCAGGAGATCCCCCAATGAAGCGTCTCGTCCTCCCCCTCGCCCTCGCCGCCGCTCTCGCGGCGCCCGCCATCGCCGCCGCCGACGAAGGCACGGCGAAGAAGAACAACTGCCTCAAGTGCCACGCGGTCGACAAGAAGAAGGACGGCCCGGCATTCAAGGAAGTCGCCAAGGCCAAGAAAGGCAAGCCCGACGCCGAAGCCAAGCTCGCGGAATTCATCCTCAAGGGCGGCAAGGTCAACAAGGAAGACCACGACCCCATCAAGTCGAAGAGCGCCGACGACGCCAAGGTCCTGGCCAAGTGGATCCTCTCGATGTAGTTTCGGCCCGCCCGAAAGCAAAAACGCCGGCTCGCGCCGGCGTTTTTTTTCGCCAGTCCGCCGCGGCTACTTGGCGCCGATCGCGAACACCATCGCCTTCTTGATCTCGGGCTCCTTCGCGTCGACCTCGGGGTGGTCCTTGCCCTTCACCAGCACCGCGGTCAGTTCACCGATCTTGCCCTTGTCGCCCTTGAACTTCTCCTGCATCGACTTGATGGACGGGGCGCCCTTCTTCTTCTTGTCCGGGTCGTGGCATTTCGCGCAGCCCGCGGACTTGAACGTGGCCTCGTCGGCGACGGCGGGACCGGAAAGACCGAGGGCGAAGACCGTGGCCATGCCCAGGACGACTAGCGACTTCTTCATGAATGCTCCTTCTCGATTCGGCGCCCGGGGCCCATCCCCGGGGTCGCCTTGAACTTGCCGCTGCGCCGGCTCAGCCGGGGCGGCGGGTCTCGATGCCGGCCTTCTTCTCGGCGGGCTTCGGCGGCTCGACCGTGAGGTTGAGCCCCGGATAGCTGCGGCCATGGCAGGCCGGGTTCGAGCAGAACCCGCCGCCCTTGCGGCCGAACTTCACGTTGCCGTGGCACTTCTCGCAGTTCGGCCCGATGTCGTCCGAGTGCGTGTGCATGAAGTTGGGGCGCGAATGGCTCGAAGGCGGTTCGATGCCGGCTTTTTCGGGGATCAACGAGGCCACGCTGCCGTCGCCGTTCTCGCGCACGACCTGGGGCAGGTTGTGGCAGAGCGTGCACTGCAGCCGGATCGATTCGCCCTTCTCGTTGTAGTGCTTGCCGTCGTGGCAGCGGAAGCAGCCCGGCGTGTCGGTGTGGCCCAGGTGGTCGGGGAAGGACTTCCAGCTGAAGCCCTTCTCCTGGAACGAGACACCCACGAGCAGTTCCTTCATCGCCTTGTTGAAGAGATCCTCCTTCGGCTTCATCTCCGGCGGCGTCGCCGCCTTGGCGGCGGATTCGGCCAGCAGCTTGTCGATAGCGGCAGCGCGCTCCTCCGGCTTGCCGTTCACCTTCTCGCTCGCGGTGATGAGCGCGATGGCGCGCGACTTGGTGGCCGTCAGGCCCCGGTCGATCTTCCCGGTGCGGATCAGTTCGTCCACCAGGAACTCGGGGTTCTCGAAGGAGTGACCGGCCGAGTTGTGGCAGTCGTAGCAAGCCATGGTGCGCTTCTCCGCGCCCGACATCTGGGCGGCCGTCGCCTTCGACTCGGCGTCGATGTAGGTGACCTTCGTGCCATCCGGACGCTTCACCTGCACCCACGGGATCTCGCGGCGCTGCGGATCCAGGGAGACGAACTCGACCTCGTTCATCACGTGCCAGTGCACGCCCTTGGCCGAGGATTCCCGCACGGCGCCCACGCCCGTGTGGAGCACGAGCGTGGTCTTGGCCTCGCTGCTTTCCGGGTCGGTGCCGTAGCGGACCTTCGTGGCGATGGAATCGTGGTGCTCCGCCGACGGCCAGTGGCAACCCTCGCAGGCCTCGCGCGAGGGACGAAGCGTGCTCGAGTGCAGGGGACGCTCGTACCCGACGATCATGCCCCACAGTTCCTTCATGTGCGTGGGCTTGAGGGCCATGAGCTTCAGGGTGGAGACACGCCCCATGTGGCATTCGACGCAGTTCACCCGGGCGTGGGAGCCGGTGGCATGCGCCCGGATCTCTTCGGGGTGCACGTCGTGGCACATGGTGGCGCAGAAGTGGTTGCTGTTCGAGTATTCCCAGCCCGCGATGCCGGCGACGGTCGCGACCGCGACGCCGACCAGCGCGGCAGCCAGCGCCGTGATGCCGCCCACCATGAAGGTGCGCTTGCCCAGTGTGAATTTCATCGATCGATTCTCCTTTTTTGCCTGTCCGGAGCTTTCCCGGGCCCCTTGCCGTACCGCGCTTGCGACGATGCCACGGAACCGGCCTCACCGGTCCCGTGGCATGGATGATAGCCCGCGCCGCGTCCCTAGAGGATGACGCTGTACACGATGAAGACGATGGTGAGGGTGCCCAGGACCACTGCCGAGCCGCCCACGATCCAGCCGAAATACTTCGCGGGCGTCGACGGCGGCGTGGCCTCGATCGCCGCAAGCCCGCCTTCCTTCACGAGGCGGTCGTATTCCTTGGTGCGCTCCTCCTTGAGCTCGTGCTCCGGGATGCGCCCGGTGAATATCACGAGGTCCATGGGGAACTTCTCGGGCCGAAGGTGCCCGTTGAAGAAGTGGATCGTGAAGATGAAACCGACCGCGAGGAGCGCCTCCTCGCCGTGCACCACCGTCGCGATGTTGAAGAACCAGCCCGGCACGACCTCCGAGAAGACCGTCGGGAACCAGAGCATGAGGCCCGAGCCCCCGATGATGAACATGCCCCAGAAGACCGCCCAGTAGTCGAACTTCTCCCAGTAGGTGTATCGGTCGAACGTGGGACGCGGCCCGGCGCCCACGAACCAGCGAACGTGGCGATAGGCGTCGATGGCGTCCTGCGGCTGCGGCACCATCGACTTCGGTCCCCAGAGCGTCCGAGGATGCCGTTGCGCGTCACGGCCTCCACGAAGACGCGCACCACGTGCCCGGCGAAGACCACGATCATGATCGCCGCGCAGACGCGGTGGATGAGGGCGCAGCCACTGAACCCGCCCAGCAGCTTCGCCAGGGATACGGCCCAGGCATGATCCGCGAAGAGCGGCGGCAGGCCCGTGATCGTGCAGCCGATGAAGGTGATCATCAGCGAGGCGTGCATCGCCCGGTCGATGCGGTCGAAGCGCTGGTAGTACTTGTGCTTCGGCGACGCGTCAATGGCGGGAATCGCGGTGGCAGCCATCAGAGGTTCTCCCCGGTCTTGCCCGCGCGGCGCGCGGAAACGACCTTGATCGAACGGTAGAGCCAGAGCACCGTATGCAGCCCGAAGAAGCTGAACACGCCCGCCAGCAGGAACTGCATGAACTTCGTCGTGTAGTAGAGGGCGGGGCCGCTCGCGAGGCTGTGCTTGTCGGCGTGCGGCTCGAACTTGGCGAAATTCGTGTTGGCCTTCGGATGGCATCCCTGGCAGGTCGCCAGGAGGTTGCGATCCGACACCTTGGAATCGGGATTGTCCTTTCCCTGGATGTCATGCGAGCCGTGGCAGGCCGAGCAGGTCGCCACGCGGGCGTAGCCCAGGTCCGTCACCTGGCCGTGGTACGTGTCCCGGAAGGTCTTGATGTAGTCGAGGTGGCAGTCGCCGCATTCCTTGACCACGTCCACCTGCCACTGGGGCAGGTCGTGCTTCTTGACGCCGTGGGCGCCATGGCAATCCGTGCAGTCGGGAGCCGCCTTCACGTTCTGCGACTTCATCTTGCCGTGGACGCTGCCCAGGAAGGCCTTCTTCGCCTTGGAATGGCAGGTGCCGCAGGTCTCGACGATCTTGCCCTTCGCGACGTTGCTCTCGGGATCGGATTTCGGCCGCATGTCGTGCGCGCCGTGGCAGTCGGTGCAGGTGGGCGCCTTGGACTTGTCCTTGCCGTGCACGGATTCGCCATGGATGCTGTCGTGGTAGAGCTTCGCCACGTTGCCGCCCGGCATTTTTTCCTTCTTGATCATCGCGTCGTTGCCGTGGCAGGCGCCGCAGGTCGCGTCCATGTTGACCTTGTGGACCTTCGACTTCGGATCGTCGGTCTTGCGGATGTCGTGGGACCCGTGGCAGTCGACGCAGGTGGCCGCGGCGTTCCTGCCGCCCGCCTTCGCCTTGCCGTGGATGGTCTTCGCGTACTCCGCGGCCTCCTCCTCGTGGCAGGAAGCGCAGTCGACCGCCTTCACCTTGCCGTGCGGCGCCTTGTCCGGCGTCTCGAGCTCCTCGTGGCAGGCCAGGCACTTCTTCTTGCCCTTCGCGTGGACCGATCCGCCGAACGCCTCGGGATCGACTTTCGCGCTCTTGCCGGCGGCGGTCTTTTCCGTGGTCTTGGCGTGGCACTCGATGCAGTCGTCGGCACCGGCCGCGTGGGCCGCGGGCAGGAAGCCCAGTGCGGCCAGGAGCAGCGTGATTCCCATCGCTTTCATTGCAGTTCCCGGATTCGAGCCACCGGCGGACCGCCCCGCGGATCGGGGCTGCGACGCCTGCCTCTTGGGCAGGCGCGATCCCGCATGGCTTCCATCGGTGCCCAAGTTGCCACGGGGGCCCCCCTCCCCGGTTGACGTGGGTCAATGGGGCTGGGAGAGCCCCCCGGAGTGTCAGTCCAGCCTGTCGAGGCGAGCGTAGTATCGGGTTCATGCGGATCCGATTTTTCGGTGCGGCGCGCGAGGTGACCGGTTCGTGCTTCCGGGTCGACGCCGAGGGCGTGAGTTTCCTCGTGGACTGCGGCCTCTTCCAGGGCGGCCGCGAGGCACCGGCCAAGAACCGCGCCTTCCCGGCCTTCGATCCGGCGACGCTCGACTTCGCGGTGATCACCCACGCGCACCTGGATCACTGCGGCCTCCTGCCCCGCCTCGCCGTTCGCGCCCCGCGCCTGCCCGTCTACGCAACCAAGCCCACCGCCGACCTCCTGCCCGTGATGCTGCGCGACAGCGCGCACATCCAGGGGCGGGAAGCGGTGCATGGCGGCCGGCGGGGGGAGCGCGGCGCACCGCCCCTCTACGGGATGGCGGAGGTGGAGCGCGCGCTGCGGCTCGTGAACGCCATTCCCTACCGCGTCGAGGTGAGGCCGCATCCCCAGGTCCGGCTTCGCTTTCTGGACGCCGGTCACATCCTGGGCTCGGCGATCCTGGAACTGAAGGTGCGCGAGGGTCGGCGCGAGCGACGCCTCGTCTTCTCCGGCGACCTCGGCCAGCCCGCACGACCGATCGTCCACGACCCCGAGCCCGCGCCGCCGGCCGACCTGCTGGTCATGGAGGCCACCTACGGCAACCGCCTGCACAAATCGATGGAGGCAACCGTCGCCGAGCTCGTCGCGGCCATCGACGAAACCGTCGTCCGGGGCAAGGGCAACCTCGTGGTTCCGGCGTTCGCGCTCGGGCGCACGCAGGACCTGCTCGTGCTCCTCGACCAGTTGTGCGGCGACGGCCGGCTGCCCGCGCTCAACGTCTTCGTCGATTCGCCCCTCGCGCGCGAGGCGACGGACGTGACGCTCCTGCACCAGGAGGTCCTCGACGACGACGCCCGCGGCTTCGCCGAACGCCTGCGCAAGCGGCGCCTCCCGTTCTCCCTGCGCTTCACCGCCACGCCGCAGGAATCGATGGCCCTCGGGCGGATCCGCTCGGGCGCGATCCTCATCGCCGCGAGCGGCATGTGCGACGCCGGCCGCGTGCGCCATCACCTGCGCGCGAACCTGCCGCGCGAGGAATGCGCGGTGCTCTTCACCGGCTTCCAGGCGGGCGGAACGCTCGGGCGCCGGCTCGTGGACGGAGCCCGCAGCGTTCGGCTCTTCGGCGAGACGGTGCCGGTTCGCGCGCGCATCCTCACCCTGGGCGGCCTGTCGGCCCACGGGGACCAACGCACGCTCCTCGCCTGGGCTGCGGGCCTCAAGGAAGCCCCCGAAAGGGCCTTCATCGTCCACGCCGAGGAGCAGACCGCCTGCCTTTTCGCCGAGGCACTGGCGGCGGAGCGCGCCTGGCGCGTGACCGTGCCCCATCCGGGCGAGGCGTTCGAGATCTGACCGCCGGTCCGGCGGAACGGTGTGGGCCCGCTCCCCCCACCGGCCCGGCGCCGGATTCACGGGGCCGCCCGCCCTGCTATCCTTCGGACGCGATGACCGAGGAAGCTCCCCCCCCGAACGCCGACGAAGCCGCCATCGACCGATGGCATGAAGCCGCCGTGAACGCCGGGCTCGGCGTGTTCGACCGCGACCTCGTCGCCGGAAGCGTCTATCGCTCGCCCGAGCTTCTCGCCCAGTGGGACTACGTCTCCACCACCACGGACAGCCCGGCCGACGCGAAAGCGGTCATCCACCCGGAGGACCGGGCGCGCTACGAAGGCCGGCTCGTCGACATCGAATGCGGCAAGGCCGACGCGACGCGCATCGAGCTGCGCATGCGCGCCCGCGACGGCTCCTGGCGCTGGGTGCGCTGGACGGCCCGGATCGCCCGTCGCGACCCCAATGGCCGGGCCACGCGCGTCATCGGCTCGGTCGCCGACATCCACGAGCTTCACGAGGCCGCAGAGCGCGCCCAGGAGAGCCGGCTGCGCCTGCAGGGCATCGTGGATTCCGCCATGGACGCGATCATTTCCATCGACGAGGCGCAGCGCATCACCCTCTTCAATCGCGCGGCCGAGCGCATCTTCGGCTACGAAGCCTCGCGAAGTGATGGGTCAGCCCCTCACCCTGCTCATGCCGGAGCGCTTCCAGAAGAGGCACCCGATGCACGTCGAGGGCTTCGGGCACACCGGCATATCCAGCCGCCCGATGATGTCGCAGCGCATCGTCTCGGCGATGCGCAAGGGCGGCGAGGAATTCCCCATCGACGCGTCGATCTCGCAGTCGAGCCTCGGGCACGGTCGCGTCTTCACCGTCATCCTTCGCGACGTGTCCATCCGCGAGCGCACCCGGCAGGAACTCGCCCAGGCGCGCGAGGACCTGCGCGAACTCTCGGTCGCCTCGCGAACGGCCCGGGAGCAGGAGAACAGCCGCATTTCGCGCGAGTTGCACGACGAGCTCGGCCAGAACCTCACCTCGCTCAAGATGGACCTCGCCTGGCTCGAGGCCAACACGCCGGCCGAGGACACGCGGGTGCGCCGCACCCTCGTCGCGATGCGCTCCGTGCTCGACAGCACCGTGGCGGCCACGCGCCGCATCTCGGCGGACCTGCGTCCCCTCATGCTGGACGACCTGGGGCTCGCCGCCGCCCTCGAATGGCTCGTGGAGGAATCGACGCGCCGCCACGGATTCACCGTCGATCTCGAGGTCGACGAGCTCTCCGCCAACATTGCCGAGCCCCTCGCCTCCCAGATCTACCGCATCGTCCAGGAGAGCCTCACCAACGCGGGACGCCACGCCGCGGCCCGACACGTCCGCGTGCACGTGCGCGCCATCGGGCCGGAGATCCACCTCGACGTGCAGGACGACGGCCGCGGCATCGCCCCGGACGACCTGCGCAAGAAGGGCTCGTTCGGGCTGGTGGGCATCCGCGAGCGCGTCTACATCCTCGCGGGCTCGGTGGAGATGCGCGGCGACCCCGGCCGGGGCACCGCCATCCACGTGCGCCTGCCGATCCCGGCCGAGGCGCGCGCGTGAGCACGCGCGTCGTCATCGCCGACGACCACACCATCGTCCGGGAGGGCCTGCGGCGAATCCTGGAGGGCCAGGAAGGCATCGAGGTCTCCGGCGAGGCGGTGAACGGCCACGAGGTGATGGAGCGGGTGCGGGCCGGCGCGTTCGACCTGCTCCTGCTCGACCTCTCCATGCCCGGAAAGAGCGGGATCGAGCTCATCAAGCAGGTGCGCGACGAGGCGCCGCGCCTGCGCATCCTGGTTCTCACCATGCACGAGGAGGACCAGTACGCCGTTCGGGCCATCCGTGCGGGGGCCCAGGGCTACCTCACCAAGGAGAGCGCCCCTTCCCAGCTGGTGTCGGCCATCCGGCGCATCGCCGAGGGACGCCCCTACATCAGCGCCAACGTCGCCGAACAGCTCGCGCTCGACGTGATGCCCGGCAGCGACGAGGAACCCCACAAGCACCTCTCCGACCGCGAGTTCGAGATATTCCAGCTGCTGGTGGGCGGGCGCGGGGTGTCCGAGATCGCCGGCCAGCTGCACCTGAGCGTGAAGACGGTCAGCACCCACAAGACACGCATCCTCCAGAAGATGAACGCGCAGTCCGTCGCGGATCTCGTGCGCTACGCCATCCGGAACCGGCTTTCGCCGGACACACCTTCCGGCTGAGCCGGTCCCGGGGTAGGAATCGTCCTACCCTCGCGGCGAGGCAGGGTCCTACACCGCGAATCAGCCGAGGCCGATATCCGCCGGCCGCAGCCCCGCAGATACTGCGGTCATGTCTCGACGCCCTGCCTCCCGGAACCCGCGATGAACCTGTTCATCGTCGAGGATTCCATCCCGGTCCGCGAACGTCTCGTGCGCACGCTGGAGGGTCTGGGCGACCTCGAGATCGTCGGGACGGCCGAGGATGTCTCGCCGGCCATCGAGGCGCTCTCCGGCACGCCGCCCGACGCGCTCATCCTCGATCTCCAGCTGCCCAGCGGCAGCGGCCTCCAGGTGCTGCGCGCGGTGCGCGCCAAGCTGCCGAAGATGCGCGTGATCGTCATGACCAATTTCGCCGCGGAACCCTACCGCAAGGCCGCGCTCGCGGCCGGCGCCGAGGTTTTCCTCGACAAGTCCGCCGATTTCGCCCGCGTGCGCGACATCCTCACTGCCTGGGGCGCCGAATGCCGGCGCACCTCGATCCACTGAATCCCCCGATGCCCACCCGAAAGGAAAAGCCCATGAGCACCGTCCGAGCCCCGAGCCAAGCGGATGCCCATCGATCCACCCTGGCGGAAGCCTGCCGGCTGCTGCGCCTTCCGCAAGTCACCGGCGCGGGCCAGGTCGACACGACCTTCCTGCACCGTCGCCTGAAGGCGGGCCAGCGCCTCACCTCGCAGGGCGAGCCGTTCGAGGCCCTCTACGTCGTCGCCGAGGGCTTCTTCAAGACGTTCGTGGCCGACGAGACGGGTAACCAGCTCGTGCTCGGTTTTCCCCTCCAGGGCGACCTGGTCGGCGCCGATGGCCTGTGCAACCACCGTCACGCCTCCTATGCCGTGGCCCTCACGGACGCCGAGGTGGTCGTGGTGCCGTTCCGGTCGATCGCGAACCTCGGCCGGTCGCTGGACGACTTCGAGCAGCTCATCTACCGGGCGATCAGCCGCGAACTGGTGACCGACCATGCGCTGCGCTCGCTCATCGGCACGCTGGGTGCCGAGGCCCGCGTCGCCCGCTTCCTCGCCCTCTTCGCCGAGCGCTGCGGCAACGCCGGCCACGCCGCCGAGCGCTTCACGCTGCCCATGACGCGCCAGGAGATCGGCAGCTACCTGGGCCTCACGCTCGAGACCGTCAGCCGCGCCTTCTCGGCGCTCGCCGACGCTGGGCTCATCACCGTGGCCCAGCGCGAGGTCGGGCTCACCGACATCGACCAGCTGCGCACGCTCCAGAAGCTGCACCCGAACGCGGCAGGCCGCGCCTCGGGCCGGCGCGCCGCCGATCGCCCCACGCGCCGCAACGTGACCTGGATGGACATGCTGGGCGCGGCTGCCTGAGCGCCAGTCTCCTCTCGCCGCGCCCACGCGCGCGACGTTCCCGGAGGCAGCCCCAGGCTGCCTCTCTTTCTTTCCTCCCTTCCCCGCCGTGACCTACCTCGCGATGCGCCTGCCGGCCCCCGGTCAGGCGCTCGAGCCCGTTCGCCTCGCGCGGCGCGAGCCCGGTCCCGGCGAGGTCCGCATCGCGGTGGGCGCGTGCGGCGTCTGCCGAACGGACCTGCACATCATCGACGGCGAACTGCCTGCGATCCGCCTGCCGATCGTCCCGGGGCACGAGATCGTCGGGCGCATCGACGCGCTGGGCCCGGGGTCCACGCGATTCCGTCCCGGCGATCGTGTCGGCGTGCCGTGGCTCGGCGGCACTTGCGGTCATTGCGGCTATTGCACGAGCAACCGCGAGAACCTCTGCGACGCGCCCGTCTTCACCGGCTATTCGCGCGACGGCGGCTACGCCGAGTCGGCGATCGCGGACGAGCGCTTCTGCCTCGCCCTTCCCGACGCGTTCGACGACCTGCACGCGGCGCCCCTGCTGTGCGCGGGGCTCATCGGCTACCGGGCGTGGCGGATGGCCGGCGAGTCGGCGCGCGTCGGCCTCTACGGATTCGGCGCGGCCGCCCACCTGCTCGCGCAACTGGCGAAGGCCGAGGGGCGCGAGGTGTTCGCCTTCACGCGGCCCGGCGACAGCCGTTCGCAGGACTTCGCCCGGTCGCTGGGCTGCGCCTGGGCGGGCGACGCGGACGCGAAGCCTCCGGCGCCGCTCGATGCGGCCATCCTCTTCGCGCCGGCGGGCAGTCTCATCCCCGCGGCGCTCGCCGCGACCGCGAAAGGCGGAACCGTGGTCTGCGCGGGAATCCACATGAGCGACATCCCGTCCTTTCCCTACCGGTTGCTCTGGGGCGAACGGACGGTGCGCTCGGTGGCGAACCTCACCCGGAAGGACGGCGAGGAATTCCTCGAGCGAGCCGCCCGCGTCGCGATCGACGCGCGGCCCGTGCCCTACCGGCTTTCGCAGGCCAACGAGGCGCTCGCCGACCTGCGCCGGGGCGCCTTCGACGGTGCCGCCGTGATCACGGCCGGATAGGCAATCAGGTTCCGGGCGGTTCGCGCCGACCGCCATCGGTGCCGCGGAGCGCGCCGCTCGCCACCGAGGCCAGCACGCGGCCCGCATCACCCGCGGCCTGCCGCTCGCTCGCCACGGCCCGGCGCAACTGCGCCGTGACCGCGACGATGAGCGCCTCCAGCGAAGCGGGAATGCGCCCGCGGTGGTCCCAGCCGCCCGCGAGGGACTGTTCCATCCGGGCGAATTCGTCGAGCAGGCGCTCCCGCTCTTCGCCGGAGAGCGTCGCGCGCCCCTCGGCGAATTCGAGCGCCGCCGCCTCGAGCGCGCGCAGCGCCAGGCCAACCGCCTCCTCGAGTCCCAGCCACGCGCTGCGATAGGTTTCGCGCACGGGCGCCGTCGGCGTCACGTCGACGCTGCCGATGCCCTCGCCGATCGTCTTGGCGACCGCGGCGACGTGCTCGGCGGTGAGCGGCCGGCTGCGCAAGGCGGTGAGGGCGACCTCGCGCACGGCTTCGCGGACGGTGGGAGAAGCCACCGCATTGCGCGCGCTGCGAAGCAGGTCGTCGTGGGAGCCGGGGCGTGACATCGGGTTTCGGGGGCGGCTCGGGATAGCGCCACCTTGTGACCGAGCCTAGAACATCGATCCCGGGGGCGATTGCGCTAGATCAACGGCGCCCCGTCGCGGCGATTGCTGCACTGCACCGAAAGGGCGCTCGGCATTCGGATTAGAATCCGGCGACCCGCCGCTGCTGCACCGATCCCGACAACACCGAAGCGCCACTCCAAGGAGGAGAACCGATGGGCATTCCCGTAGCGCTCACGGTGAACGGCCAGTCCGTCACCGCCGACGTCGAGCCGCGCACGCTGCTCGTGACATTCCTGCGCGAGCACCTCGCGCTCACCGGCACCCACGTGGGCTGCGACACCGCGCAGTGCGGGGCGTGCACCGTCCTGCTCGACGGGCGGGCCGTGAAGGCCTGCAATATCCTCGTGGTCCAGGCGCAGGGGGCGAAGGTCACCACCATCGAAGGCCTTTCGGGAGGCGATGCGCTGCACCCGATGCAGGCCGCGTTCAAGCAGCACCACGGCCTCCAGTGCGGCTTCTGCACGCCGGGCATGGTGATGTCCGCGGTCGAGCTCGCCGGCCGGATGAAGGACCCGACCGACGAGCAGATCCGCGAGGCCCTCGACGGAAACATCTGCCGGTGCACGGGCTACCAGAACATCGTGAAGGCCGTGAAAGCCGGCCTCGCCAACGCCGGATAGGAGCCGCCATGACCGAACCCGCCATCGGCAAGTCCGTCCTTCGCAAGGAGGACGCCCGTTTCCTCACCGGCTCCGGCCAGTACACCGACGACGTGGTGATGCCGCGCCAGTCGTACGCCTGCTTCCTTCGCTCGCCCTACGCCCATGCCGCGATCAAGGGCATCGACCTCGCCGGCGCCCGCGAGATGCCCGGCGTGCTCGCCATCTACACCGGCAAGGACCTTCCCGACGCCGTCGGTGGCCTGCCCTGCGGGTGGCTCATCACGGGGACGGACGGCCAGCCCATGAAGGAGCCCAAGCACCCGCTCCTCGCCCAGGGCAAGGTGCGCCACGTGGGCGACCCGGTCGCCATGGTGGTGGCCGACACGTTCCTGGCCGCCAAGGATGCCGCCGAGCGCATCGAGGTGGATTACGAACCGCTCCCGGCGGTGGTCGATGTGCGCGATGCGCTCGCCGCCGGCGCGCCCGCCGTGCATGCCGAGGCACCGGACAACGTCTGCTACGTGTGGGCCCTGGGCGACAAGGCGGCCACCGATGCCGCGTTCGCCCGGGCGGCGCACGTCACGAAGCTCGAGTTCATCAACAACCGCCTCATCCCGAACGCCATCGAGCCTCGCGCCTGCAATGCGGCGTACGCGAAATCGGACGATTCCTACACGCTCTACGTCGCCAGCCAGAACCCGCACGTCGAACGCCTGTTGATGACCGCCTTCGTGCTCGGCCTGCCGGAACACAAGGTGCGCGTGATCGCGCCCGACGTGGGCGGAGGCTTCGGCTCGAAGATCTACCTGTATGCCGAAGAGACGATGTGCGTGTGGGCCTCGAAGCTCGTCGGGCGTCCCATCAAGTGGACGGCGGAAAGGAGCGAGCTTCCTCTCCGATGCCCACGGCCGCGACCACTTCACGAAGGCCGAACTCGCGCTCGACAAGGACGGGAAGTTCCTCGCCATGCGCGTGGACACGAAAGCCTCGATGGGGGCGTACCTGTCGACCTTCGCCTCCTGCATCCCGACGATCCTCTACGCGACGCTGCTGGCCGGGCAGTACACCACGCCGGCCATCCACGCCGAGGTGACGGCGGTATTCACGAATACCGCGCCCGTGGACGCCTACCGCGGCGCCGGCCGACCGGAGGCCACGTACGTCGTCGAACGCCTCGTCGCGACGGCCGCGCGCGAGCTCGGGCTTTCGCAGGACGAGCTCAGCCGCCGCAACTTCATCCGCACGTTCCCGTACGCGACGCCGGTCGCGCTCACCTACGACATCGGCGACTACGACGCCTGCCTCGAGGGCGCCATGAAGATGGCCGACGTGGCCGGCTTCGCGGCGCGCAAGGCGGAGGCGGCGAAGCGCGGCAGGCTGCGCGGCCTGGGCTACTCGTCCTACATCGAGGCCTGCGGCCTCGCGCCTTCCAACATCGCCGGCGCGCTCGGCGCGCGCGCGGGTCTCTACGAGGCGGGCGAGGTGCGCGTTCACCCGACGGGCAAGGTCACCGTCTTCACCGGCTCCCACAGCCATGGCCAGGGCCACGAGACCACCTTCTCCCAGGTCGTGGCGGATCGACTGGGCATCGGCGTGGACGACGTCGACGTGGTTCACGGCGATACGGGCCGCATCCCGTTCGGCATGGGCACCTACGGTTCGCGATCCCTCGCGGTCGGCGGCACGGCCATCGTGAAGGCGCTCGACAAGATCGTGGCCAAGGGCCGCAAGATCGCCGCGCATCTCATGGAAGTGAGCGACACCGACGTCGAATTCAAGGACGGCCGGTTCACCGTGAAGGGCACCGACAAGCACGTGCCCTTCGCGCAGGTCGCCCTCACGGCCTACGTCCCGCACAACTATCCGCTCGACAAGCTCGAGCCGGGACTCGACGAGACGGCCTTCTACGACCCGACCAACTTCACCTATCCGGCCGGCACGCACATCTGCGAGGTGGAAGTCGACCCGGATACGGGCGTCACGCGGATCGTGAGCTTCACCGCGTGCGACGATTTCGGGAACATCGTGAACCCGATGATCGTCGAGGGGCAGGTGCACGGCGGCCTCGCGCAGGGCATCGGGCAGGCACTGCTCGAAGGCTGCGTGTACGACCGCGAATCCGGGCAACTCCTCACGGGCACCTACATGGACTACGCCATGCCGCGCGCCGACGACCTGCCGAATTTCAAGGTCGACACGCGTGTCACCGCCTGCACCCACAACCCGCTCGGCGTGAAGGGCTGCGGCGAGGCCGGCGCCATCGGCTCGCCCGCGGCGGTGATCAACGCCCTGTGCGACGCGCTGAGCGTGAAGGACATCGAGATGCCGGCCACGCCGGAACGCGTCTGGCGCGCCGCCCGCGCGGCCCGGGCCTAGGGAGACCACCATGCACGCCTTCAAGTACCACAAGCCCGACACCCTCGCGGCCGCCCTGGGCGGCGGTGGGGACGACACCCGTTACCTCGCCGGCGGGCAGTCCCTCGTCGCGGGGATGAAGCTGCGCCTTTCCCAACCGTCCGACGTGGTGGATCTCGCCGGCCTCGCGGAGCTTCGCGGCATCAAGGCCGACGCCTCGGCCGTGACGATCGGCGCGATGACGCGCCACGCCGAGGTCGCCGCTTCCGGCGAGGTGCGCTCGCGCATCGCCGCGCTCGCCGACCTCGCCGCCGGCATCGGCGACCGGCAGGTCCGCAACATGGGCACCCTCGGTGGCTCGCTCGCCAACAACGACCCGGCCGCCGACTGGCCCGGGGCCGTCCTGGGACTGGGCGCGACGATCGTCACCTCGCAGCGCCGCCTGGCGGCCGACGATTACTTCATCGGCCTGTACGAGACGGTGCTCGAGCCGCGCGAGATCATCACCGCGGTCGCCTTCCCCGTGCCCGGGAAGGCCGCCTACGTGAAGTTCAAGAACGCGGCCTCGCGCTTCGCCCTCGTCGGCGTTTTCGTCGCACAGACGGCCGCCGGGGTGCGCGTGGCCGTGACGGGCGCCGGCGGCGCGGGCGTCTTCCGCGTCACGGAGATGGAGCAGGCGCTCGCGAAGCGCTGGTCGCCGGAATCCGTGCAGTCGATCCCCGTCGCGTCCGAGGATCTCACCTCGGACATCCACGCGAGCGCGGAATACCGGGCCCACCTCGTGTCCGTGCTCGCCGCCCGCGCGGTGGCCGCGGCCGGTTGACGCGGCCGACGTGAGCCCCGCCTCCATCGACGAGGTCGAGCGGCTCCTGGCCGCGGGCGGGTATGTGGCGGGCCGCCGGCTCGCGACCGCCGTATTCCTCGCGCTTCGCCTGGGGCGTCCGCTCTTTCTCGAAGGCGAGGCGGGCGTGGGCAAGACGGAGCTCGCCAAGGTGCTCGCGACGACGCTGGGCCGCCCCCTCGTGCGCCTGCAGTGCTACGAGGGGCTCGACGTCGCGAGCGCCGTCTACGAATGGAACGTGCCGCGCCAGATGCTGGCCATCCGCGTCGCCGAGGCCTCGGGCACCGCGGCGGGCGGCACGCTCGCGAAGGACCTCTTCTCGCGCGAATTCCTGGTCGAGCGACCGATCCTCAAGGCGCTCGAGGCGGGCCGCGACGGCGCGCCCGCGGTGCTTCTCGTGGACGAACTCGACCGCACCGACGAACCCTTCGAGGCCTACCTGCTCGAGGTGCTCTCCGACTTCCAGGTGACGATCCCGGAGCTCGGGGCCATCACGAGCCCCGCCCCGCCGCTCGTCGTGCTCACGTCCAATCGCACGCGCGAGGTGCACGACGCCATCAAGCGCCGCTGCCTGTACCACTGGGTGGATTACCCGAGCGCCGAACGCGAGCTCGAGATCCTCGCGCGAAAGGCCCCCGAGGCCGCCGAGGCGCTCTCGCGCGAGGTCGTCGCCTTCGTGCAGCGCCTGCGCGGCCTCGACCTCTTCAAGGCGCCGGGCGTCGCGGAGACCATCGACTGGACACGCGCGCTCATGGCGCTCGACGCCGTGGCGCTCGACCCGGACACCGTGGACGACACGCTGGGGGTTCTCCTCAAGTACCAGGACGACATCGCGCGCCTGCAGGGCACCGAGGCCGCGGCGCTCGTGCGCGAGATCCGCGCGCGGGTCGGCGCCTGAGCGGTCGCGCCATGGCCGGCCGCCTCGCCGAGAACGTCCTTCATTTCGCGCGCATCCTGCGTGCCGCGGGCATTCCCATCGGAACGGACAAGGTGATCGAAGCCTCGCGCGCGCTCGCGCTCGCCGGCGTGGAGCGGCGCGCCGACTGGCACGCCACGCTCGCGGCGCTCTTCCTCACGCGCCACGAGCAGCAGGCCGCCTTCGACCAGGCCTTCGACGTCTTCTGGCGCGACCCGGCCCTCGAGGAAAAGATGATGGGCCTGCTCCTGCCCAAGGCCCGCGGACGCACGCCCGCTCCGGAGGCCGATGTCAGCACGCGGGTCGCCCAGGCGCTGTTGCCCGCCCGCGCGAGGCCACCGCGCGAGGACGCGCCCGACGAGGTGACGATCGACGCGACGCTCACCTTCTCGCCGGGAGAACGCCTGCGCCGCCTCGATTTCGAGCAGATGACCGCCGCCGAATGGAACGAAGCCCGCGCCTTCATCCGGCGGCTCGAGCTGCCGGTCCCGCGGATCGCGACGCGCCGGTACGAGCCGAGCCCGGCCGGCGGCACGCCCGACTTGCGCGCGGCCCTTCGGCGCCTCGCCCGGGACGGCGGCGAGCTCGTGCGCCTGCCGCGCCGCCGGCGCCGGGAGGCGGCCCCGCCCCTCGTGGTGCTGTGCGACATCTCCGGCTCGATGCACCGCTACACGCGCATGTTCCTGCACTTCCTGCACGCCCTCGTGCGGGACCGCTCGCGCGTGCACGCGTTCCTGTTCGGCACCCGCCTCACCCACGTGACGCGGCCCCTGCGCGGCCGCGACGTGGACCAGGCCGTGAAGCGGGTGTGCGACGCCGTCCCCGACTGGGCGGGCGGAACGCGCATCGGCGCCTGCCTGCGCGAGTTCAACTGGCGCTGGTCGCGACGCGTGCTCGGACAGAACGCCTGCGTGATCCTCCTCACGGACGGCCTCGAACGCGACGACACCGACGGGCTCGGCGAGGAAACGGCCCGCCTCGCGCGCGCCTGCCACCGCCTCGTGTGGCTCAATCCCCTGCTGCGCTTCGACGGCTTCGAACCCACCGCCTCCGGCATCCGGGCCATGCGTCCCCACGTGGACGCCTTCCGCCCGATGCACAATATCCACACCCTCACCGACTTCGCCCGTGCGCTTTCGCACCCCGAGTCATCACGGCGCGCCGCCTGACCATGGAACTGAAGAACTCCCGCCTGCTGCCCGTCGACCGCGAGACCGCCTGGAAGGCGCTGAACGACCCCGAGAAACTCCGCGCCGCGATCGCCGGCTGCGAGTCGATCGTCCCCACGGGCGAGAACGAGTACGAGGCCGCGATGACCGCCGCGATCGGCCCGGTGAAGGCGAAATTCAAGGGCCGGTTGAAACTCTCGGACATCGTGGCGCCGGAAAGCTACACGCTCGCCTTCGACGGCCAGGGAGGCCCCGCCGGTTTCGGCAAGGGGACGGCCCGCGTCACCCTCACGCCCGAGGGCACCGGTACCCGCCTCGATTACGCCGTGCAGGCGCAGGTGGGCGGGAAGATCGCGCAGGTCGGCCAGCGCCTCATTGACGGCGCCGCGCGCAAGATGGCCGACGATTTCTTCGAGCGCTTCGGCGCGGCGCTCGCCGCCCAGGCGCCGGCCGAAGCCGCCGCGAACCCGCCCATGCCCGTCGCCGGAGAACCTCGCGCTCGCGCCTTTCCCGCCTGGGCCCTCGCCCTCGCCGCGGCCGCCGCCGCGCTCCTCGCCTTCCTTGCGCTACGATAGCGCTCCATTCCAAGAGACGAACTTGCCATGACGAACGTCCGCCGTTTCCTGCCGATCCTCGCCTTCGCCCTTTCGGCCGCCGCCCACGCGGCGCCTCCCGACTCCTGCACCGTGATCACGATGGACGAGGTCAATTCGATCGCGGCCGGCGCGGCCACGAAGGTGTCGCCGCGAAAGTCCGGCAACCCCTCGCAGTGCGCGTTCGAGGATTCCCGGCGCGCGGCCGTGATCGTCATCACCCTGCGCGAGGTCCAGTACGCGGCCGAGAACGAGCTGCAGCACGAGCGCGAGATCCTCGAGAAGGTCTACCGCAGCAAGGTGAAGTGGATCGAGGGGGTGGGGGACAGTGCCTTCTGGCTGCAGGCCAACAAGACGGCCATGTTCCGGAAGGGCAAGCTCCTCGTCACGCTCACCTTCGCGCGCGAGCAGAACGCGAAGGAGGTAGACACGATGCAGGCCGCACGCCTCATCGAGGCGCGCCTGAAGTAGGCGCCGCACCGCCAGCCGGCGGCGAAGCGAAGGTCGCGTCGTCGAGACGCGGATTGACTTCCAGCCGAACGAGCATCGCGCGCCACCGCCCGTCGTCCCGCGAGACCCAGGCGGGGTGACGGATGCCGTCCCGCTCCAGTTCCCAGGGGCCGAAGATCGAGCCGACCTCGTCGTCGTGCGCGCCATACCGGTAGGGCTGTCCGCGCCGGTCGAGCCGGAACCACACGAGCCGCGCGCCGCCCTCGTGCACTTCGAGGCGCCCGTCCGTTCCGGTAGCGAGCCGCAAGGACGGGTCGCGCCGGGCGATGCGGTGCAACGTCCGGTACACGTGTCCGGCGTACCAGCGGCGATCGGCGGCGAGCGTCGCCTCGGAAACCGGCGCCACGTCGCCCTCGCGGGTGAGTCGCCAGTGGCGATCGCCGTCGACGACGCGAACGAGGTGCAGGTTCTCCCCGCGCGTCTCGATCCGCCAGCGCGGACGCTCGAAATCCATCGTGATCACCACGCGAAGCACCGGCGGATCGCCGTCCCAGTCCTGGCGCGAATCGTTCACCGTGGCCCGTGCGGCAGCCCAGGCCGTTCGCCCCCCCAGGGACGCCAGCATCCGGTCGGCGAGCGCCGAAGCCTCCGGCGCCGGGGAAGGGGCAGCGACGGCCCAGGAGGGCGCGCAGGAGAGCGCCAGCATCAGGACGGCCCGGGAAATCGATCGCATGGCGGCTCCAAAGCGGGGATCTCGAACGGGACGAGTTTGCCCCGCCCTCGAAGCCCGGGCGTCACGCTTTGTCGCAGCCGGGAGACGCTTTCCTGCGGTCCGCGGTTGCATCCGGTTACAGGCCGCCCCGGCGCGCCGTCAACGTGAACTTCCGGACGGGCGTTTTCGGGAGTGCGGGGACATGCCCGCACACCGGAAGAAACCCGATGAAAGCACCGATCGCCCTCGCCGCCCTCGTGGCCGCCACCGTCGCGTTCCCGCAATTCGCATCCGCCCGCCCCTACCGGGACTTCGCCACGGTACTCGCCACAACCCCCGTCTACCAGCGCGTGTCCGTGCCCCGGGAGCAGTGCTGGACGGAGCCGGTCACGACCTACGAGACGCGGCAGGTCCTGCATCGGGAACCCGCTTACGCCTCGCCGTCCGGGCCGGGTGCCGGCGCCCTGGTGGGAGCCATCGTCGGCGGCGTGATCGGCCACCAGTTCGGCAACAGTTCCGGCGGCCGCGACCGTGCCACGGCGGCCGGAGCCCTCGTCGGCGGCCTCATCGGTCACGAGGCCGGACACCAGCCGGGCTTCGTGCGAACGCACTACGAGGAGGTCCGGTATCCCGTCACCCGCCAGGCGCGGCGTTGCCGGACCGTCGAGGCGGTACGCGACGAGGTCGTCGGCTACGACGTTCGCTACCGTTACCACGGGCGCGACTACGTCACGCGGCTCGCCTACGACCCCGGCGCGACGCTCGCGATCGACCTGAACGCCCGGCCGGCGGATCCGCGGCCGCAGCCGCCCGCCTGGTCTCGCGCTCGATAGGCACGGCCAATCGCCCGAATCGGAACAATCAATTGGACGCCTCCCGGGGGCGAGCCTAAGCTTGATCGACAAGGTTCAACCCGAAGGACGGCCCGGCCGTCCGCCACAACCAGGAGGCACGCATGAAATCCCTGAAGGGCACGAAGACGCACGACAACCTCAAGGCCGCGTTCGCCGGCGAATCGCAGGCCAACCGCCGCTACCTCTATTTCGCGAACAAGGCCGACGTGGAAGGCCAGAACGACGTCGCCGCCCTGTTCCGCTCGACCGCGGAAGGCGAGACGGGCCACGCCCACGGCCACCTGGACTATCTCGCGCAGGTCGGCGATCCCGCGACGGACCTCCCGATCGGCTCCTCCCGCCAGAACCTGAAGGCCGCCGTCGCCGGCGAAACGCACGAGTACACCGACATGTACCCCGGCATGGCGAAGGGCGCCCGCGACGAGGGCTTCGAGGAAATCGCCGACTGGTTCGAGACCCTGGCGAAGGCCGAGCGCTCGCACGCCAACCGCTTCCAGAAGGCCCTGGACGCGCTGGCCGACTGATCCACGAGCGGAGAACCATTCCCGCGGCAACACGGACGAAGGGGCGGGAGACCGCCCCTTCTTTCTTTCGCAGTTCCCCTAGGACGAAAGTGTCATGAGCGTGAGAGAAGGCAGCCTCGAGGCGCCGACCCGGCATCCCATCGACTGGAAGAATCCCGAGTTCTACGACGAGGCGAAGCTCTTCGCCGAAATGGAGCGGGTCTTCGACATATGCCACGGGTGCCGCCGCTGCGTGAGCCTGTGCGGCTCCTTTCCGCGCCTGTTCGACCTCGTCGACGAAGGCCCCTCGGGCGAAGTGGACGGCGTCCCGAAGGAGAAGTACTGGGATGTGGTCGACCAGTGCTACCTGTGCGACGTCTGTTACATGACGAAGTGCCCTTACGTCCCGCCTCACGCCTGGAACCTCGATTTCCCCCATCTCATGCTGCGCGCGAAGGCGGTCAAGTTCGCGAGCGGCCGGGTGCCCCTGAAGGACAAGGTGCTCGCCTCGACGGACGCGCTCGGCAAGCTCGCGAGCATCCCCGTCGTCACGCAATTCACCAATGCCCTCAACCGGGCGCCCGCGAGCCGCGCGATCATGGAAGGCGCGCTCGGGGTCGACCGGAACGCCTGGGTGCCCTCCTATGCCGGCGCCACCTTCCGCGGCCGCGCGAGGCCGAGCGCGCCGCACCCCGTGAAGGACGGCCCGAAATCCACCGGCAAGGTCGCGATCTTCTCGACCTGCTACGTCAACTACAACGAGCCGGGCATCGGACACGACCTGCTGAAGGTGCTCGACCACAATGCCGTTCCGTACGTGATCGTCGAGAAGGAAGCCTGCTGCGGCATGCCCAAGCTGGAACTGGGCGACCTGCCCGCGGTGGCCGCGAACAAGGAGAAGAACATCCCCGTGCTCGCGAAGCTCGCGCGCGAGGGCTACGCCATCATGACGCCGATCCCTTCCTGCACGCTGATGTTCAAGCAGGAGCTGCCGCTCATGTTCCCGGAGGACGCCGACGTGCAGGCCGTGAAGGCCGCGATGGTCGATCCCTTCGAGTACCTCGTGATGCGCCAGAAGGAAGGGCTGCTCCGGACGGATTTCGAGCGCCCGCTCGGCCAGGTCTCCTACCACATCCCCTGCCACTCCCGCGTGCAGAACGTGGGCCAGAAGACGCGCGAGGCCCTCGAACTCGTGCCGGGCACGAAGGTCAATACCGTGGAGCGCTGCTCCGGCCACTCGGGCACGTGGGGCTGCAAGAAGGAATTCCACGCGATGGCGATGAAGATCGGCCGCCCGGTTTTCCGCCAGATGGCCGAGCCCGCGCCGGACTTCATCAGCTCCGACTGCCAGCTCGGCGGCCGCCACATCGAGCAGGGAATGGGCGAGACGAAAGGCAAGGCCGAACTGAAGCATCCCCTCACCCTGCTGCGCATGGCCTACGGCCTGCCCGACTGACCGATGGCACCTGCGCCTTTCCGAACACATCCGCGTTCACCGGTCCGTCTCGCGACGGTGCATCGCCACCACGGTTCATCCGCGGTTACACGAATCGACTGAGACCATGCCGACTACCATGCCCAAGATCACCCGCGAATCCCTCATGACCCTCGAGGCCTACGCCAAGTCCCGCAAGGACTTCCGCGCCAGGGTGCTCGAGCACAAGAAGCCCCGGTCCGTGCACCTGGGCGAGCACGTCACGCTCCTCTTCGAGGACGAGCTCACCATTCGCTACCAGATCCAGGAGATGCTGCGCATCGAGAAGACCTTCGAGGAATCCGGCATCCAGGACGAGCTCGAGGCCTACAACCCGCTGGTCCCGGACGGACGCAACTTCAAGGCCACGATGCTCATCGAGTACGAGGACATCGAGGAACGCCGTGTCGCCCTCGCGAAAATGAAGGGCATCGAGGACCGCCTGTGGGTGCAGGTGGAAGGCAGCCCGAAGGTGTTCGCGATCGCCGACGAGGACCTGGAGCGCGAGAACGAGCACAAGACCTCGTCCGTTCACTTCGTGCGCTTCGAGCTCACGGCCGAGATGGCCGCCGCGCTCAAGTACGGCGTGTCGCTCTCGATCGGCGTGGACCATCCCGAGTACCGCGCCGCGCAGGAACCGGTCGCGCCCGCCACGCGCGCCGCCCTCGTGAAGGACCTCGCCTAGATCAGCGGCGGCAAGGGGTCGCTTTCGATCAGGCAGGCACGCGCCTCTTCCCGGCTGTCCGCCGCAGGGCGCGGACAGTCCTGCGGGCGTTGCGCCAGGAGGACAGTGATGGCGAGGGCCATGCCGCAGGCCACCAGCGCGAGGCCGGCACCCCGCGTTCGTGCATTCGATTTGAACATCGCGATCGCCTCGCCGGCCCTCAGGCCGCCTTCCTCTCGCTCGGTTGCGCCCGGGCAAGGAGGCGGTGTCCCAGGGCCGACGCCGGCTTGTGTATCAGGCGCTCGGCCACGTAGTGCGCGGCCAGGCGCCTTTCCCCGGCACGGGTCGCGGCCTCGACCAGCATGAGCGTCAGCAGGTCGCGCTGCGCATGGCTGCCGCCGAACCTCGATGCCCCGTCGCGAACCGACGCGAGGCGCCTCGCCGCCTCGCCGAACCGTCCCGCGGCGAAATCGACGGCCGCTTCGCACGCCTCGAGCCCCACTTCGCGGGTCATCGGTCCGTTATCCCCGGCCGAGAGGGCCGCCTCGCGCAGGCGATCGCGAAGCCTTTCGAGGGGCGCTTGCCGCCCGGCCGCCGCGAAGGCCAGCGCCGCGTGGAAATCGTTGAACGCATAGAAGCCGCCCTCGCGATCGAGAGCCGATTCCCAGGCATCCGCGATCGGAACGAACCGATCGCCCACCTCCGCGCCCTGCAGGCGAAGGCGCCACAGGAGCGCGGTGCCGTCGACCCGCGTGAGCGCGAGTTCCGTGGCACCGGCCAGCACTTCGTCGTGGATGGCGAGCGCCGCGGCGTGGTCGTCCCGGTCCAGGTGGAACAGCGCAAGGTGCCAGGCGTTGTGATAGGCGAAGCCGTTGTCCGGCGTGGCCCAGTCGGCCCGCCGATCCTCGAGCCAGGCCATGCCTTCGTCGACACGGCCCTGCATTTCCATCACGTGCGCGACCGCGTGGACGGCCCAGCAGTCGTCGCGCGAGATCTCGAGCGCGCTGCGACCGGCATCTTCCGCCTGCGGGTACTGGTTGCACTCTTCCAGTCCGAAGGCGTGCATGCCGAGCACGTACGCGTAGCCGGGGACCTCCCGCGACCAGTGCGGCAGGACGCGCGAGAGGCGATTGCGCAGGTTGAGCGCGTCCCCCCGCACGAAGTCGATCAGGTGGGCCACCTGGAGCGCCACCGCGTCGCGGGGATGTTCGACGAGGATCGCCTCCAGTTCCCGCGCGCCCGCCTGCCACTGGCCACGCGCCATCAGCGCGGCGGCCGCGCCCAGCGCCTGCTCGCGCGGCGTGGCCCTCGCGAGCGCCGCCGCGTGCCGGTCGAGGACGGCCAGCGCATCGTCGGCGAAGCGCCGCTCGAAAAGCGTCATGAGAACGAGGGCCTTGGTCGCCGCCGCGGCGGCGAAGTCCGGGTCGCGGGACAAGGCTTCGTCCAACGCGGCAAGAGGATCCCCCCGGTAGGTCTGGAACGCCCGGATAGCCCTTTCGAAGGGTTCGAGCGCGCTGTCGTTCCTGATCGTGACCACGAGGCCACGGGCATCGTGTTGCATGGCAATCTCCGTATTAGGTACCAACCAGTTGGTATGTTAAACAAGGATATTTAGGCTAGCAACAACTAACCTATTGATTATTTGTTACAGCTCCCATACCTTACGGTACGTGAATGCAACCAAACTGGATGTACCCCGCAGCCGCGATCCCGAGCGCACCCGGGAACGCATCCTGGACTGCGCGCAGGCCCTGATCCTGGACCACGGCTTCGGCGCGACGACCGTGGACGCCGTCACCGGACGCGCGGGAATCACCAAAGGCGCGTTCTTCCACCACTTCCCGAGCAAGTCCGACCTGGGCCGTGCCCTCGCCCACCGGTACGCGGAACTGGACGAAGAGCACCTGCGCGAGAACATGGCGCGAGCCGCCAAGCTGGCGACCGACCCCCTGCAGCAGCTGCTCGTGTTCGTGGGCCTCTACGAGGAGCAGTTCGCGGCGCTGGACCAGCCCTTTCCCGGATGCCTGTTCGCTTCCTTCATCTACGAGAACAAGCTGTTCGACGAGGACACACTCGTGGTCCTGCGGCGCAACGCGCTCGTCTGGCGGGCGGCGCTGCGCGCCCAACTGGAGGCGGTGGCGGCGGTTCACCCACCGGGGCGTCCCGTGGATTTCGACTCGCTCGCGGATCTCTTCTACGCGCTCACCGAGGGCACCTTCGTCATGACGAAGACGCTCGGGGACCGGTCCCTGCTCGTGCGCCAGTGCCAGCTCATGCGCACGTTGCTCGAGCAGCTGTTCACGCCCGCCCTCGCGGGCTGAACCCTCAGGCGGCCAGGCGCTTCAGCCCGTCCAGCTTCACCTCGCGCACGGCCGTGGCGAGCGCCTCGACCGCCTTGGGACGGGAAAAGCTCGCGCGCCAGGCGATGGCCACCTTGCGCGAGGGCACGGGATCGGTGAAGGCGATCTCCTTCACCAGCTTGTTTCCGTACTTCGGCTGCAGCGCCATGGCCGGCAGCACGCTCACGCCCAGGCCGGAGGCCACCATGTTGCGGATCGTCTCGAGCGAGCTGCCCGAGCGACCTTCCGGGCTGGCCGTGTTCGCCTGCCCGGGGCAGGCCTCCAGCACCTGCTCGCGGAAGCAGTGTCCCGCGTTCAGCACCAGGAGGTTCTCGCCGGACAGCTCGTCGGGCCGCACGCGCTTCTTCTTCGCCCAGGCGTGCCCTTCGGGAACCACGACGCTGAAGGGCTCCTCGTAGAGCGCGCGCGTCAGCACGCCCGGCACGGTGAACGGCAGCGCGATGAGGGCGACGTCGATCTCGCCGTCGCGCAGCATCGGCACGAGGTTGCCGGTGAAGTTCTCCTCGATCATGAGCGGCATCGCGGGCGCCTTGCGGCGCAGGATCGGGATGAGCTCGGGCAGCAGGTACGGCCCGATCGTCGGGATGACGCCGAGCCGGAGCGCGCCGGCCAGCTGGTCCTGGCTGCCCTTGGCGAGGGACTGGATCTTGCCGGCCTCGTCGAGAACGCGGCGGGCCTGCTCGACGATGCTCTCGCCCATGGGCGTCACGATCACCTCGTTCTTGTTGCGCTCGAAGAGGCGCACGCCCAGTTCCTCCTCGAGCTTGGCGAGCGCGAGCGAGAGCGTGGGCTGGGTGACGAAGCATTTCTGCGCCGCGCGCCCGAAGTGGCGTTCCTGCGCGAGGGCGACGACGTACTTGAGCTCGGTGAGGGTCATGGCGCGTCCGATAGGTTGTGACTATGGACATTATATTCACAATTAATTGGACGATTCAATCGTCAACGCCCAATATCACCCCTGTCATCTATCAACACACCCCCGAAAGGAAGCACCATGCTCACGCCCCGCGAAGGCCAGAAGGTCCCCGCCGTCACGTTCCGCACCCGCCAGGAAGGCGAGTGGCGCGACGTCTCCACCGAGCAGCTCTTCAAGGGCCGCACGGTGATCGTGTTCTCCCTGCCCGGCGCCTACACCCCGACCTGCTCGACGACCCACCTGCCGCGCTACAACGAGCTCGCCCCGACCTTCTCGAAGCTCGGCGTCGACGAGATCGTGTGCCTGTCGGTGAACGACGGCTTCGTGATGAGCGAGTGGCAGAAGGACCAGGACGCCCCGAACGTCACCTTCATCCCCGACGGCAACGGCGAATTCACCGAGAAGATGGGCATGCTCGTCGACAAGTCGAACCTGGGCTTCGGCAAGCGCTCCTGGCGCTATGCGATGCTCGTGAAGGACGGCACGATCGTGAAGCAGTTCATCGAGCCCGAGAAGGAAGGCGACCCGTTCGAGGTCTCCGACGCCGACACGATGCTCGCCTACCTGTCCCCCGCCACGAAGGCGCCGGAGCCCGCCGTGATCTTCACCAAGGCCGGCTGCCCGCACTGCGCCCGCGCCAAGGCGCTGCTCGAGGCGAACGGCGTGGCCTACGAGGAAGTGCAGCTCGGAAAGAGCATCACCTTCTCGACGGTGCGCGCGGTCTCCGGCCGCGGAACCGCCCCGCAGGTGTTCATCGGCGGCCGTCACATCGGCGGCGCGGACGACCTCGAGGCGTACTTCCAGGCGGACCGCAAGCTCGCGGCGTAAGGCTGTCCCGGGGCGGTCCGACAGACAGGGCCGCCCCCCTTTTTCGCATCGAACCGAGGAATGCAGACCATGAAGACGCTCCGAGTCGAAGTCGCGGTGATCGGCGCCGGCACCGCCGGCCTGGCCGCCTACCGGGCCGCGCGCGCCCGCGGCGCGCGCGCCGTGATCGTGGAGGCGGGCCCCCACGGCACGACCTGCGCCCGCGTGGGCTGCATGCCCTCGAAACTCCTCATCGCGGCGGCCGAAGCGTCCCATGCGATCGACGCCGCGCCGGGTTTCGGCGTGCATGTCGAGGGGGCCAAGCGCATCGACGGCCGCGAGGTCATGGGCCGGGTGAAGCGCGAGCGCGACCGCTTCGTGGGCTTCGTGCTGAAGGGCGTCGAGGGCATTCCGGCCGAGGACCGCGTCGAAGGGCGCGCCCGGTTCGTCGACCGGTCCACCCTCGAGGTGGACGGCCACACCCGGATCGAGGCCACCGCCATCGTCATCGCCACGGGCTCGAGTCCTTCGGTGCCCGCGATGCTCAAGGCCGCGGGCGATCGGCTCGTCGTCAACGACGACGTCTTCTCCTGGGACGACCTGCCCTCCTCCGTGGTCGTGTTCGGCCCGGGGGTCATCGGCCTCGAACTCGGCCAGTCCCTGGCCCGGCTGGGCGTGCGCGTCGCCGTGCTGGGCCGCGGGGGCCGCGTCGGCCCCCTCACGGACCCGGTGGTCCGCGGCGCGTTCCTTGCCGCGATCTCGACCGAGCTGTACGTCGATCCCGACGCGCACGTGGAGCGCGTGACACGCGTCGGTGACGAAGTCGAGGTCGCCTACCGGGCCCTCGACGGCTCGCCACGCGTCGAACGCTTCGCCTACGCGCTCGCCGCCACCGGCCGGCGCCCCAATGTCGACGGCCTGGGCCTCGAGTCGCTCGGGCTCGCGCTCGACGCGACCGGCGTCCCGGTCCACGACCCGAGGACGCTGCGCATCGCGGGGACGAACCTCTTCATCGCCGGCGACGCGGCCAATGACATCCCCCTGCTGCACGAGGCGGCCGACGAGGGTCGCATCGCGGGCCACAACGCCGCCGATCCCGCCGGCAGCGAGCCGGGCCACCGACGCGCGCCGCTTTCGGTCGTCTTCACCGATCCGCAGGTGGCCATCGTGGGCGGCGGGTTCGCGAAGCTCGCGCCGGGCACGTTCGAGGCCGGCGAGGTCTCGTTGGCCGACCAGGGGCGCTCGCGGGTCATGCTCAAGAACCGCGGCCACCTGCGTGTCTACGCCGACCGGGCCACCGGTCGCTTCCTCGGCGCCGAAATGGCCGGGCCGGCCGCGGAGCACATCGGGCACTTGCTCGCCTGGGCCCTCGCGAACAGAATGACTGTCGCTTCGATGCTCGAGATGCCGTTCTACCATCCCGTGGTGGAAGAGGGCCTGAGGACGGCCCTTCGCGATCTCGGCGCCAAGCTCGCGGTGCCCCGGGCCCACGCCGCCTAGACGGCCATCCCGGGCTCACTCCCGGGAGGGACCATGGCGGTCGACATGAAGAAATTCGGCTTTCGCATCCGGACCCGCGGCGGATCCGTGGTGGACAACCTCGCCATCCAGGGTCGCGACCTCGCCGAGGCCGAGCGGAAGCTCCGCCAGGTCTACCACCACTGCGTGGTCCTCGAGACGCGCGAACTCCAGGAGACGGCGGCAGGCGACTCGTCGGACCTGGAGGGCATCATCTCCCTCATCGCCGACGAAAACCGGCGCGAGAACTAGCGGCGGGGTTCAGGCCACGGCGGCGAGGATCGCGCGCGGGGCTTCCAGGCGGGCGCCGAAGAACCCGGAGGCTTCCAGTTCCTCGTGAAGCGCCGCGTAGTCCGAAGCCCCCCGGCTCGATGGCGCGTGCGAGAAGACGTCGCGATCGGCGAAGGGGCTCTCGGCGATGGACACGTTCTCCGAGATGCGCGATTCGGCCAGGTCCGGCCCGAAGCGCGCCTTGAAGGTCTCCAGGATGTCCCAGGACATGCGCCGGCGCGCGTCGAAGCGCGTCACGACGTAACGCCGCTCGATTCGCCGCCCCACCACCCGCGCCAGGGCGTTGAGCGTGCGGTCGACCTGGACAGCCCCTTTCACCGCGAGGTAGTCCGCCGAGACGGGCACCAGCACCCGGTCGGCCGCGAAGATGGCCGAGAGGGAAAGCACCCCCAGCATGGGCGAGCAGTCGATGAGGACCGAACCCGCCTCGCCCATACCGTCGCGAGCCAGGCCGATCTTCAGGCGGTTGAGGACGTTCGGCCCCTTGCCGAACTGGCTGTCGACCTTCGCCAGTTCGATGTGGGCCGGGATGATGGGCCAGCCCAGGCCCGAAGCCGCCGCGAGCGACGAAAGGGCACGGGCGTCACGGTAGAAGGCGTAGACGCTGGCATCGGAAGACTGCGGCGACACGCCGGCGATGGCCGACAGGTGGGCCTGCGGATCCAGGTCGATCGCGAGCGGGACGCCACCCCGCGAGGCGATGGCGCCCAGGAGGTTCAGGGTCGTCGTCGTCTTGCCGACGCCACCCTTCTGGTTGAAGACCGCGATGCGAGCCATCGGGTGCCTTCCGGATCGGGGGCTCCGGCCTGCCGCACCGGGATGACGGCAGAATGACGGGAGCCTCATCCCATAATAATCACGGAATCAGGCAGTTGGCAATACTTCTTCCTCTGCGACCTCAAGAAAGGCCCGCAAGAGACTGATGTATCTGGGCGCTAGAGATATCCCCGGAATCGTGCCGCCAGCTCGCGCAGGTTGTCGGTGAAAATTCCGTCCACACCCCATCCGAGCAGGCACTCGGCCCGTTCGGCGTCGTTCACCGTCCAGGCCATCACCCGGCGTCCGCCCTCATGCACGCGGGAAACCAGGTCGGGGGTGACCGCCCGGTGCGAGCAATGCAGCGACACGGCTCCGAGTTTTTCCAGGCAGTCGAAATCGGTCTCGGTCGGGGTCTCGATGAGCCAGCCCCTCGGCAGGTGGGGGGCTTCGTCGCGAGCGGCCACGAGGGCTTCGTACGCGAAGGAGGAAAGCAGCGGCTGCACCGGGATGCCGGCCCACAGTTCCGCGCACGCGCGGGCGACAACGCGCCCCGTCACGGCCTCGAAGCCGGGGGTCGGCTTGATCTCGACGTTGGCCACCAGTCCGTTCCCGGTGATGAACCGGGCGACGTCGTCCAGGCGAGGGAGGGGCTCCCCGCGGTAGGCCGGCGAATGCCATGCGCCGGCGTCGAGCCCCGCGAGCACGGACCAGTCGAATTCGCCCGCGATGCCGGCCCCGTTCGTGGTGCGCTCGAGCTTCGAGTCGTGCAGGAGGAACGGCACGGCGTCGCGCGAGAGTTTCACGTCGAACTCGCTCGCCCGGTAGCCGAGCGAAGCGCCGAGCTTCAGGGCCGCGAGCGTGTTCTCCGGCGCGAGGGAGCCGCCGCCGCGGTGGGCGATGAGGCGCGGATAGGGCCAGCCGTTCATGCGTGTCTCCTTGGGTTCAGGCGAAACCCAGCGGGCGGTGGGCGAGGAGGACGATGAGCGCGAAGCACGCGTAGGCGTAGCAGGCCGCCAGCAGGTCGTCCAGCATCACGCCGAAGCCGCCGCGCACCCGCGACTCGAATTGCCGGATGGGAAAGGGCTTCCAGATGTCGAAGAGGCGGAAAAGCGCGAACGCCAGGGCCTGCAGCGCGAGGCTCGAGGAGGCGAGCGCCGCGAGCGGCAGGAAGGCGACGATTTCGTCCCAGACGAAGGCGCCGTGGTCCTCCACCCCGAGGTTGCGGCCCGCGACACCGCAGGCCCACACGCCCACGAAGAAGAGCGGAACGGCCAGGAAGGCGATCGCGAGGGGTGGCAGGAAAGGGGCGAGCGCGAAGTAAGCCAGAAGCCCCGCCGCCGTGCCCGCGGTGCCGGGAGCCACCGGGGAGAGCCCCGCGCCGAACCCCAGCGCGATGAAGTGCGCGGGGTGCGCGAGGAGGAATCGGACGTCAGGCCGGCGGGAAATGGTCGAATCCGCGGGCATCGGGAGCGACGGCGCGGCCCGACTCGTCGAGCAGCTTCACGCCGCTGCCGCTCCCGACCTGGCCGATCCGCGTGAGGTTCACGCCCAGGACGTCCGTGAGCTCCTCGATGCTCTCGCGGGCGTTCGTGGGCGCGGTGAAGCACAGTTCGTAGTCGTCGCCGCCCGCCACGATGGCCGAGAGCCCCTCCTTGGAACCCAGGTGCTTCGCGCCGATGGACGAGACGGGGATCGCCTCGAGCTCGACCGTGGCCGCCACTTTCGAGAGCTTGCAGATGTGTCCGAGGTCGGCGAGCAGGCCGTCGGAGATGTCGATGGCGCTGGTTGCAAGTCCGCGCAGCGCCTGCCCGAGCTTCACGCGCGGCGTCGGCTCGTAGAGGCGCATCACGGCCTCGTGGTAGTCGTCCGCCTCGAGCACGAGACGGCCGTGCCGGTGCGCCACCGCGAGGGCCGCGTCGCCGACGGTGCCCGAGACCCAGATGTCGTTGCCGGCGCGCGCGCCGCTGCGCTTGAGGGCCGCGCCCGCGGGCACCTCCCCCATGATCGTGACCGTCATCGACAGGTGGCCGCGCGTGGTATCGCCCCCGATGAGGGACACGTCGAACTCCGAGGCGAGATCGAAGAACCCCTTGGCGAACTTCTCGAGCCATTCGTGGTTCACCGCGGGCAGCGTGAGCGCGAGCAGGGCCCAGTAGGGCATCGCGCCCATCGCGGCCATGTCCGAGAGGTTCACGGCGAGCGCCTTGTGCCCGAGGTTCTCCGGATCGACGTCGGGGAAGAAATGCGTGCCGGCGACCATCGTGTCGACGGAGCAGGCGAGGTCCATGCCGTTCGCGACGTCCACGAGGGCGCAGTCGTCGCCCACGCCGAGGACGGCATTGCGCGCGGGGCGATTGAAGTAGCGGGCGATCAGCTCGAATTCCGGGGTCACGTGCGGGCTCATGCGTCGGCTTTCTTGTCGGGGACCGCGCGGGGGGCGCGGCCCGTATTCTGGCGGGGCTTTCTTTCGGCCGTGCGACCGGCCGCGACCTCGTCGGGGCGCAACTGGGCGGCCGCGCGGTCGAGGATGCCGTTCACGTACCGGTGGCCCTCGGCCCCACCGAAGCGCTTGGCGAGCTCGATCGATTCGTTGATGGCCACCCGGTAGGGCACCTCGGGCAGGCGCAGGAGTTCCCAGCCGCCGATCATCAGGATGGCCCGCTCGACGGGGCTCACCTCCTCCCACTTGCGATCGGCCAGCGGCTCGAGCAGCACGCGCAATTCGTCCGCGCAGGCGATGACGCCCGCCAGCTCGCGGTCGAGGAATTCGCGGTCGGCGGCTTCGTGGTCCTCCAGCTCGGCGAGGTCGCGGCCGATGGCGCCGGCGCCCTGCCCCGTGAGCTGCCACTGGTAGAGGCCCTGCAGCGCGAACTCGCGCGCGCGCCGGCGTGGGGATCTCATCCGGACACCGCCTTCAGGAGGTTGGCCATCTCGACCGCGACGCGGGCTGCCTCGGCGCCCTTCACGTTGGCGCGCTCCTTCGCCTGCGCCTCGGTGCTCGTGGTGAGCACGGCGTTGGCGATGGGCACGCCCGTCTCGAGCTGCACGTCCAGGATGCCGCGCGCGCTCTCGTTGGAGACGACCTCGAAGTGGTAGGTCTCGCCGCGGACCACGGCGCCCAGCGCGACGAGCGCGTCGTAGCGGCGGCCGAAGGCCTTTCGCTCGAGGGCGAGCACCTGCAGCGCGAGGGGCAGCTCCAGCGCGCCGGGCACGCTCACCACGTCGATGTCGGTGGGCAGCACGCCCAGGTTCACCAGCTCGCGGTCGCAGGCGGTGAGGAGCTCGCGGACGATGTCCTCGTTGAATCGGCTCCAGACGATGCCGATGCGCATGCCTTCGCCGCGGATGTCGGGATCGATGGCGGTCATACGGCCTTCACCTTCGTGGCGTCCTCGGGGGACAGGTATTCGACGACCTCGAGACCGAAGCCGCCCATGCTCGGGATGCGCTTCGGGCGCGCGAGGACGCGCATCTTGCCGACGCCCAGGTCGCGCAGGATCTGCGCGCCCACGCCGTGCAGCTTCGGGTCCCACTTGCGAACCGCCCTCGCCTCCACCAACGCGGGCGAGAAGCGCTCGAGGATCTCCCCGGCGCGCTCGTGGCGCCGCAGCAGGACGATCACGCCTTCCTTGTGGTGGGCCACGAGGCGCATGGCGTCCTGCACCGAGTAGGCGTGACGGCTCGCGTCGAAGTCGAACACGTCGAGCGAGTGGAACGGCTCGTGCACCCGCACGAGGACCGGGCGATCCGGCGAGGGATCGCCTTTCACCAGGGCATAGTGCAGCTCGTCGGCGCTCTTGTCGTGGTACACGCACAGGCGGAAGGGACCGTACGGGGTCGCGATGGACCGGTCGGCCACGCGCTCGACGAGCTTTTCGTTGAGGCTGCGGTAGCGGATCAGGTCGGCGATGGTGCCGGTCTTGAGCCCGTGGACCTGCGCGAATTCCAGGAGATCCGGCAGGCGCGCCATTTCGCCGTCCGGCTTCATGATCTCGCAGATGACCGCGGCGGGCGTGAGCCCGGCCAGTTCGGCCAGGTCGCACCCGGCCTCGGTGTGGCCCGCGCGCACCAGCACGCCGCCGTTCTGCGACATCACCGGGAAAATGTGGCCCGGCTGCACGATGTCGGTCGGCTTCGCGTGCCTTGCCACCGCGACGCGCACCGTGCGGGCGCGGTCGGCCGCGGAAATGCCGGTGGTGACGCCGGTGGACGCCTCGATCGACATCGTGAAGGCCGTGCCGTGGGGCGAGCGGTTGTCGCTCACCATGAGGGGCAGGTTCAGCTGCCGGCAACGATCCTCGGTGAGCGTGAGGCAGATGAGGCCGCGGGCATGCGTGGCCATGAAGTTGATCGTCTCGGGCGTCACGAAGTCCGCGGCGAGCACGAGGTCGCCTTCGTTCTCGCGGTCCTCGGCGTCCACGAGCACGACCATCCGCCCGTGGCGGATTTCGTCGATGATTTCGGGGGTGGGGCTGACGGTCACGGGGAAATCTCCGCTTCTCGGCCCTCCATTTTGCCCGAAGGCGGGCCTGACCGCCGGCGGGAGGTGCATTTCGGGGCGCCGGGCGCCCCGCTGCCTAGGATCGCTCGGCCATCAGGCGCTCGAGATAGCGCGCCGTCATGTCGACTTCGACGTTCACGCGCGAACCCTTCGCGAGCCCCCCGAGGGTCGTCACGGCCCGCGTGTGGGGAATCACGTTGATCTCGAAGCGAGGGCCCCGCACCTCGTTCACCGTGAGGCTCACCCCGTCGATGGCCACCGAGCCCTTCTTCGCGATGTAGCGCGCCAGTTCCGCCGGCGCCTCGACCTCGAGCCGCCAGCTGGCCCCCAGGTCCTCGAAGGCCGCGACGGTGCCCACGCCGTCCACGTGGCCGCTCACGAGATGGCCGCCGATCCGGTCCGCCAGGCGCAGCGACTTCTCCAGGTTCACCGGCCGGCCGGCCGCCAGGCCGTGGGTCACCGAGAGCGTCGCGGCGGAGGTGTCCACCTCGAAGCCCGCCGTGTCCTTCGCGACCACCGTGTGGCAGACGCCCTGGATCGCGATCGAGTCGCCCAGCGCCACGTCGTCCATGCCGAAGCCGGGCGCGTCGATGCGAAGTCGCGCGCCGTCTCCGGCGGGGGTCGACGACGCGATCCGGCCCATGGCCGTCACGATGCCGGTGAACATGTCAGGTCTCCAGTCGGGCGATGACGCGCAGGTCGCGCCCCACGGCGCGCACGTCGGTCACCGCGAGGTTGCGCCGTTCGCCGAGCGAGGCCAGCTCGCCCAGGGCGAAGAGGCCCTGCGCGAGGTCGCCCAGGAGCGAGGGCGCGAGGTAGAGGACGATCTCGTCGACGAGGCCCGCGCGAAGGAGCGAGCCGGCCAGCTTGGGGCCCGTTTCGACCAGCACTTCGTTGAAGCCCCGCGCGGCGAGCATCCGCGCGACGGCCACGAGGTCGGTCTTCGAACCCTCGGCCCCGACGGACAGCACTTCCGCCCCCCGCGACTCGAGCCTCTCCCGGGCGGCGCCATCGCCGCTCACGGTGAGGACGAGCGGCGGCACGCCCTGGAGGATCCGGGCGCCTTCGGGCAGCTCGAGCCGGTTGTCGATCACGACGCGCCGCGGCTGCCGCTCGCACGGCACATGGCGCACGGTGAGGTCCGGGTCGTCCGCCCGGACCGTGCCGTAGCCGGTGAGCACCGCGCAGGCCCGGCGGCGCAGGCGGTGAACGTCCCGCCGGGCCTCCTCCGAGGTGATCCAGCGACTCTCGCCGCTGGCGAGCGCGGTGCGGCCGTCGAGCGAGGCCCCGGCCTTGAGGATCATCCAGGGGCGCCCTCGCGACATGCGCGAGAGAAAGGCGCGATGCAGGAGCGCGGCCTCGCCCGCGAGCAGGCCGGCCTCGACCTGGAGGCCGGCCTCGCGCAGGCGGCGAAAGCCGGCGCCGGCCACGAGCGGGTTGGGATCCTCGAGCGCGGCGACCACCCGCGCGAGGCCCGCGCGCACGAGCGCGTCCGCGCACGGCGGCGTGCGGCCCCGGTGGCTGCAGGGTTCGAGCGTCACGTAGGCGGTCGCGCCCGTGGGATCCTCGCGGCAGGCGGCGAGCGCCGCGGCCTCCGCGTGGGGCTCGCCCGCGCGGGCGTGCCACCCCTCGCCGATGACGCGCCCCCCCTTCGCGATGACGCAGCCGACGCTCGGGTTGGGCGTGGCGGTGTCGAGCCCGCGCGCGCCCAGCGCGAGCGCGCGGGACATCATCGCGTGATCGGCGGCGGTGAAGAGCGGCGGGGCGGACAAGGCGGACGGCGCCGCGTCACTTCTCCCGCACTTCGCGGATGACGTCGCGGAAATCCTCGACGTCGGAGAAGCTGCGGTAGACGGAGGCGAAGCGGATGTAGGCGACCTTGTCGAGCTTTCTCAGCTCCTCCATCACCAGTTCGCCCAGCCGGCGCGAGTCGATCTCGCGCTCGCCCAGGGCGAGGAGCTTCTGCTCGATGCGCTGGATGGCGGCGTCGACGAGCTCGGTCGTCACCGGTCGCTTGTGCAGGGCCCGCTGGAAACCGGTGCGCAGCTTCCCGGTGGAGAAATCCTCGCGCTGGCCGTTCGTCTTCACGATCTGCGGCATGCGCAGCTCGGCGGTCTCGTACGTCGTGAAGCGCTTGGCGCACACCTGGCAGCGGCGGCGGCGGCGGATGGAATCGCCCTCCTCGCTCACGCGCGAGTCGATGACCTGCGTGTCCTCGGCGCCGCAGAAGGGGCACTTCACCGCGGGCGCTCCCCGGCCATCACGCGGCGCCGTAGCTCGCGCGCATCGCCGGGCCGTAGACCGGGAAGCGGCGGCAGAGCGCCGTCACGGTCTCGCCGAGGGCGGCGAGCTTCGCGTCGTCGGCCGCGGCCTCGAGCGCGTCCGCGACGAGGTTCGCCACCTGGACGGCCTCGCCGGTGCCGAAGCCCCGCGTGGTCATGGCCGGCGAACCGATGCGGATGCCGCTCGTCACGAAGGGCTTTTCCGGATCGTTCGGGATGGCGTTCTTGTTCACCGTGATGTGGGCCTTGCCGAGGGCCGCCTCGGCGTCCTTGCCGGTGACGCGCTTGGCGCGAAGGTCGACGAGGAACAGGTGGCTCTCGGTGCGGCCGGAAACGATGCGAAGGCCGCGCCCGGCGAGCGTGCGGGCCATGGCGTCCGCGTTGGCGAGCACCTGGGCCTGGTAGGTCTTGAACGCGGGTTCGAGCGCCTCCTTGAAGGCGACGGCCTTGGCGGCGATCACGTGCATCAGCGGGCCGCCCTGGATCGACGGGAAGATGGCGGCGTTCAGCGCCTTCTCGTGCTCGGCGCCCGCGAGGATGATGCCGCCGCGGGGCCCGCGGAGCGTCTTGTGCGTCGTGCTCGTCACCACGTCGGCGATGCCGACGGGGCTCGGGTAGAGGCCCGCGGCGACGAGGCCGGCGTAGTGCGCCATGTCCACCATCAGCAACGCCCCCGATTCCCGGGCGATCTCCTTGAAGCGCCGCCAGTCGGCGCGCAGGGCGTAGGCCGAGGCCCCGGCGATGATCATCTTCGGCCGGTGCTCGAGCGCGAGGGCGCGCACCTGGTCGTAGTCGATCGCCTCGTCCGCGCCCAGCCCGTAGGAGACCGCCTTGAAGAGCTTGCCGGAGAGGTTCACCGAGGCGCCGTGCGTGAGGTGGCCGCCGTGGGCGAGGGACATGCCCAGGATCGTGTCGCCGGGCTGCAGCATCGCCATGTACACGGCCTGGTTCGCCTGCGAGCCCGAATGGGGCTGCACGTTCGCGTACGGCGCGCCGAAGAGCTTCTTCACGCGCTCGATCGCCAGTTGCTCCGCGACGTCGACGTATTCGCAACCGCCGTAGTACCGCTTCGCGGGATAGCCCTCCGCGTACTTGTTCGTGAGCACGGTACCCTGCGCGGCCAGGACGGCAGGGCTCGCGTAGTTTTCGGAAGCGATGAGCTCGATGCCGTCTTCCTGTCGACGGAATTCGTCGCGGATGGACTGCCAGAGTTCGGGATCGGTGGCGGCGAGGGTCTGCGAGTCGGCGAACATGGTGGGGGCTGGCGTCGGGGTAGCTCCGCGACGCGGTTGCGAAGTGATTGAAAGCGTGGCGGATTCTATCATGCGCCCCCTGCGGGACGCCGTCCGGGAATTGCCACCCGGCGCTCGCGCGACTATCTTGCGGAGGCCCCCCAACCCCGCCCAGGCGCAAACCGACTTGAACGCCCTGCTCCGGCTCGCCCGGGCCATCGACGCGATGAACGACCGGCTCGGCGCGGCCGCCAACGCCATGGTGCTCGCGGCTTGCCTCGTGTGCGCCGCCAATGCCGCGATGCGCTACGCGTTCGATCTCTCCTCGAACGCCTGGCTGGAGATCCAGTGGTATCTCTTCGCGGGGATCGTGATGCTGGGCGCCTCGCAGACCCTGCGCCTCAACGGGCACGTGCGCGTGGACATCGTCTACATGCACCTGGACGAGCGCGGCAAGGCCTGGCTGGACCTGCTGGGCACCGTCTTCTTCCTCATCCCCTCGATGATCGCGATCGCGTGGCTCGCCTGGCCCTTCTTCCTGCAGTCGTGGGAGGTGCAGGAGTCGAGCACCAACGCGGGGGGCCTCATCCGCTGGCCGGTGAAGCTGCTGCTGCCGGCCGGCTTCGTGCTCGTGGCGCTGCAGGGCGTCGCCGAGGTGATCAAGCGCGCGGCGGCGCTGCGCGGCGACGGGAGCCTCGCCCCGCGCTACGAAAGGCCGGTGCAGTGATCCCGATCGACTGGTTCCCGCCCCTCATGTTCGCGGGACTCGTGCTGTTCATGCTGATCGGGTACCCGGTCGCCTTTTCGCTCTCGGCGCTCGGTCTCGCCGCCGGCGTCGTGGCGATCCACCAGGGCCTCTTCGATACCGCCTTCCTGCAGGCCATTCCCGGCCGCATCTTCGGCTCGATCCTCGCGAACGAGTTGCTCCTCGCGATCCCGTTCTTCACCTTCATGGGCGCCATCCTGGAGAAGTGCGGCCTCGCGGAGGACATGCTGGACGCCCTGGGCCAGCTTTTCGGGCCGGTGCGCGGAGGCCTGGGCTACTCGGTGATCCTGGTGGGATTCATCCTGGGCGCGGTCACCGGCACCGTGGCGGCTCAGGTGATCGCGATGGCGCTCATCTCGCTGCCGGTGATGATCCGCTACAAGTACGACATGCGCTACGCGACGGGCGTGCTCGCGGCTTCCGGCACCATCACGCAACTCGTGCCGCCCTCGCTCGTGCTCGTCGTGCTCGCGGACCAGCTCGGCAAGAGCGTGGGCGACATGTACCTCGGGGCGTGGGGCCCTTCGCTCCTGCAGGTGGGGCTCTTCGTCGCCTACACCTTCGTGCTGTCGATCGTGAAGCCGCACTGGGTGCCGGCCGTGCCGAAGGAGGAACGCACGCTCCGGGGCCGCGCGCTGGTGGTGAAGTGCCTCTGGGGAATCCTTCCCTGCGCGGCCCTCATCTTCCTGGTGCTGGGGACGCTCGCGCTCGGGCTCGCGACACCGACCGAAAGCGGCGCCATGGGCGCGGTCGGCGCGATCCTCCTGGCGGTGCTTCGCCACCGCGATCTGGGCGACGGCGGCCGGCGCGCCTTCCGGGCATTGCTGCTCGCGGCCGGCACGGCCGCCCTCATCGGCCTCGTCGCGTTCAAGTCGGTCGCCTTCCAGGTGGCCATCGCCGCGGGTTACGCGGCGGCCGCCTACCTGGGGCTCGGGGCGGTGCGCATCGCGGAACTGCGCGATCTCGTCCGCAAGGCTTTCGAGGCGACGATGCGCATCACCTCGATGGTGGTGTTCATCCTGATCGGCTCCACGTGCTTTTCCGTCGTGTTCCAGGGGGTGAACGGCGGCCCGTGGCTCGAGCACTGGCTCACGAGCCTTCCCGGCGGCGTGTGGGGGTTCCTCGTCTTCGTGAACCTCTTCGTGTTCTTCCTCGCGTTCTTCCTCGACTTCTTCGAGATCGTGTTCATCATCGTGCCGCTCCTCGCCCCGGTGGCGAAGGTGGTCCTCGCGCCGGTCGTGGGCGAGGACGCCGCCCTCGTGTGGTTCGGGGTGATGCTGTGCGTGAACCTGCAGACGTCGTTCATGCACCCGCCGTTCGGGTTCGCGCTCTTCTACCTCCGGGGGGTCGCGCCGAAGGAGGTGAGGAGCGCGGACATCTACTGGGGCGCCCTGCCCTTCGTGGGCCTTCAGCTCGTGCTGGTGGCGCTGGTGATCGCGTTCCCGAAGCAGGTGACCTACTTCCTCGACGACGCCCGGAAGGCGGACCCGGACAAGGTGAGGATCGAGATCCCCGCCGAGGAGCCCCGGCCGGCGAACCCGGACGAGGAGCTGCAGAAGCTGCTCGAGCGAAAGTAGCGCGGGCTACTTCTTCGCCGCGGCCCCGGGCGGGGCGGCCTTGCGGCCCGTCACCATGAAGTTGTCGAAGGCGGACTCGGCGACGCGGAACCAGAGCACCTGGTCCTCGAGGAACTTCGCCATGTGCTCGTGCACCCTGCGGAACTTCGCGTTCTTCGCACCGATTTCCGCGAAGAGCTCCTGCGTGGCCTTGTAGCCCGCCTCCATCACCGGCCGGGGAAACGCCCGCAGTTGCCCGCCCGCCGCGACGATCTTGCGCAGCGCCGGGGGGTTGGCGGCATCGTAGCGCGCGAGCATCAGCGCGTTCGACTCGGCGGCCGCCGCCTCGAGGATGGCCTGGTACTCCTTCGGGAGCGCCTCCCACGCCTTGGTGTTCACGATGAGCGCGAGGGCCGCGCCGCCCTCCCACCAGCCCGGGTAGTAGTAGTACTTCGCCACTTTCGCGAGGCCGAGCTTCTCGTCGTCGTAGGGACCCACGAATTCCGCGCCGTCGAGGGTGCCCTTCTCGAGCGCGGAGTACACGTCGCCGGCGGCGAGCTGCTGCGGCACGACGCCCAGGCGGGAGAGCACCTCCCCCGCCATCCCGGCGGTGCGCAGCTTGAGGCCCTTCAGGTCCGCGACCGACTTGATCTCCTTGCGGTACCACCCCCCCATCTGCGCGCCGGTATTGCCCGCGAGCATCGCGCGGAAGCCGAAGTCGCGGAAGAACTCGTTCATGAGCGCTTCGCCGCCGCCGGCGTACCACCACGCGTTGATCTGGCGGGCGTTGAGGCCGAAGGGCACGGCGGTGCCGAACGCGAAGGTCGGGTCCTTGCCCACGTAGTAGTACGGCGCCGTGTGGCCGCACTGCACGGTGCCGTTCTGCACGGCGTCCGCCACCTGCAGGCCCGGCACGATCTCGCCCGAGGCGAAGATCTGGATCTGGAACTTGCCGCCCGTGGCGGCCGCGACGCGCTTCACCATCGCGTCGGCGGCGCCGAAGAGCGTATCGAGGCTCTTGGGGAAGCTCGACGCGAGGCGCCACTTCACCTCGCTCGCGCCCTGCGCAAGGGCCGGCGCGGCGCCGGCCGCCAGGATGCCGGCGAGCCCGCCACCCGCCGAATTGAGGAAGTTCCTGCGCTTCATCCGATTCTCCTCGGGAAGAAAAGGCCTAGTGTCCCGCGACGGTCATGCGATCGACGAGGATGGAGCCCGTCGATCGCGAGCCGCGCACGAGGACGTCGCTGCCGACGGCCGCGATGCCCCTGTACATCGCGAGCAGGTTGCCCGCGATGGTGACTTCCTCGACGGGAAAGCGGATCTCGCCGCCCTCCACCCAGAAGCCCGCCGCGCCGCGCGAATAGTCGCCCGTCACCGGGTTCACGCCCTGCCCCATGAGTTCGGTCACGAGGAGGCCCCGGCCCAGGCGCCTCAGGAGGGCCTCGAAATTCTCGTCGCCGGGGCGCAGGTCGAGATTGTGGCAGCCGCCCGCGTTGCCCGTCGTGGGCAGGCCCAGCTTGCGGGCCGAGTAGCTGGACAGGAAATAGCCCGTGAGCACGCCATCCTTCACGATGTCGCGCGCGCTCGTCGCCACGCCCTCCGCGTCGAACCAGCCGCTCGCCATGCCGCCGGGCTTGAAGGGATCCTCGTGCAGGTTCACGAGCGGCGCGAAGATCTCCTTGCCCGCGGCGTTCTCCAGGAAGGACGACCGGCGGTACAGGCTCGAACCGCTCGCCGCCGAGACGAGATGCCCGATGAGCGAGCCGGCGACCGTCGCTTCGAAAAGCACGGGAACCTCCGCCGTGGGCACGCGCCGGGCGCCCAGCCTGGCGATGGCCCGCTCGCCGGCGCGCCGGCCGACGTGCTCGGCCGATTCGAGCCGCGCCGGATCGCGTTCCGACGCATACCACGCATCGCGCTGCATCGCATCGCCCTCGACCGCGATGACGCCGCAGCCGATGCTGGCTCGCGATCCCGGGTAGCCGCCCAGGAAGCCCCGCGAGTTGGCGAAGACGAAATCCGAATCCCAGGACGACACCGTCGCGCCCTCGGAGTTGGCGATGCGTCGGTCGACGGCGCGCGCCGCCGCTTCCGCGGCCCGCGCGAGCTCGATCGCGGGCTCCACGCCGAGCTGCCAGGGGTGCCAGAGGTCGAGGTCCGGGGCGCTGCCGCGATAGAGGCGGTCTTCGTCCGGCAGGCCGGCCGCGGGATCGGGCGCGGTGTGGCGGGCGATGGCGCAGGCCGCGTCGACCGCCTGGGCGATGGCGCCGTCGGATACGTCCGAGGTGCTCGCATTGCCGCGACGCTGCCCGAAATAGACCGTGACCGACAGGCCCTTGTCGCGGTTGTATTCGACGGTTTCGACCTCGGCGAGGCGCACGGTGACCGACTGGCCGACGGCGGCAGACGCCTCGGCCTCGGCGTCGCTCGCCCCGCGTTCGCGGGCGATATCGAGGGCGCGCAGGCAGGCGGCCTCGAGCGCGGGACGGTCGAGAGGAAGCGCGATGGCGGTGGGCGTGTCGGGCATGGTGGAAAATGGGGGGAAGGCGGTCACCGCGGGGAGGCCAAAACCACTACACTCTGCCGGGCGCGTGAAACGCACCCGCGGCACGCGGCACCCTGGCGGTTTTCGAGGCGATGGAAGACGAGAATCTTATCAGCAAAACGCAGCGCAAACGGCAGAGCCACGACCTGCAGGCCGTCGGCATCGCGCTCACGAAACTGCGGCCCGAGCAGCTCGCGAAGGTCGAGCTGCCCGAAAGGCTTCGCGAGGCCGTCGAGGCCGCCCGCTCGATCACCAAGCACGAGGCGCTGCGGCGCCAGATGCAGTTCATCGGCAAGCTCATGCGCCACCTGGACGCCGGACCCCTCGTGGCGCAACTCGAGGCGTTCAAGGCGCCGGCCACGCGCGAGACCGCCCGCTTCCACCGTGCCGAGAAGTGGCGCGAGGCGATGCTTTCCGAGCCGGACGGCATCGAACGCTTCGTCGCCGAGTACCCCTCGGCGGACCCCGTGACGCTCCGCCGGCTCGCGACCGAAGCCCGTGCCGAGCGCGAGGCCGAGCGCTCGCCGAAGCGCTACCGCGAGCTCTTCCAGCTGGTGAACGCCATCCTGCAGAACGACTCGGGGCCACCCCGTGAGCGCGCCCGACCCGGCCCGCATCGGGCTCGTCGCCACGAGCGACCGCGCGTCCCAGGGCGTCTACCGCGACGAGGGCATCCCCGCGCTCGAGCAGTGGCTCTCGAACGCGCTCGTGAACCCGCTCGCCTTCGAGCGCCGGCTCATTCCCGACGAGCGCCCCGTGATCGAGGCCACGCTGCGCGAACTGGTCGATGACGCGAAGTGCGACCTCGTCATCACGACCGGCGGCACCGGCCCGGCGCCTCGCGACGTGACGCCCGAGGCCACCCTCGCCGTGGGCGATCGCGAGATGCCGGGCTTCGGCGAGCAGATGCGGCGCATCTCGCTCGCCTTCGTGCCGACCGCCATCCTCTCGCGGCAGGTCGCGGTGATCCGCGGCCGTGCCCTCATCCTCAACCTGCCCGGCCAGCCCAAGTCCATCCGAGAGACGCTCGAGGGGCTCAAGGACGAATCCGGCAAGGCGCTGGTGCCCGGCATCTTCGCCGCGGTGCCCTACTGCATCGACCTCATCCAGGGCCCCTACCTCGAAACCCGCGAGGACGTGGTGAAGGCCTTCCGACCCAAGAACGCGATCCGACCCCCGAAAGCCTGAGCATGGAAGACCTGCAGCGCATCGAACTCGCGACGGGCCCCGAGCCCTCCGCCACCGTCATCTGGATGCACGGCCTGGGTGCCGACGGCTGGGATTTCGTGCCGATCGTGCGCGAACTGGACCTGCCCGAAGACCTCGGGGTGCGCTTCGTCTTTCCGCACGCGCCGGTGCGTCCGGTCACCATCAACAACGGCTACCGGATGCGCGCGTGGTACGACATCGCGATGAGCGACATCGGGCGCCTGCCGGACGAGCGCGGGATCCGCGAGTCCCAGGCGAGCGTCGAGGCGCTCATCGAGCGCGAGCGCTCGCGCGGGATCGCCGCGGGCCGCATCGTCCTGGCCGGATTCTCGCAGGGCGGCGCGATCGCGCTGCACACGGGCCTTCGCCACGGCGAGCCCCTCGCCGGCATCCTCGCCCTCTCGACCTACCTGCCGCTCGCCGAGACGCTGCCCGCCGAGGCTTCGGACGCGAATTCGTCGATCCCGGTCTTCATGGCGCACGGCACGGAGGATCCGGTCATTCCCCTTTCGCTCGCCCGGTCCTCGCGGGAGGCCCTCGAGGCCCGGGGCATCCGCCCCGAGTGGCACGAGTACCCGATGCCCCACTCGGTGTGCGCCGAGGAGGTGACGGCCATGGGACAGTGGCTTTGCGCCAGGCTGGGAAACCGGATCGTGCTACCATTCGGGCGACAGCGTCGCGGGCCGACGGGTCTGCCGATCCACGTAGACGTGCACGAAGTGCCCCTGGGCGGCGGCCCGGTCCCGGCCCTCGCCGAAAAGCGCGATCTCGTAGCGCACGCTCGAATTGCCCACGTGCGCCACGCGCATCGCGGCCGTGACGGTTTCGGGGTAGGTGAGCGGCTCGAAATAGCGGCAGCCCGTCTCGACCACCAGGCCGATCGGGTTGCCCTTCTCCACGTCGAGCAGGCCCTTCGCGATCAGCCACGCGTTCACGATCGTGTCGAAGTACGAGTAGTACACGACGTTGTTCACGTGCCCGTAGGCGTCGTTGTCCATCCAGCGGGTGGTGACGGCCTGCGTGTGCGGATAGTCGGCGAGCGCGTGCGGTTCGGGTCGGGCCATCGTCACGATCCGGCCGCGGGCGGGGCTTCGGTCTTCTGGGGAACGAAGAATTTCACCGTGCGGGCATAGGCGCCGGGCACCGGGCACATGGCCCCGCCCAGGAAGGCCTCGACCTCCTCGCGGCGCTTCATCGTGTCGTGATAGCCCAGGGCGATCAGCTCCTGGCAGTAGCCCTGCTCGAACAGCAGGTAGCTCGCGAGGTTGGCGCCGCCGCGGCGCATCGCGCCGATGGTGCGCATCAGGAACCGGATGGGCGCGGGAAGGCTCCTCACGTGGCGCAGCGCGATGACGTCCAGGGGCTCCGAGGGCGTCATCACCAGCACGTCGACGTGGTGGAGCGTGAGCCCCATCTCGCGCAGCCTCGCGGGCGGCACGGCGCTGATGGTGCGGTTGATGCGCTCGAGCCGCTCGATGTCCACCGCGAGGCTGTCGAGGAAGATCGAGTTCATCACGTGGCCGGCCACCTGGGCGAGGGTCGGGTAGAGGTCGCCGCGCGTGCGGTCGGGCGCGTCGTTGCGGATCTTCGCCGTGCCGATCACCACCACGCGGTCCGCCCCGAGGTGCAGCGCCGGGCTCACCGGGGCGATCTGCCGCATGGAGCCATCCCCGAAGAATTCGCGGTTGAGCTTCTGCGCCGGGAAGATGAACGGGATGGCCGCCGAGGCCATCAGGTGCTCCACGCGGATGCGCGTGCGAAGCCCCACCCGCTGCGAGCGCTTCCAGCCGCCCAGGTGCGGCGCCCCCTCGAAGAAGCTGCAACTCTGCCCGGACGTGTAGCCCGAGCAGCTGATGGCGAGCGCGTCGAGCGAGCCGCCCGCGATGTTGGTGGCGATGCGATCGAACTCGAGCTTGCGCTCGAGGAGCGCGGCGAGCGGACGGTTGTCCAGGAGCGAAATGCGCTTGTCGCGAAGCCAGGCCCCGAAGAAGAGGCCGAACAGCCAGCGCGAGCTGTTTGCGATGACCCCGGCGAAGTCCGCCCGGTAGACGTGGCGCGGTTCGAAATGGCGCCAGACCTCGATCAGGTTGTCGACGGCGTGGCCGAAGTCGTCGGCGTGGCACGCCAGCGCGCCGGCGTTGACGGCGCCGGCCGAGGTGCCCGCGATGATGGGAAACGGATTCACGCGCGGATCGGGCAGCATCTCGCGAAGCGCCTTCAGCACGCCGACCTGGTAGGCCGCGCGCGCGCCCCCGCCCGCGAGCACCAGCGCCGTCTTGCCCCCCGCGACATTCATGCGACTCGCCCTCCCCTTTGCCTCGGCGTTACCGCGCGCCTCGCCGCGTCCCGCTTTCCTCGCCTTGCGCAGGGGCGGCGGCCTCGCCCAGCATTTCCTCGGCGTGCCTGCGCGTGGTCTGCGTGATCTTCGCCCCTCCCAGCATCCGGGCGATCTCCTCGACCCGTCCCTCGGCATCGAGGGGCTCCACCGCAGCGAGGGTACCCTTCGGGCCGGAGAATTTCGATACCCGCAGCTGGTGGCGCGCCCGCGAGGCGACCTGCGGCAGGTGCGTGACGCACAGCACCTGGTGATGGCGAGCGAGTTCCGCGAGCAGCGTGCCGACGATTTCCGCCACCCGACCGCCGATGCCCGTGTCGACCTCGTCGAACACGAGAGTCGGCACCCCGGCGCGCCCGCCCATGAGCACCTGGATCGCGAGTGCGAGGCGGGAGAGTTCCCCGCCGGAGGCGACCTTGCCGACCGGGCCCAACGGTTGCCCGGCGTGGGCGGCGACCTGGAATTCCACCGACTCGAGGCCCGCGGCGGTCGGTTCGGCCAGCGACTCGAGGACCACCGCCAGGCGGCCGCCCTCCATGGCGAGCCCTTGCAGGCGACGCGTCACTTCCCCGGCAAGCTTGTCGGCGGCCGCGCGACGGGCCTTCGTGAGCCGCTTCGCCGCCTCGCGAAAGGCGCCCTCGGATTCCCTTTCCTTCGCGACCAGCGCCTCGTGACTCGCGTCGCCGCCGAGCGCCTCCAGCCGCGCGAGGCGTTCGGCGAGCGCGTCGGCGAGTCGAGCGGGTTCGACGCGCAGGCGCCGCGCGGCATCGTGCACGGCGCGCAGGCGGCGATCGAGCGCGTCGAGCCGCGCGGGGTCGGCCTCGATGCCCTGCAAGTAGCGGCGCAGGGCGTGAGTCGCCTCGCCGGCGTGGGCGAGCGCGGCTTCCGCGTCCCGCGCGGCATCGGCGAGGCCCGGATCCAGGGCGGCGGCATCCTTCAGGCGCGAAGCGGCCTGGGCGAGCCGCGTGGAAGCCGAGCTTTCATCTTCGTCCAGCAGGTCGAGCGATTCGCGGGCGCCCGCGATGAGTTCCTGCGCGTGCGCGAGACGCCGGTGCTCGGCCTGTTCCTCCGCCCAGCCCTCCGGCGTGAATCCGAGGACCTCGAGATCGCGGATGTCGTCGCGGAGCAGGGCGCGCTCGCGCTCCGAACTTTCTGCGGCCGCTTCGCGCGCCGCCCGGGCCGCCTCCGCCCGTCGCCATTCCCCGTGCAACCGGGCGACTTCGGCCGCCGACGATTCCGAGCCGGCGAAAGCGTCGAGAAGCCGCCGCTGGTAGTCGCGCCGGGTGAGCCACTGGTGTTCGTGCTGTCCGTGGATGTCGACGAGGCGCTCGCCGAGGTCCCGGAGCTGCCCCGCCGTGACGGGCCGGCCGTTCACGAAGGCGCGCGAGCGCCCGGCGCGATCGACGGTGCGGCGCACCACGCAGGCCGACGCCCCGTCGTCGTCGAGGTCGGCTCCCGCGAGCCAGTCGCGGGCCGCGGCGAGCCGCGCGACGTCGAACTCCGCGCTCACCTCCGCGCGATCCGCGCCCGGCCGCACGACCCCCGAATCGGCCCGGGCGCCGAGCGCGAGCCCGAGCGCGTCGACGAGGATGGACTTGCCGGCGCCCGTCTCGCCGGTGAGCGCCGTGAAGCCCGAGACGAGCTCGATCTCGAGCGCATCGACGATCACGAAATCGCGCAGCAGGAGCGCCGTCAGCATCGCCGGGGTGCGCCCTTCAGGCGTTCCGCTCGTTCCAGCGCAGTTTCGTGCGCAGCATCGAGAAGTAGCTGTAGCCCGGGGGATGCAGGAGCACCGCCGGCTTGGCCGCCGCCGCGACGCCCACGACGTCGCCGGGCTCGAGCTCGAAGGACTCCTGCACGTCGAAATTGGCGCAGGCGCCCTGCCCGCGCACGAGCACGATGTCGATTCGCCGGTCGCCGGGAAGCACGATGGGCCGGTTGGAGAGCGTGTGGGGCGAGATGGGCACGAGCGCGATCGCCGCGAGGCACGGGTGCAGCACCGGCCCGCCGGCCGACAACGCGTACGCCGTGGTTCCGGTGGGCGAGGCGGCGATCACGCCGTCGGCGCGCAGGCTGTAGATGAACTCCCCGTCCACGTGCACGGCGAACTCGATCATGCTGCCCGAGCTGCCCCGGCTCACCACCACGTCGTTCATGGCGTGGGTGGCGACGACCTCCTGCCCCGAGCGCGAGACGCGCGAGGCGAGCATGAGGCGCTCCTCGCGCTCGAAATGCCCGCGAAGCACCGGCGAGAGCTGCTCGGCCACCTCGCCGGCCGGGATGTCCGTGAGGAAGCCCAGGCGGCCGAGGTTCACCCCGATGAGCGGCACCCCGTGAGCCACCATGAGGCGCGTGCACGACAGCAGCGTGCCGTCGCCGCCCACGACGATGGCGAGATCCGCCCTTTCGGGCAGGCGCTCGAGGTCGAGGGCTTCGTCCGGCGGCGTGCGCGAGGCTTCGGCCGTGCGCGTGTCCATGAGGACCGTCGCGCCGTGCTCGCGCAGCACCGCCATCACCTGGTCGAGCTTGTCGGGAAGGACCGTGGCGTCGCTCTTGCCGACCACGGCCACGGTCTTGAACGCTGGGGACATGGCCGCCATTAGACCATAGGCCTTCGCCGGAATCGAAGGCGAATCACCCGGAAGCCCGCGAAGGATTTTTTGTACAATGGCCCGCATGCTCAATGAACGCGCCCAGGCCCTGCTGAAGATCCTCGTCGAGCGATACATCGCCGACGGGCAGCCCGTGGGCTCGCGCGTGCTCGCCCGCGCCTCCAGCCTCGAACTCTCGCCCGCGACCATCCGCAACGTGATGGCGGACCTGGAGGAGATGGGCTTCGTCTCGAGCCCGCACACCTCCGCCGGGCGGATCCCGACGCCCAAGGGCTACCGGTTCTTCGTCGACACGCTCCTCACGGTGCGCCCCCTGGAGGAAGTCGAGCGCACCCAGATCGAGGACACGCTCATGCCGGACGACCCGCACCGCGTGGTGGCCGCGGCCTCGCAGGTGCTCTCGGAACTCACCCACTTCGCCGGGGTGGTGATCGCGCCGCGGCGCCGCTCGTCCCTGCGGCACGTGGAGTTCATCCACCTGTCCGAGCGCCGCGTGCTCCTCATCATCGTCGCGATGGACGGCGAGGTGCAGAACCGCGTGCTGGTCACGGACCGCGCCTACAACGCCGCCCAGCTGCAGGAGGCCGCGCAGGCCATCAACCAGCACTACGCCGGCCTCGACTTCGGCGACATCACGAGTCGCGTGAGGAACGAGCTGCTCGACCTGCACCGCGACATCTCGGGGCTCATGAAGGCCGCCATCGACACCGGCGGCGAGGCGCTTCGCCAGCCCGCGGACGGCGTCGTGCTCGCCGGCGAGAGGAACCTCATCGAATACGAGGACCTCGCCTCGGACCGCGCTCGCCTTCGCAAGCTCTTCGACCTCTTCGAGAAGAAGGCGCAGCTGCTCAAGCTTCTCGACGACAGCGAGCGCGCCGACGGCGTCAAGATCTTCATCGGCGGCGACTCGCAGCTCGTGCCGCTCGACGAATGCTCCATCGTGACCGCCCCCTACGAGGTCGACGGCCGCGTGGTCGGCACGGTGGGCGTCATCGGCCCCACGCGCATGGCCTACGAGCGCGTCATCCCCATCGTGGACATCACCGCGAAGCTGGTCTCGTCCGCGCTCTCGCAGCACTAATTCATGCCCCCCTTCCCGAACCGCCGTACGCCCACGGCACGCCCTCGCGCGTGGGCATTCTCCTCGTGAACCTGGGCACTCCCGACGAGCCCACGGCGTCCGCGGTCCGGCGCTATCTCGCCGAATTCCTCTGGGACCCCCGCGTCGTCGAGATTCCCCGCCCCGTGTGGTGGCTCATCCTGCACGGGATCATCCTGCGCGTGCGGCCCGGCAAGAGCGCGGCCAAGTACCGGTCGGTCTGGACGAAGGACGGCTCGCCCCTTCGCGTGTACCTGGACCGCCAGGTGCAGTTGCTGCGCGGCTACCTGGGCGAGCGCCTGAAGAACCCTCTCAGCGTCGCCGGCGCGTGCCGTTACGGCAATCCCGGCATCGCATCGGCGCTCGCGAAGCTGCGGGCGGAAGGATGCGACCAGGTGCTCGTGCTCCCCCTCTACCCGCAGTACGCGGCCAGCACGACCGGCTCCACCATGGACGCGCTGGGCGCCGCGCTCGCGAAACTGCGCAACGTGCCGGCGATCCGCTTCGTGAAGCACTTCCACGACCACCCGGCCTACGTGAAGTCCGTGGCCCGGGCGGTGAACGACTACTGGATGAAGCACGGCCGGCCGGACCGCCTCGTGATGAGCTTTCACGGCCTGCCGCGCTTCAGCCTCGACAAGGGCGACCCGTACCACTGCGAGTGCCTGAAGACCGGCCGGCTCGTCGCCGAGGCGCTCGGCTGGTCCGACGAGCGGACGTCCATCACCTTCCAGTCGCGCTTCGGCAAGGCCGAGTGGCTCAAGCCCTACACGGCCGACCGCCTCGCGGAACTGGGGGCGCAAGGCACGGGTCGCGTCGACGTCATCTGCCCCGGCTTCGCCGCCGACTGTCTCGAGACGCTCGAGGAGATCGCGATGGAAGGTCGCGAGACGTTCCAGCACGCCGGAGGCAAGGAGTATCACTACATCCCGACGACCAACGACAACCCGGCCTTCATGACGGCGCTCACGGCGATCGCGCTGGAGAACCTGCAGGGCTGGGTGTCGGCCGACTGGGATGCGGCGGCGGCGCAGTCGGCCGGCCGCGAATCGGCGGCCCGCGCGAAGGCGCTGGGCGCCGCCCGGTAACCCACCCCCTTGCTGTTGCGGTGGTTCCTGAGCGCGCTGGCGCTGCTCGCCGTCGCCTACCTGTATCCGGGCGTGCGCGTCGACGGCTTCTTCGCCGCCGCCGTGGCGGCCCTGGTGCTCGGGCTCGTGAATGCCGTCGTCCGGCCGATCCTCGTGATCCTCACCCTGCCGGTCACGATCCTCACGCTCGGCCTCTTCCTGTTCGTGGTGAACGCGCTGATGTTCTGGCTCGTGGCCGAAGTGGTGAAGGGGTTCACGGTGAACGGCTTCGTCGCGGCGCTCGTCGGATCCGTTCTCTACAGCCTCATCACCCTCGTGGTGAACGCCCTGGTGGGCGGCAAGAAATGACGAAGGCCCGGCGGGCTCGCCCGCCGGGCCTTCGCGATGCCGCGATTCGCCGGGACTAGAAGCGCCAGCCCAGGCCGACGGACCACAGGAGCGGGTCGACCTTGACCGAGCTCACCTTGGCGCCGTTCAGCTTCACGTCGCTGCCGATGTACACCTTCTTCAGGTCGACGTTGAGGTAGGTGTTCTTGGCGAGCTTGAAGTCGAAACCCGCGCCGTAGGACGCGCCGACGCTGTTGCTGTCGAGCTTCAGGTCGCCCACGCCCGGGATCGACAGGTTGTCGTCCATGATGAAGGTGAAGTTCACGCCCGCGCCCACGTACGGGCGGAAGTCCCCGTCCGGGTTGAAGTGGTACTGCAGCGACAGGGTCGGCGGCAGGTGCTTGAACGTGCCGATCGTGATCGGGCCGCCCAGGACGCTGTCTTCCACCGTCACTTCGTGCTTCTGCGGATAGGTGAGGACGAGTTCGGCGGCGACGTTCTTGGTGAAGAAGTAGGAAATGTCGACTTCCGGGAACCACTTGCTGTTCACGGTGATGTCGTTGGCGGCGACGCCGAGGGACGGAATGGCCTCGGACTTGTCGGCCGTCTCCATGTAGAGGGCGCGCACGCGCACCATCCAGGGGTTCGGTTCGGCGGCGGCGGCCGGCAGCGCGAACGTACCGGCGACGGCGGCGGCGAGGAGGGCGAGAGTCGTTTTTTTCATGGGTTCTCCAGGGGCTGGGGTGACGGAATGCATTCAGCTGCGAGTTTCGTTCCCGCCTTCGGGAATCGGTTGACCTGAGTCAACTGAGCCCGAAATCGTCTCGCCCGGACCGGAATGCCCCCGATCGGGGTTGAAAAACGCCATCCGGTCCCCATTTCTGCCCGCGAACAGCCCATTCGAGGGAGAAAATCGTGTCGGATACCCCCAACGGCGCCGCCGAGGCTGCCGTGCCCCCGTCCCGGACGCCGCCCAGCCGGACCTGGAAGGCACGCTCGCCTCCGCTCGCGCCGAGATCGAGCGCCTCAAGGAAGACTTCCTGCGGGCCAAGGCCGAGACCGAGAACATCCGCCGTCGCGCCGCCGAGGACGTGACCCGCGCCCACAAGTTCGCGCTGGAAAGCTTCGCGGCGACGCTGCTGCCGGTTCGCGACAGCCTGGAAGCCGCCCTGGCGATCGAGGCGGCGACGGTCGAGTCCCTGCGCGAGGGTGTCTCCATCACGGGCCGGCAGCTCACCGCCGCCTTCGACAAGGCGTCCCTCGCCGAGATCGCTCCGGCCGGCGAACGCTTCGATCCGCACCGGCACCAGGCCATCAGCCAACTCGAGTCCGACGATCCGCCGGGCACGGTGGTGGCGGTGGTCCAGAAGGGCTACCGACTGCACGACCGGGTGATCCGTCCGGCACTCGTGGTGGTCGCCCGGGAGCGCAGCGCTCCGCCGGCGGAAGCCCCCCCGGACGGCGCGCCGGCCGCTTGAAGAAAGCCGCCCCGACCCCTACTTGTTGTTGAGCAATCCGGTAAAACGCGACATCGAGGAATACCGACTATGGCAAAGATCATCGGCATCGACCTGGGCACCACCAACTCCTGCGTGGCCATCATGGAGGGCGGCAAGCCCAAGGTCATCGAGAACAGCGAGGGCGCGCGCACGACGCCCTCCATCGTCGCGTACGCGGACAACGACGAGATCCTCGTCGGTGCCCCGGCCAAGCGCCAGGCGGTGACCAACGCGAAGAACACCCTCTACGCCGTCAAGCGCCTCATCGGCCGCCGGTTCGAGGAGAAGGAAGTCCAGAAGGACATCAACCTCATGCCCTACGCCATCGCCAAGGCCGACAACGGCGACGCCTGGGTCGAGGCGCGCGGGCGCAAGATCGCCCCGCCGCAGGTCTCGGCCGAGGTGCTGCGCAAGATGAAGAAGACGGCCGAGGACTACCTGGGCGAGCCGGTCACGGAAGCCGTGATCACGGTGCCCGCCTACTTCAACGACTCGCAGCGCCAGGCCACCAAGGACGCGGGCCGCATCGCCGGCCTCGAGGTGAAGCGCATCATCAACGAGCCCACCGCGGCCGCCCTCGCCTTCGGCCTGGACAAGAAGGAAGGCGACCGCAAGATCGCGGTCTACGACCTGGGTGGCGGCACCTTCGACATCTCGATCATCGAGATCGCGGAGATCGACGGCGAGCACCAGTTCGAGGTGCTCTCGACCAACGGCGACACGTTCCTGGGCGGCGAGGACTTCGACCAGCGCCTCATCGACTACATCGTCGAGGAATTCCGCAAGCAGTCGGGCATCGACCTGTCGAAGGACCCGATCGCCCTGCAGCGCGTGAAGATGGCCGCCGAGCGCGCCAAGATCGAGCTGTCCTCGGGACAGCAGACGGAGATCAACGAGCCGTACATCGCCATGGCGAACGGCGCGCCGTCCCACCTCACGATGAAGATCACCCGCGCCAAGCTCGAGGCGCTGGTGGAGGATCTCATCGAGAAGACCATCGAGCCGTGCCGGATCGCCATCAAGGACGCGGGCGTGAAGGTCGCCGACATCGCCGACGTGATCCTCGTGGGCGGCATGACGCGCATGCCCAAGGTGCAGGACAAGGTGCGCGAGTTCTTCGGCAAGGAGCCGCGCAAGGACGTGAACCCGGACGAGGCGGTGGCCGTCGGCGCGGCGATCCAGGGCGGCGTGCTGCAGGGCGACGTGAAGGACGTGCTGCTGCTCGACGTGACGCCGCTCTCGCTCGGCATCGAGACGCTCGGCGGGGTCATGACCAAGCTCATCAAGAAGAACACCACGGTGCCCACCAAGGCGCAGCAGGTGTTCTCCACCGCCGAGGACAACCAGGGCGCCGTCACGATCCACGTGCTGCAGGGCGAGCGCGACGTGTCCTCGGGCAACAAGAGCCTGGGCCAGTTCAACCTCGAGGGCATCGCGCCCGCCCCGCGCGGCATGCCGCAGATCGAGGTGACGTTCGACATCGACGCGAACGGCATCCTGCACGTCTCGCCAAGGACAAGGCGACCTCCAAGGAGGCGAAGATCACCATCAAGGCGAACTCCGGCCTCGCCGAATCCGAGATCCAGCGCATGGTGAAGGACGCCGAGGCCCACGCCGACGAGGACAAGCGCCTCCTGGAGACGGTGCAGGCCCGCAACCAGGCCGACCAGCTCCTGCATTCGGTCAAGAAGTCGCTGGCCGAGCACGGCGACAAGCTCGATGCGGCCGAGCGGGCGAAGATCGACGAGGCGGCCAAGGACCTCGAGGCCGTTCTGAAGGAAGGCGACAAGGCCACGCTCGAGGCGAAGACGGAAACGCTCGCGACCGCGGCCCAGAAGCTCGGCGAGAAGGTCTATGCCGAACAGGCCGCCCAGGCGCCGGCCGGCGGCGGTGCGGCGCCGGGCGGCGAGGCCCCCGGCGCGGGCCCGGCCAAGGGAGGCAAGGACGACGGAAACGTCGTCGATGCGGAGTACACCGAAGTGAAGGACAAGAAGCCGGCTTGAGGGCCCTCGCCCTCGATCGAAACGGGGGGTGAAGGGGGCTCGCGGCTCCCTTCACCCCTTTCCGCATTGCAGGATTCGGGAAGACCATGGCGACGAAGCGCGATTACTACGAAGTGCTGGGCGTGAACCGGGATGCCTCCGAGGAGGACATCAAGAAGGCCTATCGCAAGCTCGCCATGAAGTTCCACCCCGACAGGAACCCCGACAGCAAGGAGTCCGAGGACAAGTTCAAGGAGGCGAAGGAAGCCTACGAGATGCTCTCGGAGCCGGAGAAGCGGCGCGCCTACGACGCCTACGGCCATGCCGGCGTGAACCCGCAGATGGGCGGCATGGGCGGCGCGGGCGGCGGCGAGGGCTTCGGTGGCTTCGCCGAGGCCTTCGGGGACATCTTCGGGGACATCTTCGGCGGCGCGCGCGGACGCTCCAACGTCTACCGCGGCGCCGACCTGCGCTACAACCTCGAGGTGACGCTCGAGCAGGCCGCGCGCGGCACCGAGACCAAGATCCGCATTCCGACCCTCGAGAATTGCGATACCTGCCACGGCACCGGTTCCAGGCCCGGCACCCAGCCCAAGACCTGCTCGACCTGCGGCGGCCAGGGCAACGTCCGCCTCTCCCAGGGCTTCTTCTCGGTCCAGCAGACCTGCCCCACCTGCCACGGCTCGGGCAAGATGGTCTCGGATCCCTGCACGGCCTGCAAGGGCGCCGGGCGCGTGAAGCACCACAAGACGCTCTCGGTGAAGATCCCCGCGGGCATCGACGAAGGCGACCGGATCCGCCTGGGCGGCGAGGGCGAGGCCGGCGTGAACGGCGGCCCGCCGGGCGACCTCTACGTGGTGATCCACCTCAAGGAGCACGGCGTCTTCCAGCGCGACGGCGACGACCTGCACTGCGAGATGCCGATCAGCTTCACGACGGCGGCGCTCGGCGGCGAGATCGAGATCCCGACGCTCGACGGCCAGGCCAAGGTGAAGATCGCCGCGGAAACCCAGACGGGCCAGGTCCTTCGCCTGCGCGGCAAGGGCATCAAGGGCGTGCGATCCTCGGCCCCCGGGGACCTGCTGTGCGAGATCGTCGTGGAGACGCCCGTGCGCCTCACCGATCGCCAGCGCGAGCTCCTGCGCGAACTCGAGGAGATCAACCGCAAGGACGGCGACCGTCACAACCCCCGGGCCAAGTCGTTCATGGACAAGGTCCGGACCTTCTTCGCCAGCTAGCTCCCGGGGCGCCGACGCCGCCCGGGGGCCCATTGGCGCCGCCGGTCGCCCGGCCCTCCCCGGCCCGTCCCGTGCGCGCTATCATGGCGCGAACCAAGACCGAGAACCGGGGAGACACCGCATGCGACGCATCCTTTCGTCGATTGCCCTCGCCACCGCCTTCGCCGCGCATGCGCAGGGGGTCACTGACACGCAGGTCGTCCTGGGCCAGTCTGTCGCCCTGTCGGGTCCCGCCGAGGAACTCGGCAAGGACATGCAGCTCGGCGCCTCGCTCTACTTCAACGCGATGAACGCGAAGGGCGGGGTGAACGGCCGCAAGGTGGTGCTCAAGACGCTGGATGACGGCTACGAGTCCACGCGCGCCGCCGAGAACACGAAGAAGCTCATCAACGAGGACAAGGTCTTCGCCCTCTTCGGCTATGTCGGCACCCCGACCTCCGCCGCCTCGATGCCGATCTTCACCGAGGCGAAGGTGCCGTTCGTCGGCCCCTTCACCGGCGCCGAACTCCTGCGCAATCCCGTCAACCGCTACGTCTTCAATGTCCGGGCGAGCTACTACGACGAGACCGAGGCGATCGTGCAGCACCTCACGGCCATGAGCGTGAACAAGATCGCCGTGTTCTACCAGAACGACGCCTATGGCCAGGCCGGCCTCGCGGGCGTCGAGCGGGCACTCAAGAAGCGCGGCATCGAGATCGCCGCGAAGGGCACCGTCGAACGCAACACCGTCGAGGTGAAGGCGGCCGTCGCGACGATGGTGAAGGCCCAGCCGCAGGCGATCGTGATGATCAGCGCCTACAAGTCGTGCGCGGCCTTCATCAAGGAAATGAAGGCCGCCGGCTCGAACCCCACCTTCTGGAACGTCTCCTTCGTGGGCAGCAAGGCACTGGCGAAGGAACTGGACAAGGAAGGCCGCGGCGTCCAGATATCGCAGGTCGTTCCCTTCCCCTGGGATTCTTCCGTGCCGGTCGTGAAGGAGTACCGGGCGCTCATTGCGGCAGCCAAGGCCGAGCCGGGCTTCGGCACGCTGGAAGGCTACATCGCCGCCAAGGTCGCGGTGGAAGGGCTTCGGCGCGCGGGCAAGAACCTCACCCGCGAGGGCTTCATGAAGGCGATGGAATCGCTCGACGCTTACGACGTCGGCGGCTTCAAGGTCTCGTACGGGCCGGACAACCGCAGCGGTTCGCGCTTCGTCGACCTCACGATCATCTCGCGGGACCAGAAGTTCGTTCGCTAGCGGTCATTTCTTCCGCCATTCGGTGAGCCCGCCGGGCTTGTCCTCGAGGACGACCCCGGCCGCATCCAGCTCCCTGCGGATGGCGTCGGCCCGGGCGAAATCCTTCGCCTTCTTGGCCGCAGTCCGCTCGGCGACGAGGGCTTCGACATCGGGCTGATCGCCCCCGGCCATCCCGGCGGAAATGCCTCCCTTGAGGAAGGCCTCCGGGTCCGCCTGCAGGAATCCGATCGTCCCGCCCAGCGCCTTGAGCAAGCCGGCGAGCAGCGGCGATCGGGTGCGATTCACCTCGGCGCGCAGCTCATGCAGCCCGGCCAGCGCGACGGGCATGTCGAAATCGTCCTCCATCGCCGCGCGGAAGCGCGCGGCATGGGGCTCGGCCCAGTCGATGGCGATGGCTGCCGGCGGCACCTCGCGCAAGGCCGTGTAGAAGCCCCGGAGCGTGGCGCCCGCCTCGTCGAGATGCTCGCGCGTGAAGGCGACCTCGCTGCGGTAGTGCCCGCGAAGCAGGAAGAAGCGCAGCTGTTCGCCGCCCTGCACGGGGTCGAGCCGGTCCAGGATGTCGCGCGCGGTGAAGAAATTCCCGAGCGACTTGGACATCTTCTCGTCGCCCATGTTCAGGAACGCGGCGTGCATCCAGCAGCGCACGAACGGCTTGCCCGAGGCGCCTTCGCTCTGGGCGATCTCGTTCTCGTGATGGGGAAACTGCAGGTCCCAGCCGCCGCCGTGCAGGTCGATGGTCTCGCCCAGCTCCCGCCCGGCCATGGCCGAGCATTCGATGTGCCAACCCGGGCGTCCGGCACCGAACGCCGAGGGCCAGGAAACCTCGCCGGGCTTCGCCGCCTTCCAGAGCACGAAATCGAGAGGATCGCGCTTGGCGGCGTCCACCGCCACGCGCTCGCCGGCGCGCAGGTCGTCGAGGTTGCGGCGCGACAGCTTGCCGTATCCCGGAAAATCGCGCACCGCGAAGAACACGTCGCCGTTGGCTCCCCGGTAGGCGAGCCCCTTCGATTCGAGGTGCGCGATGAGATCGAGCATGGGGCCGATGTAGCGCGTGGCGCGCGGCTCGACGTCCGGCGCGAGCAGCCCCAGGCGTGCGCAGTCGGCCCGGAAGTTCGCCGTGGTGGTCTCGGTCAGCTCGTCGATGTCGATGCCCCGCTCGCGGGCGCGCTCCATGATCTTGTCGTCGACGTCGGTGATGTTGCGCACGTAGGTGACCTCGAAGCCGGTCGCGCGCAGCCATCGCACGACCAGGTCGAAGACCGAGAACGTGCGCGCGTTGCCGACGTGGATGAAGTCGTAGACCGTCGGTCCGCAAACGTAGAGGCCCACCTTGCCCTTCACGAGGGGTTCGAAGGGGTCCTTGCGGCGCGACAGGGAATTGTGGATGGCAAGCGTCATGGTCTCGGAGGGCCGCGTCGGGCGGTCTCGGGCGTTCGGGGTTTTGCCCGTCGAAACGGGCGGGGCGGAAAGGTGGCTAGCGGGGGGGCACGGAACAACACGCGAACCGCACGGCCAATGCGCTGGAGCGGCTCCAGAAGGCGCGTCGCACCCGGGCCCGGGAGGCCCTCGTGCACGGGAAGCCGATTGTGAAGGCCTCCCAAGGTTGGTAGAATGTGTTTTCCATTAAATTCAACAAATTATAACACGATGCTGCCCCGAGCCTTGCGCCTCCCCTTCGCCGCCGCGATCCTGTTCTTCGCGTTCGCCGGCACCGCCGTGGGCGCTCCGGCCGATGACCTCCGCGAGGCCCAGAAACTCTACCAGCAGGGAAAACTCGGCCCCGCGCTCGAGAAGGTCGACGCCTACCTGAAAGTGCAGCCGCGGGAGCCCCAGGGACGGTTCCTGAAGGGGCTCGTCCTCACCGAGCAGAAGAAGACGCAGGAGGCCATCCAGGTGTTCACGGGCCTCACCGAGGATTTTCCCGAACTGCCCGAACCGTACAACAACCTCGCGGTGCTCTACGCCTCGCTGGGAAACTACGACAAGGCCAAGTCGGCGCTCGAACTCGCGATCCACACGCACCCGAGCTACGCGACCGCGCACGAGAATCTGGGCGACATCTACGCCCAGCTCGCGAGCCGCGCCTACGACCGCGCCCTGCAGCTCGACAAGAACAACGCCACCGCCCAGGTCAAGCTCTCGATGGTGAAGGACATCTTCGTCGCGGAGAAGCGGGGCACCAAGCCGGAGCCCGCCAAGGCTTCCGGCAAGGCGGAACCCGCGAAGACGGAAGGCGCGAAAGGCGCTCCGGCGAAATCGGAGGCGCCCAAGGCCGAGCCCGCGAAGCCGGAAACCGCCAAGGTTGCGCCTGCCAAGGGCGAAACGGCCACGCCGGCCGCCGCAGGCGGCGACGACAGGCAGGCCGTCACCACGGCGCTCGAGGCGTGGGCCAGGGCCTGGAGCGCCAAGGACGTGAAGGGCTATTTGGCCGCCTACGCCAACGACTTCGAGACGCCGGCTGGCGAAGCGCGTGCCGCGTGGGAAAAGCAGCGCACGGAGCGCATCGAGCGCCCGAAGACGATCGAAGTCACCCTCGCGTTCAAGTCCGTCAAGGTATCCGGCGGCGAGGCCGTGGCCGTCGTTCGCCAGGCCTACCGCTCCGACACGCTCAAGTCGAACACGACGAAGACCCTGAAACTCGTGAAGTCGGGCGATCGCTGGCTCATCAAGCAGGAGCGCGTGGGCGGGTGATCGCGCGCGAGTCCTCCCGGCGCCTCGCGCCGCATATCGCGGCCGCTGCTCTCCTCGCCCTCGCGTTCGCCGCCCTGCCGGCCGTCGCCGACGATGACGCGAGCGAGCCGCAAGCCGCCGTTTTCCCCAACGAAGTCGAGGCCGCGCTCGTGCGCGCCATCACGGGGCTCAGCCAGTACGGCATCACCCACGCGCTCGGCGAGATCGACCACATCCTCGCCCGGGCCCCGAACTTCCGCCTGGGCCACCTGATCCGCGGCGACCTGCTCATGGCACGCGCCGGCAACCCGGTCGCCTTCGGCCCGGCGGTGAACGTCGCCTCGCTCTCGCGCTCGGCGCCGCTGCAGGACGAGGCGCGCGTGCGCATCAAGCGCTTTCTCGAGGCCCCGCCCGCGGACTACCTGCCGTTGCCCATGCTGCAGCTCGCGCAGACGCACCAGCACGCGATCCTCGTGGACACGACGCGCTCGCGCCTGTTCATCTTCTCCAACGCGTCGGGTGTGCCTCGGCTCGTCACGGATTTCTACGTGAGCGTCGGCAAGAACGGCGTGGAAAAACAGAAGGAAGGCGACCAGAAGACGCCGCTCGGGGTGTACACCATCGTTTCGTCGAGGGAGAAGCTTCCGGACTTCTACGGTCCCGGCGCCTTCCCGATCAGCTATCCGAACGAGTGGGACAGACAGAACGGCCGTGGCGGCTACGGCATCTGGCTGCATGGCACGCCTTCGGAAACCTACAGCCGGCCGCCGCGCGCCACCGACGGCTGCATCGTGCTCGCCAACGAGGACTTGAGGCGCCTGGCGAAATACGTCGATGTCGGCCGCACGCCGGTCGTGATCGCCTCCGGGGTCGAGTGGGTCGACCCCGAGCGCTGGGCCGTGAGCCGCCGCGACTTCCTCTCCGCCTTCGAGCAGTGGCGCGCCGACTGGGAGAGCCTCGACACCGACCGCTACCTCGGCCACTACTCGCGGCAGTTCAAGGGCGACGGGAAGGACCTCGCCGCCTGGAGCGCGCACAAGCGCAAGGTGAACGCCGGCAAGTCCTGGGTGAAGGTCGCCGTCGCGAACGTGAGCCTGTTCGGCCTGGCCGAAGGCGAGGACACGCTCGTGGTCACCTTCGAGCAGGACTACAAGTCCTCGAATCTCGCGAACCGCACGCTGAAGCGCCAGTACTGGTCCCGCGAAGGCGGCCGCTGGCGCATCCTTTTCGAAACCGTCGTCTCCTGACCTCCATGCAAACCGCCATGATCCTGCCCCGCCGGCGCCTCGCCGCCCTCGCCCTCGCCTGCCTCGCCCCGATCGCCTTTCCGGCGGCCGCCCAAACCAAGAACGACGCGGCCAAGAGCGCCGCGTGCACGGACAAACTGAAAGGAACCGCTCCCATGAAAGTGAAGCTCACCACCAACCACGGCGCCATGACCCTCGAACTCGACAAGGCCAAGGCCCCCGTCTCGGTCGAGAACTTCGTGAACTACGTGCAGTCCGGGCACTACGACGGCACGATCTTTCACCGCGTGATCGACGGCTTCATGATCCAGGGCGGCGGCTTCACCCAGGACATGAAGCAAAAGCCCGTGAAGGACCCGATCAAGAACGAAGGCGCCAACGGCCTGAAGAACGACCTCTACACGGTCGCCATGGCCCGCACGGGCGTGCGCGATTCCGCGACGAGCCAGTTCTTCATCAACGTGAAGGCCAACGACTTCCTCAACTACACCGGCGAGAACCCGCAGGGTTGGGGCTACGCCGTGTTCGGCAAGGTGGTCGAAGGCACGGACGTGGTCGACAAGATCCGCAAGGTCGCCACCGGCAATGCCGGCATGTACCAGAACGTGCCGCTCGAGGCGGTCGTGATCGAGAAGGCCGAGTGCCTCTGAGCCGCGCGCTCTTCATCTCCGACCTGCACCTCGCCGAGGACCGGCCGGGGACGACGGCCCTCTTCGAGCGCTTCGTCGCGCAGTCGCTGCCGGGCGCCAGCGCGCTCTACATCCTGGGCGACCTGTTCGAGTACTGGGCGGGCGACGACACGCTCGAGTCGCCCTTCGAGTCCCGCGTGGGTGACCTGCTTCGCCAGGCCGCCCGCGCGGTGCCCACCGCGTTCCTGCACGGCAATCGCGATTTCGTCGTGGGCAAGCGCTTCAGCGAGGCGACCGGCGTCCGGTTGATCGACGATCCGACCGTGGTGGACCTGCCCGCCACGCGCGCCGTGCTGCTGCATGGCGACACGCTCTGCACGGGCGATGCCGCCTACCAGGCGTTTCGCGCGCAGGTACGCGACCCTCGCTGGCAGGCGGCCGCCCTCGCCCGCCCGCTCGCGGAGCGCCTCGCGCTCGCGCGCGGCATGCGCCAGGGCAGCGAGACGGCAAAAGGCGGCAAGGCCGAGGCGATCATGGACGTGGCGCCCGAAGCCGTGGAAGCCGCCTTCCGCGCCGCCGGCTGCGACCTGATGATCCATGGCCACACCCACCGTCCCGCGCGCCACGTGCACCGTGTCGACGGACGCGAGTGCGTCCGCTGGGTGCTGCCCGACTGGTACGAGGGCGGCGGCTATCTCGCCGTTTCGGCCGCCGGCATCGAGGCCGTGCGGCTCGGCTGAGCGGCCCCCTCACGCGCGATCGCCGCCCGGATTTCCGGCAGCCTCTCGCGGGTGGCTGCCGCCGCGATCGCGATCACGCGTTGGCGGTACTCGGCGGTGTGCCCGGCGTAGTAGCCGATGTCGGGATGCACCAGCACGTCCGCCTCGCCCGCTTCGGCGCGCACCTGCGCAGCCCGCCTTTCGTCCTTGCGCACCCACTCGGCGGGCGCGTCCGGCGGCGAGGTCGAGCGATGCGCGGAGACGTCGATGGCGATCACCACCTTCGCGCCCAGTTGCCTCGCAACGCGGATCGGGACGGGGCTCGCCTCGTCGCCATCGACGAGGGCTTCACCGCCGATGCGCACCGGCTCGAACCGGCCGGGACTCGCGCTCGAGGCGCGCACCGCGCCTCCCGCATCGCCCGCGTTGAAAACCACGGCTAGTGACGTGCCTTCGCGGGCGGCGACGGCGGCAAAGGCCATGGGAAATGCCTCGATGGGGCGGTCCCCGACATGCCGGTTCACGTAGTCCTGCACCGCCCGCCCCGTCGCCAGGCCGCCCGTGACCATCCGCACCTCGAAGAAGTCCAGGACATTCACGTCCCTCGCCATCGCCTCCAGTTCGCGCGGGGACTTCCCGGAGGCGTAGAGCGCGCCGACGAGGGCGCCCGCGCTCGAGCCGACGACCAGGTCGGGGCGGATGCCGGCCTCTTCCAGCGCCAGGAGCGCGCCGATGTGCGCGAAACCACGCGGGCCGCCCGATCCCAGGACGACAGCCACCCCGGATTCGCGCGAAGGCGTTTCGAATCGAGGTGCGCCGGGACCCTCGAGGCGTCCGGAATCGCCCAGGCATCCGGCGAGAACCCAGGCGAGCGCCGCACAGGCGGCGCGAGTGGCCCTCATCACCCGCGCTTCCGCGCCCGGTCAGGCCCGGCCGAGGCCGCGCTCGAGATCCGCCCGGATGTCGGCCAGGTCCTCGAGGCCGGCCGCCAGTCGCAGCAGGCCCTCGGCGACGCCGGCCTCCTGCCGCTCGGCGTCGGTGAGCCGGCCGTGCGTCGTCGTGGCGTTGTGGCAGATCGTGGACTTGGTGTCGCCGAAGTTGGCCGTGATGGACAGAAGCTTCGTCGCGTCGACGACGCGCCACGCGGCTTCGCGCCCCCTTTCACCACGAACGAAAGCACGGGGCCGCCGGCGGACTGCTGTCGCATCGCGAGCGCGTGCTGGGGATGCGACTCGAGTCCCGGGTAGTTCACGCGCTCTACCGCGGGATGGGATTCGAGCCAACGGGCGAGGGCCAGCGCCGTCTCCGACTGGGCCTTCACGCGCAGGCGCAAAGTCTCCATCCCCTTCAGGCAGATCCACGCGTTGAAGGGCGAAAGCGTGCAGCCGGCGGTGCGCATGAATCCGAACAGGGGCCCCTCGACGAGATCCTTGCGGCCCGCGATGGCGCCGCCGAGCACGCGGCCCTGCCCGTCGAGGTACTTGGTGGCCGAATGGATCACGAGGTCCGCGCCGAACTCGATAGGCCTTTGGAGCGCCGGCGTGGCCATGCAGTTGTCCACCGCCAGCACCGCGCCCGCCTTGCGCGAGAGCTCCGCGAGTGCCGCGATGTCCGCGATCTCGCACACCGGGTTGGACGGCGTCTCGACGAACAGGAGCTTCGTCTGCGGGCGGATGGCCGCTCGCCACGCGTCGAGATCCGTCGGATCGACCCATGTGGTCGCCACGCCGAATTTCGCCATCACCTGGTTGAAGAGCGGCACGACGGTGCCGAACACGCCGCGCGCCGACACGATGTGGTCTCCCGACTTGAGCAGCCCGAAGGCGACGGTCGAGACTGCCGCCATGCCGGTCGAGGTGGCCACGCAGGCCTCGGCGCCTTCGAGGGCCGCGAGGCGCGACTGGAACATCGCGACCGTCGGGTTCGTGAAGCGCGAGTAGATGTTTCCCGGTTCCTCGTTCGCGAACTTGCGCGCCGCCTCGGCAGCGCTTCCGAAGACGAAACTCGCCGTGAGGGAGAGGTTCTCCGAATGCTCGCCGAAGCTGCTGCGAAGTCCCCCTGCCCTAACGCCCAGGGTATCGGGACGCCAGTCGTCGCTCATGGCGTCCTCAGTCGACGGCCTGGAGGCCGAGGTCGAGCTGGTAGCTCGAGAGCCGCGTGCCGGAGCTCGACTCGCCGTCCTGGCGCGAGGCCTCGATGCCGGCCAGGTAGTCGCTCGAGACGTCGCCCGTGATGTAGACGCCGTCGAAGCAGGAGCAGTCGAAGCCGTTCACCGCCGGGTTGCAGGCGCGCACGTCGGCCACGAGCGAGGGCAGGTCCTGGTAGAAGACGGCATCGGCACCGATGGCCTCGGCGATCTCGTCCTCGCTGCGGCCCGTGGCGATCAGCTCGCCCCGCGTGGGCATGTCGATGCCGTACACGTTGGGAAAGCGCACCGGCGGCGCCGCCGACGCGAAGAAGACCTTCTTCGCGCCGCACTCGCGCGCCATCAGCACGATCTCGCGGCTGGTGGTGCCGCGCACGATGGAATCGTCGACGAGCAGGACGTTCTTGTCCTTGAACTCGACGGCCATGGCGTTCAGTTTCTGGCGCACGCTCTTCTTGCGAAGCTCCTGCCCCGGCATGATGAACGTGCGGCCGATGTAGCGGTTCTTGATGAAGCCCTCGCGATAGGGCTTCTTCAGCTTGGCCGCCACCTCGAGGGCGCTCGGGCGGCTCGAATCCGGGATCGGGATCACCACGTCGATCTCGGGCGCGTGGCCGGAGGCGAGGATGCGATCGGCCAGGCTCTTGCCCATGTTGCGGCGGCTCTCGTAGACGGAGATGCCGTCGATGACGGAGTCAGGCCGCGCGAGGTAGACGTACTCGAAGATGCAGGGATTGAGCGAAGGCGCCTCGGCGCACTGGCGGCTGTAGAGGTTGCCGCTCTGGTCGACGAGGATCGCTTCGCCGGGCGCCACGTCGCGCATGGCCTTGAAGCCGAGGGAATCGAGCGCCACGCTCTCCGAGGCCACGATGAATTCCACGCCCTTCTCGGTATCCGCCCGGCCGATGATGAGCGGGCGGATCCCCTTGGGATCGCGGAAGGCCAGCAGCCCGTAGCCCGAGATCATCGCGACCACGGCATAGGCGCCCTTCACGCGGCGGTGCACGCCCGCCACGGCCTTGAAGATCGCGTCCGGCGTGAGCCGGATACCCCCGTCGCAGGCGTCCGACAGCTCGTGCGCCAGGACATTGAGCAGCACTTCGGAATCGGAATTGGTGTTGACGTGCCGACGGTCCTCCTGGAAGAGGATCTGGCGCAGTTCGTCGGCGTTCACGAGGTTGCCGTTGTGCCCGAGCACGATGCCGAACGGGGAGTTCACGTAGAACGGCTGCGATTCGGCTTCCGAGGACGCCGACCCCGCGGTGGGGTAGCGGCAATGCCCGATGCCCAGCGTACCCGCCAGGCCGCGCATGTCACGCGTGCGGAACACGTCCAGCACCAGGCCCCGCCCCTTGTGCATGTGGAAGCTGTGCCCTTCGGCCGTGCAGATGCCCGCCGCGTCCTGGCCACGGTGCTGCAGCACCGTGAGCGCGTCGTACAGCAGCTGGTTCACGGGGCTACGGGCGACGACTCCGACGATTCCGCACATGGATTTCGATCGTCCTTCAGGCGACGGGCACGGGCCCGGCGTTAGTGTATGCGCATTGGCCGCGGGCGTGGCTGCCGCGCGAACCCCTATATGGGGCCGTCAGCCGGCGCGCGCAATGCCTCACGGAAGCGGCACCACGCGACCTTCGATGCCGGCCTTTTTCGCGGCGGCGGCCGCCTTCTCCGCGGCCTCGCGGGTCGGGTAGGGTCCCGCGCGAAGGCGCGTGAGCGTGCCGCCCTCGACGGCGATGCGTTCCGTGTAGTGCGGAATGCGCGCGGACTTGAGCCTGTCGCGCGCCTGCTGGAGCTTCGCGTCCTCCCGGAACGCGCCCACCTGCACCGCGAAGCCCTCGAGCTTCGGGGCGGCCGCGGTCTCCGACCTGGCCACCGGCGCCGCGGCCGGCTTCGGCGCCGGAGGCGCGGACTTCAACTCCGCCGTCTTGGGCTCGACGGTCTTCACGGCGGCGGTCTCGACGGGCTTGGCCGGCGCCGGTGCGGCTTCCACCGGGGGCGGTTCGGCGGGCTTCCCCTCGGCCGCGGGCGCAACCGGCTCGGCGGGCAAGGCGGACAGGGACGGCGAGGGGGCCACCGGGACGCCCGGGGAATTCTTCGGCGGGATGGCGAGCGCCGGTTCGGGTCGTTCGCGGCGCGGCTCCGGATCGAGCGCCATCGGCACGAAGACGACGGCGAGCAGAGCCAGGACCACGGCGCCGACGAGGCGCTGCCGGCCCTTGCGTCGGACTTCAGCCTGCTCGGCGGTGGGATCGCTCGGCATGGTGGGGCAGGATCATCGCGGCAGCCTCAGCACGTCGGCGACGGTGAGGAAGGAGCCGAAAACGAGAATTCTATCATCCGGGCCCGCCTCCCGAAGGGCCGCTTGGTAGGCGAGCGCGACGGTGGCGAATCGACGCACCCGCCCCTCGAGCCCGTGCCGGGCCAGCGAGTCGGCCAGGCGATCGACGCCGGCCGCCCGCTCGCTCGCGACCGTGGCCACGTGCCAACGATCCACGCGGGCGGCCATCGCGGCGATGACCCCATCGATGTCCTTGTCGCCGAGCATCGCGAAGACCGCGATCGTCTCGCGCGCGTAGCCCATGCCACCGAGGCCTTCGGCGAGCGCGCGGGCGGCATGCGGGTTGTGGGCGACGTCGAGGACGACGGCCGGTCGGCCCGGCAGCACCTGCAACCGGCCGGCCAGGCGCACGCCGGTGAGGCCGCGCTTCACTTCCCCGAGCGAAACCGGCAGGCGATCGGCGAGTTCATCGAGAGCGGCGAGCGCGGCGCTCGCGTTGCCCAGTTGCCACGGCCCGCGCAGCGCGGGCATCGGGAGCGCCCGCCTGGCCCCGCGTCGCCCCACGAAATCCCACTGGCCCTCGTGGCGAACGAATCGGTAGTCGCGTCCCGCCACTTGCAGGTCCGCGCCGATCGCCTCCGCGTGGGCCATCACCGTCGCCGGCACGGACGCCTCGCCGAAGATGGCCGGCCGGCCGGCCCGGTAGATGTGCGCCTTCTCGAAGCCGATCGCCTCGCGCGTGTCGCCGAGCCAATCCTGGTGGTCCAGGTCCACGCTCACGACGATCGCGCAGTCGGCATCGAGAAGATTCACGCAATCGAGACGCCCGCCCAGGCCCACCTCGAGGACGGCGATCTCCACGCCCTTGCGCGCGAAGATCTCGAAAGCCGCGAGAGTGCCGTACTCGAAATAGGTGAGCGAAGCGTCGCCGCGCGCCCGCTCCACCGCCTCGAAACCCGCGACGAGATCGGCATCGGCCGCCTCGTCGCCGTCCAGGCGCACGCGTTCGTTGTAGCGGACGATGTGGGGCGAGGTGTAAAGGCCCGTGCGATATCCCGCGACCCGCAGGATGCTCTCGAGCATCGCGGTCGCGGACCCCTTGCCGTTGGTGCCGCCGACCGTGATCACCACCGGCGGCCGGGCAAGCCCCATGCGCGCGAGCACGGCGCGCGCCCGCTCGAGGCCCAGGTCGATCGCGCTGGGGTGCTGCCGGCCGACGTGATCGAGCCAGGCATCGAGCGGCGAGCCGGGTGCCGGCGCCGCGCCGCTCACGCCTCGGGTGCGCTCTCGCGCTTGAGGAGCGCGACGAGTCGGGAAACCTTGTCTCGCATCTCGCGCCGGTCGACGATCATGTCGATCGCGCCCTTCTCGAGCAGGAATTCGGCACGCTGGAATCCCTCGGGCAGCGTCTCGCGGACGGTCTGCTCGATGACGCGCGGGCCGGCGAAGCCCACGAGGGCGCCCGGCTCGGCGATCACCACATCGCCGATCATGGCGAAGCTCGCCGAGACCCCACCCATCGTGGGATCGGTGAGGATCGAGATGAAAGGCTGGCGGGCCGCCGCGAGCTGGTGCAGCGCCGCGGTCGTCTTCGCCATCTGCATGAGCGAGAGCAGGCCCTCCTGCATGCGGGCGCCGCCCGTCGCGGAAAAACAGATGAACGGCAGCTTCTCGTCGCAGCACGCCTGCACGCCGCGCACGAAGCGCTCCCCGACCACCGAGCCCATCGAGCCGCCGAGAAACCCGAACTCGAACGCCGCGACGACCACGGGAACGGATTTCACCGCGCCTTGCATCACCACGAGCGCGTCCGTCTCGCCGGTCTCGCGCTCGGCCTCGACGAGGCGCTCGGAATACTTGCGGCTGTCACGGAACTTGAGGGGGTCGAGCGGCACCACCTCGCTCGCGAATTCCGCGCGACCTTCCGCATCGAGGAAGGCGTCGAGGCGCTGGCGCGACGAGAGGCGGTTGTGGAAGCCGCACTTCGGGCACACGTGCAGGTTGTTCTCGAGGTCGGTGAAATAGAGCACCGCCTCGCACGAAGGGCACTTGCTCCACAGGCCCTCGGGCACGGCCTTCTTGTGCGGCTGGCCTTCCTCGCGCTTGATCTTGGGCGGAAGGAGCTTCCTGAACCAGCTCATGCGACCGGCGCCTTGCGCGGCGCTGCGGCCACGGCGGCGGCGAACCCGGCGAGCACGGCGCCGGCACGCGCGGGCGCCTCGTCCGGGCTGGAGCGTTCGATCTCCTCCACCAGGCGGCTGCCGACCACGACCGCGTCGGCGAACCCCGCGATGCGCGCGGCCGTTCCGGCGTCGCGGATGCCGAAGCCCACGCCCACGGGCACGTCCGTCTTCGCGCGGATGCGCGCGATCGCCGCCTCGACGTCCGAGGTGTCGATGTTCGAGGCACCGCTCACGCCCTTGAGCGACACGTAGTAGACGTAGCCCCTGGCGATGCGACTCACGCCGTCGATCCGCAGGGCGGAAGACGTCGGCGAGAGCAGGAAGATGGGGTCGATGCCGGCATCGGAGATCGCGGCCGCCCAGTCCTCGCACTCTTCCGGCGGGTAGTCCACGACGAGCACGCCGTCGACGCCCGCGGCCCGGGCCCGCGCGGCAAATGCCGGGTGTCCCATTCGCTCGATCGGATTGGCGTAGCCCATGAGCACGATGGGCGTAACGTCGTCCTCGCGCCGGTACTCGGCCACGGCGTCGAGCACCTTCGCGAGCGTCATGCCGGCGGCGAGAGCCCGCTCCGAGGAACGCTGGATGGTGGGACCGTCGGCCATGGGATCGGAGAACGGCACGCCGAGCTCCACGACGTCGGCCCCCGCCCCCACGAGTGCGCGAAGCATCGCCACCGTGCCGGCCGGCGCGGGGTCGCCGGCCGTGACGAACGGAATGAGCGCCGCCCGGCCTTCGGCCGAGAGCTTCGCGAAAACCGCGGCGATGCGGCTCAAAGCGAAAGCCCCGAGGCCTTCGCGACCGTGTGCATGTCCTTGTCGCCGCGGCCGGAAAGATTCACGAGCAGGATGCGATCCTTCGCCATCGTCGGCGCCAGCTTCATCGCCTGCGCGACCGCATGGCTCGACTCGAGGGCGGGGATGATGCCCTCGGTGCGGCACAGGCGATGGAAGGCCGCGAGCGCCTCGTCGTCGGTGATCGAAACGTACTCGGCACGGCCGGTGTCCTTGAGCCAGGCGTGCTCCGGACCCACGCCCGGGTAGTCGAGGCCTGCGGAGATCGAATGCGTCTCCGTGATCTGGCCGTTCTCGTCCTGCATGAGATAGGTGCGATTGCCGTGCAGCACGCCGGGCGAACCGGCCGAGAGCGTCGCCGCGTGCTTGCCGGTCTCGATGCCGAGCCCGCCCGCCTCCACGCCCATCAGCCTCACCCCCGCGTTCGGGATGTAGGCGTGGAAGATGCCCATCGCGTTCGAGCCGCCGCCCACGCAGGCGAGCACCACGTCCGGCTGGCGACCCGCGAGGGCCGGCATCTGCGTGACGCACTCCTTGCCGACCACCGCGTTGAAGTCGCGCACCATCATCGGATACGGGTGCGGACCGGCGACCGTGCCGATGATGTAGAACGTGTTCGAGACATTCGTCACCCAGTCGCGCATCGCCTCGTTGAGCGCATCCTTCAGGGTGCGCGACCCGCTCGATACGGGCACGACGGTCGCACCCAGGAGCTTCATGCGGTATACGTTCTGCGCCTGGCGCGCCACGTCTTCCGTGCCCATGTACACGACGCATTCCATGCCGTAGCGCGCGGCCACGGTGGCCGTCGCGACGCCATGCTGGCCCGCGCCCGTCTCCGCGATGACGCGCGGCTTGCCCATGCGCCGGGCGAGAAGCGCCTGGCCGACCGTGTTGTTCACCTTGTGCGCGCCGGTGTGGTTCAGGTCCTCGCGCTTCAGGTAGATCTGCGCGCCGCCCAGTTCGTCCGAAAGACGTTTCGCGTGGTAGACCGGGCTCGGCCGGCCCACGTAGTGCTCGAGTTCGTAGGCGAGTTCTGCGCGGAAGGCGGGGTCCCGGCGGGCCGTTTCGTAGGCATCCTTCAGTTCCCCGAGCGCCGCCTGCAGCGTCTCGGCGACGAACACGCCGCCATAGGGTCCGAAATGCCCGCGCTCGTCGGGAAAGTCCCACGAAGCGGCCGGCTCGCGCTCAACCCGCGGTGCGCGCATCTGCATCTTTGACACTCCTCACGAATTCCTGGATGAGGGCGGCATCCTTGACGCCCCGGGAAGATTCGACACCGCTCGACACATCCACCGCCCATGGCCCGACGGCCGCGACGGCCGCCCCCACGTTGGCGGGCGTGAGCCCGCCCGAGAGGACGACCCGCGAGGCGACCCCGCGGGGAACGAGCGACCAGTCGAACGAGGCGCCGGTACCCCCGAATTCCCCGGGGACGCTGGCGTCCAGCAGGAGGGCCGTTGCCCCGGTGAAACGTCGACGACATTCTAGCAAATCGGTCCCCGCCCCCATCCGTATGCCCTTGAGCCAGGGAAGCCCGAACCCGGCGCAGTACGCCGGCTCCTCGTCCCCGTGAAACTGCAGGAGGGAGAGGGGCACGGCGGCGAGCACCTCGCGAACCCGGGATTCCGGCGCGTTCACGAAGAGCCCGACCGCCTGGACGAAGGCCGGAAGGGCCAGGGCGACGGCCCGAGCCTGCTCCAGGCTCGCGTGGCGCGGGCTGGGGGGGTGGAAGACGATCCCGATGGCATCCGCCCCCGCCTCGGCGGCGACGGCAGCCAACTCCGCGTCGCGGAAGCCGCAGATCTTGATTCGCGTGCGATGGGGGTTCATTCGGGAGCCACGAGCGGGTTCGGGCGAAAGGGCGGCAGACCGAACGCCGGATCATACGCGATGCCCGAAAGATAGAGCCCGTCAGGCGCGAAGGTCGGCGCCGACAGGCGCCTGTCCCGGGCCCCGAGCAATTCGCCCATCCACTCCGGTGGCTGCCTGCCGGCGCCGACGTAGACGAGGGCGCCCACGAGGTTCCTCACCATGTGGTGCAGGAAAGCGTTGGCCTCGAAGCTGAAAACGACGAGCGGGCCGCGGCGCGCCACGCGGGCCACCGCCACGCGCCTCACCGGCGATCTTGCCTGGCATTGCGCGTCGCGAAAGGCGCTGAAATCGTGCTCGCCGAGAATCGCCGCCGCGGCCTGCGCCATGGCGCGAACGTCCAGAGGCTGGTGAAACCAGCCGACCCGGCCCGCGAGAATGCCCGGTGCGACCGCATCGTCCAGCAGCAGGTAGTGGTAGGTTCGCGAAAGGGCGCTGAAGCGCGCGTGGAAGCCCGCCTCGACGCGACGCGCCCACAAGACGCGCACGCGACGATCCAGGAAGGTGTTGGGGCCCCGGACCCACGAAACGTCATCTCGCTCCGCGTCGGTATCGAAATGGATCACCTGGGCGTTCGCGTGCACGCCCGCATCGGTGCGACCCGCGGCCGTCACGGAAACGGGGCGATCCGCGAAGCGGCTCAGCGCCTTCTCGAGGTGATCCTGCACGGCACATCCGGACGGCTGGTGTTGCCAGCCGCAAAAGGCCGCGCCGTCGTACTCGAGCCCGAGGGCGATTCGCATGGGAGGCAGGAAAGAAATCGGCGGGGGGGGCCCCGCCGACCAAGGGACTTGCTACCGCGAAAAGGTCAGAGCGAGGCGATCAGCTTCTGCGCCTCGTCCTGCTGCGCAGCCGATCCTTCCTTCGCCACTTCCTGCAGGATCTCGCGCGCGCCGTCCTTGTCCCCGATCTCGAGGTAGGCCTTGGCGAGTTCGAGCTTGGTCGAGACGGCATCGCCGCTTGCCCCGCCGCCGGCATCGCCGAGATCGAGATCCGTCAGGCTGAGCGACGGGGCGGTCTGGTCCGCCGTGGTCTTGATGGTCTGGTCGAAGGCAAGGCCCAGGTCCAGGTCCGCGGCCGGCGCCTTGGTTTCCGAAGGCGTGGCGGGCAAGTCGAGGCTCGAAAGGTCGAAGTCGAACGACGGCTTCTCGTCCTTGGCGGGCTCGCTCGACAAGGCGACGTCGTTTTCCGAGCCCGACGGCGGCGCAAGGTCGAAATCGAGGGCGGGCACTTCGTCCGATACGGGCAGGTCGGGTGCCGAAGGGGCCCGCGTACCGAGGTCCAGGTCGAAGCTCGCCATCTCTCCGGCGGCAGGGGTCGTGGCCGATACGCCGGGCGCGGAATCCAGGTCGAAGTCGAGATCCGGCCTGGCCGTCGGCGCAGCCTCGGCAACCGCATCGACGGGCGATGCGCCCCCGTAGAGCGGGTTCGTCGGGTCGATCTGCGCACCCATGGCCGCGGCCTTCTGCCAGGCCGGGCTCGTTTCGCCGGCGGCGGCGCGAAGTTCCTTCGCGACCGTTTCGAACGCGGTGGCGCTCTTGCGGGCATGGTAGATCTCGAGCAACTTCAGCGAGATCTCGTGGCGGCTCTTGTCGCGCGCCATGGCTTCCTTGAGGATCTCCTCGGCCTGCGCGTCGCGGCCGTAGGCGATGTAGACCTCGGCCTCGGCGACCGGATCGACCTCGTCGGTGTCGATGGTACCGGGGCCGGTCTTGTCGAAATCCGTGAGGAAAGAACTGTTGCCCGTATCCACGAGACCGCCACCCGCCTTGCCGCCCGTCGAGGTATTGGGCTTGAGGTCGGACGGGAAGGCGCTGGTGAGCGAACTGGTGGGCCCCGGATCGGCGGCCTGCTTGCGACGCCGGGCGAGCATCACGCCCCCGAAGCCGAGAAGGCCGACAACACCGGCGCCGCCGACGATGAGAGGCAGGTTCTCCATGGCCGCTTCCACGAACGTGGGCTCGGGCGGCGGCGGCGGCGGAGCGGCCTTCTTGGGCGGAGCCGGCTTGGGTTCGGCGGGCTTCGGCGGATCGGCGGGCTTCGCGGCATCCGCAGGCTTGGCCGGTTCCGAAGGCTTGCCGGCGTCGGCAACCTTGGGCGCTTCAGGCTTGGGGGCTTCGGCAGGCTTGGCGGCGTCGGCCTTCGGTGGCTCGGCAGGCTTGGCCGCGGCGACTTTCGTATCCGGCACCTTCGCCGGCGCGCCCCCCTTCAGGTCGAGCAGGCGCTGCATGTCCTTGATCTGCTTTTCCAGGTCCGTCACTCGGGACTGGGCCTCCTTGAGGGCCTTGTCCTTGGCGATGACTTCCTCTTGCAGGGCATTCGCCTTGTCCTGGCCGCCGCCCTTGCCTCCCGCCGCGGCCTTGCCGCCTTCGGTCTTGGAGAGCTTGAGCGTGTCCTTGGATTCGGCAGCAGGCGGCGCCGGCGGTGCGACGGCCGCGCCGGCCACTTTTCCTGCGACGGCATTGGGAGCGTCAGGCTTCGCGGGCGCACCGGAAACGGCGCCGGCGAGCCCTTCTCGATAGGCCTTCCAGTTGGCCACATGGGCCTTCACTTCCTGGTTGGCGTCCTTCCCGGAGATCTTGCCCACTTCTTCCGCGGAAGGAATGCGCAGGATCTGCCCGGCCTTCAGGCGATTCATGTTGTTGTCGACGAAGGCCGCCTTGTTCTCGCGGTAGAGCGCCGAAAGCATCTGTTCCATGCTGACTTCGACGGGCTTCACTTCGCCGGCGATCTTGCTGAGCGTGTCGCCCTTCTCGACCTTGCGGCCTGCCGGGTCGGACTCGGCCTTGGGCGTGGCCATCTCGGCTTTCGCGGACGGGCTGCCGGTCACGGCGGGCGTCGTTGCGGCGGGCGGCGGGGGCGCGGCCGCTACGGGCGCGGCGGGCGTCGCCGCGGGGCGAGCGGGCGCGGCGGCGGCACGGGCATCGTTGAAGCCCGGCGGATCCAGGAGGATCGGGTACTCGCGCTGAAGGCGCCCGCTGGGCCAGGTCACCTCGATCAGCACGTCGAGGAAAGGCTCGTTGATCGGTGCGATGCTCGTGACCTTGACGTAGGGCTGCCCACCGGCGCGCTTCTCGATCGAAAAGCGCAACAGGCGAAGCGCCGACGTGTATTCGATCTTGGCGTCGCGATAGGCCTCGGGAGAGGCCACGCGGGCGCTGAGCACCTCGAACTCGCCCGGCTGGAGCGACAAAAGCTCGATTTCGGCCGCCAGCACCTGGCCGAGTGCCGAGTTCACCGAAAGCCGGCCGAGACCGGCCGCCTGGGCCGCGATGGATGCGCCGAGGAGCAGCGCGATGGCCACTCCCGTTCTCATTTTCCCCAGCATTGTGTGCCCTCTCCCACCCCGGGAATCCGTGGAAATCGTCGAATTTTCAACGACTTGCTGTTTCAATCTCACCCGGATCACAACATTATCGCTTAAGTGAAGCATTTTTCAACTACTTTTTCCCTGCGACCCGGCGAGAAACTTGCGGCTCGGCGCCCCCTCAGAGCCCCCTCGCCATGACGATCCGGAGCATGCGGCGCAGCGGTTCCGCCGCGCCCCAGAGGAGCTGGTCACCGACGGTGAAGGCCCCGAGGTACTGGCTCCCCATCGAGAGCTTTCGCAGCCGCCCGATGGGCACCTCGAGGGTGCCGGTGACCGCCGTCGGAGTGAGCCGCGCGAGCGTGTCGCCCTGGTTGTTGGGAACCACGCGAACCCACTCGTTGGCGCCGGCGAGGATCGACTCGATCTCGGCCAGGGGCAGGTCGCGCCTGAGCTTCATCGTGAGGCCCTGGCTGTGGCACCGCATGGCGCCCACGCGCACGCAGATGCCGTCGACCGGGATGTGCACGTCCATCGCCTTGCCCAGGATCTTGTTGGTCTCGGCCTGGCCCTTCCATTCCTCCCGGCTCTGGCCGTTGCCCAGGTCCGTGTCGATCCAGGGCAGGAGGCTCCCGGCGAGCGGGACGCCGAAGTGCGTGGTGGGGAACGCGTCGTCCCGCAACGTGCCGGCCACTTCGCGGTCGATGTCGAGGATGGCGGAGGCCGGATCGTCCAGGAGCGACTTCGCGGCCAGGTGCACCTCGCCCATCTGCTGCAGGAGCTCGCGCATGTTCTGCGCGCCGGCTCCCGAGGCGGCCTGGTAGGTCATGGCGGTGATCCACTCGACGAGATCCGCCTTCAGCAGGCCGTCGATGGCCATCATCATCAGGCTCACGGTGCAGTTCCCGCCGATGAAGTCGCGGACGCCGGACTCGAGGGCCCGGTCGATGACCGGGCGGTTCACCGGGTCGAGGATGATGACGGCATCGGACTGCATGCGCAGGGCCGAAGCGGCGTCGATCCAGTAGCCCTTCCAGCCGGCCGCGCGAAGTCTCGGATGGACGGCCTTGGTGTAGTCGCCGCCCTGGCAGGTGATGAGGACGGGCAGCTTCGCGAGCTCGGCGATGTCGTTCGCGTCGCGAAGGATCCCCGTGGGACGGCCGATGTCGGGCCCTTCGCCGCCCTTGGCGGACGTGGAGAAGAACACCGGGTCGACGAGCTCGAAATCGCCTTCGGCCCGCATGCGCTCCATGAGCACGGAGCCCACCATGCCGCGCCACCCGATGATGCCTGCCTGGATCCTCTTGGTCATAGCCGTTCTCGTCTGCTTTCCTCGGGGCGGTAGTCGGGGGCCGGAGGCGGGTCGCCTCCGAGGGCCCGCCATCCGGTCGAATCTAGAGCGCCTTGATCACCGCCGCGCCCATCTCGGCGGTCGTGCAGGCTTTCTCGCCGGTCGTGGCGATGTCCGCGGTGCGAAGGCCCGAGGCGAGCGCCTTGCGCACGGCGCCTTCGATCCTGGCGGCGACGTCGTCACGCCCGAAGGTGTACTTGAACATCATCGCGAGCGAGAGGATCTGCGCCAGCGGGTTGGCGATGCCCTTGCCCGTGATGTCCGGGGCGGATCCGTGGATTGGCTCGTAGAGCCCCTTGCCGTTCGCGTCGAGCGAAGCCGACGGAAGCATCCCGATGGAGCCCGTGAGCATCGAGGCTTCGTCGGAGAGAATGTCCCCGAAGATGTTGCCCGTGACGACCACGTCGAACTGCCGGGGGTTGCGCACGAGCTGCATGGCGCAATTGTCGACCAGCATGTGGGACAGCGTCACGTCCGGATAATCCGGGGCCATCTCCTCGGCGATGTCGCGCCAGAGCTGCGTGGTCTCGAGCACGTTCATCTTGTCCACGGAGCACAGGCGCTTGCCGCGCTGGCGCGCGGTGCGGAAGCCGACCTGCAGGATGCGGCGGATCTCGGCCTCGGTGTAGCGCATCGTGTTGAAGCCCATGCGCGAGCCCTTCTCGCCTGTGATGCCTCGCGGCTCGCCGAAATAGATGTCACCCGTGAGCTCGCGCACGATCATGATGTCGAGGCCGGAGACCACCTCCGGCTTGAGCGTCGAGGCGCCGGCCAGTTCCGGGAACACGGTGGCCGGGCGCAGGTTCGCGAAGAAATCGCACTCCTTGCGCAGGCCCAGGATGGCCTTTTCGGGACGCTTGTCGCGCGGCAACGTGTCGTACTTCGGCCCGCCGACGGCGCCGAACAGCACGGCGTCGGCGGCCTGCGCGAGCGCGAGCGTCGCGGCCGGCAACGGGTCGCCCGCGACATCGTAGGCCGCGCCGCCGATGGGCGCTTCCTCCGTCTCGACCTTGACGCCTTCGCCGCGCAGCACGTCCAGGACGCGCACGGCCTCGCGCAGGATCTCCGGCCCGATGCCGTCACCGGCCAGCAGGGCGATCTTCATGCGCGCCTCACGAGAAGATCCAGGGCTCGGCGGCGCGGCGCTTCTCCTCGTACGCGCGGATGGCGTCCTGGCGGCGCAGCGTGAGCCCGATGTCGTCCCACCCGTTCACGAGGCATTCCTTGCGGAAGGGCTCGACGTCGAAACGCATCACCTGGCCGGAGGGCGTGGTCACCGCCTGCGCGGGCAGGTCGATCGCGAGGCGGTAGCCCATGTTCGCCGCCACTTCCTGGAACAGGTGGTCCAGGTGGAAATCCGGCAGCACGATCGGGAGCAAGCCGTTCTTGAAGCAGTTGTTGAAGAAGATGTCGGCGTACGAGGGCGCGATGATCGCCCGGAAGCCGAACTGCTGGAGCGCCCAGGGCGCGTGCTCGCGCGAGGAGCCGCAACCGAAGTTCTTGCGGGCGAGCAGGATCGAGGCCCCCCGATAGCGCGGCTGGTTCAGCACGAAATCCGGATTGGGCTTGCGCGTGGCCGGGTCCATGCCGGGCTCGCCGGTGTCGAGGTAGCGCCACGCGTCGAACAGGTTGGGGCCGAATCCCGAGCGGTGGATCGACTTGAGGAACTGCTTGGGGATGATCGCGTCCGTGTCGACGTTCTCGCGGTCGAGCGGCGCGACGATCCCGGCGTGCTGGGTGAACTTGTCCATCACTTGGCCTTTTCCGCGGCTTTCTCGATCGCCTCGCCGCCTTTCTTGATGTCCTTGCCGAGACCCTCGACCGTGTTGCAGCCCGCGAGCGCGAAGGCGCACGCAAGCGCGATGCAGAGCGACTTCATGATTTTCACCTCCTTCACGACAGCGAACGGACGTCGACGAAGTGGCCGGCCAGGGCGGCCGCGGCCGCCATCGCCGGGCTCACCAGGTGCGTTCGCCCGCCGGCTCCCTGGCGCCCCTCGAAATTGCGGTTCGACGTCGAGGCGCAGCGCTCGCCCGGGGAAAGGCGGTCGTCGTTCATGCCCAGGCACATGGAACAACCCGGCTCGCGCCACTCGAAGCCCGCGTCGCGGAACACGCGATCGAGCCCCTCTTTCTCGGCCTGCTTCTTCACGAGGCCCGAGCCCGGCACCACCATGGCCAGCTTCACGCTACCGGACACGCGGCGCCCCTTCACGACCGCCGCGGCCTCGCGCAGGTCCTCGATGCGGGAATTCGTGCACGAGCCGATGAACACCTTGTCGATCGCGATGTCGGTGATGGCGGTGCGCGGGTCGAGCCCCATGTAAACGAGCGCGCGCTCGATGGCCTCGCGCTTCACCGGATCCCGCTCGTCCGACGGATCGGGCACGCGCCCGTCCACGGGAACCACCATCTCGGGCGACGTGCCCCAGGTGACCTGAGGGCGGATGGACGCGGCGTCGATCTCGACGTCGCGATCGAAGAGCGCGCCCTCGTCCGAGACGAGGGTGCGCCAGTAGGCGACGGCCCGCTCGAACGCATCGCCTTGCGGGGCGAAGGGCCGGCCTCGCAGGTAATCGATCGTCTTCGCGTCCACGGCCACCATGCCGGCGCGTGCGCCCGCCTCGATCGCCATGTTGCAGACGGTCATTCGCCCTTCCATCGAGAGCGCGCGGATGGCCGAACCGGCAAACTCGATCGCACTGCCCGTGCCGCCGGCCGTGCCGATCCTGCCGATAATGGCGAGCACCACGTCCTTTGCCGTGACGCCCGGGGGCAACGCGCCCTCGACCCGGATGCGCAGCGACTTCGATTTCTTGGCGAGCAGGCACTGCGTGGCGAGCACGTGCTCGACTTCGCTCGTGCCGATGCCGAAGGCGAGCGCCCCGAAGGCGCCGTGCGTGGCCGTGTGCGAATCGCCGCAGACGACCGTCATGCCCGGCAGCGTGGCTCCCAGTTCCGGCCCGATGACGTGCACGATGCCCTGGCGCGCGTGACCCATGGGGTAGTAGACCGGCAGTCCCCACTTTTCGGCATTCCGGTCGAGCGTTTCGACCTGGATGCGCGCGATCGGGTCGGCGATGCCCCGCTCGAGCCCCTTCGTGGGCACGTTGTGGTCCGCCGTGGCGACGACCGACCCGATCCGCCAGGGCTTGCGGCCGGCGAGGGCAAGGCCGTCGAAGGCCTGCGGGCTCGTCACCTCGTGGAGCAGGTGGCGGTCGATGTAGATGAGGGCCGTCCCGTCCGGTTCTTCGTGGACGAGGTGGGAGCGCCAAAGCTTGTCGTAGAGCGTGAGTGCGGTCATGGTCCGGCACGGCGTTGGAGCGAGCCGGAAATTATAACCTGCTGCGGGCCTGCGCCCTCCCCCTCAGGCTTCGTCGGGGTCCGGATCCAGCGTCGGCGCCACCGTTCGTCGCGCCGACCCGGGCGCCTGCGCGGGGATGCGCGGCGTCGTGCCCGCCACGTCCGCGTTCTGCGCGCGGTGGCGAAGCGCATGATCGGCGAGGACGAGCGCGAGGAACGCTTCCGCGATGGGCGTCGCCCGGATGCCCACGCAGGGATCGTGGCGCCCGTGGGTCTCGATGGTGGCCGGCTGGCCGTTCACGTCCACGGTCTGCCGCGTGAGCCGGATGCTCGACGTGGGCTTGATCGCGATGGACACCACGACGTCCTGCCCGGTGGAGATGCCGCCCAGGATGCCGCCCGCGTGGTTGGTCAGGAATCCTTCGGGCGACATTTCGTCGGAATGCTCGGTGCCGAGCTGGCCGGACGACGCGAAACCCGCTCCGATCTCGACGCCCTTCACCGCGTTGATGCCCATCATGGCTTGCGCGATGTCGGCGTCCAGCCGGCCGTAGAGCGGCTCGCCCCAGCCGGGCGGAACGCCCGTCGCGACGACGCGCAGTTTCGCCCCGCAGGAATCGCCCGACTTGCGCAGGCGGTCCATGTAGGCCTCGAGCTCGGGAACGAGGCTCGCGTTGGCCGCGAAGAACGGGTTTTTCTCGACGGCGTCCCAGCTCTCGAACGCGATCTCCTGGCGGCCGAGCTGCGTGAGATGGCCGCGCACCTCGATGCCGTGGCGCTCCCGGAGCCACTTCTTCGCGATGGCCCCGGCGGCGACGGCCGGCGCGGTGAGGCGCGCCGACGAACGGCCGCCCCCGCGCGGATCGCGGATGCCGTATTTCTGCCAGTACGTGTAGTCGGCATGACCGGGGCGGAAGCTCGCGGCGATCTTCGCGTAGTCCTTGCTGCGCTGGTCCTCGTTGCGGATGAGGAGGCCGATCGGCGTACCGGTGGTCTTCCCCTCGAACACGCCCGAGAGGATCTCGACGACGTCGCCCTCGCGGCGCTGGGTCACGTGGCGCGAGGTGCCGGGCTTCCTGCGGTCGAGGTCGGGCTGGATGTCGGCCTCGGAGAGCGCGAGCCCCGGCGGGCAGCCGTCGACGACACAGCCGATGGCCGGGCCGTGCGATTCGCCGAACGTGGTGACGGTGAAGAGGGTGCCGAGGGTGTTGCCGGACATGATTCGGGCAGCGCGGTGCGGATGCGCGAAGTCTATCACGCACCCCCGGCGAGCCCTCCCCTAGCGCCAGTCCCCGCGCATGGCGAGAATCCGTTCGCGAAGCGCCTCGGGCGTCGCCTCGGCCGGGCCCATCGCGGGGGCCACCTCGAAGCCGATCTTGCTGAAGATTCCCCGCCGGAAGGGCCGCGTCATGGCCGCGCCGCCGCGCCGGCTGAAGAAGCTTCCCCACAGGCCCTTCAGGGCCATCGGCACGACCGGAACGGGCGTGCGCTCGACGATTCGCGCCACGCCGCCGCGGAAGGGATAGAGATCGCCGTTGTCGGTGATGCGGCCCTCGGGGAAGATGCCCACGAGCTCTCCCTCGGCCAGCGCCTTCGCGACCTTCTCGTAGGCTTCTTCGAGCAGCTTCGGGTCCTCCTTCGCGGGCGCGATCGGGATGGCCTTGCCCGTACGGAAGACGAACGACAGCACCGGGATGCGGAAGATGCGATGGTCCATCACGAACACGATGGGCCGCGGGCATGCCGCCGAGATCACGAGCGCATCGACGAAGCTCACGTGGTTGCAGGTGACGAGGGCGGGACCGCGCTCCGGGATGTTCTCGAGCCCTTGCTTCTCCAGGCGATAGACCGAGTGCACGAGCAGCCAGCACAGGAACCGCATGAGGAACTCGGGGACGAGGCCGTAGACGTAGGCCGCCACCGCCGCGTTCATGAGCCCCACGACGAGGAAGAGCTGCGGCAGGGTGAGCCCGGCCTTCAGCAGGGCCGTCGCCATGAGCGAGGCGACGATCATGAACACCGCGTTGAGGATGTTGTTGGCGGCGATGATGCGCGCGCGGTGGCTCGCCTCCGCCCGGCTCTGGATGAGCGCGTAGAGCGGCACGGAGTAGAAGCCGCCGAAGAGCGCGAGGAGGAACAGGTCCGCCATCACGCGCATCGAGGCCGGCTCCCTCGCGAACGCCTCGACGTCCTTCAACCCCGAGGGCGCGAGGCCGCGGCTCGCGAGCCAGAGATCCACGGCGAACACCGTCATGCCGATCGAACCGAAGGGCACGAGGCCGATCTCGACCTTCCGGCCCGAGAGGCGCTCGCAGGCGAGCGCGCCCAGCCCGATGCCCGCCGAGAACACGGCCAGCAGCACCGTCACCACGTTCTCGTCGCCGCCGAGCACGTCCTTGGTGAACGGCGTGAACGAGGTAAGGAAGATCGAGCCGAAGAACCACAGCCACGAGATGCCGAGCAGCGAATGGAAGACCACGCGGTCCTTCGAGGCGATGGCGAGGTTTCGCCAGGTCTCGGTGAACGGGTTCCAGTTGATCGCGAGCCCCGGCTCCGGCGCCGGCGAAGCGGGCACGAAACCGGCGGCGAGGCGCCCCAGCAACGCGACCGCCAGGCAGGCGAACGCGACGAACGAGGCGCCGGACGGTCCCGCCTTCACCAGCACGCCCGCGGCCATCGTGCCCGCCAGGATCGCGACGAAGGTCCCCATCTCGACGAGGCCGTTGCCGCCGGTGAGTTCCTCGTCCTTGAGGTGCTGTGGCAGGTAGGCGTACTTCACCGGCCCGAAGAGGGTGGAGTGAAGGCCCATCAGGAACACGACCCCGTAGAGAAGCGGCGCGCTTCTCGACAGGAACCCGGCTGCGGCGAGCGCCATCACGGCGATCTCGAAGTTCTTGACGAAGCGGATCACGGCGCCCTTGTCGTACTTGTCCGCGAGTTGCCCCGAGGTGGCCGAGAAGAGCACGAAGGGCGCGATGAAGACGGCGCCGATCACGAAACCGGCCGTGCCCGGGTCGAGGCCGCCCCACTCGGCGGCATGGAAGGTGGCGAGCAGCGTGAAGGCGAACTTGAAGAGATTGTCGTTCGCGGCGCCCAGGAACTGGGTCCAGAAGAGCGGCGCGAAGCGGCGCTCGCGCAGCAGGGAGAACTGGCCGTGGCCCGACATGGCTCAGGCCCCGCCGCGCGGCGATCGAAGAACCCGCGCGTCTCGAAGGCGCCGGGCGGAATCGCCAGGCCTTTCCAGCGCAGGGACCGCTTGAGCACGAAGTCGAAGGCGAGCGGATTCACGTGGCGCAACTCCTTGAGCACCGGGACGAGCGCCTCGTCGAGCATCCCCTGCCGGACGAGGCCCTGCACCGAGAAGATCGGCATGATGCCCGGCAGCGGATAGTCCGAGCCGTTCAGCAGGCGCCCGTGCCACGCGCTCGCCTCGAGGATCGAGGGCAGCACGTCGGCCCGGTTCGCCTGGGTGACGGCCGACAGGTCGCCGAAGAGGAGCCCCCGGTACTTCGCGTCGGCCATGAGCCGGGCGAACAGGCCGGCATTGCGCACGCGCGGCGCCTTCGCGGGATCCGGTTCGGCGTCGAGGTCGGGGCTTTCGCCGAGCGAGGCGCAATGGGCCGCGACCACGCGGACGCCGGCATCGAGCGGATGACGCAGCATCAACGGGTTGCCCAGCTCGTGCCTTGCCGCCCCCTCGACGGCCTGCTCCTCGCCCACGTGCACGATGAGGGGCAGGTCGGCGGACCTGAGGACCGCATAGAACTCCTTTGCCGCGGCCGAGCCCAGGTCGATGGCCATGGTCTGGGGCAGCCATTTCACGGCCCGTGCGCCGCCCGACTTCGCGCGGGCGAGGGCCTCGGCGGCATCACGCCGGCAGGGATGGACCGAGGCGATCCATTCGAACCGGTCGGGACGTGCAGCGGCCACGCGCGCCGCATACGCGTCGGGGACGGCAAAGGTCGTCAGATCGTCGCGGCGCCGGCCGTCCGGGTCGTGCGTGTGGTCGAAGGCGAGCAGCATCACCTTGGCGCCCACCGGAAATTCGTCCACGAGATGACCGATGCGCGCCACCACCTCGCCGTCGAGCTTTTCCTCGTCCTCCCCCCCGCAGGCCGCGTTGAAGAACATGGCCCGGCGCACGCGCCCCGCGATCGACGACGGGCGGTCGAATGCCGGATTGAGGTAGATTCCCCCGCCGCTTCGCCCGTTGCCGAAGAGGTGGGCGTGGCTGTCCCAGACGCGGGACGGATCTATGCCCTCCCAGGCGGCCCGCACCCTGCGTTCGCGCATGACCGGGTGCCCGCCGGGCGCCGTGCACCGGTTGAAGATCCCGTGCTCGAGCGAATAAGGCGGCAGCTTGCAGCCCGTGAGCGCCGAGGCGATGGCTCCGGCCGCGCCGGCGCGCAGGAATTCGCGGCGCCTCACGTTCGCTCCCGCAGGAACCCGGTCACCGCCTCGAGCGCGCCGACGAGATAGGCCTTGTCGAGCCAGAACCAGACTTCCTTGCCGATCTTCTCCGAACGCAGGATTCCCGCCTCGCGAAGCACCCGGAGATGATGCGAGACGGTCGTGCGCGAGAGCGTGGAGACCTCGACGATCTGGCCGACGTTCAGGCGCTCGCCGGGCCCGAAGGTGAGCAGGATGCGCTGGCGATGCTCGTCGCCGAGCGCCGAGAAGACACGCGAGAGGTTGCGCCACTCGCGCGGAATGGCCCTCAGGTAGTTGCGGTTCATCGCGACCTTTCGGGGCAGGCCCCGGAATCATGTCGACATGTTTAGTTACGTCGGCGCGTTCCGTCAAGCCCCCGCCTCCGGAACCACCGGGGCTTCATGCTAGACTTGCCGTAAATTCCAAGGCTACTCAAGGGCTTAAGCATCATGCTCGACGACATCAAGCAAGCCGCGCTCGACTACCACCGCCTGCCCCGCCCCGGGAAGATCGAGGTGGCGCCCACCAAGCCCCTCGCCACGCAGCGCGACCTATCGCTCGCCTACACGCCGGGTGTCGCCACCGCCTGCGAGGCGATCCAGGCCGACCCGGGCGAGGCCCGCAACCTGACCGCCCGCGGAAACCTCGTCGGCGTGGTCACGAACGGCACCGCCGTTCTCGGCCTGGGCAACATCGGCCCGCTCGCGGCCAAGCCGGTCATGGAGGGCAAGGGCGTCCTCTTCAAGAAGTTCGCGGGCATCGACGTGTTCGACCTGGAACTGAACGAGCCCGATCCGGACCGCCTCATCGAGGTCATCGCCGCGCTGGAGCCCACCTTCGGGGGCATCAACCTCGAGGACATCAAGGCGCCCGAGTGCTTCTACATCGAGCGCAAGCTGCGCGAGCGGCTGAAGATCCCCGTCTTCCACGACGACCAGCACGGCACGGCCATCATCGTGGGCGCGGCCATCGTCAACGGACTGCGCGTGGTCGGCAAGAACATCGGCGAGGTCAAGCTGGCGGTGTCGGGCGCCGGGGCGGCTGCCCTGTCCTGCCTCGACATGCTCGTCGCGCTGGGCCTGCCGGTCGGGAACATCTGGGTCTCCGACATCGCCGGCGTCGTCTACGAGGGCCGCAAGGAACTCATGGACGACAACAAGGCGCGTTACGCGAAGAAGACGGACGCGCGCACGCTCGGCGAGATCATCGACGGGGCCGACGTGTTCCTCGGCCTTTCGGCGGGCCGCGTGCTCAAGCCCGACATGGTGAAGCGCATGGCGGCCAACCCGCTCATCCTCGCGCTCGCGAACCCCACGCCCGAGATCCTGCCGGAGGAGGTGAAAGCCGTGCGCGACGACGCCGTCATGGCGACCGGCCGCTCGGACTATCCCAACCAGGTGAACAACGTCCTGTGCTTCCCGTTCATCTTCCGGGGCGCGCTCGACGTGGGCGCCACCACGATCAACGAACCGATGAAGCTCGCCGCCGTGAACGCGATCGCCGACCTCGCCATGGCCGAGCAGTCCGACGTCGTGGCGATGGCCTACGGCGAAAGCCAGCTGAGCTTCGGCCGCGACTACCTGATCCCGAAGCCCTTCGACCCGCGCCTCATCGTGAAGATCGCGCCGGCCGTGGCCCGCGCCGCGATGGAAAGCGGCGTGGCGCTCAATCCCATCCGGGATTTCGACGCCTACACCGACCGCCTGAACGACTTCGTCTACCACTCCGGCCTCATCATGCGGCCCATCTTCGCCGCCGCGAAGGGCGCCCCCAAGCGGATCGTGTACGCCGAGGGCGAGGACGAGCGCGTCCTGCGCGCCGTGCAGGTGGTGGTCGACGAGAAGCTCGCGCGACCGATCCTGGTGGGACGGCCGAGCGTGCTCGACAAGCGCATCGAGCGCTTCGGGTTGCGCCTGAAGGCGGGCGAGCATTTCGACGTGGTCAACCCCGAGTACGACCCGCGGTACCGGGCGTACTGGACCGAGTACCACCGCCTCACCGAGCGCCGCGGGGTCTCCGTGCAGTACGCGAAGATCGAGATGCGCCGGCGCCACACGCTCATCGGCGCGATGATGATCCACCGGGGCGAGGCCGACGGCATGATCTGCGGCACCTTCGGCACGCACGGGCTGCACCTGCACTACGTGGACCAGGTGCTCGGGCACCAGCCGGGCGTGGCGAACTACTACGCGATGAACATCGTCATGCTGCCGCGGCGCACGGTCTTCATCTGCGACACCTACGTGAACCCCGACCCTTCGCCCGAGCAGATCGCCGAGATGACGCAGCTCGCGGCCGAGGAGATCCGGCGCTTCGGCCTGGTGCCCAAGGCCGCCCTGCTCTCGCACTCGAACTTCGGCACGAGCGAGGCGCCTTCGGCCGCGAAGATGCGGGCGGCCCTCGTGCTCATCCGCGATCGCATGCCGGGCCTGGAGATCGAGGGCGAGATGCACGGCGACGCGGCCATCTCGGAGGAAGTGCGTCTCGCCGCCTTCCCGAACTCGCGCCTGAAGGGCGAGGCGAACCTGCTCATCATGCCGACCCTCGACGCGGCCAACATCGCCTTCAACCTGCTCAAGACGGCGGCGGGCGACGGCATCACCATCGGCCCGATCCTCCTGGGCGTTTCCAAGGCGGCTCACGTGCTCACGGCCACGGCGACCGTCCGGCGCATCATCAACATGACGGCGGTCGCGGTCGTGGACGCGCAGGCGCGGGCCTGAGGCGACGATGATCGACCGCTTCGACCACCTCGTGATCCGACCGGCCGATTTCGAGCGCTCCCTCGCGTTCTATCGCGACACGCTCGGGTGGCCGGTCGTGGCCCAGTGGGGAGACGAGATCGAGCCGCGCCACGCCGTACTTTCCGGCGGCGCGGTGAAGGTGGTGCTCGCCGAGCGGGCGAAAGGCGAAAGTCCCGACACCCGCCCGGAGTTGCGCCTGGACATTCACGACGTGGCGAGGCGCTTCGCGCTCATTCCGCCCGGCGATCACGTCGTGCGCGCCCCCGACGAGGACGCGCGAGGCACCCGCGATTTCGTCGTGTGCGACCCGGACGGCAATCTCATCGCCTTCGAGGAAGTCCACCGCAGCCGTGCCTGAGTTCTCCTCCCCCGCCCCGGTGCCGTCCCGCGGGGTCGGCATAGGCATCTTCTCCCCGTCGGGCCGCGCCAACCCGGTGCAAGTCGCCGCCGGCGCGGCCTGGCTGGCCTCGCGCGGTCATCGCGTGGTGACCTCGCCCCAGGCGCTTCTCGAATGGCGCTATTTCGGCGGCAACGACGCGGAGCGCGCCGAAGGCTTCCATCGCCTGCTGGACGATCCCTCGCTCGACATCCTCATGGCTTCGCGCGGCGGTTACGGCCTCTCGCGCATCCTGCCGCTCATCGACTGGCGTCGCGTGCGCCGGGCCCGGAAAGCGCTCGTGGGATTCAGCGACTTCACGGCGCTCAATTGCGGGGCGCTCGCTCGCGCCGGCCTCGCGAGTTTTCACGGCCCCATGGCGGGCGTGGACTTCGGCGACGGCGAGCCCGACGCCTTCATGCGGGCGCATTTCGACGCGACGCTCTTCGGGACGGGCGACACCGTAGCCGTCGAGACCGAGCCCCACGCCCCCCCGGCCCGCGTGCCGGGCACGCTCTGGGGCGGCAATCTCTCGCTCCTCACGCACCTCGTGGGCACGGCCTACCTGCCTCGCGTTCGCGGCGGCATCCTGTACCTGGAGGAGATCGGCGAGCAACCCTACGCCGTCGAGCGGATGTTCCTGCAGCTCGCGCATGCCGGCGTGCTGCGCGATCAGCGCGCGATCCTCCTGGGCGATTTCACCGACTGCACGCCCACGAACACGCAGCGCTACGCCTACACCATGCCGGAAGCGGTGGAAACGTTGCGCGCGATCGCCGGCTGCCCCGTGCTCGAAGGGCTGCCCTTCGGGCACGTCGCGCGAAAGCTCACCCTGCCCTTCGGAATGCCGGGCACGGTGACGATCGGCAGCGGCGGCTACACCGTGTCTTGGCCGGGGCTTCCGGGCCGCTAGCGTCCCCGTGCAGGCACGCGCTCAGGCGGCGGCCTTGATGGGAATGGCCGGTCGGGCTTTCGCGCGCAGGGACGGGTCGAGAAGCTGGGCGAGAAGCGCCTCGCGGCGCTCCCGGGCCTGCTCGAGGTGGCGCGCCTTTACCGGACCGTAGCCGCGGATGCGCTCGGGAACCGACGCCAGGTCCGTCGCGATCTCCAGCGTATCCGGCGACAGGTGCTCGGCGATCTGCGCCAGCGTCGCCTCGTATTCGTCGATGAGCGCCCGCTCGGCACGCCGCTCCTCCGTGCCGCCGAAGGGATCGAACGCCGTGCCGCGCAGCCCCTTGAACGCCGCGAGCACGCGCATCGCCCGCAACATCCACGCGCCGAAGGCCCGCTTGCGGGGCTCGCCCGTGGCGGGATCCACCTTCGAGAAGATCGGGGGCGCCAGGTGCATCACGAGGCGGTAGTCCCCCTCGAATTGCGAGGCCACGCGCGCGGCGAAGTCGCCATCCGTATACAGCCGCGCGACCTCGTACTCGTCCTTGTACGCCATGAGCTTGAAGAGATGGCGCGCGCCCGCCATCGCGAGGGCGGTCGAGCCCGGCACCTTCGCCGACTCGGCGGCGCGCAACCGGTCGATGGCGGCGACGTAGCGCGCCGCGTAGGCCTCGTTCTGGTAGCGCACGAGGAACTCGCGCCTTCGCGACACGACCTCGTCCAGCCCCACCGACATCCGCTGGCTTTCGGGACGGGCCTGCGATGGCGCCGCCGCCTGGCGCACTGCGGCGGCATCGACCGCCGCCCGGCGTCCCCACTCGAAAGCCGCCTTGTTGGCGTCGACGGTCACGGCGTTCAGCACGATGGCCTGCTCGATCGCCTCGCGTCCGATGGGCACGAGCCCCTTCTGCCACGCATAGCCGACCATGAAGAGGTTCGTCGCGATCGAATCGCCCAGGAGCGCCGTCGCGAGCGCGCCGCCGTCGATGAAGTCGGCGGCGTCCGGACCGCAGGCTTCGCGAATCGCATCGGCCAGGTCCCGCCCGGGAATGTGGAGGTCCGGATCCTTCGTGAACGCGCCGGTGGGCGCCACGTCGGCGTTGATGACCGCGCGCGTGAATCCCGACTGCATCTTGGCGATGGCCTCGTCCGAGGCCGCGACGATCATGTCGCAGCCGATCACGGCGCTCGCCTCGCCTGCGGCGATGCGCACCGCGTGGATGTCCCCGGGGCGGCGTGCCACGCGAATGTGCGAGTAGACCGACCCGCCCTTCTGCGCGAGCCCCGTCATGTCGAGCAGGGCGATGCCCTTGCCCTCGATGTGCGCCGCGACGCCCAGGAGCGCGCCGATCGTGACCACGCCCGTGCCGCCCACGCCGGTGACCAGGATGCCCCACGGGCGATCGAGCGTCGGGAGGACGGGCTCGGGCAACGCCGGCCACGCGTCGACCGCGACCGCGCCCCGCCGGCGCAGGCGACCGCCTTCCACCGTGACGAAGCTGGGGCAGAAGCCGTTCACGCAGGAGTAGTCCTTGTTGCATGTACTCTGGTCGATGGCACGCTTGCGGCCGAACTCCGTCTCGACCGGCACCACGGAAAGGCAATTGGACTTCACGCCGCAATCGCCGCAACCTTCGCAGACGAGTTCGTTGATGACGACCCGCTTGGCGGGATCGGGGAACTTGCCGCGCTTGCGGCGACGCCGCTTTTCGGCCGCGCACGTCTGGTCGTAGACGAGGACGCTCACTCCGGGAACTTCGCGAAGCACGCGCTGCACCGCGTCCAGCTCCTCGCGGGGATGCACCGTCACGCCGGGCGCCAGGTCCGCCACGCCGCGGTACTTGCCCACGTCGTCGGTGACGATCATCACCCGTTTCACGCCTTCGGCCGCCACCTGCCGCGTGATCATGGGTACGGATAGCAGGCCGTCCACGGGCTGCCCGCCGGTCATCGCCACCGCGTCGTTGAAGAGAACCTTGTAGGTGATGTTGACGTTGGCGCCGACCGCCGCGCGAATGGCGAGCAGTCCGGAGTGGAAATAGGTGCCATCGCCCAGGTTCGCGAACACGTGCTTCGTGTCGGTGAAGGGCTGGATGCCGACCCACGGCACGCCTTCGCCGCCCATCTGGGTGAAGGTCATCGTCTGCTCGGGACGGATCCACGTCGCCATGTAATGGCACCCGATGCCCGCGAGCGCCTTCGAGCCCTCCGGCACGCGCGTCGACGTGTTGTGGGGGCAGCCCGAGCAGAAGTAGGGAATGCGCGCGGCGCGGGCGCGGGGCCGCGCGAGCGCGGCCTCCTTCGCCTCGAGAAACTTGAGCCGCGCTTCGACGATCTTGGAGGTGTAGAACTTGCCGATGCGCCGGGCGATGACGCGCGCGATCATGGCGGGCGTGAGCTCGCCCGCGGCCGGCAAAAGCCACTCGGCACGGTGCTCCTCCCATTCCCCGTGCTCGTCGTACTTGCCGATGACGCGCGGGCGAACGTCGTCGCGCCAGTTGTAGAGCTGCTCCTTCATCTGGTACTCGATGAGCTGGCGTTTCTCCTCCACGACGAGGATCTCGTCGAGCCCCTGCGCGAACTCCCGGATGCCGTTGGGCTCGAGGGGCCAGGGCAGGCTCACCTTGAACAGGCGGATGCCGATCTCGGCGGCGTGCGCTTCGTCGATGCCGAGATCCTCGAGGGCCTGCAGGACATCGAGGTACGACTTGCCCGAGGCGATGATGCCCAGGCGAGGATGCGGCGAGTCGATGGTGATGCGGTTCAGGCGGTTGGCGCGCGCGTAGGCGAGCGCCGCGTAGATCTTGTCGTGCTGCAGGCGCAGTTCCTGCTCGAGCGGCGCATCGGGCCAGCGGATGTTCATGCCCGCCGCGGGCACGGTGAAATCCGTCGGCAGCACGATGGCCGGCCGCAGCGGATCCACCTCGATGGACGCGGACGAATCGAGCGTCTCCGAGATGGTCTTGAAGGCGACGTAGCAGCCCGAGTAGCGCGACATCGCGAAGCCGTGCAGTCCGAGCTCGATGATCTCCTGCACGCCCGTGGGGTAGAGCACGGGGATCATGGCCGCGTCGAAGGCGTGCTCGGATTGGTGCGGCAACGTGGAGGACTTGCAGGCGTGGTCATCGCCCGCGACGAGGAGGACGCCGCCGTGCTTCGCCGTGCCGGCGGCATTGGCGTGCTTGAAGACGTCGCCGGAGCGATCGACGCCCGGGCCCTTGCCGTACCACAGGCCGAACACGCCGTCGTATTTCGCGCCGGGGAAGAGCCCCACCTGCTGCGAGCCCCATACCGCCGTCGCCGCGAGTTCCTCGTTCACGCCGGGCGTGAAGAAGACATGGTGCGATTCGAGGTGCTTCTTCGCGCGCCAGAGCGCCTGGTCGAAGCCGCCCAGCGGGGAGCCCCGATAGCCCGAGATGAAGCCGGCGGTGTTGAGACCCGCCGCGAGGTCGCGCTCGCGCTGCATCATCGCGAGCCGCACGAGCGCCTGGGTACCGGTGAGGAAAAGCCGGCCGGAAGCCTGCGTATACTTGTCTTCCAGCGAGAGGGGAACGGCGGGCATCCTTCAGGCTCCTCAAAAGGGGTGCTTTGGGGCACTTCGGCCGGCGCGGAAGATTGTGTCTCCCGGCGGCAAACGGGGCAAGAGAATACCATCCGCCCCCCTCGCCCGAGCGGCCCAGGCCGCGATTTTTTTGCGACGCCTCGCCATGAAATCGATCGCTTGAGCCCGCAACTCGACCTCTTCGGCCCGTCCGAATCCGGACCCGACGCGATCGGCGCCTCATCCGCGAACGGGTACGCGCGGCTCGTCGATTTGGCGGGCCGGCTGCCCGCGACCATCCGCCTGGGAACGTCGTCATGGGCCTTCGCAGGCTGGGAAGGCGTGATGTACGGCAAGCCCCTGCCTGCGCCCGTGCTCTCGTGCGCAGGGCTCGCGAACTATGCCCGCCACCCGCTGCTGCGCACGGTGGGCCTCGATCGCACGTTCTACGCCCCCATTTCCGCGGACGAGTTCCGCCGCCATGCGGAGCAGGTTCCCGCGGACTTCGCCTTTCTCGTGAAGGCACCGCAGGCCTTCACGGCGCCCTTCAGCTACGAGACGCGCGAGCCGAGCGCCGAGTACCTCGATCCCGTCCCCGCCCGCGACCTCTTCGTGGACCCCTGCCGCGAGGGGCTCGGCGATCGCGCGGGGCCGCTGGTCTTCCAGTTTCCGCCGCAGGGACGCGCGATCACGCGGGAGCCGGTCGCCTTTGCCGGCCGGCTGGCGACGTTCCTCTCGAAGCTGCCCCGCGGCCCCCAATACGCCGTGGAGTTTCGCGATCGGGAACTCCTCGTACCCGAGGTGATGCGCGCGCTCGAGTCCGCCGGCGCACGCCTTTGCCTCGGTGTCCACGCGCGGATGCCGCCCGTGGGCGTCCAGGCGGCGGCCGCCACGTCGCTGGGGCCGGGTCCCCTCGTCATCCGCTGGAACCTCCACTCGGGGTACGCCGACGCGGAGGCGAAATCCCGCTACGCACCCTTCGACCGCCTCGTGGACGAGGATCCGGCCACGCGCGCCGCGATCGCGACACTGGCACGCGAGGCCACCGCGCGAGCCGACCCGGTCTGGATCATCGCGAACGACAAGGCCGAGGGCTCGGCGCCGCCAGCCCTGGAGCGCCTGGCGCGCGCGATCGTCGAACCCGGCGCGGGCTAGAAGAGCCTGCCTTGACCGGCCTTCGACGGCCGGACGAACGCCGTGGTCTCGAGCACGGGCGGGCCCTTGCCCAGGCCGTGCTCCCGCCGGGCCTTGTCGACGCGACGCCGCAGGAGGTCCGCGAAAATGCCCTCGCCCGTCATGCGCGTCCCGAAACGGGGGTCGTTGTCCTTCCCGCCGCGCATCTCCCGCACGCGCGACATGACGTGTGCCGCCTTGAGCGGCACGTGGGTCTCCAGCCACTCGCGGAAGAGGTCCTTCACCTCCCAGGGCAGGCGAAGGAGCGTCCAGCTCGCCCACTTCGCGCCTGCCTGCGCCGCGGCCTCGATGATCGGCTCGACCTCATGGTCCGTCAGGAAGGGAATGACGGGCGCGACGTTCACGCCGACCGGCACCCCGGCCTCGGCGAGCCGGCGAACCGCCTCCAGCCGGCGCATCGGCGCGCTGGCCCGGGGCTCCAATCGGTGCGCGAGGCCGTTGTCGAGCGTCGTGACGGAGATCGAGACGGCCACGAGCCCCTTCGTGGCCATGGGCGCCAGGAGGTCGATGTCACGTTCCACGAGCGCGTTCTTCGTCACGATGCCGACGGGATGCGATGTCTCGTGGAAGAGCACGATGAGCGAGCGCGTGATGCGCCGCTCGCGCTCGAGCGGCTGGTATCCGTCGGTGTTGGAACCGATGTTGATGGGTTCGCAGCGGTAACCCGGGTTCGAGATCTCCGCGCGAAGCAGGTCCGCCGCGCCTTCCTTCGCGAAGAGGCGGGTCTCGAAGTCGAGGCCCGGCGACAGGCCCAGATAGGCGTGCGAAGGGCGCGCGTAGCAGTAGACGCAGCCGTGCTCGCAGCCGCGGTACGGATTCACGGACTGGGCGAAGTTGAGGTCGGGCGAATCGTGTCGCGAGAGCACGGTCTTCGCGGGCTCGATTGTGACCACGGTGGGAGGGCGGGACGGCTGCGCTTCCCGGTCCGCCGGCCAGCCGTCCTCCACGGACTCGCGGACCGTCGACTCGAACCGCCCTTCGGGATTGGCCGGCGCGCCGCGTCCCTTCGACGCGCCACCGTGATCGCCCCCGGTCGTCTTCATGACCATGTTCGGCGAGTCTATTTGGTCACGCCATCGCGCGCGACCGTCGCTGGAGATTGGGGATAACCCGGATTGGGCGCGCCAAAAGACAAAAGCCCAACCTCGACGGAGGTTGGGCTTTTGGGGTAAGGCCCTGGCGATGACCTACTTTCTCACGGGCAATCCGCAATATCATCGGCGCGACGTCGTTTCACGGTCCTGTTCGGGATGGGAAGGGGTGGGGCCAACGCGCTATGGTCGCCAGGAATTCTGTGTCGTGCTCGCTTGGCCTTTGGAGGCGGCGCGCACGCGCTTGTTCGGGGGTGTGTAGAAGGTTGGGTTGATGCGTTATTGCGTCGTCGTTGCGACGAGCGTTGTTCTTACAGAGTTATAGAGTCAAGCCACACGGGCAATTAGTACTGGTTAGCTAAGAGGGTTACCCCCCGTGCACACCCAGCCTATCAACGTCCTGGTCTCGGACGACCCTTCAGGGAGGCAAGCCTCCGGGAGATCTCATCTTCAGGCAAGTTTCCCCGCTTAGATGCTTTCAGCGGTTATCTCTTCCGCATATAGCTACCCGGCAATGCGACTGGCGTCACAACCGGTACACCAGGGGATGCGTCCACTCCGGTCCTCTCGTACTAGGAGCAGCCCCCGTCAAATCTCCAACGCCCACGGCAGATAGGGACCAAACTGTCTCACGACGTTTTGAACCCAGCTCACGTACCACTTTAAATGGCGAACAGCCATACCCTTGGGACCGGCTACAGCCCCAGGATGTGATGAGCCGACATCGAGGTGCCAAACTCCCCCGTCGATATGAACTCTTGGGAGGAATCAGCCTGTTATCCCCAGAGTACCTTTTTATCCGTTGAGCGATGGCCCTTCCATACAGAACCACCGGATCACTATGACCTGCTTTCGCACCTGCTCGACTTGTCAGTCTCGCAGTCAAGCCACCTTATGCCATTGCACTATTAGTACGATTTCCGACCGTACCTAGGTGACCTTCGCACTCCTCCGTTACTCTTTGGGAGGAGACCGCCCCAGTCAAACTGCCTACCATGCACGGTCCCCGACCCCGTCAAGGGGCCCAGGTTAGAACCGCAACGTCGTCAGGCTGGTATTTCAACGTCGGCTCCACCGGAACTAGCATCCCGGCTTCAAAGCCTCCCAGCTATCCTACACAAACATCGTCACAGTCCCATGCAAAGCTACAGTAAAGGTTCATGGGTCTTTCCGTCTAGCCGCGGGTAGATTGCATCTTCACAAACATTTCAACTTCGCTGAGTCTCAGGAGGAGACAGTGTGGCCATCGTTACGCCATTCGTGCGGGTCGGAACTTACCCGACAAGGAATTTCGCTACCTTAGGACCGTTATAGTTACGGCCGCCGTTTACCGGGGCTTCGATCAAGAGCTTGCACCCCATCACTTAACCTTCCGGCACCGGGCAGGCGTCACACCCTATACGTCGACTTCCAACGTCTTAGCAGAGTGCTGTGTTTTTGATAAACAGTCGCAGCCACCGATTCTCTGCGGCCTTCTTCGGCTTCGCGGGCAAGCCGCTACACCTACCAAAGGCACACCTTCTCCCGAAGTTACGGTGTCAATTTGCCGAGTTCCTTCTCCTGAGTTCTCTCAAGCGCCTGAGAATTTTCATCCTGCCCACCTGTGTCGGTTTGCGGTACGGTCCCGACGGGCTGAAGCTTAGTGGCTTTTCCTGAAGCAGGGTATCTGCAGCTTCGAGGGCAAGCCCCTGGTCCCGCGCCTCGGTGTTGACCCTCCGGATTTCCCTAGAGGATCCACCTTACACGCTTCACCGGGACGTCCAACACCCGGTCTGCATAACCTTCTTCGTCCCCACATCGCACCCGTCGGCGGTTCCGGAATATTGACCGGATTCCCATCAGCTACGCATCTCTGCCTCACCTTAGGGGCCGACTCACCCTGCGCCGATGAACGTTGCGCAGGAAACCTTGGGCTTTCGGCGAGGGAGCTTTTCACTCCCTTTATCGCTACTCATGTCAGCATTCGCACTTCCCATACCTCCAGCATGCCTCTCGGCACACCTTCGCAGGCGTAGGGAACGCTCCTCTACCACCTATGGATTGCTCCATAGATCCGCAGCTTCGGTTATCGGCTTGAGCCCCGTTACATCTTCCGCGCAGGACGACTCGATCAGTGAGCTATTACGCTTTCTTTAAAGGATGGCTGCTTCTAAGCCAACCTCCTGACTGTCTGAGCCTTCCCACCTCGTTTTCCACTTAGCCGATATTGGGGACCTTAGCTGGCGGTCTGGGTTGTTTCCCTCTTGTCCCCGGACGTTAGCACCCGGGGACTGTCTGCCACGCTCTACTCTTCGGTATTCGGAGTTTGCCATGGTTTGGTAAGCCTATAGCGGCCCCCTAGCCATAACAGTGCTCTACCCCGAAGGTAATACGTGACGCACTACCTCAATAGTTTTCGCGGAGAACCAGCTATCTCCGGTTTTGTTTAGCCTTTCACCCCTATCCACAGCTCATCCCCGACCTTTTCAACGGGCGTGGGTTCGGTCCTCCAGTGGGTGTTACCCCACCTTCAACCTGGCCATGGATAGATCAACCGGTTTCGGGTCTACGCCCAGCTACTGAACGCCCTGTTCAGACTCGCTTTCGCTACGCCTCCGGCACCTAGCCTTAAGCTCGCAACTGAACGTAAGTCGCTGACCCATTATACAAAAAGGTACGCCGTCACCCCATTGCTGAGGCTCCGACTGTTTGTATGCATGCGGTTTCAGGTTCTATTCCTCCCCTCCCGGGGTTCTTTTCGCCTTTCCTCACGGTACTGGTTCACTATCGGTCGATAACGAGTATTTAGCCTTGGAGGATGGTCCCCCCATCTTCAGACAGGATTTCACGTGTCCCGCCCTACTTGTCTCGAGCTCAGTTCCACACACCAGTTTTCGCGTACGGGGCTATCACCCGCTATGGCCGCTCTTTCCAGGGCGTTCCGCTAACTCGCGTGCTAAAACTCGAAGGCTGGTCCCATTTCGCTCGCCACTACTTTGGGAATCTCGGTTGATTTCTGTTCCTCTGGTTACTGAGATGTTTCAGTTCTCCAGGTTCGCTCCTTATCCCCTATGTATTCAGGGACAGGTAACCCTTGCGGGTTGGGTTTCCCATTCGAAATCCTCGGATCAACGCCTATTTGCCGGCTCCCGAGGCTTATCGCAGGCTGTCGCGTCCTTCATCGCCTGTTATCGCCAAGGCATCCACCACATGCACTTATTCGCTTGACCCTATAACTCTGCAACCTGCCTTGCCGGCCAGATCCCAAAGCCACAGGAATTCTCGTAAGCGCTCGTTGCGCACTCCCCCTTTAAATATGGAGTGCACGATGCAATACATAACCCAGGGTGTGTTGGCTCGCACCAGGACAACAATGCCGTCCCGGGCGCATCCATCACACCACCTTCTACTTCGAATTTTTAAAGAGCCGATATGCCTACCCCTTCGCTGGGGAGCAGGGCTTCTCCAACTTCGAAGAAGCCAGAGAGCGGGCGCCGCTCTCTTTGCCTCTGGCCTTCTTCCTCATAGGTGCTGGTGGAGCTGACCGGGATCGGAACCGGTGACCCCCTGCTTGCAAAGCAGGTGCTCTCCCAGCTGAGCTACAGCCGGATCCTTCGCCCTCCAGTCCCGCCCCCTCTCACCCGCGGCCGCGACGTTGGTGGGTCTGGATGGATTCGAACCATCGACCCCCGCCTTATCAAGACGGTGCTCTAACCAACTGAGCTACAGACCCGGCCGGGGGACTCCTGAAGAACAACCGATAGATGGTGGAGCACTGCGAGGGCACTTCTCTAGAAAGGAGGTGATCCAGCCGCACCTTCCGATACGGCTACCTTGTTACGACTTCACCCCAGTCACGAATCTCACCGTGTTCGGCGCCATCCTTGCGGTTAGGCTACCGGCTTCTGGTGAAACCCGCTCCCATGGTGTGACGGGCGGTGTGTACAAGACCCCGGGAACGTATTCACCGCGACATGCTGATCCGCGATTACTAGCGATTCCGACTTCATGCAGTCGAGTTGCAGACTGCAATCCGACTACGATCGGCTTTCTGGGATTGGCTCCCAGCTCGCGCTTTGGCAACCCTCTGTACCGACCATTGTATTACGTGTGAAGCCCTACCCGGGCGGGCCATGAGGACTTGACGTCATCCCCACCTTCCTCCGGTTTGTCGCGGCAGTCAATGGAGTGCCCAACTGAATGTAGCAACTAATGGCAAGGGTTGCGTTCGTTGGGGACTTAACCCAGCGTCTCACGACACGAGCTGACGGCAGCCGCATTACATCACCTGTGTTCCCGTTCCCTTTCGGGCACACCCGGATCTCTCCAGGACTTCCTGGGAGTGTCAAGGGTAGGTAAGGTTTTTCGCGTTGCATCAATTAAATCCACGTAATCCACCGCTTGTGCGGGTCCCGTCAATTCCTTTGGGTTTAACCTTGCGGCCGTACTCACGGGCGGTCGACTTCACGCGTTAGCTTCGTTACTGAAGGTGTCAAACCCCCAACAACCAGTCGACATCGTTTAGGAGCGTGAATTTACGGAATTATCTAATCCTGTTTGCTCCCCACGCTTTCGTGCATGAGCGTCAGTATCAGCCCAGAGACCTGCCTTCGCCATCGGTATTCCTCCTGATATCTACGCATTTCACTGCTACACGGGGAATTCCAAAGTCTCCTCTGCCATACTCAAGCCTTGCGGTCCCAATCGCCATTCGAGGAGTTAAGCCCGGGATTTCACGACTTCAGCTTACAAAACCGCCTGCGCACGCTTTACGCCCAGTAATTCCGATTAACGCTCGCACCCTACGTATCCGCGGCTGCTGGCACGTAGTTAGTCGGTGCTTATTCTTCAGGTACCGTCGGTAGAAGTGGATATTCACCACTTCCGTTTCGCTCCGGACAAAGAAGCTTTACCACAACCCAGAAGGCCTTCTTCACTCACGCGGAATGGCTGGATAAGGGTTGCCCCCATTATCAAAATTCCCCACTGCTGCCTCCCGTAGGAGTCTGGGCCGTGTCTCAGTCCC
>JADJMI010000026.1 GCA_016709665.1 Betaproteobacteria bacterium | reverse complement strand
GTCAGGCTGGTATTTCAACGTCGGCTCCACCGGATCTAGCATCCCGCCTTCAAAGCCTCCCAGCTATCCTACACAGACAACGTCACAGTCCAATGCAAAGCTACAGTAAAGGTTCATGGGGTCTTTCCGTCTAGCCGCGGGTAGATTGCATCTTCACAAACATTTCAACTTCGCTGAGTCTCAGGAGGAGACAGTGTGGCCATCGTTACGCCATTCGTGCGGGTCGGAACTTACCCGACAAGGAATTTCGCTACCTTAGGACCGTTATAGTTACGGCCGCCGTTTACCGGGGCTTCGATCAAGAGCTTGCACCCCATCACTTAACCTTCCGGCACCGGCAGGCGTCACACCCTATACGTCGACTCATCGTCTTAGCAGAGTGCTGTGTTTTTGTTAAACAGTCGCAGCCACCGATTCTCTGCGGCCTTCTTCGGCTTCACGGGCAAGCCGCTACACCTACCAAAGGCACACCTTCTCCCGAAGTTACGGTGTCAATTTGCCGAGTTCCTTCTCCTGAGTTCTCTCAAGCGCCTGAGAATTTTCATCCTGCCCACCTGTGTCGGTTTGCGGTACGGTCCCGACGGGCTGAAGCTTAGTGGCTTTTCCTGGAAGCAGGGCATCTGCAGCTTCAGGGAGCAAAGCTCCCTTGGTCCCGCGCCTCAGTGTTGACCCCCCGGATTTCCCTAAGGGATCCACCTACACGCTTCGCCAGGACGTCCAACACCTGGCCTGCATAGCCTTCTCCGTCCCCACATCGCACCCGCCGGCGGTTCCGGAATATTGACCGGATTCCCATCAGCTACGCATCTCTGCCTCACCTTAGGGGCCGACTCACCCTGCGCCGATGAACGTTGCGCAGGAAACCTTGGCTTTCGGCGAGGGAGCCTTTCACTCCCTTTATCGCTACTCATGTCAGCATTCGCACTTCCCATACCTCCAGCATGCCTCTCGGCACACCTTCGCAGGCGTAGGGAACGCCTCCTCTACCACCTATGGATTGCTCCATAGATCCGCAGCTTCCGGTGATATCGCAGTTCGGCTTGAGCCCCGTTACATCTTCCGCGCAGGACGACTCGATCAGTGAGCTATTACGCTTTCTTTAAAGGATGGCTGCTTCTAAGCCAACCTCCTGACTGTCTGAGCCTTCCCACCTCGTTTTCCACTTAGCCGATATTGGGGACCTTAGCTGGCGGTCTGGGTTGTTTCCCTCTTGTCCCCGGACGTTAGCACCCGGGGACTGTCTGCCACGCTCTACTCTTCGGTATTCGAGTTTGCCATGGTTTGGTAAGCCTATAGCGGCCCCCTAGCCATAACAGTGCTCTACCCCGAAGGTAATACGTGACGCACTACCTGAATAGTTTTCGAGGAGAACCAGCTATCTCCGGTTTTGTTTAGCCTTTCACCCCTATCCACAGCTCATCCCCGACCTTTTCAACGGGCGTGGGTTCGGTCCTCCAGCGGGTGTTACCCCACCTGCAACCTGGCCATGGATAGATCAACCGATTTCGGGTCTACGCCCAGCTACTGAACGCCCTGTTCAGACTCGCTTTCGCCAGCCTCCGGCACCTAGCCTTAAGCTCGCAACTGAACGTAAGTCGCTGACCCATTATACAAAGGTACGCCGTCACCCCATTGCTGAGGCTCCGACTGTTTGTATGCATGCGGTTTCAGGTTCTATTTCACTCCCCTCCCGGGGTTCTTTTCGCCTTTCCCTCACGGTACTGGTTCACTATCGGTCGATAACGAGTATTTAGCCTTGGAGGATGGTCCCCCCATCTTCAGACAGGATTTCACGTGTCCCGCCCTACTTGTCTCGAGCTCAGTTCCACACACGCGTTTTCGCGTACGGGGCTATCACCCTCTGCGGCCGGCCTTTCCAGGGCCATTTCGCTAACTCGCGTGCTAAAACTCGAAGGCTGGTCCCATTTCGCTCGCCACTACTTTGGGAATCTCGGTTGATTTCTGTTCCTCTGGTTACTGAGATGTTTCAGTTCTCCAGGTTCGCTCCTTATCCCCTATGTATTCAGGGACAGGTAACCCTTGCGGGTTGGGTTTCCCCATTCGGAAATCCTCGGATCAACGCCTATTTGCCGGCTCCCCGAGGCTTATCGCAGGCTGTCGCGTCCTTCATCGCCTGTTATCGCCAAGGCATCCACCACATGCACTTATTCGCTTGACCCTATAACTCTGCAACCTGCCTTGCCGGCCAGATCCCAAAGCCACAGGGAATTCTCGTAAGCGCTCGTTGCGCACTCCACCCTTTTAAATATGGAGTGCACGATGCAATACATAACCCAGGGTGTGTTGGCTCGCACCAGGACAAACAATGCCGTCCCAGGCGCATCCATCACACCACCTTCTACTTCCCGAATTTTTAAAGAGCCGATATGCCCCCCCCTTCGGGGAGCAGGACTTCTCCAACTTCCGAAGAAGCCAGAAGAGAGCGAAGCGCCGCTTCGCTCTCTTGTGCCTTCTTCCTCATGGGTGCTGGTGGAGCTGACCGGGATCGAACCGGTGACCCCCTGCTTGCAAAGCAGGTGCTCTCCCAGCTGAGCTACAGCCCCGATCCCTTCGCCCTCCAGTCCCGCCCCTCTCACCCAGGCCGCGACGTTGGTGGGTCTGGATGGATTCGAACCATCGACCCCCGCCTTATCAAGACGGTGCTCTAACCAACTGAGCTACAGACCCGGCCGGGGGACTCTTGAAGAACAACCGATAGATGGTGAGTACTGCGAGGGCACTTCTCTAGAAAGGAGGTGATCCAGCCGCACCTTCCGATACGGCTACCTTGTTACGACTTCACCCCAGTCACGAATCTCACCGTGGTCGGCGCCATCCTTGCGGTTAGGCTACCGGCTTCTGGTGAAACCCGCTCCCATGGTGTGACGGGCGGTGTGTACAAGACCCGGGAACGTATTCACCGCGACATGCTGATCCGCGATTACTAGCGATTCCGACTTCATGCAGTCGAGTTGCAGACTGCAATCCGGACTACGATCGGCTTTCTGGGATTGGCTCCAGCTCGCGCTTTGGCAACCCTCTGTACCGACCATTGTATTACGTGTGAAGCCCTGGCCATAAGGGCCATGAGGACTTGACGTCATCCCCACCTTCCTCCGGTTTGTCACCGGCAGTCCCAATAGAGTGCTCAACTGAATGTAGCAACTATCGGCAAGGGTTGCGCTCGTTGCGGGACTTAACCCAACATCTCACGACACGAGCTGACGACAGCCATGCAGCACCTGTGTCCACTTTCCCTTTCGGGCACTCCCGCGTCTCTCCAGGATTCGCTACATGTCAAGACCAGGTAAGGTTTTTCGCGTTGCATCGAATTAATCCACATAATCCACCGCTTGTGCGGGTCCCCGTCAATTCCTTTGAGTTTTAACCTTGCGGCCGTACTCCCCAGGCGGTCGACTTCACGCGTTAGCTTCGTTACTGAAGGTGTCAAACCCCCAACAACCAGTCGACATCGTTTAGGGCGTGGACTACCAGGGTATCTAATCCTGTTTGCTCCCCACGCTTTCGTGCATGAGCGTCAGTATCAGCCCAGAGACCTGCCTTCGCCATCGGTATTCCTCCTGATATCTACGCATTTCACTGCTACACCAGGAATTCCAGTCTCCTCTGCCATACTCAAGCCTTGCAGTCCCAATCGCCATTCCCAGGTTAAGCCCGGGGATTTCACGACTGGCTTACAAAACCGCCTGCGCACGCTTTACGCCCAGTAATTCCGATTAACGCTCGCACCCTACGTATTACCGCGGCTGCTGGCACGTAGTTAGCCGGTGCTTATTCTTCCGGTACCGTCAGTAGAAGTGGATATTCACCACTTCCGTTTCGCTCCGGACAAAAGAGCTTTACAACCCGAAGGCCTTCTTCACTCACGCGGAATGGCTGGATCAGGGTTGCCCCCATTGTCCAAAATTCCCCACTGCTGCCTCCCGTAGGAGTCTGGGCCGTGTCTCAGTCCCAGTGTGGCTGATCATCCTCTCAGACCAGCTACCGATCATCGCCTTGGTAAGCCTTTACCTCACCAACTAGCTAATCGGACATCGGCCAACCCAATCGCGCCAGGCCTTGCGGTCCCCGGCTTTCCTCTCTCGAGCGTATGCGGTATTAATCCGGCTTTCGCCGGGCTATCCCCCACGACATGGACATGTTCCGATGCATTACTCACCCGTTCGCCGCTCGCCGCCAGGTTGCCCCGCGCTGCCGCTCGACTTGCATGTGTAAAGCATTCCGCCAGCGTTCAATCTGAGCCAGGATCAAACTCTTCAGTTCAATCCATAAAACTCACAAAGAAATCACATGGATTTCAAAGCGAGTAACTGCAAGATGCTTTTAGAACACCAGCCACCCCACACCTCCCCTTGACAGGTCAGCGTGAGACAACCGGCTGCGCACCCACAGCACCCACCTCTATCGGCTGTAACTTGTTAAAGAGCGAAAGCGATTCCCTTGCCGCGCAAAATGCCTTGGTTTGGGAGTTGGTTGCGGGGGCAGGATTTGAACCTGCGACCTTCGGGTTATGAGCCCGACGAGCTGCCAGACTGCTCCACCCCGCGCCCGGTTCGATGCCCGTCCGAAAACATGGCGTCGAGAGGAACGATTATGGCATTTTGGGAGCTCTTGCGCAAGACTGACCGCACGCACTTTCATTACCCGCGCGATGATCCCGGCAAATCAAGGAGATAGAAAATGAGCCCGACGGACGCTTCGATCCTGCAGGCCGTCGCGCTGGCCAGCGTACTCGCCTGGGCGAGCGGGATTCGCCTCTACTTCGTGATCTTCGCCGTGGGGCTCGCCGCACGTTACGGCTACCTCGACCTGCCGCAAGGTCTCCAAGTGTTGAGCCACACTTATATATTGGTCGCCGCAGGCGCGCTCCTCGCGGTCGAGTTCCTCGCGGACAAGGTGCCCGGCCTCGACAGCGCCTGGGACGCGGTGCATACCTTCATCCGGATTCCGGCGGGCGCCCTGCTGGCCGCCGGCGCGACGGGCGACGACCTCACCGCCCTCACGCTCGCGGCGGGCCTCATCGGCGGCACCATCACCGCAGGCACGCACTTCACCAAGGCCGGCGGACGCGCGGTGATCAACGCCTCGCCCGAGCCCTTCTCGAACTGGGTTGCATCGTTCACCGAGGATGTGCTGGTCCTGGGCGGGGTGTGGTTCGCGGCGCAGTACCCGCTCGCGTTCCTGGTGGCGCTCGCGATCTTCCTCGCGCTCGCCTCCTGGTTCCTCCTGACCTTCGCGCGCTTCGTCCGCAGCCGCCTCGCGCCGCGCGCTCCCGCCGCGACCGGCTAGGCGGGACGGCGTTCGATGAGCGCTTGCGCGAGCGTGCCGGCATCGACGTGCTCGATCTCGCCGCCCACCGGAAGGCCCCGCGCGATGCGCGAAACGCGAATGCCCTTGCCGGCGAGCATCTCCGAGACGTAGTGTGCGGTCGCTTCACCCTCGACCGTGAAATTGGTCGCGAGGATCACTTCCTTCACCAGGCCATCCATCGCGCGCTTGAGCAGGCGGTCCAGGTGGATTTCGCGCGGGCCGATGCCGTCCAGGGGCGACAGTCGCCCCATCAGCACGAAATAAAGGCCGCCGTAACTCTGCGTCTGCTCCATCACGAGCAGGTCAGCCGGCGTCTCGACGACGCACAGGATCGACGGGTCGCGCCGTGGCGAGGCGCAGATGCCGCAGATCTCGCTCTCGGTAAAGGTGTTGCAACGCACGCAGTGCCGGATGCGATCGAGCGCCTCGCCCAGCGCCGAAGCGAGCCGAGCGGCGCCTGCGTGGTCGCGCTGGAGCAGGTGATAGGCCATGCGAGTGGCCGACTTGGGGCCCACGCCCGGCAGGCAGCGAAACGCCTGGACCAGTTCCTCGAGGGAATCCGGCGTGCGCATCCGGCTAGAACGGCAGCTTCATGCCCGGCGGCAGGTTGAGGCCGGAGGTGAAGGCCGACATCTTCTCCTGCGAGGTCGCCTCCGCCCGGCGCGCGGCGTCGTTGAACGCGGCCGCCACGAGGTCCTCGAGCATGTCCTTGTCCTCGCCGAGAAGGCTCGGGTCGATGGTGACGCGCTTCACGGCATGCTTGCAGGTCATGACGACCTTCACGAGGCCGGCGCCCGATTGCCCCTCGACTTCGATCGTCTCGAGGCTCTCCTGCACCTTGCGCATGTTTTCCTGCATCTGCTGGGCCTGCTTCATCAGTGCGCCCAGTCCGCCCTTCATCATGGCTTCCCCCTTCCGGTATCGGTTGCTTCACCCTGCGGCTCGGTCGCGGGCTTGATCGACGAGGACACGACCTGCGCGCCCATGCCGTCGACCAGCTCGCGCACGAACGGATCCGTCTCGATCGATTGCGTCGCGCTCTCGAGCCGTCGCTGCGCGTCGCTGTTCCTCACGGCGGCCACGCTCGCCCCGCTCGTCTCGCCCACGCGCACCGACACGCGCACGCCGGGTCCGAAACGCGCCAGGAGTTCGGCCTTGAGCTTGTCCTGGTAGAGCCTTTCCGCGTACATGCGGCTCGCCTCGGGCAGCACGAGCTGGAAGTGATTGCCATCGTGCGAAGCGAGCTCCGCGTGCCGCGCGAGAAGGCCCGCCATGCCGGTGAGCGCCTCCACCTCGACGAACGCCGGCCAGTCGCCCTCGAACGCGCGGACCGCGGGCGCATCCGGAACCGGCACCGGCGCTGCAGCCGGGACGGGCGGGGCCGCCGACGAGACCGATCGGACTGTCGCCGCCGCCCCGCCGCCCGATGGCCTTGCGGCAGCCGTCGGTTCGCCGGCGACGTGCGCCGCCGCTGCGGTGCCTGCTCCCGCGAACGAAAGCATGCGCATCACCGCCATGTCCAGGCCGGCGAATTCGTCGGGCGCCAGCGGGAGATCGCGGCGGCCAAGCAATGCGATCTGGTAGAAGACCTGCACGCGCCCGGCATCGAGCGCCTCGGCCAGGGCCCGCACGCGCGGGGCCTCCGGATCGCCCGCCTCGGGCGCACCCCCCATCTGCGCGACGGCCACGCGATGCAGGATGGAGCCCATGTCCTGAAGGGCCTGGTCGCATGAGAGTCCCCGCTCCGCGATCCTTTCGGACGCCTCCAGCGCGCCGGGGCCGTCCCCCGCCGCAACGCGTTCGAGAAGCGGCCAGACGAGATCCGCCCCCACGGCCCCGAGCATCTCCGCGACTTGCGGGGCCGTGATGCGACCCGAGCCGTACGCGATGGACTGGTCCGTGAGGCTCAGGCTGTCGCGCACGCTGCCCGCCGCGGCCTTGGCCAGCATCGCGAGAGCCGGCTCCTCGAACGGAATCGCTTCGGCCTCGAGCACGTGCTTCAGGTGTCCCGCGAGCGCCGGCGGCGAGAGCGATTTCAGGTTGAACTGCAGGCATCGCGACAGCACCGTGACCGGCAATCGCTGGGGATCGGTGGTCGCGAGGATGAATTTCACGTGCTCCGGCGGTTCCTCGAGCGTCTTGAGCATCGAGTTGAACGCGTGGCGCGAGAGCATGTGGACTTCGTCGATGATGTAGACCTTGAAGCGGCCCGACACCGGCATGTATTGCGCGGTGTCGAGGAGCTCGCGCATCTCGTCCACCTTGGTGTTCGTCGCGGCATCGACCTCGAGGAGGTCCACGAACCGGCCGGCGTCGATCTCGGTGCACGCGCGGCACTTGCCGCAAGGCCGGGACGTGATGCCCGTCTCGCAGTTGATGCTCTTGGCGAGGATCCGGGCGAGCGTCGTCTTGCCGACGCCGCGCGTGCCGGTGAAGAGGTAGGCGTGGTGCAGGCGGCCGGTGTCCAGCGCGTTCACGAGCGCGGTGACGACGTGCGGCTGCCCGACCAACTGGTCGAACGCCTTGGGACGCCACTTGCGCGCGAGGACCTGGTACGTCATGGAATCGTCCGGCGGAAGGACCGCGCCAACCGCGCGGCCCCGGAATCGGGAGAGGCGAGCCTGACCCCCGGCACTTGAAGGATTCGACTATGGCTGCTTCGTTCCCGACCTGACCAGGTTCGCCGCCCTTCAATGCGGGGAGGCCCGCCGGAACGGATTATCGCACACGGCCACTCGCCCTAGAGCGCGCAGGTGCGAAAACCCGCGAACACGTCATTGCGGTGCGGCAGGTAGAAGTTGCGCCAACGGCTGTGCACCAGGCGCGAGCGCGTCGCGAAGCATCCCCCGCGAAGTACCCCGTGCGTGTGGAACCACGGCGCCGAGTATTCCGCGTACGCATCCGTCTCGAAGCCGGGATACGGCGCGAAGGGCGAGGCGGTCCACTCCCACACGCCCCCGATCATCGCCTCCAGCCCCGTCCGGCCCGCGACCGGGATCGCCCCGCCGCCGCCCGGCCCCTCGTCGCGGAAATCGAGCGACGCGCCGGCCGGCGGACTGCCGTTTCCCCACGGATAGCGATCCTCGCTCCCGCCGTTCGTCGCGGCGAATTCCCACTCGCTTTCGGTGGGCAGGCGGCGGCCCGCCCACCGGCAGTAGGCCTCGGCCTCGTGGCGTCCGACGTGGAAAACCAGGTCCTCGACGTCGAGCGCACGCCAGGTGTCGCACCACCGCATGCGCCAGCCCGTCCGGTCTCGCTCCCAGTGGCGCGGTCTCAGGAGGCCGCTCGTGCCGAGCCAGTGCCTTCCTTCCCCCGTCCACAGGTCGATGCGCGCATAGCCGTCGTCCTCGACGAAAGCGAGGAATTCGCCGTTGGTCACCGGCCTCGACGCCATCGCGAAGGGCGCCACGCGCACCTCGTGCGCCCACTTTTCATTGTCGAACGCGTGCTCGCCGTCGTCGGGCCGGGCGCCCTGCCGGAACGCACCGCCCTCGAAGGCGATGTCGCGAAGCTTCGACACCGCGCGTCCGGACGGCACCCGGTGAGGCCGATCGGGCGCCGGAAGGCCGAGCGTCTGCAGCGTCATGAGGAGCGCCTCGCCGTGCATGTCCTCGTGGAAAAGCGCGAGACGGAAGCGGAAGCGCTCCCCGGAGCGGCTGCGCGCGAGCTCGTCCAGGGTCTCGTCGAGCGTCGAGCGAAGGTAGGCGTAGACGGCATCGAGCGACGGGTACTGCAGCCGCCAGCGATCGTCGTGAGGTACCGTGCGCGAATCGAAGAGCGAATCGGCGCCGGCCAGGCGCGAGGCGATGCGCCTTCCTTCCGGATCGTCCGGACGCCATCGCCGGCAGAAGAACTCCTGGAAAAAGCCGATGTGGGCGAGCTCCCAGATCGGCGGATTCACGATCTCGAGCTGGGGCACCTGCCACTGCCGGCCTTCGAGGTGGCCGTACATCGACAGCGTATACTCGCGGCTCTCCTCGAGAGCCGTCGCCAGCGCGTCGATATCGTCCAGCATGGCCACCCCTTCCCGACCCCGCCCCGTCGCGATTCTCGTGACGCCAGGCACGCCCGAAGCCAACAACGGCAACTGGCGCACCGCCCGGCGCTGGGCGGGTTTGCTCGCCGGGGTCGCAAGGCCGATTGTACAGTTCGCCTGGGATGGCCGGCCCGCCGATATCCTCATCGCCCTGCACGCGCGCAAGAGCGCCGGTTCCGTCGAACGCTTCAAGGCGGCGTTCCCCGATCGGCGCATCGTGGTCGTGCTCACGGAACCGACCTGTACCGGGACCTGCCCACGAGCCCGGAGGCGCAACGTGCCCTCGCGCTCGCCGATCGCATCGTGGCCCTCCAGGGGGACGCCGTGAAGCACTTGCCGCGCGAACTTCGCCCGCGGTGCGTCGTCATTCACCAGTCCGCGCGCCCGCTCGCGCCCCTCGCAAAGCCACGCGGGCGCCTCGACTGCGCGGTAGTAGGGCACCTGCGCGAGGAAAAGGACCCGCGCACCCTCTGGAAAGCGCTCGCCCTGCTGGACCCCGCGCTGCCGATCCGCATCCGGCACGTGGGCGACGCCCTCGAAGGAGATTTCGCCCGCGAGGCCGAGGCCGCCATGGCCCGCGACCCGCGGTACCGGTGGTTCGGCGCCCTGCCCCACGGGCTCGCCCGCGGCGTGATCCGCCGGGCGCACCTCCTCATCCACCCCTCCCGGATGGAAGGGGGCGCCAACGTGATCGTGGAGGCCATCCTCTCGGGCACGCCGGTGCTGGCGAGCCGCATGTCGGGCAATGTCGGCATGCTCGGCGATCGCTACCCGGGCTATTTCGACGTAGGCGACGCTCCGGGTCTCGCCCGGGCCCTCGCGAGGCTGTGCGCCGCCCCATCGGCCCTGCGCGGCCTGCAGGTCGCCTGCCAGGAACGCCGCGACTTGTTCACGCCGGCCGCCGAGCGCGCCGCCGTGCGGGCCCTCGTCGTCACGCCGGTCCGCAAGGTCCGGCGCTAGAATCCGACCCATTCCCCAGACACGCAACCGGAGAACCCGAATGGACCTCAATGTCCGCCTCACCCAGTTCAGCCACGGCGGCGGCTGCGGCTGCAAGATCGCCCCCGGCGTGCTCGAGAAGATCCTCTCGAAATCCGCCCCGGGCATCCTGCCGAAGGCGCTTCTCGTCGGCATCGAGACGGCCGACGATGCCGCCGTCTACCAGATCAACGAATCACAGGCCATCGTCGCCACCACGGATTTCTTCATGCCGATCGTGGACGACCCGCATGATTTCGGTGCCATCGCGGCCACGAACGCGATCTCCGACGTGTACGCCATGGGCGGCCACCCCCTCTTCGCCCTCGCGCTTGTGGGCATGCCGGTGAACCAGCTGCCGCTCGACACCATCCGCCGCATCCTGGAAGGCGGCGAGTCCGTCTGCGCCCGGGCCGGCATTCCCATCGCGGGCGGCCACACCATCGATTCCGTGGAACCCATATACGGCCTGGTCGCCATCGGCCTCGTCGACCCGCGCAACCTGAAGCGCAATGCCGGCGCGAAGGCGGGGGACATCCTCGTGCTCGGCAAGCCGCTGGGCGTCGGCATCTACAGCGCCGCCCTCAAGAAGGAAAAGCTGGACGACACCGGCTACCGCGCCATGATCGAGAGCACCACCAAGCTCAACACGCCCGGCCCCGCCCTGGGCCGGCTCGACGGCGTACACGCGCTCACCGACGTCACCGGTTTCGGACTGCTCGGCCACCTGCTCGAGATCTGCAAGGGGTCGGGCGTCGCGGCGCAGGTCGACTTTTCCGCGCTTCCCCTCCTGCCCGGCGCGATCGACCTGGCCCGAGAAGGCTTCTTCACCGGCGCCTCGGGACGCAACTTCGGCGGCTACGGCGACAAGGTGACGCTCGGCCCGGCCATCGACGAGGCGTGCAAGGCACTGCTCACGGACCCGCAGACGAGCGGCGGCCTCCTCGTCGCCTGCGCCCCGGAAACGGTGGACGACGTCATGAAGATCTTCCGCGCCGACGGCTTCGGCCACGCCGCCGTCATCGGCCGCATCGAATCGGGCACTCCGGGCGTATCGGTGCGGTAGCCCCCACGCCAAGGAGACGCCATGGCCGGACATCGCCGCCGCAACGACCATCCCCTCGCCAGCCCCGGCGTCCTCACGGCCCGCTACGACGCCGTCCGCGCCGCCACGCTCGCGCTCGCCGAGCCGCTCTCGCCGGAAGACTGCGCGCTGCAGTCCATGCCGGATGCGAGCCCGGTCAAGTGGCACCTGGCCCACACGAGCTGGTTCTTCGAGACCTTCCTGCTGTCGCCGAGCCTCGCGGGCTACCGGGCCTTCGACCCCGCCTTCAAGGTGCTCTACAACTCGTACTACAACGCGATCGGCGACAAGCACCCGAGGCACGAGCGCGGGCTCATCTCGCGACCCGACCTCGGGGCGGTCCTCGATTACCGCGCCCACGTCGACGCGGGCATGCGGCGACTGTTCGCCTCGGGCAACGCCGCGCTCCTGCCGCTCATCGAACTGGGCCTCAACCACGAGCAGCAGCACCAGGAACTCGTGCTCACCGACGTGAAGCACCTCCTCTCGCGCAACCCGCAAAGACCCGCGTACCGGAAGAACTGGCCTCTCACCGCCATCCGCGCGCGCCGTCCCCGCTGGCTCGGCTTCGAAGGCGGCCTGCACGAGATCGGCCACGAAGGCCCGGGTTTCGCCTTCGACAACGAATCGCCCCGGCACCGCGTGTTCCTGCGCGATTTCGAGATCGCCTCGCACCCGGTGACCCACGGCGATTTCCTCGCCTTCGTCGAGGACGGCGGCTACCGCCGGCCCGAGCTTTGGCTTTCCCTGGGCTGGGACGAAGTGCGGGCGCACGGATGGGAGGCCCCGCTGTACTGGGAAAAGACCGATGGCGAGTGGCGGACCTTCACGCTGCACGGCATGGTGGCCATCGACGCCAACACGCCCATCTGCCACGTGAGCTTCTTCGAGGCGGAGGCATTCGCCCGCTGGGCGGGCGCGCGGTTGCCGACGGAAGCCGAGTGGGAAGTGGCGGCCTCGACGGGCGCGGTCCGCGGCAATTTCCTCGATGGTGGCGCCTGCCACCCCCTCGCGCTTCGCGAGGAGCCGGAGCCCGGCACGCTCGCCCAGGCCTACGGGGACGTGTGGGAGTGGACGCGAAGCGGCTACGACCCCTATCCCGGTTTCCGCCCGGCCGAAGGGGCCGTCGGCGAGTACAACGGCAAGTTCATGTGCAACCAGTACGTCCTGCGCGGCGGCTCCTGCGCCACGCCCCTCTCGCACATCCGCCCGACGTACCGCAATTTCTTCCCGCCGTCGGCGCGCTGGCAGTTCTCCGGCCTCAGGCTCGCGCTCGACGCGTGAGCGAAGCCGAACGCCTCGCCCGCGCCGCCGCTCACTACCGCGACCTCGCACCGCGGTACGACCGGGCCACCCGTCTCATCGACGACATCCGCCGCAAGGCCATGCGGGCCCTGGACCCGCGACCCGGCGAAACCGTGATCGACGCGGGCTGCGGCACCGGCTGGTGCCTTCCGTACCTGCTGGAGGCCGTGGGTCCGTCGGGCCGCGTCATCGGGTTCGATCCGTCAGGCGACATGCTCTCGGTGGCGCGGGAACGCGATGCGCTCCGCGGCGCGAACAACCTCCTGCTCGTCCAGGGAGCCGCCCACGAGGTGGGCCTGCCCCGCGGCGCCGATGCCGTCCTGTTCAGCTACACGCACGACCTCACGCAGTCGGCGCAGTCGCTTCGAAACGTGCTCGGCGCCGCCAGGCCGGGGGCGCGCGTCGCCGCGACGAGTACCAAGCTCTACGCCCGTTGGCTCTGGCCGCTGAACGCCTACCTTCGCTGGTCGCACCGGGAGTACATCACCGACTTCCGCCATTTCGACGCCCCGTGGACGGTGCTCGCGGGATTCCTCGATGACTTCCGGGTCGACACCGGACCGTTCACCCAGCACTACGTGGCCCGCGGCCGCCTGAAAGCCGGCCTGGCGCGCTAGGCCGCGTGGAAGACGAAGTACCCGCCGGCGGGGGCGTCCCAGCGGCGAATCGTCGCGAATCCCGCCTCGCCCAGGATCGCCTCGAACTCGGCGGCGTGGTACTTGTAGGAGCTCTCGGTGTGGATGCGCTCGCCGGCGTGGAAGACGCGTTCGCGCCCGTCGACATGCACGGCCGTATCGCGCCTGGCCTCCAGGTGCATCTCGATGCGCCCTTCGCCTTCGTCGTAAAAGCCCACGTGCCGGAACGCCGCGACGTCGAAATCGAACCCATGACGTGCGTTCAGGTGGCGCAGGACGTTCAGGTTGAACGCCGCCGTCACGCCGAGCGCGTCGTCGTACGCCGCATCGAGCAGCGCCTTGTCCTTCTTGCCGTCGACGCCGACGAGGAGCGTGCTTCCGGGCCGCGTCGCGCATTGGCCCTTGATGCAGGACAGGAACCGCACGGCCTCCTTCGGCGTGAAATTGCCGATGCTCGAGCCCGGGTAGAAGAAGAGCGCAGGCGAGCCGTCCAGCACGCCCTCGAGGTCCAATGCATGCGTGAAGTCCGTCGCGAGACCCACGAGCGGGAGCCCGGGAAAATCGGGCGCGATGCGGGCGAGCGACTTCCCGATCTCGTGCGCGGCGATGTCGACCGCGACGTAGCGCCGAGGCGCCAGGAAGGGAATCCACCCCTGCGCCTTGCCGCAGTCCCCCGCGCCGAGATCCACGAATTGCCGGCCCGGGCCGATCGCCTTCGCGATCTCGTCGCGGTTCGCCTGGAAGAGCGCGATCTCCGTGCGGGTGGGGTAGTACTCGTCGAGCCGGCAGATGGCGCCGTAGAGCGCGCAGCCCATCTCGTCGTAAAAGTACTTGGGCGAGATCCGCGCGTGGGACGCGAAGAGTCCCTCGACGAGATCCTGCCTTTCGCCTTCCGCGTCGGGACGAAGGCGGTCGATGATGCGGGCGCCGTCCATGGTCAGGTGCGGGCGCCGGAGCGGGTGCCGCCGTGGTCGGATTCGGGCATGGGGTGCATTCGGTGAAGGGACCGGTCGCGGATCGGGAGCGGGGAATGATAGACGAACCGGGCTTGCCGAGGCTGCGGATCAAGACCCATGACGTACCGCATCATCGCCCCGGTCCGGTCGGCTAGAATAGACGGCTTTACATCGATTCCGGCGGCAATGCCGCGAATCGCGCCGCGCCGAATGGAATCCCGAATGATCGCCCCCGAAAAGCTCGTTCTCGCCCACGGTTTCTCCTTCGAGGCACTGCACGACTCCACCGGCCTCGCCCGGCTGGACACCCGCTTTCTGGAGGCCCTTGGCGATGCGGACGCGGCGCTTCGCGACCGGCTCATCGCGGCCCGGGCGGCGCCGGAACCGCTCGCGGCGAAGGACGAAGCCGACCTGCTGATGGCCGTCGCGCCCTTGCTCGAGGACTTCGTCGCCGAACTCTTCGGCATCCAGGCCGACGTCGATCGCCTGACCGCCGCGCACACCGACCGCGAGCCCCTCTTCCGCGTGAAGCGCAAGTTCGTGCAGCGCCGCGCCATGCTCAAGGTGAAGGCCGACGAGGCCGCGTCGCTCGACGGCCCGGCGCTGGAAGCCGAACTCGCCGCGACGCTGGGCGGCCGCTTCGAGGAGCTCGCCTTCGCGAAGGCCGTTCTCGGATGGCTGGCGGACGAGGCCAACCACGCCGGGGAACTCGCCCTCGCCGAGCGCTACTGCGCCTGGGCCGCGCACACGGCCGAGGGACGTGCCCGCAACAAGGCAGGCGTTCTCTTCAAGCCGCCCCAGCGCGTCGACCCCAATCACCTCGTGCCGGTCGCCACCCGGGAAGAATCGGGCTTCGCCGTGCACACCCTCCACCACATCCGGCGCCGCGAGGGCTTCGCGCTCACCGACTCGGGCACGGACCTCACGGGCGCCCTGGACGAGGCCAACTACTGCATCTGGTGCCACGAGCAGGGCAAGGATTCCTGCTCGAAGGGGCTCAAGGAAAAGCCGGCCGAGGACGGCAGCGTCGCCTTCAAGAAAAGCCCCTTCGGCGTACCCCTCGCGGGCTGCCCGCTCGAGGAGCGCATCTCGGAATTCCACAAGCTGAAGGCCGAAGGCTGCGCCATCGGCGCCCTCGCGATGATCGTCGTGGACAACCCGACCGTCTGCGCCACCGGGCACCGCATCTGCAACGACTGCATGAAGGCGTGCATCTACCAGCGCCAGGACCCGGTCAACATCCCGCAGGCCGAGACGCGCACCGTGAAGGACGTGCTCGCGCTGCCCTGGGGCTTCGAGATCTACGCCCTCCTCACGCGCTGGAATCCGCTCAACCTGCGCCGCCCGCTGCCCCTTCCGGCGACCGGCAAGCGCGTGCTCGTCGTGGGCATGGGCCCGGCCGGCTACACGCTCGCCCACCACCTCATGAACGACGGCCACACCGTGGTCGGCATCGACGGACTCAAGATCGAACCCCTGCCCGAGGCGATCTCGGGTGTCGCGCCCACGGGAGAGCGCGTTCCCTTCGCCCCCATCCGCGATATCGACCAGCTCGTGGAGCCCCTCGAGTCGCGCCTGATGGCGGGCTTCGGGGGCGTCTCCGAGTACGGCATCACCGTCCGCTGGGACAAGAACTTCCTCAAGATCGCGCGCCTGCTCGTCGAGCGTCGACGCGAGTTCGCCCTCATCGGGGGCGTGCGCTTCGGCGGCACCCTCACCGCGGCTCAGGCATTCTCGATGGGCTTCGACCACATCGCCCTCGCCGCCGGCGCCGGCAAGCCCACCGTGCTGGAACTGCCCGGTGGACTCGCCCGCGGCGTGCGCACGGCCTCGGATTTCCTCATGGGCCTGCAGCTCACCGGCGCCGCGCGCAAGGACACGATCGCCAACCTGCAGGTGCGCCTGCCGATCGTGGTGGTGGGCGGGGGCCTCACGGGCATCGACACGGCCACGGAATCGCTCGCGTACTACCCGGTCCAGGTGGAGAAATTCCTCTCGCGTTTCGAGACGCTCGCCGCCGAGCGGGGCGAGGAGACGGTTCGCTCGGCCTGGCGCCCGGAGGAACGCGAGATCGCCGACGAATTCATCGCGCATGCGAAGGCCATCCGCGCCGAGCGCGAGGCCGCGAGGCGCGACAGCCGCGAGGCCCGCGTGGTGGAGCTGCTGCAATCCTGGGGCGGGTCCACCCTCGCCTACCGCAAGCGGATGATCGACAGCCCCAGCTACACGCTCAATCACGAGGAGATCGAGAAAGCCCTCGAGGAGGGAATCCGCTTCGCCGAGGGCCTCACGCCCGTGCGGATCGAGACGGACCGCGCCGGCTGGGCCCACGCGCTGGTCGCCACCACGGCCGACGGCAAGGAGCACACGCTGCCCGCGCGCACGATCCTCATCGCCGCCGGCACGCAGCCCAACACGGTGCTCGCTCGCGAGGACGCGGGGCACTTCAAGCTGGACGGCAAGTACTTCAGCGCCCTCGACGACGACGGCAGGCCGGTCAAGCCCGAGAAGAGCGCGAAGCCCGCCACGCCGCAGGTGCTGATGTGGAAGGGCGAAGCCGACACCTACATGAGCTTCTTCGGCGACCTGCACCCGTCGTGGGCCGGCAACGTCGTGAAGGCGATGGGTTCGGCCAAGCAGGGCTACCCTTCCGTGAGCCGCGTCCTCGAGAAACGGCCGGCCCGCGCCGCGGGCGAGTCCGACGCGTTCCTCGCCGGCATCAACCGCCAGCTACGCGCGAAGGTGCACCGCGTCGAGAGGCTCACCCCCACGATCGTGGAGATCGTGCTCGAGGCGCCGCTCGCCGCGCGGGCATTCCGGCCCGGCCAGTTCTACCGCCTGCAGAATTTCGAATCGCTCGCCCCGGCCATCGACGGGACGAAGCTCGCCATGGAGGGGCTCGCGCTCACCGGCGCGTGGGTGGATCGCGAGAAGGGCCTCGTCTCCACCATCGTGCTCGAGATGGGCGGATCGTCGGACCTGTGCGCCTTCCTCGAGCCCGGCGAACCCGTCATCCTGATGGGCCCCACGGGCGAGCCCACCGAGACGCCTTCGGGCGAAACGGTGGCCCTGGTCGGCGGCGGCCTGGGCAACGCGGTGCTCTTCTCGATCGGCGCCGCGCTTCGCGCGGCCGGCTCGAAGGTGTTGTACTTCGCCGGCTACAAGAAGGTGATCGACCGCTACAAGGTCGCCCAGATCGAGGCCGCGGCGGACGAGGTGATCTGGTGCTGCGACGAAGCGCCCGGATTCGCGCCGACCCGAGCGGGCGACAAGGCCTTCGTGGGCAACATCGTCGAGGCGATGCGCGCCCACGCCGAAGGGCGCCTGGGGGCGCAGTCCGTGAAGCTGCAGGATGCCGATCGCATCATCGCCATCGGCTCCGACGGGATGATGAACGCCGTGAAGGGCGCCCGCCATGCGGTGCTGCAGCCGTACCTGAAGGGCTCCCACGTGGCCATCGGTTCCATCAACTCGCCGATGCAGTGCATGATGAAGGAGATCTGCGCGCAGTGCCTCCAGCCGCACGTGGACCCGGCCACCGGAAAGACGACCTACGTATTTTCGTGCTTCAATCAGGATCAGGAACTGGACCGCGTGGACTTCCCCGCGCTTCGCGAGCGGCTCGGCCAGAACGCCGTGCAGGAAAAGCTCACGGCGCAATGGATCGACCGCTGCCTGAAGCGCCTGGGGCAACGCGCCGTTCCGACATCCTGACCCGCCGACCCGTGCCATGAGCGCTCCCCGCAAGTCGCCACCGCAGATCGCCCGTGAGGCGCTCAAGGTACTCTCCGGACGGGGCCTCGCGCCGACGCCGGCCAACTACGCGGCGCTGTACCACGAAATCGCGGCCACGCCCATGGGGAACGGCTTCCCCGAGGCGCCCTTGAGGGAACTGGCAGAGGCCCTCCCGGCGCAGCGCGAGGCCGAACGGGACGCCCTCGCCTCCCTGGATGCCGCCATCGCGCACCAGAGCTGGAAGGAAGTGCGCGAGGCGCTCCTCGCCTATGCCCGGGTTTCGCGCGGCACGCCGGATGCCCGCCGCCCCCCCACGGCGGAACTCAAGCCGGCCGAAGCGCCGGTCGGCGCGACCCGGCCGACCGGGACCACCGTCAAGGCCCTGCTGCGATTGCTCGAAGACCTCCTGCCACTCGTGGAGGACGACGAGAAGCGCCTCGGCGCGCGTCTCGCCGACGTGAATGCCGCCCTCCAGGACGGCGGGGATGGCGACGCGGATGCCCTCGCGCGCATCGCGCTGCTGCACGACCAGGCGCTCGTCGCGGCGGAGGAGCAGGCCGAGGTGCGCGGCGCGCTGCTGAAACTGCTGCACCTCATCCTGGAGAACATCGCCCATCTCTCCCTCGACGACCGCTGGCTCGAGGGACAGGTGGACGCGCTGCTCTCCGCGCTCGACCCGCCCCTGCGCCTGCGCCAGCTCGACGCGGTGGAGGCGCGCGTGCGCGACGTCATGAGGCGCCAGGCGCAGTCTCGCCAGCGCGTGCTGGCCGCGCGCGACGAGATGCGCTCGATGCTCGCGACGTTCATCGACCGCCTGGCCAGCATCGGCGCCTCGAGCGACACGCACCGCGAGCACCTCGAGCAGTGCGCGCGCCGCATCGGCGAGGTGAAAGCCATCGAGGACCTCGCCCCGCTCCTCAACGACGTCATCGCCACCACGCAGGACATCGCGCTGGACACCGGCAGGGCCCGCGACGAGATGCGCGGCCTGCAGGACAGGGTCCGCGACTCGCAGGCCGAACTCGAGAAGCTGCACCGCGAGCTGGACCACGCCAGCGCCCAGGCGCGCCACGACGCGCTCACGGACACCCTCAACCGCAAGGGCCTCGACGAGGCGCTCGAAGCCGAAGTGGGGCGCATGCGCCGCCTGGGATCCCGCCTGTCGCTCGCCATGCTGGACATCGACGACTTCAAGCGGCTGAACGACTCTCGTGGCCACGAGACGGGGGACGCGGCTCTCGTGCACCTGGCGAATGTGGCGCGCGGGTGCCTTCGCGCCACGGACGCGCTGGCGCGCTTCGGCGGCGAGGAGTTCGCCTTCCTGATGCCCAATACCACGCAGGCCGAGGGCATCGAGGTGATGGTGCGCCTTCAGCGCGAGCTCACCCGGGACATCTTCATGCACGGCGCGGACCGGGTACTCATCACCTTCAGCGCGGGCGTAGTCGAACTGGAGGCCGGCGAGTCGGGCAGCCACGCCCTGAATCGCGCCGACCGCGCCATGTACCTCGCCAAGCGGGCGGGCAAGAACCGGGTGGTCGGCGGCTGACCGTTGCGCCCCGGCGCCCGGGAAAAGGGGCATTTCGAGCGCCGGAATGGCCCGAAAACCGCTGGCGACCCCGATTGGATCAAACCGGGCGGGGCCGCGTCTCACTAGCATTTGCCCGTCGGCGCCCGTTTCCGCCCCCCACGGAAAGGGCTTTCGCCAGAGGGGAGTACCCATGGGCACCCGCATCATCCGCTGGCTGCAAGGTCGCATCGTCCCGCGCATCGTGCGCGACGTCCCGCCCGAGATGGCGGCCTGCGAGTTCGACTGCCGCAGGACCGATTGCCAGCAGGACGAGTGGGCCCGCTGCCCGAACCGCAAGCGCGTCGAGTCCGGCGCAGCCTGAGCAACCGAGGCGAAAAAAAAGCCGCACGGCCATGGCCGTGCGGCTTTTTCCTTGCGAATCGTGGCGGAGAGGGCGGGATTCGAACCCGCGTTAGGCTATTAACCTAAACACGCTTTCCAGGCGTGCGACTTAAACCGCTCATCCACCTCTCCTGGGGGATGCCGCTCTTCCTTGCGGGAAGCCCGAAATTATACCTTGCCCGCCCTTCCCGGGCGAGCCTTGCCTAGCCTCGGCCGACCAGGAGGCGCCTGGGCATCACCTGCCGCGTGAGGAGCCAGGCGATCACCAGCGCCACCATGAGGTGCACCGGCCACAGGCCGACCCAGGCCGGGATCTTCCCTTGCGCCGTCCAGGCCTGGAAGATCGACAGGAGATTGTTGTAGAGCGTGTACGCCAGCACCGCCAGCACCAGGTTCCACGAGCGCCCCTGTCGCGGGTTCACGAAGGACAGCGGCACGGCGAAAAGCGCCATCAGCACCACGGAAAGCGGCAGCGCGATTCGCCAGTGAAGCTCCGCGATGTTGTGGTTCGTGGGGTCGCCGATGAGTTCCATCGTGTCCAGGGCCTTGGCGGGAGGCGTTTCCTTCTTGGCCTCCCGGGGCTCGATCCGGATGGCGTACCGGTCGAAATCCACCGTCTTGTAATCGAGCGTGCCCGGCGTGCCCTCGTAGCGGCGGCCGTTCAGGAGCACCACGAAGCGGTCGCCGTTCTCGGCATTCTCGATGAAGCCGCGCTGCGCCACCATCACGCCCGTGCGGTTGTTCTGCGTCGATTGCACGAAGACGTTGTTCACCTCGTTGTCACGGTCCGAGATCTTGTCGACGAAGAGAACCCGGTCGGCCCGGCGCGATTCCCGGAAGACGCCCGGCGTCACGCTCGAGACCTCGTCCCGGCTCTCCAGCAGGCGTTGGTACTCCGCGCTTTGCGCCTGGGACCAGGGGGACAAACCCAGCGAGAGCGCCCCGGCGACGAGCGCGATGGGCAAGCTGAACTGCAGCACGGGTTTCACCCAGGCCGCGATCGAAAGGCCCGAGGTGAACCAGACGGTCATCTCGCTGTCCCGGAAGCTGCGCGTGAGCGTGAGCAATACCGCCACGAACGCCGCGATGGACAGGAGCACCGGAAGGTACGTGAGGATCCCGAACGCGATCAGGCCGATGACCGCTTCAGGGAGCACGGTCCCCAGGGCCGCCTTGCCGAGCAGCAGGATGAGCAGCCGCGTGAGAATGATGGCGAGCAGCACCACCACCACGGCGAGGGCCACGAGGCTGAATTCGCGGATGAGGCTGCGATCGAAGATCAAGGGGCGGGAGGGGGTCGGACTTCTTTGACTTGGCGCATGTTAACCGGGGATAATCGCCGTTTCCCAAAGCGCGCTCAAGTTCAGGAAAACAAATGGAATTTAGCATAAAGAGCGGCAGCCCCGCGAAGGCGAAGACCGGATGCGTGGTCGTGGGCGTCCACGAGGGACGCAAGCTGAGCGCCGCCGCGGCCGAAGTGGACAAGGCCTCCGGCGGTTTCCTCACCGAAATCCTGCGCAGCGGCGACCACGGTGGTCGCAAGGGCTCGACCCTCCTGCTGCACAAGGTGCGCAAGGTGGCGGCGGACCGCGTGCTGCTCGTGGGCCTGGGCAAATCCTCGGAATTCGCGGAAGGCCCGTACCGCGCGGCGGTCGCGGCGGCCATCCGCGCCCTCAAGGGCACCGGGGCCACCGAAGCCGCGTTCTATCTCACGGACCTCCCGGTGCCCGGCCGCGATATCGCCTGGAAGGCCGAGCAGGCCGCCCTCCTCGCCGCGGAAGGCACCTACCGGTTCGACCGCACCAAGAGCAAGCCCGGCACGAAATCGCACTTGAAGAAAGTCGCCCTGCACGCCGAGGGCAAGGCGGATGTCGAGGCGGCCACGGCGGCCATCGCCCGCGCCGGCGCCATCGCAGCGGGCGTCGCCATGGCCCGCGACCTCGGCAACCTTCCCGCCAATCTCTGCACCCCGACCATCCTCGCGAACGAGGCCGAGGCGATGGCCAAGGCCCACGGTCTCAAGTGCGAGGTGCTCGGCGAGAAAGACATCGCGAAGCTCGGCATGGGGTCTTTCCTGGCCGTGGCGCAAGGCAGTCGCGAGCCCCCGCGTTTCATCATCCTCGAGCACGCCGGCGGCCCGAAGGGCGCGGCGCCCGTCGTCCTGGTCGGCAAGGGCGTCACCTTCGACACGGGCGGCATCTCCCTCAAGCCCGCGGCCGAGATGGACGAGATGAAATTCGACATGTGCGGCGCGGCGAGCGTCATCGCCACGATGAAGGCCGTCGCCCTCATGAAGCTGCCGCTCAACGTGGTGGCGCTCGTGCCCGCCACGGAGAACATGCCCGGCGGCAAGGCCGTGAAGCCCGGCGACGTGGTGACCACGATGTCCGGCCAGACGGTCGAGATCCTCAACACGGACGCCGAGGGCCGCCTCATCCTGTGCGACGCCCTCACCTACGCGGAACGCTACAAGCCCGCCGCCGTGGTCGACGTGGCGACGCTCACCGGCGCCATGGTCATCTCGCTGGGGCACGTCGCCACCGGCCTTTTCGCGAACGACGACGCCCTGGCGTGGGAACTGGTCGCCTCGGGCAACGCCGCCTGGGACCGCGCCTGGCACCTGCCGATGTGGGACGACTACCAGGAGGCGCTCAAGAGCAACTTCGCGGACATGCCGAACGTGGGCCCGCGCCCCGGCGGCGCCATCACGGCCGCTTGTTTCCTCTCGCGCTTCGCCAAGGCGTACAAGTGGGCCCACCTCGACATCGCCGGCTCCGCCTGGAAGAGCGGCGTCGAGAAGGGCGCCACCGGACGTCCCGTGGCCCTGCTCGCGCACTTCCTGGCTCGGCGGGCGGCGTGACGAGGATCGACTTCTACCACTACGCGGACGACAAGCTGCATTTCGCCTGCCGGCTGGCGACGAAGGCCTTCGAGCGCGAAAGCAAGGTGGTGGCCTACTCGTCGGATCCGAAGGTGCTGTCCGCCTTCGACCGCCTGCTCTGGACCTTCCAGTCGGTGAAGTTCGTGCCCCATTGCCGTGCCGGCGAGACCATCGCCGCCGAGACGCCCGTCATCCTCGCCACGGCCGGAGACGAGGTGCCGCACCACGACGTGCTGCTCAATCTCGACGACGAGTGGCCTCCGTTCTTCGCCTCGTTCGAACGCCTGCTCGAGATCGTGGCCACGGACGATGAGGACAAGCAGAAAGCCCGCGGCCGCTACGCGTTCTACAAGAAGCGCGGCTACGAGATCCGCGTGAACGCCATCGAGCCCGCCTGATCGCCATGGCCGACGAACGCGACCTGCTCGGCGCCGCCGACGCCCTCCTGCACCGACACGCGCCGGCCCCTGCCGCCGGGGATGACGACGCCGTGCCCACGCTCACCGAACTCATCGCGCCGGGCCAGCGGGCCGCCCCGGCGCCGCCACCCGCGAGCGACGCCTTCACGCGCGAGATCGTCGCCGAGGTCGTGGCCGAGGTCGAAGCCCGCCTCGCGCGCGACCTGGAGCGGCGCCTCACGCAGCACCTGGTGGCCGAGGTGCAGGCCGCCGTCGTCGCGGCACTGGGCGACCTCCGGCAGGACATCGCCAATGCCGTCGGCGACGCCGTGGCCGAAGCGCTCTCCCGCCGCCCGCCCCGCTAGACACGAACACGAAATCGCCGCCGGGCTCGCCCGGCGCACCGGAAAGCCATGGAACTCGCCAAAAGCTTCGACCCCCACGCCATCGAATCGCACTGGTACCCGCACTGGGAATCGCGTGGTCTCTTCAAGGCCTCGTTCGACGCCTCCCGTCCTGCCTTCTCGATCCAACTGCCGCCGCCCAACGTCACCGGCACGCTGCACATGGGCCACGCCTTCCAGCAGACGCTGATGGATGTCCTCACGCGCTGGCACCGCATGAAGGGCGAGAACGTCCTCTGGCAACCCGGGACCGATCACGCCGGCATCGCCACGCAGATGGTGGTGGAGCGCCAGCTCGAGCAGCAGGGCAAGACCAAGCACGACCTCGGCCGCGAGAAATTCGTCGAGCGCGTCTGGGAATGGAAGCAGGAATCCGGCTCCACCATCACCCGCCAGATGCGCCGGCTGGGGGCGTCGTGCGACTGGTCGCGCGAGTACTTCACCATGGACGAGGCCCGCTGCAAGGCGGTGACGGAAGTCTTCGTCCGACTGCACGAGGAAGGCCTCATCTACCGGGGCAAGCGCCTGGTGCACTGGGACCCGGTGCTCAGGACGGCCGTGTCGGACCTCGAAGTGGAGTCGAAGGAGGAACAAGGCTCCCTCTGGCACCTTCGCTACCCGGTTGAAGGCACGGGCGAATCGCTCGTGGTCGCGACGACCCGCCCGGAGACGATGCTGGGCGACACGGCCGTGGCCGTGCACCCGGAGGACGAACGCTACCGGCACCTCGTCGGCAAGCACGTGCGCCTGCCTCTCGCGGACCGGCTCATCCCCGTCATCGCGGACGAGTACGTGGACCGCGAGTTCGGCACGGGCTGCGTGAAGATCACGCCCGCGCACGATTTCAACGACTATCGGATCGGGGTGAAGCATTCGCTCCCCATGATCAACATCTTCACCCTCGACGCGACGGTGAACGAGAACGCGCCGGAGGCCTACCGCGGCCTCGACCGCTTCGAGGCGCGAAAGCGCGTGCTGGCCGACCTGGAAAACGCCGCCCTCGTGGACAGCGTGAAGCCCCACACGCTCATGCAGCCGCGCTCGCAGCGCTCCGACGCCGTGACCGAGCCCATGCTTTCCGACCAGTGGTTCGTGAAGATGGACGGTTTCGCCAAGGCTGGCCTCGAGCCGGTGAACGACGGGCGCATACGCTTCATCCCGGACGAGTGGACTTCGGTTTACCGCCAATGGCTCGAGAACATCCAGGACTGGTGCATCTCCCGCCAGCTCTGGTGGGGCCACCAGATCCCGGCCTGGCACGCCACCGACGGATCGGTGTTCGTGGGGCGGGACTTCGGTGAAGCCTCCGCGAAGGCGAAGGCGGCCGGCAAGTCGATCGCGCCGGATGCCCGCGACCCCGACATGCTGGATACCTGGTTCTCGTCGGCCTTCGTCCCCTTCTCGGCCCTCGGCTGGCCGGACGAGGCCACTTTCGCCCGGGAACGCCCGTTCTTCCTGCCGTCCTCGGTGATGATCACCGGCGCCGACATCATCTTCTTCTGGGTCGCCCGCATGATCATGACGACCCTGCACTTCACCGGCGAGATTCCGTTCCGCGACGTGTACCTGAACGCGACGGTGCGCGACGGCGAAGGCCAGCGGATGTCGAAGTCGAAGGGAAACACCATCGACCCGATCGACGTGATCGACGGCATCGACCTGGCAGGACTGCTCGAGAAGTCCACGAAGGGGCTCATGCTCGCCTCCCACAAGGACTCGGCCATCCGGCGCATCCGCCGCGACTACCCGGAGGGCATCGCCTCCTACGGTGCCGACGCGCTTCGCTTCACCTTCGCCGCGCTCTCCACGCACGGCCGCACGCTCAATTTCGACCTGAAGCGCTGCGAGGGCTACCGCAGCTTCTGCAACAAGCTCTGGAACGCCACGCGCTTCGTGCTCATGAACTGCGAGGGCAAGGACACGGGGCTCGACCCCGCGGCGCCCGTGGAACTCACCTTCGTGGATCGCTGGATCGTCTCGCGCCTGCAGGCCACCGAGCAGGCCGTGGCGGACGCGCTCGCCGAGTACCGCTTCGACACGGCCGCCCGCGCCCTCTACGAGTTCGCCTGGGACGAGTACTGCGACTGGTACGTGGAGCTCACGAAGGTGCAGCTTCAGTCCGGTGGCGAGGCCGCCCAACGCGGCACGCGTCGCACGCTCATCCGCGTGCTGGAGGCGACGCTCCGCCTCGCGCACCCGTTCATCCCGTTCATCACCGAGGAGCTGTGGCAGAAGGTCGCGCCGCTCGCCGGAACGACGGGCGAGACCATCATGCTCGCGCGCTACCCGCAGGCCCAGCCGGAGAAGGTCGACGCCGCCGCCGAGGCGCAGGTCGCCGTGCTCAAGCAGGTCACCAACGCGGTGCGCAACCTCCGCTCCGAGCGCAACCTGCCGCCCGGCGAGCGCATCGCCGCCTTCGTGGTGCCCAAGCAGGGCGGCGTGGAGGGCACTTTCGACTACGTGCGCTTCCTCGGCCGGCTCGGCGAGATCTCGGTCGCCACCGCCGTCCCGGAGAACTGCGCCACGGCCGTCACGGACGCGGGCACCGTGGCGATCGCGCTGCCGAAGGCGGACCCGGTTGTCGAGGGCGAAAAGCTGCGCAAGGAGATCGCCCGGCTCGAGGGCGAGATCGCCAAGGTCGGCCCCAAGCTCGCCAACGAGGCTTTCGTGGCCAAGGCGCCGGCCGCCGTGGTCGACCAGATGCGCCAGCGCCTCGTCGATTTCGAGGCGAAGCTCGCCGAGGTGCGCGCCCAGCTCGCGCGGCTCGGCTAGGAGCGGCGCCGACCTTGGACCTGCCGCAAAGCCTGCGGGCGCTGCGTTCGCCGAACTTCCGGCGCTACTACGCCGGGCAGGCCGTCTCGATGATCGGCACGTGGATGCAGTCGATCGCGCTCATGTGGCTCGCCTACAAGCTCACGGGCTCCACGGTGTTCACGGGGCTCGTGGGCTTCCTCAACTCCGTGCCCTACCTCGTGCTCTCCCCGGTGGCGGGGGTGGTCGGGGACCGCTTCGACCGGCGCCGCATCCTGATGACGGTGCTCACGCTCATGGGCCTGCAGGCCCTCGCCCTCACCGTCCTGTCCGGCTTCGGCCTCATCACGCCGGCGCTCCTCGCGACGCTGGCGCTCGTCGGCGGCCTCGCCAATTCCTTCGAGACGCCCACGCGCCAGGCCTTCTTCGTGCAGATCCTCGACAACCGCGAGGACCTGCCCAACGCCATCGCGCTCAATTCCATCCTGATGAACGGCGCGCGATTCGTGGGCCCCTCCCTCGGCGGGATCGCCATCGCCGCGGCCGGCGAGACCTTCTGCTTCGCCGTGAACGCGGTGAGTTACCTCGCGGTGCTCGCCGCCCTGCGCGGCACGCGAACCGTGAACCCGCCGCCCGAGCGCGGCGAGACCCATGTCCTGGCGGACCTGGCCGACGGCTGGCGGCATGCCATGGGGTTCTATCCCATCCGGCGGATGCTGCTCGTCCTCGCGACGGTGAGCATCACGATCGGGCCCTATTCCTCGCTCATGCCCGCCATCGCGGTGAAGACCTTCTCGCAGGGCGCGGGTCTCGTGGGCTTCTTCATCGGTTGCGTGGGGCTGGGTGCGGTGATCGCCGCGACGAGCCTGGCGCGCCGCCCCTCCGTGCGCGGGCTGGCCAAGTGGATCCCCATCGCGCTCGTCCTGGCGGGCACGGGCGCCATCGGCTTCTGCTTTTCGCGCTCGGTGTGGCTTTCCGCCGTCTTCCTGGTGCTCGCCGGATTCGGCATGTTCCTCACCTCGTCGACCTGCAACACGATCATCCAGTCGGTCATCGACGACGACAAGCGCGGCCGCGTGATGAGCTACTACACGATGTTCTTCATCGGGTCGCTGCCCGTCGGGCACCTGGGCGCCGGCTGGCTCGCCGAGCACATCGGCGCGCCCCGGACCTTCCTCGCCGGGGGCATCGCCTGCGCCCTCGCGGGGTGCGCGTTCGCCGCGGCCCTGCCGTCCTTCCGCGAGGGCCTGCGACCGCTCTACGTGCGCCGGGGAATCATCCCCGCCTCCCGGGACGCGCCCCGATGACGGACACCGTCACCGCAATGCGCCGCCTGGCAGGGCGCTAGGCTTCCCGCGGGTCGTCTCCGGGGAAGCCCCCGAAGCGGTCAGCGCTTCTTCATGAAGAACGTGAATTCCGCGCCTTCCGTGTGGGACAGGAGCTCGTTGCCCGTCTGGCGGCAGAACGCCTGGAAATCCTTCACGGAACCCGGGTCCGTCGCCATGACCTTCAGGACCTGGCCGGCCGTGAGGTCGGAAAGGGCCTTCTTGGCGCGCAGGATGGGCAGGGGGCAGTTGAGTCCGCGCACATCGAGTTCGCGGTCTGCAGGGATGGTCGTCGTCATGTCTTTCTCCGGAGCCGGGCGATTCTAACATCGGGCCGGCGCCGGGACGATTCAAGGGCGATTGCGCCGCGCCGGGGCGGGCGGTTACGATTCGCCCACCGGGGATCCGCGGCCCCCCGGCGCCCTTCCCGGGCAAGACGGTGTCACGTCCAAGGCCAGCGCCTCTTCCTGCTCCCCGAGGACGCCATGGACACCGAAGCGCTTCCCCTTTCCCCCAAACGGCTGCTCGAAACACCCGGCACGGCCCGGGCGCCGCTCGTCCTCGACGCCTGCTACCTCGTCGTCGACGACCATGGCGCGGCCAGCCGGCACGCGGCGAATCGCGCATGAGCGCACGGCGAGATTCCGTCCGCTTCTCCGATGCGCTCGCCTTCTGGGCGAAGCTCGGCTTCATCAGCTTCGGAGGACCGGCGGGCCAGATCGCGATCATGCACCGCGAACTCGTCGAGCGGCGCCGGTGGGTTTCGGAACGCCGGTTCCTTCACGCGCTCAACTACTGCATGGTCCTGCCCGGCCCGGAGGCGCAGCAGCTCGCCACGTACCTGGGCTGGCTCATGCACGGCACCGTGGGCGGCATCGCCGCAGGCGTTCTCTTCGTGCTGCCCTCGTTCTTCATCCTGGGCCTGCTGTCGTGGGGCTACCTCGCCCACGGCCACGCGCCTCTCGTGGCCGGGTTGCTCGCCGGGGTGAAGCCGGCCGTCGTCGCGATCGTGATCGCGGCGGTGTTGCGCATCGCCTCGCGGGCCGTGCGACATCCGTTCCACGTCGCCATCGCGATCGCCGCCTTCCTCGCGCTTGCGGCGCTCTCGGTTCCCTTCCCTTTCGTGATCGCCGGCGCGGCGGTCGCGGGCATCGCCGGCAAGTGGATCGCGCCCGGGGCGCACGCGGGCGGTGGGCACTCGGTCTTGCGCGGCGACCCGGGCAGCCCCGCGATCATCGGCGACGATTCGCCCACGCCCGGGCACGCGAGGCCGAGGCTCGCGAAATTCCTGCTCGTCGCCGCCGCCGGCCTCGCGCTGGGGCTCGTGCCCTATGCGCTGCTCGTGCAGGGGTACGGGGAGTCGAGCCCCTTCGTCGCGATGGCCGCGTTCTTCACGCAGGCGGCTCTCGTCACCTTCGGCGGCGCCTACGCGGTGCTGCCCTATCTCGTGGAGACCGCCGTGAGCCAGGGATGGGCCACGGCCGCGCAGATGATCGACGGCCTGGCGCTCGGCGAGACGACGCCCGGGCCGCTCATCATGATCGTGACCTTCGTGGGCTTCCTCGGCGGATGGGCCCAGGCGGCGTCGGGCCCCGAATCGCTCCTCGCCGCCGGCTGGATCGGCGCGGCGGTCGCCACGTGGTTCACCTTCCTGCCTTCCTTCGTGTTCATCCTCGCCGGCGGGCCGTACGTCGAGCGCACGCGCGGCGAGATTCACCTCGAGCGACCGCTGGCGGCCATCACCGCGGCCGTGGTGGGCGTGATCGCGAACCTCGCGCTCTTCTTCGGCTGGCACGTGCTGCTGCCTCGGGCGACGGCGGCGGCGCCCTTTTCCGGCGGGTTCGAATGGGCCTCGGCGGCCATCACCGTGGCGGCGGCCATCGCCCTCGTGCGCTACAAGGCAGGCGTCATTCCCGTCATCGCCGCTTCGGCCGCGGCGGGGCTCCTCCTCGCGGCCCTGCGCTAGGGCGCGACGTAGCGTCCGGACTTGCCGCCTTCCTTTTCGAGAAGGCGCACGCCATCCATCGTCATGCCCCGGTCGACGGCCTTGCACATGTCGTAGATGGTGAGCAGGCCCACGGATACGGCCGTGAGCGCCTCCATCTCGACGCCCGTGCGGCCGTGGCACTCCACGGTGGCGCGGCAGGCGATGCTCGAGGACTCTTCGTCGACGTCGAAATCGACGCTCACCTTCGTGAGCGCGATGGGGTGGCACAGCGGGATCAGCTCGCCCGTGCGCTTGGCCGCCTGGATGGCCGCGATGCGGGCGATGCCGATCACGTCGCCCTTCTTCGCGCTGCCCTGGCGCACGATGGCGAGAGTCTCGGGCTTCATGCGGATCGTGCCGCCCGCCACGGCCCGGCGGGCCGTCTCGTCCTTCGGCCCGACGTCCACCATGACGGCCCGGCCGCCTTCGTCGAAATGCGTGAGTTTTTCGTTCATAATCAGGGACTCCGGCTGCGGCGAACCAAACGCCCCGCCGCGTGTCCGAAAGTATCCACGATTTCAGCCCTGCCCGCCCCTTTCCCGATGCTCCGCCGACTCCTCGCCCTCGCCCTTTGCGCCGCCCTCGTGCCGGTGCACGGCCAGGGCCTGCCGGACCTGGGCGACGTCTCCGACGCCACGCTCTCGGAAAAGCAGGAGCGCACCATCGGCAGCCGCGTCATGCGCGAGATCCGCGTCGACCCGGCCTTCGTCGAGGACCCGGAGATCGCCGATTACGTGAAGACGCTGGGCAACCGCCTGCTCTCCGCCGCCGATTCGCCCGGGCGCGCGATCGAGTTCTTCGTCGTGCGCGACGACGCGGTGAATGCCTTCGCGCTCATCGGCGGCCACATCGGCATCCACACGGGCCTCTTCCTGCTCACGGAAAACGAATCGGAACTCGCCGGCGTGGTCGGCCACGAGATCGCGCACATCCTGCAGCGCCACCAGTCCCGCCTTTACCAGAGCCAGGGTCGCTACCAGCTCGCCTCGCTCGCGGCCCTCGCGCTGGCGCTTCTCGCCTCGCGCGGAAGCAGCTCGCAAAGCGGGCAGGTGACCGAGGCCGCCCTCGTGAGCGCGAGCGCGATCGCCATCCAGGGCCAGCTCGACTACACGCGCGAACACGAGCGCGAGGCCGACCGCGTGGGCATCACCATCCTCGAGCGCGCCGGCTACGACCCGCGGGGCATGGTGAGCTTCTTCGAACGCATGCAGCGGGCCAACCGCCTGAGCGAGTTCAAGGGCGCGCCATCGTACCTGCGCACCCACCCGCTCACGATCGAGCGCATCTCGGACATGCAGAACCGCGCCGAGCGCATGAGCGTGCGCCTCGTGCCGGACAGCTTCGAGTACCGGCTCGCCCGCGCGAAGGTGCGCACCGAGTCGGGCCAGGTGGCGGAGACCGTCGCGTGGTTCCGCAACCGCCTCGCCGACAAGACGGTGCTGCGCCCCCGCGAGGATTCCTACGGCCTCGCCCTCGCGCTCATCCGCGCGCGCGATTTCCCCGCCGCGGAGAAGGAACTCGCGCTGCTGCGTTCGAGCGCGCAACCGCATCCCGCCTTCGAACAGGCGTGGGCGCGGCTGCTCACCGAGCGCGGCATGAACGCCGAGGCGGTCGCGGCCTATCGCGTCGCCATCAAGGCCTTCCCGGCGCACCGCGGCCTCGCCTACGGCCTGGCGGACCTGCTGATCCAGTCCGGCGACCCCAAGGCAGCCATCGCGCTCCTCGAGGAACGCGTGCGGGCCACGCCGGAAGACGCGCGCCTGCACGAGCTCACGGCCAAGGCGTTCGCCGCGAGCGGCCGGCCCCTGTCGCAGCACCGGGCCCAGGCCGAGGCCTACTATCGCCGTGGCAATCTCGCGGCGGCGGTGGCGCAGCTCGAGATCGCCTCCAAGTCGAAGCCCGTCGCCGGCGCCGATTTCTACGAGCTCTCGAGCGCGGAAGCCCGCCTGCGGGAATTGCGCAACCAGCTCGAGATCGAGCGAGAGGCCGAGAAGGCCCTCAAGATCAGCTGATGCGCGCGGCCCTTCTTCTCCTCGCGCGGTCGCCGGCGCCTTCGCGCCCGTCCCCGTGTCGGCCGCCCAGGTGCCCGATGGGCGCGCCCTTTTCATGCGCCCGGACAAGGGCAACTGCATCGCCTGCCACCGGTTGCCCGGCGGCACCGGCCCCGCGACGAAGTCGGACATCGGCCCCCCGCTCGATGGCGCGCGCCTCAAGGGCTGGGACAGCGACAAGCTCCGCGCCCTGCTCGTGGATCCCACGCGAATGGTGCCGGATACCGTGAAGCCCCCTTACGGCCGCCACCGCATCCTCGAAGCCGCCGAGATCGATCGCCTCGTCGAGTTCCTCCGTGCGCTTCCCTGAAATCCTCGCCCTCGCGCTCTTCGCCTGCGTGCCCGTCGCGCACGCGGGGGCCGGCGCCGTGCGCGCGGACATCGCCGCCCGCCTCGCCGCCGCGCACCCCGGCGTGGCTCCGGCCGATTACGCGCTTGGCGCCGCGGCCTTCGACGACGAGCGCCGCGCGCAACTGGAGGCGAACACGCCCGCGCCGGAGGCGGCCGCGATCCTCGCCGAGGGCAAGCGCCTGTGGACGCGCAAGTTCAGGAACGGCCGCTCCCTCGCGCAGTGCTTTCCCAACGGCGGCCGGCGCATCGCCGCGGCCTACCCGCAGCTCGACGCGAAGTCGAAGCGGCTCGTGACCCTCGAGACTGCCGTGAACCAGTGCCTGCGTTCGCACGGCGAACCGATCCTCGAGGCGGCCGACGCCGCCGCCATGGGCGCCGTTCTCGCCTACGTGCGCTCGCTCGCCGAAGGACAGAAGATCGCGGTTCGCATCGCCACGCCCCTCGCCGAGGAACGCTTCGAGCAGGGCCGGCGCCTCTATTTCACCCGCATGGGCCAGCAGAACTACGCCTGCGCCTCGTGCCACGTGCACAACGCCGGCAAGCACTTCGGCGACACCGCGCTGCCCGCGGCCCCCGGCGCCGCATCCCGCTGGCCGTTCGTTCGCGAGGGCCGCGCGATCTCGCTGCAATCCCAGGTGCGCGAATGCCTCGAACGCATGGGCGCAGCGCCCTTCCCCGCGGGCTCGGACGAACTCTCGCAGATCGACTACTTCCTCACCGCGCTCGCCACCGGCCAGCCGATCAAGCCGAACGCCTGGCGCCCTCGCTGAACCCCGGGTGTAACGAATCGTAAGGCGCCGGTCCCGCGAGACGGCGCACGCCTAGAATTGCAATCATGTCGCGCCATCCGGAACCCCCGCCGTGAAGATCCTCTCCGCGAAATCCCTCCTCGCCGTCCTCGTCCTCGCCGCGGCCGCCGGGGGCGCGTGGTGGTGGAAGGGCAAGTCCGAGGCGCCCGCCGCCGAGCGCTGGCGCCTCGAGGCCGTCGACAAGGGCGACGTGATCCAGGTCGTCGCCGCCAACGGCAACCTGAACCCCGTCACCTCGGTGATCGTGGGCACGCAGGTCTCGGGCACGATCATGAAGCTGCACGTCGACTACAACAGCGTCGTGAAGGAAGGCCAGCTTCTCGCCGAACTCGATCCGTCCCTCTTCGACGCGGCCGTCGGGCAGAGCGCCGCCAACGTCGCCGCCGCGCAGGCCGGCCTGCGTCTCGCCGAGAGCAAGGAGACCCGCACGCGGGCGCTCGTGGCCAGGGGCTTCATCGCCGCCTCGGAGCTCGACACCGCGGTGAAGGAGCTCGAGGCCGCCCGCGCGCAGCTCGATCTCGCGAAGGCCCAGCTTTCTCGCGACCAGACGAACCGCCGCTACAGCGTGATCCGCTCGCCGATCTCCGGCGTCGTCGTCGCGCGCAACGTCGAGATCGGGCAGACCGTCGCCGCGAGCTTCAACACGCCCACGCTCTTCACGATCGCCAAGGACCTCGCGCAGATGCAGATCGAGACCAGCATCGCCGAGGCCGACGTGGGCGGCATCCAGGAGGGCCTGCCGGCGCGCTTCCGCGTGGACGCCTATCCCGGCCAGTTCTTCAAGGGCGAGGTGAAGCAGGTGCGCCTCAACCCGACCATCCAGTCGAACGTCGTGAGCTACACCGTCATCGTGAGCGCGGAGAATCCGCAGGGGCAGCTGAAGCCCGGCATGACGGCCTTCGTGCAGATCACCGCCAACCGCCGCGAGGGCGTCCTGCGCGTGCCGAACGCGGCGCTTCGCTTCCGCCCGCCTGCAGATCCGTCCGCCGCCGACAAGGGCGCGCCCAAGGGAACGTCCGGCGGAGCGCGCCGAGGCGACGGCAGCCAGCGCGTGCACAAGCTCGTCGACGGCAAGCTCGTGCCGGTGACGGTAAAGACGGGCATTTCCGACGCGAGCTTCACCGAGGTGCTCGGGGGAGAACTCGCCGAGGGCGACAAGCTCGTCACGCGCGACCTGGCGGGCCAGGGCGGGCCGTCCTCGCAGATGCGCCTCAGGATGTTCTAGCGGCCATGGCCGGACGCTTCATCGAGGTCGAGCGGCTCGGCAAGCAGTACGAGAGCGCCGCGCCCGACACGCCCCCCGCGCTCGACGCGGTCACGCTCGCCATCGACCAGGGCGAGTTCGTGGCCGTCATGGGCCCGTCGGGCTCGGGAAAGTCCACCTTCATGAACGTGATCGGGCTGCTCGACGCGCCCACCGCGGGCGCCTACCGCCTCGAGGGGCAGGACGTCGCCCGCCTCACCGCCGACGAGGCCGCGCACGTGCGGAACCGCGTCTTCGGCTTCGTGTTCCAGGGCTTCAACCTGCTCAAGCGCATCAGCGCGGCGGAGAACGTGGCGCTGCCGATGGTGTACGCGGGCGTGGGTGGGGCCGAGCGCCGCCGCCGCGCGATCGAGCTGCTCGACCAGGTGGGCCTCGCGAAGTACGCCGATTCGCAGCCCAATCGTCTCCGGCGGCCAGCAGCAGCGCGTGGCCATCGCGCGGGCGCTGGCCAACCGGCCGCGCCTCATCCTCGCCGACGAGCCCACCGGCAACCTCGACACCGCGACGAGCGACGAGATCATGACGCTCTTCACCCAGCTCAACCGCGACACGGGGGTGACCATCCTCCTGGTCACGCACGAGAACGACATCGCCGGCTTCGCGAAGCGCCTCATCCGCTTCAAGGACGGCCACGTCGTGCACGACGGGCCCGTGGCGCACGGGGCGCCCGCGTGAACCCCCTCGCCGTCATCCGCGAGGCTTGGCGCTCCCTGGGCGCCAACAAGCTGCGCACCGGCCTCACGATGCTCGGCATGGTGATCGGCGTGGCGGCCGTGGTGCTCATGCTCGCGGTGGGCACGGGCGCGCAGAACCAGGTGAACCGCGCCGTCTCCTCGATGGGCAGCAACCTGCTCGTCATCCTCTCGGGCAGCACGAGCTCCGGCCCCCTGCGGTTCGGATCGGGCAACGCGCCCACGCTCACGACGGGCGACGCGGAGGCCATCGGGCGCCTCGCCAACGTGCAGGCCGTGGCGCCCACTTTTCCGGGGGGCGCGCAGGTGGCCTACGGCATCAACAACTGGGGCACGCAGGTCCTGGGCGTCACGCCGGAATACACGGCGGTGCGCGACTGGCCGGTGGAATCCGGCGACACCCTCGGCGAGACGGACGTGAGGAGCGCCACGCGCGTGGTCCTGCTGGGCACGACGGTGGTGGAGAAGCTCTTCGACACCGAGGACCCGGTCGGCAAGACCATCCGCATCCGCGGCCAGCCCTTCCAGGTGCTGGGCGTGCTGAAGAAGAAGGGCCAGAGCCTCGACGGGCGCGACCAGGACGACTCCGTGCTCGTGCCCATCACCACGGCCCAGAGCAAGCTCTTCGGGAACCGCTTCCCGGGCACCGTGCGCTTCATGTTCGTGCAGGCGGTGAGCCAGGAGGCGACGAGCGCCGCGGAGCAGGACATCACGCTGCTCCTGCGCCAGCGCCACCGCATCCAGCCCGACCAGGAGGACGACTTCACCGTGAGGAACCTCACGCAGGTGGCCGAGGCGGCCTCCGCCACGGCGCGCATCCTTTCGCTCATGCTGGGCGCCATCGGCTCGATCTCGCTCGTGGTGGGCGGGATCGGCATCATGAACATCATGCTGGTGTCGGTGACCGAGCGCACGCGCGAGATCGGCATCCGCATGGCCATCGGCGCGCGCCAGCGCGACGTGCTGCTGCAGTTCCTGCTGGAGGCCCTGATGATCTGCATCGTGGGCGGCCTCATCGGCATCGCCATCGGCGTGGGCGGCGCCTACGCGGTGGGCAAGGCCATGCAGATCGAGGTGGCGTTCTCGGCGTGGGTGATGCTGGTCGCCTTCGCGGTATCCGCCGCCACGGGCATCTTCTTCGGGTTCTGGCCCGCGCGGCGGGCGGCGGCGCTCCGGCCGGTGGAGGCCCTGCGGCACGAATGAGAAAGGGCGGGGAGAACCCCGCCCTTCCGTGCCGCGCAAACCGAAGCTCAGGCGATTACAGCGAAGCCTGGCGGCAGTTGGCCGGGAAGAACTTCCACGCCGTGTTGGCCGCGTCGGTCGAGCAGTACCAGCCGGTGACCGACGTCGTGCCGTCGTTCACCACGCCGGGGGACTTCTCGGCCTGCAGCATCAGGTTCTTGCCGTCGACCGTGGCGTCGACCGCCTTGATCTTGACCGAGATCTTTTCGGCGGCCACGGTCACGGAATCCACGTACGTGGTGGCGGTCGAGGAGCAGCCGGCCTCGTCGACGTTCGCCGGGAGCGCGTTCTTGGAGGCGATGAACTCGCCCACGGAGGTCTTGCAAGCGCCGGCCGTGGCCGCGACTTCCGTGATCTTCGAGCGCTTCAGGTAGTCCTGATAGGCGGGAATGGCGACCGCCGCGAGGATGCCGATGATCGCCACGACGATCATCAGTTCGATGAGCGTGAAACCTTGCTGGATCTTCTTCATGTCGGGATTCTCCATCGCGTGTGAAAAAAGGGGATCGGTGCTTGCGCACCTACCAAAAAACAGGGGCAAGACCCATGCCGATCGAGCACGAAGCCCGGCGACAGATGTAGCCGGCTATCCCGTTGATGCAGAAAATTTTTCTCCGCACCGCCCGCCGGAACGGCCGGAAGCGTATTCCACTGCCATTCACCGGCGCCGGAGCGGGTCAAAACCTGCCGAAATTCGTCACCAAGGGCGGCCGATGTCGCCCAGGCCCGGCAACTTGCACCCGGGCCGACGCGGGCCTCCCGCGCGTCGCTACCAGGGATAGAGTTCCAGGAACCCCAGCACCGCGCCGTTCTTCGCGTCGAGGAGCACGCAATAGTCGGTCTTCCTCGCCTTGAGGGGCAGGAACCGGACTTCCTCCTCGCGCCTGCCGAGTTCCGCGAGCCGCTTGTCCAGCAGCGCGAAGGATTCCGGATGGCGGCGGCGCAGCACCGAATAAGGCTTCGACTTGCGGAGCGCCTGGGCCGACAGCGATTCGAAGTCCGTGTAGTACTGCGGAAACGTCTGCAGGTCCGAGCCTTCCAGGGCCGACTGGATGATGCGCATCTGCTCGGCGGGCTCCGTCGGGCTCTTGACGGCGATCGTCGCCGGCCGCCCCCAGGGAATCGACCGGAACCGCGGATCCTTCACGCGGGCGAGCTCGGCGGCCTTGATGTCGTTGGCCGCGACGAGATCGAAACGGTCCACCGTGAAGACCATGTACACCGGGCGCACTTCCGCGATGACGCTCACGCCGTAGGCGAGCGCGGCGGCCTGGACCAGGCCGATGATGCCCAGGTCCAGGCGCAGGAGCGCGGCCCGCTTCTTCGGGTTAAAGACGATCAGCGTGACGAGCGGCCCCAGGACGACATCGACGCCGAGCAGGATGATGACGAGGTCGTTGCCCCCCATCGCGGTGAAGAAGGGGTCGGGGTACCAGACGAAGAGCATCGTCGCGATGACGACGGTGCCGATGAGGGCGCTGATTCCGAGATGGATCGCGCAGGCTTTCCAGCGATTCATGGCGGTCTCGAGTGAGGCGATGTGCGAAGCGCCGGATTCTATCTCCCGGTCGCGGCGACCGGAAGGGGCGGCAGCGCCAAAGAAAAAGGGCGGGGAGAACCCCGCCCTTCCGTACCGCGCTAACCGAAGCTCAGGCGATTACAGCGAGGCCTGGCGGCAGTTGGCCGGGAAGAACTTCCACGCCGTGTTGGCCGCGTCGGTCGAGCAGTACCAGCCGGTGACCGACGTCGTGCCGTCGTTCACCACGCCGGGGGACTTCTCGGCCTGCAGCATCAGGTTCTTGCCGTCGACCGTGGCGTCGACCGCCTTGATCTTGACCGAGATCTTCTCGGCGGCGACCGTGACGGCATCGACGTAGGTGGTCTGGGTCGACGAGCAACCGGCTTCGTTCACGTTGGCCGGGAGCGCGTTCTTGGAGGCGATGAACTCGCCCACGGAGGTCTTGCAAGCGCCGGCCGTGGCCGCGACTTCCGTGATCTTCGAGCGCTTCAGGTAGTCCTGGTAGGCGGGAATGGCGACCGCCGCGAGGATGCCGATGATCGCGACGACGATCATCAGTTCGATGAGGGTGAAACCCTGTTGGATCTTCTTCATGTGGGAACTCCGCTTTTCAGTGTGAGAAATTTGGTTGGTGGAATCGCACCTGCCCGGTCGAAGATGCAAGCCCCATGCCACGCCTTTCGAGGAGATCTGCGACATTTGCAGCAATGCAACTGCTTGAAAAATAAAGATATCTAGAATCGCGCCGGACCGAACCGGTTCACGACCGCCGAATCGGGCCTGCCGGCTCGCCGACGGCGCAACCGGCGGCGGGTCGACAGGTCAATTAGTGCCCAAAATCGTCAGTTTTTCGCGGGCTTGTCGCCCGCTGCCGGCAAAGCATCCGGGACACGGAAATCCGGGTCGATCCACGTCACCAGCAGGCGGGTCGCCAGGCGATCGAGCTGGCGGGAGTCGATGATCTTCGAATGTTTCGCCCACTGCGCCTTGGCCGCGGCGACATTGCCTTCGAGGATGCGCCCGGAGACCGCCGCGAAGAGCAGGTGGGAGCCATCGGCCTGCGACCATTTCCGCCCCGAATCGAGCAGCCGCTCGGCCAGGACGGCGGCGCGAACCGGTTCGCGCAGGGCCAGGGCGTCGTACAGGTCGATCCGGTCGCGTTCGATGGCCGGCAACTTCGCATGGCAGCGCGAGCCCGTGATGCGCGCGTGCAGTTCCCGGTGCGCGGCCACGTTGAGGTAAGGGATCGTCCCGCGGTACACGTCCTCGATCAGGTCCACCCAGCGCTCGGGACGCGCGGAGCAATTCACGAGTCCGTCGCGGGCCAGCCCGATCTGGACCGCGACGCGCGGGTCGAGGCCCGGCGCCTCGGACCCATCGGTGGACAGAAACGTCGACCACACACGCTTGGCATTGAGACCCTGCGTGGGAGGCTCGGCCGCGATCGTCCAGGCGAAGTCGAGCGTCGCGGGGTCGTAGCGCGAATCCGGGGCGAACAGGGCCGTGAAGGGGATGAACGTGCGCGAAAGGTAGGACATGTCGCTCGCCTGCTCGCGCATGAAGCGCGCCTTGGCCGCGCGGGTGTCGATCATCGGGAAGTAGTCGGAGTTGGGCGGGTAGATGCCCGAGCGGAAGAGCGGCTCCATCGCCTTGCGGGAGCCGATGCGGGCGTTCTGCAGGTCCGCGAGCGAGCGGTAGCCGAGCGAGGCGAGGTCCTTCGACATCTCCGGCCACCCGAAGAGCGTGTCCTTCATCGCCGGCAGCTGCTTCGCCTTCGTCGCCACGATGAGAATGTCGCCCGGGTTCGAGACGAACATCTGGTAGTCCCCGAAGTTGTTGCCCAGCGCCTTCGCGATGGAGGCGAACAGCTCGAAGTTGATCTCGTAGACCTGGATCCACTGCAGGAGCACGCCGTCGTCCGTGAGGTACCGCCCCATGAGCTGGTAGAACTCCTCGGAAAAAAGCGACGAGACGCCGCTCACCCAGGGATTCGAGGGTTCGGAGACGATGACGTCGTAGCGCGTGCCGTGGGAGGCGAAGTAGGTCTTGGCGTCCTCGATGTGGATGCGGCTGCGCGGGTCGTGGTAGGCGCGGCGGTTGTGCGGGTCGAAGAGTCTCGCCCCCTCGATCATCATCCGCTCGATCTCGATCGAATCGACGAGTTCCGCGACGGGGCTCGCGAGGGCCGCGTGGGTCGTCAGCCCCGAGCCGAAACCGATGTTGGCGATGCGCTTGGCCTCGGGCTTGAAGGCGAGCGGCAACGCGGCGGCCAGCACCATGGTCGCCTCGTCGTTGGCGGGCTTCGCGCGGTTCTTCATCTCCACCGCCGCGTCGGGCTTTCCGTTGGTCCTTATGCTTCGCATGTTGCCGATGTCCATCACGGCGATGGTCGCGGTCTTGCCGTCGCGGTAGAAAGGCAGCTTCGCCTGGTCGGGGGAAACGAAGCGGCCATACCGGAAGACGCCCGAGGCCATCTTGAGCGGATCCAGGTCGCTCGAGGCGAAGATCGCCACGGCGGCGACCGCCACGGTTGCCGCGGCGGCGAACGCCGTGCGGAAGGTGAATTTCAGTCCGATCGCGAAGACGGCGGCGGCCATCGCGAGATCCGCGAAGGCTCCCAGGCCCGTGACGCCCTTCACGCCGAAGCTCTCCATGCCGACGTGCGTCGCGAAGGCCGCGCCGGCGATGCAACCCGCGGTGTTGGCCCCGTAGATGCGTCCGATGGACGACTCCCCGTGCCCGCGCGCCAGGAGCGCGCTCGTCGCGAGGGGCAGCGTCATGCCCGCGCAGAACGCGGCCGGGAACATGACCATCATCGACGCCGCGAGCCCCGAGACGTTGAGCAACACGTACCCTTCCGCGGTGGGCGAAACCGCGCGCATCGACCACGCGACGAATTCGAGCACCCCGCCGTAGACGCCCAAGGCGCCCACCGCGAAGATGCCCTTGGCCGCCAGGATGCCGGCGAGCCAGCGCAGGTCGTTGCGGAAGGCGTTCGGTATGAGACGCAGCACCAGGCCCCCGAGCGACATGCCCAGGATGAACGCGGAAAGCATCACCTCGAAGGCGTGCGACGAGGCGCCCAGGCCCAGGCTCAGCATCCGGATCCAGGCGATCTCGTAGGCGAAGGATGCCGCTCCCGTGGCGAAGGCGAGGAGCGTCATGAGGCGCAGCAGCCTGAGGCCCCCTTCCCCCGAGCCCTTCGCCGTGGCGGCGGGCGGCGGCGCCGCGCGCTCGTCGATGCGCTTGGTGATGATCCACACCATGAACGCGAGCGACACGTTCACCAGGCCCGCCGTGAGCATCGCGCCCGGCAGGCCGATGCGCTCGATGAGGTAGAAGCCGCTCGCGAGCACGCCGGCCGCCGCGCCGAAGCTGTTGGTGAAGTAGAGCATCGAAAGCGCCCGGCCGCCCTCCTGCGGGTAGACGCGCATGATCCCCGCGCTCATGAGCGGGAAGGTGGTGCCCAGCAGGATGGAGGCCGGCAGGATGAGCGCGGAGGCGAGACCCCACTTGAAGTAGTCCACGGAGCCCGTGCCGCCGAGCGCGGGCAGGACGGTATCGAACGCCCAGCCCGTGACCGCGACGAAAGCGCCGTGGAACGCGATGGCGAGGAAGCCGATGAACAGTTCCGCCAGCGCGTAACCCAACAGCAGTTGCCGGATGCGGTTGGTGTAACGGCTCACGAGCCAGGAGCCGAGCGCCATGCCGCCCATGAAGATCGAGAGCACGAGCGTCTGCGCGTAGGCCGCGTGCCCCAGGAACAGCTTGAGATAGTGGCTCCAGATCGACTGGTAGATGAGCCCCGCGAAGCCGGAAATCGTGAAGAGCGCGAAGAAGACGCTGACGGGAATGCGTGTCGTCATGAAGGAGTGCCGCCGCAGAGGTGGTTCGGGATGGGCCGGAAAAGCAGGTTTCGTGCCGCTAGCGCCGCGCGCCGGGGATCTTCGCGAGATCCACTTCGTCGATCTGCTCCGGGTCGAGGAACTCCCGGGCGTAGCGCAGGTAGACCTCGTCCTTGATGAAGATGTCGAAGAGGTCCGGGTCGATGTGCCCGTTCTCCTTGAACTTGCCCAGGATCGCGAGGGACTCGGAGAGCGTCTTCCCGGGCTTGTAGGGCCTGTCCTTGGCCGTGAGGGCCTCGAAGATGTCCGCGATGCCCATCACGCGGGCCTGCACGCTCATCTGGGCGCGGTTGAGGCCCCGCGGGTAACCCTTGCCGTCCATGCGCTCGTGGTGGCCGCCGGCGTACTCCGGGACGTTCACCAGGTGACGCGGCCAGGGCAGCGCCTCGAGCATCTTGATCGTGGCGACGATGTGGTGGTTGATGATCTCGCGCTCCTGCGGGTTGAGCGTCCCGTAGGGGATGTTGAGGTTCGATTCCTCGTCGCGGGAGAGGAAGCGCTCGGGGCCCGCGGGCCCGGTCCAGTGGTACTGCGCGATGCGCGAGACGCGGGCCTGGTCATCGGGGCTCATGCGCTCGCCGCCGATGTTGGTGCGCCGCAGGAACTCGCGGTCGTCGTCGTACTGGCGCACGCGGGCCTCGAAGTCCTCCTCGGCGCGGCGGGCCGAGGCGGCGTCGTCCGCCTGCATCGCCGCGATCCTGCCGCGCAGCATGGCGATCTCGGCCTCGCGCTTGAGCGCCTCGAAACGCGTGTCGAGGAGGCCGATGCGATCGTAGATGGTCTGCAGCTTGGTGGCCTTGTCGACCACGTGCACCGGCGTCGTTATCTTGCCGCAATCGTGCAGCAGGCCCGCGATCTTGAGCTCGTAGCGGTCCTTGTCCGTCATGCGGAACTCGCCCAGCGGCCCCTCGCCCGCGGCGTGGGCGGCTTCGGCCAGCATCATCGTGAGCGTGGGGACGCGCTTGCAGTGCCCGCCGGTGTAGGGGCTCTTGTCGTCGATCGCGGTGTTGATCAGCTCGATGAGGGACTCGAAGAGCACCTCGAGCTGCTGGATGAGCAGGCGGTTGGTGAGCGCGATGGCCGCCTGCGAGGCGAGCGACTCGGCCAGGCGCCCGTCCTCCTCGCTGAAGGGGATGACGCGCCGGGTTGCGGGTCGATGGCGTTCAGCAGCTGCAGCACGCCGATGATCTCGCCCTCGTGGTTCTTCATCGGCACGGTGAGGAACGAGGTGGAGCGATAGCCCGTGCGCTTGTCGAAGTTGCGCGTGCCGGAAAAGTCGAACCCCTCCTCCGTGTACGCGTCGGCGATGTTCACCGTCCGGTTGTTGAGGGCGGCGTAGGCCGCGATCATCGTCCGGTTGGGGTTGCCGTCCTTGTCGTGCAGCGGGATCGGGTAGAACGGCACCGGGTTGCCGGAGGTGCCGCCCATCGAGATGCCCAGGCTGTCGTTCCTCACGATCTCGAAGCGCAGTCGGTCGTCGACCAGCCGGTAGAGCGTGCCGCCATCGGCGAGGGTCAGGTTCTTGGCCGCGACGAGGATGGTCTCGAGCAGCTTGTCGATGTCGCGCTCCTGGCTGAGCGCGATGCCGATGGTGTTGAGGTACTCGAGACGCGAGAGGAACCGCGCCTCCAGGTGGGCGACCTCCGCCGACGGCGCGCCCTTCGCGCCGGGGGAGGCTGCACCGCCGGAGCCGCGATCGTTCACTTGATGCAGACGGCGCGCACCTGCGCCATGTCGGTGATGCCCTGGAGCACCTTCTCCATGCCGTCCATCTTGAGGGTGAGCATCCCCTCGGCGAGCGCGGTCGCGAACATCTCCGCCACGCGCGCGTGCTCCTGGATGAGCTTCTTCATCGGGTCGGTGCCCACCAGCAGCTCGTGCAGGCCCACCCGGCCCTTGTAGCCCGTTCCGCCGCAGGCGTCGCAGCCCACCGCCTTGTACATCACGTACTCGGGCTTGCCGAAGCCGTAGTCCTTCTGGAAGCGGTCGAAGACCTTCTTGTAGCCCGCGTTCAGGTCGGCCTTGAATTCCGGCGTGTTCTTGAGCTCGTCGCAGTACTCGGTGATGAAATGCTTCACCTCCTCCTGGGCGGGGGTGTAGGGCTGCTTGCACTTGCACAGGCGCTTGGCGAGGCGCTGGGCGAGCACGCCCAGGAGCGCGTCGGCGAAGTTGAACGGGTCCATGCCCATGTCGAGCAGGCGGATGATCGATTCCGGCGCGGAGTTCGTGTGCAGCGTGGCGAACACCAGGTGGCCCGTGAGCGAGGCCTCGATGCCGATCGAGGTGGTGTCCTTGTCGCGCATTTCACCGACCATGATGATGTCCGGGTCGGCCCGCAGGAACGCCTTCATGGCGGTGGCGAAGGTGAAGCCCGCCTTGGGGTTCACCTGGCACTGGCGCAGGCCCTTCTGCGTGATTTCCACCGGGTCCTCGGCGGTCCAGATCTTGGTGTCGACCGTGTTGAGCGAGCCCAGCACCGAGTGCAGCGTCGTCGTCTTGCCCGAGCCGGTCGGCCCGCACACGAAGAAAAGGCCGTAGGGCTTGGACACGCACTGCTTCAGGCGCTCCATGTTGGACGGCAGGACGCCCAGCTTGTCCAGCGGGATGGGCTCGCCCGCGGCGAGGATGCGCATCACCACGTCCTCGACGCCGCCGGCCGTGGGGATCGTGGCCACGCGAAGCTCGATGTCGAGCGGGCCGAACTTCTTGAACTTGATCTTGCCGTCCTGGGGCCGGCGCTTCTCGGAGATGTCCAGGTCGCACATGATCTTCAGGCGCGTCACCATCGGCTGCCGGTAGGCCGCGGGCACCTCGATGTAGGTGCTGAGCGAACCGTCCTTGCGGAAGCGGATGCCCGTCTTGCCCTTGCCCGGCAGGGGCTCGACGTGGATGTCCGAGGCGCCCTGCTGGTAGGCGTCGACGATGATCTTGTTCACGAGCTTCACGAGCTCGTTGTCGGCGGCGGCCGAGACGTCGTCCGTGCTGATGGAGCCCGGTTCCTCCTCGTCGTCCATGCTCGAGAGCAGGTCGCCGATCGACTCGTTGCTGCCTCCCATCTCGGCGGGGCCGCCGAAGTACTGCGTGAGGGTCAGCTGGAAGTCGCGCTGGGTCGTCACCTTGAAGACGAACTTCGCGCGCGGGAAGACGTTCTCCACCATCCGCGAATTCTTCACCCGCTCCGGGTCCATCGCCATCACGAGGATGCCCTGCTTCGAGTCCTCGAGCGGGATCCACTGGTTCTGCTCGCAGTATTCGCGCTTCAGGTTCTTCAGCAGGTCGATGGGCTTCACGCGGTCCTGCTTGAACGCCTCGTAGTCGACGCCGAAGAACTTGGCGAGGGCCGCGCCGATGGCCGGCGTCTTCACCTGGAACTCGTCGATGAGGATGTCCTCGACGCTCTTGTTCTTGCGCCGCGCGGCCTTGGTGGCGAGGTCGAGCTCGCCGGCCTGGATGATGCTGTCGATGACGAGGTACTCGAACTTCGAGGAGATCTGCCCGGGCAGCTGCTGGCGCACGCGGAAGGCGATCGCGAGGGTCTTCGCGAGCTCGACGACGCCCTCGTCGTGCAGCGGGTTGAACGGCTGGCCCGCCAGGTTGTTGATGAGCTGGATCACGCCCATCAGGTCGGTGCCGGATTCCCCGCCCAGGATCGGGGCGATGAGCATCTGCTTGGACCGGTAGCCCGTGCGCTGGTCGACGGCCTTGAGGAACGCGAGGTTCGGCGAGAAGCCCTTCAATTCGGCGTCGTCGTAGACGTCCCGGATGTTCATGTGGCGCTTGTGCAGCGCGCAGAATCCCGCGAGGGAGGATTCCGAGATGGGCAGCTTGATGTCCTTGAAGGAATTCAGGCCCGTCTTCACCTTCGAGACGATGGAGGAGCCGTCCTCGCTCGTGGTGTAGATCGTCATGCGGTCGGCCTCGAAGAGCTGGCAGATGTCGCGCGAGACCTCGAGGATGATCTCGTCCACGTTGTTCGTGGAGTGGATGCGGTTCGTGACCGCCTGGATCTTCTTCGAGAAGGCGAGCTTCACGGCCACGTCGGCCGCGCCGGGGCCGGCTCCGGCCTTGGGTTCGAGGACTGCGCTCATGGCTGCACCTGCCGTTCGTGGGATTGCCGGTTGGAAACCCGTCCGCGCCCGCTAGAGCACGAACTCCTGCTGGTTCTCGAGCATGCGCGGGCGCCAGCGGCCCGCCACCTGCTGCACTTCCCGCATCGTGAGCGCGCCCTCGCCGGGCTTGAGGTGGGTGATGAACACCTCCGGCGTGCCGCTCAGCTTCTCGAGCTCGCGCGCCAGCATGCTGGGGCACAGGTGCTTGGAGGCCACGGCGATGTCGCGCTCCTTGTTCGAAAAGGCCGTCTCGATGATCAGGTACCGCAGGTTGGGGGCGGCGTTCACCGCCCGCCAAAGCCCGTCGCTCGCCGTGGTGTCGCCCGAATACGCGAGACTCGCCCGGCCGCTGTCGAGAAGATAGCCTACCGCGGGCACGGTGTGGTTGGCCGGGATGGCCGTGATGCGCCGCCCGCCGATCTCGACCGCTTCGCCGACCTCGATTTCCCGGTAGGCCATGAAGGGCTGGTCGCTGTCCGGGATCTGGGTGAAATCCGGCCAGACCTTCCAGTTGAAGATGTGCGCCCGGAGGATGTCGAGCGTTTCCCGGGTGCCGTAGACGGTGACGGGGCTGCCGCGCATCCAGCAGACCGTATCCACCAGGAAGGGGATGCTCGTCACGTGGTCCAGGTGCGAGTGGCTCACGAAGATGTGGTCGATCTTGGCGAGGCTCTCGAGCGGCAGGTCGCCCACGCCGGTACCGGCATCGACGAGGATGTCGTCATCGACGAGGAGCGCGGTGGTCCGCAGGCTCCCGCCGATGCCGCCGCTGCACCCCAGAACCCTGATCCGCATGTCGCTCATCCTCGGGGCGCCCCCGGGCGGGCGCGCGCACACGGCCCCGCGGGCCGCCGGCCGGGCCGGTCGGCCCGGGGCTGAATGGCCATTATTGGCGAATTCCGGTCCACCGGGGTGTGCGCGAACGCACAGGCGGGACGGGGCATGTGCCGCGGTCTCCGGGCACGCCCCGTGGATCTCACGGCTTGTAGAAGAACTCCATCTTCACCCCGGCGATCTCGATCATGTCGTGGTCGCCCAACGGGTGGGCGGTGGCGCCCAGGGAGGTACCGTTCAGCGACGGGAAGGTGCCGCCTTCCACGTGGGTGATGAAATAGCCGTTCGGCCGCTTCGTGATCACGGCCACCTGCAGGCCCGGCTTGCCGATGGTCGTGAGGTTCTTCGTGAGGTCCAGCGTGCGGCCCGCCGCGGCGCCCGAGAGCACCTGGATGGCCGCGTCGCGCAGCGGCGCGTGGTCCTGGGGAGCCGTCGGCTGGGGCGGCGGGGGCGCGGCGGGTCGCACCTCCGGTGCCGGCGGGATCGTCCGGGACATCCCGGTGACGGTATCGGTCGGCGCGGCCGCCGGCGCCGGCGCACCGGGCGCGGCCGCGGGCGGCGGGGCGACCTTGGCCGGGCTGCGGATGATCATCGTCTTCTCGAAGTCCGCGGCGCTCGCCTGCTGCGGGGCGTCGTTGAAGTACTTGAGCTTGTGCTTGCCGATCTCGACGACGTCGTTGTTCTGCAGGAAGTGCTTCTTGATCGGCTTGCCGTTCACGAGGGTGCCGTTGGTGCTGCCCAGGTCCTCGATGAAGGAATCGTTGAGGATCGTGATGATCGCGGCATGCTCGCCGCTCACGGCGAGATTGTCGATCTGGATGTCGTTGTGCGGCTTTCGGCCGATGAGAGTGCGCTCCTTGGAGAGCGTATGCTCCTTCAGCACCTGCCCGTCGACGCTCAGAATCAGCTTGGCCATGGTCGGTTTCCTTGCGAATTACCTGAATAGTGCCTTGAATCGCGCAAGCCAGCCGCGCGGCACGCCGAAGGGCTCGGCGACGCGGACGAGCATCGCCGATACGTTGTCGCGGCCGCCATTGTCATTGGCGGCCTGCACGAGCTGCTGCACCGTGAGGCTCGGGTTCGAGCGCAGCGTGATGAGGGTGAGGCGGATCTCCTCGTCCTCGACCATGTCGTTCAGCCCGTCCGAGCAGAGCAGGTAGAGGTCGCCCTCGGCCGCCTCGTGCACGTGCAGTTCGGGCTCGACCGTCGGGTCGATGCCCAGGGCCTTGGTGACGAGGTTCTTGTTCTGGGAGAGCTTCGCCTCCTCCGGCGTGATGAGGCCGGAGTCGAGCTGTTCCTGCAGCAGGGAATGGTCGCGCGTCACCTGGTCGAGCGCCTCCCCGCGAAGGCGGTAGAGGCGCGAATCGCCGATGTGCGCGACGGAAACGAAGTTGTCGTAGAAAAGGCACACCACCAGCGTGGTGCCCATCCCCGCGCATTCGGGATTGTTCTGGGACGTGGTGAAGATCGCCGTGTTGGCCCGCGCGACCTGCTCGCGGATCAGCCGGTCGGCCAGGGCCATGGCCTCCTCGCGCGGGAGCTTGTCCACCTCCCGGGGCACCCAGCCTTCGGCCACGCCGTCGGCGATGAGCGAGGTGGCCATGCCGCTCGCGACCTCGCCGGCGTTGTAGCCGCCCATTCCGTCGGCCAGCACGTAAAGGCCGATTTCCGGGCGCGACTCGATGCAGTCCTCGTTGTGGTCGCGGACGCGGCCGGGGTCGGTGAGGCTCGCGGTCTGCAAGGCCTGCGCGATGTTCACGGCCGGCCCCCTGCCGCCCGGGCGGGACGCCGTGCGGGAAGGACGCGTTTCGCGCCATCCGCTTCGCCCTGCCCTTTCCGGTGCGCCCCTCGGATCATGGCTTTCTCGCTCTTGTGTGCTGCGGCCGCGCGGTACCCGCCTGCGCGGGCCGGACGCTCCGGCGCGCCAGGATCGGGCCGGCTCGGCCTCCCTGTCGAAAAGTGCAAAAACCCGTTTTTATAATAACTTGAAAAGCTTTTTTGAGAAACAGTCCCGATTGTCAGCCCGATGTGCCTGATTTGTCTAGAGTCTTTTGTGCAGAAAGGCCCCTCGCGCCCGCGGGCTCCCTCTTGCGGAAACCCTGTCAAAGGTGTCGTGAATCGGGCCGCGCGGGTGCGGTTGCGAGTCATTATACGATTGGGTCTAATGGGGCCCTCCCCACCGGCATTCCCTTCCCCTCCCTTTCCCGAGGCAGCCATGGACCGCTTGCAAGACATCGACCCGCCCGAAACCCGCGAATGGGTCGACGCGCTGGAAGCCGTGCTCGAAATCGAAGGTCCGGAGCGCGCGCACTTCCTGCTCGAGAGCCTCATCGACAAGGCCCGTCGTTCGGGCGTGAACCTGCCCTACAGCGCGAACACCGCCTACATCAACACGATCCCGCCGCACCGCGAGCAGGGCTCGCCGGGTGACCTGGAGGTCGAGAACCGCCTGCGCAACATCGTGCGCTGGAACGCGGTGGCCATGGTGCTTCGCGCCGGCAAGAAGGACCTGGAACTCGGTGGCCATATCGCGAGCTTCGCCTCGGCCGCGACGCTCTACGACGTGGGCTTCAACCACTTCTGGCACGCGCCCACCGAAAGCCATGGCGGAGACCTCGTCTACGTCCAGGGGCACTCGGCGCCCGGCGTCTATGCCCGCGCCTTCCTCGAAGGACGGCTTTCCGAGGCCCAGCTCGACGCCTTCCGCCAGGAGGTCGACGGCAAGGGCATCTCCTCCTACCCCCATCCCTGGCTCATGCCGGATTTCTGGCAGTTCCCCACGGTTTCGATGGGCCTGGGTCCCATCCAGGCCATTTACCAGGCGCGGTTCCTGCGCTACCTCGAGCACCGCGGCCACGCCAAGACCGCCGGGCGGCGCGTCTGGGCCTTCATGGGCGACGGCGAGATGGACGAGCCCGAATCCATGGGCGCCATCGGCATGGCCGCGCGCGAGGGCCTCGACAACCTCGTCTTCGTCGTGAACTGCAACCTGCAGCGCCTCGACGGACCGGTGCGCGGCAACGGCAAGATCATCCAGGAACTCGAGACCCACTTCCGCGGGGCGGGCTGGAACGTCATCAAGCTCATCTGGGGCTCCTACTGGGACCCGCTCCTCGCCAAGGACAAGCAGGGCGCCTTCTCAAGCGCATGGAGGAAGCGGTCGACGGCGAGTACCAGAAGTTCAAGAGCCGCGACGGCGCCTACGTGCGCGAGCATTTCTTCGGCAAGTACCCGGAGCTGCGCGCGATGGTGTCGAACATGTCCGACGAGGACATCTGGCGCCTGAACCGCGGCGGCCACGACCCGCACAAGATCTACGCCGCCTATGCCGCCGCCACGAAGCACGCGGGACAGCCCACCGTCATCCTCGCCAAGACGGTGAAGGGCTACGGCATGGGCAAGATCGGCGAAGGCAAGAACACCACGCACCAGCAGAAGAAGATGCCGCTCGAGGCGCTCAAGCAGTTCCGCGACCGCTTCGCGATCCCCATCCCGGATTCGAAGCTCGAGGACCTGCCCTACTTCAAGCCGGCCGACGATTCCGCCGAGATGAAGTACCTGCGCGAGGTGCGCGCGAAGCTGGGCGGCTCGCTCCCGCAGCGCCGCCGCCGCACCGCGAGCCTCGACGCGCCGAAGATCGACGCCTTCAAGGCGTACATGGACGCCACGGCCGAGGGCCGCGAGATCTCGACCACCATGGCCTTCGTGCGCATGCTCACGGCCCTGGTGAAGGACAAGACGATCGGCCGCAACATCGTGCCGATCGTGCCGGACGAGTCGCGCACCTTCGGCATGGAGGGCCTCTTCCGCCAGCTGGGCATCTACTCCTCCGTGGGCCAGCTCTACGAGCCCGAGGACAGCGACCAGCTCATGTTCTACAAGGAGGACAGGAACGGCCAGATCCTCCAGGAAGGCATCAACGAGGCGGGCGCCACGTGCTCGTGGATCGCGGCGGCGACGTCGTATTCCACGAACAACGTGCCGATGATCCCGTTCTACATCTTCTATTCGATGTTCGGCCTGCAGCGCGTCGGCGACCTCATCTGGGCCGCGGGCGACATGCGCGCGCGCGGTTTCCTGCTGGGCGGCACCGCGGGACGCACGACGCTCAACGGCGAGGGCCTGCAGCACGAGGACGGCCACAGCCACATCCTCTCGGCGCTCATCCCGAACTGCAAGTCGTACGACCCGACCTTCTCGGGCGAGCTCGCGGTCATCGTGCAGGATGGCCTGAAGCGCATGGTCCAGGACCAGGAGGACGCGTTCTACTACATCACCCTCATGAACGAGAACTACGCGCACCCCGCCCTGCCGGAAGGCGCGCGCGAAGGCGTGCTCAAGGGGATGTACCGGCTCGTCGAGGGCCCGGCCGCGAAGGGCCCTCGCGTGCAGCTGCTCGGCAGCGGCACGATCCTGCGCGAGGTGATGGCCGCCGCCGACCTCCTCGCGAAGGACTGGGGCGTGACGGCGGACATCTGGAGCTGCCCGAGCTTCACGGAACTTCGCCGCGACGGTCTCGCGGCTTCGCGGTGGAACCTGCTGCATCCCGCCGAAAAGCAGCGCGCCTCGTACGTCGAGCAGTGCCTGGCGGACACGAAGGGCCCGGTGATCGCCTCCACCGACTACGTGCGCGCCTTCGCCGAGCAGATCCGCGAGTTCGTCCCGCGCCGCTACAAGGTGCTCGGCACCGACGGCTTCGGCCGCAGCGATTCGCGCGAGAACCTGCGCCGCTTCTTCGAGGTCGACCGCCATTACGTGACCGTCGCGGCCCTCAAGGCGCTCGCCGAGGAAGGCGAGCTCCCGGGGCGAAGGTCGCCGAGGCGCTCGCGAAATACGGGATCGACGCCACCAAACCCGCCCCCTGGACCATCTGACCTCCGGGCCCACAAGAGAAAGCGCGACAAGTCATGGCCGCCATCGAAGTGCTGGTTCCCGACATCGGGGATTTCAAGGACGTGCCCGTCATCGAGTTGCTGGTGAAACCCGGCGACACCGTGGCGGCCGAGGAATCGCTGGTCGTCCTCGAAAGCGACAAGGCCACCATGGAAGTCCCGGCGCCCCGCGCCGGCGTGGTGAAGGAAGTGAAGGTGAAGGTGGGCGACCGCGTGAGCCAGGGTTCGCTCATCGTGCTGCTCGAGGCCGCCGCCTCCGCGGCGGCGCCCGCGCCTTCCCAGCCGGCGGCGCCCGCGCGCCGCGCCGCGGAGGCACCCGAACCGGCCTCACCCGCCCCAGCCCGCGTCGAAGCGCCGGCGCCGGCAATCGCGGTCGCCCCGGCACCCCTCCCCGCCACGGGGGTTCCGCCCCATGCGAGCCCCGGCGTGCGCCGGTTCGCTCGCGAACTGGGCGTGGATCTCGCGCAGGTCAAGGGCACGGCTCCCAAGGGCCGCATCGCCAAGGAAGACGTGCAGGGCTTCGTGAAGGCCGCGCTCGCCGGCGGCGGCACTGCCGGCGCGCCCCGGGCCGCCGGCGGCGGCCTCGCCGACCTCGGCCTGCCGGCCTGGCCCAAGGTGGACTTCGCCAAGTTCGGTCCGATCGAGACGCAGCCCCTCTCGCGCATCAAGAAGATCTCCGGCCCGGCGCTCGCCCGCAACTGGGTGGTGATCCCGCACGTGACGCAGTTCGACGAAGCGGACATCACGGACCTCGAGGCCTTCCGGGCGCAGGTCAACGCCGAGAACGCGAAGAGCGGCGTGAAGGTGACGCCGCTCGCCTTCCTCGTGAAGGCCGTCGTCGCCGCGCTGAAGAAATACCCGGCATTCAACAGCTCGCTCGAGGGCGACAACCTCATCGTGAAGCACTACTGGCACATCGGCTTCGCGGCCGACACGCCGGGCGGCCTCATGGTCCCGGTCATCAAGGACGCCGACCAGAAAGGCATCACGCAGATCGCGAAGGAAATGGGCGAACTCGCCGCCAAGGCGCGCGACGGCAAGCTCGGTCCCGCCGACATGCAGGGCGGGACCTTCTCCATCTCCTCGCTCGGCGGCATCGGCGGCACGGCGTTCACGCCGATCGTCAACGCGCCCGAGGTGGCTATCCTGGGCGTGTCGAAGTCGTCCATGAAGCCGGTGTGGAACGGCAAGGAGTTCGCGCCCCGGCTGATGATGCCGCTCTCGCTCTCCTACGACCACCGCGTGATCGACGGCGCGCTCGCCGCGCGTTTCACCACCACCCTCGCCCAGGTCGTCGCCGACCTGCGGCGCAGCCTGCTCTAGGGGCCGCGCCATGGCCCTCCTCGAGATCCGCGTCCCCGACATCGGGGATTTCAAGGACGTCCCCGTCATCGAGCTGCTGGTGAAGCCCGGCGACAAGGTCGTGAAGGAACAGTCGCTCGTCACGCTCGAATCCGACAAGGCGACGATGGAGGTGCCCTCGACGCACACGGGCACCATCGTCGCCGTGCTGGTGAAGGTGGGCGACAAGGTCGCGCAGGGCGCCGCCATCGTGACGCTGGAGGCACAGGAAGCCGCCGCGCCCGCACCGGCCCCGGCCGCCATTCCAGCCGCCGCGCCTGCGCCGGCCGCCCCGGCCTCGCCCGCGTCGTTGCGCGAAGCCCTCACCTCCACGCTCGCGAGCCTCGACGCGGACCTGCACGCCGAAGTGCTCGTCCTCGGCGCGGGCCCCGGCGGCTACACGGCCGCTTTCCGCGCGGCGGATCTCGGCAAGAAAGTCGTGCTGGTGGAACGCTACCCCAGCCTGGGCGGCGTGTGTCTCAACGTGGGCTGCATTCCGTCCAAGGCGCTGCTGCACGCCGCGAAGGTCATCGCGGACGCCGAGGACATGGCCGCGCACGGCGTGTCGTTCGGCCCGCCGAAAATCGACATCGACGGCATCCGCGGCTTCAAGGACGGCGTCGTCGGCAAGCTCACCAAGGGCCTTTCGAGCCTCGCCAAGGCGCGCAAGGTCACCGTGGTGCAGGGCACGGCACAGTTCGCCTCGCCACACGCGCTCGAGGTGCAGGGACCGGAAGGCCGGAAGGTCGTCTCGTTCGACCACTGCATCATCGCCGCGGGCTCGCAGCCGGCGAAGATACCCGGGTTCCCCGACGACCCGCGCCTCATGGATTCGACGGGCGCCCTGGAACTCAAGGACATCCCGAAGCGCCTCCTCGTGATCGGCGGCGGCATCATCGGCCTCGAGATGGCCACGGTGTACGACGCGCTCGGCGCGAAAGTGACGGTGGTGGAGTTCCTGGACCGCCTCATCCCCGGCGCCGACCCGGACATCGTGAAGCCCCTCGCCCGGCGCATCGAGAAGCGCTACGAGAAGATCCTGCTGAAGACGAAGGTCGCGAAGATCGAGGCCCTGCCCGAGGGACTTCGCGCCACCTTCGAAAACGCGGACGGCTCGCCGGGCGCGCCGGAGGCGCAGGTCTACGACCGCGTGCTGCTCTCGGTGGGCCGGCGCCCCAACGGCAAGCTCATCGGCGCGGAGAAGGCCGGCGTCGCCGTGAACGACCGCGGCTGGATACCGGTCGACAACCAGATGCGCACCAACGTGCCGCACATCTTCGCCATCGGCGACATCGTGGGCGAGCCCATGCTCGCGCACAAGGCGACGCACGAAGGCAAGCTCGCGGCGGAAGTCATCGCCGGCCAGAACCACCACGTGTGGGAAGCGCGCACCATCCCGAGTGTCGCCTACACCGATCCCGAGGTGGCCTGGATGGGCCTTTCCGAAGCCGAGGCGAAAGCCCGGGGCGTGGAATACGAGAAGGCCGTGTTCCCCTGGGCCGCCAGCGGCCGGGCCATCGGCATGGCGCGCGAGGAAGGCCTCACGAAGGTGATCTTCGAGAAGGGCACCAAACGCATCCTGGGCGCGGGCATCGTCGGCATCAACGCCGGCGAACTCATCGCCGAAACCGTGCTCGCCCTCGAGATGGGCGCGGACGCCGAGGACATCGGCCTCACGATCCATCCCCACCCCACGCTCTCGGAATCGGTGTTCTTCGCCGCCGAGATCGCGGAAGGGTCGATTACCGACATGATGCCGAAGGCTCGATCCGGATCATGATGCCGAAGGCTCGACCCTGATCATGATGCCGAAGGCTCGATCCGGATCATGATGCCGCCCAAGCGGTAGCGGACCGGCACCATGCTCGAAGGCGCGCTGGCGGCGTACCGCTCGGGCGACCTCGCCGGCGCCCGGCGGCTCATCGACGATTCGCTCGCCCGGGCGCCGGGGGACGGGCGGGCGCTGCACCTCTCCGGTGAAATCGCGGCCCGGGCTTGCGACCTGGACCGAGCCCTCGCGGATCTCGCGCAGGCCGCGCGCGTCGCCGGAACGCCCGACGTCCTCGCTTCGCTCGCGCGCACGCAATGGCGCCGCGGCGACGGAGAAGCCTCCCGCGAGGCTTCCGCCCGCGCCCTCGCCCTCGCTCCCGGCTACCTGCCCGCCGCGCTCGTGGCGGCCTTCGTCGACTCCGCTCGCGGCGACACGGGCTCGGCGGGACGCCTGCTCGCGAGCGCCGGGCTGCGCGAGGCCGACCCGGCGCGGGTGGAGTTCGCATTCCAGGCGCTCGCGGACAACGCCCGCGAAGGGCGCCGCGCCTTTGCGCCACCCGTGCGGCCGGTCGATCCTCCCCTGTCGATCACGGTTGTCGTTTGCAGCGTCACGGACACGAAGCTGGCCCGTTGCCGCGCCGCCCTGGACGCGGCACTGGCCCCGGGCTTCGAGTTCATCGCGATCCGCGACGCGCGCTCGCTCGCGGAGGCCTACAACCGCGCGATCGCCCGCGCGAACGGCGAGGCGATCGTGTTCCTGCATGACGACGTCGAGGTGATCTCGCCCGGACTCGATGCCCTCCTCGCCCGCGCCCTTACCCGTGCGGATGTCGTGGGCGTCGCCGGCACGCGTTCCCTCGCGGGCCCGACCCTCGGATGGGCCGGGCAGGCGGCCATGGCCGGCTGGCTCGTGCACACCGACGCGACGGGCGGGCCCTGGGATTTTTCGCTCCTCGCCTTCACCGCGGGCCTCGCGGGCGGCATGGAAGCGCTCGACGGCTGCTTCCTCGCGGCCCGCGCCGGCGCCGCTCGGCGCGTCGGATTCGACGAAGGCACCTTCGACGGCTTCCATTTCTACGACCTCGATTTCTGCCTGCGCGCCCGGCGCACGGGCCACGCCGTCGCCGTCGACACCGACATCCTCGTGCGTCACGCCTCGCGCGGCGCCCTCGGCCCCGACTGGCAAGCCCAGGCGGGGCGCTTCGTGGCGAAATTCGCGCCGATCGCGACGGCGCCCGCGCAACCCAACCACTTCCACGCGGCGCGGCTCGCGAACCGCGAGACGGCTCTCGCGCTGCACGACGAACTGAACGGGTTCTGCGCGACGCTCGCCACGCGCGTAGGCTGAGTCAGGCGGCGCGGGGTCGCGCGAGGAAGGCCGCGACGGGTGCGCCCAGGCCGATCCCGAGGCCCGCGAATGCCCAGGCGGATGGTGCGATCGCGCCCCAGCAGGCCAAGCCCCACCCCGCCGCCCCCAGGTGCTCGATGAGCGAGATCCAACGCCCCGGCTGCGAACCGCGGCCGAGGTCGCGCCGCGCGCCGGGTTCGGCACCGGCGATCTGCACATATGCGCTCGCGCCGATCGATCCCGCGAGACAGGCTGCGAACACGATCGGCGCTCCTCCTTCGCGAAGCGCTTCCAGGACGATGAACGGCAGGGCCACCGCCATCGCAGGCAGGCACGCCGATGCCGCCTTGAGCGTGACGAGCCGCGCGGGACGCACGGGCGAGCCCGACAGCAGGTCCGGCGCTTCCTCCCCGCTCGCGGCGAGCCAGGCGAGGCCTCCGGCGAGGAACCCCGCGAGCACGACCACCGAAGGAGCCATCAGCGAGGCGCCCTCGCCGCGCCGCACGCCCGCGATGAGCAGCGGCGCGAGGTAGAGCAGGGGCAGGAGCGTGTGCAGGATCGCGCGCGGGTCCCGGACGATGAGCCGCCATTCCTTCGCGATGACGGTCCCGGCGAGCGAGCGACCGAAACGAACCGGCTGCCCCGCGCCGCCTGCACCGCGCGAACGACTCATCGCGATCGCCTCGAGCGCACCTTTCGCGTGCGCGCGCCCGCGATACGCACGGCGAGGGCGAACGCCGCGGCTGCCGTCGCGACCAGGCCGGCGAGCGGCAGGGGATCGCCCACGAGCGCCCGCGAGAGCGACCAGAGGGGACTCGCGTCGCCGACCCAGGCCTTTCCCGAGGGCGAGTCCATCCACGTGCCGGACGCGGCGCGCCAGGCTTCCGGCAGGAACGAATGCGCCTGGAACGCGAGGAAGACGACGGCGCCCACGAGCGCGCCGAGCACCTGCGCCAGGACGCGCGCCCGGCGCGGGCCCGCGAGCCGCACGAGCGCGAGCGTCGCGAGGAGCGCGAGCGCCGACGAAAGGATCGCGACGGCGGCAAGGGCGGGGTAGGCCGCAAGCAGCCGCGCTTCGCCATGCCACGCGGCCGCATGCGCGAAAGGCAAACCGAAGTAGGCCGGAAACGCCGCCGACGTCGACGCGATGGCGATCGCCCTCGCCGCCCAGACGGTGCGTGCGGGAACGGGCGCGCCGAACACGAGGTCGAGATCCCTGCGCTCGAAAAGCCCGTGGGCGGCGAGTCCGAAAGCCGTCGCGAGCATCGCGAAGGCGGCGAAGAGCGTCGCGAGCCCGACCGCGGCCATCGGCATCCGCGAGAAGGCCTCGGTGCGCAGTCCCGCCAGGCCATGGAAGGCCGCCGCATGCAGTCCCAGCCAGAAAATCAGCAGCGCGGCGATCGCGATCCGGCGCCGTTCCCCCGCCAAGCGCCGCCACGCGAGCTTCGCCTCGAACGCGACGAGAAAGCCGAGCGAGGCCGCGCGCGCGCTCACGGCGACTCGCGGGTGAGCTCGAGGAAGATGTCCTCCAGCGTGCGGTCCGATCCGGCGCGCAATTGCGCCATCGTGCCACCGGCCACGACGCGGCCGCGCGACAGGATCGCGAGGCGCGTCGCGACCCGCTCGGCCACCTCGAGGATGTGCGTGCTGAGGATCACCGTGCGGCCCGATGCCGCGCGGGCGGCGAGGAGGTCCTTCACGAGCCGGGCCGAGGCCGCGTCGAGACCGGTGAGCGGCTCGTCGAGGATCATGACCGCGGGGTCGTGCAGCAAGGCGCCAGCGAGGGCGAGCTTCTGCTTCATGCCGCGCGAATAGGTCTCGACGTAATCCCCCTGCGTGCCCTCGAGCCCGAGCAGCGCGAGCAGCTCGCGAGCGCGGCCCCCGGCCTCGCCCGGCTCCAACCCCCACAGGCCCGCGACGAACGCGAGGTACTCCAGCGGACGCAGCTTCGCATAGAGCTGCGGCTCGTCGGGCAGGAAGGCGAGGATGCGCTTGGCCGCCAGGGGGTCGGCGGCCACGTCGTGCCCGGCCACGCGGATGGAGCCCGCGTCCGGGGCGAGGAGTCCCGCGACGAGGCGCAGCGTCGTCGTCTTGCCGGCGCCGTTCGGCCCGAGCAACGCGAAGAGCTCGCCCGCGGGCACCTCGAGGTCGAGGCCATCGACGGCCCGGGTCGCGCCGAAACGCTTGGCGAGGCCCCGGATCTCCAGCGCCGCGCTCATGCGTCCGGTGGCGTCGTGCCGGCCGGCGGCCCTTTCAGCTCGACCGTGTTGCCCTCCGGATCGGCCACGTAGATCGAGGGGCCTTCGCCCTCGGCGCCGTAGCGCGCGGCGATCTCGCCCGGCAAGGCGCCCGAGTCGCGCAGGAACGCGAGGATGGCCTCGCCATCGAACGGATCGACGCGAAGGCACAGGTGGTCGAGGTTGCGTCCGTCCGTCCCCGGCGCCGCGCCGCCCGCGCGGCCGAGCTTGCCGTCCACGGGGACCAGGTCGATGAGCGAACGGCCCGCGCGCAACTGGACGAGGCCGATGTCGTCGCGGCGGCGCTCCACCGCGCACCCCAGCACGTCGACGTAGAAGGCGAGCATGGCCTCGAGGTCCCGAACCCGCAGGACGAGATGGTCGATCTCGCGCGGGCGGATGGGCCCCGTCACGGCAGGACGGCGGGAACGACCAGCGCGAGCGCCGCGAGGCGCGCCAGGCGCTTGGGGCCGAAGAACGCGAGCGGCTTGGCTTCCGCGTCGACGATGCCCAGCACCTCGCGCGTTTCGTCGAGGAGCGGCAGGCAGGCTTCCGACTGCACCTCGCCGTCGCACACGTAGAACGCCCCGCCCGCCTCGACGTGCCGCTTCACGTCGTCGATCACGAGCGACCGGCCGGTGAGGCCGACCGTGCTGTTGGTGCTGCCCTCGGCGAACGCGGCCGTGAGCGGAAACTCGGCCCGGCTCGGCCGGCCCACGTACGAGAGCTTCACGAGCACCGGCGTGCCCGCGGGCGTCGCGCGCCGCTGGTAGACGCCGACCCAGTCGCAGCCCGTCGTCTCCTGCGCGCGCTCGACGAGCCGTTCGAGGAGCGCGAGGCGCCGCGTCGCCTGTTCGCTTCGCCCCCGAGGATGCCGGTGAGGTCATAGGGCACCGGCGCCATCTCGTCGACCACCGAGCACGTGCCGTCGTCGGAGAGCATCGGCACCGGATAGGTGTAGAGCGAGGAAGCATCGCCCACGTCGACCTTGTCGGCCATCGCCTCGATGTAGTCGGCGATCGCGAGCGCGATCTCCTCCTCGTGGCCTTCGAGCTGCTCCAAGCCCGCGGCCCGCAGGTAGCCCGCGACGCGGGCGGTGGCCGCGCTCATCGCGGCCCCCCGTGCGGCGGCTTCGGGATCGGCGGGAAGTCCGTGAACTCGAACGCGAGGCCACGCCCGCGCATCCAGTCGGCGACGGCGAGCCCCGTGGCGCGGGGCCACGGCTTCAGGTCCGCGGGCCGGTGGCGCCGGATCTCGGCGATCTCCTCGCCGAGCCGAACCGTGCCCCTGGCGACCACGTGGTAGCAGAGCATGACTTCGTTCTTCTTCTCGAAGATGTAGTTGCCGATGAGGCTCGTCTCGACGGCATCGAGCCCCAGTTCCTCCTTCACTTCGCGCGCGACTGCCGCCTTCGGGTCCTCGCGCGCCTCGAGATAGCCTGTCACCAGGGCGAACCAGCCTTCGGGCCAGCCCTGCCCGCGCGCGAGGATGATCTCGCCCTCGTGCTCCACGAGCGCCCCCACGGCCGGCGTCGGATTGCCCCACTGCACGAAGCCGCAGGCGGGATCGGGGCAGGCGACGCGCTCGACGGGGCCGCCGCCCGCATCGGCGATGGCGCGCGACGCGAGCGGACCGGCGCAGCGCGGGCAGTAGCGGAAGGCCTCGGCGCTCATGCGCCGGCCTTCGGCCCGTCCTCGCGGAGCATCGCGCGGCGCACGCCGCGGGCCGCGAGGAACACCGCGAGCGCGATGAAGGGCACCGACACCGCGGAGGCGATCTCGGGATTGACCGGGCCGCCGGCGGCCTTCACCGCCTTGGCGACGACCCCCACGAGCGAGGAGCCGTAGTACGTGATGACGACCACGGACAATCCCTCGACGGCCTGCTGCAGCTTCAGCTGCAGGCGCGAGCGGCGGTTCATGGCCGCGAGCATCAGCTGGTTCTGCTGCTCGCGCGCGATGTCCACCCGCGTGCGCAGCAGCGCGCTCGCGCGGGAGACGCGCGCCGCGAGGCCACTCAGGCGCCGCGAGGTGCTTCGGCAGGTGGCCATGGCGGGCGCGAGCCGGCGCTGCATGAACTCCTCGATCGTCTGCAGGCCCGGGATGCGCACCTCGCGCAGCTCCGCGATGCGCCTGAGCACCAGCGCGTCATAGGCCTCCGAGGCCTGGAAGCGGAAGCTCGTCGCGTTCTGCAGCCGCTCGACATGGGCCGCGAGGTTGGTGAGGTCGTCCAGGAGCTTGGTCTCGTCCTGGCTCGTCGAGCCCGCGATGCGTTCCACGATGCGGCCGAGCTCGGTTTCCATCGCCGCGAGTTCCGGCAGCGATTCGCGCGCCATCGGGAAGGCGGTGAGGGCCATCATGCGGTAGGTCTCGATCTCGAGCAGGCGCTGCACCATGCGGCCCGACTGTCCCACGCCCATGTCGGATCGCGCGAGGATGAGGAAGTGCGTGAAGCCGTCCTCGCGGATGCGGAAATCCGTGTAGGCCCACCCGCGCCCCTCGGCGAGGGCACCGCCCACCACGGTGTCGGCCGTGGTCTTGAAGGCGTCCGGCGGCGGCTCGTCGCCCACCCCGCGCGCCAGTTCGATGGTGGCCGCGACGAAGACCTCGCCCGGCAGGTCCCTGGCGATGCCGGCCCATCCCGCCTCGGCCAGCACCTCGCCCGGCGGCAGGCGGCTCTCGCCTTCGCGGAAGAACGTGTAGCTCGAGAACTCGGCGTGCCCTTCCCACTTGAGGCGCAGGTTGTCCGCGAGGCGCAGCACGCCGTGGTCGCCCGACTGCAGCTTCTCCCCGCGCGAATCGGCGAGGCGGCCGATGGCTTCGCGGTGGGCGGCGCGCCCGGCCGGCTCGTGGCGCAAGGCGAGGAAGACGATGCGGTGCGGGCCCATGAGGCGCACGGGCGGGCGCGCGTGCACCTCGTCGTTGAGGGCGCGGCGTTGCGGGTGCTCAGGCAGGGCGAAGATCGGATCGGACATCGGTCGGCTCGGAGGAAAAGTGCGGGGTGTCGTCGTCGCCCGCCAGGATGGAAAGATAGCGCACCGCCATGCCTTCCAGCGAATGGCGGGCGCGCACGCGCTCGCGCCCGGCCGCGCCGCGGCGCACGCATGCCTCGCCGTCGCCCGCAGCATCGAGGAGCGCTTGCGCCAATTCGCCCGCCGAACAGTCCTCGGCCAGCAGCCACCCGGTCACGCCGTCCGCGACGAGTTCGCCGGTGCCGCCGCTCGCGTTGGCGATCACGGCGACGCCCGCGCTGAAGGCCTCGAGCACGGCGTTGGGACAACCCTGGTGGACGCCCAGCACCACGGCGGCCGTCCATGGCTCGGCGAGATAGCCGAGATCGAAATCCGGCCCGCGCCAGCGCACGCCCTCGGGCGCCAGGCGAGCAGGCCACGCGCGTAGTCCGCGTGCCGGGGCTCCGCGTTGCCGACCACGTGCAATTGCGCGTCGGGAAAGGCGCGGCGCGCCACGGCGAACGCCGCGAGGATCGTCTCGAGCCGCTTGGTGGGCGCGAGGCGCCCGGCCACGAGGAATCGCGGCCTGGCCGCGAGGCCCGCCACCGTGCGCATCGCGACGCCGTTGGCGGCGAATTCGAGGCGTCGGCAAGCCGGTGGGTCGGGGTCGCGGTGCTTGAGGACCAGCACGTCGAGGCGCGCGTGATAATCGGCCGGCCCGAAATCGATCGACTCGGCAAGCGCGCCGGCGCCCGCCAGCTCCTCGAAGGCGTAGCGCCCCGGGCTCGCGTCGACGAGCCGCAGCGCCGGCGGGGCCATCCGCGCCACCAGCAGCTTCACGCCGGGCGCGGCGTTCCAGAAGCAAAGCGATCCCGCCCGCCTCGCCGCCGCGTGGGCCAGGAGGGATTCGGCGACCGCGAGGTCGTCGCGCTCCGCGCTGGCCCGGAAGGTCTCCACGCCCGCCGCGCGCAGGTCGTTCGCGAAAGCGCCGTGCGTCGTCTCGCCGCAGACGGCCACCGCCAGGCGCAGGCGCCCCGCGATCGTCGTCGCGAGGTTCACGAGCGAGCGCTGCGCACCGCCCGCGTTGAGGTTGGCGGTGACGAAGAGGGCATCGAGCGCCGGCTCCTCGGCACGGCGATCCGTGAGCGCGAGGGACCACAGGCGCGGGGCGCGCGCGAAGGGGTTGCCGGCGAGTACCCGGCGCACGGGCAACTGCGCGAGGCGCCGCGCGAATTCCTCCGCGTCGGAGCGAGCCGGAAGGAGCGCCAGCGCCTCGTGGCCGATTTCCCCCTGCCCGCCGACGTCCGTGGCGACGACCGGCAGCGACGCCGCGAGCGCTTCCTGCGTCGCGATGGACAGGCCCTCGTAGCGGCTCACGTTGAGGAGCGCATCGCCGGCGGCGAGCCAGGGCTCGATCGGCGAGACGAAGCCCGGCAGGCGAAGGCGGTCGGCGACGCCCAGGCGCACCGCCGCGTCGAGGACGCGCCCCAGTTCCGCACGCCCGCCCGCGTCGAGGATGCCGCCCAGGATCGCGAGCACGGCGTCATGCCGCTTCGCGAGCGCCGCGAGGACCGCCACGGCGCGCGCGTGGTCCTTCTGCGGCTTGAAAGCGCCGATGGCAAGCACGAGCCGCGTGCCCTCGCCCACGCCGATCGAGGCGCGGATCGCGGCCCTCGCCGCGGGATCCGTCGCGGCTTGCCCGACGCGGGGGCGATGGCGGATGGCCGTCACCGGGACCCGGCACCCGGCTGCCCGCATCTCGTCGCGGACCGCGCCCGCGCAGGCGACCGCCCGCGGTACCGATGCCGGCGGCCAGGCGGAAGGATCGTTGCGCCATCCGGCCCGGGCGTTGTGCACGACGGGCACGGTGCGCACGCCTTCGTGCCACAGGATGGCGAGGCACTCGTCCGTCACGAGATGGGTCGAGACCGGCGCCGCGGACTCCCGCCAATCCCGCGCGAGGGCGGCGAGGAATTGCGCCGGCGGTTCCCTGCCGCGCACCCGCACGGGGATGCCCGGGCCAACCGCGAGCGCCGTTCGCCTGGGATGCAGCACCGCCAGTTCGACTTCGCGGCCGCGCGCGACCTCGGCCTCCAGCCAGTCGAGGACGATGCGCTCGGCGCCGCCCGGCGCGAGTGCCGCCACGAGCACGCGCACGGGCGCACGGGCGTCCCGAACCGGAAGGAGGTCCGCGACCGGCGCCGCGAAGAGTCCCCTCGGGCCCGTCCATCTAGTACGAAGTGGCTGGAGACCGTGGACGCTGGACGATCCGGACGAGTCCGAGGCGTCGGCCGTGGACGAGGAGCCCGAGGAGACCGTGGCGAAGGACGAATCGCCCGCGTCGGAGCCGGATTCGCCGGACGAGGCGCCGCGGTCCGGCGCATCCCACCCCGCGCTCGCGCCGCCGCCGTCGAAGGTGCCGCCCAGGCCCACGATGCCCGCGGCCGCGGCCGCCGTCGTGGTGGTGGAGGACGACGAGCTCGAGGGACTCGTATCGCTCCAGTGGCGGTCCGTGGTGTCGATCGATTCGTCGGCGACGCGGGAGGTGAACTTCCACTTCCCGCGCCCTTTCCACTGGAACTCGCGCTCGGGATGCCAGTAGGAAACCCGGGGGGGCTGGCCGCGGTCCTGGCGGACGGTGAACTTGCCCTCCCCGACCCGCACGGCGCCCAGCGCGCCGGCCTTGGGCTCGAGCACGAACTCGAGGATCTTCTTCCCGGCCTCATCCAGCAGGACCGTGAGTTCGCCGCCCTTGGGCGCCTCCTGGAAGCGCGCCACCAGGCCCCGGCGAACCCCGGCGGCTTGTCCCACTCCTTGCGCGCGGCGAACTGCTTGCCGGTGCGGGCGACGACGTACGCCGCGACGTTCTCCGGATGCAGGTGGGGCTGCAGTTCCGGGAAGCTCGCCTTGAAGAAGGCCTCGGCCTTCTCGGCCGACTGCTCGAGATCGGCCTTCTCGCGCCGGCCGCGCAGGGACTGCCAGACCGGCCGGACGATGAACAGGCCGAACACGGCGAGGCCCACCAGGACGAAGACGAGATTTTCCATCGTGCGCTCCCGACAGTCAGGGCGGGCCCGGCGGGCCCGCCTCGATCACAACGACCGCGAACGACCTCAGAGGCGCTCGGCGAGCCACCCCTCCACGCTCTTGAGCGCATCGCCCAGCGCAGCCGGGTTCGTGCCGCCCGCCTGCGCCATGTCCGGCCGCCCCCCGCCCTTGCCCCCCACCTGCTGGGCGACGAAGTTGACGAGATCGCCGGCCTTCACCTTGGCCGTCAGGTCCTTGGTGACGCCCGCGATGAGGGCGACCTTGCCGCCTTCCACCGTGGCGAGGAGCGCGATGCCGCTGCCCAGCCGTTCCTTGATCTTGTCGAGGGACTCGCGCAGCATGCCCGCGTCCACGCCGTCGAGGACGATCGCCACGGCCTTCACCCCGTTGATCGTGCGCATGCCCATCGCCATCACGTCGTCGAGCTTGCCGAAGGCGAGCTGGCCCTTCAGGCGCGCGACTTCCTTCTCGAGCGCCTTCACGTTCTCCACGACCTGCGCGATCTTCGCGTCGATCTCCTGCGGCTGCGCCTTCAGGGCCTCCGCCGCGCGGGCGAGGCGGTCGCGATCGGCCTGGGCGAGCGAAAGCGCCACGCCGCCGGCCACCGCCTCCACGCGCCGTACGCCGGCCGCCACGCCGCCTTCGGAGACGATGCGGAAGTAGCCGATGTCCCCGGTGCGCGCGACGTGCGTGCCGCCGCACAATTCGCGCGAGGTGCCGATGTCGAGCACGCGCACCTCGTCGCCGTACTTCTCGCCGAAGAGCATCATCGCGCCGATCTTCTGCGCGTCGTCGATGGGCATCACGCGCGCCTGCGTGGCCGCGTTCGCGAGGATCTCCGCGTTCACGATCGCCTCGACGCGGCGCAGCTCGTCCGCGGCCATCGGCGCGTTGTGGCTGAAGTCGAAGCGCGTCTTGTCCTCGTCGACGAGCGAGCCCTTCTGCGCCACGTGCTCGCCGAGCACCTCGCGCAGCGCCTTGTGCATGAGGTGCGTGGCCGAATGGTGGCGCATCGTGCGCGTGCGCTTGTCGTGGTCCACCTGCGCGGCGACGGTGTCGCCCATCGCGATCTCGCCCGTCTTCACGACGCCGTAGTGCCCGAAGACGTCGGGCTGGATCTTCTGCGTGTCCTCGACGGCGAACAGGGTGAGGCAAGCACCGCCCTTCGTGAGCTCGCCGCGGTCGCCGGCCTGGCCGCCGGATTCGGCGTAGAACGGCGTGCGGTCGAGCACGACGATGCCCGTCTCGCCGGCCATGAGCCGATCGACCGGCGTGCCCTCGCGATAGAGCGCGACGACGCGGCCTTCCTCCGAGAGCGTCTCGTAGCCGCGGAAGGCCGTCTTGGCCCCCGTGTACTCGAGCGCGACGCCGGCCTTGAACTTGCTGGCGGCGCGGGAGCGCTCCTGCTGCGCCGACATGGCCGCGTCGAAGGCCGCCATGTCGACGGTGAAACCGCGCTCGCGGCCGATGTCGGCCGTGAGGTCCACCGGGAAGCCGTAGGTGTCGTAGAGCTTGAAGGCCGTGTCGCCGTCCAGCTCGGTCTTGCCCCCCGCGAGCGCGGCGTCGAGGATGCCCATGCCGTGCTCGAGCGTCTCGCCGAAGCGCTCCTCTTCCTGCCTGAGGGTGGCGGTGACGCGCTCCCGGGCCTTCGCGAGTTCCGGGTAGGCCTCGCCCATCTCCTTCACGAGGTCCGCGACCAGCGCGTGGAAGAACGGCTGCTTCTGCCCGAGCTTGTACCCGTGGCGCATGGCGCGGCGCGCGATGCGGCGCAGCACGTAGCCGCGGCCTTCGTTGCCGGGGATCACGCCGTCGCAGACGAGGAAGGCGCAGGCGCGGATGTGGTCCGCGATGACGCGAAGCGACGGGCTCTTCAGGTCGGAAGTGCCCGTCTCTCGCGCCGCCGCCTTCACCAGCGCGTCGAAGAGGTCGATCTCGTAGTTGGAGTGCACGTGCTGCAGCACGGCGGTGAGTCGCTCGAGGCCCATGCCCGTGTCGACGCTGGGCTTGGGCAGCGGGTGCATCGTGCCCGCCTCGTCGCGGTTGAACTGCATGAACACGAGGTTCCAGATCTCGATGTAGCGGTCGCCGTCGGCATCGGGCGAGCCGGGCGGGCCGCCCCACACCCCCGGGCCGTGGTCGTAGAAGATCTCCGAGCACGGGCCGCAGGGGCCGGTGTCGGCCATCTGCCAGAAGTTGTCGCTCTCGAAGGGCCTGCCGCCGGGCTTGTCCCCCAGGCGCACGCAGCGCTCCGGCGGAATGCCGATCTCCTTCGTCCAGATGTCGTAGGCCTCGTCGTCCGTCTGGTAGACCGTGGTCCAGAGCTTCTCCGGCGGCAGGCCGTACACCTTCGTGATGAGTTCCCACGCGAAGTGGATGGCGTCGCGCTTGAAGTAGTCGCCGAAGCTGAAGTTGCCCAGCATCTCGAAGAAGGTGTGGTGGCGCGCGGTGTAGCCCACGTTCTCGAGGTCGTTGTGCTTGCCGCCGGCGCGCACGCAGCGCTGCGAGGTGACGGCGCGGTTGTAGGCGCGCTTGTCGGTGCCCAGGAACACGTCCTTGAACTGCACCATGCCCGCGTTCGTGAAGAGGAGCGTGGGATCGTTGCCGGGAACGAGGGGCTCGACTGCACCGGTTGGTGGCCCTTGGAGGCGAAGAATTCGATGAATTTCTTGCGGATTTCGCTGGTTTTCATGGTGCGCGGGCACGCCGTCGGGCAAACCGGGGATTATAGGGGAGAGCCCCGCCCCCCGCACGGCGATGCGGTCGCCGCGGTAGGCTGTAGGCTTCACGGCCTGCGCGCCGCCACCCACCCGATCCGCCCCCGATGGAACTGCTCGCCCGGCTCGTCGAGCTTCCCGCCCTCTTCGCCGCGGGCCTCGTCGCGCTCGCCATCCTGGCGCGCAAGGCACGGTCCCGCCCCGTCCTCGCGATGGCCGTCGCCTTGCTCTTCGCCTGGCTCGGCGTCGCCACGCCTTACGGCGCGAGCCTGTGGGTCGGGATGCTCGAGGACCGCGTCGTGGCGCCGAAGGCCTGCGAGCCGATGCCGCCCGGCGCCCTCGTCATCGTGCTGGCGGGCGGCGTGGCCGAAGGCACGGGCGCCTCGGACCCGACGCGACTGTCCGCCGCATCCCTTCGCCGCGTCCTCGCCGCCGCGCAGGTCGCGAAGCGTTCGCCGGAATCCCCCCTCGTCCTGTCGGGCGGCGCCGGCGAATCGGTACGCGAGGCGGACCTCATGCGCGCGCTCCTGATCGACCTCGGCGTTTCGCCCGGTCGGCTCGCCATCGAGCGCGAATCGCGCAACACCTTCGAGAACGCCACGGCCGTCGCACGAATCGTCGCCGAGCGCGGCTGGCGGTCGCGGCCGGCGTACCTGCTCACGTCGGCCATGCACCTGCCTCGCGCCGCCGCGGTCTTTCGCAAGGCCGGAATCGACACCTGCCCCCTCGCGGCGGACCGGCGCCTCGAGCCGCTGGACCCGCGGATCGCCTGGATCCCGTCCGGCCCGGCGCTGCTCAACGCCTTCCAGGCCTTCCACGAGTTCATCGGGCTGCTGGCCTACGCCGTGACCGGCCGCCTCTGACGCGACCGTCCTCGGGACCGTGCGGTGGCGAACGCCGCGAAGCCGGAATGGTGGTACCGTGGGTCGTCACGAACCGCGATGCTCTCGCGCCGCGGTGCCGTTCCCTTCCTGCGCGGGGATCCCCCTGGAACGAAAGCCGCTTCCCTTGCCGCTCGCACCCGCCATCGCCAACCGTCTCCTCGCCGGACTCGACGCGGCGGCCTTCGAGCGGCTCGAGCCCCATCTCGAGGCGGTGCCGCTCGTCCTCGGCCAGGTCCTGCACCAGCCCGGCAGTCACATGCGGCACGTGTACTTCCCCACGACGGCCATCGTCTCCCTGCTCTACGTGATGGAGAACGGGGCCTCCGCCGAGATCGCCGTGGTGGGCAACGACGGCATCCTCGGCATATCGCTCTTCATGGGCGGCGAAACGGCGCCCAACTGGGCGGTCGTGCAAAGCGCGGGGGAAAGCTACCGCCTCGCGGCGCCGCTGCTGCTCAAGGAGTTCGCGCTCGCCGGCACCACCATGCACCTGCTCCTGCGCTACACGCAGGCGCTCATCACGCAGATGTCGCAGACCGCCGTCTGCAACCGGCACCATTCCGTGGACCAGCAACTGTGCCGGTGGCTCCTCCTGAGCCTCGACCTGCTGCCGACCGACGAACTGGTGATGACCCAGGAGCTGATCGCCAACATGCTCGGCGTGCGCCGGGAGGGCGTCACGGAGGCGGCCGGCAACCTGCAGGCGGCCGGGCTGATCAAGTACAGCCGCGGCCGGATCCGGATGCTCGACCGCGCCGGCATCGAGGCGCGGGTGTGCGAATGCTACCGGGTGGTTCGCAACGAATCGGACCGGATCATGCGCCCTCAGGGCCCGCCCACCGTGCGGTAGGCCACAGACCGCGCCTCGCACGGGGCGCAGGCTTGCGGCGTGAATCCCGTCGACGACGCCGCCCGGAAAGCCGGGAAGTGATCCTTTCGCCACGCCTGATAGCGAGCAATGCGCTCATCGCCGCCCTTCCCCGCAAGGATCGGCTGCGCCTGGTCGCCGGCTGCGAGGACGTGGCGCTCACCCGCCAGGAGACGATTCTCGAGCCGGACAAGCGCGTCCAGCACGTGCACTTCCCGACCTCCGGGTTCATATCGCTCCTCGCGCCGGTGGACGGGATCACGCGGCTGGAAGTCGGCCTCGTCGGCGACGAGGGCATGGTCGGCACGCCGCTCGCGCTCGGCATCGACCTCTCGCCCTTGGGCGCCATCGTGCAGGGGCCCGGCCGCGCCCTCCGGATCGCCGCCGCCCCCTTCCGCCGCGAACTCGCCCGGAGCACCGCCCTTCGCACGCTGCTCGACAAGTACCTCTTCGTGCGGATGGCCCAGCTTGCCCAGTCGGCGGGATGCACGCGGTTCCACCTCGTCGAGGCGCGGCTCGCCCGCTGGCTCCTCATGACGCACGACCGCGCGCATTCGCCCACGTTCTGCATCACCCACGAATTCCTCGCCGTCGTGCTCGGCGTGCGGCGGGCGGGCGTCACGCAGGCGGCGCGATCGCTCCTGGGTCGCGGCCTCATCCATTACCGACGCGGCGAACTCCAGGTGCTCGATCGCGGCGGGCTCGAGGCCGCTTCCTGCGCCTGCTTCCGGGCGGATCTCGCGGTCTACCGTCGCGTCCTGGGCTGAACCGGAACGCGCCGGAGCACGAGCGGCGAGCGGTGTTCGCTTCCGAACAGACCGCGCCCCGGCCGGGTGCCATTCTCCCGGCACACCCCAGGAGAATCGCCATGAACAACACGATCAAGCTCGCGCTCGGCACCGCCGGCGCCCTCGTCGCCACGCAGGCGTCCGCCGCCATCACCTTCTTCGAACACGACTACTACGGCGGCCGGTCGTTCGCGGCCAGCAACCGCATCAACGATTTCGAACGCGGCGGTTTCAACGACCGCGCCTCCTCCGTCGTCGTGACGGGACGCGCCTGGGAGGTGTGCGAACACGCCCGCTTCGAGGGCCGCTGCATCGTCCTGCGCCCCGGCCGCTACCCGTCGCTCGATTCGATGGGCCTGGGCGACCGCGTCTCCTCGGCCCGGCAGATCGCCGCCAACGCCCGCTTCGCGAAAGACCGCTACGCCCCCGTGCCCGTGCCCAGCCAGGGCTACCGTCGCCGCGGCGGGGAGCGTCTCTACGAAGCGCAGGTCACCTCCGTGCGCGCGATGGTCGGCACGCCCGCCGAGCGCTGCTGGACCGAGCGCGAGCAGGTCTCGCGGGACAACGGCCGCGCGAGCGTGCCGGGCGCCATCGCCGGCGCCATCATCGGCGGCGTTCTCGGCCACCAGGTGGGCAGCGGACGCGGGAACGACATCGCCACCGTCGGCGGGGCCGTCGCCGGCGCCGCGATCGGCGCGAATGCGGGCCGGTCGGGCGGATCGTCCTACTCGCAGGATGTTCGTCGCTGCGAAAGCGTGCCCGGCGGCGCGAGGCCGGCCTACTGGGACGTGACCTATGACTTCCGCGGCCAGGACCATCGCGTGCAGATGGTCGCCGCACCCGGCCCCACCGTCACCGTCAACGGGCAGGGCGAGCCGCGGGAGTAACCCCCGAAGCGAAACCGGCCGGCGCCGCGCGAACGCGGTTCCGGCCGGTGGAGGGCCTTGCTACTTGAGGCGTTCCTGCCAGGCGGCCACCTGCTTCTCGGTTTCCTCCTTCGTGATCCCGTAGGTCTCCTGGATGACGCCCGCCAGGTGGTCGCGCTTGCCCGCGACGACGTCGAGCTGGTCGTCGGTGAGCTTGCCCCACTGCTCTTTCACGTTGCCCTTGAATTGCTTCCAGTTTCCTTCGACGCGATCCCAGTTCATGGTGCTTTCTCCTTGGTTGGGGCAACCGCCGGGACGGTACTTCTTCCGTCCCGCCGGGCTGCCGAATGGCACAGCTCCCTCTTGGCGTACTTGTACTGCTCGCAGTGCTCGAGCGCGGTCGCGTACCGCGCCGACGCGCGCGTCATGGCGCCCTGCGATTCGGCGCGGCTCGCGCGCTGGTCGCTTTCCGCCGTGGTGAAGGTCCCGGCCATCGAGCTTGCGGTCGAGGCGGCGACGACGTAGACGCCGCCGATCACGCCCGACACGACGGCCACGCCGACCAGGAGCGCCCCGGCGGAGATCCTCATCGCCAGACGCCCGGGCCGGCACCGATCAGGCCCAGCAGGCCGATCACGATGAGGTAGATCGCGACGATGTAGTTGAGAAGGCGGGGGACGAGCAGGATCAGGATGCCCGCGATCAGCGAAACGAGCGGGCCGGCGACCAGCGGAAGGTTCATGGAGTTTTCCTGGGCGAGGTGCGCGCGAAATTGCGCGACGAGCACGGAGCCTATCCCCGGCGCCCGGCGTAGTCCGTTCGCTGGAGTACACACCGCGCCGCCGCGTCGAGGCGCCGGGGCGGGCCTTGCGTTCGCCACCGCACAGAGAACCGCGCGCCAAAAGCCTACCCTTCGAAAGACCCACCGGCCCTGTCGCGGCGACCACGCAAAGGAAAGACATCATGGACACGAATTCGGACTATCTCGCGCTCACGCGCACGCATTTCAACCAATGGGACACGGCCGTCGGCGTGCTGGCCACCGAAGGCAAGAAAGCCGATGGCGAGGCGCGCACCGCCTACCAGCGCCGCCTGAAGGAACTGCGCCTGGCGCGAAATGCCGCCCAGCGCGCCTTCGACACCCTCAGGGCCGCCACCGGCCCCGCGGCCGCCCGTTCGCAGGCCGCCATGCAGGAGGCCCGCGACGCGATGGAGCAGGCCCTCGTCAAGGTGACGGCGGACCTGCACGCCCCGCCACGCGACACGCGCCCCGTGGCCGATCCCGGGCCGGCGGCCGAAGTCGTAGCCGAATCCGTCCCCGACAGCCCGCCGACCTCGACCTCCCCCTCCACGACCCAACCCGAGAAGGAAGCCACGCCATGAGCACGCTGCATAAGCAAGTCAGCAGGGAAAAGCTGCACCAGGAATTCGACACCATCGTCGCCGATACCGAGACGCTGCTCGCGTCGATGGCGAACGCCACCGGCGACAAGGCGCTCGCCCTGCGGGCGGACGTCGAGAAGGGCCTCGCCTCGGCACGCGATCGCCTCACCGGACTGCGCAAGGCCTCGGTGGCGCAGGCGAGCCAGGCGATCCACGCGACCGACGACTACGTGCACGCCCACCCGTGGCGCGCGGTCGGCATCGTCGCGGGCGTGGGTGCGCTGGCGGGCCTGGTCACCGGCCTCATGGTCAACCGTCGCGGCCACGCGAACGGCGCGGCCTCGACCAGCGTTCGGTAGCGAACAGACGTGCCAGCTACGCGCCGGTAGTCTCGTTCCATCAACCAGGAGCACACCATGAACACTTTCGCACGCATCACCTCCGTCATCGCCATCGCCGCCTTCGCCGGCATGCTCGGCTGCGCCTCGACCTCCAAGACCGAGGGCACGGGCGAGTACTTCGACGACACCGTCATCACCACCAAGGTGAAGGCAGCCATCCTCGACCAGCCGACGCTCAAGTCCGCCGAGATCAACGTCGAGACCTTCAAGGGCGTCGTCCAGCTGAGCGGGTTCGTCTCCTCGATGGACAACGCCAGCACCGCCGTCCGCACGGCCCAGGCCGTGAAGGGCGTGACGAGCGTCAAGAACGACATGCGGGTCAAGTGACGCTCCGGCCACCGCGCCGCGCGCCCGGGGCAGGCGGGCTCGCATGATCCGCCTCGACCTCACGATCTCGCTCGGATACGAAATCGCCGGTTCGCCGGCCGATTTCGTCTTCAACATCCACGCCGCGCACACGCCGAGCCAGGCCGTGGTCCGGGAGCATCTCTCGATCGCCCCGCCGCTGCCGCACCGGCTCGAGACCGATCCGGCCACCGGCAACCGGTACCTGCGTCTTCGCCGTTTCCCGGGACCGCTCGAGGTGCGCTACGGGGCCATGGTCGAACTCGACCCGCGATGCGACGAGCCTTCGCTCATCCCGGAGTCGCCCATCGAAGCGCTGCCCGCCGAGGCGCTCGCCTTCATCTACCCGAGCCGCTACTGCCAGTCCGACCGGCTGCGCCAGCTCACGACGCGCGAATTCGGGCACCTGCAGCCGGGTTACGGACGCGTGCTCGCGATCCGCGACTGGGTGCGAAGCCGGACCGCCTTTCGTCCGGGCAGCTCGACCAGCAGCACCTCGGCGCTCGACACGCTCGTCGAGCCGGCCGGCGTGTGCCGCGACTTCGCGCACCTCATGATCGCCCTGTGCCGCGCGCTCAACATCCCCGCGCGCTTCGTCACCAGCATCGACTACGGGGCGCCCCCCTCGATGGGCCCGCCGGACTTCCACGCCTTCGTCGAGACCTTCCTGGACGGGCGGTGGTATGCCTTCGACCCGACGGGACTCGCACCGCCGATGGGCTTCGTGCGCATCGGCACGGGGCGCGACGCAGCGGACGTCTCGTTCGCGACGATCTTCGGCCCGGTCGCCTCCCGCATCCCGGTCGTCACCGTCACGGCCCGGGACGACCCCGCGAACGGCTACGTGGTGCCCCACGAATGCGAGAGGGCCGTTTCCTCGTGCGGCCTGGACTCCGATCGCGAACGGGTGCCCGGCTATTCGTGTGCCATGGCCCCCGCCGACACGCTCCATGCCGCGGTGAATGTGCGCTAGCGCATCGATGGCGACCCTCCGCTCTTCAACAGTGCCCTCTAACCTCCGCAGGAAATCCGCCATGCCCACCCCGAACGCCCCTCCGAATACGGCTCCCTCCTCCGTCCACGCCCTGCTCGGCGCCGCGCTCTTCCTCTCCTGTACCGCGGCTCTCGCCCAGACCGCGCCCAACCTGGGCACGACCGCGCCCTACGGCATCGTCTCCGGCACGTTCACCAATTCGAACACCTCGCCGCAGACGATCGTGAACGGCAACGTCTGCTTCACGACCGGCCCGGTCACGCCCCCGCTGTCGATCGTGGGCGCGACCTCGACGCCTTGCCTGCCCGCCGTCGGGCTCGACCAGGGCGCTGCGCTCGCGGCCCTGAACGGCCAGCCCTGCACCTCGCTCGGCGCCGGCGCGGTGACGCTGGACTCCGTGGTCATCGGCGCCAACCCGCCCGGGACGATCCCGCCGGGCTGCTACTCGAGCGGCGGCGCGATGAACGTCACCGCGACCACCAACGTGACGCTTTCCGGCGCCGGCATCTACATCTTCCGTCCGGGCGGTGCGCTCAATACCGGCGCGAATTCGCGGGTCCTGCTCGCCGGTGGCGCCTGCGCCTCGGACATCTACTGGGCGCCCGTCGGCGCGACGACGATCGGCGCCAGCGCCGCCCTGTCCCCGACACCCACCTTCGTCGGCAACATCCTCGACGCGGCGGGCATCACGATCGGCCACTTCGCGCACCTGTCCGGCCGGGCGCTCGCCTTCGGTGGCACGGTCACCACGGACGCCAACACGATCACGGTCCCCACCTGCGCGACGTTCGGCACGACCGCCGCGGCGATCCCGACGCTCTCCGAGTGGGGAATCATCCTGCTCGCGGGCCTGCTCGGCGTCGCCGGCATCCGCTCGCTGCGCCGGCCCATGGCCTGAGGCTGGCCCCGCCGACTGCCGGGCGACTTCACTGCGCGTGAGCGCGGGTCAACCGCCGAGGTCCACTTCGTGGCGTTGCCGGGGATAGCGATTCGGAGGCCGCAAAGCCGTCGCAAAGGCTCTGCAACCGGCGCGCGAGCGCGCCGGCGACATCAGTTCGCGCCGAGTTCCGCCGCCCGCGCCCGGGCCACCGCCCGCTCCCAATCGGCCTGCGGCGTCTTTCCCGCGCCGAACGCATCCAGGAGCGTGATCGCAAGGGCGTGGGTCGGTGCGTCGAGACCGGCGATCTCGGACCGGCGAAACTCGCCCTCGCGATAGGTGAGCGCAACGAGGATCCGCGTGATCATCCTCGATTGGGAGAAGGCGGGATCGCGCTCGATGCGCAGCAGCGCGGCGGCGAGCGGATCGCCGACCACCGGCTCCGGACGGAAGCGCAGGGCCTCGCGCAGCGCCTGCGGGAACTCGCTCGCGGTCAGGTGCTCGGCGGGCCGCGTCACGGGGCCCGCCCCGCAAGGCGACGCGGCCAGGCGAGCCGGCGGCCGCTACTTCTTGGCATCCTGCGCCGCATCCTGGATCTTCTCGCCCGCGCGCTCGATCTTGCGCCCGGCCGCGTCGACCGCGTCGTCGACCTTGCGACCGGCTTCGCCCACGGAGGAATCGATCTTCTTGCCGGCGCGCTCGGCCGGGCCTTCCTCGCGTTGGCAACCCGCGAGGCCTGCGGCGGCGAGGGCGAGGGCGGCGAGTACGGCGGCGAACGGGCGACGGAATTTCATGGACTTCTCCTCCAGGAACCGGAATTTCGGCTGTGGCTGGAACCTACCTTGCGCACGGCGCCGGGGTCGGTGCGGTAGCGCACGGTGATTGGGCAGGCCCGGGGGCACCATCGTCCCCGGATGTGCCGCGCGACCGGACAGGTCGCATTGCCGGAGAGTCGAATGCCATCCCCCCTCGCCGGTCGCCCCTCGCGACTCGCGACGCTGTCGCGGCTGGCCGCCCGCGTGACGGCCGGGCTCGGTTCCGCAAGACCGCTCGTCGTCGAACCGCCGCTGCGCGCGGCGCTCTTCAGCGCAGACCAGATGGAGCGCCACGGGCTTGCCCTCGCCGCCTCGCATCGCCTGGCCGCCCGCGGTTCGCGCGAGCCGCTGCTGCCGCGCCTCGCCGAGAACGAGGCCGTGCTCCTCGCCGTGTGCGGGCAGCTGGGCGCGGCCGCGTCGAAGAACGACCGCATCAGCCCCGCGGGCGAGTGGCTCCTCGACAACTTCCACCTCGTCGAGGAGCACATCGCGCTCGCGAGGCGCCACCTGCCGCGCGGCTACAGCCGCGAGCTGCCCCGGCTCGGCCCCGGGCCCTCCGCGGGCCTGCCCCGCGTCTACGACATCGCGCTGGAGAACATCGCGCACGGCGACGGCCGCATCGACGGCGAGGGCCTCGCGCGATTCGTGAGCGCCTACCAGACGCGAACGCCCCTCAAGCTGGGCGAGCTCTGGGCGATCCCGATCATGCTGCGGCTCGCGCTGGTGGAGAACCTGCGCCGCGTCGCGGTGCGCATCAGCGCCGCGCGCGAGGAGCGCGACCTCGCGAACGCCTGGGCCGACCGCATGATCCTCGAGGCCGAGCGCGACCCCACGGGCCTCATCCTCGTCATCGCCGACATGGCGCGGTCCCTGCCGCCCATGGGCACCGCCTTCGTCGCCGAGTTCGCGCGCCGCCTGCAGGGGCAGAGCGCCGCGCTCGCCCTCCCCCTCACCTGGATCGAGCAGCGGCTCGCGCAATCGCACCGCACGATCGAGGACTCCGTGTTCGCCGAGAACCGCCAGCAGGCCGCCGACCAGGTCTCGCTCGCCAACAGCATCGGCAGCCTGCGCTTCGTGAGCGCCCACGACTGGCGCGACTTCGTCGAAAGCACGAGCGCGGTCGAGGCGGTGCTGCGCGAGGATCCGGCCGGCGTCTACGGCGCCATGACGTTCGCGAGCCGCGACCGCTACCGGCATGCCGTCGAGCGCATCGCGAAGCAGGCGGGCCGGCCCGAGGCGCAGGTGGCCGCCCTCGCCCTCGAACGGTCCCGTCGTGCGGCCGACGGCGCGGCCGGGAGCGACGATCCCCGGCTCCACGTCGGCTACGTCCTCGTGGGCCCGGGGTTGCTGCCGTTCGAGCACCTGGCCGGCGTGAAGCATTCCGCGGGCGGCGCCCTGCGCGCGTTCGGCGCACGCCACGCGCTCGCGCTCTACCTGGGCGGCATCGCCGCGACGACCCTCGCCCTGGCCGCCTGGCTCCTGGCGAAGGCCGGCGCGCCGCCGCCGATCCTCTACGCACTCGTGTTTCCGGCGCTCGTCGCGGCGAGCCAGGCGGCCGTGACCCTCGCGAACGCGATCGGCACCCGGATCGCCTCGCCCGAGCCCCTGCCCCGCGTCGACTTCTCGAAGGCGATCGCGCCCGAGGCGCGCACGCTCGTGGTCGTGCCGACGATGCTCGCGTCCGCGGAGGGCATCGAGTCCCTCGTGGAGGCGCTCGAGGTGCGCTTCCTCGCCAACCGGGACCCTTGCCTTCACTTCGGCCTGCTCACCGACTTCCCCGACGCGCCCGCGCAGCGAATGCCTGCGCCGCGTGCGCGAATTGAACCGCGCGTACGGTCTGGTCCCGTCGGCCGCGCAACTCGAGGCCGGGCCGCCGCCCGCCGAAGGCGAAGCGAGCTTCTTCTACCTCTTCCACCGCGACCGCCACTGGAACGCCGGCGCGCAGGCCTGGATGGGCGAGGAGCGAAAGCGCGGCAAGCTCGAGGACCTGAACGCCCTGCTGCGCGGCGCCGGCGCCGCCGCTTTCGGCCGGGTGGTGGGCGCGCTACCCATCTTCGCGCAGGTGAAATACGTCATCACGCTCGACACCGACACGCAATTGCCTCGCGACGCCGCCCTGCAGTTCGTCGGCGCCATGGCGCACCCGCTGAACCGCGCCCGGTTCGAGGAACGCGACGGCCGGAGCGTCATTACCTCGGGCCACGCCATCCTGCAGCCGCGGGTGAGCGCGAGCCTCCCCGGGGCGAACCGCTCCCGCTACGCGCGCCTCCTGGCCGGCGAGCCGGGCATCGACCCCTACACGCGAATGGTGTCGGACCTCTACCAGGACGCCTTCGACGAGGGCTCGTTCATCGGCAAGGGCATCTACGAAGTGGACGCCTTCGATCGCGCCCTGCGCGATCGCTTCCCGCGCGACCGCATCCTGAGCCACGACCTCATCGAGGGATGCTACGCACGCGCCGGCCTGCTGGCGGATGCGGAACTCTACGAAGCGGGCCCGGCGCGCTACAGCTCGGATGTGGCGCGCCGCCACCGCTGGGTGCGGGGCGACTGGCAGCTCGCCGGCTGGCTTCGCCGGCGCGTGAGCCTGCCGGATGGCCGTCGCGAGACGAATCCGCTGTCGTTCCTGTCGCAGTGGAAGCTCTTCGACAACCTGCGCCGCAGTCTCGTGCCCGCCTCGCTTCTCGCGCTGCTCGCCTTCGGCTGGCTGCTGCCTGCGAGCGCGGCACGGCTCACGGCGGCGGTGCTCGCCGTCCTCGCGCTCCCGGCGGCGCTCTCGGCCCTGTCGGCGATCGTGCCGTGGCCACGGGGTCTCGCGACCGCGCGCCACCTGCAGGGCGTCGCCCGCGACCTCTGGCGCAGCGTCCTGCAGGCGCTGCTCGCGCTCGCCTTCCTGCCTTACGAGACGGCCTGGACGCTCGACGCCATCGCGCGGACCCTCGCGCGCCTGCTCTTCACGCACCGGCGCCTGCTCGAGTGGACGCCTTCGAGCGAGTCGGACCGCGTGCTTTCGGAAGGCGACCGGACGACGCTCCCAGCCACCTTCCGCGCGATGGCCGTCGGCCCGGTCGTCGCGACGGGCGCATTCGCCGGCCTCGCCGCCCTCGCCCCGGCCACGCTGCTCTGGGCCGCGCCGATCCTCTTCCTGTGGATCGCCTCGCCCGCGATCGCCTGGTGGGTGAGCCGGCCACTGGCGCCGGCTGGCACCGACCTCACCGCGGGCGAAACCCGCTTCCTGCGCACGCTCGCGCGCCGCACCTGGGGCTGGTTCGAGGCGCACGTCGGGCCGGAGGACCACTGGCTGCCGCCCGACAACGTGCAGGAATCGCCCGTCGCGCGGACGGCCCACCGCACCTCGCCCACCAACATGGGGCTCGCCCTGCTCTCGGGCCTTTCGGCGCACGACCTCGGGTACCTCACCACGGGCCAGCTGGTCGAGCGCACCACCCTCGCCCTGCGGACGATGGCCTCGCTCGAACGCCATCGCGGCCACTTCTTCAACTGGTACGACACGCTCACGCTCGCCCCGCTCGCGCCGCGGTACGTGTCGTCGGTCGACAGCGGCAATCTCGCCGGCCACCTCCTCACGTTGCGGCCCGGCATCGCAAACCTCGCCGACGTTCCCATCCTCTCCCCGCGTTGGCACGCCGGGCTGGAGGACACTTTCGCCTTGCTTCTCGAAGCGGCAGGCCCGGATCCGCCCGCGCCGCTGCCGGAGTTCCGCCGCGCCCTCGCACGAGCCGCGGCGCCGCACGATGCGACGCTGGGCACCGCCTGGACGCACGTGAAGCACCTCGCGAGAGACGCGGCCGACGTGGAGGGCGCCACGACGCCCCTGGGCGACGAGGCCCACGGCTGGTCCCGCGCGCTTTCGCGGCAGGCCGCCGCGATCCGCGACGATCTTCTCCTCTTCGCGCCCTGGCTTGCGCATGAGGCGCACCCGCCCGGGATTCCCGGTGCCGGCGCCATCCCGACGCTGCGCCAGCTGGCCTCGCGGGAAGGCGACGAGACCGCCGTCCCGATCGTCCTGCTCGCCGCCGAGCGCGCCGCGACGCGGATCGCCTCACTCGAAGCGCTCGCCCGCCAGGCCTGCGCCCTGGCCGATATGGCGTTCGATTTCCTCTACGACCGCGAAAGGCGCCAGCTCGTCATCGGCTACAACGTCACCGACCAGCGCGCCGACTCGAGCTATTACGACCTGCTCGCCTCCGAGGCGCGGCTCGGCCTGTTCGTGGCGATCGCGCAGGGCAAGCTGCCGCAGGAGAGCTGGTTCGCGCTGGGACGCCTGCTCGCCTCCGCGGGCGGCGACCCGGTGCTGCTCGCCTGGAGCGGCTCGATGTTCGAGTACCTGATGCCGATGCTCGTGATGCCCTCCTACGAGAACACGCTGCTCGCCCAGACCTGCGCGGCGGCCGTGGACCGGCAGGTGGCCTACGGCCGGCAGCGCGGCGTGCCCTGGGGCATCTCGGAGAGCGGCTACAACGCGGTCGACGGGCACCTCAACTACCAGTACCGCGCCTTCGGCGTGCCGGGCCTGGGACTCAAGCGCGGCCTCGCCGACGAGCTCGTCGTCGCGCCCTACGCCTCGGCGCTCGCGCTCCTCGTGGCACCCGGGGCCGCCTGCCGCAACCTGCAGCGTCTCGCCGCCGAAGGCCTCGCCGGCAACCTCGGCCTCTACGAGGCCATCGACTACACGCCCTCGCGCCTGCGCCGCGGCGAGACGGGCGCCGTCGTGCGCTCGCACATGGCCCACCACCAGGGGATGAGCCTCGTCGCGCTCGCCTCGCAGTTGCTCGCGCGGCCGATGCAGGCGCGCTTCATGCAGGAGCCCTTGTTCCAGGCGACGCTGCTCCTGCTGCAGGAGCGCATTCCCCGCGCCGCCCTCGTCGCGCCGCGTGCGGCCGATCGCGCGGAAGCGCACGCGCCCGGCGAAGCGCCCTCCGCCGCGCGGCTCTTCACCAGCCCCAACACGGCCGCTCCCGCCGTGCAGCTCCTGTCGAACGGCCGCTACCACGTGATGGTGACGAACGCCGGCGGCGGCAGCAGCCGCTGGAAGGACCTCGCCGTCACGCGCTGGCGCGAGGACGCCACCTGCGACGCGTGGGGCAGCTTCTGCTACCTGCGCGACGAGGCGAGCGGGGAGACCTGGTCCGCCGCCCACCAGCCGACCCTGCACCCCACGGAGCACTACGAGGCGATCTTCTCCGAGGGCCGCGCGGAGTTCCGCCGCCGCGACGCGGGCTTCGAGACGCACACCGAGATCGTGGTCTCGCCCGGAGGACGACATCGAGGTGCGCCGCATCCGCGTCACCAACCGCGGCCGCCACGCCCGCGCGATCGAGCTCACGAGCTACGCGGAAGTGGTGCTCGCGCCGCCGGCCGCCGACGCGCTGCACCCGGCCTTCGGCAACCTCTTCGTCACGACCGAGATCCTGCCCGAGCGATACGCCATCGCCTGCACGCGCCGTGCGAGGTCCCTCGACGAGCCCGTGCCGTGGATGTTCCACCTCATGACGACCCATGGGGCGCCGGCCTCCGACGTGTCCTACGAGACGGACCGCCTGCGCTTCATCGGCCGCGGACGCACGCTGCGCGCCCCGCTCGCGTTGGCGCGGCCCGGCCCCCTTTCGGGCACCGCCGGTTCGGTGCTCGACCCGGTCGCGGCGATCCGTCACCGGCTGGTCGTTCCCGCCGGCGGCACGGTGACGGTGGACCTGGTGACGGGCGCGGCCGATTCGCGCGAGGCGCTGCTCGCGATGATCGACAAGCACCAGGACCGCGCACTGGTCGACCGGGTCTTCGAACTGGCGTGGACGCACGCGCAGGTCATGCTGCGCCAGCTGAACGCCACGGAGGCCGACGCCCAGCTGTACGCGCGGCTCGCGGGCTCGGTGATCTACGCCAACGCCTCTTTGCGCGCGGGCCCCGCGCTCCTCGCGCGAAACCGTCGCGGCCAATCGGGCCTGTGGGGCTACGCGGTTTCGGGCGACCTGCCGATCGTGCTCGTGCAGGTGGGCGACGCGGCGCACATCGAGCTGGTCCGCCACCTCGTGCGGGCCCACGCGTACTGGCGCTTGAAGGGCCTCGCGGTCGACCTCGTCATCTGGAACGAGGACCACGACGGCTACCGGCAGCGGCTGCAGGAGCAGATCGTCGGGCTCGTCGCCGCGGGTGTCGAGTCCGCGGGCGCCGAACGGCCCGGCGGCATCATCGTGAGGAACGCCGAGCAGATCCCGGCCGAGGACCGCGTGCTCTTCCAGGCGGTCGCGCGCGCGATCGTGACGGACGCCGCGGGCACGCTCGCCGAGCAGCTCAAGCGCCGCATTCCGGTCGAGCCCCGCCCGGCACGCCTCGAACCCGTTCGCGCCTGGCGCGCGGAAGCCGCGACGCCGGTCCCGGTCGCCATCGGGGATCTCATCCTCGCCAACGGCATCGGCGGCTTCCGTCCCGATGGCCGCGAATACGTCATCGCACCGGGCCCCGCCGGCACGACCCCGGCGCCCTGGGCCAACGTGATGGCGAACCCGCGCTTCGGCACCGTCGTCTCCGAAAGCGGGCTCGGCTACACCTGGGGCGACAACGCCCACCTCTACCGCCTCACGCCCTGGCACAACGACCCGGTCAACGCGTGCGGGTCGGAAGCGCTGTACCTGCGCGACGAGGAGACCGGGCGGTTCCACTCGCCCACGCCGCTGCCGTGCGGCGGCGACACGCCGTTCGTCACGCGCCACGGCTTCGGCTATACCGTCTTCGAGCAGGCCCAGGACGGGCTGCGCACCGCGCTCACGACCTTCGTGGCGAGGAACGCCGCCGTGAAATTCGCCTGCCTGAAAGTGACGAACGAGACGGATCGCGAGCGCCGCCTCAGCGTCACCGCGTACCTCGAGTGGGTGCTCGGCGCGATGCGCCCGGCCACGGCGATGCACGTGGTGACGTCGATCGACGCCGGCAGCGGGGCCCTCGTCGCGCGCAACCCCTACAACGCCGAGTTCGCCGACTGGCGAGCCTTCCTCGACGTCGACGAACCGTCGCGCTCGGCGACCGGCGATCGCGCGGAATTCCTCGGCCGCAACGGGACGATGGCCGACCCGGCCGCGATGCACCGGGTCGCCCTCTCCGGCAAGGTCGGCGCGGGCCTCGACCCGTGCGCGGCCCTGCAGGTCCCGTTCGAGCTCGCCCCCGGCGAGACGCGCGAGATCGTCTTCCGGCTGGGCGCCGCGCCCGACGCCGAGGCGGCCAGCCGCCTGGCGCAGCAGTGGCGGGGGAATGCGGCCGCGCACGAGGCGCTCGAGGCCGTGATCGCGCACTGGGAGCACGTGCTGGGCGCGGTGCAGGTCGAGACGGCAGACCCGGCCTTCGACGTGCTCGCGAACGGGTGGCTCGTCTACCAGACGATCGCCTGCCGCCTCTGGGGACGAAGCGGCTTCTACCAGTCCGGCGGCGCCTACGGGTTCCGCGACCAGCTCCAGGACGCGATGGCGCTCACGCACGCCGAGCCGGGCCTGCTGCGCGAGCAGCTCGTGCGCGCCGCCGGGCGCCAGTTCCGCGAAGGCGACGTGCAGCACTGGTGGCACGTGCCCCGGGGCCAGGGCGTGCGTACGCATTGCTCCGACGACTACCTCTGGCTGCCCCTCGCCGCCTGCCGCTACGTGTTCGCGACGGGAGACGCGGCGGTGCTCGACCATCCGGTCGCCTTCCTCGAAGGCCGCCCCGTCAAGGCCGGCGACGACTCCTACTACGACCAGCCGGCGCGCGCCGACGAGGTCGCCACCGTCTACGCGCACTGCGTGCGGGCCATCGAGCACGGCCTGCGCTTCGGCGCGCACGGCCTGCCGCTCATGGGCTCGGGCGACTGGAACGACGGCATGAACCGCGTGGGCCTCGCCGGCCGCGGCGAAAGCGTGTGGCTCGCGTTCTTCCTGTGCCGGGTGCTCGCGGATTTCGCGCCGCTCGCCCTTGCACAGGGCGATGCCGACTTCGCGGCGCGTTGCGAGGGCGAGGCCTCGCGCCTGCGCAGCTGCATCGAGGAGCACGCCTGGGATGGCGAGTGGTACCGGCGCGCGTGGTTCGACGACGGCACGCCGCTCGGTTCGCACGCGAACGCCGAGTGCCGCATCGACTCGGTCTCGCAGAGCTGGTCGGTGCTCTCCGGCGCAGGGGACTCGGCGCGCTCGCGCCTCGCGATGCAGGCCGTGCAGGACCGGCTCGTCGACCCGGCGCACGGGCTCATCCAGCTGCTCGACCCGCCCTTCGACACCTCGACGCTCGACCCCGGCTACATCCGGGGATACGTTCCGGGCGTGCGCGAGAACGGCGGCCAGTACACCCACGGGGCCATCTGGGCCGCGATGGCCTGCGCCGGGCTGGGACAGGCGGAACGCGCCTGGACGCTCGCCGCGATGATCAACCCGGTGAACCACTCGCGCACCCGCGCCGGCGCCCAGGTGTACAAGGTCGAGCCCTACGTCATGGCGGCCGACGTGTACGCGCGCGAGCCCCATGCGGGCCGCGGCGGCTGGACCTGGTACACGGGGTCGTCGGGATGGATGTACCGGCTGCTCGTCGAGTCCCTCCTGGGGCTCGTGCGCGAGGGGCCGCGCCTGCACGTCGCCCCGTGCCTGCCTCCCGGGCAATCGGGCATCGTGGTGCGCTACCGCCACGGCGCGACGACCTACCGCCTCACGCTGCGTCACGCCCGCGAGGGCGACCCTCCCCTCGACGATACCGTCCGCCTTCGAGTGGACGGGATCGACCGGGACGAAGCCTACGTGGTGCTGGTGGATGACCGCCGGCCCCATGAAGTCGACGTCCTCATCCCCGAAAGGAAAGCCCCATGAACAAGTCGATTCGCTGGATTCTCGTGCCCGCGGCCCTCGCGGTCGCCTCCCTCGCCCTCGCCGCCCGCGTGGGCCTTCGCGCCGCTCGCGAAGCCCGGCGCGACCGCAACCGCGAGGTCGCGAGCGTGCGCGACTGGGAAAACGAAGGCGGCGCGCTTGCCGCCGCCACCCCGGCCAGGAAGCGGCCGGGCCGGTGGCGCTCCACAAAGGCGGGGGGGCCCCCCCCCCCCCCCCCGGCCCCCCCGCCGCCCCCCCCCCACCCCCCCGCCGGCCCCCCCCCCCCCCCCCCCCCGCCCCCCCCCCCCCCCCCCCCCCCCCCCCCCCCCGCCCCCCCCCCCCCCCCCCCCCCCCCCCCCCCCGCCCCCCGGCGCGCCCCCCCCCCCCCCCCCCCCCCGGGGGGCCCCCCCCCCCCCCCCGCCCCCCGGCGGCGCGCCCCGCGGCGCGGCCCCCCCCCCCGGCGGGCCCCGCCGGCGGGGCCCCCCCCCCGGCGGCCCCCCCCCCCGCGCGCCCCCCCCCCGCCCCCCCCCCCCCCGCCGGCGGCGCGGCCCCCGCGCGGGGCCCCGGGGGCGGGGGGGGGGGGGGCCCCCCCCCCCCCCCCGCCGGCGGGCCCCCCCGGCGGCCCCCCCCGCCCCCCGGGCCCCCGCGCGCGCGGGGGGGCGGGCGGGGGGGCCCCGCCCCCCCCCCCGCCCCCCCCCCCCCCCGGGGCCCCCCCCCGCCCCCGGCCCCCGCCCCCCCCCCCCCCCCCCCCCGCCCGCGGCGCCCCCGCCCCCGGCCGCCCCGCGCCCCGGGCGCCCCCGCCGGCGCGCCGCCGCCCGCCCGCCCGCCCCCCCCCCCCCCCCCCCCGCCCCCCCGCCGCCCCCCCCCCCCCCCCCGCCCCCCCCCCCCCCCCCCCCCGCCCCCCCCCCCCCCCCCCCCCCCCCCCCCCCCCTCCCCCCCCCGCCGGCCCGGCGCCGCGGCGCGGGGGGGGGGGGCGGGCCCCCCCGGGGGCCCCGCGCCCCCCCCCCCCGGGGCCCCCCCCCCGGGGGGGCGCCGGCGGCCGGGGGCCGCCGGGGGCCCCCCCCGGGGGGGGGCCCCCCGCCCCCCGGAAGGGGGGGCCGGGGGTCCCCCCCCCGGCCGCCGGGCCTCTAAGCCCCACAGGCGATGCGTCAGGACTTGCCGAAGTCCGTCTTGGCGCCCTGTACGCAAGCCGTCTTGGCATCGCCGGAGAATGTGTCGCACTTCTCGAGGGCGACCTTGTACTTGGCGTTGCGCTCGTCCTGGTTCGCCTCGGTGCGCGCCTCGGAACGCTTCTCGGCGCCTTCCTTGCGCGTGTCGGCCGCGACGCGGTCGACCTTCGCCTCGGCCTTGCCCGTGACGAGCACGGCCTTGGCTTCCTTCACGCAGACGTCCTTCGGGTTGCCCGACAGGTCGTCGCACTTCTCGATCGAGACCTTGTAGGCGGCGTCGGCACGCGCGACGCGGGCGGCCTCGCGGTGCTTGGCGTTGTTCTGGTAGGCGACCTCGGCGTCGGCCTTGGCGATCTCGAGCTTGCCCTTGGCCTGCGCCTGGCAGACGTCCTTCGCATTGGCGCTGAAGGACGCGCAGCCGCTCTTGTCGATGCCGTACTGCACGTCGGCGTCCTTCTTGGCGGTGCGATAGCCGTCCTGCGAAAGCGGCGTGACGGCGGCGTTGGCGGAATAGGTCTGGGCAGTTGCGGAGCCGGCTATGCCGAGTCCGGTCAGGGCGACGAGCGTGGTGAAGAGCTTGGACATGGTGTTTCCTCGTGTTTCGTGTTCGGGTGCCTCGGCCGATCGGCGTGGACACCCGCGCACCGGCCGGGGTTTCCTCGCGCGGTAGTGCGCGATCTCCCTTGGGTTCGAAGCCTACGCACCCGGCTCGGTCGCGTCCGTTCGCCCGCGTACACAGGCCGGTCCCGGGCCTCCCCGCGAAGGCCGGCCCTTCAGAGGATCCTGCGGCCGCTGATGAGCCTGAGCAACACGACGATGACGGCGATGACGAGCAGGACGTGGATGAACCCGCCCATCGTGGTGGAGGTGACGAGCCCGAGGGCCCACAGGATGATGAGGACGACGGCGATGGTGTAAAGCATGGGGATTCTCCCGGTTGATGGAGGCCCGATGACGGACCCTTCGTCATCATCGCGCCAAAGTGCAGGACCCTCTGTGCGGTAGCGAACTCAGCAGCCCGTTCCGCGTCGTCCTGGCGCCAGTGCCCATTGGCGGGAACCCGGAGCGCCCGGCATGTGTCCACCCGGTTGCACCGCGCAAACCGGGTACGCCCGTCGGTACAACGGGAAGGGGGAGATCGAGCATGCCCAACGAATTCATCCAGTGGGTCGCACAGGCCTGGCCCGAACTGGGCTCCGCGGCACGGTCCGGCCTGCGCATCGCCGGCATCGTACTGGCGGCCTTCGTGGCCGTGGGGGTCACCCAGCGTGCCATCCGGGCGCTGCGCGAACGGATATCCTCCCGGTTCAGCGACCGCGAGACCGTCACGCGGGCCGAGACGCTCGGGCGCGCCATGCGGTATCTCGCCGCCGTGGTGATCACCGTGATCGCGGGCATGCTCGTGCTGGCGGAGCTGGGCGTGTCCGTCGCGCCGATCCTCGGCGCCGCGGGCGTCGTCGGGCTCGCCGTCGGCTTCGGCGCCCAAAGCCTCGTCAAGGACTACTTCACCGGTTTCTTCCTGCTGCTCGAGGATCAGGTGCGGCAGGGCGACGTGGTGAAGCTCGGCGAGCACGCCGGCCTTGTCGAGGAAGTCACGCTGCGCTACGTGCGCCTGCGCGACTACGACGGCAATGTCCACTACGTGCCGAACGGCACGGTCACCACCGTGGTCAACATGAGCCGCGGCTTCGCGCAGGCCGTCGTGGACATCGGCGTGGGCTATCGCGAGGATGTCGACCGCGTGATGGTGGTGATGCGCGAGGTGGCCGCCGAATTGCGCGCCGACCCGGCTTTCGGGAATCGCATCCTCGAGGCGATCGAGATCGCGGGCGTCGAAAGATGGGACGCCTCGTCGGTCGTCATCCGCTCGCGCTTTCGCGTGGCTCCGCTGGCGCAGTGGGATGTTCGCCGGGAATACCTGAGGCGGCTGAAGAGCGCCTTCGATGCGCGAGGCATCGAGATCCCCTTCCCGCAAATGGTGGTGCACCGGCCGCCCGGCGCCCCCCGGGAAGTCAGCGAGCGGCCTGCGCCTCCCTCTTGAGGAAGCGCAGCACCGAATCGAGCGGGAAGCCGCGCTGCTGCAGGAAGCGGACCTGCTTCGCCTTTTCGGCATCGTCCGCGGGAGGCCGCCCGAAGCGCGTGCGCCAGGCGGATGCGAGGGCCTCGGCCTCTTCCGCCTTCGCCTGCACCAGCGCGGATTCGATGCCCGCCTCGTCGATGCCCTTTTCGCGCAGGTGGTTGGCGATCTTCAGGGGGCCGTACTTGCGGGACTTGGCACGCACCGTCTGCTCGACGTAGCGTTCTTCCGACAGCCAGCCCCGCTTCGTGAAATCGTCGAGCAGGGCGTCGAGATCGGTGCCCTCCTCCACATGAGGCGAAAGCTTCCGGCGCAGCTCGGCACGCGAATGCTCGCGGCGCGCAAGGAGGCGCAACGCGCGCGCGCGCAGGTCCGCTTCGGGGTTGGCGACGGGAAAGCCCCAGGCCATGGTGTGGGCGTCGATGAGGAAGGCGCGCCCCGGACGGGGCGCGCCCGGCCCCGGCTTACTCGGCCTCGGCCGCGCTCGCGTCGAGCGGCATGCCGCCCGCGATGCCGACGGCCTCGCGGATCTTCGCCTCGATCTCGTTGGCCATGGCGGGGTTTTCCTTGAGGAATTCCCGCGTGTTGTCCTTGCCCTGGCCGATCTTCTCGCCCTTGTAGGAGTACCACGCGCCGCTCTTCTCGACGATGCGGTGGGCGACGCCCAGCTCGATGATCTCGCCGTGGCGGGAGATGCCCTCGTTGTAGAGGATGTCGAAGTCCGCGACCTTGAAGGGGGGTGCGACCTTGTTCTTCACCACCTTCACGCGGGTTTCGTTGCCGATCACTTCCTCGCCGCGCTTGATGGAGCCGATGCGGCGGATGTCCATGCGCACCGAGGCGTAGAACTTGAGCGCGTTGCCGCCCGTGGTGGTCTCGGGGTTGCCGAACATGACGCCGATCTTCATGCGGATCTGGTTGATGAAGATGACGAGCGTGCGGAGCTTGGAGATGTTGGCCGTCAGCTTGCGCAGCGCCTGCGACATGAGGCGCGCCTGCAGGCCCATCTGGGGCTCGCCCATCTCGCCTTCGATTTCCGCCTTGGGCGTGAGGGCGGCGACGGAGTCGACCACCACGCAGTCGACCGAGGCGGAGCGCACGAGCATGTCCGCGATCTCGAGGGCCTGCTCGCCGTTGTCCGGCTGGGAGAGCAGCAGCTCGGAGGTGACCACGCCGAGGCGCTGGGCGTACTGCGGATCGAGCGCGTGTTCCGCGTCGATGAACGCGGCGGTGCCGCCGAGCTTCTGGATGTTGGCGATGACCTGCAGCGTGAGCGTGGTCTTGCCCGAGGATTCCGGGCCGTAGATCTCGACCACGCGGCCGCGGGGCAGCCCGCCCACGCCCAGGGCGAGGTCGAGGCCGAGCGAGCCGGTGGAGACGACTTCGATGCCCTTTTCGACATCCTTGTCGCCCATGCGCATGATCGCGCCCTTGCCGAACTGGCGTTCGATCTGGGAGAGCGCGGCCTGGAGGGCTTTCGACTTGTTTTCGTCCATCTTGGGGGCTTCGGATTCGCGGTTCGCGATGACTTTGAGCATTGGAATTATCCCATATCAGTGAGGTTGAACTTTCCGCCCAGGCCGGGTTTCAGCGCGTGCGCCGAACCAGGCCCGCCATCACACCGAAAATCTCCAGGCGCCCCTTCGGGCGAATGACCGGGAAGGCTTTGTTCGCGGGCTTCAGGACGAAACCGCCTTTTTCTCGGTCCAGGTACTTCACGGTGAATTCGTTGTCCACGATCGCCACGACGATGTCGCCGACGTTGGCGTTCGGTTGCTGTTCCACCACGATGAGGTCGCCGTCGTGGATGCCGGCGTCGATCATCGATTCGCCCTTCACGCGCACCAGGCTCGTCTTCGACGGCACGCGGATGAGGTAGTCGTCGATCGTGACCATGTCGTAGCCGTCGGCGAGCGCCGGGTTGGGCAGGCCGGCCTGCACCGTGTCGTGCGCGAGCCGCCGCTCGAAGAACCGGGCCCCGGGCTTGAACTGCCGGTCAGGGGTCCAGTCCAGGTAGCCCGCTTCCTCGAAACGGCGCACGCATTCCGACACCCACGACTTGGCCGAGATGCCCCACAGGGTGGCGAGCACCGAGTAGGAAGGGATCACCTTGTGCTCGGCGTAGTAGTCCTGGAGCTTTTCCAGGTACGCCGGGTCGAGGGGTTGCTGCTGCTTTAACGCCATGGGGCGGGAACCGGTGGACAGAACGATTGTTCGGTAAGCTACCGAACGAACGTTCTGCTGTCAAGCACCCGCGGTCGAGGCTCCCGCGACATCCCTTTTGGCCGGAAGGGCATGACGAGGCATGGCCAGCCCAATGTTCGCCAACGCACGGAAGTATCGCGTGGATTGGGCGATGCTGGGTGCCGTTTCAGGCACGCCGGCGGGGCCATGACGAAGTCCGGGGCGCAGGCCTCGAGGCGCGCGTTCCGCAGAAGCAAACGCCGTCCCGCGAAAGCAGCCATGACAGAAGCGGCAAGCACTCCCGACCTCGCTGGTGATGCCTGGAAGTCGAGCAGCACCCCCGACCTCGGACGCACGACCGCGCTCCTCAAGGCCGGCGCGCTGCAGAACGCGATCCTCACCAGCGCCAACTTCTCGATCATCGCCACCGACGAGAAGGGCATCATCCAGCTTTTCAACGTCGGCGCCGAGCGCATGTTGGGCTACCGGGCCGGCGAGGTCGTCAACCGGATCAGCCCGAGCGACATCCACGATCCGCAGGAAGTGATGGCGCGCGCCCGGGACCTGAGCCTCGAGCTCGCGACGCCCATCGCGCCCGGTTTCGAGGCGCTCGCCTTCAAGGCCTCGCGCGAGATCGAGGACATCTACGAACTCACCTACATCTGCAAGGACGGCAGCCGCTTCCCCGCCATCGTGTCGATCACGGCGCTGCGCGACGACCATGGCGACATCATCGGATACCTGTTGATCGGCACCGACAATTCCGTCCGCAAGCGTGTCGAGTCGGAACTGACCGAGGCCATGGCCGCCGCGGAGAAGGCCAATCGCGCCAAGTCGGACTTCCTCTCCGGCATGAGCCACGAGTTGCGCACGCCGCTGAACGCCATCCTCGGCTTCGCCCAGCTCCTGGAGACCGGCTCACCGGCGCCCACGGCATCGCAGAGGCGGCAGATCGACCAGATCCTCAAGGCGGGCTGGTACCTGCTGGAACTGATCAACGAGATCCTCGACCTGGCGCTCATCGAGTCGGGAAAGCTCACCCTGTCGGAGGAACCGGTCTCGCTGGGCGAGGTGATGCTCGAATGCCGGGCCATGATCGAACCGCAGGCGCGAAAGCGCGGCATCTCCATGACCTTTCCGCGGCTGGAAACGCCCCTGTTCGTCCGCGCCGACAGGACACGGGTCAAGCAGATCCTGATCAACCTGCTCTTCAATGCGGTGAAGTACAACAAGCCCGGCGGCGCGGTATCCGTCGATTGCGCCATGACTCCCGCGGGATTCTTCCGCATCAGCGTCAGGGACACGGGCGCCGGCCTGTCCCCGGAACAGCTCGCGCAGCTCTTGCAGCCCTTCAACCGTCTCGGCAAGGAGGCGGGCACGGAGGAGGGAACCGGCATCGGCCTGGTAATGACCAAGCGCCTGGTCGAACTGATGGGAGGCGCCATCGGCGCGGACAGCGCCGTCGGAACGGGAAGCGCTTTCTGGGTCGAACTGAAGAAGGCGGACGTGCCGCAGTTCGCGGGTCGCGAAGCCGACATCGCGTCGCAGGCGCGAGGCACGGTGCCGGAGGGCACGCCGCTTCGCACCCTGCTCTACGTGGAAGACAACCCGGCCAACCTGGAGCTGGTGGAGCAGCTCGTCGCGCGCCGTCCCGACCTGCGGATGCTGAGCGCCGCGGACGGCTCCCTCGGCATCGAATACGCGCGCGCGTACCAACCGGAGGTGATCCTGATGGACATCAACCTGCCGGGCATCAGCGGCATCGAGGCCATGAAGGTCCTGCGCGCCGAACCTTCGACCGCGCACATCCCCATCATCGCGCTCAGCGCCAACGCGGTGCCCCACGACATCCAGAAGGCGCTCGAGGCCGGTTTCTTCGACTACCTCACCAAGCCCATCAAGGTTTCGCGCTTCATGGACGCGCTGGATGCGGCTTTGGCCCCTGCGCATGCGGCCCCTGTCCGGGAAGACACGAAGGAGACGTCATGAAGGTCGCGAACGCCGACATCCTCGGGGCCCGCCTCCTGATCGTCGACGACCAGGAGGCCAACGTGAGCCTCCTCGAGCAGATGCTGCGCGAGGACGGCTATACCCGGGTCACCTCCACCATGGATCCGCAAGAGGTCTGCGCACTGCATCGCAAGAATCGCTACGACCTGGTCCTGCTCGACCTGCAGATGCCGGGAATGGACGGTTTCCAGGTGATGGAAGGCCTGAAGACCAACGAGGCGGACAGCTACCTTCCGGTCCTGGTGATCACCGCCCAGCCCGGCCACAAGCTGCGCGCCCTGCAGGCCGGCGCAAGGGACTTCGTGAGCAAGCCGTTCGACCTGGTCGAAGTCCGGACGCGCATCCGCAACACCCTCGAAGTGCAGGTTCTCCACCGGAAGCTCGAGGAATTCAACGCGGAGCTGGAGCGGCAGGTTGCGGAACGCACCGCCGAACTGCGCGAAAGCGAGGCCCGCTATCGCAGCCTGACCGAACTCGCGTCGGACTGGTACTGGGAGCAGGACGAGAACGGCAACTTTACGAAGGTCTCCGGGCCGGTCCTGGAAATGCTGGGGATACGGGTCGACTCCCTGGTGGAAGGCACCGCCGGCGCCGGCGCGGACGGTTGGGACCAGGCGGAGCGCGAGGCGCTGCTGGCCCGCATCGCGGACAGGCAGCCGTTTCTCGAATTCGTGTTCAGCCGCGCAAGAGCCGATGGCACCACGCAGCGATTCCAGGTCAGCGGGGAGCCGATGTTCGACCGGCGCTGCCGGTTCATCGGTTACCGCGGAATCGGCTTGGAACTCACCCCGAGCCGCTAGGCCACCGGCTCCCATCGTCACGCCATGCCTTCGACTCATCCCTCGTGCCAGAACCACCTGCTCGCCGCCCTGCCCGCGGCGGACGCCGAGCGCGTGGCCGCCCACCTGGAACCGGTTGCGCTGCCCCTGGGCCGGATACTCTACGGACCGGGCGAGCAGTTGCAGCACGTCTATTTTCCGACGACAGCCATCGTTTCGCTGCACTACGTGACGGAGTCCGGCGCATCGCCCGAGATCGCGAGCGTGGGCAACGAAGGGGTGGTCGGCATTTCCCTCTTCATGGGCGGCGACACGACACCCAGTTCGGCCGTGGTTCCGTCCGCGGGCCTCGCCTACCGCTTGGCGCGCCGACTGCTGATGGAGGAATTCGGGCGCCCCGGCCCGGTGCAGCGCATCCTGCTTCGCTACACGCAAGCCCTGATGGCGCAGATCACGCTGACAGGAGCGTGCAACCGGCATCATTCGGTGGAGCAGCGGCTGTGCCGCTGGTTGCTCGGGACGCTCGATCGAATCCCCTCGGGAGAGCTCGTCATGACGCAGGAACTGATCGCCCGCATGCTCGGCGTGCGCAGGGAGGGCATCACGGAGGCTGCCGGCAACCTCCAGAACGCCGGCTGCATCCGCTACCGCCGCGGCCACATCACCGTGCTCGACCGGTCGCGGCTCGAGGCCCGGACTTGCGAATGCTACGGGGTCGTCCGGAAGGAAATGCGCCGCCTGCTCTCCGAGCCGCAGTGCCGGCAGGGCGAATCCAACGCCACGCGATAGCGACCCAGGGCGGGGCGGGGCGGGGCGGGGCGACGAAGGCTAGCCTTGCTTCACGGGTGGCGTCCCCTCCGAAAGCGCAGCGGCCGGAAGCATCGCCGCCAGCCCCCGAAGCGCCTCCCGAACCGCCTGCTCCCGAATGGCGGCCCGGTCGCCGCCGAAGACCTCGAACCGCGACTGGCAGCCCCCCTCGAGCGAGGCGAAGGCGAACCAGACGAGCCCCACGGGCTTCGTGGCGGTGCCGCCGTCCGGGCCCGCGACGCCGGTCACGGCAACGACCAGGTCCGCGTCGCTCTGGTGCAGCGCCCCCATCGCCATCTCGCGCGCCACCGGCTCGGAGACGGCGCCGTGGCTGCCGAGCGTCTCCTGCTTCACGCCCAGCAGGTCGACCTTGGCGTAGTTGGAATAGGTGACGAAACCCCGGTCGAACCAGGCCGAGCTGCCGGGCGTGCGCGTGATCGCCTCTCCCACGCCGCCGCCCGTGCAGGATTCCGCCGTCGCGAGCTTCACGCCCGCGCGCACGCACGCTTCGCCCAGCGCCCGCGAAAGTTCGTCGATTCCGTTCATTGCTGTTCTCCCGGCCGGCCGCGATACCAGTAACCATACGCCCGCGCGAAGCCGAACGCCTCGTACATCGCGAGGGCGGGCACGTTCGCCGAGTCGACCTGCAGGTAGGCCTGCCGCGCCCCGAGGCCGAAGCCCCAGCGCAGCAGCGCGGCGACGATCGCGCGGCCGTGGCCCCGCCGGCGGGCGCCTTCGCGCGTCACGACATCGAAGAGGCCGACGTGTCCGTCCTCCAGGATCGCGAGGCCCGTGGCGACCGGGGCGCCGTCCTCGAGGATCGCGACGCTCGTCATCGCGAGCGGCAGCGCGGCCAGGCGCGCGAGGTGGCTCGCGCGATGGGCGATGGGCGAACCGCGCAGGTCGCCCACCATGTCGAACCACTCCTCCAGCCGGGGCGAGGCGACCTCGGGCCCGCGGCAGAGCGCCGCGTCGATGGCCGCGACGCGCACGTCCGTGGCGTCGAAGGGACCGTAGCCTTTCGCCTCGAGGAAGGCGTCGAGCCCCGGCTCCGTGTGCTCCGAGACCCGGAAGATCGCCGGCAGGCCGCGTTCGCCGTAGACGGCCTCGCAGTACGCGAGCTTCTCGCCGAACGGAAGTCGCGAGGGATACACCGCGTTCACGGAGCGGGCACGCTTCGCCTTGCCGGGCGAGAAGCGCAGCAGCCAGCCGTCGTAGAGGAGTTGCCCCGGGGGCGCGGACGAGTTGAGGGTGAGTTCTTCGAGGCGACGACCCGACAGGGAAGCACGACCCGGCTTCGCGGGCGCGGGAGGGAACCGGGCTGCGTCCCCGTCTTCCATGCCTTCAGGGCACGAGGCGCCGGCCGGTGGCGGTATCGAAGAAGTGCAGCCGTCCGGGCATGAGCGCGAAACGGGCCGTCGAGCCGATGGCCGGCGCCGCATGGCCCTCGACGCGCGCCACGAGCGGGGTGGCGCCGACCTTGCCGTGCACCATGGAGTCGGCGCCGAGCGCCTCGATCGTCTCCACCGGGAAGGTGAAGGCGTCGTCGCCCTCCGCGCAGGCGACGAGGTGCTCGGGGCGGATGCCCACGGTCACCTGCGCCGGTGCGCGCTCGAGGAGCGGCTGCGGCAGCGCGATGAGGTGGCCGTCGCCCACGTCCACGCGGCCGTCGCGCACGCTGCCGGGCAGGAAGTTCATGGCGGGCGAGCCGATGAAGCCCGCGACGAAAAGGCTGGCCGGCGCGTCGTAAACGGCCATCGGGGCGCCCACCTGCTCCACCACGCCCGGCGTTCATCACGATCATGCGGTCGGCGAGCGTCATCGCCTCGACCTGGTCGTGGGTCACGTAGACGCTGGTGGTGCGCAGCTCGCGGTGCAGCTTCTGGATCTCCAGGCGCATCTGCACGCGCAGCTTGGCGTCCAGGTTCGAGAGCGGCTCGTCGAAGAGGAAGGCCGCCGGCTCGCGCACGATGGCCCGCCCCATGGCGACCCGCTGGCGCTGTCCGCCGGAGAGCTCGCGGGGCTTACGGGCGAGGAAGGGGCCGAGCTCGAGGATCTTCGCGGCGCGCTGCACGCGGGTCTCGATGTCCGGCTTCGAGAAGCCGCGGATGCGCAGGCCGTAGGACATGTTGTCGTACACGCTCATGTGCGGGTAGAGCGCGTAGTTCTGGAAGACCATGGCGATGTTGCGGTCCTTGGGCTCCACCTGGTTCACGACCTTCCCGCCGATCGAGATCTCGCCCTCGGTGATGGTCTCCAGGCCCGCGATCATGCGAAGGAGCGTGGACTTGCCGCAGCCCGAAGGCCCCACGATGACGATGAACTCGCCGTCCGCGATGACCGCGTCGACGCCGTGGATCACCAGGATGCCCTTGGTGTAGCTCTTCTTGACGCCCTGAAGCCTGATGTCGGCCATTCTTCCCTCCGCCCCCCCCCCCTCCTCTTCCCCTCCCCTCTCCCCCCCCCCCCCTTTTTCCTGCCCGCCCCCGCGGCCCCCCCGCCCCCCCCGCTTTCCCGGCCCGGGGGCCCCTACTTTTCGGTCTCCACGAGTCCCTTCACGAACCACTTCTGCATGAGGATCACGACGGCGGCGGGCGGCATCAGCGCCAGCATGGCCGTCGCCATCACCAATTGCCATTCCGTCGCCGCGTCGCCGCCGACGATCATCCGCTTGATGCCGATCACGACGGTGTACATGGATTCCTGCCCGGTGATGAGCAGGGGCCAGAGGTACTGGTTCCAGCCGAAGATGAACAGGATCACGAACAGCGCCGCGACGTTGGTGCGCGAGAGCGGCAGCACCACGTCCACGAAGAACCGCATCGGGCCCGCGCCGTCTATTCGCGCCGCCTCGGCGAGTTCGTCCGGTATGGTCATGAAGAACTGGCGGAAGAGGAAGGTCGCCGTGGCGGAGGCGATGAGCGGAAGCGTGAGGCCCAGGTACGAATCGAGGATTCCCAGGTCGGAGGCCACCTTGAACGTCGGGATGATGCGCACCTCGATCGGCAGCATCAGGGTGACGAAGATCATCCAGAAGATGAAGCGGCGAAGCGGGAACCGGAAATAGACGACGGCGAACGCCGAGACGATCGAGATGCAGATCTTCCCCACGGCCACGACCACCGCCATCACCAGGCTGTTGAACAGCATGGTCGACACCGGCGCCGCCGAACCCTTGGTCGATCCGGCCGTGAGCACCTGGCCGTAGTTCGCGAGAAACTGGTCGCCCGGCCACAGGGGCATCGGGACGTTCGCGATCTGCTCGTACGTGAGCGTCGACGCGACGAACGTCACCCAGAGGGGGAACGCGACGACGACGACGCCGGCGATGAGCACCGCATGGGCGACGAAGGTGAGGAAGGGCCGGTTTTCGACCACGGTGCCTCCGCGGGGCTAGTACTGCACTTTTCGCTCGACGAAACGGAACTGCACCGCCGTGAGCGCGATGACGATGGCCATGAGGATCACCGACTGCGCCGACGATCCGCCCAGGTCCGCCGCCTTCACGCCGTCGTAGTAGACCTTGTAGACGAGGATCTGGGTCGCCTGCGCCGGCCCGCCCTGGGTCGTGGCGTCGATCACGCCGAAGGTGTCGAAGAAGGCGTAGACGATGTTGACCACCAGCAGGAAGAACGTCGTGGGCGACAGCAGCGGGAAGACGATCGTCCAGAATCTCCGGAAGGGCCCGGCCCCGTCGATGGCGGCCGCCTCGATGAGCGACTTCGGGATCGACTGCAGGCCGGCGAGGAAGAAGAGGAAGTTGTAGCTGATCTGCTTCCAGACGGAGGCGATCACCACCAGCAGCATCGCCTGGTCGCCGTTGATGATCCAGTTCCAGTCGATGCCCAGCTTCTGCAGCGCGTACGTCACGATGCCGATGGAGGGCGCGAAGATGAAGGCCCACAGCACGCCGGCGATCGCCGGCGCCACGGCATAGGGCCAGATGAGCAGCGTCTTGTAGGCGAGCGCCCCGCGAACCACCCGGTCGGCCATCGTGGCGAGCACCAGGGAAATGCCGATACCCGAGCAGGCCACGAGCCCGCTGAAGATCGCCGTGGTCTTGAACGACTCGAAGTACCGGTCGTCGTGGAAGAGGTCCTGGAAGTTGGCGAGCCCGACGAACCGCGACTCCAGCCCGAACGCGTCCTGGAGCTGGAAGGCGTAATAGATCGCCTGCGAGGCGGGCCAGAAAAAGAAGATGACGGTGACCGCGACCTGCGGGGCGACCAGCAGGTACGGCAGCCAACTCGACCGGAACAGGACTCTCTTTTCCATGAGCCGTGGAAGAGGACGTGGGTGACGCTACGGCGATGCAGGGCCTGAACCCGGCCCTGCATCGCGGGGAACCGCCTGCCGGCGGCGCGCGTTCGGCGCCCCGCGCCCGGACTAGCTCCGGTTGGCGGACTCGAACTTGCGAAGGACCTCGTTGCCGCGGCGCACGGCCTCGTCGAGGGCGCTCTTCGCGTCCTTCTTGCCGGCGAACACGGATTCGAGTTCTTCCTCGATCACCTCTCGCCCCTGGACGAAATTGCCGAACCGAAGGCCCTTCGAATTGGCCGTGGGCGCCTTGTTGGTCAACTGCTTGACCGCCACCTCGGCGCCGGGATCCTTCGCGTAGAAGCCCGACTTGCGCGTGAGCTCGTACGCGGCATGGGTGATCGGCACGTAGCCGGTGCCGGTATGCCACGCCATCTGCACCTCGGGCCTGGACAGGAAGGCGAAGAACTTCGCGACCCCCTTGTAGGCGTTGTTCGTCTTGCCACCCATCACCCAGAGCGAGGCGCCGCCGATGATCGAGTTCTGGGGCGCGCCCTTCACGTCATCGTGGTACGGGATCATGTTGACCGACCAGTCGAACTTGGCGCCCTTGCGGATGCCCGCCTGCGCGCCGGCACTGCCTGAGAACATGGCGCATTCGCCGCTCGTGAACTTGGCGTCGCCCTGGCTGGTCCGGCCGGCGTAGGTGAACCAGCCCTTCTTCGCGAAATCACCCAGCATGCTCACGTGACGCACGTGCAGCGGCGAGTTGATCGTGAACTTCGCGTCGAGCCCGCCCATGCCGTTGTCCTTGGTCCCGATCGGCACGTTGTGCCAGGCGCTGAAGTTCTCCACGTGCATCCAGGAGGGCCAGCTCGTGGTGTACACGCACTTCGCGCCGGACGCCTTGAGCTTCTCGGCGGCCTGGGAGAAATCCTTCCATGTTTTCGGCGGCTTGTTCGGGTCGAGGCCGGCCTTCCGGAAGGCATCCTTGTTCACGTAGAAGAGCACGGTCGAGCTGTTGAACGGAAACGAGAGCATGTTGCCCTTGGCGTCCGTGTAATAGCCCGAGACGGCCGGCAGGTAGGCCTTCGGGTCGAAGGGCTCGTCCGAGTCCTTCATGAGCTTGTAGACCGGAACGACGGCGCCTTTCGCGGACATCATCGTGGCGGTGCCCACCTCGAAGACCTGGAGGATGTGCGGTGCGTTGCCCGCACGGAACGCCGCGATGGCGGCCGTCATCGATTCCGGATACGACCCCTTGTAGACGGGCACGACCTTGTAATCGCCCTGGGACTTGTTGAATTGGGTGGCGAGCTCGTTGAGCTTGTCGCCGAGAGCCCCGCCCATCGAGTGCCACCACTGGATCTCGGTCTGGGCTTGGGCACCGGTTGCGGCGAAGGCGCAGGCGACGAGTGCGGCCTGCAGCAATTTGCGGGTCATGGAGCGGATCTCCTTCGAAGGGAACGGGCGGAAAGAACCGGAAGCGCGCACGGCATGCCTCTGGACGGGCTTTTTACCGGGTGGATGGGACGACTGTCATGTTACAACGATCGGCGTCCCGCCGGGTTTCCGGAAGATGACGGTGCGCGGGCAGGGGATGCCCGGGCCGGCTCGTTTAGTCCTTCTTGATCAGGGACTTGAGCGAGCCGAACAGGCCCTTCTTTTCCTCGGGCGCCGGCGCGGGCGCCGCCTTGGCCGGGGCCGGCACGTAGGCCGGTGCCGCCTTGGGCCGGGGCGCGATGGGCGCGGCCGCCTTCTTGTTCAGCACCGAGGCCTTCACGATGTCTTCCCAGGTGTTGGGACGGCCGATGAAGTACTTGGCGAATTCCTCCACCGCCTTGTCGTTGAACTCGAGCGCCGTCATCTGGAAGACGTCGATCGTGAAATCGCCCACGTTCTTCGCCATGATCTTGAGCCGGCCGCTCTCGTGGTCGCCCTCGAACTTGGCCTGCACGCGGAAATCGCACTTCACCTCGAAGATCTCGTGGGTGATGACCTTGCGCTGGTCGCGGTACTGTTCGCTCTTGTGCTCGATGTTGTACTGCCAGAGGATGTCCCGGAACTTCTCCATGTCGTCCGGGCTCTTCTTGATCGAGAGCACCTTGTCGGACCAGCAGCGCGTGGCGAGGTGCACCTCGCCGTAGTAGTCCTTGTCGATGAAGTGCTTGCTGCGGAAGTCGCAGAAGAAGTCCTTGAACGTGAGCCCGGCGATGTCGCCCACCGTCGGCAGCTTGTAGACGAAGGGGCTCGGCAGGTTCACGACGTTGAGCTGCTTGCCCAGGTCGTTCATGTACAGGAAGGCCCGGCGAAGCGCGTGATCGACCGCCACGGCGTTGCCGCGAAGGCTTTCCGTGCGGTCCACGTCCTGCGCCTTGAGGGCATCGGCCTGTTGCTTCAGGTCGTCGAGAAGTCCCACGTCTGCACCTGCCGATCGTTAGGGGAGTACGGGGGGGATTTTAGCGTAACATCGCCCGAAAAATCAGGGGTCGAACCCGAATGAAAGCCGTTCTCGCCCTGGACCAGGGCACCACCAGCTCCCGCGCCATCGCTTTCGACGGCGCAGGAGCCCCCCTCGCCTCCGCGCAGCAAGAATTTCGCCAGATCTTCCCGAAGCCCGGCTGGGTGGAGCACGACGCCGGGGAAATCTTCGCCTCGCAGCGCGACACGGCGGCCCGTGCCGTGGCGGACGCCCGACTGGCATCGGGGGGAATCGCCGGCATCGGCATCGCCAACCAGCGCGAGACGACGGTCCTCTGGGATCGCCGGACGGGCCTCCCCGTCGCCCCCGCCATCGTGTGGCAGGACCGACGCACCGCGTCCCGATGTGACGCACTGCGTCAGGCCGGCCACGAAACCCTGTTCCGCGAACGCACCGGCCTCGTCCTGGACGCCTACTTCTCCGGGACCAAGCTCGCCTGGCTCCTCGACAACGTCGAAGGGGCCCGCGAGAAGGCCCGGCGCGGCGAGCTCGCCTTCGGCACCATCGACAGCTGGCTCGCCTGGAAGCTCTCCGGCGGCGAGGCCCACGTCACCGACGCGAGCAACGCCTCGCGCACGCTCCTCTACGACATCCATCGCCACGACTGGGACGACGACCTGCTCGCGATCCTCGACATCCCGCGCGCGGTGTTACCGCGCGTCGCCGGGTCGAGCGAAGTGGTGGGCACCACGCGCTGCGAAGGGCTGCCGCGGGGCATTCCGATCGCGGGCATCGCGGGCGACCAGCAGGCCGCGCTCTTCGGGCAGGCCTGCCACCGCGAAGGCATGGCCAAGAACACCTACGGCACGGGCTGCTTCCTGCTGATGAACACCGGCGAGCGCCCCGCCCATTCGCGCCATCGGCTGCTCACCACGGTCGCGTGGCGGCGCGCCGGCCGCACCCACTACGCGCTCGAGGGCAGCGTCTTCATCGCCGGCGCCGCGGTGCAGTGGCTGCGCGACGGCCTGGGGATCATCGAAAGATCCGAGGACGTCGGCGCGCTCGCCGCGAGCGTCCCGGATTCGGGCGGCGTCCACTTCGTGCCGGCGCTCGCCGGACTGGGCTCGCCCTACTGGGACCCGCACGCGCGTGGCGCCATCGTCGGGCTCACGCGCGGATCCACGCGCGCGCATCTCGCCCGCGCCACCCTGGAGGCCATCGCCTTCCAGAGCGCCGAACTCATCGAGGCCATGGCTTCCGATTCGGGCGTGGCGCTCTCGGAGCTTCGCGTGGACGGGGGCGCGACGGCCAACGATCTCCTGATGCAGATCCAGGCGGACCTGCTGGGCGTCCCGGTGGTGCGTCCGCGCGTCACGGAGACGACGGCCCTCGGCGCGGCCTACCTCGCCGGCCTGGCCACGGGGTTCTGGCGCGACGAATCGCAGATCGCCTCGCTGTGGGCCCGGGAACGCACCTTCGAGCCGCGCATCCCACGCGATCTCGCCCAGTCGCGCCTCGCCGGCTGGCGGCGGGCCGTCGAACGATCGCGGGATTGGGCCAGGGACTAGCCGTAGGCTGGAGGCCGCTGCGGCCGCCGGGGCTTCCAGCTTCAGGAACAGCTCGCGGTAGTGCTTCAGCTCGTTGATCGAGTCGTAAACGTCGGCAAGAGCCTCGTGCTTCGATTCCTTCACGAGCGAGGCCACGACATCGGGCCGCCAGCGCCGGGCCAGTTCCTTGAGCGTCGACACGTCGACGATGCGGTAGTGCAGGTGCGCGTCGAAAAGGGGCATGTACCGGGCCATGAAGCGCCGGTCCTGGTGCACCGTGTTGCCGGCCAAGGGCGCGGTGCCGGCGGGCACGAGGGGCTTCAGGAACTCGACGATGGCCGCCTCGACCTCGGCTTCGGTGAACTTCGAGGCGCGCACCTTGTCGATGAGTCCGGAACGCCCGTGCGTGCCCTTGTTCCACGAATCCATGCCGTCCAGCACCTCGTCGGACTGGTGGACGACCCACACGGGCGCCTCGGCGATCGTCACGAGATCCCCGTCCGTCACGACGATCGCCACCTCGAGAATGCGGTCGCGCTCGGGGACGAGGCCGGACATTTCCATGTCCACCCAGACGAGCGGGGCTTTTTCCTGTGCCATAGAATGACTCGCTTTGGAGGTGCGGGCGATTGTGTCACGCGACGCCGGCTTCCACCATACCGAAACGGACATGCTCACTCCCTTCTTCGTCGCGCTGGCCCTGGCCGCCCTCGCCTGGCGGCTGCTCCTGCTCATTCGCCAGGCGCGCCACGTCGCGCGCCATCGCGACCGCGTGCCCGACGACTTCGCCGCGCTGGTTCCCGCCCAGGCCCATCACAAGGCCGCCGACTACACCCGCGACAAGGTGCGGGTGGCCGCCGCGGAGGCCGTGCTCCTCGAGGGCGTGCTGCTGCTCGTCTTCACCGTGGGCGGCGGCCTCGCGGCGCTCGACGCGCTGTCGCTGCGCCTGCTGGGCGACGGGTGGCTTCGCGACCTGGGCACGGTGTTCGCATTCCTCGCGGTCGGCGCCGTCGCGTCGCTTCCCTTCGACGTCTGGCGCACCTTCGTGATCGAGGCGCGCCACGGCTTCAACCAGACGACGCTCGGCACCTTCCTCGCCGACCTCGCCAAGGGCGCGCTCCTCGCCGTGGCCCTCGGCGCGCCCCTCGTGCTCGCCATGGCGTGGTTCATCCGTTCGACCGGCGCGGCGTGGTGGCTCTGGGCGTGGGCGGCCTGGGTCGCCTTCAGCCTCGCGCTCGTGGCGGCCTACCCCCGCTGGATCGCGCCCCTCTTCAACCGCTTCACCCCGCTGGAGGAAGGCGACCTGCGCCGGCGCATCGAGTCGCTCGTCGCGCGCTGCGGCTTCCGGGCCGATGGGCTCTTCGTGATGGACGGCTCGAAGCGCTCCAGCCACGGCAACGCGTACTTCACCGGATTCGGCCGCGACAAGCGCATCGTGTTCTTCGACACGCTCGTCGAGCGGCTCACGCCGGAAGAAGTCGAGGCCGTCCTCGCGCACGAACTCGGCCACTACGCGCGCGGCCACATCCCGCGCCTGCTCGCCGTGCGCTTCGCCCTCGCCCTGGGCCTGCTCGCGCTCCTGGGCGCCGCCGCCCGGGAGCCGGCCTTCGCGGCGCTCCTCGGGCTCGCCTACCCCGTCGCGCCCGGCGCGCTCCTCGCGGCCTTCATGCTCGTGGTGCCCGTGTGCACCTTCCCCTTCCAGCCCCTGGCGAGCCTGATGTCCCGCAAGCAGGAATACGAGGCGGACGCCTTCGCCGCCCGGCACGCGACGGCCGACGATCTCGTGAGCGCGCTGGTGAAGCTCTACCGCGACAACGCGGCGACCCTCACGCCGGATCCGCTACACTCCCTCGTATATGATTCCCACCCGCCCGCCTCGCTGCGCGTCGCGCACCTGAGGAAGCTGGCCGACATCCCCGGAACCCTCCCCTCGCCATGAACGAACTCGCCCGCCGGAAGTGCCAGCCCTGCGAAGGCGGCATCGCGCCGCTCGACGAGTCGCAGGTCGTCCCCCTGCTCAAGGGCCTGCCCGGCTGGGCGCGCGAGGGCAAGGGCATCGCGAAGACCTACCGGTTCAAGAATCACTTCGAAACGATGGCCTTCGTGAACGCCGTCGCCTGGGTCGCGCATCGCGAGGATCACCACCCGGACCTGCGCGTGGGTTACTCGGAATGCCACGTCGCCTGGTGGACGCACGCGGTGGGCGGACTCTCGGAGAACGACTTCATCTGCGCGGCGAAGGTCGACGCCCTCTTCGAGATCTGACCGGCCCGCCCATGACCACCCGCCGCGAGCGCGAACAGCAGGTCGTCGTCGAGGGCCGTGTCGTCGCGGATTTCGGTCGCGATTTCCTGGTCGAGACCAAGGACCGCCGCCAGATCGTCTGCACGCGCAAGGGACGCAAGCAGGACGCGGCCTGCGGCGATTTCGTCGAGGTGCGCCTCACGGGCTCCGCGCAGGGTTCGATCGAGCGCGTGGGCACCCGCCGCAACATCCTCTACCGGTCGGACCAGTGGAAGGAAAAGACGCTCGCCGCCAACGTGGACCAGGCCATCATCCTGCTCGCGCCGCGGCCGGCCTACAGCGAGGCGTTCCTCAACCTGAGCCTCGTCGCCTGCGAGGCGGCGGGCATCCCGGCGATCATCGTGCTCAACAAGTCGGATCTCCCCGAGCACGCGCCGGCCCTCGCCACGCTCGAGCCCTGGTCGAAGGTCGGCTATTCGGTCGTGTCGATGTCGGCCAAGTTCGACCCGGCGCCGCTCCTGCCTTTCCTCGAGGGCAAGATCACGCTGCTGGTGGGCCAGAGCGGCATGGGCAAGTCGAAGACCGTGAACGCCCTCGTCATGAACGAGGTCGCGCGCGTGGGCGAGATCTCGGCCGCGCTCGGCATCGGCACGCACACCACGACCTCCTCGCGCCTGTACCGCATGGACCGCGACACCGCCATCGTCGACACGCCCGGCTTCCAGTCCTTCGGCCTCTTCCACCTCACGGAAGCGCAGATCGCCGAAGCGATCCCGGAGTTCCGGCCCTTCCTGGGCCACTGCAAGTTCAACGACTGCTCGCATCTCTCGGAGCCGGGCTGCGCCGTCATCGCGGCGGCCGGGCGCGGCGAGATCTCCGCCGAACGCCTCTCGTTCTTCCAGGTGCTCATCGAGCAACACCGCGAACTGCACGACCAGCACCCCGACTGGAAGCGCTGAGGGCCGGGCCCCGCAGGCAATCGTGCTATAAGCGGCGCTTGGTCCGAAGCAGCGAGACGTCGTGAGCCCGAAGAGACGAACCCTGATGATCGCCGGTGCCCTTTCCGCCCTGAGCGGCGCTCGCGCCGCCGCATCCGAACCGGCCTCCGTCGTGCTCGGCACCGCCACGCCCGGCGGCGGCTTTCCCCTTTACGGCGCCGCCTTCGCGCAGACGGTCCAGGAGATGGACCCGTCCCTGCGCATCGAGACCCGCAACACGAAAGGGAGCACGGAAAACCTCCCGCTGATCGAGGCCGGCAAGCTCGACATCGCCCTCGTGACCGGGGAGCCGCTGCACGAGGCCGTCGAGGGCATCGGCCGCCCGAAGGCGGACATCCGCATCCTCTGCGCGATGTACTCCACGCCCGGTATGTTCGTCACGCGCGCCGACAGCACCGCCCGCCGCATCGCGGACCTGAAGGGATCGAGCGTCGCCTTCGGCGCGAAAGGCTCGGGCCTCGTGATCCTCGCGCGCTACGCGCTCGACGGGCTGGGCCTCGACCTCGACCGCGACTTCAAGGCGGTGTACCTCGAGAAGGCCGGCGACGGGCCGGCCATGGTCGAGGACGGGCGCGTCGCGGCGCTCTGGGGCGGCGGCCTGGGCTGGCCCGGCTTCATCGCCGTGTCGAAGTCGCCGCGGGGCGCGCGCTTCATCGCGCCGGATGCCGAGGAGACGAAGCGGATCCTCGCGAAGCACAACCTGCTCAAGCCCATGACCGTGCCGGCCGGCACCTACGCCGGCCAGGACGTGGCCATCGATTCGGTGGGCTCGTGGGCGTTCGTCATCGCGCGCCCCTCGCTGCCGGACGAGACGGCCTACCGCCTCGCGAGGGCGCTGCACCGGGGCGAAGCCGCGCTCGGCAAGCGCCTGCCCCAGGCGCGCGAGAGCACCGCCGCCAACACCGTCGCCGCGGCCCCGCGCGTCGATCTCATCCACCCGGGCGTCCAGCGCTACCTGCGCGAAGCCGCCCTCCTTCGCTAGAGAACCGGAGCCGAATTGAACGGAAAGATCCTCGCCAACGGCGTCGAGACGGCGTATCGCTTCGACGGGCCCGCCAAGGGCCGCGTCGTGATGCTGAGCAACAGCCTCATGTCGAACTACGACATGTGGGACTGGACCGTGCCCGCCCTCTCGGACCGCTACCGCGTCCTGCGCTACGACACACGCGGCCACGGCCGCTCCGCCACGCCGCCCGGGCCCTACGCGATCGCGACGCTCGCCGACGACGCGGCCGGCCTCCTCGATGCGCTCGGCATCGGCGCCGTGCACTTCGCGGGCCTCTCGATGGGCGGCATGATCGGCCAGCAGCTCGGCGCGCGCTACCCGGAGAAGATCCTCTCGCTCGCCCTGTGCGACACCGCGAGCGAGATGCCGCCGCGCTCGCTGTGGGAGGAGCGCCTGGAAATCGCGCGCACGAAGGGTATCCCGGGCCTCGTGGACGGCACGCTCAAGCGGTGGTTCACGGAAGCCTTCCACCGGCGCAGCCCCGGGGACATCGCCAAGGTGCGCGCCATGATCCTCGGCACGGGCGTCGAGGGTTACCTGGGCTGCGCCTGCGCCGTGCGCGACATGGCGCAGACCACGATGCTGCTGCAGGTGAAGGCACCGACGCTCGTCACGACCGGTCGCCAGGATCCCGCGTGCACCGTGGCCCAGTCGACCGTGCTGCACCGCATGATCGACGGCTCGCGCCTCGCGATCCTCGAGGACGCGGCGCACCTGTCGAACATCGAGCAGCCCGAGGCCTTCAACCGGCTGCTGCGCGGTTTCATCGACGAGGTGGACGACCGCCTGGGCGCCATCGCGTGAGCGTCACGACAACGACAACGAGAATTCCGAGGAGAATTGAATGAACCCGTTCCATCGCATCGCCGCACTGGCCTTCACCGCCGCCGCCCTGTCCGCGGCCGCGCAGGACTACCCCACGAAGACGATCCGCCTCGTCGTGCCGCTCACGGCCGGCTCCGGCGCCGACATCGCCGGCCGCATCGTCGCGAGGCACCTGTCGGAAGCCTGGAAGCAACCCGTCATCGTCGAGAACCGGCCCGGCGCCGGCGGCCAGATCGGGACGCAGGCCGTGGTGAAGGCGGACCCGGACGGCTACACGCTGCTGGTGCAGTCGGCCTCGCACGCGGCCAACCCCGCCATCTACAAGACCCTCGCCTACGACCCGACGAAGGACCTGGTCGACGTCGCGATCCTCGGCATCACGCCCTATGCCATGGTCGTCCAGAAAGGCGGGCCGTACCCGACCGTGAAGGCGCTCGTCGACGCGGCGAAGGCGAAGCCGGGCGAGATCCCGTTCGCTTCCGCCGGCGTGGGCAGCTCGACGCACCTGGCGGCCGAGTACTTCGCGCAGGCGGCCGGCGTGAAGATGCTGCACGTGCCGTACAAGGGCTCCCCCGAGGCGATCCAGGACGCGATGACCGGCCGGTCGGCCTTCTACATGGCGCCGATCAACACGGTGATCGGGCAGATGAAGGACGGCAAGCTCGCGGCCCTCGGGGTCTCCACCGCGAAGCGCTCGGACGTGATGCCCGATGTGCCGCCCATCGCCGAGCAGGGCCTCGCCGGCTTCGACATCTCGCTGTGGTTCGGCGTCTGGGCGCCGGCCGGCACGCCGCCGGCCATCGTGAACAAGGTGAACGCGCAGATCGCGACCATCCTCGCCTCGCCGGAGGTTCGCGAGCAGTTCGCCAAGCTCGGCATCACGCCCTCGCCCATGAAGCCCGACGAGTTCGCGCGCTTCGTGCGCGGGCAGATCGAGACCTACCGCGGCATCGTGAAGCGGGCGGACATCCAGCCGCTCTAGGGAAAGGCGTAGAGCCGCGCCGGGTTCTCCACCAGCACCCGGCGCCGCAGCGCCTCGTCCGGCACCCAGGCCGCGAGGAGGTCCGCGAGGTCGCCGTCGTTGGGCATCGCGCCCTTCACCATGACGTGGGGCCAGTCGCTGCCCCAGACGACGCGGTCCGGCGCGTGCTCGAGGAGCGCGTGCGCGAAGGGCGTCACGTCCCCATGCGGCATCGGCCGCGTCGAGATTCGGTAGGGCCCCGTCAGCTTCACCCACGCGCGGCCTTCGGCGGCCAGTCGCAGCAGCGCGCGGAATCCGGGATCGGCGAGCCCCTTGTCCGTGCGCAGGTACCCCAGGTGCCCGAAGACGAGATCGACCGGCAGGCCGCCGAGGTCGCCGTCGAGATCCGGATAGGCATCGACGTGAGCGAGCAGTTCGAGGTGCCAGCCCAGGGGCGCGATCCGTGCCGCCAGGTCGCGCAGGCGGGCGACGGGCAGGCTTCCCTGCCCCTCGCGCACGTCGACCACGTTCACGCGCACGCCACGCACGCTGGCCGCGTGCAGCGATTCGAGTTGCGCCTCGCCGGGCGCATCGCTGACGACGGCGACCCCGCGGAAGGCCGCGCCGCCTTCCCGCAGCGCCTCCAGCAGGACCGCATTGTCCGTTCCGTACACGCTCGGCTGCACGAGCACGGCCCTCTCGGCGCCGATCGCGGCGAGCATGGCGCGATAGTCCGGCAGCAGGCAGTCGGGCGGCGTGTAGATGCGCTGCGGGGAATAGGCGAAGCGCGCGGCGGGGCCGAGGATGTGCGCGTGGCAATCGCACGCGAGCGCGGGCAGGCGAAGGCCGGGCCGGCGCGGCGCGAAATCCGGCGGCGCGCAGGGCGGCGCGCCCGTCATGGCCGCAGCGTCATCGACGGGATCAGCCGAGCTTCGTGCCGGGCCCGAACCGCCGCCACAGCCACGGCGCGAGGATCACGACCACGGCGAGCGCCAGCAGGCCGCCGGAGATCGGGTGCGTCACGAAGATCATCGGGTCGCCCTGGCTGATGGCGAGCGCACGGCGCATCTGCTCCTCCGCGAGCGGGCCCAGGATCATTCCGACGATGACCGGCGCGGCCGGGAAGCCGAACCGGCGCATGAGGAAGCCCACCAAGCCGACGGCGTAGAGCAGGAACACGTCGAACGGCGACTGGCGCATGCCGTACACGCCCATGGTGGCGAAGACGAGGATGCCCGCGTAGAGCTGCGGCTTCGGGATCTCCAGCAGCTTGACCCAGAGCCCCACGAGCGGGAGGTTCAGGACGAGCAGCATGACGTTGCCCACGTAGAAGCTCGCGATCAGGCCCCACACCAGGGCCGCGTTGGCCTCGAAGAGCAGCGGGCCGGGCTGCAGCCCGTACTGCTGGAACGCCGAGAGCAGGATCGCCGCCGTGGCAGAGGTGGGCAGCCCGAGCGTGAGGAGCGGCACCATCGTGCCCGTGGAGGAGGCGTTGTTGGCCGCCTCCGGCCCCGCCACGCCCTCGATCGCGCCCTTGCCGAATTCCTCGGGGTTCTTCGCGAGCTTCTTCTCGATGGCGTAGGAGAGGAACGTGGGGATCTCCGCGCCGCCGGCCGGAATGGTGCCGAAGGGGAAGCCGATGACCGTGCCGCGCAGCCACGGCTTCCACGAGCGCTTCCAGTCGTCGGCTTTCATCCAGATGGAGCCGGTCAGCTTCTCGAGCTTTTCCTCGATGTGGTTCATCTTCGAGGCGAGGTAGATCGTCTCGCCCACGGCGAAGAGGCCCACGGCGATCGTCACCACCTCGATGCCGTCGAGCAGCTGCGGAACGCCGTAGGAAAAGCGCGCCTGGCCGGTCTGGTTGTCGATTCCGACCAGGCCGACCGCGAGCCCGAGAAAAGGCTCGTCATGCCGCGCAGCGTGGAATCGCCCAGCACCGACGAGACGGTCGTGAAGGCGACGATCATCAGCGCGAAATACTCGGGCGGTCCGAACTTGAGGCCCAGTTCCACCACCAGCGGCGACAGGAACGTGAGCCCGATGGTCGCGATCGTCCCGGCGACGAACGACCCGATCGCGCTCGTGGCGAGCGCCGGGCCGGCGCGCCCGCGCCGGGCCATCTGGTTGCCTTCCATCGCCGTGATGATGGTCGCGCTTTCGCCGGGCGTGTTGAGCAGGATCGACGTGGTCGAGCCGCCGTACATCGCGCCGTAGTACACGCCGGCGAACATGATGAGCGCCCCGCTCGCGTCGACCTTCGTGGTGATCGGCAGGAGGAGCGCCACGGTCACGGCGGGCCCGACCCCCGGAAGGACACCCACCGCGGTGCCGAGCGTCACGCCGACGAGCGCCCACAGGAGGTTCTGCGCGGTGAGCGCGACCGCGAATCCCTCGAGCAGGTGGCCCCAGATCTCCATCTAGGGAAGGATCCCGCGCAGCACGCCGGCCGGCAATTGCAGGCCCAGCCCGTAGTTGAACACCGTGAAGATGAAGGCGGAGACCGCGAGACCGACGAACGCGTTGAGCACCCAGCGGCGGCTCGCGAAGCCGCGCGCCACCATGACGAACAGCAGCGTGGAGGCGAGAAGGAAACCCGCCCGCTCGACCAGCAGGCCGTAGATGATGATCCCGGCCGTGATCCAGGCGAAGGCGCCCCAGTTCATCGGCAGGTGGATCTCGGCCTCCTCGTCCACGCCGCGGAAGCCGCCCGTGAGCGCCTCCCGCATGAGCAGGCCACCCAACAGGAGGATCACCCCGCCGACGACGCGGGGCACGACGCCGGGGCCGACCTGGGCATAGCCGCCGCCCGCGGGCAGGTCCGCGGACCCGGCGAGGACCAGCACGCCCAGCAGGAGCGCGCCGGCCGCGACCGCGATCTGGCCCTTGGGGCGTCGGGGCGTCATGAAGGAAAGCGCCCGCCGGAAGGGCGGGCGCGGTTCGCTACTTCTTGCCGAGGTTCAGGCCGGCGAGGATCTCGCCGATGCGCGCGATTTCGCTCTTCACGAAGGCGCCGTATTCGTCGCCGGGCTGCCAGAAGTTGGTCCAGTCCTGCTTCTTGAGCGTTTCGTCCCAGCTCTTGTGCTTGGTCGCCATCTCGACGGCCTTCACCAGTTCCGCCTGCTGCGCCTTGCTGATGCCCGGGGCGCCGAAGATGCCGCGCCAGTTGGCCAGCTCGACCTTGAAGCCCTGCTCCTTGAGGCTCGGGATCTTGCCGATCGCGCCGGCCGAGGACACCGCGAGCGCGCGCATCTTGCCCGACTGGATGTGCTGGGCGAATTCCGACAGGCCCGACACGCCGACGGAGACGTGGCCGCCGATGATGGCCGCGACCGCCTCCCCGCCGCCCTTGAAGGGCACGTAGTTCACCTTGCCGGGCTCGATGCCGACTTCCTTCGCGAGCAGGCCCGCCAGGATGTGGTCGGTGCCCCCGGCGCTGCCGCCGCCCCAGGAGATGCTGCCGGGGTTCGCCTTGAACTTCGCCATCAGGTCCTTCATGTCCTTGATGGGCGAGGCCGCCGGCACGACGATGACTTCGTATTCCGAGGTGAGACGCGCGATGGGCGTCACCTGGTCCATGGTGACGGCCGACTTGTTCTGGATCGTGCCGCCGACCATCACCATCCCGCCCATCATCAGCGCGTTGGGATCGCCCTTCGAGGCGCTCACGAACTGGGCCAGGCCGATGGCGCCCGCGGCGCCGCCCTTGTTGTCGTACTGGACGTTCTTCACCGCGCCGGAGGCGAGGAGCGCCTTGCCGAGTTCGCGGCCGGTGGTGTCCCAGCCGCCGCCCGGGTTGGCGGGGATCATCATCTTGATCGAATCGAGCGCGGCGGCCGAGCCGGCGATGGCGATGCCGGCGGCGACGGCGAGCGCGCGCAGGAGCGTGCGGGAGGACGTGCGGGTCATGATGGAAATTCTCCTCGGGTGGGTCGGGGCGTCCGCCGGGCGGGATATCCCGGGTCCGCTTCCTCTGGGGCGAAGTGTAGCAAAAAGACACGCCCGCCTGCGCCGGGCCGCCCGCGCTAGAACGTCGCGATGGCGGCCGCGAGCAGGTAGGCGATGAACCAGAGCACGAGGGCGCGCCAGAGCATGCCCTCGAGGCTCACCAGGGCGTCCTCGCCGGCCGGCTCGCCGGTGCCGAGCGAGGGGCGGTCCAGGATGAGGCCGTCGCGGGCCAGCGGGTCGCCCAGGCGCACGCCCAGGGCGCCCGCGCCGCTCGCGAGCACGATGCCCTCGTCCGGACGCAGCCACTGGGCGGCCTGGGAGCGCCAGCAGTAGAGGGCGTCCTCGAAGTCGCCGACGATCGCGAAGGCGAAGGCGGTGGTCCGCTGCGGCGCCCAGTCGAGTGCGGCGAGTGCGCGTGCCGCGAACCAGCCGAATTCCCGTTCTTCGGGGTCCACGGGCAGGGACCACAACCGCGCGGCCCGCAGCGTGAGCGGGTAGATCACGGCGCCCACCGGACCCGGCAGCAGCAGGAACCAGAAGAGCACCGCGAAGGTGCCGTGGTGAGCCTCGCGAAGTCCCTGCTCCGCGGCGAGCCGGGCGAGAGCCCCGGGCTCCTGAGTCCCGACCGCCTCGCCCTGCCAGGACGACAGGCGCTGGGCCGCGCCGCGAGCGTCGCCTTCGCGAAGGGAACGCTCGATGCCGCCGACCTGCGCCGCCGTGCCCAGGAACGCGATGCTCGCGTAGAGAACGAGCGCATCGAGCGCCACTCGCACCACCGGATGGATCGACTCCGCGAGCCACGCGACGAGCGCGACGGGAACGACGACCGCGAACGCGAGGGCGAAATAGGCGAGCATGCCGGAATTGCGGTCGCCGGCGTTCAGGCGCTTCGCCGTCGACAGGCACAGGCGCCCGTAGAGGGCGGCGAGGCGCCGGCGGTCGGGCGGCGGCCAGGCCGACTGGGCAACGAGGGCGATGAGGAGGGAGACGAGGCTCAAGCGGGTCGGATTCCGGGCGGTTGTCCCGAATTATAAAGTCGCGCAACCCTCGCGGGCGGTTTCGGGCAATAATCGCAGCGCGGCCGGCCGCGCGAGAGCCTGCCCGTGAAAACCCACACCGAGGAGAGCCATGAACATCCATCGTATCGTCGCCGCGCTCGCGGCCCTCGCCTTCGCGGCGGCGGCCACCGCGCAGGACTACCCCAGCCGCACCATCTCGATCGTCGTGCCGTTCGCGGCCGGCGGCCCCACCGACACCGTCGCGCGCCTCGTCTCGCAATCGATGTCGAAAAGCCTCGGGCAGACGGTGATCGTCGAGAACGTCGCCGGCGCCGGCGGCACCATCGGCCCGAAACGCGTATCGGCCGCGAAACCGGACGGCTACACGCTCGTGCTCATGCACGTCGGCATCTCGACCAGCGTCTCGCTCTATCGAAACCTGGGCTACAACCCGCAGACCGACCTTTCGCCCATCGGACTCGTCACCGACGTGCCGATGACCTTCATCGCGAAGAAGGACTTCCCGCCGAAGGACATGAAGGAACTCATCGCCTACGTGAAGGCCAACAAGGACAAGGTCACCTACGCCAACGCCGGCGTCGGCGCCGCCTCGCACCTGTGCGGCATGCTGTTCATGACGGCCATCCAGACCGACCTCACCACCGTCCCCTACAAGGGCACGGGCCCGGCGATGACCGACCTCATGGGCGGCCAGGTCGATTTCATGTGCGACCAGACCACCAACACCACCCCGCAGATCAAGGGCGGCAAGGTGAAGGCCTACGCGGTCACGACGTCGACCCGGGTCAAGTCGCTCGCGGACCTGCCGACCGTGCAGGAATCCGGGCTCAAGGATTTCCACGTGGGCGTGTGGCACGGCCTTTGGGCCCCCAAGGACACGCCCAAGCCGGTGATCGACAAGCTGGTGGCCGCGCTGCAGGCCGCACTGAAGGACCCGAACGTCGTCTCCAAGTTCGCCGAACTGGGCACCGAGCCCGTTCCTGCGGCGCAGGCGACGCCGGCCGCGCTGGCCGCGCACCTGAAGAAGGAAGTCGAGAAGTGGGGCCCGATCATCAAGAAGGCGGGCATCTACGCCGACTAGGCCGGGCGTACGCAGGGGACGATCCCGTCCCTCTGCAGGTCGAAAGGCCCGCCGCTCGGCGGGCTTTTCATTTCCGGACCGCGGAAAAAAGAACCCCGCCGGGGTTGGCCGGCGGGGTAAACCGCTCTCGGAGGAGAAACTGCCGGCAGCCCGGAGGGGCCCGCCGACGCCCAATCTCTTGCAGGGACCGTGCCAACGCGGGCCCGAAGAAGTTTCCCCTTCAACATCAATCGGTTGAATAAAATCTCCGGGAAGGCCCCGCGACTCATTCGCGCCGTGGCGGCGCCGCCATGGTGCAATGCAGCACCGGCTTGGGTCAGCGATTGCGTCCGCGGAACCGCGCGAAGTGCGCCTCGACCCGAACCCGCTCGGACTCGATGTCGCTGCGCACATCGAAAGCGGGGGCGATGCGGATCGTCCGCGAGCCCCAGTCGAGCGCGACGAGCACCACGGGCACGCCCGCGCCGCGCGCGATGTGCAGGAACCCGGTCTTGAACTTGTCTACCCGGCTGCGCGTGCCCTCGGGGGCGATGACGAGCATGAACTGCGACGACGCGCGGAAAGCGTCGACCGCCTCGCCCACGACCCCGTGCGCCGCGCTCCGGTCCACCGGGATGCCGCCCATCCAGCGCAGGAAGCCCGCGACCGGCCACGCGAACAGCGTGTGCTTGCCGATGAACTTGCACTTGAGGTCCAGCGCGAACATCGCCGCGGCGCCGACGGGGAAATCCCAGTTCGACGTGTGCGGGGCGACGGCGACGACGCACTTCGCCGCATCCGGGAAGGAGCCCTCGAGCCGCCAGTTCGACAGGCGAAGCACCGTCCGCCCCGCCCAACGCCAGAACGCGTTGCCGCGCCGCGGGATGGCGGGCGGCACGAACGCGTCTTCGAAACTCACGCGAAGAGCTTCGCGGCCGCGCGCAGGTCCACGTTGCCGCCCGAGAGGATGATGCCGACCCGGCCGCCCTGCGCCGGAAGGCGCTTCGAGAGCACGCCGGCCGTCGCGAGCGCGCCCGTGGGCTCGACCACCAGCTTCATGCGCTCCCAGAGGAAGCGCATGGCTTCCACGAGTTCCTCGTCCGTCACCGTGAGGAAATCGTGCACGTGCGCGAGAACGAGCGGGAACGTGAGCGTGCCCAGGGAATTCGTGCGCGCGCCGTCGGCGAGCGTCTGCGGGTTCTCGACGCGCACGAGCGTCTTCGTGCGGAAGGAGCGCGCCGCGTCGTCGCCGGCCGCGGGCTCCACGCCGATCACCTTGATGCCGGGCGAGAGGTGGTTCGCGGCGATGGCGCAGCCCGAGAGCAGGCCGGCACCGCCGCAGCAGACGAAAAGCCAATCGAGCGGGCCGGTCTCCTCGATCAGTTCCTTCGCCGCGGTGCCCTGCCCGGCGATCACGTGCGCGTGGTCGAAGGGCGGGATGAGCGTCGCGCCGCGCTCGCGCGCGAGGCGGGCGGCCATCTGCTCGCGGTCCTCGCCCGAGGCACGGTCGTAGAGGACGACTTCGGCGCCATAGCCCTTCGTGGCCGCCACCTTCACCGCGGGCGCGTCGGCGGGCATCACGATCACGCGGGGAATGCCGAGCATCCGCCCGGCGAGCGCGACGGCCTGCGCGTGGTTTCCCGAGGAGAACGCGACGACGCCGGCCTTGCGCGCGGCCGGGTCCAGGCGCGAGAGCGCGTTGTAGGCGCCGCGGAACTTGAAGGCGCCCATGCGCTGGAAGTTCTCGCACTTGAAGAAGGCCTTCGTGCCCGTGAGGGCGTCGAACTGGCTCGAGGTCATCACCGGCGTGCGGTGCGCGACCCCTTCGAGGCGCTCGGCCGCCGAGGCGACGTCTTCCCACGCGACGGGCAGGGCCCCGCCGGTACGGTCGTCCATGGCGCCCCCTACTCCAGCGAAATCTTGCCGTCGATGACGACGTTGAGCGCGACCCCGCCCACCGTGAGCGTCACCTGGGCCGGCAGCGATTCGCTTCCCTTCAGGCGGCCGTCGGCCAGCGCCTTCGCGACCGCGCTCTCGATCTCGCGTTGCGACTGCACGCCCACGCGCTTGAGGAACGTGCGGATGCTCATGTTCAGGGCTTCGGGATTCATGGCTTACTCCTCGCGGGTGCGGGTGATCGCCGCGAGCGCATCCCGCAGCGTGTCTTCGGGAAGCGCGTTCACGCTCTGCGCCAGGATGTCGGCCTCGGTCGCGACCGCCGGCGGCAGTTCGCTGCCGTCCATGGAAGCCACGAACTGCGCGGCGGCCCCGGCGACCTTGAGCAGGCGCTTGCGCTCGGCCATGAGGATGTCCAGCTCCTTGCCCAGCATGAAGGTGCCGGTCGTTTCGCCCACGCTTTGCATTGTCTTGGCTCCGATTGCGCCGGAAGGGCGCGAGCGACCATTTTACTCCGCGGCGGGCGTCAGCTTCCCCGGCGAAGCGGCAGGTTCGCGAGCAGGTTCTGCGGCTTCATCCTGAGCGTGTGATCCTCCCGGAAGGCGAGGCCGAGATACACCGGCCGTCCGGCCGCTTCCGGCGCGGCATCCGCGGGGTCGGCGAACTCGAGCCGGAAGAGGCAAGCGAGCCGTGCGAGCCTCTCCTCGTCGATCGCCTCGCCGCGGTAGAGCGCGTTCAGGATCGCCGTCGATTCGACGTCGAGACCCGCGTGCCAGCGCCATTTCTCGTCGGCGACCCGCGCCGCGGGTTCGATCCGCACCTTCGCGCCGGCGAGGTGCCCGACCCAACGCTCGAGCAGCACGGCGAGGGCCTTCGTTCCCTCGCGCCCCGGCGTGAGGTCGAGCAGGAAGCTGAAGAGCTCGTCGCGCAGGAAGTAGACGGGCGCGTTCTCCGTGTTCAGCACGTCCATCTTCACGGGGGCGAGGGGCGTCGCCTGCTGGCGAAGCAGCCGGCCGAAGTTCCCGAAGCCGCCCGTCTCGGCGTAGGCCTCGATGGTGGTCGCATCGGCGGCGAGCACCTGGCCGTTCTCGAGGCTCACGCGCTGGCGACGGAAGAAGAGCTCGCCGGCCCGGGCGTACCAGGGATCCGACGTGCCCTCGAGCAGTCCGCGCACGATCGCCTGCGCCAGGGCGTCGACGAAAGGCGGCGCGAGGTCGACCGCGGGCCGGCGGAAGAGGTCGACGTAGCAGGATTCGACCGTGCCGAGCGCGAGCAGGCGGTCGCGGAAGCGCAGCCATTCGCGCCAGTTGTCGCGGGCGTCCGCGTCCTCGACGGCGGCGAGATCCGCGGCCGGCACCGCGAGCCGGGGCTTGTCGACGAGCCGCGCGTGCAGGTGGCGCTCGGCGGGCCCGGCCTCGGGCGGCGGCGCGAGCTCGTCGCGCGAGAGGAAGACCCGAAGGTAGTCGTCGGTAGGCTCGTGCCAGCCGTCGCCGTTCAACCGGAGGTGGCGATGGCCGCTGGAGGCCCAGAAGTCCTGCGCCATGGCCCTAGCCCGCGGTGCCGGGCCGGTTCACTGCCGGCCGATGACCGCGACTTCGGGCAGCGGGAAGCCGTTGAAGTTGGAGGCGTAGGCCGTGGTGTACGCGCCCGCGTTCTTGATGAAGATGAAGTCGTTCTCCTGCAGGTCCGCCGGCAGCAGCTCGTCGCGCATCACCACGTCCACGGAATCGCAGGTGGGGCCGGCGACGTTCCAGGCGATCGGCTCGCCGTCGCGGTCCGTGTACATGTTGTAGCGAAGGCCCTCCGTGGTCTCGATGATGCCGCCGAAGACGCCCGCGTCCCAGTACATCCAGCGCTGGCCGTTGCGCGTGGCGGTGCCCACGACGCGGCAGATGAAGTAGCCGGCGTCGGAGACGAGGTAGCGCCCCGGCTCCGCGATCACCTGGATCTCCGGCCCGAAGTGCCGGAGCTCCCGGTTGATCACCTCGGCGATCGTCTCGATGGAGGGGATCGGCTTCACGTGGCGCACGGGGTAGCCGCCGCCCAGGTTCAGCAGGCGCGGGTTGAGGCCGGCCGTGCGCATCGCCGCGAACACCTTCCGGGCCCTTTCCATGCCGACGCGCCAGTTCTCCGGGTTCAGGCACTGCGAGCCCACGTGGAAGGTGACGCCGGCCAGGTCCGCCTTGCAGCCGACCGCGGCCTCGATGAGTTCGGGAATGTCGTTCATGTGCGCGCCGAACTTGCCCGCGAGCGGCCAGTCGCTGCCGATGTTGGGCGCGTCGATGCGCAGGTACATCTTCGCGTCGGCCTTGACCGACTGCACCTTGACGATCTCCTCGACGGAATCCACCACGAACCACTCGACGCCCTTGGCGGACGCGTACTCGAGGTAGGCGCGGGACTTCATCGGGTTCGAGTAGAAGATCTCGCCGACCGGCACGCCCAGGGACAGGAGGAGGTCCAGCTCGGCGATCGAGGCGATCTCGAAGCCGGCGCCTTCCTGCATGAGCACCTTGAGGACGCGGGGATCGGGGTTCGCCTTCACGGCGAAGTGCGGGCGCACGCGCGGCAGCGAGGCCCGGAAGCGGCGCGTCTTGGTGCGCACGAGGTCCAGGTCGACCAGCAGGACGGGCTTCTTGTAGGGATGGCGCGCGAGGTACTGCTTCACGGCGCCGAAATCGAGGCTGACTTCGGGATGGGTATCGAGGGGGAACTCGGGGGTCGGGCGGAGCTTCTTGACTACGGCTCGGGGCATCGATGTCTTTCGTCACGGCAAGGCGAGGCAAAACGGGAGGCGCGGCAGGCGCCCGGGGCGGCTCTTTGCGGTCCGACGGACTTCCTCGCTCTTGTCATGATGACCTCCTTTGATCCCTGCCGGGCGTTGGCGCTGCCAGTCGCTGCGGGCCCACCCGCCGGGCCGGGCCGCAAAAATGCGCGAAGTATAGGGCAAATCCGGCCGTCGACCCCAGCATTTTCGGGTCGGGGCCGGTAATACTTTAGGGGGGGTGCCGGGAGCGCCGCGGGGCTCCCGATCGTCACATCTTGGGCAGCGTCACGCCCGACTGGCCCTGGTACTTCCCGCCGCGGTCGCGGTAGGACGTCTCGCAGACCTCGTCGGATTCGAAGAAGATCACCTGCGCGCAGCCTTCGCCGGCGTAGATCTTCGCCGGCAGCGGCGTGGTGTTCGAGAACTCGAGGGTGACGAAGCCCTCCCATTCCGGCTCGAAGGGCGTCACGTTCACGATGATGCCGCAGCGCGCGTAGGTGCTCTTGCCCAGGCAAACCGTGAGGACGTTGCGGGGGATGCGGAAGTATTCCACCGTGCGGGCGAGCGCGAACGAGTTGGGCGGGATGATGCACACGTCGCTCTCGAAGGTGACGAAGGACTTCTCGTCGAAGTGCTTCGGGTCGACGATGGTCGCGTTGATGTTCGTGAAGATCTTGAATTCCCGGGAGCAGCGGATGTCGTAGCCGTAGCTCGAGGTGCCGTAGGACACGATGCGCTTGCCGTCCACCTCGCGCACCTGACCGGGCTCGAAGGGCTCGATCATGCCGTGCTCGGCCGCCATGCGGCGGATCCACTTGTCGCTCTTGATGCTCATGGTTTCTTGCTCACGGGGTTGGCCAGCCGATCCGATGGTCGGTCTCGAAACTCAGGGGACCTTGCTCGCGGAGTTGAGCGGCGGAACGTCCGCTCGAACGACCGCCCCGATGTCGGTCTAACCACCGGTGTTCACGTGTTCTGGATGACGATCTTCGGGAAGAGCGCGGTGCGATCCTCGGCGGCCTTCGCGATCCGCGCGGCCACCTTGCGGGCGATGCCGCGGTAGATGCCCGCGATCTTCCCGTCGGGGTCGGCGACCACGGTGGGCTTGCCCGTGTCGGCCTGCTCGCGGATGGTGATGTCGAGCGGAAGGGACCCCAGGAACTCGACGCCGAAGTCCTGGCACATCTTCTCGCCGCCGCCCTGGCCGAAGATGTGCTCCGCGTGGCCGCAGGCCGAGCACACGTGGATGGCCATGTTCTCGACGATGCCCAGGATGGGCACGCCCACCTTCTCGAACATCTTCAGGCCCTTGCGCGCGTCGATCAGGGCGATGTCCTGCGGCGTGGTCACGATGACCGCACCCGTCACGGGGACTTTCTGCGAGAGCGTGAGCTGGATGTCCCCGGTTCCCGGGGGCAGGTCGACCACGAGGTAGTCGAGGTCGCGCCAGCGGGTTTCCGTGAGGAGTTGCTCCAGCGCCTGCGTGACCATCGGGCCGCGCCAGACCATCGGCGTGTCCTGCTCGATGAGGAATCCGACGCTCATCGCCTGGATGCCGTGGCCTTCCATGGGCTCCATGGTCTTGCCGTCGCGCGAGGAGGGACGGCCGGTGATGCCGAGCATCGTCGGCTGGGAGGGCCCGTAGATGTCCGCATCGAGCATGCCGACCGAGGCGCCTTCGGCGGCGAGAGCCAGCGCGAGATTCACGGCGACGGTGCTCTTGCCGACGCCGCCCTTGCCCGAGGCGACGGCGATGATGTTCTTGATGCCCGGCACCAGCTTCACGCCCCGCTGGACGGCGTGCGGCACGATCTTCGAGAACACGTTGACCGAGGCGAACTTCACGCCCGGCAGCAGCTTGAGGCGCCCGGCGACCTGCTCGCGCACCGTCTCGATCACGCCGCGGGCCGGGTAGCCGAGCACGATGTCGAGCGAGAGGTGCTCGCCGTCGATCTTCAGGTTCTTCACGCAGCGGGCCTCGACGTAATTGCGGTCCGTGACCGGGTCGATGAGCTCGGAAAGCGCGGCGTGTACGTCCTTGTCGGTGAGAGTCATGGCGGGGGGTCGCGGGAAGGGGCGGAAACGAGAGGGGAAAGCGAGCGCGAATTCTAATTCAATTTGCTACAATCCGGGCGATACTTTTCCATTGCGATTCAATCACTCGCCCACGCCTTTCGCGCGTTCACGAGCCGACCCCAACCCCCCATCGCGAAGGCTCGCCCGGTTTCATGCCCCGAAAGCTTTTCGTCACCACGGCGCTTCCGTACGCGAACGGCCCTTTCCACATAGGGCACATCATGGAGTACACCCAGGCCGACATCTGGGTGCGCTTCCAGCGCCTGCAGGGACACAAGGTCCACTTCGTGTGTGCCGACGACACGCACGGCGCGCCGATCATGCTCAAGGCGGAGAGCGAAGGGATCACGCCCGAGGCCCTCATCGCCCGCGTGGCGGAATCCCACAAGCGCGACCTCGCCCGCTTCGGCGTGAGCTTCGATCACTTCCACTCGACCCATTCCGAGGAGAACCGCCAGCTCGCCGGCGAGATCTTCGCCGCCCTCAAGGCCGAGGGCTTCATCGTCTCGAAGACGATCGAGCAGTTCTTCGACCCGGTGAAGGGCATGTTCCTGCCCGACCGCTACATCAAGGGCGAGTGCCCCAAGTGCGGCACGAAGGACCAGTACGGCGATTCGTGCGAGAGCTGCGGGGCCGTCTACACGCCGACCGACCTGAAGAACCCGTTCTCGGCCCTCACCGGCGCCACGCCCGTGATGAAGAAGTCCGACCACTTCTTCTTCAAGCTCTCCGACCCGCGCTGCGTGGAGTTCCTCAAGGCCTGGACGCAGGACGGCAAGCTCCAGCCCGAGGTGTCCAACAAGGTGCGCGAATGGCTCGACGGCGGCCTGAACGACTGGGACATCACGCGCGACGCGCCCTACTTCGGCATCGAGATCCCCGGCGCCAAGGGCAAGTACTTCTACGTGTGGCTCGACGCGCCCATCGGCTACCTCGCCTCGCTCCGGAGCCACCTGGAGAAGAAGGGCCTCGACTTCGCCAAGTACATCGCCGACCCGAAGGTCGAGCAGGTGCACTTCATCGGCAAGGACATCATCTACTTCCACACCCTTTTCTGGCCGGCGATGCTCAGGTTCTCCGGCCGCAAGGTGCCCGACTTCGTCTACGTGCACGGCTTCCTCACCCTCACGGGCGAGAAGCTCTCCAAGAGCCGCGGCGTCACGGTGAGCCCGCAGAAGTACGCCGACCTGGGCCTGAATCCCGAGTGGCTGCGCTACTACCTGGCCGCCAAGCTCAACGCCCGCGTGGAGGACCTCGACTTCAACCCGGACGATTTCCTCGCCCGGGTGAACTCGGACCTCGTGGGCAAGTACGTGAACATCGCGAGCCGCGCGGCGGGCTTCATCTCCAAGCGATTCGGGGGCCGGCTCTCCGACGAGCCCCTCTCGGCCGGCCGCGAGCTCAAGCACAAGCTGCGAGGCAACGTCGCGGCGCCCGTGCCGGACAACGAGGAACAGGTCCCGGCCATCCTCTTCGAGGTGAGGAGCTTCGCCGACCAGATCGCCGCCGACTACGACGCGAGGGAATTCAGCAAGGCGATCCGGCAGGTGATGTTCCTGGCCGACCGCGTGAACCAGTACGTGGACGAGCAGAAGCCCTGGGAGATCGCCAAGGAAGCCGGCCAGGAAGCGGCGCTGCAGTGGTTCTGCACGCTCTACCTCGAGCTCTTCCGCATCCTCACCATCTACCTGAAGCCCGTGCTGCCCAAGGTGGCGGAGGACGTCGAGGCCTTCCTCGCCCTCGCGAAGCCCCTCACGTGGGAGGACGTGCCCGCCGCGCTCAAGCCGGGCCACGTCGTGCAGCCGTACAGGCACCTGCTCTCGCGCATCGACCCCAAGCAGATCGAGCAGCTCCTCGAGCCGCCGGCGGACGCGAAGGCGGAGGCGCCCAAGCCCGGCGCCCCGGAGGCCCCGGAGTTCCGCCTGGAGCCCGTCGAGCCGCCCAAGCCGGCGCCGATCCTGCCCGTGGGCGAGACGATCTCCATCGACGACTTCGGCAAGATCGACCTGCGCGTGGCCCGCATCGTGGACGCCGAGCTGGTGCCCGACGCCGAGAAGCTCCTGAAGCTCACCCTGGACATCGGCATCGACACGCGGACCGTCTTCGCGGGCATCCGCTCGACCTACACGCCGAAGGACCTCATCGGGCGCCTCACCGTCATGGTCGCGAACCTCGCGCCGCGCAAGATGCGTTTCGGCGAATCCCAGGGCATGGTGCTCGCCGCCGGCGACGGCAGCTCCATCTACCTGCTCGCCCCCGAAGCCGGCGCCACGCCCGGCATGCGCATCAAGTAGCGCGAATGGAAAGGGCCCGCCGGTCGCCCGGCAGGCCCCTCGCCTTCCATCGCGCGCCTTGCGGGGAGCGCTCAACCCATCGAGAGGTCGACCGTCTCGTCTTGCTGCTGGAATTCGTCGGCTTCGGACTGCGCCACCAGGGCCGGCCGGACCGCACCGTAGGTCATGTCGTAGACGGCTTCCTGGGGGGTCTCGGCGGCGACCACCGCCACCGGCAGCCCCGGCGCCGCCACCTCGACGCCTCGCGTATCGGCGCTTGCCGGCACGAAAGCCATCGAAACCGCCACCACCGCCGCCGCCACCATCGACACCGTGATCTTCGTGTTCATGTTCCGGTCCCCTTCCCTGTTCGTCTCCGACCCGGCCGCCCGACCGCGTCTCGTGAGGTGAGCCCATCGTGATCGACCGCCCCCGTGCCGGCTGTGACGCACGCCACAGCGCGACATTTCACCCGTAACCCTTCAGAATATTTTCATGACGCGGCGCAAACCCCTTTCCCCGCCTCCCTATTCCACTTCGCGCGAAGCGCTCGAACGCGAGGTGGAAGTGGAGGTCTTCCGCGCGAGCGGGCCCGGCGGCCAGCACGTCAACAAGACGGAGTCGGCCCTGCGCCTCGTGCATCCGCCCTCGGGCGTGGTGGTGATCGCGCAGGATTCCTCGAGCCAGCACCGCAACCGCGAGATCGCCTACGAGCGGCTGGCCGAACGGCTCGAGCGGCTCAACTACGTGCCGCCCAAGCGGGTGGCCACGAAGCCCACGCGCGGCTCGAAGGAGCGCCGCCTGGGCGGCAAGAAGCAGCGCGGCGAGACCAAGCGCGGGCGCGGACGGGTGTCGGGCGATGAGTGAGGGGACCGCGGCACGCCGGCTGCGCGTGCGCGGCCGGGTGCAGGGCGTGGGCTACCGCTGGTCCCTGGTCCAGGAAGCGAAGCGGCTGGGCGTGAACGGGTGGGTGCGCAATCGCCGCGACGGAAGCGTGGAAGCCGTGGTGGCCGGGAATGTCCTGGCCGTCGAGGCGATCGTCGCCTGGGCGAAAGTCGGGCCGCCCGGATCGAGCGTCGATGACCTCGACGTGTCGCCCGAACCCTTCCCGCCGGATCCGGGCTTCGTGCAGCTTCCCACCGAATAGCCGGCGCCGCGCTCCCCGCCGCCGGCCGCCTTCCTAGTACACCACCTCGACGTTGGGCTCGCTGAGCCAGTCCGCGAGCGAGGCGAGCAGCGGCTCGGACACCTTCACGCGGTAGGCGTCCGGCAGCCGGATGTCGCATTCCCCCCCGGCATTGCGGTAGCGGATCGACACCGCGCACTTGCCTCCCGTGTAGGGCGCGAGGATGGCCTTCAGCTTCGCCGAGTCGGCCTGGCCGTTGATCGACAGGCGCAGCGCGCGCGCGTAGTGGCTGCGGACCTGCGCGAGCTCCATGAGCTCGTCGGCCGTGACGCGCATGCCGCCGGAGAAGTCGTCGTGCTGCACGCGCCCCTTCACGACGACCACCTGGTCCTCCTGGATGGCCGCCCGGCGCTCGTGGAAGAGCTCGCCGAACACGGCGACCTCGACGCGGGCCGTGCCGTCGTCGAGCTGCAGGATGGCCATGCGCCCGCGGCGCGAGTTGCGCATGGTGACGCCGTAGATGACGCCCGCGGCCATCTGCGGCTCGTTGGCCGGCACGAGGCTCGCGAGCGGCGTGCGGGCGACGCGCCGGAGTTCCTCGCGGTACGAGTTGAAGGGGTGGCCGCTCAGGTAGAAGCCCAGGCTCTGCTTTTCCGCGAGGAGCCGCTCGCGCTCCGGCCACGGGGGCGTGCGCTGCAGCTCGAACACCTCGGCCGTCGCCTCCTCCGCGCCGCCGAAGAGGCTCGTCTGCTGCTTGAACTGCTCGCCCTTTTCCGCGAGCTCGAGCGCGGCGCCCAGGGAAGCGGCGAGGCTCGCCCGGTTGGGCTCGAGGGCGTCGAAGGCACCCGCCTTCACGAGCGCTTCCATGGCGCGCCGGTTGACGACCCGGCGGTCGACGCGGCGGCAGAAGTCGCCCAGGTCGCGGAACGGCCCGCCGGCTTCGCGCGCCGCCACGAGGTTGGCGATGGCCTGCTCTCCCGTGCCCTTCACGGCGCCCAGGCCGTAGCGCAGGCGCTTCGCGTCGAGCGGCACGAAGCGGTAGCCCGATTCGTTGATGTCCGGCGGCAGGACCGTGAGGCCCTGGTGCTTCGCGTCGTCGTGGAAGAGCTGGACCTTGTCCGTGTCGTCCATGACCGCCGACAGGTTGGCCGCCATGAACGCCGAGAGATGGTGCGCCTTGAGGAAGGCGGTCTGGTAGGCGACGAGCGCGTAGGCCGCGGCGTGCGACTTGTTGAAGCCGTAGCCCGCGAACTTCTCCATCAGGTCGAAGGTCTCCTGCGCCTGCGCCTGCGTGAGCCCGTTCTTGAGGGCCCCCTCCGCGAAGATCGCCCGCTGCGCGGCCATCTCCTCGGGCTTCTTCTTGCCCATGGCGCGGCGCAGCAGGTCGGCGCCGCCGAGCGTGTAGCCGCCCAGCACCTGGGCGATCTGCATCACCTGCTCCTGGTACACCATGATCCCGTAGGTGGGCCCCAGGATGGGCTCCAGGCGCGGATCCACGTACTGCACGCGCTGGCGGCCGTGCTTCCTCTCGATGAAGTCCGGGATGAGGTCCATCGGGCCGGGCCGGTAGAGCGCCACGAGCGCGATGATGTCCTCGAAGCGGTCGGGCTTCAGGCGCTTGATGAGGTCCTTCATGCCGCGCGATTCCAGCTGGAAGACGGCGGTCGTGTTGCCGCGCGAGAGCAGCTGGTAGCTGGCGGGATCGTCGAGCGGGATCGCCTCCAGGCGGAAGGCCTCGTCGCCCAGGAGGTGCACGTAGCGCACGGCCCAGTCGAGTATGGTGAGCGTGGTGAGGCCCAGGAAGTCGAACTTCACCAGGCCGACCTTCTCGACGTCGTCCTTCATGTACTGGCTGATGACGGCGGTGGAGCCCTCGGCGCAGTAGAGCGGCGTGAAGTCCGTGAGCTTGCCCGGCGCGATGACGACGCCGCCGGCGTGCATGCCGACGTTGCGGGTGAGGCCCTCGAGCGCCCGGGCGAGGCGCATGAGCTCGCCGACCTCCTCCTGCTCGTCGACGAGCTGCTTCAACTGCGGCTCCGCCTTCATCGCCGCCTCGAGCGTGATGCCCAGCTCGAAGGGAATGAGCTTCGCGATGCGGTCGACCTCCCCGTAGCCCATGCCGAGCACGCGGCCGACGTCGCGCACGACCGCCTTGGCGGCCATGGTGCCGAAGGTGGCGATCTGCGAGACGCATTGCGCGCCGTACTTGGCGCGCACGTACTCGATGACGCGGTCGCGCCCGTTCTGGCAGAAGTCGATGTCGAAGTCGGGCATCGAGATCCGCTCGGGGTTGAGGAACCGTTCGAAGAGCAGGTCGTAGCGAAGCGGGTCGAGATCCGTGATGCCGAGCGAATACGCCACGAGGGAGCCCGCGCCCGAGCCGCGCCCCGGCCCCACGGGCACGCCGTTCGACTTGGCCCAGTTGATGAAGTCCGCGACGATGAGGAAGTAGCCCGCGAAGCCCATCTGGATGATGGTCTTCGCCTCGAACTCCAGGCGGTCGCGGTAGCGCGGGAAGGCTTCCGCGCGGGCGGCCTCGTCCGGATAGAGAACGGCCATGCGCCGATCGAGACCCGCCCGGGCCTGCTCGCGCAGGTAGTCCTCGATCGTCTCGCCGCCGGGCGTCGGGAAATCCGGCAGGCGGCTCTTGCCCAGGGCGAACTCGTAGCTGCAGCGCCGCGCGATCTCGACCGAGTTCTCGAGGGCCTCGGGCAGGTCCGCGAACAGCTCGGCCATCTCGGCCTGCGTCTTGAAGTACTGCGAGGGCAGGAACAGCTTCGGGCGCCGGGCATCGCCCAGCACATGGCCCTGGGCGATGCACACGCGGGCCTCGTGCGCGTCGAAATGCTCCGGCTTCACGAACTGGATGGGGTGCGTCGCGACGACCGGCAACCCCAGCTTGCCGGCGAGCGCCGCGGCGCGGGCGACGTGGGCTTCCTGGCGCGCGGGATCGGCCCGCTGGATCTCGATGTAAAAGGCGCCGGGAAAGTCGGCGGCCCACTGCGCCGCGAGCGCCGCGGCCTGCGCCTCGTTGCCGCCTTCGAGGGCCGCGCCCACGTCGCCGGATTCCGCGCCCGAGAGCACGATGAGGCCCGTGGCGCCCTTGAGCCACTCGCGCTTCACCTCCGCGCGGCCGCGCCAGATGTTCTCCGTGTAGGCCCGCGAGAGCAGCTCGCACAGCTGCAGGTAGCCCTCGCGGCTGCGGCAATACACCGCCACGCGGTGCGGCAGGTCGCGGTTCTTCTCGTGGGTGAGCCAGAGGTCGCAGCCGATGACCGGCTGGAGACCCCCGGCGCGGGCGGCCAGGTGGAACTGCACGGCGCCGAAGAGGTTCGCGACGTCCGTGATCGCCAGGGCCGGCATGCCGTCCGCGGCGGCCGCGGCGACGGCTTCGTCCACGCGCGCCATGCCGTCCACGATCGAGAATTCCGTGTGGAGGCGCAGGTGGACGAAACGGGGAGCGGGCATGCGGGAGGGTTCTCGCGAGAAGCCCCCGGATTTTACACCGCGATGGGCCCGGTTCCCGCCGCCCGCGCCGGGCGGGGATTGACTAACGCCGCTCGGCGAAGAACCGCCGGAGGAGGTCCCCGCAGGGACCGGCGAGAACGCCGCCCTCGAACACCGTCTGGTGGTTGAGCTTCGCCTCGCCCGAGAGCGCGACCGCGCCGCCGCAGGCGCCCGTCTTGGGGTCGCTCGCCCCGAAGACCACGCGGGCGAGGCGCGCGTGCAGCATCGCGCCCACGCACATCGCGCACGGCTCGAGCGTCACGAACAGCTCGCACCCGGTGAGCCGGTAATTGCCCAGGCGGGCGGCCGCCTCGCGAAGCGCGACGATCTCCGCGTGGGCCGTGGGATCGTGGGTGCCGATGGGTCGGTTCGAGCCGCGCCCGATCACCCTGCCCTCCTTCACCACGACCGCGCCGACGGGCACCTCGCCTTCGCGCGCCGCCGCTTCCGCCAGGGCGAAGGCCTCCCGAAGGAAGGCCTCGTCGCCGGATCCGCTCACGCGCATTCCTCGGCGAGGCATTCCTCGAGGATCGTGAGCGCGCGGTCCATCTGCGCCTCGGTCGTCACGAGCGGCGGCGTGAGCGTGAGCACGTTGCCCATCGACGTCTTGAAGGACAGGCCCTTGTCGAGCGCACGGTAGAGGATCCGCTCGGCCGCCCCGTTCGCCGGTTCGCGCGTCTCGCGGTCCGTCACCAGCTCCGCGCCGAGCAGGAACCCGCGGCCGCGCACGTCCCCCACGAGGGCGAAGCGGTCCTTCCAGCCGGCCATGCGTTCGAGGGCGGCGGCGCCCACGCGCGCGGTGTGGGCCACGAGATCCTCCTCGTCGATCACCGCGAGCGTCGCGAGCGCCGCCGCCGCGGTGACCGGGTTCTTCTCGTGCGTGTAGTGGCCGAAGGCGAAATCGCCCGCGACGTCGAGCCCTTCGCGGCACACGGCCGCGGCGATCGGCAGGATGCCGCCTCCCAGCGCCTTGCCCATCACCACGATGTCGGGCACCACGCCATCGTGGTCGCAGGCGAGGAAACGCCCCGTCTTGCCCAGGCCCGTCGGGATCTCGTCGAAGATGAGGAGCGCGCCATGGGCGTCGCAGGCCTCCCGCACCGCCTGCCAGAAGCCGGGCGGCGGCACGTACGGAACCGCGCGCGCCGGCTCGGCCACCACCGCGGCCACGTCGCGCTCGCGCTCCAGCACGTAGCGCACCATGCGCGCGCAGGCGAGCTTGCAGGTGGCGAGGGGCGGCGCGCCGTCGGGACCGGTGCGGTAACCGTAGGCGCAGCCGTAGCAGGCGAAGGGTGCGACGTGCTCCGCGCCGGGCAGGAGCGGCCCGATGGGTCCCGAACGGAAGAGCGATTCGCCGCCCACGCTGGCGGCGCCGAAGCCCGCGCCGTGGAAGGCGTCCCAGAAGGAAATCGTCTTGAATCGGCCCGTGGCGGCGCGCGCGACCTTGAGCGCGACCTCGAGGGCGTCCGAACCGCCCGTCGTGAAGAGCACCTGGCCCCGGGCGAACGGCGCGCGGCGGACCAGTTCCTCCGCGAGACGCACGGAAGGCTCGCAGGTGTAGCGGCGCGGCGCGAAGGGCAACGCGTCCAGCTGCGCCTTGATGGCGGCGACCACGCGCGGATGGCCGTAGCCCACGTGGTGCACGTTGTTGCCGTGGAAATCCATGTACCGCCGGCCGGCCGTGTCCTCGATCCACAGGCCTTCGGCCTTCACGATCGCGTTGAGGCAGGGCGTCGAGACCGACTGGCTGAGGAACGCGGCGCGGTCGCGATCGAGCAGCGAGCGCGTCGGTGCGTCGAGCGAGCGGGCCTGCCAGGCGGCGCGAAGGCCGCCCTGGTTGGTATCGCTCTCTCCCGGGGCGGGCCGAAGGGGACCTTTGACTTGTCGCAACGCGCTGATCCGGGTTTTGGAAGATCGTCATGATATCGCGGCACGCTCGCCAGGGGCGAAGGCCATCCATCCGCCCCACGAGGCGGCAGCCATGAACATCGAAGGCATCGTCACGCGGGTCACGCTGCAGCTCGTCGTCGCCTACTCGTTCGCGGCGGCCGTCGCCGCTTTTCTGCTGATGCCCCATCGCGGCGACGATCCCATCGCCTACTGGGTGGTCATCCCGGTGGCGGTGGTGGTCTCCACCGGCATCGCCTACCTGCTCGCGCGGCGCGGCCGGGCCCGGCTCGGGGCCTCCATCGCCCTCGTCGCCTGTTACCTCGCGCTCGTCTTCTACGTCGTCTTCACCGGACTCGGCCTGCGCAGCTACGCCCTCACGCTGGGCTGCGTGCTCATCGCCGCCTCGAGCACGCTCGTGGGCCGTCGCGCCGGCATCGCGGCGACCGTCATCGGCATCGCCACGGCCATCGCCCTCTACGTCCTCGAAAGAGCGGGACTCGTGACGGACCTCGCCGTCGTCCGCGGAATACATCCCGTCAACATCGTGGTCGTCTACGGCATCGCCTTCGCGGCCGTCGGCACACTATCGCTCGCCTTCTCGCACGCCTTCGGCACGGCGCTGCAGGCCACCCGGGATCAGGAGGCCCGCTTCCGGCACCTGCTCGAGGCGGCGCCGCTGGGCTACCTCCTGCACCGCGACGGCAGGATCCTCCTGGCGAACGAGCGGGCCGCGCGCGGCACGGGGCACGCCTCGGCGGAATCGATGGTCGGTCTGGATATCTACACCCTCCTGCCCGGCGCCGATCCGCTGGCGACCCGGGCGAGACTCGCCCAGGCCATGGCCCTCGCGCCGGGGCAGACGCTCGACCCGGCGGAGCACGAGATCCCCGGGCCCCTGGGCGGCACGCGGCGCATCTCCCTGCTCACCATGCGGATCGAGATGGCGGATGGACCGGCGCTGCTCACCTTGGTCCGGGACGTGACCCGGGAAAGGGCGGCGGCCGACGCGCTCACGCTCGCCAAGCGCGACGCCGAGGCCGCCAATCGCGCCAAGAGCGAGTTCCTCGCCACGATGAGCCACGAGATCCGCACGCCGCTGAACGCCGTCGTCGGCCTCGCGCAGCTGGCCCGCGGCCCCGGCCTCGATGCCGCCCGCCGGGCGGATTACCTCGGGAAGATCGAGTCGGCCTCGCAGTCGCTGCTCGAACTGATCAGCGACATCCTCGATTTCTCGAAGATCGAGGCCGGCGCCCTGGGGCTCGAGGTGACCGACTTCTCCCCGCGCGCGGAGATCGCCCGCCTCGAACGCCTCCACGGCGTCCTCGCGTCCGGGAAAGGGCTCGTGCTCGCCACGCGGGTGGATGCCTCGGTTCCGCCCTGGCTGCGCGGCGATCCCGTGCGACTGCGCCAGGTGGTGGGCAATTTCCTCTCGAACGCGGTGAAGTTCACCGGGAAAGGCCGCATCGACGTGCGTCTCACGGCTCCCGGCGCGGCGCGGTTGCGGATCGAGGTGGAGGACACCGGCATCGGGATAGCCGAGGACCGGCTGGCGGATGTCTTCCTGCCGTTCACGCAGGCCGACAGTTCGACCACCCGCCGTTACGGCGGCACGGGGCTCGGCTTGTCGGTGTGCCGAAAGCTCGTGGAACTCATGGGCGGCACCCTCGGCGCGAGTTCGCGCCCGGGCGCGGGCAGCGTGTTCTGGGTCGAAATCCCGCTCGTCGAGGGCCGGCCGCCGCAACGCCCGGCGGCGGTGGTCGAGCCGGCGGCAAGCGCGCCCCTGGCCGGCGCGCGGGTTCTCCTGGTCGAAGACAACGAGATCAACCAGATCGTCGCGTTGGCCGCGCTGGAAGATCTCGGGGTGGAAACGACGCTCGCCTCGGACGGCGAGGCGGCGCTCGCGATGCTCGAGCGGCCCGGGACGACGTTCGACGCGGTGCTGATGGACCTCCACATGCCCGGCATCGACGGACTGGAGACCACGCGGCGGCTGCGCAAGCGGTTCCCGGCCGGAACCCTTCCCGTGATCGCCCTCACGGCCGCGGCGTTCGACGACGACCGCCTGCGCTGCCTCGAGGCGGGCATGGACGACTTCCTGACCAAGCCCTTCGAGTTCGGGCGCCTCCGGTCGGTGCTGGCCCGCTGCATCCGCCGCTCGCCCTGAACCGCCGCCCGCCTCAGTCGAGCAAGCCGGCGGCGACGAGCCCTTCCCGGCCCTCGGGGTGGCGGCAGTCGATCGCCTCGAACTCGTTGATCTTGTCGATTTCGGTCCCCATGGCGATGTTCGTGACCTTTTCGAGGATCACCTCGACCACCACCGGCACGCGGTGCTCCAGGGCGAGCCGCCGCGCTTCCACGAGCCCGTCCTTGAGCTTGTCCGGGTCGGTGATGCGGATGCCCTTGCAGCCCATGCCCTCCACGACCTTCATGTGGTCGACGCCGTAGCCCTTCAGCGCGGGGTCCGTCACGTTCTGGTTGTCGAAGGCGAGCTGGACGCAGTAGTCCATCTCGAAGCCGCGCTGCGCCTGGCGGATGAGGCCCAGGTAGCTGTTGTTCACCACCACCTGGACGTACGGCAGCCCGAACTGGGCCCCCACGGCAAGCTCCTCGATGAGGAACTGGAAGTCGTAGTCGCCCGCGAGGCCCACCACCGGGCGAGTGGGATCCGAGGCCACGACGCCCAGCGCCGCGGGCACCGTCCAGCCGAGCGGGCCGGCCTGGCCGCAGTTGATCCACTGGCGCGGGCCGTAGACGTGCAGGAACTGCGCGCCGGCGATCTGCGACAGGCCGATCGTCGTGACGTAGGTGGTGTCGCGGCCGAAGGCGGCGTTCATCTCCCGGTACACGCGCTGCGGCTTGATCGGCACGTTGGGGAAGTCGGACTTGCGGTGCATGAGGCGCTTGCGCTCGGCGCAGCGGCCCGCCCACGTGGACCGGTCGGGCAGGCGCCCGGCCGCCTTCAGCTCGCGGGCCACCTCGACGAACAGCTCGAGCGCGGCCTTCGCGTCGGAGACGATGCCGTAGTCCGGCTCGAAGACGCGGCCGATCTGCGTGGGCTCGATGTCCACGTGGACGAATTTGCGGCCCTTCGTGTACGTCTCGACGGAGCCCGTGTGGCGGTTGGCCCAGCGGTTGCCGATGCCCAGCACGAAGTCGGAGGCGAGCATCGTCGCGTTGCCGTAGCGGTGCGAAGTCTGCAGGCCGCACATGCCGGCCATGAGCGGGTGGTCGTCGGGGATGGTGCCCCAGCCCATCAGCGTCGGGATCACCGGCACGCCGGTGAGCTCGGCGAACTCGACCAGCAGCTCCGAGGCGTCGGCGTTGATGATGCCGCCGCCGGCGACGATCAACGGCCGCTCGGCCTCGCCCAGCATGGCGAGCGCCTTCTCGACCTGCGCCCGCGTCGCGGCCGGCTTGTAGAGCGGCAGCGGCGAATAGGTCTCGTCGTCGAACTCGATCTCGGCCATCTGCACGTCGACCGGCAGGTCGATGAGCACGGGGCCCGGGCGGCCCGAGCGCATCAGGTGGAACGCCTGCTGGAAGACGCGCGGCACCTGCGCGGGCTCCCTCACCGTCACCGCCCACTTGGTCACGGGCTTGGCGATCGACTCGATGTCGACGGCCTGGAAGTCCTCCTTGTAGAGGCGCGAGCGCGGCGCCTGCCCGGTGATGCACAGGATGGGGATCGAATCGGCCGACGCCGAGTAGAGGCCCGTGATCATGTCCGTGCCCGCCGGCCCGGAGGTGCCGATGCACACGCCGAGGTTGCCGGCCTTCGCGCGGGTGAAGCCCTCCGCCATGTGGGAGGCGCCCTCGACGTGCCGGGCGAGGATGTGGGTGATGCTGTCGCGGCGGCGCAGCGCGGCGTAGAGCGGGTTGATGGCGGCGCCGGGAACCCCGAACGCGGTGGAAATGCCTTCCCGCTCCATCACTCTCACGGCGGCTTCGGCGGCGGTCATGCGGGCCATGGAATTCTCCTCGTCTCGTCGGTTGGGTGGGTATTCCGGATGGCTCGCATGGTGGCGGGGGAGCCGCCGGCCGGGAATCCCAAGGGGCCTATATCTGCTATTCCTGTTTGGAATGGCCCGGTGCAGAATGCCGCCCATGGACCGCATCGCCGCCAACCGCATCTACCTGCGCGTCGTGGAGGCCGGCAGCTTTTCCAAGGCCGCCGCCGACCTCGGCATCACCCAGCCCACCGCCACCAAGGCGGTCGCGGCCCTCGAGAAGCGCCTGGGCGCGCGCCTGCTCAATCGCGACACGCGCGGGGTGAGCCCCACGCAGATCGGCCTGCTCTACTACGAGAAGTGCAAGGTCATCCAGCGCGAGATCGAGGAGGCGGACAGCCTGCCGAAGCTGCTGCAGTCGCAGGTGGCGGGGATGCTGCGGGTGGGCACGTCCGTCGCGTTCGGCCGGCGCGTGCTCACGCCTATCCTGCTCGACTTCATGCGCCAGCACCCGGACCTGCGCGTCGACCTGGCCGTCGAGGACCGCTACGTGAACCTGGTCGAACAGGGAATCGACCTCGCCGTTCGCATGGGGCCGCTGGCCGATTCCACGCTGGGGGCGCGCTACCTGGGGACGAACCCGTGGATCACGGTGGCGACGCCCCGGTACCTCGCAGGCCGGGGTGCCCGCCGAGCCGGCGGACCTCGCGAACCACGAGTGCCTCGTCTACAGCAGCGTGCAGGGCAACGACGTCTGGCACTACGGGGACGCGCGCGGCGAGCGCGTCGAGGTGTCGGTGCACGGCCGGTTCCGGTCCAACAACCTGTCGGCCGTCCTCGCCGCGACGCGCGCCGACATGGGCATCGCCATCCTGCCGCGCTACGTGGCACGCGAGGCCCTGGACCGCGACGAGATCGTGCCGCTGCTGGAATCGTGCGGCCTGCCCGCGCAGGAGATCCACGCGGTGTATCCCTCGCCCAAGCTCGTCTCGTCGAAGGTGATCGCGCTCGCCGGATACCTGGCGGAGCGGCTGGCGGGCGAGTGGTGGCGCACGAAGCCCGGCTGAGGCCGGCGCCGGCGGCTAGAAGCTCGCCGCGAGCCCCACGGAATTGCCCGAGACGTTCTCGCCGGTGAGGTGGCGATAGACGAGACGCACGCGCGTGACCCACAGGGGCTTGTTGCGGCTGGTGTCGAGTTCCAGGCCCGCGCCTGCGGTGGTGAGCTTGTTGAAGCCGAGCGCGCCGCGCATGTCGCCGTAGAAGACGGTATGGGCCGCCTCCAGCACGTAGCGGATGGGGCGGTCCAGGGCGGTGAGGCCGGTGGGCGCGCGCCACCGCGCCCAGGCGTTGAAGCTCTGGGCCGTCGAATTGCCTTCCACGCCCTCCGAGGTGTCGAAGGTCTTCATGCGGATGTTCGTGTAGCGCAGTTCCAGGTCGATCTCGTGGTCCGGGCGCACGCGTTCCCAGTCGAGCATGAGCGAACCGCCGTAGCCGTACGAATTGAGCCGCCCGTTCTGCAGGAACTCGATTTCCTTGTCGAACTTCTGGTTGATGAAGCGGCTGCCGAGCGACACGTCGCTCTCCATGTGGCCCAGGGCGAAGTTGAAGATCGGGCGCACGACCCAGTCGGGGGCCACGGGAAAGTCCCAGCCCACGCCGCCGGAGCCCGCCACGCTGTTCCACTTGACCGGCAGGCTGCGCGACTCGGTGCCGTTCGACGCGACGAACTTCGGGTCGTAGCGGCTGCCCGAGATCGTGCCCTCGAGGAAGAGCGGCGTGCCCTTCGGGTCGTAGGTGAAGCCGCCGCCCAGGCCCGTCATGCCGAGCTTGGGGTTGTCCGTCTCGGACTGGCGGATCGACAGCGAGCTGGTGGTGACGTCCGGGATGAGCGCGAAACCCATCAGCGTGAGGATGCCGTCGGCGCGCTTCTTGACGCCGATGCCCGGAAGCGTGAAATCGCCGCCGAGCAGCTGCGCGCCGGCGATTCCGGGGCCAGCGCCAGCGCCAGCCCCGCCAGTGATGCGACCGCCGCGCGCACTACTTCCGAAGCCCCGCCGGGACCTCGTCCAGCATCTTCTTCGCGTCGCCGAAGAGCATGCGGTTGTTGTCCTTGGAGAAGAGCGGATTGTCGACGCCGGCGTAACCCGACGCCATCGATCGCTTCATGACGATGGAAGTCTTCGCCTTCCAGACCTCGAGCACCGGCATGCCGGCGATGGGGCTGCCGGGGTCCTCCTGGGCCGGGGGTTCACGATGTCGTTGGCGCGGATGACCATCGAGACGTCCGTCTCCGGGAAGTCCCCGTTGATCTCGTCCATCTCCATCACGATGTCGTAGGGCACCTTGGCCTCTGCGAGGAGCACGTTCATGTGGCCCGGCATGCGGCCGGCCACCGGGTGGATGCCGAAGCGCACGTTGACGCCCTTTTCGCGCAGCACGCGCGTGATCTCGAAGACCGTGTGCTGCGCCTGCGCGACCGCCATGCCGTAGCCGGGCACGATGATGACGTTCCTGGCCTCGCGCAGGAGCTCCGCGGTCTCCGCGGCCGTGATCGGGGTCACCTCGCCCGCGGGCGCGCCCTCGGCCTTGGCGACCACCGCACCGCCGCCCGTCCCGAAACCGCCCGCGATGACGCTGATGAAGTTGCGGTTCATCGCGCGGCACATGATGTAGGAGAGGATCGCGCCCGAGGAGCCGACCAGCGCCCCCACGACGATGAGCAGGTCGTTGGAGAGCATGAAGCCCGTGGCCGCCGCCGCCCAGCCCGAGTAGCTGTTCAGCATGGAACCACGACGGGCATGTCCGCCCAGCCGATGGCCATCACCATGTGGATGCCGAAGAGCAGCGCGATCACCGTCATCACGACGAGCGGGGTCATGCCCGTGGCGACGTCCTTGGCCAGGATGAACTCGCGACAGAAAAAGACGACGACAAGCAGGCCGATGAGGTTGAGCCAGTGACGCCCGGGCAGCAGCAGCGGCTTGCCGCCGATCTTGCCCGAGAGCTTGCCGAAAGCCACGAGCGAGCCGGAGAAGGTCACCGCGCCGATCAGGATGCCCAGGTAGATCTCGACCTCGTGGATCACCTTGTCCGCGCCGGTGAAGGCGATGGAGGTGTCGATGTAGCTCGCGAAGCCCACGAGGCAGGCCGCCAGGCCCACCAGGCTGTGCATCAGCGCGACGAGCTCCGGCATCTGGGTCATCTGCACCGTGCGCGCGGCGTAGAGGCCGATCGCACCGCCCACGACCATCGCGGCCACGATGTACGGGATGCCGGCCGCCGTGACGCGCGGGCCGAGGATGGTGGCCACCACGGCGATGGTCATGCCGATCATGCCGTAGAGGTTGCCTCGCCGGGACGTCTCGGGATTCGAGAGCCCGCCCAGGCTGAGGATGAAGAGGATGATGGCGCCGATGTAGGCGACGGTGACGACGCTGGTGGTCATGGTCGTGGGTCTCGCTTACTTGCGGAACATGGCGAGCATGCGCCGCGTCACCGCGAAGCCGCCGAACATGTTGATGGTGGTGAGGGCGATGCCGACGATGGCGACCCAGCGGATGATCTCGTCCGGCCGGCTCGTGCCCGTGGCCGGCGGCGCGATCTGGACCAACGCCCCGATCGCGATGATGCTCGAGATGGCGTTGGTCACACTCATGAGCGGCGTGTGCAGCGAGGGTGTCACGTTCCAGACCACCATGTAGCCCACGAAGCAGGCCAGCACGAACACCGTGAAGTGGCCGAGGAACGCGGCGGGCGCGTAGAGACCTACCAGCAGGAAGAGCGCCGCGCCGACGCCGAAGACGCCTGCGAGCGCCCCGGCCGACATCGGCTCGCCGCCCCCGCCGTGTCCGTGGCCGCCCGACTTGGCCGCCGGCATCGCCGCTGCCGGCTTGGGCGGTGGGGCCGGCAACGTGATCGGCGGCGCCGGCCAGGTGACCGTGCCGTCCTTGATGACGGTGAGGCCGCGGATGGCGTCGTCTTCCATGTTGACGTTGATGACGCCGTCCTTGGTCTTGCACAGTTCCTCGGCCAGGCGGAAGAGGTTCGTCGCGTAAAGCGTCGAGGACTGCTTGGCCAGGCGGCTCACCAGGTCGGTGTAGCCGACGATCGTCACGCCGTGGCGCACCACCGCCTCGCCCGGCACGGTGAGCTCGCAGTTGCCGCCCTGCTCGCCCGCCATGTCGACGATCACGCTGCCGGGCTTCATGCTCTGCACCATGTCGGCGGTGATCAGCTTGGGCGCGGGCTTGCCCGGAATGAGCGCGGTGGTGATGATGATGTCGGCCTCCGCGGCCTGCTTGGCGTACATCTCGCGCTGGGCCTTCTGGAAGCCCTCGCTCATCACCTTGGCGTAACCGCCGCCGCCGGAGCCTTCCTCCTCGTAGTCCACCTTCACGAATTCGCCACCGAGCGACTTCACCTGGTCGGCGACCTCGGCCCGCGTGTCGTTGGCGCGCACGATGGCGCCCAGGTTGGCCGCCGTGCCGATGGCGGCGAGACCGGCCACGCCCGCGCCGGCGATGAACACCTTGGCCGGCGGCACCTTGCCTGCGGCGGTGATCTGGCCGTTGAAGAAGCGACCGAAGGCGTTGGCCGCCTCGATCACCGCGCGGTAGCCGCTGATGCCGGCCATCGAGGTGAGCGCGTCCATCTTCTGCGCGCGGCTCAGCATGCGCGGCAGGGCGTCGATCGCGAGCACCGTGACTTTCCGGGCCGCCAGTTTCTGCATCAGGTCGGGGTTCTGCGCCGGCCAGATGAAGCTCACGAGGGTGGTGCCCTCGCGCATGAGGGCCACCTCGTCGGCGCTGGGCGGCCGCGCCTTGAAGACAATATCCGCCGTCGACCACAGTGCGGCGGCGTCGGGCGCGATCTGCGCACCTGCGGCCACGTAGGTGTCATCCGCGAAGTTCGCGGCGTCGCCGGCCCCCGCCTCGACCATGACGCGGAAGCCGAGCTTCACCAGCTTCTCCACCACCTCGGGAACCGTGGCGACGCGCTTCTCGCCGGCAAAGGTCTCCCGTGGCACACCGATCAACTGCGACATTTCAGTCCCCCCCATGAGTCGATGTTCTTGATTGAATCGCTAGGATACCGAATTCGTTGGCGTCCTATCGCAGTCCCATCCCGGCGTGCGGGATGGTGGTGGGCAAGTTGCCGCACCGAGCGCTGTCCGGTTCCGCTCAGCGGTTCTCCAGTCGACTCCAGTCCAACACGCCCGCCTCGGCCGGCGCCCATCGCCGGTAGGCCTCCATGAGCGCGTCACTGGCGGCCCAGAAGTCGGGGCTGGTGCGGCGGATGGCGTGGCGATCGGCCAGGGCACGATAGTCCGCCTCGGACTTGAGGCCCGCCACATTTCGCGCCAGGCCCGGCAACTGCGCCGGGGTGCTTCGCCAAAGCGCATTCGGGTAGGCGCCCACGAAGCCTGCCGCCACGGTCAGCGTGTTCTCGGCGGGCACGAGACGCGCCGATTCACGGAACGGGCTGCTCACGTTCAGGTGCTCGCTGTTGCGCAGCAGCGAGTAATACCGCGCCGCTTGTCCCGGGGTTTCCGGATCCACACGCAGCACGATCACCTCCGGCAGCCACTGCAGCGCCGCACCTTGCACGCTCGCCAATTGCTGCAGCGCTTGCCGCGCCGCGGGATCCGGTTCGTTGCGTGCACTCAACGCATGCCTGTTGTCCAGCACGGGGGCCAGGCGCCGCCGCAGTTCGGCGTACAGGTGCTGCTGGGGCGCCATCCCGGCGGGATAGGAAACGCCGCTTTCTTCCTCGAAGCGGTACAACCCGCCGATGACCCGGCGCTTGACCTCGTCGCTGGCGCCGCGGTACCAGTGGTCGCGCAGCGGCTCGCGCGCCGTCCGCGGCAGCAACATCAGGAAATTCGCCTCGCCTTCCATGCGCAGGAAATCCATGGCCAAGCGGGTCCGGAGTTGGTGCGAGGTGTTGCCGTACACATCGAACCCCGCCACCAGCAGGTAGTAGATTCGTTCGAGCACCGGGTAGCCGATCAGCCATGCGGTCTTCGGCGCGTCGCCCACGAGGCCCTTCTCCACGGTGGCGCTGTCGAAATGGCGAAAGATGGTCAAGGCGGCATTGGGGTTGTTTCCGTCGCCGCGCCAGACGAAGTCCAGGTCGATGGGCCGGCGGCCCGGCCCGAAAAGGCGCTCCATTTGCCGGGTCTTGGCGGCCAGCACCGCATCTTCGGCCCGGGCCTCGGCCCGCCAAGCCAGCAGGCCGCCATCGGCCGCCGGCATGCGCAGCAGATCGGCCTCGCGCGCCACCAGTTGGGCCGCGTCGTCGCTGGCGCCTACCTCCGGGTCGACGAAGAACACCCAGAATTGGTCGTTGATGACGTCCAGTGCGGTTTGCCCACGGCACACCGGGCCCTTGATGAAGTTGTTGACGAAGAACCCGCTGTCGTCCAGCAGGAAGCGGTAGCGCGCGCGCAGCGGCAATGCGGCAAAGGCCTTGAAGGGATTGGCGGCGGTCTCGGTGTCATAGCCCGGAAGGGTGGTGACCTCGAAGCGCGCATCGACGAACCAGGCCTTCCACCGGGCCAGTCGCGCCGGGCCCAGCGAGTAGGGCATGTGCGTCTTGGCCAGCAGGGTTTCCCGGTCCTGCACCAGGCGGTAGAAGGGACGCGCCACGCCGGGGGCATCGAAGGGCCGCCGGGTCGCGATGACCTGCACGGGCTGTCCCGGGGCACTGACGCTTCTCACGAGCTTGAACACATGGTGCCGGGCGTCGCCCTCGAACACCAGATGACCCAGGAACAGGTGTTCGTACAAGTAGCGGCCGACGAGCTGTTCCTTGCGCGAGTCGCCGTTCAGGAAGCGTTCCCAGAGCTCCACCTGGCGCGCGATCTCTTCGGGCAACGGGGGCGTGGGCAAGTCGGGGGCCCCGGCCTGCAGCCAACGCCGGATCAACGCCAGTTCCGCCTCGTTCAGGCCCGGCAAGCCGTAGGGCATGCCGCCGCGGGGCTGCCGATGGGCGTAGGCATCGAAGGCCTCCGCGCTGGGGCAGCTGTTGACCCGGTCCAACGACAGGTCGAATTCGGGCGTGGGCAATACCGGCCCTTCGGGCAGGGGCTGCGCGCGCTTCAGGGCCAGCGAGCGCCACAGGACGCTGGCCTGCAGCTCGGCCTCGGGCGAGGCGCGGCGCTCGTTGAGCACGGGCTCGAAGCCCAGGCCCCGCCATTGCGATGCCCGTTGCGCGTCGACGCCCAGGCGCGTGGTCGGTGCCTCAACCAGGCGCAGGTCTCCGTACACCGTGGCCTTGGTCAGGCCACGTGCCAGGCCTTCCCAACTCGTGAGCTTCAACTGGCAAGGGGCGTCGTAGCAGCCATGACAGACCGCGCATCGCTTGTCCAGGAGGGGCTTGATGTCCCCTTGATAGCTCGGCACGCCCGCCGGCGCGGGAGCGGCCTGGTCGAAGCGTGTCGGCGTGGCGGGGCCGAATCGCGACTCCCACGCGTCCGACAACAGGCTGGCGCAGCCGGCCAGAAAGCCAAGAAGCAGACCGATCGAAGTCCAGCGCGCGAGCATGAGTGGGCTCTCCCTTGGCGGCAGGTCGGGAATCGAGTCGGGTCGCCGCAGGCTCGCCCTGTGTCCTTCAGCCCGTCGTCAAGCGCGTCTCATTGCGCACGGACATCGACGTCCCTACTCCCACTCGATCGTCGCCGGCGGCTTCGAGGAGACGTCGTAGACGACGCGGTTGATGCCCCGCACCTCGTTGATGATGCGGTTCGAGACGCGACCCAGCAGGTCGTAGGGCAGCGGCGACCAGTGCGCGGTCATGAAGTCCGTCGTCTCGACGGCGCGCAGCGACACCACCCACTCGTAGGTGCGGCCGTCGCCCATCACGCCCACGGAGCGCACCGGCAGGAACACGGCGAAGGCCTGCGCGACCTTGTCGTACCAGGAGGTGCCGGCCGCGTCCTTCGCGTTGCGCAATTCCTCGATGAAGATCGCGTCGGCGCGGCGCAGCAGGTCCGCGTATTCCGCCTTCACCTCGCCGAGTATCCGTACGCCCAGCCCCGGGCCCGGGAACGGGTGGCGGTAGACCATGGAGCGCGGAAGGCCCAGCTCGATGCCGAGCGCGCGCACCTCGTCCTTGAAGAGCTCGCGCAGCGGCTCGAGGAGCTTCAGGTGCAGCGACTCGGGCAGGCCGCCCACGTTGTGGTGCGACTTGATGGTGACGGCCTTCTTGGTCTTGGCACCCGCCGACTCGATCACGTCCGGGTAGATCGTGCCCTGCGCGAGCCACTTCGCGTTGGGCATCTTCTTCGCCTCGGCCTGGAAGATCTCGACGAACAGGCGCCCGATGATCTTGCGCTTCTGCTCGGGATCCGAGACGCCGGCCAGCTCGCGGAAGAACTGCGGCGCGGCGTTCACGCGGTCGACCTTCACGCCCATGTGCTCGGCGAAGGTGGCCATCACCTGGTCGCCCTCGCCGAGGCGAAGCAGCCCCGTGTCCACGAAGATGCAGGTGAGCTGCTCGCCGATGGCCTTGTGGATGAGCGCCGCCGCGACGGCGGAATCGACGCCGCCGGAAAGGCCGAGAATCACTTCATCGCCGCCCACCTGCTCGCGGATGCGGGCGATGGCCTGCGGGGCGAACTCCGGCATGTTCCAGTGGCGATCGCAGCCGCAGATCTCGTGCACGAATCGCGAGTAGATCGCCTGGCCCTGCCGGGTGTGCGTGACCTCGGGATGGAACTGGACGGCGTAGAAGTTCCGGGACGCGTCGAACATGCCCGCGATGGGGCACGATTCGTTCGAGGCCATCACGGCGAAGCCCGGCGGAAGCGCCGTCACCTTGTCGCCGTGGCTCATCCACACGTCGAGCAGGCCGTGCCCCTCGGCGTTGGCCCGGTCCTGGATGCCGTCGAGGAGCGGCGAGTGGCCCCGCGCGCGGACCTCGGCGTAGCCGAACTCGCGCACCTTGCCGTTCTCGACCTCGCCGCCGAGTTGCGCGGCCATGGCCTGCATGCCGTAGCAGATGCCGAGCACCGGCACGCCGGCGCGGAAGACATAGGGATCGGCCGCCGGGGGCGCCTCCTCCGTCACGGAGGCGTGGCTGCCGGACAGGATGATGCCCTTGGGACCGAAGGCGCGGATGAACGCCTCGTCGGCGTCGTGGGCGTGCAGCTCGCAGTACACCCCCGCCTCGCGCACGCGGCGCGCGATGAGCTGGGTGACCTGGGAGCCGAAGTCGAGGATGAGGATCTTGTCCATGCCTGTCCTGGGGAGCGGCCTGCGGGTCCGGAAATGCCGAGCGGCGCTTCTCGCGCCGCCCGTCGGTTCAATCGATCGCCGGCAAGCCCCTAGTCGATGTGGTAGTTGGGGGCTTCCTTGGTGATCTGCACGTCGTGCACGTGCGATTCGCGCATGCCCGCGGAAGTGATTTCCACGAACTCGGCACGCGTGTGCATTTCCTCGATCGAGCGGCAGCCGGTGTAGCCCATGCTCGCGCGAAGGCCGCCCATCAACTGGTGGACGATCGCGGTGACCGGGCCCTTGTACGGCAATCGGCCCTCGACGCCCTCGGGCACGAGCTTGTCGGCGTTGTTCTCGGCGTCCTGGAAGTAGCGGTCCGAGGAGCCTTTCTGCATGGCCGCCAGTGAACCCATGCCGCGGTACGACTTGTACGAGCGACCCTGGTAGAGCTCGATCTCGCCGGGGGCCTCCTCCGTGCCGGCGAAGAGGCTGCCGAGCATCACGGCCGAGGCGCCGGCCGCGAGGGCCTTCGCCACGTCGCCGGAAAAGCGGATGCCGCCGTCGGCGATGCAGGGCACGCCCGTGCCCGCGAGCGCGGCCGCGACGTTCTGGATGGCGGTGATCTGCGGGACGCCCACGCCGGCGACGATGCGCGTGGTGCAGATGGAGCCCGGGCCGATGCCGACCTTCACGCCGTCGGCGCCGTGGTCGACGAGGGCGATGGCCGCCTCGCGCGTGGCGATGTTGCCGCCGATGACCTGCAGGGCGGGATGACGCTGTTTCACCCACTTCACCCGGTCGAGCACGCCTTGCGCATGGCCGTGGGCCGTGTCGACCACGAGCACGTCCACGCCCGCCTCGACCAGCTTCTCGACGCGTTCCTCGGTGCCTTCGCCCACGCCGACCGCCGCGCCCACGCGAAGGCGCCCCTGCTGGTCCTTGCACGCGTTCGGATGCTCGGAGGACTTGAGGATGTCCTTCACCGTCATGAGGCCGCGCAACTCGTCGTTGCCGTTCATCACCAGCACGCGCTCGAGGCGATGGCGGTGCATGAGGGCCTTGGCCTCCTCGAGGCTCGCGCCTTCCATCACCGTCACGAGCTTGCCGCGCGGCGTCATGATGTTCTTCACCGGCTGGTCGAGATTCGTCTCGAAGCGCAGGTCGCGGTTGGTGACGATGCCGACCACGCGCTTGCCCTCGAGGACGGGCAAGCCCGAGATGCGGTGCTTTCGGGTGATCTCGAAAACCTCCCGCACCGTCATGGTGGGGGAGATGGTGATCGGGTCCTTCACGACGCCGCTCTCGAAGCGCTTCACCATCGAGACCTGGGCGGCCTGCGCCTCGGGGGGCAGGTTCTTGTGGAGGATGCCGATGCCGCCTTCCTGGGCGAGCGCGATGGCGAGTCGCCCTTCCGTCACCGTGTCCATGGCGGCGGACGTGAGCGGGATGTGCAGCTCGATCGTTCGGGTGAGGCGGGTGTGCAGGCTGACTTCGCGGGGAAGGACGGTCGAATGCGCCGGGACGAGCAGAACGTCGTCGAAGGTGAGCGCTTTCTGGATGACACGCATGGGGAACGATGCCTCGATACAAAAGTCGATTATACCGGGCGCTCTCACCCCCGCCAAACCGGGCCCGCGAGGTCGAGCGCGGATTGACGCTCCAGCGGATTCTCGGTAAGGTTTGCTAAATGCTTGAAAAATTGTGGATTTGGGCCCGTGAAACGGGTCCGTTGGCCGGGGCGGCGGCGCTGGCGGTGGCCCTCGCGGGCTGCGCCGTGCCCGAACCGGTGAAGGCCCCCGAGCCCGTCGCGATCGCCCCGGAAACGCCCGGGGCCGCACCCGCCATCGACCCCGCCGCCGCATCGGAGGAGGCGAAGGCCCTCCTCGCGCAGGCGGAGACCGACATCCAGCGTGCCCGCGCGCGCCGCGCCCTGTGGCAGAAGGCCTGGGAATCGCTCGTCGCGGCCCGCGCGTCGGCGGCGGCCCGCGACAATGCCGCGACCGCGAGCCACGCCCGGCGGGCGAGCGAGCTCGCGCAGCTCGGCCTCGAGCAACTGGCCTATCCGGCCGTCAAGTGACGCCCCGGACCGGCCGTAAATGATGGGTCAGTACCCGAAGGAGACCGCCATGAACCGATTCGCGCTCGCCGCCTTCCTCGTCCTCGTCGCCCCGCTCGCTTCGGCGCAGCTCTACAAGTGGGTCGACAAGGACGGCAAGGTCCAGTATTCCGACCAGCCGCCGCCCGCGGGTGCCTCCAAGCAGATCAACGTCGCGCCCGGCCCGGCCACGCCGGCGCCGTCGGCCCGCGAGAAGGACAAGGCCCTCGAGAAGGCGCGGGCCGAATCGCGCGAGTCGGCCAAGAAGGCCGACGACCTCGCGAAGAACACGAAGCAGCGCCAGGCGGAATGCGACCAGGCGCGCGCCTACCTGAAGGGAATCGAGAACGGCGGCCGCTTCGTCACCTTCGACGCCAAGGGCGAGCGCGTCTTCATGGAGCAGGACCAGATCGACGCCGCGAAGGCCAAGGGCCGGCAGAACGTCGAGGAGGCCTGCAAGGGCCTTTGAACACTATCCGGGTGGCCTTCCCCGGACTACAAGAACCACAAAGCACCATGTCGCACACGCTCCCGGGCAGCCGCCTTCTCCTCGCCGCCCTGCTCGTCGCCGCCGCGCCGCCCTCTTTCGCCCTCGGCCTGGGCGAGGCGGACCTGCGCTCGGCCCTGGGCGAGCCGCTCGACCTCGTGATCACGATCACCGCGGGCCCGGAGGATTCCCTCGGTGCCGACTGCTTCTACCTCCCCCGCCCGCTGCCGGGCGGGCTGCCCGCCGTGACGCGCGCGCAGTTCACGATCGAGAGCGGCCCGAAGCTGCGAGTGCGCACGCCCCAGCCGCTCAACGAGCCGGCCATGATGCTGCGCATGCACGCGTCCTGCCCGGGCGGCGGCCTCGTCGCACGCGAATACCCGTTGCTGCTCGACCCGCGCCCGGTGACGGCGGTCGCCGCGCCGGTCCCCGCCCCTCCCGTCCAGGCGCCGCGTGCCGCCGCCGCGAACTCGGCCTCGGATCCGGGCGCCCCGGGGCTGCGCTCGATCGCCGGGGACACGCTCGCGGGCCTTGCCGGCGCCGTCTATCCGAAGAACCGCCGCGCGCGCGAAGCCTACGTGGCCGCGCTCCGCGGGGCGAACCCGGCCCTCGCGGGCCTGGGTCCCGACGAGCCGATTCCGCCGGAGACCGCCGTCATCCTGCCCGACCTGCGCGCCGTCGCGAATCGCTCGAAGTCGACGGTCGCCGCAGGCGCGGCGCCGGCAACCGAGCCGCCGCAGCCCCCACGCCAGGTGAAACGCGAAAGGCCCGCGCCCGAGAGTGCCGTGGCCCCGCGCGAACGAAAGAGTCCTCCCGCGCGCCCGCGCGAATCCGCGCGACGGGTGGACGGCTTCGTCCTGCGCCTGTCGTCCGGCGAGGTGGATCTCGCCCGCAGCCGCGACATCGACGACCGCACGCGCGCGCAATTGCGCGAGCGGCTCACGCTTCTCGACGCCGACGACCAGGTCTCCGCGCTGCTGCAGATGCGCAACAGCCTCCGGCAACTCGAAAACCGGGTCGCGGAGATGCAACTGCGCCTTTCGGGCTCGATGCCGGTCACGCCGGTCACGGCCCCTGCCGCGGCCCCGCCGAAGCCCGCGGTGCCGGAGGCCGTAGCGCCCGCCGCCCCGCCGGCGCCGGCACAGGCGCCGCCCGTCGAGCCGCCGCCGGCCGCCGCGCCGCCGAAGCCCGCGCCCGCCCCGTCCGTGCCGGACCCGCCCAAGGCCGCCGCAGCCGCGAAACCCGAGCCGGCGCCCGTCCCGATGCTCTCCCTTCAGGCCTGGGGTCTCATCGCCCTGGCGGCCGCCGGCCTCGCCCTCTTCGCCTTCCTCGTGATCCGCAGGCGGAACCGCCCCTCGGCCCGGCGCCGCTCCGCCGAGCGCGAGCGCGAGTTCATCGCGGCCACAGTGATGAACGAGCAAGGGCCGTCGTCGCAGATCCTCGATCCCGAAGGCATGAGCGAGCCGGCGGAAGCCGCCCCCGCCCGTGCGCAGGTCGATTCGGACGCCGGGCTCGCCACGCGCGTCCCCGGCGCGGACCCGCAAGTGCTGCGCCGGCGCTATCTCGAGGAGCGCTTCCCGGAGATCGCGAACGGCGCGCTCGACATCGCGAATCCCGATTCCGTCGTGAAGGGCGCGCGCCTGCTCTACGAGGACGGCGCCCTCCCGCGGGCGGTCGAGCTGCTGCAGTTCGCCCTCGAGGAGAATCCGGCCCAGATGAAGCCCTGGCTCGCGCTCTTCGAGATCTTTCGCCTGGAGAATCTCGCCGGCGAGTTCTCCGTCCTGGCGGCGCGTTTCCGCGAGCACCACGGCACCACGGACAACTGGCGCAAGGTCCAGTACATCGGCCGCGAGATCGACCCGCAGAACCCGCTCTACCGCGACGACGCCTTCGACAGCCTGGAGACGATCGGCTACCCGAACGCCGCCAAGGCGCGCGCGATCACTTTCGATCCGCTCGCGGAGAACTGGCTCAACGCGCCGATGGACTTCACCTCGGACGCGCTCGCCGGCGAGCTTCGCCGCGCCCTGCTCGCCGATGCCGGGATCGCCGAGTCGGACCTGATCCCCAACCCGATGCCCGCGCTCAAGCAGGTCGAGATGTTCACCGTCGCCTGAAGAGTCCGCCGTGAAGCCCGAACCCGCCGCCTATCCCGTCGACATCGAGCGCCTGCTCCAGGCGAAGACCGTGCGCGATCCCGGCGTGCGCGCGCTTTTCCTCGCGGCGGTGCGCGAGGCGGGGACGCGACGGGGAAGCCTTCACCATCGAGCGCCTGCGCCGCCTCACCGCGATCGAGGAGCACTTCCAGACGCTGCTGCTCTACGACCAGCTCGAGTTCCTGCGCGCCGGGGGCCACCTCGCCGAGGCCGAGCGCGAGTTCGCGCAGAGCGTGCAGCGCATCTGCCTGGAGGCCGCCAACGGCTTCCAGCGCTTCCTGCGCAACCGCGAGGGGTGGGCCCGCTCGCGCGAGGACGTCGAGACGCTCTTCCGCGTGACGGGCCTCGCGCTCAACACGATCCACTGCTTCGTGAAGTGGGGCTGCTTCCTCAACGCGCCGGGCCGCACGGTGCCGTGGCGCCAGCTGCACGCGCTCTACGCGCTCGCCGAGGCCGACGGCTATTCGCAGGTGCCCTTCGTGCTGCACCCCTCGCAGCCGAGCTTCAAGCCGTCGGTGCAGTCGCTCTACCTGCGCACGCTCGTGCTCGACCTCGTGAACGCCGGCAACCTCTCGCGCGTGCAGCTCGAGATCGCCGACGGCTGGTTCGCCTCGTGGTGCGGCGACTACTCGCTCGACGCCGAATACTCCTCGCGCCTGCACCTCTTCTTCGTCGACCTCGACGCGGACGCGGGCCTCGCCCTCATGCGCAAGGAGAGCCACGGCGACACCGTGCGCTACGTGCGCGCCGACGGCCTCAAGGCGCAGATCGAGGAGGTGCAGGCCGGGCTCCGCAACGGCCGCCTCTACGCCGGCCACGGCGCGGGCGCCGTCTTCGCGCTCGAGGAGCACGTGGCCCTGCTCGCCATCATCGAGAAGCTCTACGCCGCGATGATCGCCGGCGCCGACAACCGCATCGAGGAGCGCACGCACTTCGAGGACCGCGAGGTCGAGGTCGTGGTCGGCACCGAGCGGGTCTTCGCGAAGGCCCGCGCCCCGCGCGATGCGCCCGCGGCCGAGCCGACCGCCGCCCCGATCCCGGCGGCCGAGATGGTGGAGATCAGCCCGTCCGGGCTCTCGCTCACCGCCATCGAGGCCACGGCCGGCACGCCGGCCACCGTCGACCCCGACCTGCAGACCTGGCGGGTGAACGACCTGTCCTCCAAGGGGTACGGCCTCCTCGTGGACCGCGCCGCGGCCGACGAGGTGCTGCTCAACGGGCTCATCGCCATCCGCGACCAGGAACACGGCGGCTGGATCGTCGGCGCCGTCGTGAGGAAGCTCGCCAACCGCGTGCGCGGCGAGATGCTCGCGGGCGTCGAGGTGCTTTCCTTCCGGCCCCTGCGCGTGATGCTCACGCCGCTGGCCGGGGGCGAACCGGTGGAGGCGCTGTTCCTGCCCGGCCCCGACCCGAACGGGAAGGCCGACGGCCTGCTGCTTCGCGCGGCCGACTTCGGCGCCGGCAGGGCTTTCAACCTGCTCGCCGGGGGAACGCGCTATCCGGTGCGCCTGAATCGCGTGACGAAGAAGGGCGCGGACTGGATCAAGGTCCGGTTCGAGATCGTCGCGAAGGCCTGAGCGCCGCCCGCTCCCGGCGCATCGACTTCGCGTCGGCGCTCACCGGGCGGAGGAGTTCCACGCGGTCCCCCTCGCGAAGCACGCGGGCCGGCGTCACGGCGCGGCCCCAGAGGCCCGCCTCGGCCCCGGCGAGCTCCGGAAATCGTCCCGTCACGCCGGCGAGCGCGATCGCCTCGCCGGCCGTCGTTCCTTCGGGCACGTCCAGCGAGATCACTTCCTGACGCGTGGCCAGGGCGGCCACGACGAGGATCCTCACGGCGGGACCGCGGGCGGCGGGACGGCGGGCGCCAGGGGCGTTGCCGGCACGTCCGGCGCGACCGCGGGAACGAACGGGCGCGCGGGCATGGACGCTTCGCCCGCCTTCACGCGGTCGGCACGCTCGACGAACCGCTCGACGAGCGTCTGCACCACGTGGCCGAACACCGGGCCGAGCACCCGCTCCATCGCGCGGCTCGAGAACGCGTAGTCGAGGTGGAACTCGACGGACGAGCCCTCCGGCCCCAGGGGGCGGATGCGCCAATGGCCGGCGAGACGCTCGAACGGGCCGTCGGCGAGCGCGAGGTGGATCCACTCGGGCGGCTCGTTGCGGTTGCACGTGGCCACGTGGCTCTTCAGGCCGTGGAAGTCGATGTCGATTCGCGCGCGGGTTTCGGCGCGGCTGCGGCCGAATACCTCCACGCCGCCGCACCAGGGCAGGAATTCGGGGTAGGCCTCGACGCCGTCCACCAGGGCGAACATCGCCTCGGCGGGCAGCTCCACGATGACCTTGCGGGAGACGACGGGCATGGGAGCGGCATTTTAAGGCCCCGGGCCGGTAGAATGCGAACGCCCCGATCCCTGCGGGGCCCGAAAGCGCAACGCCCGCCCCATGAGCATCGTCGACAACCGCAAGGCCTTCCACGACTACTTCATCGAAGAGCGCTTCGAGGCCGGTCTCGTGCTCGAGGGCTGGGAAGTGAAGTCGATCCGCGCGGGACGCGCCCAGCTGAAGGAAGCCTACGTGGTGCTCCAGCGCGGCGAGCCCTTCGTGATCGGCATGCACGTGAGCGCGCTGCCCACCGCTTCCACGCACGTGAATCCCGACCCCACGCGCACGCGCAAGCTGCTCCTCAACGCGCCGGAGATCGCCAAGCTCATCGGCAAGGTCGAGCAGAAGGGCTACACCCTCGTGCCGATCAACCTGCACTACGCGAAGGGGCGGGTGAAGATGGACATCGGCCTCGCCAAGGGCAAGAAGCAGCACGACAAGCGCGAAAGCGAGAAGGAACGCGACTGGCAGCGCGAGCGCCAGCGCCTGATGCGCGCCAAGGGCTAGCCTCCGGTCGTTCCCGGGTTTGCGAAGGGCCGGCCGCTTTTTCCCGATTCCGGGAGAGCCCGCGTCAGTGCAGCCGGGGCTTGCGGATGTGCGCGACCCCCCCGAAGCTGCCGACCCAGATGCCGTCGGACGCCGTCGTGACCATCGAGAACACGGTGTTCGCGAACAGCCCGTCCTCGACACCCAGGCGGCGGAACTTGCCGTCCTCGAGGCGAGAGAGCCCGTTGTTGGTCCCGACCCAGAGCAGGCCCGTGATGCGGTCGACGTGCAGCATGGAGACGTGGTTGCCCGGCAGGCCCTCGGCCGTGGTGTAGGTCTTCCACGCCTTGCCGTCGAAGCGGGAGAGCCCGCCGCCCCACGTCCCCGCCCAGACCACGCCGTCGCGATCCACCGCGAGGGCCACGATGTAGTTCGGGTTGTAGGCCACGTCGACCCCCTCGAGCCCCATCTCCTGCTTCTGCTTCGCGTGGTGCTGCGAGACCTTCGACGGGTCGCTCTTGAACGAGATGTCGCCCTTCACCTTGTCGAAGGGCGCGCCCAGCCCCTTCGCGTGGTTCCAGTTCGTCCACTGCCCGTCCTTGAAGCGCACCAGGCCGCCCTCGGTGGCCATCCAGATGATGCCGTCCTTGCCCTCGGCGAGGGCGTACACCCAGTCGTTGATGAGCCCGCCTTTCGTGCTGTCGACGGTGTGCAGGCTCCATCGGGACTTGTCCTTGAGCGCGCCGCCGCGGATGCGGTTCACGCCGGACCAGGTGGCGATCCACAGGTCGCCGTTCCTCGCCTGCAGCACGTCGTACACGAACGCGTCGCCCAGGCCCTCGGGCACGTTGTAGTTCTCCCACTGCCCCGTCTTCTCGTCGAGGAACGAAAGCCCGCCGCCGTAGGTGCCCAGGGCGATGCGGCCCTGGATGCGGCTCACGTGGAAGATGCCGTTCGAGAGCAGCCCGGACTTCACGTCGAAGAGCTTGAAGTCCTCGGCCTTCGTGTCGTAGCGGATGACCCCGCCGGAGGTGCCGACCCAGAGCACGCTTCCCTCGGCGTGCAGGCTCTTCACGTTCTTGTTGCCCACCCGGAAATGGGTGAAATCGCGGTCCCGGGGATCGGAGACGGTGCCGGTCACGGACGCGGCGCCCTTCGCGGGCGTGCCCGCCTGGGCGAGGGCACCCGTCGGGGCCACGAAGAGGCACAGCAGGGAGGCCGCCAACGCGGCAGGAAAGCCATTCATCGTTGCAGGGTCCTTACGTAGGCGATCACGTCCAGGATCTCGCGGTCGCGCAGCACGCCGCCGAAGGCGGGCATCACGTTGCGGCCGCGGCGCACCGTCGCGAGCAGGGTGAAATCGGATTGCATGAGGCGTTCGCCGCGATTGAATTTCGGCGCCCCCGGAATGCCGCCCTGCCCCGCCGGCCCGTGGCAGGTGGCGCAGTGCAGCGCGTAGATCTGGCCGCCGCGGGCGAGATCGGCGGCGCCGGCCGCGGGCGCGAGCGCGAACGCCCCGGCGGCGGCGAGCAGGGCGAACGCGGCCCTACGCACCGGGCACCTTCGGCATCACCGGGCGGCGGGCGGGCGTCGCCTTCCTGCCGCCGTCGGCGAGGCCCCGCAGGGCCCTCGAGCGCGCTTCGTATTCGAGCGCCTTCCTTTCATCCGGTGCGAGGCCGAACTCGCCCTTCCGGTAGGCCAGGGCCAGGCGATCGATGGCGGGAAGGTGATCGATGAGCGCCGCGCGCTGCATCCAGGCGAGGGCCTCGGGCGAAGCGCGCTCGGCGGGGCCGAGATCGTAGCCGCCGCCGAGATAGGCCGCGGCGACGGCGACGACGGCCTCGCGCTTGCCGGCGAGCGCCGCCTGCTCCATCAACTGGCGCGCGCCGGCCGGGTTCTTCGGCGTGCCCTCACCCATGCCCATCATCGACGCGAGCAGGACCATGCCGTCCGGCTCGCCCTGGGCCGCCGCGAGCTTCAGGTAGCGCACGGCTTCCTCGTCCTGCTCCGAGGCATCGAGAATGGCCCCCAGGAGGGCCTGCGCCTTCGCGTGCCCGGCATCGGCCGCGGGCCTCAGCTTCGCGATGGCCTCGCGCACGTCGCCGCGGCGATAGGCCCGGTCGCCGGCGGCGTAGTCCTCCGCGGGCCCGGCCCAGGCGACGAGCCCGGCGAGGCAGGCGAGCAATCCCGCGAGGCGGGCGGCGAAACGCATCGGCATCCGGTTCCCTTGAAGCGGGCCGGATACCGCCGGCACGCCCCGCTAGTTGTCCCTCGGGCGGGATTCCGCCTCGCGGCCCAGCCCTTCCCGCTCGAATTCCTCGAGCTTGCGATACAGGCTCGACAGGCCGATCCCCAGTCGCTGCGCGGCCTGGCGCCGGTCTGCGGAGACCGCGTCGAGCGTGCGGTAGACGATGCCGGCCTCGAAACGGCGCAGTTCGCTGCGCAAGTCCCCGACCACTCCGGAAGCAACCGGTGTGCCACCGGCAACCGACGCCCGGGAGGAGAGCTCCGCCGGGATGTCGGCGAGGGTGATGCGTTCCCCGTCCGCGAGAATGCTCGCGCGATTGAGGACGTTCTCGAGTTCGCGCACGTTGCCGGGCCAGGCGTAGGCGTGCAGCAGCTCCTCCGCCGCCGGGTCCAGGCCCGTGAGCCGCCGCCCGCCGGCCGGGCCCGTGTCGAGCAGGTGCCGGATGAGGTCGCGCAGGTCCTGCGGCCGGTCGCGAAGGGGGGGCACGTGGATGCGGAACATGCTCATGCGGAAGAAGAGGTCCTCGCGGAAGCGGCCGTCGGCCACCATGGCGGGCAGGTCGCGGTTGGTGGCCGCGATGATGCGCACGTCGATGCGCCTCGCGATCTCCGCGCCGACCGGCCGCACGCTCTTCTCGTCGATGGCGTGCAGCAGTTTCGACTGCATGTGCAGGGGCAACTCGCCGATCTCGTCCAGGAAGAGCGTCCCGCCGTCGGCCTCGAGAAAAAGGCCCTTCCTCGTGCGGTCGGCTCCCGTGAACGCGCCCTTGGTGTGGCCGAAGAACTCGCTCTCGAGCAGCGTCTCCGGGATGGCGCCGCAATTGACCGCGATGAAGGGCTTCTGCCCACGCAGGCTGCGCTCGTGGATGGACCTCGCGAGCACGCCCTTGCCGGTGCCGCTCTCGCCGGTGACGAGCACGGTGCTGTCGGTCGGCGCGACCTTTCCCGCCAGGCGTTCGACCTCGAGCATCGCCGGCGACGAGAAGACGAACCGGTTGGCGCCGGGGCCGCCCACGCTCTTCCTGAGGGCGCGGTTCTCCTCGCGAAGGCCGCGCATGGCCTCGATCTGCGCCAGGCGGTGCAGCAGCTCCTCGCGGTTCACCGGCTTCGCCACGAAATCGTGGGCGCCGGCGCGCAGCGCCTCCACGGCGGTTTCCATGGACCCGAAGGCGGTCACCATGATGAACACCGTGTCGATGCCCGAATCGCGGCAGTTGCGCAGCAGCGTGATCCCGTCGCCGTCCGGCATGCGGATGTCGCACAGCGCCACGTCGATGCCGCCTCGCACGAGCTTCGAGGCGCCCTCGGCCGCGCCGGAGGCGGTGTCCACCGTGTAGCCGGCGTTGCGGACGATGTCGGCGACGATCTGGCGCACGGCCGCCTCGTCGTCGATCACCAGCACGTTCATCTGGCGCATGCTCAAGTCGTTCTCCTAGGGTTCGCGCGTGGGCAGGTCGACCTCGACCCGCGTGCCCTCGCCGGGTCGCGAGGCGATGGCGATTCGCCCGCCCGCGCGTTCGATGAGGGTCTTGCACATGAAGAGCCCGATGCCGCTGCCGCGGCCCGCGGGCTTGGTGGTGAAGGCCTCCTCGAAGGCACGGGCGAGCACGCCCGGTTCCATGCCCGTGCCGTTGTCGCCCACCGTGAAGCGGACGAACTCGCCGTTCGGCCGCGTCGCGATCGCCACGCGGCCTTCGCCCCCGGACACCTCCGCGATGGCGTCGGCGGCGTTGAGCACCAGGTTCATCGCCACCTGCGTGATGTGGTCGGGCACGGACCAGACGGCCGGCACGGCCGGGTCGAGGTCCAGGTCGAGGCGCGAATGGCGCAGGCGCCGGTCGAAGCTCACGAAGCTCGCCGTCGAGCGCAGCAGCGAGTTGAGGTCCACCCATTCGGCCTCCACGGAACGCGCCGACGTGAGGTCGGCGAGCTGCCGCGTGATCTGCGCGATGCGCTTGGTGTGGGTGAGGATCATGTCCGGGTGGCATTGGGTGCCCAGGTTGCCGCAGTGGGCGTTCTCGCAATTGCCGCGGATCGACTCGGCCACGCCCTGGATGGCGGCGATGGGATTGTTGATCTCGTGCGCGACGGCGGCGGCGAGCGAGCCCACGGCGGCCATCTTCTCCTGGTGGAAGCGCTGCTGGCGCGTGACCTCGAGCGCCTGCTCGCGCTCGCGCAGGATCTCCTGCATGCGGTTCACCGAATCCATGAGGCGGCCGACCTCGTCGCCTCGGGTGACGGGAATGGGCTCGCGCCGGCCGCGCACCACGGCGATGGCCGCGTCGCCCAGCCTGCGAAGGTCGCCGGCCAGCCGCGTGAAGAACACCACCGTGAGCGCGCCGAAGAAGACGAGGCCGGCACCCGTCATCGCCGCGAGCGAGAGCGTGATCTCGTCGTACCTGGCGCGGTAGCCTTCCCACAGCCGGTCCTTGCGGGCGCGCAGTTCCACGGCCGACTGCCCCAGCCGCGCGACGAGCACGTTCACCTCGGAGCGCAGGTCGATGAGGTCCGCCCGCGAGGAGGTGGCGCGCGCTCGCGCATGCCGCTCCTCGAGCCGGGCGGCGAGCTGCGGGCCGCCGGGGAAGAGCTCGCCCAGCACGCGCAGCCCGGGACCCAGGCTCTCGATCTCGATGGCCACCGACTGGGCGACGTCCCGCGGCTCCGCGAACGCGCCGTCGTCGTTGATCTTGAGCACCGCCGCGGCCGAGGCGGCCGACACCCGCGCGAGCGTGGACTCGACGACGTGGAGCCGTTCGAGGTCCTCCGCGATCGCGATGAGGCGCCCGCGCTGCTGGCCGACCGAAAAGAGCGTGAGCGCGATGAAGGCCGCGAAAGCGACGAAGAGCAGCACCGCCTTGGCCCGCAGGGTGAGGCCCCGCAGCGCCGGGACCGGGGACGTTTCCTGCTGCCCGGCGACTTCGACGAGGGGTCCGGAGGCCGGCATCAGGGCGCCCCTCCCGCTTCCGATCGTTCGATCATCGCGAGCCGCGAGGGTTCGGACCAGTCGCGCGCGGATTCCTCCCGCCATCTCACGCGGCCGTCCCGGCCGATCGCGATCGTCGTGGGCAGCTTCGCGACGCCGAGCGCCTCGCGGGCGATGGCTTGCGCGGGATCGGAGAGGTTCGGGAAGGTGAGGCCGAGCTTGCGCAGGTGTTCCCGGGCAAGGAGCGCGTCGCGATCGATGTTGATGCCGACCACGCGGATGCCCTTGGGCGCGAGGGCGCGGTGGGCGGCCTCCAGGCTCGGCATCTCGCGCCGGCACGGTTCGCACCACGTGGCCCACACGTTCACGAGCACGAGTCCCTCGCTCGCCTCGAAGCGCAGCACCGTCCCGTCGGCGAGGGATTCGCCTTGCCAGCGCGGCAGCGATGCCCGCTCCGCCAACGGCGGCGAGCAGGCCGCGAGAAAGGCGGCGGCGAACGCGAGGGCGAGCGGTCGCACGCGGCTCACAGCGGGCGCTTGATCGTGACCGCTCCGCGGATCTGGCCGACGGCATAGCCCGTGGCGCGGTCATGGGGATACTCGGTCTCGAGAAGGGCCTTGAGGTTCGGCGTGAGCCTTTCCGGGGCGCCGTGGCACGACACGCACAGCGGCCCGAGCGGAAGGGCCTTCATGTACCGGTAGAAGCGGCCCCCGGGCTCGACGACCACTTCCCCGTGCTCGAGGACTTCGGCTCTCTCGCCGCGCTCGGCGCGCCGCTCGAAATCGAGAAGGACCTTCTGCTCCCAGGCATCGGCGCTGCCCAGGGCCGGATTCCGCGGGCGCAGCGCGACGCGCGTCACCCGCCAGCCGGTCTTGCGAGACATCGCGGAGGAGATTTCGGGCACGGTGTACTTGCAGACGATCACGCCCCGCAGCGGCCCGCTGAACTCGAGTTCCTTCGTGAGCTCCCCGCGGATCTGCGCCACCAGGTCGCCCGCCACCTTGCGGGTCTCCTCGGCGAGACGGCGAGCTTCCGCACCCTCCTGCCCGGCGGCGGCGGCGCTCGCGAGCGCGATCGCGAGGCCGGCGAGCGCCGTGAAGGCCCTGTGATTGACCATGATTGCTTCCCCGATGAAACCGAATGCGAGTCTAAACCATGCCGTCCCGGGGTGCGGGCGGGCCCTAGCGCGCCGGGCGGCTGCGCCGCTCGGCATCCGCCAGCCGCTCGGCGTCCTCCCGTGTCCTCTCGCCGCCGGCCGGCAGGACCGCGAGCAGGGCGCGCCAATGCCGCGCCGCCGTCACGAAGTCCCCGCGCGTGTAGGCGGAGGTCCCCGCCAGGGCGAGTGCCTTCACGTGTCGCGGGTCGAGCGCGAGGGCCTGGGCGATGAGGCGGTCGGGCTCGCCTTCGAAGCGGCGCCCCTGCGCCATCGCGAGCGTGTCGGCGCGCTCCGCGAGAATCGACGCGCTCGGCGGAAGGCGACGGGACGCTTCCGCGTAGGACGCCGCCGCGTCGGCGAACCGGCCCGACTCCGCGAAGGCACGGGCCCGGCGGGCCCACGCTTCGCCGTCGTCCGCGCCCGGCTGCGGCGTCGCGAGCCCCGGCCCCAGCGACGGCGCAGGCCCCGGCGGCGCCTCCCGCAGCGCGAACCAGACGCCGGCGACGACCACCGGAATGCCCGCGGCCGCGAGCCACGGCGCGTGCGGGATGCGTGCCATGCGCAGCAGCGGCCAGGAAACGATGAGCGCGGCGCCGAGGGCGACGCTCACCACGGTGAGGACGAAGGCGGTCACGGCGAGGGCTTCCTTTCGCTCCATTCCCAGAGCGCGGCCTCGGCGCGCCGACGGAAGGGGTCGGCCGCCGGGGCGAGGTGCGCGTAGGTGCGCATCGCCCCCCGCGCGGTCTCGAAGTCGCCCATCGCCTCGGCCGCCACGGCGAGCCCGTAATAGGCATTGAGCTGGGCCGGGCGCAGGTCGAGCGCCCCCTCGAAGTAGGCGCGGGCTTCGCGATGACGCCCGAGCCCGGCGAGCGCGAAGCCCATGTTGGCATGGGCCTCCGGCATGTCCGGCGCGAACTTGAGCACGCGGTGGAATGCCGTCAGGGCATGCCCATGCTCGCGCGCCTGCAGCATGGCGACGCCCTGGCGAAAGGCGATGTCGACGTCGTCCGCATGCGCGGCGGGTGTACCCCCCCCGGCCGGCGGGCCCGGCAGGAGCGCGATGCCGGCACCCCCGATCGCGACCAGGCTCGCCGTGAGGAGCACGCCCAGCATCCGGACGTCGCGCCGGCTCGCGCTCATATCGCCCCCTTGTGCAGGGCGGTCGAGACGAAAGGCATCCCGAAGAAGGTGAGCACGGCGAGCACGAACACGCCGGCGATGGCGAGCGCCGTGGCGCGCGGCGCGAGCCGCAGGGTGAAACGCGCGTGCAGCAGACCCGCGAGCGCCAGCCACGTGAGGAAGGACCAGGTCTCGAGGGGATCCCACGCCCAGTAGCGGCCCCAGGCGTCCTGCGCCCAGATGGCCCCGGTCACGAGCATCATCGACTCGAAGACGAAGGCCAGGGCGAGGAAGCGAAGGGCGAGCTGCTCGGCCCGCGCCTCGTCCGGGAGCCCCCCCGCCCGCAAGGCGCGCGCGCCCGGCGGGCCCGAGACCATGAGCACGCCCACGGCCGCGGACACGAGGAGCGCGCCCAGGAACACCTTGCCGAAACCCACGTGGGCATAGAGCCAGAGCGTGCGGTAGGTGGCCGGAAAATGGCCGTCGTCGGGATGCGTGACCAGCATCCAGGCCATCAGCACGAAGATGAAGGGCAGCGCCACGGCCGCCGCCGGCCGCACGGCGCGCACGCGCAGGTACGCGGCGAGGAAGACCAGCGTGAGGCTCCACACGTTGCTCGAGAGCACCTCGAACATGGAGATGAACGGGCCGTGCCCGACGCGCTCCCACCGCAGCGCGAGCGAGGCCGTGTGCGCGAGAAGGCCGCCGGCCAGCAGGCCGACGACGGCCATTTCCAGCCGGCGGCGCATGACCGTGCCGACGAGGGCGAACGAGCCCGCGAGCCCGTAGCCCGCCACCGCCGCGCCGAGGAGCTGGGCTTCCATCAGGCGCCCCGGCCTTCGCGCCCGAAGCGCCGCCAGAAGAAGGCCGCGAGGGCCAGAACGCCGACGGCGGCGCAGGCGAGGAGCCAAGGCAGCGTCGGATCGTAGTAGACCTTGTACCCCATCCAGGCCGTGAGCCCCTCGTAGACGAGCACGCCTTCGGGAACGGAAATGTTGTCGCCGGGCCTCAGTTCGCGCCGCTCGCCGCCCGTCACGAACACGAGGCGGTGGGCGCCCGGCAGCTGGAAGGTCGAGGCGCGCGACGGGTCGATGGCCGGCGCGTCCAGGTCGAGCATCACCCACGCCTCGCGCGAGGTGCCGGGAATGCGCCACGACTGCGCCTGCCGGTGCTCGTTGAGCGGATAGGAAGGCAGGTGCACCGTCCCTCGCTCGGGTGGCTGCCCGCCCCTCGGCACCCAGCGCATCACGATCGCGAAGCCCTTGTTCGAGGTGGTATAGAAGCGATAGCCCTCGAGCACGAGCGGCGTGATGTCGCCTATCGCATGGTGAACGGCCCGGCCGTCCTGGCCGAACGCGCGCACGTCGTTGGTCGTGCGGCCGCGACGCCAGCCTTCCGCGTAGTCGATGGTGAAGCCGTCGTTCACGAAGCGCAGGCGCGCGAGCCGGTCGGGATGAAGCGGTCCGGCCTCCCGGGTGAGGAGGTGCCCGTCGAAGACCTCGCCCTGGGCGAGCTCGAGCGTGCCCGTGAGCGCGGTCAGGCGTCCCGTCGCCGCCAGGGCGAGAAGCGCGAGGAGCGAAAGGTGGAACACGAAGAGCGCGAGATCCGCGCGCAGGCGCGCGTTCGTGAGCAGCGCGGCCGCGAGGTTCGCGGCGGCCATGGCGAAGGCCGCCGCGAGCGGGCCCGCGAGCCCGCCCTCCACGCGCGCGTGGCCGATGACGGCCAACCCGACGAGGGCGATGAGCGCGAGCGTGAGGCGCGGCGAGCCCACCCCGCGAACGACGCGCCGCGCGAGGCCTTCCCGCAAGGAGAGTGTCGTGGCGTTCACGGCGCGTTCTCGCAGTTCTCGTTCGAGTCGCGCATCCAGTCCCGGCCGGAATTCCCGTTGCCGGGCGCGCCGGCCGAACCGCAGTCGCTCTCGCGCCACAGGCCGCTCGGGGCGAAGCGGCGGATCTTGAGCACGGCGTTCATGTAGTACGGGCCGTTGTTGTAGGCGGCCGTCGTGTTGTTGCGCACCTGCGTGCCGGCGGCGAGCCCGGCCTCGGGCCCGACGTCGTTCAGGTTCACGAGGAACGCCTTGTTTTTCCACCCGTGAGGCACGGCCACGTGGCACCAGTTGCAGCGCATGCGCCCGATCTTGTCGGCGTGATAGGCGTGCAGGTCGCCTCGACCCTGGTCGCCCGGGTCGTTGAAGAAGCCCGTGCGCTGGCCGCCGGCGCCCGCGTAGGCGTTGTAGTCGTGGCACTTGAAGCACAGCCCCGTGGCCTGCTGCCCGGATCCCGTGGCGTTGTTCCACGTGCCCTTCAGGATGAAATTGTTGGACGAGCCGTGCGGCCCCCACGGGCTGCCGTTCTCGCCACCCGCGGGCTGGATCGTGCCCGTTCCCGTGTTCGAGCCGTGGCAGTCGGTGCAGTAGATCGTCTGCGTGCCGACCGCGTTGTTGAACGGGGAGAGCCAGCGCGCCGAGATGTTGTTGCCATTGCCGCGGATGGTGCCCGTGCGCCCGGTGGAGTCGATCACGGGGTGCCAGGAGCGGTGGTTGTTGGTCGCGTAAGCGCCCGCGGCCCCGGAATCGGTCGTGGTCGTCTCGCCTCGGTGGGTGACGGGCGCCTGGAACTCCTTGGCCTGGTTCGTGTACTGCGCGAGGTTGTTGGTGCCGAAGGGCGTGCCGCCGGGGTAGCCCACGGGCGGTCGCGTGCCGAGCGGGTAGACGTTGTTGTCGGAGAAGCCGTAGTCCGAGTGGCACTTGAGGCAGACCTGGTACTCGCGCGTCACGTAGGGCGCGCTCGCGCTCGTGTCGACGCTCGCGCCGGGGTCGCCGCGCTTCACCGCGTAGCCCGAGGGGAGGTTCTGGAAGCTCGCGCTGCCGTAGAGGGGCTCGATCCCCCAGGCGCCGCGCAGCACGCCGGAGGCGATGTTCGTCACGACCGTCCCGGCCACCGCCGCGCGGTTGTGCGTGCCCGAGGGGTCGGGCGTGCCGGCGAGCGAGCCGGGCGGGTTGCCGGTGAACGAGCGGAACTTCACCACGCGGTGGGGGTTGTGGCAGTCGGTGCACTCCGCGTGGCGATTCGTCGAATTGCCCGCGCCGAGCTTCGAGCGCGGCTCGAGGAAATCCTTGCCGCAGCCGCTCGACGGTCCCGTGCAGTCGATGAACCCCGGGTCGGAGAAGCTGGCGGAAATGTCGTGCACTTCGCTGCCGGCGGGCTGGTCGGCCGAGCCGATGGGCATGCGCCGGGCGAGCTGGAAGTCCGTGCGGATGTCCGGCACCGTCGTCGAGGGCGTCACCACGCTCTGCGCCGCGGTGGTGTGGCACTGGTAGCAGGTCTCCTCGATCGCGGAGGCCCCGCCCGACTTCGGAACCGCCACGCTGTCGGTTCCCTCGCGCGCGAGCCGGCGCGCACCGGGCACGGTGTGGGTGTCGTGGCAGTTGAGGCAGGCGGCGCGCCACACGGGCAGGCCCGCCGGAAAATCGCGCTGGGTCGCCGCCGCCGCGGTGTAGGTCTGCGTCGCGACGAGCGGATTGGCGTGCGCCGAATAGGCCCACGAGCCCGCCGTGAGGTTCTTGTCGTGGCAGGAGACGCACAGGATGTCGCCCGCGGGGTTGTGGGCGGCCGTCGGCGCGACTTCCTGGAAGCGGTTCTGGCGCAGGAATTTCTGGTTGCCCTTCGTCGGGTCCGTCTCGCGCCGGTGCGGATCGTGGCAGGTCGCGCACTGCACCTGCCCGATGCCGCCGGCGCCGGTGGGCTCGAGAGGCAGCTCGGGCCGGTAGCCGGAGTGCCGCACGCCCAGCACGGCGCCGCCGCCCGGATACTGCTGGTTCGCGTCCACGACGCGCAGTTCCCCGTCGCGGACGGCGAGCGCGTTGGTGTAGGAGACCGAGATGGGATGGTCGTTGGTGAGATCGGAGCCGAGGTTGCGCGTGAAACCCGTGTTCGTGCCGCTGCCCGCCGGCATCGCGCCGCCCGTCCCGACGCCCGTCATGGGAATCGTGACCGACCCCTGCACCGTGGCCGAGCCCACGCCGTTCAGGACGTTCACGTTGCCGATCGCCACCGTGCCGTCGTGGCACGACAGGCACAGCTTCGAGCTGCCGCCGGGCTGCTCGAGAGCGCCCTGGATGGCCTGCGCGTCGAGCGAGGAAGACGCGTAGGGCGTGTACGTCGTGGTGCCGAGGCGCCGGTTCCAGATCGGGGCCACGCCCGGCGTCGCGCCGTGCGGCGTGTGGCAGAAGACGCAGACCTGGTTCTCGCTCGAGCTCTTCACCGTGCCCGGCCCGGTGGTCGAGAGGTTGTGCTTGGTGCCGCGCACGTCCGAGATGCCGGCCGCCCCGATGAGCGCCGACGTGGCCCCGAGCACGGCGAGCGCCGCGACGGCCGCGAGGAGCGCGCGCGGCAGGCTAGGGTTCGCCATCGGCTTCGCCTCCGAGGAACTGGAAGACCACGACGCGGCCGTTGAACATGTCGGCCACGTAGACGCGGTCGCGCTCGTCGATCCACAAGCCCGACGGCAGGTAGAACTGGCCCTCCCCGCGACCGAGGCCGCCGATGGGCAGGAGGAACCGCCCCTCGCGGTCGAAGACGAGCAGGTGGTCGTAGTACGACTCGATCACGTAGATGTTGCCGGCCGAGTCGGTCGCGACGCCCTTGGGGCGCACGAGCTGGCCGACGTACAGGCCCCGCGAGCCGAGCACGAGGCGCGGCCGCGACGCTCCCCGCCCGAAGACCTGGACGCGGCCGTTCATCGTGTCCGCCACGTAGAGGTCGCCGCCGCGAAACCACAGGTGGGTGGGGTAATTGAACTCGCCTTCGGCCTCGCCTCGGCGGCCGAACCGGCGAAGGGCCCGCCCCGAGAGGTCGAACACGCGGATCTCGTGCGTTCCCGTGTCGGCCACGTACAGCTCGCCGCGCTCCCGGTCGAGGGCGATGCCCGTCGGCCGGCCGAACTCGCCCACCCCGATGCGGCGCACGGTGCGGCCCTCGCCGTCGAGCTCCACGACCGCGCCGAGCGCGGAATCCACGATGAAGAGCGATCGCCCCGCGCCGCACGCGACGCCGGTGGGCGAGGCGAAACGCCTCGCGCCGAAGGCGTACTCGTAGACGTCGAGCCCGCCCTCGGGGCGGAACGAGAACACGCCGCCGCGGCCGGGATCGGCCACGACGATGCGCCCGCAGCCCTCCGCCGCGCCTGCGGAGGGACGCAGCAGTTCCTCGCGCGCTTCGCCGAACCCCAGGCCGGTGATCCATTCGAGCGCCGTACGCCAACCGCTCTTGCCCGTTGCCCCCGGCGCGTCGTAGTTGAGTTCCCCGATGAGGACGCCCTCCTGCCGGAAGCGCGGAACCTCGGGCGCGTGCGGCCAGGTTCGCATCGTCCGCCCGGGCTCGGCATCGAGCCGCAGTACCGAGGGCGCGGGTGCCGCGCAGGCGGCCACGGCGAACGCCGCCGCCATCGCGAGGAGGCGTGCCGCCCGCGCGCGGACGATCGCGCCGAGGCTCACCATACGCCCGGCCCCAGCGTCGAGTGACCGCCCTGGATCCCGGGCTTGAGCCCGGGCCTGCCCGAGTGGCAGAGATCGCAGCGGTCCGGGGCCCACGCGATCTGGCCGTTGTGGCACATCCCGCAGAACTTGCCGTCGACGATCTCCTTCATGGTGACCACGTTGGCACCGGCGCGCATGCGGAAACCCAGTTCCGAGTGGCACACCTTGCAGCGGAAGCGGATGCGGTGGAACCAGTGCGGGAAGATGACGGGCCGCACGCCCTCGGCCTCGGACCGATGGTTGAGCACGACGTCGCCGTACTCGGCGGACGCCGGAAAGGCCGCCGCCGCGACGAGCGCGGCGAGGACGGCGAGGCGCGCGAACGCCGCGATCACGGCCTCGCTTTCGGCGCCGCCGGCACGTGACCGGCCGCCGGACCGCCGCCGCGCGAGGCGCGCGGCACGCTGTGGCAGCGGTTGCATTCCGTGAGCGGGAAGGCGACCGCGCCGTGGCAGAGCCCGCATTGCTCGCCCTGCAGGATGCGGCGCATGTCGAGCTTGTTGGCGCCCGTCTTCGAGACGAACGGCGTTTCGTGGCAGTTGCTGCAGTCGAGCCACAGCGTGTGGGCGCGGTGCGGGAAGCGCACGATCGGCGTGCCGCCGTTCAGGTTGAGCAGGATGTCGTCCTCGCGAAGGCGCACCTCGGTTCCCTCGAGGAGATTCGCGCGCGGGGCGATCTCCCCGCGCTCGAGCGCCTGCACCCAGCGCACCTGGTTGCCGGCGCCGTCGGCGGCGAGTCGCGCCAGGGCATCGCGAGGCTCCTGCAACTGGCGCGTGCCGGGGCTCGCCGGATCGTGCAGGCCGTCCTTCGCGAGCGGTATCCAGCGGCGCAGGTCGGGCTGCGCCCAGGCGGCCGCCGCCGCGAGCACCAGCAACCCGGCAAGGAGCGTTGTCCACGGCCGCGAGAGCTTCACCCGGGAATGTAGATGCCGGCCGCGCGGATGGCGCGGACCAGTTCCTTCGTCGACTCCTCCAGCAGGCCCACCGCCTCGGCGTGCGCTCCCGCGCCCGCCCGCCGCTCGGCCTCCTCGCGCAGGGACTGGGCCTTGCCGGAAGCCGCCTGCGCACTCGCGGCCTTGGCCGGATCGGCGACGAGCAGCCTGAGGAGCATGCGGTGCGTGTCGTTGCGGTCCACCTCGTAGCGGTACTCTTCCTCCTTGGTCGCGAAATCGAGGGAACGCACCAGCGTGTCGCCGCCGCGCATCGACCCGATGGAGGCCTTCGCGACGAGGTAGGCGCGCTCGAGCGTGCCGCGGGCCGTTTCGAGATCGCCGGCGCCCGCCTCGCGCTCGGCCTGGGCGATGAGCGCGTCGATGGTCCTCGAGGTTTCCGCGGCGCCGGCGGCGCCCTTCTTCTCGAGCGCGATCCGCCGCTGCGCGGCCGCGAGCGACTTCGCGCTCTCGAGCCGGGCGTCGTAGTCCGCGCGGCGCTTGTCGGCGACCACCGTCTCGGCGCCGGAAAGGCGCACGCCCTCGAACATCGCGAGGCTCGCCTGCGGCAGGAGGCGCGAGGCGCCCTCGAGATCGCCGGCCCGGTAGGCCTCGCCGGCCTTGCGGTGGATCTCCCGCGCACGTTCGCGATGGGCTCTCGCGGCCGGGTTGCCGCCCGCCTCGATCTGCTTCGCGGCCGAGGAGCGTTCGATGAGGGTCTCGACCGCCGCGATCCGGCGCTCGAGCTGGACGCGGTCGACCGTCTGCGCCGAGGCCGTGAAGGCGAGCGCGAGCGAGGCCGCGAGAAGGAGGTTCTTCATGGCGGTGAGGCTCCGGCGTCCTTGGGCATGACGAGGCCGGCCGCCGCGAGGGCGGCCTGGAGAAAGGTGGTGCCGCTCCTGAGCGCGTCGATGGCGGGGCCGAACTGCCGCGAGCCCGCCAGGCGCTCGGCATCCGCGAGCTGGGTGCGGTTGGTGGCGACGTAGCGCTCGACGAGCGTGACGGCCTCGCGCCGCGGCTTGAGTTCCGCGAGCGCGACGGGAACGAGGTCGCGATAGGACCGGTTGCGCTCGAGTTCCCAGGCGTATTCGTCCGCCGGCGACTCGAATTTCGTGGCGTACCGGATCGTGGCCGAGCCGAGGAGCCCGTTGAGGCCCGCCATCAGCTCCCGCTCCGCCTTCTCGAGGGCCACGACCGCCTCGGCGTCGCGCTCCGAGCTCGCGAGCGAGCGGGCATCCTCCACGCGGGCGCGCGCGGCCTCGAGTCTCGCGTCGCTCACGGCGGCCTCGCGCGGCAGGCCCCGGGCCCTCCGGAGATTCGTTTCGTAGGACCCCGTGAGCGTTTCCACCGTCCGCGAGAGGCTCGCGTAGCGCACGCGCTGGTCCACGGCGCGGGCGGCGGCGTCCGGCACGAGCTGGCGCGCCCGGCCCACCGCCCACATCGCGGCGTTCAGTTCCGTCTCGGCGTCCTTGAGCGAACCCGACTCGGCGAGCGCCACGGCGCGGGCGTGCTGGGCCCTCGCGCGCGCGAAGTGCGACCGGGCCTCCTCGTTGCCGCTCGCCATGATCCGCTGTTCGGCGGGCGAATCGAAGACGAGGCGCCGCACGAGCGATTCCTTCTGGTCGAAGGCGCGGCGATCGGGCGCCGGCGCAGGCGACTGCCCGAAAGCGATCGCGCCGGAGAACGCCGCGAGCGCGCAGGCGACCCGCGCGGCGAGTTTCACGGCTTCGCCCCCGCCACCGCGGCGGCCGGCGTGAGGCTCTCCTTCTTCTTCGAATGGCACAGCCGGCATTCGGAGACGGGGAAGGCCACCTTGCCGTGGCAGACGCCGCATTTCTGGCCGAGCATGATCGAGGCCATGCTGATCTGGTTGGCGCCCTTCTGGGGGATGAAGATCTGCGGATGGCAGTTGGAGCAGTCGAGCCATTCGGTGTGCTGCTTGTGCGGGTAAACGACGTCGGGCATCGAGCCCTTCACCTCGCGCACGATGTTGAGATCCATCACGACGGCGTTCGCGTTCGCGTCGTCGCGATCCCAGCGGGGCTTGATCTTGCCTCCCTCGAGCGAGGACACCCAGTTCACCCGGTTGCCCGCGCCGAGCGGGTTCATGCCGCCCAGGGCGGACAGGGGCGGCTGGAGCGCGTGGGTGCCCGTGTTGGCCGGATCGTGGATGCCGTCCTCGGCCGGCGGGGCATTGCGCTTTCCCGGCGCGGCGAGCAGGCGGTTGAACGCGTTGGGATCGATGGCGGCCGAGGTCCGCGGCGCGGCGGCGGGGACCGCGAGCGGCACGACCGGGGGCGCGACGGGCGTCGCCGGCGCGGGGACGACGGCGACCGGCGCGGCCGCGGCCACCTTGGCGGGCGAAGGAGCGGGCGCTGCCGCGGAATCCGGAGAAGCGGCGCCGACCGCGGCAAGCATGTAGTCCACCGCGGCCTTCACGTCGCCGTCGGAAAGGGCGAGATTGCCGCCCTTGGCCGGCATGCCGGCGGCCGTGCCCTTGAGCGCGCTCGCGTGCAGCTTCGCGCTGCCGGCCTTCAGGCGCGGGGCCCAGTCCGCCTTGCTGCCGTACTTCGGCGCCCCGGCGAGACCGGGACCGTGGCAGAGCGCGCAGGTCTTCTCGTAGGCGGCCTTGCCCGCGCCCTTGTCGCCGCCGGCCGCCGGCGCTGCGGCGGTCTTCGTCACCCCCTTCGCGTCGGCCTTCTCGACGGCTTTCGCCTCGGCCTTCGCGCCGCCCACGGCGGCGAGCATGTAGTCCACCGCCGCCTTCACGTCGCCGTCGGCGAGCGACAGGTTGCCGCCCTTGGCCGGCATGCCGTTGGGCGTGCCCTTGAGCGCGCTCGCGTGCAGCTTCGCGCTGCCCGCCTTCTTGCGAGCCTCCCAGTCGGCCTTGTTGCCGAACTTGGGGGCGCCGGCGAGTCCCGGCCCGTGGCAGAGCGCGCAGGTCTTGTCGTAGGTGGCCTTGCCCGCGCCCTTGTCCTGCGCGGTGGCGGAGAACGCCAGGAGGGCGAGGCAGGCGGTCAGCAGGATCGTTCTCATGGCCTCACCGCTTCGCCGCGGGGGCGGGCGCGGCGGCCGGCGCGTTCGTGCCCACGAGCTTCTGGATCGTGCTTTCGTGCACCTGCGTCGGCGTGCCCGGCTTGCCCGAGTGGCACAGGTCGCAGTTCTCGACGGACCACGCGACGTTCCCGTTATGGCAGGCGCCGCAGAACTGGCCGTCGATGATCTTCACCATGTTGATGTCGTTGCCGCCGGCCTGGAACTTGAAGCCCAGGTCGCTGTGGCAGACCTTGCAGCGAAAGCGCACGCGGTGGAACCAGTGGGGAAAGACGACCGGGCGCACGCCGGCGGCGTCCGAGTGGTTGTTGATCACCACGTCGCCGTATTCGGCGTGCGCCGGCGCCGGCGCGAGCGAGACGGCCAGGGCGAGCACCAGGGCGAGCCCCGCGAGCGCGGCGAGCGCGGGGCGCACTCGGGAGGGTCGATTCGTTTCCATCGTCGGGAAGCCTTTCTCAAAACTGGCCGAATTGGCGGGCGACGCGCAGGTAGAACTGGCGATCGTCGCGTCCGTCCGTCTTTGCAATCCGCATGCCAAGACGGATCTCGAGCCGGCCGATGTCGTAAAGCAGGCGCTGGTCGAACAGCCGCGTGGTGTTCTCGCGCAGCGCGTCCGCGTCGCCCAGGAGCCGCGAATCGGTGAAGCCCTGGTTCCACGTGGCGCTCGCGAGATAGCGAAGGCGAGGCACGCCGAACACCTTCGTGTGCTGGTAGGTGACGCCCCCGTACACCTGGCGGCTCGACTCCTCGATGCCGTCGAGGGCGCGCGTCGCCCGGATCCACTGGGCCGTGACGTTCGCGGTGAGCAGGTCCCATTGCCCGAACCGGAGCTGCCCGCTGGCCTGGAAGTTGGCGAGCCGGAAGCGCTCCTCGATGGCGCCCGTGGCCCGCGACTCGCCGTAGCCCGCGCTCAGGTAGCCGTCCGACGATTCGCTCGTGTTCACCCGAAGGCCCGCGGTGCCGTTGTAGCGCAGCACCGTCGTGCGCCCGATGATCGAGTCGTCGATGAGGCCGGCGCCCTGGGAGAGCATGAGGTGCATCGTCGCCGCCGCGCCCAGGGGGACGGCGCGCGAGAACTGCTGGTCCGCCTGCACGGTGCCCTGGGTGCGATCGCCGTCTTCGGATCCCGTCTCGTGGGCCGCCTGCACGGCCAGCGCGGGCGACCACGAGGCGATCCCGAATTCCAAGGGCCGGGGCGTCCAGTTGGCGCCGACCGACTCGAAGGTGAGCAGGTCGCGCTTGGCGCCGTCGGCGGTGAGGTGCGTCGCGACCGCCGAGCCCTGGATCGTCGTTTCCTCGGTCGGCGCGAAGGAGAAGCCCGCGTTGCCGGAGGCGGAGTACGCGTCGTCGCGCACGCCCCCCTGCTCGAATCCGTTCGCCAGGACCCGCCCGCCGCCCGTGAACGCGAAGCGATCGTCGGCCGCCGGCCGCCACACGGCCTGCGAGTTCGCCTGCAGGATGCGCTGGGTGAGGTCGACGCCACCGGCGGGAATGGACAGGTCGGACTCGGTGTAGCTCGCGAGCGAGTTGATCCACAGGTCGGGATCGGGCGTGTAGAGGTGCGTGCCGTAGAGGCGGAGGATGTCGGTGCCCTCGCCCTCCGCCCGGCGGTTGCGCGACCAGTTGAAGGCGCCGTCGCCGCGCCAGGATTCCGCCGTGCGCAGGTACCGCGCGTCCAGGGCGAAGACCGTGTCCCGGCCGAAAGAGCGCGAATCGAGCCGGCTGAAGTCCGCCGTAGCCGATGAGGTTCTCCGCGCCGAGCGGATCGCGCCAGGACTGGCGCACGCTTGCGCGCGTGTTGCGGTAGTCGCTCGGCGCGAACGTGCCCGTGGCCCGGCTGTCCGTCGAATCGATCGAGGCGTGGAACGGAAAGCGGCTGTTCGGGAACACCGTGACGCTGCCCCCGCCGGACAGGGAGAGTCCCCGCGTGGAGCCGCCCACGCCCGCCCCCACGTCGGCGCCTCCGCTCGACTTGTCGACGTCGGCGAGCAGCGTGAGATTGCCGCGCAGTTGCGCGAACCAGGGCTGCCAGAAGTAGCTCGCCGCCGTGAGCGAGACGGACGCGGCGTCCGAGTAGCGGCGGTTCGCGCTTTCCGAACGCTGGTCCAGGTGCTCGAGGGCGAGCGTGCCGCCCCAGCGGGCCGGGGCGAAACCCACGGGCTCGCCCGAATCGAGAAAGGGCAGGATGCGCGCGGACCATGTCGGGCCGGCCGCGGGCTCCGACGCGGGCGGCGCCGGCGGGGCCGGCGAACTCGCGGGGGCCGGCGCGGCCTGGGCAAGCAGCCAGCGAACCGGGTCGCGCGACGGCTCGAGGCTCGCGAACTCGGTCTCGAGCGTGAGGGGCGCCGCGGCCGCGAAGGGAGCCCAGCAGGCGGCGACGAACGCCGCGAGGGGAGCCCGGCGGGGCCGCTCGCGGGTCACCGCGGCGCGGACGCCTGCGCCGTTTCGGGAGCCGCCGCCAGGTCGGGATAGCGACCCGTGTTCACCTCGATCGATGCGCCCGCCCGAAGCCCGGCGACGGTCGACTTCCACGCCGCATCGGCGGCGCCGCGGCGATGCAGTTCGCGGGCGCGCGCCGAGACGGCCTCGTAGGGCCGAAGCGCCGCCGGCTGCCTTGCGCCCACGCGGACGATGGCGATGCCCTCGAGCACGTCGAGCGGCTGCGAAAGCTCGCCGTCCGCGAGCTTGTCGAGGACCTCCTGCACCGGCTCGGGCAGCGCGCCGCGGTGCACGAAGCCCATGTCGCCGCCCTTTTCCGCGGAGGGATCCCCGGAGTGGATCTTCGCGATCTCGGCGAAATCCGCCCCCTTCGCGAGGCGCGTGCGGATGGCGGCCGCTTCCTCGCGCGCCTTGTCGCGCGCGCTCTTTCCGGCCGACGGATCCACGCGCAGCAGGATCACGGAAAGCCGGACCTTCTCGGGCTCGGTGAAGAGCGCGGGGTTGCGATCGTAGAAGGCGCGCACCTCGGCATCGGTGGGCGAAAGGTCGGCGCGCACGCGACGCTCCAGGATCTCGGCGCGGGAGCGCTCCTCGAGATCCGCGCGCCACCGCGCGATTTGCGCCTCGCGCATCTGGTCCCAGCCCGGCATCTTGCGAAAGCGCGCCTCGATGCGTTCGAGATCGCGGCCCACCTGCGCGGCGTCGGGCTCGATGCCGCGCTTCTTCGCCTCGTCCGCGACGATGACGAGATCGATGAGGGTATCCACGACCTCGACGCGCACGGCGCCCATCTCCTTCTCGGGCGGCGCGCGGTGGTAGTAGCGCTGCCGCACCAGGGCGATGAGCGCCTGCTCGTACTCGGCCGCGCTGATCTCCCGGCCGTTCACCTTCGCCACCGGGGGAAGCGCTTCGGCGCGGGGGGTGTGCCCCGACGCCGCGACCGGCGCGGTCGCGGGCGCGGCCGCGATGGGTTCGGCGCCCCATGCGGCGGGCGGAAGCAGCAGGAGCGCGGCTAGGATCGGGGCAAGACGCATGGACGGCTCTCCAATGAGAAAGGGCCGGGCGGTAGCGCCCGGCCCTCGCGACGGCGGTGCGGCGCGTGTCTTACTTCACGTGGCAGGCGAGACAGACGGCGCTGTTGGTGTTCGAGACGCGCAGGAACGTCTGGCCGGAGGTCGGCAGGCCGGTGTTCGTCTGGCCGTTCTCGACGTGCGGGTCGTGGCAGCTGCCGCACTCGACGGACGGGCCGTTGCCGGTGGCGAAGAGTCGCGTGTAGAGCTGCATGTCGGTCTTGTTGCGCGAAGTCGTGCCGCCGGCGGTATCCACCCAGAAGACCTGGTTGCCGTTCACCGTGCCCGAGGAGGGCGCGACGAAGTCCGGATCCACGCAGGGTCCCGTCGGATTGGCCGAGGTGGGCCCGCCGCCGCAATACTTGATGCCGATCGGGTGGTCGTTGCTCAGGTCGTTGCCGAGCATGGAGAGCGAGGTGGCCGTGTTGGTCATCTTGCCGTCCACGTCGACGCGCGTGCCGGACCACGTGAATCCCAGGCCGTTGGCGCCGCCGCCGGTCACGTCGTAGCCGCCGGACCCGGGCGCGTTGATGATGTTGTCCATGGCCTGCGTGCCGTCGTGGCACGACAGGCACGCGAGCGAGATCGATCCGACCGGAAGGATCTCGCCGTCGATCGAGCTCGAGTTGAGCGTCGCGTAGGTCGTGTACGTCGCGCCGGTCGTGAGTCGCTTGTTCCACAGCGGAACGGGCGCCGTCGTGTCCGCCGCGTGCGGCGTGTGGCAGAAGACGCAGATCTCGTCCGTGCCGCCCGCGGCCGCCACCCGGTTGTTGCCGGCGGCGCTCGAGGGGCTGAGGTTGTGCTTGGTATTGGCGATGCCGGCCTCGACCGGAAGGACGCCGAGGCTCATCGTGCCGATGACCCAGAGGAAGATGCCGAGCGCGCGCCTGGCGCCGGTCGTGGTTTGCGGTTTTTTCATGGATCCCTCTCCTGGATGGTTCGTGGTCACCGCGGCGGCGAATCGAAATGGATCGCGGTCGAAACCGGTAATGCACCAACCGTGCCAAGCGATTCGCGACGGAATCCGGCGGCGGTGGCGGCGCGCGTTTGCGTTGGATCAAATGCGCGGGGCTTCCTTCCCGCGCGGAAGAAGTCCGTTTCCCGGAATCAAGACGCTAGCGGGCCGGCGCCGGCGCCTTCGCGGTCGGGGCCTTCGCGGGCAGTTGCAGCCAGCCCGCGTTCTTCGCGAGCGTGACGGGACGGAACACGTCGACCTTCCGGAACCACTGGTCGATCATGTACACGCGACCGTCCTCGTCCACGTAGATGCCCGAGGGCAGCATGTACTTGCCCGGGCCGTCGCGTTCCGAGCGCTCCCCCACGAACAGGAGCAGGTCGCCCTCCGCGTTGAATATCTGGAAGTTGCCGAAGGCCGCATCGACCACGTAGACGTTGCCCGTCCGGTCGGTGGCCACTTCCTTGGGGCGCGCGAACTGGCCGAACTGCTTTCCCAGCGCGCCGAAGCTGCGCAGGAACTTCCCGTCGCGCGAGAACACCTGGACGCGGAAATTGCCCCCGTCGACCACGTAGAGCTGCCCGTCCTTGCCGATCGCGAGGTCGCGCGGCAGGTTGAACTCGCCCGGCCCGGCCCCGCGCGTGCCGATGTCCGACAGGTGCGCTCCCGACTTCGCGTCGAAGACCCGCACGCGGTGGTTGGTCGAGCTCACGCCGCCGATGTCGACGACGTAGAGCCGCTCGCCCGCGGGATCGACGGTGACGCTGGAGAGGCGATCGAACCATTTCGGCCCGCCGATCGAGCGCAGGTACTTGCCCTCGGCCGTGAACACCTTGATGTCCCGCGAGCTCACGTCGGCCACGTAGAGCGTGCCCGAGGCGTCCACGTCGAGGCCCAGGGGCTTCACGATGCGGCCGGGGTCCTCCTCGCCGATCTTGTAGAAGCGACCGGCGGGATAGTCGAAGACGCGCACGTAGCGCTGGGCCGAGTCCGTCACGAACACGCGCCCGCGGTGCACGGCGACGGCGTAGGGCTTGCTGAGCCCCTCGCTCGTGCCGCGCTCGCCGGTGACCATGCGTCGCAGGTCGGTCGAGGCATCCACGGGCTGGACATCCCCGCTGCCGTAGATGGTGCGCTCGTAGACGTAGCGCGCTTCCTCCGGAGGCGGTGGAAAGACCAGGTCGCCGCCGGGCCCCTTGGTGGGCGCCACCGGCGCCTGGATGCAGCCGGCGCAAAGGACCGCAGCCGCGGCGATCGGGGCAACGGCTCGGAAGCAACGGAACGGATTCATCGCGGGAGAAGTCCTTCGGCCCTCGCGGTCGGCGGGCCGTCGTGAGGCACCGAGCAAGCGCCATGCCCGGCCCCGCGCGAGGCCTGAATCTTGCATCGGAGCGCGATCCGCCCTATCGACAGGACCCGCCGATGCTTCGCCCGCGCCGACTCGCCGCCCTCGCCCTCGCCTTCGCCCTCGTCGCCACCGGCGCGCTCGCGGGAGACCGGAAGAAGCGCCCCGACGGCCGCATCGATCCGGCGCTGCTCTACCACAACTATTGTTCCGTCTGCCACGGCGACCAGGGCGACGGCCGCAGCCGGGCGCGAAACAGCCTCGTGCCGCCGCCGGCGAATTTCACCGACCCGCAGCTGCGCTCGCGCCTCACGGTCGACTACATGGACGCGATCATCCGCGAGGGCAAGGGCGGCACCGCCATGATCGGCTGGAAGACGCAGTTGAGCGCCGCCGAATCGAAGGCGCTCGCGCGCTACGTGCGCGTGCAGTACGTTGAAAAGTCCGGCGCCGACGGCGCGCGCCGCGGACGCACGTTCTACGGCCATTTCTGCGCGAGCTGCCACGGCGGAACCGGCCGGGGCATCGAGGCGGCGGCGGTCGCGGCCACCGGTGCGCCGGCCGCGCCGGATCTCACGAAGGTCAAGGGGCTCTCGCGCGAACGCATCATCGCCTCCGCCGCCGTCGGCAAGCCGTCGGTGGGCAAGCCCGGCTTCTCGCAGCAGCTCTCGCCCTCGGACCTGGAGGCCGTCGCGGACTACGTGCGACTCGGTCTGCTGGCCGTTTCCTCCGGCGTCTCCGGCACGTCCGCGCACGGCGGCAAGGCATCGGACCCGGCGCGATGAAGAGGATCCTCGCGCTCGTCGCGTTCGCGGCGCTTCCGGCCGCGTCGGTCGCGGCGCCCGGCATGGACCTGCGCGAGGAAGGCCGGGCGGTCTACAACTTCCGCTGCTATTACTGCCACGGCTACTCCGGCGACGCGCGCACGCTCGCCGCGACGATGCTCGCGACGCGACCGAAAGCCTTCAGCGAGGCGACGCCCGGGGAAATGCCGCCGGCGCGCATCGAGCAGGCCGTGCGTCGCGGCGTCGCCGGAACCGCCATGAAGTCGTTCGAAGGAACACTGCGCGAGCGCGAGATCGCGGCCGTCACGGCCTTCGTGCACGACGAGTTCGTCGTCCGGCGCGCGCCCAACACGCGCTACCACACGCCCGAAAACGGGTGGCCCGCGCACGAACGGTACGAGGCGGCCTTCGCGTTCGCCCGGGGGGATCTCGCGATCGACGCCCCCGGGGAGTCGCTTTCGCCGCGCGAGCGAGCCGGACGCGACCTCTTCCTCACCACCTGCATCACCTGCCACGACCGCGGCCGCGCGAACGACGCCGGGCCGGCCTGGCAGAAATCCGCCGAATCCCGGGGAGCCCCACGATGACTGTCACGCGACGCCGCTTTCTCCAGTCCGCCAGCGCCACGCTGGGCTCCCTCGCCCTGCCCTCCGTGCCCACCGGCGCCGGGACGCCACCGGCCTGGGAGACGATCTGCACGACCCCGGTTCCGGCCCTCGCGTCGACGCGAATCGTGCCGGGCGCGAATGCCATTCCCCTCACGGCCGGCGTCTGCCAGCGCCGCATTCGCGACGAGGGCCCGGAGACCGGCCTGTGGGCATTCAACGGCACCTCGCCCGGCCCGGCGCTTCGCTACCGGCAAGGCGACACCGTCGAGGTGCTCGTGTCGAACCGCCTGCCGCAGCCGACCACGGTGCACTGGCACGGCCTGCGCCTGCCCAATGCGATGGACGGCGTGCCGAACGTGACGCAGGCGCCCATCCTGCCGGGCAGCACCTTCGCCGTGCGCTACGCCGCGATCGACGCGGGCACCTACTGGTACCACCCGCACCAGTCGAGCTTCGAGCAGGTGCCCCGGGGCCTGTACGGCATGCTGGTCGTCGAGGAGGCGAAGCCGCCGCGCGTCGATCGCGAACTCGAATGGGTGCTCGCCGACTTCAAGCTCGACAAGGCGAACCGGCAGGTGGAGGACTTCGGCCGGGTTCGGGATTTCGGTTCCGAGGGCCGCCTGGGCAACGTGGTGACCCTCAACGGGACGGCGGCCGGTGCGAATCGCGCGATCGACGTGCGCCCGGGCGAGCGCGTGCGTATCCGGCTGCTGAACGCCGCATCGGCACGCGCGTTCGTTCTCGAGTTCGGGGGGCTCGCCCCCTGGATCGTGACCTACGACGGCCAGGCCGTTCAGCCCCACCCGATTCCCGACGGCCGGTTGCTCCTGGGCGCCGGACAGCGCACCGACCTCGTGATCGACGTGCCCGACGCCGCCGGCAAGCGCTTCCTCGTGACCGACCAGCGCCGCGGGGGCGAGGCGATCGTGGCGCTCGCCTGCGCCGGCCGCCCGGTGCGCGCGAAGGCGCCCGGCCGCCCCCCGGCCATCGCCCCGAACCGGCTGGCGGAGCCCAACATCGGCAAGGCGACGGACCACTACCTCGTGTTCGAAGGCGGCATCGGCGGCGAGCCGGCCATCGGCCGCGTGGACGGAAAGGCGCTGAACGTCGACGACATCATGAAGAAGCACGGCCTCGCCTGGACGATGAACTACACCGCGCAGCAGGAGCACGCGATGATGCACGAGCCGCTCTTTCGCTTCCGCCGCGGCGAGCACGTGACGCTCAAGCTCCTGAACAACACCGATTACGAGCACCCCATCCACATGCACGGGCACTTCTTCCGCGTGCTCGCGCTGAACGACGTGAAGACGCGGCTGCGGGAATGGCGGGACACCGTCATGATCGACGCCCGGGGCAGCGCGGACATCGCCTTCGTCGCCGACAACGTCGGCGAGTGGATGTTCCACTGCCACATCCTCGACCACGCCGCCGGCGGCATGATGGGCACCGTGATCGTGGAAGGCTGAAGCTTCCTTCCGGCGGGCGCTACTCGACGACGATCAGCCCCTCGACGCCCATCTCGGCGTGGTTGCCGAGGTGGCAGTGGGCCCGGAAGCGCCCCTTGGCGAGCGGCACGAACCACAGGTCCACCGCGCCGCCCGCCGCGAACACCTCGACGCGGTCGATGCGGCTCAAGTAGACCTCGGCCTGGCGCGGCACCTCCGCGCGGCGCGTGGCGATGCTCGCGAAGAACTCGGGTGCATTGAGCTAATGGTTGTTGGCGCCCACGTTCGTGATCGTGAGTCGGTAGGGTCGGCCGGCGACGAGATTGAGCTGCTGCGGCGTGAATCCCGCGTCGCGCAGGTCGATCTTCACCGCCGTGGCCCGGGCCCAATCCGCCTCGGCGACCGCGCGGGCCTTTTCCGCGCCCGAAGGCTCGGGCAGCGACTGGCAGGCCGCGAGCCCCGCCACGAGTGCGACCACCAGCCACTTGCCGGACTTCATGGCGCCGATCTCCCGTCTGTGTCGTCGTGAAGCAAGTTAGGCCGGATGGCCCGCCCCGGCCTTGAGCGAACGCAAGGCGAGGCCATCCGCCCGATTCTCTCCGCGCTCACGCCCCGAACAGGCGCCGGAAGCCGCCGGAGATGCGCTGCATGAACCCCTGCTCCTCGCTTCCGGTGCCCGGGCCGAAGGCGGCGACCGGCACCCCCGCGGCCGTCGGCGCCAGCCGCAGGCCGAGCGCCGACTGCGCGACATCCCGCTCGAGCGACTTCTCGGCCTCCTCGCCGGCGGCCTCCACGCCGAAGCGCTTGCGCGCCTCGGGCATCAGCGCCAGCTGCCGGTGGCGTCGGATCGCGGAGTCGACCACGAGTCGGATGAACCCGGGCTTGAACGGCTTGGGAATGAACCGGTAGACCTGACCCTGGTTGATGAGGTCCATCACGACCTTCGCGTCCTGCACGCCGCTGAAGACGACGGTGACGACTTCCGGGTGCTTCGCCTTGAGCAGCCGGATGAGCCGCGTCACGTCGACCTTGCCCACGCGCACGTCGGAGATGACGACGCTCGCCGGGTTCTCGGCGAGGGCCTGCACCGCCTCGGCGAGGTTCGCCGCGTAGCGGATGGGGACGGCGGGACCGAGCACTTCCCGCACCGTATCGCGCACGCCCTCGTCGTCCTCGATGAGGAGGACGCTTTCGTCGGGGCGAAGCAGCACCCGCGTCGTCCGACTGGCCGGGACTTCGGCGGACCCGGTGGGAACGCCGAGGGGAGAGAGCGCCGGCGACACGGTCGGCGCGTCGGCCTCGACCACCGGCGCGAGGCGCGCGATCTGCACGGCCTCGCCGATGAGCCGCGGCAACTCGCGGATGTCCCAGGGCTTCGTGACGAACCGGTAGACCTCGCTCTCGTTCACCGAGCGGACCATCGCCTCCAGGTCCGAGTAGCCGGTGAGCAGGATGCGCATCGCCCGGGGCGAGGACTTGCGCACCTCGTGCAGGAACTCCACGCCCGTGACGCCGGGCATTCGCTGGTCGCTCAGGACGACGTCGAAGCGTGCCGGGCGAGCATCTTGAGGCCCTCGCCCGCCGAGGACGCCGTGTGCACCTCGAATTCCTTCTGCAGGAGCCACTGGAGCGCGCGAAGCACGTGAGGCTCGTCGTCCACGCAGAGGATCGTGCCCTTCTTCGGAATGTTCATGGTTGTTGTTTTCCTTCCGTGCGCCGCGGGAGCCGGTCAGGCCGGCCGGCCGGGAGGCTCGCCCGCCTCGAGCGGCAGGCGGACCGTGAAGGTCGCCCCCTCGCCCGGCGTGCTCGCCACGGTGATCTCGCCCCCGTGTGCCCGCGCGATGTCGCGGGCGACGTTGAGTCCGAGTCCCGTGCCGACGCCTTCCGGCTTGGTCGTGAAGTACGGCTCGAATATCCGCTCGAGGATCGCCGCCGGGATGCCGGACCCGGTGTCGGCGACGTCGATGCGGACGCGGCCGGCCTCCTCGCGCGTCGACACCGTGATTCGGCCCGGTCCCTCGATCGCCTGGGAAGCGTTGATGATGAGGTTGAGGAAGATCTGGTTCAGTTGCGAGGGCGTGCAGACGATCTGCGGCACCTCGCCGTAGGCCTCGACCACCTCGATGGCGTTGGGGATCACGCTCTTGGCGAGGTAGACGACGCTCTTCAGGCCCTCGTTCACGTCGAACTCCGAGACACGCGCGCGGTCCAGCCGCGTGAAGTCGCGCATGTGGACGACGAGCTCCGACATCTGCCCGATGCCCTTGAGCACGTCCCCCAGCATCTCCTTCATGGCGCCGACGTCCGCGGGCGTCGCCTCGATCGACTCGAGCTGCCCGCGCGCGCGCGCCACGTCGAGGACGATCCGGTCCTCGCGCGATTGCCTGACGAGTTCGGACATCTTCGTCGCCACCGCCAGCGGGCGCTCGAAGTCGCCGAGCCGGTCGATCACGAGGGCCACGTTGCTCTGCGAGAAGGCGAGCGGGGTGTTCAGCTGGTGCGCGACGCCCGCCACCATCTGGCCCAGGGCCGCCATCTTCTCGGACTGCGCGAGCTGCTGGTGCGCCTGGTCGCGTTCGGATTCCTGCGCCGCGATGATGCCGTCGGCCCGGCGCACGATGAGGAAGAGAGCGCCGAAGAGCACGACCAGCACCGCGAGCAGGGTCGCGAACTGGGCGATCCCGGAATCTTCCACCTGGCGCTGGTTCTCCGCGGAAACCTGCTCGACCTTCGCGCGGTTGGCGGCGGCCGCGGTCGCGAGGTCCTTCGAGGTGCCCTTGATCTGGACGAGGAACGGCGTCACGTCGGAGTAGACCTCGAAGACGCCGACGATGCGGTCGGTTCCGGGGCCGAGCACGGGCAGGTAGCTCGAGATGAGGTCGCGGTTCTCGACCACGCCTTCGAAGGCGCTGAACTTGTCGCGGTGCGTGAGCTCGCTGGCGGGCGTGCCCTCGAGGGCGCGGCGCCAGCCCGCGTTCGCGAGCTTGTCCTCGCCGATCTGCGCGTGCTCCGAGGAGTAGATCGTGACGCCGCGAAGGTCGAAGACCTTCACCTTGAACACGGTGCTCTTCTTCATCGAGTCGATGACCTTCGCGTCCAGCTCGCGGAAGCCGGGCAGCGCCATGATCGCGCGGCCCGCCTCGGCGAAGCAGGCCTTCTTGGCGGGCGTCGGCACGCTCTTGCCCTTCGAGTCCTTCGCGTCCTCCATCGCCCGGCAGGCGTCGACCGGAACGGAGGCCGCGCGCGCGACGAAGGGCGCGAAATCGCGTTCCCAGAGCGCGTTGGCGAACAGGCGCGTGAGGTTCACGTTGCCGGACTCGTGGATCGCGAGCAGGTCGCGCAGGGCGGCGGCCTCCTGCTTGCGCGCGAATTCGGCCTGCGTCGCGTTGAAGAACGCGCCTTCGCGTTCCTGCACCTCCTTGAAGAACCCGCCCTGCCGCGCCTCGAAGAGTGCGATCGTGGCGGCCACGAGCACGAACGCGGCGAGCGCCGCGATCGCGAAGTAGCGGACGAGACGGAATGGCTTGGCCCGTGCGGGGCCGTGCGCGGTTCGGCTGGCGGTGTCCGGCATCGCCGGCAACGCTTCCCTTTTGTCGAGGCCGGGCAGCCTCATGGCGGTCACTGACACGACATTTTCTCCCTGGCGGCGGTCCCGGAAGGGACCTTGCAAATATTTCAATGCAAGTTGCGGGCCGCGCGTTTTGTGACCTGAAACACAACCGTCATTTGACCGTCATCAACGAATGGGGGCGCTTGCGCCGCGCACGCGGGAAACGCGTCTCGAAATCGGGAATGCCCGCGCCCGGCAATTGCCCCCGACGGGGTAACAGCCGCTTCGTGCCGCAGTGGACCACCGGCATCCGTCGCGAGGCATACGATGCCCGAGTCCGTGCGGCGTCGGGACTCGCGTGCAGGGACCACGACAATCACAACAAGAGGAGAACCGCCATGACCGCAAGAAAGATCCTGATCCTCGGCGCGTCGTACGGCTCGCTGCTGGGCGTGAAGCTCGCCGCGGCCGGGCACGCCGTCACGCTGGTGTGCCTGCCCGCCGAAGCGAAGCTCATCAACGAGCGCGGCGCGATCGTCCGGATGCCGGTGAAGGGACGCGATGACCTCGTCGAGGTGCGCTCTCGCGACCTCCCCGGGTCGCTCGCCGCGTGCGGCACCGAAGGCCTCGATCCCGCGCGCTACGATCTCGTCGGCCTCGCCATGCAGGAACCGCAGTACGGCTCGCCCGGCGTGCGCGAACTGCTCTCGGCCGTCGGATCCTCGCGCGTGCCCTGCCTGTCCATCATGAACATGCCGCCCCTTCCCTACCTGCGCCGACTGCCCGGCGTGGATGCCGACGCCTGCCGCGCGGCCTACACGGATCCCACCGTGTGGGATGCGTTCGACGGGCGCTCGCTCACGCTCTGCAGCCCGGACCCGCAGGCCTTCCGTCCGCCCGAGGAGCCGGTCAACGTGCTGCAGGTGCGCCTGCCCACCAACTTCAAGGCGGCGCGCTTTCCCGACGAGGCGCCCACCGCGATGCTGCGCGATCTCGAGGCCGGCATCGAGGCCGCCCGCTTCGACGGCGGCGGCGGCGAGCGCATCGCGCTGCCGGTGAAGCTGAAGGTCCACGACTCGGTGTTCGTGCCCCTCGCGAAGTGGGCGATGCTGCTGGCCGGCAACTATCGCTGCGTCCTCGCCGACACGGTGCAGCCGATCCGCGAAGCCGTGCACGGCGACCCGCAGGCCTCGCGCGCCGTCTACGAGTGGGTCGTCGCGCTTTGCGTGAAGCTGGGGGCCTCGCCCGCGGACCTCGTGCCCTACGAGAAGTACGCGAATGCCGCGCTGTCCCTCGCCAGCCCGTCCTCGGCCGCGCGTGCCCTGGCCGCCGGCGCCCGGAACATCGAGCGGGTCGACCGCCTCGTGCAACTCGTCGCCGCGCAGCAGGGCCTCAAGTCGGCCGCCGTGGACGAGACCGTGCGGCGGGTCGACGGGTGGCTGGAGCGCAACCGGCTCGCGGCGGCCTGAACGGGCACGCGAGTCGCCACGAAAAAGGCCCCCGGTCGAAACCGGGGGCCTGGCGAGATGGGGTGGCTGATGGGATTCGAACCCACGACAACTGGAATCACAATCCAGGACTCTACCGCTGAGCTACAGCCACCGTTGAAACTGTTCTGGCGCGCCCGACAGGACTCGAACCTGTTACCCCCGGCTTAGAAGGCCGGTGCTCTGATCCGGATGAGCTACGGGCGCGATTCTCGGTCCTGCCGGGCGGGAGGGGTCGGGGTGGAGGGATTCGAACCCCCGACAACTTGCTCCCAAAGCAAGTGCGCTACCAGGCTGCGCTACACCCCGTCGGGCCTCATCGCGAGGCGCCCGCGAATTATACGCGCCGCCTCGCTTCCCCCACAAACGCCCGCGGCGAAATTCCTTCCGGCCCTACTGCGCCGGCGCGCCGCCCTCGGGTGCCGATTCATCCCGGCGCGCCGGCGGATCGAGCAGCGCCTTGCGCGACAGGCGCACGCGGCCCTTGTCGTCGGCCTCGAGTACCTTGACCTTCACGACCTGGCCTTCCTTCAGGTAGTCCGAGACCGCGTTGACGCGCTCGTGGGCGATCTGCGAGATGTGCAGCAGGCCGTCCTTGCCGGGCAGCAGCTGGACGATCGCGCCGAAGTCGAGCAGGCGGATCACCGGGCCCTCGTACACGCGGCCGACTTCCACGTCCGCGGTGATGAGCTCGATGCGGCGCTTGGCGTCCTCGCCGGCCTCGTGCGACAGGCAGGCGATGGAGATCGTGCCGTCGTCCTCGATGTCGATCGTGGTGCCCGTCTCGCGCGTGAGCGCCTGGATGACGCTGCCGCCCTTGCCGATGACGTCGCGGATCTTGTCCGGGTTGATCTTGATCTTGATGACGCGCGGCGCGTAGGTGGACAGCTCGTGGCGCGGGCCCGGGACGGCGGACTTCATGAGGCCCAGGATGTGCAGGCGGCCTTCCTTCGCCTGGTCCAGCGCGACCTTCATGATGTCCTTGGTGATGCCGTTGATCTTGATATCCATCTGCAGCGCGGTGATGCCCTTGTCCGTGCCGGCCACCTTGAAGTCCATGTCGCCCAGGTGGTCCTCGTCGCCGAGGATGTCCGTGAGCACGGCGAAGCGGCTGCCCTCCTTGATGAGACCCATCGCGATGCCGGCGACGTGGCCCTTGAGGGGAACGCCCGCGTCCATGAGCGCGAGGCAACCGCCGCAGACCGAGGCCATCGACGAGGAGCCGTTCGACTCGGTGATCTCCGAGACGACGCGCAGCGTGTAGCTGAATTCCTCGCGCGAGGGCAGCACGGCGACGAGCGCGCGCTTGGCGAGGCGGCCGTGGCCGATCTCGCGGCGCTTCGGGACGCCGACGCGGCCGGTCTCGCCCGTCGAGTACGGCGGGAAGTTGTAGTGAAGCATGAAGCGTTCGGTGTACTCGCCCGTGAGCGCGTCGATGCGCTGCTCGTCCTGGCCCGTGCCGAGCGTGGCGGCGACGATCGCCTGCGTCTCGCCGCGGGTGAAGAGGACCGAGCCGTGCACGCGCGGCAGGAGCGTCGGGCGGATCGAGATCGGACGGACGGTGCGCGTATCGCGGCCGTCGATGCGCGGCTCGCCGCTCAGGATCTGGCCGCGGACGATCTTCGATTCCATGTCCTTCAGGATCCCGCGCACGACGTTGCCGTCGGCGGGCGGATCCGCGTTCACGACGCAGGCGTCGAGGACGCGCTTCTTGATGTCGTCGAGCTTCTCGGAGCGGATGCCCTTCGACTTCACGCGGTAGGCGTCGTCAAGGTCCTTCTCGGCAATGGCGCGGATCTTCTCGACGAGCGCGGCGTCGGTCGCCGCGGGCGCCCAGTCCCAGTCGTCGCGCCCGCCCTCGTCGGCGAGTTCGTTGATGGCCTGGATCGCGGCCTGCATCTGCTCGTGGCCGAAGACGACGGCGCCGAGCATGACTTCTTCCGACAGCTCGCTCGCCTCGGACTCGACCATCAGCACGGCCTGCGCGGTGCCGGCGACGACGAGGTTGAGTTGCGAGCTTTCGAGTTCCGTCTTGGTCGGGTTGAGGATGTACTCGCCGTCCAGGTAGCCCACGCGCGCGGCGCCGATGGGTCCGTCGAACGGGATGCCCGCGAGCGTGACCGCCGCGGAGGCGCCGATCATCGCCGGGATGTCGGAATCGACCTCGGGGTTGATCGACAGGACCGTCGCGACGACCTGCACTTCATTGTAGAAACCGTCCGGGAAGAGCGGGCGCAGCGGCCGGTCGATGAGGCGGCAGGTGAGGATCTCCTTCTCCGAGGGACGCCCCTCGCGCTTGAAGAAGCCTCCCGGAATGCGGCCCGCGGCGTAGGTCTTCTCCTGGTAATCGACGGTGAGGGGGAAGAAATCCTGGCCCGCCTTCACGTCCTTGCGGGCGGTGACGGCCACGAGCACCACGGTGTCGTCCATCGTGACGAGCACGGCGCCGTCGGCCTGGCGGGCGATCTCGCCGGTTTCGAGCGTCACCTGGTGGCGCCCGAACGCGAAGGTCTTCTTGATCGATTTCACGGTAATGGATCCTCTTGGGAAGTGGGGACGCGGCGGCCGGGCCCGTCAGGGGCCGCGGCGGGACCGCGCAAAGCCGGAGGGAAAGGGCGGAAATCCGGGGCCGGAAGTGAAAAACCCCGCGATCGGCCCGATGGGCAGACGTCGCGGGGTTCGCCGGTCCGGCTGGCGCCGCCTACTTGCGCAGGCCCAGGCGATCGATCGTCTTGCGATACCGATCGAGGTCGCTGCGCTTCAGGTAGTCGAGCAGGCTGCGACACTGGCTCACCATCCGCAGCAGGCCGCGGCGCGAATGGTGGTCCTTCGTGTTCGCCTTGAAGTGATCGGTGAGCCCGTTGATGCGATGCGTGAGCAGCGCGATCTGGACCTCGGACGAGCCGGTGTCACCCTGGGCCCGCTGGAATTCGGTGATGGTGCGCGCCTTGTCGGCGGTGGTAACGGACATGCTCTCTTCTCTCCCGGGCCGCTAGCCGGCCCCTCAATAGACTGTTGATTCGGTGAAAGGCGGATTTTAGCAAGTTTCGGGGGCCAAACTCAAGCTGAATCAGGGGCCTATCCGTGCCCGGTGTGCAGGAGCCGCGCTGCCGAAAGCCTTCCCGCCTTCACCCGGCCCACACCCAGGAAGCGATGCCCGGGACCGAAGACCCCGAATTCGCCTTCTCCACCCGCGGGGTCCACGGGCCATTCCCGGCCGTTGCAAAGAGCCCGGGCGGCCTCTTCGGCCAGGTCGAGGACGGGCAGGGATTCGACGAGCGCCTCCGGCGCCAGGAGGCGTTCGCGCGCAGCGAGTTCGCCCATCGCCGCGAGCGCTTCCGGCGTCAGGGCCTCCTCGACGCGAAATCGCCCGATCGCCGTACGCCGTAGCGCGGTGAGATAAGCGCCGCAGCCCAGGCGGCGGCCGATCTCCTCGGCAAGCGTGCGAACGTAGGTGCCTTTCGAGCATTTCACCGAAATTTCAAGAAATTCGGCGGAGAACGACAGCATTTCAAGCTCGTAGATGTGGACGCGGCGAGCCTCCCGGGGTACTTCCATACCTTGGCGAGCGAGGTCGTACAAGCGCTGCCCATCCACGCGCAACGCCGAGTGCATGGGCGGCACCTGGTCCAGCGGCCCCAAAACCCCTTCCAAAACCGGCGAAACTGCCTCCATCGCCGGCGAAAACCCCGCAAATGCCGTCACATCACCCTCGGTATCGCCTGTCGTGCTGGTGAAACCCAGCCGCAACTGCGCCCGATAGGTCTTGTCGGCATCCAGGAGGAAGCGGGAAAACTTGGTCGCCTCGCCGAAGACGAGCGGCAGGAGGCCGGTCGCGAAGGGATCGAGGGTGCCGGTGTGCCCGGCCTTGCGCAGCCCGAGAGCACGCTTGGCCGCGCCGAGCACCCGGGTCGAGGTGACCCCGGGCGGCTTGTCGACGAGCAGCACCCCGTCCGAAACGGCGGGCACGGTGCCTGCCCTCAGCCTGCGGTGCGCTTGCGGCGCGGCGCGGGAGGCGGCGGCTGGGGCGGGGGCGGGGAAACGGCCTCGTCAATCAGGCGGGAGAGCTTCACGCCCCGTTCGATCGAGTCGTCGTATTCGAAATGCAGTTCGGGCACGGTTCGGGTGGACAGCCGATGGGCGAGCCCCGCCCGCAGGAACCCCGCCGCACGGGAAAGCCCCTCGCCGCAGGCTGGCGCGTCCTCCGCCGGCCCGAGCGTGGTGAAGAAGACCTTGGCGTGGGACTGGTCGCGAGAGAGTTCCACCCCGGTGAGGGTGACCAGCTTCACGCGCGGGTCGCGCATTTCAAGGCGCACCAGCTCCGCCAGTTCGCGCTGGATCTGGTCGGCGATGCGGGCGAGGCGCGCGGTGCTCATCGTGACCCGGTACCCGGCGGGGGCCCTAGGCGAGGGTCCGGGCGACCTCGACGATCTCGAAGGCCTCGACCACGTCGCCGACCTGCAGGTCGTTGAATCCCTTGAGCGAAAGGCCGCACTCGAAGCCCTGCTTCACTTCCTTCACGTCGTCCTTGAAGCGCTTGAGCGAATCGAGCTCGCCGGTGTGCACCACGACGCCGCCGCGCAGCAGGCGGATGGACGAACCGCGCTTCACCAGGCCGTCGGTCACCATGCAACCGGCGACGGTGCCGACCTTGGAGATCTTGAAGACATTGCGGATCTCCACGGTGCCCAGGATCGACTCGCGGCGCTCGGGAGCGAGCATGCCGGTGAGGGACGCCTTGATCTCGTCGACGGCTTCATAGATGACGTTGTAGTAGCGGATATCGACGCCCGAATGCTCCGCGAGCTTGCGCGCGGCGCCGTCGGCGCGGCTGTTGAACCCGATGATGACCGCCTTGGAGGCGAGCGCGAGGTTCACGTCCGATTCGGTGATGCCGCCGACGCCCGTGTGGATGATGTTGATCCGCACCTCGTCGGTCGAGAGCTTGGCGAGCGCGTGCGAGAGGCCCTCGTAGGAGCCCTGCACGTCCGCCTTGATGATGAGCGCGAAGCTCTTCACCGCCGCATCGGCCATCTGGTCGAAGGCGTTCTCGAGCTTGGCGGCCTGCTGCTTGGCGAGCTTCACGTCGCGGAACTTGCCCTGGCGGAAGAGCGCGATCTCGCGCGCCTTGCGCTCGTCGTTGAGGACGATCATTTCGTCACCGGCTCGCGGGACTTCCTGCAGGCCCTGGATTTCCACGGGGATGGACGGGCCCGCCTCGTTCAGGGGCTTGCCGTCCTCGTCCGTCATCGCGCGCACGCGGCCGAACACCGCGCCGGCGAGGACGTTGTCGCCCTTCCTGAGCGTGCCCGAGCGCACCAGCAGCGTCGCGACCGGGCCGCGGCCCTTGTCCAGGCGAGCCTCGATCACCATGCCGCGGGCCGGGCCGTTCACGACCGCGCGAAGCTCCAGCACCTCCGACTGCAGCTGGATCGCCTCGAGCAGCTGGTCGATGCCCTGGCCGGTCTTGGCCGAGACCTCGATGAACTGGGTTTCGCCGCCGAACTCCTCCGGCACGACGCCCTGCGCGAGGAGTTCCTGCTTCACGCGCTGCGAGTTGGCCTCGGGCTTGTCGATCTTGTTCACGGCCACCACGACCGGCACCTTCGCCGCCTTCGCGTGGTTGATGGCCTCGATGGTCTGGGGCATGACGCCGTCGTCGGCCGCCACGACCAGTACCACGAGGTCGGTGATCTGGCTGCCGCGCGCGCGCATGGCCGTGAAGGCCTCGTGGCCCGGCGTGTCGAGGAACGTGATGACGCCACGCGTGGTCTTCACGTGGTAGGCCCCGATGTGCTGCGTGATGCCGCCGGCCTCGCCGACCGCCACCCGCGCCTTGCGGATGCTGTCGAGGAGCGAGGTCTTGCCGTGGTCGACGTGGCCCATCACCGTCACGACCGGCGGGCGCGTCTCGCGCACGAGTTCGGTCTCGCCTTCGGCCGCCGTGGCGAGGAAGGACTCGGGATCGTCGAGCGGGGCGGGCTTGCCCACGTGGCCCATTTCGGAGACCACGATCATCGCCGTCTCCTGGTCGATCACCTGGTTGATGGTCACCATCGTTCCCATCTTCATCATCGTCTTGATCACCTCGGCGGCCTTGACCGCCATCTTGTGGGCGAGATCGCCCACGGTGATGGTCTCGGGGACCAGCACCTCGATCACTTTGGGCTCGGCCGGGGCACTGAAGCCGGTGGCCGAATCGTCGTCGCGGTGGCGCGATCCGCGGGCGCCGGCCCGCCAGCTGCCGCCGCGGCCCCCACCCGAGTCGCCACGGGTCTTGATGGCCCGGCGACGCGCCATCTCGTCCGCCCAGGACGAAGCGGGCTTCGCGGGCTTGCGCACGGCCTTCTTGTCCTTGTCGTCCGGCTTCGCGGCCGGGCGATGCAGCGTTCCCTCGGCCGCGGGCTTCGCGCCTTCGGCCGGCTTGTCTGTCGCGGCGGCCTGAACCGGCTCCTCGGACTTGACTTCCACGAGCACCGGAGCCTCGGCCTCGGTCGCGGGCTCCTCGTCCTTCTTGCGCATCACGCGCTTTTTCTTCGGCGTGTCGCCCTCGGCGGGCGCGGCTTCCGCCGCAGGCGCCGGCGCGGCTTCGGCCGCCGCGGAGGCCGTGGCGGCGTCGGCTTCGTCCTTCTTCGCCTTGGCGACGGCGGCCTTCTTGGTGCGGGCCTGCGCGTCGGCGGCCTGGCGGGCGGCGAGCTCGGCCTGCCGGCGGGCTTCCTCCTCGCGCTTGCGGACCTCTTCCGGATCGATGACCGGCGCGGAGGCGACGACGGGCTTCTCCGGCTCCACCGGCACGGCGGCGTCGGGCTTGTCGACCTTCACGAAGGTGCGCTTCTTTCGCACCTCGACCTGGATGGTGCGGGCCTTGCCGGTGGCGTCGGCGCGCTTGATCTCCGTCGTCTGCTTGCGCGTGAGCGTGATCTTCTTCTTCTCGTCCTTGTTGCCGTGGACCTCGCGCAGGTAGTCGAGCAGGCGCGTCTTGTCCTGCTCGGTGATCGCGTCTTCCGCGGTCATCTTGTTCACGCCGGCGGCCTGCAACTGTTCGATGAGCCGCGGCACCGTGAGCTTGAGCTCCTCGGCGAACTGGGCGACGTTGGACTTGGCCATAGGTATCGCTCTCCCGGGGCGGCGCGCCTCTAGGCCTGCGCCGTCTCCTTGAACCACGGCGCGCGCGCCGTCATGATCAGCTGGCTGGCGCGCTCGGTTTCCATGCCGGTGAGCTCGGTGAGCTCCTCCGTGGCGAGGTCCGCGAGCGCGTCCATCGTGGTGATGCCCTTCGAGGCGAGCAGCCGCGCGGTCTGCGCGTCCATCCCCTCCATGCTCTCGAGGCTGCCCGCGGCATCCTCGACCGTCTCTTCCCGCTTCAGCTCTTCCGTGAGCAGCGCGTTGCGGGCGCGGCGGCGCAATTCGTTCACCGTCTCCTCGTCGAACGCCTCGATCTCGAGCATCTCGTTGATCGGCACGTAGGCGACCTCGTCGAGCGAGGTGAAGCCCTCCTGAACGAGGATGTCCGCGACCTCCTCGTCGACGTCGAGCTTCTCCATGAAGAGCGCGCGCAGCGTGCTGCTTTCCGCGCCGGCTTTCTCCTCGCGCTGCGCGACGGTCATGATGTTCAATTCCCAGCCGGTGAGCTGCGAGGCGAGCTTCACGTTCTGGCCGAGCTTGCCGATCGCGATGGCCTGCTGGTCTTCCTCGACCACCACGTCCATGGCGTGCTTCTCCTCGTCGACGACGATGGAACTCACCTCCGCCGGCGCCAGGGCGTTGATCACGAACTGGGCGGGATCGGCCGACCACAGGATGATGTCGACGCGCTCGCCGGCGAGTTCCTGCGTCACCGCCTGCACGCGCGAGCCGCGCATGCCGACGCAGGTTCCCACCGGGTCGATGCGCGGGTCGTTCGACTTGACGGCGATCTTGGCGCGAAGGCCCGGGTCGCGGGCGGCCGCCTTGATCTCGAGGAGCCCTTCCTCGATCTCGGGAACCTCGAGCTCGAAGAGCTTCACGAGGAAATCCGGCGCGATGCGCGAGAGGATGAGCTGCGGGCCCCGGGCGGCACGGTCGATGCGCTCGATGTAGGCCCGCACGCGGTCCCCCACGCGCAGGTTCTCCTTGGCGATGAGGTGGTCGCGCGGCAGCAGCGCCTCGACGCGGCCGGACTCGACGATGAGGTTGCCGCGCTCGGCGCGCTTCACGGTGCCCGTCACGAGCGATTCGCCGCGCTCGAGGAAGTCGTTGAGGATCTGCTCGCGCTCGGCGTCGCGGATCTTCTGCAGGATGACCTGCTTCGCGGCCTGGGCGCCGATCCGGCCGAAGGTCTCGGGCTCGAGCGGTTCCTCGAACACGTCGCCCAGCTTGGCCTCGGCGTTCTCCTCGAGGGCGTCCGTGATGGCCACCTGGTGGGCGGGCTCCTCGTGATCCTCGTCGGGCACGACCGTCCAGCGGCGGAAGGCGCGGTACTCGCCCGATTCGCGGTCGATCTCGACGCGCACGTCGACCTCGTCCTTGAATCGCTTCTTCGTGGCCGAGGCGAGCGCCATCTCGAGCGCCAGGAACACGATGTCCCGGGGCACGTTCTTCTCGCGCGAAAGCGCATCGACCAGCAGCAGGATTTCCTTCGTCATCTCCAGCCCCTCTCGCTTCAAACGTCCGGCACCAGCCGGGCCCGGTCGATTTGCGTCATCGCGACCGACCAGCGCTTGCCTTCCACATCGATCTGGACCTCGCCGCCTTCGACGCCGGCAAGCCGCCCTTCGAGACGCCGGCGGCCTTCCTTCGGCAACTTGAGCTTCACGGTCACGTCGCGCCCCGAGAAGCGCGTGAAATCCTCCAGGCGCTTCACCGGGCGATCAAGCCCCGGCGAGGACACTTCCAGCCTTTCGTAAGCCACCTCCTCGACGGCGAACGCCCGCGACAGGTGGTTGGACACCCGCGCGCAGTCCTCGACATCGATGCCGTCCGGCTTGTCGATGAACACGCGCACGAGGCCCCCTCGGGAGGTCTCCAGGTCCACGAGTTCGTAGCCCAGGGCGCCCAGGAGCTCGGAAAGCCAGCCTTCGAGATCCGTTATCGGCTTCACAAATGAAAAATGGGCGCTGCCGCCCATCTCGATCCTTTAAACCGCGAAATTATAGCAGTTCCGCCGTCTGCCCGATACGCCCGTCTTGGCCCGGCCTCCCGCGGGAAGGTCCGGCGACGGCTTGCGCGGCTCCCGGAAACATCCCGTGAAGCCTCACAACAATCCGCGACAAAGGGCTACAGAACGATCCACCTGCTTGCGTAGCATCGGCCCGATTCAACCGGCGGGTATCCGTCGATTGCGTCCACTAGTCCGAACCATCAGGGGGAATCGAGTCCATGACCGTCGCTTTTCGCTCATCCGGCCACCACCGCACGCTGGCGGCCCTCGCCGTAGCATCCGTCTTCGCCTCGTCCGGGGTCGCCCTCGCCCAGGCGCCCGCCCAGAAGATCGACAAGATCGAAGTCACGGGCTCGAACATCAAGCGGATCGAGGGCGAAGGCGCCCTGCCCGTCACCGTGATCACCCGCGACGAGATCTCGAGGTCCGGCGTGACCACCGCCGCCGAGCTCCTCGACAAGATCTCCGCCTCGAACGCCGGCGGATACAGCGTCGCGCAGGCCGTCGGCGATTCCGCGACGCCCGGGCTGTCGGCGGCGTCGCTTCGCGGCCTGGGCAGCACCAACACCCTCATCCTTTTGAACGGCCGGCGCCTGTCGAACTACGCGTTCAACGCCTCGGGCGGCGGCACGGTCAACCTGAACCAGATCCCCCTGGCGGCCATCGAGCGCGTCGAAGTGCTGAAGGACGGCGCCTCGGCCATCTACGGCACGGACGCCATCGGCGGCGTGATCAACTTCATCCTGCGCAAGGACTTCACCGGCGCCGAGGTCTCGGCCTACGGCACGATGACCGACCAGGGCGGCGGCAACAGCCGCAAGTACTCGGGCACCCTCGGCTTCGGCGACATCAACAAGAACCGCTTCAACATCCTTGCTTCCGTCGATTACCAGAAGGACACCCCGCTCAAGGCCGACCAGCGACCGAGCTTCGCCGGCACCGGCATTCGTCCGGACCTCGGTTTCTCGCAGACCTCGGGAAACACCGCGCCGGCGAACTTCGTCTTCGGCGGCAACCAGTACAACGTGACGGCGAGGGACGGCTGCCTGCCCTCGCAGGGGTCGTACCGCATCGTCGCGGCCACGGGCGAACCGAGCGCGACGCAGCCCTTCTGCCGGCAGGACTTCACCGCGGCGCTCGACATCTACCCGCCGTCCGAGCGCAAGGGGTTCTTCGGCCGCGCCGCCTTCCAGATCTCGAACGACCACCAGGCCTTCCTCGAGTACCACCGGAGCGAGAACGAAGTCACCTTCGGATCGTCGGAATCGCCGGTCAACGACTTCAACGGCACCGGCCCGGTCCTCTACCCGGCCGGCGGACGCTACTACCCCACGGAGTTCACGACGCCGACCGGGGAAGTGATCCGGCCGACGGGCGACCTTCCGATCGCCTGGCGCCTGAAAGTCGGCGGACTGCGCACCAACCGCGCGGAATCGGAGGAGGACCGCCTGGTCGCCGGATTGCAGGGCCTCGCCTTCGGCTGGGACTACAACACCGCCTACAGCCAGAGCCGCTCCAAGGCCACCGACAACTACATCGACGGCTGGGTACGCGAGTCGCTGCTTCGGCAGGCGATCCTCACCGGGAACGTCGACGTGTTTTCCGGCCGGCCGCTCGACGCGACGGGCCAGGCGCTCGTGGATGGTGCCAAGATCCAGGAGACCGTTCGCCGTTCCGAGGCCACGGTGACGACCTTCGACGGACGCCTGTCGCGCGAACTCCTCGAGACGAAGGCCGGCCCGGTGGCCCTCGCGCTCGGCTTCGAGCGCCGCGAGGAGGAGCTCGACGACCAGCCGCAGGCCGTCCTCTTTTCCGGGGACATCCTGGGCGGTGGCGGCGCGCTGCCGGCGACCAGAGCCGACCGCTCGGTAACGGCCGTTTTCGCGGAACTGAACGTTCCTATCCTGAGGAACCTCGAGGCCCAGTTCGCCGTTCGACACGACAAGTATTCGGATTTCGGCAACACCACCAACCCGAAGGTCGCGCTGCGCTGGACGCCGGCGAAGGAAGTTCTCGTCCGCTCGTCCTACAGCACCGGATTCCGCGCCCCGACGCTCTCCGACCTGTTCCTGCCGAACTTCCTGTCGAACACGGCGTCCACGCACAACGACCCGATCCGCTGCCCGAATTCCACGCCGATCGGCGGATTCGTGAACGCCGGGCTCGAGTGCGACGCCCAGTTCCAGAACCAGCTGGGCGGCAACCCCGCGCTCACTCCGGAGAAATCGCGGCAGTGGACGCTGGGCCTCGTCGTGGAGCCGTCGAACGTCGCTTCCGTCGGCGTGGATTTCTGGTCGATCCAGCGGCGCAATTCCATCGGCGCGTTGGGCGACACCACGGTGTTCGACGTCTACGGCGCCGCCGATCCGCTCACCGCCGGTGGCCGCTTCGTGCGCAACGCGCGCAATGCCGATGGCACCTGCGTCGGCGACCTCGCGGGATCGCCCACGCCCTCGACCGTGCCCTGCTCGATCAACTTCGTGGTCCAGGGACAGCAGAACCTCGGCAAGTTCAACCTGAGCGGTTTCGACCTCTCGGGCTCGATGCGCTTCCCGACGGGCGCCGGCCAGCTCACGGTGAAGGGCGAAGGCACCTACATCACGCAGTACCGCTACCAGCAGCAGGCGGACGGCCCCTACCTCGACAACGACGGCCTGTTCACGTCCGACAACGGCGCCGTCACGCGCTGGCGGCATTACGCGACGATCAACTGGCGCAGCGGCGCCTGGGGCGCCACGCTGGGCCAGAACTTCGTGCTGGGCTACACCGACAACAGCGGCACGCGGCGGGTCGGCAGCTACGAGACGTACGACCTGCAAGGCGCGTGGGACGGCTGGAAAGGCTTCGGGATCGTGGCGGGCATCCGCAACGTGCTCGACCGCGACCCGCCCGCCTCGGACCAGGGCCAGACGTTCCAGGTGGGCTACGACCCGCGCTACACGGACTCGCACGGTCGCACCTACTACCTGAACCTGAAGTACGCGTTCAAGTAGGGGAAGCGGCGATCGGCGCCCCGGAAGCGATCGGCATGGACGGCGCGGTGGCAGCCGGTGACGCTCGCCCCCGCGTGCTGCTCGTCGAGGACGACGAGCGGCTCGCGGCCCTGGTGCTCGACTACCTGGCGAAGAACGGGCTCGAGGTCAGTTGCGAACCGAGCGGCGAGGCCGCCGTGGAGAGGACCTGCGCCCTGCAGCCCGACCTGCTGGTGCTCGACGTGATGCTTCCGGGCAAGGACGGCTTCTCCATCTGCCGGGAGCTGCGCGCGCGCGGGGTGACGATCCCGATCGTGATCCTCACGGCGCGTGACGAGGACTTCGACCGGGTGCTGGGGCTCGAGCTCGGCGCCGACGAGTTCATCCCCAAGCCTTTCCAGCCAAGGGTCCTCCTCGCCCACATCCGCGCGGTCCTGCGCCGGGCGGGCATGAGCGTACGCGGACCGGGCCCCGGCGAGGCGCTCGCCTTCGGCCGCCTCGAGATCGACACGGCCTCGCGCGAGGTGCGGCTCGCCGGAAAGCCTGTCGACCTCACCACCTCCGAGTTCGACGTCCTGCTGCTGCTCGCCCGCCACGCGGGCAAGGTGCTCTCGCGCAACGACATCCTGCAGTCGCTGCGCAGCCTCGACTACGACGGCTCGGACCGCTCGGTCGACTGCCGGATCTACCGCCTTCGCCGGAAACTGGGCGACCTCTCGGCGAGCACCGAGCGGATCAAGACGATCCGGAGCGTCGGTTACCTGTTCAGCCCGACGCCCTGGTAGCGGGCGATGGCCTCGTGATCCGGCTTTTCCTCAAGCTGTACGGCGTGCTCATCGCGACGCTTGCCCTGTCGTTCATCGTCCAGTCCTACCTCATGGACTACGTCTACCGGAAGATGGTCGCGGGCTACGATTTCCGCAGCCGATTCCAGCCGACCTTTCACCTGATCGAGGCGGCGCTCGCCCCCCTGCCCCCCGAAGCGAGGCCTCGGAAATTCCGCGAGATCTCGGCCGGCTTCGCCTTTCCGGCGCGCCTCGAACCGGCCGACGCCCTGCCCGAAAGGCCGGGCCTGCCCGAGCCGAAGCGGACCGCCTACGACGAAGGTGCGATCGTCTCCCTGGAGCGGCCGGGCGGCGGGTTCCTGCTCGCGCGCCGCCTGGGCGACGGTCGTCACGCCGTGGTGCTCGAACTGCCCGGCCCCGACAACGAACGCATCCGGCTGGTCACTTACGCCGTGAACTGGACCACCGAGTTCGCCATCGTCGCGATTCTCGTCGGGTTCTGGGTCCGTCCGCTTTGGCGGGACATCACCGGTCTCACGCACGCCGCGGGCCGCGTGGGCGGAGGCCGGTTCGATGCGAAGGTGCGCGCCAGCCGCGGTTCGGCCCTGCGTCCGCTCGCCGATGCCTTCAACGGGATGACCGAGCGCATCCACGCCCTGCTCCAGTCCCACCAGGCGCTCACGAGCGCCGTCTCGCACGAACTGCGCACGCCTCTCGCGCGACTTCGCTTCAGCCATTCGCTCGCCCGGGAGGAGCCCGACGTGGCCGCGCGCGAGCGCTACCTGGCGCTGATGGAGAAGGACATCGCGGAACTCGACGAGCTCACCTCCGAGCTCCTCGACTACGCCAAGCTCGAGCGAGGCACCCCCGACATCCGGCTGCAAGTGGTTCCCGCGGCTCCCTGGCTCGAGGACGTGCTCGCCGACGCCCGCCATTCGGCCCAGGTGGAGAATCGCGCCGCGACGATCCGCTCGGACGTCGGGCTGGAGACGCTCCGTTGCGAGCCCCGGTACATGGCGAGGGCCGTGGTAAACCTCCTGCGCAATGCGCTGAGCCATGCCCGGCACCGTATCGAAGTCGTCGTGGGACACGACGGCGCACAAACCGTGATCCACGTCGACGACGATGGCGCAGGCATCCCCTCCGCCGAACGGGACCGCGTGTTCGAGCCCTTCGCCCGCCTGGACGCCAGCCGTACGCGCGCATCGGGCGGCTTCGGGCTGGGTCTCGCCATCGTGAAGCAGGTCGCTCGATGGCATGGCGGCGACGCTTTCGTCACGGACTCTCCTCTCGGCGGAACCCGCGTCACGATCACCTGGTAGTCGCCTGATCGCAATCGCGAACGACCCGCGCGGGTGTACCGGCGCTTGTTCGTTCCGGTGCCCCATTGGCGCCTCGCGCCCGAACGCCGCGCACCTCCCCGGTGCGCCCCGGCGCCCCATCTTCCGGTGAATCACCCCAAAGGCGTGTTGCAGCCCTGCCACAAACTGAAATATGCTCTGGCAGTTTGTAACGGGTGTCGCTATTCTTCGCAGATTCGCACCCACGGGCCACCAGCCCGCGAATAATTTCGTTTCCTGCCCTACACTCCACCGGGAGAATTCATGAAAGAAATCAAGAGGAAGAAGCTGGCGACCGCCCTGGTCCAGGCCTTGGGCGCCGGCGTGGCGCTGTCGATCGTCGCGACGGGCGCCAGCGCCCAGCAAGCGCAGAAGGTCGACAAGATCGAAGTCACCGGCTCGAACATCAAGCGAGTCGACACCGAGACCGTCGCCCCCGTCGAAGTGATCACGCGCGAGCAGATCGAACGCTCGGGCCAGCCCACGATCGCCGATGCGCTTCGCAACCTCCCCGCCAACTCCGGCAGCTTCGGCGAAAGCTTCACCAACAGCTTTGCGCCGGGCGCCGCGGGCATCTCCCTGCGCGGCCTCGGACAGAAATCGACGCTCGTTCTGATCAACGGCCGTCGCGTCGCGGGCTACGGCTTCGCGCAGAACCTGCAGGACACCTTCGTCGACCTGAACTCGATCCCGTCTTCGGCCGTCGAGCGCGTCGAGATCCTGAAGGACGGCGCCTCGGCCGTTTACGGCTCCGACGCCATCGCGGGCGTCGTGAACGTCATCATGCGCAAGGATTACAAGGGCATCGAGCTGGGCGCCCGCTACGGCGAGGTCGAAGGCAAGAACGACCTGCGCTTCAACATCACGGGCGGCATGGGCGATCTCGCCAAGGACCGCTGGAACGTCATGGGCACGCTGGACTACTACAAGCGCGACCTGCTGCTCTTCTCGGAGACCGACTTCGGCCACACGCGCGACATGCGCGGGTACGCCGGCGGACGCAACGCCGAATCCCTCACGGGTGCGGGCACTTGGCGGCAGCTGAGCGCCACCAACGCGCTCACGCCGAACTTCCGCGCCATTTCCGAGTGCCCCGGGTTCGTCATCACCGGCCCGCAAGCCGTGGCGCGCGGCCTCATCGCGGCCCCGCTCGGCAACACGGCCTTCAACATCCCCGGCAACACTTTCTGCGGCAAGGACTTCAACGACCAGTTCACCGCCCTGCCGGAAACGGAGCGGGTCGGGTTCCTCGGCCGTGCCACGTTCGACATCTCCGACAAGATGCGCGCCTACGCGGAAGTCGGCCTGAGCACCGTCGACACGTTCCAGACTTTCCAGGCGCCCTTCTTCGCGGGCACCACGGGCCTCACGCAGACTCCGGCCGGCCTGCGCCCCTTCACGTACAACATCAACTTCGCCCCCGGCGTGTCCGGCAACCCGTTCTCGACCAACGCCCGCTACAACGGCGTCATGAACGATCTCGGCACCCGCAACAACGACATCACCTCGGACTCGACCCGCTTCCTGGGCGGCCTGAACTGGACCGCCTGGTCCATGGACTTCGATTCGGCCATCGGCTACTCGAAGAACGAAGTGGAGTCGCAGAACCAGAACCGCATGACGCTCTCGGGCACGAGCGCCGCCTTCGGCGTGCCGACCACGCCCCAGCCGCCGATCCCGACCTCCACCGCGGCGACCTACAACCTGGATCGCTTCTCGACCAACACGCAGGCCGTGCGCGACAGCGTCAGCATCTCGTTCCCGCGCAAGTCGGAGTCCGAACTCAAGTTCATCGATACGCGCGGCTCCACGGAATTCGGCAAGCTCCCCGGTGGCCCGATCGGCATCGCGGTCGGCGCCGAATGGCGCGAGGAGAAGCTCTCGGATCGGCCCGATGCCGCGGCGACGTCCGGCAACATTCTCGGCCAGGGCATCACGGCAACCGACGGCAGCCGTCGCAACTACGCGCTCTTCACCGAGATCTCGCTGCCGTTCACGCAGATGATCGAGGCCAACCTCGCGTTCCGCCACGACGACTACAGCGACTACGGCACCTCGACGGTGCCCAAGGTCGGCGTGAAGATCCGCCCGACGTCGAACCTGCTGCTTCGCGCCAACTGGGGCGAAGGCTTCCGCGCGCCGACGTTGCCGGAGATCTCGCCGTCCATCGCGACGTTCTTCACGAGCGTCATCGACCCGCTCAACAACCAGATCACCCAGATCTCGGGTGTCTTCGCGGGCAACCCCAGCCTCCAGGCCGAGGAGTCCACCAGCTGGACTGCCGGCTTCGTGTGGGAGCCGCTGCGTGACACCAGCGTCGGCGTGAGCTACTACAACATCGAGTGGAAGAACATCGTCGCCGCACCGAGCTTCCAGTCGGTCGTGAACGCCGGCGGTCCGAACGTGATCCGCGATCCGTCCACGAACGCCATCGTGACGGTGCTCTCGGGCTACAACAACGCGAACTCGCACAAGACGAGCGGCATCGACCTCGATGCGCGCGCGGCCATCAGCACCGGCGTGGGCAAGTTCACGTCGCGCCTGAGCCTCGCGTACATGGATTCCTACAAGGAAGACGGCGTCGAGTGCGCGGGCACCAACGGTTGCACGAACACCTATCCGCGCACGAAGTACACCTTCGCGCAGGATTGGGACACGGGCCCGTGGTCGTTCACCGCCCAGATGAACTACGTCCGCGGCTACTACCAGCAGTTGCTGCCCGGCTCGTTCTTCACGACGCAGGATCCGCAGTTCCAGAACGGCACGTATCCGGACCGCGTCCCGCACTACCGGTCGGTCGATCTCTTCGCCCGCTACACGCTGTCGAAGAACCTGTCGCTGTCGGCCTCGCTCGTCAACGCCGAGGACGCGAAGCCCCCGTACGACCCGGGCTTCAGCGGCACGACGCTGTACGACTTCAGCCAGTACAGCGTGCTGGGCCGCGAGGTCCGCCTGGGCTTCAACTACAAGATGTAAGCCGTTTCCTGCCTTTCCGGAGCGATCCGGAAAGGCAGGATCACCATCGTGAAAGGGGGCCTTCGGGCCCCCTTTTTCATGGTGCGTTCCCCTTCGCGAGGTATGGTCTTGCTCCGTTGCAAAAACGCGACAAGAACCGCATAAATTGTTGGATATTTCACAGGCGAATGGCTATCATCCCGCCGTTAGCCACGCCTGCGTTTTATCAACGATCAGGCGTCTCACAATCCAAATCGCTGATTCAAAACCGATTTTTTCACCTGGGGGTATTCGATGAATCCGAGAATGAAGAAGCTGTCCACGGCGCTGGTGCACGCGCTGGGGACCGGCGTGGCGCTGTCACTGGCCGCCACCGGCGCGCAGGCCCAGGCGCCCGCCCAGAAGATCGACAAGATCGAAGTCACGGGCTCGAACATCAAGCGGATCGAAGGCGAAGGCGCCCTGCCCGTCACCGTGATCACCCGCGACGAGATCTCGAAGTCCGGGGTGACCACCGCCGCCGAGCTCCTCGACAAGATTTCCGCCTCCAACGCCGGTGGCTATTCCATCGGCCAGGGTGTGGGCGACTCCGGCACGCCGGGCCTCTCGTCCGCCTCGTTGCGCGGCCTGGGAAGCACCAACACCCTCGTCCTGCTTAACGGCCGCCGCGTCTCCAACTACGCGTTCAACGCCTCGGGCGGCGGCACGGTCAACCTGAACCAGATCCCCCTCGCGGCAGTCGAGCGCGTCGAAGTGCTGAAGGACGGCGCCTCGGCCATCTACGGCACGGACGCGATCTGCGGCGTGATCAACTTCATCCTGCGCAAGGACTTCACCGGCGCCGAGGTTTCGGCCTACGGCACGATGACCGACCAGGGCGGCGGCAACACCCGCAAGTACTCGGGCACCATCGGCTTCGGCGACATCAACAAGAACCGCTTCAACGTCCTCGCCTCCTTCGACTACCAGAAGGACACGCCCCTCAAGGCCAGCCAGCGCACCCAGTTCGCCGGCACCGCGATCCGTCCGGACCTCGGCTTCGCCCAGACCTCGGGCAACGTCTTCCCGGCCAACTTCGTGTTCAACGGCGTGAATTACAACGTCACCGCGGCCAATGGTTGCATTCCGTCGGCTGGCTCGTACCGGATCAACGCGGCGACCGGTGCCCCGGCCCCGCTGCAGACCAACTGCCGCTACGACTTCACGTCCGTCCTGGACATTTACCCGCCTTCCGAGCGCAAGGGGTTCTTCGGTCGGGCGGCGTTCCAGATCACGAATGACCACCAGGCTTTCCTGGAATACCACCTGAGCCAGAACGAGGTGACCTTCGCGTCCTCCGAGGCGCCGGTCAACGACTTCACCGGCAACGGGCCGTTCCTCTACCCGGCTGGCGGCCGCTACTACCCGACCTCCTTCCAGACGCCGGACGGTGCGACGGTTCGTCCGACGGGCGCGCTGCCGATCGCCTGGCGCCTGAAGGACGGCGGCCTGCGCACGAACCGCTCGGACTCCGACGAAAGCCGCCTGGTCGCCGGCCTGCAGGGCGTGCTCTTCAACTGGGACTACAACACCGCCTTCACCCAATCGAAGTCGGAAGTGTCCGACAACTACATCGACGGCTGGGTGCGCGAGTCGATCCTCAAGCGCAACATCGCCACCGGCAACATCGACGTCTTCTCGGGCAACCCGCAGGACGCCACCGGCCAGCAGCTGATCAACGAGGCCAAGATCCTCGAGAAGGTCCGCGAATCCGAGGCCAAGGTCACGACCTTCGACGGCCGCATTTCGAAGGAAATCGCGAACCTCAAGGCCGGCCCCGTCGGCCTCGCCATGGGCTTCGAGCATCGCAAGGAAGAGCTGAACGACCGCCCGCAGGAAGTGCTCTTCTCCGGCGACATCCTCGGAGGCGGCGGCGCGCTTCCGCCGACGCAGGCCGATCGCACCATCAAGGCCTTCTTCGGCGAGCTTTCCGTGCCGATCCTGAAGAACCTCGAGGCGCAGTTCGCCGTCCGCTACGACGACTACAGCGACTTCGGCAGCACCACGAACCCGAAGGTCGGCATCCGCTGGACGCCGACGAAGGAAGTGCTGGTCCGCTCGTCCTACAGCACGGGCTTCCGCGCCCCGACGCTTTCGGACCTCTTCCTGCCCCGTTTCCTCTCGAACACGGCGGACGTGCACAATGACCCGATCCGCTGCCCGGGCTCCACCCCGATCGGCGGCTTCGTGAACGCGGGCCTCGAGTGCGACGCGCAGTTCCAGAACCAGCTGGGCGGCAACACCGCGCTCACGCCGGAGAAGTCGAAGAACTGGACCGTCGGCGTGATCTTCGAGCCCTCGAACACCATGTCGTTCGGTGCCGACTACTGGGACATCCGCCGCCGCAACTCCATCGGCGCGCTGGGCGACACCACGGTGTTCGATGTCTACGGTGGCGCGGACCCGCTCAATGCCGGTGGCCGTTTCGTGCGCACCTCGCGCCTTGCCGACGGTTCCTGCCGCGGCGACCTGCCGGGCGCGCCCACGCCCGCCGGCACGCCTTGCCCGATCGACTTCGTGATCCAGGTGCAGGAAAACCTGGGCAAGTACAACGTGAACGGGGTCGATTTCTCCGGCTCGATGCGTTTCCCGACCGGCGCCGGCCAGTTCACCCTCAAGGGTGAAGGCACCTACATCATCCATTACCGCTACCAACAGCAGGCCGAAGGCGAGTACCTGGACAACGTCGGCCGATTCACGGCGGACAACGGTGCCATCACCCGTTGGCGGCACTACGTGACGCTCAACTGGCGCAGCGGCGCCTGGGGCGCCACGCTGGGCCAGAACTTCTCGATGGGCTATCGCGACGCGAGCGACACCCGCCGCGTGGGCAGCTACGAGACGTACGACCTGCAAGGCACGTGGGAAGGCTTCAAGGGCCTCGGTGTGGTCCTGGGCGTTCGCAACGTCCTCGACCGCGACCCGCCGGCTTCCGACCAGGGCCAGACGTTCCAGGTCGGCTACGACCCGCGCTACACCGATGCGCACGGCCGCACGTACTACATGAACCTGCGCTACGCGTTCAAGTAACCCGGACGCCGGGCAATTCCCCAGGGGGCTCTTCGGAGCCCCCTGTTTTTTCGGGGATCGGGTGTTACCAGATATTCCTTACGGAATTCATACAAAGCTGGAAATCGGACCCCGAATCCAATAGAATCTCGGGCTGCCGAAATGGACCTTCCTTGGGGTGCCCTTACCCGGGCGCCGCTTGATCGGGAGTGGTTCCGTTACCCGCGGATTCAGATGCGGCGCGAGCCGTCGGTGAGCGACCGTTGCCTCACGGCAAGGCCACAAGCCGCGCCGTTACTGCCAAAGGCCTGGAGGTTGGTCAGATGAAGAGTTACAGAGAGACGCAGAGCAGCCCCTCGAAGCACCTGCCGAGCATCATGATGGTCGGCCTGCTCCACGTCCTCGTGGGTTATGCGCTCGTGACCGGCCTCGCCCGCAAGGTCGTCGAGGTGATCAAGGCCCCCATCGAGACGAAGATCATCGAGGAGGTCAAGAAGGTCATCCCGGACACGCCGCCGCCGCCGCCGCCCAAGCTGGCCGCGCCGCCGCCGCCCTTCATCCCCCCGCCCGAGATCAACATCCAGGTGCCGGTTCAGCAGCAGGCCCAGACGATCACGACGGTCACCACCGAGCGCCCGCCACCCGGTCCGGCGCCCCGCGTCGCCCCGCCCGCACCGCCGGCCCCGACCGGCCCCATCGTTCGCAAGAACGTCCGCCCAGTGGGCGATGCGGTGCGCCCCGTGTTCCCGCGCAAGGCCATCAAGGATGGCGTGCAGACCGGGCGCGTCGTCGTCCACCTGATGGTCCGCCCCGATGGCACGGTCTCCGAGGTGCGCGTGATTTCCGCCTCGCCGCCGCGTGTCTTCGACCGCGAGGTCACCCGCGCCCTTTCGCAGTGGCGTTTCGCGCCCGAGCCCGTCGGCTTCATCGGCGAGGTCGAGATCGACTTCAAGCTCACGGACTGATCCGTCCGCGCGCCCCCTTTCGTGCAGCACATCACCCGGAAACTGGAGGAATCGACATGCACCTGATCAACCGTCTGCCCGCGCTGCTCGCGGCCATCTTCATCGCCTGCGCGCCGGCGGCACCGCTCGTGTTCGCCACGAGCGCGCACGCCCAGGCCCCGGCGCCCGCTGCCGACAGCGCCAAGCCTGCCGAGGCCAAGCCTGCGGACGCCCCGAAGCCTCCCCCCGCCGCGGCCAAGGAAAAGGAAACGATCGAGAATCCGTACGGCCTCGAGGCGCTCTGGAAGCAGGGTGACTTCGTGTCGAAGGGAACGCTCGTCATCCTCGTCATCATGTCGATGGGCTCCTGGTACATCATGTTCGTGAAGGTGTACGAGCAGCACAAGCTCTACAACGAAGCGAAGAGCGCCAAGGCCAATTTCTGGTCGGCCGGCTCGGTCGCGGACGGCATCGGCACGCTCAAGGAAAACAGCCCCTTCCGGTTCATCGCGGAATCCGGGGTCGAGGCGACCAAGCACCACGAAGGGAAGCTTCTCGAGCAGATCGATTTCAACGAGTGGGTCACGATGTCCATCCAGCGCGCGGTCGAGAACGTCGGCAGCCGCCTGCAGGACGGGCTCGCGTTCCTCGCGACCGTGGGTTCGACCGCCCCGTTCGTCGGCCTCTTCGGCACGGTGTGGGGCATCTACCACGCCCTCACGGCCATCGGCATCGCGGGCCAGGCCTCCATCGACAAGGTGGCCGGTCCCGTGGGCGAGGCGCTGATCATGACGGCCTTCGGCCTGGCGGTCGCCGTGCCGGCCGTGCTCGGCTACAACTGGCTCGTCCGCCGCAACAAGGTCGCGATGGAGCACCTGCGCAGCTTCGGCGCGGACCTGCACCTGGTCCTCGTGAGCGGGGCGGGCAAGAAGGCCGGCGCCAAGGGTTGATGCCATGGGCATGACCGTTGGCCAGGAATCCGACCAGGACGAGGAGGTGATGTCGGCCATCAACACCACGCCGCTCGTCGACGTGATGCTGGTGCTGCTCATCATCTTCCTGATCACCATCCCGGTCGTGATCCAGCAGGTGCCGCTCGAACTGCCGAAGGAACGCAACCTTCCCACGCAGACCAAGCCCGAGAACATCAACATCTCGATCAACAAGGACGGCGACGTCTTCTGGGGCACCGAGTACGTGCCCAACCAGAAGGCGCTCTTCGAGAAGCTGAAGGTGATCGCGGTCATGAACCCGCAGCCCGAAGTGCACGTCCGCGCCGACGAGGGGTCGCGCTACGAGTTCGTGGGTCGCGTCGTCGCGACCTGCCAGCGCGCATCGATCCTCAAGATCGGCTTCATCACCGAACCGCCCGCCCGGGCGCTCTAGGCCGAGGCGACAAGGAATCCCCATGGGCATGAACGTAGGCTCCGGCGGCGGCAGCAGTGACCCCGAAGTGATGGTCGACATCAACACCACGCCGCTCATCGACGTGATGCTGGTGCTGCTCATCATGCTGATCATCACCATCCCGATCCAGACGCACGCGGTGAAGCTCAACATGCCGGTGGGCAATCCCCCGCCGCCGACCGAGCCTCCCGTGGTGATCGTGATCGAAGTCGATTTCGACGGCACGATCATCTGGAACGGCGAGACGGTCGCCGACCGGCCGACGCTCGACGAGAAGTTCATCGCCGCGGCGCAGATGCCGAACCAGCCGGAATTCCACCTTCGCCCCAACAAGCTCGTGACCTACAAGCACGTGGCTGGCGTGATGGCTTCGGCGCAGAGCAACGGCATCACCAAGATCGGCCTGGTGGGCGCCGAGCAGTTCATCGACTGACGCGAAACGATTCCGGGGCCGCGCCTTGCAGGCGCGGCCCCGGTGCATTTTCGGAAACCGGAGAATCGCCCGATGATGAGAACAGCCTTCGTCCGCCGCACCCTGGCCGGCGCATTCGCCGCCGTCGTGCTCGCGGCAGCACCGATGGCCCTCGCGCAGGAAACCGTGCGTCCCGACGTGGGCAAGGCCCTCCAGGCCGCGCAGGCGCTCTCGAAATCGGGCCGGCACAAGGAGGCGCTCGGCAAGGTGGCCGAGGCCGAGGCGGTGTCCGGGCGCACGGCCTACGAGAACTACACGATCCAGCGCACCAAGGGCAGCATCGCGGCGTCCGCGGGGGACAACGACACCGCCGCCAGGGCTTTCGAGGCGGTGATCGGCTCGGGCAAGTCGCCGGCTGCCGAAAGCCTGAGGATGATGCAGGCGATCGCCGGGCTCTACTACCGCGCCAAGGACTACCCGAAGGCCGCGACATGGGCCGCCCGCTACCAGAAGGAAGGCGGCACGGATCCTTCGATGCGCACTCTCCTCGTGCAGTCCTACTTCCTCGGCAACGACTGCGCGGCCGTCGCGAAGACGGTCGGCGAAGGCGACGGGAACGGGCGCAAGGCGACGGAGGAGGAACTCCAGATCCTCGCCAACTGCTACCTGAAGCAGAAAGACAACCAGGGCTACGTGTCCGCGATCGAGCGCCTGGTCCTCCACTACCCCAAGAAGGAATACTGGACGGACCTGCTCAATCGCGTGCAGAAGAAGAACGGCTTCTCCGACCGCTTCTCCCTCGACATCTACCGCCTGAAGCTCGCCACCGGCAACATCAACACCGCCAACGATTATCTCGAAATGACGCAGCTCGCGCTCCAGGCGGGTTTTCCGGCCGAGGCGAAGAAGATCGTGGACAAGGGCTACGCTGCCGGAGCGCTCGGCACGGGCAAGGATGCGGAGCGGCACAAGCGGCTCAAGGACCTCGCCGACAAGACGGCGTCGGAATCCCTGGCCGCTCGCGCCCAGGCCGAAAAGGAAGCCGCCGCCGACAAGGCCGGCAACGCGCTGGTGAGCATCGGCTACAACTACGTGTCCGAAGGCGCGGCGCAGAAGGGCCTCGCCATCATGGAGGAAGGAATCAAGAAGGGCGGCCTCAAGCGCCCGGAGGATGCGAAGCTCCTGCTGGGCATCGCGCAACTCCAGAGCGGGGCCAAGTCCCGGGCCGTGCAGACGCTCAAGACCGTCCACGGCACGGACGGCGCGGCCGATCTCGCGAAGCTCTGGACGCTCATCGCACAGCGCGGTTGATGCGCGGGCGGCACCGCAGCCGCGGTCGGCCTGCGCTATCCTGAGGGTCCGCATGAAAGCCTACCTGGACCTCATGCGCCACGTGCTCGAGCACGGCGCGCGCAAGACCGATCGCACCGGGACGGGGACGCTCTCCGTCTTCGGTTACCAGATGCGCTTCGACCTCGCGGAGCGCTTCCCGCTCGTCACGACCAAGAAGGTCCACCTGAAGAGCGTCATCCACGAGCTCCTGTGGTTCCTGCAGGGGTCGACGAACGTGGACTACCTTCGGCGCCACGGCGTCACCATCTGGGACGAGTGGGCCGACGCGCACGGTGAGCTGGGTCCGGTCTACGGCGCGCAGTGGCGCTCGTGGCCGGCACCGGACGGGCGGCGCCTCGACCAGGTTGCCGAGGTGCTGCAGCAGATCCGCTCGAACCCCGATTCCCGGCGGCTCATCGTCTCGGCCTGGAACGTGGCCGACATCCCGAAAATGGCCCTCGCGCCCTGCCATGCCTTTTTCCAGTTCTACGTCTGCGACGGTCGCCTGTCGTGCCAGCTCTACCAGCGGAGCGCCGACATCTTCCTCGGCGTGCCGTTCAACATCGCCTCGTACGCCCTCCTGACGAGAATGGTGGCCCAGGTGGCGGGCCTCCAGCCGGGCGAGTTCATCCACACGCTCGGTGATGCCCACCTGTACCTGAACCATCGGGACCAGGCTCGCGAACAGCTTTCCCGCGAACCCCGTTCGCTGCCGGTGATGCGCCTGGATCCTTCCGTGACCGATCTCTTCGCCTTCCGATACGAACATTTCACGCTCGAGGGCTACGATCCGCACCCCGGAATCCGGGCCCCGATCGCCGTCTGAATCCATGATCCGATCCCTCATCGTCGCCCGGGCGGCCAATGGCGTCATCGGCAAGGACAACGGGATGCCCTGGCGCCTGCCGGCCGATCTCGCCCACTTCAAGCGAACCACGCTGGGAAGGCCCGTCATCATGGGCCGGCGCACCTGGGAATCCATCGGCCGCCCCCTGCCCGGCCGGCGCAACATCGTCGTGACCCGGAACGCAGGCTTTCCGGCCGCGGGCGCAGAGATCGTGGGCTCCCTGGACGCGGCCTGGCATGCCGCAGCCGATGCGGACGAAGTCTTCGTCATCGGCGGCGGGCAGCTCTACGCGGAGGCCATGCCTGCCGCCGACCGGATCTACGTCACGGAAATCGGCGAGAACTTCGAAGGCGACACGCACTTTCCCGACATCGATCCGGCCGAGTGGACGCATACGCTGCTGGGAGAACACGCCCCGGACGAACGCAACGCCCATCGCCTGCGCTTCCTCCTGCTGGAGCGATCCCGCCCCCCGCGTTGACTGGGCTCAACGGCCTCCGGGGCCGTGGGCTGGACTCGGCGTGCCCATCCTCCCGGCGGTGCCGGCTTGCGCCCGGGCGCCCCACCCGTCTTCCGGGGGCCCCACGGGCTGCCGTGTGCGGGGGCGCGGTGCAGGGCTCGCCGTCCATGAACGCCCCGGCCACGCCCCGCCTCCGGCAACCGACGAGCCGCATGAGACCGTCTTCGACGTCGAGGGCGTGACGTGCGCCGCCTGCGTGACCCGGGTCGAATCGGCGCTCGCGCGCCTGCCCGGGGTGGCGGAATCCAGCCTCAACCTCGCTTCGCGGCGCGTTCGCATCCGGCACGCCACCGCGGTCACGGCCGAGACGCTCGCGGCCGTCATCGCGCGGGCGGGCTACCGGGCCCGCCCTCCGGGACTCGATCCCCGGGGCCTGCGGCGCACCGAGGAGCGGCGTGCCCTCTGGCGCATGAGCCTGGCGGGCTTCGTGATGATGCAGATCATGATGTTCTCGGTGCCCGCCTACATGGCCACCGACGGCGACATGAGCTGGGACATCCATCGCCTGCTCGACATCGCGAGCCTCGTCCTCACCGTGCCCGTTCTGCTCTTTTCCTCCGGGCCCATCTTCCGCGCCGCCTGGCACGGCCTCGTCACCCGCCAGCCGGGCATGGACCTGCCCGTGGCGCTCGGCGTCGTCGTGAGCTTCGTCGCCAGCGTCCACGGGACCTTCCGCGGCGGTCCGGTCTACTACGACTCGATCACGATGTTCGTGTTCTTCATCCTGTGCGGCCGTTACTTCGAGTCGCGTGCGCTCGCGGGCACCGTCGATGCCGCGGACTCGCTCGCCCAGTTGCTGCCGCGGCGCGCCTGGAAGCTCTCGGAAGGGGCACGCACCGAGACGGATCCGGCCGCGCTCGCCCCCGGCGATCTCGTGTCGATCCCGGCAGGCGAAGCCGCACCCGCCGATGCGCGCGTGGTCTCGGGCCGGTCCGAGTTCGACGAGTCGTTGCTCACCGGCGAGAGCTATCCCGTCCAGAAATCCTCCGGCGATCTCGTGCTGGCGGGCAGCGTGAACCTGGCCTCGCCCGTCGAGGCCCGTGTCGAGCGCGAGCCCGGCGCCGCGACCGTCGACCTCATCCGGCGGCAGATGGAGCGCGCCTCCTCCCAGAAGCCGCGATGGGCTCTCCTGGCGGACCGCGTGGCGACGGCGTTCGTGGGCGTCGTGATCGCCCTCGCGGCCCTGGGCGCCCTCGTGTGGCTCGCGCTCGATCCCTCGAAGGCGCTGGAGGTGGCGGTCGCGACCCTGGTGGTCACCTGTCCCTGCGCGCTCTCCCTGGCCACGCCCGTCGCGGTGACCGCCTGCGTGAATGCGCTCTCGCGCATCGGGGTGATGGTGACGAGCGGCCGCGCCATCGAAGCCCTGGCCTCGGCCACGCACGTCGTGTTCGACAAGACCGGCACGCTCACCACGGGCCGCATGCGCCTGCGCGAAGTGCACACGCTCGGCACCCGCGATCGCGACGCCTGCCTCGCGATGGCGGCGGCGCTGGAAGGCGCCCTTTCGCACCCGGTCGCCCATGCCCTTGTCGCCGCGCGCCCGCCGGGCACGCGGCTACCCGAGATGACCGACATGCAGCCCGTGGCCGGGGCGGGCGTCGAGGCCCGCCTGGGCGACATGGCCGTGCGGGTCGGCTCGCCGTCCTGGTGCGCCGAGCTCGCCGGGTCGCCGTTTCCGCTGCCCCTCGACAGCGACGAACCCCTCGCCGCCATGGCCGAGAGGGGCGCCTGGCTGGCGGCCTTCCGCTTCGACGATTCGCTTCGGCCCGAAGCCCGCGCGCTCGCCGATCGCCTCCGGGCGGACGGGCTGACGCTGGTGCTGCTCTCCGGGGATCGATCCCCCGTGGTGGACCGGGTGGGCGAAGAACTGGGCATCGCCGAGCGTTGCAGCGGCGCGGGCCCCGAGGACAAGGCACGATTCGTCGAGGCGCTCGCGGCCTCCGGCGCGATCGTCGCCATGATCGGCGACGGCATCAACGACGCGCCGGTACTCGCGCGGGCACAGGTCTCCCTCGCCCTCGCCGGCGGCGCCGCGCTCGCCCAGTCGCAGGCGGATCTCGTGATCGCCAATCCCTCGCTCGAGGCCGTCGGCGAGGCGCTGTCGCTCGCCCGGCGCACGCGCCGCATCATCCGCCAGAACGTGGGCTGGTCCATCGGCTACAACCTGGTGATGCTTCCGCTCGCGCTCGCGGCGCAACTCACCCCTTGGGTCGCGGCCCTGGGCATGTCGATTTCCTCGCTGCTGGTCGTGGGAAATGCCTTGCGGCTCCTGCGGGGCGGCCCGGCAAGCCTCGCCCGGCCCGCCAGGGCCTGAAGCCATGGACATCCTTTACCTGCTGATTCCCGTGAGCCTCGTGATCGTGTTCGCGATCGGCGCGATCTTCTGGTGGGCCATTTCGGCCGGCCAGTTCGACGAACTCGACCGCGAAAGCCGGTCCGTCGTCCGCGACGAGGATGCCCCGCCCCCCCCCTAGCGGCTGCTCCCGGCCGGCCGTTCGCCCGCCCGGGAATTCCCACGCGCGGGGATTTTCCCGGTTTTGACCTGAATCAAGCCCGGCGATACCCCCCCCGATATAGTCCGGTCAGGTACGCCGGACCGGGTCCGTCCAAAGGCGTGCGCCAGTTTCCAGGGAGCCTTCGATGAACGACACGCAATACAATTACAAGGTGGTACGGCAGTTCGCCGTGATGACCGTGATCTGGGGCATCGTCGGAATGCTCGTCGGGGTCATCATCGCCGCGCAGCTTGCTTGGCCGGCGCTCAACTTCGACATCCCGTTCCTGACCTACGGGCGCCTGCGCCCGCTGCACACCAACGCGGTGATCTTCGCGTTCGGCGGCAGCGCGCTCTTCGCGACTTCCTACTACGCCGTCCAGCGCACCTGTCACACGCGCCTTTTCGGCGGGCCGCTGGCGGCATTCACCTTCTGGGGCTGGCAGCTCATCATCGTGCTCGCCGCCGTGACGCTGCCCCTGGGCTACACGACGGGCAAGGAATACGCCGAGCTGGAATGGCCGGTCGACATCCTGATCGCCGTGGTGTGGGTCGCCTACGCCATCGTGTTCTTCGGGACCCTCGCCACGCGCAAGGTGAAGCACATCTACGTGGCCAACTGGTTCTTCGGCGCATTCATCCTCACGGTGGCGCTCCTGCACATCGTGAACAGCATCGAGAGCCCCGCGGGATTCCTGAAGTCGTACTCGGCCTACGCAGGGGTGCAGGATGCGATGGTGCAGTGGTGGTACGGCCACAACGCCGTGGGCTTCTTCCTCACCGCCGGCTTCCTCGGGATGATGTACTACTTCGTGCCCAAGCAGGCCGGGCGCCCGGTGTACTCCTACCGCCTGTCGATCGTGCACTTCTGGGCCCTCATCTTCACGTACATGTGGGCGGGCCCGCACCACCTGCACTACACCGCCCTGCCCGACTGGGCGCAGTCCCTGGGCATGGTCTTCTCGCTCATCCTGCTCGCGCCCTCGTGGGGCGGCATGATCAACGGGATCATGACGCTCTCGGGTGCCTGGCACAAACTGCGCACCGATCCGATCCTCAAGTTCCTCATCGTCTCGCTCTCGTTCTACGGCATGTCGACGTTCGAGGGCCCGATGATGTCGATCAAGACCGTGAACGCCCTGTCGCACTACACCGACTGGACCGTCGGCCACGTGCACTCCGGCGCGCTCGGCTGGGTCGCGATGATCTCCATCGGCAGCCTCTACTACCTCATCCCGCGCCTCTTCGGCCGCGCGGAGATGTACTCGGTGAAGGCGATCACGCTGCACTTCTGGACCACCACCATCGGCATCGTGCTCTACATCGCGTCGATGTGGATCGCCGGCGTGATGCAGGGTCTCATGTGGCGTGCCGTGAACGAGGACGGCACCCTCACCTACACGTTCGTCGAGAGCGTGAAGGCGACGTACCCGTACTACGTGATCCGACTGACCGGCGGCGTGCTGGTGCTCTCGGGCATGTTCGTGATGCTCTGGAACGTCGTGAAGACCATCGGGGCCGGCAAGGCCGTCGAGGCCACGATCCCGCCGGTGTCCGCCGGCTCGGGCTTCGACGCCCCCGCCCACGCGCACTGAGAGGGACGCCATGAAACTCACCCACGACATCATCGAGCAGAAAACCGGTCTGATGGCCATCCTCGTCGTGCTCCTCGTGAGCGTCGGCGGCCTGGTCGAGATCGTCCCGCTGTACTTCCAGCGATCCACGACGGAGCCGGTCTCGGGCCTCAAGCCCTACGACGCGCTGCGGCTCGCCGGGCGCGACGTCTACCTTCGCGAAGGCTGCTACAACTGCCACTCGCAGATGGTCCGTCCGTTCCGCGCGGAAGTGGAACGTTACGGCCACTACTCCGTGGCCGGGGAGTTCGTCTACGACCATCCGTTCCAGTGGGGCAGCAAGCGCACCGGGCCGGACCTCGCCCGCGTGGGCGGCCGCTACAGCGACGACTGGCACCGCACCCACCTGCGCAACCCGCGCGACCTCGTGCCGGAATCGAACATGCCGGGCTATCCGTGGCTCGCGAAGACGCCTGTCGCCGCCGACGAGATGCCCGCCCGCATGCGCGCGCTGCGCCGCGTCGGCGTTCCCTACACGGACGCCGAGATCGACCAGGCGCCCAAGAACGTGGCCGGCAAGACCGAGGAGGACGCGCTGATCGCCTACCTCCAGGAACTCGGCACCGTCATCAAGTCGCGGAGGTAGCCATGGACATCAACACCATCCGCACGTCCATCACCGTGCTCGCGATGATCGCCTTCCTGGGCATCGTGGCCTGGGCGTGGTCCTCCGGCCGCCGCGCCGATTTCGACGCGGCTTCGCGCCTGCCCCTCGACGAGGATGACCCCTCGCACGACGCCCCCCGGGAGAACAAGCAATGAGCGACTTCGTCGACGGCTTCTGGAACCTCTACATCGCCGGCATTTCCATCGTCTCGATCATCGGCTGCGCCGTGCTGCTCACCATGCAGCACCAGAAGCGCATCCCCGGCCAGGCGGTCGGCACCACCGGTCACGAGTGGGACGAGGACCTCGCCGAATACAACAACGCGCTCCCCAAGTGGTGGATGTGGCTCTTCTGGATCACGATCGTCTTCGCCCTGCTCTACCTGGCCCTGTACCCCGGCCTGGGCACCTTCAAGGGCATGCTCGGCTGGTCGTCCACGGGGCAGTACAAGGCGGAGCAGGCCAGCGCCGATACGCAGTACGGCCCGGTGTTCGCCAAGTACGGCGCCATGGAGATCCCCGCCATCGCCAAGGATCCCCAGGGCCGCGCCATGGGCGAGCGCCTTTTCCTCACCTACTGCTCGCAGTGCCACGGGTCCGACGCGCGCGGCGCCAAGGGATACCCCAATCTCGCCGACGGCGACTGGCTCTACGGCGGCGATCCCGCCGTGATCCTCGCCTCCATCCTGGACGGGCGCAACGGCGTGATGCCCCCCATGGGCGCCGCGGTGGGCGGCCCGGACGGCGTGAAGGAACTCGCGAACTACGTCCTGTCCCTCTCGGGCTCGACGCACGACGCCAAGCTCGCGGAGGCCGGCAAGGCGAAGTTCGCCGTTTGCGCCGCCTGCCACGGGCCGGAAGCCAAGGGCAACCCGCAGCTGGGCGCCCCGAACCTCACGGACAAGGTCTGGCTCTATGGCGGCAGCCTCGCGACGATCAGCGAGACGATCGACAAGGGCCGCGCCAACCGCATGCCCGCGCACAAGGACTTCCTGGGCCCGGAACGCTCCAAGATCCTCGCCGCGTACGTCTGGGGGCTTTCCGGCACCCGGGTCGCGCCGAAATGACGAGGTAGCCCCGAACCGTGGCCGAAACCAAGCCGGGGGCGCAAGGCGCCCCCGTTTCGCCTCTGCGCCCGGTACCGGCCGGCGCCGGCCCGGAGACCGAACAGGCGCTTTTCGAGGTCCGCAGGAAGATCTACCCGAGGGCCGTGCATGGCTGGTTCGCCGGCTGGCGGTGGGCCCTCGTCTGGATCACGCAGGTCATCTTCTACGGCCTGGCCTGGCTTCCCTGGAACGACCGCCAGGCGGTCCTTTTCGATCTTGCCGCGCGCAAGTTCTACATCTTCGGCATCGTCTTCTGGCCGCAGGATTTCATCTACCTCACCCTCCTGCTGGTCACCTGCGCCATCTCGCTTTTCCTCTTCACGGCCGTGGCCGGGCGCCTCTGGTGCGGCTACGCGTGCCCCCAGACGGTCTACACCGAGATCTTCCTCTGGATCGAGCGCCGGATCGAAGGCGACCGGGGCGCACGCACCAAGCTCGATGCCGGCCCCCTCACCGCCCGCAAGTTCGGCCTCAAGTTCGCCAAGCATTCCGCCTGGGTTGCGCTCGCCTTCTGGACCGGCTTCACGTTCGTCGGCTACTTCACGCCGATCCGGGAACTCGGGGCCGAGGTGCTCGGCCTCGCGACCGGCCCGTGGGAGACGTTCTGGATCTGCTTCTACGGCTTCGCCACCTACGGCAACGCCGGCTGGATGCGCGAGCAGGTCTGCAAGTACATGTGCCCGTACGCCCGCTTCCAGGGAGCGATGTTCGACCGCGACACGCTCGTCATCGCGTACGACAGGAGCCGGGGCGAGCCCCGGGGCGCCCGCGGCAAGAAGGCCGACCCCGCCGCGCTCGGGCTCGGCGCGTGCGTCGATTGCGAGATCTGCGTCCAGGTCTGCCCGACCGGCATCGACATCCGCAACGGGCTCCAGTACGAATGCATCGGCTGCGCCGCGTGCATCGACGGCTGCGACCAGGTGATGGACAAGATGGGCTACCCGCGCGGTCTCATCCGCTATTCCACCGAGAACGCCCTCGAGGGCCACCTGGACGTGGGTGGCATCGTGAAGCGCTTCGTGCGCCCCCGCACGCTCGTCTACATCGCCATTCTCACCACGGTCGTGGTCGCGGGCATCACCGCGCTCATGCTGCGCGTGCCCCTCAAGGTGGACGTGATCCGCGACCGGGGCGCGATCGTGCGCGAGGTGGAGAACGGCGAGTTCGAAAACGTCTACCGCCTCCAGGTGATGAACGCGACCGAAATCCCGCGGCGATACCGCATCACCGTCGACGGGCTGCAGGGCCTCTATGTGGCTTCCGACGCGGTGGTCGATATGCCGGCTGCCGGCACGCGAGCGTTCCCCATCCGCCTTCGCGTGCCACCCGGCTCGGTCGCCGGAGGGTCGCAGAAGATCTGGTTCAACGTCACGGCCGAGGACGGCAGCGGCATCCACGTGCGCGAGAAGGCCGCCTTCCTCTCGCCCAAGAAGGAGCAGAATTGAACGCGATGACACTCCCCAAGCCGCCCGCGGCCCCCGTGAAGCCCTGGTATCGCGAACCTTGGCCGTGGCTGCTCATGGCCGGTCCCGGCACGGTCATCGTGGCCGGTCTCGCGACGGCCTGGATCGCCTTCTCGGGCGCCGACGGCCTCGTGGCGGACGACTACTACAAGCAGGGGCTCTCCATCAACCGCACCCTTGCCCGCGAAGCGAAGGCGACGAGCCTGGGGCTCGCCGGCGAGCTGGTCGTGGCCGACGGAAGCGTGCGCGTCACGCTGCGATCCTCGCAACCGCTGCCGGATCGCATCTCGCTGCGCTTCGCGCACCCGGCTCGCGCCGCCGAGGACCGCGTGGTGTTCCTGGCACGTCGGACCGAATCCCTCTACGAGGCGCCCGTACCCGCCCTGGCGGCGGTCGCATGGCGCGCCATCGTCGAGACGCCCGAATGGCGCGTATCGGCCTCGTACGACCCGCGCGTGGCCGCACCGGCGCGTCTCGAACCCGGTGTGCGCTAGCCCTGCCGGCGCCCGCAAGGAGGCATGAGCATGCTCACGCAACGCGTCGCCTGGATCCTGTGGCCCGCCTTCCTCGTCGCCTGCGCGATGGAATTCGTCTTCTTCTCGCTCTTCGACCCCACCGAGATGCACCTGTTCGGCGAGCCGCTGGAAGCGAGCCGGATGGCGATCTACTCGGTCGGGTTCTTCGTGTTCTGGGCGATGGGATCGGCCTCGAGCTTCCTCACCTGCTTCCTGCAGCGCTCGCCGTGGGAGGTGAACCGCTGCCCGCTGCCTTCGGCCGAACGGCCGGAAGGCTGCCCGAAGCGCGAGGAACCCGGCTGCTGCAACTGACGGCGGGTTCCCCGGCCCTCGGAAGTCGCTAGAGGATCTTCACCACGTCGACGAGGCTCGGGTCTTCCGCATCCGGAAAGACCTCGAAGCCCAGGCGCGCCATCAGCTCGAGCATGGACGAATTGGACGCCAGCACGATGCCGCGGATGCGCATGATGCCCGCATAGCGCGCGTGGGCGAGAAGCCGGCCCATGAGCTTCGAGGCGAGCCCCTTGCGCTGGAACCGGTCGGAGATGACGATCGCGAACTCGGCGCTCGCGGGATTCGGGTCGCGCACGTATCGCGCGACGCCGATGATGCCCTCCTGGCCGCCTGCCTCGCGGCGCGTGGCGATGATCGCCATTTCCCGGTCGTAGTCGATCTGCGTGAACCGGGCGACCATTTCGGGCGTCACGTGGCGGACGAGCGAGAGGAACCGCAGGTAGCGCGATTCGTCCGACAGCTCCGTGATGAAGGCCGTTTCCATGTCGGCATCTTCCGGGCGGATCGGGCGCAGCGTCACTTCCGTGCCGTCGCGCAGCTTTTCGATCGCCTCCAGTGCCGCCGGATACGGGTGGATCGCGAGGTGCGAGTAGCGGCTGTCGAGCCGGCGCCTTTCCGGATCGACGACCACGCGCGCGTCGAGCGCGATGGCGCCATCCGGATCGAGCAGGAGCGGGTTGATGTCCATCTCGCGCACCCAGGGCAGCGCGCACACGAGATCCGAGACGCGCAGCAGCACGTCGATCAGCGCTTCGCGGCTCGCGCCGGGAACGTTGCGGTAGGCGCCGAGCAGGCGCGCCGCCCGCGTGCGGTCGATGAGGTCGCCGGCGAGTCCCACGTTGAGGGGCGGCAGGCCCACGGCGTTGTCGCGCAGCAGTTCCACGGCGACGCCGCCCGAACCGAAGCTGATCGCCGGGCCGAATGCCGGGTCCGTCGTGACGCCGATCAGGAGCTCGCGGCCATGCCGGCGGGTCACCATCGACTGCACCAGCACGCCGGTCACCTTGGCACCGGGCTTGCGGGCCGCGACCGTCGAGAGGATGTCGTCGAACTGGCTGCCGACCGACTGCGCGTCGCGGATGTCGAGGCGCACGCCGTTCACGTCGGACTTGTGCGTGATGTCCTCGGACAGGATCTTGAGGACGACGGGGTAGCCGATGCGTTCGGCGGCCGCCACGGCTTCCTCGCGTGTCGTCGCGATCGCGAAGGGCGGCACCGGCACGCCGAAGCACGCGAGCAGGCCTTTCGCCTCGACCTCGTTCAACAACGTGCGTCCCTCGGCGAGCGCCCCATCGAGGATGCGCTCGGCACCCACGATGTCGTGCTCCGTCGGCGTCGCGCGGGGCGGCGGCGCTTCGAGAAGCAGCTTCTGGTTCTTCACGTACGACGCGAGTGCGGCGAATGCCTGCACCCCCACCTCGGCCGCGCGGTAGGCCGGGATGCCCTCGGCCTCCACGCGCCGGCGCGTGGGGATCACGCCGCTTTCGCCGAGCCAGGCCGTGAGGAAGGGCTTGTTGCTGTCCTTGGCGACCGGCAGCAGCGCGTCGGCGACACCTTCCGCCGTCGAGATGCCCGTCGGGCAGTACACGGTCAGCACGGCGTCGACCCCCGGATCGGAGATCGCGAGCTTGGCGGCCTTCGCGAAGCGCGGCCCGTCGGAGTCGCCGATCACGTCGATCGGATTGCCGCGCGACCAGTAGGGCGGCAGGAACGCGTCCAGCTGGGCGAGGGTTTCCGGCGCGAGCTGCGCGAGATGCAGGTCGTGCGCCGCGACCGCATCGGCGGCGAGCACGCCCGGTCCGCCGCCGTTGGTCACGACCGCGAGGCGGTCGCCGCGGGGCTTGCGCCGGGAGGAAAGCGCACGGGCCGCCGCGAACAGGTTCTGGTAACTCTTCACGCGCACCACGCCGCAACGCGCGAGCACGGCGTCGAACACCGCGTCGTTGCCGACGAGGGCGCCGGTATGCGAACGCGCGGCTTTCGAACCCGCGTCGTGCTTGCCCACCTTGAGGACGATCACGGGCTTCGCGCGCGCGATCGCCCGCAGGCTGCTGATGAAGGCCCGGCCCTGGTGAACCCCCTCCACGTAGAGCAGGACGCTTTCCGTCTTCGGATCGAACAACAGGTAATCGAGCACGTCGCCGAAATCCACGTCGGCTCCGGTCCCGAGCGAGATCACGCTCGACAGTCCCACCCGGGTGCTCGCGGCCCAGTCGACGAGAGCCGTGCAGATCGCCCCGGATTGCGACACGAGGGCGATGCCGCCCGGCGCGCAGGCCGTGCGGGCGAAGGACGCGTTCAGGCCGATCGAGGGTCGCAGCAATCCCACGCAGTTCGGTCCGAGGATGCGCACGCCGCCTTCGCGGGCCGCATCGACCGTGCGCTTCTGCAGCGCCTCGCCTTCCGGGCCGGTCTCCCCGAACCCCGCGGACAGGATGAGCAGCGCGGGGATCCGGGCGCGGGCGGCCTGCGCCGCGATGTCGGGCATCTGCGCCGCGGGCGCCGTCACGACGGCCAGGTCGACGCGCTCGGGCAGCGCTTCGAGGGAGGGGTAGCAGGGGTCCTCGCCGAGCTTGTCCCGGCTCGGATTGACCAGGAGGATCGGCCCCTTGAAGCCGCCTTGCTTCAGGTTCGCGAGCACCACCTGGCCCAGCGAGCCGGGCCGGGCGCTCGCGCCCACGAGGGCGACGGACTTGGGCGAGAAGAGCGGATGCAGCGGATGGGTCGTCTTGGAGATGCCGACCGACGCCGGCGGCGGGTCCGTGCGGGCGCCACGAAAGCGCGCAGCCGCGCGCGTGAGGGTTTCGTTGTTCATTGCGGGGTCGTTGGAGTTCTGGGATCAGCGCGAGACGGAACCGCGGCCCGGACGCTCGCGCGCGCCCTGGCAGGCGACGCAGCGGATCGCCGCCGGCGAGGCGGAGAGCCTCGCGTAGCCGATCGCCGCACCGCAATCCTCGCACCAGCCGTAGTCGCCCGAGTTCATCCGCTGCTCGGCCGCCTTCACCAGGGCGAGCACATCGCGCGCCTGGGCGGCGCCGGCCATGTCGCGTTCGAATTCGGCCTCGGCCAGGGCCCAGTCGCCCGTCGGCCCGAGGTCGCGGAAAAGCTGGGCGTCCTCGCCCTTCAGCTCCCCCTGCTTGCGCGTGACGGCCGCTTCGGCCCGGGCGCGAAGCGACACGAGAACGGCGCGAAGCTCCTCGCGTTCGGCAGGGGAAAGGGGCGCGGCTTTCGCCGCGCCACCGAGGGACTTGGCGACCATGTCAGCGCACCACGAGAACGGGAACCTGCGTGCGCGCGAGCACCTTCTGCGTCTCGCTGCCGAGCAGCAGGGCTTCGAACCCCTTGCGTCCATGCGAGGCCATCACGACCAGGTCGGCCTTCGCCCGCTTGGTGGCCGCGAGGATCTCGTCGGCCGGCGAATCGCCGAAGAGGTGGATGGTGTCGACCGCGACGCCCTCCTTCAGCGCGAGCGCGGCGTCCTTTTCGAACACCTTCTCGGCGGCGGCCTTGCAGTCGCGCTTGTAGTCCTTCTCGCTCGGCCAGTCGATCATCACGCCGTCCGGGTAGTAGGGCGTGCGGTAGTCCGGCGTGACGTGGACGAGGGTGAGCGTGCCGCCGGTGCCGTGCGCGAGCGCGGCGGCTGTCTTCACGGCATGGGCGGAACGCTTGGATCCGTCGGTGGCGCAGAGGATGCGTCGGAACATGGTGTACCTCCTCTGGAACGGAATCGGAACGGCTTCGAATTCATGGTACGCCGGCAGGCCGCCACCCGGTTGACCGGGATCAACGGGATTGCTGCACCGCAACAGGGCGCGCGGGCGCTAGTTCGGGCTGTGGGCCTGCGCCATCACGCGCCGCAGGCCCGCGATGTCGAGGATGCGCACGTGCTTCTGGTGCACCTCGATCATGCCGTCCTCCTGGAAGCGCGAGAAGAGCCGGCTCACCGTCTCGAGCTTCATGCCGAGATAGGAGCCGATCTCGTCGCGCGTCATGCGCAGGACGAATTCCGAGGCGGAGAAGCCCCGGGTGGTGAGGCGCTGCGAGAGGTTCACGAGGAAGGCGGCGAGCCGTTCTTCCGCGCGCATCGACCCGAGCAGCATCATCACGCCCTGGTCGCGAACGATCTCGCGCGAGAGCACCTTGTGGAAATGCCGCTGCAGCGGCTCGAAGCGCCTCGACAGCTCCTCGACACGCGCGAAGGGCATCACGCAGACCTCGCTGTCCTCGAGGGCGGTGAGCGTGCAGGTGTGGCGGTCGGCGCCGATGCCATCCATGCCGAGGAGCTCCCCGGCCATGTAGAAGCCCGTCACCTGCTCGCGCCCGTCGCCGCTCGTGAGCGTGCTCTTGAAGAACCCGAAGCGCACGGCGTACAGGGCCGAGAAGGGCTCGCCCCCGTAGAAGAGGCTGTCGCCGCGACGTATCTTGCGGCGCGTCGAGACGAGATTGTCGAGGGAGTTGAGTTCGTCGGCGTTGAGGCCGACCGGAAGGCACAGCTCGCGCAGGTTGCATTGCGAGCAGGCGGTGCGCAGGCGCGTGAGCGTCGCGAGGGCGGGCGCGTTCATGGAGAGCATTGTAGTCGGCACCGAAGCGCCCGGCGACCCTTGATCCCCGTCAATTGCCCTTGACGTCGTTGACGGAAGATGCGTTCCATGCTCTCAGCCGCCCCCCCGGCGCCCGTCTCCGCGGCGCCCCTTCCCCAGTCCCTGCCCGCCCAGATCGACCTCGACCTCGTGCGCCGGTTCGACAAGCTCGGCCCGCGCTACACGAGCTACCCCACGGCCGACCGGTTCGGCGACGCCTTCGACCACAAGTCCTTCGAGCAGGCGATGCGCATGCGCGCCGTCGGCGGCTCGCGCGCGCCCCTCTCGCTCTACGTGCACCTGCCCTTCTGCAACACGATCTGCTTCTATTGCGGGTGCAACAAGGTCGTGACGCGCGACAAGTCGCGGGCGGAGCGCTACCTGCACTACCTCGGCCTCGAGGTGGCCATGCAGGCGGCGATGCTGGGCGAGGCGAAGCAGGTCCGCCAGATGCACTGGGGCGGCGGCACGCCGACCTTCCTCGCGAACCACGAGCTGCGCGTCGTCTGGGAAATGCTGCGCTCGAACTTCGACTTCCTGCCGGACGGCGAGTACGCGATCGAGATCGACCCGCGCTCCTGCTCCGCCGACACGATCGGCCTGCTCGCCGAGTTGGGGTTCAACCGGGCGAGCTTCGGGGTCCAGGACTTCGACCCGGCCGTGCAGCGCGCGGTGAACCGCATCCAGCCCTACGAGATGACGCGCGACGTGATCCGGGCCTCGCGCGCCCACGGCTTCAAGTCGCTCAACGTGGACCTCATCTACGGGCTGCCCAAGCAGAGCGTCTCGAGCTTCACGGACAGCGTCGAGCGCGTCCTGGAACTGCGCCCGGACCGCATCGCGCTCTACAGCTACGCGCACCTTCCCCAAAGGTTCAAGCCGCAGCGTCGCATTCTCGACGCGGACCTTCCGAGCGCCTCGGAGAAGCTCTCGATCATGGCTCGCGCCATCGAGCTCTTCAATCGCGCGGGCTACGTCTACATCGGCATGGATCACTTCGCGCTGCCCGACGACGAACTCGCCCGCGCCCAGCGCGACGGCACGCTCACGCGCAACTTCCAGGGTTACACGGTGGGCCCCGACGGCGACATGCTTTCCTTCGGCGTCTCGGCGATCGGCAAGGTGGGCCCCACCTACAGCCAGAACGCCAAGGACATCCCGGCCTACTACCAGGCGCTCGACGCGGGCCACCTGCCGGTCATCAAGGGCCTCGAGCTTTCCGCGGACGACCTGCTGCGCCGCGACGTGATCGTCGCCCTGATGTGCCAGTTCGGCGTGTCGACGGGTGGCATGGGCGCTGCGCACGACGTCGATTTCGAGCGCTACTTCGCGCCGGAGATCGATGCGCTCGCGGAATTCGAGGATCTCGGCCTCGTCGAGCGCGAGCCGGGCCGCATCGGCGTCACCGTGAAGGGCCGCTTCTTCGTGCGCGCCATCGCGGCGGTGTTCGACAAGTACCTGCGCTCCGACCAGACGCGGGCCACGTACTCCAAGATCATCTAGGCCGGCCGTGACGGGTCCGCTCGTCCTGAGCGCCCTGCTGCTCGCCCTCTTCGGGACCGCGCACTGCGCGGCCATGTGCGGCAGCTTCGTCGCCGCCACCTGGACGCCGCTCGTTCCCGCCTCTCCCGCCTCTCCCGCCAGGCGCTCCCTCGGGCTTCACGCCGCCCTGCCGATGCATGCCGGCCGGCTCGCTTCCTACGCCACCGCCGGGGCCATCGCCGGGGCCCTGGGGGCGACTCCGGCCCTCCTGGTGGGCACCGCACGCGCCCAGGGACTCATCTTCGCGCTGGGAGCCCTGGTCCTGGCCGTGACGGGACTTCGGATCGCCGGCTTCCCCTTCCTTTCGGGAGGGGAAGCGAAGCTGGCCGGCGCCTGGTGGGACCGCGCCCGCTCCGCCGGCCGCCGGCTCGGTCCGGCCGACACGGTCCCCAAGCGGTTCCTGCTGGGATCGCTCTGGGGCTGGGCGCCTTGCGCGCTGGTCTACTCGGCGCTACCCCTCGCCCTCGTGAGCGGTTCGCCCCTGGCGGGGGCCGGCGTGATGCTGGCTTTCGGCGCAGGCACGTTGCCCGCGCTCGTGGGCGCCGGCTGGCTCATCGGCAAGGGCAGCCGGCTGCTTCCCGGCCCGCTGTCGCGCCGCATCGTCGGCATCGGCCTCGTCGTCCTGGCCGTCGCGGGCCTCCTGCAGGCCCTGGGCGTCGCGGATACCGCCCTGGGCGCTTTCTGCATCAATCCCGCGCCCTGACCGACCATCCCCGTCCTTTCGCCTAGAGGGTGCGATCCCGGCGGCGACCGCGCCACGCCGGCGCGCGTGCCGCTCGGCGCTACCAGAGCGCGTAGAGCTTTCCGGCCTTGACCTTGTGCTCGAACCGGGTCAACGGGCGATCGCCCTTGGCGGTGCAGGCGCCGCTCGCGATGTCGAACGTCCAGCCGTGCTTGGGGCAGGTGAGCACGTTGCCCTTCAAGGCGAGGTGCGGAATATCGGTCACCTGGTGCGGGCAGCGCGAGTCGAAGACCGCGATCCCCGCCCCGTCCCGGTGGACGAAGAGGCTTCGTCCGTCGCAGTCGATGCGGGCCGTGCCGCGGCGCGGCAGGTCCTTGACGGCGGCGACCAGGCGCCATTCGGGCGGCACCCCGAGACTGGCAGCCCGGAATTCCGGGAGGTCCAGGACGAGCAACTGGTCGACGGCCCAGACGATCTTGGCGAGGCCCAGGGCGGGAAACGCCATCAGCAACGCGTCGATGATCTCGTCCGGTGTCGCTCCCTCGCGCAGGGCGCGCAGGAGATACTGGCGGAAGCCGGCGGCCGTCTGCGCGTGCACCTTGGTGATGACGGAGATCAGGTTGCGCGTCTTCGGGTCGAGGTGCTTGCCGGCCTGCTTGAGGAAGGCGAAATACGACCCCATGGCCTCGGGTCGCACTTGGACGAGGTAGGAAAGCGCACCGCTCACGTGGATTCTCCCTGGGGTGACCGTTCGCCGGCCCGCGCCGCGCGCGGCGTGCCTTGCGTCAGGCGATGGCCTGATAGTAGACGTTCTGCGGGTGCCTGGCTTCCGCGAAGAAGTACCACCGCTCCGCGAGCAACCCGGCGTAGTGGAGCAGCAGCGCCGCGACCAGCACGCCCGCCGAGGCGCCGCCGACCAGCAGCAGGAGCGCCGGCACGGGCTGCAACAGCCACAACAGGGCGAGGCGGTACGCCCGCACGACCTCGCGCGGGCGGCCGTGGAAGAACTCGCGCGTGTTGAAGGAGCCGCCCATCGACCCCTGCGCGATCTGCACGATCTTCGGATGCTTGACGCCGATGGCGGTGGCCAAGGTCGACTTGGGCCGAAGCCGCGCGTTGCGCAAGAGGCTGGCGAGCCGCCCGAGATAGGCCAGCGTACCGACGACGAGCGCGGCGCTCGCGTACCCCGTCGCCATCGGCGGGTGTCCGAGCGCGGCCAGCAGCGCCGCCGCGTAGGTGCCGGTGGTGAGGCCCAGCGCCGTGTAGTTGCAGACCGTGAGCGGCGTGCGCCATTCCTGCAGGAACGGCAGGCAGGCGTAGATCATCGCCGTGCACACGTACAGCAAGAGCGCCAGCAGCGCCCCCAGCAACGCGAGCCCGGTGACCAGGCGCTCCGGCCAGCCGAGCCAGAGGCCGAGGGCCCAGAAGAACACGCAGGCCAGGAAGACCGGCAGCACGATCACTTCGCGCGACAGCCACGAGGTGCGCCACCGCGCCGCCGCCCGCCAGCCGCGCTCGGGGTGACCCAGGTGGAAGGTCGACGAAACCAGGCCCGCGAAAGTCAGCGCCAGGCAGGCTCCTGCGCCCGCCAGGAGCCAAGGCGTCGGCAGGCCGAACACGAAGTCGCCGGCCACCAGGGCGAGGAAAAGCCCCTGCCCCGCGCCGGCGAGCGTGGTGAAGAACAGTACGGACCAGGCAGGGCGCATGGCTACCAGCTCGTGACGTCGTCGAGCGACGGTTCGCTCGTCGCCGGCCGCGGCAGCTTGCCGTCGACCTTGAGCGGGTTGTCGTGCCGCACCAGTTCGTCGGCATGGAGGGGACGGCGCGTCTTGCGCCTCGGCAGGTAATGGTTGGCGGGATGGGTGCCCCATTCCGGCATGAGCGGGTAGCCGCCGTTCTCGCGAATCGCCACCGACACCTCGGAGGCGGGATCATGGATGTCGCCGAACAGCCGGGCGCTGGTCGGGCAGGCGAGCACGCAGGCGGGCTTGCGGTCGCGCTCGGCCAGCGAAGTGTCCGTGATGCGGTCGACGCACAGCGTGCATTTCTTCATGACCTTCTGGTGCTCGTCGAGCTCCCGCGCGCCGTAGGGGCACGCCCACGAGCAGTACTTGCATCCGATGCACTTGTCGTAGTCCACGAGCACGATGCCGTCCTCGGCCCGCTTGTACGAAGCGCCGGTCGGGCAGACCGGCACGCACGGCGGGTCCTCGCAGTGCAGGCACGACTTGGGAAAGTGCACCGTCTCCGTGTCGGGGAACTCGCCGACCTCGAACGTCTGCACCCGATTGAAGAAAGTGCCCGTCGGATCCCGCCCGTACGGGTTGTCGTCGGAGAGGAAGCCGGCCTCCCCCGACGTGTTCCATTCCTTGCAGCTCGTCACGCAGGCGTGGCAACCCACGCACACGTTCAGGTCGATCACCAGGGCGAGTTGCTTGCTCATCGTCCGGAGATCCTTCCCGAGACGTACGCGAGCCAGCTCACGGGCGCCTCGCGGGTGCCCGGCGCGCGAGGCAGCGTGTCGAAGACCGGGAAGGTCTCCTGCGGCTCCCCGGGCTCGGCCGGATAGATGCGCACGCGCACGTCGTACCAGCCCGCCTGGCCCGTCACCGGGTCGGAATTGCTGGTGCCGTCGGGCAGCGCGTCGGTGATGAGATGGTTGAGCAGGAATCCCTTTCGGGCCTCGTTGGCCCCGGGCGCGAGGCCCCAGGCCCCCGGCTGCTTGCCGATGGCGTTCCAGGTCCACACGGTCCCCGGCTCCACCGCCTCGCTGAAGCGGCACATGCCGCGCACCTTGCCCCAGGGCGACTCCACCCACAACCAGCCCCCGTCCTCGACCCCGGCCGCGCGCGCCGTCGCGGCGTTGACGAAGAGGTAGTTGTGGGTGTGGATCTGCCGGAGCCAGGCGTTCTGCGAATCCCACGCGTGGTACATCGCCATCGGCCTTTGCGTGATGGCGGCCAGCGGGTACTTGATCGGGTCGGTGTGCGCCGCTTCCAGCGGCAGGGAGTAGGTCGGGAGCGGGTCGAAGTGCCTCTCGACGCGCGCGGCGAGCCGCTCGGGCGGGCGCCGGCCGGGCCACTTCCCCTGCGCGGCGAGCCGGAACCGCTGGAGCACTTCGGAGTACAGGTGGATGAGGATCGGGTCCCCGTAACGGCGGATGCGCACGCGCTGCGCCCACTCCATGTAGCCGCGGTTCCAGTTGCGCATGTACTGGTACGAGCGCGGCAGCTCGAGCTTGAAGAAGCAGCCGTTCTCCTCGTAGCGCTTCCACTGTTCGGGGTTGGGCTCGCCCTTCATCGCGCTGCGGCCGTCGGCGCCGCGCCAGCCGGCGAGAAAGCCGATGCCGGAGCCCGGCTCGGTCTCGTGGCGCACGATGAAATCCGGGTAGTCGCGGTACTTGCGCGACCCGTCGGGCAAGGTGAAGGCCGGCAGCTTGAGCCGGCTGCCGAGTTCCAGGAGGACTTCCTGGAACGGCCTGCACTCGCCCTTGGGCGGCAGCACCGGGATGCGCACGGAATCCATCGGACCGTCGAACTCGGATATCGGCCGGTCGAGCATGCCCATCACGTCGTGCCGCTCGAGGTAGGTGGTGTCCGGCAGCACGAGGTCGGCGAACGCCGTCATCTCCGACTGGAACGCATCGCACACCGCGATGAACGGAATCTTGTGGTTGCCGCCGGCATCGCGGTCGTTGAGCATCTTGCGGACCTCGCCCGTGTTCATGGTCGAGTTCCAGGCCATGTTGGCCATGAAGATGAACAGGGTGTCGATCGGGTACGGGTCGCCCTTCCACGCGTTGGTGATCACGGAGTGCATGAGGCCGTGCACCGACAGCGGGTACTCCCACGAGAAGGCCTTGTCGATGCGTACCGGCTCGCCGTCGGCGTCGACGAAGAGGTCCTCCGGTGAAGCCGGCCAACCGAGGGCGAGTCCCGCCAGCGGCTTGCCCGGCTGCACCCCTCCGGCCCCGTCGGCGTCTTGGCGAGGGGCGGTATCGCGCGCGGGAACGGCGCCTTGTGGCGAAAGCCGCCGGGACGGTCGATGGTGCCCAGCAGGCTCATGAGCACGGCCAGCGTGCGGACGGTCTGGAAGCCGTTGGAGTGCGCCGCGAGGCCGCGCATGGCGTGGAACGAGACCGGGTTGCCGGTGACGGTCTTGTGCTCCTTGCCCCAGCAATCCGTCCACGCGATGGGCAACTCGATCTTCTCGTCGCGCGCTGTCACGCCCATCTCCTGCGCCAGGCGCCGGATGGTGGCCGCCGGCACGCCGGTGATCCCCTCGGCCCACTCGGGCGTGTACGGGCGCACCCGGTCGCTCAGCAGCTGGAACGCCGGCGTCACGGGCGTGCCGTCGTTCAATTGGAAATGGCCGAACAGCGCCGGGTCGGCTTCCGGCGTGTGGGTGAGCACCGGCATGTTGCTCAACCGGTCGCACCAGAGTTGGTTCTGGGGATAACCCGGCGGCCCCGCATTGGCGTCCGCGGCCGTGGCGAACAGGGCGGACTCGGGCGACGCCGGATCGTTGATGAAGAGTTGCCCGCCGTTGGTGTAGCGGGCGACGAACTCGCGGTCGTACATGCCCTGTTCGATCAGCTCGGAGACCAGCGCGAGCAGCAGCGCGCCATCGGTGCCCGGGCGGATGGGCACCCACTCGTCGGCGATGGCCGAGTAGCCGGTGCGCACGGGGTTGATCGAGATGAAGCGTCCGCCGCGGCGCTTGAAGTCCGAGATGGCGATCTTCAGCGGATTGGAGTGGTGGTCCTCGGCGGTGCCGAGCATCACGAACAGCCGCGAGCGCTCGAGGTCCGGCCCCCCGAACTCCCAGAACGACCCGCCGATCGTGTAGATCATCCCCGCGGCCATGTTCACCGAGCAGAAGCCGCCGTGCGCCGCATAGTTGGGCGTGCCGAACTGCCGCGCGAAGAGGCCGGTGAGCGCCTGCATCTGGTCGCGCCCGGTGAAGAAGGCGAACTTCTTCGGGTCGGTCTGGCGGATGTGCGCCAGGCGCTTCTCGAGGATCGAGAACGCCTCCTCCCAGGAGATCGGCTCGAAGTCCCCGGCGCCGCGCTCGGCGCCTTCGCGGCGCTTGAGCGGCTGCGTGAGCCGCGCGGGGGATTCCTGCTTCATGATCCCGCTCGCGCCCTTGGCGCAGATGACGCCCTTGTTGAGCGGGTGATCCGGGTTGCCGTCGATGTAGCGGATGGCACCGTCCTTCAGGTGCACGCGGATTCCGCAGCGGCACGCGCACATGTAACAGGTGGTGGTCTTGACGGTGGTGCTCACGATCGACGCGCGCCGGTAGCTGCAAGAACGGGATTTTGCCGGGGCGAGGCCCGTGCGTCGACTGGAATCGCCTTATGGGTCCATAGGCTGCCGGACGCGACCGAAGGAGCCGGGCCGACCCCGCGCCCCGCGATCCCGCCGCGCGCCTTGGCTATACTCGAACCCCATGAAGATCTGCATCGTCTCCGACAGCCACGACCGGGCCGACCCGCTGGCGCGAGCGGTCGCCGAAGCCAAGGCGCTGGCCGCGGAAGTCGTCATCCACTGCGGCGACCTCATCGGCGCCCAGACCATCAAGCCGGCGCTGGCGAGCGGCCTGCCGGTGCACGCCATCCACGGCAACAACCTGGGCGATGCGCAGGCCATGCACTTCCAGTCGCGCATGAGCAACGGCCAGCTCCAGTACCACGGCGCCGAGGCGCGCCTGGAACTGGGCGGGCGCCGGATCATCGTCACCCACTACGACCACCTGGGCTACGCCCTCGCCTGCACGGGAGACTGGGACGTGGTCTGTTGCGGCCATTCCCACAAGGCCGAGGCCCGCGCGGTGCGCAACGTGAAGGGGACCGCGACGTGGCTGGTCAATCCCGGCACCGTGGCCGGGCTGGCGGGGCCCTGCACCTGGGTCCTGGGCGACCTGGCCACCCTCGCCTTCGAGGTGCATTCACTGAGCTTATAGCGGCATATTTGCATTTTGTGCACCGAAGCGGAGCCTCCGCCTAGAATCGGGGACCTCGAGAAGTCATCGACGCCAACCGACGGGGAGTGTCGCGATGTTTTCCAGCAATCCGTTCGCAATCGTTTCGGGCAGCCTGCCCGAAGGCTTCATGAAGTGGTACGTGACGCTGATGGTTCTCGCCGTCATCGTCGGCACGATCTGGGACATCGTCCACAAGGGCAGTGCCAGTTACTTCTTTTCCAACTGGAACAAGACCCGGGCCAAGGGTACGCGCCAGGTAAGCGGCGGAGAGGTCGTTTCCCTGGCCGTCCAGACCGGCCTCGTGGAGGTGGCGACGTCCGCGGAGTTCTGCAACCCGAAGCGGCGCCTGGCGCACCTGCTCACGATGTACGGTTTCATCCTCTACGTGGCCACCACGGCCCTGATGGTCTACGCCTACCCGACGCCCGCGACCCCCGCGCCCGCCCTCGTTCCGACGCTGTGGGGAATCGGCGCGTCGATGATCTGCCTGGGCGGCTACTGGTTCTGGTTCTTCATCCGCGTCGATGTCGCCGCCGAGGGCAAGTCGCCCTTGCGCCTCATGAAGGCGGACCTCTTCATCCTGTCGCTGCTGGCGAGCGCGACGCTGGGCCTCGCCTGGGCGGCCTCCGGAGGCGGGCTCGGCGTGCTCTTCGGCCTGTACCTCCTCGCCACGACGGTGCTGTTCGCCGGCGTGCCCTGGTCCAAGTTCGCCCACATGTTCTTCAAGCCCGCGGCGGCCCTGGAAAAGAGGGTGTCCGCGGCCAACGGCTCGGCGCAGAACCTGCCGACCCAATCCCGCGACGATCCCGAGCAGCAGAAGAGGCACTCGATGGAACTGCTGAAGGATGCGCCGATGGACATGGGGCTCGGCATCAAGCGCGAAGCGCCCCGCCACTACTGAGAAGCGACCCGCGTGTTCTGCGAAACCGATAAGGAGCTGGACTGATGCCAACCTTCGTCTACATGACCCGGTGCGACGGATGCGGCCACTGCGTCGACATCTGCCCGTCGGACATCATGCACATCGACGAGACCTATCGTCGCGCCTACAACATCGAGCCGAACATGTGCTGGGAGTGCTACTCCTGCGTGAAGGCCTGCCCGCAGCACGCCATCGACGTGCGCGGCTACGCGGACTTCGCCCCGCTGGGCCACAGCGTTCGCGTCGACCGGGACGAGCGCAAGGGCACGATCGCCTGGAGGATCAAGTTCCGCAACGGCACGGAAAAGAACTTCCTGTCGCCCATCACCACCAAGCCCTGGGGAACGGCGATCCCCAAGCTCGCGGATCTTCCCGGTCCCAGCAGCGAAATGCGCGACAGCCAGCTGCTGTACAGCGAGCCGAAATTCATCCGCATGGACGACGGCGGCCTGCATACGCTCAAGGCCGCCGGACTCAAACTGAAGAAAGGCGTGTACTACTAATGGCTCACAAGACGATCGTCGAAGACGGCATCGATGTGCTGGTCGTCGGTGCAGGCCTTGGCGGCACGGGTGCCGCGTGGGAGGCCAGGTTCTGGGGCAAGGACAAGAAGATCGTCATTGCCGAGAAAGCCAACATCGACCGCTCCGGCGCGGTCGCCCAGGGGCTGTACGCCATCAATTGCTACATGGGCACCCGCTGGGGCGAGAACAAGCCGGAGGACCACGTCCGCTACGCGCGCATCGACCTGATGGGGATGGTTCGCGAGGACCTGCTGTTCGACATGGCCCGCCACGTCGATTCCACGGTGCACCAGTTCGAGGACTGGGGCCTGCCCATCATGAAGGACCCGAAGACCGGACGCTACCTGCGCGAGGGTCGGTGGCAGATCATGATCCACGGCGAGTCCTACAAGCCCATCGTGGCCGAGGCCGCCAAGAAGTCCGCCGACAAGGTCTACAACCGCATCTGCGTCACCCACCTGCTGATGGACGAGGCCAAGCCGAACCGGGTCGCCGGCGCCGTCGGCTTCAACGTTCGCACGGGCGACTACCACGTCTTCAAGTCCAAGACCGTGATCTGCGGCGCGGGCGGTGCCTCCAACATCTTCAAGCCGCGCTCGACGGGCGAAGGCGCGGGCCGCACGTGGTACGCGCCCTGGTCGTCCGCGTCGGCCTACGGCCTCATGATCAACGCCGGCGCCAAGATGACGCAGATGGAAAACCGGATCGTCCTGGCCCGCTTCAAGGACGGCTATGGCCCGGTCGGCGCCTACTTCCTGCACCTGAAGACCTATACGCAGAACGCCCTGGGCGAGGAATACGAATCCAAGTGGTTCCCGGCCCTCCAGAAGATGGTCGGCAAGGAATACCTGGATCCGGAGGTGTCGCACCTGACCCACCGGCCCATCCCGACGTGCCTGCGCAACCATTGCATCATCAGCGAAGTGGCGGCCGGCCGGGGCCCCATCCACATGGTGACCATGCGCGCCTTCCAGGATCCGCACCTGGAAGAGGTGGGCTGGGAGAATTTCCTCGGCATGACGGTCGGCCAGGCCGTCCTGTGGGCCGCCACCGACGTCGATCCCAAGAACGAGAATCCGGAACTGACCACCTCCGAGCCCTACGTGATGGGCTCCCACGCGACCGGCTCCGGTGCCTGGTGCTCGGGCCCCGAGGACGTTTCCCCGCCCGAGTATTTCTGGGGCTACAACCGCATGACGACGATCGAAGGGCTGTTCGGCGCCGGTGACGCGGTCGGCGGCACGCCGCACGCCTTCTCGTCGGGCTCCTTCACCGAAGGCCGTCTCGCGGCGAAGGCCGCCTGCAAGTACATCGACGACGGGAAGGCCGAGGGCATCGTCGTGTCCGATGCGCAGGTCGGGCGCCGGGAGGCCGAGATCTTCAAGCCCCTGGAGCACTACCGGATCTACCGCAACGCAGTCGTGGCGGGCACCGTCAACCCGCACTACATCAATCCGCAGCAGGGCCTGGACCGCCTGCAGAAGCTCATGGACGAGTACTGCGGCGGCTATACCGTCGGCTACATGACCAACGAGAAGCTCCTGAACATCTGCCTCAAGAAGCTCAAGCTCATGGAGGAGGATCTCGAGAGCATCGCCGCGAAGGACCTCCACGAGCTGCTGCGCGCCTGGGAACTGATGCACCGCCACCGGGCCGCGGAGTGCGTCGCGCAGCACACGCTCTTCCGCAAGGAGACGCGCTGGCCGGGCTACTACTACCGCGGGGACGTCATGAAGCTGGACGACGAGAACTGGCACGTGCTGACCGTTTCGCGCCGCGATCCCCAGACCGGGGAATACACCATGGAGAAGGCGCCCTGCTACCACCTCGTCGAGGACAATGAGTAGCCCTGCCCCCGGCGAAAGCCCGCTCTTGGCGAACATCATCGAGAGTACCGACGAGGAGATCCGGGCCATCGCCGACCCGCTTTGGCGCGACCTGCTGCGCAATTCCAACGAGGGAAAGTACGGCGAGTTCGTGAGCCGGTTCGCCCGGTCCCTCGCGCTGGCGATGAACCAGGTGACGGCGAATCACCAGTTCGCGAACAGCGAACTGGCCAGGAACCTCGCCGACGACGCCGACTTTCTCGGCATCATCCGCCGGGGCGAGCATGTGACGGTCCTCTACCGGCAACGCAGCACGAAGAAGGCGGGCGAATGGCTGGGCCGACTCGTCCTCGGCCACGAGGACGGCGAGGTCAGGATCTTCGCCGCGTCCATCTTCTAGCGCGGCGATTCGCGCGAATCGACATGAGCGACACGGTCCGGGACGGCAAGTTCGTCGAACTCACCTACGAGGTGACCGACGGGAAATCGGGGCATGTCCTCACCCGCGTCGAGTTCCCGCTGGGCTATGTCCACGGGCACAACGAGATCCTGGCCCCATCGGTCCACAAGGAACTGGAGGGCAAGGCGGCCGGCGATGCGATCGAGGTACCGATCGACGGCAGCCGCATTTTCGGCCCGAGGGACGAGTCGCTCGTCTTCACCGACGACATCGGCAACGTCCCGGAGGAATACCGGCAGGTCGGCACCTCCATCCTCATGGAGAACGACAAGGGGCAGACCCGCAGCTTCCTGGTGACGAGGATTGACGACGAGACGCTGACCGTGGACGGCAACAACCCGCTCTGCGGCAGGGCCGTGGTATTCCGCCTGCGGATACTGACGGTGCGCGACGCCACCGACGCCGAGACGAAAGCCGGAGGCGCGATCGGCGCCGGGCCGGACATCGACCCGGCAATCATGAGACCGGTTTGAAACTTCACGCAAAGGGGGGCGAATCATGAGCGAGCAGAAACCCAACACCCAGGTTCCCGACGGCCATACGCCTTACTACACGACGCGCCAGAAGGCGCCGAACGAGAAGGGCTTCGTCGGCTACGAAACCGACTGGAAGCCGTTCCAGAAGGAAGTCGAGTACCAGACGCCCAAGAAGCCGTAGCGTGGCGCCGCGGCACCGGTAGGCCGGCAGGCCGGCAGAGGCCCCGCCCGCCGGGTGGTCTTTTTGTGCTTGAATAGTCGATTCGTCCCAGGAGCAGCCGATTCATGGCGGACCGACGCCTTCAGGTTTTTCACGCGGTGGCGAAGCACCTCTCGTTCACCAAGGCGGCCGACGCCCTGTTCATGACGCAGCCGGCCGTCACCTTCCAGATCCGCCAGCTGGAGCAGCACTTCAACACCCGGCTGTTCGACCGGACCCAGGGCCGGATCGCCCTCACCCCGGCCGGGGCGACGGCGCTGGAATACGCCGAGCGCATTCTCGCGCTCTCGGCCGAGCTCGACTCGCGCCTGAAGGACATGAGCGGGCAGCTGGTCGGCCCGCTGCTGATCGGCGCCAGCACCACCATCGCCGACTACCTCCTGCCGCAGATCCTCGGCCAGTTCAGGGCCGTCTGCCCCGGCGTGGCGCCGCGGCTTTTCGTCGGCAACTCCGAATCGGTGCAGGATCGCGTCGGCGAGCGCGCGCTCGACATCGGCTTCATCGAGGGCGATTCGCACCTGCCCACGCTCGTGAGCGAGTGCCTTTGCGAGGACGAGCTCCAGCTGGTGTGCGCCCCCGGCCACCCGCTCGCCCGGCAGAAGTCCGTCTCCGCCTCCGCGCTCGTCAAGCACGCCTACCTGTCGCGCGAGCAGGGCTCGGGCACGCGCGAGGTGACGGACCACTATCTCGAGAAGGCGGGCTTCGCGCCCAATGCGCTCGACATGGTGATGGAAGCGAGCAGCCCCGAGGCGCTCAAGGGGCTGGTGGCCGCGGGCATGGGCTTCGCGGTCATGTCGCGCGTGTCGGTCACCAAGGAGGTGAGCCTGGGGCTGCTGGTTCGCGTCCCGCTTTCGCCGCCGCTCAAGCGCCAGCTCACGGTGGTCTACCCGAAGGAGCGCATCCAGGGGGGCATCGTGAAGACCTTCGTGCAGTTCGCGAAGAAGCGGCTCGAGCCCCTGCCCGGCGAGCGCGATCCCGCGCGGCTCTGAGCGCCGCTGCCCGGGTCGCGCAAGTGCGCGACCGCGACGGGCGATCGCCCGCCCGTGCCGGCCCTACTTGGCCGAGTGGCCCGAGAGCTTCACCTCGACCTTGTCCTTCTCGTCGATCGAGGCGTAATACTCGCGCAGGATGTCGAGCACTTCCGGCCGCGAGAACTCCGCCGGCACCGGCGCGCCCTCCGAAAGCCACTTGCGCAGCTTCGTGCCGGACACGAGCAGCCGGTCCGCTTCGCCGTGCGGACAGGTGCGGGCCGAGGCCATGCCGCCGCAGGCGTAACACCAGAAGGTCCAGTCGATCTTCATCGGCTCGATCGCGAGCGCCCCTTTCGGGATCTCGTCGAAGATGTGGTGCGCGTCGAAGGGCCCGTAATAGCTGCCCACGCCCGCATGGTCGCGCCCGATGATCTGGTAGGCGCAGCCGTAGTTCTGGCGGAACACCGCGTGCAGCAGCGCCTCGCGGGGGCCGGCGTAGCGCATGTCGAGGGGATAGCCGGCCTGGACGACGGTCCCGGGCACGAAGTGCTTCTCGATGAGCTTGCCGATCGCGCGCGTGCGCACGTCCGCGGGAATGTCGCCCGGCTTGAGCGCGCCCAGGAGCGAGTGGACCAGGACGCCATCGCACGTCTCGATCGCCACCTTGGCGAGGTACTCGTGCGAACGGTGCATGGGATTGCGCGTCTGGAAGGCCGCCACGCGCGTCCAGCCCAGGCGCTCGAATTCGGCGCGGGTTTCCGCCGGCGTCATGAAGAGCCCGCCGTAGGCCGCCTTGAAGCCGCCGTCGGAGAGCACCTTCACCGGCCCGGCGAGGTTCACCTCGCCCTGCGCCATCACCATCTGCACGCCCGGGTGCTCGCCGTCGGTGGTCCTGTATACCGTGGAGCACTCGTGGGCCTTGTCGATCGCGTACTTCTCCGTCACCCGCAGGGTGGCAAGCAGGGAGTCGTCATCGGGATCGAGCAGCGCGATTTCGCCGCCGACGGCGATCGAACCGGCGCGTTCGGCATCCACCGACAGCGTGATCGGGATGGGCCAGAAGACGCCTGACGCCGTGTGCATCCCGTCGCAGACACCGGCCCAGTCCGCGCGGGTCATGAACCCGTCCAGGGGCGTGAATCCGCCGATGCCCAGCATGACGAGATCGCCCTTTTCGCGCGAGCTCACCCGGATCGAGGGCAGCGTCCTCGCCCGGGCCTGCTCGGCCGCGAGGGCATCGCCGGCCAGCATCAGCGGCTTGAGTGAATCCCCGCCATGGGGATGGATCAGACGGGCCACGGGCTCTCTCCTCGGATCGGCAAGTGGCCATTGTGGGGCAAGCGGCCGGGAGGGGGACAACGCGAATATCGAATGCGGCCATAAGCCCGATTGATCGCGGCGGAAGGCGCCGGAACGACGAGGCGCCGCCGGGCCGCAATTGGGGCTAGAATTTCAGCATCGCGGGCGTTGCTTAGGCCGGTCGTCGCGACCGGTACTGGCACGGCGATTCGGAGGAGATAAAAACATCGCTCAAGTAGCGAAACCGGCGCGTGGCCGACGATGGGTCCATGGGACGACGGAAGACCGCCTGCCCGGCGAACTGGCGGCGGCGCTCGAGTCCGGTGGTCCCCTGCGGGAGCTGCTGGCGCGCGGCATGGGGTCGATCATCGCGCTCACCCGGGCGCGCGGCGGCGCCGTGCGGCTGGTGCTTCGCAACGACGGGCGCCTGCGCCTGGTGTGCTCGGCGGGCCTGCCGCCGGAGCTTCTCGCGGGCGACGCCGACGTCATGATCCAATGCGGTCTGTGCGGACAGGCCCTCCTGCACGACATGCTGCAGCTGAAGGGGGCGCCGACTTCCTGCACGGACGGCATGAGCACCGCGCTGACCCGGGCCGGCCTCGGGCCGATGCTCGCGGTGCCCCTGCATTGCCAGGGACGTCCCGTCGGGGTCTTCAACCTGTTCTTCGACGATTGCACGGCGCTGCCGGCCGACCTGTCCGCCATCCTCACCCCGGTCACGCAGCTGCTCGACCTCGTCCTCGACAGCGCGCAGCACGAGCACGGCAGGCTCCAGGCGCGCCTGCTGACCGAGCGCCAGGGATTCGCCAACGAGGTCCACGACGCGCTCGCCCAGAACCTCTCGTACATGCGCATGCGCATGAGCCTGCTCATCGACGCGATCGCCGACTGCGAGCGCGAACGCGCGACCAAGTACTGCCACGACGTGAACGAGTCCCTGGGAGAGACGCATGCCGGCCTTCGCGAGCTCATCACCCACTTCCGCCAGACCACCGACCCCCTCGGCTTGCTGCACGCCCTCGAGAACACCGCGCGGACGTTCGAGGACCGCACGGGAGTCGCGCTCCGGATAGACAACCGGATTCCCGACCTGCACCTTCCCGCGGAACACGAGGCGCAGCTGATCCAGATCGTCCAGGAGGCGCTCGCGAACGTCGTGAAGCACGCCGGCGCCCGCAACGCCTCGATCGTGATCGAGCCGCGCGAGGGGGGCCTCACCCTGAGCGTGATCGACGACGGCCGCGGCAAGCCGCCGGGCGATGCCGAACCCCTCGAGCAGGGCGGCCACTTCGGCCTCGCGATCATGCGCGAGCGCGCTCGCCGCATCGGCGCCCGCCTTCGGATCCTCGGCCGCTCCGGCAGGGGCACCCGCGTGCGCCTCGACATACCGGCCGCGGGAAGGATCACGCCGTGACGGAACCGGTTCGCCTGGCGCTGATCGACGACCACGGGCTCTGCCGGAAGGGGCTCGCCGAGCTCCTGTGGCATCGCGCCGGCATCAAGGTGGTCGGCGCGACGGGCGATCCGGACGAGGCCGTCGCGATCCTGCGCGAGCACAAGCCGCACCTGGCGATCATGGACCTGCGCATGCCGGCGATGCCGGGCCTCGCCCTCATGAAGCGGCTGCGCGACGAAGGCATCGACACGCCGGTGCTGATCCTCACCATGTGCGATTCCCAGGAGGATCTCGCCGGCGCCCTGCGGGCCGGCGCGCGCGGCTACCTGCTCAAGGACATGGACCCGGAAGACGTCGTCGATTCGATCCGGCGGGCGGTTCGCGGCGAACTGGTCGTGGCCCCCGCGATGGCGGTCAAGCTGTCGCACCTGCTGGGCGCGCCCCGGAGCCGGACCGAGTCCACGTCGCGCGCGCTGACGGACCGGGAGCTGGAAATCCTCGCCCACATCGCCCAGGGCATGAGCAACAAGGGCATCGCCAAGGCGCTCGACATCAGCCACGACACCGTCAAGCTGCACGTACGCCACATCCTCGCCAAGCTCAACGTGAGCTCGCGCGTGGAGGCCGCCGTCTACGCGGTGGAGCGCAAGGCGTCCACCGGCGGCTGAGCGGCCTCGCCCGGCTCGAACCAGGAGAGCCGCTCCCGCAGGCGCACCACTTCCCCCACGATGATCAGCGTCGGCGGCGCGAGGCCCGCGGCGCGCGCGAGTTCCGGGAGGCTCTCGAGCGTGCCCGTGACCACCTTCTGGTCCGGCGTGGTGCCCTGCTGGACGATGGCCGCCGGCATCGTCGCCGCCGTCCCGTGGGCCACCAGCGCCGCGCACAGCGCCGGCAGGTTCGCGAAGCCCATGTAGATCACCACCGTCTGGCGGGGGCGCACCAGGGCGTCCCAGTCCAGGTCGATCGTGCCGTCGCGCAGGTTTCCGGTGACGAACACGCAGGACTGCGCGTGGTCGCGGTGGGTGAGCGGGATGCCGGCGTAGGCCGCGACGCCCAGGGCCGCCGTGATGCCCGGAACCACCTCGAACGCGATGCCCTGGGCCGTGAGCGTCTCGATCTCCTCGCCCCCGCGGCCGAAGACGAACGGGTCGCCGGCCTTCAGGCGCAGCACCCGCTTGCCGCGCCGCGCGTGCTCGACGAGCAGCGCGTTGATCTCCTCCTGCCGGACGGCGTGCCGCGCCCGCTGCTTGCCGACGTACACGCGCTCGGCGGTCTCCGGCAGCAGCGCCATGATCTCCCGCGACACGAGATTGTCGTAGAGCGCCACGTCCGCCTGGCCGATCAGGCGCATCGCCTTGACGGTCAGCAGGTCGGGGTCGCCCGGTCCCGTGCCCACCAGGTAGACGGTACCGGGCTCCGCGGCCCTCCCCGGCCCGCCCGGCCGCCTCATGGCTCGCTCCCCCTCGCGAAGACGAAGCGGAACTGGCCGGGCTCGACCTCGAGGTAGTCCAGGATCACGTCTTGCAGGAGCTCCTGGCTCGCCGCTGCGACCAGCACCACCACGCCCGCGCCGGGCACCTGCGCATCGCCCGCGCGCGGCTCGTCGAAACCCAGGCCGTACTCGATGCTCCCGTGCTCGTCCAGGCGGGCGGCCACGCGAAGGTGCACGGGCTCCCCGGCCTCGCCGGCGCCCTGCTCGCGAATGCGTTCCTCCGCCGCCGGGGTGAGGGTGATCATGCCGCCGCGCCCGCCGTCGCCTGCGCGGCCATGCACGCCCGCACGTACTCGACGAATCGCCGCGCCCAGTCCTCGCCGCCGACGCAGCGCAAATGCGCATAGGAGGCGAGCACGTTGCGATGCACGACGCCATCGAGGCCGTCCGCGATGCCGTGCCCTCGCTTGACCCGGTAGGCGAAGCGCAGGGAAGGATCGGCGTTCTCGACGCTGGAATAATGGAACTCGTGCCCGAGCACCTCGCCTCGGCCCCTCGGCCAAGGATGGTGGTGCGTCTCCTCGAGCGTGACGTACCCCTTGCCCACGGGCTTGGCATGCATCACGACGTCGAGGGGCAGGACACCGGCCATGGCGCGCGACTCGCCCTCGTGCGTCAGCGTGCGCGCGAGGTACATGAGGCCGCCGCACTCGGCGTAGACCGGCATGCCGCGCTCGGCGGCCGAGCGCACCGCCTCGCGCATCGCCGTGTTGGCCTCCAGCGCCCGTCCGAGCATCTCCGGAAAGCCACCGCCCAGGAACAGGGCATCGGCGCCGGCGAGGCCCCGGTCCCTCACCATGTCGATCTCGACGAGTCGTGCGCCGGCTTCCTGGAGAGCGTCGAGATCGTCCGGATAGTAGAACCCGAATGCCCGGTCGCGGGCGATGGCCACCCGCACGTCGTCCTCGCGGGGCGACGGCGTGCGAGCCGCGGGGACCCTCGATGGCATGCGGGCCCGCCGGGAGATGGCCACGACCGCATCGACGTCGACGGCGCCGCTCACCACCTCGGCCAGCCGGTCGGCCGTGCGCGCCGGTTCGGCGGCCTCGTTGCTCGGCATGAGCCCGAGGTGGCGTTCCACGAGGCTGAGCGCCGGTTGCTCGGCCAACGCCCCGAGCACGGGCACGTCGGTATGGCGCTCGATTGCGTCGCGCAGCTTGCCCTCGTGGCGCGGGCTGGCGAGCCGGTTGAGGATGACCCCGGCGATCGTGACCGCCGGATCGAACACCTGCAGCCCCTTGAGGATCGCGGCGATCCCGCGCGTGAGACCGCGGCTGTCGAGCACGACGACGACCGGCAGGCCCAGCCGGCGCGCGACGTTCGCGTTGCTGTCGGACCCGTCGGGCGAGAAGCCGTCGTGAAGGCCCAGGCTGCCCTCGACGAAGGCGAGGTCCGCTCCCGCCGCGTGCTGCGCGAAGTAGGACTCGAGGCCCGCCCCCTGCAGGCGCGGATCGAGATTGCGGCAGGCGCGCCCGGCCGCGACGCCGAGCCACATGGGGTCGATGTAGTCCGGACCCTTCTTGAAGGGTTGCACCGCGATGCCGCGCGCCGCCAGCGACGCGATGAGGCCGATCGAGATCGTCGTCTTCCCGGAAGACTTCCAGGCGGCCGAGAGCAGGATGCCGGACATGGGGTGTCAGCCGCCGCCGTCCGCGGCCGGTGCGTCGATCCCCCGCGGGACCACGTCGAAGAGCCGGGCGCCCGCCAGCACGATCAGATAAGCGAGGGCGATGCCCCCCAGGCCCAGGAGCGCCTCGGGCAGGCTCGGGACGTAGGGCGCGACCGCGCCGTCCCGGAAGGCGCTGGAGGTGGCGTAGCCCGGGAAGATCTCGAGCGGAAACGCCTGGGCGCCGACGATGAACACGTAGAGTTGCGCGAAGGCTCCCGCGATGACCGCCAGCGCGGCGATCGTCGTCGCGCGCGGTCCGGCCAGCCGGGGGTGGAACGCGATCACCAGCGGGACGGCGGTGCCCACGCCTGCCCAGCCTGCCCAGAAAAGCCACGCGTAGGGCGCCCCGTCGACGAGGATGAAGCGTTCGAAGGCCGCCTGCTTCGCCCAGTACAGGTTGGTCAGGTGCAGGACGGCGGTGAGATAGGCCACGGTGGCCACGAACACGCCCAGCAAGCGGCGCAGGCGAAGGCGGAAAGCCTCCGGCACCGGCGCGTCGTGCCAACGCGCCAGGGCGCCCTGGACGAGCAGGAAGACCGCCAGCCCCCAGGCGAGCGACATCGCGATGAACAGCGGCGCCACGAGGCCCGACGCGTAGCCCTGCCGCGACACCAGGAACCCGAAGATCGACCCGGTGCCCGTGGTGAGCACGATCCGCCAGACGAAGGCGAGGATCCCCACCGGAGTCGATAGCGGCACGAACCGGCGCTCGAGGTTCGTCCAGAGATAGGCGACGAGGATCGCGAGAAAGCCGTTGTACAGGATCATGTTCCACGCGAAGATCGAGCGGAAATTGTAGTGGGTGGCGGCGACGACGAGCCGCTCGGGGCGGCCGAGGTCCAGCACCAGCACCATGAGGCCGCCGGCGAGCAGCGCCAGCGCGAGCAGCGCCGAAACCGGGGCGCGCCGCTTGTAGGCCGCCTCGCCGAACACCGATCCCACGGAAGCGACGTTGAGCGCGCCCGAGGAGGCCACGATGAGGAAGAGGGCGAACACGTGCGGCAGGCCCCACACGACCTGGTTGCCCATCCCGGTCACGACATGGCCGTGCTCTTCCATGTAATGGGCCGCGCCCAGCGCGACCGCGAGCACCGCGGCACCGGCCGCCGCGAGGGCCGCGAATCCCCGCGGCGCCGTGCCCGAAGGCCAGGCGGGAGGCGAACGATGCGCGGGCGCGGGACGGGTGGACATGGTCAGAGCCCCAGGTAGCGCACGCCGTTGTCCGTGCGCAGGTCGGCGCGCAGCTGCGTGGTGGTCGCGGCGCGCACGCGCTGGGCGATCTCGCTCGCCGGATCGTTCAGGTCGCCGAAGACGATCGCCCGGTGTCCCGCGTCGGCGCACGCCTCCACGCACGCCGGCGTGCCGCCCCTGTCGACGCGATGGACGCAGAGGTTGCAGCTCTCGACGCAACCCTTGCCGCGCGGCGTGTCCGTCTTCTGCCCGGCGGTCGGCTCGTGCACGAAGCTCCTCGCCTTGTAGGGGCAGGCCATCATGCAGTAGCGGCAGCCGATGCAGGTGTGGCGATCGACGAGCACGATCCCGTCGGCCCGCTTGAAGGAGGCCCCCGTCGGGCACACGTCCACGCACGGCGGCTCGGCGCAGTGCTGGCACATGACCGGCGCGGAACGGACGGCGCCGGTGCGCAAGTCCTTGAGTTCCACCTTGCGGATCCACTGCGCGTCGGTCGGGCGAGCGGGCTTCGGGACGCCGTGCTCCGAGTGGCAGGCGTCCACGCAGGCGGTGCAGCCGCTGGCGCAGCGCGTCGTGTCGACGAGCATGCCCCAGCGCACGGCGGAGCTCACCGCCTCGCCAGGCGCCTTCGCGGCCGCGTACTCGTAGAGCAGGATGCCGGGCGCCAGCGCCACGCCGGCGAACGCCGCGGTGCCGCCGAGGAACGCGCGCCGGCTGGTATCGACCGGGTTCATGGCGATCTCGCCGGCCGGCCGGCCTGCGCCGCGCGGGTGCGGCTCGCGTGGCATTCGAAGCAGTCGAGCTTCACGGCCGCGTAGGCGTGGCACCCCTGGCAGAAATGCGAGGGCGAGCCGAGCACGGCGCCGTCCTTCGCGTTGGCGTGGCATTCGACGCATCCGGCGAGGCTGTGGCGGGCGCCGCGTATCCCGCGATGGACGGTTTCGTCCCGCTGGTGACGAAGGAAATCCATGTGGCTGCGGCGCATCGTGGCGGCGTCCTCGACGCACTTCTCGCCCCGGGGCGCGTCGAGCACCGGCGCGCGCGACCCCGCCCACGCGACGCCGGCCAGGACGAACGCCAGCAGGCCCGCGGCGATCACGCGCACGCGCCCTCCCGGGGTGCGGGCGTCACGCTCACTCGCCCAGCCCCATCTGGATGTAGCCCGTCGGGCACACGTCGCTGCAGATGTGGCAGCCGATGCACTTGTCGTAGTCGGTGTCCACATAGCGCCCGGTGGTCGACTTCGCCTTCGGGACCTTGAACACGGCCGTCTGCGGGCAGTAGACCACGCAGTTGTCGCACTCGAAGCACAGGCCGCAGCTCATGCAGCGCTTGGCTTCCTCGACCGCCTGGGCCTCGAGCAGGGGCTGCAGGCGCTCCTCGAAGTTGCCCAGCGCGCTTTCCTTGCTGAGCGTGATCACGTTGCGCTTCACCCGGGGCGTGTAGCCGAAGTGGCCCAGGTAGAGCTCCTCGTGCTTGATCACGTAGCGTTCCGAGCGGTTGTCGTAGTTGTGCACCGCCGCGTTCGAGGCATCCGTGCCGTGCATGGGCCCGGTCGCCGACGCGATCGTGAGGCCCTTCTCGATCATCTTGCGCATCAGGTCGAACTGGTGCGCGTCGATCTTCGGGCGCTTTTCGGGCTCCTCGCCGCGCAGGTACCGGTCGATTCCGTCCGCCGCGATGGAGCCGTGGCCGATGGCCGTGGTGAGCAGGTGGGGCCGCAGGACGTCGCCGCCGGCGAAGACGCCCGGCTTGCCCGGCACCTGGTAGTTGCGGTCGGCCGCGACCATGCCCTTGCCGGAGTCGAACTCCTCGAGCCCGGAGAAGTCCACCGCCTGGCCGACGGCCGAGACGATGAGGTCGGCGGGAATGTCCTCCTCGGTGCCGGGTTTCACGTCGATCTGCAGCTTGCCGGCGACGAACCTGGCGTGGCAGTGGGCCACGCGCAGCGCGGTCGCGCGCCCGTCCGGCCCGCGCACGATGCCCACCGGGGCGAGACCGCCGCGAATGGCGATGCCCTCGGCGAGCGCCTGCTCGATCTCGTGCTTGTTGGCCTGCATGCCGTCGATCGCGAAGATCGAGGTCAGGGTCACTTCCGCGCCCTGCGCCACCGACACCTTGGCCACGTCGTGCGCCATGTGGCCGGCGATCGCGCGCTCCATGTCCGTGGGTTTCGCGTGCTCGATGTGGCCCAGGCGGCGCGCGACCGTGGCCACGTCGATCGACGTGTCGCCGCCGCCGACCACCACCACGCGCTTGCCGACGTGGCGAAGGCGCCCGTCGTTGAACGCGCGCAGGAAGGACGTGGCCGTCACCACGTTGGGCGCATCCGCGTCCGGCGCCGGCAGCGCGCGGCCCGATTGCGCGCCCATGCCCAGGAAGACGGCCTGGTAGTCGCGCCGGAGATCCTCCATCGTGACGTCGGTCCCGATGCGGCAATTGAGCTTCGCCTCGACGCCCAGGTCGAGGATGCGCCGGATCTCCGCGTCGAGAACCTCGCGGGGCGTCCGGAAGCCCGGGATGCCGTAGCGCATCATGCCGCCCAGGTGCTCGTGCTCGTCGAAGATCGTGACGGCATGCCCCTTGAGCGCCAGCTGGTAGGCGCACGACAGGCCCGCCGGCCCGCCGCCGATCACCGCGACCTTCTTGCCCGTGGAGGTCTCAGGGCGCCTGAACGCGAGCCCCTTCGCGATGGCGTACTCGCCCAGGAAATGCTCGACGGAATTGATGCCGACGTGGTCCTCCACCTCGTTGCGGTTGCAGCCGGTCTCGCACGGCGCGGGACATACCCGTCCCATGACCGATGGGAACGGGTTCGCCTCCGTGAGGCGGCGCCAGGCGTATTCCTGCCACGAGACGCCCTGCGGGGGCTTCTCCGTGCCGCGGGCGACCTGCAGCCAGCCACGGATGTCCTCGCCCGACGGACAGGCTCCCTGGCAAGGCGGGGTCGACTGGATGTAGGTCGGGCACTTGTGCGTGTAGGAAGCCTGGAAGATGGCTTCCCGCCACTCCGGCGGGCTCGCGTCGCCGTCCGCGTAGCGGCGGAAGGTGAGCTTGGTGCTGGAATCGCTGTCGGCGGGTTGGGTGGACACGGGTGCCTCCGGTTGGGGGGTGGGTGCGCGACTAGGACTTCGCGCCCAGGCGGATCGCGGTGCTGACGAGCTGGTGCACGCCGCCGACCATGCTCCGGTCGAAGCCGTAGTAGGGCAGCACCTTGGTGAACTGCGCCTTGCAGATCGCGCAGATCGTGGCCATGAAATTCACGCCGTGGCCATCGGCCACCTCGCGCAGGGACTCCATGCGCGGCAGCGCCCCCTTCACGCGCAGGTCGAGGAGCTCGTCGGTGAGCAGCCCCCCACCCCCGCCGCAGCAGAAGGTCGCCTCGCGGGTCGTGCCCGGGCGCATCTCGACGTAGCGGTTGGAGACCGCCCGCACGATCGCGCGCGGGATCTCGAACTGCCCGCCCGGCGTGTCTCCCATGCGCGAGGCGCGCGCGACGTTGCACGAGTCGTGGAAGGTGACGACGCGATGGTCGTTCGCCTCTGCGTCCAGCACGAGGGCGCCGCGCTCGATGAGATCCCAGGTGAGCTCGCAGATGTGGGTCGGTTGCCGGTAGCGCGAGTCGAGCTGCGCCTGCAACTGGCGCGCGAAGGGGTCGTCCCCTCCCGCGCCGATGCCGGCGAGCGTGTTCCAGAAGCTGTAGGCGACCCGCCAGGCGTGGCCGCACTCGCCGACGACGATGCGCTTCACGCCGAGCTCGAGCGCGGCTTCGCGTATCCGCAGCGCGATCGTGCGCATCTGCTCGTAGTTGCCGATGAACAGGCCGAAGTTGCCCGCCTCCGACGCGTGCGACGAGAGGGTCCAGGAGATGCCCGCCTGGTGGAACACCTTGGCATAGCCGATGAGGCTCTCGACGTGCGGCTCGGCGAAGAAGTCGGCCGAGGGCGTGACGAGGAGCACCTCGGCGCCCTTCTGGTCGAGCGGGAACTTCACGTCGGCCCCGGTCTCCTCCTTCGTGTCCTCCTCCAGCCCGAGCAGGGTGTCCTCGAGCGCCGGACCGGGCAGGCCCAGGTTGTTGCCGATCCGGTGGACCTTCCCGATGATCTCGTTCGAGTACTTCTGCCCGTATCCGACCGTATCGAGAATCTCCTTGGCGGCCATCGTCACTTCCGCCGTGTCGATGCCATACGGGCAGAACACCGAGCAGCGCCGGCACTCGGAGCACTGGTTGTAGTACTTGTACCAGTCGTCGAGCAGGTCCTTCGTGAGATCGGTGGCGCCCACCAGCTTCGGGAAGAGCTTTCCCGCGACCGTGAAGTGCCGGCGGTAGACCCCGCGCATGAGGTCCTGGCGGGCCACCGGCATGTTCTTCGGGTCGCCCGTCCCGAGGTAGTAGTGGCACTTGTCCGAGCAGGCGCCGCAGTGCACGCAGGCGTCGAGGTAGACGCGCAGCGAGCGGTAGTTCCCGAGCAGCTCGCCCATTTTCGCGATGGCGCGGTCGTGCCAGTCGTCGACGAGGCTGCCGGGGAACCCCAGCGCCTCCTGCATCTTCTCGTTGGCGACGTAGGGCTTCGAGGCCGCCATCGCGTCCGGGACGACCGGGGGCGCGACCGGGAAAGGCCGCAGCGGCGGGGCGGTGACGTCGGCCATTACGGCTTCCCGTCGGATTCCAGCCGCGCCGCCCAGGGCGCGAGATGCCGCCGTTCCCGCGGGTCGTCGGCCTGGTTGCGCGAGGGGCTGAAAAAGAGGCCGGGCGCGTGCAGGAGCTTCGAGAACGGGAACACGATCATCAGCGCCGCGACGAGTCCGAGGTGGGCGTACAGGAGCGCATCTGCCGGCAGGGGCTGCGGGTCCAGGGCCATCAAACCCAGGAAGAACGACTTCACGGCCACCACGTCCGTCCCCGCCAGGTACTTCATGGCGAGGCCCGTGCCGGCGATCGCCAGGAGCAGGGCGAGCATCAGGTGATCCGAGGGCGTCGAGATGTAGCGCACGCGGTCGACGAGGAAGCGGCGCGCCCAGAGCCCGGCGAGCCCCGCCGCCATCGCGAAACCCGCGAGGATGCCGAAGGGCTGCACGAAGGCGAGGACGGCCGGCACCGGCTCGACGAAATAGCGCAGGTGGCGAAGCAGCACGAGCGCGAGCGCCGCGTGGAAGACCCAGCCGAAGAGCCACGTCCACAGGCTCGCCTTGAACAGGCTCTCGAAGAACGCCACCTCCCGCACCAGGCGCAAGGCCACGCCACCGCGCGTCACCGGCGCGGGCGTGGTGGGAATCTTCAAGGGCGCGGGCGTTCCGGCGTACAGCCGGATTCGAAGCGCCAGGCCGACGACCAGCACCGCGGTGGCCGCGTAGAACAGCGCGGCGAATAGGACGGAGGCCGCCGCCATGGCCCGCTTCCGGCTCGGCCGGGGGCTACACGCAGCCCGTGGGCTTGGGCAAGCCGGCGATCTTGCACGCCTGCTTGGCCGGGCCGTAGGGAAAGAGCTCGTACAGGTACGAATTGCTCGCCTTCTCGGGCCCGAGCTTCTTGCCGATGGCCTTGGTGAGCACGCGCACCGCGGGGGCGATCTGGTACTCGTTGTAGTACTCGCGCAGGAAGTTCACGACCTCCCAGTGGTTCTGGGTCATGTCGATCTTCTCCTCGACCGCGATGGCCGCGGCCACATCCTCGTTCCATTCCCCGAGGTTGGTGAGATACCCCTCCTCGTCCGTCTCGTACGTCTTGCCGTTCACTTCGATGCCCATGGTCTCTCCTTCGGTGGTTCGTTGGGGCGGCCCGCCTACAGCCAGGATTGCACGCGCGGCTGCGCGGCGACGAGGTCGACGAAGCCGCGATAGTCGACGGCCGTGATGCCCTCGGCCAGCTGGCCGGCGAGGCCGCGTGCCTGCAGGTCCGGCGAAAGCACGTACAGCGACACGCCGGCGGGCGCGGCCGCGAGCGTCGCCGCCGAACCCCGCGTGGCCGCCACGACGGCATCCTCGATGAGCAGCACGGCGTGCCCGGCGCGTGCCCGTGCGAGGCAGTCCGCGAGGGCGCTGCGCTCATGGGGCGATTTGTTCACGATGTGAAGCAAGGCATCCTCCGGTCGGGGCGCGCGCGGTGGCGGCGCCGTCAGAATCCGATCACCACGTCCTGTTCGTCCATCAGGGCGGCCATCTCCTCGCGCCCGAGGACCTTCACGTCGACCAGCAGGTCGCCTTCCGCCACGCCCCGCGCCTCCAGCGACTCGCGCTCGGCGTAGAGCTTCTCGATGTCGTAGCCCTCCAGCGCGCGGTAGGTCGGCGAGAAGTTCTTCATGCCGATCGCCTTCGTATCCTGCCCGCGCAGGAGCTGGTAGACGCCGTCGTCGATGAAGGCGAGGCTCACGTCCTGGTCGAATGCCGCGCTGATGAGGACGACTTCCAGTCCCTCGAGGGCATACACGGAGCCGTAGGGAGCCTTGCGGTTCACGAACAGGAACTTCTTGGTGACGCCTTCGCTCACGGGTGCCTTTCAGTCGCCGAAGACCACGAGCCGGTCGGCCTGGATCGCGGATTCCACCAGTTGCCCCAGCCCGGAGATGCGGAAGCCCTTCGCGAGGTTCTCCTCGACGATCCCGCGGCGAAGCGCGGCGGCGACGCACACCACCAGATCGACCTTGTGCTCCTGCGCCAGCGCGCTCCAGCGGTTCACGATGTGGCGGTCGTCCTGCGGGGGGTCGGTGAGCTTCGTCGCGTTGTTCACGCCGTCGTGGTAGAAGAAGACGCGCTGGATCTCGTGTCCCGCGGCGATCGCGGCCTGGCAGAACTGCCAGGCCGAGTCGCTCGACTGCCGCTGGTACGGTCCCTCGTTCACGAGGATGCCGATCTTCATCGCGGTCGGGCCCCTCGCCTCAGAACCGGATGTGCGCCGAGGCGTTGAGGCTCGCCCGCGAACCGCGCCAGTCGTCGATCAGGTACTTCGTGAAGGGCAGGCCCGTCTTCTCGAAGAAGCGCGGCCAGCCGATGCGCTCCACCCAGTCCGAGAGGCGTTCCCAGGGACGGGCGTCCTCCTTGTAGGTGTAGAGGATCTTCTTCACGATCTCCGACACTTCCGGCCAGCGCGGCGGGTGGTTGGGGATGCCCGAAGCCACCATCTTCATGAAGGTGGGCTTGCCGCGCGCGTTCGAGTTCTTCCCGCCGACCCAGATCGCGAACTTGGAGTTTTCCGGGTCGTTGATCTGCATCGGCGGGCACGGAGGGTAGCAGGCGCCGCAGCAGATGCACTTCTTCTCGTCCACCTCGAGCGAGGGCTTGCCGTTCACGAGCGCCGGGCGGATCGCCGCCACCGGGCACCGGGCCACGACGGCCGGCCGCTCGCAGACGTTGGCCACGAGGTCGTGGTTGATCTTCGGCGGCTTGGTGTGCTGGATGATGATCGCGATGTCCGCCTGCCCGCCGCAGTTGATCTCGCAGCAGGAGGTCGACAGGTGCACGCGGTTGGGCATGTCCTCGCGGATGAACTCGTGGTAGAGCTCGTCCATCAGCGCCTTCACCGCGCCCGAGGCGTCGGTGCCCGGGATGTCGCAGTGGAGCCAACCCTGCGTGTGCGCGATCATCGACACGGAATTGCCGGTGCCGCCGACGGGAAAGCCCGCCTTCGTGAGGGCCTCGACGAGCGGCGCGACCTTGCTTTCCTCGCCCACCATGAACTCGATGTTCGAGCGGATCGTGAAGCGCACGTGCCCTTCGGCATAGGTGTCGGCGATGTCACACAGCGTGCGGATGGTGTGCACGTCCATCTGGCGCTGGGTGCCCGCGCGCACGCTCCAGACCTCTTCGCCCGAATGCGAGACGTGGTGCAGCACGCCGGGACGCGGACGGTCGTGGTACTTCCAGTTGCCGTAGTTCCGCTTGAGGACCGGGTGCAGGAACGACGTGTTGTCGGGAACGCCGCACTCGATCGCGCGGCGGGGCGTTGCGGTGGCGGTGGCCATGGTCGTGTTCTCTCCTCGGGGGCGCGGGGCGCTTCAGGCCGCCTGCGACTTCTTGGCGTTGATCCGGGCCACTTCCTCGTCCCAGCCGTCGGTGCGCACGTAGGGGTTGGTGCGCGGGGTCGCGACCATGTTCGCGTCGATCTCCAGCTCGACGCCCTCGAGGAAATTCACCAGCCCGATGCGCTCGATCGTCTCGCCGATGCGCTCGTGCTCGAGGGCGTTCTCGGCGAAGAAGTCGACGATGCGCTTGGCGAGATCCACGAGCTTCTCGCGATCCTCGTCCGTGGCGAGCTTCATGAACGGCACGACCACGGTGCCCATGAGGTCGCCGATCTTGAGGGTGCGCTTGCCTCCCACGAGGATGGTCGCGCCCTTGTCGGCGCCGGGCGCCAGCCCGCCGGTGATGACGTTGATGCAATGCATGCAGCGCACGCAGTCGCGGTTCTCGATCTCGAGCGCGTGCTCGTCGGAGAGCTTGACCATCGAGACCGAGGGGCCGGCCTTGGCTTCGGTGGCCTTCACCAGGCGGATCGCCTTGGTCGGGCAGCGGTTCACGACGTCGTTCACCAGGTCGTTCAGGCCGTGCGCGGCGAAGTACTTGCGCGCGAGCGCCTCGTCGGTGCGGATGTTGTCGCGCCAGGTGCCGATGACCGCCATGTCCGAACGCTGGATCGAGTTCATGCAGTCGTTCGGGCAACCGGAGAACTTGAACTTGAACTTGTAGGGCAGCGAGGGGCGGTGGATGTCGTCCAGGAAGCTGTTGATCACGGTGCGGTGCGTCTTCCCCTCGTCGTAGCAGGACTGCTCGCACCGCGAGGCGCCCACGCAAGACATGGAGGTGCGCACCGCGGGACCGGCGCCGCCCAGGTCGAAGCCCAGTTCGTTGATCTCGTCGAAGGCGGCCTGGACGTTCTCCGAGCGCACGCCCTGGAACATGATGTCGCCGCTCTGGCCGTGGAACGCGATGAGCCCGGAGCCGTGTCGCTCCCAGCTGTCGCAGAGCTTGCGCAGGATGTCGGTGGAATAATGCATGCCCGCGGGAGGCATCACGCGCAGCGTGTGGAATTCCGCGGCGTCGGGGAACTGGGGCTTGCCGTCGGCGTCCTTGAGTTCCGTGAACCGCGGGATGATGCCGCCGCCGTAGCCGAAGACGCTCACCGTGCCGCCCTTCCAGTACCCCTTGCGGGTCCGGTAGGAGGTTTCGAGCTGCCCGAGCAGGTCGACCACCATCGGGTTCTCGCCGGCGAGACGCTTCAGGCCCGTGACGAAGCTGGGCCAGGGGCCGCTCTCGAGTTCGTCGAGCATCGGCGTGGGGTGCATTTTCTTGTCCATGTCGCTCCTTCCGATCGCGGGCCCGGGGCCGCTTGCCTGGGCGGGGCGGTCCGCACCCCGACGGTGGACCGATGCTACGGACGCCCACCCGTCGTCGCCATCCCTCTCGACGGGTATGGATGGACTACCCGAAAGGGGTATGGCCGGCTTCCACGCGGGGGGATGGACGACGGGGGCCGGGAAGGTCGACACTCGCCCTGGGCCGCTTCGACCCCGCACGGGTCGGCGAAACCGCCGGCAACTTCCACAGGCCCCGCACGCCATGCCCCGACTCGAATCCGTCGCGAAATTCACCGTCCCGCTGGGAGGCCAGGAGATCGAGCTGCAAGGCATCGCCTTCGAGACGGGCGGCCCGGAGTTCCTGCGGATCCGGATCCGCGAATCGAAGCGCTTCACGGTGTTCGACATCGACGCCGCGACCGCTCGCGAATGGGCGGATGCGATGGCGAACTGGTCGGCCGCCCGCACGGGGAACCCGCCTTGACCGACTCCGGGGCCCCGGCTGGCATCGCATCCGGCGCCTCCGAAGCGGGCGGTGCGGGCACCGACATCGTCGACGTGATTCTGGACCTGGAGGCTTCCTGCCTGCCCGCGGGGCACGAAGTCGCCTTGTTGCAGGAGGTCCTGCGCCTCGCCCCCTGGATGGCGGCGGAACCCCGGGCCGGAATCCACCCGCTCCGGGGGGTTCGAGGCGCCGATGGATCCCTGCTGCTATCCCGGCGCACCAAGCTGGTGATCCGGATGCCGCGCGACAAGCTCTGCGCCGCGAGCAACCTGGAAGGCGCGAGCCTCGATCTCGCGGGAACGCCGATCCGGATCGGCCATGGCACGTTCCGTCGGCTCGAGCCCTCGGCGACGGTCTATTCCCCGCGGGTGGCGACCGGCGACGAGGAAGAGAGCGTTTTCCTGGTCACGCTCGGCCGGGAACTCGACCGCCTCGCCGTGCGCGGCCGGCTGCTTTGCGGCCGTCGCACCCGAATCGCCCGGGACGGCCGCGATTTCGCCGCCTGGGGCGTGGCCGTGCACGAGTTGTCGGCGGAGCACTCGCTCGTCCTCCAGCGCCAAGGCCTCGGGCTCATGCGCGACCTCGGCTGCGGCATCCTCTCTCCCCACAAGACCATTCACACGGCCGACTGACCCGGAGCCTCCCATGACCCACCCGCCCGTCCCCGTTCCCGAAGCCGATGCGACCCTCGATCTCGCCGGGCTCACCTGCCCCGGTCCCATACTGGGCGCAAAGGAGGTCGTCGACGGGCTCGGCGAGCGGCAGGTCCTGCGGCTGCTGTCCAATTGCGCCGGCACGAGGGACGATCTCGTCGCCTGGTGCCGCCAGACCGGCAACGAACTGGTCCTGGCCGAATCCCGCGACAATGGCGTCACGGCCTATTACCTGCGCAAGGGCCGCGCCGGATCGATCGCGGCGAACGCGGTGCTCGACATGCGCGGCGTGACCTGCCCGGGCCCCATCATCGAGGCCAAGCAGTTCATCAAGGCCCTGGGCCCGGGAGAGATCCTGAAGCTCGTCAGCAATTGCCCGGGCACGCGGGCCGACATCGCCGACTGGACCGCCGCGACGGGGCTCAGGCTCGTGGCGACCGTGGAGGCGGGCGCGGGCGTGGTCGAGTTCTACATCGCCAAGGCCTGAAGCCGGGCGCCGCTTTTCCCGCCATGCGCGTCAAGAGCCACTGGTTCCGGCCGGGCCGGCCCAAGTCTCCCGAGGAAGTCGCGGGCGCCATCGCCTTCATTTCCTGGAAGGTGGCCCAGAACGCGCTCAAGCGGATGCGCAAGGCCGGCTTCGACATCGACCCCGGGCCGGCCTACTTCGCGTTCCTGGCCGAAGCGCTCGCCTATTGCGTGCAGGTCGCCTGGCGCCATGCGCATGGCCATTTCGACGAGGCCGGCGCCCTCGCCTTCATGACCGCCCTGGGCAACCGCTGCGGCGAGACCCTGGAAGGGAACTACGCCGACCTGCTCGGCGTCCCCGCGCCCGGCGCGGTGAAGGCCGCGTTCGTCGTCCGGGTGAACGAAGCCCTCGCGGAATACGCCGAATTCGGGTACGGCCCGGCCGGCCCGGATTTCGCCTTCCTGCGCTACTTCGCCAGCCGCATCGCGGCGATCATGGACGAGAAGGACCGCCGCTGGACCCACGACCAGGTGATGGCCATCGAGGGCCCCGAGGCGGCGGCGACCCTCGCCAAGGCCTTCGCCGACCTTCACGATACGGGCCCCGGCCGGCGCCGGCGCGCGACGGGGACTTCCGGTGAGTGAGTCCCCGGCGCAACGCGCCCGGGCCGTCTTCCGGGCGGGCGACGACGGCGCCTACCGGCGCTGGCGCGACGCGAAGCTCGCCGCGGCGCCGGCAAGCCGGGACGAACTCGTCGTCGAGGTTCGCGACCCCCGCGATCCCACGGCGGCCGAACTGGCGGCGATCGTGAGAAGCTGCCGGCGCGCCAACATGGCGATCTACGCGAGCCGCATCCCCGACGAGGACAAGGCGTTGCCGCGGCAACTCGGCCGCCGGCTGGGGTTGCACGCCCTCGATGCCAACCTGCTCGCCGACGACGACGCGATCACCGCGATCCGCGTCGACCCGGGCAAGGCCGGCGCCGGCTTCATCCCCTACACGGACCGGCCGATCCGCTGGCATACCGACGGCTACTACAACGAGCCGGCGAAGCGCATCCGCGCGATGATCCTGCACTGCGTGCGCAGCGCCGGCGACGGGGGGGAGAACCGCGTGGCGGACCACGAGATGGCCTACATCGCCTTGCGCGAACGCGAGCCGGCCTGGGCCGAGGCGCTTTTCGCCCCCGATGCGATGACCATTCCCGCGCGCGAGGACGACGACGGCATCGCGCGAGCCGCCTGCACCGGGCCGGTGTTCTCGCTCGACGAACGCACCGGCGACCTGCACATGCGATACACCGCGCGCACGCGCAGCATCGCCTGGAAGGACGACCCGGCCACGCGGGAGGCCGCCGGCTTCCTGCTCGGGCGACTCGACGAGGGCGGCGCGGGGATCTTCCGGGTGAGGCTCGAGCCCGGGATGGGGATCGTGTGCAACAACGTCCTGCACGACCGGTCGGCGTTCGTGCAGGGCGCGGGGCCGCGCCTGCTCTTCCGGGCGCGGTACTACGACCGCATCGCGGGCACCGAGGGCGCCTGGCTCGGCGCCCCCGCGCCGGAAGCTGCCTGACCCGTTCCTACCAGCGCTTCGCCCAGGCGATCCCCAGGGAGTTCTGGTACATCTCGATCTTCTCGTTGCCGCCCATCCCCGGCGCGAACGCGTTGAAGAACGAGGGCCCTTCCACCGCGTTGGAGAACGCGTGCATGTAGGCCATCGTCAGCTCGCTGTCCTTGTCGAGGGCCAGGGTGAATCCGAGCGTGAGGTGGTCCTTCACGACGCCGGGCGCGAGGATGTTGAAGGTCACGTCGCGCGGCTGGATCGGGTTCTCCGAGCGGTTGTAGCCCGCGCGCAGCGTGAGCGCCGGGCTCGCCTGCCACTGGACCCCGAACTTCCACACGTCGACGTCGGACCAGCCGAATCCCGGGCCGTTGGAGGATCCGAGCGGCGCCTGGTTGGTGCTCGGGTTGCCGATGGACGCCACGTCGCTGTACGCGATGCGCTCCCAGTCGATGGCCACGAGGAAGCCCTTGGCCGGCTCGAAAGACACGCCCGCCGTCACATGCGCGGGAATGTCGAAGCCGCCGTTCTCGGCGAAGAGTCCCTTGTACTTGTCGAACTCGCCCATGCTCATCTTCGAGGTGTAGGCCGCCCCGATCGTGACGCCGGGCGAGAGCTTGCCCAGGTAACCGACGCGCACGCCCCACCCGGTCGAGCTGTCGTAGCCCCGGTTGGTCACGTCGCCGGGGCTCTGCGAGAGCTGGGTGAACAGATGAGCGCCGTTCATCTCGAAACGCTGGTAGGCGAAGAGCGGCGCGATGCCGACGGAATGTCCCGGGGCGAAGCGCCATGACGCATGCGGCGCGACGATCAGCTGGGACAGGTCGACGCCGAGGCGATCGAGCCCGCACAGGCCGTTGGCCACCGGCGGGCCGCCGAACGGCGAGCAGTTGAGCTGCCCGCCCGGGTAGTCGGTGTTCATGCCGCCGTTGCCGTAGACCGTGATCCCGTAGGCGACGTCGGCCGAGTGCATCGTGTTGTACGCGATCTCCGGGATGAAGAAGTTCGTGCTGTCGCTGTCGGCGCTGAAGTCGAGCACGCCGCCACCGCTGCCCGAGCGCGTCGCCTTGCGCTGGGGGCTGAACCAGTCGACACCCAGGTCCAGCCGCCCGCCGGCCCACACGCCCGCCGCCGGGTTGTTCGCGCCGGCGAATCCGTCCTGCGCCAGCGTCGCGGTGGCCCCCGCCATGCCCTTCCCCTTCATGCCGTAGCCGTGGGAGAAATAGCCGTTGGTGGCGAGCGCCGCGGATGGGAACGACAGCAACGCCGCGACGATCGCGGCCTTCATGGACTTCGGTCGGTTCATGGGGGTCTCCTGCGATTGGGGGGTGAGGGAGCGGTTTTCTTGTCGTTCCCGGCGTGCGCCGGGACGGTGCGGCGCCGTCGCTAGACGAACAGGCAGATGTCCGTCTCGCCGGCGAACTGCAGGAAGGTGGACGCGCCACCGTACTCGACGTCCTCGATGAAATCGTCGTGGCTGAAGTCGAAGAGATCGACCGTCATCTGGCAGCCGATGAACTTCACGCCGGCCTCCAGGCACGCCGTGCGCAAGTCCTCGATCGAGGCCACGCCCTTCGCCTTGATCTTCTGCTTCATCATCATCGTCGCCATCGACTCCATGCCCGGCAAAGCCGAGACCAGGACCGGCATCGGGACGGGCATGGGCATCGCCGGATTGGCGAGCGGGCTGATCTTCACGTCCGACAGGTCCTTGCGCAGCAGCTGCAGCCCGTAGAACGTGAAGAAGATCTGCACTTCGTAGTCGAGGGCCGCGGCGGTGGAGCCGAGGATGAAGGGCGGGTACGCCATGTCGAGCGTGCCCTTGGAGGCGATGATCGCCATCCGCTTCTGGGTCATGGATGTTCTCCGGTGGGCCGAGGGGCGGAAGGCATCACTTCTTGCGAAGGAAGAACACGTATTCCTTGCCCTGGGCCTCGGAGCCCACGAGCTCGTTGCCGGTCTGCGCGGCGAAGGCCTGCATGTCCTTCACCGATCCGGTGTCCGTGGAGAGCACCTTCAGCACCTGTCCGCTCTGCAGGTCGCCCAGCGCCTTCTTGGTCTTGATGATGGGCAGCGGGCAGTTCAATCCCCGCGCGTCGAGTTCCTTGGTGAAGTCCATCGCATTCTCCTGGCGCATGGCCGCAAGCGCGTGCCCCCGACCGGGGACGCTCGGCGGACTTTCGCTCCCGCGGGCCGGGGTAATCCATACCCGCGATGGGGGGATCCCTCCCCCCATGTGGGTAATGCTCCACGTTGCGCCGCAACCGGGAGTCGCGCGCGCCCCGGGTCGGTTACACTCGCCGCGACCGCCCTCGCCCGCTCAAGGAATCCTGCCGTGGCCCACCGGCTGACGATCGCCCGCGCCTCCCAGCTGGTCGGGGTGCACCGCAGCGTGCTGCAGCAGCGGGTGCGCGAGGGATCGCTCGCGTGCGACGAGGGGATGGTCTCGGCGGAAGAGCTGCAGCGGGTCTTTCCCGATGTCGAATGGGTCACGCACGGCGACCTCGAGCGGGTCGCCCGCATCCAGGAGGAGTCCTTTGGCCGACGCGTGCGCGAACGAACCCTGCCTTCCCAGGAAGTGCTCGCCCAGCGGGTATTCGCCCAGTCCCAGGAGCTCGCGGATGCCCGGCGCCACCTCCAGCGCTATCACGCGCTCGTGCAGGCGGTTCGCGAACGGCTCGGGCAGGCGGCCCCGCAGCATCCGCCATCCGCCGCACTGCTCGCCTTCACGGACGACGAACTCGCCCGCCTGCTCGCGATCGACGCCGCGGGCCGCTTCGAAGTGCTCGACGCGATGCTGGGCGTCATGAGCCCGCACGTCGTCCTTCAGCCCGGCGGGCACGAGTACTTCGCCGAAGGGCGCGACACGCTGCTCGAAGCCGGCCTCAAGGCGGGACTCGCCCTCGCGTACGGATGCGGCAACGGCAGCTGCGGCCTGTGCAAGGCGCGGGTGCTGGATGGGGAGGTTCGCCAGGTGCGCCATCACGACTACCCGCTTTCGCAGGCCGAGCGCGCCCAGGGGCACGTGCTGATGTGCTGCAGCGCCCCGGTGACGGACGTGCGCATCGAGGCGCTGGTGGCGGCCGGCCCCGCGGACATCCCGGAGCAGCAGGTCGTCGCGACGGTGCGCGCCGTGACGCCGCTCGCGCCCGCGACGATGCTGCTGCACGTGCAGACGCCGCGTACCGCGCGGCTGCGCTTTCTCGCCGGCCAGGGCGTGCGCATCGGAACGACCGGCGCCCTGGGCGATGCGAGCGCCCTCCACCCGATCGCCAGCTGTCCTTGCGACGACCGGAACATCCAGTTCCACGTCGGGCTCGATCCGTCCGATCCCATCGCCCGGCGCCTGCATGCGGGCGCGCTGCGGGTGGGCGACAGCGTGACGATCACGGGCCCCTATGGCCGTTTCGCCCTGGACGTGTCGACCGCGCGCCCGCTGGTATTCGCCGCGTGCGACCTCGGCTTCGCCCCGGTGAAGAGCCTGGTGGAGCACGCGCTCGCCTCGGAGGCCGCGACGTCCTGCGCCGTGCTCTGGCTCGCCACCCGTGCCGACGGGCACTACCTGGCGAACCTGTGCCGGGCCTGGACCGATTCCCTGGACCGCTTCGCCTACCACGGCATGGCGGATCCGGACCCCGCGACCGGCGCCGAGCGCCTGGTCGACCGATGGGCCGAAAGCGCGGACGCGATTGCCGGCGAGTGCGATGTCTTCGTCGCCGGCCCTTCGCCTTTCGTCGCCGCCGCGTCCGACGCATTCCATCTCGCCGGCGTGAATCCCTCGCGCCTGCACACGGAGATCCTCGAGCGATGAGCGAAGCCGCCGGAGGCGCGAACCGACGCGTGATCCCGATTCTCGAGGCGGACGCCACGCCATCGGGCGACTGCAGCGGCGCCGAGCCGTTCGCGCTCCTGGTTCTCGGCGATGCCATGCGGCCGGAATTCGCCGAAGGCGACGTGATCGTGATCGAACCCGAGGGACTCGCGAAGGAGGGTTCCTTCGTGATCGCCCACGCCGGTGGCGAGTGGGTCTTTCGCCAACTCGCGGCCGTGGGCGGGGCCTGGGAGCTGCGGGCGCTCGATCCGAGGTACCCCGCGCTCCCGCTCGCCGATCTCGCCGCGGTCCGCGGCGTGGTCATCCAGAAGTCGCGCCCCGGTCGCCGGCGTTCCGCCAAGCGCTACGTTCCCTGAAGGTGCCCCGATGCCCTACTTCGTCTACAAGGTGTTCGCCTTCCATCGCCTCGAATGCGTCTCGCGGTTCGACGGTTTCCGGGAGGCCTCGGCTTGCGCCAAGGCGCTTCGGGCCGGGGCGTCGCTTGACCCGGGTTGCCAGGTCCGCGTGATGTTCGCCGAGGACACGTTCGCCGCCGAGCTCCTGCTCACCGAGGTGCGCGAGGCGCGGCCGCACATCGCCGAGGATGACTGAGACGCACGAGCCCTGCGCCTTCGGCCGTGCGGTCCTGGCGGGCGAGGCCGGCTGCGCGTTGGCGAGACGGCGTTCCCGCGGCGAGTTCGAAGAGATCGCCTGCGCCTCGCCCGTGGCCCACCGCAACTGCGCCCTGCTCCTCGCCTTGCTGCGCGAGCGCGGCGCCTTCGCGCTTCGCCTGCCGCCACCGTCGCGCGCGCTGGCCCACGCGCAAGCGATGCGCCTGCAGTGCGGGGGTGCGCTCGCGCTCGCGCAGGCGCTCGGGCGTCCCCGCCCCGACGACCTGCACGAACTCCTGGCGCAGGCGCGCGAGCGCTGGGAGACGCTCGTCGATCTTCCCTTCGCGGCACTCGTGCCCGCCATGGCCGCCTGGCAAGGTCGCCGCCGCTCGGGCGAGCGACCGGAGCGGCCGTGAGCGCGGCGATCGAGTCCCTGGCGAAGGTCGTCCAGGCCAACTGCGACCGTTCGGACGCGAGGCACGCCCAGGAGATGACCCTGTGCAACTACCTGCTCGCGATGCGCGAGTACTGCCGCTGGGAGTGCGGCCTTCCGCTGGCGTCGGAGCCCGATCGCGCGCTCGTGCGCGACTGGATCGCGCGTCGAGAGGCGCACTGGCAGGGCCTCGACGCCGGCGCCTACGAGCGCCTGCCCCTCGGGAGGGGGAGCATCGAGCCTTTCGACGTCGCGGCCGTGAACGCGACCCTCCTGCCGCTCGGCTGGGCCTACGGCGCCCTGAAAGGGCCCTTCGGCAAGCCGCAGTTCTTCCTGGGCCGCCTCGCCGGCCAGTCGCGCCGTGGCTCCGCGTGCGTTCTGGAGATCGGTCGCGAAGTCGCTCGCGACATCCTCGCCGCGCCGGCCGCGATGGCGGGCGACACGATCTTCCTTCGCCATGACGCCTTCGAGCGGTGGCTGTGGAGCAGTGCCGAGGCCTGGGGCCGCGGCCACGAGGCCGGAGCCATGCGCGCCACCCTCCAGGCCTACGGGTACGAATCGGACCGGGCCGGCGCGCTTGCATGCATGGCCCGCGAGCAACGCGAGACGCTGCTGCTGCACGAACTGGGCGAGCACGAGGCCGGGCTCGCGCTCGGCGCGCGCTGGGAGGCCTATTTCGGAAGCCTGGAAGATCGCCGTGGCGAGAGCCTCGCGCGCGCCGTCCGCGACCTGCTGGCCGACTGCCTCGTCACCCTGCCCGCCATCGTGAGGAGCCGTTCGATGCCCTCCGCGCATTTCTGGTTCGCGACATTCGGCGGCCTGCGTCGCGAGCTCTTTCCGCGGTTGCAGTCCGCCTACGAGGCGTTGCGCGATACGGCCGACTGGTCCCCGCTGGAGGCGGCGGTCGGAGCCGGGCGCGAACACTGGAACCGGGTCGCTCTCGGGCTCGTCCGCGACACGGGCTCCGGCACCGCGCCCGTCGATCCGGCGAGACTTGCGCTCGCCTGAACGGCTAGTAGCCGCCCTTGCCGTAGGGCTGCGGCAATCCGGCGACCTTCGCGCCCTGCTTGGCCGGTCCCAGCGGGAAGAGATCGTAGAGCGCCTTGTTGTCGAGGCCGGCCTGTTCCGCCAGGTCCTTCAGCATGTGGCGGAAGTTGGGCGTGTGGCCGTCCTCGCGATAGCGCTCGCGCAAGTACGCGATGACCGTCCGGTGCGCGTCGGTGAGGGCGATGCCCTCGGCCTGCGCGATGACCTCCACCGCGGCGTCGCTGAAGTCCGCTTCCTTGAGGTAACCCTCCGCGTCGGTTTCCCGCTCGACGCCCTCGATCACGTATCCCATCGTCGTCTCCCTGAAATGGCGGGCCTCAGTGCCCGATTGCCAGCAAACCCGATGCCGCGAGAAGGATCACGGCGATCTCGAGCGCGCAGATCCACGCGTGAATGCGGTCACCGCGCGCGTGAAACAGGGGCGCGACCGCCGCCAGGCAGGGCAGCGAGCAACTCGCCAGCAAGGCGATGCCGACCAGGTTCATCATGTCGCCGCCTCGTACGAGGCCAAGCCAGCCCCAGCCGATGCCGATGCCGGTCTGCGCCAGGAACTCGGTTGCCGGCAAGCCCCAGAGGGACGGCAGGCGGTCGACCGGGACGTGGGCGGGCACGAAACCGGTCGTGTAGGCCGCGAAGCCCGCCACCAGCAGCAGGAATCCCGCGCGCGTGCCCCATTCCAGCCACGAGGCGTAGCGCGCCTGGACCGGATCGACGGCCCCCGTTCGGCTCATTTCGGGCACGAGCCGGTATCGCCAGGCACATTGCCGACCAGTTGCAGGAAGCCCTCGAAGGGCCCCATGTTGCCCATCGCCTCGCCCATCGGCCCGTCGAAACTCAGGCGGCCGAGCATCATCGCCTTCATCGGGCCGTATTCCCCGCGTCCCATTTCGAGCCAGCGGGCCGTGTCGGCCGTCATGAAGTAATCGGCATCCGTGTCGAGCGGCGCGCTGCCGGCGATCACGCCTTGCGCGCAAATCGCCCGGCCGTCCTTCGGCTCGATGCGCATTTCCGCCTTCGGCCCCGTCGAGGGGCAATCCCGGCGGGCGACCCGCAGCAGCTTGTAGCCCCGGCTCTTGGTGTTGGCGGCCCAGCCGGAGTCGAAGAGGTTCTTCCCGAGCTTCGCGTCGGCATTCCAGGCGGTGCACGCCTCGCGTGCCCAGTCCGCCGACATGAATACGGGCGCGGCCGTGGCGGCACCATGAAGGACGAGGGCACAGGTGCCCAGCAAGCAGGCCAGCGATCGCATCGGAATCTCCAGGATGGTGAACGCAGGATGGGGACGGACATCAGTTCCAGGCGCCCAGGCCCTTGAGCAGCGCGCGCAAGCCCGCCAGCACGAGAAGCGCCAGCACGAGGCGGCGCACCACGGTCGCCGACAGGACGCCCAGGAGCCGCGCGCCGATGCGGGCCCCGAGCATCATGCCGATCACCGAGGGCACGGCCACCATGGGCAGGACGGCACCCTGGTTGATGTAGACCCAGGCCGCGGAGGAATCGACGAGCGACAGGATGAAGCTCGAGGATCCGGCCGACACCTTGAGGGGAACGCCCATGACGAGATTGAGCGCCGGAAGGTTGGCCCATCCCGCCCCCAGGCCGAACATGCCCGCGAGCACGCCGATCCCGAGGAAGATCGCGAGGCCCGCCGGCGAGCGATGGGCCTGCCAGGTGACCTGACGGCCGCCGCGATCCTCGAACACGCCATGCATTCGCAGCGCGATCGAGAGCCGGTCGGCGGCCTTCACTTCCGGATACTCCGAACGCTTGGCCGCCGCCATGATCGCCACGATGCCGAGGATCGCGAGGCCGAGCGCGACCTGGACCGTCGACGCCGGCAGGGCGAGGCCGGCAAGCGCCCCGACGATGGAACTGGCCGAGGCGAGCAGCGCGAGCGGCAAGGCGAGGCGCAGGCTGGCGAGCCCGCCGCGCAGCAAGGGCGGCCCCGCGGCCAGCGCGCTCGCCAGGGCGACGAGCAGCCCCGCGCCGCGCACGAAGTCGAGGTGGAAGGGAAAGAACCCGCTCACGATGGGAACGAATAGCACCCCACCACCCACGCCGGCCGGCACGGCGACGATGCCCAGGGCGAAACAGACCACGAAAAGGGCGACGGGCCATACCCACCACGACATCGCACCCGCGACGGGCATTCCGGGTGCCGCGACCGCGAGGGCCTCCTGGGGGAGCATCCCGCCCACCAGCGCCCCCAGCGCGATCGCAAAGTGCAGGCGGCTCATCGCCGCGACCGGTTCGCGCCATAGTCGACCATCGCCGCCGGGGCCGCCATGCCCGGATAGGCGACCATCGGCGCGAGACCGGGGCCAGGTGCCTCCGTGGCACGGGTGATCTGCACGCGCACGTCGTACCAGCCCGCCTGGCCCGTGATCGGATCGGAGTTCGATACCCTCGTACCCGCCGCGTCGGGCGGCAGTTCCTCGGTGATGAGAGGATTGAGCAGGAAGCCGCGTTGCGACTCTCGGCGTCGCGGTCCAGGTTCCAGCCCCGGGTGCCTTCCCGATGGCGTTCCAGGTCCACACGGTGCCGGGCTCCACCGCCTCGGTGAATTTCGCGAAGGCAGCACGCGGCCCCACGGCGACTCGATCCAGACCGGATCGCCATCGGCGATGCCCGTGCGGCCGCCGTGCGCGGATTCACGAACAGGCTGTTGTGGCCGTGGATCTGTCGAAGCCACGCATTCTGCGAATCCCACGAGTGGTACATCGCCATCGTGCGCTGCGTCACCGCCGCGAGCGGGAAGCGTTCCCGGTCGGTGGCCGCGGCCTCCAGCGGCTCGTAGTGGAAGGGCAGCGGGTCGAAATACGTCTCGATGCGCGCGCGCAGGCGCTCCGGTGGCTTGCGCGACGCGCCCTTGCCCCGCGCGGCCAGCCGGAACTGAGCACTTCCGAATACAGGTGGACCAGGATCGGGTCGCTGAAGCGCACCAGCCGGTTGTCCTTTGCCCAGGCGAGGTAGTCGCGATTCCAGTTGCGCATGTACTGCAGGCCCGGGGGCAGCACGTGGTGGTGCACGCAGTCGTTCTTCGCGTACATCTCCCACTGCCGCGGGTTGGGTTCGCCCTTGAGCGACTTGCTGCCGTCCGCGCCTCGCCATCCGGAGAGGAATCCGATGCCCGAGCCGGGCTCCGTCTCCCAACGGACGATGAAGTCCGGATAGTCCCGGTGATGCCGCGCCTTCCTTCGTGACGAAGGCCGGCAGCTGCAGGCGTCCGCCCAGTTCGATCAGCACTTCCTGGAAGGGTCGGCACTCGCCCGTCGGCGGCAGCACCGGGATGCGAACTGAATCCACTGGCCCGTCGAATTCCGAGATCGGACGGTCCAGAAGCGACATCACATCGTGGCGCTCGAGGTAAGTGGTGTCGGGAAGGACGAGGTCCGCAAAGGCCGTCATCTCGGATTGGAAGGCGTCGGCCACCACGAGGAAGGGAATCCGGTACTCGCCGCGGTCGTCCCGGTCGTTGAGCATCCGGCGAACGCCGTCGGTGTTCATCGTCGAATTCCACGACATGTTCGCCATGAAGATGAACAGCGTGTCGATGGGATACGGGTCGCCGCGCCAGGCGTTGGTGATGACGTTGTGCATCATCCCGTGCGCGGCCAGCGGATACTCCCAGGAAAACGCCTTGTCGATGCGGACGGCCTCGCCGGCCTCGTCCACGAAGAGGTCGTCCGGTTCCGCGGGCCAGCCCAGCGGCAGGCCGTCGAGCGGTGTGCCGGGCTTCACCGCGAGCGGCGTGTTCGGCGTTTTTGCGCAGGGCGGGATCGGGCGGGGATACGGCGCCTTGTGGCGGAACCCCCCCGGCCGGTCGATCGTGCCCAGCAGAGTCATGAGAATCGCGAGCGCACGGATGCTCTGGAAGCCGTTCGAATGGGCGGCGAGTCCGCGCATCGCATGGAAAGCGACCGGGTTGCCCGTGACGCTCGCGTGCTCGCGTCCCCAGGAATCGGTCCAGGCAATCGGCAGCTCGACCTTCCGGTCGCGCGCCGTCACGCCCAGTTCGCGGGCCAGCCGCCGGATGGTCGCTGCGGGAATTCCCGTGATCGCCTCGGCCCACTGCGGCGTGCATTCGCGCACGCGCTCCTCCAGGAGTTGGAAGGCCGGCTTGACGGGCGTGCCGTCCTCGAGGTGAAGGCGCCCAGCAGGCAGGGCTCGGCCCTCCGCGCGAACCGCCTTGCCGCTCAGGCGGTCCCACCACAGCTGGTTCGGCGCATCGAAGCTGCCCTCCGGTCCGGGCACGTCGGCCCGCACGAAGAGCCCTTCCTCGTCGCTTGCCTCGTCGAGGTTCACTAACCGGCCCGCGTTGGTGTAGCGGGCGAGGAAGTCATGGTCGACGAGGTCCTCGGCGATGAGTTCCCGGATGAGGGCGAGCAGCAGGGCGCCGTCGGTTCCGGGGCGGATCGGCACCCACTCGTCCGCGATCGCCGAGTAACCCGTGCGGACCGGATTGACCGAGATGAACCGGCCGCCCTCCCGCTTGAACCGGGAGATCGCGATCTTGAGCGGTTGGAGTGGTGGTCCTCCGCGGTGCCGATCATCAGGAAGAGCCGGGCATGGTCGAGATCGGGGCCGCCGAACTCCCAGAACGACCCTCCGATGGTGTAGATCATGCCGGCCGCCATGTTGACCGAGCAGAATCCGCCGTGCGCCGCGTAATTCGGCGTGCCGAACTGTCGTGCGAAGAGCCCCGTGAGTGCCTGCATCTGGTCGCGGCCCGTGAACAACGCGAAACGGCGCGGATCCGTGGCGCGGATTTCCGCGAGGCGCTTCTCGAGCATCGTGAAGGCTTCGTCCCAGGAAATCGCCTCGAATTCGCCCGTACCGCGAGGGGCCCCGGCCTTGCGGCGCAGCGGCTGCGTCAGCCGCGCCGGCGAGTACTGCTTCATGATCCCGGCGCTGCCCTTGGCGCAGATCACGCCCTTGTTGAGCGGATGGTCGGGATTGCCGTCGATGTAGCGGATCCGGTCGCCTTCCAGGTGCACGCGAATGCCGCAGCGGCAAGCGCACATGTAGCACGTCGTCTTCTTGACCTCGGTGGTGCCCGATGCGTTGCGCGATGACATGGCGATGGCTTGCGGGAAGCGCGGGCGGAATAGCCGTCGTGATTTCGGCGCATGCGCCGCGGGAAGTCCATCACCCCGATGGGGGATGCCGCTCCCGGAAGGGGATGTCCCCGCCCGCGACGGCCCTCAGGCCGCCGGGTTCCGGTCGAGCCGGTGAAGGGCGAAGACGAGCCCCAGGGTCGCGATGACGAGCATCGCGGGGCCGAAGAGCCAGAAGACCAGCGGGACCGCGAAGAAGAACGCTCTCATGCCGGTGGCGAAATGCGCGCCCGCGAGGTTCAGGCGGTGCGCGACCTGCTCGGGCGTGAGCAGCGGGTGCGGCGCGGGGCCGGGCACGTTGATCATGAAGACGACGTGGTTGGCGAGCCGGATCGCCATCGCGAAGGCGAAAAACGCGACGATGAAATCGGCGAGCAGCAGGACGACCTTCGCGACCCAAAGCCCGGCGCTGCTCGAGCCCGCCAAATTGACGGCATGCCAGCTGTGGGCGATGTTTTCCGCCTGTCCGGACAAGGTGAGGGTCCCAGGATCAGGAATGCCGCCGTCGTGGCCATGAGGGAGGCGCCCATGACGAAATTCCGTAGCGTCTGCACGGCCATGACATCCTTGCCGGAATTCGCCATGACGCCGGCCACCCAGTGGGCGCGAGCCAGTTCGTTCAGGCCGTGAATGGTGAGCGTCGGGTCCCGCTTCGAACGTCGGCGAAGGGACAGGTAGTACGCCGCGATGAGCACCGCACTGAAGGCCATCGCCAGGAGGTCGACGCCGAATTCACGAATCCACGGCTCGAAAATGGTCATTCCGTCCTTTCCGGAGCCACCCGACACCGGCAATCGACGCCAGAGGCGCGAAAGGCAAAAAGGCCCGGGCGGTTGCCCGGGCCTTTTGCGATTCTGGTGGGCCGTGAAGGATTCGAACCTTCGACCAACGGATTAAGAGTCCGCTGCTCTACCAACTGAGCTAACAGCCCGGAATTCCCGGTTCCCCGAGGGCCCTACCCGCGGATGCGTTGGTAGGGCGTGGCGGATTCGAACCGCCGACCAACGGATTAAAAGTCCGCTGCTCTACCAACTGAGCTAACGCCCCGGGGAAAGCGGCGATTATAGCTTTTTGGCCGAACCCGGGTCAAACCGAGCGGGGCGTCACCCCTCCCGTTCCAGTCGCCAGTACTGGTATTTCATGGTGGCCCAGGAGCCGGCCACGATGGCCAGCACGGCGATCAGCGACCCTGCCGCGAGCGTCGACAAGCCCGTGATGCCTTGCCCGACCGTGCAGCCCAAGGCGGTCACGCCGCCGAATCCCATCAGGATGCCGCCGACGACGTGGTTGGCCGTGTCTTCCGCGGACGAAAAGCCTTCCCAGCGGAAGGTCCGCGTGGCGAGGGCGTACGCCGCGGATCCGGCGACCACGCCCAGGGCGAGCGCCACGCCGAACGAAAGTGCCAGCGACTTGTCGCTCCACAGGAGCAGGATCTCGAGAAGATAGGCGGCCGGCGCGATGAACGAAAGCGACTCGATCGTCCGGCTGTTGGTGCCGAAATAGGTGTTCTCGAGCGTATCGGGGTTCTCCGCGAACCCGAGATGGCCCGTCAGGTACCAGGCGGCGACGACGGCGCCCCCGATGACCACACCGCCCACAATGTGGTCGGGCTCGCTGCGGAAGGCCCGGTCCTTGAAGATGAATGCGAGCAGCGCGAGCGTGACGGCCGCGGAGGCCCCGAGATAGGCGGTGCGGCGTTCGATGCCGAACGCAGCCGTCGCCAGCGAGGGCAGGTCCTGCCCGGCCAGGCCGCGCGAGCCGAGGTCGATCGCGACGGGATCGAGCCATGTCACTCGCCAGATGCCGAACAGGCCCTTCATCGTCATGTAGGCGGAGATGGCGAGAAACGCGAGGACGACGAGAGCCTTGAGGTTCCCGCCCCCCACGCGCACGAGCGTCTTGTTGCCGCATCCCGATCCCAGCGTCATCCCGATGCCGAACAGGAATCCGCCCAGGAGCATCGACAGCCAGGGCAGGCTCGGGCGCACGTAGATCGACTTGGTCAGGTCGATCGAGCCCGACAACTGCAAGGCGGACGCGCCGGCGAGGGCGACCGCGATCGCCAGAAGCCACATGCGCATCCGGCCCCAGCTGCCCATGTTCACGATGTCGGAGATCGCGCCCATCGTGCAGAAGTTCGTCCGCTGGGCGACGGCGCCGACCACGAAGGCGATGGCGAAACCGCCCCAGACCACGGTGGAAGTGAGACTTGCGGATGTGCTCATGGGCCCTCCCGGCTATGCGCGCCATTATAGGAGGGGGGCGCCCATCGCCCATCCCTCCGAAGGATAAGGACATTACCCACCTGGGTTGCCGGGCTCAGGTCGGGGACCGGTAACGCGTCGGATCGGCCAGCCCCGCCTCCGCGAATCCCGCACGCCGAAGCCGGCACGATTCGCAGCGCCCGCAGGCCAGGCCCTCGGCATCGGCGTCGTAGCACGACACCGTGAGCGCGTAGTCCACGCCGAGCGCCGCGCCGCGCCGCACGATCTCGGCCTTTCCCAGGTCGACGATCGGCGAGCGCACGACGAGCGGATGTCCTTCCACGGCCCGCTTCGTCGCGAGGTTGGCCATGCGTTCGTAGGCGGCCAGGTATTCCGGCCGGCAATCGGGATAGCCGGAATAATCCACGGCGTTGGCGCCGGTGAAGATCGCATCGGCCTCGACGACTTCGGCGTAGGCGAGGCGAGGGACAGCATGACCGTGTTGCGCGCCGGGACGTAGGTGACCGGGATGCCCGGCGTGGGCTTCGTGGGCACGCCGATCGCGAGGTCCGTGAGCGCGGACCCGCCGAATCCGCCGAGACCCACGCTCACCACGCGATGGCTGGCGGCACCCAGGGCCCGCGCCACGCGGGCCGCCGCCGCGAGTTCGGCGCGGTGGCGTTGCCCGTAGTCGACGGAAAGCGCATGGCAGGTCCAGCCTTCCGCCTGCGCGATGGCGAGCACGGTCGCCGAATCGAGACCGCCCGAGACCAGGACGACGGCGCGGGCCACCCGAGCGCCTATCGGCGAAGCGCCGAAAGCCGCGTGCGAGCCTTGCCGGCCGCCTCGGAGCCCGGGAAGCGCGCGATGATGTCCTCGAGGGTGTTGCGGGCCGAGCCCGAATCCCCTTGTTCCGACTGGATGGCGGCGATGGCGAGGAGTGCATCCGGGGCCTTGGGCGACTGCGGGTACCGGGCCAGGAGCGATTCCTGCGCGGCCAGCGCGTTCTTGAAATCGCGCGTGTTCGCATGGCAGATGCCGATCCAGTAGAGCGCGTTCGGGGCGAGGGCGCTCTGCGGATGATCCTTGAGGAAGGCGCCGAAGGCCTCGGCCGCCGAGACGAAATCGTTCTTGCGAAAGAGGTTCGACGCGGCGTCGTAGGCTTTCACCTCGCGGGCCTGGTCTTCGCGCGAAGGCGACTTCGCCGGGGCGTCCCCACCGGGGCGCCGCCGCGGCCGGCGCGAGCGCCTCTGCCGGAGCCGCGGACGCGGCGCCGCCCCTCCAGCCGCTTCAGCCGCGAATCGATGTCGAGGTAGAAGTCGCGCTGGCGCTTCTGGATCTGCTCGTTCTGGTTGGCGAGCACCTCGAGCTGGCCCCGGATCCTGGCCATCTCGGCATTCAGCTGCTCGATCTGTCGCAGGAGATCGACGACGCCGAGGTTGCGCACGGACTCCTCGAGACGGCCGATGCGCTCGGCGCTCTCGCGCGCGGACTTCGCCTGCTCCGAGCGGATCTCCTCGATGCGCTTGCGGGCCTCGTCGTCGTCGAAGAGGCCCGCCTGCGCCGTGCCGGCGACGGCGAAAAGGATCGCCGCCGCGAGGCGCTTCGGACTATTCACCCGCGTACTTGATGTCGGCGCGGCGGTTCTGGGTCCACGCGGCCTCGTCGTGGCCGGCGTTGGCGGGCTTCTCCTCGCCGAAGCTCACCGTCTCGATGCGCGACTCCGCGACGCCCAGCACGGTCATGGTCTTCTTCACCGACTCGGCGCGCCGCTGGCCGAGCGCCAGGTTGTACTCGCGGCTGCCGCGCTCGTCGCAGTTGCCTTCGATGCGGATCTTCGCGTCCTTCTTGTCGACCATGTACTTGGAGTGCGCCTGGACGACCGGGCGGAACTCGTCCTTCACGGCGTTCGAGTCGAAGTCGAAGTACACGCTGCGCTTCGAGAGGATGTTCGCGGGGTCCTTGAGCGGATTGGCCGCGATGGCCGGCTGTTGCGTCGGCGTCGTCGTGGACGTCGCGCCGGTCTGCGCGGGCTTCTGGGTGCCGGTCGTGCGGTCGGCGACGGGTACATCCTTCTTCACTTCCTGGCTGCCGCAGGCGGCGAGCAAGGAAGCGAGGGCGAGGCTCAGCAGGATTTTCTTCACGGCAAACTCCTTGTTGGATTGACGCTCGTTACGGTTGGATACCTGCGGGATTCTGCGCCCCGCTCAATGGGTCGGCAACGGGCCCCAGGCCGGGTCGCGCACGTCGCCGGCGGAGGAGACGAGCCGCTGGCGCACGCGCCCGTCGCTCGAGACCGCCGCGAGCTGCCCGCGGCCGCCCACGGAAGCCTCGTACAGGATGATCTTGCCGTTGGGCGCGAAGGTCGGGGAATCGTCGAGATTGCCGTCGGTGAGGACGGTCACCTGGCCCGTGGCGAGCTCGAGCAGCGCGATGCGGAAGCGTCCCGCGTCGCGCTGCACGTAGGCGATCGACTTGCCGTCGGGGCTGAAGCGCGGACGCACGTTGTAGGTGCCCTCGAAGGTGATCCGCTGGGCCGCGCCGCCCTCGACCGGCATCCGGTAGACCTGCGGCGAACCGCCGCGGTCCGAGGTGAAGGCGATCCACTTGCCGTCCGGCGAGAACGCCGGCTCCGTGTCGATGGCGGGGGTCGTCGTGATGCGCCGCGGCTCGCCGCCGTTGGCGGAGATGAGGTAGAGCTGGGCGATGTCGTCGCGGGTGAGCGTGACCGCCAGGGTCGAGCCGTCCGGCGACCAGGCCGGCGCGCTGTTGTTGCCCCGGGAAGTTCGCGATCACGCGGGTCGTCCCCTGCGCGAGGTTCTGCATCACGACCACGGGCTTCTTCTGGTCGAACGACACGTAGGCGATGCGACTGCCATCGGGCGACCAGGCCGGCGAGATGATCGGCTCGTTCGAGGCGAGCACGGTCTGGGCGTTGGCACCGTCCGCATCCGACACCTGCAGCTCGTATCGCGTGCCCTTCTTCACCACGTAGGTGATCTTCGTCGAGAAGACGCCCTTGTCGCCCGTGAGCTTCTCGTAGATCACGTCGGCGATCCGGTGCGCCGTGGCGCGCAGCTGCGCCGGCGCGACGACGTACGAGAAGCTCGCGAGCTGCGACTGCTTGGCCACGTCGAAGAGCCGGAAACGAACCTCGACGCGCCCGTCGGCCTGCGACTCGATCTTGCCGATCACGAGCGCCTCGGCCGACCGGGACTGCCAATCGACGAAGTTCACTTCCGACGGCTCGGTGGGCAACGGGCTCACGCCGACGGCGTTCACCAGGCGAAAGAGGCCCGTGCGGCCCAGGTCGGCCGAAACGACGGAACTCACGGCCTGTGGCTGCGAGACCTCGCCCGCGAACGGCAGGATCGCGACCGGTATCTGCTTGCCGCCCGAGGTCGTGATGTCGATGGTGAGTTGCGCCCGGGCGGCGAGCGCGCAGGCGGCGAGGAGGAGGGCGAGCAGGATTCGTTTCATGGGCGGGCGGGCTGGTTCCGGCGGCGGGCCTGACTAGCGTTCGTGTTCGATGTTCAGCTTAAGGTCCCTGAATCGGGGAAAAAGTTCCGAATTGGGGGGCGGCACCGGCAAGGGCGAGGCACTTCGGATGGCCCGGAGGATGGCATCGTCGTAGATCTTGTTGCCGCTCGACTTCTCCATCCGGATGTCCAGGACCTCCCCGCCCGGGAGCAGGGTGATGCGTACCTCGATCTCCGGCTTGCCGGTCACCGTATCCGGAACGTTGGCCCTGCCCCTGGATTTTAGCGCGGATGCGCCTTCCATGGGTTGCTCCATTTCGGCCTGTTGCCGGTCGGCGACAGCCTGCGCGGCCGCCTTGGCATCCGCATCCGCCTTCGCTTTGGCCGCGCGGATCTTCTCCTCCTCGGCCTTGCGCTTGCGGTCGGCTTCATCGGCCTCGCGCTTTTTCTTCGCCTCCTCGGCCTTCTGCCGGGTCTCCTCGGCTTTCTGCTTCTCGAGTTTCTCCTTGCGTTCGCGCTCGAGACGATCGCGCTTTTCCTGCTCCTTCTTCTCGCGCTCGCGCTTCTCGGCGATGGCCGGATCCGGCCGGGGCGGCTCGGCCTTGGCCGGCTCGGGCTTCGGCGGCGCCGGCTTGGGAGGCTCGGGTTTGGGCGGCTCGGGTTTCGGCGGCTCGGGCTTGGGCGGCGGGCGTTCGGGCGCCGGCGCGGGATCGGCGGATCTGGCCGCCTTCACGGGGGGAAGGTCCTTCCAGAGTTCCGCCTCGAGAGGGGGCGCGGGGCGGTTCTGCCAGGAGACGCCGAAGACGATGAGCCCGAAGAACGCGGCGTGAACCGCCAGGGCGAGCAGCACGGCCCGGATGCGCCCCGGCTGGCGGGGCTTTTCGGGCGGCGGTCCTTCGTCCCTCACGCCGGGCCTATTGCGCCGGGCGCGCCAGGAGGCCCACGCGCTTCACCTGGCCCTGCTGGAGCAGGTCCATCACCTTGAGGACTTCCTCGTACCGAACGGCCTTGTCGCCGGCGATGACCACGGCCTGGTTCGGACGGGCCTGCTGGGCCGCGCGAATTATCTCGAGCAGGCGCGCCTTGTTCACGCGGATCTCGTCGGCCGATCTCGAGCGGTCCACCACCGCGAGGTCGCCGTTCGCCCGCACGCGCACCTCCATCGGGGCCACGGCCGGGTCGAGCTTCGAACCCACCTGCGGCAGGTCGATCTGGCCCGGATTGATGAGGGGGGCGGCCACCATGAAGATGATGAGCAGCACGAGCATCACGTCGATGTAGGGCACGACGTTGATCTCGGCCATCGCGCGCCGTCGCCTTGCCATCTATCGCTCCGGCTGGTGCGCCTGGCGCTGCAGGATGTTCGAGAGCTCCTCCATGAAGCTCTCGTATCGCCCCGCCAGCCGGTCGATGTCGTGGGTGAAGCGGTTGTACGCGATCACCGCCGGGATGGCGGCGAAGAGGCCGATGGCGGTGGCCACCAGCGCCTCCGCGATGCCGGGCGCCACCTGGGCGAGCGTCGCCTGCGCCACGTTCGACAGGCCCCGGAACGCGTTCATGATTCCCCACACCGTCCCGAAGAGGCCGATGTACGGGCTCACCGAGCCGACCGTCGCGAGGAACGACAGGTGCGATTCGAGCGTGTCCAGTTCGCGCTGGAGCGTGGCCTTCATCGCGCGGCGGGTGCCGTCCATGAGGGCGCTCACGTCGGCCCCCGCACGGCCCTTGAGCTTCAGGAACTCCTTGAAGCCGGCCTCGAAGATGCGCTCCATTCCCGCCGCGACGTAGCGCCCGCCCGCGGCGCGCTGGTAGAGGCCCACGAGGTCCGTGCCGCTCCAGAATTCCCGCTCGAAGGCGTCCGCCTGGCGCTTCGCCCGGCCGATGGCGAAAAGCTTGAGGAAGATGTAGGTCCACGAATAGAGCGAGGCGAGCGCGAGCACGCCCATGACGACCTTCACGACGATGCTCGCGTTCACGATCATCGCGACGATGGTGAGATCCTGGGTGACGGCCATGCGTGCCTTTCTAGATCGAGGCTTCCATTTTCCGGCGGAGGGCCTCGGGAATCTCCACCGGCTTGAACTGCTCGACGCTCACGCACGCGACCGTGACCCGGGCCTTCACGAGCAGGTCGTCCTCCCGCCGGATTTCCTGGACGAACACGCATCGGACCTTGCCGAGCGACTCGAGTTGCACGCTGACCGCAAGATTGTCGTCGAGCCGGGCGGCGCGCTGGAAATCGACCGCGATCGCCGTCACCACGAACACGATGCGGTGCTGGCGGGCGAGCGCCTGGTGGTCGAACCCCAGGTATCGCAGCCATTCGGTGCGGGCGCGCTCCATGAACTTGAGGTACTCGCCATGGTAGACCACCCCGCCCGCGTCGGTGTTCTCGAAGTACACGCGCACGGGAAAGGAATAGGTGAATAGCGCGGGCTGCAGGCGCGGCTTCACGGCGATGCGCGTCATTCGAAGAGACCTCCGCCTGCCGACGCTGGCCCGCCCGCCAGCCCGAAATGCCGGTAGGTGAGCGCCGTCGCCATCCGGCCGCGCGGCGTGCGGTGCAGGTACCCCTGCTGGATGAGGTAGGGTTCCAGGACATCCTCGATCGTGTCGCGCTCCTCGCCGATGGCCGAGGCCAGGTTTTCCACGCCCACCGGTCCGCCTCCGAACTTCTCCACGATGGCGAGCAGGAGCTTGCGGTCGAGCAGGTCGAGGCCCACGACGTCGACGTCCAGCATGCGAAGGGCCATGTCCGCGACGTCGGCGGTGACGCGGCCGTCGGACTTCACCTCCGCGAAATCGCGGACGCGCCGCAGCAGCCGGTTGGCGATGCGGGGCGTACCGCGCGATCGCCGCGCGATCTCGCGGGCGCCCGCCGCCTCGATGTGCACCGAGAGCAGCCCCGAGGAGCGCGTCACGATCCGCTCCAGCTCCTCGTCGTTGTAGAACTCCAGGCGGGCGACGATCCCGAAGCGGTCGCGCAGCGGGTTGGTGAGCATCCCGGCGCGCGTGGTGGCGCCCACGAGCGTGAAGGGCGGAAGGTCGAGCTTCACCGAGCGCGCGGCCGGCCCCTCGCCGATCATGATGTCGAGCTGGTAGTCCTCCAGGGCCGGGTAGAGGATCTCCTCCACCACGGGATTGAGGCGATGGATCTCGTCGATGAAGAGGACGTCCCGCGGCTCGAGGTTCGTGAGGAGCGCGGCCAGGTCGCCCGGCCGCTCGAGCACCGGCCCCGAGGTCTGGCGCAGGTTCACGCCCATCTCGCGGGCGATGATGTGGGCGAGGGTCGTCTTGCCCAGTCCCGGCGGGCCGAAGAGCAGCGCATGGTCCAGCGCTTCGCCCCGCCCGCGCGCCGCCTTGATGAAGATGTCCAGCTGCTCGCGGATCTTCACCTGGCCGACGTATTCCGCGAGCTGCTTGGGACGCAGCGCCCTCTCCTCGCCCTCCTCGATGGGCGAAGTCGGGGTGCCGGCTATGAGGCGGTCGGTCTCGATCACGGCTTGGCGAGCTGCTTCAGGGCCTGGCGGATCGCGTCGGCGAGCGCGAGGTCGGGGGCGAGGCCGCGGATGGCGGCCTGCGCTTCGCGGTCATTGTAGCCAAGGGCGAGCAGCGCGCTGAGCACATCCGAACCCTGGGTCGTCGTCGCGCGAGTGGCGGAAGGCAGCGCCGAAGCCAGCTTGTCGCGCAACTCGAGCACGAGGCGCTCGGCGGTCTTCTTGCCGATGCCGGGCACGCGCGTGAGGCGGGAGGCGTCCTCGGTGGCCACCGCGGTGGCCAGCTCGTCGACGGACAGCCCCGAGAGGACCGACAGGGCCACCTTGGGACCGACGCCGCTGATGCGCAGGAGGAGACGGAACGCCATGCGTTCGCCGGCCGTGAGGAAGCCGAAGAGCAGGTGCGCGTCCTCGCGGACCACCAGGTGCGTGAGGAGCTCGACCGCCTCGCCCGTGCGCGGCAGGTTGTAGAACGTGCTCATCGGCACGTCGATCTCGTAGCCCACGCCGTGCGCCATCACCACCACCTGCGGCGGGTTCTTCTCCGCGAGGACGCCCGAGATGCGCCCGATCACGAGAGCCTCCCGCGGCGGACCGCGAGCCCGCGGGTGGGCAGCGCACCCAGCCCGAACGCCCCATGCGCGTGGCAGATGGCGCAGGCGAGCGCATCGGCCGCATCCGTCGACGGGTAGCCGGCCAGGGCGAGAGAAGGCGCTTGACCATTTCCTGCACCTGCTCCTTGCGGGCGGAGCCCTTGCCCACGACCGACTGCTTCACCTGCTGCGGGGTGTACTCGTAGACCGGCAGGCCCGCCATGACGGCCGCGCAGATGGCCGCGCCGCGCGCCTGCCCCAAGAGCAGCGTCGATTGCGGGTTCACGTTGACGAAGACCTTCTCGACGGCGACTTCGGCCGGCCCGTGCTCCCGCACGATCTGGGCGAGCCCCTCGTAGATGGACTTGAGCCGCTCGGGGAGGCCTTCCGAGGCATCGGACTTGATGCAGCCGCTCGTCACGTAATCGAGCCGGGAGCCTTCCCGGCCGATCACGCCGAAGCCCGTGGTGCGAAGCCCGGGGTCGATGCCGAGGATGCGCACCCGCGCCCGCCGCCCGTCGCCGCCGGCCCCGGCCGCGATCACCCGGCCTCGTCGATCGCGGCGTTGGTGTAGACCTCCTGGACGTCGTCGAGCGACTCGATCGCATCCAGGAGCTTTTGCATGCGTGCGGCATCCTCGCCGGCGAGGGCGATCTCGTTGCCGGGCTTCATCGTGACTTCCGCCAGTTCGGCCTTGAGGCCGGCCTTCTCGAGCGCCGTCTTCACCGCGGGGAAGTCGTTCGGGCCGGAGAGCACTTCGACCGAGCCGTCCTCGTGCGTGACGACGTCCTCGGCACCCGCCTCGAGCGCGGCCTCCATGACCTTCCCCTCGTCGGTGCCCGGGGCGTAGAGGAACTGGCCGCAGTGCGTGAAAAGGAACGCCACGGAGCCCTCGCTGCCCATGTTGCCGCCATGCTTCGAGAAGGCATGCCGGACTTCCGCCACCGTGCGGATGCGGTTGTCGGTCATGCAATCGACGATCACGGCCGCCCCGCCGATGCCGTAGCCCTCGTAGCGGATTTCCTCGTAGTTCACGCCCTCGAGATCGCCCGTCCCGCGCTTGATCGCGCGTTCGACGTTGTCCTTGGGCATGTTGTTCTCGTACGCCTTGTCCACCGCGAGGCGCAGCCGCGGGTTCATGTCGGGCTCGCCTCCGCCCATGCGGGCGGCGACCGTGATTTCCTTGATGAGGCGCGTGAAGATCTTGCCGCGCTTGGCGTCCTGGCGACCCTTGCGGTGCTGGATGTTCGCCCACTTGCTGTGGCCTGCCATGAGTCCCGCTTTTGAATTCAGTTTCGAAGGTCGTAATGGTAACATCCGGCTTCCTCTCCCCGCTCGAGCCGCCTCCGGTGCTCCCCCCCCTGATCGTCGCGAAATCGGACGTGAATTCGGGCCTCCTGCCGGGCATGGCCAATCGCCACGGCCTCATCGCGGGCGCCACCGGAACGGGCAAGACCGTCACGCTCCAGGCGCTCGCCGAGCACTTGAGCGCCCTCGGCGTGCCGGTGTTCATGGCCGATGTGAAAGGCGATCTCGGCGGCCTCGCCGCCCCGGGAGGCGGCAACGCCAAGGTGACCGAACGCGTGAAGCTGCTCGGGATCGCCGACCACGCGCCCACCGCCTTCCCGGTCGCGTTCTGGGATGTCTTCGGCGACCAGGGCCACCCGGTGCGCGCCACCGTCTCGGAAATGGGCCCGCTCCTGCTCGGCCGCGTGCTGAACCTGAACGAGACCCAGTCCGGCGTTCTCGCGGCGGTATTCAAGATCGCGGACGACAACGGACTCCTGCTGCTCGACCTGAAGGACCTGCGCTCGCTCCTGCAATTCGCGGGAGACAACGCGGCGAAATTCCGGACCCAGTACGGCAACATCTCGACCGCGAGCGTGGGCGCGATCCAGCGGGGCCTGCTCACGCTCGAATCGCAGGGCGGCCAGAAGTTCTTCGGCGAGCCCGCGCTCGACCTGGGCGACCTCATGCAGACGGTCGACGGCAAGGGCGTCATCAACATCCTGGCGGCCGACAAGCTGCTTGCCAGCCCGCGCGTGTATTCGACCATGCTGCTGTGGCTCCTGTCGGAGCTGTTCGAGCAGCTGCCGGAGATCGGCGACCCCGACAAGCCCAAGCTCGTCTTCTTCTTCGACGAGGCCCACCTGCTCTTCAACGACGCGCCGAAGGAACTCCTCGAACGCATCGAGCAGGTCGTCCGCCTCGTGCGCTCCAAGGGCGTCGGCGTCTGGTTCGTCACGCAGAACCCGCTCGACGTGCCCGATACGGTGCTCGGCCAGCTCGGCAACCGCGTGCAGCACGCGCTGCGCGCGTTCACGCCGCGCGACCAGCAGGCGGTCAAGGCGGCCGCGACCACGTTCCGCGCCAATCCGAAGCTCGATGTCGAGAAGGCGATCACCGAGCTCGCCGTCGGCGAGGCCCTGGTCTCCTTCCTCGACGAGAAGGGCCGGCCCCATCCGGTGGAGCGCGCCCTCGTCATTCCGCCGCGCTCGCGCATCGGCCCGCTGCAGGCGGACGAGCGGCGCCGTGTCCTCGAGTCGTCGTTGGTTGCCGGGCACTACGAGAAGGCCGTCGACCGGGAATCCGCCAGCGAGCAGCTCGCGAGCCGCGCCGCCGGCCGGGCGCAGGGCGAACCGGTTCCGCCCGCCGCCGAGGGCGGGGGCTGGCTCGACAAGCTCGGCCTGCCGGGAACGGGCGGCGCGGGATCGAAGTCAAGGACGCGCGAGACGGCCCTCGAGGCCGCGGCCAAGAGCGCCGCGCGCGCCATCGGCAGCGAAATGGGACGTCGGATCATCCGCGGCGTGCTGGGGTCCATCCTCGGCTCGCGGCGCTGAAGGGGGAAACCACGATGGCAAAGACGGGGGAGCGCAAGGCGCAGATCCTGCAGACGCTGGCGTCCATGCTCGAGGAGCCGAAGGCCGAGCGGGTCACCACGGCCCTGCTCGCCGCGCGCCTGGACGTCTCGGAGGCGGCGCTCTATCGCCACTTCGCGAGCAAGGCGCAGATGTACGAGGGCCTCATCGAATTCATCGAGCAGAGCCTCTTCGGCCTCGTGAACCGCATCCAGGCGGACGAAAAGGACCCGCTCAAGCAGGTCGAGGCGATGATCGTCGCCATGCTCGGATTCGCCCAGAAGAACCCCGGCATGACGCGCGTGCTCACGGGCGACGCGCTCGTGAACGAGGACGACCGGCTCCAGCAGCGCGTGAACCAGCTCGTCGACCGTCTCGAGGCGAGCCTTCGCCAGAGCGGGCGCCTCGCGGTGACCGGCGGCCAGCTGCCCCCCGACTGGGACGTGAACGCCTATGCCAACACGCTCATCGCCTACGTGATCGGCCGCTGGCACCTGTTCGCGAAGAGCGGCTTCCGCCGCTCCCCGACCGAGGGCTGGGCGCAGCACTGGCGCGTATTCGCGGCCTGAGGTCGACGGTGGCCGTCGACCGGCTCGAGACCGATCGCCTCCGCCTGGAGATCGCCCGGCCGGGCCACGAGTCGGCTCTCGCGCTGTTCTTCGCCGAGAACTTCGAGCCGCACCTCGCGCGATGGTCGCCACCGCCGCCTCCTGGCGGGCATTCCCGGGCGTGGTGGGCGGAACGCCTGCCGGTATTCGCGGCAGAATTCGAGAACGGACAGTCCGCGCGCTGGGTCGCGTTCCCCCGACAGGGCGACGCGGCGAGGGCCGTCGCCACGGCGAACGTGACGCAAGTCGTGCGCGGCCCCTTCCAGGCGGCCTACCTCGGCTACCAGATCGACCGCCTGCACGAGGGCCGCGGGCTCATGACGGAAGCCCTGCGGGCCGTCGTGGCGCACGCTTTCGGCGAGCTTCGCCTGCACCGCCTGATGGCCAACCACCTGCCGGAAAACGTCCGCAGCGCTCGCGTGCTGGAACGCCTGGGGTTCGCGAAGGAAGGCCTCGCGAAGGATTACCTCTTCATCGGGGGCGCCTGGCGCGATCATGTCCTCACCGCCCTCGCGAACCCCGCATTCGACCCTGCCTGGATCGCCAGGCCCGCGCCCGGGGCCTAGTCGCCCGGCGATTCGCCCAGCATCTGCTCGACGTTGGGCGCCCGGTGCCTCACGGGATGGAAATCGATGTCGTCGAATAGCCGCCGATAGGCGGCGAAGAGTTCCGCCGGCGAACGCGCCGCAAGGTTGGCCACGACGTACCGGTACGTGCCGAGCCACTTCATCTCGCGGCGCAGGTCCGCGCCTCGCTTTCGGTAGACCATGACCATCGCCGCAGGATGGCGGCGACGAAGCGCTTCGATCTCGGCATCGCCGGGCCATCGCGAAAGGCCCTCTCCGGCGAGGTCGCGCATCACGAACGATGCGGCGACCGCCGAATCGCCCGCGCGGCGCCTGATCCGGGGCTCCTCGCCCGCTTCCAGGGCGACGAGGGCTTCGAAGGCGTCATACCCGTCCACGCGCTCGAAAAAGTCGAAGAACTGGCCGGCGGCCCGCGGGTTGATCTCGATGAGCTTCAGGTGCCCGCTGGCCGGGCAGGCGCGAAGCTCCACGTTGAACATCCCGTGCCGGAATCCGACCGCCGCGAGCGCGCGCGCGGCGGTTTGCTCGGCGCGAGCCTGCAGTTGCGGCGAGAGGCGCGAAGGGTACTGGAAGCGCTGGAACTGGTCCGTGCCCGGGTACATGATCGAGTCGACCACGCCCTGCATCGTCACGCGGCCCTCGCGGGCGAAGCCGTTCACGGTGACCTGGTGGCCGTCGACGATCTCCTCGGCGAGCATGCTGAAGGGCTCGACCTCGTAGGTCGAATGGGCGCGCATCACGTCCCCGAACGGCTTCACCAGCCGTTCGATGATCGCCTGCTCCCACCACGAAAAGCGCGCGTGGCGCTCGAGTTCGTCCCAGGAAGCCACGCGGCGCGCGAGCACCGAGAACGCGGCCTTCACCGGCTTCACGTAGAACGGAAACGGCAGCGGCACTTCGCCCGTGCGGCGGAAATCCCGGGGGATGAGGCCGAACGCGGGGTTGGCGTCCGGCAGGCCGTCCTGGAACGCCCGCCTGGCGTAGTACTTGTGCTGCGCCGTGAGGACCGCGCCGATCGGGTTGTGGGGAAGACCCAGCTCGCGGGCCACCAGGCTTGCCACGATGGGGCCGAACTGCTCTTCCGAGGTGACCACCGCATCGATGCCGATGCGCCGGTACTTGCGGGCGAGGCGGCTCGAGAAGGCGAGTGCGTCGAACGTGAAAAGCCTCGCGTTTTCCGGGAAGCGGAAGAGGTCGAAGCCTTCGAAATGGTACCGGGTGCCGTCCGCGCGTCGCTTGATGGCGGCGCGATCCCATTCGTCGGCGAACAGGACGAGAACGCGCCTGCCGGTCATCGCGGCCGCCACGAGAGGTCTCGCCGGCCCCGGAAAGCGGCGCGCGTCGGGTACCGGTCCATCGCATCTCCTGGGTTCACGGGCATTCTACGCAGACAACATCGGAGCGGATTGCCTTGTTCCGCATGGGTACCCGTTGAAAGGGCCGCGCGAGGCGGCCCTTCGGGCACCGGGGGAGCCGCGGCGGTCAGGCGAGCGTGTCCGACCAGATGTTGGTCGCCCAGTTGAGGGCGTAGTCCGCCTCCACCTCGTTCATCGCCGAGGACACCCCGCCCGCCCCGGGCACCACCTTCATCGTTCGGTCCTTCTGGTCGTACTTGTGCACGGAAGCCACGTGAACGACCAGCTTGTCCGAGACGAAGCTGTAGCAGGTGTTGGTGAGGGTCGGGGACGGATTGGGCGCCTCGCCGTTGAGAAGCGCCACGACCGCCGCCGCGCAGGCCTTGCCGTGCGCGTTGGCCATGTGCCCCGACTTGGGCATGAGGGGCGCGACCTGAAGCGAATCCCCCAACACGTGAACGCCCTTGGCGACCTTGGATTCGTACGTCAGCCAATCCACCTCGCACCAGCGCTTGTTCGCCGTGATGTACGGGTCCGCGATGCGGCCGGCCTTCATGGGCGGAATGACGTTAAGCACGTCGCCCTTCACGTCCTCGAGCTCGAGTTTCACGGTGCTCGTCTTCACGTCGACGTCGACGGCCTTGCTGTTCGGCCGGTACTCGACGATGCCCCGGTAGAGATCCGCCCAGGCTTTCTTGAAGAGCGGGCCCTTCGAGGTGACGTCGCCGTTCGCGTCGAGCAGCAGCACCTTGGAGCGGGGCTTCGCGGCCTTGAAGTACGCGGCCACCTGGCACGCGCGCTCGTAGGGGCCGGGCGGGCAGCGATACGGCGCCTCCGGCACGGTGAGCACGTAGACGCCGCCGTCGCGCATCTGCTCGAGCTGCCGGCGAAGGTCGACCGTCTGCGCCCCGGCCTTCCAGGCGTGCAGGATGCGCGACTGCGCCTCGGGGGACTTGAGGCCGGGAATCGCGCCCTCGATGAACTCGATGCCGGGTGCCACGATCACCCGGTCGAACGGCAGCGGGTCGCCCCTGGCGAGCCGAACCTGCTTGCGATCGAGGTCGACGGCCACCGCCATGTCGCGAACGATTCGCACCCCGTGGTTTCTCTCGAGACCCGTGTAGGGCGTCGTGATGTCGCCGATGGTCTTGAAGCCGCCCAGGACGAGGTTGGAGATCGGGCAGGATACGAACACGTCGTTCGGCTCGACCAGCACGACCTCGATCGACGGATCGAACATGCGAATGTACTTGGAAGCCGTTGCCCCGCCATAGCCGCCGCCGATCACGACCACGCGCGCCTTCGGAGCGCCGCCCGGCATGCCCGCGCAGCCCGCGAGCCCCGTGAACACGACGCCCGCCGCTCCCGCCTTGAGGAATTCCCTTCGCTGGATCTTCATGGTGTTCTCCGGTGCCTAGCGCGGTTGGCGCGAGAAGTAGTCAGCCAGCGCGTCGATCTCCGCCTCGGTGTAGCCCTTGGAGATCTGGTGCATCAGCGTGGCCGGTTTTTTCCCGGCGCGGAACTGGTTCATGGCCATGGCGAGCTCGTTCTTCGGCTTCCCCGCCAGTCCCTCGAGCGTAGAACCCGGCGCGGGCCTGCCATTGGTGCCATGGCAGGCGGCACAGTTGGAGGCAAGCGCGCGTACCCCCATGGGCGACAGGTTGGAGGCCGCGAACGCGGGGGGCGGTGCCGGTTGCTGGGCCCCGGCAAGCGCGGCGGCGGACAACAAACCCGCCGCAATCGAAATGCGAATCATGGCGTATCTCCTCAGGATCTTATGTGGTCGGTCCGCAAGCTCCAGCGAGCATAGCGCAAGCCCGGCCCGCGCGGCTATTGCCCACCTGGGCAGGTCCCGGGCGAAAAAAAACCCGCCGGGGCGGGTCTTGATTTCCGGGTGCGCAGGGCGCGTCAGGCCGACTCGACCGGCTCGGCCGGCTGCGCACTGTTCGAGGCGATGTCGAGCTTCACCTTGCCATCCGCATCCACGTCGATGGTGACGCGGCCGCCCCCCGCGAGCTTGCCGAAGAGCAGTTCGTCGGCGAGCGCACGGCGGATCGTGTCCTGGATGAGCCGGGCCATCGGACGCGCGCCCATGAGCGGGTCGAAGCCGTTCTTCGACAGGTACTTCTTGAGGGCCTCGGTGAACTGCGCCTCGACCTTCTTCTCCGCGAGCTGGGCTTCGAGCTGCATGAGGAACTTGTCGACCACGCGCAGGATGACCTGCTCGTCCAGCGCCGCGAAGGAAATCGTCGCGTCGAGCCGGTTCCGGAACTCGGGCGTGAAGAGGCGCTTGATCTCGGCCATCTCGTCGCCCGAGCGCTTGTCGGTCGAAAAACCGATCGAGTTCTTCGACAGGCCCTCGGCGCCCGCGTTGGTGGTCATCACGATCACGACGTTGCGGAAGTCGGCCTTTCGCCCGTTGTTGTCCGTGAGCGAGCCGTGGTCCATCACCTGCAGCAGGATGTTGAAGATGTCCGGGTGGGCCTTCTCGATCTCGTCGAGCAGGAGCACGGAATAGGGGTGCTTGGTGATCGCCTCGGTGAGAAGCCCGCCCTGGTCGAAGCCGACATAGCCCGGCGGCGCGCCGATGAGGCGCGAGACGGCATGGCGCTCCATGTATTCGGACATGTCGAAGCGCACGAGTTCCACGCCCATGATGAAGGCGAGCTGGCGCGCGACCTCCGTCTTGCCGACGCCCGTCGGCCCGGAGAAGAGGAAGCTTCCGATCGGTTTCTGCGGATTGCCCAGGCCGGAGCGCGCCATCTTGATGGCGGCCGAGAGCGCCTCGATGGCCTTGTCCTGTCCGAAGACGGTGGCCCTCAGGTCGCGGTCGAGGGTCTTGAGGGCGGCGCGGTCGTCGCTCGAGACGTTTCGCGCCGGGATGCGCGCGATCTTCGCGACGATCTCCTCGATCTCGGGCTTGCCGATGACCTTCTTCTGCTTGGATTTCGGCAGGATGCGCTGCAATGCGCCCGCCTCGTCGATCACGTCGATCGCCTTGTCAGGCAGGTGGCGATCGTTGATGTAGCGGGCCGATAGCTCGGCAGCGGTCGACAGCGCGTTGGCGGTGTACTTCACGCCGTGGTGCGACTCGAATCGCGACTTGAGTCCGCGAAGGATCTCGACCGTCTCCTGGATGGAAGGCTCGTTGATGTCGATCTTCTGGAAGCGCCGCGAGAGGGCGTGATCCTTCTCGAAGATGCCGCGGAACTCGTTGTAGGTCGTGGCGCCGATGCACTTGAGCGCGCCCGACGACAGCGCGGGCTTGAGCAGGTTCGACGCGTCGAGCGTGCCGCCCGAGGCGCTGCCCGCGCCGATGAGGGTGTGGATCTCGTCGATGAAGAGGATCGCGTTCGGATTGTCGACGAGCTGCTTGAGCACCGCCTTCAGTCGCTGCTCGAAGTCGCCGCGATACTTGGTGCCCGCGAGGAGCGCGCCCATGTCGAGCGCGAAAACCTGCGCCTTGGCGAGCACCTCCGGCACGTCGCTGTCGATGATGCGCTTGGCGAGCCCTTCGGCGATGGCCGTTTTCCCGACCCCGGCCTCGCCCACCAGCAGCGGGTTGTTCTTGCGCCGCCGGCACAGGATCTGGATCACGCGCTCGAGCTCGGCCGCGCGGCCGATGAGCGGATCGATCTTGCCGTCGATCGCGAGCTGGTTGAGGTTCTGCGTGAAGCTCTCGAGCGCGCCTCCGGCCCCGGGCGCGTCCTGGCTTTCCGGCTCGCCTTCGCCTTCTTCCCGGCTGGTGCCGGCCTGCGGATTCTTGGTGATGCCGTGGGAGATGAAATTCACGACGTCGAGCCGGGAGACGCCCTGCTGGTGCAGGAAGTAGACCGCGTGCGAATCCTTTTCGCCGTAGATGGCGACGAGGACGTTCGCGCCGGTGACCTCCTTCTTGCCGGAGGATTGCACGTGCAGGATGGCGCGCTGGATCACCCGCTGGAATCCGAGCGTGGGCTGGGTGTCGACCTCGCCGGTGCCGGCCACGGTGGGCGTGTGCTGCATGACGAAGTCGGCGAGCGCCTTCTTGAGCTCGTCGATCTTGGCCGCGCACGCCTTCAGGACCTCGGACGCGGACGGGTTGTCGCAGAGCGCGAGCAGCAGGTGCTCCACGGTGATGAACTCGTGGCGCTTCTGCCTGGCCTCGACGAAGGCCATGTGCAAGCTGACTTCCAACTCCTGGGCGATCATGTTTCCTCCATCGCGCACTGCAGCGGGTGCTGGTGCTGTCGCGAGTATGCCGTGACCTGCTCCACCTTGGTGGAGGCGACGTCCCGGGGATAGATTCCGCACACGCCCCGCCCCTCGGTATGGACCTTGAGCATCACCTGGGTCGCCCGCTCGCTGGGAAGTGCGAAGAACACCTGCAATACCTCCACGACGAATTCCATCGGGGTGTAGTCGTCGTTATACATGACGACCTGAAACATCGGCGGCGGCTTGGTCTTGGCCGCGCTCGGTTTGAGAAGCGTGGAGCCGTTGGACTTGCTGGGCATGCCTGGAGGCGCGGGATGAAGCGGAAAATACCGCTGCGGATGAGAGTCAATATGGACAACTGAACGGCCTTTTTCAAGACCCCGGGCAGAAAGTCGCTCCGAACACCCGCGCGGCGCCCCGTTCGGTGCCTCCTTCGGGGTGGACACCGATCTATTGACGCCGGTTCCCAAGGTGGAGTAAAAGGCGCCTTGGAGTTTGGCTTCAAGGAATTCGCATCGCCGCTCGGCTTTTGCGGGCTTGGAACCGAACGATGTGCGGGCCTCCACCCGTTCCTACCGAGAGGTATGCAAGGCAATGGCAACCGGTACCGTCAAGTGGTTCAACGATGCGAAGGGCTACGGGTTCATCACGCCGGATGACGGCAGCGAGGATCTCTTCGCCCACTTCTCCGCCATCCAGATGCAGGGTTTCAAGACCCTCAAGGAAGGCCAGAAGGTCTCCTTCGAGGTGACGCAGGGCCCCAAGGGCAAGCAGGCGTCGAACATACAGGCCGCCTAAGAGCCCTCGCCAGAAATTGCAAAGCCCCCGGGGTCGCGCCCCGGGGGCTTTTTGTTTGCTTCCGAAGCCGCCGCCCGCCGTCAGGCCATCCGGCGCTTGAGTTCCGAGTCGACCGCGTCCATGTACTCCTCCGTCGTGAGGTACGGGTGGTCGGGGCGGATGAGCGTCGCGAGATCCTTGGTCATCTTGCCGGACTCGACGGTATCGACGCAGACCTTCTCGAGGGCCAGCGCGAAGTTCACCACGTCCGGCGTGCCGTCCATCTTGCCGCGGTACTGCAGCCCGCGCGTCCACGCGTAGATCGAGGCGATCGGGTTCGTGGACGTGGGCTTGCCCTGCTGGTGCATCCGGTAGTGGCGGGTGACGGTGCCGTGGGCGGCTTCCGCCTCGACGGTCTTGCCGTCGGGGGTGGTGAGCACGGAGGTCATGAGCCCCAGCGAACCGTAGCCCTGCGCGACGGTATCGGACTGGACGTCGCCGTCGTAGTTCTTGCAGGCCCAGAGATAACCGCCGTTCCATTTGAGGTTCGAGGCGACCATGTCGTCGATCAGGCGGTGCTCGTAGGTGAGCTTCGCCGCGTCGAATTTCGCCTTGAACTCGGTATCGAAGATCTCCTGGAAGAGGTTCTTGAAGCGCCCGTCGTAGACCTTGAGGATGGTGTTCTTGGTCGACAGGTAGACGGGGTAGTTGCGGTTGAGCGCGTAGTTGAAGCAGGCCCGGGCGAAGCCGCGCATCGATTCGTCCAGGTTGTACATGGACATCGTGATGCCGGCGCCGGGGGCCTGGAAGACTTCGCGCTCGACCGGCGCGCTGCCATCCTTCGGGACGAAGGTGAGCTTGATCGTGCCGGGGCCGTCGAACTTGATCTCCGTGGCGCGATAGACGTCGCCGTAGCCGTGGCGGGCGACGACGACGGGCAGGTTCCAGTGGGGGACGATGCGCGGCACGTTGGCGCACACGATCGGCTCGCGGAAGATGGTGCCGTCCAGGATGTTGCGGATCGTTCCGTTGGGGCTCTTCCACATCTGCTTCAGGTTGAATTCCTTCACGCGGGCCTCGTCCGGCGTGATGGTCGCGCACTTCACCGCGACGCCGTACTCCTTGGTCGCGTTGGCCGAGTCGACCGTCACCTTGTCGTCGGTCGCGTCCCGGTACTCCATGCCCAGGTCGTAGTACTTGAGATCGATGTCGAGGTAGGGGAGGATCAGCTTTTCGCGGATGCGCTGCCAGATGATCCGCGTCATTTCATCGCCGTCCATCTCGACGACCGGGTTCTTGACCTTGATCTTGCTCATGGGGGACTCCTGTGGGGTCTTCTCGTAGGCGGCGCGCAAGCGCCTTTTGGCCCGGCCCTGGCCGGCAAATGCGAAAAATCGCGCAATTGTAGCAAAGCTCCCCCCCGATCCCTTGACCCAACTCATACTTCTGAACAAGCCGTTCGGCGCGGTGTGCCAGTTCACCGCGGTGGCCGGGCGCTCGACGCTCAAGGACTTCGTGCCGCTACCCGGCGTCTACCCGGCCGGTCGCCTCGACACCGATAGCGAGGGACTCGTGGTGCTCACCGACGACGGGCGCCTCCAGGCCCGCATCGCCGATCCCCGCCACAAGCTCGAGAAGCGGTATTGGGTCCAGGTCGAGGGCGTGCCTACCGGAGCCCATTTGCATGCGCTCCGGCAGGGGGTGGACCTGGGCGATTTCGTGACCCGGCCTGCCGGAGCACGCGCCATCACCGAGCCCGAAGGGCTCTGGCCACGGGACCCGCCCATCCGGTTCCGCGCCGCCATTCCGACGAGCTGGCTCGAGATCCGCCTGAAAGAAGGGCGCAACCGGCAGGTGCGGCGAATGACCGCCAAGGTCGGCCTGCCCACGCTTCGGCTGGTCCGCCATGCCGTCGGGCCCTGGACGCTCGAGGGAATCGCGCCGGGCGCCTGGCGGGAGGCGCCGGCGGCGCTCCCCGCGGGCCTGTAAGGCCCTGTCAACCGGCAGGTCCACGGGGACGTTATAGACGTCGACGAGGCTGGCCTCCAGCGCAGTCGAAGCGTTCCCCCCCAAATCCACAAGGAACCAGAATGAAAAAGCTTTCCTCGCTGATCGCCGCCATGTTCGCCGCCGTTTCCCTGGGTGCGTTCGCCCAGGCCCCCGCCAAGCCGGCGGAAGCCCCGAAGCCCATGGCCGCCCCCGCGCCCGCGGCCGCACCCTCCGCCAAGGCGGAAGCGCCGGCCAAGGCCGCCGACGTCGCCAAGCCCGCCGACGCCAAGAAGGCCGACGCCAAGCCCGCCAAGAAGAAGCCCGCCAAGAAGAAGGCCCCCAAGAAGGACACCGCCCCGAAGGCCGACGCCCCCAAGGCCGACGCCCCCAAGGCCGACGCCCCCAAGAAGTAATCCGGAATCCCCGGTCGCACCGAAGGCAGGGCCGCACGGTCCTGCCTTTTTCGTTTCCACGACGCTCTCGCGTATCCTCCCGCCCATGAAAATCGTCGTCGGCCTCTCCGGAGGCGTGGACTCCGCCGTCGCCGCCCTCCTGCTCAAGCGCGAGGGGCACGACGTCACCGGCCTGTTCATGAAGAACTGGGAGGACGACGACGACGGCGAGTACTGCTCCACGCGCGAGGACCTCATCGACGCCGCGTCGGCGGCCGAGCGCGTCGGCATCGACCTGGAGGCAGTCAATTTCGCCGCGGAGTATCGCGAGCGGGTCTTCGCGAGCTTCCTGGCCGAGTACCGGGCCGGACGGACGCCGAACCCCGACGTGCTCTGCAACGCGGAAATCAAGTTCAAGGCGTTCCTCGACCACGCGCTCGACCTCGGCGCGGACTGCATCGCCACCGGCCACTACGCCCGCGTGGCCGTGCGCGAGGGGCGGCACGCGCTGCTGAAGGGGCTCGACCCCGCCAAGGACCAGAGCTATTTCCTGCACCGCCTCACCCAGGCGCAGTTGTCCCGCTCGCTTTTTCCCGTCGGGCACCTGCTCAAGACACGGGTGCGCGAGATCGCGCGGGAAGCGGGCCTGCCCAATCATGCCAAGCGCGATTCGACCGGCATCTGTTTCATCGGCGAGCGGCCCTTCCGGGAGTTCCTGTCACGCTACCTGCCGCGGGAACCCGGCCCGATCGTCGACGAGCTCGGCCGCAGCCTGGGCGAACACCAGGGGCTCATGTACTACACGCTGGGCCAGCGGCAGGGCCTGGGCATCGGCGGCCTGAAGGACGGCGACGGCTCACCGTGGTACGTGGCCGCCAAGGAGCTCGACCGCAATGCGCTGGTCGTGGTCCAGGGAAAAGACCATCGACGCCTGCTCTCACGTCATCTCCAGGCCGGGGATGCGAGCTGGATCGACGGCATGGGACCGAGCAGCGGCGAACCCGGGCTCGCGGCCAAGACGCGATACCGCCAGGCCGACGCGCCATGCAGCCTCGGTCCGCGAACGGTCCGGGCATTCGAACTGGACTTCGACGATGCCCAGTGGGCCGTGACCCCCGGCCAGTCGGCCGTGCTCTACCGGGGCGAGGAATGCCTGGGGGGCGGCGTGATCGCCCGAGGCCGCTAGGCGGGCGGTCGGGTCTCCGCGAACGAGGCGCGCGCCTCGAGACGCTCGATCCAGCGGCCGAGCGCGGCGTGGTTTCGCCGCCAGGCGAACTCGGGCAACCGGAATTCCACCCACAGCAGGGCGCAAGCGCAGGCGATGTCGCCGAGCGTCATCGCATCGCCGTGAAGGTAGGCCTTGCCGCCCAATTCCCGCTCGAGCGCGGCGATGCCGGCCCCCACCTTGCTTTTCTGCCGGGCGATCCACGCGGGATCCTGCAACGTCGCCACACGCTTGCGCTCGAGGAAGATCGCGAGGCCGGCGTCGGTGATGCCGTTTCCGAGCGCCTCGTCGCGGCGCACCTTGGCCCGGTCGAGTCCCGACGGCGGAATGAAAACGGGCGCGCCGAGCGGGTCCAGGTACTCGGCGATCACCGAGGAATCGTAAAGGGAGGTGCCGTCAGCCAGCACCAGCACCGGAACCTTGTTGAGCGGATTGAATCGCGGCACGGTCGAATCCGCGTTCCAGGCGCTTTCCTCCACGAGCTCGAACGGGATCTGCTTCTCCGCGAGGAGAATGCGGACCTTTCGCGCGTACGGGCTGGTCTTCGAGGCGAGGAGCTTCATCCCGGTTTCTCCGTGTCTGTCGTGGGCGGGCTCTGAGGGCTGCCGAGTATATCACCGCCCCTGCCCCGGCCCGGCCGCTTGGGGAGCCCATGATAAAATCGGCGCGATGCCACATCCCCTCACCGCGCTGTCCCCGCTCGACGGCCGCTACGCCGCCAAGACCCGGGCCCTGCAGGATCACTTCAGCGAGTTCGCCCTCGTGCGCTGCCGCGTCCGGGTCGAGATCGCCTGGCTCGAGGCACTCGCCGCCGAGGCCTCGTTCGCGCCACTCGCGCCGTTCTCGCCCTCGACGCTCGCCGAATTGAGCGCCGTGTCCGCCGGATTCTCGCTCGCCGACGCCGAACGCGTGAAGGCGATCGAGGCGACCACGAACCACGACGTGAAGGCCGTGGAGTACTGGCTTCGGGAGCGCTTCGCCGCGAACGCGGAGGTGTCCGCCGCCGCCGAGTTCATCCACTTCGCCTGCACCTCGGAGGACATCAACAACCTCGCGCACGCGACCATGGTGCGGGACGGCCTCGCGCAGGTCCTGCTGCCGGCGATCGATACGATCATCGCGCGGCTGGACTTCCTCGCGCACGAGCATGCCGGGCTGCCCATGCTCTCGCGGACCCACGGCCAGCCCGCGACGCCGACGACGCTCGGCAAGGAAATGGCCAACGTCGCCGCGCGCCTCAAGCGCGCGCGTGCGAAGCTCGGCGCCGTCGAGATGCTCGGCAAGTTCAACGGGGCGACGGGCAATTTCAACGCCCACGTGGTGGCCGTGCCCGGCGTCGACTGGCCGGCATTCGCGCGCCGGTTCGTCACGGGCCTGGGCATCGCCTACAACCCGCTCACGATACAGATCGAGCCGCACGACGCGCTCGCCGAGGCTTTCGACGCGCTCGCCCGGCTCAATACGATCCTCCTGGACCTCGATCGCGACCTCTGGGGCTACATCTCGCTCGGGTATTTCCGCCAGAAGGTGAAGGCGGGCGAGGTCGGATCCTCGACGATGCCGCACAAGGTGAACCCGATCGATTTCGAGAATTCCGAGGGCAACCTCGGCCTGGCGAACGCGTTCCTTCGCCACCTCGCCGAAAAGCTCCCGGTCTCGCGCTGGCAACGCGACCTCACCGATTCCACGGTGCTTCGCAACATGGGCGTCGCGTTCGGGTATTGCCTGCTCGCCTACGACTCGTGCCTGCGCGGGCTCGGCAAGCTGGAGGCCAATCCGGAACGCCTTGCCGCGGATCTCGACGGCTGCTGGGACATTCTCGCCGAACCCGTTCAGACCGTGATGCGCGCGCACCGCATCGAGGGCTCGTACGAGAAGCTCAAGGAACTCACGCGCGGCAAGGGAGGCATCACGCGCGAGGAAATCCAGGCCTTCGTGGGCGCGTTGCCGCTGCCGCAGGACGCGAAGGACCGACTGCTCGCCCTGACACCCGCACGTTACATCGGCCTCGCGGCGGAACTCGCGCGGCAGAGCTAGACCTGCCGCCCGGCGACATCCGCGCGACCGCTAGCTCGCCCGCGCGGATGCCGCCGATTTCTCGCCGAGCGTTCCCACGTCGCCGCACAGCTCGCCGCCTTCCTGGACGAGAAGTTTTCCGTAACGCACCTTCCCGTTGATACGACCGGTCGCGTGCACCACGAGGCGGCCGCGAACGGTCAGCTCGCCGTCGAACGCGCCACGGATCTCCGCGACCTCGATGTCGACGTTGCCGCGGAAGGAGCCGCTCTCGGCGATCTGGAGGGCCCGGCTCACCATCGTCGCCTCGACCCGGCCTTCGACCACGAGCGTGTCGCAATCGTCGATTTCGACGCCCTTCAGCTTGATGTTGGGGCCCACGATGAGCCGCGAACCCGCGCTTTCCTCGGGCCGGTTCGCGGGCTCGGGGATCGGCTGGACCACGGGCTGCGCCGGCGGGCGAGGCACGGTGGACAACGCGGGCGCTGGCGCGGCGGGTGTCCCGTGCGGGGCCGGCGTGCCGGGGCTTCGCGGGGCATCCTTGCGGCCGAAGAGGCCATCGGGGTAGCGCATCGGAATTCTCCTTCGGGTGGTGAAGACGCCTTCTTCATCCACCTTTCGTGCCAACTCGGGCCGCTATCGAAAAACATTTACAAATCAGCGTCTTGCGCAACACCCTCCCGCTCACCGCCGACAAGACAGGTCGGGCGGGGGCGACACGCAGCCGGCCGGGAAGCGACAAGCGCTTGAAAACGCGGGCTATCCGCCAGTCTCCCCGGGGCGACTCCCGGGTAGCACCACCCGGCATGCACCGGAACCGCGAGGGGCTAGAATTCCCGGGGCGAATGCCCCTCCGCCACCCCACCTCCCAAGGAGAATCCATGAAGAGACTCATTGCCGCTGCCGCCATCGCCCTGCTGACCGCCTCGGGCGCCGCCTTTGCCAAGGACGAGCCGAAGAAAGCAGCCCCCGCCGCCGAAAAGAAGGCGGAGGCGCTCGTGGACATCAACAGCGCCAAGCGGGACGAGCTCGTGAAGCTCAAGGGTGTCGGCGACGCCCGCGCGGACGCGATCATCAAGGGCCGTCCGTACAAGGGCAAGAACGAGCTGCTCGACAGGAAGATCGTCCCGGAAAACGTCTACAACGACATCAAGGACAAGATCATCGCGAAGCAGGATGCCGCCCCGGCGCCGAAGAAGAAATAGCGGCCCGCGCGCTGCGCTCGATCCGGAAGGGGCGGCCTCGGCCGCCCCTTTTTCCATGGCCGCGAGCGTTCGTCAGGGCGCCGCGGTCTCGTCGCCGTACTGCGGATTCATGCGTTCGGCCTTGCCACCCATCTTGTTGAGCGCGCTGAGGTAGGCCTTCACCGAAGCCACCACGATGTCCGTGTCCGCGCCCATTCCGTTCACGATTCGCCCGTCCTTGGCCAGGCGGACCGTCACCTCGCCCTGCGAATCCGTGCCCGATGTGATGTTGTTGACCGAATAGAGCAGCAAGTCGGTGCCGCTGTGGACCAGGTCCTCGACGGCCTGGAAGGCGGCGTCCACCGGCCCGGCGCCGCGCGCCTCCGCGCGCATCTCCCGGCCCGCGTCCGCCATCACCACGCGCGCGAACGGTTGCTCGCCCGTCTCGGAGTGCGCCACGAGGGAGACGAGCTTGAATCGCTCGTGCTCGGGCGTCACGCTTTCGTCGGAGACGAGGGCCTGCAGGTCCTCGTCGAAGATCTCGCGCTTCTTGTCGGCCAGTTCCTTGAACTTGGCGAAAGCGGCATTGAGCGCTTCTTCCGAGGCGAGGGCGATGCCCAGTTCCGAGAGGCGCGACTTGAATGCGTTTCGACCCGAGAGCTTCCCGAGCGTGAGCCGGTTCGCACCCCAACCCACGTCCTCCGCGCGCATGATCTCGTAGGTCTCGCGATGCTTGAGGACGCCATCCTGGTGGATGCCCGATTCGTGAGCGAACGCGTTGGCGCCCACGACGGCCTTGTTGGGCTGCACCGGGTAGCCCGTGATGGTCGACACGAGCTTGCTGGCGGGCACGATCTGCGTGGCGTCGATGCCCGTGCGACAGGTGAAGAGGTCCGCCCTCGTTCGCACGGCCATCACGATCTCCTCGAGGGAGGCATTGCCCGCCCGCTCTCCCAGGCCGTTGATCGTGCACTCGACCTGGCGCGCGCCATTCATCACCGCGGCCAGGGAATTGGCGACCGCCATGCCCAGGTCGTTGTGGCAGTGCGTCGACCAGATGGCCTTGTCCGCGTTGGGAATGCGCTCGAGGAGGGTGCGGAAGAGGTGCCCCCAGCGCTCCGGGATGCTGTAGCCGACCGTGTCCGGCACGTTGATCGTCCGGGCGCCGGCCGCGATGGTCGCCTCGAAGATCCGGCACAGGAAATCCGTCTCGGATCGAACCGCGTCTTCGGCCGAAAACTCGACGTCGTCCGTGTACTCGCGGGCGAGCTTCACCGCCCGCACCGCCGACTCGAGCACCTGGTCCTCGGACATGCGCAGCTTCAGCTTCATGTGGATGGGACTGGTCGCGATGAACGTGTGGATGCGCTTGCGCTTCGCGGGAGCCACGGCCTCGCCTGCGCGGCGGATGTCGTTCTCGTTGGCGCGGGCGAGCGAGCATACGGTCGAGTCGTGCACGGCCTCGGCGACGGCGCGAATGGCGTCGAAGTCGCCGGGGCTCGCCGCGGCGAAACCCGCCTCGATCACGTCCACCTTCAGCTTCTCGAGTTGCTTGCCGATGCGCACCTTGTCGTCGCGCGTCATGGAAGCGCCGGGGACTCTGCTCGCCGTCGCGCATGGTGGTGTCGAAAATGATCAGCTGGTCCTGCATGGTGTTCTCCGGATGGAAATGGGGATGGATCCTTGCCACCCGGGACCTGCCAGGCGGCGCCGCAACTGCCGAATTGGGGGGGTGTATTTAGCGCGCGAGGCGCAGCAGCAGGCCGGGACGGCCTGCGGCGAGGCGAAGCAGGTGGTCGGCGGGGAGCGCGACGGCGTTCATGAAACGACTATAGCACAGCGACCCGGAGCCGCAACTCAAGGCGCCGGTGGCGCGATCTCGCGCCCGGGCCTCGCCCCGGCCTTGAGCAGGACCGCAGCCAGGTCGTGCGAACCGTGCTCCTCGGCGATGTCGAGCGCCGTCAGGCCGCCCTGGTCCGGAATGTTGGGGTCGGCACCCGCGGCGACGAGAACCTCGAGCGCTTCCTGGAAGCCCATTTCGGCCGCGAGCCCGAGCGCGGTCAGGCCGCGTTCGTCCCGGCTGTCGATCGACGCGCCCCGGGCGATCATGAGTTCGATCGCGGGCAGGTTGGTCTCCTCGACCGCCACCATGAGAAGCGTGCGGCCTTCCCCGACCCGCGTGTCGGGCGGCGTCTCGACCAGCATGCGCGAAAGCGCGGTCACGTCGCCCGCCTCGATGGCCTCGCGGATGCCGCGGTACTGCTTCTCCTGGGCCTCGGCACGCACGCGCTGGACGATCCAGAGCACGTAGCCGGAGAACCCGTATACGACCATGATGCCCCAGAGCACGTGCGAAGGCTCGATGGAGATGAGCATGAGCGCCACCACGATGACGAGCGTCATCCAGAACGGAACGGCCCGGCGCAAGTTGAGATCCTTGCCGCTGTAGAAGCGCACGTTCGAGACCATCGTGACGCCCGCGTAGACCGTGAGCGCGGCGGCGAACCACTTCACCTGCCCGCCCTTCACCTGGTAGTCGTTCAGCACCCAGATCATGCCCGCGACGAGGAGCCCGGCGGCCGGGCTCGGCAGGCCCGTGAACCAGCGCTTGTCGGCCACCGAGAGCTGGGTGTTGAATCGCGCGAGGCGAAGCGCCGCGCCCACGCAATAGATGAACGCCGCGATCCAGCCGATCCGGCCCATGTCGCGCAGCGCCCATTCGTACATCACGAGCGCCGGCGCGGCCCCGAACGAGACCATGTCCGCGAGGCTGTCGTACTCCGCACCGAAAGCCGACTGCGTGCCCGTGAGCCGCGCGACGCGCCCGTCGAGCCCGTCGAGCACGGCCGCCACGAAAATGGCGATCGCCGCACGCTCGAAATCGTGGTTCATGCCCTGCACGATCGCGTAGAAGCCCGCGAAGAGCGCGCTCGTCGTGAAGAGGTTGGGCAGGAGGTAGATGCCCCGCTTCCTGAAAGGCTCGATGAACGTCGGGCGCCCTCTCCCGCGCGGAGCGCTCATGGCCGGGTCCTCAGGCGCGGGGCAACTCGGCGAGCACCGTGGTCGTGGCCGACACGCGGTCGCCGATCGCCACGCGCGGCCGCGAGCCCGGCGGCAGGTACACGTCGACGCGCGAACCGAAGCGGATGAAGCCGTATCGCTGGCCGCGGGCGAGACGATCCCCCTTGCCCGCGTAGCACAGGATGCGGCGGGCGATGAGACCGGCGACCTGCACGCTGGTCACGTCGTGCCCTTCGGCCGTGCGCAGGTGGACGGCGTTGCGCTCGTTGTCCGTGGAGGCCTTGTCGAGATCCGCGTTGACGAAGAGCCCGGGAAAGTACCAGACGTTTTCCACGGTTCCATCCACCGGCGAACGGTTCGAGTGCACGTTGAACACGTTCATGAAGACGCTGATCTTCACGCAGTCGCGCTTGAGATACTCGTCGCGGGAATCGCCCACCTGCACGATCCGGCCATCGGCCGGCGACAGCACGATGCCCTCGCCCGCCGGCACCTCTCGCGCGGGATCGCGGAAGAACTGCAGCACGAACAGGGCCGCGAGCCAGAAGGGCAGCGACCACCATCCCAGGAAGATCGTGGCCACGACGGCGGCGAGCGTCGCCGCCGCGAGGAACGGCCAGCCCTCCCGGGCGATGATCGGGTGCGGATAGTTCGCCACGGCCCGGTTCCGCTAGTTCTTGCTCTGGTCGACGAGCTTGTTCTTGCGGATCCAGGGCATCATGGCCCGCAGCTTCTCGCCGACCTGCTCGATCTCGTGCTCGGCCAGGAGGCGTCGCTTGGCATTGAGCGTCGGAGCCCCGGCCCGGTTCTCGAGGATGAAGTCGCGCGCGTATTCGCCGTTCTGGATGCGGGCGAGGCACTCCTTCATCGCCTGCTTCGCCTCGGGGCCGATCACCTTCGGGCCCGTCACGTACTCCCCGTACTCCGCGTTGTTCGAGATCGAGTAGTTCATGTTGGCGATGCCGCCCTCGTAGATGAGGTCGACGATCAGCTTGGTCTCGTGGAGGCACTCGAAATACGCCATCTCCGGCGCGTAGCCGGCCTCGACCAGCGTCTCGTAGCCCGCCTTGATCAGTTCCACGATGCCGCCGCACAGCACGGTCTGCTCGCCGAAGAGGTCGGTCTCCGTCTCCTCGCGGAAATTGGTCTCGATGACGCCGCCGCGCGTGCCGCCGATGGCGCAGGCGTACGAGAGCGCGACATCCTTGGCCTTGCCCGTGGCGTTCTGGTGCACGGCGATGAGAGCCGGCACGCCGCCGCCCTGCACGTAGGTCGAGCGCACGAGGTGGCCCGGGCCCTTCGGGGCGATCATGATGACGTCGACATCCTTCGGCGGCTGGATCTGGCCGAAGTGGATGTTGAAGCCGTGGGCGAAGGCGAGCGCCGCGCCCTTCTTGAGGTTCGGGGCGATCGATTCGGCCCACACGGCGGCGTGGTTCTCGTCGGGCAGCAGGATCATCACGAGATCCGCGCCTTTCACGGCGGCGCCGACGTCCTTCACGTCCAGCTTGGCTTTCTTCGCCTTGTCCCAGCTGGCCCCGCCCGGTCGCAGGCCGACGGTGACCTTGACGCCGGAATCCTTGAGGTTCTGGGCGTGCGCGTGGCCCTGGGAGCCATAGCCGATGATGGTGACCTTCTTGCCCTTCACGAGCGAGAGGTCGGCGTCCTTGTCGTAGTAGACCTTCATGATCTGTTCCTCGATGTCTTTGAGCGTGAAATCAGGCTTTGAGCACCCATTCGCCCCGGCCGATGCCCGAGACGCCGGTGCGGACGGTTTCCAGGATCGCGCCCTTGTCGAGCGCCTCGAGGAAGGCATCGAGCTTGTCCGTGGTGCCGGTGAGCTCGATGGTGTACGACTTGTCGGTGACGTCGATGATGCGTCCGCGGAAGATGTCGGCGGTGCGCTTCATCTCCTCGCGGTCCTTGCCGGCGGCGCGCACCTTGACGAGCATCAGCTCGCGCTCGATGTGGCGGCCTTCCGAGAGGTCGACCACCTTCACCACGTCGACCAGCTTGTTGAGCTGCTTGGTGATCTGCTCGACGATCTCGTCGGAGCCGGTGGTGACGATCGTCATGCGGGACATCGTCGCGTCCTCGGTCGGCGCGACGGTGAGCGATTCGATGTTGTAGCCGCGGGCGGAAAACAGACCCGAGACGCGCGAGAGCGCGCCGGCTTCGTTTTCGACGAGGATGGAGAGGATGTGGCGCATGGTCGGTTGGGCTTTGGAGAGTCCCGGCCCGCCGCGCGGGGCGGCAGCCGGGGAGGTTCTGCGATTCGCGCCGGACCTGCCGGCGCGCGGGCATCGGGGGGCTAGAGGTCCTCGGCGAGGATCATCTCCGACATGCCCTTGCCGCCGGGCACCATCGGGAAGACGTTCTCCGTCTGGTCGGTGATGATGTCGAGGAAGACGAGCCGGTCCTTCAGCTTGAAGGCCTCGCGAAGGGCGCCTTCCACGTCTGCGGGCTTGTCGATCCGCATGCCGACGTGGCCGTAGGCCTCGGCGAGCTTCACGAAATCCGGGAGTGCGTCCATGTAGGACTCGGCGTAGCGGTTGCCGTGGAAGAACTCCTGCCACTGCCGCACCATGCCCATGTAGCGGTTGTTCAGGTTCACGAGCTTGACCGGCAGGTGGTACTGCTTGCAGGTCGAGAGTTCCTGGATGCACATCTGGATGGAGGCCTCGCCCGTGACGCAGGCCACGTCGGCGTCCGGGAAGGCGAGCTTCACTCCCATGGCGTACGGCAGGCCGACGCCCATCGTCCCCAGGCCGCCGGAATTGATCCAGCGCCGCGGCTTGTCGAAGCGGTAGAACTGGGCGGCCCACATCTGGTGCTGGCCGACGTCCGAGGTGATGTACGCGTCGCCCTTCGTGATCTCCCAGAGCTTCTCGATCACGTACTGCGGCTTGATGATCGCGGCGGTGCGGTCGTACTTGAGGCAATCCTTCGCGCGCCAGAGGCCGATCTGGTCCCACCACGCCGCGAGAGCCGCGGGGTCGGGCTTGTCCTTGGCCCCCTTGAGCAGGGCGAGCATGTCCGCCAGGACGTCCTTCACGTGCCCCACGATGGGCACGTCGACGCGCACGCGCTTGGAGATCGACGACGGATCCACGTCGATGTGCACGATCTTTCGCGTCGGGTTGCCGGCCGCGAAGTGCGAGGGGTTCCCGATCACGCGGTCGTCGAATCGGGCGCCGACCGCGAGGAGCACGTCGCAGTTCTGCATGGCCATGTTGGCCTCGACGGTGCCGTGCATGCCGAGCATGCCGACGAAACGCTTGTCCGAGGCGGGAAACGCCCCCAGGCCCATGAGCGTCTCGGTGCAGGGGTAGTCGAGCAGGCGAACGAGCTCCGTGAGCTCCGCGCTCGCCTCGCCCAGCACGACGCCGCCACCCACGTAGATCATCGGGCGCTTCGCCTCGAGGAGCAGCTGGACGGCCTTCTTGATCTGGCCGCTGTGGCCCTTCACGACCGGGCTGTAGGAGCGCAGGTGGACCTTTTCCGGATAATGGAACCGGGCCGACTGTGCCGAGACGTCCTTGGGGATGTCCACGAGCACGGGGCCGGGCCGTCCGGTCGTCGCGATATGGAAGGCCTTCTTGATCGTGATCGCGAGTTCGTTCACGTCCTTCACGAGGAAGTTGTGCTTCACGCAGGGCCGTGTGATGCCGACCGTGTCGCATTCCTGGAAGGCGTCCTCGCCGATGGCGCGCGTGGGAACCTGGCCGGTGATGACCACCAGGGGGATCGAGTCCATGTAGGCCGTGGCGATTCCCGTGACGGCGTTGGTGACGCCCGGGCCGCTCGTGACCAGTGCGACGCCGGGGCGTCCCGTGGCCCGCGCGTAACCGTCCGCCGCGTGAAGGGCGGCCTGCTCATGCCGGACGAGGATATGGCTGAACGCCTTCTGGTCGAAGATGGCGTCGTAGATGTGCAGTACCGCCCCCCCCGGATAGCCGAATACGAACTCGACGCCCTCTTCCTTGAGGCAGCGGACGACGATCTCGGCGCCCGTGAGGGTTTCGCCGGTTTCCGCGAGCGGGGGGAGCTTGAGTTCCATAAGGCCTTGTAAATTAGCGAGGTTTTGAAGGGGAACCTAGAACATTAGCCGGGCGGTCCCGATTGGTCAAGCCGCATTCGGGATAAGGCCCTTACCCCGCGTCGGCGGGCCCGCACGGGCCCTTTGCTATAGTCGCGGCCAGCGGGCGGAAACGGCCCGTACCGGGAAGGCGCCGATGGCGGCGCTCCCCGGGGAGGAGCCCCCCTGGCCACCAGAAAAGAACTGTCGGATTTCCTCGCCTCGGTCGAGCGCCGTGCCTTCAAGCAGTGCATCTTCTCCGTCCAGGACGAGCAGGCCGCGCTCGACATCGTGCAGGACGCGATGCTCAAGCTCGCCGAGAACTACGCCGACCGGCCGGCTGCGGAGTTGCCGCTTCTTTTCCAGCGGATCCTGCAGAATGCGATCCGTGACCACTACCGCCGTGGCAAGGTGCGCTCCACCTGGACCACGCTGCTGTCGGCGCTCGGGCTGGGAGGCGAGGATGACGACGCGGACCCCCTGGAGTCCTTCGAGATCGAGGATCTGGGAAGCGTCCCGGCGGGGCCCGCCGAGCGCCTGGAACAGTCCCAGGTCATGGGGCTGATCGAAGATGCCGTAAAGGCCCTTCCGGAACGTCAACGCCAAGCCTTCCTCCTGCGTTATTGGGAAGAGTTGGATGTCAGCGAAACCGCCAAGGCCATGGGTTGTTCGGAAGGCAGCGTGAAAACGCACTGCTCCCGGGCAACGCACGCACTGGCGAAAGCCCTGAAAGCGAAGGGTGTAAGTCTATGAATGAAAAAGATTTTGGCGCAAGGATCCGTCCCTGGCTGGACCGTACTGCCGGTGAGACCGGCGAACTTCAGGCCACCCGGCTGAAGGCCGCCCGCCTGCGGGCGCTCGACGCCTACCGCGAACCGGTCCGGCTCTTCGGGCTGGTGACCGTCGGCGCCGGCACGGTGCAGACGCTCAAGTACGAGGTGTTCCAGCAAGCCCTCCTGTGGCTCCCCCTCGTGCTGCTGCTGGCAACGCTGGCCACCAAGGTCCTGAACCCCGAAGTGGACATCGGCGAACTCGACGCCCAGCTCCTCACCGGCGAGCTTCCCATCGACGCCTTCCTCGACAAGGACTTCGACACTTGGCTCAAGAGCGCCTCCGGCGACTTCTAGCCGCGGGCCTCGCGGCTCTTGCCTTGGCGGCCCATCCGGGCGTGGCGGCGTCCAAGGAAGCTCCCAAGACGCCCCCGACCCCCTGGAACCGCCTGGCTCCCCAGGACCGCGCCGTGCTTCAGCCACTCCAGAAGGATTGGGACAAGCTCCCCGGCTACCAGCAGCAGCGCCTGCAGTCGGCGGCGCGACAGTATCCGAAAATGCAGCCCATCCAGCAGGAGCGCTTCCAGGAACGCATCCGCGACTGGGCCTCGATGACGCCGGCACAACGCAAGGCCGCCCGCGAGAGCTTCCAGGGCATGAAAAAGCTGCCCCCGTCCAAGCAACACGAGCTTCGCGAACGTTGGCTGGAACGGCGCGCCGCACCGGAAGCCCCGAAGACCCCGCAGTGAAGGCCCGGGAAAACTGGCACTCGCCCGGGCTGGCGCGGCGATTCGCCTGCGCGGTCTACGAGTTGCTCATCCTCGCCGCGCTGGTGCTGGTCGCAGGCTTCCCCTTCCTCGCATTCATCGGCGACGCCACGGGCGGCTGGCGGCGGCACCTGATGCAGGCGTTCGTGCTGGCCGTCGTCGGTGCCTATTTCGTGTGGTTCTGGACGCACGGTGGCCAGACGCTCGCGATGAAGACCTGGCGCATCCGCCTGGAATCCCTCGAAGGAGGGGCGGTACCGCGGCCGGCCGCGATACGTCGCTATCTTTTCGCCCTGGCCGGGCTTGCCGCCCTGGGCGTGGGCTTTCTCTGGGCGTTCCTCGATCGCGACCGGCAGTTCCTTCACGACCGACTTGCACGTACCCGCCTGGCAGCGGCCGGTCCCGCGCGTCCCTAGCGTCTTTCGGCCTGGATGATCCCGGCCGCGGCGACGGCCAGGAAGATCGCCGTGGGCAGGCCCGCCGAGAGCATCGAGGGCCAGTCGTTCAGCAGGCCCACGTGCGAGAAGAGACGGCCGGCGAAGTGAAAGCCCAGCCCGAGCAGGATGCCCAGCACGATCTTGGCGCCGGTGCCGGCCGCGCGCTGCGGCTGGATGGCGAACGGGATGGCGAGCACCATCATCACGATGGCGGCCACCGGGTAGAGCACCTTCTGCCACAGCGCGATCTCGTAGCGCGTCGTCTTCTGCCGGTTGTCGCGCAGGTGATCGATGTACGAGGCCAGGTTCATCACCGACATGCGCTCGGGCACGATCTTCAGCACCGACAGGATGTCGGGCGTCAGCACCGAATTCCAGGTCGCCTTCGGCAGGCGCTCGAGCACCGCGCGCTCGCCCTCGAAGCGCGTGAGCTCCACGTTGGCCAGGCTCCAGCGATTGCGGCCCTCGTAGATGCCCTTCTCCGCCCGGCTGATGGCGGTGAGCCGATAGGACGGGTCGAACTCGTAGATCTTCAGGTTGAGCAGCGTCGTGTCCGCCGTGACGTCCTGGATGTTCACGAAGCTGCGGTCGTCCTTCACCCAGAAGCCGGAACGGAATTCGCGAGCCACGATGGAGGTGGTGGCCTTGAGTCGCAGGCTCTTCGCCGCGTCCTCGGCGTAGGGCGCCACGAACTCGCCCATGACGGTCGTGGCCACCGCCACGACCAGGCCCGCGCCCGCCACGTGCAGGGCGAGCTGGTTCATGGACATTCCGGAGGACCGCATCACCGTGAGCTCGGACTGCTCCGACATGCGGGCGAGCGCGAAAAGCGTGCCGATGAGCCCGGCGGCCGGCATGAGGACGTGCGCATGGGAAGGCAGCGACAGCAGCACGTAAGCGATCATCGCCGTGAGCCGGTAATTGCCGCGGCCCAGGTCGTCCAGTTCCTTGATCAGGTCGAAGAAACCGAAAAGCGCGAGCAGCGCCGCGAGCACGAAAGCGCTCGTGGTGAGGATCTCGCGCGCGAAGTACCGGAAGAGCATCGCGCCTTCAGGCGCCGGACTTGAGCCTTGCCAAGGCGACCAGGCACAGGATCCAGGCCCAGAGCAACAACCCGAAAGCGACGAAGGGAATGTGCCGGTCCGGCACGAACCGAGGCGTCACGAAACGAACGACGCGCGCGACGGGCGACGTGATGATCCGGAAGATCTGGAAGACCACGTTCGATTCGCGCCGGGCGCCCGCGAAAATCGCCACGAGGCCCTGGCCGAGATAGGCGAATCCCGCCACTTCCAGGAGCGCCTTGATGGCGCGGATCAGCAGTTCGGGTTCCATCGATCGGGGGAAGGGAAAGGAAAAGGGCCCACGCCGCTTGGCGTGGGCCCCATTGTGCCACGGTGCTCCGGGACTCAGGTGCCCCGGGTATCGATATCGCCGGCCAGGTTCGGGTAGCGAACGTGGTCGACGAGTTCCTGGACCTCCTTGTCGGGAGCCGGCGTGAGCAGGCTCACCACGAAGATGGTCACGATGCCGACGGGGACACCGAACATGCCCGCCGAGATCGGATCGAGGCCGAACCATTTCTGGATGGGCGTCGTGCCGAACCACTGGATGAACGTCGGGTAGGTATGGACCATGTAGTACAGGCAAACACCCAGTCCCGCACAGATGCCGGCGATGGCGCCCCACTTGGAGGCGCGCTTCCAGAAGATCCCCAACACCAGTGCCGGGAACAGCGCGGACGCCGCCATCGAGAACGCCGCACCCACCAGGAACAGGATGTTTCCGGGCTTGAGCGAGGTGACGTACGCCGCGATGATGGCCACGCCCAGCAGCAGGAACTTGGACACCGTGATGCGAACCGCCGGCGAGGCGTTCGGGTTGATCATCTTGTAGTACAGGTCGTGCGACAGCGCGTTCGCGATGGTGAGCAGCAGGCCGTCCGCGGTCGAGAGCGCCGCGGCGAGGCCGCCGGCCGCGACCAGGCCCGAGATCACGTAGGGCAGGCCCGCGATTTCCGGCGTCGCCAGCACGATCAGGTCACCGCCGATCACGATCTCGGCCAGCTGCACGATGCCGTCCTTGTTGATGTCCGTGATGTTGAGCAGTGTCTTGTCCACTGCCTGCCATGCGTTGACCCAGGTTGGTAGCTCGGCGAATTTCGACCCGACGACCAGCGTGTACACGTCGAACTTCGCCAGAACCGCAAGCGCAGGCGCCGTGAAGTACAGCAGGAAGATGAAGAAGAGCGACCAGAACACCGAGACGCGCGCCTCCTGGACCGACGGCGTCGTGTAGTAGCGCATCAGGATGTGCGGAAGCGCCGCGGTGCCGAACATCATGCAGAAGACGACGCCGATGAAATTGAGCCGGGTCGTATCGCGGGCAGCCTCATCCTTGCCCGGGAAAGGTGTCGCGTGCGGTTGCGGCGGGCCGGTACGGCCGGACGCTGCTCCCTTCTCCGCCGCCCATTTGGCCTTGGCCGCATCGGGCGTCGCCGGGAACTCCTTGAGCGCCTTTTCCGCCGCATCCACTTCGATCTTGGACGCCGCGGCCGTCTTGAGGTCCTCGACCTTTTTCGACAGGGCGTCCTTCTCGGCCTGGTAGCTGCCCGGCAGGCCCTTGATCTTGTCGTCGGCCGCCTTGGCGCGGTCGGCGAAGATCTGGCGGACGGCCTTCTCGCCCGGGTCGTTCGCGAGCACCTTTTCGCGCTCCGTCACGCGCTCGAGCACCGTGCCATAGACCATCTGCGGGATCGGGATGCCCGTGTGCTTCACCGACAGCCAGACCACCGGGATCATGTAGGCCACGATCAGGATGATGTACTGGGCCACCTGCGTCCACGTGACGGCCTTCATGCCGCCCAGGAACGAGCAGACCAGGATGCCGGCGAGGCCCACGAACACGCCGATGCCGAACTCCAGGCCGGTGAAGCGGCTGGTGATGATGCCGACGCCGTAGATCTGCGCGACGACGTAGGTGAACGAGCAGAGGATGGCCGCGATGACGCCCATCGAACGCACGATGTTCCCGCCGTAGCGCGCCCCGAGGAAGTCGGGAATCGTGAACTGGCCGAACTTGCGCAGGTAGGGCGCGAGAAGCAGCGCCACCAGCACGTAGCCGCCCGTCCAGCCCATGATGAACGACAGGCCCTGGAAGCCCGTGAGGTAGAGCGTGCCGGCCATGCCGATGAAGGAGGCCGCGCTCATCCAGTCCGCCCCCGTCGCCATGCCGTTGAAGAGCGCAGGCACGCGCCGTCCGGCCACGTAGTACTCCGCGACCTCCAGCGTGCGGCTCATGATGCCGATGCCGGCGTAGAGCAGGATCGTGAAGATGAGGAAGCAGTAGCCGAGCCACTTGTTCGGCACGCCCATCTTCTCGGCGATGGCGAGGAGCACGACGAAGGTGACGAAGCCCCCGGTATAGAAGGTGTAGTACTTCTTGAGCTGCTGGGTGAATGACTTCTGGCTGACGGCCATTATTCGACCTCCCCTTCGTGGACACCGTGCTCGTTGTCGTAGCCGCGCATCTTGAGCGCGTAGAAGCCGATGATGGCGACGTAGACGATCAGCGAGCCCTGGGCGGCCATGTAGAACGAGAGGGGCCATCCGAACATCTTGATCTCCGCCAGCGGGATCGCGAACCAGATCACGACGAACGTCGCGATGAACCAGATCACGAGCAGGATCGCCGTGAGCCGGAGGTTCTTGTGCCAATAGTCGATGTGATTCTGGGTCAGTTGCATCGAGTCCTCCTTTGGTCAACCGTTCTAGCGACGCGGAGGGCGCGAGGCCGCACTGGGCCTTGCTCGCTGCTCTGGCGCCCCGCTCTCCCTCTTGCGGGGAGTCCGAGGCGCCGGCCGCTTGTTCTTCTTGGGTACCCTCCTCCTTAACGTGCCGGATGCTAAGGCCTTCGTCCAATGCCCGGCAATAGGGGGAAACCCTAACCCTCGGCCGGCGGGAGGCGATCCGGCCGCTGGGCGCCGAGGGTGGCCTTGACCAGTTCCGCCACGGAATCGACCGCCAGCTTCTCCATGATCCGCGCCCGGTGGGCCTCGACCGTCTTGATCGAGATCGCCATTTCCTCGGCGATGATCCGGTTCACCTTTCCGGCGACCACCCGTTCGAGCACTTCCCGCTCTCGCTGCGTGAGGGTGGCCAGTCTTTCCGCTCGCTGCCGGGACTGCATCCTTTCGCCCCGGGAGGCGGCATCCCGGCGAAGGCATTCCCCGACAAGCTCGACGATCCGCTTGTAATCGAAGGGCTTTTCGATGAAGTCGATCGCCCCGCTCTTCACGGCGTGCACCGCCTTCGGCACGTCCGCCCGGCCCGACAGGAAGATCACGGGCATGTCGATTCCCGCCTCCCGGAGGTAGACCTGCAGCTCGAGGCCGCTCATGCCCGGCATGTAGAGATCGAGAATGAGGCAGCCGGGTATTTCGGGCCGGTAGGCCTTGAGAAAGCTGCGGGCGTTCGGGAAAGCCTCGGCGCGGATCTGGTTGCGGCGCATCAGCCAGACGAGAAGCTCGCGGATCGATTCGTCGTCGTCGATCACGTAGACGGTCGGTTCGGCGGGGTTCAAGCGGATCCCTTTCCGGCGGCGAGCGCCTTCACGCGCTCGAGCAGTTCGTGCGTCGAGAACGGCTTGGTGAGGTACTCGTCGGCGCCGGCCGCGAGGCCGTTCTGGAGGTCCTGGCGACCGCCCTTGGCGGTGAGCAGCAGGATGCGCGTTCCGGCCAGGGCGGGCTCGGCGCGGATGAACCGGCACACCTCGAGCCCGCTGCGGCGCGGGAGCATCACGTCGAGGAGCGCCACGTCGGGCCGGAAGGCGGTGAGCACGCCGAGCGCCTCCTCGCCGTCGCGGGCGACCCGCGTGTCGAAGCCCGCCTTGCGCAGCAGGAACTCGAGCGACAGCAGGATGCTGGACTCGTCCTCGGCGATCATGACCCGCGCGGGGCCGGGATGCGGATCAGCCATGGGCCGCGAGCCGTTCGCCGGGAGCCGCTACCGGCAGGATGAAGTAGAAGACCGAGCCGCGGCCCACCTCGCTTTGCACCCCCATCCGCCCGCCGAGGTGGCCGACGATGCGCCGGCAGATGGCGAGGCCGAGCCCCGTTCCCGCGGGCTTCTCGGTCATCGGATCGCCGACCTGGCGGAATTTCTCGAAGATCACGTTCTGGTGCTCGGCGCTGATGCCGACCCCATTGTCCGCCACTTCCACGCGGACGGTGCCGCCGTCGCCCGCCAGCCGCACGATCACCTTGCCGCTGCCCGGCGTGCAGAACTTCACCGCGTTCGACAGCAGGTTGAGCAGCACCTGCATCAGGCGGTCGCGGTCGCCCAGCACCAGCGGTGAGGGCACGAGCCGCGTCTCGAGCACGACCCCTTTCGCCTTGAAGAGCGCGCTGGTCGCGCTCACGGCGTCCGCCACCACATCGCGCAAGTCGAGTTCCTCGCTGCGCCACTCGGCGAGGCCCGACTCGAGCTTCGCGAGGTCGAGCACCTGGTTGATGAGGCGCGTGAGGCGCTCGGATTCCTTGATGACGAGCCCCAGGAATCGCTGGCGCTCCGCCCCGTCGAGGTCCGGATTGTCGTGCAGGATCTCCGAAAAGGCGCGGATCGACGTGAGGGGCGTGCGTAGCTCGTGCGTCACGGTCGAGATGAAATCGTCCTTCAGGCGGTCGAGTTCCTTCAGGCTCTCGTTGGCCGCCTGCAGGTCGCGCGTCGCGGACTCGAGCTCGGCCTGCTTTTCCTCCAGGCGGTGGCTGTAGGCGAGCAGCTGCGAGGCTTCGTCGATGATGGTCATCACCTGCTCGATCTCGAGCGGCTCCTCCTGGGCGACCGTGGCGACCATGGTGCGCGCGGAGGCCGCGCCGATCGTTCCGGCGAGCTGGAGCTCCGCGAAGCGCACGAGGTCGCGGTCGCCCTCAAGGTCGTCGATGCGCTCGACCCCGCGGTTCCTCGCGTAGGCCGCGAAGAGCTCGGCGGCACGCGCCGGGCCGAGGAACCGGCCCACGAGGGCCTGCAGCGCCGAGGCCGAGGCCGCCCCGCGCCAGCGCGAACCGGGCTCGCCCGTCTGGCGGAAGACATCCACGAAGAGGGTCGCCTGGGCATGCTCGCCCGCGCGCTGGCTGCCGAGCATCGAGACGAGCACGTAGGCGCCCACGTTGAAGATCATGCTCCAGATCATCGCGTGCGTCGTGGCGTCGAGACCCGCGAGCCCGAAGAGCTGCGTGGGCTTGAGCAACTCGATGCCCCACGGGCCCCGTTCGAGGAGTTCGACGGCGAGCCAGTCCGACTTCGCGAAGGCGGGCAGCATCAACGTATAGAACCAGACGACGAAGCCGGCCGTGAGGCCCGTCAGCGCGCCGCGCGCCGTGCCCCCCTTCCAGTAGAGCCCGCCGATGACGGCGGGCGCGAACTGCGCCACGGCCGCGAACGAGATGAGCCCGATGGACACGAGCGCGTAGGCCTCGCCGGCCAGCAGGTAATAGAAGTAGCCGCCCATCACGATCGCGACGATGGCCGCCCGCCGGATGTCGAGCAGGAGGCTCGAGAGATCGCGCTGCTCCGTGAGGCGGAAGATCCGGATCCGCAGGAGGACCGGCATCACGAGGTTGTTGCACGCCATGGTCGACAGGGCGATCGTCTCGACGATCACCATGCCGGTGGCCGCGGACAGGCCGCCGATGAACACGAAGAGCGCGAGCCCCTCGTTGTGCATCGCCATCGGGAGGGTCAGCACGAACGTGTCCGCGTCGACGCCGCCTTCCGGGAAGCGCAGCAGGCCGCCGAAGGCGATCGGCAGCACGAAGAGGTTGATCGCGAGGACGTAGAGCGGGAATGCCCACGCCGCGCGCTTCAGGTGGCGCTCGTCGGTGACTTCGATCACCGCGACCTGGAACTGGCGCGGCAGGAAGACGAAGGCGAGCATCGAGAGCACCGTGAGCCAGGCCCAGCTCGCATAGCCGCCCGCGGCCCCGCCGAAGGGGGCAAGCAGCACGTCGAGATCCGGACGGCCCGCCGCCCGCGAGAAGATGTCGCCGGGCCCGGCGTACATGAAGAAGGTGATGTAGACGCCGACCGCGATGAAGGCCACGAGCTTCACGAGGGACTCGAAGGCGACCGCCGCGACCATGCCCTCGTGCCGCTCGGCGGCGTCGAGCTGGCGCGTGCCGAAGGCGATGGCGAAGAGCGCCATGAAGAGGGCAACGTAGAACGCGGTGTCCTGCATCACCTGCAGGGAGCTCGCGGGCGGGGGCATCACGATCTGCGGGTACTGCAGCAGCACCTGGAAGCTGGTCGACACCGCCTTCAGCTGCAGGGAGATGTACGGCAGGATGCCCACCACCGCGATCACGGTGACGAGCCCGCCCAGCAGGGCGCTGTTGCCGTAGCGCGACGAGACGAAGTCGGCCAGCGACGTGGTGCGCGTGAGCCTCGCGATCCGGATCATCTTGCGCAGCACGAACCAGCCCACGAGCAGCAGGAGCGTCGGCCCGATGTAGATCGGCAGGAACCCCACGCCGTCGGTGGCCGCGCGCCCCACCGAGCCGTAGAACGTCCAGGCCGTCGCGTAGACCGCGAGCGACAGGCTGTAGACCCAGGGGTTGGCGATGACCGATCGCCCGGCGAGCGCCCGGCGGTCCGCGTACCAGGCGATCGCGAAGAGGAGCCCGATGTACGCGAAGGAGCTCGCGACGATGAACCAGCCTTCGAGCACGCGCCCCCCGCCTAGCCGCGACCCTCGATGATCGCCGCCGCCAGCGCGATCACGAGCGCCCAGGCCGCGAAAAGGTAGGCGTACATCACGGGCACGCCGAGCACGGTGTGACTCACGTTGAACAGGGCGAGCATCGGGTAGTTGAAGAGGAAGAGGCCCAGCAGGAAAAGGCTGGCGATCCGGTGCGCGCGCGTGATGGGCTTGTCCATGGCGTTCTCGGCGGGGAAACCCGCGTTCCGCCCGTAGTAGAGTGCGCCGCGCCGGGCGTTGTCAACGCCCGCGCCGCCGTCAGGTGAGCCAGCGGCTGGCCCCCGAGAGCCCCAGGAGCCGCCCGGCGGTCGGCGCGCCGATGACCGGGGCCTCCTCCAGCACCCGCAGCATCAGCTGGGCGGTGGCGAGGCAGTCCGCGATGGCCCGGTGCCGGAAGGTCACGGGAATGGCGAACTGCTCGAGCCAGGCGTCGAGCCCCTCCAGGCGGCTCGCGTACTTCGGCCACGCGAGGGGAGCGACGTCGGCGAGGTCGAGCCAGGGGCGCTTGAAGGCGAGGCCGAGATGGTGGTCGATCGCGCGCTTGAGCATGATGGAATCGAAGGGCGCGTGGAAGGCGACCAGCGGGTCCTTGCCCACGAAGGCGAGGAAGTCGGCGAGCGCCGCTTCGGGTCGCTCGCCCTGCGTCTGCTCGGTGCCGCCGATGCCGTGGACCTCGATGTTCTCGACTGAACTGGGCGCGTCCTGGCGCAGCACCGCCTCGAAGCTGTCGGCCAGGTCGATGGCGCCGTCGACGACGGCGAGCGCGCCCACGGCGATGAGCGCATCCCGGCCCGCATCGAGGCCGCTCGATTCCACGTCCACCACGACCCATCGCCCCGCTTTCGCCGGCCTCGACGGGTCGTATTCGCGCAGCGACTTCCAGTGCCGCAGGCGCTCGGCGAGCGCGGGGTCGACCGACGGGCGAGGGCCGCGGAACGGCCAGAAGGCGGGAGCCACGCGCAAGGGCCTAGAGCTGGTAGTCGAGCGCGACGCGGTTCTGCAGCTTGCGCGCCTGCCGCAGCGTCTCGCGCAGGATGCGGCGATCGAGGCTGTTGAGCGTGTCGGGATCGATCCGGTTGGGCTCGACCGTGCCGGTGCCCCGCTCGAGGCTGTCCTGGGAGCGAAGGCGCAGCATCTGCACGAACTGGAAGGCGTCGATGGCGGTGGCCACGTCGTCGTCGCTCATGCGGATGCGCGGGCCCGCGCCGCGCAGGCGCTCGACCGTCGACACGGCCGCGACGCCGCTGGAGAGCGCCAGGATGCGCGCGCAGTCCACGAACGGCCGCGAAACCTGGCGCTTCAGGTCGATGGTCCCGCCCTCGTCGTCTTCCACCACGATGTCGCCGAAGAGCCCCAGCGGCGGGCGCACCTGCAGCGCGTTCGCCGCCATCTGCCGCAGGAATGCCGGCCGGTCCTTCACCTTGTCGAGCAGGAACTCCCGCAGGCGGTCGACGAGCGTGGCGTCGCCCTGGAGCGCCCGGAAGTCGAAGAAGATCGTGGCGTTGAGGAGCGCCTCCGGATCGGCGTTGCGCATCCAGTCGTCGAAGCGGTCCAGCCATTCCGGCAGCGCGAGGCACCACTGCGGGTTCCTCGCCATGATGTTGCCCTTGCAGAGGGGAAAGCCGCAGGCGTCGAGCGTGCGGTTCACCTCGTCGGCGAAGGCGAGCAGCTTCGCGCGAAGCGCCTCGCGCTCCCCCGCGGGCGGGTCCGGGAAGATGATGGCGTTGTCCTGGTCCGTGGCGAGGGTCTGCTCGTTGCGACCTTCGCTGCCGAGCCCCATCCAGCAGTAGCCCACCGCCGCCACGTCATGGGCGCGCAAGGCGAGCTCGATGGCCCGCTCCGTCACGGCATCGTTCAGGGCCGAGACGAACTGCGTGATCTGCTCCGAGGCGACGCCCTGCGCGAGCATCGCCGTGCCGAGCCCGCGCACCTCGCGGGCGGCGAAGGCGAGCGCGTCCACGGTGCCGGACTGCGCGATTTCCTTGCGCAGCCCCTGCATCGAAAGGCGCTGCAGCCCGAAGAGATCGCGCTCGGAGATGACGCCGGCGAGCATCTCCCCCTCGAGGACCAGCAGGTGGCGGAATCCGCGCCTCGCCATCAGCTGCGCGGCCTCGCTGAGCGCGGCCGACGCGGGCAGCGACGCCGGGTTCTTCGTCATGACCTCCTCGACCGGCCGCTCGAGCGGCTGTCCGGCGAGGGCCACGCGATCGAGCACGTCCGTCTGGGTGAAGATGCCCGCCGGGAACCCGTCCGCGTTCATGAGCACCACCGAGCCGATGCGCCGCGATTTCATGAGTTCGAGCACCTCGCGCACGCTCGCGCCCTGGGGCAGCGTCACCGGGGCGCGGCGAAGTGCCGTGCGCAGGGGCGAGGCCATCGTGAGCTCGTTGGCCGCCCGCCCGGCATAGGCCTCGCGGGTGCCGCGCGTCGAGAGCTCCAGCAGCGCCGCGAGCCGCTTCGTGCAATAGGCACGGAAGGGGGCGCTCGTCTCCAGCGCCTGGTTGAAGGCGCCCTCGTCGAGCACGTAGACGAACGTGTCGCGCGCCGCCGTGTAGCGAAGGCGGGTCGGGCGCCGGGCGATGAGCGCGCCGACGGGAAAGCACTCGCCCTCCGTGAAGGTGCCGGCCAGGTTGTTGAGCGAGACGCCCGAGGGTTCCTCGGCTTTCACCGCGCCGCGCTGGATGATGAAGAGCGCGTTGATCGGCCCGCTCTCGGGCGAGAGGATCGTGGACTCGCGCGCGAAGTAGCGCAGCTTGAGGACGCCGGCGAGGCGTTCGAGGGCATCCTCGTGCATGGCGTTGAACGGGGCGTGGCGCCGCAGCACGTCCATCGTGGCGGCGAGCAGGAGGGGCGGGGGCGGACGGGAGCTCATGCGCGGGAGTCTTGCACGGCGCGGCCCGGCGAGGATGACGGCCGTCAAAAGAAAAAGGGACGGGGTGCCCCGTCCCTTCTTCGGGCCGCGGTCCTCAGATGGACTGTTTCAGCTGCTCCAGGATGGCCGGGTTCTCCAGCGTGGAGACGTCTTGCGTGATCTCCTCGTTCTTGGCGAGCGCCCGAAGCAGCCGGCGCATGATCTTGCCCGAGCGCGTCTTGGGCAGGTTGTCCCCGAAGCGGATCTCCTTGGGCTTCGCGATGGGGCCGATCTCCTTGGCCACCCAGTCGCGCAGCTCCTTCGCGAGCGCCTTGGCCTCCTCCCCCGTCGGACGAGCCCCCTTGAGGACGACGAACGCCACCACGGCCTCGCCCGTGAGGTCGTCCGGCCTGCCCACCACGGCGGCCTCGGCCACGAGCTTCGTGTTGGCGACGAGCGCCGACTCGATCTCCATCGTGCCCATGCGGTGGCCGGAAACGTTCAGCACGTCGTCGATGCGGCCCATGATGGTGAAGTAGCCGTTCTCCTTGTCCCGCACCGAGCCGTCGCCCGCGAGGTAGAGCCGGCCACCCAGCTCCTCGGGGTAGTAGCTCTTCCGGAAGCGCTCCGGGTCGCCCCAGATCGTCCGGATCATCGAGGGCCAGGGGCGCTTCACCACCAGGATGCCGCCCTGCCCGTTCGGCACGTCGTGTCCGACCTCGTCCACGATCGCGCACATGATGCCCGGCAGGGGCAGCGTGCAGGATCCGGGCTTCAGGGGCGTGACGCCCGGCAGCGGCGTGATCATGTGGCCGCCCGTCTCGGTCTGCCAGAAGGTGTCCACGATCGGGCAGCGCGAGCCGCCGACCGTCTCGTAGTACCACATCCAGGCCTCGGGGTTGATCGGCTCGCCGACGCTGCCCAGGATGCGCAGGCTCGAGAGGTCGTACTTCTTCGGCAGGTCGCCGCCGGCCTTGATGAGCGAGCGGATGGCCGTGGGCGCCGTGTAGAAGATGCTGACCTTGTGGTCCTGGATCATCTTCCAGAAGCGGCCGGCGTCCGGGTACGTGGGCACGCCTTCGAAGACGATTTCGGTCGCCCCGGCGGCCAGCGGGCCGTAGGCGATGTAGGTGTGGCCCGTGACCCAGCCCACGTCGGCCGTGCACCAGAAGATGTCGTCCGGCTTGATGTCGAAGGTCCACTTCATCGTGAGCAGCGCGTGCAGCAGGTAGCCGCCCGTCGAATGCTGCACGCCCTTGGGCTTGCCGGTGGAGCCGGAGGTGTAGAGGATGAAGAGCGGGTGCTCCGCGTTCACCCAGGTGGGCTCGCAGTCCTGCGCCTGGCCCTTCACCACCTCGGCCCACGTCCTGTCCCGCGGCGCGACCATGGCCACCGGCGAGCCGGAACGCTGGTACACCACGACGTTGCGGATCGACTCGCAACCGCCCATGGCGAGCGCCTCGTCGACCGCGGGCTTGAGGGGAATCTCCTTGCCGCCGCGGAACTGGCCGTCCGCGCAGATCACCGCGCTGGCGCCGCCGTCGCTGATGCGCTCCTGCAGGCTCTTGGCCGAGAAGCCGCCGAACACCACCGAGTGCGTGGCCCCGATGCGGGCGCAGGCCTGCATCGCGATCACGGCTTCCACGGACATCGGCATGTAGATGAGGACGCGCTCGCCCTTCTGGATGCCGAGGGCCTTCAGGCCGTTGGCGAACTCGCAGACCCGGTGGTAGAGCTGCTTGTAGGTGACCTTCGTGACCTTGCCGTCGTCCGCCTCGAAGATGATCGCGATCTTGTCGGGCTGGGTGGCCAGGTGGCGGTCCAGGCAGTTGTACGAGGCGTTCAGCTCGCCGTCGTGGAACCACTTGTAGAAGGGGGCGCCGGATTCGTCGAGCGTCTTCGTGAACGGCTTCGACCAGAGCAGGTTCTCGCGGGCGAGCCGGGCCCAGAAGCCCTCGAAATCGCGCTCGGCCTCGTCGCAAAGGGCCTGGTAGGCGGCCATGCCGGAGACGTTGGCCTGCTTCACCATCGCCTCGGACGGCGGGAACATCCGCGTCTCCTGCATCACGGATTCGATGTTCGACATGTCGGGTAATCCTCCTATCGTTCGCGGTCTACGGATGCGCGGGCCGGGCGACCCGCCTCTCGTTCTGGAATCGGGGCTGTCCCGCCCCGGGTCTTTTTTTATAGCACAGCCCCCTCGGCCGGCGCGCCCGTCGCCCCCCGGGAAAACCCTGACCGGGGCGATCAGTCTGATATCTTATATAAGACTGTTGACGCACTGCAGCAACTGGTGCTAGCGTGGATTCCACCACCGCCGGCTGACAGCCGGCTGACGCGCCTGCCCCACCCTCCGGGAGAACCCATGAACGCCCCCCTGCCCCTCGCCAACGCCGCGCCGGCCGCCCCGGAGATCCTGGGCGACTACTGGCCCGGGATCCAGATGTACTACCCGCCGGTGAAGTACGCCCCGTCCCTGGGGATCTACGAGGACCTCGAGCAGGCCGCGCAGCGCTTCAAGAAGCACGCCTGGAACACGACCTCGCACACCCTGCTCTTCGACCTGGAGGACGGCTGCCGGCAGAAGGAGATGAGCCGGGAGCTGCTGCGGCGCGAGCTGCCGAACCTGCCGCGCAAGCGCGAGGTGCAGATCGCCGTGCGCATCAACCCGTTCCGCACGGACGAATACGAGAAGGACCTGCAGCTCGTGCGCGATCTCGCCGACTACTTCGACGTCGTGATGCTCGCCAAGGCGGGCGAGGCCTACGGCGCCCCCGAGATCCGCGACCTCTCGGCCGTGCTGGTCGGCCTCAACCACCGGATCACCATCCAGCCGATCATCGAGCACCCCAAGTCGCTCAAGATCGCGCCGGAACTGATGCAGTACCCGACCGTGAAGCACGTGGTCTTCGGCATCCACGACTTCTCCAAGGCGATGGGCATCCACATCACGCCGCGCCACTGGACGGAGGAGCTCAAGTTCTACCTGCACGACATCCTCTTCGAGGCGCGCATCGCCGGCAAGGGCGTGATCGGCGGCGTGGAGACGCTCATCGGCCAGTCGACCATGCCGGAGAACTTCGTCGAGCCCGACGACGTGCGCCGCTGGCTCGACCTGCACGGCGACGAGGAATCGCGCGTGGTCTACCGGCACGCCTGCGAGGAGGCTTCGCTCGGGCTATCCGGCAAGCAGGTGATCCACCCCTCGCACATCCACCCCTGCAAGGTCGCCTTCACGCCCTCGCCCACCGAGATCAAGACGAAGATCGCCATCCTCAAGGCCGCCGTCGAGGCGGACGCGCTCCTGGGCGGCGCCATCAAGTTCCAGGGCGAGATGCTCGATCCGCCGATGTTCGGCAAGGCGCTGCAGACGCTGCTGCGGGCCCACGCGCTTCACGCGCTGTCGGCGGCCGACACGGAATTCGCCATGGACGTGCTCAAGCGCCTGCCGGCGCAGGTGGTCCGCGAGAACTGGCCGTACGGGGTCATCCTGTGAACGCCCGCACCGCCGCCTTCACGCCCTTCCCGGCCTGGTCGTGGTCGGTTCCCGCCCGCCTCAACATCGGCGTGGCCTGCACCGACGCGCACCTGGGCACCGCGGCAGCCGAACGCGTCGCCATGATCGTCGAGGACGACGGCCTGGGCACGAGCGCCATCACCTACCGCGAGCTCGCCGCCCGCACGGACCGCTTCGCGCAGCTGCTGCGCGACCTGGGCATCGCGGCCGGCGAGCGCGTGCTCATCCGCCTGCCCAACTCGATCGACTATCCCACCGCCTTCCTCGGGGCGATGAAGCGCGGCGCGGTGAGCGTGCCCACCTCGACGCTCCTCACGGCGGAAGAGGTCGAGTACCTCGCGCACGACTCCGGCGCGCACGTCATCGTGATCGACAAGGCGGCGTGGAACGCGATGGGCCCGAAGCTCGCGGGCAAGGAGTCGCTCGCCTACGCGCTCCTCTCGGGCGCCGGCGAGGTGACGCAGTTCCCGGGGGTGAAGGCGATCGACCTGGAGAGCGCCCTCGCCGCCATCGGCGCGTGCGAGCCGGCCGCGGACACCGCCATCGACGATCCCGCCTACCTCGTCTACACCTCGGGCACCACGGGCTACCCCAAGGGCGTGCTGCACGGCCACCGCTCGCTCGTCGGGCGCACGCCGGCCGCGGAATACTGGTTCGACTTTCGTGGTCGGCGCCGCGGATCGAACACGGGGATCACGAAGGCGCTTCGCCCGCCGGCCAGGGCGACCGTATCATCCACTCGGGCAAGTTCAACTGGACCTACGTGCTCGGCTCGGCCCTCATGGACCCCCTCTTCCACGGCAAGACGGTCATCGCGCACGAGGGGAAGAACGACGCCGAGACCTGGCCCCGGCTCATCGCGAAGCACGGCGCCACCATCTTCATCGGCGTGCCCACCATCTACCGCCAGATCCTGCAGAAGACCGCGTTCACGAAGGCCGACGTGCCCACGCTCCGGCACTGCATGAGCGCCGGCGAGCACCTCTCCGACGAGGTCTTCGGCCTGTGGAAGGACCGCTTCGGCCTGGACATCTTCGAGGCGGTGGGCATGAGCGAGTTCAGCTACTACCTTTCGCAGAGCAGGTTCCGCCCCATCCGGCCCGGCAGCGCGGGGTTCCCCCAGCCCGGCCACGACATCCGCCTGCTCGACCCGAGACGCTCGCGGAGGTGCCGCCCGGCGAGGAGGGGATGATCTGCATCCCGGAATCGGATCCGGGCCTCTTCCTGCGCTACTGGAACCTCGAGGAGGAAACGGCGAAGCTCAGGCACGACGGCTGGTTCTTCACCGGCGACTACGCGCGTTACGACGCCGACGGGTACCTGTGGTTCCTGGGCCGCAAGGACGACATCATCAAGAGCTTCGGCTACCGCGTCTCGCCTTACGAGGTCGAGCGCGTCCTCAAGGGCCACCCTGCCGTCGCGGACTGCGCCTGCGTGGGCGAGGCGGCCGGCAAGGACAAGCTGCTCGTGGTGGCCTACGTGATCGCCCACCCGGGGCGCTCCGTGACGCCCGACGAGTTGCTCGCCTACGGCAAGGAGCACCTCGCGGCTTACAAGGCGCCCAAGGCCGTCTACCTCGCGAAGGACTTCCCCCGCACCAAGAACGGCAAGATCCTGCGCCGGGACATCTCGCCTGCCATCGCGACGTCACGCTCGACCGGGTAGAATCGCGCCTCCGCCGAATCCACCCTCCCGGGCCGCGACGCCCGCGACCGCACCGACCATGGCCACCCCGAACCGCACTCCCCGCGCGCCCGCCCTGCGGACGCTCGGCAACTTCATCTTCTGGACGCGCTGGCTGCAGGCGCCGCTCTACCTGGGGCTCATCGTCGCCCAGGCCGTGTACGTCTTCCATTTCTGGGTGGAGCTCGTGCACCTGGTCGAGGCCGCCTTCGGCAACAAGGCGGCGCTCGGCGCCCTCATCGAGAGCGTCGGCTACAGCCTGCCGGAGATCAAGGACGCCGCCGGCACCGTCATCGGCCACGCGCCGCCCAAGTTCAACGAGACGGTCATCATGCTGGTGGTGCTCGCGCTCATCGACGTGGTGATGATCTCGAACCTGCTCATCATGGTCATCGTGGGCGGCTACGAAACCTTCGTCTCCCGCCTGGACCTGCAGGGCCACCCCGACCAGCCCGAGTGGCTCTCCCACGTGAACGCCTCGGTGCTCAAGGTGAAGCTCGCCACGGCGATCATCGGCATCTCCTCGATCCACCTGCTCAAGACCTTCATCAACGCGGCCAACTACACCGACAAGGTCCTCATCGCGCAGACGGCGATCCACATCGCCTTCCTGCTCTCGGCGATGGCCATCGCCGCGTGCGACCGCATCATGCCCCACGGCGCGAAGCCGCCCGCCCACTGACGTAGGTCTTGCGTCCCACGGCTGCGCGCCGGCCTTGACCTCGCGCAGGCCGGCCGGGCCCGCGCCGTGGGATAAAATCGAGGTCTCGCCGCGCAATTGCGACCTCCCCCGGAGCACCCCGCCATGGCCACCATCCGCAACGAAGACCTCATCCAGTCCGTCGCCGACGCCTTCCAGTACATCAGCTACTACCACCCGGCCGACTACATCCGCGGCCTCGCGAAGGCGTACGAGCGCGAGCAGTCCGCCGCCGCCCGGGACGCGATGGCGCAGATCCTCATCAACTCGCGCATGTCCGCGGAGGGCCACCGCCCCATCTGCCAGGACACCGGCATCGCCATCGCCTTCGTGCGCGTCGGCATGGACGTGCGCTGGGAAGGCGGCATGACGCTCCAGCAGATGGTGGACGAGGGCGTCCGCCGCGCCTACACCGACAAGGACAACCCGCTTCGCGCGTCGGTCCTCGCGGACCCGGACGGCAAGAGGAAGAGCACCGGCGACAACACGCCCGCCGTGGTGCACGTGGAGCTGGTCCCCGGCGACAAGCTCGACGTCATCGTCGCGGCCAAGGGCGGCGGCTCCGAGAACAAGAGCAAGTTCGCGATGATGCTGCCCTCGGACTCCATCGTGGACTGGGTGCTTTCCGTCGTGCCGACGATGGGCGCGGACTGGTGCCCGCCCGGCATCCTCTCGCTCGGCATCGGCGGCACGCCGGAAAAGGCGATGCTCCTCGCCAAGTGGGGGATGATGGATCCCATCGACATCCAGGACCTCATCGCCCGCGGCCCGAAGAGCCGCGCGGAGGAACTGCGCCTCGAGCTCTACGACAAGGTGAACGCCCTGGGCATCGGCGCGCAGGGCCTGGGCGGCCTCACCACCGTGCTCGACGTGAAGGTGAACGACTACCCGACGCACGCGGCCTCCAAGCCCGTGGCGCTGCTGCCCAACTGCGCCGCCACGCGCCACCAGCATTTCGTGCTCGACGGCTCCGGTCCCGCGGTCTTCACCCCGCCGGACCTTTCGGACTGGCCCAAGCTCGCGCTCGACTTCAAGACGAGCCGCCGCGTGAACCTCGACACGCTCACCAAGGCCGACCTCGCCACGTGGAAGTCGGGCGAGACGCTGCTGCTCTCCGGCAAGCTCCTCACCGGCCGCGACGCGGCGCACAAGCGCATGGTCGACATGATGGCCCGGGGCGAGAAGCTGCCCGTGGACTTCACCAACCGATTCATCTACTACGTCGGCCCGGTGAACGCGGTGCGCGAGGAGGCCGTCGGTCCGGCGGGTCCGACCACGAGCTCCCGCATGGACAAGTTCGTCGAGCCCATGCTCGCGAAGACCGGCCTCATCGGCATGGTCGGCAAGAGCGAGCGCGGCCCGGTGGCCATCGAGTCGATCAAGAAGCACGCGGCGGCCTACTGCATCGCCGTGGGCGGCGCGGCCTACCTCGTCTCCAAGGCGATCAAGAAGGCCCGCGTCGTCGCCTTCGAGGACCTCGGGATGGAGGCGATCCACGAGTTCGAGGTGGTCGACATGCCCGTGACCGTGGCCGTGGACGCCGGCGGCAACGCCGTGCACAAGACCGGGCCGGCCGAATGGCGCGCGAAGATCGGGAAGATTCCCGTCGTCGTCGCTTGAACCCCCGGCCGTGACCCGTCCCGCCGTCGGCCGGGCGGGCTCGTCCGATGCGCTGTGGCTCGCGCGCTTCGCGCGCGAACGCCGCCCCGTCTTCGTCGTCGCCGAGTCCGCGCAGGACGCCGAACGCCTGCGCGAGGAGATCGCCTGGTTCGATCCCTCCCTCGCCGTGCACCGCCTGCCGGACTGGGAGACCCTGCCCTACGACCCGTTCTCGCCCCACCCGGACCTGGTCTCCGAACGGCTCGCGACGCTGCACGAGTTCGCGGCGGGCCGGTGCGACGTCGGCATCATCCCGGTCACCACGGCCCTGCAGCGCCTGCCGCCGCGCTCGTACCTCGCGGGCCGCACGTTCTTCCTCAAGCAGAAGACCCGCCTCGACCTCGCGGCGCTCAAGTCGCAGCTCGCGCTCGCCGGCTACGCGGCCGTGCAGCAGGTGATGGTGCCGGGGGAATTCTGCGTGCGGGGCGGCCTCGTGGACCTCTTCCCCACGGGCAGCAGCGTGCCCTACCGCCTGGATCTCCTCGGGGAGGAGATCGAGTCGATCCGCACCTTCGACGTCGACACGCAGCGCTCGATCTTCCCCGTGCCCGAGATCCGCCTGCTGCCCGCGCGCGAATTCCCGCTCGACGACGAGGGCCGCGCGCGCTTCCGCGCCGCCTTCCGCGAACGCTTCGAGGGCGACCCCACGCGCAGCCGCGCCTACAAGGACATCTCCAACGGCGTCGTGCCGGCCGGCGCGGAGTGCTACCTGCCCCTCTTCTTCGAAGCCACGGCCACCCTCTTCGACTACCTGCCCGCGAACGCCGCCTGCGTCCTGCACGAGAACGTGCCCGGCGGCGCCGAGGCCTTCTGGCGCGACCTGAAGAGCCGCTGGGAATTCCTGCGCGGCGACCGCGACCGCCCGCTCCTGCCGCCCGCGGACCTCTACCTGTCCGGCGAGGAGTTCTTCGTCGCGCTCCAGCCTTTCGAGCGGACGGACCTGCGTCGCGCCGCCGCCGGCCCGGCGCCCGCGGGCGTGCCGGTGCTCGCGGCCACGGAGCCGCCACCCGTGGGCGTCGACCGCCGATCGCCCGAACCCCTGCGCCCCCTGGCCGAATTCGCCCGCGGCTTCGACGGTCGCGTGCTCGTCGTGGCCGAAGGCGCCGGCCGGCGCGAGACGATGCAGGATTTCTTCCGCGAGCACGGCCTTCGCCCGGTGGCGGTGGACGACTGGTCCGCGTTCGCCGCGGGCGGCGATGCGCTCGCGATCACGCATGGCCCGGTAGCCTCCGGCTTCGTCGCGGCCGCCGAGGGACTCGCGGTCCTCACCGAGGCGGAGCTCTACCCCACGCAGGTGCGCCAGGGACGCCGCCGCGACGCGCGCGCGAAGTCCACCGCCGAGGGCATGCTGCGCGACCTCGCCGAGGTGAAGGAAGGCGATCCCGTCGTCCACAGCCAGCACGGCATCGGCCGGTACATGGGCCTCGTCACGATGGACCTCGGCGAGGGACCGACGGAGTTCCTGCACCTCGCCTACGACGGCGGCGACAAGCTCTACGTCCCGGTCGCCCAGTTGCACGTCATCAGCCGCTACACCGGCGCATCCCCCGAGGACGCGCCCGTGCACCGGCTGGGCAGCGGGCAGTGGGAAAAGGCGCGCCGCAAGGCCGCCCAGCAGGTGCGCGACACGGCGGCCGAGCTCCTCGACCTCTACGCCCGCCGCGCGGCCCGCAAGGGCTTCGCCTTCCCGCTGAAGGCGCAGGACTACGAGGCCTTCTCGGCCGGCTTCCCTTTCGAGGAGACGCCCGACCAGGCCCAGGCCATCCAGTCGGTGGTCGCGGACATGACGGCCGGGCGCCCGATGGACCGGCTCGTCTGCGGCGACGTGGGCTTCGGCAAGACGGAAGTCGCGATGCGCGCGGCCTTCGTCGCCGTCGCCGCCGGCAAGCAGGTGGCGATCCTCGTGCCCACGACGCTCCTCGCGGAACAGCACTTCCAGAACTTCAGCGACCGCTTCGCCGCCTGGGCCGTGAAGATCGCGGAGCTCTCGCGCTTCCGCAGCCCGAAGGAGATCGCCGCCGCCGTGGCCGGCCTGGCCGACGGCACGCTCGACATCGCCATCGGCACGCACAAGCTGATCCAGAAGGGCGTGGAATTCAGGAACCTCGGGCTCGTGATCATCGACGAGGAGCACCGCTTCGGCGTGCGCCAGAAGGAGGCGCTCAAGCGCCTGCGCTCGGAGGTGGACGTGCTCACGCTCACCGCGACGCCGATCCCCCGCACGCTCGCCATGTCGCTCGAGGGCCTGCGGGACTTCTCGGTGATCGCCACCGCGCCGCAGCGCCGGCTCGCGATCAAGACGTTCGTGCACCCGCATTCGGCGGGCCTGGTGCGAGAGGCGGTGATGCGGGAGTTGAAGCGCGGCGGCCAGGTCTACTACCTCTGGAACGAGGTCGAGACGATCGAGAACCGGCGGGAGAGCCTCGAGGCGCTGCTGCCCGAGGCGCGCGTCGCCGTGGCCCACGGGCAGATGCGCGAGCGCGACCTCGAGCGCGTCATGCGCGACTTCTACCACCAGCGGGCCAACGTGCTGCTGTGCTCGACCATCATCGAGACCGGCATCGACGTGCCCACGGCCAACACCATCCTCATCGACCGCGCGGACCGCTTCGGCCTCGCGCAGCTGCACCAGTTGCGCGGCCGCGTGGGCCGCTCGCACCACCAGGCCTACGCCTACCTCCTCACGCCGCCCGACGAGGCGCTCTCCGCCAACGCGAAGAAGCGGCTGGAGGCCATCCAGATGATGGAGGACCTGGGCGCGGGCTTCTACCTCGCCATGCACGACCTCGAGATCCGCGGCGCCGGCGAGGTGCTGGGCGATTCGCAGTCCGGCGGCATCCACGACGTGGGCTTCGCGCTCTACAGCGAGATGCTCGAGCACGCGGTGAAGTCGCTGAAGAGCGGCAAGGAGCCGGACCTCTCCCGTCCGCTCGCCGTCGCGACGGAGGTCAACCTGCACGCGCCGGCGCTCCTGCCCGAGGACTACTGCGGCGACGTGCACGAGCGGCTCGTCATCTACAAGCGCCTCGCCAGCGCGCAGGCGCCGGAGGACCTCGAGCGCCTCACCGAAGAGCTCGTCGACCGCTTCGGCAAGCTCCCGGACCCGGCTCGCGTCCTCGTCGAATGCCACCGGCTGCGCATCCTACGAGCGCAAGCGGCATCCTCATCCAGTTCGTTCCCGACCCGCCCGTCGACGGCCGGCGCATCATCCAGCTCGTGCAGTCCGGCAACCGCTACCGGCTGCCGGGCCCCGACCGCGTGCGCATCGAGGTGCGCATCGAGGACCTCGCGGCCCGCGCGGCCGAAGTGCGCCAGTTCCTGAAACGGCTGGCCGCGCCATGACCGGCTTCCACCTCGTCGTCCAGGCACCGGAGATCGCGACGGGCGACCTGAAGGCCCTCGCCCGGCTCTGCTCGGGTACGGGCATCCGGCGCCTCACCGGCGAGGCCTACCGCATCGAAGGGGCCGACCCGGCGTCGCGCGAGGCCGTCGCCGCCCATTGCGATGCGGCGAATCTCGACTGGGGCTTCGTGCCCGAAGGCCGTCGCCTCGCGGATTTCGGCCTGCTGGCCGTCGACATGGATTCCACGGTGATCACGATCGAGTGCATCGACGAGATCGCCGACTACGCGGGCCGCAAGTCGGAAGTGGCCGCGGTGACGCAGGCCGCCATGCGCGGCGAGATCGACTGGCCCGAGAGCCTGCGGCGGCGCGTCGAAGCGCTCGCGGGACTGCCGGAGTCCGTGCTCGAGCGCGTCTGGCGCGAAAGGCTCCGCCTCACGCCCGGCGCCGAAGCCCTCGTCGCGGCCGCGAGGCGCGCCGGCCTCAAGACCCTGCTCGTCTCCGGCGGCTTCACCTATTTCACCGATCGCCTTCGCGAACGGCTGGGGTTCGACGAGGCCTGGTCGAACGAGCTGGTGATCGAGAACGGACGGCTTGCAGGCCGCGTCACGGGCCCCCTCGTGGATGCCGCGGGAAAGGCCTCGCACGTGGCCCGGATGCGCGGCGCGCTCGCGCTCGGGAAGGACCGGGTGATCGCGATCGGCGACGGGGCCAACGACCTGGCGATGATGGCGGAGGCGGGAACCAGCATCGCCTTCCACGCCAAGCCCGTCGTTCGGCGCGAGGCCACCTACGCCCTCAGCCACGCCGGCCTCGAGGGCGTGCTCGCGCTCTTTCCCTAGCCCCCCGGCGCCGGCGGGCGCGGGAAGTAGACGTAACCCGTCGGGTCGACGCGGGCCTCCTCGCGATCCTTCTGCGTCTCGAGATCCTGGGGCTTGTCCCACCAGGTCGCGCGGTTGCGCGCGCGCTGGGTCCTCAGTTCGGGCTGGCCGTCGAGGAGGTCGCGCAGGAACCGGGTGGCTTCGGATTCGTAGCCCATGGGAAGTCCGGGGATTCGGGAGGCACCGCCGATCGGGCCGAGGCGCGGATCTTAACATGCGCGCCGGGCCGGTTTGCCTCTCGAGAGGGCGGGGGAGGATAATCGGCCGCGATGCGCCTCTCCTACCCGCGTTCCTTCCTGTCGCTTCTGCTCATCGGCTTCTCGATCGTGGCCGCGCCGCTCGTGCTCGCGCTCTTCTCGAACGCGGTGTCCTTCGAGCGGCTCGCCGCCCTGTCCGAGCAGGCCGTGCTTTCGGCGGTGAAGGTGACGCAGGCGAGCCGCGCGCTCACCACCAACCTCGCGTCGCTGGAACGCTCCGCGCGCCAGTACGCGGTCGCCGGCGAAACGCCCTTCCTCGATGCCTGGCGCGACAACCGGGCGACCTTCCTCGGCACCCTGCGCACCCTCGAGGAGATGCCGCTCTCCGCCGCGCAGCGTGGCGAGGCCCGGCAGATCGCGACGCTCGAGGGCGAGCTCGCCACGATGGTGGAGACCTCCGCGCCCACGGCGGAGCTTTCCCTCCGGCTCGCCGCGGGCTTCGCGGACCTTTCCGAGCGCACGCAGGCCCTGGTGACGCTCGGTGACGGCGTGATCGACGAGGGCATCGAGCGCCTTCGCGCCCAGGCGGAGAAATCGCGCGCGGCCGTGTTCTGGCTGATGGTGGCGATGATCCCGACGGTGGTGCTGCTCATCGCGAGCTTCACCTTTCTCATCGCGAAGCCCATCAACCAGGTGAGCGCGAGCATCAAGCGCCTGGGCGAAGGCGAGTTCGCCCGGCCGATCCGCATCGAAGGCCCCGGCGACATGGTGCGCCTGGGCGAGCAGCTCGACTGGCTGCGCGAGCGGCTCGTCGCCCTGGAGGCGCAGAAGACCCGATTCCTGCAGCACGTCTCCCACGAACTGAAGACGCCCCTCACGGCGCTGCGCGAGGGCTCGGACCTGCTGTCCTCCGGCGTCGTGGGCAACCTCAACGCGGACCAGCGCGAGATCGCGCAGATCCTGCAGGAGAATTCGATCGAGCTGAGGAAGCTGATCGAGGGCCTGCTCAACTACAGCGCGGTGCACGCCCAGGCCTCCTATCTCGACGCGAGGATCGTGCAGCTGCGCGACGTGGTGAAGCGCGTGGTGAACGACCGCAAGCTCGCGATGGTGGCCAAGAGCATCCGCGTCGACTTCAACTGCGAGACGGTCACCGCCTACTGCGACGAGGAGAAGATCCGCGTGATGCTCGACAACCTGCTCTCGAACGCCGTGAAGTACTCGCCCGAGCGGGGCCTCGTCAGCGTGAAGCTCTACAAGGACCGCGGCGAAGCCGTGTTCGAGGTGGCCGACGAGGGGCCGGGCATACCGGCCGAGGAGCGCGATAAGGTCTTCGAGGCGTTCTACCGCGGCACCGACGCGCCGATTTCCGCCGTGAAGGGCAGCGGCCTGGGGCTGTCGATCGTGAAGGAGTACGTGACGCTCCACAAGGGCCACGTGGAGGTGCTGGACGGGCCGGGCGCGCGGTTTCGCATCCGCATCCCGAGGAAGCGCGAGAGCGAGGAGGAGGCCGCATGAGGAAAGCGCTCGGCGCGCTCGCCCTGGCCGCCCTCGCGGCCGGATGCGCCACTTCGCCCACCTCGACGCCGATCTTCTCGCGAGCGCCGGCTGTCCCGAGGCTCTCGCCCGCCGACCAGCTGCTCGCCGCCCTCGCGCGCCTGAAGGCGATGGACGAGGTGACGCTCGCGAGCGAGGTCGCACGCTCGCGGGGCATCGCGGAGGCGACGCCCACCGATCTCGCCAACCTCGAGGCGGCGCTCGCCCTCGCCGTCTGGCCACCGGCCGAGGACGCCGAAATCCTGGCGCGGCTCACGCCGGTCCTGCGGGAGGCGCCACCGGCGGCGCCGGAAATGCGGGCGATGGCAGGGTTCTTGCAAGGCATGGTGCTCGAACGCCGGAAGCTCCGCGAGAGCGCCACGGCTGCCGCCGCGAAATCCCGCGACGACCGCCGCGACGCCCTCGCACAGAAGCAGCGGGCCGACGCCCAGCAGGAACGGGCCGACCGCCTGCAGCAGAAGCTCGAGGCGCTCACCAACCTGGAAAAGAGCCTCTCGAACCGCAAACATGCTGACGATCCCGCTCGCCGTCCCCGTTAGGACCCCCGCCCCCCCGATGCCCGTCGAAGGAAGCGCGACACTGTTGCTGGTTGACGACGACCCGGACCTGCTCCGGCTCCTGTCGATCCGGCTCAAGGCGAACGGCTATTCCGTTCACGCCGTCGACAGCGGGGCACGCGCCCTCGCGGCCATCGGCGCCGCCCGCCCGGACCTCGTGCTCACCGACCTGCGCATGAACGGCATGGACGGCATGGCCCTCTTCCACGAGATCCAGGCCTCGTATCCGGGCCTGCCGGTGATCATCCTCACCGCCCACGGGACGATCCCGGATGCCGTGGACGCCGTGAAGCGCGGCGTCTTCGGGTACCTCACGAAGCCCTACGACCCGGACGAGCTCCTCGGCCAGATCCGGCGCGCCCTCGCCCTGCACGGCGGCAAGGTGCGCTCGGGCGCCGGCCAGCTCTGGCGCGACGAGATCGTCACCCGCTCCTCGCTCATGGAGGACCTTCTCTCCAAGGCCCAGCGCGTGGCCGCGAGCGACGCCAGCGTGCTCATCCAGGGCGAGAGCGGCACGGGCAAGGAGCTGCTCGCGCGCGCCATCCACCGCTCGAGCAACCGGGCGAACCACCCCTTCGTCGCGATCAACTGCGGCGCGATTCCCGAGACGCTCCTCGAGAGCGAGCTCTTCGGCCATACCAAGGGCTCCTTCACCGGCGCCATCGCCGACCAGCGCGGCCTGTTCGTCGCCGCGGACAAGGGCACGCTCTTCCTCGACGAGATCGGCGACATGCCGCTCGCGCTGCAGGTGAAGCTCCTGCGGGTGATCGAGACCCGCGAGGTACGCCCCATCGGCGCCTCGCGCTCCATCCCCTTCGACGTGCGCATCATCTCGGCCACCCATCGCGACCTCGCCAAGGAGAAGGATTCGGGCGGCTTCCGCGAGGACCTCTTCTACCGCCTGAACGTCGTGGGCCTGCGGCTGCCCTCGCTTGCCGAGCGCACGGAGGACATCCCCCTTCTCGCCCGGCACTTCCTCGAGAAACTCGCCTCGCGCTACGGCCGCGACAAGCCGGCCTTCGCCCCGGACGCGCTGGAACTGCTCGCCAAGGCGCGCTGGCCGGGCAACGTGCGCCAACTCTTCAATGTGGTGGAGCAGTCGGTGGCGCTCTGTCCCACGGAGATCATCCCCTCGGTGTTCGTCGAGCAGGCGATCCAGGTCGAGATGCACGAGATGACGTCGTTCGAGGACGCGAGAAAGCGCTTCGAGCGCGATTACCTCACGCGCCTCATGAAGCTCACGCGGGGCAGCGTCACCCAGGCCGCGCGCCTCGCCCGGCGGAACCGGACGGAGTTCTACAAGCTGCTCCAGCGCCACGGGATCGACGCTTCGTTGTTCAAGGGCGAACCCAAATAGCGCGATTTTCCCCGTCACTATGTCGCCGGATGACGACAAGGTGGCTTTCCGTCAAATCAAGGAGTTACAGCTGTAACCGGCGTTCCCGTCGTTGCCGAGCGACGCAGTTCGTCGGAACCGGTCTGCACCCTCCCGGGCCGCAAATCGCTAAGGGACTGATTTAAAAGGATTCGCCAAACTTGGCATCGACTTTGCTGGTGATACATTGAGGTCCGTCGCCGTTCGGAGGGATCAGATCCCGGCGACGGATACAACGAGTGCGCCTTGTGGGGCAGGTCTCCTGCCCCTTTTTTTTTCCTGTCCCGTCGGGCGACCCGGCGGGCTACTCCGCCTCTTCCATCCAGGCCATCTGGATGGCTTCGAGGATCTTCTCCCCGCTTCGCCCGGGCTCGTCGGCGAACCCCTCGAGCCCCATCACCCAGTCGCGAAGGTCCGTGAACCGGACCGTCCTCGGGTCCACGTCCGGCAGCTTTTCGGCGAGCGCGATGGCGATCTCGCGCGAATCGGTCCATTTCATCGGTTCCTCCGGCGGGGCTGGCGTCAGCGCTTGAGTTCGGACGCGTGGTTGATGGTGTAGCGCGGGATCTCGACGGTGAGCGCCGTGGTGCCCACCCGGGCCTGGCACGCGAGGCGGGAGGTGAGCTCGAGTCCCCAGGCCTTGTCGAGGAGATCGTCTTCCTTCTCGGTGGCGGGATCCAGCGCGGCGAATCCTTCGCGGACGATCACGTGGCAGGTCGTGCAGGCGCAGGATTTCTCGCAGGCGTGCTCGATCTCGATGCCGTTCGCGAGGAGCGCGTCGCACAGCGAAAGGCCGGGGTCGACCTCGAGGACCGCGCCCTCCGGGCAAAGGGCGTCGTGGGGCAGGACGGTGACGCGGGTCACGAGGTGGGTACCTCGCCGATGTGCCGGCCCGAGAGGGCCCGGGCGATCGTGCGGTCCATGCGGCGCGCCGCGAAGGATTCGCTCGCCCGGTTCACCGCTTCCACCGCCGACTTCACCGCGCGCGGGTCCGTCCCCTGCGCGGCGCGCTCGAGGCTGGCCGCGCGGGCCTCGAGGCTCCCGCGTTCCTCTTCCGTGAGCAGGTCCCCGTCCGAGTCGATCGCGGCGCGCAGGGCCGACAGCATCGCGGCGGCCTCGACCCGTTGCTCGGCGAGCAGGCGGGCGTCGCGGTCCGCCTGGGCGTGGTCGAAGCCTTCGCGCAGCATGCGGGCCACCTCGTCGTCCGTGAGCCCGTAGGAGGGCTTCACCACCACCGAAGCCAGGACGCCCGTGGTCTTCTCCTGCGCGGAGACCGACAGCAGGCCGTCGGCGTCCACCTGGAAGGTGACCGCGATGCGCGCCGCGCCGGCGACCATCGGCGGGATGCCGCGCAGTTCGAACCGCGCGAGCGAGCGGCAATCGGACACGAGCTCGCGCTCGCCCTGCACCACGTGGATCGCCATCGCCGACTGGCCGTCCTTGAAGGTGGTGAATTCCTGCGCGCGCGCCACGGGGATCGTCGAGTTGCGCGGGATGACGCGCTCGACGAGCCCGCCCATCGTCTCGAGGCCCAGCGACAGCGGCGTCACGTCGAGCAGGAGCCAGTCGTCGTCGGCCGAGCGGTTGCCCGCGAGCGCGTTGGCCTGGATGGCGGCGCCGATGGCGACGACCCGGTCCGGGTCGAGGTCCTTGAGCGGCGCGCGCCCGAAGCACTTCTCGACGGCGCGCTGCAGGTGGGGCATGCGCGTGGCGCCGCCGACGAGCACGACGCCGTCGACGTCGGCAACCCCGAGGCCCGCGTCGCGAAGCGCCTTGCGCGTGGGCCCGAGCGTCTTCTGCACGAGCGCGGCGGTGATGTGCTCGAACTCGGCGCGCTTCAGCTTGAGGTGCATCTGCTGGCCCCAGGAGAGCGTCACGTCGGCGCCCGCCTCCTCCTGCGTGGAGAGCGCCTCCTTCACCTGGCGGGCCGCGACCAGCAGGCGGCGCGTGTCCTTGCCCGAGGCGTCGGCGAGCCCGTGGTGCACGCGCCAGTGCACGGCGATGGCCTGGTCGAAGTCGTCGCCGCCGAGGGCCGAATCGCCGCTCGTCGAGAGCACCTCGAACACGCCGCGCGTGAGCTTGAGGATCGACAGGTCGAACGTGCCGCCGCCCAGGTCGAAGATCGCGAAGGTGCCCTGGGAGGCGTTGTCCAGGCCGTAGGCGATGGCCGCGGCCGTCGGCTCGTTGAGCAGGCGCAGCACGTTGAGGCCCGCGAGCTTCGCCGCGTCCTTCGTCGCCTGGCGCTGCGAATCGTCGAAATACGCGGGCACCGTGACGACGGCGCCGAAGAGCTCCCCGCCGAGCGTCTGCTCGGCCCGCTCGCGCAGCGTGCGCAGGATCTCGGCCGAGACCTGCACCGGCGAGCGAAGGCCCGCCGCCGTCTCGATGCCGACCATGCCCGGCGCGTCCACGAAGCGGTAGGGCAGCGCGCCGAACTTCGCCACGTCGGCGACGCCGCGGCCCATGAATCGCTTCACGGACACGATGGTGTTGGCCGGGTCGTCGCCGGCCCGCGCCTTCGCGTCCTCGCCCACGTGAACGCCGCCATCGGGCAGGTATCGCACGACCGAGGGCAGCAGCACGCGCCCCTCGCGGTCGGGCAACGCCTCGGCCGAGGAGCTGCGCACCGTCGCGACGAGCGAGTGCGTGGTGCCCAGGTCGATGCCGACCGCGAGGCGCCTCTGGTGCGGCTCGGGCGATTCGCCCGGCTCGGAAATCTGCAGCAGGCTCATGGCCGCCCTTCGCTCGCCGCCTCGAGCGCGTCGTCGATCTCTTCCTCGAGGCGGTCGAGGAATCGGAGCTTGCGCACCAGCGAACAGCCGGCCTCGTAGTTGCGATCGCCCCCCAGCGCGCGGGCGAGCAGGGCCTGCATCTCGCGCCGGGCGGCGGCGAGCTCGCCACGCACGGCCTCGAGCGCGGCGGGGTCGTCGCCGGCGCGCCCGGCCTCGACCGCTTCTCTCCACTCCATCTGCTGCATGAGGAAGTCCGCCGGCATCGACGTATTGGACTCCTCGCCGGTGTCGAAGCCCTTGAGCCCGAGCAGGTAGCGCGCGCGGTCCAGGGGGTTCCTCAGCGTGCGGTAGGCCTCGTTGGCGCGCGTGGCCCACTGCATGGCGACGCGGCGCTCGCTCTCGCCGGCGGAGGCGAAGCGATCCGGGTGCACGCGCGATTGCAGGTCGAGATAGGCGCGCTCGAGCGCTTCGAGTTCGAGCGCGAACGCGACCGGCAGGCCGAGCAGTTCGAAGTGGTTGCGGGTGAATTCGGGATTCATGGAAGCGCGGGGCGCTGTCGTTGGAGCGCCCCGCGTCGGCGCCGAGGTTCGAGCGCGCCGGGGATCAGACGTTGAACGACTCCCCGCACCCGCAGCGATCCTTCTCGTTGGGGTTCAAGAACTTGAAGCCCTCGTTGAGGCCCTCGCGCACGAAATCGAGCTCGGTGCCGTCGAGGTAGGCGAGGCTCTTGGGATCGACGAGGACGCGCACGCCGTTCGATTCGAACTGGACGTCGCCCTCCTGCGGGCCGTCGGCGAACTCGATCTTGTAGGCCATGCCGGAGCACCCCGTCGTCCTCACGCCGAGCCTGAGGCCGATGCCCTTGCCCCGCTTCTCGATGTAGCGCTGGATGTGGTCCGCCGCGCGTGCGGTGAGCGTGACGGCCATGGTCAATCCGCCGCTTTCTTCGCCGCGTCGTCCTCGCCGTACTTCTTGCGGTAGTCCGCGACGGCGGCCTTGATGGCGTCCTCGGCGAGGATGGAGCAGTGGATCTTGACCGGCGGAAGCGCGAGCTCCTCGGCGATCTGCGTGTTGCGGATCGTGGCCGCCTCCTCCAGCGTCTTGCCCTTGACCCATTCGGTCACGAGGGAGGAGGAGGCGATGGCCGATCCGCAGCCGTACGTCTTGAACTTGGCGTCCTCGATGACGCCGTTCGGGCCCACCTTGATCTGCAGCTTCATCACGTCGCCGCAGGCCGGCGCGCCCACCATCCCGGTGGCGACGCCGTCCTCGTCCTTGGCGAACGAGCCGACGTTGCGGGGATTCTCGTAGTGATCGATGACCTTGTCGCTGTATGCCATGGTGACTCTCCGGTTGCCTAGTGCGCCGCCCACTGGACGGTATTGAGGTCGATGCCTTCCTTGTACATTTCCCACAGCGGGCTCATCTCGCGCAGCTTGCCGATGCGCTCCTGCAGGAGCTTCACCGCGAAGTCGACGTCGGCCTCGGTGGTCCAGCGGCCGAGCGTGAAGCGGATGGAGCTGTGCGCGAGCTCGTCGTTGCGCCCGAGGGCGCGCAGCACGTACGAGGGCTCGAGCGAGGCCGAGGTGCAGGCCGAGCCCGAGGAGACCGCGAGTTCCTTCATGCCCATGATGAGCGACTCGCCCTCGACGAAGTTGAAGCTCACGTTGAGGTTGTGGGGCACGCGGTGGTCGAGGTCGCCGTTCACGTAGACCTCCTCCATCCCCTTGAGGCCCCCGAGGAGGCGGTCGCGCAGCATGCGGATGCGCTCGTTCTCGGCGGCCATCTCGAGGCGCGCCAGGCGGAAGGCTTCGCCCATGCCGACGATCTGGTGCGTGGCGAGCGTGCCCGAGCGGAAGCCCTTTTCGTGGCCGCCGCCGTGCATCTGGGCCTCCAGGCGAACGCGGGGCTTCCTGCGCACGTAGAGCGCGCCGATGCCCTTCGGGCCGTACGTCTTGTGGGCCGAGAAGCTCATGAGGTCCACCTTGAGGGCGGCCAGGTCGATGGGCACCTTGCCCGTGGCCTGTGCGCTGTCGACGTGGAAGACGACGCCCTTCTCGCGGCAGATCTCGCCCATCGCGGCGATCGGCTGGATAACGCCGATCTCGTTGTTCACGGACATCACCGAGGCGACGATGGTGTCCGGGCGCAGGGCCTCGCGGAACTTCGCGAGGTCCACGAGGCCGTCCGGCTCCGGGTCGAGGTAGGTGGCCGTGAAGCCCTGCCTTTCGAGTTCGCGGACCGTGTCGAGCACGGCCTTGTGCTCGGTCTTCACCGTGACGATGTGCCTGCCCTTCGCCTGGTAGAAGTGCGCCGCGCCCTTGAGGGCGAGGTTGTTCGACTCGGTGGCCCCGGAGGTCCACACGATCTCCTTCGGATCCGCGTTCACCAGCTTCGCGACTTCCGCGCGGGCGTTCTCGACGGCCTCCTCGGCCTCCCAGCCGTAGGCGTGGCTGCGCGAGGCGGGGTTGCCGAAGTGCTCGGTGAGCCAGGGGATCATCTTCGCGGCCACGCGCGCGTCCACCGGCGTGGTGGCCGAGTAGTCCAGGTAGATGGGCAACGGCTTGTCGGTCATGTCGGGGCTCTTCCGGGGGGGCGCGTGCCTAGACGGCGATGGTCGGGCCCGAGGCGCGCGAGGCGCGGTTGCGCGGCGGGGCGATGACGGAGGCGGGCTGCAGGCGCTGCTTCTCCACGAGCTGCGCGAGCGTCACCCGCGAGAGGAAGCCGTGCACGGTGGCGTTCAGGTCGACCCAGAGGTCGTGCGTCATGCAGCGCTGGCTGTCGTGGCAGTTCTCGCGGCCGCCGCACTGCGTGGAGTCGATCGTCTCCTCGACGGCGTTGATGATGTCCGCGACCGTGATGAGCGCGCCGTCGCGGGCGAGGTGGTAGCCGCCGCCCGGCCCGCGCACGCTCTCGACGAGCGAACGTCGGCGCAGCTTGCCGAAGAGCTGCTCCAGGTAGGACAGCGAGATGCGCTGGCGCGCGCTGATGCCCGCGAGCGTGACCGGCCCCTTGGTCGAGTGCAGGGCCAGGTCGAGCATCGCGGTGACCGCAAATCTTCCCTTCGTCGTGAGTCTCATCGGGCACCTCGTCCGGGGGGAGTCGGGACAATCCCGACTTTATTGCTCAAGTATAGCCGAATCCCGATTAAATCAGTCAAGTATTGCCGGCACGGGCGGCCGGCGACGCGAGGCGCAGGTCGCGCTCCGCGGGCCTGTCGGAGGCCGGCCCCTCGAGGGCCTCGAGTCGCGCGGCCAGTTCGGCGAGCCGGGCATCGATGTCGTCCGTTTTCGAGCCGAGCGTCGTGAGCACCTGGTTGAGCGGATCGTCCAGGTTGCCGCTCACGGCATAGGCGTCGAAGGCCATGCGGGCCGCGGTGTGGTCCTCCACGATGCGAGCGGGAATGCCCACGACGGTCGCCCCCTCGGGGACCGCCTTCACCACCACGGAATTGGAGCCCACCTTCGCGCCGTCGCCGACCGTGAAGGGGCCCAGGATCTTGGCCCCCGCCCCCACCACCACGCCCTTGCCGAGCGTCGGGTGGCGCTTGCCCTTGTTCCACGAGACGCCCCCCAGGGTGACCCCGTGGTAGAGCGTGCAGTCGTCGCCGATCTCGGCCGTCTCGCCGATCACCACGCCCATGCCGTGGTCGATGAAGACGCGCCGGCCGATGGTGGCGCCCGGGTGGATCTCGATGCCGGTGAGGAAGCGCGCGACGTTCGAGGTGAGGCGGCCCAGCCACTTCAGGCCGGCGGCCCAGAACGCGTGCGCCAGCCGGTGGAAGAGGAGCGCGTGGAACCCGGGGTAGCACGTGAGGACCTCCCACGTGCTCCGCGCCGCGGGATCGCGGGCGAAAACGCAGCGGATGTCTTCACGGATCCTGTCGAACATGGCTTCGTCGCTCTCCGAACGGGCGGGCCGGCGGCCGGCCGTTTCTCCGAGTAAAATTATCAACTATTCGACCCGTCGATGCCAACCCGGGTTCCCCGCCTCGCCATGCGCCGCTTCGCCTCCCAGTACCGCGATTTCTTCCGCCTGCCCGACGTGACGACACTGGTCGCCGTCGCGGTGCTCTCGCGCATGCCCATCGGAATGGTAGGGCTTTCCATGCTGATGTGCTTGCGCGATTCGATGGGCTCGTACGCCCTGGCGGGCAGCATCTCCGGCATCTACTTCGTCGCCATGGCGGTGGGTGCCCCCGTGCAGGGCCGCCTCATCGACCGGCAAGGGCCCGGGACGGTGGTGGCCGTCACGGGCGTCGTGAGCCCCCTCGCCCACCTGGCCATCCTGCTCACCGCGATCCTCGACGCCGGGTTCGCGGCCGTCGCGCTGGCCGCCACGGTGGCGGGCCTGTTCGCCACGCCCATGACGGTGCTCACGCGCACGCTCTGGCGCATGCGCTTCACCCGGGACGAGGACAGGCGCCGCGCCTTCTCGATCGACGCCGTGATGATCGAGCTCAATTTCACCCTGGGTCCGGCCATCGTCGCCGGCGTGGTCGCCAGCGCGAACCCGACCGCCGCCTACGCGCTGTCGATCGGCGTGATCGTCGCGTCCTTCCTCGTCTTCGTGCTCTCGCCCGCCCTCAGGTACTTCAAGCCCGAGCCGCCCGTCGAGCGCCACCTGCTGGGCCCGCTCACGGACCCGCACCTGCTGGTCGTCTTCGGCGCCACTTTCGGCCTCACCCTGGCCTTCGGCCAGCTCGAGGTCGGCTATCCCGCCTACGCGACCTTCCTCGGGCTGCCGGCGCTCGGCGGCATCCTGCTCGCCGCCAACTCCTTCGGCAGCGCCCTCGGCGGAACGCTCTTCGGCGGGCTCGACCTCCGCGCCCCCGTCGAACGGCAGTTCGCGGCGACGCTCGCGATCATGTCGCTGCCCCTCGCGCTGCATGCCTTCGTCGATGGCGCCCTCGCCTTCGGCGCCGCGGCCTTCATCGCCGGCGCCGCCATCGCGCCGAGCATCGCCTGCCAGTCGGTCCTCGTCTCGCGACTGGCCCCGGCGCGCTACGCCACGGAAGCGTTCACCTGGTCGTCGACCTTCATCGTGAGCGGCCTGGGCTCCGGCATGGCCGTGGGGGGCTGGCTGTCCGAAACGCGCGGACCCAAGGCGCCGTTCGTCGCGGGCGCCGTGACCGTGGCGGCGATGGCCCTCCTGGCCCGGCGGCTCCCGGTGCGCCGCGTTCCTCACGGCGCCGCGGCCCCTCACTGAGCCGGCGGGTCGCCGTCCCGGGCGGAAAGTGCGCGCAGCATCCCGCGCAGCAGATCGACTTCCTCGCGCTCCAGGGAAGGCCTCGAGGCCAGGCGGCGCATGCGCTCGTCGAGCCGTCCGGGCTTCGCCGGGTCCAGGAAGCCGCAGGCCACCAGGGCCTCGGCCAGGTGCGCGTGCAGGCCCTCGAGGTCGGCCCCGCTCGCGGGCGCGCGATGCCCCGCCGCCGCCGGCTCGAACAGGCGGGCGGCGAAAGCGACTTCGTATGTCGCGAGTTGCACCGCGGCCGCGAGGTTGAGCGAACCGTAGCCCGGATTCGTGGCGAACGTCGCGAACCGCTGGCAGCGCAGCAGCTCGTCGTTGGAAAGCCCCGAGGTCTCGTTGCCGAAGACGAGCGCGATCCGGCCGGGCGCGGCGAGGATCTCCGGCGCCAGCTCGCGCCACTCGCGCGGGACGTGGGACAGGTCGCGGCGGCGGGCGCTGAACCCCACGGCGAGTTCGCGGTCGGCGAGCGCCGGGGCGAGCTCGTCGAAGACGCGCGCGCGCTCGAGCACGTCCTTCGCGCCGGCGGCCATCGCGTCGGCCTCGGCGTGCGGAAAATGGCGCGGCTGCACGAGCGCGAGATCCGCGAGTCCCATGGTCTTCATGGCGCGCGCGGCGGCGCCGATGTTGCCCGGATGGCTGGGCCGCACCAGCACCACCGCCACGCGCGCGGGGTCGAAAGTCGCCTTCATCGTATAATTCTGCCTCACGAACACTCCGGCCAAGGCCCGCAAGGCGCCCGAAGGCCCCGCTCTTTGCCATGCACCCGATGCTCACGACGGCCGTGAAGGCCGCCCGCAAGGCCGGCTCGATCATCACCCGCGCCTCCTTCGACCTCGACCGGCTCACGGTCCACCGCAAGCAGCGCGCGGACTTCGTCTCGGAGGTGGATATCGCCGCCGAGCAGGCCATCATCCGCACCCTGCGCGACGCCTACCCCGGCCACGCCTTCCACGCGGAGGAAAGCGGCAAGTCGGCCACCGAGGCCGAGCACGTCTGGATCATCGACCCGCTCGACGGCACCACCAACTTCCTGCACGGCTTCCCGCAGTATTGCGTGTCCATCGCCCTCAAGCACAAGGGCGTGCTGCAGCAGGCGGTCGTGTACGACCCCAACCGCAACGAGCTCTTCACGGCCACGCGCGGCGCGGGCGCCTTCCTCAACGACCGGCGCATCCGCGTGAGCAACAACGACCGGTTCGAGGACGCGCTCATCGGCACGGGCTTCCCGTTCCGCGAGTTCGCGAACTTCGACGAGTACCTGCGCATGTTCGCCTCGGTGGCGAAGCAGACGGCCGGCGTGCGCCGCCCGGGCGCCGCGGCGCTCGACCTGGCCTGGGTCGCGGCCGGTCGCATCGACGGCTTCTGGGAGATGGGCCTCTCGCCCTGGGACATGGCGGCCGGCGCGCTGCTCGTGCGCGAGGCGGGCGGCCTCATCGGCGACTTCGCCGGCGAGGAAGGCTGGCTGGAGAGCGGCCGGGTCGTCGCGGCCAACGCGAAGCTCTTCTCGACGCTGCTCGCCGCCATCAACGCCCGTTAGGGCGGCCGCGCCTCAGCCGCCGAGCAGACGCTGCGCCACGGCACCCGCCGTGAACGCGAGCCCGAAGGCGAGTTCCAGCTTCACCGTGCGGAAGAGGATCGCGTTGAAGGCGAGCCCCGACGCCGCCCCGAAGTCGCGCTGCAGCCGCGCCGCCCACGGCACGAGGACGAGGGGCGCCGCGAGTCCCGGGCTCGCGCGAAAGGCCGCCAGCGCGGCCACGATCGCGAACGGCAGCCAGATCGCCACCGCGTAGAGCGCGGACGATGCGCGCGGCCCGAAGGTCGCCGCGAAGGTCCGCCTCCCGGTCCGCGCGTCGTGCTCGAAGTCGCGATGGTTGTTCACGGCGAGCACCGCCGCCGCGTGCGCCCCCACGGCCGCCCCGGCGAGCCACGCGTCCGGGACGGCGGTGCCGGCATGGAGGTAGTAAGTGCCGAGCACCGCGACCAGCCCGAAGAAGACGAACACCGTCGCCTCGCCGAAGGGCGTGTAGGCGATCGGCTTCGGCCCCCCCATGTACGCCAGCGCCCCGGCGGTCGAGGCGAGGCCGATCGCCGCGGGAATCCAGCCGGCGTGCGCCGCCAGTGGCACGCAGATGAGTGCCGACAGGGCCACCCCGGCCCCGATCGCGCGGCGAACCGCTCGCGGGGTGAGCCATCCGCGCGCGGTGGCTCGGGGCAGGCCCACGCGCCCGCCCGTCTCGAGGCCCCGCGCGGTGTAGCCCACGTCGTTCTGCAGGTTGGAGAGCACCTGCACGACCAGGGATCCCGCGAGGGCGAGCGCCGTCACCCACGCGAGGATCGCGGCACCGTGAAGCCAGGCGAGGCCGGTGGCCACGGCCACCGGGATCGCGGCGATCCACAGGGTTTTCGGCCGGGCGGCAACGGCCCAGGCGCGCGGGGAACCGGGCACGACGTCGTCGGGGACGGCGAAAGGCGAGGCGGGCATCGGCGGGCGGGAAGGCGGGGGAATCGACGGGCGGAATTATACGGGCAGGGCCGGGCGGACCGCCCGTCCGGGCTGCGCCATGTCAAGGGGCACGGCGGGTTCGGGCTTAGACTTTCCCGAGCTTGGGCGTCGAGGCGTGCCGATGCAGATGTCCCGCCCTTTGCGAATCGCACTGGTCTACGCGGCCCTGGGGCTCGCGTGGATCGCGTTCTCGGACCTCGCGCTCGGGCTCTTCGTGGCCGACGCGAGCGAGATCGCGTGGCTCGGCGCCGTCAAGGGATTCACGTTCGTCGGCCTCACCGCCCTGGCGCTCTATGCCCTGCTCGCCCGTGGCGCCGCGGCGCCGGCGTCCGCGTCCGTATCCCCGGCCCCGGCCCCCGTCGATAGCCGCCTGCCGCTGGCGCTCCTGGCCGCCGGCGTCCTCGCGGCCGTCGTGCTGCTCGTCGCCATCCACCGCTCCGAGGAACGCGTGGAGGAGGAAATCGACCGGCAACTCGCCGCCATGGCCGACAGCAAGTCCGCACAGGTCGAGCTCTTCCTCGCCGCCCGGCTGCGTCTTTCGGCCGCCCTTTCCGCCTCCGTGAATCCCGCCGAGCTCCCCGGCGACGGTCGCTCGCTCGCCGGGGACATGGGCTCGCTGCCCTGGCCCTGGCTCGACCGCGCGAGCGCCGAGGCCGGCTTCGAGGGGGGCGCCGTATTCATCCCGGGCAACGACACCGCCCTCGTGCGCACCGGCGTCTTCCCGCCATCGGCCCCGAACGCGACGGCGGCCTGCACCCTCGCGATCGAACGGGGCCGTCCCGCCCATTCGGAGCTGCTGCACGAGGACGGCCGCGACGCGCTGTACTTCGCCGCGCCGGTCTCCCTGGCGGATGGGGGCAACATCGCGCTGTGCCTCGTCTTCCGGTCCGATCCCGCGCGGGACCTCTACCCCATCCTCACCGATTCACCGGTCGAGACGCGCACCGGCGAGACGGTGCTCACGGCCACCGTCGGCTCTTCGGTCACCTTCTTCGGCTCCCTGCGCCACCGCCCGACCACGAGCGAGCCCCTCGTCGTCGCTTCGCGCGAGGACCTGCCCGCGACCATGGGGGCTCGCGGCCGCGTCGGCCTCGTGCAAGGGAACGACTACCGCGGCGAGGCCGTGCAGGCCGTGCTGCGCCCGGTACGCGGCACCCCGTGGACCGTCATCGCCAAGATCGACCGCCGCGAGATCGCCTCGCTGGCCGGCGCCTCCACGCGCCTCGCCACGCACGGGGCGACGCTCGTTTTCGCCGCCTCGCTGCTGGGCGGGGTGCTCGCCTGGCGTGCCCAGGCGGCCTCCGCCGCCCTGCGCGAGCGCGGCGCCCTCGCCGAACGCGACCAGGCGCAGCGCCGCGAGCGCGACTGGGCCTCGCTCTTCTTCTCGATGCCCTTCACCGGGATGGCCGTCACGTCCGCGCAATCCCGCAGTGGGTGCGATTCAACGACCGCCTGTGCCAGATCCTCGGCTACCCGCGCGAGGAACTCGAGCAACTCGAGTGGACCGCGATCACGCACCCCGACGATCTCGACAAGGACGTCGCCCAGTTCCGCCGGGTGCTGGCGGGCGAGATCGAGGGTTACCGGCTCGACAAGCGCTTCCTGCACAAGGACGGGCACGTGATCCACGCCGTGATCGACGTGCGGGCCATCCGCGAGCCCGACGGGAGCGTCGAGCACTTCATCGCGACGGTGGAGGACACCACCGAACGCGTGCAGCACCTGCGCAACCTCGCGCGCCTGCGCGATCTCTACGACCTCCTCTCCCAGACCAACCAGGCCATCGTGCGCTGCGCGAGCCGCGAGGAGCTCTTCGCGAACATCGTGCGGCACGCGGTCGAGCGCGGCCACATGCGCTTCGCCTGGATCGGGCTGCTCGACGAGCGCGACGAGCTCCGGCCCGCCGCCCGCTACGGCGACGACCGCGGCTACGTGGACGAAGTGCGCATCCGCGCCGGGGGAGACGACCCCCTTTCGCGCGGGCCTTCGGGCCTCGCCATCCGCGCCGGGCGCCACCGGGTCGCCAACGACTTCGCGGGCGACCCGGACCTCGCGCCCTGGCACGCCGCGGCCGCGCGCGCCGGCGTGGGGGCCTCGGCGGCCTTTCCCATCCGGCAGGCCAACCGCGTGGTGGGCGCGCTCAATCTCTACGCCGCCGAGACGGGCTTCTTCGACGAGGACGTGGTGAGGACGCTCGACGAGATGGCCCTCGACATCTCGTTCGCGCTGGACCACCTCGCCGCGCGCAAGGACCTGGAGGCGGCCATGCGCCTGGTGCAGGACATCGTCGAGGCGAGCGACGCGGTCGTCTCCATCTACGACCGCGAGGGCCGCTGCGTGCTCTGCAACGGGACGTATGCGCGGATCGTCGGCCAGCCGCTCGAGCGGATCGCGGGGCGCCTGCGCGAGGACCTGATGCCCGCGGACATCGCGTTCGCGCTGCGCGCGAACGACCTCGAGGTGCTCTCGAGCGGCGAGCCGATGCGCTTCCAGGAGACCCACGCGGGGACGGACGGCCGGCACCTGTACCAGTCGGCCAAGTTTCCCGTCCGCGACGCGAGCGGCTCCGTGTCGGGGGTAGGCAGCATCTCGGTGGACGTGACCGAGCTCGTGCGCGCCCGCGAGCGGCTCGCGGACGCGAACCGCGTGCTCGAGGACCGCGTCGCCGAGCGCACGCGCGAACTCACGATCGCGCGCGACCGCGCCCTCGCCGCGGACCGCGTGAAGAGCCTCTTCCTCGCGACCGTCTCGCACGAGCTGCGCACGCCGCTCAACTCGATCATCGGCTTCACCGGCGTGATGCTCGCCGGCCTGCCCGGCCCCCTCAACGCCGAGCAGTCGAAGCAGCTCTCCATCGTGGAAGCGTCCTCCAAGCACCTGCTGCAACTCATCAACGACGTGCTGGACCTCTCCAAGATCGAGGCCGGCGAGTTCCAGGTCGCCGCCGAGGACTTCCCCCTGCACGGCCTCGTCCAGGCGGGTCTCGAGGCCTTCGCCGCGGACGCGTCGGCGCGCGGGCTCGCGCTCGCGCTCGATCGCACCCCGGGCGAGCCGCGCGTGCGCGCCGACCCGCGCCGCGTGCGCCAGGTGCTCGACAACCTGGTGGCCAACGCGCTCAAGTTCACCGATCGCGGCGGCGTCACCGTCACCACCTCGCGGGAAGCCGGGCAGCTGCGCGTCACGGTCGCGGACACCGGCATCGGCATCCCCGTGGAGGGCCGCGAGACGCTTTTCCGGCCCTTCTCCCGGATCAATCCCGACCCGGCGCGCGAGGGCACCGGCCTGGGGCTCGCCATCGTTCGCCGCCTGGTGGTGGCAATGGGCGGGGAGATCGGCTTCGAAAGCCGCGTCGGCGAGGGAAGCCGGTTCTGGTTCACGCTGCCATCCGCCCCTCCCGCCGGCACGCCCCCCCCGCCGGCCCCGGCGGGCGACAATGCCGCAAACGCCCCGGAAGGCTAGCCATGGCCCGCATCCTCATCGTCGACGACCACGCCAACGACCGCTATCTCCTGCGCACGGTGCTCGAGGCCGCGGGGCACTCGGTCACCGAATCCGTGAACGGCCGCGAGGCGCTCGCCCTGGCGCGCGCCGACCCGCCGGACCTCGTCGTCTCGGACGTCCTCATGCCCGAGCTCGACGGCTTCGGCCTGTGCCACGAATGGCACAAGAACCCGCTCCTCGCGAAGATCCCGTTCGTCTTCTACTCGGCCAACTACGTGAAGCCCGACGAGGAGCGCTTCGCGCGGGCCGCCGGCGCGGACCTGTTCCTGCAGAAGCCGCTCGCCCCCGAGGACCTCGAAGCCACCCTCGGGAAGCTCGTGGGCGCCGAGCGAGCCGCGCCGCGCACGCTGCCCGAGGGCGAGTTCGCCGCGCGCCACCAGGACGCGGTCAACCGCAAGCTGCTCGAGCAGATCGAGACCCTGAAGACCACGCAGCGCGGCGTCATCGACCTCGTCTCGCGGCTGGTCGAGGCGAGAGACCCGTACACGGCGGGCCACGAGCGGCGCGTGGGCGCGCTCGCCGCGGGCATCGGCGCGGAGCTCGGCTTCGACGAGAACCGCTGCGAGGGGCTGCGGTTCGCGGGCCAGGTTCACGACGTGGGCAAGGTGTCGCTCCCGGCCGAGATCCTGGTGAAGCCCGGCCGGCTCACGAACTGGGAGTACGAGCTCGTGAAGTCGCACACGACCGTGGGCCACGACCTGCTCGCGCACCTCGACTTCCCCTGGCCCCTGGCCGACGTGGTGCGGCACCATCACGAGCGCATCGACGGCTCGGGCTATCCGGACGGCCTCTCGGGCGAAGCGATCGGCATCGAGGCCCGGATCGTGGGCGTGGCGGACGTCGTGGAGTCCATGGTCTCCCACCGCCCCTACCGGCCCGCCCTGGGCATCGAGGCCGCCCTCGCGGAGCTGGAGCGCGGCGCGGGAACGCACTACGACGCCCTCGCGGTGGCCGCCTGCCGGCGGCTCTTCCGGGAGCGCGACTTCCACCTGCCCGACTAGCCGGGCGCGAAGAGCGGGAAGAAGGCGCGGTCCACCGCGATGATGTGACGCGCGACGACGTCCTGCACCAGGAATTCCACCACGTCGCCGGGGCGCACGTCGCCGGATGCGGCCCGCGCGCTCATCTCGCGCGCCCGGCGCAGGAGGCCGGCATGCGCGCGCCGGTGCTCCTCGAGTTGCAGGTAGCCGCGAGCGGCGAGGATCTCCTCCTCGTCGGCGAAATGCATCGCGACGTGCTCGACGAGATCGTCCAGGGCGCCGGCGAACCGGGGCGAGGCGCCGCGGATGCCCCACGCGGCGTCGATGAGCGCGTTGGCCAGGCGGAAGATCTCCCGGTGCTCGGCGTCGATGACGGGATCGCCGCACTCCAGCCCCTCCATCCAGTGCAGGTGCAGCGCCGCGCCCCCGGCCTGCGTGGCCCACGAATCGGAGGCCCCGCGCCGGTCGACCACGACGCGGTTGCGTCCCGCCCGCTTGGCCTCGTACAGCGCCGCGTCCAGGCGCGCGAACCACGCCGCGGCGTCCTCGCCGACGTCGTGCTCGGCCACGCCGGCGCTCACCGTGAGCCGGCCGACGCCCTCGAAGTCGTGCTCGAGCACGGCGCGCCGGACGTTGTCGGCGACGGTGCCCGCGCCGCGGTAGCCGGCCCCGGACACCAGGAGCGCGAACTCCTCGCCACCCCACCGGAACAGCACGTCGGCGGCGCGCACGCGAAGCCGGATCAGCCGCACCAGCTCGCGCAGGACGTGGTCGCCCGCCGCGTGGCCGAACCGGTCGTTCACCTGCTTGAAGTGATCGATGTCGATGAGCGCGAGGGCGACGGACCGGCGGCCCTCCTCGCTCCTCGCGATTTCCACGCCGATCACCCGGTCGAAGTGGGCGCGGTTCCAGGCGCCGGTGAGGTAGTCCGTGGCGGTGTCGTTCTCCAGGCGCGCCAGCCGCTCGCGCAGCGCCGCGAGTTCCTGCGCCGCCACGCCCTCGCCGGTGTCGTCCACCACCAGCAGCACGCGGTTGGTGAGGGCGATGACCCGCGCCGCGAGCGAGGCGCCCGCGGCCGTGACCATCACGTCGCACCAGCCCTCGGGCCGGCCGCGCGCGCTCGCGATCGCGGCCTGGCGGCTCGCGAGCGCGATGCCCTCCGGGCCGAAGCGCGCGGCGAAGCGCTTGTTGGCGATCGCGACCGAGCCGTCGCGGGCGAGGAGCGCGCTCGCCGTCGGGAACTGGCGGAAGGCTTCCAGCAGGTCGGCGCCGGGACGCGCCGCGTCGACCGGGCTCACGTCGGCAGTCCCGGCCCGGCTGCGCGCCTGGCATCCCGCAGCAAGGTGAGCGCCTCGACGAACTGGAAGGCGGCGATATGGCGGCCCACGTCCTCCGCGACGGGACCGAGGGCAAAGGCGATGCGCGCGGCATGTTCGGTGAAATAGGCGCCGGCACGCACGTCGTCTTCGGCGAGAAGCGCCTCGAGATCGTTCAGGGCCGCGCGCGCATGCGCCGCGTCGACCGGCGCGCTCGCCGCGCCTTCGTCGGCGGACAGCACCTCGGCGAGCTTCTGCGCGATCTGCGCGCAGGCGTCCTCGAACTGGGCCACGGCCGGCGCGAGCTTCCCTTCGTCCCGCTCGCCTTCGCGCAATAGGCGCTCGAGCCGGCCGGCGATCGCGCTCACGCCCGTGGCGCCCAGCGTGGCCGCCACGCCCTTGACCGTGTGCGCGAGCCGCTCGGCATCCTCTGCCGCCCGGCGGCGAGGAGCGGCGCGAGCGATCGCGCCTCGCGCGCGCGCTCGCGGGCGAAAAGCCGCAGCATGCGCACGTAGCTCGACCAATTGCCGCGCACCGAGCGCAGGCCGGCGACGACGTCGAAGCCCTCGAGCCCGGCGAGGCGTTGGCGCAACGCCGCCTGCGGGTCCGCGGACTGCGCCAGGGCCTCGGCGCGCGGCTTCGTGCCGGTGAAGCGGCTGACGGCCTCGAACAGCACCTCCGGGTCCACGGGCTTCGCGACGAAGTCGTTCATCCCCGCGAGCCGGGCGCGCTCGCGGTCCTCGCGGTAGACGTTGGCCGTCATGGCGATGATCGGCGTGGCCCGGTGACGCGCCATCGCGCGCAGCTGCCGCGAGGCCTCGAAGCCGTCCATCAGGGGCATCTGCACGTCCATGAGGACGAGATCGTAGTCCCCGGCGCGGGCGCGTTCCAGCGCCTCGACGCCGTTGCCGGCGAGATCGACGGTGTATCCCGCCATCCGCAGCATCTCGAGAGCGACCTCCTGGTTGATCGGGTCGTCCTCGACCAGCAGCAGGCGCGTGCCCTCGGGGTCGCGCCCGCTGTCGGGCATCGCCTTCGCAGGCCCGGCCGCGGATGCGAGGGCGCCCGATGCGGGGTCCATCGGCAGGACGAACCAGAAGGTGCTGCCCTCGCCCGGACGGCTATCCACGCCCAGGCGCCCGTCCATGGCCTCGACGAGGCGCCGGCAGATGGCGAGCCCCAGGCCCGTGCCGCCGTACCGGCGGGTGGTGGACACGTCCGCCTGCTCGAAGGGACGGAAGAGGCGCTCGCTCTGCTCGGGCCCGATGCCGATGCCGGTATCCTCGACCTCGAAGCGCACCGCGAGGCTCTCGCCGGGTTCCGGGCGCACGCGCAGGCGGATCGCGCCGGCCTCGGTGAACTTCACGGCGTTGGTCGCTAGGTTCATGAGGATCTGGCTCAGGCGGAGCGGGTCGCTCCTCACGCCGGCGGGCAGGCCCGGCGCCGTCTCGAGGGTCGCCTCCAGTCCCTTCTGCTCGGCGCGGGCGGCCGCCGTGCCCCAGGCCTCGCGCACGACTTCCATGAGGTCGAAATCCACGTGCTCGATGGCGAGAAAGCCCGCCTCCACCTTCGACAGGTCGAGGATGTCGTTCACGATGGACAGCAGGTGGTGCGCGGACGCATCGATCTTCTTGAGGCGGGCGACCTGCTCGGCGCCCAGTCCGGAGGACTGGACGAGCCGGGCGAGCCCGATGATGGCGTTGAGCGGCGTGCGGATCTCGTGGCTCATGTTGGCGAGGAACGCGCTCTTCGCGACGCTCGCGGCCTCGGCCCGCGCGCTCGCCTCGGCGAGCGCCGCCGTGCGGTGCTTCACGAGCTCCTCGAGGTGCCCGCGGTGGCGGTCGAGCTCGGCGGCCATGCGCTTGCTCTCGGTGATGTCGTCCTTGATCGCGATGTAGTGCGTGATCCGGCCGTCGGGCTGGCGCATGGGCGCGATGATGGCGAACTCCGCGTACTCCGTGCCGTCCTTGCGGCGGTTCACGAATTCGCCCTTCCACGGCTCGCCGCGCGAGAGCGCCGCCCACATGTCGTCGTAGACGGCCTTGGGCGTCCTTCCGGACTGCAGCACCCGCGGGTTGCGACCGATCACCTCCTCGCGCGAGTAGCCCGAGTGGCGCACGAAGGCCTCGTTCACGTATTCGATGCGCGCGTCCAGGTCGCTGATCACGATGCTCTCCGGGCTCTGCTCGACGGCGAGCACGAGCTTCCTGAGCTGCTCCTCGACGTTCTTGCGCTCGGTCACGTCCTCCTTCACCGCCACGTAGTGCGTGATCCGCCCGACGGGATCGCGCAGCGGCGCGATGTTCGCGATCTCCACCTGCGGCGCGCCGTTCTTCCTCAGGTTGACGAACTCCCCCTTCCAGGGCCGGCCGGCCGCGAGTTCGCCCCACATCGCCTCGTAGGTCGCGCGCGGCGTGCGGCCCGACTGCAGGATGCGCGGGTTGCGCCCGATCATCTCCTCGCGCGAATAGCCGGTGTGCCGGATGAACGCCTCGTTCACGTACACCGTGTTCGCCTCGGTATCCGTGATGATCACCCCGTTGGGGCTTTGCTCGATGACCGCCGAGAGCTTGCGGATCTCGGCCTCGGCGACCTTCTGCGAGGTGACCTCCTGCCACGAGCCGACCAGCTCGACCAGGCGGCCGGCGGCGTCCTTCTCGGCCCGCAGCCGGTCGCGGATCCAGATGAAGTGGCCGTCGCGGTGGCGGAACCGGTATTCGTGCTCGATGATTCCCTCGACCATGAGCGTGCGGCTGCGCGCGATCGCTTCGTCGCGATCGTCGGGGTGCACGTGCTCGGACCAGAAGTCCGGCAGCAGGACCTCGCGCTTCGGGTACCCGATCACGCGCTCGACGTTGTCGCCCACGTCCGTCGCCTCGTAGCCCGCGGTGCCCGGACGCAGCGAATAGACGACCACCGGGCTCACGTCGAGCAGGTGCGCCAGGCGGGCGGCCGCGTCCTGCGCGACCGACCGGGCCTCGTCGCGCGCCGCCCGGTCGCGAATGGCGCGGATGCCGAAGCTCAATGCGTCGGCCATGCCGCCCAGGTGCGCGATCTCCTCGTCGTCGAAGGCGTCGAGCTCGCCCGCGAAGATCGTGAGCGCCCCGCCCGCCCGCGAGCCCTCCCCCAGCAGGGGCAGGGCGATGCAGGAGCCGAAGCCGTGACGCAGCGCGTCCTCGCGCCACGGCGCGAACGACGGGTCGCTCACCAGGTAGCGCGCCGACACCGGGCGTCGCTCGCGGATGGCGCGCCCGACCGGGCCGCGGCCCCAGTCGTCCTCCGCCCAGGAGAAACGGGCGGTGCGGACGAAGTCCTCGCCCACCCCGGCATGGGCGCGCAGCCGCACGGGGCGGCCCTCGCCGTCCTCGGCATAGCCGATCCAGGCCATGCGGTAGCCCGCCGAGGCCACCACGCTGCGGCAGACGCCCTCGAGCAGCTCCGGCTCGCATTGCGCGAACACGATGGAGCGCGTCGCGTCCACGATCGCGCGCAGGTCGCGGTTGGCGCGCAGCACCTGGCCCTCCGAGCGCTTCGCCTCGGTGATGTCGGTCCACAGCACGGCGAGGTACGAACGCTCCTGAACCTCGATGGGCCTCGCGCTCAGGCGCACGTCGCGCACCGCGCCGCTGCGATGGCGAAGGCACGTCTCGACGAGCGCGCCGCCGGGCTGGCGCAGGCGCACGAGCCCCTCCCGCAGCGACACGGCACCCAGGCCCGCGTCCAGGTCGAGGAAGCGCACGCCCGCGAACTCCTCCTCGGTGTAGCCCAGGGAGCGCCAGGCCGCTTCGTTGTACTCGATCATCGCGCCGCTGTCCGGGTCGACCAGCGCGATCGCCTCGCGGGCCTGGCTCACGATGGCCGAGTGCACGGCCTCGCGACCGCGCGTGGCGAGGGCCAGCGCGTGCCGGTCGATGTACTCCGCGAGGCGCTTGGCGATCGCCCCGAGGAGTTCGCGCTCCCGCGGACAGGAAGCTCACGTCCCGCCCCAGGCTTCCGGAATCGGCGTAAGCCACGGCGACTTCACCTTCCCGGCCCGCCGCGTGGAAGGCGACCCGGATCGCGATGCGGTCCTCGCGCAGGCCGGGGGTCGCCGCCTCGAGATCGCCGTGGCGGATGCGCGCCGCCACGAGCTCCGGATGCAGCCATCCCGGCGGGATCCGCGACGCGACGGCCTCGAGAACCGCCTGCACCGGGCGGTCGATCGACTCGGTGTCGCGGAAGACCTCGTAGAGGCAGCGCAATTCCTTCATGCGTTCTCGCAGCGCCACGCGAAGCGCGTGCGGCTCGGTGATGTCCTGCACGACGCCGACCGTGTACCTCGCCCCCTCGGGCGTCTCGCGCGATTCGACGCTTTCCTCCACGACGCGCCGGCTCGCGGGCAGCGAGTAGGTCACGCGGTAGGTTCCGGGCTTCGCGCGCGCGGCCTCGACGTCCGCCCGTTCCGCATCCGCGATCCCCGCGCCGAGCGCCGCGAGGCTCGCCGGCGGCGAAGCGGGATCCGCCCCGAAGATGCGCAGCAATTCGTCCGAGGCCACGAAGGCGCCGGGCGCCGGGCCTTCCTGCCACGAGCCGATCCGCGCGATGCGCTGCGCCTCGACGAGCTGGCGGCGGCTTTCGGCGAGCGCGTCCTCGGCCTGGACCAGCCCCGCGTGGTCGCGGAACGCCACCAGCGTTCGCGCGAGATCCGCGCCGGCTTCCTCCACGAGACGGCATTCGTCGTCCTCGAAGGCCTCGGGGTCGGCGTGGACCACCACGAGCACGCCGAGCGGCGACTTCGCGTCGCGCAGCGGTACCGCGAGCCGGGCGCCGGCGCGCGCGTCGGCCTCCCGGTGCGAGCCTTCGATTCCGGCGATGTCGACGGGAGCCTCCGCGCCCCCGGTGTCGCCTCGCGCGAGCGCGGGCGCGATCGACCCGGCACCCTCCGGCGCCGCGAAGCCCACCCAGGCTCCGCGGTAACCGCCCGAGGAGACGATCGCCCCCAGCGTCGAGCCCACCACGGCATCGCGGTCCGGCAGGTCCAGTCGGGCGCGACGCGCCGAGACGAGCGCCCTCAGCGCGCGGTTCGCGCCCGCGGTCGCCTTCATCGACTCCAGCGACTGGGCCATGTCGTCGAACGCGCGGGCGAGCCGGCCCATCTCGCCCGCCGCGCCCGACTGCCCCGCCCGAGCCGTGAAGTCGCCGGCGCCCACGCGCCGCGCCGCGCCGGTGATCCTTGCCAGGGGCCGCAGCAGCAACGCATCGGTGCCCACCCACAGCAGCCCGAAGAAGACCGCCGTGAGGAGGGCGGTGACGATGACCACCGCCTGCATCCGGCGCTGCGCCGGCGCGATCACGGCCTCGAACAGGTCGCTCGAAACGAGGGTGAGTTCCTGGCCGCCGACGCGGCCCAGGCTCGCGAAGGCGAACACGCGGGTCGGGTCCTCGGCGATGCCCCCGAGGATCGTGCCGCCGCCGCGCCGCGCGCGCACGGCCTCGAAGGCCGGCGTGCCGGCGAGGTCGTGGCCCACCAACCCATCCGGATCCGGGTGCCGCGCGATCACGAACCCGGCTTCGTCGACGAGGGCCGTGCGCAGCGTGTCGCGGCCCACGGCGGCGAGCACGCCTTGGATGCCGGCGAGATTCATCGGTGCGACGAGCACCGCCAGGAGCTTGCCGGAAGGATCGCGCACCGGCCGGTAGAGGGAAAAGGCGAGATCGCCCGGCGAGTCCCCGGCCGCGAAATCCCCGACCACCAGGTCGTTCGCGGCGAGCGCGCGTTGCAGCGCGAAACCCGCGCCTGGCCCCGATGCGCCGGCGGGCCCGCAGGCCCGCTCGCCCCGCGCGTCGAGCAGGCGCAGGACCCCTTGTCCCGGCACGGACATCGCCACCAATGCGCAGTCCGGGCGGCCACCCGCACCGAGGCGAAGTCGGCGAGCGGCGGCCTCGAGGGTATCGGAGGCGTACTCGATCGCGAGGCGCTGGCGGGCGGCGATCTCGCGCACCGCGAAGGACAGGCGGTCCCTCGCCACCGCGATGTCGTGATCGCGGTCGGCGAGCGCGAGGTAGGCGATGCCGGCCATGAGCGCGAGCGCGCAGGCGGCGAAGAAGGCCGCCAGCCGCTGCCGCAGGCCGAGCTCCCCGAACGCGCCTTTCGTCATCGCCCGACCGGCGCCGGGCTCAGCCGGGCCGCGGCCCGAGCGAGGCCGCCTTCGCGATGAGCGACTCGTCCGTGTCGGCGTACCGGCGCGCGATGTCGACGAAGGTCGCCTGCCCGGCGAGGTACGCGTCGACCACGGCCGGGTCGAAGTGGGTCGCGCGGCCCTCGATGATGACCTGCGTCGCCTTCTCGACCGACATCGGCTCCTTGTAGACGCGCTTCGAGATGAGGGCGTCGAAGACGTCCGCCAGGGCCATGAGGCGCGCGCTCACCGGGATCGCCTCGCCCGCGAGCCCGTCCGGATAGCCGCTGCCGTCCCACTTCTCGTGGTGCCAGTGGGCGATCTCCTTGGCGGTCGCGAGGAACTCGATGGCGTGCTCCGCGTCGCGCTCCGCCGCCTCGATGGCGTCGCTGCCGAGCTTGGCGTGGGTCTTCATCACCACCCACTCCTCCGGCGTGAGCTTGCCCGGCTTGAGCAGGATGTGGTCGGGTATGCCGACCTTGCCGATGTCGTGCAGCGGCGCGCTCTTCGCGAGGATGCCGATCATGCGGGGCGTGAGGGACTCCGAGAAGCGCGGGTGCGAGCGCAGCTGCTCGGCGAGGGTGCGCACGTAACCCTGCGTTCGCAGCAGGTGGTTGCCGGTTTCCGGGTCGCGGACTTCGGCCAGGCGCGCCAGGGCCCGGATGCTCACGTCCTGGACCTCGATGTTCTCGCGCATGCGCTTCGCCACCTCGAGTTCGAGGAAGGCGTTCTGGTCCTTGAGCCAGTCGCGCGCCTGCTTGAGCTCCAGGTGGGCCCGCACGCGCGCGAGCACGATGGCCGGCTGGATGGGCTTGGTGATGTAGTCGACGGCGCCCAGTTGAAGGCCCTTCTCCTCGTCCGCGACGGCATCCATGGCCGTCACGAAGATCACCGGCAGGTCGTGCGTGGCGGGGTCGGCGCGCAGGCGCTCGAGCACCGCGTAGCCGTCCATCTCCGGCATCATGATGTCGAGAAGGATGAGATCCGGCCGGGGTTCGCTCGCGGCGATCCTGAGGGCCCGGCTGCCCGAGTTGGCCGCCCGCACCCGGAAATGCGGCGCCAGCACTTCGCCCAGCACCGTGAGGTTCTCCGGCGCATCGTCGACGATGAGGATGGTGCGGTTCACCAGCTCGTCGCGCCCGAGGATCGCGGGCGTGGGGTTGTCCATGGAATCTCCTTCGCGTTCCGGCCGCGCGCGCACGTGCCGCACGCCCGATGGTAGGCAGCGCATCCGCCCTCGGCCCTGCGCTAGGTCAAGGGGCACGGACGATTGTAGGCCCGCCGGCGACGGCCGGACCGCCCGGGCGCGGCGTTGCCGGCGTACGCGGACGGGCCCGCGAAGTCGCCGGGACCGGCGACCGGTATAGTTCCGCCTGTGGAAAAGACATCGCCCGCCCCCCGCAGGGCATCGGCCTTCGCGAGGACCCTGCGGCGCCTGAGCGGGCGCGCCGAGCCGATCCCCGCCCTGGACGACCTGCCCTGCCTGCCGGTGGCCGCCGAGGGCGTCCTCACGCTGAAGAGCCCCGACGCCTACCGGGAGACGCTCCTCGGCCTCATCGCGCGCGCCCGCGAACGCATCCTCGTCGCCTCGCTGTACCTTCAGGACGACGAGGCGGGCCGCGAAGTGCTCGCGGCGCTCTACGCCGCCAAGGCGGCGCGCCCGGCCCTGCAAGTCGCGGTCTTCGTGGACTGGCACCGCGCCCAGCGCGGGCTCATCGGCGCGGTGAGGAGCGCGGGCAATGCCGCCCTCTACCGGAAAATGGCGCAGCGCCTGGGGCCCGGCGTCCCGGTCTACGGCGTGCCGGTGCAGACGCGCGAGATGATGGGCGTGATGCACCTGAAGGGGTTCGTCGTCGACGACGCGGTCCTCTACAGCGGGGCGAGCCTGAACGACGTCTACCTGCACCGCGGGGATCGCTACCGGCTGGATCGCTACCACGTCCTTCAGGACCGCCACCTGGCCGACAGCCTCGCGAGCCTGCTGCTTCACGTGGTCCGCGTGAGCCCGGCCGTGCACCCCCTCGACGCCCCCGTGCCGACGAGCGCCCAGTTGCGCGGCGCGATCCTCGCCTTGCGGCGCGTGCTCGCGCGCACCCGCTACCCCCTGGCCGTGGGAACCATCCGCGCCGGCGAGGTGGGCGTGACGCCCCTGCTGGGACTGGGCGCGCGCGACAACGGGCTGAACGCCGCGATCCTGAGGCTCATCGGGCAGGCGAAGCGCAGCCTCGTCCTCTTCACGCCCTATTTCAACCTGCCGGGCCCGGTGCGCAAGGCGATCGACGCGAAGCTGCGCGAGGGGTGCCACGTCACGATCGTGGTGGGCGACAAGGTCGCGAACGACTTCTTCATCCCGCCGGAGGAGCCGTTCAAGGCCATCGGGGCCCTGCCCTACCTGTACGAATGCAACCTGCGCCGCTACTGCAAGGCGCGCCAGGGCGCCATCGACCGCGGGCTGCTCGACGTGCACCTGTGGCGGCACGAGAACCACACGTATCACCTGAAGGGCCTGCTGGCCGACGAGAGCCTCGCACTCCTGACCGGCAGCAACGTGAACCCGCGCGCCTGGCGGATGGACCTCGAGAACGGCCTGCTCGTGCGCGACCCGCACGGCCTGCTGGTGCGGCAGCACCGCGCGGAACTCGAGCGCATCCTCGCGCACACGCGGCGCGTCGCGCGCAGCACGGATCTCGAGGACGTCGCGAGCTACCCCGCGCCGGTGCGCCGGCTCATCACGCGGCTGGCGCGCACGCGGCTCGACCGGCTGATGAACCAGGTGCTCTGAGGCATGGGCAACGACGTGACACCCGCCCAGCCCAACGCTGCCGCTTCTCAGACACCGATGATGCAGCAGTACCTCGCCCTCAAGGCCGGGTACCCCGACATGCTGCTCTTCTACCGCATGGGCGATTTCTACGAGCTCTTCCACGGCGACGCGGAACGCGCCGCGAAGCTGCTCGACATCACGCTCACCACGCGCGGCGCCTCGGGCGGCCAGCCCATCCGCATGGCGGGCGTGCCCTTTCACGCGGTGGAGCAGTACCTCGCGAAGCTCGTGCGCCTGGGCGAATCGGTCGCGATCTGCGAACAGGTGGGCGACCCGGCCACGTCCAAGGGGCCCGTCGAGCGCAAGGTGGTGCGCGTCGTCACGCCCGGCACGCTCACGGACTCCGCCCTGCTGGCCGCCACGCGCGAGAGCCTCCTCGTCGCCGCGTGCGAGACGGAGGGCGTCGCGGGCCTGGCCTGGCTCTCCCTCGCGAGCGGCCGGCTGCGCGTGACGGAAGTGCCGGCCGCCAAGCTCGAGCAGGAACTGGACCGGCTTCAGCCGGCGGAGCTCCTCGTGCCCGACGGCTTCGATCCTCCGCCGCTTCGCGCCCGGCCCGCGGTGAAGCGCGTCGAGGCGTGGCACTTCGATTCGGCCAGCGCGGTGCGCGAGCTGTCGCGGCAATTCGGCACGGCGGATCTCTCGGGCTACGGCGCCCAAGGGCTCGGGCCCGCGCTCGGCGCGGCCGGCGCGCTCCTGCTCTACGCGAAGCACACGCAGCAATCCGCGCTGCCCCACGTGACCGACCTCGCCGTCGAGCGCGACAGCGAGTTCGTGCAGATGGACGGGCCGACACGCCGGAACCTCGAGATCACGGAGACGCTCGCGGGCGCCGAGTCTCCCACGCTCTTCTCGCTCCTCGATCGCTGCCGCACCGCGATGGGCAGCCGCCGGCTGCGCCACTGGCTGCACCACCCGCTGCGCGACACGGCGGTGCTCGCCAAGCGGCATGACGCGATCGATGCCCTCCTCGCCGCGGATTCGCGCGTGCGCCACCCGGCCGCGGGTGCCGCTCTCTCGGGCTGGTCGGACGTGGAGCGCATCGCCGCGCGCGTGGCCCTGGGCACGGCGCGTCCGCGCGATCTCTCGGGCCTGCGCGACACGCTCGCGACTCTGCCCGCGCTGCATGCCCTGCTGCTCTCGGCGGGCTCGCCCGCCCTCGCCCGCCTGGCCGATCCGCTCGCCCCCGCGGACGACATCCAGTCGGATCTTTCGGCGTGCCTGAAGGAGGAGCCCGCGGCGGTCGTGCGCGAAGGCGGCGTCATCGCGGACGGTTTCGACGCGGAACTCGACGAGCTGCGCGCCATCCAGAACGACTGCGGCGCGTTCCTCCTCGCCATGGAGGCGCGCGAGCGCGAGCGAACCGGCATCGCCAACCTGCGCGTCGAGTTCAACAAGGTGCACGGCTTCTTCATCGAGGTGACGCAGGGGCAGGCGGGCAAGGTCCCGGCCGACTACCGGCGGCGCCAGACGATGAAGAACGCCGAGCGGTTCATCACGCCCGAACTCAAGGCCTTCGAGGACAAGGCGCTCGCCGCGGGGGAACGCGCCCTCGCGCGCGAGAAGGCGCTCTTCGAGGCGCTGGTCGGCCGGCTGCGCGGGCAGCTCGCGCGATTGCAGGCGATCGGCGAAGCGGCCGCGGAGCTCGATGCGCTCGCCGCCCTCGCCCAGTCCGCCGAGATGCTGCGCCTCGCGCGCCCCGAGTTCACGGGCGAGGACACGATCGCGATCGAAGGCGGTCGCCACCTGGTGGTCGAAAGCCAGGTGCAGGACTTCATCCCCAACGACGCGCAGCTTTCGCGCTCGCGCCAGCTGCTGCTCATCACGGGCCCGAACATGGGCGGCAAGTCGACCTACATGCGCCAGGTGGCGCAGGTGGCGCTCCTGGCGTATTGCGGCGCCTTCGTGCCCGCGGCGCGCGCGCGCCTGGGGCCCATCGACCGCATCTTCACCCGCATCGGCGCCTCCGACGACCTGGCGGGCGGGCGCTCGACCTTCATGGTGGAGATGACCGAGGCCGCCGCCATCCTCAACAACGCCTCGCCGCGCAGCCTCGTGCTGGTCGACGAGATCGGCCGCGGCACGTCGACCTTCGACGGCCTCGCCCTCGCCTACGCCATCGCGCGCCACCTGGCCGAGCGCGTGCGCTGCTACGCCCTCTTCGCGACGCACTACTTCGAGCTCACGCAGCTGGCGGCGGAGTTGCCCAACATCGCCAACGTCCACCTGGACGCGGTGGAGCACAAGGACCGCATCGTGTTCCTGCACCGCCTGGAGCCCGGGCCCGCGGACAAGTCCTACGGCATCCACGTGGCGCATCTCGCCGGCATCCCGAAGGAAGTGGTGCGCGCCGCGAGGAAGCACCTGGCGCACCTGGAGACGCACCTGCGTCCCGAGGGCGCGCAGCCCGACCTGTTCGCGCCCGCCGCCCCGGCGCCCGCCCCCGATCCGCATCCCGTCGTCGAGGCGCTCGCCGCGATAGACCCCGACAAGCTCACGCCGCGCGAGGCGCTCGACCTCGTCTATTCGCTCAGGAAGCGCCTCGATGAGTAGGATTCTCGCCGCCGCCTTCCTCGCGATCGCGGCCGGCTGCGCGATGCGGCCCCCGCATCCCGAAACCTTCACCTTCGCGGCCCTGGGCGACACGCCCTACGACGCGCGCGAGGAGATCGACTTCGACGCCATGCTCGGGCGCATTTCCGCGGAGCCCCACGCCTTCGTGGTGCACGTGGGCGACACCATGGCCGGCGGCGGGACGCACTGCGCCGACGCGCTCTACGCGGACCGGAAGCGCCGCTTCGACGCCTCGCGCCACCCCTTCGTGCTCACGCCGGGCGACAACGACTGGACGGACTGCCGGCGGGAATCGAACGGGCGGCGCGACCCGCTCGAGCGCCTGGCGAAGCTGCGCGAGGTCTTCTTCGCGGACGCGTTCTCGCTCGGTCGCACCCGCATGCCGCTGGCGGTGCAGGAATCCTGCGCCGAGCGCTCGAAGATCGGTTGCGTGTGCCCCGCCCTGCCCGAGAACCGCCTGTGGACGAAGGCGAAGGTGGTGTTCGCCACGATCCACGTGGTGGGCAGCAACGACAACCGGGGCTTCGACGCCGCGAGCGACGCCGAGCAGCGCTGCCGCGAGGCCGCCAACCTCGCCTGGCTCGAGCGCGCCTTCCGGCTCGCGGGCACCGAGGGCATGCGGGGCCTCGTCATCGCGACCCAGATGAACCCGTTCGCGAGCTACGCGGGGAAGGTCTACGACCCGCTCAAGGCGCGCGTCGCGGCCGAGGCGAAACGCCTGGCGCGCCCGGTGCTGTTCGTCCACGGCGAATCGCACACCTACCGGTTCGACAGGCCCTTTCGCGACGACGCGGGCGCGCGCGTGGGCAACGTGCGCCGGCTCGAGGTTTTCGGGAGCCCGCAGGTGGGCTGGGTGCGCGTGACCGTGGACCCGAACGACCCGGACCTCTTCCGCGTCGAGCCGATGGGCCCGCCGGCTCCGGGCTAGCGCCGGTCGTCGTCGACGTCCTGCGCCTCGTCCTCCGGGGCGTGCTCGCCGTGGGCATGCCCGTGGCGGATCTCGTCCGCCGTCGCGGGTCGCACGTCCGTCACCCGGCAGCGGAACCACAGGCGCTCGCCGGCGAGGGGATGGTTGCCGTCGACCACCACCTGCTCGTCGGCGATGCCCGTCACCGTGTAGATGCGCCCGTCGCCTTCCTGCGTTTCGTCCCCGGGCACGCCCTCGAAGCGCATGCCCTCGGTGAGGACCTCGGGAAAGGCATCGCGCGATTCCACGCGCAGGAGGGTCGCGTCGTAATCGCCGAACGCGTCCTCGGGCTCGAGGGTGAGCGTGAGCTCGTGGCCGACGCCCGCGCCCTCGAGCGCGGCCTCCACCTTGGGAAAGAGGCCGCCGTGGCCGCCGTGCAGGTAGGCGACGCTCGCGCCTTCGTCGTCGAGGAGCGCCCCGTCCGCGTCGCGCAATTCGTAGGCGATCGTGACGACCGCGCCGGCCTCAACGCGCCCGGCCATCGAGCGCCTTCACGCAGTCGAGCACGGCGTCGGCGTGATCGCGCGGATTCACGTCGCGCAGGATGTGCCTCAGGACACCCTTCTTGTCGATCACGAAGGTGGAACGTTCGACTCCCGACTTCTCGCGGCCGTCGACGGTCTTCACGCGCAGCACGTCGTAGAGGCGGCAGACCTCGGCCTCGGTGTCGGCGAGGAGCTGCACCGACAACCCCTGCTCGTCGCGGAAGCTCTGGTGGGAAAGCACGTCGTCGCGCGAGATGCCGAAGACGACCGTGTCGAGCTTCGAGAATTCCGGCTCGCGGTCGCTGAAGTCGATCGCCTGGATCGTGCAGCCGGGCGTGCCGTCCCTGGGGTAGAAATAGAGGACGACGTTCTTCCTCCCGCGGAAGCTCGCGAGATCCATCATCTCCATGCTCGCGTCCGGCAGCGAGAACGGCGGTGCGGGTTGTCCAACCTGTAACATGTCTGTCCTCGACGGTCCGGCCGATTCTATCGGAATTTCATGGCACGCAAGACCACACCCGCCGCGGGTCGACGCGCGAAAGAACCGCCCCGGATTCCCGGGCCTCTCGACACCCGCGCGTTCCTCGCGCGTCACTGGCAGAAGAAGCCGCTCCTGGTGCGCGGCGCCTTCCCCGCCTTCCGCGAACCGCTCACGAAGGACGAGGTGCTGCGCCTGGCGGGCGACCCCGACGCGGAGTCGCGCCTCGTGAAGAAGAAGGGGCGCTACTGGAGCTGCGAGCACGGGCCCTTCGAGCGATCGCGCCTGGATCGCCTCCCCGCGCGCGACTGGACGGTGCTCGTGCAGGACACGCAGCATTTCTCCCGCGAGGCCGAGCGGCTCCTCGAACGATTCACGTTCCTGCCGCGCGCGCGCATCGACGACCTCATGGTGAGCTACGCGGTGCCCGGCGGCACCGTGGGCCCGCACGTGGATTCCTACGACGTCTTCCTCATCCAGGGGCGAGGCCGGCGCCGCTGGAAGGTCTCGCGGCCCGGCGACGTCGGCTTCGTGCCGGGCCTCGACCTGCGCATCCTCGCGCGCTTCGAGGCCGAGGAGGAATGGGTGCTCGAACCCGGCGACATGCTCTACCTGCCGCCCGACGTGCCCCACTACGGCATCGCGGAGACGGAGTGCATGACCTGGTCGGTCGGCTTTCGCGCGCCCGCGGACCAGGAGTTCGCCGCCGGCTTCCTCGACCACCTGGGCGAGCGCCTCGCGCTCGAGGGCCGCTACGCGGACCCCGGGCAGGGCGCCGTGAGAAGCGCGGGCGAGATCCCCGAGGCGCTCGTCACCCACGTCACGAAGGTGCTGGAGCGCCTGCGGTGGGACGACGCCGAGGTGCGCGCCTTCGCGGGCCGCTACCTCACCGAACCCAAGTCCCACGTGGTGTTCGAGCCGCCGGCCCGCCCGCTGTCGCTCGCGCGCTTCGAGGCGGCCTTGCCGGAGCGCGCCGTCGCCCTGGAAGGCAAGGCGCGCCTCGCCCATTCGCGCGGCGCCTTCTTCCTGAACGGCGAAAGCGTCGACACGCCGAAGGCTTGCGCGCCGTGGTTGCGGCGGCTCGCGGACAGGCGCAGATTGGAATCGACGGCCGGCGCGCCGCGGGCGATGCGCGAATTGCTGCACGCGTGGTACCGCGACGGCGTCGTGCGACTCGAACGAGGAGGAAGCGCCCGATGACGACCCCCGAAACCCATCCGGCGAGCGATCACAGGACGCTCACCGGCCTGAAGGACGCTCGCGAGGCCATCGACCAGGTGATCGCTTGCGCGACGCGCGAACTGGCGGTCTTCGACGATCGCCTCGAGCTTCGCGGCTACGAAAGCCCCGGGCGCATCGGGGCCCTGCGAAAACTCCTGCTCGCCGGGCGCATGCACCGCATCCGGATCGCGTTGCACGAACCCGAGGGGCTCGCGCGCACGCAGCCGCGCCTCATCGCGTTGCTGCGCGAGTTCCCCTCCGCCATCGAGATCCACCGCACGGTGGGGGAGGCGCTCAATGCGCGCGACCCCTTCGTGATCGCCGACGACCACAGCGCCTGGCACCTGCTGCACCAGGACCATCCCCGTTCCGTTGTTGCACTGCACTCCCCGCCGGATGTCCATGGACTCGTGCACCGCTTCGCCGAGATCTGGGAGCTGACCGAGCCGGCCGTGAGCGCGACGACCCTTGGCCTTTGAACCATCAGGACTTTTTACCGAAAGCGGGCTTGGCCACGATTTCCCGGAAGTGCTACAATGGCGTGTTGCCTCGTACGTTCCGGAAGATCTATTGCACCGCACCATCCGGGCGCGCGGGTCACGCGAAAAATTGATCAAATTTTCGTCATCATCCCAAGGACATTCTTAAAATGAAGCCCGTTTACCTCCTCGCTGCCCTCCTGGCTGCCGGCGTTGTCGCCTGCGGCAAGACCGAAGCCCCGAAGCCCGCCGAAGCCCCCAAGGTCGAAGCCCCGAAGCCCGCCGAAGCGCCGAAGCCCGCTGAAGCCCCGGTCGCCGCGCCCGCCGCTGGCGCGCCTGCCGCCGCCCCCGCCGCCGACGCGAAGCCCGCCGACGCGCCGAAGCCCGCCGACGCCCCCAAGGCCGACGCGAAGCCTGCCGAAGCCCCGAAGAAGTAATCCGGGTCTTTCAGCGGCAAGATAAAAGCCGGCCCTCGGGCCGGCTTTTTTCATGGGGATTTTCCCTTCGGGACTGTCCCTTATTTCCCTACTAGATCTCCCGCCAGTCGAACCCCGCGTCCTGCGACGCGACGCCCACCCAGGAAATCTCGCACCCGGCGGCGCCCGCGAGGGCGGCCACCGCGAGCTCCGGCGTGTTGTTCTCCTTCGACAGGTGCGCGGCGACGAGGTGCTTGAGCTTCGAACGGTCGAGGCGCGAGAGCAGGTCGCCCGACTGCGCATTGTCGAGGTGCCCGAAGCGACCCGAGATGCGTTGCTTGAGCGGCCAGGGATAGGAGCCCGCGCGCAACATCTCGATATCGTGGTTGCACTCGAGCACGAGCGCCTCCACGCCGGTGAGCTTTTCCTCCACGTGCGGCGTCGTGCACCCGAGGTCCGTCACCACCGCCAGCCGGACGGCCCCGTCGGAAAAGACGTACTGCACGGGCTCGCGCGCGTCGTGCGGGACGGCGACGGGGTCGACGAGCAGGTCGTTCACCTCGAAGGCCGTGTGCGGATCGATGAAGCGCACGAGCGAGGCGGGAAAGTCGAGTGGCAGCGACAGCGCCGTGCCGCGCGTGAGGTACACGGGCAGCGCGTGGCGCTTCGCGAAGCGGGGCACGCCGCCCAGGTGGTCGGTGTGCTCGTGGGTGACGACGATGGCCGAGAGGTCCGCGGGGGCGAGCCCCAGGCGCCCGAGGCGCCCGGCCGTGTCGGCGAGGTTGAACCCGCAATCCATGAGGATGCGGGTTCGCCCGCACTCGACGAGCGTCCCGTTGCCGGAGCTGCCGCTGCCGAGCGAGGCGAAGCGCAGGCCCAAGCGCCGCTACTTCAGCTGCTCGAACAGGAGCGAGAGGATGCGCTTGCCGGTGGCCGAGGTATCGGTGGCCCCCTTCGAATCCTGCACGGTGACGCTCGAGGCGCCGCTGCCCGCTTCCGCGACCGCGATGCGGAACTGCGGCGCCGCGCTCTTCTCGGCCGGACGCCAGAAGGCGAGCTTGTCGAGGAAGCCCTCGTTGTCCACTTTCGAGGCGTCGGGATCGATGTAGCGAACGAAGTACGTGCCCTTGGAGCGGTCGCGGTCCTCGACGGTGAAGCCGACGCGGTCGAGCGCGAGGCCGACGCGGCGCCAGCCGCGGTCGAAGCCGTCGTTCAGGACGATCGGGCCCGCGCCGGCATTCTGGAGGACGGCGTTCTGCGCGCCCGAAGCCGCGGGAGCCGCGCCCCGCCCCTGGCTCGTCCCGGCGACGCTCGCCGGGCCGGGCTTGGCGTCGGCCATGCGCACCGGCTCGGACTTGCGGGTGGGCTCGCCGAGCTTGAGCACGAGGCGCTGGAGCATCTCGGCCTCGAGGCCCCGGTCCGTGCCGCCGCCGCGCGGCACCCAGCGCGTCGAATCCTGCAGCGTGCTGGTGAAGACTTCCTCGAGCCCGCGGTGGCTCACGTAGATCTCGACGGTGCCGGCCTCGGCCCCGCGCTCGATGCGGGCGCGGAAGCGATCGCGCTCGCCGGAGGAATACATGCCCGGAAGGGCGCGGCTCACGAGCCCGCGGATGCCGTCGGTCTCCACCGGCGGGCGATTCTCGCGCCAGTTCGTCTCGAGGATGCCGGCGGCGGCGTCCTCGCGGGCGATGGAGAAGCCCTGGTCCAGCCAGAATTCGCGCACGACCGGCCACGCCTGCCCGGGCTCGGCCTTGGCGACGACGTAACGCAGTTCGCCCGATCGCTCGACGCGGGCGTTGGCGATGGGCGGCAGCACGGCCAGGTTCACCGGCCCGCTGCCCGCCGCACCGGGGGCACGGCCCTGCTGGTACGTGGAAAAGCTGGTGGAAGCCTTCGGGTCGGGGATCGCGAACCGGTCGTCGTAGGTGGGCGAGGTCAGGTCCGGGGGCACCTCGAGCGGCTGCTCGCGCGTGCTCTTCGTGCGCTGGTACTCGTCGGACTTGCCGCCGCCGAAGAGGCCGCACCCGGCGAGGAGCGGGAGCGTCAGCGCGGCGAGGGCGAGCGGGCGGATGCGGGTCATGGGAAGTCTTTCCGTTTCTAGGAGAGGCAGCCGGCTTCGCGCAGCGCGCCGGCGACGGTGTCGTGGAAGGCCGGGGCGAGCGGCGTGAGCGGCAGGCGGATGCCCTCGCCGATGAGGCCCATCCGGGCGAGCGCCCATTTCACCGGGATGGGGTTCGCCTCGACGAAGAGCTTCTGGTGCAGCGGAATGAGGCGCTGGTTGAGCGCGATGGCCTTCTTCGCGTCGCCCGCGAGCGCGGCGGCGCACATCTCGTGCATCGCGCGCGGGGCGACGTTGGCGGTGACGGAGATGTCGCCCGAGGCGCCCAGCAGCATGTACGCGAGCGCCGTGCCGTCGTCGCCGGAGTACACGGCGAAGTCCGCGGGCTTCCTGCGCAGCAGGTCCGCGCCGCGGTCCAGGTTGCCGGTGGCGTCCTTGATGCCCACGATGCCCGGCACGTGCGCCAGGCGCAGCGTCGTTTCCGTGGCCATGTCGGCGACGGTCCGGCCCGGGACGTTGTAGAGGATCATCGGCAGGTCGACGGCCTCGGCGATGGCCTTGAAGTGCAGGTACAGGCCTTCCTGCGAAGGCTTGTTGTAGTACGGCACCACGGAAAGCGAGTAGTTCGCGCCGACGTCCTTCGCGAACCTCGTGAGCTCGATGGCCTCCTTCGTCGAGTTTGCGCCGGTGCCGGCGATCACCGGGACGCGCCCGGCCGAGTGCTCCACGGCCGTCTCGATGAGCAGGCAGTGCTCGTCCACGTCGACGGTGGGCGATTCGCCCGTCGTGCCGACCACCACGAGGGCGTCGGTGCCTTCGGCGATGTGCCAGTCGATGAGGGACCTGAAGCGGGGGAGGTCGAGGGCGCCGTCCGCCTGCATGGGCGTGACGATCGCAACCAGGCTGCCGGTGAGCATTAGTTCGGGGCGAAAGCGGTCGGAAGAGACCGCGATTTTACCCTCAATGGCCCCCCTACGGGGCAGGGGCGTCCTCGCGCCGGGCGCAAAGGCGCTGGATCGCCGCCGGGCGGGGGGTGTCGACCACGCGGTCCTCGTAGGCCACCACCCGCAACCGCCCGCGCACCGCCTCGAGCAATTCGCCGGGGGCCAGCAGGAAATCCGGGTTGGACGGCTTGCCGAAGCGCTCGTTGCCACGGGCGAAGGTCTCGTAGACCAGCACCCCGCCCGGTTCGAGGGAATCCACGAGGGTGGCGAGAAGCGGCCGGTGCAGGTAGTTGGCGACCACGATGCCGTCGAATCGCCGGCCTTCGTAGGGCCACGGCCCGGCCTCCAGGTCCGCCTCGCGCAGGTTCACGCCGGCGGGAGGGTCCGGAAAGAGCGACGCATCGCGGTCGACCGCCTCCACCTCGAAGGCGAGCTTGGCGAGATAACGGGCATGGCGCCCTCCCCCGCAGGCCAGGTCCAGCACCTCGCCACCGGGCCGGATGAGGCTCGCCCAGCGGGCCACCCACTCGGAGGGCGGAACGCCCAGGCCGGGGTGGGTCACGCCGCAGCCCCGAAGAGGCTCGCCACCGTTTCCTCGCCGATGGCGAAGGCCGTGCTCATGCCCGTGCCGCTCGTCACCGCGACCGCCAGCACCCGCTCGGCGATGTTCTCGCGCAGGAGCGGGGCCACGTCCGCCACGGGATAGACGCCCAGCCAGTGTTCCGTGATGCCCGGCCGCGGCACATCGAGCACCGCGTCCATCTCGTCGAGGATGAGGGCATCCACGGGTTCGGAGGCGAATGGCTCGATCGCCTCGTCGTAATGGTGCGAATCGCCCACGACCAGCGAGCCGTCCGCGCCCTGGGCCACGATGAGGTTCACGCCGTTCGCCAGCGAGGCGGGCACTTCCTCGTGCAGCCGTGCCAGCAACGCCTTGGCGGGCCGCATGCGGGCGAAGCCCGCGTAGCGCACGAGGCTCAGGTCGGACATGAGCACGTGCTCCAGGCGGAAGGCGGGTGGCTGCGCCGCGGTGCGCATCATCTGCAAACGGCAGGCGCGGAAATTCGTCCGGCGGGCGATCGCCGGGGCCAGGGCGCGAAGCGCCGCGCCGGCCGCGACCACGATGGCATCGGCCTCGATGCGCCCTTCCGCGTGCACGAGGGCGCCCGGCTCCACCGCGCCCACCGAGACGCCCCAGGGGAACGCGACGCCATGGCGCCCGGCAAGCCACGCGGCCAGCTTCGGCAGCGCCTCGCGCGGCTCGACGCGCAATTCGTGGGCGCTCAGGAGCCCCCTCGAGCCCCGCCGCCAGCATCGGCCAGCGCCGCCGCGCGTGGACCGCGTCGTGAAATTCGCAGCCCTCGCCCTCGGGCGAAGCGGCGTAGGCCGCGAGGAGCTCGCGCGATTCGCGCCGGCGCGCGACGACGAGGGCACCGCGCTGCGGCACGGCGATGCCCGCCTGCGCGGCCACCTCGTCCCAAACGTCGCGCGAACGCAGCGCCCGCTCGCGCGTGGGGCCCGGCTCCTGCCCCGTGATCGTGACGAAGCCGAAGTTCTGCACCGAGGCCGAGCAGGCCCGCGGATCGCGCTCCACGACGACGACCTTGAGCCCTCGGCGCGCGGCCGCGAGCGCGTGCGCCAGGCCGACGATGCCGGCCCCGACGATGGCGAGATCGAAACGCGTGCCCACGGCCCGCCTACGCGAGGAGCGCGTCCGGCTCGTGGAACGGGTGGCCGAGCGCCTCCGCCACTTCGCGGTAGGTGACCTTGCCCGCGCACACGTTGAGGCCGGCCTTGAGGTGGGGGTTGGCCTTGAGCGCGCCCTTCCAGCCCTTCTCCGCCAGCTGCAGCGTGAACGGCAGCGTCGCGTTGTTGAGCGCGTAGGTGGACGTGCGCGGCACGGCGCCGGGCATGTTGGCCACGCAGTAGTGCACGACGCCGTCGACCACGTAGGTGGGATCGGCGTGCGTGGTGGCGTGCGCCGTCTCGAAGCAGCCGCCCTGGTCGATGGCCACGTCGACGACGACGGCGCCGGGCTTCATCTCCGACACGAGCTGGCGCGAGACGAGCTTGGGCGCCGCGGCCCCGGGGATGAGCACGCCGCCGATGACCATGTCCGCGGAGCGCACGTGCTGCTCGATGTTGTCGAAGTTGGAGAAGACGGTCATGGCGCGCGCGCCCAGCAGGCGGTCGATGCGGCGCAGCGCGTCGATGCTGCGGTCGATCACCACCACCTGCGCGCCGGTGCCCACGGCGATCTGCGCCGAGTTGGAGCCGACCACGCCCGCGCCCAGGATCACGATCTTGGCGGGCGCGACGCCGGCCACGCCGCCCAGCAGGACGCCCATGCCGCCGTGCGCCTTCTCGAGCGAGTGCGCGCCGGCCTGCACGGCCATGCGCCCGGCCACCTCGGACATCGGCGCGAGCAGCGGCAGCCCGCCACCCGGCTGGGTCACCGTCTCATAGGCGATGCAGACGGCGCCGCTCGCCATGAGACCCTTGCACTGGTCCGGGTCCGGCGCGAGGTGCAGGTAGGTGAAGAGGACCTGCCCGGGGCGAAGGCGCGCGATCTCGACGGCCTGCGGTTCCTTCACCTTCACGATCATGTCGGCGGCCTGGAAGACCTCGTCCGCGCTCGCGGCGATCTTCGCGCCGGCCTTCTGGTAGACGGCGTCGCCCGCGCCGATGCCGGCGCCCGCGTTCGTCTCGACGAGGACCTCGTGGCCGTGCGCGACGAGCTCGCGGACGGACGAGGGCGTGAGGCCGACGCGGTACTCGTGGTTCTTGATCTCCTTGGGGACGCCGATCTTCATGGATGCTCCGTGGGGGTGGGACGGGGTTGTGGCGGAAGCCGGCGCACCCTTCTGGGGCGCCCCTAGGCGGCCGCCTTGAGGGGCTCCATTTTACGCACGCCCATGTCGGCCAGCGTTTGCGATACCGCAGAAACCACGTTGCGCATCTCGTTGGCGTCGATGGCGCCGATGCAGCCCACGCGGAAGGTCTCCACCTGCGTGAGCTTGCCGGGGTAGAGCACGTAGCCGCGCGCCTTCACGCGCTCGTAGAAGTCCTTGAACGCGTAGGCGGGGTCGCCCGGCGCGTGGAAGGTGACGATCACCGGCGCCTGGATCGCCTTCGGGAGGAACGGGCGGAAGCCGATCGAGGCCATGCCCTCGACGAGGGTCTCGCAGTTCTTCGCGTAACGGGCCCCGCGCGCGGGCTGCCCGCCCTCGGCGAGGAACTGGTCGAGCGCCACGCGGAAGGCCGCCACGACGTGGGTGGGCGGCGTGAAGCGCCACTGCGTCGTCTTCTGCATGTACGTCCACTGGTCGAAGAGGTCCATCGCCAGGGAATGCGAGTTGCCCTGCGACTTCTCGAGCACGTCGCGCTTCACGATGACGAAGCCCATGCCCGGCACGCCCTCGATGCACTTGCCCGAGGCGGCGACCACCGCGTCCACCGGGTATTTCGAGACGTCGATCTCGAGGGCGCCGAAGGAGCTCATCGCGTCCACGATGAGGCCCACCCGGCGCCGGGCGCAGGCCGCCGCGATGTCCGCGAGCGGGTTCAGGATGCCGGTGCCCGTCTCGCAGTGCACCTGCGCCACGTGCGTGATGGTCGGATCGGCGGCGAGCGCCTTCTCCACCATTTCGCCCGTCGGGTACTGGTCCTCGGGCATGTCCATCGCGACGTGCGCGCGCCCGAGATACCCCAGGATCTTGAGGATGCGCTGGCAGTAGGCCCCGTTCTGCGGCACGAGCACCTTGCCCGTCCGGGGCACCACGTTGGCGAGGGCGGCCTCCACGGAGAAGGTGCCGCTGCCTTGCAGCGGCACGCACACGTGCGTGCCGGCGCCGTGGACGACGTCCACGAGGTCCTTGCAGATCGAGCCCGTGATCGCGTTGAAGCTCGCGTCCCAGGAGCCCCAGTCGCGCAGCATCGCCTGCTTGGTGGCCGGCGAGGTCGTGAGGGGACCGGGGGTGAGGAGGATGGGTTCTTGTCCGAGGATCATGGGTGTCTCCGTGCCTTCGTGGGGTGATCGCGCCTCGACGGCAGGAAATCGCCGGCGAAGCGGGCGGGCGTTCTGATGCGGGGGTGGATGGAAGTTCTCCGGGGGTGGGCGGGAGGTGGCGCGCGGGGATGCGGTTGTGTCGTGCGATTATCGCCCGACGAGGACATCACGCAAGGGACGTGCCTTCGACACCCCCGGCCGGCAGGCCGAGGTGATGGAGGATCGTCGGGGCGATGTCGATGAGACTCGCGGGGCGGGCGACGGCGCGAGCGCCGAAGCCTCCCCCGCGCAGCACCAGAAAGGGTCGTTGTTCGTGCGCCCCGAGGCCGCCGTGCTGCCCGTGGCCGATGGCGTACTCGCCGCCGAAGGCGTTCTCCGCCACGTCGCTTCGTCCGCGCACGCCGTGCGCGTTGGGCTCGTCGTCGCTCGCGAGGCTCACGGCCGCGACGAGCGTGTCGTGCGCGGGCAGGCCCGCCTCGCGCAGCGCATCGCCCGTGAGGACACGCCCGGCGAACGCCTGCGCCTCGAGCCAACGGACGAGTTCCGGCAGGCGTTGGCGCCGGGAGGGCGCGAGATGGAGCAGGACGGCCGTGCCCTGCGGCGCGACCACCACGTCGCGCGAGTCCGGCGACGCCTTGAAGCCGGCTTCGACGAGCGCCGCGTCCACGTCGACGCGGCTACGGATGGTCTGCATGCCGTGGTCGGAGCACGCCGCGAAGAGGATGCGCTCCCCGCCCGGGTCGAGCCGTGCGATGCGATCGAGCACGCGCGCGACGTTCCGGTCGGCCTCCCCGATGGCGGCGAGGTGCTCCGGCGACCCGAGGGCGGCATGGTGTCCCGTGTGGTCGGGCTCGGAGAGCCACAGGAGCGCGAAGGGCGGGTGGCGCTCGCCGAGCGTCTCGTCGCAGAAGCGCCGCGTCATCTCGCGGTCGCCCGGCGCCCCGACGTCGATCGCGAGGCGATCGGCGAGCGGCGTGCGCCCCGGCCCGAAGGAGCCCGAGCGGTGATGGACGTAGCCGGCGCCCTCCGGGTCCAGGACATAGGCCGCGCCGGGCGAGACGTTCGACATCGCGACGGCCGGGCCGAGCGGGGCCACGCGCTCGTGCAACGTCGGCCGCTGGAGCGCCCGGCCGGTGGCTCGGCGCAGGCGGTCGAGGAAATCGGGCTTGCCCGCCGAATGGCAGGCGAGACCCTCGCCCTCGTCGAGCACCATCGTGTTGCCCAGGAGCCCGTGGGCCCAGGGACGGCAGCCGGTGGCGATGGATGCGGCGCTGGTGCGCGTGGTGGAGGGAAAGACGCCGCGGAAATCGGAGATCCACGTGCCTTCTTCCCGCAGCCGGGCGAGCGTCGGCGAAACCTTCGCGTCGATGAGATCCGCGCGCAGGCTGTCGCAGACCACCAGCACCGCCATGCGCCCCGGCGTCAAGGCAAGTACCCGTAGCCGTCGCCCGCCTTCACGAGCGTGCGCCGGTCGAGGTAGTCGTGGAAATGCACGGTGACCTGCTCGTCCTCGACGAAGACCACCGCGTAGGCCGGCGGCTCGTGGCTCTTGGGGACGCGATCCGCCGTGACGAAGTCGAAAGGCACCTGGTGGTTGAGCCCGCGCATCGTCGAGACGGGAATGCCGCGCCAGCTGCCGCACACGGGACGGTGCACGTGGCCGTAGAAAAGGTGGCGTATGTTGCGCCGCCCTTCCACCAGCTTCGCGAAGCGCTCGGGATGCGCGAGCGAGATGCGGTCGAGGCAGGGAATGTGGATGGGAAAGGGCGGGTGGTGCATGAAGAGGTACACCGCCCGGTCCGCGGCCTCGTCGAGCCGGCCGGAAAGCCACCGCTCCCGCGCCTCGCAGTAGAGGCCGCCGTTCACGCCCTCGTCGAGCGTGTCGAGGAAGAGAAAGTCGCCTTCGGGCAGCCGCAGCACCGACTGGGTGAAGCCGTCCGCATCGCGCGGGACGTCGGGAAAGACCCGGGCGAAAGGCTCGCGCGCGTCGTGGTTGCCCAGCAGCGGGACCCACGGCATCGGCAGGCGCGAGAGCTGCGCGCGAAGCCCGCGATAGGCGGCCTCCTCGCCCTTGTGCGCGAGATCGCCCGTGATCACGCACAAGCGCGCGTCGGCGTGGTTCGCGACGACGTCGTCGATGCAGGCGCGCAGGCGCTCGTACGGATCCAGGTCGTAGAGCGTGACGCCCGGGGCGACGAGGTGGGTGTCGGTGATGTGGATGATCTTCATGGTTCGGTTCCATTCGCCGCGGCGCTCGTGCCGGGCAGGTCGGGAAGGCTGGCGTAGCCGCGCGTCGCGGCGTCGACCAGCGTGCGGGTGTAGGGGTCCGCGGGGCGCCGGAAGACCTCGGCGGTGGCCCCCGTCTCGCGCACGGTGCCGTCGCGCAGCACGACCACGCGCGCGGCCACCTGGGCGATCACGCCGAGGTCGTGGCTGATGAAGAGGCACGCCGCGCCGGAGCGCCGCTGCAGGGACTTCAGCAGCTCGAGCACCTGGGCCTGGACCGACACGTCGAGCGCCGAGGTGATCTCGTCGCAGATGATGAGATCGGGATCGGCCGCGAAGGCCCTCGCGATGGCCACGCGCTGCTGCTGGCCGCCCGAGAGCTGCCGCGGGTAGCAGTCGAGGAACGCGGGATCGAGCTGCAGCTGCCCGAGCAGCTCGCCGGCGCGCTTCCTCGCGGCGGCGCCGGCGAGGCCGTGGAAGAGCGCGAGGGGGCGCGCGAGGATGGCCTCGATGCGATGCCGCGGGTTGAGCGACGAGAGCGGGTCCTGGAAGATGATCTGGATGCGCCGGCGCGTGGCGGGGTCGCGCGCGGACGCGAGCGTCGGCAGGGGCTTCCCGGCGAACCGCAGGTTTCCTCCATCCGGCGCGATGAGCCCCGCGATGACGGCCGCCGCCGTGCTCTTGCCGCTGCCCGACTCGCCCACCAGCCCCAGCGTCTCGCCGGCGGCCACCGCGAACGACACGCCGGCGAGCGCCGGGCGGCCGTCGTCGGCGCCGCGGCTCCACGGCCAGCGCCGGCGCGTGGCGTAGCGGTAGGCGAGATCCGCGACGGCGAGGATCGGCTCGCCCCCGGCGGCCGGCGCCACGGCCTGCGCCGCGCGATCGATGCGCGGCACGGCCGCGATGAGCCGCCGGGTGTAGTCGTGCGCGGGCGCGCGGTACACCCGGGTGGTGGCGCCCTGCTCCACCACGCGGCCCTGCAGCATCACGAGGACGCGGTCGCACATTTCCGCGACGACGTTCAGGTCGTGGCTCACGTAGACGAGCGTCGCCTTGAACCGGTCGCGAAGGCTCCTCACGAGCTCCAGCACCTGGATCTCCGTGGTCTTGTCGAGCGCCGTGGTGGGCTCGTCCAGGACCACGAGGCGGGGCTCGCCGGCGAGCGCCGCGGAGATGACGACGCGCTGGCGCTGGCCGCCCGAGAGCTCGTGCGGGAATCGGTCGTAGAGCGCCGCGGGATCGGGCAGGTTCACGGCCGCGAAGAGCTCGAGCGTCGCCTGCCTCGCCTCTTCCGCGCCGCAGCGGCGGTGGATCCGCACGGCTTCCGCCACCTGGCTGCCGACGCGCAGGTGGGGCGTGAGCGAGCTCAGGGGATTCTGCGGCACGAACGCGACGCGCCCGCCGCGCAGGCGCCGGATGCCGGCGCCGTCGAGCTTGCGGATGTCCTCGCCCTCGAGGAGGATCTCGCCCGAGGTGATGACGCCGCCGGGGCGGCAGTAGCCCAGCAGCGCCCGGGCGAGGGTCGACTTGCCCGACCCGCTCTCGCCCACCAGGCCGAGGCTCTCGCCCTCCGCGAGCGAGAACGCGGCGTCGATGACCGCCGGCCCGAGGCGACCGTCCGGCCTCCGGTAACCCACGCCCAGGCCCTTCACCTCGAGAAAGCTCAAGTGCCTCCCACGTGCCCGCGCGAGGCGTCGAGTCCCAGCGCGCCCGCGAGGGCTTCGGCGCCGAAGTTGAGCCCGATCACCAGGGTGCTGATGAAGACGGCGGGAAAGAGCACGAGCCAGGGGGCGAAGGCGAGCTGCCCCACGCCCTCGGAGACCATGAGCCCCCAGTCCGGCGTGGGCGGCGAGAGCCCCAGGCCGAGATACGACATCGTCGACAGGAGCAGCACCGCGTGCGACATGCGGATGGCGAACTCCACGTACACCACGTCGAGCGTGTTGGGCAGGATCTCGCGGGCGATGATCGAGAAGGCGCTCTCGCCGCGCAGCTGCGCGGCCTTCACGTAGCCCAGGTTCACCTGCGTGAGGGCCTGCGCGCGCACGATGCGGATCACGCCGGGGAAATAGACGAGGCCGATGAGGGTCACGAGCACGCCGAAGGACTCCCCGAATCCCGTGATGAACAGGGACACGAAGAGGATGCCGGGCAACGCGAGCTTCACGTCGCACAGGCGCATGAGGACGTCGTCCAGGGTGCCGCCGAACCACGCGGCCGCGATGCCCGCGAGGCTCCCGGCCGTGACCGCCGCGACCACGCCCGTGAAGGTGACGAAAAGCGCCATGCGCCCGCCGTGCAGCAGGCGGGAGAGGTAGTCGCGGCCGAGCGCGTCGGTCCCGAGGAGGAACTCGCCTCCCGGGGGATCGACGCGGCCGCCCACCAGCTCCGTCGGGTCGAAGGGCGCGATCCACGGCGAGAAGAGCGCCAGGACGAGGTGGATCGCCACCAGCGCGAGCCCGAGCAGGGCCGCGGGCTTCCTCAGGGCGAAGGGGTCGATGCGCATGCCGGGGCCCTATCGCGAGCGCGCCCGGGGATCGAGGGCCATCACGGCCGCGTCCGCGAGCAGGTTCATGGCGACCACGATGACCGCCGCGATGAGGCTGACCGCCTGCACGACCGCGACCTCGCGCTTCTCCACCGCGTTGATGAGCACGAGGCCCAGGCCCGGGTAGCCGAAGACCTTCTCGACCACGATGATCCCCGAGAGCAGTCCCGCCACGTAGAGCGCCGCGGAGTTGAGCGCCGGGATCACGGAGGCCGGCAGCGCGTGGCGCAGGATGATCCTCAGGCGCGAGGCCCCGGCGAGGCGCGCCCGTTCCACGTAGTCGCTGTTCAGGGCCTCGATGAATCCCGCGCGCACCAGCCTCACCAGGTGCGCGATGGAGCCGATCACCACGGTGAGCACCGGCAGGAAGGCCGCGCCCAGCAGGACCGACGGAGGGTCCTTCGTGAACGCGGTGATGACGGCCGGAAAGACCGGGACCCAGATCGCGAAGCACAGGATGAGAAAATTCCCGGAGGCGAACTCCGGGATCGAGTAGCCGAGGATCGCGCCGCTGGAGGCCGCGAAGTCCGGCGCCCGGCCGCGCCAGTAGGCCGCGGCGATGCCGATGGCGAGCGCGGCCGGGATCGCCACCAGCGCCGTGACGAGGCAGAGCAGCACCGAGTTGCGCAGCGGGTAGGCGATGACCTCGGTGACGTCGGCCTTGCCGATGATGGTGGTGCCGAAGTCGCCTTTCGCCGCCGCGAGGAGCCAGCCCGCGTAGCGCGCGGGCGCGGGGCGGTCGAGTCCCAGTTCCGCGCGCCGGCGGGCGAAGTCGTCCTCGGTCATCTGCGCGGCCTCGTCGGCCGTGAGGCTCACCTGCAGCGCGTCCCCCGGCAGGATCTCCGTGGAGACGAAGACCAGCACCGTCACCAGCCAGACGACGCCGAGCGAGAGCGCGAGCCGGCGCAGGAACGCGCGGGCCACCTCAGGCCTTCCACACCTCGTCGAAGCGGATGGACCAGAACTGCGAGTGGTTCTCGAGTCCGTGCACGTTCGACTTGTGGATGAGCATGTTGCGCCGGCCCGCCGGGTGGATGGCCGGCACCTCGTCGGCGAGGATCTGCTGCATCTGCACGTAGAGGAACTTGCGCTTGACGGGATCGGGCTCCACGACGGCCTCGTCGTAGAGCTTCATGTACTTCTCGCAGGCCGCCCCGCTCCAGTAGCCGCTTTCGTTGTTGTCCGGCCGCATGCGGTAGAGGCTCACGCCGGGGTTCCTCACGCCGGCGGGCCCGTAGGCGAACCGGTGCTTGCGCGTCCTGGCCTTGTCCTCCACGCGCCAGTCGCGGTAGCCGTCCGAGGGGCGCTGCTCGATGGGCAGCGTGATGCCCGCCTCCTTCACCGACTGCGCGAGCACCTGGAAGACGCGCGGGACCTCGGGCCACGAAGCCGTGAAGTAGAACGTGGGCAGGGTGATGCCGTTCGGATGGCCCGCCTCGGCCAGCAGCCGCTTCGCCTTCGCGACGTCGCGCTTGAAGGTGACCGGCAGGAACTCCGGGTTCGACGGGGTCAGGTGCGAATCGTTGCCGACCCAGCCCGTCTTCGTCCCGTACACGATGCGCACGATCTTCTCGCGGTCGATCGCGAGCGCGAGCGCCTGGCGGATGCGCTTGTCGGCGAAGACCGAGCCCTCGTGCTTGGGCAGGATCATGAGCGCCTGGTCGCCCGAGAGCGCGGTGCTGACCACCGTCCCGGGGATGCGGTCCAGCTCCGGCAGGATGCCCGGGTCGACGCCCAGCACCGCGTCGAACTGCCCGCCGCGGAAGCCGTTGAGGGCGCTCTCCATGCGGCCCGGGGAGCTCGCGACCTCGAGGCGGTCCACGTGGGGCAGGCCCTTGCGCCAGTAGCGCTCGTTCCTTTCCATGACCAGGCGCCGCTTGGGGTCGAGGTCGACGATGCGGAACGGGCCCGTGCCGATACCGTCGAGACCGATGGTCTCGAGGGGCGCGGCCGGCATGATCATCAGCTGGTACTCGCCGAGGATGAACGGGAACTCGCTGTTGGGCTTGGCCAGGTGCATGCGCACCTTGTGCGTCCCGGTCTTCTCCACCTTCGCGATCTGCCGGGCGAACGACGTGCGCGCCTGGTGGAAAGCGAAGGACGCGATCACGTCGTCGGCGGTCATGTCGCGGCCGTTGTGGAACACGACGCCCTCGCGCAGCTGGATGTCCCAGGCCTTGAGGTCGGCCGACGGCGTCCAGGCGGTCGCGAGCTCCGGCTCGACCTGGAGGCGGTCGTTCACGAAGGCGAGCCCGTTGAAGGCGCTGCGCGTGTTGATGTCGAGGAGGTGGTACGGGTGGCGCCCGTTCTTCGCGTCGCCCATCCGGTTGTTGGGATAGAGATTCGTGTAGACGAACTTTCCGCCCCGCTTCGGCTTGGGCTGCGCGAGCGCCTCGGGCGCGGCGAGGCCGGCCAGCGCCGCGCCGACGGCGGCGATCATTTCACGTCGGTTCATGCGGGTTTCTCCTCCGGGGTACGTTGCCCACGCGGGAAGCGCGAGGCCGTCAGGGCACGATGGCCGCCCGCAGCACCTTGCGTTCCTCCGCGTCCTTCATGGCCTGGCCCACCTGGTCCAGGCCGTACTTGCCGTCCACGAGCGCGTGGAACGGGAAGCGCTCGCGGTTGCCGTGGACGAAATCGAGCGCCTCGATGAGGTGCCGCGGGTGGTAGTTGTGCACGCCGCGGATCGTGAGGAGCTTCCTCAGGACCAGGTTCGCGTCGATCGAGACGTTCGAGCCCGGGTTCACGGTGCCGCCGAAGACCAGGCGCCCGCCGGTGCGCAGCATTTGCATACCGGGGATCGCCACTTCGGGATAGCCGCACACCTCGATCACCGCGTCCGCGCCTTCCGGCTTGCACAGGGCCTTCACGGCCTTCACGAGCTCCGCCTCGGGCATCGACGCCGGATCGAACACGTGGTCGCAGCCGAACCGCCGGCCCAGTTCGCGCCGCGAGGCGACGTTGTCCAGGCCGATCACGAGCCGCGCACCGCGACCCTTCGCGAGGGCCGCGCCGTAGAGGCCCAGCAGGCCCAGTCCGAAGACGACGACCGTCTCGCCCAGCTTCACCTCCGCCTGCTCCGTGACCGAGACCATGGTCGCCACGCCGCAGTTGACCGGCGTGGCCTCCTCGTCCGTCAGGTCCGCGGGGAGCTTGAGGATCCAGGAACGCGGGAGCACGTAACAGTATTCACCGAAGCCGCCGTGATGGTACGGCTCGGTGGTGACGGCCATGTGACCGTACTTGTCGACGCCGGGGGACTTCTGCGGCAGGTCGAGGACCTCGGTGAAGTAGTTGTTGCCGGGGATGAAGTACTCGCTCCAGGTGATGCGATCGCCCACCGCGAGCGCGTCCCCGCGCATGTCGTGCGTGATGTTCGCGCCCAGCTCGAGGATGTCGCCGATGATCTCGTGGCCCAGCACGCCCGGGCACGGGTTCGGCCGGTGCCCGAGGTAGGAATGGATGTCCGAGCGGCAGATCGTCGACATCCGGATCTTCACCAGGACCTCGTCCGCCCTCGGCGCGCGCACCGGGAAGAGGCGGATCTCGAAGGGCTTGTTGGGCGCGTCGTAGATCGCGAGGCGGCCCTGCAGGTCGGCGGCGATGCCCATGGTCAGGCCGCCGGGCCGTTGAGGGCGAACTCGAACAGCTGGTAGCTCTTGAGGACGCGCGAGCCGCCCTTCAGGCGGTAGTCGGGATTCATCGGCCGGTTCACGATGAAGGGGACCTTGGCCTCCGACACGCCGCCGTGCGTGCGCAGGCGGTGCCCCTCCAGGCCCTTCAGGTCGTGGTCCCTCTCCGAGGCGCCGATGCACACGTCGTGGGTGGAGATGATGACGACATCCGCCTCGCGGTCCTCCGGCAGGTCGTGCACGCGGCACGCCTCGAGCTTGCCCAGGACGGACTCGACGCCGGGGATCGGGCGGATCACCGCCATCACCTGCTCGGGCGTCACCTTCCCGGCGCCGCCCGTGATCCATACGCGCACGAAGCCGCCGAGGGCGCCGTGGTGCGCGACGAACGCGTCCGTGATCGGGCAGATCACCTTCACCTGGCCCGCCCCGAACTTCGCGTCGAGGATGTCCTGCAGCCAGATGACGTTGGGCTTGCCCTCGGCGTTCGACTTGTCGTTCATGCCGTGGTCCGCCGTGAGCGCCACCGTGGCGCCCAGCGCGGCGAGCCGCCCGAAGCGCTCGTCGAGCAGCTGGTAGAAACGGCGGGCCTCCGATTCGTCCGGCGCGTACTTGTGCTGGACGTAGTCCGTGAGGGAAAGGAAAAGGATGTCGCGGTGCCCGGCCTCCAGCAGCTTGATGCCGGCGTCCAGCACGAAGAGCGAGAGCTCCATCGAATACATGTCCGGCTGCGGCTGGCCGACGAAGGCGAGCGCGTTGTCGATGCCGTGCTCGGCCATCGTCGTCGTGCCGGCCTTCTCGGAGGAGAAGCACACGTTGCCCTTCGAGACGTCGAGGCCCTTGCCGAGCTGCTTCCTCAGCTTGTCCTTGGCCGTGATCGCCACCACCCGGGCGCCGGCGTCGGCGAAGCCCTTGAGCACGGTGTCGCCACGCAGCAGTTCCGGGCCGGTCATCACGACCGCCTCGCCCGTCTTGACGTCGAGGTAGTAGTTGCCGGAGATGCCGTGCTTCGAGGCCGGCGTGCCCGTCACGATCGACATGTTGTTGGGGCAGGTGAAGGAAGGGACGGTGCCGTCGGCGACGACCGCGAAGCCCTCCTGCATGAACTTCGCGATGTTCGGGATGGCGCCCTCCTTCAGGAACTGCTGCAGGTAGGCGGGATCGCCGCCGTCGATGATGACGATGGCGAGCGGCCGGTCGGGCCAGCGATAGGTGACGCCGTTGACGGTGACGGGCGCTCTCGGGGCGGACATGCGGTGACTCCTGTGGAAGGCTTCGGACCTAGATGAACTGCTTGCGGATGCGCGAGGAGACGATGTCGATCGTGCTCACGAAGGTGATGATGATCAGCATGACGGCGCAGGTCTGCGCGTATTCGAAGCCGCGGATCACCTCGTAGAGGATCACGCCGATGCCGCCGGCGCCGACCATCCCCACCACCGACGCCGAGCGCACGTTCGACTCGAAGCGGTAGAGCGAATACGAGATCCACAGGGGCATCACCTGCGGGATGACGCCGTAGAAGACCTCCTCGAGCGCCGAGGCGCCGGTGGCGCGCACGCCCTCGACGGGGCGCGGGTCGATGGCCTCCACGGCCTCCGAGAACAGCTTGGCGAGCGTGCCCGTGGTGTGGATCCACAGGGCCAGCACGCCGGCGAACGGCCCCAGGCCCACCGCCACGACAAACAGCATGGCGAACACCATCTCGTTGATGGCGCGCGCAGCGTCCATCAGGCGGCGCACCGGCTGGTAGACCCACCACGGCACGATGTTCGACGACGACAGCAGGCCGAAGGGCACCGCGCACACGATGGCGAGCACCGTGCCCCAGACGGCGATGTGCACCGTCACGACCATCTCGCGCAGGTAGCTCCTCCACTCCCGGAAGTCCGGCGGGAAGAACTCGGTGAGGAACTGGGCCATGTTGCCCGAGTCCTTCACGAGGTCCATCGGGCGCACGTCGGCGCCCTTCCAGGCCCACGCGAGGATCAGGACGAACACGGCCCAGCCGAACGCCTGCGCGAGCGTGCGCTTGCCCGCGCCCGGGGGCTCGAGCGCCCCCGGCGGGATCGGGACCGCGTGCGCCACCTACTTCGCCTGCTTGGCGAGCTCGGCGAGCTTCGCGTCGATGGCCTTGAGCTTGGCGGCCTTCTCGGCGGCGTTGAGCGTGGTGTCGCCGCCGACCTTGGCGCGGTCCTTCGCGAGCTCGAGCTGGCGGATGGGGATCAGCTGCGCGTCCGTGGAGGCGCGAAAGCCCGCGATGCCCTGCATGCCCTTGAGGATGTCCTTCTCGCGTTGGTCCTTGCCGTAGCCCAGGATGAAGTCCTTGAGCTTCTTCTTGGAGGCGTCCGGGAGGTCCTTGCGCCACACGAGCGGGTCGCGCGGGATGAGGGGCGAGGTCCAGAGGATCTTCACCAGCTCGCGCTTGGCCGGGTCCTTCAGCTTGAGCTTGTCGAGCTCCTCGCTGTTGTTGGTGGCGACGTCGACCTGCTTGTTGAGCACCGCGAGCAGGTTCACGCCATGGGAGGCGGGGCGGACGACCTTGAAGACGTCCTTGGCCTCGACGCCGCGCTGCGTGAAGACGTAGTAGCCCGGCACGAGGGTGCCGGAGGTGGACTGCGGGTCGCCGGAGCCGAAGGAAAGCTCCTTCCCGCGCTTGAACATGTCGTCGAGCGAATTGAGCGGGCTGTCCTTGTGGGTGATGACGTAGCTGTAGTAGCCGGGCGTGCCGTGCAGGTCGATGAACTGCGCGAACACCTCGCCGTTGGCGCGGTCGACCGCCTCGATGGCGCTCTTGTTGCCGTACCAGGCCACCTGCACCTTGTTGAAGCGCTGGGCCTCGATGATGCCGGTGTAGTCGGTCGAGAAGAACGCGTTCACCTTGAGGCCGGTCTGCTTCTGCATGTCGTCGATGAACGGGTCCCAGAGCGACTTGATGGCCGCGCTCTTGTCGGTCGAGATGATGCCGAAGTTGATCTCCTGCGCGAGGGCGCCGGCGGCGAAGAGCGTCGCGGCGAGGCCGGCGAGCGCGCGTTGGAACGTGTTCTTCATGGGTCGTTCTCCTCCTGGGGGTGATGCGCTCGGATTGCGCCTCGGGTTCTTGTGGGTGCTGCGGTGAAGGGGGTCAGGCCGTCGCGGCCGCCACCCCGAGGCCCTCGGCCACCACGGGGTCGTTCATGACGGCGTCGATCGTCTCGGTGCCGTCCAGCATCTCCTCCACGGAGGCGCCGTAGAGCTGGCGGAGCATGCCGGCCTCGAGCGCCGCCGACGGGCCGTCGTAGACGACCTCGCCCAGGCGCAGCGCGACCGTACGCACGCAGTAGCGGCGGGCGAACTGCACCTGGTGCAGGGAAACGAGCACCGTGATGCCTTGCTCGCGGTTGATGCGGGCGAGGATCTCCATCACGACGCGCGCGCTCTCCGGGTCCAGCGAGGCGATGGGCTCGTCGGCGAGGATGATGCCGGCGCGCTGCACGAGGGCCCGGGCGATGGCCACGCGCTGCTGCTGGCCGCCGGAGAGCGTGCTCGCGCGCTGCCAGGCGAGGTTCTCGATGCCCACGGACTTCATCGCCCGCCAGGCCTCGGCCTTCTCTTCTCGCGTGAAACGGCCGATGAGGCTGCGCCACAGGGGGATGCGCGGCAGCTGGCCCATGAGGACGTTCGTCATCACGGTGAGCCGCCCCACGAGGTTGAATTGCTGGAAGACGAAGCCCACGTCCGCGCGCAGGTGGCGGATGCTTCCCGCGACGCGGCCGCCTTCCTGCATCACGTGCTGGTTCACGCGGATGGCGCCCGAGCCCGGATCGCCGGCGACGAAGCCCGAGATGTGGCGAAGCAGCGTCGACTTGCCCGAACCGGAGGCGCCGATGAGGGCCACCATCTCGCCCGGGGCGACCGTCAGGCGCACGTCCTTCAGGGCCTTCTGCGGTCCGCCGAAGGACTTCGACAGGCCTTCGACCTTCAGGGCTGCGCCTTGCGTCATCGGGACGGCTCTCCTCTTTCGTGGCGGCTTTGACACGGATCTGTCATGCCGCCAGCGTAGGCTTTGTATGTTGCAGATTGTTGACAATCTACAAAGCAAGGCATTCTAATGTCAAGCGTGGCGTCCGCTGCCGGGATGCCAAAGACCCCGAAGACATGACGAAAGCCGCCGCACCCGCCGGCCCCCATTCCGCCATCGAGCTGCTCCGCAGCCAGTCGCTCACCTCGCTCGTGCAGCAGGAGCTCGAGCGGCGAATTCTCGCGGGCGGCATCCTGCCCGGCGACAAGCTCGTCGAGCAGGACGTCGCCACGGAGCTCAACGTCTCCCGCGGGCCGGTTCGCGAGACCTTCCGCGCCCTCGAGCAGGCCGGGCTCGTCGTCACCGAGAAGAACCGGGGCGTGTTCGTGCGCAAGATCTCGCTCCAGGAAGCCGACGAGATCTACGAGGTGCGCGCGGGCCTCGACGAGCTCATCGGCCGCCTGGCCGCCGAGCGCGCCACCCCGGCGGACCTCGCCGAACTGCGCACCCTGGTCGCCGAGATGCGCGTCGCGGGCAAGGCGAAGGACGTGAACGCCTATTACCCGCTCAACATCCGCTTCCACGACCGGCTCGCGCAGATCGCGGGCAACGGCACGCTGCTCGCGGCCTACCGCCGCCTCATCAACGAACTGCACCTCTACCGGCGCCAGACGCTCGAGCGCGGCGCCGATTCCTTCCACACGTCCACCCGGCAGCACGCCGACATCGTGGACGCCGTGGCCTCGCGCGATGGCGTGCGCGCGGGCGAATGCCTGTACCAGCACGCCGTGAAGAGCCGCTCGCGCCTGCACGAGGCACTCGAGCGCGACGAAACCCTGCCACCGCCGGCCCTCGTCCGGGAGACCACGCCATGAACGCAGTCGCCAAGCCCCCCCAGAGCCCCACCTTCCGCGCCGAAGGACTTCGCATCGGCGGCGAGCGCGTGATGCGCGACCGCGTGATCGAGGTCCGCAACCCCTTCACCGGCGAGGTCGTGGGCACCGTGCCCAAGGCCACCGTCGAGGACGTGCGCCGCGCCTTCGCCATCGCGCGCCCGTACCGCTCGAAGCTCACGCGCTACGAGCGCTCCTCGCTGCTGCTCAAGGCCGCCGCGCTCCTTCGCACCCGCGTGGACGAGGCGTCCGACCTCATCACGCGCGAGTCGGGGCTTTGCAGGAAGGACTCGGTCTACGAGATCGGCCGCGTGTGCGACGTGCTCACCTTCTCCGGCATGGAGGCGCTCAAGGACGACGGCCAGTCGTTCTCCTGCGATCTCACGCCGCACGGCAAGAACCGCCGCGTGTTCACGCGCCGCGACCCGCTCATGGGCGTCATCTCCGCCATCACCCCCTTCAACCACCCGATGAACCAGGTGGCGCACAAGGTGGCGCCGTCGGTGGCAACCAACAACCGCATGGTGCTCAAGCCCACGGAGAAGACGCCCCTGTCCGCGATCTACTTCGCCGACCTGCTCTACGAGGCCGGCCTGCCGCCGGAGATGCTGCAGGTGGTGACGGGCGACCCGCGCGAGATCGCCGACGAGCTCATCGCCAACGAGCACGTGGAGGTCGTCACCTTCACGGGCGGCGTCTCCATCGGCAAGTACATCGCCCAGAAGGCCGGCTACCGCCGCACCGTCCTCGAGCTGGGCGGCAACGACCCGGTCATCGTGATGGAGGACGCCGACGTCGAGGAGGCCGCCTCGCTCGCCGCCCAGGGCTCCTACAAGAACAGCGGCCAGCGCTGCACGGCCGTGAAGCGCATGCTCGTGCACGAGAAGGTGGCCGACCGCTTCGTCGAGATCCTCCTGGAGAAGACGCGCGCCTGGACCTACGGCGACCCCGCGGACCCGGCGATGGAGATGGGCACGGTCATCGACGAGGAGGCCGCGAAGCTCTTCGAGGCCCGCGTCGACGAGGCCGTGGCGCAGGGCGCCCGGCTGCTGCACGGCAACCAGCGCACCGGCGCCCTCTACTCCCCCACCCTGCTCGACCGCGTGACCCCGGGCATGACCGTGGTGAAGCAGGAGACCTTCGGCCCGGTCTCGCCGGTGATCCGCTTCTCCGGCATCGACGAGGCCATCGCCCTGTCGAACGGCACGGCCTACGGCCTTTCCTCGGGCGTCTTCACCAACCGCCTGGACTACATCGCGCGCTTCATCGCGGAGCTGAACGTGGGCTCGGTCAACGTGCGCGAGGTGCCCGGCTACCGCATCGAGCTCACGCCCTTCGGCGGCATCAAGGACTCGGGCCTGGGGCACAAGGAAGGCGTGCAGGAGACGATGAAGGGCTACACTAACCTCAAGACCTTCAGCCTGCCGCAGTTCTAGGCTTCCGGAGATCCCGAACCGACCGAAGTGCAGACGCTCCTCAACCTCCTCGCCAGCGTGGCCCTGCTCGTCTGGGGCACGCACATCGTGCGCACGGGCATCCTGCGCGTCTACGGCGCGAGCCTGCGGCGCGTCCTGTCGAAAAGCGTGTCCTCCCGGGGCTCGGCCTTCATCGCGGGCCTGGGCGTCACGAGCCTCGTGCAGTCCTCCAGCGCGACCGCGCTCATCACGAGTTCCTTCGTCTCGCAGAACCTCATCGCGCTCGCGCCGGCCCTCGCCATCATGCTGGGCGCGGACGTCGGCACGGCGCTCATGGCGCAGGTGTTCTCGCTCGACCTCTCCTGGCTCTCGCCCCTCGCCATCTTCTTCGGCGTGGTCTTCTTCCTGTCGCGCAAGAACACCAAGGCCGGACAGCTCGGCCGCGTGGCCATCGGCCTGGGCCTCATCATCCTCGCGCTGCAGCTCATCCAGGCGGCGGCGAAGCCCATCGTGGGCGCCGCCGGCACCAAGGTGCTCTTCGGCTCGCTCTCGGGCGACCCGATGCTCGACATGCTGATCGGCGCGCTCTTCGCGATCTTCTCGTGGTCGAGCCTCGCGGTGGTGCTGCTCTCGGCGACGCTCGCCGCGGCGAGCGTGATCTCCGTGCCCGTGGCGATGTGCCTGGTGCTGGGCGCGAACCTGGGCAGCGGGCTGCTCGCCGTGCTCGCCACCTTCGCCTCCGCCGGCGGCGGCCGGCGCGTGGCGCTGGGCAACCTCGTCTTCAAGATCGCCGGCTGCATCGTCTTCTCGCTCTTCCTCGCGTGGATCCTGCAGGGCATCGCCCATTTCGACACCGACCCGCGCCGGCAGGTGCTGCACTTCCACGTGCTCTTCAACCTGTCGCTCGCCGTCGGCTTCCTCTTCCTCACGGAGCCCATCGCGGCCCTGGTGACGAAGTGGTTCCCGGAATCGACCCTGGCGGCGGGCCAGGTGGCGCAGCCCAGGCACCTGGACGAAGGCGCCCTCGCGACACCCGCCCTCGCCCTCGCCAACGCCGCGCGGGAGACGCTGCGCATCGGCGACACGATCGAGCAGATGCTCCAGGGCGCCATCGAGGTGATCCGCCACAACGACACGGCGAAGGCCGACGAGGCGATCCGCCTGGACGACGACGTCGACCGGCTCTACACCGCCGTGAAGCTCTATCTCACCCAGATCAGCCGAGAGGCCCTCGACGAGAAGGACGGCGCGCGCTGGACGGAGATCATCTCCCTCACCATCAACCTCGAGCACGTGGGCGACGTGATCGAGCGGATCCTCGTGGACCTGAAGGACAAGAAGATCGCCCACAAGCTCTCCTTCTCCGAGGCCGGCATGAAGGAGATCGAGGGCCTGCACGCCATGCTGGTGTCGAACCTTCGCCTGGGCCTGTCGGTGTTCCTCACGGGCGACGTGAAGAGCGCCCAGATGCTGCTCGCGGAAAAGGAGAAGTTCCGCGACCTGGAGCGCGCCTACGCCTCGCAGCACCTCGACCGGCTCTCGGGGCAGGCGGTGCAGTCGATCGAGACGAGCTCGCTGCACCTGGACATCATCAGCGACATGCGGCGCATCAACTCCTTCTTCTGCTCGACGGCGTACCCGATCCTCGAGCGCTCCGGGCAACTGCGGAAGAGCCGGCTGCGCGGCGGCCCGAAGGCCGAAGCCACCGGGGCATTCCCGAAGACCGACGCTCCCGCCGGCGCGAAGTAGCCTCGCCCGGCGCCGCCGGCCGGCTTAGAATGACCGGCACCCGATCGCGAGAATCGCACCCTTGAAGAAGTCCCCCAGCGCCGCCCCCGGCATCGAGAAGGTCGTCGAGGCCATCCGCCGCTCGAACCTCGGCAAGGTGAAGGTCGCCGTCTCCGACATCGACGGCATCCTGCGCGGCAAGTACCTGCACAAGGACAAGTTCCTCTCGGCCGTCGAGGGCGGCTTCGGCTTCTGCGACGTGGTGCTCGGCTGGGACGCCCACGACGCCTGCTACGACAACGCGAAGCTCACCGGCTGGCACCACGGCTTCCCCGACGCGATGGTGCAGCTCGACCCGGGCACCTACCGCACCGTGCCCTGGGACGACAACGTTCCCTTCTTCCTGGGCCAGTTCGTGAAGGCCGACGGCTCGCCCCTGCCCATCTGCCCGCGGCAGGTCCTGCGCAAGGTCCTGGCCCGCGCGGAGAAACTCGGCTTCGCCCCGATGGTGGGCGCGGAGTACGAGTTCTTCAACTTCGCCGAGACGCCGCAGAGCTGGGCCGCGAAGCGGGGCGTGGGCCCCGAGCCGGTGACGCCCGGCATGTTCGGCTACTCGCTCCTGCGCATGAACCACAAGCGCGAGTACTTCAACGCCCTCATGGACGAGATGGCGCTCTTCGGCATCCCCATCGAGGGGCTGCACACGGAGACGGGCCCCGGCGTCTACGAGGCGGCCATCGCGTTCTCCGGCGCGCTCGAGGCGGCCGACCGCGCCGTCCTCTTCAAGACGGCGGCCAAGGAAATCGGCGCGCGCTTCGGCGTGATGCCCTCGTTCATGGCGAAGTGGAGCGCGCAGTACCCCGGCTGCTCCGGCCACCTGCACCAGAGCCTCTCGGACGGGAAGAAGAACCTCTTCTTCGACGCGAAGGGCCGCAATTCCATGTCGACGCTCTTCGAGAGCTACCTCGCCGGCCAGGTCGCGTGCCTCATGGAGTTCGCGCCGATGTTCTGGCCCACGGTGAACTCCTACAAGCGCCTCGTCGACGGCTTCTGGGCGCCGGTGAAGCCCACCTGGGGCATCGACAACCGCACCGCCAGCTTCCGCGTGATCGCGGGCAGCCCCAAGGCCACGCGCCTGGAGACGCGCTGCCCCGGCGCCGACATGAACGCCTACCTCGCGACGGCCGCCGTGATAGCCGCGGGCCTGCATGGCGTGGAGAAGGGCCTCAAGCTCACCCAGCCGCCGATCACGGGGACCAACCAGGGCGCGGAGAACATCCCGCGCGCGCCGCGCTCGCTCATCGAGACCACGCGCAACTTCCACGCCTCGGGCGTCGCGCGCGACTTCCTGGGCGACGCGTTCGTCGACCACTTCGCCGCCACGCGCGAATGGGAATGGCGCCAGTGGCAGGACGCCGTCACCGACTGGGAATTGAAGCGCTACTTCGAGATCATCTGAGGCCGCGATGGCCCCGCCTGGAAGACCATGACACTGCACCGATTCAGCTTCCCCACGACCATCCACTTCGGCCCCGGCGCGCGCCGCCTCGTGGGCGATCACCTGAAGGAGCGCGGCCTCACGCGCCCGCTCGTCGTGACGGACAAGGGCCTCGCCGCGCTCCCCATCCTCGCGGACTTCCGCTCCCTGCTGCCCGGGCTCCCGGTCGAGGTGTACGCGGGCGTCTTCGGCAACCCGACCAAGTCCCAGGTGGACGGCGGCACCGCGGCCTTCAAGGCGCACCATGCCGACTGCGTCATCGGCTTCGGCGGCGGCGCGGCGCTCGACGTGGCCAAGGCGGTCGCGCTCATGGCGGTGCACGAGGGCGACGTCCTCGAGTACGCCTGGGACCACCCGAACGTGCGGCCCATCGTGAACGAGCTGCCGCACTTCGTCGCGCTGCCCACCACGAGCGGCACCGGCAGCGAGGTCGGCCGCTCCTCGGTCATCTCGCACGACACGACGCACGTGAAGAAGATCGTCTTCTCCCCGGCGCTCCTCGCGAAGGCGGTGTTCGCCGATCCCGAACTCACCCTCGGCCTGCCCGCCGCCGTGACGGCCGCCACGGGCCTGGACGCCCTCACGCACAACGTCGAGAGCTATCTCTCGCCCGCCTACCATCCCCTGTGCGACGGGATCGCGCTCGAGGGGACGCGCATCGCCGCGCGCGCCCTCGTCACGGCCGTGCGCGAGCCCGGCAACATCGCCGCGCGCTCCGACATGATGATGAGCTCGCTGATGGGCGCCATCGCCTTCCAGAAGGACCTGGGCGCCGTCCACTCGTGCGCGCACGCGCTGGGCACGGTGGTCGACATGCACCACGGGCTCGCCAACGGGATCATGATCGACCACGTGATGCGCTTCAACGCGCCTTCGTGCGTGCACAAGCTCGAGGAGCTGGCCCGCGTGTGCGGCGTGGGCTCCACGCCGGAGGAATTCATCGGCTGGCTCGGCAAGGTGAAGCGCGACGTGGGCATCCCCGCGAAGCTCGGCGAGCAGGGCGTGGGCGCCTCGCACGTGGCCGCCCTCGTCGAGGTCGCCATCAAGGACACCTGCCACCGGACGAATCCCCGGCCGTGCACCGCCGAGGATTTCCGCCGCATCTTCGAAGGCGCGCTATAGTTTTCCGCATGGACCCGCTTCGCATCGGCGTCTCCGCCCGCCTCCTCTACCCGGACCCCCGGCGCATCTTCCTGCCCACCAAGACGGTGCAGTACCTCGAGCAGTCGGTCGCCAACTGGGTGATGTCGGGGGAGGTGCTCGCCTTCATGGTGCCGGAAATGAGCCTCGCCTCCCCGCACCTGCCCGCCAACATCACCGTCGAGCACTACGTGGACGCGCTCGACGGCCTCGTGCTGCAAGGCGGCGCGGACATCGCCCCGGAATCCTACGGCGAAACGCCGATGAACCCGGAATGGTCCGGCGACCGCGTGCGCGACCGCTACGAGATCGCGCTCTTCGAGGCGTTCGTGCGCCAGGGCAAGCCCGTCTTCGGCATCTGCCGCGGCTGCCAGCTCATCAACGTGGCGCTCGGGGGCACGCTGTACCAGGACATCAACACGCAGGTGCCGCGCACGCTCCAGCATCGCGACGAGAAGCGCTACGAGGACAACTTCCACGACCTGCGCGTGCTGCCCGGCAGCTGGCTCGGCTCGCTCTACCCGGGCGTCGACGTCGCGCACATCAACACGATCCACCACCAGGCCGTGAAGCAGGTCGGCCGGGGCCTCGCGGTCGAGGGGCTCTCGGAGCCCGACGGCATCGTGGAAGCCATCCGCTGGGACGGCCCGAGCTGGGTGATGGGCGTGCAATGGCACCCCGAATTCATGGACCCGGCCGATCCGAAGCTGCTCGACGGTCGCCCGCTCCTCGCCGACTTCCTCGCCGCCTGCCGCGACCGCAAGGTCACCGGCCAGTCGCGTCCCGTGCTCGCTGCGAAGGCGAGCTGAAGGCACCCGGCCATGCCCATCCTCAGGATCCTGAACCCCGCCAACGGCAAGCCCGTCGCCAGCCTCCCCGCCGACGACGTGCGCAGCATCAAGGCCAAGTACGCCGCCGCCCGCTCCGCCCAGCCCCGCTGGGCCGCCACGCCCCTCAAGCATCGCCTCGCGGCGCTCGGCGCCTTCCGCGCGGCGGTCGTGCGAAGCACCGAGGAACTCGCCGCGATCCTCACCATGGAGGTCGGCAAGCCCATCGCCCAGTCGCGGAACGAACTGAAGGGCGTCATCGCGCGCCTGGACTTCTTCCTCGAGGAGACGACCCGCGTGCTGCGCCCGCGCAAGGTCTCCGGCGAGCGCGGCGGCGGCATGCTCGAGATCATCTCGCACGAGCCCCTGGGCGTCGTCGCGAGCGTCTCGGCCTGGAACTACCCGTGGTTCGTGGGCTCGAACGTCTTCGTGCCCGCGCTCGCCACCGGCAACACGGTCCTCTACAAGCCCTCGGAATTCGCGACCCTCACCGGGCTCGCCATCTCGCGCCTCCTGCACGAGAGCGGCATCCCGGACGAGGCCTTCATTCCCGTCGTGGGCGGGGGCGAGGTGGGTGCGGCCGTCGTCCGCCAGCCCGTGGACGGCATCTTCTTCACCGGCAGCTACGACACCGGCCGTCGCATCGCCGAGTCGGTTCGCGGCCGCCTGGTGAAGCTGCAGCTGGAGCTCGGCGGCAAGGACCCGGTGTACGTCTGCGAGGACGCGGACATCGCCGCGGCCGCCGCGAGCCTGGCCGACGGCGCCTTCTACAACACCGGGCAGAGCTGCTGTTCCGTCGAACGCATCTACGTGCACGAGAAAGCGTTCGCGCCCTTCGTCGAGGCCTTCGTGAAGGAAGTGAAGGGCTTCAAGGTGGGCGACCCGCAGCAGGACGCCACCTACATCGGCCCGCTCACGCGCGCCCCGCAGGTGAAGGTGCTCGAGGCGCAGGTGAAGGAAGCGAAGAAGCTCGGCGCGAAGGTCCTCGTGGGCGGCAGCCGCCCCAAGGGCCCGGGCAACTGGTTCGACCCCACGGTGCTCGTCGACGTGAACCACGGCATGGCGGTGATGCGCGAGGAGAGCTTCGGGCCCGTCATCGGCATCATGCCCGTGGCGGACGACGCCGAGGCGATCGCGCTCATGAACGATTCGGACTACGGCCTCACCGCGGGCATCTACACGCCGGACCGCCGCCGCGCCGAGCGCGTGCTCTCCCGGATGCGCGCAGGCTCGGTCTACTGGAACTGCTGCGACCGGGTGAGCCCGCGCCTGCCCTGGTCCGGCGTCGGCCACTCCGGCATCGGACTCACCCTTTCCACCTACGGCATCGAGGCGTTCACGCGCCCGAAGGCCTGGCACCTGCGCGCCCCCTGACCGAAAGGAACCCCATGCGCCTCGCTCCGCTTTTCGCCGCCGCCCTGTTCGCGGCCCTTCCCGCGGCCGCCCAGGACCGCGATTCCTACGAGTACCGCGAAGGGTATCGCCGCGGCTACGACGACGGTTTCGCCGCCGGCTACCGCAAGGCCCTCGAGGAGGGCCGCGGCAGCCCGCCCCCCGCGCCCGCCTACGCGCCGCCGCCCGCGCGCCTGGGCCCCATCCGCATCACGCGCGCCATCTACGGCGGCAGCTCGCGCAGCTGCGACGCCACGCACTTCGTGAAGCGGCAGGCCGAAGGGCGCATGAGCGCGACGGTCAACGTGTCCAACGACATGTGCGGCGACCCGGCCAAGGGCGACCGCAAGCAGCTCGAGGTCACGTTCCGGTGCGGCGACATCACCAAGACCGCCTCGGCCTACGAGCACCGCAGCGCCTACCTCGACTGCAACAGCGCCAACTAGGCGCCGCGGGTGGAAACCGAACTCGCCACCGTCGCGCGCACCGCCCTCGTCACGCTCGCGGCCCTGCTGCCGATCACCAACCCGCCGGGCAACGCGCCGATCTTCCTCGCGCTCACGCAGGGCATGGGCGACGGCGCGAGGCGCGCGATGGCGCGGCGCGTGGGCCTCAACTGCATGCTGCTCCTGCTGGCGGCGGCCTTCGTGGGCTCGCACGTGCTGGCGTTCTTCGACATCTCGCTGCCGGTGGTGCGCGTGGGCGGCGGCATCCTCGTCGCGGCGACCGCGTGGCGCCTGCTGCAGGCCGAGGGCGAGAAGAGCGGCGACCCGGTCGGCGCCTCGCGGCACGTGACGCCCGAGGAGATCGCCGGACGCGCGTTCTATCCGCTCAGCTTTCCCATCACCGTCGGTCCGGGCTCGATCTCGATCGCCATCACGCTGGGCGCGAGCGTGCCCAAGCAGGGCGTACCGCTCCTCACCACCTCGGCCGGGCTGGTCATCGGCATCTGGGCCGCCGCGCTCGCGATCTGGCTCGCCAACCGTTACGCGCTGCGCATGGTGACGGCGCTCGGGCCCACCGGCACGGCGGTGTTCCTGCGCCTCTCGGCCTTCATCCTCCTTTGCATCGGCGTGCAGATCTGCTGGGACGGGCTGAACGAGTTGCTCGCCCCGTGGAAGCCCGCCGGGCGCTAGGCGCCCCGCGGCACCCGCGATGATCGAGATCGCCGACGGCGACAGCCGCGTGCGGGTGGTGCCGGAAGCCGGCGGCGCCCTCGCGGGGTTCACGTGGCGCGGCATCGACATCCTGCGACCCGCGAGCGATGAAGCCCTCGCCGCGCGAAGCGCCCGGGGAATGGCCAGCTACCCGCTCGTGCCCTATTCCAACCGCATCGGCCAGGGGCTGCTGCGCGCGGGCCGTCGCACGCACGCCCTGCGGCTCAATGCGCCCCCCGAGCCGCACGCCCTCCATGGCATCGGCTGGCAGCGCGCGTGGCGCGTGACGGACGCGACGCCGACCCGCGTCGCGATGTCGCTCGCGCAGGTGCCCGATCCCGACTGGCCCTTCCGCTTCGCGTGCGAGCAGGTCATCGCGTTGCGGGGCGGGCGGCTGGAGGCGAGCCTCGAGATCGCCAATGCGGACACGGAATCCTTTCCGGCGGGCCTCGGGTTCCACCCCTTCTTCCCCGCGCCCGCCGGTACCCGCCTGCAGACCGCGTGGTCGTCCTGGTGGACGGTGGATGCAAGGCACCTGCCCGTCGCCCGCCTGCCCGTGCCCGCCGAGGCGGACTTCCGCGACGGGCGCGTGCTCGACGGCTGGCGCGTCGACAATCCCTTCGGCGGGTGGAGCCGCGAGGCGATCCTCTCCTACCCCACGCACCGCACGCGACTCGCCGCGGGCGAGGCGCTGGACCATGCGATCGCCTATTCGCCGGGGGACGGGACCTTCCTCGCGCTCGAGCCCGTGTCGCACACGATCGACGCTTTCGCGCTGGCGGCGAACGGGGTGGGCGGGACGGGGACGCGCTATCTCGCCGCGGGGGAGCGTTGGCGGGTGTCGATGGCGATCGAGGTGATGCCGGCCGACATCGTTGGAATCGCCGATAGTCGGTGAGTGATGCTGGCGAACATCGTTGGAAACGCCGATTGCCGCCGATGTCCCGCCGATTGCCGCCGATTGAAGGCAGGATGAATGGAACCGTGACGGCCCATTGCCAGCAAGCAGTCGGCAAAATTCGCCAGGCGAGAAGATTCCGATGTTCATCGGCGGCAATCGGCGGGACATCGGCGGCAATCGGCGTCCACGTCTTTCGTCTCACGAAGTCTCGAAGTTCCCTCGCACGCACGAACCATCAAGGCAGCGGACTTCCCTTCGGCCGAACCCGTTCCGGGTCGTAGCGCGCGAGCGCCGTCACCACGCACGCGCGCCCGTCCTGCGACGAAAGCAAGGTTCCGATCCGGTCATGCGCGGCGGGCGCGAAGCCCAGCCCGATCCGCCCCCCGAACGTGGGCGAATCCGCCTCGCTCGTGATCTCCACCGGAGGCGCCGACAGGGGCGCGGCCGAATCGACGATCTCGATGCCCACCAGCCGCGTGGACACGGCGCCGGAAGCCGCCTGCAGCGCTTTCGCCCCGCATCGCGGAATCGGCCGACGTGACGAGCCGCGCGAGCCCCAGCGCCGCCGGCAGCCGCGGCGTCGCCAGCTCGCGCAGGAAGAGAATGTGCCCGCACTCGATGCGCAGGCTGTCGGCCGCCCCGAAGCCGGCCTCGCGTAGGCCGTAGGCCGCACCGGCCGCGGCGAGCGCCTGCCACGCGTCGACCGCGCGCGACTCGTCCAGCACGATCTCGTAGCCCAGCTCGCCGCTGTATCCCAGGCGCGCGACGAGGGCCGGGCCGCCCGGCAGCTCGCGCTCGACGAACCGGAAGTAACTCAGGTCGCGCACGGCCTGCGATCCGAGGAGCTTCGCGAGCGCCGCGCCGCTCGCCGGCCCCTGCAGGGCGATCACGGCACGCGGGGCCAGGGGCCTCGCGATCGCGTCATGCACGGCGGACACGCCGGACACGCACTCGCCATCGGAAGGCCGGCCGGTGAAGAGCCAGTATCGCTCCGGCGAGAACATCCACACGGTCGCGTCGTTCAGGACCGTGCCGTCCTCGCGCAGCAGCAGCGTGTAGGCGCAGCGTCCCGGCACCAGGGCGCGAAGGTCCCGCGTCTGCAATCGCGCGAGATGGGCCGCCGCGTCGCGGCCCAGGATCTCCCAGGCGCCCATGAAGGAGAAATCGAAGAGGCCGCAGGCTTCGCGCGTCGCGCGGTGCTCGGCCGCCGCGTCGCCGAAATCCGACGGCACCGCGCCGCCGCCCGGCAGCGATGCCAGTCGCACGCCCCGTGTCGAGAAATGCGCGGCCAGCCCATTCATCGCTAGAAGTGGCGCACGAGGAGCCAGGCGCCCACCGCCAGGCACGAGGCGCCGGCGAGGCGCCTGAGCACGAGCGCGCTCACCGCATGGGCGAGTCGCACGCCCGCCACGACGCCGACCAGCTCCCCGGCCACGATTCCGGGCACGAGCGGCCACTGGATGGCGCCGGTCGCGAGATGCGCGAGGCTGCCCGCGCCGGCCGACCACACCTGCAGCACCTGGCTCGTGCCGATGGCCGTCAGCGCGGGAAAGCCGCCGATCACCATGAGCGGCACCGAGAAGAGCGGGCCGCCCGCGCCCGAGAAGCCGGAGCCGAAGCCCGAGGCCGCGCCGATGAGGACGAGAAGGCCCGTGCGGGGACCGGACTCCTCGCCCGCGGGACGCGGCTTCGCGGGAAAGAACACGTAGGCGCCCGCGAAGACGATGAGCAGGGCGATCACGCGCATGAGCGTCGGGCCGGTGACGAGCGCGCTCGCCCTCGCGCCGAGGTAGCTGAAGACGATCGCGCTCGCGCATACCGTCGCCGCCTGCCGCCAGTCGATGCTGCCCTTGCGCTGGAAGAGGATCGTGCCCAGGACGCCGGTGAAGACGAAGGTGAAGAGCGCGGTGGCGCTCGCCTGGTGCGGGGTGAATTGCGCGAAGGCGGCGAGCGCCGGGATGAGCAGGATGCCGCCGATGCCGATGGCGCCGATCAGGAAGCCGACGAGCGCGGCGGCGAGAAGGACGTCTGCGCCCGGGACGATCACGGCCCGGCGTCCGGGTGGCGGGTCGCCGCTAGCCGGCGACGAAGGCCCAGAGCGTGCCCGTGATGATCTTGTTCAGGGCGCGCATGAGCGCGTAGCCGAGGGTGTGGTCGGCATCGGCCATGGCGAGCAGGTCCGCGCCGTCGAAGGCGAGGGCCGTGCAGTCGGTCATGGCGGCGGCCGATCCGTTGCGGGGCGTTCCCGCCTCGACGAGCGCGGCCCACCCGAAGACGTCGCCGCGGCCGACCACCTGGGCCGGCGCCTGGCGCTGGCCGACGGCGAACGAGAAGAACACCGAGCCGTCGACCAGCACGTAGAACACGTAGGACGGCTCGCCCACCTGGTAGATCTGCTGCCCCGCGCGGAAGCGGACCCGGCGCGAGTTCGATGCGATCCGCCGCCGCTGCTCGTCCGAGAAGCCGGAGAAGAACGCGACGCCGGCGAGGAGCTCGGCGGCACCGCGATCGGTCGAGGCGGGGGCGGCGGAAGGCACCATGGCGCGCGGGATCACTTCCCCTTGGGGCTCCACTGCATCATCTTGCAGAACTTGTCGAGCTCCTCGGGCTTCATGAAGACCGTGTGCTCCGGGCCCGGGTACGTGCGGCCCTTCACGTCGGCCATGTACTCGCGGTAGCCGTCCTCGAGGATGGGCACGAGATCGCGGTAGATCTTGGAGTGCCGCGGCACGTGCTTCTCGTACAGGTGGAAGAGGTCCGATCCGATGATGTGCACGCCGTCCGAGGTGCTCCCCGAGCCCAGGCTGATGACGGGCACGTCGAGCGTCTCGGCGAGGTACTGGGAGACTTCGGAGGTGCACACCTCGGTCATGATCGAGAAGCAGCCGGCGTCGACGAAGGCGCGGGCGTCCTCGACGAGCTCCTTGGCGCGCTCGGCCGTCTTGCCCTGGGCCGTGAAGCCGCCGAGCTGGGGCATGCGCATCGGGCAGATGCCGATGTGGCCCTGGACCGGGATGCCGGCCTTGATGATGGCCTCGATGTTGCGGGCGTGGTGGATGTTGCCCTCGCACTTCATCACCTCGGCGCCGGCCTACGCGACGTACTGCGCGGCGTTGTCGACCGACTGCATCTCGGACAGGTGGAAGCTCATGTAGGGCATGTCGACCATGCGCAGGCCGTACTGCGAGCCGCGCTTCACGGCCTGGGCCATGAACATCACTTCCTCGAAGGACACCGAGGTCGTCGACTCGTGGCCGAAGAGCACCATGCCGCCGGTGTCGGAAACGCACAGGATGTCGATGCCGAGCCGGTCGGCGACGATCGCGTTCTCGTAGTCGTACACCGCCAGCTGGACGATGGGCTCCTTGTTCTTCTTCTTGTCCCGGAGCATCGGGATGGTGACCTTCTTGCGCTTCGCGGGCGCGGCGGCGGGGGCGGCGGGTTGCGTCATTTGCACTCCTCAGGCGTTGATGTGTATTGGGAATCGTGTTTCCGGCCTGTCCCTATTGCAATTTCCGCACCACAAATCTTCCCCTTGCGCTTCAATGAGTTAACGTTCGGCACCGCGTTCCTTCGGGCCCGGGTCGTTTCCAAGGGAAACAGCCCGGCGCGCTAGGGGTCTTCCGGGCCCTTTCCCGGACGCCCCTGCCGGGGCAGGCCCCAGCGGCGACGGCGGGTCCAGAGCGCCTTGCGCCCGATGCCCAGCAGGCTCGCGAGCTCGAGCTCCGAGTACTGGTCCTGGTGCTTCAGGACCGTCTGCCGGATGTAGTTCTCGACGGAAAGCGGGTGGCCGTCGTCGCCCTCGGCCGCCGCCTCCGGCGCGCGCGCGTGGCGGCCGCCGTCCAGGTCCGACCGGGTGAGCGTCTCCTGGTCGGTGAGCAGCACCGCGCGCTCCACGAGGTTCTCCAGCTCGCGCACGTTGCCCGGCCAGTCGTGGGCGTGCAGGAACTCCTTGAACGAGCGGTCCATGCCCGACACGCGCTTGCCGAAGCGGGCCGCGTAGCGGACGACGAAGTGCTCGGCCAGCAGGTCGATGTCGCGGCCGCGCTCGCGCAGCGAGGGCATCGTGACGTCGATCACGTTCAGGCGGTAGTAGAGGTCCTCGCGGAACTCGCCCCGCTCGCTCGCCGCCTTCAGGTCCTTGTTGGTGGCCGCGACGATGCGCACGTCCACCGGGTGCACCTCGCGCGAGCCCACCGGCCGGACGGTCTTCTCCTCGAGCACGCGCAGGAACTTCACCTGCGTGGCGAGCGGCATCTCGCCGATCTCGTCCAGGAAGAGCGTGCCCAGGTGCGCCTCGCGCACCAGGCCCTCCCCGGCCGTCACCGCGCCCGTGTAGGCCCCGCGGGCATGCCCGAAGAGCTCCGCCTCCACCAGCTCCGAGGGGATGGCGCCGCAGTTCACCGTGACGAGCGGGCCGTCCGCGCGCGGGCTGTCGTAGTGCAGGGCCTGGGCGACGAGTTCCTTGCCGGTGCCGCTCTCGCCCAGGATGAGCACGTTGACGTCCGAGGGCGCCACGCGCCGCACGATCTCCATGACGCGGCGGATCGAGGCGTGCTCGCCGATGAGGGGCTTCCTTTCGCGCACCTTGCGCAGGCTGCGCCGGAGCACCGCGTTCTCCTGGCGCAGGCGCCGCTCGCCCAGGGCTCGCTCCACCGCGTGCAGGAATTCGTCGTTCGCGAAGGGCTTGATGATGTACTCGCACGCCCCCAGGCGCAGCGCCGAGATGGCGCTCTCGAGCGAGGAGAAGCTCGTCATGAGGATCACGGGCACCGCCGGGTCCGCGGCCTTCGACTGGCGGATCACGTCGAGGCCGCTGTCGCGGGCGAGCCGGAGGTCGGTCACCACGAGGTCGAAGGCCTCGCCGCCGAGCGATTCCCTCGCCTCCTTGAGCGAGGCGCGGTAGGTGACCTCGTAGGGCAGGTCGCGCAGCAGCATCTCGATGCCCGCCCGCATGCCCTCGTCGTCGTCGACCACCAGCATGCGGGGCAGGCGCGCGGCGGCGCCGGGGGCGCTTCTCATGCGAGCCGACCGGCGTGACGCGGCAGCGCGATGGTGAACACGGCGCCGCCGTCGGGATGGTTGGCGGCGACGAGGGACCCCTGGTGCTCGTGCACGATCTCGTAGCTGATCGCGAGCCCCAGGCCCGTGCCCTCGCCGCTCGGCTTCGTGGTGAAGAACGGGTCGAAGATGCGGCTCTTCGCGTCCTCCGGCAGGCCCGGGCCGGCGTCGCGGACGGCGATCTCGACCGAGCGCTCGAGCACGCGCGAGCGCACGGAAATGGTCCCCGAGCCGTGCATCGCCTGCGCGGCGTTGAGGAAGATGTTGTGGAAGACCTGCTGCAACTGGTCGACGTGGCCGAAGGTCCAGGCGTCGGCGCAAGGCTCGTGGATCAGCTGCACCGACTCGCCCAGGCTGTCGTAGCCCAGCAGCACGGCCGCCTCCTCGATGGCCGTGTCGATCGCGAAGAGCGCGGCGGACTCGGTGCTCGCGCGGGCGAAGGCGTTGAGCTTGCGGGTGATGGCGACGATGCGGCGCACGTTGGAGGCGACGTTGCGGATGCCGCGCTCCAGGTCCTCGCGGGGGATGTTCTTCTTCGACTGCAGCACCTGCAGCATCGTGTGCATCGCGGTGAGCGGGTTGCCGATCTCGTGGCTCACGCTCGCCAGCATGAAACCGAGCGAGGCGAGGCGGGCGGTCTGGGCGTGGGCGCTCTCCAGGTGGTGCAGGCGCGTCTCGTCCACCACGATGAGGCACGAGCCCTTCGGCAGCCGGCGCACCCACACGTGCTCGTGGATCTCGAGGCTCGGCGCGACGCTGCGCGTCACGACGAATTCCTGCTGCACGAGCCACGGCGCCGGCGCGCCGCGCATCGCGGCGAAATACTCGGGAAAGAGGTGCGAAAGCTCGCGCCGGCCCTTCTCCGGCACGGGCTTGCCGGCCGCGCGCATCGCGTCGTTCACGTGCAGCACGAGCCCCGCCTCGTCGACCACCACCACCGGCCACGGCACGCTGTCCGCGAACGGCATGAGCGTTTCGCGCAGGTTGGGCACCACCGCCATGCCGACGCCACGCGAGCCGCTCTCGGGCGACGCGGGTTCCTCGATGCGGTGGGGAACGCGGGATGACATGGCGGATGAGCGGACGACGGAGCCGGGCAGCGGGGAAGACGCATCTTAACCGCGCGCGGCTCGTTCGTGACGGCGTGTCGGCACCGTTTTCACCGCCGGTGGCGAAGGGCATCGCTGGCACTGCGCTTGCTGAAGCCTCGGGCCAGGCGCTTGCGGCGCCCCGGATGTTTCGCGGGGACGACATCCGGGTCCCGCGCGGCCCTCACGCGTTTCGATCGGAAACCGGCACCGCTGGACGCCATCCCACTCCCCGACGGACAATCTCCAGGTGCACACGCCTTCGCGGTCGCGGTTCCTTCGCCTCGCCCTCTTCCTCGGCCTCACCCTCGCCCTGCCGGATGCCTTCGCGGCCGACCCGGCGGCGAGCACCTTCGCGATGCCCTGGTGGGGCTGGCCCATCGCCCTCTTCGCCGTGTGCTTCGTGCTGGGCATCATCGCCGTGCCGGCGGGCGTGGGCGGCGGCGTGCTCTTCGTGCCGATCGTGGGCGGGTTCTTTCCCTTCCACCTCGATTTCGTGCGCGGCGCGGGCCTGCTGGTCGCGCTGGCGAGCGCGTTGTCCGCCGGGCCGTCGCTCCTTTCCGGCGGCCTCGCCAGCCTTCGGCTCGCCCTGCCCCTCGCGCTCGTCGCCTCCGCGAGCTCCATCCTGGGCGCGATGATCGGCTTCGCGCTGCCCACCCAGGTCGTGCAGGTCGCGCTCGGCGTCACCATCCTCGGCATCGTCGTGCTGATGGCCAGCGCGAAGAAGTCCGAATACCCGTCGGTGCCCGCGCCGGACGCCCTGTCGGCCGCCCTCGGCATGAACGGAATACTCGTCGAGGCCGGGACGGGACGGCAGGTCCCCTGGCACGTGCATCGCACGCCGCAGGGGCTCGCGGTCTTCTTCGTGATCGGCATCCTCGCGGGCCTCTTCGGGCTGGGCGCGGGCTGGGCCAACCTCCCGGCGCTCAACCTCCTCATGGGGGCGCCGCTCAAGGTCTCGGCCGGCACGTCGAGCTTCATCCTGTCGCTCGTGGACAGCTCGGCGGCCTGGGTCTACGTCAACAAGGGCGCGGTGCTGCCGATGATCGCCGTGCCCTCGGTGATCGGCATGATGCTCGGCGCCAAGATCGGCGCGCGGCTGCTCACGGTGCTTCCGGCAGCCACCATCCGCAAGCTCGTGCTGGGGCTCCTCGCCTTCGCCGGCCTTCGCGCGCTCCTCAAGGGACTGGGACTGTGGAACTGAACGACAAGGGACTGGGCAGGGACCAGCTCGCATACGGGCGCGTGCTGGCGGTCATCACCCACACCGGGCTCGCCGCCCTCGTCATCCTGTTCGGGGTCTACGTGCTGGGCCTGCTCGACCCGCACGTCGCCCACCATCGCCTGCCGGACCTGTGGAAGCTGCCGGCCGGCCAGTTCCTCGAGGCGACCGGCATCGCCCCCGGCTGGGGCTGGACGGCGCTGCTGCACCGCGCCGACATCCTCACCCTCGTCGGCATCGCCGCGCTCGCCTTCGCCTCCGTGCCCTGCCTCGCGGCGATCATGCCCATCTACTGGCGGGCGCGCCGGATGTCCCTCTTCGTCATCTGCGCCCTGGAGATCGGGGTGATCGTGCTGGCCGCCTCAGGACTGGTGACGGGAGGGCACTAGCGGCAGGCGCGGTCGTCGGAAGCCGGTCGATCGCGACTTCGGTCACGGCGCCTCGGTGCGAGGAGCAGGGTGTCGGTCGCGTTTTTTCGATTTCGGACCGAGTCAAGGCATTTCTGGCCTGCCTGCTCGAACCTATGTCGACATAGGCCCCGAAGCCGACGGACGGGGCAAGTTCATTCGGTCCGAAATCGAAAAAACGCGACCGACACCATGCTCCGGATGATCGACTCCGGAAGCATTCGCCCCTTGACCGGCATCCGACGACCGCGCCCGCCGCTAGTGCGGGTGGGAGAGGGGAAAAACAAAACGGGGGAACCCGAAGGCTCCCCCGTCCACCCCCCCGGGCGTCATTCAGGCTGCGGCCAGGTCCCTCGTGTCCAGGTCGCTCACGTCCAATCCGGACGCGCGCTGCGCGGCCTTGATGGTGTTCACGAGCAGCATGGTGACCGTCATCGGGCCGACGCCGCCGGGCACCGGCGTGATGTAGGACGCCTTTTCCTTCACCGCATCGAAGTCGACGTCGCCGACGAGGCGGCCGTCGGGCAGGCGGTTGATGCCCACGTCGATGACGACCGCGCCGGTGCGCACCATCGGGCCGGTGATGAGGTTGGGCTTGCCGGCGGCGACGACAAGGATGTCCGCGAGGATCGTCCACTGCGCCAGGTCGCGCGTCTTGATGTGCGTGATGGCGACCGTGGCGTCGCGCTTCATCAGCATGCTCGCCATCGGCTTGCCGACGATGTTGCTCGCCCCCACCACGATCACGTTCTGGCCGGCGATGGGGATGTTGCTGTACTCGAGCATGCACAGCACGCCGTAAGGCGTGCACGGCGGGAAGATGGTTTCGCCCGCCACGAGCGAGCCGACGTTGTAGAGGTTGAACCCGTCGACGTCCTTCCTCACGTCGATGGCCTCGAGGAGCTTCCTCGTGTCGATGTGCGCCGGCAGGGGCAACTGCACCAGGATGCCGTGCACCTTCGGGTCTGCGTTGAGCCGCGCGATGCGCTCGAGGACGGCGGCCTCGCTCGCGTCCGCGGGGAACTCCACCACCTCGGAGCGGATGCCCGTCTCCGCGCAGGCCTTCGTCTTGTGGCGCACGTAGACGCGCGAGGCCGGGTTGTCCCCGACGATGACGACCGCGAGGCCCGGCTCCGTCCCGTGGGCGCGAAGCGCGTCCACCTTGGTGCGCCAGTCGGCGCGCACCTTGTGGGCGATGACGTTGCCGTCGATGATCCGGGCGGCCATGGTCAGGCCCCCGTCTTGCCGGCGAGGCCGGCGGCGATGAAGAAGAACATGCTCACTCCCATGAAGAGGTAACTGGCCGCGTCCAGGCGCCGGACCCAGCCGGCCCCGCGACCGCGCTGGCGCATCCAGATCGCGAGCGCGGAGAGGGCCCCGCCCGCGATGGCGAGGGCCACGATCACCGCGCGTCCCGGGATCCAGTCCATTCAGGCCTTGGCCGATCGCCGCGCGTAGGCTTCGACGAAATCGGCCGCCGCCTTGCTGCCGCGGGAGAAGGACTTCATCGCCTCCTCGTGCAGGATGGCGAGGGCCTCCATCTTGACCGCGTTGGCGCGATCGCTCGTCACCATGTCCGCCAGTCGCCGCGGACGCGGCACGTCGACCTCGATGACGGCGCGCACCTGCGTGGGGATGTTGGTCATGATGAGCATGCGGTCGGCGAGGAACACGGCCTCGTCGATGTCCGTCGTCACGAAGAAGTTGGTCCGCCCGCTCTCCTCGTAGAGGTTCGCGTAGTACTCCCACATCAGCTCCTTGGTCATGGCGTCGAGTCCGCGGAAGGGCTCGTCCAGGATCATGATCTGCGGGTTGTTGATCATCGCCCGGGCGAGTTCCGCGCGGCGCTGCATGCCGCCGGAGAGCTGCGTGGGGTACTTGTGGCGGAACTCGCGCAGGCCCACCTTGTTCAGCAGGAACTCGGCGAATTCCAGGGTCTGCGGGGTGACCTCGCCACGGGCGCGCGGCCCATAGAGGATGTTGTCCCACGTGGTCAACCAGGGAAAGAGCGCCGTCTCCTGGAAGACGACCAGGCGGTCCCGCGAGGGGCCGGTGATGGGCTGCCCGTCGAGGAGGATCGAACCCTTGTCCGGCATCTCGAATCCCGCCAGCAGGCGGATCAGCGTGCTCTTGCCGCAGCCCGAAGGGCCGATCATGACGGTGAGCTTGCCGCGCTCGATGGTGAAATCGCAGTCCTTCACCACCTCGCGGGCGAGGTGCGCCTCGCCGTAGCTCTTGCTCACGCCCCGGACGGCGATCTCGCCGGAAGCGACGACGGGACGGGGAACGTGGTTTTCGCTCATGGGTCCTTGCCTCAGCGCAGCCGCAGCCACGGCGTCAGGTACTTGCCGAAGTGGCGCAGCAGCTCGCTCGAGATGTAGCCGGCGATGCCGATCGAGATCATGCCCACGACGATCTGCTCGTAGGAGCCGCCGACGTAGGAGTTCCAGATGAAGAAGCCCAGGCCGCCGCCGGAGGTGCCGCCGACCTGGCTGCCGCCGCCGGAGATCATCTCGGCCGCGACCACGACCTCCCAGGTGATGCCCATGCCGACCGCCGAGCCCACGACGATGGACGGCAGCGTCCCGGGCAGGATCACCCGCCGGAAGATGTCCGCCTTCGACGAGCCCATGGACTGCGCCGCCTGGAAGAAGCGCACGTCGATCGACTTGGCCCCGCCCACCACGTTGATCACCACGGTGTAGAAGGCGTCCAGGAAGGTGACGAAGGCGATCGACAGCTCCTGCGTGGGCCAGAAGATGATCGAGGCCGGCACCCACGCGAGCGGCGGGATGGGGCGCAGCAGCTCGAAGACGGGAAATCCGATGCCGTGCACCGTGCGGCTCACGGCGAGCGCGAGCCCGAACGGGATGCCCACGAGCATCGCGGCGATGAACCCCCCGAACACCCGCGCCCCGCTCATGTACCAGCTGTGCCAGTAGCCGGCGTCGAACAGCACGTCCTTCCAGGCCACCAGCACCGCCGAGGGCGCCGGGATGGCCCCGATCCAGGGCAGGTACTTCGACCTGAACCCGAACGCCTCCAGCATGTCGCGCAGCCAGGAGAAGGCGTCGAGCGCGATCCACTGCTTCGAGCGGGAACCGATCTCCCAGAGCACGAGGAAGACCAGGATGGAGAACACGCCCTTGGCGAGCGCCTTCGAGTCGAACTTCCGGGCGGCCATGGTCAGCCCTCCTTCTCGCCGGACTGGAAGGCCTTCACGGCCTCCTCGTGCACGGCCTCGTTGGTCTCCTCGATGAGCTCGCGGAAGCGCTTCGAGGTGAGCACGCCGTAGTCGCGCGGGTGCGGGATGTCCACGGTGAGCACCTTCTTGGGCTTGCACGGGCGGCTCGTCATGATGGCCACCTTGTGCCCGAGGAAGATGGCCTCCTCGAGGTCGTGCGTGATGAAGAAGATGGTCACCTTGTTCCTGTAGTAGATCTCGAGGAGCGCCTCGTGCATCACGCTCTTGGTGAGCGAGTCGAGCGCGCGGTAGGGCTCGTCGAGCAGGAGCACCTTCGGGTCGTTCATGAGGGCGCGCACGATCTCGATGCGGCGGCGCACGCCCGAGGAGACCTCGCCCGGGTAGTTGTGCTCCACGCCGTTCAGGCCCGCGTCGGCCATCATCGACAGGGCCTTCTCGCGGGCCTCGGCCTTGGAGAGCTTGCCCTGCATGATCGGGCCGAAGGCCACGTTGTCGAGGTTCGTCTTCCAGGGGAAGAGCGCGCCGTTCTGGAACACCACCACGCGGTCGGAGCCGGGCCGGCTCTTGGGCCTGTCGGTGCTGCAGAGCACCTCGCCGTCGAGCGTGATGCGCCCGGAGGTGATCTCGTGGAAGCCGGCGATCGCGTTGAGGAGGGTCGTCTTGCCGCAGCCGGACGGGCCCACGATCATGCAGATCTCGCCGGCGGCGATGTCGAGGCTGCAGTGGTCCACGGCCATCACGGCGGCGCCGTCCGGGTCGTAGATCTTGACGACGTCCTCGATGCGGATCGCGCCGCGGGTCTCGGTCGTCGCCATCAGTTCGCTCCCATGGCGAGCTCGCGCAGGCGCCATTGCATCATGTAGTCGCCGGCCACCCGGACCATCGCGCTGGTCACGTAGCCGACCGCGCCCAGGGTGATCATGCCGATGATGATCGTGGGGTACTTCACGGTCGTGTAGGAGGTGTTTATCACGTAGCCCAGCCCGTACTGCCCGGAGACCATCTCCGCGGCCACGAGCGAGAACCACGCCACGCCCACGGAGATCTGCAGGCCGGTGAAGATGAACGGCAGCGACCCGGGCACGATGACGTGCAGGAAGACCTGGCGCTCGTTCGAGCCCAGGCAGTAGGCCGCGCGCACGTAGGACTCGTCGATCGACTCGACCCCGAGCATGGTGTTGAGCGCCGTCGCGAAGAAGGACGCGAGGAAGGTGAGGAAGATCACCGCCGACTCCGTGGCGACGAACATCACGATCGCGATCGGCACCCAGGCGAGGATCGGGATGGGGCGCAGCGTCTCGAACACCGGGAAGACGAGGTCCTTGAACTTCCTCGACCACCCGAGGAAGAGCCCGAGCGGGACGCCCAGGGCGGTCGCGAGGAAGAAGGCCTGGGTCACCCGCCAGATCGAGACCAGGATGTGCTGGTAGTACTCGCCGGTGTAGATCGAGAGCCCGTACGTGGGATTCGGGCTCATCCATTCCGCGACCACCGTCGTGATGCCGGGCATCTCGCGGAAGCGCGGGAGCCTGAGCACCTCGACGAACAGGTACCAGCCGCCGAAGAAGATCGACAGGCCGATGAGCATCAGGTAGGGCTTCGGGCTCTTCAGCCAGCGCGACACGCGGTAGAGCGTGACGTTCATGCCCTGCGGGTCGCGGGCGTGGAGCTTGCGGTGGATGCCGCGCAGCTGCGCGATCAGGTCCGGGACCGTGTAGTCGCGGGTGATCATCGTCGCGAAGCGGCTCATCACGACGTCGCCGGCGTTCGGGTCGCTCTCCAGGACCTTGAGCAGCTCCTCGCCGTTGATGCGGATGACGAGCGCGTCCTCGGTGCACACCGCCTTGGCGAGCCGGTTGGGCACCTTCTCGAGGAGCGCCGCCCAGCCGAACACGTCCCCCTCGACGAGGGTCTTCATGGGCCGGCGCGCGTGCACGCCGGGCTGCAGCTCGTGGTCGATCTTCCCCGCGACGACGATGAAGAGGTCGTCGGCCGGTCCGCCGGCCTCGTAGAGCGTGTCGCCGGCGCGGAAGGTCGTCTTCCAGCCGATGGCCGCGATGCGGCGCAACAGCGGTTCGGAGACCACCTGGAACGGCATGGTGGCCTTCAGGATCCCGATCATCATGTCGGGGGAAATGGGCTGCTTGTCCTGCTGCGGCATGGCGTGTCGACCCTGTCGAGAATTCACCGGCGTACCGAGGGCGACCGGACGGGAAAGGCCGTCCGGGCGGGCACGCCCCGCGCCGGCGGCGCGGGGCGCGAAGGCGTCCCGGCTACTTGGGCGCCTGGGCGTCGGGCAGCGCGCTCACGTCGCCGATGGGGGCGGTGAGCTTGCGCTCGGCGAGGATCTGCTGGGTGAACTCCGGCATCACCGCCTCGGGGCGCAGCTTGTCCACGTTGATCGTCTTGATCGAGTGCAGGAACGTGGTGGCCTTGGTGATGAGCTCGCGCGCCTCGGGCGTGAACGTGTAGTGCAGGTTGATGCGCGTGGGCGAGCCGCCGGCGTCGGCGCCGTAGGAGCCGTAGAGCGAGTAGAACAGCACTCGGTCGTTGAAGCCCGTGGTCTGCTCCTTGGCGATCTTGATCACCTCCGGGGCGTTCTTCTCGTCCGCGAGGAAGAGCTGCGCGTCGAGCTCGGCGTTGAGCCAGGCCTTCACGACGTCCGGGCGCGCCTTGATGAGGTCGGCCCGCATCGCGAGGAACCCGCCGTCGCGCTCCTGGTTGTTGACGCCGGTGGCGATCCGGCGGGCGAGGCCTTCCTGCACGAGGCGCGAGGCCGTCGGCTCCCAGATCACCGCGGAGTCGATCTTGCCGGCGCGGAAGTTGCTGGTGATGACCTCGATGTTCTGGTTGAGGTACTCCTTCGGCTTGATGTTCGACTTCTGGAACGTCGCCTGCGCGAAGCGGTCCGTGCAGCTGCCCTTGGGCACCGCGACCGTCTTGCCGTCGAGCCACTTGATGGCCGCGTTGGCGTCGGCGAACTTCGGCGCGTCCGTGCGGGCGAGGAAGATGTTGCACTGGTCGAACCCGAGGCCGAGCGTGGCCACCAGCCGGATGTCGGCGGTCTCGGTCTTCGTCGTGGACACGATCGCCGGCATGTCGCCCATGTAGCCGATGTGCTGCTTGCCGGCCAGCATGTTGTTCACGATGATCGCGCCCTGCAGGCCGATCTGGAACTCGACCGTCGAGCCCTTCGGCAGGTACTTCTCGTAGAACTTCTTGCCCCGCATCACCAGGCCCGACCACGACTCGGTGTAGTACGGCTGGTAGCCGATGACCAGCTTCACGGGTTCGCCGGGCTTGCCGTAGTCCAGGTCGGCGGCGTGCGCGCCGGCGGTGAACAGGGCGCCCGCGGCGGTGGCCGCGGCGACGAGCTTCGAGAATTTCCGGGTAATCATGCCTTCTCCTCAGGTTCGTGTTTTGGAGTGCCGCCGGACCCGGGGGGGGCGCCTGCGGCCTGCGTTTTCTCGTTATTGTGAAAAACGTCCATCCAACCGCCACTTCCCCTGCCACTGCCCGGGAACCCGCCCCGCCGTCAAAATTGCGGCCGCCGCCGGACCCGGGGTCGAAGCTATCCTGGCGCCCGGCGCCGCGAGGAACCGGGCGATGAGGCCGGCCAGCCGGCGCATCGCCAGGTAGCCCGAGGCGGGATCCGCCTCCAGGACCGCGAGGGCCTGCCTGCCGTTGATCCTGAGCACGCGCGAGGGCTCGAGCACGCGGGCCGAGGCGATGCGGGTGGGGTGGGCCTCCAGGAGCGCCGCCCAGCCGAACACCTCGCCCTTCCTCAGCATGAACCCCGCGGGGCTCGTGCGCTCGTCGCGCCCGATCTGGAACTCGATGCGGCCGGAGTCCAGCACGTAGAAATCGTCGGCCGGGTCGCCGGCCTGGTAGAGGGCCGCGCCGGCCGGGTGCTCCTCGGCCTGGGCGAGCCCCTGCAGCTTCGAGAGCGTCGATTCCGACAGGCCCGAGAAGAGCTCGCCCACGTTGAGCGCCCCGCGGGTGCCCACGAAGACCTCGCCGCCCTCGACGAAGACGGCGAAGCGCTCGAGCGGGGCCTCGGCGATGCCGCCCACCGGCTCGCCCGTCTTGATGTCCCACTGCCAGAGGTGCTGGTGGCAGGTGAGCACGCACCCGTCGTAGAAGCCGTCGCACAGCGGCACGTCCTGGTGCGGGCAGATCGCCTGCACGGCGAAGTACTCGCCGTTGGAGTTCGCGACGAGGAGCTTCGCGCCCCCGTCGGTGGTGAACTCCCGCATCTCGTTGGTCGGGACGTCGCTCGCGAGGCAGATTCTCTTGACGGTCATCGGGTGGCGGGGGTCAGCTGAATTTGTCGTAGCGGATGTTCTCCGCGGTGAGCTTCGCCTCGAGCAGCAGGAACCGGATCGAGGCGTCCACGGCGGGGGGCGGCCCCGCCAGGTAAGCCCGGATATTGCCGTAATTGCCCGCCATGCGCCGCTTGGCGACCTCGTGGACGAAACCGCGGTCGAACGCGAGGCCGGGGTACCCGGCCGCGAGGTCGGCGGGCACGTCCTCGTCCGACAGGGCGATCGTGACCGCGAGCGCCTGCGGGAAGCGGGCCTGGAAGGCGGCGAGCTCGTCGAGGTAGAACGCGTCGCGCGCCGTGCGCACGCCGAAGAAGACGTGGCCCTTGTACTGGTTGAAGTAGGACTCCTGGCAGGCGCGGTCCACGATGGCCATCATGCCCGCGATGCCGCTGCCGCCCGCGATGCACAGCAGGTTCTTGGCGAGGTTGGGGTAGAACGTGGCCTTGCCCAGCGGGCCGAAGAGCGAGAGGGCGCTGCCGGCGCGCTCGCCGCCGAAGAGCCATTCGCTGAAGCCGCCGCCGGGCTTCTTCTTGATGACGAACTCGAGCCGGCGCGTGCCCCGGGCGAAGTTCACCATCGAGTAGCCGCGCATGCCCTTCACGCCGGGCGTCTCGAGCGCCATGTACTGGCCGGCGTCGAAGTCGATGGCCTCGTCGAGGTCCACGTCGACGGCCGCCACGTCGTGGGTGAGGCGGCGCACGGCCGCGACGCGGCCCGAGACGGCCCGCGGCAGGCACGTGCCCGGATCCATCGCGTAGACGAACTTGGCGGCCTCCGCCGACACGTTCCCGGCGGCGGCGCACTGGCACATGAGGAACTCGCCCTCGGCCGTCTTCAGGTTCTTCTTGCCCGGCGCCTCGGGCCAGAGGTCCGTCACCGGCCCGTCGAGGCACTTCGCCTTGCAGGTGCCGCAGGTGCCGGTGGCGCACTCGTAGGGCAGGTCGACGCCCGCGCGAAGGCCGGCGAAGAGGATCTTCTCCCCGTCGGCCGCCTCGAAGTCGTAGGCGCGGTTGCGGGCGCGGACCTGGATGCGCATGGCTCGTTTTCGCTAGATCGGGACGTGGTGGCCGATGCCGAGCATGCGGGTGTCGAGCTTGATCGTCCGCCCGGCGAGGCGCGCCCCGTCCTCGCCCAGCACCACGCGGTCGTGCATCTTGCCCACCGCGAAGAGCGTCGTGATGCCGCCGTCGTTCGCCGTGCGGAAGACCTGCAGGCCCGAGACCACGTCCGCCGACTTGCCGCCGTCGGCGAACCTCACGGTGTACACCGTGACGTGGCGCGAGAGCATCGACTGGTCGCTGTTGTGCTTGGGCAGGTTGTCGATGAGCAGCTTCATGCCCTTCAGGTCGTGCTCGAGCCACGTCATCAGCTTCCTGATCTCGGGGCTGTAGGCCGTGACCTTGTAGGTGAAGCCCGCGTCGCACAGCCCGAAGAAGCCGGCGAAGTCCTTCTCGTCCATCCGCATCGAGGCCGAGTAGACCAGTTCCTCGACGACCGTCCGCGTGCCCGCCGTGAGGGCGAGGTTCTCGATCTGTCCCATTTACGCGGCCTCCGTGATCCGGTTGTCGCCGTACGGGTCGTAGGGCTTCCTGCCCATGCGCACGCCCCACTCGTGGTAGAAGTGGCGCATCCCGATCTCGTCGTGGATGGTGCTGTTCTCCTCGCGGCCGTGGATCACCCACTTGCTGTCGGTGCGCTCGCGCATGGCGATGCCCTGGCCGTGCACGCCCAGCAGGTCCTCGTGGAGGTTCCGGCCGAACGGGCCCCAGATCGTGTTGTGGTCGCGGATGCGCTCGGCGCGCTGCTCGGGCGTGCGCTCTTCAGGCCCAGGCCGCGGAAC
>JADJMI010000025.1 GCA_016709665.1 Betaproteobacteria bacterium | reverse complement strand
TCAAGGCGAGGTAGACCCGCTTGCCTTGCGCCCGCGGGGCCGTCCGGCTGTTGTAGAGGATGTTCTCGCCGGGCTTGATCGTCGTCTTGCGGCCGGCCTGGCTGACGTCGTGTTCGCCCGTGAACTGCACCCAGCAATAGCCGAGCGGCGTATCGCCATCCAGGGCGAGATATCCCCAGTCGCCACGAGCCAGGCGTAGACGGAATTCCGCGGGGTCCACCGGTCCCGCTTGCGACAACCGCTCGAGATCGTCCGCCGCGATCCGGCGCATCCGCAGGGGGACCGCAGGCGTCACGGGCTGAACCGGCCCGGCATCACGGCGCGCCCACCGGACGACACGCCGGCGAAATCTCACGGCATGGGAAATTCGGGCGAAAAGGCCGGCGAGACGCACGTGAGGAGGGTATGCCTTGCCGACGCTAGCGGGTTGCGGAATCGCCGTCCGGGCCCGGATCGGTCGACCGTCGCGCACGCCACGCCTGGACACGGTTGCGAACGAAGCGCTCGACGGCGAACTTGATCCTCGGACGCTGCAGGGTGATCCAGACCATCGAGTCGCCGGCATTGCCGAGTTCCTTCTTGTAGCGCTGGTCGCCGGCAAGGAAATCGTAGCGGGCGAGCCCCGCGTCCCGGTTGAGCTCGATCGCCCGCACGTGGCTGACGAGCCCCGGTCGCCACCCGCTCCCGCGGGATGCGTCGAGGTCGAATCCGGACTGGTATTGATAGACCACGCCACGGTGGACCAGGTTGTAGAGAAAGCCCACGCGGCGGTCCCCGGCGCTCAGCCGCAGCATCTGCACGAGCCCCTGGTCGAAATGCGAGCGGATCAGCGCGTCGTGGAAGCGATTGAGGAACAGGTTGGCGAAGGATCCCGTCTTGCCGCGAGACAGCCACGCCTTCACGTGAAGCACCTTCAGGTCCTCCAGGAAGGCAAGCGCTTCCTCGAGAGAAGCCGCCGCCTCGAGACGCAGCGGCCCGACGCTCTCGAAGTCGCGGATGCTTCGCTTGAGCTTCTGGCGCATCCCGCGTTCCAGCCCGTCCACGAAGTCGCCGCCCGCGGCGCGAAGCACTTCCAGGTCGACGTGGTGGGCGGCTCTCTGCCGCCTAGTCTCGCGACGAAGGCCCTCGGGCACGAAGAGGTTCAAGGGGTTCGTGGCCAGGCATGCGCTCACTTCGATTTCGTCCCAGCCTCCTTGCGTCGCGATCTGCTCGATGCCTTGCCGCGCGACCGCGACCTCGAAGCCGCGTTCGGCGAGGAACCCGTTGAACTCGATCGTGATCTCGTCGAGATCCGGGTCGCCGGTGCAGTTCATGAAGCACCCCCGGGCCCGCACCAGACGGCGCTTCACCCTGTGGTCGCAGACCACTGCGAGGCCGACGTCGCGCCCATCGGACGTGGCACGCACGAGCCGCGGCTCTACCGTCGGCGGGAGCAGCTTGAGCCACGTGCCGATCCAGGCCCACGACAGAAAGACGGTGAGTTCGCTGCGCGCCTCCAGTTCTCGCCATGCCGCCTCGAGAACCACCAATGGCGGAAGCGGGACGATCTCTATAGCCGAGAGCCATGATGGCTTCGCTTTCACGCAGTCATACAGTACCCCGCCTAGAGGCCTGCTGCCAATTTCGCCTGTCTTTCGATCGTAGTCCGGGTCCATGTCGATATGAAGAAACGGCACCCCGGGAACGAACGGTAACGACATCGGCGAAAAAGTGTGGGACAATTTCCCACGCTTTCAACCTCGCTGGAGTTTCCCATGAAATTCAAAGCCTTGGCTGCCGGCCTCGCCTTCCTTGCCGGCTCCGCCGCCGCCCAGACCTTCACCCTCGTTCCCGCCCGGCCGGAGGCCTTCGATCCCCTCGTGCTTCGCATGACCGTCGACTCCTGCGTTTACGACCAGGACCGGGTCAACGTTTACGCGAGCCAAGGCGCCTTCCGCGTCTTCATCGCGGCGAACCCGTGCCTCGTCCCCGGCCCCGTCAAGGTGATCGACGTGCGCCTGGGCACGCTGCCCGCCGGCCCGGGGCGCGTCGAGGTCTTCCAGGTCGCGGGCGGCGACATGATCGTGCGGCAGGAAGGCGGCACCTTCGACTTCAACGTCACCGGCCGCCCCGTCGTCGCGGTCTTCCCGCCGCCCAAGAAGCCCAACAACGACTGGTCGGGCAACTGGGTCACGCAGACGGAACTCGGCTGGGGGCTTTCCATCCAGCAATCGCCCACCGACGTGCTCTTCGCGCAGCTCTTCGTCTACGCCGCCAACGGCGCTCCCGCCTGGTTCACGTTCCAGGATGGCCAGTGGAAGAGCGCGACGCGCTGGGAGGGCAAGCTCTTCGCGAGCACGGGCCCGGGCTTCAGCGAACCCGTCTTCGATCCGGGACAGGTGGCGATCCAGCCGCTTGGCACCGCGTCGATCGAGTTCGAGCAGACGCCGGGCAACGAAGCGTTCGCGACGCTCAGTTACGTCGTGGGCAACGTGCCGGTGACGAAGCGCATCCGCAAGCTGCTCTTCTAGGCGCGCCTCAAGCGGCCCTGCAGACCTCGCGCGCCTTCGGGATGACGCCCGCTTCCTCGAGAATGGCGTGGCCGATCCCGAAGCGCGCCCGGCGCGGGGTCTCCTCGAACGTGCGGTAGTTGAGGGCGAAGTAAGCAACCGGCTCGCCGCCTCGTTCCACCCAGCCCACCCACCACGCGATGCCTTCCTTGCCCGCCATCGCCGTGCCCGTCTTCGCGCGGATCACCGCGTCGCCGCAGCGTTCCGCCACCAGGATCCCGCGCACGATGCGCCGGGAACGCGCGGTCACGGGCAGCCTGCCTTCGACGAGCCGGCGAAGGAAAGCCACCTGCTCCTGCGCGCTGATGCGCAGCCCGCCCTGCAGCCAGAACTGGTCGACGCCGCCGGTCATGTCCCGGTTGCCGTAGTCCAGACGGTCGAGCCACTCGCCCATGGCGGGCTTGCCCACGCGGCGCGCGATCGCCTGGAAAACCCACACCGCGCTGTCCGCCATCGCGCTGGCGAGCGTGTGGTCGCGCTCCCAGGCGTCGAGCGCTTGGGCTTGCCATCCCACCTGAAGACCTCGTGCTCGTCCACGACCGCGCCCGTCTCCAGGCCGATGAGCGCGTGAGGGATCTTGAACGTGGAGGCAGGCAGGAACCGCTCCGAGGCGCGCGCCTCGTCGTAGGCGCGCAGCCGGTTCGCCCCGGGCTCGTCGAGCACGAAGGTGCCGGAGACCCCCGGAACGCGAAGTGGCGTTCCCACTGCGGCACGGCGACGGGGGGCACAGCCTGGGCGTTGAGCGAGGCGAGCATCATCGCGAGCGTGGGGGCGAAGCGCTTCATGGCGGGCTTTCGGCAGTGGTCGTACCCGAACGCTAGCGGGCGATTCTGGCGAAATCCGGGCGAGGCGGCGACAATCCCCGGATATGAAGCTCATCACCTGGAACATCCAATGGGGTCGCGGGCTCGACGGCAAGGTCGATCTCGCGCGCATCGTCGCCCACGCCCGCGCGATGGCGGACTTCGACGTCATCAACCTGCAGGAGGTGGCGGACAACTTTCCCGGCCTCGCGGGCAACGACGACTCGGACCAGTTCGCCCGGCTCGCGGCGTTGCTGCCGGGCTACCGATGCTGCCCGGCTACGGCGTGGAGGTCCCCGGCCCCGGCCGCCATCGCCGTTTCGGCAACGTCATCCTCACGCGCCTGCCCCTCGTCTCGGTGCGCCGCCACGCGCTGCCCTGGCCCGCGGACCCGGGCAAGGAGTCGATGCCGCGCGTGGCGATCGAGGCCACGGTGAAGTGCCCGTTCGGCCCGGTGCGAATCACCACGACGCACTTGGAGTACTACTCGGACGTGATGCGTTCGGCCCAGGCGAACCGCCTGCGCGAGCTGCACGACGAGGCCTGCGCCCGCGCGCAACTGCCCGGGCACCCCACGGACGAAGGCAGCCCCTTCGACCGCACGGCGCAGGCGGTCTCGGCGATCCTCACGGCGGACTTCAACTTCCCACCGGACAACCCTTCCTACGACGCGATCCAGGAGCCGCTCGCCTCCGGCGGCCCCAGCTACGTGGATGCCTGGAAAATCGCGCGCGGCCGCCAGGCGCACGACCCCACCTTCTGCGTGTTCGACCTGCGCTACGCGAAGCGGCCCTACTGCTGCGACTTCATCTACGTGAGCGAGGACATCGCTTCCCGCGTGCGGAGCGTGCGCGTGGACACGGACACGAAGCTCTCGGACCACCAGCCGGTGCTGCTCGAGATGGACGACCGATGAGGCGCGCCCCATTCGCCCTCGCGGCGTTGATCCTGGCCGCGGCATGGCCGGCCGCGGCCAAGTTGCCCTGCGCGGCGAAGGACCGCGCCTGCCTCCTGAAGGCCGCGATGAAGAATCCTGTGCGCACGCTCGACTTCTGGGCGAAGCGGCTCGCCGATCCCGTGGCCGAACGCATCGGCCCGGCGCCGCAGGAACTGGTGGACTACCTCGAGATCGACAACGCGGTGAACGGCTTTCCGGAGAAGCCGCGCGTGGCGAAGCTCTCGCCGGAGTTCCTCGTCGATGCCCGCGGTGCCCTCGCGGACCTGCTGCCGGTCCTGCGGAAGGTGGCGGGCCCCACGTTTGCCGGCGTCTACTTCGTCGAGGACCTGGGCGGCACGGGCTTCACCGACGCCGTCCGGGACAAGCCCGGCGCCGGCCCCAAGGCGGCGTACATCGTGCTGGATGCCAAGGTGCTGGAGCACCACCGCGCCAACGGCTGGGCCACCTGGAAGGAGAACACGCCCTTCAAGCCCGGCGGAGGCTGGAAGCTGGAGGCGACCATCGAGGAGCCGGCCGAGGACACGCGCCGCAGCGCCATCCGCTACATCCTGCTGCACGAGTTCGGGCACGTGGTGGCGGCCACGCGCACGCTGCACCCGATGTGGGACCTCGCGCCCAGGGACCTGCCCGCCGGCGGGAAGTGGCCCTTCTTCGAGCTTTCTGGACCCTCGACCGGGTGAAGAACACCTATGCGTCGAAGTTCGACGCGTCCTTTCCTGCGCAAGTCCGTCGTCTACTACCTGGGGGCCAAGCTCGACGCGAGCCAGATGACGCCGGCCTACAAGGCGTTGGACGGAACGAACTACCCCACGCTCTACGGCGCCACCTCGTTCGGCGACGACTTCGCGGAATCGTTCGCGAGCTATGTGCACACGCAAGTGCTGAAGCGCCCATGGTCGATCCGCATCCTGAAGGACGGCCAGGCGGACTACACCTATCGCACCTGCTGGGACGATCCGCGCTGCGTCGAGAAGCGCGACATTCTCGAGGCGCTGCTCAGGTAGATCCCGGGCGAAGGCGCCGCAACACACGGTGACGGTTCCTCGGCGGGGTGCGTGCTATCACGGCGGCACGCCTTCCTCGAGCGTCGCCATGCGAACCCTTTCCGGCTGGCCGCCCTGGCCCTCGCCACCCTCGCGATCGCCGCGCGCGCGACTACGCGCCGAAAGCCTGGGACGTCGTCACCCTCGCCGACGGCGTGCACGGCTTCGTGTGGCGCGACCCGCTCGCCGATCCCATCGAGGGCAACGCGCTTTTCATCGTGAACGAGGAAGACGTGGTGGTGGTCGACTCGGGGCTGCTGCCCTCGAGCGCGCGGATCATGGCGAAGGAACTGAAACGCTCACCTCGAAGCCCGTACGCTTCGTGGTGAACACCCACTGGCACAACGACCACGTGGGCGGCAATGGCGTCTACCGCGAGATACGGCCTGGGTCGAGTTCATCGCCCACGAGGACACGCGCACCGACATCCTCGAGCAGGTGTACGCCAATCAGGAGGCCAACCTGCAGGCCAACGAGCGGACGACCGACGCGTACGCGAAGACCGTCGAGAGCGGCGTGGACGGCGACGGGAAGCCCCTCGCGCCCGATCGGCGGCAGCGGCTCGCGGAGGTGGTCTCGATGTACCGCGCCGTGCTGCCGGACCTGCGCCGCGTGGAGAAGGTGCCGCCGGAGGTGACCTTCCGCGACCGCATCGTGCTGCGGCGAGGGGAACGCACGATCGAGATCCTCTGGCTGGGGCTCGGCAACACGCGCGGCGACGCGGTGGTGTTCCTGCCGAAGGAGCGCATCGTCGCGACGGGGGACCTGCTCGTCTGGCCGGTGCCGTTCATGTTCGGGTCGTACCACGCCGACTGGCCGGATACGCTCGCGAAGGTGGATGCGCTTGCCGCCGATACGCTGTTCCTCGCGCATGGCGCGCCGCAGCGCGACCGGGGCTACCTGCGGCAGGTGCGCGAACTGCTCGCCTTCATTCGCGACGAGGCACGGAAGGCCGCGGCGACGGACCTGCCGCCTGCCGAGGCGAAGAAGGCCATCGACCTGTCGGATTGGAAGAAGCGCTTCGCGAAGGGTGACGCGAAGCGGGAGCGGGCGTTCGACGCCTTCGTCACGGCACCTCGCTCGAACGGGCCATCCGGGCAGGCGCGCGGCGAGGCGGCGGCGATGACGCAGAAACTACGCTGACGGGATATCGTGGGGCGGGGAACCCAGCGGTCCCCGCGCAATCCCACGATATTGATCCCGAAGCGCGGAGGGGCGATGGAAGCGAACCCAAGAAGGCCCGAGGGCGCGAGCCCTCCCGGTCGCGCTGGCCGTCACGGTGGCGGCGGTCGCGATCGCCGGCGGCGCCTGGTATTTCTGGCCGGCCCCTGAGGCGGCTGCTCCCCGCCCGCCGTGGCCACGGTGGCGCCACCGGTGCCCGAGCCGCCAAGCCACCGCACTATCCGGTGCCCGCGCCCCGAAGCGCCGGAGCCGCGAAAGCCACTGCCTGCACTGGATGCCAGCGATGCCGCGCTGGCGCAGTCGCTCTCGGGCGTGTTCGGCGCAAGGAGTTTCGCGCAGTTCTTCCGGCCGGAATCGCTCGTGCGCCGCATCGTGGCCACGGTGGACAACCTGCCGCGGCGCAGCTACGCCAGCGCCTGAGCCCCGTCGCACCGGTGGGCGGGCTGCTCGTCACGGAGGCAAGGAGGAAGGCCTCACACGCTCGCGCCGGGCAATGCCGCGCGGTACTCGGCCTGGGTGAAGTTCGTCGAGGCGGTCGACGTGAAGCGGATCGTGGCCGCCTACGTGCACTTCTATCCGCTCTTCCAGCAGGCGTACGTGGAGCTCGGGTATCCGGACGGCTACTTCAACAACCGGCTGGTGCAGGTGATCGACCACCTGCTGGAGGCGCCCGTGGTGCAAGGGCCGGTGAAGCTGGTGGTGCGGCGGGTGTTGCCGGAGTTCGCGGATCCTGCGCTGGAATCGGAATCGCCGGCCGCAAGATCCTGCTGAGGATCGGGCCGGAAAACGCGGCCATCGTGAAGGCGAAGCTGCGCGCCCTGCGCAGAACTCATGGAAAGACACCCGCGGCGTGCGGCGGCAAAAACGGGGACGTGTCCCCGACATCCCCGCCACCTTCAACCTGCCACCACACCGCGCGCCGGACCGCCGGGCCACCTGAAGACCCGCTGCCGGGACGCGAATCCAGTGTGCCGCGTCGGCCCGGGTCCCGTCACGTCCGGTATTCGCGCCCGAATGTGCCGAAAATTCCGCATTCCCCTGAAGGCCCTGAAGGGGACGCACACCTTCAGGTCGGGTGAAGGGGACGCACACCTGTCAAAGGGGACGCACACGCCGGATGAAGGGGACGGACTCTCATTGAATACCTCAAAAGTGTGCGTCCCCTTCAGGGCAGTGAAGGTGTGCGTCCCCTTCAGGGGGGACTAAAGAAGGGTACGAAGGGCGGCGGCAAAGGCCATGGCCGCCAGGATGACGGCGATGGCCAGAAGGATGCGCGACTGGCTGCGCTGGGCCCTCCAGCTCGCGGATGGCCTTCTCGAGACGCCCCGGAGCATCGTCGGCCAGCACCTTGTGGATGAGCCGCGGATCTGCGGCAGCGTCTTGGCCACGTAAGGCGCTTTCCCGGGTGATCTGCTTCCACAGCCCCGCGGCCCGAGCTGCTCGTTCATCCACCGCTTCAGGATCGGCTGCGCGGTGCGGCGCAGGTCGAGGTCCGGATCCAGGTGCAGTCCCAACCCCTCCACCTGCAGCAGCGTCTTGCAGAGGAGGACCAGCTGCGGCGGCACGTCCATCCGGTAGCGGCGCGACACCTCGAAGAGGCGCATCAGCACCCGCCCGAAATAGACTCGCGCAGCGGCTTGTCGAAGATGGGCCTGCACACCGCGCGGATGGCGCCCTCGAAGTCGTCGACGCGCGTGTCCGGCGGAATCCACCCGGCATCCAGGTGCGCCTGCGCCACCGCCCGGTAGTCCCGCCGGAAGAAAGCGATGAAGTTGAGCGAGGTAGTTCTGTCCGCGTCAGAGAGCGTGCCCATGATCCGTAGTCGATGCCGTATAGCGCCCGTCGTACCTGACGAAGATGTTCCCGGTTGCGTGTCCGCGGAAGAAGCCATCGCGGAACACCTGCGTGAAGAACACCTCCACGCCGTTGCGGCCCAACGTCGGGATGTCGATCCCCGCCTCGCGGATGGCGTCGAGGTCGTTCACGGGAATGGCGTGGATCCGCTCCATCACCATCACGTCGCGCGTGCACCAGTCCCAATGGGGTTCGGGCACGTAGAGGATCTTCGAGCCCTCGAAATTTCGCCGCACCGCGCTCATGCTCGCGGCTTCGCGGACCAGGGTCCAGCTCGTCGTGGATGGTCTTCGAACTCCTCCACCACCTCGCGGGCGCAGCCCGCTCGCCCTCCGGCAGGAACCGCTCCACTAGCACCGCCAGCACGCGAAGGAGCGACACGTCCTTCGTGATCGTCTCGCCGATGCCTGGGCGCACGATCTTCACCGCTACCTCGCGGTCGTCCGGCAGCGTCGCGAAGTGCACCTGCGCCACCGAGGCGCTCGCCACCGGCGTCAGGTCGAAGGTCTTGAAGACTTCCGTGTGCGGCTTGCCGTAGCTGCGGCGAAGCGTCTCGACGACCTCCTCCGAGGAGAAGGGCTCGACGCGTCCTGCAGCTTCGAGAGCTCTTCCGTGATGTCGGTCGGCACGAGGTCCGGCCGATCGACAGCAGCTGCCCGAACTTGACGAAGATGGGGCCCAGGTCTTGCAGCGCGAGGGCGCAGCCGCTCGCCGCGCGGCCCGAGCGATCCGCCCAGAAGAAGGCGACGCGGAAGCCGAAGCGCAAGCCCGCTGCCCAGCCCGACCAGGAATTGTCGAGACCGTGCCTGCCGACCGTGGAGAGGATTCGAAAGAGACGGGCAACCCGCATGGAACCTGAATTTACCCGGTTGGTGAAGGGGACGCACACCTTCACCTTTGCTAGAGGTGTGCGTCCCTTCAGGACTTCAGGAAAGCATCTCCACCCGCATCACTCCCCACCGCTCACTTCTTGAGACGATCGAGAAAGTGCTTCCGAGCCTTCGCCACCTTCGGCTCCACCACGAACGTGCAATAAGGGTTCCGCCCCCCGATCCGCGCGAAGTATTCCTGGTGCTCGTCCTCGGCGATATAAAAGGTCTCCGCCGGAACGATCTCCGTCACGATCGGCGAAGGCCACAATTTCTGTGCCGAGAGATTCGCGATCACTTCGCGAGCCTCCTTCTCCTGCTCCGCCGAGTGGAAAAAGATCGCGGAGCGATACTGCGTTCCGACATCGTTGCCTTGCCGGTTTAGCGTCGTCGGATCGTGTATCGTGAAGAACACCGAGAGCAGGTCGCGGAAGGACACCACCGCCGGATCGAAGGTGACCCGGACCACTTCCGCATGCCCGGTATCCCCGGAACAGACATCACCGTAGGTCGGGTGGGCCGTCCTGCCACCCATGTAGCCGCTTTCCACGCTCTGCACGCCCTGCAACAGATCGAAAACGGCCTCGAGGCACCAGAAGCAACCGCCGGCCAGGGTGGCAACTTGGGGGGTCATCAGCACTCCAATAGTGTGGGAATCAGGGGGGTGAGTCGCCCCATTTTCAACTTCCTTTCGCGATTCCGGGGGTTACGCCCCGGAACCTGAGAAAGTGCTTGAACATTTCAGCGTAAAGCCACAAGATGTAGTGGCTTTCACAAAGCCGTAGCACACGATCTAGTTGACGTAGATCAAGGCTGGCTGGGGGTGCCTGCGGAGAATCGTCAGTCCGCTCGGCGCCCAGAAAGCCGGCGAACCACTATAAATCAGCAAGTCGAGGGGGATCCTCCATGAGCGTGGCCAAGTCCCGCGAAGCAACCGATATTTCCAAGCTCCCCGCCCAGGAAATCAGCACCGAAGTTCTCATCGAGAAGTACGCGAAGGACGGTGAAACTTCCATTCGCGAAGTGCGCCAACGGGTCGCCAAGGCCCTGGCGCAGAACGAATCCGAGGACCGCCGCACCCATTGGGAAGCGAAGTTCCTCGAGGCGCAAGAGAACGGCTTCATCCCGGCCGGCCGCATCAACAGCGCCGCCGGCACGAGCCTCACCGCCACCCTCATCAACTGCTTCGTGCAGCCCGTCGGTGATTCGATCACCGAGCTGAACGACGGCCGCCCCGGCATCTACACGGCGCTCGCGGAAGCCGCGGAGACCATGCGCCGCGGCGGTGGCGTGGGCTACGACTTCAGCTCCATCCGCCCCGAGGGCGCGTGGGTGAAGGGCACCAATTCGCGCGCGAGCGGCCCCGTCTCCTATATGCGTGTGTTCGACCAGTCCTGCGAGACCGTCGAATCCGCCGGCGCCCGCCGCGGCGCGCAGATGGGCGTGCTGCGCTGCGACCACCCGGACATCGAGCGCTTCATCCACGCCAAGGACAAGGGCGACCTCACCAATTTCAACGTTTCCGTCGGTGTGACGGACGCGTTCATGCGCGCCGTGGAAGCCGACGGCGACGTGGAGCTGGTCCACCGCGCGGCCCCCTCGCAGGAGGTGAAGGACGCCGGTGCGTACCAGCGTGGCGACGGCCTGTGGGTGTACCGCAAGGTGCGCGCCCAGGACCTGTGGGACCAGGTGATGCGCTCGACGTACGACCACGCCGAGCCCGGGATTCTTTTCCTGGACCGCATCAACCGCGACAACAACCTTTATTACTGCGAGTCCATCGAAGCCACGCGCTGCCCGGCCCCCGCGCGCGCGCGGCCCCCCGCGGCTCGCCGCCGGCGCGCCCGCCCGTGGGCGTGGGCGCCGCGGGCGTGGGTGGGGCGGCCGGCCCCGTGCGCCCCGCCCCGGCTCGCCCGCCGTGTCCCCTCCTGCGCCGCCTCTTCGCACGCAGGACAAGCTCGGTGCGCCGACGCAGGGCCCCTGCGCGCCGTGCCGGCATGCTCGGTCGCCTGCATCGGGCAGATCCATCGGAACGCCCCCGTGGCGCGCTTCCCTTCCCGAAGGCGCGTGGCCAGCCCTTCCACGCAGGCTGCTACGACGGGCGGCCCGGCCGGCGGCCCGGGCGGGGCCGAGGGGACCCGGCTCCTCGGGGCGGGGGGGTGGGCCGGCCGCGGGGCCGCGGCGCGCCCCCCGCGCGGCCCGGCCTCCGCCCGCGGCCGGAACACCCTCCGGCCCCCGCCTGCCGGGGTCCCCGCCCTTCGAAGAACCTCGCGAGGAGCGTTCGATTTCGAAGGCTTCGGCAAGGTGATCGACGTCTCGATCCGCATGCTGGACAACGTGCTCGACGTGACGCCGTGGCCGCTGCCGCAGCAACGCGCCGAGGCCGCCAGCAAGCGCCGCGTGGGCCTGGGCTTCACGGGGCTGGGCGATGCGCTCCTCATGCTGCGCCTGGCGTACGACACGGAAGAAGCCCGCGCCATGGGCTCCAAGATCAGCGAATACCTGCGCGACCGCTCGTACATGGCCAGCGTGGAGCTCGCCTCGGAACGCGGCGCCTTCCCGCTCTTCAATGCGGACCTGTACCTGTCCGGCGGCAATTTCGCCTCGCGCCTGCCGCAGGAAGTGAAGGACAAGGTGCGCAAGCACGGCATCCGCAATTCGCACCTGCTGTCGATCGCGCCCACGGGCACCATCTCGCTCGCCTTCGCGGACAACGCGTCCAACGGCATCGAGCCCCCGTTCTCGTGGACGTACACTCGCAAGAAGCGCATGGCCGACGGCACGCACAAGGAATTCCGCGTCGAGGACCACGCCTTCCGCCTCTACAAGTTCATCAACGGCGAGAACGCGAAGCTGCCGCCGTGGTTCGTGACGGCGCTCGAGATCAGCGCCGAGGCGCACAAGGCCATGGTGGCCGCGGTGGCGCCGTACGTGGACACGAGCATCTCCAAGACGGTGAACGTGCCCGAGGACTACCCGTACACGGAGTTCGAGGGGCTGTACCTTTCCGCGTGGAAGGCGGGCCTGAAGGGCCTGGCCACCTATCGCCCCAACAGCGTGCTGGGCTCGGTGCTCTCCACGGAGCCCGCGAAGCCCGTCGAGCCGGCCAAGCCCGTGATCACGCCCGCCGACGCGATGAACCGCCGCCTGGCGATCAAGTCGCTGCCGGAGCCGGTGCTCGCATCGCTCCGCTGGCCCGGCCGCCCCGAGCTGCCCGAGGGCAACCCGGCGTGGACGTACATGGTGGATTCGCCCGTGGGCAAGTTCGCGCTCTTCATCGGGCACGTCGAAGGCGAGGCGCACCGCGCCTTCCCGTTCGAGGTGTGGGTGAACGGCGCCGAGCAGCCGCGCGGCCTGGGCGCCGTGGCGAAGACGCTCTCCATGGACATGCGCGCCAACGACCGCGCGTGGCTCAAGATGAAGCTGGACGCCCTCGCCCTCACGGTGGGTGACGACGGCTTCGACATGCGCATGCCGCCGCACGGCGAGAAGCGCCGCGTGCCGAGCATGGTCTCCGCGCTGGGCCAGGTGGTGCGGCTGCGCTGCGAATCGCTCAAGGCTTTCGACGACCCGGGCGAATCCCCGCTGCTGGACGCGATGTTCAGCCTGGAGGAGCCGCGCACCGGCACCGACGGCACGCTCGCGTGGACGGTGGACATCGCGAACCCGGCCTCCGGCGAGGAGTTCGTGGTGGGCCTCAAGGAAATGCACATGCCCGATGGCGGCACGCGGCCGTATTCGATGTGGCTCTCGGGTCACTACCCGCGCGCGCTCGACGGACTCGCGAAGCTGCTCTCGCTGGACATGCGCGTGATGGACCCGGCTTGGATCGGGATGAAGCTGCGGAAGCTGCTCGATTACAGCGAGCCGCTCGGTGACTTCATGGCTTTCGTCCCCGGCGAGCGTCGGCAGCAGAACTGGCCGTCAACCGTCGCGTACCTCGCGCGCCTGGTGATCCACCGCTACAACATGCTCGGCGTGCTGGACGAGAAGGGCTACCCGAAGCAGGAGATGGGGATCCTGGAGTCACCGCGCGGGAAGGACGAGCCGGCGCTGATGAAGGGCACCAAGTGCGGGGAGTGCGGGAACATGACGGTGATTCGCAAGGATGGCTGCGATTTCTGCAGTGCTTGCGGGTGGGTGGGGACTTGCGGGTAGGCTAGTTCCTGGCAAGGCAGGCTTCTGCAGTCCGAAGGGCCAACCCGTGGGTTGGCCCTTTTTGCTTCAAGGCGAGCCTGAATCTCGAGCGGCCAAGCGCACGGGCCCGTTAGGCCGGGGGGGACAGCCCGGTAGGTCAGGCCGGCTCGCGCGCAACTGCCTCCAAAGCTTGAATGCCACCAGCAGCAACGGCGTCGCATGCATGACCAAGTCGAAGATGTCGAGCGGGCGTACCAAGGCGCCTTGGACAAGAAGGCGCAGTTTCTCGACGAGATGAGGTTCAGGCGTGATCGGCGCAATGGCCATCCACGCCGCCAACAGCAGCAACCAGATCCAAGGCAAGCGGTCGAGAAACGTCAGCACCGCTGGACACGCGAGATGCCGCGTCGGCAGCGCTGAAGGACCTGTCGGGCGGGTGACGTTTCGATGTTCAGGTGGCGTTCCTGCGCGGCGCTCTTGGTGGGACGGACAATCCTCGAAAGTGTAATGCAGCGAACGGGCGCATGGGCCGGGACCTTGTCCGGCCCGGTATGGGCAGACATGCATGCTCTGCGCCCGCCTTTCGACAGCGACTTCGACCTTGGCTCCGCGAACCGATCCATGCGACCCTTCTGCCATCCCCCCCCAGCCCAGGAGCACCGCCATGCCTCCGCTGTTCGCCGTTCGAACGCCGTTGAAAGCCCTCCTCGCCGCCACCCTCACGATCGCATCCGTCCTCGCGCCGGCCACGGCAACAGCCCAGGCCTACCCCAACAAGACGGTCACCATCGTCGTCCCCTTCCCCCCCGGCGGCGCCACGGACATCGTCGCCCGCATGGCCGCCCAGCATCTTTCGGAGGCCACCAAGCAGACCTTCGTCGTCACCAACGTCCCCGGCGCCTCCGGCTCCATCGCCCACGAGCAGGTGGTGCGCGCCGCCCCGGACGGCTACACCCTCATCGTCGGCACCGCGAGCACCGTGCCCGGCAACGCGGCCTACAACACCCTCAAGTGGGACCCGATCAGGGACGTGACGCCCATCGCCATGCTGGCGGTGGAGCCCATGTCGGTCATCGTCCACCCCTCCGTGCCGGCCAACTCGGTGAAGGAACTGATCGCCCTCGCCAAGGCGAAGCCCGGCACGCTCAACATGGCCTCCTTCGGCAACGGCTCCATCTCGCACCTGGCGGGCGAACTCTTCAAGGTGCAGGCGGGCGTGGACATGACGCACGTCCCCTACCAGGGCTCCGCGCCGGCCGTCACCGCCATGGTGGGCGGACACGTGCAGGTGATGTTCCACACCCTCTCGGTGTCGCTGCCGCCGGTGCAGGCGGGCAAGCTGAAGATGCTCGCCATCACGGATACGCAGAGGAAACCCGGCCTTCCGGACATGCCCACGGTCGCGGAATCGGGCCTGCCCGGCTATTCCGCCGTCACCTGGCAGGCGCTCTTCGGGCCGCCCAACATGCCCAAGGAGATCGTCGCGTTCCTCTCGAACGAGATGGGCAAGATGCTCGCCAAGCCGGACGTGCGCGAGCGCCTCGCCAAGTTCCAGTCGGAAGCCTCCGACGGCAAGCCCGAGACCGTGGCCAACGCGGTCGTGCGAGATCTCGAGAAGTGGCGCAAGACCATCCGCGACGCCGGCATCAAGCGCGAGTAGCCCCGCCATGGATGACCTGCTGATCCGCGGCGGCCGCGTGCTGGATGGCACGGGCGCGCCGGGGCGGGAAGCCGACGTCGTCATCGCTGGAGCCCGCATCACGGAGATCGCGCCCGGCTCCACGCGCACGGCCAAGCGCGAGATCGACGCACGCGGCCAGGTGGTCGCCCCCGGCTTCATCGACATCCACACCCACTCGGACTACACGCTCCCCCTCAACCCGCGCGCCGAATCCAAGATCCGCCAGGGCGTGACGACGGAGGTGGTGGGCAACTGCGGCTTTCCATCGCGCCGGCGCTGCCCGGCACCTCGGCGATGCTCAAGGAATACCTCTCCGCCAGCGCCCCTTGGCTGCCGATGAAGGACACGAGCTTCGCCGACTACCTCGACACCTACCCGGCCACCGCGGTGAACGTGGTTCCGCAGGTGGGCCACAACACGCTGCGCCTCATGACGGTGGGCATGGCGCGGCGGGCGGCGACGGCGGAGGAGCTGCAGCAGATGGCGAGCCTTCTCGAGGAAGCGCTCGCGGCGGGCGCCCTGGGCTTTTCCTCCGGGCTCTTCACCGCGCCGGGGCCAATGCGGCCCGGAGGAGATCCACACCCTCGCGCGCATCCTCGCGAAGCATGGCGCCCGGTACTCCACGCAATATCCGCGACGAAGGCCCCGGCGTCTTCGAGGCGGTGCGCGAGGCGATCGACGTCGCGCGGCAGACGGGCGTGCACGTGCAGATCGGCGCACCTGAAGCTCTCCGGCATGGACAACTGGGGCCGCGCGAAGGTGCTGCTCGAGGAGATCGCGGCCGCGCGCGCAGGGCATCCCCGTCGATCGCGACCAGTACCCGTACGACACGGGCACCAACCCCCTTCGAAACCTCCCGCCCTCCTGGGTGCAGGAAGGCGGCGTGGCCCGATTCTGGAGCGGCTGAAGGAGGAATCGGTGCGCGCACGCCTTCGCGCGGACATCGACCGCGCCGGCCTCAACAACTTCGGCCGCATCCCTTCGTGGGACGCCGTGCGCGTCGCCATCTCCGCGAGCCAGCCGGCCATCAACGGCCGCACCATCGGCGATGTCGCGCGCGAACGGCGCCTCGACGCCTTCGGACCAGGTGTGCGACTGCATCCTCTCGGACAAGGGCCACACGCGCATCCTCGTCACCTCCATGGCCGAGGAGGACGTGAACGCCATCACCGGCACGCCGTGGATCCTCGTGGGCTCCGACGGCAACTCCTCGCCACTGAGGGCATCACCAGCCAGGGCATGCCGCACCCTCGCTTCACGGGACGCACACGCGGGTGCTGGGCGCCTGCGTGCGGGACCTGCGCCTGCTCTCACCAAGCCGTGCACAAGATGATGGGCGGCAGCGCCGAGGCGCTCGGCTGGACGTTGGAACGCGGCTGGCTGAAGCCCGGCTGCTTCGCGGACGATGGTGTTCGACCCCGCGCGCATCGCCGACGTGGCCACCTACGACAGTCCCCATCAATACGCGACGGGCGTCTCGACGGTGGTGGTGAACGGCGAGGTGGTGATCGATGGCGGCGAGCATACTGGCGCTGCCGGGGCGGATGATCCGGCGGCCCGTGCTGCACTGACGGCGGAAGACGACTCCTGATCCGCCTGCACATTAGCGGCTCATTTTCCGAGCCGATTTGTGCTATGAGCCGCAATTCTATAATACGGCTCATAATGATCCGCAAAGATCGGAACATGGCTCAAGACTGGATCTGGCAGCACCCCGAGTGGCCCGCGTTTCGCGTCGATAGCAGCGCGCTGGCGACCGCGCCCGCTTCGCGCCCGGCGCGAACAGGGCAGGGTGCTGGGCCTGCTGCATGCAATCGGCTTCGAAGAGGCGGCCCGCATCGCCAGCGGGACGGGCCGAGGAAGCCGTCGCCACCGCGGCCATCGAAGGCCAGGCGCTGGAACTGGGCCGTGGTGAGAAGTCCGGTGATGCGCCGCTCGGCACCGCCGACGAAAGCGACGCGCGCGCGCGAGCCGCCACGTCGACGGGGCTGCTCGACGTGATGCAGGACGCCATCGGCCTGTTCCAGTCAGCCCTCGATCACGACGCCGCAGCGCTGGCAGTCCGCGCTCTTTCCCGGCGGCACGAGCGGCATCCGCCCGATCGCCGTCGGCAGTACCGCGAAGGCGCTGAGCCCATGCAGATCGTGAGCGGGCCCATCGGACGCGAGGTCGCACTACACGGCACCGGCTGCCGTTGCCGTGCCCGCGCAGATGAACGCGTTCCTGCGCTGGTGGGAGGAGACTGCCCTGGCGAGGGCTCGCGGCCATGCGCAAGACGGCATGGTGCGCGCCGCGATCTCCCACCTCTGGTTCGAGACCATCCACCCGTTCGAGGATGGCAACGGCTGGATCGGCAGCGCGCTCTCCGTCGACATGGCGCTGGCCAGGATGCGCAAGTCGACCGGCAGTT
>JADJMI010000024.1 GCA_016709665.1 Betaproteobacteria bacterium | reverse complement strand
GGCGTGCCATCCGCGACCCGCGCACCAGCCTTCCTGCACCCCGTCGGCATCGCCGCCGACAAGCAAGGCAACGTGGTGGTGATCGACTCGGGACGCTCGCGCATCCTCGCCTACGACCGGCCCTCTTCGCGAGCGCTGCCGCGCGGGCCGCCTCCTGTCAATCTATCGACGCGCATGTCGGTGCGTACTGGGACGACGTGCCGGATCGGCGGCTTCTGGTGATCGGCGGGACGCAGCCGAAGAACGTCAAAGATAGCGCGCGCGGGCCTTCGGTCACTGGCGTGGGAGTCCTGAATGCCCTGTTGGATCCGGCTGCGGCTTTTCTCTCCGGGCAGACCGTGATCGCCGCGAACGACACCTGAGCGCCGCGCCGAACGCGGCCGCGATCGAGCTGGGCGGCTTCGCGCCGAACCACCGTGACGCGGCGATCCTCGCGAGGCTCGCCCGGCGCCTACACCGCGATCGTGTCGGCGTGGGCGGCACGACGGGCGTGGGACCTGTCGAGGTGTTCGAGGTGGACGTTCCCGCCTCGCCGCTCGCCAACATCGCCACGCGCGGAAACGTCCGGACGGAAGCGACGTGATGATCGCCGGCTTCATCATCCAGGGAGACGCCGCAGACCGTCGATCCTGCGCGCGCGGCCCCTCGCTCGCGCCCTTCGGCTTCGCCGAGGTCCTCGCCGATCCCGTCCTGCAACTCTTTCTCGGGGGCGACGCCGATCGCCACGAACGACGACTGGTCGTCGCGGCCGATGCGCCGCCATCCCATGAGCGGTTTCGCGCCGGCCCACGTGCGGGAAGCGTCGCCATCCTCGTCACCTTCAACCCCGCTGCTACACCGCCATCATGTCTCGCGCCGTGGCGGTACCACCGGCATCGGGTTGCGGGAGGCGTTCGCGCGCTAACCCCGGAACAGCCCCATGGACGATTTTCGCCTGCCTTTCAAGCCTGCTCGTCGTGGTGCCTCGACGGGCCTTCTCGGCGCCGACCTTTCCTGCCGAACCTGGCACGGGCCCACGCAGCCTCTTCCTGCTGGCGGCAGCGCACGTGCGATGTCCGGAATCCGCAGGCGGCCGCGTGAGACCGGGTGAAAGGAGATTTTCCATGCATCGATTCCATTGCGCGGTATCCCACCTCGCCCGCGACTCGCCCTCGGTGGTGGGCAGCGGCGGCGTGCGCAGCGTTGCGGTGACTCCGCCTCGCTGAGGTGCTCGCCGAGTCTGGTTGTGTCCCGAGGCGATCGCCGGATGCGGCTCCGGCGCGCTCGTCGCCGCGGCGATCGCGCTTTCGGGTTCGAGCGCGCGACAGGTCCCTGCTGCTCGCGGCTAGCGCCTTATCGGTCTGGATCGCGCGCAGGACGCATTGGCGCAGTCGTGGTGGCAGCTCGTCGCGCCCCGCCTCGCGGGCTTCGACGAGGACCGCGCTGCGCGACGACCGGCTGCTGCTCGGCGAACTCGGCAGGCCTTCGGCGGCAAGCGCCCGAGGAACTGCCGATCCTGCTTTCGCGTCGCGGCCACCGATGCCGCGACGGGCGCGCCGTGGCGATCCTGCTGGTGCTCTCGGTGGTGAACGCGCTCCGCGCGAGCGGCGACGCTGCTGCTGCATCGCGGCGCCGATGCCGAAGGCGGCGCTCTTATCGACGGTGCCCTGAGCGATCCGTTAGCCCTCGGCGCCCTCGACGACGCGCCGGTGGTGATCGCGATGGGCTTCACCGGCATCGTGCCGCGCTGCATCGACGGGCCTCGCAGCTCGTCGGTGCAGGCCGCGACGGTCGTGAACAACCTGCTGCTCGCGAAGCTCGAGGCGGCGCGGCGTCGGGGCGGTGCATCGGGTCTGACCCTGAACCGCGCTTCGACCGGCATGTCGGCTGCTGGAGACCTCGGCCCTCGCGGGAGATGCAACGAGATCGGCTGGCGAAATGGCGCGCGGGCGCGTGGGCGAGATCCGTTGGCTCGTCGAAGGCGCGGTCTCGATGGCCACGCAGCCCTCCCGTTTCCCCTTCCCGCCGAGAAACCACCTGTGAACACCCTCATCTCGCCGTCGGAGCCGCTGGGCTCGTCGTCGCGTTACGCCCGTTGCATCGAGCTGTCGCAACGCATCCGCTGGGACATCGACCGGGACCGTGCTGCGCGGCCGCCACCTCGACCTTCCTGACTTCTGCCCGAGGGGCTCGCGCGCACGGCCGGGCTGGGCTCTCCGAACTGTGGCAGGACGTGTTCCAGTTCCATTGGCGCGAGGAGTCGCAGCACGCGATCCTGGATTTATTTCGAATGGCGGCGTTGAGGATGCCTGCTGATCCGGGCGAGCGCGACTGGGCCGTCGACGAGCTGATCGCGCTCGTGGGGCGGTGGACGCGAGATCCTTTGCGCGGCAGGCCGCGGCCGACGCGGATTATTTCCAGATCGCCTGCGCGCGTCTTCCCGGCCTCGGAGCGCTCGATTTCGCCGGCGCGATCCTGCCGCCTACCGCGGCAGTACATCGTCTCGGGTTCCGCGAGCCGCGCTTCCGCAAGATCCTGCGTCACCGTCACCGGCCACCAGCAGAGGCGCATCGAGTCGGCGCTTCTCCCTGATCATGGACTTAGGCGCTGGCCTGCCCTCCCACCGCGTCGCGAACCTGGGCCTCCGTGTACCGCGGGGTGATGGTCCGCGGGCAGTTCCAGTCGAAGGTTTCGACCGCGATCACCACGGCCCGCCTGACGTGCGCGCGGTACGGGACGGGTCCTCCAGCTTCATGACGAGGGGCGGGGTCGTCGGCCGCATCCACGAGTCGGGCGCGGCCTATGATCTTCAGGCGCCGGCGATTCGCGTAGTCCATGAGAATGAGCGAGACGCGCCCGTCGCCCGCGAGGTTGCCCGCGCTGATGTATTGTACGTTCCCGCGGGGGTCGGCGTAGGCGATCGCGCGTTCGTCCAGCACGCGCAGGGAAGCCCGCGGGACCGCCCCTGAACTGCACGTAGGGCCAGCCGGTTTCGCCTACGGTGGTTTTAAGAGAAGCCGTCGCGTCCGGCGATGAAGCGTCCGACTCCGCCTCGGTGAGGATCGTGCCGCGCTCGTCGACGGAGCGTCCGGGCGCGGGGCGCGGGTGTGCGGACGCCGCGGCTTTCCTGGGTTATGCGCACGGCGGGGTGAAGGCGATCTTGCTGAAAGGGCGGGGCATGGCGGTCTCCTGGCGTGGGGCCGGCGCTGCCGGGCCGGTCTCTGCGGGTGGTTCAGGCCGCGGCCTTCGCCGGGTTAAGCCGAGCAGCGCGACCTTCGGAAGTCGATCTCGACCCGGGTCGCTTTGCCGAGGATGTTGGTGAACACGTTGAGCGCCACCACGGCGATCACTTCGACGATCTCGGCGTCCGTGAGGCCGGCGGGTTTTGGGCGCGGCGTCGAACTTGGTCGTGGTGATTCTGCCCAGCTCGTCGTTGAGCGTCTTGGCGAAGGCGAACGTCGCGGCGGCGCGCGTCTCGCCCGACGAACCGCGGCGGCTGAGCGCCATCTCGTCGTTCTCGTGAGGCCCGCGTGGCGGCCGATGGCGGTATGCGCGGAGACGCAGTATTCGCAGGCATTGCCTCTGGCGACGGCGAGGGCGATGCCTTGCGTGGCCTTGTCGAGGGCGCTGGCGGCGGTGCTGCACAGGCCGAGGAAGCTCCTCGAGCGCCTTGGGCGAGTTCGCTGGCGAGGACGCGGATGAAGTTGGGCGTGACGCCCAGCTGCGCCTGCACGGCGTCGAGCAGGGCCTTGGCGGGCGCGGGGGCGGTCTTCGGATCGAGCGCGGGAGGCGGGACATGGCGGCTTTCCTTTTCGGATCGGGGTTGTCGGAAGTGACGGTGCCCATGGTGATTGCTTCCTCCGTCGGGATAAATGCGTGGAAGCGGTCTGGATAGTTGCGGAAAGTGGAGTAATCTCGCCGCCACGGACAAGCTGCGGGCCATGGACACGCCCGTGCGCATCGTCGAGGGCGGCAGCCGCACGGCGGCGGCGGGATGCGTCTGACACGTCGCTGCCGTCCGTCGGGCGGCAGCTGGCGGCGCTTTATAGCGGCGCTCGACGGGCGCCTTGCTCAACCGCACCACGCGGCGCCTCGCGCTCACCGACGAGGGGCGCGAGTACTACGAGCACGCGAAGCGGCTGCTCGTCGACGTCGAGGATGCCGAGGCGGCGCCCTCGGCCCGGCGCGCAGCCGCGCGGGCCGGCTGCGCGTCACGGCGTCGGTGCTCTTTCGGGCGCTGCACGTGGCCCCTGCGCTCAACGCGTTCTGCGCGAGGCATTTCGGCCGTGCACGCCGAACTCATCCTGCTCGACCGTCCTGCGGACTCCGATCGAGGAGGGCCTCGACGTCGCTGCAAGCGCATCGCCGCGATGCCGGATTCCTCGCTCGTCGCGGTGCCGGTGGGCGCGACGCGGCGGAGTGCGCGACCCGGCGTACCTCAAGCGCCACGGCCGGCCCGCGTCGCCCGAGGCGCTGGCCGGACACCGCTGCGTGGGCTTCGCGGGCTGCCCGGACCACGAGTGGCTCTTCGCGGACGGCCCGCGCGTCCGCCGCGTGAAGGTGGAGCCGGCGATCGCCTCCAACCAGGTCGACGTCGCGCTCGCCGCGTGCACGGACGGGCTGGGGCTGGGGCAGTTCCTCTGCTACCAGGTGAGCGCGGCGATCGTCGCGGGGGCGCTCGTGCGCGTGATGGCGGCGCATGAACCGCCGCCGGTGCCGGTCCAGGTCATCTACCCGGGCACGCGCCGGATGTCGGCCAATGTGCGGGCGTGGGTGGATTGGCTCGCGCCAAGGTTGCGCAAGTCGCTCGCCGCCAGTTCGGTACAGTGACGCGGTTGCCACACCACCCGGAGCCCGCCATGCCCCCCGAAGCCCCACGCCCGCCGTTGCCCCCGTTCACGCGCGAGACGGCCATCCAGAAGGTGCGGATGGCCGAAGACGCCTGGAACACGAAGGACCCCGTGCGCGTCTCGATGGCCTACACGCCCGACACCCGCTGGCGCAATCGCGCGGAGTTTCCCGTCGGGCGCGAGCAGGTCGTCGATTTCCTGACGCGCAAGTGGGCGAGGGAGCTCGACTACCGCCTCATCAAGGAACTGTGGGCCTTCGAGGGCAACCGCATCGCCGTGCGCTTCGCCTACGAGTGGCGCGACGATTCCGGCCAGTGGTACCGCTCCTACGGCAACGAGAACTGGGAGTTCGACGAGGCCGGCTACATGGCGAAGCGCTATGCCAGCATCAACGACAAGCCCATCGCCGAGAGCGAGCGCAAGTACTTCTGGCCGGCCGGACGGCGTCCCGACGACCATCCCGGCCTCTCCGACCTCGGTCTATAGGTGAAGGGGTAGGTGAAGGGGACGCACACCTTCACCCGGCCTGAAGGTGTGTCCCCTTCACCACCCCTCGCCCACCCCTCTGAAGGCGCGTCCTTCGCGGTATGTGACCGGCGCTATCAGGCATCGAAAGTCCGGCTTGACAGTTTGTGCGCTGCACCATAACTTGATGCTTTAGCGTACGCAGTCTTCCGCGGCATCGGGGCCATCCGCCCCGCCGACGGCCCCTGCCCCACCCAGGTGGCGAGAGACACCGGCGGCAGCTACTCCGCCCGACGCCCATGACCACAGTCTCGATCCTGGTCCCGCCCCTCCGCCTGAGCGGATCGGGGACCGTCCTTGGGGGGGAAACATGCGTTTCTGCATAGTCGGTGCCGGCGCCACGGTGGCTTCGTCGGCGCGAAGCTCGCCCTGGCCGGCGAGGAAGTCACGTTCATCGCGCGCGGCAAGAACCTCGCCGCGATCAATGAAAAGGGCATGAGCGTCTTCTACCGCGACGGCCGCGAGGAGCACGCGACCATGGCCAGGGCGGAAGAGGACTACGCGAAGGCGGGAACCTTCGACGTCGTCATCCCCAGCTGAAGGCGCACCGGTGGGCGCCGTGGCCGAAAAGCTCGCGCCGCTCTACCATAAGGACACCGTGGTGATCCCGATGCAGAACGGGATCCCTTCTGGTACTTCCACGACCACGGCGGCGAGTCGCCGGGCGCACCGTCGAGACGGTCGATCCGGGCGGGGTGGTGAAGAACGCCATCCCCAAGGAGCGCATCATCGGCTGCGTGGTCTACCCGGCCACGGAACTGGTCGAGCCCGGCCGCGTCGTGCACATCGAAGGCGACCGCTTCCCGCTGGGCGAACTCGACGGCTCGACGACCGAGCGCATCACGAGGATCACGGAGGCCTTCGAAGGTGCCGGGCCTCAAGAGCCCGATCCTGAGAACGTGCGCGCCGAGATGTGGCTCAAGCTCTGGGGCAACCTCACCTTCAACCCGATCTCGGCCCTTACGCACGCCACGCTCCAGGACATCTGCGAGGACCCGCACGGCAAGGCCCTCGCCGCGCAGATGATGATGGAGGCGCAGGCCGTGGCCGAGCACCTGGGCATCACCTTCCGCGTGCCCCTCGAGAAGCGCATCGAGGGCGCCCGCAAGGTGGGCAAGCACAAGACCTCCATGCTTCAGGACGTGGAAGCCGGCCGCCCGGTGGAGATCGACGCGCTGGTCGGCTCGGTCGTCGAGCTGGGCGAGCTCACGAAGATCCCGGTGCCCACGATCCGCGCGGTGTTCCAGGCGGTGAAGCTGCTGGACAAGACGTATACGGACCAGGTCGTCAGTATCAGAGCGGTGCAAACCGACGGAAGCTGATCCCCGTCACGGCCGGCGCCGCCGAATCGTGCGACGCTGAAAGATGGCCGTGACCGAACCGCGCGTCGTCTTCCTCGCCTTCCTCACGAGCGTGGCCATCGGGCTGCTGGTGGGGCTCGAGCGCGAGCGCCACCCGGAATCCAAGGCGGGATCCGCACTCGCCCATCTCGCTCGCCGGCGCCCCGTGCGCCATGCTCGGCGAGAAGGCCGGCTCGGCCTGGGTGCTGGTGGCGGGCCTCCTCGCCCTGCGCCGGCGGCGTGCTGTCGGCCTACCGCGCCGACGGCGACGCGAGCTGGGATTCGGGCACCACCACCGTCGTCGCGGCCGTGGTCACCACGGGCTGGGCGCGGCGACGTGGTACGCCTTCGCCGACCTGGCCGTCGCCCTCGCCATCGTCGTCACGGTGCTCCTGCGCTTCAAGGCGCAGATCGAAGGGTTCTCGGTGCGCCTCACCGCGAAGGACGTCGCGAGCCTGCTGCAGTTCGCGGTGCTCTCGCTCGTCATCCTGCCGGTGGTGCCCAACGAGGGCTTCGGCCCCTACGGGGCGTTCAACCCCTACCACCTGTGGGCTGATGGTCGTGCTAATCTCGGCGGTGAGCCTGGCGGGCTACCTCGCCTTCCGGCTCGCGGGCGGGCGGGCGCCGGCCCTGCTGCTGGGCGCGATGGGCGGCCTCGTCTCGAGCACGGCGACCACGCTCGTGTACGCGCGCGGCGCGAAGGGGCGGCCCGAGCTGGAGAACACGGCGGCGACCGTGATCCTGCTCGCCAACCTCGTGGTGTTCGTGCGCATCGCGGTGCTCACGGCCGTGGTGGCCCCGGCGCTGCTGCCCGTGCTCGCGCCCGTGTCGCCGCGGCCCGCCGCACGCTGCCGGTCGCTTGGGTCACGGAAGCGCCACCAGGCCGAGGCGGGCTTCGCGAGCCGGAACTCACCAACCCGACGGATCTCAGGTGGCATTGGGCTTCGGCGTCGCCTACGCGGCGATCCTCGTCGCCGGCGCCTGGCTCAACGACGTGGCGGGCGCGCGCGGCCTGTACGGACTCGCCTTCGCCTCGGGCCTCACGGACGTGGACGCGATCTCGCTCTCGGCCATGCGCCTCTTCGGCGACGCCTCGATCCCGGCAGGCACCGCGGCCACGGCGATCGTGGTGGCGATCCTCTCCAACGTGATCGTGAAGGCCGGCATCGCGTTCGTGGCGGGCGGGGCGGCGCTCGGGCGGCGGTGCCTGGCGGGCTTCGGGGCGATGGCGGCGGCCCTGGCGGTCTCGGCGCTCGTCGTCGGCTAGCCGGGCCCCCATTCGCGTCCCGGGAGGCGGGCCCGTATAATCGACGGTTGCTTCCCGCCCCCCAATCCCACAAGGAAAACCCCATGAAAAAGCTCCTCGCCGCCGCCGCGATCGCCGCGATCGCCCTCTCCGCCCAAGCCCAGGACAAGAAGGCCGCCGACAAGACCGTCGGCGCCGTCGGCAAGGCCTCGGCCGTCTACGTCGTCGACGCGATCGACCAGGCCACGCGCAAGGTCGTCCTCAGCGACGCCACGGGCCAGACGTCACCTGCGTCGCCGGCGACGAAGTGAAGAACCTCCCGCAAGTGGTGAAGGGCGACAAGGTCACCTTCACGGTCGTCGAGGCCGTGGTGCTCTCCCTGAACAAGTCGACCTCCACCGTGCGTGAGCGCGTCGAGACCGAGACTTCTCCGCCGCCCCTGCCGGCTCGAAGCCCGCCGGCACGGTGACCCGCTCGGTGAAGATCGTCGCCTCGGTCGAGGCGATCGACGCCAAGGCCGGCAAGGTGACCGTCCGCGGCCCGCAGCGCACCGTCGTCCTCAGCGCGAAGGACGCCGCCGTCCTGAAGACCCTCAAGAAGGGCGACATGATCGAGGCGACGTTCGCCGAATCCGTCACCATCAAGGTCGAGAAGGGCATGGCTTCGCCCGCGGCGCCGGCCAAGAAGTAGTTTCCGGGCCCTCGCCGCGAGGCGAGGGTCGCGGTCGCATCGAAGGGCGTGTATAATTTTGCCCTTCACGTGGGGGGGTAGCTCAGCTGGGAGAGCGCCGCGTTCGCAATGCGGAGGTCGAGGGTTCGATCCCCTTCCTCTCCACCACTCGTTCAAGGCCAGACTCACCCTCTGGCCTTTTTTTCGCCCGGAATTTCCCAATGATTCCGGGCCTTGGCGAGGCGTGCGAAGAGTGGTCCCCCTCGGGGTGGCCACGATTCCGGCCGTTTCGCCCTCTACCCCCTCTCTGTTCTCTGTTTCTGCGAAGAGCGATCTTCGCACCACGCCCTGCCATTTCAACGGGTAAGCAATTTCGATTTGACCAAGTTCTTGGTCATCAAGGGCGACCCCTTCAAGGGATCGTTTGCGAGCCTGATTGCTGCCAAATATTGAAAGGCAATACCTCGCGGATTGAAACTTTTGCACTATCCTGATCAGAATTCCCGCATTCGGGAGGATGTGATGGCGCCACGCAGTGTGCAGGCCGAGATCCTGACCATCAGGGAGGTCGCCGGATACCTGAAGGTCACGCAGCGGACGATCTACAGGCTAGCCGCAGCCAAGAAGATCCCTGCATTCAAGGTTGGCGGGACGTGGCGCTTCCGGCAGGTAGACATCGACGGCTGGATCGCAGCCCAATCGAAGAACGCGGAGGGGCAAGCAGGTTGATCTCCGCCTACCACGCCAAGTACTACGCCCATGAGCTGACTCGACGTCATGGGGCCGATGGCGTCGACCGCCTCTCTCAGTCGCTGTTTGACGCCAGCGTCGATCTGAACCCGCACCAGATCGAAGCGGCGTTGTTCGCCCTGCGCAATCCGCTGCAGGAAGGCGTACTGCTTGCCGACGAAGTCGGTCTGGGCAAGACCATCGAAGCAGCGCTTGTGGTCTGCCAGTACTGGGCTGAACGCCGCCGGTCTGCTGGTGATTTGTCCTGCGAGCCTGCGCAAGCAGTGGGCGCAGAGATGCACGACAAGTTCGCGGTGCCGACCACCGTAGTCGATGCTGTGTCCCTGCGCAAGCAAGCCGCAGGCGACATCCTCGCCACCTTGCAGCGCATGGTCGGCAAGGCGGTCGTAATCATGTCCTACCAGTTCGCCGTCAAACTGGAAACCGAGCTGCGCGCAGTGCCGTGGGATGTAGTGGTCAGACGAAGCGCACAAGCTGCGCAATGCGCACTGCCCCAGCAACCGCACTGGCCAGGTGCTTAGCGCGCCTTGGCGGGCCGCAAAACTATGCAACCGCCACGCCGCTTCAGAACTCGCTTATGGAGCTGTACGGACTGTCCACGCTGCTAGACGAGCACCTTTTCGGTGATGAAACCGCGTTCCGCAGGCAGTTCATGAGCAGTGCCACGGGCACAGCCGAGTTGCGGGAGCGTCTCGCATCCTTTGCCAAGCGCACGCTTCGACGCGAAGTGCTCGAGTACATCAAGTACACCGAACGCAAGACGCTGACCCAGCCCTTCGATCCCACTGACGATGAGCAGTCACTTTATGAACGCATCTCGACTTTTTTGCAGCGTGAGGATTCGTACGCCCTGCCAAAGCGGCAGCGCCACCTCACCGCGCTGATCCTGCGCAAGCTGCTGGCCTCCAGCTCTCACGCCAGTCAGCAACGCTCATCACAATCCGCCAACGGCTGGTACGGCTGCTGGATGGAACAAGCGACGACAACGGCAGCCAACTAGTCGAGCAGCTCATCGCCGAAGACGACTTGGAGCAGGACTATCTGGAAGAGGAAGCGGCCGAGGATGAAGACGCGCCAACGGACGACGCGCGACCCGCAGAGGACGACGACGACAAGTCAATCCCAACGCCCTCCGTGCCGAAATCGCCGAGCTGACCGCCTTTATTGACGCCGCCCAGGCCCTGCAAACGGACACCAAGGCGCAGGCGCTACTCACGGCGCTCGCCCTCGGGCTTCGGCAAGATGGCCGAGCTGCGCGCCCCTCGCAAGGCCATCATCTTCACGGAGTCCAGGCGTACACAGGAGTACCTGCATCGCTTTCTCTCTGCCAACGGCTACATGGGCAGATTAGTGCTTTTTAGCGGCACCAACACTCATGAAGAGTCCACAGCAATCTATCAACGCTGGCTTGAGGAGTTCAAGGGCACAGACCAGGTCATAGGTTCACCGCAGGTAGATCGCCGTACGGCTCTGATCGATCACTTCCGCCAGGACGACGGCACAGGCGCGGAAATCATGATCGCCACCGAAGCCGCAGCTGAGGGCGTCAACCTGCAGTTCTGTGCGCTCATCATCAACTACGACCTGCCGTGGAACCCGCAGCGCATTGAGCAGCGAATTGGTCGTTGTCACCGTTACGGTCAACGCTACGACGAGTGGTCATCAACTCTCAACACCCGAAACCAGGCCGATCAGCGCGTGTTGGAACTGCTCACTGAGAAGTTCAACCTGTTCTCCGGCGTATTCGGCGCGTCTGACGAAGTGCTAGGCCGCATCGAAGGCGGGCTGGACTTCGAGAAACGCATCCGCAGATATACGACACCTGCCGTCAGCCGGAGCAGATCGAAGCCGCCTTCAACGCACTGCAAGCGGAACTGGAAGAAGTCATTGCCGACCGCATCAAGGACACCCAGACCCAGTTGCTGGAAAACTTCGACGAGGATGTCCACGACCGCCTCAAGCTACGTCTGGACGAAGCCGAAGCCAGGCTCGACAAGCTTGGCCGATGGTTCTGGGGCGTCACCCGCTATGCCCTGAGTGACCGGGCGCGCTTTGACGAGCAGTCCTATGCCTTCTCCCTGATCAGGCCGCCGGAGGCGCTTACTCCACAAGTGCTGCCGGGCCGCTACCAACTCATTCGTGGCGCGGCACAGCCCGACATGGCTCACGCCTACCGCCTCGGCATCCGCTGGGCGGAGGAGCATTGACGCCAGCCTCAACGCCTTCTGCACCGCTCGCCACTGAAGCTGGACTACGGCAAGCACGGCACGCGCATCCCGTCGTTGAGAAGTTGCGAGGCAATTCCGGCTGGCTCACGCCGGTACGTCTGGAAGTAACCGCTCGAGACAACCGAGGCGCTGCTTGTTCCTATGGGCTGCACCGACGATGGTGAGCTACTCGATCGGAAGCCTGCGAAAAGCCGCTGACGATCCTGGGCGGCAGGCAAGCTCGTCGCTGCCCACGATGATGCTCCAAGCAGCCTTGAAGCCAACAGCCAGCGCCGCGTGGAGGCCACCATTGCCGAAGTGCTCGAAGCCAACCAGCGCCTGTTCAATGAAGAACGAGACAAGCTGGAGCGCTGGGCCGACGACAAGCTGTTGGCGGCCGAGGAAGCCCTCAAGAACACCAAGGCGCTCATCGCCCAGCTGAAACGCGATGCCCGGAAGGCTGCCAGCCTGCAAGAGCAGGACGGCATCCAGCGCGAGCTGTCGGAACTGAGCGCAAGCAGCGCCGCCTGCGCGTGAGTCTTGCCGTCGAGGACGAGATCATCGAAAAGCGCGACGCGCTCATCGCCTCACTCCAGCAGCGACTGCGGAGAAGATTGGACACCCAGACCCGTTCACCTGCGCTGGCAGGTGGTGTAGGCACAACCAACAACGAAGAAATCAAGGCCCGAATCATGACCACGAAACAAAACGTCAAATTCCGGGAGCTTCGTCGCCAAGCTGCGCGAGATTTTTCAGATCGACCGTCCGGAACTGGATTTCGGGATCTACCGCATCCTCAACGCCCGAGCCAGCGAGATCAACGACTACTTGGAGAACCGGCTGGCAGAGAGTTCAGGCGGCACTAGCTTTAGGCAGCGCAGCCACCACCCAGCAACTACAAGCGGAATTGCAGGAGGCCGAGAAAAACGCACAGGCCCTGGGCGTCAGCCCCGATGGCGTGCCCAAGGTCCAGAGCTGCGTGCCCGATTGAAGGATGCCAGCGCAGGCAGCTCGAGCACGAAAACGCTGTGTTTTCGCACTTGCTGGCCTTCTTCACCCGCTACTGCCAGGACGGGGACTTCATCAGCCAGCGCCGCGGCAAGAGGCGACACCTACCCCCCTATGCGGGTGAGGAGAGGTAATGCTGCACTGGGCCAACAAGGATCAGTACTACACCAAGAGCAGCGAGAACTTCGCCAACTACAGCTCGTTAGGGACGGCCGTACGGTCCACTTCCGCCTTTGTGGCCGCCGACACCGCCGGCGATAACCGCAAGGACAACGACAAGGAGCGTCGCTTTGCGCTAATTGAGCGCAAGACCACCACCCGTATCGACGAGCAGGGCGACGAGGTCGAAGATGAAACTGTTGCCGATGGGAAGTGGATGGCGCCAACGGAAAAGAGCTGATCGTCCGCTTGGAGTACGGGCCTCTGCCGCAAGGGCACCAAGCAGGAGGCCCTGGTAGCTCAACCGTGGTGACTTTGTTGGCCGATCCGCCGTCAAGGCCCGCTGTGACTCGGGGCATCCGCGCCCCCACCGAGAAGAACCCCAGCGCACTTGCCGGAAAAGCACTGAGCGACTACACCATCAAGAATACGCGCCGATTGCTTCATCCACAAGGATCAGTGGGTTCTGGGTGCCGGGAATCCGGACTTCTACATCAAGAACGAGGCCATGCACCTGACGATGTCCAAAGCGCTTCACCACGGTCCAGCACGCGAACGCGTTTGCCGACATCGAGAAGTCGTTGCGCATGATTCAGTGCCTGAGGAGTATCGCGCTGGAACTAATCGT
>JADJMI010000023.1 GCA_016709665.1 Betaproteobacteria bacterium | reverse complement strand
GATGCCGGCGCGCAGGATGGACGTCTTCCGAGGCCCGATTGGCCGAAGAGCACCGTGAGGAGCTTTTTCGCTGCACGCGGCGGAGAGCTCGCCGACTTCTTCCTCGCGGCCGTGAAGTACGGGCGCGTCTCCTCCGTGAAGGAGGCGAGGCCGAGCCAGGGGTGCTGCGCGTCGACGGCGGTGGTTTCCTCGCCCGGCGCCTCGGGCGCGTTCATGCCTCGTCCCGGCCGCGCTCGGCGAAGAGCGAGCGCAGGCGCCCGGTGAATTCGGCCGTGGGCTCGCCGCCCGGCAGCTGCGTGATGTGAACCGCCTTGAACTTGTCCGGCACGCGCGCGGCCTGCGGGTTCGTGCCGTCCACGCAAACCGGCAGCAGGAAGAGGGCGTCGTCGGCCATGTTTCGCGTGCGGTCGATGGCGTAGCTCCACTCGCGCCGGAAGTAGGCCTCGAGGCGCCGGTCCGTGTTGGCCGACACGACGGGGATGAAGTACGAGCAGCGCGCGATGTTCTTGCGGATCTTGAGGTCGTAGTCGTCGCCGCCCTCGAGCCGCTCCATGTCGAACCAGGTCTTGATGCCGGCGGCGTCGAAGCCCGCCTTCAGCTTCTGCACCGCGGCGAGGTCTTCGCGCGCGTAGCTGATGAAGACGGCGTTCTCGGGCATCTCGCGCTCGGGCGGCATGACGCGATTCGGCGCGGCGCCCAGCGAGATCACGTCCGCGGGCTTCCTGCGCGCCGTCCAGCGGCGGTGCAGCTCGTCCACGAACTGCGCGGCGCCCGTGTAGACGCGCGTCCTCACGCTCACCTGCTGGAGGAAGGCCATCAGGCGATCGTCGCCGTCGGTGTGGTCGTCGGCCAGCACCTCGCCCACGTCGCGCGGGTCCGAGAGGCGCTTCCGCTTGGCCATGCGCAGGAACAGGCGCGCCAGCCAGTTCGAGAAGCTGCTGCCGATGATGAGCAGGTGGTTGTGCTCGAGCTCGTAGAAGAGCTTCTCCGGCGTGAGGTGCTCGCTCTGCAGGGCGCAGACGAACTCCAGCATGTCCTCGTCGGAGATCACGTAGGTGGGCGAGGCGGGAGCAGCGGCCCAGCAGGTGGTAGACGGCGGGGCGCTGCAGGTGCTCGCGCTCGCTCGGCAGGTCCGCCACGCGGTTGGGCGCGTAGCCGATCACGTCCGCCGTACCGCGCCGACGAAGCGCTCGGCGTTGATGGCGTTCTCGAGGAGCGAATCGAAAGTCGTCGTGATGAAGAGGTCGAAGTCGGTGATCTGCGCGAGCTGGCGCAGCGCCTTCGGGGGCGCGAATGTCGTCTCGCGCAGGATGCTGCGCATGCGCGTATAGGTGTCCTCGCGCCGGCCGCGCGTGGCGAGGAACCAGCAGACGACGTCGTTCAGCGTGAGGGGCGAGGGCAGGCGCGAGGTGTCGACGCCCAGCTTGGCCGCGAGCTTTTCCGCCATCCACTCGTAAAGGAGGCGGGGGCCGTTCTCGGTCTCCACCGTGAGCAGTTCCGGGCCCACGATGGGGATGACGCGCTTTTCCTCGATGAAGTTGAGGAGGTCGTCCCAGGCGTCCTCGTCGAGGCGCGGGGCGGATTCGAACGGAAGGACGCTGCTCATGCACTCCTCCGGGGCATGGCGGTACGACGGCATGCGGTTGAAACGAACAAGTGGCGCTCTCCTCGTCACGGCCCGTCACGGCGCGTGACAGATTAGGCTAATAGCCGGGCCGTTGGATAGCGGGACTATGATCCGTGCAGCCCCCGGATTTCCGCGGGACCGGAAGCCGCCATGACCGACCCGACGCCCGCCCCCGATCCCGCTGCCGCCCTGGCCGGGAAGGCGGTTTTTCGGGCGTCCAGGCGCACCTCGATCGCGGCGATCCCCTCCTCGCTTACGACCTGGCCCAGAGTTCGCTGGCGCGCGCTCCAGGCCACGTGCGCCTTCGCCAGCTGCAGGGTCTCGCGCTCGCCCGCGCCGGCGACGTCGCCCGCGCCCACGGCGTCTTCTCGGCGCTCGAGGCCGAGGGGCACGGCGACGCCGAGACGCTCGGCATGCTGGCGCGCACCGCCAAGGACCTCGGCCTGCGCGAACCCGCAGGCGCCGCGCGCATCGCCCACTTCACGCGGGCCTTCGGCCTGTACGAACGCGCCTACGAGAATGCCCGGCGATCGGCGGCCGACGACGGCGCGATCTACGCGGGCGTGAACGCCGCCACCATGGCGGTGCTGCTCGGCAGGTCCGACCGCTCCCGGGAGATCGCGATGCAGGTGCACGGGATCGCCGAACGGTCCGATCCCGGCGAGGGCGCGGCGGCCTACTGGCGCGAGGCGACGCTGGGCGAGACGGCGCTCGTGCTGGGCGATCGCGAATCCGCGCGTGCCCACTACGAGGCGGCCGCGGGGCTCGCCGACGGGCGCTACGGGGACCTGGCAGCACCCGGCGGCAGGCCCGCTTCCTCGCCGAGCACCTGGGGGCCTTGGATGCCGACGAGGTCACCGCCGCGCTATCCCCGCCGCCCGTCATCGTTTTCTCGGGGCACATGATCGACCGGGCGGACCGGCCCCGCGCACGATTCCCGGCAACGCTCGAACCCGCGGTGCGCGAGGCGCTGCGCGAGCGCATCGCCGCCATCGGCCCGGCGGCCGCCTACGGGTCGGCGGCCTGCGGCGCGGACCTCCTGTGCCTGGAACTCGTGCGGGAGATGGGCGGCGAGACCCATGTCGTGCTGCCCTTTCCCGCGGCCGATTTTCGCCGGGAAAGCGTCGAGTTCGCGGGCGGATCGTGGGGAGTGCGCCTGGATGCGGCCCTCGCGGCCGCCTCGAGCGTCACCGTCGCGAGCGACCATTACGCGAGCGGCAGCGCGGCCACGTACGAATACGCGAATCTCCTGCTCACCGGCATGGGGCGACTGCGCGCGCAGGCGCTCGGCTCGAGTCTCGAAGCGCTGGCGGTGCTGGACCCGGGCGCGGCCGGCGCGGCCGGCGGAGCCGGTTCGGCCGCGAGCCTCTGGTCCGGGCTCGGCATCGCGCGGCACGAGGTCGATCTCGCGCGCCTGCGCGGCGATTCGGCGGGAACCGTTTCCGAAGCGCCCGTGCCTCCGACGCTTGCCGCCGGACTTCGGCACGAGATGAGAAGCCTGCTCTTTGCCGACGCCGTGGGCTACAGCCGGCTCACCGAGGACCAGATCCCGCGCTACGTCGAGAAGTTCCTGCAGCCGTGGCGAGGCTCAACCGCCAGACGAAGCACCGCTTCGAGCACGGAGACGGCGGGCGACGGGCTCTACCTCGTCTTCCGGAACGCGCCCGATGCCGCGCGCTACGCGCTGGAGCTGAACGAGCTCGCGAGCGTGCGCGACTGGGCGTCCCTGGGCCTGCCGGAGGAATTCGACCTGCGCATCGCCCTGCACGCGGGGCCGGTGTACTGCGGCCGCGATCCCGTGACGGAAGGCGCGCTCTTCACCGGGCCGCACACGAGCCGCGCGGCGCGCATCGAGCCGATCACGCCGCCGGGGCAGGTCTACGCGAGTGCCGCTTTCGCCGCGGTTGCCGCGGCGAGCGGGGCCGACGACCTCAACCTGCGCTACGTGGGTCGCCTGCCGCTCGCGAAAGGCGCCGGGCAGATGGCGCTCTACCACGTCGAGCGGGCCTGAGCCTCAGGGCACCAGGGCGAGGAAAAGGAACGCCGCGAAGATCACGAGGTGCACGGCGCCCTGCATGAGGTGCGTGCGGCCGGTGGCGAGCGTGACGGTGCTCACGAGGAAGGTGAGGACGAGCATCGCGATGCCCAGCGCGTCGAGCCCGAGCACCAGCGGGATGTCGAGGATCACGGCCGCGATGGCGACGACGGGGATGGTGAGCCCGATGCTCGCCAGCGCCGACCCGATGGCGAGGTTCATGCTGGTCTGCAGGCGGTTGGCACGGGCGGCGCGCACCGCGGCCCAGGTCTCCGGCAGCAGCACGATGAGCGCGATGGCGATGCCGATCACGGCCTTGGGCGCCCCGGCGGCCGCCACGCCCCGCTCGATCGACGGGGAGAGCACCTTCGCGAGGCCGACTACGGCCACGAGCGCGACCATCAGCAGCCCGAAGCTCGCCCACGCCATCGCGTTGGTGGGCGGGGCCGCGTGGACATCCGGGTCGTCGGTGTTCACCGCCGGCAGAAAGTAGTCGCGGTGGCGCACGGTCTGGACGAACACGAACACGGCCCAGAGCGCGAGTGAGGCGACAGCCGCGAAGATGAGCTGCGAATTGCTGTACGTGCCGCCCGGCGTGGTCGTGGTGAAGGCGGGCAGCACGAGCGTGAGCGCGGCCATGGGGATGAGGGCGGCAAGGCCGGAGTTGGCGCCCTCGACGCGGAAGCTCTGCTCGCGGTGGTGCCAGCCGCCCACCAGCAGGCACACGCCCACCACGCCGTTGCAGATGATCATGAGCGCGGCGTAGATCGTGTCGCGCGGCACGGCCGCCTGCTCGATGCCGCCGGCGATGACCATCGACAGGATGAGCGACGCCTCGATCACCGTCACCGCGAGCGCGAGGACCAGGGTGCCGAACGGCTCGCCCACGCGGTGGGCCACCACCTCGGCATGGTGCACGGCGGCGAACACGGAGCCGACGAGCCCGAGTGTGGCCAGGACGGCGATGAGCGTGCTCGTTCCTAGCGCGATGGCCGCGCCGAGGGTCGAAACGCCCGCGAGGGGCACGAGCCAGGTCCAGAGGGTCATGGGCCGATTCTAGCCCGCGCCACCCTCGCGGGTCGCATCGAATTCGTCGCGGATGAGACAATCCTTCTTTGTTCCCCGGTCCTTCCGAAGTGCCCCTCCTCCAGCTCGACCAGCTTTGCCTCGCCTACGGGCACCATCCCCTGCTCGACCACGCGAGCCTCGTGCTCGAGCCCGGCGAGCGCGTGGGACTCATCGGCCGCAACGGCACGGGCAAGTCGAGCCTGCTCAAGATCGTCGAAGGGCTCGCGAAGCCCGATGACGGCATCGTGCGGCTCTCGCCCGGTGCGCGCCTCGCGGCCGTCTCGCAGGAACCGTCGTTTCCCGAGGGCAAGACCGTCTTCGAGGCGGTGGCCGAGGGGGTCGGCGCGGCAGCGCGACTGCTCGTCGCGTATCACGAGGCCGCGCATGCCCTCGAGGTGCACGCGGACGAGCGGAGGCGCTCGTAAAGCGCCTGCACGAGCTCCAGGAGGCGCTCGAGGCGGGCGGCGGCTGGACGCTCGCGCACCGGGTCGACGCCGCGTTGGACCGGCTCGGCCTGCCGCCCGATGACCCCGTGGCCTCGCTCTCCGGCGGCATGAAGAAGCGCGTCGCCATTGCGCGCGCCTTGGTGATGGACCCGGACCTGCTCCTGCTGGACGAGCCGACCAACCACCTGGACATCGCCGGGATCGAGTGGCTCGAGTCGCTGCTCCTCGCCTTTGGGGGCGCGGTGCTTTCGTCACGCACGACCGGCGCTTCCTCGACCGCGTGGCCACGCGCATCGTGGAGCTCGACCGCGGGCGGCTCGCGGACTTTCCGGGCAACTTCAGCGCCTACGAGGTGCGCAAGGCCGAGCTCCTCGCGATCGAGGCGGTGGTCAACCGCAAGGCCGACAAGGTGCTCGCCCAGGAGGAGGCGTGGATCCGCCGGGGCGTGCAGGCGCGGCGCACGCGCGACGAGGGCCGGGTGCGAAGGCTGGAGGCGCTGCGGCTGGAGCGCGCGGCGCGGCGGAACCGGGCGGGCAACGTGGACCTCACGCTCGCGACCGGCGAGCGCTCCGGCAAGCTCGTCGCGGAACTCGAGCACGTCGACAAGCTATACGGCGACAAGCGCGTCGTCGCGGATTCTCCGCGCGCCTCATGCGCGGCGACAAGGTGGGCCTCGTCGGCCCCAACGGCTGCGGCAAGTCGACGCTCCTCAAGCTGATCCTGGGCGAGATCGAGCCCGACGCGGGCACCGTGCGGCTCGGCACGAAGATCGCCGTCGCGTACTTCGACCAGTTCCGCGCCGTGCTCGACGAGGAGGCGACGCTCGCGAACACCATCTCGCCCGGCAGCGATTTCGTGGAGGTCGACGGCGGGCGCAAGCACGTCATCAGCTACCTGGGCGAGTTCCTCTTTCCGCCGGAACGGGCCGGCGCGCCGGTGAAGACGCTCTCGGGGGGCGAGCGAAACCGCCTGCTGCTGGCACGCCTCTTCAGCCGGCCGGCGAGCGTGGTGGTGCTGGACGAGCCGACCAACGATCTCGACATCGAGACGCTGGAGCTCCTGGAGGCGCTGCTGCAGGACTACCCGGGCACGCTCTTCCTCGTGAGCCACGACCGGGCGTTTCTCGACAACGTCGTCACGCAGACGATCGCGTACGAAGGCGATGGCCGGTGGAAGGAGTACGCGGGCGGGTGGTCGGATTGCGAACGCGCGCGCGCCCGGGCGCGGCGCTGGAGAAGGCGGCGGCCGGCGCGGCCAGGGCCAGGGGACAGTCCCTCCCGTCGAACGCCGATGGCGGCAAGGGGCCGTCCCCGAAGGAGGGCTGCGCCGCGCAAGCGCGTGAAGCTCTCCTTCAACGAGGTGCGCGAGCTGGACGCGCTGCCGGCCACGCTGGAGTCGCTCGAGAAGGAGCAGGCGGAACTGGCCGCGAAGCTCGCGGACCCGGCGACCTACACATCGGGCACCGCCGATCCGCGCAAGCTGACCGAGCGCCACGACGCCATCGACGCGGAACTCACGCGGCTGCTGGCGCGCTGGGAGGAACTCGAGGCGAAAAAAAACGGCAGCCGGTTAGGGCTGCCGCTTTCCGGCGAATCCCGAAGGGGACCGGTCCCCTTCGTCGCTACTCGACCTGCTGGATCCCCATGATGAGCCACGAGGCCTTCGCATCGCCGGCCTTCTTGCGCACGTGCCACAGCTCGTCGTGCGGCACGGGGTTCGCGCCCGCTTCCTCGCGGATGAGGCCGGTGAAGCGCACGCTCGCAATTTCCCAGCCGTCCTCGACGACGGCGTCGTAGAGGCTCGCGTTCACGGAGACCACCTCGGTCTTCTGCGGCTCCTGCCGTTCCTTCACCTGCATCGCGATCTCGGCGTAGAGCTCGGGCGTGGTGAAGTCTCGGATGTCGTCCAGGTCGCCGGCATCGTTGGCGGCCTGCAGGCGGATGAACGACGTCTTGGCGACGCGCAGGAACGGCTCCTTCTCGAAACCCGGGATGCCGGCGGCCTGCGGGGCGGGCGCGGCTTCCACTTCGGCCTTGGAGACGCTGCCCGTGAGGGCGCTGCCGATCTCGATACGCGGGCGGCCCGAGGCGGTGGGCGCGGGCGAAGCGGCCGGCTCATCCTGCGCGGCGCGCTCGAAGGCCATGGGCTGTCCTTGCGGTGTCGCGGCTTGCGGCGCCGGCTTGCCGCGCGAGGCGAAGAAGCGCAGCGCGAACATGACGGCCGCGGCGATGGCGAGGCCGATCAGCAGCGTGGTCATGATCGCGCCGAACGCGCCGCCGCCGAAGAGGCTCATGAGCGCCGCGCCGATGGCGAGGCCGGCCAGCATGCCGCCCCAGCGCTGCATGAACGAGGGCTTGGCGGCCGCACCCGCCCCGGCGGCAGGCGAGGCGGGCTTGGCGGCGGCGGCGCCCTGCGCGGGCGCGGCGGGCGTCGCGGAGCGGCGGCGGGCGCGGCTTCCTTCTGCATGGGGGCCGGGCGCTGCTTGCCGAGGTTGCTGCCGCCTCCCATGCGCTTGGCGGCATCCGCATCGAAAGCGGCGAGTCCGAGGGCGACGAGGGCGATCAGGAGGGCGTTTTTCATATTGCGGATTCCGATGGAGGGGGCGGCCTCGAAACGGGCCGTGGACGGGCAACATAGCACCGATTCGGCGCAAATCAAGTTGCAGCGCGCAATGTCCCCGGATCGATCCGGGGAATTCCGGTCAGCGCAGCTTCACGCCCAGCGATTTCTCGATGACCGCGACCATCTCCGGGCTGTCCCAGGCCTTGGCGCCGTAGACGCGCTTCACCACCCGCCCCTTCGCGTCGATGAGCACGGTGAGCGGGATGCGCTCGGCGCCCAGCATCGTCTCCCAAAGGAGGTTCTTGTCGATGTAGTTGTCGAACGAGACCGCCGCGCGCACGAGGTAGTCCGTGGCCTTCCCGGGGTAGTCGTCCGTCGAGATGCCGATGATGTGGAACTGCTTGCCGTTGTGCCGCTTGGCGATGCGGTCGAGCGAGCCCATCTCCGCGCGGCACGGCGCGCACCAGCTCGCCCACACGTTGATGATGAGCGGCTTGCCCTGGAAGTCCGAGAATTTCCGGTAGTCGTGGAACAGCCCGTAGAGCGGCTGGTCCGGAATGGCCTCGCCTTCCGGAACGAGCCGGGCCTGCGGCGGCGCCGCGAAGGCCTGCGCGGCGAGCGCGAAGCAGGCCGCGGCGACGAGGCGCGTGGCCTTCACGGACGGCGCGGCTTACTTGCGGGAGAGCGAGGCGTCCTCGACGAGGACGTCGAACGCGTAGCCGGCGCCCATCTTCACGTCGGTGCGCACGGTGCCGCGGGCGGTGATGACCTCGCCCATGCTGGCCGGCTCCTTCGAGGTGACGATGAGGTCGTGCGTGTTGTCGGCGGCCTTGCCAGTGCCGTCCTGGATGTGCAGCCAGTTCTTGTTCATGACGCCGGAGGTCACCTTCACCACCTTGCCGCGCACGGTGACGGTCTTGTCCTTGAGGGCACCCTTGCCGCCGACCACTTCGGCGACGGTCTTCGCGTCCGCGCCAGTGGCCTTGGCCACCTTCTCGACGCCCGCGGCGGGCTGGGCCGCGCCGTGCGGGTTGCTCTCGGCCTTGGCCTGCTTGCCGGCCGCGCCGCCCAACTGCCCGAACCAGATCTTGTCGAACTTGCGGTTCAGGGTCTTGCTCTCGAAATTGGGCATCATCGAGGCGTTCTCGACGGTGATCTTCTCGCCCTTCTTGATGCCGGCGCGCGAGACGGCGACCCACTTGTCGCCTTCCGACGTCTTCAGGCGGACGTAGGTGTAGGCGTCGACCTCGATCACCTCGAGGGCTTCGCCCTGCAGCTTCGTGAACTGGGGCGGCGCGGAGGATTGGGCGAAGGCCGTCGTGGCGGCGAGGGCGAGGGCGGCGGCGAAAAGGCGCAGTTTCATGGCGGTGAATCCGAGTCGGAAAGCGGCCATGATGGCCCAGAACGGCCGGGCGCGGTTGAGGGGCGTCAACCGCGCCTTTCGGGTTGCCGCGGGCCGGCCGCTACGGTGCCGCGAGCTTTTCCAGCGTGAAGACGTAGCTCGCGGCGGCCAGGGGCTTGTGGCAAGCGAGGCACTCCGCATGGTTGGCGGCGGCGCGCGGCTTCCTCTCGCCGTCGAGCAGCGCGTAGTGCCAGTCGCCATTGCGCACGATTTCGGGGATCGCCGCGCCCCACCCCGGGCCTCGCGCCATGATCGCGTAGGCGAGGGCCTTGCCCGGCACGAGTTCGCCGCGATCGCCGCGCCTGGTTTCGCCCTTCGCATCGCGTACGGCCTCGTGCGTGACGGACATCACCACTGACCCTTCGGGCAATTCCCGTCCCGCCTTCGCGGCATCGCGCGCGGCGGCGTTCGCGAGGAACACGGTCACCCGGCCCTGCTCGGGAGCTTCCAGGGCGTGGTAGCGCGAGAAGCCGTCGGGATAGCCCTCCGGAAATGTCGCCTTCGTGGCGAAGGCGCCGAGCTTCGCGGAACGCACCCCGGGCGCCGCGCCGGGCAGCGAACCGTAGTACGCGGTGATGCCGGCGACCTGCGAGGCATCGAGCGCCTTCGCGATGGGCGCCATCACGTCGCTCTTGCGGTTTCCCGAGCGGAAAGCCTCGATCTGCGCGGCGAGGTAGGCGGGCGGCTGCGCGGCCAGGTTCGGGATGTGCGCGGCGACGCTCGCGCCATCCACGCCATGGCACCCGGCACAAGTCGCGAGCACCGGGGGCTTGCGGGCTGCGTCGGCGGGCTCGAGCGCCGAGATCGGGGGCGCGGGCAGGAGGGCCAGCAGGGCGAGGGCGGGCAGGCGATGGCGCATCGGTCGCTCCGGGTCGGTATGGGGATACCGGGATCCACGCGATTGTCGGTCCGAAGCGGACATGGACGCCATCCCGGCCCGTTTGCCGCCCGTGGGGGATGGCGTAAAATTGCCCTCTCCAGCGCCGATTTGACCGTTCAGCTTGCGGGCGCTCTACAAATGCCGCTAAAGCGACTGGCCCCGAACCCGTCGCCCGAGCCGACGGGTTTTTCGTTTTCAGGACACACGACCATGGACCACGCCCTTCTCACCCGCCCCGCCCGCCAGCAGGCGCTTCACGACGCGCTCGCCGCGCGCATCCTCGTCCTGGACGGCGCCATGGGCACCATGGTGCAGCGCTACCGGCTCGCCGAGGAGGCCTACCGGGGCGATCGCTTCAAGGACCACGCGAAGGACCTGCGCGGCAACAACGACCTGCTCACGCTCACGCGCCCGCAGGTGATCCGCGAGATCCACGCGCAGTACCTCGAGGTCGGGGCGGACATCCTCGAGACCAACACCTTCAACGCGACGACCATCTCGCAGGCCGACTACGCGCTCGAATCCATCGCCTACGAGCTGAACTTCGAGGGCGCGCGGCTGGCCCGGGCCGTGGCCGACGAGTTCACCGCGAGGAACCCGGCGCGGCCCCGCTTCGTGGCCGGCGTTCTCGGCCCGATGAGCCGCACGCTGTCGCTCTCGCCGGACGTGAACGACCCCGGCTACCGGGCGGTGACCTTCGACCAGGTCAAGATCGCCTACCTCGAAGCCGTGAAGGGGCTCGTCGAGGGCGGCGCCGACATCCTGATGGTCGAGACCATCTTCGACACGCTGAACGCCAAGGCGGCGCTCTTCGCGATCGACGAGTACTTCGAGGCTTCGGGCACGCGTCTGCCCATCATGATCTCCGGCACGATCACGGACGCCTCGGGCCGCACGCTCTCGGGCCAGACGCCGGAGGCTTTCTGGAACTCCGTGCGCCATGCGAGGCCGCTCTCGGTGGGCTTCAACTGCGCCCTGGGCGCCGCGCAGCTTCGCCCGCACGTCGAGGAGCTCGCGCGCATCGCCGATTGCCTCGTCTCCGCGCACCCGAACGCGGGCCTGCCCAACGCGATGGCCGAATACGACGAGCTGCCGGAGGAGACGGCGGCCTTCATCCGCGAGTGGGCCGAGGCGGGCTGGCTCAACATCACCGGCGGCTGCTGCGGCACGACGCCCGCGCACATCGCCGCCATCGCGAAGATCGTGGCGCCTTGCAAGCCGCGCATCGCCCCGAAGATCGAGCCGAAGCTGCGCCTTTCGGGCCTCGAGCCCTGCAACATCGGCGAGGATTCGCTCTTCGTGAACGTGGGCGAGCGCACGAACGTCACGGGCTCGAAGATGTTCGCGCGCCTCATCCTCTCGGGCGACTACACCGAGGCCCTCGCGGTCGCGCGCCAGCAGGTGGAGAACGGCGCGCAGGTGATCGACGTCAACATGGACGAGGCGATGCTCGATTCGCAGGCGGCCATGACGAAGTTCCTGAACCTCATCGCCGCGGAGCCGGACATCTCCCGCGTGCCGATCATGCTCGACAGCTCGAAGTGGAGCGTGATCGAGGCGGGCCTCAAGTGCGTGCAAGGCAAGAGCGTCGTGAACTCCATCTCGATGAAGGAAGGCGAGGAGGAATTCGTGAAGCACGCGAACCTCGCCCGCCGCTACGGGGCGGCCGTGGTGGTGATGGCCTTCGACGAGAAGGGCCAGGCGGACACGCTCGAGCGAAAGAAGTCCATCTGCAAGCGCTCCTACGACATCCTGGTGGAGCGCGTCGGCTTCGCGCCCGAGGACATCATCTTCGACCCGAACATCTTCGCGATCGCCACCGGCATCGAGGAGCACAACCGCTACGGCCTCGACTACCTCGAGGCCATCGCCTGGATCCACCGCAACCTCCCGCACGCCAAGACCTCCGGCGGGGTGTCCAACCTCTCGTTCTCCTTCCGCGGCAACGAGCCGGTGCGCGAGGCGATGCACCCTCGTTCCTCTACCACGGCGCCAAGGCCGGCATGACGATGGGCATCGTGAACGCGGGCCAGCTGGGCGTGTACGCGGACATCCCGAAGGAGCTGCTCGAGCGCGTGGAGGACGTCATCTTCGACCGCCGGCCGGACGCGACCGAGCGCCTGGTCACCTTCGCCGAGAGCTTCAAGGGCCAGAAGAAGGACCAGGTCGAGGACCTCGCGTGGCGAAGCGCGCCCGTGGAAGAGCGCCTCTCGCACGCGCTGGTGAAGGGCATCACGCAGTGGATCGTCGAGGACACCGAGGAGGCGAGGAAGAAGTTCCCGCGCCCCATCCAGGTGATCGAGGGCCCGCTCATGGACGGCATGAACGTGGTGGGCGACCTGTTTGGAGCGGGCAAAATGTTCCTGCCCCAGGTGGTGAAAAGCGCCCGCGTCATGAAGCAGGCCGTGGCCCACCTCATCCCGTACATCGAGGAGAAGCGGCTCCTGGGCACCGTCGACGCGAAGGCCAAGGGCAAGGTCGTCATGGCCACCGTGAAGGGCGACGTGCACGACATCGGCAAGAACATCGTGGGCGTCGTGCTCCAGTGCAACAACTTCGACGTGGTGGACCTGGGGGTGATGGTCCCGGCGCAGAAGATCCTCGACACGGCCATCGCGGAGAAGGCGGACATGATCGGGCTCTCGGGCCTCATCACGCCCTCGCTCGAGGAGATGGCGCACGTCGCGAAGGAGATGGAGCGGCTGGGATTCAAGATTCCGCTGCTCATCGGCGGCGCGACCACCTCGCGCACGCACACCGCCGTCAAGATCGAGCCCGGCTACTCCGGCCCCGTGGTGTGGGTTCCGGATGCCTCCCGCGCCGTGGGTGTCGCCACGCACCTTTCGAGCGAGGAGAGCCGCGATACCTACGTCGCCGACACGCGCGCCGACTACGTGAAGGTGCGCGACGCCCACGCGAAGAAGACGGGGCAGAAGTCCGTCACGCTGGAGGGCGCGCGCCAACCGCGCCAGGATCGACTGGAAGGCCTACGCGCCCCCGAAGCCGAAGCAGGTCGGCCGTGTGTCGCTCAAGAACTACCCGCTCGACAAGCTCGTGCCCTTCGTCGACTGGGCGCCGTTCTTCCAGACGTGGGACCTCGCCGGCAAGTACCCCGACATCCTGCAGGACGCGGTGGTGGGCGAGGCCGCCCGCAACGTCTTCAAGGAAGGCCAGGCGATGCTCGATCGCATCGTGAAGGGCCGCTGGCTCACCGCGAGCGGCGTGTTCGGCCTGTATCCGGCCAGCGCGGTGGGCGACGACATCGAGATCTACACCGACGAGAGGCGCGACCACGTGCTCACGACCTGGCACTGCCTGCGCCAGCAGAACGAGAAGCCCGCCGGCAACCCGAACCTGTGCCTCGCGGATTTCGTCGCGCCGCACGATTCGGGCATCGCCGACTGGGTCGGTGCGTTCGCGGTCATGGCGGGCGGGGGCATCGACGCGCGCGTGGCCGACTACGAGGCGAAGCACGACGACTTCAACGCGATCCTCGTGAAGGCGCTCGCCGATCGCCTCGCGGAAGCCTTCGCCGAGCACCTGCACCACCGCGTGCGAACCGAGTACTGGGGCTACGCGGCGGGCGAGAAGCTTTCCAACGAGGAACTCATCGCCGAGAAGTACGCCGGCATCCGTCCCGCGCCGGGCTATCCGGCGTGCCCGGACCACACGGAGAAAGGCGAGCTCTTCGCCCTGCTCGACGCGCCGAACACGGCGGACATGACGCTAACCGAATCCTTCGCCATGCTGCCGACGGCGGCCGTGAGCGGCTTCTACTTTTCGCACCCGCAGTCGCGCGCTACTTCGCCGTGGGCAAGATCGAGCGCGACCAGGTGGCGGACTACGCGCACCGCAAGGGCATGGACCTCGCCGCCTGCGAGCGCTGGCTCGCCCCGGTCCTCAACTACTGAAAACTGGGGACAGGTGTATTTTTCACCTGTCCCCAAATTCACCTGTCCCCAATTTGACGATGGGCCGAAAGCGCAGCACGAAGGCGGGCGTCGAAATCGCGCCCGCGCCGCCGCCGTCCGCCAAGGCGAGGCTGGGCGAAGCCCTCAAGGCCATCGCGATCGGCAAGGTCGCAGGCCTGACCGTCGGCTGGGGCGTGCGCCTTTACGCGGCCATCTTCCTGGGTGCCGCCGCCGTTTTCCTCACCGTCGCCTGGAAATCCGGGCCGCAACGCGTTCTCGACGCGCGCGAGTACGCCTCCTTCACCGCCGCAGCCCAGGGCCGCATCGTGGAAAGCTGGCTCGCGATCGAATTCGACCCGGCGCGCGTGGGTGCGGGCGGATTCTGGCGCGGCTCCGCCCGGGCCACGCCCTGCGCCGTCGTCGAGTACGAGGGCGACTGGGGCTCGCCCTTGCGGCGCGCGTTCTGCGGCAAGCGCTTGCAGTTCAACGAGTCCTATCACCTGCACGACGTGGGCGAAATGGCCACGGACGTCCCGTTCGATTGGCCCCGCGAAGCGAACGGATTCGGCGTGCCGGAAATGCGCTTCGCGCCGGCCGCGCTCCGGTGGCTCGCGCAGACGCCGCAGCCCGACGCGGATCGCGATGCGCTCGCGCCCCGGACGATGCTGGGTGTCCTCGAGCGGGAATCGGATCGACCCGACGACGTCGCCATCGAAAGCTGGGCCGCGCCGTCCCGGGCCTTCCCGCTCGCGCTCGACCCGGCGCGCCCGGCCGGCGCGATGCCGAAGGGGCTCGTGGACGGGCGTCGCGAAGCGGGCAGCGTGTGGCTCGTCTCGCTCATGCCTTTCGCGGCCGGTGCCCTGCTCTGGTATTTCGGCATGGGGATCTTCCTGCCGGCGATGCACCCGGCGGCGCGCCTCTTCTTCACCGTGCTGCCGCTGCTGGCCCTGCCCTGGTGGGAGGACGCCCTGCCGCGAAACCTCGCGCGCATCCATCCCGACGTGGCCGAGGTGGTGGGGGAGATGCTCGAGTCGGTGGAACGCGTCGAACGCGTCGTCGCGAGCGATCCGGACGAAGCCACGCTCGCGGGCGGCGAGGCGCTGCGCTTTCGCGTGGGGGGCGGCGCGTACGCCGAGACGCTGGGCCGGCTGCGATTCGCGAAGCCCGAGCGCCCGGCGAAGAGCGGCGACGAAGCGCTGGCCCGCACTGGTGGCTTCCGTGACGCCCCAGGTGGGCGGGCTGCCCGAAGCGGAACGCGAGGCGCTCTTCGTCAGGCTGAGGCAGGACAAGGAGGCGGGGCGAACGGGCGCGGGCCTCTTCTTCCTGGCGGCGGCTCGCGATGCCGTGCTCGATCCGGGAAGCTCACCCGGCGTGCGTCAATCGGCCGGTGACTTCCTGTGGGCGTGGGTCACGCAACCTGTCGACGAGCCCTGGCCGCAGGACGCGGGTTTCCGGGAGCGCGTGCGCCTTTTCGGGATGCTGAAGGACGTGCCGACGACGGGCGTGCCGATCATGTCGGCTTCCATCGCGGAGCGGGCCCTCGCCCGCGCCGCGCAGAAAGGCGTCACACCGCGATGAATGCCGTTCGATTCCTGCTGGCGGCACTGCTCCTTGCCGCCGCGCCGGGCGCGTTCGCCGACTGGTCGCCCACGCGCCCCGTGAAGCTCGTCGTTCCCTTCGCCCCCGGCGGGCAGCCCGACGTCGTGGCCCGTTCGCTGGCGGGCCCCCTGGGCGACGCGCTCGGCCAGCCGGTCGTGGTCGAGAACCGTCCTGGGGCCGGCGGCAACATCGCCGCCGAGGCCGTCGCGAAAGCCGCGCCCGACGGGCACACGCTCCTCATCGGCACCAATGGCCCGCTGGCGGTGAGCCCCGCGCTCGCGAAGAGCCTGCCCTACGACGTGGCACGCGACTTCGCGTTCGTCACGCTGGTGGGCACCGCGCCGGGCCTCATCGCCGTGCATCCGTCCCTGGGCGCCGCCACGCTGGCCGAACTGGTCGCGAAAGCGAAGGCGAAGCCGGGCGCGCTCAACTTCGCCTCCGTGGGCAAGGGCAGCATCTCGCAGCTCACGATGGAGCAGCTGAACGGCGCGGCGGGCATCCGCACCGAGCACATCCCGTACAACGGCGGTGCGCCCGCGGTGACGGCGCTCCTCGCGGGCGACGTGCAGGTCCTCGCGCTCAACCCGACGGCGCTCATCCCGCACGTGAAGGCGGGCAAGCTGAAGGTCGTGGCACAGACGGGCGCGAAGCGCTCGCCGCTCATCCCCGACGTGCCGACGGTGGCCGAGTCGGGCTACCCCGGCTTCGACGCGTCGGTGTGGATGGTGATCGTGGTGCCGGCGAAGACGCCGCCCGAGGCGGTTCGCCGCCTGCGCACGGACCTCTCGCGCATCATTCGCGACCCGGCGCTCAAGTCGTCACTGTGGGACAAGCAGTGGATCGACCCGGTGGGCTCCTCGCCGGAGGTAGCCGAACGCGTCGTGCGCGAGGAGGCGGACCGGTGGTCGCGCTTCGGCCGGTCGACGGGCTTCGCGCTCGATTGACCTGGCGAGGCCCGGCTCCGGCGGAGCTTCAGCGCCAGTAGAGGACGCTATCCGCCTCGAGGAGCGCATCGAGGACCGCGTCGTACGGCTCGGCGCAGGCGAGCGCGACCACCTGCGCGCCCTGCGCGCGCAGCGCGGCGGCGATCGCACCGGCTTCCGGGGTGGGCGCGGGGGCATCGTGCAACAGGAGGATCCTGCGGGTCATGGTCAGATCACGTAGAGGACTTGGGATTCGAGGATCGCCGTCGCGATGACGGCGGCGGGAGCGGGCGCATCCGCCAGTTCCTCGCAGGGCACCTCCGCGAAGTCGAGGACTTCCGTCTGCTCGGTCACGGCCGGCGTCTGCGCGAGCGGTCCGGGCACGATCACGCGAACCGCGTCGTTCAGGAGCGTGAGGCCGGCGGCCACCCGCAACGCCTCGGCCTGGTTGTGCTTCGCGATCACGAGGATGTGCTTCATGTCCGTCCCGGCACGACGATCACGCGGTCGCACTCGCGAACGAGCTCCGCATTGCTGAACTGCGTGCCCAGGCGGGCGGCTTGCGGCGCCGGACCTTCCGAGAAGTGATGCCAGCTGTGCTCGCAGACGTCGAGGCGGATCGCCCCGCTGGCGGCGAGCGCGACGAGGGCGGGTGACGTGGCGAGGCGCACGCCCGGATCGGTGAGAAAGCAGCGGCACGCCCAGCCGCGCCTTGCAGCGGCGGCTGCGAGGCCCTCGACCTGCGGGGCGGCCGATTCGTGCGAGGCGACGATACCCAGGCGCATGGTCCCGATCCCTTCGCGTCAGCTCTTGCGGATGGTCCAGCGCAGCGTCCTGCCCGCGTCCTGGGACTTCTCGACGATGTCGTCGCCTTCCGTCTGGCACATGGCGACGATCGATTCGCCCGACGACGGATTGTCGAAGACGAGCTGCAGCGTTTCGCCGCTCTTGAGCTTTTCCAGGGCCTTCTTGGTGTAGATCTGCGGATGGGGGCAGACGTATCCCCGACATCCAGGACGTAGGTTCCCTCGCCGAGCTTCTCGAACTTCACTGCCATGGTCGTTCCTGTCTGGGTTGCGGTTTTCCTGCGGTATCCGTCCGTCAGAAGCCCAGGGGGCTTCCTTCGCCATCTTGCGTTCGATCCACCAGTTGAAGAACTTGACGCCGAGCCAGCCGCCGGCGGTCATCCCGGCGGCGAAGAGCCAGCCGGAGGTCTCCGTTGGTCACCGTCGCGAAGAAGGCGCCGATGTTGCAGCCCAGGCCCACGCGCGATCCCAGGCCCATCAGGATGCCGCCGCCGATGGCCCAGAGGGCGATCTCCCGGGTGGGAAACTTCAGCCGAATTCGTTGGCGAGCAACGCCATCACCATCGAGCCGCCGATCACCGAGAAGCTCATCCAGAGCACGGGATTGGCGAGCGGTGCCGGGATGCCGTTTTCCATCCCGAAGAAGATGTTGTCGCGCAGGTTCATGCCCAGCTTGGCCAGCACCCACGCCGCGCCCTGCGCTTCCTGGGTCGTCACGTAGAAATAACCCGGATCGAAGACCGTGTCCTGCATGCTCAGGCCCTCGGTGATGCCCATGGCGGTGAGGAGCTCCCCGCGTTGGCGATGCCGAACTTCTGCTGCAGCGCCTGCATCACCCACATCTGGAGCCCGGCCGCCAGGCCGAGCACCAGGCCGGCGACCGCGGTGCGCCGGGAAGCGGTGACCATGCTCCACCAGCCGGCGAACTCGCGGGCCGGCCCCGGGGGGAGGTCCGCGTGCTTGCGCAGCCACCCCTTGCGGTAATAGAAGCGGTAGATCACGGCGAGCAGGACGAGCGCCGGCAGGATCGCGTTCACGAGCGAATTGCCGATGAAGACCCTGGCGACCGGGTCCGCGAATCCCAGCGCCTCGCCGACGGTGAGGCCCTTCAGGTCCCAGATGTAGCCGGCGAGGAACTGGTCGTACCAGCCCTGCGTCGCGGTGAGCTGGGCCGGCATCGACTTGGCCGCGGCCGACGCCGTCCACGAAGCGGGCACTAGGCAGGTCGAGCACCCCGCCGACGTCGACGAAGATCGCCTGCGCGAAGCTCAGCGAGAACACGACGAGGAGGGCCGCGACGCTGCCCTCGCCGGTCTTGTAGAGCGAGCCCGTGGCGCAGCCGCCGGTGAACACCATGCCGAAGCCGAAGATCGCCCCCCCCACCACGGAGTAAAGGCCGATGGGAGAGGCGTGGAACGTGCTGCGGCCGGTGAGCGTCACCCCGGCGGAAACGAGGCTGAAGAGCACCACGGCGATCATGATGCCGACGGCCATGCGCGGCACGCCCACCGCGAAGAGGTCGCGGATGGCGGAGGCCATGCAGAAACGGCCGTACTGAAGGGACATGCCGTAGACGAACCCGAACCAGAGGTAGGCGGAAAAGTAGAGGTAGCGCGCATCGGCCGCATAGGTGCCGAGCGAGACGAGCAGGAAGAAACCCACCACCGCCGCGGCGCGCAGGATGTTGGCGCGGCTCGTCGCCATGCCGATGCGTTCCGTCGTTTCGATCACGCCCTCCGCCATTTCACGCGTCCTCCCTCGAGACTGCATCGCGCCGGCCGGCTTTCATTCACCGGACTTGCGCACGTAGATCCGCCAGCTGCCCTCCACATGGACCGTGCCCAGGTGGTTTGCATCCATGCCCCGCGAGCATGAAGGGGATCGTCTCCACCGAACTCAGGTTGTCGGAGACGATCTCGATCACCGCGCCGGCGGGGGCGGCGTCCAGCGCGCGCTTGGTCGCCAGGTTCGTCCGCAGGCAACTTTGCCCCGTCAGGTCGAGCGAGGTGCTGGCGAGCAGCGTGCCGTGGCCCGGAACGTCCACTTCCCGCGTCTTCGACGCGCTCCTGCCACCTCCGCGCCACGCCAGAAGCCACTCGCCGATGGGTTCGATGAATCGGTACAAGCGTGCTCCCCAGGTCACTCGGCCCGCGACTTGCCGCATCCGGATCAAAGCAATTGGCGTGCCGCTCGTCGCCCGTGGTCGTCTTGCCCCGTGACCCTGCGAAGGCGCTCCGCAACGCCCGGCTGCATGTCGCAATCCGCTCCCGCACGCGTGCGCAGGCGTTGGAATTTGCAACGGGGCCTGCGGCGCGACGGTCGGTGTCGCGGGACTTTGCAAAATGAGCGCCTCGCGAGGCCTGGCGCGGAATTGTGCAATGCCGCCAAGCCGGCGGCTGCCGGCAAGCCCTTGTTTTCGCAGTGGTTCGGTGATCGGCACGCTCCGTGCTTTGGATGAGCCGGCCAGTTCACCGATCGGTCCAGCGTGAAGGAGGAAAGAACATGAACAGTCAGGATTCCAGCGGCCTTCCGAAGGGAAGGCTCCATCCCGGGGCTTCGCTCGCCGTGGCCGCCTGCTTTGCGTTGGGCGCGTGCGGCGGCGGCGGCGGCGAGGATACCTCGTACGGCAGCGTCGCGAAGATCACCGTGAACACGCCCCAGGAAATCGCACAGGCTTCCGCGGACGACTACAACGAGAACCTGAACGGGCTCATCACCGCGAGCACGCTCAAGCGCTGGATCGCCGACTGGAACACGAACCGTCCCGCGGGCGTCGCCGGCAAGCTGATCATCTTCCAGGCCACCGTGGGCCCGACCGGCGCCGAGTACATCAAGCCGAACAACGCGACGGTCTTCACCTACCTCTCGCCTTCCTCGGAGTGGACCCAGTCCCGGATCAACGGCGTGATCGAGACGCCGAGCATGGTGCCCGACGGGCCGACCATGGATGCGCTGTTCAAGAAATACAACATGGACCCGCACAACGACATGTTCGTGTGCGCCCAGGGAACCGGGAGCACCGGGAACGCCATGGCGCAGGGGCGCTGCTGGTATGCGTTGCGCTACTGGGGCGTGGAAAAGCGGAACGTGTCGGTGCTCAACGGCGGCAACCAGTGGATCAACGGCAACGGCATGGTCGCCGCCGACTTCACGGCCACGGCCAGCACGGCGCCCAGTTCCGGCCTCATCGGCGTGCGCACCCTCCTCACGGACAACACCGCGCTGCAGGCGACCTTCGAGGACCTGATGGCCGTCCTTCCCGCCAACGACACGGCGGTGAAGGAAGACGGCATCATGATCTGGGATGCGCGCAGCGTCGGCCAGTTCAGCGCCGGCGAGCGCCTCGAGTCCGGCGATTCCGGGTTCGTCGCCTGCGGCAGCTCCATCTGCAACGCGCCCGCCGGCTACGACTACATGCGCACCTTCCAGAACTCGGTTCGCGACAGGGGCACCCGCGAGGCACCCTGCAGCTGCAGTTCACCAACCTGCTCGATTCGACCAAGGGCTTCTCCTACAAGCCCAAGGCGACCCTGCAGAACTACCTGAACGGCGGGAGCGACGCGGCCGGCTACCGCTTCGTGGACGGGACGTACAACGGCGTCGGGCAAGGCGGCGCCTACCAGCCCGGTGACGTGATCTACTCCTACTGCGAGACGACCTTCCGCGCGATGATCACGGGCTTCGCGTCCGCCGGCATCCTGGGCCTGCCCGTTCGCTTCTACGACGGCGCGATGGTCGAGTGGAACTCGTTGTCCAACCTGCCCGACAACTCGGGCCGGGTGATCCTGCCGGCCGACTCGCCCTGGCGCACCGACGTGAAGTCGTTCTTCCGTCCGGCCACCAGCCCGACGCTCGTGACCCCGCGCAAGATCGTCGATCCCTACGCGGTGCACGCCAACAAGATCATCCTGGAAGACCAGCTCTACAAGCGCGGCCAGCCCGGCGGCGGTACCGCGGGCACGGGAACCGGCACCGGGGGCAACCCCTGCGGTTGAGGTTCCGATTGGCGGCAGGGGTGGCGCTCGCCATCCTTGCCGGCCTTGCCCTGTGGGCGGGGTACCGGCATCACGCCGGTCGCGTGAGCGACGAGGCGATCGGGCAGTTCCTCGCACGGCACTGGGCCTCGCCGATCGCGCCGCAGGGAACGCCACCCGCCACGCACGCCCCCGACGAAGCCTCGCTCGATCCCGCCCGTTGCGGCCTGTGCCATACCGTGCAACTGGTGGATTGGCGCACGAGCCTGCACAGCCGCGCCTTCGGGCCGGGGCTCGCGTGGCAACTTCACACGTTCGACCAGTCCCAGGGCAACGATTGCCTGCGCTGCCACGCGCCGCTCGCCGAGCAGAAGGCCCTCGCGGCGCGCGAACGCGGCTGGCCCAATGCGCCCGCCACCGAACCGCCGGCGTGGGTTCCGCCGGACTTGCATCGGCAAGGGCTCGTCTGCGCCGCCTGCCACGTGCGGGCGCACCAGCGATACGGGCCGGAGCGTCGGCCCGGATCGCCGGAGGCGGCTCCCGGCACCCGCCTTCCCCACGGTGGCGCAACGCGCAACGCCGCCTTCTCGGACAGCCGTTTCTGCGCCACCTGCCACCAGTTCCCGCCCGAGGGTCGCCGCGTCAACGGCAAGCTCCTCGAGAACACCTACGAGGAATGGCGCGGCAGCCGCCATGCCCGCGAGGGAAGGCACTGCCAGGGATGCCACATGCCCGAACGTCGCCACCTGTGGCGTGGCATCCACGATCCCGAGATGACGCGACAGGCGCTCCACCGCGAGTTGCGCGTGCAGCGGGTCGATGCCGGCCGCATCAACGTCACCGTGACGCTGGCCAATCGCGGCGCGGGCCACTACCTGCCCACCTATGTGGTGCCCAAGATCCTCGTGAACGCCTACCTGATCGGTCCGGGGATGCACGTGCTCGTCGGACACCATGTCATCGGGCGCACGGTCGACGTCGCGCTCGCGAACGAGGTGTCCGACACCCGCCTGCCGCCCGACGGGCGCCACGAGCTCAACTTCGACGTGAAGGTGCCGCCGGGCGCGTGGCGCGTGGTGCTGCGAACCGAAGTGGCCCCTGCGGAACACTACGAGCGCTTCTTCCGCGACGTTCACCAGCGTCGAACGGACCTCGACGCCGAGACCCGCGGCCAACTCGAGGAGGCGCTGGCGCGCGCAGGCGCCACGCGATACCGGCTCGCCGAGATCGATCTGGCCGTGCCGCAAGCCGATGGCGCGCGGGTTGAGGGGGTTGCAAATTGAAAGCCCTCCGGGACGCGCGGCGGTATTGCAATGGCATGGCCGAGGTCTTCGCCGGTAAGCACATGATTTTCAAGGCGCCTGCGCACTGGCATGCAACGTGCTGATCAGCATCCGAGTACAAGACCAGCCCGGAGGCGAACTTGAAGATCGGCGGATGGGGAATCGTCACGTGGCTGGTGATCGCCATGGCACCGCCGCACGTGCTTGCCGCGGCGCCGTCGGAAAAGGCCGCGGCGGAAGCGGACAAGCCCGCGACCAAGGCTTCCGCGGGCGCCGAGGCGCCGGCCGAGCCCCGCCGACGCCTCAAGTTCAAGGGCAGCGGCCGGATCTGCGTCTGCGAGAACCCGGTGAGCGAGAGCGAGATCGAGGCGGCGATGGCGGCGGCGCAGAAGTCCTCCGCGGTCGATCCGGTTGATTCCAGGAAGAGGAGAGACGAAAAATGAAGGATCGCAGAAGCTGGGTCGACAGGCTGCGCGCGATGGCGCGCGGCACCTTGCGCATCGCGGCCGGCACGCTCGGCGCGGTGGCCATCGCGGTGCTGTGGTCGTTCGCCGCATCGAGTCCCGAGCGGACGGACCTCGTCGTCCCGGTGGCGCAGGCGCCCGCCGGTTGGGGCGCCGAAGCCCTGGCCGACGTGCGCAACGCGATGCGTGCGGTCTCCCCGATCGCGGAGGCCAACGCCTGCGGCATGGGCACGTCCTCCTGCTTCAAGTGCCACAACGGCACGCGCGCCAAGGCGCCGCCCAACGAGGCGTGGCACAACGACCACCGCAGCGTCGACAACTCCCCCCGCCCTCCTGCATCGGCTGCCACAAGGGCAACGCGCGCCTGATCAAGAAGGAACTCGCGCACGCGGACCTCGTGGGCAACCCCAGGACGAAGGCCGAGGAGCTCTGCGCGGGTTGCCACAAGTCGGGCAACCTCGCCGATCTCACGAAGGCCTATGCCAAGAAGTGAACCCGTTCAGGCGGAAATGCGCATGCGCAACCCCCACGACGCTATCCCCTCCGCCCGGCGGCGAGTCCACGCTGCCGTCGCCGGCGCGCTCCTGCTCGCGGGCTTCGCCGGCACGGCGGTCGCCGGCCCGACGATTCCCTTCGGCAAGGAAGGCAATCTCAACTTCAACTACTCGATGCAGACCTGGGGCCAGTACCACGGCTACAGCTCGCCGACCGACGACGGGAGTTCCACGGACTTCTTCCTGCGCCGCAACCGCCTCACGTTCTCCGGCCAGTACAACGACCTCGTGGGCTTCTACGCGAACCTCGACGCGCCCGGCGACAGCAAGTACACGAAGGACGACAAGAGCGTCTTCTTCCGGGATGCCTACGTCACGATCGACTACCGCGACGAGATGCGCTTCATCGTCGGGCGCGGCAAGAACACGTTCACGCGCGAGAACCTCGAGGCCTGCTTCGATCCCCTCACGCTCGACCGCGCGGACGCCCTCGCTTACACGCCCTGGGGCGGGAGCCGGGACACCGGCGTCGCCATGTGGGGCAATCTCGCCGACGGCAAGTTCTCCTACCGCCTGATGATGGCCGACGGTCGCGAGGGCGATGAAGTGGTGAAGGACTCGCCTCGGGTGACCGCGCGGGTTCACCTGAGCCTGCTCGATCCGGAATACGAGTTCGGCTACCGGGGCACGTACCTGGGCACGCGCAAGGTCCTCACGTTCGGCCTGGGCTACGATTTCCAGAAGGACGTCGCCTACGGCGACTACATCGGCAAGACCGATCCCAAGGACTACAAGGCGTGGACGGCCGACGTCTTCTGGGAGCAGCCCACCGCCGCGGGGACGTTCACCGCCTCCGGCGCGTACATGAAGTACGACACGGACAAGGTGCACTCGGGCCTGTCGCCGGATCCGAGCCTGCCGGCGAGCACGGACCTGGAGGGCTACTACGTGAAGGGCGGCTACCTGTTCCCGAAGAAGATCGGGCCGGGGCGCGTGCAGGTGTTCGGGCGCTACGAGCGTTCGGAATACAACCTGCCCACGGGATTCCGGGACCAGAAGTGGCGCAGTGCCGGCTTCCACTACCTCATCGACGGACAACTCCTCAAGCTCAGCTTCGAGTACGCCGACGTCAAGTTCGACCTGCAGAACCCGACCGACCCCACGCAACGCGACTACAAGCAGATCACGGCGGGGCTGCAGTTCATCTTCTGAGAACCCGCGCCGGCGCGGGAAGGGCCCGGGGTGGGGTGGCCGACCTCACTCCAGCCCGTAGCGCTTGATCTTGCGCCAGAGCGTGGACTTGTCGATGCCGAGGATCTCCGCGGCGGTGGCGCGGTTTCCCTGGGTTTCCCGCAGCGTCTTCGCGATGAAGTAGGCCTCGATCTCCTCGAGGCTCTGCGGCTCCATCATCTCGACGGCGCGGCTCGAGCCCGCCCCCTCGCGCTCGATGCCGGGCGGGAGCACGTCGATGTCGAGCATGTCGGTCTCGCTCAGGATGAGCATCGACTGGATGGCGTTCTCCAGCTCCCGCGCGTTGCCCGGCCAGTTGTGGCGCATCAGGCTGCCGAGCGCGCGCGTGGCGATCCCCTTGCAGGGCTTGCGCAGCCGCGCCGAGTGCCGGGCCAGAAGTAGTTCGCCAGCAGCGGGATGTCGTTCCTTCGCTCGCGCAGCGGCGGAAGGACGATCTCGACGATGCGCAGGCGGTAGTACAGGTCCATCCGGAACGCGCCGCTCTCCACGAGCCCGGGAAGGGGCCGGTTCGTCGCGGCGATGAGGCGCACGTCCGCATGGCGCTGTTCCGTGTCGCCCACCCGGAAATAGGTGCCGTCCTGGATGACGCGCAGCAGCTTCGCCTGGAAGGCGGGCGAGGCGTTGTTGATCTCGTCGAGGAAGATCGTGCCCTTGTCGGCGGCGGCGAACTTGCCGAGCTTGTCTGAGTTGGCGCCGGTGAAGGCGCCGCGCTTGTAGCCGAACAGTTCGCTCTCGATGACGTTCTCCTCCGGGATCGCGGCGCAGTTGACCGCGATGAACCGGGCGTCGCGCCGCTCGCTTTGCAGGTGGATCTGGTGCGCCACCACCTCCTTGCCCGTTCCCGATTCCCCGGTGATGAGCACGCAGCAGTCGTACCCGGCGCAGGCGCGCACCATCCGCCTCACCTGCTCGATCGCGGGGTTCTTCCCGATGAGCCCGTCGAGATCGGCGTAGGCGCTGTTGGCCTCGCGCAGCTGCACGTTCTCGCGGTTGAGGCGGTAGTGCTCCAGGGCGCGGTCGACCGCGTGCCGCAACTCGTCCGGCTCGAAGGGCTTGCGCAGGTAGTCGTACGCGCCGCCCTTGAGCGCATCGACGGCCGATTCCACCGTCGCGTGCCCGGTGAGGAGGATCACCTGGGTGAGCGCGTTGCGCCGCCGGGCGAACTGGAGCACGTCAAGGCCGCCGATGCGGGGCATGCGCAGGTCGGTCACCACGACGGCGACGTCGACTTTCTCCAGGTAATCGAGCGCGCCCTGGGAGCTTTGCGCCTCGTGCACCTCGGCGCCGGGAGGCGCGAGCACCTCGCGAATCATGCGCCGCATCGGCTCGTCGTCCTCGACGATGAGGATCCTGTCCGGGAGGGTGCCTAGCGGCATTCGGCGCCCTCCGGCGTCGCGAGCGGCAGGACGATCTCGAAGCGCGCGCCGTCCCGCCAATCCGGGTCGCACCGGATGCTGCCGCCGATGCGCGTCACGAGCGAGTGGCTGATCGCGAGGCCCAGGCCGGTGCCGGTGCCGCCGGCCTTCGTCGTGAAGAACGGATCGAAGATCTTGCCGCAGATCTCGCGGGGAACCCCGGGTCCGTTGTCGGTGATGCTGACGGTGGCCCGCTCGCCGTCGGCGCGCGAGGAGACGCGCACCCACGGCTCGGGACGGCCGGCGGCGGCCTGCACCGCGTTTACCATGACGTTGACGAGCACGATGTCGATCTGGCCCTGGGCGCCCCGTACGGGCAGGAAGCCCTCCACATCGGCTTCGACCCGCACGCAGTGGCGTTCCCCCTGGCACTGGGAGACGGCCTCGACGGTCTCGCGGATGAGGGCGTTGACGTCGCAGGTTTCCGCGTGACAGGCGTCGCGCCGCGCGTAGGCGAGCAACTGGTCCACGATGCGCGCGCAACGCTTCGCCTCCTGCTGGATGGCGCCTGCGTACTCGGCGCGCCGCGAGGCATCGGCTTTCCCCTCGTCGAGCAGTCGCGCGTAGCCGAGGATCGTGCCCAGCGGCGTGTTGAGCTCGTGTGCCACCCCGGCCGCGAGCTGGCCCATGGCCACCAGCTTCTCGGCCTGCCGCGTCATGTCCTCCAGGCGCTTCCAGTCGGTGATGTCCTGCAGGGATGATCGCGGCGCAAGCCTGCGCCTGCCGGGGCGAAAGGCTGAAGAACGTCATGTTGAGGGAGACATGGTGCAGGCGCTCGCCCACGGTGAGCGGGAGCACGCGGTTCGTCACCTGCTCCTCGTTCAGGAAGGCGTCGCGGATCAGGTCGCGGCCGGCCGTGTCCACGCGCAACAGATCGAAGACGCCGGCCCCTTCGAGCGCGTCACCCGGCAGCCCGAAAAGCTGCTCGGCCTTCTGGTTGCTCAGCGTGACCCGCAGGTCGTCGTCGACCACGAGCAGTGCGCCGGGAAGCCCCTGCAGGATCGCCTCGTGGCGGTTGCGCTCGGTGATGATGGACAGCTGCGCCTGCTCCATCTCGCCGAAGAGGGTGGACAGGTGTCGTGCCAGCGTGTCGAACTCGTCGGCGAGCTCGCCCATCAGCGGGCGCGAGGCCGGGGGCAGCCGCATGCGCCTGAGGGAGCCGTCCCCGACGCGGTGGACGGCTTCGCGGAAGGCCGCCATGCCGCGCGCGTAGGCGTAGACGGTGAAGGAGAGGGCGAGCACCAGGACGGCCACGGCCGCGAGGACGACCGGCGAGAGCGCCGGATCGCCCAGGGCCGCCTGGATGGCGATGGCCCCGGCGGCCGTCGCGCCCGCCGCGGCGGCGATGACCGGTGCGAGGCCCGTCAAGCGAAGCGCCGGCGCGCCGCTCGTCGACCCACGCCCATCGGGCTGTTCCCCGGGCCCTGCGGCAAGATGCATGATTCCCATGGGACGTCCCGGCGGACGCGCGGCGCGGCGCGCCCCGCCTCAGTCGAGCGGGATCTTCCCTCTCGACGCCCTCGGCCTTGAGCATCGTGTGTTCGACCATCGGGCCGTCGTAGAGCTTCGCCTGCTTGTTGCCGAACAGCTCGCTGGCGACGAACCAGGGCACGGATGCGAACTGCCCGGTGTTGCAGAACGCGATCTGTTCGCCGCCGGTCGGTGCGCCGGCATGGCGGAAGAGCTTCTCCTGGTGCTCCCGGCTGCGGAACTGCGTGCCGTTCATCGTCCAGTAGTAGGGAACGCTCTTCGCCCCGCCGATCGTTCCTGCGACGGTGGCCTTCGGGTGCTTCGCGATGCCGACGTACTGGTCGTCCGGCCGCCCGTCGACGAGGACCACGCCGGCCGCGCGGGCCTTCTTCACGTCCTCCAGGGTGACGATCATGTCCTTGCGCAGGCTCGCCTTGAACGACTTCGGCGCGGCCTTGATGATGCCCTGCTGGATCGGGTTCTTGTCGTCTTCCATGTACGCGGCCATTCCGCCGTTCAGGAGCGAGACCTGGTCGTGGCCGATGACCTTGAACGTCCAGTAAAGGCGCGTCGCCTGGCTCACGTCGGCCGGCGTCTCTCCCTGGGGCACGATCACGACGTGGGTGGCGTTGTCGATGCCGAGCCGAGTCCCGATCATCGCCTGGAGCGGGCCCAGGTCCTCCGGGAGCATGTCCGGCACCTTGTCGGCCTTGCGCTCCGCGCGCCAGCCGTCCTTGGCGTAGCTGGTGTTGACCGCGCCGGGGATGTGGGCATCCATGTAGGCCTTGGACGGCTGCAGGTCCACGAAGACGATGCCGGGCTTGCCGATGCGGGCGACGACCCAGGCCGGGTCGACGAGGGGGTCGGCGGCGAGCGCCGCGCGAGCCATGGCGAAAAGGAGCAGAAGCCCGACGCACACCCGTGTCGCGAGCCGGCCGGAGATGAGAATCATGGGACCTCCCGGTTGATTGGAATCCATGAACT
>JADJMI010000022.1 GCA_016709665.1 Betaproteobacteria bacterium | reverse complement strand
CGCTGCGCCGGATCTGGCGTGGCGAGCGCGAGGCGCTCGGCGAGGTGGCGCTGGCGGAAGGACTTCTTGCCGAGGCGTCCGCTTACGGCCTGCACCCGGTGCTGCTGGACGGGTGCGTGCAGGTCATCGCCGCGGCGCTGCCGCCGGACGCGGATGACGGCGCGCTGTACCTCCCGGTGGGCATCGGCCGCTACACGCGCCACGGCCCCGCGCCTTCGGTGTGCTGGAGCCACGTGAGCCTCGCGCCAGGCGACGGCGAATCCCTTCGCGCCGACGTGCGGGTATGGGACGGGCAGGGCGGCCGGGTCGCCGAATTGCGCGACGTGCGTCTCAAGCGCGTGCGGCGTGACGCGCTCGACCGGCTGGAGGGGCGCGCCCTCGACGGGTGCCTGTACGAGACGACCTGGCCCTTGTCGCCGCGCGTCGCGACGACGGGCGCTGCGCCGTCCTGGACGCCCGCCGCGCTCGCTTCGGCGGCGTCGGGCCGCATCGAGGCGCTCGCCGCGCGGGCCGGCGTGCCGGACTACGACGAGTTCCTCCCTCGTCTCGAGGCGCTGTGCGCCGGATTGACGGCGTGCGATGCAGCGACTGGGCTGGCGGCCAGCCGTGGGAGAGCTCACCGACGCAGCCGGGCTCGCCGGACGCCTGCGCGTCGCGCCGCTTCACGGCCGCCTCTTCGTGCGCCTGCTGTCGATCCTGGCGGAGGCCGGCTGGCTCGCCAGGGAAGGCGATCGCTGGCGGGTCCTGCGCGCCTGGGATCCCGCGGATCCGATGGAGGAACTCGCACGGCTCGCGGAACGGTGCCCGGCCGGCGCCGAGGCCGAACTCCAGTTGACCTCACGGGTCGCGGCCGAACTCGCGGAGGCGCTGCGCGGTGAGCGCGAGCCGATGCAGTTGCTCTTCCCCGGCGGTTCGCTCGAGACGGCCGAGCGGATGTATCGCGATTCGCCGACGGCCAGGTTCTACGGGGGGCTGGTGGCCGAGGGTGATCGCGGGGCGGCGGCATCGATGAAGCCGGGCCGCCCGCTTCGCATCCTGGAAGTCGGGGCGGGCACCGGCGGAACCACCGCGCACGTCCTGCCTCGGCTGCCGGCCGATGGCGTCGACTACACCTTCTCGGATGTCGGGCCGCTGTTCGTCGCGCGCGCCCGGGAGCGCTTCGGGCGCGTGCGGGCGGGCCTTTCCTACGAAGTGCTCGATCTCGAGCGCGACCCCGCCGAGCAGGGCTTCGGCGGGCGTCGCTTCGATCTCGTGATCGCCTCGAACGTGATCCACGCGACGGCCGACCTTCGCCGGACACTCGGTCGCGTTCGCGGGTTGCTCGAGCCCGGCGGGCTGTTCGTCATGCTGGAGGTGACCGCACCGCAACGATGGTTCGACCTGACGGTCGGCATCACCGAAGGGTGGTGGGCCTTCACCGATACGGACCTGCGCCCGGACTACGCGACGATGCCGCGCGATCGCTGGATCGCTCTCCTGGCCGAGTGCGGATTCGAGGCGGCCGCCGCACTGCCGCCGCGCGCGGAGCTGCCCGGGTGCCTGGGCCTGCAGTCGTTGCTGGTCTCGCGCGCGGGGTTGGAGGTCGCGCGCGACTGGCTGGTCTTCGCGGACCGGGGCGGCACGATGGCGGCCCTCGCGAATCGCCTGCGCGAACGCGGCGATCGCTGCGCGCTGGTTCACGCTGCGGCGAGACCCGGTGGAGGCGGCGACGACTTCCAGGCGCGGCCCGGCGAAGCCGCGGACTATCGGGCGGTGCTGGCGGCGCTTCGCGAGGCCGGACGGTATCCGCAGGGGATCGTCCACGGCTGGTCGCTCGACGGTGATGCCGGGGAAGGCGACGGAGCCGACGCGCTCGGGGCCGCGGACCGACGCGGCGTCCTGAGCGCGCTTCGTCTTGCCAAGGCCATCGTCGCCGAATCGGACGGCCCGCGGCTTTGGCTCGTGACGCGCGGTGCCCAGCCGGTGGAGCCCTCCGACGGGCAACTCGCGCCGAACCAGGCCCCGCTCATCGGGTTGGGAAAGGCGCTGGCGGTCGAGCATCCGGAACTCGGCTGCACCTGCGTCGATCTCGCCCTCGGCACCGATGCGGGCGAGATCGAGGCGTTGGCCGCGGAATTGTCGGAGCCCGTGCGCGAGGGGCTCGTGGGCCTGCGCGAAAGCGGGCGCCATGTGGCGCGCCTTTCGGCGATGCGCCGGCAGGCGGCGCAAAGCGACGATGCGCCCTGGCGGTTGCGGTCGGCCAAGCCGGGAGTGCTGGACGCGTTCGAACGCGGGACACACGAACGCGTTCCCCCGGGTCCCGGCCAAGTGGAGATCGAAGTCGAAGCCTCGGGCCTCAACTTCAAGGACGTGCTCAACGCCCTCGGGATGTATCCGGGCGAGCCCGGTCCCCTCGGCGGCGAGTGCGCCGGGCGGGTTTGCGCCGTGGGGCCGGGCGTGACCCGGCTTCGCGTCGGTGACGAGGTGCTCGCGTTGGCCGGGGGCAGCCTCGCATCGCACGTGCTCGCCCGCGAGGCATTCGTGCAGCCGAGGCCGCCGGGCGCGAACGCGCGCGAGGCCGCGTCATTCGGCATCGCCTACGTCACCGCGGAGTTCTGCCTCTCGCACCTGGCCGGCCTGCGTCGCGGCGAACGCGTGCTGGTCCATGCGGCCGCGGGCGGTGTCGGGATGGCCGCCGTGCGGCTCGCGCTCCGGGCCGGCGCGGAAGTGTTCGCGACGGCCGGCTCACCGTCGAAGCGCGCCATGATCGAGGCGATGGGTGTTCGCCACGTGCTCGACTCGCGCAGCCCCGGCTTTGCCGACGAGGTGCTCGCTCGAACGCAAGGGCGCGGGGTGGATGTCGTGCTCAATTCCCTCGCCGGCGAGATGCTGGAGGCCAGCTTCCGGGCGATCGCGAAGGGCGGGCGGTTCGTCGAGATCGGCAAGCGGGGAATCCGCACGCAGGCGCAGGTCGATGCGCTCGGCCGGGGGCTGCGCTATTTCGTCGTCGATTGGGGCGAGGCCGGCGAGCGCGACCCGGCGCTCATCGGCGATTTGTTCGCGCGCCTCGTCGGCGAGTGGCGCGCCGGAAGCCTCGCGCCGCTGCCGCGTCACGAGTTCGCGCTCGAGGATGCCGGCCGCGCCTTCCGGTTCATGGCGCAGGCGCGACATGCGGGGCGCATCGTGCTGCGGCACGGGCCGGCCGGGATGCCTGCGATCCGCCGGGACGGGACGTACCTCGTCACCGGCGGGCTCTCGGGCCTGGGACTGGAGGCGGCCCGTTGGCTCGCCGGTCGAGGGGCCGGACGGCTCGTGCTCGTGGGCCGGCGCGGGATCACGACCGAAGCCGGTCCCGCGATCGAGGCGATCCGGGCCGGCGGTACGGCCGTCGAGGCGCTGTCGCTCGACGTCGCGGACGAGGCCGGCCTGCGGGCGCTGCTCGCGCGCCTGAGACAGGAAGGCCCGCCGCTTCGCGGCGTGATCCACAGCGCCGGCGCGCTGGCGGATGCCGCGCTCCTGCAGCAGGATGACGCGCGATTCGCGCCGGTGTTCGCGGCCAAGGTGCGCGGCAGCCGGTTGCTCGATTCGCTCACCTGCGGCGATCCGCTCGATTTCCTGGTGCTGTTTTCCTCGGTCGCGTCGGTGCTGGGTTCGGCCGGGCAGGCCAATCATTGCGCGGCCAATGCCTTCCTCGACGCCCTGGCGCACGAGCGGCGAAGCCGCGGCTTGCCCGCCCTCAGCATCAACTGGGGACCTTGGGCCGACGTGGGCGCCGCTTCGGATCGCGGCGTCGCCGGGCGCCTGGCCGCGCAGGGGCTGGGCGCGCTCTCGCCTGCCCAGGGCATCGCGGCGCTCGAGCGGCTCCTGTCCGGGGATGCCGTGCAGGCCACGGTCCTCAGCGCGAACTGGTCCCGATTCATCGCGCAGCGCGCCGGGGGCGATGCCTTCCTGGCGGAGGTCGGCGCTGCATCGGCGGGAGCGAGCGCGGCGTCCGCCCCGTCTCCGCCAACCGCGGGGGGCGAGGCCTTGCTCGAGCGGCTTGCGTCCGCGCCGGCCGGCCGGCAGCGGGCTCTTCTGGCGGGCTTCCTCCGGGAGCGGGCCTGCCGGGCGCTCGGCCTCGACGTGTCGCGCGCCATCGATCCGCGCCGGCCGCTGGGGGAACTGGGGCTCGATTCGCTCCTCGCGGTCGAGCTGCGCAACACGCTGGGCAAGGCGATCGGCCGGACGCTTCCGGCGACGCTGCTTTTCGACTGTCCGAATCTCGAGACCCTCACGGAATACCTGTGCGCCGAGTTGCTCGGACCGGGCTCGCCGCCCGCCGCGCGGGCGCCGACGGACGAGTCCGCACCGAAGGCCGACGCCCTCGTCGACTCGATCGAGGATCTCACCGACGAGGAAGTCGACCGGCTGCTGGCCCGGCGCACCGCGAAGGCCCCCTGACGCCATGAACGACTTCCTCCAACGCATCGAGAAGCTCTCGCCCAAACGCCTCGCGCTGCTCGCGCTCGAGCTGCACGAGCAGGTCGAGGCCGGCAAGCGGCGCGGGCACGAGCCCGTCGCCGTGATCGGCATGGGGTGCCGCTTTCCGGGTGGCGCGGACAGCCCGGGGCAGTACTGGGACCTGCTTCGGGAAGGGCGGGACGCCATCAGCGACGTGCCCCGGGACCGCTGGGACAACGAGGCGTACTTCGACCCGGACCCGGATGCGCCGGGGCGGATCTCCGTGCGCGCCGGCGGGTTCCTTCGCGACGTCGGCGCCTTCGATCCGGCGTTCTTCGGCATCTCGCCGCGCGAGGCGCTCACCATGGACCCGCAACAGCGGCTGCTGCTTGAGGTCGCCTGGGAAGCCCTCGAAAACTCCGGACTCGCCGCGGAGAAGCTCGCCGGCTCGGCCACCGGCGTGTTCGTCGGGGTGTGCAATACCGACCATTTCCAGCGCGTGCTTCGCCGTGGCGACGAGGCGATCGATGCCTACATGGCTTCCGGGAACGCGCCGAGCGTGGTCGCGGGGCGCGTCAGTTACGCCCTCGGACTGCAGGGCCCGGCCATCGCCGTCGACACCGCGTGCTCATCCTCGCTGGTCGCGCTCCAGCTCGCCTGCCAGAGCCTGCGCAGCGGTGAATCCCGCCTGGCGCTGGCCGCCGGCGTCAACGTGATCTGCTCGCCGGAGACCACCATCGCGCTCTCGAAGGCCCACATGCTCGCGCCCGACGGACGCTGCAAGTCCTTCGATGCGTCGGCGGATGGCTTCGCGCGCGGCGAGGGATGCGGCGTGCTGGTGCTCAAGCTCCTGTCGCACGCCCAGGCCGATGGCGACCCCGTGCTCGCCGTGATCCGCGGCATCGCGCTCAACCAGGACGGGCGCAGCGGCGGCCTCACCGTTCCGAACGGCCCGGCGCAGGAGGCGGTCATCCGCGCCGCGCTCGCTGATGCCGGCGTGGACCCGGCGGACATCGATTACGTGGAAGCTCACGGCACCGGGACCTCGCTCGGCGATCCGATCGAGGTGCGCGCGCTGGCCGGCGCCCTTGGCCCGGGGCGCGACCGGGCGAACCCGCTCGTGATCGGCTCGGCCAAGACCAACCTCGGGCATCTCGAATCGGCGGCGGGCGTCGCGGGCGTGATGAAGGTCGTGCTGTCGCTGGTGCACGAGCGCATTCCGCCGCACCTGCACTTTCGCGAGCCGAGCCCCCACATCGCGTGGGACGACTACCCGGTGACCGTGCTCGCGCAGGGCCGGTCGTGGCCCCGCGGCGAACGGCGGCGCCTCGCCGGCGTGAGTTCCTTCGGCTTCAGCGGAACCAACGCCCATGTCGTGATCGAGGAGGCGCCGGCCCCCGTGGCCGCCACCGAGTTCCGGTCGCGACCGCTGCACTGCCTGCCCTTGTCCGCGCGTACCGGGGCCACGCTGGCGGAACTCGCAGGGCGAATGGCCGAGGCGCTCGCGCCGGGCGGACCTTCCCTGGCCGACGCCGCGGGCACCGCGGGCGGCGGCCGGTCACATTTCGCGGAGCGACTCGCGGTCGTGGCCGCCGACGCGCCCGCGGCCCGTGCCGCCCTCGCGGATTTCCGCGCCGGCACGCCGAACCCGGCGATTCACCGGGGCACGACGGCGCCGGGCCTTGCCCCCGAGGTGGTCTTCCTCTTCACCGGACAGGGCGCCCAGTACCCGGGAATGGGCGCGCATCTGTACGACACCGCGCCCGTCTTCCGGGAGGCGATCGACCGCTGCGACGCGATCGTCGGCCCGGACGAACGCGGTCGCACGCTCAAGTCGGTGATTCAGCCGGGCCCCTCGGAAGGGGCGGCGATCCACGAGACGGCGTGGACGCAACCCGCGCTCTTCGCCATCGAATACGCGCTCGCGGAACTCTGGCGTTCGTGGGGCATCGTCCCTGCGGCCGTGATCGGCCATTCGGTGGGTGAATACGCGGCGGCCTGCGTCGCGGGTGTCTTCAGTCTCGAGGATGGCCTGCGGCTCGTCGCGGAGCGCGGACGGCTCATGCAGGCCCTTCCGCCGGGGGGGACCATGGCGGCCGTTTTCGCACCGGTCGACGCGGTGCGGCCGCTCGTGGCGCGGATGGCCGATCGCGTGGCCGTGGCGGCGGTCAACGCGCCCGACAGCGTCGTGGTTTCGGGCGATGCCGCCGCCGTCGACGCGGTGCTCGCCGAGCTCGCCGAGCGCAACGTCGAGGGCAAGCGCCTGTTCGTGTCGTTCGCCGGCCATTCGCCGCTCGTCGAGCCGGCGATGGCGGCCCTGCACGCATGCGCGTCGTCCGTGCGCATGCGGGCGCCGCGAATCCCGGTCGCCTGGAACGTGACGGGCGGCGCGGCGCTGCCCGGCGGCGCTCCCGACGCGGCGTACTGGTGCCGCCACCTGCGCGAGCCGGTCCGCTTCGCCGAAGGCATCGAATCGCTGCATCGCCAGGGCCATCGCGTGTTCCTGGAAGTCGGGCCGCATCCCACGCTGGCCGCGCTCGCCGAGCGCACGGTGCCGGGCGAGGACTGCGCGTGGCTCGCCTCGATGCGCCGCGGCAGGGACGACTGGGACGGGATGATGAACGCCCTGGCCGGTCTCTACGTGCGAGGGGCCGCGATCGAGTGGGACGGCCTGGGCCGACCGTCCGGCGCGTCGCGTGCGACGTTGCCGACCTATCCCTTCGAACGCCGTTCCTTCTGGATCGCCGCGGATGGGCCGCGTCCGCGCGCGCAGGCGCCGGCCGGCGCCACGCTCGCCGGAAGCCGGCTGCCGGTCGCGACGCCCGTGTTCGAGACGCGGCTGTCGCCTTCGACCCGCCCCTGGCTCGCCGAGCACCGCGTGCACGGCGCCGTGCTCGTGGCCGGGCCGGTCTACCTCGAGCTCGCGCAGTCCGCGGCGAGCCAGGCGCTCGGCCCGGGAAGGCGGGCGGTGGAATCGTTCGCGATCCGCGAGCCGCTCGTCCTGCCCGATGAAGGCCGCGAGGTCCAGACCCACCTGGGCATCGCCGAGGGCGGGCGCATTCCCTTTTCGGTCCACAGCCGGGCGGTCGGGGACGAGAGCGGATGGCACCTGCATGCCACCGGATATCTCGCCGCCTCCGCCGCAACGGGCGCAGCGGGCGCGGCGGCCGGGGCGGGCGCGATCGATCTCGAGGCACGGCGGGCTGCGCTCGGCGCCGCGTCGCCCTGCGAGGCGTACTACGCGCAGCTCGGTGCGCTCGGCATCGAACTCGGCACGGGCTTTCGCAGCCTGGTCCTCGCACACCGGGCCGAGGGCGAGGCGCTCGCGCAGGTCCGGCTGCCGCCGGGATGCGAGAACGACCGGGTCGCCTGGGCGCATCCGGCATTGCTCGACGGCGCCCTGCAGGCCATCGGCCTCGCGCTCCCGGCCACGGTCGACCCGGACATCGCGTACCTGCTCGCGGCCATCGATCGTCTCGACCTCGCCGGGGAACTGCCGGACACCCTGTGGTGCCACGCGCGCGTGGCGAACGCCCGCGCAGCGAACCCTGCGGAGTGGCAGGCGGAGGTGACGCTGCATTCGATCGAAGGCGGCGTGCTCGGCACCATCCGGGGCGCACGCCTGCGCCGGGCGACCCGGGAAACGCTCGCGCGCGCCGCGGGTGTCGACGGCAGCGGCGATCTCTTCTATCGCGTCCGCTGGGAACCCCTCGCGCCGGTGGCGTCCGCCGCCGCGGCGCTAGAGCGCCCGGAGCGCTTCGTGCCCGAACTGGCCCGGCATTTCGGCGAGCTCGCGGACCGGCACGGCCTCGCCCTGTACGACGCGTTGCTGCCGGAACTGGATCGTCTCTGCGGCGATCACGTGGCCGCCGCGCTGCGCGCCCTCGGCTTCGAGGCGACGCCCGGGCGGGTTTTCGACGCGGCCACGGAGGCGGCGCGACTGGCCGTGGTGCCCAGGCACGCGCGGCTCTTCGGGCGCCTTCTCGAGATGCTCGTCGAAGACGGGGTTCTCGCGCGGCGCGGCGCCGGCTTCGAGGTGAAATCCGGTCTTCCGGCCGCCGGGGCGCCCTCGCGGTACGCAAGCCTGCTGCGCCGGTTCGGGGAGAACGATGGCGAGCTGCGGGTCCTCGGCCGCTGCGGCGGCGAACTCGCCCGCGTGCTGCGCGGCGAACAGGATCCGCTGCACCTGCTTTTCCCCGGCGGCTCGTTCGAGGAGGCGCGCAAGCTCTATGTCGATTCGCCGTTCGCCCGCACCTACAACGGCGCCCTGGTGGAAGCGCTTCGGGCGGCGATCTCGCGGCTTCCCGACGGTGCGCGCCTGCGGGTGCTCGAGATCGGTGCCGGCACCGGGGGAACCACGACGTACGTGCTGCCGGCGCTGCCCGCGCAGCGGACCGACTACACGTTCACGGATCTTTCGCCGCTCTTCCTCGATCGCGCCGCGGGCCAGTTCGCCGCCTACCCGTTCGTGCGCCACGCGCTGCTCGACATCGAAAGGGACCCCCTCGGGCAGGGATTCGCCGCGGGCGGGTACGACATCGTGATCGCCGCCAACGTGCTGCACGCCACCGCCGACCTGCGCGCGGCGATCGCGCACGCGCGCAAGCTGATGGCTCCGGGCGCGCTCCTGCTGCTCCTCGAGGGCGTGGCGCGCGAACGCTGGGTCGACCTGACCTTCGGCCTGACCGAGGGCTGGTGGCGATTCACCGATACCGCGCTGCGGCACGATTACCCGCTCCTCGGGCGCGGCGCTTGGCTCGACTTGCTGGGGGAGCAGGGCTTCACCGGAGCCGCCGCGATTCCCGGCGATGCGGCGCCCGGCCGCGCCGCCATGCAGCAAGCGTTGTTCGTGGCGCGCGCGCCCATGGGCGGGCGCCATTGGACCCTCGTCGGCGACGGTGAACGTACCGGACGCGCCCTCGCACGGCGCCTGGAGGAACGCGGGGACATCGCGACGCTGCTGCCGGTCGAGGCGTCCGCGAGCGCCGTCGCGCCCGGCGGCGAATGGGTCTACCTGGGCGCGCTCGAACTGGCGTCGCTGCCGCTGGACGAGCCGGCCGCGCCCGAGGCCGCCCGGCTGCTGGCGGGCGAGCATCCCCTGCGTTGGCTCCAGGCCGCTACGCGCGCCGATGCGCGCGTCTGGCTCGCCACCCGCGGGGCACAGTCCACCGAAGGGCTGCGGGCTCCTGGCGCGCCTTGGCAAGCACCCTTGTGGGGCCTGGGCCGGGGATTCGCGCTCGAGCAGCCCGACCGTTGGGGCGGGCTGGTCGACCTACCGCCCGAAGGCGATGCGGACGATGCCGAAATCCTGCTGGCATCGATGGACGCGGCGGACGGCGAAGACCAGGTGGCCTGGCGGTCGGGCCGGCGACTCGTCGCGCGCCTCGCGCACGACAAGGCACCCGCGGCGGCGGCCCCGGCGTTCCGTCCCGACGCCACGTATCTCGTGACGGGCGGTTACGGGGGGCTCGGTCTCGTGGTGGCCCGCTGGATGGTCGAGCGCGGCGCGCGCCACGTCGCGCTGCTCGGGCGGCGGTCCGATCCGGCGGCGCAAGGCGTGCGCGCGCTCGAATCGCTGGGCGCCACGGTCCATGGCCTGCAGGGGGATGTGGCCGACGCCGACACGATGGCGCGGCTGCTCTCGCGCCTTCGCGACGAGGCGCCCGCGCTTCGCGGCGTGATGCATGCGGCGGCCGACCTCGACTCGGCGCCCGTGGGCGAGATCACGGCCGGGCGGCTCGAGCGGATGCTGCGGCCCAAGCTAGACGGCAGCGTCGTCCTCGAGCGTCTCACGCGGGAGGCGGGAATCGATTTCCTGGTGCTGTTCTCCTCCACCACGGCCCTGCTGGGTGCCTCGGGGCTCGCCCATTACGCCGCGGCCAACGCCTTCCTTGACGCGTTCGCCCAGGCGACGGACGCGCCTTCGCGCCGGGTCATGGCCGTCAACTGGGGCACGTGGGACGTGATGCGCCTCGCCTCCGAGGAGAGCCGGCGCCGCATCGCGGAGGGCGGCCTCCTGCCGATGCCGGGCACCGACGCGCTCGACGCGCTGGGGCGCCTGCTGGCCGACCCCCGGCCCGATGCGGTTGTGGCGAAGGTGGACTGGAGCGTCTTCAAGCCGCTCTACGAGTCGAGGCGCCGGCGGCCGTTGCTTTCTCGCGTGGGCGAGGCGCCCGGCGCCGCACCGCAGGCGAAGCGGGTGGAGGAAGGACCGGGCCTCGCGGAGAGAGTCTCGGCCGCCCCGGCGGCAATGCGGCGCGACCTGCTGGTGGAGTTCGTCCAGGGCGAGGTGGCCGGGGTACTGGGACTCGACGCGGCACACGACGTGCCGGTCACGACGGGACTCTTCGATCTTGGCCTGGACTCGCTCGTGGCCGTCGAGCTCAAACGCCGCCTCGAGCGGGGTGCCGCGCGCGCCCTCCCGTCGACCCTCACGTTCAACTATCCGAACGTCGGGGCGCTTGCGCGATATCTCGAGAGCCAGCTCGTCGCCGCACCGGCCGCCGCCACGGTGCCCGCGGCGTCGGCCGCGCCCGCCGCGGGCGACGCGGCCCCGGCGGACGCGGCAGGACTCGACGCGCTGAGCGACGAAGAACTCGAGGAACGCCTGATGCGAAGGCTGGAGGGATTGCGATGAGCGCTCCGGGCCGACCCGTGGCCGACCCCCGGCGAGCCCTGCTCTACATGGTCGCGTTCGCCTCGCTCTGGGGCGCGGTCGAGGCGATCGCCGCGCCCGTGCTCCACCGACTCCCGGGTTACCAGGTCGTCTGGTCGCGCTACGCGGTTCACCTCGCGTTGATGCTCGCGGTGTGGGGCTGGCGGGAGCCGTCCTCGCTGTGGCGCACGCACCGGCCCGGATTCCAGATGGCGCGATCGATGCTGATGCTCGGGATGCCGGCGTCGTGGATTCTCGCGATGGAGCACGGGATCCGGCCGCACGCGCTGATGGCGGTCTTCTGGCTGAGCCCGCTCCTCATCCTCTCGATTGCGCACGCCTGGTGCGGCGACAGGGCAAGGCCCGCGGTGTGGCTCGCGGCGTCGGTGGCGTTTGCCGGCGCCTTGCTGCTGCACCCGCCGACCGGGTTCGAGTCGATGGCCTCGCTCGCGCTTCCCCTCGGCATGGCGCTCTCCTTCAGCCTCTATGCCGTGATGACCCGCGCCCTGCGCGGCGAACGCCTGCGCGCCAACCTGTTCTGGACCGCCCTGGGCGTCTTCGCCGTGCTCACGCCGGCGATGCCGTTCGTCTGGACGCCGCCGTCGTCGCACGATGCGCTCGTGCTGGCGGCCGTCGGCGTACTGGGTTTCCTCGCACTGGCCGCGCTCGACCGGGCGGCCCATGCCGCCCCGCTGTCGGTCACGGCGCCGTTCATCTACCTGCAGATCCCCGTCCTTCTCGGCCTGCTCATCGCGGCGGGCGCGGACATCGGCCTTTCCCCGCGTCGCGCGGCCCTCGCCGTGCTGCTGATCGTGGGGTCGGCCGGGGTCCTGTGGGTGTTCGAGTCGCATTCTCGCGCCGCGACGGCGCGGGCCGCCGGTGCCCATCGATGAAATCCCAGGAGCCGTGACCATGCAGGAAGACCGTCCCGACCGTCGCAACGTGCTGCAGAACGCGCTCGCCGCGATCGAGCGCCTGCAATCGCAGCTCGCGCTCGCGCAAGGGGCGCGGCACGAGCCGATCGCCATCGTCGGCATGGCCTGCCGCACGCCGGGGGGCGCCGGCGATCCCGATGCGTACTGGCAGCTCCTCGCGGAAGGCCGCGACGTGGTCACGGAGGTTCCGGCCGGCCGCTGGGACATCGACGCCTATTACGATCCCGATCCGGACAAGCTCGGCAAGGCCCGGACCAAGGCGGGTGGATTCCTGGACGACATCGAGGGTTTCGAGCCCGCGTTCTTCGGCATGTCCCCGCGCGAGGCGACCGGGGTCGATCCGCAGCAGCGCCTGCTCCTCGAGGTGGCCTCCGATGCCCTCGAGCATGCGGGGGTGCCGGCGGACCGGCTGGAAGGCAGCCGCACGGGCGTCTTCGTCGGCATCACCTCGATGGACTACGCGCAGCGCATCGACGTGGCCGATCCCGCCCGCAGCGACATCTACCTCGCCACCGGCACCGCGCTCAACGCCGCCGCCGGGCGCGTCTCGTTCACGTTCGGGTTCCGCGGCCCGTGCATGGCGATAGACACGGCCTGCTCGTCCTCGCTGGTGGCCGTCCATACCGCCTGCCAGAGCCTGCGCGACGGGGAGAGCGACCTCGTGGTCGCCGGTGGGGTCAACGTGATCCTGTCGCCCGATCCGTTCGTGCTCATCTCGAAATGGGGCATGCTCTCGCCCGACGGCCGCTGCAAGACCTTCGACGCCTCCGCCAACGGGTTCGTGCGTGCCGAGGGCTGCGGGTTGCTCGTGCTCGAGCGCCTCTCGGATGCGCTCGCGGGGGGGCGCCGCATATTGGCGGTCATTCCGGGATCCGCGATCAACCAGGACGGGCGCTCGAGCGGTCTCACGGTGCCCAACGGTCTTGCGCAGCAGGAGGTGGTGCGCCAGGCGCTCGCGGCCGCCCGCCTCGCGCCAGCCGACGTGAGCTACGTCGAGGCGCACGGGACGGGCACCTCCCTCGGCGACCCGATCGAGGTGGAAGCGCTCGCGGCGGTGTACGGCGAGGGCCGCAGCCGCGACCATCCCCTCGAGCTAGGTTCGGTCAAGTCGAACATCGGCCACCTCGAAGCGGCCTCCGGGGTGATGAGCCTCATCAAGCTCGTCCTGTCGCTGCAACACGGACAGCTGCCGGCGAGCCTTCACGTGAAGCAGCTCACGCCCGCCATCGACTGGGAATCGCTTCCGCTCCGGGTGAGTACGCGGTTGCACGACTGGGTGGCGCCGGGCGGGCGCCGCATCGCCGGCGCCAGCGCGTTCGGGTTCAGCGGCATGAACGCGCACGTGCTCGTGGCCGAGGCGCCGGCGGTGCCGGAGCCCGTGCGGGACGGCGCGACGCCCGCGCCCTGGGTGCTGCCGCTGTCGGCCAAGAGCGATGCCGCCCTGGCCGCGCTCGCGTCCCGCTACGCGGCCCACCTGCGCAGCCACGCCGGGCAGTCGCTTCAGGACATCTGCGCCACGGCGTCGGTGGCGCGTTCGCATCATCCCGTTCGCGCCGCGCTGCTCGTCCGCGATAGCGAGTCTCTGGAGGCGGATCTCGATGCCCTGGGTCGGGGCGAGGGGCGGCGCTGCGCGGCACGGCTGCCGCGGGGGGCGCAGCCGCGTCGCGTTCCTCTTCACGGGGCAGGGCGCCCAGGGCGTCGGCATGGGCCGGGAGCTTTACGAAACGGAACCGGCCTTCCGGGAGGCGCTCGATCGCTGCGCGGCGACGCTCGACCCGCTGCTCGGCCGGTCGCTGCGCGAGGTGATGTTCGAGGAAACCGGCGGGCTGCTCGACCAGACCGGGTACACGCAGCCGGCGCTCTTCGCGATCGGGATCGCCCTCGCCGCCCTGTGGCGCAGCTGGGGCATCGAGCCGGCGGTCGTGACCGGCCACAGCGTGGGCGAGTTCGCCGCGGCGGTCGTCGCCGGCGTTCTCACCGTGGAGGACGGCGCCCGGCTCATCGCGGCACGGGGCCGCCTGATGCAGGCGCTCCCCGCCGGGGGCGCCATGGTCTCGGTGCAAGGCGACGTCGCGATGGTCCGGCGCGAGATCGCGGCGCACGCGGACAAGGTCTCGATCGCCGCCTTCAACGCGCCGGGCACGGTGGTCGTCGCGGGCGCGAAGCCCGAGGTCGAGGCCATCGCGGCGCGCCTCTCGGCGCAGGGCGCGCAGACGCGGCCGCTGGTCGTCTCGCACGCTTTCCATTCGCCGCTGATGGACCCGATGCTCGAGGAATTCAGGGCCATCGCCGCGACGGTCGCGCACGCGCCGCCGGCCGTCACCTGGATCTCGAACCTCACGGGGACGGCGCTGGACTGGTCGGCCTGGGGCACCCGGATGGCCGACTACTGGACGAGCCACGTGCGCGAGCCGGTGGCCTTCGAGCGGGGCATGTCGGCGCTGGCGGTCGCCGCGTGCGACGCGCACCTGGAGATCGGCCCGCACCCGATCCTCCTCGGGCTAGGCATGCAGTGCATTCCCGAGGGCCGCCCGGTCGAGTGGCTGCCTTCGCTGCGCCGCGGCAAGGGGGCCCGGGAGACGATGCTCGAGAGTGTCGGACGCCTCTACGTCCGCGGCGCACGACCCGGCTGGCGGGCGATCCAGGGGGCCGGAGCCGCCTGCAACCTGCAGTTGCCGACCTATCCGTTCCAGCGCGGCCGCTACATCATCCCGTTCGCGTCGAAGTCGAGGCGGCCGGTGGGAGAGAGCGTTCACGAGCTGCTCGGCGAACGCCTGTCGGTGGCGGGCGTGGCCGCGCAGTTCGAGCGGACGATCGACGCCGCGAATCCGGCGTGGGTGACGGACCACCGCATCGCCGGCGAGGTGGTCATGCCGCTCACGGCCTACCTCGAGGCATCGCTCGCGGCGGCCCGGCAGGTCGCCGGCGAAGGCGTGACGGCGCTCGAGGCGGTCGAAGTGGGCGAGGCGCTGGCGCTTCACGAGGGCGAGGGACGGGTGCTGCAGGTCGCCGTCGAGGCGGCGCGGGACGGCGAGCCCTCGCGGATCCGCGTCTACAGCCGGGATGCAGCACTCGCGGGCGGCGAATGGACTCTCCACGCGTCGGCTTCGCCGGGTACCGCCGGCCCGCCCGCGCTCGACGATCCTCGAACGCTCGAGGCGATCGCCGCCGGCCTTTCCGATCCGATCGATGTCGAGCCCTTCTACGACAGGCTGCGTGGTCTCGGCGCAGACTTCGGCACGCGCTTTCGCACCATGCGCCGGGCCTGGCGTGCGCCGGGCGAGGCGCTGGCCGAAATCGGCATCGCGCCCGAGCTCGTCGCCGAAGGCGGCAGGTACTTCGTCCATCCCGCGGTGCTGGATGCCTGCCTGCACGCGTGCGCGGTGGCGCTCGACACCCTGCCGGGCGCGGATGCCGGCACGATGTACCTGCCGGTCGGCGTCGACCGCTACCAGTGGTATGCGCGGCCCGAATGCGCGGTGCGCAGCCACGTGAAAGTTCGCGCGCCGGCGGTCCTGGGCGACATGGTCGTGCTCGACCTGCGCATCGAGACGCTCGCGGGCACGCCCGTTGCCCGGCTGGAGGGCTTGCGGTGCCGCCGTGCGAGCCGCGACATGTTCCGCAGGCGCATCGAATCCCAGGTGGCCGAGTGGCTCTACGAACCGGCCTGGCCGCCGCAACCGCTGGCGGCTCGCGAACCCGCGTCCCTTCGCGGCGCCTGGGTCGTCCTCGACGATGGCGCCGGACGCGCAGAGGCGCTTCGCGAAGAGATCGCCCGGCGCGGCGGAAGCGTGCTGTGCTGCGTGCCGCGCGAGGCGTCTCGCGAAGGCGCGCTGGCGATCGACGCGAGCGAGGCGGCCGGCTATTCGCAGGCGCTCGAGCGGGCCGCGCAGGGCGGGGAACTGGCGGGCGTCGTTTCCCTCTGGCCGCTTCGCGTGCCCGCGTTGGCGGCGGAGGACGTGCCGAGCGAAGGCCAGCGATTCGGCACCGAGGCGGCGTTGCTTCTCCTGCAGGCCGTCGCGGCCCGCGCGGCACCGACACCGCCGCGCGTGTGGATCGTCACCGCCGGAAGCCAGCGCGTGGACGGCACCGAGACGCTGCGCCTCGAGCAGGCCCCGGTCGCGGGCCTCGCGCGCGTCGCGGCATCGGAGCACCCGGAATTGCGCGTCACGCTGGTCGACCTCGACCCGCAGGCGACGGCGAGCGAAGCGAAGGCGCTGGCCGACGAGATCGCCGGAGGCTCCGGTGAGACGCAGGTGGCCTTCCGCAAGGGGGTACGCCACGTGGCCCGCCTGGCCCGCCTGCCGCGACGGCCGGCGCCGGGCGGCGAAGACGCGCCGGAGCGGCTCCACGTCACCGAGCAGGGCGTGCTCGAGAATCTCGTCCGGGTGCCCGACGAGCGCCGGCCGCCGGGACCGGGCCAGGTGGAGCTGCGCGTGCGGGCGAGCGGGCTCAACTTCCGCGACGTCCTCTTCGCACTCGGGATGTACCCGGGCGAGATCCGGCGCCTCGGCAGCGACTGCGCGGGCGTGGTGACGGCGGTGGGCGAGGGCGTCACGCGGTTCCGCGTGGGCGATCGCGTGGTCGCCATGGCGGAAGGCGCGTTCGCGAGCCATGCGACCACGCGCTGGGAATTCGTCGCGCCCCTTCCGCGGGGCCTGGATTTCGAGCAGGGCGCCTCCATTCCCACGGCGTACCTCACGGCCGACATCACGCTGAACCTCCTCGGCGGCATGAAGCGGGGCGATCGCGTGCTGATCCACTCCGGCGCCGGCGGCGTGGGCATGGCCGCCATCGCGCTCGCCCGGCGCGCGGGCGCGGAGATCTTCGCCACCGCCGGCAGCGCGGAGAAGCGTTCGGTGCTGAAGACGCTCGGCGTGCACCACGCGCTCGACTCGCGCAGCACGTCCTTCCACGACGACGTCATGCGCATCACGGGCGGAGCCGGCGTGCACATCGTGCTCAACTCGCTGGCCGGGACCCTGCTCGACAGGAGTTTCGACTGCCTGGCCGACGGCGGCGTGTTCCTCGAGATCGGAAAGCGCGGCCTGTGGAGCCACGAGCGGGTCGAGGCCCTCGGTCGCGGCATCCGCTACCACATCGTCGACTGCAACGACAACGCGCGCGACACGCCCGAGATCGTCGGAAGGATCTTCACCCGCGTGCTCGAGGAGATCGAGTCCGGCGTGCTGCCGCGATTGCCGGTCACGACCTTCCCGTTCGAGAGCGCGCCCGATGCCTTCCGCTACATGGCGCAGGCGCGCCACATCGGGCGGGTGGTCTTCCGCCACCGGGCGCCGCCACGCCGCAGCGAGGCGCCGGTGCGCGCGGACGCCACCTATCTCGTGACGGGCGGTTTGCGCGGCCTGGGCCTCCTGGCGGCGCAGTGGCTCGCGGGGGAGGGCGCCCGTCACCTGCTGCTCGCAGGCAGGAGCGGGCCCGATGCCGCCGCGCAGGCCGCCCTCGATTCGCTCGAGGCGAGCGGGGTGAAGGTCGCGGTCGTGGCGGCGGACGTCGCGAGCGCGGCCGGTATCGATGCCCTGATGGCGCGGCTGGCCGAGGACATGCCGGCCCTCGGCGGCGTGATCCACTGCGCGGCGGTGCTCGACGACGGCGTGCTCGCGAAGCAGGACGCCGCGCGATTCGCCAAGGTCATGGGAGCGAAGGCGGACGGCGCCTGGCGACTGCACGTCGCGATGGAAGGCCGCGGCCATCGGCCCGACTTCTTCGTGCTCTATTCCTCGCTCTCGGCGATCTTCGGGGCCGCCGGACAGGGCAACTACGTGGCGGCGAACGCCTTCCTCGACGCGCTGGCCTGCCGAAGGCGCGATGCGGACCTGCCGGCGCTTGCCGTCGACTGGGGCGCCTGGAGTGAAGTCGGCATGGCCGCCCGGGGCAGCACGGCCTCGAGGGCGGACGCCCAAGGGCTAGCCCCGCTTTCGCCGGTGCAGGGCATGCAGGCGCTGGGCGTGCTGCTGCGCGATGGCGCGACCCGCGCGGCGGTCGTCCCGATCGACTGGGCACGCCTGGCGGTGCAGCTCGGCGATCGTGCGCCTGCGCTCCTCGCCCCGCTGCTGGCGCAGGAACGGGGACGGGGCGATCGCGGCGGCCAGCCGGAATCGCAGGCGCGCATGGACTTCGCCGCGCTCGCGCCCGTGGAGCGCCGGCAGCAGCTCGTGGTGCTCATGCAGCGCGAGGTGGGGAAGGTGCTTGGTCTCGCCGGGTCGCCCGCCGCCATCCCGACCGACCAGTCGTTCACCAGCCTCGGCATGGACTCGCTGACCTCGGTCGAGCTTCGCAACCGCCTCCAGGGCCATCTCGGCCGCAGCATCGCGGCGACCGCGGTGTTCGAGTGGCCGACCGTGGACCTTATGGCTGGTCACCTGGACGCGCTGTTCGGCGGCGGCGCGGGTGATTCCGACGGGCACGGCGAGCGGGAGACGCTCACCCTATGAACGACACACTCGAGTTCCTGGCGCGGCTGGCGCGGCTGGACATCCGACTCGCGTTCGAGGGCGACCGCCTGGGCGTGGATGCGCCCAAGGGCGCGATCACGCCCGCCCTGCGCGAGGAACTCGGCCGCCGAAAGCCGGAGGTGATGGCCTACCTCCGGGTGCATGCGGACGAGCCGCCCGTTCGCCCGGATCGGCACCCCCACGAACTGTCGATCGGCCGCGTGCCGCGCGAGGGCCGCCTCCCGGTTTCCTTTACGCAGGAGCTGATGTGGTTCTTCGACCGGCTCGTGCCGGGCAACACGGCCTACAACCTGCACCTCGGCTGGTGCCTGACGGGGCCGCTCGACGTGCCAGCTCTCGAGGCGGCGCTCGGCGAGGTCACGGCACGGCACGAGATGCTGCGAACGACGATCCGGGAGGAAGACGGGCAACCGTCGCAGTGCATCCATCCGGCGCAGCCCGGCGCCTTGCGGATCGTCACGCTCGCGCCCGGCCACGAGGACGACGGCGCCGCGCTCGCGTGCGTGGAGCGCGAGGCGCTCCTTCCGTTCAATCTCGCGAACGGGCCGCTGCTTCGCGCTGTTCTCATCCGCCAGCGGCCCGATCGCCACTGGCTGCTCGTGGTCTATCACCACATCGCCGGCGACGGGTGGTCCTCGGAGATCCTGGCCCGCGAACTCGCCTCGCTCTACGGTGCCCGCGTGGCGGGCCGCCCGATCGCCCTCGCGCCGCTGGCGGTCCAGTACGCCGACTACGCCCACTGGCTCAGGAGCGGCTTCGCCCGGGGCACGCTGGGGCCCTCGCTCGCGTACTGGAACCGGCGGCTCGAAGGGGCGCCGGGTGTGCTGGAGATTCCCGGGGACCGTCCCCGCCCGGCCGTCCAGTCCTTCGCGGGCGCCGCCTGCACCCGGACCCTCGACGCCGGCCTGCGGGACAGGCTGGTCGCCTTGAGCCGCGCCGAGGGCGTCACCTTGTTCGTCACGCTGCTGGCCGCCTTCAACGCGATCCTGTCCCGGCAGAGCGGCCAGGCGGACCTCTGCGTCGGCGTCCCGGTGGCGGGGCGCGAGCGATCCGAGCTCGAGCCGCTGATCGGGGTGTTCATCAACACCGTGGTCGTGCGCACGCGCATTGAGGTCGCGGCGGGCTTCCGTGACCTCCTGTCGACCGTGCGATCGGCCTTCCAGGAGGCCATGGTGCATCGCGACGCACCGTTCGAAATGGTGGCGCAGGCGCTCGCTCCGGAGCGCGACACGAGCCGCTCGCCGCTCTTCCAGGTGCTCGTCAACATGCTGAATTTCCCGATCGACGAGCCGCTGCGTTTCGAGGGACTCGCCGTGGAGCCCTTGCCCGTCCTCGCATTCGGGCAGGCGCAATCGAAGTTCGACCTCACGCTGTACCTGCGCGACGAGCCTTCGGGGCTGGCGCTGGCCGCCGTCTACGCCCGGGCGCTTTTCGATGCCGTGCGCATCGAGTCCCTCATCGACCAGTACGTGCAGCTGCTGCAGGCCGTGGCGGAAGATCCGGACGTGCGCGTCATGGCGACTTCGCTCGTGACGCCCGGCGCCCGGGGCCTGCTTCCCGATCCGTCCGCCCCGCTGGCGGCGAGCTGGACCGAAGGCGCGCACGAACGCTTCCGGCGCCACGCGGAACGCGACCCGGATCACCCCGCGGTCGTGGACGCGCAATGCGAATTGACGTACGGCGCGCTCGAGCGGGCGAGCAACCAGCTTTCCCGATGGTTGCTCGCGAAAGGCGTGGGTCGCGAGGACCGGGTGGCCATCGTCGCCGGGCGCAATGCCGGTCTGGCGTGGGCCGTGCTCGGTATCCTGAAGGCCGGTGCCGCATTCGTGATCATCGACCCGGCGCACCCGCCGTCGCGCGCGGCCCAGTGCCTTCGCCTCGCCGGGCCCCGCGCGCTGGTGTGTGCCGAGGACGCCGCGCTTCCGGAGGCGATGGGGGAGGTGCTGCGGGACTTCAAGCCGGAGACGCGCGCGAATTGGCAAGGCCCCGCGGATTCCGCGGACGGCGACTGGCGCCATTTCCACGGCGACGCCCCGGCGGTCGCGGTGGGGCCCGACGATCTCGCCTACGTCGCCTTCACGTCGGGCTCGACCGGCGAGCCCAAGGCCGTCGCCGGCACGCATCGGCCGCTGTCGCACTTCTTCGAGTGGCATGCGCGCCGCTCGGCGATCGGGCCGCCGGATCGGTTCAGCGTGCTCTCGGGCCTGGCGCACGATCCCCTGCTGCGCGACGTGCTCGGGGCATTCTGGGCGGGTGCCACGGCCTGCATGCCCGCAGCGGCGCGCATCGGCCAGCCCGGCTACCTGGTCGACTGGCTCGCGGGGCAGCGCATCAGCGTCTGCCACCTCACGCCGGCCATGGCGGATCTCGTCGCGTTGCTTCCCGCCGGTGGCGAGCCGCGAGCGTTGGCGTCATTGCGGCACGTGTTCTTCGGTGGCGATGTCCTGCCGGCGCATTCGGTGCAGGCCGTTCGCGAGCTTGCTCCCGCCGCCGCGATCGTCAGCTTCTACGGCGCCACCGAGACTCCGCAGGCCATGGGATGGCATGCAGTTCCGCAAGACGTCGCGGACCTGCCGGTTCGTGTGCCGCTTGGCCGCGGAATCGACGGCGTGCAGCTTCTGGTGCTGAATGCCGCCGGGGGGCTCGCGGGCATCGGGGAACTGGGCGAGATCCACATACGCACTCCGTACCTGGCTCGCGGCTACGTCGACGATGACGCGCTCACCGCGCTGCGCTTCGTTCCCGGACCGACGGGTGCGCCGGAGGACCGCATGTACCGCACCGGCGATCTCGGCCGCTACCGCCCGGACGGCATGGTGGAGTTCGCCGGGCGGGCGGACGCCCAGGTGAAGATCCGCGGCTTTCGCATTGAACTCGGGGAGATCGAGGCGGCCCTGCGCGCGCATCCCGATCTCGCCGAGGCGGCCGTCTCGCCCTGGACGCGGGCGGGAGCGGGGCGCGTCTCGCCGCCCATGTCGTGCCCCGTGCCGGCGTGCCCGCCCCGGCGGGCGAGGCGCTGCGCGACTACCTGCGCGCAAGGCTGCCGGAGTACATGATCCCCGCGCATTTCATGGCGATCGATCGTGTGCCACTCACGCCGAACGGGAAGGTGGACCGCCAACGGCTTCCGGTTCCGGGCGTTCCGGCGGCGCGCGCCCGGGTGGCGCCTCGCACCCCGACCGAGGAGGCCATCGCCGGCATCTGGCGCGAGGTGCTCGGCGTGGACGAGGTGGGCGTCCGGGACGACTTCTTCGAACTCGGCGGCCATTCGCTCGTCGCCACGCGGGTGCTCTCGCGCCTGGGCTCTTCGCTGAACGTCGACCTGCCGCTTCGCGTGCTGTTCCAGGCCCCGACCGTCGAGACCCTGGCGAGGTTCGTGGATGCCGCGCGGGGCGAAGCCACGGAACAGGAAGAGATCTCCCTTTGACCATCATGACGCCCGAAGACCTGCTGACCGACCTGCGCATGCTCAACGCGACCGTCTTCGTCGATGGCGACCAGCTGCGCATCAATGCCGTCAAGGGGGTCGTCACGCCGGAGCTGCGCGAGGCGCTCGCGCGGCACAAGCCCGCGCTGATGGCGCTGCTGCGCGAGGGCCCGGCGCAGGACGGGCCGGGCCGGGCGCCGCTTTCCTTCGCGCAGCAGCGCATGTGGATGCTGGACCGCATGAGCGGCGGCAGCTCGGCCTACAACATCGCCGGGGCCCTGCGCATGCGCGGGGCGCTCGACGTGGAGGCGATCGGCCGCGCCATCGGGGAGATCGTGCGGCGCCACGCGGTGCTTCGGACGACGTTCTCGGAGGAGGAAGGCGAGGCGGTGCAGGTGGTGCATCCGGCGGTGCCCTTCGAGCTGCCCGTGACGGACCTGTCCTCGCTGCCGCCGGAGGAATGCGAGAGGCGGGCCCGGTCGCTTGCGCGCGAGGAAGCGGGACGGCCCTTCGACATCGAGCGTGGCCCGTTGCTGCGCGTGCGCCTGCTGCGCACCGCGCCGGACGATCACCTGATGATCGCCACCACGCACCACATCATCTCGGACGGGTGGTCGATGACGGCTTTCGTCGCGGAGCTGGTCGCGCTCTACACCGCCTTCCGCGAAGGGCGGCCTTCGCCGCTGCCGGCGCTGGCGATCCAGTACGCCGACTACGCGCGCTGGGAGAGGCGGCACCTGCAGGGCGAGACGCTGGAGAAGCACCTGGGCTACTGGCGCGAGCGCCTCGCCCCTCCGGTGGCGGCGCTGGATCTGCCGATGGCGCGCGCGCGCCCGCCGGTGCAGACCGAGGCCGGGGCGGAGGTTCGCATGGCGGTGCCGGGGGATACGGTGGCGGGGCTGCGGCGCTTGGCGGAGGCGAAGCAGGCGACGCTCTTCATGGTGCTGCTCGCGGCCTTCAAGGTGCTGCTCTTCCGGCACAGCGGGCAGGCGGACGTGCTGGTGGGAACGCCCGTGGCCAACCGCACGCGGCTCGCGCTGGAAGGGATGATCGGCTTTTTCGCCAACACGCTCGTGCTGCGCAGCGACCTGTCGGGCAACCCGCCGTTCGAGGCGCTGCTCGGGCAGGTGAAGGCGGCGGTGCTCGATGCGGACGCGCACCAGGAGATCCCGTTCGACAAGCTCGTGGAGGAGCTGCACCCGGTGCGCGACGCGAGCCGCAACCCGTTCTTCCAGGCGATGTTCGTGCTGCAGCACGTGCAGGACGCCATGCCTGTCCTGCCGGGCCTCGAAGTCTCGGCCGTGCCGCGCAGCGAGACAGGCAGCTCGCGCTTCGACCTGACGGCCACGTTCCACGAGAAGGGTGGCCCGCTCGAACTCATCGTGGAGTACAACACCGACCTGTTCGAGCGCCCGGCGATCGACGCGCTGCTCGGGCGCTTCCGGGTGCTGCTCGCGGGGATCGCGAAGCAGCCGGAGCTTGCGATCGGCTCGCTGCCGCTGCTGCCGCAGGAGGAGCGCGAGAACGTGCTGCGGCGCTGGAACGACACCGCGGCGCCGCGCGAGGAGGCGGGCTTCGTGCAGGGTTTCGCCGAGCGTGCGGCGGCCGAGCCGCAGGCCATCGCGCTCGGCTTCGAAGGCGCGGTGCTCACGTACGGCGAACTGGATGCGCGATCCAATCGCGTGGCGCACGCCTTGCGTGCCCGGGGCGTGGGTCCCGGCGCGCTGGTGGGCCTGTGCGTGGAGCGCGGGATCGACCTCGCGGTGGCGCTGCTGGGGATCCTGAAGGCGGGCGGTGCCTACGTGCCGCTCGATCCGGGCTTCCCTGCCGAGCGGCTCGGCTACATGCTCGAGGACAGCGGCGCGTCGGTTCTCGTGACGGCGGCCGATGCGGCCTCGGGCGTGTCGCTCCCTGCCGGTCTTCAGGTGTTGGACCTGTCGGCCGAAGCGGCGCTCATCGCCACGATGAGCGATGCGGCCGTGGCGGGCGGCGCGGCGCCGGGCGACCCGGCGTACGTCATCTACACCTCGGGATCGACGGGCCGCCCGAAGGGCGTGGCCGTCTCGCACGGATCGCTCGCCAATTTCCTGCAGTCCATGCGGCGCGAGCCGGGGCTGGGCGAGGGGACGTGCTCGCCGCGGTGACGACGATCTCCTTCGACATCGCCGGGCTCGAGCTTTACCTGCCCTGGCTCGTCGGCGCGCGGGTGGAGATGATGTCGCGCGAAACGGCCGCCGACGGAGCGCAGCTGGCGGCGCGGCTCGCCTCGAGCGGGGCGACGGTGCTGCAGGCGACGCCGGCCACCTGGCGGCTGTTGCTGGAGGCGGGGTGGGGCGGGGACAGGCGGCTTCGCGCGCTGTGCGGCGGCGAGGCGCTGCCGCGCGAGCTGGCCGGGGCGTTGCTGCCGCTCGTGGGCGAGCTGTGGAATCTCTACGGCCCGACCGAGACCACGGTGTGGTCGACGGCCGGGCGGGTGGAGGCGGGCGCGGCTATCACGATCGGGCGGCCGATCGCGAACACGCAGGTGTACGTGGTCGACGCGAACGGCGAGCCGGCGCCGGTGGGCGTGCCGGGGGAGTTGCTGATCGGCGGCGCGGGCGTGGCGATCGGATACCACCGCCGGCCGGAGCTGACGGCCGAGCGCTTCATCGCGGATCGCTTCGGCGGCCACGCGGGGGCGCGCCTGTACCGCACGGGCGACCTGGCCCGCTGGCGGGAGGATGGCCGGCTGGAGCACCTGGGCCGGCTCGACCACCAGGTGAAGATCCGGGGCTTTCGCATCGAGCTGGGCGAGATCGAAGCGGTGCTCGCCTCGCACGAGGCCGTGCGCCAGTGCGTGGTGGTGGCTCGGGAGGCCGCCCCCGGCGATTCGAGGCTCGTCGCGTACGTCGTCTATCGATCGGGCGGGGAACCCACGGTGAGCGAGTTGCGGCGCGACCTGCGTCGCCACGTGCCGGACTACATGGTTCCGTCCGTGTTCGTCGCACTCGAGGGCATCCCCCTGCTCGCCAACGGCAAGATCGACCGGGGGGCGCTCCCCGACCCCTTCCGCAACGCGAAGCGGGCCGATGCGCAGGCCGAGCCGCCGGCGCCGGGCATGGAACAGGTGCTGGCCGCGATCTGGTGCGACCTGCTGAAGCTGGACCGTGTCGGCGCGCAGGACAATTTCTTCGAGCTGGGCGGGCATTCCCTGCTCGCGCTGCGCGCGGCGAGCGCGCTGGAGCGCAAGACCGGCTGGCGCATGGACCCCCGGGCGATGTTCTTCCAGAGCCTGCGGCAGGTCGCGGCGGGCCATCCCGGGAATGACGCGAGGCGCTCCGGTTGACTCCGTTCATCTTCGGCTCCGGCAAGCGCCGGCTCTTCGCGATCTATACGCCCGCCGCGCCGACGGGTGGGCGTGGGCGAGCCGTCGTCCTGTCCCGCCGTGGGGCGACGAGTACTTGCGCGCCCACCGTCCCTTCCGGCACCTGGCTTCCCAGCTCGCCGCGGCCGGCGTCCATGTGCTGCGATTCGACTACTTCGGCACGGGCGACTCGGCCGGCGACCTGCGGGACGCCGACCTGGCCGGCTGGACGCAGGACATCGAGACGGCGCTCGAGGAACTGAAGGACATGACCGACGCCCGCCGGGTCGGGTTGGTCGGACTGCGGCTCGGCGGCACGCTCGCGGCGGCCGTCGCCGCACGGCAGCCGGGAGGGGTCGATACGCTCGTGCTCTGGGACCCGGTCGTTTCGGGGGAAGCCTACCTTCGGGAACTGGAGCGGGACGCCTTGCCGGCGGTACCCCCGGCCGCCGGCTCGCCCAAGCCATGCGCTGAGCTCGAAATCCAGGGATTTCCGCTCACGCCGGCGATGGCCCTCGCGTTGCAGGCGCTCGATCTTGCCGCGTCGGCGCCCGGGCTGGCCGTGCCGCTGCGCATCCTGGTTTCCGAAGGCGAGGATGCCTGCCGGCGACTTCGCGCCCTGCTGGACGGGCGCACGAGCCATCCGGTGGAGGTGGCGCACGTGCCCTCGCCGCCTTGCTGGATCGAAGACACCCGCTTCCATGCCGGCGCGGTGCCCGTCGAAGCGCTGCGGCGGATCGTGGAGTGGTTCCGGTGAACGCGGCGGTGCGCGAGCAGGCCTTCCTGCTGGGACCGCGCCAGTCCCTCGTGGGGATCCTCACCGAGCCCGCCGACCCGCAAGCGGGCGAAAACCGGCCCACTTTCGTCATCCTCAACGCCGGCATCATTCACCGCGTCGGCCCCAGCCGGATGAACGTGCTGCTCGCGCGGGCGCTGGCGTCGGCGGGACATGACGTCCTGCGCTTCGATCTCTCGGGCCTGGGCGACAGCGAGCCGCGGCCCGACGGGCTCGCGCCCTTCGAGGCGGCGCTCGCTGACGTGCGCGAGGCGATCGACTGGCTCGAGACGCGGCGCGGCGCGCGAAGCATCGTGCTCGTCGGGCTGTGCTCGGGCGCGGATCACTCGCTGCTCTACGGCGGGCGCGACCGCCGCGTGCGAGGCCTGATCCTCATCGACCCGTCCACCCCCCGAACCCGCCGGTACTACGTTCGGCATTACGGTCCGCGACTGATCCGTCCGAGCGTCTGGTTCAACGTGGTGCTCGGCAGGCATCTCCGGGTGCGCCGCCTGGCGGCCCGGCTGGCAGGCCGCGGGGATCCGGCCACGTACCGGCCGGACCTGCAGAGCCCGGAAGTCCACGCCATCCTCGAAAGCGCCTACCGGGCCGCGCTGGACCAGGGCGTTCGGTTGCTCATGGTCTTCACGAGCGGGTTGGAGCATCGTCTCAACTACCGCGAGCAGGTGCTGGACGCCTTTCCCGACGTGGCGTTCGGCGACCGGCTCCGCCTCGAGTACCTGCAAGGCGCCGATCACACGTTCACTTCGGAAGCGCATCGTTCGCGGCTGATCGGCATCGCCACGGAGTGGGCCGGGCAAACGGCATTCACCCCGCCGTCCGGCGCCGATTCGTGAGGGCGCCTTCGGGCTCGGGAATGGTCGCCGCGGTTTTCGATCCGGCGTCGCTGGTGCCTTGCATCGGCTTCCGGCGTGCGGGTCCGGGCGAGGTCCACTGCTGGCCATTCGAGCTCGACACCGACGCGGCGACGCTGGCGCTTTGCTACCGGTCCCTGTGCCCGGAAGAGCGCGCCCGCGCGGACCGCTTCGCGTTCCCGGTGCATCGCGACCGATTCGTGGTCGCGCACGGGATCATGCGGCAC
>JADJMI010000021.1 GCA_016709665.1 Betaproteobacteria bacterium | reverse complement strand
TCGTCGAGGCGTTCGAAGCGGAACCGGCCGGACGTGCCGTCGCCAACATCTCCGCGCGCGGCCGGGTGCTCACGGGCAACGACGTGATGATCGGCGGCTTCATCATCCAGGGGCGATGCGCCGCAGACGGTGGTGATTCGCGCTCGCGGGCCCAGCCTCGTGCCATTTGGCATCGCCAACGCCCTGGGGGACCCGGTGCTGCAACTTTTCTCGGGCGCCACGCCGATCGCCTCGAACGACAACTGGCAGACGGCGACGAATGCGGCCGCGATCCAGGCTTCCGGGATTCCGCGCCTTCGAACGCGAACGAATCGGCCATTCTCATCACCCTCGCGCCGGGGGCCTATACGGCGATCGTGACGGGGGCGGGGAACACGACGGGGGTGGGCATCATCGAGGTGTTCGCGCAGTAACCCGGCGGATGGCGGGATCGCGGGACGGAATCCGTTCAACGCATTGACGGGCTGCCCCTGCCGTCATCCACGGAGTCCTCCATGACGCCCCGCCCCCCTTTCCGTATCGCCGTCGCCGCCGGACTTTTCCTTTCCGCGTCGGCCCTCGCGGCCGACATCGTCATCGCGCCGCCGGCCTCGGGGGGCGTCACGATCACGAACGCCGCCGGGAACACCCCGCGTTTGCGCGTGGCCGACGACGGCACCGTCACCTTGCCGGGTCTCACGGCGGCGCTGCCGGTCGCACCGGGCTTTGCATCGACATCGCGACGGGGAGGATCGGCACCTGCCCGGCCAGCGGCGGTTCGGGCGGCACGGTGACGGGAATCATCGCGGGAACCGGCCTCAGCGGAGGAACGATCACCACGACGGGCACGATCGGCATCGCCGACGGGGGCGTCGGCACCGCACAGCTCGCCAACGGCGCCGTGACGGCCGCGAAGCTGGCGGCCAATGGATGCGCGAGCCGAGCGTCAAATGCAGTTCACCGGTTCCGGGCGTGCGCCTCCGTCGGGCAGGGGCCACGGGTCCTGCATCGGGTCCTGGGCGGGAGCTCACCGGGCCGGCAGGTCCGATCGGGGCCCGGCGGGAGCGACAGCCGCCCAGGTGGCTGCCAGGGATTCCCGGATCGCCAGGCAGGGTACCAAATTGGACCGGATAACGCGAGGACTGGGCGACGAAACCGCCGCGACCGTGGTCTCGTGCAGGGCGGCCACGCGATCGGTGCGCCCACGGAGCCCCTTTCGGCCAACCCTCACGTGGGATCCTCGGCAACGCCACCCTGACCTGCGCGGAGTCGATGCCCTCTCCCGGCGGGCGGCGCTGGGAAGCAGCCTGAAATTGGGGAACAACGCGTTGTGTGGCTCGTCGCGGAGCGGAAGCCTCCGTGGAATAGCCTCGTCCTTGCGGAGGGCGTGTTTCGGACCGCATGGAGAGTCCTCTGGGGAGATGACGATCGAGTCCCGGATCGCCGGGGCTACGGCGTAGTTTGCGGGTTCAAGTCTGCGCGAGATTTCGCCGGCTCGGCCTTCCGGAGCTCGGGTGGCGCCGACGGATTCGCACCCCGGACGGTGAACCGGCGCCTTGGGGCTACTGCGAAACGGCATTGCCGGCGGCGGTCGGACAGCCGTACGCGGGGTACAGCGGCGTGATGGCCGGGGCCCATTCCGAGGTCGATGGCATCAAATCCTGGCGTCATCCGGCGACCACGTATCTCGAGACGAGGGGTTCCAGCGCTTGACGCACGACGACGGAATAACATCGCGATCGGCACGGGCGTAGGAGCATTTCGAATGGCGGATGTTCGAATGGAAATTGCCATTCGATGCAATCTTCGCGTCCGAGCTTTTACCTTATTTATTCCGATGGGCCTGCCCGGATAGTGGTATTTGCCTGGGCCGCCCAATGCAACTTCGCTTCGGGGTATTACTCATTTGGCATCCTTCAACCGGACAACTCATTTATTGGGGGAGACACTTCGGCTCCCTGAATAATCCAGGATGGCGAAGCGGGCGTCCAGTGGCCCGCTTTATGGCGCACGGTTGGGGCCAGAGGCATCACGCTGTATGCGGCGAAGGCGACGCCCCGAGCCCGCAGCGAAGGCAAGGCGCCCAACGGAATGCGTCCCCGAGGCGCGCGGGCGCGGGCCTGGGCTGGTGCCTCAGGCCGCCTTCCGGAGTGAACCCCGACTTCACCGCGTCGAAGGGGAATTCGACACCGCCGTCGGCTACCGGTCCATGGCCTCGATGACCGAAAGCTTCAACAGCACCGCTGTCGGTGCCCAGGCGCTCGCGAATGCCACCAGCGCGGGCAACATCGCGCTGGGCTCCTTCGCGGGTTTCAACATCACGACCGGCGCCAACAACATCGCGATCGGCAGCCCAGCGGGCCTCGGCGGCGACGCGGACACCATGCGATTGGGCGGGGGCAATCGCGCACCTTTATCGCCGGCGTGCGCGGTGTCGCGACCGGGGCGGCCAACGCCGTTGCGGTGTTCATCGACGGCAGCGGGCAGCTCGGCACCGCCAGCTCCTCGCGACGCGTAAAGGAGGACATCGCCGATCTGGGCGAAACAAGCGGCGCTGCGAAACTCGCCCGGTGACCTTCCGCTACAAGTCCACGTGGCGAGCGGCGGACGAGCGGCAGGTCGGGCTCGTCGCCGAGAGGAAGCGCCGAGGTCGCACTGCCTCCGGCGGCGCGCAACAGACGGAAGCATCGAGACGGTAACTACCACTTCCTCGTGCCGATGCTCGGAACGAATGAGAAGCAGCGAGCGCACGATCGACCGCCCGGCGGGCGGAGCCTCGACGCCATCCGCGCCGAACTGCTGACCCGCGGCGTCGGCTCGCCCCCGCCCGCTGAACCGAGAACACGATGGAAGCCAGGGGTGCGCTTCGCTGAGGCCGAGTCCGAGGCGCCACGCGTTGCGCCATCGTCACCGCGAGGGCGGGCAACCCTGAATGAACCGGCCCGCAGGTTCCGAGGCGTCAGGCAACGACGAGGCGATCGCCTGGTCGTTGGGGTTGGCCGGGTCGCCTGACATCGAAGTTTGGCGCATTGCAGCCCGCGCCTCCGAATCTTCCCTCCGGACGAGCCCCATTTGACGCCCCGGCCCCGCATCAGGAGTCCCCGCCGTCGCCGCCCTGCTTTGCCTTCCGACGTCGGCCCTTGCCGCCGACATCGTCATCGCGCCGCCGGCCTCGGGGGGCGTCACGATCACGAACGCCGCCGGCAACGCCACCCGCCTGCGCGTGGCCGACGACGGCACCGTGACTCTGCCGGGCCTCACGGCGCTGCCGGTCGCAGGCACGGGCCTGTGCATCGACATCGCGACGGGAGGATCGGCACCTGCCCGGCGAGCGGCGGGTCGGGCGGAACGGTGACGGGCATCATCGCGGGCACCGGCCTCAGTGGAGGAACGATCACCACGACGGGCACGATCGGCATCGCCGACGGCGGCGTGGGCACGGCGCAGCTCGCGAACGGCGCCGTGACGACCGCGAAGATGGCGGCCAACGGCTGCACGACCGGCCAAGTGCTGCAGTTCAACGGTTCCGCGTGGGCGTGCGCCTCGGTCGCTTCGGCCGGGACGGTGACCAGCATCGCGACGGGAACGGGGCTCACGGGCGGGCCGATCACGGCTACGGGGACGATAGGCCTTGCCGCCACCCAACTCCTGCCGACGGTCGCCTGCAGCGCGAACCAGGTGCCGAAGTGGAGCGGCAGCGCGTGGACTTGCGCGGCGGATGCGACGGGCACGGTGAATGGTCTCGTGCAGGGGGGCAACGCCTTCGGCGCGGTCGCGAGCCTGGGCACCAACGACAACCAGGCGGTAGAGATCATCGCCACAGCATGGCGATCCTGCCTCGAGCCCGATGCCCGCCAAACGTCGTGCCGGGCGTCGGCGAACGCGGTGACGGCGGGCGCGGGCGGGGAACGATTGGGGAGGCGGCGGCGCTCCCAGTACCATCCCGATCCCGGGCGGAAGGAGCACCGGCACCATCTGCCTGGGGGCATGTGCCAATCACGGTCACGGACCGTGGGGGCCGGTAGGCGGCGGATCGGGAAAGCGCAGGATTCGCGTGGCTCGGCCACGACCGGCGGGCGCTGACGGTCGGCGGCCGACTGGGGCACGGGGCCGGCGGCGAGTTCAGCACGGTGGCGGGAGGATTGGGCAATCCGGGCTTCGGGAGCGCGGGCGTTGTGGCCGGCGGGTAGGGCAACGCGGCGAACGGCAGGCGAACTGGCCGTCGGCGGCGGCCAATTCAACGCGACGGACGGCGAAGATAGCGCCGTAGGCGGTGGCGACGGCAACACCGCGATCGGCACGGCCAGCATGGTGCCCTGGCGGGTTCGCAAACTCGCACCTACGGCAACTTCAGCTTCGCCGCCGGGTATCTTGCCAGGACGTATCACGACGGTGCATTCGTCTGGGCGGATAGAAGCGGCCTCGCGGACTTCGAATCGACGGCGCTCAATCAATTTTCCGCGAAGGCGACAGGCGGGGTGAGGTTCGTCACGGCGATCGACGGTTTCGGCGCTCCCACCCGCACCTTCACGCTGGGCAACGATTCGCGCCTGGGCTTGCCGGCCGACGGCTCCGTGTTCCTGGGGGCCAGCCCCTTCATCCATGCAACGGGCACGCGCAATGCGTTCATGGGGGCCACCGCAGGCAACGCCGTCTCCACCGGCTTCGAGAACGCGGCGTTCGGCCACGAGGCGCTCCTGGCCAACACGGCCGGCGCGGGCAACACCGCCGTCGGCTACCGGGCCATGGCCTCGATGACCGACAGCTTCAACAGCACCGCCGTCGGTGCCCAGGCGCTCGCGAATGCCACCAGCGCGGGCAACATCGCGCTGGGGTCCTTCGCGGGTGTCGCCATCACGACCGGCGCCAACAACATCGCCATCGGCAGCACGGGCGATGCCGGCGACGCGGATACCATGCGGCTGGGCGGGGGGCAGTCGCGGGCCTTCATCGCCGGCGTGCGTGGGATCACGACGGGCTCGAACAACGCCATCCCGGTGCTCATCGACACCAACGGCCAACTCGGCACGGCGAGTTCCTCGCGCCGCTTCAAGGACGACATCGAAGCCATGGGCGAGGCGAGCGAGGGCCTCATGCACCTGCGTCCCGTGACCTTCCACTACAAGGCGGATAACGATCCCTCGGGCAAGCGGCTGCAGTACGGCCTCATCGCGGAAGAGGTGGCGGCGGTGTATCCGGGGCTCGTCGCGCATTCGCCGGACGGGCAGGTGGAGACCGTGATGTACCAGTTCCTGCCGCCCATGCTGCTCAACGAGGTGCAGAAGCAGCAGCGCACGATCGAGGCGCAGGCGGCTGAAATCGCGAGCCTCAAGGCACAGGCCGGGCGGCTGGCCGCGGTGGAGCAGGAACTCGCCGCCATCCGGCAGGCGCTGGGGATCCGTTGATGCACCGTCGAGCGGTTGTCCCGCATTCGAGTGACATGCCGGGTGCCTGCTCATGGGCAGGATGGGGCCTTCGCGTCGCCGCTTGCCGGGGTACTCCACCGCTTCAGGACACCATGGATACCGAGGGGAGGGCGCACCGCGTGCGCCAACCCGTCCGGAGACCGCCATGACGCCTGGAAAATCCGCCCGCCTCGCCGCCTTGGCGGCGTTCCTCACCCCGGCATCGCTCCTCGCCGCCGACATCGTCATCGCGCCGCCCGCCACCGGCGGCGTCTCGATCACCAACGCCGCCGGCAGCACCACGCGGCTGCGGGTCGGCGACGACGGCATCGTCACCATTCCGGGCCTGGGTACGGTTCCGGTACCTGCGACAGGCCTGTGCCTGGAGGTCGCGACCGGCCGGCTCGGCACCTGCTCGGTGGGAACCCTCACGAACCTCGTCGCCGGAACAGGCCTCACGGGCGGGACGATCACCACCACGGGGACGATCGGCTCGCGCCGACGCAACTGCTTCCCACCACGGCCTGCGCCACGAACCAGATTCCGAAATGGAGCGGCACGGCCTGGGCCTGCGCGACCGAGTCCGGCGGCGGGGGCGGCAACTTCTCCGGTGTCACGGCGACGCTCAGCGGCAACCTCGAGCTCGTCAATTCCACCGCGACCGCGGGCAACGTGCTGAAGGGTGGGCTTCCCTTCATCCACACGGTGGGCGCGGATGGCAACAACACCTACGTCGGCATCGACGCGGGTTCGCTGGATGGCTTCGGATTCGGCAACACGGCCATCGGTCGCAACTCCCAGAAACTGCGCGGCGGTGGACAAGGCAACACGACCCTTGGCGCGGGCGCGCTTGCCAATAGCGGGACGGGCGACAACAACACGCTCATCGGAACGTCCGCCGGGGCGGGGCCGCAATTGGGCGACTACAACACCATCGTGGGGGCCTTCGCGTTCAACACGACGATGTCGCCGACCGCCTCGACCAACACGGGTCTCGGAACCGGGGTGCTCCAGAATCTCGTCACCGGGTCGGGCAACATCGCCATCGGCTACAACGCCGGGGCCGGCGTCGTCGACGGCACGTACAACATCCATATTGGCAACGATACCGGGACCGTGGAGGAGACGGGCGTCACCCGCATCGGAAGCGCTCTTTCGACTCGCGCATTCCTCGCCGGGGTACGCGGGGTGACCACGGAGCTCGCCGATGCGATTCCGGTCGTGGTCTCCAGCACGGGCCAGATGGGGACGGCCAGCTCCTCCCGCCGCGTGAAGCAGGACATCGAAGACATGGGCCAGGCGAGCGGCGTGCTGATGGACCTGCGGCCCGTCACCTTCCGCTACCGTTCGCAGGTGGCTTCGGGGCAGCGCGCGTTGCAATACGGCCTCGTGGCCGAGGAAGTGGCCGAGGTCGCCCCGGGCCTCGCCGTGCGCTCGGCGGATGGAAGCATCGAGACGGTGAACTACCCCGCCCTCGTACCGATGCTCCTCAACGAATTGCAGAAGCAGCAGCGCACGATCGATTCGCAGCGCGCGGATCTGGATGCGCTTCGTGCCGAGATGGCGGACTTGAAGCGCGCCCTGGGGCTCGCACGCTAGGAGATTGAAATGATCGCGACACGAGTCCTGCTCGCCACGCTGCTGTCGGCCTGCGTAGGCGCCGGGGCGGCCCATTTCACCATTGCCCCGGGCGGCACGGTCACGGTGCCGGGCGGTTCGCTCGCGCTCGGCTGCGCGGATCTCGCGGTGCAGGGCACGATGTCCCTGGGCGCCTCGCAGGTGACGGGCGCGGGCACGGTGTCGATCGCCGGCGGCGGCTCGCTCGATGCGGGCTCGTCCTCGATCACCGTGGGCGGCAACTGGGCCAACGCGGGTACTTTCGCGGCGGGCACCGGCGCCGTGGTCTTCGCGGACGGGTGCACGAGCGCGCCGGCCACCTTCACCGGCACGACGGCCTTCCGCAACCTGTCGCTCACGAGCGCCACGGGCCGCGGGTTCGTGCTGCCCGTCGGGGCGCTCGTGTCGGTGAGCGGGGCGCTCTCGCTTACGGGCACCGCGGTCCAGCCGCTGCAGGTCACCTCCGCCACGCCCGGGCAGGCCGCCAACCTCGTGATGGGCGCGGCGGGGACGATCTCGCGGTCGTTCGCGAGCTTCGCCTCGGGTGCGGCGATCGATGCGACGGCCTTCCCGCGCCTCGCGAACATCTCGACGCGCATGCAGGTGCTCACCGGCAACGACGTGCTGATCGGCGGGTTCATCATCGGCGGCACCGAGTCCAAGACGGTGGTGGTGCGCGCCCGCGGGCCTTCCCTCGTTCCCTTCGGCGTGGCCAACGCCGTCGCCAACCCGCGCATGGACCTGTTCAGCGGCCAGGCCGTCATCGCCTCGAGCGACGACTGGGGCGGCAATGCCAACGCGGCGGCCGTGCAGGCTTCCGGCTTCGCGCCCTCGAGCGCGCTCGAATCGGCGATCCTCACCACGCTCGCCCCGGGCGCCTACACCGCGGTGGTCTCCGGGGTGGGCAACGTGACGGGCGTGGGCATCATCGAAGTGTTCGAGGTGGACAAGCCCGAGGCGCCGCTGGCCAACATCTCCACGCGCGGGCAGGTGCTCACGGGCGGGGACGTGATGATCGGGGGCTTCATCATCCAGGGCAGCGCGCCCAAGACGGTGGTGGTTCGCGCGCGCGGCCCGAGCCTCGTGCCCTTCGGCATCGCGAATGCGCTCCAGGACCCGGTGCTGCAGCTCTTCGCCGGGCAGGCGGTGATCGCGAGCAACGACGACTGGCAGGCGCAGGCGGTGCCGGGCGACGTGGCGGCGATCCAGGCTTCGGGATTCGCGCCGGCGGACACGCGCGAGGCGGTGATCCGGGTGACGCTTCAACCCGGGGCCTATACCGCCATCGTCACCGGCAAGAACGGGGGCGTCGGCGTCGGGATCGTCGAGGTGTTCGCGCAGTAAGGCGTCCCCGTGCGAGATGGCTGACGCCCGTCAACCGCCGGGCGCCGCGCGAGGCTAGGCTGGATGGACAGGTCCGGCTCGCGCGATGAAAGACAAGCTCCTCCTCGAAGCACTCGTCGCCACGGCGTTCGCGGCGTCGTCGTCGCTGCCCGCGCAGGCTGCCTGTTCCCCGACCCCTTTTGCCGCCGGGTTGGCCGCCACGGTGACCGTGAACGGCATTCCGCGTTCCAGCGGCTTCGCCGGCCGGATCGTGGACTCGAACGGCGTGGGCCTCGCGGCGTGCCTCACCGGAACCGGGGTTCCCGACGGCACGGCGGCCAACCCCTGCACCTTCGATCCCGTCGAAACCGGCAACGACTTTTCGGCGGCGCTCGGCCGGGGCCTGGAAGCGTTCTGGTTCCTGGCGGACAACGTGTTCGCCACGAGCGGGCCGGCGGCGATCATCGGTCGTGTCGTGACGGGCGTCGAATCGACCTTCCTTCCCGCAGCGGTAGCCGACGGCAACCAGTTCCCGTTCCAGCGCCTGCGCATCCGCATGGACGTGAACGCCGTGGGGCGCTACACGGTCGAGCATCCCTGGGGCAGCAAGACGTACGAGGTCACCGCGCTCGAGCCGGGCAGCGGCCTGAGCAAGGGCGAGATCGACGACACGCTGGACGTGCCGTTCGCCCCGGGGCAGCTGGTGGCGGGCGTCGTCACGCCGTTCCTCAAGTGGGATCCCGCCATCCTGCCGGCCGCGCCGCCCGGCTATCTCGGCGACGGCTTCACCCCGCACGCGGTCGTGGGCAGCCCCTGCAGCGCCGACTTCGTGCGGGTCACGGCCGTAGGTCTCGATGGCATGACGCCCGTCGCGATCGATCCCTCGGACGTCGATGGCGACGGCATGACGCACGTCTTCACGAGCCGGCTCTTCACCGTGATGGGGCAACTGGCGCCCAGCGCGCCCGGCTCGACGCGCCTGGCCAACCTGTCCACCCGCATGCGCGTGGGCACGGCGGACGACGTGCTGATCGGCGGGTTCATCATCGGCGGCACGCAGGCGAAGACGGTCGTGGTGCGCGCGAGAGGTCCTTCGCTCGTGCCCTTCGGCATCGCGAACGCGCTGGCCAATCCGACGATGCAGCTCGTTTCGGGCCAGTCGGTCCTCGCCGCGAGCGACGACTGGGGCTCGGCGGCCAACGCCGCAGCCATCGCCGGCTCCGGCTTCGCGCCGTCCAACGCGCTCGAATCGGCGATCCTCGCCACGCTGAGCCCCGGGCCCTACACGGCCGTCGTGTCGGGCGTGAGCGGGACGACGGGCGTGGGCATCGTCGAGGTGTTCGAGGTCGACCGCCCCGAGGCGCCGCTCGCCAACATCTCCACGCGGGGGCAGGTGCTCACGGAAGGCGACGTGATGATCGGCGGATTCGTGATCCAGGGCGACGCGCCGCAGACGGTCGTGGTGCGGGCGCGCGGGCCGTCGCTCGTGCCCTTCGGCATCGCGAATGCCTTGCAGGATCCGGTGCTCCAACTCTTCTCGGGCGCCACGCCGATCGCCGTGAACGACAACTGGCTGGCGGCCGCGAACGCGGCGTCGATCCAGGCGTCGGGCTTCGCGCCGTCGAACGCGAACGAATCCGCGATCCTCATCACGCTTCCGCCGGGCGCCTACACGGCCATCGTGACGGGGGCGGGCGGGACGACGGGGGTGGGGATCGTCGAGGTCTTCTCCCGGTTCTGAAGGGGACGCACACCTTCACCCTGTCTGAAGGGGACGCACACATTCACCCGTCCTGAAAGTGTGCGTCCCCTTCACCGCGCTTGAAGGTGTGCGTCCCCTTTATTTGGGAGGGCGTCGCCGCAGACCGACGCCCCGCGCGCCGGGCGTTCACCCGCGCCAGGTCAACCTCCTGAAATGGCGGGGTTTTCCGCCGTGGCACGGCGGTTGCAGGTCTCCTCGTGCCGACGCCCCGCCGGCGCGAACCGCACCCGTGAAAACACGGGGCAGGGAGAACCCGATGAATCCGCTCCGATCGCTCCTGGCCGCGATGCTCATGCTCGCGTCCTTCCTCATCCACGCCCAGTCGCCCGCCGTTCGCTGGGCCGTCTCCGCCTACGGACCGGGCACCACGGCGGCCACCGTGGGCTGCGGCACCTGCGCGAGCGACCAGCGCGCGATGGCCGTGGACGCAGCAGGAAACGTTTTCGTCACCGGCTTCGCGACGACGGCCACCGCCAGCGACATCCTCACGGTGAAGTTCGACGGCGCGACCGGCAACGTGGCCTGGCAACAGGCCTACGACGCGGGGCTCGGCGCGCACGAGCAGGCCTGGGCGCTCACGCTCGATCCCGCGGGCAACGTGATCGTCACGGGGTATTCGTACACCGGCGCGGAATACGACATCACCACGATCAAGTACGCCGGCGCGGATGGCGCCGAACTCTGGCGCAGGACCTTCTCCGGCCCTCGAGCGGCATCGACTTCGGCATCGCCATCGGCACCGACGGCGCGGGCAACGTCTTCGTGGGCGGCAATGTCTGGAACGGGCTCGACGACGATCTCAAGATCATCAAGTTCGCCGCCGCCGATGGCGCGGTGCTCTGGGACAAGACCTTCGCGGGCGCCGCGGGATTCAACGACTACGCCTTCGCGCTCGGGGTGGACGCCTCCGGCAACGTGGTCGTGGCGGGCGAGGAGCAGCAAAGCGCCACCGACTCCGACTGGAAGATCATCAAGTACGCCGCTGCCGACGGCGCCATCCTCTGGCAGCGCGGCTACGCGGGCGCGGCCGGCGGCCTCGACATCCCCTTCGCCGTCGCGATCGACAGCGCCGGCAACGCGATCGTCGCGGGCAACACCCACGACGGCACGAACTTCGACGCCCGCGTGGCCAAGTACGCGGCGGCCGATGGCGCGACGCTCTGGGAGAAGACCTTCGCCGGTGCCGACGGCGGCGACGACATGTTCTACGGCCTGGCCCTGGGCGCGGGGGGCGACGCGTACGTCGCGGGGTTCACCTTCACGTCCGCGGGCAGCAACGACTGGAACGTGGCGCGCTACGCGGCGTCGGATGGCGCGCTCACGTGGCGGCGGACGGTCGCGGGCTCGGGCAACCTGAGCGACGTGGCCGTGGCGATCGCCGTCGATGCGCAAGGCAACGCCATCGCGGGCGGGCGCATCAACGACAGCAGCGACCCGGCCAACCGCGACATGCACGCCGTGCGCTTCGCCGCCGCGGATGGCGCCCCTCTCTGGCGCTGGACCCACGCGGGATCCGGTGGCGGCTTCGATCGCGTCGCGGCCTTGGCCACGCGCGGCAGCGTCGTGTTCGTCGCGGGCGAGTCGCTCGAAGCCGGCGCTCCCGCGGGCTGGCGCGTGGCGAAGCTCGAGGAGGTGCCGGTCACGTTCGCGCTCGCCGTGTCGAAGGCCGGTGCGGGTACCGTGGCGAGCACGCCCGCGGGCATCGCCTGCGGCTCGACCTGCGTGGCGGATTTCGCGTCCGGCAGCGTGGTCTCCCTGTCCGCCACGCCCGCGCCGGGTTCCTTCTTCGCCGGTTGGAGTGGCGCGTGCACGGGTACGGGCGCCTGCAGCGTGACGATGGACGCGGCGAAGGCCGTGACGGCCACCTTCACCCTCGAGACGGCGATCCCGCGCCTCGTGAACCTGTCCACGCGCGTGCCGGTGCGAACAGGCAACGACGTGATGATCGGCGGCTTCATCATCGGGGGCAGCCAACCGAAAACAGTGGTGGTGCGGGCGCGAGGCCCCTCGCTCGCGCAGGCGGGCGTCGCGGGCGCGCTCGCGAATCCGCAGCTGCAGCTATTCGCCGGGGCGTCGTCCATCGGCTACAACGACGACTGGGGACAGGCGGCCAACGCCCAGGCCCTGCAAACCTCGGGCTACGCGCCCTCGAACGCGCAGGAATCGGCCATCCTCGCGACGCTCGCGCCGGGCGCCTACACGGCCATCGTGTCGGGGGTGGGCAACACGACCGGAATCGGGCTGGTGGAAGTGTTCGAACTGGACCGGCCGGCCATTCCGCTCGTCAACATTTCCACTCGCGGCGTGGTGCTCACGGGCGCCGACGTGATGATCGGCGGCTTCATCATCCAGGGCGATGCGCCGCGGACGGTGATCGTGCGCGCGCGCGGTCCTTCGCTCGCGGCGGCGGGCGTCCCGAACGTGCTCGCGAACCCGTTGCTGCAGCTCTTCTCCGGCGCGACGCCGGTGGCGGTGAACGACAACTGGGGCGATGGGCCCGACGCGGCGGCGATCCAGGCGGCGGGCTTCGCGCCGGCGAATGCGCTCGAATCGGCGATCCGGATGACTCTCGCGCCGGGCGCCTACACCGCCATCGTCACCGGCGCGGGCGGCGCGACGGGGGTGGGCATCATCGAAGTCTTCGCCCAGTGACAAGCCGGGGACAGGTGTATTTGGGGACAGGTGAAAAATTCACCTGTCCCCGCTTCCACCGGCGTGCCCCGAAGGACCTACGGATTTCGCGCCGTTTCTTGACCCTCGACGCATCCGGAGCGGTACGCCGGCGCTAGCGTAAAAAGGTCCCGCGGCCCCGATGGCCACCGGACCTCGCCATGATGCGACGCTGGTTGGAAAGGGCCTGCGTGGTAGTGGCCCTCGTGGTATCCGCGGCTTCCGTGCAAGCCGCCACGTTCGTGGTCACGAACACGGCGGATTCCGGAGCCGGTTCCCTCAGGCAGGCCATCCTCGACGCCAACGCGGCACCCGGCGCCGACACGGTCACCTTCTCGCTGGCCGCCTGCCCTTGCACCATCACGCTCGCTTCCTCACTGTCGGTGCTCGGCGAGATCGCGATCAACGGACCGGGCATGGACCTGCTGTCGATCGCGAGCGGCGCCTTCCGGGCGGTCGATGCCATGGGCAGCGGCGCGCCCCTCGCCCTGTCCGATCTCACGATCCGCGACGGCCGCAGCGCGAGCCAGGGTGGCGGCATCTACGCCGGAGGATCGCTCGCGCTCACGCGCGTTCGCATGTCCGGCAACCAGGCCGGCGCCCAGGGCGGGGCTGCCTGGGTCGTGGGCACCGCGAACCTGGTGGACTCGGTCTTCACGCAGAACTCGTCCGGCCAGACCGGGGGCGCGGTCTTCGTGCTTTCCGGTGGCCTGACCCAGGTGGCAGGCAGCACTTTCGTGGGCAATTCGGCGGGCGGCAGCGCGGGCGCCCTGTACGTGAACGGCCTCTCCGTCGTCGCGGATTCCTACTTCGCGCAGAACACGGCAAGCGCCATCGGTGCCATCGTGGCGGTCGGGGCGACGACCCTCACCCGCACGGCGTTCAACGCCAACGCCGCGACCGACTACGCCGGCGCCCTGTACGCGATGGCGGAGGCCACGATCAACGGGTGCACGTTCGCGGGCAACGCCGCCGTGAGCGGTTTCGGCGGCGCGATGGTCCTGAACGGCCACAGTGCGATCGCCGCCTCGAACTTCACCGGCAACGCGGCCGGCGGCAGCAGCGGCGCGCTGCTGGCCCAGGGCAGCCTGACCATCACGGATTCCCCGTTCGTCGGCAACCACGCCGGGGCGAGCGGAGGCGCCATCGAAGCCTACGGCGCGCTCACCATCACCGGGGGCGGTTTCGAGAACAACGCGACGTCCGGGCCCTCGGGCTCCGGCGGCGCGATCTACTTCAACGGGCCCGCTCTCGCGGTCTCCCACACCTACTTCCGCGGCAACACCTCGCAGACCGTCGGTGGCGCGATCCAGGCGGGCGGCGGTCCCGGCCATCTCGCCGTCACCGGCGTGGATTTCGACGGCAACACCGCGGCGTTCAATGGCGGCGCCCTGAGCTACTCGGGCACCGACCTGCTCATCGATCGGGCACGGTTCCTCGCGAACGCGGCGGGACTCGGCGGCCTCCCCGCCCTGGGCGGCGCCATCTACCTGACCAACTTCGCGCCGGTGCGGATCCACAACACGCTGATGGCCGGCAATACCACGACGGGCGCCAACGGCCACGCGGTCTTCTTCGACGGCGCGGCGAGCGTGGAATTGCTGCACGTCACGATCGCGAACCCGACCGGAACGATTGCGGGCTCGGCCGTCGAGTTCGTGTACGCGATACCCATCACCTTCGCCAACAGCATCGTCGCGAATCACGAGACGGCCCTGCGGCTGTACGCCGGGTCCGTGGCGCCGGACCGGGTCCTTGCGTGGAACGCCGGGGAATCGATGCCCGCCTTCGTGCCGGCGGGCAGCGGGACGATCGACACGAGCGGTGTCGTCTTCGGCGATCCGGTGTTTCTCGATCCGGGTGGAGACGACTATCGCCTCGGTGTCGGCTCGGCTGCCGTGGATCTCTCGCCCACGATGCGCCTCGCGACGGACTACGAGGGCGATGCGCGGCCGCAGGGCGGCGGGCATGACGCGGGCTTCGACGAGCGCGTGCCCGGGGCCCAGGCGATCCGGTTCGACACGTTGCCCGACCGCATCATCGGCACGGCGGATTTCGCGGTGAGCGCGACGGCGACCTCGGGGCTCGCGGTGACGCTCGCTTCCCCGGCCACGGGCGTCTGCAGGGTTTCCGCTTCCACCGTCATGCTCTTGGCAACGGGCACCTGCACGATCGAAGCGAACCAGGCCGGCGACGCGTTCTGGGCGCCGGCGCCGCCGGTGTCGCGGAGCTTCGAGGTGCTGCCGACGACGTTCGCGCTCTCGGTGACCCGAGCGGGTGCGGGCAGCGGCACGGTGACGAGTTCGCCTGCGGGCGTCCTTTGCGGTGCGGTGTGCAGCGCCGGCTTCGCCACCGGCAGTTCCGTGACGCTCACGGCGACCGCGGCGGCCGGCTCCGTGTTCTCGGGCTGGAGCGGAAGCGGTTGCAGCGGGACGGGCACGTGCCAGGTGACGATGAACGCCGCGAAGTCGGTTACGGCCACGTTCGCGATCGGGCAGTACGCGCTCACGGTGACGAAATCGGGATCGGGGACGGTCACCTCGACGCCGCCCGGGATCGCCTGCGGCGCGACCTGCAACGCGAACTTCAATTCGGGCGCCTCGGTGGCCCTGGCCGCGACGCCTGCCGCCGGGTCGTTCTTCAATGGCTGGAGCGGGGCGTGCACGGGCACCGGCGCCTGCAACGTGACGATGGATGCGGTGAAGAGCGTGGGGGCGCAGTTCAAGCTCAACACGACGATCCCGCGCCTGGCGAACATCTCCACGCGGATGCAGGTGCTCACCGGCAACGACGTGCTGATCGGCGGCTTCATCATCGGCGGGTCGCAGGCGAAGACGGTGGTGGTCCGCGCGCGCGGGCCGTCGCTTACCGCGGCCGGCGTGCCCGGGGCGCTCGCGAACCCGGTGCTGCAGCTCTTCGCCGGGGCGACGCAGATCGCGATGAACGACAACTGGCAGGAGGCGGCCAACGCGGCGGTCGTTTCGTCGTCCGGCTTCGCGCCTTCCGATCCGTTCGAGGCCGCGATCCTCGCCACGCTCACGCCGGGCGCCTACACGGCCATCGTGACGGGCGCGGGCGGCCTCACGGGCGTGGGGATCGTCGAGGTGTTCGAGGTGGACCTGCCGCAGGTGCCGCTCGCCAACATTTCCACGCGCGGCGTGGTGCTCACGGGTGACGACGTGATGATCGGCGGCTTCATCATCCAGGGCGATGCACCGCAGACGGTGATCGTGCGGGCGCGCGGGCCTTCGCTCGCGGCCGCGGGCGTTCCGAACGTGCTCGCGAACCCGCTGCTGCAGCTCTTCTCCGGCGCAACGCCGGTGGCGATGAACGACAACTGGGGCGATGGGACCGATGCGGCCACGATCCAGGCGGCGGGCTTCGCGCCGGCGCATGCGCTCGAATCGGCGATCCGCGTCACGCTGGCGCCGGGGGCCTACACCGCCATCGTCACCGGCGCGGGCGGCGCGACCGGCGTCGGCATCATCGAAGTCTTCGCCCAGTAATCCCGGAAGGGGACGCACACCTTCAGGGGCGGTGAAGGGGACGCACACCTTCTGGGGCGGTGAAGGGGACGCACCCCTTCAGGACGGGTGAAGGTGTGCGTCCCCTTCAGGACGGGTGAAGGTGTGCGTCCCCTTCAGAATGTGGGGATTCTCACAGCCGGCCGTCGACGAATGCGCGCCCGGCGTGCGGAAGCGGACACGGAAAGCCGTGCGCGAAAGGCCCAGACTGGTTCCCATGCCCGGACGGTTCCGGGCACGCCCGAACCGGCAGGGTCCTGCCGGCGGGCAACGAAGTCCCGAGGGACACGCCATGAGAACCCGCACCTGCGCCGAACGATTCGAATCCGTCGCCTTCCGCACCCTGGGAAGCCTCGTCCTGCTGCTCGGCGCGGCGTCGTTCCTGGTGAAACTCGTGAAGTGGATGGCGTAGGCGTCGCCGCGCCGGCCGGTCAGTCGCGCACCAGCCCGAGCTTTCGCGCCTCGTAGACCGCCTCGGTCTTCGAACCCACCTGCAGCTTGCCGTAGATGCGCTTCACGTAGGTGCCCACGGTGTGGGGCGACACCGCCAGCAGGCGCGAGATCTCCTCGAAGGTGAAGCCTTTCGTGATGAGACCGAGCACCTCCAGCTCGCGCGCCGAAAGATCCGCGCGCGGCGCCGCACCGGCCAGGGGCGCGGCGGGACGAAAGCGCAGCAGCAGCCGCCGCGCGATCACCGGGCTGATGGGGCTGCCGCCTCCGTGCAGCCGGCGGATCTGCTCGGCGATGTCGCCATCCGCCGAATCCTTCAGCAGGTAGCCGCTCGCCCCCGCCTCGATCGACTGGATCACGTGCGCCTCGTCCCCGAAGACGGTGGCCACCATGGCATCGCAATCGGGATGGCGCTCGCGCACGAGGCGGATGAGGTCGATGCCGCTGCCGTCGGGCAAGCCCAGGTCCACCAGCAGCACGTCGGGAGCCGTGCGCTCGATGAGGGCCCGCCCCTCGGCGAAGGTGGAGGCCGCGCCGACGAGGCGCAGGTCCGCCGCCTGCTCGATGGCGCGCGTGAAGGCTTCGAAGAAGGTGGGATCGTCCTCGACGAGGAGGACGGCGATGCCGGGGGAGAGCATGGTTCGCAGTCTAGACCCGCCGTCCTCGCGCCGCACCCACCGGGACGAGCCCCCTGTCCCCCGATCGCGGGACAGGGGGCGTGGCCGGCTCGCGCCTGCCGCGGATTCGAGCCCCGCCCTCGCGGGTAACATGCCGTATCGCTCCGCGAAACATCTCCCGCACGCCCCTTGAGCACCCTTTTCCCTCCCCGCCGCCGGCTCGCCGATCCCGCCCGACCCGCGCGGACGACTCGCCCATCTGGCGATCGCCCTGTTCGCGCCGGCGCTGCTCGTGTTCCTCCTGCACGCCATGCTCCAGGCCACGCGATTGGAGGTGGGCGACCGGGTCCAGCGCCTTTCCGAGGCGAGCCGCATCGATTCCGACAGCCTCGAGCCGCCGGCCGAAGCCGGCAAGCCCTTCCGGCTGCCGCTCTACGCGCCGCGCGAGGATGGCCGGGTGCCGCAGTCCGCGTGGTTCCGCGTGCCGCTCGCGATGCCGGCCGATGCCGCGGAGCCCTATCTTCTCGTCGTGAGCTTCCGGCCCAACCTGCTCGCTTACCTGGACGGGCACCTGCTCGCGCAATCCACCGCGAGCAACCTCTTCTCGCGCGGGGACCGCGGCTTCCAGCTCGGCAGCCGCACGCTCGCGATCCAGGTGCCGCCCGCGCTGCTGGCCGAGGGCCGCCACGAACTGATGCTGCGCGTGGGCGCCGCGGGCTACGACGGCGCCACGCTCTCGACGGTGCAGGTCGGGCCCGTGCGAATCATGGAGAGCCTGCAGGCATCGCGCACGCGCCTGCTGTGGAGCCGCGGCATGGTGATCGCGGCCGCGACGGTGCTCGGCGTCTTCCTCGTGCTGGTGTGGGCGGCGCTGCGCAAGGAGTGGATCTACGGCCTCGCCGGCGTCGAGTGCCTGCTGCTCGCGCTCCTGCTCTCGCCCAACCTGCTCGCCGAGGCGCCGTTGCCCGCGCCGTGGTGGCGCCTCGTGCTCGACGGCGCGGATGTCGCGGCCAAGGCCCTCGTGCTGGTGCTCGTGGTGAAGCTCTTCGAGGCGGGGCCGCCCGTGCTCGCGCGCGCCGCGGTCGCGTACCTCGTGCTCGGCGCGGGCATCGACGCGGTCGCGGCCTGGCACAGCTTCGCGTGGACCGACTTCTCCCATCCCTGGCCGTGGTGGGCGCTCGGCAGCCGCGCGGCGGTGCTCGCCCTCGCGACGGCGCTCCTGTGCCGCGCGGTGTGGCGCGGCGGCGGGCCGATGCGGCTCGCGGCCGCGATCGTCGTGGGCCTGGGCGCGTGGACCTGGTTCTACGTGAGCTTCTTCGTGCTCGTGCTTCCGGGGCGCGTGACGGTTACGGACATCAACTTCGTCGGCTACGGCGCCTTCGTGATGCTGCTGGGCTGGCTGCTGCGCAACCGCTACGTCGCCTCCCTGCAGCGCGAGCTGGAGACGCGCGAGGACCTGGAGCGCCAGGTGCGCGAGCGCACGGCGCAGCTCGAGGCCAACTTCGCGGCGCTGCGCGAGAGCGAGGCCGCGCGCCTGGCGGTGCTCGAGCGCGAGCGGCTGCTGCAGGAGATGCACGATGGCCTGGGCTCGCAGTTGCTCCTCGCCAAGATGAACGCCCAGCGGGGGAATCTTTCGCGCGAGGCGATGGTGAAGACCTGCGACGACTGCATCCAGGAGATGCGCCTCGCGGTCGACGGGCTCTCGGTGGCCGATGGCGATCTTTCGCTGCTGCTCGCCAACCTGCGCCACCGCTTCGGCGCGCGCATCGGCGAGGCGGGCCTCGCGCTGGAATGGAACGTGGGCGATACGCCCCTCGTCCCCTCGCTGCGCGGCACCGGCGGCCCGGACCTCGTGCGCATCGTGCAGGAAGCGATCAACAACGTGATGAACCACGCGAAGGCGACGACGATCCGCCTTTCCACTTCGCGCGAGGGCGAGGACGCGGTGGTGGTCACGGTCGCCGACGATGGCGTCGGCATGCCGGCCGGGGCGAGCGAAGGGCGGGGCCTTCGCAACATCCGCTCCCGCGGGGCGCGGCTGGGCGGAACGGTCGAGTGGTGCGCTGGGGCGGCGGGCGGCACCGAGCTGCGCCTTCGCATCCCGCTCGCCGAGCCCGGGGCCGGCCGGCCGCGATAGGCTTCGCCAACCCGGGAATCGCCCGCGCCCGGGCCCGGTGGACACGGTGGGGGCCATCGGCTACCGTCGGTGACATGGTTCCGAGGCCATTCCCATGAGTGAGATTGCCGAGGCCTTCCTGCGCATCGACCGGCAGGACAGCGCCGCGCTCGATCGCGCCTTCACCGCCTTCTATCCGGATCTCAAGCGGATCGCGCGCGCGCGCCTGCGCGGCAGCGGCCTCCAGGGCCACATGCAGACGACGGCCCTCGTCCACGACAGCTACCTCAAGCTCGCCACCGGCCCGGACGCCGCCTTCGCCGACCGCCTGCACTTCTTCGCCTACGCTTCGCGAGTGCTGCGCAGCATCGTGATCGACCTGGTGCGCGAGCAGCGCGCGCTTCGCCACGGCGGCGACGCGCAGATCGTGACGCTCGACACCGCGGCCGGCGACGGCATCGCGCCCGCCGTGGACATCGAGGCGCTGAACGACGCGCTCGAGGACCTCGCGAAGCTCGACGCGCCGCTCGCCCGCATGGTGGAGATGCGCTTCTTCGGCGGCATGACCGAGGACGAAATCGCCGACGCCACGGGCGTTTCGACGCGCACGGTCACGCGCGAATGGCAGAAGGCGAGGGCGTTCCTGCTCACCCTCCTGAGCGACTAGCCGGCGCCCCCGTGGCGGGATTCGCGCCCCGATCCCGTTTGGCCCGTTGACGCCCCCGCGCTTCGTCCCGCCCTCCCACCTGCGGCCACCGATCCTTGAAAGTCTCCCCCGAAAACTGGCTGCAAGTCGAACCGCTGCTCACCGCGGCTCTCGGCATGGATCCTTCGGCGCGCGCGGCATGGCTCACCGAAATCGATGGCACCCACCCGCAAGCCGCGCCGATCCTTCGGCGGATGGTGGCGATGCACGAGCGCGCGGAAGGCTCCGGCGAACTCGACACGGTGCCGAAGCTCGCGTCCCGTCCGGGTTGGGGCGATGCCCATGCGCCCGGCGAGCGGGTGGGGCCGTTCGAACTCCTGTCGCGCCTGGGCCGCGGCGGCATGGGCGAAGTGTGGCTCGCCCGGCAGGCCGACGGCCGTGTGGAGCGGGAGGTGGCGCTCAAGCTGCCCGCCATCCAGCAGCACGGCGACGTCTGGCGCGAACGCTTCCGCCGCGAGCGCGACATCCTCGCGAAGCTCAGCCATCCCCATATCGCGCGGCTGTACGACGCCGGTGTCAGCGAAGAGCAGGGCAGCCGTGGCCAGCCCTACATGGCGATGGAATACGTCGAAGGCCGCTCGCTCACCGAACATGCGGCCGCCGGGAAACTGGACATCGACGCGAGGCTGGCCTTGTTCCGGCAGGTGCTGACTGCGGTCGCGCATGCACACCGCCATCTGGTGGTGCATCGCGACCTGAAGCCGGCGAACATCCTGGTCGATACGGGCGGGCAGGTGAAACTGCTCGACTTCGGCATCGCCAAGCTGGTGGACGACGGCAGTACCGCCCCTTCGGCCCCCGCGCTGACCCAGGTGGGTGGCCGATTGATGACGCTTCGCTACGCGGCGCCGGAGCAGGTCAGCGACGGCACCATCAGCACGGTCACCGACGTGTATGCGTTGGGGGTGGTCCTGCACGAGTTGCTGACCGGGGTTTCGCCGTATCGCACCGTGCGCGACGGCAAGCCGTTCACCGAATCGGCCCTGCTCCGCGAGGAGCCGGCCCTGCCGTCTTCGCTCATTGCGGGTGGCGAGGCCACCACCGAGCGGCAGCAGGCCTCCCCGGGTGCGCTCGCGCGCAAGCTGTCCGGCGACCTCGATGCCATCGTGCTCAAGGCCCTGCGGCGCGACCCGGCCGACCGCTACGCCACGGTCGACCAGTTCGACGAGGACATCGCCCGTTACCTCGCCCGCCGGCCGGTGAAGGCGCGTGCCGGCACATGGCGTTACCTCGCCGGCCGCTTCGTGGCGCGGCACACGCTGCCCATCGTCACTGCGGCTGCCGTCGTGCTGACCCTGGCGGCAGGGCTGGTGATGGTCGAACAGCAGCGTCGTGTCGCGGTTGCCGAAAAGGCGCGTGCGGAGAAGCACTTTGCCAGCGTGCGCAAGCTGGCCAATACGTTCATGTTCGACGTGCACGACAAGGTCGCCAAGCTGGCCGGCACGCTGGAAGTGCGCGAACTGCTGATGAATACGTCGCTGCAGTATCTCGACAGCCTTTCGGCCGAAGCGGCCAACGATCCCGCGCTGGCCGCCGAACTGGCCACGGCCTATCGCAAGGTGGCCAACATCCAGGGCGAACCCGGCGACAACAATCTCGGCAGGCTGGGTGACTCCATCCGCAACTACGAGAAGTCGGCGCAGTTGTTCGATTCGCTGGGCGACTATGGAAAAGGCGACCTGCGCCTGCAGCGCAGCAAGTTGCGGGTGCGCTATTCCATTGCCCGGCACTACGCCCAGGCCAAGGATCCGCGATGGCATGCCAACATGGAGACAGCCCTTGCCATCGGCGAGCACTGTGCCGGACTGCCCAACAGCACCTCCCTGGACAAGTTCTTCCTGTTCGGCCTGTACGCCGAAAAGGCATTGCAACTCAGCCTGGAAAGCGGGCAAACGCCGGAAGTGGGTGCGCTGCTGGAGCGCGCGGTCAGCGGCATCGAGGCCCTGTATCAGCGGTTGCCCGATGACCGGGTTGTTGCCGAAGGGGTTGTGCAGATTTACCAGCGCGCGTCGTTCGTTTACGGCGGCACATCGAGCACGCCTGAATCGTTGGTCAAGGCCATCGCGATCGAGCGCAAAGCCATTGCCCTCGCAACCCAGCTGGAGGAAACCCGAAAGCCCGACAGCCCGAACTACCTGGACTATGTTCGCAACGGCCTGATCAGCCTCGGCGGGTTCCTGGTCGGAACGGGGAAGTTCGACGAAGGGGAGGCCCTGTTGAAGAAGGCGCTCGACATGACGCTGACCGCGCTGCGTGCCGAGCCGAACAACCAGGATCTCGCGGCGCGGGCACTGAACGGAATCCACAATCTCACGATGGCTGCGTTCGATGCGAAGAAGTACGAAGGCGCGGTGGCGTACGCGCGGCAGGCCTTCACCCTGTACGCGGGCATGTCCGCCGAAAGCCGCAAGATCGTCTATCACCGCGACTACATGGCCACCATCTACGGATGGTTCGGATTGTCGCTTCTGGAACTGGATCGGCCGACGGCCGGCCTGTCCGTGCGTCGAGGCCGATTGGAAGAAGCGTGCAAAGCGCTGGCGACGAGCGTGAACTACATCGAAGAAAAGCGGGTTGAGAAGCTCGGTGCGCTCAGCGACCCGCGGCGCATCCAGCCTGGCGCGGGGCTGACGCGATGCCGCGCGGCGCTGGCGGCATTGCCGGCCAGCTGAGTGCATCGGCCGATGCGAAACGCTCGATCCCCGCCAGATCACCAGATCGTTCGAACCACCTTCGCCTCGGCAAGCCGTTCGTCCGCGGTCACCAGGCGCGCACCGAGCACGAAAGCCGTCGCCGCAATGAGTCGGTCCGCCGGGTCTCCCGGCATCGCATCGCCCCAAGTGCCTGCCCGGCTCGCCACGTCGAAGCCCACCGGCTCGATGCGCAGTTCCGGCAACGTACGCAGGTCCGAAAGCCAATCTTCCACCGGGCGCGACAGCACGAGGCGCCCGCGACGCACCGCGGTGGCGATCTCGAGAATGCTGATCGCCGAGGCGACGATCGGGCCTTCGCGCAGCGCTTCGCCGATGGCCTTCGTGGCGCGCGCGGACAATTGATCGGACCCCGTCGCCCACCAGACGAGCGCATGGGTGTCGAGGACGATCACTGGTTCATTTCCCATTCCTCGGGACCGAACACGGGTTCCAGCGGCCGCTCGTAGCGAAGCACGCTGCCCCTCAGCCGCGCACGGGCCGCCTGCGCTTCTTCGAGGCTGGCGGATGGGGGCGCGATTTCCGCGATGGCCCGCCCGCGGGTGGTCACCCGGAGCCGCTCGCCCCGCTGCACGCGGGCGAGGTACTCGGGGAGGTTCTGACGGAGTTCGGTGACGTTCACGTCCTTCATGGGAGATCGCCTTTTATGTACAGATGAAACGTACAGTCCGAGCCGGACCCCGTCAAGGCTTGCGACCCCACGCCCCTCCCGCCCGATGCCGGAATGGCGTCTTTTCGCCTCGGATTTCGCTCAAGCCGTCGAGGGCCCCCTTGGGGGAGTCCGCAGCGGCGCCCCTTGGGTGCCCGCGATATCGGGGAGCGCTCCATGGGACAAAGACCGGCCAACACGTCGAATCGAGTCATTTCCGCCTGCCTGCTCGCAATTGGGTTGGCCGGCGCCCCGGCAGGACAAGCGCTCGCGCAGCTCCTGCCGTTGCCGGTCTTCAACACCGGCGTCGACAAGGCGGGCGCGCCGATGCCGGGCGAGAGCATCGATGGGCACTACACCCTTGTTTCCAGCGCCGATCCCGACTTCCCGGGGCCTAGGGCATTCGTGACGGCCCGAATCGCGGAGGGCCTCTGGTTGCCCAATGACGATAAATCGAAGTGGATCTCGCCTTCGCCCATGCAGGAATCCCCGAACCCGGCGCACTGCAATCCGGAGGGGGCGTACACGTATCGGACCACCTTCAATCTGACGGGATTCGATGTCGCCACCGCCTCCATCAAGGGCAACTGGGCGGCCGACAGCGCGGGGAGCGCCCTCCTTCTGAACGGTGTCGTGACGGGCCATACCACGTCCTCCTACGACAAGTTCGCTTCCTTCGATCTGACCTCCGGCTTCAATTCGGGCGTCAACACGCTCGACTTCGTCGTGATCGACTCCGCCTGCCCCACGGGGCTTCGGGTGGAGATGAGCGGGACGGCTCTTGCCACCGACGTCGTGCCCGACCCGTTCGCGTTCCCATCCCGAACCGACGTTTCCCCGCTCACGACCCAGACCTCCGATCCGGTCACGCCAGTCGGCTACGCTGCCCCTGCGGCGATAACGATCGCCAACGGCGAGTACTCGATTGGTTGCACGCCTTCTGCGACGGCGGCGCCCGGCACCATCTCCCCAGGCCAATCGGTGTGCGTCCGGCACAACGCATCAGTGGGTTTCAACTCGCCCGTCACGACGACGCTCACCATCGGCGGCGTTGCCGGCACCTTCACCACGACGACGACGGGAGGCCCGGTACTTTCGCTCTCGCCAGCCCTAGTGAGCTTCGTGGGCCAGACGATAGGAACCACGAGCGGCGGGCAGGTGGTGACGTTCTCCAACACCGGCGGATTCAGCGGAGGCTTCTTTTCGCCGACCGTGACCGGCGACTTCGCCATCGTCGCCTCGAATTGCGCCACTCCGCTTGCGGCGAACTCGAGCTGCTCGATCACGGTGACTTTCAGCCCGTTGGGGGCGGGCCTCCTGAATGGCACGCTCCAGATTGTCAGTGCGGCAGGCACGATATCCGTTGCGCTCTCCGGCACGGGATTGACGCCGAATCCTGCGGACATCGTCGCGATAGCTGTCGGTTATAGCCACACTTGTGCCCTTACGACCGTGGGCGGGGTGAAGTGCTGGGGGTCGAACGGACTCGGGCAGCTCGGAGACAACCAGATTTCCGGCAACCAGAGCCTCGTTCCGGTGGACGTACCAGGCCTCGCGAGCGGCGTGACGGCGATTGCGGCCGGTCTGGAGCATATGTGTGCCATCGCCGCGGGGGGTGCGGTGAAGTGCTGGGGCAAGAATTCCGGGGGCCAGCTAGGTGACAATTCGAGGACGCAACGCACAGCCCCGGTCGGTGTCGTCGGACTCGAAAGCGGCGTGACGGCGATTGCAGGCGGTGCGGGTCATACCTGCGCCCTTACGTCTGCGGGCGCAGTGATGTGCTGGGGCAGCAACGGGCAGGGGTCGCTCGGCAACGGCTCGCAGATCGACAGTCTGGTGCCCACGGCAGTTCCGAGCCTTGCCGCCGACGTGGTGGCGATCACGGTGGGTGAGGCCCACACTTGTGCCATCACGGGCGCAGGCGGCGCGAAGTGCTGGGGCATCAATAACGCCGGCGAGCTCGGCAACAATGCGATCGGGAGACAACTTTCTCCCGTCGATGTCTTCGGTCTGGCGAGCGGCGTCGCGGCGATCTCGGCTGGGGGCAGTGGCACTTGCGCCCTCACGAATGGCGGGGGTTTGGTGTGTTGGGGGAACGGACTCCAAGGCCAACTGGGCAACAATTCGAACCAGTTCAGTGGAATTCCGGTTGGGGTCTCCGGCCTTTCGGGCGGCGTGGTGTCCATCGACGCGGGCGGATTCCACAACTGCGCAGTCTCGAGCGATGGCAGCATGCGATGCTGGGGAGGGAATATTTGGGGCCAGATCGGCAACGATTCCACCACCGGCAGCCTCGTCCCGACGGCAGTGTCCGGCCTCGATGGCGAGGTTGCGGCAATATCGGCCGGGTCACGTCACACTTGTGCGGTCCTCAGGAACGGAAGCGTGAAGTGCTGGGGCGACAACAGCGCTGGCCAACTCGGAGACGGAACGATCACGCGCCGCCTTTCCGCGGTGGCCGTGACGGGCCTCACGGGCATCGATACGGTACCGGAACAGTTCTCCTTCCTGTCCCAAGCCGGCGTGGTGATCGCCACGACCCGCACGTCGGCCCCGATCACGCCAACGGGATACTTCGACCCGTCGCCCATCGCGGTTGCGACTGGGGAATACTCGATCGGCTGCACGGCATCTTTCACGACGTCGGCCGGAACCATCCATCCGGGCCAATCGGTCTGCGTCCGCCATGTCGCTTCATCCAGCTATTCGCAGGGCGTCACGACGACGCTCACGATCGGAGGCATCGCGGCCACTTTCACGTCCACGACAGCACCGGCGCCGGCATTTTCGCTCTCGCCCGCGAGCGTCAACTTCGGCAGCAGCCCCGTCGGCACGCCGAGCATCGGGCGGACGATCACGCTGTCCAATCCCGGCCCCCACGTGGCCAACGGCCTTGTCCTGGGCGCGGCCGGCGAATTCGCCGTCGTCTCGTCGACCTGCCTTTCGACACTGGCAGGCGGCGCGAGCTGCGAGGTCACCCTCGTGTTCACCCCGATCGCATTGGGGGGGCGGGCGAACGAACTGCTCGTGATCAGCTTGAACTCCGAGCCGCTCGTCGTGCGGGTGCCGCTCAGTGGCACGGGCACCCCCGCCATCGCGCCGCCCGCCAATTTCGCACTCACGGTGACGAAGTCGGGGGCGGGCTCGGGAACGGTCACATCGAGCCTGGCAGGTATCAACTGCGGCGCGGCTTGCACGGCCAACTTCAACTCCGGCGTCTCCGTCGCGCTGACGGCAGCGGCTTCCTCGGGCTCGGTCTTCACTGGCTGGAGCGGCGGCGGTTGCTCGGGGACGGGTGCGTGCAACGTGACGATGGACACGGCGAAGTCGGTCACGGCCACCTTCAACCTGCAGCAATTCGCCCTCACGATGACGAAGTCCGGTTCGGGCACGGGCTCGGTCGCTTCGACGCCGGCCGGGATTGCCTGCGGGGCGACGTGCAGCGCGAACTTCAATTCGGGCGTCTCCGTGGCCCTGGCCGCGGCGCCTGCCACCGGTTCGTTCTTCGCCGGCTGGAGCGGGGCGTGCACCGGTACCGGCGCCTGCAACGTGACGATGGATGCGGCCAAGAGCGTGGGGGCGGAGTTCAAGTTGAACACCGCCATCCCGCGCCTGGCGAACATCTCTACGCGGATGCAGGTGCTCACGGGGAACGACGTGCTGATCGGCGGGTTCATCATCGGCGGGACGCAGCCGAAGACGGTGGTGGTCCGTGCCCGGGGACCGAGCCTGATTCCTTTCGGCATCACCAACGCCCTGGCCAACCCGACGATGCAGCTCTTCAGCGGGCAGACGGTGATCGCCACCAGCGACGATTGGGGCACGGCTGCCAATGCCGCCGCTATCACCACGTCGGGTTTCGCGCCTTCGAGTCCGCTGGAATCGGCGATCCTGGCGACGCTCTCGCCCGGCGCCTACACGGCGGTCGTCTCCGGCGTGGGTGGCACCTCCGGCGTGGGGATCATCGAGGTGTTCGAGGTGGACCGCCCCGAGGTGCCGCTCGCCAACATCTCCACCCGGGGACAGGTGCTCACGGGCAACGACGTCATGATCGGCGGCTTCGTCATCCAGGGCGATACGCCGCAGACGGTGGTGGTTCGCGCACGCGGCCCGAGCCTCGTGCCCTTCGGCATAACCAATGCGCTCATGGACCCGGTGCTGCAACTCTTCAACGGCGCGACGCCGATCGCGACCAATGACGACTGGCAGTTCCAGACGGTGCCGGCCGACGTGGCGGCGATCCAGGCCTCGGGCTTCGCGCCGGCCGATGCTCGCGAGGCGGTGATCCGCATCACCCTGCCGCCGGGCGCCTACACCGCCATCGTCTCCGGCAAGAACGGCGGCACCGGCGTCGGCATCATCGAAGCCTTCGCCCAGTAACCGGCTGGGGACAGGTGAATTTTTCACCTGTCCCCATTCTCCCGTGGCGTCGTTTCCGCCGGGATTCCGTTCAATCGGACGAGCCTTGACGCACCACACGGCGCGTCCGACACCCCGAACAGGAGTTCCCATGGTTCCTAGCCGACTCGCCAATGCCGTCGCC
>JADJMI010000020.1 GCA_016709665.1 Betaproteobacteria bacterium | reverse complement strand
GCGCTCTGGGCGCGCTCGAAGGGCGTGGAAGCGACGCGCCGGCGTCGGATCGCGGCGAGGCCGCCGCCGCGCACCCACAGAGGAAGCCGTCGCGCGTCTGGTAGAGGGACTCGACGGTGTTGCTCGGCAGGCCTGCCCGTCTGCCAGTTGTCGATCTTGTATTGCGAGGGCGGGGATGTGCCCGCCGGCCCGCCGGCGCGCGGTTGCCGGGCACGGTGCCTGTACCCGCGTGCGGCCATCAGGGCGCAGGCGGCGAAAGCCTCGCTCGCGGGAAAGATCGTATGAGGCGGCTTGTTCCTGGGTCATGGGGCCTTGGACCGGCATTATGCCGTGGCACCTCGGCCGCCTCAATTGAAATCCCGTCGGCCGCCCCGCAGGAAGAGGTAGAACGTGGAATCTGCCTGGTAGGGTCTTTCCCAGCCGGCGTAGAAGGGGGCCCGCACGGTGTCGGCGCCGACGAACTCCGGAGCCGTCCTTCTTCGCCTGTCCCCATTGGAAGCCCGTCGCGCGATTCCACGCGTCGCCCGCCTCAGCGGAAAGGCGCCGCAGTTTAGCTCTCGCCAGCCGTGGCCGAGCACGCGGCAGCTCGCCCATGCGGTGGTAGGTCACGAGGAGACAGGCCCGCCGCCCCCGACCCCGCCAGAGCCCCCACGGGCGTGCCGCTCAGGTGAGGAACCCGCCCAGCGTGAAGGGATCGCGGTCTTCCCTTCGCCCGGCCGCTGAAGGCGAGGCCCAGCGTGAGCGGTTGAAGCTCACGGGCCACAGGAGCTGGCCCACGACCGTGTTCAGCTGCGATCCCTTGCCTCCCGGTGGTCCGTCCGCTGGCGTTCAGCTCGCGAGATGCCGCGCCGCGGGAAGTTCGCGTCGTCGAGCGTGTCGAACGCGTGGCGTCCAGCTGAGGAAGTTCGCGCTGTCCTTCGCCGGGGCGAGGTCCCGGCTGCTGATCGCCGGCGACGTGCGAATCCGCTGGAGCCCCGCGAGCACGCGCGCGACGCCCGTGCTGCCCAGGCGCCGGCCCAGCGCCATTGCGCCCGGGCGCCCGCTTCGTTCGTCACGCGGTCCGTGCGCCGGTTGCCCGTCACGTAGATGTCGGGTCGGATCTTGAGCGCCTCGAGCACCGGCTCGACGAACCACGGGCTTCCGGGGCCCAGGGGCTGGTAGAAGCGGGTCGCCACGCGGCGAAGGTCGCCCCACCTGCAGCTCGTTGCGCCATTCCGCGCCCCACGGGTTCACCCAGGTGCGGGTGTGCTGCAGGGTGATGGAAAAGCGCCCGTCGGTGTGGAAGTCGGTGACGGCGCGCCCGCCGATGCGCAGGTAGTCCGGGCCCCAGGCCTTTTCCTCGACGTCGATCACCGCCACCGTCCGCCCGTCGCGGTTCTCGGGGCGCACGTCCACGGGAGAATTCGCCCGAGCCGTGCAGCGCGCGAGAGCCCCTCGTAATCCCTGCGGGCTCGCCACGTCGCCCACGGCGACGTGCGTGCGGTTCGCGACCTCGTTCGCCAGCGCCTGCGGGTTGGTGCGCACCGTGCCGCGCGTCTCGATCGCCTCGATCACCGGGTCCGCGTGCGGCGCCTGCAACCGGCGCACCGCGTCCCACGCGGCGTAGGCCTTCTCGTCGAGCGCGAGCGGGCCCACCTCCACGGGCAGGTTGCGCGTGAGGCAGCCGTCGCCGAGCAGCCGCTCGCCGATGCGCGTGGGCGCGGGAAGACGCCCGGCACCGACATCGAGGCGCGCATCGCCACGGAAAGCGGCACGTCGCGCAGCACCACCTGCTCGCCGCTCACCAGGTCGGTCGCCACCGCGCGCAGGGGATGGACAACGCGTCCAGGTGCTTCGCCTCGCTGCCGGGACGCGCCACCTGGCGCAGGAACACCGACGTTCTGCGAGCCGAAGGCGCCACCCGGCAGGACGAGCCCGTCGCGGGACAGGCCGAATTCCGTCTGGCCGATGAAGCGCAGGTCGTCCTCCTTGCGCCGGAAGTTGAGGTCCTTGCGCGGCGGGCGGTCGGAGAAGATCGTGGCCCAGTCGGCCTCCTGCAGGATCGCCTCCATCTCCTCGGGCGTGCGGCGGCGGCGCGGAGGCCCCGCCCACGATCGACCCCATGCTCGTCGCCGCGATGGCGTCGACGGGCACGCGCAGCTCCCGCAGCACCTTCAGCACGCCGATGTGGGAGAGGCCGCGGGCGCCGCCGCCGGAAAGGACGAGGGCGATGCGGGGACGAGTTGCCGAGGCGGATGCGGGGCCGGGCGATTCGGCCGCTTGGCATGGGATTGCGGGCAGGCAGGCCACCAGAAGGCTTGCTGCGAACGATGCGATGGGCCGCGGGATGGCCATGGCGTCACCTCGGGGAAGCGTCGGAGGGCTGCGCTAGGGGCGGCGCCAGTATCCGACAGGCCGGGGCGCGGGCTAGTGCCCCCATCCCCGGTTTCCGGCAGGCGACTTCTTCCATATCAAACCGCCCCCGCGCCGGGCGCCTACGATGGGACCATTCCCACGAAGGCATCCCATGACCGCGACCCCTGCGCCCGTTCCGCCCCCACCCGGATGCCTCCCGAAGCACGACATGCTCCGGGAGATGCTCGCCGACGTGAACGCCAAGCTCCAAGCCATCGGCGAGACGATCCTCGCAATGCAGGCCCACGGCGACATGCAGGACGACCACGTGAACCTCGCGAAGACGGCGAAGGACCTCGCCGTCGAAACCCACGCGAAAGTGGAGACGCTGCGCAAGGGCGGGTGAGCAAGTGCCGCCCGGAAACCCCGCACGCTCGACGGAGCCATCGACTTGAACGCCGCCCAGGCCCTGAAGGCCGCGCAGAAGCTGCTCGCCTACAGCCAGTTCCTCGAGCAGCGCGATCCCGAGGAAAGCGCGCGCATCCTCCATGTCGCCAACAGCGGCATGGCGGCGGTCACCGCCCATCTCCGCGACCGGGAAGCCCCGGTCCCCGCGGACGGCCGCAATGCCATCGCCACGATGCTGGTGGAAGCGGACGCCGTGCAGCGGTAGCCGCTCCCGCCCTCACCGCCGCGACAGCCACTCCAGCACCTTCCCGTAGAGCCGCTCCGGCTCGATCGGCTTGCCGAGGTGGTCGTTCATGCCGGCTTCGAGGCACGCCGCGCGGTCGTCGTCGAACGCGTTGGCCGTGAGCGCCAGGATGGGCACGGAGGCGAATCGCGGATCCGCGCGCAGCAGGCGGGTGGCCTCCAGCCCGTTCATGCGCGGCATCTGCATGTCCATGAGGATGAGCGCATAGGGCCGGTGGCGGGCCAGCTCCAGCGCCTGCTCGCCGTCCTCCGGCCTCGTCCACCGCCGAGGCCCGCTTGCGCCAGCAGCTCGCGCGACACCTCGCGATTGACCGGCTCGTCCTCTACGAGCAGCACGCGCGCGCGCCGAAGCGCGAGCGCAGCACCTCCTCCGCGCCGCCACTCGGGGGGCATCACCGTCGCGCACGACGTCCCCGGAGGCCGCCGCGAGCCGCACCGTGAACCGGAAGGTGCTCCCGGCGGCCGAGGTGCTTCACGCCGATCTCGCCGCCCATCAGCTCTGACGAGCCGGCGGCTGATGGCGAGGCCCGTCCCGTGCCGCCGTCCTTGCGCGTGAGCGAGCTGTCGGCCCGCTCGAACGCCGTGAAGAGGCGTTCGCGGTACTGCGGCTCGATGCCGATGCCGGTGTCCGCCACTTCGAAGCGCACCACGGCGCCCGGCCCCGCCGGCCCTTCGAGCGCCGCGCGCACCGGCTGACGCCGCCGCGCTCGGTGAACTTGATCGCGTTGCCCACGAGGTTCAGCAGCACCTGGCCGATGCGAAGCGGGTCCCCCGCGAAGTGCTGGCTGCGAAGCGCCGCGGGGATCTCGACGCGAAGCGCGAGCCCTTTCGCCCGGGCCCGCGGCTCGCTCAGGGAAACGAGGTTGTCGACGACCGACTCCAGCGTGAAGTCGATGCGCTCGAGACGTGAGCCGGTCGGCCTCGATGCGCGAGATGTCCAATATGTCGTTGATGATCGAGAGCAGGTGCCGCGAGGCGCCTTCGACCTTGCCGAGCTGCTCGCGCGACCTGTCGTCCGCGGCCCGGCGCCGCGCCAGGTTCGTGAGGCCGAGGATGCCGTTGAGGGGCGTGCGCAGCTCGTGGCTCGTGTTGGCGAGGAAGGTGCTCTTGGCGCGGCTCGCGGTCTCCGCCATCTCCTTCGCGATGGTGATCCGGCCAGGTGCTGCTTCTGCTGGGCGAGGAGCGAGTTGATGGTTTCGACCACGACCGCCGTCTCGCCCTGCGCGGCCACCGCGAGCGGCTGGACCTGCTCCGGCGGCAGCCTTCGCAGCCCGTTGATGGCGTCGATCACCGCGACGAGCGGGCGCGTGACGAAGCGGGTGAGCGCGAAGTAGAGGATGCCGGTGCTCAGCAGGATGAAGCCCAGGCCCACGGCCAGCACCTTCCCGGAGAGCGAGCGCAGGGACCGGTCGATGCGATCCTGCGATGCGCCGACCAGCACCGCGCCGACGACCGAACGCCCGGTGTCGAAGATGGGCGTCACCACGGCCGCGACGGAGCCCTCGGGAAGGGAGAGTTCGACCAGCCGCGACTGCCCGCTCCCGATGCCGTCGGCGAGCTGGGGCAGCTCGATCCGCTGGCCGCCCTTGCCGTTGCGGAAGATCGACCGCCCGTCGGGCCCGAGGATGGCCACGATGTCGATGCCTTCGTGGTTGGCGACGACCTTGTCGCACTGGTCCTCGAAGCCGACGATCTCGTCGGTGCGCAGGCCGATGGCGAGGATGCGCTCGAACTGCGTGGCGATCTCGTGCGACACGGCCTGCGACCGCTCGGCGATCGCGCGCGAGCAGGCCTGCGAGGAAGAATCGCGCCGCCGACAGCGTGACCGCCAGGACCGTGAGGACGAGCACCGTCCCGGCCACCAGCAGGATCTTGGCGCGCAGGCTTCCCATCAGGGCTTGTCCCACTCGAACGCGGTGATCACCTGCGCGGCCAGGAGCTGCTCGCTGCGCACGGCGATGCCGAGCCGCTTCGCCCGCGCGAGGCTGATCACGGGCACGCCCTTGGTCGTCGCGCGGGATCGGCAGGCTCGCCGGCGACTTGCCCTCGACGAGGATCTGCCGCGCGAGGCGCCCGGCGGCAGGCCCTGCTCGCGCTCGGAGACCGTGACGGCCGCGAGCGTGCCGTAGTGCACGCGGTCGATCCAGAAGCCCAGGTCGGGCAGGCGGGAGTTTTCCGCCGTCCATCGCAGCACCTCCTGGTAGGGCACGTTCCGGCCGGCCTTGTCCTTGAAGCTGAAGATGCCGATGAGCGCGACCGCGTCCGCGATGTCCGGATAGACGCCCATTCGCGCCTTGAACTCGTCGAACGTGCGCAGGGTTTCCCAGCCGACGATCGCGACGCCCGGCGGCAGCGGCGACTCCTTCATGCGCTGCACGACGGGCCCCCACATCGGCGCCTCGTCCAGCACCACCACCAGGCGCTTCAGGCCCGGCACCAGCTTCTTCAACAGGTGGACCGATTCGCCGAAGTGTTCGTGTTCGATCACGCCCGTGACGTTCTTCGCCTTGTCGAAGCCGTAGTGCGCCGGGGACTTGTTCACGCCGCTGAAGACCTGCGGAACCGGCGTGTCGAGGTAGTGGCGCGTGACCAGGTCCTGCGCGTCGTCGTCGGTGGTGTAGACGAGATCCGGCTTCCACTCGTCGGCGAGCGCGCGGGCCTCGCGGCCGCGGGCGGCCATCTGTTCCGGGGAGGAGTGGCGCTTGGTATCGAGGGCGAAGACCTTGACCTGCGCGCGCGGGTCGGCGAGGCCGGCCTTGAAGCCCTCGAGCTGCCCGTCCGTCCACCGCCAGGGCGAGTGGTAGCTCATGACGTGGAGGATGCGAAGGCTCGGCCCGGTCGACAGGCTTCTGCGCGGACGCGCCGGCCGCGAAGGCCAGGAGAAGGACGGCCAGCCGCCGCCCGGTCGAGGTGGTTTTCATGGGTGGACTCCTCTCGAATCCAGCTTAGGGTCGAGCGGGGCCGGGCAATATGTCCTTGGTCAGGACTGCCCGAAAACGCAGTCCAGGGTGCATCGCCGGGGAAATCGGTCCCCTTCCTGTCCTATTACGGCATGCCGGGGAACAAACGGAGGCGCCGCGCGCGGCCACCGGGCGAGGGCAGGCACCGGAAGAACCCGCCCGCCCGCGCGTAGAATCGGGACACTCGCCGCCAACGCCTGTCGATGGCGAACAAGAACAATTTCGGGACGCGGAGCACGCTTGAATTCCACAGGGTCCCCGGACGAGCCGGTACCGCCCGTCGATGTCGAAACGGTACCGCCCGTTGACCTCGAACCGGCACGGCCCGTCGAAGGCGAACCGATACCGATCGTCGAAGGCGAACCCGTGCCGCCCGTCGAAGGCGGACCCGCGCCGGGAGCCGCACCGGAAACGATCGCCTACGAGCCGCGGCCGCCGGACCGGGGGCCCGAGCGCAGGCGAGGTGGCGCTTGCCCTGCTCGTCTCCCTGCTGATCCACCTGCCGTTGCTGGGCCTCACCTTCGGCGGCGACGGGACGGGGCTTCCGGGGTTCGACCTGCCGTGGAAGGCAAGGCGCGTCGAGGCGCCGGACCTGCGCGTGCTGCTCCTGCCGGCACGCGTCGCGGCCCCGGAACCCGAGGCGGCGGCGCTCGCCAAGCCACTGCCGCCGAGCAGGGTCGAGCCGCCGATCGCCGCCGCAGTGACGCCGCCACCCCGGTCCGCCCTTCGGGAACGCCAGGCCACGACGGTCGCGCTGGAGCCTGAATCGAGGCGGAGCCCCACCAAAGTCGGAACCCGGAGCCGAAGAAGCAGCCCGAGCCCGCCACCTCGCGGTGGAGCCGCCCCTCGCATCGATCGGCGCCGCGAAAAGGCGCCCGAAACCATTTCCCGAGCCGGTCATGATCGCGCAGGTGCAACCCGAGGTGCCCACTTTCGTCGTTCCCGCCGCTCCGGCTGAGCCAACGCCCGTCGTCGTCGAAGCGCCCGGCGTCGAAAGCCGCGAGGCGATGAAATCGCCGACCCGGGAGGCGGAAGAGGCGGCGAAGATGGAGGCGACGAAGCTGGAGGCGGCGAAGATGGAGCAGAGAAGCTGGAAGCGGCGAAGCGGGAAGCCGCGAAGCGAGAGGCGGCGAGACAAGAGGCGGCAAGGCAAGAGGCGGCAAGGCAAGAGGCGGCAAGGCAAGAGGCGGCAAGGCAAGAGGCGGCAAGGTAAGAGGCAAGAGGCGGCAAAGCAAGAAGCGGCAAAGCAAGAAGCGGCAAAGCAAGAAGCAGCAAGGCAAGAAGCGGCAAAGCAAGAAGCAGCAAGGCAAGAAGCAGCAAGACAAGAGGCGCGGACAAAGAAGCAGCGAGGCAAGAAGCGCCAGCAGAAGCGGCGCGGCAAGAAGAAGCAGAAGGCAAGAAGCAGCAAGGCAAGAAGCAGCAAGACAAAGAAGCAGCGCGGCAAGAAGCAGCAAGGCAAGAAGCAGCGCGGCAAGAAGCCTCTCGACAAGCGACCGCAAGGGAAGAAGCCGCGCGTCAGGTCGCAGCCCGCCTCGAAGCCGAACGGCTGGCAGCCGCGAGCCAGGAAGCCGCGAAGCTCCGCGAGGCCCGGGAAGCCGAAGCGAAACGCGAAGCGGTGCTCCGGGCGATCGGCAAGCAACTGGACGCGGAAGCCGCGAAGCGGAAGCGCAATCGCGCCTGCCCTACTCGGTGAGCAGCGCGCGCCGGGCGAGGCTCTACGGCCGCAGCGATCCCAACGCGGAACTCGCCCAGTACGCGGAGGCCTTCGCGTGGAAGATCCAGATGAACATGACGCTCGACCTGGTCCGCGAAGCGACCCGCCAGCGCTACACCAACCCCGTGGTGACGACGGCCGTGCGCAGCGATGGCTCGGTCGAATCGATCACCTTCGTGGTCTCGAGCGGCGTGCCGGCCCTCGACGAGGCGATCCGGCGCGTCGTGCGAAGCCAGGAGCACTATGCCGCATTCCCTCCCACCCTCGCCCGCGAATACGACGTGATCGAGATCCGCCGCACCTGGCATTTCGACGTCGCGGTCAGGCTGCACTGAAAGAGCGATCTCCGATCATGCTCTCCCACATCGTCATTGGCGTCGGCGACTTCGACCGGGCCCTCGCCTTCTACCGGGCGCTCATGCCCGTGCTGGGTGTCGCGGAGCGATTCTGCGACCCCTCGCGCCCCTGGGCCGGATGGCAGTCGCACCCGGGACCGCGGCCCCTCTTCGTGATCGGCCGGCCGTACGACAGCGAACCCCACGCGGCCGGCAACGGGCAGATGATCGCGTTCCTGGCCGAAAGCCGCGACACCGTCGTGCGCGCCTACGAGGTCGCGATGAACAGCGGCGCGACATCCGAAGGGGCGCCGGGACTTCGCCCGGAATACCATGCCCACTACTTCGGCGCCTACTTCCGCGACACGGAAGGCAACAAGCTCTGCGTCGCCTGCCATTCGCCACCCGACTGATCCGCGCGAGCCCAAGGACCTTCGCGACCCACGACGACTACTTCGCCGACTGCCCACCGGAATCGCGGGTTCTCCTCGAGCGCATCCAGCGCGAGGTCGAACGCCGGGTGCCCGGCGCCACGCGCTGCATCGCCTACCAGATGCCGGCGTTCAGGCAGCGGCGGGTGTTCTTCTACTTCGCGGCGTTCAAGAAGCACATCGGCATCTATCCCCGTCACGCAGGATGCGGCGCTCATCGCCGAGACCGCGCCTTTCCGCGGGCCGAAGGGGAAACCTGTCGTTTCCTTACGCCCAGGAACTGCCGCTGGAACTCATCGGTAGAATCGCCGAAGCGCTCGATCGCCAGTATTCGGCCACGCCCGCGCGCAAGCGCCGCGCCTGACCCCCGTCCCGAATGCAGAACGTCCCGACATCCCCGCGACTTTCGAGGATCCTGCTGTCCCTCGCCGTGCTGGCCCTCGGCGCCGGATGCACGCTCGCGCCCCCGGCGCCCGACGACTGGAAACTCGGCCGCGCCGAAGGCTACCCCCGCCGGCACCGCGCGCACGTGGTTCACCGACGAATCGGTGCGCGTGGGCTCCTTCAGCGCGCAGGGCGAGATCCCGGGCATCGCGAACGGGCGCGTCAACACGCTGGCACCCGCCGCCAAGCCGATGCCATTGCCGGTCGCGAAAGCAGAGCCCGCGTACCGCTGGCAGGCGGGCGCCGAACAGGGCCTCAGCGTCGACGACTATCTTTCGCGGCAACGGGTGATGGGCCTTCTCATCGTGAAGGACGGCGTGGTGCAGGTGGAGCGCTACCAGTACGAGCGCACGGCGCAGCACCGCTTCACCTCCATGTCCATGGCCAAGTCGATCACCTCGCTCGCGGTGGGGATGGCGCTCGCCGAGGGGAAGATCGCCTCGCTCGACGACAAGACGGTGAAGTACGTGCCTTCGCTCAAGGGAACGCTGATCGGGGGAACCTCGATCCGCCACCTGCTGCGCATGGCGTCGGGCGCGCGGTTCACGGAGGAATACGACGGGCGCGACGACTCGGCTCGCTTCAATGGCGTGATGATTCGCGAGGGCCTCGAAAAGGCGCTCGCGACCGTCGGGAACCGCGAGGCGCCCGCGGGCACGAAGTTCTCCTATGCGAGCGTCAACACGCACGCGCTGGGGGCGGTGCTCAAGGGCGCGACGGGCATGACGCTCTCCCAGTACCTCGAGCCGCGGCTGTGGCAGGCCATCGGCGCGGAGACTTCCGCCCTTTGGCGCACGGACCGCACGGGCCTAGGGATGGCGGGCGGGCACGTCAACGCGACGCTGCGCGATTACGCGAGGCTCGGCATCGTGCTCGCCAACGACGGCAAGCGTCCCGACCAGCCGGACCAACCGCCGCTCGTCCCGCTGCGTTACCTGCTCGACGCCACGGACTGGCACCGCGTTCCGCCCGCCTTCCGGCCGGGCAAGGCGACGCCGTACCACGGCTACGGCTACCAGTTCTGGCTCTTCCCGGGCGAGCGGCGGCGCTTCCGCGCTATTGGGCGTCTACGGGCAGATGATCTTCGTGGACCCGCAGGCGAAGCTGGTGATGGTGCAGGTGAGCGCGAACGCGACGCCGAGGTCGGGGCGCACGTCGCTCGCGAAGGAGGCGGATGCGTTCTGGCGGGGGGTGGTGGGGCACTACGGGGCCTGGTAGCTCATGGCCTTCGACGGGCGCCCTTGTCACGCTTCGCGCGCGATGGCATCGTTACAGGGGCGCCCTTGGTGAGGCGGCAAGCCTAGCGCCCCAGCCCCATCCCACCGAGTCCTCACCTTTCCATGCCTCACCGCATCATCTGGGAATCCAGGTGTCCGTCTGGACGAAATTCAGCGGAATCGTTACCTACGGCGAGGTGCTGGACACCACCAATACGCTCTACGGAAACCCTCGCTGCGATGACGTCGTGCACGCCTACTGGGACTTCTCGGAAATCGACGGCTTCGTGGTCGACGAGAACGAGGTCGAGGAGATGGCCTACGTGGATCACGCCGCGAGCCTTTACCTGCGCCCCATGAAGGCCGCCTTCATCCTGAAGCGACCCGGACCTGCTGGTACTGGCCCGCAGTACATCGCGCACATGCAGTCGCTGGGCAGCACCTGGCAGAACCGGATATTTCCCACGATGGAAAGAAGCGCGGGATTGGATGGCCTCGGCCCGTTGAACCCCGACGACAAGCCCTCGCCCACCCTCGCCGCGCTCGTGCGCGAGCAGCTGGCCATTCCGTGGTCCCGCGCGCGCCGCCTGTGCGAGGAAGGGCGCGTCAGCGTGGATGGCGTGCCGTGCCTGGAACCGGCGGCGCGCGTGAAGACTGGCGCCGTGGTGGTCGTGAACGAACACGGCCCCAAGCGGCGCAAGGGCCGCTACCCGCGGAGGCGATCGTGTACGCCGACCGGGCCCTGGTCGTGATCGACAAGCCGGCGGGGATGCTCAGCGTCGCCGACGAGGCCGGCAACAAGGACACGGCGGCCGACCACGTGCGCACCGAACTGCGCAGCCGCGGCGAGCGCGACCGCGATGCGCCCCTGGGCGTCGTGCATCGCCTGGACCGGGACACGAGCGGCCTCATGGTGTTCGCGCGAACCGCGGAGGCCAAGCGCGTGCTGGCCGCGATGTTCAAGGCCCACGACATCGAGCGCGTGTACCACGCCATCGCCCACGGCACCGTGTTCGCGGCGACGGTGGATACGCACCTGGTGCTGGACCGCGGCGACGGCCTGCGCGGATCCCACGGGCATTACCGGCGCGCCCAGGGAGATCCCCCGTTCGAGGCGAGGCAGGCCATCACGTACGTGAAGCCCCTCGAGGCCCTGGAAGGCGCGACGCTCGTCGAGTGCCGCCTGGAGACCGGCCGCCAGCACCAGATCCGCATTCACCTCGCGGAACTGGGCCATCCCATCGTGGGCGAGCGGGTGTACATCCGGGACTACCGGGGAGCGAAGATCGAATCGGCGCGGCCGATGCTGCATGCGCGGAAGCTCGCGTTCGCGCATCCGCGTACAGGCGCGCCGCTATCGTTCGAGCGGGAGCCGCCGGAGGATTTCGGGGCGATGAGGCGGATGCTGCAGGCGCGCGACGCCACGCCCACCTGACCCTCCAAATGCAAAGCCCCGCGACTTTCGCGGGGCTTGGACGGAAGTTCACGTTGCCGCGGCATCGCAGGTCGCGTTACCGCGACATGTACCGGGCGTCGTTCACCGGCGAGGTCGTCCTGTCGTGTGTCATCGATGAGCACCTCCCTTGTCGTGGTTGGCGGAACCGACCGGCACCCGTTCACAGGCACCGATCCGCTTTGAAGCACCCACGAGCCCACAGTACGCCCGGCGCGCGGATGAGCAAGGACGAATTGGGCGCTTTTGACCGTTCACTTTCCGGCCACGTTTCAAACGTATTCATGGTGGGCCGGCGTGCGTGCTTTTGCTCCGTCATCCCGGCGGTGCCACGCCGTCGACCGCCCCACCCGAACCGCGCGATGCCGCAGAATGTCCGACATGATCCCCGAACTCGGCATCATCGAAGGCTATTTCCGGCGAGGCCTGGTCCCACGCCGCGCGGCGGCGTGGCATCGATGGCGCGACGGCTGGGGTATTCCTTCTTCCACTACGCGCCCAAGGCGGATGGCTTCCTGCGCGACGCTGGCGGGAGCGCCATCCCGATGCCGCCCTGGCGGAACCCGTGCTTCCTCGCGCCGCCGCCTGGGCATTCGCTTCGGCGTGGGCCTGAGCCTACGAGTTGTACCGCGACTATTCCGCGCCCCGAGGCGGACTTCCTCGCGAAGCTGCGGGCGCTGGACGAGATCGCGGCTCGACGACCTCGCGATCCTCTTCGACGACCCTCGCGGCGACGGTGGCCGATCTGGCGGCGAAGGAATCGGGATCGTCCACGACGCGATGGCGGCCACGCGCGCACCCCGCGTCTGATGTGCCCGACGTACTACTCCGACGACGTCATGCTGGACACGCTCTTTGGCGCGCGGCCCCGCCTCCTCGAGGACCTGGGCCGCCGGCTCGATCCCCGCGTCGGCGTCTACTGGACCGGCGAGGAGATCTGCTCCGCGAGACAGCCCAAGGCCACCTCCATCGAATCGCGGAGCCCTGCGGCGCAAGCCGACCCTGGGGACAACTACCCCGTCAACGACGGGCCGCGCATGTCGCGGTTTCTGCACCTGCGCGCGTTTAGGCCGGCCGGGCACGACGCCCCACCTCGCCGGCCGCGCGATCACGCCCCTGCAGCCGCAACTGTCGCTGATCCCGCCCCGCGTCGCGAGCTATCGGGAGGGCACGGCGTATCGCTGCATGGCCGCGTTGGGGAGGCCGCGCGGGCGATGGGGGGCCGGCGATCGCCGCGATGCTCGGGCCGACCTGCTCGCCCTCCAGGACCTGGGGATCGACCACCTGGGCGCGGAGCAGGATCGGCTGCGGGAGCGCTACCTCGCTGTCGATCACCCGATGGCCGCGGAGGTGGTGCGCTGGCTGGCGGGCGCGTACACCGTGGACCGGTGGGAGGCGGATTTCCGCAGGGTGCTGCGGTCCGTGGCTACGGAATACCGCAGGCCACCCTCCCGGCATCTGGAACGTGCGAGCCCGCCTGCCGTTCCGCCCGGACTACGAAAGCAGTCCGCGGCAAGTCTCATCGACAGGAACAGGCGCGCGGGTTGCCGCTGCAGCGGATGAAGCCGTAGCGCCGATAGGAACGCGACGGCTTTCTCGTCCCTTCGCATCCACGATCACGGCCATCGCCGCGATCTCGGCGGCAGCCACCGGGCTGCGATGCAGTGCATCCATGACCGGATTCGCCGCCTTCCCGGTGGGCTCAGCGATCCGCGCCAGCCGGCCGCAACGTCACGGTGTTGCGGAGGCGGCAGCTTCTTCGCCGGCTCGGGCGGCAGCGCGTCCACCGCATGAGGAGGCGGACAACGTGTAGTAGCCGACACCCGGCTCGAAGGCGGCTCGACCACCACAGGGGCGGCGACACGCTTTCGGCGTCCTGGCGGGCTTGCGCGTTGCAGGTAGCGGTCGAGCGGCTCGCTGCCGGCAAAACTCTCGCGGTCGTGGGCCTTGGCGCGGGCGGGACGATGCGCCACGGGGCGACCGGCTTCGGCAATCACGGCCCCATCTTCTGCCGGCCTTCGCCGCCCGCGCAGGCGGGCGTTAGCCTCGGGGCTTGAGCGGCCGTACGAGCGACCTGCTCGCTGCGCAAAGTCGGATGCCCGTGTTCCTGGATGACCTTGGCGGCGTCTCCTGCGCGCTGGCGAGGACGAACTCGCTCAGCGTGCGGCCGGGCCACGCGCCGCGGCATGTTTGCAACAGTGACTGGTGAGGCGTCCGGCACTGCGCGCGGTCTAGGCGGCGGCGCGAGTCGTACTTCGAGTCTCAGGTCGGTTCTTCGGTCGACTTCGCCGCCCCTTGGCGGGGTAACCGGCCGCGGATTCCGGCGCTAATCGTCCGGTGCCCTGGGCGGCAATTATCCCGATGCAGCAGAGCCCGCCCTCGCGCGGGGACTTCTCCGCAGCGCGACCAACCGAATGGGCAAACGCCTCAGCGACGGGAACCTGTTCGCGCCGGAGTCCGACGGGCGCCGCGCTCGATGGGGCTCGCAAGGCCTCGCACGATCTCGAGAAAGGCCTCAACCGCCCGCGCCGTCCGGCGCACCTCGAGGCACACGACGTCTCCGTCCAGACCTCCACGTTCGACAGCGTGAGCTTGTGCAGGCGTTCGTCGTGGGCGAGGCCCGGCTCCGAGACGACGCCGATGCCGATGCCCTCGGCCACGGCCTCGCGGATCGCCTCGCGGCTGCCCAGCTCCATCACGACCCTCGGCCTGGCGCCGGCTCGCGACAGCGCGGCCTCGAAGGCCTTGCGCGTGGTCGAGCCTTCCTCCCGCACGATCATCCGCTCGCCTTCGAGCTGCTCGATGCGGATGGAGCGCCGGCGGGCGAGGGATGGTCCCGCGGCGTGAAGACCACGACCCGGGGATCGCCGGAACGGCACGCTGTGGAGCCGCGCATCGTCGGCGAAGTGGGCAAGCACGGCCACGTCCGTCCGGAAGTCGAGCAGTTCCTCGAGCACGGCCTCAGGTTGCCGAAGCGCACCTGCACCTGCATCGCCGGATACTGGCGGCTGAAGCTCGCGATCATGTCGGTGGCGTCGAAGGGCCCCACCGCGCCGACCTTCAGCATGCCGGAACGCAAGTCGCCGGCGTCCTTCAGCAGGTGGAGCGCGTCGGCCTCGATGCTCGCGAGCGGCCCGGCCACCGCCAGCAGCCGCTGGCCGGTTTCCGTGAGCGTGACGCCGCGGCCGATTCGGTGGAACAGCTCCACGCCGTATTGCGATTCCAGCAGGCGCACCTGGCTCGTGAGCGTCGGCTGGCTCACGTGCAACAGCCGGGCCGCGGCCGTGAAGCCGCCCCGCCTGGGCCACGGCGAGGAAGGAACGCAGTTGGGTCAGTCGCAAGCTTTGCTCTATGGAAGCACACAAATAATTGTATTGGAGTTATGGCAGCCCCGCGGCAAATACTGGCCCGCCATGACGACCCGAAACCCAACATCCTGCTGGTGCTCGCGGACCAGCCGCGCCTGCTCGGTCGGCTACGCCGGCGAGGAGCCGGTCATCACGCCGCACCTGGACCGCCTCGCAGGGCAATCGGCCGTCCTCACGACGGCGGTGTCCCCGACCCCGGTCTGCACGCCGTACCGGGGCTCCCTGATCACCGGCCGCACGGCGCTCTCGCTGGGCCTCGTCCTCAACGACATCCCGCTCGCCACCACCGAGACCAGCCTCGCCCATGCCGTCACGCGCGCCGGCTACGACACCGGCTACATCGGCAAGTGGCACCTGAACGGCGGCGACCGGCCGGCCTGGGTACCGCCGGGCCCCCCGCGCCAGGGCTTCGACTTCTGGGCGGCCGCGAACTTCGACCACAACTACGACCGCTCCGCGTACTTCACGGGCGATTCGCCCGAGCCGCGCACCTGGCCGGGCCACGACGCCGAATCCCAGACCACGCTCGCGATCGACTACATGACGCGGCACCGCGCCAGCGAGAAGCCCTTCTGCCTCGTGCTTTCCTGGGGTCCGCCGCACCACCCCTACCGGACGGTTGCGAAGAACTACCTCGATCTCTACGACCCCGACGCGATTCCGCTCGCGCCAATTGCCCCGACCCGCCGCGCCAGGATCTCTGGGGCTACTACGCCCAGACCACCTTCCTCGACGACCAGATGGCCCGGCTCGTGGCCGCGCTCGATGCGCTCGGGCTTGCTGACGACACCATCCTCGCCCTTCACGTCGGACCACGGCGATATGCACGGCTCGCACGGCGTGTACAAGAAGCAAATGGCCGTGGGACGAATCGATCAAGGTCCCGTTCCTGCTGCGCTACCCGGGAACAGTCGCGGGCGGCACGCGATTCGATTTCCCCGCTGAGCGCCATCGACATCATGCCGGACGTTGCTGGGCATGGCGCAGGTGCCGTCCCCGCCACCGTGGAGGGAGTCGATCTCGCCGTTCATCTGCGGGGAGCGCAACGACGCACCGCCTGCCGTGCTGCTGATGAACCCCTGCCCTTCAGCATCGGCGACCGCGCGGCCCCGACCAGGTGCCCGCCTTCCAGGGCATGCGCCATGGAGTATCGCGGGGTGCGCACGCGGCGGCGCACCTACGCCCGGGACCATCGACCGGCCGTGGCTGCTCTACGACAACCTGAGGATCCCTTCCAGATGCGGAACCTCATCGACGAGCCGCAGTGCCGTGGCCCCGCCGTGAAGCTGGAAGGGCAGATGCAGGCGCTCGTGGCGCGGATCGGCGATCGCTTCCTGCCCAAGGAGGATTACTACCGGCAGTTCGGCATCGAGTTGGACCACCGGGGCAAGGTGAAAGGAATCATCGAGAACCTTTACGACCGGCCTCGGCTGACCGGGCCTTTTTCCACCGCACCGGAGGAGTCCGCCATGACGCAGCGCTTCCGCTCGATCGCTTGCCGTGCACCGATGCTCGCCGCCGCACTGGCCGCTCCCACCGCCTCGCCCAGGGCTATCCCGGCAAGTCGGTCCGCGTGATCGTCCGTTCTCCCCCCGGGCGGTTCGACCGACACCGTCACGCGCATCATCGCGCAGAAGCTCAGCGCATCGATGGGGCAGAGCTTCGTCGTCGAGAACCGCGGAGGTGCCGGCGGAAATCGGCGGCGACCTGGTGGCCAAGTCCAGCCCGACGGCTACGATCCTCGCCGCCGCCGGATCGTTCGCGATCAACGCGTCCCTCTACAAGAGCCTGCCCTTCGATCCGCTCAGGACTTCGATCCCATGGTCATTCATCTGCACGCTCCACCGGGATCGTCGTCCCGCCCCCCTCGGTCCCCGCTACCGTCCCGAACTGATCGCGCTGGCGAAGGCGAAGCCCGGCACGATCAACTTCGCCTCCGCGGGAAGCGGCACCGTGATCCACCTGGCCGGCGAGCTGTTCAAGACGATGGCCAGGGTGGACCCACGTGCCCTACAAAGGGCGGCGGCCCGGCGCTCGCCGACCTGATCGGCGGCCAGGTGCAGGTGATGTTCGTCAACATGCCCGGGACGCTCCAGCACGTGAAGACCGGGCGCCTGCGCGCTGGCGGTGACGAGCGAGAAGCGATCGGCGTTGCTGCCGGACGCCGACCGTGGCCGAGGCGGCATTGCCCGGCTACAAGGCGGCGACCTGGTTCGGCATCTCGCCCCGGCCGGCACGCCGGACGTGGTCGCGAGGCTCAACCGCGAGCTCGCCAAGGCGCTGGCCTCGCCGGACCTCACGGAACACCTCCGGATGGAAGGGGGTTCGGAGCCGACCGGCGGTTCGCCGGAGCAGTTCCGCGCCTTCCTCAAGGAGGACATCGAGCGCTGGGCCGCCGTGGTGCGCCCCTCCGGCGCGAAGGCGAACTGATGTCGCTCGGCGAGAACTCTTCTCCTTGCCGTCATCGCCGATACCCATGTGAACCAGGAGGAGGGCAAGGCCTCCTCCGATTTCGCGGTCAATCGCCTCGCGAACGCGCGCAACCGCTACGTCATCCACGCGCTGAACCGGGCGAAGCCGGCCTTCACGCTGCACCTGGGCGACATCGTCCACCCGACGCCACACCATCCCGGCTTCGCCGACGCCGCCCGTTCGTTCCACGCGCTGGCCGCCGCCCTCGAGTGCCCGCGCACCTCACGCCAGGGCAACCACGACGTCGGCGACAAGCCGGGCGACTCAGCTGCCGGTGCCCTCCGTGAGCGACGGGTACCTCGCGATCTACGAACGACACTTCGGCAAAGCCCTATTACGCCTTCGATTCCACGGCTGCCATTTCGTGGTGATCAACGCCCAGGCGCTCAATTCGGGGCTGCCCTGCGAGGCGGAGCAGAGGGCGTGGCTGGAGGAGGCGACCTCGCCGCCCACGCGGGGCAGCGCACGTTCCCTATGCACGCACTACCCGGCCTTTCTTTTCGACCCCGCCGAGCCAGGCTATTACGACAACATCGACGAGCCGGGCCGTCGTGGCTCCTCGGCCTTTTCGCCCGGGCACGGAGTCGAGGGTTTCGCCGGGCACGTGCACAACTTCTGGTACCACCTGCGGGGGCGAGACCGAGTTCTACCTGCTGCCCTCGACGGCCTTCGTGCGCCTGGACTACAGCGAGCTGTACCGCGTGGGCCCGGGCCCCGGAGCGCGGACGCAACGATGCGCCCAAGCTGGGCTTCCTCGTCGTCGACGTGCACGAGCACGGCCAGTGGCCCACCCCGTGCGGACCCAGGGCGCGTGCCTCGGCCGGATGAAAAAGCCCCAGGACGTCGAGACGCTCCCGCCCGTCCACTCGCGATCCGTGTCGCGATCGCCCCTGGGCATCGACCTGCGCCATCCCTGGGCCGAGATCGTCGATGTCGTCGCGAGCGGCGCGCTGGACGAGTTCTCGCGCAAGCGAGCCCGCAACGACGATCCGCTGATGGCCCTGTGGGAGATGGGCATCCAGCGCCTGCGCGTGCCGCTCGCGGACCTGGACGACGCCCGCTGCGTGAACGCATGCGGGTGCTGAAGCGGGCCGGGGCCCGGTTCACCGGGTCCTCGCGCACAACGTCCCGGCCGGTTCGCTGCGGCAATCGCTCCTCGACCGCCCACCTCGTCGATGCCGGGAAGTGATCGCCCCGATGGCCGGCATCGAGGCGCTCGCCGCGCAGGTGGCCGACCTGCGGCGCGGGCTGCCCCTTCGCGGTCCCGGCACTCGAGGCTGCGCCGTCGAGGACCGCCTGCACCACGGCGACCGGGCGCGCCACGTCATCGAACACGGCTTCTACCTGGCCGAGCGCGAGCAGGTCGAGGCACTGCGTTCGTCGCCCGGCGCCTATCGCGCGGCCTTCGATGGCGGCGTGTTTCGCGTCTCGCGCGGCCAGCGGCCCTGGCACGAGATCGGTAGGCTGGCCGCGGCGGCGGCAGGCGATACGCGTGACGAGGCTTACGTCCGCCTCGCAGCCGACAACCCGGCCGAGGCCCAGGACGACGACCTGGCCAACGCCAACCGCGTGGCCGAGACGCTGTTCACGGCCCATGCCTGCGTGGGCATCGGCGTGTGGCTGGATACTTTCTGCGACGTCGATCGCGGCTACTTTCCGCGCACCGGCCTGGTCGACCGCCGCTACAACCCGCGGCTGGCGGGCAAGGTGTGCCGCAACTTGAACAGCGCCTTCGGGCGGCCTCGATCGCGTGAAGGGGATGCAGGGCCGAGTCCGCTCCGCGCGCACCCTCATCCTGGAAACCCCGGACGGCGTCGTCGCTCTCGCGTGCTGCCGCGCGAATCGGGCGAAGTAGGATCGATCACACTGCGCATCGAGCCGGCACCGCTCGCTCAGCCCGCGCCAAGTGGATCGATCTCGCGTCGGGACGATTACCGCGGCGAGCTGGCGAGTTGGGGGAGAGGCGAACCACCGCGTTGAATTCGAGGAACCGAGGCCCCTGCACCGGGCCGGCGCTGGTGATTCTCCGAATCCGGGTTCCTCTCGCCGCATAAGGCTTGCGGCCGGATGTCCCAGGCGATCATGCGCCGCCATTTGACATACCATTTGTGGGGTATGGCATGCGACATCGAGGAACATCGCGGGTCGAAGGCAGGCCGCCACGGTCGTAAATCCAAAATTACGAAGTGGAAGGACGTCAAATCCATCTCGGGGCCCCCGGACCTTCGCTGATCAGGTTCGCGACGACGCTTTCCGGCGAATGGAAGGGGTTCCGCCCTCCCGGCTGGGCGACCAGTGGCGTCATCTACCGGGTGGTGGCCGAAGACCAGCTGTTCCAGGTGGCGTCCGTAACCGCCCACGATTACCGGAGACCCTGATGAAAGACTTTCGCCCCGCCAAGACGCGCGTATCCGTCACCGTGGGTGAATCGGTCCAGATCCTTCGCGAGCTTCAGGAGTTGAGCGCCAGAACCAGCTGGCCGAGGGCTCCGGCATTGCCCAGGCCACCATCTCCGCCATCGAGAACGATCGCGTGCGCCTCGGCGGTCGAACGCGCAAAGGTGCTGGCCGTGCCCTCAAGTGCCACCCTGGCGTGCTGGTGTTTCCCGGCTGGGAGATGCCCAAGGGAGCACGCCGCGTGATGTCGAGGACTAGCGGCCCGGGTCGCGCGGCACTACGCTTTCGACTTCCCCGCCACTCAGTCGTCCGCCGCCCCGGCGC
>JADJMI010000019.1 GCA_016709665.1 Betaproteobacteria bacterium | reverse complement strand
GGAAGGCAAAGAATCCGACAAGCCCGAGCAATATGAAGATGCAAGCGGCAATGCGGCCGAGGGTCAGAACCCATCCGGGTACCGAAGCACCAAGCTCCGATGCTAGCCAAGGAGCCAAGAAGCAAGCCGCACCTAGAATCCAAAGTCCATTTGTGACTCTGTCGAAAGTCTTGGCGGCGGTTGGCGGTCGGAACTTAAACGCGCAAGGACCCGCATCGTCACCAGCCACCACCGCTTCAATTGTTCCGGCGGGTGACAGTCGAAGAACAAACTTATATGTCTGTTTCGGATGTTAAGAATAGTGCATCAGGGCGGTCCGTGTAGCAACGGGGCGTCAACCGGAACTTGCTGAATCGCGTTGTGATTTCCATCGGTTCGGAATCAATGGAAATGACAAATCCGTCAGGCACCTTCCCACCCCCCGCGCACCCCACCCCCAACCCCCGCACCCTCCTCGGCCAGCTCCGCAGCCAGGTCCGTGTCCGCCATTACAGCTTCCGCACCGAGCAGGCCTACGCCTACTGGGTCCGCCGCTACGTCCGCCACCACCACGGCCGCCACCCGCGGGACCTGGGCCCGGAGGACCTGAAGGGTTTCCTCTCGGACCTCGCCGAAAGGCAGGGTGTCGCCGCCAGCACCCAGAACCAGGCCCTCTCGGCCCTGCTCTTCCTCTACAAGGAAGTCCTGGGCATGGAGCTGCCCTGGCTCGACGGCATCAAGAAGGCGAAGCGCCCCCGCCGCCTTCCCGTGGTCCTCACGCGCGAGGAGGCCCGAGCCCTCCTCGCGCGGATGGAGGGCACCCACGGCCTCATGGCCCGGCTGCTCTACGGCACCGGCATGCGGCTGCGGGAGATGATCACGCTGCGCGTGAAGGACGTGGAGCTCGCCCGTCGCGAGATCGTCATCCGCGAGGCCAAGGGCGGCAAGGACCGCATGACGGTTCTGCCCTCGTCGCTCGTCGAGCCCCTGCGCGAGCACCTGGCCCGCGTGAACACGCTCTTTCTCGAGGATCGCGCCCGGGACCTGCCGCCCGTTGAACTGCCCGGTGCCTACGGCCGCAAGAACCCCGCCGCGGGCAGGCTCTGGGGCTGGCACTGGGTGTTCCCGCAGCGCACGATCGCCCCCGACCCGCGCACCGGCATCCGGCGGCGGCATCACGCCAACGAGCAGTCGTTCTCGCGCGCCCTGTCCCGTGCCGCGCGGGAAGCCGGCCTCGTGAAGCCCGTCACGGCCCACACCATGCGCCACTCCTTCGCCACGCACCTCATGGAGTCCGGCTACGACATCCGCACCGTGCAGGAGCTGCTGGGGCACAAGGACGTCTCCACCACGATGATCTACACCCACGTGCTCAACCGGGGCGGGCGGGGGGTGGTGAGTCCGCTGGATCGGTAGTTCCGCGCCGGCTTCGCTGTATATACACTACGCATCTTCACCGCCAGATCGCACTCCCGACTCCATGTCATCTCCTTCCGCCAAGCCACGCGTCATGAAGAAGCAATCCTCTTCGAAAGCCTCGCGAACTGACTGGAAGCGAATCCGTGCCCAGCGGGATTCGGACATCGCGATCACGCCGGAGCATCCGGAGGCCGACGTGCGCCACATCGTCCGCGCCATCGTGCGAAGGGGCCTGGAGCCCGTGCCGCCGAAGACCTCCATCTCGCTTCGCGTGGACGCCGACGTGCTCGACTGGTTCAAGTCCGCAGGCCCCGGCTACCAGACCCGCATGAACGCCGTCCTGCGTGCCTACAAGGAAACAGCAGCAAAGCCGGGGCGGAAATGAGCGGAGTGCGCCGATACCCCAAGGTGATTCGATGGTCGGCGGAGGACGCCTGCTACGTCGGTACGTCGCCGGACTGATGCTGGGCGGCGTTCACGGGCACGACGAACGCCAGGTTTTCGACGACCTTTGCCGGGCGGTCGAGGAGATCGTTGCCCTTTACGGCCTCGACGGCAAGCCGCTCCCTAAGCCCGCACTTCCCCCATCTGGATGATCGGCTGCAGGTCCGTGTAATTCGGGATGTCCGCCGTGATCGCCGCCGCGTGCGGCCCGAAGTTCGCCTCGAAGGTCTCGATCGAGTCGAACAGGAACCACGCCGTCACCCGGAAGGCCGGCGCGCCCGTCGGCATCACGCCCGCCAGGCCCTGGTCCACGCCGAAGCCCTTGCACGAGGCCCCCACGCGCTCGAGCACCATCGGGCAGTGCTTCTTCAGGTAGTAGTCCATGTCGAAGCGGCTGCCGTGGGTGTTGGGGTACAGCACGGTGATGCGGATCATGGGTCGCCTTTCACGAAGGGTCACTTCCGCAGCGTATACGAACCCGCGAATATGCTGGAAGTGACGCTCGCTTCCATCACGTCACCGCGCAGGCGGTAATCGATGCGCGTGGGCGTCATGCGCACATCCCAGTCGTCGCTGGGCTGGGAACCTACGCTGAACCGCCCCTGGCCGTTCGCGCCCGTGAAGTCGTAGGAAACCCGGCCGTTGATATTCGCCACTTTCCAATCCTTGCGGATGAAATCGAGAAACACCGAATCGCCCCATGTCGTGATCGTCAGCGAGAACGTCACGGCCTGCCCTGGCGCCGTCTTCCATTCACCGCTGAGGCGCCGGAGCTCGGCTTGACCGGGAGTCTCGGCAGGCGGCTCCTTGGCGGGCTGGGGCGCACGCGAGGCGCCCGTCTTGGGCGGGGCGGCTTTCGCCGCGTTCGAAGGCGCGGTAGCGGCGCTCGGCTTGATCGGCACCGGCGCCGGCGCCGGGTCGGCCCGCGGCTTGATCGGCACGGGCTGCGACTTGCCCGAAGGGGGCGGCGATTCGGAATAGTGCGTGACGCCCTTCTCGTCCACCCACTTGTACATCTGTGCCGGGGCCAGGGCCGGCAGCGCGGCCGCAAGGGCGCCGGCAAGGACGATCGATGCTTTCATCGCGGGACCCCGAGGCGTGGCGAGCAGGATGCTCCTGCCAGTCCTAACGCAATGCCGGGGCGAATGCTGCCATCCGCGATCGTCAGGCGGGGGTGGCTTCGTCGGCGGCCCGCCCGAAGGTGAGGATCTTTCCGCCGCGCCCGGGCGGCCAATGGCCCGTGGACCACACGCGCTGCTCGCACTTGCCGAACCCCAGGCGTTTCAGGATATCGGTGAACGCCGCGCTGTAGCCGCGGCCGGCGTCGGCCAGCATCACGCGCGCAACGGGCTGGGTGTGTCGCCCGACGAAGGCGCCCAGGGCCGGGCCATGCCCGCGCTCGTAGAGCAGGTCCGCGCCGATCAACAGGTCGAACCGGCCGAGCGAATCGTGCAGCGCTTCCCACGGCGCGCAGTGGAAGGCGATGGGCTTCAGGCGGTTCAGCGTCTCGTTGTGGCGCAGGAATCCCTCGGCCATCGGGTGGTGGTCGCTCGCGGTGATGTCCGCCCCGCGGCGCTTCAGCACCAGGCTCGCCAGGCCCAGCCCGCAGCCCATCTCCAGGATGCGAAGCCCCTTCACCGGCAGCACGCTCATCGCCTGCGCGAGCGCGAGCCCCGCGGGCCAGAGCACGCCGAAATGGGACCAGCTCGAAGGGGGCACACCCGCCAGTTCCGCGCTGCCCTTGGGGTCGTGGTGCTGGAGGCGGTCCGTGAGGCCGCGCACCTGGTAGTCGAGCCCGCCGATGTGGTGCGTGAGCGTCTCGACGGCGTAACCCGGCATGGCGGGTCTTTCGGGGGAACGGCGCGCGATGCCTGCCTGCGCGCCCGTCCCTCATCCTACGCGCAATCGTCGTCGTCGCTTTTCCCGAACGCCTTCGCGATGCGGTCGGCCGCCGCCGCGCCCCACTTCGCGTGGGCGGGCGGGCCGGGGTGGAAGCCGTCGCTCGCGAGGAGCGAGGCATCCAGCCCGCGGAAGAGCGGCATGTAGTGAGCGCCGTGCCCGTCGGGCAGCGAGGCGGCGAGCGCGAGATCCAGCTCCCGCGCGCGGGCGCCCAGGTACCAGCGCAGCGGCTGCGGCAGCGCGGTGAAGGAGCCCATGGGCGGAAGGCCCGAGACCACGATGTAGCGCGCGCCGAACTTCTCGCGCAGCAGCCGGTGCAGCTGCCGCTGCCGCGCGATGAAATCCGCGGGGCCCACGTCGCCCGTCACGTCGTTCACGCCGAGCGAGACGACGACCGCGTCGGCGTGGAAGGCGGGGATCTTCGCCAGGTGCGCGAGCGTCGAGGCCGTCGTGGCGCCGGTCTTCGCGACGAGGCGGTACTTCACGTGGAAGCGGCCGGCGAGGCCCGCGACGATCCGGCCCAGGAGCGCTTTCTCCTGGGAGGGCGCGCCCACCCCGGCGCCCGCGGAATCGCCCACCACCAGCACCCGCAGCTTCGGCCCCGCGCCGGCGATGCCTTCGCGCGCGCCCTCGGGCTCGGGCAGCACGGGCGTGCGGCGGCGAACCCAGTGCCCCTGCGCGAGGAGCAGCGGGCCCAGCAGCGCTTTCGCGATCGCGAGCTTCATCGCTAGCGGATCTCCGCGAGCACCTTCTCGATCGCGCGGGCCGACTGGTCCACGTAATCGCCGGAGAAGAGGTTCGCGTGGTTGAGCACGTGGTACAGGTTGTAGAAATCGCGCCGCACGGGGTAGCCGTCGTCCAGCGGCCACGCCTCGCGATACGCCGCGAGGAAGTCCTTCGGGTAACCGCCGAAGAGCTGCGTCATCGCCACGTCCGCCTCGCGGTCGCCGCAGTACACGGCCGGGTCGAACACCACGGGCGTGCCGTCCGCGAGCGCCGCCGCATTGCCGCCCCACAGGTCGCCGTGCAGGAGCGAGGGCCCGGGCGCGTGGCTCGTGAAGAACGCCTCGCAGTCGGCCAGCAGCCGCTCGCCGCGGTCGATCATCTTCGAGGGGTAGCGATTCTTCGCGGCCAGGCGCAACTGCGCGTGCAGGCGATGTTCGCGCCAGAAGGCGAGCCAGTCGTCGTGCCAGCCGTTCTTCTGCACCGTGGCGCCGATGAAGTTGTCCTTCTCCCAGCCGAAGCGGGGAAAGGCCGCGCGGTGCTGCGCCGCGAGCGCCTTGCCGAGCGCGGCGCCGGAGGTGGCGTCGAGCGGCACGAGGTCCAGCCATTCGAGGATGAGCCAGCCGTGCTCCTCGTTGCCGCCTTGCGCGAGAACCTTCGGCGTGCGCACCGCGCCCACCTTCGCGATCGCGGCGAGCCCTTCGGCCTCCGCCACGAGGAGGGGCGCGCGTTCCGCTTCCGCGATCTTCGCGAAGTGCGTCGTCTTTCCTTCTGCATCCTCGCCTTCGAGCTTGAGGCATTCGTGGATGCAGCCGCCGGCGACGGGCGCGGACGCGAGCAGCGACCAATCCGCGCGCGTGGCTTCCATCACGGCGCCCTCGAGCGCCTCGCGAAGGGCCGGCGTCATGGCGATCAGGCGGCGGCGCGCCAGCGGGCGAAGGCGGCGTCCAGGTCCGCGAGGAGGTCTTCCGGGTCCTCCAGGCCGATGTGCAGCCGGAAGAGCGGGTTGCCCGTCCACGCGCTCACCGTGCGGCCGTGGCGCAGGTTGGCCGGCACCGCGAGGCTTTCGAACCCGCCCCAGCTGTAGCCGATGCCGAAGAGCGAGAAGCCGTCGAAGAACGCCGACACCTGCTTCGGCGTGCACGGCGCGAACTCCACGCCGAAAAGGCCCGAGGACCCGGTGAAGTCCCGCTTCCACAACGCGTGGGTCGGGAAGCTCTCGAGCGCGGGATGGAGCACGCGGGCGACCTCCGGCCGCTTCTCGAGGGCGCGCGCGATGGCGAGCGCGGCGGCGCCCTGCTTCTCCAGCCGGATGGCGAGCGTGCGCATGCCGCGCACGGTGAGGAAGAGGTCGTCGGGGCTCGTCGTCTGGCCCAGGTCGCGCGCGACTTCCTTCAGGCCCGGCCACGCGCGCTCGTTGGCGACGACGGCGCCGATGATCACGTCCGAGTGCCCGCCCAGGTACTTGGTGGCCGGCTGCACCACGAGGTCCACGCCGAGCTTCATCGTGGGGTACAGCAGGCCCGTGGCCCACGCGTTGTCGCACACCACGAAGGCGCCCTTCGCGTGCGCGGCCTTGCAGATGGCGGGGAGATCCTGCACCTCGAAGGTGAGCGAGCCGGGGCTCTCGACGTAGACCACCGTCGTGTTCGGCTTCATGAGCGCGGCGATCTCGTCGCCGCCCGCATCGGGACTGTAGTAGTCCGTCGAGACGCCCATCTTCGCGAGCGTGCGGTCGCAGAAGGTGCGCGAAGGGCCGTAGACCGAATCGACCATGAGCACGTGATCGCCCGCCTTCACCACCGCGAGGATGGCGACCGCCACGGCGGCGAGGCCCGAGGGCACGGTGACCGCGCGGTGGCCGCCTTCGAGCTCGCACACGAGTTCCTCGAAGGCGTTGCGCGGCGGCATGTTCGCGATGCCGTAGGTGGCGATGGCCTCGCCCGCCTCGAAGCGCTTCTGGACGGCCGCCAGGTGCTCGAGGTTGTCGAAGAGGACGGTGGAGGCGCGCGAGACGGGCAGGTTCACGGTGGCGGGAGGGTTCGCGCTCTTGCGCCCCCCGTGCACCAGGCGGGTGGTCTTCTTCACCCGGTCGAGTTTACCGGCTTCGCTTGGGGGAATGAACCGGCCGCTATAAACTGTGACCCCACGCCCGCCAAGCCCATGGAATCGACCCACACCGAGCGGCCCGACGCCCTCGGCTCCCTCCTGCCGGAAATCCGCCCGGGTCTCGACCTGATGGGCCTGCCGGCCTGCGTGCTCGACGCGAAGCTCGCCTACCGCTACGCCAACGCCCTCTACGCCGCGTTCGTCGGCCGCCCGGTGGAGGCGCTCTACGGCAAGTCGCCCGCGCACGCCTTCGACCGCCAGCCCGTGGACGACCGGCGCAAGGCCCTCGCCCGCGCGCTCGCCGGCGAATCGCTCACCTTCGACCGCCGCACCTTCGAGGGGCCGAACGCCGGCCGCTGGGTTCGCGCGCACTACGCGCCCATCCGCCTTCGCGGCGCCGTGGTGGGCGTGGCCGTCGTGCTCTCCGACATCCAGCACCTGAAGGACGCCGAGGAGCGCGTGCGCGAGCAGGAACGGCAGCTGCGCCTCATCACCGACAGCGTCGGGTTCCCCATCACCTACATCGGCCGCGACATGGTCGTGCGCTTCGCGAACGAGCCCTCGCTCGCGTGGGCGGGCAAGGCGCGCACCGAGATGGAGGGGCACCACTACCTGGAGCTCGCCCCGCCGGAGGTGCTCGCCGCCTCCCAGCCGCTGCTCGACCGCGCGTTCGCGGGCGAGGCCGTCACCTACGAGCGCGAGGCCCTGTGGCCCGGCCGTGCGAACCGGCGCATCCGCGGCCACATGATCCCGGATCGCGACGAGGCCGGCGCCGTGCGCGGCGTGCTCGTCGTGGTGATCGACATCGAGGAGGACCACCGTCTCAAGCAGTCCCTCATCGAAAGCCGCCGGTGGCTGCAGCTGGTGTCGGACAACGTGGGCGTGCCGATGGCCTACATCGACGCGGACCTGCGCTTCCGGTTCGCCAACACGCCGGGCCTCGACTGGGTGCCCGAGCTCGACCCGGCCATCGCCGTCGGACGCCGTCTCGACGAGATCTACGAGCCGGAGGTCCTGCGCGAGGTGATGCCTTTCCTCCAGCGCGCCCTCGCCGGCGAGAACGTCGTCTACGAGCGCCGCGGCCGCGTGCCGGGCGGCAAGCTGCGCTGGATCCGCGTGACGCTCATCCCGGACAAGGGGGCCGACGGCAAGGTGGCCGGCCTCTATTCGATCGTCATCGACATCGACGACGACCGGCGCCTGCGCGAGGCGATCGAGCGCCAGGAGCGCGAGCTGCGCTTCTACGCCGAGAACATCCCCGAGGCCGTCGCCTTCATCGGCCCCGACTGGCGCTACCAGTGGGTGAACAAGGGCTTCGAGAAGATCCGCGGCGAGCGCGCGGAATCGATCATCGGCCGCACGGTGCACGAGGCGCTGGGCGAGGCGGCCCGGGATTACTTCGAGCCCTTCATCGAACGCCTGCGCCAGGGCGAGACGTGCTCCTACGAGCGCCTCGCGGGGCCCGCGGGCGGGCGCGGCCGCTGGATCCGCGTGCGCCTCGTGCCGCTCATGGACGCCTCGGGCGAGTTCGGCGGCTACTACGTCGTCGGCACGGACATCCACGAGCTCAAGACGGCGCAGGAACAGCTGCGCGCCCGCGAAGAGGAGCTGCGCTTCTTCGCCGAGAACATCCCCGAGGCCATGGTGTTCGTGGACCTCGAGCGCGGCTGCACCTTCGTGAACAACGTCTTCCTCGAGACGCGCGGATTCACCCGCGAGTGGGCCCTGGGCAAGTTCCCGGAGGACGTCTACCCGCCGGAGGTGATGGAAACCCTGGCCCCGCAGATCGCCCGCGTGAAGCGCGGCGAGAGCGCGTTCTACGAGCGCCGGATCCCCATCGCGGGCACGGGCGAGGAGCGCTGGGTGCGCGTGAAGCTCACGCCCCGCAAGGACGGGCGGGGGCGCGTGCTGGGCTATTACGTCGTCTCGAACGACGTGCACGACATCAAGGTGGCGCAGTCCTCGCTGGAGGAGAAGGAACGCGAGATGCGCAACGTGATCGATTCCGTGCCCACCCCGATGGTGTACGTGGACGCGCAGCTGCGCTACCGCTACGCCAACGCGGGGTTCCTGCGCTACATCGGCAGGCCGGCGGGCGAGGTGATCGGCCGCACCGTCGAGGAGGTGCTGGGCGAGGTGCGCTGGAAGCGCCTGCAGCCCCACGTGCAGCGCGTCATGGCCGGCGAGACGGTGTCCTTCGAGCGCCTGGTCGAGCACGCCGACGGCACGGCCCGGTGGATGATCGTGCGCCTCACGCCGCGGCTGGACGGGCAGGGGCGCTTCGGCGGCTACTACTCGACCACGAGCGACATCCACGAGCAGAAGTCGGTGCAGGAGGAGCTGCGCCGCGCCAACAGCATCCTGTCGGCGCACTTCGACAACACGCCGCTCGCGGTGATCGAGTGGGACCCGCAGCTGCGCGCCATCCGCTGGTCGGGCCGCTCGGAATCGCTCTTCGGGTGGAAGGCGGACGAGGTGCTGGGCCGTTCGCTCGACACCTGGCGCCTGGTGTTCGAGGACGACCGGGCCGCGGTGGGCTCGATGGTGCGCCGCCTGATGAACGGCCCGGACGCCCAGGCCACCATCCTCAACCGCAACTACCGCAAGGACGGCTCGGTGATCTGGGTGGAGTGGCACAACTCCGTGCTGCGCGATTCGGACGGGCGCCTGGTCTCGCTCCTGTCGCTCGCGCAGGACGTCTCCTCGCGCATCCAGGCCGAGGAGCGCCTGCAGTTCATGGCCACGCACGACGGGCTCACGGGGCTGCCCAACCGGATCATGCTCACCGAGCGCCTCGCCACCGCCATGGCGCGCGCGCAGCGCTTCGGGCACCGCGTGGCGCTGATGTTCCTGGACCTCGACCACTTCAAGGACGTGAACGACACCCTGGGCCACCGCGTGGGCGACGAGCTGCTCAGGAGCCTGGCGCGGCGCGTGCGCGGGGCGCTGCGCCAGAGCGACCTGCTCGTGCGCCTGTCGGGCGACGAGTTCGTCGTGCTGCTGGAGGACCTGGAGGGCGACGGCGGCCCCGATCGCGTGGCGCAGAAGATCCTCGAGGACGTGATGCGCCCCTTCCCGATCGAGGGCCACGACGTGCAGGTGAGCGCGAGCCTGGGCTTCGCGGTCTACCCCGAGGACGGCCAGGACGCCGACACGCTCCTCAAGAACGCCGACGCGGCGATGTACCACGCCAAGGAGCTGGGCCGGAACAGCTACCGCGCCTTCTCGCACGCGCTCGCCCAGCGGCGCGACGAGCGCCTCGGCGTCGAGCAGGCGCTGCGCCGCGCGCTCAAGAAGGACGCCTTCGAGCTGCACTACCAGCCGATCCTCGAGGTGGCCACGGGCCGCGTCACGCACGTCGAATCGCTCCTTCGCTGGCGCGACGAGAAGCGCGGCCTCGTGCAGCCCCACGCCTTCATCCCCCTCGCGGAGGAGACGGGCCTCATGCGCGACCTCGGCCACTGGGTGCTGGTGGCCGCGAGCACGCAGGCGGCGGCGTGGCGCAACGCCGGCATCGGCGACTTCATCGTGAGCGTGAACCTCTCGGCGAGCCAGCTGCGCGATTCCACCATCGTCTCGGAGCTCGAGGGCATCGTCACGCGCACGGGCTGCTCGCCCACGTGGCTCGAGCTCGAGATCACGGAGACGAGCATGGTGCGCGACCTCGAGGGCGTGAGCCTCACGCTCGGCAAGCTCCGGCGCATGGGCTTTCGCATCGCCATCGACGATTTCGGCACGGGCTTCTCGAGCCTGTCGCACCTGCGCCACCTGCCGGTGGACACGCTCAAGATCGACAAGAGCTTCGTCGCGGACATCGAAGGCGGGCGCCGCGCGGGGCTGGGCGGGGGCGCGACCATCGTCGCGGCGGTCACGGGCCTCGCGCGCGGGTTGTCGCTGGAAGTGGTGGCCGAAGGCGTGGAGCGCCCCGAGCAGCTCGAATTCCTGAAGGCCCATGGCTGCACGGCCTATCAGGGCTACCTCGCCTGCCGCCCCTTGCCGTCCGCGGAACTCGAGGCATGGCTCGCGAAAGGCGCGGTGCCCGCCGGCGGTCCGCGCTCCGGCGAAGCGAAAGTCCGCGAGAAGGCGGGCGCGGCGCCGCGCAAGAAGGTCGCCGCGAAGAAGAAGGCCGCGCCGCGAAGCGCGAAGTAGCCCCGGGGGTTCGCGCGGCCGGACGCTACCAGGCGATGGACACGCGCGCCCCGCCCAGGGGCGAATCCTGGATGCGCGCGCTGCCGCCGTGCCATTCGGCGACGCTCTTCACGATGGCGAGCCCCAGCCCCACGCCCCCCGTCTCGCGATCGCGGCTCGATTCGGCACGCGTGAAGGGCGCGAAGAGGCGCTCGCGGTCCGAGGGCGCGATGCCCGGGCCGTCGTCGTCCACGTGCACGGTCGTGCGGCCGGCGGCCTGCTCCACCGTGAGCACGACGCGGCTCCTCGCGTGCAGCACGGCGTTCCTCACCACGTTCACGAGGGCCCGCGCGAGGAACTTGCCGTCGCAGTCGAACGTCTCGGGCAGGTTCTTCGGCGGCTCGATGGCGATGTCGCGGCCGAAGGCGCGCATCTCGTCCTTGGCGCGGCGGATGACGTCGTCGATCAGCACGCGCGCGGGAATGGCCTTCGGGCTGTAGGGCGGGGCCTGGCGCAGGTTCGCGATGAGCAGGAGCTCGTTCACCAGCTCCTCGAGGTCCGCCACGTCGCGCGACATCGAGGCGAAGCGTTCCTCGCGTTCCTCGGCCGTCGCGCTGGAGCGGGCGAGCTCCAGGTCGAACTTCAGTTGCGCAAGGGGCGTGCGCAGCTCGTGGGCGACGCCCTGCTCGAGGTCGCGGTGGCTGGTGAGCAGGCGCTGGATGCGCTCGGTCATCGCGTTGAAGGCGCCGGCGATGGGCTCGACGAGCGAGGACCTGCCCACCGCCGCGCGGGCGGCGAGGTCGCCTTCGCCCAGGCGGCCGGCCGCCGCCGTGAGGTTCTCGAGGTCGCGGTAGAGCGGGCGCACCCACCGCAGCAGGATCAGCGACAGGCCCAGCGTCACCAGCGCCACGATGATCGCGTAGTAGATGGTGAGGTACTCGTAGAGGCCCACCCACTCGATGCGCAGGACGCCGCTGCCGTCCTTGAGGTTCCTCAGGTACACCTGCCCGCCGCCCGGGCGGTCGCGGAAGGCGATGTCGCCGGCGGCGAGGCGCTCCTTCTCCGAGCTGGACATGAACCAGTCGTGGTCCGCCTCGGTCTTGGGGACGACGCGATGCTCGATGCGGAAGGTGGCCTCGATCTCCTTGAGCCGGCCCTCCCAGTTGGGCACTTCCTTCGCGGTGAGGATGCGCTCGGCCCGGTCGAACGCCACGCCCGCGCGCTTGCGCATGTCCTCCTTGTGCATCTGGGCCATCACCTGGTCCGTGAGGTACATGAACCCCACGAACGCCGCCGTGGCCGGCAGCATCAGGAAGAGGTAGAGGCGAAAGAAGAGGCGGAGCATGATTATTGAAGGGGACGCACACCTTCAGGCGCTGAAGGGGACGCACACTTTCAGGCTTCGTGAAGGGGACGCACCCCTTCAGCCGGGCTGAAGGGGACGCACACTTTCGGTTCAGGCGTCCCCGGCGAACAGATAGCCGCGCAGCCGGACGGTCTTGATCATGGATTCGGCCCCTCCCGCTTCGTGGAGCTTGCGGCGCAACCGGCAGATGCGGGCATCGATGGAGCGGTCGAGGCCATCGTAATCGATGCCGCGCACGACCCGCAGGATCTCGTCCCGGGTGACGACCGTGCCCTGCTTGGAGGCGAGCAGCCAAAGGATGTCGAAATCGCCGGTCGTGAGTTCGACGTAGTTTCCGCCGATGGTGGCGCTGCGGCGGGCGCAGTCGATCTCCAGGCGGCCGGCGGCGAGTTTCGCCTCCCGGTTCGGTGCGGACGCTGGCCGGGCGCGGCGCAGGATCGCCTCGATGCGGGCGAGGAGCACGCGGGGCTCGACCGGCTTCACCACGTAGTCGTCGGCACCCATCTCCAAACCCAGCACCTGGTCGATGTCCTCCCCTTTGGCCGTGAGCATGAGGACGGGCGTCCGGTCCGTTCGGCGAAGTTCGCGGCAGATGGCGAGGCCGTCCTTGCCGGGAAGCATCAGGTCGAGGATGACCAGGTCCGGGCGCAGGCGCTCGATGCGGCCGGCGGCGGCAAGGCCATCGCCCTCGACGTGCACCTCCACCTGGTGCTTCTCGAGGTATTCGCGGATGGAAGCCGCGAGGCGCGCGTTGTCTTCCACCAGCAGCACCTTGGGACGGGGCGTGGCGGCTTGGACGGGCGGCGGCGGGGCGGTCGTGCGGGTCTGCATGGGGGCGTACATCGGTCCCTCGGCGGATGTGACGGAAGGATACTCTAGCCCCGGGCGGCCGGAATCCCGGCGACGCTTCCTTGCCGAGTCTTTCAATTGTTACCGGGGGGGCTGAAGGACTGGCGCCTGAAGGGGACGCACACCTTCAGCCCGGGTGAAGGTGTGCGTCCCCTGCGCTAAGGTGTGCGTCCCCTTCAGGTTCCTTCACCTTCGGTCGCCCTTCGCCCGCCTTGCGCCTGAGCCGCCGCCAGCCGATCACCACGCCACCCCCGCTCACGACCAGCCCGCCGGCGGACAGGAGAATCAACGCCACGTCCCAAAGCGGCCGATGGTCCGGCCACCCCCAGCCGTCGAAGCTGTGCAGGAACGCGAAAAGCCAGCGCTTCACGCGCCCGCGATCGTCGAGCCGCCCCTGGATCGAACCCGTGCGCGGGTCGAGGTGCACCCACGTGTTCGCCGGGTCGTCGTAGGCCACGCGGTAGATGGGCAACTTGCGCTCCACGTGCCCGGTCATCGTGTGCGGCCGGCGCGCGTAGTAGTAATTGTCGTACGCGTCGAGCCGCTCGAACCGCACCGGCTTGTGTCCCGGCAGCAGGTTATCGGCCAGCGCCCGCAGCCTCGCCTCGTCGAACGCCGCCAAGGGCGCCGCCTGGGCATCGCCCGCGTCCAGGAGCCGTGTCGAGCCATCCGGCCCATGGGCCACGTACCAGGCCTTCCCGTCGAAGAGCCGGATCGAGAGTTCGCGGACCGGCAGGCCCGCGCGCGCGATAGCCTCCTGCGGCGTGAGCGCGAAGCGCGCCCGCTCCAGCTTCACGCCCGCCAACACGGAGGCATCCGGCCGCACGCCGGGGCCATCGAATATCTTCCAGGGGTTCATCGACATCAGCCCGCTGAACACCCACGTGAGCGTGACGAGCCCGAACAGCAACCCCGCGACGTGATGCCATTTCATCCATCCGTCCCGATACGGGCTCTTCGAGCCGGACTTGAAGCGCCCGCGCACGCGCCAGCGCAGGATTCCGACCCAGATGCCCAGGACGCACAGCACCGACCCGGCCAGCGAGGTGTAGATGATCGCGTCCGAGCGCCACGGATCGCCCCACTCGCCGCGCACCGGGTAGAACCAGTGCAGGATCGAGCCGAGCCAGTTCCAGCCGCGCTCGAAGCGCGTCGAATCGCGCACGACCTCGCCCGTGCGCGACGACACGTACAGCTCCGTCCCCTCCGCGTCATCCAGCGCCACGAGATGCAGGGGGCGATGGGGATCGAGCGCGCGCGACACCGTGAAGATGTCCTGCCGCGTCGTCTCGACGAAGCGCGGCGCGGCATCGGGCGCGAAGGCCCGGGCCGCGCGCACGGCGTATTCGCCATCGAACGCCTTCGCCACCTCGCCCGAGACGGCGTCCACGCTCGCCGTGCCGCGCCTTCCCGAAGAGGCGAACCAGGTGGGGCGGTCCGCGAGCATCGCGAGGCGAAGCTCCGTGCCCTCCCGCCCTCCCCGCGCGCCCCGGGCTTCCGCGCCCTTGTCACCATCCCGCGAACCGGCCTTTGCCGCCTCCACCGGTGCGATGCAGCACCCGTCGGGCAGCTTCAGGTCCGGCAGGCGCGCAAGCCGTTCGGCCTGCGTGAGCTTGGGATAGCCCACGTACATCATCACCACGCCCGAGACGAACCACATCGCCATGAGCAGGCACACGGCGATACCGACCCACCGATGGGTGAGGTAGAGCCAGCGACGGGGCGAGAGCATGACCGCGCCCCTAGAACGTGGTGCGCAGCGCGACTTCCCACGCGCGCGGCTCGCCCAGCCTCACCTGCGTGCTGCCCGAGGCGACGTACACCTCGTCGGTGAGGTTGCGCCCGCGCACCGTGAGCGTCGCGCGCGGCGAGAGCCGCCAGGCGAGGCCCGCGTCGAGCAGCGTGTAGCTCGCGAAGCGCTGCGTGTTGTCCACGTTGCCCATGCGGTCGGAGACGTAGCGCACGCCGCCGTAGGCCGACCAGCCCGGCAGGAAGTCCCAGTTCGCGTAGAGGTTCGCGACGCGCTCCGGAATGCCCGTCGGACGGTTGCCGGCGCGGTCCACCGCGACCCCACCCACCACCTGCACGAACTTGTCGAACTGCGCCTTCACGTAGGCCACGTTGGCCTGCAGGCGCCACGCCGCGTTGAGGCGAACGCCCGCCTGCGCCTCGAAGCCCTTCGAGGACTGCGCGCCCACGGGAATGGACACGTTGGGGTTGTCCGGGTCCGGCATCGAGAGGTTTTTGCGCTCGATGCGGTAGGCCGCCACCGTGCCATTGCCCAGGCCGTCGAGGAAGTCGAACTTGCTGCCCACCTCGACCTGGTTGCCCTTGGTGAGGTCGAAGTCCTGGATGGCGCCGAAGTTGATGGTGGTGAGGATGCCCGAGGGCGGGTCGGCCGCCGTGCTGTACGTGGCGTACACGTTGGCGTTCCGGGCGAACTCCCACATCGCGCCGATGCGCCCCGTGACCGGCTCGTAGTCGCGCTTGAAGTACGCGGGGTTGGCCGCGTTCACCGCGCGGTAGTTCACCGCGTCGATGCGGATCTTCTCCCCGCGAAGCCCCGTGAGCAGGCTCCACCCGGAGCCGAGTCTCGTGATGTTCTCCGCGTAGAGGGCCTGGATGAACACGCGGTTGTCGCGGTCCGGGTTGGTCGCGGGCGTGACGCCGGGTATGTCGAAGAAGTTCTCGACGGTGAAGTTGTAGGGATCCACCGTGCTCACGATCGTCGAGAGCGAGGTCGGGTAGCGCGTCTGCTTGTTGCGGCTCATGTCGAGTCCGAAGGACCAATCGGACGACAGCCCCGCGAGCATGCCCTGGTGCGCGAGCTCGACCTTGTTGCCCATGAGCGTCTGGCCGTGCTTCTGGGCGAGGATGCCGGTACGCTGCACGCGCGAATTGTCCGCGGTGTAGCGGTACGTCTCGACGTTGCGGTAGTCGCGCTCGGCGTCGTAGAAGTAGGCGGTGTTCGTGACGCGCGTGCGGTCGGAGGCCCGGTACTCGAGGATCGAGCGCACCCAGTCCGTGACCTGCTCGTAGGCGCCGTCGGCCGTGTTGAAGTTGGTGAAGCGCAGGCCCGGATCGAACTGCGCGTTGGCCGTGGGGTTGAGCAGCGGCGTGCCCCAGTACGGCTGGTGGTCCTTGTTCTGCCATTCGTAGGCGAGGGTGTGCGAAAGGCGTGGGGTGAGGTCCGCGAGCCACGAGGCCGTGAGCACCTGCGTGCGCCCGTCGGTGCGGTTCACGTAGCCTTCCCAGCCCTGCAGGCTCGCGTCGAGTCGGATGAAGTGGCGTGCGTCCTTGCCGCCCAGGGCCATCTGGCCGCCGTAGGCGCCCTGCCACGCGCCGTCGCTGCCGCCGCGCACGAGCACGTCGTTCGGCAGGGGCGTTCGCGTGGCGAGCTTGGAGACGTAGTTCACCGCGCCGCCCACCGCTCCTTGCCCGTAGAGGAAGCTCGAGGCGCCGCCCAGCACTTCCACGCGGTCGAGGATCCACGCGTCGACCGGGTGCGCCGCGATGACGTAGCCCACGTCGATGCCGTTGAAGAGCTGCGTGATCTGCGAGCTGGAGAAACCGCGCATCGAGACGCTGCCGCCGCCACCCGGGGGCGAGTCGGCGATGACGCCGGGCACGCCCTGCAGGGCTTCGAGCGTGTCGCGGGTGCCGCGTGCGTCCATCGTCTCGCGATCGACGATGTTGATGGTGGCGGCGGTCTGCCGGGGCGTCAGACCGAGGCGGCTGCCGGTGGCGGCCGGCGTGTCGAGGGGGAGTTTCGAGTTGGGCGCGGGCGCCTGGTCGGTGACGAGGAGCTTGTCGACCGGCGTGGCGGGGGCCTTGGCGGACTCGGGTTCCTTCTTCGGCTCTTCGCCGGCTTGCTGCGCGAAGGCGCCGGCGGAAAGGGCCATCATCACGACGGCGGCGATCAGGGAAGGTCGGTTCATGGTGGTCCTACCAGGTGAGCGACTTGGCGCCATCGGCGAAGAGCGCGGCGCCGGTAAGTTCGGGGTTGGCCGGCCGGGCGCCGGCGACGAGGTCCTTCTCCGCGACACCGTAGTGCTTCATGCACATCCCGCAGACGAGCACGGTGGCACCCTTGGCCATCAGTTCCGCGAGGGACTTCTGGTGCGCGCCGAACTTGCCCGCCTGCGACCGGGCCGCGAGATGCACGCCGCGATCGTTGAGGAAGACCGTGAGCGGATGGCCTCGGCCGTGCTGGTTGCCGCCGAAGGCGAGGGCCATCGACGCGCGGTGCGGGTCATCGGTGGTGAGGTTCACGAAGAGCGGGTCCTTGTCGCCGGCGTGGGCGGCGGGGACGAGGGTGACGAGGGCAACGGCGAGCGGGGCGAGGATCGAGAGCAGGCGTTTCATGGGATTTCCTTTTTCGGAGCGGCCCGCTGGCGCGGGCCCGGGGGTTCAGTCGATGAGCCGGATGCGGCCGTCCGCGCTTTCCTCCCACCGCGGGGCCTGGGCCTCGACGCGGCGGAACTCGGCGGGAATTTCGGGCCGCACGGAAGCGACCACGGGCACGGCTTCGGGCGCGGGCTCGACGGGGACGAGCACGATCTGGTGATCCGGCGGGAAGTCGCCGGAATGGAATCCGCCGCCCAAATTGCACGGCGAGCGTGGCAAGCAGCGTGACGGCCGCGAGATTGATCGCGGCCACGACCTTGAGACCGGTGGGCACGGGGCCTCCTGACGGAGAAACGGCAAGGGCACGCCGGCGCTACGCGAGCGGGCGGCGCGTTCTCAGCGGTGCGTCAGGAAGCGAGGGGGGGTGCGCGGGGCTGCGCCGTGGCCCACGCGTGCAGCGGGCGCGGGGCGGCGAGGAAGAGCGCCGGGACGATCTCGGCGGGAGCGGCGGGAAGCGGCAGGGCGATGGGTGCCGGAGGGGGCGCCATCGCGCCGGCGTGCGGCGAGCAGAACGGGCAGTGGTCGAAATCCGAGGCCTTGGGGGCCTTCGGAAGGCCGGGGCCGTCCGCCGGGACCTCGACCTGGATCGGGCCGGTCGACGAGCACACCTCGATCCACTTGGTGCCTTGCGACTGCCCGAGCGCGTGGGAAACCGCCGGCACGAGCGCGGCCGCCGCCACCGCGACGAGCGCGACGAAGGAGGCCAGGCGACGAAGGGTGGACGAAAGGCGCATGTCGGCCGCGATCATACAACGCCCCTGAAGGGGACGCACACCTTCACCTTGACTGAGGGGCGCCCCTTCACGCGTCCCCTTCAGGCGGTGAAGGTGTGCGTCCCCTTCAGGTGTGAAGGTGTGCGTCCCCTTCAACCCTGCCAGCGCAGCGGCGCTTCGAGGTGGCAGCGCGCGAGAAGGGGTTCATCCCGGAAGACGGCATCGGGCGCGCCATCGGCCACGATGCGACCGCCCTCCATCACCAGCACGCGCGCGCACACGTCCAGCACGAAGTCCAGGTCGTGCGTGGCGACGATGCGGGTGTGCTCGAAGGCCTGCAGCAGCTTGATGAGCCGCCGCCGCGCGGCCGGATCGAGGCCGGCGGTCGGCTCGTCGAGCAGCAGCACGCTCGGCCCCATCGCGATCACGCCGGCGAGCGCCACGGCCCGCTTCTCGCCGCCCGAGAGGTGATACGGCGGCCGCTCGGCCAGGTGCGAGGCGCCCACGACGTCGAGCGCCGTGGCCGCGAGCGAAGCCGCCTCTTCCGCCGGGACACCGAAGTTGAGCGGCCCGAAAGCCACGTCCTCCTTCACCGTCGGCATGAAGAGCTGGTCGTCGGCATCCTGGAAGACGAAGCCGATCGTGCGCCGCACGAAATCGCGCGACCCGGGCGTCACCGACACGTCGCCGATCCGCACCTCGCCCGCGTTGGCCTCCAGCAGCCCGGCCATCATCAGCAGCAGCGTCGACTTGCCCGCGCCGTTGCCGCCCACGATCGCCACCGACTCGCCGGGCGCCACGCGAAAGCTCGCGCCATCCAGGGCCGTCGTGCCGTCCGGGTAGGCGTAGGAAAGGCCGATGGCCTCGACCACTTGCTGGTTCATCCGCCGAGCCCCGTGAGAAGGCGCCCGAGCAGCAGCGGCAGGTACACGGCCCGCGCGGCGACGAAGAACGCCACCCAGCCGACGACGAAGACCGTGTCGCGAGAGCTCCATCGCAGCGCCCGGGACGGTCGGATCTCGCCGTCGAACCCGCGCGCGAGCATCGCCCGGTGGATGCGCTCCGCCCGCTCGAACGCCCGAAGCAGCAGGTGCCCGGCCAGCGAGCCGTACACCGCCAGCGTCGGCGAGCCCCGCCCGCCGCGCGCCTCCCGCGCCGTCGCCATGCGCGCCCCCTCGCCGCCCAGCACGAACGCGTAGCGCCACAGGAAGAGCAGTTGCGCGGTGAACACGCGCGGCGTGCCGAGCGCCGCGAGCCCCGCGCAAAGCGCGTGCATGCCCGTGCCCGCCACCACCGCCAATGCCGCCGTCACCGTGAGCGCGAAGCGAAGCAGTATCGACCCGAAACTGATCCACCCGCCGGCCATCGTCACCCCGTGCGCCACCTCCAGCGGCGCGCGGTCGAGGACGGGGTTGGCGATCCCCATCAGGACGGCGAAGGGCGCCGCGAGCGCGAGCTTGCGCGCGAGCCACCGCCACGGCACCTCGCCCATCGACACGAGCGCCACGGGGTAGAGCAGGAAGGGCAGCAGCGCGACCACGGTGTGCCGCTCGTAGGAGACGACGGCCGCGAGGAACGCGAGCGTCGTCACGATCTTCGCGCGCGGGTCGAGTCGCGAAAGGCCCGTGTCGCGCGCGGCGAGCGTGTCGGCGAGGCGAAGGTCCGCGAGAGCGGATTCGAGTCGGCTCATGGCGCCCGATGATGCGCCATCCGGAACGCCGCCGGAAAGGCTAGCGCCGCCGCCGGAGCGCGAAGCCCGCCGCGACGACGAGCCCGAGCGTGGCGAGCGCGCCCACCAGGCCCGCGAAGGACTTGCCGGCGTTCACCTCCGGCCACGCGGCTTCGCCCTGCGCGGCTGCCCGGGACGCAGGCAGGTCGTAATCCGGCAGCAGGGCGGTCGTCGACTGCAGGCGAGCCATCGACCCGTGCATGCCGCCTTCCGGCGCCTTCAGTTCGGCCATCCCGGCCGCTCGGGCGATGGACCACTCCAGCCCGTCCGGTTGCGGCGAGGCGAACCACGAGAGCACCCCGGCCACGAGCGCCGCCGCGACCGCGAACCCGGCCAGGGAGCGACGGCGAAGCGGGGCCGGCGCGGCCGGCAACAGGTCCGGGCGCGCCTTGGCGAGGAAGAGCACCAGCGCCGCGGTGGCGAGCCCCTCCGCCAGCCCGATCGCCAGGTGGATCGGCAGCATCAGCGCGAGGAACGGCCCCGCCGGCAGGCTCGAGATCCCCGAGGCCACCGTCTGCAGCACCACGCCCGTGGCCCCCAGCAGGAGACCGCCCACCGCCGCGACCGACGCCGCGATGCCCACCCGGGCCCGCGACGAACCGGCCGGTGCCAGCGGTCGGTAAAGGAGGGGATAGGCCACGAAGCAGGGCAGCACGCCGATGTTGAACAGGTTGGCGCCCAGGGCGAGCAGTCCCCCGTCGGCGAAGAAGAGCGCCTGGACGGTGAGCACCGAGGCGATCGCGAGGAAGGCCGCCGAGGGCCCGAGAAGGATGGCGAGCAGCAGCCCGCCGCCCAGGTGCCCGCTGGAACCGGTGCCGGGTATGGCGAAATTGATCATCTGCGCCGCAAACACGAAGGCGCCGAGCACCCCCATCAGCGGGACGATGCGGTCTTCGGAGCGGGCACTCACCTTTCGCGCGCACACGGCGAGGGTGGCGGCGGAAGCCACCCACATCGCCCCTCCCACGGCGGGGGAGAGCAGCGCGTCGGCCATGTGCATCGTCGGTCTTCCCCATCGGTATGAAGAACAGGCTCGATCATCATACGTCGACCCCCGGCCGGCTTTGACGGCAGACAAGGTTCCGCCGTCTTAAGGAGTCCCTAAGGCGGCGCCGCCACGATGGCGTCCATGACAACCCCGAAAGGAACCGCCATGCGCCCCCTCCTCCTCGCCCTCGCCCTCGCCGCGGCCCCGGCCTTCGCCGCCACCCCGAACGACCTGCTCGCCGATTTCGCCGCCCAGGCGAAGAAGGAGAGCCCCGCCTTCGCCGGCTTCTCCGCCGAGCGCGGCCGGGCCTTCTTCACCGCCGCCCACGGCAAGGACTGGCGCTGCGACACCTGCCATGGCCCGAACCCGGCCCAGCCCGGCAAGCACACCGTCACCGGCAAGGCGATCGCGCCCCTCGCCCCGGCCGCCAACCCGGAGCGCTTCGCGAGCCTCGACAAGGCCGAGAAGTGGTTCCGGCGCAATTGCGGCGACGTCGCCGGCCGCCCCTGCACGCCCCTCGAGAAGGGCGACGTGCTCGCCTGGCTCGTCACCGTCAAATAGGAGACCGACCATGAAACCGGCCTGGCATGCACTTCCGGCTCGCGGGGCTTTACTTCATCGCCGCCGCGACCACCACCCACGCGCTGCACGCCGACGCGGGCAGCAAGGAATACGTCGTGAACGACCCGGCCTACAAGCAGGAGTGCGGTTCGTGCCACGTGCCCTATCCGCCCGCGCTCCTCGCGGCGCCGTCGTGGCGCGCCGTGATGGGCGGTCTCGACAAGCACTTCGGCACCGACGCCTCCCTCGACGCCGCGCCGCGGGCCGCCATCCTCGCCTTCCTCGAGAAGAACGCCGGCACGCGCGACACGAGCGCGGGCGGCAAGCCCCTGCTGCGCCTCTCCGAGACGGCCTGGTTCCGCAAGGAGCACGACAGGCACGTCCCGGCGGCGACGATCCGCCTGCCCGAGGTGAAGAGCATCGGCAATTGCGGCGCCTGCCATGCGGGCGCCGAGCGCGGCAGCTATGCGGAACGCGACATCCGCGTGCCCGGCGGGAGGACGAAATGAGCGCCCTGCCCCGCACCGGCGGAACCGGGATGCCCCAGGCCCCCACCGTGAAGGTGTGGGACATCCTCACCCGCGTCTTCCACTGGTCCTTCGCCGCGAGCTTCGCCGGCGCGTGGCTCACCGCCGAGAGCGAGCGGTTCCGCGACGTGCACGTGGTGCTCGGCTACGGCATGCTCGGGCTGATCGGCTTCCGCATGCTGTGGGGCTTCGTCGGCCCGGCGAACGCGCGCTTCTCGAACTTCATCAAGGGCCCCGCCGCGGTCGTGCGCTACCTGCGCTCGCTCATGGGCCCGCGCCCCGAGCACCACCTGGGCCACAACCCGGCCGGCGCGATCGCCATCGTGCTGCTTCTCGCGGCGGGCCTCGCGACCATCGCCACGGGCTGGGCGACCTACAACGACCTGGGCGGCGAATGGCTCGAGGAATCCCACGAGATCCTCGCGAGCGCGATGCTCGCCGTGGTCGGCGTCCACGTCTCGGGCGTGGTGCTCTCGAGCTGGCTGCACGGCGAGAACCTCGTGGCCGCAATGCTGACCGGGCGCAAGAAGGCCCCGGGGGCCGGGCACTAGACTCGCCATCAGGGACGATCCACTCCGGGGTGACGACATGCGCGTGCTGCTGGTCGAGGACGATGCGCTGCTGGGCGACGGCATCCAGGCCGGCCTTCGCCAGCAGGGCTTCGTCGCGGACTGGGTGCGCGACGGCGTGGCGGCGGACCTCGCGCTCGAAGGCGGGGATTTCGCCGCCGTGGTGCTCGACATCGGGCTGCCGCGCCGCTCGGGACTCGAGGTGCTCGCGCGGCTTCGCGCCCGCGGCAAGTCCGTGCCGGTGCTGATCCTCACCGCCCGCGATACCGTGGACGACCGCATCGCGGGCCTCGACGCCGGCGCCGACGACTACCTCGTGAAGCCCTTCGACCTGGGCGAGCTCGCCGCGCGCCTGCGTGCCCTCGCCCGGCGCTCCGCGGGCAATCCGTCGTCGGCGCTCGCCGTCGGGGCCCTCGTGCTCGACCCGGCCGCGCGGGAAGTGCGCTGGCGCGGCGAGCCCTGCGCCCTCGCGCCGAAGGAGTTCGCGCTGCTGGAGGCGTTCATGCTCTCGGCCGGCCGCGTGCTCACGCGCGAACAGCTCGAGGAGAAGCTCTACGGCTGGGGCGAGGAGACGGGCTCCAACGCGGTCGAGGTGCACGTGCACCACCTGCGCAAGAAGATCGCGCCCTCGGTCGTGCAGACGATCCGGGGCGTCGGTTACGTGCTGCCGAAGGACCTCGCATGAGGGCCGGCAGCGCCCGCACGCGCTTGCTGGTCACCCTGCTGGCGGGCCTCGCCGTGGCGGCCCTCGCCGTCGCCATCGCCACGGCGAACAAGGCCGACCACGAGGTGGCCGAGGTCTTCGACGCGAGCCTCGCGCAGAACGCCTCCCTGCTCGTGATGCGCCTGGGCGAGGAGGTCGACGAGATCGAGACGGAGCACGCGCCCGTGCTGCACAAGTACGCGAAGCCCCTGTCCTTCCAGGTCTGGAAGCGCGGCCGGAAGCTCCAGCTGCACTCGGCCGACGTGCCGGACGCGAAGCTCTCCGAAACGCTCGAGGGCTTCTCCACCGTGGAGCAGGGCGGGCGCGAATGGCGGGTGTACGGCGTGTGGGACGCGAAGCGCGAGTACCTCGTGCAGGTGCGAAGCGCGGTCGCGGACCGCCAGCACGTCATCGTCGACATCATGAAGGCGCTGGCGAAGCCCCTCCTCGTCGCCCTGCCGGTCATCGCCCTGCTCGTGTGGTTCGCCGTGGGTCTCGCGTTCCGCCCCCTTGCCCGCGTGGGCGAGGAACTCGCGCGACGCGACCCGAACTACCTGGAGCCGCTCGAAGGCGACGTGCCGCGCGAGATCGCGCCCCTCGTCGGGCGGCTGAACGCGCTGCTCGCGCGCGTGAAGTCCTCGCTCGAAGGCGAACGGCGCTTCGCGAGCGACGCCGCGCACGAGCTGCGCACGCCGCTGGCCGCCCTGCGCGCCCAGCTGCAGGTGGCGCAGGGCGCGGGGGATGCGGCCGGGCGCGAGCGGGCCATCGCGCAGGCGCTCGCGGCGGGCGAGCGGGCGACGCACGTGGTCGAGCAGCTGCTCACCCTCGCGCGGCTGGACCACCAGGCGTGGAAGGAGAAGGCGCAGCCCTTCGACCTGCACCGCGTGGCGGCCGACGCCATCGCCGAGCGGGCGGCGCTCGCCGGCGCGAAGCGCATCGAGCTGGCCCTCGAGGGTTCGCCGGGCCTGCGCGCGACGGGCCACGCCGGGCTCGCGGCCATCGCCGCCGGCAACCTCATCGACAACGCGATCCGCTACTCGCCGCCCGATACGGAGGTCGTGGTTCGCCTGGCGGCCGAGGGCGAGCGCGTCCTGCTTCGCGTCGTGGACCAGGGGCCCGGCATCCCGGCCGCGCGCCGCGCCGAGGCGCTGTCGCGCTTCGCCCGCCTCGACACGCAGGTGGCCGAGGGCAGCGGCCTGGGGCTGTCCATCGTCGCCCGCGTGGCGCAGTTGCACGGCTCGCCGCTCGCGCTCGGCGAGGGCCCCGGCGGCCGCGGACTCGAGGCCCTCATCGCCTTCCCCGCCGCCTGAGCGATCCGCCCGGGGGGCCGGGTGTGAGAAAATGCCGGTCCCCGAAGGTCCGCCCGCCGGCTTCCCGCTGCAGGGACGCCCCGAAAGCGCCCATGACGATCGCCCAGGAAGTCGCCCGCCGCCGCACGTTCGCGATCATCTCGCACCCGGACGCCGGCAAGACCACGCTCACCGAGAAGCTGCTGCTCTTCGCGGGCGCCATCCAGATCGCCGGCAGCGTGAAGGCCCGCAAGGCCTCGCGCCACGCCACGAGCGACTGGATGGAGATCGAGAAGCAGCGCGGCATCTCCGTCGCGAGCTCGGTGATGCAGATCGAGTACAAGGACTGCGTGGTGAACCTGCTCGACACCCCGGGCCACCAGGACTTCAGCGAGGACACCTACCGCGTGCTCACAGCGGTCGACGCCGCGCTCATGGTGATCGACGCCGCCAACGGCGTGGAAGCGCAGACGCTGCGCCTGCTGCAGGTGTGCCGCGCGCGGAACACCCCCATCCTCACCTTCGTGAACAAGATGGACCGCGAGGTGCGCGAGCCCCTGGACCTCGTCGACGAGATCGAGCGCACCCTGGGCATGGCGGCCGTCCCCTTCACCTGGCCCGTGGGCATGGGCAAGCGCTTCCACGGCGTGTACGACCTGCGCGAGAAGCGCATGCGCGTCTTCCGCGCCGGCGCGGACCGGATCGTCGACGGCGACGACGAGATCCTCACGGACATCGACACGCCGCAGGCCGTCGAGCGCTTCGGCGACGAGCTCGCCCACGCGAAGAACGAGTTCGAGCTGGTCTCGGGCGCCTCGCCCGATTTCGACAAGGCCGCCTTCCTCGCCGGCAAGCAGACGCCCATCTTCTTCGGCTCGGCCATCAACAACTTCGGCGTGCAGGAGATCCTGGACGCCCTCGCGGAGCTCGCGCCGCCCCCGGGCCCGCGCATGGCCATCCAGCGCGAGGTGAGGCCGGACGAGACGCGCTTCACCGGCGTCACCTTCAAGATCCAGGCGAACATGGACCCGGCGCACCGCGACCGCATCGCGTTCGTGCGCGTGTGCTCGGGCAAGTTCGAGCGCGGCATGAAGCTCAACGTGGTGCGCAACAAGAAGTCCATCCGCCCCGGCAGCGTGGTGTCGTTCCTTTCGCAGCGCCGCGAGCTGCTGGACGTCGCCTTTCCCGGCGACATCATCGGCATCCCGAACCACGGCACGCTGCAGCTGGGCGACACGCTCACCGAAGGCGAGGACCTGCAGTTCACGGGCCTGCCCTTCTTCGCGCCGGAGATCTTCCAGGGCGTCGAGGTGGCCGATCCGATGAAGAGCAAGCAGCTGAAGCTCGGCCTCGCGCAGCTGGGCGAGGAAGGCGCGATCCAGGTCTTCCGCCCGCACCACGGCGGCACGCTGCTGCTGGGCGCCGTCGGGCAACTGCAGTTCGAGGTGGTCGCGCATCGCCTGCAGCACGAGTACGGCGTCCCGGTGCGCGTGGTTCCCTCCAAGTTCACGATCGCGCGCTGGGTGACCTGCGACGAACCGAAGGAGATGGACCGCTTCATCGAGGCGAGCGGCCACCGCATCGCCTACGACGCGGTGGATGCGCCCACGTTCCTCGCTTCAGCCCGCGCGGAACTGACGGTCACGCAGGAGCTGTGGCCGAAGATCAAGTTCCACGCGCTGCGCGAGCACGCGGGGCTGGTTTTTCAGTCCCGCCTGGAGGGCTAGACCCTCCCGGCGAAGCGCTAGCGCGAGTCGTTCCTCACCAGCGCCGGCACGTCCGCCTGCGGCGCATGGCAGCCCAGGCACATGTAGTGCCTCCCCTCGATCGCGAGCTTGTCGTCCGCCTTCACCCAGTGGCTTTCGGGCAGGGGCGGGCGTTTCGCCTTCTTCCCCTTCTCCGGCGCCTTGTGGCAGCTCATGCAGTCGTTGTTGGCGAAGGTGATCGGCAAGGACTCCTCGATCGTGCGGGATCATCGGCGGCATGCCCGAGCCCGGCAGCGGCTTCGTGATCTCGTAGCCGTCCTTGAACTCGAAGGCCCTGGGCTGGAGCGCCTCGCCCGCCGCGCGCCCTTCTTCAGGCCGAACTGCGTGTCGGGAATCGTCGCGGGCTTCTGCGCGAAGGCGATCGAGGCGAACGCGGCGAGGACGAGCGGGCAGGATGCGTTTCATGGGGCTTTTCCTTCCGTCGGAACGGGTCTGGGCGCGGGGCGCGCGCCAGCAGGTCGAAGCGAAGGGCCTTCTCGGGGCACACGGCGATGCACTCGCCGCAGTTCGTGCATTCGCCCGCCGCGACGAAGCCGCGGGCGGCGCAATTCTTGAAGTCGAGGACGCGGGGTTCCGGGCACGCGCGCACGCAGTCGCCGCAGCGCGTGCAGGCGGCATCGCTGAACGCCACCTTGGTGAGGCCCGCGCGTCCGGCCACGGACCAGAACGCCCCCAGCGGGCACAGGTGCCCGCACCACGCGCGCTTCGCGACGAAGGCGTCGAGCAGGAAGATCGCCGCGGCGGCCGTGAGCCCCAGGCCCGCGCCGAAGAGCAGCTCGCGGTGCAGCATCGCGATGGGGCTCACCCATTCGAAGGCCGCGAGTCCCGTGAGCGCCGAGAGAACGAGCGCGAGGCCGAGCGCCCAGTAGCGCATCGAGGGCGACAGGTGCACGAGATCGCGTCCGCCGACACGCTGCCGCATGGCATGCGCCGCGTCGGTGACGAGGTTCATCGGGCAGGCCCATGCGCAGAAAGCCCGGCCGCCCGCGACGAGGTAAGCCGCGAGCACCAGCAGCGCGCCGCCCAGCGCCGTCGACTCGGGCACGCGCCCGGCCGCCAGCATCTGCAGCACGGCGAAGGGATCGACGAGGGGCACGCTGCCCGCCAGCGTGGCCGCCGAGAGGTTGCCCGCGAGTAGCGGGGCGCCCGCGAGCTTCCAGCCCCACGCCGCGGTGCCGGCGAAGAGCAGCAGTACGCCCGCCTGCGTGATCCGACGCGCGAGCTGGAACCGCCGGGCGACGAGCCATCCGGAGAGCGTCGTCGGAGGCTCGAAGTGGCGCACGGCCCTGGGCGAGACGGCGTTCACAGCCCCTCCACCGGCGCGTTGAGGTAGTCGACTGCCTTGCCGGTGGGCGCCTGCGGACCGGGCAACGAACTCGGGGCGGCGGAGGGCTTCATGGGCGCAGCGGTGGGCGCGGCCGGTGCCGATTCCGGTGACGCCTCGGCGAGCCCCGCGTCACGCGTGGTGGCCGGGCGGCGGAAATGCTCACCGATGCGGCCCTGCACGAGCCTCGGGTCGACGACCCGGATGGCGGCCACCTGCGTGGGGCATGCCTTCTCGCACAGGCCGCACCCCGTGCAGTCCTGCGCGTGGACGACGGGCACGAACACCGCGTGCTTCGAGATCCCGCGTGGATGCGGGTCCACGGTGATGGCGCGCCCCTTCACCGGGCAGACGCGGTAGCAGACCTCGCACCGCAGGCCCTGCCACGACAGGCAGTTCTCCGCATCGACCACCGCGAGCCCCATGCGCGCGCGGTCCACGCGATCGAGCGCCTTGTCGAGCGCGCCCGTCGGGCAGGCCTTCGCGCACGGGATGTCCTCGCACAGGTGGCAGGGCTCCTCGCGCGGGACGAAATACGGCGTGCCCAGGGGAATGCCGGCGGCGGCCGGGGCGAGCTTGAGCGTCGGGTAGGGGCAAGCGCGCACGCACTGGCCGCACTTCACGCACAGCGCCTCGAAATCGCCGGCGGGGCGCGCGCCGGGCGGCCGCAGCGCGAAGGGCGCGGCGTGGGCCTCCTGCCGCAGCAACGAGAACCACGCGAGACCCGCGCAGGCGGCACCGGCGGCGCCCTGCGCGCTCCTCGCGAGGAACTGGCGGCGGCTCGCGGCCATGGACCGGCCTTCCGTCAGGCCTTCGTCACCTTCACCGCGCACTTCTTGAAATCCGACTCGCGCGAGATGGGATCGACGGCATCGAGGGCCAGCTTGTTGACGAGGAGCGCCTCGTCGAAGAACGCGGCGAAGACCGAGCCCTTGGGCATGGCGTTGCGGCCCTTCGTGTCCACGACGAGCTTCAGCTTGCCGCGGCGCGACTCGATCCACACCACGTCGTTCCTCTTGATGCCGCGCTTCTCGGCATCGGCCGGGTGCATGTAGAGCAGCGCCGTGGGCGCGGATCGGTTGAGCTCGGCCACGCGGCGCGTCATCGAGCCGGTGTGCCAGTGCTCGAGTATCCGGCCCGTGCACAGCCACAGGTCGTAGTTGGCGTCCGGCTGCTCGACCGGCGCCGCGTACGGGCGGAAGAAGATCTTGGCCTTGCCCGCGAGCGAGGGCGGCTTCGCGTCCGTGACCTTGTCCAGGTCGCCGGTGGGCAGCGCCTTGCGGGCGGGCCCGTAGAAGTCGAAGCGCGCGCCCGCCTTCGCGTACGGGGCGTGCCCCTCGAGGAAGCGGTACTTCGTCTCCTTGCCGTTCACCACGGGCCAGCGCAGGCCACGCACGTCGTCGCGGTAGTACAGGTCGAAGGGCGCGAGGTCGTGGTGGCCGCGGCCGAACTGCGCGTATTCCTCGAAGAGCGCCTTCTCGACGAACCAGTTTTCGCCCAGGGCCTTCACGGTCGAGTTGGCCTTGCCCTTGGCCACCGGGTCCGGCCACGCGAAGGCCTTGTTCTCGGGCCGCGCGAAGAGCACGTCGTAGAGCGTCGCCTCCGGGTCGTAGCCCAGGGCCTTCGCCTCGGCGAGCACGTCGGGCAGCCTGCCGTCCGCGTACCCCTCGACCTTCAGGCCCGGCAGCGCCTTCTCGCCCCACACCTCCTTCAGGCGGAAACGCTTGGCGAACTCGAGCATCATCCACACGTCGGTGCGCGCCTCGCCGGGCGGGTCCACCTGCTGGCGCCACATCTGCGTGCGCCGCTCGGCGTTGCCGTAGGCGCCCCACTTCTCGAAGATCATCGCCGCGGGCAGTACCAGGTCCGCCACCTTGCCCGAGAGCGTGGGGTAGCAGTCCGCGACCACGATGAAGCTGTCGGTCTCGCGCGCGGCCTTGATCCAGTGGTTGGCGTTGGGCGAGGACTGGAAGGGGTTGGTCACCTGCACCCACAGGAACTTGACGCCGCCGTCCTCGATGTCGCGCAGGATGCCCATGATGTCGCTGCCCGGCTTCGGGTTGAGCGTCTTCGCGGGGAGCTTCCACGTCTTCTCGGTGAGGGCGCGGTGGGCGGGGTTGTCCACCACCATGTCGGCCGGCAGGCGGTGGGCGAAGGTGCCCACTTCGCGCGCCGTGCCGCAGGCGGAGGGCTGGCCGGTCAGGGAGAACGCCGCGTTGCCGGGCGTCGCGTGCTTGCCCAGCAGCAGGTGGATCATGTAGCACTGCTCGTTCACCCAGACGCCCCGCTGGTGCTGGTTGAACCCCATCGTCCAGAAGGAGATGACGTTGCGCTTCGGGTCGATCATCAGCTGGAGCAGCTGCTCGAGCTTCTCCTTGAATTTCGCGAGCGGCTCGTCCGGGTCGCCCTTGCAGAGTTCGGCGACGAAATCGAGCGTGTAGGGCTCGACGCCGCGCTTGAACTCCTCGAAGGAGATGAGCCAGTGGCGCCCGGCGCTCGTGCGGCTCTTCTGCTCGACCTGTTCGCCCACCTTCCGGCGCTGGCCGACGGCCTCGTACTTGTCGAGGGTGACCACAAGCTCCTTGGCCTGGATGTCCTTCTCGGCCTCGTAGGCGAACTTGCTCGTGGGCCGCATGCCGTAGCCGATGTCGTACGGGCCCGTCGCGAAGACGCAATGCTTCTCGACGAAGGCCTTGTTCATCGCGCCGCGGGCGACGATCTCGCGCGCGATCCAGTTCTGCAGGGCGAGGTCGGTTGAGGGCTTGATGACGATCTCGAGGTCCGAGAGGTCCGAGCTCATGTTGCGGTAGGTGGTGACATTCACCACCTTCGTCGCCTTGGCGACGAGCCGGCGGTCCGTCACGCGCGACCACAGCACCGGGTGCGCCTCGGCCATGTTGGCGCCCCAGAGCACGACCGTGTCCGCGAGCTCGATGTCGTCGTACACGTTGGCCGGCTCGTCCACGCCGAAGGTCTGCATGAAGGCCGCGACCGCGCTCGCCATGCAGTGGCGCGCGTTCGGGTCGATGTTGTTCGAGCGGAAGCCCGCCTTCATGAGCTTGGCGGCGACGTAGCCTTCCTGGATGGTGTACTGGCCCGAGCCGATGATGGACACGCCCGAGGGGCCCTTCTCCTGGTAGGCGCGGCGGAACTGCTTTTCCATCTCGTCCATCGCGGCCTTCCACGTGACCGGCGCGAAGTCGCCCTTCTTGTCGAACTTGCCGTCCTTCATGCGCATGAGGGGCTGGGTGAGCCGGTCGGCGCCGTAGAGGATCTTGCCGTTGAAGTAGCCCTTGATGCAGTTCAGGCCCTTGTTGACCGGTGCGGCGGGGTCGCCCTTGGTGGCGACGATCTTCCCGCCCGCGGTGGCGACCTGGATGCCGCAGCCCGTGCCGCAGAAGCGGCACACGGCCTTGTCCCACGCCCAGCCGGCCTCGGCCTTCCTCGCCTGGGCGAGCGCGACCTGCGAGACGGGGAAGCCGACCGTGGCGGCGGTGGCGGTGGCGACGCTGCTCTTGATGAAGGCGCGGCGGGTCAGGCTGGTCATTGAGGTTCTCCCTCCGGGAAGTAGTGGTAGACCATCTCGGCGAGCGCGACGCCGGGCACGGCCTTGAGGCGCAGGAGCCCCGCCATCCGTCGTCGATGCCGTCGGCTTCCTGCACGACGACGAAGCGGTGGGTGGCGGGGTCGCGGTGGAAGACTTCGACCGCGGGCAGGGCGGCGACGGCCGCGAGGCATTCGTCGAAGCGGCCGGGCGCCGTCACGACGAGGATTCCGGACAGGTTCATGAAACGAGTCTGTCCGGGAGCCCCGTCAACCCGGTTGACCCGGATCAAAAGGGCTACTTTTCATGCATCTTTCGTACCATGCGGGCGCTATCGCCGGCGGGCGGGTCCCTGCACCACGGGCGAGGAGAGCGTGCCGAGGAACCGCACCAGGTCGCGCCGCTCCCCGTCCGTCAGCGCGACCGGCTGCAGCTCCGAGCCCGAGCCGTGCCCATGCCCCCTCGAGGTCGTGACGGGCGTCGACTCCGGCGCGCGAACGTAGTGGTCGACCACCGCCTCCAGCGTCGCGAACTGCCCCGCGTGCATGTAGGGCGCACGCTCGGCCACGCCGCGAAGCGACGGCGTCTTGAAGGCGCGCCGCAGCACCGGGTCGATCGCGTTGATGAAACGCAGTTCGCGGCAGGCGTCCGGCTTCGCGTCGCTGAAGGGGCCGAGGCAGTTGAACTCGTCGGCCTGCACGGCCTTCGCGCCCGCGGCGCGGCCCGGATCGGGGTTCGCGGCCTCGAGCGGCGGCACGCGCGTCGAGTGGAAGAAGTGGTCCGTGAAGAGCGGCCCGTTGTGGCACGTGATGCACTGCCCCTTGCCGAGGAACACCTTGAGCCCGTTCGCCTCCTCCTCGTCGAGGATCGAGGCCGCGCGCCGTTCGCCCCGCGCCAACGCCTCGGCGAAGCGGTCGAACCGCGAAGGCTCGTGGCGGAGCGTCGCCTCCCACGCGGCGATGGCCTTGCCGACGTGGGCGAAGACGCGCGAGACGGCCGCGCGCGTGGCGGGCGGCATCGATTCCCACGCCGCCATCTCTTCCGCGGTGCCGAGCGGGCCGGCGTCCTGCGGGGATTCGGGCAGGTCGGGGAAGCGGCCGAAGATCGCGCGATAGTCGGCCCGGTAGTGCGCCTTCACCAGGCGCGCCACGCGAAGCCGGTTGATGCCGTGCTCCCGCGCGTCCTCCAGCGGCGCGAGGGCCTGCGACCACAGGCTGTCCTTGCGGCCGTCCCAGAAAAGCCAGGGGCCGCGTCCGGCGAAGGCGAGCGGCATCGTGCGCCTCGCGGTGAGCCCGATCGCCTCGCCGCGCGGCTTGCCGTCCTGGAACTGCAGCGCCGCGTCGTGGCAAGTGGCGCAGGCGACGCGGCCATTCGCCGAGAAACGCGGGTCGGCGAAGAGCCGCTTGCCCAGGGCCGCGGCGGCCGGCTTCCCTTCATGCGCGTTGGTGGGGTCGGCCCGGCGGGCCGGCAACCGCGACAGCCGCAGCGAGGCGATGAGCGCGGTCTCCTCCGACGAGAATTCCACCGGCGGCGCGATGACGACCTCGAAGGCCGTCACGTCGGAATCCGGCAGTTTCTGCACCGCGATGA
>JADJMI010000018.1 GCA_016709665.1 Betaproteobacteria bacterium | reverse complement strand
CGTAATCGGCCACGCCAATACGATCGGCCCGCAGACAGTCTCCAACGCGCAGACCATCAACTGCGGCCGCGTCCGGCTTTCGCGGGTGCGCGTCATCGGCGCCGATGGCAACGTGATCGACACCGGTTACTCGGCCGATCTCGAAGCCGGCACGGTCACGTTCTCAATGTCGCCGGCTACTCGCAGCCGGTCACGATCGAGCATCGGATCGAGGACATGGCGCAGATCGCCGACGTGCAGATCAACGGCACGATGGCCTTCACGCGCCAGATCTCCCACGACTACCCGGTAGGGTCGGTCGTGTCCTCCGCGCTTGTGGCGGGGGATCTTCGCGCCTACGTCCCGGTCCTATTCGATCAGGCGACATGGGCTGGGACGTGGCTCGACGCTGTGTCGGGCTCGCCCGCTACCGGCACCTACAACGACGTGCTGGCCCCGATCGAAGTGACCAACGTCGGCGCGAGCACCGAGCGGTGGACGTTCCGTTCACGAACACCACCGCGTTTAACGTCATCGGCGAGCACGTGGGCCTCATTGCTACAGGTAGTACCGCGACCGACGTGGCACCCATCAACCCCGCAACCGGCCAGCCCTACTTCACGCTGCGCGCCACCGGTTGGGGCGGCGGATGGGCGGCCGGCAACGTCCTGCGGTTCAACACCGTCGGCGCCTTGTTCCCCGTTTGGGTGGTTCGCACCATCCAGCAGGGGCCGGAAACGGTTCCCAACGATAGCTTCACGCTCCTCATCCGTGGCGACGTGGATCGCCCGTAATCGCCTCCCGAGGCCTCGCCCATGACTGACACCACCGTCAAGCACTTCGATTCCACGATGACCGGCGCGCCGACACTCGCCAACGTGGCCGGCAACCTCCTGGCCGTTCTTGACGCCTGTCTCGTGGATGGCTTCGGGCTCAAGACGGTCGACTCTCTCGTCGTGGCCGGCGGCGTCGCCACAGCAACGATCGCCACGGGCCACTCAGCGCGGGTGAATTCCGTGGTGTTGATCGCCGGCGCTACTCCGTCTGGGCTTAACGGCGAGAAGCGCGTCATCAGCACGACCACGAACACCGTGGTGTTCGATGCAACCGGGATCACGGACCAAACCGCGACGGGCACGATTACTCTCAAGCTCGCGCCCGCCGGTTGGGTGAAGGCTTTCACCGGGACGAACAAGACGGCTTACAAGTCGGGCAACGTGGCCGCAACTGGCCTCCACATCCGAATTGACGATGCCGGCACCACGTCAGCGCGCGCCTTTGGTGCCGAAGGAATGACGGACGTGGATACCTATACGGCCAAATTCCCGACCGAAGCGCAGATGGCCGGCGGCGCCTACATCCCCAAGGCGAACAGCGCGGCGACAAAGAAGTGGTGGATCATCGCCAACGACCGCTTCGCCTACCTCGCCATCGCGCCAAATTCATCCCTGGTGGATGCGGTATTCGTGGTCGTATGGGCGACGTGGCCTCGAAGAAGAGCCCGGACAATTTCAAGTTCGCCGTGTCTGCAAGGGTGCGACGTTTCCGCGGCCACGCCTGAATCCTCGACTCCCCCGTCGCATCTAACTATTCGGCGGCGACTAATGTGCGCTACATCGCGCGCTCCTACCTCGGCACGGGCGGGTCGCAGGCGATTGGCTTCCGGTACGCCCTCTCGCCGTCGTCGTCGGGCTCCCTTTACGAAACGTCGGGCTACTACTTTGCGAACCTTCCGTACCCGAACGCGGCCGACAACGGCCTGATTCTGTCGACCCCTGTGATCTTCGAAGGCTCGACCTACCGTGCGGAGCTTCCCGGTGCGTACTTCACCCCGCAGATGACCTCGACCCTGATCACGCAGGACGCCGTGTTCGAAGACACCCCGTCGCTGGCAAGAAGCTCCTCTACAAGCAGCTGGGCGCAGGCACCGCCTACGCCGGCGGGATGTTCTTCGACATCACCGGGCCGTGGGCGAATTAGCATGGCCGCGACCCTGGTCGGGCTTGCCCTGGTCTCCATGTTCCGGCCGGTCGGGAATGGGAAGCTCTCGGCACAGCACTTCATCGGCGACACGGCCTACGGCGGGCGCGGGCGGATTGAGGGTACGGTCAAAGAAAGGGCGCCCCGACGTTCCGGTCGCGCGGCAGGTGTGGCTGGTCGCTGAAGTTACGGGCACCGTCATCCGGGAGACGTGGAGCGCGCCTAACGGCACCTACGCCTTCGACTACATCGACCACCGCTACAAGTACACCGTCGTCGCCTTCGATCACACCGGGAACTACCGCGCCGTGATTGCAGACAACCTCGCGGCTGTCATTCCGTGATTTCCGTTTCGGTCGCTCTCGCCAACGCGCGCATGGAGGCCGTTGTGACCTTCCTCGCACTCGGCGCCGATGCGGCGCGGGCAGAAATCTACGGCACCGCGCGTCCTGCAAACGGCGCCGATCCGGGCGGCGCCCCCCTGGTTTCGATCCCGCTCCTGGAGCCGGTCGGCACGGTCGCAAGCGGCATCCTCACGATCGACCCGCCAGAGTCGGCCATGATCTCCGTCACAGGTGTCGCCGTCTGGGCCCGGTTCGTGAATGGCAGCGGCGCGCCGGCGTGGGATTGCGATGTATCCGAGGAGGGCGGACCGGGCGAGGTCTGGCTCGATTCGGTGCAGCTTTTCGCGGGCGGGAGGGCCACCATTACGGCCGGCATGCTGGGGTAGTCCATGGCCGATGCCGATCTCCTCTTCAGCTTGCTGCCAGGCACGGCCAACCTCCTCTTCGGGGAGTCGTCGGTCGCGCCGGATGTGTCGCTGTCGATCTCAGGCACGTTTCCGCCACTCGAGGTCGCGTTTGAGGCGATCTACCGGTCCGACACCGCACGCCCCACTGTCAACCGCGCCGCGACGGCTTGGGAAGAGGGCGACCGTGTCCCCACCGGCGCGCAAGAAAGGGCCTCCTCGGCGTTCTCTGTCGCGACGGCGGGATTGGCCCCGTGGCAGGTGGCCGCGCCGATAGCGGCCCGCGTAGCGTCCCTGATCCCCGATTCCTTCGACCCCGCGCCGGTCCGGTGGGCGGCGGGTCATCAGGAAGCGGCCCGGGTGGTTGTCGAGGACTGCCGCGTGGTGTCCGATGAGGCGCTGCGCGATCGTAGGATCTCCCGGGCTTCTCGTTTCGAGGGCGTCGTCGGCGTTCGGCATTCCCGGGGCTCGCGCTTTGAAGATGGCGATCGCCGGCCGCGCAGCGGGCCTCGCAGGCCGCTATGAGCGGGCGGTCAGGGGTTTCCGCGGCACGTCGAGCGGTCTACCAGGTCGCCATTCCATTCCCGATCGGCTGGCAATCGTGGTGGGGCGAAGCCATCCGCCCTTGGGCGGGACGGTTCGCGCGTCCGCCGGAGCCGCAGGAGCCGGGGTGTTACACACCCAGCGGCACGCTGATCTTCAAAGACGCCATCACTCTGAATGGCGTGTTGCTCTTTGTCTGCGAAGAACCGTTCCGCCGGGGCCCGGCGAGACGGTCATCGTCCCGATTCGGAGGGTCTACGTGGTTGTGAATGACGTTCGACTACGGCGTGTGGCCGGGAACATCGATATCCCGACACTCTCCCTGGGCCTCAAGATCGACGCCGATTCCTGGACCTGGGGGTTTGATGCCACGGTCCCGGCTGAGGCCCTGGGCGACCTCGAGCCCGATGCGAGCGGTAATCCGGTGGAACTGGAAGCCACGATCAACGGCACCGCCTATCGGGTCTTGGCCGAGCGCCTGTCGCGGGAGCGCGCCTTCGGGGAATCCTCCGTGAAAGTCTCCGGCCGCGGAAAGGGTGCGGTCCTCGACGCGCCCTATGCGCCGACGAAGAACTTCGCGAACACGGCGAATAGCACCGCACAGCAGCTCATGGCCGACGCCCTGCTAGTCAATGGCGTGCCGATCGGCTGGAGCGTGGACTGGGGCATTACCGATTGGCTGGTTCCCGCTGGCGTCTGGTCTCATCAGGGGACCTACATTTCCGCTCTCAATACGATTGCGGAAGCAGCGGGGGCCTACCTGCAGCCGCATCGCACCGCGCAGACGATTCGCGTTCTGCCCCGCTATCCCGTCCCGCCCTGGGAGTGGGGATCTGTGGTGCCCGGCTTCGTGCTCCCCTCGGCCGCAACCGCCCGCGAGAGTCTCGAATGGAAGGACGCGGCCCGCTACAACGGCGTCTACGTATCCGGCGTCTCGGCAGGCGTAATCGGGTGGGTGAAGCGCACCGGGACCGCCGGAGATGAGTTGGCGCCGATGGTGGTCGATCCGCTGATCACCGAGGCAGTCGCGGCACGCCAACGGGGATCGCTGTCCTCGCCGATACAGGACGGCAGATCGAAGTAATCCTCCGACTCCCCGTACTTTCTGAGACCGGCGTCATCGAGCCGGGCGTTTTCGTCGAGTACCAGGACGGCGGCGTGAGCCGGCTTGGTCTGGTCCGCAGTACCAGCGTCCAGGCGGGGCTTCCCGACGTCTGGCAGACACTCGCGGTCGAGACCCATGCATAACGTCTACCAGCAGTTCCGCCAACTGCTACCTGATCCGCCACTTCAGGCGGGCACCGTCACGGTCGTGGGCGCCGGCGTCGTCACGGTCCAACTCCCCGGTGGCGGAATCCTCACCGCCCGAGGAGATGCCCAGGTTGGCCAAACCGTATTCGTGCGCGACGACGTCATCGAGGGTGTCGCACCCAGTCTCACGCTGGAGGTAATCGAGATTTGATCCACCCGTAGGACATAGCTGTGATTCAACCCGGAACCCGCCCGAGAGTCAGCCCCTCGTGGCGGGTTCGCCTTTGGAGACCCAATGAACGCCGAACACATCACACCGTCCCCCGAAGACAACGTCCTCACCGTCCGCAAGGAGGATTTCGAGGACCTGCTCGATCGCGCCGCCGAACGTGGCGCCGAGCGCGCGCTCGTTCACCTCGGCCTCGAGGGCCCCCATGCGGCCGAAGACATCCGGGAGCTGCGCGATCTGCTCGAAGCCTGGCGCGATGCCCGCCGCACCGCCTGGCGCACCGTGATCCGCGTCGCGACAACCAGCCTCCTGGTGGTCGCGCTCTTGGGTGCAGCGATCAAGTTCAAGATCATGGGAGGCTCGCAATGATCGAGACCCTGTTGGGTGGTCTGCTGGGTGGCGTGTTTCGCCTGGCACCTGAAGTTCTCAAGTGGTTCGACCGAAAGAGCGAGCGTGGCCACGAACTCGCGATGCAGGACAAGGCGTTGGAGTTCGACCGCCTGCGTGGCGCCCAGAAGATGGCCGAAATTGGCGCGGGGGCCGATGCCGCCTGGAACACCGGTGCCATCGAGGCCCTGCGTGATGCGGTCCGCACCCAAGGGGAGAAGACCGGTGTGCGCTGGGCCGATGCGCTCTCAGTCAGCGTGCGGCCTGTGATCACCTACTGGTTCATGGCCCTTTACTGCGCGGCCAAGACGGCGGCTTTGTGGGTGCCATGACCGCCGGGCTCGGCTGGAGTGCCGCCGTGTTGCAGGCCTGGACCGAGGCCGATCAGGCTCTGGGCCGGGTGCTGCAATTTCTGGTTCCTTGGGCGCGTGTTTGACCGGGTGCGGCCGTGATTGCGGTGCCGCAGGCCGCCGTGAACTTGCAAAGCGGTTCGAGGGATTCCACCGGGTGCCAAAGGATGGATCCGGGGAGGGCGCACCCATCTGCCCCGCGGGCTACTGCTGGACGATCGGCTACGGTCATCTCTGCGACCCGCAGCACCCACCGATCACCGAGGCGGAAGCGGAGGACTACCTGGCGCACGACCTGCTCTCCGCCCTTAACGCGACCCTGCGGTACTGCCCGGCGCTCGCCACAGAGCCCGAGGGCCGGCTCGCAGCCATCGTCGACTTCACATTCAATCTCGGCGCGGGACGTCTACAGACATCAACACTCCGACGCAGGCTCATCCAGCAAGCCCGGGGGATGCAGCATCGGAATTGCGGCGCTGGGTCTACGGTGGTGGCAGAGTGCTCCCCGGCCTCGTTGCTCGCCGCAATGCTGAGGCTCGCATTCTCCTGTGACGGTCGAATGTCTTGGCAGACACGGAGTCTCGCTATGCTTGTGCCACAGTGATAAACTTACGCTTCCACTCATGACCCCGAAGCGCAGGAAATGAAGCGTTGTGTCGTCGGCATACGCGGAACGAGTAATGGCCAGACCAATGGCGGGGCGAAGCGGCTCCCGACAGTCTGGTTTCCATCGACAGCGACGATGGCAGCTGTGCTATCCGAGGAGAACCGGGCGTTGTTGCGGGTCATTCGGGATGCACAGCCGAAGACCCTGACCGAGTTGGCCGCGCTGACAGGCCGGCAGGTGTCGAACCTGTCGCGGACGTTGAGAATGATGGAGGGATACGGACTAGTTGAGCTTACCCGGAATGTCCGCGATGTTCGGCCGACCGCGCTGGCCACCGAATTTCTGGTGGTTCTGGACTAGGTACAGAGGACGACCGAATGCCCAAGCAGGACGTGATGGTCGCGCCCAAGCCAACGGCTCAACGGGTCACGGTGGCGGGCTGTTGCACGTTCCTGGAGCCGGTGAATGGCTAACAACTACCCCAACCTGAACCCGGAGAAGGCGCTGATCTGGCGCATCGTCCATCGCGATAATCTTCCATGGATAATGCGCAATGGCTTGCACTGTGCGAACTCTCCAGTGCGAGACCCGAACTACGTCGCAATTGGTAACGCTGACTTGATCAGTCGACGGACGCATCGTAATGTCCTGGTGGCACCGGGAGGCACACTGGCCGACTACGTTCCGTTCTACTTCACTCCGTTTTCGCCCATGATGTACAACATCTATACCGGACGCGGCGAAGTCCCAAGACGTCGCAATGAAGAGATCTGCATTCTCGTCTCCAGCCTGCCGAAGGTTAAAGCGATGGAGCTCGATTTCGTATTCACGGATCGACATGCCTATACATCGTTGGCCAACTTTTCCAACGAGCTTGATGACCTGGGCAAGATTGACTGGCCGTTGCTCCAGACTCGTAATTTTCAGCGCAATCCAGATGACCCCGAGCAAATCGAACGCTATCAGGCCGAGGCCCTCGTGTACCGACAGCTACCCATCACCGGACTGATCGCGGTAGTCTGCTATACCGAAGCGGTAAAATCGGCGCTTGAAGCCCAGATCCAGAGAGAAGACATGAAGCTGGAAGTTCTAGTTCTGCCAAAGTGGTATTTCTGATGATCACGCTCAGACAAGGCAACTTGCTAGAAGCTAGGGCTGAGGCGCTGGTCAACACCGTCAATACCGTCGGTGTGATGGGCAAGGGCATTGCCCTTATGTTCAAGGAACGGTTCGCGGAAAATTTCCGCCTCTATTCGGCTGCCTGTAAGGCCAGCCAGATACAGACCGGGAAGGTCTTTGTGACCGAAGTCCACGAGCTGAACGGTCCGCGCTGGATTATCAACTTCCCCACCAAGCAACATTGGCGTGCTCCATCCCGGATGGAGTGGATCGTCGAAGGGCTCCAGGATCTGCGTCGTGTCCTGCTTGCCAATGAAGTGAAGTCGGTCGCCATCCCGCCCCTAGGATCGGGGAATGGAGGCCTCGAATGGGCCGACGTCCGAGCGCAGATCGAGGCCGCACTGGGCGACCTCGACATCGACATTCTGGTCTTCGAGCCGACAAAGCAGTACCAAAACGTGGCCAAGCGAAGCGGCGTCGAGAAGTTGACACCGGCCCGCGCCCTGATCGCCGAACTGGTTCGACGCTATTGGGTACTTGGCATGGAGTGCAGCTTGCTGGAGATTCAGACGCTCGCGTGGTTCTTGGAGCGCGCAATCGAGCGCTTTTCCCCGGCGGACAACCCCTTGGACCTACGGTTCATACCAAACAAGTACGGTCCATACGCCAACCGCCTAACTCATCTGCTTAATAACCTTGACGGAAGCTACCTTCACTGCGAGAAGCGGATCAGCGACGCAGACCCACTCGACGTGATTTGGTTTGACGACGAGCGGAAGGGCTTCTTGCAAACCTATCTCAAGACGGAAGCTAAGCCTTATCTTGAGGCGCTGGAGTACACGGCAGCGCTGATTGATGGATTCGAGTCGCCTTTCGGCATGGAATTGTTGGCGACGGTTGATTGGCTCCTCGCGAACGAGGGCGTTGCGCCCAACGTGACGGCGGTCAGAGAAGGCCTGCGCCATTGGTGCGGTGGACCGGGCGCGGCAGAGCGCAAGGATCGGTTGTTCGACGATCGCGCCCTAAGTTTTGCGCTGGAGCGACTGACTCGGCACGCCCCTGTCGCCGCAGTCAGCTGAGACACGCCACGCTTCATAGAAGCATTAATCAGCGCGAGCGGAACGGCACCGCAGTGGGGCCTCTCCGGTAAGTCTATTGGGCCGGAAGGGTACTGCAGCGAGCAATTGCCATGGGGACTTTGGCGTCCTGACCGGTCATGCGGCTGCCACCTTTGCAAACAGCTTCTTCAGGTAGGCGTCTCCGCCGTCTTCCATGAACAGCACATGTCGCTCCTCCAACTCGGCCTTCTTTGTTGGATCGCCCACATTGAGCAGGTCGGAGAACTTCGTGGGGGACAGTACGAAGGCGTTCAAGACCAGGGGTGGCTCACCGGGCTTGGCCTGAGCCGCCAGCGTCGTCTCCAGTGACTTCACCTCCTTGTAGAGCCCAAGCTTGGGGTGTGAGAGATCAAGGTTGCGCAGGCCCTTGGGATCGACGAATGTCAACCATTGCTTGCCGGTGGCATCGTCCACCAGCCACAGCAAGAAGTCCGGGTAAAAGTTGCCAGCCAGCGCAAATCCCAGACCCTTCTCCTCACGATCCGCATTGCGCAGCAGGTACAGGCTGCGCGACCCGATGGCGACTTTGCCAGCGGGCGAGTTGTAGAACGATTCCAGATCCCGAACGAATTCCCATTCGCTTGGCGCATCGAAGGCCAGTGGGCGCATCTTCAAGGCACCGCGTCCTTGTCTTCCAGCGCCATCAGCGGGTAGTAAAGGTGTCGGTCGAAACTAACAGCAACCATGTGAGGAGCGTTCCATTTGCTGGCCTCACCGATCTTGCCGTCGGCCACCAGCTTCTTCAGCACTTCCAGCTTCTTCTGATACTCCAGCCCGTCATCGCTGTTTTCGATCTCGAACTGGTAGAGCTTGAGCATCGAGCCGTGGTCTTCATCGATGCGCGTGACGTCGTAGAATTGCCCCTCGTAGCCGGTCTTCAGCGCCTTGTAAAAGCGGTCGGTGTAGTCGGTCAGCAGTCGGATCAGGATGTCCTCCTGCTTGCGAATGTCGCTGAACGTGTTCACGGCCAGTTCCACCGCAGGGATGAACAGCGTGTACCAGTCAGGTGCACCTGCGCAGAAGTCGATCAGTTTCTGTCGGTCTAGCCGCAGGTTGCTCCAGCTCCGTTGCAGTTTGTAGTCCTGCAACGCCAGATAGATGCAATCCCAGTCGAACACAGCAAACACGCTCGCGTTCAACTTGCCCTTGTGCCTTGCTTCGGCCGTGCTGGCCGAGCCTTTGTCGTTCGTGGCCAGCGCCTCGACGCGGGGGTATAGGTCAAGCACCACGTGTGGCGCTTTGATCTTTCCTTGGAACTTTGCGGGTATTTCGTACAACCACGGGAAGTGGGTGCGCTTGAAGCCCATCTTCTGGTTGTCCTTGTAGCCGTCCTTCAGCGCCAGCGTCTTGAGCTTGCCCGCGGGCAGGTTGGGTCGTGTGGGGAAATCGAGCTCCAGAATTTCGTCGCTGGGCGTGATGCCTTCTTCGCGCAAATAGTCCTTGAATGCAGCCATGTAGCTGGCGCGCACGCCGAAAATGTTCAGCGCCTCCAGCTTGTCCAGATGCACACCCTTGGGTCGTTCCTGCGGCGTTGTGCGCTTAAGCGAAAAGCCCTTGCCCTTTAGGCGCACGCCGCGCCCGAACAGCTGAATGATCTGCGAGCCCTCGCCCTGGCCCATGTTCAGGAGGCCCATAGTGGACACGCGCCAACTGCTCCACCCTTCCGTGAACTTGCGCGACCCGATCAGCACGTTGAGCTGGCTGTCCTTGTTGTTCAGCGTTCCGAACAACGCGCCGCCGAAGTCATCGCGCTCGCTGTCGAAGGCGTCGGAGTCCTCGGCCATCCCGAAGAAGCCTGCGTCGTCGCCAATGTTGATGAGGCCGAAGGGTTCCGCGTCGCCCACCCGCAGCGCCAGCTCTCCCTTGCTACTCTTGATGTTGACCAGTTTAAGCCGTTGCTTCGCCTGGGCATTGAACACGCGCACCAGGATGTCGGCGTACAGCGCGTCCACCTGATCCACGAATCCCATGAGGGGTGTGAATCGACCCTGGAAGATATTGTTGCCCTTGGCGTCCACAATCTGCGTCCGGTCGGCGATCAGATCGGCCAGCCAGGTCTTAATCTGCGCATCGTTGTTCAGGAAGTCGGCGAGAAAGTTCACCACCTCCAGAATGTCCGACTCCTCACCTGACACTGTGTTACCCACGAACACCCACAGCGGCTTTTCAATGTTGAAGTCGGTCAGCTTTTCGCGGTGGGTGCTCCACAGCCAAAGCTGCTGATAGAAGGCCAGCAGACAGGCAGTGAAATACTTGCGGGCGTTCTCCGCCGGCTCATAGGCCTCTCCGTTCATGTTGAGGATCAGCGATTCCTTGCCGTAGCCGTCCTCGTAGAAGAACTTGTACGAGTAGTCGAACAAGATGCACTTGGCGTAGATCTCGCGAGTAGCGGTGACCCGCGCGCGGCGCCTGTCCTCGGGAGTTAGCGCAAGCTGGGCAAGCTGGCCGTCGTCCAGCTTTTTCAGGCTGGTCGTGTCGAACAGCATCTTGGCGCGCTTCTTCTGGATGTCTTCTTCCGCCGCCGACACGGTCAATCCTTTGGCCACGGCCTGCCCAAAGGTCGCCGAGTACTCGAAGGCAAAGCCGCCGCGCACCAGCGCATCACGGCGACTCATCCACGCGCCTGCCGCCGTGCCAGTACCACGGTGGCCTTCGTCCACCAGCACCAGGTTGTTTCCCTCAAACGCATCCACGGCGACTGTCTTGTCACCCATCTCATCGCCCAGCTTGTTGATGTCGATGATCTCGATAGTCCCACGCGCAGGGGTCTGCGCCTTGTTGAAGAACTGGGCGAAGCCGAAGCCCGACAAGTGCAGCTCCTCCAGATGCTGGCGCGACAAGCCCTCGTTCGGCGTGAGCAGGATGATCTTGCTCGGGTAGTGGTCGCCTCGGCCAGCCTGGAAATAATGCAAGTACTGCCAAATGTTGACGTGCAGCAGAAGCGTCTTGCCGCTGCCCGTGGCGTTCCAGAAGGCGATCTTGTTCAGATCGTCCGCATCAAAGTCGCGGAAGGGCTCTGCGCCAGTTTCGGCGCTGTAGCGCACCAACTCCTCGTTAAGACCATCCAGCAGGTCCTGGCGCTTGTTGAAGTACCAGTCCAGGTAGATCTCGGTGAACAGCAGTGAGAGGTACTGAAAGTACTTCATCTGCAGTTCATGGCCTTCCAGCTTGTTGCGCTGGGAAGTGATGGCCTGCCAATGGCCAACGATGTTCAGGTCGTAGCGACGCAGATCGGCCTCAGATACACGATCCACTTCGAAAAGGTTGCGCGTCAGCTCATGAAAGAACTTTGTTTGTCCGTCCTCGTCGATCCCCTCGTGGCGATCATCGCCCAACCGCAGCTTCAAGGCGCTGAGACTGCCCCCCCTGAAGAAGCCCAACATCCAGCGATTAAGTACCAGTTCCTGGTGGAAGGTGCGCTTCTTGCCACCGCTTCTTGAGCCAGCAGTGCCGACAGAGGCGGCTGTGGTCTTTCGTGGGCGTGCCATCAGATGTCCTCTACCGAGAACATGTGTGACAGAAACTCCGGTTCGATCTGCCGCAACTTGAGCACGCGGGTGGCACCGCCTTCCTCGGCAGTCTGCGTCAGCACGGTCGGAATGTTGTGGTCGCCGTTGATGTAGACCACGTCGAATTCGTTGTCCGCCGGGTTAATGGCTAGCTTGTCGCAAAGCCCGGCGACACCTTCGTAGTCCAGCACCTCGCAGTCGCGCCAAAGCACGAGGCAGGACTCACCGCTGGGCATCACGCCCGTGACGGTGACAAAGCCGCGCTCGGGTTGGGCATCGATGTGCTTCACACGAAGGCCGATTAGGTAGTTGAAGGTCTCCACTAGATCGACGTTGCGCGGCTCAAAGGCCCCCGCTGAATCGACAGCGACGTTCAGCGCGTAGTCGAAGGGCTTCTTGAAGTCCTCCACCGACAAGAGCGAGCCCCGGCTTTCCACATCCAACATGTAATGCAGCAGGTAGTCGTCTTTGGCCTGCTGTGGCAGCTTGGCGAACAGATTGTCTTGTCCGGCCGTGCGGCGCAGTTGCAGGTTGTTCAGCGTGTCCTCATAGCCTTCGAGCTTGAGGACCTTGAAGCAGTGGGAGAGGCCAGTCTCAGGAGCCGTTGGTTTCCCTTGCTCCCAGCGCTCCGAGTAGACGGCCTTCTGAATTCGCGGCTTCAGGACCCGGTCAAAGTATTCCCCTTGCTCGACCAAAACATATCGCCGCTGCCCTTTGTCTCTCCTGTTCAGGTTTATGACTGCATGTGCGGTTGTTCCAGAACCCGCGAAGTAGTCGAATGTCAGTGATTTGGGATCTACAGCGCCTGCGACATAGATCGCGTCCACTACGGCGTGAATCGACTTTGGATAGGAGAAGGGATTACTTCCAAACAGGTTCTTCAGCAGTGCAGTGCCGTGCTCAGTGGCGGAATGCTTCGCGTCCGCCCATGTCGACACAGACACCACGCCGTCTTCGTTGGGCCGTCTCTTGCAGTACACGTACCTCTTCCCGGACCGATCCCTTCTCACCGCGAGCTGAGATTTCTTGGCCTCGACGGTCCTCCATTCCCAACGCCAACGCTTCTGTACTCCATCCTCATTGTCGGGAAGCACTACGGTGTCGTCTGCGCCGGGGGGCTCAAGTGGAATCCATTCTTCTGTATCTTCTTTCCACTCAAGCGGTGGCACGCGGAGGGCTTCGCCAGTTATATAGATGGGGTAGTACATGGACCGGCGTTCATTCCTGTCGGAGTCTGAGCCTTCACGACGTAGGTTCCGCCACTCGAACGCCCCTAATTCATCGGCCTCATTAAACCGAGCCATCTGCGCTGGAGTTGGTGGTAAGCGCTGAATCTTCGATTCGCTTGAGTTTCCTGCAAACAGTAGGTACTCATGAGACACGGCGTACCCGCTCTGAGTAGGACGCCCTGAAGGGTTTGAGCGTACTGTTATTACCCCGAGCGAGTTGTTGTCGAAGACCTCCGAAAGAAGAAAGCTTAGTTCCCTTTGTTGAGCATCGTCGATCGCTGCAACCAGAACGCCTGCATCTTTTAGAAGCGCTCGCGTTCGTTGCAGGCGACTCTGCATCAAAGAAACCCAGCTTGAGGACTTGTAGCCGTTCTTGTACAAAATGGCACTGGCGTCAGAGTTGTAGGGTGGGTCGATATAGACGCAGTCAACATCCCGTGCGTATCGCTTTTCTAGAAGACCTAGGCCTTGGAAGTTGTCTCCATGAATCAGCACACCATCAATGGTGCTGTCCAAGTTCTCTGACGCGCTAAGTAGTCTTCGCCTGAATTCGTAGCTATAAAGACTCGTGTCGACCATCCGGAATTGGCCTGCCTTCAAGGTTTCCACCGAACCTGGCACATCAGCATCCCAAATGCCGAGTAGCTTCCACTGCTGCCACTGCTTTTCATTTGCCACAATCTCTGGATAAAGCGTCTCCGGCACTCGATCCAGCGTGATGCAGAAGTGGCTGGACACCACGAACTTCTTCTTCAGCCACAGCCTCTTCTGGAAGTCTTCTAGCTGCGCCAGAAATACGATTAGTTCCAGCGCGATACTCCTCAGGCACTGAATCATGCGCAACGACTTCTCGATGTCGGCAAACGCGTTCGCGTGCTGGACATCGTCCAGGTGCATGGCCTCGTTCTTGATGTAGAAGTCCAGTTCCCGGCGCAGGAAGCCACCCAGATCCTTGTGGATGAAGTAATCGGCCGTATTCTTGATGGTGTAGTCGCTCAGGTGCTTTTCCAGCAGGGTGCGCTGGGGGTTCTTCTCGGTGGGGGCGCGGATGCCCAAGTCGAGCCAGCGGGCCTTGACGGCAGGATCGGCCAACAAAGTCACCACGGCTTGGGCTACCAGGGCCTCCTGCTTGGTGCCCTTCGCGACAGGCCTGTACTCAAAGCGGACGATCAGCTCTTTTCCGTTGGCGCCATCCACTTCCCCGATCGGCAACAGTTCATCTTCGACCTCGTCGCCCTGCTCGTCGATACGGGTGGTGGTCTTGCGCTCAATTAGCGCAAAGCGACGCTCCTTGTCGTTGTCCTTGCGGTTATCCTTGGCGGTGTCGGCGGCCACGAGGCGGAAGTGGACCGTGCGGCCGTCTTCGAGCTTGAAGCTGTAGTTGCTGAAGTTCTCGCCGCTCTTGGTGTAGTACTGATCCTTGTTGGCCCAGTGCAGCATCACCTCTTCGCCCGCGTAGGGGATGGCGTAGGTGTCGCCCTTGTAACGGCGCTGGCTGATGAAGTCCCCGTCCTGGTAGTAGCGGGTGAAGAAGGCCAGCAAGTGCGAAAACACAGCGTTTTCGTGCTCGAAGCTGCCTGCGCTGGCATCCTTCAATCGGGCACGCAGCTCCTGGACCTTGGGCACGCCATCGGGGCTGACGCCCAGGGCCTGTGCGCTTTTCTCGGCCTCCTGCAATTCCGCTTGTAGTTGCTGGGTGGTGGCTGCGCTGCCTAAAGCTAGTGCCGCCTGAACTCTCTCTGCCAGCCGGTTCTCCAAGTAGTCGTTGATCTCGCTGGCTCGGGCGTTGAGGATGCGGTAGATCCCGAAATCCAGTTCCGGACGGTCGATCTGAAAAATCTCGCGCAGCTTGGCGACGAGCTCCTGGAATTTGACGTTTTGTTTCGTGGTCATGATTCGGGCCTTGATTTCTTCGTTGTTGGTTGTGCGCTTCACACCACCTGCCAGCGCAGGGTGAACAGGGTCTGGGTGTCAGTCTTCTCGTGCAGTCGCTGCTGGAGTGAGGCGATGAGCGCGTCGCGCTTTTCGATGATCTCGTCCTCGACGGCAAAGATGTCCTGGCGCAGGCGGCGCTGCTTGCGCTCCAGTTCCGACAGCTCGCGCTGGATGCCGTCCTGCTCTTGCAGGCTGGCAGCCTTCCGGGCATCGCGTTTCAGCTGGGCGATGAGCGCCTTGGTGTTCTTGAGGGCTTCCTCGGCCGCCAACAGCTTGTCGTCGGCCCAGCGCTCCAGCTTGTCTCGTTCTTCATTGAACAGGCGCTGGTTGGCTTCGAGCACTTCGGCAATGGTGGCCTCCACGCGGCGCTGGCTGTTGGCTTCAAGGCTGCTTGGGCATCATCGTGGGCAGCGACAGGCTTGCCTGCCGCCGGGATCGTCAGCAGCTTTTCGCAGGCTTCCTGATCGAGTAGCTCACCATCGTCGGTGCAGCCCGAGAACAGCAGCGCCTCGGTTGTCTCGAAGGCGGTTACTTCCAGACGTACCAGCGTGAGCCAGCCGGAATTGCCTCGCAACTTCTCAACGACGGAGATGCGCGTGCCGTGCTTGCCGTAGTCAGCTTCAGTGCGGCGAGCGGTGTAGAGGCGTTGAGGCTGGCGTCAATGCTCCACTCGCCCAGCGGATGGCTGAGGCGGTAGGCGTGAGCCAGTATGTCAGGCTGTGCCGCGCCACGAATGAGTTGGTAGCGGCCCGGCAGCACTTAGAGGTAAGCGCCTCCGGCGGCCTGATCAGGGAGAAGGCATAGGACTGCTCGTCAAAGCGCGCCCGGTCACTCAGGGCATAGCGGGTGACGCCCCAGAACCATCGGCCAAGCTTGTCGAGCCTGGCTTCGGCTTCGTCCAGACGTAGCTTGAGGCGGTCGTGGACATCCTCGTCGAAGTTTCCAGCAACTGGGTCTGGGTGTCCTTGATGCGGTCGGCAATGACTTCTTCCAGTTCCGCTTGCAGTGCGTTGAAGGCGGCTTCGATCTGCTCCGGCTGACGGCAGGTGTCGTATATCTGCAGGATGCGTTTCTCGAAGTCCAGCCCGCCTTCGATGCGGCCTAGCACTTCGTCAGACGCGCCGAATACGCCGGAGAACAGGTTGAACTTCTCAGTGAGCAGTTCCAACACGCGCTGATCGGCCTGGTTTCGGGTGTTGAGGAAGTTGATGACCACTACGTCGTAGCGTTGACCGTAACGGTGACAACGACCAATTCGCTGTTCAATGCGTTGCGGGTTCCACGGCAGGTCGTAGTTGATGATGAGCGCACAGAACTGCAGGTTGACGCCCTCAGCTGCGGCTTCGGTGGCGATCATGATTTCCGCGCCTGTGCCGTCGTCCTGGCGGAAGTGATCGATCAGGCCGTGCGGCGATCTACCTGCGGTGAACCTGTGACTGGTCTGTGCCCTTGAACTCCTCAAGCCAGCGTTGATAGATTGCTGTGGACTCTTCGCGGGTGTTGGTGCCGCTAAAAAGCACTAATCTGCCCATGTAGCCGTTGGCAGAGAGAAAGCGATGCAGGTACTCCTGTGTACGCCTGGACTCCGTGAAGATGATGGCCTTGCGAGGGGCGCGCAGCTCGGCCATCTTGCCGAAGCCGAGGGCGAGCGCCGTGAGTAGCGCCTGCGCCTTGGTGTCCGTTTGCAGGGCCTGGGCGGCGTCAATAAAGGCGGTCAGCTCGGCGATTTCGGCACGGAGGGCGTTGGGATTGGGCTTGTCGTCGTCCTCTGCGGGTCGCGCGTCGTCCGTTGGCGCGTCTTCATCCTCGGCCGCTTCCTCTTCCAGATAGTCCTGCTCCAAGTCGTCTTCGGCGATGAGCTGCTCGACTAGTTGGCTGCCGTTGTCGTCGCTTGTTCCATCCAGCAGCCGTACCAGCCGTTGGCGGATTGTGATGAGCGTTGCTGACACAGCGTGAGAGCTGGAGGCCAGCAGCTTGCGCAGGATCAGCGCGGTGAGGTGGCGCTGCCGCTTTGGCAGGGCGTACGAATCCTCACGCTGCAAAAAAGTCGAGATGCGTTCATAAAGTGACTGCTCATCGTCAGTGGGATCGAAGGGCTGGGTCAGCGTCTTGCGTTCGGTGTACTTGATGTACTCGAGCACTTCGCGTCGAAGCGTGCGCTTGGCAAAGGATGCGAGACGCTCCCGCAACTCGGCTGTGCCCGTGGCACTGCTCATGAACTGCCTGCGGAACGCGGTTTCATCACCGAAAAGGTGCTCGTCTAGCAGCGTGGACAGTCCGTACAGCTCCATAAGCGAGTTCTGAAGCGGCGTGGCGGTTAGCAATAGTTTTTTGCGGCCCGCCAAGGCGCGCTTAAGCGCCTGGCCAGTGCGGTTGCTGGGGCGGTGCGCATTGCGCAGCTTGTGCGCTTCGTCTATGACCACTACATCCCACGGCACTGCGCGCAGCTCGGTTTCCAGTTTGACGGCGAACTGGTAGGACATGATTACGACCGCCTTGCCGACCATGCGCTGCAAGGTGGCGAGGATGTCGCCTGCGGCTTGCTTGCGCAGGGACACAGCATCGACTACGGTGGTCGGCACCGCGAACTTGTCGTGCATCTCCTGCGCCCACTGCTTGCGCAGGCTCGCAGGACAAATCACCAGCAGACGGCGGCGGCGTTCAGCCCAGTACTGGCAGACCACAAGCGATGCTTCGATGGTCTTGCCCACACCGACTTCGTCGGCAAGCAGTACGCCTTCCTGCAGCGGATTGCGCAGGGCGAACAACGCCGCTTCGATCTGGTGCGGGTTCAGATCGACGCTGGCGTCAAACAGCGACTGAGAGAGAGGCGGTCGACGCCATCGGCCCCATGACGTCGAGTCAGCTCATGGGCGTAGTACTTGGCGTGGTAGGCGGAGATCAACCTGCTTGCCCCTCCGCGTTCTTCGATTGGGCTGCGATCCAGCCGTCGATGTCTACCTGCCGGAAGCGCCACGTCCCGCCAACCCTTGAATGCAGGGATCTTCTTGGCTGCGGCTAGCCTGTAGATCGTCCGCTGCGTGACCTTCAGGTATCCGGCGACCTCCCTGATGGTCAGGATCTCGGCCTGCGCACTGCGTGGTGTCATCACATCCTCCCGAAAGCGGGAATGCTGATCAGGATAGTGCAAAAGTTTGGCTCTGTTGAATTTCAAGTGGGTTGCGGGGCATGAGGGTTGATTGCGCGGAAGTCGAGCTTGCCGGCGACGGAAGACCGTCCTGATGGTGGAAGGCGCGTAAACCGCGGGCGCGGCGCTTGGCGGTGGAAGAGGCCGTTAATGGCTTCAAGGAAGCCGTTGGTCTGGCGGGTCTGGGTCCAGGCGACGATGCCCTCGATGTGACGGCGGATCATCCTGGCGACCTCTTTCATCGGCTCGACCTTGGGTCGCATCAGGTGCCCATGCTGAGCATGGCGCGCCGACATTGATCTGCTTGCGCTCGGGATCGCGCGCAACTGCTCCTTGTAGACCCAGCTCGGCGGTGCGCTGGTGGTGACCTGGCGATCAAGCGTCGAGGTCGGCGGCGGCCTCAGGTTTGGGCGGCACGGTCCTGGCAGCAGCGTCCAGCGCATCCCTGAGGACTTGTCGTCCGCTGCTCGATGCGGCGCGTCTTGTCCAGGCGTGTTGGCGTGGCCGACGACGTGGAACTTGTCGAAGGTGATCTGGGCGTTGGGCAATGCCTCGCTCACGCCCTTGATGAAGGCTGGCGACATGTCGATGCTCACCGACTCGATCGCCTCGCGCGCGCAGCCGTGCTCTTCGAGATCGCAGGCCAGCGCCTTGATGGTCTCGGCGTCGCGTCCCTCGGTGACGAACAGCACCCGGCGCTCGGCGCATCGCGGCCGGTGATGTAGTCGTGGCCACGGGCCGCGAGTCTGTCGATGGCCAGCGCCTTCCGCCACTCAAGTCGGCCGCCCGGGGCAAGCTCGACGCTGCCACCGCCATGACCCGGTAGGCCGACTCCCCCACGATGCGTGCAACGGCCGCAAACGGCATCTGCCGTGCCAGCATCAGGATCATCGCCTCGAAGAGCAGCGTGAAGCCCGACAGTCGACCGGCGAAGCCCGGCTCGATCAGGCGCACCGAATCGTCGGGCAGCTTCACCCGCGGCGTACGCACCTGCAGGTGACACTCGTGTTGGAAGAAGCTCAGGTGCCGGTACGTCTTGGTCACCGTGTCGTGCACCGGATGCACGCCCTCGTGGCCGGGCACCGGAAAACGGCTGCCCGGCGTGAAGTCGATCTGGATCGTCAGCAACTTGGCCGCTTCCTTGAAGTCCACCGACTTCACCGACCAAGGCTCGACGATCCCCAGCGCCGCCTCAAACACCTTCGCCGTCATCTCAGATCCTCGCCACCATGTTGAATATGACGCCAGAATACCCACTCAGAATTCAAGAGAGGCAAAAGTTTCAACCCGCGAGCTATGGGCTTTCAAAGTTTGGCAGCAGTCAGGCTCACTATGCGATCCCTTGAAGGGGTCGCCCTTGATGACCAAGAACTTGCTCAAATCGAAATTGCTAACCCCTTGAAATGGCAGGGGTGGAGCGAAGAGCGCTCTTCGCAGAAACAGATAACGGAGAGGGGGTAGAGGGCAAAACGGCCGGAATGTTGGCCACCGGGGGTGTGGCCACTCTTCGCACGTTTCGCCAACAGCCCGGATTCATTGGGGAATTCCGGACGAAAAAAAGGCCAGAGCGATGTCTGGCCTTCGAAAAGTGGTGGAGAGGAAGGGGATCGAACCCTCGACCTCCGCATTGCGAACGCGGCGCTCTCCCAGCTGAGCTACCCCCCCACGTGAAGGGCGAAATTATACACGCCCTTCGATGCGACCGCGACCCTCGCCTCGCGGCGAGGGCCCGGAAACTACTTCTTGGCCGGCGCCGCGGGCGAAGCCATGCCCTTCTCGACCTTGATGGTGACGGATTCGGCGAACGTCGCCTCGATCATGTCGCCCTTCTTGAGGGTCTTCAGGACGGCGGCGTCCTTCACGCTGAGGACGACGGTGCGCTGCGGGCCGCGGACGGTCACCTTGCCGGCCTTGGCGTCGATCGCCTCGACGGAGGCGACGATCTTCACCGAGCGGGTCACCGTGCCGGCGGGCTTCGAGCCGGCGGGGGCAGCGGAGGAAGTCTCGGTCTCGACGCGCTCGCGCACGGTGGAGGTCGACTTGTTCAGGGAGAGCACCACGGCCTCGACGACCGTGAAGGTGACCTTGTCGCCCTTCACCACTTGCGGGAGGTTCTTCACTTCGTCGCCGGCGACGAAGGTGAGGGTCTGGCCGGTCGCGTCCTTCAGGACGACCTTGCGCGTGGCCTGGTCGATCGCGTCGACGACGTAGACGGCCGAGGCCTTGCCGACGGCGCCGACGGTCTTGTCGGCGGCCTTCTTGTCCTGGGCTTAGGCGGAGAGGGCGATCGCGGCGATCGCCGCAGCAGCGAGGAGCTTTTTCATGGGGTTTTCCTTGTGGGATTGGGGGGCGGGAAGCAACCGTCAATTATACGGGCCCGCCTCCCGGGGGCGCGAATGGGGCCCGGCTAGCCGACGACGAGCGCCGAGACCACCAGGGCCGCCGCCATCGCCCGAAGCCCGCCAGGCACCGCCGCCCGAGCGCCGCCCCGCCCGCCACGAACGCGATGCCGGCCTTCACGATCACGTTGGAGAGGATCGCCACCACGATCGCCATGGCCGCGGTGCCTGCCGGGATCGAGGCGTCGCCGAAGAGGCGCATGGCCGAGAGCGAGATCGCGTCCACGTCCGTGAGGCCCGAGGCGAAGGCGAGTCCGTACAGGCCGCGCGCGCCCGCCACGTCGTTGAGCCACGCGCCGGCGACGAGGATCGCCGCGTAGGCGACGCCGAAGCCCAATGCCACCTTGAGATCCGTCGGGTTGGTGAGTTCCGGGCTCGCGAAGCCCGCCTCGGCCTGGTGGCGCTTCCACGTGACCCAAGCGACCGGCAGCGTCGCGACGAGGCCTGCGGCGAGCACGGGCGCGAGCACGGGCAGCAGCGCCGGGGCCACCACGGCCGTGAGCACCGCGATGCGCACGAACACCACGAGGTTGGCGAGCAGGATCACGGTCGCCGCCGTGTTCTCAGCTCGGGCCGCCCTTCGCGCCGCGCGTACACGAGCGTGGTCGCCGTGCTCGAGACGAGGCCGCCCATCGCGCCCAGCAGCAGGGCCGGCGCCCGCCCGCCCGCGAGCCGGAAGGCGAGGTAGCCCGCCAGGCTCACCGCCGAGATGAGCACGACCATCAGCCACAGGTGGTAGGGGTTGAACGCCCCGTAGGGGCCGAAGCCCTCGTTGGGCACCACCGGCAGGATGACGAGCGAGAGCACCGCGAACTGCAGCAGGCTCGCGACGTCCTTCGCGGTGAGGCGCACCGAGAACCCCTCGATCTGCGCCTTGAAGTGAAGCAGCACCGTGACGACGATGGCGAGGGCGACGGCGAGGTCCTCGAAGCCGTACCACGTCGCCGCGCCCAGCCCGTAGGTGACCACGGCCGCGACGACGGTGGTGGTGCCCGAATCCCAGCTCGCGTCGCCGTCGGCGCGGTAGGCCGACAGCACGCCGCCGGCGCAGGCGAGGAGGCCCGCCACCAGCACCCACGCCGAGCCGGCCTTCTCGCCCAGCATGGCGCACAGGGCGCCGGCGAGCGAGATGAGGGCGAAGGTGCGGATGCCCGCCTTGGATTCCGGGTGGCGCTCGCGCTCGAGCCCCACCAGCAGCCCGATGGCCACGCTGGTGAGGAAGGCGAGGAAGACGGTGCGGGGATCGTTCACGGCCGTCCGTCAGCGTCGCACGTCGGCACGACGCCCGTCGTGACGGGGATCAGCTTCCGTCGGTTTGTACCGCGCGAATACTGACGGCCTGGTCGGTATACGTCTTGTCCAGCAGCTTCACCGCCTGGAACACCGCGCGGATCGTGGGCACCGGGATTTTCGTGAGATCGCCCAGCTCGACGACCGAGCCCACCAGCGCGTCGATCTCCACCGGGCGGCCGGCTTCCACGTCCTGCAGCATGGAGGTCTTGTGCTTGCCCACCTTGCGGGCGCCCTCGATGCGCTTCTCGAGCGGCACGCGGAAGGTGATGCCCAGGTGCTCGGCCACCGCCTGCGCCTCCATCATCATCTGCGCGGCGAGGGCCTTGCCGTACGGGTCCTCGCAGATGTCCTGGAGCGTGGCGTGCGTGAGGGCCGAGATCGGGTTGAAGGTGAGGTTGCCCCAGAGCTTGAGCCACATCTCGGCGCGCACGTTCTCCAGGATCGGGCTCTTGAGCCCGGCCTTCGTGAAGGCCTCCGTGATCCTCGTGATGCGCTCGGTGGTCGAGCCGTCCAGCTCGCCCAGCGGGAAGCGGTCGCCCTCGATGTGCACGACGCGGCCGGGCTCCACCAGTTCCGTGGCCGGGTAGACCACGCAGCCGATGATGCGCTCCTTGGGGATGGCGTTCTTCACCACCCCGCCCGGATCGACCGTCTCGACGGTGCGCCCGGCGAGCTCGCCGCCGTGGTCGTGGAAGTACCAGAAGGGGATCCCGTTCTGCATCGGGATCACCACGGTGTCCTTGTGGTAGAGCGGCGCGAGCTTTTCGGCCACGGCGCCCACCTGGTGCGCCTTCAGCGTGAGGATGACGACGTCGAAGGTTCCCGCTTTCGCGTAGTCCTCTTCCGCCTTGGCCATGGTCGCGTGCTCCTCGCGGCCGTCGCGGTAGAAGACGCTCATGCCCTTTTCGTTGATCGCGGCGAGGTTCTTGCCGCGCGCGATGAACGTGACTTCCTCGCCGGCCAGGGCGAGCTTCGCGCCGACGAAGCCACCGATGGCGCCGGCACCGACTATGCAGAAACGCATGTTTCCCCCAATAGACGGTCCCCGGTCCGCTCGAGGGCGGAGGGGCGGGGACCAGGATCCGAGACTGTGGTCATGGGCGTCGGGCGGAGTAGCTGCCGCCGGTGTCTCTCGCCGCCTGGGTGGGGCGGGGCCGTCGGCGGGGGGCGGATGGCCCCGATGCCGCGGAAGGACTGCGTACGCTAAAGCATCAAGTTATGGTGCAGCGCACAAACTGTCAAGCCGGACTTTCGATGCCTGATAGCGCCGGTCACAAGCCGAGGTCGGATAGGCCGGGATGGTCGTCGGGACGCCGTCCGGCCGGCCAGAAGTACTTGCGCTCGCTCTCGGCGATGGGCTTGTCGTTGATGCTGGCGAATCGCTTCGCCATGTAGCCGGCTTCGTCGAACTCCCAGTTCTCGTTGCCGTAGGAGCGGTACCACTGGCCGGAATCGTCGTGCCACTCGTAGGCGAAGCGCACGGCGATGCGGTTGCCCTCGACGGCCCACAGCTCCTTGATGAGGCGGTAGTCGAGTTCCCTCGCCCACTTGCGCGTCAGGAACTCGACGACCCGCTCGCGTCCGACGGGAAACTCCGCGCGATTGCGCCAGCGGGTGTCGGGCGTGTAGGCCATCGAGACGCGGACGGGGTCCTTCGTGTTCCAGGCGTCCTCGGCCATCCGCACCTTCCGGATGGCGGTCTCGCGCGTGAACGGGGGCAACGGCGGGCGGGGGGCTTCGGGGGGCATGGCGGGCTCCGGGTCGGGGTGGCGTCCGCGTCACTGTACCGAACCGGCGGCGAGCGACTTGCGCAACCTCGGCGCGAGCCAATCCACCCACGCCCGCACGTTGGCCGACATCCGGCGCGTGCCCGGGTAGATGACCTGGACCGGCACCGCCGGCGGTTCGTGCGCCGCCAGCACGCGCACGAGCGCCCCCGCGGCGATCGCCGCGCTCACCTGGTAGCAGAGGAACTGCCCCAGGCCCAGCCCGTCGGTGCACGCGGCGAGCGCGACGTCGACCTGGTTGGAGGCGATCGCCGGCTCCACCTTCACGCGGCGGACGCGCGGGCCGTCCGCGAAGAGCCACTCGTGGTCCGGGGCGAGCCCGCGAAAGCCCACGCAGCGGTGTCCGGCCAGCGCCTCGGGCGACGCGGGCCGGCCGTGGCGCTTGAGGTATGCCGGGCTCGCGCACACCACCCGCCGCGTCGCGCCCACGGGCACCGCGACGAGCGAGGAATCCGGCATCGCGGCGATGCGCACGGCGACGTCGAGGCCCTCCTCGAGCAGGTCCACGGGGCGGTCGAGGAGGATGAGCTCCGCGTGCACGGCCGGATGTCTCGCGCAGAACGCGTTGAGCGCGGGCGCCACGTGCAGGCGGCCGAAGAGCACCGACGCCGTGACACGCAGCCGGCCGCGCGGCTCCGCGCGACGGGCCGAGAGCGCCGCCTCGGCATCCTCGACGTCGGCGAGCAGCCGCTTCGCGTGCTCGTAGTATTCGCGCCCCTCGTCGGTGAGCGCGAGGCGCCGCGTGGTGCGGTTGAGCAGGCGCACGTCGAGCGCGGCCTCGAGCGCCGCCAGTTGCCGCACGACCGACGGCAGCGACGTGTGGAGGGCGTCCGCCGCCGCCGTGAGGCTGCCGCCCTCGACGATGCGCACGAACGTGTCCATGGCCCGCAGCTTGTCCATGGCGGCGAGATTACTCCATTTTTCGCAGCTATCCAGATCGATTCAGGGCATTTATCCCGGAAGGCGGAAGCAATCACCATGGGCACCGTCACTTCCGACAACCCCGACCCGAAAGGAAAGCCGCCATGTCCCGCCTCCCCGCCCTCGATCCGAAGACCGCCCCCGCGCCCGCCAAGGCCCTGCTCGACGCCGTGCAAGCGCAACTGGGCGTCACGCCCAACTTCATCCGCGTCCTCGCGAACTCGCCCAAGGCGCTCGAGGGCTTCCTCGGCCTGTACGGCGCGGCCGCCGGCTTCTCGCTCGACAAGGCCACGCAGGAACGCATCGCCCTCGCCGTCGCCGAAGGCAACGCCTGCGAGTACTGCGTCTCCGCGCACACCGCCATCGGCCGGCACGCAGGCCTCACGAACGACGAGATGGCGCTCAACCGCCGCGGTTCGTCGGGCGAGACGCGCGCCGCCGCGACGGTCGCCTTCGCCAAGACGCTCAACGACAACCTGGGCGAGATCACCACGACCGAATTCGACGCCGCGCGCCGTGCCGGCCTCACGGACGCCGAGATCGTCGAGGTGATCGCCGTCGTGGCGCTCAACGTGTTCACCAACATCCTCGGCAAGGCCGTTCGGGTCGACATCGACTTCCCGAAGGTCGCGCTGCTCCACACCCCGGCGAAGGCCGCGGCCTGACCCACCCCGCGGGACCGGCCCGGCGCCGGCCCCGCGCCCCCCCCAGGAGACCGCCATGCCCCGCCCTTTCGGCAAGATCGCCTTCACCCCCGCCGTGCGCGCCTTCCAGGAAAGCCGCGGCGTCCGCACGCGCGCCCCGCGCCCGGACGATCCCGTCGACGAGCGCGGCACGATCCTCACCGAGGCCGAAGCCGAGTTCATCGCCGAACGCGACGGCTTCTACCAGGCCACGGTGAGCGAAACCGGCTGGCCCTACGTGCAGTTCCGCGGCGGTCCCGCGGGCTTCCTGCGCGTGCTGGACGAACGCACGATCGCCTACGCCGACTTCCGCGGGAACATGCAGTACATCAGCGCGGGCAACCTCGCGGGCGACGGGCGCATCTCGCTCATCCTCATGGACTATGCGAACCGCCGGCGCCTGAAGATCCTCGGGCGTGCCCGCCTCGTGGATGCGGCCGACGACCCGGCCCTCGTCGCGAAGCTGGAGGACCCGTCGTACCGCGCGCACGTCGAGCGGGCCGTGGTGATCGCGGTCGAAGCCTTCGACTGGAACTGCCCGCAGCACATCACGCCGCGGTACACGGAGGCGGAGTTCGCGGCGCGGTGGGAGGGCGAGGCCGGCGCCTAGAAGTCCATGATCGGGGAGAGCGCCGACTCGATGCGCCTCTGCTGGTGGCCGGTGACGAGCGAGCGCAGGATCTTGCGGAAGCGCGGCTCGCGGAACCCCGAGACGATGTACTGCCCGCGGTAGGCGGCCAGGATCGCGCCGGCGAGGCTCGAGCGCTCCGCGGCCGGGAAGACGCGCGCGCAGGCGATCTGGAAATAATCCGCATCGGCCGCGGCCTGCCGCGCGAGGATCGCGTCCACCGCCCCCACGAGCGCGATCAGCTCGTCGACGGCCCGGTCGCGCCCGGCCTGGTCCAGCCGGGCATCCTCGCGCCGCCATTCCAGCTCGTCCAGGATCGCGTGCTGCGACTCCTCGCGCCAGTGGTAGAGGAAGACGTCCTTGAAGAGCGGCGAGAGGTTCTCGTCCCCTTCGAGCGACTCGCGGTAGTGCGCCTGCGTGAAGAGCTCGATGTGGCAGGTGAGCGCGAGCACGGCCCAGGCGGACGCCCCGAGCACCGAGCGCGCGACCTCGTCGGGATCGGCGACGAAGCGATAGCCGTCGATCATGCAATCGGCCGCGAGCGCCTCCACGCGCCGGAAAAGCGCCTGGTGCTTGAGTTCCTCCTCGGTGAAGCGCACGAGCGCCTCCGTGGCCACCTGGTCGCCCAGCGCATGGTTCGACGCGAGCTGGAGCATCTTCGCGCCGATGAACCGCTCCACCAGGGCGAACATGTTGGCGTAGGTGCGGCCCTGCACCTGGGTGAGCAGGCGCCGCTCGTCGCTGGCGAGAAAGGCGAGCCCGGCCGTGCGCGCGAGCCCCTCGGGCAGGAAGTCCCGGGAAAGGTCGAGGCGGCGGCCGCGCAGCACGTCCCGGTCGATGTCCCAGCGGATGCGTTGCGACAGCTCGATGCAGCGGGCGTAACGCGACGGCGAGCCCAGCGGCTCCGACGGCGAGATGAGGGTGTTCACAGGTGGATTCTCGGCGGGAAGGGGAAGCGGGAGGGCTGCGTGGCCATCGAGACCGCGCCTTCGACGAGCCGGCGGATCTCGCCCACGCGCCCGCGCGCCATTTCGCGGCCGATCTCGTGCATCTCCGCGAGGGCCGAGGTCTCCCAGCGGCCGACGTGCCGGTCGAAGCGCGGTTCGAGGTAGACGATGCACCGCCCCGACGCGCGCGCCGCCTCGAGCTTCGCGAGCAGCAGGTTGTTCACGACCGTCGTCGCGGCCTGCCCGACGAGCTGCGAGGGCCCGTCGATGCAGCGCGGCACGATGCCGGTGAAGCCCATCGCGATCACCACCGGCGCGTCGTCGAGGGCACCGAGGGCGAGCGGATCGCTCAGGGCGCCGTCGACCAGGCGCCGCCCTTCGACGTCGGCGCCGCGATGCAGCAGCGGCGTCGCCGCGCTCGCGCGGAGCGCGTTCACCACCGAGCCCTGGCGGATCGCCACGGCGCGCCCCGTCGCGGCATCGGTGGCCGCGACGCGCAGCGGGATCGGCAGTTCCTCGAGGCGCTTGCCGCCGAAGGCCTTGCCGAGTTCGCCGAGCAGCAGCCGGTCGTCGCGCAGCGCGAAGTCCTCGTCGAAGCCCGCGAGGCGGGGCGCGACGAGCTGCCACCACGACCGCCAATGCGTCCTGCGCGCGATCCGGGCCGACCAGGCGCTAGCCGCGAGCGCCAGGGACCTGTCGCGCTCGAACCCGAGCGCGATCGCCGCGGCGACGAGCGCGCCGGAGCCGCATCCGGCGATCGCCTCGGGACGCAGCCCGGACTCGGCGAGCACCTCGGCGAGCCCGAGTGCCGCGGCGCTGCGCACGCCGCCGCTGCCCACCGCGAGGGCGAGTCGCGGGCGGGGCGGGATACCGCGTAACTGGGGAATCGATGCCATGGGAAATCTCCTTTCATCCGGTCTCACGCGTCCGCCTGCGGATTCCGGACATCGCACGTGCGCGCGCCGCCCGGCAGGCCTGCGTCGGGCCCCGTGCCGGGTTCGGCGGGAAAGGTCGGCGCCGAGAGGCCCGTCGAGAGCACGACAAGGCAGGCGCGAAGGAAGCAGGCGAAATCGTCCATGGGGCTGTTCCGGGGTTAGCGCGCGAACACTTCCACCAACCCGATGCCGGTGGTACCGCCGGCGCCCGAGACGATGGCGGTGTAGGCGCCGGGGTTGAGGGTGACGAGGATGGCGGCTTCCCGCGCGTGGGCCGGCGCGAAGCCGCTCGCCAGGATGGCCGGCGCATCGGCCGCGAGCGACCAGTCGTCGTTCGTGGCGATCGGCGTCGCGCCCGAGAAGAGTTGCAGGACGGGATCGGCGAGGACCTCGGCGAAGCCGAAGGGCGCGAGCGAGGGGCCGCGCGCGCGGATCACGACGGTCTGCGGCGTCTCCCCCTGGATGATGAAGCCGGCGATCATCACGTCGCTTCCCGTCCGGACGTTTCCGCGCGTGGCGATGTTGGCGAGCGGCGAGGCGGGAACGTCCACCTCGAACACCTCGACGAGTCCCACGCCCGTCGTGCCGCCCACGCCCGACACGATCGCGGTGTAGGCGCCCGGGGCGAGCCTCGCGAGGATCGCCGCTTCATGCGAGTGGTTCGGCGCGAAGCCGCCCAGCTCGATCGCGGCCGCGTTCGGCGCGGCGCTCCAGGTGTCGTTCGCGGCGATCACGGTCTGCCCGGAGAAAAGCCGCAGCTCCGGATCCAGCAGGGCATTCGGGACTCCCACGCCGGCGAGCGAAGGCCCGCGCGCGCGCAGCACGACGTTCTTCGGCTGCGTCCCGCCGATCACGAAGCCGCCGATCAGCACGTCGTCCCCGGTACGCACCGACATGCGCGTCGATAGATTGACGAGGCGGCCCGGCGCGGCGGCGCTCGCGAAGGGCCGGTCGTAGGCGAGGATGCGCGAGCGTCCCGAGTCGATCACCACCACGTTGCCTTGCTTGTCGGCGGCGATGCCGACGGGGTGCAGGAGGCTGGTGCGCGAGGTCGCGGACGGCACGCCCGTGCCGAACCCGGCCTGGCCGAGCACGCCCGTCGCGGCCATCGCGTCCGACAACGGCGCCGGGAAGCGCAGCACCCGATGGTTGTTCCGGTCGGCCACGAGGAGGGCGCCGGATTCGTCGAGAGCGACGGCCCAGGGAAAGTCGAACCGGGAGGCCGACAGGCCGGCGCCCGTGCCGGTGAAGTTCGCCTGGCCGACGACGAGGTCCGCGGCCATGTCGTTCGCGAACGGCGGCGAGAAGCGCAGCACGCGGTTCGCGTGGGAATCCGCCAGGAACAGGCGCCCCTCGCGATCGGTGGCGAGCCCCGAGTACGGGGACCGGAAGCGCGTGGCGCTCGCCGGCGCGAAGCCGGCCGACGCGAAATCCGCCTGGCCGATGACGGCGTCCGCGGCGAGCCGGGCATCGGGATCGTCGTACACGAGGATCCGCATGTTTCCGCCGTCCAGGATGAACAGGCGCCGGCCGTGAACGGCGAGGCCGGAAGGCGAATCGAGGCTCGCCGGGCCCAGTCCCCCGAGGTTCGATTCGCCGGTCGCGAACGAGCCCGCCTGGCCGAACACGCGCGAGGCCGCCATCCCGGTCGCGAAGGGCGGGTCGAAGCGCAACACGCGATGGCGGATCGATTCCGCCACGTAGAGCCGGCCCGCCTCGTCGATCGCCACCTGCGCGGCGTCGCACAGTTCGCTCGCCGTGGGCGCGAGGAAGTCGCATTGCGACGCGAAGGCGTCGGGCTTGCCGATCACCACGTCCGCGGGGAGCGCGTCGCGCACCGCGGCGATGTTCGGCCACGACAGCACCCGGCCGGCCCAGGCGTCGTTCGCGAAGACCCGCCCCGTGACCGGGTCGATCGTCACGAAATGCATCAGGTCATGCAGGCTCGACGCGTTGAAGAAGCCCACCTGCCCGGCACCGACCGAGCGGTTCAGCGCCAAGCCGCTCGCGAAACCGGGCTGGCCCAGCACGCCGTCGGCCGCGGCGTCGAAGGGCGCGCGCTCGTAGGTGTCCACGACGAGCGCATCCGCGCTCTCGCCGCCCCCCGGCGCCGGCGTGACGACGCGCGCCGCGTGGGGCCCGGCCACGGCCACGTCGGCGGCCGGCAGGTCCGCCAGCAGGCGGTGGGCCGACACGAACCGTGTCGGCCGCGGCAGGCCATTCCAGAGGACCACCGCATCGTCGGTGAACCGTTCGCCGTCGACCGTCAGCGTGGCGCCCGGCGAGTTCCTCGCCAGCGCGGCGGGGCTCGTGGCGCGCGCCACGGGCCGGGCGCGGCGCACGGGAATGTCGTAGCGCAGCAGGCGCCCGTTGCCGCCGTCCGCGACCAGCAGGTTGCCGCGGCGGTCCACGCCCAGCGACGACGGCCCGCAAAGCGAAAGATCCGTCGGGGCGATGGCGCCGCGGTTGCACGCCCCGTCGCCCGGCAGCGCCTGCCCGAGGATCGCATCGGCCGCCGCGCCCGGGGCCGGCGCGTCGAACCGCAGCACGCGATGGTTGCCCGAATCGGTCACGTGCACGCGGCCTTCCCCGTCGATGGCGACGCCGGCCGGCGCGAGGCACCCCGTCGCCGATGTCGCGGACACGGCCGTGACGAAGTCGCCCTGGCACAGCACGCCCACGGCCGCGGCGTTCGTCGTGAGGAGCGGCGTGGGCGGATATTTCAGGACGCGGTGGTGGCCCCGATCCACGACCCAGAGGTGGGAATCGCCGTCGATCGCCAGGCCCACCGGCGCGGAAAGGCCGCGCGCCGTGAGGTTCGCCGCCGCCGTCGTGAATCCCGGCTGCCCGAGGACGCCGTCGGGCGAACGGTTCTGGCCTTCGATGTATCCCGAGAACTGCAGGACGCGCGCATTGCCGGTATCCGCCACCCAGAGGTTGCCGACGAGATCGAGCGCGAGTCCCTGGGGCGCCGCGAGGCTCTCGCTCGTCGGCGCGGGCGCGCCGCGGTTGGCGAGGGCTCCGGCGAAATCGTCCTGCCCCACGACCACGCGCGCGGCCATGCCGTCGGCATAGGGCGGCCCGAAGACGAGCACGCGGTGATTGCCGGTGTCGGCGACGTAGAGGCGCCGGGCCGCGTCCACCGCGAGGGCCGAGGGACGAGCGAGCGTTCCGGCCGCGGCCGGGCCGCCCCGGTTGGCCGCCGACGCGGAAAAATCGGCCTGGCCCAGCACCGCGTTCGCGGCCTCGCCGTTCGCGAAGGCCCTCGCGGAAGCGAAGCGCAGCACGCGGTTCGCCCCGGGATCCGCGACCCACAGCTCCCCGGACACCGGATCCTCGGCGAGCCCTCCGGGGCGCAAGAGGTTCGTCGACGACGCCGCGCCGCCGGCCGGCGTCACGAAGTCCGGCTTGCCGAGCACGGCGTCGGGCACGGCATCGAGCGCCGCCGCCTGCGAGGAACAGGACGTCGCCATCGCCATCGTGACGATCGACAACGACAGCAGCAGGCGAAGGATCCAGCGTACGGTCATGGCATCGGGCCTTTCATCCCGGGGGCACGGGCGTTCGCCCCGCGCCCGGAACGGGCGCGAGGCTTCCCTCTCGTTTCACGCAGTCGCCGGTCCGTGGCGGACATCGGGTCGCGCAGGATCGGCAAAAAAAGGGGCGCCACCGGGCGCCCGAAAGGGAACGACACACATGAAGCTCAGGGAATGGCGAAGACCTCCACGATGCCCACGCCGGTGGTGCTTCCCGCCCCGGTGACGATGGCGGTATAGGCGCCGGGCTCGAGCGTCGCGAGGACCGCGGCCTCCCGCGGGTCTGCGGGCGCGAAGCCGCTCGCCTGGAGGGCGGCCGCGTTGGCCGCGAGTCCCCAGTCGTCGTTCACGGCGACGGGCGTCGCGCCCGAGAGCACCTGCAGCAAGGGGTTGGCGAGCACGCCCGGCACGCCCTGGGCCGCGAGCGAGGGCCCGCGCGCGCGGATCACCACTTTCTGCGGCAGGTCGCCCTGGATCACGAAGCCCGCGATCATCACGTCGTTGCCCGTGAGCACGCGGCCGCGGGTGGCGATGTTGACGAGCGGCGACGCGGGCAGGTCCACCTCGAAGACTTCCACGAGGCCCACGCCCGTGGTCCCGGCGACGCCCGAGACGATCGCGGTGTAGGCCCCGGGAGCGAGCGTCGCGAGGATCGCGCCCTCGCGGTCGTTCGACGGCGCGAAGCCGCTCGCCTGCACGTCGGCGGCATTGGCCGCCACGCGCCAATCGTCGTTGGCGGCGATCGGCGTCGGCCCCGCGAATAGCTGCAGCAGCGGGTTCGCCAGCACGTTCGGCACCCCGGCCGCCGCGAGCGAAGGCCCGCGCGCGCGGATCACGACCCGCTTGGGCTGCGTGCCGCCGACGATGAAGCCGCCGATCATCACGTCGTTGCCCGTGAGCACCGCCATGCGCGTGGAGAGGTTGACCACGCGGCCCGGCGACGGCGCCGTCCCGCCGAAGGGACGGTCGTAGGCGAGGACCCGTGCGTTGCCCGAATCGGCCACGACGACGTTGCCGCCCGCGTCGATCGCCACGCCGACCGGCGTGCCGAGCCCCTCCGGGGAAGCGACCGGCATGTCGGTATTGAAGGCCGGTTGGCCGAGCACGCGCGTCGCCGCCATGCCGGTCGCGAGCGGCGCGGCGAAGCGCAGCACGCGATGGTTGCCGCCGTCGGCGACGAGCAGGTCGCCGCCGCGGGACACGGCCACGGCCGCCGGCAACCGGAGGTTCGAGGCCGAAAGCCCGCTGCCGTTCGTCGTGAAGCCGGCCTGGCCGATGACGAGATCGGCGGGCATGCCGTTCGCGAAAGGCGGCGCGAAGCGCAGGACGCGAGCGTTCGCGCCATCGGCGAGAAAAAGCCGGCCGTCGCGGTCCACCGCGAGCCCCCCGGGCCCGCCACCCAGGCGCGTGGCGCTCGGCGCCTGCACGGCGGCCGTGACCATGTCCGGCTGGCCGATCACGGCATTGGCGTTCGCGACGGCATCCGGATCGTCGAACACGAGAATGCGGGCGTTGCCGCCGTCATGGATGAACAGGCGGTTGCCGCTCGTCGCGAGGCCGCTCGGTTCGCTCAGGCTGCCGGGCCCGATGCCGCCCTTGTTGCGCGTGAAGGTGGTGAACGAACCGCCTTGCCCGAAGACGCGGGCGGCGGCCATGCCCGTGCGATGGGGCGGGTCGAAGCGCAGCACGCGATGCCGCGCCGGTTCGGACACGTAGAGCCGCCCGCCCGCGTCGACCGCGAGCCCCCAGGGGTCGCACACGATCGTCGCCGTGGGCGCCATGTCGTCGCAGTCGAGGGTGAACGCGTCGGGCCGGCCGACGACCACGTCCGCCGCCTCGCCGTTCTGCAGGTTCGCGAGGCCGGGCCAGGAGAGCACGCGGGCGCGGCCGTCGGCGACGAAAAGGCGCCCCGTGGCGGGATCGATCGCGACGGACCGCAGGTTGGCGGGAAGCGAGGCGGGATTCGCCGTGCCCAGGGCCTGCGCACCGACGCGCCGGTTCAGCACGACGCTCGCGAAGAGATCGGGCTGGCCGAGTACGAGGTCGGCGATCCCGTCGCCCGCCTGGCGATCGGCGATGAATGCACCCAGCAGGCCCGACGGGCCGCCGAACGGCGCGGGCGTCATGACCAGGATTTCGGCGTGGCCCGCGGCGGCGACATCCGCCCCCGCGATCCTCGCGACGAGCCGCTCGCCGCTCACGTAGCGCGTCGGGCGCGGCTGGCCGTTCCAGTGCACCACGGAGTCGCCGTAGAAGCCGGATCCGTTCACGGTGAGGTCGAAATCGCCCGTGCCGCGCGCGATCGTCGACGGGCTCAGGCTCGTCGCCTCCGACGGGTTCCGGAGGAAGGGGGAATCGAAGCGCAGCACGCGCCCGTTCCCCGAGTCCGCCACCAGCAGGTCGCCGTGCCGGTCGAGGCTCGCGCTGAGGGGAGCGCAGAGCGACCGCGCCGACGGCTGCGCCGCCCCGCCGTTGCAGAGCGCGCCGTCGGCCGTGGCCTGGCCGATCCAGCCCGTCGCGATCGGCGCGAGATCCGGCGAGGCGAACATCAGCACGCGGCTGTTGCCCAGGTCGGTCACGTGGACCCGGCCCTCCGCATCGACCGCGACGCCCGTGGGCATGTTGCAGCGCGAGTCGCCGGCGCCCGTGACCGAGGACAGCGGGCCCAGCTGGCAGAGCACGCGGTCGGCCGGCGGGCCGAGCGTGCCCGGCGCCGGCGCGGCGTAGCGCGTCACGCGATGCCAGAGGAAGTCGGCCACCCAGACGTTGCCCTCCGGATCCAGGGCGACGCCGGTGGGCACGCGCATGCCGGTGGCGGTGAGCGCCGGCGCATTCGAGACTTCCGAGGGCTGGCCCAGGATCACGTCCGCGCGGAGCCCGTTGACGGTGACCGGCGCCGAGGTCCGCACGACGCGCGCGTTGAAGCCGTCCGCGACCCAGAGCCGCCCTTCCGGGTCCAGCGCGATTCCCTGCGGGGTGTCGAGGCCGTCGGCGCGGGGCGTGCCGGAATTCCGGTTGCGCGCGGCCGACACGAGATTGCCCTGGCCGAAGACGTTCGACGCATCCATGCCGTTGGCGTAGGGCGGCTTGAAGACCAGCACGCGGTGGTTGTTCGCGTCCGACACGTACAGGCGCCGTGCGCCGTCCACGGCGAGTCCCGCCGGCGTGGCGAGCGTGCCCGGGCCCGCCGCGCCGCCCCGATTGGGCGCCGCGCCCGCGAAATCCGCCTGCCCCAGCACGAGGTTGGCCGCTTCGCCGTTCGCGAAGGCGCGTGCGGAGGCGAATCGCAGCACCCGGTGCGCGTTCGCGTCGGCGACCCAGAGTTCGCCCGAGACCGGATCCTCGGCCAGCGCGGAAGGCCGGAGGAAATTGTCGGCCGAGGCAGCGCCGCCCGCCGGTGCGTCGAAACCGGGCTTGCCGATCACCGCATCGGCGATGGCGTCGATGGGCGCGGCCGCGAGCGGCGGGGAGGTTGCGCACGCGAGCGCGACGAGCCCCGGCGCGAACCGGCGGATGAGGGATTGCATGGGGAACGCTTCCTGTCGTTGTCGTGGGACGGGGATGCCGGCGCGCGCACGGATCCCCTTGTCTCGTCCCACGCGATCACGCCGCCGAAGCGGACATCGGCCGGTCAGGGGATGAACACTTCGACGATGCCCACGCCGGTGGTGCCGCCCACGCCGGAGACGATCGCGGTGTAGGCGCCCGGTTGCAGCGTCACGAGAATCGCGGCTTCCCGCGGGTTCGGCGGCGCGAAGCCGCTCGCCTGGATGGCCGCGGCGTTGCCCGAGACGGTCCAGTCGTCGTTGGATGCGATCGACGTCGCGCCCGCGAAGAGTTGCAGCAGCGGGTTGGCGAGCGGTTGCGCGACACCGGCCTGCGCGAGCGAGGGCCCGCGCGCGCGCACCACCACCGTCTGCGCGCTCGGGCCCTGGATCACGAAGCCCGCGATCATCACGTCGCTCCCGGTGAGCACCGCGCCGCGCGTGGCGATGTTGATGAGCGGCGTGGCGGGCGTGTCCACTTCGAACACTTCAACGATGCCTACGCCCGTCACCCCGCCCGCGCCCGAGACGATCGCCGTGTAGGCGCCGGGCTGGAGCGTCGCGAGGATCGCCGACTCGCGGTCGTTCGACGGCGCGAAGCCGCTCGCCTGGACGTCGGCCGCGTTGGCCGCCCCGCGCCAGTCGTCGTTGGAGGCGATCTGCGTCGGTCCCGAGAAGAGTTGCAGCACCGGGTTGGCGAGCGCGTTGAGAATGCCGAAGCCCGAAAGAGACGGCCCGCGCGCGCGGATCACCACGCGCTTCGGAGCCGTGCCCTCGATCACGAAGCCGCCGATCAGCACGTTCTCGCCGGTGAGCACCGCCATTCGGGTGGAGAGATTCACCGTGCGCGAAGGCGAGAGGCGGCCGAAGGGCCGGTCGTAGGCGAGCAGGCGGCTGTTCGACTGGTCGTACACGAGCACGTTGCCACTCTCGTCCACCGCCACGCTCTCGGGATTGCTGAGACCGTCGCGACCGGTACCGTCGCTGGCGTTCAGGTAGCCCGCCTGGCCGAGCAGCCCGTGGGCCGCCTGCCCGCTCGCGAGCGGCGCGGCGAAGCGGATGATCCGGTTGTTCGAACGGTCGACCACGAACAGGTGACCGGCCGCATCGATCGCGAGGCCACCCGGCCGGTCGAGACTGCGCTCGGAGGTGCCGGGTCCACGCGTCGTGAAATCAGGCTGCCCGATGACGAGGTCGGCGGCCATGCCGCTCGAATAGGGCGGCGAGAAGCGCAGCACGCGGTTCGCGTCGTAGTCGGCGAAGTAGAGCCGACCGCTGCCGTCGAGCGCGAGGCCCGTGCCGGCTCCCCCGATCCGCGTCGCGCTTGCCGGCATTTGCACGGCGGACACCAGGTCCGCCTGGCCGATGGCCGCGTCCGCCGTCGCGTCGGCATCGGGATTCTCGTAGACCAGGATCCGGCGGCTATCGCTGTCGAAGACGAAGAGGCGGTTCGCATCCACGGCGATGGCGCCGGGGTAGGCCAGGCTCGCGCCGCTGCGCCCGCCGAGGTTCTTCGTGTCCGAGGTGAAGGACCCGCCCTGGCCGAATACGCGCGCGGCGACCATGCCCGTCGCGAATGGCGGATCGAAGCGCAGCACGCGGTGGCGGAAATAGTCCGCGACGTAAAGCCGTCCGGCAGGGTCGATCGCAAGCGCGTTGAACGCCTGGCCCAGCGTCCGTGCGTCCACGTCGGCGTCCTGGGCTTCGAAGAAATCGCGCCGGCCGATGACGACGTCGGCCGATTGCCCGTTGCGCAGGTCCGCGTGGCTCGGCCACGAGAGCGCCGCGCTTGCGCCTGCGAGAGGAAGACGCGGCCCGAGACCGGGTCAATCACCACCTGCCCCGCGCCTTCCAGGTTGGCGGCATTGACGGACCCGAGCAAGGCCTCGCCGACCGACGAGTTCGATGAACTGTCCATGTCGAAATCGGGCTGGCCCAGCACCCGGTCGGCGAGCCGGTCGCCCGGCATGCGGGCGTAACGGGCCAGCGGGATCGGCGGTTGCACGCTTCCCAGGGTGGCGCCGGGCGTCTGCAGGCCGATGTTCAGCGCCCCGGAACCCGCGAGCGCGGCCGCCGGCAAAGTCGCGCCGAGCCGGCCCCGCGCGAGATAGCGCGTCGGGACGGGCTGCCCGTTCAATACGGCGGTCGTATCGCCGTGGAAGCGCAGGCCGTGGATCGTCACGGTGAGGTCACCGCCGTCCTGGGGAATCACGCTCGGGCTCGCCTCGAGGGGAACCGGCGTGTTCCTTTCGGAAGGCTGGTCGTAGCGCAGCACGCGGCCGTTGGCGCCATCGGCCACGAGCAGGTTGCCCAGGCGATCGAACGCGAGCGCGAAGGGATTGCAGAGCGTGGCGGCCGACGGCGCCTGCGCGTTGCGGTTGCAGAGCTGGTCGTTCGGGCCCGCCTGCCCGATCCACGCGTCCGCCGTCTTGCTGAAGACCCGCAGGACGCGGTTGTTGCCGGCATCGGCGATGTAGGCGTAGGTCTGTTCCGGATCCACCACCACCGCCTCGGGAAAGTTGCAGTTCGTGGCGGTCACGCCCGCGGTCGCGGTCGTGAAGTCGGGCTGGCAGATCACCCAGTCCGCGGGCGCGCCGTCCGTGCGCAGGACGTTCCGATGGTGACGCGTGACGCGGTGGAACCCGCGGTCCACCACCCAGAGATTGCCCTCGCGGTCCACGTTCATGCCGACGGGAAAGCCCATGCCCGAGGCATCCAGGACCGGCGTGCGGGAGAAGAAGCCCGGTTGGCCCTTGACGTCGATCGCACCGGCGAACGACCTCAGCGGGGCGCCGTACCGCAGCACCCGGGCATTGCCCGCGTCCGCCACCCAGAGCTGGCCCTCGTCGTCGAGCGCGAGGCCGTGGGGCGCCCGCAGCCCGATATGCGTCGGCGTGCCGCCGCCCAGGTCGGGAGCGTTCGTCGTGAAGCTGCCCTGGCCGACCACGACGCCCGCGTCCATCCCGTTCGCGAACGGCGGCGCGTAGACCAGCACGCGGTGGTTGTCGGAGTCCGACACGTAGAGGCGGCGCGCCTGGTCCACGGCGAGGCCCCGCGGCCGGTTGAGCGTGTTCGCGGCGACCGCGCCGCCCCGGTTGGCGTCCGAAGCCGTGAAGTTCGCCTGCCCGAGCACGAGGTTGGCCGCCTCGCCGTTCGCGAAGGCCCGCGCGGAGGCGTAGCGCAACACGCGGCTCGCGAAGTGGTCCGTCACCCACAGTTCGCCGCTCACGGGGTCCTCGGCGAGCCCCATCGGCATCTGGATGTTCGTCGCGGACGCCGCGCCGACCGTCGGGGTCGTGTAGTCCGGCTTGCCGAGCACCGCGTCGGGGGCGAGGTCGAGCGGCGCGGCCCGGGCGAGGCCCGCGCACGCGATAAGAAATGCGGCCAGGAACCGGGTCGGGGTGGATTTCATCGGGGATAGCCTCGGTTTCGCGTTCAGGGAATGAAGACTTCGACGATGCCCACGCCGGTGGTGCCGCCCACACCGGAGACGATCGCGGTGTAGGCGCCCGGTTGCAGCGTCACGAGGATCGCCGCCTCCTTCGCGTGCGCGGGCGCGAAGCCGCTCGCCTGGATGGCCGCCGCGTTGCCCGAGACGGTCCAGTCGTCGTTGGATGCGATCGACGTCGCGCCCGCGAAGAGTTGCAGCAGCGGGTTGGCGAGCGGTTGCGCGACACCGGCCTGCGCGAGCGAAGGCCCGCGCGCGCACCACCACCGTCTGCGCGCCCGGGCCCTGGATCACGAAGCCCGCGATCATCACGTCGCTCCCGGTGAGCACCGCGCCGCGCGTGGCGATGTTGATGAGCGGCGTGGCGGGCGTGTCCACTTCGAACACCTCCACGATGCCTACGCCCGTCACCCCGCCCGCGCCCGAGACGATCGCGGTGTAGGCGCCGGGCTGGAGCGTCGCGAGGATCGCCGACTCGCGGTCGTTCGCCGGCGCGAAGCCGCTCGCCTGGATGTCGGCGACATTGGCTGCCGCGCGCCAGTCGTCGTTGGCGGCGATCTGCGTCGGTCCCGAGAAGAGTTGCAGCACCGGGTTGGCGAGCGCGTTGGGAATGCCGAAGCCCGAAAGAGACGGCCCGCGCGCGCGGATCACCACGCGCTTCGGAGCCGTGCCCTCGATCACGAAGCCGCCGATCAGCACGTTCTCGCCGGTGAGCACCGCCATTCGGGTGGAGAGATTCACCGTGCGCGAAGGCGAGAGGCGCCCGAACGGCCGGTCGTAGGCGAGTACGCGCCGGTTCAATTGGTCGTACACGAGCACGTTGCCGCTCTCGTCCACCGCCACGCTCGTGGGGCTGTCGAGCAGGCGCCGGTCCGTCCCGCGAATGGCGTCCGTGTAGCCCGGCGGTCCCAGCAATCCGTTTGCGGCCTGCCCGTTCGCGAGGGGCGCGGCGAAGCGCATCACGCGATGGTTGGACGACTCGGCCACGAGCAGGTGACCGGCGGCATCGACGGCGACGCCGACCGGCCGGTTCAGCGCGGTCGCCGACCGGCCGGCGGCCGTGGAGACGAAGTCGGGCTGGCCGATGACGAGGTCGGCGGCCATGTCGCTCGCGAAGGGCGGCGGAAAACGCAGCACGCGATGCTCGTTCGCGCCGGCGAAGTAAAGGCGCCCGCTGCCGTCGAGCGCGAGTCCGAATGCCGTGCCGTTGAATCGCGTCCGGCTGGCCGGCAGCACGGCGGCGCTCGCCAGGTCCGCCTGGCCGATGGCCGCATCCGCCGTCGTGTCGGCGTCGGGATTCTCGTAGACGAGGACGCGATGGTTGGCGCTGTCGATCACGAAGAGGCGATTCGCGTCCGCCGCGACGGCCTGGGGGGTGTTGAGGCTCGCGCCGCTGCGCCCGCCCTTGTCGGCGATGCCCGTGTCGAAGGCCCCGCCCTGGCCGAACACCCGCACGGCGGCCATGCCCGTCGCGAACGGCGGATCGAAGCGCAACACGCGGTGATGGCCGGAGTCCGCGACGTAGAGCCGGCCCGCGGGATCCACAGCGAGGCCGCGGGGACCGGACAAGGTGCGCGCGTCGGTCGCGCCCGGCTGGAAGGCGAACTCGTCCGGCTGCCCGATCACGACATCGGCACGCTGCGCGTTGTGGAATTCCGCCTGGCTCGGCCAGGAAAGCACGCGGTTCTCGAAGCGCTGCACGACGAAGACGCGGCCCGACACCGGGTCGATCGCCACGCGCCCTTCGTCGCCCAGGGTCGCGCCGTTGGCGGGGCCCACTCTTGCGCCGCCGACGGACGGATTGGCGTTGGCCTTCGTCACGAAGTCGGGCTGTCCCAGCACCCGGTCGGCGAGGCCGTCGTGAGGCGCGCGGGCGTAGCGGGCGAGCGGCATCGCGGGAGACGGCGCCCCGAGGGCACCCGGCGTTTCGACCGTGAGCGCGAGGGGCCCGCTTCCGGCGAGCGCCGCGGCCGGCAGCGTCGCCACGAGCCGCCCGCTCGACAGGTACCGCGATGCGACCGGCTGGCCGTTCAGTCGGACGACGGTGTGCGCGTAAAGCGCCTGGCCGCCGATCGTGACGTCGACGCTGCCCGACCCGGCCGGTATCGCTTGGGGCGCCGCCGCATTCGCGATCGCCGTGCCCGGCGCCACCGGCCGGTCGTAGCGCAGCACGCGGCCGTTGCCCAGGTCCGCGACGAGCAGGTTGCCGATCCGGTCGAACAGCAGTCCGCGCGGCAGGCACAGGGTTTCGTGCGTCCGTCCCGCCAGGCCGCGATTGCAGAGCCCTTCGTTGGGCGAAGCCTGCCCCAGCCACGCCGTCGCCGTGCCGGCGCCGAACTGCAGCACGCGATTGTTGAAGAACTCCGACACGTAGAGGCCGAATCCCTCCGCATCGACCAACACCGCGTCGGGACCGTTGCACGCCGACTCCGAAGTGCCCGGGGCCGACGTGGTGAAGCCGGGCTGGCACCGGACGGCGTCCGCCGCAGCGCCCGGGGTGCCCAGCACGCCGCGGGCGTAGCGCGTCACGCGGTTGCCGAACCCATCCGCCACCCAGAGATTGCCGCCGGGGTCCACGTGGACGCCGCTCGGGGACCTCATCCCCGTGGCCGAAACCATCTGGACATTCGTGACGAACCCCGGCTGCCCGAGGACGCCCGAGGCGGCATCGTTGCTCCTCGCGGGCGCGCTGAAGCGCAGGACCCGCGCATTGGCGCTGTCCGCGACCCACAGGGTGCCCGTGTCGCCGAGGGCGAGGCCGAGCGGATTGCTGAAGCCGCGCGCGTGGGGAAGCGCCTGGCCGGCATTGGGCGCATTCGACGCGAAGTCGGCCTGGCCGAGCACCCGGCTCGCGTCCATGCCGTTCGCGAAGGGCGGCGCGTAAACGAGCACCCGATGATTCCCCGTGTCGGCGACATGGACGCGGCGGGCCTGGTCCACGGCGATGCCGTGGGGCTGGTTGAGCGTGTTCGCGGACACGGGCCCGCCGCGATTGCCCGCGCCCACGGTGAAGGTCGCCTGCCCCAGCACGAGGTTGGCCGCCTCGCCGGCGGCGAAGGCGGCGGCCGACGCGAAGCGCAGCACGCGGCTCAATCCGTTGTCGACGACCCACAACTCGCCGGAAACCGGGTCTTCGGCCATCGCGATGGGCCGCGACAGGTTCGTGGCCGATGGCGTGCCGAACGGCGGCGACGTGTAGTCGGGCTTGCCGAGCACGGCGTCGGGCACGAAATCGAGCGGGGCGGCGCGCGCCATCGTCGAGGCCATGGCGGCGAGCAGCAGCGCGACGAGGGCGGCGAGGAACCCGGCCACGACTTTCAGGGTATGCCCCGGCGATTCGTCGTCGCGACGGCGCCTGCGGGACGCGGTTCGCGGATCCACTTCAGCGGCTCCGCGCGAGCGTGCCCGTCCCGGTCACCGGAAAGGGCCGGTCGAAGGCGAGCACGCGCGCGTTGCCGGCGTCGGCCACGATCACGTCGCCGCCGGCATCCACGGCGATGCCCGAGGGCGTCGCGAAGCGCGAACGCCCCACGCCCGGCGTGCCCATCCCGAACCCCGCCTGCCCGAGCAGGCCCGAGGCGGACATGCCGCTCGCGAGCGGCGCGGCGTAGCGCACGACGCGATGGTTGCCGGCATCGGCCACGAGCAGGTTGCCGGCGCCGTCGAACGCGAGCGCGGCCGGCCGCCAGAGGCCCCCGGCGAGATTCGAGCGCCCTACCTGCGCGAAGTCCCGCTGGCCGAGCACGAGGTCGGCCGCCATGGCGCTGCGGAAGGGCGGCGAGAAGCGCAGCACGCGGTTGCCCGCGGAGTCGGCCACGTAGAGGCGGCCGGCGGCGTCGAGCGCGAGGGCGCCCTCGCCCGCGGCCAGGCGGGTCGCGCTCGCCGGGGCGGCATCGAACGCGTTCGCGTCGGCCTGGCCGATCACGGCATCGGCGGTCGCACGCGAGCGCGGCTGCTTGAACACCAGCACGCGACGGTTGCCCGCGTCGTGCACGAAAAGCGCCTCGCCGTTCACCGCGACGCCCAGCGGGCTGGAGAGGCTCGCCCGGCTGCGCCCGCCGCGGTTGGACGCGGTGGTCTCGAACGAACCGCCCTGCCCGTAGACGGCCGCGGCCGCCATGCCCGAGGCGAAAGGCGGATCGAAGCGCAGGACGCGGTTGTAGCAATCGTCCGAGACGTAGGCCGAGCCGGCCGGATCCACGGCCACGGATTGCGGCGCGCAGAAGGTGCGCGCGTCCGCGGGCTTCGGTCCCGCGGAAAATTCGTCGGGCTGGCCGATCACGATGTCCGCGGCTTCCGCGTTCTGGAAGGCGCGCGCGCTCGGCCACGACAGGATTCGCGCCGCCCGCGACTCGACGACGAACAGCCGCCCGCTCGCCGGATCGACGGCCGTGCCTTGCGGACCCAGGCGATCGAAGCCCGCCGCATTCACGACGCCGTCGCGCTCCGCGCCCACGTCCGGGTGATAGGGCATCTTCGCCGCGAAGCCCGGCTGGCCCAGCACGCGGTCGGCCCGCGCGTCGAGTTCGGCGCGCTCGTAGGTGGTCACGTACATCGCGGACGACCGGCCGACGCCCGGCGTGGCGACCGTCACGACGTGCGGTCCCTGGCGCGCGGCGTCCGCCGCGGTGATCCAGGCCGCCAGCCGGCGCGGCGAGAGCACCTGCGTCGGGCGCCGCTCGCCGTTCCAGAGCGCCGTGGTCCCGGCCTCGTAGCCCGAGCCGCTCACCGTGAGCAGGAAGTTGCCCGATCCGAGCGGAACCGATTCCGGGCTCAGCGCGGCGATGCCGAGCGGCGCTTCGATCGCGCGCGGTCCTTCGCGCGGCGCAAGATCGCCGTTGACGGCCGCGGCGGTGACGGCGACCAGCGCGACTACGGCCATCGTGGCGCCGGCCAGGATGATGTGGGGACGCGGGCGCACGGCGTCGGTGTCCGTGCGCGCGGCGAGGGGAAGATGCGGGAATGCGGGTTTCATCGCGGGTCCTTGTCTGAGCGGAACGGGACGCTCCTACCCGGTTCCACGCAGGTCCCCGCCGATTGCGGACACGACTTTTTCAGCAACTCCCCGTCGTCGCCGGACGGCGACAGGACGGCACGGGCTCAGCGCGCCGCGCCAACCCGCCGTTTCGCTTCCTTCGTGAGCGGATGCGTCCCGCCCGCGGTCGCCTCGAGGTTCACGAGCGCCTCCCGCGCCGCCGCCGCCGCTTCGGGGCCGTTGTCCCCGCGTTCCTTCAGGCGCGCGATCGCGAGCCACGCCGCGCCCGCGAAGAACGAGTGCGGCTTCGCCCCCTGCGTGTCGCGCGCGACGACGAGCGAGCGCTCCGCGTCCGCCAGCGCCTCGGCCAGCCGGCCCTGCCGCGCGTGGATCACGCTGCGCTGGCGCAGCGAGATGCTGAGCGCGCCGACCTTCAGTTGCGCGCGCTCGAACTCGGCGAGCACCTCGTCCACGAGCCGCCCCGCCTCGTCCAGGCGGCCGCGCTCGATCAGGTACGCGATCCTCGCGGTGAGGAGGCGCCGCACGGGCGCGGTGCCGGGATGCAGCTTCCGCTCGGCGACGAGACGCTCGCCCTCGTCGAGCACCGCGCCGGCCGCGTCGAGGCGTCCCCGGACGAGCTCGACCTCCGCGAGACCGGAATGGGCGGCGACCTCGAAGTTCACGTCGCCCGCGGCGCGCGCGACCGGCAGCAGGCGCCGGAAGTTCGCCTCCGCCTCGTCGATGCGCGCGAGCATCAGGAAGGCGATGGCCTGGTTGGAGATGAGGTAGCCGGGCGCGTCGCCTTCGACGGCGTAGCGTTTCGAGACCGCGAGCGCGCGCTCGAGCTGCACGAGCGCCTCGCGCGGATTGCCCATGCTGAGGAGCGCGATGCCCCAGTTGTTGTACACGGTGAGGGCCTGCACGCTGTGGTCGCGGCCCGAGGCGCCGAAGACCCGGCTCGCTTCGCCGTAGTGGCGGTCCGCCTCGGCCGGCTGGCCCGCCATCGAATACGCGTAGCCGAGCTCGCCTTCCAGCAGCGCCCGCGCGACCGGCGTGAAGCGCTCCGAGGCCTCGTGCTGCTGGCGCGCCCGGAGCGCGAACCGCAGCGCCGACGCGGCATCGCCGGAATAGCGGGCCACGAGCGCGCGCCGCTGCAGGCAATAGGCGGCCACTTCCGCCGGGACGCGCGGCTCGTCGATCACGCCCGTCAGCACGGCGATGCCCTCGTCCAGGCGACCCAGGCTCGCGCGCGCCGAGCCCAGCCGGCAGGTCAGTATCCGGTGCAGGAAAGGCGCCTCTTCGCGCGAGGTCTCCGCGAGGGTCCGCGAGAGCAGCGCCTCCGCGACGCGATGGCGACCGACCGACATGTTCCAGCTGCTCACGGTGTCCGCCGCGGTGAGGCGTTCCGCCGCGCTCCCGCCGGCCGCCGCCGCCAGCTGCGTCGCCCGCTCGAGAAGCTCCTCGCGCGTGAGCCGCTCGCCGCCGCGGATGCCCTCGGTGATGACCGAGCTCGCGAACTCCAGCGCCGCCTCCGCCTGGGTCGTGCGTTCGAGGACGAGCCGGCGCTGGCGATCGGCCTCGTGCGCCTCGTTGAGCGCCACCGCGACGCCTGCGCCGAGCGCGAGCACGATGGAGGCCAACGCCGCCACGGGCCAGCGATGGCGGCGCATGAACTTCGTCGCGCGGTAGCGGAAGCTCGGCGGCCGGGCGAGCACGGGCTCACCCTCGAGATGGCGGCGCACGTCCTGCGCGAAGGCGTCGACGCTCGCGTAGCGCGCCGCCGGGCGCTTGCGCAGCGCCTTCGCGAGGATGGTGTCGAGATCGCCGCGCAGCGCCCGCGCGAGCCGCCGGTCGGAGACCCGCGAGCTGGCCGGCGGCACTTCCGCGTCGAGCACCGCTTCCTCGAGAGCCGCCGGCGTGTCGCGCGCGACGCGATAGGGCCGCTCGCTCGCGAGCAGCTCGTAGAGCACCACGCCGAGCGAGTACACGTCGCTCGCGGTGCCCAGGGCCTCGCCGCGGACCTGCTCGGGCGAGGCGTAGTCGGGCGTGAAGGCGCGGCCGTGGAACTGCGTGAGCCCGGTGTCGACGCGGCCCTCGCCCTCCAGCAGTTTCGCCACGCCGAAATCGAGCAGGCGCACCGAGCCGGCGTGGGTCACGAGGATGTTCGAGGGCTTGAGGTCCCGGTGCACCACCAGCCTCGCGTGCGCGTGCGACACCGCCTCGCACACCTGCAGGAAGAGCGCGAGCCTCGTCGCCAGGTCCGCGTGGCGCAAAGCGCAGTACCGGTCGATCGGCTGGCCGTCCACGAACTCCATCGCGAGATACGGCCGGCCCTCGTCCGTCACGCCGGCGTCGTACAGCCGCGCGATGTGCGGGTGCTCGAGCCCGGCGAGGATGTCCCGCTCGCGCGCCATGCGTTCGGCGAGACCCCGCGCCCAGCCCATGCGCGGCAGCTTGAGCGCTACCTGCCGCTGCAGCGTCCCGTCGGCGCGCTCGGCGAGCCAGACGGTCGCCATGCCCCCCTCGCCCAGTTCGCGCACGAGGCGGTAGGTGCCCACGAGTCCCGAAGGCGCGTCGGAGCCCGGCGGCGCGACACCGAGCGCCTCGAGGCTCACCGGCCGGCCCATGAAGGTATCCGTGGCGACCTCCGCGCGCGCGAGCAGGGCCCGCAGGTCGGCGAGAAGCGGCGCCTGGGTGTCCGGGAGCGAGGCGAGCCAGGTCCCGCGCGCCTCGGGCGCGAGCGCGAGCGCCTCGTCGAGGAGAACGGCCAGTTGCTTCAGGCGGTGGCTGTCGGGCGGGTCGGGGGGATGCACGGTGTCCTCGGGCCGCGCGGGGAGCGGGGCGCTTTCTCCTTGGGGGTTCCACGCGCTCCGGGCCAGGGTCCGGACAAGCCCGGACGCTAGCGCCCGAGCATCTGCGCGAGCAGCAGCCTGGCGCGCTCCCAATCGCGGCGCACCGTTCGGTCCGTCACCTGGAGCGCCTGGGCGATCTCGATATCGGAGAGTCCCGCGAAATAGCGCATCTCGACCACGCGCACCAGCCGCGCGTCGACATCGGCCAGCTTCTCGAGCGCCTGGTGGACCGCGAGGATCTCCTCGTCCGCGGCGCCCAGGTCCGCCGCCGCGTCCGTCTGCAGGGTGACGTGCTCCGCGTCGCCGCCGCGGCGGTCGGCATCGCGGCGACGGACGAAATCGATGACCACGGAGCGCATGGTGCTCGCCGCGTAGGCGAGGAAGTGCTCGCGGTCGTTCACCGCGACGCCCCCGCCCTTCTGCATGCGCATGTAGGCCTCGTGCACCAGCGACCGGGTGTCGAGCAGCGTCGGCCTCCCCCCGCCCGCCAGGCGCCCGCGGGCCAGCCGCCGCAGCTCGTCGTAGAGCGCGGGAAACAGTTCCTCGACGCGGGGCCGTATCGGTCCCGAAGGCGGTCCGGGAGCGTTCATGGGCGGCAAGGATACCAGCGGGATCAGGGCGGCTTGTGACGGGATGTGAGGGGCCCGGCGCGCGCTTCCACCCGCGCCCGGAACCAGCCGTTCTCGAGGAACCGCGCGAGATTGCGCCCCGGACACACCGTCTGGCCCGAGTGGTCCTTGTGGCCCGCGATCCTTTCCGGCGGGACGCCGTGCCGCGCGGCGATCATCGCCATCGCGTCCACGGCCGCCTCGAGCTGCGCGGCGGTCGGCACTTCCTCCTCGAAGTTGCCCAGCACCACGACGAGCGCGTGGCCCGTGGGGTCGTAGTCGGTGTTGGTGTCGCCCGCGTAGGCCGATGGGCCGCCCTTCGTGGATGACGCCCGCCGGGTCGATGACGTAGTGGTAGGGCACGTCCGCCCAGCCCTTTTCGCGGCGCGACCAGGCCTGCAGGCTTTGCAGGTATTCGGCCGTGACGCGGTCCTTGCGGTAGGGCACGCCGCCATGGTGAAGGGTGATGCGCTCGACGGCGTGCGGCTTGAGACGCCCGGGCTCGGCGGGGATGCTGCCCCAGGCGCTCGCCGGCACCACGCGCGCCTCGACGTCTTTGAGTGGCATCGCGGCACAGCCCGCCAGCATCACCCCGATGAAGGGGACGCACACCTTCAGGAGCGCTGAAGGGGACGCACCCCTTCGGAAGGGCTGAAGGGGACGCACTCCTTCACCTGTCCCCATTTACACCCGTCCCCTTTTTCACCTGTCCCCAGCTTCAACGGCGGTAGGACCAGGCCATCATGGCGATGCCGGCGGCGACCATGGGCAGGGAGAGCCATTGGCCCATGGAAAGGCCCAGGGCGAGGAAGCCGAGGAAATCGTCGGGCTGGCGGCCGAATTCGGTGATGAAGCGCCCCGCGCCGTAGCCGATGAGGAAGAGGCCCGACACCGCGCCCGCGGGACGCGGCTTCGCGGAGAACACCCACAGCAGCGCGAAGAGCACGAGGCCCTCCATCGCGAACTGGTAGAGCTGCGAGGGATGGCGCAGCGTCGCCACGCGGTCGATCTGCGGGTACCACATGCCCCAGGGCACGTCGGTCACGCGCCCGGGCAGCTCGCCGTTGATGAAGTTGCCCATGCGGCCGGCGCCCAGGCCGACGGGCACGAGCGGCGCGATGAAATCCATCGTCGAGAGCCACGCGAGCTTGCGGCGCCGGCAGAAGATCCAGATCGCGAAGAGCACGCCCAGGAACCCGCCGTGGAAGCTCATCCCACCCGTCCAGATCTGGATCACCTCCAGCGGGTGCGCGAGGTAGTACTCCGGCTTGTAGAAGAGGATGTACCCCAGCCGCCCGCCCAGGATCACGCCCAGCACGCCGTAGAGCAGCATGTCGTCCACGCCCTCCTCCGTCACGCCGTACGCCGGCCCCTTGCGCGCGCGGTACTTGCCCAGCACCACGAACGCCACGAACGCGAGCACGTACATGAGCCCGTACCAGCGCACGGCGACGGGCCCCAGGCTGAAGAGGACGGGATCGAACTGCGGATGGGTGAGCAAGGGGAGCTTTCAGTCGAAACCGTAGAGGCGGGCCGCATTATCCCAGAGGATCGCGGGGCGAAGCGTCGCGGGCGCCCAGTCGTCCAGCATGGCCCGCAGGCGCCCGTAATCCTGCACCGTCTCGAAGTTCGTCCACGGCCAGTCGCTGCCCCACAGCAGGTTGCGCGGCCCGACGGCCTCGAGCCAGCGCGCGGCGAGGCCGGCCGGGTTGGCCCCGCCCAGCCGATAGGGCGCCGAGAGCTTCGCGAACACCTCGCGCTCCTTCGCGAGCGCCGCCACCGACGCGAAGGTGCGATCCACCGCCTCCGGCGTCGCCCCCGGGTTGCCGAAGTGGTCGAACACCACGCCCACGGGCGTATCGGCGAAGGCCGGCGCGATCTCCGGCAGGCGCCCGACATCCACGTACACCTCGACATGCCAGCCGCGCGCGTGGATGCAGCGGTAGAGCGCCTTCCATGCCCCCGCGCCATAGATCGCGTAGTCCGCCACCGACTTGAGGTTCAGCCGGATGGCGCGGATGCCGCCGCCGTCCAGCCGCGCGAGCTCGCGATCGTCGATGGACGGCTCGACGATGGCGACGCCCCGCAGCCGCGAAGGATCGCTCGCGACAGCGGCCAGCACCTCCGTGTTGTCCGTGCCGTAGAAGCTCACCTGCACGACCACCCCGTGCGTGATGCCGGCCGCCGCCCAGCGCGAACGCCAGTCCTCGAGCGTGGCGGCGTAGGCGGGCCGATAGCGCGCGCCCGCCACGGGCGGCGCGGTGGCGGAGAACACGTGAGCGTGGGTATCGACGCCTTGCAAGGGTTTCACCGGGTGTCTGCGAAGGGCTATTCTAGCGATCCGGCCGTCCGAGAATGCGGCCGATTCCTCCCACTCCCGGTTTCCCGCCCCCATGAAGAGACTTCTCGCCACGCTCGGCTGCGCGCTCGCCCTCGCGATTTCCCCGGCCGCCCTCGCCCAGGCGTTCCCCACGAAGCCCGTCAAGATCATCGTCACCTACCCGCCCGGCGGCGGCGCGGATCTCATGGCCCGCCTCATCGCGCCGAAGATGGCCGAAGCGCTCGGCCAGCCGGTCGTCGTCGAGAACAAGGCGGGCGCGAGCGGCCAGATCGGCGCGGGCGAGGTGGCGCGCGCAGCCCCGGACGGCTACACGCTCATGCTCGACGCGGCCAACTACGCCGTGAACCCGAGCCTTTACCCGAAGCTGCCCTACGACCCGGCCAAGGCGTTCACGCCCATCGGCGTGCTCGCGCTCTACCCGAACATGCTCGTGGTGACGCCCTCCTTCGCGCCGAAGACCGTGAAGGACCTCGTGGACCTCGCCAAGTCGAAGCCCGGCAGCGTGGCCTTCGCCTCCTCCGGCAACGGCTCCGCGCAGCACCTCGCCGGCGAGCTCTTCAAGCAGAAGGCCGGGGTCGACCTGCAGCACATCCCCTACAAGGGCGGCGGCCCGGCGATGAACGACGTGATGGGCGGCCAGGTGCCCGTCTTCTTCGCCAACGTGGCCTCGGGCCTGGGGCACGTGAAGGGCGGGAAGCTGCGGCCGCTCGCCCTCACCGGCGCCAAGCGCATCGCGGCGCTGCCGGACCTGCCGACGATGGCCGAGGCCGGCGTGCCCGGCTACGAGGTGTACGAATGGAACGGCGTCTTCGCCCCCGCCGGAACGCCCGCGCCGGTGATCGCGAAGCTGGCCGAGGCCGTGCAGAAGGCGATGGCCTCGCCGGACATCAAGGAACGCGTGGCCGCGCTGGGCGGCGAGATCGCGCCGCAGGGCCCGAAGGCGGCGGAGCAGTTCATCCGCGAGCAGACCGGGATGTGGGCGAAGGTCGTGAAGGCCGGCAACGTCAAGGTCGACTAGGACACCGAACGAGAGAAGCGAACATGACCGAAAAATTCCGCTCCACCACCATCACCGAGGGCGATTCGCGCTCCCCCAACCGCTCGATGCTGCGCGCCATCGGCTACGGCGACGAGGACTTCAAGAAGCCCTTCATCGGCCTCGCCAACGGCCACTCGACGCTCAACCCCTGCAACGCGGGCCTGCAGCCCCTCGCCGACGCGGCCGACGCCGCCATCCGCGCCGCGGGCGGCATGCCGCAGATGTTCGGCACGATCACCGTGACGGACGGCATCTCCATGGGCACCGAGGGCATGAAGTACTCCCTCGTCTCGCGCGAGGTGATCGCCGATTCCATCGAGACCGCCGTGCAGAGCCAGTTCATGGACGGCGTGCTCGCCATCGGCGGCTGCGACAAGAACATGCCCGGCGCGATGATCGGCCTTTGCCGCATGAACCTCCCGGCGATCTTCGTCTACGGCGGCACCATCAAGCCCGGCCACCACAAGGGCGAGGACCTGCAGATCGTCAGCGTGTTCGAGGCCGTGGGCTCGCTCAACGCCGGCAAGATGAGCCGCGAGGACTTCGAGTGCATCGAGCGCTGCGCCCTGCCGGGCACCGGCGCCTGCGGCGGCATGTACACCGCCAACACGATGAGCTCGGCCTTCGAGGCGCTGGGCATGTCGCTGCCCTACTCCTCCACGATGGCCAACGAGGACGCCGAGAAGGTCGCGAGCACCGAGGAGAGCGCCCGCGTGCTGGTCGAGGCCGTGAAGAAGGGCCTCAAGACGCGCGACATCGTCACGAAGAAGTCCGTCGAGAACGCCGTGGCCGTCATCATGGCGGTCGGCGGCTCGACCAACGCGGTGCTGCACTTCCTCGCCATCACCCACGCGGCGCAGGTGGACTGGACGATCGACGATTTCGAGCGCATCCGCAAGAAGGTGCCGGTGCTCTGCGACCTGAAACCCTCCGGCCGCTACGTCGCCACGGATTTCCACCGCGCGGGCGGCGTGCCGCAGGTGATGAAGATGCTGCTCGAGCACGGCGTGCTCCACGGCGAGTGCATCACCATCACCGGCAAGACCATCGCCGAGACGCTCGCGGACATCCCCGCCGAGCCGCGCAAGGACCAGGACGTCATCCGCCCCTGGTCGAACCCGATGTACGAGCAGGGCCACCTGGCCATCCTCAGGGGCAACCTCGCCCCCGAGGGGTGCGTCGCCAAGATCACGGGCCTCAAGAACCCGGTGATCACCGGCCCGGCCAAGGTGTTCGATTCCGAGCCCGCGGCCATGGAAGCGATCCTGGGCGACCGCATCCATGCGGGCGACGTGGTCATCATCCGCTACGAAGGCCCCAAGGGCGGCCCGGGCATGCGCGAGATGCTCTCGCCCACGGGCGCGCTCATCGGCAAGGGCCTGGGCGAATCGGTCGGCCTCATCACGGACGGCCGTTTCTCCGGCGGCACCTGGGGCATGGTGGTCGGCCACGTCGCGCCGGAAGCCTACGAAGGCGGCCTCATCGCGCTCGTGCAGGAGGGCGATTCCGTCACCATCGACGCGAGGCAGCTCCTCATCCAGTTGAACGTGCCGGATGCGGAAATCGCGAAGCGCCGCGCCGCCTGGAAGCAGCCCGCGCCCCGCTACACGCGCGGCGTGCTCGCCAAATACGCGAAGCTGGTGGGTACGGCGAGCAAGGGTGCGGTCACCGACTGACGTTGGCATTGCGGAGGGCGCCATGCGCGCGAAGCGGTTCCGGACATTCCTGGTTGCGGGGCTGCTCGCGGCAGCGCCTCTCGTCGCTTCTTCCGCCGGCTTCACCTGGTCCACCCTCGCGGGAACGCCCGGGGCCGTGGTGCGCAGCATCGATGCCACCGGCGCGGCAGCGCAGTTCTACGCGCCGCGGGGCATCGCGCGGGGCAGCGGCGGGGTGGCCTACGTGGCGGACGCCTCCAACAGCACGATCCGGCTCGTGACCTCGGCCGGGGTGGTGACCACCTACGCGGGCACCGCGGGCAACCAGGGCGGCATCGATGGCACGGGTGCCGCGGCGCGATTCACCGACCCCTATGGCGTCGCGGTCGACCCCAACGGCAACGTGTACGTGGCCGACACCGCCGGCAACCGCATCCGCAAGATCGCGCCCGGCGGAATCGTCACCACGTTCGCCGGGAGCGCGACGGCCGGCACTGCGGACGGCACGGGCACGGCCGCGCGCTTCGACGAGCCGCGCGGCGTCGCCACCGACGTCGACGGCAACGTCTACGTGGCGGACTACCAGAACCACGCCATCCGCAAGATCACGCCTGCGGGCGTGGTGACCACGCTCGCGGGCACGACGGGTACCGGCGGCAACGCCGACGGCACGGGGACGGCCGCGCGGTTTCGCGAACCGCAGGGCGTCGCGGTCGATTCGTCCGGCAACGTCTATGTCGCGGATTCGTCGAACCACACGATCCGGTTGATCACGCCCGGCGGCGTGGTGACCACGCTCGCAGGCATCGCCGGCTTCTCGGGCAACACCAACGGCGCCGCGATCGGCCTGGCGCGCTTCCGCGAGCCCCGCGGCGTGGCCGTCGATGGCAGCGGCAACGTCTACGTGGCCGACTACGGCAACCACGCCATCCGCAAGATCTCGGGCGGCACCGTGAGCACACTCGCCGGCTCCGCCGGCGTGCCCGGCATCGCCGATGGCACCGGATCCGTCGCACGCTTCTTCTACCCCTCCAGCGTGTCCTCCGACGCGGGCGGCAACCTGCTGGTGGCCGACACGGCCAGCAACACGATCCGCGCCATCGACACGGCCGGGGCCGTCACGACGCTCGCGGGGCTGGCGGGCCGCAGCAGCGCCGTGGACGGCACGGGCAGCGCGGCGCGCTTCGAGGACCCGTACACCGTGGCCTCCGACGGCAGCGGCAACCTCTACGTGGCCGACGCGGCCGACCACACCGTGCGCAAAATCACGCCGGCCGGCGTGGTCACGACGCTCGCGGGCACCCAGGGCAGTTTCGGCAGCGCCGACGGCACGGGCGCGGCAGCGCGATTCTTTGCCCCGTTCGGCATCGCGGCCGACAGCGCCGGCACGGTGTACCTGGCGGATTCGGGCAACCACACCGTGAGGAAGATCACCGCGGCGGGCGTGGTCACCACGATCGCGGGCACGGCCGGCCTGTCGGGCGCGACCAACGGCACCGGCGCCGCGGCGCGTTTCAGCGGCCTCTACGGCCTCGCCGTCGATACGGGCGGCAACGTGTACGCGGTCGACGGCGAGACCATCCGCAAGATCACGCCGGCCGGCGTGGTCACCACCCTCGCGGGCACGCTCGGCGCCCCCGGATTCGTGGACGCCACCGGCACCGCGGCCCGGTTCCTGGTGCCCTTCGACGTCACGGTCGATTCCGCCGGCAACCTGTACGTCTGCGATCACGGCAACCACGCCATCCGCAAGATCACGCCGGCGGGCGTGGTCACCACGCTCGCGGGCAGCGGCCTCGCGGGCAACGCCGACGGCACGGGCACCGCGGCCACTTTCCGCTTTCCGAGCGGGGTCGCCGTCGATGCGACCGGTACCGTCCACGTCGCCGACACCGACAACCAGACGATCCGCAGCGTCACGGCGGCGGGCGTCGTGACGACGGTCGGCGGCGCGGCCCGCAGCGTCGGCTCGACGGATGGCGTGGGCACGGCGTCACGCTTCTTCAACCCGAAGGACGTCACGGTCGACACGAGCGGCAACCTCTACGTGGCCGACCGCAGCAACTTCGCGATCCGCAAGGGCACCCTCTCGACGAACCCCGCGCGCCTCGCCAACATCTCGACGCGCATGCAGGTGCTCACCGGCAACGACGTCATGATCGGCGGCTTCATCATCGGCGGGACGCAGTCGAAGACCGTGGTCGTGCGCGCACGCGGCCCCTCGCTCACCGCGGCCGGCGTGCCCGGCGCGCTCGCGAACCCCGTGCTGCTGCTCTACTCAGGCGCGACGCCGCTCGCGACCAACGACAACTGGCAGGACGCCACGAACGCCGCGGCGGTCCAGGCCTCGGGTTTCGCCCCTTCGAACGCCCTCGAGGCCGCGATCCACACGACGCTCGCGCCGGGCGCCTACACCGCCATCGTGACGGGCACCGCGGGAGGCACGGGCGTGGGCATCGTCGAGGTGTTCGAAGTCGACCTGCCCGACGCCCCTCTCATCAACATCTCCACGCGGGGCCAGGTGCTCACCGGCAACGACGTCATGATAGGCGGCTTCATCATCCAGGGAGACACCCCGCAGACCGTGGTGGTGCGCGCGCGCGGCCCCTCGCTCACGGCGGCCGGCGTGCCCGGCGCGCTCGCGAACCCCGTGCTGCTGCTCTACTCGGGCGCCACGCCGGTCGCGAGCAACGACGACTGGCAGGTGCAGACGGTGGCCGGCGACGCGGCGGCGATCCAGGCCTCGGGCTTCGCGCCTTCGAACGCGCTCGAGTCCGCGATCCGCGTAACGCTCGCTCCGGGCGCCTACACGGCCATCGTGACCGGCGCGGGCAGCACGACGGGCGTGGGCATCATCGAGGTGTTCGCGCAGCCGTAGCCCCTCGCCTTGCCTTTCGCGTCACCCGGCGCCCCGCCTGTAGCCCGGAGGCGACATCCGACGAACGGTCGTGGCGCGGTGGCATCCGCCGCCTAGAATCGGCCGTACTTCCTGTCGACCGATCCCGAGGAAAGCCATGCCCCGCCTTGTCCGCCCGTTCTGCGGCGCCGCCCTGCTGGCCGCCTCCTGCGCGCTCGCCGCGCCGCCCGCGCTCACGCCCACGCCGTTCGTCTCCGGCCTGGCCGCGCCCGTGGAGATCGTGCACGCCAACGATTTTTCCGGGCGGCTCTTCGTCGTCGAGCAGGGCGGGCGAATCCGCATCGTGAGGAACGGCGCGCTCGTCGCGACCCCCTTCCTCGACATCTCCCCCGGCAGCGGCGGCCCGGTGCGCACCGGCGGCGAGCAGGGCCTGCTGGGGCTCGCCTTCCATCCCGCGTTCGCGACGAACGGGCAGTTCTTCGTCTTCTACACCCGGGCGCTCGCCGGCGACGGCGGCGGCAACGAGATCGTCGTCGCGCGCTACACGCGCTCGGCGGCGAATCCGGACCGGGCCGACACCGCGTCGGCGACGGTCCTGATCACCATTCCGCATCCGCAACAGGCGAACCACAACGGCGGCAAGATCGCCTTCGGACCGGACGGCTACCTGTACATCGGCGTGGGCGACGGCGGCGGCGGGGGCGATCCGTTCGCCACGGGCCAGAACCTGAACGACCTGCGCGGCAAGATCCTGCGGATCGACGTGAACGGCACGCCGCCCTACGGCAACCCCGCGGGGAATCCGTTCATCGGCCAGGCGGGCCGGCGCGGCGAGATCTGGGCCTACGGCCTGCGCAATCCGTGGCGCTTCAGTTTCGACCGGCTCACGGGCGATCACTTCATCGGCGACGTGGGCCAGGGCGCGCGAGGAGATCGATTTCCAGCCCGCGGGCACGCCGGGCGGTCGCAATTACGGCTGGAGCGTCTTCGAAGGCAGCGCCTGCCACAACCCGTCCTCGAACTGCAGCCTGGCGAACCACACGCCGCCGATCCTCGAATACGCGCACGACGCGGCCGGTGGCGTGTCGGTGACGGGCGGCTACCGCTACCGCGGCGGTTCCGTGCCGGGGCTCGCCGGCTTCTACGTCTACGGCGATTTCGGCAGCGGCCGCGTCTGGGCCGCGGAGCCCGGCGCCGGCGGCGCGTGGACGACCACGCAGGTGGCGACCGTGGGGAACCTCTCGACCTTCGGCGAGGACGAGAACGGCGAGCTCTACGCCGCCAACATCGCGAGCGGCAGCATCGTGCGGCTCACGCCCGCCGCGACGAACCCGCCGCGGCTCGCCAACCTCTCGACGCGCGGGCAATCGCTCACGGGCGAGGACGTGATGATCGGCGGCTTCATCATCGGCGGCTCGCAGGCGAAGACGGTCGTCGTGCGCGCGCGCGGCCCTTCGCTCGCCGCGCAGGGCATCGCCAACCCGCTCGCGAACCCGACCCTGCAACTCGTCACCGGCCAGACGGTCCTCGCCTCCAATGACGACTGGGGCCAGGCCGCGAACGCCGCCGCCATCCAGGCCTCGGGCTTCGCGCCGGCGGACCCGCTCGAATCGGCCGCGCTCGTGACGCTGCCGCCGGGCGGCTACACCGTGGTGGTCTCGGGCGCGGCCGGCGGCACCGGCGTCGCGATCGTGGAGGTGTTCGAGGTCGATGCGGCCGCGGTGCCGCTCCTGAACATTTCCACGCGGGGCCGCGTGGCCTCGGGGTCGGACGTGCTGATCGGCGGCTTCATCATCCAGGGCACGGGGCCGCGGACGGTGGTCGTCCGGGCCCGGGGCCCTTCCCTCGCCCCCTTTGGCATCGCGAACCCGCTGGCCAACCCCTCGCTCTCGATTTTCGCCGGCGCGTCGTTGGTCGCGACCAACGACGACTGGCAGACGGGCAACAACAGCGCGGGCGCCGTCGCCTCGCGAGGCTTCGCGCCGACGAGCCCGGCGGAGTCCGCCCTGCTGCTCACCCTGGACCCTGGCGCGTACACCGCCGTCGTCTCGGGCGCGGGCGGCACGACCGGCGTGTCGATCGTCGAAATATTCCTGCAGTAGGCCACCGCGCCGAAAATTCCCTTGCGGCCCTCGCGGCGGCGACGGACCATCGGGCGTTCATCCAGGAGGAGTCCTCCATGATCCCGCTTCGCTTCTGCGCCCTGTTCGCGCTCGCCTCCGCCGCGCTGCCGGCCCTCGCCGCGCCCCCCACCGTCGGCGGGTGCCAGGTCTTCCCCGCCGACAACCACTGGAACACGCCCATCGACGCGCTGCCGGTCCACCCGCGCTCGACCGACTGGGTGGCCACCGTCGGCAACACCGCGCGGCTGCACGCGGACTGGGGCAACAACCTGGCCGACAACTTCGGCATTCCGTTCGCCACGGTGAACGGGGCGCATCCGGCGTCCCTCATCATCCCGAACGCGGGGGCCTTCGACGACGAAAGCGACAACGTCCCCTTCCCCATCCCGGTCGACGCGCCGGTGGAAGGCGGCCTGGGCGCCCCCTCGGGCGCGGACCGCCACGTGCTCGTGATCGAGACCAACAACTGCATCCTGTACGAGCTCTACCAGGCCTTCCCGGTCAACGGCGGCACCAACTGGAGCGCCACGTCCTGGGCGCGATTCGACCTGAAGACGAACGGGCCGCTGCGCCAGGCCGGGTGGACCTCCGCCGATGCCGCGGGCCTGCCGATCTTCCCGGGCCTGGTGCGCTGGGAGGAAGTGGTCGCGGGCGAGATCACCCACGCCATCCGCATGACCGCCGTGCAGATCTGGGGACGCGACGCGGCCACCGGCGGCCAGAAGTACCTCTGGCCCGGCCGCCACGCCTCGGGCACGAACACCTCGGGCGCGCGTCCGCCCATGGGCGCGCGCTTCCGCCTGAAGGCCTCGTTCGACGTGACGCCTTACTCGCAGCCCACGCGCGTCATCCTCACGGCGCTCAAGAAGTACGGGTTCATCCTCGCGGACGGCGGCAGCAACTGGTTCTTCCAGGGCGTCTCGAGCGCGAGCTGGCCCGACGCCGTGTTCTCCGAGCTCGGCTCCATCGCCGGCGCCAACTTCGAGGCCGTGAACGCCGACGCGATGCAGGTGGATGCGAACAGCGGCCAGGCGCTCGTGCCCGCGCCCACCGCGTTCCCGCGCCTCGCGAACATCTCCACGCGCATGCAGGTGCTCACCGGCAACGACGTGCTGATCGGCGGCTTCATCATCGGCGGCAGCGCGCCCAAGACGGTCGTCGTGCGCGCGCGCGGCCCCTCGCTGGTTCCCTTCGGCATCGCGAACGCGCTCGCCAACCCCACGCTGCAGCTCGTCTCCGGCGCCACGGTGATCGCGACGAACGACGACTGGGGCCAGGCGGCCAACGCGGCGGCCATCCAGTCCTCGGGCTTCGCGCCGGCGAACGCGCAGGAATCCGCGGTGCTCGCGACGCTCGCGCCCGGCGCCTACACCGCGATCGTCGCCGGGGCGGGCGGCACCTCGGGCGTGGGCATCGTCGAGGTCTTCGAGGTGGACCGCCTGGACATGCCGCTCATCAACATCGCCACGCGCGGGCAGGTGCTCACGGGCAACGACGTGATGATCGGGGGGTTCGTCATCCAGGGCACGCGGCCGCAAACGGTCCTCGTCCGCGCGCGCGGCCCCTCGCTCGCGGCCGCCGGCATCGCCAACCCGCTCGCCAACCCGATGCTGCAGCTCTTCGCGGGGGCGAGCGCGATCGCGGTGAACGACAACTGGCAGTCGGCGACCAATCAGGCCGCGGTCGCGGCGAGCGGCTTCGCGCCGGGAAACACGCTCGAAGCGGCCATCCTCGTCACGCTGCCACCCGGTGCCTATACGGCCATCGTCACCGGCTCGGATGGCGGGACGGGCGTGGGCATCGTGGAGGTGTTCGCGCTGTAGCGGGCAGGTTCCGGGCCAGCGGGCCGGGAATGGGGAGCCGCGCCTGTTTCGGGTGAAATCCCCACGACATTTGGGTGTATTGCGGGAGGCGTAGCTTGAACGGTAATCGCCGCCGGACGTTGCTGGCCCGGCGGGAACCGAATGCAGATGCTCCGCTCCACGATCGCCGCCCTGGCGATCACCCTCGCCTCCCCCGGCATCGCCGTAGCCGCCACGTTTTTCTCCGGAAACCTGACCCGGGTCGCCGCCAACCTCTACGAAGGAACGCGCGGCGAACTCATCAGCACCACGGGCTGCGTCCAGCCCGCCACGGCGGCGCCTTCGCTCGTGCGCATCGAGACGCACACCGGCCCCGTCATCGGCGCGATCACGTTCCCGGGCGGTGCCGGCTGCGACATCGAGGCCGTCTACGCGCCGTACGCCGACGTTCCGGCCGGCACCTATGGCGCGGTGCTCAGCATGCGTGACGCGGGCTACTACGCCGACACGACCGTGGCGCCCTTCTGGATCGTGCGCGGCGACGTGGCCTGCCCCGCGGCGAGTGGCGCGTCCGCCTACCTCGCCTTCCCCGCGAACGGGCCTTCGTACGTGCCGCCCGGCAACCCGCTGGGCACGATCACGCTCCACCCCGCGACGATGCCCCAGTCGTGCCCGCTCATCGGCATCTTCGGTCACGTGGACCTGATGGCCCTGCCGACGGCCACGCTGTCGGTATCGAAGGACGGGGCGGGCTCGGGCACCGTCTCCTCGGACCCGCCGGTCATCGATTGCGGCGCGACCTGCGCGGCGGACTTCGGGACGGGTACGACGGTGACGCTGATCGCGACACCCACGGCGGGCTCCACGTTCGCCGGCTGGAACGGCGCGTGCACGGGCGCGGGGTCGTGCACCGTGACGTTGGAGAACGCCACCCAGGTGAGCGCGACCTTCCTGCCCCAGGCGCCGGCGACGTTCTCCTTGTCGGTTTACCGTCGCGGCACCGGTTCGGGCGGCGTCACCTCGGCGCCCGCCGGCATCGCCTGCGGCGCCGCCTGCTGGGGCACCTTCGCGGCGAATGTCCCCATCACCCTGACGGCCACGGCCGACGCGGGCTCGACCTTCACCGGCTGGAGCGGCGCCGGCTGCGCCGGCACGGGCACCTGCACCGTTCCCATGAGCGCCGCCGCCCACGTGACGGCCACGTTCGCCCTCGACGCGCCGATCGCCTTCCCGCTCACGCTTTCACGCGCGGGCAACGGCGCGGGCACGGTCTCCTCGACACCTGCCGGCATCGATTGCGGGGCCGCCTGCTCCTACGTTTTCGACCTGGGTACCTCCGTCACGCTCGAGGCGCTGGCGGAGGCGGGGTCCCTTTTCGCGGGCTGGAGCGGCGCGGGGTGTGCCGGCACCGGGGCTTGCATCGTCACGATGAGCCAGGCGCAGGGCGTCACGGCCACGTTCGCCATTGCCGCGCCCCTGGCTTTCTCCCTCACCGTCACGCGGGACGGAACCGGCACGGGCACGGTGAACTCCGGCACGGGCGAGATCGCCTGCGGCGCAATGTGCCAGGCCGAGTTCGCCTCGCGAACCGTCGTCACGCTAGCCGCCGTGGCCGATGCCGGCTCGGTCTTCTCGGGATGGTCGGGCGGGAGTTGTGCCGGAACGGGAACATGCGCCGTCACGATGGATGCCGCGAAGGCCGTGACCGCGACCTTCGCGCGCGTGACTTTCACGCTTGCGGTTTCGAAGGCGGGCGGCGGTGGCGGGTCGGTCGTTTCGACGCCGGCCGGGGTCGCGTGCGGCTCGACTTGCCATGCGGACTTCGATTCGGGCGTCTCGGTGGCTCTTGCCGCGACGCCTGTCGCCGGTTCGTTCTTCGATGGCTGGACGGGCGCGTGCACGGGCACCGGCGCCTGCAACGTGACGATGGATGCGGCGAAGAGCGTGGGGGCGCAGTTCAGGCTGAATGCTTCGATCTCACGCCTCGCGAACATCTCGACGCGGATGCAGGTGCTCACCGGGAACGACGTGCTGATCGGCGGGTTCATCATCGGCGGGTCGCAACCGAAGACGGTGGTGGTGCGCGCACGAGGCCCTTCGCTCGTTCCCTTCGGCATCGCCAACGCCCTGGCGAACCCGATGATGCAGCTGTTTTCGGGGGCGACCGTGATCGCCACGAGCGACGACTGGGGCACGGCCGCCAACGCCGCGGATCTCACCGCTTCCGGTTTCGCGCCTTCGAGCCCGCTGGAATCGGCGATCCTCGTCACGCTTTCGCCGGGTGCCTATACGGCGGTGGTCTCCGGCGTGGGTGGCGTCACGGGCGTTGGAATCGTCGAAGTCTTCGAGGTGGACCGCCCCGAAGCGCCGCTCGCCAACATCTCCACGCGGGGACAGGTGCTCACGGGGGGCGACGTGATGATCGGGGGCTTCATCATCCAAGGGGAAAGCCCGCAGACGGTGACGGTGCGCGCACGGGGTCCGAGCCTGGTGCCCTTCGGGATCGCGAACGCGCTGATGGACCCGGTGCTGCAGCTATTCAACGGCCCGACGCCGATCGCGACCAACGACGACTGGCAGGCGCAAACCCTTCCGGCCGACGTGGCGGCTATCCAGGCTTCGGGCTTCGCTCCCGCGGACACCCGCGAGGCGGTGATCCGCATCACGCTGCCGCCGGGGGCTTACACCGCCATCGTTTCCGGCAAGAACGGCACCACCGGCGTGGGCATCATCGAGGCCTTCGCGCAGTAACCCCCTGAAGGGGACGCACACCTTCAGGCCCCCTGAAGGGGACGCACACCTTCAGGCCCCCTGAAGGGGACGCACACCTTCAGGACAGGTAAAGGCGTGCGTCCCCTTCACCGAAACTGAATGTGTGCGTCCCCTTCGGAGCCCGGTAATATGTGCGCTGCAACAATTCCGGCCCCGCGCACCCCTTGAGTCTCGACCTCACGATCCGCCCGATGAAGAAGGACCCCGTCCGGGTCCCGTCGCAGGCAGGCGCCTTCTGGCGCGCCACATCGAGCGATCCGGCGTTCATCGCGCGCCCGCCGAAGGGCACGGGCAAGCTCAAGCCCGGCTGGTACGTGATCCGCACGCGCATCGTGGAGCGCAGCGGCCGCCTCGCCGGCCCGCGGGTCTACATCCCCTTCCCGAAGGGCGGCTACGCGGAATCGCGCGCGGTGGAGCTCGAGCACGACGGCGAGTACTACCGCGCCGAGGTGCTCATCTCCGACGGCGTCGACCATTTCCGCTTCGATCCGAGCATCTATCCCTGCGAATTCGCGTGTGACGGCCTGTCGATCGACGAACTGCCCGGAAACCACCGCCGGTTCGACACGGTTCGGGACATGGCGCGCGTGATCGGCCGCCTCTCGCCGAAGCAGCTGTGGGTGTGGTTCCGCCTCGGATTGCAGGTGCTCTTCTCGCGTGGCCCGAAGGCCCTGTGGGAATCGGCCTTCTGGGCGCTCACCAACCATGCCCGCGCGAGCGTCGGCGCCTACCCGGACTGGGTGAGGCAGTTCTCGACCGCATCGCCCGAGCAGCTCGCTTCGATGGCCGCCGATTCCGCGGCCTTCGCGCGCCCGATCACCTTCAGCTTCATCACGCCGCTCTACAACACGCCGGAGGCGACCCTGCGGGCGATGATCGATTCGGTGCTCGCCCAGGCGTACCCGAAGTGGGAGCTGTGCCTCGCCGACGACGCCTCGACGGCCCCGCACGTGCGCGCGGTGGTGGAGGAATACCGCACGAAGGATCCGCGCATCAAGGTGGCGTGGCGCGAACGCAACGGCCACATCAGCGCCGCTTCCAACACGGCGCTCGCGCTCGCCACGGGGGTCTACGTCGCGCTCCTCGATCACGACGACACGATCCCGCCCGACGCCCTCTACTGGGTCGCGCGCGAGATCGACGAGCACCCGGACGCCGCGCTCCTCTATTCGGACGAGGACAAGCTCGGCTTCGACGGCGAGCGCACCAACGCCTACTTCAAGTGCGACTGGAACCCGGACCTCTTCCTTTCCCACAATCTCATCACGCACCTGGGCGTCTACCGCGCCGACATCGTGCGCGACATCGGCGGCTTCCGCGAGGGCTTCGAGGGCGCGCAGGACTACGACCTCGCGCTCCGGTTCATCGAGCGGATCGAGGCGCGGCAGATCCGCCACATCCCGCGCATCCTCTATCACTGGCGCATGATCGTCGGCAGCACGGCGGTGGCCGCGGGCGAGAAGGACTACGCCGCCGAACGCGCGCGAAAGGCCGTGCAGGAACACCTGGACCGCCGGGGCGTCGCCGCGACCGTCGAGACGGTCCCCGTCGCCGTGCAGCGCGTGCGCTACCGCCTGCCGGACGACCCGCCGCTCGCCTCGATCATCATCCCGACGCGCAACGGCGAGAAGCTGGTGCGCCAGTGCGTCGAGAGCATCCAGGCGAAGACCACCTACGCGAACCGCGAGATCCTTCTCGTCGACAACGGCAGCGACGACCCGGGCGCCATCCGCTACTTCGAGGCCCTCGCGAAGGCGGGCACGGTGCGCCTGCTGAAGGACCCGAAGCCCTTCAACTTCTCCCGCCTCAACAACGACGCGGCGAAGCAGGCGAAGGGCGCGATCCTCGTCTTCATGAACAACGACATCGAGGTGATCGCGCCGGAGTGGCTCGCCGAGATGGTCTCGCACGCGCTGCGTCCGGAGATCGGCGGCGTGGGCGCGAAGCTGTGGTACCCGAACGACACCATCCAGCATGCGGGCCTCGTGCTCGTGGCCGGCCTCGCGGCGCACGCGCACCTGGGCAAGCCGAAGGGCGACAACGGCTACTTCAGCCGCGCGAACCTGCTGCAGTCGCTCTCGGGCGTGACGGCTGCCTGCCTCGCGATGCGACGGGAAGTGTTCGAGAAGGCGGGCGGGTTCGACGAGAAGCTGGCCGTCGCCTTCAACGACGTGGACCTGTGCCTGAAGATCGACGCGGCGGGCTACCGCAACCTCTACACGCCCTACGCGGAGCTCTACCACCACGAGAGCGCCACGCGCGGCTACGAGGACACGCCGGAGAAGTTGAAGCGCTTCCAGAAGGAGGCGGACCTGCTTCGGGAGCGCTGGATGGCGAAGCTGATGTACGACCCGTACTACAACCCGAACCTCACGCTGTCGGGCGAGCCCTTCACGCTCGCGTGGCCGCCGCGGGTGGAGCCCTTCCGGCCGAGGTAGGCCTTCCTAGTGGACCTTCCCGCCCCCTCCGCTCGCGAGGGATGGCGGCGCCTGCGCCGGCTGGGGCGGCGGCGGGGCGAGCAGCGCGTGGTGCGTGAGCATCGTCGCGAGGTGCGCGCGCTCCGGCGGCGGGATGGCCACCGAGATCCAGCCGGCGCCCGCGTGGCGGAACTGCACGATCGAGTCGGCCCCCGCCAGGAACACGAACCACGCCGGGTTGAGCGTCGCCTCGAATTCCTGGGGTGGCTTGTCGGGGTGCGGCTCGCCTCGCTTCGTGCGCGCGTGGATGGCGCGGGCGATGAGGGCGTCGAGATCGGCGGTGGAGAGGGAATCGAGGTCCGTGTTCATGGGGTTCCTCAAGCTGAAGGCTGAAGGGGACGCACACCTTCACCGAAGCTGAAGGGGACGCACACATTCACCGGTGCTGAAGGGGTGCGTCCCCTTCAGGATGGCTACTGGGCGAAGACCTCGATGATACCCACGCCGGTGGTGCCGTTCTTGCCCGTGACGATGGCCGTGTAGGCCCCGGGGCTCAGGGTGATGCGGATCACCGACTCGCGCACGTCGCTTGGCGCGAATCCGGCCGACTGGATTGCGGCCGCATCCGGGCTCGACGGCCAGTCGTCGTTGCTCGCGATCACGGCCGCCCCTGAAAGGAGCTGCAGCACCGGATCCTGCAGCGCGCCGGGAACGCCCGCCGCCGTGAGCGAAGGCCCGCGGGCGCGCACGATCACCGTCTGCGGCCCGTCGCCCTGGACGATGAAGCCGCCGATCATCACGTCGGCATCCGTGAGCACCTTCCCGCGCGTGGCGATGTTGACGAGCGGCACGAGCGGCAGGTCCACCTCGAACACCTCGATGATCCCCACCCCCGTCCCGCCGCCGGCGCCCGAGACGATGGCGGTGTAGGCGCCCGGGGCGAGCGTCGTGAGGATGGCCGACTCGAAATCGCTCGATGGCGCGAAGCCCGATGACTGGATGGCCGCCTGGTTCACCGCCTCCTTCCAGTTGTCGTTCGCCTCGACCGGCGTCGAGCCCGCGAAGAGCTGCAGTACCGGGTTCGCGAGTGCATCGGGCACGCCAGCGGCAACGAGCGAAGGGCCCCGCGCCCGCACCACGACCGTCTTGGCCTGCGAGCCGCCGATGATGAACCCGCCGATGAGCACGTCCGCCCCCGCGAGCACCTGCATCCGCGCGGAGATGTTCGCCAGGCGCGGCGGGTTGGCGCTCGCCACCGCGCCCCCCCCCGAGAGATAGGTGGCGTCGCCCGGCTGGTCGGCGGCGACGGTGCAGGTTCCGGTGGCGACGAGCGTCACGGTGGCGCCCGACACCGTGAAACCGCGTCGGGACGAGAATGCGCGGCCGAAGAGGCGGGGGTCCGGCGTCGCCCGGCTGGGTCGGCGGCGGCGGCGAAGGTGATCGACTGCGACCGTTGGCGACGGGCGCGCACGGTGGCGCCCGACACCGTGCAAACCGGGGTCGTCGTGGACGAGAATGTCACCGCGAGCCCCGAAGAGGCGGTGGCCGTCAAGCCGAAAGGCGCGTCGCCCAGCGTGCGGTCGGCGAGGGCGGCGAAGGTGATCGACTGCGCCAGCTTGTTCACCGCGAAGGTACGCGCCACCGGCGCCGCCGCCGCCCAGAAAACGTCGCCTGCCTGGTTCGCCGCGACCGTGCAGTTGCCGACCGCCAGCAGGGTCACCGTGGCGCCGGACACCGTGCACACCGAGGGCGTCGACGACGAGAAGGTCACAGCCAGGCCCGAGGAGGCCGTGGCCGAGACGGCGAAGGGCGCATCGTTCACGGGGCGGTCGGCGAGCGGGGCGAACGTGATCGACTGGGCGCCCGGCGCGCGCTCGTCGAAGCCCGCGTCGTGTCCCGCACCCTGCGGGCGGCTGTCGCCGTCGTAGTCCGAAGCTTCGCGCGCGGTGGGCGAGAGATTCACGGCGGCCGAGCCCACGCCCAGGTGGTAGTCGCCGCCGGCCGCGTTCACGAAGACGGGATCGCCGGTCGTGACGAGCGAGGTGTCGATCGTCGCGGCGCCCTGCGCGACGAAGGCGGGGGCCGGGCCGCCGGTGTTCCACACGAGGACGCGGTCGGGCGCGGCGCTGCCCGCGGCGAGCGTGAGGGCCGTCGCGTGGTCGGCGACGACGCTGTTCGCGAAATCGATCGGGGTCGTCGCCGCGGTGATCGCCGATCCGGCCAGCGTCGAGCCGCCGTTGGCGATCGTGACGTGGATGAGCGAGAGCGGGGTGCCCCCGCCCCACACGGCGAGCCCCTGGCCGCTCGCCGCCGTGTTCCCCGCGAGGAGCGAGTTGCGGACGCGAAGCCCGCCGGACGCCGAGTAGAAGGCCCCGCCCTGGCCGGTCGCGGTGACGGTACCCGCGACGTTGTTCCGGAAGATCGAGCGGCTCGCGTCGAGGATGTTGACCCCCGCCGGGGTCCCGTAGACTGCGCCACCGTGCTGGCCGGCCTGGTTCGCCTCGAAAATCGTCTCGGTAATTCTCACGGGACGCGTGGGGACCGTGTAGACCGCGCCGCCGCGCAGGCCGGCCACGTTGGCGCTGAGCGTGCCGCCGACGAGCTCCATCCCGCCGAGAGCGATGATCGCCCCGCCCCAGCGCTGCGCCGAATTGCCGGTGAACGTCGATTGGCTGATCGACATTTGGCTGTCCAATCCGCCGTAGATCGCGCCACCGTTCTCGGAACTCGTATTGCCGGTGAAGGTCGATCCGGTGACGGTGAAAGAGGAGCTGCCGTCGCCAATGTACACGGCGCCTCCGCCGATGGCGGGGCCGGCGGAGATGTTGCTCCTGAACTCGGTGTTCTGGATGATGCCGCCGGCGAGCAGCCAGAGCGCCCCGCCGTTTATGGCGGAATTGTCCTCGAAGAGCGAATCGGTGATCGTGGCGAATTGGGCACGGACGGCCCCGCCGTCACGGCCGGCGTTGCCGGTGAACGCCACGTCGAGGAGGTCGACGACGCCCGTCGAGAAGATCACGCCGCCATCGAACAGGTTGTCCGTGCCGTCGAACCGAAGGCCCTGGAAGCGGATCGTCGCCAGGCCCGCGGTAAAGGGGCGCACGCTATTGGCGGCGGTCACCACCAGCACGTTGCGTCCCGGGCCGATGACGTCGAGGGTGTCGCTGATGGTGATCGTCGAGTTGAGGGTGATCGTGCAGGGGCAACCGGCGAGGTTGAAATCGATTACGTCCGACCCGGGCGAAGCGTTGGCGCTGGTCACGGCCGCGCGCAGGGTGCCCGCGCCGCTGTCGGCCGTGGAGGTGACGGTGAAGGTGGCGGCCTGGGCGGCGGCGAGGCCCGTGCAGGCGAGGATCGATGCGAGACCTCGGGCGAGACGGGCGGCGGGCGTCATGGGCGGGCTCCGGGTTCGTGGCAAGGGGGACGCTACCCCTTGCGCCGGGATTAGGCAAAGCCTGAAGGGGACGCACACCTTCACCGAAGCTGAAGGGGACGCACACCTTCACCGGCGCTGAAGGTGTGCGTCCCCTTCAGGGGCCCTGAATGTGTGCGTCCCCTTCAGGAAGGTGTGCGTCCCCTTCAGCGGGGTTACTGGGCGAATACCTCGATGATACCCACCCCCGTTCCGCCGCCGGTCCCTGTGACGATGGCCGTATAGGCCCCCGGGTTGAGCGTGATCCGGATGGCGGACTCCAACGCGTTCGAAGGCGCGAACCCGCTCGACTGGACGATCGCGGCATTGGCCGCCGTGCCCCAGTCGTCGTTGCTCGCGATCACGGTCGCCCCCGAAAAGAGCTGCAGCACCGGATTGGCGAGCGGATTGGGGATGCCGGCCGCGGCAAGCGAAGGGCCCCGCGCGCGGATCACCACCGTCTGCGGGCTCTGCCCCTGGATCACGAAACCGCCGATCATCACGTCGTTGCCGGTGAGCACCTGCCCGCGCGTGGAGATGTTGGCGAGCGGCGAGTCGGGCAAGTCCACCTCGAACACCTCGACGATGCCCACCCCCGTCGTGTTGCCCACGCCCGAGACGATCGCGGTGTAGGCGCCCGGGGCTAGCGTGGTGAGAATCGCCGCTTCCTGCGCGCTCGACGGCGCGAAGCCCGTCGCCTGCAGCGCCGCGGCGTTGCCGGCGGCGCCCCAATCGTCGTTCGAGGCGATCACCGTCGGGCCCGAGTACAGCTCGAGCCGCGGGTTGGCGATGGCGTTGGCGATGCCGAAAGGCACGAGCGAAGGGCCGCGCGCGCGCACGACCACCTGCTTGGCCGCCGCGCCCTGGATGATGAAGCCGCCGATCAGCACGTCGTTGCCCGTGAGCACCTGCATGCGCGTGGAGATGTTCCCCAGGCGTGAAGGCGGCAGCACCGTGTCCGCGGGGTCGATGGGGCGCACCTCGTATGCATAGGTGGACGAGGCCGCGCCGGTGATGCCCGAGATGGCCACCGTGTACACCGAACCCTTCGTCACCGAATGCCCGCCCGGCAGCGACCAGACGATCGTGTTGTCGCCGTAGCCGTTGGCGGTTCGCGAGATCACCGTGGCCGCGAGCGGGTTGCCGTTCACGCTCATCGTGACGTTGGCCGCGGCGAAGTTGGCGCCCGGCAGGCCGAACGACCAGCGAAGGGATGCGGGAAAGATCGCGAGGGGCACGTAGCCGCGCGGAGGCCACGGGATGCCGTTGGGCAGCGAAGGCGCCGCGGCGCCGGAATTGAAGACCTCGAGCGCGTTCGCATTGGTGCCGCCCGAAGCCTGCCCGAGACCGAAGCTCGACTTGCGCGAATGCAGGATCCAGCGCCGGTGGCCCGCGATCTCGTTGCCGCTGCCCGGGTCCGACATGTAGAGCGGGATCGAATCGGTGAAGCCCCCGAGCGCGAGATTGGAACTGCCCGCGCCGGCCGCGCCCGCCGCCGTATAGCAGAGCATGTTGCTCGCCGGCGAGTGCGTGAGCGTGCCGTTCGCCGCCATGATGAGCGCCGCGGCCTGCTCCTGGCCGTTGATCGCGCCATTGAGCGTGGTGTTGCCCGGCACGCCCGCCATCGCGCGCAGGTAATTGATGCGCGAGATCGTCCACTCCTGGAACGCGAGCGAGATCGCGCCCGGGTTGCATCCGGCCGTCGATCCCGTGAAGCCCACCGCCGGCATCGCGACGTTGTAGTAGACGTTGTAAGCGGCCACGACCGCGGCGAGATTCGAAGTGTCGATGGCCGGCACGGCGATCACCGCCTTCGGACCTGCGTACGGCGCTACGGGCGCGGGCGCCTCCGGATCGAGCCAGGGCGCGGGGGCGAGCCACGCGTCCTCCGCCGGCGTATCCGGCGCGAGCGGCATCTGCGCCTGCGCGGCGAATGAAATGGCGAACGACAGGGCGATCGCGAACGGGCGAATGCGGGTCATGGCTTCTCCGAAAGTGTCTCCTTCCGGCGACGCCACGGGGCGTGCCGCCGGGGCGACGCGCCTAGCCTAGCTGAAGGGGACGCACACCTTCAATGACGCTGAAGGGGACGCACACATTTTCGCGACATGATGTTGCGTAAAAGTACCTGTCCCCAATTGCACCTGTCCCCAAATACACCCGTCCCCAAATACACCTGTCCCCGAACTTTCGCCCGATTTTTCAGCCGTCTATTGCGCGAACACCTCGATGATCCCCACGCCGGTGGACAGGTTCTTGCCGGTGACGATGGCGGTGTAGGCGCCCGGCGGCAGCGTCACGAGCATCGCCGACTCCCGCGCATCGGAAGGCGCGAAGCCCCGCGAGAGGACCTGCGCGGCGTTCGTGTCGGATTGCCAGTCGTCGTTCAGGCCGATGGACGTGACGCCCGCGAAGAGTTGCAGCACCGGGTCCTGCAGCGCGCCCGGCACGCCGGCGGCGGCAAGCGAAGGGCCGCGCGCGCGCACGATCACCGTCTGCGGCCCGTCGCCCTGGATGATGAAGCCGCCGATCATCACGTCCGCGGCGGTGAGCACCTGCCCGCGAGTGGCGATGTTGATGAGCGGCACCTCGGGCAGGTCCACCTCGAACACCTCGACGATGCCCACGCCGGTCGTGTCGCCCGCGCCGGTCACGATGGCCGTGTAGGCCCCGGGCGTGAGGGTCACGAGGAGGGCCGACTCGAACGGGCTCGAAGGCGCGAAACCGGAAGCCGCGAGCACCGCCTGGTTGGCCGCCTCCTGCCAGTTGTCGTTGGCCGCGATCAGGGTCGCCCCGGCGAAGAGCTGCAGCAGGGGGTTCTGCAGGGCGCCGGGTACGCCGGCGGCCGTGAGCGACGGTCCTCTCGCACGCACCACGACGGTCTTCGCCTGCGAGCCGCCGATGATGAACCCGCCGATCAGCACGTCGGCCCCGGTGAGCACCTGCATGCGCGTCGCGATGTTCGCGAGGCGCGGCGGATTGGCCGAGAGCGCGAACTGCGCCGCGACGCTCCGCGATGCATCCATCGTCACGGTGCACGCGCCCGTTCCCGAGCAGTCGCCCGTCCAGCCGGTGAACGCGGAGCCCGCCGCGGGCGTCGCCACCAGGCTCACGACGGCGCCCGGCGCATGGAAGCCCACGCAATCGTCGCCGCAGTCGATCGCCTCGCCCTGGACGCGCCCGCTGCCGGCGCCGTTCACGCTCACGTCGAGGCGCGCCGTGACGACCACCGCGGTGAATTCTGCCGAGCGCGCGGCCGTTCCCGCCACGCCGGTGCCGTGCCACGCGCGCACCTCGACCAGGATCTTCCCGCCGGGGAGGAGCCCCGCGGGCGAATCGAGCGACGCCAGTTCGAACGTCCCTACGGACTGCCACGGCCCCGTCGTCCACCCGGCCGCGGCTTGCCAGAGCTGGCGCACCTCGTAATACAGCAGGTCGGTCGCAGCCATCGCGAGGGGAAGATCCCACTCCACCCACGTCTTGCCGCCGTGGAACGCGGCGCTCAAGGCGCGCGGCGGCCCCGGCACCTGCTCGCCCATCCAGTCGAGGGACGCGCGATGCCCGAGGTTGTCGGCGAGCGAGGCATGCACGCGGTAATCCCGCGGCACCATCGATCCGATGAATTCCCCCACCCAGACGCCGTCGCCCCGGTAGGCGAAGGCGTTCGCGACGTCGCCGGCAATGCCGTCGATCGTGACGGCGAGCGAGGCGAGGTCGAGGCCGCTCGGGTCGAGGGCCGAGAGCCGGATCGCCATGGTGAGGCTCGCGGGAAGGTAGTCGTACGACAGGCGCAGTTGCGGGCCCTCGAGGTCGAGGGTGTCCGGCGTGTGAGCCCACGTGCGGGCGACGGCGTTCGCCCCGGCGAGCTCCTGCCAGGCGCCCGGCGCCGTAGTCGCGAAAGGCGCCGCCGCGGCCGATTGGAACAGCGCGAAGTCCGCGTCGAAGTTCTCCCCGATCCGCGTCGAGCCGTCGTAGTAGGTGCGCCACTCGATGCGCCGGTCGGAAGTCGCCGCCTTCGCGACCGCCCGCGCGGCGGATTTCGGGACCACGCGGTTGTCCCCCGGCGAGGTGATCGTGTAGTCGTAGGCCGAGCCCGCCACGGTGCCCACGGCGTACTTGACCGCGAAGGCGGCCGCCTCGTAGCCCATGGGAACGGGCACGGCGGCGGAGGCGGCCAGCTTCACCGCGAACTTGCCCGTCGCCTTCGCCCATTCCTCCGGCGTATTGGGAAATCCGGCCATCTGCTCGCACAGGTAGCGGGAGATGCTCATCAGCGGCGTCTTGCCCGCGATCACGCTCTTGTTGGTGAACTCCGTCTGCCCGATGACGATGAGGTCGGTGATGCAGGCGTTGGTGAAGACGTCCTGCACGACGTGCGCGTCCGCGCCGTTCACGAAGCGAAGGCCCAGCTGCGCCGAGGGCTCGCCGATGCTCGCCGACAGGCTGAGCGTGGTGCCCGGCGAGAGGATGTCGCCCACCTTCACCGTGGAACCGGCGCTGCCGCCCACGATGGTGATGCGCCCCTCGGCCTGGATCACCTCGGCGAAGTTGCCGGTGATGCGGTTGGTCCGGATCACCTGCTTGTACTTGAGCGTGAGGTCCCCGTAGCTCGGCGTGCCCGCCTTGGCGCCGGCCGATTTCTCGAAGGCCGCCGGGTCGACGAAGGCGAGGAGGCCGAACACGCCCTGGTCGTCCGTGGTCGCCGAGGCGGGCCGCACGATGAGGTTGGCGCCGCTGATCTCCACGCCCTCGCCCACGATCGGCACTGCCTTGAGCGCCACCGTCGTCGTTTCGTCGATCGCCGTGCCATCCGCGAGGTTGTCCGCCCACTGGTAGCTCACCAGCTTGAAGAACCGGTCGGTCACCGAGGCGGCGCCGGGCACGTGGCTCACGAAGGCGATGGGGTCGACGAACTCCAGCGCGAGCCGCGACTGCCAGTTGCACTT
>JADJMI010000017.1 GCA_016709665.1 Betaproteobacteria bacterium | reverse complement strand
AGATCTCTTCATTGCGACGTCTTGGGACTTCGCCGCGTCCGATGTTTGTACATCACGGGCGAAAACGGAGTGAAGTAGAACGGAACGTCGTCGGCCAGTGTGCCTCCCGGTGCCACCAGGACATTCGATGCGTCCGTCGACTGATCAAGTCAGCGTTACCAATTGCGACGTAGTTCGGGTCTCGCACTGGAGAGTTCGCACAGTGCAAGCCATTGCGCATTATCCATGGAAGATTATCGCGATGGACGATGCGCCAGATCAGCGCCTTCTCCGGGTTCAGGTTGGGGTAGTTGTTAGCCATTCACCGGCTCCAGGAACGTGCAACAGCCCGCCACCGTGACCCGTTGAGCCGTTGGCTTGGGCGCGACCATCACGTCCTGCTTGGGCATTCGGTCGTCCTCTGTACCTGGTCCAGAACCACCAGAAATTCGGTGGCCAGCGCGGTCGGCCGAACATCGCGGACATTCCGGGTAAGCTCAACTAGTCCGTATCCCTCCATCATTCTCAGCGTCCGCGACAGGTTTCGACACCTGCCGGCCTGTCAGCGCAGCCAACTCGGTCAGGGGTCTTCGGCTGTGCATCCCGAATGACCCGCAACAACGCCCGTTCTCCTCGGATAGCACAGCTGCCATCGTCGCTGTCGATGGAAACCAGACTGTCAGGAGCCGCTTCGCCCCGCCATTGGTCTGGCCATTACTCGTTCCGCGTATGCCGACGACACAACGCTTCATTCCTGCGCTTCGGGGTCAAGGTGGAAGCGTAAGTTTATCACTGTGGCACAAGCATAGCGAGACTCCGTGTCTGCCAAGACAATTCGACCGTCACAGGAGAATGCGAGGCTCTCAGCATTGCGGCGAGCAACGAGGCCGGGGAGCACTCTGCCACCACCGTAGACCCAGCGCCGCAATTCCGATGCTGCATCCCCCCAGGCTTGCTGGATGAGCCTGCGTCGGAGTGTTGATGTCTGTAGACGTCCTGCGCCGAGATTGAATGTAAAGTCGACGATGGCTGCGAGCCGGCCCTCGGGCTCTGTGGCGAGCGCCGGGCAGTACCGCAGGGTCGCGTTAAGGGCGGAGAGCAGGTCGTGCGCTAGGTAGTCCTCCGCTTCCGCCTCGGTGATCGGTGGGTGCTGCGGGTCGCAGAGATGACCGTAGCCGATCGTCCAGTAGCCCGCGGGGCAGATGTAGGGGTGCGCCCGCCCCGGATCATCCTTTGGTACCCGGTGGAAGCCCTCGAACCGCTTGGCAAGCTCGATGGCCGCCGGTGGAACAGCTATCACGGCCGCACCCGGTCAAAGACGCGCCCCAGGAACCAGAAATTGAGCACCCCGGCCCACAGTGCCTGATCGGCCTCGGTCCATGCCTGCAACACGGCGGTGCCCCAGCCAGCGCCGGCAGTCACGGCACCTACGAAGGCCGCCGTCTTGGCCGCGCAGTAAAGGGCCATGAACCAGTAGGTGATCACAGGCCGCACGCTGATCGAGAGCGCATCGGCCCAGCGAACGCCGGATTTCTCACCCTGCGTGCGAACGGCATCGCGTAGCGCCTCGACGGCGCCAATATTCCACGCCGCATCGGCCGCCGCGCCAATTTCGGCCATCTTCTGGGCGCCACGCAGGCGGTCGAACTCCAATGCCTTGTCATGCATCGCGAGTTCGTGGCCACGCTCGCTCTTTCGGTCGAACCACTTGAGAACTTCAGGTGCCAGGCGAAACACGCCACCCAGCAGACCACCCAACAGGGTCTCGATCATTGCGAGCCTCCCATGATCTTGAACTTGATCGCCGCACCCAGGAGCGCCACCACGAGGAGGCTGGTCGTCGCGACGCGGATCACGGTGCGCCAGGCAGTGCGGCGGGCATCGCGCCAGGCTTCGAGGAGATCGCGCAGCTCCCGGATGTCTTCGGCCGCATGGGGGCCCTCGAGGCCGAGGTGAACGAGCGCGCGCTCGGCGCCACGTTCGGCGGCGCGATCGAGCAGGTCCTCGAAATCCTCCTTGCGGACGGTGAGGACGTTGTCTTCGGGGGACGGTGTGATGTGTTCGGCGTTCATTGGGTCTCCAAAAAGGCGAACCCGCCGCGAGGGGCTGGCCTCGGGCGGGTTCTGGGTTGAATCACAGCAGTGCTTTACGGGTGGATCAAATCTCGATTACCTCCAGCGTGAGACTGGGTGCGACACCCTCGATGACGTCGTCGCGCACGAAAACGCTTTGTCCGACCTGGGCGTCTCCGCGAGCAGTAAGGACGCCGCCACCGGGCAGTTGCACCGTGACGACACCGGCGCCCACTGCCGTGACGGTCCCCGCCTGCAAGGGTGGATCAGGCAGGAGTTGGCGAAATTGCTGGTAGACGTTATGCATGGGTCTCGACTCCGAGCGTCTGCCAGACCTCCGGAAGTCCTGCCTGGACGCTGGTGCTACGGACGAGGCCCAACCGAGTGACGCTTCCGTCCTGGTATTCGATGAAGGCGCCAGGCTCGATGATTCCGGTCTCGGGAAGGACGGGAAGTCGGAGGTTCACTGCGATCTGACGTCCGGTGTCCGCGAGCACTGCGATGCCGCGCTGCCGGGCGGCTGTCGCCGCCGTGATGAGGGGATCGACCACCATGGGCGCCAAGACATCCCCCGCTGTACCGGTGCGCTTGATCCACCCCAGGATCCCGGCCGAGACGCCTGACACGTAGACGCCGTTGTAAGGAGCGGCATCCTTCCACTCGAGGCTTTCGCGGGCGGTTGCCGCGGCCGGCAGGACGAAGTCGGGGGTCACCGTCCCCCACTCCCAGGGGGCGGAGGGATAACGCGGTAGCACCCGAATAGTCTGGGCGGTACGGTGTGGCTGCAGGTAAGCGCCCGCGGCGCCGGCAATTGCATTGAGCGCCGAGATATAGGTGCCTTGGTGCGACCAGACTCCGGTCGGCACCAGCCAATCGGTGATTCCCCAATCGATCGTCAGCCAATGGGTACGCCATTGACCTGCAGGGCGTCCGCCATAAGTTGCTGGGCTGTGCGATCGCCGCTGTTCGTGAAGGTCATCGTCGGCGCATAGGGGGCATCGAGGACGGCGCTTTTTCCCCGACCGGAGACCTTCACGGTGGATTGGCCGAAGGTGCGCTCTCTCGATAGGCGTTCGGCGAGCAACCGATACGCGGTCCCGTTGATGGTGGCCTCCAACTCCACGGGGCTTCCGCCTAGAACCATGTAGACCCTTCGAACAGGGACAACGACCGTCTCGTGGGTCGGCGGAACGACCCGCTCGCAGACAAAGAGAAGAGCGGTACTTGAACCCCAGCCCTCGGCGAACAGCAGGTGCGGATTCGGGGTGTAGCAAGCCGGTTGCTCAGGGGGAGCCACTGGCCGCGTATAGCGTCCTGCGGGCGGGCGGATCGCCTCCTGCCAGCGAAGCCGTAACGGCACGCGCTTAGGCGCTGCTGACCCTGTCCGCCACGTGAAACCCGAGGCAGTCTTCCGGGCGCCGGAGTAGGCGGAGACCCGGGACGTTCGCCGGTCCCGAAGGCAGTCCTGGAAGAGTGACGTCCGCGCATGGCGAATTGCCAAGGCGTCCTGATGCCAAGCTGAACGGGCGAGACGCGGATCCCGAATGGCGTCCTGCGAATGGAGGCGACGATCGGCCGCCTCCACCCGTGCCGCCTCGGCATGACGGGCGCGGTACGTAAGCCTGGTACGCAGGAACGCCTGCGGAATGCGAGAGGTGATAAGGGCACTGGCGGGATCCGCCCCCGTCCAGCGTTCCTCGCCTCCCACGCGGTCGGCTCGCGTTTTCTCGCTACGCTCCTGGGCGCCCATGGATCCGTGCCGAGCCACCTGATGGGTGAGCGCGGAGGCGGACACGGTGGGTCGCTGGGTCCCCGAACGGTAGACGGCTGTGGTGACCGCCGTGAGCGCCGGAAGGTTCGCCTCGATCCGAAGGATCGGACGGTTGCTGACTTCCGCCGCCAGCGTGAGCCCGGGCAGTTCGGCCGAGAGGACCGCCAGAGCGGGCGGCTCGATCCGGACCAGTGCCGTGAGTCCGGGCAAGACGGCCGAGATGACCGCCCGCTCGTTGCGACCGAGTGTGGCCGCGAGTTCCAGCGACGGCAGCGCGACCGCCGTGACGATCGATTCGATTCGCTCGACCGTCGCCGCCAGCGCCAGGGAGGCAGGACGATCTGCGGGACGACCGGCTCAACGCGCCGAACCGTTACCGATTGGGCAAGTTCCGGAAGGTTTGCCTCAACGACGGCTACCAGATGTTCGGTAGCGGTCGGCTCCTCCCCGAAAACGAGATCACCTGTCCCCGGCGACTGCCAGAAGAGCAGTTCCACCGCCATGGGCGCTTACCCCAGGGTGCCGCTGATGATGCGGGTGTAGCCGCCTGCGAAGAGAGTGGTCGAAGAGATCCGGATTTCGCCCGTGCCGGCGAGGTTCGAGACATCGCAGTCCCACGCGATGGACCCTTCGCCGTTGAGCACGCGCGCCCACGTGGCCTCTCCGTCAGCGAGGATGAGGGCCTCATCGGTCGGTGTGATCGCAAGGCTCCCGTTGGCCACCTGGCCGATCGGTTCTTGCACGGGAATCTCTACCAGCAGGGTGCCGGTGGGCGCCGCGCCAAAGGCAGGCCGTGTTCCGGAATAGAGCCGTGCCACGGCAGCGGGCGTGCCCAGCGCCAGAAAGGTCACGACACCGGCCAGCCGCTGATCATTGAGGGCGGTAGAGATCTGGATCATGGCATTGCTTCCGGGGTGAGGTTGTCCGCGATGACGGCGCGGTAGTTGTTCGTGTGGTCGACCGCCACAGCCGTGAACTTCTTCGTTCGATCTAGGCGCCTGAACGCGTAGTTGCCAGCGTTATCGCTCCACGTCGACTGCACCACGCGGAAGTCCGCGTCGTAGAGGAGGAGGACTTTTCGGGAGAGCGGCAAGTTGTCCGGTGTGGCTTTCTCCTTCACCGTGCCCACGATCTGACCGTCACCGGCGCCACTGAAGTAGATGTCGCGCCTACCCTTGATGTCCTCAAATCGCCTGGCGATCCCTGTCTGATAGGGCGTCCAACTGCCAGGCTTCAGGTAAGCGGGCAGGAGAGCGGCATTGACAGAAACCGGTGTGTATTCCAGCGCGTCAGGAACCGTGAATTCGGCCCCGTTACCGTAACGATCCACACCGTTGGTGAGCCGGAAGTCATCGAGATACGCGTACAACCAGAAGGAGTAGTCGTCGCTCCAACAGCCGAGCCGAGGTGCCGCGCCGTAGTCCGCCCAGGAGACCGTGCTCGACTTCGTGGCGAGCTTGACGCCATCCAGGTAGAAGAAGAAGTTGCTGCCATTGCGCGTGACCGCCACGTGGTACCAACGCCCAAGGGTGAGCGTGATCACGTAGGTAAAGTCGATGGCGACCCCTGCCGTGATGATGTTGAACCAGAACCCTGGCGCGTTCGTGATGCCGTTCCAATTGCAGTACGCGAAGAAAGCCCGATTGCTGTCGTTGGCTCGATCGCAATAAATCATCTGCATGTTTGCCGATCCCGTCCCGGCTGCCGGGATGGAAAGCGGCATGAACCACGTCTCCAGCGTGAAGTTCGACGTGCCACAGGCGTGAGCCGGACTATACGAGCCCAGGAGCGAGTCTCCCGAGCCGTCGAAGTAGCACGAGTTGCCGCCGTACTTGGCCTGCGCCGAGGTGAGGGCCGCGTTCCCGCGAAGGGCGTAGAAATGCCCAGTGAGACCACGGCTCACGACACCAATGCCGAGTTTCGTGTCGGCATTGAACGGCAGCAGCAGGACCGTTTTGTCGGCGTAGGCATCAGCCACGTCAGTTTTCACAGGGGCCGGTCACATCAATGAAGTACCCCCCTCCGATGCAGAGCCGGTAGATGAACGTCTTTCCCTCGAGACCAATCACGTTCGTCCAGATGTCGCCGTCCGCCACATTGGTCAACACGTTCTGCATGGACGAGTAGAGGCCCGGCAACCACCCACGGACGGTGGAACTTTCGTTTAACCACACACGCGTCAGGTAGACGCCGGAATCTTCAGGATTTGGAAACGTGTATCCCCCCTGACCGGGATACGAGCCCTGCTGAAAGAAGATATTCAACTGCACAGGAACACCGACGCCCGTGTAATTGCGGGGGAAGTAGCGGAGCATCCCGTACGTCGAATTCCCCAAGTTCAGCGGGCCCCGCGACGCGTCATAGCCGCTACCCGTGCAGTCGCTGCTGTGTGCGCCAACCATGAATCGATAGGGGTCGTTTGGCTTTGTGCTCTGGATGTCGCCAAACCCATGGGTGTACCCGCTTGCATACGCACTGCCCTGGTACGTCGGCGGGATACTGATGTAGAAGCGACGGTCGTCACCGAAGAGCCACCAATGCCGCTGCGTGGCGTCGGACGATTTAGAGATGTAGAGCCCACCGGCGAACTGAGCATCCGACGGGAACTTGTCTGTGCCGGTATTGGCGTCCGTCATCGCGAGGTAGCCCGCGACGCGTGCAGACGTAGTGACGCTATCGTCCACGCGAAGGTACGACCGGGTCGATTGCACGTTGGGTGAGCGATAGACCGCGACGTTGGTGCCGGTAAAGACCTTCTCCCACCCCAGGGGTGCAAGCTTCAGGGTGATCGTGCCGGTGGCCGTACCGTCCTCCACGCCGAACGCGTCGAAGCGGACGGTGTTTGTCGTAACGGAAAGCACCTTGTGCTGCCCGTTGAGGCCTGCGGGCGTGGCGCCGGCGATGAGTGCCACCGTATGCGCCCGGAAAGAGTGACCTGTGCTGATGGTCGCCGTTGCCACCCCCGCGCTCACCACGACCGAGTCGGCGGTTTTCTGGGCAAACCCGTTCACCAGGCAAGCGTCGAGGACGGAGATGAGGTTGCCGGCAGTCGCCGCGAGGGACGGGGCGGAAGCCATGTCCTTGTCAAAGAACTTAACGGTGGTATCGAGAGCGGGCATTCGTGGGCTTCCTAGATCGGGTTATCCACGTCACCGCGGATCAGCAACGTGAAGGAGTCATTGGGGACAGTCTCCGGACCCTGCTGGATGGTGCGGACGACCCAGACGGGAAAGAGCGCGCCTGTGGTGTTGAAGCGAAGGACGTTCCCTGCAGCCCACCCCAGACCCCATCCCGCGGCGGGGATGGTGAAATAGGGTTCGCCCGTGGCCGGATTGAGCGGCGCGCAGGCCGTGCCGGTATTCCCCACAGCGATGACGCCCACGTGCTCTCCGATCACGTTGAAGGAGGTCGTGTTGGTGAACTGGATCGCCCATCGCTCGGTGGAGGCACCCTCGTTCGTAACCTGGATGGGCGCGAGGACGGCGTTGTAGGTACCGGTTGCGGCCGCGCCGCTGATGGCGTCCGACCACGCGCCGTTCCATGTCGCCTGGTCGAAGAGGTTGGAGACATAGGCCCGGAGGTCGCCGGCCACCAGGGCGGAGGACAGAAGCGAGCCCGCCGGATAGGCGTGGGTGATTTGGCGGGTGAAGGCAATCTGCCCGCTGATCTGCACATCGCTGATCTGGGCCATATCCTCGATGCGGTGCTCGACGGTTACAGGCTGCGCGTAGCCGGAGACGTTGCTGAAGGTCACCGTCCCCGCCTCAAGGTTTGCGGCGTAGCCGGTCGAGATGACGGCGCCGGCAGCGTCCAGCACGCGCACCCGTGAAAGTCGGGTCCTGCCGCAATTCACGGTGAGGCCATTGGTCGCCGTGAGGGGCCCTTCAACCTCGGTGTGGCCCAGGACCGCGAAATCGCCGGCATTGAAGATCGGCACCCGGCCATCGGTCGGAAGCCTCACCGGATCGATGCCGAGAATCGAGGCATCCAGCGGGAGGTAGCTGTAGGTGACAGCGTTGTACCGCAGGGTCGTGATGCGGCAGAGGTCCGCGGGCATCGTGGTGAGTCCCGCGATTCCGAGATGGGAGAGATCGATGGCGTGCGCGGGGTTGCCGAGCTCGTTCACGAAGAAGAGTTGGACGGTCCCGTACTCGTAGTCGACCTTCCCCTTTACGCGGCTGCTGATGAACTTGCCGTTTACGTCGGACGTGACGTTGAACTGAGTCCCGTCCTGGAGAGTCCCCTGGACGCTCATGGAGGAAGGCCGTATGGGAGAAGCGGCCGTGCGAAACATCACGGCGGAATTCATGAACGGGGCGGTGAGCGGATCGGACGGGGTGCTGAAGACCCCGCCATCCCGTAATGGTTGGCGCAACACCGGTCGCCCAGGACGTGACGGTGATGATGCCCATGGCGCTTGCGACCGATCCGGCCGGGGTTCCAACGCCGGTGGCGTAGTCGGGGTTCTTGACCAGTGTCCCGTCGACCAACTGCGCGTAGGTGTTTCCGGCCCCGACCTTGAACGAGGCACCGCGCAGGATGTAGTTGGGCGCCAGAATCGTCTTGGTCTGGTAATGATTCACCTGAATGCTGACGCTCCCAGCGCCGCCTGCCGCCACGATGTACTGGACCGCGACCGACTGGGGGACAAAGGTGACCGTGCGGATCCGAAGGTCGCCGGACCCCGGCCATCCCCCAATGGGGGAGCCGTTCCACAGGAACGTGCTGGAGAACTGACCTGCCCCGACGATGATGCTCGGTCCTTGAACGTCCGCACGGGCGAGTGAGACAGAGGCATTGACGTTGATCTCGCCAGTCGCATAGTTGACGGTGCCGACTTGCACCATGCCGTGCACATCGTCCAGGAACTGCAGGTGCCCGTTGCCGTCGTCGGTGACGCCGATGTTTCGGGTCTTGGCTGCTGGCTCAATCCGGAGGTCCGCGTACGGATAGCTCGTGGAGTAGTTGAACTGGGCAGCCACCGTCATCGACACCGTGCCCGGGCGGATCAGTGGATCCCCGATGAAGCCGCCGAAGATATTTACGGCCGGGGCCGTGACGGGGGCGGCACCCGTTGTATTGAGCATGAAGGTCGTGCCGGTCGCCGGCAGCGCGTTGGGGCTTACGTAGGCCACGCCATCGGTGTAGTTGACGGTCCCGGTCGCGTCTCCCGTCAGGTTCCCGAGGCCATCATCCGTGGCGGTCTTGGCGACCCCGCCGACTGACCACGACACAAGGAGACTTCCAGCGATGATCCGCGTTGCCCCTGGCTCTTCACTCAGGTTGCCGCTGGTGTTGAGCGGCGCGTAGAGCTTCGCGCCATTGAAGAGGTCGGTATTGGTCGTGATGCCGGCGGTGTTGGAGGTGAAGAACTGAAAGATGAGGGCGCTTCCCACATCGGGCAGCGCACCCAGGGTGAGGGAGACTGAGCCCGTGGTGTAGCTGCGCGTTCCCACCCCATAGGCGGCGTCCGATCCAGCCAGCACCCCGACCCCGTTCTCGCGCAGGATGTACCAGCGACCATTGGCGAGGTAGCTCACGCTCAAGGTGTTACGCAGCGGCACCGAGGGAAGCGTGAGCGCGTAGCTCAGGCTCCGGGACTCGGCCGTGACATTGATCCCGAAGCTGTCGGAGACCATGTCCGGGATATCGGCCGGGATGTAGGTGACGGTGTGGGTGCCGCCCGAGGTTCCGAAGACATTCTCGGTGAGCGCGAGGATGCCGTTTTCGTAATCGACGGTACCGACACTTGCGGCGCCGTTCTTGAGGATCCCGCCCGCATCGGTCAGCGTGACGCCAGCGCGCGTGATCGAGAGGCTCCCCGGGTAGATGCCGCCGCCCACATAGATGCTGGCGGAGGTGGTGAAGACGAGCGTGATGGTCTGCGTGAGCGCGGCGCCTGTCGGCGTCGGCACCCCGGCAAGCCCGTTCGTGCGCACGTCCACGAGCGGCGTCTCGGTCTGGGCGCTTGGGACGATCTGCGTGAAAACGCTCTGGACGTTGCAGGCGATATCGCCGATGGCAACCGGTGCCACGGTGGGTACGGCGCCGTAATACTTGGCGGCGTTCGCAACCAGCGTGTCTCGCACCTTGGTCTTGGCGGACTCGGGCGTGAACATGCGGCTGGGTGGGGAGCCCGGGAAGTCGTAGCGAAGCGCGTCCGACAGTTCGCACGTCACGACCGCCGCCTGATAGTCCTGGTAGGCGCTCCCCTGGACGTAGGTGAAGGTCCGGGTCTCGGACGACACGCGCGTCACGCGGACATACTGGGAGAACTCATTGCCCAGTGCCTCGTTCATCACGAGGTAGAGGGTCTTGCCGATGACGGGGAGCGGCGCGCTGGTGCGCTGAAAGATCTGGATCGAGCGCTGACCGGTGATGTGGTTCTCGAAGAGGTAGCCTTCCCAGAGGGAGCCCTTATTGAGGTAGGCCTCGATGCGATTGGCCGCATCAACGCGCTGGTCGAAGACCTCCCCCGTCTTGAAAATTGTGACCGACACGCGTGGATCTTCCGGGGGATCAGCCACGATCACATTCGCCCCGAAGTACCCGTCCGTGGTGGGTGTCTGAATGCTCGCGAAGACCTTGCGCAGGTTCACCCGGCCGCCGGCGCGGTCGAGCTCCGAGATGTCATTAAAGACCGAGTTGCTCGAGCCATCCTGGATGACGGTCGAGGTGGGCGCACCGCCCCCTTCTACGACGTCGTCCATGACTTGGGAGGCGACGAGTTTTACGTCGCCCGCGAGGATGCCCATCTGCTAGATCTCCATCAGGCGAAGTGTCAGGCGGTAGTAATCAGTGTCCGACCGGGCGGGGAATCCCATGACGGTCTCCGCTTCAATCGCCGTATCGCCAAAGCGGAATGCCACGATGAAGACCAGAGCGTCGGTGAACGTGAGTTCGAAGCGCCCCGAGTCAACCGCAAGGGGATCGGCGGCCCAGCCGTAGAGGGTCTCCACGACGGCGCGGGTGACCCACGCCATGTCGGCTGCACCGACCAAGGTGATTGGGCGGCCTGCCTGTCGGGTACCGGATTGCACGAGACCCCCCCCCCCCCCCCCCCCCCCCCCCCCCCCCCCCCCCCCCCCCCCCCCCCCCCCCCCCCCCCCCCCCCCCCCCCCCCCCCCCCCCCCCCCCCCCCCCCGCCCCCCCCCCCCCCCCCCCCCACCGCCCCCCCCCCCCCCCCCCCGGGGGGGCCGCCCCCCCCCCCCGCCGGCCCGCGGCGGCCCCCCCCCCCCCCCCCCCCCCCCCCCCCCGCCCCCCCCCCCGCCCCCGCCCCCCCCCCCCCCCCCCCCCCCCCCCCCTTGGGCCCCCCCCCCCCCCCCCCCGCCCCCCCCCCCGCGGCGCCGCCCCCCCCCGCCCCCCCCCGGCGGCCCCCCCCCGGCGGGGGGCCGCGGGGGCCGCGCCCCCCCCCCCCCCCCCCCCCCCCCCCCGCCCGCCGCCCGCCCCGCCCCCCCCCCCCCCCCCCCCCCCCCCCCCCCCCCCCCCCGCCCCCCCGCCGCCGGCCCCCCCCGGGCCGCCCCCCCCCCCCCCCCGGGCCGAGAGCTCCGGTGAGCAGATAGGAGACGTTCGCGACGACCGGACTCCAGGCGTGTTCGTCAGTCCACAGGAGGTCGTCAGGCAACGCCAGCACCACCCCATCGGTGAGGTTCTTAAGCTGCATGTAGTAGGGACTCAGGCTGCCCGGGCGCGGGCGACTTCGAGGATTTGCAGGAGACGGGACTCATCTCCGGCATCGATGGTGGCGTTCACCCGGCGATCGCCGGAGGCCAACTCGACCCGGACGGTTCGCGTGGGGACGGCGGGAACCCGGGCAGCAACGGTGCTGGCCGGTAGCGCCAGACTATTGAGGGCCTCGAAGAAACCGGCGCCAAAGCGCGTGACCGCTGCCTTGTTCACCACGTACTCGCCCGGCGTGAGCATGGCCGGCACGGAGTCAGAAGCAGCAGGGCCGCCCTCGGCAAAGCCTCGCGCCTCGTTCTGCTCCATGTAGGCGATGAGTTCTTGCTCCAGGTCCTTCCCGAACGCGAGCGGTTGCGCCATGGCCGTTCGCCACGTCTGCTGGATGGTGGCGAGATTTCCGCGCTCGTTGCCGGTGAGCTGGTTCCTGCCCATGAGGGCTTGGACGATGTCGCGATCCTTCCCGGCCTGTGCCCGGTAGCGCTCCATGGTCTTGTAGCGCATGTCGAGGCTCACGCCACCGCTATAGGTTCGCTCGAGCCACGAGGTGTACTCGTCCATCCCGCGAAGGCCCAACTCGATGAGCTTCAGGGCTTCGATGGCCTCACGATTCTGCTTCGGGGGCGCGGGGCGCCTTTCATCCCGGTTCTCCGGGGTACGCTTCTCTTGAGCCTTGCTCGGAGTCGCCGACCTTGCCACCGGTCCCCCGAACGCAAAGCGTGCCACGCCATTGGCAAGTCGGGAGAGCGCCCCACCGCCATACTTTCGTACGGCCGACTTGCGGAGCACGAAGGCTCCGGCCTCCAGCGTGCGCGGCACCGTGTCGTGGTGGCCAGATCCCGGCACCGATCCACCCGCCATGCGCGGAAATGCGGAGGTCACGCTCCCACCCTCGGCGAGCTGCCGTACGCCAGTTCCTACCGGGCCGCCGGTCGCGTTGCCTTCGACTCGGCGAACCGTGATCGTGTGGGTGCTGCTGGTGTTCGCGCCGTTCAAGGACTGGATCTGGGTCCGTACGGCATCCACGTTGGCACTCACCTGATGGCGAGACTCGGTCTGGATCCGATCCAGCGCCCGGATCATCCCGTCGACGTTGGTGATGGCGGCCTGCGCTTTCTCAGTTGCCACGCGCAGATCCAGCTGGGCGTTCTGCTCGGCATAGGTCTTGAGCTTGTCGAGCGCCTCCCGGGCCTTGCCCACATCGGCGTTGATGGGGAGGGTCTTTCCTTCCTTCAGGAGTAACTCGTATTCCCGGAGTTGCTTCTCGGCCTGCTGAAGGTCTGCCTGAATCGCGATGAGGTGCTGCTTCTCCGCGAGAGCTTTGTCGAGATCGGCGAGGGCCTGATTGAAGCGGGAGGCGTCCGCATCGATTGTGACCTTGAGCCCCTGCGCGAGCTTTGCGGTCAGCTGGTCGACCTGGGTCTGGGTCTCGGCAAGCGTCTGCTTGATCTGGTCACGGGCAGTGGTTGCTGACTGGGCGGCAGAGCGATGGGCAGCAGCCTCGGCATTCAGGGACTGGTTAAGGATGTCCTCGGAGCTCCGAATATCCTGGATGGCGGTATTGACCCCTTGCTTCCCGCGCGTGATCGCCGCATCCGACTCCTGGGTCCGCTGGGAGATCTCGGCACGAAGCTGATCCGCCTGCCGCATCAAGGCTTCGGACTTGCCGTACTCCTGATTGCGGGAGGCTTCTCGGGCGCGAGCCTCGAGGAGAGCAACCTGGGACGCACCCTGCTCTGCCTGACGGCGGGCTTCCTCACCGCGCTTGGCTTCACTCGTCTGGCTCGACGCCACCTGGGAGGCCAATTCCATGGCCTTCTGGGCATAGCCTCGCGACTCCTCGAAGGAGCCATTCGCCAGCGCCCGGCGCGCCTGCTCCTGGTATTCGGCGATCTGGCTCTTCCGATCCTCGGTGGCCTCGTACTCGCTCATCCCCTGGCGCTGGATGTCGCGAATCCGCTCCTCCGTGGACATGGAGAGGCGCCGCTTCTCCTGCTCGATCCGGTTCACCTCGGCCAAGTGCCGGTTCGCTTCGGCATTCAGGGCATCGACGTGGCTGCGGTATTCGGCGAGCGCCTGCGTCATCGTCTGACGCTTGGCGGCGAGGATCTCGTTCTCGACCCGCTGGACGTTGGCAGACCGCTCAGCCTCCGTCTGCCCCTGGCGACGGGCAGCGTCGATCCGGGCTGCCGATTCCTGATCGATGAGCGCCATCGCCTCCGTCGAGGCCTGCCGGCGTAGCCCCGTCTGCTGCGTGAGGGAGTCAGTGAGAAGCTGGGTCGATTGGGTGATACGTACGGACTCGGCCTGCCCGGTGGCCTCCAATGCCGACATTTCCTGCTGGTATCGCGCCTTGACCGCATCGACCTGCCGCTGCAGGTTCGCATCCAGAATGGCCGTGAGCCCCTTGTAAGCTTCGGCCATCTTGGCGGTCGAATCGTCCACGGTTTGGCTCGCCTTGCCGACCGCCTGCTCCACTTCCCCCAACCGGGATTTGAGCTTCTCCAGTGCAGCGTGAACGGCTTCCACTCCGCGGGCGACGGCTTCCTGCGTACCTTGTCGTACCGCCTCTAGGCGCCGTGCGATTTCCTCGGCAACGGATGCGGCCGTGTTCATGGCGCCGGTGGCCGCAGCCGTTCCCTTGCCGGCATCGGCATATATCTGCGCGAAGACCTGGTTCATCTCGGCGAGCCGCGCCTGATGGCGTTGGGTCGCTTGGGCGACGGTGTCGGAGGTAAAGAGCGCGGCAAACATTTCCCAGCGGTAGCGCAGCTCCTCGATCCCGCGCATCAGGACTTCCACCATAGCGATGCCGGTTTTACGCACGAACTCGAACTTCTCCGAGAGCCACGTGCCGATCTCCCATCCCGCGAGAAAGGCACCCAGCACCGCAAACGTAGCCCGAAGCACGCCAATGCTTGCCACCGCGTTCGATACGGAGAGATTCACGCTCGCCCACGCGGCCGTGGCCCCATTGGCTGCAGCCACCGCTGCGGCACCCGCCGCCTGCCAGGCGGTGATGAGGGCGGGGATCAATCGGTAGGCCAGGACCGCGAGCCCGGCCTCGGCAATGCGCTTTAGCCACTGCATCACCGTGTCCAGATTCTGCGAGAGCCACGTCAGGGCCTCTGCCAGCTTCTTCGTGATGCCCGTCGACTGGTCGACCTGGCTCACCCATTGGCCGAAGGCGTTCTGGAGCCGCTGGAAGGATTGGCTCACTGTCGCGGGAAGCTCCGCGTACTCGGAGGCGAGCTTGTCCTTCTGGCTCATGAGGGCGTTGACCACCACGTCCGCCGTGAGGCGTCCCTCTTCGGCCATCTTCCGCAGACGCCCAATAGGCACATCCAACCCGTCCGCGAGCGCCTTCGCGAGCCGCGGGCTGTTCTCGACGACGGAGTTAAACTCCTCCCCGCGGAGCACTCCGGAGGCGAGCGCCTGGCCGAACTGCAAGAGTGCGGACTGCGCCTCCGTGGCCGAGGCCCCCGAAAGGCGAAGAGCCTGCGAGATGCTTTCGGTAATGGAGAGCGCGTCCTGCTGCTCGCCGCCCAGCATCCGCACGGCCGCTTGGAGCCTCCCGTAGAGAGTGGCAGTCTCCTGGATCGGGACCCCGATCCGTTGGGCAATCGCGAAGAGCTCGCGTTGCGCTGTGGTGAATTCCTGCTGGCCAGCGGTGGCAAGTTTCAGGCGCGCGGACATCATGGCCCAGGCGTCCGCAATCTGGATCACCTCCTGGGCCTTACCGGCTGCCCAGTTGATGGAGAGGAATGCGAGGAGCTGCGTCTTGGCGCTGGCCACCTGTTCGCTGAAGGCCGACATCCCCGCCTTCACTTCGGCCATGCCAGCGGCGGCCTTGTCACCAGCGGTCTTGGCCGTGGACGCGAGCTCCCCGAGGCTTTTCTCAGCCGACGTGAGGGCGCGTTTGAGCCCTTCGTCGGCGCCCTCGAGGGCAACAAGGATGCTGATACGATTGGTAGCCACTATCTTTCGATCGTCAATTGCGATGTCGAGTCAGAGCGCGCTGAATCTGGAGGAAGTAGGCAAGCTCATTGCCAAGGCGAAGACGCTCGCCCGTCGCTATCGGGAGCTCACCGGGCGACCGATTGGCATTACGGGAGAAGTTGCGGAATACGAGGCGGCGCGACTGCTAGGACTTGATCTGGCGGACGCCCGGCAGGCGGGATACGACGCCATTCGCCGCATGGGGAAGGTCGAGGAACATCTACAGATCAAGGGGCGCTGCATCCTGACCAAAAATCCTGGGCAGCGTCTCGGGAAGATCGATCTCAAACACCGATGGGATGCCGTGCTGCTGGTCCTGCTCGACGTCGACTTCGAACCGACGGCGATCTACGAAGCGAAGCGCGAGGCCATCGAGGAAGCGCTTAAGGCGCCCGGCTCGAAGGCGAGAAACGAACGCGGCGCGCTTAGCGTCAGCAAGTTCAAGAGCCTCGGTAAGCGGGTGTGGCCCACGCCGGCGTAACCTCAGTCCACCTGGCGGATCTGTCTTTCGATTGCCGCGGAAAGGCGGGGGATGCGGCTGGCGACAAGACGTTCGACGTCCAGGCGCTTCTTGAGGACTAACTTGGGCACGAGGACCGCGATGGGAATGCTGGCGCCGCGCTTTAAGCGCTTCACCCCCTCGGCCTTGCGGTAGCGGCGCTTGAAACCCGAGAGCGGCCGGTCGTGCTCTTTGATGTTCTCGGCCATCAAGACGATGTTCCCCTTGGCGTTCTTCACGAAGTAGGCGTTACCGCCGCGCATCAACTGCGCCACCTGCGCCTTGAAGCGCTTGCGCCCTACGCGCCCGTGAATCGGAATCAGCATCCGGCCGCCGATGGCGCCGCCCTTCTCGTGGATCCCCGACCAGGGAATGCGCGAGCCCACATAGAGCGCCGGCAGGCGCGTCGGGTCCTTGTCCAGGACGCGGGCGGTGAACCCCTTGAGGAAGGATTTCCGGACGACGGCGAGACGAGAGCCGACGTGACTACGCACATCCTCACGTAGCTCGGCGGCCTCGCCCCGAATGGCTTGAGAGACGGCCTTCTTCACTTTGTCGCGGTACTCGCCACCCCAGCGACGCAGCTGCGCGCCCGCTGCCTTGCTATCGATCCGGATGGCAATGCGCACGGGCGGTCAGTCGATCGAGGGTCTTGTCCAGTTGCCGGGATTCGCCTCGGGTGCCGATGGCGATCACCGAGAGAAGTCGGGCCTCCTCGGCCGCCTCGGCGCGTGCGACTGCTTCCAGGAAGCCCCGGACCTGACCCAGGGTGTAGTCGAGGACGTCGGGGAGCCGGTGGCCGTGACTGATCAGACGCTGGATGGCGTCGAACCAGAAGCCACCGTTGGTGCGTGCTTCATCTGCGCGAAGAGGCCGTCCAGCTTCGGAATCACCGTCTGGGTAAAAAAATCAGCGTTTACCTCGATCACCTTGGCGGCGAGCAGGATGGCTTCGTCGGCCGCAAGATCGTCGACCCACTCCCGAGGCTTTCCGACGGCGATCGAAATGGCAGCCAGGAGGTCATCACCCCGTTCCCCGAAAAGGGCCAGCCAGTCGATGGCCGGCGCGGTGAGGCTCTGCATGACGGGCGAGATGGCGCGCAGGAACGCCGGCAGGCTCCCCACCTTGAGTGGCTTCAAGGTGAGCGTCTCGCCCGCCACGGTGATCTGCACACCAGGCGGGATGAGCGTTTCCAGATCACTCATGGGTCATCGCCTTACAGTTGGACGATCCGGCCGAACTGACCGAGGAGTGCGTCGTAGGGTTTCGTCGTATCCGCAAGGAGCGAGCCTTCCATCTCGAACTTGTTGTACTCGTCCGAAATGAGGGAGAGCTCCTTCAGGGGGTCGAAGGCTACCCGGTAGAGCTCCACCAGCACCTTGGCGTTGGCCTGCGCCGTGTTGAGACCCTCGAGCCGCAAGTAACGCTCCGGGAGGGGCTGCGTGAAGATCCCGATTTCGGTTGCGACCCCGTAGGTGTAGCTCGCCTTGTAGGGTGCCGTGAGGCCCGTGAAGTCCAGAAACTGGATGGATCCGAAGTCGGTGTCGGCGGTGTAGTGCGTGCCGAGGGTGAGGGTCGCGGGCGTGCCGGCGGAGTCGACCACCACGAGGGCCGAGACCTTGGGATGCGCCAGGAAGTAGCGGTCGCCCACGACCGGCGTGGCTCCACCGACCGGCTCGTCGGTCACGCTGCCGGTGCTACCGGTGACGTGGTTCCCGTAGAGGGCGAGTGCCAGGTTCTCCTTGGTGAACTCCTCGATGGTGAGGTTCACCGTGGCGGACTTCTGCTTGACCATGCGGTGATCCAGCGAGCGCTGGCCGGTCTGGCTCTCGTAGTGCTCCAGCACGTCGGTCTTGAGCGAGAGCTTCAAGTCCGCGACATTGCCGGGCGAGCGCACCTCGATGGGAACGCCTGCGACAACACGCTTGCCAAGAAAGACGCGGCCCTGGAAGGAGGCATAGGTGCTCATGGCTTGGGTTCCTTGCGGTAGTGGGGTTTGGATTCCAACGGGGTCGAGGCGGGTGTCGGGTCGAGGGCGGCGATGCCTTGGCTTACGAGCCAGTCGGCAGTCGCGCTATCCACCTCGATCCGATCGCGCACCCCGTGAAGCTTTCCCGCATGGGTATGCGGGCGCAGCAGTACGACTCGCGTCATAGGTTTCATCCTTGAATGGAAAGATCGGCGGCAAAGGTCCGGTAGGTGATCCGGTAGCGCGCGGGGATTGCGGCGGCCACGGCATCGGCGTCTTCCACCTCCCACTCGGTCTCTTGCTCGCGAATACCGAGTGCCAAGCCGCCGAGGGTGCCGTCAGCCATTAAGGCCGCGTGGGCGGCCGTGAGGATCTCGTCGGCCTGGGTTTCGGGAGTTAGCGGTGGGACGGCACGGGCGAGCGCCACGAACCGCACCGTGAGTTCCCGCGTCACCCGGTCATTGGCTCGCTCGGTCACCGTCTCGCTCTCCGGGAAGACGACCAGCGCCGGGCATTGCTCACGCGTTACGGCCACCGTTGGGGAACGATGCAGGGATGCACCGAGGCCTTCGACCGCTGGTCGCACGACCGCCACCACCGCGAGCAGGATCTGCTCCCGGATCGAGTTGCCAGCCATGGGGTTAGAGGCGGGTGAGCTTCGCGCGCATTTCCGAGCCATCCCCCACTGCCCGGATCTCACGCACCTGGAAGGCCACGGCGTCGATCTCAACCGTCTCGCGGGGAGCGAGGCCGACAAAGACCGAGGCGGGGTAGGACATCACGTACTCGGTGCTCCCGGTGAGGCCATCGAGGATCGTCTCGTCTGGTGCGGCGAAGCCCACAGCGTAGGTCTGCGAAGCCCCACCGCCGGAAGGACTCCAGCGGCAGGACTTCAGAAACCCCACATTGGCCGCCGCCTCGTAGATCCGCTCGATGAGCCCCATGGCTTAGGCCATCGTGAGTTTCACGAGCACGCCAGGGCGGTGGCACATCGGCAGCGGATTGGACTGCGTGTGCAGGTCCGTGCCGCGCTCGAACTTCCGGGGCTCCTGCTTCGCGTAGAGCGGCTGGCCGATCGTGTTTACGGTCTCGTTGAAGTCCGCCGGCGCGAAGTAGGTTCCGAAGGTGTCCACGGTGCCCAGCGGGAAAGCGTGCGCCTCGCCGGCTGCGATGAAGCGCCGCGTGTTGCCATCCGGTGGGGTCAGTTGCCTGACCCCGGTACTCTTCGAACGTGATGCCAGCGTAGGTAAACCCCCGGCGCACGTCGTTGATGAGGATCGCCCCTTGCTGCCAGTTCTCGAAGGCCTTCTCGACTTTGGCGTGAGTGGTGAGTGCCATGAAGAACTCGGGCGAGCACAGGCAATGCACGCCGGTCATGAACTCGCCCTTGAGGCTGTCTTCGATCGCCGCGAGCGTGTTGATGCACTTCGCCTTCACGTTCGTGGTGGCGACGTTCAACTCGTAGTTGACCGACTGCGGGGTGATGTCGAACTCGTCGAAGAGGTCGTAGAGGACAGACCCGTCGGCATCCAGGATCACGCCCTTGAGCGCGCCCATGCGCAGGTGCTCGAGGGTGATGGAGTGCTTGTTGCGCATGCTCTCCAGGTGGCGAGCGATCACACCGGCGATCGTTTCGGTCTCCGTTTCGGAGCCGAAGGAGCGGATACCCTGGACTTCCTCGGGGAGCACCACGTCGTCGTGGGGGATGTGCGGAATCACGAAGGAGCGAAGCGTGCGTTTTCCGCGGGTGCCTACGGTGCCCGGGGACCCCGGGGGAAGGGTGGGGAGCAGATTCAGGACACCATTCATCTCCTCCACGATGATCTGGCGTTGGCGCACGGGTTTCGCGGGCATGAGGCCCAGATCCTCGAGGCGCCCGTAGCGATTGGGGATGATGTTGATCGCCGCCGTAAGCGCGGCCATCGAGAACGCGGGATTGCTGAAGGGGTTCTGCATGGTCGGGTTCCTTCTTAGGCGGAGGTACGAACGAGGATTCCGAGCGAGCGCAGCTTCGCGATGGCGTCGGATTTCTGGGTGGGAGTGATGCCGTCCGGCCACACGAGGGCGCCGCTTGCGACGACTGCGTGACGGGCGATGAGGATTCCGTCCTCGCGGTCGGCGAGCGCAGCATCGACCTCGTTGGCAATGACGCCGAAGGGGACTTCGGTGCCGTCGGTTGCGGCCGGATCGAGGGCCTTCACCTTGCCGGTCGCGGACACGACGCCCACCACCGACCCGAGGGCCAGGGTTTGGCCGGAGGTGACGGTTACGCGGTCGCGAGAGTAGAGATTCGGCGCCTCGTACTTGAGGACGTCGCCCAGGTTATTGGCTTCACGAATGGCAGTCATGGCTTACTCCTTCGAGTTGAGTTTCTTGGCGGCGGCGACAACGGGACTGGCCTCGGGTCGCAGGGTGGTTCCGGCATCGGCCGTGATGTGGGAGCGGATGTCCGGCTGAGCCGCGCGGGCGTCGATGAGTGCCCGGCGTACCTGCGCTTCCGTGGCGCTGGAAGCGAGAAACTCCGCCGTGCGCTCGGGGCAGCCCGCGATGAGGCAGATCTCGGCAATTGCCTGGGCATCTGCCCGAGGAGGCGCCGCGCTGGGTGTGGCGGGTGCAGCCGCAGCCGGGCTCGGTGCCGGTTCCGACTCCGAGGGGGTCGTATCGGGAAGTTGATGCGTGGTGCTTTCTTGCATGTCTTTCTCCTTCGTGGAGGAATGGGTGGAGGCAACTGCAGGGGAGACAGCGGCACCAGGAGAGGCGCGTGCTCCGTTGGCCGTGAGGCGGCGGCGCGATTGGAGGGCGGCCGCGAATTCGCCAAGGACGTCTTCGAAGCTCGCGACTGCATCGGCAAGACCTGCCGAGACGGCGGCCTCTCCAAACACGAGACCGGCCTCCATGGCGCGAATCGCCTCGGCATCCAAGCCTCGCGCCAGGGCCACGTGACCTACGAAGATGTCGTAGAGCCGATCGACTTCGGCCTGGAGAGAGGTTGCCGCCTCGGGCGAGAGCGGCGCGTGCGGGGAAAAGTCGTTCTTGTGACTTCCAGCGTAGATCGCCGTATAGGCGATGCCGTCCTTTGCATCCTTCACCGACTGATCCACGTGGAGCGCGATGACGCCGATGGAGCCCACGCCCGCGGTCTGCGAGAGTGTGAGACGCGACGCACTGGATGCGATCGCGTACGCCGCCGAATAGGCGGAGTCGGCTGCGTGCGCCCACACGGGCTTTAGCTTGTTCGCAGAGGCGATCCGCCGAGCGAGCTCGAACACGCCACCCGCCTCACCCCCCGGCGAATCGATATCGAGGAGGATCCCGTCGACGTGTGGGTCCGCCAATGCCGTATCGAGGCGGGCGCCCAGTTCGCCGTAGGACATGAGGCCGGAGGCCGCATCGACGCCACCCGAGCGGCGAACGAGGGTGCCGTGTACCGGAATCACCGCGATTCCCACAGGGAGCGCAGGCAGCGCAGCGCGCGGTGCGGGGAGCGCCATCTGGGTATCCGATTCGGGGAGTCCGATGCGCGAACCCAGAACAGCGAGGATCACATCCAGCTTTGCGCGCGCAATGAGGAGCGGCGTCCCGTAGAGGCGGGACGCAAGGTGTACGAGCTGCATGTCAGGGCTCCTGTGGGTCTGGAGGCGGTGAGCCGACCGAAGGCTGGCCTGATGCGGCCTTGTCGTGCCTTGGGTCCGACTCGAAAACCAATCCCAGCGCGTCTGCGCGGGCGTTGTCGGCTGCGATCTCGCGATCGATGTCCTCGGCGTCGTAGCCGAAGGCGGAGATCGCTTCCGACCGGGAGAGGAGTCCGGCCCGGATAGCAGTCACCATCGCGTCGAACTCCTTCTTGGGATCCACCCACTGCCAGCCTTGGGGAATCCACTTCACGGCGCTGTACTCCCGGCGCCGCCTTGAAAACGCGGGCAACGCGAGTACGCCTTCGAGCGCGGCCTGTTCCATCCAGGCCTGCCACACCGGCCGGCAGAGCTGGTGGACGATGACGCTGTGCTGCAGGGCCTCACAGCGGCGACGGAATTCCAAGAGCCCTGCGCGGATGGAGGAGTAGTTCACCTGCGTGAGATCGCCCGTGAGCATCTCGTAGGTGATGCCCATCGCGGCGGCGACCGCCCGAAACTGCATGCGCAGGAACTCGGAATAGCTCGCCCCCACATCCGCGGGTTGGCTGAACTTCACATCCTCCCCAGGTTCGAGGAGCTGCATCGTTCCCGGCTCGAGCCCTGCAAAGGACACGCCGGTTGCATCCGACTGCCCTTCGCCCAGGAGGTTGTCCTCGGGAGCGAGGCGGGTGACGAAGCCAGCGAACATGGCCGCCGTCTTCTTGCGGACAAGTTCGGCGTCGTCGTACTGGTCCAGCTCGTTCAACTTCACGAGCGCCCGGGCAAGCCAGGGCTCACCGCGAAGCTGGCCTGGCCGCAAGGGCCGGAAGAGGTGGATGACCTCGGAGGCCGGGATCCGGACGGTCTGCATGCCGCCGGTTCCGGACATCGGCGCCAGCGCCCCGTCCTCCGGGTGCGAGCGGTACAAGTGGTACGCGACACGACGCCCAAGGCGGTCGAACTCGATTCCTGCGCGCACGACGTTGCCAGAGGGCAGTTCCGTATTCATGGTGGCCGGCAGGTGCTCGGGCTCCAGGACCTGAAGCTGCAGGGCAACCGGAAGCCGATCTTCCACGCGTCGATAACGAAGGCGCACCAGTGCCTCGCCTCCCTCGACCATGGCGCGGCAGGCCAGCGCCTGGAGACCGTAGAAGTCGGTGAGGGCTGCGGCGTCCGCCGCCTCGCACCAATCCCACCACAGTGCGTGGATGGCCTCACGCAAGGTGAGGTCCGCCACCATCGACTGCGGCTTGATGCCGGTGCCGATGGCATTCGCCACGAAGGCCTCAACACCGGCTGCCGCCCAGGCATTGCGTCGGACGAGATCCCGGCTCTTGGCGCGTAGCTCGTTCTGGCTGAAGGCGAGTGCCGCGATGGCGCCGGGATTTGCCACCTGCCACGCGATCGCCCGCCTTCCTGACCCCACGCCGTCGTAAGTTGGTGTGCCGCCACCGAAGAGGCCGCGCCGGATTTTGGACACCCAACTCATCAAGTGCCCTTTCGGGTCGTGATGCGGACCTGGCGTGGAGCCCGCGGCCAGAGGCCCGTATTCACCGCATCATCGAAGAGGCCGCGCTTTACCTCCTTGATGGCTGCCGCCAGTTCCTCGACGGTTCGGTACTCGACGGTCTTGTCCCCGAACGTGACGCGGCGCTCACCTTTGGCGAGGGCCGCTTCCAGGGCATCGAGTTGGGCTTGCGAATACGCCATCAGCGGTAGATCCCGATACGGGCGGCGAGGCCCGCGATGCGATCGGAGAGCGACATTAGACGAGCGCCGCTTCGAAGAGCGCGACAAAGTCGGTATCGGTATCGCCAACCGCCGAGGTTGCGATCGCGCCGATGTTGGTTCGAGCTTGCTGCTGCTCGGGGGCGGTTAGCGTTTGCGCGGCATCGAAGCGCACGCGCGTATTGACGGCCGCGAGCAGGGCATCCAGACCCGAGGTGTTGTTCTGCAGGTACTGCTGGATCTCGACCAGGGTGTCGTATGCCGCGTCCGCTCCACCCAGGATCTCGGTCTTGAGCGCGTCCAGGAGGGAGACGATTTTGCTCGACGAGTACGTGCTCGTGAGCGTGATGCTGGCATCGTCGATGCCATTGGCCACCATCGTCTTGAGCTCGTTGATTGCCGAGACGAGGTTGGACTTGTCGGCCGTGGTGAGGTTGGCCAATGCGCCCGTCTTGGCATTGACGGCGTTAAACTCCTGCGCGATGCGAAGAACGAGACTTTCGATGCGAGTCTGCAAACTCATGGTTGTTCCTTTGTCGTGGTTAGGACAGCCAGCGGCTCTTGATCACGCGCCGACCGTATTTGCGGACCCCAGAAGCACCGAGGCCACCGCTGGGGGTGGCCTCGTGGGGATCCAGAGGTTGAATCGGTTGCGGCGCCTCATCGGGAGGCGCAATTCCCAGCTGCCGTTCCAGTTCGCGCCAGTGGCGCTCCTCGAAGCGATCGAGACCTGCGGCCGCCGCTGCTCGCGCGTAGACGTAGCAGTCGAGTGCCTCGTTACGCTCCCGCATCTTTTGCCACTCGCGCACTGCAAAGCCGTGGCGGTTGCGGCGCGTGGTGAGTTGCTCCGCGCATAGCTGCTGAAGGAATTCGGCATCGACCTGCGGCAGATGCACGAAGCCAACGGGGAAGCGGATCGTGACGCCGTCCTCCTCGACGTCCGTCACCTTGCGCAGATTGTTGTAGAACTCGAGCTTCGCGATTCCCACCGCGACCGAGAAGACCTTGATCCCCCGACGAAGGCGCTTGCCGCCCGAAGATACGTCGACGGCCAGCGGCGTTCCGATGAGTGCCGGCCCGCGTGGCACGCCCTTTACCGCCATGGGCCGGGAGTCCCGGCTTGCCCGCACAAAGTCATAGGCCTCCTGGGTGGCAAAGCCCGTATCAAGTGCGAAGCGCGCGAGCGGCATCGTGGCGCCTGATGCGTGCGTCCACTGCTCAGTGATGAGGGTGCCGAGGTCTTTCCAGACCGCTTCGCGGGCGGTATCCCCCATGAGCACCCGGTGCTCGACGAGCCATGAAGACTTACCGCGACCGAAGGCCCAGATCGAGGCTTCGATCCGATCCTTCTGCACGTCCGCCCCACCAACCAGAAGAAGCCCGCCCATGGGGACGGTGCCGATTGCGTAACTCTCCCGGCGCTCCAGGAGCCGCTGCCAGTCCGGGGCTTCTCCTTCCTCGACCCAGGTTTCCCCGAGCTCGGTGTTCTTGAACGTCTTGATGGCGGCTGCCGACCCGGTCTCCTTGTTCACCGCAGCCTCCCAGGCGGCGGCAATCTCGCGCCAACTGCGCCATCCCACGGGGCTATAGAGCGAGGACAGGTGAAAGCCGGTGGTCTTGATCCCGTTCTCCGGCGCCATCGCCCGCCATTCGCCGTGCTCAAGCATCCACGCCTTGTGGTGCTCGGCGATCGCCTTCTCACAGGACTCGCATACGTAGGCCGCGGTCGCGGGCTCCCCTTTCTCCCAGCGCAGCTGCTCGAACTGAAGCCACTGCCGGTGCGAGCAGTGCGGGCAAGGCACGAAGTAGCGGCACTGGTTCGAGGCCTCGTACTCCCGCTCAATCGAACTCGCCCCCGAGATCGTCGGGGTTGAGACGATGAAGATCTTGCGGCGCGCAAAGGTCCGCGTCCGGGCTTCCGCAAGGGAGATCGCATCTCCCTCGCCCTCGACATCCACCGGGTAGCCATCCACTTCGTCCAGGAAGAGGTAGCGAACCGGCATGGAGCGAAGCCCCACGGCGCTATTGGCCCCAGTCATCACCAGCACTCCGCCGCGAAACTCCTTGGCGAGAATCGTGTTCCCCGAGTCCCGGCTTCGAGCGGGGGCGATGAGTTCGGCGAGCACGCCCGATTCTTCAACCAGCGGGTCGATGCGCTGCTTGGAGTTGCGCTTTGCCATATCCACCGTGGGCCACACAGCCATCATCGGACCCGGCGCGTGGTGGATCACGTAGCCGATCCAGTTGGAGCCCATCTCGGTGGCTCCAAGCTGCGCGCCCTTCATGAACACCACCCGCTCCACTGGGGAGGTGGGCGAGAGGCAGTCCATGATGGCTTTGAGATAAGGCGTCCGGCTGGTGCGCCACCGGCCCGGCTCGGCCGAGGCCTTGCTGGAGAGCATCCGGTGTCGATCGGACCACTCCGAAACGGAAAGAAGCGGATCGGGGGTGAGACCCTCCCGCCAAGCGCGTTCGATCTCGAAGGCGCCCTCGTACTCCGTCTCGGCCATCAATCCACCCGCGGGCGCATGTCGCCCAGCTCCTGCAGGTGCTCACGCACGGCGGCCTCCAGAGCTACGTGCATGGCGTGCGCGTCGACCGCCAGTCGCGCAGCCATCTGCGCCGAAATCCGCGCTGGCCAGTTGAGCCAGGCGTCGCGCTCCGACCGCGCCAGCTTGAAGACGTGGGCGATTGCTTGCGATCGGTCGACCAGTTCTCCCTTCAATCGGGCAAGGCGCACCTTATTGGTCTGCGCCTTCACGACCTCATTCACCGTCCGGGCCTGAAGGAGTGACGTGCCCCCGGGTGGTACTACGGACCCCGGCTCGCTTGGGGTCTCGGAGGCGGGGACTTTGATGGCTGGTGTGCGGGTGCCCACCTTCGGAGCCCCGGAATTCCTCGTCCATTCGCGATCCGCCCGCTCGGCGTCGACGGTGCCGTCCGGCTCTGGGGTGATACGACCAGCGCGAATGGCCTTGTGGACGGCCGTGTCGGTGACCCCGCGGTGCCTGGCGTAAGCGCGAATCGAGAGTCCCATCGGAGCCTTCAATCTTTCTTGAGATTCCGCTTGGCTTCCATCGGGAGAAGCGCGTTCATACGTTCGACTTCAATCACCTCCTCCCGGAAACAAGCATGAACACCATCGACAAACTGCTGACCCAGATCGCCAAGCAACACCTCGGAATCGAGACGCTGGAGGCCCGCAACTCGGACAGCCTGGACTTCCACGACGTCGCGGTGTGGAGCCTGCACGACGCATTGCGCGCGGCCTACGAAGCAGGGGCCCAACAGAAGGCGAAGTAATAGATCGGAAAGCCCTTGGCTTCCATCGGAAGCAGCGCGTTCATCACGTCACACCACCAACCACCACGAAGGAGACGCACATGAGCAAGAACGACCTCACCCCCGCCCAACACGCCATCCTCGCCTACGCGATCCAGAACACTGGCGGCAAGATCACGTGGTTCCCGGACAACGTGAACGGCGGCGCCCGGAAGAAAGTCCTGGAAGGACTCTTCAAGCGCGCGCTCATTACGACGGACGGCACCGATTGGTTCGTCGCCGCCGAGGGCTACGACGCCCTGGGCTGCGACCGCCCCGCGCCGGCCCCTGTTGCCCCAAGCGCCGACGAAACCGCCAACGAAGCGCCTCCCGTCGCGGCGCAGGCGCAAGAAACCGCGACTCCCCGTCCGCGTACGCGCGAGAACAGCAAGCAAGCCACGATCATCGGGATGCTCCAGCGCCCCGAGGGGACCACGGTTCCGCAGATCTGCGAGGCCACCGGCTGGCAGGCGCACACGGTGCGCGGCGCCTTTGCCGGGGCGCTCAAGAAGAAGCTCGGACTCAACATCGTCTCGACCAAGGCAGCGGACGCTGACCGCGTCTACCGGATCGGGGCTTGAAGGGCGGGGCGATGTCTACGCCAATCGAGCCCCGCCTGCGCTACCCCGACAGGACGCCCACCGTGTTCACCGGCGCCAAGCAGTTCGTCGAAACCCAGGGCATCGCCGTGTGGATTGAGCTGTGCGACACGGTGATGCCCGACGAGTGGTTCAACGTGACTGACGTTGCGGGTCAACTTGAGACCCTGCGCGGCTACCGACAACCCGAGCGCTACCTTCGGGCGGTCCTCAAGGCCGTGCTCGCCGACTACCAGGAGCGCACCGAGGAATACGACGACCGAGTCCCAGTGCGCCTTCGGGGCCGGAACCTGGACGTCGTATGCATCTAAGTTCCCGCCCGATCGCCGCGAAAGCGCTTGGCTTCCTGATTGAACAGCGCGTTCATAGAGCCACTGCAACGACGACACCAACGGAGCCCACGATGACGACCACCACACAGAACCCCGCCACCCAAAACGAAGCGTGGGGCTTTTGGGGAACGATGACCGAAAACGCCGCTGCGGCTTGGCCGATGGCAATTGCCGCGATTGGCGAAGCCACTGGCGAGTCCCCGGATGCGGTTCGGGCCTTCCTCGACAGCCGCCACGGACGCCACTTTGCGGATGACGTCCTGAACCAGATGCACGCCGGTCTCGCCCTGGTGGATGCGGTCCGCGCCGCCACCCAAGTGTGGATGGGCTGGAAGATCGGGCGCCAGACGAGCAAGCAGTACGGCATCCCGCGCGGGTTGCCCTACCTCACGGGCTTCGTGATCCACTGCGAGATCATCGAGGAAGAACTGGCCGCTTGACCAGCGCATTCGCGCGAATTCCCCGCGCAGTCGAAGCGATCCATTCAAATGCGCTCCGCCACATGGTGCTAACGGCCAGGAACGGACATTCGGCAGGCCCCTTTCTTGCGGCACCAACCGGAGTCCGAATTTCGCCGTAGGGTCGAAAAATCGCGGAGGAGCCCGTTTACGCGGGCACCGGCACCAATGCTCTCACCGCTGGCAACTCATCATAGGTCTTGCCGTGCAACTCACGCCCCGTGGCACTTTTGCGCACCCCGCCCCATTGCTTAAAGAAGAAGGCGACGTTCGCGGCACGGCATTGTCGGTAGATCGACTCTACCCACGCTCTGCGCATGGGGCGTGCGCCCGCACCGGACTCCCCGCCCACGATCACCCAATCGATGCCGCCGAGCTCGAGGCGATCGAGCGGCCCGATTAGCGGCTCGAGCGACAGAAACCGAACTGCGGCCGGGACGTTGCGCAGCAGGCCGATGCGACGCACTACGCGGGCGTCTTCGACGCTCACGCCCATCCAGACGTTCTCGGGCCACGCGAGCGCAGGTGCAAGCTCGGCGAGGCGCTCGGCTCGCTTCGTGAGCACCTGAAAGGTGTGTTGCGGGCACTCCTGCATCACCTTGAAGACGCGCGTGATGAATTCAACTGGCACGTTCTCGTGAAACAGGTCACTCATGCTGTTCACGAAGACGGTGCGCGGCTTACGCCAGCGGCGCGGTTGATCGAGCCGGTCCTCGTGCACCTGTACATCGGTGAAGGGGCGATCACCCCAAAACCGCTTGGAGAGGGTCTCGGCGTAACAATGCTTGCAGCCCTGTGAAAGCTTCGTGCACCCCGTCACCGGGTTCCACGTCATTTCGGTCCACTCGATTGCGGTGAGCTTCGGCATCGCGCCCCCTAGGCCGTGAAGTGAATATACATCCCAGGGTGACTCTCGTCCGGGAATGTGAAGCGCTTTCGCTGCGGATAGTTCGGGGCAGTCACGTCGATGCGGCCGACCTTTTCGAGGAAGGCGAGAACTTTACGGGCGTTGGTGAAAATGGTTTCGTTCAACGCGTAGTCGTTGGTCTCCTTCCACGACACCCGCTGACCCGCGAAGTGCCTTGCAGTTTGATCGGCATAGGTCGGCAGGTCGTCCTCGCGGAACAGGATGTGCTGATTGACGTTCGCGTCGGAGAAGCAATACGCGCCGGTCTGGTCGATCTGCTTCATCACTTCCTTCATCTTTTCGAGGCCAAGGTGATGCTGGCTTGCGAAAGCCAAGTGATAGTCGAAGGCACCGCCTCGGCCGCGCATCTCAAACGTGTAGGCGTAGGGCACGAGCGTACGCAGTTTGCGCTTGTAGAGATTCACGATCTTCATGATGGCGACGGGTAGCTGCGCTACACCCTCCAGCTCGCGCTCCCACGAAGAGTCGCCAAACGCTTCATTGAGGAGTACACGATGATTAGCCCATCCGCCAGCCCTGTAAATGCGTCCGATGCCGTCGGAGTCGACGTTCACCAGCACTTCGCATCCGGGTAGCGCGAGCAGTTCGCGGACGAGCGCGAACGGCAGGCCTTCCGGCCCGAACGGATCGAGGAACGCGAATGTAGGGGCATTCGAGTCGAACGGATTTCCAGCTAGCTTTCTCACGTCCGTCATTCCATGAACGAACGTGCCGAGTATCGGGTATCGCCTAATTTTCGCATTGGTAGACTCGCGGTCCAATCGCCCTTGCAGATTGGCGAAGCGCCTGCGGTCCTCCTCGATGAAGACGCAATGAATCGCGCCCACCATCGAGCCGAGTACCTTTAGGGCGTCGTCACCCGCCTTGATGGCGGCGATCGGCGAGCCATCTGGGTAGTCCGTGTATTCACCGGGCCCGCGAATCCGTCTATGTACCAAACATCGCGCCCGTTTGCGCGCCGGCCAAGGATCTCGAACCAAACGCGCAGGTATTTCCTGAGCATGGTGATCTTGGCAACCGTGTGCGGCGGCGCGGCCCAGAGCGTGTCCTTCTTGTGTGACATTTATCGCCATCCCGATTATCGAGTCGCAGGGATTCTCCGCGCAAGATAGCCTTGCGTAAAGCAGGAGCACTCGACTAGAGGATAGACCCGATCAGGCTCAGGGCGTGAGCCTGAAGGGCGACTTGCCCGCGGGGGGCAGGGGCAGCGACCTTGCTGTCCGCTTCGGGTCGATCGCGACAGGCCACGATCTGCCTTGGAGTAACTGCTTCCAAGCGCAACTGCGCACCGGCACATTCGCGGTGTGCCGGCCTTTCTGTCGGGCCTTCAGCGCTGGCCGATCCCGTCGATAACCTTAGCTCTCCGCAGCTTGCAGGGCAGCCTGTCGCATCCGCAGGGCCTCGAAGCCCCGGCGAAGCACGTAGCTTCGCGTGATGGACACGACCGTAAAGATGAGCCCTATCCACAGGTTCTGCGAAAACGTCGGGTGCATCCCGAAGAGCGGGAACACTAGCATCTGAGTGCCAACCGCCACCACGTAGCCGACTACCACGTTGGCCATCGATTCCACCAGCGACATCCAGCGCGTCTGCGTCACGGTACCTGCTCCAAAGTGTGGGGCTCGCCATCGCCCACGAGTTGATCGAAGACCACGCCATCGCATTCCCGCGTTGCCTGCTTCCCCGTCCAGCCCTGCCACCGGCGCACGATCACATCGACGTACTGCGGGTCGAGCTCGATCAGCGCCGCACGCCGTTGCGCCTTCTCCACCGCAATGAGTGTCGTGCCGGATCCGCCGAAGGGATCTAGGACCAACTGTCCGGGGCGACTTGAGTTCCGGATCGCCCGCTCCACGAGCTCCACCGGCTTCATGGTTGGGTGCAAATCGTTCTTCTGCGGCTTCTTGATCTGCCAGACGTCTCCCTGGTCACGGTCGCCGCACCAATGCCGCCGCGAGCCCTCCGGCCAGCCGTAGAGGATCGGTTCGTACTGGCGCTGGTAGTCGGCCCGGCCCATGGTGAAGGTGTTCTTGGCCCAGATGATGAAGGTGGACCAATGGCCGCCCGCAGCGCGGAAGGCCGCCTGCAAGACGTCCAGTTCACTGGAGGACATCGCAACGTATACGGCGCCCTGGCAGCGGGAGAGCATCGGCGTCAGTGCCGCCAGGATGAAGTCGTAGAAGCCGTCCCCCAGGTTGTCGTTCAGGATCGCGCGATCTTTGCCGCGCATCTTGTCCTTCGCCGAGTTGGCGTAGTTCACGTTGTACGGCGGGTCCGTGAAGACCATGTCCACCGACCCGTCTCCGAGCAGTTTCTGGTACGACTCGGCCAATGTGGCATCGCCGCAGAGCAACCGATGGTGGCCCATGACCCAGATGTCGCCGGGGCGGGAGATCGGAGTCTCTGTGACCTCGGGGATGGCATCGTCATCGGTCTCGCCACTTCCGGCGCCGTTCTCATCTGTGAGGATTTCGGCCAACGCATCGGCATCGAAGCCGGTCAGCGCGAGATCGAAAGCCTCATCCTGCAGGGCAGTGAGTTCCATTCGGAGCACGTCGTCATCCCAGCCCGCGTTCTCCGCGATCCGGTTGTCGGCAATGACCAACGCCCGGCGCTGCGTGGGCGTCAGGTGATCCAGCACGACCACCGGCACCGTCTCCAGGCCAAGCTTCTGCGCAGCGGCGAGCCTTCCGTGGCCGGCGACAATCACTCCATCGGCCCCGGCGAGGATCGGGTTCGTGAAGCCGAACTCCGCAATCGAGGCGGCGATCTGCGCGACTTGCTCGTCCGAATGGGTCCGCGCATTCCTTGCATAGGGAAGCAGCTTCGCAGTCGGCCACCGCTCGATCTTGTCGGCAAGCCAGGAGGAGGTCATGCCGCGGCCTCGGTGAGGTAGAGCCGCTCCCTGCGGACCTCCTCAAACGACTCTCCGCTGGTTGCCAACGTCACCGGTAGGCCCGGGTAGTTCTGCTGAAAGCGCTTGATGGCGACGTCCACGTACTCGGGCGCGATCTCGACCGAGTGGCAAACGCGCCCGGTTCGCTCGGCGGCCAGCATGGTAGTCCCGCTTCCGCCGAACGGTTCGAATACGATGTCGCCCTTGTCCGAATAGGCCTCGATCACGAACTCGGGCAGCGCGACCGGGAAGACCGCTGGGTGGTCGATGTCCTTGCCGATCTTCCCCTTGTGGCGCATGACGCGGATCACCGAGTCCGGGATCCGCGTCTCCTGCGTGGGCTGGCCTGCGTGCGTCCAGCCGCCCACTTCGCCGGCCTTGCTCCGCATGGCGGTGGAGGAACCGTCTGCCCGCAGGTGCGAGTCCTGGCCGGCGTGCTTGCAGGGCACGATCTTGTTGGGTTTGCGGGCCTGGCGATTGAAGTGGAAGACGAACTCGAAGCTCGGCGCGAACCGTCCCGCCCAGTCCCCCGGCATCCCCGGCCCCTGGTCCCAGACGTACCACGCGAAGCGCCGCCAGCCTTGGGTGCGCATCCAGTCGAGCCACGCATCCCAATAGGGGATGAACTCGTTGTCGCGATGGATGAGCCCGAGGTTGACCAGCACCTGGCCGTCCTCGGCCATCGGCAGGTGAGCGAACACGCCACGCATCAGGCCATCCCAATCGGTGATGCCGCCGCTGGTGTAGTCGCGCTGGTTGCCGTAGGGCGGCGAGGTGAAGCAGAGGCGCGACTGAGTCCCATCCATCAGCGCTGCGACCACGGCGGCGTCACTTGCATCCCCGCAGATCAGGCGATGGCCCCCCAGGAGCCATACGTCGCCCGGCCGCGTGACCGGAACGGCCGGCGCCTCGGGTACGTCATCCGCCGCGTCCGGTCCGTCGCCGTCGTTCTCTGGGTCGCCGCCTCGGTCGGCATCGTCTGCCAGTAGTGCCTCGATCTCGGTGGCGTCGAATCCTGTGAGCGCGAGGTCGTAACCCGCCTCCGTGAGTTCCGCCAGCTCTAAGGCCAGCAGTTCGTCGTTCCAGCCGGCGTCGAGCGCCAGGCGATTGTCCGCGATGATGTAGGCGCGCTTCTGCGCGGGCGAGAGGTGCGCGAGTTCAATCACCGGTACCTCGGCTAAGCCCAGCCTCTGCGCAGCCGCCAAGCGTCCGTGACCGGCGATGATGCCGCTCGCGCCATCGACGAGGACAGGTGAGGTCCAGCCGAACTCGATGATGCTGGCCGCAATCTTCGCCACTTGCTCATCGCTGTGGGTGCGCGGATTGCGGGCGTAGGGGATCAGTGTCTCGACCTTCCGGTATTCGACGTTGAGCAGGTTCGAATCGGGCATTTGAAAAGAAGCGGCCCGACCCGGGGAGGAGTAGGACCCCGGACCGGACCGCAAGCGGCGCACACCGTGGAAATGAAAAGCCCGCCGACGATTGGGTCGTGGGCGGGCTTGGGGAGGCGGGGTGCAAACTGCAAACCAGCGCAAACCTAGGTTTGCACTCTGACGGTAGCGAAGCGCCGCGCTCGCGCCTCCCGCATGGCTCTTCGGCCAGGAAGGACCCGTCTCATTCGCGGGTTCGCACTTCTGTCCAGAAGATAGCTCGAATCCTACAGCGAATCGGCAATGTTGTTGCACGTGCAAAGTGCGCACATGGTCGCTCGCAATTGCTGATGTACGCGGATCGTTGCCCAATTGCGCCAAAATGCTACCGCGTGACTAAGCGCTGGTTGAGGTGATCGGCAAGCTGTTGCAGCGCCCGCTGCCAGTGCCGCCACGCGGTCGAGCGATTGCAGGCAAAGCGGATGGAGATGTCTCTCCAGCCATAGCGCTTCGCCCGCATCCACACGAGGTGACGCTGCTCCACCTCCAGCCACTGCATCCAGCGCGTGGTCTCGAGCATCCGATCAATGGCCTCTGGCGATGGGGGCATGGGCCGACGAACTGGTTCCTCTACCCCATAGGTCTCCCATTCCTCCCGGAAGATCTCGGGCCATGCGTTGAAGTGGCCACGCACGCGTGCGGGCGGCAGTCGTCGTGCAGTGCGTACCGCCTCCACAAGCCTTGCGTCGACGGTTGCTTTGTCCCAGTCAGCCATGGCGGCCCTCCTTCGTTCCGTATAGCCGTTCCCCAATTCGACGAATGAACTCACGCTCGACAAAGTCCAGGCGATCGTCCGCGTCGCTTACCACGAGGATGCGTTGGTCTCGCCAGCCCTCGCGCTTGATGGCCTCAGGGTCCATGCGGGCTTCACTCTGGAGTTGCCCCAGGGGGCAGCGGTAGCGTTGCTCCGGAATGCGCATCTCAGGTCTCCTGGGTCTCGACTGCCCAGTGGAGGAGGGCGAGAGCGTCGGCTTCGTTGTCGTCCACGGGCGCGTGGCCACGGCGGGACGCGGCTGCGAGCATCTCCTCCTTGGCGGCGTTGCCTTTGCCGGTGGCGTGCTTCTTGATCGTCCCGACCGGCACGCCCTGGTAGGGAATGTTGTGGTGCTCACACCACGCGGTGAGGTGGGCCATGAGTCCGCCGTAGACGTGGGCTGCGTCGACACCAGCGTGTCGCCGGACCTCCTCGAAGTACACGGCGTTGAGGGCGCCGCTCGCCGCGAGTAGTTCGGTGAGCCAGCGCTTGAAGCGCAGGTAGCGCATGCCGCCGCCCTCAAAGCGACCCGGCTGAAGTGCTCGGTGCCGCTCGCGACGGAGCCGTCCCGGTGGTACAGCGCCCAACCGGTGTGGGTGCCCAGGTCGAGGGCGAGGATCGTTGTGTTCATGGTTGCGTGGTCCTTCCGTTCGGGTTGGGTGACCGAAGGTGGCCGGCGTGACGTATGAGTCTCTTTACGTGCGTGCGCGCGCAGGCGTAAGAAGTAATCCGCAGACAGGTCACCTTCGGTCACCACGGTCAGTCGTCGCGGTACGGCAGACGCGTGCCGTAGTCCTTGGGCTTGAGGGAGAGTCCAGCGAGCGCCTTTACGCCTGCGTGCAGTCGCGTTCGGTTGAACCCCCGGTTGGCGAGTTGCTGAGCGAGCCAGCGGCTGGTGCCTACGTATTCGCCGCGTTTGCCGGCCCACTCCTGCCAGCGTTGGAAGACCTCGCCCACGGCCACGCGCGCCTGCTCATGGCGCTGGCCTTCCTCTTCCAGGAAGTCTCCGATGGCGTCCTCCTCGTCGAAGTACTCCTCGGTCGCGGACACCACGGATTCCGGGGGCTTGAGGCCCACGTCTTGCCACTGAAGGCAGCCTTCGACCGCCCAGGCGAGGATCCCGTCGCGTTCGGCGAGGAGCTTGTCGGTGAGGCCGCCGTCGCGCTTGTCGGGTGGGATCGTGACGGTGAACGGGATTAGGTGAAGGCGACGCTTCATGGCCTCGTCCACATTGCGGATCGACGGTTTGTGATTGCCGGCGATTAGCAACTTGAATTGAGGCGGGTACTCGAAGAAGTCCTGGCGCATGAAGCGCGCCGAAATCTTGTCGCCTCCGGTGATCGCTTTGAGCTTGGACTCGTTCCAGCGTCGGCCCTGTTCGGTCTCGATAGATGAGACGAAGCGCGCTCCCGAAGGCCCGCCAGATCTGTGGGGTGCCGGTCGCCTCGAGCTTCCATGAATGTGTCCATGGGAGCGCTGGTGGCGTAGTCGCCGAGGATGGTGGACAGGGTGTTCACGAAGACCGATTTGCCGTTGGCCCCGGTGCCGTACAGGAAGAAGAGGGCGTGGGCAGTCGTGGCCCCGGTGAGGGTGTAGCCGACCATGCGCTGCAGATAGGCCTGCAGCTCAGTGTCTCCGCCGGTCACGTCATTCAGGAATGCGTGCCACCGGGGGCAAGAGCCCCGCGGTGTCGCCGTTGCGATTTTCGTCATGCGATCAGTCCTTTCGTGAGGACGGAGTCGGCCGGTCTTGAGATTGACCACGCCGCCCGGGGTGTTGAGTGCAAAGAGATCGGCATCCCACTCCTCCGACGTGGAGGCGTGCCGCCGGTCGGTGCGAGCGAGGCGTTCGACGCCGCCCACCGTGCTGCTCGCGAGCAGCTTGGCGGCGAGCCGGTGGGAGTCGACCTTCACGGCGGCCTCGCGGCAGACCGACCGGATCAGGTGATGGACGAGGAGCGTCTCGTCAGCTTTCCAGTGCGTCCCGGTCCAGACGAGCCACTTGGCCCAGGCGGCGCAGTAGCGCCAGTCCTCGGCATAGCGCGCGGTAAAGGCGAGCGCCAAGGCATCGTCGGTCGCCCATACCGTCGCATCCTGGGCGGGTAGTCCGGTGCTGGGCTTGATGCACATCCGGGGTCCGGAGGCGAGGAAGCCGGCGACATCGAACTCCTCGGTCAAGGCGTCGGCCGAATCCCAACCCTCGGGTTTGTCCTCTGGGGGCAGGAGGACGTCACACGAAGCAGCACCTGCCGCGAGAGCCGCCTGTCCAGCAGCCATGGCGTACTCCCAGCCGGGTTTGTCGCGGTCTGGCCAGATGAGAACGGACTTTCCGGAGAGCGGCGACCAGTCGGTCTTCTCGACCGGAGCCTTCGCGCCGTGCATCGCGGTGGTGGCGGCCACACCGTGAGCGATCAAGGCTTCGGCGCACTTCTCGCCTTCAACCAGCACGACGTTCCCCGCAGCCGCGATGCCGGGCTGGTTGTAGAGAGGCCGAGGCTCGGGTGGGGACATCCTCCGGCGCCGAGCGTCCCAGGGACGGAATTCCTTCTTCCCGCCAGGTGGGTCGTAGCGAGAGACGACGGCAATGAGTCGCCCACTCGCATCGAGGTAATCCCACTTGGCGGTCGCCGGTCCCAGCTCATCAGTCGCCACTTTCGCCTTCTTGGGGGACGTAGAGGGCGCGCGCCCGAGAATCGAGGCGGCTTCGTCGAGCACCCGCTCGAAGTCGATTGCCGCATTTACCGCTATCCGTAACGCGATGAGGTCGAAAATGTCGCCCCCCTGGCCGGTCGCGCGATCGGTCCAGAGCCCGGCCTTCTCGCCTTCGAGGACGACCTCGAGGCTATCGCCGGGGCTCCCGAGGACGTCCCCGATCCGGAAAATGCCCTTGCGCTTCTTACCCGCGGGGTAGAGGGTGAAGAGCACCGAGTCGAGCCGCGCAAGCAATTCCGCGCGAATCTCGTCTCGCTTCGCCTCCTTCGAGGGTTCGGGCGCATCGCGCACGTCGTTGAAGTCGATCATTTCGCCCCCGCTCTCTTCGGTCGTTGGCGAAAGCGCGTCGACCACACCTGAAGTTCGGAGAGCCGAAACCGAATCGTTCGGCCAATCCGGTAGTGCGGAATCTTGTGAAGCCTCCGACTTGCTGGCTTTAGGAAGTAGTGAAAGGGGAGGTTCAGCGCCCGGGCGGCATGGCGGGCGTCCACCATGGGCTCGACAGGGCCTGGTACGGAAAGGGGATGTTTCATGGTTGGGTTCTCCAGCAGCGGTCCTGCCAGGCACACATCCGGCACTCGAAGTGGGTCTGGTCGGTGAAGCTGCGCGGCAGCAATTCCCCTGCCTCGGTCGCCGTGATCACCTTGGCTGCCCGGTCGGACATGCGTTGGGCGAGAGCGCCGTCGAAGGGCACGAGCTCGGTGTAGATTTCCATCGTGTCGGCGTTTACGGCCGTGAAGATCGCCGGGTTCTCGTGCAGTTCGAGGTAGGCCTGATAGAGCGCCACCTGTGCGGCATAGACGGGTTTTGCGACCGCGAGGCGATTCTTTTCGAGGTCGCGCCAGGACTTGGACCCCAGGCACTTGTTCTCCCAGAGGGCGGGATAGGCGAAGCCCTCGGGGCCGCCGACGATCACACCGTCGACATGCCCCTGCAGGCGACCATTGGCGGCGGTGAAGCCAAACTGCTCGCCGTTGGTCTTTCGGGTGCGAAGATCGAACCCTGCTGCCCGGAGCCACGTGACCATGCAGTCCTCGATCACGTGACCGCGCTCGAAGATGCGAAGTATTCGACCGGAAGTCTCGCGGCCGTAATCGACCGGCGCTTTTGCGTACTCGTACTGCAGCGCGCGTTCGCAAGAAGCACCGAGACGAGATGCACCGAGGTATTGCCGTTCGGTTTCCCGATCGCGAGCTTCTTGGAGACCCGCATCCACGAGGGCCATCACCTGCCCGGAGATGCTCGAGGAGGAGTTGAAGTCCATCATGGCGCCGTCTCCCAGGGCAGATCGTCTTTGAGATCCGCAAAGGGTCCGGTGAGGGGATCCGGAGTGGCGGGTAGTCCACGTACCGGCGGGAACTTGGTGGCCTCGTGGTGCTCGACCATCGCCTCCGTGTAGTGGGAGACGATGGCGTCGATCACTTGCAGAGCCTCGGCCTCGGTGTAGGCCCCCAGGGGCTTCTCGAAGCCGATTTCGCTCGCTGCCTCGCCAAAGGACTTGAGGCAGGAGCGCATCGCGGCGAGTTCGACTTCAGAGGGATCAATCACCTCGCCCCCCTTGATGTCGATAGCCGCACCGTCCTTCGCTCGCACCCAGTTGCCGTACATCGCGTGAAAGGCGTTCTGACACCGGGGTGAGCAGAACACCCAGTCGATCGGGTAGCGCCGAGGATCGGCCACACCGTGTCGGTTGTCGGTGTGGCCAAGCCCCCGGGCTTCGCGTTGGCAGACCCAGCATTTCACGCAGCCTCCTTCAGCCGCACGCGGTCCTCCACGCGCCGGCGACCTTCGAGGAAGCCATCCTTGTCGATAGAGAACGATGTGCAGGGATGCGCGCACCGGTGTTGAGCGATCATTTGCCGCTGATACGCGACGGTGCAGTCAGTGCAGTAGCGGCTGTCGCCAGGATTGCTGTCCCCTGCTCCTTCCTCCCAAACCTCGTACTGGCGCTTCGAGTTGAAACAAACGGGGTAGGACTTCTTTTCGGTCGCCATGGCTTACTGCGCCCACGCGGGTTTGTTGGTGGCGGGGGCCGGGCGAGGGGGCGCCTGGTGGCTGGGGCCTGCCGGTGAGGGGTACGACGGCGGGGAGGCCGGTGCCTGCGCGGACACGCGGGGGGCGGACCCCATGAGGGCGGCGTAGTCCTTGTGGTCAGGCTCAATGGCGAGCTTCACCACGTTCCTGTCCAGGCCCTTGGCATCCTTTTCCACATCGACACGTGCCAGGAACTCGACCCCGTCGAGCTCGTGAAAACCCTGGATGCGACGAGCAGCGGCGGCCGGCGCGGCGTTGTCCTGCGGGTGGATGTTCCGCGCGGAGTTGAGGATCGCGCGGATCATGCTGCGGCCCATCTGCCCCCAGGTCGGGCCCTTGCGGGAGTGCAGGCCGATGTTCGACCACATCTTGCGTTTGGCGAACGGGCCTTCGAGGACCACGAACTCGCAGGCGAGGTACACCGCGCCCGTGTCGAAGCTCTCGGTCGCGTAGCCGCCTGTCCAGCCCTGAGCGGGGTCATCGTGTCCGCCCGGCTTGATGGTCATGCGAACGCGCACGAGACTCCCCTTCGGGATCAGGTCAAAGCCCTGTTGCTGTTCGGCGTCGTTGAAGTCTTGCCATGCGTTGGTGTTCATCGTTTGCTCCTTGCTGTCTTGGATGTCGGGGTAGGGGTCGGGGCGCCGAGCAACTTCTTGAGCGACCGCGCTCGCCTCTCTAGGGCGGTCAACTGCTCTGCCATTGCAGCGACGCGGGTCTTGAGTTGCAGGAGGCTGTGCCGTAGCCACGTGTTCTCGGCCGAAATCCGGCGCACCGTGGCGCGGGCGGATTTCTCGAAGGTGACGAACTCGCTCTCGGTCACGACGGCACCTCGCCCAGGCACTTGCGGATGAGCTTTCCGAGATGGGGCTCCTCGATTGCATCGAGCCGACCACTGCGGTCCTTGCTGGGGTAGCCGAAGGCGTTGACAGCGCTCGTGACGAAGGCCCGGTAGGGCGTGCCGTCGTCGGCCTTCAAGACCGCGAGCGTGATGACTTCGTCTAGTACGCCGGGAAGCTCGAGAGCCGTCTTGCTGCCCTCCAACTGCAGCTGGTGGTAGCGGCGGTTGTAGTCGTCGGTCTTCTCTTCCAGGATCGCCACATAGATCACGTGCTTGTCGCGGACGTGCTGCAGGTGGGTCAGTGCCGTGATCATTTCCTGGGCGAGAAGTCCGTACGCCCCGCGGGTGTCGGGCTTGCCGTTCTTTTCCGAATAGGCCTGCGGCTGGGTCTTGCACCAGGCAAGGCACAGGCGCGAGAGGACGGTGAGCGAGTCCACGAAATAGAACTCGTACTTCGCGAGCTGCGAGGGATCGCCGTAGGCATTGCAGACGTGCTGGTAATGCGCCTCCGAAAAGGCTTGGTCGGCTGTGGCAGTCGGCAGTGGCCCGGCCAGGAAAACCGCCAGATCACGGAACTCCCCCCAGGTGCGGGGCCGCACCGTGTCGCCGGGCCAGTCCTTTACCGCGAGATCCCCGGCTTCGAGGTCGACGAAGAGAGTCTTCTCAGGCGGCAGGGTCTTGAGTTGCGAGGTCTTGCCGACCCCGGGAGGGCCCACGAGACCGATCTTGGCGCTGTGCTTCTCACGCAGGCGCTCTTCGGCCGAGATGATGGGAAGCGCCATTACGCGTCCTCCTTATCAAGTTCGAGGACGAACTTCGCCTTCCCGGCCTTGACGGTGCGGGCCCCTGCGAACTGTTCCTTGAGAACCGAGGGCCAACCGTTGAAGCGGGATTCGGAGACCGACAGCTCGACGTCGATGTAGTCCTCAACGCGCTCGCCGGAGGCCGAGATGCGGCTGGCGATGGCCGACAGGCACTTCTGGTCCCAGGTCACGCGCTTGGGCAGCTCGTAGGAGATGCGAAGCGGGCCATCAGCGAAGTGCGTGACGCCGAAGTCGCGTCCCGACTCTACAAGGGCAGAGCGCGCCGTCTCGCCGTAGCGCTGTTCGAGCGCAGTGGTCATGCGATCGCGGAACAGCTTGGTCCAGGCCGCGAGCGCGGTGAGGGAGTGGTCGAGTTCCTGGAGCCGTTCGTGCGGAAGCCGGGCGATTTGGGCGACCGACAATTCGGGCAGATCGGTCGGGATAATCAAGAGGTCGTTCATGGGCGCTCCTTCAGGCGTAGACCCGCTCGGAAGTCGAGCGGTAAAGGGTGCGTTGTTCCCAATCGAGGACGCCGCCTTCGCCGTCGAGCGGGTAGGTAACCTTCTTCGAATGCTTCGCGAAGTGCGGTCCCTTCCCGATGCAGCGCCAGCGGGCGAGCGTCTTGGGGGAGAGGCCCCACCGATCAGCGAGTTCGTGCTGGGTGAGGTAGCGTTGGCGGTCGGGGTCCGACGGCGCGGAGGGTGTATTGCGGGTCACCGGGATGTCCTTTCGGGTGGTTGATCGGTGACCCGAATACTGGAACCCACCTTTGGGAAATCCGGTGGGAAAGGCGGCGGGAAATCTGCAGATTGCGGCTGTGAACCCCTTAAACGACGATGCCCCGCACAGAGCGGGGCACCGGGGACATCGGAGGCGGGGGGCGACTAGAAGCGCTTCAAGGCGTAGAAGCCGTAGTCATCCCATTCGACCACCTTGTTGAAGGCCTCGAACTGGCGGGTGTTGTGCCGAAAGAGCTCAACTGGATTCTTCTGTGCGGAATCGACCTCGCCCATGATCGAGTCCTTGTGACACTTCCTGCCTTTGGCCGCGTAGAGGTAGCCGAAGATGGCTGCCTGCGTGGCGCTGAACTCGCACGCGTCGCCCTCGATCACGGCTACGCGAAAGTTCTCGTGGAATACGGGGCTCGCCTCGTGCGTGCGTAGGTGGGCGGGTTTGAGGCACCACTCCCAGCGGGCTTCATCGAGCTCGAGCTTGCCGCTTCGGAAATGGGCGATCTCGGTGAGGTGCACGTAGGGCGACGAGATCCCGTCGATGCGGGCCGCGGATCGCGACGTCGTCCCGATGATGACGGCGTTGTCCCGCTCGATGCTGTCCTTGAGAGCGGCCAGGGAGGATCTATGGACCCCGGAGTCGGCAAGCTGGCGGGCGAGCAGAATCCGACGCGAGCGCCGATTCTCCTTGTGGTCGCCAACCTTCCACAGGGTGCCGGGCACGAGTTCCGACGAGTCCTGTCTCGCGGCAATTCCGAACGCTTGGCGCAGTCGCGCGAGTAGCCAATCGGGGTCCGCGGCCCAGGCATGAAGTGCGGTATTGGTGATCGGCACGTAGCCACAGTCCGGGCACAGGCCAAGAAGCGTCTTGCCGGCCTGTTGGGGGGCGATGTCTTGCTCCCCGCACCAGGGACACAGGACAACCGGGACGTCCTTGGCGGCGGTGAGCGCCCCACAGTCCCGTAAAACCCTGAGGGCGTCGTGGTGGGCGGGGTCCAGGAGATCCTCGATGACACTCCCACCCCCCTCGAAGGTATCGACGAGGAGGGTGAGTGCGCGGGGTGCCACCGGCGTCATTGCTGCACGGGCTCCGCGGGCGCGGGGCTTGCGACCTTAGGCGCGGGCACCAACCCCCACTCGACAAGGAGGGGCTCGATCAATTTGCGCTCACCTTCGGTGAACTTGTGCAGATTCGCCTGGCCCTTGCGGTTAAAACGCAGCCGCAAGGACTTCTTCTTGTCGCCTCCCTTGCTCGCCTCGGGGTAGAACGGCAATTCGATCGTGGCGCCTACGATCGGCCAGTTCCGATCGAGAGGCCTATCCGCGGGATAGGACGATTTGACGAGCGTCTCCACGGAGGCGCGGCTTTCGCGTCCCTTGACACTGAACTCGCTACACAGGCCATCGTCCGGACGGTAGACGGAGATGGCCTTAAGACGCGGTTGCTCGATGCCGAGGGATTCGCGATCGAAGATATCCACGCCGTTTCGCAGCGAGTCGAGTTGGTAGCGCGCCGGGAAAATCTGCTTGGCCTGCTCCTTGATCTTGAGGCCGTGCTTGGCGAACGCGTCGACAAGGGTTTGCTGCGCGGCAGCGCCTCCAGGGGCCACGGTCTCGGTACGGCCGGTGGCCAGCTGGTAATTGAGGACCAGGGTGCGGGACAGAATCAGGGGCCCGCGCCGCAGGTCTCCCTTTTCCCACCGCGCTCGGTTGCAGGCGTGATCCGACAGGTCGATGACCACGAGGATGCTCCCCTCGATGTGGCGAGTCACGACGTAGGGCTTGTGGTGGTGGCCGTAGCCAAACTTCTTGAGGTAATACGCAGCGACCGTACTCGAGACGGCCTTTTGGGCAGTCTCGTCTAACTGCAGGGCGGGGAAGGGCGGGAGGGTCCAGCGTTGGGAGGAGCCGCGCGTGAGCCCGTCATCGAAGAGGCGCGCCAGCACCGCCTCATTAAACTTGGCGGGGCAATTCACGTAGAGCCAGAGGGCCCGCTCCTCGGGTGACTCGAGCGTTTCGAAGGCAGCCGTGATTTTGGGGTCGGTGCTGCAGACAGTGAGCATCTGGCGGGTGCCGGCGCCGTCGGCCAATTGGGCCACCTGTTCGATGGCGGCAATCAGGTCGTCCCGGACACTGGTGTCGGGGTGGCTTTCGATGGCGTCAGCGAGGGCTTCCGCCAAAGTAGGCTCCTCAGCCGACCAATCCACGGCCTGGGTGTCAAACACGTGCTCGGAGAGGAATTCGCGCATCAAGTCCGTCGCCAGAGGAAGATTGCGCAGAAACGCCCGGTGGTTGTAAATCATCAGTGTGTGCCCCTGTTTCTGTGCCAGGTCGCACGCCCAAGTCCTGCCATGGGATCTTCCGGCGCGTGCCAAGCGGGTTGACCAGTTCATCGCTCACCCACACTCGGCAAATGCCGGTACAACGATAGTGAACTTGGCGCCTATTCTACGCGCGCAAGATCGCAGGTCAACTACCGTGATCCCAAAAGTTCTCAGTTGTGCTATTTTCCACAGGATATCAACAAGTCCTTGTGGATAACCCATGGCACAGCCAGCCAGCGCAGCATTCGGCAAACGACTTCGACGGTTCCGGCAGGAACGGAAAATGACGATGGAGCAGTTAGCCGACGAGGTGGGAGTCTCGAAGAGCTATATCTGGGCCCTGGAAAACAACCCGGAGCAGCGCGAGCAGCGCACGTCGGCTGTCGTCATGAGCAATCTTGCGAAAGCGCTCGGTGTCACCCTGCAAGACCTGATGGGCGAGGAGATGTCCGAGGCCGCGGGTGCCAAGACCAAGCCCGAGGACATCGCGTTCTTCCGGAACTACCTGGGAATGACGTCAGCTGACCGCGAGACCTTCCGGAAAATGATGGAGGTGTTCCACGGAAAGAAGGGCGAGTGACTCCGGGCGCCCCGAAATCGCCGGACACTACCGGCGCAAGGGCTGCCAACAAGATCTCCCACTGGCTCGAGCCTTTGGGCGAGGGACGCTTCCCCATTGATGTCGACCACCTGGCGCTCACCGCCCACACCATGTATCGGCGGGACGATCCGATTACCCGCGTTCACGGTGCTGACTGGAAAGACATCGACGGCTGCCTGGCCCGCAATCCCGCCAACTCCAAGGAGTGGTGGCTGAGCTACAAGAAGGCAGCCTCCCCCGAACGGCAGCGCTTTACCAAGGCCCACGAGTTGGGGCACTACGTGCTGCATAGCCAGTTGCAGACGGAGTTTCGCTGCGGGTCTGCCGTGATCGTCGAGAAGGACACCGGGGAAGAGAACATCGAGGCGCAGGCGAACCAATTCGCGAGCTACCTCCTCATGCCTGCGAACCACGTCCGCCAAGAGATAGAAAGCGGAGAGATCACCTTTGACCTCGTAAGCGAGATGGCCAAGTTCTACGGCGTGTCCTTCGAGGCCATGTGCATCCGCGTGGTGGAGATCACCGACCAGCCCGCAGTCCTCGTCTACTGGGATAACGGCATGATGCGGCGGTGGTCCCGCAGCCGTCCGGCCAGGCTTCAGCGACTGAGGCTTGAAGCGCCCCCGAACGGCCCCCTTGAACCCTTTCCCGACACCCTGGCGGCCAACAGTTCGGTGCGCCAGTGCGCCGAGGGCGCGCTGGTGCCTGCCAACCGCTGGTTCAAGAACGCTCCACCGGGCGAGATGCTTCGGGAAATGAAGCACACCTCTGACGCCCTGGAACGGGTGCTGTCCCTCCTCATCATTCCCAAGTTTGAGCCGCGCTGGGCGCGTGACGGCGAAGAGTCCGTCTCCGACACGTTCGATCGCTTCATCGAAAGCGGCCAGTACCCGACTCGCTGATTGTCGGCTATCGCCGGGCAGCGCGATTCTTTGCTCTCGATCGCTGATCGACGCTAACGCGCGCTTTTCTGCCCTTGGGGCGGTCCTATTCTTCCTGAAGGTTTGATAAACCTCACGGATACCAATATGACCGTCAAACGTGTTCCCTCAGAAGCAATGTCACCGCAGGCGCGGGCCCGCGAGGTTGCCTCGATCCTGGTGGATGTCATCGCGCGCCTGCACGCGACACTTCCCCGCGAGAGCGACATTTCGCTTGGCTTCTCGCCCCCCGAGCGCCTTCATACAACCCCGTCTCAAGAGAGGGTTCGATGATGAAGGTGATAGATCAGGAGAAGTCGTTGGCCGCCCAGGTTGCGGCGCTGCCGAACCTCGATATGAAAGAACTGTGGGCGCTGTGGGATCAGTACTTCCCGCGTCGCCCGGGCCATCACAACCGGGACTACGTCGAAGCGCGGGTGGCCTACAAGATCCAGGAGGAGGCGTTCGGGGGCTTGAAGCCCGAGGTGCGGAAGCAATTCCTGCAAATCGGCGAGGCGAACTCGAAGATCAAGTTCCGAAGGCCCGCCGATATCCACATCGTCCCGGGCACCGTACTCCTGCGCGACTTTGGCGATCGCGAGCATCGCGTTCTCGCACTTGCCGACGGCCTCTACGAGTACGAGGGACGCCGATACAAGAGTCTCTCCGCCGTCGCCCGCCACATCACCGGAACGCCCTGGTCGGGTCCCCTGTTCTTTGGCCTTGGGAAGTATCAGAAGGGGGCCAAATGAACGCCGTCATGATCAGAAAACGCTGCGCCGTCTACACCCGCGTGTCCACCGACGAACGACTGGACCAGACCTTTAATTCGCTCGACGCCCAGCGTGAAGCGGGGCAAGCCTACATCGTGAGCCAGCGCGCCGAAGGGTGGCTGCCGGTGAGTGACGACTACGACGATGGCGGCTACTCGGGCGGCAACATGGAGCGCCCAGCGCTCAAGCGCCTGATGGACGACATCATGGCCGACCAGATCGACATCGTGGTTGTCTACAAGATCGATCGCCTGACTCGGAGCCTCGCCGACTTTGCCAGGCTGATCGAGATCTTCGAGCGGCACAAGGTGTCCTTTGTCTCCGTCACCCAACAGTTCAACACGACATCCTCCATGGGGCGTCTCATGTTGAACATTCTCCTTTCCTTCGCCCAGTTCGAGCGCGAGGTCACGGGCGAACGCATTCGCGACAAGATCGCGGCATCCAAGCGCAAGGGGATGTGGATGGGAGGTTTCCCCCCGCTGGGCTATGACGTGAAGGAGCGGCGCCTTGTCGTCAACAAAGCTGAGGCACCAGTAGTGCGGCGGATGTTCGAGCGGTTTGTGGTGACTCGCTCCGCGACCGACCTATGTCGGGAGCTCGCCTACGATGGCGTCACCACAAAATCCTGGGTGTCGACGGAGGGTAGAGCCCACGTCGGGACTCCCATGGACAAGAAGTATCTTGGCAAGGCTCTAAGAAACCCGATCTACGTGGGGGAGATACGACATAAGGGCGTCGTCTACGCCGGCCAACACGAGCCCATCATCACGCGCGAACTGTGGGATCGCGTCCAGGCGATCCATGCGGAGGACTCCAAGGAAAGAGGTGGCAAAACAGCGATACGCGGACGAACGGGAGCGCTCCTTCGAGGGTTGCTCTACGGACCCGGTGGTGACAAGTACCACGTCACGTTCACGTCCAATGCCGCCGGCAAGAAATACCGCTATTACGTTCCGAAGGCGGATAGGCGCTATGGGAGCGGGGCAAGCGCGTCCGGGCTGATTCCCGCCGAGCAGATCGAGGAGGTCGTCGTATCCCAGGTGATCGCATCCCTGCAAGCCCCCGAATCAGTCCAATGCGTCTGGGAGCAGGTGAAGCACCTCTATCCGAAGATAGGGGAGCCGACCGTGGTCCTCGCGATGCGACGCCTCGGGCTAGTGTGGAAACAGATCTTCGAGGAGGAACAGGAACGTCTTGTGAATCTCCTGATTGAGCGCGTCAACCTGCTCTCTGATGGCATCGATATTGTCTGGCGGGAGACCGGCTGGAGGGAGTTAGCCGGGGAGCTTACACCCGATGCGATCGGCAGCGAGATGCTTGAGGTGGAGGCCGCGCAGTGATCGTCTATCGCAAGAAAGTGCTTCAGATCGGCGCGCCCCATGAACGCCGTCATCCTTTGGAGAACGGAGGGCTCAAGATCACCACGTTTGTGCCCCTCCAATTCAAGCGACGCGGCGTCAGGAAGGTCGTCGTCGCGCCCGCAAACGTTGAAGATCCCGTTACGGATCGCAGCCAGAGCCCGTCATTGCCACCCAGCCACGACTCCACCCTCTTACGGGCGCTCGGCCGAGGAATCTACTGGCAACACCTCCTCGACACTGGCGTTGTAGCTGATACCGCCGATATCGCAAAGCGCGAGGGGCTCCACAAGACGTTCGTCAGCGACCACTTGAGGCTCGCGATACTGGCGCCAGCCCTCGTCGAGAGCGCCCTGCGGGGCGAGTTGCCGCGCAACGTCACGCGATTAGATCTGATGCGCGACGGAATACCCGCGTGCTGGTTGATTCAGCGAAGGCGACTATTCATTTGACGGACGTGCCAAAGGTAGTCAAGTTTCGACCGACTAACAAGCATTGCTCAGCCTGACTTGGTCATGCCTGAGCGACGCTGGTTGGCTTCGGGTCACATATTCCCCTTTCAAGGGCTTCCATGTGCCCCAGCAGTTCGGTCAACCCGGCAGGATCGCGGAGCACCAGCGTACGACCCTCCTGCACAAGCCATCCGGCGCGCGTGTATTCGCGAAGGGACTTGTTCACGGTCTGCCGCGATGCACCGATCATATTTGCGAGTTCCTGGTGGCTGATCTTGACCCTGAGCCGGACGCCGGATGCAGAAATGTCACCCCAGTTCTGAGCCAGCCTGAGGAGCACGCGCGCAAGGCGCGTTTCGACCTTCTGTGTCGCCCTGTCGGCCATTGAGTCGCAAGCGAGGCGAAGGCGGGCACTAAGCAGCTTGATTACGTTCAGAGCAATCCGCGGCTGCGCATGCAAGATCTCCTCGAAGACCGCTCGACTCATTGAGAACACCACGCTTCGTTCGACCGCCTGGCCGTAGACGCATTGCTCCCGCGTTCCTGCGAGGCCGCCGGCCCCGAACATGTCGCCGGGTTCGCAGAACCAGAAGATTGTCAAGGCGCCACCTGGCGACAGGTGATAGATGCGAACAAGGCCTGTCGCGAGGAAGAACACTCGATTCGCCGCGTCGGTCGCATGAAACACATGTTCGCCGCGCCGGTATTCGTGACGCTCTGCCCGGCTCAGGAACATTTCACGACCGTCCGAGGACACTTGGTCGAACAGATTGACCCTGCTCCAGTACCACGGGTTTGAACTACCCACTATCACCTCCATACTGTCGCCCAGGCGACACTTTATACCCCGTTACTGTCGCGTAAGCGACAGATATTTGCGCGTGAGAGGGGAAAGATTCTCCTCGCGTTCCCAAGCCGCCTGCAAATGAGGAGATAGCCGTGAGCGAAGCGCCGCGAAAGAAGGTCACTCTCAATTACCTGCGCCAGAAGAAGGCGTCAGGGGATCGAATCACTTCGATCGGCGTCTATGACGCGCCGATGGCTGCAATCGCCGATCGTGTTGGATTCGACCTGCTGATCGTCGGCAACGCCGGCCCGATGTCTCTCTTTGCGCACCGGGATCCGACGACAGTCAAGTACGAAGAGCAGCTCTTCATGACACAAGCGGTGAGCCGGGTGACCAAGTACGGTTTCGTCGTCGGCCACATGCCCTATATGAGTTACCACCTTTCGAAGGAGGACACCATCCGGAATGCCGGCCGCATGGTGTCGGAGGGAGGGGCTGACGCCGTGAAATGCGAGGGAAACAGGTATACGACGGAGTACGTTGCCGAAATCGTTCGCGCTGGCATCCCCGTCATGGGCCACATCGGAATGCAGGCCTCCCGAAGGGCGGAGCAGAGCGGATTTGGCATCAAGGGACGAAGCGCGGAAGATGCAGTGAAGATCGTCGACGATGCCAGGGCGTTCGTTGATGCGGGCGTCTTCGGATTCATCCTGGAGCAGGTCCCGACGGAGCTGTCGGTCTACCTCACGAAGACTTTGCCGGTCCCCGTGATTACGCTCGGTGGAGGGCAGGTGAGCGATGGGATCTACCACATCAGCGGCGACGTGGTCGGCTACAGCGCTTTCGCGATTCCGAAAAACCGGGGCGCGTTCGTCAATGTCGGCCCAATTATCGAGGAAGGTCTCCGCAAGTACCGAGACGAATGCCTGTCTGGTACGTATCCCCTCGCCGAGAACACGATCCACATGCAAGCCGACGAGGCCGAAAGGCTCAAGACGCTGCTCGCCGGACGATATGGTAACGGAGCGACCTGAGAAGATGGGCAACGTAGTACTCGGCAAGCCGCGGTTCCGCGCCATCGGTTTGCCGTCTTCAAACCTAGACGGAGGAGATCTGGCATGAAATCTCACATTCGCTTCATTGCTGCCTGCTCGATCATTGTTGGTGTCGGATCGATTCACGCAGCGGACAATGCGGCCGCGACGTGGAAGTCCATCTCGGCCAAGGCCGCCAACGCAACCGGCCCGGCAGTGACGATCCGGACGAACTACTGGCTCGCTTGGACGGGTGCCTGGGACACCGTCGTCCTAAAGGAGACGAAGCTCTGGGAAAAGTGGCTCCCAAAGGGCAGCACCGTGGATTGGAAAAGGAACCTCCAAGGGCCTCCCGTCATCACGGACCTCGTCGCCAACAAGCAGAACGTGGGCTATATCGGTGACAACCCATCGATCGTCGCGACCACCAAGCGCGACCTCGCTCCCGTGAGCATCGTGGCAGTCAACGAGATGTCACCGGGCCGCATGTGCGGATTGATGATGGTCCGCAGTGATGCCCCGCAGTTCAAGGATCATCGGGAGGCGATCAAGTGGCTGGACGGGAAAACGGTCGGAGTGCCCAAGGGGAGCTGCGCGGACCGCCTCGGACAGCACATGCTGAAGAAGGAGGGCGTCAAGGTCACTTGGCAGCAGATGCAGGGCGAAGTGATCGTGACAAGCCTCCAAGCCAAGCGAATCGACGCAGCCTTCCTTTACGAGCCGCACGTTGCAAAGGCAGTGGCGGACGGGCACGGTCGCTACGCGGCGTCCGTGGCGCCGTATGGTGAAGAGGATGCAAACACCGTTCTCATGCGTAAGGACTTCATCGAGGCGAACAGGGCAGCCGCGGTGGCCTGGCTCAAGGCGAACATCGAAGCCCTCTACTTTATTCGGGACAACCCTGTCGAAACGATCAATCTCGTCAAGAGGGAACTGCCGGACTATTCGCGCGAGACTCTCTGGCACGCGATTTATGGAAAACCGCCTGCCGCGATCAGTGCTGCTCCCATCGGACTCTATGCAGAGATGTCCATTACCGGGCGCGCGAGGGCGATGCTCGAGCGCGGCCACGCGTTCCTGCGAGAACTCAAGATCGTTCAAGAAGCAACCTTCCATCCGGAGGGGATTCGCGACGACCTGGTGAAGCAGGCCTTCCGCGAACTGGGCCTCGATCCCTCGAAGGGCCTGTTCGAGATCGCCACGAGCGATGCGAATCCGTTCAAGGGTGACCACCTCATCGTTGGCGGCAAGAAGTAGGCGGTCGTGGCCGTCACCAACTCTTCGCTCGGCGCGGCCCAGGTCGACGGCGGCTACGACGCCCGTCTTAGAGCGTCGCCTGACTGGCCTGTCCAGGCGGGCGACTGGCGCGCCCGGTTAAGGAAAGCCTCCAGAGCCCAGGCCCTGCGCTACGCGCTGCTGGGCTTCGGAATCTTCTTCGGGCTTTGGTACTTGCTGACGGCGGTCATTGTCCCGCCACGGTTCAACTACATCCCCAACCCCGCACTGCTGTTCGGGCAGTGGATCAGCGAGGTGCCCCAGTACGGCATCTCGGTGTTTATACCGGAGTATTACGGCCACATTTGGGTCAGCGTACTTCGCGTGTACACGGCGTTCGCGATTTCCGTCGGCGTGGGCGCGCCACTTGGAATTCTCCTTGGCTGGAGCCGGTTCGGGCGCAACACGCTTTTCCCGGTCGTGGAGATGCTGCGACCCATTCCGCCTCTCGCGTGGGTTCCGCTCGCCGTGCTGGCACTGCCCGAGACCGAGATGGCCGTGATCTTCGTGACTCTCCTGGCGTCGTTCTTCGCTACGGTCCTCAATACCTATCTCGGGGTCCGATCGATTCCGGAGACGTACTTCCGAGCTGCCGCGTGCCTCGGGTACCGGCGCGTGGACGTGCTGCGTCGCGTGGTCATTCCGGGGGCATTGCCTTTCATCTTCACCGGTCTCCAGATCGCGATGGGCGTTGCCTGGTTTTCCTTGGTCGGCGGGGAGCTCATCGCAGGTCGATCAGGGCTCGGATATCTGATCCTCGACGGCTACACGCAGCTGGCACTGCCGAACATCTTTATCGGCATGATCACGCTCGGGGTATTGGGCTGGGCCTCGAGCGCGCTTATCCGCAAGGTCGGTGAACTGATGATGGCATGGCACGTCAAGGGGCAGGGGGGCGGCGCATGACGGAAGTTCATACGGGAGGTGGACGTGCCGCCGAGAGGGTGGTGCGCGCGTTGCGCGACCCCGTCCTTTGGCAGGGGGCGATCGGCATAGCGTCCTTCTTCGTCGTCTGGCAGGTGCTCAAGTGGATCGGACTCTTTGCGTTGCTCCCAGGGCCGGTCGACGTTGTGCGCGCTGTTCCCCAGCAGATGGAACAGGAGGGCTACTGGCTTTCCTGGCTTGCGAGCTCGCGGCGGGTCTTTCTCGGTTTCCTTGTTGCGGCCATCCTGGCGATTTCGATAGGCGTCTCCATGGGCATGTCCAGGAAATTGCGCATGGCAGGCTTCCCGATTCTCGAAGTGCTCCGGCCGATTCCCCCACTCGCGTGGCTCCCGCTGTCCATCCTGTTCTGGCCGAGCCCGGAAGCGACGATGGTGTTTCTCACATTCCTGGGCGCCTTCTTCCCCATCTTCATAAACATCCTGGCAGGCATCGATCGCATCGACATCCGCTATATCCAGGCTGCGAGGTCTCTCGGAGCCGGCCAGGCGACGCTCTTCTGGCGTGTCATGGTGCCGGGAGCGCTTCCCGCGCTCTTCACCGGGCTGTCGATAGCCATCGGCATTACCTGGGAAGTCGTAATCGCGGCCGAAATGGCGTCCGCACAACTGGGGCTCGGCTACCTGACATGGAACGCGTACATGAGCCAGTCGCTGGTGGGCATCGTGGTTGGCATGCTCTCGATCGGAGTTGCCGGAATGGTCTCCAGCGGGATCATGGGCTGGATTGGTAGGAACGCGATGCCATGGCGGCGCGGACGATAGGGAGGGCAGGGCATGCTTGACCTGGACGAGCGTCTCGCGCTTTTTCGCTCAAATCCTTTTCTGAAGGACGCGCCGGCGGGCCTGCTGTCGGAGGCGACTGCGACAGCCACAGAATTGACGTTCGACCGCGGGGAATTCATCTATGCGAAGAACGACACTGCCGAGGATTTCTACCTGCTGATAGATGGCCGGATCGGACACCCGGAGGTCCAGGCTGCGGAGTCGCAGTATTCGATTGCACGGGAGGTGGCCACTCCCGGCCAGCTTTTTGGCTTCGCGGCACTGGTGCAGGGTATGCCGAGGCGGGTGATATCGGCCCGCTGCGAAATCCGGACCCGGGTGCTCGCGGTCAATGGCCATGCGTTCCAGGCGCTCGCGCGGAGCGCGGGGCGGGCGGGCCACGAGCTGCTGCAGGCACTCACCCGCACCTTTGCCGCCCATGAGCGTGGAGTTGCCGCACGCTCTGGATGGGTGTCGTTGCGAAACGTCGGTAAGGTCTACGATCCGCTCGGGAAGAGCGTGGTGGCCGTCGACGATTGCTCCATCGAGATCCGACCCGGAGAGTTCTGCGCGATAGTCGGCCCGTCGGGGTGTGGCAAGTCGACTCTGCTCAATGCGATTGCTGGTTTCGACTCGCTTACTTCGGGTGGGATCGAGCTAGACGGGGAATGGATCAACCGCCCCGGCATGAGTCCCAGGCCGGGCCCGGATCGAATCGTCGTCTTTCAGAATGGCGCGCTCTTTCCATGGGCCACAATTCGGGAAAACCTGGTGCGTGGGCCCATCGTCCAGCGACGCATGAACGAGAAGACCGCGCTCGAAAAGGCTCGCGAAATGCTCACGCGTGTCGGGCTCGCTGACATCGAGGACCTCTACCCGGGCGCCATTTCGTCGGGGATGTGCCGAAGAGTGGAAATCATCCGGGCGCTGGTCAACGATCCGAAGGTGATCCTGCTCGACGAGCCCTTCCGGGGATTGGACGCGCTGACGAAGACGGTGACGCACAACGCGCTGCTCGAGCTCTATGACCTCTCCGCAAAGACGGTCCTGTTTATCACGCACGACCTCGAAGAGGCCATATTCCTGGCGGACCGAGTTCTCGTGATGACGACACGTCCCGGGCGCATCAAGCAGACGATTGCCGTGGACTTGCCGCGGCCGCGGACGATGGATTTGCTCACGGCGCCGGAATTCCTCAGGCTCAAGGAGGAAGCGATCGAGGCGGTCCATGAGGAGGCGGTCAAGGCGTTCGCCGCCGGCGAGCGTGAATTGGCGTAGGCGACGGAGTCCCACATGAGAGAAGACCGAAGGAAGGGATCCGTTGGCCACGTGCGGGTGAGCGAAGTCGGCAAGGTCTTCGCCCGGGCAGGCAGGCCCGAGATAATCCTGAAGGACTGCACGTTCGATGTGCTTCCCGGAAGGCTCAATGTGCTCATCGGGCCCTCAGGGTCCGGCAAGAGCACGCTGGTAAATCTCATCGCCGGCTACGCGACGCCCAGTGTTGGCGAGGTGGAGATTGACGGTACCCGCGTAACTGGGCCCGGAGCGGACCGTATGGTCGTGTTCCAGGAGACGACGCTATTTCCGTGGATGACGCTGATCGACAACATCGCATTCGGCCCGATCCAGGCGGGGGTGCCCAAGTTGTCCGCCCACGAGCAAGCCCGTGCATTGCTCTCGAAGGTTGGGCTCACCGGATTCGAGCACCGGTTCACTGACCAGGTCTCCGGCGGAATGCAGCGTCGCGCGGAGGTGGCCAGGGCCCTTATCAATCGGCCGAAGGTTCTGCTTCTCGACGAACCCTTCCGCGGGCTCGATCACATGTCGCGAGGTCTGATGCAGGAGTATTTCCTCAGGTTGTTCGAGGACGAGGGCATCACGACACTGTTCGTGACTTCGGAAGTGGACGAGGCGATCCTGCTCGCAGACCGAGTCATCGTGCTCAGCTACAAACCCACTGCAGTTAAGTCGATCCTGGATGTTTTCCTGCCGAGGCCCCGCACCTTCCAGATGCAGACGCTGCCGCAGTTCGCGGAGCTCAAGGGCGCTACGCTGCAGTTGCTGTATGAGGAGGCTCTCAAGGGGTTCGTCAAGGGAACGGCGGCCTCCGCCGAACTGGATCGACTCATGGCGGCGCAGAGGTCGATGCGGTGACGGTCAACGCCCTTGCGGAGGCCTTGGCGCAGCGCCGCTTTTTCTGGTCCCTGGAATTCATTCCTTCGGTCGACAGGATCCTTAGGGACGATCTCAGCAAGTTGGGCGGGATCGCGGCCGTGATGCGGACGACCCCCATTCTCGTCACGTTCGCAGTGACCGACCGGGTTGTTTCGGAAAGGGATCCAGAGCCAGTCGCAGCGGCCTCCAGTCTTCTGGACACGACCGGGAAGCAACCGCTCGTCCATTTCTCCGGGAAAGGCCGGGAGACGGCTGACCTAGAGCGCGTCATTGACCGCATGAGGGCGAATGACCTATCAAACATACTCGTCCTCACGGGAGACCGGGTCAAGCAGGAGCCAGTGACCGGCCGGGTCCGGTATCTGGAGTCAGTGCCGGCGATCCACCGGGTGCGTGCGCTCTGTCCCGAGTGGATTATCGCCGGCGCGCTGAATCCCTTTAAGTACTGCGAGGAAGAGGGCATGGCGCAGTACATGAAGCTAGAGAAGAAGGTCGGGGCGGGCGCGAACCTCGTCATTACGCAGATCGGCTTCGATCCGGTCAAGCTCCGGGAGGCGGTTCAGGTTGTGAGCGAGAACCGGGCGGTGCCGCTGGTAGCGAACGTGCTCTTGCTCTCGGCGGCGCGTGCTCGCCACATGCGCAGGAACCAGTTGGCGGGAATCACTATCACCGATTCCCTCATGAACCTCCTGGACGCGGAGGCCGAGCGGCTGCCCGATCGCGGTTCGGCTCGTATCCTGCGCCGACTAGCGCTCCAGATCGTGGGGGTCGAGCTTGCCGGATACGCGGGAGTCCAGATCACCGGCCTGCACGCGCCGGAAAAGGTCTTGGCGCTCGAGGAAGCCGTCGAGAGCGCAAAGGCAGACTGCCCGGACCAAGTGACTTGGGATGAAGCCTGGAAGGAGGCCATGACCGGGAGCGACGGGGAAATCGCCGATCCGGCACCCCAGGGACACGGCTGGCGTTTCGGAGACCCCCATCGGCACCGCGCCACTTTGGCGGAGCGGGCACGGTTCCTCGTCCTCGACGCGGTGCACACCGCCATATTCGACAGGGGGCCGATCGCGGCATGCCTCGGTGCGCTGTTCAGGCCGCTGGATGGTCGGGAGGACACTGTTGCTGGGCGCGCCCTCCATACGGCCGAACGAGCGATCAAGCGCCCTTTGGTCGGGTGCGATACCTGCGGAATGTGCCGGCTGCACGCGACGCAGTACGTGTGTCCGGAAACCTGCCCCAAGGGACTCGCAAATGGTCCGTGCGGAGGTACGACGCTAAACCGGTGCGAGTTCGGCGACCGGGAGTGCATCCACAGCCGGAAGTATCGAATTGCCGCTTCAGCTGGGATCGAGTACCAGCTTAGGGAATGGCTCATACAGGCCGTGCCGAATGAAATTCGCCACCGGACGTCTTGGCCCGCGCACTTCGCGGGGAAAGGGCCGTCAATTGTCCAATTGCATCGGGGAGAACCGGGATTACCGGGGCCGGATGCTGGTCAGGCCAGGCGGGACGAACGTTCTCCGGTGCCGTCCAACCATATTCCTCGTGATGCCTGACCGGACCGCAGGTGGACGGTTGCGACCAGTCCGTCCGATCCCGAAGGGTCGCGCGGTCGACGCCGCGGCGCGCGACGAGATCGCCGCGCTGCTCGGGGATGCGCCGCGCGCGCCCGAGTACCTGATCGAGAACCTGCACAAGGTGCAGGACCGCTTCGGCAGCCTCTCGGCCGCGCACCTGGCCGCGCTCGCGCAGGCCATGAAGCTTTCCCAGGCGGAGGTCTTCGAGGTCGCGACCTTCTACCACCACTTTGACGTGGTGAAGGAAGGCGAGGAGGCGCCGCCGAAGCTCACGGTGCGCGTCTGCGACACGCTCTCCTGCCGGATGGCCGGCGCCGAGGGCCTGCTCGAGCGGCTCAAGGTCACACTGGGCCCGAACACGCGCGTGGTGGCCGCGCCCTGCATCGGGCGCTGCGCCGAGGCCCCCGCCGTGTGCGTGGGCCAGAACGCCTTCGGCGACGCCACCGCCGAGAAGGTCGCGACGGTGGTCAAGGAAGGGGTCGTTCGGCCACCGCGCATCTCGCACATCGGGTATGCGGAATACCGCGAGGCCGGCGGCTACGCGCTGTGGGCCGGGTGCCTCGCGGGCAAGCGCGACCTGGAAGGGGTGCTCAAGACCATGGAGGACGCCGGGCTCCGCGGGCTCGGCGGCGCGGGCTTCCCCACGGGGCGCAAGTGGCGCATCGTGCGCGCCGAGGCCGGCCCGCGCTACATGGCCGTGAACATCGACGAAGGCGAGCCCGGCACGTTCAAGGACCGCCACTACCTCGAGCGCGACCCGCACCGCTTCCTCGAGGGCACGCTCGTCGCCGCCTGGGCGACGGGAGTCGAGAAGATCTGGATCTACTTGCGGGACGAATACCACGCCTGCCGCGAGGCGCTCGAGAAGGAAATCGCCGCCCTCCAGGCCGACCCGCCGGGCCCGCTCCCGGAAATTCACTTGCGGCGGGGCGCCGGCGCTTACATCTGCGGCGAGGAGTCCGCGATGATCGAGTCCATCGAGGGCAAGCGCGGCATGCCGCGGCTGCGGCCGCCGTACGTGGCGCAGGTCGGCGTTTTCGGCCGGCCCACGCTCGAGCACAACTTCGAGACGCTCTTCTGGGTGCGCGAGATCCTCGAGAAGGGCGCGGAGTGGTTCGCTTCCCAGGGCCGCAACGGCCGCAAGGGGCTGCGCTCCTTCTCGGTCTCGGGCCGCGTGAACCGGCCCGGCGTGCACCTCGCGCCGGCGGGCATCACCGTGAAGGAGCTCATCGCCGAGCACTGCGGCGGGATGCTGGAGGGCCACGAGTTCTACGCCTACCTGCCCGGCGGCGCCTCGGGCGGCATCCTCCCGGCGTCGATGGGCGACATCCCGCTCGACTTCGACACGCTGCAGCCGCACGGCTGCTTCATCGGCTCGGCGGCGGTGATCGTGCTTTCGAACCAGGACAAGGCGCGCGACGCCGCGCTCAACATGATGCGTTTCTTCGAGGACGAGTCCTGCGGCCAGTGCACGCCCTGCCGCGTGGGCACCGCGAAGGCGGCGAAACTGATGGAGGCGCCGAAGTGGGATGCGGCGCTCCTCGACGAGCTCTCGCAGGCGATGGCGGACGCCTCCATCTGCGGCTTGGGACAGGCGGCACAGAATCCGATCCGCTGTGTGATCAGGTACTTCCAGCGCGAGGTGTGACTCGATGAGGATGAATGAACCATTGGATATTTCGAACGCGGGTATCCGTCGGACGGGTCGCCGGGACGTTGTGATCATCCGGGGCATGGGAGTCGAGACCACGGTCGGTGTCCACGAGAATGAGCGTGTCCGGCCCCGGCGTTTGCGAATGGACATCGACATCGAGACCGACGGTTGCGATGCCGGAAGAAGCGACAGCTTGAACGACACGGTGGATTACGCAGCGGTCGTCGCCGATGTGAGGGAGCATCTGACGGGCCAGTGCAATTTGCTGCTCGAGCGGATCGCAGAAACCGTTTCGGAAAGGATACTCCATCGATTCGGTGCGTCGGCCGTTCGCGTCAGGATCACGAAGGCAGGCATGCTGGACGACGTGGAGGAGGTGGGTGTGATCATGGAGCGCACGCGACTTCCGGACGAGAGCGCGGAAGACGCGTGAGCACGAACATGCAGGACTTCGCCTGGATTACGAGCATGATCGACTTCAAGCTCAACGGCGAGACGGTCTCCGCGTTGGCGGGCGAGACGATCCTCCAGGCCGCCAAGCGCCACGGCGTGCGCATCCCCCACCTTTGCTACAAGGAGGGCTACCGCCCCGACGGCAACTGCCGTGCCTGCATGGTCGAGATCAAGGGCGAGCGCGTGCTGGCGCCCTCGTGCTGCCGCCAGCCCGCGAAAGGCATGGAGGTGGAAAGCAACTCGGTCCGCGCCGCCCACTCCCAGAAGATGGTGCTGGAACTCCTCAAGGCCGACGCGCCGGCGGCGGACCTCAAGCCGGAGGGCAACGAACTTGCCTTCTGGAGCGCGAAGCTGGGTGTCGGCAAGCCCCGCTTCGCGGCCCGCCACCAGCCGGCGGCCGATGCCTCGCATCCGGCGATGTCGGTGAACCTCGATGCCTGCATCCAGTGCACGCGCTGCGTGCGCGCCTGCCGCGAGGAGCAGGTGAACGATGTCATCGGCTACTCGTGGCGCGGCTCGCACGCCAGGATCACCTTCGACTTCGACGACCCGATGGGGGAATCGACCTGTGTCGCCTGCGGCGAGTGCGTGCAGGCCTGCCCCACGGGGGCCCTGGCTCCTGCCAAGCTGGCTTACCAGATGAAGGCCGACAAGACGGTCGATTCCATCTGCCCGTTCTGCGGCGTGGGCTGCCAGCTCACCTACCACGTGAAGGACAACACGATCGTGCGCGTCGATGGCCGCGACGGGCCCGCCAACCACGACCGCCTGTGCGTGAAGGGCCGCTTCGGCTTCGATTACGCGCACCACCCGCACCGTCTGACGAAGCCGCTCATCCGCAAGCCCGGCGCGCCCAAGCACGCGCAGTTCACGGTCGACCCCACGAACTGGAGCGACGTCTTCCGCGAGGCGACCTGGGAAGAGGCGCTTGACCTAGCCGCCGGCGGGTTGAGGAAGGTGCGCGACGCGCACGGCGGCAACGCGCTGGCGGGTTTCGGCAGCGCCAAGGGCTCCAATGAAGAGGCCTACCTCTTCCAGAAGCTGGTGCGCACGGGATTCGGCTCCAACAACGTGGATCACTGCACGCGCCTGTGCCACGCCTCCTCGGTGGCGGCGCTGCTGGAGGGCATCGGCTCCGGCGCGGTATCGAACCCGGTGGGGGATGTTGAACGGGCGGAGTTCATCTTCCTCATCGGCTCCAATCCCACCTCGAATCACCCGGTGGCGGCGACCTGGATCAAGAACGCGGTGAAGCGCGGCGCGAAGCTGGTGGTCGCCGACCCGCGCCGCACCGACATCGCCCGGCACGCCTGGCGCGTGCTGCAGTTCACGCCGGACATGGACGTGGCGCTCCTCAACGCGATGATCTACACGATCCTCGAGGAGAACCTCGTGGACCCGGAGTTCATCCGCCAGCGCACCACCGGATTCGAAGCCCTCAAGGAGAACGCGCAGGGCTTCAGCCCGGAGGCGATGGCGCCCCACTGCGGCATCCCGGCGGAAACGATCCGCGAGGTGGCGCGTGCCTATGCCACGTCGAAAGGTTCGATGATCCTGTGGGGCATGGGCATCTCGCAGCACGTGCACGGCACCGACAACGCGCGCTGCCTCATCGCGCTCACCCTGATGACCGGCCAGATCGGCAAGCCCGGCTCGGGGCTGCACCCGCTGCGCGGCCAGAACAACGTGCAGGGCGCCTCCGACGCGGGGCTCATCCCGATGATGTTCCCGGACTACCAGCGCGTGGATAACCCGGAAGCCAACGCGCGCTTCGAGAAGTACTGGGGGCAGAAGCTCGACACGAAGCCGGGCCTCACCGTGGTGGAGATCATGGATGCGGCGTGCGAGGGAAGCATCCGAGGTATGTACGTGCTGGGCGAGAACCCGGCGATGTCGGACCCGAACGCCCACCATGCGCGCGAGGGGCTCGCGAAGCTCGAGCACCTCGTCGTGCAGGACATCTTCCTCACCGAGACGGCCTATCTTGCCGATGTGGTGCTGCCGGCCTCGGCCTGGCCCGAGAAGACGGGAACGGTCACCAACACCGACCGCATCGTGCAGATGGGGCGCCGGGCGCTGGACGCGCCGGGCGAGGCGCGGCAGGACCTCTGGATCACGCAGGAGATCGCGAGGCGCCTGGGCCTCGCCTGGAACTACGAGGGGCCGGAGAGCGGCGTGGCGCAGGTGTACGAGGAGATGCGCGGCGCGATGAACTCCATCGGCGGCATCTCCTGGGAGCGCCTCGAGGCGCAGTCGGCGGTCACCTACCCGTGCCGCACCGAGGACGATCCCGGCCAGTCGGTCGTCTTCACCGATGACTTTCCGACGAAGGACGGCAAGGCGAAGTTCGTGCCCGCGGACTTGATCCCGGCCAACGAGCGGCCGGACGCCGAGTACCCCTTCGTGCTCATCACCGGGCGCCAGCTCGAGCACTGGCACACCGGCTCCATGACACGCCGGGCGTCCGTGCTGGATGCGATCGAGCCGCGGGCGGTGGTCTCGATTCACCCCCTGGACCTCGACCAGCTCGGGGCGCTGCCCGGGGACGTGATCACCGTCGCATCGCGGCGCGGTGAGATCGCTCTCGCGGCGCGCGCCGACGACGGCACGCCGCGCGGCAGCGTCTTCATCCCGTTCGCCTACTACGAGGCGGCCGCCAACCTCCTCACCAACCCCGCGCTGGATCCGTTCGGCAAGATCGCGGAACTCAAGTACTGCGCGGTGAAGGTCACGAAGGGCGGCACGCTCCGCGAGCTGATGAGCTACGGCGGCGGGCAGTCTGCAGCTCGCATAAGCATCAAATCTTCCATCTCCTGAGGTACTTTTCATGCAATCCGACATCGAAATCGCCCAGAAGGCGAAGATGAAACCTATCGGCGACATCGCCGGACGGCTCGGTATTCCCGAATCGGCGATCGAGCCGTTCGGCCGCACCAAAGCGAAGATCTCGCTCGACTACATCGATTCGCTCAAGGGCAAGCCGGACGGCAAGCTGATCCTCGTGACGGCCATCAGCCCCACTCCTGCGGGCGAGGGCAAGACGACGACCACGGTCGGTCTGGGCGACGCGCTGAACCACATCGGCAAGAAGGCGGTGATCTGCCTGCGCGAGCCCTCGCTGGGGCCGGTGTTCGGCATGAAGGGCGGGGCGGCGGGCGGCGGCTACGCCCAGGTGGTCCCGATGGAGGACATCAACCTGCACTTCACCGGCGACTTCAATGCGATCGCGCTCGCCAACAACCTGCTCGCGGCGATGATCGACAATCACATCAACCACGGCAACGAGTTGGGCTTCGACGTGCGCCGCATCGCCTGGAAGCGGGTGATGGACATGAACGACCGGGCGCTGCGCGAGATCACCGTGTCCCTCGGGGGGCCGGCCAACGGCTTCCCGCGCGAGGACGGCTTCGACATCGTGGTGGCCTCCGAGGTGATGGCCATCTTCTGCCTGGCCACCTCCGTCAAGGACCTGAAGGAGCGGCTGGGCAACATCGTGTGCGGCTACACGAAGGACCAGAAGCCGATCCTCGCGAAGGAACTCAAGACCCACGGCGCGATGGCCGCCCTCCTCAAGGACGCGCTCGCCCCCAACCTCGTGCAGACGCTCGAGCACTCGCCCGCCTTCATCCACGGCGGCCCGTTTGCCAACATCGCCCACGGCTGCAACTCGGTGCTCGCCACGCGGACGGCGCTCAAGCTCGGCGACTACGTCGTGACGGAGGCCGGCTTCGGCGCGGACCTCGGCGCTGAGAAGTTCATCGACATCAAGTGCCGCAAGGCGGGCCTGAGGCCCTCGGCCGTGGTCCTCGTGGCCACCATCCGCGCCCTCAAGTTCCACGGCGGCATCGACGTGAAGGAGCTGGGCAAGCCCAACCTCGCCGCGCTCGAGAAGGGCATCACCAACATCGAGCGGCACGTGAACAACATCCGCAACAACTACGGCCTGCCCTGCGTGGTGTCGATCAACCACCGCACCGAGGACACCGACGCGGAGGTGAAGCTTCTCATGGACAAGCTCGCCCACCACGGCGCCAAGGTGGTGCTGGCGCGCCACTGGGCCGACGGCGGCAAGGGCGCGGCCGACGTCGCGCGCGAGGTCGTGGCGATGTGCGAGCAGCCCAACGACTTCAAGTACGTCTACGAGGAGTCGCTCCCCCTCTGGGACAAGATGAAGGCCATCGCCACCAAGATCTACGGCGCCTCCGACATCACCGCCGATTCCAAGGTGCGCGGCCAGATCAAGAAGCTCCAGGAGTCGGGCTACGGCCACTACCCGGTGTGCGTGGCGAAGACGCAGTACTCGTTCTCCACCGACCCGCAGCTGCGCGGCGCGCCCTCCGGCCACGTGGTCAACATCCGGGAGGTGCGGCTGGCGGCGGGCGCCGAGTTCGTCGTCATGGTCTGCGGCGACATCATGACGATGCCGGGCCTGCCGAAGGTGCCCTCCGCCTGCTCCATCGACGTGAACGATGACGGCAAGATCGTCGGGCTGTTCTGAGCGTCACCCTGATGGGCGACCGGAGGCGGAGGCGTAGATGACAGCGAACATCATTGATGGAAACGCAGTGGCGAAAGAGGTGCGCTCGCGGTGGCGCGGGCGCGCCGAGACGTTGGCGGTCAGCGGCATCGTGCCAGGACTAGCCGTTGTTCTCGTGGGCGACGACCCTGCTTCACGAGTGTATGTCGGCCGCAAGACCAAGGCCTGCAAGGAGATCGGCATACACTCGGAGGTTCACGAGTTTTCCGCAGATGCTCCCGAAGAAGTGGTACTGGGCCGTATCGGGCAGCTGAACTCGAATCCCTCGATCCATGGAATCCTTGTTCAGCTGCCGGTCCCGGCGCACATCAACACACGGCGCCTGATCGAGGCGATCGACGTTCGCAAGGATGTCGACGGATTCAATCTCTACAATGTCGGTGCGCTTGTGGCCGACAGCACGGTCTTTCCCCCATGCACCCCCTACGGGGTGCTGTGCCTCCTTGAGCATACGCGGGTTCCTATCGCAGGGCAGAATGTCGTCGTCGTCGGAGCGAGCAACATCGTGGGCAAGCCCATGGCGATGATGCTCATGAAGCGGGAAGCGACGGTAAGCATCACTCACATTCGGACCCGCGACCTCGCCCAGTACACGATTCTCGCGGATATCCTCGTTGTCGCGGCAGGAAAGCCCAACCTCATCACGGCCCCGATGGTGCGTACTGGCGCCGTGGTCATCGACGTGGGGATCAACCGCCTGGAGGACGGTCGGCTGGTAGGGGACGTCGATTTCGAGGGAGTGCGGCAGAAGGCATCCCACATCACGCCTGTGCCTGGCGGGGTGGGGCCTATGACGGTCACGATGCTGCTCGTGAACACTATTCAAGCGGCCGCGCGCACTTGCGGCATCGAATTTGAGGCGTGATGGTCGGTTTATCCCGCAGTTTGATGCTTCTTGCCACATTCACCGCAACGCGGCAGGCGGTGGCGGCACGCCTTCGGACTCGGAGCGATAGTTGATGTCGTTGCGCAGCACGCCGATCGAGGCTGCAGGGCGCGGGCCCGTTGGACGTGTATCGAAGGCGACGATATGGTCTGTGCCGTATCGCACTCAAGGACACATCGATTGACGCGGCTACGTTCACTACGTTGAGATTGACCTCGGGAACCGCGGTACTCCTTCTCTTCGCGCGCTGCCGGGCGTCAGGAGCCGTGGTGCAGGGCGATTGGATGGGCGCCCTCGTCTTGGTGACCTACGCGTTCGCTTTTTCGTTTGCCTACGAGAAGTTGACCGCAGGCACGGGAGCATTGCTGCTGTTCGGAGGCGCCCAGGCTGCGATGATTGGTTATGGCGTCTGGATTGGCGAGCGATTCCGAGGTCCACAAGTTCTCGGCATAGTGATCGCCATCGCCGGCCTCGTCGCCCTGCTGTTGCCGGGACTAGCGGCGCCACCGTACGGAGCAGCGATTCTCATGATTGGATCGGGGCTGGCGTGGGGGACGTACTCACTGCTCGGAAGGAGTCGTGGTGATCCGATTGCGACGAACGCCGGGTATTTCATTCGTGCCCTGCCTATCGCCGTCGTCGTAAGCCTGGCATGGAGTGACTACTTCTCCATCGACACGATTGGGGCCTTGTGCGCAGCTGCGTCCGGCGCAGTCACTTCGGGAGTCGGCTACATCATCTGGTATACGGTGGTTCGCGAGATCACGGCGACCAGTGCATCGACGATGCAGTTGAGCGTGCCTGCCATCACCGCGATCGCCGGAGGCGTTCTTCTGGCGGAGCCCCTGTCGTTGCGACTCATTGTCTCGTCGATCGCCACATTGGGAGGGATTGGGCTGTTCCTCTTTTCCATGCGGCGGTAGTGTTTCTCAAAGTTCCCGCTACCTTGTCGCCGCCGCCCCCGGCGCTCAAAATCGAGGCCTTCCCCAGTAGACGGTGAGTTCCAGGTACCCGGTCGGTTTAGAGACCGGCCGGGCGAAGGGATCGCCACGCGAAGACGGTACGTCACCGGCTGCGCCGGAACCGCGCCCTCAATCACGCCCGCCCGGCACTCATTTGGCAAAGGCCACGGACTGAGATTGCGAGGGCTTGACGCGGTCCGGCCCTTATCTAGAATGAGCCTGCAACCCGTTGAAGGCCGGAGTGGCGCCACCATCCCCCTTGAGAGTGGAAGCCGCCGGAATTACCCGCGGGTTGCCTACATTTTCGATGGTTGGGTGGTCGACGCAACTCGAGGAAGTCGTCTTCCCGATTTGAACGTACCTGGCCGCCTAGCTATCCTGTTCGTGCGCCCCACCCTCGACCGCCGCCGCTTCTTTGGGAAGCTGAGCATCAGCGGTTGAGATCTCGAGGCGTCGTAATTAGTAGAGTTCCCGCACTGGCGACGTTGTACACACGGAATCGACAAGAGCGCTTTAGCTAGACTTCAATCTTTTTCTTTACTCTCCGCGTAGCGAGTCCTAAGTCGCTGATTATTACACTGATGCTAGTGATCTCTGATGGTCGATTATCGGGGCATTCCCGCGTCAAGGTGCGTCGCCACCCCGCCACCATCGTTTCAGGAAGGGCCAGGCATCCGCCTGGCCCTTTTCGTTGGCCGCGACGGTCCGTTCAGGGCCGCCCGCACCGCTCCATCGGCGTGACCAGGATCGCGTCGACTTCCGCCTGCGGCAGGTACTGCGCCACGTACGCCTGGCCCGAAGCGGCCGTGACGCCGGCGGCGAACGCGCGCAGGTGGTTGCGCGACCCGCAGGTGAGCGAGGCGTACACGGTGTCGAGGTCCGCCTTCACGGTCGCCGCGGCGGCGTCCCGGTTGTCGCGGATGTCGATCTCCTCGACCAGGCCGCCGACCCGCAGCGCCTCGAGGGCGGACACGCCCGCCTTCTCGAGCAGCTCGTCGTGGAGCGCCTGCAGGTCCGGATCGCGGAACTCGCCGATGAGCGCGCCGGCCGCGGGATCGGGCAGGCGGTACTTCACCAGCATGCGCAGCAAGGCGTTCATGTGCTGCTGCTCGGCGTTCGCGATGGCGGCGAAGGGCGTGTCGCCCCAGCGTTCGCCCAGGGCGAGGTAGAGGTCGCGCGCGAGCTTCTCTTCCTCGCGCATGAAGGTGAGGTCGGCGATTTCCACCGCGTTCAGGGCGACGACCGGGGCGACGGGGCGGGCGGGCCCGGCGGCCAGGGAGGGCAGGGAAGCGCCCAGGACGAGGGCGGCTACGATCATCGGGATGCGGGTGCTTTTCGGTTGCATGTCGAATTCCTCTTTCGGTTTGGCGTGGCGCCGCGCGGAAGCACGCCGGGCCTTCGTCGGTGTCGCTCGGGTCGAGCCCGCGAGGACCGCGCCGCCACGAGATCCAGCGTGAACCCGCCGCATTTCCCGGGGGTTTCCGTGGCGCGGCAATGCGTGTCCAATTGTTTCCCTCGAACCGCGAAGACGTGCCGCCCATGCGCCTGAACGCCGATTTCTCCGAACGCATCGTCATCGACACCGCGAGCCTCGCCTGGTCCGATTCGCCCGTCCCCGGCATCCGGCGGCGGATGCTCGATCGCGACGGCGGGGAGGTCGCGCGCGCCACGTCGATCGTCCACTACGCGCCCGGCTCGCAGTTCACGCCGCACGTCCACGACGGCGGCGAGGAGATCCTCGTGCTCGAGGGCGTCTTCACGGACGAATCGGGCACGTACGGTCCCGGCACCTACCTGCGCAATCCCCGGGCTCGTCCCACGCGCCGGGTTCATCCTCCGGCTGCACGTTGTTCGTGAAGCTGCGCCACTTCGACCCGCAGGACCGCGAGCGCCGCGTCGTGGATACCGCCGCGTCGGACTGGTTCCCGGGCCTCGTGCCCGGCCTCACGGTGATGCCGCTCGCGGAGTTCGGCACGCAGCACACGGCGCTCGTGCGGTGGGCGCCGGGCACGCGCTTCAAGCCCCATCGCCACTACGGCGGCGAGGAGATCCTCGTGCTCGACGGCATCTTCGAGGACGAGCACGGACGCTACCCGGCGCTCACGTGGATCCGCAGCCCGCACCTGAGCGCGCACCACCCGTTCAGCGAGGCCGGCTGCACCCTGCTGGTGAAGACGGGGCACCGCCCCTCGGCCGGAGAGGACCGCTGGCCGCCCCCGCCCCTCCAGGCAGATCCGCCGGGCCGGCCATCGCGGTGCGAAAGGCCAGCGGGGCCACGATCGCGGCGAGCGCCGCGAGCAGCACCCCAGAGCGCCGCGTGGAAAGCGAGGCCGCGCCGGTGGAACATCAGCATCGAGGCGATGGCGAGCGCCGCGACGGGAAACGAATAGGCCCACCACGAAAGGTAGAAGCGCAGGCCCAGGAAGCGCCGGTGCATCGCGAGCACCAGCAGCCCGAAGAAGAGCGCGGTGTTGTAGAGGATCCGCGCGAAGCCGTCGATGTCCCCCGTCATCTTCACGTAGGCGATGAAGCCCACCGCCGGCGGCGCGATGAGGATGAAGAGGGTCGGCACCAGCTTCTCGGGCAGCGGCGCGTGGAAGATCACGCGGTTCATGATCAGGGTGAGCAGCACGATCCAGAACACGAGCCCCACGCTGAAGAAGAACCACGAGACCTCGAGGAGGCCGTGGTTCATCGCCGCGACCGGCACGAGGATGTTGCCCACGACGGGGATGAACCACGACGGGTTGGAATGCTGGACCTCGATGCCCGTGCGCAGGATCCAGCGCGACAGGACGAAGAGCGTGAGCGCGAGCTGGATGGGCGCGCCGATGGCGAAGAGCGCCTCGCTCGCCCCGGGCGCGGTCCCGTGCACCGCGATCGACAGCAGCAGCAGGCTGATCGAATAGGCCGGGAAGAAGCTCAGCTTCACCGGGTGGGCGAGCTCGCGCGCCACCTCGCCCCGGTGCAGCATCAGCTTCGCGAGGTAGAGCGTCGCGATGATCGCGAACGCGGCCGCCGTCACCGCGAGCATCGCGGCGCCGCCGCCGGCGGGAAGGCCCAGCACCTGCTCGGCGCGTTCGAGCGCGATGGTGAAGCCCGCGAGCCCCATCACGACCGAGAAGAAGCCGATCGGGAAATGGCGCAGCCGCCCGGTCGCGGGAGCCGGGCCGGTTCCCGGGGTGGTCAGTGGCGTGGAGGACACGAGCCGGCTTCAGTGCGCGGCGTGGCCGCAGCCACAGCCTCCCGCGTCCCCGTGGGACTCGTGATCGTGGGGGAGCGGTGGCGTGACCTCGCCGCGGATCACCTCCTCCACCGCGGCCCGTGGGTCGGGCTGTCCCGACCGCACCACGCGGATGCCGCGGGCGGCCATCTTCGCGACGAAGCCGTCGCCGGCCCCGCCGGTCACGAGGATCTCCACGCCGTCGATGGGGTGGGGACCTCCCGCGAACCCGTGGAAGGCCATGTCCCTCGGCAGGTCGAGGCGCGTGACTTCCGCCACGCCCGATCCGGCCGATGCGTCGAACACGATGAACCGGCGTGCCATGCCGGCGTGGCCGGTGACGGTGCGGAAGTTCTGGCTGGTGACGGCGACTTTCACGACGGGGCGGGGGGGGAAGGGCTCCTGTCAGTGGTAGTCGGCCCACGCGGCTTCGCGCGTCTGGCCGGCGGCATGCGCGCCCTCGGGGTCTCCGCCCCGGGCGTTCACGGTGAGGTGGATGTCGCGGGCGGCGGGCGCGATGCGCGGCGCCGCGCGCGCGGTGGCGATGAACTCGTCGCGCGACTTGCCGGCGAGGCACGGGTTGAGCACGCGTTCCTCGCCGATGCAGGAGACGCGGCGGCGTCCGGTCGCGTGACCGGGGCAAACGAGCGTCTCGTCCGGCAACGTCAACAGGCGGCGCGTGAGGCTGTCGAAGAGGCGGCCGGGATTCCCGCCGGGCGGCTCGGCGCTGCCGCAGCCGCCGATCAGCATCGTGTCGCCGGTGAATACGCGGTCGCGCCAGAGGTAGCTCATGCAACCGGGCGTGTGCCCGGGAGTCCCGATCGCCTGCAACGATTCGCCGCCGAAGTCCACGATCTCGCCGTCCTCGAGCAGGCGCTGCGCGACTTCGATCCCGGACCGGCTTCCGGCGGCGATCGGCGCGCCCGTGCCGACGTGAAGCACCCACGCGCCGCTCACGTGGTCGTCGTGCAGGTGGGTCTCGACGACCCGGTCGAGCCGCAGGCGGTTCTCCCGCATCGCGCGGTGGTACAGCGGGACGTCGCCCAGCACGGGATCGACCAGCACGGCATCCCCGGTCGCGGCGTCCGCCAGGAGGTAGGCGAAGGCGCCGCTGTCGGCATGCAGGAACTGGCGAAACACCGGCTGCAGGCCCATGTCAGGGCTTGGGGCGGGGCATAAAAAAGCGCGCCACCGGCCCGGCCGGCCTTCCCGCGTCAGGGAGGGAGCCGCGGTCGGCAAGTTCGGGCTGGGTGGTGGCGCGCATTCGGTGGGTCTCCCGGGGGAGAGCCTTGTGGGGTGGGTTGCCGATTCCATACTCAAGGAACGTGCCAACGCCTGCGTTGCCGGCGACCTGCGCGCATGGCTTTGATTGCAATGAGGAATGGGCAGGCCGGGGTCGGGGGAGCCGGGGTTTCGCACGTGAAACTGCCATAAATGGCATCCGTGCGATACCATGACTGCCGAATAAGTCATATCGAGCCACCCATGACACCCTCGGGCAAGACCCTCGCCGAATTGGCGTCCTTCCTCGACAGCCAGCCCGATCCCCGGATCGTGATGGATGCCCACTACCGCATCGTCGCCGCCAACAAGGCCTATTGCCGGGAGTTCGGGCAGGGGCAGGCCGTGGTGGGCCGTCGCTGCTACGAGGTGTCGCACCGATTCACGGTGCCTTGCGACCAGGCCGGCGAATCCTGCCCGCTCAAGGCGAGCCAGGAGGGCGGGGACGTGCAGCGCGTGCTGCACCTGCATCACACCCCTCGCGGCGAGGAGCACGTCGAGGTCGAGACGGTGCCCGTGCGCGACGACGCCGGCGCGCTCGCGTATTTCGTCGAGACGCTGCGCGTCATCCGCCAGGCGCAGTCGCGGCCGGCGGCCCAGGGCCTCGTGGGGCGAGCCCCGGCTTTCACCCGCATGCTTTCGCTGGTGATGCGCGTGGCGCCCTCGGACGCCGCGGTGATGCTGCTGGGCGAGACCGGCACGGGCAAGGAACTGGTCGCCCGCGCGATCCATGAGGCGAGCCCGCGCGCGGCCGGGCCGTTCGTGCCGGTCGACTGCTCCGGGCTCACCGAGACGCTCTTCGAGAGCGAGCTCTTCGGCTACGAGAAGGGGCGCCTTCACCGGCGCGAACCATCGCAAGACCGGGCTGGTGGAGGCGGCGAGCGGCGGCACGCTGTTCCTCGACGAGATCGGCGAACTGCCGCTGTCGATGCAGGCGAAGCTGTTGCGGCTCCTGGAGACGGGCACCTATCGCCGCGTGGGCGCCGTCGAGGCGTTGCCCTCGGATTTCCGGATCGTCTGCGCCACGCATCGCGACCTTCCGGCGATGGTGGCCGCGGGCGAATTCCGGCGCGACCTCTACTATCGGCTCGATACCTTTCCCGTCCCGGTGCCGTCGCTGCGCGAGCGCCTCGAGGACCTGCCGCTGCTCGTCGAATCGCTCCTCGCGAGGGTCGCCCCGAACCGTCGCCTGCGACTCGACGCCGCGGCGATGGCGTACCTCGCCTCCCGCCCCTTCGAGGGCAACATCCGCGAGCTGCGCAACCGGCTCGAGCGCGCGAGCCTGCTGGCCGACGGAGCGGAGATCCAGGTCCCGCACCTGGCGGACGACGCCGGCCGCGCGCCGGCCGTCCATCCCGCGGGGCCGGAGGAGCCGGCGTGGGTCACGCTCGAGGAGAGCGAGCGACGCTATCTCGCGTGGGCGGTGGCGAATCACCGCGGCACGCGAAGCGAGCTCGCGGCCCGGCTGGGCATCGGCGAACGCACGTTGTTCCGCAAGCTCGAAGGCGTGAAGGGCGGGCTCCCCAAGCCGCGTTGAGCGCCTGCGGGAAGCGGTCGCCGGCTGCTTCGTATATCAGCATCTGCTAATATGCGGCGCTGGACCGCCCCCATGCTCTTCGAGACCCTCTTCGCCCGCGTGGGCGAGATGTGGACCATCACCCTCGCCGGCGGGGTGATCGGCGTGCTTTTCGGCTTCTTCGCCCACCGTTCCCGCTTCTGCATGCGCTCGGCCGTGATCGAGTTCGCGCGCGGCACCCGCGAAGGCAGGCTCACGGTGTGGCTCTTCACCTTCTCGACGGCGGTGATCCTCACGCAGGCGCTCGTCCTCACGGGCGCCCTCGACGTGAGCGACGCGAGGCAGCTCGCGATGCGCGGCAGCCTTTCCGGCGCGGCCATCGGCGGTGCGCTTTTCGGCACCGGCATGATCCTCGCGCGCGGCTGCGCGAGCCGGCTGCTCGTGCTCGCGGCGCAGGGCAACCTGCGCGCGCTCCTGTCGGGCCTCGTGTTCGCCGTCACGGCGCAGTCCGCGCTCTCGGGCCTGCTGTCGCCGGCGCGGGCCGCGATCTCGGGCTGGTGGACGGTGGAGGGCGGCTCCGCGCGGGACCTGCTCGCGATCACCGGCTGGGGGCACGAGGGCGGGATCCTCTTCGGCGCCGTGTGGCTCGCCGCGGCGCTCTTCTGGGCGTGGCGGCAGCGCGTGCGCTTCTGGGGCTGGTTCGGCGCCATCGGGGTGGGCGTGATGGTGGCCCTGGCCTGGTGGGCGACCTATCTCGTCTCCCGCGCGGCGTTCGACCTCGTGATCCCGGTCCAGGCCTGTCGTTCACCGGCCCGGCGGCCGACACGCTGATGCTCGTGCTCTCGCCGCCGGGGCACGCGCTCAAGTTCGACATCGGCCTCGTGCCCGGCGTCGCCCTGGGCGCCTTCGTGTCGGCGCTCGCGTGGCGGGAACTCAAGCTGGAGGGCTTCCAGGATGGCCGGTCGATGCGCCGCTACATCGCGGAGCGTTGCTCATGGCTTCGGCGGATGCTCGCCGGGGGCTGCGCGGTCGGGGCGGGCGTCTCGGGGCGGCGGTCTTCACGGTGACCTGTGGGTGAGCCTGTGCACGATCTGGGCCTCGGCGACGATCACCCATTGGGTCGTCGATCGCGCCCAGGAGCGGGCGGCGGCGGTTTCCGCGGCGAAGGGAACGGAAGCGTCATCGAGTTACGCGAGCCCCTGATGCGTCCAGCCGGAAGGCGCGCAATCCGCTACAGTGCGCTCGGGTGGCGCAGACCGCCCGATCAAGGGAGAAGCTGAAGGTGGAAACGCTCAAGGTGTCGGCGGACGTCCTGTTCGTCCTGCTCGGCGCGATCATGGTCCTCGCCATGCACGCCGGATTCGCTTTCCTGGAGCTGGGCACGGTCCGGCGCAAGAACCAGGTCAATGCGCTGATGAAGATCCTGGTGGATTTCTCCATCTCCACCATCGCCTACTTCTTCGTGGGCTACACGCTCGCCTACGGCGTGAACTTCTTCGCGGGCGCGGAGGCCCTCGCGGCCAAGGGCGGCTACGAACTGGTGAAGTTCTTCTTCCTGCTCACCTTCGCGGCGGCGATCCCGGCGATCATCTCGGGCGGTATCGCCGAGCGATTCAAGTTTCACCCCCAGCTGGTCGCCACGCTGATGCTGGTGGGATTCCTGTATCCCTTCTTCGAGGGCATCGCCTGGAACCAGGCCTACGGGATCCAGGGCTTCCTGAAGGGGCACTTCGGCGCGGAGTTCCACGATTTCGCCGGCTCCGTCGTCGTGCACGCCATGGGGGGCTGGATAGCCCTGGCCGCCGTTCTGCTGCTGGGTCCGCGCATGGGGCGCTACACGAAGGACGGCCGCGTCCTCGCCTTTCCCCCGTCCAGCATTCCCTTCCTCGCCCTGGGCGCGTGGGTGCTGACGGTGGGGTGGTTCGGCTTCAACGTGATGAGCGCGCAGACCCTCGACAGGATCACCGGCCTGGTGGCCGCGAATTCGCTCATGGCGATGGCGGGCGGCACGATCGCCGGCCTCGTCGTCGGCCGCAACGATCCGGGCTTCGTGCACAACGGTCCGCTCGCAGGCCTCGTGGCGGTGTGCGCGGGCTCCGACGTCATGCATCCGCTCGGTGCGCTGGCAACGGGGGCGGTGGCCGGGGGCCTGTTCGTCATCATGTTCAACGCGACGCAGAACCGCCTGCGCATCGACGACGTGCTGGGCGTGTGGCCTCTGCACGGGCTGTGCGGCGCCTGGGGCGGCATCGCGTGCGGCATCTTCGGCTCGAAGGCGCTGGGCGGGCTCGGCGGCGTCTCCCTCGCCAGCCAGGTGGCGGGCACGGCCCTGGGGATCGCCATCGCGCTCGCGGGAGGCTTCGCGATCTACGGCGCGTTGCGCAAGACCATGGGCATCCGCCTGGATCCCGAGGAGGAATTCGAGGGAGCCGACCTGTCCATCCACCGCATCACCGCGACGCCAGAGCGCGAAGAACGGGCCTAGGCCATTGAGTTACGCGAGCCCCTGAGCGGGCCCGGATGGGTGTCGCGACCGTCGCCTTCGCCCCGCGGCTCTCCGAAGCCGAAAACTCGACTTTCATGGCGTGATTCAGCCGAAAAATCCGTATTGCTGTTTGGGCTGCGTTGCGCAAGACTTAATAACCATGTTTTTCTTGTGGGTATGTCCCCAAAAGGCGGGACATTTGACAGGCATCGTTCGCGGCCGCCGTGTTTCAGAATTCCGGAACGGCAATGTCGACTGGTGTTCGGGATCCCGGGACGAGACGGCGGCCAGGAGCGGGACGACCCGACAATCGGGATATGAAAGGGGTTTTCATGAACAAATTCAGCAGCTTGGTGGCCTGCCTTGCGGCAGCCACGTCGGTACTGTGCATCCCTGCAGGCGCCGCACAACTGGGGCCGGACGGCCGGATTCCGACCGATGCGGCCGGGGCCGGGAAAGCGCCTTCCGGCAACCCGTCCGACATCGTCGTCGACATCGCGCCCGCGAAGTTCGGCGACCTCAACCAGGACCTCGTCTACACCGCCGTCCAGCCCTGCCGCATCGTCGATACGCGCAGCACGGCGGCCGGCGCCATCGCGACGAACAGCAGCCGGAGTTTCGTCGCCATCAACGCATCTAATTTCGCGAGCCAGGGTGGCTCGGCAACCAACTGCGGGACCCTCGGATTGAGCGCGACCGCGGTCGCCGTCAATTTCACGATCGTCTCGCCGCTGAACGGCGGCTATCTCACGGTCTACCCGTTCGGCACCACGAAGCCCCTAGCCGCCACCGTGAACTACCTGGCGACCGACGTGGTTCGCGGCAACTTCGCGATCGTGCAGATTCCCAACCCGCTCTCGTCCTTCGACTTCACCATCTACGCCGCCACGCAGACCCACGTCGTCGCGGACATCGTGGGCTACTTCGCACCGCCGCTCGCGACGGCGCTGCAGTGCGTGGAGACGGCGAATACCGACCTCGTCATCGGCCCCAACGGAGGCACGGGGAATGCAGTCGCGCCTGCCTGTGCCGTCGGCTACACCCAGACGGCGACGAACTGCGAGACGACCTCCTGGCTGATGCCGCTGGTGTACTTCCAGAGCGGCACCTGCTCGGCGAGAAACGGCGACTCCACCAATCAGACCTTGCGCGCCTCGCGCACCTGCTGTCGCGTGCCGGGTCGCTGACCCCCTTGAGATCCGCCGCCCCGGCGGTCGTTTTCCGGAGAAGGCCGGGCGCAGGCCCGGCTCTCTCCGTCCTGTCGGCATCGCGCCGATCGCCTAGAATCGGCGGTTTCAGACTTCCCCTACACGGTGCTCCATGATCCGTCGCCTTATCGCCGCCAGCGCGGCGCTCCTGCTCTCCGCCTGCGTGGGCCTTCCCAGCACCGAGGTCGACCGCAAGATCGGCGAGGAGACCGCGAAGAGCGTCGAGGAGCAGATCGGCCTCATCGACGACAAGGCGCTGAACGAGTACCTCGAGCGCGTCGGCCAGCGCGTGGCCGCCGCGTTGCCCTCGCGACAGTTCACCTACAAGTTCACCGTCGTCGACCAGATCGAGCCCAACGCCTTCGCGGTGCCGGGCGGTTACGTCTATGTCTCCCGGGGGCTTCTCGCGCTCGCGAAGACCGAGGACGAACTCGCCGGCGTGCTCGCGCACGAGATCCAGCACGTCGAGCGCCGCCACTCGGTGAGGCAGATGCGCAAGGAGTTCGGCCTGGGCCTGCTCGCGCTGCCGGGCCAGATCGTGGGCGGCATCGTGAGCGAGGACCTCGCCACGCTAGCCGGCAAGCCCTTCGAGGCCGTGGCCGCGGGCTACAGCCGCGACCAGGAGCGCGAGGCCGATACCCTCGGCCAACCCCTCGCGGCGGCGGCCGGGTACGACCCGAAGGCGATGGCGGCCATCCTCGATCGCATGGAGCGCTTCATCGGCACGCTCACGAGCGAGAAGCGCTCGCCGAGCTTCTTCGACAGCCATCCCACCACGCCCGAGCGCGTGGGCACGCTCAACCAGCGCGCCGCGACGATCAAGCCGGCGCCCGCGAAGCCCGTCGCGCCGAACGAGGCCGCGTTCTACAAGCGGCTCGACGGCCTGCTCGTGGGCACCAACCCGTCCGAGGGCGTCGTGAAGGACGCGTCGTTCCTGCACCCGGACCTGGGCTTCCGCATCGTCTTTCCGAAGGGTTGGGCGGTCGACAATTCGCACACCGCCGTCGCGGCGATGGCGCCCGACAAGAAAGGCGTCGCGGTCCTGGGCATCGCCGGCAAGGGCGAGGCGGCGGACCTGCCGAAGATCGCCGCGACATTCTCCGACAAGCTCGCGAAGCAGTACCGCACCAAGCCCTCGGAGATCGTGGGCACGACCGCGGGCGGGCTGCCGGCGCGCGCGGTCTACGTCACCGACACGAGCGGCAAGGAGCCGATGCACCTGTACTTCCTGTGGATCGTGCTCAAGGGCAACGTCTACCAGATGATCGGCATCGGGCCGGAATCGCACCGCCCGCTGGTGAAGGCCGTGGCCGACAGCCTGCGCCCGCTCACCGACGCGGAGCGCGCCTCCATCACCGAGATGCGCCTTCGCATCGTGGCGGCGAAGGCGGGGGAGGACCTCGGCGCGCTTTCGAAGCGGGCGGAGGGGGCGCTCGCGGTGCCGGTTCTCGCGGCGATGAACGGCCTGCCCGAGGGAGCGAAGTTCCGGGGTGGGGAATGGGTGAAGGTCGCCGTGAAGCGGCCGCACAAGGCGCCGGGCAGGTGATGCGGGGTTATCCCGCGAAGCAGTTCCTTTCGACTGGAGATTCCACCATGAAGCGCCTGAAGTTCCTGATTGCCTGCGGGCTGGTCGCGCTGCCCGCTTTCATCGTTCCCGCCATCGGCGCGCAAAGCGCGTCGGGTGCCGCGGCGCTGGATGCTTCCGGCAACGCCGCGGACGGTTCCACGGCCCACCGCGCGGCCCTCGTCCAGAAGCTGGTCGGCAAGTGGCGAAGCCAGGTCGCCGAGACCTACCAACTGGAAGAGTCCGTCTGGGTGAACGACATGGCCGGCACGTTCGCGCAGGTTCCGATCCCCACGCTGGAACTCGCGCTGAAGGCGCGGACGTTCGACGAGATGAACGCGATCCTCGTGCCCCCGCCCGGCCTGCTCGCCGGGCCGGCCGGTTCCGGTTCGGTCCAGCCGAAGGCGCTGGGCGACATCGGGACGGACCTGGTCTTCGTGCCCATCGCGCCGTGCCGCATCGCCGACACCCGGCTGGCCGGCGGGCAGATCGCGACCAACACCGCGCGTCACTTCGACGTGACCGCGGTCTCCGACTATTCGTTCCAGGGCGGTTCGGCCACGAACTGTGGCGGGGCGGGTGCCGCCGGCTCGTTCGCCGCCGGGGCATTCAATTTCACCGTGGTGACGCCGCCGGCCGCGGGGTACATCACCGCATTCCCCTTCCTGGCTGCCCAGCCGCTCGCCGCGACCGTGAACTACGCGGCGGGCGATATCCGGGGCAACTTCGCCATCGTGAAGCTGGACCAGGGGGCCTCGGCCAACGAGTTGTCGATCTATGCCGCCACCGCGACCCACCTGGTGATCGACATGGTGGGCTACTTCATCCAGGCGCCGGTGCCGCCCCTGGATTGCGTGGAAACCGTTTCCTCGAACATCACCGTGAACGCCAACAGCACCGGCACGGGCTCGTCCCCCGCTTGTGCGGCGGGGTACACGATCGTGAGCGGGGGCTGCACGATGTCCACATTCGATGGCCGGATCGTGAGTTCGCGACAGTTTCCGGGTAGCAATACTCAATTCTGCGCGTTTCGCAACGAGAATCCGACCAACTCCAATACCGGTGTCGCCTACGGGCGCTGCTGCCGCCTGCAAGGCGGGCCGTGAGCCTTCACCCCCCGCTCAGCGCCTGCACGATGAGCAGTTCCTCGCCGGGCGCGAGCGCCGCGGCGAGGTCGTGCACCGCCTCCTTGCGGTGGAAGAAGCGCACGTGCGGGCGGGGCCTGTCCCGCTCGTCGATCATGCGGAAGCGGATGCCCGGGTAGCGTCGGTCGAGGTCGGCGAGCACTTCGCCGAGCGTCGCGCCCTCGGCCTCGACCCAGTTCGCGCCGGTGTAGCTCTGCAACGCGCTCGGCACCAGCACCCGCATCGTCAGCCGACCTGCGCCGTCTCGACCGCGTAGATCTCCGGCAGGTGCCGCGCGATCTCGCGCCAGTGGCCGCCTTCGTCGTCGCTCATCCACAACTCGCCGCTCGTCGTGCCGAAGTACAGGCCCACCGGGTCGCCGGCGTCGGCCGTCATCGCCTGGCGCTTCACCGTCCACCAGGCGTCCGAGGCGGGCAGCCCCAGGTCCATCCGCTGCCACGTGGCGCCGGCGTCGCGCGTGCCGTACACGGCGGGCTTGCCATCCGGGCTGGTGCGCGGCCACACGGAAGAGGCGTCCATCGGGAAGACCCACGCGCGGTCCGCGTCGCGCGGATGCACGACCATGGGGAAGCCCACGTCGCCCACTTCCTTCGGGATGCCGCCGCCGATGCGAACCCAGGTCGTGCCGGGGCGATCGAGCCGGTAGAGGCCGCAGTGGTTCTGCTGGTAGAGGCGGTCGGGGTTGCTCGGGCAGTAGCGCACGCAGTGCGGATCGTGGAAGGTGACGTCGGCGGGGTCGAAGCCCTCGACGACCTGCATGCCGGCCACGAGGGGGGCGAAGGTGCGGCCGCCATCGTGCGACTCGTGCACGCCGCCGCCGGACATGCCGATGTAAAGGTGCTTCGGGTCCCGCGGGTCGATGAGGATGGAGTGCAGCTTCGGGCCGTCGGGCGTGCCGTCCTGCACGGTGCCCATCCAACCCCGGTACTTCGGGTCGTCATGGATCGCGGAGGCCGGGTCCCACGTGACGCCGCCGTCCTCCGAGCGGAAGAGCCCCTGCGGCGAGGTGCCCGCGTACCACACGCCGTGCTCGCTCGCGTGACCGGGCGCCAGCCAGAAAGTGTGGTCGACCGCCCGCGCCTCGAGCCCGTTCGCGGCGGGTCCGAAGGCGGGCGGGCGGGCGGCTTCCTTCCACGTGCGGCCCAGGTCCGTGGACCGGAAAATCGTCGGGCCCAGGTGCCCGGTCTTCGCGGCGGCGAGCAGGGTGCGGTCGTCGCGCGGGTCGAGCACGAGGTGGCTCACGATATGGCCGAGGAAGTGGGGGCCGTCGGTGCGCCAGGTGCGGCGGGCGCCGTCGCCCTGGTAGATCCAGGCCCCCTTGCGGGTGGCGACGAGGATGAGGCTGCGGGCCGCGGCTTTCGAAGTCATCGTGGGGTTCTCCCGGTTCGCCGTCGCGTGCTGCGGCGTCGGCCGAACGCGAATCCTAGTCTCCCGGGAATCCCCGGACAATCGGGGCGTCGTTACGGTTCCTCGCGGACCGCTGCCCGCCCCATCTTGATAAGCTCCCCTTCTTCCCCTCGCCATCGCCCCATCCCATGATCGATCTCGAAGCCAAGCGCATCACCGGCCCCGTCATCCGCCTGCATCCCGCCGACAACGTAGTGGTCGCGCGCGTGGAGGTGGCGATCGGAACCCCGATTCCCTCGGAGGGCGTGACGAGCCGGGCCCAGGTGCCCGCGGGACACAAGATCGCCGCCCGCGCCATCGCGAAGGGCGAGCCCATCCTCAAGTACAACGTGACCATCGGCTTCGCGGCCGCCGACATCGCCCCGGGTTCGTACGTGCACTCGCACAATGTCGAGTTCCGGGCCTTCGACCGCGACTACGCCCACGGGCGCGAGTACGTGCCCACGTCGCTCCTGCCCGATGCCGAGCGCGCCACGTTCCAGGGGTACGTGCGTTCGGACGGGCAGGTGGGCACGCGCAACTTCATCGGCATCCTCTCGACGGTGAACTGCTCGGCCACGGTCGTGAACCAGGTCGCCGAACACTTCACCGCCGAGAGGCTCGCCGGGTATTCGAACGTCGACGGCGTGGTGGCGCTGTCGCACGGCCTGGGTTGCGGCATGGAGATGAGCGGCGAGCCGATGCAGCTGCTGCGCCGCACCCTGGGCGGCTTCGCGCGCCACCCCAATTTCGCGGGCGTGCTCGTGATCGGACTGGGCTGCGAGAGGAACCAGCTCGAGGGGCTGATGAAGCAGGAGGGTCTCGCGCCTCACGATCGCCTGCACACGTTCGTGATGCAGGAGACGGGCGGGACCCGCCGGACGATCGAGGCCGCGGTCGCGGCGGTCGAAAAGATGCTGCCCGGCGCCGACGAGGCGCGGCGCACGGCGGTGAGCGCGAGCCACCTCAAGGTGGGCCTGCAGTGCGGCGGCTCCGACGGCTTTTCCTCCATCACCGCCAACCCGGCGCTCGGGGCGGCCATGGACACGCTCGTGCGCCACGGCGGCACGGCCATCCTCTCGGAGACGCCCGAGATCTACGGCGTGGAACACACGCTCACGCGCCGCGCCGTGAGCCGCGAGGTGGGCGAAAAGCTCGTCGAGCGCATCCGCTGGTGGGTCGACGAGTACTCGCCCGGCCGTGACGTGCAGATCAACGGCGCGGTGAGCCCGGGCAACCAGAAGGGCGGGCTCGCGAACATCTTCGAGAAGTCGCTGGGTTCCTCGATGAAGGGCGGCACCACCGGTCTCATGGAGGTTTACCGCTACGCCGAACCGGTGATCCAGCCCGGATTCGTCTTCATGGACACGCCCGGCTTCGACCCGTGCTCGGCCACGGGCCAGATCGCGGGCGGCGCCAACATGATCCTCTTCACTACGGGGCGCGGTTCCATGTTCGGCGCGAAGCCCGTGCCTTCCATCAAGCTCGCGACGAACACGCCGATGTTCACGCGCCTCGAGGAGGACATGGACCTCAACTGCGGCACCATCCTCGACGGCACCGAGACGCTTCCGGAGGTGGCCGAACGCATCTTCCGGCTCACCCTGCGCGTCGCCTCGGGCGAGCGCAGCAAGAGCGAGCTGCTGGGCCTGGGGACCACGAGTTCGTGCCCTGGAACATCGGGGTCGTGAGCTGACCGGGCGCCTTCATTTCGGCGGGATCCTGCCGTAATTTCCGGCTGAAGGCCGCGCACGCCACCGCGCGGCCCGCGAGCCCATGGAACTTCGAAAACTCCGCAAGGCCGACCTGCGCGTCGGCGCGCCCATCGCCTGGCCCCTCTTCGACGACGCGGCCCAGATGGTCGTGCTGCCGGGTTTCGTGCCGCGCAGCGAGGCCCAGCGCGAGATGCTGGCCGATTTCGGCCTGTACCGAACCCACGAGATGCCCGTGGACCGCACGCTGGTGCGCGAAGCCGATGCGCCGGCCGAGCCGGGCGCCACCGCTCCCGCCAAGTCGCTCTCGTTCGCCGAGGTCGGGTTTCCGATCGGCACGCCTTTCACCCTGGGCGTCGCCGCCGATCCGCAGCGGCTGCGCCACGCGGTGAAGCTCATGGGCTGGGTCGAGGGCGACTCCCTCCTGGTCACGCACCCCCGGGGCGCCGACCACCTGCTCGCGATCCGCGAAGGCGACGCCTTCCAGGTGCGCTCCGCCCACGACAAGTGGACCTGCACCTTCGATTCGACCGTCCTTCGCGTCCAGCTCCAGCCCTTCCCCTACCTGCACCTGAGCTATCCGGCGCGCGCCCGCGTGAACCAGGTGCGCGGCAACACGCGGGTGAAGATGGGCATCGTCGCCTCCGTGGGCGCCCGCGGCAGCAACGTGCGTCACGCCTGCACCCTGCGCGACCTGAGCCTGGGCGGGATGCTCATCCAGGGGCGCGGGAAGTTCGTGAGCCCCGGCGACGAGGTGGACGTCTACTTCCGCCTGCAGTTCGACGGCGAGCGCCACGTGTTCGAGCTCACGGGCCGCGTGCGCAGCGCCGCGCCTGCGGGCGAGGCCGGTGCGGCCGATTCGTGGAACCTCGGCGTCGAGCTCGATCCGATTCCCGAGCCCCAGCGGCGCACCCTCAAGCTCTACCTCTACTCGCGCATCCTCGAGGCGCGCTGAACCGCGCCGGCCCGGGCACCGTCAGCCGTTTCGGACAGTCGGGCCCGCCCCGCATTGCACCGCATCATCGACGATTCCGATAAGCGTTGACACGCCCGGAGGCGCCCTCCTACCTTGGCGAACCCGCGCAATTGAGAATCGTTCGGGAAGATGGTTCCGCGCGAGGCCAGACCCGGCCACTACAACAGCGTCACCACAAGGGGGAAGCGATGAAGCTTTCGGAGAAAATGAAGGAGCTGGTCGAATCGTCCCGGCGCGAGTTGCAGGGCCGGGAATCCAAGTCGCACGATCCGGGCCGCCGCCGCATGCTCGGCCGCACGCTCGCGATGGCGGGCGCGGCTGGCGTGGCCACGCAGGCGGGCGCCCAGGCGCTCGAGGTGCCGCCCTCGGCCAAGGAGCACGGCCGGCCGATGCCGGCCAACGAGTACGGCATGCCCTCGAAATTCGAGGCCCACGTGAAGCGCCGCCGCACGGACGTCTTCGTGAACCGGCAGAACTTCTCCGACTGGAGCATGACGCCGCTGCACCAGCAGCACGGCATCGTGACGCCCAACGGGCTCATCTTCGAGCGCCACCACAACGGCGTGCCGGACATCGACCCGGACAAGCACAGCTTCGTGATCCACGGCATGGTGCGCCAGCCGCTCAAGTTCTCGATGGCCGACCTGATGAAGTACCCGTCGGTCACGAAATTCTATTTCCACGAGTGCTCCGGCAACGGCCTCACGGACTGGCTCGCGCCGAAATCCAAGACGGTGCAGCAGACCCACGGCCTGCTCTCCTGCGCGCAGTGGACGGGCGTACCCGTCGCGACGCTGCTCGAGGAGGCCGGCGTCCTCAAGGAAGCCCAGTGGGCCCTCGCGGAGGGTGCCGACGGCGCCTCCCACGCGCGCTCCATCCCGATGAAGAAGCTGCTGGACGACGCGCTGCTCGTCTACGCCTCCAACGGCGAGATGCTGCGGCCCGAGAACGGCTACCCGCTTCGCCTCTTCACCCCGGGCTGGGAAGGCAACACCAGCGTGAAGTGGCTGCGGCGGCTCAAGCTCGGCGACAAGCCCTGGCACCTGCGCAGCGAGACCGCGCGCTACACGGACCCCATGCCCGACGGCAAGTGGCGCCAGTTCTCCATGGAAATGGAATGCAAGTCGGTCGTCACCTCGCCTTCGGGCGGGATGAAGATCAAGCCCGGCACGATCGAGATCCTGGGCTTCGCCTGGTCCGGCAATGGCAGCATCCGCGCGGTGGACGTGACGCTCGACGGCGGCCGCACCTGGCGCGAGGCGCGCCTGGAGGAGCCGGTTCTCGACAAGACGCTCACGCGTTTCCGGCTCACCGTGAAGTGGGACGGCGCGCCGATGACGATCGCATCGCGCGCGATGGATTCCACCGGCTATGTCCAGCCGACCGTGGACGACATCAAGAAGGTCCGCGCCATCGTGGGCTTCGTGCAGCACCACAACGCGATATTCCCGTGGGATGTCGCCGCTTCGGGGGAGGTGTCCAATGCGATCGGCTAAGGTTCTCGTCGCCACGGTCGCCGTGGCCCTCGCCGGCTGCGCCGCGGCCCCCATGGGTTCGTCCTCCGCGGCGGGCGCATCCGCCCCGCCGCGGCTCGGCCAGCCCATCTCCGAGGCGCAGCTCGCCAAATGGAACATCGACGTGCGCACGCCCGACGGCCTGGGGCTTCCGCCCGGCAAGGGCAGCGTCGCCGACGGCAAGAAGGTCTACGACGCCAAGTGCCTCGCCTGCCACGGCGAGGCCGCCAAGGGCGGCCCGGTGTTCGGCGCGATGGTGGGCGGGATCGGCTCGTTCAAGACGAACACCCGCGTGCTCACGCCGGGCAGCATGTACCCGTACGCGGGCGTGCTCTTCGACTACGTGCGCCGCGCGATGCCCATGAACGCGCCGCAGTCGCTCACCGACGACGAGTCCTACGCGGTCTCGGCGTACATCCTGCACCTGAACGGGCTCATGCCCGCGAACGGCGTGGGCGACGCGAAGACCTTCACCGCGCTCGTGATGCCCAACCGCGACGGGTTCATCTCCGACACGCGGCCGGACGTGAAGGCCGAGCGGTGCATGTCGAACTGCCCGCCGATCTCGTCGACGCGCGGCAAGAAGTAATCCTGGGGGATGGTAAAGGGGAACGCCGGCCCTCGGGCCGGCGTTTTTTTTCGCGCGGGGCGGCCGCCGGGCTAGTCGCCCAGCGAATAGCCTTCCTCGCGGAAGAGCGCGAGGCAGTGGCCCACCACGTCGGCGTCGAAGAGCGTGCCCGCGCCCGCCTCGAGCTCCTCGAGCGCCATTTCGATGCCGAGCCCCGCGCGGTAGGGCCGGTGCGAGGCCATGGCTTCCACGACGTCCGCCACCGAGATGATGCGCGCCTCGAGGATGATCGCCTCGCCCTTGAGGCCCCGGGGATAGCCGCTGCCGTCCAGGCGCTCGTGGTGCTGGTGGATCACCTCCGCCACGGGCCAGGGAAAGTTCACGTCCTTCAGGACGTCGTGGCCCGCCCTCGCGTGGGCCTTGATGAGCTCGAATTCCGTCCGGGTGAGACGCGAGGGCTTGGTGAGCAGTTCCGCGGGCGCGCTGATCTTGCCGATGTCGTGCACGTAGCCGGTGAGCCGCAGGCCCTTCACGACGCCGTCGGCGAGCCCCATGCGCCGCCCGATGGCCGCCGCCAGGTCCCCGACGCGCCGCTCGTGGCCGGAGGTGTACGGGTCGCGCAGCTCGACCAGGTTGGAGACGGCCTCCAGCGTGGAGGTCATGGATTCCTCCAGCTGGGCGATGTAGCGGTCGATCTCGGCTTGCGCGCGCTTCCGCTCGCCGATGTCCTGCGCGGTGCCCAGGATCACCGGGCGGCCGCGCAGCATCACGCGCGAGGCGGTGGCGCCCATGTCGACGAAGGCGCCGTCCTTGCGGATGGCGCGGAACGTGCGCTCGGCGCGGGCCACGCGACCGGACGTGAGCTCCTCCACGGCGGAGGCGATGCCGGCGTGGTCCTCGGGGGCGACGAAGGCGAGGAAGGGCCGGCCGAGCAGTTCCGAGTCGTGGTGCCCCAGGATCTGGCCGGCGCGCGCGTTGGCGTAGGTGACGTTGCCGTCCTCGATCATGAACATCGCGGCCACGTTGTACTCGAGCATGCCGCGGAAGCGCTCCTCGCTCGCGCGGAGCTCGTCGGCGATCTCCTTCTGGTCCTCGAGCACGCTCAGGAGCACCTCGCGCACGCGCTCGCCGTCGCGGTTGGCCTCGGCGAGGGCGCTCTCGTGGCGGATCCTCGCCGTGATGTCGTGGGCGAAGAGGAAGATCTCCGGCTTGCCTTCGCCGCGGCAGGTGAGCGTGAGCTCGATGTCCACCGTGGTGGCGTCGGGGCGCGCGATGCGCGTCTCGAGGCGCGACTGGCCTGCCGCCCCGCGGCCGCAGGCGGGCAGGTCGCGGCACACGGCCTCGCGGTCCTCGAGGATGTCGAGGAAGGGGCGGCCCAGGAGCGATTCGCGCCGCCGTCCCGCGAGGGCGCAGAGGGCGTCGTTCACCTCGAGGAAGCACCGGTCCTCCCCCACGGTGGCGAAGCCGTCGGTCGCCGAGTCGATGGCGGCCGCGTGGCGCTCGAGGGTCTCGGCGAGCCGCGCGCGCGTGAGGCGCGTCTCCACGCGGTCGCGGGCGTCGCCCACCTCGCGCTTCAGGGCCGGGGCGAGACGCGCCAGCCGGTCCTTCGGGACGAAGTCGCTCGCGCCGCGGCGCATGAGCTCGATGGCCTTCTCCTCGCCCACGAGGCCGGCGACGACGATGAGCGGGATGTCGAGGCCGGACTCGCGCAGCATGTCGAGGGCCGGCTCCGCGCCGAAGCCCGTCGCGCGGCAGTCCGAGACGATGGCATCCCAGGAGGCCTCGCGCAGCGCGGCGCGGAAGCCCTCGGGCGTGTCGACGCGGCGCGAGAACACCGCGATGCCCTCGCGCTCGAGTCGGTCCACGACGAGCGTGCAATCCTCGTGCGAATCCTCCACGAAGAGGAGGGCGAGGGAATCGCCCCGGGCGTTCACGCCGCCTCCGTGCTGGCGGCGGTCTCGGCGCTCGGGTAGCGCGGCGGCTCGCCCAGGCGGCCCATGACGGCGTTCACCTCGCGCTTCAGGTCGAGCAGGCGCCCCTCGCGGCCGAGCATCGCGGCGTGCCAGCGCCGCAGCTCCTCGAGCTGCTCGCGGATGCGTTCGTCGGCGCGGTGCCGCGCGGTGACGTCCACCACGAAGCACACCAGGCAGTCGATGGCGCCGGCGGCATCGCGCACGAAGTAGCCGTTGTCCTCCACGAACAGCCACTCGCCGTCGCGGTGCCGCATGCGATACCCGAGCCGGAAGGGCGTCCCCGTCGCCCGGCTGCGCGCGGCTTCCCCGTCGAAGCGCGGCTGGTCCTCGGGGTGCAGCAGGGCGCGCCAGCGATCGAGGCCGCCGGCGAGCGCCTCGGGCGCGTGGCCCAGGATGCGGCGGGTGTCGCCGAAGATCGACTGCGCGCCGGTGGCCGGGTCCCATTCGCGGATGACCTGGCCGCTCGCGAGGATCGCGGTGCGGTAGCGTTCGCGCCAGCCGGCGATCTCCTGCTCCGCGCGCTTGAGCGCGGTGAGGTCGACGTCGATGCAGTACATCTCCGGGTCGCCGCGCGCGTCGGCGCGCATCGAGTGGCTGGAGAAGACCGAGACGGGCGAGCCGTCCTTTCTCTGCAGCACCAGCTCGCTCGCGGGGATGCCGGGGCCGCCGCGCGCCCAGCGCGCGTGCTGCTCGATCACGATCTCGCGGATGGCCGGCGGGATGATGAGGTCCTCGAGGCGGCGGTCGAGCGCCTCCCCGGCGGTCCAGCCGTACAGGCGCTCGCTCGCGTCGTTCCAGAAGGTGACGCGGCGTTCGCGGTCGTAACCCTGCACCGCGATGTTGGGCACGTTCTCGACCAGGTCGCGGAATCGCCGCTCGCTCGCGAGCAGGGCCTCGCGGTGCGTGGCTTGCACCTCGAGCATGCGGTTCAGCTGCCGGGCGACCTCGTCGATCTCGCGCAGGTTCGACCCCGCCGCCCGCGCGCCCGCGTCGCCCTCGGCCAGTCGCGTCGCGGTGTTCGCGAGGTCGCGGATGGGGTCGGCGATCGTCCGGCCCAGGCGCGACGTCACGAAGAACACGACGAGCAGGAAGGGGATGAAGAAGGCGACGCTCGCGGCGAGTTGCCGGCGCGAGGCGGCGACGAGCGTGTCCTGCTCGATGCCGGCGGCCACGCGCCAGCCCGGGCCGGCGATGGGCTGGTGGGCGTACTGGCGCAGCACGCCGTCCGGACCTTCGGCCTCGAAATCGCCGGCGGGGCCGCGCAGCGCCTGAACCAGGTGTGCCGCGACGCCCTGCCCCTGGTAGGTGTCGCTCTGCCGGGACCGGATGAGGTAGCGGTCGTCGGCATCGATCACGCCGACGAGGAAATCCCCGGGGATCGAGCCGCGCAGGCGCTCGCCGAGCGCGTCGAGATCGAGGGGAAGGATCGCGAGCCCCGAGACTTCTCCCGAGGCGCCGCGGATCGGGTAGGTGAGGACGGTGACCCAGCGGGCCGTGTGCGGATCGACGAAGGCGCCGCTCGCCTGGAAGCGGCCCGCCCGCACGGCGGGCTCGAACCAGGGGAAGCGGTCCGCACCGAGCCTGGGCAGCGAATCCGGCCGGCTGGAGCACGCGAGTTCGCCGTTCGCCCGGCGCACCACGAGCGTGGTGAACTGCGGATGAAGGCTCACGTAATCCGCGATCGCCGCGTCGCAGGCGGCCGGATCCATCGATTTCACCCGCGGCCGCTCGGCCAGGCGCGCGAGGGTGGTCTCGAGCCCCGCGAGGTGGGCCTCGATGCGCACCGCGACGTTCTGGGCCACGGAGCGCGCGCGGTCCAGGCTCACTTCGCGGGCGTGGAGGTATTCCATGACGCCGAGCGCGGTGGCGAGCGCCACGAGCGGCAGCGTCGCCGCCAGCACGAGCGCGAAGATGCGCGCGCGGATCGTGAAGTATCGGCCGGCTAGTTTCATCGGGGCGCGGCGTGCGCGGGCTTTCCGGATTCGGGAAGGGACACTTTGCGCCGCGGGCGCTAACAGCCGTTGATCGCAGTCAAGGGCCCGGGCCAGCGCGGGTGGCGGTGGCGCACCTCGCGGGTGCACGCGCGCCCCCACCCTATTATTATCGTATCCGCGACCCCCAAGGTCCGATCCCCAATCCCAGGAGAAACGCCATGCTGTCCCGATTCCTGCTCCCGCTGCTGCTTGCACTCCTGCCGGCCGCTCCCGCCCTGGCCGACGACTACGCCGACGCCCTCAAGACCTTCCGCAATGCCAGCCAGAGCAAGCACTACCTCGACAAGGCCTACGGCTACGCGCTCTTCCCGACCATCGGCAAGGGCGGCGTGGGCCTGGGCGCCGCGCACGGCTCCGGCCGCGTCTACGTGAAGGGAAAGCACGTGGGCGACACCACGATGAACCAGGTCTCGGTGGGCCTGCAGCTCGGCGGGCAGGCCTTCAGCCAGATCATCTTCTTCGAGGACGAGCGCGCCTTCCGCGAATTCACCGGCGGCAACTTCGAGTTCGGCGCGGAGGCCTCGGCGGTGGCGATCACCGCGGCCGCGGGCGCCCAGGCCGGCACGGGCGGGGCGACGGCGGGCGCGAGCGGCGGGAAGAACGATGCCGCGGGCGTGAGCAAGTACTACAAGGGCTTCGCCATCTTCACCATCGCCAAGGGCGGCCTCATGTACCAGGCGGCCGTCAGCGGACAGAAATTCAGCTACAAGGCCGTCAAGTAGGCATGGCCGGCCCGGGCCGCGCGCGCGCCCTTTTCGCCTGCGCGGCCTTCGCCGGCTTCCTCCTTCCGGGGGTCGCGCCCGCGGCCCCGTCCCTCTCGCGCACCTCGCCCAACGGCCACTTCGTCGTGACGCTGGTGCCGCCGGCGCGAATCCCCCTGCACGACATCCACGCGTGGCGCGTGAAGGTGGCCACGCCCGGCGGGGCGCCCGTCACGCGCGCGCTCGTCTACGTGAACGGCGGCATGCCGGAGCACGGGCACGGCCTGCCCACGCGGCCGAAGGTGACGCGCGAGAGCGCGCCCGGCACCTACGACATCGAGGGCATGAAGTTCACGATGCCCGGCAAGTGGGAGGTGCTCGTCGCGGTGCAGAAGCTGCCGGATTCGGACGTGACGGCCTTCGAGGTCGCCATCGCGCCGCCCGTGGAATTCTCGTCCGAGGAGACCGCGCTCATCGCCTCGCTCGGCCTGTCGCGATTGCCGGCGCGCCGGGCCGACCCCACGAACGCGCATGAGGGGAAACCGGCCGCCGTTTCCCTGGGCAGGCGCCTCTTCGCGGATCCGCGCTTCTCCGCGAACGGCCGCGTCTCCTGCGCCGCCTGTCACGAGGCCGCGCGGCAGTTCCAGGACGGCAAGCCCCGCGGCGAGGCGATCGGGCTCACCGCGCGGCGCACGATGCCGCTCGCCTTCGCCGGGCGCGGCCCCTGGCTCTTCTGGGACGGCCGCAAGGACAGCCTGTGGTCGCAGGCGCTCGCGCCGCTGGAGGACGCGCGGGAGCACGGCATCAACCGCCTTCGCGTCGCGCGCCTCGTGAAGGCGCATTACCTGTCCGAATATCGTGCAGTCTTCGGACGCTTTCCCGACCTGCCCGATGCGCCGCGGGACGCGGGCCCGCTCGGCAGCCCGGACGAGGTCGCGGCGTGGGAATCGATGCCGCTCGCCACGCGCGCCGCCGTCTCGCGCGTCTTCGCCAACGTCGGCAAGGCCATCGCCGCCTGGGAATCGACGCTTCGCCACGAGCCCTCGCGGTTCGACCGTTTCGCCGAGGCGCTGGCACGGGGCGAGCCGCGCGCGGCCTCGCTTCTCGACGAGGCGGAGGCGAACGGGCTCAAGGTGTTCCTCGGCAAGGGGCGGTGCGTCACATGCCACAACGGGCCGCTCTTCACCGACCATTTCTTCCACTCGACGCGCGTGCCGCCGCTCGATGCCGCGAACCCGGACCCGGGACGCGCCGCGGGTGCGAAGGCGGTGCTGGCGGACGAGTTCAATTGCGCCGGTCCGTACAGCGACGCGAAGCGCGGCGCCTGCCGGGAGCTGGAATACATCAACGCGATCGACCCGGTGCTGCGGCGCGCCTTCAAGACGCCGTCGCTGCGCGGCGTCGCCGAGCGGGCGCCGTACATGCACGCGGGGCAGCTCGCGACCCTGGAGGCGGTGATCGACCATTACGCCCGCGCGCCGGAGTCGACCCCCGTCACGACGGCGAGGGGACACGGGCACGGCTCGGGCTCGGAACTGCAACCGGTCGGGTTCACGGACGGGGAGCGGCGCGACCTGGTGCGGTTCCTCGCCACGCTGTCCTCGCCCGTGGGGGAGCGGTCCGTCCGGCGGCGATAGCGTCCGCATGTTACTAAAGATGCATAGCAAGTAGCCCTTTTGATCCGGGTCAACCGGGCCGGAGGGGCTCCCCGACAGACTCGTTCCATGAACCTTTCCGGAATCCTCGTCGTGACGGCGCCCGGCCGTTTCGACGAGTGCGTCGCGGCCGTCGCCGCCCTGCCCGCGGTGGAAGTCTTCCACCGCGACCCCGCCACCCACCGCTTCATCGTCGTGCAGGAAGCCGACCGCGTCGACGGCGAGATGGCGGGGCTCCTGCGCCTCAAGGCCGTTCCCGGCGTCGTGCTCGCCGAGATGGTCTATCACTACTTCGCCGAGGGAGAACCTCAATGACCAGCCTGACCCGCCGCGCCTTCATCAAGAGCAGCGTCGCCACCGCCACGGCCGCCACCGTCGGCTTCCCCGTCTCGCAGGTCGCGCTCGCGCAGGCGAAGAAGGCCGAGGCCGGCTGGGCCTGGGACAAGGCCGTATGCCGCTTCTGCGGAACGGGCTGCGGCATCCAGGTCGCCACGGCCGGCGGAAAGATCGTCGCCACCAAGGGCGACCCGGACGCGCCGGTCAACCGCGGCCTGAACTGCATCAAGGGCTACTTCAACGGCAAGATGGCCTACGGCGCCGACCGGCTGACGCAGCCGCTCATGCGCATGAAGGACGGCAAGTTCGACAAGAAGGGCGACTTCGCGCCGGTGTCCTGGAAGGTGGCGATGGACGAGATGGAGAAGCAGTTCCGCCGGGCCTACCAGGAGAAGGGCCCTTCGGGCGTGTCGATCATCGGCTCGGGCCAGTACACCATCCAGGAAGGCTACGTCGCCGCCAAGCTCATGAAGGCGGGCTTCCGCTCGAACAACATCGATCCGAACGCGCGCCACTGCATGGCGAGCGCGGTCGCGGCCTTCATGCAGACCTTCGGCGTGGACGAGCCGGCCAACGTCTACGACGACATCGAGCTCGCGGACACGGTCGTGCTCTGGGGCGCCAACATGGCCGAGGCGCACCCGGTGCTGTGGTCGCGCGTGACGGACCGCCGGCTCGTCGCCAAGGCGACGAAGGTGGTGAACGTCACCACCTACCGCAACATGAGCTCGGACCTCTCGGATCTCGAGATCGTCATCAAGCCGTCCACCGACCTCGCCCTGCAGAACTGGATCGCGCGCGAGATCCTCGCCCGCGGCGCGATGAACAAGGCCTTCGTGGAGAAGCACTGCGTCTTCGCGACCGGCCCCACCGACATCGGCTACGGCATGCGGCCCACGAGCAAGTTCGCCTACGAGGCGGAGAAGGACATCCAGGCGAAGGAACTGGTGGTCACCCTTGACAAGTACGAGGCCGTCGGGCAGCGCCGCAAGGCGGGCGAGCAGGTCGAGCAGAAGAGCCGCACGAGCGCCGGCCGGCACTGGCTCATCTCCTTCGAGGAATTCAAGCGCGGCGTCGAGCCCTACACGCTCGACTTCGTGGCCGAGCTGTGCAAGGGCGACGTCGACGAGCCGATCGCGAAATTCAAGGAAAAGCTCGAGCAGCTGCTCCAGCTCATGATCGACCCGAAGCGCAACGTCATCTCCTTCTGGACGATGGGCTTCAACCAGCACCAGCGCGGCGTGTGGGTGAACGAGCAGTGCTACATGATCCACCTGCTGCTGGGCAAGCACGCGACGCCCGGCAACGCGGCCTTCTCGCTCACCGGCCAGCCCTCGGCCTGCGGCACCGCGCGCGAGGTGGGCACCTTCTCGCACCGCCTGCCCGCGGACATGGTCGTGGACAACCCGAAGCACCGCGAGCTCACCGAGAAGACGTGGAAGCTCCCCGCGAAGACGCTCAACCCGAAGCCGGGCAGCGACATCATGGGCATCCTGCGCGACATCGAGGACGGCGGCGTCAAGTTCCTGTGGGTGCAGGTGACCAACCCTTCCAGTCCTCGCCCAACGCGAACCACTGGATCAAGGCCGCGCGCGAGACCGACAGCTTCATCGTCGTGGCCGACTGCTACCCCACGCTCTCGGGCAAGGTGGCGGACCTGGTGCTGCCCGCCGCGATGATCTTCGAGAAGTGGGGCGCCTACGGCAACGCCGAGCGGCGCACGCAGATGTGGCGCCAGCAGGTGGACCCGCCCGGCGAGGCGCGCACCGACGTGTGGATGATGCTCGAGTTCGCCAAGCGCTTCCGGCTGAAGGACGTCTGGGGCGAGAAGGCGCTGCCCGGCCTGAAGGTCGAGGGCTATCCCGACGGCAAGCTGCCCGACGTGCTGGCAGCGGCCAAGGCGCAGGGCTACGACCCGGAGGCCACGCTCTACGACGTGCTCTTCGCGCGGCCCGAGAACAAGGCCTTCGCGTGGCCGGACCCGGTGGCCAAGGGCAAGTCCAACGCGACGGTGAAGGCCCTGGGCGAAAACTGGTTCGTCGAGAAGGCGCTCTTCGAGGAATACGCGCAGTTCGGCCGCGGCCACCACCACGACCTCGCGGATTTCGACCTCTACTACCGCGACGACGTGCGCGGCCTTCGCTGGCCGGTGGTGAACGGCAAGGAGACGAAGTACCGCTTCCTCGAGGGCCACGACCCGTACGTGAAGGCGGGCGCGGGCTTCGACTTCTACGGGCCGGCCTTCAAGGCGCTGCCCACCGGCGACCTCGACAAGGTCACGGACGCCAAGCCGACCTCGCTCGCGGGCAAGGCCAAGATCTTCTTCCGCCCCTACGCGGCGCCCGTCGAGCAGCCGGACGCGAACTACGACCTGTGGCTGTGCACCGGCCGCATCCTGGAGCACTGGCATACGGGCTCCATGACGCGCCGCGTGGCCGAGCTCAACCGTTCGGCGCCCACGGCGGTGCTCTACATGCATCCGGCGGATGCCGAGAAGCGCGGCATCAAGAGGAACGACGTGGTGTGGATCGAATCGCGCCGCGGCAAGTTGAAGCTCGTCGTGGACACGAAGGGCAGGAACGCCATGCCCAAGGGCTCGGTCTTCGCCGCGTTCTTCGACGAGGCGCTGCTCGTCAACAAGCTGGCCCTCGATGCCGTCGATCCCATCTCGCGCGAGTCGGATTTCAAGAAGTGCGCGGTGAAGGTGACGAAGGCCTGACGGAACCGGGCGATCCAGGGCCTGAGGCCCCGAGCCGTCGCCGGTTCCTCGCGCGGAGCGCGCAGGGCGCCGCCGGCGCCGCGTGCGCGGGCCTCGCGTGGTTCGCGCTCCTGCGCCAGGAGGCCCATGCGGCGCCCTTCGCGCTGCGCCCGCCCGGCGCCCGCCCGGCCGGCGACTTCGAGGCCCTGTGCGTGAAGTGCGGCCAGTGCGTGCGCGCCTGCCCCTACCCGACGCTCAAGCTCTCGCCCGCCGCCACGGGCATTCCCCTCGGCACGCCGCATTTCGTGCCGCGCGACGAGCCTTGCCACCTGTGCGAGGACATCCCCTGCGCCAAGGCCTGCCCGACGGGAGCCCTGGACGGGCGGCTCGACCGCGTGGACCGCGCACGCATGGGCCTCGCGGTGGTCGACGCGGAGAACTGCCTTTCCTGGCAGGGGCTGCGCTGCGAGGTCTGCTACCGCGTCTGCCCGGTGAAGGGCCGGGCCATCACGGTGGACCCGCACCCGCGCGGGATCTCGAAGCACGCGGTGTTCGTGCCGGTCGTCCACGCGCAGGACTGCACGGGGTGCGGGCTGTGCGAGAAGGCGTGCCCCACGCAGGTGGCGGCGATCCGCGTCGTCGACCCGAAACTCGTGCAGGGCCGCATCGGCGAGCACTTCCGCCGACCGGCCACGACGCGCGATGCGGGGCTCGCCGAGCCGGTGACGGATCCGGTCCCCGACGCTTTCGTCCCGCAGCCGGTGAAGCCCGCCGTGGCGCCGAAAGCGACCTCCGGCCCGCAGGCGCCCTCGGGCAAGGCCGTCGACTACCTCAACGCGCCGGTGGAGGGGCTGTGAACGCCGCCTCGCCCCGGGCCGTGCGCCACCTCGAGCCCCCGACGACGCTGGCGGGCCGGCTCGTCGCCCGGCGCTTCCAGATCGCGCGGCGCGTCTCGCAGGGGGGCATCCTGCTGCTCTTCGCCGGCACCGCGGCGTGGGGCTGGAAGCTCGCGGGCGCGCCGCTGCTCGCCGGCAACCTGTCGGCGGCCACGCTCGCGGGCAGCGTGCCGCTCGTCGATCCCTTCGCGGTGCTGCAGATGCTCGCGGCCGGGCGCGTGCCGGAGTCGACGGCGCTCGGCGGCGCGCTGCTGGTGCTCGCCGCGTATCTCGTCGCGGGCGGCCGGGCGTTCTGCGCGGCGGCCTGCCCGATGAACCTCGTCACCGACGCGGCGCACGCGGTGCGCCAGCGCGTCGGCGGCCGCGATCTCGTGCACCTGCCGCCCTCGATGCGCCACTGGGCGCTGGGCCTCGCGCTCGTCCTTTCCGCGCTCACCGGCCTCGCGGCCTTCGAGTGGGTGAGCCCCATCGCGATGCTGCACCGCGAGCTGCTCTTCGGCGCGGGCCTGGGGCTCACGGCCGCCGCGGCGATCTTCCTGCTCGATGCCTTCGTCGCGAAGCGCGCGTGGTGCGGCCACCTGTGCCCGCTGGGCGCGTTCTGGTCCCTGGCCGGGCGGGCGGGCGTCCTGAAGATCGCCTTCGACGATGCCGCCTGCACGCGCTGCGGCGATTGCGTGCGCGCGTGCCCGGAACCCCGCATCCTCGACTTCAAGGATGGCGCCGCCCGCGGCTTCGTCGCGGCCGGCGAATGCACGAACTGCGGCGAGTGCATCGCCGTGTGCCCCGAGAAGGCCCTTCGCTTCGACCTGCTGGCGCGCGCCCGCGCCCCGAACCCCGTTCCGACGGAAGGAAAAGCCCCATGAAACGCATCCTCCCCGCTCTCGTCCTCGCCGCGTTCGCCTCGCTCGCCCTCGCGCAGAAGCCCGCGACGATTCCCGACACGCAGTTCGGCCTGAAGAAGGGCGCGGCGGCGGAGGCGCTCCAGCCCCGGCCGTTCGAGTTCAAGGACGGCTACGACATCGCGAAGCCGCTGCCGGGCTCGGGCATGCCGCCCATGATCCCGCACACGATCGAGGAGTCGCTGCCGATCACCTTTGCCCACAACGACTGCATGAGCTGCCACAAGGCGCCGGAGAAGGGAAAGAAGGCGAAGCGCCCGCCGATGCCCGAGAGCCACTGGGTGAAGGCAGACGACAAGCTCGCGGTCGAGGGGCGGCGCTACGTGTGCACGTCGTGCCATGCGCCGCAGGCGGACGTGCCGGCGCTGGTGCGTAACGACTCGCGCTAGGAACGGGACCGGCGGGCGCGCTCAGGGAACCGCACGCGCCTCGTCGAGCCACCGGTCGATGGTCTCGACGAACCGGTCGGGGTCGACCGGCTTCGACACGAAGTCGTCCATGCCGGCCTCGAGGCATTCGCGGCGATCGTCATCGAAGGCATTGGCCGTCATCGCGATCACGGGCAGGTGCCGTCCCTCCGGAAGCTCGCGCAGGGCGCGGGTCGCCGCGAGGCCGTCCATCACCGGCATCTGCACGTCCATCAGCACCGCATCGAACGCCCCTCCGCGCAGCCGGTCGAGCGCATCACGGCCGTCGGCCGCGGTCTCCACCCGGTAGCCGGCCGCCAGCAGCAGTTCCACGGCCACCTCGCGGTTGATCTCGTTGTCCTCGACGAGCAGCAGCCGCGCCTGCGGATGGCGGGTCCGGCCGGGGGCGCCTTCGGGCGGACGGGCCGCGGCCCGCTCGTCCGCCCGGGGTTCCTCGGCGAGCGCGAGGCTCGCGGTGAACCAGAACAGGCTGCCCCGGCCGGGCGTGCTGTCGACACCCGTCTCGCCGCCCATGAGCGTCGCGAGCCGGTGGGTGATGGCGAGCCCGAGGCCCGTGCCGCCAAACTGCCTCGTGGTGGACACGTCGGCCTGTTCGAAGGGCTGGAAGAGCCGCGGGAGATCCTCCGGCGC
>JADJMI010000016.1 GCA_016709665.1 Betaproteobacteria bacterium | reverse complement strand
AATAGACGCAGGTGGTGGACATGCGGAAGTCGAGCGTCACCAGCAGGTCCAGCTTTCCTTCCGGCGCTTCCCTGTGCCACCGGCCTCGGCGTTGTAGCTCCCCTCGACTCCCAGATCCTTGCCCTGCACCCCGTGCTGCGTGCCGAGCAGGTGCTTGAGGAAGTACCTCCGGGCCTTGCCGCAGCAGCCCAGCAGGTTGGAACGCCAGACAAAGAGGTTGCGCGGCCAGTTATCCTGATGATCCGGGTCTTCGCAGGACAGGCGCAGGGCTCCCCTTTTCAGACTCTCGACCGCGTAGGTCACCGGGTCTTTGCCTGCTGCTCGGCGTCTTTCACCACCTGCAGCGGGTTGGTCTGCAGCTGCCGCGCTGAGGGGAGCCGCCCATGCGCTCGGCGCGGATGTTGCAGTCGATCAGACTGCCCTGCCAAGCCGTCAGTTGTCGGCATAAGGCGCCAGCGGACTGTCAAGTCGAGTGACTCGTAGCGCCACTGGTCCAGTAAGGGCGTAGAAGAACGAGGTGCTGTTCTGCTGGCGCGGCGGGCGCGCCCGGTCCAGCGCAAAGGCCAGCGGTGTCCACCCCGTCTGCGGACGGAGCTTCTCCTGCCCGACATAATGAGCCCAGCCGCCGCCCGACTGTCCGACACAGCCACAAAATACCAGCATGTTGATGCAGGCGCGGTAATTCATGTCCATGTGATACCAATGGTTCATCGCCGCGCCGATGATAATCATCGAGCGGCCCTTGGTCTTGGACGCATTGCTGGCAAAGGCCCGGGCCACCCGGATCACCTGATCCCGGGCGACACCGGTGATTTTCTCCTGCCAGCGGGAGTGTAAGGGGTACCTCCTCGTTAGAACGTTGCAAGATTACCGCCGCCGAGGCCGCGGTCGATGCCGTAGTTGGCGCCGAGCAGGTCGAACACGGTGGCAACCGCACCTCACGGTCTTCGGCGGGCGGCGAACCGGCACGTGGCGAACGAGGATCATTCTGCGTGTTATGGGCGGGGATGCTCGTGTTCGATATGGCCGAAATAAGGGAAGGACACCGGCAGCGCCCCGTCATTGGCATCAGCGAGAGCGCGAGCGTCTTGCCCCGGCGATGGTCCTTGCTCGGTGCGTGTTCCTGCCGTCGTTCGCCCCAACGGAAGCCGATGGGCCTTGCGGCGCAATCACGTTGCCGGTTGTTTCGTCCAGCGCCACGGTCTTCCAGTCGGTATTGTTCTGCTCGCCCAGCCCATCGGCGAAGTCCGAGGCGCGCAGCAACCGACCCGGAACCGTAGGGCCGTCTTTCTCACCAGCTTGACCAGAATCGGCATGTCCGTGTAGGGGCGGCAGTAGTCGGTGAAGAAGGGTCGGCTTCTCGAGGTGGAATTCCTTGAGGATGACGTGCCCCATCGCCATCGCGAGGGCCGCGTCCGTGCCCTGCTTGGGGTGCAGCCACATGTCCGCGAGCTTCGCGACCTCGGAATAATCCGGCGTAATGGTGACCGCCTCGCGCCCTTTGTAGCGCACTTCGGTGAAGAAGTGCGCGTCGGGAGTGCGCGTCTGCGGCACGTTGGCGCCCCACGTCATGATGAAGCCCGAGTTGTACCAGTCCGCCGATTCCGGCACGTCCGTCTGTCGCCCCAGGTCTGCGGCGAGGCCGGCGGCAGGTCGCAGTACCAGTCATAGAAAGACATGCACACGCCGCCGAGCAGCGACAGGTAGCGCTAGCCAGCGGCATACGACACCATCGACATCGCCGGGATCGGCGAGAAGCCGATGACGCGGTCCGGGCCGTGGGTCTTGGCGGTGTGGATGTTGGCCGCCGCGATGATCTCGTTGGCCTCCTCCCACGTGGTGCGCACGAAGCCGCCCATGCCGCGCAGCTAGCTGGTACTCGCGGCGCGCTGCTCGTCCTCGGCGGATCGAGGCCCAGGCCTCGACCGGGTCGTGCGCGGGCGGCGGCCCGCCAGAGCCGCAGGAGACGGCTGCGGATCATCGGGGACTTCAGGCGGTTGGCGCTGTAGATGTACCAGCTGTAGGAGGCGCTGGCAGCAGCCGCGCGGCTCGTGGTTGGGCATGTCGGGCCGGGTGCGCGGGTAGTCGGTCTGCCGCGTTTCCCGTGACCACGCCCCTTCTTCACGTATATCTTCCACGCGCACGAGCCCGTGCAGTTCACGCCGTGGGTGGAGCGCACGATCTTGTCGTGCGCCCAGCGGTTGCGGTAGGCGCCTCCCAGGTGCGGTCTTCCGAGGTGGTGCCGTGAGTCCGAGACGGGCCGGCGGGAGCGCACGCCGGTGAGTGTCGAGGAACAGGTCGGGCCTGGGGAAACTGTGGCGGTGCGCTGAAGCGGGGCCGGTTCAGGGGTTCTTCACGTACGCTTGGCGCGCAGGTAGACCCACCAGTTAAGGACGAGGCACAGCGCGTAGAAGGCGGCGAAGCCGTACATCGCGTATTGCGGCGCGCCCTTTTTGATCTGCTCGCCGAAAACGAGCGGCGTGATGAAGGCGCCGTAGGCGGCGACCGCCGATGTCCAGCCAGCACCGGCCCGGCCTGCTGCCGGTCGAAGACCACGCCGATGGTGCGGAAGGTCGAACCGTTGCCGATGCCTGCTGGCGAAGAACAGCAGGACGAAAAGGCCGATGAAGGCGGGAAAGTACTCCTCCGGTGCGACCTGAGGCGTAGGCCTGCATCATCACGTAAGCCCACTGCGCACGCGGCGACGACCATCACCGCCGAGATCACCTGCGTCACGTCGCGCCGCCGAGCTTGTCCGACATCCAGCCGCCGACCGGGCGGATGGCCGCGCCGATGAATGGCCCGATCCAGGCGTAGGTCAACGCCGAGGGCGCGCCCGGTTCTTGAGCGTGTCTGCAGGACGCCGTCCGCGTCGGGCACGTGGCTGATGCCAAGATCACCGTGATCGACAGGGGCAGCGCCACCGAGAAGCCGATGAACGAGCCGAAGGTGATGATGTAGATGGCCGTCATCGACCAGGTGTGCTGGTTGCTGAAGATGAGGTATTGCTTGGCGACCCCCTGCTTCATCGGGAAGGATGGCCAGAGAGCCAGCATCACCAGCAGCGCGCCGCCAGGTCGAGGGGACGACCACTTGCTGACGAGCCCGAGGCCGTTGGGCTGGCAGGCAGCAGGAGGCCGAGGACGGAGGGCACGAACTCCAGCGCAGAGGTACCGGGATCTTGGCGAACGCGATGAGCGGTTGCCGATCTGGGGTGAGACCGTCTTCAGGTTGCTCTTGCCCCTCCAGTATCAGCACCGATAGCGAGCGAACCAGCGGCAGCAGCCCAGGCGAAGCCGGCGTTCTGTATCCATGTTTCCGTCCGGCCAGAATCTTCCCGAGGATCCAGCCGTGCCTTAGGAGTCGCTCTTCGGCACCGTCGCCCCGCCGACCGAAGAGGCCCACCGTCATCACCAGCGGATCAGGATCTGCGTCGCGGTGACGCCGAAATTACCAGGCCCGCGTTGAGGCCGAGCGCCGGCCCCTGCAGCCGTTTTGGGAAGAACGTGCTGATGTTGGACATGGAACTGGCGAAGTTGCCGCCGCCGAAGCCGGACCAGCAGCGCCATCAGCTGGAACGCCCAGAGCGGCGTATTGATGTCCTGGAGCACGAAGCCCGTTCGATGGCCGGGGTGCAGCAGCATCGCCGTGGTGAGGAAGATGGTGTTGCGCCCGCCGGCCATCCGGATGAGGAACGAGGCGGGAATGCGCATCGTCGCGCCGGCGATGCCCGGCAATGCGGTGAGGGTGAAGAGGCTCGGCCTGGGTGAACGGAAGCCCAAATTCATCATCTGCACGGTGATGACTCTCCATACCCCCACACCGCGAAGCCGCAGAGCAGGGCCGGGACGGAGATCCAGGTTGCGGTAGGCGACGCGCTTGCCGGTCGCGCGTTCCAGAACGCCTGTCCCTCGGGGCGCCAGTCGGCGATGTCCGGCCTCGTGGCGGGGTTGCGGCGGCGTTTCGTGGCGGTTCTCAGGGTGGCGTTCTCCTCCCCGGTCCCGGTTCAGCTGAATTCAGCCGGAACTTCTTCGATCGCGGGCCCTATGAGTTCGGCGCCGCGCACTCCCGGTCCAGTGCATCCAGATGAGGAGACCCACACGACGCCGTACATGAGCATGAAGGCGCTCGAGCGGATGCCGGTGATGTCCATGAGGGCGCCGGAACATACTCGGCAGGAAGAACCTGCCCGGGCCTCCGGCGAGGCCCACCCCAGCCCCGAGATGACGCCGATGTTGTCGGGGAACTCGTCGGAGATGTATTTTCAGCACCGATGCCTTGCTGAACGCCCGTGCGATGCCCATCACGAACATGAGCAGGGTGAATATCCAGACGTTCAGCCGACGGGAAGGTCTTCGGTGTCCCCACCGCCGTGATCGCCGTGTCCGTCTGCGGGTGGGAAAGCAGGAACAGGCAGAACTAGCTCACCCAGAGCACCCACCACGTCACGGTGTGGGCGCCCCACTTGTCCGACATCCAGCCGCCGACGGCGCGCAGCACGCCGCCCGGCAGCGAGAAGACGCCGCGAGGAGCGCGGCCATCTGGATCGAGAGCCCGTACTCGCTCACGTAGTACTGCACCAATCCACAGGGATAGCGCGACATAGCCGCTGAAGACGATCGAGTAGTACCTGGAGTATTCCACACGCGCGGGTCCTTGAGCGCCCCCAGCTGCTTCGTGCCAGGAGATGTGCGAAGGCACCGGTGCTTCGGCTCGGAGTGGCTGAACATCCAGAAGAGCACCGCCGTGGCGAGCATGACCGCGGCGTACACCTGCGGGACGACGGTCCAGCCGAAGCTTCAGCAGGAGCGCGGGCGCCACGAACTTGTTCACCGCCGCCCCGGAGTTGCCGGTGCCGTACACGCCCATCGCGAAGCCCTGGTGCTTGCGGTCGAACCAGCGGGCGACATACGGCGTGCCCACGGAAAACGATCCGCCGGCGACGCCCACGAAGAGCCCGAGCACGAGGAAGTGCCAGTAGGCCGTCGCGTAGGGGCCGATGAGCCAGATCGGCACGACCGTCGAGAGCATCAGGACGAACATGACGATCCGCCCGCCGTACTTGTCCGTCCACATGCCCAGCGGCACGCGGATGAGCGAGCCGGTCAGCACGGGCGTGGCCGTGAGGATGCCGAACTGGGTGGCGTTGAGATCGAGCGCCTTCCGGATCGGGATGCCGATGACCGCGAACATCATCCAGACCATGAAGCACACGGTGAAGGCGAGCGTGCTCACGATGAGCACCGAGACCGCCTTCGCCTGGTGGGACTTCGCCATCGCCGCGCTCCTGGCTTGCCGGGACTTTTCCGGCCCGAAGTCACCTAGGCGGCGGGCTTGGGCGGCGAGCATTCGCCGCGAGGAGGGGTGGGGCGGGCGAATGGCGGGGTCCGGCTCGCCGGACGGCGGATGCCGGGGTAGTCCGAAAGAACCAGGGGCCCGGCTCAGGGCCGCGGCACGATGCCGTGCTCGATCGCCCAGACGGCCAGGATGTGCTGCACGTGGATCTTGACCGTGGTTTCGGCGATGTCCAGCGCGCGCGCGATCTCCTTGTTGCTCCGCCCCGCGCGTGAGGCACCCGACGATCTCCGCTCGCGCGGACTGAGCGCGGAACGGGCGCGGTGGTCGGTGCCGGCGCGCAGCTCGCGAAGCAGCTTGCCGGACATCTCCGGGGACATGACCGAATCGCCGTTCGCGGCCGGCGGATCGACTCCACCAGGAAGTCGCTGTCGATGTTCTTCAGAGGTAGCCCAGGGCGCCGGCTCGCAGGGCGGCCATCAGGTCCTCCGCCTCTCCGAGACCGTCAGCATCACGACGTGGGTGCCGGGGTTCTCGCGCAGGATCGCCTGCATGGCCTCGATGCCGGTGAGGCCGGGCATGTGCAGGTCCAGCAGCACCACGTCGGGCCTGCCCGCGGCGACCGCCTTGATGCCCTCGAAACCGTCCGCCGCCTCGCCCACCACCTCGAAATCCGGCACCCGGGCGAGCAGCGCGGTGATGCCGCGGCGGAAGAGGGTGTGGTCGTCGATGACGACGAGGCGCACCGGGCTCACGCCGCCTCGCGCTGGGCCACCGGGAGCCGGAGCACGACCTCGGTGCCTAGGCCTTCGAGGAGCGCACCGAGAGCGTGGCCCCGATGCGGGCGGCGCGCTCCTGCATGATCCGCAGGCCCACGTGGTCGCTCGTGCCGCCGCTCGCGGCGCCGGGGTCGAAGCCGCAACCGTCGTCGCGGACCGTGAAGGTATGGCCGGGCCCGCGCGAGAGGTCGACGTCGACCCGCCGCGCACCCGAGTGCTTGCGCACGTTCGAGAGCGCCTCCTGGAGGATGTGCATCACCTGGAGCTGGTCGTCGGGTGCGAGCGGCACCGTGGCGCCGGAAGTGTGAAGCACCGCGGGGATCCGGGTCTGGTGCTCGAACTTGGCGAGCAGCGTGCGGATGCCGTGCTCCACGTCGCCCTCGGTGAGGCGCGTGCGGAAGTGCACCAGCAGTTCGCGCACGTCGGCGTAGGATTTCTGCACGCCGGGCCTCGATCTCCTCGAGCGCCTTCGCCGCCTCGTCGGCCTTCCCGGCCGCCATCGACTGCCGCAGCATCTGCACCTGCAGGTTGAGGAATGCGAGGGCCTGGGCGATGGAATCGTGCAGTTCCTGGGCGAGGAGGTTGCGTTCTTCCGCGATGGCGAACTCCCGCGCGCTGGAGGCGAGGCGCAGGCTTTCGATCGCCACGCCCAGGTGCTGGCCCAGGCTCTCGAGCATGTGCCGTTCCTCGCCCGGGATCTCGCGCGCCTCGCGGTGGAACAGGTTGTAGATGCCGAGCACCTGGTGGTGGGCGGCGATCGGGAAGGCGGCGACGACCGCAAAGCCGGCTTCCCGGCAGTGCGGCAGCGGCACGCTCAGGGGCGGCTTCGGGCCCTTCATGAAGTGCACCACGCTCGCGCTCTTGGCCGCCGCCTCGCCGCACGCGCACTCGCCCTTCTGCAGGCAGTGCTCCTTCTCGGCGAAGCCACCGGGCAGGCCCTCCTCTGACGAACAGGTGCAGCGTGTCGCCCTCGCGCGAGACGAGTCGCACCGCGCCCGCGGCCGCGCCCGTCGTGACGAGCAGGCGCCGCAGGAACCCCCGGCACAGGTCCTCCTGCGACGTGGGCGCGTTCAGGAAGGTCGTCATGTCGTAGAGGGTCGCCAGGCGCGCGTTCTGCTGGGCGAGGTTGCGGGTCTTCTCCGCCACCCGCGTCTCCAGGTGCCGGTAGGACTCCTCCAGGTGCTGCGCCATGTCGTTGAATCCGGCGGCCAGCGCGCCGAACTCGTCGGTCGACTCCACCGGCAATCGCGCGGCGAACTCGCCCTGCGCCATGCGCCTGAGCTCCGCTCCAGCCGGTGCACGGGCTGGATGATGATGCGGAAGGACAGGTAGATGAGGGCCGAGGTGCCGCCGATCGCGAGCGCGACCAGCGCGAACTGGATCGTGCGCAGGAGCGTCGTCGCGCGGGCGGTGTCGGCCTCGATCATCTCGACCAGCGCGTTGACGACGGCCACGAACCGTTCCACGCGCGGGCGTTCCAGGGCGAGCGAGCGCCCCTGCGCGGCGCGCTCGAGCGCGGGCCGCAGGCCCGACCATTCCGCGCCCAGCCGGTCGAACTGGCGGTCGATCTCCGGCGTGCGCGGGACGAACAGCGGGCGGCGCGGGTCCCCGGCCCGCAGGTTCGCCACGACCGCCTCGAACTCGCCGATGCCCCGCGCGATCAGGGTGGCGACGTCCGGCGTGTTGCGGTCGGATCGGTCGGCGAGGTACGCCAGCCGGTAGGTGCGCATCCGCAGGCTGCCGGCGTCGTTGATGGCCGCGGCGCTGCCCTCCAGTCGCCACGAGACGACCAGCGTGAGGCCGATCGACACCAGGGCGACCAGCAGGAAGAAGACCTGGATGCCGACGAGCTTGGCGCTGAGGTTTCGGGGAAGGGACACGGGACGGGGAGTCGGGAACGGATGCCGGCAGGATGCCCGGCAAGCGGGCCCGCCGGTTTGACCGATCTCAGTGCAGGTTACTCCCCCCGCTTCGATCCCAGCAACGCCGCCAGCTCCACCGCGCTCTTCACGCCCATCTTCTCGAAGATGCGCGCGCGGTAGACCTCCACGGTGCGCATCGCGATGCCCAGCCGGTCCGCGATCACCTTGTTGTAGTGCCCCTCGATGACGAGCTCCAGCACGGCACGCTCGCGGTCCGTGAGCGAGGCGAGGCGCGCCTCCCTCGTGCCGGTTTCCTCCCGCGCCGCGAGCCGCCGCCGCGATTCGGCGAGCGCCTCGGTGAGCCGGTCCACCAGCGAATTGTCGTTGAACGGCTTTTCCACGAAGTCGTAGGCGCCCTGCTTGAGCGTCTCCACCGCCATGGGCACGTCGCCGTGGCCGGTGAGGAAGAGCACGGGCCAGGCCGGGCAGAGCCCCTCGGCCGCCAGCTTCTCGAAGAGCTCGGTGCCGCTCATGCCGTCCATGCGCACGTCGAGCAGGATCACGCCGGGCGAGTTCGGCGCCGCGAGGGGCGAGCGCGCGTGGGCGAGGAAAGCCTCGGCGGAGGCGAAGGCGCGCGAGGGCAGGTCGCGCGAGCGCAGCAGCCAGCCGAGGGAATCGCGAAGCGCCTCTTCGTCGTCGACGATGTGGATCATTGGCCGGGGGAGCTGGAGGTGGAATTCGGTGCCGTCGTCCAGGCGCCGGAAGCCCAGGCGACCGTCGTGCAGCTCGATGATCGAGCGGCAGATGGAAAGTCCCATGCCCATGCCCTCGCTCTTGGTGGTGAAGAAAGGCGAGAAGACCTGCTCGGCGAGGGCCTCGTCGATCCCGCTGCCGTAGTCGCGCACCGCGATGCGAACCCACGCGCCGAAGCGCGAGGCCGCGATCTCGAGGCGCCGCCGCTCCGGCGGGCATCCCGCCATGGCGTCGATGCCGTTGCGCGTGAGGTTGAGGATCACCTGCTCGAGCAGCACCGGATCGCCGTAGACGGGCGGCAGGCCCGCCTCCACCGTCACGGCGACGCGCACGCCGTCACGCCGCGCCTGCAGGTCGATGAGCGCGCGACAGTCGTCGAGCAGCGCCGTCACTTCCACCGGCACGCGCTTGGCTCCTGCTTCCGCACGAACTCGTGCACGCGGCGGATCACCTGCCCGGCGCGCTGGGCCTGCGCGCTCGCCTTGGCGAGGGCCGCGACCAGTTCCTCCTTCGACACGTCGCCCTTCTCGATCAGGTTGATCGAGCCCGTGAGGTAGCTGGTGATGGCGCCGAGCGGCTGGTTCAGCTCGTGGGCGAGCGAGGAGGCCATCTCGCCCATCGTCGTGAGGCGGGCCGCCGTCTGCAGCCGCTCCTGCTGCTGGCGCTCGCGCTCCTCGGCCTTCTTCTCCTCGGTCACGTCGAGGATCGAGCTCATCCAGCCCACCTGCCTGCCGTCCGCGTCCATGAGCGGCGCGTCGTAGATCACCACCGGGAATCGCGTGCCGTCGGCTCGCTGGAAGACCGTCTCGAGGGGCGCTGCTCGCCTGGCCGGAGAGCACGCGCGCCACGCGTTCCTGGTACTCGTCCAGTCGCTCGGGCGTCCAGTAGGGCATGGGCGGCGCGCGGCCCACGATCGATTCCTCCGGCAGGCCCACCATGCGCGCGAAGGCGGGGTTCACGAAGGTGACGCGCCCTTCCATGTCGCGGGCCCGCAGGCCGATGACGGCGGAATCGCCCATCGCCCGGCGGAAGGCCACCTCGTCGCGCAGGCGGCTTTCGGCCTTCACGCGGCGGCGCACGTCCGCCCACAGCGCATAGAGGCTCCAGAAGAGAAAGAAGGCGAGGGCGATCACCCCGCCCCTCAGCACGTTCGCGATCCAGTCGGGGGGCCCCTTCACGCTGTTGGTGCGCAGGATGAGCGTGGTGCCCGGCACGTCGACCGCCACCTGGTGCGTGTAGATGCCGCGGCCCGGGCCGGCGGAGGCGCGCCTCGCCTTCACGGTATTGGTCACGTCCGAGACGATGACCTCGTGCGACTGCGCGAAAGTCCACGGCACCATTTCCTCGAGCAGGCGCTCCAGGGAGAAGACCGCCACGAGTGTTCGCCGGGCCCCGGAGGGACTGAGCCCCGCCGGCACCACGAGCACCAGGCCCGCGCCCCAGGTGGCGGTGAAGGGTTGGCCGAAGGTGCCTTCGCTCTGCCGTGCCGCGCGCTCCATCGCGGCCTCGATGAAGACCGGCGGCACCGTGGCGAAGATGTCCTGGCCTTCCACCGAGGCGTCCCGCACGTCCACCAGGGGCGCGGCCTGCCCGGCCTCGATGAGGGAAGCGGACAGCGATTGCCTTCCGCGGCGCAGGAACACGCGCAACCGTGCTTCGAGGGCGGCGAGCGCCATCGCACCCGTGCGCAGGTCAGAGCCGATGAGCTCGAGCGCCTCGGCGTCGTGCCCCAGCTGGAACTGCAGCGACTGGCGCACCCACTGGGTGTCGGTGACCAGCTGGTCGTTCGCCTCGCCGCGTTCCTGCACGCTCGAGAGGTTGACGAGGAACGAGGTGGCCCCCAGGAGCAGCGCCCCGATGAAGACCGGCATCCACCAGCGCAGCAGCCGCCACAGGCGGGAGCCGGAGGCGGGCGGGGCGGCGGGCGGGGGCAGGGTGGCGGTCGACACGCGCCTATCCTCGCGCCCCGGGGGCCCTGACCGCAACCGGCATGTGGAAAACCACAATGGCGGCACCGCGCGGGCGGCGGGAGGATGCGACAACCCCCGGGCCGGGCCCGGGAATCGTCATCACCCGCAAGGAGGAGAAGACCATGAAACGCAGGACGATCATCGCGGCCGCCGTGTCGGCCGCCCTCATGCTGGCCGGCGGCTCGGCCCTCGCGCAGCAGCCCATCGTCATCAAGTTCAGCCACGTCGTCGCCAAGGACACCCCCAAGGGCAAGGGCGCGGACCACTTCAAGAAGCTGGCGGGAGGAGCGCACCAAGGGCCGCGGGAAGGTCGAGGTGTACCCGAACAGCCAGCTCTACAAGGACAAGGAGGAGATGGAGGCCCTGAGCCTGGGTGCCGTGCAGATGCTCGCGCCTTCGCTCGCCAAGTTCGGCCCGCTCGGCGTGCCGGCCTTCGAGGTCTTCGACCTGCCGTTCATCTTCGACAGCTACGCCGAACTGCACAAGGTGACGCAGGGCCCCGTGGGCGCCGCGCTCCTCGCGCGCCTGGAACCCAAGGGCATCAAGGGCCTCGCCTACTGGGACAACGGCTTCAAGGTGATGAGCGCCAACAAGGCCCTCAAGGCCCCGGCCGACTTCAAGGGCCTCAAGATGCGCATCCAGTCCTCCAAGGTGCTGGACGGCCAGATGCGCTCCCTGGGCGCCAACCCGCAGGTGATGGCGTTCTCCGAGGTGTACCAGGCGCTGCAGACGGGCGTCGTGGACGGCACCGAGAACCCGCCTTCGAACCTCTACACCCAGAAGATGCACGAGGTGCAGAAGTTCGTGACGCTCTCCGACCACGGCTACCTGGGCTACGCGGTCATCGTGAACAAGAAGTTCTGGGACGGCCTGCCCGCCGACGTCCGCACCGCGCTGGAGAGCGCGATGAAGGACTCGACCAAGTACGCCAACGACATCGCCAAGGAAGAGAACGACAAGGCCCTCGACCCGGTGAAGAAGAGCGGCAAGAGCCAGTTCATCACGCTCTCGGCCGACGAGAAGAAGGCCTGGAACAAGGCGACCCTCAAGGTCCACACGGATGCCGAGGGCCGCATCGGCAAGGACCTGATCCAGTCGATCTACAAGGAAACCGGCTTCGACCCGTCCAAGCTGTAAGGAGGGGGAGGAGGCCGGGGCGGCCAGGTGGCCGCCCCGGAACCCCGGGGAGGAGGGGAAGAACATGCTGAAGGTGCTCGACCATCTCGAGGAGTGGATCATCGCGCTCCTCATGGGCGGAGCCACGGTCATCATCTTCGTGGCGGTGGTCCACCGCTACGCGACCGGGCCGCCCATTCCCGTGCTGCAGGACAAGCTCCTCGCCCTGAACCTCAGCTGGGCGCAGGAGCTGTGCATCTACATGTTCGTGTGGATGGCCAAGTTCGGCGCCGCTAGGCGTGCGCACGGGCATCCACGTCGGCGTGGACGTCTTCATCAACATGCTCGGCCCCGAAAGCGCGCGGCGTTCGTGCTCTTCGGCCTGCTCGCAGGCGCCCTCTTCACCGGCATCGTCGCCTCGATGGGCGCACTTCGTCTGGGGAGATCGCGCACACCGACCAGGTCTCGCCGGACCTCGAGGTGCCCGCCTGGATCCCGCACCTCGCGATCCCGCTCGGCTCCTCGCTCATGTGCTTCCGTTTCCTGCAGGTGGCGTGGTCGTTCTTCCGCACCGGCGAACTGCCGCACCACGACCACGGCCACGTGGAAGGCGTCGAGAAGGTCGACATCGCGGACATCGTGCCCGTCGCCATCGTGCCGGACCTGCACCCGAAGGAAGTGCTGCCGCCCAGGGGCCACCCGAGGAGAGACGACAAGTGAACGCCACCATCATCTTCATCCTGCTCTTCGGCCTGATGCTCACGGGCATGCCCGTGTCCATCTCGCTCGGCCTCACGGTGCTCTCGTTCCTCTTCTTCATGACCGACGTGCCGATCGAGGCCGTCGCGCTGAAACTCTTCACCGGCATCGAGAAGTTCGAGATCATGGCGATCCCGTTCTTCATCCTCGCGGGCAATTTCCTCACCCACGGGGCGTCGCGCGGCGGATGATCAACTTCGCCACCTCCATGGTCGGCCATTGGCGAGGGGCCCGGGCCTGGGCGCGGTCGTGGCCTGCGCCCTCTTCGCCGCCATTCGGGCCTCCTCGCCCGCCACCGTGGTCGCGATCGGCTCGATCCTGCTGCCGGCCATGGTGAAGGCCGGTATCCTGAGGCGCTTCGGCGCGGGCGTCATCGCCCTCGTCGGGCGGCCTGGGCATCCTCATCCCCCCTCCATCGTGATGGTGATGTACGCCGTCTCGACCAACAGCTCCATCGGGGCGCTCTTCATGGCCGGCGTGATCCCGGGCCCTGGTGCTGGCGGCCATGCTCATGGGCGCGACGTACGTACCAGGCCTGGAGGGCAAGACTACTCCCCGCGAGCCCAAGCGCTCCGTGGACGGAGCGCCTGAAGGCCTTCCGCGAATCGGTCTGGGGCCTCCTTGCTGATCGTCGTCGTCAGGGGGGGCATCTACACGGGCATCTTCACGCTGACGGAAGCCGCGGCCATGAGCGCGGTGTACGCCTTCTTCGTCGCCGTGTTCGTCTACAGGGACATGGGCCTGAAGAACGTCCGCAAGGTGCTCATCGACTCGGCCAACATGTCGGCGATGCTGCTCTACATCATCACCAACGCGGTGCTCTTCTCCTTCCTGCTCACCAACGAGAACATCCCGCAGGCCATCGCGGAATGGATGGTGGGCCAGGGCCTGGGCGTCATCAGCTTCCTGCTCTTCGTGAACATCCTGCTGCTGCTCATGGGCAACATCATGGAGCCCCTTGTCGATCATCCTGATCACGGCGCTGATCCTCTTTCCCATCGCGATGAAGCTGGGCATCGACCCGGTGCACTTCGGGGGTGATGATCACGGTGAACATGGAGATCGGGATGATCACGCCCGGTGGGCCTCGAACCTCTACGTGACGAGCGGCATCACCAAGATGGCATCACGGAGCTCACCGTCGCGTGATGGCCCTGGCTCTTCACGATGCTGATCTTCCCGGTCGTCATCACGTACTGGCCACCGCCGTCGATCTGGCTGCCGAAGACGCTTCGGGCTCATGTGAAGGGGGCGCTACCCTGAATTCGGCAAACGGCCGATTTCAGGGTAGCGTCCCCCATGTGCCTCATCGCCCTCGCCTGGAAGGCCCACCCGGATTTCCCGCTCGTCGTCGCCGCCAACCGCGACGAGTGGCGGGCGCGGCCCGCGGCGCCCGCGTACTGGTGGGAAGACCGTCCCGGACTTCTCGCCGGGCGTGACCTCGAGGCGGGCGGCACCTGGATGGGCGTCACGCGCGGCGGGCGCTTCTGCGCCGTGACCAACTTCCGCGATCCGTGGGCAAGCGCGGCGACGCCCGGTCCCGCGGGGAACTCGTGGCGGATTTCCTGTCGGGCATCGATTCGCCGGCCGCGTACTGCGAAAGGCTCGCGCGCCGCGCCGGCGACTACAACGGCTTCAACCTGCTGGCGGGCGCCGCCGATTCGCTCGTCTACTTCGGCAGCCGCGAAGGGAAGGCCCGCGAGGTCGATCCGGGCATCCACGCGCTTTCGAACCATCTCCTCGACGAACCCTGGCCCAAGGTGAGGCGCGCGCGGGAGGCGATGCGCCTCGCGGTCGGCGACGGCGACGAACCCCTCTTCGCGATGCTCTCGGATGCGACCCCGGGCCGCGACGGGGACCTTCCCGACACCGGCGTCGGTGACGAATGGGAGCGACGCCTGTCGCCCGCGCTCATCACCGGGGAGGACTACGGAACCCGCGCCTCGACCGTCCTGCGGATGGCGGCCGGCGGCCAGGTGCGCTTCGAGGAGCGCACGCGGATCGCCACGGGAACCGTGACGGATTCCCGGTCTTTCGAGTTCCGGATCGCCCGCTGAGCCCCCGGGAGTATCGGCCCGCAGGCAAGGATTGATCGCCGTCAAAGATGCAGATGGCGTGCCTGTTAGGGTTCCCGTACCGACTTCTCGATTTCGGGAACCCTTAGGGATAAAACCATGAAAAACAGCACCTTCCGAGCGATCCTCGGCATGGCGTCCAGCCTCCTGGCCGCCTTCGCCCTGACCACCGCCTCCGCGCAGGCCCCCGCGCCGGACAAGGCGGCCGCCAAGCCGGCCGCCACGAAGGCCGCCGCGCCCGTGAAGACCTCGGCGCCCGGCAAGGTGCCCGCCGGCAACAAGGAATGCATCGAGTGCCACGAGGAGCTCGGGGGAGTTCCACGATCCGGGCAAGCACAAGACGGTCGCCTGCACGGAATGCCACGCGAACACCGACGCCCACCTCAAGAACAAGAAGACGCGCCCGGTCACGACCACCGACCCGGCCAAGTGCGGCTCGTGCCACAAGAACCAGTACGAGACGATGTACAAGATGAACTTCGCGAAGACGGCGCGCAACGAGAAGAGCCAGCTCACCGGCGTCTCGCCCAACCCGGCCTGGGAAAAGCTCATGGGCCCGCACGGCTTCACGAAGGAACACAACATGCCTCGCTCGCACGCCTTCGCGCTCTACGACCAGCTGGTGGTCGACCGCGCCTTCGGCGGCCGCTTCGAGAACAAGTACGGCTGGGGCGACCTGGCCCGCGCCGGCGGCAACTTCAACATCTGGGACGTGCTCGTCGACAAGTACCCGGGCGAGCCGCACAAGGCGTTCAAGCCGGGCACCGCCGCGGCCGCGAACCCGGTCTGCGGCGAGCTGCAAGACCGCCGACCAATCCTCGACTGGGCCTACCTGGGCGACCCGGAACCGAAGGCCAAGTGGAGCCGCACCTCGAAGGTGGTGGACTTCGTGAAGGACACGAAGCACTCGCTCAACTGCATCTTCTGCCATGACCCGCACGGCGCGCAGCCGCGCATCATCCGCGACGGCCTCATCCAGGCCCTCACCCGCCCCGAGAAGGACACGCTCTGGCACAAGGACCCGAAGGCCGGCAAGGTGGACGTGAAGGAGCTCGGCCAGCGCGGCTTCACGCGCAAGATCGCGATCCTGGACAAGTACGACTCGAAGCTGCAGTGCGGCCAGTGCCACGTCGAGTACAACTGCAACCCGGGCACCGATCCCACGACGGGCAAGCCGGTCACCATGTCCGACCAGCGCACCAACCACTTCCCGCTCAAGAACGTGAACGACCTGGCGCAGCACTACCGCGACCTCAAGTTCCGCGACTTCAAGCACGCCATCACGGGCGCCATGCTCTGGAAGGCGCAGCACCCGGACGTGGAGGTGTACTACGGCTCGGTGCACGACAAGGAAGGCGTGATGTGCCACACCTGCCACATGCCCAAGGAGAAGGACAAGAAGACGGGCAAGACCTTCACTTCCCACTGGCAGACGAGCCCGAAGGAATACGTGAAGGAAGCGTGCCTGGGCTGCCACAAGACCTGGAGCGGCGAGCAGGCGAAGTACACGGTCGATTCCCTCAAGAATCGCTACCAGGGCAAGCTGCGCAAGTCCGAATACTGGCTCACCCGCATGATCGACAAGTTCGAGGAGGCGAAGAACCTCGGCGTGGACGAGGCGACGCTCAACGTGGTGCGCGAGAAGCACTACGAGGCGCACGTGCACTGGGAGTTCTGGACGGCCTCAACGGCTCGTACTCCCCACAACCCGAAGCTCGCCGACGAGTCGATCAACAAGGGGATGGTGATCTCGCAGGACGCGATCAAGATCCTCGACGACGCGATGGCGAAGAAGCGCACGCTCGCCGTCGCCGCGCCCGCCCCGGCTCCGGCCGCGGCGCCGAAGTAGGAAGCCCCGCTTGGCCTTCTGGCTCGTTGCCGGAGGGATGACCCTCGCCGCGCTGGCCTTCGTGCTGGCGCGGCTCGTCTTTCCGCGCCGCGGTTCGCCCCACGTGGAGCCGCGCGAGGCCAATCTCGCGGCGCTTCGCGCCTCGCGCGCCGAGCTCGACCGCGACCTGGCGGCCGGGCTCCTCTCGCCCACCGAGCACGGCGTGGCGCGCGACGAACTCGCGCTTCGGGCCGCGGAGGAACTCGACGAAGGCGCGGCGCCCGTCGCGACGCGGCCCTCGTGGGCTGCCGCGGCCGCATTCACGGTGCTCGTTCCGGCGGCCGCCTTCGCTTTCTATGCGCAGGTGGGCAGCCCCGATGCCATCGACAGCGCCACCGCCTTCCGGGCGGTCGAGGGCGAACTCACGGCCGAACGCCTGCCGGCGCTCCGCGAGCAGCTCGCGAAGCAGGTCGCCGAGCATCCGAAGGACGGCCGCGCCTGGGTGCTGCTCGGCCGCGTCTCGCTCGCGATGGACCGCTTCCCCGAGGCCGAAAAAGCCTTCGAGCAGGCGGTGAAGGACCGCAAGGTGGCGCTGGACCCCGCCGTGTGGTGCGACTACGCCGATGCCGCCGGGCTCGTGCAGGGCGGCAAGCTCGAGGGCGCTCCGGCGACGCTCGTGGCGAAGGCGCTCCAGATCGACCCCAATCACCCGCAGGCGCTCGAGATGGCGGGCAGCATCGCCGTCGAGCGCGGCGACCTGGCCGGCGCCGCGAGGCACTGGAAGGCCCTGCTCGCGCAGATGCCCGAGGACCTGCCGCAGCGCGCGCAGCTCGCGCGGGCGGTGGAGAAGGTGGAGCGGCTGGCCGCCGCGCGCAGCTAACGCCAGGCGTAACCGAGCGTGAGATAGACCATCCGCCCGCGCGGATCGGCGTAGGACGGATCGTAGCCGCGCTGGAAAGTCGTCGTGCCGTAGGAAGAGGGCGGGTCGCGATCGAGCAGGTTGCGGATGCCGACCCCGGCCGTCAGTCCCTTGATGCCCGTGTAGCGCGCCTGGACGTCCACGATCGAGTACGACCCCACGCGGCGCAATCCCGTGAAGGCCCCGGTGACCGGGTCGCGCGTGAGCGGATCGTATTCGTCGTGCCCGAGCTGGAAAGTCTGGGCGAGCGTCGCGCCCCAGGCACCGAAGCTCCAGTCCAGCGCGGCGTAGTGCCGCCACCGCGCGATCGCCCCCGGTGCCGTCGATGAGATCACGATGCCGGCGCCGGCCGCCTCGAATTCGCTCGCCTTGTAGTCGGCCACGTAGGTTCCCGAGAGCGAGGCCGCCAGGCGCCCCCAGGCGGCGGCGGGAAACCGGTAGCGGATGTCGACGTCGTAGCCCGACGTCTCGCGGGTTCCCGCGTTCCACGGCGTGCCGATGACGGACTCGATCGGCCCGGGAAGCCCGCCTTCGGCCGGGTCGGGCGGAAGGCGGAAGACATGGGTCGGCGCCCACCGCGCGTAGTCGGTGAAGATCGCCTCCTGCGGAACGATCGTGATGATGTCCTCGATGCGCACGCGGTAATAATCCAGGGCGAGGGACAGGCCCGGTGCCGGGTCGGCCACGAGGCCCACGTTCAGCTGGCGCGACTTCTCGGGCTTCAAGTCCGGGTTGCCGCCGGTCTTCGCGCGGAAGACGACCTCCTCGCAGTCGGACGGGGCGCCGGTGACGGGACAGCGCACCGGGTCGCTGACGGCCGAGGTGACCGGATAGGCGTTGGGCACGAAGAGGTCCGACAGGGTGGGCGCGCGAAAGCCGGTGCCCACGGATCCGCGCAGCACCAGGTTCCTGTCTGCCTGCCAGCGCAGCGTGAACTTGGGGTTCGTCGTGCCGCCGAAATCGCTGTACCGGTCGTGTCGCACGGCGAGGTTCGCCTCAAGCGCGCGGGTGAGGGGGACGTTGGCCTCGGCGAAGAGCGACCCCACCCGGCGCGTCACCGGCTCGAGGGAAGGCGAGGGCCCGCTGCCGCCGAGCACGTCGCCCGAATAGAGCACGTCCGCGTTGACCTGCTTGAGTTCCTCGCGCCGGCCCTCCAGCCCCACCGCCACGGCGAGGCCGCCCGCCGGCAGCTCCCACGGCGTCGACGAGACCTTCAGCTCGGCCCCGGTGTGGCTCGCCCGGTTGTCGGTGATTGCGCCGGTGATCTGGGCCGCTCGCAGTTGCTCCACCGCGGCCGGCGCATTGGGCGCGAAGGGGTTCACCAAGGTCCGCGTCGAAGAGCTGGCGGAACCCGGATTCGCTGACGAAGCCGCCCGTCCAGTGGTCGACCTGCCGGTTCGCGGTGTGACCCGCCGAGAGCTGGTAATCCCAACCCCGCACGACGCCCTGCAGGCCCGCCACGAACCGGGCCTGCTCGACTTCCGGTTCGCTCGTGCGCGGGCCGAGTTCCACCAGGCGGTAGCTCAGTTGCAACGGCAGGTTCGGATTGCCGCGCGGGCAGGCTCGACACCCATGCGGCGGGATAGAAGGGCGCGAAGCCGGCCGCACCTGATCGGGTTGTTGAACGGGTCGGCGACGACGACGGGCGATGGCGAGGACTTGTACGTGAACTCGCCGCGGTAGTAGGACCCTTCGGCGAACGCGAGGTGGTCCGGGTGCGCCTGCCAGGCGAGGCGGCTGACGGCATTGGACTTCCGCGACGCGGCGATGTTGTCCGCGAGCGGGCGTAGTCGAAAGCGCAGGCGAGCGGCACGGCGAGCTGCGGAAACGAGTAGGGGCGGCGCGCAGGAGGACGCGACGGGGCCGGTGGCGGAATCGTGGGGTTGCGCAGCGGGTTTGCCGAAGCCGCCGCGCTGGCGCACGTTGCCGGGCGACGACGAGGGCGACGTCCCGTTGAGCCCCACCTCGACGATAGGACGTCTTCGAGAATTCCCGCCTCGTTGGCCCGCAGCGGCTCCTGGCGGACGTGATCCACGCTGACGAGCGCGTTCCAGCGATCCTTCGCGAGATCGCCCCAGCCGCCGGTGATCGTAGCCCGCGCGCTTCCCGCCGCCCTGCTCGACGCCGAGGAACATGCCGCCCAGTTCGGCGGCCCCGGAAGTCCTTGCGCAGAATGAAATTGATGACGCCACCGATCGCGTCCGTGCCATACACCGCGGAGGCGCCGTCCTTCAGCACCTCCACACGTTCGATCGCCGAAACGGGAATGCCTGAGAGGTCGACGCTCTGCCCGCCCGAGCGCATAGGCGCAGGGGCGCCGGCCGTTCAGCAGGGACCAGGTGCGCTCCGCCCGAGACCCCGCAACGAGGCCCCCGTGAAGCCGCCGAGCGAGTTGTTGACGCCGAGGCTGTCGTTCCAGCCCCCGTAGGACTGGTTGGCGCTGATGCGCTCGAGGATGTCCTGCGCCGTGACGAGGCCGCCGCGCTCGATCTCCTGGCGCGTGATGACCTGCACGGGCAAGCCGGTCTCGATGTCGACGCGGCGGATGTTCGTGCCGGTGACCTCGATCTTCTCGAGCTTCGCGTCGGCGGGGACCGCCTGCGCGAAGGCGTCCGGCACCCCGGTGGCGAGTGATGCCGGGCCGTGGCCGCGACCCGCAGCCTCACGCTTGTCGGTATCCCCGGTCGGTCTCGCACGATTCCCCCGCTACGGCCTTCCCGCCGCCGGCCTGACGCGAGCTCATCATCGCGTATCGATCGCCCCGGTGTCGCGTGAATTTCACGCGGCCACCCGGGTAAGGCACGACCATGCGACGGTTCAATCGATCACCCGGTCGGCGCGCACCCGGATCTCCGGCGGGATCGAGAGGCCGAGCGCGTTCGCCGTCGCGCGATTGACGACCAACCAGCGTTCCGGCAGCCGCACGGGAATTTCCCTCGGGCCTTTCTCCCGCAGCACCTTGTCGACGATCCCGGCCAACGGGTCTTCTCCTTCCAGCACCGTATCCAGCGAGCCGAGCAGGCCGGCCGCGACCAGCGCTTCGCTATCGGTCCACATCGGCAGGCGTTCGCGGATGGCGGCGCGCGCGAGATCGGCATGGTGCTTCCGCGTGGTGCCGGACGCGAAGATGGCCGCCTGCACCTCCTTGCTCGCGAAGCCCCGCCAGGGCGCCGAGGATGCGGTCGGCCGGCGGGACCATCGGCATCCGGATAGCCGAAACGCCCGAAGCCTTCGCCCCGGACTCGATGAAGTCGCCGATCTCGGCGAAGCTCCGCTCGCGGTAGTGGAAGATCGCGACCTGGCGAAGCCCCGGAACGAGCGCCTTCAGCAGCTCGACACTCTTGACCGCGAGGTCGGTGGCGCCGTCGGACAGGCCCGTCACGTTCGTGCCGGGCCGGGCGAGCGACTTCACGAAGCCGCTCGCCACGAGGTCCGCCGTCCCGGTCACGATCGGAATCTCGCGCGTCGCCTGCGCCAGGACGCGGGTGATCGGCGTTCCTCTCGTCATGATGCAATCGGGCCGCATCGCCACCAGCTCGGCCGCGACCTGCGGAAGGAGATCGTAGGGATTGGGCTGGCCCGGCGCATAGCGGCCGGAGACGCGAATGACGAGTTCGAGCCGCTCGCCCTCGCGCCAGCCAAGCTTCGCGAGTGCGCCGAGCACCGGTGCCCATCGCTCGCGGGCCTCCTCGACGCTGCCGCTGTGCGCGAAAAGGCCGAGGCGCCTGCGCCCGGCCGCGGGACCGGCGGCGACCCACAGCGGCAATGACGCGAGCGCGGCCGCGAACGCGCGGCGCCCGGCTGAAGGCCCGCCACCGCGCCCCGGTCGCCGGGTCGTTTCACTCGATCACCCGGTCGGCGCGCAAGAGCAGCTCCGGCGGCAATGCGATCCCCAGCGCCGCCGCGGTCCGCCGGTTGAGCACAAGCCGGTACGTGAGCGGGTACTGGAACGGAAGATTCGCGGGATCGGCTCCCCGGAGGACCTTCTCGGCCACGGCGGCGAGACGGTCCGCCCGATGGGGGTCCGAGGCGTAGTACGAGGCGAGGCAGCCGCCATCCGGGGCATTCTCCTGCTGTCCCATGAGGGGCAGGCGCACGTCGATCGCC
>JADJMI010000015.1 GCA_016709665.1 Betaproteobacteria bacterium | reverse complement strand
GGCGGCATCCACCACGTGAACGACCGGCAGAAGCTTTTCTCGGAGATCCACCGCATCCTCAAGCCCGGCGGGCGCTTCACTACCGCGAGCCGGTGAGCGATTTCTTCCTCTGGCGGTGGCTGCGGTCCGTCATCTACCGGCTCTCCCCGGCGCTCGACCACGAGACCGAGCGCCCGCTGCTCTACCGGGAGACGGTCCCGGTGCTCGAGCGCGCCGGACTGCGCTCGGAAGCCTGGAAGACGTACGGGTTTTTCGGTTTTTGCGTCTTCATGAACAGCGACGTGCTGGTCTTCAACCGCGCGTTCCGCTACGTGCCGGGCATCCGCGCGATCACGCGCTTCTTCGCCTGGATCGACGACGTCACGGTGAGGTTGCCCGGCCTGTCGCGCGCGGGGCTGCAAGTGGTCGGCGTCGCGCGCAAACCCGAAGCGAGGTCCCCATGAGAATCGTCCTGTCGTTCGCCGCGATGATCGCCCTTACGGTGATGGCGAACCTCCTCATGAAGACCGGCGCCGTGATGGGGCGCGACTTGGCGGCGGCGAATGGTGGATGCAGTTCCCTCAACTGGCGGCTGCTCGCCGGCTTCGCCTGCTTCGGCTCTCGGCCCTCATCTACATCGTGATCATGCTGCGCACGCTGCCGCTCAACGTGGCGCAATCGTTCGCGGCGGCCCAGTTCATCGCCGTCATCCTCGCGTCCTGGCTCGTGCTTTCCGAGCCGATCGGGCCGGCGCAATGGGCGGGCATCGCGCTCATCACCGCCGGCATCGCGGTCGTGGGCTGGTCGCGGGGCTGATCCGGGCCGGCAATGCATCCGACGAGGAATTCGATTCCGGCCCGCTGCTCCTGCTGCCGGTGCTCCTGGGCGCCGCGTTCAGCTTCTACCAGGCCGGTTCGCGATCGTTCGCCTGCGGCCGAGACATCGCCGGGGACGAGATCCACGCCTGGCTGGCCGTGTCGGGCGTCCAGGGGCTGCTGTACCTGCTCGCCACCCGCAGCGAGCCCGCGAGGCGCGCCTACGCGCTGACCCAGTTCGCGCTCCTCATTCCCCTGCTCTGGGTCGTGGCCCAGCTTTCGCTCGCCTATCCGCGGACGTTCGTCGTCATCGGCCTGGGTGCCGTCGTGTACGGGCTCGGCGTGGCGGCGGAGAGGCTGCTCGCGCCCGGACGGGCGGCGCGCGCCCCCGACGCGTCCGTCCTCTCCACGGTCGCCGAGGTCGTCCTGTTCCTGCTCACCGCGGCCGTCATCCATTCGGCCCTGGCGTTCGTCGTCCTGTACACCCCGGGCCGCACCCTGGGCGACGCCGCGTTCTTCGCCATCGCCGCCGTGTCGGCCGGCACGGCCTTCCTGCTCCTTCGCCGGGACCGCGCCTGCATCGCGCGTCTCGCCGTCACGGACGTTCCGCCGCTCGCCCTGCTGCTGCTCGTGCTGCTGCGGACGAAGCTGCCCGACGGGGCCTACGACTCGCTTTTCTACAAGGCGACGATGCCGGTGCTCATCGCCGATTGGCGCACCGCCCTCACCGGCATCTACGACCACACCCTCGTCGGCACCAATTTCCTCGAGATCCTGAACGCGCAGGTTCGCATCCTGGACGGCGAGTATTCGGTGGCCATCGGCGCGACGCTCGCGTCGGCGGCGCTCTGGATCGTCGGGCCCGTGGCGGCGCGCGCGGCCATGCCGGCCGCGCTCGGGGGCGCCCGTCCGCTCGCCTGCGCGGCGGCGGCGCTTTCCCTGGTCTCCCTGTCGGAGACGTTGAGCGCGGCGGGCACGTCCTATCACGAGCCGATGCTCGCGCTGCTCATGGCGGCGTCCCTGCTGCCCTTCGCGCCCGCCTGGATCCTGATGGGGGCGGCGGTGGCGGCCAAGGTGACCGTGGTGTTCGTGCTCCCGCTGCTCATTCTCCTGAAGGTGGTATCCCGGCAGGCGGCGGAGTCGCCCCAGGCCGGGGGGGCGACCGGCTCGTGGGGGGCGCAGGTGGTGTCGGCGATCCGCGACTTCGCCTGGCACGAGCTGCGGTCCCGCCCCCTGGCGACGGCCGTGGCGCTGGCGCTCGCGCTGTTCGTGACCGGGCAGCAGTTCGATCGCAATCTCGCGCAGACCGGGCGCATCATGGCGGTCTCCGAGATGCTCGCCGGGCTCACGGATCCGCAGGGTCGCGTGCTCGCGCGGGAAGGGATGAACCCCGTGTTCGATGCGGCCGGCTCGCGCATCGCCGTCGAGCGCTACGGCCAGACCTTCGTGCACGTGCTCACGCTCGATCGCTGGATCGAGCCGGACGACCTGGGCTTCCACCGGCTCCCGACCTCGCGCCTCATCGCCGTGGCGGCGGTGATCGCGCTGCTCGCGCCGCTCGTGCCGGCGCTTCGGCGCCGCCCGTGGGCGATCGCGCTCGCGGCCACGTGGCTCCTGTGCGCCATCGCCACGCTCAACTTCTTCTCGCAGGGGCGGCATCTCTTCCCGCTGTCGGTGAGCGCGGCTTTCGTCGTGCCCCTCGTGGCCGGTCTCGCGCTGCGCGGCTCGACACCCCCGCGCGAGGCGTTGGGGCTCGCGGTCGCGGCCTTCGCTTTCGCGCTCGCGGCCTTCGGCGACCAGGTGATCGGCACCTACGTCAACAACAGCTGGGATTGCCGCCGCCCCCTGCGCGCCGGCGTGGTGAAGAACGACTACGACCGGCCGGTCACGCCGCTCGAGCAGCGCCTGGCGGAGCTGGTGGCGCATTACCGCTCGCGCCACCCGCCGGGTTCGGGGACGCCCCCGACGGTGCTCTGCGAGCCGCCGACCGAGCGCATGCGGTACCTCGGCTCGCATTACGTCTTCTCGAAATCCACGCACCTGCTGACCCTGCGCCGCCTGGCGGCGCACCCGGAGGACGCGGCGAGGTTGCCGACGAGCATCCTCGCCGTCTGCTTCGCCAACCTGAATTTCTTCCACAACGCGATACCGGAGCCGCAGCGCAAGCACTTCCGCGAGGTGCCGGGCGTGGGAATCATCCGGATCATGGTGTCCGATCCGCTGATGAGCGGGCTGCCGGCCACGAGCCTGCAGTCGGGGCGTACGCCGTGGCTATCGCGGGCGATCGCCCCGCCGCCGCTCGAGGATTTCATCGCCGGCTGGTCGTCCGGGCGGCTCACCGACTACGCGCGCGTGGACACGCCATCCGGCCTGGGCGCCTTCGTGATGGCCGTCGAGGATCGCGCGACGGGCATCGTGCTCTCGCCATTCGGGATCGGGTTCGACGACGTGCGCTTCGCGGAGGGCGACAGGCTGGCGGTCGAGCTCGCCATGCCGACCGCCGCCTCCGACGGGATGCAGCTGGAATTCGTGTTCGCCGGCGCCGAAGGCACGCGGCAATCGGTCCGGCTGGCGCTCGAGCCGCCTGCGGCGGGCGAGGCCGCCTTGCGGTGGAAGCGCCACCGGCTGGCCGTCCCCGCGGGCATCCACGGGCGCGGCTCGCTCGCCGTGATCGCGTCTTCCCCTTCGGGAAACCCGACGGCGGACTGGGCCTACCTGCGCGAGTTCCGGCTGGAGCGCTGAGGCGACCCGGGGCGCTTCAGGCGCCCGGCGCCCGGAACACGAAGTGCGGGTAGATCTGCTCGGAATTCAGGCCGTCGCGCCGGATCACGAGATCCTCGACGACCTCCGTCGCGCCGATGCAGCTCGACACGGTGGCGTCGTCGAAGACGTAGTAGCCGCCGGGCACCATGCAGGGCTTCACCACCTCGTACGAGTACTGCACCGACGGCAGGATGTCGCAGTCGATGTGGGCGATCGCGATGGGCCCCGATCGCGCCAGCACGCCCGGTGCGGTGTTCTCGAAGAAACCCTGCACGAACTCCAGGTTGTCCAGCTTCTGCGCGGCGGCGTACCGGCGCAGCTCCGCGAGGTCCACGCCCGCGAAATCGCCCGCGTTGTGCGCGTCGACCGCCTTGTCGGTCTCCGGCATGCCCTCGAACGTGTCGAGCGCGTAGACCTTCATGCCGGGGTGCAGCGTGCGGGCGACGTGCGCGATGAAGATGGCGTTGCCGCCCTTGAAGGAGCCGAACTCGATCACGTGGCCGGGGGCGAGCGCGCTCGTGTAGAAGCGCAGCAGCAGGAAGATGTTCATCCGGTTGAACTCGGCCATGATCGTGCGCCCCTCGGCGAGGCCGAGCGCCTCCTGGTAGAGCGGGTCGGCGAGCACGGCCGCGCGCAGCTCGCCGAACTGCAGGCCCCATCCGCGCTGGTAGCCCTCGTAGACGTTGCGGCCCTTGCGAAGGCCCTTGGCGAGCCCGGCGAGTTCGGGAAGGTATGACGTCATCGTGACTCCTTTGCCCTCAGAGGGGGTCTTCGTTCTTGAACGGGGGGCGTCCGGGGTTCGCGTCGATCACCGACTTGCGATCGTCGCGGTACTGGTTCAGGTGGCGGCGCGTCTCGACTTCGGGCTGCGCGGTGCCCGGCAGGCGCCCGCCGGCCTCGACCTCGCGCGCCTCGCGCTTCCTCACCACGAACTCGATCGCGCAGTCGGCGACCGGGGTCATGGTCTGGTCGTAGCGGGGAAGGCCGTAGCGATAGGTCGCGTGGAGCAGTTCCAGCTTGAGAACCTCGGCCTGCGGCCCCAGCGTCGGCAGCAGCTCGAGCAGGTTGATCGACACCGGGCTCCAGGACCGCGGCTTCCACAGGGTGAAGGTGTGCTTGTGGTCCTTGTTGTAGGTGCTCGGGAAGACGCCCTGTTCGTAGAGGTCCTCGTCCGGCACGGCGACCACGAGGTGCCCGCCCGGCTTGAGGGCGCGGAACCAGTGGCGCAGGCCCTCGCGCGGGTCGACCAGGTGCTCCAGGCAGTGGCTGGAGTGGATGAAGTCGAAAGTGCCGTCCGCGACGCTCGCCAGGTGCTGGGCGTCGCCGTCCTCCCAGTCCCAGGTGCGCACGGAGCTCGCCCGGGGGAAGAGCTCGAGGTAGAGCGAGAGCGGGTCGGGCTTGCCGCCGATGTCGAGCCCCGCGCCCACGAAATAGCGCGTGGCGAAATTCGGGTCCGCCAGGCGCCGCGGGATCGACTTGCTGCATTCCTTCATGGCTTCGTTCTCCTGCCGGTCACGGGCGGTGCGCCCGGATGTAGTGCTGGCCCACGCCGAAGTATCCCTTGGTTTCGTCCCAGTAGAAGTGCAGCGCCACGTCGGCGAACCCGGCCTCGCGCATCTGCGCGAGGAAGTCCCAGCCGAAATCGGTGAAGACGAGGGAGCCGTCCTCGGCGATCGGATTGACGTGGACCACCGGCGGCAGGTGGTGCACGAGCCGAGGCCCCTCGAGCACCGCCCGAGTGACGCTGGTGTCCAGGTTCGCGTGGAAGGGCACCGTCATGAGCAGCACGCCGCCGGGGCGCAGGACCCGCCGCATCTCGCGCAGGGCGGCGCGCGGGTCGTTCACGTGCTCGAGCACGTCGTTGCTGATGACGAGGTCGAACTGCGCTTCGGGGAAGCTCAGCCGCTCGACGTCCTCGTGGCGGATGCCCGCCGGGTCGATCGTGCCGCCGGTGGCGCCCGGGCCCAGGTACTCGCTGCCCACGCAGCGCGCGCCGGGCACGCCCTGCAACCACGCGAAGATCGGGGTCAACTGCTCGGTGAGGTACACGTCCGCCCCCGCGTCGCCGCGCGCGCGGACCACCTCGCGGGCCCGGGCCGCGATGACCCGCTGGCGCGTATTCAGCAGGCACGCGGCGCACGTGCAGCGCTCGCGCCAGTTCGGCACCCAGAGGCCGTCCGCGCGGCGCTCGCCGCCCGAGGTGATGTCCACGCCGAACGACCGCGGCGCCTCGCAGACCTCGCACCAGCCCTCGATCGCATAGGAGTCCCCGAGGGGCGCCCGTTCGCGAATCGTGCGCTCCTCGACGTCTCGCTGCCCTTGCGCCAGCGCCGAAGCGAGGAAGGCCTCGTAGCCGGTCCGGTCCGCGACGACGGTCCCGGTCGCCGGCGTTCCGGGCGAGGCCGCCTGCGCCGCGCCGGGACGGCATTCGAGGCCCGGGTCGCGGACGCAGTCCTCGGGGCGCAGCGAGCGCGAATGGAAGGGCTGCGCGACCGGCCGCTTGCCCAGCACGGCGATCAGGTGGGTGGGCGTGAGGCGGCCCGTCCGGAAGCCATCCTCGTCGATCCGGTGCGCCCGGTCGATGAGCGCGCAGTCCGCGGGGTCGTCGATGCGGAAGTTCGGCCCGAATGCCCGGTCGACGAAGATGTCGATCACGTTGCCGAAGGCGACGAAGGTCCTGAAATGGAACGACGCAAGCAGCAGGGGAAGGATGTCCTGCGCCCTCACGCCCTCGAAGCCTTCCGTCGAGCAGTCCCAGTTCTCGTAGGTGGCCTCGGTGCGCCGCAGCGCGTGGTTGTACTTGTGGCTCTCCGGCAGGTCCCGCCACAGCTCGTTCACGGCGTCGAGCGCTTCCGGCCAGCGCATGTGGCCGTTGCGGCCGATGATGTCGCTCACCACGAACGCGCCCTCGTCGTGCAGGGCGGCTTTCACCTGCTCGAAGAGGAACTCCAGCCGGGTGACGTGGTGCAGGGACTGGTTCGCCATGATCCCGTCGTAGGTGCCGGACGCCGTCCAGGCATTGAAGTCGGCGCGGGTGAAGACGACATGCCGGTGCACACCGTGGCTCGCGGCGTGCTGGCGCCCCCGTTCGAGCATGTCGGGATTGAGCTCGAGGCACTCGATCGTGAATTCCGTGGCGCCCAGCTCGCGCAGGGCGAGGGCGACGTTCACCTCGAGGTCGCAGTTGCCCGATCCGATGCTCAGGAACCGGGGGGACGACGACCCGGTCCGGCCGGCGGCGGCGAGGAGGTTCGAGGCGAAGAACCGTTCCATCGATTCGATGCCGGCCTCCTCGAAGATCGGCCGCAGGTGGTTGTGGGACCAGTAGTGGAAGATCGCCGGCAGGTCGTGCACGACCTCGACGTCCTCGTAGCGGGCGAGCTCGCGTTCGATGCGCCGCTCGTAGGCGCCATCGCCGCCGCGGGTCGCGCGCCAATGACAGGCGCCCACGCCCAGGTGCCCGGTGGCATCCGCCCAGTGCAGGTCCGCGACGACGGTGGTCCAGGGGCCGCCGCGCAGGCGTTCGGCCAGGGCCCAGTCGGGCGTGGCGTCCGGCGGCGCGGACAGCAGGAGCGTTCCTCCCGCGCGAAGCACCCGGTGCATCTCGCCGAGCAGCTCGTCGAGGAAGGCCTCGCATCCCGGGGGCAGGATGCAAGCGATGGCATCCATGCTTTCGTCGGCCGGCGCGAGCCGCCACCCGGCGGGCGCCGCGCCCGGCCCGGGCACCGCCGCGAAGCTCGCCCTCACGTTCGCCACGTGGGAAGGCAGCGCGGCCGCGAGACCCGCGGACTGCGCGATCACCAGGGCGGATATCGGCGAGTCCGGCGCGCGGGCGGCGCCGAGCCGCCGCAGGGCCACGGCAAGGGCCCGCTCGTGGGAGCGAAGGCCGCAGATGGTGCAGGCGAGCTGGCGATCGAGCGCGATCGCCGGATCGGCCGATTCCGGCGGTTCCGGCAGCGCCGATTCGTCGATGCGGAAGATCGCGCGGGGCTGTCCGCACACGTCGCACCGACCCTCGTGGACGAACGGCCGCTTGCGCGCGAGCCGCGCGATCGCCCGGCGATCGTGCGTGCGCCGGCGCATCGCGAGATCGGTGTCGAGATGGCGCCGGTAGGCCTCGGGTCCATCCACGAGAACCTCGGCCGGCGGCGGGTCGACGGGCGCCTCCTTCGAGACGCGGCGCGCGCGGCCCGCCAGGCCCACGGCGGCGAGCAGCGACTCCATCGCGACACGGCCGGCCTCCAGGGACGCGCGGGCCTGCAGGTGCTCGAACCCTCCCGCCTGAAGCCGGTTCCAGAGCGCCTCGTCCTCGTGCAGCCGCACGATCTCGCCGGCCAGCGCCTCGGGCGTGTCGGCGACGAGCACGTCCTCGCCGTGGACGAGCCCCATGCCCTCGGCGCCCACCGCCGTCGAGGCGCAGGGCAGCCCGTAGCTCAGGCTCGTGTAGATCTTGCCCTTGATGCCGGCGCCGTAGCGCAGCGGCGCGACCGAAAGGCGGCAGCGGTCGAACACGTCCTGCAGGTCGGGCACGAAGCCGACGAACTCCACGCCTTCGACGCCCAGCGCGGCGAATCGCTCCGGTGCCTTGCTGCCCACGATCAGGAAGCGGGCCGCGGGAAGCCGGTTTCGGACGTGGGGGAAGATCTCGGTCACGAACCAGTCGACCGCGTCCACGTTGGGCGTGTGCTGGTAGCCGCCCACGAACACCATGCCGTCGCGATCGCGGAAAGGAACCTTCGTGCCCGGGATCGGGATCGCCCAGCCGTGCACGAAGATGCGGCTCGTCTCCTTCCAGCCCAGCAGGTCGTCGAGCAGCGTCTTCTCGGCCGCGCTGTGGACGATCGTCGCGGCGCATCGCCGCATGGTGGAGAGCTCCTGGTCCTTCAGCGTCGCCGCGTGGCGGCGAAGGAAGTCGGAATCCTCGAGCTCGGCCTGCCGTTCGGTGCGCAGGAAGTGCAGGTCCGAGGTATGGAAGATCACCTTCGCCTGCGGGCAGTGCAGCTCGATGTCGTCCAGGTGCCGCATCGCGTTCTCGACGCGGAAGAGGACGATGGCGTCGTAGGCGTGCCCCGCGGTCGCGAGATGGTGCTTGAGGCTCGGCACGTGCGGCCAGACGAGGCACTCGATGCCGGCGCGCTCCAGGTCCGTCGAGTAGCGCGGCAGGTGGAGCAGGTTGTCTTCCGGGATGAACGTGACCTTGAGCCCGAAGGACTGCAGGATGCGCATCAGGTTGAGCGTGGTGATCGAACCCGCGTCCTGGTCCGGCGTCGGCGTGCAGTGGTCGATCACGAGCACGCGGCCCGAGATGCTGCGGTCGCGCGCGAGGTGGGGGTTCTCGCCCGGCGTGCCGTGGTCCGCGAGCACGCCCTTCCAGCGCTCGAAGAGCTTCTTCGCGTTGGCGACCTGGTAGGCCTTCGCGCCCTGCGACAGGTCGGTGCCCGAGGTGATGCCCTCGTAGTGGATGACGCGCGAGCGCGGCTGGTAGAGCACGCGCTTGCCGGCCTGGCGCACGCGGAAGGCGAGGTCGGAGTCCTCCCCGTAGGCCGGCAGGTAGTGCTCGTCGAAGCCGCCGAGCTGCGCGAAGAGGTCCGCGCGGATCATGAGCGAGGCGCCCGAGCAGTAGTCCACGTCGCGCCGGTAGCCGTACTCGGGCTTGGACGGGTCGTCCAGGCGGCCGTAGTTCCAGCCCGAGCCGTCGCTCCAGATGATGCCGCCGGCCTCCTGCAGGCGCCCGTCGGGGTAGAGCAGCATGGAGCCCGCGAGGCCGCATTCCGGCACGTCGTCGAACGTCCGGACCAGCTCGTCGAGCCAGCCCTGCTGCACGACGGTGTCGTTGTTGAGGAAGACCAGGAACTCGCCGCGGGCGACGCGCGCGCCGTGGTTGCAGGTGCGGATGAAGCCCTGGTTCGCGTCGTTGCCCACGAAGCCGATCGCGGGCAGGGCGGCGAGCGTCTCCACGCTTTCGTCGGGGGAGCAGTCGTCCACGATGACGAGCTCGAACGACGCCTGCGAGAGCACGTCGAGCGTCGAGACGATGCAGCGAAGCGTGTAATCGAGCTGTCCGTAGATCGGGATGACGACGCTCACGCGCGGGCGCCGGCTCGTGTCGTCGCGGGCCACGAGGTTGCCGAGCAGCTTCGGATCGCCCGAGGCGAGGCGGGACGCGAGCGCCGCCACCTCCGGCTGCCGGGCCTGCCAGGAGGCGTAGAAGGCGGTGCCGCGGAACAAGGCGGGCAGGCGCGCGAAGGCCTTTCCCCGCAGCTTGCGGCGGTCGAACTCGGAGGCGACGGCGAGCCGGAGCAGGGCGCGCCCCGCTCCCAGCGCCCCGGCGAGGGCCGCGCGCCAGGCCGGGAGTGCCACGCCGAGCGCCCAACCGGCCACGACACGAAGGGGCGCCGTGATCCGCCACGAAAGCGAATGGGCGTAGGCGGCCAATTGCCGGTTGTGTTCGTTGGCGAGCCCTTCCAGGCCCCGGGCGTGCGCCTCGAGGGTGGCGGCCTGCGCCTTCGCGGCGTCCGCCTCGGCGCGCGCGTGCGCGAGGATCGCTTCGCGCGCGTCGTCGGCGCCCCTGCGTTCCGCCAAGGCGCGCTCCAGGCTTTCTGCGAGGGCCTTCGCCTGGAACTCGGCCGCTTCCGCCCGGGCGTGTTCCTCCCGTGCCCGCGCTTCGGCCGCATCGGCCGTCGTCCGCAACGCCTCGACTTGCACTTTCGCGCCGCCCGCTTCGGCCAGGGCGCCCGCCCGGGCCCCATCGGCTTGCGCCTTCGCTTCGACCGTTTCGGCCTGCGCCTTCGCGAGGTCCGCCTGCAGCGCCTTCATCGCCTCGTCGAGGGCCTGCCTCTGCGACGCCACGCGGCCGAGGTCTTCGCGCACGACCTGCATGTCGCGTTCGAGCCTTGCCCGCTCCTGTTCGTGGCTCGACCGCTCGCCGGCCAGCGTCTCCTCGAGCGAGCGCACCTTCGTCTCCCCGGCCGCGACCTGGACGAGCCGCTCGGCGCCCTCGCGATCGAGATCCTTTGCCCAGGTGGCGATCTTCGCGTGCTCGGCCTGCAACTCCGTGAAAAGCCCGGCGACCCGGCGGGCCTCCTCGTCGGATTGCTTCGCCCAGACGGTGACCTTCTCGTGCTCCGCCTGCAGCTGGGCGAAGAGCCCGCGCGTGCGCTCGAGCTCCTGGTCGGCGCGCACGGCCCAGCGCGCGTGGTCCCGGTACCGCTCCAGGAGATCCTCGCCGCTCGCCTGCACGAACGAGGCCGCGGCGGCCGGCAGCAGCGCTTCGCTCGCGGCACACAGGGCGATGAAGTACACCGGGGCGTCGTGCGCCGGCAGCCCCGGCGCGAGTTCCGTGCCGTCGTCGCGCCAGGGCTCGAGCGGGCCCGCGCCGGCGCCGAGAGGCTGCACGAGCGAGCCGGCGGCGATGCGTTGCCCGAGGTAACGGATGGCGGGGAATGCCGGGCGCAGCAGCGCCTCGAGTTCGGCGTGATCGAGTTCCTTCACGTGGAACTCGTTGCGGAACTCGCCGCCGCGCGAATAGACCGGGCGGTTGGGCGAGGAGATGACGAGCAGGCCATCGGGCCTCAGGACGCGGCGGATCTCGGCGATCATCTCGGCCTGCTCGGCCAGGTGCTCGAGGGTCTCGAACGACACGACCAGGTCGAAGGCGCGATCGCCGAAGGGCAGGCGGGCGGCGCTGCCTTCGCGGAAGCTCGCATTCGCCACGCTCCCGTACGCGGCTTTCGCGTGCGCGACGGCATCGGCGGAGATGTCCACGCCCTCGACGGACTCGGCCACCGTCGCGAGCAGGCGCGTGCCGTAGCCTTCGCCGCAGGCGACGTCCAGGACGCGCTTGCCGCGCGCCCAGGCGAGCGCCACCGCGTAGCGATGGACGTGTTCGAGGCGGATCTCGCCCGCCTCCGTGGGCATGTAGCGTTCGCCGGTGAATTTCATGGTGCGTTTCCCGCCTTGCGCGCGACGGCGACGAGCGCCGCAGGGTATTCGTAGGCGTACGTCTCGCAGGAATCGAATCCCGCCTCGAGGACGTACTTCCAGAAGTCGGCGCCGAACTCGGTGCGCACGAGCTGGTCGTCCGTCGCCGTCGAGGCCGCGCCGTGGTGGCTGGGGGGCAGCCCCTCGCGGGACCGCGTCAGGCGGCCGGCCAGGATCGGCACGGTGAAGACGCACAATCCGCCGGGCCGCAGGACGCGCAGGCACTCCGCGAGGCCGCGCACCGGGTCGGGCACGTGCTCGAGGGAATCGGAATGCACGACGACGTCGAACGCCCCGTCGTCCAGCCCGAGCGCCATCATGTCGAAATCGGGGTACTCCACCAGGCGGTGGCCGGGCAACTCGCGCAGGAACCGCGTGAGGAAGCCGGCCGTGTTGATCTCGAGCAGGCGCAGCGCGGGCTTGCCGCGGCAGAAGGCCTCGAGGGGGCCGGCGGCGCCCAGGGCGCGCAGCAGCCCCGCCGCCAGCGAGATCATGCGCAGGTTGTTGCCGCAGGCGCGGCAGTGCAGGCCCTGCTGCCGGTTGATGCAGGCCTCGTCGTCCGGCCCCAGCTCCCAGGCCTTCACCAGCTCCGGCCACAGCACGGCCCGATAGGCATAGTCCGTCGCGCCGCAGGCGGCGCAGGGCGTTTCGGGCAGGGCGGCGGTCGTCGCGGTCATGGGCGGATGAGGAGCCCCTGCCCGGTCGGCAGGCTGGCGATGGCCACGCCCAGCCTGGCGGCCAGCGCGTCCATGGCGAGCTTCTGCCGGCGGTAACCCCAGTAGGCGTAGTCGTCCAGAAGGACCGGCGCGCCCGGCGAGAGCCGCTCCCAGAAGTGCTCGAGGGCCGCCACTTCCGGCGGCGCGCAATTGAGGTCGATGTGCAGGAACGCGATGGCGGCGGCGTCCACCTGCCCGAGCGTGCCGGGAATGCTGCCCGCGACGATGCGGGCGCGCGGCCACTCGCTGAAGTTGCGGGCGACGGATTCGACGTCACGCACGTAGAACCCGCCCGCCAGCAGGTCCGCGTTCTTCTCGAGGACGCCCTCGTCGCGCTCGGCCGGGCTCACCTGCGCGGGATCGAGCCCGGCGAACGTGTCGAGGAGCCAGAAGGTCCTGTCGAGGCGGTTCCAGTCGAGGTACGCCATGATGCTGCTGCTCATGAAGCCCGCGTTGACGCCGCACTCGACGAAGTCGCCGGGGAGCCGCGACGCGATGCCGGCCGCCCAGAGCCCCAGGTGCACGCGCCAGTGCCAGCCGTAGTCGATGCCGGCGGCCTGCGCGCCGCGCGCGTAGGCGCGGGCGAACGCCGGGTCGTCCATGAACTCGTGGCTGTGGATGGAGATGAGCCCGTCCTGCGCGTACGCGCCGGGCACCCCGAGGATCTGCGCCTTGCGGACCTCGATGTCGTCGTCCAGGAGGCTTTTCACGGCGCGGCTTCCTCGTGCTCGAGGACGAAGGTGCTCGGCAGCCGGATCCACCCGAAGACCTCGCGATCGTTCAGCACGGCGAACACGAGGGCGTTCTCGATGCGGTCCTCCACCCGGAGTTCCCCGGCGGCCGTCGCGCTGGCGATGGCGACGGTGAGGGCGTAGTGGCCCGCGTGCAGGCCGGGCAGCGTGAGCTCGAGGCGAAGCGTCGCGCTCGCGCCGGGCGCCGGCGCGGCGATCTCGACGCCTTCCATGCGCGAGTTGGCGCCGCCGAGCTCCTCGCCCTTGGGCGTGCAGATCATGTAGCCGACCACGAGGGGCGAGCCGGGCGGGATCGATTCGTTGCGCCAGGAGACGCGCGCGAGGATCCGGCCGCCGGCGCGGGCCTCGGCGATGGGCGCGAGGCTCTCCGGATCGTAGAGGGCGAGGCCGGTGATGTGGCAGCCGCGGGCGCCCAGGCGGCGGTCCGCGTTGGGTACGCGATGTTCCGGTCCCCGCAACGCCGGCGCCGTGGAGGCGGGCGCGGACGCGAGTGCGGGCGGCACGGCCGCAGGCACGGGATCCGGGGCCGTCATCGACAGCCGGAAGAGGTCCGCGCGGTAGGCGGCCGTGACGTAGGCGGGGTCGCCGTCGAGCGCGACGCGGCCGTCCTTGATCCAGATCGCGCGGTCGCAGATGTTGACCACCGACCCGGTGTCGTGGCTCACGAAGAGGATCGTCTTGCCCTGTTCCTTCATCGCCCGTATGCGGTGGAAGCAGCGGTGCACGAAGTAGGCGTCGCCCACGGCGAGCGCCTCGTCCACCACGAGGATGTCGGGGTCGAGGCACACCTGCACCGCGAAGGCGAGGCGCAGGTACATGCCGCTCGAATACGTGCTCACCGGCTCTTCGATGAAGTCGCCGATCTCCGCGAAGGCCGCGATCTCGTCGAAGCGCCGGTCGATCTCGTCCTTCGAAAGGCCGAGGATGGCGGCGTTCAGGTACACGTTCTCGCGGCCGGTGAACTGCGGGTTGAAGCCCGAGCCCAGTTCCAGCAGGGCCGTCACGCGCCCGTTGATCTCGATGGACCCTGTCGTCGGCGCATGGGTGCCCACGATCAGGTGCAGGAGGGTCGACTTGCCCGCGCCGTTCTTGCCGACGATGCCGACCGTCTCGCCGCGGCCCACCTCGAAGGAGACGTCGTGCAGCGCCCAGAATTCGCGGAAGTAGCGGCGTTCCTCGAGGCCGGTGTAGCGCTGGAACGCGGTGAGGACCGCCTGCTTGAGGCGGTCCTCGGGCCGCGCGTAGATCTCGTAGCGCTTCGACAGGTTCGCGACGCGGATCGCCGCGCCGCGCTTCTCAGATGACATCGGCGAATCCCCGGCGAGCCCTCTGGAAGCTCGCGAACCCCACCGCCGCGACGACGGCGGCGAGCGCGAGGGGAAGCAACCACTGCCCCGGATCCGGCAGGCGCCCGAAGATGAGCGTGCCCCGGCCCTCCTCGATGATGTAGGCGAGCGGGTTGAGGAACATGTACCCGCGAACGGAGGCCGGAAGGCTGCTCACCGGGTAGAAGACGGGCGAGACGAACATCATCACCGTCGTGAACATGACCGTCGTCTGGCCGATGTCGCGCAGGTAGACGCCCAGGGCCGCAAGGAACCACGCCAGGCCGGCGACGCCGATCACCAGCGGCACGAGGACCAGAGGGAAGAGCAGCGCGGTCCAGGGAAGCGATTGCCGCAGGACGAGCTGGGCGAGCAGCAGCACGGCCACGCTCACGCCCGCGTGGAAGGCGGACGACGCGAGGCTCACCCACGGCAGGATCTCCAGCGGGAAGATGACCTTCTTCACGTAGCTGGTGTTCTCGACGACGAGGGTCGGCGCGCGGTTCACGCACTCGGCGAAGAGCCCGTGCACGATGAGCCCGACGAACAGGATGATCGCGAAGTCGGCCTTCGTCTCCTCGTCGCCCAGGCCCCAGCGTGCCTTGAAGACGGTGGAGAACACCGCCGTGTAGATGAGCAGCATGAAGACCGGGTTGAAGAACGACCAGGCCATCCCCATCACCGAGCCGCGGTAGCGCCCGGCGACCTCGCGCCGGGCCAGTGCCGCGATCAGGGCCCGGTTGCGCCAGAGGCTGGCGCCGATCTCGGCCGGGGAGGTGCTGAAATTCTGCACGAGCCGGTCAGCCGCCGGCCCGGTAAAAGTCCCGGTACCACCGCACGAACCGAGCCACGCCTTCCTCCACCGGGGTGGCGGGCTTGAACCCGACCGCCTGCGAAAGGGCCGTCGTGTCGGCTTCGGTCGCTTCGACGTCCCCGGCCTGCATCGGCATGAGGTTCAGTTGCGCCTTCATGCCCAGCTCCGCCTCGATGGCGCGCACGTAGCGCATGAGCTCGATGCGCTGGTTGTTGCCGATGTTGTACACGCGCCAGGGTGCCGGGCTCGTTCCGGGGTTGGGCTTTTCGCCCGACCAGGCCGCATCCGGCGTGGCGGGGTGATCGGCGATCCGCATCACGCCCTCGACGATGTCGTCGACGTAGGTGAAGTCGCGGATCATCCGCCCCTCGTTGAAGAGGTTGATGGGCTTGCCCTCGAGCATCGCCTTGGTGAAGAGGAACAGGGCCATGTCCGGCCGGCCCCAGGGGCCGTAGACCGTGAAGAAGCGAAGGCCCGTGCACTTCAACCCGAACAGGTGCGCGTACGAGTGGGCCATCAGCTCGTTCGCGCGCTTGGTCGCGGCGTAGAAGGAGACGGGGTGGTCGGCCGTCTGCGTCTCGGCGAAGGGCATGGCCGTGTTCAGGCCGTAGACGGAGCTGGTCGAGGCGTACACCAGGTGCGCCTGCGGCTGGGTGTGCCGCACGCCCTCCAGGATGTTGAGGAAGCCCGTGACGTTGGCGTCCACGTAGGCCTGCGGGTTCTTGAGGGAGTAGCGCACGCCCGCCTGGGCCGCCAGGTTCACCACGGCGTCGAAGCGGTGCTCCGCGAAGAGGCCGTCCATGGCCGCGCGGTCCGCGATGTCGAGCCGCCGGAAATCGAACCCGGCGTGCTTCGCCAGGCGCTCGAGCCGCGCCTGCTTGAGGGAGACATCGTAGTAGTCGTTGAGGTTGTCCACGCCCACGACCCGGTCGCCGCGCGCGAGAAGCCGCTCGGCCAGGTGATAGCCGATGAATCCCGCGCTGCCCGTGACCATCACTTTCATCTTTTCTCCGCCGGCGCCGACGCGCCATGGAACAAGGGCTAGAATTATAGCTTCACTCCCTCGCGCACACTCCCATGACACTCGAAAACAACACGATCGTCGGCGTGGTCGGCCTCGGCTACGTCGGCCTGCCGCTCGCCGTCGGCTTCGGCACGAAGCTGCGTACCCTGGGCTTCGACCTCTCCCCCGAGAAGATCGCCCACTACCGCAAGTTCCACGACCCCACGGGCGAGGTGAGCGACGCGGAGCTGCGCGCCGCCACCCGGCTTTCGGTCTCCACGGACCCGGCGAGCCTCGCCGAGGCCGACATCGTCGTCGTCGCGGTGCCCACGCCCGTGGACGACGCGCGCCTGCCGGACTTCGGCCCGCTCTTCTCGGCCTGCGAATGCGTCGGCCCGCACCTGAAGAAGGGCGCCATCGTCGTCTTCGAGTCGACGGTCTACCCCGGCGCCACGGAGGACGTCTGCATCCCGCGCCTCGAGAAGGTCTCGGGCAAGCGCTGGAAGGAGGACTTCTTCGTCGGCTATTCGCCCGAGCGGATCAACCCGGGCGACAAGCAGCACCGCCTGCACACGATCGTAAAGGTGGTCGCGGGCGACACGCCGGAAACGCTGGAGCGCCTGGCGACGCTTTACGAGGCGGTGGTCACGGCCGGCGTGCACCGCGCCCCCAGCATCAAGGTGGCCGAGGCCGCCAAGGTGATCGAGAACACCCAGCGCGACCTCAACATCGCCCTCATGAACGAGCTGGCGGTGATCTTCCACCGCATGGGCATCGACACGAAGGAGGTCCTGGAGGCCGCCGGCACCAAGTGGAACTTCCTGCGCTTCACGCCGGGCCTGGTGGGCGGGCACTGCATCGGCGTCGATCCGTACTACCTCACGCACGCCGCCGAGAAGGTCGGCCTGCACCCGCAGGTGATCCTCGCCGGCCGGCGCATCAACGACAGCATGGGCAAGTACGTCGCCGACGAGACGCTCAAGTGCCTCGCCAAGGCGAAACTCATGGCGCCGGGGGCGCGCGTGAACGTGCTGGGCCTCACCTTCAAGGAGAACTGCCCCGACACGCGCAACACCAAGGTCGTCGACATCATCGACGAGCTGAAGGTCTTCGGCCTGGAGGTGAACGTGCACGACCCGCTCGCCGACCCCGAAGAGGCGATGTCGCACTACGGTCTCGCGCTCACCGCGTGGGACGACCTGCCGGTGGCCGACGCGGTGATCCTCGCCGTCTCGCACAAGGAATACATCGAGGCCGGCGTGGCGAAGATCGCCGCCAAGGCGAAGGCGGACGGGTGCCTCATCGACGTGAAGGCGGTCCTCGACCGCGGCGAGATGGCCGCGAGCGGCCGCTCGTTCTGGCGGCTGTAGTCCCGTCCGCCAGCCGATGGCCGCCAAGCACGGGCCCTGGGTCCCGGTCATCCTGTCCGGCGGCGCGGGCGCCCGCCTGTGGCCCGTCTCGCGGCAGTCGAACCCCAAGCCCTTCATCACGCTGAACGGCGGGGCGACGCTGCTGCGGCGCACGGTCGCGCGCGCGGCCGCCCTCAAGGACGTGGCCGGCATCGTCACCGTCACGCACCGCGACCTGCTCGCGCGCACCGTGGACGAGCTCGCGGGCGGCGGCCCGTCCCTTCGCTACATCGCCGAACCCCTGGGGCGGAACACGGCGCCGGCCGTCGCGGTCGCGGCCCTGGAGGCCTCGCTCGTGTGGGGCGAAAAGGCGCTCCTCTTCGTGATGCCCGCGGACCACTGGATCCAGAACGTCTCGGCCTTCGTGGCCGACGCCCAGGCCGCGGCCGTCCTCGCCGCGCAGGGGCGTCTCGTCACCTTCGGCATCGCGCCCTCGCGGCCGGAGACGGGCTTCGGCTGGCTGGAAATGGGTGCGGCGATCGAGGGCAGCGCGGGCTTCGAGGTGGCGCGGTTCGTCGAGAAGCCGCCCCGCGAGGTGGCGCAGGGATTCGTGGCGGACGGCCGGCACCTCTGGAACGCCGGGCTCTTCTGCTTCACCGCGGGCGCCATCCTCGCCGCGTTCGAGGCGCACCGCCCGGACATCCTCGAGGCCGTGCAGGAGGCGTGGATCGCCTCGTCGCGCCGCCAGGTGCAGGGCGCGCTCGTCGCGGAGCCCGACGCGCCGGCCTACGCGCGGGTGCCCGAGGCCTCGCTCGACTACGCGATCATGGAAAAGGCCGCGGGCGTCGCCGCCGTCCGCGCGCGCTTCGACTGGACGGACATCGGCTCCTGGCAGGCCGTGCACGAGGCGATGCCGCACGATGCCGAGGGCAACGCCGTCTCCGGCGAGGCCGTCCTCATCGACGTGAAGGGCAGCTTCGTGCACAGCGATGGCCGCGTGGTGGCGGCCGTGGGCCTCGCGGACGTGGTGGTGGTCGACACGCCCGACGCCCTGCTCGTCGCGCACCGGTCCCGCTCGCAGGAGGTGCGCCAGGTGGTCGAGCGCCTGCGCGGCCTCGGCCACGATTCCGCGGACAACCCGCGCACCGTGACGCGCGCCTGGGGCACTTACACCGTGCTGGACCAGGGCGAGGGCTTCAAGATCAAGCGCATCGTCGTGAAGCCCGGGCGAGCGCTCTCGATGCAGCGGCACGCGAAGCGAAGCGAGCACTGGGTGGTGGTGAGCGGCGAGGCGCTCGTCGCGCGCGAGGCCGGCGAGGAACGGCTGGGCCCGAACGAGTCGACGTTCGTTCCCGTGGGCCAGAAGCACCGGCTGGCCAATCCCGGCGAGGCCGACCTCGTCATCATCGAGGTGCAGTGCGGCCCGTACCTGGGCGAGGACGACATCGAGCGCTTCGACGTCCCCGCCGGGAGCGCCTCCTAGATGACGGCGCCGGGTGATCCGGCCGGGCAGGCCGCGGCGGAAAAGCCCGTCCTGCTGGAACTGACGACCCTGCGCTTCGCGGCGGCCGTCGCGGTGCTGCTCGGCCACTTCAACCATTACATCGGCCTGCCGATCCTGCTCGGCCGCGCCATCTCGGGCGGCTGGGGCGTGAGCTTCTTCTTCGTCCTCTCCGGCTTCATCCTCTGCTACCGCTACTGGGACGATTTCGCCGGCGGCGTGCGCGGCGGAGCGTACCGCAACTATTTCGTCGCGCGCGTGGCCCGCGTCTACCCGTCGTACGTGATGGCGCTCGTGCTCATCACGATGCTCTACGTCGTGATGGATCTCTCCCGGCCCGGGTTCGCCGGATTTCCGCCGAACCCCGTCACCTCCTGGCTCGCCAACCTCCTCGCGTTGCAGACCTTCGCGCCGTCGTACGAGACGCAGCAGTTCTGGAACGCCCCGGGCTGGAGCATCTCCACGGAGTTCGCGTTCTACGCGCTGTGCCCGTTCATCCTGGCCGCCATCGCGCGCGGCTGCCGCACCGGGCGCTCGCTCGCGATCGTCTTCCTCGCGTCCCTCGCCTTCGGGATCGTCGCCCACGGCGTCGTGCTGTACCTGGTGCGCATCCGGGGCTGGGACGAGGGGCACTGGCAGTACCTCGTATCGGCGCGGAACATCGTGTGGCGCCTGCCGCAGTTCATCACGGGCATCGTCTTCGCGAGGTTGCTGATGGGAGGGCACCTGCCGTGGCTGGCGAAGGCGGGGGCCCGGAACGCGCTGCTGCTCGCGGGGCTCGTGGGGTGCTCGTCATGAACGTGGCGCCCGTTCCCACGGAGACGCGCTTCGACGCCGCCCTGCGCCAGTTGCGCATGGACTTCCTCTACATGATCCCGTTCGGCCTGGTCGTCGTGGCGGCGGCGGCGGGCCGGACGTTCGCCTCGCCCGTGCTCCGGCACCCGGCCGGCGTGTTCCTGGGGGAGATCAGCTACGCGGTGTACATCTACCACTGGATCGCGTGGATGATGCTGGCGTTCGCCGCGCGCCTGGGAACGCCCGTGACGCCGCTCGCGGCCTGGGGCACCATGGCCGCGGTGCTGGCGGCCTCGGCCCTGAGCTATCTCGCCTTCGAAAGGCCGGCGCGCGCGTGGATCCGGCGCCGCTTCTCGGGCCCCTGATCCGCCGGGCGTCCGGGCCGCGATGCCGAATTCTCCGCAGACGGGCCGCCAGCGGGCAGGCACTGTCGCCGGGCTGCGACTAGTGACGGGCACGGGGTCGGGTCCTATACTGCGCCGATAGCCCAACTCCCTCGGGCGAGCGCGCTGTCGGGCGCCGCACCGGGAGCCCCGAAGCGCACGAAACACACCCTCCGGACGCCCCGTTCCGCCCTTGTCGCGGGACCGAAGCGCGTTACGGTTGCAATACGGGAGAGAGTCGATGAACCGCCGGATCCGCATCCTTCTCGCCGCGCTGGTCGCGGCGGCCGCATCGCTCGGCGCGCAGGCGCAGACGTGCACCAACACGATCAGCCCGGGCGCGGACCTCACCGCCGCCGCCGCGGCCCTCTCGGCCGGCCAGACGCTCTGCCTGAACCCCGGCACCTACACGCCGCCCGCGGGCTTCCCGGCCAACGGCGCCTTCGCCCTGGGCAACAACGTCACCATCCGCGGCCTGGGCGCGACGCCGGCCGCCACCGTCCTGCAGAGCACGTCGGCGGACCACGGGTTCTACTTCACGAACTACCTGGGTGGCGGCAAGAGCGCGAACAATTCCGCCCTCATCAACGTCACGATCCAGGGCTCCAAGGGCGGCATCCAGATCAAAAACTTCGCGGCGAACCGGCGGGGCGGCCCACCGACATCAAGATGAAGGACGTGGTGATCAACACCCCGGACGTCGGTTGCTGCTTCGGCGTCATCGCGCAGAACGCCGATCGCGTGGTGCTCGACAACGTCACGGTCACCTCGTACCAGGGGGCCCTTTTCTTCATCGACGTCAACGATGCGCTGGTGATGAATTCCACGGTCACGGGCACGGGCGTCGCCAACGCGGCGGGACTCGCCGTCATCGGCGGCAGCGGCAACCGCTTCCTCTACAACACCTTCGGCCAGCCCAAGACGGGCGCCACCTATTCGTTCAACGGCGGCGGGCTCGTCTTCTACAACACCTCCGACAACCGCTTCGAGGGCAACCTGGTGCAAGGCGCCAAGGACGACGCCGTCGACTTCACCGTGCTGGACAGCCCCAACGGCCAGCCCACGGTCCCCGCGCTCAACAACTACGTCGGCAAGAACACGGTGATCCACACCGCGCTTTCCGAAGGGCGCGTCCTCGGGGCCTCGGGCATCTGGTCCAACTGCTCGTCGAACGGCACCTGGATCTACGGCAACACCGTGACCGGCACGGCCGAGTGCGGCGTGTGCGTGTGGCTCGGCAAGAGCAACATGGTGCTGGGCAACACCTTCACCAACAACGGCATCGTGGGCACCTTCGTCTCCGGCGGCACCGAGACGCTCGGCAACTGCACCGCGGGCGGCGGCGCCTTCCGGGTGAAGCCGACCAGCACGTTCGTCCTGAGCAACGCGAACACCTTCAACGTGAACGACCAGATGGTCGTGCGCAACGCGGACAACACGTACGTCGCCCGCAACTTCTCCTCGCCCCGCGCGAACTTCGGCGGCGCCACGCAGGCCTGCCTCGACAACGCCACCTGCCAGGCGGCCTACTCGATCGAGACGGACGGCACGTCGCCCACCTACGCGCCCCCGGCCAGCGGCAACAATTCCGGCACGAGCATCGTCAACAACACGAGCGTCGACAACAAGCGCGGCATCTGGACGCAGGGCGCGACGCCGGTGGCCCTGGAGTTCGGCGGCAACCGCACCATCAACTCCACCTTCTCGCTGCTCTCGACCGCCTCCACCATCAACATCGACCGGGGCGCCACCCTGGGCGGCAACTTCTGGTCGCAGTTCGCCGGCAACGGCAATCCGGGCACGGCGGCGTACACCGGCGTGCTCGACAGCGGCGCCAGCACGACGGGCCGCGTCGTCGACCGCTTCGCCTTCCAGAGCGAGAACCTCGGCCGGGGCTATGGCGCCACGGCCGTGGCGGAGCCGCGCGCCGGCGCGCTCGTCGCCCGCGGCACCAAGCGCACGGTTCGCTGGGACGCGCCCGGCTGCGTCTGGATCGACTTCGACCTGGACGGCACCACCTCGCTCCTCGCGGGCGCGCCGAACACGGGCTACGCCATCGTCACCATTCCGGCCGGAACCGCCGTCGGCAGCCACAACATCCGCCTCACCTGCCGCGACGCGGCCGGCACCTCGCGCGGCTCGTTCAACACCAGCACTTTCACGGTCACCGACGGCACGCTCAAGCTGCTCTCCCCGGGCCGCGACGACACCTTCAACGCCAGCCAGTCGCTCTGGGTGTCCTGGTCCAACACCAACAACGCCAACGCCTCCGTCGCCATCGACTACTCCACGGACGGCGGCGCGAACTGGTCGAACCTCTCGACGGTTTCGTCGATCAGCGGGACGAACCCCGTCACCTCCACGCGCGTCACGCTGCCGGCCACCGTCGCCAACCGCGCCATGATGCGGGTTCGCACCGGCGGCTCGACGGGTGCCCCCGGCACCATTTCCGACGAGACGGACGGCTGGTTCGCCGTGCGCGGCGGCTCGGGCGCCCTCACGAACGTGAGTGGCGTGCTCATCGTCCCGATGGGCCAGGTCTACCGCCTGGAATGGACCTCCCCGGCGAACTCGCGCTACGTCACCCTCACGGCCACGGTGGGCGGAAGCCAGCAGGTCATCGCCGATATCCCGGACCGCGGCCATTTCGACTGGATCCCGAAGGACCTCGGCCCCGGTGCGCTCACGCTCGCCCTGCAGTTCAAGTCCGCGAGCGGCGCCAACATCGGCGGGCCCGTCACCAACGGCAGCGCCGGCAACACGCGCTACCCGACCAACATCACGCTGGGCGCCGTGCCGTCGATCGCCCCCGGCGGCACGGGCACCCTCACCGGCACCACGAACTCCGGCGCCGCGGTGACGCTCACGAGCGGCACGCCGACGATCTGCACCGTGTCGGGCACCACGATCACCGGCGTGGCGAACGGCACGTGCACCATCACCGCCAACGCCGCCGCCACCGGCAACTTCGCCGCGGCCGCGCCGTATGCGGTCACGTTCAACGTCACCGCGGCGGCCAACGTGCCGCGCCTGGGCAACATCTCCACCCGCATGCAGGTGCTCACCGGCGACGACGTCATGATCGGCGGCCTCATCATCGGCGGCACGCAGCCCAAGACGGTCGTCGTGCGCGCGGCGGGGCCCTCGCTCGTGCCCTTCGGCATCACGAACGCGCTCGCGAACCCGGTGCTCACGCTCGTCTCGGGCGTCAACGTGATCGCCTCCAACGACAACTGGCAGACGGACGCGAGCGCCGCCGCGCTGCAGGCGTCGGGTTTCGCGCCGAACCATCCGTCCGAGGCCGCCGTCTACCGCACGCTCGCCCCGGGCGCCTACACCGGCATCGTCACCGGCGCCGGCGGCGGCACGGGCGTGGGCATCATCGAGGTGTTCGAGGTCGATGCCCCGCAGACCCCGCTCATCAACATCGCCACGCGCGGCCGGGTGCTCACCGGCAACGACGTGATGATCGCGGGCTTCGTCATCTCCGGCACCGCGCCGCAGACGGTGGTGGTGCGCGCGCGCGGCCCCTCGCTCGCGGCCGCCGGCATCGCGACGCCCCTGCTCAACCCGAGCATGCAGCTCTTCTCGGGCGCCACCGGCATCGCCACCAACGACGACTGGCAGGGCGCCGCCAACGCCGGGACGCTCCAGGGCCTGGGCTACGCGCCGTCCGATTCGCGCGAATCCGCGATCCTCATCACGTTGGCCCCCGGCGCCTACACGGCGGTCATCTCGGGCGTGGGCGGCACGACGGGCGTGGCCATCGTCGAGGTCTTCGGGCTCTGATCTCCCGGCCCGCCGCCCCATGGGCCAGTTCACCGAGGTCCTGTCCCGCATCCACCGGGACGGGACGAGCCCCGAGGCGGTCAACGACCTCTTCGACGCCGCCTACGGGGACCTGAAGGACCTCGCGCGGCACCGCCTGCGCGCGAGCGGCCATCACACGCTGCTCGACACCACGGCGCTCGTGCACGAGTCGTACCTGCGCTTCCTCAAGGCCGGGCGGATCGAGGTCGAGGACCGCGCCCGGTTCATGGGCTACGCGGCGCGCGTGATGCGCTCGGTCATCGTGGACTTCGTGCGCCGCCGGTCGGCGGAGCGACGCGGCGGCGGCGACCTGCACGTCACGCTCGACACGGAGCACGAGAACATCGCCGCCCGCGAGTCGGAATTCCTCAGGCTCGACGACGCGCTCACCGAACTCGCCGCCGTCGACGCGCAGCTCGTGCGCATCACCGAGATGCGCTTCTTCGCCGGCCTCACCGTGGACGAGGTGGCCGCGACGCTCGCCCTCTCGCCGCGCACCGTCGCCCGCGAATGGGAGAAGGCCCGCATGATCCTTCGCGACGCGATCGCGGGGGATTGAGCGTGGCGGGCGATCTCGCCGCGCGCTGGAAGGAGGTCTCGCGCCTGCTCGACGAGGCGCTGGACCTGCCCGCCGCCGAGCGTGCCGCCTGGCTCGCGAACCTGCCGCCCGAGCACGCGCAGTCGAAGCCGCATCTCGAGCGGCTCCTCAGGCAGCACGACACGGGCACGGACCTGAGTCTCGCGGACGCGCTGCCCGGCTATGGCGACGGGGAAGAGGAGCCCGGGCGCCAGGCGGGCGACACGGTGGGGCCCTGGCGCCTGCTCCGGGAGATCGGCCGCGGCGGCATGGGCGCGGTGTGGCTCGCGGAGCGCGCGGAGGCCGGCGCGAAGCTTCCCGTGGCGCTCAAGATGCTGCACCCCTTCGCGGCGAAGGGCCCGCAGGCCGAACGCTTCCGGCGCGAGCGCGAGATCCTCGCCGCGCTCAACCACCCGAACATCGCGCGCCTGATCGATGCCGGCATGACGGAAGAGGGCGTGCCCTGGCTCGCGCTCGAGCACGTGGAGGGCGGCACGCTCATCGACTGGTGCCGCGAAAGGTCCCTCGGCCTCCCGGCGCGGCTCGCCCTCTTCGGGCAGGCACTCGCCGCCGTGCAGTACGCCCACGCGAACCTCGTGATCCACCGGGACCTGAAGCCCGGCAACATCCTCGTCACGCCCACGGGAGAAGTGAAGCTGCTCGATTTCGGGATCGCCAAGCTGCTGGAGCGGGGCGTGGCGAGCACGAACGAAACCGAGCTCACCCGTGTGGCGGGCCGGGCGATGACCCCGCACTACGCTTCGCCCGAGCAGGTCGCGGGCGAGCCCCTCACCACGGCGAGCGATGTGTATTCCCTGGGTGTCGTGGCCTTCGAGCTGCTCACCGGCTCGCGCCCCTATCGGCTCAAGCGCGGCAGCGCCGCGGAGTTGGAGGAGGCCATCCTCGCCGCGGACACCGCGATGCCGAGCGCGAGCGTGACGGACGTCTTCGCGAAGCAGGTGTCGGTCGCGCCCTCCCGCCTGCGCCGCGAGCTGCGCGGGGACCTCGACACCATCGTCATGAAGGCGCTCGCGAAATCGCCCGGCGAACGCTATGGCAGCGTGGAGGCGTTTGCGCAGGACCTGGAACGCTACCGCGAGGGCCTGCCGGTGATCGCGCGGCGCGAGAGCTACGCGTACCGCGCCTCCAAGTTCGTGCGCCGCCACCGCCTGCCCGTGGCCGCCGCCGCTGCCGTAGCGCTAGCGCTCCTCGCCGGCCTGGTGGTCGCGCTCTGGCAGGCGGGCCTGGCGAAGGAGCAGGCCGAGCTCGCCGGGGCCGAGGCCCGCAAGGCGAAGGCGGTGCAGGCATTCCTCGTCTCCCTCTTCGAGAAGAACTCGCGCGACCAGGCCAACGCCGCGAAGGCCCGCAATGTCACGGCGCGCGAGCTCCTCGTCGAATCCGCCGATCGCCTGCCGGGCGCCTTCGCGGATGCGCCCCAGGTCAAGTTCGAGCTGCTCGTCACCGTAGGGCGGCTGCTCACCGACGTGGAGGAAACGAAGCGCGCTGCGGATCTCTTCGCGCAGGCGGACGAGCTGGCGCAGAAGGCGGGGCTCGCGGGGACGGACCGGCATATCGAGACGCTCGCCGCGCTGTCGGAAACCTACCGGCTCACGGGACGCGCCGCCGAAGGGCTCGCGGCCCGCGAGCGCGGCATCCGCTACCTGGATGCGCGCGGCGACCGCGATTCGCTCCTGCGCGCCCGCATCGTGGCGAGCCCGGCGGCCTACGCCACGCGGGAGCAGGACATGGAAAAGAAGCGGGTGGGCGAGGCGGTGGAGCTGTTCGCCGCGAAGTACCCGACCCACCCGGCGCGCTATCTCGGGCTCGCGACGCTCGGTCACCTGGAGCGGGTGACCGGCAACCTCGGGCGCGCCTACGGGCGGTTCCGCGAGGCCGAGTCGGTGTTCGCGACGACCGGCTCGCGCGACTTCACGAGCCTGGGCACCACGCACGCGTGGGCGGCCTTCTGCGCCTTCCGCATCGGCAAGATGAAGGAGGCCCTCGAGCAGTCCGAACGCGGCCTCGCGCTTCTCGACGAGCACGTGGGGCCCGGGTCGCAGCAGGCGCGCTTCCACCGGGGCCTTCGGGCCGAGATCCTGCACCGCGCGGGCCGCGCCGCCGAGGCCTACGCGATCTGGGAAGCGATGCGCACGTCCCATGGCGGCAAGCCGCAGACCGCCACCGAATTCAACAACGCGATCTACGAGGCGGACGCGCGGGTTCGCGATGGCGATCCGAAGCGAGCCATCGCCCTGCTCGAGCCCTTCTCGGCCCGCCACGCCGAGTTCGGCGCCGTGTTCTTTCCCAACGGCGTGCACTGGGCGACGCTCCTCGCCCACGCGCGCTTCCTCACGGGCGATGCGGCCGGCGCCGAGGCCGCGCTCCTTCGCGTGAAGGACGTGCCCCGGAACTTCGGCTCGCCCGCCGAGCAGATGGTGCAGTACGTCCTCGACGTTTCCGCCATCCGCCTGGCGCAGGGGCGGCTCGACGAGGCGTGGAAGGTCCTCACCGTCGAGGGCGGCAAGCTCTACGACGACTACGGCGAGTTCTCGATGTACCACGCCCTGCAGCGCGTCCGGGCGAGCGAGATCGCGCTGGCTCGCGGGGACCGCGAGGCGGCGGCGCGGTATGCGGCGGAGGCGGCGGAGCACGTGCGCAAGTACGGGGTGAAGGGCGAATTGCCGTTCCTCGACGCCGCCGTGGCGAGGGTCGTCCGGGCCGCGACCTGACGGCTGAAGCGGGCTGACACCATCGCTTTCCCTTTGTTTGGCAGGGTTTTTCCCGTCACTGCGTTCTCAAAGGCAGGAGCGCTCCGCGCCGCGGGGCGTGCTACCCCTGCCCGACGAGAGCCGCCATGCCCCGATCACACGCGATTGCTCCCCTTGCCCTGGCATTCTTCGCCAGTGCCGTCGCCGCCGTCCTTCCGGCTCAGGCCCAGACACTGGACTGGGCGAATGCCGCCTACAGGCCCGTGCATCAGGCCAGCGGCTATCAGGCTGGCACTCACCGATCCGCGGTGCGCGACCCCGCTTCCGGCCACTTCATCCAGGCCTCGGCCTGCCACGTCGACTTCCAATATGGCGCCTGCGTCACGAAAGTGAATGGCTCCACCGGGTCCACGATCTGGTCCCAATTCATCGCCTGGCCCAACGAGGGTACCCTGCCCGCGTTGGCGGTGGACGCCTCCGGCAATGCCTTCGTGGGCCAGCGGTGCGAGGAGGCGGGAGGAAACGGGTACTGCGTGGCGCGATTGCAGGCGGCCACGGGGGTCATCCAGTGGACGGCGTCGCTCGACGAACCCGATACGAACCTCGGCTTCGCGAACATCGCGGTGGAACCCTCAGGCCACCCCGTGGTCGCGGGCACGTGTCACACAGGCTTCAAGGCGGAGCCCTGCATATCCAAGTTCGATGGTTCGAACGGCACGACGCTCTGGTCCAGGCGGCTCGATTGGGGCGACATGTCGGACCTGAGCCGCGTTCGCGCGCTCGCGACGGACGGCTCGGGCAACGTCCTCGTCGCCGGCGACTGCGATTTGGGCTTCGAAAGCCTTTTCGGAACCAGTGCGTGCATCGAAAAGCTGGCTTCCGCCACGGGCAGTACCCTCTGGCAGGCCGCCGTGGATCCCACCGCCGGGGACTCGCCCGAGCGATTCGATGACATCGCGCTGTTTTCAAACGGGGACGTAGCCGCCGCCGGAAGTTGCAGCAACGCGACGTGCACCTTCCGGATCGCCGGCGGAACCGGCGCGGTACTCTGGCAGGGGCTCTCCACGGGCGTTTCCAATCCAGCGGCCCGCGTGCGCGTGGACGCCACGGGGCACGTCGTCAGCATTGCCCGATGCCTTGGGGCGAACGTGAACAACATGTGCTTCGAGCGCCGCGACGGCTCGACGGGCGGCTTGCTGTGGAGCACGAGTTACTCGGCCGGGACCCTTGATGACAGTCCGTCGGATCTTGCGGTGGGATCCGGAGGAGCGCTGTTCGTCGCGGGCTACTGCTCGCGCGATTTTCTCGCCCACACGTCCACGATGTGCACGCTGCGGATCGATGGATCCAGCGGCGCCGTCGCCTGGGTGGGCAACTACAACGCCCCCGCGGGCACCGAGGCCGTCGGCGTTTCGCTGGTTCTCGACGCCGCGGGCAATCCCGTGACCTTCGGCCACTGCAGTTCGGGGGAAAGCAGGGTGCTGTGCGCCGTGAAGTACCTCGCGGCCTCGCCCACGGTGCAGTGGTCCTTCTCCGCCGGGGCTTCGCACTTCGCCTCCATATCCGAAATCGGCGTCTTTGGACGCAGTGGCGGATTCACCTACACGGCATTCGGGTGCGGCATCTTCGGCGCCTCGCTGTGCGTGATGAAGACGAACGAAACCACCGGCGGCACGGTGTGGGTGAGCGCGTTCGACGGCGAAGGGCCCCTGTTTTCCGGCGTGGGGTCCTTGGTCCCGCTGGCCACCGGAACGGACATCGCCTTTTCCCCGGCCGGCGATCCCATCGTGGCGGGCACCTGCTCCGTGGACCCTTTCACCAACCGGATCTGCGCGAGAAAGCTCTCCGCGGCCACCGGCGCGGCGACCTGGACATCGACGTACACCTCGCCCGGGGGCGGTTACGCGGACGGGCGCGCGGTGGCAGTCGATGCCGCCGGCGACGCCTACGTGACGGGCACCTGCCGCAACGCCGCTGGCGACGACGACATCTGCACCGTGCGCTTCGCCGGCGACACCGGGGCCGTGTCGTGGTCGCGGCTTCGCACCGGAACCCAGGTCGCTCACGACGAGGGTGTGGCGGTGTCGGTATCGGGAAGCACGGTCATCGCCACGGGGCGCTGCGCGAACGGCGGGACCGGTGAGGACATCTGCACCACCGCTTACGCCGCGTCGACGGGGACCGTGCTTTGGCAGGACGCCTACGACGGCCCGTTGGGCCTGGCGGACCGCCCCGTCGCCCTCGCGTTCGGCGCGGGTGCCGCCTACGTCTCGGGCCAGTGTTCGGCCGGCAGCCAGAACAACTACTGCACGCTCAAGTACGACCTCGTCACCGGCGCGCGCGTGTGGGCCGCCGCCTTCGCGCCGGCCGGAAACTCGGATGACAAGCCGGTGGCGATCGCGGTGGGCCCGGACGGGAACCCGGTCGTGACGGGCACCTGCTTTCCCAACGCCGGCGATGTGCGCTTCGGCGACCTGTGCACGGTGAAGCATTCGGCCACGACCGGCTCCACCCTGTGGACGAATCGCTACCTCACCGGCTTCTCGAACGTGGCGAGAGACTTGGCGGTCGATGCGGCGGGCAACGTTCTCGTCGCGGGGGAGTGCTCGCCAGACGTTTCCGCGCGCGTCGACCTTTGCCTGCTGAAACTCGTCGGCACCAACGGCATCCAGGGCGGCCTGTACACCCTCGGGGCGGGCGGTCTCGGCGCGGCTTCGGCGCGACGCGTCATCACCTCGGGCGGAGCGATTTTCGTCGCGGCCGAATGGACGCCGCGCTTCGACACGACGGGCGTTCGCATCCTGCGTTTCTCGAACGACATCGTCGGGCCGTCGTTGAGCAACGTCGTGCTCGCCTCGCCCAACAACACGTCGATCACGAGCCTGTCGTTCGACGTCACCTTCAGCGAGCCTGTCACGGGCGTGGATGCCGCGGATTTCTCGCTCGCGACCTCGGGCGAGGTGGCGGGGGCGACCATCACTTCCGTCACCGGCGGCGGCGCCACGTGGACCGTCACTCTCAACCGCGGCACCGGCACGGGCCAGATCCGCCTCAACGTGCTGGACAACGACACCATCGTCGACGCGAACTTCGTTCCGCTGAACGGCGCGGGCAACTCGCCGCCGGTCACGAGCATCGTCTACTTCCAGGTGCTCGATCCCGTCGACATCACGACGACGGGGTTGCCGAACGGCACCGTGGGCGTGCCCTACAGCGCGACCTTCCAGGTGGCGAACGCGGTGCCGCCCGTGTCCTGGAGCTTCACCTCCGGCGGCCTGCCGGCGGGGCTCGTGCTCGATGGCGAAACCGGCGCCGTCACCGGGACGCCCACGGCGGCGGGAACGGGCAACTACGTCATCAGCGTCATGGACGATTTCGGCCGAGTCGATTCCGCCGCGCACCCGATGACCGTCAACCCGGGAACGCAGCTCATCGCGTTCGCGCAACCGCCCAACCGGGTCATCGGCACGGGCCCCTTCGTGCTTTCGGCCACCGGCGGCGGCTCCGGCCTGCCGGTGACGTTCGCCTCGCTCACGGCTTCCGTCTGCACGGCCACCGGCACGAACGGCACGACGCTCACGCTGCTCGCCACGGGCTCGTGCACGATCCGCGCCTCGCAGGGCGGCAACGCGAACTGGCTCGCCGCGCCCAACGTGGAGCGCACGTTCCTCGTGACTTCCGCGTTCCTCAAGCTCACCGTGACCAAGTCCGGGCTGGGGACGGTCACGAGCAGCTCGGGCGGGATTGCCTGCGGAATCTCCTGCAGCGCCGACTTCCCGGCGGGGACCGTCGTTTCGCTCGGCCAGGTCGCCGCTTCGGGCTACGCGTTTTCCCACTGGACCGGCGATTGCACCGGTGCCTTCGGTTGCGCGGTCACGATGGACGCGCCCCGGGCCGTGACGGCCGTGTTCGTGCAGGTCACCCGGGCGCTCACCGTCACGCGCGCAGGCACCGGCACGGGCAACGTGCTGTCCGCGCCGGCGGGCATCGACTGCGGCGCGGCCTGCACGGCGAACTTCAACTCGGGCGCGAGCGTCACCCTGACCGCCACGCCGACCGCGGGCTCCACCTTCGCTGGCTGGAGCGGGGCGTGCACGGGAGCGGGCACCTGCATCGTGACGATGGACGCGGCGAAGAGCGTGACGGCGACTTTCGACCTGCAGGCGCATGCGTTGACGGTCTCGAACCCGCAGGCGCAGCGCGGCACCATCTTCTCCAGCCCGGACGGGATCGCCTGCGGCGTCACTTGCGCGTCGAATTTCGCCGCGGGGACGGTCGTCACGCTTACGGCATCGCCCAGCCCGAATTTCTTCTTCTCCGGATGGTCGGGCAGTGGCTGCTCGGGCATCTCGCCGTGCCAGGTGACGATGGACGCGGCCAAGTCGGTGAGTGCGGAGTTCAAATCCAATTCGACCATCCCGCGCCTGGCGAACATCTCCACCCGGATGCAGGTGCTGACGGACGCCGACGTGCTGATCGGCGGCTTCATCATTGGCGGCACGCAGCCCAAGACGGTGGTGGTGCGCGCTCGCGGTCCCTCGCTCACGACGGCCGGCGTGCCGGGGGCGCTCGCGAACCCGGTGCTGCAGCTTTTCTCGGGGCCGACGCCGGTCGATGCGAACGACAACTGGCAGCAGGCGGCCAACGCCGCGACGATCCAGTCTTCGGGATTCGCGCCTTCGGACCCGCTGGAATCGGCGATCTACACGACGCTCAATCCGGGCGCCTACACCGCCATCGTGACGGGGGCGAACCTGGCGACCGGCGTGGCGATCATCGAGGTGTTCGAGATTTCCTCGCCGGAGGTGCCGCTGCTCAACATCGCCACCCGCGGCAAGGTGCTGACCGATGCCGACGTGATGATCGGCGGCTTCATCGTCCAGGGCGATGCGCCGCTCACGGTGGTGGTGCGGGCGAGAGGCCCGTCCCTCACGGCCGCCGGTGTTCCGGGCGCGTTGCAGGACACGGTGCTGCAGCTCTTCAGCGGCCCGATCGTGATCGCGAGCAACGACGACTGGCAGGCGAGCCCGGACGCGGCCTTGATCCAGTCGAGCGGTTTCGCGCCCGGCGACACGCGGGAGTCGGTGATCCGCATCACCCTCAGCCCCGGCGCCTACACCGCCATCGTGACGGGCAAGAACGGCGCCACGGGCGTGGGTATCATCGAGGTGTTCGCCCAGTAAGACCCCTGAAGGTGACGGACACCTTCATCCCCCGTGAAGGTGTCCGTCACCTTCAGGGCTTCCCGTGGCAGTAACCGGCCCGGAAATGCGTTATCGAGGACAGGGACTCCGCGGAAGCCGGCGGGGCCCGCAACCCTGTCCTCGAGAGCTGCCATGCCCCGAACGAACTTCGCACGCGCCGCCTGCCGGATCGCCTTCGCCTTCGCCGTCCTGGCTGTCGTGCCGGCAACCCCGGCCGCCGCCGCCGTCGGCCCCCTGGCCCTGGTGAGGAACATCGCCTCCGGCACCGCCAGCGGCGCCCCCCAGACCTACGCGGTCATCGGCAGCACCGTCTACTTCTCGGCCGACGATGGCGTGAACGGCCGCGAGCTGTGGAAGAGCGACGGCACGCTCGCCGGCACGGTGATGGTGAAGAACATCGCCTTCGGCTCCGTTTCGTCGAACCCGTCCAACCTCGTCGCCGCCGGCACGACGCTCTACTTCCGCGCCGACGCCGACGACGAAACCGGCGTCGAACTGTGGAAGAGCGACGGTACCGAGGCCGGCACGGTCCGGGTACGCGACATCAACGTCGGCAGCGGCTCTTCCAACCCCACTTCGATCACCGCGATCGGGAACACCATCTACTTCAACGCCGAGACCGCGGCCTCCGCCCGCGAGCTCTGGAAGAGCGACGGCACGGAAGCGGGCACCGTCCTCGTGGCGGAAATCTCGGCGGGCACGGGCGACGCCAACCCTCGCAGCCTCGCCGTCATCAACGGCACGCTCTACTTCGTCGCGACCGAAGCGGCCAACGGCGCCGAGCTCTGGAAGAGCGACGGCACGCCGGGCGGCACGCAGATCGTGAGGACATCCGGTCCGGAAGCCTGGGCTCGAGCCCCGCGGGGCTGGTCGCGGTGTGGAACACGCTTTACTTCAGCGCGAACGACGGCACGACCGGCATCGAGCTGTGGAAGAGCGACGGCACGATCGCGGGCACCGTCCTGGTGAGCGACCTCACGGCCGGCGCGGGCAGCACGGCGTTCGGCGAGGCGGTCGCCTACGGGGGGCAGCTCCTGTTCGTGGCGACCACGGCCGCGAGCGGCTCCGAGCTGTGGAAGAGCGACGGCACCGCCGCGGGCACGGTGTTGGTGAAGGACATCACGCCGGGTGCGACGGGCAGCACGCCCAGCTCGCTCACGGTGTCCGGCGACAAGCTGTTCCTCGTCGCGAGCGACGCCACTACGGGGCGCGAACCCTGGGTGAGCGACGGCACCACGGCCGGAACGGTGCGCCTGAAGGATATCCACCCGTCGGCCGGATCTTTTCCCGCGGGCTTCATCCCCGCGAACGGCGTCGCCTACTTCACCGCGGACGATGGCACGAACGGCCGCGAGATCTGGCGCACCGACGGCACCGAGGCCGGCACGACCCTCCTCGCGCAGACGGTGGCCGGCGCCGGTTCGGATACGCCCGGTCTCGCCGTCCTCGCCGGGGGGCTTCTCTACCTGCAGGCCACGAGCGCATCGCTCGGCACGGAGCTCCACGCGATCCCGGTGGGCGTGCCCGACGCTGTTACGATCGCTCCGATCGGCGGCGTGACGACGAATCCCGTCGACTTCGCGCCCATCACGATCACGGGCATCGACCATCCGGTCCCGATCTCCATCGAGGAGGATCCCCTCGAGCCGGGCTCGAACCCGGTGTACTCCGTCGGTTGCACCGGGACTTTCACGGACTCGCCCGGGCTCGTCGCGAACGGGCAGTCGGTGTGCGTTCGCCACACGCAGTTCGTCCCCTTCTCGCCGGTCGTCGTGTATACCCAAACGACACTCGTCGCCGGAGCGCGGCGCATCGCAGCGATTTCTTCCTCGCCGTTCCCGGTCACGCTCGGCTGCACGGGCACGTCCAGTCTCACGTCTTTCGGCCAGGTCCACAGCAACCCGCTCGTGTGCACGTTCGGCGGCCCGAACTCGTCGGTGCAGGTGTTCCCGGTGCCGAGGTTCGCGTCCCTCGTCTACGACGCGACCCGGGTCCGGCCGTACGAATGGCTGGGCGCCTGCGCCGCGTTGGCCGGATCGGCTACCTCCTGCCCGTTCACGCCGCCGGCGTCGATCGGCCACGCCTTCAGCTATCCGACGATCGTCACCGTCACGGCGAACGGCCCGGGGGCCCTCGACCTGCCGCCGGCCGACATCGGGGTGAGCCCCATCCTCCGGTATTTCCCGACCCCCCGGTACCAGGCGGGCTTACTGCTCAACCCGGTGCGCACGCTCACCTTCACGGCGACGCCCGGCTCCGGCGCGGTGGTGGCGTCGCTCACGCTCGCGAACTGCACGCCGCAGATGAACTGCGCGTGCGATGCGGGAACGGGGGTCTGCACCTCGCGCGTGATCGGAGACTCGAACATCGATCGCTTCGTCACGCTCACCGCGCGCTTCGGGTACGAGCTGGCCGTGGGGCGTTCGGGCGCGGGCTCGGGCAGCGTGAACGCGGCGAGCAATTTCACCACCGGCGATTGCGCCGGCGCCTGCACGCAGGCCTACCCCGGCGGCACCGTGGTGACGCTCACGGCCTCCCCCGTCGCCGGGTCGGTCTTCGCCGGATGGAGCGGGGAGGGGTGCACGGGAACGGGCGCGTGCGTGGTGACGGTGGACGCAGCGAAGAACGTGACCGCGGCCTTCGCGCTGCAGGCCTTCTCCATCACGGTGGGGAAGGCGGGCGATGGCGGCGGCACGGTCACCTCCAGCCCGGCGGGCATCGACTGCGGCTCGACCTGCGCGGCGGGATTCGACTTCGGCACCGTGGTGACCCTCACCGCCACGCCTTCGCCGGGCTCGATCTTCGTGGGCTGGAGCGGCGCGTGCAGCGCGCTCCTGCCCTGCAACGTGACCGCGGACGCGGCGAAAAGCGTGACGGCCAGTTTCGCGGCGGTGCCCTTCACGCTCTCGGTCACGAAGTCGGGGTCGGGCTCCGGTTCGGTGACGTCCAGCCCGGCGGGCATCGATTGCGGCGCGACGTGCTCGACCAACTTCAATGGCGGCACGGTGGTGGTCCTCACGGGGACGGCCTCCTCGGGCTCCGTGTTCGCCGGTTGGAGCGGTGGCGGGTGCAGCGGTACGGGTGCGTGCAACGTGACGATCGACGCGGCGAAGACGATCACGGCCACCTTCGACCTGCAGCAATTCGCCCTCACGGTGACGAAGTCCGGTGCGGGTACCGGTACCGTCACTTCGACGCCGGCGGGGATCGCCTGCGGCGCGACGTGTTCGGCCAACTTCAATTCGGGCGTCTCCGTGGCCCTCGCGGCAGCGCCCACGGCGGATTCGTTCTTCGCCGGCTGGAGCGGGGCGTGCACGGGAACGGGCGCCTGCAACGTGACCATGGATGCGGCCAAGGGCGTGGGCGCGCAGTTCAAGCTCAACACGGCCATCCCGCGCATGGCGAACATCTCGACCCGGATGCAGGTGCTCACGGGCAACGACGTGCTGATCGGCGGGTTCATCATCGGCGGCAGCGCGCCCAAGACGGTGGTGGTGCGCGCCCGCGGCCCGAGCCTGATTCCCTTCGGCATCGCCAACGCGCTGCCCAACCCGACGATGCAGCTCTTCAGCGGGCAGACGGTGCTCGCCACGAGCGACGACTGGGGCACCGCCGCCAATGCCGCCGCCATCACCACCTCGGGCTTCGCGCCTTCGAGCCCGCTGGAATCGGCCATCCTCACCACCCTCGGTCCGGGTGCCTATACGGCGGTGGTTTCGGGAGTAGGCGGGGTGACCGGTGTCGGGATCATCGAGGTGTTCGAGGTGGACCGCCCCGAGGTGCCGCTCGCCAACATCTCCACCCGGGGACAGGTGCTCACGGGCAACGACGTCATGATCGGCGGCTTCGTCATCCAGGGCGATACGCCGCAGACGGTGGTGGTTCGCGCACGCGGCCCGAGCCTCGTGCCCTTCGGCATAACCAATGCGCTCATGGACCCGGTGCTGCAACTCTTCAACGGCGCGACGCCGATCGCGACCAACGACGACTGGCAATTCCAGACGGTGCCGGGCGACGTGGCCGCGATCCAGGCTTCGGGCTTCGCCCCCGCGGACACGCGCGAAGCGGTGATCCGCATCACGCTTCCGCCGGGCGCCTACACCGCGATCGTCTCCGGCAAGAACGGCGGCACCGGCGTGGGCATCATCGAGGCCTTCGCCCAGTAACAAGCTGGGGACAGGTGTAAACGGGGACAGGTGAAAAATACACCTGTCCCCATTTTGCGTCGCTTGTGAAGGTGTACGTCCCCTTCATCTTCATCGGGCGCCCTCCGCGATTCGATGGTTGAAACGCTGGAATCGGCGTATAGATTCCCCATGACCTGCGTGTCCAGCCCGCAGATCGATTCGCGTTCTCATCCACCGTCACGGGGAGATTCACATGAACTACGCCTGCCCGGTACTTGCCCTCGCCGTCCTTGCTTCCACATCGGCCCTCGCCGCCGACATCACGTTCACGCCCCCGGCCGCAGGCGGCTTCACCGTCACCAAGCCGGCCAGCGCGGATACGCGCTTTCGCATCGGCGAGACCGGGACGAGCCAGCTGTTCATCGACAGCAACTCGGGCCTCACCCTGAAGTCCGCCAACGGGTTCGCCGTGCTCGATCTCGATGCCATCGACGGCAATTCCGGGTTGCGCTATTTCAAGAACGGCGTGGCCAACTGGAACGTCCGCAACCGCCCCACCGACGACTACCTCGAGTGGTTCGAGGCGCCCGGCGGCGCGCGCATGGTGATCCAGAAGGGGACCGGAAACGTCGGCATCGGGGAGACGACCAGCCCGGTCTACAAGCTCGACGTCCTTCACGGGGGGTCGACGGGCATCCGCAGCCGGTCTTCCGGAAGCTTCTCGGTCGTGGACATCGACGCCGCCTCCGGCGACGCGGCCCTGCGCTTCGCCAGGGCCGGCACCAACCAGTGGAACATCCGCAACAACCCGGCCAATGACGACCTGCAGTTCTTCGAACTCGGCGGCGGCGGCGAACGCATGCGAATCACGAACACCACGGGCGCGGTGGTGGTCGCCGGCAACTTCACCGCGGGCGGCGTCAAGGCCTTCACCATCGACCATCCCATGGATCCGGAGAACCGCACGCTTTCCCACGCGGCCATCGAGAGCAACGAGGTGCTCAACGCTTACAGCGGCAACGTGACCACGGATGCGCAGGGCCGCGCGACCGTCCTGCTGCCCGAGTATTTCGAGACGATCAACCGCGACTACCGGTACCAGCTCACGGCGGTGGGCGTCTTCGCGCAGGCCATCGTCGCCCGCGAGATTGCCGGCAATTCCTTCGAGATCGCCACGTCCCTGCCCAACGTCAAGGTGAGCTGGGAAGTGAAGGGCGTGCGCAGCGACGTGCGGATGAAGATGGATCCCTTCGCCGCCGTGAAGGAAAAGCCCGAAGCCATGCGGGGCCGCTACCTCGACGCCAAGGCGTGGGGCCAGACCACCGCCAAGTCCGCCGTGCACGACCCGGCCGTCGAACCGGGTGAGGCAGCGTCTTCCGTCTCCGATCGTCGCTGACCGCACGCTCGGCACGACGACGAGGCGCCCATGACGGCCCATCCGCGTTACCCAAGGGCACTCGCCCTCGCATTCGCGCTCGCGGCATCCGGCGCGAACGCCACACAGATGCTCGTACCTCCCGGCGCGAGCGTGAATCTCAACGGCGGCGCCGCCACGTTCCAGTGCGCCACCGTCACCGTCCAGGGCACCGTGTCCCTCGGTTCGGCCGTGCACGGCATCGCGGGCGATGTCGCAATCGCGGCCGGCGGGGTGCTCCAGGGCAACTCCGCGGTGTTCAACGTCGGCGGCAACTGGACCAACGCCGGCACCTTCACGGCCGGCACGGGAACCGTGAATTTCGGCGACGGGTGTTCTGCCGCGTCGGCGACGCTTTCGGGCGTTACCACGTTCAACAACCTGTCCTTCACGAGCGCCTCGGGGCGCAGCTTCGTCGTTCCCACCGGCGCCTCGGTGAACATCGCCGGCGCGCTCACGCTGTCCGGGCTGGGCTCGCCGATCAACATCCTCTCGGCGAACCCGTCCCTGCCGGCGTTCGTGACGGTGCTGCCGACCGGCACGCTCTCGCGGTCCAATACGACGCTCGGCACCAACGTCTTCCTCTATCCGCCGAACCCGGCGCGGCTCGCGAACATCTCGACCCGCATGCAGGTTCTCACGGGCGACAACGTGATGATCGGCGGCTTCATCGTCGGGGGGCTGCAGCCCAAGCAGGTGGTGGTGCGCGCGAGGGGGCCTTCACTGCTCGCCGCGGGCATCGCCGGGCCGCTGCCGAACCCGGTGCTGCAGCTGCTCTCGGGCGCGTCGGTCATCGCATCGAACGACGACTGGGGAACCGCCGCCAATGCCGCGGCGATCACCGCTTCCGGCTTCGCGCCTTCCAACGCGAGCGAATCGGCCATCCTCGCCACCCTGACCCCGGGCGCCTACACCGCCATCGTTTCGGGACTGGCGAATTCGACCGGGGTGGGCATCGTCGAGGTGTTCGAGCTGGACCAGATCCACGCGCCCCTTTCCAACATCTCCACGCGGGGGCAGGTTCTCACGGGCGACAACGTGATGATCGCGGGCTTCATCATCCAGGGCGATTCGCCGCAGACCGTGATCGTGCGAGCGCGCGGTCCTTCGCTGGCGGCGTTCGGTATCGCCAATCCTCTCGCGAACCCGGTGCTCCAGGTCTTCGCAGGCGCCTCGCTCGTCGGCGCGAACGACGATTGGGCCGGAGGGCTGGACGCAGGCACGATCCAGGCGGCCGGGTTCGCGCCTTCCAACGCGCTCGAGTCCGCGCTGCGACTCACGCTGGCGCCCGGGGCCTACACCGTGGTCGTGAGCGGCAATGCGGGCGGGACGGGCGTCGCGATCGTCGAGGTCTTCGCGCAGTAACAAGCGGGGGACAGGTGTAATTGGGGACAGGTGAAAAATTCACCTGTCCCCATCAGGGAAGCCGAGCGGGCGAATACTGAACCCCGGCCTTCATGCACGTTTCGCAGAAGGGGTGCGCGTACTTCCTCGCCTGCAGGTCCTCGTGCGAATGCTCGAGGAAGTTCGCGCCGAGCATGTTCGCCTCCTCGTAGACGCTGCAGCACAGGGCCACCGTGCCGTCGAAGTTGATGGCCGTCTGGTTGAAGCGCAGCTCGCAGTCCATGCCCTCCCGCCGCCCATCGCGAAGGCGGGGCACGTAGTCGCGCGGGTGGTCGAGCAGCTCGTCGAGAATCGGATGCGGTGCGCCGCGCCCCTCGGCCACCTCGATCAATCGCTCCAGCGGCTGGAAGAAAGCCACGATGGGATGGTGCTCGAAGCCCAGCTCGCGGCACACGGCGGCCACGTCCTCCTGCTGGTGGACGTTGTTGCGATACAGGTGGTGGCCCACCCACACGCGCGTCGTCGCGCCCGCCTTGTCCAGTTCGTGGCGCACGCGGTAGAGGTTGCTCTTCACCAGGGCGAGGTTGCCGCCGGCGTGGGTGCGTTCGTAGGCCTGCGGCGTGAAGCCCGAGATGGAGATCTTGAGGTTCGTGGGGTTCGCCTTCGCCATCTCGCGCAGCCCGCGATCCACGTTGAGGTTGGTCGACAGGTGGCTCGGCATCCCCGCCGCATGGATGAGGCCGAGAATCTCCCCCAGCTTCGGGTGCAGCAGCGGCTCGCCCCAGTTGAAGAGGAAGATCTCGGGGCGGGCGGCCGCGCCGTCCGCGACGATCTTCTCCACGATGCGCCGGAAGAGATCCACCTCCATGAAGCCCTTGGCGCGCGAGCCGATCGGCGAATTGCCGACCGGGCACGTGGGGCACTTCAGGTTGCAGGTGCCCGCCACGTCGATGGCGTAGACATAGGTGGGCGATTCGCGCGGCGCGTAGCGCAGCAGCGTCCGGCCGAGGCGCGCGTCGAACACTTCCGGCTCGAGGTAGTCGCGCGGCGAGATGCGCTCGAGCGCCGCGTAGATCCGCGGCTCGCCGCAACCGGCCACGGCGGCGCGCGCGAGCCACGGCTGCGCGTCCTCCCAGTGCAGCCGGTCGAAGAGCGTGAGCCCGATCATCGGCAGGCTCTGCTGCCAGCCGGGGTTGGCGCCGTCCTGCGCCCACGCGATCTCGAGCGCGCGTACCGCCCCCGCGAACTCCCCGCGGTGCAGCCTCGTCATGCCCAGGTTGTGCCGCGCGTTCACCTGCCGCGGGTCCTCGGCGACGATGCCTTCGTAGAGCGCCGCCGCTTCCTCGAGCCTGCCGGCCGCCTGGTGCTCCATCGCGAGCGCCATGCGGGCCTCGATCGTCCCGGCCGCGTGCGCGCTCACGAAGCGGCCGCCGAAAGACGCACGTACTCGGCCTCGAGCGCGCGGGCGAGCGATTCGCCGTCGAAGAGGGGCGAGGCTTCCATCCGGCCTCGCAGCGAATCGCGCAGCGCCTTGCGCCGGGGCCGGTCGAGCGCGAGCGCGACGATTCGATCGGCGTAGTCGCGGGGCGTCGTCGCCACGAGGTCGTCGAGACCCACGGCGCCGAGAATCGCCGCCCCCTGCCGCGACATCGGCCGCACCCACGGCAGCGTCACCGCCGGCACGCCCATCCACAGCGCCTCGCACGTCGTGAGGCCTCCGCAAAACGGAAACGGGTCGAGCGCGATGTCCACGTCCGCGTACTGCCCGAGCATCTCGGCGTGCGAAGACAAGGGCCGCGCCTCGACGCGCGAAGGGTCGATGCCCAGCATCCCGAAGCGGCGATGCAGCCGCGCCACGACGTTCGGGTCGTGGAACGCGCGCCACTTGAGCACGAGCCGCGAGTTCTCCACGCGCCCCATCGCCCGCGCCCACGCCTGGATCACGTCCACGCCGATCTTGGCCGGGTTGTTGAAGCAGCCGAAGGTGACGAAGCCGTTGCGGTCCTGCGGGCACAGCGCCACCGGCGGCGCGTAGGGTGGCGGCGTGTAGGTGAACTGCAACCGCGGCAGGCGGATCACCGGTTCGGCGAACGCGCATTCGGCTCCGGGCGGCGCCATGGCCGGCCCCAGGATCGTGCCGTCGATCGTCGCGAGCCCGGTGCTCGCCGCGTAGCCCAGCCACGAAACCTGCACCGGCGCGGCCCGCTTCGCGAACACGCCGAGGCGGTTGCCGGCCGTGTGGCCCGCGAGGTCCACGAGCACGTCGATGCCTTCGTCGAGGATCCGTTGCCGCAGCGCGTCGTCGTCGAGCCCCCGGGTGTCGTGCCACCGTGCGAACGCCGTGCGGATCTCCGCCGTCATCGCGTCGTCCACGGTCGTGTCGGAGAACGCGTGCGCCTCCACGAGCTCGCCATCGTGGGCGAGGAGGGCGCGCAGCGCGAAATACCCGACGGGGTGCCCGTAGAGATCGCCCGAGACGTAACCCACGCGCAGGCGTCGCTTTCCGCGTTGCCAGCGATCGCGGTCGGGAAGGGGAAGCGGGCTTTCCAGCGCCGCGGCGTTGCGGCGCGCGCTCGCGACGAGATCGGCGGCGGAAAGCGAGGCGGCGTACTGCCGCGTCATGAGGCCGTTCGACAGCGCGGCACCGTGGCCGGGCCGAAGCGCGAGCGCGTGGTCGTTCACCGCGATGGGCGCGGCGATTTCGCCGGCCTCCTGCAGCACGAGGCCCAGGTTCACCCAGGCGTCGGCCAGGCGTCCGTCCGCGGTCAGCGCGCGACGGAAGCACGCGATGGCGTCCTCGCCCATGCCGCGCCCGTAGTAGTCGAGCCCCAGGTTCACCTGCGCGTCGGCCAGGTTCGGGTCGAGCCGCACGGCGTGGCGAAGCACCTCGAGCGCCTCGTCGTGCCGTCCGGTCGATTGCAGCGCGAGCCCGTAGTTGGACCAGGTGGCCGCCTGGTTGGGCGCGAGCTGCGTGGCGCGAAGGTGCGCCGCGAGCGATTCGTCCCGCCGGCCGGTGCGCCAGAACAGCCAGCCCAGCCGCGAGTGGGCGTCCGCGTGCCGGGGCTCGAGGGCGAGGAACCGCTTCAGGACCGCGATGGCGGGCACGTATCGACCCGCCTCCTGCAGCGCGATGGCCTCGGCGTAGACGTCGCCGGCTTCGCGGCTGTCGGGAAAGGATGTCATGGGTCGTCCGGGAGGCTAATATAGCCGAGCCTTGAAGCGGGACCGAGCGCCGGACCGGCATCCAATCCAGGGGTGCCGACCGTAGAGTCCCGCAAGACCTGGGGGAAGCCGTGAAGAACCCGAACAAGAAAAGCCGCGCCCGTCGCCGTTCGCACGTCCGCTTCGCCCCCCATGCCGCCACGCTCGCCGTCGCGCTGTGGTTTTCCGCGGGCGATGCGCAGGCCGCGCCTTGCACGGCGGGCAACTGGTCGACGGACGGGCAGGACCCCTGCACGCCGGCGAGCGCCGGGTACTACGTGCCCACGCCGGCCGCCACCACGCAGACGCCTTGCCCGGCGGGCACCTACAGCTCGTCGACGGCGGCGACGTCGAGCGCGACCTGCATCCCCGTGCCGGCCGGCCGGTACAGCACCACGGTTGCCGCGACAACCGCCGCGGTCGCCATCGACTGCCCCGCCGGCACGTACAACCCGTTCGCGGGCCAATCGACGTCGGCCGCGTGCATCCCGGTGCCGGCCGGCACGTACAGCACCACGGTTGCCGCGACAACCGCCGCGGTCGCCATCGACTGCGTGGCCGGCCGGTACAACCCGCTGACGGGGCAATCGACCTCGGCCGCTTGCCTGCTAACCGCCGCGGGCCGCTTCTCGCTCGCGGGCGCTTCGCAGGAAACCCCGTGCGTGGCCGGCACGTTCAACGACTCGCAGGGCCAGTCGGCCTGCCAGCAGTCGCCGCTCGGCAGTTACGTCGGTGCGCCGGGCCAGTCCGTTGCCATCCTCTGCAGCACCGGCCAGTTCGCCGACGTGATGGGCCTGAGCGCCTGCAACCTCGCGCCGGCCGGCAGCTACGTGAACGTCACGGGCGCGGTGAACCCGACCCAGTGCGACGCGGGCACGTTCCAGGCGCTCACGGGCCAGTCGGCCTGTGGCCCGGTCCCCGCGGGCAGCTTCTCGAACCCGGGCGCGGTTGAAGCGACGCCTTGCGGCCTGGGCACCTATTCCGCGGCCGGCGGCCAGTCCGTGTGCGATGCGGCGCCGCTCGGCCGGTTCGTCGGCCAGGCGGGCCGGAGCTTCGCGTCCGACTGCACCGTCGGCACCTACGCCGACGTGACGGGCCTCAGCGCCTGCAAGCCCGCCCCGGCCGGCAGCTTCGTGAGCACCACGGCGGCGGCGACGTCGACGCCGTGCGTGCCGGGCACGTTCCAGAACCTCACCGGGCAGTCGATCTGCCAGGCCGTCCCGGCCGGCAAGTACAGCGCGGCGGTGGGCGCGGCCTCGGTGACGGTCGCCATCGATTGCCCGGCCGGCCGGTACAACCCGCTCACGGGGCAATCGTCCGCCACGGCCTGCATCCAGGCGTCGGCCGGCAGCTTCTCGCTGGCCGGAGCCGCCCAGCAAACCCCGTGCGTGGCTGGCACGTTCAACTCCCTGCCGGGCCAGTCGGCCTGCCAATCGTCGCCGGTAGGGAGCTTCGCCGGCACCCCGGGCCTGAGCGTCGCGACGCAGTGCGCCGTCGGCCGATATGCCGACGTGACGGGCCTGAGCGCCTGCAATCTCGCGCCGGCCGGCAGCTACGTGAATGTCAATGGCGCGGCGACCCCGACCCCGTGCGACGCGGGCACGTTCCAGGCGCTCACGGGCCAGTCGGCCTGCGGCGCCGTACCCGCGGGCAGCTTCTCGAACCCGGGCGCGGCTGCCGCGACGCCTTGCGCCGCGGGCAGCTTCAGCGCGGTCGGCGGCCAGTCCGTGTGCGATGCCGCTCCGCTCGGCCGGTTCGTCGGCCAGACGGGCCGCACATTTGCGTCCGATTGCACCGTCGGCACTTATGCCGACGAGACGGGCCTCTCCTCCTGCAAGCCCGCGCCGGCCGGCAGTTTCGTGAGCGAAACGGCGGCGGCAACGGCGGCACCCTGCGTCGCGGGAACCTTCCAGAACCTCACGGGCCAGTCCTCCTGCAATGCGGTTCCCGCGGGCAGCTTCTCGGGCCCGGGCGCCGCCGCCGCATCGCCCTGCGCGGCGGGCACGTTCAGCGCGGCACAGGGCCAGTCGGCCTGTACCAGCGTGCCAGCCGGCAGCTTCTCGGGCCCGGGCGCGACTTCGGGCACCCTCTGCGCCCCCGGCAGTTTCTCCGCGAGCGCCGGGCAGAGCGCCTGCACGCTCGCGAGCCCCGGGTCCTTCGTGCCGGGCGCCGGCGCCACGTCGCAGCAATCCTGCCCCTCGGGCTTCACTTCGCAGGCCGGCGCGAGCGCCTGCGTCGTCATCCCGTTCGCGCTCAGCGTCTCGCTTCCCGGCGCGGGCAGCGGCACGGTCACCTCGAGCCCGGCGGGCATCAATTGCACCGGCACCTGCCAGGCGAACTTCGACAGCGGCACGGTGGTGACGCTCACGGCGGTGCCGGCGAGCACGTCCTTCTTCGCCGGCTGGGCGGGCAGCTGCACGGGCACCGCCACCTGCCAGGTGACGATGGATGCCGCGAAGAGCGCCACGGCGACCTTCTCGCTCAAGACCAGCATCCCGCGCCTGGGCAACATCTCCACGCGCATGCAGGTGCTCACGGGCGACAACGTGCTGATCGGCGGCTTCATCATCCAGGGCGCGGCGCCCAAGACGGTGGTGGTGCGCGCGCGCGGACCTTCGCTCGCGCCTTTCGGCATCTCGAATTTCCTCTCGAACCCGCAACTGCAGCTCTTCAGCGGGGCGACGTCGATCGCCGTGAACGACGACTGGCAGCAGGCGGCCAATGCCGCGGCGCTTTCGGCCACCGGCTTCGCGCCGGCGGACGCGAGCGAGGCCGCGATCCTCACGACGCTCGCTCCCGGCGCCTACACCGCCATCGTGTCGGGCGTCGGTCGCGCCACGGGCGTGGGCATCGTGGAAGTCTTCGAAGTCGACCTGCCCGACGTGCCCCTCGCCAACATCTCCACGCGCGGCAGCGTGCTCACGGGCGACGACGTGATGATCGGCGGCTTCGTGATCCAGGGCGACCAGCCGCAGACGGTCATCGTGCGCGCGCGCGGACCCTCGCTCGCGAGCTTCGGCGTTGCCGATGCGCTCACGGACCCGGTGCTGCAGCTCTTCAGCGGTGCGGCGGTCATCGCGAGCAACGACGATTGGCAGGCGAGCGCCGATGCGGCGGCCATCCAGGCGGCGGGCTTCGCGCCCAGCGACACGCGCGAGGCCGTCATCCGCATCACCCTCAATCCGGGCGCCTACACCGCCATTGTCTCCGGCAAGGGCGGGGCGACGGGCGTCGGGATCATCGAGGTCTTCGCCCAGTAACAGGCTGGGGACAGGTGAAAATGGGGACAGGTGAATTTTTCACCTGTCCCCGAATTCACCTGTCCCCAGCCCTGGGCTTTTCTTACGCTTGAAACGAATTGGGCGGCTTTTCGGGCTCATCTCCGGGCCGGCCGTGCCGAAGGAGAAGGACGGACCCCGGAATGGGGCCCCTTCGGAGCGTCTGCGTGATGAGCAAGGGCGAATGTCGTCGGACCCGCCGGGCACCCGGTTGACGGTGAGATGGCGCCCGTGGCCTCCGGCCGCTTCCCCTTCCTTCCGGCGATTCGCGCCTTCGCGGGCGCGCTCGCCCTCGCGGCCGGCCTGCAGGCCCTTCCCGCCCAGGCGCTGAATTCGGCGTTCCTCGCGGCCGATCCCGCCGCCGCGCAGGTGATGGCCGGCACCCCGTACGACATGCACGTCACGGGTTGGCGGCAGCCCAACGGCAACATCGACCGCGGCACCTTCGCCTACAAGCTCTACTCGGCCTTCCTCATGCTCGGCTACCAGACCGAGATGGGCAGCGGCTACGGGCTGGACGACTCGCACCTGCGCTGCCTGCACCTGTTCCAGTCTCGCGCGGGGCTGCCGGTGAGCGACGTGGTGAACGCGGCGACGCTCGCCCAGATCGACGCCCAGCTCGTCTCCCGCGAAGCGGCGCTCGCGCCCATCGCGGCGAGCTTCCTGCTTTCGGACCGCATGCAGCCCCTGCACGTCCACGAGGCCTCGCGCGACACGGTGCGCGCCATCTATGCGCTTGCCCTCGATTCGCTGCCCGCGGGCCTTCGCACCGGCCACGACGAGTTCATCCAGTGCACCTCGTTCCAGTGCCTGGGCGAGATCCAGGATGCGGCGGGGACGCCGATCTACGCCAACTACGGGCAGGGCGGCGCGTGGATCGACCCGGCCTCGGACTACCGCTTCGTCGGTGCCTATTTCGACCTGCGCAAGGACACCGCGCGCCGCCCCAGCGCCGCTGTCGACGTCGGCACCGCCATCCACGAATACGCGCACTATCTCGACGGCAGCTTCGGCCGCGCCTACGCGCCCTCGGCCTTCCCGGCGCAGGTGCCGCTGTGGCGCTCGGTGGACACGTTTTCGTTCTACGCCATCGGCTACGACCTCGCGACCTACGCCAACGGCTGCCTGACGCGCCGCAGCGAGGACCCGCGCGACTGGATCTCGAAGTACGCCTTCAATCCCGGCTACGGCGGTTGCGCCGCGGGCAAGTACGTGCCGGCCGAGGATTTCGCCGAGTCGTTCGCGTTCTACGTCACGGCCGGCCGCCGCTTCCGCGCCGCCGCGGCCGGCAGCGCGCTCCTCGCCCAGCGCTACGCGTGGCTGCGCAACAACCTCTTCGCCGGCGTCGAGTACGACACGGACCTGGCCGGCGACGTGAGCAGCGGCTGCAACGACGTGCACGGCTTCGAGTCGCAGCAGCCGGGCTACATCCGCTGCGACGACGGCTACGTGTGGGACTTCACGCTGCCGGTGGGCACTGCGGCGGGCGTGCCGGGCGCGCCGGTCATCACGGGCGTGGTCGCCGGCGACGCGCAGGCCAGCGTCTCGTTCGCCGCGCCGGGCTTCGACGGCGGCAGCCCGATCCTCTCGTACACCGTCATCCGCAGCCCGGGCGGCGCCACCGTCAACGCGGCCTCGAGCCCGGTCACGGTGAGCGGCCTGACCAATGGCACCGGGTACTCCTTCACCGTGTCGGCCACGAACGCCATCGGCAACGGCCCGGCCTCGACCGCGTCTTCCGTTGTCGTGCCCTCGGGATTGCCGGGCGCGCCGGCGATCGGCACGGCCACGGCGGGCATCGCCTCGGCGAGCGTCGCCTTCACCGCGCCGGCTTCGACGGGAGGACTCGCGATCACGGGCTACACCGTCACCGCGAGTCCCGGCGGTTTCACCGGCAGCGGCGCCTCGAGCCCGGTCGCCGTCGCCGGCCTCGCGAACGGCACGGCCTACACCTTCACGGTGCGCGCGAGCAACGCCAACGGCGCCGGCCCGGCCTCGGCCACGTCCAACAGCGTGACGCCCGCGGGCCTCATGCTGCCGGCCGAGTCGTTCGACGGCGTCGCCTCGCCCCTGCTGCCGGCGTCCTGGCAGTCGCTCGTCGGGATCCACGCCGACGCCGCTTGGTCCACGACGGGCACGACGCACCATCCGGCGGACGTCCCGACGCACAGCGGCACGAACCTCGTCCTCTTCAACAGCCACGACGCCGACGCGGGCAGCACCGCGCGCCTCGTGTCTCCGCCGTTCTCGCTTGCGGGCGTGACGGGTGCGAAGCTCGCCTTCTGGATGTACCGCGACGCGGCGGATACGAAGAGCGATCGCGTCGACGTCTACGTGAACACGGGGACCACGCTCGGCGGGGCCGCGCTCCTGGGCACCATCCACCGCTTCCGCGGCTGGTCGCCGGGCACCGGGAACGTGGGCTGGCAGCAGTTCGTCTTCGACCTCCCCGCGTCGTACGCGGGCGCCTCGAACCACGTGATCTTCGACGGCGTGACCTCCGGGGGCGGCCAGGACATGCTCCTGGACGACATCGTCGTGGCCACGCTGCCGGGCGCGCCCGTCATCACCTCGACGGTCGCGGGCAACGGGCAGGTCACCCTCGGGTTCAGCGTGCCCGCCTCCAACGGCGGCGCGCCGATCACCGCGTATGTCGCCTCCTGCAGCGGGGGCAACACCACCACCGCCACCAGCGCCTATTCGCCCGTCGTCGTGACGGGGCTCGCGGGCGCATCGAGCTACACCTGCACGGTGGCCGCGACCAACGCCGTGGGCACGGGGCCTTCGTCCCCGAGCGTGATCGCCACGACCGCCAGCGCGCCCGCCGTGACGAGCGGCGCGACGGCGACCTTCACGGTGAACGCCCACCGCGTCGTCTACCTCACCGCGTCCGGCTCGCCCGCGCCCGCGATCTCGCTCGAGGGGACATTGCCTGCCGGCCTCGCGTACTACCCGGCCACCGGCATGCTCTCCGGGACGCCGGCCTGCGGTTCCGTCGGCACCTACCCGCTCACGGTCGTCGCGAGCAACGGCGCGCCGCCCGAGGCGCGGGCCGCGCTCACGCTCACCGTGCAGAAGGCGCCGCAACAGGCGGTGCTCGCGATGACGCCCGCCGCCACGGTCGGGCGCACGGCGGTCCTCGCCACCTATTCCACGTCGATGCTGCCGGTCACCGTGCACTCGCTCACGCCGGCGGTGTGCACGGTCGAGGATTCGTGGCGGCTCACGGCGGTGTCGGCGGGCACCTGCACGCTGTCGCTGGACCAGGAAGGCAACGCCGATTTCCTGCCGGCGCCGCAGGTGCTCGAAAGCTTCGCCATCGCGGCAGGCATGGCGCTCGCGCCCTTGCAGGCCTCGGCGCTTCCGGGCGAGGCAAGCGTCTCGCTTAGCTTTTCGCCCCCGGCGAACGACGGCGGCTCGGCCATCACCGGCTACACGGCGACCTGCCAGCCCGGCGGGCTCACCGCCTCGGGGCCGTCATCGCCGCTCGCGATCGGCGCGCTCGCGAACGGCGCCACGGTCCGCTGCACCGTCGTCGCGAACAACGCCGCCGGCGCGGGCGAGGCGACGGGCGTGCTGCTCGCCACGCCCGGCCCGGCCGCCGGCCCGTTCGCGCTCGTCACGAACATGGGCGTGGGCAACGTCTCGGCCATCGATCTCTCGACGCGCCGCGTCGTGGCGACGGTGGCCGTGGGCGCGAGCCCCTTCGGCATCGCGTTCGAGCCCGCCGGGCAGCGCGCCTGGATCACGGACCAGGGTGGCACCACGATCCGCGCGCTCGACCTCGGGAGCTGGAACGTGTCGGCGCCCGTCACCGTGGGTTCGTACCCCTACGGCATCGCGATCGATCCGGCGGGTGCCTACGCCGTCGTCTCGCTGATGGCCGAGGGCAAGGTCGCCTTCGTGGACCTCGCCACGCACGCCGTGCAGGCCGTGGCCGTGGGCCCGTCGCCGGCCGGCGTCGCCCTCGACGGCGCGCGCGTCGTGGTCGCCAACAGCGGCTCGAACACCGTGTCGGTGATCGACGCGCTCACGCGCACCGTCACGCGCACCGTCACCGTCGGCTCGACGCCCTTCGGTGTCGCCCTCAGCCCGTCCGGCACGAAGGCCTACGCGGCCAACTGGGGCGACGGCTCGCTCTCGTCGGTCGATCTCGCGACGGGCGCCGTGGTCACCGCGCCGGTCGGCATGGATGTCTTCGCGGTGGCCGTCGAGCCGACGGGACGCCAGGTCGTCGTCACGGGGCAGGGCGACGGCGTGCTCGCCGTGTTCGATGCGGCGACGCTCGCGCCGGAGCGCGTCGTGACCGGCGTCGGCTTCCCCGCGGGCGTCGACACGACCGCCGGCGTGGCCTACGTGGTGGACATGGTCGCGCCCGCGCTTTCGCTCGTGGATCTCGCCACCGGCGCCATCACGGCGAGCGTGGACCTGGGCGAGCCGATGGCGAGCCCGGCCGGGTTCGGACGGTTCGTGCAGCCCGCGGCCCTTCCGCCGCCGCCCCCGCCGCCCCCGCCGCCGCCGGTGACGTACGCGCTCACGGTGACGAAGGCGGGCGACGGCGCCGGCCGCGTGATCTCGAACCCGGCGGGCGTCGACTGCGGCGCCACGTGCGCCGGGTCGTGGACGGCCGGCACCCAAGTCCAGCTGTCCGCCGCCGCCGGGGAAGGCGCCTTCTTCGACGGATGGGCCGGCGCGTGCTCGGGCACGGGCCCATGTACCGTGACGCTCGACGCCGCGCGCGCCGTGACCGCGACCTTCCGCCCGAACACCGCCATCCCGCGCCTCGCCAACATCGCCACGCGCATGCAGGTGCGCACGGGCAACGACGTGCTCATCGGCGGCTTCGTCGTCGGCGGCACGCTGCCCAAGACGGTGGTGGTGCGCGCGCGCGGTCCTTCGCTCGCGGCCTTCGGCATCACCCACACGCTCGCCGACCCGCAGTTGCAGCTCTTCGCGGGGGCCACGCCGATCGGGGCCAACAACGACTGGGCCGACGATGCGCGCGCCGCGCAGCTGCAGGCCACGGGCTACGCGCCGTCCGACGCGCGCGAAGCGGCGCTTCTCGTGACGCTCGCGCCGGGCGCCTACACCGCCATCGTCTCGGGCGTGGGCGGCGGGACGGGCGTGGGCATCGTCGAGATCTTCGAGGTGGACCGCCCCGAAACCCCGCTTTCCAACATCTCCACGCGCGGCCAGGTGCTCACGGGCAACGACGTGATGATCGGCGGGTTCGTGATCCAGGGCGACCGGCCGCAGACGGTGGTGGTGCGCGCGCGCGGCCCGTCGCTCGCGGCGGCCGGCATCGCCAACGCGCTGGACGATCCCGAGCTGCAACTCTTCGCCGGCCCGGGCGTCATCGCGTACAACGGCGACTGGCAGGCCTCGGCGGACGCGGCGGCCATTTCGGCGCGCGGCCTCGCCCCGGCGGACCCGCGCGAAGCGGTGATCCTCGTCACGCTGGCGCCGGGGGCCTACACGGCCATCGTCTCGGGCCGCAATGGTGCGACCGGCGTGGGCATCATCGAGGTGTTCGCGCAGTAGCCGGGCGGGACCCATTTTCGGCGGCAGGTGGAATGAACGCGCGGCGGCGGTGTTACCGTGCAGGTCGCACGCAACCCACCTGCCGGAGGTCGCCATGCCCGTCCGCCTGCTCCGCCGCCTCGCCGCCTTCGCCGTCGCCCTCTTCGCGCTGCCTGCTCCCGCGAGCTTCCACCTGTGGGCCATCAACGAGATCTACTCGAACGCCGACGGCACCGTGCAGTTCGTCGAGCTGTCGGCCTTCGCCGGGGGCCAGCAGTTCCTCGCCGGGCACACGCTCGCGTCGAACGCGCCGGGCGGCAACAAGGTGTTCACCTTCCCGTCCAACCTGCCCGGCGACACGCTCGGCAAGAAGATGCTCCTGGGCACCGCCGGCTTCGCCGCGCTGGGCGTGGTGGCGCCGGACTACGTCCTGCCGGACGGGTTCCTGTCGAGGAGCGGCGGCACGCTCGTCTTCGCCGACATCTACGACGTCGTGAACCACGGCGCGCTGCCCTCGGACGGCGTGCTGTCCATCGACCGCACGGGCGCCACGGCCACGAACTCGCCCACCAACTTCTTCGGCACCACCGGCACGGTGGCCCCGGCGCCCGTGGATCTCACGGTGACGAAGTCGGGCGGGGGCACGGGAACGGTCGCCTCGACGCCGGCGGGCATCGCCTGCGGCGCCGCGTGCACGGCCGGCTTTTCCGCGGGCACGCTCGTCACGCTGACGGCCACGCCCGCGGCGGGCTCGGGCTTCGCCGGCTGGGCGGGCGGAGGCTGCGCGGGCACGGGCCCCTGCGCCCTCACGCTCGCCGCGGCCACGTCGGTGACGGCCAGCTTCGAAACGGGCACGGCCATCCCGCGGCTGGGGAACATCTCGACCCGCATGCAGGTACTCACGGGAGACGACGTGATGATCGGCGGCTTCATCATCGGGGGCACGGTTCCCAAGACGGTGGTGGTGAGGGCGAGCGGGCCGAGCCTCGTTCCCTTCGGGATCGCCAACGCGCTCGCGAACCCGGTGCTGCAACTGTTCACGGGGCCCACGCCGGTCGCCACGAACGACAACTGGCAGGAGGCGGCGAACGCGGCGACCCTGCAGGCGTCGGGCTTCGCGCCGGGCAACGCGCTCGAATCGGCCATCCACATGACGCTCGCGCCGGGCGCCTACACGGGCGTCGTCACGGGGGCGGGGGGAGCCACGGGCGTGGGCATCATCGAGGTGTTCGAGGTGGACCAGCCGGGCGTGCCGCTCGCCAACATCTCCACCCGCGGCCGGGTGCTCACGGGCAACGACGTGATGATCGGCGGTTTCGTGATCAACGGGACGAGCCCGCAGACGGTCGTGGTGAGGGCGAGGGGCCCGAGCCTCATTCCTTTCGGGATCGCCAGCGCGCTGGCGGACCCGGAGCTCACCCTGGTGCGTTCGTCGGACCAGGGGGTGCTCGCGACCAACGACGACTGGGGATCGGCGGCCAACGCGGCACAGGTGACGGCGAGCGGTTTCGCGCCGGCGAACGCGAAGGAGTCGGCCATTCTGGTGACGCTGCCGCCGGGCGCCTATACCGCCATCGTGCGGGGCGTGGCCAACACCACCGGCGTCGCCATCATCGAGGTGTTCGCGCAGTAACCCCGTCGCCGCATTTCCGGCTTGGCAGGAATCGCCCTCGCATCGCGTTTGCAGAGATGCCGGAATTCCGCGCATGCCCGCGATTCCGGTAGGGCATGCCGGACGCCGCCCGCCCGCCCGGAAACAGTCGTTGCGTTCGGTCGGCGATGGGATTAGGTTTCAGTCGAGCGCGCCGGGCACAGGGGCCGGGAAGCCCCGCGACGCGCCGACACAAGAGCGGCAATCGCCACAGGAGGCCAAAATGGCCCACGAAAACGGCAACGCGCACGTCCCGCCCGCGGCCCGCTTCTCATCCGCGCCCGCCACGATGGTTCGGCCCCCCGCTCGTGCGCTGCCACCGGGCGGCTCGCCGCCATGCCACGGCACGCGGGGCATCTTTCGCGTCCTCGCGGCACTCGCCTTGGCCTTGCCGGTGGCCGACGTGCTCGCGAACGCCAACAATCCGGCCGGCCTCACGGGACGCACCAACCGGAACGGAGGCGCGGGTTGCGGCAGCGGTTGCCACGTCGTCACGTCTTCGCCCAGCCTGGTGGCGATGACCACCACGATCTCGGGGCCGGCGAGCCTTTCGGTCGGAGCTTCGGGCAACTACACGGTGTCGGTCCTTACGGCCGGAACCGCCGTCAGCGGGCTTCGCCTGGGGATGGCCATCGCCGCCACCGGTGCCGGCACGCCGATCACGAAGATCTCGACGCCGCTCACGCCGCAGGGGGCGGCCGGCAGTGCGGAGCTCATTCACGGCAGCGGGGCTCCCGGCGGAACGTTGGCGACGCTCTCGGCGGGTGGCGCGGCGAATTACCAGTTCTCCTACACCGTGCCGTCCACGGCGACAGGGGGCACGACGCAAACGCTCTATGCGGTGGCGCGCGTCGGCCTCGGCTCCGGCGGCGGCGGATGGGCGCACGCGAACAACTTCAACGTGACCGTGCCCGCGGTCGCACCGACGCTCGCCTCGGCTTTCGGTGCGGGGACCCTCCCGCTCAACGGCACGACCTCTCTCTCCATCACCATTACCAACCCGGCGGCCAACGGCGTATCGCTGCAGAACGTGGGGTTCACGGACAACTTGCCCGCCGGCCTGGTCGTGGCGACGCCCGACGGCCTGTCCAGCAACTGCGGCGGCCTGGCCACGGCGACGTCTGGCGCCTCGGTCGTCAGCCTCGCTTCGGGCGCGGTTGCGTTCAACTCGTCCTGCACGGTCACGGTGAACGTCAGGGGGACGACGACGGGGGTCAAAAGCAACAACGTCCAGGTCGCCTCGACGCAGGGAATCAGCAACCTTTCGTCCGCCAACGTCACGGTGGTCTCGCCGCCCACGTTCGCCAAGATATTCGGCGCGGCCTCGATTCCGCTGGGCAGCCCGACCAGCCTCACCTATACGATCCAGAACACCAACACCACGCAAAGCCTCTCCGGCGTGGGTTTCACCGACACGCTGCCCTTCGGCCTGCTGGTGGCGACTCCCAACGGCCTCACCGGCAGCTGCGGCGGCGGCACGATCACGGCGACGGCGGGCTCGGGCGCGGTCAGCCTGTCGGGCGCGACGCTGGCGGCGAACAGCACCTGCAACTTCTCGGTCAACGTGTTCGCCACCACGGCAGGTCTCAAGAACAGCACGTCGGGCAACATCACTTCGACGCAGGGAGGCCCGGGCGGCACCGCCTCCGCCAACCTCACCGTGGTGGCCCCGCCTCGCATCGCCAAGGCGTTTGCGCCGACGACGATCAACGTCAACGGCATTTCCGCCCTGACGCTGACCATCACCAACCCGGTGGACGGCAACGTGGCGAACACGGTGGCGCTCACCGGGGTGGCGTTCACCGATGCGCTGCCGTCCGGCCTGGTGGTCGCCACGCCGAACGGCCTGGTCAACACCTGCGGCGGTACGGCCACGGCGGTGGCGGGCTCGGGAAGTGTTTCGCTTACCGGCGGCAGCATCGCGGTGAGCGCCATTTGCACCGTGACGGTGAACGTGACCAGCGCGAGCGTGGGGACATACAACAATACGACCGGCGTCGTCACGTCGGCGAACGGCGCCAACGGCAACACGGCCAGCGCGACGCTCACGGTCTCCTCCGGCCAGTTCGCACTCACGATCACGAAGACAGGCGGTGGCGGCGGGGTGGTCACATCCACGCCGGGCGGCATCGACTGCGGGGCGACGTGCAACGCGAACTTCAGCTCGGGCGTTTCGGTCGCGCTGGGTGCCGCGCCCGTGGCCGATTCCTTCTTCGCCGGCTGGAGCGGGGCGTGCACCGGTACCGGCGCCTGCAACGTGACGATGGATGCGGCCAAGAGCGTGGGGGCGCAGTTCAAGCTCAACACGACGATCCCGCGCCTGGCCAACATCTCGACCCGGATGCAGGTGCTCACGGGCAACGATGTCCTCATCGGCGGGTTCATCATCGGCGGCAGCGCGCCCAAGACGGTGGTCGTTCGGGCGCGCGGGCCTTCGCTCATCCCCTTCGGCATCGCCAACGCGCTGCCCAACCCGACGATGCAGCTCTTCAGCGGGCAGACGGTGCTCGCGACGAGCGATGACTGGGGCACCGCCGCCGAACGCCGCCGCCATCACCACCTCCGGCTTCGCGCCTTCGAGCCCGCTGGAATCGGCGATCCTCACCACGCTCGGCCCCGGTGCCTACACGGCGGTGGTCTCCGGCGTGGGCGGGGTGACGGGCGTGGGCATCATCGAGGTGTTCGAAGTCGACAAGCCCGAGATTCCGCTCCTCAACATCTCCACGCGCGGCCAGGTGCTCACGGGCAACGACGTGATGATCGGGGGCTTCATCATCCAGGGCGACAGCCCGCAGACGGTGACGGTGCGCGCCCGGGGCCCGAGCCTGGTTCCCTTCGGGATCACCAACGCGCTGATGGACCCGGTGCTCGAGCTCTTCAACGGCGCGACGCCGGTCGCCTCGAACGACGACTGGCAGGCGCAGACCGTGCCGGCCGACGTGGCGGCGATCCAGGCCTCGGGCTTCGCCCCCGCCGACACGCGCGAGGCGGTGATCCGCATCACGCTGCCGCCGGGGGCCTACACCGCCATCGTGCGCGGCAAGAACGGCGGCACGGGCGTGGGCATCATCGAAGCGTTTGCAGAGTAAGCGCAGGCTAACCAGCCAAGCTGGGGACGGGTGTAATTGGGGACGGGTGAAAAATTCACCTGTCCCCGTTTCGGTTACACCTGTCGGATAGTCGACACCCCCGGATCGGCCATTTGGCGTAGCCTGAATCGCCGGTATCTCAGGGGGTGCCGGGTGGGGCATCGAGCCGTACGGGGAGCCGTCACCGACAGAATCGGCCTCCGCGGTGGCCTACCGATTTCTGCACTGGGGAAAGCATGGCGCGGGGAGGCCTCATGATCGTTTCCGTTCGGCGCGCATTCTCGCGCCCGGCCATGGCCGCCGCCATGGCGTTGGCGTCCTTGGCCGCAATCCCCGGCGAGGCCCTTGCCTCCGCGGCCCTGTGGACGTCGAAGTGCGACGTCTGCCACACCACCACGCCAAGCGGCCCGCAGCTCAACGCGGCCGGCAGCACCAATACGGTGCTCAACTACGTGGTCATCAACCAGGCCTCGATGGCCAGCTGGTTCGACGGCTCCTCGACGGCCCGCAGCCTGAGCTCGGCCGAGAAGACGAGCATTGCGCAGTACATCGCCACGCAGGTGCCGACGATTTCCACGAGCACCGCGTTCAACACCAACAAGTCGATCAACGTGAACTCGCACATCACGTTGGGTGGCGTGGCGTTCACGAGCGTGGCCACGGTCTCGAACCCGCCCAACGGATCGCTCTCCGCGTGGTCCGGCACGAGCGTCACCCTACACGCCCGACCCGGGTTTCGTCGGCATCGACACGTTCACCTACCGGGGACGCAACCTCGGCGCCAGCCCCGACCTGCTCGGCGACGCCCGGACCGTGACGATCAATGTCCTGCCGCCGCCGGTGCCGGTGATCACCAGCTCGCTCAACAAGAGCGGCACCGTGGGCGTCGCGCTCTCGTACACCATCACCGCGACCAATTCGCCGACTTCCTACGCCGCGCTCTCGTTGCCCTCGGGGCTCACCCGATCGGGTGCCGTCATCAGCGGCACGCCCACGACGTTCGGGACCGATACGTCGACCATCTTCGCCACCAACGCCGGCGGGACCGACAGCGCGGTGCTCACCTTCACCATCGCCAAGGGCAACCAAACGATCTCCTTCGGCACCCAGTTCACCACGTCACGGCCGTTCTCGCTCAATGCCACGTTCCCGATCCTGCCGCTCGCGTCGGTGAACTCCAACCTGCCCATCACCTACACCTCGGACAACAACGCGGTGTGCACGATATCCGGCGAGACCGTGACGATCAAGGGGGGCGGCACCTGCGCCATCCGGGCCAACCAGGACGGCACCGTCAACTGGAACGCCGCGACCGACGTCGTCCGCAACGTGACCATCACCCCGGTGGCACAGACGATCACCTTCAACGCCCAGTCACCCGCGACGCAAACGTGGTCCAGCGGCGGCACGTTCGCGATCAATCCGGTCGCCTCGACCAGTTCCGGCCTCATCCCCACGTACAACACCACGCTCAGCCCGACCGTCTGCTCGGTCGCGGGCACGACGGTCACGAAGCTCACCGCGGGCAATTGCATCATCACGGCCACGAGCGCGGCGACCGCGAACTTCACCGCCGCCACGCCCGTGAACCAGACGGTCGTGATCAACGCCGTGGCGCCGGGCGTTCCGCAATCCGTAGGCGCCTCGGGAGGCCCGAACCAGGCCACCGTCACCTTCACCGCGCCCGCGACGAATGGGGGCAGCGCGATTTCGTCGTACACCGCCACTTGCACCTCCGCGGGTCACCCCACCGGGGTGCAGGCGGGCGCCGCATCGCCCCTGGTCGTAACCGGGCTGGACAACGATTTCCCGTACAGCTGCACGGTCACGGCCACCAACGCGAGCGGCCTGACCAGCGCGGCGTCTTCGTCGGCGTCGGCGACGCCCTCGGCGGCACCCGTGGCCCCGGTCATCACGAGCGGCGTCTCGGCCTTCTTCACCATCGGTTCGCCGGGCACCTACACGCTCACCGCCACCGGCGTTCCCGCGCCGACGTTCGCCATCGTGTCCGGCGCCTTGCCGTCCGGGCTCGCTTTCACGGACGGCACCGGCGTGGTCAGCGGCACGCCGGATTCCGGCACCTTCGGCAGCCACCTCGTCCGCTTCTCGGCGAGCAACACGCAGGGCACGGTGTTCAAGGTCGTCACGTTCCAGGTGCAGAAGATCCCGCAGACGGTGACGCTGGACCCGCTGCCGGATCCCTCGCCCTTCACGAACACGCCGGTCACGCTCACCGGCACCGCGTCCTCCGGCTTGCCGCTCACGTTCGACTCGACCGAGACGGCCGTGTGCACCGTCGCGGGCGACCAGCTCACGTTCGTCGCGCTCGGCTTCTGCACCGTCGTCGCCTTCCAGGACGGCACGGCGGACATCGGGCCGGCCGACTCGGGCAAGTACTCGTTCGAGGTGATCGCGGGCGACCAGGCGATCACATTCCCGGCGCAGGCCGCGCAGCCGTTCGTTCCGGGCGGCGCCTTCTCGCTATCGCCCGTGGCCAGCACGAATTCCGGCCTGACGATCGACTACAACTCGCTCACGCCCTCGGTCTGCAGCATGGGCTCGGGAACTTCCGTCTCGATCCTCTCGGCGGGCACGTGCACGATCGAGGCGAGCCAGGGCGGCAGCGCGACGTGGAACGCGGCGGTGGCCGTCACCGCCGACATCGTCATCGGCCTGGGCGCGCAGACGATCACCTTCCCCGCGCAGTCCGCCAAGTCCTACAGCCCGGGCGGCACTTTCGACATCAACCCGACCGCGTCGGCGAGCTCGGGCCTGCCAGTCTCGTACTCGACCAACACGCCGGCGGTCTGCACGATCCTGGGGTCCGTCGTCACGATCGTCACGGCGGGCAACTGCCAGATCGCGGCCGACCAGGGCGGCAACGCGAACTTCGCGCCGGCGCCGACGGTCACGCGCGACATCGCCATCAACGCCGTCGTGCCGGCGGCGCCGACCATCGGCATCGCCACGGCGGGCAACGGCCAGGCGACGATCGAATTCACGCCGCCCGCGAACGACGGCGGCAGCCCCATCACCGGCTACCAGGCCGCCTGCGTGGCCGGCCTGCAGACCGTGACGGCGACGGGACCGGCCTCGCCGATCACGGTGACGGGCCTCACCAACGACACGCTCTACGCCTGCACGGTGCGCGCCATCAACGCCGTCGGCAACGGGGCTCTTTCGGGCACGGTGCCGGTTTCGCCACAGGGCGGCAACGGCGCGCAGCTCTGGACGGACAACTGCTCGCTCTGCCACGGCGAGCTGCCCAACGGCCGCCGGTTCAACGCCGCCGGCACGACGAGCGGCGTCATCGACCACGCCATCGTGAACCAGCCGGCGATGACCGCGGTGCTCGGGCTCGTGAACCTGCCGGTGCCCGATCGCGAGACGATCGCGGCCTACATCGCGGGCTTCGTGCCGACGATCGCCGAGACCACCGCCGTGAACGTGCCCAAGTCGATCAGCGTCGAAAGCCATCTCACGCTCGAGACCCTGTCCTTCTCGCACGCGGAGGTGGTGACGCCTCCCGCCAACGGCACCCTGTCGGCCTTCAACGGCACGGTCCTCGCTTACACGCCGAACAACGGCTTCGTGGGCAACGACACCTTCACCTACCGGGGTCGGCGCGACAGCCCGACATCCCTGCTGGGCGACGCGCGCACCGTCACGGTCATGGTGGTTGCGGGGGCGCCCGTGCTCACCGTCGCCAAGGACGGCACGGGTGGCGGCACCGTGAGCACGCTCGGCCCCAAGGTGGGCATCGACTGCGGCGCCGATTGCTCGGAGGCCTTCGCCCCGGGCGAGGAAGTGACGCTCGTCGCCGCGGCGAACCCCGGGTCGGCCTTCACCACGTGGGGCGGCGCCTGCACCGGTACCGGCACTTGCACGGTCACGCTCGATGCCTCGGCGAACGTGACGGCCACGTTCACGGCCACGGCGCCGACCTTCCTGCTCGCGGTCACCCGCGACGGCAGCGGCGGTGGCACCGTCGTCTCGGTCACGCCCGCGGGCGGCATCGCCTGCGGCGCGGATTGCAGCGAAACCTATTCCAGCGGCACCGTGGTCGAGCTGTCGGCGACACCGGATGCCGGCTCCGTGTTCGCGGGCTGGACCGGCGCCTGCGTGGGCCTGGGATCATGCCTCGTCACGATGGATGCGACCCGCGACGTGGTCGCGACCTTCAACGTGGTTCCCTCGACTTTCGCGCTCACCCTTTCGCGGATCGGCACCGGAACGGGCAACGTGACCTCGAACCCGGCGGGCCTGAACTGCGGCGGACTGTGCGTGGTGAACTTCAACTCCGGCGCCAGCATCGCGCTGACGGCCACGCCGACGGCGGGCTCCGTGTTCGCCGGCTGGAGCGGCGGCGGTTGCTCGGGGACGGGCGCCTGCAACGTGACGATGGATGCGGCGAAGACGGTCACGGCCACCTTCAACCTGCAGCAATTCGCCCTCACGGTGACGAAGTCCGGTGCGGGTACCGGCACGGTCACTTCGACGCCGGCCGGGATCGCCTGCGGCGCGACGTGTTCGGCCAACTTCAACTCGGGCGTCTCCGTGGCCCTGGCGGCCGCGCCTTCGGCGGATTCCTTCTTCGCCGGCTGGAGCGGGGCGTGCACGGGCACGGGCGCCTGCAACGTGACGATGGATGCGGCCAAGAGCGTGGGGGCGCAGTTCAAGCTCAACACGACGATTCCGCGCCTGGCCAACATCTCGACTCGGATGCAGGTGCTCACCGGCAACGACGTGCTGATCGGCGGCTTCATCATCGGCGGCAGCGCGCCCAAGACGGTGGTTGTTCGTGCGCGCGGACCGAGCCTGATTCCGTTCGGCATCGCCAACGCGCTGCCCAACCCGACGATGCAGCTCTTCTCGGGCCAGACAGTGCTCGCGACGAGCGATGACTGGGGCACGGCTGCCAATGCCGCCGCCATCACGACCTCCGGCTTCGCGCCTTCGAGCCCGCTGGAATCGGCGATCCTCACCACGCTCGGCCCCGGTGCCTACACGGCGGTGGTCTCCGGCGTGGGCGGGTTGACCGGTGTCGGGATCATCGAGGTGTTCGAAGTCGACAAGCCCGAGATCCCGCTCCTCAACATCTCCACCCGCGGCCAGGTGCTCACGGGCAACGACGTGATGATCGGCGGCTTCATCATCCAGGGCGACAGCCCGCAGACGGTGACGGTGCGCGCCCGCGGCCCGAGCCTGGTGCCCTTCGGCATCACCAACGCGCTGATGGACCCGGTGCTCGAGCTCTTCAACGGCGCGACGCCGGTCGCTTCGAACGACGACTGGCAGGCGCAGACCGTGCCGGCCGACGTGGCCGCGATCCAGGCCAGCGGTTTCGCACCGGCCGACACCCGAGAGGCAGTGATCCGCATCACGCTGCCGCCCGGCGCCTACACCGCCATCGTGCGCGGCAAGAACGGCGGCACGGGCGTAGGCATCATCGAAGCGTTTGCAGAGTAAGCGCAGGCTAACCAAGCCAAGTTGGGGACAGGTGTAATTGGGGACAGGTGAATTTTTCACCTGTCCCCGTTTCGAGACTCCGGAAGGGTCAGGAGTGCTACGCCTGTCAGATAGTCGACACCCGGAAAAGTGGCTTTTCGCGTAGGCTTCACTGCCGGTATCGCAGGGGATACCGGACGGGGCATCGCGCAGCACGGGGAGCCGTCACCTACAGAATCGGCCTCCGGGGTGCCCACCGAATTTCGTATTGGGGACCGCATGGCGCGGGGAGGCCTCATGGGTGAATTCACGAAGCGCGCGACGGACGCGACGGCCATGCCGTGGCCATTCCATCGGGCGATCATGCTGGCCTCGGTGCCGGTATTCGCGCTGGTTCTCGCGCTGGCAGCCGGCACCGTGCGCGCGCAAAGCAGCGCCACGGGCAGCACGCTCTGGACCAGCAAGTGCTCCGGGTGCCACGGGACGGCCAGTTCATCCGGATCGCAGCGCGCCAACGCGGCGGACCCGGGCCCCAACAGCACCAGCACGTCCGGCGCCGGCGTCATCGCGGCGGCCATCTCCAACAACGCCGTCACGGGCATGGGCGGCGTCGCCACCACGCAGGCCGAACGCGAGCACATCGCCGCCTATCTCGAATCGGTTTTCAACACGACGCCCGTCGCGGCCGCGACCAGCTGCAACAACGCCGTGATCATTCCCCTCGCCGGCGACCTGGAATACAACACCTCCGCGACGGCGCTCAACACCTTCGTCACCGTCACCTCGCCGCTCCACGGCACCCTGGCCTACAACACCACGAACGAATGGGTCACGTACACGCCCGGCGCGAACAACGCCACGGACGTCTCGTTCGTCTACCGCCTGCGCAATTCCGGCAATACGGTGAGGACGGCCAACCGCACGGTCAACGTTTCCATATCCAAGGACAACCAGACCATCACCTTTCCGAGCGTCATCACGCAGACCTACAACCCCGGCGGCACTTTCTCGCTTTCGGCGTCTGCCACCTCCGGCCTCACGGTCTCCTATTCGTCGAGCACGCCCACCATCTGCACCGTTTCGGGCAGCACGGTCACCGAGCAGGGCGCCGGCACCTGCACCATCACCGCGAGCCAGGGCGGAAGCATCTGCTACAACGCAGCCATTTCCGTGCCGCGGAGCATCACGATCAACAAGGCGAGCCAGACGATCACCTTCCCGAACCCGCCGGCGCAGACGTTCGTGCCCGCCGGCACGTTCGCGCTGACGGCCACGGCTTCCTCCGGCCTCGCGGTCACCTACCTCCACCACCACGGGCGTGTGCACCGTCTCCGGCAGCACCGTCACCAAGGTCGCGGGCGGCACGTGCACGATCAACGCCAACCAGGCCGGCAACGCGGACTACCTCGCCGCGGCGCAGGTGCCCAAGAACATCACCATCTCCCCGGCGAGCCAGACGATCACCTTCCCGGCGCAGACCACGGCGACGCAGCCCTACACGTTGAACGGCATCTTCGCCGTCGCGCCCAACGCCTCCGCCAGCTCCGGGCTCATCGTGACGTACGGCTCGTCGACGCCCACCATCTGTTCCGTCACGGGCAATTCCAGCATCGGCGGCACCGTCACGAAGCTCCTGGCCGGCACCTGCACCATCACGGCCAACCAGGCCGGCAGTGCCAGCTACAGCGCGGCCGGCCAGCAGGCACGGAGCGTGACCATCTCCCCGACCGTTCCCGGCGCGCCGACCATCGGCGTGGGCACTTCGGGCGACGCTTCGGCCACCATCGCCTACACGCTCAACGCCAACACGGGCGGGCAGGCCGTCACGAACACGATCGCCACCTGCACCGCGGCCGGGCAGACCACGCGCACCGGGACCGACGCCCTGGCGCCGTTCACCGCCATCACCGTGACCGGCCTCGTGAACAACGTCACGTACTCCTGCGTCGTCCAGGCGGACAACCCCACGGGACGAAGCGCGGCTTCCGGCGCCGTGGGCGTGATGCCTTCGCAGACGCCGACGCCGCCCGTCATCAACAGCCCGGCCAGCACGAGCTTCACGGTGGGCAGCTTCGGCAGCTTCCAGGTGACGGCTTCGGGCTTTCCGGCGCCGACCTTCAGCTTCACCGGCACGCTGCCCTCGGGCGTCACGCTCAACGCCGCGGGCCTGCTTTCGGGCACGCCGGCGCTCGGCACGGTGGCCAACTACCCGATCAACATCACGGCGGCCAACGGCAATGCGCCGAACGGCACCCAGACCTTCCAGCTCGCCGTCCAGAAGGCGAACCAGACGATCGCCTTCACGCCGCCAGCCACGCAACTGTTCAGCGCGACGACGGTTCCGCTCGCGGCCACGGCCAGCTCGGGCCTCGCGGTCACCTACGCGACCCAGTCGCCGGGGGTCTGCACGGTGACCGGCAGCTTCGTCAACAAGATTTCGGTGGGTACCTGCGTCATCGCCGCGGACCAGGGGGGCAATGCCAATTTCAACGCCGCCCCGCAGGTCGTGGGGCAGTTCGACATCGACATGGGCCCGCAGGCGATCACCTTCAACGCGCAGTCGCCGGCCACGCGCAGTTTCGCGATCGCCGGCACGTTCCCGCTCTCGCCCGCGGCGACGGCCAGCTCCGGGCTCCCGGTGTCCTACCAGTCGCTCACGGTCGACGTGTGCACGATCACGGGCACCACGCCCACGGTCACCATCGTCTCGGTGGGCGTTTGCACCATCGAGGCCCTCCAGGCCGGCAACGCCAATTACGACGCCGCCGCACCGGTCCAGCGCAGCGTCGGCATCGTGAAGGCGGACCAGGCGATCACCTTCCCGGCGCAGCCGCAGCAGAACTTCGTCTCCGGCGGCACCTTCGCCATCAACCCTCTCGCCACGACGACCTCGGGCCTGCCGATCACGTACAACTCGACGACCATCGCCACCTGCACCGTGAGCGGCACGACGGTGACGATCGTGGCGGTGGGCACCTGCACGATCGCGGCCAACCAGGCCGGCGACGGCGACTGGAATGCCGCGCCGCAGGTGACGCGCAGCCTGCAGATCCAGGCCGTGGTCCCGGGCGCGCCGACCATCGGCGTGGCGACGCCGGGCAACGGCCAGGCCACGATCGAATTCACGCCGCCCGCGTTCAACGGCGGCGCCGCGATCACCAGCTACACGGCCACCTGCCAGCCGAACACTTTCACCGGAAGCGCCGCGGGCTCGCCCGTCACGGTTTCCGGCCTCGCGAACGACACGACCTACTCCTGCACGGTGACGGCGAACAATTCCGCGGGTTCGAGCGCACCTTCGGGCGCGGTCGACGTGACACCGGTGGCGATCGACGGCGCGGCGCTCTGGGGCAACGTCTGCATCTCCTGCCATGGCCCGACGCCCGCGGCCACGCGCCTGAACGGCGGCGGCACGACGAGCACCGTCATCGAGTTCGTTCGCGCGAACCAGCCTTCGATGGTGCTCACCCCGCAGGTGCAGGCGCTCTCCCCCGCGGACCTCGCGGCGGTCGCGGCCTACATCGCCGCCAACACGCCGCCCGTCGACGTGACGACGGCGCCGAACGTGCCCAAGACGGTGAGCGTCGCGAACAACCTCACCGTGGGCACCGTCTCGTTCACGGAGGTCGAGATCGTGACGCCGCCCCTGAACGGCACGCTCTCGGTCGTGAACGGCACGGAGGTCGTCTACACGCCGAACAACGGTTTCACCGGCGTCGACACCTTCACCTACCGCGGCAGGCGCACGGACCCGGTCCTGCTCCTGGGCGACCCGCGGACGGCCACCGTCAACGTGGTGAACGGCGCTCCCCTGCTCACGGTTACCAAGGCCGGCAACGGCCAGGGCACGGTCGCGGGGCTCCTGCCCGGCGAGGGCATCGATTGCGGCCTCGATTGCACGGAGGCCTTCGCCACCGGCCAGGTGGTGTCGCTCGTGGCGACCGCGAGCCCGGGGTCGGTGTTCACCGGCTGGAGCAACGGCGACTGCACCGGTACCTTCGCCTGCGACCTGACGATGGATGCCTCGAAGGGGGTCACGGCGAACTTCGCGCTGGAGACCTTCACCCTCACGGTGCAGAAGTTCGGCAACGGGACGATCACCTCGAACCCGGCGGGGATCAACTGCGGGGCGACGTGCGCGGCGGACTTCAATTCCGGCGCCACGGTGACCCTCACCGCCGCGCCGCTCGCCGGCAACCAGTTCGACGGCTGGTCGGGCGCCGGTTGCAGCGGCACCGGCACCTGCCAGGTGACGATGAGCGCGGCGCAGAACGTCACGGCGATCTTCTCGGTGACGGCGCCGACCACGTTCGCGCTGACGGTCTCGAAGTCCGGGACGGGGGCGGGCACGGTCACCTCCAGCCCGGCGGGCATCAACTGCGGCGCGGCTTGCTTGGCGAACTTCAACGCCGGCGCTTCCGTCGCGCTCACCGCAACGGCTTCCTCGGGCTCGGTCTTCAGCGGCTGGAGCGGCGGCGGCTGCTCGGGGACGGGCACCTGCAACGTGACGATGAACTCGGCGCAATCCGTGACGGCCACTTTCTCGATCCAGACCTTCGCCCTCACGGTGACGAAGTCCGGTGCGGGTACCGGCACGGTCACTTCGACGCCGGCCGGGATCGCCTGCGGCGCGACGTGTTCGGCCAACTTCAATTCGGGCGTCTCCGTGGCCCTGGCGGCAGCGCCCTCGGCGGATTCGTTCTTCGCCGGCTGGAGCGGGGCGTGCACCGGTACCGGCGCCTGCAACGTGACGATGGATGCGGCGAAGAGCGTGGGGGCGCAGTTCAAGCTCAACACGACGATTCCGCGCCTGGCCAACATCTCGACGCGGATGCAGGTTCTCACCGGCAACGACGTGCTGATCGGCGGCTTCATCATCGGCGGGTCGCAGCCCAAGACGGTGGTGGTGCGGGCACGCGGCCCGAGCCTGATTCCGTTCGGCATCGCCAACGCGCTGCCCAACCCGACGATGCAGCTCTTCAGCGGGCAGACGGTGCTCGCCACGAGCGACGACTGGGGCACGGCTGCCAACGCCGCCGCCATCACCACCTCCGGCTTCGCGCCTTCGAGCCCGCTCGAATCCGCGATCCTCACCACGCTCGGCCCCGGTGCCTACACGGCCGTGGTCTCCGGCGTGGGCGGGTTGACGGGCGTGGGCATCATCGAGGTGTTCGAAGTCGACAAGCCCGAGATTCCGCTCCTCAACATCTCCACCCGCGGCCAGGTGCTCACGGGCAACGACGTGATGATCGGCGGCTTCATCATCCAGGGCGACAGCCCGCAGACGGTGACGGTGCGCGCCCGCGGCCCGAGCCTGGTGCCCTTCGGGATCACCAACGCGCTGATGGACCCGGTGCTCGAGCTCTTCAACGGCGCGACGCCGGTCGCCTCGAACGACGACTGGCAGACCCAGACGGTGCCGGCCGACGTGGCGGCGATCCAGGCCAGCGGCTTCGCACCGGCCGACACCCGCGAAGCGGTGATTCGAATCACGCTGCCGCCGGGGGCCTACACCGCGATCGTGCGCGGCAAGAACGGCGGCACGGGCGTGGGCATCATCGAGGCCTTCGCCGAGTAACGAGCTGGGGACAGGTGTAAATGGGGACAGGTGAATTTTTCACCTGTCCCCGTTTTCGAGACTCCGGAAGGGTCCGGCAGAGACCCCCACGCGATCAGGGAAGACTCGCATGAGCCAACGAATCGCCATCGGGCTGTTCGCCGCCTTCGTCGGCCTCGCCGTCGCCGTGCCGGCCCGGGCCAATTCGAACGGAACCTTCCACACGCAACGCACGTGGCGGGACACCCAGACGGATTCGGGCAGTTGCGGCGCCTGTCACGGCTCCCGGGGCAGCATCACCGTCACGCTCTCCGGCCCGGCATCGCTCTTCCCGGGGCAGCAGGGCACCTACACCGTCGCCCTGACCGGGGGCACCAACGGCGAATACGTCGGCACCGTCATCTCGAGCACGGATTCCGTCGCCACCAACCCGTTCAGCGGCTCCCCGCCCCTGGTGCAGGCCTCGGAAAGCCCGACCTCCCACAACCTCGCGCACAACTCCCCCGGCTCCGGCACGGGGTCGAGCATCCTGGCCCAGGTCGCGGGCAGCACGGCCAGCTACACGTTCCAGTACACGATGCCCGCGGGCGCCGCGGTCGGCAGCACGCGCACGCTGCACGCGGTCATGCGCACGGGCGTCGGCGGCACATCCAACAACCACTGGAACCATGCCAATCCGTCCAGCTCAACTGGAACGGCTCGGGGCCGGCCTACCGCATGGTCTACAGGACCGGCAGCACGCCGCCCGCGAACGAGGCGGACGGCACCATCGTGAACCTGCCCAACCTCGCGACGACCACGATTTCCAGTCTCGCGGCCGGGCCGACCTACACGTTCCGCGTCTTCTCCCGCACGGCCGACAATTCGCTCTTCACCGCCGGCCCCTCGATCACGGTGACGCTGCCGCCCTCGATCACGAGCTCGACCGCCGCGGTGAACGGCACCGTCAACGTGGCGATCGCCAATTACTCGATCACGGCCTCCAACGCGCCCACCGGCTACGGCGCGACCAACCTGCCGCCGGGCGTCGGCGTGAACCCGTCCAGCGGCCTCGTCTCCGGCACCCCGACCGCCCGCGGCGGCTTCGCCGCGACGATCACGGCGTCCAACGGCGGCGGCACAGGCAGCGCCACGAAGTCCTTCAACATCGCCGGCCTCGCCCAGTCGATCGCCTTCGGCGCCGCGCGCACGCCCACCTGCTCGCCCGGCGGCACCTTCACCGTGACCGCGACCGCTTCCTCCGGCCTCCCGGTCACCTTCAGCGGCATCTCGAGCAATTGCTTCCTGGAAAGCTCGACGACCAACAGTGCCGTCTTCCAGATGGCGGGCGCAGGGCCGTGCGAGGTGCGCGCCAACCAGTTCGGCAGCACGCTCTTCGAGCCGGCGCCGGAAGCCACGCAGACGATCACCATCGCGGCGGGGCCGCCGGCCGCGCCCAACATCTCGGCGGTGCTCGCCGCCGATGCGTCGGCCGTCGTCCTGTTCTCGGCGCCTTCCAACAACGGCGGCTCGCCGGTGCTGTCGTACACCGCAAGCTGCACGCCCGGCCCGGTCACGGTCGTGGGCGCCGCATCGCCCCTCACGGTCTCGGGCCTCGCCAACGGCGCCACCTATGCGTGCACCGTCGCGGCGACCAACGCCGCCGGCACCGGCCCGCCCTCGGCCGCGATCAACGTCGTGCCCTCCCCGGATCCGGACGGCAGCCTCGACGCGGGCTTCGGAACCGCGGGATTCTCGGCGCCGATCTTCTCGGACAGCACGCTCGGCGAATCCCTGCGCGCCATCGTGGTGGACGGGAAGCGGAGGATTCTCGTAGCCGGCAGCGCGACCTCGCCGACCGGCGCCGTGATGGCCGTCGCCCGGTTCGAGCCTGGCGGCGACCTCGACAAGAGCTTCGGTACGGACGGCATCCAGCTCATCGAGTCGGCCGGCGCGGGTTCCTTCGCGAGCGGCCTCGCGCTGATGCCCGACGGCTCGATCCTGATCGCCGGCAACGCGGATGTATCCGGGGACGTCGCCAACTTCACCCTCGGCAAGCTGTTGCCCGACGGCGGGCTGGATCCGCAGTTCGGCACCGACGGGCTGGTGCGTTTCAGGAACGCGGCCTCCACGCAGGGCAACGCGAGGACGATCGCGTACTCGCCGGCCACGGGCGAGGCGGTGGCGGCGGGCTGGGGCACGTCGGAGTCCCTGCCCCTGAAAGTGCTCGTCGCCCGCGTGGACGCGGTGAGCGGCAAGCCCGTGGAAGCATTCGGCGACAGGGGCCTGCTGCGCGTGGACGTGGGCATCGCCTCGGCTGGCGTGATGCCGGAGGGCGCGACGACCGGCATCGCCGTCGACGAGTCCGGGCTCGTCTACGCGAGCGGCTTCCTCGATACGGGCACGAGCCTCGACGTCTTCCTGCTGCGCGCCGACGCGACCGGCCTCGACGCGGCGTTCGGATCGGGCGGCGTGGCGACGCGCGACGTGAACGCGGCCGGGACGAGCGACGTGGCCTTCTCGATGGCTCGCGACGCGGCCGGGCGCCTCAACGTCGCCGGCTACTCGCTCGCGGCCGGCAACATCAACACGCTGCTGCTGCGCTTCCTGGACGATGGCACGCTCGACCAGGAGCTGCTCGTGGACCAGGGCGGCAACGTCACGGACATCGGCACCGCGCTCGTCATCCACGCCGACGGCCGCCGGCTGGTGGGCGGGATCCGCAACGGCGGCGCCACGTCCTTCGATTTCAACCTGTCGAGCTACACCGTGGCGGGCGCGCTCGACACGGGCTTCGCGGGAACCGGCCGGAAGACGTTGCCGAGCCCGGGCACCGACCAGATTTCCGCGATGACGGCCCACGTGCCGGGCACCGTGGCGGCCGTCGCGCTGACGGGCACCAGCCAGCGAATCGTCCGCTTCGTGCACGACGCGCCGCTGCCTTTCGCGTTCACGCCGGCCGCGGTGACGGAGATCGGCACGAGCACGGGGGTGGTTTCCAATGCGGTCGCGATGCTGGGCCTCGTCGGCGAAACGTACGTGAAGGTGCAGGGCGGCGAATGGTCGCGCAACTGCGCGCCCGGCGCGTTCACGGCCGGCGAGGGCGTCGTCGGCCCGGGCGAGACGGTCTGCGTGCGCCACACCACCTCGGCCACCACGGGCGTCACGGTCACCACCACGATCCTCGTCGGCGGCCAGGCGGCGTCGTTCTCCTCCACGCCCAGCGTCATCACCGCGCCGAAGACGCTCACGGTCACGAAGGCGGGCGGAGGGTCCGGCAGCGTCTTCTCCTCGCCCGCGGGCCTCGCGTGCGGTACGACGTGCACGGCGAGCTTCGCCACCAACCAGGCCGTCACGGTCTTCGCTTCTCCCGCGGCGGGCTCGGTCTTCGGCGGCTGGGGCGACGCCTGCGCCGGGTCGGGCACCTGCAACGTGACGATGGACGTCTCGAAGGGTGTCACCGCCACCTTCGCGCGCCAGCAGTTCGCGCTCACGGTCGCGAAGTCGGGCGCGGGCAGCGGCACGGTGACCTCGAGCGTGGCGGGCATCGATTGCGGCGCCGCCTGCCTCGCGAGCTTCGACATCGGCACCGTCGTCACGCTCGTGCCCTCGCCCGCCACGGGCTCGGCCTTCACGGGCTGGAGCGGGGCGTGCACGGGGACGGGTGCGTGCATGGTGACGATGGACGCGGCGCGCAACGTGACGGCCACGTTCGCCCTGCAGCCGTTCGCGCTCGCGGTCTCGAAGACGGGTGCGGGCAGCGGCACGGTGACCTCCAATTTGCCGGGCATCGCTTGCGGCGCGGCCTGCAACGCGAACTACGATTTCGGCACGATGGTGACGCTCACGCCCGTGCCCGCGGCCGGTTCGGTGTTTGCGGGCTGGAGCGGCGATTGCTCGGGCGCCGGCGCCTGCCAGGTGGCGATGACCGCGGCGCAGGCGGTGGTGGCGAACTTCGCGGTGGCGGCCCCCGCCGTGTTCGCGCTGACGGTCACCAGGGAGGGCGCGGGCAGCGGGACGGTCACCTCCTCGCCCGCCGGCATCGATTGCGGCGAGACTTGTCTCGAGAACTTCAACGCGAATGCCACGGTGACCCTCACCGCGACGGCGTCCGCAGGCTCGGTCTTCGGCGGCTGGAGCGGGGGCGGGTGCTCGGGGGCCGGGACTTGCCAGGTGACGATGAGCGCGGCCCGCAGCGTCACGGCCACCTTCTCGGTCGCGCCGGTCGTCCGGTTCGCGTTGACGGTGACCAAGTCGGGTGCGGGGACGGGCATGGTCGCCTCGACGCCGGCCGGGGTCGCCTGTGGCTCGACGTGCAATGCGAACTTCGATTCAGGTGTCTCGGTGGCGCTGGTTGCGACGCCTGCCGCCGGATCGTTCTTCAATGGGTGGAGCGGGGCGTGCACGGGCACCGCTTCCTGCAACGTGACGATGGATGCGGCGAAGAGCGTGGGGGCGCAGTTCAAGCCCAACACGGCCATTCCGCGACTCGCGAACATCTCGACCCGGATGCAGGTGCTCACGGGCAACGATGTCCTCATCGGCGGCTTCATCATCGGCGGGTCGTTGCCCAAGACCGTCGTCGTGCGCGCCCGGGGCCCGAGCCTGGTTCCCTTCGGCATCACCAACGCCCTGGCGAACCCGATGATGCAGCTGTTCTCGGGTGCGAACGTGATCGCCACGAGCGACGATTGGGGAACGGCCGCGAACGCCGCCGCGCTCACCACGTCGGGCTTCGCGCCTTCCAGCCCGCTCGAATCGGCGATCCTCACCACGCTCTCGCCCGGTGCCTACACCGCCGTCGTCTCCGGCGTGGGCGGCGCGACGGGCGTCGGGATCATCGAAGTCTTCGAGGTGGATCGTCCCGAAGTTCCGCTCGCCAACATCTCCACCCGCGGGCAGGTGCTCACCGGGAACGACGTGATGATCGGTGGCTTCGTGATCCAGGGCGATACGCCGCAGACGGTGGTGATTCGCGCCCGGGGCCCGAGCCTCGTGCCCTTCGGCATCACCAACGCGCTGATGGACCCGGTGCTGCAGCTCTTCAACGGCGCGACGCCGATCGCGACCAACGACGACTGGCAGGCGCAAGCCGTGCCGGCCGACGTGGCGACGATCCAGGCTTCGGGCTTCGCCCCGGCGGACACGCGAGAGGCCGTGATCCGCATCACCCTGCCACCGGGGGCCTACACCGCCATCGTCACGGGCAAGAACGGCGGCACCGGCGTGGGGATCATCGAAGCTTTCGCGCAGTAACAAGCTGGGGACAGGTGTAATTGGGGACGGGTGAAAAATTCACCTGTCCCCGGTTGCTGTCCCAAGTACAAGGGACACCCCGGATCGAGTTCAGCCGATAGCATGGGAATCGGGGTGGTGCAATTGGGGACAGGTGAAAAATGCACCTGCCCCCATTCATTCCATGGGCCGTTTTCGGGCCCTGCCCTCGTTTGCTCGATGGATATCCGGCTACAGAAGGAAGGCACCATGACCCGCCAACCCACCTCCAGCCACGCGCCCGGCGGACGACTCGCCCAAGCCATCACCGCCTGCGCGCGGGCCGCCATCCTCGCCGGCGGCGCCTTGGTCGCCACGGCGGCCTTCGCGACCATCGGCGCCCCGGACGTGCGTTTCGGCACGGGCGGCCGGGTTCTCACTCCCATCACCAGCGGCGGCGGGTTCCTGCGGGCCGCGGCGACCCAGACCGACGGGAAGTTCGTGGCGGTCGGCGAGCGCTACATCGCGGGGGCCCAGGATTTCCTCGTGGCGAGGTTCGGTGCCAACGGGGTTCTCGACACGGGCTTCGGCACCGCCGGCCTCGCCTTCGCGGATTCCAACGGGAACGCGCCGGCCGTTGACGACGACATCGCTTCCGCAGTGGCCATCCAGTCCGACGGCCGGATCGTCGTCGCGGGCACCGGCCTGGGCCAGGTCGTCCTCATGCGCTTCACCACCAGCGGCGCGCTTGACCCCACGTTCGGCACGGGCGGCGTCGCCCGCCAGGCGGCATTTCCCGAGACGTCCGTGATCGGCGTCATCGTCCAGCCCGACGGGCGAATCGTCGTCGGCGCGGGCCTGCGCGATGCCACCGAAAACCAGAGGACCTTCGGGCTCCTGCGCGTTCTCGCCAACGGAACGCCCGACCCGGATTTCGGCTGCGGCACGCCGGGCGCCTGCACCGGCCGCTTCTCGGCGCCCTTCGCCATCAACGACCAGGTCATCCGCGCCATCGCGCGCCAGCCCGCCGACGGCAGGATCGTCGCCGTGGGCGATGTGCTCATCGACACGGGGACGGGTTTGCGGAACGACTTCGCCTTCGCCCGCTACGAGACGAACGGCCTGTTCGACGCGACCTTCGGTTCCGCCGGATCCTTCACGGGCACGCTCGCGACATCGGACAACTCGGCCACCCTGCTCAAGTCGCTCGTCGTGCTGACCGGGGGCGAGATCGTCGCGGGCGGCGACGTCACCGACGGCGTCGCCGGAACCCTGCGCATGGCGGCGGTGCGCATCACGCCGACGGGCGGTCTCGACGCCACGTTCGGCACCGGCGGAGCCGCGATCGTCACGAGCGTCTCCCTGTCGTCGGCCTCGGCGCTCGTCCGCCAGTCGGACGGCAAGCTCGTCCTCGCCGGCTTCGGCGGCGATGGCGTGACACTGGGCCCGGCATTCCATCGCATGCAGGCCAATGGCGCCCCGGATGCCGGTTTCGGCACGGGCGGGCTGGGGGTCCTCGCGAGCACGCCTTTCGAGGAATGGCTGACGGCCATCGTGCGGGCGGACGACCGCCTGGTGGTCGCCGGCCGGCGCTTCGACACGGTCGGCACCACCGCGATCCTGCACGCCTTCACGGCGGCCGGCGCGACCGACGCCACCTTCGGCACGGGCGGCGTCGCCCCGGTCGTGGCGGGCGCATCGGCGGACGTGATCAACCGCATGGCGCTGCTGGCCGACGGACGGATCCTGGCCGGCGGACAGGTGCAGACTTTCGGCGCCATCACGGGCATCCTCGCCCGCTACACGGCGGCCGGCGCGCTCGACCCCACGTTCGGCACCGGGGGGCTCGCCAACCACACGAACGCCGTGAGGGCGATCGCCCTCGCGCCCGATGGCCGGATCGTCACCGGAGCCTCCAGCAATTCGCGGTTCATCGTGAGCCGCTTCGCGGCCGACGGCACGCCCGATGCGAGTTTCGGAGGCGTGGGGCGCGTGACCACCGTGGTGAACGGCACCTCGGGGCACGAGGTCAACGCGATCCTCGTGCAGCCGGACGGCAAGATCGTGGCCGGCGGCACCTCCCGGTCGGGAAGCACCGCGAGCACGCAACGCTTCACCCTCGTGCGCTACAACGTCGACGGCACCCTCGATGCCGGCTTCGGGGCGGGGGGCAAGTTGGTGGTGGCCGTGGGTTCGGGACCGTCGCGCGTCCGGGCGCTCGCGCTCCTGGCCGGCGGCAAGATCGTCGCCGCGGGCAACGCGGACAACGGCGCCAGCGGCACGCGCATGACGCTCGTGCGCCTGTCGGCCTCGGGCACCGTCGAGGCCAACTACCAGGACGCGCTCGTGGCGACGACCGGATCGGCCGTCGAAACGATGCGGGTCGACGCCACCGGTCGTTACGTGCTCGTCGGCGCGGAAACCGTCGGGAGCAACGGCGTGGCGCTTCGCGTCAACGCGGACTTCACGGCGGATACGACTTTCGGCGGCACGGGCATCGTGGCCGGCTCGGTGTCCAATTTCCGCGACGTCGCCTTCCAGGCGGACGGCAAGCTCGCGCTCCTGGGTTTCGAATCCGTGAGCCGGGTGAGCGAAGCGGGTGCGGCCGATGCGACGTTCAACAACGCCTTCGGAACGCTGGATCTCACGGCGGCGCTGGGCGTCGCGGTCGATGCGCGGCAGGTGGCGATCGACGCCCAGGGCCAGATCCTCGTGGCCGGCAACGGCAACACCGGCGGTGGTTCCGGGACGGACCTGATGGTCGCGCGGCTGGATTCCACGGACATCGCGCATCCGTTCGCCTTCGCGGCGCAGACGGGCGTGGCGCGCGGGGCGGTCGTCACGTCCGCCCCGGCCGCCATCACGGGGCTGCCGGCGCCGACGCTCGCGACGGTGACGAACGGCGAATTCTGCGTGTCGTCGGCGAGCGGGTGCGCCTGCGACGTGCGGGCCTTCGCCGCGGGCAGCGGCAACGTGGCCACGGGGCAGTTCGTGTGCGTGCGCCACACGGCGAGCGCCAGCTACCTCACCACGGTGACCACCTCGCTCGCGATCGGCACCGTGAACGCGTCCTTCGGTTCGACCACGCTGGGCGCCGCTGTGATCGGCATCGCCCCGCCTTCGGCCTTCGCCGCGCAGGCGGTCGGCACCACGAGCGCCGGTCAGGTCATCACGGTCTCCAACACGGGCGGGCTCGGCGCCACGTCGCTGCAGGTGCTGGTGTCGGGCGGCGACTTCGGCATCGCCTCCACCACCTGCGGCACGACGCTCGCCGCGGGGGCGAATTGCACCGTCACCGTCGTCTTCGCGCCCGTGCAGGTGGGCGGGCGCATCGGCGAACTCGTCGTCCTTTCGGCGAATTCCGACGACAGCGACGTGCGCGTGACGCTCACGGGGACGGGCACGGCGGCGGACACGACGCCGGATGCTTTCTCGTTCGCGGCAGTCACCGGCGTCGCTCCCTCGAGCGTGCAGACGAGCGCCACGGCGACGATCGCGGGCATCTCGGCGCCGGCGGCGATCTCGGTGACGGGCGGCACGTACTCGGTCGGGTGCGACATGACCTTCACCGCGGCCGCGGGCACCATCGCCAACGGGCAGACCGTTTGCGTGCGGCATACGGCTTCGGCGAGCTACGGCGCCCCGGTGACGACGACGCTCAGCGTGGGTGGCGTCACGGCGAACTTCGTCTCCACGACGGCCGCGGCCACCACGATCCCGCGCCTGGCGAACATCTCCACGCGGATGCAGGTGCTCACGGGCAACGACGTGCTGATCGGCGGGTTCATCATCGGCGGGTCGCAGCCGAAGACGGTGGTGGTGCGCGCGCGAGGGCCGAGCCTGATTCCCTTCGGCATCACCAATGCGCTGGCCAACCCGACGATGCAGCTTTTCTCGGGGCAGACGGTGCTTGCGACGAGCGACGACTGGGGCACGGCAGCCAATGCCGCGGCCCTCACCACGTCGGGCTTCGCGCCTTCCAGCCCGCTGGAATCGGCGATCCTCACCACGCTCGGCCCCGGCGCGTACACGGCGGTCGTCTCCGGCGTGGGCGGCACGACGGGCGTCGGGATCATCGAGGTGTTCGAGGTGGACAAGCCCGAGGTGCCGCTCGCCAACATCAGCACCCGGGGGCAAGTGCTCACCGGCAACGACGTGATGATCGGCGGCTTCGTGATCCAGGGGGACAGCCCGCAGACGGTGGTGGTTCGCGCCCGCGGCCCGAGCCTGGTGCCCTTCGGGATCACCAACGCGCTGATGGACCCGGTGCTGCAGCTCTTCAACGGCGCCACGCCGATCGCGACCAACGACGACTGGCAATTCCAGACGGTGCCGGGCGACGTGGCGGCGATCCAGGCCTCGGGCTTCGCGCCGGCCGACGCTCGCGAGGCGGTGATCCGCATCACCCTGCCGCCGGGTGCCTACACCGCCATCGTCTCCGGCAAGAACGGCTCCACCGGCGTGGGCATCATCGAGGCCTTCGCGCAGTAATCCTCCTGAAGGGGACGCACACCTTCAGGAGCAGTGAAGGTGTGCGTCCCCTTCAGTACCCTTGAGTCGTTCACAGGTTTCAGGTGTATTGGTGGCCAAACGGCCATCCATATCCGGCAAAAACAACGGGACGGGAGTAGGTATCATCGAGGCTTTCGCGCAGAGCCGAATGCCCGGAAGGCGCACGCATCGCGGCGCGGGCCCGAGTCCGCCATGACCGCAATTGGCGGGATTGCAGAAGAACCAGACGGGAGGGTAGCCATGCGTCCGACGATGATCCTTATCCGAATCGCCCTCGCGGCGGCCCTCGTAGCCCTCACTGCCGCCGGCGCTTGGGCGCAGGCGGGTGGCACCCGCTTGCCGGACACCACGCTGCCCGAGACCATCGAGGCGCCGCAGGTCCGCCTCTACTACGATCCGACATTCACCGGGCTCAGCGTTCCCCCGCCGCCCCAGTTCCAGGCGGGGGCGAAGGCGGGGTCGATTCAGGCGACGTTCCAGGTCAATTTCCTGGCGGCGGGCGCCGTGCAGAACGGCAATACCTGCGTGGCCTGGACCGCGCCGGCCCAGACCGCCTTCCAGTTCGCCGCCAACATCTGGTCGTCCCTCATCCAGTCGTCCGTGCCGATCGTGGTGAATGCGTGCTTCGCGCCGCTCGAAACCGGCGTCCTCGGTTCCGCGGGCCCCGGCAACCTGACGCGCGACTTCCCCAACGCGCCGATTGCCAGTTCTTTCTATGCCATGGCGCTCGCCAACTCGCTCGCCGGGGTCGACCTCGATACCTCGAACCCCGACATCCGGGCCAATTTCAGCAGCACGTTCAACTGGTACTTCGGCACCGACCGCAATACGCCGGCCGGGCAGGTGGATTTCGTGAGCGTCGTGCTGCACGAACTGGGCCACGGCCTGGGGTTCCTGGGCAGCATGGATGTGGCGGGCGGCCAGGGATCGTATGGTCTCGGCACGGCCCCCAACGTGTTCCCGATCGTCTACGACCGCTTCACCGTCAACGGCGCGGGGCAGGCCCTGCTCAACACGGCGCTCTTCCCGAACCCCTCGGCGGCCCTCGCCACGCAACTGCAGAGCAACAGCATTTTCTTCACGGCCACCAACGCCAACGCGGCCAACGGGGGCACCCGGGTGCCGCTCTACGCGCCGCCGGCATGGAACGACGGCTCGAGCTATTCGCACCTCGCCGAAAGCTTCAACGGCACCGCCAATGCCCTGATGACGTTCTCGCTCTCGGGCAACGAAGCGATCCACAACCCCGGGCCGGTCGCGCTCGGCATGTTCCGGGACATGGGGTGGCTGCTCAACAACGCCCCGCCCCCGGGCAACCAGACGCTCACGGTCGCGAAGGCGGGCGCCGGTGCCGGCACCGTGACCTCGAGCCCGGTCGGGGTGAACTGCGGCGCGACCTGCTCGGCGCTCTTCCCCTTCAACACGGTCGTCACGCTCACCGCCACGCCGAACGCGGGCAATTCCTTCACCGGCTGGACAGGCAACGCCGCCTGCGCGGGCACGGGAACCTGCACCGTCACGATGAATGCGGCCCAGAGCGTCACCGCCAATTTCGCCGCGGGCAATGCGGGCGCCACCCCCCGCCTGGGCAACATCTCCACCCGCATGCAGGTGCTCACGGGCAACGACGTGCTGATCGGCGGCTTCATCATCGGCGGCACGTTGCCCAAGACGGTGGTGGTGCGCGCGCGCGGCCCGTCGCTCGTCCCCTTCGGCATCGCCAACGCGCTGTCGGACCCGGTGCTGCAACTCGTCAGCGGCCAGACCGTCCTTGCCACCAACGACGATTGGCAGGACGCGGCCAATGCCGCGACGCTGCAGGGCTCCGGCTTCGCGCCGTCCTCCGTCCTCGAATCCGCCATCTACACGACGCTCGCCCCGGGCGCCTACACCGCTATCGTGACCGGGTTCCAGAACGCCACGGGTGTCGGGATCATCGAGGTGTTCGAGGTCGACAATCCCGCCTCGCCGCTCGCCAACATCTCCACGCGCGGCCAGGTGCTCACGGGCAACGACGTGATGATCGGGGGCTTCATCATCTCCGGCTCGTCGCCGCAGACGGTGGTGATCCGCGCGCGCGGCCCCTCGCTCATCCCGTTCGGCATCCCGAACGCCCTCGCCAACCCGGTGCTGCAGCTCTTTTCCGGGGCCACGCAGCTCGCCATGAACGATAACTGGCAGTCGGACCCGAGCGCGGCGGCCGTCCAGGCGGCCGGGTTCGCGCCGGCCAGCACGCTGGAGGCCGCGATGCGGGTCACGCTCGCGCCGGGCGCCTACACGGTCATCGTGACGGGCGCCGGTGGCGGGACGGGCGTGGGAATCGTCGAGGTGTTCGGGCAGTAGAGGGTCGGCGCGGCGCCTTGGGCGCCGCCCGCGACCGCAGTTTCAAGCCGCGGAGGGAACGGGCATGACGATTCGACTCGGGAAGCGACTCGCCGGGATCGCCCTTGTGGCGATCGCCGCCTCACCTTTCGCCGCGGGTGCGCGGCCCCTCGAGGAGACCGGCACGCTGCCGGCCAGGTCCTTCTTCCTGTCGCAGGCGAGCGCCAAGTCGGGTTCGGCGCAAGCCACGCGCGCCTCTGGTGTCGTCTCCGATGCCGCGCCCGTTCGCTTCAACCGGGAAGACATGCTCTCCCTGGCGCCCGGCGACGAGGTGCAGCTGGCGGTGCCCGGCGGCGATGTGCACACCGTCGTCTTCCAGATGGCCCAGTCCCATGGCGAAGGCATCGCCTCCTGGGTGGGCTACGTGAAGTCGCGCGGCACCGGCAACCGCGTGATCGTCACGACGGGGCCGGCGGGATCCTACGGCGTCATCGACACGCCCGAGGGCAGCTACCGCCTGCTTCCCGGCCCGGGGCACGACTGGCTCGTGGACATGGCGGCCGAGCAGCTCCACATCCCGATTCCGGCACGCGAGCCGAACGACGGCTTTCCCATCCCGGCGGGCGAGAAGGCTTCCTTCGTGACGGGCGAGCCGATCTTCGTGGACGCGGTGGCCGGCGTGAACGTACCGTCGCTTCCCAAGGCGACACCGCTGCCGCTCGCGAACGTCGACCTGCTCGTGGTCGTCACGACGGGTCTCGCGAACAATCTCGGCCCGAACCTGATGACGCGGCTCAATTTCCTGGTCACGCGCGCCAACACGTCGTATGCCGACAGCGAGGTGGGCATCACCCTGCGGCTGGTCGGCGTCATGGTCGCCAACTACTCCGACGCCACCAGCAACAGCGCGGCGCTCGATGCCGTCACGCCGAACCGGGCGCCCTTCGACGCGGCGACCTTCGGTGGCGTCGAAGCCTTCCGCACGCAGGTGAAGGCGGACATGGTCGCGCTGCTTCGCAACGGCAGCGGCTTCAGCGGCAGCGGCGTCGCCTGGATCGGGGGCAACGCGCCCAATCCGTCGTTCCAGTACTCCGTCACGACGGGCTGCGTGGCTTCCTGCGAGAACGTGTTCATCCACGAGCTCGGCCACAACATGGGCAACATGCACGACCGCGCCACGGTCGCGTGGCAGGCGGGCGGCACGGGCACCTACGGCGCGGGCGCCAATCCCTACGCGTACGGCTACGCGTTCTGCAGGAGCGGGGCGCTTTCCTGCAATCCGCAGCTTCCGAACGGCTCGGCCGGGGCCTGCCAGCCGACGAGCAGCGCCAACGCGCAGCCCGAGTGCTCGACGAACGACGCGAGCAACTTCTCGGAGATCATGGCGTACTTCTACAACACGACCGACACCATCTACAAGTTCTCGAACCCCGCCATCACCTGCGCCTCGCCCACGGGCGACGGCGTGCCGCGGCCCTGCGGCATCCTCGAGCCGGGCGTCGGCACGACGGTGTTCACGGGGTCGGCCAACACGGCGGCGTCGATGAACATCACGCGCACGGGGATTTCCGCGATCAAGACGGGCGACGTGAACCCGGCGGGCATCCTGTCGTTCACGGCGCCCACCTACAGCGGCACGGAGGCCGGCGGCACGGTGGTGCTCACCGTCGCGCGCACGAACGGCAGTGGCGGTGCCGCATCGGCCACCTTCACGGTGACGGGCGGCTCGGCGACGGCGGGATCGGACTTCACCACGACCACGGGCACCGTGTCGTGGGCGGCAGGCGACACGGCCAACAAGACCATCACGGTGAACGTCGCGAACGACGGTCTCGTGGAAGGCATCGAGTCCTTCACGGTGGCGCTCTCGGCGCCGGTGGGGGCGACGCTCGGCTGGCCGGTCGCGGCGACGGGGGTCATCATCGCGCCGTGGCCGCCGGGTGGCGTGGCGCCGGCGGGCTTCACCTCCGCCTCCACGCCGACGCTGCCCTGGGCGGTGGTCACCGACTCGGTGGATGCCGCCGGGGGGGATGCCTCCAGTTTCAAGTCCGCGGCCTTCGCCGACGCCGCGCAAGGCAACTCCAGCACGGTGTTCACCGGCACCTTCGTGCAGGGCACGCTCAGCTTCGCCTACCGCGTGAGCAGCTTCCCCAGCAACGGGTTCTTCGAGTTCCTGGTCGATGGGGTCGTCGTGTACTCGGATTCCGGCGACAACGGCACGTGGGAGGCGTATTCGACCGCGATCACGGCGGGCGCGCACACGCTCGAATGGCGATATCGCAAGACGCTCAACTTCGCCTGCCGGTTCGCCATCCCCGGCGGCAGCCCGCCGGGAACGCAACCGCCGTTCCCGGCCTGCCAGGACCGCGCGTGGATCGACACGGTGAACCTTCCGCTCGCCCTGCCGGTGGCCATCACCATCACGAAGGCGGGCGCCGGCTCGGGCACGGTCACCTCCACGCCCGCGGGCATCAATTGCGGCGCGACGTGCACCACCAACGTCAATGGCGGCACCTTCCTCCAGCTCACCCCCACGCCCGCCGCGGGCTCGGCCTTCACGGGCTGGAGCGGCGGTGGCGGCGCGTGCACGGGCACGGGCTCGTGCTTCCTCACGGTGGGCGGCGCGACGACGCTCACGGCCACCTTCGACCCGCCCTCGATCGCCACGCCGCGCCTCGCCAACATCTCCACGCGCATGCAGGTGCTCTCGGGCGACGACGTGCTCATCGGCGGCTTCGTGATCCAGGGCACAGCGTCCAAGACGGTCGTGGTGCGCGCGCGCGGGCCCTCGCTCATTCCCTTCGGCATCGCCAACGCGCTCGTGAACCCGGTGCTGCAGCTCTTCTCGGGCGCGACGCAGGTCGCGATCAATGACGACTGGGGTACGGCAGCCAACGCCGCCACCGTCACGTCCTCCGGCTTCGCGCCGGGCAACGCGCTCGAATCGGCCATCCTCGCGACGCTCGCGCCGGGCGCCTACACGGGCATCGTGACGGGGGCGGGCGGGCGACGGGGGTGGGCATCATCGAAGTGTTCGAGGTGGACCAGCCGGGCGTGCCGCTCGCCAACATCTCCACGCGCGGCCGGGTGCTCACGGGCAACGACGTGATGATCGGCGGGTTCGTGATCCAGGGGACGCAGCCGCAGACGGTGGTGGTGCGCGCGAGAGGGCCTTCGCTCATTCCCTTCGGCATCGCCAATGCGCTGGGCGACCCGGTGCTGCAGCTCTTCACCGGGGCCACGCCGATCACCTCGAACGACAACTGGCAGACGGCCACGAACGCGGCGGCGATCCAGGCTTCGGGCTTCGCGCCTTCGAACGCGAGCGAATCGGCCATTCTCATCACCCTCGCGCCGGGGGCCTATACGGCGATCGTGACGGGGGCGGGGAACACGACGGGGGTGGGGATCATCGAGGTGTTCGCGCAGTAACAATCTGGGGACAGGTGTAAATGGGGACAGGTGAAAAATTCACCCGTCCCCAAATCCCTCCGGTCGCACGGCCGGCCACGTGGGAGTGCTTCATGATCAAGACGTCCCTTCGACTCGCCGCCTTGCTGCTGGCATCCGCCACGGCCCTCGCGGCCCCGTCGCTCGTCGTGCCGGTTTCTCCCCGGGCGGGCGCCCCCGGCCCCAAGGCCGGCGTCGAGGCGACCGCCGTGCGCTTCAACGGCGAGGAGCTTTTCGCGATGCAGCCCGGCGACGTCGCCGAGTTCGCCCTGCCCACGGGCCGCGTCCAGTCCTACACGCTCGAACGCGTGGTCGACTACGGCGGCGGCATACGATCCTGGGTCGGCAAGAGCGCCATTCCCGGCTCGGAGGAGCAGGCCATCGTCACCCAGGGCCCCGGCGGCGCGTTCGGCTGGATGCGCACGCCCGAAGCCGAGTGGCGCATCTTCCCCGGCGACGGGCACGAGTGGCTCGCGCAGCGCGCGCCCATGAACTTCGCGCCGCGATTCGCGGGCGGCGACGCCATCGTCCCGCCGGACGATCCGCCGGATCTCGCGCCCTTCAAGGGCATCGCCACGCCGATGCCGCCGCTCGCGCAGCAGAAGGCGCTGATGGCGAAGGCCACGCCCACGCCGGGTTTCACCGTGGACCTCATGGTGCTCTACACGCCGGACATCGCCACCAAGCTGGGCGCGGGCCTGCTGCCCATGATCTACAACCTCGTCACCAGCGCGAACGCCGCGTACGTGGGCAGCGAGATCGCCCTCAATCTGCGCCTCGTGAACGCCTCGCCCGTGAACCTGCCGAACAGCGTCGCCTCCAACGACGCGCTCGCCTCGATGAACAACGGCGCCGCGGGCACGGTGAACGCGCTCTTCCAACCCCTTACCTGGGACGCCTCGTCGCTGCGCAACACGCTGGGCGCGGACATCGTGGCGCTGGTGCGCGACGGGCCCACGGATACGGGCGGCGTCGGCTTCGTGCTGGGCAACCCCAAGATCTTCCTGGCCGGTGTCGACGAGACCCCCCAGGTGATCGCCTCCGCGGCCTACTCCATCAACAACTTCTGCGCCGACGGCTGCGAGAGCATCTTCACCCACGAACTCGGCCACAACATGGGCAACGCGCACGACCGCGCCACCGTGGCGCGCGACAACGACGGCGTGATCCCGAACAGCGGCCGCACCTTTCCCTATTCCTACGGCCATTACGATTGCGTCAACGGGCTCACCTGCGACCCGTTCGTGGCGGGCGGCTGCCCTTCGGCGTATGCCCAGTGCGCGACGCGCCAGGCCAACGATTTCGGCACCGTCATGGCCTACGTGAACCCGACGGTGATGAGGTTCTCGAACCCGAACGTGCTGTGCGTTCCGGCCGGCGGCGTCGCGCCGGGCCGGCCCTGCGGCGTGGCGAGCACCGCGGACAACGCGCGCTCCATGAACGAGACGCGCCACAACATCTCCGCCTATCGCACCGGCGCGATCACCAACGTGGCGGTTCCCGGCTCGCTGCAGTTCACGAAGGCCACCTATCCCGGCACGGAAGCCGGCGGCACCGTCGTCTTCACGGCGAGCCGCAGCGGGGGGAGCGTCGGCGCCGTTTCGGTCGCCTGGTCCGTCTCCGCGGGCACGGCGACGGGCGGCACGGATTTCACGGTCGCCGCCGGCACGCTCAACTGGGCCGATGGCGACGGGGCGAACAAGACCTTCACCGTCACGGTGTCGCCCGACGCGCTCGCCGAGGGCATCGAGTCCTTCACCGCCACGCTCGCGAACGCCGCCGGCGCGACGGGCGTGTACCTCGGCCACCCGAGCGTGGCCACAGGCCTCATCGTCGAGCCCTGGCCCCCGGGGGGCACGGCGCCCGCAGGCTTCGCCTCGGCCACGACGCCGACGGTGCCGTGGTCCACGGAGGGCACGACGTTCGACCCGGCAGGCGGCGATGCGGTGAGCTGGGGCTCGTACGCGTTCTCGGCGGTGAACAATGAAAGCTACGTGGGCAATTCGTCCTCCCGCTACACGGGCGCCTTCGCGGCGGGCACGGTGTCGTTCTCGTACCGCGTGAACAGCTACCCGAACTTCGGTTTCCTCGAGTTCCTCGTCGACGACGTCGTGGTGTTCTCCGACTCCGGCGAGACGGGCTGGCAATCCTTCGCCGCGGCCATCGAGGCGGGCATGCACACGCTCGAGTGGCGATTCCGCAAGCCGCTGGGGTTCCTGTGCAGCAACGGCAACCCGCAGCCGCCCCAGGGCGCGGCCTGCGCCGACCGCGCGTGGATCGACACGGTCAGCCTGCCGCTGGCCGCTCCGGTCGCCATCACGGTCGTGAAGGCCGGCGCGGGCACGGGCACCATTTCCTCCACGCCCGCGGGAATCAGTTGCGGCGCCGCCTGCACGACGACGCTCACGCCGGGCACCTTCCTCCAGCTCACGCCCACGCCCGCCGCGGGCTCGGCCTTCACGGGCTGGAGCGGCGGTGGCGGCACGTGCACGGGCACGGGCTCGTGCTTCCTCACGGTGGGGGCCGCGACGACGCTCACGGCGACCTTCGACCCGCCCTCGATCGCCACGCCTCGCCTCGCCAACATCTCCACGCGCATGCAGGTGCTCACCGGCGACGACGTGCTCATCGGCGGCTTCGTGATCCAGGGCACGGCGCCCAAGACGGTCGTGGTGCGCGCGCGCGGGCCCTCGCTCATTCCCTTCGGCATCGCCAACGCGCTCGTGAACCCCGTGCTGCAACTCTTCTCGGGCCCAACGCAGGTCGCGATCAACGACGACTGGGGCACGGCAGCCAACGCCGCCGCCGTCACGTCCTCCGGCTTCGCGCCGGGCAACGCGCTCGAATCGGCCATCCTCATGACGCTCGCGCCGGGCGCCTACACGGGCATCGTGACGGGGGCGGGCGGGGCCACGGGCGTGGGCATCATCGAGGTGTTCGAGGTGGACCAGCCGGGCGTGCCGCTCGCCAACATCTCCACGCGCGGCCGGGTGCTCACGGGCAACGACGTGATGATCGGCGGTTTCGTGATCCAGGGGACGCAGCCGCAGACGGTCGTGGTGCGCGCGCGCGGGCCTTCGCTCATCCCCTTCGGCATCGCCAACGCGCTGGGCGACCCGGTGCTGCAGCTCTTCACCGGGGCCACGCCGATCACCTCGAACGACAACTGGCAGGCGGCGACGAACGCGGCCGCGATCCAGGCCTCGGGTTTCGCGCCTTCGAACGCGGCGGAATCCGCGATCCTCATCACGCTCGCGCCGGGGGCGTATACGGCGATCGTGACGGGGGCGGGGAACACGACGGGGGTGGGGATCATCGAGGTGTTCGCGCAGTAGGTGCGACGGAGTAGCGGTGTGTTGATTGGCGCACGGAAAACAGCCGCTGCTTTTTGTTAGGATTGACAGGTCTCGTCAACCGGCCTGTGCCATGACTGTCGCAACCTCGCTGCCCCGGATCGTCCTCGTGGCCGGTCTCTCCGTACTCATTCCCGCAGGGAAGCGCATTGGGCCAATCGATACTCTGGAGCAAGGCGGGGGATACGGCGCGGGGCGCAGCGAAGCCGGCATGAGCGGCTTGGCCCCCTCCTCGAGCCGCAGCCTTGCCGTCGATCCCTCCGGCGATCTCTTCCTGGCCGGATACCGAGGCAATGGCGGGCCATCGGACTTCCTGACGAGCAAGTACCGGTCTTCCGATGGGACGCTTCTCTGGTCGAAGACATTCAACGGGCCGGGGGATTCGGCGGACGGCGCCGTGGCCATTGTCCTGGACGCGGCGGGCAACGATCGTGGCTGGCGTCGCCTTCAGCGGGAAGAACGTCGACTTCAAGACGATCAAGTACGCCGGTACCGACGGTGCCGTGATGTGGGAACGCACCTTCAACGGCGCGGATGACCGGGATGACTCCGTCGCCGCCCTGGCGATCGACTCGTCAGGCAACGTCGTCGTCACCGGTACGAGCGTCACCGCCTCCGGCACACGTGACATCAGCACGGTCAAGTACGCGGCCTCGGACGGGACGACCGTGTGGCAACGCACCTATGCGGGCCCGTCCAACGCGGAAGATCGCGCCACTTCGGTTGCCGTCGATGCGGCGGGCGACGCGGTGGTGACCGGCTACAGTTTCGTCGGTGGCGGCGCGACACTGATCACGCTCAAGTACGCGGCGGCGGACGGCGCCACGTCATGGGAGAAAGCGTTCTCCGGCGGGGCAGGGCAAACCGCAAAGAGCGGTGCGCTGGCGCTCGATGCCTCCGGAAACGCCATCGTTGCCGGAGCGCTTCATGACGGCGCGACCACCCGGTACCGGACGATCAAGTACGCGGCGGCGGACGGCACGCAGATGTGGAACAGGGAGTTCGCCGGCACGGCGGGCGCGGCATCCGAAGTGTCGGCGGCCGCCATCGATCTCACGGGCAACGTGGTCGTGGCGGGAGCCGGGGCACAACAGGATCAACATCATCTGGGAAGTCGTCAAGTACGCCGCCGGTGACGGCGCGGTCCTTTGGTCGCATACCCGGTTGGGTGTCGCCGGTGGCATCAACCTCGCCGTCGCCGTCGCCATCGATTCGGCTGGCGACCCCGTCGTCACGGGCGCAGTGTTCAATGGCACCAGCAGCGATTTCCTAACGATCAAGTATTCGGGCGCCGATGGCACGCCGCTCTGGCTGACATCCCTGGACGACCCCTCGAACCAGCATGCCTCCGCGCGGGCCGTGGCCCTGGATGCCGCGGGCGATGCCTATGTGGCCGGCGAGTATTTCGACGCGCTTTCCATTGACATCAGGATCCGCAAGTACGCTTCATCGGATGGAGCCGTGTCGTGGACGAGCCAGCCGACCACCGGCCCCCTTCGGGCGCTTCTGGCCGGAGATCTGCGCGGGCGCGGCATGGCGCGCGACGCGGCCGGAAACCTGGTCGTGCTGGGCACCAATTTCAATGGCTCGTCCGCCAGCCTGCGTCTATTGAAGTACGCCTCGGCAGATGGTGCCTTGATGTGGGAGCGCGCCTTCGACATCGGCGGCAACAGCGGCGACCAGGCGGTCGCGGTCGCGGTGGATCCGTCGGGCGGCATCATGGTTGCGGGAATCGCATACGACGGCATCTTCGGCCAGTTCCGGACGCTCAAGTTCGGCGCGGACGGAAGCGGTCCCCTGTGGCAGAAAGCTTTCACGAGCGGTTTCGGTTCGGGCAGCTTCGTCGCGGACCTGGCGGTCGATGCGGCGGGCAACGCCATCGTCACGGGCTCCAGCTCGGCGCCGGGCAGCGCCTCCGACTTCCGGACGATCAAGTACGCGGCGGCCGATGGCGCAGTCCTTTGGGAACGATCCTTCACCTCTGCGGGGAGCGACTTTGACTTTCCGTGGGCGATCGCCCTCGACGCGCAAGGCAATGTGATCGTGGCGGGCCAGGGGGGCGACGGCCTCTTTGGCCGCGACTACAAGACGATCAAGTACGCCGCCGCGGATGGCGCCACGATCTGGGAGCGCAGTTTCGCCGGGGTCGTCGGAGGGTGGGATTCCGTGCGCGCGGTTGCGACCGACGCCGCGGGAAACGTGATCGTGACCGGCCTCAGCGACAACGGATTCGATTCCGACATCGTGACGATCAAGTACGCCGCGGCGGATGGCGCGACGCTCTGGACGCGCACCATTGCCGGGGCCGCAGGCGTGGGCGACCAGCCCAAGGCGGTGGCCGTCGATCGCGACGGCAACGCGCTGGTGACGGGATACGCTGCCTCGGCTGTGTCTCCGGGTCGTCGGGGCTATCTCACCTTCAAGCTGGCCGCGGGCGACGGTGCCGTTCTGTGGACGGCGTCCCACGAGGGGGCCACGGGAAGCGACCACAGCGCCTACGCGCTCGCCGTCGACGGCGCGGGCAATGCCATCGTGACGGGAGCCAGCCACAATGGCGTCGTGAGCGAGTTTCGGACGATCAAGTACAAGGCGGCCGATGGCGCCGTCGCGTGGAATCACGTGCACAACGCGGGCGCCTACGGTGTCGGCCTTGCCGCCGCCGCCTTGCCCGGCGCCGTCGCCGTCGCCGGCAATTGCGTCGCCGACGGCAGGCCGCGGGGCATCTGCACGATCCGCTTCGAGAACAAGAGCGCCGCGACGATGCGCCTTCTCGCCGCGGCGAGCTCCGTGGCCGGGCAGGCGGTGACCTTCGACGCGTCGTCGTCAGCCCCGGCGGATCCGGATGCGCCGCTCACGGGCACCTTCACCTTCCGCGACGGTGCGACGGTGCTCTGCACGGGGGCATCGACCACTTGCACCGTGTCGAATCTCGCGCCGGGTTCGCACGCGATCACGGTCACTTTCGAGGGTAATGCACTCGTCGAGGCCGCCTCGTCCGCACCGCTGACGCACTCGGTCTTCGCGACGCCGGCAGGCATCCCGCGGCTCGTCAATATCGCCACGCGCCTGCCCGTGCTCACCGGCGACGACGTCCTCATCGGCGGCTTCATCATCGGCGGCACCCAGCCGAAGACCGTTGTCGTGCGTGCCCGCGGGCCCTCGCTCGCGGCCTCGGGCGTGTCGGGCGCGCTGGCCAATCCCGTGCTGCAACTTTTCGCCGGGGCGACGTCGATCGCCGCCAACGACGACTGGGGCACGGCCGCGAACGCCGCCGCGCTGCAGGCTTCGGGCTACGCGCCGGCAAACGTGTTCGAATCGGCGATCCTCACCACGCTGGGTCCGGGCGCCTACACCGCGATCGTCACGGGGGCCGGCGGCCTCACGGGCGTGGGAATCGTCGAAGTCTTCGAGGTGGACCGTCCCGAGGTCCCCCTGGTGAACATCGCCACGCGCGGCCGCGTGCTCACGGGCAACGACGTGATGATCGGCGGCTTCATCATCCAGGGCGATGCGCCGCAGACGGTAGTTATTCGCGCTCGCGGGCCGAGCCTCGTGCCCTTCGGCATCGCCAACGCCCTGGGGGACCCGGTGCTGCAACTTTTTTTCGGGCGCCACGCCGATCGCCTCGAACGACAACTGGCAGACGGCGACGAACGCGGCCGCGATCCAGGCTTCGGGATTCGCGCCTTCGAACGCGAACGAATCGGCCATTCTCATCACCCTCGCGCCGGGGGCCTACACCGCGATCGTGACGGGGGCGGGGAACACGACGGGGGTGGGGATCATCGAGGTGTTCGCGCAGTAACCCGGCGGATGGCGGGATCGCGGGGCGGAATCCGTTCAACGCATTGACGGGTTGCCCCTGCCGTCATCCGCCAGGAGTTCGCCATGACGCCCCGCCCCCTTTTCCGTATCGCCATCGCCGCCGGAGTTTTCCTTTCCGCGTCGGCCCTCGCGGCCGACATCGTCATCGCGCCGCCGGCCTCGGGCGGCGTCGCGATCACGAACGCGACCGGCAACGCCACCCGCCTTCGCGTCGCCGACGACGGCACCGTCACCTTGCCGGGCCTCACGGCGCTGCCGGTCGCGGGCACGGGGCTGTGCATCGACATCGCGACCGGGAGGATCGGCACCTGCCCGGCCAGCGGCGGTTCGGGCGGCACGGTGACGGGAATCATCGCGGGCACCGGTCTCAGCGGAGGAACGATCACCACGACGGGCACGATCGGCATCGCCGACGGGGGCGTCGGCACCGCTCAGCTCGCCAACGGCGCCGTGACGGCTGGGAAAATGGCGGCCAATGGCTGCACGACCGGGCAAGTGCTGCAGTTCAACGGTTCCGCGTGGGCTTGCGCCTCGGTCGCTTCGTCCGGGACGGTGACGAGCATCGCGACGGGAACGGGGCTCACGGGCGGGCCGATCACGGCATCGGGGACGATCGGGCTGGCGGCCACGCAGCTCCTGCCGACGGCTGCCTGCAGCGCGAACCAGGTGCCCAAGTGGAACGGAAGCGCGTGGACTTGCGCTGCGGATGCCACTGGCACTGCGAATGGTCTCGTGCAGGGCGGCAACGCCTTCGGTGCGGTCGCGAGCCTGGGCACCACGGACAACCAGCCCGTGGAGATCATCGTCAACAACACCCGGGCCTTCCGCGTCGAGTCCGATGCCCTCTCGCCGAATGTCGTGCTGGGTTCGTCGGTGAACGTGGTCACGGCAGGCGCCGGTGGGGGCGATTGGGGAGGTGGCGCGCCTCCAACCGATCCGGCGGAAGGCAATGTTTCCTACAGCTGTCCCCTGGGGTGCGCCAATCAAGTCACGGATCGCGGGGGTACGGTCGGTGGCGGATTCGGGAATAGTGCAGGGGATTTCGCCGGCTCGGCCATCGACCGGCTGGCGCCGACGGTCGGCGGCGGACTGGGGAACCGGGCCAGCGGCGAGTTCGGCACGGTGGCGGGAGGATTTCGCAACCGGGCTTCCGGCGGCGCGGGTGTGGTGGCGGGGGCGATTCAACGAGGCGAACGGCATCAACTCGGCCGTCGGTGGCGGCCAGTTCAACGTGGCGGAGGGCGAAGATAGCGCCGTAGGCGGTGGCGACAATAACATCGCGATCGGCACGGCCAGCGTGGTGCCTGGCGGGTTTTCGAATCGCACCGACGGCAACTTCAGCTTCGCCGCAGGACGCCTCGCCAGGGCGTTGCACGAAGGTGCATTCGTTTGGGGGGATAGCGTCCTTCAGTACTTCGATTCGACGGCGCCCAATCAATTTTCCGCGAAGGCGACGGGCGGGGTGAGATTCGTC
>JADJMI010000014.1 GCA_016709665.1 Betaproteobacteria bacterium | reverse complement strand
GTCCTTCTTTGACGCGCCAAGTCCGCGCCAAACGCCGCCAGCCCGTTCGTCCGCACCGCACTTGGCGGCAATGACTCCAGATACTCAAGCAGGAACGCCCGCGTGTCGACAAATTCGATCTGCCAACGGTCAACCAGTGCACGGTCAATGCGCTGGAGCTCGTCTGGTGGCAGCGCGATGTTTCGCTTCTGCTTGCCCAACTCAGCCAGTGCCAGGTCGCGTGAATGCACAAGTTCGGACAAGTTCTGAAATCCTTATATGGAGTGACGGGGCACTTTCAACTTCAAGCGAGTGAAGCGATCGTTGCTGAAGCGTCGTCTCCGGGTCCTTCCCTAGACTCGAAGTGCGCCCAGGCGACGCGATAGTCGGATTCGCGGTCCGCCAAGGCAAAGGGGGCAACGTATTGAATGATGCGGTCCACCGGGCCGCTTGGCAGCGTGTCGTCGCGCACCGGGCGCTCGATCAACGTCCCATCCGGAACTTGCGGGTTGGCCAATTTTGGGCTGCAAGTCCTGCCAACCAACGTGACGGCTTCGGTGCGGCCGATCGGGAAACCGCAGCGTAGGCACGTGCGGTCGTTGCGTCCGGCCTTCCGCGGCAGACCCACGCCTACTCAGACCTTTGCTCGAGGTGAAAACGATGCGGCCGCGAGCGTCGTACCAAGTGTCGCGCTCGTACTGGCGCATAACTGGAAACTGCACGCGGTAAATTGTCAGAAGTTCATCAAGGGTCAAGTTCAACGATTGCGCGATAAGTACATCGAGCTCTAGCAACGCTTGTCGTCTAGCAAAATCGCTTCGGAGGCCGTTCGTCCGCCGCCAATTCGAGGTGAGCTCGCCAAAGAAGTGGGCGGGAAGTCGACTGTCAGTACTCGCCCAGCGGTCTTGCCTGAATTCATTTCGCCAGCCTTCATTCCACAACCGGGCGTAGTTTTTCGTCAGACAATTGAGCGCCAACACTCGACACTCGACAGCATCGCAACGTCCGACAAACGGAAATTGAAAGTTGTCGATTAGCTCAGCTCGGAAGTTTCCCTTTCCAGTTGTCTTGACGTAAAAATCGAACAGAAGCGATGTAGACACCGCACAAAACCGGATGAGAGTGGTTTGACTAGCAAACGCAACGCTAAAGCAACCATCGATGTGCACAACTTGGGGAGGAAAGATAGCCGGTGTTGCAGTCCGTTCGCCCGATTGACTCAGCATCTTTCGAAAGACAAGACGATAGTGGGAAGTAAATGAGCTACGCTTAGTTGCTCCCTCAATGATCCAGTCAACAACGGGCACGCGCGATGCAAATGTCTGCGAATCACACGCCGGAACATAGTTGCTCCGTGGAAGAAAATCATCCGGTATGTACTCAAGATCGATTACATCGTATGCCTTGTTTGAGTTGCACAATCTTCGCGGCGTCTTGCTTAACGGGTTTCCAACGTGACAGGTGGGGGCCCGACACAATGAAGTCTGTCGGGGACTTTATGAACCCCGTTTGACGACGAATTGTTCCGTCTCGCTGAGCCGCCGTCTCATCAAAGCACACGGTCGTTGAATATGCTCCGCCGCGATTGGCAAGTCGATTCGACTCTTTCGCAAGCCTTTTAAGGGCGGCTACCAATTCACGACTATGAACTGCAGGTAATCGAGCTTGTTCGACCGGTGTGCCCATGCGCGTCGTATAGGCGAGCGAACGTCTCGAGTAGGCTTCGATTGACTACAACGACGCGATTCGCATGTCCGTCCGTATTCCAGCCACCCTCTTGCCGTTTTATCCCTGGGGTTGGGCCGCCTCCTGGATGCGTGAGGCATGCATCAACGGTCGCCGGAACGAACAAGTTCGCAATGGTTCGAAAGTGCGGCTCACTATGCGTTTTGCCATATATGTTGATGCTGTATGTCGTGAGGTTGTGCACCTCGGCAAACAGCCCGTGCTCGTTGATGAACTGGTAATGTGCGCGCAAGCGCGGGTAGACCGCTGCGCGTAGCTCGCCTGCTCTAGGATCGTCATAGATTCCTTCTGGATGCAGCAATGCCTGGACTTGAAAACCTGCGCGCCATGCGACGGGGAGGAAGCACTTGTAGAGATTGCTCTGTTGCCCCCTGAGGAGCGGAAAGTTCTGCAGGGCATTGAGAAATGCGCCAAGCCCTTCCGTTGATACACTCGGCGAGGTACTCTGGTCGTGCTGGCGGCGTTGCGCTAAACAGCGCGTCGCGTTGATCCGCGGTCTCCTTTGCGCTCAGTCTCCGAATGGCGAACCGCGGGTCAAAGTCCGAGAGTAGCGCCTGCTCGTTCCACTCCACTTTGATCCAAGGGGATTCCCCAGCACCAGGTCAAAGCCTCCGCGAGCCTTGAATTGGTCGGCGAACTCCAGCTCCCAGTGGAAGAAGCGCTGTGCCTGCGCCACCTGCGACGCGCGTTCAACGTCGGCAGCGCGGTCACCAGCGCGTCGATGTCCACCTGCCCGTAGCGGTCCCGCTCGGGCGTAAAGTCCAGCGTGCTCTGCGGCACGGTCTCGGGAAAGAGTCCCTGGCGGCGGAGGCTCAGCCAGCGTGGCGTTGCCCAGTAGCAGGGTCTCCAGCACGAACCACCATTCCTCGCGGGTGGGCAGGTGATTGGCCTGGTCCAGCGGCCAAAACCACAGCGAACACCACAGGTCCATCGCCAGCTTCAGGCGACGGTAGGGGCTGGCGTTCTTCACCTGCTCCGAGAACATCTCGCGCTTGAAAGTGGTGTCTTTCTGCGCGGTCGTAGTGGGCGCGCGGTTTGGCGCCGGATCGGGCCAAACATGCAACTCGTCGCTGGTGGCCTTGCGCACCCGTGCCAGCTCTTCGGCGTGCTGCTGCCACAGCGCTTCGGCCCGCCACCGGGTTCAGGTCGACGCCGAAGACGTTGTTGTCGGCGATGAACATCTTCACGCGCTGCTTCTCTTCGGTGTATTGGTCGTGCGGGATGGTCTGGCCCAGCTCCCTCTGCTTGGCCTGCAGGTAGGCCTCGGCCAGCTGGTTGATGGCCTCGTTCAAAAACGCCGCGCTGCCCATGGCAGGTTCGCAGACGGTGAGCTTCAGAATGTCGTCAGCCGTCTGGCAGGTGGGCAACAGTTCCTTTAGCGCGTGCTCCACCAAGCACTTGGTCAGCACCTCGGGCGTGTAGTACGAGGCCGACTTCTCTCGAGCCCGGCCAGCCAGGCGGTAGATGAATGTGCCCTTCTTGTAGATGCGCGGCTCGCCACCGAACAAGCGCTCCGCGTCGGCGTACTGATCAATCTTGCTGGCGGGGACGAAGTAGGCCGCGTCCAGCGGGTCGACCTCCGCGTCCTTCTTCTTTTCGGCCTGCGGGTAGTGGGCTGGTCGGCGTCGTCGCCGGTCAGCGCCGCTCGTCGTTGCCATCAACATTGCCACTCACCTTCGTCGCTGTCGCCATCACCCTGCGGCCGGCTTCTCCTTCTTGCGCTTCGGGTCTGGCCGCACCTCGTACAGCTCCTCCTCGGCGAAGAAGCCGCGGAAGGACAGCAGCGATTCGTACACCGCGCCCAGCTGGTTGATGCCCAGCGTGCCGTAACTGATGCGGCCCTCCCACCTTGCCACTGCTGCCGTTCCCGCCCAGCCTCGCGCGATAGGGACATCAGCCGGATGACTTTCTGCAGCACCTGGTTGCGCAGCTTCACGCTGCCCAGCAGCGGGGTCTGCTTCGGGTCGAACAGGTGGCCTTGCAGCGGGGCGATGGTGAAGCCGGTGTCCAGCACCTGGTCGCCGCCACCCATCAACTCGTCCTGGAGACCGGACTGGCCACCGCGCTTGGGGAAGCCCTCCCAGATCAGCGTGAAGAGCTGCTTCAGGCTTTCGTGGAAATAGGTGCCTTCCTGCGATTCGGCCGTGGTGAGCGGCATTTGCTCCAGCTCACGCAGGTGCTCCAGGCTGTAGCCCTTGAGGTAGGCCTCGGCCGTGATGGGAGCGTAACCCAGGTCGGGCCGCGCCTCGATGTAGAAGAGGAACAGCAGGCGGTACATGTAGCGCAGGCATTCGCGGCTCACCTGGTCGGCAAGATCGATATCGTTGCGGTCGAAGACCTTTCCCTTGGCCACCTCGCGCTTGTAGCGAATTGCTTCGTTGCCGATGATTTCGATGCATTCGCGCAGGGCGTACTTCAGGTCGGTGGAGACCTCAAAGGCGTGCTTGTGCGAGCTGTCGTCCAGCGTGTCGCAGTAGCGGTGCCGCCAGAGGGCGGCAGCACCGATTCGGCGCCGGCCAGAGCAGCGAAGGCACGGAACTGCTTCTCGTCGCGCGGGCCAAAGAGTTCTGGCAAGTTGAAGCTGAGCAGCGCCTTGCGGCCCCACTTACCGCGCTCGATGAGCAGCCAGGTCTCGTGGTGCACAAGCAGCACCCAGCGCGGCGGCATGTCGTCCGCGAACACGGCCTTGGTGAGCGTCTCTTCCCAGTCGGCCAGGCCGGCCTTCCGTCGGCGCCCAAAGGCGGGCATTGCAGCGGGTGTGCTTCTTCGTCACCAGGAGCAGCAGGCGGAGCCACAGCGGCAGCGATGACGAGCAGCGGGTGAGCTTTGGCGTCGCGGTACACGGCCAGCACCGGCAGCCCTGAAGTTTCGTATCTGCCAGCTCCAGCGTTTGCGTGCGCAGTTGGTAGCCGATGGCCTGCAGCAGTGGCTGCACGAGGTCGATCAGCAGCGGCAGCCTGTCCGCTGCCTTGCGCTCGGCCAGAAAGCTCTCGCGGGCGCGGAAGTAGGCTGCCCCGCCGGCTGTGCGCAGGCGAGCAGCGGGGCTGGTAGCGCCCTCGACTTTCCATCGGTCGAAAAGCGGCTTCAGGTCGCGCTCGACCACCTCGTCCAGATAGTGCTGGCTGTAGAACTCGTTGGTGTTCTCAAGCCCGGTAATGATGAAGCTCATGGTGTCGCTGTTGCGTCAGGCGGCCAAGCACGGCGACGATGGTGATTTGGGTGCGGTCATCCAGTTCCAGCGTGTCCTTGATCCACTGCTGGTAGTTCTTGAACAGGTCGGCGGTGTCGTACTCTCGCTGCTTGCGGCGAGCAGCGTTGACCTGTTCGATGCCTTTGGCGAAGTCCAGCTCCAGCTGGGTGAAGTGCTTGAGTTCCAGGGTCTTGAGCTTGTCCAGCTCACGGCCCAGGCGCGCACGGCAGTCGGCGTCGAAGGCTTGCTTGATGGGCTTGAGGTGGCGCTCGGCGGCCTGAACAACATCGGGCAATGCCGCCTGGATGTGCGCCAGGTCGATATGCCGTCCATCGTTGGCCAGCGATCGGCGCCAAAGCCGGTGCGGCTCATGACTTCTTCCAATGTCAGCACGGCCTGCGGCTTGCCCTGTGCATTCAGGTGAACGCCGATCCACTGGGTAAGCATGGTCTGCCCACGACGGTTTGGAGCCTGGGCCAATACCAATACGATGGCCTCGGCAGCGGACAGTCCCCGCTGCACCGGTCGAGCGGGGCGCTCAATCGCCCGAACAGGCTCATCAACTTGAAGTCCAGCCACTGGCAAATGGGGTGCAGCGGCCACAGGTAGTGCACCTGCGGCCAGGTGTTGGCATCGCGCGCTTGTTTGATGGCGGCTTCAACCACGGACTTGTCGGCGCTGAGGGCGAACTGGTTGTCAGTCGGGTGCATTTCGCGGGCCATTTCTCGCTTCAGCAGCACGGCGAGATCCTTGCTGGGCTGGAAGCTCAGCGTGCGCTTGGCGTCGTCGCTCTGCACGGGGTTGTACTCACGCGGCGAGGCTTTGCGCAGCCAGGTAAGCGCGTCACTGACATAGGTGTAGTCGTCACCAAACAGGCTGGGCGTGCTGGTAGTCGGCGCGGATGTAGGCGCAGGAGGCGCAGCGGTGGCAGCTTGGTCCCCCGAAGCGGTATCGGCCTGAGCGGCCGCCCAAAGCGCCTCAAAGGGATCAACATCCCCTTTGGCCAACTGCGCCGCGAAGGCCTCGGCAGTGATGTTGGACTCGATCGCTTCCGCGACCTTGGCCACCTCCAGCTCCTCGTCGAAGAGGCCCATGAATGCGGACGGGTCGCCGATATTCTTGGCGGCCTGCTCGTCCTTGTCGATCAGGATTTCCAGGTAGCGCAAGTCGCCGCGGATGCGCTCGTGCTCGGGCAGAGTGAGCATGTAGCCGATCTTGGGGACGTGCAGCTGTCCGTATCGGTCGACGCGGCCATTGCGCTGCTGGAACACCATCAGCGACCACGGGATGTCGAAGTGGATCAGGCGGTGCGACTGGTAGTGGAGGTTCAGGCCCTCGGACGCCACGTCCGAGGCGATCAGGAGGCGCAGCGGGGTACTTCGCACTGCCGAATGCCTTGACGGTGGCCTGGATGTCCGTGTCGGGCAGCTGGCCGTGCAGCACCGCAACGGCTGCTTCGGGCAGGCCCAGCGCCTTGGGCAGTTCGGCTTGCAGGAACTTGAGCGTCTCGATGCGCTCGGTGAAGATCACCAACCGGTCCGACGGATTACGCCCATCCCATTTCCAATGGGCACCGGAATGCAATTGATCAAGCAAGTTCTGAAACTTACTGAACTCTGCCAGTCCAACGGCGGATACCAGGTCATGCAGCTCGCTGAGGGCAGCGATGTCTGGATGGGCGGCATCCTTGGCCTTCAGCTTGCGCAATCGCTCGTTGATCGTCTGCAAGCATGCGGCCGGGGATGAGAACAGCGCCTTCTCCAGCGTGGTGCGGAAAAGCATCGCGCCTTCCCGCTGGTGGCTGGCATCAGTGGCCAGCTTGAGATTGGCAAGGCAGCTGAAGGCCGCGTTCTCCGCAGCGCTGGCTGGCCGTTCCAGCCGGAACACCTCGCGCTCTGGAAAGTCCTGCCGCATCTGGTCCTTGACGTCCTTCTTGAAGCGGCGCACGAAGAGGTGAGCCACATCGTCGCGGGTGTAGTCGGCACCGGCTGGCAGTACCGTCGGATCGAGCATGCGCATCAGGCTGGCAAAGCTGTCCCGCTTCCCGTTGTGCGGGGTAGCCGTCAGCAGTACCAGCGCGTCCGACCTCGAGGCCAGAAGACTGGCCAATCGATTGCCCTGGGTACGATTGCCCTTATATGAGACGTTGTGGGCTTCGTCGATGATGATCAGGTCCCACCACGCCTTTTCGAGGTAGTGGCGGTACTCACTGTCCCGCTTGAGCGTGTCGACCGAAATGATGGTGCGGTCGAAATAGCTGAACGGGTTGTGGTTGGCCGGAATCTCGCGCCGGATGCGCTGGATGCCGGCGGAGTCCAACCGGGTCAATGAGATCGTGAAGCGGTTCCAGAACTCCTGCTGGAACTGCAGCATCATGCTCTTGGTCGCACCACCAGCACCCTGCGGGCGCGGCCCCGGCGCATCAGCTCGGCCGTGAGGATGCCGGCTTCAAGCGTCTTGCCCAGGCCAACCGTGTCCGCGATCAGCAGACGGGGGCGTAGCTGGCGCAGCACCTGGTGGGCCGGTACCAGCTGGAAGGGAAGCGCGTCCATCACCGCCTTGTGGCCCTGCACGATGGCGTCGCCCTGGAGGGCGGACTGCCTGAGCTTTGCCTCGACGTACAGGCGTGAGGCGATGAAGCCCGGGGAGTCGTCGAGGACCAGCTCCGTCTTCGCTGGATCGATTAGCGTCACTTCTTCCAGCTGGGACAGGAACAGCGCGCGACGGTTGCGAACGGTCTCGAAACGCCGATGCAGCTGAGCTGCCAGCCACCCAGCTGGCAGACATCGGCGTTCTGGACGATCCACTCTTCGTCGCGGATCAAGGCTCGCGCGCCGGGCGCGGGGGCTTGCTTCAATTGCATGTGATCAGTTGCTCCAATTTAGCGAGGTTCATTCAGGAACGGCTTTCGCTATTTGGCATAGAGCTCATCGCGGTCCGGTCGCTCAATCATCCTGTACGCGTCACTCGCAAGAAAATTCTCGATGTCCTTGGATGGAATGATCGTTCCGAGCGAGTCCCGGTCAAACGTCAGACCGTACGCAACGCTCATGCGATGAAATGCTGAGATATCGATCCCGGACGAATTTGAGGGCAGTGGCATGTCGATCATCTGAAATCCACCCCTTGATGCGCGATTCGCCTGGGACACAGCTCTTTGGTAAATCTCGGATGCCGCTCCTCCGCCCGTCAGAAAGCAGGGCAATCCATCGATCCATGCCTGAGCGAGTGGGGTGCGCATCGCCTTGGTGTATGTGATGACCCCAAACACCACGTCATCGACCTCCTCGCAAACGAATCGTCGGCGCGCTTCAATTCCTCGGCCTTTTCCGGAAAGGCCTCGCGGACTGCCTCTCCCGCAGGAATGGTTTCCAGGTCGTCCCATAGAACGGCGCCCAGAACCTCCGCCCTCCTCGCCATCAGGAAGTGGCCTCCCAGCGGTTTCCACCCTTCCTGCGAATATCGGATAGCGATCGGTAAGTTCACCCGGGTTTCGGTGCACATTGAAGGTCACTACGTCCACGGTGCCCGTACCACAATCCACGAGCAAGATGGAGCCCTTCCCTGCGCTGGGGAGATCGCGTGTAGCCCGCAATTTGCGCCACAACTCCGGAACGATGGACAGCGAATCCGGTACTTTCCGTGTTGAACGGGCGTTTGAGATCGCCTTCGATCAATTCTCCGCGGGTCTTGTCGATATCGCCTAACCGGCTGAGGCGCCAAGCCAAGTGCCCGATGAACTCATACAGCTCCATCCGGACCTTGTCGTCCCAGGCATCAGTTGGGCACCCGATATTGACTTCCCAGACGATCTCCCGCCCCTCGCAGAGCGCTGCCTGATGGTGGAAGAACCACGCTCGGGCATATTTCATCACCCATGCAAGGAAGATGGATGCGGCCAATCGGCGATCGGCCGATTCAGGCTGGCCCGGTAGAAAGGGAAGCTTCAAGTCGGACAAATATCCAGCGGACTTGGAGCAGCGCCCCAGGAACGTCGCCCCGCCATGAAGCACTGAAACTACTCCAGGCAAAAAGTAGCGTTCGCCTGACAACGTGACACCAGACCAGTCGACAAGGAACACTGTGCCGGCCGCGTTGATGGCCACTTTGGTATAGGCCGTTCCGAAGTCAATCCCTACACGAACGGTAAGCGCTCGCCCACCCGCGAACCCGGGCGGCTGAAGCTTGCATCCAAGATCAATCCATTCATCGGGATGTTTGTAGTGTTCAGGCTTGCCGAGAGGCCGAAAGCCGCTTGTTTCAAAGGAGGTGACTGCAGGTGCTTCCTTCGCGGTCGCACTCGGCGCAGGCAAGGGCGGATTCAATGGCTGTGACGGAGTACTTTGAGTCTTGGTGGCACTCTGGGACTGCGCGACGGCAGCACGCGGAGGAAGCTTCGCTGCGATTGCCTTCGCCCTTTCAAGGCTTTCGACCTGCGCCTTACCACGCGACTTCCAATGCTTGAGCTGGTCACTAAGCGACCCCATGGACATTCTCCTTACCGTGCCTTTATGAGTCCTGCGCACACGAAGTTCTTGTCCGCCGCGATCTTCTCAGCCTGTTGAATGCGATCCCGCCTGAGCGCCATTCTGGCTTGCAGCTTGTCCATTTGCCCTGTGTAGCCTTCGCCAGCGCGCTTCGATTGGCCGCCAGATGGGCCTGAACGGTGGCGTGAAGCCGCGGGACGCGCCGCTCGAGATGTCGCTCAATGGATTGAATCTGGAGACGCGCCCTGTCCGCATTCTCGTTGCGCTTCCGCGAAAGGACTGAGTTGAATCGCAAGGTCAGGCTGTCTTCAGCTGACTCGAAGCGCGTGCAAACAAGAGCGGCATCGACGCTTGCGGCGGGAGCCAGCCAGTCCTTCCCGGCAAGTCGCGCCCTCTGGAGCAATACGTCCCCGACCTCCTCCGGCAGTTCTTCGCCAGTCTCAAGCGAAAGGAACGCGGTCGAGAGACTTCCTCTTCACGAACGCCGCGAAACAGCCAGCTGCGGGTATAGAAGACGAATGTCCCCTTCGGGACGTCAGGTGCAGCTTCCACCGCTACTGCAACGATCGGATAGAAGTGCTCGTTTCGCGCCCTCAGGTCTTTCGAAATGAACCGGATCAATGGGTGGAACTGATGGATTATTTCTTCCCAGGCTTGGCGCGTTCGCTGATCCGGTTCAGAAAGCGGCATTTGCGTGACTGGCCGTTGGATAGACTGGTCTTTCCGGTCAAGCGCTCCACAGAAAGGAACTCATCGAGGTGAGTGGCCATGGCGTGTGACAGCTGAAGCTCGACGAAATGCGGGTCATTTCCGACTTGCCGATATCGATGTCAACGCTGAGAAGCGCTCAAGGTAATCCGAGACGTAAGCCATCAAGTCGGCCTCCGTCACGCGTTTGGCAAGTTCCTGTGCCCCTCGACCTTCTCCATCACTCGCTGGCCGTGGGCCATCATATGAGGCGCATTTCTCTCCAACTCTTCGCGCTGAACACGGACTACCTCGAGGGCCTTGGCCGTCTGCGCAATCTGTGCCTCCTCCTCTTCAGCCGTTAGCGGACGAATCAACAGCTCGGCCTCCAACTTGCGGATGGCATCCCCCACAATCGCCTCGGCCTCCCCAGAGCCTCCTCAAATATCTTCAGGCGGTCAAAGAGGCGGGTGACGATTCGCTCGTCAATCGTATTGGCGAAGTACAGGTTCCAAATGTGAATCAGTTCGGACTTTGCCCGAGCCTGTCGATACGCCTATACGCTGTTCAATGCGTGTCGGGTTCCAGAAGGTCATAGTTCACGAGAACGCGACAGAACTGAAGATCAACACCTTCCGCCGCAACTTCGGTCGATATGAGAAGCGATGCTTAGTGCTATCGCGGAAACGATCAATCACATCTTGCTTCGTATCCGTTTCGCCTCCCCACAGGATCATCGAAGGCAGCCCTTCCTTCCAGCCTGCGCTTCAAGTACGCGGCGGTAGCCCGGAAGGGGTGGTGAAGACGATGATCTTTTTCGCTGTCGTGCGTTGAGGAACTCCCTTGAGACGGAGATCAACCGCGAGAACTTCGAATCGTTCCTTTCAAGTTCGGCAACGTCGATGCTCGATGCCACGACCCGCGAAAGAATGTCTCGAAGCGGAGCTTCTGGCAGCGTATCCTCCTCGCCATCGATGGACTCCAGCGAGTCCTCGAGCAATTCCTCGGCGGCCTGGCCATGTTCGTGCCACGCGCTCGCAATGGCAGCAGGACAGGAGGTGACTTGGCGCTGAGGCATTGCCAGCAGGAACCCATCACTAATTCCCTGGCTCCATGCATATTCCCTAGTGGTTTCGGTGACCGCTTCGTAGATCTTCCGCTCCAATTCATTCATGGTCACAGGTTCGCGCCTACCTTGCGAACTATGCGACGCAGGTGAATGTCTCGCTTGCGAGTACGCGTGACAGCATGGCCCAGCAGGTTCATCTTCTCGAGAAGATCCGCCAGCTCAGCGCGGTAGGAGTCCTTCGAGAGACGAGCCTCCGTAGGGGATCATCAAGAATTGCCTTGAGCTGCAATGACTCACTGAATGTCTTGTGCAAGGCGATGGCATCCAGCCGGACAAGATCGCGTCTACGCCGACGGACTTGTTCAGCACCGCATCGCGGGCCTCGACAAGGGGCTTGTTCGCCTCGATCATCCGCTGAAAGTCGTCCAAGCTCGAAAAGTGATCTGGATCCAACAAGCGGAGAAGATTGAAGAGGTCCTCGTTCTTCAAATTGATCGGCGTGGCCGAGAGCATTAGTTGGTACGCCGAAACATCCCGAAGCAGGTCCGCAAGCTGCCAGGACGCTGTTTCAGTGTTCCGCATGTAATGCGCTTCATCGAAGATCACCATATCGATGATGGGTTCGCTGTCGGCGTTTGAATGCAGATAGTCCGCAAGCTGCCAGCGAGTGCTTAGCCGGACAGGCTTCTTGGCGGTTGGCGACCATTCCTTGGGCGGTCGGGCGGCCTGGTAGCTGAGAATCCAGGCCTTACCGTCGCCGGAGTGATCGGAGTTCGCTAGTTCATCCTGAAAGTCCTTGGCATCCACGATTCGGGCAACCACACCGAATCGGTTACGGAGTTCATCGCGCCACTTTTCCCGAAGCATCGCCGGGCAGATGACGACGAGGCAGCGCATGTCGAAACGGGCGAAATTCGGTCAGATGGGCCCGGCTTCGATCGTCTTGCCCAAGCCCACCTCATCAGCAATAAACAAGCCGTTGGTGGGTGAATCAAGACAGGGTGAGCAGGGGGCGGTACTGGTGGGGTAAGTCCGTATCCGTGATGCCATCGCATACACGAGATTGGCCAACCGGCCCGAGGAGATGTGTGTAGGTGAGATTTCGCCGGAGATCCGCCGCTCGTCCGTACATGCCGCGCTTGACGATCTCGTACGGGTCCTGCTTGTCGGCGTTATCCAGCGGCTGCAGTTCATCTTCGCGCACAAAGTCCCGTCAGCCCGTCCGACCAACGGATTTGATATGACGTGCCGGATAATGTACTCATCGGCTGAGCATTTGTAACAACCCCTTCTCGAGACGGGTTGTCGATGCTTCGGCTTCGGCTGTACCTGCCTGTAAGCGCCATGGGTCGTTGATTCTTCTAGTGTTCAACTCACTGCTATCGGCAGTTGAAAATCTCGCTACTCACGAACACCGTGGCAATCTCCAAGGGCCGGTACCTGACTCATTCTATAGGCTCTCGACGCGAGCGGAACCTCAATGACCTGGCTACGAAAGATGCAGCCCACGACAGACCGCGCTGGCCAAACAACGCCATGATACGAACGGCCTTGCCAGCTACTGGCATGACGATCCAGGCTGACTGCAATGGCTTCCCTGTCGCCCGAACCAACGCCTCGCTGTAGGCCGCAAGCTGTCCCCCGTATCCGGCAAGGTTGCCTTCCGCAATGCCCTTTGTCGCCAACGTCGACTTGTGGTCCATCAGCACCCAACCATCGGCCGCGTGAATCACAAGGTCCATTCGGCCTCCTACTATCTGGCCATCGCCCGTGACTTCTTGGACCGGGGTCTCTACCAAGCAATCCGCGCCTTTCCAAGACTCACGGACCCATTTCCCAACTGCAATAACCTGCCGGTGCAGCTCGCGAGCCTCGACTGATTCCTCGAGGTCGAGCTGCTTCAGGGTGGTCGTTACGCTTTCGAGGTTGATTCCACCCGACTTCAATTTACGTGCGCCGCCAAGCACGCATGGACAGCATCACCCAACCTGGCGCAGTCCTTAACCTTGGCTGTGTTCATGGCTTCGCCGATCTCGACTGTCTCCACGATCACCGCATCGACGGCCTTCGCGGAGGATGGGCTGACCCGAAGCGGAAGTTTCTGCGTTCGCGTACTGGCCCCCTCAAACCAGACGAGGTCCCTTGCTGCCCCGATCTGTCCAAGCAGCGGGCCGGCGCCCTCGCCGAGAACAGATTGCCGGAACGACACACTGAGCCCATTGCCCAAGGCGAGGTTATCGCCCGAAGCATGCTCAAGCCACTTGCTGGGCCCCACGGTCTCCATCCATTCGCCCACCGGCTTCTTACCTGTCCTTGCCAGCACGAGGCATCCCTTGCCCGAGTGAAGCTCACATAGACAATCGACGGTCCTCGTCCTCCGCGGCCTTTCGTGAGGCAAGGCCCTTCAGGAGACCGCGATGCGGTCCGCCACCTCCACCTTTTTGCGGGCACAAACGGCCACGGCCAGTAGTGGATGAACCGGCCCTCGAGCGGGTTGGCCACGTCGATCGGCCCGGTCGATTCGGCCTGAACGGACCAGAGCCGTTCGCGGATGTCATGGCGAGTCCCAGGCAACGACGATCGGCCTCCAGCCCCTTGGCGGCGTGGTGCGTCATCACGCGCACCGCGTCGATGGAGGGCTCGGGCAATTCGTCCTGTTCGTACTCGCCGAGCTCTCCGAGCCAGAGGACGAAGCCGGAGAGAGTTGCAGGGCCGTGGCCCGTCCGCATCTCGCCTTCATATTCCGATGCCAGCTCCAGCAGGCGGTCCAGGTTCGCAAGGCGCAGGCGCGCGTGGCCTTCGTCCTGCTGCCACTGCAACACCCGCGTGGCGAGACCGCACTGGGCAATCACCGCCTCCACAGCCTCCCTCGGGGAGAGAACGCTGACTTGCCCGCGCAGCGCTGCGAGCGTGGCGAGGATCGGGTGGACGGCGAATCCCTCCTGGGCGACCACCTTCCATTCGTGGGGAGGCAGACCCTTCTCCAGCCACGCGAGTCGCTCGGTGATCCAGGCTTCCGGTTCCGCACAATCCGCCAGTGAGACGATCTCGGCCGTAGCAAGCGTGTCGTACTCGTCCACCAGGCGCCGGAGGCATGCGAGGGCCAGCACGACCTCCGCCTTCCCGCACAGGCCCGGCTGGGAGGTGGAGCAGGGCACGCCACGTTCGGTCAAGGCGGCCGCGATGGAAAGCACCGTGGCGTTGCTTCGCGCCAGCACGGCGATGTCCGCGTATCAGTGCGGGCCGCGGCGTATCCGAACCTCTGTCGCAGACGAGCGTGCCCTCGGCCACCAGTTCAGCCACGCCAGCAGCGATTCCCGTCACTTGTAGTTCCTGGTTCTTTCCTCGACCAGCCAGTCGATGACGGCGGCGCGCGCCTTCGTAGTCCTTGCGCTGGGGCTCCAGTTCCACGAGCTTACGGTCGAGGCCGGGTTCATGACCCCGAACACGGCGTTCACAGGTGGACGAGCGAAGGCCGCGAGCGCCACGAACGAGACAGCACCTCCGGAACCACGCCGGCCTTCGGCAGCGGGTCGATCACGGCCGACATAGGCTCCGAATCGCTGCCACGGAAGCCGTAGATCGCCTGCTTCACGTCGCCCACCCACACCCACATGGCGGGCGCACTCGGCCGAAGGCGCGTGAAGAGGGCAAGCTGGATGGGGCTGGTGTCCTGGAACTCGTCCACCATCAGTAGGTCCAGCTCTTCCTCGATCACCTCCTTGACCGAGGGCAGGACCAACACCTGGAGGAGCTGCTGTTCCTGATCCACGAAGTCGATGCCGCCGATTTCCTTCTTGATGGCGGCGTAGGTGGCGAGCGTGTCGCGGCCAGCTCGAACATCAACTGGAGGTAGCGGCGGATGTCCCGGTGCAGACGCGGGTGCTGCGCAATGGCGCTGGCGGCGGCCTGCACGGCCTCGGCGTGGGCGAAGAGTGCCTTCCGGGCCCAGTGTCCTCGTCGGCGAGGCTTGGCCCACACGGACCAGGCCAGGTCGCGGCTGAGGTGGTCACGCTCGGCCTTCAGCAGGAGGGCGAGGTAGTCGCCCGTGTTCTTACGCCCCGACTGCGCCTTGACCAGTTCCTGAATGGCGGCAGGCAACGCCACGGCCAGCTTGGCGTCGAGATCTTCCTTGGTAGGCTTTCCGAAGTGGGCCAGAAGGCTGTCGGCGTTCTTGTCCCCAAAGGTCCTCAACGCGGCTTGATCGATTCCATTGGAGCGAGCCTGCGCAACAAGTGAGCGGAGGTCTGAGCGCCACGGAATCTCGTCGCTGCCGAAGGACTTGTCGGCCAAACCCAGCCGACCTGCGAGGGACAGTAGCTCTAAAGGCGCGGTCCCTCGAGCGCTCATCCATCGCCCGTGCGAGGTATGCCTTGGCGCTATCGTCCTCCAGCACGCGCAGTTCCGGTGGGCATGCCGGCTTCGAAGGCGAAGCGCTCGAGCAGCTCGCCGCAAACCGCATTCACCGTGCCGATGCGCGCCTGTCCCATCTCGTGGGCACGCGCAACGGACCCTTCGCCGATCAGGTGGGCGCGAACGCGCTCCCGCAGCTCCGCGCCGCCTTGCGGGTGGACGTGGTGGCGATCACCCGCGAGGGCGCGCCCGGTTCGAAAGCCGGCTCCTCGCCCAGGATCTGCGTGAGGCGGTGCGTCTTGCCACTACCCGCGCCGGCGCTGATGAAGCGGATCTTCGCGCTCGTTCGCCCGCCCCCATCCGTCGAGAAAGCGGTACCGGTTGTAGGCTTGGTAGAGCGGCTCAATGGCAAAGGCCGAGGGCGGGCCTTTCACGCCATCGTCGGGCTCGAGGTCTTCACGCACCACCTCGATGGCGCCGGCATCCAGCTGGAGTCCGGCGCCAGCGCCACGCGTCACCACTTGCTCCCAGAGCTCTGACGTATCCCCGGCCGTGGCCGCACCCCGTTGCCCGGCGAAGAGCTCGTCGTCGCGGGTTAGCAAGTCCCGATCACGCAGGATGTAGTACGCCACCGCGGGCCAGCGCCCGGTCTCGATCTCCACGAGCTTGCCGTAGATGGCCAGCTGGATGTGCTTCTTCTCGACCACCTTCTTGGCATACGCGCTTTTGCCCCATTTCATGTCCACGACGCTGGTCGGGCCGGCCTCGTGCTCTACGTGCAGGTCGATGAAGCCCTTGAGCTTGCCGAGGGCGGTGTCCCCTTCCAGGTGCTTCTCCGGCACCACGCGTACTGCGCCCGTCCTGCGAAGCCGCGCGTGAAGATCGACGACCGCCTTTCGCAGGCGCTGGCGCAATGCTTCGAGGTCGCTTCGGCGGCCGGGCATGAGGAGGATCGCGCCCTCTTCGGCCACCACGTCGTCGAGGCACGCGTCGACCCACGCGGCGACTTTCCCTTCATCCCAATCGAGCGAACCGGGCGTGAGGTAGAGGCGTTCCACCACCCGGTGCGCAAGCTGGCCGAGAAGTTGGCTCTCACCGGGAAGCTCGAGCAGCGAGGAGGGGCGGATGCGCGCCGCGTAGCCCAGCACCCAGCGGTTCGGGTCAAAGATCAGCTGCTCGAGGCTGCTGAAGGACTCATGTTCCGGCCCCGGGATCTTCGTGCCCTTGGGCAGGAACCACCAGCGCCGGCGCTCGCGGCGCGGCTTGAAGGGGACTGCAGCCGTCCTTCCCTTGGCCGCCGGCTCCGTCAGCACGGATTCGATCTCCCGGATGGGAGCGTTCTCGATGAGCGCGTTCAACTGGATCCACAAGGGATGCGGTTCCGCTCCGGCGCGGGAAGCATCAGCGTGATGCGCTTCCTCGCTTGCAGGACGGGGACGAGCCAGCTACAGGCCTGCGAGGCCAGCCGCACTTCGGCGCCGAGGAGGTCCGCGCCGCCAGCCTTCAGCTCGTCCGCTTCCTTGGCCGACCACGGATCTGTGCCGGGGATGGGGATGCTCCCAATTGCCACCAGATCACGTCGTCGAAGACTTCGAGCGCCGCCCCGGGATCGGAGATCACAGCGACAGCCGGGCCTGCGCGCCGCGGTCCGGATTGCGGTCGCCAGAGCCGGTGGCCTGCGACACGAGGCGATCGAGCTCCGCCGCGCTCACCATCGCCCGGCCTTGCGACTGGAAGATGCGAAGCGCGTTCGCGAGGGCAGAGGCCTGCGTGAGGGCGCCCGAGGCGGCCTCGGCTACTGCCGCGTCTTCGTCCTGCGCGCGGAAGCGGAAGAATTCGGCAACCCGCGTCGCCCGCTCGATGACCACGGAAATGGGCGCGCCCTTGTTGGGGTCGTGGCTCGCGGATTCGATCCAGTAGGCAATTTCCGCGCGCAGCTTCGCCTTGCCCTCGGCGTCCTCCTTCACTTCGAGGATTCTCTCGATGCACTGAATCCACTCTTCGCCGCCGGTGCCGGGGAGGAAGCAACCCGAGCGGCGAGACGGCGGCGCGCGAAGCCCGGAATGGGGCCGTCCGGCAGCGTGAGGAAGGCGAGAAGCGCGGCGAAATCCAGCGGCTGCCACAGGAGGCGAAGCGCGAGGGGCAGGACCTGGAGCGCCGGGCGGGCCGGGGAAGACGGCGACACACCTTCCTGCGCGAGGTCCGTGGAGGCGAGGGTGGCGTCCGCGATGCCGCCTTCCTGCTCCACGACGATGAGGATGTCATCACCGGCCTGCCTCAGCTCTGCAGCAAGCCGATGCCGATGCGGCGAGCGTCGTTTCCCCGGGACCACGCGCACGCTTCCGTCATCTTTCCACACAAGGCGCTTGGGCTTGCCCCCGCCGGCGGAGGAAACCAGCACATCCTGCAGCGCGCGGAGGAATGTGCCTCCGGCGGCTGCAGGCTTGGGCTCATCGACCACCGACATCGGCAGCTTTGCAAGCACGCGGCGCCACAGGGCCGTGTGCTCCTCGGGGCGGTCGTAGAGGTTCACCACCTTGATGCGCGGGTCGCGGTCATCGAGCGCGGCTTCGATCTCCGCGAGACGCTCCCCGATGCCGGCCGCCACCCGCCCGCGGGGCCAGCTGCTCGACCGCCGCCATATCGGCGATGCGGCTCTTTCCGGCAGGGGACTCGCCCCGCCATCCGGCCTCGTTCCAAGTATCCCGCCAGCGGAGGAGCGTGCTTGCGGTGCCGATCTCGTCGACGGCAAGGCTACGTTCGTAGAAACGCTGGCCGTTGGCGGCATCGCGGAGGCCGGCCGCCATCTGGGCGACGCGCTCGACGTTCGCGACCCGCGGATGGACGATTCCCAGCTGGGCCTCAAGGAGAGACATGAAGCCGAGTGGGCCTACGTACGAAACCCCCAGGCTGTTGGTCGGCCGCCAGCCGCGCTGGCCGTCGAGCGCAAGGCCGAAGTGGATGACTTGGCCTTCGAAGGTCATCGAACCGCCTCAGCTTCATCGGCATTGCCGACGTGCACGAAGGCGTTGGCATCCAGAACCGGCTCGCCGCTCCACCGGTAGGCCACGAGCGCCCCGCCCTTGGCGATGCTGTAGTCGAGGCAGGCCGCGTGGGGCGTCAACGGCGCTGGCGTGCCGCGAAACCAGTAGTGGCCGAAAAAGGTCGGCTTGGGGTCGAGCGGGATGCGCGCGTGGGCGGGATCGGATCGCGGGAAGTGACTCACGGTCCTTGTCCGACAGCATGGCGGCAGATCGGAAATCAGCGGCGTCTGAATCCCACCAACGGACGCGGACTCGATGGCGTTTGTGGCCGTCCTTGTCGAGGAAGAAGTGCGGAGCGGGCAGCGGCACTTCGATCCCCTTGGCGATCGCCTCCAGGGCCTTGAACGGGCTGGGTTCAGGTCGATCCTTCTCATCGGGGTCATCCGGCTCCGTCGCAAGGTGCGGAAGGATCTCCGGTGTGAGGTAGCGGCCCTCGCGAAGGTGACCGGAAAGGTGGTCCATGTGGGATGCGTGCCAGCAGGCGTGCACGACTCGCAACCCGGGCAGGTCCAGCCACAACGGAAGAGTCATGAACCAGTCGATGACTTCCTGGTGCTGGTCGGGCTTTCCCTCAACCTCCGCAAGGAAGGCAGCGTGCTGCTTGAAGTTCTTGTCGCCCCACTTCGGGCTATTGTGGGGACGGAGGAATTCGTCCGGATTCGCAGGATCCGGCGTGTGCCAGGCGATGGCGTTGAACTCGTGGTTTCCCATCACAGCCAGGGCGGCACCGCTCTCCACCATGCGGCGGGCGATGTCGACCGTGCGCAGCTGCTTCGGGCCTCGATCGATGAAGTCGCCGACGAAGATCACCTGCCGATCCGGATGACGCCAGCATCCCGGAGACTCCCGGTAGCCCATTTTCTTCAGAAGCGCCTCGAGGGCTTCTGCGTGCCCGTGGATATCGCCGATGATGTCGTAGCTCATGGCTCAATTCTGGCAGCGGCGGGGCTCATGGCATGAGCCTGAGTATCATCCCTTGAGCCTGTGATACCCCAGCGCCAGGCAACGGCATGCTCGGACGGCGGGATTCGATGGCCAAGCTCATCCCCCCCTTCTCCCCAGGCGTTCGCTTCGCATCCCGGTTCGGTCCGGGAAATCGAAACGTTAACTTTGCTTGCTCACGAGCTTCCCGATGAATACCGGATATTGCACGGAGTCCATTGGACCCGCATCAAGTCTCGCTTCACTATTTTCGGCGAGATCGATTTCGCCGTCATCGCTCCCTCCGGCCGGCTGCTGCTGATCGAGCAGAAGTCGGGCGCCCTGGTCGAGACGGCCGACGGCCTGGCCAAGGAATACCGGCGCAAGACCAAGCACGTCGCCCCCCAGATGACCCGCTCCTCGGGCGAACTGATGGCCAAGTTCGAGAAGCTGCACGGGGGCGCCAAGCTGCCGGTCGAGTCGCTCCTCTTCTGCCCGGATCACACGGTGGCTTCCCCGAGAGCTGCCGGGATCGATCCCGCCAGATCGTCGATGCCACCCGCCGGGACTGGGCTGGCGGCCGTCATCCAGGAAATCCTCCCCCTCGACGAACCCGCCTCGCCCCTGGCCGACACGGTCTGCCGCTTCCTCGCCAACGAGATCCAGCTGGTCCCCGAGATCGGCGCCACCGTCGGCGAGGCCCAGACCCTGTACACGCGCCTTTCGGGCGGCCTCGCGGAGTGGGGCCGGCGCCTGGACTTCACGCCCTTCCGCCTGCGGGTGGTGGGAACGGCGGGCTCGGGCAAGACCCAGCTCGCGCTCGCGGTCTACCGCGATGCCGTGGCCGCCGGGCGCCGTCCGCTCTACGTGTGCTTCAACCGCCCGCTGGCCGACCACATGGCGCGGGTGGTGCCGGAGGGCGGGATGGTCGCTACCACCAGCTCGGGGACCGGCTGCTGCGCTCGCGGGAAACGGTGATCGACTTCACGAAGCCGGGCGCGTTCGCGGAGCTCGCCACGGCCTTCGCGGCGGCCGATCCGGGCGAGGGCTGGCTGTTCGACGAGCTGATCGTGGACGAGGGGCAGGACATGGAGAGCGCCTGGGTGCCGGTGCTCCTTCGGCTGATGCGCCCCGGCGCGCGCGCCTGGTGGCTGGAAGACCCGATGCAGAACCTCTACGCCCGCCCGCCCGTGGCGCTGCCCGGCTGGACGGTGCTGCACGCCGACACCAACTACCGCAGCCCGCGGGACATCCTCGCGAGCCTGGCGCGCCTGCTCACCCTGGACCGGCCGGTGGAGGCGGGCTCGCCCATCGACGGGTCGGAGGTGGAGTTCCTCGTCTACGCCGATGCGAAGGGCCTGCTGGAGAGGACGCGGGAGGCGATCGACCTCGCGATCAAGGCCGGCTTTCGCAAGGACATGATCGCGGTGGTGTGCTTCCGGGGGCGGGAGGGCTCGACGGTGCAGGACTTCGATCGGCTGGGGCCGTATTCGCTCAGGCGCTTCACCGGGGCGTACGACGGGGAGGGGCGGCCGGTGGAGGCGGAGGGGGAGGTGCTGGTGGATTCCGTTTACCGGTTCAAGGGGAGGTGTGCGCCTTGTGTGGTGCTGACGGAAGTGGATTTTGAGGCTCTCGGGGAGATCGAGGCCCGGAAGCTGTTTGTGGGGGCTACGCGGGCGACGATGAAGCTGGTGGTGGTGTTGTCGACGCGGGCGGCCGACGTGCTCATGGACAGGCTGGGGAGCGCTAGGAGTATGGCCTTCCCTTACTTCCGCGGCCTGTCTCCAAGGTCACAGTTTGTGACCTTGGACGGGCGACTTCCTCTGAGGTCAACCGGATCAGGAAGTCTTCAGGAAAGTAGGCAGTACGCTGGCGCGCGACCTGGTTCAGTACCTTGACCTGGACCCCCGGCCCGCTTTCGCGGCCACCGCCTTCTCCTTGGCGGTCCGCAGCACTTCGTTCATCCGCGTCTGGTAACCCGGCCCGCTAGCACGGAAGTACTCGAGCACATCCGCATCGATGCGGATCGTCGTGGAGACTTTCACGGGCGCTTTCTGCGGGCCGCGGCCGCGGCGCACCACGGGCGGCCCCAGCATCGCCTCGCTCCAGGGGGGATTGTCCGGGTCCCGGTTACGGGCCGAGGTGGGCTTGGGCGACTTCAAGGTAATAGCGCGTTTCATGGGGCTCCGCCTTTCGCAGCGAGATCACATGCATGTCGCCGTGGCGCTCCGTGTGGACGAGCACGACGATCAACCTGCCCAGCCGGCCGAATGTGACAAGGCGGGCCTCGCCGTAGTTCGCCCGCCTGTCCTCTCGGGTGACCGTGAAGTCGTCCCAGATGGCGTCGGAACCGGCGAAGTCCAGACCATGCAGCGCCAGGTTGCGTCGGCGCTTGCGTTCGTCCCAGGAGGGCATGGACAGATCGTAGTAACAATATAAAGGGGGATGGGTAGCGAGTGCAAGGCGCGCTGCCGATAGAACGGGTCGCGCCGGTCCCTCGTTGACCCCCGCCATGCGGGTTCACTCCCTGCCAGGGCCGCCCGGTCGCGGCGTGCCGTCGCCGGGCCTTCCACGAGGAATCCATGGCGATACGAGAAGGCGCGGAGTATGCTGATGTAAAGCATACTTAACATCACTCATGCGCCTCTTCGAACTCGGCGCCCGCATCCGCGCCGCCCGTGAAGCCCGTGAAATGTCGCAAGCCGCCCTCGCCGATGCGGCCGGCGTTTCGCGCGTGACGATCAGCCAGCTCGAGGGCGGATGGCTGCGGGATCTGGGCTACGCCAAGGTGGAAGCGATCGCGCGTTGCGTGGGCCTCACGCTCGCGGCCATCACGCGCCCCACCCGCGATCCGGACCTGCTCGCCATGGCGGCCACGACGGCGAGCGTCGGGTTCCGCACGAAGCTGTCCACGCAAGAGCTGGTCGAGGCGTTGATGAAGGGGCAGGCACCTTCCGCACGCCGGCCGCACCTGCGGCGCTTGTTCGAGGATTCCCCGGCGGAGTTCGTCCGACGATTCCTGGTTCAGATGAACAGGTTGGGCCCGCCGGGCCGCGTCCGCCGCGGGCTGGCGCGACTGGCGGTGGAACTGGACTTGCCTTCCGATCGGGTGAACGAATGGATGAACGCCGTCTGAACCATTGGAAAGGGCTCTTCGCGAAGGCGCTCGGCGTCTTTCGCGACGCCGATCGCACGGGCTTGGCCCTGCAATGGTCGTTCGGCGGCGGATGATCTAGGCCTAAGCCACGTCCAGAAGCGCCTTCGGATTCCGGTTCGCGATCAGGATCAGTGTCCGGGCCGCTCCCGAAGGCGCGCGCCGGCCCTGCTCCCACTCCTGAAGGGTCCGCACGGAAACACCCAATAACCGGGCGAATTCGGCCTGTGAAAGTGCGAGCGCCTCACGCGTGCCGGCGATCGGGGGCAGCGTCGTGATGCGCCCGGTGCGCCCCTGCTTGAGCTCGCGCACGCCCTCCAGGATCTCCTTCCCGATGTCACGCTTCACGGTCGTCGTCGATTTCCTCGCGGATGCGCCGGAGGATCGCGGGCGAGAGGTTGGCCGTTTCGTTCTTTGCATAAATGGTGAGCATCCAGATAACGCCTTCCCGGCGCCGAAGGTAATAGATGACGCGAACGCCACCGCGCTTGCCACGGCCGGCCATTCCCCAGCGCAGTTTCCGGACGCCTCCGGAACCCGGCACGAAGTCGCCCCGCTCGGGATCCGCTGCCAAGGCGGCTTGCAACCGGCCCAGTTCTTCGTCCGAAAGGTAATCCCCGACGATTCGGGAGAAGAGGCGGGTTTCGACGAAAGTGAGCAAGGTCAGGGTATCCGTCTTTGACGGATAGCGTCAATCGGTTGGCCGTTTCAAGGATGGGACGGCGAACCGTGCGAACCCAGCCGGAATCAATAGCCCCTTGGCGGGAATTTCGAGGGGCGTTCCGCAAGCACTTAGGGTGCCGGCCACAGCCGGCCGCTAAGGACACCGTATGTGACCTTGGACGACCGTCTCCCTCGGGGGTGCACCGGCGCTGACTATCTATAACACTAAGTGTTACACTTTTTGAAGAACTCGAAGGCCTCGCCCTTAAGGGCACGTTGGAGGAAATTCGACATGAAGCCGAGCAAGCCCAGCAAGAGCCGCGTGCTCGAGTTCGTCCATGAGGCGGCCGGTGATCTCCACAAGGCCGGCTTCATCGACAAGCGCCGCATGCGCCAATTCGACGCCCTTTGCCTGCAACCCATCGCCCCCTACAGCAGCACGCGCATACGCGCCCTGCGCGCCCGCCATCGCCTGAGCCAGGCCGTGCTCGCCTCGGTGCTGAACACGAGCCTGTCGACCGTGCGGCAATGGGAGATCGGGCAGAAGCAACCGAGCGGTCCCTCGCTCAAGTTGCTGAGCATCCTGGACAAGCGGGGGCTGGAGGCGTTGCTCTGAGGCCGGAAGATCGAGGCCTGAGCCACGTCCAGCAGCGCCTTCGGCTTCCGGTTCGCGATCAGGATCCGCGTGCGCCCAGAACGAACCTTTCCTGCTCCTTCGTCTCGATCGCCCCCGGCCGCGCCGCCCGAACGCGCCGGACGGCGTCCTCCGGCGCGACCCCCTGCTCGATGAGCAGCAACGAGGCCACCATCCCGGCTCGCCCCAGCCCGCCGCGGCAATGCACCACGACCCGTCCACCGCCCGCGAGAAGCGCCGAGAGCCTCGGGCCCGCCGACTGCCAGCCTTCTTCGAACCGCCCGTCGGGAATGCTCACGTCGCGGATGGGGAGGTGATGCCACTCGAGCCCCACGGCGGCCGCCACGGACGGAAGATCCCGGACGCCCAGGAGGCTGAGCTCGTGATCCTCGATCAGCGTGACGAGCGTGCTGGCACCCCAGTCACGGATGGCCCCGAGGTCCGCGGCCAGGTCCCTCTCCCAGGCGCCGCTCCTCGCGTGCGCATCGCGCTTGCCGGGGCAGAACGTGATGCCGATGACACCAGGTGCCGGGTGTGCGGAGACCTCGTCGATGCGAAGGGGTCGGTGATGCTCGTGCGAAAGGGCATGTCGCTCACTTGGCGAGCGATCTCAATCGCCGAAATCGATTTCACCCACGCAAATCGCATGATCGGATAGCGCCGCCTCCGCCCGCGTTCCCGCCACGACGATGCCCGGCAATGCCGTGATGTAGGAAGCGCTCGTCGCACAGATTCCAGGGCTCGCGATGACGTGATCGATTCGAGAGGTGTACGCCCCGCTATCCGCCTTGTAGCTCCAGTCCCCCTCCGCCCGCGGGATCTTCCATCCCTCCGCACACAGGGAAGCCAGGTACTGGCCACCGATGGACTTCTCATTCTCCGGGTCGCCATTCATGTCGCCGATCACGACGACCTTCCGTGACGCGGTCACCCTCAGCGTTTCCGTCAATTCCCCAATAGGCGCGGACCTGCCTGGCGGACTCGTAAGCCGGCGCCCGCAGGCCGATGAGCGTGAACTCCGGCTCCCGGAAGCTGGCCGCCAGGAAGTTCGTGCGGCCGTGGCTGTCGCAGTGGACCGACGGCGCGGGCACCGCACCCACGATGAAGTCGCGCTTCGAGGCCATCAGCACCTGGTTGTGGCCCGGCCTTCGCTCCGAAATCTTGATGAAGCCCAGGCCCATGCTCCGCAGGTCGTCCCAGAGCCGACGGTGGTCGGTGCCCTGCACGTATTCGTTCAGCACGAGGATGTCCGGGTGCAGCTGGCGGATGGCGTCGACGACACCCGCGGGGATGCGCTTCGGGCGCGATCGGTGATTGAGGTTCCAGGAAAGGATTCGAGTCATGGGGGAATCATGTCACGCCCGTGGCTCATCCCTTGAGCTTCGCCCTCCCGATGATGGTCGTGCCGGATCCGGAATCCGGACCAAAAACCCAAGCGGAGGCGCACACCATGATTCGCTTCACCCGCACGTGCATCGCGTCACTCGTCACTTTGCTGGCATTCCTTTTCCTTTTTCCCGCCCACGCGGCGCTCCCCGAAAGCGGTTGGTACTGGACCGCGAACGAAAGCGGACGCGGCTTCAACCTGGAGATCCAGGACAACACCCTCTTCATGGCCGCCTTCGCCTACCGCGCGGACGGCAGCCCCGTCTGGTACGTGACGGGCGGCTCCATGAGCTCGGACCGCAGCTACTCGGGCGATCTCTACGAAACCGCGGGCGGCCAATGCATCGGTTGCAACTACCGGCCGGCGAACCTGCTGCCGGTAGGCCGCGCGTCGGTCACGTTCACCAGCGAACGTTCGGCCAGCGTCACGCTGCTGGGCAACACCATCAGCGTGGTGCGGCAGGATTGGTCGAATTCCGGCGCGGCGAGCCGAGATGCGCTCTTCGGCGAGTGGTCCACGGTCGACGGCGACCCGAGCTTCCCGGTGTATTACGCCGAACGCATCTCGCTGCACACGCCGGGCAACAGTTCGAGCGGCCCGTACGCGGGCGGCAACCGTACCGGCAGCCCGAGCAGCCTCGCCGTCGGGGGGTACGAGGCATCGGAGCGCGTCTTCACCATGCTCATGGATTCCTCGACCTCGTTCTACCAGTTCTTCATCTTCACCATGAACGGCCTCAACCGCATCGAGGGGCTTCACTGGACTTACCGCAAGACGGAGCAGCTCACGGGCAGCGGCACTTACTTCCTCGGGCACCGCACCAAGAGCTACGCGCGGGTGCGCGGGCTCAATGCGCCGGGAGTGAGCAAGGCGGACGAGATGACGTCGGGCTGGGACGCGATCGATGCGGCGCGGGCGGCGCGGTCCCTGGCGAAGGCCGCCGAGGTTATCCCGATGGAGGGGCTCGCGATCGAGACGGTGCGGGCGATGGCGCGCGAACTGGAGGCGAAACTGCACGCGGTGCGGCCGTGAAGTCGGGTCACGACAGGGCGCCGCGATCGCCCTGTCCATCGCGCTTGCGCTCCCCGGTTGCGCCACGCGCATCGCGGCGGACCCGAACGAACGCCCCACGCTGGTGGACCCGGCGCGCACGGACATGGCGGCTTACCGCAAGGACTACGGCGACTGCGTGGCGCTGGCCAACCAGCAGGATGCTGGCCAGGCCGCGGGCGGTGGCGCGGCAGCCGGCGCGGTGGCTGGCGTCATCGTGGGCACCCTGATCGGGGCCGTCATCGGCTACGCCGTCAACGACACGGCGACGGGGATGCGCGTCGGGGCATCGCTGGGCGGAATCGAAGGGGCGGTCGGCGGATCCGCGGGCGCCTATGGCGCCGCCCGGGCAGACCAGGAGGGCGCGCTCCGCAACTGCCTTCGCGGCAGGGGGTACAACCTGATCCGCTGACGCTCCGGCGGACCCCGCATCCCGGCGTCGTCCGTTCCCGGGGCCCGCGCGTTGAAGGGGATGCGTCCCCTGCACCGATCCGAAATGGCCATTTATAATCCCGAAATGGACATTTCCGTCACCGAATTCAAGCACCGCTGCCTCGAGCTCATCCGCGATCTCGAGAAGACCGGCCGCCCCATCACCATCACGCGCCGCGGCAAGACCGTGGCGCGGCTCATTGCGCCCGCGCTCTTGGTGACCGGCGATGCCCTGAAGCCGTGGGAGAAGTTGCGTGCCCTCGGCGGCAAGGTGCACCTGGAGCCCGGCGAATCCGTTCTTCGCGACGAAGACTTCGACGCCTTGCGATGAGCGTCCTGCTCGACACCCACGCGTGGCTCTGGTGGCTCGTGCCCGGCGACCAGCTCCCGCGCCGGGTCCGTGACCGCCTCGACGAATTGGCGTCGCGATCGGAGGTGTACCTGTCCGCCATCAGTCTCTGGGAGGCGCAGATGGCGGTTTCGCGCGGCCGGGTCGAACTGGCACAGCCGTTCGCGCAGTGGATCGTGGAGGCGACCGATCCCGCCCTGGTGAAGCTCGTTCCGCTCGATGTCGAGGTGGCAATCGCGCTGGGCGAACTTCCCGCCAGCTTCCACGGCGACCCCGCCGACCGCCTCATCGCCGCCACCTCCCGCTGCAAGCGCCTGCCGCTCGCCACGTGGGACAAGGCGCTCCGGCGGTCGCGGTCGATCGAGATTTGGAAGGGGTAGCGGGCCCAGTGCACGAACAAAGGGGGGGTGGGCTCCCCGTCATCTTATAGTTCTTATATAAACAATTTTGGTTTGACATTTGCTTTTATAAAAGCAATTATTCTCTATGAAGCGTGCTTGAAAGCACTGTTTTATGGAGTAATGTCATGGCAATCAATCGGTTGTCTCTCTCCTCGTTGGGCGAATCGCTCCGGCGATTCTCCTCTCTGCTCGAAAAGCCCCGCCCCCCCGCCGGCTGGGCACGCGCCATCCGCGAAGCCTTGGGCATGACCCGCGAGCAACTCGCCGCGCGCGTCGGGCTTCGCGGCCCGACCATCGCCACGCTGGAATGCAGCGAGGCCCGCGGCACCATCACGCTCGGAAGCCTGGAGAAGCTCGCGCAAGGCATGGGCTGCCGCGTCGTGTACGCGATCGTGCCGGCGCAGGGGCGCTCGCTCGAGGACATCGTTCGCGACCGCGCGCACGACGTCGCCCGCGATCGCCTCTCGCGCGTTTCCCATTCCATGAAGCTCGAGGAACAGGCGCTCGATCGCCGCCACGAAAAGCAGCAGTTCGACAGGCTGGTCGCCTCGCTGCTGGCCGGAAGCCGCCGCAACCTGTGGCGCTGAATCCCGTCCACGCGCCGGGCGCGACGCCGCTCGATCCCGACGAGATCGCGGGCCTCATCCCGGGGTTCGTCACGACGCAAGAGGAGCTGAACCTCGTCGAGTCCGAGAACATCCTCGAAGCGGAGGCCTGGCTCGCGGGCGCGAGGCGATTCGACGTGCTCGACGACGGCTTCGCCCGCGCGCTCCACAAGCGCATGTTCGGCAAGACGTGGCGCTGGGCGGGCCATTACCGAAGCACCGAGAAGAATATCGGCATTGCGCCCGAAAATGTCGCGGTGGCCCTGCGCGACCTCATGGCGGATGTGCGTGCGCAGATCGAATCACGGGCCTGGCCCGTTCCCGAGATCGCCGCGCGCTTCCATCATCGCCTCACGCGCATCCACGCCTTCGCCAACGGCAATGGTCGCCATGCCCGCCTGATGACGGACCTGCTGATGCGGCAATGCGGGGTGCCGCCCTTCACGTGGGGGCGCGGGGACCTGGTGCATGCCGGCGACGAACGCACGGCTTACATCGCGGCGCTGCATTCGGCCGATCAAGGTGATTTCGCCGGGTTGCTGGCTTTCCTCGGCGCAAGCGATGGAGGGGAGCCCGTTTGAAATCCATCGACCGCTTCCTCGACGACCTCGCCGCCTTCCAGTCCCCCGCGTCTTCAACCCCTGGCGCGACGTGGACCCGGTGAACGACATCGGCAAGGAAGCCCCCGCCATCCGCCGCGAGCAGCTTCGCCGCTACCTCGCCGAACGCGTGGGCCACGCGAAGCTGCTCCTCGTCGCGGAGGCGGCCGGCTACCAGGGCTGCAAGTTCACCGGCCTCGCCATGACGAGCGAGCGCCAGCTCCTCGCCGCGGGCCCCATGGACGACGTGTACTTCGAGGGCGGGAAGCGCCGGACGAGCCGCGAATCCGTGAAGCCCGCGGGCTTCAACGAACCCACCGCCACCGTCGTGTGGCGCACGCTGCTCGCCTCGGGCCTGCGCGGGCGCGAATGGGTCAACTGGAACACCTTCGCCTGGCACCCGTTCGACGACGGCGCGCTCACCAACCGCACGCCCACGCGGCAGGAACTGGAGGCCGGGGCGCCCGTGCTGCAACGCTTCCTCGCGCTCTTTCCCGGCGTGCCCGTCGTCACCGTGGGCGAGAAGGCGCGCGGCAAGCTGGAGGAACTGGGCGTGCAAGCGCTCGCGGCCGTGCGCCACCCGGCCTATGGCGGGGCGGCGGAGTTCGGGCGGGGGATCGAGCGGCTGCTCGAGGCGCGGCGCCGGTAGGGCGCCGGGACGACCCTAGGCCTGCGAGCGCGGCAGGTAAGGCGCGATCTCTTCCATCTTGCCGCCGGCCTTGTCGGCAAGGCGTTGCGTGCCGCGGAAGAGGGCGAAGATCAGGTCCGCCAGGGCTTCGGCGATCTCGATGCTGCGGTTGAGGCCGTGGCGGTCGATGGCGGGTTGGATGGCGGCGTATTCGGTGCGTTTCATGGCGGTTCCGGTGTCTGTCTGGGTGGCCGGCGGGGCCGGCTTCGATGTAAGCACTATCGGCACCGCCACGCACAATCACAAGCGAGTAGTTGTGAGCCCATGGCATAGATTTTCTTGCTCGTCCCGGATCCGGCGGCCCGGGCGCGCGCATGACAACCCCGGCAGACCCCGCTAGCATCCGGGGGTGGCTCAACCCCTGAGCCCACCCCTGCCGGAGACTTGTCCCATGAGCCAGCTCGAGCGCTTCCACAAGATCCGCGAACTGCTGCACGAGCGCACCGTCGTCCCGAAGGCCGATTTCCTGCGCGAACTCGAAGTCTCCCCCGCCACCTTCAAGCGCGATCTCGAGAAGCTGCGCGACCGCTACAACGCGCCCATCGAGTACGACGCGTACAACAACGGCTACCGCTTCTCGCTCAAGCCCCAGGCCGGCCCGCGCTTCGAGCTGCCGGGGCTGTGGTTCAACGCGTCGGAGGTGCACGCGCTCCTCACGATGCAGGAGCTCCTGGGCAGCCTCGACCCGGGCCTGCTCGCCCGCCACGTGGAGCCGCTGCGCCTTCGCCTGAACGCCATCCTCGAGGAAGGCGACGCCTCCGCGAAGGAGGTCGCACGCCGCATCCGCATCGTCCGCATGGCCGCCCGCGGCATGAAGCCGGAATTCTTCGAGCAGGCCGCCACCGCCACTCTCAAGCGTCAGCGCCTGGCGATCACCTTCTGGAGCCGCAGCAAGGACGAGGTGACCGAGCGCGTGGTCTCGCCCCAGCGGCTCGTCTTCTACCGCGGCAACTGGTACCTGGACGGGTGGTGCCACCTGCGCGAGGGCATCCGCAGCTTCGCGCTCGACGGCATCCGCGAGGCGAAGTCGCTTCCCGACGCGGCGAAGACGGTGGCCGAGAAGGATCTCGATGCCTTCCTCGCCTCCAGCTACGGCATCTTCGCGGGCAAGCCGACGGCGTGGGCGAAACTGCACTTCACGAAGACGGCTGCGCGGTGGGTGGGCTACGAGAAGTGGCATTCCAGCAGCGCGCGCGCCACGAGAGCGACGGCTCGTACATCCTCGAGGTGCCCTACAGCGACGACACCGAGCTGGTGATGGACATCCTGAAGTTCGGGCCGGATTGCCGCGTGGTCGAGCCGCCGGAGCTGGCGGCCAAGGTGGCGAAGCGGGCGCGGGAGACGGCGGAGCGGTATCGCGCCTGAACCGGCCGGGGTAGCTCATCCCCTGAGCCCCACCCCCCGAATACTGGAAGCTCCCGCCCGCCCAGGGCCTCACCCGGAGCCCGCCATGGACCTCGCCATCTCCCCCTTCCTCCGCCCGCCCGAGTCGGCCGACTGGACGCCGGTCGGGCTTCGCGAGCCCCCCACCCGCTGGCTTCGCGGCCGCCTGGACGAAGTCGCCGCCGCGCTACCGGATTTCGAGCGCGGCCCCTTCGCGATGGCGCCGGAATCGGAAGGGCCGTGGCACGCCAACGAGCTCTTCGACCTCATCAGCACGCGGCAGGCAGAAGGCTGGGTGCGCCGCCCGGTGTCGGTGGTGGGCAAGGGCTACCGGCTCATCGGGCACCGCGAGGTGCTGGGCCGCATCGCGGACGTGCTCGCCGACATCGGCTTCGATGCCGCCGCGCTCGATACCCACGCCACGATCGATCGCTACGGCGCCCGGCTCGCGCTCGAGGTGCAGCTCGGCTCGCGCTGGATGGTCGACCCCGGCGACGGCCACCCGCTCATGCTGCAGTTGCGGTGCCTCAACTCGGTCGATGCCAGCTCGTCGCTGCGCGTCGTCTTCAACTGGTACCGGCTCGTGTGCACCAACGGGCTCGTGGTCGGCTTCTCGCAGCAGGCCGGGCGCGTGCTGCACCGCAAGTCGCCCGTCGTGCCGGACTTGCGCGAGGAAATCGCGAACGGCCTCACGCTCGCCCGCACGGACCGGGCCGCGATGCGCCATTGGCTCGAGCGCCGCATCCGCCGCGAATCGCTCGCCCCCTTCGCCGACGGCGCGCTTCGCGATGCGTGGGGCGCCCGCGATGCCGCGCGCTTCCTGCACATCGCGCGCACGGGCCACGACGCGGAATTCGAGAACCGGTTCGAGGCCGGCAGGCCCAGCGAGAAGCACATGGTCCCCAACGGTCCGGTCCCCGGAAGCCCTCGCGAGGCGCGCACCGAGTGGGATGCGGCCCAGGCGCTCTCGTGGGTGGCGCGGGAGCAGCGCGATCCCTCGGCGTACCTGGAACGGCTGCTGGAAATCCCTTCTCTCGTCGCGAAGCTCTCGAAGGCGAGCGCATGATCGCGATGGACCGCACCCCTTAGGAGCAAAGCCATGCTCGGCGCCATCGTCGGCGACATCGTCGGGTCGATCTACGAATTCGACAACCACCGCTCGAAGGCCTTCCCCTTCTTCGGCGAAAGCGCGGACTTCACGGACGACTCGGTGCTCACCCTGGCCGTGGCCGACGCGCTCCTGCACGGCAAGCCCCCGCGGGAAGCCCTCTACCGGTGGGCGGTGCGCCACCCCAATCGCGGCTACGGCGGCGGCTTCGCGGCCTGGCTCGAATCCCGGGAGCTCGCGCCCTACAACAGCTTCGGCAACGGCGCGGCCATGCGCGTGAGCCCCGCGGCGCTGCTCGCCAACACGCTGGACGAAGCGCTCGACTCCGCGCGGCGCGTGACCGTGGTGACGCACGACCATCCGAGGGCATCAGGGGCGCGCTCGCCACGGCGCACGCCATCTTCCTGGCGCGCTTCGACGCGGGGCCGGGCGAGATCCGCCGCGTCGTCGAACAATGCTACGGCTACGACCTCGACCGCACCGTCGATTCCATCCGCCCCACGTACCGGTTCAACGAGACCTGCCAGGAAACGGTGCCCGAGGCGATCGTGTGCGCGCTGGAAGCGCGCGATTTCGAGGACGCCATCCGCAACGCCATCTCCATCGGCGGCGATTCGGACACGGTGGCCGCCATCGCCGGGCCCGTCAGGAGGCACGCTTCGGCATCCCGGACGAGATCGCCCATGAAGCGCTCGCGCGGCTGACGGACGAGATGCGCGCGCTCATCCACGACCTCTACGCGCGCACCGAGTACGGCCACCCCGTTCGCGGAAGGTGCGGGGCAAAATTCGTGCCGCTAATATCGTAGATACCAATCCTTCAGTTCCGCAAATATCCTGCGCCGTTAACTTGGTGCGCTTCCCGCAACCTGCGGGCACATCCAGGGAGAGAGCCATGCTCGGCGCCGTCGTCGGCGACATCGTCGGATCCATCTACGAAACCGACAAACCACCGCTCGAAGGACTTCCCGCTCTTCGACGACCATTCGGACTTCCACGGACGACACCGTACACCGCGGCCGTGCGGACGCCCTCGTCAACGGCCGCCTGCCGCAGCACGCGCTCTACCATTGGTCCGTGCGCTATCCGGGCCGGCGCTATGGCGGCGCTTTCAGCGACTGGCTCGAGTCCGGCCGCCTGGATCCCTACTACAGCGGCTGCAACGGCGCGGCCATGCGCGTGAGCCCCGTCGCGCTCCTCGCCAGCACGCTCGACGAGGCGCTCGAGAACGCGCGCCGCATGTCCTCGGCGACGCACTGCCACCCCGAAGGCATCATGGGGGCGGTCGCGACGGCGCACGCCATCTTCCTCGCCCGCTGCAACGCGGGAGCAGGCGCGATCCGCAGCGAGATCGAGATGCACTACGCCTTCATGACCTCGATCGCAGCGTCGACATGATCCGCCGGGCTACCGGTACAGCGGCGCAGGCGACAGACGTGCACCGAGGCGATCGTGCACGCTCCGGAAGCCCGCGGATTTCGAGGACGCCATCCGCAACGCCGTCTCGCTCGGCGGCGATTCCGACACGCTCGCTGCGATCGCCGGCCCCATCGCGGAAGCGCGCTTCGGCATCCCGGACGACATCGCCCGGGCCGGGCTCGAGCGACTCACGCCGGAGATGCGCGACACCCTTCGCGCCCTCTACGCCCGCAGCGAATACCTGAACTTGCACCCGCACCCCGCCCCCCTTCGTCGACGCCGCGCAGAGCTGGGATAAGCGCTTCGGGGACGGCTGCTTCGGCACCGAAAGGCCCAACGCCTGGCTCGCCCGGAGCACGCCGGGCTCTGGTCTCCCCAGGCCAGCGCGTGCTCTGCGTGGCCGACGGCGAGGGGCGCAACAGCGTGTGGCTCGCGAAATATGCTCGCCGTGGATACCTTCGACATCGCGCCGGTGGGCGTGGAAGGCGCGGCGGTTCGCGGCGAAGGGCGTGGCCGTGGACTTCGCCCGTCGCGGACTGCGACGGCTTCGACTGAAGGCCGGGCACTACGACGGCGTCGCGGCCATCTTCGATGCAGTTCAGCTGACCCGCCGATGCGCGAGCGGCTCTTCGCGAACATGACGCGCTGCCTCAAGCCCGGCGGCGTGCTCGTGCTGCGGGGCTATGCGCCGGGCGCAGCTCGAGTACGGCACGGGCAGGCCGCCTTTCGTCTCACCTCTCATACACGCCAGGCTGCTGCGGGAGGCCTGAGACCTGGAGATCGTGACGCTGCGCGAGTAAGGGCGGAGCTGGCGGAGGGCAAGGGGCACCGCCGCGGATGGTCAGCGTGGTGGGGGGTCCGTCGCGCGGCGGCGGCGCTGGCAGCACGCCGCCCGACCCGCGCTGGCATGCCGCTTCGCCTCGCTAGAGCCACCGGTCCGCGGCGCCGATGAGAGATCCTCGGGCGTCCCGCCACTGGTCGGGGAACCCCACGACGCGCCGGCGGAGGAAGGTGATGCCCGCGCGCTCCGTGTCGCCAAACCGCACCGTCGTCGCGCCCAGCCGCTCGAGGAAGCTTTCCATGCGCTTCACGGCGTCGTCCGGCGTGGAGTTAGGAAAGACCAGGCAGAACTCATCGCCGCCGTGGCGGCAGACGACGACAGCGCGCGTTCCCTCGGCAGCAGGTCCGCGCCACGGCCTTGAGAACCTCGTCGCCGAAAGGGTGGCCGCACGCGCGTCGTTCACCCGCTTGAAGTCGTCCAGGTCCGCCATGGCCACGGCGAGCGGCCGGCAGGTGCGCGAGAAGAGCGAGACGAGGTTGCCGAGCACCGTGTCGAGATAGCGCCGGTTGTAGAGGCCGGTGAGCGGGTCGCGCCGCGCTCTCCTCGCGCGCGCGGTCGCGCTCGTCGCGCAGGCAGTTCAGCTCGTAGCGGATCTGCACCGCGTAGTAGCGCGCCCGCGTGCCCAGGCCAGCCGCGCCTCGTACACCTCGTGGAAGGCCTTATTGCAGCGCGTAGGCGTCGGCGAAACGGCCGGTGCGGGCGTGCAGGTGCGCGAGGAACTCGAGCACCAGCCCCTGGAGCATGAGCGCGGTGCGGTCCTCGAAACCGAAACGCGCCTTGCCGGGCGATCGATGGCGTCCCCCTCGAGGCCGCGTTTCTCGAGGTCGAGCGCGCAGAAGGTAATCAGCGGACACGGCACACGGCCACCGTGCCCTCATGACCTCGCGTTCGGCGAAGACCGAAGACCGTCTCCGCCGCAAACCGATCGACGCGCAGGAATACGTAGGCGGCCGTCGTGTGAACATTGCCTTCAGGCGGCGAGGACAGGTGGGGCGATTCGGCGTCCTGCATGATGCGGCGCGCGAGCGAAGGGCCTCCTCGGCGCGGCCCATGTGCGCGAGGGCAGTCGGCGCGGTTGGCCATGACGCCCACGAGCAGGCGCGGATGCTGCAGCTCTCCGCACAGCGTGACGACCTCCGCCAGCAGGGATTCGGCCTCCGCGTAGTCGCCCACCTGCCGAAGGCTCCGCCGGCGAGGAACATTCTACCAGAAGCGTCGCCATCTGGGGTCGTGCGTTGATCGTGCGCAGCTGCCCGAGCGCCTCGAACATGGCCCAGCGATTGCGCGGAATCGCGGGCCGCCGAGGCACCCGGCCATGCCGTTGAGCGATGTAGAAGCGGTCCAGCGTGGACAGGCTGCCGTCGTCCTCCTCGAGGTTCGCGCGGAACATCGCGAGCGCGCCCTTGC
>JADJMI010000013.1 GCA_016709665.1 Betaproteobacteria bacterium | reverse complement strand
CGGTGTCCGGGGCGAGTACGGGTAGTCGCTGCAAGCCCACCAGTGACGCAGGCCGACTCCAGGAGGGAATCGCGTCCACGCCATCGAAAACGCTGCCCGGTTCGCGGGCGCCGCCGCCAATCCGGCCGTGACCGGGAAGGCCCAGACCAACGCCGACTGGTGGCCCGACCAGTTGCGCCTGCACATCCTGCACCAGCATCGCGCGCGGTCGAACCGATGGGCGAGGACTTCGACTACGCCAAGGCCTTCGCGAAGCTCGACCTCGATGCCGTCGTCGGCGACTTGCGGGCCCTGATGACGGATTCGCAGGCCTGGTGGCCCGCCGACTGGGGCCACTACGGCGGCCTGATGATCCGCATGGCCTGGCATGCCGCGGGCACCTACCGCATCGCCGACGGCCGCGGCGGCGCCGGTACCGGCGCGCAGCGCTTCGCGCCCCTGAACAGCTGGCCCGACAACGGCAACCTGGACAAGGCCCGCCGCCTGCTCTGGCCCGCCAACAGAAGTACGGCCGAAGCTCTCGTGGGCGGACCTGTTCATCTGGCGGGCAATGTCGCCCTGGAGTCGATGGGCTTCAGGACCTTTGGCTTTGCCGGTGGCCGCACGGACATTTGGGAGCCGGAAGAGGACATTTACTGGGGTGCCGAAAAACCGTGGCTGGGCGATGAGCGTTACACCGGCGACCGCATGCTGGAGAACCCGCTGGGCGCGGTGCAGATGGGACTCATCTACGTGAACCCGGAGGGCCCGAACGGGAACCCGGACCCGGTGGCCTCCGGGCGCGACGTGCGCGAGACCTTCGCGCGCATGGCCATGAACGACGAGGAGACGGTGGCGCTGGTCGCCGGCGGCCACACGTTCGGCAAGGCGCACGGCGCGGGCGACCCGAAGCAGGTGGGACGCGAGCCCGAAGGCGCCGGCATCGAGGAGCAGGGCCTGGGCTGGAAGAACGCCCTGGGCACCGGCAAGGGCGCGGACACCACCACGAGCGGCATCGAGGGTGCCTGGAAGCCGCATCCGACCCGGTGGGACAACGGCTACTTCGACATGCTGTTCGGCTACGAGTGGGAGCTCACGAAGAGCCCGGCCGGCGCGCACCAGTGGGTGGCGAAGGACGTGAAGCCCGAGCACCTGATCCCCGACGCGCACGACCCGTCGAGGAAGCACCCGCCGATGATGACCACGGCGGACCTGTCCCTGCGCTTCGACCCGGCGTACGAGAAGATCTCGCGGCGCTTCCACCGCAACCCGCAGGAATTCGCGGACGCCTTCGCCCGCGCCTGGTTCAAGCTGACGCACCGCGACATGGGCCCCCGCGCCCGCTACCTCGGCCCGTGGGTGCCGAAGGAGGCGCTGGTGTGGCAGGACCCGATCCCCGCGCTCGATCATCCCCTCGTCGATGCCGAGGATATTGCCGCGCTGAAGGCCGCGATTCTCGCTTCCGGGCTGCCGATCGCGCGGCTGGTCGGCACGGCGTGGGCCTCGGCGGCGACGTTCCGCGGCAGCGACAAGCGGGGCGGGGCCAACGGGGCGCGCATCCGCCTCGCGCCGCAGAAGGACTGGGAAGCCCACGAGCCGGCCGAGTCGGCGAAGGTCCTCGCGAAGCTCGAGGCGATCCAGCGCGACTTCAACGCGGCGCAGTCCGGCGGAAAAAAGGTCTCGCTAGCCGACCTGGTCGTCCTCGGCGGCTGCGCGGCCGTGGAAGCGGCGGCGAGGAAGGCCGGACACGACGCAGGTTCCCTGCGCCAGGCCGCATGGACGCCTCGCAGGAGCAGACTGACGTCGAATCGTTCGCCGTCCTGGAGCCGGTGGCCGACGGGTTCCGCAACTACGTGCGCCAGGGTTTCGGTGCCTCGGTGGCCGAACGACTGGTCGACAAGGCCCAGCTGCTCGCGCTGAGCGCGCCGGAGATGACGGTGCTGGTGGGCGGGATGCGGGCGATGGGTGCCAACGTCGGCGGTTCCGCTCATGGCGTCTTCACCACGCGTCCCGGCGCGCTCACCAACGACTACTTCGTCAACTTGCTCGACATGGGCACGCAGTGGCGGAAGTCGGCCACGGAGGAAGGCGTGCTGGAAGGTCTCGACCGGGCGACGGGCCGGGTGAAATGGACCGGGACCGTCGTGGACCTGGTCTTCGGGTCCAACTCGCAGCTCCGGGCCCTGGCCGAGTTCTATGCCTGCGGCGATGCGCAGGAGACGTTCGTGCGCGACTTCGTGGCGGCGTGGGACAAGGTGATGAACCTGGACCGCTTCGACCTGGCGAGAGGATGAGAATCGGGGACGGGGCCCCGGCTTCCGGCTGAATATCGGGGACGCAACCCGATCTTCAGCGCTCCGGCGGCCGGATGTCCCCGGCGCGGGCCACGAAGCGGCCGGCCTTGCGATCGGCGAAGTAATGCTCGAGGGTGCGGGTGACGCTCGCGAAGGCGAGCTCGTCCCAGGGGATCTCGCTCTCGGCGAAGAGCCTCACCTCGAGGCTTTCCTCGCCGGGCGAGAAGTCGAGGTCCACCAGGCGCGCGCGGAAGAACACGTAGAGCTGGCTGATGTGCGGCAGCGAATAGAACGTGTAGAGCTCGCCGACCTGCACGCGCGCGTTGGCTTGCTCCAGCGCCTCCCGCGCCGCGCCCTCGGCGGCCGTCTCGCCGTTCTCCATGAAGCCCGCGGGCAGCGTCCACTTGCCGTGGCGCGGGTCGATGGCCCGGCGGCACAGGAGGATGCGGCCGTCCTCCCACTCGGGCACGGAGCCCACCACCGGCTTCGGGTTCTGGTACTGGATGTGCCCGCAGGCGGGGCAGACGGCGCGGGAGTGGGTATCCCCGGGCGGGATCTTCGTCTCCACCGCGGTGCCGCAAACGTTGCAGTGGGTGATCGGAATCAAGCGGCGCGTCATGCGGGCCATGGTATCATAAGCCTATGAAAACTATTGGAAAAGTGATCGGCTTGGCGGCTTTCCTCGTCGCCACGGCCACCGGGGCGGCCCACGGGCCGGGCGAAATGGTGATCGTCCTGAATTCCGGCGACGGCACGGTGTCCATCGTGGACCCCGCCACGCGCAAGGAAGTGAAGCGCATCCCCGTGGGCAAGGAGCCGCATCACCTCATGGCCACGCCGGACAACAAGGAACTCATCGTCGCCAACGCGGCGAGCAACGACCTCGTCTTCCTGGACCCGAAATCGGGCGAGATCCTGCGCCGCGTGCCCAACATCAGCGACCCGTACCAGATCGGCTATTCGCCCGACAAGAAGTGGTTCGTATCCGTCTCGAACCGACTGGACCGCGTGGACATCTACACGGCGGATTTCAAGCTCGCCAAGCGCATCCCCACGGGCAAGGTCCCGAGCCACGTGGCGTTCACCGCGGACAGCACGATCGCCTTCGTCACGGTGCAGGAATCGAACGAGTTCATCGCCATCGATCTCGCGACGCAGAAGGAGATCTGGAAGCTCCCCACGGGCAAGCAGCCGGCGGGCATCTGGATGACGCCCGACGACAGGCACCTGCTCATCGGCATCACGGGCGAAAGCCACGTGGAGGTGTACGACTGGCGCGCGAAGAAGCGGGTGAAGAAGATGCTCACGGGCCTGGGCGCGCACAATTTCGTCGCGCGGGGCGACGGCCGCCACGTGTTCCTCTCGAACCGCATGGCCAATTCCGTCTCGATGATCGACCAGCAGTCGCTGGAGGTGAAGGAAACCTTCAACGTCCCCGGCGGGCCGGACTGCATGGAGGTCACCAAGGACGGCAAGCAGCTGTGGACCACCACGCGCTGGATCCGCATGCTCACCGTCGTCGATCTCGAGTCGAAGAAGGTCGTGCAGCAGATTCCCGTGGGCAAGTCGCCCCACGGGCTCTTCTTCCTGTCCCACGCGCCGAGGCAATGACGGGCCGGGCGGCATTCGCGTTGGCGCTCGCCGCTGCCGTTCCCGCGGCCGCGGCGCCTTGCACGGGCACCGTCTACCTCACGTTCGACACGGGCCACATGGAACCGGCCGAGGCGATGGCGGACATCCTCGACAGGCAGGGCGTGAAGGCCACGTTTTTCCTCGCCAACGAGAAGACGAAGCGCGGCGATACCTCGCTCGATCCCGCGTGGGCGCCCTACTGGAAGCGCCTCGCGGATTCCGGCCACGCGTTCGGTTCGCACACGTGGCGCCACTGGTACGTGGGCGCCGACACGGCGGAGGGCAAGGTGCGCTACGCGCCCTTCCGGCAAAAGGGCGGCGAAGTCCTCGACGCGCAGGCCTTCTGCGCGGAACTGAAAAAGCCCGGGGAAGCCTTCCGCGCCATGACCGGCCGCGACCTCGACGGCCTGTGGCGCGCACCGGGCGGCAAGACGAGTCCCAAGGCGATCGAGTACGCGAAGGGCTGCGGCTTCACCCACGCGGGCTGGAGCCCGGCGGGCTTCTCCGGCGATGAGCTGCCCGCGGACAAATATCCGTCGGAAAAGCTCGTCGCCCGGCAGGTGAAGGACATCAAGGACGGCGACATCCTGCTCTGGCACCTGGGCATCTGGTCGCGCACCGATCCCCTGTGGCCGCGCCTCGACGAGGTGATCGGCGGCCTCAAGGCGAAAGGCCTTTGCTTCGCGCGCCTCACGGACGACAGGCGATGGATCCGCTAGAGAACCTCGTTCTCGGTTTCGCCGGCGCCTTCGTGGCGGCGTGGGCGCAGCTGCACGCCACGCTGTTCGAATCGGTGGTGCAGCCCGCGCTCTTCCACCTGGGGCTCACGACCTGGATCGAGATGGCCTTCGACTGGACGGAGGTGTTCCTCATCGGCGCGGTGGAGATCGTCTTGCTCGCCCTCGTGCTCACCGCGCTCGAGAAGTGGCGGCCGGTGGAAGCGCGCAAGGTGAGCCCGGCGGTGCGCGTGGACGTGATCTACACCCTCCTGGTGCGGCTGGGCGCGCTGCCGCTCGCCATCTTCTTCCTGCTGCTGCCGCTGGTGGAGGGGCTCGACGGCTGGCTGCGCCTGCACGATTACATCCCGCCCAAGATCGAGGACGCCTTCCCGGCCCTCCTCGCGCATCCGATGGCGTCCTTCCTCGTGTACCTCGTCATCATCGATTTCGCGATGTATTGGATCCATCGCGCCCAGCACCGGCTCGGCTTCTGGTGGGCGCTGCACGCGCTGCACCACAGCCAGCGCGAGATGACCTTCTGGACCGACGACCGCAACCACGTGCTGGACATGGTCTTCACCGACGCGGTGCTCGCCCTCGTGGCGCTCGCGGTGGGGGTGCCGCCGGGGCAGTTCGTGCTGCTCGTGGCCGTCTCGCGCGCGCTGGAGAGCCTTGCGCACGCCAACGTGCGGATGTCCTTCGGGCGCGTCGGGGAATGGATCCTCGTCAGCCCGCGTTTCCACCGGGTGCACCATGCCATCGGCCCGGGGCACGAAGGGCGGAATCACGGCAGCAACTTCGCCGTGCTGTTCCCGGTGTGGGACCACCTGTTCGGCACCGCCAGCCCCGTCCGCGACTACCCGCCGACGGGCATCCGCGACCAGCTCACCGGCCGGGACTACGGCGAAGGTTTCTGGAGGCAACAATGGCTTGGTTTCAAACGATTGGCGGGTCGCGCATGAGCGCCTCGCGGATGGCGCTGCTCGTCGTGGCGCTGCTGCCGCTCGCGGCGGCCGCGGCGTCGCATCGCTGGTCGCCTCTCGCCGAGGGCGAGGGCTCGCGCGGCTCGCTGCAATCGCCCAGGCTGCAGGTGGGCGTCGTGCGTGCCGCGCCCAAGGGCCTGCCGGCGCTCGCGTGGGAAGCCGAGGGCGATGCCTGGGTATCGCGATTCGACGCGGTCTCCGAAGGCGCGCTCGGCGTGCGCGCCCGGCTCGCGCTCGACGGCACGGGCCCGCTGGAACTGCGCGTGCGAGGCGCCGATGGCGTGGTCGAGACGATGACCCTCCCGGCCGGCACGACGCAAGCCTGGGGTCCGTGGACATCCGGCGGCACGCAGGTGCTCGAGGCCTGGAGCGAGTCGGGCCCGCGCGGCACCGTGCGCGTCTCGGGCATCGCGCACTTCGACCGCTCCCTCGATGCCAAGGCGGCCGGCCCGTGCACGCTGGATGCGGTGTGCACGACGGGCACCCCGGCGCTCGACGCCGCCATCGCCGAACGCAAGAAGTCCATGGGGCGCATGACGTTCGTGGAAGGCGGCGGCGCCTTCGTCTGCACGGGCCAGCTCGTCGAGAGCGGCCCGGCGGGCGAGGATTTCTTCCTCACCGCGAACCACTGCATCGGCACCCAGGAGGCGGCCTCGTCGCTCGCGGTGCGCTGGTTCTACGAGAACGCCACGTGCGGCGCGGGCCCCGTGATCCCGGCGAGCGTGCAGACTTCCGGCGGCATGGACGTCGTGTTCGCCGAGCCCAACGCGGACATGACGCTCCTCCGGATGCGTTCGGCGCCGCCGGCGGGCGTCACTTACACCCGTCTCGATTCGCGCAAGCTCGCCGCGGGCGAATTCGTCGTGAGCCTGTCGCACCCGACGGGCGACGTGGCCAAGTGGGCCCTCGCGTCGATCGAGGGAGAGATCCGCTTCTCCGACTGGCCGCAGACGGCCTGGCTCACCCGCTTCTCGCGCGGCATCATCGAGGGCGGCTCCTCGGGCTCGGGCCTCTACACGCAGGCGGCGGACGGCTCCCTCGTCCTGCGCTCGATCCTGTCGGCCACGACGCTCCGGAACGGCAGCGGCCTCTCCTGCACCAACACCGGCGAGTTCGGCGTTTACAACCGCCTCGACGTGTTCCTCCCGGAAGCGGCGGGCTACCTGAGCGCCTCCGGCCCCCCGGCCGACGACCACGGCAACCGGCCCTCGGAAGCCACCCTCGTCACGCTGGGCGCTTCGCCCGTCACCGTCCCGGGCCGGATCGACACCGTGGGCGACGTCGACGTCTTCCGCGTGATCGTGCCCTCGAAGGGCGTGCTCGTCGTGCGCTCCTCCGGCGGCACGGACACCGTGGGCCTCCTGCTCAACCGCGACGGGGCCGGCCTGGAGCACAACGACGACGCCGAGACCCGGAGCGTCGACTTCGGCCTCACCAGTTCCGTCACGGCCGGCACCTACTACCTCGCCGTCTCGCGCTGGGAATCGGGCGGCACCGGTCCCTACGAGCTGCAGGTGGAATTCCAGGCGATCGGAGACAACTTCACCGACCTGTGGTGGATCCCGTCGGAGAGCGGCTGGGGGATGAACATCAACCAGCAGTCGAACATCGTGTTCGCCACGCTCTTCACCTATGCCGCCGACGGCTCGCCCCAGTGGCTCGTCCTCTCCGAGGGCCGGCTGCAGGCGGACGGCAGCTTCTCCGGCACGCTCTACCGCACCGCCGGGCCGGCCTTCGGCGCGAACCCGTGGAGCCCCGCCGGCGTCACGCTCGCGGCCGTGGGCACCATGCGCATCGCCTTCACGGGCGCGGACAACGCCACGCTCGACTACACCCTGGACGGCATCGCGGTCGCGAAGAACATCGAGCGCCAGCGCTTCGCGAGCCCGGCCACGACCTGCAAGTGGTCCGTGTTCGACCGTTCCTACGCCTTCAACTACCAGGACCTCTGGTGGAAGCCCACCGAGAGCGGCTGGGGCATCAACTTCACGCAGCAGGGCACCGTGCTCTTCGCGACGCTCTTCAACTACGACGAGCAGGGGCGCAACGCCTGGTACGCCATGACCAACGGCGCGCGCGTTTCCGGCGGCACCGACCGCTGGTCGGGCGCCCTCTACCGTCTCACGGGCCCGCGCTTCGACGCGATGCCCTGGACGGCCGTCACCCCGCGCGAGGTCGGGACGATGTCGGTCGATTTCACCGCCGGGAACCAGGGCACCCTTTCCTACACGATCAACGGCACCAGCGTGACGAAGTCCATCGAGCGGCAGGCGTTCGCGCCATTGCGTCCCGAATGCGAGAGCGTGAGCGCCCGTGAATAGCCGTTCCCTCGCGCGGGCGCTTCTCGTCGCCGCCCTGGCGGCAGGGCCCGCGTGCGCCCTCGAGATGCCCTCGCGTACCGCGCCGGGAGCGGATGCCCGCGCGTTCGGGCCCCGCGCACCGCACGCGCCCGCGTGGGAGGCGTTCGCGCTTCCGCCGGACAAGGCGGCGGCGCCTCGCGAAGGAGCCCGGGGCCGCATCGTGGGAGGCGTTCGCGCGGTGGGTTCGAGCGCCGGGACCGTTCCCGGGTGGCAACCCGTTCCGGGCGGCTGGGTCGCGCGCGTGGCCGTTTCGAGCGCCGGCGCTCAGGGCCTGCGCGCGCGGGTCCGCCTGCCGGCCGGCATCGTGGCGGGCGAGGTGACGGCACGCGGTTCGGATGGCGAAGCGCACGGCTCGCCGGTCGCGACGGGCGAAGCGTGGACGGCCTACACGGGCGGCGCGAGGCAGGAAATCGAGATCTTCTCGCGCACCCGGCCCGCCGCCGCGCCCGCGGTGGAATCCATCGTGCATTTCGACGTCTCGCCAACCGCCAAGGAAACGGCGGGAGGCTGCAGCCCGGACGTGGCCTGCACGTCGGATGACGCCGCCCGCGACGCGGCTATCGCGGAGCGGCGCCACTCCGTCGTGCTCGTCAGCTTCGTCGAGGGCACCGAGGCTCGCGTGTGCTCCGGCACGCTCATCAACACGGACCGCTTCCCGGCCCCCTACGTAGTCACGGCCAACCACTGCATCGCGACCGCCGCCGCGGCGGCGAGCGTGACCACGCTCTGGTTCAACGAGGTGCCCACCTGCGGCGCGGCGGCCTCGAGCGCGACGCCCCGGCAGGTGAGCGGCGGCGCGCAGCTCGTCTTCTCGAGCCACGCGGCCGATTCCACCCTGCTGCTGCTCGCGCGCGACGCGCCGGCCGGTGCCGTCTTCGCGGGCTGGGACACGGCGCCGCTCGCGACCGCGACGGACATCGTCTCCATCAGCCACCCGCAGGGCGACGTGAAGAAGTTCGCGCTCGGCGCGAAGTCGGCGGAGCTTCTCGTGAAGGGCTACCCGCAGACGATGCACGGCGTCTCCTACACGCGCGGGGTCACCGAGGGCGGGTCGAGCGGCTCCGGGCTGTTCACGCTCTCCGGCGGAAGCCTTCGCCTGCGCGGGGTGCTCTCGGGCTCCACGCTGCGTTCCGGAAACCTGCTTTCCTGCGCGAACCAGGATCGCGAGGACGCCCTCTTCGGCCGCTGGGAGATCTTCCATCCGCAGATCGCGGGGTTCATCGCCGCGGTCGAGCGCGCGCCGGACGCGATCGGCAACCGGCCTTCGGAGGCCTTCCGGCTGTTCCTCGAACCGTCCCCCAATCCTTCGGACACGCCGACGGCGGCGCGCATCGACTACCCGGGCGACGTGGACGTCTTCCGCATCGACATCCCGCGCGGCGGGGCGACGCTCACCGTGCGCACCTCGGGCAGCCTCGATACCGTGGGCACGCTTCTGGACGCCTCCGGCCACACCCTGAAAAGCGTGAACGACGCCGAAGCGGACCGCATCGCCTTCGGCCTCACGCGAACTCTCGAGGCCGGCACCTACTACGTGAGCATCGCCCCGCGCGACCCGCTCGCCACCGGCGACTACACCTTCCTCGCCTCGCTCGCCAACGTCGGCGACAACTACACGGACCTGTGGTGGAACCCCGACGAGCCGGGCTGGGGCCTGGGCCTCACGCACCAGGGGCACCTGCTCTTCGGCACGCTGTTCGTGTACGACCGCGAGGGCAACCCGACCTGGTTCGTGATGTCGGTGGGCGAGCGCGATTCGGGCAACCTCTGGAAGGGGCCGCTCTACCGGTTCAACCGCCCTGGCGCGCCGCAATCGGGCAGCGCGCCCGTGGGCACGCTCGTGGGACAGATGCGCCTCACCTTCACGAGCAATTCGGAGGCGACGCTCAGCTATCTCGTCGATGGCGAGGTCATCACCAAGAAGATCAAGCGGCAGGTGTACTCGCTGCCGCCCGTGTGCCGCTGGTCGTCGTTCGACCGCAGCCTCACCACGAACTTCCAGGACCTGTGGTGGAACCCCGCCACGCCGGGGTGGGGCCTTTACGTCGCGCACCAGGGGGCGATCATCCTCTCGGCCCTGTTCACCTACGACGCGAAGGGCGACCCCATGTGGTACGCGATGTCCCGCGGGCAGCGCATCTCGGACGGGCTCTACATCGGCGAGTTCGTCTCCTTCACCGGCCCGCCCTACAGCGCGCCGGCGTGGTCGCCGGTCTCGCCGACCGTGGTCGGCACGATGACGATGCAGTTCACGCGCGGCAATGCCGGCTCCATCGCCTTCACGGTGGACGGCAGCCTCGAGGTGAGCCCCATCGAGCGGCAGGCGTTCTCGACCCCGCTCACCGAATGCCTGGCGCCCGGCGATGAGTGAGCGCATCGCGAAGCCGGCGGGCGGCCTCGCCACCATCGAGTCGATCGACCACGAGGGCATCGGCGTCTCGCACGTGGAGGGCAAGGTTGTCTTCATCGAAGGCGGCATCACCGGCGAGCGGGTCGCGTACACGCGCCTTCGCGGCCGCGGCAACTACGACCTCGGCGCGGTGACGCAGGTGCTCTCCGAGTCGAGCCTGCGGGTGAGGCCCCGCTGCACGTACTTCGGCACCTGCGGTGGCTGCGCCATGCAGCACGTGCATGCGGGCGCGCAGGTGGCGGCCAAGCAGCGCGTCCTCGAGGACAACCTGGCGCGCATCGGCAAGGTGCAGCCCGAGTCGATCCTGCCCGCCGTCCACGGTCCGTCGTGGGGCTACCGCCACCGCGCGCGACTTTCGGTGCACTACGTGGCGAAGAAGGGCGGGGTGCTCGTGGGCTTCCACGAACGCAAGTCGCGGTACGTCGCGGACGTGCGCTCGTGCGAGGTGCTGCCGCCCGCGGTCTCGGCCCTCATCGTCCCGCTGCGCGAGCTCTTCACCACGATGGCCGGGCGGGACCGCATGCCGCAGGTGGAACTCGCGGTGGGCGAGGCCGTCACGGTGCTCGTGCTTCGTCACCTGGACCCGATTTCCGAGGAGGACGCGGCGAAGCTGCGCGCCTTCGCGGACCGCCACGGCATCCAGTGGTGGCTGCAGCCCAAGGGGCCGGACACGGCGCATCCCTTCCATCCGCTGGATGCCCCGGCGCTCGACTACCGGCTTCCCGAGTTCGGCCTCGCCATCGGCTACCGGCCCACGGAGTTCACGCAGGTGAACACGGCGGTGAACCGGGTGCTGGTGAAGCGGGCCGTGGACCTGCTCGACCCCCGGCCCGGCGAACGCGTGGGGGACCTATTCTGCGGCCTGGGCAATTTCACCCTGGCCATCGCCTCGCGCGGCGCGACCGTGGTGGGGATGGAAGGGGCGGCCACGCTCACGGCGCGCGGCGGCGAGAATGCGCGCGCCAACGGCCTGGATCACCTCGCGTCGTTCCTCACCTACGACCTCTACACGGACGCGCCGGGGGCGCTTGCGACCCTGGGGCCCGTGGACAAGCTGCTCATCGATCCGCCGCGCGACGGCGCGATGGAGATCTGCAAGGCGTTGCCGGAGGCGGCGGCCGGGCCTTCGCGAATCGTCTACGTTTCCTGCAGCCCCTCGACGCTCGCGCGCGACGCCAACGTGCTCGTGAACGTGAAGGGCTACCGGCTGGCGGCGGCGGGGGTGGTGAACATGTTCCCGCATACGGGGCATGTGGAGTCGATCGCGCTGTTCGTCCGCTAGCTCGGCAGTGGCGTCCATTGGGCAAAGGCTTTGGGAACCGCAGATGAACGCAGATGAACGCGGATGGCCGCCGATGGTTTCGGTGAAAGAACCGCGTTCGGACGCCGGCACGATCCACCGGCCTGGTGAACGCGCCTGTTCGATTCCGGAACCCATCGGCGCCATCTGCGTGACATCTGCGGTTCCAAAGACTCTCGCTCGCCAGGTCGACATCTCCCGCACCAAGAAAAAGGGGCGGCCGAAGCCGCCCCTTCTCGCCAGCCGGAACCGCGAGATCAGTCGCGATCGCCCCCGAAGATGCCCAGCAGCGCGAGCAGGTTCGAGAAGATGTTGTACAGGCTCAGGTACACGGCCAGCGTCGCCGAGATGTAGTTCGTCTCGCCGCCCGTGATGACCCGGTTGAGGTCATAGAGCAGGAAGGCCGAGAAGATGCCGATGGCGATCACCGAGATGGCGATCATGAGCGCGGGCATCTGCAGGAAGATGTTCGCGAAGGCCGCCACCAGCAGCAGGATCATGCCGATGAAGAGGGCCTTGCCCATCCCGGAGAGGTCGCGCTTGATCGTCGAGGCGAGGGAGGCCATCACGGCGAAGATGATCGCCGTGCCGCCGCCCGCCAGGCCGATGAGCGTGGCGCCGTTCTTCAGGCCCAGCACCCCGCCCACCAGGCGCGAGAGCATGAGACCCATGAAGAACGTGAAGCCGAGCAGCACCACGACGCCCATCGCGCTGTTCTTGGTCTTCTCGATCGCGAACATGAAGCCGAAGGCGATCGCGAGGAACGCGACGAAGCCGATGACCGGGCTGCCGGCGAAGAAGGAGAAATTCATCTGCACGCCCACCCACGCACCGAGCACGGTGGGGATCATGGAAAGGGCGAGCAGCGCGTAGGTGTTGCGCAGGACCCGGTTCTGCGCCAGCGCGATCGTCTGCGACGGCGAGGCGGGCGTCATCATCGGGGAGGGTTGCATCGTTGTGGCTCCTGGAAAGGGGTCAGGACAAATGTCCGACCGTTAGAGTAGGGATTAACCCCCGGGGTTTCAAGGCGGAAGATATAAATTTGCGCAATGCGACCGGGCGCGACGCTGACCGCAAATGCGGCTAAAATGCAAGCCGCAACAAAGACTTAACGTCGTGCGGGAGGGTTGGCCGAGCGGTTTAAGGCACCGGTCTTGACGGTCGCGATTTCTGCGACCGGGGGCGCACTGACCTTCAGGTCATGGGCGCACCAAAACCGGCAACGAACTAATATCTCCGCAAACGGAGGGTTGGCCGAGCGGTTTAAGGCACCGGTCTTGAAAACCGGCAACAGTTCGCACTGTTCGTGAGTTCGAATCTCACACCCTCCGCCATCCGTCTCGCCGGACCTCCTTCCCCCCGTCGAGCGCCAGCAGCAAGGCCAACGCGGAAGACATCATCGGCCAGGTCAGGTAGCGCCACTCGGCGGATGCCGAGAAAATGGCGAGAGGCAGCGCCACGAGCCAAGCGCCGGCGGCGAGCGCGAGGACCAGTCCGCGGTCGCCGCCAAAGCCCCGCCGCAGCGCCAGGGCGCAGGCGAGGACCGACAGCAACAGGTAGGCGAGTGGCATGCCGGCGGCCGTAGGCCGCCACGCCCGACGGTCCCGAGCAGCCAGGCGTTGGCGGGCGAGTCGTTAGCCTCGATGACCGGATTGCCGGGGCGGTCGATGACCACCGGACGATGAAATCACTCTCTCCCCGGTCGGGGCGTTGCGGGACCGAACAGGAGAAACCACGCCATCGCGAGCCGATGCCGAAGCCAGCCCAATGATGGGTGAAGGGAAGCGAGCCAGCGCATCCCCTCCAGTTCCCTCTCCACGGCGGGCGGCAAGGGCTCCGCGAAGCCGGGATTGATGCCGTTTCTCGTACCCGTCACCACGTAGTACACCGTGCCGGCCTTCACGAGCGGTCGCAACTCGTCGACCGTGAGCCCGGGACCGTACACGCCCCTTCGGGCAGCAGCAGCTCGCTTTCCACGGAGGTCGCCGAGAGATCCCAGATCGCGAGGACATTCAGCACGGGCGAGGGAATCGTCACCACCCACCGGGACACCACGGCCCAGCCGGCGAAGACGCTTCGGCGCTCAAGGCGATGGCGAGCACGACGCCTTGATGACCGCGCGGCGGGCCGACGCCGGTGCAGGGACGAGGAGCAGGAAGATCAGGGTGGCGCTGCGAGGACGGCGTTGTGGCGCACCCCGATCGCGTACGCGAGGGGAATCGCGGCGAGCCAGCCCCACGCGGGTCTCCCCGTCGCGCGAGTCCAGGAAATCCAGCCGGTCGCGAGCGCAAGCGCGGCTGCCAGGCTCACGTCGTTCCAAAGGTGCCCGAAGGTCACCAGGAACGGCGGCCAGAGAAGGACGAGGGGCAGCGCGAGCCCATGGAGCCGGCGGACCGAGATGCCGAGCAGGGCCGTTCCCGCGGCGAGCGCGGCCAGATGCGCGACCAGCAGCGAGCCTGGCGGCAGGCCGGCGGCCAGCAGGACCGACCAAGCGAACGCCATTCCCGGCGGCTGGAGGTCCGAGAAGCGCCCGTTGCGGGCCTGCCAGAGCTGCAGGATGTGTCGAAAGACAATACCAGCCGGG
>JADJMI010000012.1 GCA_016709665.1 Betaproteobacteria bacterium | reverse complement strand
GGGACTGAAACCTGGACCACCAGCGAAAGCGCTCGATCCTCCACGCCGCGCCAGGGCAAGAAAGCGCACGCGAACGCCGCCCGCTCGAAAACCCAGGGTTTGACCACGGTTCCGAGCGTTGGCGGCGCGGCCCAGCTTGCCGGGATTCGGGGGTGTTAGGGTGTGGCGCTGGTGGCCAATATCGCGCCTTGAAGTAGATTCGGCCGGTGGTCCGCCCGGATCGGCAGCCTAGTCCGGAGGATGCCGAATATTCCCGCGAAAAACCGTAACTCGCGGGCTAACAATGATAACGCGGGGCTGTTTTTGCAGGATCCGTTCCTCAACGTCCTCCGCAAGGAGCACGTTCCGTTTCCATCTACCCTGGTGGACAGGATCAAGCTCGGGGGCAGATCGGAATCGTTTCGACCAGTACGTGGTCCTCCTCGTATTACCGTCTACCCAGATGGTCTACAAGCACGCCATCCGACGGTGGTCCCGCGCGATCGGTCTCGGTGCCTTCCGGACATTGCCCGCCGGAATCCTGAGTCGCCCGCCCGGGGAGATCGCCTTCCCGCTGGATTCCGCGCATCCTTCGGGTGCGCGGGTGTCCGCGACCACCCGGCTAAGCCGGAAACCCGACCCGCGATCGAATCGCGAGCGGCCGTCGTCGTCGGCTGTCTCGACATCGGCCCCCGGCGTCTGCGACCGTCCTGGAGGAGGCCTCGGAGCCTCGTGGAGACGGCGGGCGCGGACGTTCTAGGTCGTCACCGGGCGCCGCGACCGGCCCGATGCCGCCACCTTCGCCGGTTCGGGCAAGGTCGAGGAGATCCGCACGATCGCCGCCGTCGCACGATGCCTCGACGGTCGTGTTCGACAACGAGCTCACCGCGGCGCAGATCCGCAACCTCGGAGAAATCGCTCCCCCAGGGCGGCCGGCCGTCAGAGGTCTGCCAGCTGACCACCGACCTCATCCTCGAGATCTTTGCCCAGCGCGCGGCCACGAGGGCGAGCTGCGGGTCGAGCTCGCCCGGCTCGACTACCTGTTCGCGCGCCTCGTGCGAGCTGGATTGCACTGGAACGCCAGCGCGGCGGCCTGGGCGAAAGAAGGGCGGCCTGGGTGAGGAAGCTGGGATCGAGAACTGGACCGCCGCCTCATCGGCGAGCGGGTGAAGAAACCAAGGAGCGCCTGAAGACGTGGCCCGCGTGCGCGACACCCAGCGGGCCGCCCGTTCGCTGGCGGGATGCTGCGCGTCTCGATCGTGGGCTACACCAACGCCGGCAAGTCCACGCTCTTCAACCGCCTCACCGCGCCGATGCGTATGTCGCCGACAAGCTTTTCGCGACCCTGGACCCCACCACGCGCAAGCTCCACCTGGGCGAAGGGGCGCAGGCGACGATATCCGACACCGTGGGGTTCGTGCGGGACCTGCCCCATTCCCTCGTGGCCGCTTTCCGCTCGACGCTCGAGGAGACCAGTCCAGCCGACGTCCTGCTGCACGTGGTCGACGGCTCCAACCCGCAGCACGCCGAGCAGGTCGATTCCGTGAACGAGGTGCTCGCCGAGATCGGCGCCGCGGACCTGCCCCAGCTCATCGTCTGGAACAAGATCGATCGCGTCGAGGGCGCCGTGCCCGAAGTCGTCCGCGATCCTTATGGTAAGATATTGAATATCAAGGCGAGTGCAGTTTCGGGGGCCGGTCTGGATGGCCTGCGCGACGCGCTCGCGGAAATCGCGCGGGAACACGCCGCGCGGGTGCTCGCTCCCGCAGCCTAGGGAATCGACGCCCCTGGCATTGAAAGGCGCTCCCGCGGCCCGCATCTCTTCGTCTCGATCCCACCTCCGGCCCCAATAGCGCATGCCTCCGAACGATCCCCAGTGGGGAAGAAGCCCAACGACGGCCCGCCGGATCTCGACGAGATCCTGAGGAAGCTCAACCAGAAGCTCGCCGGCCTCTTCGGCAAGCGTGGCCCCGCGCCGATCGGCCCCACGGGCCCGACGGGCGGCTCCTCCGGCCCCTCCAACGCGTTCTTGGGGCTCGGTCGCGTTCATCCTGATCCTCATCGTGGGCGTCTGGCTCGCGAGCGGCTTCTCCCATCGTCGAGGAAGGCCGCCGCGGCGTGGTCCTTCGCCTGGGGCAAGTACATCGAGACCACGATGCCCGGCCCGCGCTGGCACGTGCCGTTCCCGATCGAGTCGGCCGAGGTCGTGAACGTCTCGGCGTGCGCACGGTCGAGGTCGGCTACCGCGGCAACCCCAAGAACAAGCAGCCGGCTGAGCGCTCATGCTCACGGACGACGAGAACATCCTCGACGTGCAGTTCGCCATCCAGTACACCCTCAAGGGCCCCGAGGACTACCTCTTCAACAACCGCAACCCGGACGACAACGTCCTGCAGGTCGCGGAGACCGCGATCCGCGAGATCGTCGGCAAAGAGCAAGATGGACTTCGTCCTGAGCAGGCCGCAGCGGTCGCCTCGCGCGTGAAAGTCCTGATGCAGCAGATCCTCGACCGCTACAAGACCGGCATCAACATCACCACCGTGAACCTGCAGAACGTGCAGGCGCCCGAGCAGGTGCTCTCCGCCTTCGAGGACGTGGTGCGCCGGCCAGGACCGCGAGCGCTTCAAGAACGAGGGCCAGGCCTACGCCAACAACGTGGTGCCCGAACGCCCGAGGCGTGGCGGCCCGCCTGCTCGAGGAAGCGAACGGCTACAAGCAGACGGCCATCGCGACGGCGCAGGGCGATGCCTCCCGTTTCCAGATCCTCACCGAGTACGAGAAAGCCCCGGCCGTGACCCGCGAGCGCCTCTACCTCGAGACCGTCCAGCAGATCCTCTCGAACACCACGAAGATCGTCGTCGACCAGAAGGGCGGGCAGAACATGCCTTTCCTGCCGCTCGACAAGATCATCCAGATGGCCGGCCAGGGCACGGGCACCGTTTCCGCCCAGGGCTCCGACGTCCCGCTGCCGCGCATGATCTCGCCCGCCGATCCGTCGCCCGTGCCCGCGCCGGCCGCGTCCGACACGCGCTCGCGCGACGCGCTGCGCTCCCGCGACCGATAGGGCCGACCATGAACCGTTCCGCCGCCGTCCTGGTCACCGCCGTCATCGCGCTCCTCGTGCTGTCGATGAGCGTGTACACCGTCGACCAGCGCAAGGCCACCATCAAGTTCCAGCTGGGCGAGGTCGTCTCCATGCACACGGATCCGGGCCTGTATTTCATGGTCCCGCTCCTGCAGAACGTGCGCCTGTACGACACGCGCATCCAGACCTACGACTCGAAGGACGCCGAGCGCTTCCTCACCAGCGAAACAAGAACGTGCTGGTCGATTCCTTCGTGAAATGGCGCGTGATCGACGTGCGCCAGTACGTGTCGGTGCGCGGCGACTCCGTGGCCGCCGAGGCCCGCATCTCGCAGACGGTGAACGACGCGCTGCGGGCCGAATTCGCCAAGCGGACCGTGCACGACGTGGTCTCGGGCGAGCGCGACAAGATCATGGAGACCGTCGCGGACAAGGTCGACAAGGACGTGAAGGGCATCGGCGTCGAGGTCGTGGACGTCCGCCTGAAGCGCGTGGACCTCGTGCCCGAGATCTCGAGCGACGTCTTCCGCCGCATGGAATCGGAGCGCAAGCGCGTCGCGAACGAGCTGCGCTCCACCGGCACGGCCGAGGGCGAGAAGATCAAGGCCGAGGCCGACCGCGCCAAGCAGGTCATCGTGGCCGAGGCCTACCGCGACGCCCAGCGCATCAAGGGCGAGGGCGACGCCCAGGCCGCGCGCATCTACGCCGAGGCCTTCGGGAAGAACCCCGAGTTCTACAGCTTCCTACCGCAGCCTCGAGGCCTACCGCGCGTCGCTTCGCAACAAAGAGCGACGTGATGGTGCTCGAGCCTTCCTCGGACTTCTTCAAGTACCTGAAGAGCCCGGGCCGCGGCAAGTAGGACGCGGCTTTCGTGCTCCAGGACGTGCTGCTCACGGCGTTCGCGCTGATGCTCGTGATCGAAGGAATCCTTCCCTTTCTCGCGCCGAAGCTCTGGCGCGACACCTTCCGCAGCCTGACCGAGCTGCGCGACGGGCAGCTGCGCTTCGCCGGGCTCGCCTCGATGGGCGTGGGCCTCGCGCTCCTGCTCCTCGCGAGCTGAAGCCCATGGTCCAACGCCGCTGGCTCCTGCCCGAACACGTCGAGGACATCCTCCCGGCCGAAGCGCGCACGCTCGAGCGATTGCGCCGCCGCCTGCTCGACCTGCTGGAAACCCACGGCTACGAGCTGGTGCAGCCCCCGCTCCTCGAGTACACGGAGTCGCTCCTGTCGGGCACCGGCCGCGACCTGGACCTCGCCACCTTCCGCCTGGCCGACCGCCTCTCGGGCCGCCAGCTCGGCGTGCGCGCGGACCACACGCCGCAGGTGGCGCGCATCGACGCGCACCTGCTCAACCGCGAGGGGGTGACGCGCCTCGCCTACTGCGGCAGCGTGCTGCACACGATGCCCGCGGGAATGACCACCACGCGCGAGCCCATCCAGCTCGGCGCCGAGCTCTACGGCCACGCCGGCCTCGAGGCGGACCTCGAAGTGCTTCGCCTCATGGGACGCGTGCTGGGCGAGGCGGGCTTCGCCCGGGTGAACATCGACATCGGCCACCCCGCCATCCACCGCGCGCTCGCCGAGGGCGCGACGCTGGACCGCGAGGATGCCGAGGCGCTCTTCCACGCGGTGCAGCAGAAGGACGGCCCGGCGGTGCGCGCGATGGCGGCCCAGCTGGGCGAGCCTCGCGCCCGCCTCCTCGAGCAGCTCACCCGGCTCAACGGCGGCGCGGAGGTCCTCGCGCGGGCGCGGGAGATCCTGCCGAAGGACGAGCCCATCGGCGAGGCCCTCGCGGCGCTGGAGTTGCTCGCGAAGGAACTGGCCGCGCCGGGGCTCGAGATCTCGTTCGACCTGGCGGAACTCGGCGGCTTCAACTACGAAAGCGGCGTCGTCTTCGCGGCGTTCGCGGCGGGCTCGCCGGACGCGCTCGCGCGCGGCGGCCGCTACGACGAGGTGGGCCGGTCCTTCGGGCGCGCGCGCCCGGCCACGGGGTTCACCATCGACCTGCGACGCCTGGCGGCGCTGGCGCCGCCCACGCCCCGCCGCGCGGGCGTCCTCGCGCCCTGCGTGGCGGATGCCGCGCTCGAGGCCGCGATGGCGAAGCTGCGCGAGGCGGGCGAGATCGTGATCGCGGAGCTGCCCGGGCACCGGGCGGCGCGCGCGGAACTGGGGTGCGACCGCACCCTCGAATCGAAGGACGGCCGCTGGCAGGTCGTTCCCCTGAAAGGCGAGTAGAGCGATGGCGAAGAACGTGGTGGTGATCGGCACGCAGTGGGGCGACGAGGGCGGGCAAGATCGTCGACTGGCTCACGGACCACGTGGCCGCCGTCGTGCGCTTCCAGGGCGGCCACAACGCGGGCCACACGCTCGTGATCGGCGGCAAGAAGACGATCGTGCGCCTCATCCCCTCGGGGATCATGCACCCGGCCGTGAAATGCTTCATCGGCAACGGCGTGGTCGTCTCGCCCGAGGCGATCATGAAGGAGATCCGGGAGCTGGAAGCCGCCGGCATCGACGTGCGCGGGCGCCTGCGAATCTCGGAAGCCTGCCCGCTCATCCTGCCGTACCACGTGGCGCTCGACGCCGCGCGCGAACTCGCCAAGGGCGAGGCCAAGATCGGCACCACGGGCCGCGGCATCGGGCCGGCCTACGAGGACAAGGTGGCGCGCCGCGCCATCCGCGTGCAGGACCTCTACGCCCGCGAGCGCTTCGCCGCCAAGCTGGGCGAGGTGCTGGATTACCACAACTTCGTCCTCAAGAACTACTTCAAGGCCCCGACCGTCGATTTCCAGAAGACGCTCGACGACACGCTCGCCCTCGGCGACATCCTGCAGCCCATGGTCGCGGACGTCTCGGGCGAGATCAACGCGCTCATCCAGGCCGGCGGGAGCATCCTCTTCGAGGGCGCCCAGGCCACGTTCCTCGACCTGGACCACGGCACCTATCCGTTCGTCACCTCGTCCAATTGCCTCGCCGGGCAGGCCTCGGCCGGCGCCGGCGTGGGACCGCAGCAGCTGCACTACGTGCTCGGCGTCGCGAAGGCGTACGCCACGCGCGTGGGCGGCGGGCCCTTCCCGACGGAGCTCGACGACGAGGTCGGCGAGCACCTGCGCGTGAAGGGCAACGAATACGGCTCGGTCACGGGCCGCCCGCGGCGCTGCGGCTGGTTCGACGCAACGACACTCAAGCGCGCCGTGCAGCTCAACGGCGTCTCGGGACTTTGCATCACCAAGCTCGACGTGCTGGACGGCCTCGACACCGTGCGGCTCGCCACCGGCTACAAGGTGCGCGGCGAGATCCGCGACATCCTGCCGGTGGGTGCCGAGGCCCTCGCGATCTGCGAACCCGTCTACGAGGAATTCCCGGGCTGGAAGGAAAGCACGGTGGGCGTCAGGACGCTCGACGGGCTGCCCGCCACCGCGCGGGCCTACCTCCAGCGGCTGGAGGCCCTGGTGGGCGCCCCGGTCGTCCTCATCTCCACCGGGCCGGACCGCGACGAGACCATCGTCCTCGCGCACCCGTTCGCCTGAGCGCCCGAAACCGGTCCCCGGAAACGAAAAAGCCGGCTTGCGCCGGCCTTTCGTTCGATAATCATGGTGCCCGGAAGAGGACTCGAACCTCCACGGTGTTACCCGCCAGTACCTGAAACTGGTGCGTCTACCAATTCCGCCATCCGGGCTCGGCACCTACCGGGGAATTTCCCCCAACCGAGCCCGCCATTCTAGAAGGATCACCTTTTTTTGTCCAGCAAAACCAAGAACCTAAGGCAGGCCGACCCGCATCACGCGCGTGAAGCCGCCAAGTACGAGCACCCCCTGCCCAGCCGCGAGATGATCCTCGAGGTCATGGCCCGCGAGGGCGTGCCGCTCGCCGAGGACGCCCTCGCGGCGACCCTCGGCATCGATTCCCACGAGATGGAGGCCTTCTCCCGCCGCCTCGCGGCCATGGAGCGCGAAGGCCAGGTCATGAGGAACCGCCGCGGCGCGATCCTCGTGGCCGACAAGGCCGGCCTCGTGAAGGGCCGCGTCATCGGCCACCCGGACGGCTACGGCTTCCTCAAGCCCGAGGACGGCGGCGCGGACCTCTTCCTCGCCGCCAAGCAGATGCACAAGGCCCTGCACGGCGACATCGTGCTCGCCCGCGTGACGGGCGTGGACCGGCGCGGTCGCAGCGAAGGCTCCATCGTCGAGGTGCTCGAGCGCGCCCACCAGCAGGTGGTCGGCCGGCTCTTCGTCGAGCAGGGCGTCATGTTCATCATGGCCGAGGACAAGCGCATCGCGCAGGATTTCCTCGTGCCGCCCGACGGCGCCAAGGGAGCGAAGCACGGCCAGGTGGTCGTGGCCGAGATCCTCCAGCAGCCTTCGCCGCAGTCCGAGCCCATCGCCCGCGTGGTCGAGATCCTGGGCAACTATGCCGACCCCGGCATGGAGATCGAGATCGCGCTGAGCAAGCACGACCTCCCGCACGTCTTCTCGAAGGAGGCCGAGCAGCTCGCCTCGAAGCACGGCGACAAGGTGGCGGCGAAGGACACCAAGGGCCGCAAGGACCTGCGCGCGCTCCCGTTCGTCACCATCGACGGCGAGACGGCCAAGGACTTCGACGACGCCGTCTGCTGCGAGCCGCTCGGCAAGGGCAAGGGGCACCGCCTCTGGGTGGCCATCGCCGACGTGAGCCACTACGTGCGTCCGGGCGACGCGCTCGATCGCGAATCGCGGGAGCGCGGCAACTCGGTGTATTTCCCGCGCCGCGTCATCCCGATGCTGCCCGAGGGGCTCTCCAACGAGCTGTGCTCGCTCAAGCCCGAGGTCGACCGCCTCGTGATGGTCTGCGAGATGGAGGTCGGCCCGAGCGGCGCCGTCCGCCAGTACCAGTTCTACAACGCCGTCATCCACTCGCACGCGCGCCTCACCTACACGCGCGTCGCGGCGGTGCTCGAAGGCCGCGAGGCCGATCCGCCCGTGCCGGCGGCGCTCGTCCCCGCGCTCGAGGAGCTGTACGTCGTCTTCAAGGCGCTGCTGGGCGCGAGGGCCAAGCGCGGCGCGATCGACTTCGATTCCGTCGAGACGCAGATGATCTTCGACGAGAAGGGCAAGATCGAGCGCATCGTGCGCGTCCAGCGCAACGACGCCCACCGCCTCATCGAGGAATGCATGCTGGCGGCCAACGTGTGCGCGTCGGATTTCCTCCTCGCCGCCGGCCACCCGGCCCTCTACCGCATCCACGAGGGCCCCACGCCCGAGAAGCTCGAGGCCCTGCGCTCGATGCTCAAGGACTTCGGCCTTTCCCTGGGCGGGGGCGACGAGCCCCACGCGAAGGACTACGCCGCGCTCCTGGGCCGCATCAAGGACAAGCCCTACGCCGGCCTCCTGCAGACGGTGATGCTGCGCTCGCTCCGGCAGGCCGTGTACAGCCCGGAGAACGTCGGCCACTTCGGCCTCGCCTACGAGGGCTACGCGCACTTCACCTCGCCCATCCGCCGCTATCCGGACCTCGTGATCCACCGCGCGATCAAGGCGGTGCTCGCGGGCACGACGTACGACGCCGGCGACTGGCCCTCGCTCGGGGTGCACTGCTCGGAGACCGAGCGGCGCGCCGACGACGCCACGCGCGACGTCGACGCCTGGCTCAAGTGCTACTTCATGCAGGACCACGTGGGCGACGAGTTCGAGGGCACCGTGAGCGGCGTGGCGGGCTTCGGCATCTTCGTCACGCTCGACGAGCTCTACATCGACGGCCTGGTGCACATCTCGGACCTGGGGACGGACTACTTCCAGTTCGACGCGCAGCGCCACCTGCTGCGCGGCGAGCGCACGGGCGTGCGCTACCAGCTCGGCGCGCGCGTGAAGGTGCGCGTGGTCCGGGTGGACCTCGAGGCATCCAAGATCGACTTCGTCCTCGTGGACGGCGGCCCCGTCGCCGTGGCGCGCGAGGGCGAACTGCCCCACGCCGTGCCGGTGGCGGTGCAGAAGCCGCGCGACCAGGACAAGAAGCACACCCGCATCGACACCCGCAACACGGATGGCGGGCGGGGCAAGAAAGGCAAGCGATGAAGACCCTCGCCGGATTCCACGCGGTGCGCGGGCGGCTCAAGCAGGACGCCGGCACCGTCTCCGAGATCTACGTCGACGCCACGCGCCTCGACGGCCGCATGAAGGCGCTCAAGGACGACGCGGAGCGCTACGGCGTGCGCGTCATTCCCGTGGACGCGAAGCGCCTGGACGGGCTCGCGGGCGGCTCCCGCCACCAGGGCGTCATCGCCGTGGCCGCCCCCGTGCAGATGCCGCAGTTCATCGAGGACGTCCTCGAGGGCCTGGAGGAGCCGCCGCTCCTGCTCGCCCTCGACGGCGTGCAGGACCCGCACAACCTCGGCGCCTGCCTGCGCGTGGCCGACGGCGCGGGCGCCCATGCCGTCATCGCCCCGAAAGACCGCAGCTGCGGGCTCACCACCGCGGCCATCAAGGTGGCCTCGGGCGCGGCGGAGACCGTCCCGTACATCGTGGTGACGAACCTCGCGCGCACCATGCGCGACCTGAAGGAACGCGGCATCTGGATGATCGGCACGGCCGACGATGCCCCCGAGACGCTGTGGCAGGCGAAGCTCGACGGCGCCATCGGCCTGGTGCTGGGCGCCGAAGGCGAGGGCCTTCGCCGCCTCACGCGCGACACCTGCGATCACCTCGTTTCCATCCCGATGCTCGGCTCCGTCGAGAGCCTCAACGTGTCGGTGGCGAGCGGCGTGTGCCTCTACGAGGCGCGCCGGAAACGCGCCGTGACATCCCGTTAGGGCCCGCCCTGCGATAATCGCGTCCGTCGTCGTCCTATCCTCCGAGGTCCTCATGCGCCTGGCCCGCCTTTTCGCCGCTGGTTGCCTTGCCTTTTTCCTCTCCGCCGGCGCGCTCGCCCAGGCGCCGCTGCCGGCAGGCGTGAAGCGCGTCACCTCCGTCGAGGGCATCACCGAGTACCGGCTGGAGAACGGCCTCAGGTTCTTCTTTTCCCGGACCTCTCCAAGCCCACGATCACCGTCAACATCACCTACCTGGTCGGCTCGCGGCACGAGAACTACGGCGAGACGGGCATGGCGCACCTGCTGGAACACCTGCTTTTCAAGGGCACGCCGAGGAACCCGGACCTCGACAAGCAGTTCAACCAGCGCGGCGCGCGCTCGAACGGCACCACCTGGCTCGACCGCACCAACTACTACGAGCTTTTCCAGGCGACGGATGACAACCTGGCGTGGGCGATCGGGATGGAGGCCGACCGCATGGTGAATTCGTTCGTGCGCAAGTCCGACCTCGCGACCGAGATGACGGTGGTGCGCAACGAGTTCGAGAACGGCGAGAACTCGCCCTTCGGCGTGATGGTGAAGCGCCTGCAGAGCATCGCCTACGACTGGCATTCCTACGGCCGCTCGACGATCGGGAACCGCAGCGACATCGAGAACGTGAAGGAGGCGAACCTCCGGGCCTTCTACCGCACGTACTACCAGCCGGACAACGCCGTGCTGCTGGTCGCCGGCAAGTTCGACGAGGCGAAGGCCGTGAAGCTCGTGGCGGACGCCTTCGGCCCGATCCCGCGCCCCACGCGCGCGCTGCCGGAATTCTGGACGGTGGAGCCCGCGCAGGACGGCGAGCGCGAATTCCGCGTGCGAAGGAAGGGCGACGTCCAGATCGTGGCCCTCGCGTGGAAGATCCCCGCGGCCCTGCACCCGGACGCGGACAGCCTGTCCTTCGCCAACTTCGTCCTGGCCGACACCCCCACCGGCCGGCTGCACAAGGCGCTCGTCGAGACGGGCAAGGCCGCGCAGGTGTTCGGCTTCCCGCTCACCGGCCTCATGCCGGGCCTGCAGATCTTCGGCGCGGTCGTGAAGAAGGGCGACGCCGTCGAGCCGGTCGCCGCGGAAGTCGCCCGGATCGTCGAGGGGTTCGGCGCGGCGCCGGCGAACGCGGAGGAGATCGCGCGCGCCCGCAAGTCCTTCGAGAACCAGTTCGAGAAGACGCTCAACAACCACGAGTCGATCGGCGTGCAGCTCTCCGAGTACATCGCGCTCGGCGACTGGCGGCTCTTCTTCCTTTCGCGGGACGACCTGCCGAAGGTGACGCCCGAGTCGGTCGCCAAGGCCTCCGGCGCCTACTTCCGGCGCGACAACCGTATCACCGGCTACTTCCTGCCGGAGGACGCGCCGCAGCGGGCGCAGATCGCCGCCGCGCCGCCGGTCGAAACGGTGATGAAGGACTTCAAGCCCGGCAAGGCGCAGGCCGCCTCGGAGGCCTTCGACCCTTCGCAGGCCAACATCGACGCGCGCACCCGGCGCCTGGCATTCGACGGCGTGAAGGTCGCGCTCCTCGCCAAGAAGAACCGCGGCGAGAGCGTGAACGTGTCGCTGCGGCTGAACCTGGGCGACGAGAAGAGCCTCTTCGGCCAGCGCACGGCGGCGCAGTTCGCGGGGGCGATGCTCGCGCGCGGCACGACGAAGCTCACGCGCACGCAGATCGCGGACGAAATGGAACGCCTCAAGATGGCCGGCAGCGTCGGTGGCACGGGCGCGAGCTTCCAGACGACCGGCCCGAACCTCGAGGAGGCGCTCCGGCTCGCCGTGCACGTGCTGCGCGAGCCGGCCTTCCCGGCCGCGGAGTTCGAGCAGCTGAAGGCACAGAACCTCACGGGCCTGGAAGCGCAGCGGTCCGACCCGAACGCGCGGGCCTCCGAGGCGCTGCGCCGCCACTTCAACCCGTGGCCGAAGGGCGACTGGCGCTACGCGCCCACGCTCGACGAATCGATCGAGGCCGCGAAGGCGGTGACCCTCGAGGACGCGAAGCGCTTCCACCGCGAGTTCTACGGCGCCCACGCCGCCGAGATCGCGATCGTGGGCGACTTCGACGAGGCCAAGGCGGCGGCGCTCGTGAAATCGCTCCTGGCGGGCTGGAAGGGCGATCGCGGCTACGCGCGCGCACCGGCCGCGCAGCGCAAGGCGCCGGCGGAGACGATCACGATCGAGACGCCGGACAAGGAGAACGCCATCCTCCTGGCGCGCCAGGCCGTCGACCTGCGCGACGACGACCCGGACCATCCGGCGCTCTTCGTCGCGAACTACATCCTGGGCGGCGATGCCGGGCTCGACTCGCGCCTGGGCAAGCGCCTGCGCCAGCAGGAAGGCCTCTCCTACGGCGCGGGCTCGGGCCTGTCGGTGCCCTCCATCGACCGCACCGGCGAATGGAGCGCCTACGCCATCGTGGCGCCGCAGAACATGGCGAAGCTCGAGGCCGCCTTCCGCGAGGAACTGGCGCGCGCGCTGAAGGACGGCTTCACGGAGGCCGAAGTGGCCAACGCGAAATCCGGCGCGCTCCAGCAGCGGCTGCAGACGCGGGCGCAGGACGGGGCGCTGGCCGGCGGGTGGGTCTACAACCTGTACCTCGGGCGGACGTTCGCCTTCAGCAAGGCTTTCGAGGACAGGCTCGCGGGCCTCACCGTGGCGGACGTGAACGCGGCGGTCAGGAAGCACCTCGATCCGGCGAAGATGACGGTGGTGAAGGCGGGGGATTTCCGGGGGAAGGCGAAACCGGGTTCCTGAGGGTTCGCCGTCGGGTTCCTCGCGCCCGCCCGGGCGTCAACTCGCGGTGGCGTAGCCTTCCGGGTTGCGGGACTGCCAGCGCCAGGCGTCCCGGCACATGTCCTCGATCGTGCGGCGCGCCGACCAGCCCATCGTGCGCCGGGCCCGTGTCGCGTCGGCGTAGCAGACGGGCACGTCCCCGGGGCGGCGATCGGAGTAAACGCGCGGCACGCGGATGCCGTTCACGCGCTCGAAGGTGTTGACGAGTTCGAGCACGCTCACGCCCCGGCCGGTGCCGAGGTTCACGGTCATGACTTCCCCGTCCGCGGCCGAATCCAGGGCGCGCAGGGCGGCGACGTGGCCGTCGGCGAGGTCCATCACGTGGATGTAGTCGCGGATGCACGTGCCGTCGGCGGTCGGGTAGTCCGCGCCGAAGATGGCGAGCCGCTCGCGCCGGCCGGCGGCCGTCTGGCAGACGAACGGCATGAGGTTGTTCGGGATGTCGGACGGGTCCTCGCCGATGGTCCCGCTCGGGTGCGCGCCCACGGGATTGAAGTACCGCAGGTTGATCACCCGCCAGGCGGGGTCGCCCGCGGCCAGTCCGGCGAGCACCCCCTCGATCTCGAGCTTGTTCTCGCCGTAGGGGCTCTGCGGACGGGTCGGCGCCGTCTCGTCGAGCGGTACCCGCTCCGGGATCCCGTACACCGTGGCCGACGAACTGAAGACGAAGCGGCGGACGGACGAGTCGTGCAGGGCCTCGAGCAGGCACTGCGTTCCGCGCACGTTGTTGTCGTGATAGCGCTCGGGAAACTCGACCGACTCGCCCACGGCTTTCAGCCCGGCCATGTGGATGACGCTCGCGCAGTCCTCCTTCGCGAGGATCGCGCGCAGGGCCGCGAGGTCGCGGATGTCCGCCTCGTAGAGCGCGATCGCCCCGGGCGCGAGGCTGCGCACGCGCGCCACGGCCTCGGGCGACGAATTCGAGAAATTGTCGACGCAGACGCACCGTCGCCCCTGGCCGGCGAGCACCGCCATCACATGGGACCCGATGTAACCCGCACCGCCCGTCACCAATACGCTTCCCACAGGTCGTCTCCTTCGATGAACCGCGCCGATTCCCGGCTTCGCGACCGCCCGGGCTGCGGCTCGGCGCCGGCCGGATACGGCTCGAGCGCCATGCTAATCCGCGCCGCCCTTCGGGAAGGCGAGCGGTTCATTGCAGCCGGAATATTTCAATCGCAACAAGTAGCGCGGTTTCAGGGCCGGCGAAGCCCGGATATTTCAACCGAAACCCCACCCATCTACTAACCGTAACGCCATCTCCCTATAGTTCGTACAGGAAGCGGGGGATGTCGTGTCACAGGGAAGTTCCGGCACGCAATACATCCGCTCCGGCGCACGCAACGTAGTGGTGGATAGCGGCACGAGAAGAAGCGCACACAAGCGAGGCGTTCCCGAGCGGCCCATGAAGCCGCGACCGGTCCGAACCTCGCGAAGAATACAAAAAGAGGTCAGGCATGGCGCACATTTCGCACGAACCGCACGACGAATTCGCCTCGTCCGAAGCGGCCGCAGGATTCGGGGCGGGCGATCCCTACCTCGCCTCTCTCGCGGATCGGTCCCTGGGCCGTTCCACGGACCGCAGCGCCCCCCCGCGCCCGCGGATGGCCGAAGTCGGCTCGGTGCCGCAGGCCAGGCCCGCCGCGCGACTGTCCACGCTGCGCTTCTTCGACGGCAACGTCCACCGCATCGCCGCGCTCGCCTTCGCCGAGGCGGCGCTCGCCTTCCTCGCCCTTTACGCCTTCGTCGGGGTCTTCGCTCCCCCGGTCGCCTTCGGCAGTTTCGAGCCGGCCGCCGGCGCCGTCTGGCCGCGCGCCCTCCTGGTGACGGCCATCGTCGTCGCGTGCATGTCCTCGATGGGGCTCTACCAGTTGCGCCAGCGCAGCGGACGCAACGGCATGCTCGCGCGCGTCGTCGTGGCGATGGGTGCCGCCGGCGTCGCCATCGAGGCGCTCTTCCTGGCCGTGCCGGGCCTGGGGGTCGGTCACTCGGCCGTGATCGGGACGTCGGTCGCCTGCCTCGCCGGCTTCTCCCTGCTGCGCCTCGCGTTCGCCCGCGTGGTCGACCAGGACGTCTTCAAGCGCCGCGTGCTCGTCTGGGGCGCCGGCGACCGCGCCGCGACCATCGGCCAGCGGCTTCGCCGCCGCACGGACCAGCGGGGCTTCCTCGTGGCCGGCTACGTCGGGACGCCCGGCGACAGCGTCGCGGTGCCGTTCGACAAGCGCGTGCCGAGCACGGCGGACCTCCTGGGCTTCGTCGAGCGCGAGCGCATCCACGAGATCGTCATCGCCATGGACGACCGCCGCCAGGGCTTCCCCGAGGCGTTCCTGCGCGAATGCCGGCTGCGCGGCGTGGCCGTGATCGACATCGTCCAGTTCCTCGAGCGCGAGACCGGCCGCGTGAGCGTCGAGCTCGCGAGCCCCAGCTGGCTCATCTACTCGAAGGGTTTCCGGGCCGACATCCTGCGCTCGGCGATCAAGCGGGCCTTCGACGTCGCCACGGCCCTGGTGCTGCTCGTCCTCACCGGGCCCATCATGCTCCTCACGGCCCTCGCGATCTGGATGGAGGACCGCGGCCCGATCTTCTACCGCCAGGTGCGCACGGGGCAGGGCGGCCGCCCCTTCAAGATCATCAAGTTCCGCAGCATGTCGGTGAACGCCGAATCCGGCGGCAAGGCCATCTGGGCCGTGCGCAACGATCCGCGCGTCACGCGCGTGGGCGAGTTCATCCGCAAGGTCCGCATCGACGAACTGCCCCAGGCCTTCAACGTCCTGGCCGGCACCATGAGCTTCGTGGGCCCGCGCCCGGAGCGCCCGGAATTCGTCCAGTCCCTCGAGCAGACCATTCCCTTCTTCGCCGAGCGCCATTTCGCCAAGCCGGGAATCACCGGCTGGGCCCAGGTGCGCTATCCCTACGGCGCCTCCGAGCACGATTCGCGCGAAAAGCTCGGCTACGACCTCTACTACGTGATGAACCAGAGCCTCGCCTTCGACATCATGATCCTCATGCAGACGGTGGAGATCGTCCTGTTCCGGATCGGCTCGCGCTAGGCCTTGCCGCCCACCGCGCACGGCCGGCTGCGACCTCTCCGAGGAGAACGTCGTCCTGCCTTCGGCGCGTCGATCCCGCTGGCGAGTTGACAGGCGGGGCGCCATGCGAGCCGGGTTTCGACGACCGGCGCACCTGCCCGGCGGCCCACCCTTGCCCGGCCCCAATGCGGGCGGCGCCCGGGCGCCGTCGCGGGTAAAATCAATTCATTTCGCGGAAGGATCACCCATGAGCCCCTGGAATCGCCTCGTCGTCGCTCTATTCGTCGCGCTCGCGGCCCTCGTGGCCGGCTGCGCCACGACCGCACACCCCCCGGCGCCGGCCAAGGCCGCGAGTTCGGATTACCGCTACGTCATCGGACCGGGCGACACCCTCAACATCGTCGTGTTCCGCAACCCGGACCTGTCCGCGACCGTGCCCGTGCGTCCCGACGGCAAGATCGCGGCGCCGCTCGTCGAGGACATGCCCGCCATCGGCAAGGACCCCGCCACCCTCGCGCGGGACATCGAGAAGGCGCTCTCCAAGTACATCCGCGACCCCGTCGTGAGCGTGGTGGTCACCTCCTTCGGCGGCTCGTACAGCGAGCAGATCCGTGTCGTGGGCGAGGCCACGCGCCCGCAGGTGCTGCCGTACCGCCAGAAGATGACCCTGCTCGACGTGATGATCGCCGCCGGGGGCATCACCGAGTTCGCGGACGGAAACGCCGCCACCATCCTGCGCACCGCGGACGGGAACAAGCAGTATTCCGTGCGCCTGCGGGACCTCCTCAAGCGAGGCGACGTCTCGGCCAACGTCGAGATGGTGCCGGGCGACGTGGTGATCATTCCGCAGGGTTGGTTCTAGGAAGGCGATGAAGACCGTGGCGAGCAATCCCGACCTCAACGACGTCCTGCGCAATGCCCTTGCCGTCCTGCGCGGCATGTGGAGCCACCGCTGGGCGGGCGTCGGCGCGGCGTGGGTCGTGGGGCTGCTCGCCTTGCTCGCGGTGTCGCTCGTGCCGCATCGCTACGAGGCGACCGCCAGCCTCTACGTCAACACCGATTCGATCCTGGAAGCCCCTGATGCCGGAGCTCACGGTTCAGCCCAACGACGAGCAACGCATCGCGATGCTCGGGCGGGTCGTGATCAGCCGCCCCAACGTCGAGAAGATCGTGCAGAAGGCCGGCCTCGACGCGCACGCGGGCTCGTCGGCGCAGCGCGAGGCGATCGTCGACAGCGTCATGAAGACCCTCGACTTCCGTCCGGCCGGACGGGGCAACCTGTACACGCTCGCGTTCCGCGACCGCGACCCCAAGCGCGCGCAGGAAGTGGTGGAGCTGTTCACGACGATGTTCATCGAATCGAACAAGGGCAGCAAGGCGAGCGACACCGATGCCGCCAAGCGTTTCATCGAGGAGCAGATCGTCACCTATGAAAGAAGCTCTCGGAGGCCGAGGGCCGCCTCAAGGACTTCCGCCTGCGTTACCTCGGGATGACGCCGGGCGACGGGCGCGACTTCTTCGTGCGCGTGAACGAATCGAACAACCAGCTCAACCAGGCGAGGCTCGAGCTGCGCGAGGCCGAGCGGGCGCGCGACGCGCTCAAGCAGGGCCTCGCCAACGAGAACGCCGTGTCGGCGGGTTCCTCTTCGGGGCCCGTGGTCAACTCGGCGGCCGTCGCGGAGCTGGACGCGCGCATCGAGTCGATGCGGCGCAACCTCGACGGGCTGCTGCAGCGGTACACGCCCGGCCACCCGGACGTGGTGGGTGCCCAGCGGGTGATCCGGGAGCTCGAGGAGCAGCGCCACCAGGCGGTCCTCGCCCGGCGCGCGGACCCGGCCGCGGCCGCCGCGCCGTCCACCCGGGGCCCGCTGGCGTCGGACCAGCTCCGGGTCTCGCTCACGCAGGCCGAGGCGCAGGTCGCCTCCCTGAGCGCGCGCGTAGGCGAATACGCCGCGCGCAACGAGAAGCTCAAGGCCTCGGCCGCGCTGGTGCCGCAGCTCGAGGCGGAGTACGCCCAGCTCAACCGCGACTACGAGGTCAACAAGCGCAACTACGAAAGCCTGGTCGGCCGTCGCGAGTCGGCCAACATCTCGGGCGAGATGCAGTCGGTCGAAGGGGTGGCGGATTTCCGCATCGTCGATCCGCCGCGGGTCTCGCCCCGGCCGGTGTCGCCCAACCGGTTCCTGCTGTTCCCGGTCGCACTCCTGGCGGCCTGCGCCGCCGGCATCGGCGTCACCTACCTGCTTCGCCAGACGCGCCCCACCTTCCTCGATCCCCGCTCGCTGCGCGAGGCGACGGGGCTGCCGCTGCTCGGCGTGGTCTCGAAGCGCGTCAGGCCCGGGGACGTATCCGCGGAGCGCAGGTCCCACGTCCGGTTCGCCGGCGCGGCGGTCGGCCTGGTCGGCCTCTATCTCGCCACCTTCGTGATCCTCGAAGTCGTGGCCTCGCGCGTGGCATGAAAGCCCCATGAGCCTCATCGAGCAGGCCGCCAAGCGGCTGGACCAGTTGCGAAGCGCCGGGATCACGCCCCCGGCCGGGCCCGCCGCCTCCCCGGCGCCCGCCGGCGCGGGGCCGGCGCCGGAATCCGCGGCCCCGTCCGCCGAGCGGGTGGCGCCCGGACCGGCGGTCACCTCGGCGCGGGTGGAACTGGACCTGCATCGCCTCGCCGACGAGGGGCTCGTCACGCCGAACGAACCGCGCTCGATGCTCGCGGAGCAGTTCCGCATCATCAAGCGGCCGCTGCTCGCGAACGTCGCGAAGGCGGGCGAGGCCGGCATCGCCCGCGCCAACCTCATCGGCGTCACCAGCGCCCTCCCGGGCGAGGGAAAGTCCTTCACCTCCCTCAACCTCGCGATGAGCATCGCGATGGAACTGGACCGGTCGGTCCTGCTGGTCGATGCGGACGTGGTCCGGCCCTCGTTGCCGCGCATGCTGGGCCTGCCACCCGGTCCGGGCCTGCTCGACCTGCTCGGGTCGCCCCCGGCGCAGTTCAGCCGGGCGCTGCTGCGGACCAACGTGGACAAGCTCGCTTTCCTGCCCGCCGGGACGCTGCACCCGAAGGCCGCGGAGATGCTGGCGAGCGACGCGATGTCCGCTCTGCTCGAGGAGATCGCGGCGCGCTACGCGGACCGCGTGGTCATCTTCGACTCGCCGCCCCTGCTGGTCACCACGGAATCGCGCGTGCTCGCCTCGCGCCTGGGACAGGTCGTGTTCGTCGTGCGCGCCGGTCGCACGCTCCAGAGCCAGGTGACGCACGCCCTCGCCACCATCGAGTCGTGCCCGATCAAGCTCCTGCTGCTGAACGGCACGGAGGGGACCTCGGAGGGCGGATACGGATACGGCGGCTACGATTACGGCTACGGCTACGGTCAGGGGGCCGCCGAATGAACGGTCCGGCCTGGCGCCCGATCGCCCTCGCGATCGTGGCGATTTTCGCGTCGCAGGCGAATGCGCAGGACACGACCCCGCCCCCCGCTCCGTCCCAGGCGCCGCTGCCCGCGCCATTGCCCGCACCGCCCCAGGCGCCCCTGCCCGCGCCGGGGCAGCCGCCCGGACAGGCGGCCGGACAGTCGGCCGATGGCGAGCCGCGGCGGCCCTGGACGTTCACGCCCTTCGTCTCGCTCACCGAGACCTATTCCGACAACGTCGCCGCGGTGGCCGACGCGCTGGCCCGCAGCGGATGGATCACGGACCTCACCCCCGGCCTGCGGGTCGAGGCGGACAGCAACCGCGTCCGCGGATTCCTGGAATACCGCCTGCACGAGCTCCGCTACTCGACCGACTCGGCGCTCGACACCCGGCAGAATTTCCTGCTCTCGCGGTTCACCGTCGATGCGATCGAGAATTTCGCCTTCGTGGACGCGCGGGCCGACATCACGCAGGAAAGCCGCTCGCCCTTCGGGGCGGCGCCCGCGGCCGACGTGCCTTCGGCGAGCGCGAACCGGGTGGAGACCACGACGCTGCAGGTCTCGCCCTGGATCCGCGGGCAGGTCGGCGATTACGCCAACTACCTGCTTCGCGCGCGCGCGGGCGAGGTCCGCACGGACGACGGCACGATTCCCGACACGCGCTCGACCGAATGGTCGGGCCGCCTCGCGAGCGCCTCCGGCGGCACGCGCTTCGGCTGGTCGCTCGAGGGCTCGTTCGCCAACGCCCGGAACGACGCCATCGGCTCGCTGGACGATTCGCGGTTGCGCGCGCGCCTCTACTGGACGGCCACGCCGAGCCTGCGCCTGGCCCTGAGCGGGGGCGTCGACGAGACCGACTTCGCCGGCCCGCCCACGCGCCGCGAACAGACTCCCGGCGCCGGCTTTACCTGGATCCCGTCCGAGCGCCTCCAGCTCGGCGCCCTGTACGAGCGGCGCGTCTTCGGGGACGGGTACAGCGCCAGCGCCGCCTACCGCGCGTCGCGCACGGCCTTCATCTTCACGTCGACGCGGGATGCGGCGATTCTCCCCGGCCTCACGGCGACGGAAACCCGGGCATCGCTCGCCGACGTGCTCGCCCTCATGCTCGCGGGCGGCAACCCGGATCCGCAGGCCCGCGCGGCCGAGGCTCGCCGGCGCCTGGACGACGCCAGCCTGTCCGCGGCGCCGGTGCTGGGCAGTTCGTTGCTCTCGAGCCGGCCGGTCGTCTACAAGCAGACCGACGCGGCGGTTCTTTTCGAAGGCGCGAGGAACACCCTGGCGCTGCGCTACGCCTATTTCGAGCAGCGCGAATACGGCGCGGCGCTCGACGGCTCGCCTGCCCCCGCCGGTGCCCAGGATCTCCGGCGCCAGAGCGCGGACGCCAGCTGGTCCTATCGCTTCACGCCGGCCACGACGGGCACGCTGGTGGCGACGCACCAGCGGACGAACGGCCTCACGGAGGGCACGCCCGACACGCGCCAATCGTACGTCACGGCCGCCATCGCCACCGACCTGGGCCCGAGAACGACCGCCTCGGCCGGCGTGCGGCGCATGCGTTTCGATAGCACCGCGCCCGAGGCGAGCTACACCGAAAACGCCGTGTTCGCGCAGATCTCGATCCGGTTCTGATCCCCCATGTACACCGCCTACTACGGCTTCACCGGCAAGCCCTTCCAGCTCAACCCCGATCCGCAGTTCTTCTACGCGAGCCGGGAGCACAAGCGCGCGATGGCCTTCGTGGAATACGGCCTTCACCAGGGCGAGGGCTTCATCGTGATCACGGGCGAGGTGGGCGCGGGCAAGACGACGGTCGTGCGCAATCTCCTGGCCGGCCTCGACCCGGACCGCGTGAGCGCCGCCAACCTGGTCACGACGCAACTCGAGGCCGACGATACGCTCAGGCTCGTCGCCGCGGCCTTCGGCGTGAACGTCCGCGACCTCTCGAAGGCGGAGGCGTTGCTCGCCCTCGAGGCGAGCCTCGCCGCGCAGGCGCGCGACGGGCGGCGTTGCCTGCTGGTCGTGGACGAGGCCCAGAACCTCGCGCCTCGCGCCGTGGAGGAACTGCGCATGCTCTCCAATTTCCAGCTGGGCACCCACGCGCTCCTGCAGACATTCCTGGTGGGGCAGCCGGAATTCCGCAACATCCTGCGCAGCCCCCAGTTCAACCAGCTCCGCCAGCGCGTCATCGCGGCGTGCCACATCGCCGCCCTCGACGCCGACGACACGCGCCACTACGTCGAGCACCGGCTTCGCCACGTGGGGTGGACGGGCCCCTCCCTGCCGACGAGGTCTTCCTCGCCGTGCACGAGGCGAGCGGCGGCATCCCGCGGCGAATCAACCTGCTGTTCGACCGGATGCTGCTCGCCGGGTACCTCGGCGAGCGCCGCGAGTTCGATGCGGCGATGGTGAGGGAGGTGGCGACCGAGATCGCGGCCGAGACGATGGCGCCCGAGGGCGGCGCCGGCGCCTCCCTCGCGCCGGTCACCCAGCTGCCGGTGGTCCGGCGCCCGCCGGCCGTGCCGGCGCCGATCGAAGAGGACATCCAGCAGATCAAGGCGACGCTCGAGCGCGTGGAGAGCGAGAACCGGTCCGCGCTCGGCACTTTCCGGCAGTTCCTCGACTGGCTTCGGGCCGGCGAGGACAAGCCGGACAAGCGCGCTTGAGCCCGGCGCCCCGACCGGTCGACGGATCCCGCGCGTGGCCTTCGCCCTGCTCCTCGCCTATATCGGGCTGCTCTACCTGCGGCCGCAGGAATACCGCGGCGCTCGATGGCGTCCCGATCATGCCGTTCTGCCTCATCCGCGCCTCCTGTTCTGGATGGCGCGGCGTCACACGCCTGCGCCGCAGTACGGCCTCGTCGCGGCGTTCGTCCTCGCCATGGTGGTCTCCAAGGCGCTGCAGGGCTGGCTCGGCGGGATACCGATCATGCTCGGATTCTTCCTTCCCGTCGTGTTCCTCTTCGTTCTCGTGGCGGGCCTCACGGATTCGGTGAAGCGCCATCGCGCGTTCATGATCGCGCTGGTGCTCTACACGCTCTTCCTCGCGGTGCACGGCATCGACCAGTCGGCCTCCGGCATCGGCTGGAGCGGAGCGGAGCTGAGCCAGGGCACGCGGATCACGTACCTGGGGATCTTCAACGACCCCAACGATCTCGCCCTCGCCTTCGTGATCGCGCTGCCGATGCTGGCCTACCTGTTCGGGACGGCGGGCGGCTTCGCGGGCCGGCTCTTCTGGCTCGCCGGTATGGGCACGCTGCTCTACGGCATCTTCCTCACCAATTCGCGCGGGGGCATGCTGTCCGCGGCCGCGCAGTTCCTCGCGTTCTGCGTCGGGCGCTGGGGCATGCTGCGCTCGTCGATACCGGCGGCGGCCGGCCTGGTCGGCCTCGCGATGCTGCCCTCGCGGCTCGACAACCTGGACTCGGACGAGGCCTCGGCGGAAGGGCGGGTCGAGGCTCGTACTC
>JADJMI010000011.1 GCA_016709665.1 Betaproteobacteria bacterium | reverse complement strand
AGGGCGCAGTTGAGCAGCATCACCATCCCGAACTGCACCGGATCCATCCCGTAAGTCACCGCGATCGGCAGGAAGATCGGCGTGCAGATGAGGATCGTGCTCGCCATGTCCATGAACGTGCCCAGCACGAACAGGATCAGGTTGATCAGGAAGAAGATCACCAGCGGGTTGGTCGACACCGCCGCCAGCGCCCCGCCCGCCAGGTCCGCCACCTGGTAGAGCGCGATCAGGAACTGGAACATCGTCGAGACGCCGATGAGCAGCAGCACCACGCCTGTCGTCTTCACCGCCCGCGCCGCGGCCTTCAGGAACTTCTCCCACGTGAGCGTGCGGTAAAGGAAGGCCGTGAGCAGCAGCGAATACACCACCGCCACCGCCGCCGATTCCGTCGCCGTGAAGACGCCCGTGAGGATGCCCACGAGGATGATCGCCACCACCGCCAGGCCCGGCAGCGCGGCGGCGAAGGTGAGCCCGATCGTGGCCCACCCCGCGAAGGCGCCGGCCGGATAGCCGCGCTTCACCGCGACGAGGTAGGCCGCGGCGAGCATGCACACGGTGAGCACCAGCGCCGGCAGGATGCCCGCCGCGATCAGCGCGCCGATGGACACCTTCCCGCCTGCAGCGAGCGAATAGATGATCATGTTGTGGCTGGTGGGCATCAGCGCGCCCACGAGCGAGGCGTGGGTCGTCACGTTGACCGCGTAGTCGACGTGGTAGCCCTCCTTCTTCATCATCGGGATCATCACCGAGCCCATGGCCGAGACGTCCGCCACGGGGGAGCCGGAAACGCCGCCGAAGAGCGTGCAGGCGAACACGTTCGACATGCCCAGGCCCCCGCGGATGTGCCCCACGGCGCTGCGCGCGAACGTGACGATCTTCTCCGCGATCCCCCCGTGCAGCATCAACTCGCCGCTGAACACGAAGAACGGGATGGCGAGGAACGAGAAGATGTTCATCCCGGACATCATCTGCTGGAAGAGCATCGCGACCGGCATGCCTTCCCACAGGATCGCGCACACGGCGGAAAGCCCGATGGCGAAGGCGACCGGCACCCCCAGCAGCAGGAGCAGCAGGAACGCGACGCACAGGATCGTCAGTGCCACGCGCGGGTTACCTGGGTGCGCCGCACGAGGGCGATCGCGTGTTCCACCGAGAAGAGGACGATCAGCAACCCCGAGATCACGAGCGGCACGTAGCGAACGGACTCGGGCAGGTCGATGTTGGCGAGCTTGTACGACATGACCGATTCGCCCAGCACCGCGCCGTTCCACGCCATGAGCGCGCCGAACGTGCCCACGCACACGTGGATCGCGATGCCCAGGCGCCGCTGCCACTCGGCCGAGGCCAGCACGAGGAGGGAATCCATCCCCAGGTGCCCGGCGTCACGCACGCCCACGGCGGCGCCAATGAGCGTCACGTAGAGGATGAGCACCAGGGCGAGGTTCTCCGTCCACGTGGGGCTGTCGTTCATCACGTAGCGCCCGAACACCTGGAATGCCACCACCGCGACGATGGCCGCGAGCCCCGCCACGCACGCGTAGAGCGCGTAGCGGGAGAGGGCCGCGTTGAAGCGGCCGAGGGCGGTGGGGTGCGCGGACAAGGCTACTTCGTGTCCTGGATGCGCTTCACGAGGTCCTTCAGCTTGGGCGTGCTCGCGAACTTCGCGTACACCGGCGCCATGGCGTCGATGAACTCCTTCTTGTTCGGGATGGCCACCACCTGCGAGCCGGCCTTCTCGACGATCGAGCGCGACTTCACCTCGCGCTCGTCCCAGAGCTTCCTCATGTGGGCCACGGAATCCTTCGCGGCCTGCTTCACGAGCGCCTTGTCTTCCTTCGAGAGCGTGTCCCACACCTTCTTGGAGAACACGAGCACCTCGGGCGCGAGGGAATGCTCCGTCGTGTTGTAGTACTTGGCCGCCTCGAAGTGCCGCGACGATTCGTAGGAAGGCCAGTTGTTCTCGGCGGCGTCGACGATGCCGGTCTTGAGCGCGGTGTACACCTCGCCGTAGGGCATGGGAGTCGGGTTCGCGCCCAGGGCCTGAACCATGGCCACGAAAAGATCCGACTGGATGACGCGGATCTTCATGCCCTTCATGTCCGCGACCGTCTTGATGGGCTTCTTGGTGGAATAGAAGGAACGCGAGCCGCTGTCGTAGAAGGCCAGGCCCACGAGCCCCTGCGATTCCATCGCCGCGAGAATCTCGTCGCCGATGGGCCCGTCGAGCACCTTCCGCATGTGCGCGGTGTCGCGGAAGATGAAGGGCAGTCCCGTCGCGATGGTCTCGGGCACCACGCTGTTCAGCGGCGCGACGTTGATGCGCATCATGTCCAGCCCGCCGAGCTTCAGCTGCTCGATGTTGTCCTTCTCCGTGCCCAGCGCGCCGGCCGGGTACACGCGCACGCCGTGCTTGCCGCCCGAGCGCTCCTTGAGCAGCTTGCCCATGTGGTTGACCGCCTGCACCGTCGGGTAGTCGGCGGGGTGCACGTCGGCGGAGCGGAAGTCGCGGGCGGCCGCGGGGAAGGCAAGGCACGCGAGCGCGGCGAGGCTCGCGAGCAGGGCGGGCAGTCGGTTCGTCATCTTGTTCTCTCCGGGTGTCATGCGGGGAATGCGAAAGGCGTCTCGAGCAGGCCCTTCACGCCGGGCCTCGCGGCGAACACGGCGCCGGCCCACGGCTGGCCCGTGAGCGCGGCGGGGTCCGCCGGGCGGATGCTGGTGACGAAGAGCGTGTCGAGCCCCGGGCCGCCGAAGGCGCACATGGCGGGCTTCTTCACCGGCAGGTCGATGCGGCGATCGAGCTGGCCCTGCGGCGTGAAGCGCAGCACGCAGCCGCCGTCGTTGGCGCAGGTCCAGTAGCAGCCGTCCTCGTCCACCGCGGCGCCGTCGGGGCGGCCCGGGTGCGCGTTCATGTCGATGAAGACCTGGCGGTTGGAGGGCATGCCGCTTTCGATGTCGTAGTCGAAGCGCCAGACGAGGCGCACGGTCGGGTGCGAATCGGAAAGATACATCCGGTCGCCCGTGGGGAGAACGCGAGGCCGTTCTGCACCACGAGGCCGCCGACCACGGGGCCCGTGAGCCCGCCGGGCGGGGCGTAGCGGAAGAGCCCGCCCACCGCGTGCGCGGCCGCCATGTCGTTGTGCATCGTGCCGGCCCAGAAGCGCCCCTGCCGGTCGCAACGGCCGTCGTTGAAGCGCATGTTCGGCAACGCGAAGCCCGGCGTGCCCAGCCGCGCCGTGGCGACGGTGCCGTCGGCCGCGAGCTCGAGCGAGAAGATGCCCGTCTGCATGCCGGCGACGAGGGTGCCGTTCGCGGCGAAAGCGATGCAGCCGACCGGCTCGGGTGCGCTCCACGCGTCGAGCCGGCCCGTGGCCGGGTCGAGCCGCAGGATCTTCCCTGCGGGGATGTCCACGAAATAGAGGGCCGCCTCCCGCGCGTTCCAAACCGGCGATTCGCCCACCGTGAACGCGGGCTCGGTCAGCCGCTCGATCGCCGTCATGTCAGTCGTCGAAGGGGCCGGCGGTCACGAAGGTGCCCCCCTGGTAGAGGGCGACGGGATCGGCCGCGTCGAGGGGCGGGCCGAGCGATTCGACGCGCTCGCGCTGGCCATCGGCGGAATCCTTCGGCTCGAAGCCCAGGTGCGCGGCCTTGCGGTTGTCCCACCACAGGCCCGCGTTGCGCGAGGCGCCGAAGGCGATGGTGTGGCCGACTGCGGGCGTCACGAGCGACTTCGTCACGAGCTGCACGAGGTCGTCGTAGCTGAGCCAGGTGCGCAGCATGCGGCGGTCCTTCGCCTCCGGGAACGACGAGCCGATGCGAAGGCACACCGTCTCGATGCCGTGGCGGTCGAAGTAGAGGCGGGAGAGGCTTTCCCCGAAACACTTGGAGACGCCGTAGAGCCCGTCGGGGCGCATCGGGTCGTCCGCGTCGATGCGCTGGTCCTGGCGGTAGAAGCCCACCACGTGGTTGGAGCTCGCGTACACCACGCGCTTCACGCCGTGCTTGCGCGCCGCCTCGTAAAGGTTGAACACGCCGACGATATTGGCGTTCAGGATCGGGTCCCACGGGCCCTCGACGGAAATGCCGCCGAAGTGCGCGATGGCGTCGACGCCGTCGACGAGCGCGTGCACCGCCGCCTTGTCGCCGAGATCGCACGTCACGACTTCCTCGCCTTCGCGCGCAGGGCCGAGATCGGCGATGTCCGAGACGCGCAGCACCGTCGCGAGGGGCTTCAGGCGGTCCCGCAGCACTTGGCCGAGGCCGCCCGCCGCGCCGGTGAGCAGCAGGCGGTAGAATTTGCCGGGTGGGTTCAAGGTTTCTCCGTGGGCATGCCCCGGGGCCCGAAGACCGGCCGGGGGAAGGAAAACGATTTCCTTTTTGCCAGAGGCCCCGCGGCCTGTCAAGCCGGGGCCATGGAAAATCGTCCCGGAAAGCCGCCGCGACTTGACAGCGGCGGGTCGAAACGGCGAAAACGTTTACTTATGAAGAAGCGACCCACCATCCGCGACGTCGCCGGCCAGGCCGGGGTGTCGATCGCCACCGTCTCCAAGTTCATCAACGGCACCCAGCGCTTCAGCGCCGCGGTGGAACGGCGCATCCAGGCGGCCATCGACGAGCTGGCCTACCACTCCAACCCGCTCGCCCGCAGCATGATCACCGGCAAGACGGGCTCCATCGGCGTGGTGATCCTCGACATCCTCAACCCGCACTTCACCAATATCGTGAAGGGCGCGAATCGCATCGCGCTCGAGCACGGCTACAACCTCCTGTTCGTGGACACTGAGGAAAGCCAGGCCCGCGAATCGGACCTGATCGCGGCCCTCTCGCGCCGCGTCGACGGCCTCATCGTGAGCACGCGCATGCCGCAGGAGGATCTGCCCGGCGTGCTCGCGCTCGGCAAGCCCGTCGTCTTTTCGGGCCGCGTGGCGCCGGAAGGCTCGGTGAGCATCGGCATCGACGCCTACGCGGCCGCGTACATGATCGGCGAGCTGCTGGTGAAGCAGGGCCACCGCAAGATCGCCTACGTGGGCTTCGCGCCCGCGCGGCCGGACCAGGAGCGCATCAAGGGTCTTACCGACAGCCTCGCGGCCCACGGCCTCGCGCCCACGCGCTTCGAGGCGCAGGGCCCGACGCTCGCGGAGGGCGAACGCGTGTGCTCCACGGTGCTGCTGGGCAAGGGCAAGCCCGATGCCGTCGTCTGCTACAACGACCTGGTCGCGATCGGCTTCATGGGCGTGGCGACCACGCTCGGCATCCGCATCCCCGAGGATCTCTCGGTCGTCGGCATCGACAACATTCCCTTCGGCCGCTTCACCAGCCCCGCGCTCACCACGGTGGACACGCAAAGCGAAAAGCTGGGCGAGGAAGGCATGCGCCTGCTGCTTCGCCTCATCGCGGGCGAAGACCCGCCCGCGCCCGGTCACACGCGCCTCGAGCCCCGCCTCGTGCTGCGCGATTCGACGCGCGTGCGGCTGGCTGAAGCCTCGCCGGGCCCTGCCCCGAAGGCCCGCCGCCGCGCGGGCTGAAGGCCGGACCGGGAAACTTGTTTCCCGATTCCAGTAAACGTTTTTCGTGCGCGCTTCCCTCGCGATTTCCCTCCTGAAGTGGATTGACAGCCCGAAATCGCCTCGCTAAAGTGGGAAAACGCTTTCCTTCCGGGCAGGGCCCGCCGTGACCCAGTTGCGGTGCGGCAAGAGAGGGGAAACGGTTTACCGCCGAAGACCGATAAAGCGCCCCGCGGGAGACCCGCGCAAGGCGCGAGAGACCGAGGAGAAGCCCGTGAGAAACACGCACCCGTTCGCGCTCACGCCCATCGCGCTCGCCGTGATGGCCCTTTCGCAGCCCGCCTTCGCGCAGGATCCGGCGGAAGCGGACCAGAAGAAGCCGGAAACCCGGGAAGAGGACCGGAAGGCCGCCGAAAGGGCGCGCCTGAACCTCGCGCAGGCGGCGCCGGCGCCAGCGCCCGCCGCGGCGCCCAAGCCCGCGAACGCCAAGGCCGAAGCGGCCGCGGTCGAGAAATTCACCGTCACGGGCTTCCGGGCGTCGGTCGAAAGCGCGCTCGCCGCCAAGCGCGACGACAACGGCATCGTCGACGTCATCAAGGCCGAGGACATCGCCAAGTTCCCGGACACGAACCTCGCCGAGGCCCTGCAGCGCGTGCCGGGCGTGGTGATCGACCGCGACGCCGGCGAAGGCCGCCAGATCACCGTGCGCGGCCTGGGCGGCGACTTCGTGCGCGTGCGCATCAACGGCATCGAGGCGCTCGCGAGCACCGGCGGCACGGACAGCTCCGGCGGCGCCAACCGCAGCCGCGCCTTCGACTTCAACGTCTTCCCCGCCGAACTCTTCAATTCACTCACGGTGAGGAAAAGCTCGTCGGCGGAAGTCGAGGAGGGCTCGCTCGGCGCGACCATCGACCTGCAGACCTCCCGTCCCTTCGACTTCCCCGGCTTCGTCGCCACGGCGGCCGCCCAGGCGCGCTACAACGACCTCGCGGAAAAAACCGACCCGCGGGTCGCGTTCCTCGTATCCGACCGTTTCAACGACGGCAAGATGGGCGTCCTTCTCTCCGGGGCGTACTCCAGCCGCTACCTCTTCGAGGAAGGCTTCAGCACCGTGCGCTGGGACAACGGCGCTTCCTCCGGCGGGTTCTGCGCCCCGCAGGGCGTGACGCCGGCGAACCCCACCAACTCGACCGCCACCACCTGCGGGCCGGCCGCGCAGGGCGTGCCGCGCCTTCCCGGCAGCGCCGTGGCGACGAGCGCGTACAACACCGCACGCGACCCGGCGAACTTCCATCCCCGCCTGCCGCGCTACGGCCGCCTCACCCACGACCAGGAGCGCACCGGCCTCACGGGCGCCTTCCAGTGGAAGCCCCTCGCCTCGACGGTACTCACCTTCGACTACCTGTACTCGAAGATCGACGCGACGCGACAGGAGGATTTCCTGCAGGCCATCTCCTTCAGCCGCAGCGCCGCCCAGGGCGGCAAGCCCCAGACGAGCGTCGTCGACACGGCCTACGCCCCCAACGGCGCGCTGCTCTACGGCCTGTACAACGGCGTGGACATCCGCGCGGAGTCGCGCTACGACGTGCTCTCGACCACCTTCAAGCAGCCGAGCCTCACGATCGAGCACGAGATCTCGGACACATTGAAGGTGAACGCGAAATTCGGCCGCGCGGACTCGAAGTTCGACAACCCCGTGCAGACGACCACGACGCTCGATGCCCTCAACGTGAACGGCTACGGGATCGACTTCCGCGGCAACGACCGCCTGCCCTCCGTCACCTATCCCTTCGACGTGACCCGCGCCGGTGTCCTGAACATCGTCGGCGTCCCGCGCGTCGCGAGCGGCACGCAGCCGTCAACCATCCCCAACACCACGGCGAGCGAGATCCGCATCCGCCCGCAGGGTGCCGACAACACGATCGACGTGGGCCGCGTCGACCTCGCGTGGGAGGTGTCGCCCACCTTCACGGCGAAGGGCGGCATCGACTACAAGAAGTACCAGTTCGACACCTTCGAGTTCCGCCGGGTGAACCAGAACGACACGATCTTCGCGCCGCCGGCCGGCACGGACATCAACAGCCTGGTGTCCACGCTCTCGGGCTTCGGCAATGGACTCAGCCTGCCCTCGGGCGTTCCCACCTCGTGGATCATCCCGAACCTGGGCGCCATCGCGGATCTCTACAACATCTACTGCAACTGCCTGCAGTCCGGGCCCGCGGGCGGGCCGGGCGACTTCACGCTCTCCTCGACCAACAACGGCAACGCGCGCGGCAACAACCGCAAGGTGACGGAGCGCGACCGCGGCTGGTTCGTGCAGGGGGATTTCCAGGGCCGCCTGTTCGACCTGCCGGTGCGCGGCAACGCGGGCCTTCGCTACGTCGAGACGAAGCAGTCGGCCACGGGCTACCAGGCCACCGGCGGCGGCACGGAGGTGACGGTCGACCAGAGCTACGACGACTGGCTGCCCTCGGGCAACATCGTCTTCAACCTCGCGCCGGACCTGCTGCTGCGCTTCGCCGGCGCCAAGGTGATGGCGCGCCCGCAACTGGGCAACCTGAACCCGGGCGGCACGATCAGCACCACGGGCAACCTCGCCATCACGGTCGGCAACCCGCTGCTCGAGCCCTTCCGCGCCACCACGTTCGATTCCAACATCGAGTGGTACTTCGACCGCAACTCGCTCTTCGGCGTCGGCCTCTTCTACAAGGACATCGGCACCTACATCCAGACGCTGCGCACCAACGTCCCCTACAACCAGACGGGGCTGCCGCTCGCGCTCCTGCCGGCGAACTTCACGGGCGACGAGGTGTTCCAGGTGACGACGCCCGTCAACACGCCCGGCGGCAAGCTCACGGGCATCGAGCTCAACTACCAGCAGCAGTTCAACTTCCTGCCCGGCATCGGGCGCAACTTCGGCACGCTGCTCAACTACACGTACGTGCGTTCGCAGATCGAATACCTGGTCTCGCCCACCTCGACGACCACGATCACGGACGACCTGCTGAACCTGTCGCCGCGCACCTGGAACGCGACGCTCTACTACGACGACGGCCGGTTGAGCGCCCGCGTCTCCGCCGCCTACCGGCAGGAATTCCTCACGCGCGTGCCGGGGCAGAACAACAACGACGTCGAGGGCAAGAACGCCTCGCGCAACGTCGACGCTTCCATCTCCTGGAAGCTCAACAAGAACATCGACCTCACGCTCGAGGGCACCAACCTCACGAACGAGCCCGTGGACCAGTTCATCTCGCGCGAGCGCAACAGCGTCGTCGTGCACCACGTGACGGGCCGCGAATACTACGCCGGCATGCGCGTGCGGTTCTGAGCAAGGAATCCCCGGTGGGATTTCTCGGGGGAGCGTTGCTCCCCCGCCTTTTTTTGTCGACGGCGTTCGTGGTGGCGCCTGCGGCGCTGGCCGATCCGCCTTCCCCCGATTCCCGGCGGGTGATCCTCGTGGGCGATTCCACGATGGCGATGCGCACGGGCTACGGTCCGGCCTTCTGCGCCCTGTTCGTCCCGGGACTCGACTGCGTGAACCTCGCCCGCGGCGGGCGCAGCACGAAAAGCTTCCGCGAGGACGGCTCGTGGGATCGCGTGGCGGCGCTCCTCGCCGATCGCGAGGCGGCCCGCGCGACGATCGTGCTGGTGCAGTTCGGCCACAACGATCAGCCGGGCAAGCCCGGCCGCTCCACGGACCTCGAAGACGAGTTTCCCGTGAACCTCGCGCGCTACGTGGACGAGATCCGCGCGGCCGGCGCGCGGCCGGTGCTGGTGACGCCCCTCGCGCGGCGCAAGTTCAAGGAGGGCGTGCACGACGACGACCTGGGCCCTTGGGCGCAGGCCGCGGCCCGCGTGGCGAAGGCGAAGGACGTGCCGCTCGTGGACCTGCACGCGTCGAGCGTGCGCGAGCTGGCGCGCATGGGGCCGGAGGAGGCCGACACGCTCGCGATGCCGCCGCCCGATTTCGACCGGACGCACGTGGGCGCGAAGGGCGGGGCGTTCTTCGCCTCGCTGATGGCGCGCGATCTCGTGGGCGTCGTTCCGGAGCTCACCCGCCGCCTGGCCTCCCGGCCGCAGGTGAGCGACCGCGTCGCGGCGCAGTTCTCGCTGCGCGAGGTGCTGGGCGACTGGGATCCGACGGCCGATCCGCTCGCGACGGGGACGTTGCCGCCACCGGACTTCGTCGTCGCGCCGGATGGCCGCGGCGATTTCGCGTCGATCCAGGCCGCCGTCGACGCCGCCCTCGCGAAGGGCGGGACGGAACGGCGGAGGATCCACATCGTCGTTCGGCCCGGCACCTACGCGGGGCCCGTCTTCGTGCCCGAGTCCGTCGCGCCCATCACGATCGCGGGGCAGGGACGCGACGCGAGCGACGTGCGCATCGTCGCGAACATTCCCGCCGCGATGAGCGGCGCGCGGCACGGCGAGGCGTTCGGCGGACGGTTCGCGAAGTCCGGCCCACGCGTCGCGGCGATGGCGGCCTCCCTCCGGGCGCGCGATCGCGTGGGCACCTCGGGCTCCGCCGTCGTGTGGGTGCAGGGCCATGGCTTCCAGGCGCGAAACCTCACCGTCGAGAACTCGTACAACCGCGCCGGCAACGACGGCGAGCGGGCGATGCAGGCCGTCGCGCTCTTCGTCGATGGCGCGGATCGCACCCACTTCGAGGGCGTGCGGCTCCTGGGGCTGCAGGACACGCTGTACCTGCGCGCGCCGTCGCCGGGGAAGGCGTCCGTCGCCTACTTCAACGAGTCCACCGTCGAGGGCGACGTCGATTTCATCTTCGGCGACGCCACGGCGTACTTCCGTCGTACCGAGATCCGCACCCGGGGCACGCGCGACTTCGCCTATGCCCTCGCGCCCGCACCCACGTGACGGCCCGCCACGGGTTCGTCTTCGACGAATGCCGCTTCACCCACGACGGCAGCGACCGCGCGAAATCCGGGCGCCATCACCTGGCGCGCCAGTGGTTCCGCGGCCAGCGCTGCACGCCCTACGAACCATCGCCGCCGATCCCCGGTTACGCCTGCCGGCTGGGCGAGCGCGACGTCTTCGACGGCACGGCGGGCACCATCTCGCGAGAGCCACTCGAAGCCGTCGGCAAGGCCGTGATCCTGCGCTCGCGCATCGGGTCGCACATCGATCGCCTGCGGCCCTGGGCCGACTGGAACGCGCCGGGCACCCGCCACTGGCGTCCGGTGCAATACCATGCGGGCCGGTGGCGGGCGAATCTCGAGGTGGCGGGAATCGATGCGGCGAAGGACCTGGGCCTCGCGCCGCAGGACATCCCCGAGACGCCGTTCCTCGCCGAATACCGCAACGAGCCGGACTGATACCCTTTCGACTGAAGCTGGAGGAAGCCCCATGCGCCGCCCGACATCCCTGATCCTCGCCGCCTTTCTCGCGTTCGCCGCGCCGGCTGCCCTCGCGCAGGCTGAGGCGCTCGCCTTCCCCGGCGCCGTCGGCTGGGCCGCGAAGACGCCCGGCGGGCGCGGCGGGAAGATCATCCGGGTGACGAACCTGAACGCGGACGGCCCGGGGTCGTTCCGGGCGGCGGTGAGCGCGAAGGGCCCGCGCATCGTCGTCTTCGAGGTGGCCGGCGTCATCGACTTCGGCCGCGCGGAACTCAAGATCACCGAACCGTACCTCACCATCGCGGGCCAGACGGCGCCCTCGCCGGGCATCACGATCATCCGCGGCGGCCTGGACGTGCGCGCGCACGACGTGATCATCCGGCACATCCGCGTGCGCACGGGCGTGGACGGGCAGGCGAAGCGAAGCGGCTGGGAGGCGGATGCCTTCTCCACCGCCGGCGGCGCGCACAAAGTCATCGTCGACCACTGCACGTTCATGTGGGGCATCGACGAGAACATGTCCGCCTCGGGGCCGCGCTTCACGGGGGCGACGCCGGAGGACTGGCGCAAGGGCACGAGCCACGACATCACCTTCTCGTACAACCTGGCCGCCGAGGGCCTCGCGGACGCGAGCCACCCGAAGGGCGAGCACTCGAAGGGCTCGCTCGTGCACGACAACGTGACGGGCATCCTCTTCTACCGCAACGTCTTCGCGCACAACGTGGAGCGCAGCCCCCTCTTCAAGGGCGGCGTGCGCGGCTCGATCGTGAACAACCTCATCTACGACCCGCAGCGGCGCGCGGTGCACTACAACCTGATGGCGCTCGAATGGGGCAACCGCCCGTACCAGGTGGGGCAGATGAGCGCCGTGGGCAACGTGCTGCGCGGCGGCCCCTCGACGATGCCCCGGCTGCCCTTCCTGATGCTGGGCGGCGACGGCGATCTCGAGTATTTCGGCAAGGACAACGTCGCGGTGGACCAGCACGGCGAGCCGCTGCCGATGTTCGGGCGCTACGGCAACACGAAGGCGAAACTGATCGAGAAGGCGGAGCCCGTGGCGTGGCCGGCCGGGATCGAGGCGATGCCTTCCGGGCAGGTGGAGACGCACGTGCTCGCGCAGGCCGGCGCGCGCCCCTGGGACCGCGACGAGCACGACGTGCGCGTGCTGTTCTTCATCGCCGAGGGCCGCGGCAAGGTGATCGACGACGAGAAGGAAGTGGGCGGCTTCCCGGTGGTGAAGGAGGTGCGCGCCCCGTTCGTGGAGGCCGCGTGGAACCTGGAGACGATGGAGCCCAAGTCGGGCCTTTATCCCGGACAGAAGGCGAAGTAGTTCGGGCGCGGAGGCGGGCCGGGGTAAAATCCCGGTTCCATGCGGGTTGCCCGTCTCTTTCGAATCCTCTCCACGGTCGGCAGGCACGGTCTCGACGAATTCCTGGTCGGGCCGGGCAGCGGGCTTGCGCGCTTCGGCTTCCGCGTCGCCTTCTTCTGGGCGGATCGCTCAGGCCCGCGCGGCGAGCGGCTTCGCCTCGCGCTGCAGGACCTGGGCCCCATCTTCGTCAAGTTCGGGCAGCTGCTGTCGATCCGGCCGGACCTCGTGCCGACCGACATCACCGAAGAGCTCTCGAAGCTGCAGGACAGCGTCGAGCCGTTTTCTTCGGAGGAAGTGGTCGCGACGCTTCGCCGCAGCTACGGCAAGCCGCACACGGAAGTCTTCAAGACCTTCGACCTGACGCCGGTGGCGAGCGCCTCGGTGGCGCAGGTGCACTTCGCGACGCTGCCGGACGACCGCGAGGTGGCGGTGAAGATCGTGCGCCCGGGCATCGGCGAGACGATCACGAAGGACGTGTCGCTCCTTCGCGTGCTGGCGGTGCTGGTGGAGCGGTTCCTGCCGGAGGGCGAGCGGCTGCGCCCGCGCGAGGTGGTGGAGGAATTCGAAAAGACCATCCACGACGAGCTGGACCTCGTCCGCGAAGCCGCGAGCATGAGCGCGGTGCGGCGAAATTTCGAGGGCTCGAAGATCCTCTACGTGCCCGAACCCCATTGGGACTGGTGCACGCGCGACGTGATGGTGATGGAGCGGATCCACGCCATCCCCGTGAACGACCTCGACGCCATCCGCGAGGCGGGGATCGACATCCCGACGTTGGGCCGCAACGGCGTGGAGGTGTTCTTCACGCAGGTGTTCCGCGACGGCTTCTTCCACGCGGACATGCACCCCGGGAACATCTTCGTCGGGTACGACGGGCGCTATTGCGGCATCGACTACGGGATCATGGGGACGCTGTCGGACGCGGACAAGAACTACCTCGCGCTCAACTTCATCGCCTTCTTCCGGCGCGACTACCGGGCGGTGGCGCAGGCGCACCTGGATGCCGGGTGGATCCCGCCCGATACGCGCGTCGATGATTTCGAGGGCGCCATCCGCGCGGTGTGCGAGCCCATCTTCGACAAGCCGCTGCGCGAGATCTATTTCGGGCGGGTGCTGATGCGCCTCTTCGAGGTGTCGCGCCGCTACCGGATGGACGTGCAGCCGCAGCTGGTCCTCCTCTACAAGACGCTGCTGCAGGTGGAGGGGTTGGGACGGCACCTGGATCCGGACCTCGACCTGCGCCGCACCGCGCAGCCGATCCTGGAGCGGTGGATGAACGAGCAGCTCGGACCGCGGGGGCTGTGGAAGCAGATCACCCGGGAGGCGCCCACGTGGGCCAAGACGCTGCCGCAGATCCCGCGGCTCATCCACAAGGTGCTGGCCGACGATGCTCCGGGGCGTCTCGAGAAGGCCATCCGCGAGCTGGAGCGGGCCCAGCGCAGCCAGTCGCGCATCCTTCTGGCCATCGCCGTCATCCTGGCGGCCATGGCCTTCGCCGCCGCCCTTCGTACCCTTCTTTAGTCCCCCCCCCTGAAGGGGACGCACACCTTCACTGCCCCTGAAGGGGACGCACACTTTTGAGGTATTCAATGAGAGTCCGTCCCCTTCATCCGGCTTGAAGGTGTGCGTCCCCTTCACCCGACCTGAAGGTGTGCGTCCCCTTCAGGGGCCTTCAGGGGAATGCGGAATTTTCGGCACATTCGGGCGCGAATACCGGGCGTGACGGGACCCGGGCCGACGCGGCACACTGGATTTGCGTCCCGGCAGCGGGTCTTCCAGGTGGGCCCGGCGGTCCGGCGGCGCGGTGTGGTGGCAGGTTGAAGGTGGCGGGGACGTGTCGGGGGACACGTCCCCGTTTTTTCGTCCGCCGCTACGCCGCGGGTGTCTTTTCCATGAGTTCCTTGCGCAGGGCGCGCAGCTTCGCCTTCACGATGGCCGCGTTTTCCGGCCCGATCCTCAGCAGGATCTTGCGGCCGGCCGATTCCGATTCCAGCGCAGGATCCGCGAACTCCGGCAACACCCGCCGCACCACCAGCTTCACCGGCCCTTGCACCACGGGCGCCTCCAGCAGGTGGTCGATCACCTGCACCAGCCGGTTGTTGAAGTAGCCGTCCGGGTACCCGAGCTCCACGTACGCCTGCTGGAAGAGCGGATAGAAGTGCACGTAGGCCGCCACGACGCGCTTCACGTCGACCGCCTCGACGAACTTCACCCAGGCCGAGTACCGCGCGGCATTGCCCGGCGCGAGCGTGAGGCCTTCCTCCTTGCCCTCCGTGACGAGCAGCCCGCCCACCGGTGCGACGGGGCTCAGGCGCTGGGCGTAGCTGCGCCGCGGCAGGTTGTCCACCGTGGCCACGATGCGGCGCACGAGCGATTCCGGCCGGAAGAACTGCGCGAAACTCCTTGCGCCGAACACGCCCGAGAGCGACTGCGCCAGCGCGGCATCGCTGGCATCCAGTGCGGGCAGTGGCTTTCGCGGCTCCGGCGCTTCGGGCGCGGGCACCGGATAGTGCGGTGGCTTGGCGGGCTCGGGCACCGGTGGCGCCACCGTGGCCACGGCGGGCGGGGGAGCAGCCGCCTCAGGGGCCGGCCAGAAATACCAGGCGCCGCCGGCGATCGCGACCGCCGCCACCGTGACGGCCAGCGCGACCCGGGGAGGGCTCGCGCCCTCGGGCCTTCTTGGGTTCGCTTCCATCGCCCCTCCGCGTTCGGGATCAATATCGTGGGATTGCGCGGGGGACCGCTTGGTTCCCCGCCCCACGATATCCCGTCAGCGTAGTTTCTGCGTCATCGCCGCCGCCTCGCCGCGCGCCTGGCGGATGGCCCGCTCGAGCGAGGGTGCCGTGACGAAGGCGTCGAACGCCCGCTCCCGCTTCGCATCGCCCTGCGCGAATCGCTTCTTCCAATCCGACAGGTCGATGGCCTTCTTCGCCTCGGCCGGCGGCAGGTCCGTCGCCGCGGCCTTCCGTGCCTCGTCGCGAATGAAGGCGAGCAGTTCGCGCACCTGCCGAAGGTAGCCCCGGTCGCGCTGCGGCGCGCCATGCGCGAGGAACAGCGTATCGGCGGCAAGCGCATCCACCTTCGCGAGCGTATCCGGCCAGTCGGCGTGGTACGACCCGAACATGAACGGCACCGGCCAGACGAGCAGGTCCCCCGTCGCGACGATGCGCTCCTTCGGCAGGAGCACCACCGCGTCGCCGCGCGTGTTGCCGAGCCCCAGCCAGAGGATCTCGATCGTGCGTTCCCCTCGCCGCAGCACGATGCGATCGCGGAAGGTCACGTCCGGAGGGACCTTCCGCACCTGCCGCAGGTCCGGCAGCACCGCGCGGTACATGGCGACCACCTCCGCGAGCCGCTGCCGCCGATCGGGCGCGAGGGGCTTCCCGTCGCCGTCCACGCCGCTCTCGATGTACTTCGCGTAAGTGTCGGTCGTCCGCTCGTTGGCCTGCAGGTTGGCCTCCTGATTGGCGTACACCTGCTCGAGGATGTCGGTGCGCGTGTCCTCGTGGGCGATGAACTCGACCCCAGGCCATATCTCGCGGTAGACGCCATTGCCGCCCACGTGGTCGTTGTGCCAGTGGGTGTTCACCACGAAGCGTACGGGCTTCGAGGTGAGGCGTTTCAATTCCTTCGCCATGATCCGCGCGCTCGAGGGCAGCAGCCCCGAGTCGACCACCACCACGTCTTCCTCGTTCACGATGAATAGCGCGTTGCCCTCGATGGGATCGGCGAGCGGGTCGCGCCACACGAAGCCGTGCACGCCGTCGGCGAGGGTGACGACGTCCCAGGCTTTCGGCGCGTAGTCCGCGCGCGCGGCGATCGCGAGGGTGGCGAGGGCCAGGGCGGCCAGCCGGAAAAGGGTTCGCATGGCGACGCTCCAGGGGAAGGCGTGCCGCCGTGATAGCACGCACCCCGCCGAGGAACCGTCACCGTGTGTTGCGGCGCCTTCGCCCGGGATCTACTTGAGCAGCGCCTCGAGAATGTCGCGCTTCTCGACGCAGCGCGGATCGTCCCAGCAGGTGCGATAGGTGTAGTCCGCCTGGCCGTCCTTCAGGATGCGGATCGACCACGGGCGCTTCAGCACTTGCGTGTGCACATAGCTCGCGAACGATTCCGCGAAATCGTCGCCGAACGAGGTGGCGCCGTAGAGCGTGGGGTAGTTCGTTCCGTCCAACGCCTTGTAGGCCGGCGTCATCTGGCTCGCGTCGAGCTTGGCCCCCAGGTAGTAGACGACGGACTTGCGCAGGGGAAAGGACGCGTCGAACTTCGACGCATAGGTGTTCTTCACCCGGTCGAGAGTCCAGGAAAGCTCGAAGAAGGGCCACTTCCCGCCGGCGGGCAGGTCCTTGGGCGCGAGGTCCCACATCGGGTGCAGCGTGCGCGTGGCCGCCACCACGTGCCCGAACTCGTGCAGCAGGATGTAGCGGATGGCGCTGCGACGCGTGTCCTCGGCCGGCTCCTCGATCTTCGCCTCCAGCGTCCAGCCGCCGCCTGGCTTGAACGGCGTGTTCTCCTTCCAGGTCGCCCACCCGTTGGCCCGGTGGTGCTCGAGCACCTTCGCGTCCAGCACGATGTACGCCGCCTTGGGTGCCGCGCCGGGCTTTTCCCGGACGGCGTCGGTGAAGCCGGTGCCGCCCAGGTCCTCGACGAAGTAGACGCCGGCGAAGGTGGGACCCGCCACCTTGCGCAGGACTGGCAGCAGGTCCGCCAGCGCCCCGCGCGCATCGGCGAGGAATTCGGGCGAAAGCTTCGCCACGCGAGGCTTCTCGGGGAAACCGTTCACCGCGTTGTCGATCTCGAGGTAGTCCACCAGCTCCTGCGGCGCCGGGCCGATGCGTTCCGCCACGGGATCGGCGAGCCGCTTCGCCCAGAAGTCGAGCGTGCGCACAGGATTCTTCATCGCGGCCTTCAGGAGGCAGGCGCGGTCCTTCGCCGCGCAGGGCAACTTGGCCGAGGCCGGCCATGCCGCGGCCAGCATCAACGCCGCGAGGGCGAAAGGGGCGACTCTCATCGGTCGTCCAGTTCGAGCAGCACCGGCTGGTGGTCCGAGAGCTTCGTATCGGTATCCACGCGCACGCTGCGCACGCGGGAGGCGAGATCCTCGCTCACGAAGATGAAGTCGCAGCAAATCGGGCGCTTGGCCCAGCGCAGGTCGAACACGCAGAAGGTCGGGTCGTGCGCCTTGCGGCCATTCACGAGCTTCCACGCATCGACGTAGCTGGGGCCTCCCGAAGCGAGCGGCTCCTGGATCGCGTCGTAGGACGGATTGTCCGGCGGGAAGTTGAAATCCGCCGTGAGGATCGCCGAGACCGCCTGCGCCGTGCGGTCGAAGGGGCTGCCTTCGTCCGTGGGGTGCCCGGGCAGTTGCGCGCGGGCGCAGGCCTCGTCGTGCAGCTCGCGAAGGCGGTTCGCCTGGGCGGAGCGCATCACGTCCGAGTAGTACTCCAGGTGCGTGGTGGTGATGCGCACCGGGCCGAGCGCGCACTTCACCGTGGCCTCGATCGCCACGCGCGGCATCGACTCCTTGCCCGGGTCCGCGGGCCAGGGCAGCGCGTGGCGGCGCACCGAGACGAGGGGCAGGCGCGTGAGGATGACGTTGCCGAAGCGGCGATGGCGGCCGGGGCCGGGGACCTCCACGCCGTAGCCGGGCAGCATCGTGTAGCCCGGCAGCAACGCCGCGAGCCGGGCGAACTGGTCCGCGTCGTCGTTGCCCGCGAGGCCGGGGAAGTTGTCCGCCACCTCCTGCAGGTTGATGACGTCGAAGTCGGCCATCGCGCGGGCGTGGGCGACGATGCGCGCGAGATCGACCTTGCCGTCGAGCCCGCGACCCCATTGGATGTTCCAGGTGATGAGCTTCATATCCGGGGATTGTCGCCGGCCCGCCCGGATTTCGCCAGAATCGCCCGCTAGCGTTCGGGTACGCCCACTCCCGAAAGCCCGCCATGAAGCGTTTCGCCCCCACCCTCGCGATGATGCTCGCCTCGCTCAACGCCCAGGCTGTGCCCCCCGTCGCCGTGCCGCAGTGGGAACGCCACTTCGCGTTCCAGGGGGTCTCCGGCACCTTCGTGCTCGACGAGCCCGGGGCGAACCGGCTGCGCGCCTACGACGAGGCGCGCGCCTCGGAGCGGTTCCTGCCCGCTTCCACCTTCAAAATCGCCAACGCGCTCATCGGCCTGGAGACGGGCGCGGTCGTGGACGAGCACGAGGTCTTCAGGTGGGATGGCAAGCCCAAGCGCTTCGACGCCTGGGAGCGCGACCACACGCTCGCCAGCGCGATGGCGGACAGCGCGGTGTGGGTTTTCCAGGCGATCGCGCGCCGCGTGGGCAAGCCCGCCATGGGCGAGTGGCTCGACCGTCTGGACTACGGCAACCGGGACATGACCGGCGGCGTCGACCAGTTCTGGCTGCAGGGCGGGCTGCGCATCAGCGCGCAGGAGCAGGTGGCTTTCCTTCGCCGGCTCGTCGAAGGCAGGTTGCCCGTGACCGCGCGTTCCCGGCGCATCGTGCGCGGGATCCTGGTGGCGGAACGCTGCGGCGACGCGGTGATCCGCGCGAAGACGGGAACGGCGATGTCGGGCAAGGAAGGCATCGCGTGGTGGGTGGGCTGGGTGGAACGGCGCGGCGAGCCGGTCGCGTACTTCGCCCTCAACTACCGCACGTTCGAGGAGACGCCCCGCAAGGCGCGCTTCGAGATCGGCCACGCCATCCTCGAGGAGGCGGGCGTCATCCCGAAGGCGCGCGAGGTGTGCAAGGCCGCGTGAGGCGCGGCTAGAAGAGCAGCTTGCGGATGCGCTTGGTCACCGGGACGTTGCCCACGACGTAGTTCAGCGTCGCGAACGCCTCGTTGCCCGGCGTCTGCTCGAACTCGATCGACGCCGTGCCCAGGGGCTGGATCGCCACCTGTCCCGGATCGAAGACGGGTTCGGTGAAGCCCGGGCCCGAGCTCGCGAAGAGCTTGCCCTCCCAGCGCGTCGCGCTCTTCCACTGGCCCTCCTGGAACGTGAACCAGACGGGCGCGCCGTTCACGGCGTAGACGAAGAGCTGCGCGAAGAGCACGTCGGTCGGCGATTGCTGGATGGAAAGCCCCCAGCCCAGTTCGGTTTGCGTGACCCAGTTGCCCGACCAGTCGTTGTTGGGCTTCTTGGGCGGCGGGAAAACGGCGATGACGGGGCGGCCGGTGACGTTGAAGTCGATGTTGCCGCCTTCCAGGCGCACCAGGAGGTCCCCGCCCACGATCTGAAAGACCTCGACGCGCCCCGGGCCGGCGGGCAGCGCTCCCAGGCGCACGTCGATCACCTTGAGGGGGCCGGGGACGAGGCACGGGTTCACCGCGATGAACACGCGGAAGACGCCTTGGCTCGCGGAGACGCTGATCCGGTCCTGGTCGTAGACGCAGGAGTCGACGGTCATGCGCAGCACGAGGGGATCGAAGGTCTGCGGCTGGGCGGGGACGAGGGCGAAGGTCTGGGCGGAAACGGCGGCCGAACCGGCAAGGATGGCAAGACCGGCAGCCAAGGCTTTGAATTTCATGGAAAACTCCGGCGAGGTTGAAAGCGTGGGAAATTGTCCCACACTTTTTCGCCGGTGTCGTTACCGTTCGTTCCCCGAAATGCGCGTTCTGTCGCGCGCTACCGGATCCCCGCCCGCATGAACGACTGCACGAACTGCCGCTGGAAGAGCAGGAACCCGACGAGGAGCGGGCCGCTCGTCATGAGCGTGGCGGCGGTGATGATCGACCAGTCGATGCCCTGGTCGCCCGATGAGAAGACCTGGAGGCCCACGGTGACCGGACGGGACGTGACGGAGTTGGTCACGATGAGCGGCCACAGGAAGTTGTTCCAGTGATAGCTCACGGACACGAGGCCGTAGGCGAGGTAGACGGGCTTCGCGAGCGGCACGTACACCTTGAGGAGGATCGCCACGGGCCCGGCGCCCTCCACGCGCGCCGCCTCGTCGAGTTCGCGCGGCACGGTCTTGAAGGTCTGGCGCAGCAGGAAGATGCCGAAGGCGCTCGCGATGTACGGCAGGCCGATGGCCGGAATCGAGTCGAGCAGGCCAAGGCGCGACATCGTGCGGTAGTTCTCCACGATGAGCACGTCCGGCATGATCATGAGCTGGACCAGGACCAGGATGAAGGCGATGTCCTTGCCCGGGAACTCGAAGCGCGCGAAGGCGTAGGCGGCGAGGGTTCCCAGGACGAGCTGCCCGGCCAGCACCATCGTGACCAGCGCGAAGCTGTTGGCGAAGTAGCGCGCGAAGGGTGCGGCATCCCACGCGCGCACGAAATTCTCCAGCGTGAGGGGCGCGGTCAGGACGAACCGCGCCGAGTACTCCGACGGATGGAAAGCCGTCCACACCGCGTACGCGAGCGGCAGGATCCACAGGACGCCCAGCAGCCACGCCGCGCCCGTCTCGAGCGCCCGGGAGAAGCCCGTCGGCTCGTACAGGCGGCTCACTGGTAGTGCACCTTGCGGTCGAGGAAGACGAACTGCCCGATGGCCGCAAGCGCGAGGATCGCGAGCAGCACCACCGTGAGCGCCGCGGCGTACCCCGTGTCCCAGAAGCTGAAGCCCACCTGGTAGACGTGGAAGAGCAGGAGGGAGGTCGCGTTGTTGGGCCCGCCGCGGGTCATCACGACGATGTGGTCGACCAGGCGAAACGAGTTGATCACCGCGTTCACCAGCACGAAGAGCGTGGTGGGCATGAGCAGGGGCAGCACGATGCGGCGCAGGTAGTACCCGCGCGGGGCGCCCTCGAGCGCGGCCGCCTCCGCCAGGGAGGGCGGGATCGACTGCAGCGCCGCGAGGTAGAAGATCATGAAGAACCCGGCCTCCTTCCAGATGGCCACGACGATCATGCAGGCGAGCGCCGTCGACTCGGTGCCGAGCCAGTTGTGCGTGCCGAAGCCCAGTCCTGTCGTGAGCTTCTCGAGCAGGCCGTACTGGGGCGTATAGAAGAAGAGCCAGATGTTGGCCACGGCGATCATGGGCAGCACCGTGGGGGTGAAGAAGGCGACGCGCAGCCATATGCGCCCGCGCATCGCCGAGTTGACCCACAGGGCCATGACGAGCGCGAGGGCGATGGAAATCGGAATGGTGCCCAGCGCGAACCACAGGTTGTTCCAGAGGCTCTTCCAGAACACCTCGTCGGCGATCATGACCTGGTAGTTCTCCAGGCCGACGAAGGGGGCGGGGTTCGACCCCTTGGGCGTCGCGTGGAAGCTGTCCCACACGGTGCCGACGATCGGCCAGTGGGTGAAGAGGGCGAGGAGGGCGGCGGCGGGGAGAACCAGCAGCCAGCCCGTGATCGCCGGGCGGTTCACTTGTTGCTCGCTGCGCGAGGATCAGGCATTGGAACCGCAGATGAACGCAGATGAACGCAGATAAAACCCTGAATGCGGTTCGAACCTGCGAAACGCCATCGCGAATGAAGGCATGCCGCTTCCGGTTCGGGAAGTCCAAACCATGAATTGCCTTTATCCGCGTTCATCTGCGTTCATCTGCGGTTCCAATGCCTTGCCGCGCGCTAGCGCTTGTAGGACCGCAGGATGCGCGTGGCTTCCGCCTGCGCATCCTTCATCGCCTGCTCCGGCGACTTCGCCCCCGTGAGCGCCGCCTGCAGGCCGTCATTCAGGGCCTTCGTCACGCGCTGGTTCTCGTGCGTCGAGAGTTCGGCCACGGAGTACTGCAGCTGGTCCCGCGCCACCGCCGCCACCGGGAAGCCCGCCACGTAGTCCTTCATCCGCTTGGTTTCCCACGCGTCGGGCCGCACGGCCACGTAGCCCGTGTCGATACCCCACTGCGCCGCGCGATCGGGCTGGGTCATGAACTTCGCGAACTTCGCCGCCGCCTCCTGCTGCGCCTTCGTGGCCTTCTTGAAGACGTAGAAGTTGCCCCCGCCCGTGGGCGAGCCGCGGCGCTTCGCCTGCGGCAGCATCGCGACGCCGAACTCGAACTTGGCGTTGTTCTTCACGTTGGTGAGATTGCCCGTGGTGGTCCACATCATCGCGATCTTCTTCTCGAAGAAATCCTTCGGCGTGGTGCCCCACTCGACGACGCCGGGCGACATCACCTTGTGCTTGCGGCCCAGGTCCACCCAGTACTGCAGGGCATCGACGACTTCCTTCTTGTCGAAGTAGGTCTCCGTGCCCGCCGCATTCATGAGCTCCACGCCGTTGGGCGTCTTGAGGCCCTGGAAGAGCCAGTACGGGAAGCCGGAGGACGGGATCTGCACGCCCCACTGCGTCACGTTGCCGGCGGCGTCCTTCTTCGTGAGCTTCTGCGCGTACTCGAGCATCTCCTTCCAGGTGGCCGGCGCCTTGTTCGGGTCGAGGCCGGCTTCCTTGAAGAGCTCCTTGTTCCAGTAGAGGACGATCGTCGAGCGCTGGAAGGGGATGCCCCAGGTCTTGCCGCCCGTCTGGCTGTTGGCCATGAAGGCGGGATAGAAGCTCGCGATCCATTTCTTGTCGTCGGCGGTGGGCGCCAGTTCGTCCCACGGGGCGATCGCCTCCTCGTCGATGAGGGTGTACATGTCGGTCGACAGCAGGATGGCGGTGGTGGGGGGCGTGCCGGCCTTGTGCGCCGTGATCGCCTTCACGAGCGTCTCCTGGTAGGTGCCCGCGTAGACGGGCTTCACCTTGATGCCGGGGTTCTCCTTCTCGAAGTCGGCCGACATCTGGTCGATGGTCTTCGTGATGGGGCCGCCGACGGCGACGGGGTAATAGAAGGTGATCTCGGTCTGCGCGGCCGCCGAGAGGGCGATCGCGGCGAGGCCGGCGGCGGCGGCGCGCCAGAGGCTGCGGATGGTCATGGTCTTCTTCTCCTCGATATGGCCGTCCGGCGTCACGCGGAAATGCGCTCGCCGGTGCGGGTGCTGAAAAGGTGCTGATGCTGGGGCTTCCATGTGACACGGATGCGCTCGCCGGTCGCGAAGGGCGCGTGGCGGGGAACGCGGACGAGTATGGGCGCGGCGCCCACCTTCGCGGCGACGAGCGAATCGGCGCCGAGGTACTCGACCGTATCGACCACGGCGGGCATGCCGCCCTCGTTCGCGACGTCCATGTCTTCCGGGCGAACGCCGAAGGTGGCCGGCTCCGTCCCGGCGTAGGGTGCGCTGGCGTCGGTGCCGGCGAAGCGCCACGGGCCGGCGGAATTCTCCAGGGGCACGAGGTTCATGGGCGGCGCGCCGATGAAACCCGCGGTGAAGGCCGTGCGCGGCGTGTTGTAGAGCTCGTCGGGGGAGCCCACCTGCTCGATGCGGCCGTCCTTGAGCAGCACGACGCGGTCGGCCATGGTCATGGCTTCCGTCTGGTCGTGGGTGACGTACACCATGGTGATGCCCAGGCGCTGCTGCAGGGAGCGGATCTCGCGGCGCATCTCGCCGCGCAGCTGGGCGTCCAGGTTGGAAAGCGGCTCGTCCATGAGGCAGACGGGCTGCTCGGCGATGATGGCGCGACCCAGGGCGACGCGTTGCTGCTGGCCACCGGAGAGCTGCGAAGGCTTTCGCTGGAGGAGGGCGGCGAGGCCCAGGAGCTCGGCCACCTTCGCGAGGCGCCGGGCGCGGTCGGCCGCCTGCACTTTCCGCACCTTGAGGCCGAAGACGATGTTCTCCTCGACCGTCAGGTGGGGAAAGAGGGCGTAGGACTGGAAGACCATCGCGATGCCCCGTTCGGCGGGCGGGGCGCGGGTGACGTCCCGGCCGGCGATGAGGATGCGCCCGGAAGTGGGCGTGTCGAGACCGGCGATGAGTCGAAGCGTGGTCGACTTGCCGCAACCCGACGGACCCAGAAGCACCACGAACTCGCCCGTTTCGGCGCCGAAGGAGATGCCGTCGACGGCACGGGCGGTTTCCCAGTGCTTGGCGACGGATTCGAGGCGGATGGAGGACACGGGCTGGATAGGGATTCTGAAGGTGTGCGTCCCCTTGAGGAGGGGAAGTGTGCCCGCCGCGTTGCGCGGGCGCAACGGCAGGCGCCGTTCCTGCTGCGGCGCAACACGGATTTTGCTATTCTCGCCCGCAATCCGCCGCCCCCGGCGCCCCCGCGCCGCACGCCCATGTCCACCCTCGTTCTCTTCACGGTCGCGTACCTCGTCGTCACGATCGCGATCGGCCTGTATGCCGCCCGGTTCGTGTCCAACTCGAAGGACTACCTGGTCGCGGGCCGGGGCCTGCCGCTCTACATGAGCACGGCGACGGTGTTCGCCACCTGGTTCGGGGCGGAAACGGTGCTGTCGGTGTCGGCCACCTTCGTGAAGGACGGCCTGGGGGGCATCCCGGCGGACCCTTTCGGGGCCAGCTTCTGCCTCGTCTTCGTGGCGCTCTTCTTCGCCCGCGCTTTCTACCGCATGGACCTGCTCACCATCGGCGACTTCTACAAGAAGCGCTACGGCAAGGGCGTGGAGGTGCTCACGAGCCTCGCGGTCACCCTGTCTTACCTGGGCTGGACGAGCGCGCAGCTCACGGCCCTGGGCATCGTCTTCAACGCCTTGTCGGGCGGCGCGATCTCCCTCAACCAGGGCATCCTCATCGGCGCCGTGATCGTGCTCATCTACACGACGTTCGGCGGCATGTGGTCGGTCGCCCTCACGGACCTCTTCCAGTCCGTCGTGATCGTGCTGGGCCTCATCTACGTGGCGACGCTGGCCACCGGCATGGCCGGCGGTTTCGACAAGGTGATCGCCCACGCCTCCGAGGCCGGCAAGTTCCAGTTCTGGCCCACGGGCGGCAGCAAGGAATGGTGGGCCTTCGTCGCCGCCTGGGCCACGCTGTCGATCGGCTCCATCCCCCAGCAGGACGTCTTCCAGCGCGTGACGAGCGCCAAGAACGAGAACACCGCGGTGAAGGGCTCGCTCCTGGGCGCGGCGGCCTACTTCTGCCTCGCCTTCGTCCCGATGTACCTCGCGTACTCGGCCCTCATGGTCACCCCGGACGCGGTGAAGCCCCTCCTCGCGCAGGAAGGCCGCGAGGTCCAGCTCATCCTCCCGAACTTCGTCCTGGGCCACATGCCGATGTTCGCGCAGGTGATGTTCTTCGGCGCGCTCCTCTCGGCCATCCTCTCCACGGCCTCCGGCGCGCTCCTCGCCCCGACGGCGCTCTTCACGGAAAACGTCATCAAGCCCCTGTTCGGCGAGATGTCCGACAAGCGCTTCCTGGTGATGCTGCGCACGGTGCTCGTCTTCTTCACCGCAGGCGTGCTCATGTTCGCCCTCAACAACACGAGCACCATGTACGAAATGGTGCAGAACGCCTACAAGGTGACGCTGGTGGGTGCCTTCATCCCCTCGTGTGCGGCATCTACTGGCACAAGGCCAGCACCCAGGGCGCGCTCGTCTCGGCGCTCACGGGCCTCGCGGTCTGGGGAATCTGCGAGGCGTTCTTCGCGGACGCCACCGTGCCGCCGCAGATGGTGGGGCTCTTCGCCTCCGCGCTCGGCATGGTCGCCGGCTCCCTCGCCCCGCAGCTGGTGAAGGACGCGCGGCACGGCACCCACGCCACCTGATCGCCGGGCGCGCCCGCCGCGGGGGACGCAAGTCCCATTGACGCGCGGGCATTTTGCGGGGAATATTTCCCGCACTAGGGGCGTTCCCCACGCAGGACTCCCCCTTCCTTCAGACAATCCCGGCGCACGGAACCATGGGACGGCTTCTCGAGCCTTCGTCGGCCCTTCTCGCGAGCATCGCGCGCATCCTGCGCCCGCTCGTGCGGCTGCTGATCGCCCGCGGAATCACGCTTCCCGCCGCCGTGGAAATGCTCAAGGACGCCTACGTGAAGGTCGCGGTCACCGATTTCCGGCTGGGAGACTCGCCGCCGCCGGACACGCGGGTGAGCCTGCTCACGGGCGTGCACCGCAAGGACATCCGGCGCCTCCGGGACGCCGACCGGGCCCCGCAGGACATGACGGCCCTCAACGTGCTTTCGGAGGTCGTGACGCGCTGGGCGACGGACCGCCGCTACCGCACGCGGGAAGGCAAGCCCCGCTTGCTGCCTCGCTCGACCACCGCCCGCCACCCGATCTCCTTCGCGAGCCTCGCCTACAGCATTTCGAGCGACCTGAAGCCCCGCCCGATCCTCGACGAGCTCGTGCGCCTGGGCATGGTGACGCTCGATGACGAGGAGAACGTCGCCCTGAACGTGGCGGCCTTCGTGCCGCCCAAGAACGCGGACGAGCGCAACTTCTTCCTGGGCGAGAACGTCGGCGACCATCTCGCCGCGGGCGTGCACAACCTGTCGGGCGGCGACCCGCCCTTCCTCGACCAGGCCGTCTACTCGGACGACCTGAGCGCCGAGTCCGTCAACGCGCTGCTGCACCTGTCGCGCGAGCAGTGGTCGGAAGTGCTGCAGGTCGTCGTCAGGCGCACGGCCGAACTCGAGGCGAAGGACCGTGCCTCGGGCCGCGCCACGCACCGCATCAATGTCGGCATGTATTTCTATGCGGAGCCGCGCGCGGTTCCGCCCGAGGAAGATCGCTCATGAAGTGGCTTGAATCCACGCACCGCGCCTTCGTCGCGGCGCTGCTCGCGCTCGCGACCCTGGCCGGTTGCAGCGCCGGCGATCCCCAGCTGGTGAGGACGGGCGGCACGGGCGCGCCCAAATCCGCCTCGGTGACGGTCGGCGTCATCGAGGGCCTGGGCAGCATCGTGGTGAACGGCATCCGCTACGACGAAACCGGCGCGCGCGTCACGATCGACGGCGTGCCCGACCGCCCGGTGAGCGAACTGCGGCTCGGCATGGTGGCCGAAGTGCGCGGCGAGATCGACGCGGCCCTTCGCACCGGGAAGGCCGAAAGCGTGAGCGCCGCCGCGCTCGTCATCGGGCCGGTCGAGTCCGCGAACGCCCCCGCCGGCGAGATCACGGTGCTCGGCCAGCGCGTCGAGATCCTCCCGGGCACGGCCCTGCTGGGCGCCTCCGGCGTCGCGGGCCTGGGTGCCGGGACCGTCGTGGCCGTCTACGGGTTCTACGACCTGCTCGCCGGCCACATCGACGCCACCCGCCTCGAGGTGAGAAGCCCCGTGCCGGCGCAGGCGACGATCATCGGCCGGGTGAGCGCGGTCGCGACCGGCTCGATCCAGCTCGGGGCGCTCGTCGTGGACACGACGGCGGCGCTCGTCAGCGTCGCCGGCGGGCTCGCCGTCGGGCGATACGTCGAGGTGAAGGGGGCCGCGCTGGGGACGGGCCTGCGCGCGGCGAGCGTGACGGGCCGAAGCGAATTCGATCCGCTCGAGGGCGCGCTCACGGAGATCGAGGGCTACGTGACGGATTTCGCCGGCGCGGGCAACTTCCGGGTGCTCGGCACGCCGGTCAACGCGCGCCAACGCCCGCCTTGCGGGTGCCGGCGGCGCGATCGCCAATGGCGCCTTCGTGGAGGTGGAGGGCTCGATCGTCCAGGGCGTGCTGGTCGCGACCCTGGTGGAAGTGCGCGCCGCGCCGCTCACCGTCGCGCCGCCGACGCCCACGACGCTCGAAGGCGATGTCACGGACTACGTATCGGCGGCGAGCTTCCGCGTGCGCGGGCAGGCGGTCGACGCCACGGCCGCGGCGTTCTCCGGCGGCACGGCGGCGAGCCTCGCCAACGGCCGCCAGGTGCAGGTCACGGGCCTGCTCGAGGGCAACGTGCTCAAGGCGACGGCACTCACCTTCGTCGCCCCGGCAGTGCCCGCCGGCACGCGCACCATCGTGAGCGGCGCGATCGACGGCTTCGTGTCCGCCCAGAGCTTCCACGTGAACGGGCAGTTCACGACCACCACGGCGGCGACCGCGTTCGTGGGCGGCGCGGCCTCGGAGCTCGCGAGCGGCCGCGTGGTCGAGGTGGACGGGATGCTCACCAACGGGCTGCTCACCGCGATCACCGTGACCTTCAAGGTGGCGCCGGCGCCGACCACCGTCTCGCTCGCGGGCACGGTGACGGACTTCGTGTCGGTACTCAGCTTCCGCGTGAACAACCAGGCGATCACGACCACCGTGCAGACGGTATTCGAATCGGGAACGGCGGCGCAGATCGCCAACGGGCGGCGCCTGGAGATCGAGGGGCAGCTCGCCGGCGCCCTGGTGACGGCGACGAAGATCCATTTCGCCGATTCGGCGCCGCCGAGCGAGCCCGCCGAGGTCGAGGGCCGCATCACGAGCTTCGTCTCCGTCGCGAACTTCAAGGTCGAGGGGCAAGTCGTCGATGCCACGGCGGCTCGATTCTCCGGCGGCCGGGCTTCCGATCTCGCCAACGGCCTCAAGGTGCACGCGAAGGGGCCGATCACGGCCGGCGTGCTGCGCGCCACGACGCTCGAGATCGACCGCTAGCGGGGCTAGCCGTTCGCGACGGCGCCGCGGTGGGTTTCCACCAGGACGCCGATCTTCTTCAGGAAGGGCGTGGGCAGCTCGCCTCCCGCGCACACCACCACCGCGTCGTTGTCGAGGTCGAGCGTCCTTTCCCCGTGCGATATCTCGACCGCGTCGGCGGTGATGCTCTTCACGGTCGAGGCGAGCAGGACGCGGATGCGGCCGGCGGCGCTCGCGGCCTCGAGGCGCTTGCGGTTCTTCGGCTTCACCCGGCTGAAGGCCTCGCTGCGGTAGGAGAGCGTCACGTCCGTCCCGTCGACTTCGGCTACCGCGAGCGCGGCCTCGAGGGCGCTGTCACCGCCACCGACCACGAGCACGGCCATGCCGCGGTACTGCTCCGGGTCGAGCAGGCGGTAGACGACCTTTCCGAGGTTCTCGCCCGGCGCGCCGAGCTTTCTCGGCGTGCCGCGCCGTCCGAGGGCGAGCAGCACGCTGCGCGCCTGGTAAGTCGAACGCGTCGTCACCACGCGAAAGCCGCCGCGCCCGTCGGGCTCGATCGCCTCCATGCGCTCGCCGAACTTCATGTCGAGGTGAACGCGCCGCAGCACGCCGCTCCAGAAGTCGATGAGCTCCTCCTTGGAGATCCCGTTCATGTGCGCCTTGCCGACGATCGGGAGGTTCACCGGGGAGGTCATCGCGATCTTGCGTCGCGGAAAATGCAGGATCGAACCGCCGAGATCCGATTCCTGCTCGAGCGTCACGTACCTCAGGCCGCGGTCCTTGGCGGTGAGCGAGGCGGCCAGTCCCGCCGGCCCCGCGCCCACGATCACCACGTCGAGCGGCGCATCGCCTCGGGGCCGCTTCGCGATCGACTCCATCGCCTGACGGCCCTGCTCCGCGGACTTGCGGATGAGCCCCATGCCTCCCAGCTCCCCCGCGATGTAGATGCCCTCGACGTTCGTCTCGAACGTGGGCTTCACGAGCGGGATGTCGACGCCGCGGCGTTCGGTGCCGAACACCAGGGTGATCGCAGCCACCGGGCAGGCGGCGGCGCAGGCGCCGTGGCCGATGCAGGCGGAGGGGTTCGCGAGCACCGCCTTGCCACCGACGAATCCGATCGCTTCCTCGGGACAGGCTTTCGCGCACGCCCCCGAGCCGCAGCACTTGGCGAGGTCGATCACCGGATGCAGCGAGGCGGGCTCGGTGAGCCCGGCCTCCTTCACCTCGCGGATCAGATCGGCGCTGTTCGCGTCGCGCCGCCTGTGACCGCGCACGTGCCACAGCACGAGCAGGAGGAGCGGCAACGCATACAGGAGAGGGGCGGTCGTGTCGTCGAGCATCGCAGGCCGGGCTTTACAAGAGGGGGGCAAGCGCGGTAAATTTTCCCGCACCATGGCCTCATTATTCTTCAGCCCCTCCGAACGAGCAAGCGGAAGCGTCCGCCTCCTTCCGCGTTTGCTCGCCAGCGCGGCCCTTCTGGGCGTCGCCGCGGGCGCGATCGTCGTCGCCTGGCGACAGCCCTACACGCCGGCCTCCGACCTCGGCTATGCGCTCGGCCTCGTCGGCGGGCTCATGATGGCGGCGCTCCTCGCCTATCCGCTGCGCAAGCACTTCCGGCCATTGCGCCGGGCGGGCCCCATGAAGCCGTGGTTCCAGGCGCACATGGTCCTGGGCGTGCTCGGCCCCGTGCTCGTCATCTTCCATACGGGCTTCCGGTTTTCGTCGATGAACGCGATCGTGGCCTTCACCTGCATGGCCGTGGTCGCGGGCAGCGGGTTCATCGGGCGCTATGCGTATCGCCGGATCCACCACGGCCTCTACGGACGGCGTGCGAGCCTCGCCGAACTCGACGAGGCGCTCCAGAACTCGGAGCGGGGTCTCGCCTCGCTGCTGCGCGCGGCGCCCGTGGCGAGGGATCGGCTGGACGCCTTCCGCATCGCCGCCTTCGATCCCGACCTGGGCGCCGCCCGGCGCGTCGTCCGGTTCCTCACGCTGGGCTGGCGGTCCCGCGCGCTCGCCCGGCAACTGGACGCCGACATCGCGCTCGCGCTTCGCGAGCACGGCCCGAAGCGCGAGTGGGACGATCGCGAGCAGGCGAGACGCGCGCGGCGCGGGAGCGTCCTCGTGCGCGACTACCTGCGCAGCGTGCAGTCGAACGCGCAGTTCACCGCCTTCGAGCGCATCTTCTCCTGGTGGCACGTGCTTCACATCCCGCTCGTCTACCTGCTCGTCGCGAGCGCGTGCTACCACGTGCTCGCCGTGCACATGTACTGATGCGCTCCCTGCGGCGGTTCGCCGCCGCGCTTCTCCTCGCCGCCTGCGTCCCGGCCGCGGCGCAGGGCATCGAGTCGGTGATCATGCCCGGCAAGGTGATCGAGGGCCACGCGAAGCTCGAGTCGAAGTGCGAGAACTGCCACGTGCGCTTCGACAAGACGGCGCAGACGCGGCTTTGCGGCGAATGCCACAAGGCCGTCGCCGCCGATGTCCAGGCGAAGACCGGCTATCACGGTCGCGCCCCGGAAGTCCCGGGCAAGGAGTGTCGCGCCTGCCACACGGACCACAAGGGGCGGGAGGCGCGCGTCGCCGCCATCGACGCGGGCCGGTTCGACCATGCGAGAACGGACTTCGCGCTCAAGGGAGGGCATGCGAAGCCGGGGCTGGAGTGCAAGGCGTGCCACGCCGCGGGCAAGCGCTGGCGCGAGGCCCCCGGACAGTGCGTGGAGTGCCACCGCAAGGACGACACCCACAAGGGTTCCCTCGGATCGAAATGTGCCGATTGCCACAACGAGAAGTCGTGGAAGGAGGCGGCCTTCGACCACGACAAGACGCGATTCACCCTCGTGGGCAAGCACGTCGACGCCAAGTGCGCGGCCTGCCACGAGAAGGGCTACAAGGACACGCCCCGCGAGTGCGTCTCCTGCCACCGGAAGGACGACACCCACAAGGGCCGGTACGGGCCGAAGTGCGAGACGTGCCACGACGCGCGCAATTGGGACAACCACTTCCCGCACGACACGAAGACGAAGTTCCCGCTGGGGGGAAAGCACCGCCTCGCCAAGTGCGATTCCTGCCACAAGGCGCCGCTTTACAAGGAGCCGCTCCCGACGAAATGCATCGGCTGCCACCGGGCCGACGACGTGCACAAGGGCGCCCAGGGCGAGGCTTGCGAGAGATGCCACAACGACCGCAGCTGGAAGGGCTCGACCTTCGATCACGACAAGGGCACGAAATTTCCCCTTCGCTTCAAGCACAGGGAAGCCAAGTGCGAGGCCTGCCACAAGGCCGGACTCAAGGCGAAGCTCGAGAAGACCTGCTTCGCCTGTCACAAGACGGACGACACCCACAAGGGCGGGTTCGGCGAGAAGTGCGAGTCGTGCCATGCCGACAAGTCGTGGAAGACGATCGCCTTCGACCACGAGCGCGACGCGGCCTACGAGCTCGAGGGCAAGCACGCCCAGGTGAAGTGCGACGCCTGTCACAAGGCCAACCCTTACGTCGAGCCCACGCCCGTCCGGTGCGAGGCCTGCCACGGCGGCGAGAAGGACCCGCACCAGGGCCAGCAGGGAAAGCTCTGCGAGCAGTGCCACGACGCGAAGTCCTGGACGAAGACCACCTTCAATCACGCCCGGTCGCGCTTCCCGCTCGCGGGAAGCCACGTCAAGGTCGCGTGCGACTCGTGCCACAAGTCGAAGCGGTACAAGGACGCGCCCTCCGAGTGCCGGGCGTGCCACGAGAAAGAGGATGTGCACAAGAGGACGCTCGGCCCCCGCTGCCAGGACTGCCACAACGTGCGCACGTGGAAGAGCTGGGATTACGACCATGCGAAGCGGGCCCGGTATCCGCTCGAGGGCGGGCACCGCAAGGTGCCGTGCGCCTCCTGCCACACGCGTCCCGCCGACGCGAAGGTCGAAACGTCCACGTCCTGCTTCGCGTGCCACCGGGGCGACGACGTGCACGGCGGCGGATTCGGCACCTCGTGCGAGCGCTGCCACGAGGTGTCGTCTTGGCGGACGATTCGCGCCGGCGCTGGCTTGCCGCCCGCGAAGCCGAGGCCGGGGGACTAGCCAGGCGCCCCGAAAGACGCTACATTCTGATCGCGGGAATAATTCCCGCGCCAAGGAACCGGCCCATAACAACAAGGGTTCCGACACGCGCACCGGCCCGCCATCCCGTCCTGGAGGACTGGCGGCCGAATCCCCCAGGAGAGGTGCGCCATGTCGTTCGTCACTCGCCGCATTCGCCGGCTCGCCGGAAGCTTCGCGCTGCTCGCGGCCGGCTTCGCGGTCGTCCTCTGGGCCGGCGCACAGCCGGCGCAGCGCGCTTTCGATCACGTCCGTACGGGTTTCCCGCTCACGGGCGCGCACCAGCAGACCCGCTGCGAGTCGTGCCACGTCCAGGGCCTCTTCCGCGGCACGCCTCGGGACTGCGCCACCTGCCACCAGCCCGGAAGCCGCTTCGCCCGCACCGCGAAGCCCGCGGAACACATCGCGACACAGGGCAACTGCGACAACTGCCATCGCACCTCGGCCTGGCTGCCCGCCTCCTTCTCGCACGGTGTCGTGACGCCCGGCACGTGCGCCACCTGCCACAACGGGGCCACCGCGAGCGGCAAGTCCGGCAACCACCCGGCCACGACCGCATCCTGCGACGCCTGCCATCGCACGAACGCGTGGAAGCCGGCCTTCTTCCACCACCGCACTGTGGTGCCCGGGAGCTGCGCGAACTGCCACAACGGGGCGGCCGCGACGGGCAAGCCGACCGGCCACGTGACGACGACCGCGGCGTGCGACAGCTGCCACGCGACGACCGCCTGGAGGCCGGCCTCTTTCAGCCACGCCGGAATCGCGCCGGGCAGTTGCGCCTCCTGTCACAACGGAACCGCGGCGACGGGCAAGAGCGCCGCCCACGTGCCAACCTCGCAAGCCTGCGATACCTGCCACACGAACCGGGCGTGGAAGCCGGCGACTTTCAACCACAATTCCGTGACCGCGGGCTCGTGCGCCACGTGCCACAACGGATCGACGGCGACGGGCAAGAACAACGGCCACGTCCCGACGACGGCGGCGTGCGACAGCTGCCATCGCACGACGGCGTGGAAGCCCGCGAGCTTCAACCACAATTCCGTGACCGCAGGATCCTGCGCGACTTGCCACAACGGCTCGACGGCGACGGGCAAGAACAACGGCCACGTCCCGACGACGGCAGCGTGCGACAGCTGCCATCGCACGACGGCGTGGAAGCCCGCGAGCTTCAACCACAATTCCGTGACCGCAGGATCCTGCGCGACCTGCCACAACGGCTCGACCGCGACGGGCAAGAACAACGGCCACATCCCGACGACGGCCGCCTGCGACAGCTGCCATCGCACGACGGCGTGGAAGCCGGCGAGCTTCAACCACAATTCCGTGACCGCAGGATCCTGCGCGACTTGCCACAACGGCTCGACGGCGACGGGCAAGAACAACGGCCACGTCCCGACGACGGCCGCTTGCGACAGTTGCCACCGCACAACAGCCTGGAAGCCGGCGACTTTCAACCACAATTCCGTGACCGCAGGATCCTGCGCGACTTGCCACAACGGCTCGACCGCGACGGGTAAGAACAATGGCCACGTCCCGACGACGGCGGCGTGCGACAGCTGCCACCGAACCACAGCCTGGAAGCCGGCGAGCTTCAACCACATTCGCGTGACGCCCGGCAGCTGCGCGACCTGCCACAACGGCTCGACGGCGACGGGCAAGAACAACGGCCACGTCCCGACGACGGCGGCGTGCGACAGCTGCCACCGCACGACGGCCTGGAAGCCGGCGACGTTCAACCACAATTCCGTGACCGCAGGATCCTGCGCGACCTGCCACAACGGCTCGACGGCGACGGGCAACAACAATGGCCACGTCCCGACGACGGCGGCCTGCGACAGCTGCCACCGAACCACAGCCTGGAAGCCGGCGACCTTCAGCCACTCGGGCGTCACGCCCGGCAGCTGCGCGACGTGCCACAACGGCTCGACGGCGACGGGCAAGAACAATGGCCACGTCCCGACGACGGCGGCCTGCGACAGCTGCCACCGAACCACAGCCTGGAAGCCGGCGACCTTCAGCCACTCGGGCGTCACGCCCGGCAGCTGCGCGACCTGCCACAACGGCTCGACCGCGACGGGCAAGAACAACGGCCACGTCCCGACGACGGCCGCTTGCGACAGCTGCCATCGCACGACGGCGTGGAAGCCGGCAACGTTCAGCCATTCGGGCGTCACGCCCGGCAGCTGCGCCACCTGCCACAACGGCTCGACGGCGACCGGCAAGAACAACGGCCACGTCCCGACGACGGCGGCCTGCGACAGCTGCCACCGCACCACCGCCTGGAAGCCGGCGACCTTCAGCCACTCGGGCGTCACGCCCGGCAGCTGCGCGACCTGCCACAACGGCTCGACCGCCACGGGCAAGAACAACGGCCACGTCCCGACGACGGCGGCCTGCGACAGCTGCCACCGCACGACGGCGTGGAAGCCGGCGACGTTCAGCCATTCGGGCGTCACGCCCGGCAGCTGCGCGACCTGCCACAACGGCTCGACCGCGACGGGCAAGAACAACGGCCACGTCCCGACGACGGCGGCCTGCGACAGCTGCCACCGCACGACGGCGTGGAAGCCGGCAACGTTCAGCCATTCGGGCGTCACGCCCGGCAGCTGCGCCACCTGCCACAACGGCTCGACCGCGACGGGCAAGAACAACGGCCACGTACCGACGACCGCGGCGTGCGACAGCTGCCACCGAACCACAGCCTGGAAGCCAGCGACGTTCAGCCACTCGGGCGTCACGCCGGGCAGCTGCGCCACGTGCCACAACGGCTCGACCGCGACGGGCAAGAACGCGACGCACCTGCCCACCACGGCCGCCTGCGATACCTGCCACCGCACCACGGCCTGGAAGCCGGCGACGTTCAGCCACACGAACGTGACGCCCGGCAGCTGTGCCACGTGCCACAACGGCGTATCGGCGACGGGCAAGACGGCGTCCCACGTCCCGACGAGCCTCGCGTGCGACAGCTGCCACCGCACGACGGCCTGGAAGCCGGCGACGTTCAGCCACACGAACGCGACGCCCGGCAGCTGCGCGACCTGCCACAACGGCACGACGGCCACGGGCAAGAACGCCTCGCACTTCGTCACCACGCGCGCCTGCGATGCTTGCCACCGGACGAGCGGGTGGACGCCCGTGACCGCGTACACGCACCTCTCGCCGGCTTTCAAGTCGCACGGCACGAGGGTCGCGTGCACCGGCTGCCACACCTCCAGGAACGAGCAGATCCCGTGGCCGTACACCGCCTACAAGCCGGACTGCGCGGGCTGCCATGCGAACAAGTACAAGCCCGGCGAACACGCGAAGAGCGACTCGCCCAAGATCCTCTACACCGTGGCGGAGCTGAAGGACTGCTCCGGCGCGTGCCACACCTACACCAACGCCACGTTCACCACGATCAAGAAGTCGCGATCGGGCGAGCACTCCGGCACCAAGGAGGTTTCTAGATGTCGCATCGCACAGGAGGAACGGGGGTCCGTCCGGGCCCCCGCTCGTCCGGATGGATCGCCGCGCTCGTCGCCGCATTCACCGTACTCGCGCTTCTCGCGCTCGCCCAGCCGGCCCACGCGCAGATCATCGACCAACTCGAGGTGACCACGAAGGGCCGCGATGCCGAGATCCGCATCCGCTTCGTGACGACGGTGCAGTACCTGCGCCATTCGCCGCCGGCCAAGGGCCGCCTCATGAAGGTCGAGTTCCAGGTCACCGGCCCGACCGACAGCCAGATCGGGGGTCGCCTCATCACGGAATCGCGTTCCTATCCGGGCGACGCCAATCTCCCGCCCTTCGAGGTTCGCTACGTCGCCGCCCAGAACGCGCTCACGGTCGAATTCAAGCGGGAAGTCGCCTGGCGCGTGAGCGGCGGCGGCGATGGCCGCTCGATCCTCGTTCGCGTGCCGCTGCCGCCCGCCAAGGCCGCCGCCGCGCCCCCGCCCAAGGCGCCCGCGAAGGGCGCTTCCCCCGCAGCACCCGCGAAGCCCGCCGTCGCGCCCGAACCGGCGCCGTCCGCCCCCTCCCTGGCGACGGATCCGGCCCTCGAGCGCGACGGCGCGGCGATCGTGGCCGAAGCCCGCAAGGCGCTCGCGGAAGGACGCGCCGAGGAGGCGATCGAGCGGCTCAACCGGGCCCTCAACCTGCCGCCCGGCGCGTTCTCTCCCGAGGCGCAGGAACTCATCGGCCAGGCCCGCGAGAAGAACGGCGAGATCGCGAAGGCACGCGCGGAGTACGAGCTTTACCTGAAGCTGTATCCCGACAGCCCGGGCGTCGGACGCGTGCGCGAGCGGCTCGCGAAGCTCGGCGAGGCCCCGCCGGCCGGCCGGCCCGAGCGCCAGGCGCGCCCGCCGGAGAAGACGGTCTACGGAAGCCTCTCCAGCACCTACTACCGCGGCGCCACGAAGTACGACGCTTCGCTCGCGCCACCCGTTCCCGGCCTGCCGCCGCCGGACCAGGTCTCCCTCACGTCCACGGACCAGTCGGCTTTCGTCACGAACATCGACGTCACCGGCCGGTACCAGAACGGGCCCTGGGACAACAAGCTCGTCTTTCGCGACACGCAGACCACGACGCTCATCGAGGGCGACAAGAACGAGAACCGGCTGGCGGCGGCGTACTACGAACTGAACCAGAAGGAACGCGACGCGAGCCTTCGCCTGGGCCGGCAGTCCTCGCCGGGCGCGGGCGTGCTCGGCCGGTTCGACGGCGGCTGGGCCCGCCTGGGCGTGACGCCTTCGATCAAGCTGAACGTCGTCGGCGGTCGCACGGTGGAGTACTACGACGCGCCGCGCCGCAGCCTTCTCGGCGCGAGCGTGGACATCGGCCCGTGGGACAACCGCCTGACGACGAGCCTTTACGCCATCGCCCAGCGCGTGGACGGCGTGGTGGACCGGCAGGCCATCGGAACGGAGATGCGTTACTTCGACCCGACCCGCAATGCCTTTCTCATCTTCGACTACGACACGAAGTTCAAGCAGGTGGGCACGGCGATGCTCCAGGCCAACTGGCTCACGGGAGCAGGCACCAACTACGCGTTCCTGTACGACCGTCGCCGGACGCCGCCGCTGCAGGTCTCCAACGTTTCCTATGCCTATGGCGGGGCGGGCCTGGGAGACCTGATGGACACCGGGCTTTCCTACAACGAGTTGCTCAAGCAATCCCAGGCGATCACGCCGGTCTCCGATCTCGTCTCGATCGGGGTCACCCACCCGCTATCGACCCGCTGGCAGCTGGGCGCCGACGTGAAGCTTTCCCGCATCGGCGCGACGCAAGCCGTGGGCCAGTACCCGGCCTCGCCCCCGAGCGGAAATCTCTGGGTCTACACCGTGCAGGGAATCGGCACCGGGCTCCTCGCCACGAACGACGTCTTCGTCGCGAGCCTCGCCCTCAACCGGGCGACGACCTACGACGGCACCTCGCTGAGCGCTTCCTATGTCCGGGTCATCGAGAAATGGCGCCTGGAGGCCGGCCTCAAGTACTACGGGCAAAAGGATGCGAACGACCTGAAGCTGACCCGATGGACGCCCAGCGCCAAGGCCGGCTACCGCTGGGCCGACCACCTCACGTTCGAAGGCGAGGCCGGCGCCGAGTACTCCAAGCTCAAAGGGCCCATGCAGACGGAAGACACCAAGCGGCACTATTTCAACGTCGGTTTCCGGTGGGATTTCTACTGACCGGCGCCGCGTCCGCCCCCCGCCACGGCCCTTCGCCCCCCGTTTTCCGCATTTCGTCGCTTTCCGCTTAAGCCCGGCCTGCCGCTTCATTAGATTGGCGACATGTCGAACGCGCCCGCCGGGCGCCGACCGGAAAACGGAAGGACGAACCATGAACAAGCTCGGATACCTGGACACCCTGCATTCGGTCGCCATCGCCGTGGTCGTGGCGGGGGTCATCGCCGGATGGGCTGGCCACACCGCCCAGCAGGTTCGCTCCCTCCCGGACGGCAGCGTGGCGATCACCGACGATGGCCGCATGAAGGTGACCGTCACCGCCGAGCGCCTCGAGGCCCCGGCCTCGCGCACCGCGTCGGCCCCGCCGATGGCTCGCCAGATCTAGGTCACGCAGCCGCCGGCCCGATGCGGGGTCGGCATGAAGAACCCTGAAGGTGGACCCTCCTGCCCCGGCCGCAAGCCGGGGCCTTTTTTTTTGTGGGGACAGGTGAATTTTTCACCTGTCCCCAGCCTGTCCGGCGCGCTTCATTCCCAGGATGGCGCGTTTCGTCGCGGGATTGTCGCCACTTGCCGCGCAGCCGCAATATCCTGCAACTTCAACCCCGAGGAATCACGCCGTGAGATCGTCCCCGACCCGCCCGATGCCCGTGCCCTGGAAGACGCGCCCGACGCCCGCCACGCCCGCCAATCCGCGCCCGCCCGGCACTTCGCTTCCGGCGCGACCCGGCATCCGCGGCCGCTGGAAGCCGATCCACCGCGTCGGCCCGGCTCGCGGCTGATACGCTAGCGGCCGATTGTCCGGACCGCACCGCCCGTGAACGCCTACGCCCACCTCCTCGACGGCCTCACCCTCAAGCGCGCCGCGCTGGTGACGCTGCTGTGCGTATGGGCGTCGGGCATCACGGTCTGGTTCTTCATCAACACGTACTTCGACCTGCTGGTGTCCGCGCTGTGCGTGGGCTACACGTGCATGGTCCTTTTCACCGTGGCGACGAACCTGCGCCAGGCACGCGTGCCGCAATGGGTGCTGCAGGTCCTGCGGCATCGTCGCCGGCTCGTTCCTGGGCACCGTGCTCGCCGGGGTGGTGAAGGGCCGCGACCTCTCGATGATGTTCAGCGAGCGGCTCTTCGGCGTGCTCGTGACGATGGGCCTGGGGATCGGTTTCGGCTGCATGGTGCTCTGGGTCTACATCTTCCGCGAGCGCGAGTCGCGCCACGCCGCCCAGCTCGCCAACGCGGAGGCGATGCGCCACCAGCTCGAGAAGAACGTGCTCGAGGCGCGCCTCGCCCTCATGCAGGCGCAGGTGGAGCCGCACTTCCTCTTCAACACGCTGGCCAACGTGCAGCACCTGGTGGAGACCGACCCGCCCGCGGCCTCGCAGATGCTCGAGAGCCTCATCCAGTACCTGCGGGCGGCGCTGCCGCGGATGCGCGAGGATGCCTCCACGGTCGGGCGCGAGGCGGAGATGGCCCGCGCCTTCCTCGAGATCCACCGCATGCGCATGGGTTCCCGGCTCGACTTCGAGATCGACGTGCCGGCGGGGCTCGCCGACCGGCCCTTCCCGCCGATGATGCTCATCACGCTCGTGGAGAACGCGCTCAAGCACGGCATCGACCCGTGCTGCGAGGCGGGCCGCATCACGGTGCGCGCGCGCGAGGAGGGCGGGAAGCTTCGTTACGGCGTGGCCGACACGGGCCTGGGCATCTCCACCAAGAAGGGCACGGGCGTGGGTCTCGCCAACATCCGGGAACGGCTGAAGACGCTGCACGGCTGCAACGCGCGCCTGGTGCTGGAGGAGAACGAACCGCGCGGGGTGGTGGCCACGATCGAGCTGGAGGCGCTCGCCCCTCAGGAGGCGATGGCCCCGCGGCGCGAGGCGCGGGTCGCATGAACGCCGTCACGGCCGTCATCGCGGACGACGAGCCGCTCCTGCGGGCGCAGCTGCGGTCGCGCCTGGCGAAGCTCTGGCCGGAACTCCGGGTCGTCCACGAGATGGAGAACGGCCGGGATGTCGAACAGGTCGTCGCCGAGCACGCCCCTTCGCTCTTCTTCCTCGACATCCACATGCCCGGGGTGAACGGGCTGGAGGCGGCGCGGGCGGTGGGCAAGCGCGCCCACGTGGTGTTCGTGACGGCCTACGACCAGTACGCGGTGGAGGCTTTCGAGCAGGGAGCCATCGACTACGTGCTCAAGCCCTTCAACGAGGAGCGGCTTTCGACCACCGTCGCGCGACTGAAGGAACGGTTGTCCTCCGGGCCGCCGCCCCCGATCGAGGAACTGGTCGCGAACCTCGCGGCCCGGCTCGGGGGCAAGGCGTCCGACCATCTCAAGTGGATCAAGGCGAGCGTGGGCCAGTCGGTGCGCCTCATCCCGGTGGAGGACATTCTCTTCTTCCAGAGTGACGAGAAATACACGCGGGTGGTCACTGCCGAAGGCGAGGTGCTCATCCGCAAGCCCATCAAGGAGCTGCTGGACGAGCTGGACCCGGAGCAGTTCTGGCAGGTGCACCGGGCGACCTTGGTCAATGTCGATGCCATCGCCTCCGTGCGCCGGGGGATGAAGGACCAGGCCGAGATCGGGCTCAAGGGCTCGGCCGAGACGCTCGTCGTGTCCCGCAACTTCACCCATCTCTTCAAGCAGATGTAGTTCCCCTCCGGGCCGTTCGCCCGGCAGGACGGCGTTTCGCCCCCCGGCTTCTGCATTTCGGCGCTTTCCGGGGGTGATTCACTCCCCGCCCCCCTAATCTGGCCCCATCGCGCCGTCCCCCCGGGCGGCCCCACCCCGGAGCCGGAACCCCCCATGGAGCCCGCATTGCCCCTGCTCACCCTGGTCCTCGTGTTCGGGGCGCTCACGCTTTCCCTCACGATCGTCGTCCTGGCGATGCTGCTGGACGACTGACCCGCAGGCTGGCGATTCCCGGTATCTTCCGCGAGCCACCCCCCCGCCGACATGAAATCCCTCTCGAACCTCATCCACCGCGTGTCCTGGCCCATCCTCATCGTGGGCGGGCTGCTCGTCGTGATCGCCCTCGCGGCCTTCGTCACCCCCTTCCACGTCATCGACCTGCGCAACGACGGCGCGTCGGCCGAGGAGAAGCGGGCCATCAAGCGCGAGATCGACAACACCTTCGCCGAGGGCGCCCTCGACGTCTCCCGCCAGGCCATCCTCGCCATGCGCGGCGCGACGAGCGACCCCCAGCGCCGGGAGGAGCTCAACCGCGCCCTCGAGGAACTGGACCGCGTGCGGGAGGAACTGAGCCAGGCCGGCGCCGAGGTGCTCGCCGCCAAGCGCGAGGCCGTGGACGCTGCCCGCGAAGCCGTCCGCGAAGCCGCCACCGCCATCGAGGAGGCCCGCCAGAGCGCCGACGACGCCATGAAGCTCGCGGGCGTGGAGAACTCGAAGGTGCGCGAGTCGCTCGACCGGGCGCTCAAGGCCGCGAAGGAAGCCGAAGAGGAAGCCAAGGCCGCCCTCGCGCAGGAGGAAGGGCGGCGCAAGCTCTCCATCGGCCTGTCCACCGACAAGGACAAGCCGCTCATCGACATCGAAATCGGCAAGTCGCGGCCGGAAGACAAGCCGGGTGTGGAGTTCCAGGCGCCCAAGGCCCCGGTGCCGCCCGCTCCCCCCGTCGCGGGCACCCCGCCCGTGCCCCCGGTCGCGGGCATGCCGCCGCCGCCGCCCGCCGCGATCGACGCGCCCGCTCCCCCGGAGCCCCCGTCGAAGTCCGGCACGATCATCCTGCCCTCGGAGCTGCGCGAGCAGATCCGTCGCGACGTCAACACGGACATCCGCAAGATCGGCATCGGCGCCGGCCTCATCCTCATCTTCATCCCGCTCTTCATCCTGACGGTCGTCGCCAAGATCTTCATCGACCGCTCGCGCGCCGCCCTGCGCCTGGCCGACCTGAAGAAGAAGGAGGCCGAGTACAGCCGCATGAGCCAGCAGGTGACGGAGGCGAAGCTCCAGGCCCTGCAGGCCCAGGTGGAGCCGCACTTCCTCTACAACACCCTCGCCAACGTGCGCGCGCTCACCGAGGTGGATCCCGAGCGCGCCGGGACGATGGTCGACCACCTGATCGCGTACCTGAGGAACGCCCTGCCCAAGATGCGCGAGTCCATCTCGACGGTGGGCCAGGAGATCGAGCTCGTCCGCGCGTACCTCAACATCCTGCAGATGCGCATGGGCCGGCGCCTCGCGTTCGACATCGCGGTGCCCTCGAACCTCACGGGCCTGCCCTTCCCGCCGCTGATGCTGCCCTCGCTCGTCGAGAACGCGATCAAGCACGGCCTGGAGCCGCAGCGTGAAGGCGGCAGCGTGCACATCAGCGCGCAATCGGTGGAGGGGCGCCTTCGCCTCACCGTGGCGGACACCGGCCGCGGCTTCGGCGATACGGTCGGCAACGGCGTGGGCCTGTCGAACCTGCGCGAGCGCCTCGCCGCGCTCTACGGGGAGGGCGCGAAACTCACGCTCGAGGCCAACACGCCCACCGGCGTCATCGCGACCATCGACGTGCCGGTGGAGGGCATGCGGGCGAGCGCGCCCTTCGGCCCGCCATCCGGGCCGGCCGCTCAGCCCGCCCAGCCGGCCACGGCCGCCGGCAAGGTGTTCTCCGCCGTGGGCACGGCCGAGCGCGTGTGGCGCAAGTCGCTCTCCTTCGCGTTCGTGGGGCTCGTGGTCGTGCTGGCGATTCTCTGCGGCCTCGCCATCGGCGGCATCGTGACCGGTGTCCTGCCCGTGCAGGTCGGCGACGAGACGATGACCGGCGCGGGCGGTGCCCTCATCGGCACGGCCGGCGTCCTGCTCGCCTTCTGTGCCGTGGTCCTGGCGCTCGCCGCGGTGCTCGCGCTCGTCTACGGCCTGGGCTTCATGTTCGCCGGCCTCGCGATCTTCATCCCGGTGGTGGTGATCGTGGCGATCTCGCCCGCGATCGCGCCCCTGGTGCTGCTTGCGCTGGGCCTGTGGTGGCTCATCCGCCGGGGCAAGCGCAAGAAGGCGGAGGCGGCGGCGAAGGTGGAACCGAAGATGGCCGCGTCGGCGCCGACGGCACCCGCCGAACCGATCATCCGCCGTTCGGCCGACACGCCGCCGCCCATCCCGCCCGAAGAACCGCCGCGCGCCGGTTAGAATCGCGCCATGACGAATCCAACCGCCGTAATTGCCGAAGACGAGCCCATCCTGCGCCAGCAGCTCGAAGCCAAGCTGAAGAAGCTCTGGCCGGAGCTGGAGATCCTCGCGAGCGTGGAGGACGGCGAGGCCGCCCTCGAGGCGCTCGAAGACCGCGCGCCGGACTTCCTCTTCCTCGACATCCAGATGCCCGTGATGACGGGCGTGGAGGTCGCGAAGCACGTGCGCGGCCGCAGCCACGTCGTCTTCGTCACCGCCTACGACCAGTACGCCATCCAGGCTTTCGAGACGGGCGCGGTGGACTACGTGCTGAAGCCGTACACCGACGAGCGCCTCGCGGTTTCGGTCGAGCGCCTCAAGGCCAAGCTCGCCACGCCCCCGCCCGCCATCGACGCGCTGGTGGCGAAGCTCGCCGAGCAGCTGCGCGGCGGCGGCTCGGAGAAGCTCAAGTGGATCAAGGCAACGGTGGGCCAGAACCTGCGCCTCATCCCCGTGGACGAGGTGCTCTTCTTCCAGAGCGACGAGAAGTACACGCGCGTGGTGACGGCCGACCTCGAGGCCCTCATCAAGACGCCCATCCGCGAGCTGATGGACGGACTCGACCCGGAAGTCTTCTGGCAGATCCACCGCTCCACGCTCGTGAACGTGAACGCCATCGCCGGCGTCACGCGCGACTTCCGCGGCCAGGCGCACGTGAAGGTGAAGGGCAAGGACGAGGTGCTCACCGTCTCGCGGATCTACTCGCACCTCTTCAAGCAGATGTAGACCGGTTCGGCGCCCGTAGTCCCGCGGCGTTTCTCGCACGCGCCGTGGGGTCATCGGGAAGTGGACACGTGGACCGGGTTCGGACACCATCGCGGCCATAACGACAACAACCCGCGCACCCATGCCAGCAGGCCGCCTCGCGGTCGTCCTCCTCGCCGCCGCGGCCGCGCTTCCGTCGGCGGCGCTCGCCAGTTCCGGCAATCCCTCGGCCATTGCGGGCCTCACGCCCAAGGGTCCGACGCCCGGCTGCACGGGCTGCCACGGCGCGACGGCCACCTCGTCCCTTTCCGTCACGATCAACGGCCCGCAGGTGATCGCGGCGGGCGCATCCGCGGTGTTCACCGTCGCCGCCACGAGAAGCGGCACCGCCGACGGCACCCGGATGGGCATGGCGATGGCGGCGAGCCCGTCGCCGACCGCGCTTTCGGTCGTCGCCGTGATGCCCACGGTGCTCGACGCCGCGAGCGGCGAGGTGATCCACTCGACCAGCGAGGGCGCGCTGCGCACGACCACGGGCGGCACCGCCAGCTACGACGTGCGCTTCACGATGCCTGCCGGCACCGTCCCGGCCACCGCGCACACGCTCTACGCCGTCGCCCGGCTCGCGGGGACCAACTGGCAGCTCGCGAGCAACTTCACCGTCACCACGCCGCCGTCGAACCCTGCGTCCCTGACATCGCCGGGCCAGGGCGCGACGAGCGTGCTGCTCGCCTGGAGCGGCGGCGGACCCCAGTACCGCGTGGTGGTGAAGCCCGGCTCCACGCCGCCCGCGAGCCCCACCGACGGCATCGCCATCGACGTGGGCACCGCGACCTCCACGGCCGTCCCGGGCCTGCAGCCCCTCACGACCTACGCCTTCGCGGTGTACTCGCGCACCGCGGGCGTCGAGGCCTATTCCGCCGGCGCGGCGACGCTCGTCGAGACCACCACGGATCTCGTCGCGCAGCTTCCCATCAGCCTCTATGCGGGCGGCAACGCGGCCGGCGACGGCGGGCCTGTCGGAAGCGCCGTGATCGGCTTCAGCCGCATGGCGCGCGACGCCGCGGGCAACCTTTACATCGCTGACGGCGACAACAACCGCATCCGCAAGGTGGCCGCCGCGACGGGCGTCATCACCACGGTCGCGGGAACCGGTTTCACGGGGTTCTCGGGCGACGGCGGCCCGGCGACGCAGGCCTCGTTCAACAGGCCCGCCGGCGTGGCGGCGGACGCCGCGGGCAACCTCTACATCCTCGACGGCCTCAACTACCGCATCCGCAAGGTCACCGCCGCCACGGGCGTCATTGCCACGATCGCCGGCACGGGTACCGCCGGCTACTCGGGCGACGGCGGCGCGGCTACCGCGGCGCGCATCGGCAACACCTCCGGCATCGCCGTGGATGGCGCGGGCAACGTCTTCTTCTCCGACTTCGCGCGCGTGCGCCGGATCACGCCGGGCGGCACCATCTCCACGTACGCGGGCAACGGAACGCTCGGTGGCGCCACCAACAACGTACTCGCCACCGCCGCGACGCTGAACCAGCCCGCGGGCCTCGCGGTGGACGCCTCCGACAATCTCTACATCGCGGACCGCGACAACTTCCGCGTGCGCAAGGTGACGGCCGCGACGGGAATCATCACGAACTACGCCGGATCGGGCAGTTTCCCCACGCCGAGCGACAGCGGCCCGGCCACGACCATCAACATCGGCACCCCGACAGGCATCGCCTTCGACGCCTCGGGCAACCTGCTCATCGCCGACGACCTCGGCTACCTCGTCTGGCGCGTGACTACTGCGACCGGCAACGTCGCCATCGCGGCCGGGACCAAGAGCCCCTTCCCGGGGTGCGAGGCGAACGGCCTGGGCGCGCTTTCGACCTGCTTCCTTCGCGCCATCGACGTGAACGTGGCACCCGACGGCGGCATCCTCGTGATGGACGAGCACCGCCTGCGAAAGGTGAACCCGTCCACGGGCGTCGTCTCCGCGTACACGAGCGGCACGGACCCGACCGCCTACACCGGGGACGGCGGCCCGGCGGCGGCGGCCTTGCTCTACTCGGCGAGCGGCCTCGCGATGGATGCGCAGGACCGCCTTCACATCACCGAATCGCTGCGCTCGCTCGTGCGGCGCGTGGACCCGGCGACGCTCGCGATCGAGACGGCGGGCAGCTATCCGCCCGATGGCAGCAGCGGCCTCGCGGGCGTCGCCTTCAGCCCGGGCGGCACGCTGGTGGCCGCGATGCCGTTCCGGCACGCGATCGTCGAGTTCCCCGAGAACGGCACGCCGGGCGTCTACGCCGGCCTCTACGGGACATTCACGGATTGCGGCACGACCAGCAGCCCCGACGCCAGCTTCTACGAGCCCACGGGCCTCGCGCGCGACCGCCAGGGACGACTCCTCGTCGTCGAGCGCGTGAACAACTGCGTGAAGCGGCTTGCCATCGAGAACGGCGTCGCGACGTGGACGCGGATCGCGGGCAGCGGCTTCTTCGCGAGGGGATTCGCGGGCGACGGCGGGCCGGCGACCTCGGCCTCGCTCGACTACCCCACCGGCATCGCCGAGGACCGCGCGGGCAACCTTTACATCGCGGACGGCGGCAACCACCGCGTGCGTCGCGTCGACGCGACGACGGGCCAGATCTCGACCTTCGCCGGCAACGGCACGGCGGGCTTCTCGGGGGACGGCGGCGCGCCGACGGCCGCGAGCCTGAACAAGCCCTCGGCCGTGGCGGTGGACATGGCGGGAAGCGTCTACGTCGCCGACCAGGACAACCACCGCGTTCGCAAGGTGAGCGCCGCGGGCGGCGTGATCGCGACCGTGGCCGGCAACGGCACGGCGGGCGTCGCGGGCGACGGCGGCTCGGCGGGGCTCGCGAACCTCGCCTCGCCCTCGGGCCTCGCGTTCGACGCGGCGGGCAACCTCTACGTCGCCGACAGCGGCTCGGGGCGCGTGCGCAAGGTGGCGACGACCGCGAGCGTGCAACTCGCCGTGACGCCTGCCGCCAGTGCATTCGGCGATGCGGTGCAGCTCACGGCGACGGTGACCGACGGCGCGGACGTGCCGTCGGGAACGGTGTTCTTCCGCGACGGCGACGACGACCTGTGCACGGGCCAGATCGCGGGCGGCGTCGCCACCTGCACCACCACGGCGCTCGCGGCCGGCGCGCATTCGCTCGGCGCGGTGTACGGCGGCGGCCCGGCCTCGCTCGCGGGGCGCTCGCTGCCGGTCGCGCGCGCGGTCGCGAAGGCCGCGCAATCCATCGACTTCCCGCCGCTCGCGGACCGCACGATCGCCTCGGCGCCGTTCGCCGTCACCGCGACCGTACCCGGCTGGGGTACGACGGTGACGTTCTCCTCGCTCACCCCCGCCGTCTGCACGACGGGCGGCGCGAACGGTGCGACGGTCACGATCGCCGGCGCCGGCACCTGCACGATCGCGGCGAACGCCGAGGGCACCGCGAACCTCGAAGCCGCACCGCCGGTGCAGCGGTCCTTCGTGGTGGCCAAGGGCGCGCAGGCGATCGTGTTCACCTCGACGGCGCCGGCCGCCGCGACGGTGGGCGGAACGACGTACACGGCAAGCGCCAGCGGCGGGGCCTCGGGAAGCGCGGTGACCTTCACGATCGATGCCTCGGCGGGCGCGGTGTGCTCGGTCTCAGGCTCGACGGTGTCCTTCATCGGCGCGGGAACCTGCGTGATCAACGCCAACCAGGCAGGCAGCGCGAACTTCGACGCCGCGCCCCAGGTGCAGCAGAGCTTCCCGGTGCAGGCTCCTCCGGGGTTCCTGCTGGGCGTGATCCTCGCCGGCACGGGGACGGGATCGGTGGCCTCTTCGCCCGCCGGAATCGCTTGCGGCCCGGCATGCTCGGCCAGCTTCACTCCGGGTGCCGTGGTGACGCTGGCGGCGACGCCCTCGGCCGGCTCGCTCTTCGCGGGGTGGACGGGCGCCTGCACCGGCATGGGCGCCTGCAGCGTGACGATGGATGCCCCGAAGGCCGTGACGGCCACCTTCGCGCCGGGCACGTCCATCCCGCGGCTGGCGAACATCGCCACGCGCATGCAGGTGCTCACCGGTGACGACGTGCTGATCGGCGGCTTCGTCATCGGCGGCTCGGGTCCCAAGACGGTGGTGGTTCGCGCGCGCGGCCCGTCGCTCATCCCGTTCGGCGTGCCGAACGCGCTCGCGAACCCGCGCATGGACCTGTACTCCGGCCAGTCGGTCATCGCGAGCAACGACGACTGGCAACAGGCGGCCAACGCGTCCCAGATCCAGTCCTCCGGCTTCTCGCCTTCGGATGCGCTCGAGGCCGCGATCCTGGTCATGCTCGACCCGGGCGCCTACACGGCGGTGGTATCCGGCGTGAACAACGGCACGGGCGTGGGCATCATCGAGGTGTTCGAGGTGGATCACCCGGAAATCCCGCTCATCAACATCGCGACCCGCGGGCAGGTGCTCACGGGCGGGGACGTGATGATCGGGGGCTTCGTCATCCAGGGCGACGCGCCGCAGACGGTGGTGATCCGGGCGCGGGGGCCGAGTTTGATTCCGTTCGGGATCGCCAACGCGCTTCTGGACCCGACGCTGCAGCTTTTCTCGGGCCAGACGCCGATCGCGACCAACGACGATTGGCAGGCGCAGGCGGTGCCCGGCGACGTGGCGGCGATCCAGTCGAGCGGCTTCGCGCCGGGCGACACCCGGGAGGCGGTGATCCGCGTCACGCTGCCGCCGGGTGCTTACACGGCCATCGTGTCCGGAAAGAACGGCACCACCGGCGTGGGCATCATCGAGGTGTTTGCCCAGTAGCTCTCATGTTCCGGCGGGCCTGCCCGGCATTCGCGACGGGGCCGGCGATCGGCGGGCGAAGCCCCGCGCCGCACGGCTCGCCTTCCACGCCGGCCGGACGGTTCGTACCCCGGTTTCGACCGCCCGTCCCCGCGGCCGGGGCGTCGGCGCCCGGATCGGCTAACCTTCAGGCCATGGGAATCGGGGACTTTCTGCGCCGCTGCGAGGCGAAGGCCGACGGCTGGGCGGCGAAGCGCCTTTCGGCCGAGGAGATGGACGAGGCTCTCGCGCTCGACCGGACGATCAAGCGCAACGGCTGGCCGATCCTGGGCGGGTACCTCGCGGCCACCGGCGTGCTCACGCTGCTGCTCATCGGCATCAAGCCGACCCTCTCCGTCGTCGAGACCTTCGTCCTCGCCAACATTCTCGTGGTCTCGCTCGTCGTCGGCCTCATCGGGGCGTGGTTCGGCCACCGGCGCCACAGCAGGCGTGCCCTCTGGAAGGTCGCGGTCATCGTCATCGGCATCACGGCCGCCGGCGCGATGGTCGGCGCATTCGTCGGCAAGGCGAGCAAGGGCACGCCCCTGCACGAGATCGGCATGGTGGAGCTCGTCCGCATGCTGTCGATCGGCCTGCTCACCGGCATCGGCGTCGCCTCCATCGTCGTGGCGGCGATCTGGCTGCGCAACCGCGAATCGGCGGCGCGCGAGGCCGCCCTGGCCGCCGACGCCGAACGCGAGAGGCTGGAGAAAAGGAACCGCGAGGCGGAACTTCGCCTGCTGCAGGCACAGGTCGAGCCGCATTTCCTCTTCAACACGCTCGCCAACCTGCGCCACCTCGTGCAGAAGGGCTCCGCCGACGCGCTCCCGATGCTCGACCACCTCATCGACTACCTGCGCACGGCGCTGCCGGGCATCCGCGAGGAAAGTTCCACGGTGGGGCGCGAGGCCGCGCTCGCGCGCGCCTATCTCGAGATCATCCGCATCCGCATGGGCGGGGACCTCACGTTCGCGATCGACGTCCCGGCCGGACTCGCGGACCGGGTCGTCCCGCCCCTGATGCTCATGACGCTCGTCGAGAACGCCGTGAAGCACGGCATCGCGCCGGTTGGCCGCGGCCACGTCGGGCTCTCGGCGGCGAGCGCGGACGGCCGGCTGACGGTGCTCGTCGAGGACGACGGGCGCGGCCTCGCGGACGACATGAAGCCCGGGGTGGGGCTCGCCAACGTGCGCGAACGCATCGCCACCCTTTACGGCCCCGATGCCACCCTGGACCTGCGCGACCGCGAAGGCGGCGGCGCGGTTTCGATCCTCACGATTCCCGAGCGAAAGCCATGAACCGGACCACCGCCATCCTCGCCGACGACGAACCCCTGCTTCGCGAGCAGCTCAGGGACGCGCTCCTCGAGGCGTGGCCCGGGCTCGGGATCGTCGCCGAGGGCCGCAACGGCGCCGAGGCCGTGCACGCCGTGCGCGAGCACCGGCCCGCCATCGCCTTCCTCGACATCGAGATGCCCGGCACCAACGGCCTGGAGGCCGCGCGCCTCATCGGCGAGTCGGCGCACGTGGTCTTCGTGACGGCGTACGACCGCTACGCGCTGGAAGCCTTCGAGCGCGGTGCCATCGACTACGTGCTGAAACCCGCCACGAAGGAGCGACTCGCGGAAACGGTGAAGCGCCTCAAGGCGCGCCTCGCCACGCCGCCCGCCTCGCTGGAGGCGCTGATGGCGGAACTCTCGCGCCGCATTCCGGCGCCGGCGCCGCGGCTGAAGATGCTGCAGGCCACCGTCGGCACCACCGTGCGCCTCATCGACATCGACGAGGTGCTCTACTTCCAGTCCGACTCGAAGTACACGCGCGTGGTGACGCGCGAGGGCGAGTCGCTGTTGAAGAGGACGCTCAAGGAGCTCATGGCCGAGCTCGACCCGGAGCGCTTCTGGCAGGTCCACCGCTCGACGCTCGTCAACGTGAAGGAGATCGAGTCGGTGACGACCGACGAGCTGGGCCACCGCGAGATCCGCCTGAAGCGCCATGCGGACGTGCTCGAGGTGAGCCGGTCGTTCGCGCATCTGTTCCGCGGCGCGTGACGCGGGCGGTCACCGGCGCCCGGAGCTGTCGCCCCATCCCGACGAATCGGCCGGCCGCGGCGCCTCGCGCGGCCCCGCGCCGCCTTCGCGATCGCCGGATCCGGCGATCCGCGCGCCGCGCTTCTCCAGAGGAGTGCGGGAAATCGTCCCGCAACATGCCTTTGCTTGACTCAGGTCAAACGGCGCTCAGGTAGGCCTTTCGTCCGCGCCGCCGGTGGGGGAATCTGGCACGGCCGCTGCGTCCGACCAGGGGCACGGTCCCCGAACGGGCCGGAAGGAAAAGCGCCATGCATGCCCGCATCGTCCGCACGTCCAGGCAGGTTCTCGCCGGCATCGGCCTCATGCTGCTCGCCATCGCGGTGGCGCGGGCGGTGCCGGATTTCCAGGCCGACCTCTTCGTGCGGTACCCGTACGCCGCGTCCCTCGGCTGCGCCGCCTGCCACACCGATCCGTCGAGCGGCGCCCTCAACCCCTTCGGCCAGGCCTATCTCGAAAGCGGCCTCGCGTTCACGCCGGGGCTCGAGGTCCTCGATTCCGACGGCGATGGCGTCTCCAACGGCGACGAGCTCAAGTTCTCGCCGGCCGGCAATCCCGGCGACCCGCAGTCGAAGCCCGGGACGGGACCGCCCCCGACGGCCCAGCCCACGGGAGAAGGCGCGGCACTCTACGGCAGCTACTGCGCTTCGTGTCATGGCGCGCTCGCCTCCTCGTCCAAGCGGGGCGCTTCCGCCGCCCGCACGACGGGCGCGATCGCCGGAAACGCGGGCGGCATGGGTTACCTCTCGATGCTCACGCCGGCGCAAGTCGACGCCATCACGTCGGCGCTGTCGGCCCCCGTCACGACGGGCTCGTCGTCATCCAACTACACCGGCCTGTGGTGGAACCCGGCCGAGTCGGGCTGGGGCATCAGCCTGAACCACCAGGGCGACACCGTCTTCGCGGCCCTCTTCACCTACGGCGAGACCGGCGCGCCGATGTGGCTCGTGATGAGCGCCGGGACGAAGCAGGCGGACGGGCGGACCTATGCCGGCACCCTCTACCGCGCGCGCGGCCCCGCCTTCGACGCGGTGCCCTTCACCCCGGTCGGGCCGTCGGCGATGACGGCCGTGGGCAACCTCGCGATCGCCTTCGACGGCAGTGCGAGCGCGACCCTCACGTACACGGTGAACGGCGCGACGGTCGTGAAGCGCATCGTGCCCCAGGTGTTCGGCGGCGCAGCGGCCGTCTGCACGCCGACGACGGGAAGCCGCGCCGGCCTCTCGAACTACCAGGATCTTTGGTGGAACCCGGCGGAATCGGGTTGGGGCGTCACCATCACGCACCAGGCGGACACGATGTTCGCGGCGCTGTTCACCTATGACGCCTCCGGCAACGACCTGTGGCTCGTGATGACGCAGGGCACGCGGCAGGGGGACGGGTCCTGGCGAGGCGATCTCTACCGCACCCGCGGCCCGGCCTTCAACGCGCAACCTTTCACGCCGCTCGCCGCCGGCGACGTCACGAAGGTGGGCGAGGCGCGGTTCGCGTTCTCCGACGGCGCCAACGGCACCCTGAGCTTCAGCGTCGACGGACGGGCCGTCACGAAATCGATCACGCGGCAGGTGTTCGCGAGCGGTTCGCCATCCTGCACTTCGCCCGCCTCCGCGCAGCCGGTCGCGGGCACCGATGGCCCGACCCTCTACGCGAATCACTGCGCGTCCTGCCACCAGCCCCTGGCGACGTCGACGAAGGGCGGCACCACGCTCGCGCGGACGCAGTCGGCCATCGTGGGCAACGTGGGCGGCATGGGGTTCCTGTCGAACCTGTCGACGGCGCAGCTCGAGGCCATCGTGGCGGCGCTCGCGCCGTTCGTGCCCACCGCGCCCGCCTGCGGCAGTTGCCACTCGGTGCCGCCCGTCACCGGCGGTCACGTGCGCCACGAGCCCCGCGCGAGTTGCGCCACCTGCCACGGCGCCGGTTACGGCCCGGGGTCGACCCAGGCCGCCACCCACAACAACGGCGTGAGGGAAGTGCTCGCGGCCATCGGCTGGAATGCCGCCGCCCGGACCTGCACCAACGGTTGCCACGGGGCCGGCACCTGGTCGACCACGTAGTCGCTCGGTTGCACGAGCTGCCATGCCGTGCCGCCGGCCTCCGGCGCCCATGCGCGGCACGAGGCGACCGACTCGTGCGCGACCTGCCATGGCGCGGGCTACAGCGCGACCACCGTGAACGGCGGCACCCACGGCAACGGGCAGCGGGACACCGCGCCCGCCATCGGCTGGAACGCGGGGACGCAGTCGTGCGCCAACGCGTGCCACGGCAGCACGCCCTGGACGCCGACGGCCACCTTCACGTGCACGAGCTGTCACGGCGCGCCGCCGGCGACGGGGGGGCACACGAAACACAACACGCGATTGGCCTGCAGTTCCTGCCATGGCGCAGGCTTCAGCGCCACCACGGCGGGCGCCACCCACCGAAACGGCGTGAAGGAAGTGATCGCCTCGGTCGGCTGGAATGCGACGAGCCAGACTTGCGCGAACGCCTGTCACGGCTCCGGCGCCTGGTCCACGTCGGCAACGCTGTCCTGCACGAGCTGCCACGGCGTGCCGCCCACTTCGGGCGAGCACCGGGAGCACCGCTCGCGCGCCTGCTCGGTGTGCCACGGGCCGGGGTACACGTCGACCACGGTGAACGCCGCGACGCACAACAACGGCATCCGGGAGATGGCCACGTCGAGCGGCTGGGCGCCTTCGACGCGCAGCTGCGCCAACTCCTGCCACGGCAAGGAGAAATGGTAGGTGCCCTGCGTCGCCGCAGTCATCTGCTAGTATGGCGGCCAATTATTTTGACGGAAGTTTCCATGGTCCGCTCGATTCGCCTTGCCCTCGTCGCCGGTCTTGCGTTCTGCGCATCCGGAGCCCTCGCCCAATGGTGGGATCCGATGCCGGGCGGGAGGCCGCCGCCGATCGGGCGGCCCATGTTCCAGACGCCTCCCGAGGAGCTCGTCTACAGCCCCCTGGTGTACGACCGGGCCGGTCTCGTGGCCGTCGAGTCCGTGATGAATGGCGACTTCGGCAAGCCCGATCGCATGCACGACGAGTTCCTCAAGGAAGGCCGGCGCGCCACGCACGGGCTCTTTCTCCTCGAGTCGATCCAGATGGCGTGGGACCGGCAGGTCAGGGTGGTCGATGCCGCGACCCTGAGACAGGCCGTGCTACAGCCGTGGGAGAAGGCCAATCCCGGTTCGCGCCTGCGCAAGCTCGTGGAGGCCATCGCCTGGCAGCGGCAGGCATGGAACGCCCGCGGGGGCGGTTACGCGGGTCGGGTGCCCGGCGAGAGCATGGCGATCTTCCGCGAGCGGCTCGGCCGCGCGCGCAAGGCGCTGGAAGCGGCGGAGCCCGAGGGACGCGAATCCCCCCTGTGGTACTGGGTCGCGCTCATCGTCGCCGGCAGCAGCGGGCAGCCCGAACAGGCCCTCTCGGCCCTCTATGAGGACGCGGCAGCCCGGTTCCCGTACTACCACACGATCCATGCGACGCGAATGAACTACCTCCTGCCGCAGTGGGGCGGCGATTTCGACCGGGTGGACGCGTTCGTGCGCCAGGTGGTCGAGCGCACGCGCCAGAAGGACGGGGAGGCGTTCTACGCGTGGCTCTACATGGATGTCGCGCGCAAGATCGACGGCGACTACCTGTCGGTCACGCGCGCGACCTGGCCGCTCATGAAGAAAGGGTTCGAGGACATGCTCGCGCGCTACCCCGACGCCCACAACCGGAACCTCTTCGCGACCCATGCCTGCCGCGCCCGGGACAAGGCGACCACCGCGAAGCTGCTCGCCGAGCTGGGCCCCGCCGCGAGCCTGGGCCTGGATTCGCCGGGCATCACCACGGAGTCGTGCCGCCGGTTCGCGCTCGAAGGCGCCTGACGGCGGGGCGCGGCGGGCGAGGCGCTACAATGGCGCCTCGTTCCCCGCCCCCTCGCCCCGAGATGATCTACACCCTCGACGTCCGCACCCCGGTCCTTCGCGGCAACAACTTCGTGGCACCCAACGCGGCCGTGATCGGCTCCGTGGTGCTCGAGCGCGGCGCCAACGTGTGGTGGGGCGTCACGATCCGCGGCGACAACGACACGATCACGATCGGCGAGAACGTCAACGTGCAGGATGGCGCGGTGCTGCACACCGACGGCGGCATCCCGTGCGTGCTTCACCGCAACGTGAGCGTGGGCCACCTCGCGATGCTGCACGGCTGCACCGTGCACGAGAACTCGCTCATCGGCATCGGCGCCATCGTCCTCAACCGCGCCGTGATCGGGAGGAACTGCCTCATCGCCGCCGGCGCGCTCGTGCCGGAGGGCAAGGTGATTCCCGACAACTCGCTCGTGATGGGCTCTCCCGGCAAGGTGGTTCGCGAGATGACGCCGGAGAACATCGCGAACAACACGTGGATCGCCGAGCACTATGTCGAGCGCGCCGGCCAGTACCTCGCCGGGCTCCGGCCCGCGACCTGAGGCGTCGCGCCACCGGGGCGCGCTCGTCGCCTGGGCGCTGCTCCTCGCGTACGCGAGCCTCTACCCGTTCCTGCCGATCCGGCTTCCGGGCGAGGACGCGCCCGCGCTCTTCCTGCGCCCGAAGTTCATTTCCGAGTTCGACGTCTTCATGAACGTGGCGGCGTACGTGCCCTTCGGCGCGCTCGCCTGCCTGCACTTCATGCCCGGGCGCGCGCGCTGGAGCGCCCGCTGGCGCGCCGTGCTGCTCGCCGCGGCGCTGAGCCTCGCGATGGAGCTCGCCCAGTTCTTCATCGCCACGCGCGTCGCCTCGCTCTTCGACGTGCTGGCCAACGCCGCGGGCGCCTTCGCGGGAACGCTCCTCTTCTTCCGGCCGCTCGAGCGCGCGGTCATGGCGCCGGTCGCCCGGCTGCGGGACCGGCTCGTCGTCCCCGGGGGCGCGGGCGACATGGGGCTCGTGCTCGTCCTCTTCTGGCTCCTGGCGCAGCTCAACCCGGCGCTGCCCTTCTTCGAGGCGGGCAACATCGTCGACGAGACGGGGCCGACGATGGCGGATTTCGTGGTGACGACGGTGTCGGTCGCGCTCTCGGTGGCCGCCTTCGGCCTGTTCGTGTCGGTGTTGCTCCGGGCCGAACGCGGCGCGCTCGGGTGGACGCTGATCCTGCTCACCGTGGCGCTCTGGTGCAAGTTCGCCATGGCCTCGCTCATGCTCAAGCCCAACCTCACGGCGATGTGGATGACGGAGGGGCGCGTGGCGGGCCTCGTCGCGGGCCTCGCGCTCTTCCTGCCCCTGCGGCTGCTGGGCCGCACGGCCCGCACGTACCTGGCGACGCTGTGCCTCCTCGCCGGCTCGCTCTTCGCCAAGATCTTCGGCGAGTACAGCGAGCTCGCGGACTTCCTGCGCCTCTTCCAGTGGCCGCACGGGCAGCTCGCGAGCTTCGCCACCCTCACGCGATGGCTGCACGAATCCTGGCCGGCCCTCACGCTCGCGTGGCTGATCGTGCGCTTCGTGCGCCGCCCGGGCGAGTCGATACAATAGCGGCCTCATCCGAGGGAAGGGTTCCATGGGCTACTACGAGCGCCACATCTTCTTCTGCGACAACCACCGCGACGATGCGGACCGGGCCTGCTGCGCGCGCCGCGGCGCCGCCGACCTGCGCGACTACTGCAAGGGGCTGGTGAAGGCGAAGGGCCTCGCGGGCGCGGGCAAGGTGCGCGTGAACAAGGCCGGGTGCCTCGACCGCTGCGAGGAAGGCCCCGTCGCGGTCGTGTACCCGGACGGGGTCTGGTACACCTACGTGGACCAGTCGGACATCGACGAGATCGTCGAGGAACACCTCGCGAACGGCCGCATCGTCGAAAGGCTGAGGATTTGACTTCCGCCGGGCGCGCCCACGAGCGGATCGACGGGCCGGCCGGGGCGATCGAGATCGCCGCGGCGATTCCCGCCGACCCGCGCGCCATCGCCGTCGTCGCCCATCCGCATCCGCTTTTCGGCGGGACGATGGACAACAAGGTCGTCACCACGGTGGCCCGCGCCTTCCACGACGCGGGCGCGGCGACCTTCCGCTTCAACTTCCGCGGCGTGGGCGCGAGCGAGGGCGCCCACGACGAGGGCCGCGGCGAGACCGACGACCTGCTCGTCGTCGCCGCGCACGCGGCGCGGGCGCTGGGCGAGTTGCCGCTGTGGCTGTCGGGCTTCTCCTTCGGCGGCGGCGTCGCCATCCGCGCGAGCACCCGCGTGCCCTTCGCCCACCTGGTGCTCATGGCGCCCGCCCTTCGCCGCATCACGGGCCACGGCCTGGGGACGCCGCCCGACCCGCTCGACCCTTCGCTGGGTTCGGTGGGCGTGCACACGGTCGCCAACACGATCATCGTGCACGGCGACAAGGACGACACGGTGCCCCTCGCCGATTCCATCGCCTGGGGCGCCCCGCGCGAGGTGCCGGTGCTCGTGGTTCCCGGCGCCGACCACTTCTTCCACCGCAAGCTGCACATGATCCGGGACGTGGTCGGGCGCCTCGTGCGGCCTTCCCCGTAGGGCCATGGCGATCCTCGATGCGAAGGCCCTGCGCAAGTCCTACGACGGGCGCGAGGTCGTCGCGGGCATCGATCTCACGCTGCGCAAGGGCGAGTGCTACGGCCTCCTCGGCCCCAACGGCGCGGGCAAGACGACGACCCTTCGCATGCTGCTCGGGCTCACGGCGCCGGACAGCGGCTCCATCGAGCTGCTGGGCCATCCGGTTCCGCAGGCGGCGCGCGAGGGCCGCATCCGCGTGGGCGTGGTGCCGCAGATGGACAACCTCGACCCGGACTTCACGGTGAGCGAGAACCTGCTCGTCTACGGCCGCTATTTCGGGATGAAGGAATCGGAGGTCGCCGCGCGGCTGCCCGGGCTTCTCGAGTTCGCCGCGCTGGAGACGCGGGGCGATTCGCGCATCCAGGCGCTCTCGGGCGGGATGAAGCGACGCCTGGTGCTCGCCCGCGCCCTCGTGAACGACCCGGAGCTCATCTTCCTGGACGAGCCGACCACGGGCCTGGACCCGCAGGCGCGCCACCTCATGTGGGAGCGCCTGCGCCTGCTGCTGCGCCAGGGCAAGACGATCCTGCTCACGACGCACTTCATGGACGAGGCCGAGCGGCTCGCCGACCGCCTCGCCATCCTCGACCACGGAAGGATGCTGGCCGAAGGCACGCCGCCCGCGCTCATCGCGGAGCACATCGAGCCGGAGGTGGTGGAGGTGTACGGGGAGGGCGTGGAGGCCTGGTTCGGCGAGCACGCGATGGCGCTCTCGGCGCGCGCCGAGATCCATGGCGAGACCGCCTTCTGCTACTTGCAGGACGCGGAGCCGCTCGTCGCGAACCTCAAGGGCTTCGCGCACCTGCGCTTCCTGCACCGGCGCGCGAACCTCGAGGACCTCTTCCTCAAGCTCACCGGCCGGGACATGCGCGAATGATCGAGGCGCTCCTCGCCGGCCGCTGGATCGCCGTGTGGCGGCGCAACTACCTCGTGTGGAGGAAGCTCGCCGCGGCGAGCATCGCCGGCAACATCATCGACCCGCTCTTCTACCTGCTGGGCTTCGGCCTGGGTTTCTCCACGATGATCCCGGAGGTGGAGGGCGTGAAGTACATCGCGTTCCTCGCCGGCGGCACCATCTGCTACACGACGATGCTCGCGGCGTCGTTCGAAGCGCTCTACTCGGGCTTCGCGCGCATGCACGTGCAGCGCACCTGGGAAGGCATCATGAACGCGCCGGTGTCGCTCGAGGACGTGGTGCTCGCGGAGTGGGTGTGGGCCGCCTCGAAGAGCCTGCTCTCGGGCACGGCCATCCTGCTCGTGGCCATCGCGCTCGGGCTGTCGCAATCATGGAAGATGGCGCTCATCGTGCCCCTCGCGTTCCTCATCGGGCTCTCCTTCGCGGGCATGGGCCTCGTGATGACGGCGATCGCGAAGAGCTACGACTTCTTCACCTACTGGTTCACGCTGGTGCTCACGCCGCAGATGCTGCTGTGCGGGGTGTTCTTCCCGCTGTCGGGGCTGCCGGGGTGGGTGCAGGCGATCGCCTCGGCCCTGCCCCTCACGCACGCCATCGCCATCGGCCGGCCGCTCTTCCTGGGGCAGTGGCCGCAGGACGGCCTCGTGCACGCCGCCGTGCTGGCGGCCTGGGGCATCGCGGGGTTCGCGATCGCGCTCGGGCTCTTCCGGCGCAGGCTCCTCGCCTAGGCGGGGCCGCTACGCGCGCTTGCGCGTCGAAGTGGGCGGCGGGGGAACCATGAAAAGCACCTTTCCCAATGCCTTGCGGTTCTTCACCGTGTCCTCGAGCGTGTACTTGCCGAGCGTCGCGTAGAAGGCCTTCACCGCCTCGGCCAGCGCGAACTTGAGCTGGCAATCGGCCGTGATCGAGCATTCGTTGGTCTCGCGGTCGAAGCATTCGGCGGGCACGTCGCCGCCCTCCGTGAGCTTCACCACCGTCCCGATGTTGATCTCGGTGGGCGCCTTGGCGAGGGCGAGCCCGCCGCCGCGGCCGCGGGTGTTCACGAGGTAGCCCTCCCGGCCGAGGAAATGCACCACCTTGGTGAGGTGGTTCTCGGAAATCCTGAAGGTGGAGGCGATCCCGGCGATGGTGGCCCGGCCCTCGGGGTGCGTCGCGAGGTACATCAGGACGCGAAGGCTGTAATCCGTGAAGGTGGTGAGTCGCATGGCGTGGGTCGTTCTCTTCTTATTGGAAGGGGAGCGGGCCGCTGGCCGGCCCGCTCCCTTAACCCGCATCCTACGTGCCTTTTAAGAGGCTTGCACGGCCGGGGCCGCGTCCCGCATCCGAGTCGCGTGCGCAAAGGCGAAAAGGAAAGGCCCGCCGTCGCGGGCGGGCCTTCAGGAGGAGGTGGAGTCCCCGGCGACGGTATCTCCGACGTCCGGCTTCTCCGGTGACGTGCCCTGGGGGGCGGCCGTCACGAGAACCATTGTGCCCGGCCCGCGTGACCGCGATGTGACGAATAAGCCGCGGAAGCCGGGCCTTTTACTCCCGGAACCCGGGCTACTTGTACTTGATCGTGCAGCCGTAGGGGGTGGTCGAGGGGGTCGACACGGGCTTGCCGGCCTTCATGTCTTCGAGCGCGACGGCCACGTAGTTCTTCGCGCCCTTCACGTCCGCCGGGTTGGCCGAGCGGTTGTCGTCGATGGCCCCGTTGTAGACGACCTTGCCCGTGCCGTCGATGACGTACATGTGCGGCGTCGTCTTCGCGCCGTAGGCGAGGCCGACCGCGCCGGGTTCGTCCATCAGGTACTTCGCCGGGGCGGCGCCGAAGTCGGTGAGCGTCTTCGTGAGAGCCTCGGGCTTCATGTAGTCCTGGTGGCCGGCGTTCGTGGAGTTGACCGCGAGCCACACGACCTCGCCGCCGTACTTCTTCTGCAGGGCCTGCATGTTGCCGCTCCTGTAGTGCTTCTGCACGAAGGGGCAGCCGAAGTTGTGCCATTCGAGCACGACGGTCTTGCCCTTGAAGTCGGCGAGCTTCACGGCCTTGCCCGCGAGGTCGGTGAGCGTGAAGGCGGGGGCCGCCGAGCCCGCGGGCGCGTTGGCGAAGGCGGCGGGAACGAAGGCGGCGGCGATGGCGGCCGCGCAGACGAGGCGTACGGTCTTCATGGAAGTCTCCTTCAGTTTTTCGGCGTGGCGGGAACGGCGGCCTGCTTGGGCGCGGGCAACCGGGACAGTTCATCGACGACGATCGAGGCGGTGAGGACTTCGGGAAGCAGCTTCGGTTGCGCGGCGCCCGGCGCGTAGAACGCGTAGACGGGCAGGGCGTTGCGGCCGAGCTCCGCGAGGGCGGCGGTGATGCGCGGGTCGTGGTTGGTCCAATCGGCCTTGAGCGGCACGACGCCGCGATCGGCGAAGGCCTTCACGACCTCCTCGCGGTTCAGGGCCACGCGCTTGTTCACCTGGCACGTGACGCACCACGCCGCCGTGAAATCGACGAAGACGGGCGTGCCGGCCGCGCGCAGTTCCGCCAGCTTCTCCGGCGACCAGGCTTGCCAAGGGACTTCGCCGGCCCGCGGGACCGAGGCCTGGGCCGTGCCGGGGGCCAGGGCGCCGTGGGGCCAGGCGAGCCACAGCCCGGCCGCCGCGATGGCGCCCGCGAAGACGAAGCGCAGCAGGCTTTCCGAATGCGCCCAGCGGCCGTAGATCCACGCGGCCAGCGCGAGCAGAAGCAGCCCCGCGAGCAGCATCATCACGGCGTCGTTGCCGGCCTGCGCGCCCAGCACCCACGCGAGCCAGACCACCGTCGCGAAGAGCGGGAAGGCCATGACCTGCTTGAAGGTTTCCATCCACGGCCCGGGCCTGGGCAGGCGCTTGAGAGCGCCCGGGAAGAGCGAGAGGGCGAGCACGGGCAGCGCCATGCCCACGCCCAGCATCGCGAAGACGGCGAGCGAGATGGCGGCCGGCTGCGCGAGCGTGAAGCCCACGGCCGCGCCCATGAACGGTGCCGTGCAGGGCGTGGCGACCAAGGTGGCGAGGACGCCCGCGAGGAAGGCATCGGCGTAGCGGCCCTGCGCGGACACGTTCGACGTCATCGACTGCGCGAAGCCGCCCCATTCGAAGACGCCGAATAGGTTGAGCGCCATGAGGAAGAAGAGCGCCGCGAGCAGCGTGACGAACGCGGGCGACTGCAGCTGGAAGCCCCATCCGAGCTGCGCCCCGCCCGCGCGCAGCGCGAGCAGCAGCCCCGCGAGGACGAGGAAGGACACCAGCACGCCCGCCGAGAACACGACGCCCTGCATCCAGAGCGCGCGCGAATCGCCGTGCGCGTGCCGCACGAAGCCCATCACCTTGATGCCCAGGACCGGGAACACGCAGGGCATGAGGTTCAGGAGGATGCCGCCCAGGAACGCGAAGGCGAGGGCCGCGGCGAGGCTGCCCCCGGACCCCGCCGGCGCCGGCGCATCGGGCACGGGCAGCGCGGCGGCCGGCGCGGGGAACGACGCGACGAGGGGCGCGGCGATCTCCACGGCCTTGCGGCCCGGCAGGTCGGGCCACGCGCCTTCGGTGACGATCACCCCCGCCACCGTGCCGATGTCCTTGAGCTCCGGCTGGGCGAGCTTCACCGCGAGGCGGAAGCCGCCGCCGTCGCGCGTGAGGGATTGCGGGGCCGCCGGCTCGATGAAGCTCTCGCGATCGGGGAAGAAGAAGGCCTTGCCCGGGGCGACGGCGCCTTCCGGCGGCACGAAGCGCACGGTGAGCAGGCCGCCGGCCATCGTCGATTCGGCCTTCCAGCCCTCCGTCCGGGCGGGCACCGACGCCCTCGCCTTGGCGAACCGCGCCGTCTCGCCGGACCGGGGGGCCGGGTCCCCTTCGGCCACGGCGAACTCCAGCCTGAGCGAGGCTTTCTCCGGAATGCACACGTCGCTGCAGACGAGCCAGTCCGCGTCGCCCGTGATCGTGACGGGGCCCGGCTTCGCGTTCGCGGGGGGCGTGAGTTCGGCGAGCAGCATCGTCTCGCCGCTGTAGCCGTAGTTCACGAGGGGGCCGAAGGGCAGGCGCTCCGGGTGCGGCCACTGGAAGGCGCCCGCCGTCCAGCCTTCGGGCAGCGTCCACTTGATCTTCGTGGGCAGGCCCGAATCGCCGGGGTTCTTCCAGTAGGTGTGCCAGTGCTCGTCGTGCTTCAGGCGAAGGCCCACGGTGGCGGGCTTGCCGGCGACGGCCGCGGCTTTCTCGGCGTGCAGCTCGGCCTCCACGCGTTCCGTGCGCACGGGCGCGGCCTGCGCGGCGAAGGCGAGAAAAGCGGCGGCGGCGGCGAGGCGCGGGAGGAGTCGGGTGGGAGACATGCCGTAGAATTCCGGAAAGCCACCCCGTAGAGGGCCCCGAGGCGTCGAAAGTTCCTCGCCTGCCCCGCCCCCCATGCCTCCCAACACCGCGTATTTCGTCGTCTTCATGGCGCGCCCATTCTACCGGGCGGCCCCCCGGAGGCTTTCATGGCCGTCCTGAGGCGCCTGCCCGGCGCCGCCGCCGCGGCGCCGGCCGTGGCCCGCGCCATCGACGGCAACGTCCACTTCTACGCCACCTGCCCGCGCGGGCTCGCCGGGCTCCTCGCCTAGGAGCTCACGGCGCTGGGGGCGCAGAACGCCAGCGCGGACGAGGCGGGCGTCGCGTTCGAGGGGCCCTTCGAGGTCGCCTACGCCGCGAACCTCGAGTCGCGTCTCGCGACGCGCATTCTCTGGCGGATGACGCGGTTCGACTACCGCAACGAGAACGACATCTACGAGGGCGCGAAGCGCGTGCGCTGGCACGCCCACTTCGGCGTCGAGCGCACCTTCAAGGTCGAGACCAACGGCGTGAAGGCGCCGGTGAAGAGCCTCGACTTCATCACCCTCAAGGTGAAGGACGCGGTGGCCGACGTGTTCCGCGACGCCCTCGGCAAGCGCCCCGACGTCTCCTCGCGCGAGCCGGACGTGCGCGTGCACTGCTTCCTCGACGCGAAGTGGTGCACGCTCTACCTCGACACGAGCGGCGAGCCGCTCTTCAAGCGCGGCCGGCGCGAGCAGGTGGGCGAGGCGCCGCTCAAGAAGAACCTGGCGGCGGGGCTGCTGAAGCTCTCGGGCTGGATGCCCGACCAGCCCCTGCTCGACCCCATGTGCGGCTCGGGCACGATCCTCGTGGAGGCCGCGGAGATGGCCCTGGGGCTCGCCCCGGGCCGCGACCGCCCCTTCGGCTTCGAGAACCTCAACCGCTTCGACGCGGCGAAGTGGGCGGAAATCAAGGCGGCGGGCCTCGCCCGGGCGCAGCCCATCGCGCCGCGGCAGATCTACGGCTCCGACCTCTACGGCCGCTCGGTGGAAGGGGCTCGCGCCAACCTGGCCGAAATGGGCCTGGAGAGCGTCGTCTCGCTCAAGCAGGTGAACCTGCTCGAGATTTCCGCACCGGCCGAATCGGGCGTCATCGTGACGAACCCGCCCTACGGCATGCGCCTGGGCGAGAAGGAAACGCTCGCGAAGTTCTATCCGGAACTCGGGCACCTGCTCAAGCAGAAGTTCGCCGGTTGGAACGCGTACATCCTCTCGGGCGACACGGACCTGCCCAAGCTCATCCGCCTGTCGGCCACGAAGCGCACGCCGCTCTACAACGGCGCGATCGAGTGCCGGCTCTACGAGTACCGCATGGTGGCGGGCGCCAACCGGCGCCCATGACGGCCGCGACGATCGCGAAGCTGCTGCTGGTGCCGCTCGCGGTCTGGCTCGCGAGCCTGGCGGCGCGAAAATGGGGCCATTCGGTCTCGGGCTATCTCGGCGGCTTCCCGCTCATCGGCGGTCCCATCACGCTGTTCCTCGCCATCGACCTGGGTCCGGCGTTCGCCGCGGGCTCGGCGCTCGTCACGCTGGCGGTGGTGGCGGGGCAGGCGGCGCACCTCACGACCTTCTCGCGCGCGGGCCGGGCCTGGGGGCCGATCCCCGGGCTCCTTGCGGGCTGGACGGCCTTCGCCGTCGCGGCCGCGGGGATCGCGATGCTGCCGCTCGGGCCGGCGATGGCGCTCGCGCTGGCGGCGGGCGGGCTCCTCTTCGCCACGAAGGTGCTGCCGCGTCCGAAGGGTGCCGTCGCGTTGCCCGCCATCCCTCCCGTCGAGCTCTGGCTGCGCCTCGCCGCCGCGCTGCTGCTCGCGGCCGCGATCCTCCTGGGCGCATCGACGCTGGGGCCGGTCGTGAGCGGCATCCTGCTGTCGATGCCGGTCACCGGATCGATCATGCCGCCCTTCACGCTCGCCCTCTACGGCGAGGACGCGCTCGCGCGGTTGCTGCGCGGGTTCGTCACGGGGCTCACGGGCTTCTCGGCGTTCTTCGCCGTGATCGCCGTGGCGCTCGTGCCCCTCGGGATCGTGGCGGCCTTCGGCCTCGCGACCCTCGCGGCCTTGATCGCCGTCACATTCGCCTCACGCCGGGCCGGCGCATCGCGGCGAAGCTGACTTACCTCAAGAAGGCGCGGGGGCCCGGGGCTAGCCTTGACGGGTAAGGTGCTCGCAGCACTCGCGAGCGCCACGGCCGCAAGGAGAACCCCATGAACGCACCCATCATGCCCACCGCCTCGATGCGGCGGCGAAAGGTGCTTCCCCGGCCCATCCGCCAGCTCGTGCGGCGCCTGCCCCACATGCCCTCCTCGGCCGTGGTGGCGACCGTGCTCAACCTCACGCTGCGCCGGCGCCTGCCGCGCGAGACGCTCGACCGGCTCGAAGGGCGGGTCTTCTTCGTCGAGGTGCGCGACGCCGACCTCGTCATGGCCTTCAAGACGAGCAATCGCCGTTTCTTCCCGGTGCCGCCCGTGGGCGAGCCCGCGCTGCGCTTCCGCGTGAACGCCTCGGATTTCGCCGTGCTCGCCGAGCGCGAGGACCGCCCCGACGGCCTCTTCCTGCACGATCTCGTGGTGGTGGGCGACCCGCAGGTCGCCTCCGCCGTGCGCGAGACGCTCGCGCGGCTGGACGTGACCCATGCCCGCAAGCTCATCGCCCGCGTCGTCCGCCACGTGGAGCGCGCGGCCCGGCCGGACTGACGGCCCGCGCGGCGCATTCTTCGCTTTTCTTGTCCTGAACCCACCCCCCCGCGGGCCCCCCCCGGCCCCCCGGGGGCCCCCCCCCCCCCCCCGCCTGCCCCCCGCCCCCCCCCCCCCCCCCCCCCCCCCCCCTCCCCCGCCCCCCCCCCCCCCCCCTCCCCCCCCCGGCCCCGGCCGCCCCGCGCCGCCCCCCCCCCCCGCCCACGGCGGCGGCCCCGGCGGCGCCGCCCCCCCCTCCCCCCGCGCGCCCCCCCGCCCCCCCCCCCCCGCCCGCGCGCCCCCCCCCCCCCCGCCCCCCCCCGCCGCGGGGGCGCCCCGCCCCCCCCCCCCCCCGCCCCGCCCCCCCCGCCCCGCCCCCCCGGCCCCCCCCGGGCCCGGCGGCCGCCCCGCGCCCCGCCGCGGCGCCGGCCGCGGCCGCCGCGGGGGGCGGGGCGCCCCCCCCCCGCGCCCCCCGCCCCCCCCCGGCGCCCCCCCCCCCCCCCCCCCCCCCCCCCCCCGCCCCCCCCCCCCCCCCCCCCCCCGGCCCCCCCCCCCCCCCCCCCCCCCCGCCGCGGGCCCCCTCGCGGGGGGCGGGCGGGGGGGCCCCCCCCCGGCCGCCGGCGGGGACGGGGACCGCCGGGTCTGGGGGCCCGCCGGCCTGGCGGCCGGGGCGGGGGGCCCCCCCCCCCCCCCCCCCCCGCGGCGCCCCCCCCCCCCCGCGCCCGCCCCCGCCGCGCCCCCCCCCGCCCCGCGCGGCCGGCGGGCGCGGGGCCCCCGCGCGCGGGCCGCGGGGGGGGCCCCCCCCCCCGGGCGCGGGGGCCGCCGCCCCCCCGGCCCCCCCGCCCCCCCGCGGGCCCCCCCGCCGCCGCCCCCCCCCCCCCCCCCCCCGGGGGCCCCCCCGCCCCCCCCCCCCCCCCGCGCCCCCCCCGCCCCCGCCCCCCGGGGCGCCCCGCCCCCCAGGGCGGGGGCCGCCGGCGGGGCCCCCGCGGGCGGCGGGGGGGGGGGGGGGGGCGCGCGCGGCGCGCGCGGGCGCCCGCGCGCGCGCCGGCCGCGGCGCCCCGCCGGGCCGCGCGCGCGCCCGCGGGCCCCCGGGGCGCCGGCCCCGCCGCCGCCCCCCCCGCCCGCCCCCCGGCCGGGCCGCCCCGGCCCCCCCCCCCCCCCCCCCCCCCCCCCCGGCCCCCCCCCCGCCCCCCGGGCGGCCCCCCCCCGCCCCCCGCCGCGGCCCGCCGGCCGCGGCCCCCGCCCCCCGCGGCGGGCCGCCCCGGCCCGCCGCGGCGGGGGCCCCGACGGGGGGGCGGGGGCGGCCCCGGCCCCCCCCCCCCCGGCGCCCGCCGGGGGGGGCCCCCCCCCCCCCCCGCCCCCCGCGGGCGCGGCGGGGGCCGCCGCCGCCCCCCCCGGCGGGGGGGGCGGGCCGGCCCGGCGGCGCGGGGGGGGGCGCCCCCCCCCCGCCCCCCCCCCCCGGCGCGGGCCCCCGGGCCCGCGGGCCCCCCCCCCCCCCCCCCCCCCCCGGGGGCCCCCCCCCGCCGGGGGGGGGGGGGGGCGCGGCGCGGGGGGGGCCCGGGGGGGCGGGCGGGGCGGGGCCCCGCCGCGGTCGCCGCCGGGCCCCCCCGGGGGGGGGGAGGGCCGCCCCCGCGGCCGGGGCCCCCCCCCCGGGGGCGGCCCGCGGGGCCCCCCCCCCCCCCCACCCCCCCCCGGGGGCCCCCCCGCGGGGCCCGGGCCCCCCCCCCCCCCGGCGGCCCCCCCCCCCCCCCCCGGGGGGCCCCCACCTCCCCGGGGCTGAGCGGCGTGCGGGCGCGGCCGGCCGGCGGGGCCGGCGCGGCCCGGGGGGGGGGCGGCGCGCGCCCGGCGCCCGCGCCCCCCGGGCCCCCCCCCCCCCGCGGGCCGGGGGGGGGGGGGGCGCTCCCCCCCCTCCCCCGCCGGCGGGGGGTGCCCCCCGCGGCCCCCCCGCCGGCGCCCCCGTGCCGCCGCCGGGGGGGCGCCCCCCGCCGCCGGCCGCCCGGCCCCCCCGCCCCGGACCTCGCCAGGGGGAGGCCCCCCCGGGCGCCCCCCCCCCCCCCCCCCCGCCCCGCCCCCCCCGCCCCCCCCCCCCCGGCCCCCGGCCCCCCCCCCCGCCCCCCCCTTCCCCGCCCCCTTCCCCCGCCCCCTCCCTCCCCCCCCCGCCCCCCCCGGCCGCCGCCCGGGGGGGCCCCGCCCCCGGGGCCCCCCCCTCCCCCCGGCCCGGGGGGGCCGCCGCCCCCGGCCCCCCCCCCCGCCCCGCGGGGGGGCCCCCCCCCCCCGGGCCCCCCCGCGGGGCCCCGGCGCTGCCCCCCGGGGGGGCCCCCGGGGCCGCCCCCGCCGCCCCGCGGGCCCGCCCCGCCCCCCCCTCCCCCCCCCCCCCCCCCGCCGGCGGGGGGGGGCGCCCCGCGCGCCCGCTGGGAGAACACCCCCCCCCCCCCCCCCCCCCCCCCCCCCCCGCGCGCCCCCCCCCCCCCCCGGGCCGGGGTGGGGGGCCCCCCCGGGCGAGCCCGCGCCCCACGATCGCGGGCGAACTGTTCGGCGCGCTGCACGGCGCCGGCGTGCGGGAGGTCTTCGGCATTCCCGGCGATTTCGCGTTGCCGTTCTTCGACGCCCTGTGCGCCGACGGCCGCCTGCCGCTCTACACGCTCTCGCACGAGCCCTCGGTCGGCTTCGCGGCCGACGGCGCGGCCCGCATGCGCGGCGCGCCCTCCGTCGCCGCCGTCACGTATGGCGCCGGCGCGCTCAACCTCGTGAACGCGGTCGCCTCCGCCTTCGCGGAACGCTCGCCCGTCGTCGTGATCTCCGGGGCGCCCGGCGCGGCCGAACGCCGCTCGGGCCTCATGCTGCACCACCAGGTGAAGACGCTCGAGTCGCAGTACGACCTCTTCCGCCAGGTGACGTGCGACCAGGCGCGGCTCGACGATCCGGCGCGCGCCGGGCGCGAGATCGCGCGCGTGCTCGCCTCGGCAAGGCGCCATTCGCAACCGGTGTATCTCGAGGTGCCGCGCGACATGGTGAACGCGGCCTGCGAGAACGCGCCGCCGGAGCCCGAACCCGCCATCGACGAGGAGGCGCTCGCGGCCTGCGCGCAGGAGGTGCTGGGGCGCCTGGCGGCGGCGAAGTCGCCGGTGCTCATGGTGGACGTGGAAGTGCGGCGCTTCGGGCTGGAGGCCGCGGTCGCCTCGCTCGCGAGAAAGCTCGGGATTCCCGTCGTGACGAGCCTCATGGGCCGCGGGCTTCTCGAAGGCACGGACGCGCCGCTCGTGGGCACCTACCTGGGCCTCGCGGGCACGCCCGACGTCTCGCGGCTCGTGGAGGAATCGGACGGCCTGCTGCTCCTGGGCGTGATCGTCTCGGACACGAACTTCGGCGTCTCCGCGAGCCGCGTGGACCTGCGCCGCGCCATCCTCGCCCTCGATCGCGAGGTGCGGCTGGGCTTCCACACGTATGCGGACATTCCGCTCGCCCGCCTGGTCGAGGCGCTCCTCGCGCGCGCGACGCCGCTCGCGAACGCCCGTGCCGTCGCGCCCGTCGAGGCGCCGCGCGGCCTCGTGAAGGACGGCGCGCCGCCCGAGCCGACGGACGTCGCGCGCGCGCTCAACGACCTGATGGACGCCCGGGGCCGCATGCCCGTCGCCACCGACGTGGGCGATTGCCTCTTCACCGCCATGGACCTGCAGCAGACGGACCACGTCGCGCCCGGCTACTACGCGAGCATGGGCTTCGGCGTCCCGGCGGGGCTGGGCGTGCAGGCCGCGAGCGGCCGGCGGCCCGTGATCCTGGTGGGCGACGGCGCGTTCCAGATGACGGGCCTGGAGCTCGGCCATTGCGCCCGCCACGGCTGGGACCCGATCGTGGTGGTGCTCAACAACGGCGGCTGGGGCATGCTGCGCGCCTTCCGGCCCGACGCGAGCTACAACGCGCTGGGTACCTGGGATTACGCGACGATGGCGCCCGCCATGGGCGGCGTGGGGCACCGCGTGACGACGCGCGCCGAATTGGGCGTAGCGCTGGAGGCGGCGGGACGCGAGCGGGGCCGCTTCCACCTGCTCGACGTGCGCATCGCGCCGGGGGCGCTATCCGGCACGCTCAGGCGATTCGCGGAGGCGGTCTCGCGGATTTCGGCCTGAAGGCTTTGGAACCGCAGGGGGGGGGCAAAGCTTTGGAACCGCAGATGAACGCAGATGAACGCAGATGGTTCGTGGCCGAGATCAGGCTGTGCCAATGGTCGATTTCTGGATGCTGACCATCGGCACGCTCTCAGCGAATCACAAGCCATCTGCGTTCATCTGCGTTCATCTGCGGTTCCAAAGCCTTTGACCTTCCGCCGAAGCTCAACGGCTCCTCCACGCCCACTCGACGAGGGCATCGAGCGCAGGCTGCGCGCGATTGGCGTTCTCGTGGTTCACGATCATCACCACGAGCCGGCGTTCGCCCGTGGGCGTGAGCACGTAGCCCGCGACGCTCTGCACGCCGGTGAGCGTGCCGCCCTTCAGGTGCGCCTGGCCCGCGAAGGCGCCGTTCTTCAGCTTGAACGTGCCGTCGACCGCGAAGAGGGAAAGCGAGGAGACGAGCTCGGGCATCGCGGGGCTCGTCCACGCGGCCTTCAGCACGCCCGCGAGGCTCCCCGCGCTGATCCGCTCGGTTCGGGAGAGGCCCGAGCCGTTCTCGATCACGAGCTCCGGCGCCGCCACGCCCTTCGAGGCGAGCCAGTCGCGAACGGCCTTCTCGCTCGCTTTCGTCTCCCCGGCGTGCCGTTCCGGGCGGAAAGGGCGAGGAAGAGTTGCCTCGCCATCACGTTGTTGGAGAACTTGTTCACGTCGCGCACCAGTTGCGCGAGGGGCTCGGATTCGAAGCGCAGGACGGGCTTCGCGTTCGCGGGCGCCGGCGCCGCGCGCACCTTGCCCGTGAGCTTGCCGCCCGTCTCGCTCCACAGCCAGCGCAGGAGCGCCTCGGCGTAGCGGTCCTGGTCGAAGACGGACAAGGGCAGGAACTTCTCGCCGCAATCCGCCGGATAGGTGCCGGTGAATTCCGCGATGGCGAGGAGTCCGTTCTCCTCGACCGTGTACTTGAGGTTGCGGCGCCAGTTGCCGCAGGGTTCCTTCACGACCTTCAGGCGCGAGAGCACCTCCACCGTCGGGAAATCCGGCTCGGCGAGCACGGTGACGCCGGAGGCGTCCGGGATGAAGCGGAAGGCGATGGCCTTGTAGTGCAGCAGCAAGGCGTCCGGGCCGACGTTGTAGGCGCGCCGCGCCTCGCCGTCGAACTTCGCCGGGTCGTGGGGGGGCGTCACGAAGCGCGTGCGGTCGAGGATCACGTCGCCGCGGATCTCGCGGATGCCGCGCGCGCGCACCTGGCGCACGAGCCGCCAGAGGCGCTCGTAGGTGAGCTTCGGATCGCCGCCGCCCCTGAGGACGAGGTCTCCCTCGAGCACGCCGCCCGAGGGCTCGGCCGTGGCGAGCACCTCCGTGCCGAACGTGTAAGCGGGCCCCAGCAGGTCGAGCGCGGCGAACGTGGTGACGAGCTTGATGGTGGAAGCCGGGTTGAGCGCCTTGCCGGCGTTGTGCTCGAGAAGGGGCTTGCCGCCCGTCACGGGCGCCACCACGGCGCCGACCGCGGATTCGGGGACGCCGGCCTTCGCGAGCGCGTCGCGCACGGCGGGCGGCAGCTGTGCCAGCGCGAGGGCCGGGGCGAAAAGGGCGAGGGCGAGAAGGCGCTTCATCGGCGCCCCCAGCGCTGCGCGATGCCGATGCCGGCCTTCACGAGGGTCGCGAAGTCCTCGTCGTCGATCACGTAGGGCGGCATGAAGTAGACGGTGTTGCCGATGGGGCGCAGGAGCGCGCCGTCCGCGAGCGCCGATTCGAAGGCGAGGCGCGCGAACCGGGGTTCGTCCGTCTCCACCTCGAAGGCCCAGATCATCCCGAGGCGACGCAGGTTCCGGACCCCGGGCTGGTCCGCGAGCGGCGCCGCGATGAGGTCGAATCGCGCCGCCTTGCCGCGGTTGGCGCGGATCACGTCGCCTTCCTCGAAAAGATCCAGCACGGCGAGCGCCGCGCGGCAGGCGATCGGGTTGCCGGTGTACGAATGGGAATGCAGGAAGCCGCGCGCCGTGTCGTCGTCCCAGAAGGACGCGTAGACCTCGTCGGTGGAGAGCACGCAGGACAGCGGCAGGAACCCGCCCGTGATGCCCTTCGAGAGGCACAGCAGGTCCGGCGCGATGCCGGCCTGCTCGCAGGCGAACATCGTCCCGGTGCGCCCGAAGCCGGTCATGATCTCGTCGGCGATGAGCAGGATCTCGTGGCGGTCGCACAACGCGCGCGCGAGGCGCAGGTACTCGGGGTCGTACATCCTCATGCCGCCCGCGCCTTGCACCAGCGGCTCCACGATGAGCGCGGCGATCGATTCGCCTTCGGACTCGAACAGTCGCGCCAGCATGCCCGCGGCCTCTCGTGCGCACTCGGCGCCACCGGTCGCGCGGGAAGCCGCGTGCGACGACGGAAACGGCACCCGGAAATTGCGGCGAAGCAGGGGCGCATAGGCATCGCGGAAGATCGCGACGTCCGTCACCGAGAGCGCCCCCACCGTTTCGCCGTGGTAGCCGCCCTCGAGGGCGACGAAGCGGTCCTTGCCGGCCTTGCCGCGGTTGGCCCCGTGGTGGAAGGCCATCTTGAGCGCGATCTCCGTGGCCGAGGCGCCGTCGGAGGCGTAGAAGGCATGGCCGAGGTTGCCGGGCGCGATCGCCGAGAGCCGTTCGGAAAGCGCCACCACCGGCTCGTGCGTGAAGCCCGCGAGCATCGCGTGCTCGAGCGCTGCGGCCTGCTCCGCGATGGCGGCGGCGATGCGCGGGTGCCCGTGGCCGAAGAGGTTCACCCACCAGGAGCTCACGCCGTCCACGAACCGGTGGCCCTCGAAGTCCTCGAGCCATGCACCGGAAGCGCGCGCGATCGGCACCAGCGGCAAGCGCTCGTGCACCTTCATCTGCGTGCACGGGTGCCAGACGGCGGCGAGGGAGCGGGCGACGAGGTCGGCGTTGCGGGTCACGGCGTGGGGCTCGGGCACGGGGATCGCCATTCTAGCGGCGCGCGCTCGACGCCGCCGATTGGCATCCGCCGCGGTCGACTGCTAGCAACACGGCGCGCGGCTTGTATGCGAAACATCGGCCGCGCACGGCCCTTGCTTGTGCTCACTGGCGATCGCGGTATGCGGTTTCTGCATCAGGTTATCGACAACTGACGGAGGGACTCATTCCATGCAACTGCTCGACTGCATCGAGACGCAGCTCATCTCGAACCGACTGCCCCTCGTGGGCGTGAGCGTGGCGGCGGTGCCCCACGCGAACACCCCGGTGGTCCTCACGCTGCACTGGCACGGCTTCGTGGAGACGAAGCTCGCGGACGTCACGGACGCGAACGTCGTCGCCTACCAGCCGGTGCCCAGCTCCGCGCTCCAGGTGAACGAGCGCTGGGACCGCTTCGAGGACCTCGAGCACGCGATCCTCGACGTGGCCTGGGAACTGGGCTCCTGGGACCTCGCGCGGCAGGAGGCCAAGCCCTTCATCCGGCCGGGCGGCACGGCGCGGGAATCCTTCGAGTGCATGAACGCCTTCGGCAACCCGCCCGTGCTCATCGAAGGCCAGCCCCCGGTGGTGGCGGAAGTGCCCGACGGCGAGGAACTCATCGACGTCGCCGGGCGCGGGGGCTACGTGCAGTGGATGTTCCGGCCGGTGCGCGGCGGCCTCTGGGCGGACGTGGCGGACGACGTGACGCTCCGCGAAGGCGGCTACCGCAACCCGCCCTGCCCGCACCTGGCCGCCCCGACGAAGCCGGGGAAGGCGCGACGGGTGGTCTACCAGTTCGGGCGGAGCGAGAAGCTCATCGGGTGATGCGCCGGGATACGCCTTCTACCCGGCCGGGGTCGCCCATCGGCGCCATTGACCGGGGCGGGCAAGCCGCTATCATGCGGCCATGGAAGGTGCATTCACGATGCCGCTTCTCGATGCGGACGGATACCTGGTCGAGCCCCGCGAATGGACGGCGGCGGCGGCCGTGGAACTCGCGCGCCGCGAGGGCATCGCCCTCACCGGCGAGCATTGGGAGGTGATCCGCTTCATGCGCGCCTGGTACGACGAGCACCAGGTCGCCGCCGACGCGCGCTTCGTGATCCGGCACCTGCAGCGGCGCCAGGGCGAAGGCGCGCGAAACCGGCTCTTCGAGCTCTTTCCCTACGGCTACCCCGGGCAGGCCTGCCGGATCGCCGGCATGCGCAGGCCCCGCGCCTGGAGCACCGGCTAGCTGGAGCGCGGGCCGGGCAAGAGCGCCTCAGACGGCGGGCTTCGCCGCCTCCGCCCGCAGGCCTCGCGGCCCGGGAGATCCTCCGCGGACGCGAGGATCGCCCCATGGGGCGATGCGGGCTGGAAATGAAAGCGCTTACTTACTTTCAACCCATTGAATTCACGGGTTGCGGACTTCCGCCCGCGACGACCCTCTTGAAACCTGCCCTGCCCGGCACTACTATTAGCACTCGCCGCGGGTGAGTGCTACTACCCCGCCGATTTCAACCGGGAACCCTTTCCCGGTTCCCGAACCCAGTCATCGCAATCAGAAACTGAGGAGTGAACTCATGAAGCTGCGTCCTTTGCACGACCGCGTGATCGTCAAGCGCCTGGAAGAAGAGCGGAAGACCGCCTCCGGCATCGTGATCCCCGACACCGTCGCCGAGAAGCCCGACCAGGGCGAAGTGATGGCCATCGGCCCCGGCAAGAAGAACGACGAGGGCAAGCTCTTCCCCGTCGACGTGAAGGTCGGCGACAAGATCCTCTTCGGCAAGTACTCGGGCACCACCGTCAAGATCGACGGCGAGGAACTGCTCGTGATGCGCGAAGAAGACATCATGGCCGTGGTCGCCTGAATCCGACCCCCGAATTCAACGCATAGATAGACAGAGGAAAAGCCAATGGCTGCCAAAGACGTCAAGTTCCGTGAACACGCCCGCGTCCGCATGATCGCCGGCGTCAACGTTCTCGCCGATGCCGTGAAGGTCACCCTGGGCCCCAAGGGCCGCAACGTCGTGCTCGAGCGCTCCTTCGGCGCCCCCACCGTCACCAAGGACGGCGTGTCGGTCGCGAAGGAAATCGAGCTGAAGGACAAGTTCGAGAACATGGGCGCCCAGATGGTCAAGGAAGTCGCTTCCAAGACCTCGGACGTCGCCGGTGACGGCACCACCACCGCCACGGTGCTCGCCCAGTCGATCGTGACCGAAGGCATGAAGTACGTCGCCGCCGGCATGAACCCGATGGACCTGAAGCGCGGCATCGACAAGGCCGTCCTCGCCACGATCGAGGAGCTGAAGAAGATCAGCAAGCCCTGCACGACCTCCAAGGAGATCGCCCAGGTCGGTTCCATCTCCGCCAACTCCGACGACAACATCGGCAAGATCATCTCCGATGCGATGGACAAGGTCGGCAAGGAAGGCGTCATCACGGTCGAGGACGGCAAGAGCCTCGACAACGAGCTGGACGTGGTCGAGGGCATGCAGTTCGACCGCGGCTACCTCTCCCCGTACTTCATCAACAACCCCGACCGCCAGATCGCCATCCTCGACGATCCCTTCGTGCTCCTGCACGACAAGAAGATCTCGAACATCCGCGACCTGCTGCCGGTGCTCGAGCAGGTGGCCAAGGCCGGCCGTCCGCTCCTCATCGTCGCCGAAGACGTCGACGGCGAGGCGCTCGCCACCCTGGTGGTGAACAACCTGCGCGGCATCCTCAAGACCTGCGCCGTGAAGGCCCCGGGCTTCGGCGACCGCCGCAAGGCCATGCTCGAAGACATCGCCATCCTCACGGGCGGCACGGTCATCGCGGAAGAACTCGGCCTCAAGCTCGAGAACGTCCAGCTGAAGGACCTCGGCAAGGCGAAGCGCATCGAAGTGGGCAAGGAAGACACGACGATCATCGACGGCGCCGGCAAGGAAGACCAGATCAAGGCGCGCGTGACGACCATCCGCGCCCAGATCGAGGAAGCCACCAGCGACTACGACAAGGAAAAGCTCCAGGAGCGCGTGGCGAAGCTCGCCGGCGGCGTGGCCGTCATCAAGGTGGGTGCCGCGACCGAAGTCGAGATGAAGGAAAAGAAGGCCCGCGTCGAAGACGCGCTGCACGCCACCCGCGCTGCCGTGGAAGAAGGCATCGTCCCGGGCGGCGGCGTCGCGCTGATCCGCGCCAAGGGCGCCGTCGCCAAGGTGAAGGGCGACAACCCCGACCAGGACGCCGGCATCAAGATCGTCCTGCGCGCCATCGAGCAGCCGCTGCGCGAGATCGCCCGCAACGCCGGTGACGAGCCGAGCGTGGTGGTGAACAAGGTCCTCGAAGGCAAGGGCAACTTCGGCTACAACGCCCAGACGGGCGAGTACGGCGACATGGTGGCGATGGGCGTTCTCGATCCCACCAAGGTCACGCGCTGCGCGCTGCAGAACGCGGCCTCGGTCGCGGCCCTGATGCTCACCACCGACGCGATGGTTGCCGAGCTGCCCAAGGAAGACAAGGGCATGGCCGGCGGCATGGGCGGCGGGATGGGCGGCATGGGCGGCATGGACGGCATGGACATGTAAGTCCGGGCCTTCCGGCTGCACGAAAAAAGCCCCGCTTCGGCGGGGCTTTTTCTTTCCGTCACCCGCCAAATCGGGGACGTCACAATTCCGAAAGCACGCTGTCACGTCGCGCCCCTAAGGTGGCTCTCCCTGTTCCCATCCTTTCCGAGAGCCCGCCATGAACGACCGTCCCGCGCACGACCTCGCCGCGAACCCGGAAGACGCCAGCTTCAACGATTCCCGCAACGATTCCTTCGCGAACGTGCTCTCGATGCGCCTGTCGCGCCGCGCTCTCCTCAAGGGCGCAGCGGGCTTCGCCGGCACCGCGATCTTCGGCGGCAGCCTGATGGGCTGCGGCAACAGCGACTCGGGCGACGACGACCTCTCGCTCGGCTTCACCGCCGTGCCCAAGGGCCTCGCCGACGCGCTCATCGTCCCCGCCGGCTACACCGCCAGCGTGCTCTACCGGCTGGGCGACCCCCTCAACGCCGCGACGCCCGATTCGGCGAACATCGCCGGCGACACCGGATCGTCCTACGCTTCGCGCGCGGGCGACCACCACGACGGCATGCACTTCTTCGGCATGACGTCCGCCGGCGCCTACGACCCGAACGGCTCGGACCGGGGCCTGCTCGTCATGAACCACGAGAACATCACGCAACTCATGCTGCATACCGCCGGCCCGACGGTCGCGAACGGCGTGCGCACGGTGAAGGACGAGGTCGACAAGGAAGTGAACTGCCACGGGGTCAGCGTCGTCGAGGTGGCGCGCACCGGCAACGCGTGGACTTACAGCAAGACGTCCGCCTACAACCGCCGCATCACGCCCTCGACGGAAATGGTGATGTCCGGCCCGGCGGCCGGCTCGCGCTTCCTGCGGACGCGGTTCTCGCCCGACGGCACGCGCACGCGCGGCACCATCAACAACTGCGCCAACGGCTACACGCCCTGGGGCACGTACCTCACGTGCGAGGAGAACTGGTCGTTCTATTTCCGCCGCGTCGCCGGCGACAACGCCAACCGCACCGCGGCGGAGGTGACCGCCCTCAATCGCTACGGCATCACCCAGGGATCGGCGGGCAACTATGCCTGGAGCACCGTCGTCGCGGCGGACCCCAACGACACGACGTACACGCGCTGGAACGCCTCGAAGATCGGCGCCTCCGCCGACGGCACGGACGATTTCCGCAACGTGGCCAACACCTTCGGCTGGAACGTGGAGATCGACCCCTTCAGCGCGACCTCCACCCCGAAGAAGCGCACGGGACTGGGCCGCTTCTTCCACGAGGGTTGCTGGGTGGGCCCGGTCGTCGCCGGCCGTCCGATCGTCTTCTATTCCGGCTGCGATTCGCGCAACGAGTACGTCTACAAGTACGTCTCGACCGCCGTGTGGGACCCGGCCGACGCGACGCGCGGCTTGGCGGCGGGCGACAAGTACCTCGACGCGGGCAAGCTCTTCGTGGCCAGGTTCAACGCCGACGGCAGCGGCTCGTGGGTCGAGCTCACGTTCGGCGTGAACGGCATCACGTCGGCGAGCGCGACGTATCCCTTTGCCGACGCGGCCGACGTGCTGGTGCACGCGCGCCTCGCCGCCGACGTCGTCGGCGCCACCAAGATGGATCGCCCCGAGTGGGGCGGCGTGAACCCGAAGAACGGCGAGGTCTACTTCACGATGACCAACAACAGCCAGCGCGGCAGCACCGCCGCCCCGCTGGACGCCGCCAACCCGCGCTACTGGTCGGACACGCGAGGCGCCACGACGCAGCGCGGCAACAGCAACGGCCACATCATCCGCTTCCTGCCCGCGAACGGCGATCATTCGGCGACCGCCTTCACCTGGGACATCTACCTCTTCGCGGCGCAGGCCACCGCGGATACGGCGGCGGCCGACGCGGACTACCAGGCCAACGTGAACCTCTCCGGCCTCACGGCGAACAACGATCTCTCCAGCCCGGATGGCCTGTGGTTCAGCCGCGCGACGCCCGGGCTGCTCTGGATCCAGACGGACGACGGCGCCTACACGGACGTGACCAATTGCATGCTCCTCGCGGCCCTGCCCGGGCAGGTGGGCGACGGCGCGAACGTCACCATCGCCAACAAGGCCGTGCCGCAGGGCGCCGGCGGGGCGACGGTCGACGTGAACATGACCACGAAGATGGGCAAGAAGGTCACGGAGGCCACGCTGCGCCGCTTCCTCGTGGGCCCGAAGGGCTGCGAGGTGACCGGGCTCGCCGAGTCCGCCGACGGCAAGGCCCTCTTCGTGAACATCCAGCATCCGGGCGAGAACACGACCGCCGCGCAGCTCGCCGCCGGCACGTTCGAGAGCACCTGGCCGGGCGCCACGGCGGGCTCGCGCCCGCGTTCCTCCACCATCGTCATCACCCGCAACGACGGCGGCAAGATCGCGGTCTAGCGGGACACGTCCGCCGGCCCTAGAAGGGCTGGCGGACGACGCGCTTCTCCACCCGCACGCCGTCCACCGTGTACGTCACGGTGGCGGCGTCGGCGCCCGAGAAGGCGATCGCGAGCCTGCCGACCGGCCGAAGGCCCACCAGCGAAGGCAGGAACGGCTGCGCGGCGTGCGGACCCGACACGCGGTAGAGATCGCCCTCGACGTTGGCGGGCGCCACCCAGCGACCCTCCGACATCACCAGCCACAGGGGGCGCTTGCCCTCCCCGTAGAGGAAGAGCACGCCGAAGGCGATGTGCCGCGGCGCGCCATGCTGGACGAGCGAAAGTCCCCACCCGGGCTCCGCCGGCGTCCACCACAGGTCCGTGTAATTTCGCGCCGGGATCGGCTCGATCCCCAGCAGGCGTCCCACGAACGTGGCGATGTCGGCCAGGTCCGCGTCGGTGAGGAAAGCGAGGAAACTCATGCGCGCCACGCGGCTCTCGATGGCGCTGCGGATCATCTCGGGGTTGTAGGGCGCCGTCTCGGGGCCGCGCAGTGGCGGGTAGCCGTGGCAGCGCTGGCAGTGTTCGCGATAGAGCAGTTCGCCGCGCGCCGCATCCTGCGCGAACGCCGGCGCGGCGGCGAGGCCGATGCCTGCCGCGCACGCGCCCAGCCAGCGATTCGCTTTCGCTCCCATGGAGCCCGCAGCATGGCCCGAGTTCGTGACACGCCGGTTTCGCCCGTACGGCGAGCCGGGCCCTTCCCGTAGCGGGATAAGGCGGGAGGACACGCGCCTTATTCCCGGACCGGGGCCCAGGCGACGCCCGTAGGATGGGTCCATCGAAACGCCAACGCAGGAGATTCTCGAGAACCAAAGCCTCACCCGGTTGCCGACCCCAGAAGCCGCTGTTGCGCGCGCCCCCAGCCGGGCGTACCTGATGCGGAAGGAAGGCGACCTCCCTGGCAACCCCGTTCCCGGGGCCTGCAGGCGAATCGATGAAGCACCGGAGGGCGTGGCGAAAGCCGCGCCCTTCGTCGTTTTCGCGCGGCCGCGAGGCGACTTCCGGTGAATCGTCGCCTGCATGCGCGTCGGCCGGCATCGCGGGTTTCGTGTGGCCGGATAAGACCCCGGCAAGGGGCACTTTTCCCGTCATCGCGTCCGCCGGCCCGCCCGCACACTGCATTCATCGAAACCGAACGGACAGGAATCACTCGACAACCAAGGCGAACCCAGCCGGCCACCGACCCCAGAAGCCGCTGTTGTGCGCGCCCCCGAAAGGCGGGTGTACCTGATGCGGAAGGAAGGTGGCCCCCCTGCAGCCCCCCGTTCGTGGGGAACCTGCCGGACGGAATCGATGCAGCAGGAGGGGCGCGGCGAAAGTCGCGCCCTTCGTCATTGTCGTGGCGCGTGAATTCGAACTGAGCGGGAAATCCGCCGCTTTTCCGGCCACCTTCCGAACCCCGCCAGGCCGAAGATTCAGGTGTGGGCGACGACGACGAAAGCCGCCCACGCATGCAGGACCTCCTCCTCAAGGGAACTTCCGTGAACGCACTGCTCCTCTGGATCGCCGACAACCCTTCCGCCACCTTCCTCCTGATCGCCGTGGCCATGGCATTCGTGGCTTCCCGCTTCCCCCACGACGAACACTGGATGGACGGCATGCGGTAGGATCGTCGCAACGCGACAGGGCGGCCCCGCTTCGGCGGGGCCCTTTTTTTCAGGGAGCCTCCCATGAAATACCGCAAGCTCGGCGAGAACGGCGTCGCCGTCTCCCCCATCTGCCTCGGCACGATGATGTTCGGCGACCGTACGGACGGCGACGAGGCCGCGAGGATCGTCGCGCACGCGAAGGCCGCGGGCGTGAATTTCATCGACACGGCCAACATGTACGCCAAGGGCGCCTCGGAGCGAATCGTGGGCGAGCTCGTCAAGGCCGATCGCGCCCACTGGGTGCTCGCGACCAAGGTGGCGAACCCCACCGGCCCCGGCCCCAACGACAAGGGGCTCTCGCGCGGGCACCTGCAGGCGGCGCTCGAAGCGAGCCTCGAGCGGCTGGACACCGACTACATCGACGTCTACTACCTGCACAAGGACGACTTCACCACGCCGCTCGCGGAAACGCTGCGGACGATGGACGAGTTCCTCGCCGAGGGCACCGTGCGCCACTGGGCGATCTCGAACTTCCGCGGCTGGCGCCTGGCCGAGGCCATCCGCGTCGCCGACCAGCTCGGCATGCCGCGGCCGGTGTGCGTGCAACCGTACTACAACGCGATGAACCGCATGCCGGAGGTCGAGGTGCTGCCGGCCTGCGCCTACTACGGGCTCGGCGTCGTGCCGTACAGCCCGCTCGCGCGCGGCGTGCTCACGGGCAAGTACGCGCCCGGGGCCGCGCCGCCGGACGGCTCGCGCGCCGGCGTGAAGGATCGCCGCCTGATGGAGACGGAATTCCGTGCCGAATCGATGGAGCACGCGCGCCGGTTCGCGGAACACGCGAAATCCCGCGGCATCACCCCCGGCCAGTTCGCCACGGCCTGGGTGCTGGCGAGCGAGATCGTCACTTCCGTCCTCGCCGGGCCACGCACGCTGGCGCAGTGGGAGGAGTACCTCGGGGCGCTGGATTACGCGTGGAATTCGGAAGACGAAGCCTTCGTGGATTCCCTGGTGCGCCCCGGCCACCCGTCCACCCCGGGGTATTCGGACCCCCAATACCCCTTCTTCGGGCGCACGCGCGCCGGAAACCCGGTCCGCAGCCCCTGATCGGCCGCCCCGTCGTGGGGCACGGCGCCTTGCCTTCGCACAAATGCCGGGGCGCCGCTTGGGGGGATGATGAAGGCTTCCCGCCGAGCCGTTCCGCATCCTCCCCATGCAAGTCATCGATCTCGCGCTCGTCCTCCTGCTCATCGTCGTCGTCGCGGGCGCCCTCGTGCGGTTCTCCCGCATCCCCCTGCCGATCTTCCTGGTGATCGTCGGGGCGGGCGCTTCCTTCGTGCCGGGCCTCGACCACATCGACGTCGATCCGGAAGTCTTCCTCCTGCTCTTCATCCCGCCGCTGCTCTTCGCGGACGCGCGCATCCTGCCCCGGCGCGACCTGCTGCGCGTGATCAAGCCGGTGCTCGGTCTCGCGCTCGGGCTCGTGGTCGTGACGGTGGTCTGCGTGGGCTACTTCATCCACTGGCTCGTGCCGGCGATGCCCCTGGCGGTCGCCTTCACCCTCGGTGCGATCGTCTCGCCGACCGACGCCGTCGCCACGGTCGCGACGACCTCCGAACTGCCGCTGCCCGCGCGCGTCACGCACATCGTGAACGCGGAAAGCCTGCTCAACGACGCGACGGGCCTCGTCGCCTTCAAGCTCGCGGTGGTGGCCGCGGTGGCCTCGAGCACCGTGACGTTCGGCGAGGTGGGGATGCAGTTCGTGGTCCTCTCCGGCGGCGGCGTCCTCGTGGGAATCGTCGTCGAATGGCTGGGCCGCAAGCTGCGGGAGAAGGTGCTCGCCTACGGCTCCGACGACCCGGCGCTCTATTCGCTCCTCACCGTGCTCGTACCCTACGCCGCCTACCTCGCGGCGGAGTCGCTGCACGTCTCGGGCATCCTCGCGGTCGTCACTTCGGGCCTGTGGGCCGGCGGCCAGGAAGTGAAGGGCCTGTCCGTCGAGGGCCGGCGGCATTCGCGCGAATTCTGGAAGATGATCAGCTACGTGTTCAACGGCCTGGTCTTCGTGCTGCTGGGGCTGCAGCTTCGTCACATGGTCGCCGGCGTGGAGTCCTACGGCGTCGCCTACCTCGCCTTCCTCGCTTTCGCGCTCTGGGCGGTCCTCATGGGGCTGCGATTCGGCTGGGTCTGGGCCTCGGCCTGGGCGCGCTTCAAGCTGGACTGGGGCTGGTCCGGCGGGCACAAGGGGCCCGACGCGAAGCGCCTGTTCCTGCTCTCCTGGGCGGCGGTGCGCGGGTCCATCACGCTCGCGGCGGCGCTCTCGGTGCCCCTGCTCACGCGGGACTGGATGCCGCTTCCCGAGCGAGGCCTCGTGATCTTCCTCGCCGCGGCGACGATCATCCTCACGCTGGGAATCAACGGCATCTCGTTCCCGTACATCATCCGGCGGCTCGACGCGCCCGGCGACGGCGGCGAGATCGAGGAGAAGCTCGCGCGGGCCGAGATGGCGCGCGCGGCCCTCGAGGCGCTCTCGCCCGCCATGGTGCGCCTGGCCGATTCGCAGGACCGCGAGTACGCCGAGACCCTGATGACCCGCTACGAGGGACGCGTGGCCATGGCCGAGGGCGGGCCGCGCCTGGCCGAGATGGGAGCCCAGCGCGTGGCGAGCGCCCGGTCGCTGCGGCTCGCGGGCATCGAGGCCGAACGCGCCTGCCTTCGCGATCTCGCCGAGAAGAATCTCGTGAACGACGAGGTGTTCCTGCTGCTGGAGGAGGAACTCGACCAGCGCGAGATGACCTTCTCGCGGGAGCCGACCCGCGGCTAGGCGTGCCCGGCCCGAATGGAAGCCGCGGCTTGCTAGACTCGGTCCACCGAGCCCCGAGCCCGCCTCCGTGATCGATTCCCCCCCCGCGACATTCGACGTCGTCGTCATCGGCGCCGGCGCCGCCGGCATGATGGCCGCGGCCACCGCGGGCGCGCGCGGGCGGCGCGTGCTCCTTGTCGACCACTACCGGGAACTCGGCGAGAAGATCCGCATCTCCGGCGGCGGGCGGTGCAACTTCACCAACCTGCACGCCACCTGGCGCGACTACCTCTCGGCGAACCCCGATTTCTGCCGCTCCGCGCTGGCGCGCTACACGCCGCGGCACTTCGTCGCCCTCGTCGAGAAGCACGGCATCGCGTACCACGAGAAGACGCTCGGCCAGCTCTTCTGCGACGGCAGTGCCGTGCAGGTGATCGACATGCTTCGCGCGGAATGCGACGCGGGCGGCGTCCGGTGGCGGCGGCCGTGCGAGGTGGGCGCGGTGGATCGCATCGAGGGCGGCTTTCGCGTGGCCACGGGCGAAGGGCCGGTCGACTGCGCTTCGCTCATCGTGGCGACCGGCGGCCTCACCGTGCCCAAGATCGGCGCCACGCCCTTCGCCTACCGGCTCGCGGAGCAGTTCGGACTCGCGGTGGTGACGCCGAAGCCGGCCCTCGTCCCGCTATCGCTCGATGGCGCCGATCTCGCGCTCTACGGCGAATTGGCGGGGGCTTCGATCGAGGTGGAGGCATCCTGCCGCGGCGGCCGCTTCCGCGAGAGCCTGCTCTTCACGCACCGCGGGCTTTCGGGGCCGGCCATCCTCCAGGCGTCCTCCTACTGGCAGTCGGGGCCGGCATCCGATCCCATTCTCGTGAACCTGCTGCCGGGCGAGCGCGCGCGCGACTGGCTGGAGGCGAGGCGGCGCGAAAAGGCGATGCCGGCGGCGTTGCTCGCGGAGCGCTGGCCGAAGCGGTTCGCGGACACCTGGTGCGCGGCCCACGGTCTCGTGAAGCCGCTGGCGGAGCTCCCGTCGAAGACGCTGGAGAGCGCCGCGAAGGCCCTCGGCGCGTGGGCGATCCATCCCTCGGGCACCCTCGGCTGGAACAAGGCCGAGGTGACGCTGGGCGGCGTGGACACGCGGGGCCTCAGCTCGAAGACGATGCAGGCCCTCGCGGTGCCGGGGCTTTACTTCGTCGGGGAGGCCGTCGACGTGACCGGCCACCTCGGGGGATTCAACTTCCAGTGGGCGTGGGCTTCGGGCCACGCCGCCGGGGAAGCGGCGTAGCGTCGAGCGGTCCCGTTCGCCGGGTGGCCGGGCGGCTTACGTATTGAACTTGTCGCGAAGCGCCTGCGTGGCCGCGCGGAACAGGCCGAGGTCGCTGCCCACCGCGACGAAGCTCGCGCCCCATTCCATGTAACGGCGCGCGTCGGCTTCCACCGGCGCGAGCGTGCCCGCGGCCTTGCCCGCCGCGCGCGTGCGCTCGAACAGGTGCTTCATGGCCGCCTGCACGTCCGGGTGGGAGGGGTTGCCGAGGTGGCCCAGGGCCGCCGCGAGATCCTGCGGGCCCACGAACACGCCGTCGATGCCGTCGACCTTCGCGATCGCGTCCACGTTCTCGAGGCCCGGCCGGCTTTCGATCTGCACCAGCACCGTGATGTGGTCGTCGCTGATCTTGAGGTAATCCGGCACCGTGCCGAACTTGTTGCCGCGCTGCGAGACAGACACGCCGCGGATGCCGCGCGGCGGGTAGCGCGTGGAGGCGACGGCCGCGGTCGCCTGCTCCGCGTTCTCGACGAACGGCAGCAGGAAATTGTGGAAGCCCGCGTCGAGCAGCCGCTTGATGATCACCGGCTCGTTCCACGGCGGGCGCACCACCGGCGCGCTCACGCTGTCCTTGAGGGCCATGAGCTGCGGGACGAGCGAGGTGACGTCGTTGGGCGCGTGCTCGCCGTCGACGAGCAGCCAGTCGAAGCCGGCGAGGCCGAGCACCTCGGCGGTGCTCGCATTGGCGAGCGAGCACCAGCAGCCGATGAGGCGCTTGCCGGCGACGAGATCGCGCTTGAAGGAGTTCGGTGGCGAGGTGTAGGGGGTGGCCATGGTCTTCTCCGTCGGGGTCAGTCGAACTTGGCGCCGGATTCCTTCACCACTTTCGCCCAGCGCGCCTTCTCGTCGACGATGAATGCGCCGAACTGGGCCGACGTGCCGGGGCGCGTCTCGGCGCCGGCCTTCAGGAGGCGTTCCTGCATGTCGGGGGTGGCGAGGATCTTCGTGATGGTCGCGTGCAGCTTCGCGACGACGTCGGCCGGCGTGCCGGCGGGCGCCACGATGCCCTGGAAGGAGCCCGTCTCGAAGCCCGGGAGCCCCGCGGATTCGGCGACGGTCGGCACGTCGGGCGCGGCCGCGAAGCGCTTGGCGCTCGAGATGGCGAGGGCCTTCAGCTTGCCGTCCTTCACCGCCGGGTACGTGGCGAGCATGCCGTTGAAGAGCACCTGCGCCTGGCCGCCCATCACGTCGGCGATGGCCTGCGAGCCGCCCTTGTACGGGATGTACGTCCACTTGATGCCGGTGCGCATCGCGAAGTCGATGCCGGCCAGGTGGTTGGCGCCGCCGATGCCGGAAATGGCGAAGTTGAGCGAATCCGGCTTCGCCTTCGCGAGGGCGACGAGTTCCTTCGCGTCCTTCGCGGCCACCGACGGGTGCGCGGCGAGGATATGCGGGGAGTACGCGACCATGATGACGGGCGCGAAGTCCTTCACCGGATCGAACGGCAGCGTCTTGAAGACGCTCGGCGCGATGGCGAGCGAGCCGATGTCCGCGAGCAGCAGCGTGTAGCCGTCGGCCGGCGACTTGGCGACGAAGTCCGCGCCGATGTTGCCGGTGGCGCCGGGCTTGTTCTCCACGATCACCGACTGGCCGAGCGTCTCGGTGAGCTTCTGGCCGACCGAGCGGGCGAGGATGTCCGAGGTGCCGCCCGGCGGGTAGGGCACGACGATCTTGATGGACTTGGACGGATACGGCTGGGCGTTCACCGCGGTGGCCGCGAGGAGCACGGCGAGGCCGGCGAGGATCTTGCTGGGGGACAGGGTCATGGAAGGGCTCCGGGGGGTGAGGGGTCAGACCGGGGTGGCGGGCTTGCCGGTCGCGAAGAACCGGTCTAGGTTTTCGAGCACGAGGTTCGCCATGGCGGCGCGCGTTTCCACGGTGGCGCTCGCGATGTGCGGCGCGAGCACGACGTTCTCGAGGGTGAAAAAGGCTTCGGGCACGCGCGGCTCGTCCACGAACACGTCGAGGGCGGCGCCGGCGATCTTCTTCAGCTGCAGGAACTCGAGGATCGCCGGCTCGTCGATCACCGAGCCGCGGGCGATGTTGATCACGAAGCCCTTGGGGCCCAGCGCCTCGAGCACCGCGCGCGAGACGAGGCCCTTCGTGGCGCCGCCGCCGGAGGTGGCGACCATGAGGAAATCGCTGTTCCTCGCGAGCGACTCGAGGGAGGCCTCGTAGCCGTAGGGCGAGCCGGCCACCGGCTTGCGGTTGTGGTAGCGGATCGGCATGCCGAATCCCTCGGCGCGCTTCGCGATGGCCTGGCCGATGCGGCCCAGGCCCACGATGCCCAGGCGCTTGCCGCTCACCTTCGCGAGCAGAGGCATGGGTCCCTTCACCGGCCAGTCGCCGCGGCGCACGTAGCGGTCGCCGGCGGTGAGGCCGCGCGCCACGTCGATCATGAGCGCGATGGCGAGGTCCGCCACGCAGTCGGTGAGCACGTCGGGCGTGTTCGAGACGACGATGCCCTTCGACTTCGCGTGCCCGGCGTCGACGTTGTCGTAGCCCACGCCGAAGTGGGAGACCATCTTCAGGTTCGGGAGCGAATCGAGGAGTGCGGCGTTCACGCCGTTGCGGCTGGAGGAGACGACGGCGTCGATCGTCGCGGCGTGCTCGGCGAGGAAGGCCTTCGCGTCCTTCGCCTCGCCCAGGTGAAGGCGCGTGTAGCGTTCCGCGAGGCCCTTCTCGACGATCGGGTGCAACGGACCGAGTTGCAGGACGTTCGGCTTCAAGGCGGTGCTTTCAGTGGATCTCGGGATCGGCCGTGGCGGCGCCGTCCTCGAGGAAATCGAAATCGCAGCCCTGGTCGGCCTGCGTGACGTGGTCGAGGTAGAGCGCGCCGAAGCCGCGGCTGAAATGGCGCGGCGGGGCCTGCCAGGCGGCGCGGCGCCGTTCGAGCTCCGCCGCGTCCACGAGAAGCTCGAGCTTCCTCGCCGGCACGTCGAGCGAGACGAGGTCGCCGTCCTTCACGAGCGCGAGCGGCCCGCCCACGTGGGATTCGGGCGCCACGTGCAGCACGCACGCGCCGTAGCTCGTGCCGCTCATGCGCGCGTCGGAAATGCGCAGCATGTCGCGCACGCCCGCCTGCAGCAGCTTCTTCGGGATCGGGAGCTGGCCCCATTCCGGCATGCCGGGCGCGCCGTGCGGGCCCGCGCCCTGCAGGACGATGACCGAGTCCGCCGTGATGGCGAGGTCCGGGTCGTCGATGCGGGCGGCCATGTCGTCGTAGCTCCGGAAGACCACGGCCGGGCCGGTGTGCACCTGCAGCCGCGCTTCCATGGCCGCCGGCTTGATCACGGCCCCATCGGGCGCGAGGTTGCCGGTGAGCACGGCGAGGCCGCTGTTCGCCACGAGTGCGTTGTCGCGGGTGCGGATGACGTCGTCCTGGTACACGGGACTGCCGGAGACGTTCTCGCCGAGCGTGCGGCCGTTCACGGTGAGCGCCGTGCCGTCCAGCAGGTCCGGCAGGCGCGCGAGCAGGCCGCGCAGGCCGCCCGCATAGAAGAAGTCCTCCATCAGGTACTGGCCCGAGGGGCGCACGTTGGCGAGCACGGGCGTGCGGCGGGCCAGCGCGTCGAAGCGCGCGAGGTCGAGCGGCACGCCGGCGCGCCGGGCCACGGCGATGAGGTGCACGACGGCGTTGGTGGAGCCGCCCAGGGCGAGCACCGCCGTCACGGCGTTGTCGATGGCGCGCGCGTCGACGATGTCCTGGGGGCTTCAAGTCTTCCCACACCATGTCGACGATGCGCTTGCCGGTGAGCGAGGCCATCTGCGCGTGGCGCGAGTCCGGTGCTGGGATGGAGGCCGCACCCGGCAGCGTGAGGCCCATCGCCTCGGCGGCGCTCGTCATCGTGGAGGCCGTGCCCATCGTCATGCAGTGACCGGGCGACCGGGCGATGCCGCTTTCGATTTCCTTCCAGTCGTCCTGCGTGATGTTGCCCGCGCGAAGCTCGGCCCAGTACTTCCAGGTGTCGCTGCCGCTGCCCAGGAACTGCCCGCGGTAGTCGCCGCGCAGCATGGGCCCGGCGGGCAGGAAGATGGCCGGCAGGTTCGCCGAGAGGGCGCCCATGATGAGGGCGGGCGTCGTCTTGTCGCACCCGCCCATGAGCACGGCGCCGTCGGCCGGGTAACTGCGCAGCAGTTCCTCCGTCTCCATCGCGAGGAGGTTGCGGTAGAGCATCGTGGTGGGCTTCTGGAACGGCTCGGAGAGCGTGAGCGCGGGCATCTCCACCGGATAGCCGCCCGCCTGCCAGATGCCGCGCTTCACCTCTTCCGCCCGCTGGCGGAAGTGCGTGTGGCACGGGTTGATCTCGCTCCAGGTGTTGACGATGGCGATGACGGGCTTGCCGGCGTACTCCGACCTTTCGAGGCCCATCTGCGCGGTGCGCGAGCGGTGCCCGAAGGAGCGCAGGTCGTCCACCCCGTACCAGCGGTGGCTCCGGAGCTCCTCCGGTTTCTTGCGGCGGCTAGTCACTCTGCTTGATCCCCCCGGATTCGACCACGCCCTTCCAGCGCGCGAGTTCCTCGTTCAGGAACTTGCCGAATTCCGCCGGCGTGTTGCCCACGACCTCGAAGCCGATGTCGTTGAGCTTCTTCGTGACGCCCGGGTCCTTGATGGCGGCGATGAGCGCGGGCACGAGGCGGTCCGTCACGTCCTTGGGCAGGCCCTTGGGGGCGACGAAGGCCTGCCACGAGAACACCTCGAGCCCGGGCACGCCGCCTTCGGTCATCGTGGGCGCGTTGGGGGCGGCCGGGTCGCGCTTGTCGCCGGTGACGGCCAGCAGCTTCATCTTGCCGCCCTTCGCGTGGTTGGTGATCGAGCCCAGGTTCTGGAACGACGCGTCCACCTGGCCGCCGATGAGGTCCGTGTGCGCCGCGCTGCCGCCCTTGTACGGGACATGGATGCCGGAGGTGCCGGTCTTCTGCCAGAAGAGCGCGGCGGTGAGGTGGTCCGAAGAGCCCGTGCCGGACGAGGCGAAGGACACCTTGCCGGGGTTCTTCTTCACGTAGTCGACGAATTCCTTGACGGTGTTGGCCGGGAAGTTCGGGCGCGTGACGAGGGCGTTGGGCGTGCGCACGGCGACCGAAAGCAGGTCGAAGTCGCGGTTGGGCTCGTAGGGCAGGTTCTTGTAGAGCACCGGGTTGATCGCGAAGACGCCGATCGAGCCCACGAAGAGCGTGTAGCCGTCGGGCTTCGCCTTGGCGACGTAGGCCGCGCCGATGCCGCCGTTGGCGCCGGGCTTGTTCTCGATGAGGAAAGTCTGGCCGAGGGTTTCCGACAGGCGGGCGGCGACGGTTCGCGCGGTGATGTCGGACGAGCCGCCCGGCGGGAAAGGCACGACGATCGTGACCGTGCGCTCGGGATAGGCGGCCAGGGCCGCCGTGGCGGCGAAGGCGGTGAGGGCGGATGCGAGGCGAAGCAGCAGCTTGTTCATGGGGACTCCTCCGGGGGTAAATGTGGCGCTCGGCGGGCGGCCGTCCTCTCGGGGCTCGGGGCGGTCATGCGGGTGCCGGCGGGAAATGATAGCGCTACCATATCCGGCGCGTCAAACGGCCTGTCAGGCGCTCGCGCGCGGGACCAGCGTGACGCCCAGGTCGACGATGCGCGGGCCTTCCGGGCGGCCGGCGATGCGGTCGACGAGGAAGCGTGCCGCCTGCCGGCCGATGGCGGTGCCGTCGACGCGCAGGGTGGTGAGGGGCGGATCCGTGTCCGCGGCGAAGTCGAGGTCGCCGAAGCCCACGATGCGCACGCGGCCCGGGACGGCGAGGCCGCGCGCCTTGGCTTCGATGAGCGCGCCCAGGGCGAGCACGTCGGAGCTGCAGTAGACCGCGTCGATTTCGGGGTGCCGGTCGAGCAGGGAGGCGAGCGCCCGGCGCCCTTCGCCGATGGTGGTGGGGGCGTGGACGAGACGCACCGGCACCTTGCCCCGGCCCATCGCCTTGGCCGCCTCGGCGAAGCCCTTCCGGCGCAGGCCCGCGCGGTGGTCGTCCGCCGAGATCATGGCCGGCTCCCGCACGCCGCACTGGTGCAGGTAGCGCGCGGCGCCCGCGCCGGCCTGCTCGTGGGAGAAGCCCACCAGCATGTCGATGGGCGTGGGCGTGAGGTCCCAGGTTTCCACGACCGGGATGCCCGCGGCGAGGAGGCGCCGGCGCCCTTCGGTGGAGTGCATCACCCCGGTGAGCACGATCCCGTCCGGGCGCCGGCCGATGATCGCGTCGAGGAGCGCGTCCTCGCGGGTGCCGTCGTAGCCGCTCTCGCCGATCATCACCTGGTAGCCCTCGGCGGCGAGGGCTTCCGAGAGCGCCTGGAGCGTCGCGAGGAACATCGGGCTCGCGAGGCTGGGGATGATGACGGCCACGAGGCGGCTGTGGTTCGAGGCCAGCCCGCCGGCCACGCGGTTGGGCACGTAGCCGGTGCGCGCGACCGCCTCCTGGACGCGCGCGAGCGTCCCGGGCGAGACGCGATCCGGGTCGTTGAGCGCGCGCGAGACGGTGATGGGCGAAACCCCGGCCAGCCGCGCGACGTCGCCGAGCGTGAGCCCGCCGGAGCCGCGGCGCGCGCGCTTGGGACGGGTCGAGGGGCGGGGGGCGGGGGCCATGGCGATGAATGATACCGCTACCATGACGGATTGGGGATGCGGCCGCCACCGCCTTGTCGCTACACTGGCCCACCGCGAACGCCCCGAACGCCCGTCCATGCGCATCCTCATCGCCGAAGACGACTCCATCCTCGCCGACGGGCTGCTGCACGCCCTGCGCGCTTCCGGGTACGCCGTCGACCACGTCGGCGACGGCGCGGCGGCCGACGCCGCCCTCGCGGCCCAGTCCTTCGACCTGCTGATCCTCGACCTGGGCCTGCCGAAGATGCCCGGCCTCGAGGTGCTCAAGCGCCTGCGCGCGCGCCAGGTGCGGGTGTCGGTGCTCATCCTCACGGCGCAGGACGGCCTCGAGGACCGCGTGAAGGGCCTGGACCTGGGCGCGGACGACTACCTCACCAAGCCCTTCGAGCTCGTCGAGCTGGAGGCGCGCGTGCGAGCCCTCGTGCGCCGCGCCACGAACGGCGGCCAGCCCCTCGTGCAGTGCGGCGCCCTCGTCTACGACCCGCAGGCCCGCGCGGCGAGCGCCGGCGGCGAGCGGATCGACCTCACCGCGCGCGAGCTGCGCCTGCTCGAGATCTTCGCCGCGCGCGTGGGCCGCCTCGTGAACAAGGCGCAGATCGTCGACCACCTGTGCGAATGGGGCGAGGAGGTGAGCGAGAACGCGGTGGAGGTCTACGTCCACCGCCTGAGGAAGAAGCTGGAGCCGGCGCGCGTGCGCATCACCACCGTGCGCGGCCTGGGCTACTGCCTCGAGCCCCTGCCGCCCGACGCATGATCTTCGACGAGGCGCCGGGCTCGGGCCCGCGCTCGCTCTACGTCCAGCTCCTCGACTGGATGCTGGTGCCGCTCATCATCATCTGGCCCCTCGCGATCCTGTTCACCTACGTCGCCGCGCGCACCATCGCCGATTCGCCCTACGACCGCGAGCTCGCGGCGACGGTGCGGGCCCTGCAGCGCCTGGTGCCCCCGGAGCCGCCCGCGCCCTTCACCCTCCAGCCCATCGTGCCGCCGTCGGTGCGCGATTTCCTGCAGACCGACGACGACACCGACGTGCTGCGCATCCACGTGACCCTCGACGGCGAGGAACTGCTCTTCGGCGATGCCGACGTGCCGCCCCTCGAGCTCTCGGAGCTGCGCGAGAGCCCCGAGGTGCATTTCAAGGACGGCGAGATCGCCGGGGTGCGCGTGCGGGTCGCCTTCCTCGTCGTGCGCCCGCCGGGCTGGGAGAAGCTGCTCGCGGTGCAGGTGACGGAGACGCTCGGCCGGCGCGAAAGGCACGCGGGCGAGATCACGCGCATGGTCGCCGCGGTGCTCGTGGTGCTGCTCGCCATCCTCGTGATGCTGGTGCTCTACGGATTGCGGCGCGGGCTGGAACCCCTCGAGGCGCTTCGCGAGGCGGTGCTCGCGCGGTCCCCCTCGGACCTCTCGCCGCTGCCCGCGGGACGCGCGCCGGACGAGGTGCTGCCGCTCGTGGACACCGTGAACCGGCAGCTCGCGCGCGTGGCGACGAGCGTCGAGTCGCAGCGGCGGTTCATCGCCGACGCGGCCCACCAGATGAAGACGCCGCTCGCGGGCCTGAAGATGCAGGCGGAGCTCGCGAAGCGCGCCGGCGACGGGAAGGACCTGCGCGAGCGCCTCGGGCAGCTGGAGGCCGGGGCGGACCGTGCCCACCACCTCGTGCAGCGGCTCCTCTCCCTCGCGCGCGCGGACGAGAGCGCGGTGGCGGGCAAGGACTCCGCCCGCGTCGATCTCGCCGACGCGGCCCGCGTGGCCTGCGAGTATCTCGCCCCCCACGCCGTGGAGGGCGGGATCGACTTCGGGTTCGAGGCGATGGGGGAGGCGGCGATCGTCGCGGGCGATGCCCTGCTCGTGCGCGAGCTCGTCTCGAACCTCGCGGAGAACGCCCTCAAGTACACGCCGCGCGGCGGCCGGGTGACGGTGCGCGTGCGTGGCGGCGAGGAACCGGTCCTCGAGGTCGAGGACACGGGCCCGGGCATCGCCGAGGCGGACCGCGAACGCATCTTCGAGCGCTTCTACCGCGTGCCCGGTTCGGGCGCCACGGGTGCCGGCCTGGGCCTTTCCATCGTGAAGGCGGTCGCGGACCGCCACGGCGCAAGGCTCGCGGTGGATGCGGGCGAGGGCGGCGCCGGCTGCCGCTTCAGCGTGTCAGGCTGGCGTCAGCGGCCCGGCCCATAGTCGGTCGCGGTGGCCTTCCCTGGCCGCCGCTCCTCTCGCAGAAGCGATGCTTCTGCTTCGCCCCCGCGCCGCACCGGGGGCTTTTCATTTGCGGGCGAAGCGCTGGATGAGCTTGAACGTGGGCTCGGTCGCGAGCACCACGATCGCGAAGCGCATCACGTGCGCGGCCGTCACGAAGGCGACGCCCACCCGCAGCACCTTGGCCGTGATGGCCATCTCCGCGATGCCCCCCGGCGAGCAGGCCAGCATGATCGTGGCGGCGAGCCCCCCCGTCGCCCAGGCGAGGCCGTGCGCGAAGAGCGCGAGCGTCGCGAGCATGAAGACGATCGTGGCGACGACCGCGGCGACGAAACGCGGCGCCTCGCGCAGGAAGCTCTGCTGGAAGCGCGAGCCCAGCGAGCAGGCGAGCAGCAGCTGGGCCAGGTTGCTCATCCAGGAGGGCATCGACGAGAGCGAGTGGCCGGCGGCGGTGATCGCGATGGTGGTGATGAGCGGACCCATCATGAAGGCGTTGGGCAGGTTCGTGCGGCGCCAGGCGAAGGCCGCGGCGAGGCCCGCCGCGAAGAGGATCGCGAGCCCGCCCGCGTCGAACGGCACGGCCACGGGCCGGTAGTCCTCGGCGCCCGTCTGCCCCAGCAGCGTGATGCCGATGGGGACGGTCGTCACCACGATCAGCAGGCGGATGGAATGCGCGAGCGCCACGCGGTCGACGAGCGCGCCGTTCCTTTCCCCCAGGTTCACCATCTCCGCCGCGCCGCCGATGGCGCTCGAGAAGAACGCGGTGGCGGCGTCGACACGCGCCGCTTTCGCGAGCAGGAGGCTCGCGAGCAGGCCCACGACGAACACCCCGAGGGCGGCGACGGCGAGCGTGGGTGCGTGGGCGAGCACTTCCCGCGCGACGGTCGGCGTGAAGTAAAGGCCCAGCGCCACGGCGATGGTGGCCTGCCCGGCCTCGCGACCCAGGGGCGGCGCCTCCAGGCTCGCGCCCCCGAACTGGACGAGGGCCATCGCGCCCAGCGGGCCGATCATCCAGGGAAGGGGCGTGTGCAGCGCCGAACAGAGGGCGCCGCCCGCGGTGCAGACGGCGAGACCGCCGGCGATGGCGGCGACTTTGCGGTGATTCATGGATCGCCATGGTGCCTGTCATCGGCCCGTTGCGGAACCTCGCGCGTCAACGACGCCTGACACTTCCGGGGTCCCGGCGCCGTTGACTTGCATCAAAGACTGCATGGGCCTTAGGTCTAATCTGGCTCCGACACGACGAGGGATCCTCACAAGGGATCACCGACAAAACGAAGCAAGTAGGCCTTTCGAGTACCCGGGTCCGCTCCCCCGGAAAGGCCGCGAAGACGAAATGAACCCCTACGTAGTCTTCCTCCTCTACATGGCCGCGATCCTCGGATTCGTGGCGCTCACCTTGCTGCTCAACGGGCTGCTCGGCCCGAAGCCGGCGGACACCGAGGTGAAGCTCGAGCCCTTCGAGTGCGGCGCGACGCCGGTGGAAACCGACAACGTGAAGGCCGTGCCCATCAAGTACTACGCCGTGGCCATCGTCTTCATCCTGTTCGACCTCGAGACCATCTTCCTCTTCATCTGGGCGCTGGCGGCCAAGCCCGTGACCGGCTTCATGCTCTTCACGTTCGGCGTGTTCGCCTCCCTCCTGGTCCTCATCCTTCTCTACGTGTACAAGGCCCGGCTGCTCGAGGGCGTGACGGAGCCCCGATGAACGGACGCGTGATTCCCATCGAGGTGGCGGGCGGCGGGGGCAAGAGCGCGGCCTTCGAGTACCTCACCACCCGGAAGGACGAACTGGTCGGCTGGGCGCGCAAGTTCTCGATCTTCCCGTACCCGTTCGTCACGGCGTGCTGCGCCATGGAATTCATGGCCGTGAGCTCCAGCCCCTACGACACGGACCGGTTCGGGGCCGCGCTGCCGCGCTTCTCGCCGCGCCAGGCGGACCTCCTCATGGTCGTGGGCACCGTCACCCACAAGCAGGCGCCGATCCTGCTCAAGGTCTGGGAGCAGATGTGCGAGCCGAAGTGGGTCATGGCCTTCGGCGTGTGCGCCACGAGCGGCGGCTTCTACCAGAACTACGCGGCGGTCCCGGGCATCGACCGGATCGTCCCGGTGGATGTCTACATCCCCGGCTGCCCGCCGCGCCCGGAGACCGTGATCGACGGGATCATGCAGCTGCAGGACAAGATCGCCCGCTCGCAGCACCTCATCGTGAACGACCGGTTCTGACGTGGCCGAGGAACGAGCCGTTACCAAAATGACAACCTACGGCGCCGACATCCTCGATCGCGTGAAGGAGCGCTTCGGCCAGGCCGGGGCGCCGGTGGAACACGCGATCCTCGTCCTCGCCTTCGCGCCCGGGGAGATCGGCGCGGCCGCCAGGGCGCTCCGCGACGAATTCGGCTTCGAGCTCCTCCTCGACGTGACCGCCGTGGACTGGCCGGACCGCGACCCGCGCTTCGACGTGGTGTGGCATTTCTACGCGACGCGCAACCGCGTGCGCGTGCGCGTGAAGACCGCCGTAGCGCTCTCCGACCCGGTCGTCCCCTCGCTCACGGCGCTCTACGGCTCGGCCGCCATCATGGAGCGCGAGTGCCACGACATGTACGGCATCGGGTTCGAGGGCAACGCGGACCTGCGCCCGATCCTCCTCTACGAGGGCTTCGTCGGCCACCCGCTGCGCAAGGACTACCCGAAGCGCCAGGAACAGCCGCTCGTGCCCTACCGCGAGGAGGCGAAGCCGTGAACGCGCCCGGCCCGGTCATCCGCAACCCCGTCCGCCCGGCCTTCGACAAGGCCTCGCGCGACGACACGGTGATCGTGAGCATCGGCCCGTCGCACCCGGCGACCCACGGCACCATCCAGATCTTCGCGGAGTTGGACGGCGAGCGCATCCTGCGCGCGGACGTGCACTGCGGCTACCTGCACCGCGGGTTCGAGAAGGAGTGCGAGGACCACACCTGGCACAACCTCATCCCGTACGTGGACCGGCTGAACTACTGCTCGCCGCTCATCAACGACTTCGCCTACTGCGAGGCCGTGGAAAAGCTGATGGGCATCGAGATCACGCGCCGCGCGGTCGTCCTGCGCACGCTGCTCTCGGAATACTCGCGCCTGTGCGACCACATCACCTGCATCGCCGCCTCGCTCATGGAGCTGGGCGCGATGACGGCGTTCCTCTACCTGGTGATGATCCGCGACTACATGTACGAGCACATCGCGGACCTGACGGGCGCCCGCGTCACGCATTCGTACGGGCGCATCGGCGGGCTCGCGCGCGACCTCCCGGAAGGCTGGCTCAAGCGGCTGGAGGAGATCCTCGTCCAGTCCGACGACTTCCTGGGCCGCGTGCACGGCCTGGTCGACCGCAACCGCATCTTCATCGACCGCCTGCGCGACGTGGGCGTGATCTCGCAGTCCGACGCGCTCTCCTACGGCTACACCGGCCCGATCCTGCGCTCCACGGGCCTGCCGGTGGACCTGCGCAAGGACACGCCCTATCTCGCCTACGCGGAACTCGATTTCGAGGTGCCCGTGGGCATCAAGGGCGACAACTACGACCGCTACTACGTGCGCATGTGCGAGATCGACGAGTCGATCCACATGATCCGCCAGTGCGTCGACCTGCTCGAGCCCGGCCCGCTCAACGTGGACGACCGGCGCTGCGTCTTCCCGGAGAAGACGCGGGTGTACGACGAGATCGAAAGCCTCATCAACCACTTCAAGATCGTGATGGAAGGCCCGCGCGTTCCCGCCGGCGAGGTCTACTCGGCCCACGAGGGCCCCAACGGCGAACTGGGCTTCTACCTCGTCTCGACGGGCGGGGGCACGCCCTGGAAGGTGCACTGCCGCGCGCCCAGCTTCGTCCACATGGGCGGGGCGCACCGCATGCTCGAGGGCGGGCAGCTCGCGGACCTCGTGCCGACCTTCGGCATGATCAACATGATCGGCGGGGAGTGCGACCGGTGAGGCACCTCATTCCCGAGTTCGAAAGGATGAAGGAGCGCTTCCCCGAGGGGTTCGACTCCTCCCTCGTGCTCCCGTGCCTGCACCGCATCCAGGCAGACCGCGGCTACGTGGCCGAGGAGGACATCGTCGGGCTGTGCGAATACCTGTCGGTGCCCCGCATCCAGGTGGAGGAGGTCCTCTCCTACTACACGATGCTCCGGCGCGAGGGCATCGGGAAGACGCACCTGCAGGTGTGCCGGAACATCGCCTGTTCCATGCGCGGCGCCGAGGGCGTGATCGAGCACGCCTGCAAGCGGCTCGGCGTGAAGCCCGGCGAGACGACCGCGGACGGCAAGTTCACGCTTTCCACCGTCGAGTGCCTGGGCTCCTGCGGCACGGCGCCGGTGCTGATGGTGAACGACGCGTACCACGAGAACATGACGCTCGAGAAGCTCGACGCGCTCATCGCGGATCTCTCGGCCGGCGGAGGGAATTCCTAGAATGCCCGGCCGCCAGCTCATCATGGATTTCGAGGTGACGCCCACCTCGCACACCCTCGCGGACTACAAGGCGCGCGGCGGCTACGAGACGCTGGTGAAGGCGCTCGGCATGGCCCCGGCGGACATCACGAAGGAAGTGACGGCCTCGGGCCTGCTCGGCCACGGCGGCGCGGCCTTCCCCGTGGGCCGCAAGTGGGGCGTGATGAAGCCCAACCCGGGCGAGATCCACTACCTGTGCGCCAACGCCGACGAAGGCGAGCCCGGCACGTTCAAGGACCGCTGGATCCTCGAGCACGCGCCGCACCTGCTCGTCGAGTCGATGCTGATCACCTCCTACGCGCTCGGCGTGCGGCACGCGTTCGTCTACATCCGCGGCGAGTTCGACCTGCCCTGCCGCCGCATCCAGGGCGCCGTCGACGAGGCGTACGCCGCGGGGCTCCTCGGCAAGCCCGTTCCCGGCTCCGATTTCACGCTCGACATCGTGGTGTACCGCGGCGCCGGCTCCTACGTGTGCGGCGAGGCCTCCGGGCTCATCACCTCGATCGAGGGCAGGAAGCCCTACCCGAGGAACCGCCCGCCGCGCCTCACCGTGAAGGGCCTCTTCCAGAAGCCCACGGTCATCAACAACGTCGAATCCCTCGCCAACATCACCGGCATCATCCGCATGGGCGCGGAGGAATTCCGCAAGGTGGGCACCGCCAAGAGCCCCGGCACGCAGCTCATCTCCATTTCCGGCCACATCGCGAAGCCCGGCGTCTACGAGGTCGAGTACGGCTATTCCTGGGCGAAGTTCCTCGACGAGGACTGCGGCGGGATGCTCCACGGCGCGAAGATGAAGTGCGTCGTGCCCGGCGGCATCTCCACCAAGGTACTCACGCGCCCGGAGATCGAGAATCTCACGCTGTCGCACGAATCGGTGAACCCCGCCGGCTCCGGCCTGGGTTCCGGCGGCATGATCGTCATCGCCGAGGGCACGTGCATGGTGCGCCTGCTGCAGGTGCTGCTGCGCTTCTACCACCACGAGTCCTGCGGCCAGTGCACGCCGTGCCGCGAGGGCATGGGCTGGATGCACCGCATCATCGACCGCATCGTGGCGGGCGAGGGGCTGCCGGAGGACATCGAGCGCCTCTACGCCATCTCCCACGCCAACGACGGCACGACGATCTGCGGCATGGGCGACGCCGCCGGGTTCGCGACGGTGGGCATCCTCAACAAGTTCCGCGACGAGTTCGAGTACTGGATCGCGAACAAGCGCTCGAAGATGGACGGGAGGCTCGAATGCCGCGCCTGACCATCGACGGCCGCGAGATCGAGGCGAAGGCCGGGCAGACGGTGATGCAGGCCGCGCGCGATCACGGCATCTTCATCCCGTACTTCTGCTGGCACCCGAACCTCTCGGTGCCGGGCAACTGCCGCATCTGCGTGGTGGGCGTCGCGGAAAAGGACGGCGGCGTGGGTCGAGATCGCCTGCAACATGCCCGCGGCCGACGGCATGGTGGTCTTCACCGCGAGCGACAAGGTGAAGGCGCGCCGCAAGGCCACGATGGAATTCATCACGCTCAACCACCCGGTCGACTGCGGCATCTGCGACAAGGCGGGCGAGTGCACGCTGCAGGACTACCACTTCGAGTACAACGGCGGGGCCAGCGTCTCGCGCGACGCGAAGACGCACGCCACCAAGCACTTCGACCTGTCGGATCGCATCGTCCTCGACAACGAGCGCTGCATCCAGTGCACGCGCTGCGTGCGCTTCACGCGCGAGATCTCGAAGTCGAACGGCCTGGGGATGCTGGACCGCGGCGATCACTCCATCGTCCGGCCGTCGGCCGACGGGTCGTTCGCGAAGGACGCCTACTCCGACAACGTGATCGACCTCTGCCCCGTCGGCGCGCTCCTCGCGAAGGATTTCCTGCACAAGGCGCGCGTCTGGTACCTGAAGGCGACGCCGTCGGTCTGCCCGGGCTGCGAACGCGGCTGCGGCGTGAACCTCTGGCATCGCAAGGACGAATGGATGCTGCGTTCGCCGCGGCAGGCCGCTCGCAACGATGGGCTGGACCGCGTGACGCCCATCGAGAACCCGGCGGTGAACGGCCCGTGGGTGTGCAACAAGGCACGCGACCTGCCGAAGCTCCTCGGGCGCGTCCGGGCCGCCGGCGCGCTCTTCAAGGGCGCCCCCGCGCCGCTCGAGGCCGCCGTGCTGGAAGCCCGCGCGCTCATCGCCGAGGCGAAGCGGCCGGTCGCCGTGGTCTCGAGCTGGGCCTCCAACGAGGAGCTGGCCGCCTTCAAGGCTGCCCTCGGAGGCCGCCTCGCCCTCGTCGCCAAGCGCGACCACGAGCCGCAGCCGGGCGAAGTGGTCCAGGACGACCTGCTCATCCGCGCCGACAAGAACCCGAACGCGGCCGGCGTGCGCGCGGTGCTGGGCGAATGCGGGACCGAGGTCCCGAAGGACGCCGACCTCGTGCTCGTCTGGGGCGAGGGCTTCGACTTCCGCGCGGTGCCGGCGAGCGCGAAGATCGTGTTCCTGAACGCCTTCCTCGCCCCCGAGAACGGCCACGCCGACGTCTTCCTGCCCGTCTCGATCCAGACGGAGCGAAGCGGCCACTACACCAACTTCGCGGGCGTCACGAGCCGCTTCGAGCGCTGCTTCGCCCTGCCGCCGGGCGTGCTGCACGCCGAGGATCTCTTCGGATCCCTCGTGGGCAACGGAAGGGGCGCGTGATGCTGGCCGACCTCTTCGTCTCCGTGCTCTTCATCGTCTACGCGATCTCGGTCCTCATGGGGTTCGGCACGATCCTCACCTGGGTCGAGCGCAAGCAGGCGGCCGTGATGGCCGACCGCATCGGCGCCAACCGCGCCTACATCCGCATCCCCGGCACCCAGGTGAAGCTGGTGTGGTGGGGCCTCTTCCACGGCATGGCCGACGGCCTGAAGATGCTGGTGAAGGAAGACTGGAAGCCCCGCACCTACGACTGGTACGCGTACGCGGTGGCCCCGTGGGTCGTCTTCACCCCGGTGCTCCTCGTCTTCGCGGTGATCCCGTTCGGCGGCGTGCTGCATCCGTCGCAGCTCTGGGCGCCGCTCGCCGCGTTCTTCGGCGACAAGAGCTACCCGATGCAGATCGCCACGCTCGACGGCGGCCTGCTCATCATCTTCGCCTTCAGCGGCATGACGATCATCGGCGCGATGCTCGCCGGCTGGTCCTCGTCCAACAAGTTCGCGCTGCTGGGGGCGCTGCGGGCCGGCTCGCAGATGATCTCCTACGAGCTGGTGCTCGGGCTCACGCTCCTGGGCCTCATCCTCATCTACGGCACGGTGAACCTCGACGCGATGGTGCGCCACCAGTCCGGCACGGTGCTCGGGTTCCTGCCGGCCTGGGGCATCGTCTACCAGCCCTTCGCCGCCACGCTCTTCCTCACGGCGGCCATCGCGGAGAACAAGCGCATCCCCTTCGACCTGCCGGAGGCCGAGAGCGAGCTCATCGCGGGCTACTACACCGAGTACTCGGCGATGAAGATGGGCCTCTTCATGTTCGCCGAGTTCATCGAGATCGCGATCATCGGCGCGCTCTTCACGACCTTCTTCCTGGGCGGCTACAACCTGCCCTACATGAACGACGCGGGCTTCGCCTTCCCGGGCGGCGGCACGGCGGCGCTTCCCCACGGCGCGGTCGTCGTCACGCAGATGGCGACCTTCCTCGCCAAGGTGTTCCTGCTGTGCAGCTTCCAGATCCTCATCCGCTGGTCGCTGCCGCGCTTCCGCTACGACCAGGTGCTCACCTTCGCCTGGAAATTCATGTTCCCGCTCGCGCTCATCAACCTGGTCGTCACGGCGGTCGTCATGTGGGCCCTCGGAAAATGACCAAGCGGACCCACGTGCGCAAGCGCTACTGGAACGAGCCCGAGATGGGCTGGTACGAGAAGGCGTACCTGCCGGAGATCCTGAAGGGCCTCGCCATCACCGGCGGCGTATTCCTGCGCAACATGGCCAAGTGGATGACCGGGAAGAAGGGCGCGCTCACCACCTATTACCCGGAAGAGACGCGCTGGGACTACGCGCGCGGCAACCGCGGCAAGCACGTCCTCGTGCAGCGGCCCGACGGCTCGCCGCAGTGCATCGCCTGCAACCTGTGCGCCACGGTGTGCCCGGCCAAGGTGATCGAGATCGAGGCGGCCTTCGATCCGGCCGACACCGCCCACCCGAAGTACCCGGCGAAATTCGAGATCGACTATTCGCGCTGCGTGTTCTGCGGCCTGTGCGTGGAGGCCTGCCCCGAGGACGCGATCCGCATGGAGAAGGAAGTGCCCGCGCTGCCCTCGCCGGACCGCCACGTCATGTGGCTCGGCAAGGAAGAGCTCCTCGGCTGGAAGCCCGCGCGGGATGCCGCCAAGCCGTACCCCGGCCGCCCCGCCGCCGGCAAGGACCGGACATGATCGAAACCGTCCTCGCGAGCCTCGACACCGTCTTCCTCTACGCGTTCGCCGGCTGCGCGTTCCTGAGCGCGGCGCTCATGCTCTTCCTCAAGGAGCCGATGCGGGTCGCGCTCGCCCTCATCTCGTGCATGGTGTTCCTGGGCGGGGTCTACGGCCTGCTGGGCGTGCACTTCATCGCCGCCTTCCAGGTGCTCATCTACGTGGGCGCGGTGATGGTGTTCATGGTCTACGCGATCATGCTGCTCGACCCGCGCGACGAATCGATGAAGGTGCGCTACTCGCACTTCCTGTGGCCGGGCGCCGTGGGCTACGTGCTGCTGGTGGAGGCACTCGCCGCGGGCGTCATGAACGACCTTCCCGGCCCGCCGCGCGGCCCCGCGGGCGAGCCCTTCAGCCTCAAGGCGTTCTCGGAGGCCTTCCTGTCCGAATACTGGCTGCACTTCGAGCTCACTTCGGTCCTCCTCGTGGCGGCCGTGGTCGCGGCGCTCGCCGTGATCCGCGTGAACCGGAAGGAATCCCGTGGATAAGGTCCAGGTCCTGTTGCTGCTCGCCACCGCGCTCTTCACGCTCGGCCTCACGGGCGTGGTCATCCGCCGCAACGTGCTCGTGATGCTCATGTGCATGGAGCTCATGCTCAACGGCGTGAACCTTTCGCTCGTCGCCTTCGCCCACCAGCTGGGAGAAGCCGTCGGCGCGGTGCTGGTGTTCCTGGTGTTCGTCGTCGCGACGGCGGAGATCGCCGTCGCCATCCCGATCGTGCTGCTGCTCGTCCGCAGGAAGCGCACGCTCGACCTCGAAGCGTTCTCGGACCTGAAGGGCTAGCCGCGGCCATGGGCCTTCTCACCCTCATCGTCCTCCTGCCGCTCCTGGGCTTCCTCGCGAACGGGCTCCTGGGCAATCGCCTGGGCAAGACCTTCGTCTCGGTGGTGGGCTGCGGGCTGCCCGCGATCGCCTTCGCGGTCACGATCAAGGTGGTGCTCGACCTCAAGGGCGCCGGCTGGGCGCCGCACTCGGAACTCGCCTTCGTGTGGGCGATGGTCGGCACCGACGTCTTCGAGGTGGCCTTCTGGTTCGACCGCCTCACCGCGATCATGGCGCTCATCATCACCGGCGTCGGCACGCTGATCCACGTCTACTCGATGGGGTACATGCACGAGGACAAGAGCTACGCGCGCTACTTCGCGTACCTGAACCTGTTCCTGTTCTTCATGCTGCTGCTGGTCCTGGGCAAGTCGCTCCTGGTGCTCTTCGTCGGCTGGGAAGGCGTGGGCCTCGCCTCCTACCTGCTCATCGGCTTCTGGTTCGACGACATCGAGAAGGCCAAGGCGGGCAAGAAGGCCTTCATCGTGAACCGCATCGGCGATGCCGGGTTCCTGCTGGGCATGTTCGTCCTGTACTCGACCGTCGGCACGCTCGACATGCCGAAGATCAACGCGGCCTTCGGCAGCGCGGCGCTCCCGGCCGTCTCGGCGAGCCTCGTCGGGTTGCTCCTCTTCATCGGCGCCACGGGCAAGAGCGCGCAGATCCCGCTCTACGTGTGGCTGCCGGACGCGATGGCCGGCCCCACGCCGGTCTCCGCCCTGATCCACGCGGCCACGATGGTGACGGCGGGCGTCTACCTCATCGCGCGCATGTCGGGCGTCTACGCGCTGGCGCCGGAAGCCGGCACGGTGATCGCGGCGGTGGGCGCGCTCACGGCGGTGGTCGCCGCGACGATCGCCGTCGCGCAATACGACATCAAGAAGGTGCTCGCCTATTCCACGGTCTCGCAGCTGGGCTTCATGTTCGTCGCCGCGGGCGTGGGCGCGTACGGCGTCGCGGTCTTCCACGTGTACACGCACGCGTTCTTCAAGGCGTGCCTGTTCCTGGGCTCGGGCAGCGTGATCCACGCCATGTCGGGCGAGCAGGACATCCGCAAGATGGGCGGTCTCGCGAAGAAGATCCCCGTCACCTTCGCGACGTTCGCCGTGGCGACGGCGGCCATCGCCGGCGTGCCGCCGCTCGCGGGCTTCTTCTCGAAGGACGAGATCCTGCTCTACGCCTTCGCGAGCGAGAAGGGCGGCGGGACGCTCCTGTTCGCCGTCATGGCCTTCACGGCGCTGCTCACCGCGTTCTACATGTCGCGCCTGCTGTGGCTCACGTTCTTCGGCAAGCCCCGCATGGGGCCGGAGGTGGAGCACCACATCCACGAGTCGCCGCCTTCGATGACGATCGTGCTCGTGATCCTCGCGGTGCTCTCGGCGGTCGGCGGCTTCTTCTCCGTGCCGCATTTCCTCGAGCCCCTCGCCAAGCTGCCGGCCCTGAAGGGCGACCCGGACCAGCTGCACCACTTCATCGTGGGCGCCTCCGTGGCCATCGCGGCCCTCGGCATCGGGGCGGCGGCCTGGTTCTTCGCCGGCGACGCCTCGCGGGCCGCGGCGGTGCGCGGACGCTTCGAGGGGCTTTTCAAGGTGCTTTACAACAAGTACTACGTGGACGAGTTCTACGAGGCCGTCATCGGCAAGCCCCTGCACTGGATCTCCGACAAGATCTTCCTGCGCGTGGGCGACCGCTTCCTCATCGACGGCACGCTGAACGGCCTGGCGGCGCTCGCCTCGGGCGTGGCCGGGCGGCTTTCGCGCGTGCAGTCGGGCAGCCTGCACCTCTACGCGTTCCTGGTGGTGGCGGGCCTCGTCGGCAGCCTCCTGTGGGTGTGGCGCCATGGCTGATGCCACCCTGCTGAACCTGGTCCTGTGGCTCCCCTTCGCGGGGATGCTCGCCATCGCGGCCATCCCGAAGGGCAACGCGGCGCTCGTGCGGCAGTTCACGCTCGCCCTGATGGTCGTGCAGCTCGTCCTCGCCGTGATCCTCTACCGCCACTTCGACCCGGCGGCGAGCGGCCTGCAGGCGGCCACCCGCATCGCCTGGATCCCCGCCTGGGGCGTCACCTACACGATCGGCCTGGACGGCTACAACGTGCTGCTCGTCGTGCTCACGGCCTTCCTGGGCCCGCTCGTCACGGCCGGGGCCTTCAGCGCCATCCAGAAGGACGTGAAGCTCTTCTACGCGATGGTGCTGCTCATCCAGTTCGCGATGCTGGGCACCTTCGTCGTGCAGGACCTCTTCGTCTTCTACCTCTTCTGGGAACTGATGCTGATCCCGATGTTCCTCATGATCGGCATCTGGGGCGGCGAGCGGCGCATCTACGCCACGCTCAAGTTCTTCCTCTACACGGCCTTCGGCAGCATCCTGATGCTGGCCGCGGTGATCTACCTGGTGTGGGCGCAGTGGAAGGCGACGGGCGCGATGTCCTTCGCGTTCGCGGACCTCTACAAGGTGAACCTGCCGCTCGCCACCCAGCAGTGGCTCCTCGCGGCGTTCGCTTTCTCCTTCGCGATCAAGGTGCCGATGGTGCCGCTGCACACGTGGCTGCCGGACGCGCACGTGGAAGCGCCCACCGCCGGCTCCGTGATCCTCGCGGGCGTCCTCCTCAAGATGGGCACGTACGGTTTCATGAAGCTGGGCTTCCCGCTCTTCCCGGACGCGACGCGCCTCGCGGTGCCGCTCTTCGCGACCCTGGGCGTCGTGAGCATCGTCTACGGCGCGTGCCTCGCGCTCGTGCAGACGGACATCAAGAAGATCATCGCCTACTCGTCCATCAGCCACCTGGGCTACGTGGTGCTGGGCCTGGTGAGCCTGGACCTGCTGGGCATCCAGGGCGCGATGATCCAGATGGTGAGCCACGGCCTCGTCGCCGCCGGGCTCTTCCTCATGGTCGGCATGATCTACGAGCGCTGCCACACCCGCGAGCTCGCGGCCTACGGGGGCCTCGCGCGACTGCTGCCGGTGTACTCGGTCTTCTTCCTCATCCTCACGCTCGCCTCCGTGGGCCTGCCCACGACGAGCGGCTTCACGGGCGAGTTCCTCGTGCTGCTGGGCGCCTTCGCGGCCGGGTGGCGGCAGTACCAGGGCGGGTCGATCTACTTCCTCGTCATGGCGGGCATCGCCGCCACGGGCGTGGTGCTGGGCGCGCTCTACATGCTGTGGTTCGCGCAGCGCTTCCTCTTCGGCGCGGAGAAGGCGCCGCACGCGCCGGTCGCGGACCTGAACGGCCGGGAGAAGACCATCCTCGCGATCCTCGTCGCGTCCGTCTTCTGGCTCGGGATCTTCCCGGACGGCGCGCTGAGGAAGACGGAACTCGCCGCGCGCGACTACCAGCAACTCGTGAACCAGAAGCGCACCGGGCCGGCCGTGCCCGCCGCGCCCGCCGGAGAGAAGCGATGAGCCCGGGCCTCGTATTCGCCGCGATGCTGCCGGAGCACCTGCTGCTCTCGGGCCTGGTGGCCCTGCTCATCCTCGAGATCGTCTCCGACGAGCCCAGGGGCGAGCTCGCGGTGAGCCTCGTCGCCGTGGGCCTCGCCGGCCTCGCGGCCGCGTGGATCGCCTCGCAGGGCCGAACCCTCGAACCCTTCCCGGGCCAGTTCGTCGTGACGCCGGTCATCGCGTGGGCGAAGGCGGCGGTGCTGCTGCTCGCGATCCCGGTGCTCCTCATCTCGCGGGAGGACTTCGAGCGCGGCCCGTACTACCCGTTGCTCCTCTCGTCGCTGTACGGCGTGCTGCTCATCGCCTCGTCGGGCAGCTTCCTCACGCTGTTCCTGGGCATCGAGATCATGTCGATCCCGGTGTACGCGCTGGTGCTCCTCGCCTATCGCCGCCCGGAAAGCGCCGAGGCCGCGCTCAAGTACCTCGTGCTCTCGGGCACGGCGAGCGCCTCGCTCCTCATGGGCGCCTCGCTCCTCTTCGGCTCCACGGGTTCGCTCTCCATCACGGCCTTCGCCGCCGCGCTGGGATCCGACGCCATCCTCGCCCGCACGGCCGTGGTGATGGTGATCGCCGCGCTCTTCGTGAAGGCGGCCATCGTGCCCTTCCACGGCTGGGCGCCGGACGCCTACGAGGCCTCGAGCATCCCGGTGACGGCCTACATGGCCACGCTGGTGAAGGCGGGCGTGCTGCTCGCGGCGCTGCGGCTATTCGGGGAAGCGACGGTCGATCCCGCGCATGCGGCCTTGCTCGCGCTGCTGCCCATCGTCTCCATCGCGTGGGGCAACCTCGCCGCCATGCGCCAGATGAACCTCCGGCGCATGATCGCCTACTCGTCGATCGCGCACGCGGGCTACCTCTTCCTCGCCTTCCTGGGCGACGGCGCGGGCCGTTTCGAGGCGGTGCTCTTCTACCTGGCCGCCTACGGCGTCATGAACATCCTCGCTTTCGCCGCGCTGCCCCCGCACAGGGACGACGTGGCGCGCGACAGCCTCGATACGCTGAAGGGCCTCTTCCACCGCAACCCCTTCGCCGCGATCGTGATCGGCATCGCGATGCTCTCGCTCGCGGGCATTCCGCCCTTCCCGGGCTTCATCGGCAAGTTCCTGATCTTCAAGAACGTGCTCGCGGCGGGCTGGACCACTGTGGCGGTCATCGGCCTCCTGGGCAGCTACCTGGGCATCTACTTCTACCTGCGGGTCGTGCAGTACATGTTCATGAGCCCCTCGGCCTTCCACGGTCCCTCGCCGGGACGCAGCCTGGCCGTTGGCGCGAGCGTCTTCTGCCTGGCCCTGTCCCTCGCCATCGCCCTCGCGCCGGCCTGGTTCCTGGCCCGGTTCTGAACCGGCCGGACGGGGTGGGTTGGCTGCCCCCCGGGTGAAACGCTATAATTGCGGGCTTACCCGGCCTGGTAGCTCAGTTGGTAGAGCAGCGGATTGAAAATCCGCGTGTCGGTGGTTCGATTCCGCCCCAGGCCACCAGATTCCCGACGCCCGCTCCTTGAGCGGGCGTTTTCATTGGTTTGTCTCCCGCGCGGCGATCTCAGGCCCGGCGCTCGAGCAGCGCCTCCCCCATCCGCACCCGCCTGCCTTCGGCGATGCCCTCCGCCAGCGCGAACCCCGCCGGCGCGAAGACGAGGATCGTCGAGCCATGCTCGAACCAGCCCATCTCATCGCCGCGTTCCACCGGAACGCGGCAGTCGATGACATGGGGGCCGCGGTAGCCGTGGTGCAGGGGGCCCTCGAGGAATCGAAGCCGGATGCTCGCCACCAGGATGGCCGCCACGGCCACCAGCATCAGCGGCCCGCCGCCATCCGCCAGCCTGAGTTCGATCGCGGCCCGCTCGTTGCGGCAGAAGAGCCGCTCGATGCGCTTGAGCGCGATCGGATTCACGTTCCAGGTGTCGCCCGCGATGTAGGTCACCCGGCGCACCGACGCCGCCCCGGGCGCGTGGAACCGGTGGTACATGGCCGAGGTGAGCCGCAGCGTGACGTACGTGCCGTCCCGGTAGCGCACCGCCGTGTCCGCATCGCCGAAAAGATCCTCGAGGGTGTACGGAAAGCCCTTGGCCTGGAAGAGCGTCGTCCCGGCGATGGCGCCGCAGGCGCCGACGATCCCGTCGCAGGGGCTCGCGAGGACGTCGGGCCGCGGGTCGATCGGGCGCGCGCCGGGCTTCAGCTCCCGCGTGAAGCACTCGTGCAGGCTGGCGAACGAGGTGCGCTTCGCGTCGGAAAGATCGAGGTCCGCGAAGAGGCGCCAGGCCGCGAGGGAGACATCGCGCACGAGCGGCTGCTCCAGCCGGCTGAACCAGCCCATGAATTGCGTGAGCAACCGGCGGGGAACGCGGTTGGTGAGCAGGAAGTTGATGTCCTCCTGGAGGACGACGCGCGCGATCAGGTTTCGGACGGTCATGGCCCGGTCATGTGACGAAAGTAGAAACGACATCGAGGAGGACTCGATGAACGACTATCTGCCGCAAGCGGCCGCCGGCATCGCCGTGCTGGCCTGGGCCCTGCCCCGCGTGAAGCGCCGCCTGGAGCTTTCGCGGGCGAAGCACCGCTCCCTCGGGGGCCATTCGCGCCTGGCGAAATGGGTCGCCCGGCTCGTCCCGCGCCTGGAATACGCCGAAGCCGACATCTTCGGCATCGACGGGGCGCCCGAGGCCGTCGTGGCCCGCCGCCGCGAGGCTTTCCGGTCGCTGTCGGTCCTCTATCGCGATCGCTTCGCGCGGTCGGCCGCCTTCACCGAGTCCGCGGCCGCGAGCCTCTCCGACCTGCAGTTCACGGGGCGCTACCGCGTGCCCGCGCCGTTCAGCGCCCACGTGCGTAAGCACCTCCAGGGCGGTGGCTTCGTGGAATCCGGCGCCGGCGTGAAGGTCACCGACCTCGACGGCAACAAGCTCTACGACCTCACCGGCTCCTATGGCGTGAACGTCTTCGGCACCGACTTCTACCGGCGGTGCATCGCGGAGGGCGCGGCGCGCGCCGAAGCCCTGGGGCCCTTCCTGGGGGCGCTCCATCCCCTGGCGGCGGAGAACGCGCAGCGCCTCAAGGCGATCTCCGGCCTGGACGAAGTGTCCTTCCACATGTCCGGCACGGAGGCCGTGATGCAGGCCGTCCGACTCGCCCGCTATCACACGGGCCGGCGCCACCTCGTGCGCTTCAACGGCGCCTACCACGGCTGGTGGGAGGACGTGCAGCCGGGCATCGGCAATCCGCTTCCGCCGCGGGAGACGTACACGCTCAAGGACATGGACGAGGACAGCCTGCACGTCCTCGCCACGCGAACGGACATCGCCTGCGTGCTCGTGAACCCGCTGCAGGCGCTCCACCCGAACGCCTCGGCGCCGGGAGATTCCGCACTCGTCGACAGCGCGCGCCGGGCGCATTTCGACCGCGAGGCCTACGCGGCGTGGCTGCACCGGCTGCGGGAAGTGTGCACGCGCCGCGGGATCGTCCTCATCCTGGACGAGGTGTTCGTGGGCTTTCGCCTCGCCCCCGGCGGCGCGCAGGAATACTTCGGCGTGAAGGCGGACCTGGTCACCTACGGCAAGACGCTCGGCGGGGGCCTCCCGGTGGGCGTCGTCTGCGGCCGCGCGGACCTCATGCGCCGCTTTCGCGACGACCGGCCCGCCGACATCTGCTTCGCGCGAGGCACCTTCAACTCGCACCCCTACGTGATGGGCGCCATGCGGGCCTTCCTCGACCGGCTGGAATCCCCGGCCGTCCGCGCGCTTTACGACGACCTCGACGCCACCTGGAACGAACGCGCCGAGCAGCTCAACGCGCGCTTCGAGATCGAGGACCTGCCGGTGCGCGTGGCGAACCTCTCCACGATCTGGACGGTGAGCTACGTCCGGCCGTGCGCCTACAACTGGATGCTGCAGTACTACCTCCGGGCCGAGGGCCTGGCGCTGTCGTGGGTGGGTACCGGCCGCCTCATCTTCAGCCTGGACTACGCGAAGGCCGACTATGCGGACGTGGCGGACCGGTTCCTCGCCGCCGCGCGCGCGATGGAGCGCGGCGGGTGGTGGGCCGAGGTGCCGGGCCTCACGAACAAGCGCATCCGCCGGAACCTCCTCAAGGCCTTCCTGGCGGCCCGGTTCGGGGCGCGTGGCGGGCCGCGGGACGCCGGGACGCCCCTCGGCGCGGCCCCGCCGGATGCCCTGCCCGGCGAAAGCGACTGATGGCGTCAATCGCCGGGGTGATGCCCGATGGCGGCATGGGGCATCGGGTCGATGAGCTCGCCGCGCAGGAGGTGGAGCGGGGCCCGGCGGTAGATCCGGGCGTCGTGGAACGGGTCCGTGAGGATCTTGGTCATCCACACGAGGCCGGTGCGCACGTCCCGGATGAAGAATAGCTGCACCGTCCGGAACAGCAGCCCGGCCACGCCGATGGCGAGCCACAGGAGGCCCACCTGCTCGAGCAGGTCCTGCGGGCCCCGCGCCGGCGCGAACACCCCGAAGAGCGTGGGGTCCGCGAGAAGCGCGAAGGGCGATGCGGCCCAGATCGCGATGAGCACGACCTTGCGCCGCAGGTTGTAGCCCACCTTGATCGCCTCCTTGTGGGCGTGGGTGGCCTGGTTCACGTGGTCGTAGCCCCTGGGCTCGAAGAAGAAGTGGCCGGACTGGCGGGTGCCCATCGACACGATCCAGCCGATCACCGCCGCGATGGCCGGGCTCGTGAAGAGCATCACGTAGGCGACGAGGAAGCTCAGGGCGCTCACGAAGTGCAGCGACTGGTTGATCCGGCTCTGGTGATAGAAGCGGTGGTCGTCCCAACGCTGGGTCCGCAGTTCCTGGAGGAAATCGTTCACGCTCGCTCCTTGAAGGGTTCGGGGGGTGCCGCGTGGGTAGAACCCTGCGGCCCGCAGGCTTCCGTGGCGTGAAGGATTGGCGAAACTTTCGCGACAGCCGTCCCCGAAACGCAATCGTCACGGGACTGACGCGAGGCTGTTACGGTCCGCGGCCCACAATCGCTCGCCCTTCGCCTGGAGCGATGCCATGGAACCCCTCGTCATCGAGCAGCTGCCGGCCGGCCGGCGCACCCTGCGCCTCGCGATCGTGACGGAGACTTACCTGCCGGAGGTCAACGGCGTTTCCCTGTCGCTCGCGCGGATGGTGGACGGGCTGCGGGCGAACGGCCACGACATCCAGCTGGTGCGCCCGCGCCAGGACCGCGCGGACCTCGCCGCCGCGGGCGAGGGGTTCGCGGAGATGCTCACGCGCGGCGTGCCGATCCCGCGCTACCCGCAGCTCAAGCTGGGGCTGCCCGCGCGCAAGGCGCTGCTGCGGCAGTGGAAGATCCGGCGACCCGACCTGGTGCACATCGTCACGGAAGGCCCGCTCGGCTGGTCCGCGCTGCAGGCCGCGACCCAGCTGCGCATCGCGGTCACCTCGGACTTCCGGACCAATTTCCACGCGTACACGCGGCACTACGGCATCGGCTGGCTCAAGAAGCCCATCTTCGGCTACCTGCGCAAGTTCCATAACCGGACCCTTGCGACCTTCGTGCCCACCGAGGCGATGCGCGGCGAGCTCGCCGCGCTCGGCTTCCACAACCTGCACGTGCTCTCGCGCGGCGTCGACACGAGCCTCTTCGCGCCGCAGCGCCGCAGCGAGGAACTGCGTCGGTCGTGGGGGGCGGGGCCCGCCACCCCGGTTGTCCTGCACGTGGGGCGCATCGCGGCGGAGAAGAACCTCGGCCTGCTCGTTGACGCGGCGCTTCGCATCGGCCGGGAGCGCCCGGAGGCGAAGGTCGTGCTGGTGGGCGACGGGCCGGAGACGCGCGCGCTGCAGGCGCGGCTGCCCGGGGCGCACTTCGCGGGCCTGCAGCGGGGCGAATCGCTCGCGATGCATTACGCCTCGGCGGACCTGTTCCTCTTCCCGAGCTGCACGGAGACCTTCGGCAACGTGACGCTCGAGGCGATGGCGAGCGGCCTGCCCCTCGTGGCCTACGACTACGCCGCCGCGGCGGCGCACGTGCGCCACGGCACGCAGGGACTTCTCGCCCCGTTCGGCCGGGCCGAGGCCTTCGTCGAGCTGGCCAGCGAGCTCGTCGCGATGCATCGCGACAAGCCCGCGCGCTTTCGCGAGATGGGCGAGCGGGCCCGGACGACCGCGCAGGCCCTCGACTGGAACGCCATCGTGGGCCGGTTCGAACGGCTGCTTTCGGCCGCGGCGTAGCGCCGCCGGCGCCTCAAGCGCTCTTGAGGAAGGTGTCCCCGCCTTCGGGGGCCTCGATGTGTCCCTGCCCCAGGTAACGGGCCCGCTTCGCCGGCTTGAGCCGCAGCAGGTCCACCAGCACGAGGCCGTCGACGCAGCCCGCGAACGCCGGGTCCACGTTGAAGCCGAGGAAGCGCGCGCCGCCGGGCTCGCACAGTTCCGTGTACTGCTTGTAGAGCGTCGGCACCGCGACGCCCAGCTCGGCGAGCCGCCGCTTCAGGAGGCGGAATTCGCCCGCGCAGTCGGTCCCGGGAACCAGGGCCGAGAGCGCCGCCTCGCGCGCCTCCGGGATGACGAAGGGCTGGCGCGGCACGCACAGCCGCTCGGGCACGCCGAAGTGGCGCCGGTAGAAGTGGATGAGCAGCTCGCGGGCCTCGAGGGGGTAGTCGGCGCTGATGCTCACCGGCCCGAACAGGTAGCGGATGTCGGGGCGCGTGCGCAGGTAGGCGCCGATGCCGTACCAGAGGTACTCCAGGGCGCGCAGGCCCTGGTAGCGCGGCTGCACGAAGCTGCGCCCGAGCTCGAGGGACTGCGCGTAGTGCGCGCGCAGGCCCTCCTCGGCGGCGAAGAGGCCGTGGCTGTAGAGGCCCTCGGCGCCGCGCTTCGCGACGATCGAGGCGACGTCGCCGACGCGGTAGGCGCCCATCACCTGCAGGGCGACCTCGTCCCAGAGCACGATGTGCCGGTACCAGGCGTCGAACGCGTCGACGTCGCGCCGCTTGCCCGTGCCCTCGCCCACCTGGCGGAACGTCACCTCGCGCAGCCTTCCCAGCTCGCGCATCACCGCGCAATCCGGCGTGCCCTCGAAAAGGAAGATGTCCTTGCCGTCGTGGGTGCGTCCCAGGCGCTCGCACCGGCGAAGCTCGCTGCGCAGGTCGAGGCGGCTTTCGGGCGCGCGACCGACAGGGCGAAAGGCCTGCGTCGGCCGCCAGCCGGAATCGAAGTTCGATCACGTTATCGGGCGTGAACATGGCAGTGCTCCTGGGAAAGGGGATCGGGGGAGGTGCACGACCCGGCGGCGCGGGACGTGGCGGCGTCGGCGGCTTGCGCGACCGTGCGCCAGTCGATGATCCGCAACTCGCCGTCGTCCATCTCGGCCAGGGCGGTGAGGCTCTCCACCCAGTCGCCGTCGTTGCAGTAGAGGATGCCGCCGATGTCGCGGATCTCGGCCTTGTGGATGTGCCCGCAGACGACGCCGTCCAGGTGGCGGCGCCGCGCCTCGCGCGCGAGCGCCTCCTCGAAGTCGGCGATGTAGGAGACCGCGTTCTTCACCTTGTGCTTGAGGTACTGCGACAGCGACCAGTAGGGGAAGCCGAACCGGGCGCGGATGTGGTTGAACCACTGGTTCAGGTAGAGGGCGAGCGTGTAGAGGTGGTCGCCGACGAACGCGAGCCATCGCGCGCGCTGCACGACGGCGTCGAAGAGATCGCCGTGGATCACGAGAAGCCGCCGGCCGTCCGCGGTGCCGTGCACGGCCTCGTCGGCGATCTCGATTCCGCCGAAGGCCACGCCGAGGAAATGGCGCATGGCCTCGTCGTGATTGCCGGCGATCCAGGTGACGCGCGTGCCCTTGCGCGCCTTGCGCAGGATCTTCTGGACGACGTCGTTGTGGCTCTGGTGCCAGAAGAAGCGGCGCTTCAACTGCCAGCCGTCGATGATGTCCCCGACCAGGTACAGGTGCTGGCTGTCGGTGAGGCGCAGGAACTCGAGCAGCTTCTCCGCCTGGCAGCCGGTGGTACCCAGGTGGATGTCGGAGATGAAGAGCGAGCGGAAGCGAAGCACGGGTGAGCCGTCGTCCCCGGGGACGGGGAGGGGGCCGGTCGTCGGCCTGCCCAGCGGGAGATCCAGCGCGGCGCTCGTCATGACCCCCGATTGTCGCGATCGACGGCGTAACGGCCGTTTCAGGTTCGTGACGGTTTCGTGGCGGGCTCGCCGGCGCCCGCGCGCCGCGTGTAAACAAAGTGAAACGGGCGATACGTATCGTCCCGGCGGGACAGCGGTGCGTCACGGTGCGATTTCCCGATCGTCCCTCCCGCGCCATCCACCCGCCCCAGGAGTCCCATGAACCTCATCCGATCCGCCCTCGCCGCGCTCGCGTCGCTGGCCCTCTCGATTCCCGCCGTCGCGCAGGAGATCAACTTCGGCATCATCACCACGGACAAGGCCGCGGCCCTGCGCAGCATGTGGGAGCCGTTCATCCACGACATGCGCAAGGAGACGGGCCTCAAGATCAACGCCTTCTACGCGACCGACTACACGGGCGTGATCGAGGCGCAGCGCTTCAACAAGGTGCAGGTGGCGTGGTACGGCAACAAGAGCGCGATCGAGGCGGTGGACCGCGCGAACGGCGAGGTGTTCGCCCAGTTCATCGACCTGCACGGCACGCCGGGCTACTACAGCTACATCATCACGCACCGCGACAGCGGCATCGCCTCGCTGGAGGACATGTTCGCGAAGGCCAAGGGCCTCACCTACGGCTCGGGCGACCCGCAGTCCACTTCCGGCACGCTCGTACCCGGCTTCTACGTCTTCGCGCAGCGAGGCCTCGAGGCCAAGGACGTCTTCAAGGTCACGCGCCCGGCCTCGCACGGCGTGAACCTGCTCGCGGTGCTCAACAGGCAGGTGGACGTGGCCGCGAACAACAGCGAGGAACTCGACAAGCTGAAGATGAAGGACCCGGCCAAGCGAGAGGAGGTGCGCATCCTCTGGACCTCGCCCCTCATCCCGCGCGACCCGCTCGTTTGGCGCAAGGACTTGCCGGAAGACGCGAAGGCGAAGATCCGCAAGTTCGTCCTCGGCTACGGCAAGGACGCGCGCGAGAAGGAAGTGCTCAGGAACATGCTGCAGATCGCGGGCTTCAAGGCGTCGACCGACGCCCAGCTCATCCCGATCCGACAGCTCGAACTGGCGAAGGACCGCAAGAAGGCCGAGTCGGACACGACGCTCTCGGCAGCCGAGCGCCGGTCGCGCCTCGCCGACATCGACGCGAAACTCGCCCGGCTGGGCAATCCGAAGTGACGACCGGGCGAGGTGGATCGTGGAACTGATCCTGTGGCGGCATGCCGACGCGCAAGACGGCAGCCCGGACCTGAAGCGTGAGCTCACCGAAAAGGGGCGAAAGCAGGCCGGCCGGATGGCGAAGTGGCTGGGGCCCCGCCTCGAGGGCGACTGGGAGATCCTGGTGAGCCCGGCGACCCGGGCCATCCAGACCGCGGAGGCCCTCGGGCGCGATTTCGATACGCGCATCACGGTCGGCCCGCAATCGACCGAGGACACGCTCCTGCGCGAGGTCGCGTGGCCCGCCCGCCGAGGCAACGTGATCCTCGTGGGGCACCAGCCCGCCTTCGGCCGCGTGGCCGCGCTGTTGCTGGCCGGTCACCGCGGCGATCTCACCGTGCGCAAGGGTTCCGTCTGGTGGTTCTCGAGCCGGCTGGACGAAGAGATGGGCTTGGGCGAGACGGTCCTGCGGGCCGTCATTTCGCCGGACCTGGCCGACTGACCCTGTCAGGCAGGCCCGTTGGGGCTTCGCGCCGGTTGGTGGCATCCTTGGGGATTGCCGCCGACCGTGCCCCGATGACCGCCGCCGCTTCCGCCACCCTGCAGGACACCCTCCAGCGCGCCGCTGCCGCCTTCCAGCGACACGCTTTCGTGGAAGCGGATCGGTGGTGCCGCGCGGCCCTCGCCCTGCGTCCCGACGCTTTCGACGCCCTGCACATCCTGGGCCTGATCGGCGCCCAGACCGGCCACATGGCCGAGGCGCACGAGTGGCTGGGCAAGGCGGTGCGGGTCTTCCCCGGCAGCCCCGATTGCTGGAACAACCTGGGCCTCGTGCAGCGCGAACTCGGGCGACGCCTCGACGCGCTCGCGAGCTTCGACCGCGCGCTCGCCATCGCCCCGGGCCATGTGATGGCGCACAACGGCCGCGGCGTCGTGCTGCGCGACACCGGCCGGATCGAGGAAGCGGTGGCGGCTTTCGACCGGGCCATCGCCTCCGCGCCCACCTTCGCCGAGGCCCACGCCAACCGGGCCAACGCCCTGGTCGAACTGCGTCGCCACGACGAGGCCGTGCCCGCATACGAGCGCGCCATCGAGCTCGCGCCGGGAACACCCTTCCTGGCCGGCGGCCTCGCCTTCGCCCGCATGAACGCCTGCGACTGGGCCGGCCTGGACACGCTGCTCGCCACGATCGCGGCCGGCGTCGCGCGCGGCGATCGCGTGACGATCCCGTTCCCCACCCTCGGCATGCCGTTCTCGGCCCTCGCGCAACGCGCCGCCGCGCGGGCCTGGGCGGGCCATCGCCCGGCGGAAGATCCGGCCCCCCCGGCGCCCCGCGCGCCCGGCGAGCGCATCCGCCTGGGCTACTTCTCCTCGGACTTCCACGAACACGCCACCGCGTTCCTGCTCGCGGAGGTGATCGAGCGCCACGACCGGGCGCGCTTCCATGTCACCGCTTTCTCCTGGGGCCCCGACACGGGCGACCCGATGCGCAAGCGTCTCGTGGCCGCCTTCGACGACTTCGTGGACGTGCGGGGCAAGGCCGAGCGCGACATCGCGAGCCTCGCCCGCGAGAAGGGCATCGACGTCGCCATCGACCTGAAGGGCTACGCGCTCGACGAGCGCACGGGCGTCTTCGCGCGCCGCGCCGCGCCGGTGCAGGTGAGCTGGCTCGGCTATCCCGCCACGACGGGCGCGAAGCACATGGACTATTTCGTCGCCGACGCGGTGGCGATGACGCCGGAGATCCGCGAGGCCTTCGACGAGAAGGTCGTCGTGCTGCCCGGCAGCTTCCAGCCGCACGACACGCGCCGCGGTGCCGTCGGGGACGTCCCGTCCCGCGAGGCGCTCGGCCTGCCTGAATCGGGGTTCGTGTTCTGCGGCTTCAACGCCCCGTGGAAGATCAACCCGCCGCAGTTCGATCGCTGGATGCGCATCCTCGCCGGGGTTCCCGGCAGCGTGCTGTGGCTGCTCGAGACGGGCGCGGCGGCCGCGAGGAACCTGCGCCGCGAGGCGGTCGCCCGCGGCATCGACGAAGCCCGGCTCGCGTTCGCGCCGAGAGTGCCCCAGCACGAGCACCTCGCCCGCCTCGCCGCCGCCGATCTCTTCCTCGACACGCTGCCCTGCAACGCGCACACGGGCGCGAGCGACGCGCTGTGGGCGGGGCTGCCGGTGCTCACCTGCCCGGGCGATACCTTCGCCGGCCGGGTGGCGGCGAGCGTGGTGACGGCGGCGGGCCTGCCGGAACTGGTCGCCGCCTCGCCGGAGGCGTACGAATCCGAGGCCCAGCGGCTGGCGAATTCGCCGGCGGCGCTCGCGGCGATCCGCGCGCGGCTCGCCGGGGCGCACTCGGGCGCGCCGCTTTTCGACACGGCCGCATTCACGCGCCATCTCGAGGCGGCTTTCGCGCGCATGCACGAGCGCGCCATTCAGGGCCTCGCCCCGGAAGCCTTCGAGGTCCGCCCTTGAACGCGCCGGTCCCGGACCTCGATCACCTGCGCCAGTGGATCGGCCGCGAGCGCGAGGACGAGGACCTCGCGAGCCTGCGCCACGCGCACCTGATGGCCGCGACGGTCGGCCGTCCGGGTCCCGCGCTTCGGGCCGGCGAGGCGATGCCGCCCCTGTGGCACTGGATCTGGTTCCTCGAGGGCCGCCCGCCCGCGGAACTGGGCCCGGACGGACACCCCGCGCGCGGCGGGTTCCTGCCGCCGGTACCGCTCGCGAACCGCATGTGGGCGGGCGGGCGCGTCGACTTCGAGCGCGACGTGCCGCTGGGGGCCCCGATGGCGAAGCGCTCGCGCATCCTGTCCGTCGACGCCAAGCAGGGCCGGGCCGGCGCGCTCGTCTTCGTGACGGTGCGGCACGAAATATCCGTGGACGGCAGGCGGTGCATCGCGGAAGAACACGACATCGTGTATCGCGACCCGCCGCCCCCAGGGGGCGCCCCGGCGAAGGCGGACGAGAGCCCGGCGCCCGGCACCCATCGCCGCGCGATCGAACCGGACACGACACTGCTCTTCCGTTATTCCGCGCTCACCTTCAACGGCCACCGCATCCACTACGACCTCGACTACTGCCGCCGGGTGGAGGGCTACGCGAACCTCGTGATCCACGGTCCGCTGGTGGCGACGCTGCTGGCCGGGTTCGCGCAGGAAGCCGGCGGCCGGCCGCTCCGGCGCTTCGAGTACCGGGCCCTGAAGCCCGCGATCCTCGGCACGACGCTCACCCTGGAGGCCGACCTCGGCGGCGATCGTGTCGAGACGTGGAGCCGGCTCGCCGAGGGCGGCATCTCGATGCGCGGCACGGCCTTCCTCGCCGCCTAGGTCGCGCCCGGCGTCCGGCGTTGGGCTGGGCTTGACGCCCGTCAATCGCGTGGGGGTCCCGGGGTCCATGGTGGAACGAGAGGGATCCGCCATGACACGAGAGCCCATCCGCAGCGTCGAGGAATTCCTCGCGCACGCGCTCGCCATCGAGCGCGAGGCCATGCAGCGCTACCGCGAGTTCCAGGCCTGCTTCGCCGAACGCGAGGAGGACATGCTCGCGGGCCTCTGCAACAACCTCGCCCATTTCGAGGAGCGGCACTTCGAGCAGTTGGTCGAACGCTCGAAGGGGCTCACCCTGCCGGTGATCCCCGGATACGCCTACCGGTGGCTCGACGCCCGCTCGCCTGAAGCGCTGCCCCCCGAGTCGTTCTACCGGATCGCGACCCCGCGACACCTGCTGGAGATCGCCCTGGCGGCCGAGCACCGGGCCCGGGATTTCTTCGACTCCGTCGCGCGGTCGGCTGACGACCCGCAGGTGGTCCGGATGGCCGGAGAGATGGCCCGGGAAGAAGACGAGCACGTGGCCTGGGTGAGCCGTGCCCTCGATTACCTGCCGTCGGGCGGGGGCAGCCCGGACCTTCCCTGAAGCCGGCGCCGCTCCGGCCCCCCCAAAGCCCCGAGACTTTGCCGCAGCGCAAAGTGGTGGACCTTGGTCCCACCTAGCATGTCGGTACTTGCCAGGAGGAGGACCGCTTGTTCCAGATCCGGATACACGGACGGGGCGGCCAAGGGGTGGTGACCGCGGCGGAGATGCTCTCCGTGGCCGCCTTCCTCGAGGACCGCCATGCCCAGGCTTTTCCCAGCTTCGGTTCCGAACGGACCGGCGCCCCGGTGGTGGCGTACTGCCGCCTGGACGACCGCGAGATCCGCCTGCGCGAGCCGATCCTCGAGCCCGACGCGCTCATCATCCAGGACCCCACCTTGCTGCACCAGGTGGACGTCTTTTCGGGACTCAAGGCCGATGGCCTCGTCCTCATCAACACCTCGAGGAGCCTCGAGACCCTGGGGCTCGCCGAGTTCGCCCAGGCCCACCCCGGGGTGCGCGTCGTCATGGTGCCCGGGTCGGAACTGGCCCTGAAGCACGTCGGCCGTCCCTTGCCCAACGCGGCGCTGCTCGGGGGGTTCGCGGCCCTGTCGGGCCAGATCTCCGTCGATTCGGTCGAAAAGGCCGTGCGGGAGAAGTTCCCGGCCAAGATCGCGGAAGGCAACGTCCTCGCGGCACGCGCCGCCCACGACCACGTGCGCAATGCCGTCGGAAAGGCAGCCCATGCTCAAGCAGACTGAAGGTTCCCACGCCGTCGCGGAGGCCGTCGCCCTCTGCCGCCCCGAGGTGATCTGCGCCTACCCGATCTCCCCCCAGACGCACATCGTCGAGGGCCTGGGCGAGATGGTGAAGTCGGGCGATCTCGCGCCGTGCGAGTTCATCAACGTCGAAAGCGAGTTCGCGGCCATGAGCGTCGCGATCGGCGCCTCGGCCGCCGGCGCGCGCGCCTACACCGCCACCGCGAGCCAGGGCCTGCTCTACATGGCCGAGGCCGTGTTCAACGCCGCGGGCATGGGGCTGCCCATCGTGATGACGGTGGCCAACCGCGCGATCGGCGCGCCCATCAACATCTGGAACGACCACACCGACTCGATGAGCCAGCGCGACTGCGGCTGGATCCAGCTCTTCGCGGAGACGAACCAGGAGGCGCTCGACCTGCACATCCAGGCCTTCCGGCTGGCCGAGGAACTCTCGGTCCCCGTGATGGTGTGCATGGACGGGTTCATCCTCACGCACGCGTACGAGCGCGTGGACATGCCCACGCAGGCGCAGGTCGACGCGTACCTGCCGCCCTTCCAGCCGCGCCAGGTGCTCGACCCGCAGGAGCCCGTTTCCATGGGCGCGATGGTGGGGCCCGAGGCGTTCACCGAGGTGCGCTACCTCGCGCACGTGAAGCAGATGCAGGCCCTGGACCTCATCCCGGCCTGGGCCGAGGAGTTCCGCAAGGCGTTCGGCCGCGATTCGGGCGGGCTCATCCACCCCTATCGCACCGAGGACGCGGACACGATCGTCGTCGCGCTCGGCTCCGTGCTCGGCACCATCAAGGATACGGTCGACGCGCTGCGCGACCAGGGTCACAAGTTCGGCGTGCTGGGCATCACCTGCTTCCGTCCGTGGCCGACGGCGGCCATCCGCGAGGCGATCGGCAACGCGAAGAAGGTCATCGTCCTGGAGAAGGCCTTCGGCGTGGGCCTGGGCGGCATCGTCTCGGCCAACGTGCGCACCTCCTCGGGGTCGCCGGACTCGGTGTACACCGTGATCGCCGGGCTGGGCGGCCGGCCCATCACCCGCGATTCCCTCGCGAGGATCTTCCTCGAAGTGGAGGCGGGCACGGCCCCGTCGCTCACGTTCCTCGACTTGAACCGCGCCGCCGTCGACCGGGCGCTCGCGCGCGAGCGCGAGACGCGCCGCAGCGGCCCCATCGCCGAGGCGCTCCTGCGGGACGTCGGCCTCGTCACCGCACAGCTGAGGTAAATCCGTGGTCGAGGAACGAGCCGTCGTGGTCGAGGAACGAGCCGTAACCTGAAAAATGAAAGACATGACATGAGCTTCCAGCCGGTCAAGTTCTACCAGACGGGAACCTTCACGGTGGGCAACCGCCTGCTTCCCGACGCCGAGCGCTCGGTGCAGTCGACCGTGCGCCGCCACAATTCGCTCAACTCCGGTCACCGCGCCTGCCAGGGCTGCGGCGAGGCGCTCGGCGCCCGCTACGCCATCGACGCGGCGATGGAGGCCACTTCCGGCCAGCTGATCGCGGCCAACGCGACCGGCTGCCTCGAGGTCTTCTCGACGCCGTACCCGGAGACGTCGTGGCAGATCCCGTGGGTGCACTCGCTCTTCGGCAACACCGCGGCCGTGGCCACGGGCATCGCCGCGGCGATGCGCGTGAAGGGCCGTTCGGAGGTCCGCGTGGTCGCCCAGGGCGGCGACGGCGGCACCACCGACATCGGCTTCGGGTGCCTCTCGGGCATGTTCGAGCGAAACGACGACGTGCTCTACATCTGCTACGACAACGGCGGCTACATGAACACGGGCGTGCAGCGCTCGTCGGCCACGCCGCCGGCGGCGCGCACCGCCACGACGATGGCGGTGGGCCCCACCCCGGGCAACCCCTTCGGGCAGGGCAAGGACCTGCCGGCCATCGCCATGGCCCACAACATCCCGTACGTGGCGACGGCCACGGTGTCGGAGCTGCGCGACCTGGAGGCGAAGGTGCGCCGCGCCATGGAATTCCGCGGCGCGCGCTACCTGCACATCCTGGTGCCGTGCCCGCTGGGCTGGGGCCACGACTCCGCGCTCACCATCCGCATGGCGCGCCTCGCGCACGAGAGCGGCATCTTCCCCGTCTTCGAGGCGGAAAGCGGCGAGGTGACCGGCGCCTCGAAGATCCGCCGGCAGGTGCCCGTCGAGGAATACCTCCGGCCCCAGAAGCGCTACGCGCACCTCTTCTCGCCCAAGCCGCGCGAGGACGTGATCCGGCGCATCCAGGAGGCCGCGGACAGGAACATCCGCAAGTACGGGCTGCTGGAGACGACGCCGTGAAGAAGCCATTCGCCATCACGCTGGACCCGGGCTCCAGCCTCGCCAACCACACCGGCTCGTGGCGCACCAACCGGCCCGAGTACGTCGACCGCCTGCCGCCGTGCAACAACGCCTGCCCCGCGGGCGAGGACATCCAGGGCTGGCTCTTCCACGCCGAAAGCGGCGACTACGAATCCGCCTGGCGCGCGCTCGTCGCGAACAACCCGATGCCCGCCGTGATGGGGCGCGTGTGCTACCACCCGTGCGAAGGCTCCTGCAACCGCGCGCAGCTCGACTCGGCTGTCGGCATCAATTCGGTCGAGCGGTTCCTGGGCGACGAGGCCATCAAGCGCGGCTGGGCCTTCGACGACCCGGCGCCTTACTCCGGCAAGCGCGTGCTCGTCGTGGGCGCGGGCCCCTCGGGGCTATCGGCCGCCTACCACCTCGCGCGCCTGGGGCACGCCGTCACGATCCGCGAGGCCGGCCCCATGGCCGGCGGGATGATGCGCTTCGGCATCCCTTCCTACCGCCTGCCGCGCGACGTGCTCGATGCCGAGGTGCGCCGCATCCTCGACCTGGGCGTGGAGCTCGAGCTCAACGCGCGCGTGGACGACATCCTCGAGGCCATGTCCGACGGGCCGTTCGACGCGGCCTTCCTGGCGGTCGGCGCCCACATCGCCAAGCGCGCCTACATCCCGGCCAACGAGGCGGCGAAGATCCTGGACGCGGTCCAGGTGCTTCGGGGCATGGAGGGCGAGGAGAAGCCCCTGCTCGGCCGCCGCGTGGTCGTGTACGGCGGCGGCAACACCGCCATCGACGTGGCGCGCACCGCCAAGCGGCTCGGCGCGGAGGAGGCGATGATCGTCTACCGCCGCACGCGCGAGAAGATGCCCGCCCACGATTTCGAGGTGCAGGAAGCGCTCGAAGAGGGTGTCCTCATCAAGTGGCTCTCGACCATCAAGCAGGCGGGCGAGCAGTCCATCACCATCGAGAAGATGGCCCTCGACGAGAAGGGCGTGCCCCAGCCCACGGGCGAATTCGAGACGCTCGAGGCCGATTCCGTGGTGCTCGCGCTCGGGCAGGACGTGGACCTGTCCCTGCTCTCCCGCGTGCCGGATCTCGAGGTGACCGACGGCGTCGTGAAGGTCGGGGCCAACATGATGACCTCGCATCCGGGCGTCTTCGCCGGCGGCGACATGGTGCCGGCCGAGCGCACCGTCACGGTCGCGATCGGCCATGGCAAGAAGGCGGCGCGGCACATCGACGCGTGGCTGCGCGGCGGGGCGTACCAGCCGGGCGGGAAACACGAGGTGGCGGAGTTCGGCAAGCTCAACACCTGGTACTACTCGGACGCCTCCAAGACGGTGCGGCCGGTGCTGGACATGCAGAAGCGCATCACCTCCTTCGACGAGGTGGTGATGGCCCTGGACGAGGGCACGGCCCTCTTCGAGGCGCGCCGGTGCCTGTCCTGCGGCAACTGCTTCGAGTGCGACAACTGCTACGGCGTCTGCCCGGACAACGCCGTCATCAAGCTCGGCCCCGGCAAGCGCTTCCGCTTCAACTACGACTACTGCAAGGGCTGCGGCGTCTGCGCGGCCGAATGTCCCTGCGGCGCCATCCGGATGGTGCCGGAGGAGATTTAGGCCGCCAAGGCACCCGGCGAGGGGCCCCCTTGGGGGATCGACGGCAAGCCGCTGGCGGTCGCGGCCGACACGCCGCCGCCGAAACCTCGCACGTCCTTCCAAGGAGGCCGCCTCCCGGTCGCAGAAGGGCGGTCGCCTCCCATGAGAAAGAGGCCCGAAAGGCTTCGCTTGCCCTAATCCCGGGCTTTCCCGACAATAGGGCCGTTTCACTCCCCGGAACGAGACAAAATGGCCTTGCAGGCGCGCCGCTTCGCCAACGCCCTGGTGGTGGACGTGTCCGGCCGGCTGGACCAGGACAACTGCGACGCGTTCCGGGCCGACCTGATGGTTCACGTCGAGCAGTCCGCCCACGACGGCGGTTCGGTCGTGCTCGACCTCTCGGGCCTCGAGTACGTCTCGAGCGCGGGGCTGCGCTGCTTCATGCTCGCCTACCGGCAGGCCAAGGCGCAGCACGGCCGGATCCTCGTGGGCGCCCTCCAGCCGATGGTGGCCGAGATCTTCGAGATCAGCCACTTCAACCTCGTCTTCCAGGTATTCCCCACCGTCCGCGAGGCGCTCGCGGCCGCATCCTCGGACGCGGCGGCGTCCTACGACAAGGCCGCCGTCGCGTGACGAGCGCCCCGAGGAGTTTCGCCGCATGACATTCCGGGTCCGGTTCTGGGGCACGCGGGGCTCGATCCCCGTCGCGCTCACCGCCTTCGACATCCGCGACAAGCTGGCTCGCGCCCTCGTCGAGGCCTCGGGGCGCACGTTCGACACCTACGAGGAGGCCCACGCCTACGCCTCGACGGAGCTCGACTTCTCCATCACCCACACCTTTGGCGGCCACACGCCCTGCGTCGAGCTCGACCTGGGCGGGCCGGAATACTACGTGTGCGACCTGGGCAGCGGCGCGCGGCCCTTCGGCGTGCACGTGCTCGCCAACCAGTCCCGCCGCCCGGCCGTGGTGAACGTCTTCATGTCCCACGTCCACTGGGATCACATCATGGGCTTCCCCTTCTTCGGGCCGGCCTATGTCCCGGGCACCACCATCCGCGTCCACGGCTGCCACGACGTCATCGAGCAGGCCTTCCGCCTGCAGCAGTCGGCGCCGTGCTTCCCGGTGGATTTCGACCAGCTCGCCGCGAAGATCGAATTCGTGAAGCTCGAGCCCGACAGGCCCAACGTGGTGGGCGGCCTCACCGTCACGCCGCACCTGCAGCTGCACTCGGGCGATTCCTACGGCTTTCGCTTCGAGAAGGACGGCAAGAGCGTCGTCTACTCCACCGACAGCGAGCACAAGCTCGAGAACCGCGCCGAGAGCGAGAGCTTCGCCGCCTTCTTCCGCGACGCCGACATGGTGATCTTCGACGCGATGTACGCGCTCGCCGAGGCGATCAGCGTCAAGGCGGACTGGGGCCACTCCAGCAACATCGTGGGCGTGGAGCTCTGCCAGATGGCGCGGGCCAAGCACCTGGTGCTCTTCCACCACGAGCCGGCCAACGACGACGCCACGCTCGAAGGCCTGCTCAAGGAGGCCCGCCGGTTCGAGGAGCTCACGCGCGGCGAGCAGGCCCTGAAGGTGTCCGCCGCCTACGACGGACTGGAGCTCGAACCCTGAACGCGACGGGCGCGTTCCGCGTAGCGGCGCTCGCCCTCCTCGCCGCGTTCTCCCTCGCGATCGCGCTCTCGGCCCGCCCGGTCGAGACGGCGAGGAACCTCGTCTTCGACAGCTACCAGCGCTGGAAGCCCCGCGAGCGCACTTCGGACCTGGTGGCCGTCGTCGCCATCGACGAGAAGGCCATCGCGCAGTACGGCCAGTGGCCCTGGCCGCGCACCCGCGTGGCGGAGCTCGTCTCTCTCATCGCCGACGCGAAGCCCGCCGCGATGGCGCTCGACATCCTGTTCGCCGAGCCGGACCGCTATTCGCCCGCGGCGATCGAGAAGGTGATCTCCCTGCCGCCGGAACTTGCCGCGAGCCTGCGCCGCCTCGATTCGAGCGACGCCGTGCTCGGCCGGGCCCTGAAGCGCGTGCCCACGGCCCTGGCGGTCGCCGGTCTCGACCAGGACGACCCGCAGTTCGCGGGCGCGCCCGCCGGCCCGCCTTTCCGGTTCGTGGGCGGCGCGGAGTCCTCGCTGCGCTCCTACAAGGGGTTCCTGCACAACACGCGCGAGGTGGACGCGGGCGCGGCGAGTCACGGCCTCGTGAGCGTCGACTTCGAGGGCGGCATCGCGCGGCGCATGCAGTACGTGGCGCGGGTGGGCGTGCACGGGGTCGCGGGCCTGGCGCCCGAGCTCGTGCGCCTCGCCGTGGGCGGGACCCTGGCGCTGCATCCGGCCGCCGGGGGGCTCCTCGAACTGCGCTTCGGCGATTACCGCGTCCCCGTGCAGGCCGACGGCCGCGCCCACGTCTACTTCGGCCGCAGCGACCCGTCGCGATTCATCCAGGCCTCGGACATCCTCTCGGGCCGCGTCGACCTCGCGCCGCTCGAGGGCAAGCTCGTGCTCGTCGGTTTCACGGGCCTGGGCCTGCAGGACCTCGCGGTGACGCCGCTGGGCGAGAGCGTGCCGGGCGTCGAGAACCACGCGCAGGCGGCGGAGGCCATCGTCGAGGAGCGCTTCCTCAAGCGCCACGACTTCGCGCCGCGCCTCGAGGCGGCCGTGCTCCTCGCCTTCGGGCTCGCGCTCTTCTGGCTGGCGCCGCGCGCCAACGCCCTGCGCTCGGTGAGCGCGCTGGCCGCGGGCGTCGTCCTCATCGCCGGCGCCGCGTGGCTCGCGTTCCGGCAGGCGGGCCTGCTCTTCGACCCGGTGTCGCCCGCGCTCGGCGGCATGCTCGTGTTCGGCATGATGCAGGTCGGCTCGCTCGCCGAGGCGCAGCGCCAGCGCCAGCAGCTGCGCGAGCAGGCCGCGCGCATGGCGGGCGAGCTGGACGCGGCCAAGCGCATCCAGATGGGCCTGCTGCCCGATCCGCGCGAGGTCTTCTCGGACGAGGCGCGCGTGAGCGTGGCCGCGCTCCTCGTGCCTGCCCGCACGGTGGGCGGCGACTTCTACGATTGCTTCATGCTCGACGCGAACCGCCTTTTCTTCGTCGTGGCCGACGTTTCCGGCAAGGGCCTGCCGGCCTCGCTCTTCATGGCCTCGGCGAAGTCGGTGCTCAAGAGCGCGGCGCTCACGGTCGAGGGCTCGCTCGGCGGCGTGCTCGCCCGGGCGCAGGACGAGATCCAGCGCGAGAATCCGGAATCGCTCTTCGTGACGGCGCTCGCGGGCATCCTCGACCTGGAGACGGGCGAACTCGAGATCGCCAACGCGGGCCACGAGCCGGTGTGGATCCATCCGCCCGGCGGCAAGCCCGTGCGCTTCGACGCCGCCGGTGGCCCGCCCCTGTGCGTGATGGACGTCTTCCCGTATCCGACCACGCGCCACGCGCTTCTGCCGGGCGAGTGGATCCTCGCCATCTCCGACGGGGCGACCGAGGCGATGAACACGGCCCGCGAGTTCTTCGGCGCGGAGCGCCTCGCCACCTCGCTCGGCTGGATCGGGGAGGACGCGGGCGCCGTCGCCATCGTCGAGCGCGTGCGCGAGGACGTGAAGCGCTTTTCGGGGGAAGCGGAGCCCGCGGACGATCTCACGCTCTTCGCGATCCGCTGGCGCGGCGGCGCGCGGGACCCGCGGCAGTCGAACGCCGTCGGCTCCGACGCTATCTGACGCTGATCTCGACGCGCCGGTTGCGCGGCTCGGCCACGTTGTCGTCCGTGGGCACGAGCAGCTCGCGCTTGCCCCGGCCGGCCGACTGGATGCGCTCTCGGTCCATGCCCAGGCCCACGAGCATGTCGCGCACGCGGTCGGCGCGCGCGAGGGAGAGCTTGTCGTTGAAGGCGAGGGTGCCCACGGTGTCCGTGTGGCCGATCACCAGGATGTCGGGCGCGGGGCGGCGGCGCAGTTCGCCGAACACCTTGTCGAGCTCGGCCTTCGAGGCCGGCGTGAACTCGTCCTTGCCTTCCAGGAAGTAGAGCGTGAAGGTCGCGGGCCTGCCGGGCAGGGCATTCACGGTTTCGGCGAAGATCGCGTGGACGGACTCGCGGGTGACCGCCACCGTCTCGGTGGAGCCGTCCGACTTCACGCGGTGGGCGACGAAGGCCTGGTCGAGCACCCGCTCGCCGTCACGCGCGCGTACGACCACCGCGCCCACGTGCCCGGTCGGGCCGGGGACCACGGTCACCATTTCGGTGGGGGCGAGGGCCTTGGGCTTCGGCGGGGCTTCGGCGCAGCCCGCGATCGCGGCGAGGAGAAAGGCGGCCGCGACGAGACGCATGGGCTACGGGGCGGGCGCGTCTTCGACGGACACCACGAACTCGGTGCCGCGCACGGCCATCACGGACGAGGGCGTGCGGATCTTCATCGACTCGGGCGTCTGCTTGACCATCTTGCCGGAAACGGCGGCGAGCTTGCCCTTCTTGAGGGACCCCTCGAATTCCCCGGCGTGCGTGGTGGAATCGAAGCGGTACTTGTCGATCGTGAAGACCGTGTTCGGGCCGACCGAAACGAGGCTGTTGTCGGCGAAGGTGACGCCGGCCGAGCCGTTGGCGCCGGTGCGCAGCGTATCGGAGGCGCGCACCGCCATGCCGACCGTCGCCGGGACGCTCCTGCCTTCGCGTTCGATCTGCACGGGGCCCTGCGAGACCTTGACCACGCCGACGTCGGTGCTCGCAAAGGCGGGCAGCGCGGCGATGAACGCGGCAACGGCGAAGAGGGATTTGCGCATGGGAGCCTCGGACCGGTCAGGGGGTGAGAGGGCAGCCTATAATGCCCGAAAAGGAAAATCTGTGAACACCATCACAAGCCGCGCCGGCATGTTCCTTTCCCGGCTGGAAGACCTCAAGAAGGCCCGCGCTTTTCTCGAGGGTTTCTGCGACGGCGCGGGCATCGACCGGCAGGCCGGCTTGCGCCTGAACCTGGTGGTGGAGGAACTCTTCCTCAACACGGTGAAGCATGGCCATCGCGGGGGCTCGGACGCCCCGGTCTGGATCACGCTCGCCACGGAGGCCGGCGGCATCCGCCTCACGTACGAGGACCACTCGCCGCCCTTCAACCCGTTCGCCCCGGGGGCCCGCGAGTTTCTCGAGGCCCTCGTCGAGACGCGGCGCGAAGGCGGCCTCGGCGTCATCCTCGCCCACAGCCTCACCCAGGGGGCCGAATACGCCTACCTGTACGGGCGAAACCGCATCCGGGTGAGCCTCGCCGGTTGACGGGGGCCGGGCGGCTCAGCCTTCCAGCCCGAAGAAGCCGCGGATCTTCGCGAGGATGTCGTCGTGGCGGCCGCGGCCGTTCGCCTCGGCGGCATCGCGCCGCCAGCTGAGCTCGCCCTCGCGCTGCACCAGCACCCGCGTCATCTCGCTCGCGATGTCCGGGCGGGAGCGCAGCACCTTCTCGAAGCCGGTCTTGTCGAGCCGGTAGCATTCGAGGTCCGAATGGGCGGTGATCGTCGCCCGCCGCGGCTCGCCCGTCATCATGCCCATCTCGCCGAAGACGTTGCCCGGCGTGAGGGTGCTCACGTGCGTGCGCCCCGCGGGCGTGTCCACCCAGACGTCGCCGTAACCCGAGACGATGAGGTAGAGCCAGTGGGCCACGGCGCCCTGGCGGGTGACCGTGTCGCCCTTCACGAAGGGCGCGTAGACGAGGTGTTCGGCGAGCTCCAGGCGCTCGTCCTCGGAGAGGGAGCCGAAGAGGTCCACCTTCGCCAGGGCGGCCTTGCGCCGGGCGAGGTCCTTCTCGTGCTCCGCGGCGCGGTGGGCCTCGTTGTCCTTGATGAGCAGGCGCTCCTCGCGCTGCACGGCGAGCGAGAGGCCGTGACGCTTCAGGGCCGCGAGGACGTGCGCCCGCACGGCGGAGTCCGTGGGGTCGTCGGGGTTCGGGTCGGTGAGGAAGTAGCGCAGCGCATAGCGCCCGTAGCCGCCGCTCGTCGACATGAGCACCGCCGTGGGCGCCGGGTCGCGCGCGACGTGCGGGATCTCGGCGTCCGCGATGGCCTTCACCAGCACGTCGCACACCATGAGGGGGGAACCGGTCGGCTCGATGTCGAACCACACCCAGCGGCGCCACAGGGGCTTGTCGTCCGCGCGCGAGCCGATCACGGTGAAACGGTTCTTCATGAGCCAGCCGTTGGGCACGACGACGGTCTCGCGGTTTCTCGTCTCGATGGCGGTGTGGCGCCAGCGGATCTCGACCACGCGGCCGCTCGCGTCGTCGATCTTCACCCAGTCGCCCACGCGGATCGACTGGTCGAGCTGCAGCACGATGCCGCCCAGGATGTTGCCGAGCGTCTCCTGCATCGAGAACGCGACGACGGCGGTGATCACGGCGGAGGTGGTGACGAGGCTCGCGAGATCCACGCCGGCCATGCGCAGCCAGACGAGGCCGCCGCCCAGGATGAGGCCGGTCGTCGCCAGGTCCTCGATGATGCGGGCCGGGTTCACGCGCACGAGGGGCAGCAGCACGCGGAACACCACGGCGCCGGAGAGGCGGATGAGCACGATCGCCACCAGCACGCTCGCCACGTCCTCGACGATCGCCGCGGCACGCCGGCCGCCCGCCGACGCGATGGCGCCCTCGGCCAGGAACGCGAGGGCGGCGATCGCCAGGAAGACGAGCGCGGTGCGCGTCCACTTGCGGTCGGCGGGCCGAACGACGATGAGCATCAGCCCGCAGGCGAGCGCCGCCGCCATCGCGGCGACGACCTCCTCGCGGAAGAGGCTCGAAAAGCTCATCGCCCGCCGCCTACAGCCGCGCTTCGAGCTGCCCGCACAGCGTCTCGATCACCTGAACCCGCGCGGAGAGCTTGTCGTTCGCGGCCACCAGGTGCCACGGGGCCGCGTCGGAGGAGGTGCGGTCGATCATGTCGCAGATCGCCCGCTCGTAGGCCGGCCACTTCTTGCGGTTGCGCCAGTCCTCGGGGTGATCTTGAAGCGCTTGTGCGGCGTCTTCTCGCGCTCCTTGAAGCGGCGCAGCTGCTCCTCGGGCGTCACCGCCATCCAGAACTTGGCGACGATGGCCCCGGCGGTGGTGAGCTGCTCCTCGAAATCGTTGATCTCGTGGTAGGCGCGCATCCAGTCGCCTTCCTGGCAGAAGCCCTCCACGCGCTCGACGAGCACGCGCCCGTACCAGGAGCGGTCGAAGATGACCGCGTGCCCGTGGCGCGGGACGTGCCGCCAGAAGCGCCACAGGTAGGGCTGCGCGCGCTCCTCGTCCGTGGGCGCGGCGATGGGGATCACGCGATAGAAGCGGGCGTCGATGGCGCGGGTGAGGCGGCGGATGGTGCTGCCCTTGCCGGCCGCGTCCATGCCCTCGAAGACGAGGATGATCGAGCGGTCCTTCATGGCCTTGCTGCGCGTGAGGCCCGCCAGGCGCGCCTGCGCCTCGTCGAGCCGGCGGTCGTAGCGCTTGGGCGGGAGCTTCGCCTTGTAGTCGAGCGCCTTCAGCACGTCGCGGCCGTCTATCGAGGGCTCGGGCGGCGGCGCGGAAGGCGCCACGGCGACCGGGCCGTCCTTCAGGCGGCGGTTGATGGCGTCCAGCAGGAGCTTGCCGGCGGTGAGCGAGCGGTACTCGTGGTCCCAGCCCTCGATCACGTGCCACGGCGCCTCGCCGGTGGAGGTCTCGCGCAGCGCGTCCTCGCAGACGTCGCGGAACTCGTCGTAATGGTCGAAGCGCTTCCAGTCCTCCTTCGTCACGCGCCAGGCGGTGCGCTTGTCGGCGGCGAGCTTTTTGAAGCGCTTCTTCTGCAGGTCCTTCGACAGGTGGAACCAGAGCTTGAGGACCAGCGCGCCCTCGGCGGCGAGCATGCGTTCGAAGTGGCGGATGTGCTCGAGGCGCTGCTTGAAGACCGCGCGCTTGTCCTTGCCCAGCACCCGCTGGACGATCGGGTCGGTGTACCACGAGCCGAAGTGGATGCCGATGCGCCCCTTGGGCGGGAGGGCGCGCCAGAATCGCCACATCTCGGGGCGCTCGCGCTCCTCCTCGGTGAGCAGGCCGAAGGCATGGGTGTGGACGTGGCGCGGGTCCATCCACTCGTTGAAGAGGTTGACCGTCTCGCCCTTGCCGGCGCCGTCCACGCCGTTCACCAGGACGATGACGGGGAACTTGCCGTTCTCGAGCAGCGCGTACTGGGCGGCGAGGAGCGCCTGGCGCAGCTTCGGCTCCTCCCGCTTGTATTCCGACTTGCCGAGCCGATGGCCGATTTCCGCCGATTCGAACATGTCCGCCATTCCCCCTTTCCGGGATCAGTCCCTCAAGGTACAGTCTTTGCACCGGCGCCGTCCAACGCGGCCCCGGCCCTCACCCGTGTCGACATTCCGCCCGCTGAGCCCCGCATCCCGCGACACGATCCTCCGGATCGTCGCGGTGTACATCATCACCTCGCTCGCCTGGCTCATCGTGTCGGACCTGCTGCTCGCCGACGTCGCCCACGACGGGCGCGCCGGGATGGTGCTGGGGCTCGCGAAGGGCTTCGCGTTCGTGGCCGTCACGTCCGTCGTCCTCGGTTTCGTGCTCGCCCGCCACTTCCGCCGCCTGGGCGAAGCCGAGGCCGCCCGCGAATCGACGGCGACGCGCCTGGCGGCCCTGGCCGACACGCTTCCCTCGGGGCTCTACATGACCGACGCCGAGGGCAAGGTCGTCTTCACGAACCGGGCGTTGCTCGACGTGTTCGACGTGCAGTCGCTCCCGCCGGGCACGTCGTTCGTGGATGCGCCCGGCTGGACGTTCAAGGACTGGTCCGGCCGGCCGATCCCCCCGGAGGAGATGCCCGCGCAGATCGTGCTGCGCACGCGCGAACCCGTGAACGACCGGCGCTACCTCGTGGTGACACCCGGCCGGCGCCACGCCTACGTGTCCGCGAACGCGACACCCGTGTTCGACGAGGCGGGGCGGCCCACCGGGGCCATCGTCGCCGTGAACGATCTCACGCGCCTGCAACTGCAGCGCGCCGAACTCGAGCGACGCGGCCGGGTGCTCGCGATGGTTTCGGCCGTGGAGCGCGCCCTCACCCGCGGGCAGGCCGAGCAGGAGCTCATGAACACCGTCTGCCGCGCCGTGACCGACGAAGGCGGCTACCGCCTGGCGGCCATCGGCATCGTCGGCGACGACCCGGCCCGGACGGTGCGCATCATGGCCGCCCACGGCGTCGCGAGCGAGGTGATTCGCAGGCAGCGGATCGAGGCCGTGCCCGGCGGGCCCCACGGCGGCGGCGCCTCCGGGCGTGCCATCCGGGAGCGACGCGCCGTGTGCGTCCCGGACATCGCCATCGACCCCGCCATGGCGCCATGGCGCGAAGTGGCGCTGGCCCACGGCATGTACTCGATGCTGGCGGTACCCCTCGAGGACGACCGGGGCACCGTCTTCGGCGTGCTCACCGTGTTCGACGGGCGCGCCGACGCCTTCCACGAGAGCGAGCTCGCGCTCGTCGAGTCGCTCGCCCGCGACCTCGCCTACGGCATCGTCTCGGGCCGTGCCAACGCGGCGCGGCGCGAGGCCGAGGCGCGCTACGAGAAGATGCTCGCCGGCGTGCTGCAGGCGATGGCGCGCCTGCTCGAGATCCGCGACCCGTACACGGCCGGCCACGAGATGCGCGCCGCGCAGATCACCGTCGCGATCGCGGTCGAGATGGGCCTCGACGCGAACACGGTCGAGGGGCTTCGCATCGCCGCGGAGCTGCACGACATCGGCAAGCTCGTGGTGCCGGCCGAGATCCTCTCCCGGCCCACGCGCCTGTCCGAGACGGAGTTCGAGATCGTGAAGCAGCACGTGTCGATCGGCGAGGAGGTGCTCGGCTCCATCGATTTCCCCTGGCCCATCGCGCACATCGTGGGCCAGCACCACGAGCGGCTCGACGGCAGCGGCTATCCGCGCGCGCTCTCCGGCGAGGCCATCCGGCTCGAGTCGCGCATCCTCGCGGTCGCGGACGTCTACGAGTCCGTCACCTCGCACCGCCCCTACCGGCCGGGCCGCGGCCACGAGGACGCGATGAAGGTCCTTCGCCGCGGGGAAGGCCGCGAGTTCGACGCCGGGGTGGTCGAGGCGCTCGATCGCATCGTGGCGCGCCACGGCGGCGATGCGGGCCTGTGGGTGCGCTACGACGCGCCCGTCGATCCGATCGCGGTGAACTGAGGCGCGCCGCCCGCCGCACCCGATTTGCGGCAGGTGTCCGGCGGGCAGGCGAAGCGGTAATACCGCCCGTTCAGGTACAGCGAGACGTCGTCGATTTCCTCGGCCGACCACTTGAGCCCCAGGTTGCCGCTCCATCGCCGAACCCAGCCGCGCAGCGATTCGAAGCCGTTCGCTTCCCGCTTGGCCCGCCCGTGCACGCTTTCGGCATGGCAGCTGTCGCAGCGCTGTTCGTAGAGGGCGCGGCCGCGCTCGGCGTCGGCGCCCGGCGAGGCGAGCGGCAGGGCGCACACGAAGGCGCACGCGGTGGCGAGGAGCGGGCGAGCGAGGCTCAAGGGCGAATCCCGGCGGGAGGGTCCGGATCCAGTCTCCCACCGGGCGACGGGGCGTGCTTGCCGCAGATCAAGGGGCGGCGGCGGCCTCGGGATCGGGCTTCCTTCGCCAGAAGCGGCGGAGCGCCGCCGCCCGGGCGAGGCTTCGCGCGGCGCGCTCGATGCTCGCGGCCTCGCGCGCGGCGAACCAGCCCTGCGCGAACGCGACGAATTCCGGCGAGGGATCGAGCTCGCGTACGTGGGCGAAGGCCGTCGCGCAGTCGTTGGCGACGCCCAGGTCCTCCTGCGCCCGGGCCAGTCGCCGGGCGTGCCGCGTCGCTTCCTTCCGGCGGAACAGGCCGCCCAGGAATTCGACGGCATAACGGTGGCGCTTCACGCGGATGCGAAGCGCGTGCCGCGCCGCGGCGTCCAGGCCCGCGAGGGCGCCCTCGCCCCGGGCCACTTGCCGGGCGCCCTTTCGCAGGCACGCGGAAGCGAAATCCTTCAGGCCCGGCGCGTCCGGCGGCGGCTCGCCCGGAACGCTCGACAGCCAGCGGGCGAGGCGCAGCATCGCAAGGCCGTAGCGTGTCGAGGCGATGGCTTCGCGCGCCGCCCGGCGTGCCTCGCGCTGGCGTTCGCGGGCGCGCCCGAGCACGTGCTTCGCCTCGACGGGGTCACCGCGGGCGGCGAGGAGCGAGGGCAGGGTGCCGGTCACGAAAACATCCCAGTCCCGGCAGGCGCCCAGCGCGTTCGCGGACCAGCGCAGGTCCTCGGCGAAGGGCGCCGTTTCGGCCGGATCGATCACGGGCCCGAACAGGCGCAACGCCGATCGAAGGCGCCTCAAGCCCACGCGGAGCTGGTGGACGAACTCCACATCGCCGCTCGCGAGCACCCCGGCCTCGTTGGCCTGGCCATGCGCGAGCGCGGCGGCCACGGCGATCCGCGCGGCGGCCCGGGCGTCGTCACAGGCCGGGCCGAGGTCCACGCGCGGGGCGCGGACGGGACGCGAACGGGCGGTCCCCGCCAGTTCCAGCCCGCGTGCGAGCTTGGAGGCGGGTTCGGGGCGCATGGCGACCGCGCCGGCGAGCGCCTCGGCGAGATCGAAGGCCGCGTTCGCGTCGCCTTCGAGCAGTTCGATCTCCACCTCCTCGATGCGGGCCTCGCGCCCCGCGGCGAGAATCCGGCCCTCATCGAGCGCGACCTCCAGCCGGCTCCCCGGTGTCGGCTCGAGGTGCCACAGGGTCCGCCGGAATTCCGTGACGAGCACCGGCGCCAGGCGTTCGTGCAGCGTGGCCGCATCCGGCACGTCGGCGAGCGGCGTGCCGGCGAAACGGGCAAGGTCGAGCTTCGGGCCGGACGCCGGGAACTCCCACTCCGGCCGGTCGTGCAGGCCCCCCGCGGAGGTGCCGCCCGCCTTGAGCGTGGCACGCCAGCGCGAACCCGAGCGCCGGAGCCGCAGGCCCAGCTGCCGCTTCGCGAGCGCCCCTTCCGGCGTGTCGAAGTAGTACGCCACGAACCGCGCCTTCGTCGCGGGATGGCCGGCAAGTGCGGGAGCGAGCGGCACGCGCGCGGCTTCCCCTTCGGCGAGGACGAGCTTCAGTTCGATTTCGCGGGGAGCGGTCATGGAAGGCACTGGGGCGCGCGCGCCGCGCGGCTCGTTCCAGCCTACGACGAATCGCCCGCGCCATCTACCTCGGGGGCTAGAGCGCGGTGCGCGCCCGCCAGAGTTCGGGGAAGAGAACGTGGTCGAGCATCGACTTGAGGTAGCCCACGCCCGAGGTGCCCCCGGTGCCGCGCTTCCAGCCGATGATGCGCTCGACCGTCGTCGCGTGGCGGAAGCGCCACTGGCGGAACGCATCCTCGATGTCGACCAGCTTCTCGGCGAGCTCGTAGAGATCCCAGTGGGCCGCGGTGTCGCGGTAGACGGCGGCCCAGGCCTCGCACACCGAGGCGTCGAACGCGTGCGGCATCGACCAGTCGCGCTCGAGCGCTTCCGGGGCGATCGCGAAACCGCGACGCGAGAGCAGGCGCAGGGATTCGTCGTAGAGCGAAGGCTCGTTCAGCAGCCGCTCGAGCGGCCGCAGCAGGTCCTCGCGATGCCGGTGCGGCTCGAGCATCAGGGCCTTCTTCGCGCCGAGCATGAACTCGATGGAGCGGTACTGGTAGCTCTGGAAGCCCGAGGAACTGCCGAGCGCGGCGCGGAAGGCCGAGTACTCGGCGGGGGTGAGGGTGGCGAGCACGTCCCAGGACTGGTTCAGCTGCGCGAAGATGCGACCCACGCGGGCGAGCATCTTGAAGGCCGGCGCGAGCGTTCCCGAGCGCACGTGGGCGCGGGCCGCGGCGAGCTCGTGCAGGGCGAGCTTCATCCACAGTTCCGAGGCCTGGTGCTGGATGATGAAGAGCAGCTCGTTGTGGTCGCCGGAGCGCGGGCGCTGGGCGCCCAGGACGGCGTCGAGCTGCAGGTAATCGCCGTAGCTCATCTCGCCGGCGAAGTCGAGGCGGGCGCCGTCGGCGCTTCTCGCGGGATCGGGAGAGGTCATGGCGTCACTCGCGGGCGGAAGGGTGCCGCGAGTGTATCCAATCGCCGGCCGCGTGTAAGGCGCCGGGGCCGAAACCGACGCATCATCGCGGCGCCCCTTGTTTGCTACCATGCCCGCTCATCCGCCTCGGGGCCTTTCGCGTATTCCCCTACCGAAGCCAAGGACTTGCCATGCACGCGACCCTGCCCCTGCTCACGAAGACAGACTTCCCGCCGATCCGCCGCCGCCGCCTCGAGACGGTGCAGGTGAACCTGGGATACGTCTGCAACCAGTCGTGCCTGCACTGCCACGTGAACGCCGGTCCCTCCCGCACGGAGTCGATGGACCGCGAGACCGTGGACCAGGTGCTGGGCTTCCTCGCCGCGAACGGCGCGAAGGCCATCGACCTCACCGGCGGCGCGCCGGAGCTGAACCCGCATTTCCGCTACCTGGTCGCGCGCGCGCGGGCCCTGGGCGCCCGGGTGATCGACCGCTGCAACCTCACCATCCTCTTCGAGGAAGGCCAGGAGGACCTCGCGCCGTTCCTGGCGGACCACCAGGTCGAGATCGTGGCCTCGCTTCCCTGCTACACGGAGGAGCTCGTGGACCGCCAGCGCGGCAAGGGCGTCTACGACAAGAGCGTGCGCGCCATCCGCCGGCTGAACGAGCTGGGCTACGGCCGCGAAGGCAGCGGCCTCGTCCTGAACCTCGTCTACAACCCGCAGGGGCCGAGCCTGCCGCCGGCGCAGGAAAAGCTCGAGGCCGACTACAAGCGCATCCTGGGGGAGGCCTTCGGCATCGCCTTCAACGGGCTCTACACCCTGGCGAACATGCCGATCCAGCGATTCGGCTCGACGCTCATCTCCAAGGGCCAGTTCAACCAGTACATGTCGCTGCTGCGCGGCGCGCACCAGGACGGCAACCTCGAGGCGGTGATGTGCAAGTCGCTCGTCTCCGTGGACTGGCAGGGCTATCTCTACGACTGCGACTTCAACCAGATGCTCGGCCTGCCGCTGGTCGTGCGCGGCAGCGCGCGGCCGCACCTGAAGGACGTGCTGGGACGCGACCTCGACGGCAACCCCATCGTCGTGAACGACCACTGCTACGGCTGCACGGCGGGGCAGGGCTCCTCCTGCGGCGGCGCCCTCGCATGAACGCGAGGCTCGCGCGGGCCCCGCTCGCGGCCGGCGACCGTCCGGGCCGCGCGTGCCCGATGGAATACCGCTATCCGCCGTCGAGCCTGGACCGCGAGCCCGACCTCGAGGCCGAAACGCTCTACGTCGCCGGCGGCCTCTACGGCAACGTCGAGGCGCTCGATCGCCTGCTGGAGCTCGTGGCCGCGGACCCGGGGGCGAAGCTCGCGTTCAACGGCGATTTCCACTGGTTCGACGCGGACCCCGCCGATTTCGAGCGCGTCGACGCCGCCGTCGCGGCGCACGCCCGCCTGCGCGGCAACGTCGAGACGGAGATCGCGGGCGAGGATTCGGGCGCGGGCTGCGGCTGCGCGTATCCCGCGGACGTGGGCGACGCCGACGTCGAGCGCTCCAACGAGATCCTCGACCGGCTGCGCGAGACGGCCCGGGCCTTTCCCGGGCGGCGGGAAGGCCTCGCGGGCCTGCCGATGAACCTGCTCGCCCGGGTGGGGAAGGCCCGCGTGGGGCTGGTGCACGGCGATGCGTCCTCGCTCGCGGGCTGGGGCTTCGCCCACGATCGCCTCGACGACCCCGCCCACCGGCGCTGGATCGTGTCGGCATTCGAGGCCTCGCGCGTCGACGTCTTCGCGTGCAGCCACACGTGCCTGCCCGCGACGCGCCTGTTCGAGGTCGGCTCGCGCACGGCGGCGGTGGCCAACAACGGCGCGACGGGCATGCCCAACTTCCGCGGCTCGCTCGCGGGGATCGTGACCCGCGTGTCGGTGCGGCCCGCGGCGCGCGGGGCGCTCTACGGCGCCTTCGTGGCCGGCGTTCACGTCGAGGCCATCGCGGTGGACTACGACGCCCCGGCCTTCCGCCGCCGGTTCCTCGCGCAATGGCCGGCCGGCTCGCCCGCGCACGATTCCTATCTTCGCCGCATCGAATCGGGGCCGGCTTTCGACCTCGCCCGGGCGGCGCCTTGCGCACCGTAAGGAAACCGCTGGCCGGCGCGACCCACGCGCCGACACTGCGCGGGCCATCGCCCCGCGCCCGGGAGAATCCATGAAGGGCAGTCGCATCCTCATCCTCGTCGCGATCGTCGCGGCCGTGGGCGCTTTCTTCGCCCTCGACCTCGGCCGCTATCTCTCGCTCGACTTCGTGAAAAGCCAGCAGGCCGCCATCTCGACCTACGCGGCGCAGAATCCGTTCGCCGCCGCCGCGGCGTTCTTCGCCGTCTACGTCGCCGTCACGGGCCTTTCGTTGCCGGGCGCGGCCATCCTCACGCTCGTGGGCGGCGCGGTGTTCGGCCTCCTGTGGGGCACCGTCATCGTCTCGTTCGCCTCCTCGATCGGCGCCACGCTCGCCTTTCTCGTCTCGCGCTTCCTGCTGCGCGACTGGGTGCAGCAGAAGTTCGGCGACAAGCTCGCGCCGATCAACGCGGGCGTCGAAAGGGAAGGGGCCTTCTACCTGTTCGCGCTGCGCCTGGTGCCGGCCTTCCCCTTCTTCGTGGTGAACCTGGTGATGGGACTCACGCCGATCCGCGCGGCCACGTTCTACTGGGTGAGCCAGGTGGGCATGCTGGCGGGCACGGTGGTCTTCGTCTATGCCGGCACGCAACTCGCGCAGATCACGTCGCTCCGGGGCATCCTCTCGCCCGGCCTCATCGGGGCCTTCGTGCTGCTGGGCCTCTTCCCGTTCATCGCCAAGCGCATCGTCGAGACGCTCAAGGCGCGCAAGGTCTATGCGAAGTGGCCGAAGCCGGCGTCCTTCGACCGGCACGTGGTCGTGATCGGCGCGGGCTCGGCGGGCCTCGTCACCTCCTACATCGCCGCGGCCGTGAAGGCGAAGGTGACCCTGGTCGAGCGCCACAAGATGGGCGGCGATTGCCTCAACACCGGCTGCGTGCCCTCGAAGGCGCTCATCCGGTCGGCCAAGTTCCTCTCGCACGTGCGGCGCGCGAAGGAGTTCGGCATCCACACGGCATCGGCGGATTTCGACTTCGCGCAGGTGATGGCGCGCGTGCAGTCGGTGGTGAAGCAGGTCGAGCCGCACGATTCCGTCGAGCGCTACTCGGGGCTCGGGGTCGATTGCCTCGCCGGCACGGCGCGCATCACGAGCCCGTGGACGGTGGAAGTGACGCTGGAGGGCGGCGAGAAGCGCACGCTCACCACGAAGAACATCGTCATCGCGGCGGGCGCGCGGCCCTTCGTGCCGCCGATTCCCGGCCTGCCGACGCGAACCCGCTCACCTCCGACACGATCTGGAACTTGCGCGCGCTGCCGAAGCGGCTCGTGGTGCTGGGCGGCGGCCCCATCGGCTCGGAGCTCACGCAGGCCTTCGCGCGCCTGGGCGCGAAGGTGACGCAGGTGGAAATGCTGCCGCGCATCCTCATTCGCGAGGACCCGGAGGTCTCCGCGCTCGTGAGGAAGTCCTTCGAGGCCGACGGCGTCGACGTCCTGGTGAACCACAAGGCGAAGCAGGTGCTCGTCGAGGCCGGCGAAAAGTTCCTCGTGGTCGAGAGCGAGGGCGTCGAGAAGCGCATCGCCTTCGACGAGATCCTGGTCGCCGTGGGACGCGTCGCCAACACCGCGGGCTACGGCCTCGAGGAGCTGGGCATCCCCACCACGAAGCAACGCACGGTCGAGGTGAACGACTACCTCGAGACGCTGTATCCCAACATCTTCGCCTGCGGCGACGTGGCCGGCCCCTACCAGTTCACGCACACCGCCGCCCACATGGCCTGGTACTGCGCGGTGAACGCGATCTTCGGCACCTTCCGCAAGTTCAAGGTGGACTACTCGGTGATTCCCTGGGCCACCTTCACCGAGCCCGAGGTCGCCCGCGTGGGCCTCAACGAGCAGGAGGCGAAGGAGAAGGGCATCGCCCACGTCGTCACCACCTACGGCATCGACGACCTGGATCGCGCCATCGCGGATTCCGAGGCGCACGGCTTCGTGAAGGTCATCACGGCGCCGGGCTCGGACAGGATCCTGGGCGCCACCATCGTCGGCGAGCACGCCGGCGACCTGCTGGCCGAGTTCGTCATGGCCATGCGCCACGGCATCGGACTGAACAAGGTCCTCGGCACCATCCACACCTACCCCACGCTGGCGGAGGCCAACAAGTACGCCGCCGGCGTCTGGAAGCGCGGCACCGTCACCCACGGCCAGATGGACTTCCTCGCCGCCTTCCAGGAATGGCGCCTCGGCAAGGCGGGCTTCGGTGGCGTGCTCGGCAAGATCGGTGCGCTCACGGGCGACAAGCGGCCGTACTACGATGCCGCGGCGTCGCATGGGGATGATTGAGCAAGAGGGGCCGGATTGGGCAAGAGGGCCGCAGGCATGGAAAGGCATGCGCAATTCAGGGCGGCGCTTCATCGGCCTCTTGCGGGATGGGTGCCCCGGAATTTCGGGCCAGCCAACCCACGGCAGGCCCGAAATCCCGACCCATCCACCGTTCGAGCCACGGTAACCCCGTGGCCCGAACCTGCGACGGCCGCGCCGCCATGAATTGCGCATGCCTTTCCATGCCTCCGGCCCGGTCGTCGCAATGGGAAGCATCGCCGCTTCGTGCCGCATTCGACGTTGCACGCCCGCGGGGCGCCAGGGTCGACGATGCTGCGAGTGGCGGAACGCCATGGACGCATGCCGCGAATCCTGGCGCTGCATCGATCGCGCCAACGCGTCCATGAGCACGATCCCATCGAGGGCAGGTCGAATGCTCGCAAGTTCATGGCGGCGCGGACGTCGCCGGATTGCTCCCCGGGTCTGCAAGGGGAGCAATCGTTGGATGGGTCGGTTTTCGGGGCCTGACGTGTGTTGTCTGGCCCCGAAAACCGGGGCACCCATCCCGCAAGAGTCCGTGATTGCGCCGCCCTGAACTTGCGAGCATTCGACCTGCCCTCGATGTCCCAATTGCAACCCTCGCGCACGGATTCACCCTCGGGAGATTTTTCATGAAGCCCATCCGCACCCTGCTTGCCTTTGCCGCCATGCTCATCGCCACGGGGGCCGCCGCCTTCGACCAATCGCATGCGGCCTGGGACGCGCTGCTGAAGAAGCACGTGAAGGTGATCGACGGCGGCAAGGCCTCGCAGGTGCGGTACGCGGATTTCGCGAAGGACCGGCCGGCGCTCAAGGCGTACCTGGCGGAGGTGTCGAAGGTGACGCCCGCCGAGTTCGCGGCCTGGCCCAGGGCCGAGCGCATGGCATTCCTCGTGAACGCCTACAACGCTTACACGGTGGAGCTGATCCTCACGAAGTACCCGGACCTCAAGTCCATCCGCGACCTGGGCAACATCGTCTTCAACAGCCCGTGGAAGCAGAAGTTCTTCACCCTGTTCGGCGAGCCGTACTGGCTGGACCGCATCGAGCACGACACGCTCAGGAAGCCCGGCGCCTACGACGAGCCGCGCGTGCACTACGCCGTGAACTGCGCCTCCGTCGGTTGCCCGTCGCTGCGCGAGGAGGCATTCGTGGCCGCCCGGCTCGAGGCCCAGCTCGAGGAGCAGGCGAAGCGCTTCCTGTCGGACCGCTCGAGGAACCGCTTCAACCCCGCCTCGGGAAAACTCGAGGTCTCCGAGATCTTCAAGTGGTTCAAGGAGGACTGGGCGAGCGGCTACCGGGGGCTCTCGAACGGCGCGCCCGTCACCTCGCGCGAGCAGTATTTCGGCCGCTACGCGGATCTCCTGGCCGACAAGCCGGAGCATCGCAAGCTCGTGGCCGACGGCAAGGCGCCCATCGACCACACCGCCTACGACTGGTCGCTCAACGACGCGCGCTGAAAATCCCGCGATAATCGCGGGGTGCGCCTTTCCATCGTCGTTCCGGTCCTCGACGAGGCCGCGGGCATCGCCGCGAGCCTCCTCCCGCTTCGCCCCTATCGGGAGCGCGGCGCCGAGGTCATCGTCGTCGATGGGGGCAGCCGCGACGCCACGCGCGCCCTCGCCGCGCCCCTCGCGGACCGGGTGGTGGACTCCGTTCGCGGCCGATCGCTCCAGATGAACGCGGGCGCTGCCGCCGCCACGAGCGATGCCCTGCTCTTCCTGCACGCGGACACGCGCCTGCCGGAATGCGCCGACGAAGCGATCGCGCAAGCCCTCGCCTCGCGCGAATGGGGCCGGTTCGACGTTTCCATCGAGGGCCGCTCGCGCTGGCTGCCGGTCGTCGCCGCTTTCATGAATGCCCGCTCGCGGCTCACGGGCATCGCCACGGGCGACCAGGCGCTCTTCGTGCGGCGCGGCGCGTTCGATGCCGTGGGCGGCTTCCCGCCGATCCCGCTCATGGAGGACATCGCGTTCTCGAAGGCGATGAAGCGCCGCGGCCCGCCCGCGTGCCTCGCCGCGAAGGCGCGTACCTCCGGCCGTCGCTGGGAGCGCCACGGCCCCCTGCGGACGATCCTGCTCATGTGGCGGCTTCGCCTCGCGTTCTTCTTCGGCGCGGATCCTGCGCGTCTCGCCGAACGCTATGTGCCCCATGACCCACGCTGAAGTCTCGATCGCCGTCTTCGCCAAGGCCCCGGTGCCCGGCGAAGTGAAGACGCGCCTGGTGCCGCTGCTGGGCGCGGAAAGCGCCGCGGAACTGCATTCGGTGCTGGTGCGCCGCGCCCTCGCCACCGCGCGGGCCGCCGCGCTGGGTCCGGTCACGCTCTGGTGCATGCCGGAGACGGGCCACCCCTTCTTCCAGTCGTGCGCCGAGGCGTACGGCGTCAAGCTCCAGGCGCAGGCGGGTGGCCACCTGGGCGAGCGCATGGCGCGCGCGCTCGAAGCGATGCTCGCGCACGGACCCGGTCTCATCATCGGCTCCGACTGCCCCGCGCTCACGGTCGACGACCTGCACGCGGCCGCCCGCTCGCTCGCCACGCACGATGCCGTCGTCCAGCCGGCGGAGGACGGCGGCTACGTGCTGGTCGGCCTGTCGAGGCCGGTGGCCGGGCTTTTCGAGGGCATCGACTGGGGCGAGGGCAAGGTGATGCGCGATACCCGCACGCGCCTTCGCGCCGCGCGAGCCACGTGGCGGGAGCTGCCCGCCCGGTGGGACGTGGACCGGCCGGCCGATTACCAGCGATTGATGGTCACGGGCCTTCTCGCCGAGGGGCCGGCGTGATCGCGTTCCTGGTCGCGGGCTTCGTCGCGCTGGCGCAGGCGGCCCCTGCGCCCGCCGATCCCGCGCCGTTCTCGGCGATGAAGCCCGGCGAGGCACTGCCCGCCGGCTGGATTCCGCTCACGCTGCCCAAGGTGGCGGCCCCGCGGGTGGCGCTCGTGGCCGACGAGGGCGTCACGGTGCTTCGCTCGACCGCCGAGGCGGCCGCGGGCACGGTTTCCCATCCGCTCGCGCACGACGTGGCCGCCCGGCCGATGCTGCGCTGGCGCTGGAAGGTGGACCGCGTCGTGGACAAGGCGGACCTCGCGACGAAGGCGGGCGACGATTTCGCCGCCCGCGTGTATGTCTTCTTCGACGTGCCGGCCGATTCGCTTTCCGTCGGCCATCGCCTCAAGGTCTTCCTCGCCCGCAACATTTATGGCCGCGAGGTGCCCACGGCCGCGCTCTGCTACGTGTGGGACAACCGCCACGCACCCGGCACGACGCGCTGGAACCCGTACACGGACCGCGTGCGAACCGTGGTGCTGCGCAGCGGCGGCGCGGGCGCGTGGGCCGTCGAATCGCGCGACCTCGAGGCCGATTTCCGCGAGGCTTTCGGCGCCGAATGGAACGGCCCGGTGCCTCGCGTGACGGGCCTGGCCGCGGGCAACGACACCGACCAGACGGGCGAGCGGGTCACCGCCTGGTTCGGCGACTTCCGCCTGGAGAGGCGGCCGTGAAGCGCCTCGTGCTCCTGGGCGGTGGCCACGCGCACGTGCACGTGCTGCGGGCGATGGCGGAGCCGCTCGACTCCGGCCTCGCCGTCACCCTCGTCTCGCCGGTGGCGATCCAGGTCTACTCGGGCATGCTCCCGGGCTACGTCGCGGGCCACTACGGCCTCGACGAGTGCGGCATCGACCTGGGCCCCCTCGCGAGCCGCGCGCGGGCGCGCGTGGTGTCCTCGTCGGGCGTGCTCGTGGACCCGGCGAGGCGAGAGGTCGTCTGCGCCAACGGCGAGTCGGTGCCCTACGACGTGCTCTCGATCGACATCGGCTCGCAGTCCTACCTGGGCGATGCCCTCGGCGTGGAGACGTACGCGACCCCCGTTCGCCCCCTCGAGCGCTTCGTGCTCGGCTGGGAGAGCCTGCTGGGTCGGGCGCAGCGCGGCGACATCGGTTCCATCACGGTGGTGGGCGGCGGCGCGGCCGGCCTCGAGGTGGCCTTCGCGATGGATCACCGCATGCGCACGCTGCTGGGCGCGGCCGCGCCGCACGTGCGCGTGCTGGCCGACACGCCCGTGGTGCTGCCGGACTACGGCGATGGCGCCCGGAACCGCCTGCTCCGGCTCGCCGCGAAGCGCAACATCGGGATCCATCCCTCGAGCCGGGTGGCGGAGGTCGGCGCGGGCTTCGTGCGCCTGCGCGACACGATCGAGTTCGCGAGCGACGCCACCTTCTGGGTGGCGGGCGCCGCGGCGAGCCCGATCTTCCGCGATTCGGGGCTGCGAACCGACGCGCGCGGATTCCTCCTGGTGAACGATTTCATGCAGAGCGTCTCGCACCCGGAGATCTTCGGCGCCGGCGATTGCGCGACGAGCCTGGACAACCCGCGTCCCAAGGCGGGCGTCTTCGCGGTGCGGGCGGGGCCGGCGCTCGCCGCCAACCTGCGCGCCGCCCTCGCGGGGCAGCCGCTCGAGACGCACGTGACGCCCAGCCGCTTCCTCGCCCTCATCGCCTGCGGCGACAAGCGGGCCATCGGGCTCTACGGGCCGCTCACCTTTTCCGGGCGATGGGTGTGGCACTGGAAGGACCGCATCGACCGTCGCTTCCTCGCGCGCTACCGGGTCGACGAGGCGCCGACCGCCTGAGCGGCGGCCCGGCCGTCCGACTTGCGCTCGCGCAGCCGCACGACCTTCACCATGCGGTCGTGCACCTGCATGATCTCCACGGGGTGACCGGCGATCACGAGGGCCGTGCCGGGTTCCGGGATGGCCTCCAGCGCCTCCAGCACGAGGCCGTTGATCGTCTTGGGCCCCTCGAGCGGGAAATGGAAGCCCGCCTTGCGGTTGAGCAGGCGCAGCGGGCACGCGCCCTCGGCGATCACCGAGCCATCGGTTTCGCGGCGCCACAGACCGCCGGCCATCGGTTTCTGGCTGGTGAACTCGCCGACGATCTCCTCGAGGATGTCCTGCAGCGTGACGAGGCCGAGCACCTCGCCGTATTCGTCGACCACGAGGCCCACGTGGCGCATCTGCTCCTGGAAGTTCGTGAGCTGCACCAGCAGGGGCGTGCCCTCGGGCACGAAGTAGGGCTCGCGCAGGATCTCGCGCAGGCCTTCCTTGTCCACGGGCTCGCGGCGCGAGGCGTTCAGGAACTTGCGCACGTGCAGGATGCCCGTCACCTTGTCGAGGCCGCCCTCGTAGACCACCAGGCGCGTGTGGTGCGCCGTGGCGATGGCGAGGCGGATGTCGTCGATGTCGTCCTCGAGATCGATGCCCTCGAGCTGCCCGCGCGGGGTCATGGTGTCGTCCACCGTCATGCCCTGCAGCTCGAAGAGGTTCAGGAAGATCGACTGGTGCTTCGCGGGGATGAACTTGCCGCCCTCCAGCACCAGGGTGCGCAGTTCCTCCATCGAGAGCTGCCCGTCGCCCTCCGAGCGCGGCTTGATCATCATCAGCCGCAGCAGGCCCTGCACGAACAGGTTCACGAACCACACCAAGGGGTAGGCGACGCGCAGCAGCGGCGTGAGCACGTAGGCCGAGGGCAGCGCGATGTGCTCCGGGTACGTGGCGCCGATCACCTTGGGCGTGATCTCGCTGAAGACGAGGATGCCGAAGGTGACGCCGGCCGTCGCGATGGCGAGCGTCACTTCGCCCTCGCCGAACAGGCGCGTGCAGATGAGCGTCGCGACCACCGTCGAGGCGGAGTTGATCAGGTTGTTGCCCAGCAGGATCACGCCGAGGAGCCTGTCGGTGTGGTCGAGCAGGTCCTGCGTGAGCTTCGCCGAGCGCTTGCCCTGGCGCACCAGGTGCTTCAGGCGGTAGCGGTTGAGCGCCATCATGCTCGTCTCGGCGATCGAGAAGAAACCCGAGGTGAGCAGGAGCGTCGCCTGCGTGACGACGAGCCAGAACAGCGGAATTTGGTCGATCACGGCGGGGAGGTCGCGCGCAGGCGGCGCGCTAGGAGCGTTGCAGGATGACTTCGAGGACGAACTTGCTGCCGACGTACGCGAGCAGCAGCGCGACGGAGCCGCCCAGCGTGAAGTACACGGCGCGCTTGCCGCGCCAGCCCCGGAAGTAGCGGCCGGCGAGCAGCAGCCCGAAGATGAGCCACGAGATGACGCCGAAGATGGTCTTGTGGTTGGCCTTCGCGGCCTTGCCGAAGAGCTGCTCGGAGAAGAAGACGCCCGTCACCAGCGTGAGGGTGAGCAGGACGAAGGCGGCCATCACGATGCGAAAGAGGAGGGCTTCCATCTCGAGCAGGGGCGGAAGCCCGCGCAGGAACGGCGGCATGATGCCCCGGCGCAGCCAGCGCTCCTCCGCGAGCATCACCACGGCGTGCACCGAGGCGACGGCGAAGAGGGCGTAGGCGAGCATGGCGATGGCGAAATGCAGCGCGAACACCGTGTCGCCGCCGTACTGCACCACGGCGCGCGAGGGCAGGGCCCACTGCGCGGCCACGGCGAGCGCCGCGATGGGCGCCCAGAAGCCCTGCAGCGTCGCGAGGCCGGGGTATGCGATGCCGCCCAGCCAGTAGATGGAGACGGTGAGCCAGACGATGAGGGAGATCGAATTGCCCACGCCGAGGTTGAGGCCCTCCGGCGTCACGATGCCCTGGTAGACGAGCACGCCGTGCAGCACGAGGGCCATCGGCAGCAGCACGCTTTCGGCGCGGAAGGCGCCGCCGAAGGCCGCCCCGGCGGGTGCCGGACGGGAGGCCGCCTGCCAGGCCAGCATCGCGAGGATGAGCCAGCAGGCCGCGGTGATAAAATAGGGAACGGATTGGGGCATTTCGGACCAATTCAGTCTACACCACTCCCCCGGCCTCCCGCATGCTCGACACCCTGACGCAACGCCTCGCGTCCGTCATCAAGACGGTTCGCGGCCACGCCCGCCTCACCGAGGACAACGTGCAGGAAGCCCTGCGCGAGGTGCGACTCGCCCTGCTCGAGGCCGACGTCGGATTGCCCGTCGTGCGGGAGTTCACCGCGCGGGTGAAGGAGAAGGCCCTCGGCCAGGACGTCGTCGGCAGCCTCACCCCGGGGCAGGCGCTCGTGGGCGTGGTGCACGACGAGCTGGTCGCGCTCATGGGCGGCACGAACGCGGCCCTCGACCTCGCCACCACGCCCCCGGCCGTCATCCTGCTGGCGGGCCTTCAGGGCGCGGGCAAGACGACCAGCGCGGGCAAGCTCGCCCGGCTGCTCAAGGGCCAGAAGAAGAAGGTCCTCCTCGTCTCGGCCGACGTCTACCGCCCGGCGGCCATCGACCAGCTGAAGAGCCTCGCCGCCCAGCTCGCGATCGACCTCTTCCCGTCGGACCCCTCGCAGAAGCCCGTCGACATCGCGGTGAACGCGCTCGACTGGGCGAGGAAGCACTACCACGACGTGCTCATCGTCGACACGGCCGGCCGCCTCGCGATCGACGAGGCGATGATGGCCGAGGTGAAGGCGATCCACGCGGCGGTGAAGCCGGTGGAGACGCTCTTCGTCGTCGATTCCATGCAGGGCCAGGACGCGGTGAACGTCGCCAAGGCCTTCGCCGAGGCGCTGCCGCTCACGGGCGTGGTGCTCACCAAGCTCGACGGCGACGCGCGCGGCGGCGCGGCCCTCTCCGTGCGCCAGGTGACGGGCGCGCCCATCAAGTTCGTCGGCGTCTCGGAGAAGATGGACGGCCTCGAGGCCTTCCACCCGGAACGCCTCGCCTCGCGCATCCTCGGCATGGGCGACATCCTGTCGCTCGTCGAGGAGGCCCGCAAGAACGTCGACGAGGTCGAGGCGAAGAAGCTCGCCGACAAGTTCAAGAAGGGCAAGGGCTTCGACCTCGAGGATTTCAAGTCGCAACTGCAGCAGATGAAGAAGATGGGCGGCATGGCCGGCCTCATGGACAAGATGCCCGCGCAGTTCGCCCAGGCCGCGAGCCAGGCGCCGGACCTGCAGGAAAAGCAGCTGCGCCGCACCGAGGGCATCATCAACGCCATGACGCCGCTCGAGCGCGCCAAGCCCGAGCTCATCAAGGCCTCCCGAAAGCGCCGCATCGCGGCCGGGGCCGGGGTGCAGGTGCAGGAGGTGAACCGCCTCCTCAACCAGTTCGAGCAGATGCAGAAGATGATGAAGATGATGAAGTCGGGCGGCCTCGCGAAGATGATGCGGGGCATGAAGGGCATGCTGCCCGGCGGCATGCGCTGAGATCGTGCCGGCGGGCCGCCGGACGTCCCGGCGACCGCTCGTTCCCCTTCGGGCACCGCCCGTCGGCCGGAACCCCTCTCGTTTCCCCCCCGCGTCCCCAAGGCGCGATAATCGCGCCACCCCGCACAACAACAACGATCAGGGGCGAGCGCAGGAATCCCGGGAAAGGGACACACGCATGCATCGCTTCGCGCACATGGCGATCGTGCTGGCAGCGGCCATTCCGCTCGCCAGCCACGGCGCCGACAAGATCGTCATCGGCCAGTCGGCCCCCCTCACCGGCTCCAACGCGGAGATCGGCAAGGACATCCGCGACGGCGCCGCCGCCTGGTTCAAGCGGGTGAACGACTCGGGCGGCATCGGCGGCAAGCAGATCGAATTCATCTCCGTCGACGACAAGAACGACCGCAAGGTCGCGGGCGCCAACGCCGTGAAGCTGGTGAACGAATCGGGGGCCGTGGCGCTCTTCGGGTTCGCCTCCGCCACGCTCTCGCTCGATGCCATGCCCATCGTGAAGGAGAAGAAAGTCCCCTTCTTCGCGCCCTTCACCGGCGCCGACGCCATCCACAAGCAGAACGGCTTCGTCTTCGTGATGCGCGCCTCCTACGCCGACGAGCTCGAGAAGATCCTCGAGCACTGGAAGAGCCTGGGCGTCGACCGCGTCACGGTCATCAACTACGACGACGAGATCGGCAACCAGAACTTCGCCACCGTCGAGCGCATCATGCAGCGCGCCGGCAAGAAGGCCGTGGGCGTCAAATTGAAGCGCAACGCGGACGTCGAGAAAGCCCAGATCGACGCCATCATCGCGAGCGATCCGCAGATCATCGTGGCGACCACGCTCTACGGCGCCACCGCGCAGGTGGTGAAGGCGCTGAAGGCCGCGGGCAAGCCCTACAGCATCACCTCGCTTTCCTTCGTCGGTCCCAGCCAGCTCGCCAAGGCAGCGGGCCCGGATGCGGCCGGGGTCTCGGTGGCGGGCGTCGTGCCGCCGCCGGCCAAGTCGACGGTGCCGGTCATCAAGGAGTGCGGCGAGGCCATCAGGAAGGCCGGCCTGCCGGAGCTCAACTACACGAACCTCGAGGCGTGCATCGCCGCCAAGGTGCTCACGGAGGCGATGAAGCGCTCCGGCAAGGACGTCACGCGCGAGAGCCTCTACAAGGCGCTCAATGGCCTGGGCGCCATGGACGTGGGCGGCTACACCGTGACCTTCGGCCCCGAGCAGCGCCACGGCAACCGCTACGTGGAGCTCGCGGTCATCGGCCGCAACGGCCGGTTCCGCTTCTAGGCGCGCGCGCTCAGGCGGGCGCGCAAAGCCAGCCGGCGTAGAGCAGGGCCGCGTCGCCCCGCGTGCTCCTCGCGCTCGCCTCGACGAACACCCGCGGCGCCGCGAAGGATCGCTCGAAGGCCCAACCGCTCATCCCCAGGCGCGCATCGCCCAGCACGCGGGCGACGTCCTCGCGGGGTTGGTCGACCGTGGCCTCGAACGGTTCGCCGTTCACGCGGATCTCCACGCACTTCGCCGGGCCCTCGTCCAGCGTGGCCGCCCAGCCCGCGAGGCGCAGCGAGCCCGCGCGGTCGAAGGCGACCTCGTCGGCCCAGCCCCAGGCGCCCCGCCGGAAGCGAAGCAGGCCGCCCAGGTCGTGGCCCGGGTCCTTCGGCACCACATAGAGATCCTGCTCGTTGGCAAGCGCTCGCTTGAGCCGAACCGCGCCGCCCCAGGGCGAGCCCCGCGCGGCGGCGACGGCACGGCGCACGTACTCCTCCGTGACGAAAGTCGTTCCGTAGGCGCGGTTGTCCAACTCCTCGATCTCGCTCGAGCCGATGAAGTGGATGCCGGCGGCGGACATCGGGATTTCCGGCGGCAGCAGGCATTCGTCGTGCACGGTGAAGCAGAGCACCCCGGTGGGCGTGAGCAGCGAGACCAGCTTCGCGAGCCAGCGCTGGAACAGGTGGTCCGGCAGGTGCGAGAAGAGGGAGGCCACCCAGATGAAGTCGAAGGCCCGGCCGGGCGCGAAGGCGTCCGGGTCGTAGGCCGAGGGAAGGCTTTCGATGCCGTACTCCCCGTGCACGAAAGCGACGGCGTCCGGCTGGATCTCCGCGGCCCACACCTGCGAGGGCTGCACGGAATGGGTGAGGAAGCGCAGCAGCCGGCCGTACCCGCAGGCGAAATCGAGGATCGCGAGGCCCGCCGCGCCATCGGGACGGGTGAGGGCCAGCACCTGCCGGGCGGCGTCGTGCTGCTGGAGGGCCACGCCGTAGTACTGGCTCACCGACCGGTTGGCGTCGCCCCAGTGCCGGAGCGAATGCCGGAGCATCTGGTCGTCCGGGTGGATGCGGGTTCGAAGCCCGGCCAGGTCGCCGTCCGGGCGCCGGTAGGTGAGGTGGCGCCAGAGCGCCTCGCGGAAGGACGAGTCCTGGCAGAGGGCGTCGGCCTGGGCGAGGAGGTCGGGGTTCGGGTCGGTCATGGCGGGGCCGTGGGTTGGCGTCATTCTGCCCTTGCCGGTTGCGGCGGAATCCCCAAGCCCTTATAATGCAAGGCTTTTCCGCACTCGGGGTTTGATTTAAGGACCGCCGGGGCACTCAACGCAACTGTTACCCGTTTTCAACGGGATTGGAGCCAAGCATGGTTGTCATCCGACTGGCGCGCGGTGGCGCGAAGAATCGTCCCTACTACAGCATCGTCGTCGCCGATTCGCGCATGCCGCGCGACGGGCGCTTCATCGAGCGCATCGGCTTCTACAACCCCAAGGCCGCCGGCAACGAACCGGGCTATCGCATCCAGCTCGACCGCGCCAGCCATTGGATCAAGCAGGGCGCGCAGCCCTCGGACGCGGTGAAGAAGCTGATCAAGCGTGGCAAGGCCCAGCTCACCGCCAAGCCCGAAGCCGCTGCTGCCTAGCCAGGCGGCGGGCGTCCCCTTCGAAGGGGACGAATCGGCCCTGGTCGTCATGGGGCGCCTCATGGGCGCCTTCGGCATCCAGGGGTGGGTCAAGCTCCGGACCTTCACCGAAACCCCCGGCTCGCTCGGCGCCCACCCCACGTGGTGGATACGCGGCAAGGCCGGGTGGCAGTCGGCGAAGCTCCAGGAATTCAAGGTGCGTCCGGCGGCCATCTCGGCGAAGCTCGAGGGCATCGACGACCGCACCGCCGCCGAGCTCCTGCGGGGCTGCGACGTGGCGGTCACCCGGGAAGATCTCGGGGAGGCCGCCGAAGGCGAGTTCTTCTGGGTGGACCTGGAAGGGCTCGAGGTGGTGAACCTGCAGGGCGAAGCGCTCGGGCGGGTGACGGAATTGGTGCGCGGCGGCGGTGCCGACGTGCTGGTGGTGAAGGGCGAGCGGGAGAGACTCATCCCCTTCGTCGCCCACTACGTGTTGAAGGTCGACCGGGAAGCGAAACGCATCACGGTGGACTGGGAAGCGGGGTACGACGTCTGATGCTGCACTTCGACGTGGTCACGATCTTCCCGGAGATGTTCGAGGCGGTCACCCGCCACGGCATCACGCGGCGCGCGCTGGAGGAAGGCGGTTTCGACTTCCGGGCGTGGAACCCGCGCGATTTCGTGAGCGACCCGCACCGCACGGTCGACGACAGGCCGTACGGCGGGGGGCCGGGGATGGTGATGATCCCCGGGCCGCTCGAAAGCTGCATCGATGCCGCGGTGGCGAGGCAACAGGCCGCCGGGGTGGCAAGGCCGCAGGTCGTGCTCCTCTCGCCGCAGGGCGAACGCTTCACGGACGCGGTGGCAAGGCAGATGGCGCAATCGCCGGGGCTGGTGCTCCTGGCCGGACGCTACGAAGGGGTGGACGAACGCCTCATCGCGCGCCGGGTCGATCGGGAGATCTCCATCGGCGATTACGTTCTCTCGGGCGGGGAGTTGCCCGCGATGGTGATGCTTGATGCCATCGTGAGGCTCCTGCCGGGAAGCCTGAACGACGCCGAGAGCGCGACGCAGGATTCGTTCTCGGACGGCTTGCTGGACTGGCCGCACTACACGCGGCCGGAGGAATGGCAGGGCGAGCGGGTGCCGGAGGTGCTGATGTCCGGCAACCACGCGGCGATCGCGAAATGGCGACGCAAGCAGGCGCTGGCCAGAACGTGGGCGAGGCGGCCGGACCTTCTCGAAGGCCGGGCGCTCTCGAAGGAAGACGCGAAGCTCCTCGACGAGGTGCGACGCGAGCAGCAGATGCAGGAGCAGCAGTAACGCAAGAAGAAACGCCGCGCACCAGCCTTCGGGCTGCTCTGCCGGAAGTGGCCCGGAAAGGGCCGGACATCTGAAAAGGAACCGAGATGAACCTCATCCAGAAACTCGAGCAGGAAGAGATCGCGCGGCTGGGCCGCAAGATCCCCGACTTCGCCCCCGGCGACACCGTGATCGTCAAGGTGCAGGTGGTCGAAGGCGACAAGAAGCGCGAGCAGGCCTACGAAGGCGTCGTGATCGCCAAGCGCAACCGCGGCCTCAACTCCAACTTCATCGTGCGCAAGATCTCGAGCGGCGAAGGCGTGGAGCGGACGTTCCAGACGTATTCGCCCGCCGTCGCCTCCATCGAGGTGAAGCGCCGCGGCGACGTGCGCCGCGCGAAGCTCTACTACCTGCGCGACCGTTCGGGCAAGAGCGCGCGCATCAAGGAAAAGCTCGCCAGCCGGGACAATCGCGAGATCCTGCCGCCCGCCGAGGAGGCGAAGCCGGCCTCGTAGAGGCTTTTCGCGCCGCGGCACCCACGAACGGCCCCCCCCCGCTGGCACCCTGTCCCCCGGTTGCGCCTAGGGGGCGACCCCCCCCAGAAGACATCTTCTGGTTCCCTGGCCGCCGCCGCGCCCGCCCTGGCCATCGACGCCGCCAAGGTGCCCGAGGAAAAGCGCACCAGCTCGGCCTCTACGGATTCGGGAGGCCTATGCCTCGAAGGATCTGGCGCGAAGCGCTCCGCGACGTGCGCCCCCGAGGCCCAGACGTCGGCTGCCGGGCGTGACGGACGCGATCTCCCTGGTGGAGTCCTCCAGAGTGGGACAAGCAGGGGCGCCGCCTCCCGAAGGATTCGGCCGGGATGGAGAAGCGCCTCGAGGCCCGGGCCTATCGAAGTCCATGACCCATTGCCCTCGGGCGACCGCAGCGCCGGCCACCGACGACCCCACCATGACCTTAGGCGACATGTCCAAGGCCGGCCGTCGCGAGGTGAACGGCTGGAAGAACGCCGACCTGCCCTGGAGCTACAAGCTCACGAAGGAAAAGGCGTTCTACGAGCGCAAGGCGCCGCTGGTGCCCGGCCGCAGCTGAGGCCGGGGGCCTTCGCTTCGCCGCAAGAAAACGGGCCGCCTCGCGCCGCCCTCATTCATTTCAGGCCCGGCTGATTCAACCGGGCGATCTTCCATTCGCCGTAGTCGAGCCGGAAGTTCACGGGGCTTTCCCTGCCGTCCCGCCAGGTGAGGACGTACTCGACGTAAAGTCCGGTCCCTTTCACGCGCTTGATCGAATCGATGTCGCCAGCCAGGGTCCGGATTCCATCGGCGGGCATGTCGCGCAGATTCGGTACCCACTTGTTGCCGATCGCGCCCTCGGCGTAGCACGACTCCGCCAGGTTCCCTGCGCCTATGAAGCGAATCCGTGGTCTCCGGACTAGCGAGGCCAGGTCGGGGGCCAGCGAAGCCATGCCCGTGGCCTTCGTGAGGCCCATGGCGGTCGCTCCCGCTGAGGCCCGCCTCTCGTCCAACGAACCCGGGGTGCGGGTGTTTGCCAGTCGGCTCATGCCCGGTATCCGCGATGCCTCCTGGTCGACCAGGATGGCGCCGGCATAGTGCCCGGACAGGAAGCCCGTGGGGTCTCGCAGCGACGGCCAGAGGTCTCCTCTAGGAGCCTAGCCGGCCCACGCCTTCCCACGTGACCCCGGGCCAGGGTTCGCGTGGGGGCGCCGCAGCCCCCGGTCGGCAGTTCGAATTCGAGGAGAAGCACCACCTGGGCGGCTCGCTCGGCATTGGGCCTCGTGACCTTGCCGGCGAAGCGCTTGCCCGTGCGCAGGTACGCGATCTCCGCCGACAACCAGTCGCGTAGCCACTCCTCCTCGATGTAGTGGTTGTAAAGGGCGTAAGGCATCCGCTTCTTGCCGGTCCACGCGACAAGGATCGCCTCGAGCCGCGCGAGCGCCTCCTTCGGCCTGTCGAGATCGAATTGCACCGTATCGGCTGCGGCGATGGCCGCCTCGAGCATTCCCTCCTTGGCGATCGCATCGAGTTGTGGCACGGCCTCCCGCGGCCTGCCTGCGACCAGCCGAAGCCACTGGGCCGACTTGTAGCGCCACGTCCGGAGCTGGACGGCGTTCGTACGCGCTTCCGGGGCGCCCTCGACGACGATGTCGTTCCACTTCGCGAGCAGCGAGGCGATCTCCTCGGCATCGCCGGGGGCGACGCTCGGCTTGGCGATGATCGCGTCGATCCGCTGGTAGATCGCGCCGACGCTCGCGGAGAGCTCGTTTCGTGCCGTCAACGACTTGACGAGGGCGACGCTCTCCTCGGGCTTGGCGAGACGAATCTCGAGTTGGGAAATCGCAGCCCAGCCCGCGTTGTCCGGCGCATTGGCCTGCCTTTCCAGCGCCACCACGCCGCGCGCCAGAGATGGATCGGGCACTCCGCGAGCGCCAGGCCCGCGTTCTGGCACCGGGGCCGCTCCCATCGACAGCCGACCCGCGGAACGCGTCTTCCGAATCAGGCGAACCAGTTGCCCCTGGACCGATGCGGGAAGCGTCTCGGGCAGCGCGGCACGCAGCGCCTTGTAGTCCAGCGGCGTGCTGTTCTTGTGATCGACGAGGACACCAATGAGCCCCGCGGCCCGTTCCCTCTCCGATTCCGTGGCATCGGGAGAACGGGAGATTCGCACGCGGGCGAGCAGCGCGGGCGGCGGAAAGCGTTCGTCGATGGCGAGAATGGTCTGTGCCACCTGCCCGGTGGACAGAAAGCCCTCGGGAAGCAATTCCTCCAGGAAGGGCAGGGCGGGCTTGTATTTGAGCCGGCCCAAGGCCGCGAGGAAAGCCGGGCGAGCCGGGAGGAGCCCGCAGCCGAAGACAGTTCGGCGTCGCCGGATTCCCGTTGGCCAGGGCAAGCAGGTCGGCCAGGGGATCGCGGATCCGGCCTCGAAGCCAGTCGAACGCGGGCCGCGATAGCGGATGACATCGAAGACGGCGGCAGCGACTGGTGACCCCCGCGCCCGGAACCTGCCCGCCAGCACTGCATTTTCGACCCCAAGGGTCTCCTTCTCGAGCTCGCGACCGCGGTCGCCGGCGAGGACCGAATCCACGAGGCCCTTGCGCCAGGCGTCGATCAGCTTCGCGTTGCGGCGCGCGGCCGGGAACTCGAAGAAGTCGGCGCGCCCCTGCGTACCCAATCGGATTGCCGTGGCAACGGCAGTGGCGGGGTCCGCCAGCGCTTTCGATTCTTCGGCCGTGAGCGCTGCGGCGGAATCGCCCATCGCGAGGGTCAGGCAAAGGCCGAGTGTGGCGAGGGTGCCTTGCCGCAAGCCACGGATCGAACCGGCGCAGAGCGCGACCCACCCGGCGCTCATAGCTGGCTGATCTTCCACTCGCCGTTCTGCTTCACGAAACTCACGATGCCGCCCGTCCCGCCCTCGCGCCCGACCGCGTACTCGGCGTGCGTTTCGAGCTGCACGGCGGGCGCGAACGTGCGCACGGTGTCGGCCATTTCCTTCATGTCGGCCGCGGACAGCTTGTTGAAGATGGGCGCCCAGTTTGAGAACGCGCCCGGGGTGAGGCACGCGACCGCGGCCACGCGGTCGCCCTTTCGCAGGGCGGCAAGGAACACGCCCCACGTCTTCTCCGGCGTGGCGTAGGCCGGGTCCGGCTCGAGGCGGAATCGCATGCCCGTCGCCTGGGCCAACCCCTTGGCCGTCGCATCGGCCGAGCGGCGCGCTGTACTCGCCTGGTCCGGCTTGAGGCTCGGGGGGCGCGAATAGCGGCCCGGGTCGGCGTTGACGAGCAGGTTGCCGAGGAACTGGCCCGAGAGGAACCCGGTCGGGTCGTTGCGAAGCAGTTCCGCCGACAGTTCACCGGCCTCCGGATAGGCAAGCAGCGCCTGCAGCGACGCGACCGCGAATCGGGTCGGTTTCGCCGACCGGACCTCCGCGAGAACCACCTTCGTTCGCGCCGCGTCGTACCCGTAGCGAAGGCTTTGACGCCAGGACATGCCGGCTTCCAACAGGAAGACCGCGGCGCCCGCCTGTTGGGCCGACTCGATCGTGACGACGCCCGCGAATCGCTTGCCACCTTTCAGGTACGCGATCTCGGCCTCGAGCCACTGGTGGAGCCAGGTCTCGCCGACCATGAAGTTGCCGCGCCCCCAACTCGCCTCACGCACGACCATTCGCTTGGCGAGCAAAGCCTCGAAGCGCGCCAGGGCGCCCTTGGCATCGCCGAACTCGTGCTGCAGCGTGTCGGCCGCGGCGACCGCGGCCTCGACCAGGCCTTCCTGCGCGAGCCGGTCGAATTCCGCGAGCGCCCGGCGAGAATCGCCCCGGCGGAAGCGGTACCAGATCGCCGCCAGGTAACGGGCGTCCTGGAGCTGCGGCGCGAATATCTTGCCCTCGGGTCCGGCCTCGTCGAGGTTCTTCTTCCAATCGGAGAGCGCTCGGTCGAGCTCCGCGCCCGCTTCCGCCGACGTCTCCGGGCGAATGAGCAGGCGGTTGAAGCGCTCGCTCGCCTGGCCCAGGCGCATGCGGACATCCTGCACGGCCGCGTCGCGTTTCATGGTCTCCGCGCCGGCCGCCCCCTGTGCCACGTTCTTCTCCATCTGCGCGATGGACTGGTCGAGGTATCGGTTCTCGGGTTCCCTGGCTTTCGTGGCGCGTGCCGCCTCGAGGGTGCGCTTCCAGAGGTCCGGGTCGGGAATCGCAGCGACCACGCCCGCGGCGAAGGCCGCGCTGTTGCCGCCGGCGGCCACGAGAGCCACGAGATCCTCGCGGCCTTCGGTCACGCGGTGGGCTTGGATGATGCGGACGAGCCCCTCTCGAAGATTCGCCGGCACGGGGGTGCCGAGCGAGGCCCTCAGCGCGCGGTAGTCGAGAGGCCGTCCGCTCTTGTCCTCCGCGATGGCGGCGAGGACCAACGACGCATCCTGCAGGGCGGGCGATTCCGGCGTGCCGTCCAGGTCCTGGCGGATCCGCGCGAGCAGGGCCGGCGGGGGAAAGCGATCGTCGAGCGCGAGGAGCGTGCGGGAGAGGTCGCCCACGAACAACTCGCCGGGCTGGCGCGTGAGGAGCGTCGCCTCGATGAAAGGCAGCGCCGCCTTCACCTTGAGCCGTGTCATCGCGGCGAGGAAGGATTGCCGCATGGAGGTCGGAATGGCATCTCGCAGCTCGAGGAGCGGCTCACCCAGGTCCGGATTGGCCGTGTTCAGCAGCGGGTGGAATCGCGATTCCGGCGGCCATACCGGGCCGATCACCCTTGCCTTCAGCACGTCGAACGTCTGGCGCGAGCGCCAGCGGATGGTGCCGAAGACCTGGGCGAGGGCGTCGGTCATCTTCGCGTCGGACTTCGCCTTGGCCATCTGGGCGAGAACGGCGGTTTCGATGACGGCGATCTCGCGAGGCGAATCCTGGCCGCGATCGTTGAAGAGGGACGAGCCGCCCAGCCCGTCTCGCCACTGGTCGACGAGACGGGGCGCGTTCATGGCGACGATCGCCTCGAGCCCGTCGACGCGCTTGTCCACGCCGAGTTGGCGAGCCACGCGCAGGGCGGCATCGGCATGGGGCGCGTTCTTGTTGGTCGATGGCGTGGCGAGCGCCGCCTTTTCCTCGGTGCTGAGGGCGGCCTTTGACGGGCCTGCAAAGGTGGTGACGGCGAGGGCCAGCCCGGCAAGGGCGAGGCGGAACGCGGGCAGCGGCAGGCTCAAGGTGATGCTCTCCGGGTGGCCTCGCCGCCGGCGGCGACCCCCCCGCCGCACCAATGAAACGAGGGGCGAAGGCGCGGAAATTCCGAGTCGGACCGTGCGCCGCCTAGAGTTGCGCCGCCGCGAACGTATCGCACGCCTTGAGCCGCCCCGTCTCGAATCCCGCCCGGAACCACTTCACGCGCTGCGCCGAAGTACCGTGCGTGAACGAATCGGGCGCGACGCGCCCGCGCGATTCCTTCTGCAGCCGGTCGTCGCCGATGGCGGCGGCGGCCGTGAGTCCCTCTTCCAGGTCGCCCGCCTCCAGCAGGCCGCGCGAACGGTTGGCCCACACGCCCGCGAAGCAGTCGGCCTGCAACTCGAGCCGCACGGAGGCGCGGTTCACTTCCGCCTCGCTCGCACGGCCTCGCAGCGCGTCCACCTTGGCCGTGATGCCGAGCAGCTTCTGCACGTGGTGCCCCACCTCGTGCGCGATCACGTAGGCCTGGGCGAAATCGCCCGGCGCGCGGAAGCGCGTTTTGCAGGTCGCGGTAGAACGAAAGGTCGATGTAGACCTTCTGGTCGCCGGGGCAGTAGAACGGCCCCATGGCGGCCTGGCCGGTGCCGCAGGCAGTACGCGTCGCGTCGGAGAAGAGCACGAGCCCCGGCTTCTGGTACTGCGAGCCGCCGTCGCGGAAGATCGTCTCCCAGGTGTCTTCGGTGCTCGCGAGCACCTTGCGCACGAAGATGCTCATCTCGTCGCGCGCGGGCGGCTCGCCACTGGCGCGGGACTGGGTCTGCGCCGGCGCCTGCACCGCCTGCGAAGCATCGAGCACCGTCTGCGGATCGAAGCCGAAGTACCAGGCCACGAGGGCGAGGATGACCGTGCCGATGCCGATGCCGCCCTTCGACATCATCCCGCCACCGCCGCGGCGGTCTTCCACGTGGTCGCTTTCGCGCTGGTCGTCGAGCTTCATGCCGGCCTCCGCCGATTCGTCGTGGAGGCCATCATAGCGAATCGGCTCAGGTGACGGTCATCATCCACAGGGGGATCGTGATCATCGCCATCAGCGTGCCGGCCGTGACCTGCGTGGCGACCGCGGGCCCGTCGCCGCCCATGCGCACGGCGAGGATGTAGGCGCTGGAGGCGCAGGGCAGCGACGCCCAGAGCATGAGCACGCCCGCCTCCACGCCCGTGAGGCCGAAGAACCGGATGCAGCCGAAGGCCGCGAGGGGCTTCACGAAAAGCTTCACCGTGAGCCACCAGGCGTGCGGCCCCATCGCGCCGTGCGGGGGCTCGAGGCGAAGCGCCGCGCCGACGGCGAGGAGTCCCGCGGGCAGCGCGGAGGAGCCGAGCAGGTCGAGCGTGCGGTCGGCGAAGTCCGGGAGCTTCAAGCCCGCCACGTTGAAGAGGAAGCCTGCGACGGTCGAGACGATGAGCGGGTTCCGCGCGAGTTCGCCCAGGAACCCTCGCTTGCCGTGCTTGGCGAGAAAGGCGACGGCGAAGACGTTGGCGATGGGCACCACCGCCCCCGCGAGGAGCGCCGCCACCGCGAGTCCGGGCGGGCCGAAAAGGCTGCCGGCCACGGCGAAGCCGATATAGGTGTTGAAGCGGAAGGCGCACTGCGCGCACGAGGCGGCGAGGATCGGCTCGGGCTTGAAGATCGGGCGGGTTAGCGCCGCGAGCGCCACGGCGGTAAGGAGGATGCCCCAGGCGCTGCCCACCACGCGGGCGAGGCTCCCGAAGTCGATCGCCGACACCGCGATCGAACGGAAGAGGAGGGCCGGGAAGAGCACGAAGTACACGAGCTTCTCGAGCCCCTCCCAGAAGTCGCGCCCGTAGTCGAACGCGCGGGCGAGCGCGAGGCCGATGAGGATCAGCATGAAGCTCGGCAGGATGAGCAGGGCGGTGTTCATGGGCTACGCCGCCTCGCCCTTGCCGAAGGTGTTGTGGTACGCGTGCGCCGCCGTGTTCACGCGCGAAAGGCGGTACTCGACGGGCCGGTCGCGGAAGGTGAGGGCGACGCGGCGGATCTCCAGGAGCGGCGCGCCGGGGGCCACCTGCAGCAACTGCGCGATGTCCCCGGCAGCGAGCACCGCGCGCAGGTGCTCGTCGGTGCGCAGCACGTTGATGCCGTAGCGGCTCTGGTAGAGGTGGTAGATGGTGTTGTCGCGGCCGGTGAAGATGCGCTCGGTGAGGCCGGGAAAGAGCGCCGCCGGGATCGCGATGTCGTCCAGGATCACGGGGCGGCCCGCGAGCGAAAGCACGTTGCGGATGCGGATCACGCGCTCGTCGCGCGGAAGGCCCAGCGCCGCGGCTTCGGCGGCATCGGCCCGGCCGCGCTCGAAGCGGACCGTGCGCACCTCCGGCTGCGCCTTCTCGCCGCCCGCGCCCACGATGTGGAAAAAGTGGAACATCAGGCGGCGGTCGTCGTGCGCGGCGACGTAGGTGCCCTTGCCCTGGCGGCGCAGCAAGGCGCCTTGCGCGACGAGGGCATCCACGGCCTTCCTCACCGTGCCGATCGCCACGCCGAACCGGGCGGCGAGGGCGCTTTCGGTGGGCAGCGCATCCCCGGCCTTCCAGCGGCCCTCGGCGATGCCCTCCGTCAGGTGGGCGCGCACCTCCTCGTAGAGGGGGCGGCCGGGCGGGGCGAGGGCGGCGGGGCGGGGCGAAGGCACGGCGCGAGTCTATCATGCAACTCATCTAGTTGACTGCCCCCGCGAACGCCGCCTAGGATGCGCGGGTGGTCCCGAGAGGGGCCTCTTTCACCCGCACAAGGAGCGAAGACGATGATTCATTTCGTGGTGCACGACGAGGAAGACTCGGTCGGGGTCGTCGTGGTCGAGGGCGTGAAGGCCGGGGATACGCTCACCGGCTGGATCATGGACCAGGACAAGGAGATCACCTTCAAGGCCGCGAGCAACATTCCCATCGGCCACAAGCTCGCCATCAAGGCGCTGGCGAAGGACGCGACGGTGATCAAGTACGGCACGGACATCGGCCGCGTCGTCGCCGCCATCGGGGTGGGCGAGCACGCTCACGTCCACAACATCAAGACCAAGCGCTGGTAGCGGTCGCGAAGCGCACAAGGACAATCGAAATGGACCTGAGCAAAGCCACATTCTGGGGATACAAGCGCGAGAACGGCCGCATCGGCGTCCGCAACCACGTCATCATCCTCCCCGTCGACGACCTCTCCAACGCCGCCGCCGAGGCCGTCGCGAACAACATCAAGGGCACCCTCGCCCTGCCGCACCCCTACGGCCGCCTGCAGTTCGGCGCGGACCTCGACCTGCACTTCCGCACCCTCATCGGCACGGGCGCCAACCCGAACGTCGCCGCCGTCGTGGTGATCTGCATCGAGGAAGGCTGGGCCAAGAAGGTCGCCGACGGCATCGCCGCCACCGGCAAGCCCGTCGCCTACTTCGGCATCGAGCAGCACGGCGACCACGACACGATCCTGCGCGCCTCCAAGAAGGCCAAGGAATTCGTGCAGTGGGCGAGCGAGCTGCGCCGCGAGGAGCGTCCCCTCAAGGACCTCTGGGTCTCCACCAAGTGCGGCGAATCGGATACCACCAGCGGCTGCGGCGCCAACCCCACGGTCGGCAACGCCTTCGACAAGCTCTACCCCCACGGCACCACGCTCGTCTTCGGCGAGACGACGGAGCTCACGGGCGGCGAGCACCTCGTGGCGGCGCGCTGCCGCACGGACGAGGTGAGGAAGAAATTCCAGTTCATGTTCGACCGCTACCAGGCCCTCGTCGAACGCCACAAGACGAGCGACCTCTCCGACTCGCAGCCGACCAAGGGCAACATCGAGGGCGGCCTCACGACGATCGAGGAAAAGGCCCTGGGCAACATCCAGAAGATCGGCCGCGAGTGCCTCATCGACGGCGTGATCGACAAGGCCGAAGTGCCCACCGGCCCGGGCCTGTGGTTCATGGATTCCTCCTCGGCCGCCGCCGAGATGGTGACCCTGTGCGCCGCCTCGGGCTTCGTCGTGCACCTCTTCCCCACGGGCCAGGGCAACGTGATCGGCAATCCCATCCTGCCGGTCATCAAGCTCTGCGCGAACCCGCGCACGGTGCGCACCATGAGCGAGCACGTCGACGTCGACGTCTCCGGGCTCCTGCGCAAGGAGATGAGCCCGGACCAGGCGGGCGACGCGCTCCTCGAGTGCATGTTCCGCACGGCCAACGGCCGCCTCACGGCAGCCGAGGCCCTGGGCCACCGCGAGTTCGTCCTCACGCGCCTGTTCGAGAGCGCCTGACCTCCGGTCGATAGCCGGGCGGGGCCGCAAAGCCCTCGCCCGGCGGAGCGCTTTTCGCGGACAATGGCGGCAGCGCCCGGCCACAGGGCGCCCGAGGAGTTTTCATGACCGACCCCGCAAGGCCGCCCGCCGATCCCGGCGCCACCGACGTGCTGCTCTCGGAAGAGCAGCTGCGCCGCGTCGAGGAATTCGTCGAGGAAGAAGAAGGCGCGTTCAACCGCTACAAGGGATGGCTCGCGGTTTTCCTCACGGCCGTCTGTGTCGGGACGAGCGCGTTCCACCTGTATGCGGCCTACGGCATCGTCCGCACGGACCTGCTGCGGGGCGTGCACGTCGGCCTCATCCTTTTCCTCACGTTCATGATGATCCCGATGGCGAAGCGCTTCCGCCATCGCGTCAACGGGTTCGACGTGGTCCTCGCCCTGCTGTCGCTCGCCGTGATCGTCTACATGATCATGGGCGGCGACGATTTCACGGACCGCAACACGAGCCCGGGCACCTGGGACATGGTCTTCGGCGTGGCGCTCATGTTCCTGGTGGTCGAGGCGACGCGGCGCACCTCCGGCTGGATCATGCCGGTCGTGATCGGCTCGTTCATCGTGTACGCCTTCGTGGGGCCGTGGCTGCCGCATCCCTGGACGCACCGCGGCTACGACATCTCGCGCCTCGTGGGCCACATGTACATGACGCTCGAGGGCATCTTCGGCACGGCGGTCGACGTCTCGGCGACGCTCATCATCCTCTTCACGATCTACGGCGCGTTCCTGCAGTACTCCGGGGCGGGCAAGTTCTTCCTCGACTTCTCCTTCTCGCTCATGGGCGGCAAGTCCACGAGCGCGGGCCGGGCGGTGGTGCTTTCCTCGTTCCTGCTGGGCGGCCCGTCGGGCTCGGGCGTCGCGACCACGGTCACCATCGGCTCGGTGGCCTACCCGATGCTCGCCAAGAGCGGCTACGAGAAGAACGCGGCCGGGGGCCTCCTCGCCGCCGGGGGGCTGGGCGCCATCCTGTCGCCGCCGGTGCTGGGCGCCGCGGCGTTCCTGATCGCCGAGTTCCTGAAGATGTCGTACCTGGACGTGATCAAGATGGCCACGATCCCGACGGTGCTCTACTACTTCTCGCTCTACCTCATGGTGGAGCTCGACGCGCGCAAGTACGGCATGAGCGAGGGCGCCTTCGAGGCGGTCGAGAGCGCCTGGACGCTCACGAAACGCTACTGGTACCACTTCCTGTCCCTCGCCTCGATCATCGTCTTCATGATGATGGGCTTCTCGCCCACGCTCTCGGTGTTCTGGGCGACGGTCACCGCCTTCTTCGTCAGTTTCTTCCAGCGCGAGACGGCGCTCGTGCCGCGGCGCTTCGTGCAGGCGATGGAGGCGGGCACCACCGGCGTGCTCAACGTCGCGGCCACCTGCGCCTCGGCCGGCATCATCGTGGGCGTGGTGACGCTCACGGGCCTGGGGCTCAAGTTCTCCTCGATCGTGATCGACTACGCGGGCGGCAGCCTCGCCCTCACGGCCCTCTACACGGCGCTCATCGTCTGGATCGTGGGCCTCGCCGTGCCGGTGACGGCCTCGTACATCATCTGCGCGGTGATCGCGGCGCCGGCGCTCATCACGCTGGGCGTGCCGGATTTCGCGGCGCACATGTTCGTCTTCTACTACGCGCTGCTGTCGGAAGTCTCGCCGCCCACGGCCCTGTCGTGCTTCGCGGCCGCGGCCATCACGGGCGGCGATCCGTACAAGACGACGCTGCAGGCGTGGAAGTACACGATGCCCGCGTTCGTGGTGCCCTTCTTCTTCGTGCTCGATCCGCTCGGCACGGGCGTGCTCCTCATGCCGCCCAAGGGCGCCGCGTGGGCGGACGTGCTGGGCGTGCTCGCGCTCATCTTCGTGGCCATCACGGCGCTGGCGGCGGGCCTGCAAGGCTGGCTCTTCAAGAAGACCACGGCGCTCGAGCGGGGCCTGCTGGTGCTCGCCGGCGCGCTCGTGATCATCCCGGTGAACAGCCTCGACGCCGTCGGCGTCGGGCTCTTCGGATTCGTCCTCTTCCTCCAGTTCGCGCGCCGAAAGCCGGTGCCCGCCCTCCCATGACCGATCGCTTCGCCCCCGCCGACCTCGAATCCCTGATGCGCCGCGCCCTCGAACGCTCGGGGGCCACGCCCACCATGGCCGCAGCCACCGCCGCCGCCCTCGTCGCGGCGGAACTCGACGGCATCCCGTCCCACGGCGCCTCGCGCATCCCGCAGTACTGCGGCCACGTGGCCAACGGGCGCGCGAACGGCTCGGCCGTCCCGCGCATCGCGAACGAGCGCGGCGGCGCGGTGCTCGTCGATGCCGGCGGCGGCCTCGCCTTCGAGGCGTGCGCCCTTGCCACGCGGGAGGTCGCGGATCGCGCCAAGCGCCACGGCGTCGCCTTCGCGAGCGTCGCCAACAGCAACCATTTCGGCGTCGCGGCGTACCACGTGGAGCCCCTCGCCCGGGCCGGCCTCGTCGCGCTCGCCTTCGGCAATTCGCCGGGCGCCATGCCCATGTGGGGCGGCAAGCGCGCGATCTTCGGCACGAACCCGATCGCCGCGGCCTTCCCCCGCCGCCGGGGCGAGCCCATCGTCATCGACCTGAGCCTGTCGGAAGTGGCGCGCGGCAAGATCATGGTGGCCGCCCGCGACGGCAAGCCCATCCCCCTCGGCTGGGCGCTCGACAAGGACGGCAACCCCACCACGGAAGCGAAGGCGGCCCTCGAGGGCATGATGGTCCCGGCGGGCGGGTCCAAGGGCGCCATGCTCGCCCTCGTGGTGGAGCTGCTCGCCTGCGCGCTATCCGGATCGGCCTACGGTTTCGAGTCCGACAGCTTCTTCACGGAAGCGGGCAAGCCCACCCGCATCGGCCAGGCCTTCCTCGCCATCGATCCGGGCGCGCTCGCGGGCGACGACGTGTTCCTCGATCGCGTCGAGACGCTCGTCGCCGCGATGCTCGCGGACGAAGGCGTGCGCATCCCGGGCGACCGGCGCCGGGCCAACCGCGGGAAGATCGCGAAGGACGGCATCGCCGTCCCGCCGGAGCTCGCGGCGAAGATCCGGGCGCTCGCCGGGGAGGGTTGAGCCATGGCACCGTTCGAAGCCTGTGTCCGCACGCCCTTCGCCACGCTGGGCATCTCCGCCGACGACAAGCACGTCACGGCCGTCCGCTACCTGTCGCCGGACGTGCCGGCCCTCGTGCCCAAGCGCAACACGCTCGCGCACCTGGTGTGCGTGCAGCTCCAGGCGTACCTCGAGAACCCGGCGTTCAACTTCGACCTGCCGCTCAAGCTCGGCGGCACGCGCCACCAGATCGCCGTGTGGGAAGCCATGCAGGCGATCCCGCCGGGCGAGACGCGCACTTATGGCGAGGTCGCCAAGGCGGTGGGCTCCTCGGCGCGGGCCGTCGGCGGGGCCTGCGGCGCCAATCCCGTTCCGCTGCTCGTGCCGTGCCACCGCGTGGTCGCGAACGACGGGACGCTCGGCGGCTTCATGGGCGTGCGGGGCGAGGGCTTCGAGCGGTCCATCAAGCGCTGGCTCCTGGAGCATGAAGGCGCCCTCCGCCCCTGACGTCGCCCTCATCGAACGCTTCGGCGATGCCGTGTGGCTCGCGGACGGGCTGTCGAGGAACACGCTGGAGAGCTACCGGCGGGACGTGACGCAATTCGCCGCGTGGCTCGCCGAAGGGGGCGAGGCCGGCCTCGCCGACGCCTCGCCCGCGCACCTGCACCGCCACCTGGCCTGGCAGGTCACGACGAAGAAGGCGAGCGCCCGCAGCACGGCGCGCCTCGTCTCGTCGCTTCGGCGCTTCTACCGGTTCGCCTCGGCCGAGGGCCTGCGCCGCGACGATCCCACGGTCGACGTCGAATCGCCCAAGCTGCCGCGCTCGCTGCCCAAGACCCTCTCGGAAGCCGAGGTCGAGTCGCTCCTCGCCGTGCCCGATACGGGCACCGACGCCGGCCTTCGCGACAAGGCGATGCTGGAGACGCTCTACGCGAGCGGGCTTCGCGTCTCCGAGCTCGTGGGCCTCAAGGTGCAGCAGGTGAGCCTCGACATGGGCGTGGTGCGGGTGCTGGGCAAGGGCGCCAAGGAGCGCCTCACGCCCCTGGGCGAGGAGGCCGTGGACTGGATCGACCGCTACCTGCGCGAAGCGCGGCCGATGATCCTCGGGGCGCGCAAGTCCGACGCGCTCTTCGTCACCGCGCGCGGCGGGCCGATGACGCGGCAGGCGTTCTGGGGGCTCGTCAAGCGCCATGCCGCGCGCGCCGACATCCGCTCGGCCATTTCGCCGCACACGCTGCGCCACGCGTTCGCCACCCACCTCATCAACCACGGCGCGGACCTGCGCGTCGTCCAGATGCTCCTGGGCCACGCGGACATCTCCACCACGCAGATCTACACGCACGTCGCGCGCGAGCGGCTGAAGAAGCTGCACGCCAGGCACCACCCGCGCGGATGAGCGAGTGGGCGGAGCTGCCCCTCGCGTTCTGGTTCGCGGCCCCGGTCGTGATCCTTTTCGCCTACACGGTGTTCGGCATGACGGGATTCGGCTCGACCATGATCGCCGTGCCCATCCTCGCCAACTGGGTGCCGCTCGCCACGTTGGTGCCCGTCCTGGTGGTCTCCGACATCGCCTCGGCGCTCTTCGTGGGCGGCGCCAACCGGCAGCACGTGAGCAAGCCGGAACTGAAGCGCCTGCTGCCTTTCCTCGTCGCCGGCCTCGCGCTCGGCGTCACCGCCCTGGTGAACGCGCCGCAGCAGCCCCTCGCGGTCGCGCTGGGGCTCTTTTCCCTCGTGGCGGGCCTCGCCACGGTGCTCAATCCCGTCCCCCGGGGCCGGATCTCCGCCTGGTGGTGCGTGCCCGCGGGCCTCACCGCCGGCACGTTCGCCGCGATCTTCGGCGTGGGCGGGCCGGTCTACGTGGCCTACTTCACGGGCCGCCTCGGGGACAAGGACGCGGTCCGGGCGACCATCTCGACGGTCATCTCCATCTCCGCCTCGCTGCGGGGCGTCTTCTACCTGGTGGCCGGGCTGGTGCTCAAGGCGGGGGTGCTCGCGGGCATCGTCTTCGTCGCGCCCTTCGCGATCCTGGGCGTTCGCCTCGGCTCGCGCATCCACACGAGCCTCACGCAGGCGCAGATGCGCCGCTTCATCGGCGTGCTGCTGCTCGCCTCCGGGGGCGTTCTCCTCGCGCGCACGCTCCTCTAGAATCCCGCTCCATGGGCAAGCACACCGGCACGCCGGCCACGAGTTTTCTCGCGCAGCAGGGCGTCACCTACACCGAGCACGTCTACGACTACGTGGAGCACGGCGGCACGGCCGTCTCGTCCTCGTCGCTGGGCGTTCCCGAGCACGAGGTGGTGAAGACCCTCGTCATGGAGAACGACAAGGGCGAGCCCCTCGTGGTGCTGATGCACGGCGACCGCAAGGTTTCCACCAAGGAGCTGGCGCGGGTGGCGGGGGCGAAACGCATCTTCCCCTGCAAGCCGGAGGACGCGACGCGCCACTCGGGGTACCTGGTGGGGGGGTGCTCGCCCTTCGGCACCCGCAAGCGCATGCCCGTGTACATGGAAAAATCCATCCTGGCCCTTCAGCGCATCTACATCAACGGAGGCCGCCGCGGCTACCTCCTGGGCATGCCGCCGGGGGAGGTGGTCCGCACCCTCTCGCCCGTCCTTGTCGAGGTCGGACGCGAGGAGTAGCCTCGGCTCGACCAATCCAGGGAGCGATCGCATGAGTTCCAGCGGACCCGGCTTTCCCGTCGCTACCGAAGCGGCCAACGAAGGGGGCGCCCCGCGCCTCGTGCTGCCCGGCCGGAGCTGCTCCGCGAACGAGGGGGTCGGCTGGATCTCGAAGGGGTGGGCGCTCTTCCGCGGCGCGCCCCTCATGTGGGTCCTCTTCTTCGTGATCTACCTGATCATCCAGGTCGCGCTGTCGTTCGTGCCGATCGTGGGCACGTTCGTCGGGTATCTCCTCGCGCCCCTGTTCGCCGGCGGCGTCACGCTCGGCTGCCGGTCGCTCGAGACGGGCGGCGAGCTCGAGATCGAGCACCTGTTCGGCGGCTTCCAGCGCAACGCGGGCAACCTGCTCGTGGTGGGGGTGCTGTACGTCGTCGGCACGATCGCGATCCTGCTCGTCTTCGGGATCTTCGCGGGCTTCTCGTTCGTCTCCGCGGTGCTCGCTGGCGGGGAGGAGCGGGTCCTCGAGACGCTCGCCGCGTTCTCGCTGCCGCTCGTGCTGGGGGTGCTGGTGTGCGCGGCGCTCTTCGTTCCGCTCATGGCCGCCTACTGGTTCGCCCCGATGCTGGTGGTGATGCACGACGTGAAGCCCGTGGACGCGATGCGCGAGAGCCTCTTCGCGTGCTTCCGGAACATCCTCTCGTTCCTCGTCTACTCGCTCGTGATGCTGCTGCTGCTCTTCGTGGCGCTCCTGCCCTTCGGGCTGGGGATCCTCGTGTGGGTGCCGGTGATGATGGCCTCGACGTACGCGTCCTACCGGGGCGTGTTCACCGAGCCGGACGCGGACTGAGCGCGGCCTAGAGCACCCGGCCCAGCGCGGTGAGGAACAGCGAGATGAGCACCGTCGAGGTGATCGGCAGGTAGACGAGGCGCCCGCGGAACTTCACCGTGATGTCGCCCGGCAGGCGGCCCAGGCCCAGCTTGCCGAGCTGCGGGGCGAAGAACGAGAGCACCACCACGGCCACCACCAGCACGAGGACCCATTTGAGCACGGGTCGCCTAGGCCTTCCGGTGCCGCTCGATCGTCACGCCCACCTTGCGGACGCCGCGCACGTGCCCGAGCTTCGCGACCGACAGGCGCACCCAGGGCGCCTTGAATTCGCCGGTGACGAGGCCCGCGACATGCTCGGCCAGCGCCTCCAGCAGCCCGAAGTGCCTTTCGGCGAGCTCCGCGCGCACGCGCTCGACCACGTGCCCGTAGTGCACGGTGTGCGCGATGTCGTCCGTGCGGCCGGCCTCGGTTCCGGGCACGCCGATCTCCAGGTCCAGCTCGATCGTCTGGGCGCGCAGCTTCTCCCATTCGTAGATGCCCACCCAGGCGTCCACGCGGAATTCGCGGATGAAGATGTGATCCATGGCAAGGGGGCGCCGCGGGAGGGCTTGGAGGAGGGTGGCGTATTGTAAAGTATGGGCATGACCGCAGTCCTCGCCGCCATCGTCGCTTATCTCGTGGGCTCGATTCCCTTCGCCGTGGTCGTGACCCGGGCGATGGGCCTGCCCGATCCGCGGTCCTACGGCTCGGGCAACCCCGGCACCACGAACGTCCTGCGCTCGGGCAGCAAGATGGCGGCGCTCCTCACGCTGGTGGGCGATGCGGCCAAGGGCTGGGTGGCGGTGTGGGGCGCGATGAAGCTGGGGCTCGCGGTGGAGGTCGTGGCGATCGTCGCGCTCGCCGCCTTCCTGGGCCACGTCTTCTCGTTCTGGCTGAAGTTCCAGGGCGGCAAGGGCGTGGCGACGGCCGCGGGGGTGCTTCTCGCGATCGACTGGCGCGTGGGGCTCGCGACACTGGGCACGTGGATCCTCGT
>JADJMI010000010.1 GCA_016709665.1 Betaproteobacteria bacterium | reverse complement strand
CAACACCCAATCCGCCTTCTCCAGGTCATCGAGCGAAACGTTCTTCGCCTTGGCCAGCGGGTTCTTCACCGAAGCCGCGATCACAATCGACTCCGAATAAAGCGGCCGGCTCTTCACCGCGGAAGTGAACGAAGTCCCCGCCTCGGGCGTCAGCGGCGCCACGATCGCATCCAGGTCCCCCCGCAGCAGCTTCTCCACCAGCGCCGAGGTCGGCCCGTCCTCCAGCCGCAGCCGCACGCCTTCCTTGCCCGACCAGTGCGCGGCGAACTCCTGCATCACGCCCAGCATCGCGTGCGGCACGGCCCCGATGCGCACGAGCGGGCGGCGGCGGCGCGAATCGAGCAGGTCCTCGGTGAGGCCCTGCACCTCGCCCAGCAGGAAGCGCACGCGGCGCAGGACGGGCTCCGCCTCGGCCGTGGGCACGACGCCGGTGCGGTGGCGGTGGAAGAGGGCGACCCCCAGCCGCGCCTCCGCCTCCTTCAGCATGGCGCTCGCGGCCGGCTGGCTCACGTGGATGGCCTCGGCGGCGCGGCGCATGGAGCCCAGCTCGGCCAGCTTCTGGATGAGCTCGAAATGCCGGATGCGAAGGGTGTCGAGTCGGGCGGCGGGTGTCTTGGCGGTCATACGGAAAGGTTATCAGGCCTTCCGGAAATTCGCGAAAACCGGATCACGAGCCCCGCTAGACTGCATGGCACCCCACCCCGACCGGAGAGCCCCCGTGACCGAGACTTGCCTTCGCCGCCCTTGCCGCCGCTGCCGTCGCCATCCTGCCCGCCGCCGAAGCGCTCGCGCAGGCGTGGCCCAACAAGACGATCAAGTTCGTCGTGCCCCAGCCCGCCGGCGGATCCAACGACGCCATGGGCCGCGCCGTGGGCGAGCAGCTCTCGAAGCAGCTCGGCCAGCCCATCGTCGTCGACAACCGTCCGGGTGCCTCGGGCGCGGTCGGCATGGAGGTGGTGTCCTCCTCGCCCGCGGACGGCTACACCTTCGTCGTCGCCTCGGACACCGTGGCCCTGCAGCCCGTGCTGAGGAAGGGCCTCAAGTGGAACGTGGAGCGCGACTTCGTCCCCGTGACGATGTTCGGCGCGCAGCCCATCGTGGTCGCGGTGCCGGCCAATTCGCCCTACAAGACGATGAAGGACGTGATCGCCGCGGCCAAGGCCAGCCCGGGCAAGATCGGCTACGCCACCTCGGGGCAGGGCTCCATCCAGCACCTCGCGGGCGAGCTCCTCGCGCAGATGGCGGGCATCGACCTGCTGCACATCCCCTACAAGGGTGGCGGGCAGGCCATCACCGATCTCGTGGGCGGGCAGGTGCCCGTGGCCGTGCTGGGCCTGGCCGCCGTGCTGCCCCACGCCAAGGGTGGGCGCGTGCGCATCCTGGCCGTCACCACCAAGGCGCGCTCGCCCGCGGTGCCGGACGTGCCCACGCTCGAGGAATCCGGCGTCGCCGGTTACGACGTGCGCCAGTGGGCCGGGCTGATGGCCCCCGCCGCCACGCCGCCGGACGTGCTCGCGAAGCTGCAGAAGGAGATCGCCGCCGCCCTCGCCACGCCCGCCCTGCGCGAGCGCATCGAGAAGCTGGGCTTCGAGGTCACGGGCACGGCGGGGAAGGATTTCGCCGCGTACCTGAATCGCGACCGCGCGCGCTGGAGCAAGGTGATCGCGGAGCGCAAGCTCGAGCTCGATTGAGGCGATGCACTTGGCCAAGCCCGTGAACATCGTCCTCATCCTCGCCGACAACCTGGGCTGGGGGGAACTCGGCTGCTACGGCGGCGGGGCCCTTCGCGGCGCGCCCACGCCGCGCATCGACGCGCTGGCCGAACAAGGCCTCCGCTTCCTCAACTTCAACGTGGAAAGCGACTGCGTGCCCACGCGCTCGGCGCTCATGACCGGCCGCCACCCCATCCGCACGGGCGCGCTGCAGTCGGTGCCGGCGGGGATGCCGCAGGGCATCCATCCTTCGGAGGTCACGCTGGCGCAGGCGCTGTCGAACGCCGGCTACGCCACCGCCATCTACGGCAAGTGGCACCTGGGCGACCGCGCCGGGCGCTTCCCGCACGACCGCGGCTTCGATCACTGGTACGGCATCTCGCGCACCACCAACGAAAGCATGTTCACGGAGTCCCTCGGGTTCGATCCGGCCGTGGTGGACATTCCGTATGTGGAGGCGGGTGATCGCGGCGAGGCCGTGCGCAAAGTGGCGCCCTACGACCTCGAGATGCGCCGGCGGATCGACGGAGACCTCACGCGCATGGCGTGCGAGTTCGTCCTGAAGAACGGCAGCGCGGGCAAGCCCTTCTTCCTCTACCTCCCGCTCACGCAGATGCACTTCCCGACCATCCCCCATCGCGATTTCATCGGCCGCACGGGCGCGGGGGATTTTGCCGACTCGATGGTGGAGATGGATCACCGCGTGGGCGAGGTGATCGACACGGTGGCGAAGGCGGGGCTGGAGCAGGAAACCCTCTTCATCTTCGCGAGCGACAACGGCCCGGAGTTCCGCCGCCCCTGGCGCGGCACCGCGGGCCCCTGGAGCGGCACGTACCACACGGCGATGGAGGGGGCGCTTCGGGTGCCCCTCATCGTGCGCTGGCCGGGGCGCGTGAAGCCGGGCGTCACGAACGAGATGGCGCACGTGACGGATCTCTTCACGACGCTGCTCGCGAACGCGGGTGCGAAGGTGCCCGACGACCGGCCGATCGATGGGCTGGACCTGACCCCGTTCCTGATGGGCGAAACGGAGAAGTCCCCGCGCGAAGGCTTCGTCTACTACATCAAGGACCAGCTGCGCGCGCTCAAGTGGCGCAACTGGAAGATGCACATGCTGTGGGAGACCGAACCCAACACGGGCGTGGTTCACCTCGAGGTGCCGTACCTCTTCAACGTGGTGCAGGACCCGAAGGAAGAGACGGACGTGAACAGCACGCAGGGGTGGGTGCGGGGGCCGATGCGCAAGATGCAGGCGGCCTTCCAGGAAAGCCTCGCGAAGCATCCGCGGGTGCCGCCGGGGGCGGCGGACGATTGGGTGGCGGGGAAGTCGAAAGCGTAGTGCCGCGGCGACCCGGGCCGCTAGTCCCTCGACATCACGCGGCGTGCTCCCTGGGCATCTCCCAGCCGGGAAACACCAGCACACCGGGGTGGCACTTGAGGGCACGGGCCAGCACCTTGGCGCGTTCGACGCCGAGGCGCACGCGATCGTTCTCGATGGCGGAGATGGTGGCCTGGGCAATGCCGGAAGCCTCGGCCAGTTGGTTCTGGCTCAACTCCTGAAGCTCGCGAAGGATCCGGACCGATTCACCCACGGTGACGGATACGCGCTTCTTGGCGGGGCGAAAGTCTTTCATCAGGGTCTCCGGTAATCGTGGGCGGTTATGGACGCCACCTGGAACAGCAGGTCTTCGGCCACCACCCGGTAGATGACGCGCCACTGGTCGCCCAGCCGGGAGGAGCGGAACCCCTTCCATTCGCCGGAAAGCGCTTCGTCATGAAACCCCTTGATCAGGCGAAGGCCGGGCGGGCCCGAGATGGACGCGATGTCCTTCCACTTCTCGTAGCGCTTCAGGATTTCCACGGGGACCGTGGCGGCCTGCTTGTCGACCCGTCGATGTTCCTCGATGCGCCACATGCCATATTGTGCCTATATCACAAATGGTATGTCAAATGGCGGCGCATGATCGCCGGGGACATCCGGGCCGCAAGCCTTATGCGGGCGAGAGGAAACCGGATTCCTTGAGAATCACCAGCGCCGGCCCGGTGCAGGGCCTCGGTTCCTCGAAATTCAACGCGGGTGGTTCGCTCTCCCCAACTCGCCAGCTCGCCGCGGTGATCGTCCCGGACGCGAGATCGATCCACTTGGCGCGGCCCGAGCGAGCGGTGCCGGCTCCATGCAGTGTGATCGATCGCAATTCGCCCGATTCGCGCGGCAGCACGAGCGCGACGACGCCGTCCGCGGTTTCCAGGATGAGCGTGCGCGCGGAGTCCGACTCGGCTTCGTGCATCCCCTTCACACGATCGAGGCCGCCCGAAAGCGCGCTGTTCAGATTGCGGCACACCTTGCCCGCCAGCCGGGGGTTGTAGCGGCGGTCGACCAGGCCGGTGCGCGGAAAGTAGCCGCGATCGACGTCGCAGAAAGTATCCAGCCACACGCCGATGCCTACGCAGGCATGGGCCGTAAACAGCGTCTCGGCCACGCGGTTGGCGTTGGCCAGGTCGTCGTCCTGGGCTTCGGCCGGGTTGTCGGCGGCGAGGCGGACGTACGCTTCGTCCCGTGTTCCGGCCGCCGAAGACGCTGCGGCCAGTTTCCCGATCTTGTGCCAAGGGCGCTGCCCGCGCGAGACGCGAAACACGCCGCCATCGAAGGCCGCGCGATAGGCGCCGGGCGACGAACGCAGTGCCTCGACCTGCTCGCGCTCGGCCAGGTAGAAGCCGTGTTCGATGACGTGGCGCGCCCGGTCGCCGTGGTGCAGGCGGTCCTCGGGACGGCGCAGCTTCGAGTGCCGGACCGCGAAGGGCAGCCCGCGCCGCAGGTCGGCCACCTGCGCGGCGAGCGCCTCGATGCCGGCCATCGGGGCGATCACTTCCCAGGCATCGACGAGGTGGGCGTGGTCGAGGAGCGATTGCCGCAGCGAACCGGCCGGGACGTTGTGCGAGTAGACGGTGAACCGGGCCCCGGCCCGCTTCAGCACCCGCATGCGCTCACGCAGCCGGGCGTCGTCCAGGTCCGCGAGCGGCACGCGCAGGCGCTGGATGCCCATCTCCCACAGGGCCATCAGCGGATCGTCGTTGCGGGCCCGCTTGCGCGAGAACTCGTCCAGCGCGCCGCTCGCGACGACATCGACGACCTCGGCCCAGGGGTGGCGCAGGTCGATGCCCAGGGGCGATCGCGACACGGATCGCGAGTGGACGGGCGGGAGCGTCTCGACGTCCTGGGGCTTTTCATCCGGGCCGAGGCACGCACCCTGGGTCCGCACGGGGTGGGCCACGTGGCCGTGCTCGTGCACGTCGACGATCAGGAAGCCCAGCTTGGGCGCATCGTTGCGTCCGCGCTCCGGGCCCGGGCCCACGCGGTACAGCTCGCTGTAGTCCAGGCGCACGAAGGCCGTCGAGGGCAGCAGGTAGAACTCGGTCTCGCCCAGCAGGTGGTACCAGAAGTTGTGCACGTGCCCGGCGAAAACCCCCTCGACTCCGTGCCTGGCGAAAAGGCCAAGGAGCCACGAGCGGCCCGGCTCGTCGATGTTGTCGTAGTGCCCCGGCTCGGCGGGGTCGAAGAGGAAGGCCGGGTAGTGCGTGCACAGGAACGTGCGCTGGCCCGCGTGGGCGGCGAGGTCGCCTTCCAGCCACGCCTTCTGCTCGGCTTCGCACGGCAGCCCCGAATTGAGCGCCTGGGCGTTGATCACCACGAAATGGCAGCCGTGGGAATCGAAGGCGTAATAGGGCTTGCCGAAGTGTCGTTCGTAGATCGCGAGGTACTCGTCGCTCACGGAGGGCACCGGCAGCCAGTCGCCCGGCTTGTCGCCGACGTCGTGGTTGCCCGGTGTGAGGTGCAGCGGGCACTCGAGGGCGGCGGCCAACGCGTGGAACGAGCGGGCGGCGTCGGCGAAGCCGGGATGCCGGGGCGTCGGGTGGACGATGTCGCCCAGGTGGAGCGTGAAGGCCGGCTTCGCCCGGTTCAGCGCGTGGATGACGTAGCGGTTGCGCGCGTTCGCGAGGCGATTGACCGCGAAATCTGAGGAGGCCTTGCCCTCCTCCTGGTTCACATGGGTATCGGCGATGACGGCAAAGGAGAAGAGCTTCTCGCCGAGCGACATCAGTTCGCCTTCGCGCCGGAGGCGCGCACCACGGCGGCCCAGCGCTCGATGTCCTCCTTGAGGAAGGCGCGGAACTGCTCCGGCGTTCCGCCGGTCGGCTCGGCGCCTTCCATGCGCAGGTGTTCCGTGAGGTCCGGCGAGGCCAGCGCCTTGGCGAGCTCGCGGTTGAGCTTCGCGACCACGTCCGGGGGCGTGCCGGCCGGGGCGAGGATGCCGAACCAGGTCGACGCCTTGTAGCCGGGCAAGGCCGCCTCGGCCACGGTCGGCGTCTCGGGCAGCAACGCCGATCGCTTCTCGCTCGTCACCGCCAGCACGCGCAGGCGCCCGGTCTTCACGTGCTGGAGCGTCCCGGGCATGTTGGCGAACATCACCTGCACCTGGCCGCCGATCAGGTCGGCCAGCGCCGGGCCGCTGCCCTTGTAGGGCACATGGGTCATGTCCACCTGGGCCATCGTCTTGAACAGCTCGCCGGCCAGGTGGATCACGGTGCCGCTTCCCGCGGAGGCGAAGTTGATCGTGCCGGGCTTCGCCTTCGCCAGCGCGATCAGTTCCGGGACGGTAGTCGCGGGGACCGAGGGGTGCGTGACGACGATCCCGGTGACCGTGCAGATGTGAATGATGGGATCGAAGTCCTTGAGCGGATCGAAGGGCAGGCTCTTGTAGAGGGACGCGTTGATCGCGAACGATCCGGCGGCGGCGAGGATCGTGTAGCCGTCGGGCTTGGACTTGGCCACCAGGTCGGCGCCGAGATTTCCGCCGGCACCTCCGCGGTTCTCGACGACGAAGCTCTGCCCCATCGATGCGCTGAGCTTCTGCGCGATGATGCGCGTGACGGTGTCGGTCGAACCGCCCGCGGAGAACGGGACGATCACGCGGACCGACTTGTCGGGATAGCCCTGGGCGAGGGCGGTGGGAGCGGCCAGTGCGGCGGCGAGCATCAGTGCACGGCAAGCGATCGAGCGGAAGCGCTGCGTCATGGCGGACTCCTCGGTGCGGTGGGAAAAGGCCCGGTCAGCCGAGCCGGTCGTAAGGGTTCTCGATGATTCCTTTCACCTTGCCCCGGTGGTCCAACTCGATGCCGAACTGCCGGTAGTAATCCTCCTTGGGCAGGAAGCGATCGCCGATCCGCGCCATGAGCGCCTGCATCTGCCCTTCCAGCTTCACGGCCAGGCCACGGCACTGCGGCTCGTCGATGAGGTTCCGCATCTGGAAGGGATCCTCGAGGTTGTCGTAGAGCAGCCACGGCCGGTCGATGGTCCGGGCGTAGGTGTGCCGCCGCGTGCGCACCCCGCGATACTCCATGCGCATGCCCTGGAAGGCGGGCACCTGGTCGGGGCCGCGCGGGTCGCCGATGCTGAAGGGGCAGGGGTTCATCAGCAGCACGGCAGGCGGTGCGTCGTTGCGCTCCCCGCGGATGAACGGCGAGAGATCGACTCCCTCCACGGTGGCGGGGACGGGCACCTGCGCCATGCCCAGCAGCGTCGGCATGATGTCGATGGCGCTCAGCGGGAAATCGAATCGCGTGCCGCCCGCGACTGTTCCCGGGTAGCGCAGCAGGAACGGGACCTTGATCGACTCGTCCCACGGCCATTGCTTCTTGTACACGCCGTGCGAGCCGTGCATGTCGCCGTGGTCCGACGTGAAGGCGAGGATGGTGTCGTCGGCAAGCCCGAGCGCATCGAGCGCGGCCACGAGCCGGGCCATCTGGTCGTCGAGGAAGGTGGTCTGGGCGTAGTAGCCCCAGAGATCCTGGCGCGGCGGGTCGGGGCAATTGGCGCGAGCGGGAATCGCGTCGGGGTCGTAGAGATCGAGGTAGTTCTTTGCAACCGTCCGGTAGGGGTGGTGCGGCGGACCCCAGGAAAGCACGAGGCAGAAGGGCTTCTCGCTGGCGCGGTGCTGCGTCATGTAGTCGATCGCGAGCGTGGTCTGGGATTCGGCGTCGTAGCCCGGCCAGGTGCGCGGCTCGGGCGAATCGCCCATGAAGTACACGGAGCGGTCGTAGTTGTGGTCGAAGTTCGCGGCCGCCCAGAAGTCGAAGCCCTGGCGCGGGGGGCCCGGCGGCACCCAGGCCGGCCGGTCGCCGCCGTTCAGGTGCCACTTGCCGATGTAGCCGGTGTCGTAGCCGGCGCGCGTGACGGCATGGGCGAGGCTGGTTTCGTTCGTGGACAGCGGGATGTCGTTGAGGACCAGGCCCAGCGAGAGCGCCGTGCGGCCGGTGATCAACGAACCGCGGTAGGGCGTGCACACCGGGGTCGGCGACACCGCCGTCGTGAGGATGGCCGACTGGCCCGCGAGGCGATCCAGGTGCGGCGTGATGACCGGCTCCTCGCCGGCGTAGCCGACCGAACAGGCCCGAAGCTGGTCCGCGAGCACCAGCAGGATGTTGGGTTTTCGGGTCGTCATGGCGGGCCAGTATTGCCGCGCGGCTGCCATAACTCCAATACAATTATTTGTGTGCTTCCATAGAGTAAAGCTATGCGACTGACCCAACTGCGTTCCTTCCTCGCCGTGGCCCAGGCGGGCGGCTTCACGGCCGCGGCCCGGCTGCTGCACGTGAGCCAGCCGACGCTCACGAGCCAGGTGCGCCTGCTGGAATCGCAATACGGCGTGGAGCTGTTCCACCGAATCGGCCGCGGCGTCACGCTCACGGAAACCGGCCAGCGGCTGCTGGCGGTGGCCGGGCCGCTCGCGAGCATCGAGGCCGACGCGCTCCACCTGCTGAAGGACGCCGGCGACTTGCGTTCCGGCACGCTGAAGGTCGGCGCCGTGGGCCCCTTCGACGCCACCGACATGATCGCGGGCTTCAGCCGCCAGTATCCGGCGATGCAGGTACAGGTGCGCTTCGGCAACTCCGAGGCCGTGCTGCGGGAACTGCTCGACTTCCGGACGGACGTGGCCGTGCTTGCCCACTTCGCCGACGATGCGCGGCTCCACAGCGTGCCGTTCCGGCGATCCCGGGTCGTGGTCTTCACGCCGCGGGACCATCCCCTCGCCCGGCGGCGCTCCATCCGCATCGAGCAGCTCGAAGGCGAGCGGATGATCGTGCGGGAGGAAGGCTCGACCACGCGCAAGGCCTTCGAGGCCGCGCTGTCGCGAGCCGGCGTCACGCCGAGGGTCGTGATGGAGCTGGGCAGCCGCGAGGCGATCCGCGAGGCCGTGGCCAAGGGCATCGGCATCGGCGTCGTCTCGGAGCCGGGCCTCGCCCACGACGAACGCCTGCACAAGCTCACGCTGTCGAACATGGAGGTCTGGACGGAGACGCACGTCGTGTGCCTCGAGGTGCGCCGGACGGCGCGGGCGGTTGAGGCCTTTCTCGAGATCGTGCGTGGCCTTGCGAGCCCCATCGAGCGCGGCGCCCGTCGGACTCCGGCGCGAACAGGTTCCCGTCGCTGAGGCACTTGCAAGTGCGGTTGGTCGCGCGGCGGAAAAGTCCCCGCGCGAGGGCGGCTTGCCGTGTACGGATAATTGCCGTACATTTCGGAATCCGTCCGATAGCGGGAAACCGCGCCCGTTTCCGGGCCAAGGGGGCAGCCATGCTGACCGAGACGACCGAGACTGAAGCCACGACCCGCGCGGCGCGCCTGGAAGCGCGCATGACGGCCGCCCAGAAGTCACTGTTGCAACATGCCGCGGCGCTGTCCGGCCGCACCCTGAGCGAGTTCGTCCTCGCCAGCGCGCAGGAAGCCGCCGCCAAGGTCATCCAGGAACACGAGAGCATCCGACTTTCGCGCAGCGAGCAGGTCGCCTTCGTCACGGCCCTGCTCAAGCCCCGAGCGCCCAACGCCCGCCTGCGCAGGGCGGCGGAGAAATACCGGCAGAAGATGGGGCTGTGATTGCCGAAGCCGGTCGCCCCGTGGCGCATAGTCCCGCTCGCCAAGGCCCACGACCGCGATAGTTTTGCCTGCGGCAGCGAGCCGCTCGACCGCTACCTGCAACGCCAAGCCCGCCAGGACGCCGAAAAGCGTGTCGCCGCGCCGTTCGTGGTGGTCGAGCCGCCTTCGAGCCGGGTGCTCGGCTACTACACGTTGTCCGCCTCCCTCATCGCGGTGGACGCGCTGCCGCCCGAGCTGGCGAAGAAGCTGCCGCGCTACCCGCAACTACCCGTGACGTTGCTGGGCCGGCTGGCCGTGGATCAAGGCCACCGGGGGAAGGGGCTGGGGGAATTCCTGCTCATGGATGCACTGCATCGCAGCCTGGTGGCTGCCGCCGAGATCGCGGCGATGGCCGTGATCGTGGATGCGAAGGACGAGAAAGCCGTCGCGTTCTATCGGCGCTACGGCTTCATCCCGCTGCAGCGGCAACCCGCGCGCCTGTTCCTGTCGATGAGTACCTTGGCGGGACTGTTTTCGTAGTCCGGGCGGAGCGGCAGGCGGGCTCGCCCGTTCCAGATGGCGAAGAGGGTGGCCTGCGGTATTCCGTAAGCCACGGACCGCAGCCGCTAGCCCTCCTGCGGAATATCCGCCTCCCACCGGTCCACGGTGTACGCGCCCGCCAGCCAGCGCACCACCTCCGCGGCCATCGGGTGATCGACAGCGAGGTAGCGCTCCCTCAGTCGATCGCGCTCCGCGCCCAGGTGGTCGATCCCCAGGTCCTGGAGGGCGAGCAGGTCGGCCTCGAGCATCGCGGCGATCGCCGGCCCCCCCATCGCCCGCGCGGCCTCCCGGAACGCGGCCATGTAGCGATACGCCGCGCCCTCCCGATAGCTCGCGACAAGCGTCGCGGCCGGGATCAGCGACAGGTGCGGCTGCAGGGCCGGGTTGATCGCGTGGCCGGCGAGGTGGGCCGCGTTCGTGCCCGGCCGGCCCGTAAACGCGCGCAGGTGCAGATACCGCGACATGCACGGCCCGTCGTTGACGGGGTAGTTGTCCCACAGGGTCGGCTTGCGCCGCAGGGCTTCGGCGATTCGCGCGAGGTGGCCGGGGCTGAACTCGCGCGTGCAGATCTCCTCGCCGGTCCAGTAGACGCCGACGCGGGGATCGAGCCGGCGGCCCAGGTCCTCGAGGTAGCCCGCGGGCCGCGAGCCGAAGAGCGAGTCCAGCATGACGTCGTCGGAGTAGTACGTCGGGCACATCAGGACGCGGGTGGCGCGCGTGGCCGCCATCGCGTCGTGGACGATCTCGGATTCCTTCGCCGCCAGATCGGCCACGTCGCCGCGGGTGTCGTCGAAGAGGATCGCGAGGTCGTCGAGCCCGATCTCGTCCAGCGCCCGCAGCTTCGCGAGGAAGTCCGCCTTCGCGGGGCCGGAATAGTCGCGGTACAACTCGTAGGGGCTCAGGCCCACGCCGAAGCGAATGCCCAGGCGCCGGCAATGCGAGGAAAGCACCGAGAGTTCCGCCAGGGCGGCATCGGGATGGCGCTCCCGCCAGCGTCGTCGCAGGAAGCCATCCGCCTTGGGCGCGTAGTGGAAGAAGGAATACCCCAGCGTGCGCGCCATCGATGCCACGTGCTGCCGCGCGGCGTGGGACCAAGGCTCGCCGAAATAGCCTTCGATGATGCCGAGTTCGGGGATCATGTCGGACATTCTGCGGCATCGCGCGGTTCGGGTGGGGCGGTGTGACGGCGTGGCACCGCCGGGATGACGGAGCGAAAGCACGCACGCCGGCCCACCATGAATACGTTTGAAACGTGGCCGGAAAGTGAACGGTCAAAAGCGCCCAATTCGTCCTTGCTCATCGCGCGCGCCGGGCGTACTGTGGGCTCGTGGGTGCTTCAAAGCGTATCGGTGCCTGCAACGGGTGCCGGTAAGTTCCGCCAACCACGACAAGGGAGGTGCTCTATCGATGACACACACGACAGGACGACCCTCGAGCCGGTGAACGACGCCCGGTACACGTCGCGGTAACGCGACCCAAAGGATGCCGCGGCAACGCGGTCACTCCGCAAAGCCCCGCGATGTTCGCGGGGCTTTGCATTGGGGATCCCCCCCGCAACAGACGCCCATGCTCGACATCGCCGCCACCTGCCTCGTCATCACCGCGCTGCTCGCGTGGTTCAACCACCGATTCGTGCGCCTGCCCACCACGATCGGCGTGATGGTGATCGCGCTGTTGCTGTCCCTCCTGATCGTCGCGCTCGACCTGGCCGGCGTGGGTGGGGCCCTGCGACAGTACGAGGAGTCGCTGCTGCGCTCCATCAACTTTTCCGACGTGCTGATGCAGGGCATGCTGTCACTGCTGCTGTTCGCGGGCGCCCTGCACGTCAATCTCGGCGATCTCAAGGCGCAGCGATGGTCGGTCGCCGGCCTGGCGCTCGTGGGCACGCTTGTTGTCCACGCTGCTGGTCGGCTTCGGGCTCTGGTACGCGCTGGCGTGGATGGGCCTGCCGCTCGCGCTGGGCTATTGCCTGGTCTTCGGGGCGCTCATCTCGCCCACCGATCCCATCGCGGTGATGGGCATCCTCAAGTCCGCCGGCGCGCCCAAGCAGCTCGAGCTGGTGATCGCCGGCGAATCACTCTTCAACGACGGCGTGGGCGTCGTGATCTTCGCGGTGCTGGTCGAGATGCTCGCGAGCGGCGTGCCGCCGACGCCCCAGGCGGCGGGCCTGCTGCTGCTGCGCGACGCGGGCGGCGGCATCGTGTTCGGCGCGGCGCTGGGGTTTGTCACCTACGCCCTGCTGAAGAGCGTCGACAGCTACCAGGTCGAGGTGCTGCTCACCCTGGCCGCCGTGACGGGCGGCTACGCGCTCGCGAACCACCTGCACGTCTCCGGTCCGCTCGCCATGGTGGTGACCGGGCTCATCGTCGGCAACTTCGGCCGCGCCGACGCGATGTCGGACGTCACCCGGCGCTACGTCGACATGTTCTGGGAGCTGGTCGACGAGATACTCAACGCCGTGCTGTTCGTGCTCATCGGCATGGAGGTGCTGCTGGTCTCGATCTCGTCCCCGCTGCTCGCGGCCGGCGGCGTGGCGATCGTCGTGACGCTGGCCGCCCGGTGGCTCTCGGTGGGCCTGCCGATGAGCGCCCTGGGCGCGCGGCTGGGGCTTCCGGCGGGATCCTGGCGCGTGCTGACCTGGGGTGGCCTGCGGGGCGGCATTTCGGTCGCGCTGGCGTTGTCGCTTCCCCCCGGCCCGGAGCGCGACACCATCCTCACGCTGACCTACTGCGTGGTGGTGTCGTCGATCCTCGTGCAGGGGCTCACGATCGGCCGCGTGGTGCGGGCCTCGATGCGCGGCGCTGCCTGAGCGGTCTCAGGCTGGCATGGCGCCGGGCGGGCCCATCGCCGCATCGCGCGCCTGCAGCATCCGCCTCATCGCCCCGAAATCCTCCGGCGGCTCCCGCTCGAACGACAGCGGCGCCCCCGTGCGCGGATGCGCGAATGCGAGCTTCCTCGCATGCAGCATCGGCCGCGCCGATTCGATCTTCTCGCCCCGGTAGTCCCGGATGTACACCCGCTCGCCCACGATGGGATGGCCCAGTTCCGCGAGGTGAATGCGGATCTGGTGCTGGCGCCCGGTCTCCAGGCGGCACTCGACGAGCGTCGCGCCTTCCAGGGCCTCGAGGGGCTTCACGTACGTGATGGCCTGCCTCGCCTCGAACGGGGGATCTCCCTGGGCGCGCCGGTAATGCCCGTGGGATCCGCGCAGGCCGTCGCCGCGGTCCAGCACCAGGTGCGTATCCACCGTCGCCGCGAACACGGTGCCGTGGGCGATGGCGTGGTACACGCGCTCGATGTCGTGGGCCTTGAACATCGCGGCCAGCACGCGCTTGGCATCGGCCGTGCGCGCGAACACCATGAGGCCGCTCGTGTCCCGGTCCAGGCGATGCACGACGCCCAGAGGCGCATCGCGGTCGCGTTCGCCGCGGCTTCGCAGCTCCGTGCGCAGGTGGTCGGCCGCCGTGTCCTTGTTGCCGGCCTCGTCGGCGACGCTCAGCATCCCCGCCGGCTTGTCGATCACGACCAGGTCCCGGTCGGCGTAGACGATCGCCTCCGCGGAGAGCGGCCCCTTGCGCCGCTTGGGGCCGTGTTCGTTCACGACCACCACGGCGCCAGTCTTCACGCGCGCCGCCGGGTCCAGGCACGGCACGCCATCCACGCTGACGCGCCCTTCCTCGCACAGGCGGCGCGCGCGGGACCACGGGATGGCCAGCTGCTCGCGCACGAGCGCGGCGAGGGTGGGCGAGGGCTTGTCGTCGGGGTTCAACGGGCCGAGGCCATCCAATCCCGCGCTTCTTCCATCGTGGGAAATATCCGGTTCTGCCAGGTGCTGCCCAGCGACTGCATGTGCGCGATGTACTGGTGGGCCAGTACCAGCAGGTCCGGGTCGCTCAGGATGAAGGCGGCCTTCATGGGGCGCAGGTAAAGGCTCGCGGCGTGATCCACGTAGGCCATCTCCTCGACCTCGTTCTCGTCGACCACGAAGCCGTCGATTTCCGAGAAGTCCCAGTAGGCGTGCACGACGTCATCGCAGCGAGGGTTTCCGTAGAGCGTATTGGTGGTGTCCAGCACCTCGCCGTAGGTAACGATTCCGCTGAATTTCGTCCAGACGGATACCCTGGATTCCCAGATGACGCGGTGAGGCATGGAAAAGGCGAGGACTCGTGGATGGGGCTGGGGGGGGGCGCTAGGGCTTGCCCCTTCACAAGGGGGAGCGCCCCTGTAACGATGCCATCGCGCGCGAAGCGTGACAAGGGCGCCCGTCGAAGGCCATGAGCTACCAGGCGCCGTAGTGCCGAACCACTCCCCGCCAGAACGCATCGGCCTCGCGGGCGAGCGACGTGCGCCCCGCCTTGGGCGTTTCGTTCGCGCTCACCTGCACCATCACCAGCTTCGCCTGCGGGTCCACGAAGATCATCTGCCCGTAGACGCCCAATAGCGCGAAGCGCCGCCGCTCGCCCGGGAAGAGCCAGAACTGGTAGCCGTAGCCGTGGTACGGCGTCGCCTTGCCCGGCCGGAAAGCGGGCGGAACGCGGTGCCAGTCCGTGGCGTCGAGCAGGTAACGCAGCGGGACGAGCGGCGGTTGGTCCGGCTGGTCGGGACGCTTGCCGTCGTTGGCGAGCACGATGCCGAGCCTCGCGTAATCGCGCAGCGTCGCGTTGAAGTGCCCGCCCGCCATCTCGAGGCCCGTGCGGTCCGTGCGCCAAAGGGCGGAAGTCTCCGCGCCGATGGCCTGCCACAGCCGCGGCTCGAGGTACTGCGAGAGCGTCATGCCCGTCGCGCCCTTGAGCACCGCCCCCAGCGCGTGCGTGTTCACGCTCGCGTAGGAGAACTTCGTGCCGGCAGGCGCCTCGCGGTTCCCGACGGTCGCGAGCGCCTTTTCGAGGCCCCCGCGAATCATCACGCCATTGAAGCGAGCCGAGTCGTCGCGCCCGTCGTATTCCTCCGTGAACCGCGCGCCCGAGGCCATGCGCAGCAGGTGGCGGATCGAGGTTCCCCCGATCAGCGTTCCCTTGAGCGAAGGCACGTACTTCACCGTCTTGTCGTCGAGCGAGGCGATCTTCCCCTCCGCGAGCGCCATGCCCACGCCGAGCGAGGCGATCGACTTGGCCATCGACATCGAGGTGAAGCGGTGCGCGGGCGTGCGCCCGTACTGGTAGCGCTCCACCTGCACCACGCCGTCCTTCACGATGAGAAGGCCCATCACCCGTTGCCGCGAAAGATAGTCGTCGACGCTGAGGCCCTGCTCGGCGCCCGCCTGCCAGCGGTACGCGGGCTCTGCTTTCGCGACCGGCAATGGCATCGGCTTGGCGGCGGGTGCCAGCGTGTTGGCGCGCCCATTCGCGATGCCCGGGATCTCGCCCTGCGCGCTGAAGGAGCCCACGCGCACCGATTCGTCGGTGAACCACGTGCGCGCGGTGCCGGCGGGGTAGCCTTCGGCGCGGCCGAGTTTCCAGTCGTCGGGCGCGGGGGGCGCGAGCGTGCATCCGGCGCCGAGGGCCAGCACGGCGAGGGACAGCAGGATCCTCGAAAGTCGCGGGGATGTCGGGACGTTCTGCATTCGGGACGGGGGTCAGGCGCGGCGCTTGCGCGCGGGCGTGGCCGAATACTGGCGATCGAGCGCTTCGGCGATTCTACCGATGAGTTCCAGCGGCAGTTCCTGGGCGTAAGGAAACGACAGGTTTCCCTTCGGCCCGCGGAAAGGCGCGGTCTCGGCGATGAGCGCCGCATCCTGCGTGACGGGGGGATAGATGCCGATGTGCTTCTTGAACGCCGCGAAGTAGAAGAACACGCGCTGCTGCCTGAAAGCGGGCATCTGGTAGGCGATGCAGCGCGTGGCGCCGGGCACCCGGCGTTCGACCTCGCGCTGGATGCGCCCGAGGAGAACCCGCGATTCCGGTGGGCAGTCGGCGAAGTAGTCGTCGTGGGTCGCGAAGGTCATGGGCTCGCGCGGATCAGTCGGGTGGCGAATGGCAGGCGACGCAGAGCTTGTTGCCTTCCGTGTCGCGGAAGTAGGCGCCGAAGTAGTGGGCATGGTATTCCGGGCGAAGTCCCGGCGCCCCTTCGGATGTCGCGCCGCTGTTCATCGCGACCTCGTAGGCGCGCACGACGGTGTCGCGGCTTTCGGCCAGGAACGCGATCATCTGCCCGTTGCCGGCCGCGTGGGGTTCGCTGTCGTACGGCCGGCCGATCACGAAGAGGGGCCGCGGTCCCGGGTGCGACTGCCATCCGGCCCAGGGGCGCGAGGGGTCGCAGAATCGCTCCGCGACACCCAGCACGGGCATGAGCGCCCGGTAGAAGGCGAGGGCCCGGTCGAAGTCGCCGACGCCGATGACGATGTGGGAGAGCATGATCGGAGATCGCTCCTTCAGTGCAGCCGGACCGCGACGTCGAAGTGCCAGGTGCGGCGGATCTCGATCACGTCGTACTCGCGGGCGAGAGTGGGAGGGAATGCCGCATAGTGCTCCTGGCTGCGCACGACGCGCCGGATCGCCTCGTCGAGGGCCGGCACGCCGCTCGAGACCACGAAGGTGATCGATTCGACCGAGCCGTCGCTGCGCACGGCCGTCGTCACCACGGGGTTGGTGTAGCGCTGGCGGGTCGCTTCGCGGACCAGGTCGAGCGTCATGTTCATCTGGATCTTCCACGCGAAGGCCTCCGCGTACTGGGCGAGTTCCGCGTTGGGATCGCTGCGGCCGTAGAGCCTCGCCCGGCGCGCGCTGCTCACCGAGTAGGGCAGGCGCGATTGCGCTTCCCGCTTCGCGGCTTCCGCGTCCAGTTGCTTGCCGATCGCCCGGAGCACCGCTTCGCGTTTCGCTTCGGCTTCCCGGGCCTCGCGGAGCTTCGCGGCTTCCTGGCTCGCGGCTGCCAGCCGTTCGGCTTCGAGGCGGGCTGCGACCTGACGCGCGGCTTCTTCCCTTGCGGTCGCTTGTCGAGGGCCTTGCCCTTTGCCTTGCCGCTTCTTGCCGCGCTGCTTCTTGCCTCGCTGCTTCTTGCCGCGCTGCTTCTTGCCTTGCTGCTTCTTGCCGCGCTGCTTCTTGCCTTGCTGCTTCTTGCCTTGCTGCTTCTTGCTGCTGCTTCTTGCCTTGCTGCTTCTTGCCTTGCTGCTTCTTGCCTTGCTGCTTCTTGCCTTGCTGCTTCTTGCCTTGCTGCTTCTTGCTTTGCCGCTTCTTGCTTTGCCGCTTCTTGCCGTGCCGCTTCTTGCCTTGCCGCTTCTTGCCTTGCCGCCTCTTGCCTCGCCGCCTCTTGCCTCGCCGCCTCTCGCTTCGCGGCCTCCTGCCTCGCCGCCTCCAGCTTCGCCGCCTCTTCCGCCTCCCGGGTCGGCGATTTCATCGCCTCGCGGCTTTCGACGCCGGGCGCTTCGACGACGACGGGCGTTGGCTCAGCCGGAGCGGCGGGAACGACGAACGTGGGCACCTCGGGTTGCACCTGCGCGATCACGACCGGCTCGGGAATGGCTTCGGGCGCCTTTTCGCGGCGCCGATCGATGCGAGGGGGCGGCTCCACCGCGGGGGTGGCGGGCTCGGGCGGCTTCTTCGGCTCGGGCTCCGACTTCGTTGAGGGCTCCGACTTCGGTGGGGGCTCCGACTTCGGTGGGGGCTCCGCCTTCGATTCAGGCTCCAGCGCGACCGTCGTGGCTTGGCGTTTCCGAAGGGCGGCCCGGGGTGGCGGAGTCACCGGGGCGGCGATCGGCGGCTCGACCCTGCTCGGCGGCAGGGGCGTGGCGAGCGCCGCCGCCTCGGGTTCCGGGGCCGCGACCCGTGCCGGCAGGAGCAGCACGCGCAGGTCCGGCGCCTCGACGCGCCTTGCCTTCCACGGCAGGTCGAACCCCGGAAGCCCCGTCCCGTCGCCGCCGAAGGTGAGGCCCAGCAACGGCAGGTGGATCAGCAGGGAGACGAGCAGGGCAAGCGCCACCCGCCTGCGCTCGGGCCCCCGGTCCGGCGGCCGCGGCTCGTAGGCGATCGTGTCCCGCGCCGCTCCCGGCGCGGGTGCTTCGACGGACGGTACCGGTTCGCCTTCGATGGGCAGTGCCGTTTCGCCTTCGACGGGCAGTGCCGTTTCGCCTTCGACGGGCAGTGCCGGTTCGCCTTCGACGGGCCGTGCCGGTTCGAGGTCAACGGGCGGTACCGTTTCGACATCGACGGGCGGTACCGGCTCGTCCGGGGACCCTGTGGAATTCAAGCGTGCTCCGCGTCCCGAAATTGTTCTTGTTCGCCATCGACAGGCGTTGGCGGCGAGTGTCCCGATTCTACGCGCGGGCAGGCGGGTCCTTCCGGAGCATGCACTCGCCCGCAGTCGCGCGCGCCGCCTCCGTTTGTCCCCCGGCATGCCGTAATAGGACAGGAGGGGGACCGATTTCCCCGGCGATGCACCCTGGACTGCGTTTTCGGGCAGTCCTGACCAAGGACATATTGCCCGGCCCCGCTCGACCCTAAGCTGGATTCGAGAGGGAGTCCACCCATGAAAACCACCTCGACCGGGCGGCGGCTGGCCGTCCTTCCACTCCTTCGCGGCCGGCGCGTTCGCGCAGAAGCCTGTCGACCGGGCCGAGCCTTTCGCATCCTCCACGTCATGAGCTACCACTCGCCCTGGCGGTGGACGGACGGGCAGCTCGAGGGCTTCAAGGCCGGCCTCGCCGACCCGCGCGCGCAGGTCAAGGTCTTCGCCCTCGATACCAAGCGCCAATCCTCCCCGGAACAGATGGCCGCCCGCGGCCGCGAGGCCCGCGCGCTCGTCGACGAGTGGAAGCCGGATCTCGTCTACACCACCGACGACGACGCGCAGGACCTGGTCACGCGCCACTACCTCGACACGCCGGTTCCGCAGGTCTTCAGCGGCGTGAACAAGTCCCCGGCGCACTACGGCTTCGACAAGGCGAAGAACGTCACGGGCGTGATCGAACACGAACACTTCGGCGAATCGGTCCACCTGTTGAAGAAGCTGGTGCCGGGCCTGAAGCGCCTGGTGGTCGTGCTGGACGAGGCGCCGATGTGGGGGCCCGTCGTGCAGCGCATGAAGGAGTCGCCGCTGCCGCCGGGCGTCGCGATCGTCGGCTGGGAAACCCTGCGCACGTTCGACGAGTTCAAGGCGCGCATGGGCGCCTATCCGGACATCGCGGACGCGGTCGCGCTCATCGGCATCTTCAGCTTCAAGGACAAGGCCGGCCGGAACGTGCCCTACCAGGAGGTGCTGCGCTGGACGGCGGAAAACTCCAGCCTGCCCGACCTGGGCTTCTGGATCGACCGCGTGCACTACGGCACGCTTGCGGCCGTCACGGTCTCCGAGCGCGAGCAGGGCCTCGCCGCCGGGCGCCTCGCGCGGCAGATCCTCGTCGAGGGCAAGTCGCCGGCGAGCCTGCCGATCCGCGCGACGACCAAGGGCCTGCCCGTCATCAGCCTCGCGCGGGCGAGCGGCTCGGCATCGCCGTGCGCAGCGAGCAGCTCCTGGCCGCGCAGGTGATCACCGCGTTCGAGTGGGACAAGCCCTGATGGGAAGCCTGCGCGCCAAGATCCTGCTGGTGGCCGGGACGGTGCTCGTCCTCACGGTCCTGGCGGTCACGCTGTCGGCGGCGCGATTCTTCTCGCAGGCCTACTCGCGGGCGATCGCCGAGCGGTCGCAGGCCGTGTCGCACGAGATCGCCACGCAGTTCGAGCGCATCCTCGCCATCGGCCTGCGCACCGACGAGATCGTCGGCTTCGAGGACCAGTGCGACAAAGGTCGTCGCCAACCACGAAGGCATCGACATCGTGGCCATCCTCGGCGGCCCGACGGGCGGTCGATCTTCCGCAACGGCAAGGGCGGCCAGCGGATCGAGCTGCCCCAGCTCGCCGACGGCATCGGGAGCGGGCAGTCGCGGCTGGTCGAACTCTCCCTTCCCGAGGGCTCCGTCGCGGCCGTGGTGACGCCCATCTTCGACACCGGGCGTTCGGTCGTCGGCGCGGTGCTGGTCGGCGCATCGCAGGGATCGCATCGACCGGTCCCTGCGCTCGCTCTCCGGGAAGGTGCTGGCCGTGGGCCTGGGCCTCATCCTGCTGAGCACCGGCATCCTCTACTTCGCGCTCACCCGCTTCGTCACGCGCCCGCTCGTCGCGGTGATCGACGCCATCAACGGGCTGCGAAGGCTGCCGCCGGAGCAGGTCCAGCCGCTCGCGGTGGCCGCGCAGGGCGAGACGGCGGTCGTGGTCGAGACCATCAACTCGCTCCTCGCCCAGCAGAAGCAGCACCTGGCCGAGATCACCATCGCGAAGGAGATGGCGGAGACCGCGAGCCGCGCCAAGAGCACCTTCCTCGCCAACATGAGCCACGAGCTGCGCACGCCCCTCAACGGCATCCTCGGCCTCACGAACCTGGCGCGGCGCCGGGCCGCGGACGACAGGTCGCGCGAGCAGCTCGGCAAGGTCGAAGGCGCCTCGCGGCACCTGCTCTCGATCATCAACGACATATTGGACATCTCGCGCATCGAGGCCGACCGGCTCACGCTCGAGCGCATCGACTTCACGCTGGAGTCGGTCGTCGACAACCTCGTTTCCCTGAGCGAGCCGCGGGCCCGGGCAAAAGGGCTCGCGCTTCGCGTCGAGATCCCCGCGGCGCTTCGCAGCCAGCGCTTCGCGGGGGACCCGCTTCGCCTCGGCCAGGTGCTGCTGAACCTCGTGGGCAACGCGATCAAGTTCACCGAGCGCGGCGGCGTCACGGTGCGCGCGGCGCTCGAAGGGCCGGCGGGGCCGGGCGCCGTGGTGCGCTTCGAAGTGGCGGACACCGGCATCGGCATCGAGCCGCAGTACCGCGAACGCCTCTTCACGGCGTTCGAGCAGGCCGACAGCTCGCTCACGCGCAAGTACGGCGGCACGGGGCTGGGCCTCGCCATCAGCCGCCGGCTCGTCGAGCTGATGGGCGGCGAGATCGGCGTGGAAAGCACCTCGGCCGCCGGGAGCACCTTCCGGTTCACGGTGCGGCTCGCGGCGGCCTCCGGGGACGTCGTGCGCGACGGTGATGCCCCGCAGGGTGGCGGCGCGGAGGAGGTGCTGCGCTCGCGCTTCGGCGGCGCGCGCGTGCTGCTCGTCGAGGACGAGCCGGTCAATCGCGAGGTGTCGCGCGAGCTGCTGGCGCAAGCGGGCCTCGAGGTGGACGAGGCCGAAGACGGCGAGCAGGCGCTGGAGCTGGCCCGCCACCGGCCCTATGCGCTCATCCTCATGGACATGCAGATGCCGCGCATGAACGGGCTGGAGGCCACCCGCCTGCTGCGCGCGGATCCGCGATTCGCCTCCGTGCCCATCCTGGCGCTCACGGCCAACGCGTTCGACGACGACCGCGCGGCGTGCCTCGAAGCCGGCATGAACGATCACCTCGGCAAGCCGATCGAGCCGGAGCGGCTCTACGGGAAGGTGCTGGAGTGGCTGTCGCGGCGGTGAGGGCGGGAGCGGCTACCGCTGCACGGCGTCCGCTTCCACCAGCATCGTGGCGATGGCGTTCCGGCCGTCCGCGGGGACCGGGGCTTCCCGGTCGCGGAGATGGGCGGTGACCGCCGCCATGCCGCTGTTGGCGACATGGAGGATGCGCGCGCTTTCCTCGGGATCGCGCTGCTCGAGGAACTGGCTGTAGGCGAGCAGCTTCTGCGCGGCTTTCAGGGCCTGGGCGGCGTTCAAGTCGATGGCTCCGTCGAGCGTGCGGGGTTTCCAGGCGGCACTTGCTCACCCGCCCTTGCGCAGCGTCTCCACTTTCGCGTGGGTTTCGACGGCGAGGTCCTTCGCCGTCTTCGCGAGGTTCACGTGGTCGTCCTGCATGTCGCCGTGGGCCTGCATCGCGAGGATCGTCTCGCCGATGGCTTGGAGCTTGGCGTTCACGTCGGCGAGCATCTCCCGGAGCATGTCGTGCTTCGGGAGGGCATCCGGGGTGGGGGCGGGAACGGGCGCAGGGGTCGCGGTCATGGGATGCCTTTCATGGGAATGGTCCCATCGTAGGCGTTCGGCGCGGGGGGCGGTTTGATATGGAAGAAGTCGCCTGCCGAAACCGGGGAAGGGGGCACCCCTAGCCCGCGCCCCGGGCCTGTCGGATACTGGCGCCGCCCCTAGCGCAGCCCTCCGACGCTTCCCCGAGGTGACGCCATGGCCATCCCGCGGCCCATCGCATCGTTCGCAGCAAGCCTTCTGGTGGCCTGCCTGCCCGCTCTCGCGTGCCACGCGGCCGAATCGCCCGGCCCCGCATCCGCCTCGGCAACTCGTCCCCGCATCGCCCTCGTCCTTTCCGGCGGCGGCGCCCGCGGCCTCTCCCACATCGGCGTGCTGAAGGTGCTGCGGGAGCTGCGCGTTCCCGTCGACGCCATCGCCGCGACGAGCATGGGGTCGATCGTGGGCGGGGCCTACGCCGCCGGCCGCACGCCCGAGGAGATGGAGACGATCGTGAAGGAGGCCGACTGGGCCACGATCTTCTCCGACCGCCCGCCGCGCAAGGACCTCAACTTCCGGCGCAAGGAGGACGACCTGCGCTTCATCGGCCAGACGGAATTCGGCCTGTCCCGCGACGGGCTCGTCCTGCCGGGTGGCGCCTTCGGCTCGCAGAACGTCGAGGTGTTCCTGCGCCAGGTGGCGCGCCCCGGCAGCGAGGCGAAGCACCTGGACGCGCTGTCCATCCCCTTGCGCGCGGTGGCGACCGACCTGGTGAGCGGCGAGCAGGTGGTGCTGCGCGACGTGCCGCTTTCCGTGGCGATGCGCGCCTCGATGTCGGTGCCGGGCGTCTGCTCGCCCACGCGCATCGGCGAGCGGCTGCTCGGCGACGGCGGCCTCACGCGCAACCTGCCCGTGGAGGTGGGGCGCGCGATGGGCGCGGACGTGATCATCGCGGTGAACGTGGGCACGCCGCTCCTGCCGCGCGAGGCGCTCGGCTCCGCGTTCGGCGTCGCGCAGCAGATGATCAACATCCTCACCGAGCAGAACGTGGCGGCCTCGCTGCGCGAGCTGCGGCCGCAGGACGTTCTCGTCTCGCCGGACCTGCAGGGCTTCACCTTCTTCGATTTCGAGCGCGCGGACGATCTCGTCGCGCGCGGGGAGGCCGCGACGCGCGCGATGGCTTCGCGCCTGCTCCCGCTCGCGCTCGACGAGAAGGCCTACGCCGCGTGGGACGCGGTGCGCCGGTTGCAGGCGCCGCACGCGGACCCGGTGATCGAGGCGATCGAGACGCGCGGCACGGTGCGCACCAACCCGCAGGCGCTGGCGAACGAGGTCGCGAACCGCACGCACGTCGCCGTGGGCGACGTGGCGAGCCCGCGGGATTACGAGGAAGCCTCGCGCGCGCTGCACGGCTCGGGCGAATTCTCCCGCGTGGACGTGCGCCCCGAGAACCGCGACGGGCGGACGGTGGCGGTGATCGACGTCGAGGAAAAGGCCTGGGGCCCGGACTACCTGCGCATCGGCGGGCGCGCCGTCACCGACTTCCACACCGACGGGCGCTTTTCCATCACCCTGCAGCACACCCGCACCTGGGTGAACCCGTGGGGCGCGGAATGGCGCAACGAGCTGCAGGTGGGCGACCTTCGCCGCGTGGCGACCCGCTTCTACCAGCCCCTGGGCCCCGGAAGCCCGTGGTTCGTCGAGCCGGTGCTCGAGGCGCTCAAGTCCGACCACGACATCTACGTGACGGGCAACCGGCGCACGGACCGCGTGACGAACGAAGCGGTGTCGGGCGCAATGGCGCTGGGCCGGCGCCTGGGCAGCACGGGCGTCGCGCGCGTGCTCGCGGGGCACCAGCGATTCCGCACGTCGCCGGCGATCAGCAGCCGGGACCTCGCCCCGGCGAAGGACAGCGCGAACTTCCTCAAGCTGGACGCCACGTTCGACACGCTCGACGACGCGAACTTCCCGCGGCGCGGCTATCTCGCGAGCGTGAACGCCACGCGGACGGACTACCGGGCGGGCGAGGGATCGCAGCTGAACACGGTCGTGGGCCAGCTCCTGTGGCCCGTGACCTTCGACCGGCTCACGCTGCTGGGCCTCGCCTTCGCCGGCCGGGCGAAGGAAGACCGCGATTCCTTCACGCTGGGCGGGTTCCTCAACCTGAGCGGCACGCCCGTGGGGGCTCTGGCGGGGTCGCAGGCGGCGGGCCTGTCCCTCGTGACCTACTACCGCATGGGCGAGCTGCCACGCGTGCTCGGCCGCGGCTGGTACATGGGCCTTTCGCTGGAGGCGGGCGACGCGTGGAATCGCGCGACGGGCTTCCAATGGGGACAGGTGAAGAAGGCCGGCTCGGTCTTCGTCGGCGCCGACACCGTGGCGGGCCCCTTCTACGCCGGCTGGGGAAAGACCTACCAGGGCGATTCCGCGTTCTACCTCTTCCTGGGGCGGCCGACGGATTTCAATTGAGGCGGCCGGGGTGCACGGCATAATGCCGGGTCCAAGGCTCCCCATGTACCCAAGAACGAAGCCCTCCGTCACGATCTTCCCGCGAGCGCGGGCTTTCGCCGCCTGCGCCCTGATGGCCGCCGCATGGGCCGGCTTCGTGCCGGCAACCGCGCGCGCCGGCGGGCCCGGCGGGAACATCCCCGCCCTCACGCAATACAAGATCGACAACTGGCAGACGGAGCAGGGCCTGCCGAGCAACACCGTCCAGTCCCTCTACCAGACGCGCGACGGCTACCTCTGGGTGGGCACGGGCGGCGGCCTCGCGCGATTCGACGGCGTGCGCTTCACGCCCTTCGAGCGCGCCCAGGCGCCCGACCTGGCCGCGCAGCCCGTCTTCGGGTTCCTCGAGGACGCGCAGCAGAACCTGTGGATCGGGCACGCGAGCGGCGCCTCGATCTACCGCGGCGGCAAGTTCAGGCCCGCCATCGCGAGCGAGGTCACCGGCAACCGCCGCGTGTGGGCCTTCGCGCAAGGGGCCGACGGCGTCATGTGGGCCGCGAGCGAGAACGGCCTGGTGCGCGTGCAGAACGGCGCCACGCAGGTGTTCAAGACGGCCGACGGGCTTCCGACCAATCGCCTGCGCGCGCTCGCCTTCGACCGCGACGGCACGCTGTGGATCGCGACCACGGGCGGCGGGCTCGTCGCGTACGCCGGGGGCAAGTTCCGCACCTTCGATCCGGGCAACGGCTTTCCCCACCGCGAGGTGCGCTCGGTCGTCGCCGATCCGCAGGGCGGCGTGTGGGCCGCGACGGCGGGCGGCGGACTCGCGCGCGTGCACGACGGCAAGGTCACCGTCTACACCACGGCCGACGGGCTGCCCACGGACCAGCTCACCTACCTCGCGTGGGACGCGCAGGGCTGCCTGTGGATCGGCACCTGGGGCGGGGGCGTGAGCCGGTTGGAGGGCGGGCGCTTCACGTCGATCTCCACGCCGGGCGGCCTCGCCGGCAGCCAGATCTGGACCCTGCAGGTCGATCGCGAAGGCAGCGTGTGGGTCGGCACCTGGGTCGGGGGCATGAGCCGGCTGCGCGATCGCAGCTTCGTCGTGTTCGGCACGCCCGAGGGCCTTTCCCACGACAACGTGCGCTCCGTCGTCCACGCGCGCGACGGCACTACCTGGCTCGCCACCGCGGGCGGCGGCCTCAACCGCATCGCGGGCGATCGCGTCACGGTGCTGGGCAAGAAGGAGGGCCTGCCCACGGACGAGGTCTCGAGCGTCTACGAGGACCGCGCGGGCACGCTCTGGGTCGGCACCTACACCGGCGGCGTGGCGCGGATCGCGGGCGGCAAGGTCCGCACCTATGGCGTCGCGCAGGGGCTGCCCACCGTGGACGTGCGCACGCTCTACGAGGACAGCAAGGGCACGCTCTGGGCCGGCACGCGCTCGGGGCTCGCGCGCTTCGACGGCCAGGGGTTCGTCACCGTGCGCGAAGCGGGCGCGCCACCCGAGGGCGTCACCGCGATCCTCGAGGACCGCAGCGGCACGCTCTGGTTCGGCACGACGGGCCAGGGGCTCGTGCGCTATCGCGACGGGCGCTTCGGCGCCATCACCAAGGCCGAAGGCCTCGTGTCGAACTGGATCATGGCGCTGCACGAGGACGCCTCGGGGAGCCTGTGGGTGGGCACGAACGGGCAGGGCATCAACCGCATCCGCGCGGGCCGCGTCGCCGGCATCCGGCCCGCGGACGGGCTGTGGGACGGCCTCGCGCAGGCGATCCTGGAGGATTCCCGCGGCGACCTGTGGATGACCTGCGACCGCGGCTTCTTCCGCGTGGCGCGCCGCGAGCTCGACGATTTCGCGGACGGAAAGATCACGAAGGTGACCTCCACGGGCTTCGGCCCGGGAGACGCGCTGCGCGCCACGAGCTTCGCGGGCGGCATCCAGCCCGCCGGCGCCGTGGACCGCGAGGGCCGCCTGTGGCTGCCCTCGACCAACGGCCTCGTGATCGTGGACCCCAAGCGATTGCCGGGCGCGGGGCAGCCGCCGACGGTGCGCATCGAGAGCGTCGTCGTCGCGGGCGCGAGCACCGCGCCCGATGCGCGCATCGAGCTGCCGCCCGGTTCGGTGCCGCTGTCCATCCGCTACGCCGCGATGACGCTGCGCGACGCGAACCGCGTGCGTTTCCGCTACAAGCTCGAGGGGATGACGAGCGACTGGATCGATGCCGGGCAGAACCGCGAGGCTACTTTCCCGGCCCTGCCGCACGGCCGCTTCCTGTTCCAGGTGGCCGCAACCCTCGACGGGGAGCGCTGGAGCGAGCTCGAGGCGCCGCTCGGCATCACGGTGCGGCCGCGCTTCTACGAGACGGCGTGGTTCGAGGTGCTGGCGGGCCTCGCGGCGCTCGCGCTGGTGCTGGGCCTGTATCGCCTGCGCACGAACACCCTGCGCGCGCGCAACGAGGAGATGGAGCGCCTGGTGGCGCAGCGCACCGAGGAGCTGCGCCTCGCCAACGAGCACCTGTCGCGGCTCTCCTTCGCCGACGCGCTCACCGGGCTCGCCAACCGGCGCCGCTTCGACGAGGTGCTGCTGGAGGAATGGCGGCGGGCGCGGCGCGCGCAGGCTTCGCTCGCCGTGGCGATGATCGACATCGACGCCTTCAAGCAGTACAACGATTCGGCCGGGCATCCCGAGGGCGACCGGTGCCTCGCCCTGGTCGCGCGAAAGCTCGTGCAGTCGCTGGGGCGCGCGGGCGACCTGGCGGCGCGCTACGGTGGCGAGGAGTTCGTCGTGCTCCTGCCGGGTGCGGACCACGCGGCGGCGCTCGCCTTCGCCGAGGACCTGCGTCGGGGCTGCGAGGAGCTGGCGATCCCCCACGCGTCCTCGCCGATCGGCGCCGTCGTCACCATCAGCGTGGGCGTGGCCGCGTGCGTGCCCTCGGACGACGACACGGTCGCCGGGCTCATCGCGCGCGCCGATGCGGCGCTCTACCGGGCGAAGCAGGAAGGGCGCAACTGCGTGCGGTGACCGGCGGCTTGCGAAGGGAGGGCGCCCGCCGCTACTCGCCCGAGAAGAGCTTCCTCCCCCGCGAGCGGATGAGCTGGATCAGGCGCTCGGCCGCGGGCGAGAGATAGCCCCCCCGGCGCCAGGCCACGTCGAAGCGCCGGCGCATCGTCGTCTCCTTGAGCTTTACCTCGCGCAGGTCCGTCCCCGCGTCCGAAAGCCCCACGTGCAGGCGCGAGGTGAAGGTGAGCAGCTCCGTCTCGCGGATGAGCGTGGGCATCATCAGGATGAGGTTCGTCTCGATCTGCACGTGCGGCGGCGGCAGGCCCCGGCTCTGGAACACGCGCTCGATCCACTGGCGCGTGCCCACGGAAGCGGGCGCGAGCACCCATTCGTAGGCGAGCAGGTCCTGGAGGCGCGGCTTCCTCGCGAGGACCGGATGGTTGCGGCTCGCGATGACCACCGCCTCGTCCTCGAGCACGCGGTGGTTCACCAGGTCCTCCGAGGCGCGCACCGCGGTGGTGAGGATGAAATCCACCTCGCCGGCCATGAGCTGCGTGGCGAGGACGTCGTTCTGCGCGATGACGGTGCGCAGCGTGACGCCGGGCGCGTCCTTCAGGAACTCGCGCGACAGGGGCGGCATGAGGAAGCGCGCGAGCGTCGGCAGCACGCCGATGCGGATCTGGCCCGCCACGCCCGCGCCCACCTCCGCGATCTCGCGCACGGTGTCGTCCGCCGCCACGCGCAGGCTGCGCGCCCGCCGCACGAGCGCGTGCCCCGCGGCGGTGAGCCGGATGCCGCGGCCCACCTTCTCGAAAAGTGCCGTGCCGAGCGTCGCCTCCAGCCGGCGCACGCACCCGGTGAGCGCGGGCTGCGTGCGGAAGAGCTTCGCGGCGGCCTGGCCCAGGTGCCCGGTCTCGGCGATCGCCTCGAAGTAGCGCAGGTCCCGCAGGTCCAATTGATTCGCCATATCTATGGATCCCAAGGAAAAGTTAAATGGACGTGATGGATTGTCTCACCCATGATTGTCGGACGCCATCGGACCCGGGACCCCACCCGGGCCAACCTTTCGCGGTACCCGCCCCTGGAGGAGTCACCATGAATCGCCGCATCGCCCGCGCCGCCACGGCCGCGCTCGCCACGCTCGCCTTCGCCATCCCCGGCCTCGCCCAAGCGCAGGCCGGCTACCCGGACAAGCCCGTCCGCCTGATCGTCCCGTTCCCGCCCGGCGGCGGCACGGACATCATCAGCCGCATCGTGGCCGACAAGCTGTCCACGACCCTCGGCTGGAAGGTGGTGGTCGAGAACAAGGCGGGCGCCGGCGGCACGCTGGGCCTGGATGCCGCCGCGAAATCGAAGGCGGACGGCTATACCCTCGTGATGGCGCAGACGGCCAACCTGTCGATCGCGCCCTCGCTCATGTCCGGCCTGCCTTACGATCCGGTGAAGAACTTCACGCCCGTCACCCTCGTCGACGCCGCGCCGCTCGCCATCACCGTCGGCGCCAGTTCGCCGATCAAGACGCTGGCCGACCTCGTGGCCGCCGCGAAGGCCGCCCCGGGCAAGCTCCTCTTCGCCTCGCCGGGCAATGCCACCGTCGCCCACCTCGCGGGCGAGTACTTCCAGAAGGTCGCGGGCATCAAGTACACGCACGTGCCCTACAAAGGCACTTCGCAGGCGCTTCCGGACGTGATCAGCGGCCGCGCCGCTTTCTTCGTCGCCTCGCTCGAATCGGCCATGCCGCAGGTGAAGTCGGGCCAGCTTCGCGCCATCGCGGTCACCTCCGCCAAGCGCGCGTCGCAATGGCCCGATGTGCCGACCGTCGCCGAATCCGGCTACGCGGGGTTCGAGGCCATCACCTGGTTCGGCATCGCCGTGCCGGCCGGCACGCCGGATCCGATCGTCGCGCGCCTGCACACGGAGATCGTGAAGGTCCTCGCGATGCCCGAGGTGAAGGAACGCCTCGGCGGCGAGCTCACGACCGGCCCGGCGGCCTTCGCCGCGCTCATCAAGTCCGACCACGACAAGTGGGCGGGCGTCATCAAGGAAGCCGGCATCAAGACGAAGTGACGCGGCTTCGCGCGAAACCCCTGGGCGCCCCGTGAAACCCGGCCTCCTCGACAACCGCGACTTCCTCGCGGGGCTGCTCTTCGCCGCCTTCGGCGCGGGCGGCTTCTGGGTCGCGCTCGCCTATCCGTTCGGCGACCTGCAGCAGATGGGGCCGGGATTCTTTCCGCGCGCCCTGGGCCTGATCCTCGTGGGCTTCGGGCTGGTGACGATGGTCCGCGGCCTGCGCTCGGGCGTCCCGGTCGAGGGCGCGTGGGGCTGGTTTCCCCTCGCGATGCTCACCGCCGCCATCGTGGCCTTCGGGTGGCTCATGGAGCACGTGGGGCTCATCCCCTCGCTCGTCGTGCTGGTGGTCGCGAGCGCGTACGCGGGCAAGGAATTCCGCTGGCTCGAGGTGGCGATCCTCGCGGGGGTGATGTGCGCGATGGCCGCGGGCATCTTCATCTGGGGGCTGGGCCTGCCCTATCCGCTCTTCGCGTTCGAGTTCGGCCGCTAGCCCATGGACGTCCTTTCGAACCTCGCGCTCGGCTTCGGCGTCGCGCTCACCCTCAAGAACCTGGCCTACTGCTTCCTCGGGGTGTTCCTCGGGACGCTCATCGGCGTGCTGCCGGGCATCGGCCCGCTCGTCACGATCGCCATGCTGCTGCCGATCACCTTCGGGCTGGACCCGGTGAGCTCCCTCATCATGCTGGCCGGCATCTTCTACGGCGCGCAGTACGGCGGCTCGACGACGGCGATCCTGGTGAACATGCCGGGCGAGGTGTCCTCCGCCGTCACCGCCATCGACGGCTACCAGATGGCGCGGCAGGGCCGGGCCGGGCCCGCGCTCGCCACCGCGGCGATGGCTTCCTTCGTGGGCGGCATCCTCTCGACGCTGCTCGTGGCGTTCTTCGGCCCGCTCGTGGGCCGGTGGGCGCTGGAGTTCGGCGCCGCGGAGTACTTCTCGCTCATGCTGATGGGCCTCGTCTTCTCCGCCGTCCTGTCGCACGGCGACCTGGTGAAGGCCCTGGCGATGGTGGCCATCGGCCTGCTGCTGGGCATCGTCGGCACGGACGTCACCTCGGGCCTGCCGCGGTTCTCGTTCGGCATCCCGGAACTGCTGGACGGCGTGGGCTTCACGGTGGTGGCGGTGGGCCTCTTCGCCGTCTCGGAGATCGTGCTGAACCTCGCCCGCAACGAGAAGGTCGAGGTGTTCGCCAAGGACGTGAAGAACCTCATGCCCACCTGGGCGGACATGAAGGCGGCCGCGATGCCGACGCTGCGCGGCACGGCCCTGGGCTCCTTCTTCGGCGCGCTGCCGGGCATCACGGCGTCGGTGGCGGCCTTCTCGGCCTACATGCTCGAGAAGAAGCTCGCGAAGGATCCGTCGCGCTTCGGCCACGGCGCCATCGAGGGCGTCGCGGCGCCGGAGGCCGCCAACAACGCGGCCGCGCAGACGCACTTCATTCCCACCCTCACGCTCGGCATCCCCGCGAGCGCCGTGATGGCGCTCATGCTGGGCGCGCTCACGATGCAGGGCATCCAGCCGGGCCCGCAGGTGATGACCTCCAAGCCCGAGCTCTTCTGGGGCCTCGTCGCGAGCATGTTCGTGGGCAACACGCTTCTGCTGATTCTCAACCTGCCACTCGTGGGCCTGTGGGCGCGGCTCACGCAGGTGCCCTACCGCTGGCTCTTCCCGGCGATCCTCGTGTTCGCCTGCGTGGGCAATTTCAGCCTCAACAACAGCGCGATGGACGTCTACCTGTGCGCCGGCATCGGCGTGCTGGGCTACGTGTTCGCGAAGCTCGACTGCCAGCCCGCGCCGCTCATCCTGGGCTACGTGCTCGGGCCGATGCTCGAGGAGAACCTGCGCCGGGCGCTCCTCATGTCCGAGGGCAGCTTCGCCGTCTTCGTCACCCGGCCGATCAGCCTCGCGTTCCTCGTCGTCACCGCGCTGATCCTCCTGGCGATGGTGCTGCCGGGCCTTCGCCGCCGCCGCGAAAGCGCCGTGGAAGCCTCCGCCGGCTGATCCCCCGATTTCCCTCCCTCATTCGCACATCACCGAAAGGATTCCCATGAGCACCGACACCCTGGCCGACGTCCGCCGCGATTTCGAGCGCGTATCCCCCGCCGTCGTGGCCGAGGCCGCCCGGTACCAGGCCGCCATCCTCGCCGACGTGGCGGGCCGCCGCGGCACGCTCAACGCCGTGGCGCCGCTGGACGCCGCGATGAAGATCGCGGGCCCGGCCTTCACGATCGAGGTGCGCGCCGGCGACAACCTCATGATCCACGCGGCCATGACCCTGGCGAAGCCCGGCGACGTGCTCGTGATCGACGGCAAGGGCGACACGAGCTGCGCGCTCATGGGCGCGCTCATGATCAACGCGTGCAAGGTGCTGCAGCTGGGCGGCGTCGTCATCGACGGGGCGGTGCGCGACACCGACGAACTGCTCGAACTGGGATTCCCGGTCTTCGCGGCCGGCGTCAACCCCAACGGGCCGACCAAGTTCATCCCGGGCCGGATCAACTGGCCCATCTCCGCGGGCGGCGTCGCGGTGTGCCCCGGCGACCTCATCGTGGGCGATGCCGACGGCGTGGTCGTCGTCGAGCGCGAGAAGGCCGCCTCGCTCCTGCCGCTCGCCGCGAAGAAGGTCGCGGACGAGGGCAAGCGCATGGACGACATCCTCGCGAAGCGCGCGCTGAAGCCCGGTTGGCTGGATGCCGCGCTGCGCGCCGCGGGGGTCCTCAAGGAAGGCGAATCGCTGTGAGCGGCAAACCCGTCATCCTCGTCACCGCCGCCGACCTCGCCCCGCTGGCGCTCGCGCTCCTGGCGGATTTCGACGTTGTCTTCGCGGGCAAGACGCCGGACGAGGACGCGATCGCGGCGCTGTGCGAGAAGTACCAGCCGGTGGCGATCATCGTGCGCTACGGCCGGATCACGCCGCGCATCCTCGATGCCTCGAAGCGCCTTCGCGTCGTCGCCAAGCACGGCTCGGGCACCGACACCATCGACAAGCCGGCGGCCGCGGCGCGGGGGATCGTGGTGAACGCCGCGGCGGGCGCCAACGCCGATGCCGTGGCCGAGCACGCCTGGGCGCTCATCCTCGCGTGCGCCAAGAACGTCGTCGGGCTCGACGCGCGCATGCGGGCGGGCTTCTGGGACAAGGCCACGCACAAGAGCCTCGAGCTGCACGGCAAGACGCTCGGCGTGGTGGGGCTGGGCGCCATCGGCTGGCGCGTGGCCGCCATCGGCGTCGCGATGGGCATGCCGGTCCTGGCGTTCGATCCGTTCGTGAAGGAGGCGCCCGCGGGCGTCACGCTCGCGCCGCTGGCGGATGTGCTGGCCGGCAGCCTCGTGCTGTCGCTCAACTGCCCGCTCACGGACGATAACCGGCACCTGGTCAACCGCGAAAGCATCGCCACGATGCCCGACGGCGCGATCCTCGTGAACACGGGCCGCGGCGGTCTCGTCGACGACGACGCCGTGCGCGAGGCCCTCGCGAGCGGCAAGCTGCGCGCGGCGGGCCTCGACGCCTTCACGCCCGAGCCCCTCGCCGGCGAGCACGCGTGGCGCCATGTCGCGAACACCGTGCTCTCGCCCCACGTGGGCGGCGTGAGCGAGGACGCCTACGTGAACATGGGACTGGGCGCCGCGCGCAACGTGCTCGCGGTGCTGGCGTCGGCGCCGGCTGCCGCCTGATTGCCCCCGTATCCCCTGCGACACGCGCCTGAAGACGCGGCGCGCCGCACTCGCCGCTTCTAGGGCCGCTTCTAGGGCCGCTTCGCGGTGCCGTCGTCGGGCTCGCGCGTGAGCACGCCGTCGTCGAGGTGGTAGACGGTGTCGAACCCGTCGATCATGCGATGGTCGTGCGTCACCGTGACCACGGCCGTCCCGCGCTCGCGGGCGATCTTGCGCAGCAGGGCCATGGCCTTCATCCCGCGGGCGGTGTCGAGCGCGGCCGTCGGCTCGTCGGCGAGGATGAGCGCCGGCTCGTTGGCGAGGGCCCGGCCGATCGCGACGCGCTGCTGCTCGCCGCCGGAGAGCCGGGCGGGCAGCGAACGCGCCCGGTGCCCGATCTCGAGGTAGTCGAGCAGCTCGGCCGCCCGCCGCGAGGCTTCCCGTCCCCCGACGCCGTTGATCTCCAGCATCAACGCGACGTTCTCGAGCGCGGTGAGGAACGGGATCAGGTTGTGCTGCTGGAAGATGAAGCCGATGTTGCGCCGCCGGAAGGCGCGGATGTCGACGCCGGTCGGGCCGTCGTCGTGCAGGACCTGCCCGTCGATCTCGATGCGCCCCGTGGTCGGGGCCTGGATGAGGCTGATGGCGAGCAGCAGCGTGCTCTTGCCCGATCCGCTCGGGCCCAGCAGGGCGAGCAGCTCGCCCCGTTGCGCCGAGAGCGTGGTCGGCTTGAGGGCCTGCACCGCCGTCTCGCCCGTGCCGAAGGTCTGGCTCACGCCGCGGATGTCGAGGATCGCCACCTCAGCCCCCGAGCGCGAGCTGCGGCGGGGTGCGCAGCGCGTGCCAGACGGCGAGCAGGCTCGCGAGCACGCCGCCGGCCATCATCACGGCGAAGGTGACGGCCGTCTCGTGCGGCGCGAAGGCGAGCGTGCGCGGGAACCCCGGCGCGATGAGGGTGCGCAGGCCGTAGGCGAGCACGAAGCTGCCCAGGGTGAGCAGCATCGACTGCGTCATGATCAGCCGCACGATGAGGGAGTTGGGCGCGCCGATCAGCTTGAGCGTGGCGATCGAGCGGATCTTCTCGATGGTGAGCACGTAGACGATGAGCGCGATGATGACGATCGAGACCGTCACGAGCAGCGCGCGGAAGAGGCCCAGCACCGCCGAGATCCGCTTGAGCCGCCCGTCGAGCATCAGCGAGCGCTCCTCCTGCGTCGTGTACACGTTGTAGTGCAGCCAGTCGCGGATGTGGCGCGCCACCGCGGCGCCGTCCGCGCCGGGATCGAGCCGCACCAGCACCGCGTTGATCGAGTCCGAGCCGCCGGAGAGCAGGGGCAGCAGGCGCTCGGCCGCCTCGCCGCGGATGCCCATCGCCTCCAGGCGCTTCAGGCTCTGCGCGCGGGCGGCCACCAGGGCGTCGCGGTCCTGCTCGTACTGCACCTTGCGGGCGTCGGGCAGCGACAGGTAGACGAGCGGGTTGCCGCTCGCGTCGACCGCGCCGCCGGTGAGGCCGACCACCGTGTAGCGATCGTCGCCCAGGGGCAGCACGTCGCCCAGGCGAACGCCCAGCTTGCGGTCCGCCAGCATCTCGTGGTGCGGCGCCGCGATCGCGCGGCCCTGCACGATGCGCCCCGGCCCGCCCAGGCCGCCGAACACGTCGTAGCCCACGAGGGTGAACTGCTGGCTGCTGCCGCCGAATTCCCGCTGGGCGGTGTAGAGCACGATCGGGCTCGCGAGCTGCACGCCGGGCGTCGCGGCGATGCTCCGGTAGCTGTCGAGCGGCATGCGGGAAGGCTCGTTGAAGGGCCCGCCGCGGCCGCGCTCGACGACCCACAGGTCGGTGGCGGTGTTGTCGATGAGCCAGATGCCGTCCTCGATGTTGCCCCGGTAGATGCCGTTCATCACCAGGACGATGGCGAGCAGCATCGCCACGCCCACGATGGTGGCGAGGAACTTGCCCAGGTGGCGTCGGATGTCCTTCAGCGCGAGGTCCATCGGACTCCGGTCACCGCGACGGGGGCGGCGCGGCTTTCGTCGGGGAGGAAGGCAGGGGCGAGACCCGCTGGCCGGACTTGAGGCCCTGCGCGGGAGAGGCCACGGCGTCGCCGGCCGAAAGCCCCTGGCGGATCACCACGGTGGATTCGCCCGCCGTGCCGGTCGTGACCGGCGCGAATCGCGTGCGACCTTCCACCACGCGAAGGACGCCCGGGCGGCCCTCGGCATCGCGCGTGAGCGCATCGACGGGGACCACGAGGCCTTCGTCGAAACCGACGTCGATGCGCACCTGCGCCTCCTGGTCGATCGCGAAGCGCGCGGGCGGGGTCGTGAAGGCGACGAAGACATCGAGCTCGCGCGTGGCGGCGTCCGATTGCGCGGCGATGCGCGCGACGCGGCCTTCCACCGTCTCGCCGGTTCGCAGCCGGATGCGCGCGCCCTGGCCGGTGGCGACGCGCCCGACGACGCTCTCGTCGACGCGCACGGCCACCCAGAGGGTCGCCGGATCCACCAGCCGCAGGATCGGGGTGCCGGGCGACACGGTGGTTCCCGGCTCGGCCAGGCGCTGGGTCACCACGGCATCCATCGGGGCGGCCAGGCGGCTGTAGCTCGCCTGCGCCTCGGCGAGGTGCGCTTCCTGCACCAGGGTCTTCTCGTCGGCCCGGCGCGCCGCCAGCGTGGCGAGCGCGCTGTCGAGGCCGGCCTGGGCGGACTTGAGGGCCGCGTTCGTGGCGTCGAAGGCCGACTGGGAGACGAAGCCTTGCCGCAGGAGGTCGGCCTCGCGCTTCGCCTTCAACCGGGCCAGGTCGAGATCGGCACGGGCACGCTCCACCGAGGCCTGCGCGGCCACCACCTGCTGGGCGAGCGAGGCCTGCTGGCCGCCCACCGCGGCGCGGCGCGCCACGAGGTCGCGGTCGTCGAGCGTGGCGAGCACCTGGCCGGCACGGACCTTGTCGCCCACGTCGACGGCGACCGAGGTCAACGTCGCCGTGAGGCGCGCGCTCAAGGTCACCGGGACGCGGGCCTGCACGGTTCCGGGGCCGGAGACCTGTTGGGGCACGCGCCCGGATTGCACGAGGTCGACCCGCACGGGACTCTCGAGGAAGAATCGCCCGTACGCCAGCGCCGCCGCCGCGACGGCCAGCGAGGCAAGGCCGATCGCGAAGATCGCGCGACGCCGGTTCATGTCGCGCGCGAGGAGGGGGTCATGGGAGGCGCGGGCCTAGTGCTTGCGGTTCGGGCAGCTCGCGCAGGATTCGATTTCCTTGCCGTCGGAACCCAGCACCGCCGGCCCGCCGCACGAGCCGCGCAGGCACCGCCCGGTCAGCTTCGATCCCGCGGTCATGCCGCCGATGGCGATGGCGATCAGGACGACCGCCGCGATGAATACCGCGAGGACGGTTTCCATCTAGGCCGCCACGCGTTCGGCGCCCAGCTTGGCGAACGCCGGGGTGCGGCGATCCTCGAGCCGGCCGCCCTCGCCGCGCACGATGAGGCAGGCCGCCTCGCCGCGATCCGCGGCCCATTCGAAACCGCGCTTCGCGCCCATCACGAAGAGGGCGGTGGCGAGCGCGTCGGCGCGCCCGCAGTCGGCCGAGACGACGCTCACGGAGGCGAGATCGCCGCGAACCGGCTCGCGCGTCGCGGGATCGATCTCGTGCGAATAGCGGCGCCCTTCGTGCTCGAAGAAGATGCGGTAGTCGCCGGAGGTGGCGAGGGAGAGGTCGGCGAGCGGCAACACGAGGAAAGGCTCGCGCTGCTGCCGGTCCGGGCGCTCGATGCCGATGCGCCAGGGGCGGCCTTCCGCGTTCGTGCCCTTGGCGCGCACTTCGCCGCCGGCCTCGACCAGGTGGTCGCGGCTGCCCATCGCTTCGAGCGAGCGGGCCGCGAGATCCACGCCGTAACCCTTCGCGATGCCGGAGAGGTCCGCGCGCACGTCGGGGCGGGACTTCGCGAGCGTGCCGGCCTTCGGGTCGATCGCGATGTGACGGAAATCGATCGCCGCGGCGAGGCGGACGAGATCCTGCGACGACGGCAGGGTGCTGCGGCCGGCCGGGCCGAAGCCCCAGGCGTCCACCGCCGGGGCGACCGTGACGTCGAAAGCGCCGGCGGTCTGCTCGCTTACCGCGCGGGCGAGGGCGAACACCTCGAGCGTCTCGCGCGAGACCGCGAAGGGCTCGGTGGAAGCATGACGGTTGAAGCGGCCGAGCTCGGAGGCGGCGAGGTGGGCCGACATGCGCTCGACCACGTTCGCGAGGGCGGCGGCGACCGAGGCTTCGGCTTTCGCGGCCATGCCGCCTTCGAGCGCGCCCGCGAGCTTGGCCGTCCACGCGGTGCCCATGGTCGGGCCGCCGAAAGCGGCGAGGGGACGCTTCGCGATGCCGGCCAGCAGGCCATCGGAGCAGCCGGCGAGCAGGGCGCCCGCGCCCAGGGCGGCGAGGATGGTGCGGCGGCGGGGGGAGATCAGGGTGTCCATGGCAGGTTCCTCAATCAGGTGCCCGGCCCGCCGGCGAGGCGGATGGACGCCTCGAAGCGCCCCTCCCCGTGGCGGATGAGGTGGTAGGCGAGGTCGCGCATCGAGACGATGCCGTGCAGGTGCGGCCCGTCCATGACGATCAGGTGGCGGAAGCGGTGCACGTACATGAGGGCGAGCGCGGCCTCGAGCGTGGTACCGGGCGTCACGGCCTGGATGTCGCGGGTCATGACGAGCGAAAGCGGCGTCTTCTTCGGGTCGAGGCCGGGCTTCACCACGCGCATCATCAGGTCGCGCTCGGTGAAGATGCCGCCCAGGAGCCTGTCTTCGGTGCTCACGACGAGCGCGCCGATCTCGTTCTGCGCCATGGCGTCCACGGCTTCGGCGACGGTGGCCGAGGCGGGGATGGTGTGCAGCCCTTCGCTTCCGCGGTCGCCCAGGGCGTCCAGCACGCTGGCAATGGTCATCTCGGTCTCCTCGCGCTCACGACCCGAAGTCGTCGAGCATGATGTTCTCGCGCTCCACGCCCAGGTCGAGCAGCATGGCGATCACGGCGTTGTTCATCGGCCCCGGGCCGCACATGTAGTACTCGATGTCCTCGGGGGCGGGGTGGTTCTTCAGGTACTCGTCGCGCAGCACGTTGTGGATGAAGCCCGTGTAGCCCGTCCAGTCGTCCTCGGGCAGCGGCTCGGAGAGCGCGAGGTGCCAGGTGAAGTTGGGATTGGCCTTCGCGATGGCGTCGAACTCGTCCTGGTAGAACGCTTCCTTGAGGCTCCTCGCGCCGTACCAGTAGGTGGCCTTGCGCCTGGTGTGCAGGCGGTGGAACTGGTCGAAGATGTGCGAGCGCATCGGCGCCATGCCGGCGCCGCCACCGATGAAGCACATCTCGCGCTTCGTGTCGCGCGCGAAGAATTCGCCGAAGGGGCCCGAGACCGTCACTTCGTCGCCTTCCTTCAGGTTGAACACCCAGGAGCTCATGATGCCCGGCGGGATCTCTTCCTTGTACCCCGGCGGGAAGGCGATGCGGATGGTGAAGAGGAGCAGGCCCTTCTCGTTGGGGTAGTTGGCCATCGAGTAGGCGCGGGTCACCGTCTCGGTGCAGCCGCTCCTGAAGCGCCAGAGGTCGAACTTGTCCCAGTCCTCGCGGTAGGGCGCCTCGATGGCGAAATCCCTGAAGGACACCTGGTGCGGCGGGCACTCGATCTGCACGTAGCCGCCGGCGCGGAAGGGCACGTCCTCGCCTTCGGGGAGGGCGAGCTTCAGCTCCTTGATGAACGTGGCGACGTTGCGGTTGGAGACGACCTTGCACGTCCACTTGCGCACGTCGAAGATCTCGGGGGCGATCTCGATCTTCATGTCGCCCTTCACCTTCACCTGGCAGGCGAGCCGGCAGCCGCGCTTGGCCTCGCCGCGGGAGATGTAGCCTTCCTCGGTGGGCAGCAGCTCGCCGCCGCCTTCCTTCACCACCACCTCGCACACGCCGCACGCGCCCTTGCCGCCGCAGGCCGAGGGAATGAAGATGCCGCTGTCGGCGAGCTTGTTGAGGAGCGTGCCGCCCGCCGCCACCTTGAGGGCCTTGGCGGGGTCGTCGTTCACGGTGATGGTGACGTTGCCCGTGGCCACGAGCTTCGAGCGGGCCGCGAGCAGGATCGCGACCAGCCCGAGGATGATGGCGGTGAAGGTGAAGACGCCGAGGACGATTTCGGTCATGGCGGGCCTAGAGCTGGATTCCCGAGAACACCATGAACGCCACGGAGATGAGGCCGGCCGTCACGAAGGTGATGCCCAGGCCCTTGAGGCCCGCGGGCACGTGCGAGTAGGCGAGCTTCTCGCGCACGGCGGCCATCGCCACGATGGCGAGCGCGAACCCCAGGCCCGAGCCCAGGCCGAACACCACGCTCTCGCCGAAGCCGTAGTCGCGCTCCTGCATGAAGAGCGAGCCGCCCAGGATCACGCAGTTGACCGCGATGAGGGGCAGGAAGACGCCGAGGGTCGAGTAAAGGCCGGGGGCGAACTTCTCGACGGCCATCTCCACCACTTGCGTGGCCGCGGCGATGGTGCCGATGAAGAGGATGAACGCGAGGAAGGTGAGGTCCACCTTGGCGAGGGCGGGGGTGATCCAGCCCAGGGCGCCCTCCTTCAGCAGGTAGGCCAGGATGAGGTTGTTGAGCGGCACCGTGAGCACCTGCACGAAGGCGACCGCGACGCCCAGGCCGAACGCGGTCTCCACCTTCTTCGAGCAGGCGAGGAAGGAGCACATGCCCAGGAAGAACGCGAGGGCCATGTTCTCGAGGAACAGGGCGCGCACGAAGAGGGAAAGATAGTGTTCCATCAGTCCTTTTCCTGCAGTTCGGGCTTCACCGTGCGCAGCAGCCAGATGAGGCCGGCGATGATGAACAGGCCCGAGGGCGCGAGCAGCATGAGGCCGTTGGGCACGTACCAGCCGCCGTCCTTCACGAGGGGCAGGATCGTGAAGCCCAGCACCTTGCCGGCGCCCAGCAGTTCGCGCAGGAACGCGGTGGCGATGAGCACGATGCCGTAGCCCAGGCCGTTGCCGATGCCGTCCAGGGCGCTCGCGAGCGGCGGGTTTTGCATCGCGTAGCCTTCCGCGCGGCCCATCACGATGCAGTTGGTGATGATGAGGCCGACGAAGACGGAGAGCTCGAGGGAGAGCTCGTAGAGGGTGGCCTTCAGCACCTGGTCGAACACGATGACCAGCGAGGCGATGATGGCGAGCTGCACGATGATGCGGATGGAGCCGGGCGTGTGGTTGCGCACGAGGCTCACCGCCACGTTGGCGAGCATCGTCACCAGCAGCACGCCGGCGGTCATGACCAGCGCCTTGTCCACGCGCGTGGTCACCGCGAGCGCCGAGCAGATGCCCAGCACCTGCACCCCGATCGGGTTGTTCGTGAGGATGGGGCCGATGAGGGCCTTGCGCTCGTTCTTGCCGAAGATCGTCGTGGCGCTCATGCCGCCCCCCCTTGAAGCCCTTGAAGGGGACGCACACCTTCACCCGCGGTGAAGGGGACGGACACTTTTCCGGCCGATCGACCGGCAGGCGACCCCGATTCATGAACGTTTTCAGTGACTTGATCTGCGGCGCTCAGGTGTGCGTCCCCTTCAGGCGTGCTGAAGGTGTGCGTCCCCTTCAGCGACTTCCACGAGTGGGTTCATATGGCCGCCCCCCTTTCCGTAGCGCTTGAGGAACTTCCCGTACCCGAAATCCGACAGCCAGAACTGCGTGAGCCGCGTGATGGCGTTGCTGGTGATGGTGGCGCCGGACATGCCGTCCACGCGAAGCGGATCCTTGTCCGGCGGACCGGCGGCTCCCTTGACGACCGTGATCTTCGGCAGGCCCTCGCCGTCGTAAACATGGCGGCCGACCCACAGCGCCTGCCATTGCGGATTGGCGATCTCGCCGCCCAGCCCCGGGGTTTCCTTCTGGTCGTAGTAGGTGAGGCCGCGGATCGTCCGCCCGTCCTTGTCGATCGCCATGAAGCCGTACACCGTGCCCCACATGCCCAGTCCCTCGAGCGCGATGACCACCTGGTCGACCTTGCCGTCCTTCATGACGAAATAGGCGACGGCGAGGTCGGGAATGCGCCCGATGCCCGCCCCGTTGGGCGGCGCCGCATGGCTGGCGCCCGGGTCGGCGCGCGCGGCGCGCTGGTCGTACGAACGGGCGTCCCGCTTGTCCTCGAGGAGCAGTTCGCCGGTCAGCAGGTCCACCAGGCGCGCCTTCACGTCCTTCTGGAAGAAGGCCTCGACCTCCTTCGCACCCACCTTGTCCGTCGGCTTCACCAGTCCCGCGGCCAGCAGGACGTTCTTTTCCATGTACAGCCGCGCATTGGCCTTCTGCGCCGGCTGCAGCAGCACGGCGGCCACGGAGACGACGAACGCGCAGGCGACGCACACCGCCGTCGCGAAGAGGATCACGTAGCGGGGCGATTCACGATCCGCCATGGGATCCTCCCCGCGCCGCGCGGCGCTTGATGTTGGCCTTCACGATCGGGAAATCGATGAGCGGCGCCATCACGTTCATGAAGAGGATCACGAGCATCATGCATTCCGGGTACGCCGGGTTCACCACGCGCACCAGCACCACCAGGGCCCCGATGCCGAAGCCGTAGATCCACTTGCCCTTCTCGGTGAAGGGCGAGGTCACCGGGTCCGTCGCCATGAACACCATGCCGAACGCCCACCCGCCCAGCACCATGTGCCACCAGAACGGGATCGCGAACCACGGGTTGGTCTTCGAGCCGATGGCGTTGAGGAGCAGCGACATCGCGACGGTGCCGACGCACACCGCCGCCATCGTCCGCCACGAGCCGATCCGCGTGACGATGAGGATGACGGCGCCGATGAGGCACGCGAGCGCGGAGGTCTCGCCCATCGATCCGGGCTCGATCCCCAGGAACGCGTTCTTCCACGACAGGCCCTGCATCGCCTGCGGGAAGCTCTCGCCCGCCGCGCGCAGGGTGCCCAGGGCCGTGGCGCCGGACCAGCCGTCCACCGCGAGGGCGCCGTCCATGGCCACCCACACCTTGTCGCCGGACATCTCCGCCGGGTAGGCGAAGAAGAGGAAGGCGCGCGCGACGAGGGCAGGGTTGAGGAAGTTCATGCCCGTGCCGCCGAACACCTCCTTGCCCACCACCACGCCGAAGCTGATCGCCAGGGCCACCTGCCACAGGGGCGTCGCGGCCGGCAGGATGAGCGGAAAGAGCATCCCCGTCACGAAGAAGCCCTCGTTCACCTCGTGCTTCCTCACGATCGCGAAGATCACTTCCCACGTGCCGCCCACGGCCATCGTGACGACGTACATGGGCAGGAAGTAGAGCGCGCCGTGGAAGAGGCACGCGAGGATGCTGCGCGGGTCGTAGCCGATGCCGGCCGCGCCGATGATGGCGTGGCGCCAGCCCTCCAGCTTCGCGAGCTTCGCCGGGTCCAGCGCGAGGTTCGCCTGCAGCCCCGTGTTGTACATCGCCATGAGGATGCAGGGCATGAGGGCGATGACGACGATCATCATCATGCGCTTGAGGTCGAGCGCGTCGCGCACGTGCGTCGTGCCCTTCGTGACCGACGCCGGCGTGAAGAGGAAGGTGTCCGTCGCCTCGAAGAGGGGATGGAACTTCGCGAGCGGCTTGCCCGGCGAGAAGTACGCGTGCTCGACCTTGGCGAGGATGTCCTGGAGCTTCGCCATCAGGCTTCCTTTTCCAGGCGCGCGAGCACGGCGCGCAGCAGCGGGCCGTAGTCGTTCTTGCCGGGGCAGGCGTAGGTGCACAGGGCGAGGTCTTCCTCGTCCAGTTCCAGGGCGCCCAGGGCCTCGGCGCGCTCGAGGTCGCCGGTGAGGAGCGCGCGCAGCAGGAAGGTCGGCATGATGTCGAGCGGCATCAGCTTTTCGTAGCTGCCGATGGGGACCATGGCGCGGATCGAGCCGTTGGTGGTCGTGGTCAATGGCCGGGCGGCGCGCGTGAAGGCGCCGACGACCGAACGCGTGATGGAGAACTTCTGCGCGCCCGGGGCGATCCAGCCGAAGAGCTCGCGTTCCCTTCCCTCGGGCAGCGCGCACACCTGCGCGTGGTATCGGCCGAGGTAACCCTCGACGTCGCCCTTCGCCGCGCGGCCGTCCAGCACGGAGCCCGAGACGACGCGCTGCTCGCCCGCGGCGAGGCTGCCGGCGACCAGTTCGTCGATCGAGGCCCCCAGGCGGGTGCGTGCGAGGCGGGGATTCGCGATGCCGGGGCCGGCGATGGAGATGATGCGATCGGTGTCGAGTTTCCCGGTGGCGAGCAGGTGGCCGATGGCGGCGACGTCGCGTGCCGCGATGTGCCAGGCCATGCGACCGTGGCCGACGGGGTGCAGGAAGTGGATGTGCGTGCCGGCGTTGCCCGCGGGATGGGGGCCCGAGAAGGGAGCGTCCTTCACGCGGTCGGCGACGGGCGGCGACAGGCGCGAGTCGGGGCGGCGGCAGACGAAGACGGTACCCGGGGTGAGTTCGCGCAGGGCGAGGATGCCCGCGGCGAAGTCGGATTCCCGGCCGGCGAGGGCGACATCCGGCGAAGGCGCGTGGGGGCGCGTGTCGATCGCGGTGACGAATATCGCGTCGGGGATCGCCGTCGTGGCGGGGACGCGGCTGTAGGGGCGGGCGCGCAGGGCGGTCCAGAGGCCGGATTCGGCGAGGAGCCTTCTCACGTAGTCGGCACCGCCGGCGTCCGCCTTCAGCCCGGTGTAGCTGGCGAAGGGCGTGGCTTCGTCGCCGTCCCGGTCGATCACCAGCGAGACGAACGCGCGCTTGTCGCCGCGGTTGATCGCGCTGACCCGGCCGGCGGCCGGGGCGGTATGGATGACGCCCGGGGCTTTCTTGTCCTCGAAGAGCGGCTGTCCGATTCGCACGCGGTCACCGGGCTGCACGAGGAAGGTGGGCTTCAGGCCGACGAAATCGGCGCCCAGGACGGCCACGCGACGGACGGGAGCGTCGGCGACGGCGCTCGTTTCCGGTGCGCCGGCGAGGGGCAGGTCGATTCCGCGTCGAATGGCGATCATTGGGGTGGACGGGGGGAACGGGCTGCGGGGACACCCCGCTCAGCCCTCCGGCCAAGGGTAGGGCTTGGGGCATTTCACCCCTTGACGTGTATCAACGCGGGGGGCACTCCGAAAATCACGGCACTGAAGGCACTACTGAAGGGGACGCACACCTTCACTGAGGCTGAAGGGGACGCACACTTTTCTGAAGGGGACGCACACCTTCACTGTCACTGAAGGGGACGCACACTTTCAACTGAGCCGAAGGGGACGGACCCAGTCGGGAAATCGTGCCGCGAAATGTCAGCGAGAGGCCATCGCCGAGCGTTGAAAGTGGAATTCGCCCTGCCAGCGGAACGACATGCCCCGTCAATCTCGACCCGTCATAGCCGGCGTTCCCCATCACGTGACCCAGCGAGGCAATCGCCAGGGTCGGGTCTTCTTTTCGAAGGAAGATGGGGAGGCCTATCTCGAATGGCTCGCCCATCATTGCCAAAGGCGCGAGGTCGAGGTCATCGCCTATTGCCTCATGCCCAACCACGTCCACCTCGTTCTCGTTCCACCCGCCGAGAACAGCCTCGAGCGGGTGTTCCGGCCGGTCCACACCCGTTTCGCCCAGCGGATCAATCGGTTGCGGGGCTGGACGGGGCATCTGTGGCAGGGGCGCTTCCACTCGGCTGCGCTGGATGGGGACCACTTCTACGCGGCGGTCCGGTACGTGGAGCGAAATCCCGTCAAGGCAGGGATCATCACCAGGGCGGAGGACTATCGCTGGTCCAGCGCGGCCGACCATTGCGGGCGACGGAGGGATCCCATTCTCACGCAGGATCCGGGATGGAATCGCGCGCTCGAATCCGTCGGCGATTGGTCCCGATGGCTGGCGGCCGACGACGGTGATGCGGAATGTGACGACCTCCGCGAAAGCACCCGGCAGAATCGACCCTGCGGATCGGACGATTTCGTCAGGGCCATGGAGACAATCACAGGTCGCGATCTGCAGCGGAGGCCCCAGGGCGGGCAGCTGCGGGGGGATTCGCTGGTTCGCTCCTGAAAGCCGAAGCCTTGCCATGCCAGCGGGTTGCGGAGTGTGCGTCCCCTTCAGCTCGCCTGAAGGTGTGCGTCCCCTTCAGCTCGCGTGAAGGTGTGCGTCCCCTTAAGCCCACGTGAAGGTGTGCGTCCCCTTCAGCTCGCGTGAAGGTGTGCGTCCCCTTCAGAAGTATGATGGGACATGCGCTTCGAACCGACGCCCGAAGCCCTCGCCGACCGCCTCGCGGCCATCGACGCCGCGGAATACGCGCGCACGCGCAACTTCGTGGATGGCGCGGTGACGCGCCTGTCGCCGTGGATCACGCACGGGTTCATCGAACTGCCCCACCTGGTCGAAGGCCTCAGGGCGAGGTTCCCGCCGGAGAGCCTGCACAAGTTCCTCGAGGAACTGGCCTGGCGCGAATTCTTCCACCACGTCTGGCGAACGCGGGGCACGGCGATCCTGAAGGACCTCGGCCCCGCCCCGTGGGGCGGCGACTACGCGAAGGAAGTGCCGCAGGACGTCCTCACCGCCTCGACCGGCGTCCCGGCCATCGACGCGACCGTGCGCCGGCTTCACGAAATGGGCTGGATCCACAACCACCCCCGCCTGTGGCTCGCGAGCTACCTCGTCCATGTCCGCAAGGTGCACTGGCGCGCGGGGGCCGACTGGATGTACGGCCACCTTCTCGACGGCGACCTCGCCTCCAATCACCTGTCGTGGCAGTGGGTCGCGGGCACGTTCTCGACGAAGCCCTACCTTTTCAACGCCGAGAACGTCGCGAAGTACGCGCCGGCGCTCGCGAGCCCCGGCACCGTCATCGACGCCACGTACGAAGCCCTGGGCCTGCGGGCCGCGACGCAGCCCGACGCCGGCCCCGAACCGAAGCGGCCGGAACCGTGCGATGCCCCGCCCCTGCTCCCCGAAGCGCCCGGCATCCGCCATTCCGCCATTCCGCCGCGCTTCGCCGCCGGAAGCACCGTCGCGTTGGTCCATCCCTGGTGCCTGGGCGAGGTGCCGCCGTCGGACGGGGCCCTCGCCGTCTTCCACGCGCCCTTCCACGAGCGCTACCGCTGGAGCGCGCGGCGGTTCGGCTTCGTGGCGACCCGGATGCGCGCCATGACGAACGCCGAGCCCTGGTTCGGCGACGTGAAGGCGCTGGTGAAGATGAACAAGGGCGTGCGGTTCGTCACCACCGCCACGATGAACACGGGCTACGCGAAGGCGTTCGGGGAACCGAACGTGGATGCGCGGGCGGCGAAGCGCTTCCTGCCCGACCCCGACGAACCCTGCGCGAGCTTCAGCGCCTTCCGGAAGCGCGTCGGCCCGATCGCCTGAGGCTCAGTACTTGGCCTGGTTCTTGTAGAGGTAGTGCACCAGCTCCGCCGACTGCATGCTCATGCGCCGCTGCAGCCCGTGCGTGAAGCGCACGATGGCGCGCATGATGCGGTAGGCGATCCACGGCTGCGTCTCGACGAGCGACTCGAGATCCGCGCGGTCGAGCGAGAACACTTCCGTCTGCCCCAGCGCGCGCAGCGCGGCGAAGTGCGGCGTGCCGTCCAGGAACGAGAGCTCGCCGGCGAGGTCGCCGGCCGTGAGCACGTGCAGGTTTTCCCACTGGCCGCCCGCGCCGGGGCGCGAGACGGCGAGGGCGCCGTTCACCACGACGTGCATGCGGCTGTCGGGTTCGCCCTCGGGCGAGAGCACCTGGCCGTCTTCGAGCCTGTGCAGGTGGACGATCTTCGCGACGACATCGATGTCGCCCTCGGAAAATTCCTTCGCGAGGACGGACTTGCCGACGAGTTCCTTGAGGCGCGCTTCCATGGGGTTCCCCTTCCGGTTTCCGGGTCGACTTTCATCCTAGTCCCGGGCCCCGGCAAGCGCTTTGCGCCACCTCAAGCGGCCGCGGGGTCCGGCGACATCCGCACGACGATCTTGCCCCGGTTGCGCCCGGCCTGCATGGCCCGCTGGATCTCCGGCACCTCCTCCGGGCGTCCGACGCGCGTCACCACGGAACGCAGGCGTCCGTCGGCGGCCAGGCCGACGAGCCGCTTCAGGTCGGCGATGTCCGCCCGCTCCTGCACGGGCAGGCAGCGTTCCTTCGCCGTGGCCCTGAGCCAGAGCGACCACAGGAAGAGCTTCGCGCCCGGCAGCGCGTGCGCCGAGACGCCGCCCGCCTTGAGCAGCCGCCGGCACTCGGGAAACGTGGCGCTGCCCGAGGCGTCGAACACCACGTCGAAGCGCTCGTCCATCGCCTTCCAGTCCTCGCGCTTGTAGTCGACGAGGCGCTCGGGGGCGAAGGGGCGGACGAAGTCGAGACCGTCGCCGCTCGCCACGGCCGTCACGCGCGCGCCCGCAATTTTCGCGAGCTGCACGGCGAAGGAGCCCACGCCGCCGGCCGCGCCCACGATGAGCACCGCCTGGCCCGGCTTCACGCCCGCTTGCGTGAGCGACTGCACGGCCATGATGCCGGCGCCCGGAAGCGAGGCCGCGTCCTCGAAGGAAACGCCCGCCGGCTTCGGGGCCGCGAGGGCCGCGGGCGCGTTGATGCGTTCGGCGAGCGTGCCGTTGGCCGCGCGGATCGGGTCGAGCATGCCCGCGACCGCATCGCCCGCCTTGAAGCCCGTGACGCCGGGCCCCGCCGCTTCGACGATGCCCGAATAGTCGTAGCCCATGCCGCGGGGCACGCCGCGCGCGAAGAGCCTGAAGTGCCCCTCGCGCAGCTTCCAGTCGAGGGGATTGAGCGCCGCGCAGGCGACGCGCACGGCGATCTCGCCCTCGCCCGGCGGCGTCTCGGGAAGGCTCGTCCATTCGAGCACTTCGGGTCCGCCGTAGCGGCGGTACGTCCATCCGTGCATGGGGCCTCCCCCGCGATTCAGTAAGGCAGCTTCGCGCCCGGCAGCGCCGCTTCGAGCACGCGCCGGAAGTCCGCCTGGATGCGCGCGAGGGCCTCGTCCGTGTCCGCCTCGAAGCGCAGCACCACCACGGGGGTGGTGTTGGAGGCGCGCATGAGCCCGAAGCCGTCCGGGTACTCCACGCGCAGGCCGTCGAGGGTGATCACCTCCGTCGCGCCCTCGAACGTCGCGCTCTCCTGCAGCCTCGCGATGAGGGCGTGGTTCTCGCCTTCCTTCGCGAGCTTCAGGTTCAGCTCCGGCGTGCTGAGGGAATCGGGCAGCCCCTCGAGCGCCTGCGTGGGATCCGGGGCGCGCGAGAGGATCTCCAGCAGGCGGGCGCCGGCGTACAGGCCGTCGTCGAAGCCGAACCAGCGCTCCTTGAAGAAGATGTGGCCGCTCATCTCGCCGGCCAGGGGCGCGCCGGTCTCCTTGAGCTTCGCCTTCACGAGCGAGTGGCCCGTCTTCCACATCACCGGCTCGCCGCCGTGGTCGCGGATCCAGCCGAAGAGCTTCCTCGTGCACTTCACGTCGAAGATGACCTTCCCGCCCGGGTTCCTCTGCAATACGTCCGCGGCGAAGAGCATGAGCTGGCGGTCCGGGTAGATGATCTTGCCGTTCCTCGTCACGACGCCCAGGCGGTCGCCGTCGCCGTCGAAGGCGAGGCCCACCTCCGCGCCGCCCGACTTGAGCGCGGCGATGAGGTCGACGAGGTTCTCGGGCTTGGAAGGGTCCGGGTGGTGGTTCGGGAAATCGCCGTCGACGTCGCAGAAGAGCTCCTGCACCTCGCAGCCCAGGCGCTTGAAGAGCTTCGGCGCGAACGCGCCGGGCGAGCCGTTGCCGCAGTCGATGGCCACGCGCATGAGCCGGCCGAGCTTCACGTCGCCCACGATGCGGTCGAGATAGGCGTCGGCGACGTCGCGCGTCTCGAGCTTGCCCTTGCCGCTCGCGAGCTTGCCGGATTCGACGAGCCTGCGCAGGTCCTGGATGGTTTCGGCGGCGAGCGTCTCGCCCGCGACCATCATCTTCAGGCCGTTGTACTCGGGCGGGTTGTGGCTGCCGGTCACCATGACGCCGCTGCCGGTCGCGAACTCGTGGGTGGCGAAGTAGACCATCGGGGTGGCGACGACGCCGATGTCGATCACGTCCATGCCGCCGGCGTTGAGGCCGCGGGCGAGGGCGGCGCAAAGCCGCGGGCCCGAATGGCGGCCGTCGCGGCCGACGACGAAGCACTTGACGCCTTTGGCCTTGCCCATCGTGGCGAGGCCGCGGCCGACCTGCTCGGCGGCGTCCTCCGTGAGGGTCTTGTCCACGATGCCGCGGATGTCGTAGGCCTTGAAGATCTCGGGGGCGATGGGGGATGCCATGGTTCTATTCCTGGTGGTCGAAGAAGTGCAGCAGCCGGTCGGGCAGCCAGTCGATGTGGCCGGGAAAGCTTCCGGCGACGAAGCCGACATGGCCTCCGGTCTCCGGGAACTCGCGGCGCACGGCGGACGAGACCTCATGGGCCTCGGGAAGGGCTTCGCGCGGCAGGAACGGGTCGTCCGCCGCGTTGAGGAGCAGGGTGGGCACGGCCACGTTCGCGAGCAGGGGCTTGGCGCTCGCGCGCGTCCAGTAGTCGTCCGTGTCGCGGTAGCCGTGCAGCGGCGCGGTCACCACGTCGTCGAACTCGCGCAGCGTCCTCGAGCGGCGCATGCGCGCCAGGTCGAAGCTGCCGGGGAAGCGCGCGTGCTTCGCCTCCGCCCGCCGCTTCATGGTGGCGAGGAAATGCTTCGCGTAGAGGAGCGAGAAGCCCTTGCCGAGGGCCTCGCCCGCGGCCATGAGATCCACGGGAGCCGAGACGGCGGCGGCGCGATCGACGATTCCGGTCGCCGCCTCGCCCGCCTCGCCCAGCCACTTGAGGAGCGCGTTTCCCCCGAGCGAGACGCCCGCCGCGTACAGCGGCGCGCCGTCGCGAAGGGGCTGGAGCTTCTTCAGCACCCAGCCCACTTCGGCCGAATCGCCCGAATGGTAGGCGCGGGGAAGGCGGTTGGGCTCGCCGCTGCAGCCGCGGAAATTGAGGACCGTGCCGCGCCAGCCCCGCGCCTTCACCTTGCTCATGAGCGCGCGGGCATAGGCCGAGTCCGACGAGCCTTCGAGCCCGTGGAAGAGCACCACCCAGGGTTCGCCGGGCCGCGCGTCGACGTGGTCCGTGTCGACGAAATCGCCGTCGGGCGTCTCCCAGCGCTCGCGGCGGTACGCGACCGGCGGTTTCTTGGCGAGGGCCGATCCGTAGATCGTGTGCAGGTGCGCGTTGGCGAACCAACGGGGCGCGCGGTAGCCGGGGCCGGGCATCAGCGCACCGCGATGGCGTGAAGGCCGTCGGGACGGCGCGGGCCGATGAGGGCGAGCAGCGCCTCGAGCTCCTTCTCGCGGCCCGGGTCCGCGGACGCGGTGCCGCTGAACTGGAAGGCGGCGGCCCCCTTCGTCGTCGGCAGGCTGCCCTTGCCGGCGAGGCGAAGCGGCCCCTTCACGGTGGCGAGCGCGATCTCGATCGCCACGCCCTTGCCCGTGAGGTCCGCCTTCCACGAGCCCAGGGGGCGCGCGTTCGCGAGCGAGAGGGCGGCTTCGCGCCATTCGATTCTCGCGGCGCCCCGCGATTCGCTTCCGGAGATCGCGAACTCGTCGGACTCGAGAGCGATGGTGCCTTCGGGCTGCCAATTCGCGGCGAGCGGATAGAGCGACGTGAAGGAGGCTGCGGTGCCCGTGGCCTTCACCTCGCGAAGCCGGGTCTCGGCCGGGGAGCGCGCGACGACGAAGGCGGCATCGAGCCCGGCGCGCTTCGCCTGGATGGCGAAGGCCGCTTCGCCCGCGAAGAGGTTCGCGGGCAGGAAGCGCCAGGCGACTTCGTCGAGCGAGAGTTCGCCGCCGCCGGAGCGCAGGCGCACGGCCGCCCGGCCGTTCCACGCGGTGCCCTCGACGCGCTCGAACTCGACGCGGCCCGCCGCGACGCGCGCGACTTCCCCGGTGACGAGGGTCGCCGGCACCGTGCCCACGAGGAATGCGACGTACGCGACTGCGCCGAGGAGGAGGGCGGGGAGGGCGCGCATCGTCAGGGCGCCACCAGCACGAGTTCGGCCTTCACGCGTCCGGCCGCCGGCAGCGCCTCGACGGTGGCGCGCTCCGCGACGAGGCCATGCAGCGACTGCGCGGCCGACACCCATTCGACGAGTCGCGGCCAGGAGGCGTCGTCGACGGCGAGGCGCACGCGCTTGCCGTCCACGGGGGCGAGGCGCGCGCCGGGCAGGCCCTGCGCGAGCGTGCCGGCGGACAGGAGCGAGGCGAGCGGGGCGGGATTGGCGGCCTGCGTGCGCGGCGGCGTCGCCTTGAGGCGCTTCACTTCCTCGGCCTGCGCGCGCATCAGCACCACGGAGGCGCGAAGCGCGGGCAACTCGGCCCCGAGCCGCGCGCGGTGGCGCTCCATCGGCAGCCAGAGGAAGGCATAGGCGATCGCGGCGAGCACGACGAGCACGATGGTGCCCAGGGCGAGGCGCTCGCGCGGGGACCGGCCCCGCCACCGGGCGATAAGGCTCATTTCGCGGCCCCCTTCGGCGCGCGCTCCACCGTGAGCTTGCCGCCGGCCCAGGTCAGCTTGCGGGCGGGCGCCGGGTCGTCCCGGGCCACGCGCGTCACCTGCGCGAGGAAATCGTCCGTCGACGCTTCGCCGCGAGCGCGCTGCAGCGTGCCCAGGTTGCGCGCCATCTGCAGGGCCGGATCGACGACGGTGGTGGCCTCGGGGAAAGCCGACCGGAAGAGCGCCTCGCGCTCGGCTTCGAGGGCCCGGCGTTCGCGCTCGAGCCGGAAGGTGTCGAAGGCCGTGAGTCCGGCGTGCAGCGCGGCGATCGCGAGGGCGAGCGCCACCGCGAGCCGCGGCACCCGGATGCCGGAGAGGGCCCGCGAGCGGCGCGCGAATTCGCCGGAGAGCAGGTCGATGGCGCGCGGGGACACGGGCAGCGCGAGGCGGCCCTTGCCCTCCCGGACGCGCACCGTGAGGCCGAGGGTCTCGCTCCAGGGCGCGGCATCGGGTGGCGCCGACTCGGCCAGCACCTCGAGCTGCGCGGGCCGGGCGTCGCGTCCCGCGGCTTCGTCCACGGCGATGCGCAAGGCGAGCGGCGGCTCGCGGCCCGCCGGGCGGTCGAAGGCGACGGCATAGCCATCGTCCTCGACGAGGAAACAGCGCTCGGCGCCCAGCACCGCCGTCCAGGCTTGCGGGCCGGGGGCGGCGAGGGCGCTTTCGCAGACGGCGCGCGAGGGCGAAAGCCCGGCGCGCGCGAGGAGCGCGAGGGCGCCTTGGAACCAGCCGCGGTCCACCACGGCCACCAGCGTCTCGCCGCGGGCGTTCGTCGTCCCGGGCACCGCGTGGATCTGCGAGGGATCGGCGAGCAGGCGGTCCTCGACGGCGTAGGGCAGCAGTTCGCGGATCGTCGCCGTGTTCACCTTCGGCAGCTTCAGGCGGGCGAACAGCACGCGCGAGGCCGGCAGGATGAGTTCGACCGCGTCGCCCCGGGGCACTTCGCCCAGCGGCCCGCGACCTTCGCGCAACGGGGCGCCGGCACGATCCGCCAGCACCCAGTCGAAGGGCGTGTCGGGGCCGGGGCGGTCGACCGGGGGGACGAGAAGGCGAAGGATCATGGGCTCGCGGGCGGGCGGGGCTGCCGTCGGGTCGGGTGGCGGCCCGGTTTCCAGGGCGCGGCTAGTAGAGCGGGCGGCGCCAGATTATAGCCGTCGAGGGCCCCGAGCCCGTCCCGGGACGCGCGACGAGCGCCTCGGCCGAAGCGCGCACGTCGTCCTGCGCCACGGTCACGACGACCGTGAAATGGGTGCTCTTCACGTCGAGATCCGATTCGACCGCGGTGGTGGGGGGCTTCGCGAAGCGCTTGCCGAGATCCTGCCGGTCGCGTGCGGGCTTCGTCGTGCGCGAAGCCGCGAAGGCGCGGATCTCGTCCTTGGGCGTCTCGGGCAGGAGGGCCGAGAGCACCTCGACCGGCGCGGTGTTCGCGTTCACGGGCGTTCGCGCGGGCAGGGCGGTGACATAGGGCTTCAGGCGCTCGATGCGCCGCGCGTCGAAGCCGCGCACGCGGTAGAGCTCCTCGACCTGCACGAGCGGCCGGTTGGCGGCGCGATGGGGGCGCGCGAGCGCCAGGTAGAACGAATCCTCGGCGCCCTCGTTGCCCATCGGGTCGGAGTCGGTGTCGATCCAGTCGACGATCGCGTCCACGAGGCCGGGCTCGACGCCGAGCGAGTCGAAGAGGCGCTGCGCGACCTGGAAGTCCGCGTTGCTCCTCGCGCCGTCCTTCACGAGGTTGTTCAGGTTGTAGCGCGACTGGGCATCGGCGATGGCGCCGCCCACGACCGCGCGCTCGACGGGCAGGCCCGCGAGGGGGCGCGCCCAGATCTCGTCGAGCGAGTCGATGGCGCCCGCGCGGGCATCCTCCGCGAGCACGCCGCGGGCCCAGTCGAGCCCGGCGTCCGCGTAGAAGTCGGCCTGCGTGCGCGCGGCCACGAGGGCGGCCTGGTTGAGCGTGGCCGACTGCTGGGCCAGCATCCAGGCGGCGGCGCCCGCGGCCACGGCCACCACGAGGAGGGCCGTGATGGCGGCGACGCCCCGCTCCCGCGCGCGCCTCACCGGGGCAGGGCGACGAGGCGCGTGATGCGCTCGCCGCTTTCCAGGGTGACGGCCACCTCGACGGCGGCGGGAAGGGTGATGCCCGAACCGGGAAGGCCGAAGTCCGGGCGCCAGTCGTTCGCGACCAGGAAGCGGAACTCGAGCGAGCGCACCGCCTCGAGCACGGGCGTCGCCGTGGGATCGAGGCGGGGCGCGGCGTCCGCGGCGCTCCAGGCGAGCCGCTCCACCTTCCCCTCGAGGAAGCGATAGGCGACGCGCTGCGGCGCGGCGAGGCTGTTCTGGTTGAGGAGGGCGCCCGATCGCGTGATCGCGAGGCCCTTCGAGGTCGCCCCGCCCAGGTCGAGGAGCGAGGAGACGGGCGAGAGGGCCGTGCCCGAGGGGCCGGTGGCGAGCCGCGGCACGACGGCGTTCACGTCGCGCTCGAAGCGGCCGACGAAGAGGGCCACGTCGCGCCACTTGCGCGAATCCTTCTCCAGCGCCTCGCGCGAGTCGAGGAGCGCGGCGAGGCTGCGGTAGGACAGGGCCGTGATCACCGCGAAGATGGCGAGCGCGACGAGGAGTTCGACGAGGGTGAAGCCCGCCGCCCGCGACCGGCCTGCCGGCGTGCGCGTTCTCATGGCCTGCCCACGAAGGCCGTGATGTTCGCGAGCACCCGACCCGGCTCGCGCGCATCGGAGACGGCGAGGTCGAGGCGGCGGATGGCGGGGTTCGGCGTGTCGGCGACCGTCTCGTCGATCACGAGCCTGAGGCCGGCCTGTTCCACGTCGAGGCGGGTCGATGCCGGGGCCGGGAATTGCGCGCGCGCGCGCACCTCGGCCACGCGGTTGCTCGCGGCCCAGGTGGCGGCGAGGCGGGCCCGCGTCTCGCGGGCGCTGTCGGTGGCGAGGCTGCCCGCGCGCTGTACCGCGGCCAGGGCGACCGCGAGAATCGCTACCGCGACGAGGATCTCGATCAGCGTGAACCCGGCCGAAAGCGGGGACGCGAACCGATGTCCGGAAACCGGGCTCCGTGCGTTGCCGGTCATGGGGCGACGGCGCGCACGCGGCCGGCCGCGTCGCCCTCGACGGCCTTCGCGAGGCCCCGCACCTGCAGCGCGACGCGGAAGGGAACCCCCATGCCGTCGGGAAGGAACACGAGCTTCTCGCGCAGGTCCACGGGCGCGCCGTCGATGGCGAGGCTGTCGATGCGCACGCCGGCCGGAAGCGCCCGGTCGCGGCCGGGCATCGCGGCCCAGGCGCGCTCGGCATCGAGGCGCATCGTGCGGATGCGGCCGTCCTCGAGCGACACCGCGGTGGGCATGCCGCCGAACCACGCGTCGTCGCGGGCGGCCTCGAGGTCGAGGGCGACGAGGGACGATTCCTTGCGCGCGATCTCCTCGTCGCTCGGGAAGAGGTTCACCGCGGCCACGGCGAGCACGACGCCCGCGATGGCGACGACCACGAGGATCTCGATGAGGGTGAAGGCCGCCTGCCGGCCGCTGCCTGCCGCGGGCCGGCGGCCGAGTGCACCCTTCGCGGTTGCCCGCGCGGGCGGCGCTCGCCTAGTCCCAGTTGCCGATATCCGCGCCACTGCTTTCGCCTCCGCGCGCGCGGTCGCCGCCCAGGCTGAAGACGTCGATCTCGCCCTTCACGCCCGGTTGCAGGTACTGGTAGTCGCTGCCCCACGGGTCCTTGGGCAGGCGCTCGAGGTAGCCGCCGGCCTTCCAGTTGGCGGGCACCGGCTGGCTCGAGGGCTTCTGCACGAGCGCGGCGAGGCCCTGGTCGGTGGCGGGATAGAAGCCGTTGTCCAGGCGGTAGAGCTTGAGCGCCTGCACGAGGGCGCCGATATCCGCCTTGGCGGCGACGCGCTTGGCCTCGTCCGGGCGGTCCATGATCTTCGGCACCACGATCGCCGCGAGAATGCCCAGGATCGCGACGACGACGAGGACCTCGATGAGCGTAAACGCCTTCTGCTTTTTCATGACACCTCGGGATTCGGGGACAGGTGAAAAATACACCTGTCCCCGGTTGTCGCGGTCATCGACCGACGAGCTGGTTCAGGTTGAAGAGGGGCACGAGGATCGCGAGCACGATGCCGAAGACGACGGCGCCCATGATCACGATGAGCGCGGGCTCGAAGACGGCGACGGCGGCCTGCAGGCGCGTGGAGAGGTCCGCCTGCTGCTGGCGGGCCGAGCGCTCGAGCGATTCGTCCAGGCGCCCGGTGGCCTCGCCGCCCGCGATGAGGTGGACCATCACCGGCGGGAACGCGTTCGTGGACCCCAGGGCGCGGGAGAGCGGCATGCCCTCGCGCACGCCGCGCGTCGCCTGCGAAAGCGCCTCGCGAAGCGGAATGAGCGTCATCACGCCGCCGCCGGCCTCCATCGCGGCGAGGATGGGCACGCGGCTGCCCACCAGGATCGCGAGCGTCGCGGCGAAGCGCGCGCTGTCGAGCTGGCGCAGCACGGGGCCGGCCAGGGGTGTGCGCATGAGGATGGCGTGGATGCGGGCGCGCGGCCCGGGCGCTTCAGGGCGAGGCGGAAGGCGACGACGGCGACGACGACGAGCGCGATCCACGCGGGCCAGGTCGCCTTGAGGAAGGCCGACACCGCGATGAGCGCGCGCGTGAGGAAAGGCAGCGATTCCTTCGCATGGGCGTACACCTGCACCACCTGCGGCACCACGTAGACGAGGAGGGCGCCCATCACCAGGATCGACACCGCGAGCACGATCATCGGGTAGACGAGCGCGAGGCTGATGCGGCCGCGAAGCGCGTCGCGCTCCTCGAGGTAATCCGCGAGGCGCCCGAGCACGCGGGCGAGCTGCCCCGAGGCCTCGCCCGCGGCGACGAGCGTGCGGTAGAGCTCGGGGAAGGTGCCCGGGAACGACTCGAGTGCCTTCGCGATGGTGGAGCCGGCCATGACTTCGCCCCGAAGCGCGGCGAGCACCTGGCGCTCCTTTTCGCGATCGGCCTGCTCGATGAGCGCGTTGAACGCCTGCTCGACGGTGAGGCCGGCTTCGAGCAGCGAGGCGAGGCTCCTCGTGAGGCGCGTGACGTCGCTGCGGCCGAGGTCGCCGGTGCGGAAGCGCCCGCCGCCCGCGGCGTCGTTGGCCGCGATGACCTCGACCTTGTGCGGCGTGAGTCCCTGGTCGCGCAGGAGCGAACGTGCCTGGCGCGCGCTGTCGGCCTCCAGCACGCCCTTGTGGAGCCTGCCCTTCGATCGAATAGGCGTGGTAGCGGAAGCCCGGCACGGCTTACGTGCGCGTGACGCGCAGCACTTCGTCGGCGGAGGTGGTGCCATCGAGCACCCAGCGCAGGCCGTCCTCGCGCAGGCGCTTCATGCCCCGGCCGATGGCCTTCTCGCGCAGCTCGCGCTCGGCCGAGGTGCCGTGGATCGCGGCGCGCAGGTCGTCGTCGACCGTGAGCAGCTCGTAGATGCCGGTGCGGCCCTTGTAGCCGGTGAAGTTGCACGCGGCGCAGCCCACGGCGCGGTAGAGGCGATCGGGGGCACGGCCGCCGAAGAGCTTGCGCTCGGCCGCATCCGGCTCGTGCGGCGTCTTGCAGGCCGGGCAGAGCTTCCTCACGAGCCGCTGGGCCAGCACGCCGGAGAGCGTGGAGGCCAGCAGGTAGGGCTCGATGCCCATGTCCGCGAGGCGCGTCACGGCGCCGGGCGCGTCGTTCGTGTGCAGCGTGGCGAGCACGAGGTGGCCGGTGAGCGAGGCCTGCACGGCGATCTGCGCCGTCTCGAGGTCGCGGATCTCGCCGATCATCACCACGTCCGGGTCCTGGCGCAGGATGGCGCGAAGGGCGCGGGCGAAGGTCATGTCGATCTTCGGGTTCACCGGCGTCTGGCCGATGCCGTCGAGCTCGTACTCGACCGGGTCTTCCACCGTGAGGATGTTGCGGGTCTTGCGGTCCAGGCGCTGCAGGGCCGCGTAGAGCGTCGTCGTCTTGCCCGAGCCCGTGGGGCCGGTCACGAGGAAGATGCCGTGGGGCTGGTGGACGATGGCGTCGACGGCGTCGCGGTCGGTGGCGCCCATGCCGAGGGAATCGAGCGTGAGGCGGCCGGCCTGCTTGTCCAGCAGGCGAAGCACGATGCGCTCGCCGTGCGCCGTCGGGATGGTGGAGACGCGCACGTCGATGGGGCGGCCCGCGACGCGAAGGGCGATGCGGCCGTCCTGCGGCAGGCGCTTTTCCGCGATGTCGAGCGAGGCCATCACCTTCAGGCGCGAGACCATCGCCGGGTGCAGGCCGCGGCGGGGTTCGACCACGTCCCGCAGCGCCCCGTCCACGCGGAATCGCACCAGGGCGCGCTGCTCGAAGATCTCCAGGTGGATGTCGGAGGCGTCCTCGCGCACGGCCTGGGTGAGGAGCGCGTTGATGAGCTTCACGATGGGCGCGTCGTTCTCGGCCTCGAGGAGGTCCGCGACCTCCGGTACGCTTTCGGTGAGGCGCGCCAGGTCGAGCGACTCGCCCATGTCCTCGACGATCGTCTCGGCGGCGTTGGGCTCGCGCGTGTAGGCGAGGGCGAGGCAATGCTCGAACTCGTCGGCGGTGAGGAGCACTTCGCGCAGGGGCTTGCCGGCCATGCGGCGCACCTCGGCGAGCGTCGCGGCCTGCGGGACGCCGCGGAACCACACCTCGAGCGAGCCGTTCGCCACGCGCGCGGCGATGGCGCCCTTCGACTTCGCGAAGGCGTAGGGCAGGAGGCGGACGGTGGCGGGATCCAGGTCCTGCGGGTTCACGGTGCGCTCGAGCGGGGCGGTCATTTGGGCAGCAACGACTTGTTGCCGCGGGTCGCGTCGATGGGCGGCAGTTCCGTCGCCTTCGCGCCCGGCAGCAGCACGTTCGGCGGCAGGGACATGCCCTGCTGGAGGTTGCGGATGTACTCGTAGCGATCCGAGGTGATGGAGTTGGCGGCCTTGTCGTCGCGCAGCACCACCGGGCGCAGGAACACCATCAGGTTGGTGCGCTTGCGGTTCCGCGTCTCGTACTTGAAGAGGCTGCCGATCCACGGCAGGTCGCCCAGGAGCGGCACCTTGTCGACGCCCGCCTGCTGGTCGTCCTGGATGAGGCCGCCGAGCACGATGATCTGGCCGTCGTCCACGAGCACGGTGGATTCGAGCGAGCGCTTGTTGGTGATGATGTCGGCGGAGCGCACGAGCTGCGCCTCGCGGGTGACGCTCGAGACTTCCTGGAAGATCTTGAGCTTCACCGTGCCGCCCTCGGCCACCTGCGGCGTCACCTTGAGGGTGAGGCCGATGTCCTTGCGCTCGATCGTCTGGAACGGGTTGGTGGCGGTGGTGGAGGAGGGCGTGTAGCTGCCGGTGATGAAGGGCACGTTCTGGCCGACGATGATCTTCGCTTCCTCGTTGTCGAGCGTGAGGACGTTCGGCGTGGAGAGCACGTTGGCGCCGGAATCGGCCTCGAGGGCGCGCGCGAGGACCTGCAGGTTGAGTACCTCGATGTCCGTGCCGGGGATCTTGAGCAACCCGTTGATGAGCCCGAGGTTCAGGCCCGCGCCGAGCGTGCGCGGGTCGAGCGCGGCGCCGATGATGTTGGTGCCCGCGCCGCCGGCGACGCCGGTGTTGAAGTTGGTGCCGCCGAAGACGGACTGGCCGTTGCCGATGTTGCGGCCGCCCTGCCACTGCACGCCGAATTCGCTCGCGAGCCCGGTGGAGACCTCGACGATGAGCGCCTCGACGAAGACCTGCGCGCGGCGGGCGTCGAGCTTGTCGATCACGGCGCGCAGGGCGCGGTAGGTGGGCTCGGGCGCGATGATGATGAGGGAATTGGTGGGCGGGTAGGCCTGGATGATCGAGGCGGTGGCGGCGGGCGCGGCGGCGGAGGCCGTGCCGGAGGCGCCGGTGTTGGCGCTGGCGTTCGTGCCGGTCGCGTTCGCGGCGGACGAGGCGGTTCGGGCGGATTCGGCGCCGCCCAGGAGGGCCCGCAGCGTGTCGGCGATCTTCACCGCCTCGGCGTTGCGCAGGTACACCACGTGGATGTTGCCCGCGCCGGCGCCGGGCGTGTCGAGGCTCGCGGCCAGGGCCTTGATGCGCGTGAGCAGCCCCGGGTTGTCGCCGCGCACGAGCAGGCTGTTGGTGCGCGCGTCCACGGCGACGGCGGCCTTGGCGGGCATGCCGGGGGCCGAGGGCGCGGGGCTCGTCTCGGGGATCACCTTGGCGATCGTCTGGGCGACATCGAGGGCGGAGGCGTTCTTGAGGGCGATCACCTGCACGTCGGCGCCCGTGGGCTGGTCGATCGAGCGGATGATCGACTCGATGCGCTTCACGTTCTCCGCGTAGTCGGTGATGACGATGGCGTTGTTGTTCGGGTAAGCGGCGACGAAGTTGTTGGCGGTGACCAGCGGGCGCAGCACGGGGACCAGCTGCACGGCCGATTCGTTCTGCAGGAGGAACACGCGGGTGACGACGCGGTCGCCGGAGATCTTCGTGGCGGCCTCGCCGACGGGACTCGCGCCGGTCTTGGCCTCGGCCTCGGGAACGATTTTCACGAAGCCGCCGCTTTCGACCGCCGCGAAGCCCTGCGTGCGCAGTACCGACAGGAGCATCGGCCAGAGCAGGTCCTTCGGGACGGGCTTTTCGGATACGACGTTCACCGTGCCGGTGACGCGCGGGTCGAGGATGAAGTTCTTCCCCGTGTGGCCGCCGACCGCCTTGATGACCGAGACGATGTCGGCGTTCACGAAATTGAGGGTGACCCGCTCGTCGGCCGCCTGCGACATCGCGGGGACGGGGGCGAGCAGGGCAAGCACCAGCAGGGAAGCGAGAAAACGGGTCACGAAAATGGTCTTCCTCGTTGATTTACCGGGCATTTTGCGCCCATTCCCCATTTTATGACAGAGGGATTGCGCCCGTGTGACGGCTGAAGGGGACGCACACCATTCTGAAGGGGACGCACACCTTCACCGCCGCTGAAGGGGACGCACACATTCACCCGGCTTGAAGGTGTGCGTCCCCTTCAGGCCCTTCAGGAGGAGGATCAGGGATTGATGGTGTAGTTGAGCTGGACGGTCTGGCCGCCACGAAGGACCTCGGCCTGCACGAGGGAGGTGGTGGCGAACTGCTGGTGCAACCGGGCGAGGTCGCCGGCGGAGGCGACGGCCTGCCCGTTCACGCGCTTGATGACGTCGCCGGGCTGGAGCCCCAGGCGGTTGGCCAGGCTGCCCGGCGGGGCTTCGTCCAGGCGAACGCCGCCGCCCGGGGGCATGCCGATCTTGCCCAGGTAGCCGAGCTGGTTCGGATCCTTCAGGGCCGATTCGAGGTCCTTGCGGGAAAAGGCGAAGCCCGAGGGCCCGGTGCGGTTCACCCCCAGCCGGAAGCCTGCGGCCTGCCCGCCCACGCTGCGGGGCACGGCGGCCATGCGCACGTCGAGATCGACCCGCTCGCGTACCCCGGCGCGGGAAATCACCACGTGATCGGGGCCGACCTCCTCGAGCTTCACGCCCGGCTGGACCTCGCCGCCGATGGACACGGCCCTGTCCTTGCCGGCTACGTTCAGCACGGCCGCGCCCACGGAACCGGCCGAGGGAGCCACGACGCCCTTGAGGCGGAAGCCGGCCGGCCCGCGCGCCGGCCCGGTCGCCACCTGGGAATCCCCGCCGAAAAGCCGGGCGGCCGTGGCGATGTCGACGGCGGGCGCGGCGGATGGGGGGCGGGACTCGGCGGGCGGCGCGACGAGAGCCCAGGTCCACCGGGCAGCCACCCACGCAAGCGCGATCACGAGCAGGGCGGTGATAAGCGTGCCGAAGCGGTTCGGGGCGGGAGCGGGTTCGGCGGGGAGAGCGGCCATGGGCGAATGATAGGTCCTAACGGTGCGCGACGGACGGCGCCCGCGATTCGGACCGCCGGGCCGGGCCTTCGTTCCGGTCCGCGCCTACTTCGCCGCGCCTTGCGCGAGGACGAGGCCGGTGCAGAAGGTCGCCATCTCCGGCGCCGAGCGCAGGCCCAGCTTCTCGGTGATGGCCGCCCGGTGCGCCTTGATGGTGCGCTCGGTCGTCCCGAGATCGGCCGCGATCTGCTTGTTGAGCCGCCCCTTGATCACGTGGCCGAGCACCTCGCGCTCGCGCGGCGTGAGCGCGTCGATCCTCGCTTGCCTCGCGGCCCGTTCCGCCCCGGCCTCGCGGGCCATCCGGTCGCGGGCCAGGGCGCGCTCGACCGCCGCCGCCAGCTCCTCGCGCTTGAAGGGCTTGGTGAGGAAATCCTCGGCGCCGCGCTTGATGGCGCGCACGCTGATCGGGATGTCGCCATGGGCGGAAAGGAAAACGACGGGCAGCGGGTTGCCGATGTCCTGGAGCCTCTCGTGGAGGGCGAGCCCGTCGAGGCCTGGCATCTGCACGTCGAGCAGGATGCAACCGGGCCCGCGCGGGTCCGCGGCGAGGAAGGCCTCGGCCGAGTCGTAGGCCGCCACCGCGTAACCGAGCAGGCTTGAGCAGGCGGTCCATCGCCGTGCGCAGGTTCGCGTCATCGTCGACGACGTGGATCGTGACGCCGGCGGTCACGGCGCCGCCTCCGCCGAGGGCAGGACGAACGAGAACTCCGCGCCGCCCAGGGGCGAGACGCCGACTGCGACCTGCGTGCCGTAGGACTCCACGATCCGCTTCACGATGGCGAGGCCCACGCCCGTGCCTTTCGACTTGGTCGTGTAGAAGGGCTCGAAGATACGCGCGCGCTCGTCATCGGGAATGCCGGGCCCGGAGTCGCCGACGGCGACGCGGATGACCCCGCCCGTCGCGTGCCGTGCCACGATGGCAACCCGTCGGTGGCCCGTCCCGTCGGGGATCGCGTCCAAGGCGTTGAGAAGCAGGTTGATGAGCACCTGCTGGAGTTGCACCACGTCGGCGTCCACCACCATCGGCGCCGGATCGAGGTCCGCTTCCACCGTGACGCCCTTTCGCCTCGCGACGCCTTCGGCCATGCGTGTCACGTCGTTCACCACCGACTCGACAAACACCCGTTCGCGCCGGGGTTCCGACTTGTGGAAGAGCGAACGCAGCCGGCCGATCACGTCGGCCGCCCGCTGGTCGTCGCGCCGGACGTCCGCGAGCGCGGCGCGGGCCTCCTCCAGGCGCGGCGGATCGGCCTCGAGCAGCAGTTCCATCGATTCCACGTTGCTCTGGATCGCGGCGAGCGGCTGCCCCAGGTCGTGCACGACCGACGCCGCGAGCTCGCCGGCGGCCGATATGCGGTTGGCACGGGCGAGCTCGGTGAACCGCGCGCTCGCCTCCTGCTCCGCGACGATCCGCTGCCGGCGTTCGCGCAGCAGCCGGATGACCAATCCCAGGAGGACGAGGAACGCCGCCGCGACGCCCAGGAGGGCGGGACGATGCTCCTCCCACACGGAGGGTTCGCGGTACCGGATCTCGATCCCCGCCGGCAGGCGCGCGGGATCGACGCCGAACCGCCGGATCGCGCGCCAGTCCACGACGGGAGTGCTCCACGAATTCGTGCCGCCCGGTGGCGGTTCGGCGGGCAATGCGCCGTGCAGGACCGGCGCCAGGTGGTTGGCGATGGCGGCGCCGAAAGCGCGGGTGCTCGACATCTGCCCGCCGACCGCGCCCGTGCCCATGTAGGAATCGATGTCGCCGAAGATCGGCGCGTTCGAGGCGGCGGCGATCCGCGCCAGCGCGTCGCGCGGAACGAATCGCTGGCCGTCGCCGTCCAGGGAAAAGATCGTGCAATGGACGATCGTGTCGGGCGGCAGCGCCGCGACCCGTTCGAGCAGTGTCGCCATGGCGAGGCCGCGCAGGTCGATCACCCGGAGTTCGCCCGCGAGCCTGTCCAGCGACTCGTCGAAGGTGGGGAAGAACGTCTGCGTGAGGTCACGGTCGCCCACGATCGCGAGGTTGCGCGTCCGGGGAAAGAGCGTGCGTGCCAGCGCGATGCTCTTCGGGGTTTCGAACTGCAACATGCGGCCGGTGGCGGCGCCCCGCTCCGCGATTGCGAGCGTCTCCCGGTCGCCGCCTGCGAAGACGGTCGGAACGCCGGGCCAGATGTCGCGGCGGGCCGACAGCGCGAAGGTGAGCGCGGCGGGACCCACGGCCACGATCGCGTCGACGCGGATCGCCTGGTACTTCACCGTGTACCAGCGGCGCAGCGCGTCGCGGTACGGCGCGCCCGGGAATCGCGAGAGGTCGAGGACTTCCCGGTAAATCATCACGTCCGCGCCATATTCCCGCGCGAGCGCCCCCTGGAAGCCGGCGTAAAAGGCCTGGTAGGAGAGCCACGCGTCGTCGTCCTGCTGCAGCAGCAGCACCGACTTGCCCGCGCCGGCCGCGGGCAACGCCAGCGCGAGCGCGAGGAGTACGACGGCACGGGCGAAGGCGAGGGCAGGCACGGTTGAATTATGCCGCAGCCGGTCGCGCGCCCGAGCGGGGCCTGTACCAAGGAACAAGTGCCCGGTCCGCGAGGCGATGGTAGCGTTCGACGCACTTTCCCGCCGCATTCCGAAAAGGCCGCCATGTTCCGAACGCTCGCCCTCCTGCTTGCCGCCTTCTCGCTGCCGGCGCTCGCGCAGCACGATCCGCTGGCTTCCTGGAACGCCGGCCCTGCCAAGGCCCGCATCGTCGCTTTCGTGAAAGCGGTGACCGACGATGCCGGAAGCGGCTACGTGGCCCCCGCGCGGCGCATCGCCGTCTTCGACAACGACGGCACGCTCTGGAGCGAGCAGCCCGCCTACTTCCAGTTGCTCTTCGCCATCGACCGGGTGAAGGCCCTCGCGCCGAAGCACCCGGAATGGCAGTCGAAGCAGCCGTTCAAGGCCGCGATCGAGGGCGATCTCAAGGCCCTGGCCGCGAGCGGCGAGAAGGGGCTCGGCGAGCTGGTGATGGCCACGCACGCCGGCATGTCGACGGAGCAGTTCGAGCAGGTCGTGCGCGAGTGGATCGCCACCGCCCGCCACCCGTTGCTCAAGCGCCCCTACACCGAACTCGTCTACCAGCCGATGGTGGAGCTGCTCGCCTACCTGCGCGCCAACGGCTTCAAGACCTACATCGTCTCCGGTGGCGGCATCGAGTTCGTACGACCGTGGGCCGAGCGGGTCTACGGCATTCCGCCCGAGCAGGTCATCGGCAGCAGCATCGTGGTGAAGTACGCGAGCGTCGACGGCAAGACCGCGCTCTTGCGCCAGCCGAGGGTGAACTTCATCGACGACAAGGCGGGCAAGCCCGTGGCGATCCACTACCACATCGGCCGGCGCCCCATCGCGGCGTTCGGCAATTCCGACGGCGACTTCGAGATGCTCGAATGGACCACGGCCGGGCCGGGAACCACGCTCGGCATGATCGTCCATCACACCGACGCGGCGCGCGAGTTCGCCTACGACCGCAAGTCGGGCGTGGGGCGCCTGGATCGCGCCCTCACCGAGGCGCCGAAGCGCGGCTGGGAGGTGATCGACATGAAGCGCGACTGGGCGACCGTCTTCAAGGTGTCCGCTCCCTGAGGGGGCCGACCTGTACCAAAGAACAAGGGTGAAGCGCGGGGGCGGTCGATAGACTGCGCGCCTGCAGAAGTCCTGTCCCCGGCGTGCTCGCCGGCAATCGCAACCAAGGGAGAGAACCGATGAATTCCATGAAGGCCGTCCGCGGGTTGCTGGCTGCGATCGGTGCGCTCGGCATCGCCGTCGCCGCTTCAACGGCGTTCGCGCAGGCGAAGAAGCCGAACATCCTGGTGATCTGGGGTGACGACATCGGCACCTGGAACATCAGCCACAACAACCGGGGGATGATGGGCTACAGGACGCCCAACATCGACCGCATCGCGAAGGAAGGCGTCGGCTTCACCGACTACTACGCCCAGCAAAGCTGCACCGCCGGCCGCGCGGCATTCATCGGCGGCTCGGTGCCGGTGCGCTCGGCATGACCAAGGTCGGACTGCCCGGCGCGAAGGAAGGCTGGCAGAAGTCGGACATCACGATGGCCACGGTGCTCAAGAGCCAGGGCTACGCCACCGGCCAGTTCGGCAAGAACCACCAGGGCGACCGCGACGAGCACCTGCCCACCGTGCACGGCTTCGACGAGTTCTTCGGCAACCTCTACCACCTCAATGCGCAGGAGGAGCCGGAGAACGAGGACTACCCGAAGGACATGAAGCCGCCCAACGGCAAGACATTCCTGCAGCGGCCCGCGCGGCATCATCCGCGCGAAGTCCGACGGCAAGGGGGCCAGACGATCGAGGACACCGGCCCGCTCACCAAGAAGCGCATGGAGACCATCGACGAGGAGACGCTCGCCGCCGCCAAGGAATTCATCGGACGCCAGGTGAAGGCCGGCAAGCCCTTCTTCACGGTGGAACGCGACGCGCATGCATTTCCGCACGCACGTGAAGAAGGAACTGCGCGGCATCTCCGGCCAGGACGAGTACAGCGACGGCATGGTCGAGCACGACCGCCACGTGGGCGAACTGCTCAAGCTCGTCGACGACCTGGGCATCGGCAACGACACGATCGTGATGTACTCGACGGACAACGGCCCGCACTACAACTCCTGGCCCGACGCCGGCACCACCCCGTACCGCAGCGAGAAGAACACCAACTGGGAAGGTGCCTTCCGGGTGCCGACCTTCGTGCGCTGGCCCGGCAAGGTCCCGGCGGGTTCGACGCTGAACGGCATCGTTTCGCACGAGGACTGGCTGCCCACCTTCGCCGCCATCGCCGGCGCCCCGGACATCAAGGAGCGACTCGCGAAGGGCGCGACGATCAATGGCCGCACCTACCGCAACCACATCGACGGCTACAACGTCATCGACTACGTCACCGGCAAGTCCAAGGACCCGCCGCGCCGCGAGTTCATCTACGTGGGCGACGAGGGGCAGGTTCTCGCCATGCGCTACGACGACTGGAAGGTGACGTTCATGGAGCAGAAGGAGGAGAAGACCGTGCGCATCTGGCTCGAGCCCTTCACCGAGCTTCGCGCGCCCATGCTCGTGAACCTGCGCCGCGACCCGTTCGAGAAGGCGCAGCACGCCCAACACCTACTGGGACTGGTACATGAGCCGCATCTTCGTGGTGGTTCCCATCCAGGGGCTCGCCGCGCGCTTCCTGCAGACGATGAAGGATTACCCGCCCAGCCAGACGGCCGGCTCCTTCAACCTGGAAAAGGTGAAGAAGCAGATCGACAGCGCGCTGTCCGGCCGCTAGCGGACGCGCCTGCATCCGGGCGAGGGCGCCTTCGGGCGCCCTCTTTCGTTGCGGCTACACTGGACGAGGGTCGGGCCCCGGGGCCTGGAGCGCACATCGTGGGAAGAAGCCGCAAGTCGAAGGGGACGTCAAGCGCCACGCCGCCGCCGGGCGGGGTTCCCCCGCCGGCCGTCGCCGCCGCTCCCGCCCCCCGCATCGATGGCCGGGCAGCGGCGTTGGGCGGTCTCGCGGTCGTGGCCGGCCTTGCCCTGGGCGCCCATTTCCTCTTTCGGGGAGGGACGGAGCCCTCGCCATCCGCCTCGCCTATCCCGGCGGCCATGGCGGCACCGCAGTACGTCGGCGGCAAGGCCTGCGTCGAATGCCACGCGACGGAGGCCGCCGCATGGAAGGGGTCCCAGCACGATCGCGCGATGCAGGTCGCCTCGGAGCAGGCGGTGCGGGGGACTTCGCCAACGCGAAATTCTCCTTCGCCGGCGTCACCTCCACGTTTTTCCGCCGCGACGGCAAGTACTTCGTGAACACCGAAGGCCGGGACGGCAGGCTCGCGGATTTCGAGATCTCCCACGCTTTCGGCGTCGAGCCGCTGCAGCAATACCTCATCGACTTTCCCGACGGCCGCAGGCAGGCCCTGGGGCTCGCCTGGGATTCGCGCCCGAAGGCCGCGGGCGGGCAGCGCTGGTTCCACCTGTACCCGAAGGAAAAGCCGAAGCCGGGCGAGCGCCTGCACTGGACCTCCATCGACCAGAACTGGAACTTCCAGTGCGCCGACTGCCACTCGACGAACCTGCGCAAGGGCTACGACGCGGCGAGCGGCACCTTCGCGACCACGTGGACGGACATCAACGTGAACTGCGAGGCCTGCCACGGGCCGGGCTCCGCCCACCTCGCCTGGGCGAAGCGTCCCGAAGGCGAGCGCGCGAAGGCTGCGGACAAGGGCCTCGTCGCGCGGCTGGACGAGCGCCGCGGCGTGACCTGGACGTTCGCGGCCGCGAGCGGCAGCGCGGCGCGCTCGAGGCCGCGCGACAGCGCGCGGGAGATCGAGGCCTGCGCGCGCTGCCATTCCCGCCGCGGGCAGTTCAGCGATGACCACGCGGCGGGTTCCCCCTTCACCGACGCCTTCCGGCCCGCGCTCCTCGAGCCCGGTCTCTACCGGGCGGACGGGCAGATGCAGGACGAGGTCTTCAACTACGGCTCTTTCCTGCAGAGCCGCATGAACGCCCATGGTGTCACTTGCTCCGATTGCCACGACCCGCACAGCCAGAAGCTGCGCGCGCCCGGCAACGCGGTGTGCGCGCAGTGCCATCTCGCCGCGAAGTTCGATGCGCCGGAACACCACCGCCACAAGACCGGCACGAAGGGTGCCGAGTGCGCGTCCTGTCACATGCCGACGGTGACGTACATGGTCATCGATCCGCGCCACGACCACGCGATGCGCGTCCCGCGGCCGGATCTCTCCGTGAAGATCGGCACGCCGAACGCCTGCAACGATTGCCACAGGGACCGGAAGGCCGCCTGGGCGGCCGAGGCCGTGGCGAAGTGGTATCCCGATCGCAAGCCGGGCTTCCAGGCGTTCGCGGAGGCCTTCGCGGCAGCCGACCGGGGCGCGGTCTCGGCCGATGGCCCGCTCGCGAAGATCGCAGCCGACCGCTCGCAACCGGCGCTCGTGCGGGCGAGCGCCCTCGCGCGACTCGCACGCCGGCCCGGGCCCGCGACTTTCCCCGCGCTCGAGGCGGCGCTCGGCGATCCGGACGCCGTCGTGCGCGCGACGGCGGTCGGTGCCTTCTCGGAAGTGGAGCCCGTCGCGCGCGCGCGCCTCGTCGAGCGGATGCTGGACGACCCGTCGCGCCTCGTGCGCCTGGAGGCCGCGCGCGTGCTGGCCGGCACGACGGTGGCGCCCGCCCGCCTGGAAAGGGCGACGGCCGAGTACCTCGCTTCGCTTCGCTTCAACGCGGACCGGCCGGAGGCGCAGCTGTCCCTCGGCAACTTCGCGGCGGCCCGCGGCGACGCCGAGGGCGCGATCGCCGCCTTTCTCAAGGCTCTCGCGATCGAGCCGGCGTTCGCCGAGGCATCGGTCAACCTCGCTGACCTGCACCGATCGCGTGGCGAGGATGCCCGGGCGGAGGCGGTGTTGCGGGAGGCGCTGCGCCGCGATCCCGCGTCGGCCGCCGCCCACCACGCGCTCGGCCTCGCGCTGGTGCGCCAGAAGCGCCTGCCGGAGGCCGTCGCGTCGCTCGCGCGCGCCGCCTCGCTGGCGCCCACCGACACGCGCTTCGCCTACGTGCACGCGGTGGCCCTGAACGATGCCGGGCGCCCGGCGGACGCGCTGCGCGCCCTCGATGCCGCCCTCGTGCGCCTGCCCGACGACCGGCAGCTGCTCTTCACCGCGGCCACGCTGCGCGCACAGGCGGGCGATGCCGCGGGCGGGCTGCGCCACGCGAAGCGCCTCGAGACCGTCGACCCCGGAAACCCGCAGGTCCTGCAGCTCGTGAGGGCCCTGCAGCCCCGGGCGCCCTGAGCCCCGCTACAATCGGCGTACCGGGAACGAGGAAGCCAGCCATGGGCGTGAAGCTCGACATGTTCAACACGCAGTCCGACGGCTATGCCCGCGGGCCGGGCGAGGTCATCTTCAAGGAAGGCGACCCCGGCGACGTGATGTACGTGATCCTCGAAGGCGAGGTGGAACTCGTCATCGCCGGAGGGCAATTCGAGATCCTGCGCGCGGGCGAGCCCTTCGGCGAGATGGCGCTCATCGACAATTCGCCGCGCGCCGCGAGCGCCGTCACCCGCACCGCCTGCCGCCTCGTGGAGATTCCCGAGGAACGCTTCCTCGAACTCATCCAGGATTCGCCCTACTTCGGCCTGCAGATCATGCAGGTGATGGCGCACCGCCTGCGCAAGATGGGGCAGCACGCGGCGGCCCGCGAGCGCGGCTGAGCTAGACGGGCGGGCGCCTCGCCACGTCCACCTCGAGGTACTTCCACGGCTCGTGCCCGAAGGGGTGCTTCTTGTAGTTGAGGAGCCAGGGCTGCACGAGGATGCTCTCGGTCTTGTAGGTCTCCACCAGCCAGGGCGCGTACACCCAGATCAGCTTCACCATGCGGTCGATGAGGGCGTTCCGCTCCGGGGAATCGTCCATCGCCTTCACCCGCTCGTAGAGGGCGTTGTACTCGGGGTGGTCGAAGTTGGCATAGTTCACCTGCCCGATGGAGCCCTTCCAGAGCAGCATCAGGAAGTTCTCGCCGTCCGGGAAGTCCGCGATCCAGCCGTAGCTGAAGGACTGCAGGCGGCCCGCCTGCGCCTGCTTCCTCAGCTCGGGCAGCTTCTCCACCGTGTTGAAGGTGATGCGCAGGCCGATGGCGTCCATCGACTTCTTCCACAGCTCGTTGCGCTGGCGTTCGCGCAGGGTCGGATAGGAGGCGTGGTCGAACGAGAAGGGCGAACCGTCCGGCGCCTCGCGGTACCCGTCGCCGTCGCGGTCGACGTAGCCGTAGAGATCGAGCAGGGCCTTCGCCTTGGCGGGATTGAACTCGAGCGTGGGGCTTCGCATCGCCGGGTTGTGGCCCGACACCGCCGGCGGCAGCGGCGTTTGCGCGCGCACCGACTGGCCCTTGTCGAGGATCGCCACCATCTCGTCGATCCGGAATCCCATCCCGATGGCGCGGCGAAGCGCGATGCGCTCCGGGGAAAAGCCGCCGATCGAATTGGGCGTGCCCTCGATGGTCTCCCGCGTGTTGAAGGTGGTGTACGTGGTGTACGCGATCTCGTCGGGCGTCGCGCGGATGCCGGCCTTCGCGAGGTTGGGCGCGATCTGCCCGCCCGGCAGCGCGATGTTGGCGAATTCGCTCGGCAGGGGCGGATGTAGTCGTGCTCGCCGTTCAGGAAGGCGAGCCAGCGCGGCTGCGCCTCGTCCACGACGCTCACCTCGATGCGCGAGACGAGCGGCAGGCGCTTGCCCTCGAGTCGGGCGTGGATGGCGCGGCTTTGCTCGTCCGGGCCCGGGTCGCCGTCGAAGCGGTCCTCGCGGTAGCCCGGGTTCGCCTCGAGGATGAGCCGCGCGCCTCGCACCCATTCGCGGATGCGGAAGGGGCCCGTGCCCACGGGATGGAAGCCCGTGTCGGGCCCGTAGCGTTCGACCACCTCCCGCGCCACGGCGACGGTGGGCGTCATGGCGAGCACGTAGCGGAAGGCGTAGTCCGGCTGCACCAGGCGGATGCGCAGCGTGTAGCGGTCCGGGGCCGCGAGGCCCGCCATGGGCGCGTCGTAGTCGAATTTCCCCGTCGCCTTCGCCTTCGCGACCACGGCGTCCGCGCCCTCGATCCGGCCCTCGACGAGGAAGCCCCACTTGCTGCGCAGCGCCGGGTCCATGAGCCGCTTGATGGCGTAGACGTAGTCGGCCGCGACGAGCTCGCGCCGCTTTCCGCCGAACGCGGGATCTTCGTGGAAGAAGATGCCGGGCTTCACGCGAAGGGTGTAGGTGCGCCCGCCCTCCGTCACCTCCGGGAGCGAGGCGGTGTTGGCCATGAGCTTCGCCGGCCGCGCGAGGAAGTCGTACTGCAGCATCGAGTCGAAGATGACGGTCGTGAAGCTGATGGACACCTCGTCGGATTCCACCTGGGGGTCGAGCTGCGTCTCGCCGCTCGGGTAGGCGGTGCGCACGACGGCGCGCGGGTCGGGCTGCGCGAGGGCGGGCAGCGCGGCGGCGAGGGCGAGGACGAGAAGGGCGGGGCGGATCATGGGGCGGGGGCCGGGCAGGCGCCATCGTAAGCGATTGCCGCCGGCGTGCGCCGGCTTGCCGGTTTCGCAGAATTTTCCGCATTGTCGCCCGCGGGGCGTGTCGCTAGTCTTCGCGAACGGCGGGGGTCGGGCATCGGGTCCGTCCGTCGAGCCGTACCGGAGACTCCGCCATGCGAACCCTTCGTCCCGGCGTCCGCGCGCTCGCCGCCGCGATCGCCCTCGCCCTTTCCACGCCGGCCATCGCGGCCGACCCCGTCATCCTCGAGGCCCGCGCCGACCCCGCGGGCGTGTCGATCGCGATCACGGGAACCGATCTCGACGACGGCACGCCGCGTCTCACCCTCGGCGGAATCGCCACGCCCCTCGTGGTGACGAGCGCGAGCGCGACGCGGATCGAGGCGCTCCTGCCGCCCGGGCTCGCGCCGGGGAGTTACCTCCTGTCGCTTTCGCTTTCCCGGGGAAGAGGGGGTGGCGGTGGCGGCGGTGGCGGCGGCGGGCGCGGTGACGAATTCTGGCTGACGCTCGGGACCGCCGGCCCCGTGGGTCCCGTCGGGGCGACCGGCGCCACGGGCTCCGCCGGTCCGATGGGTCCCGCCGGTCCGGTCGGTGCCTCCGGCCCCGTCGGCCCTGCCGGCCCCATCGGCGCGACCGGTCCCGCCGGCCCGGCCGGTGCGGCAGGTCCCGCAGGCCCCGCAGGCCCCGCAGGCCCGCGCGGAGGCGGCGGCGTCCTCATCGTGAACAACCTCGGCACGGTGATCGGCAGCCTGGTCGGATTCGCCGACGACACGTTCACGGCGGTGAAGGAAGGCTACCTGTTCCGCTTCCGTCTGGACGGGCGGTTCGTCGCGGACGATCCCGGCGTGCTGCGGTACCTCTCTTCCGATTGCACGGGCCGCGCCTACCTCGCCGCGCCGGATCTCTTCCAGAATCGCCTCCCCCGGCAGGTCCTCTACCTGCGCGGCCAGAACCGGCTGGTCCATTTCTCGCACCCGCAGGGGCTGCCGGCGCCTACCGATACGCTGCCCCTTTTCGGGTCGCGGTATTCGGAGGCGGGGGGGTGCGTGGCCGAGTCGGGTTCCTCGCGCTTCGCGTGGACGCTCGACCCGCTGGACCCCGCGGTGCTCGAGGCGAGCGGGGCGGGCGGCGAGCCGCGCGTGCGCGGGACGTTCCGGCTGGAGTGAGGGCGGCGGCGCGCGCCGTCAGTGCAGCGTGTGCGGCTCGTCGTCCTCGTCGTCTTCCGGCGGGGCGTCGAGCACTTCCGGCGGCGAGGCGTGGTGCATCGCCATGCGCCAGCCGGCGTCGGTGAGCACGTAGACGTTGGTGGCGGCCACGCGCTGGGGCGTGCCCTCGTGGCCCGGCGCGGAGATCGACTCGATCACCGACCGCACGGCAACCGATGTGCCGTCGAGGCGGCGCGTCTGCTCCACGCGCACCTGCATCTTCACCGAGCCGGTGAAGATCTGCATCCAGCTGTCGCGCACGGCGTCGAAGCCGACGAGGCGCGGGCCGGAGGGATGGATGCACACGACGTCGTCGTCCTCGGCCCAGACGACCATCATGGCGGCGAGGTCGCCGCGCTCGAAGGCGTCGTAGAAGGCGATCTCGGCGTCGTCCGGGGTGGGGAAGATCTTGCGGCTGCGGGGCATGGCACGGGGCTTTCGGAGGCGGTGCGAATGATAGCAAATCGGCGATAATGGCGGCCTTCGCGCGCGGGTGCCCCGCGCCGCATCTCCCAAGGACATTCCGCCATGATCAAGTTCTTCGTGAACGGCGAGCCCGTGCAGTTCGCCAACGACCCCGACACGCCCCTGCTGTGGGTGCTGCGCGACAACCTGGGGCTCACGGGCACCAAGTTCGGCTGCGGCCGCGCCCAGTGCGGCGCCTGCACCGTGCACATCGCCGGCGAGGCGGAGCGCGCCTGTTCCATCAAGGTGTCGGCCGTGGCCGGCAAGAACGTGAACACCATCGAGGGCCTCACGCCCTCGAATCCCGTCGTGAAGGCCGTGAAGGCCGCGTGGGTCGACAAGGACGTGGTGCAGTGCGGCTACTGCCAGCCCGGCCAGATCATGTCGGCCGTCGCGCTGCTCGCGAAGAACAAGGCGCCCACGGACGCGCAGATCGACGACGCGATGGAGGGCAACCTCTGCCGCTGCGGCACCTACCCGCGCATTCGCGAGGCCATCAAGACCGCCGCCGCCTCCCTCGGCGGCAAGCGCTAGGAGCACGACTTGGACAAGACCGTGAACGACGCCTCGCGCCGCCGCTTCCTCCAGTCGTCCGCCGCCGTCGCGGGCGCCCTCGTCATCGGCTTCTGGCTGCCGGAGAAGGGCGGCCGCGCCTTCGCGCAGGGCACTCCCAAGCCCGTGCATCCCAACGCGTTCCTGCGCATCGGCAAGGACGGCACCGTCACCGTGATCGTGAAGCACCTCGAGTTCGGCCAGGGCGTCACCACGTCCCTGCCGATGCTCATCGCCGAGGAACTCGCCTGCGACTGGACGAAGGTGAAGGCCGAGCTCGCCCCGGCCGGCCCGGAGTTCGCCAACCTCGCCTTCGGCATGCAGGGCACGGGCGGCTCGTCGAGCGTCTCCAATTCGTGGGAACAATTCCGCACCGTCGGCGCCCAGGCGCGCACGATGCTGGTCTCCGCCGCCGCCGCGCAGTGGAAAGTGAAGCCGGAGGCGTGCAAGGCCGACAAGGGCCTCGTCACCGGTCCGGGAGGCAGGAAGGCCACCTTCGGCCAGCTTGCCGAGGCCGCGGCGAAGATGCCGGTGCCGGAGAAGGTCGCCCTCAAGGCGCCGAAGGACTGGAAGCTCATCGGCAAGGCCACGAAGCGCATCGATTCGCAGGAGAAGGTCGACGCGAAGACCGTCTTCGGCATGGACGTGAAGCGCCCCAACCTGCACGTGGCCCTCGTCCTGCATCCGCCGGTATTCGGCGCGAGGGTGGCGGGCATCAACGCGGAGAAGGTGAAGGGCATCGCCGGCGTGACGCACGTGGTGGAGATTTCCGGCGGCGTCGCCGTCGTGGGCAAGAGCTTCTGGGCGGCCAAGAAGGGCCGCGACGCGCTCGAGGTGCAGTGGGACATCCCCGAGGCGCTCAAGGTGTCCTCGGACAAGCTCACCGCGCAATACAAGGAACTCGCGAAGCAGCCCGGCCCCTCGGCGAAGAAGGCGGCCGACCCGAACGCGATCAAGACCGCCGCGAAGACGGTGAGCGCCGAGTACGAGTTCCCGTTCCTCGCCCACGCGCCGATGGAGCCGCTCAACTGCACCGTGGAATTCCGCGGTGCCGAGGCGGAGATCTGGGCGGGCTCGCAGTTCCAGATGATGGACCAGGGCGCGGCGGCGAAGGTGTTCGGCCTCGCCCCGGAAAAGGTGAAGCTGCACACGATGGCGGCGGGCGGCGGCTTCGGCCGGCGCGCGAACCCGGTGTCGGACTACATCGTCGAGGCCTGCGAGATCGCCAAGGAGATCAAGGTCCCGGTGAAGCTCATCTGGACGCGCGAGGACGACATCAAGGGCGGCTTCTACCGACCGGCCTACGTGCATCGCGTCGACGCGGGCATCGACGCCCAGGGCAAGGTCGTCGGCTGGAACCACGTCATCGTGGGCCAGTCGATCATCGCGGGCACGCCGTTCGAGGGTTTCCTGGTGAAGGATGGCATCGACCATACGTCCGTGGAGGGCGTATCCGATTCGCCGTACGAACTCGCCAACCTGGGCGTGACGCTGCACACGACAAAGTCGGCCATCCCGTCCTTGTGGTGGCGCTCCGTGGGACATACCCACACGGCCTTCGTGATGGAAACGATGGTCGACGAGCTGGCCGCGGCCGCCGGGCAGGATCCCGTGGCGTTCCGCAAGGCGCTTCTCGCCAAGCATCCGCGGCATGTGGCCGTGCTGGAAACGGCGGCGGCCAAGGCCGGCTGGGGCAAGCCCCTGCCCAAGGGGCGGGCGCGCGGCATCGCCGTGCACGAATCCTTCGGGAGCGTGTGCGCGCAGGTGGCGGAGGTCTCGATCGAAGGCGGCGCCGTGAAGGTGCACCGCGTCGTGGCGGCGCTCGACTGCGGCGTGGTGGTGAACCCGCTCACCGTCGAGGCGCAGGTGCAGAGCGCCATCGTGTACGGGCTGTCCGCCGTCCTGCAATCCGAGATCACCCTCAAGGACGGGCAGGTGCAGCAGTCCAACTTCCACAACTACGGCGTCCTGCGCATCAACGAGACGCCGAAGATCGAGGTGCACCTCGTGCCCTCGACGCTCGACAAGCCCACGGGCGTCGGCGAGCCGGGGACGCCTCCCGTCGGCCCCGCCGTGGCCAACGCGGTGGCCGTGCTCACGGGCAAGCGGCCGCGTGTCCTGCCCCTGTCGAAGGGCAAGTGGGCTTGAAGCAGGGGTCGAAAGGCCCGATTTATGCTTCCGTGGGAACCGTGCGGCCCGAAGGGGTCACATCGGTTCCCGCCACGACGATCTCCAGAGGAGCTTCGCGTTGCATTCCTGATCGGGCGACCGGGCCATCCCGAGCCGGCGACCCCAGGGTATCGGGAGACATGTTCATGAGACTGAGGCTCTTCGAACACGCTTGGCCCCAATGGCTCACCAGGATCGCCACCCATCCGGTCACGGCCGTCGCCGCGCTCGTCGCGGTGGTGCTGGTCGCGCTCTGGGCGTTGATCGCGCTGGAGGCCCGGCACGTCAACGGGCCGCGCACGCCGCTGATCTTCAGCCCGAAGTAGGCCGGGCCGGAGGCGCATCGTGAACCGCCTGCGCCTCGCCGCCCGGATTTTCGCGGCCCTGCTTCTTGCGGCGAGCGTCGCCGGCTGCGCCTATCTCGCCGAGAAGCAGGGCGAACTCATCTTCCGTCCCACCAAGGGTGAATGGTGGGGCTTCCGCAACGCCAACGTCGCCTACGAGGACCGCTGGATACCGGTGGGCACGAACGGCGACCAGCTGCACGCCTACTGGGCGAAGGCGGACGACCCGGCGGCGCCGGTGCTGCTCTACCTGCATGGCGCCCGCTGGAACCTGACGGGCAGCGTCACCCGCATCGAAAGGTGGCGCAATCTCGGATTCAACGTCCTCGCCATCGACTACCGGGGGTTCGGCCGAAGCACGGACATCTCCCCCACCGAAAGCCTCGCCTACGAGGACGCCGAGACCGCCTGGGACTGGATCGGCCGCGCCGAGCCGGGGCGCGCGCGCATCATCGTGGGGCACTCGCTGGGCGGAGCCGTCGCCGCGGAACTCGCCGTGCGTCGCCCGGAGGCGACCGGCGTGGTGCTCGAGGCCACCTTCACGTCGATCCGCGACATGGTCGAGCACACCGCGTGGCGCTTCATGCCGGTGGGCCTCATCCTCACGCAGGAATTCAACACGCTCGCCAAGATCCCGCGCATCCAGGCGCCCCTCCTCATCGTCCACGGCACGAACGACGCCATCGTTCCCTTCGAGATGGGCGAGCGGCTCTTCTCGGCGGCCACCTCCCCGAGAAAGCGCTTCATCCGGGTGGAAGGCGGCAGCCACCACAACCTGTCCGCCATGGCCTTCGAGCAGTACCGCACGGCCGTTCGCGAGCTCTTCCGCGCGCCTCGCAGCCTCGAGGCCGGCGCACCGGGCTAGGGCGTTCGCGGTGCTATAGTCGCAGACCATGCAAAGCCTCGATCTCGACGTGCTGGAAAACGCCCTCGCCTGGAAGCGCGCGGGGCGCAAGGCCTGGCTCGTCACCGTCGCCCAGACCTTCGGCGCGAGCCCCCGTCCGCCGGGCTCGCTCCTCGCCATGCGCGACGACGGCATCCTCGTGGGCTCCGTCTCCGGCGGCTGCATCGAGGACGATCTCGTCTCCCGCCGCGACGAGTACGCCGGCCGCACGCCCCGCTTCGCCGCCTATGGCGTCACGAGCGAGGAGGCGCGCCGCTTCGGCCTGCCCTGCGGCGGCCAGCTCGAGGTGATCGTGGAAGCCGAGGTGCCCGTGTCGGACCTCGAGGCGCTCCTCGCGCGCATCGCGAGCGGCGAGGTGATCGGCCGGCGAGTGGACCTGAAGTCGGGCGAATGGACCATCGCGCCCGCGTTGCCCACCGACGAGTGCGAGCGCGCCGTCGACCACTTCACGAGCATCCACGGCCCGCGCTGGCGCATGCTCATCATCGGCGCCTCGGAGATCGCGCACTACCTCGCCGAAGTGGCCTCGACCGTGGATTACCAGGTCTTCGTGTGCGACCCGCGCGAGGAATACCGCACCGCGTGGCGCGTCGCGGGCACGAAGTTCGTGGACGGCATGCCCGACGACGCCGTGCTCGCCTTCAAGCCCGACGGCCACTCGGTCATCCTCACCGTCTCGCACGATCCGAAGCTCGACGACATGGCGCTGCTCACGGCCCTGAAGAGCGACGCGTTCTACGTGGGCGCCGTCGGCTCGGCGCAGACGAGCGCGGAGCGGCGCAAGCGCCTCGCGGAATTCGACCTCTCGTCGCGGGAGATCGCCCGCCTGCGCGGCCCGGTGGGCCTCGCGATCGGCTCGCGCACGCCGCCGGAGATCGCCGTGTCCATCCTGGCGGACCTCATCGCCACGCGCAACGGCGTGATGCTCGAGATGGCCGACGAGGCCGCCGGGCGCAAGCGAGCGTAGTTCCCCTGGTCCGTTCCCTCCTTTTATGCGGCGGCGCCGGCACGCGGTTCGGCGGCGACAAGATGCTCGCGTCCGTCGATGGCGTGCCCCTGGCGGTGCGATCCGCCCGCTCGCTCCTCGCGGGCACGGGCGATGCGCTCGCCGTGGTGCGCGAAGGCGACGAGGTGCTGGCCCGGTTGCTTCGCGAGGCCGGATGCGAAGTGCTCGCCTCCGATGCCTGCGCGCGCGGCATGGGCGCGAGCCTCGCGGCGGGCGTCATGGCTTCGCGTTCGGCGGGCGGCTGGCTCGTGGCCCTCGGGGACATGCCCGGCATCGCGCCGTCGACGCATGCGGCGGTGAAGCGCGCGCTGGAGGAGGGGGCCCTCCTTTGCGGCCGCGGTTCGATCCCGCCGGAGGCCAGCGTGGGCATCCCGTGGCCTTCGGCGGTGCGCTCGGCGACGAACTGGCGCGGCTCGACGGGGACGAAGGCGCGCGCAGCCTCCTCGCGAGGCATGCGGAACGACTGGTCGCGGTGCCCGTGGGCGATCCCGGCATCTTTCGCGACGTCGACACGCCTTCGGACCTGCAGGGCATGCCCTGAGACGGTCGGATATCGCCGGCCGGGTAGCCGGGTAGAATTCGCTGACGTTCCTTCCCGTCCTCGAGGCGCCTTCATGCGCCCCGACCGCCGCGGCATTTGCCTTCGCCGGGGCAGCGCCCGACTACAGCACACTGGAGGAGAAGTCCGTGAGCCGAATCGCCACCTTGGTGCCGATAGCCCTCGCCGCATTCGCGGCCGGCGCCATTTCCGTCGGCGCGTTACCCGCGTCCGCGTCCCTCTTCGGCGGCGACAAGGGCGAAGCGAAGCAGGAGGGCGCGAAGCCCGCGGCGAAGCCCGCGCCCACGCTCAAGGAAACGATGTCGGCCGTCGGCGAGATCGCGAAGGACCTGAAGGGCATCGAGGCCATCGAGCAGCGCCTCGCGACGATCGAGAAGAACGTCGCCGGCATCGACGCCTCGCTCGTGCCGGTGGGCAACGCGTTGAAGCCCGAGGGGCTGCGCGCGTTGGCCGACCTCGTGATCGACACGGCCTACCAGCGGGCCCTGAACATCCTCATGCTCGTCACCGCCTTCGGCGCCGTGCTCATCGCCTTCGCGGCCGTGATGCTGCGTTGGGCGCTCGCCGGGCGCAAGACCGTTCCGCCTTCCCCGTCCACCCCGTCCCAGGAGCCCGCATGAAATCCACGATGACCCTGACCTGCCGCCTCGCCCTCGTGGCAGCCGCCGGCCTCGCCATTGCCGCCTGCAGCAAGGTCAACGCCGAGAACTACGCCAAGATCAAGGTGGGCATGGCTTACGCCGACGTGACCGCGACGCTGGGGAGCCCCTCGGGCTGCAGCGAGACCGCCGGCTTCAAGGTGTGCAAGTGGGGCGACGAGAAGAGCGGCGTCACGGTGCGCTTCGCGGCCGACAAGGTCATGAAGCACTCGGCGGACAACATCAAGTAGCGGTTCTTCACGGCGCGCCGGCCGGCCCTCGAACGCTGCAGCAGGCCGGCGGCCACCTCGATCGCGGACCTCCACGAGCGCCGCGCGCGGGATGTCGTCGTGGAAGAGGAACGAGAGGGCCGGCAGGTCCTCGCGCAACGGCACGGCGATGGACCAGTGGTCCGCGTCCACGAACCCCAGCAGGTAGCCGCCGGGAACGAGCTGGTCGTTCCAGAGGATCTTCCCGTCGTTGCGCGGGTCGATCTCCGAGAGCTTGCGGAAGGTCGTCCACGACCCGAAGGACACCCGGTCGGGGCTCGCCGTGGCGACGACGCCGAGCACCGGCACCGTGACGCGCGATCTGTTGCGCTCCCACCAGAGACGCCGGGAGGCGCGCTTCAGGTCGTCGATTTCCGAGCCGCTCCCGGCGGGGCAGCGAGGCAGGGGCAGTCCCGCGAGGTATTCCCGGTACGAGGATTCGAAGACGTCCGCGAGGGGGCTGCCCATCGCGGCGCCGGAGAAGGACACGATCGCCGCCACGCGATTGCTCTCCTTCGAGTGGTTGACGACGTACTCGAGCGAATCGGCGAGTCCCTTGGAGTACGTCACGAGGATCCACGGCCTCGCGTCGGCGGGCGTCCGGTCGATGCGCTCGGCGAGGAAGCGCGCGTTCGCCTCGACCGAGCCGCGGCCGGGCACGGAAAAGTACGAGACGTCGTAGCCGCTCGCCCGGAGCGCGTGTTCCGCGTCGGCGAAGGGGCGCAGGAGCGGCGCGAGGCACTGCGCGAAGAGCCCCGGCACGAAGCCGATGCGGAAGCGGCTCGCGGCGTTCGGGTCGCGCAGCGGTTCGAAGGGCTGCGCTCCCTCGCCGGGCTCGCGTCGCAGGCTGGACTCGCAAGGGGGCGATCCTTCCGGAAGGCGCGCGCAGGCGACGGCTCGGAAGTCGGCGCGCAGGTCGCGATCCGGCGCGACGCCCGGGAAGGGCGCGGGGCCGGCTATCGGCGTCGGGGCGAGGGCGCAGCCCGCCGCGAGGACGAGCACGAAGGCGAGCGTGGCGCGGGTCGCCTCAGCGCATGCCAACGGTCGCCTCGATGCGGAAGAAGGCGCCGGCGCGGCGGAAGGCCTCGCTGCGGCCGGGGGTGTCGCCTTCCGGCGTCTCGTCGAAGTCGGCCTTCGCGCCCAGCACCGCGCGGCACGCCATGTACGCCTTGGCCTTCGGGTCGCGCAGGTCGTCCAGGTGGTCGTTCACGCGGTCGACGAGGCGCGCCTTCTCCCGGAAGCGGCGGATGTACTCGGGCAGCGTCGCGGCCTCCCGGCTGCGCAGGTCGGTCGCGCAATCCTCCACGCCCTTCGCGCCGCAGTAGCCGGGCATGTCGACGCTCGCGATGCCCGAGGCGTCCGGGCCGATGTCCCTCACCAGTTGCGAGATCGTCGTGAGCATCTGGTCCTGGTAGGCGTGGGCGTGGTCGAAGAGGATGCGCTGGCAGCTCTCGCAGGATTCGTCGAAGTGCGCGACGAGCCATTCCCAGAGTTGCCCGCGCGAGCGCTTCTGGTTGCGCACGGCGGCGATCTCCTCGTCGGCGAGCAGGCCGACCGGCACGCCGACCTTCGCGCAGGTCTGCGCGCCCCAGGCGCGCAGCAGTTCCGCGTCGCTCGCCGGCGCGGTGAGTTCACGGGGCAGCAGTTCGCCCACGACCTTGATGCGGTTCGCGTCCTCATCGAGCTCGAAGGAAAGGCGCCGGTAGGCGATGGGCCAGTCCGACAGCGAGCTCACGTTGAGTTCGAGGAGCGGCCGCTCGCCGACGTGGTGCAGGGCCCAGTAGCCGCGGTGCGTGTGGGCGGATACGTAGACGAGGGGATGCGGCAGCTTCTCGAGCAACTGGCCGAGCCGGAACCGCGTGACGGGGCTCAGGTGGTCCCAGTTGTGGTGGCCCGCGAGGATCACGATGTCGCCGGCGGCGATCGCCGCCTCGAACCAGGGCGCGACGGCGTCGACCTGGTCCGGATCGACGCTGCCGATGTCGCCGGGGCTCGTGCGGCGGATCGCGTCCAGCGCCCCCACGATCGTGAGGAGCTGGTTGGTGTCGAGCCCGACCATGCGAACGGCGCGCTTCGCGCCGGGGGCCTTCGGCAGCCGCATGAGCTGCGCCATGAAGGACGAGGCGTAGAGGCGGCCGTCGTTCACGCGGGCCTCGACCGCCATGAGGAAGGCGTCGTCGTCGGGATTGCGCCAGCTCACCGAGCCGATCCCGGTGCGCGCGGGCGGCACGAGGCCATGGCCGGGATCGAGCCGCGCGGCGGCGAGTTCGAGGTAGGCGCCGATGAAGTCGCGCTTGGTGACGGCCTGGCCGCGCGCATCCTCGGGCGAAGCGACGCCTTCGCGGATGGGGGAACGGCACCCCATGTTCCACCGGCGCGCGTCCTTGTCGCCCGCGATGTCGGTCACGTCGTGGTTGAAGATGCCGAAGAGCAGGCCGTCGTGGTTGCCCGGCAGGACGACGCCCGGCTGGCGCATGGCCATGCCGAGCTTGAGCATGCGCTTGAGTTCCGAGCGGCACGACATGTCGAGCACGTCGCCCAGGTGGATGAGCGGCTCGTGCGGGTGGTTCTCCACCACCCACTCCAGGATGCGGCGGCTGAAAAGCGGCGCCTCCGGAGGGCGCTGCGCGACCTCGACGTAGGAATCGACGGCCCCGTCGTTGTCGAGGAGCGGAAAGCCCGTGGACTCGTGCTCCTGCGTGTCGCCGAGCGCGATGATGGGCGCGGTGAGCGGCGCGAACCGGCCGGGCGCGTCGGCGGGCGGTGGCGGCGTGATGCCGGGCACGGCGCAGCCGGCCAGCACGGCGAGTGCGCCGGCGAGAACGAGGCGGGGGGCGAACGGTGCAGGCCGTTTCATCTGGGGCTGGCTTTCGGGCGCCCGCCGCCTGGCTCGTTGCGCGCGGCGCCCGGCAGGGCTTCAGGGCGGGGCACGAACCGTCCCGTGGCCGGATCGATGAACCCGCCGGGCACGGGCGTGTAGAGCCGGCCCGTCGCGGGATCGACGTAGCCCGTGCCTTGCGGCACCAGGATCGCGCCCGTCGAGGGCACGGTGAGGGGCGGGGGCGGGGCGGCGGGCGGCGCGATCCGCGCCACGGGCGGCGCCGGAACCACCTTCGCGACCTCGGGCTTGTTCCCGGAGGCATCCGCGGGCAGGGCGACCGCCGCGCGCGGCGGCAGGGCCTTGGGCGGCGGCGCGTCGGGACGGGCGAGGATCATGCGCATCATCTCGGCCCGTGCCGCCTCGCGCGCCGCGGGGGTCGATGCGGGGTTGCCCAGGATGGCGCGCAGCTCGGCGAGCCTTTCCGCGGCCTGCGGGCTCGGCGGCCAGGTCGCGTCGGCGGGGACCGCGCCCGCGAAGAGGAACAGCAGGGCCCCGATGCCCAGTCGCAGGGGCGGGGCCGGCATTCTCATCCCGCGCGCCGCGGCGGGTACTTCTCGCCGGCGTCCACGCGCACCTTGAGGATGTTCTGCTCCGGCGGCAGCGGGCAGGTCGTGAATTCGCTGAACGCGCACGGCGGGTTGTAGATGCGGTTCAGGTCCAGCACGAAGGGCTTGCCGGCCTCCGGCTTCTTCTCGACGTAGAGGAAGCGGCCGGGGCGATAGGTCGTGTCGCCCGCGGAAGCGTCGCGCAGCACGAAGAAGAGCCCTTCGTCGTCGCCCACGGCGTCGAGGCGGTGGGTCCTGCCGCCGAGCGTGAACTCGACGTAGCCGGGCGAGGCCTCGTCGGAGGCCTCGTCGAGCACGTTGATGATCGTGAGCTTACGGCCGGGCGGGTAGGGCACGTAGGTGGCGTTCACGCGGTAGGCCGGGTCCGGCGCGTACCAGACGCGGCCCTGGAAGCCTTTCCTCACCTCGCTTTCGTTGTCCGCGAGTCGCAGCACGTAGCGGTCCTCGCGCGAGATGACGTGCATCGTCGCGCGCCCGAGCTTCACCCAGTCGCGCCTGCCCGCGTCGGTTCCCATGACGCGCTCGGTGAAAGGCATGCCGTCCTTTTCCATCGTGACGCCCGCCGCCAGCGTCATCGTGACCTTGCCGGGGCGCACGTCGATCGTGCCGATGCGCTCGGGCCCCAGGCCCGGCGGGAAGACGATGTCGTTGCCCTTGCCGGTGCCGAAGGTGTTGGCGCCGGGCTTCATCACGTAGCGCCCGGCGAGCGTGAGCCAGCCGTTGTCGGTGCGAAGGCTTTTCTCCGCGCGCTCTCGCCACGCGACGAGGCCCGGCTCCCACTGGGGATCGGCGGGCGGCGCGACGGGCGCGGCGGCGCAGGCGGCGAGGAAGGCACAGGCGAGGGCGGAGGCGATGCGCATGGCGGGGTCCGGCGGGAGGATGTGGAGGGAATTCTAGTCCAGCGCGGCCATCACGCGGGCGGGCTCGAGCTGTTCCAGGCAGTTCGTGTGCCCCAGCGGGCAGTCGCGCTTGAAGCAGGGGCTGCAAGGAAGGCCCAGCGTGACGATGCGCGCCCTGGGCGAAAGCGGCGGCGTGTAGCCCGGGCTCGACGAGCCGAAGAGCGCGGCCATGGGCCGGTCGAACGCGGCCGCGATGTGCATGAGGCCCGAGTCGTTGCTCACGACGCGATTCGCCGCCGAGAGCAGGTCGAGCGCCTCGGTGAGGTTCGTCTTTCCCGGCGAGGTCGTGCAGGGGCACGGCGGCGAGCGTCGCGATCTGCGCGCTCGCCGCGGCATCCTTGCCCGAGCCGAGGAGCCACACGCGGTACCCCATCGCGGCATGCGCGCGCGCGACCTCGGCGAAGTGGCGCGCGGGCCAGCGCTTGGCCGGACCATACTCGGCGCCGGGGCACAGCGCGAGCACGGGCCCTTCGCCCTCGAGGCCGTGCTTCGCGATCGTGGCGGAGAGGGAGGCGGGATCCGCGAGCAGCCGCGGTGCGGGCACGGGACGCTCGAGTGCCTCGCCCCTCGGCTGCGCGAGCGCCGCGAACCGGTCGACGAGAAGCGGGAGCGCCCGTTCGTCCAGCAGACGTACGTCGGTGAGGAGGCCATAGCGCCATTCCCCGCGATAGCCGATGCGCTCGGGGATTCCGGCATGCCACGGCACGAGCGCGGACTTGAGGCTGTTGGGCAGCACGACGGCCCGGTCGTAGTGCGGCAGGGCCTTCGCGAAGTCGCGCCGCTCGCCGAGGCGCAGCTCGCCATGGCCGAACGGCAGGGCGAGCACCTCGCGCACTTGCGGCATGCGCCGGAAGACGGGAAACGCCCAGGCGGGCGCGAGGACGTCGATGGCGCCCGCCGGATCGCGGGACTTGAGCCGCGCGAGGAGCGGCTGGGAGAGGACGGCGTCGCCGACCCAGGAGGGCGCGACGACGAGGGTGTCCACGGCGCCTAGTGGTGGCCGGGCACGGCGCCCCCGGCGAGCTTGTAGAGGGTGCCGCAGTAAGGGCAGCGCGCCTCGCCCGTGGCCGCGACGTCGAGGAATACGCGCGGATGCGTGTTCCAGAGCTTCTGCGAGGGCAGCGGGCAGTGCAGCGGAAGATCCTTCGCCGTGACCTCGATTTCCGTCTTGTCCATCTCGGTGGGCAGGCTCGTCATGGCGGCGCTCCCGCGTTCAGACCTTCGTGAGCCAGTGGTGGTACTTCGGGTTGCGGCCGTTCACGATGTCGAAGAACGCCGACTGGATCTTCTCGGTGATGGGCCCGCGCGAGCCGGAGCCGATGGTGCGGCGGTCCAGCTCTCGCACGGGCGTCACTTCCGCCGCGGTGCCCGTGAAGAACGCCTCGTCGGCGATGTAGATGTCGTCGCGCGTGAGGCGGGTCTTCTCGACGGTGAGGCCGAGGTCCGCGCAGATGGCCTGCACGCTGCGCCAGGTGATGCCGTCGAGCGCGGTGGTGAGCATCGGCGTGTAGAGGCGGCCGTCCTTCACGACGAAGATGTTCTCGCCGCAACCCTCGGCCACGAAGCCGTCGGTGTCGAGGAGCAGGCCCTCGTCGTAGCCGTCCTGCGTGGCCTCGAGGTTCGCGAGGATCGAGTTGGCGTAGGTGGTGGCGACCTTCGCGCGGGCCATCGTGACGTTCACGTGGTGGCGGGCGAACGAGGAGGTCTTCACGCGGATGCCCTTGGCGAGGCCTTCCTCGCCCAGGTAGGCGCCCCAGTGCCAGGCGGCGATGGAGACGTGCACCTTGGCGCCGACCGGGGAGACGCCCATCTTCTCCGAGCCGTAGAAGGCGAGCGGGCGGATGTACGCGCTTTCCAGCTTGTTGGTCCGGACGACCTCGCACTGCGCGTCCATGAGCTGCTGCTTCGTGAACGGCACGTCCATCATGTAGATCTTGGCCGAGTTGAAGAGCCGGTCCGTGTGCTCCTTCAGGCGGAAGATGGCCGTGCCGATCTCGGACTTGTACGCGCGGACCCCCTCGAAGACGGCGAGGCCGTAGTGCAGCGAATGGGTGAGCACGTGGGTCGTGGCTTCTCTCCAGGGCACGAGCTTGCCGTCGTACCAGATGAAGCCGTCGCGGTCGGCCATCGACATGGGAAATCCTTCTGCGGGCGCGGGGTGGGGAAGAGCGGAATTCTAGCCGATTTGCGCGTCCCGTCGCCTTCCGGCGTGTGCCATAATCGACGTTAACCTTTCCACTCCCTCCGACGCCGACCGTCCCGTTCGCATGCCGTCCGAAACCCCGTCGGCGCCCGCTGCGACCCGCGACACGCCCGCCGACCCCGCGGGCGCCGCGCGGCGCGACATGACGCGCGGCGTGTTCGCCCCCACCATCGACCAGTCCGGCGAGGAGAAGCTCTCCGGCGAGATGCTGCTCGTCACCACCGGCCTCATGGGCGTCGCGGCGGTGCTGTGGGTGGCCATCTACAAGTACCTGGGGCACGAGTACTCGGTCTCCATCTCGCTCGGCTTCCTGGCGCTCTCGGCCGCCACGATGGCCTTCTACATCCGCACCCGGAAGCTCCAGCTCTTCGCGATGATCCAGCTGGGGCTCATCCTCTTCACGCCCTTCGCGATCCAGTGGACGATCGGCGACTTCGTCTCCGCCTCGGGCGTGAGCCTGTGGGGCCTCATGGCGCCGGTGGGCGCGGTGACGGTGCTGGGCACGCGCCAGTCGATCCCGTGGTTCTTCGCCTGGCTCTTCATGACGATCATGGCCGGCTTCTTCGACTTCATGCTGGCCGGCCCGGCGATGAAGATCGACATGCAGACGGTCGCGGTGTTCTTCGTGCTCAACTTCGCGTTCATCTCGCTGATGATCTACTCGCTCCTGTGGTACTTCGCGAGCGAGAAGCAGAAGCTGCGCGCGCAGGTGGACAGCCAGTACGAGCAGCTGCACGCCGAGAAGGAGCGCAGCGAGCGGCTCCTCCTCAACGTCCTCCCGCAGGCCATCGCGGAACGCCTGAAGCGCGGCGAATCCAACATCGCCCAGGGCCACGCGGACGTGACGGTGATGTTCGCCGACATCGTGGGCTTCACCAAGATGACCGAGGAGCTCTCGCCGGTGGAGACGGTGAAGATCCTGAACGACGTCTTCTCCATGTTCGACGAGATCGCCGACAAGTACGGCGTGGAGAAGATCAAGACCATCGGCGACGCCTACATGGCCGCGGCGGGGCTGGAATCCGGCGCGCAGATCCACTACGCCGACGCGGTGGCCAACATGTCCCTCGAGATGCTCGAGCGCGTGAGCGACTACCGGCAGCGCACGGGCGAGAAGATCGAACTGCGCGTCGGCGTGGGCACGGGCCCGGTCGTCGCCGGCGTGATCGGCAAGAAGAAGTTCATCTACGACATGTGGGGCGACACCGTGAACGTCGCCTCGCGCATGGCCGCGGACGCCCGCGCCGGCGCCATCCAGGTGGACCTCACCACCTTCCGCCGCCTGCACACGCGCTTCACCTTCGACGCTCCCCACGAAGTGGAGATCAAGGGCAAGGGCCGCATGCAGGTTCATCACCTCCTCTCGCGCAACTAGCGCGATCCGGCGCGGTTCACGCTCCGGCAATCGCGGCAGCGAATCCCCCTTTTCAATATCTGTCGGGCCGCGGGATGGGCAAGCCGGCCGCCGGTGGGTGAGAAGGCGCGCAAGTTCAGGGCGGCGCACCCACGGCCTCTTGCGGGATGGGTGCCCCGGTTTTCGAGGCCAGACAACACACGTCAGGCCTCGAAATCCGACCCATCCAATGATCGACCCCGATGAACCCCCGGGGTCGATCCTGCGACGGCCGCGCCGCCATGAACTTGCGCGCCTTCTCACCCACCGACGGCCGCAGCGTCGCAAGGGGAGGCATCGTCGCTTCGTGCATGGACTGGCGTCGCGGGTTCGTGCCGCGATCCGGACGGCGTCGCATGCAGAGGCACGGACCCATGCCAGTTGCCCGCGACGCTGCATCCATGGGCACGATCCCATCGAGGGCCGGATTCCTTTTTCCAATTCATGGCGGCGCGGCCGTCGCAGGATTGCCCCCGCAGCGGGGCAATCGTTGGATGGGTCGGAAATTCAGGCCTGGCGTGTGTTGCCTGGCCTGAATTTCCGGGGCCCCCATCCCGCAAGAGTCCGTGATTGCGCCGCCCTGAATTGGAAAAAGGAACCCGGCCCTCGATGGCCCACCGTTCCTTCAGGGCCCCGATCGACGCCTGCTACCCGAACACCGCCTTCCACAGCCGCGTCACGGCTTCGCGCTCGGCCGCCAGTTCATCGGGACCGAGGAGGGCGGTCTCCTCGTCGTTGAGGGCGGCGGCGTGGGTGCGGGCGCGAAGGGCGAGGTAGGCGTCGGCGGCGGCATCGGCCACGGCGGGATCGAGGATGCCCATCTCCCCGGCGCGTCGCAGCAGGGCGTGGTTGCCCTTGTTGTCGAGAAGCGGCGGGTGGCGGTGCGATTCGGCGAGCACGAGCGCTTGCACGGCGAACTCCAGGTCGACGACGCCGCCGGCCACGTGCTTCAGGTCCCGCGGGTCGGCCTTCACCTCGGCGCGCATCTTCGCGCGCATCGCGGCGATTTCCTCGCGCAGCTTCGCGCCGTCGCGCGGCTTCGCGAGCACCTCGCGGCGCAGGGCCTCGAAGCGCACGCCGAGCGCGCGGTCGCCGGCGCAGAAGCGCGCGCGCGTGAGGGCCTGGTGCTCCCAGGTCCACGCGCGCTTCTCCTGGTAGTCGCGGAAGGCCTCGAGCGAGGTGACCATGAGGCCCGCGGCGCCGTCGGGTCGCAGGCGCAGGTCCGTCTCGTAGAGGACGCCCGCCGAGGTCATGCTGGAGAGCCAGGTGTTGGCGCGCTGCGAAAGGCGCGCGAGCTTCTCCGGTTCGCGTTCGGCCGTCTCGTCGAAGAGGAAGACGATGTCGAGGTCCGAGCCGTAGCCGAGTTCCTTGCCGCCGAGCTTGCCGTAGCCGATGACCGCGAAGCCGCGCGGGGCCTCGGGCTCCCCGCCCCACACCGCGCGCGCCGCGAAGGCGAGCACGATCTCCAGCAGCAGGTCGGCCAGGGCCGAGAGCTCGTCGGAGAGCGCCATCACGGGCAATTCGCCCTCGACGTCGGCGATCGCCAGGCGCAGGACGTGGCGCTGCTTGAAGTGGCGCAGCTCGTCGATGAGTCGCTCGACGTCCTCGCCGTGCGCGAGGCAGGACGCGGCGAGGGACCTGCGCTCGGCCGCCCAGTCCGTCGCGGCGAAGCTCGCCGCCGTGCGCGTGAGCTCGTCGAGCAGGATCGGGTGGCGCGCGATGAGTCGAGCGGCCCAGGCGCTCTTCGCCGCCAGGCGCGTGACGCGGGTGAGGACCTGCGGGTATTCGTCGAGCAGCGCGAGGTAGGACTCGCGCCGGTCGATGGCCTCGAAGAGGTCCACCAGGCGCGCGAACGCGGGCCCCGAGCCCTCCTGCGCCGCGGCCTCGGCGGCGGCGGGGATGAGGCGGTCCAGGCGCGAGCGGCACGTCGCCGCGAGGCCCTGGTAGCGTTTCGAGGTGACGTAGGCCGACAGGCGAGAGGCGGCCGGGGCGCCATCGGGCAGGCCGGCGGACTCGAGATCCTCCTCGAGCGCCTCGTGCGTGGGGGTCGCCTGCGGATCGTTCAGGCGGGCGACGAGCGAGGCCGCGCGCGCGGCCGGCCGGCGCTCGAAGAGCGAGGAGAATGCTTCCTGCACGGCGCCGCGGTGGGCGTCGAGGGCGACGACGAGCGCTTCCCAGTCCGCGTATCCCATCGCTTCGGCGATGGCCGCGCGATGCGCGCCTTCCACCGGCAGGGCCTGCGTCTGCTGGTCCTCGTAGTACTGGATGCGGTGCTCGAGCCGGCGCAGGAACTCGTAGGCCCGGCCCAGCGCCTCGACGCGATCGCGCGGCATGAGATCGCGCTCGCCGATGGCCGCCAGGGCCTCGCGCGTGGCGTGCAGCTGCAGCCCCGTGTCGCGCCCGCCGCGCACGAGCTGGAAGAGCTGGACGGCGAACTCGCATTCGCGGATGCCGCCCGCGCCGACCTTGATGTCGTCCGTGCGCCCGCGGCGACCGGCCTCGGCCTGGATTCGCCCGTGCAGGTCGCGCAGCGATTCGAGGAGGCCGTAGTCGAGGTAGCGCCGGTAGACGAAGGGACGCACGAGCGCGTCGACCGCCTCGCCCGGGCCGTTCATCACGCGACCCTTGAGCCACGCGTAGCGCTCCCACGGCCGCGCCTGGCCGATGAAGTAGTCCTCCAGCGCCGCGAAGGAGCTCACGAGCGGACCGGAATCGCCGTAGGGCCGCAGCCGCATGTCGACCCGGAAGACGAAGCCGTCGGCGGTCACGTCGGCCAGCAGCCCGATGAGCTTTCGCCCGGCCCGCGTGAAGTATTCGTGGTGCGAGATCGCGCGCGGCCCGCCCGTCTCGCCTTCGCTCGCGTGCAGGAACACGAGGTCCACGTCGGAGGAAACGTTGAGTTCGCGCCCGCCGAGCTTGCCCATGCCCACGACGAGGATCCGCTCGCCGCCGGCGGGAGCGCCGTGCGTTTCGGCCAGGGACCGTTCGGCGTGATCGGCGGCGAAGGCGACACCCGTCTCGGCCAGGTCGCTCACGGTGCGGACGACTTCCTCGAGGCTCGCCTCGCCCGAGAGATCGCGGTGCACGAGGGTGAGCAGGGTGCGGGCTCGAAGGCGCCGCAGCTCGCGGGCGAGGGCGGCCTCGTCGCCGGCCGGCGCGGCGGCGAGCGCCGCCTGCATGTCCGCCCGCGCGAGGGCGGGGGCGCCGGCCGCGCGGAAGGCGTCGGCGAGATCCGGGCGCGAGCGCGCGAGCCGCCTCGCGAACGGCGAGAGGCGCAGGGTGCGCTCGAAGGCGTCGGGAAACGAAAGGGGCGGGATGCGGTCTGTCATTGCAGCGGAAGGGCGCGCGCCCCAGCCGTTACAATACCCCGAAAGCACCGCCGGCCGCTCCGAGCCGGCCGGCGATCCCGAGTCTCGCGAGGACAGCATCCGGTCCCTTCCCCGCATCGCCCTGCGCATCGCCGCGGCCCTCGCGCTCGCGGCGCTCGTCGTCTTCGCGCTCACGGTCGCGGTGCTGCGCTACGGGGTTTTCCCGCGCATCGACGACTTCCGCGAGGACATCGCGCGATCGGTCTCGCGCGCCTCGGGGATGACCGTGACCATCGCCGACGTCGCCGCGGGCTGGCAGGGCCTGCGTCCCCAGCTGGCCCTCGCGGGCGTGCGCATCGCCGATCGCCGCGGCAAGGCCGCCTTCGCGCTCGAGCGCGCGGACATCGCCGTTTCGTGGTGGTCGCTCCTCGCCGGGGACCTGCGCTTCTCGGACGTCGACCTCTACAGCCCGGCCATCGACCTGCGCCGGGGCGCCGACGGCCTGATCTATCTCGCCGACAGGCCGCTCGGCGGCGATGCGGGCGGCGACGAGGGCGCCTTCGCCGACTGGCTCCTCGCCCAGCCCCGCCTCGCGATCCACAATGCGACGCTTTCGTGGCAGGACGAGAAGGCCGGGGCCCCGCCGGTCGCTTTGCGGGGCGTCGAGATCGCGATGCGCAAGCAGGGCCGTCGCCACCGGATCGGGCTCAACGCCACGCCACCGCCCGAACTCGCGGCGCGCCTCGACGTGCGCGCCGACCTCGCCTTCGCTCACGAGGGCGAGGCGTGGAAGGCGGCCGGGACGATCTACGTGCAGACCGACCGGGCCGACGTGGCGCGGCTTCGCTCCCACCTGCCGATGCCCGATACGCTCAAGAGCGCCACGGGCGGCCTTCGCCTGTGGCTCGAGGTCGAGCCGGGCCGCGTGCGCGAGGTCGTCGCGGATCTCGACCTGCGGGGCGTGCGCGCCCAGCTCGCCCAGGACGCGCTGCCGCTCGACCTCGAATCGCTGGCGGGCCGCGTCGTCTATCGCGCCGAGGCCGACGGTTTCCACGCGGGCACGCAGGGCCTGCGCTTTCGCACCGCCTCGGGCCTGGAGGCCGCGGCCGGCGTGTTCTCGATCACGCTCGGCCGCGACGCGAAGGGTGGCGCGCGGGGCGAGGTGCGCGCCGACGGCATCGACCTCAAGATCGCCGCGGCGCTCCTCGACTACCTGCCGGTGCCGCGCGAGGCCAAGGCGCAGGTGCTGCGCTTCGCGCCGCGCGGGCGCCTGCTGGGATCGACGCTCGTCTGGTCGGGCGAGTCGCCGGCGAAGGCCACGACGCTGTCGGTGAAGGCGCGCTTCGAGGACATCGCCCTGAACGCGGTCGATTCCATCCCGGGCGCGACGGGGCTCACGGGCGAGCTGGAGGGCGACGAGAAGGGCGGCCTCCTGCGAATCGCCTCGCGGGGCTTCACCTTCGACGCGCAGCAGCTCTTCGCCGCCCCGCTCGCGTTCGACACGTTCGACGCCGAGGCGCGCTGGAAGCGCCTGGCCGAGGGGCTCGAGGTCCGCGTCCTCGACGCGCGCCTCGCGAACGCGGACGTCGCCCTCACGGCGTCGGGCACCTGGCAATCGGTGGCGGAAAAGCCCGGGCGGCGCTCGCCGGGCCGCGTGAACCTCAAGGGCGTCGTCGAGCGCGCGCGCATCCCCGCGGCGCCCGGGTACCTGCCCAACGTGCTCGCGGAAACTCGCGCCTGGCTCGCCAAATCGCTCGAGGCGGGCGAGCTTTCCGGCGGGCGCTTCGAGATCGAGGGCGATCTCTGGGATTTCCCTTTCAAGGGCGGGCAGGGCGGGCGGTTCCTGGCCGAGTCGCCGGTGGCGGGCGGGCGCCTTCGCTACCACCCGGCCTGGCCCGCCGTCGATGCGATCCACGGGGACCTGCGCCTCGCCAACGAGGCGATCGAATTGCGCCACGCGCGCCACCGTCTACGAGACCCGGCTTGCGAAGACGCGTGCCCGGATCGCGAACGTCGCCGCCGACCCGCCGGTGCTCGAACTCGACGGCGAGGTCGAGACGACCGGCCGCGACAGCGTGCGGTTCCTGCGCGAGACGCCGCTGGTCGACGGGCCCGGCGCCTTCACGCGCGCCGTCGCGATCGAGGGCGAGGCGCGCGCGCGCATCCGCCTGCTCTACCCGCTCTGGGGACGGGATCCGATCCGCGTGAACGGCGAGTACGGGTTCGAGGGCGCCACCGCGAGCGTCGGCCGGAACCTGTCGATGACCGGCATCCGGGGCACGCTCGCGTTCACGGAGAGCACCGTGAGCGCGCCGGCGCTCGCCGGCACGATGTTCGGCCAGCCCGCGCAGCTGCGCATCACCTCGCCGGGCGACGGCACGGTGCTCACGCAGGTCGAGGGGAGGCTCGACGCCGGCGCGCTCGCGGGCTTCGTGCCGCAGGCCTTTTCGCGGCGCATGGCGGGCGCGACCGAATGGAAGGCGAAGGTGGCTTCCGGCGCCGAAGGCACGGAGCTTCGCGTCGAATCGAGCCTGGCGGGGCTCGCGATCGGCCTGCCGGTGCCCTTCGCGAAGGCGGCGGGCGAGGCCAGGGCGCTCGCGGTCACCATCCGTCACCTCGGCTCGGACCGCGAGGAGACCCGCGCCGCGCTCGAAGGCGGCGTCCACGCGCGCATCACGCGCTCGGGTTCGCGCGAGAGCCCGCGCTGGCAGGCGGCGCTCAAGTTCGGCGCACCGCCCGAGACGGAGCCCGTCCGCGACGGGCTCTGGCTCTACGGCGCCGCCGAGCGATTCGATCTCGACGCCTGGCGCTCGGCGCTCGACGCGCCCGCGCCCGCGGATGTGGCGCCCGGCGCCGTCCCCGCGCTCGAATTGAAGGGGATGGACCTCGCGATCGGCACGCTGCACTACACGGGACGCGAGTTCCGCCAGATGCAGGCGAACCTCGTGCGCGAGGAGGGCGAATGGCGGGGCACGCTGTCCTCGCCGGCCCTGTCGGGGCAGGTGGCCTACGATCCGCGCGGCCGCGGGCGCGTGAAGGCACGGCTGGCCCGTTTCCAGCTCGCCACCGCGCGCGAAGGCGAGAGCGGGCCGGAACCGGCCTCGCCCGCGGACGATACCCTGCCCGACCTGGACGTGGTGGCCGAGCGCTTCGACTTCCGCGGTCGCTGGCTGGGGCGCCTGGAGTTCGCCGCGCGGCAGGAGGGCCCGGACTGGCGAATCGACCGCCTGGACATCACCAATGCGCACGCGCGCTTCGTCTCGAGCGGCCTGTGGCGGCGCACCGGCGCCGGCCCGGTCACCCGGCTCGACCTCAAGCTCGATTCCTCGAATCTCAACCTGCTGCTCGCGCAGTTCGGCCATGGCGACCAGGTGAGCCGCGGCGAAGCGAGGCTCGAAGGCCAGCTCGTCTGGCCGGGCTACCCGTACGAGTTCGCGCCCGCGCGCCTGTCGGGGCAGTTCCGGCTGGAAGCCTCGAAGGGCCAGTTCGCCCGCATCGAACCGGGGGCCGGCAAGCTCCTGGGGCTGCTGTCGCTGCAGTCGATCCCGCGTCGCGTCACCTTCGACTTCCGGGACGTGTTCAGCGAGGGGTTCGCCTTCGACCGCATGGCCGGGGACGTGAAGCTCGCCCGGGGCATCCTGGTCACCCGGGATTTCGAGATCGCCGGTCCCTCGGCCCTCGTGAGCCTCGCCGGCGAGGTCTCGCTGCCCCAGGAAACGCAGAACCTCACGCTGCGCGTGGTGCCGGAGGTGGGCGAGGGCGTCGCGATCGCCGCCACGGTCCTGGGGACGCCCGTCATGGGGCTTACCACGCTCCTGCTGCAGAAACTGCTGCAGAATCCGCTCGGCAAGGCCGTTTCCTACGAATACCTGGTGACCGGGTCATGGGATAATCCGACGGTCACGCGCCTGGGCGCGGCCCCCGCGATGGCCCCGCCCGCGCCGCCGACGCCCGCCCAACCATGATCATCACGAAAAACTCGACCACGCCCGAAGCCCTGCGCGAGACGCTCCTCACGACGCAGAGCATGTTCCGCGTGGCCGCCATCCAGATGGCTTCCGGGCCCAACGTGCAGGCGAACCTGCAGGAAGCCTCGCGCCTCATCGAGCTCGCCGCCGCCACCGGCGCGCGCATCATCGCGTTGCCGGAGTACTTCTGCCTCATGGGCATGCGCGACACCGACAAGGTGAAGGTGCGCGAGAAGGATGGCTCCGGCCCCGTGCAGGACTTCCTCGCCGCCGAGGCGCGCCGCCACAAGGCGTGGATCGTGGGCGGCACGCTGCCGCTCGAGTGCGAGGACGCCGGCCGCGTGAGGAACGCGTGCCTCGTCTACGACGGCGAGGGCAAGCGCGTCGCCCGCTACGACAAGATCCACCTCTTCGGCTTCGACCTGGGCACGGAGAAGTACGCCGAGCAGGACACCATCGAGCCCGGCCGCGCCGTGGTCACCGTCGATTCGCCCTGGGGGCGCCTGGGCCTGTCGGTCTGCTACGACCTGCGCTTTCCCGAGCTCTACCGCGCCATGGGCGAGGTGGACCTCCTCTTCATTCCCGCGGCCTTCACCGAGACGACGGGCAAGGCGCACTGGGAGACGCTCATCCGCGCCCGCGCGATCGAGAACCAGTGCTTCGTGGTGGCGCCCGCGCAGGGCGGCTACCACGTGAACGGCCGCGAGACCCACGGGCACACGATGATCGTGGACCCGTGGGGCGTCGTGCTCGACCGCCTGCCGCGCGGCTCGGGGGTTGTGGTTGCCGGCGTGAACCCCACCTATACCGCGAAGATCCGCCGCAGCCTCCCGGCGCTCAAGCACCGCACCCTCGGAACCTGACATGACGACGATCGAACCCACCGCGCTCGACCTCGCGCGCGCCTCGCTGCTCGCCCCTTTCGATCTCGACGAGGCCGCCCTGGAGCGCGTGTTCGCCCTGGTGCGCGCCCACCGCTGCGACGAGGCCGACCTCTACTTCCAGCTCGCGCGCGCCGAGAGCTGGATGCTCGAGGAGGGCCAGGTGAAGAACGGCAGCTTCTCGCTCGACCAGGGCGTGGGCGTTCGCGTGGTGTCGGGCGAGAAGACCGCCTTCGCGTATGCCGACGACATCGCGTCCGCCTCGCTCGAGGCCGCGGCCCGCGTGACGCGCGCCATCGGCGCCGCGGGCGGGGACGCGAGCGTCCCCGTCGCCGGCATCCGCGTGGCGAAACCCCTCTACGCGCCGGTCGACCCGGTGACGGGCCTCGCCGACGCCGACAAGGTCCGCCTGCTCGAGCGGCTCGAGGCGGCGGCCAAGGCGGCCGACCCGCGGGTGAAGCAGGTGATCGGGCGGCTCGCCGGCGAATACGAGGTCGTGCTGGTGGCGCGGTCCGACGGCGTGCGCTCGGCCGACGTGCGCCCCCTCGTGAATCTCTCCGTCACCGTCATCGTCGAGCAGGACGGCCGCCGCGAGCAGGGCTACTGCGGCGGGGGCGGGCGCTTCGGCTACGGGCACTTCGACGACGCGCGCGTGGACGAGATGGCGCGCACCGCCGTGAAGCAGGCGCTGGTGAACCTCGAGGCGCGGCCCGCGCCGGCCGGGCCCATGACCGTCGTGCTCGGGCCGGGCTGGCCCGGCATCCTGCTGCACGAGGCGATCGGCCACGGGCTCGAGGGCGACTTCAACCGCAAGGGCACCTCGGCCTTCAGCGGCCGCGTCGGCGAGCGCGTGGCAGCCAAGGGCGTCACCGTGGTGGACGACGGCACGCTCGTCGACCGCCGGGGCTCGCTCTCCGTGGACGACGAAGGCGAAGCCACGGGCCGCAACGTGCTCATCGAGGACGGCATCCTGCGCGGCTACCTGCAGGACCGCATGAACGCGCGCCTCATGGGCGTGGCACCCACCGGCAACGGCCGGCGGGAAAGCTACGCGCACCTGCCCATGCCGCGCATGACGAACACCTTCATGCTCGCGGGCGACAAGGACCCGGCGGAGATCCTCGCCTCCCTCGACCGCGGCCTCTACGCGGTGAACTTCGGCGGCGGCGAGGTGGATATCACGAGCGGCAAGTTCGTCTTCTCGGCCGCCGAGGCGTGGTGGGTGGAAGGCGGCAAGCTCCAGTACCCGGTGAAGGGCGCCACCCTCATCGGGAACGGGCCGGACGCCCTCACGCGCATCGCGATGGTCGGCAACGACATGGCGCTCGACCCCGGGATCGGCACCTGCGGCAAGGAAGGCCAGAGCGTGCCGGTGGGCGTGGGCCAGCCGACGCTGCGCATCGAAGGCCTCACGGTGGGCGGAACCGGTTGACGGCCGGGGCGGTCGGAGGAGGAAGGGCCTCGCGCCCGTTGCCGGCTGCCCGCCGTAAGTTGTCGCCCCCGATCCCGACAGACCCATCACCCATTCCGGAGCGCCTGCCATGAACCGCCGCACCTTCGTTTCCGCCCTCGCCGGCCTTTTTGCCGCGGTGAATGCCGCCGATGCCCCCGCCCAGCCCAAGCCGGCGGCCGAGAAGATCGAGAAGCTCGTCCTCAAGCCGGAGGAATGGAAAAGGCGGCTCACGCCGGAGCAATACGCGGTCCTGCGCGAGGAGGCGACGGAGCGGCCCGGGTCCTCGCCTCTCAACGGCGAGAAGCGCAAGGGCCTGTATGCCTGCGCGGCCTGCGACCTGCCGCTCTTCGGGTCCGAGGCCAAGTACGAAAGCGGCACGGGCTGGCCGAGCTTCCACACCCCGCTGCCGGGGCGACTGGGCACCCGGACGGACTACAAGCTCATCTACCCGCGCACCGAATACCACTGCATCCGCTGCGGCGGGCACCAGGGGCACGTCTTCGACGACGGGCCCCAGCCCACGGGCAAGCGCTACTGCAACAACGGGGTCGCGCTGAAGTTCGTTCCCGCCTAGGGCGACTCGATCGGCTTGAAGGTGCCGGTCACGGTCGCGCCCATCGCCTTGGGCGCGCTCCACATCCAGCAATAGGCCTGGTCGCGGTCGGCGGTGAAACGCCCCCGCCCTTTCCACTGGCCGTCGAGCCGGACGGGGTAGTGCACGGTCTCGCCTTCGTGCCAGTGCAAGTTGAACTTGACGGAGGTGTCCGCCGTCCAGGCGTATTCGCGCGACTGGCCGGATTTCAGGGTCACGCAATCCTCGGCGATTTCGCCGGCCTTGAGCACGTGGGTGAAGGGGCCGGGCTTGCCGCCTTCGGCTGCCGCGAGCGGGAGGCAGAGGGCAGCCAGGGCGAGGGAAAGGGCAGCGGTACGCATGGCGCGTTCCTTCGGAAGCGAGGGGCCCATTCTAGTCGGGACGGCCGGCCCGCGGCGGTTCCGGCTTGCCCGCCGGGCACCCCTCCTGCTACGATGAGCCCGACATGAACCGCTTCGCCGCCTATTTCTTCTATTTCTGGTTTCCCACGCCGCTGGCGGTCGGGAGAAAGTAGCGCGAGCATCTTCAGGAGCGCGAGATTCCCAGAAAACCGCCAGCCGCAAACTGGCGGTTTTTTGTTGCCCACGATCGCCGCAGGACTGTTGAACGGACACGAACCATGACCCACTACCGCACCGACGACGTACGCATCGAGCAGGGAGACGAGTTGCTCGCCCCCATGCAGGTGATGCGAGAACTGGCCGCCACCGACACGACGCACAAGGTCACCTTCGAGGCCCGCAAGGGCATCCACGACATCCTGCGCGGCGCCGACGACCGCCTGCTGGTCGTGGTGGGCCCGTGTTCGATCCACGACCTCAAGGCCGCGCGCGAGTACGCCGGGCGGCTGAAGGCCGAACGTGACCGCCTGGGGGCGGACCTGCTCCTCGTGATGCGCGTGTACTTCGAGAAGCCGCGCACCACGGTCGGCTGGAAGGGCCTCATCAACGACCCGCACCTGAACGACACGTTCGACATGAACGAGGGCATCCGGCTCGCCCGAAAGCTCCTGCTCGACATCAACGAGGCTGGCGTTCCCTGCGGCACCGAGTTCCTGGACCTCATCACCCCGCAGTACATCGCCGACCTCATCGCCTGGGGCGCGATCGGCGCGCGCACGACGGAATCGCAGTCGCACCGCCAGCTCGCCTCGGGCCTGTCGTGCCCGGTGGGCTTCAAGAACGGCACGGACGGCAACGTGCGCATCGCCGTGGACGCCATCAAGGCCGCGAACGCGCGCCACCATTTCATCTCGGTCACCAAGAGCGGGCACGTCGCCGTGTTCAAGACGGCCGGCAACGAGGACTGCCACGCGATCCTGCGCGGCGGCAGGAGCACCAACTACGATGCCGCGAGCGTCGACGCCGCGTGCAAGGACCTGGCCGCCGCCGGCCTCGCGCCCCACGTGATGGTCGATTTCTCCCACGCCAACTCCTCCAAGCAGTACCAGCGGCAGGCCGACGTCGCGAACGACGTCGCCGCGCAGCTCGCCGCCGGCGAGTCGCGAATCGTGGGCGCCATGGTGGAAAGCCACCTGAACCCGGGCCGGCAGGACCTCGCGCCGGGCAAGCCGCTCGAGTACGGCGTGTCGATCACCGACGCGTGCCTGGGCTGGGACGCCACGGTGAAGGTCCTCGACACCCTGGCCGCCGCCGTGCGCGAGCGCCGCCTCGTGAGGGAGGAATAGCCATGAACGCCCGGCCTTCGTCCGCCGTGAAGGTCGTCGGCCGCACCGACGACTTGCGCATCCGCGCCGTTCGCGCGCTCATCGCGCCGCAGCTCCTCCTGGAGGAGATGCCCCTCGACGCCGCCTCGCTCGCCTGCGTGGGCGCGGCGCGCGGCGCCATCCACCGCGTGCTGCACGGCGCCGACGACCGCCTGGTGGCCGTCGTGGGCCCGTGCTCGATCCACGACTACGAGGGCGCGATGGAATACGCGAAGCGCCTGCGCGGCGAGGCGGCGCGCCTGGAGCAGGAGCTGATCGTGGTGATGCGCGTGTATTTCGAGAAGCCGCGCACGACCGTGGGCTGGAAGGGCTTCATCAACGACCCGCACCTGGACGGCAGCTTCGCGATCAACGAGGGCCTGAAGCTCGCGCGAAGGCTCCTGCTCGAGATCAACGGCCTGGGCCTCGCGTGCGGAACGGAGTTCCTCGACCTGCTCTCGCCGCAGTACATCTCCGACCTCATCGCGTGGGCGGCCATCGGAGCCCGGACGACGGAATCGCAGTCGCACCGGCAGCTCGCCTCCGGCCTGTCGTGCCCCGTGGGCTTCAAGAACGGCACCGACGGAAGCGTGCGCATCGCGGTCGACGCCCTGCGCGCCGCCGCGGCGCCGCACGCCTTCATGGGCATGACGAAAACCGGCCAGGCGGCCATCTTCGAGACCATGGGCAACGAGGACTGCCACGTGATCCTGCGCGGCGGCCGGAGCCCCAACTACGACGCCGCCGGCGTGGAACAGGCCTCGGCGGAGCTGGCGGCCGCGGGTCTCGCGCCGCGCGTCATGGTCGATTTCTCGCACGCCAACTCGTCCAAGCAGTTCCAGCGCCAGGTCGAGGTCGCGAAGGACGTCGCGGGCCAGCTCGCCGCGGGCGAGGACCGCATCGTGGGCGTGATGGTCGAGAGCCACCTGAACCCCGGGCGCCAGGACCTCGTGCCGGGCCGCGCGCTCGAGTACGGCGTGTCGGTCACCGATGCCTGCATCGGCTGGGAGGACACCGTCGCCGCGCTGGACCTCCTGGCCGAGGGCGTCCGCCGCCGCCGTCTCGTCCCGGCCGACTGACGATGCGCGGCGCGCTCGCCGCGGCACTCCTCGCGTTCGCGATCGCACGGCCGGCGATCGCCGAGGTCGCGGTGGTCGACGGCCTGGGCCGGACGGTACGGCTCGCCGCCCCGGCGAAGCGGATCCTCACGCTGGCGCCGTCGATCACGGAGGCCGCCTTCGCCGTCGGCGCGGGGGCGCGCGTCGCCGGCGCCAGCGCCTGGAGCGATTTCCCGCCGGAGGCGGCGCGCCTTCCGGTCGTGTCCTCGAGCGCGGGCATCGATTTCGAGACGGTCGCGAAGCTGGCGCCGGACCTCGTGATCGCCTGGCGCGACAGCTTCCGCGTCGAGTCCATCCCGCGTCTGGAGTCGCTCGGGGCCCGCGTGTACGTGGACTCCTCGCGCACGCTGGCCGACGTGCCCCGGCTCCTGCGCGATGTCGCCGCGCTCGCGGGCGCCGATGCCGGGCCGGCGATGCGCGCCTACGCGTCGCGGCTCGACGCGATCCGCGGCGCCAGGCCGGGCGGCAAGCCCCTGCGCGTGTTCCTCGACATCTCCTTCCGTCCCCTCATGACCGTGGGGGGGAAGCACTTCATGACGGAAGCGCTGTCGCTATGCGGGGCCGAGAACGTCTTCGCGGACCTGCCCGAGGCGGCGCCGCTCGTGTCCTGGGAGGAGCTCTACGCGAGACGTCCGCAGGCGATCCTCGCCGCGGGCACGCCGGAGGGCGAGGCGGCGTTCCGGAAATCCTGGGCGGGCCACGCGGCGCTCGAGGCCGTGAGGCGGGGCAAGGTGTCTTACGTGCCTTCGTCCGCCCTGGGCCGGCCCTCGCCGCGCGTGGTCGATGGGATCGAGGCGCTCTGCCGCGCCATCGACGCGCTTCGCTAGGCCCGCTTGCTCCGCGCGATCGGGCCCGAGCAAAGGATGGCGCCCGTCGGCGCGCCCGTCGGCGAGCCGCCTCGCGGCTCGAGGGAAACCGCGAAGGCGATGCCGCCTTCGAGCAGTCGTTCGAGCTGAGCCGGCCGGAGCTGCGCCTCGCCCGCCAGCGGAACGACGCCCAGGGAACGCGGCGCGCCTTCCCGGGGAACCACCCAGAGCTCGTGATCCTGCGTGGCCGAGGGCGGCCAGGGCGCCGTGACGCGCACCTTGAGGACGCCGCGCGATTCCTCGATCACCATGCGCGGCGCCTGCTCCGGCGTCGAGAGGACGGCGACGAGCGCGGGCGCATCGGCCGGCGGCGGGCCGCGCAGCCCGAAGGTGACGGCGAGCAGGGCGATGGCGGCGGTCGCGAACCCCGTGCCCAGCCAGCGCCAGAACGAGACGTTTCCCCAGAGCCCGGCGGGGCGCGGCGTGCGCGCGTGCCCCAGGCGCGCCTCGATGGAAGGCCACAGGCGCGCGGGGGGCGCCACGGGTGCGACGTTTTCGGCGAGGGGCGTGAGGTAGTCCTCCCAGCGCGTCACGAGGCGCGCGAGGCCCGGGTCGGCCTGCACCGCCCGCGCGAACCGCCGGCGCGCGGGGCCCCGTAGCGTGCCCAGCACGTAGCTCGCCGCGAGGGCGTGGCGCAGGTCGGGATCCGTCAGCCGCATCGCCCTACCGCTCCACCGCGCCGGTGCGCTCGAGGCACTCGCGCAGGCGCGCGAGGCCGCGCCGGATGTGCGTCTTCACGGTGCCGAGCGGGCGGCGCAGGTGCCCGGCGAGTTCCGAATGGCTGAGACCGTGGTAGAAGGCGAGCGCGATCGACTGGCGCTGGTCGGGCTCGAGTTCGCCCAGGCACTCGCGCACCGCGTGCTCTCCCGCCCGGCGCTCCAGGTCGGCGGCGGGGGCGGCGCCCTCGTCCACGAGTCGCCCGGCGAGGACCTCGTCGACGTCCTCGACCTCGCGGCTGCCTCGGCGCAGCAGGTCGAGGCTGCGGTTGCGCACGATCGCCGCCATCCAGGTGCCCGGGGCGCTCTTCGCGCGCGAGTACTCGGCCGCGTGGTTCCAGATGGCGACGTAGCTGTCCTGCAAGACTTCCTCCGCGAGTTGCCGTTCCCTCACGATACGCAGGGACACGGCGAACAGTTTCGCGCTGGTGGCGCGATAGAGTTCGGCGAAGGCGGCGCGCTCGCCCAGCGAGGCGCGTTCCAGGAGCCGCGCGAGATCGTCGGCTTCCGGCGCCCCGGCACTCACGAGGCGTTGGCGCCCGGGCGCCAGGCGGGTTCGGCCACCCCCGCGGCGCGGTTGAGCGCGCGGGCGGCGACGAAGAGGAGGTCCGAGACGCGGTTGAGGTACATGAGGCTCGCCGCCGACACGGGCTCGACGTGGTGCAGTTCCACCAGCGCTCGCTCGGCACGGCGGCCGATGGTGCGGGCCAGGTGCGCGCCGGCCGCGGCGCGCGATCCGCCGGGCAGCACGAACTCGCGCAGCGGCGGCAGGGATTCGTTCAGGCGGGCGACGTCGGCCTCGATCCGGGCGAGGTGCGTCGCGCCCAGGGCTTCGCGGCCCGGGATGCAGATCTCGCCGCCCAGGTCGAAGAGGTCGTTCTGCACGGCGGCGAGCGGCGCGCGGACCTCCGGCGGGATGTCCTCCGCGAGCACGAGCCCGATGGCGCTGTTCAGTTCGTCCAGGTCGCCCATCGCGCGAACGCGCGGCGAATCCTTCGTGGTGCGCGAGCCGTCGCCCAGCCCGGTGGTGCCGTCGTCCCCGGTGCGGGTGACGATCTTGGAGAGTCGGTAGCCCATGGCCGCGATTGTACCCGTGCGCCTGCCCGCAAGGCCCGGGCACTGGGGCCCTGTTATCATTTCGCCCTCGCTTTCCCACGCGGATCCCGGACCCATCACGTGAAACCCGCCTTCCTGGATTTCGAGCAGCCCATCGCGGAACTCGAGCAGAAGATCGAGGAGCTGCGCTTCGTGCAGGACGACAGCGCCGTCGACATCTCGCAGGAGATCGAGCGGCTGTCGAAGAAGAGCCGCGACCTCACGAAGGACATCTACGCGAAGCTCACGGCATGGCAGATCTCGAAGGTCGCCCGCCATCCGCAGCGGCCGTACACGCTCGACTACATCGCCGCGATGTGCACGGATTTCGAGGAGATGCACGGCGACCGCGCCTACGCGGACGACCCGGCCATCGTGGGCGGCCTCGCGCGCTTCGGCGGGCAGAGCGTCGTCGTGCTCGGGCACCAGAAGGGCCGCGACACCAACGAGAAGATCCTGCGCAACTTCGGCATGCCGCGGCCCGAGGGCTACCGCAAGGCCCTGCGCCTCATGAAGCTCGCGGAGAAGTTCTCCCTGCCGCTGCTCACCTTCATCGACACGCCCGGCGCCTATCCCGGCATCGGCGCGGAGGAACGCGGGCAGTCCGAGGCCATCGGCCGCAACCTCTACGAGATGGCGGGCCTGCGCGTGCCGATCGTCGTCTCCATCATCGGGGAGGGCGGCTCGGGGGGCGCACTCGCCATCGCCGTGGGCGACACCAACCTCATGATGCAGTACTCCACCTATTCGGTGATCTCGCCCGAGGGCTGCGCCGCGATCCTCTGGAAGAGCGGCGACCATGCGGGCGATGCCGCCGAGGCCCTGGGCATCACCTCGGGGCGCCTCAAGGCGCTCGGCCTCGTCGACAAGGTCGTGACCGAGCCGCTGGGCGGCGCGCACCGCGACCCGGCGGAGGCCGCCAAGAACCTGAAGAAGGCGATCGCGGACCACCTGAGGCAGTTGCAGGACCTGCCGGTCACGGAGATCCTCGAGCGCCGCCAGGACCGCCTGGTGGGCTTCGGCAAGTTCAAGGAGCTGGCCGAGTAGCGCGCCGGCCGCGGCCCCCCGTGGCGCACCGTCCCGATACCCCGGAAGCCCTGGCCGAGCATGCGGCCCGGCAGCTCGCGTCCGCCGTCGGCGCCGGCGAGCGCCTGTGCGTCGGCTACTCGGGCGGCCTCGATTCGACGGTGCTCCTCGACGTGCTGGCGGGGCAGCGCGCACGCGGCGGCTTCGTGCTCGAGGCGTTGCACGTGCACCACGGGCTCTCCCCGAACGCCGAGGCCTGGGCCGACGCCTGCGCGGCGTTTTCGCGCGCGCTCGGCGTTCCGCTGCGCGTGGTGCGCGTTCGCGTCGACCGTGCCGATCGCGCGGGTCTCGAGGGCGCGGCCCGCCGCGAAAGGCGCGAGGCCCTCGCGGCCTCGGGAGCCCGGGCCATCGCGCTCGCCCACCATCGGGACGACCAGGCGGAAACCGTGCTCCTGCAGGCGCTGCGGGGAACCGGGCTGAAAGGGCTGGCCGGCATGGGTCCCGTGCACGAAGCGCTCGGCGTGCGCTGGGTTCGCCCGTTCCTCGAGGTGCCGCGGGCCGCGATCGCGTCCTACGCGCGCGCTCGGGGGCTCGCCTGGATCGAGGACGAATCGAACGCCTCGACCGACTTCGACCGCAACTTCCTGCGCCACGAGGGCCTGGCGCGCCTCTCGGCACGTTTTCCGCAGGCCCCGGGCGCCCTCGCGCGGCTCGCGAGCCACGCCGCTTCGGCCGAACGCCTCCTGCAGGCGCTCGCCCGCCAGGACGCGGGCGCTCCCCTCGAATCGCCCAGGCTGCCCGCCGCGCCGCTACGCGCGCTGCCGGAAGAACGCGCGGCCAATGTCCTGCGCCAGTGGATCGCGGCGCACGGCGGAGCGATGCCGGGCACGGCTCGCCTCGCGGACATGCGGCGGCAGTTGCTGTTCGCGAGGATCGATGCCGACGTCCGGCTGCTGCACGAAGGCCTGCTGCTCGCGCGCGACGGCACGGCGCTCGCCATCGAGCCGGCCGGCGAATGGCCGGGCGGATGGGAAGTCGCCTGGCGGGGCGAGGCGGTGGTGGCGCTCGGGGGGGCGCGAGGCGAGGTGCGATTCGAGCCCCGGGAAGGCGAGGGCCTGTCGGCCGATCGGGTCGCGACGGGCCAGTGGCGATTCGGTCCCCGCCGGGGCGGCGAAAGAATCCGGATTGCGCCGGGCCGCCCCACCCGCACCCTGCGAAACCTGTTCCAGGAAGGGCGCGTTCCCGCCTGGGCCCGGGAACGCCTGCCCCTGCTTTTCGAGGGCGAGCGCCTCGCCTGGGTGCCAGGCGTGGGCGTCGGGGCCGAATTCCTCGCCCGCCCCGGCGAGCCGGGCCTCGCCCCCTGCTGGACCCCCGATTCCCGACCGGAATCCCCCCTCGCCCCTAGAAACCGCGGCATGGGCTGTGCTAGAATGAAAAGCTAAATTTTTCATTCAGTTAGCGGAGATTTCCATGGCTGTAGAGCGCACCCTTTCCATCATCAAGCCCGATGCCGTCGCCAAGAACGTGATCGGCAAGATCTACTCCCGATTCGAGACGAACGGCCTCAAGATCGTCGCCTCGCGCATGGCGCACCTGTCCCGCCAGGAGGCCGAAGGCTTCTACGCCGTCCACAAGGCCCGCCCGTTCTTCAAGGACCTCGTCGACTTCATGATCTCCGGCCCGGTGATGATCCAGGTGCTCGAGGGCGAGAGCGCCATCGCGAAGAACCGCGAACTCATGGGCGCCACCGACCCGAAGAAGGCCGAGAAGGGCACGATCCGCGCCGACTTCGCCGAATCGATCGACGCGAACGCGGTGCACGGCTCGGACGCGCCGGAGACCGCCGCGAACGAGATCGCGTACTTCTTCCCGGCGAGCCAGGTCTTCGCCCGCTAGGCGAAGCCCGCTTCCCGCGCCCATGCGGACGAACCTCCTCGACTTCACGCTGCCCGCCCTCACCGAGTGGTTCTCGGGCATGGGCGAGAAGCCGTTTCGCGCGAAGCAGGTCTTCCGCTGGGTGCACCAGCGCGGGGAAAGCGATTTCGACGCGATGACGGATCTCGCCAAGGGGCTTCGCGAGAAGCTCCGGGAAGTCGCCGAAGTCCGCGCGCCCGCCATCCTGAACGAGCACCGCTCCGCCGACGGCACCGTGAAGTGGCTCTTCGACGTGGGCGTGGGCAACGGCGTCGAGACGGTGTTCATCCCCGAGGACGACCGCGGCACGCTGTGCGTCTCCTCGCAGGTGGGCTGCGCGCTCGACTGCGGGTTCTGCTCCACGGGGCGCCAGGGCTTCAACCGCGACCTCACGGTCGCCGAGATCCTCGCGCAGCTGTGGGTGGCCAACCGACGCCTGGTGGAGATGGCGAAGGAGGGGCTGCCGTACCGCCTGGAGGCCGCCTCCGAGGGCCTCACGCCCAAGCCCGTCACCAACGTCGTGATGATGGGCATGGGCGAGCCGCTCAACAATTTCGAGAACGTCGTCGCGGCCATGTCCGTGATGCTCGACGACCACGGCTACGGCCTGTCGCGCCGGCGCGTGACGCTCTCCACCTCGGGCGTGGTGCCGATGATCCCGAAGCTCGCCGAGCGCCTGCCCGTCGCGCTCGCGGTGAGCCTGCACGCGCCCGACGACGAGCTGCGCTCGAAGCTGATGCCGGTGAACCGCGCCTACCCGATCGAGGCGTTGCTCGACGCCTGCCGCGCGTACCTCGCCGTGGCGCCGCGCGACTTCATCACCTTCGAATACATCCTGCTCGCGGGCGTGAACGATTCCGTGAACCAGGCCCGGGCGCTCGCGAAGCTCCTCTCCACGATCCCGAGCAAGGTGAACCTCATCGCGTTCAACCCGTTCCCCGACTCGGGCTTCGACCGCCCGGAGCAGGAGAGGGTGCTTCGCTTCCGCGACGTGCTGGTCGAGGCGGGTTTCGTCGCGACGATCCGCAAGATCCGCGGCGACGACATCGACGCCGCCTGCGGCCAGCTGGCCGGGCAGGTGGTGAACCGCATGAAGCCGAAGGTCATCTCGTTCCGGGAGGTCGCATGAGATTCGCCGCCGCCCTCGCCGCGGGGCTCGCGCTCGCGGGCTGCGTCGCCCAGACGACCGTCGAGACGCGCTCGGTGCAGGACGCGCAGTCGATCGACGCGCGCCGCCGCGCCGAGATCAAGACCAACCTCGCGGTCGAGTACTACCAGCGCGGGAACATGGTGGTCGCCCTCGAGGAGACGAGAAACGCGATCAAGGCCGATTCCACCTACACGCCGGCCTACAACGTCCAGGGCCTGGTGTTCATGGAGCTGCGCGAGGACGCGCAGGCGCGAATCGCCTTCGAGACCGGCCTTCGCCACTCGCCCGACGACGCGGAGATCATGAACAACTACGGGTGGTTCCTCTGCCTGCGCAACGAGCACACGCGGGCGATGGCGTACTTCGCCCGGGTGGAGAAGAACCCGCTCTACGCCACGCCCGAGAAGCCGCTGCTCAACGCGGGCCTGTGCTCGCGCATCGCCGGCAGGAACCGCGAGGCCGAGGACTACCTTCGCCGGGCCGTGCTCATCCGGCCCGACCTCGGGGCCGCGCTCATCACGCTCGCCGAGCTCACGTACGAGAATGGCAGCCTGAAGGAATCGGAAGCCTACTTCTCCCGCTACACGCGCCTGGTGCGCGAGCCGAACCTGAACGCCCTGGTGCTCGGCGTGAAGCTCGCCCGCGGGATGGGCGACAAGGCGGCCGAGGACAGCATGCTCCAGCAGCTGCGCCGCCGCTTCCCCGACGCGCCGCAGACGCGCGACCTGCTGGAAGCCAAGCGCTAGGGAGACCGGGCAAGCATGGACAACGGGGCCGAAACCGCCGTGCCGCAGGGAGGCGCTCCCTCGCCGGGCGCGATCCTCGCCGCCGAGCGCGAACGCCAGGGGCTGTCCCGCGCCGACATCGCCCAGCGCCTTCACATGAGCGTCATGCAGATCGAGGCGCTGGAGCTCGGCGACTACGAACGCCTGCCCCGGGGCCCCTTCCTGCGCGGTTTCGCGCGCAACTACGCCCGGGTGCTCGGCATCGACGCCGAGGCGATCGTGGGGATGCTCACGGCGACGGCCCCTCGGGAGAGCGCGCCGCGCATCGTCGTGCCGACCCAGAACATCCGCTTCGATCCGCTCGGTGCGCGCCTCGCGAGCCCCTACGTGAAGGCCGCCGGCTACGCCGCGGTCGCGATCGTGCTCGGGTTCGCGGCCATGTACTGGTGGCTTTTCGTGCGCCCGCTGGGCCCCGTCGCGGCGCCGGCCCGCAAGCCCGTGGCCGCCACGCCCGCGCCGACGGCGCCGGCTCCGGAGGCGCCGGCCGCCGGGGCCGCCCCCGACGCGCCGCCGGGGCCGCTCGCCCCTCCGCGCCGCTATCGGCCGCGCCGGCCACGACGAGCATTCCCATGGTGCCGAATCCCGAACCCGCGCCCATTCGCGAGGCGGCGAAGGGCGCGTCCGCATCGCCGCTGTCGACCGCTCCGGCCCCGCCGCCTGCCCGGCCGGTGGCATCCCCTCCCGCCCTGGCGCAGCCGATGTCGGCGCCGGCCCTTTCGCGCCCGGCCGGGCCGGCCGCCGATGCCGAGGGCGGCGGTGTCGTCCGCATGAAGTTCCGCGGTGCCGCCTGGGTCGAGGTGAAGGACGCCCGGGGCCGCACGCTCCTGTCGCGGAACCAGCCCGGCGGCTCGGACGCCGAGGTCGTGGGCAAGCCCCCGCTTTCGCTGGTGATCGGCAACGCGACCGACGTGCGCCTCACCTACAACGACCGGGACGTCGACCTCGAGCCGCACACGCGGGTCTCGGTGGCGCGCCTCACCCTGCCTTGAGCGACGAACGCATGTCTCCCACGACCCGCCGCGCCTCCCGCCAGGTGCGCATCGCCGGCCTGCGCGTCGGCGGCGCCGCGCCGATCCTCGTGCAGTCCATGACCAACACGGACACCGAGGACGCCGAGTCCACCGCGCGCCAGGTGGCCGCCCTCGCGCGCGCCGGGAGCGAAGCCGTCCGCATCACCGTGAACACGCTGGAAGCCGCGCGCCAGGTGCCGGCCATCCGCTCGCGCCTCGTGGCGGCGGGCGTGGACGTTCCCCTCATCGGCGACTTCCACTTCAACGGCCACAAGCTGCTCGCGCAGGTGCCCGAGTGCGCCCAGGCCCTCGACAAGTACCGCATCAACCCGGGCAACGTGGGTCACGGCTCGAAGCGCGACGACCAGTTCGGCACGATGATCGAGACGGCGATCCGCTACGGCAAGCCCGTGCGCATCGGCGTGAACTGGGGATCGCTCGACCCGGAGCTGCTCGCCCGGCTGATGGACGGCAACGCGGCGCTCGCGCGGCCGAAGCCGGCCGACGAGGTGATGCGCGAGGCGCTCATCGTCTCCGCGCTCGAGAGCGCCGCCAAGGCGCAGGACATCGGCCTCGCGGGCGATCGCATCATCCTTTCCTGCAAGGTCTCGGCCGTGCAGGACCTGATCCGGGTCTACCGCGCGCTCGCCGCGCGCTGCGACTACCCGCTGCACCTGGGCCTCACCGAGGCCGGCATGGGCTCCAAGGGCATCGTCGCCTCGACCGCCGCCATGGGCGTGCTGCTGCAGGAGGGCATCGGCGACACGATCCGCGTCTCGCTCACGCCCGAGCCCGGCGGCGAGCGCACGCGCGAGGTGATCGTGGCGCAGGAGATCCTGCAGACGATGGGCCTGCGCTCGTTCACGCCGCAGGTGACGGCGTGCCCGGGCTGCGGGCGCACCACGAGCACGTTCTTCCAGGAGCTCGCGGACAAGATCCAGTCCTACCTGCGCGAGCAGATGCCCGTGTGGAAGGCACAGTATCCCGGCGTCGAGGACATGCACGTCGCCGTCATGGGCTGCGTGGTGAACGGCCCGGGGGAATCGAAGCTGGCGGACATCGGCATCTCGCTGCCGGGCTCGGGCGAGAAGCCCGTGGCGCCGGTGTTCGTGGACGGCGAGAAGACCGTCACGCTCAAGGGCGAGCGGATCGCCGAGGAATTCCAGGCCATCGTCGACGAGTACGTGCGCTCGCGCTACGCGCCGGGCGCCGCCGCGCGCGGCACCTCGCGCAACAAGAAATCCATCCCCATCCAGCCGGTCGAGTCATGAGCCAGAAGCTGCAGGCGATCAAGCGACTCCGGCCCCCCCCCCCCCCCCCCGAAGGGCCCCCCCCCCCCCCCGGCGGCGAAAACTGCAAGCCATTCGCGGCATGGAGGATATCCTCCCGGACGTCTCGCCCCTGTGGGAGAAGCTCGAGGACGCGTGCCGCGACGTCTTCCGCCAGTACGGCTACCGCAACATCCGCACGCCGATCGTGGAGCCCACGGCGCTCTTCGTGCGCGGCCTGGGCGAGGTGACGGACATCGTCGAGAAGGAGATGTACACGTTCTCGATGGCGGGCCGTTCGCCGGGGGCGGCCGACCGCGGCGACGAGGGCGTGAGCCTCAGCCTGCGTCCCGAGGCCACGGCCGGCATCGTCCGGGCGGCCGTCGAGCACAACTTCCTCTACAACGGACCGATGCGCGTGTGGACCGCGGGCCCGATGTTCCGCTACGAACGGCCCCAGAAGGGGCGGCAGCGGCAGTTCCACCAGTACGACGTCGAGGCCCTGGGCTTCGAGGGTCCGGACGTGGACGCCGAGCAGATCGTGCTTCTCGCGCGCCTGTGGAAGACGCTCGGCATCGGGCCGGTCGACCTGCAGGTCAACTCGATCGGCGACGCGGCCGACCGGCTGGCCCACCGCGCGAAGCTCATCGCCTGGTTCGAGAGCCACGCCGGGCTCCTCGACGAGGACGCGAAGCGGCGCCTGCACACGAACCCGCTGCGCATCCTCGACTCGAAGAACCCCGCCATGCAGGCGATGATCGAGGACGCTCCCCGGCTCCTCGACCACCTGGGGGAAGGCGCGCTGCGCCACTTCGAGGGCGTGAAGCGCCTGCTCGGCGAGGCCGGCGTCGCCTTCACCGTGAACCCGCGCCTCGTGCGCGGCATGGACTACTACAACCGCACCGTGTTCGAGTGGGTGACCGACCGCATCGGCGCCCAGTCCACCATCGCGGGCGGCGGCCGCTACGACGGCCTGTTCGGGATGCTGGGCGGCAAGCCCACGCCCGCCTGCGGGTTCGGCATGGGCATGGAGCGCGTCATCCTCGCGATGCAGGCCCATGGCCTTTCCGCGGTGCAGGAACCCGACGCCTTCGTCGTCCACGCGGGCGAGGCGGCCTCCCTCGAGGCCTGGCGCCTGGGCGAGCGCGTGCGCGACGCGGGCCACGCCTGCGTCCTGGGCGGCGGCGGCAGCTTCAAGTCGCAGATGAAGAAGGCCGACGCGAGCGGAGCCCGCTTTGCTATCATCCTCGGCGACGACGAGATCGCCGCCGGGAAGCTCACCCTGAAGCCCCTGCGCGGCGGCGGCGAGCAGCAGCTCGTCACCCCCGAGGAAGCCCTGCGGCGCCTGGGCCAGGCGGCCCGGGACGCCTAGACCCCCGTCACCCACTCTCAGACCGAAAAGCGCAAAAGCCATGGCAGGACCGTACGATCTCGAGGAACAGGAACGCATCGAGGCCATGAAGGCCTGGTGGGAAGACAACGCCCGCTGGGTCTATGCCCTCATCGCCGTGGCCGTCGTCGCGGTGGCGGGCTGGCGCGGCTGGGAATACTGGAACCGCGTGCAGAACGAGGAGGCCTCGGCCCTCTCGCAGGAACTCGCCCGTTCCCGCGGGGATGCGAAGAAGGCCTCCGACCTCGCGCAGGTCCTCGCGGAAAAGTATCCGCGGACCTTCTACGCGTCCGAGGCCGGCCTCGTCGCGGCCCGAACCGCCTTCGATGCCGGCGATCTCGAAGGCGCGCGCGCCCGGCTCGACTGGGTGGTGAAGAACGGTCGCGCGGAACACAAGGGGGTCGCGCGCCTGCGCCTCGCCGCGGTGCTGCTCGACCTGAAGAAGCCGAAGGAGGCGCTCGAGGTTCTCGACCAGGGCGCGGATCCGGCCTTCGCCGCGCTGACGGCGGACCTGCGCGGCGACATCCACTTCTCGCAAGGCCGCCTGGACGAAGCGCGGGCCGCCTACAAGCTCGCCATCGAGAAGAGCGACGCGAGGAGCCCCACGCGGAACATCACCGAGCTCAAGCTCGGCGCCCTCGGGGGCACGCCGTGATCGCCCGGGTCGCCGTCCTGCTGGCTGGGCTGGCGCTGGGCGGCTGCGGCCTGTTCGGCATCGGCGGCGACGCCGCCAAGAAGCCGATGCCCCTGGGCGAGATCACGCCGACGGTGACCCCGAAAACGGTGTGGACGGCGTCGGTGGGCAAGGCGCGGGACCAGCATTTCCACCCGGCTTCCTCCGGCGGGCGCGTGTACGCGGCCGCGGAGGACGGGACGGTGACGATCCTCGAGGAGGACACGGGCAAGCTCGTGGCGCGCCTCGACGCGAAGAAGAAGCTTTCCTCCGGCGTCGGCGTCGAGGCCGCGACGATCATCGTGGGCACGATCAAGGGCGACGTGATCGCCCTCGATCCGTCGGGCAAGGTCCTCTGGACGGCGCAGGTCGCGGGCGAGGTGCTCGCGCCGGCGACCGTCACGACGTCCTCGGCGCTGGTGCGCACCTCGGATGGCCGCATCTTCGCCTTCGGGCTCGCCGACGGGAAGCGCCGCTGGGTCTACCAGCGCGCCACGCCCGCGCTGCTGCTGCGCGGCGAGGCGGGCGTCGTCGCCACCGCCACCAACGTGGTCGCGGGCTACCCGGGCGGCAAGCTCGTCGCGCTCGACATCGAGGACGGCAAGCTCACCTGGGAAGTCACCGTGGCGCTGCCGCGCGGCGCGACCGAACTCGAGCGCGTCGCGGACGTGGCCGGCCTTCCGGTCATCGACGGCGGCCGGATCTGCGCGGCGGCCTTCCAGGGCAAGGTCGCCTGCTTCGACATCCAGGGCGCCACCACGGCCTGGTCGCGCGACATCTCGAGCGCCACGGGCCTCGCGTTCGCCGGCGCGAACGTCTTCCTCACGGACGACAAGGACAACGTGCACGCCCTGGACAAGGCGACCGGCGCCTCGCGCTGGAAGCAGGACAAGCTCCTGCGCAGGAAGCTCACGCTGCCCGTGGCCTTCGAGGACCGGGTCGTGGTCGGCGATTCGCTCGGCTACCTGCACGTGCTCTCCGCCGACGACGGTTCCATCGTGGGGCGCCTCGCGCTCGACGGGACGGCCGTGAACGCGCTCGTTCCCACCCGCAACGGACTGTACGTCCAGACGGCCGGCGGCACCCTCTCGCTCGTGCGCTTCTAGCGCGCGAGCCCCGAGCGGTGCCCGCGAGGCGCGCGCCATGATCCCCACCATCGTCCTCGTCGGCCGCCCCAACGTCGGCAAGTCCACGCTCTTCAACCGGCTCACGCGCACCCGCGACGCCATCGTCGCGGACATGCCCGGCCTCACGCGCGACCGCCACTACGGCCGGGGCCGGATGGGCGAGAAGCCCTACATCGTCGTGGACACCGGCGGCTTCGAGCCGGTCGCGAAGGAGGGCATCCTCTCCGAGATGGCGCGCCAGGCGCGCGAGGCCATCGCCGAGGCCGACGTCGTCTTCTTCGTCGTGGACGGGCGCGCCGGCCTCGCCCCGCAGGACAAGCGCATCGCCACGCTCCTTCGCGAGCGCGGCGTCCCGGTGTGGCTCGTGGTCAACAAGACCGAGGGGATGAACGAATCGGTCGTCACCGCGGAATTCCACGAGCTCGCCCTGGGCCAGCCGCACGCCATCTCGGCGGCGCACGGCGAGGGCGTGCGCCAGCTCGTCGAGGACGCGCTCGAGCCGTACCCCGCCCCTTCGCCGGACGACGCGGCCGAGGAGCCGGACCACCCGCGCGTCGCCATCGTCGGCCGCCCGAACGTGGGCAAGTCCACGCTCGTGAACCGCGTGCTGGGCGAGGAGCGCGTCATCGCCTTCGACCAGCCCGGCACCACGCGCGACGCGATCGAGGTGGAGGTGAGCTGGCACGGCCGCCCGTACACGATCGTCGACACCGCCGGCATCCGCAAGAAGGGCAAGGTGTTCGAGTCCGTCGAGAAGTTCTCGGTGGTGAAGACGCTGCAGGCCATCGAGCGCGCCCACGTGGTGATCCTCGTGGTGGACGCCGCGACCGACATTTCCGAGCAGGACGCGCACATCGCCGGCTACATCGTCGAGGCCGGGCGCGCGCTCGCGGTGGCGGTGAACAAGTGGGACGCGGTGGACACCATCAAGCGCGAGGATGCCAAGCGCGATCTCGAAAGGAAGCTCGCCTTCCTCGACTTCGCCGAGTTCCACACGATCTCGGCCCTGAAGGGCACGGGCCTCAAGGCGCTTTTCGAATCCGTCGACCGGGCCTTCGCCGCGGCGATGGCGAAGCTGCCCACGCCGAAGCTCACGCGCGCCCTGCAGGCCGCCATCGAGAAGCAGCAGCCGCCTCTCGCCGGCAAGATCCGGCCCAAGCTGCGCTACGCGCACCAGGGCGGGCACAACCCCCCGGTGGTCGTGATCCACGGCACCAGCGTCGCCGCGATCAAGGACACCTACCGGCGCTACCTCGAGAACACCTTCATCAAGGTGTTCAAGCTCAAGGGCACGCCCCTGCGGGTGGAACTGCGCCAGGGGTCGAACCCCTTCGAGAACCGCAAGCGCTCGATCCTCACGCCGCGCCAGGAGGCCAAGAAGCGCCGGGAACGGCGCCACAACAAGAAAACCTACGGTACCTGACCGGTTCCGGAAGCGTTTGGCGGCGCGGCGGAACTTGCCGGGATTCGAGGGTGTCTAGGGTGTGGCGCGGTGGCCAAAATCGCGCCTTTGAAGTAGAGTCGGCCGGTGGTCCAAGCCCGGGATCGGCAGCTGCAGTCCGGAGTGACAAGCCGACCCGCGAAGAAACCCGTAACTCGAAGGGGCATAACAATGAGCAACAAGGGGCAATTGCTGCAGGATCCGTTCCTCAACGTCCTCCGCAAGGAGCACGTTCCCGTTTCCATCTACCTGGTGAACGGGATCAAGCTGCAGGGGCAGATCGAATCGTTCGACCAGTACGTGGTCCTCCTCAAGAACACCGTCACCCAGATGGTCTACAAGCACGCCATCTCGACGGTGGTCCCGGCGCGTCCGGTCTCGGTGCCTTCCGAACATTCGCCGGAATCCTGAGTCGCCCGCCCGGGGAGATCGCCTTCCCGCTGGATTCCGCGCATCCTTTCCGGGTGCGCGGTGTCCGCGCACAACCCGACATGGCTGAAACCCGACCCGCATCGAATCGCGAGCGGGCCGTCGTCGTCTGTCTCGACATCGGCCGCTCCGGCGCCCGCGACCGTCCCGAGGAGGCCTCGAGCCTCGTGGAGACGGCGGGCGCGGACGTCTCGCAGGTCGTCACCGGGCGCCGCGACCGGCCCGATGCCGCCACCTTCGCCGGTTCGGGCAAGGTCGAGGAGATCCGCACGATCGCCCGCCTGCACGATGCCTCGACGGTCGTGTTCGACAACGAGCTCACCGCGGCGCAGATCCGCAACCTCGAGAAATCGCTCTCCGAGGGCGGCCGGGCCATCAAGGTCTACGACCGCACCGACCTCATCCTCGAGATCTTCGCCCAGCGCGCGCGCAGCCACGAGGGCAAGCTCCAGGTCGAGCTCGCCCGGCTCGAGCACCTGTCCACGCGCCTCGTGCGCGGCTGGACCCACCTCGAGCGCCAGCGCGGCGGCCTGTCCAAGACCGGCGGCCCGGGCGAGAAGCAGATCGAGCTGGACCGCCGCCTCATCGGCGAGCGCGTGAAGAAGCTCAAGGAGCGCCTGAAGAAAGTGGCCCGCGTGCGCGACACCCAGCGGGCCGCCCGTTCCCGTGCCGGGATGCTGCGCGTCTCCATCGTCGGCTACACCAACGCCGGCAAGTCCACGCTCTTCAACCGGCTCACCCGCGCCGATGCGTACGTCGCCGACAAGCTTTTCGCGACCCTCGACCCCACCACGCGCAAGCTCCACCTGGGCGAAGGGGCGCAGGCGACGATTTCCGACACCGTGGGGTTCGTCCGGGACCTTCCCCATTCGCTCGTGGCCGCCTTCCGCTCGACGCTCGAGGAAACGGTCCAGGCCGACGTCCTGCTGCACGTGGTCGACAGCTCGAACCCGCAGCATGACGAACAGATCGACGCCGTGAATGCCGTACTGGGCGAGATCGGGGCCGCGGACCTGCCCCAGCTCATCGTCTGGAACAAGATCGATCGCGTCGAGGGCGCGGTGCCCGAAGTGGTGCGCGATCCTTGTGGTAAGATATTGAATATCAAGGCGAGTGCGGTTTCGGGGGCCGGTCTGGATGGCCTGCGCGACGCGCTCGCGGAAATCGCGCGCGAACATGCCGCGCGGGTGCTCGCTCCCGCCGCCTAGGGAATCGGCACCCCGGCATTGAAAGTCGCCCCCGCGGCCCGCATCTCTTTCGTCCCGATCCCACCTCCCGGCCCCAAAAGCGCATGCCTCCGAACGATCCCCAGTGGGGGAAGAAGCCCAACGACGGCCCGCCGGATCTCGACGAGATCCTGAGGAAGCTCAACCAGAAGCTCGCCGGCCTCTTCGGCAAGCGCGGCCCCGCGCCGATCGGCCCCACGGGCCCGACGGGCGGCTCCTCCGGCCCCTCCAACGCGTTCTTCGGGGGCTCGGTCGCGTTCATCCTGATCCTCATCGTGGGCGTCTGGCTCGCGAGCGGCTTCTACATCGTCGAGGAAGGCCGCCGCGGCGTGGTCCTGCGCCTGGGCAAGTACATCGAGACCACGATGCCCGGCCCGCGCTGGCACGTGCCGTTCCCGATCGAGTCGGCCGAGGTCGTGAACGTCTCGGGCGTGCGCACGGTCGAGGTCGGCTACCGCGGCAACCCCAAGAACAAGCAGCCGGCCGAAGCGCTCATGCTCACGGACGACGAGAACATCCTCGACGTGCAGTTCGCCATCCAGTACACCCTCAAGGGCCCCGAGGACTACCTCTTCAACAACCGCAACCCGGACGACAACGTCCTGCAGGCCGCCGAGACCGCCATCCGCGAGATCGTCGGCAAGAGCAAGATGGACTTCGTCCTGAGCCAGGGCCGCAGCGAGGTCGCCTCGCGCGTGAAAGTCCTGATGCAGCAGATCCTCGACCGCTACAAGACCGGCATCAACATCACCACCGTGAACCTGCAGAACGTGCAGGCGCCCGAGCAGGTGCTCTCCGCCTTCGAGGACGTGGTGCGCGCCGGCCAGGACCGCGAGCGCTTCAAGAACGAGGGCCAGGCCTACGCCAACAACGTGGTGCCGAACGCCCGAGGCGTGGCGGCCCGCCTGCTCGAGGAAGCGAACGGCTACAAGCAGACGGCCATCGCGACGGCGCAGGGCGATGCCTCCCGTTTCCGCCAGATCCTCACCGAGTACGAGAAAGCCCCGGCCGTGACCCGCGAGCGCCTCTACCTCGAGACCGTCCAGCAGATCCTCTCGAACACCACCAAGATCGTCGTCGACCAGAAGGGCGGGCAGAACCTGCTCTACCTGCCGCTCGACAAGATCATCCAGATGGCCGGGCAGGGCACGGGCACGGTATCCGCCCAGGGCTCCGACGTCCCGCTGCCGCGCATGGTCTCGCCCGCCGAAACGGCGCCATCGCCCGCGCCGGCCGCGTCCGACACGCGCTCGCGCGACGCGCTGCGCTCCCGCGACCGATAGGGGCCGACCATGAACCGTTCCGCCGCCGCCGTCCTCGTCACCGCCGTCATCGCGCTCCTCGTCCTGTCGATGAGCGTCTACACCGTCGACCAGCGCAAGGCCGCCATCAAGTTCCAGCTGGGCGAGGTCGTCTCCATGCACACGGACCCGGGCCTGTACTTCATGGTCCCGCTCCTGCAGAACGTGCGCCTGTACGACACGCGCATCCAGACCTACGACTCGAAGGACGCCGAGCGCTTCCTCACCAGCGAAAACAAGAACGTGCTGGTCGATTCCTTCGTGAAATGGCGCGTGATCGACGTGCGCCAGTACTACGTGTCGGTGCGCGGCGACTCCGTGGCCGCCGAGGCGCGCATCGCGCAGACGGTGAACGACGCGCTGCGCGCCGAGTTCGCCAAGCGGACCGTGCACGACGTGGTCTCGGGCGAGCGCGACAAGATCATGGAGACCGTCGCGGACAAGGTCGACAAGGACGTGAAGGGCATCGGCGTCGAGGTCGTGGACGTCCGCCTGAAGCGCGTGGACCTCGTGCCCGGAGATCTCGAGCGACGTCTTCCGCCGCATGGAATCGGAGCGCAAAGCGCGTCGCGAACGAGCTGCGCTCCACCGGCACGGCCGAGGGCGAGAAGATCAAGGCCGAGGCCGACCGCGCCAAGCAGGTCATCGTGGCCGAGGCCTACCGCGACGCGCAGCGCATGAAGGGCGAGGGCGACGCGCAGGCCTCGCGCATCTACGCCGAGGCCTTCGGGAAGAACCCCGAGTTCTACAGCTTCTACCGCAGCCTCGAGGCCTACCGCGCGTCGCTTCGCAACAAGAGCGACGTGATGGTGCTCGAGCCTTCCTCGGACTTCTTCAAGTACCTGAAGAGCCCGGGCCGCGGCAAGTAGGACGCGGCTTTCGTGCTCCAGGACGTGCTGCTCACGGCGTTCGCGCTGATGCTCGTGATCGAAGGAATCCTGCCTTTTCTCGCGCCGAAGCTCTGGCGCGACACCTTCCGCAGCCTGACCGAGCTGCGCGACGGGCAGCTGCGCTTCGCCGGGCTCGCCTCGATGGGCGTGGGCCTCGCGCTCCTGGTCCTCGCGAGCTGAAGCCCATGGCCCAACGCCGCTGGCTCCTGCCCGAGCACGTCGAGGACATCCTCCCGGCCGAGGCGCGCACGCTCGAGCGGTTGCGCCGCCGCCTGCTCGACCTGCTGGAGACCCACGGCTACGAGCTGGTGCAGCCCCCGCTCCTCGAATACACCGAATCGCTGCTGTCGGGCACGGGACGCGACCTGGATCTCGCCACCTTCCGGCTGGCCGACCGCCTCTCGGGCCGCCAGCTCGGGGTGCGGGCGGACCACACGCCGCAGGTCGCGCGCATCGACGCGCACCTGCTCAATCGCGAGGGCGTGACGCGCCTCGCGTACTGCGGCAGCGTGCTGCACACGCTGCCGGCCACGCATCACCGGTACCCGCGAGCCGCTGCAGCTCGGCGCCGAGCTCTACGGCCACGCCGGCCTCGAGGCGGACCTCGAAGTGCTTCGCCTCATGGGACGCGTGCTGGGCGAGGCGGGCTTCGCCCGGGTGAACATCGACATCGGCCACCCCGCCATCCACCGCGCGCTCGCCGAGGGCGCGAAGCTGGATCGCGAGGATGCCGAGGCGCTCTTCCACGCGGTGCAGCAGAAGGACGGCCCGGCGGTGCGCGCGATGGCGGCCCAGCTGGGCGAGCCCCGCTCGCGCCTGCTCGAGCAGCTCACGCGGCTCAACGGCGGCCCGGAGGTTCTCGCCCGGGCGCGGGAGATCCTCCCGAAGGACGCGGCCATCGCCGAGGCCCTCGCGGCGCTCGAGCTGCTCGCGAAGGAACTGGCGGCGCCCGGGCTCGAGATCTCGTTCGATCTCGCGGAGCTCGGCGGATTCAATTACGAAAGCGGCGTCGTCTTCGCGGCGTTCGCGGCGGGCTCGCCGGACGCGCTCGCGCGCGGCGGCCGCTACGACGAGGTGGGCCGGTCCTTCGGGCGCGCGCGCCCGGCCACGGGGTTCACCATCGACCTGCGGCGCCTGGCCGCGCTGGCGCCGCCCACGCCGCGGCGCGCGGCGATCCTCGCGCCCTGCGTCGCGGACGCCTCGCTCGAGTCGGCAGTGACGAAGTTGCGCGAGGCGGGCGAGATCGTGATCGCGGAGCTGCCCGGGCACCGGGCGGCGCGCGCGGAACTGGGGTGCGACCGCACCCTCGAATCGAAGGACGGCCGCTGGCAGGTCGTTCCCCTGAAAGGCGAGTAGAGCGATGGCGAAGAACGTGGTGGTGATCGGCACGCAGTGGGGCGACGAGGGCAAGGGCAAGATCGTCGACTGGCTCACGGACCACGTGGCCGCCGTCGTGCGCTTCCAGGGCGGCCACAACGCGGGCCACACGCTCGTGATCGGCGGCAAGAAGACGATCGTGCGGCTCATCCCCTCGGGCATCATGCATCCCGGCGTGAAGTGCTTCATCGGCAACGGCGTGGTGGTCTCGCCCGAGGCGATCCTGAAGGAGATCGGCGAGCTGGAGGCGGCCGGCGTCGACGTGCGCGCGAGGCTTCGCCTTTCGGAGGCCTGCCCGCTCATCCTGCCGCACCACGTGGCGCTCGATGCGGCCCGCGAGCGCGCCAAGGGCGAGGCGAAGATCGGCACCACGGGACGCGGCATCGGGCCCGCCTACGAGGACAAGGTGGCGCGCCGCGCCATCCGCGTGCAGGACCTCTACGCCCGCGAGCGCTTCGCCGCCAAGCTGGGCGAGGTGCTGGACTATCACAACTTCGTCCTCAAGAACTACTTCAAGGCCGCGACCGTCGACTTCCAGAAGACGCTCGAGGACACGCTCGCCCTGGGCGAGATCCTCCAGCCGATGGTCGCCGACGTCTCGGGCGAGATCAACGCGCTCATCAAGGACGGCAAGAGCATCCTCTTCGAGGGCGCGCAGGCCGCGCTCCTGGACGTGGACCACGGCACCTATCCGTTCGTCACGTCGTCCAACTGCCTGGCCGGGCAGGCCTCGGCCGGCGCCGGCGTGGGACCGCAGCAGCTGCACTACGTGCTGGGCGTCGCGAAGGCGTATGCCACCTGCGTGGGCGGCGGCCTTTCCCGACGGAACTCGACGACGAGGTCGGCGAGCACCTGCGCGTGAAAGGCAACGAGTTCGGTTCCGTGACGGGCCGCCCTCGGCGCTGCGGCTGGTTCGACGCGGCGGCGCTCAAGCGCGCCGTGCAGCTGAACGGCGTCTCGGGACTTTGCATCACCAAGCTCGACGTGCTGGACGGCCTCGACACCGTGCGGCTCGCGACGGGCTACAAGGTCCGCGGCGAGATGCGCGACATCCTGCCCGTGGGCGCCGAGGCCCTCGCGATCTGCGAACCGGTCTACGAGGAATTCCCGGGCTGGAAGGAAAGCACCGTCGGCGTGAAGACGCTCGACGGGCTGCCGGCCACCGCGCGGGCCTACCTCAAGCGGCTGGAGGCCCTGGTGGGCGCCCCGGTCGTCCTGATTTCCACCGGGCCGGACCGCGACGAGACCATCGTCCTCGCGCACCCGTTCGCCTGAGGCCCGGGGCGGGCGCCGCGAAACGAAAAAGCCGGCTTCGCCGGCCTTCGTTCGATAATCATGGTGCCCAGAAGAGGACTCGAACCTCCACGGTGTTACCCGCCAGTACCTGAAACTGGTGCGTCTACCAATTCCGCCATCCGGGCTCGGAACTTCGAGGAGACTTGAAATCTCCAAACCGAGCCCGCCATTCTAGAAGGGTCACCCTTTTTTGTCCAGCAAAACCAAGAACCTAAGGCAGGCCGACCTGCATCACGCGCGTGAAGCCGCCAAGTACGAGCACCCCCCGCCCAGCCGCGAGATGATTCCTCGAGGTCATGGCCCGCGAGGGCGTGCCGCTCGCCGAGGACACCTCGCGGCCACCTCGGCATCGATTCCCACGAGTTGGAGGCTTCTCCGCCGCCTCGCGGCCATGGAGCGCGAAGGCCAGGTCAGAGGGAACTGCCGCGGCGCGATCCTCGTGGCCGACAAGGCCGGCCTCGTGAAGGGCCGCGTCATCGGCCACCCGGACGGCTACGGCTTCCTGAAGCCCGAGGACGGCGGCGCGGACCTCTTCCTCGCCGCCAAGCAGATGCACAAGGCCCTGCACGGCGACATCGTGCTCGCCCGCGTGACGGCGTGGACCGCCGCGGCCGCAGCGAAGGCTCCATCGTCGAAGTGTGTGCTCGAGCGCGCCCACCGGCAGGTGGTCGGCCGGCTCTTCGTCGAACAGGGCGTCATGTTCATCATGGCCGAGGACAAGCGCATCGCGCAGGACTTCCTCGTGCCCCCGGACGGCTCGAACGGCGCGAAGCACGGCCAGGTGGTCGTGGCCGAGATCCTCCAGCAGCCTTCGCCGCAGTCCGAGCCCATCGCGCGGGTGGTCGAGATCCTGGGCAACTACGCTGACCCCGGCATGGAGATCGAGATCGCGCTCCGGAAGCACGATCTCCCGCACGTCTTCTCGAAGGAAGCCGAGCAGCTCGCCTCGAAGCACGGCGACAAGGTGACGGCGAAGGACATCAAGGGCCGCAAGGACCTGCGTTCGCTCCCCTTCGTCACCATCGACGGCGAGACCGCCAAGGACTTTCGACGACGCCGTCTGTTGCGAGCCTTTGGCCAAGGGCAAGGGGCACCGCCTCTGGGTCGCCATCGCCGACGTGAGCCACTACGTGCGCCCGGGCGACGCGCTCGACCGCGAATCGCGCGAGCGCGGCAATTCCGTCTACTTCCCGCGCCGCGTCATCCCGATGCTCCCCGAGGGGCTCTCGAACGAGCTGTGCTCGCTCAAGCCGGAGGTCGACCGCCTCGTGATGGTGTGCGAGATGGAGGTCGGCCCGAGCGGCGCCGTCCGCCAGTACCAGTTCTACAACGCCGTCATCCACTCGCACGCGCGCCTCACCTACACGCGCGTCGCGGCGGTGCTCGAAGGCCGCGAGGCCGATCCGCCCGTGCCGGCGGCGCTCGTCCCTCGCTCGAGGAACTGTACGTCGTGTTCAAGGCGCTGCTGGGCGCGAGAGCCAAGCGCGGCGCGATCGATTTCGATTCCGTCGAGACGCAGATGATCTTCGACGAGAAGGGCAAGATCGAGCGCATCGTGCGCGTGCAGCGCAACGACGCGCACCGCCTCATCGAGGAATGCATGCTGGCGGCCAACGTGTGCGCCTCGGATTTCCTGATCGCGGCCGGGCACCCCGCCCTCTATCGCATCCACGAGGGGCCCACGCCGGAGAAGCTCGAGGCCCTGCGCTCGATGCTCAAGGACTTCGGCCTTTCCCTCGGCGGAGGCGACGAGCCCCATGCGAAGGATTACGCCGCGCTTCTCACCCGCATCAAGGACAAGCCCTTTGCCGGGCTCCTGCAGACGGTGATGCTGCGCTCGCTGCGCCAGGCGGTCTACAGCCCCGAGAACGTGGGCCACTTCGGTCTCGCCTACGAGGGCTACGCGCACTTCACGTCGCCGATCCGCCGCTACCCGGACCTCGTGATCCACCGCGCCATCAAGGCGGTGCTCGCGGGCACGACGTACGACGCGGGCGACTGGCCTCGCTCGGCGTGCACTGCTCGGAGACCGAGCGGCGCGCCGACGACGCCACGCGCGACGTCGACGCCTGGCCTGCGCTACTTCATGCAGGACCACGTGGGCGACGAGTTCGAGGGCACCGTGAGCGGCGTCGCGGGCTTCGGCATCTTCGTCACGCTCGACGAGCTCTACATCGACGGCCTGGTGCACATCTCGGACCTGGGAACCGACTACTTCCAGTACGACGCGCAGCGCCACTTGCTGCGCGGCGAACGCACGGGCGTGCGCTACCAGCTCGGCGCCCGCGTGAAGGTGCGGGTGGTTCGCGTGGATCTCGAGGCCTCCAAGATCGACTTCGTGCTCGTGGACGGCGGCCCCGTCGCCGTGGCGCGCGAGGGCGAACTGCCCCACGCCGTGCCGGTGGCGGTGCAGAAGCCGCGCGACCAGGACAAGAAGCACACCCGCATCGACACGCGGAACACGGATGGCGGGCGCGGCAAGAAGGGCAAGCGATGAAGACACTCGCCGGATTCCACGCGGTACGCGGGCGGCTCAAGCAGGACGCGGGCACCGTCTCGGAAATCTACGTCGACGCGACGCGCCTCGACGGCCGCATGAAGGCGCTCAAGGACGACGCGGAGCGCTATGGCGTGCGCGTGATCCCCGTGGACGCGAAGCGCCTGGACGGCCTCGCGGGCGGCTCGCGCCACCAGGGCGTCATCGCCGTGGCGGCGCCGGTGCAGATGCCGCAGTTCATCGAGGACGTGCTCGAGGGGCTGGAAGAGCCGCCGCTCCTGCTGCTGCTCGACGGCGTTCAGGACCCGCACAACCTGGGCGCGTGCCTGCGCGTGGCCGATGGCGCGGGCGCCCATGCCGTCATCGCGCCCAAGGACCGCAGCTGCGGGCTCACCACCGCGGCCATCAAGGTGGCCTCCGGCGCGGCGGAAACCGTCCCGTACATCGGTGACGAACCGCGCGCACCATGCGCGACCCGAAGGAACGCGGCATCTGGATGATCGGCACCGCCGACGATGCGCCCCAGACGCTGTGGCAGGCGAAGCTCGACGGGGCCATCGGCCTCGTGCTGGGCGCGGAAGGCGAGGGGCTCCGGCGCCTCACGCGCGACACCTGCGACCACCTGGTGTCGATCCCGATGCTCGGTTCCGTCGAGAGCCTCAACGTCTCGGTGGCGAGCGGCGTGTGCCTCTACGAGGCGCGCCGCAAGCGCGCCGGGACGCAACGCTAGTTTCCGCAGTTCGACGATCGCGGCCTTCGCCGTACCCCTTCCCGAGGATTCCATGAGACTCGCCCGACTGTTCGCCGCGGCTTGCCTGTCCGTCTTCTTCGCCGCCGCCGCGCTCGCCCAGGCGCCGCTGCCCGCCGGCGTGACGCGGGTCACCTCCGTCGAGGGCATCACCGAGTACCGGCTCGGGAACGGGCTTCGCTTCCTCCTCTTCCCGGATCTCTCCAAGCCCACCATCACGGTCAACATCACCTACCTCGTGGGCTCCCGGCACGAGAACTACGGCGAGACGGGCATGGCGCACCTGCTCGAGCACCTGCTCTTCAAGGGCACGCCGAGGAATCCGGACATCGACAAGCAGTTCAACCAGCGCGGCGCCCGCTCGAACGGCACCACCTGGCTAGACCGCACCAACTACTACGAGCTGTTCCAGGCGACGGACGACAACCTGAAGTGGGCCGTCGAGATGGAGGCCGACCGCATGGTGAATTCGTTCGTGCGCAAGTCGGACCTCGCGACCGAGATGACGGTGGTGAGGAACGAGTTCGAGAACGGCGAGAATTCGCCCTTCGGCGTCATGCTGAAGCGCCTGCAGAGCATCGCCTACGACTGGCACAGCTACGGGCGCTCCACCATCGGCAACCGCAGCGACATCGAGAACGTGAAGGAGGAGAACCTCCGCGCCTTCTACCGCACGTACTACCAGCCGGACAACGCCGTGCTGCTCATCGCCGGCAAGTTCGACGAGGCGAAGGCGGGTGAAGCTCGTGGCCGACGCCTTCGGCGCCATTCCCCGTCCCTCGCGCCCGTTGCCGGAGTTCTGGACGGTGGAGCCCGTGCAGGACGGCGAGCGCGAATTCCGCATCCGCAGGAAGGGCGACGTCCAGATCGTGGCGGTCGCGTGGAAGGTGCCCTCGGCCCTGCACCCCGATGCCGACAGCATCTCCTTCGCCAATTTCGTCCTGGCCGACACGCCCACGGGGCGATTGCACAAGGCGCTCGTCGAGACGGGCAAGGCCACGCAGGTGTTCGGCTTCCCGCTCACGGGCCAGAAGCCCGGCCTGCACGTCTTCGGCGCGATGGTGAAGAAGGGCGTGGCCGTGGAGCCCGTGGCAGCCGAACTCGCCCGCATCGTCGAGGGATTCGGCGCCGCGCCCGCGACCGCCGAGGAGATCGCGCGGGCCCGCAAGACCTACGAGAACCAGTTCGAGAAATCGCTGAACGACCACGAGTCCATCGGCGTGCAGCTCTCGGAGTACATCGCCCTGGGCGACTGGCGCCTGTTCTTCCTCTCGCGCGACGACCTGCCGAAGGTCACGCCGGAGAGCGTCGCGAAGGCCGCGAAGGCCTACTACCGGCGGGACAACCGCACGACCGGCTACTTCCTGCCCGAAGATGCCCCGCAGCGCGCCGACATCCCCGCCGCGCCGGCCGTCGAGGCGGTGATGAAGGACTTCAAGCCCCGAGCGGCGCAGGCGGCCTCGGAGGCGTTCGACCCTTCGCAGGCCAACATCGACGCGCGCACGAAGCGCCTGCGCATCGGCGGGCTCAAGGTGGCCCTGCTCGCCAAGAAGAACCGCGGCGAAACGGTGAACGTGTCGCTGCGCCTGAACCTGGGCGACGAGAAGAGCCTCTTCGGCCAGCGCACGGCGGCGCAGTTCGCGGGGGCGATGCTCTCGCGCGGCACCACGAAGCTCTCGCGCACGCAGATCGCGGACGAGATGGAGCGGCTCAAGATGGCCGGCAGCGTCGGCGGCACGGGGGCGAGCTTCCAGACGACCGGCCCGAACCTCGAGGAGGCCCTCCGGCTCGCCGTGCACGTGCTGCGCGAGCCGGCCTTCCCGGCCGCGGAGTTCGAGCAGCTCAAGTCGCAGATGCTCACCGGGCTCGAGGCGCAGCGCTCCGATCCCAACGCCCGCGCGGCGGAAGCGCTTCGCCGGCACTTCAACCCCTGGCCCAAGGGCGACTGGCGCTACGCGCCGACGCTGGACGAGTCGATCGAGGCCGCGAAGGCCGTGACCCTCGAGGACGCGAGGCGCTTCCACCGCGAGTTCTACGGCGCCGGCAACGCCGAGGTCGCGATCGTCGGCGATTTCGACGAGGCGAAGGCGGCGGCGCTCGTGAAGTCGCTCCTCGCCGGCTGGAAGGGCGAACGCGGCTACGCCCGCGTCCCGGCCGTGCAGCGCCAGGCGCCCGCCGAGACGATCACGATCGAGACCCCGGACAAGGAGAACGCCATCCTCCTCGCCCGCCAGGCCATGGACCTGCGCGACGACGATCCGGACTACCCCGCGCTCTTCGTGGCGAACTACATCCTGGGCGGCGAAGCCGGGCTCGATTCGCGCCTGGGCAAGCGCCTTCGCCAGCAGGAGGGCCTTTCCTATGGCGCGGGCTCGGGACTTTCGGTGCCCTCGATCGACCGCACGGGCGAGTGGAGCGCCTACGCCATCGTGGCGCCGCAGAACATGGCGAAGCTGGAGGCGGCCTTGCGGGAGGAACTGGCAAGGGCGCTGAAGGACGGTTTCACGGAGGCGGAGGTGGCCAACGCGAAGTCCGGCGCGCTCCAGCAACGACTCCAGGCGCGGGCCCAGGACGGGGCCCTCGCGGGCGGCTGGGTCTACAACCTGTACCTGGGGCGGACGTTCGCCTTCAGCAAGGCGTTCGAGGATCGCCTGGCGACGCTCACGGTGGCGGAGGTGAACTCGGCGCTGAGGAAGTACCTGGATCCGGCGAAGCTGACGGTGGTGAAGGCCGGAGATTTCAATCGTAAGGGGAAGTAGCCGAGCCAGACCTTGCTCGCCGGGGGGCGGAGAGAACATCGCCTTTTCGCCCCTGGAGCCGACTTTCGTGTCGAGTCCCGCCCCGATGCCGCCTTGACCGTCACCGACCGCGCCCCGGGCCCCTTCTGGCTGCGCGCGGCGGACCGTGCGTCCTTCTCGACGCGGCGCGTCTGCGCGATCCGCCACAACTTTCACGAGCATCCGCTCATGCAGATGCCGGCACTCGCGCAGTTGGCGAAGGATCTCGTGCCCATGAAGCAGTGCCGGTTCATCCGGCCCGGCAGCACGCAGGCGTCGGATTTCTATCACTCGGCCGACGATCCTCAGGGAAGGGGTGTCGAGGAGGTCTTCCGTCGCATCGAGGAGCCGGGCTCCTGGATCGCGCTCTACAACGTGAGGCCATGCCGCGCTACCAGGACTTCCTCGAAGAGGTCGTTTCGAGCGTTCCGTCCGCTCGTCGAACCGGAGCAGACCGGGATATTCAATGTGGGCGGGTTCATTTTCATTTCGGCCCCACCGTCGGTCACGCCTTTCCACATCGACCGGGAGAACAATTTCTGGCTGCAGATGCGAGGGCGCAAGTCGATCAACGTGTGGGATCCGTCCGACCGCCAGGCGGTCCCCGCATGCGAAGTCGATCGCTTCATCGTTTACGCCGCGCTCGAGGAAGTCAGGCTCAAGGACGGCGACGTCGAACGCAGCCATGCCTTCGACGTTTCCGTGGGAGACGGCGTGTACTTTCCGAGCACTTCCCCGCACATGACCGAGACGGTGCCCGGCTGGACGAAGCCGGGCGACGGCGTCTCGGTGTCCATCGGCGTCGTGTTCTACACGGACCAGACGCGGCGTGCGGCCTACGTGCACGCGTGGAACCTCCTGCTGCGTCGTTTGGGGCTGTCGCCGTCGTTGCCCGGGGAGTCGGCGTTCGCGGATTCGGTGAAGCATCCGCTCGGCCGTCTCCTCGTCGCATTCAAGAAGCGCCTGCGAGGCTACAAGCCGCGCGTGGGGTTCTAGCGCGAGGGCAGCACCGGCAGTTCGACCCAGGATTGCGATTCGTCGTCGTGGTGCACGGTCGTGGTCGAGACCACGACCCGCGTCTGCGTCGAATTGACCGAGGCGCCCGTTTGCAGGTTGCGCTCCAGTCGCGGAAAGCTGCTGCCGGCGACGTGCAGGCGCAGGCGGTGCCCGCTCGGGATCGCGTAGGCGATCGCGCGCAGGTCCACCTCGACCGCGTAACGCCGCCCTGGCTGCATCATCGCCGGCGCCGGAAAGCCGTCGCGGTAGCGCAGCCGCAATGCGCCCTCCTGGATGCTGGTCGAGAGGCCATCGGGTCGGACGTGCGCGAGGCGGACGACGAGGTCCGCATCGGGCGCGTCCGAAGACACGACGAGGTGCGCCTTCAGGGGCCCGCGATCCGGAAGCCCCTTCGCGAGGGGGCGGAAGTGAACACGAGCACGTCCTCGCGCGACTCGACATCGGCCTGGTCCACGGGGCCGGCCACCGGTTTCCGGGCTCCTGTGCAGCAGAGCGGCCCGCCACGGCTGGGCACCGGGTTGGCGGGATCGGCGCGGTAGCGATCCGACGGCGCCCCCCCCCGGGGCGGCTCGGGCGACAGGGTGCCATCGCCCTGTCGCGAGTTGGCTTGCCCGCCGCTCGACAGGAACCAGCGCTCGGCACGCGCCTCGGCGGGGGGCCATTGCGCCGATTGGTGCCACCGGTTCTCGACCAGCATGAACCAGCGGAAAGCCGGGCCCGGCGGCAAGTCGCGGTCGCGCAACCACCGGTCGAACCAGTCGCGATAGAGACCTTGCCAGTCGATCTCGGCGCCGCTCACCGGCAGGTCACCGAATGGCTTGCCCGTCGTGGCGGCCGCGTGGTCGCAGTGGCGCCCGGGCGCGATCACCACCTGTTGCCGGGCGGCGAAGGCGGGATCGGCTTTCGCCCGGGCCACGGCGTACGCCAGCGAGTCACCGACGGTCTGGTCTCCCCAGGTGTTGATCACGAGCGCCGGCACCCGGGGGCGATCGGCGTCGGTGAGGTAGCCCCACCCGGCCCAGCGAGGATCCGCGAGGGGCGTCGTGACGAAATCCGTGTAGGCGTTGCGACCCGGTCGCACTTCCTCGACGAGCGAGGCGACGGGAAGCCGCCTCAGGTGCGATTCGAGGTCGAATGGCGCGGCCGGGGGCGAGCGTGGATCGAGTGCGCCGTTCTCGACGAACCAGCCGAACGCGCTCGCGAGCTGGAGGACCCCACCTTCGAACACGCCAAACGGCGAGTGGCGCCCCGCGGCCGATCCGACGGCACCGCCCGCGCCGCTCGCGATCATGGCGGCATGCGCGGGATGGTTGCGCTTCGCGAGGACGAACTGCGTCTCGCCGAGCGCGGAGCAGCCGAACGTTCCCACGCGGCCGTTCGACCAGGGCTGCGCCGCGATCCAGTCGAGCGTCGCCGCGCCGTCGGACTCCGCGTCGCGCCAGGGGAACGGCTCGCCCCCGGAGTCGCCGGTTCCGCGCAGGTCCTGAACGAGCGCCGCGTAGCCGCTCCTCGCGAAAAGCAGGCCGTCATACCAGCCGTCCGAATTGCGCAGCCGGCCGTAGGGCAGCCGGATCAGGATGGTCGGCAACGGGCCCGCCGCCTGCCTCGGGAGGTAAAGGCTCGCGGCCGTGTCCGTCCCGTCCGGCATCCGGATGCGCACGTCGTGGTCGACGCGGATCCGGTGGTAGGCGGCGGAAAGCGCGATGCGCCAGGTTTCTGGCAACAGGTCCTGCGCGAACCGGTACGCGGGCTTTGCGGCAAGAAGGGCTATCCCCAGTGCCACGGCCACGACGACGATCGTCGCCGGGAGCCTGCGATCACGGCGGGGCATTCGCATCCCGGAGGAACGCATCGAGCTCCCGCGTCCATTCGACGATCAGCTCTATCAGGGCCTGCTGGTCCGACAGGATCGTCGTCGAGTGGCCCAGGGACGGCAGGTAGTCGCAGGTGACCCGGGGCCGAATCGCCAGCGCCGGAAAGTGTCGTGAAACTGCCCGGCGTAATTGTAGCCGTTGAACGAACCCGAATAGATCACGCCGACCTTCGAGCCTCGCGCGACGAGCCGCAGGACCACCTCCGCGAATTCGGCTCGGGAGGGGGTGCGAAAGGACTCCGTTCCGTTGGCCCCGACCGGCGCGCTTTCGCCGGCCGGCGGCTTCGCCAGCTTGCGCCGGATCCAGTCCGACGCCGCGACCACGAGGCCGCGATCGCGGATGCTCAGGGCGTACCGGTTGAGTCGCGAGAGCACGGTCGGGTAGAAGTACGTGTCGTACAGGAGCAGGCCGGCGATGCGCGCGTCGCGTTGCGCGGCCGCGAAACCATGGACGCCGCCGGAACAGAACCCGAACAGCGAGAACCGGGATGCGCCCGATTCGCGGCCCAGCGCGTCCATGGCCGAAGCGATGTCCCGGAACACCTGCTCGTCGAAACTCTCCGCTCCCGTCCTGCGGCCGCTGTCGCCCTGCCCGGAAAGGTCAAAGCGGATCGACGGAATGCCCGTCGACGCGAGACTTCTCGCGAGGCGTACGTTGATCCGATGGGGCCCGATGCGGTGCACCAGGCCGGCATTGAACAGCACCATGCCGACGTTCGCGCGATGCGCCCCCCCCGGCACGCAGACGGTGCCGACGAGATTGCCGTCCGGCCCGAATGCAAGGCTGGTCTCTCTCACGGCCCCGCTCCCAGGGCATCGTTGACCGCCTGCAGGGCGTCGCTCGGCACCACGGCCGAGCGCATCTGGCTGATGGCGACCCACTCGAGCTCGCTGGCGATCCGATGGACCCGGGCAGAGCGCTCGACCTGCGTGGGCACACGGCAGCAGGGCGAGGCATCCGCGCTCGAGATCACGGTCATCGGCGACGGACATTGCGCGAACGACCGGGCCGAGATGTCGCGAATGTCGGCCCGTAGGGACTCGCCGAGCGGAAATCCCAGCGCTTCGTCATCCGGGCCCGGGGATGCGTTCGATAGCGGCTGTGGCGGCGTGCCGTGGCGAGGCCAGCCGATCCGGCCCGTATCGAGGACGCGTGCGCCGAGGCCAGTTCCTCGAGGTACGCCGCGCCGTCGGTGATCGGATCCCAGAGGATCAACCGCTCCGGGTGGGGCCGCGCGCGGGCCGCGGCAGCCACCGCCAGGCTGGCCCCGAGGCGGATGCCGATCCAGGTGGTGCGCGAGATGCCCGATCGCGAGCGCAGTACGGCGTCGACCGCGACGATGTCGTCGATCCAGCGCGGCAGGCGTCCCTCCGTATCGTCGCCGCCCGGAGTCCCCCGTCCCGTAGTAGTCGAACCGCATCACGGCGAAGCCCGCGGCGGCGAGGCGGTCGCCCAGCACACGCACGAGACGGTGAGCGCGGATGGCTTCCTGCCCGAACGGATTGCACAGGAGCACGCCGTGCTGCCGGGGCGCGGCACCGCCGGCGGGCTGGAGCATGGCGAAGAGCTGCCGGGGCGGTTCGCCAAGCCGCAACGGGATCACCGCCATGTCGCGCTCATGAACCGGTACGGCGAAAGTAGAACCCGTGGTAGCGGTCGAGCGACCGGTCGGGATGGAAGGGAATCCGGCAGGACTTGTCCGGGTTCTCCCAGGTGTCGACGAGCGCGTAGCCCAGGGTTTCGAAGGCGCGCAGGAAATCGCCCGCGGCGAAGATCCGGTACGGGCAGTACGCCGTGCCCACGCTCTGCAGGGCGAAGTACGACTCGCGCTCGTGCAGCGGGGTGAGGTTCAGGAGCAGGTGCGGCGGCGGCGAGTCAAGGCGCGCGAGCCGCGCCTCGAGCGTGTCGGGCAGGTACTGGATGGCGCCTTGCGTGGCGAGGATGTCGAAACCGTCCGCCTCCTCGAAGGTGTCGCTGAACGCAAGGCGACCCTCGCGTTCTCGCTCGGCGGCGAGGCGGCGGCCCTGTGCCATCACTGCCGGCACGTCGTGCACGTTCCAGCGAAGGCCGGCCGGATAGTCGAGGTGCTTGCGGTAGGCGTAATAGCTCACGCCGATGTGCCCGCCCAGGTCGAACACGCTGCGCGCGCCCTGCGCGAAGAGCTTCTGGAGCCAGAAGAGCATCGGGTAGTCGGTGGGATAGGTGCGTCGCGCGCGATCCAGGTACATCGCCGCCGAATCGGGGTTGTCGTACCCGAGCGGGCGCGTTGCCGGCGCGCTGCGCGCGGCCTCGTCGAATGTGGCGAAGACGCCGCGAAAGAGGTTCGCTTCCCGGTTCGCCTCGAAAACGCGGTCGTACCGGCGCTTCAGCAGCCCGTTGAAAGGGGCCGATCTCGCGGCCGCGTCGACCCAGGCGTGCGCCGCGCTCCACTCGGTCATGGTCTATCTCTCCCAGCATCGCGCCGAAGCGGCGCCTTGAACAAGGCCGTCGCGCGGCCCGAATCTGCCGACGACACGCCGTCACGACCCCGGGCGGGCAGGGCGGCGAATCGCCGGCCGGGAAGGAAGCGTTCCATCAGGAGGCCGAGTCCTTCCGGCCGCCGACGAGCGACGAGAAGAGGCCGCGCAGCCCCCCGGCTTCGCCGCCGGCGCCTCGGCGGGAGCCTCGTCGTAGGCCTCGCGATCTGCGCGAGCGACTCGAATATGTAGCGATTGCGGTCGATGCGCTTGCCGGTGCTCGTCTCCATCGCGAGGATGGCCTGCATCGCGAGCAGGGAATGGCCACCGAGATCGAAGAAGTTGTCCTCAAGACACACCTGAGGCACCTTGAGCTGCTCGCGCCAGATCCCGGCCAGGCGCTGCTCGGTCGCCGTGGACGGCGGCGTTCCCATGGGCGCGAGGGCCGGCCGGGCGTGGGCGGCCGGCATCGGAAGCGCATCGGCGGGAGCCTTCATCCGCACCGCCGCGCCCTTCGATCCGAGCAGTTCCGCCACCGACTTCGTTGGATCGGCCGCAATGCCCGCCAGGAGGGCGAGGAAGGCGGCGCAGTTCCCGTGCGGTGGCGCGATCGAGGATGTCGGTGTTGTAGGTGACGCCACCGTGCAGGCCGCGCTCGGACTCCACGAACCACAACCCGAGGTCCTCCGTGGCGCCCTTCTGGAAAAGCGGCACCACCTCGTGCACCAGGTCTCCCCAGCGCGTGTCGCGCCGGCGCGCGTCCTGGAACGAGAAGAGCGCCTGGTAGAGCAGCGAGCCGCCGCCGGCACCGCGCCGCACGGCGAGCTCGCCGGCGAGCTGCTCGAGGGGCACGTCCGGCGAGGCGAAGCTCTCGACCGCCGCGGACTTCACGCGCTCGAGCAGTGCGAGAAAGCTCTGCCCGGGATCGACGTCGATGGCGAGCGGCACGAGGTTGTTGAAGTACCCCATGATCGGCTCGAGTTCGACGGCATTGCGCCCGCGCACGGGGGTGCCGATCACGAGCCGTTCCTGGCCCGCGTAGCCGTGCAGCAGCGCGCTGTAGGCCGCCAGGGTGGTGAGGAAGAGGGTCGCCCGCCCGGGCGGCCGATCGCATGCAGCGAAACCTGGCGAGAGGCTTCGATCGTCATCCGATCGGTGTCGTCCCTGCTCCGACATGCCCGGCCGGCGCGGACGGTCGGTGGGCAGCGCCAGCGCCGCCTCTAGGCGGTCCAGGCGCGAGCGCCAGAAGGCCAGCTGAGCGGCGAATTCTTCCCCGGCGCACCAGTCGCGGTGCCAGGCGGCGAAATCACCGTAAGTGAAGGGCAGCTCCGGCCGGGGCGCGGGCAGCCCGCGCGAGAACGCGCCGCAGAGGGACGAGAGCCCTCGTACAGGATGTCGAAGGACCACCCGTCCCAGATGATGTGGTGGGCCATGAAGAACAGCACGTGCTCCTGCGGACCCACCCGGAAGAGGTGCGCCTTGAAGAGCGGCGCGCTGCAGGTCGAAGGTCTGCCCGGTGAGCTCGTCCAGTCGCAGCGCGAGGCGGGCCTCGCGCTGCGCGTCGGGCAGGGGCGAGAGGTCCTCGGCGGGGAACAGCGTGAAGTCGACGCTGGCGTGGATCCTCTGCACGGCCGAGGTCCCTCGCGGCTCGAAGCTCGTGCGCAGCACCGGCTGGCGACGGATCATCTCGTCGAAGGCGCGCGCGAATGCCGGCTCGTCGAGCGTGCCGGTCAGGCGATGCGCGGAAGGCGCGTTGTACGTGACGCGAGTTCCGGGCTGAGCTCCTCCGGGAACCGGAGGCGCTCCTGCATCACCGACATCGGGGCCTCGTCGCGCGCCGCGAGCCGCCCGAGGGGTTTGCGGCGCGGCCCGTGCGCGGCGCTCACTTCCGCGCGGATGGCCTCGGCCAGCTGGGCCACCGTCGGGGCGGCGAAGAGCGTGCGCATCGTGAGGTGCGTATCGAAGGCGCGATTGAGGCGCGCCGGAGCTGCGCGGCGAGCAAGGAGTGACCGCCCAGCCGGTAGGGACAGTCGCACGCCCAGGCCCGGCAGGCCGAGGGCGGTCCATCTCGTGCGCGACTGCGGCTCTAGAGTCCGTCGCGAGGCGCGGCGAAATCGCGCCCGGTGGGGATGGCCTGGGGCGCGGGAAGCGCCTTGCGGTCGACCTTTCCATTGGGCAGCAGCGGAATCTCGCCGAGCGCCACGAGGTGTTGCGGCACCATGTATTCGGGCAGCGTGCGCTTGAGGATGTCCTTGAGGGCGTCCTCCTCGAGTCGGGCGCCGGCGCGGGGCACGACGTAGCCCACGAGGCGCACGTCGCCGGGGCGGTCCTCGCGTGCCACGACGAGGCATTGGGCCAGGCCGTCAACCGCGGACAGGGCGGCCTCGATCTCGCCCGGTGATGCGGCACCTGCGGACCCGATCTGGGGTCGATGCGGCCCAGGCATTCGAGCGTGCCGTCGGGGCGCCAGCGGCCGAGGTCCCCCGTTCGGTACCACGTCGCGCCCGGTCGGGCGGCGAACGGGTCGGGCAAGAAGCGCTCGGCAGTCAGGTCGGGCCGATCGAGATAGCCGAGGGTGACGCCGTCGCCCGCGATGTAGAGCTCGCCCACGACGCCGACGGGAACCGGTTCGCGTGAGGCATCCACGACGTGGATCTGCGTGTTGGCCACCGGATGGCCGATGGGAACAGGCCCGTCGACCGCGAGTACGCGGTGGAAGGAGGACCAAACGGTCGTCTCGGTCGGGC
>JADJMI010000009.1 GCA_016709665.1 Betaproteobacteria bacterium | reverse complement strand
TTACCGGCGACCTGAATGCTGAACATTCGGGCATCGTCGCTATAGCCGCGACAGGAAGCCCGCGAGGAACGGGCGGCGATCCTTGAGTTTGACGCCGGGTTGGCCCGTGCCGATGCCGAGCGGCAGGCAGGGTTCCCCATGGAAGCGAGGTAGGCGATGAGTGAGACTGATTCTGGAGACAACCTCGCCATGCATCGGCGCGAAGGCGAAACCGAGCAGGCCCTTACGGCGAGGTATTGCACCGGGCCGGAGTTTCGCGCTGCGCTCACCGTCCACAAGATCGGTTCCGGCGTATCGAACGCAAAGCTGGATATCGGCGCGACCTTGGGGGAGCTGGAAGCCCTGACAGCGGCGGCAGTAAAGGGCGACCTTTCGGAGGGCGAGGCGACGCTTGCTGCGCAGGCCAGCGCTAGATGCGTTGTTTCACTTCCTTGCTCGCCGCTCCATTCTGAACATGGCGAATACACGGATACGGCCGACCGCTATATGCGCCTTGCGCTTGGGCACAGGGCCATTGTCGCGCCACCATTGAAACCTCGCCGCGATCAAGAATCCTGCGCCGGTAGCTTTCGTCCGACAGGCCAACATTGCTCACGGGCCGAACAGGTGAATAACGGGGCAGGGTTTCCGACCAATACGCGCAGGCGCGCCGCACGCGCACGGGAAGCCGGAAATTGTGCAAACGAACTTTTGGGGGCGACCATGGCGAACGGCTGGACACTGAATTGCGGGCGCGGCAGGCCGAGCTAATCAGGGCTTTCGGAAGCCGGGAAAGATCAACCGGCCCGATCACGGCCGAGGGAAAGGCAAGGGGTAGCCGGAACGCCTACAAGGCGGTACGCGATCCCTGTTGCGTGAGGTCGCGGGATACTTCGGGGGATAGAGTCAGATTAGAAATCGACCCCGCCCCGCGTTCCAGTTGGCTCCGCTTGTAGAGCGCGCCGCCTACTTTTTAAGACGCTCATCGAGTTCTATTTGTAGTTCGCTGAGTCTGTCTTGAGCCTGCCGGATTGCGTACTTTTGCTCGAACTTCCATTCCTTCTGAATCATCGTCGAACCATGGCTTTGCCTTCGGCTATAGCCTTTTCGTGATACGAAATCCGGCCTCCGAATCTTTAATCCGCCACTGAAGCAACTCCAATTCGTACCAGTTTGGGTTTTCTGATGCATAGCCAAAGCGGTTATCCATACGACACCGTGAAGCGCCGCAAAAAGTCAGCCCGAGAGACGGCCCGCCTCCTGTGGTGTAGAAACCGTAGCAATGGCAAATGCCGCGGGAGGTATCTTGAACGCCTGCGCCCATATGGGGAGGCGCGGCGGCTCTGGTCTGGCGCTCCGGGGTCGTGTAATACTCATCGGCAGGCGCTATTCGGTGGCCGAGGATGGCTTCTCAAGTGAAACCATACGGTGTGTCCATTATTCCATCTTCAATCAGGTTCTCTGCAACCGGGAGTTACAACACTTGCTGAATCAACCAGTGTTCCGTGACTACCCTAGCGTAGTCCAGCGTCAATGATCCGATCCGCTACGGCGTCAATCAGCTTCGGATCAATGGGATTGTACTCGACCATTGCAGGATTTGTGGTAGCTTTCTCGCCCACGTTCTCGCCTCGCTCCGTTACGGGCCACAGAAACAGCGTTCCGTCATCAAGGGTCTGGCAAGTGAAGCTAGTTGGTCGCCCCGCTCATTTTCAGCCCCTTGTACCGAACAACATTGCCGCGCCCTGTATATTGCGCAGCTTTCCGGCCAGCGACTAGTGCGGGGGGCTGGGGTAGCAAGGCCATCGTGGGGGTAACTTTGGGGGTAACTCTGCCGTTCTTCCCCCGAGTTTCACTCCAGAGTGTGGTAGTCGCCGCCTCCACTAAAGAGAGAGACCAACCGGCCCGCCGGTTGGTCTCTTCTTCAGGCCCAGCCCTGCCGCCAGAGCGTCGGGTCCCTCAATTGCCGCCGTGGCAACCGCGTCGTCCGACGCGAATGCACGGCCTCGATCTCGATCCACTCGATCGCGCCTTCCGGCTCACTCGGCTCGATCACCTTCGTCACGATGAAATGCTTCTGGCGCGCGATCGGCCTCACGGCCGTCCACTTGGTGAGCAGGAGCTTCTTCGGATGCAGCGGGTTCATCGGCGCCATTGTGCCCCCCGCGCGCCCTCCCTGCGGCCGGCCCGCGCTAATCCTCGATCTCGTACCCCTGCTCGCGGAAGACCCGCAGGCAGGCATCGACCACCTGCGCATCGAGCGTGATGCCCCGCTGCGCCGTGATTTCATTGAGCGCCACCTCGGTGCCGAGAGCCGCGCGATAGGGCCGGTGCGAGCTCATGGCCTCGACCGTGTCCGCAACCGCCAGGATCCGCGACTCCAGCAGGATGGCATCCGCCTTCAGCCCGAGGGGATACCCCGAGCCATCGAGCCGCTCGTGGTGCTGCAGGATCATCTGGGCGATGGGCCAGGGGAAGATGACGTCCTTCACGATGTCGAATCCGATCCGCGGGTGCTGCTTGATCAGCTCGAACTCCACCCGGGAAAGCGCGCGGGGCTTGGCGAGGATCTCCGCGGGTACCGATATCTTGCCCAGGTCGTGGATCATCGCCGCCAGCCGAAGCCCGTGGATGCGCTCCGAGTCCAGCCCGAGTTCGGCGCCGAGTCGCACGCAAATGCCGGCGACCCGCCTCTGGTGCCCGGCCGTGTAGGAATCCCGCTCGTCGATGGTGTCCGCGATAACGGATCGTCTGCTCCAGCTCCGCCGCAGGCTTCCTCGGTAGCGGATCCGCGCGATCTCCGATCGCAGCGCCGCGATGCCGAAGGCAAGGTCCGAGGCGATCTCCTGCAGGAGCTTGCGCTCGGGCGAGGACCGGTGTCCGGCGCCGATCCGTAGAGCGTGAGGCAGGCCCGGATCCCGTCGGGCAACGTGAACGGCAAGGCGATCACCGACTGGAACCCGCGCGCGAGCGCCTCGTCGCGCCACAGCGCCATGGAATCGTCGGTGGCGATGTCCTCGGAGAACTGGACTTCCGCCGTCCGAAGGGCCCGGCCCGTGGGGCCATTGCCCGGTTTCGAGTCTCCCCAGTCGGCGTGGGCCCAGACGACGAACCCGTCCTCGCCACCGAAGTGGGCGATCATCCGGACGCGCCTGTCGGGTCCGTCGTCGCCCACCCCGACGCACGCGAGCTTGTAGCCCCCCGTTTCGACGGCGATGCGGCAGAACTCGGCCAGCAGCCGCTCTTCCGTCGCCGAGCCGAGCAACGCCCGGTTGCTTTCGCTTCAGCAACTGCAACGCCCGCGCAGAAGCCTGCAACGCGAGTTCCGCGAGATGGCGCTTCGTGTTGTCGCGGATGTTGCACTGGATGACGCTCACGCCCTCGCAGTCGTAGAGGTTGCTCACGAACTCGACGGAGACGACGCGTCCGTCCTTCGTCCTGAGGGGCATGTTTTCGTAGCGGATGTAATGCCGCTCCTGGAGTTCGACGAACGCCTCCTTGCTGATCGCCGTGTCCTTGAAGCACCCGATTTCCCAGAGTTTCTTGCCCAGGAACTCCTCGTGCGAATACCCGAGCAGCCTGACGAGGAACGGGTTCACGTCCTCGATCTGGGCCGTCTGCGCGTTCAGCAGCAGGATGCCGTCCTGCGCGGCCTCGAACAGGCGGCGGTACCGCGCTTCCGACACGCGCAGCGCCTTGAGATTTCGCGCCGAATCCGCGTCGGCCCCGCTCGCCGGATCGCCGGCCCTCGGGTCCGAGCCGCCGGGCTTGTCCATCTCGTCCGCTCGCGCCGGGCTAGATCTTGCCCAGCAGGAGCAGCAACAGGAGGATCACCAGCACCAGGCCGATGCCGCCGCTGGGGACATACCACCATTGCCGGCTGTGCGGCCACGCGGGTATCGCCCCGCCCCGGGCGAGCACCAGCACGATCAGAAGGATCATTCCCAGGCTCATGCCGTTCTCCATTCGGGTGTTGCCGCGGTGACGGCGGCGAAGCGGGCTGCCTTCGCTCCTTTCGACCCTAGTCCTTCGGGAGATGCCCTTCTGTACGACCGCGCACATACCGGCGCCAGCCGTCAGGACGAGGCCGTTTGTGCGCCGGCGCACCAAGGGCGGCTCGGGCAAAGGCGCAGGCTATCGGGGTGCAACAGCGCGCCGGCCGCCAGCCGGCCCAGCCATCCAGAGCGCGTCATGAAACTCAACAAGGACCGGTGAAGGGTCGGATCAACGAGACCGAAGGCAAGATCAAGGAAGCCGCGGGCAAGCTGGTCGGCAACGAAAGGCTCGAAGCCAAGGGCAAGATCCAGAAGACCCTCGGCAAGGCCCAGGCGAAATTCGGCGACGTGAAGCAGAACCTGAAGGATGCCGCGCAGACCGTCGTGAAGTGACCGTCGGCGGGATTCGGCACGGCCGGGGGCGCGCGGCCAACGCAGGCATGGCCCCGCCGCCCGCTCAGAACGAGCGCGGCAATCCGAGCACGTGCTCGGCCACGTACGCGTAGACGAGGTTTGTGGAGATGGGCGCCCCCGGTAGAGGCGCGTCTCGCGGAACTTGCGCCCGATGTCGTATTCGTTCGCGAAGGAAGCCGCCGGGGGTCTGCAGGCACACGTTGGCGGCCCCAGAGAGGCCTTGGCCGCGAGTGCCAGGCCATATTGGCCTGGCGCTGGAGGCTTCATCTCGTCGAATAGCCGCGCCGCCTCGAAGCGCAGTAGATTGGCGGCCTCGATCTCGATGAACGCGTCCGCGCTCGGGATGGGGCCACGCCCGTTCCCGACCGATGGGGCGATCGAAGACGACGCGCTGCTCGCGTGTTTCTGCGGGCGCGCTCGACGAACCAGTAGCCGTCGCCGATGCACTCGGCCGCGATGAGCGTGCGCTCCGCGTTGAGGCCGTCGAGGATGTACTGAACCCGCACCCTCCTCGCCGATGAGGTTCTCCTCGGGGATCTCTCGAGGTTGTCGAAGAAGAGCTCGTTCGTCTCGTGGTTCACGAGGTTCGCGATGGGCTTCACGGTGAGATCCCGGCGATGGCCTCGCGCAGGTCGACGATGAAGATCGACATGCCCTCGGATTTCTTCCTCACCTCCGCGAGCGGCGTGGTCCGCGCCGAGGATCATCAGGTCCGAATGCTGCACGCGGGAGATCCACACCTTCTGGCCGTTCACGACGTAGCGGCCGTCCCGCTTCACCGCCGTCGTCCGGATCTTCGTGGTGTCCGACCCCGTCGTGGGCTCGTGACGGCCATCGACTGGATGCGCAGTTTTCCTGCGGCGATGGCCGGCAAGGGACTTTTCCTTCTGGCTGCGCTGCCCTTGCGCAGCAGCGTTCCCATGTTGTACATCTGCCCGTGCGGCCCCGGCATTGCCGCCGGAACGGTTGATCTCCTCCATGATCACCGAGGCGGCCGTGAGCCCCAGGCCCGTCCCCCCATACGCCTCCGGGATCATGGCCGAGAGCCACTGGCCTCGATCAACGCATCGACGAACCGCTCGGGATAGGCCTTGCGCGCGTCGATCTCGCGGAAATACTCGTCGGGAAACTGCCGGCAGAGGTGCCGCCGCGTCGCGGATTTCCGCGTCGTCGGGCTCGTTGAACATGGCCGTGTGCGTCGAAGGCGGTGGCGCCGCCGTTGGCGAAGTTGCCGGGGTCATGCGCATTCTGCGCCCGGACGCGCCTGAGCAATCGCGGCACGCGGGCGACGGCCTTCTCGGGCGATAATCGCCCCATGAAACGCGCCCCGCCCCCAGGCTTCGACCCGTCGCCCCACCGTGCCGATGGGTGACGCCGTGCAGGTCACCGTCAAGCGCACCGGCCGGCGCTTCGATGCCGAAGCCATCCTCGAACTGCCGGCCAGCGCGAAGACCGTCTGGGAGACCATCACCGACTACGACGGGCTGCCGGGATTCATGCCGGGCATCCGGTCCTGCCGCGTTCTCGAGCGGGAGGCCGGCACGGACGGCATCGAGCGCCTGAAGGTCGAGCAGAAGGGGGAATTCCGCTTCCTGCTCTTCGCCCAGTCGATGACGGTGGTCGTCGCCATCGCGCACGAGGCGATGCGCGTCGCGGAGGCGAAAGCCGTCAGCTTCGACCTGGGCTTCCTCAAGCGAAGCGCGATCGAGATCTTCGAGGGCCGCTACGAGATCCTGCCGGCCCGGGGACGCGGCAAGTCCGCGATCGTGCCGCTACGCTACACGTCGGTGATCGGCCTCAAGCTGCCTCCGCCCCCGTCCATCGGCAGCATCGCCGTCCGCCAGAATCTCGAGAAGCAGTTGCAGGCCGTCGCGGCCGAAGTGGCGCGGCGATCCGGCCGGTCCTAGCGCCGGAAGCGCAGCAGCATGTCCGCGACGTGCGCGACGAGCGCCGCGGCGAGCCAGAGCCCGATGGCCGCCATGCCGGCGCCCACGAGCGCCGCGCGAAGCGCCATCACCAGGCACAGCCCCGCCAGCAGCGTGGCCGCGAGTGCGCCCGCGGAAGGCCCGCGTCCCAGCCGGCGGCGAAGCGCGAGGATCAGCACGAACTCCACCGCCACCAGGACCGCGATGGCCTCGGCGATGCGACCGGAAGCGAACAGGCTCTCCACGGCGCGTTTCCCCTAGGCGCCGAGGGCCGGATTGAGCTTCACGAGGGTGGCGTTCAGGAACGCCGCGAACGAGACCCACGCGAGGTAGGGCACGAGCAGCCAGCCCGCCCGGCGCGAGACGCGGCGCAGGACGAGCACCAGCGCGAGCACGGAGAGCCACAGGAAGGCGACCTCGACCAGGGCGAGGTCGGGTCGTCGCATCGTGAAAAAGAGATAGCTCCACGAGACGTTCAAGACGGCGTTCGCGGCGAAGCCCGCGAGGACGAGCCGGCGCGCCGAGGCGTCGCGGGCCTCGCGCCACGCGATCGCGCCCGCGGCCGCGCACAGCGCGAAGATGACCGTCCAGGCCGGCCCGAATGCCCAGTCCGGAGGCTGCCAGGCGGGCTTCCTCAACGCCAGGTACCAGGGTCCGATCTCGGTAAGCAGTCCGCCCGTCATGGCGACGAGCGTCGCCGCCACCGCCGCGATGATGATCGGGCGGCGATCCCGGCGCGGCGGCGCGTTCACGGCCTCACGAGGCCGGCCAGGTGCGCAAGATCCTTGAAGAAGATGCGGACATGGGCCATCGGCTTCGCCCGGACGAGTTCCTTGTTCATGTAGGCGTCCCAGGTGAGCTTCTGGACGTCGGGATCGCGGCAGATGCTCACGAACCGCTCGCGGCGCCTGTCGCTGGAATACCAGAAGCGCTGGAGCAGGCCGAGCACGAGGAAGACGGTGCCGTGGGCCTTCATGAAGCGCTTGCGGGCGCCCTTCAGTTCGCGCGCGTCGCCCGTCTCGAGGAACGCGTGGACCGCGTCGGCGGCGAGGCGGCCGCCCGTCATGGCGTAATAGATGCCTTCCCCGGACGCGGGCGCGACGACACCGGAGGCATCGCCCGCCAGCACGACGTCGCGGCCGTTGTCCCAGCGCCGGAGCGGCTTCATCGGAATCGGGGCGCCTTCGCGCCGGATGACCTCCGCGCCCGCGAGCCCGCCGGCCTCCCGCAGCAGGCCCGTCGCCTGCCGCAGCGAGAATCCCTTGCACGCGCTGCCGACGCCCACGCTCGTCGTGGCCCCGTGGGGAAAGATCCAGCCGTAGAAATCGGGCGAAAGCTTGCCCTGGTAGTAGACGTCGCAGCGGGCGCCGTCGAATGCCGCGGCGGGGTCGGTCGGCGTCCTGACGATCTCGTGATAGGCCGCGACGTAGCGGATCTCGTCCGCGCAGGGAATCTCCTGCTTCGCGACCGCCGACTGCGCGCCGTCCGCCCCGATCACGGAACGGGCCCGAACCGAACGGCTGGCCGGCCCGGCATCGGGGTCCTTCGGCTGGAAATGCACCACCGCCATGCCATCGGCATCGCGGGAAATGCGCTCGAAGACACCCGCGGTCCGCTCGGCCCCGCGCGCGGCGGCGCGCTGGCGCAGCCATTCGTCGAAATGCTCGCGATCCACCATGCCGACGTATCCGCCGTCGATGGGCATGTCGACCTCCCGTCCGGCGGGCGAGACCATGCGCGCGCTGCGGATGCGGGCCACGATCTGGGAATCCGGAATGTCGAAATCGCGTATGGCCCGCGGCGGGATCGCGCCGCCGCACGGCTTGATGCGGCCGGCCTTGTCCAGGAGCAGGACCGAACGGCCCTTCGAGGCGAGATCGGTCGCGGCCGTCGAACCGGCGGGGCCGCCGCCCACCACCACCACATCGTAGATCGCGTCGCGCGGCATGGTCAGGCTCCTCGGGTTTCCAGGGCGAAGGCCGGGGCGGCAGCGCCCCCGGCGACGGGTGGCGTCTCGCCTTCTTCGCGGCGGGCCGCATCGACGCGCGCGGCCAGCCAGGCGGCGACGAGGAACAGCGCCCCTTCGCTCGCGAAGACGATCGAGTAGGCGAGCACCGGCGAGTGGGTGAGTCCGCGGGCGAGATCGATGGCCACGGTGCCCAGGAAGCCGCCGGAGCCGAACGCCAGGGCCTGCGCGGCCCCCCACAGCCCCATCCGCACGCCTTCGCGCGACTTGTGGCCCGCGACCACCAGCGCCATCATCGATCCGATGGCCGCGATGGCATAGGCCCCGTTCGCGACGCCCAGGAAGAAGACGGAGGCGTTCAGCGGCCAGGCGGGCCCGACGGCGCCGGCCACGGCCAACCCGAAGAGCGCGAGCGCCGATGCGCCGCACCCGATGACCGTCCACAGGCGCAACAGGCCCGGGCGGCCGCCGCGGCCCACGCCGCAGACGATCGCGACCAGCAGCATGCCCGCGAGCACGCCGCCGTGCTGCACGCCGGAGAGTTTCGTCGACTGGCCGGGCGTGAGGCCGAAGACGGCGCCGGCGAAAGGCTCGAGGATGAGGTCCTGCGCGCCGTAGGCGAGCATCGAGACGAAGATGAAGACGGTGAAGCGCCGCGATTGCGTTTCGTCCCAGACCTGCGCCAGGGCGGCGCGGAACGGCACCTTGGCCTTCGGTTCGTACCCCTCGCCCGCCGGGGCGCCGCGCCCCTCGACCCCCCAGAGCGCGGCCAGCGTGACCGCGACGGCGATCGCGCAGACCGCTCCCGTCACCGCGACCAGGCGCGCGGGGGTGTACGGATCGAGCAGGTGACCGGCCACGCCGGCCGTCACCGCGAAGCCGGCGATCATCATGATCCAGACGATCGTGGCGGCCGGCGCCCGGCGCCGGTCGTCGACGCGCTTGGCGAGCAGCACGAGAAGCGAGGTGCCCGCGGCGCCCACGCCCACGCCGATGAGCACGAAACCGGCCACGGCGAGCGCGATGCCGGATGCGAGGTCCGTGGCCATCCAGGCCGTCGCGAGCGAGGCGACCATGCCGCCGGCTGCGAGCACCGCCATGCCACCGACGATCCAGGGCGTGCGCCGGCCGCCCACGTCGGAACCGTGCCCGAGGCGCGGCCGCAGGAACTGCAGCGCGTAGTGGATGGCCACGAGCGCGCCGGGCAGCATCGCGGGCAGGGCGAGTTCCACCACCATGATGCGATTGAGCGTCGAGGTCGTGAGCACGACGATCGCGCCGAGCGAGGTCTGGACGAGGCCCAGCCGGAAGATCCCGAGCCAGCCCAGGGGCGCCGCTTTCACGCCGCCCCCGCGAGAAGCCCGCCGAGCGCGAACGCCGCGGCCAGCATGCCCAGGACGTAGAGGCTCACGCCCGTCGCGTTGTACCAGGGCGCGAGGCCCCGCGGATCGCGCAGCAGGCGGACCATGCAAAGCAGCTGCAGCGCGAGCACGCCGAGCACCGCCGACGCATGCCACGGCGCGTCCCAGCGGACGAGCAGCGCGGCGACGACGAACTGCGGCAGCGCCATGACGACGCAGGCCACGATCCCGGCGCGCCGGGCGCCCAGCCGCACCGGGAGGGAACCGATTCCCATGCGCCGATCGCCCTCGATCGACTTGAAGTCGTTCAGGGTCATGATCCCGTGGGCGCCGATGCTGTACAGGACGGCGATGGCGACGATGCGGCCGTCCGGCAACGTCCCGCCGGCCATCGCGGCCGCCCCCGTGAACCAGGCGAGTCCCTCGTAGCTGAAGCCGCAGGCGGCGTTGCCCCACCATCCGTTCAGCTTGAGGCGGATCGGGGGGGCGCTATAGGCCCAGGCGAGGGCGAGCCCCGCCACCGCCGCGAGGAGAACGAAGCTTCCCAGCGTCGCGGCGACGGCGAGGGAAAGCAGGGTCCAGACGATCGCGACGTAGAGCCCCGTGCGGCCGGGCATGCGTCCGGAGGGAATGGGCCGCTGCGGCTCGTTGATGGCGTCGACCTCCCGGTCGAACCAGTCGTTGACGGCCTGGCTGGTCGCGCAGATCAGGGGGCCGGCGAGCAGGATGCCCACGATCGCGACACCCCAATGGCCGGATAGCGGCACGCCGGAGGAGACGACCCCGCAGCCGAAGGCCCACATGGGCGGAAACCAGGTGACCGGCTTCAGCAGTTCCAGCACCGCGGACGGAGCCGGCAAGGCAGGCGGGGCTGAAGAGGCGATGCGGGCCATGTCGGGGATGCTATTCCCTGACACGAAAAACAGTCAACTTCAATTTACACAACGGCCCCGAGTGTCACTCGTCGGCGTTATCGCCGCCCAGGTCGCCCATGCCGAAGCGGCGCAGCTTGACGTAGAGGCTCTGGCGGCTCAGGCCGAGCATTTCCGCGGCGAGCGCGCGGTTGTCGCGCGTCAGGTCGAGGGCGGCCTCGATGCACAGCCGCTCGATCACGTCCGTCGTGTCCCGCACGATGTCGCGCAGGGGCACGCGGCCCACGAGTTCCTTCAGCTGCTCCACGGAGCGCGGCACGTCGCGCTTTCCGCCGCCTTCCCACGCGAGGCGCCGCTCGACGTTGCGGATCGCGAAGCCCAGGCAGGGCGGGTCGGCCGCCGGGGCGGCGACCGCGGTGATCTCGACTTCCGACACCATGCCGTTCTCGCCCTTGATCGTGGTCGCGAAGAGCCGGACGCTGCCGTGCTGCCGAAGGTTCGTGAGCAGGACGTTCAGGTCGACGCCGGGGCGGCCGAGCCACTGGTCGAGCGAGACGCCTTTCGCGTGCTGCTCGCTGAGGATCTGGGCCAGCTCGTAGAACGCGGCGTTCGCCGTGATGACGCGCCCCTGCATGTCGGTGACGACGAAGGCGTCGGGCGAGTTCTCGACGGCGACGAGCAGGCTCGCGCGACCGCGCTGCTCGATCGAGCTCGCGGGTTCGGCTTGCGGCACCGCGAGGCGGATGAGGAACGACGAGGACTTGTCGTGGCGGAAGAGCGTGCCACCCACGATGCAGTCGCCGCCCGGCTCGGCCAGGCGCAGCCGGACGTCCTCCGCGCGACCGGATGCGCGGATGGCGGCGAGAAGCGAGTCGACGGCCTGGGCGCTGCGCCGGTCGAAGCAATCGATGAACGTGCGCCCGACGATCCGGTTCACGTTGTCGCCCAGGAGCTGGGCCGCGGCCGGATTGGCCTCGGCGACCTTCTCGGTGGCGGCATCGATGACGAGCACGGCCTCGGAGGCCATCTGGAAGAGCAACCGGTAGCGCGTTTCGACCTGGCGAAGCCGCCAGTAGTCGCGCTCCATGGATTGCTGCGCCTCGACCAGCCGGCTCTGCAGCGAGGCGACCGCCCGCAGGTCGCGGCCGATGGCGACGACGCGATCCTTGTTGCCGACCTGGACCGCGGAGTACATGACGGGCACGTCCGCGCCGTGGGACGACGGATGGTTCACGTGGCGCCACTTGGAGGCGTTGGTGGATCCGGCGTCGCGCAGGAGCGCTTCCACCTTGGGGCGGCTTTCGGGCGTCACGGTATCGACCCACGGCTGCCCCAGCCAGCGCGAGTAGCCTTCGCTCGAGAGCTCGTCGCTGCCGAAGGCGACGTCGCGGATGATGCCGGCGCTGTCGACGACGAGCGCCACGTCCGCGGTGGCGGCGATCAGGGCGGCGGCCTGCTCGGGCTCAAGCCCCCCAAGGGTGCTGCGCGGGCTCTCGAAGGGCTTCATCGGATCGGAAACAGCATGAGTGACGCCGGAACCACCGGGGCGCTGGGTGGGCGGCCGAGATCCCGCAACAGGCAACTTGCGGCGTGCCAATGGATTCTTCCTTGAGACGCGCCCTGGAGCCTCGCCTCGGTAGTTTAAGGCGCAGTCCCGGACCGGCGGCTGCGACCCCTTGCTCTCCGCGCTCGATCCGGCACGGTTCCTCCTGATATCGGCAAGTCGCGATCATTCTGGACCGACGACTGTAAGTCTATCATTTCCAGGGCCTTTGGTCTTATGTCGAATAGTCGACACCATGCCCTGTAAACCTTGCCTGACGAATCAGGCCCGCGCGGCCCGGCTTCGCCGCGCCACGAGTTCCCGCGCCTCGGTGGGCGCGAGCAAACCGTCGACCACCGTCATGTCCGCATCGATCGTCGCGCCCAGCTCGGGCGAACGCGCGAACAGCTGCCCACCGACGAGGATCGCCACGTGGCGATTGCGCGAGGCGTGGCGCACGGCCCCCACGCACTCCGCCAGCAGGTCGAGCCGCGAGGTGCAACTGACCGACAAGCCGACCACGTCGAACCATTGCGTGCGCACGAGCGACCGGAGATCGTCCAGCGACTCGGGCGCGTCGCCATCGACCACCCAGCCCGAGCGCCGGAAGAACTCGACGACCATGGCGATGCCCAGGCGGTGATCCTCCCCGGGAGCGGGCACGAGGAGCGCGCGCGGCGCAGGCACGTCGCACGAAGCCGGCTCCTCGCCGGGGCAGGGGCTCATGTGACGCAGGACCGAGTGAAGGCGAAGCAGGCCGAGCGTCACCTCCGCGATGTCCCGGTCGTCCGTCTCCCACAGCTGGCCGAGCCGGCGCGCCGTGGGCGCGAGCAGTTCGACGCAGAGCGATTCCAGGGAAGCGCCCTGCCGGTGGATGCGATCGACATAGGCGATGGCGGCCTCGGCATCGGGCCCCAGCACGATCTCGGTGAATTCGCGGACGGCATCCGGGAGCGATACCCAGGAGGCGCCCTGCAGGACCGCGTTCGCGGTCGCGGGCGTGCCATGCGCGATCATCAGGCGCGGAATGATCTCCGCCTCGATGACCTGCAGCAGCCCTGACAATCCGTCGGTACAGACCCCTGGCGCGAACCCGGACAACGCCGACAGGCCCCTCAGCTCCTCCTCCCCCCGCCCCAACCCCGAGGGGCCGCGCGACATCGCATCCATCGGCTTTCTCCGATGCTGCTACCGGCGCGGCCGTCCTGTCGGGACTTCGTCGCGTCTAGCCCCGGACCTTGGCCGGTTCGGGGACCCCCCCTGCATTGCCCGCAATCGCTTCGAACTTTGCGAATTTGTATACCTGCCCTGACATCCCGTCAATCGAAATGACATGTCAAGAACCCGATATGTCAATTTATGTTGACAACATCGCGACGCGGGGGCTAGATTTTGCTCACTAGGGGGAGCGGCAATGCCAACGCAACATACAAGAAGGCGGCTCCAAAGCAAGCCACTGTATTCGCCGGCGGAGCGTGAACGCCGGGATGCGTCGCCATGGACCCTCGTGCAGGGCATCCTGGCCCCCCTCCAGTTCCTCGTCTTCGCGGTGAGCCTGTTCCTGGTCATACGCTTCCTCACGACCGGCGACGGGCTGGCGGCGGCCGCGACCTCGGTGGTGGTGAAGACGGTGGTGCTCTACGCCATCATGGTCACCGGCTGCATCTGGGAGAAGGACGTCTTCGGCGTCTACCTGTTCGCGCCCGCCTTCTTCTGGGAAGACGTCTTCAGCATGGCGGTCCTCGCCCTGCACACCGCCTATCTCGTCGCGTTCGCGACCGACGCCCTCGGGGCGCGCGAACAGATGCTGATCGCCCTGGCGGCCTACGCCGCCTACGTCGTCAACGCCGCGCAGTTCCTGCTCAAGCTGAAGGCCGCCCGCCGCGACGAGGCCGCTGCCTCCCGCGCCGTCCCCGGCCTCGCCCTTCCCGAATGAACGACCTCAGCACGCCCCGCGCCTGCGAGCCCCCGGCCGGGCGCATCGAGCCCATCGTCCTGCGCGAACGCGGCCAGCGCGAGGTCTTCTGCGGTCTCACCGGCATCGTCTGGCTGCATCGCAAGATGCAGGACGCCTTCTTCCTCGTCGTGGGTTCGCGCACCTGCGCCCACCTCATCCAGTCGGCGGCCGGCGTCATGATCTTCGCCGAGCCGCGCTTCGCGACGGCGATCCTCACGGACCGCGACCTGGCCGGCCTCGCCGACGCCGGCGACGAGCTGGACCGCATCTGCGTCACGCTGCTCGAACGGCGCCCCGACATCGCCACCCTCTTCCTGGTGGGCTCCTGCCCCTCCGAAGTCATCAAGCTGGACCTGGGCAAGGCCGCCGAGCGCCTGAACGCCCGCCTGTTCCCGCGCGTGCGCGTGCACAACTACTCCGGCTCCGGCATCGAGACCACCTTCACCCAGGGCGAGGACAACGCGCTTCGCTCGCTCGTGCCGACGCTGCCGTCGACGGACGAACGGCAGCTCCTGGTGGTCGGCTGCGTGGCCGACGTGGTCGAGGACCAGCTCGCGCGGCTCTTCGCCGACCTGGGCATCGGCCCCGTCCGCTTCCTGCCGGCCCGGCGCGCCCGCGACCTGCCGCCGGTCGGCCCGGGGACGCAGTTGCTGCTCGCCCAGCCGTTCAATGGCGAGACCGCCCGCGCCCTCGTGGCGCGCGGGGCGAGGATCCTGCAGGCCCCCTACCCCTTCGGGGCCGAGGGAACCACGGCCTGGCTTCGCGCCGCGGCCGACGCCTGGGGCGTTTCCGAGGAACGCTTCGACGCGGTGACCGCACCGGGCATCGCCCGCGCCCGCGCCTCGCTCGAACGCGCCCGCGAGCGGCTCTCGGGCAAGCGCGTCTTCCTGATGCCCGATTCCCAGCTCGAGATCCCGCTCGCCCGCTTCCTGCACCGCGAGCTCGGGATGTCGGTCGTGGAAGTCGGCACGCCCTACCTGGACCGCCAGATGGTCGCCGCGGAACTGCCGCTGCTGCCGCCCGAGGCCACGCTGAGCGAAGGCCAGCACCTGGAGCGCCAGCTCGAGCGCGTGCGCGCGGCGAAACCCGACCTCACCGTCTGCGGGCTCGGGCTCGCCAATCCGCTGGAGGCCGAGGGCCTCACCACCAAGTGGTCCATCGAACTGGTCTTCACGCCGATCCACGGCTACGAGCAGGCCGGCGACCTGGGGGGCATCTTCGCCCGGCCGGTCGAGCGCCGGGAGCGGCTCAAGCTATGAGGATGCCCGCTTGCAACTGACGCTATGGACCTACGAAGGACCTCCGCACGTCGGCGCGATGCGCATCGCCGACTCGATGCGCGGCGTCCACCTGGTCCTGCACGCGCCGCAAGGCGATACGTACGCCGACCTGCTCTTCACCATGATCGACCGCCAGGACCGCCGCCCGCCCGTCACGTACACCACGTTCCAGGCGCGGGACCTCGGCGGTGACACCGCCAACCTCGTGACCCGCGCGGTCGCGGACGCCCTCGAGCGGTTCGCCCCGCAGGTGATCCTCGTCGGGGAGTCCTGCACGGCCGAGCTCATCCAGGACCAGCCCGGCTCGCTCGCGCAGGGAATGCGCCTGCCGGTGCCGGTCGTCCCCCTCGAGCTGCCCGCCTACTCCAAGAAGGAAAACTGGGGCGCGGCCGAGACCTTCTACCTGCTCGTGCGCGCGCTGCTCGCCGATCGCGTCCCGCCGCCCGGCACGCCCCGGGCCGCTCGCGACAGCGGACGGCGCCCGCGCGCCAACCTGCTCGGCCCGACCGCCCTCGCCTTCCGCTGCCGCGACGACGTCACCGAGATCGGACGGCTGCTCGATCGCCTGGGCATCGACGTGAACGTCGTCGCGCCGCTCGGCGCGAGCCCGGAGGACATCCGCCGGCTTCCCGAGGCCGACTTCAATATCGACCTCTACCCGGAAGTCTCGCGCACGCTCGCGTCGTGGCTCGAGCGCCAGTTCGGCATGCCACGCACGAAGTGCATCCCGATGGGCGTGGGCGCGACGCGCGACTTCATCGCCGAAGTGGCCGGCCTCGCCGGACTCGACGCCGCGGCCGCCCTGGAAGGCGAGAGGCCCGGCCAGGCGGCGAGATCCTCGTCCGCCTCCCGCGTGCCCTGGTACTCGCGCTCGGTGGACTCGACCTACCTCACGGGCAAGCGCGTCTTCATCTTCGCGGACGCGACCCACGCGGTGGCCGCCGCGCGCATCGCGGCCGAGGAGATGGGGTTCACCGTCGTCGGGCTCGGCACCTACGACCGCGCCTTCGCCCGCGACGTGCGGGAGGCGGCGGCTCGCCACGGCGTCGAGGCCCTCGTGAGCGACGACTATCTCGAGGTCGAGAAGGCCATCGCGGCGACGAGCCCGGAACTGGTGCTCGGCACGCAGATGGAGCGCCACATCGCCAAGCGCCTGGGGATCGCCTGCGCCGTCATTTCCTCGCCGATCCACGTGCAGGACGTGCCGGCCCGCTACAGCCCCGTGTTCGGCTTCGAGGGGGCCAACGTCCTCTTCGACGCCTGGGTGCACCCGCTGATGATGGGTCTCGAGGAGCACCTGCTGCAGATGTTCCGCGAGGATTTCGAGTTCCACGATGGCGCCGCGGCATCGCACCTGCCGGCCGCCTCGCCCGCGACGCCCAGGCCGGCACCCCTTTCCCCGCCCGCGCCCTCGACCGAGCCCGCGAAGCCGGCGCCGGCGATCGAGGCTGCCGCGGCGAACGAGCCGGGCGACCCGCAGTGGACCCCGGATGGCGAGAAGGAGCTCGGGAAGATCCCGTTCTTCGTCCGCGGCAAGGCCCGGCGCAACACCGAACGCTTCGCTCTCGAGCGCGGCATCCGCAGGATCACCGTGGAGACGCTCTACGATGCCAAAGCGCACTACAGCCGCTGACCGCACGCCCGTGAGGGTCGTGATCGTGACGATGGACACCCATCTCGCGAGCGCGACCGAGCGCGCCCGCGCCTCGCTCGTGGACGAGCTGCCCGGCCTGCAGCTGCGCGTGCACGCCGCCGCCGAGTGGAGCAACGATCCTTCGGCCCTCGCCCGCTGCCTCGACGACATCGCCTCGGGCGACATCATCGTCGCCACGATGCTGTTCATGGAGGATCACTTCCTGCCCGTGCTGCCCGCGCTCGCCGCGCGCCGCGACGGCTGCGACGCCCTCGTGTGCGCGATGTGCGCCGGCGAGGTGACCCGGCTCACGCGCCTGGGACGCTTCGCGATGGACGGCTCCTCCGGCGGGGCACTCGCCCTCCTCAAGCGCCTGCGCGGCGGCAAGGACAAGCCCGGCGGGTCCGGCAGCGCCGGCGCCCAGCAGATGAAGATGCTTCGCCGGATCCCGAAGATCCTGCGGTTCATCCCGGGCTCCGCCCAGGACGTCCGGGCCTATTTCCTCGCCCTGCAGTACTGGCTCGGCGGATCCGAGGAGAACGTCGCGAACCTCGTGCGCCTGCTCGTCACCCGGTATGCCGACGGTCCGCGGCGCGCCCTGCGCGGCACCCTCACGGCCGCGCCGCCGATCGACTACCCCGAGATCGGCGTCTACCACCCGGGCATCGACGGCCGCATGTCCGAGGAGGCCCGCAGCCTCCCCGCCGCCGGCACGAAGGGGCGCGTGGGCCTGCTGCTGCTGCGCTCCTACCTGCTCGCGGGCAACACGGCGCACTACGACGGCGTGATCGCGGCCCTCGAGGCCCGCGGCCTTTCGGTGGTGCCGGCGTTCGCGACGGGTCTCGACGCGCGGCCGGCCATCGACGCGTTCTTCGTCGACGGCGATCGCTCCCGCGTGGACGCCGTGATCTCGCTCACCGGCTTCTCCCTCGTGGGCGGCCCGGCGTACAACGACGCGCGCGCGGCCGAGGAAGTACTGGCGAAGCTGGACGTGCCCTACCTCGCCGCCCATCCCGTCGAATTCCAGACGCTCGAGCAGTGGGGGAGCCTCCGACCGCGGGCTGATTCCGGTCGAGAGCACGATGATGGTCGCGATCCCCGAGCTCGACGGCGCCACCGGGCCGATGGTGTTCGGCGGTCGTTCCGACGCCGCCGGCGTGGCCTGCCCGGGATGCCATCGCGCCTGCGTGTTCCCGCCGGCCGAGGGCGGCCGCGACATGCACGCCTGCATCGACCGCGCCGAGATGCTCGCCGCGCGGGCCGAGAAGCTCGTGCGGCTGCGCCGCTCCGAGCGCGCGAACCGCAAGCTCGCGCTCGTCATCTTCAACTACCCGCCCAACGCCGGGAACACGGGCACCGCCGCCCACCTCGCGGTGTTCGAATCCCTGCACAACATGCTCGCGTCGCTCCGCGACGAGGGCTACACCGTCGAGATGCCGGAAAGCGCCGACCGGCTTCGCGAACGGATCATCGTCGGCAACGCGCCTTCGCTGGGCGCCCTCGCCAACGTGCACGCGAGAATCGACGCCGCCGACCATGTGCGCCGCGAGCGCTGGCTGCCGCAGATCGAGGCCCAGTGGGGTCCCGCGCCGGGCCGCCAGCAAAGCGACGGGCGCTCGATCTTCGTGATGGGCGAGCGCTTCGGCAACGTGTTCGTGGGCGTGCAACCCGCGTTCGGCTACGAGGGCGATCCGATGCGACTGCTCTTCGAGAAGGGCTTCGCGCCGACGCACGCCTTCTCGGCCTTCTACCGGTGGATCCGCGAGGACTTCGGCGCCCATGCCGTGCTGCACTTCGGCACCCACGGCGCGCTCGAGTTCATGCCCGGCAAGCAGTCGGGGCTCTCCGGCGCCGACTGGCCCGACCGCCTCATCGGCGACCTGCCCAACTTCTACCTCTACGCGTCGAACAACCCGTCCGAGGGCATGATCGCCAAGCGGCGCTCGGCGGCGACGCTCGTGAGCTACCTCACGCCGCCCGTCACGCACGCGGGCCTGTATCGCGGGCTGGGCGACCTGCAGGCGTCCGTCGACCGCTGGCGGGCCCTCGATCCGGAAGCCGCCGCGGAACGTGCCGACCTCGCCCTCCTCATCCAGGCCCAGGCCGCCGCGCTCGACCTCGCCGCCCTGGAGCCCGCCTGGGGCGCGGACGCGCAGGCGAATGTGACCGCGCTGCGCGACAAGATGCACGAGATCGAGACGACGCTCATTCCGCACGGGCTTCACGTCGTCGGCCGCGCACCCTCGCCCGAGGAACGCGTCGAAACCCTCCAGTGCGTGGCCGAGACCGCGCACGGCACGAAACTCGAACCCGCGGCTCTCGCTGCGATCGTGGCCGGCCAGGCCGACGGCCAGGTCCTCAAGGCCGCGGGACTCGAGCCCACCGAGAGCAATGCCGGGCTCGTGCGCGAGCTCGCCCGCATCGACAAGCTCCTCGCGAAGGACCACGAGGCCGCCGCGCTCGTCGGCGCGCTCGACGGCCGATTCGTCCGGCCCGCCCCGGGCGGGGATCTCATCCGCACCCCGGAGATCCTGCCGACGGGCCGCAACATCCACGGCTTCGACCCCTTCCGCATCCCGAGCGCCTACGCCCAGCGCGACGGCGCCCGCCAGGCGCAGAAGCTGCTCGAGCGCCGCGCGGCGGACGGCGAGCCGTTCCCCGAATCCATCGCGCTCGTGCTGTGGGGCACCGACAACCTCAAGACCGAGGGCGGCCCGATCTCCCAGGCCCTCGCCCTCATGGGCGCGAAGCCGCGCTACGACAGCTACGGCCGCGTCGCGGGCGCTTCCCTCGTGCCGCTCGGGGATCTGGGGCGGCCTCGCGTCGACGTCGTGATCACGCTCTCGGGCATCTTCCGTGACCTCCTGCCGCTGCAGACGCGCCTGCTCGCCGAGGCGGCCTTCCTCGCCGCCGGCGCCGACGAGCCCGCCGAGCTCAACTTCGTGCGCAAGCACGCGCTCAAGTACCAGGCCGAGCACGGCTGCGACCTGGAGACCGCGGCGCTTCGCGTCTACGGCAACGCCGAGGGCGCCTACGGCGCGAACGTGAACCACCTCATCGAGAACAGCCGCTGGGACGACGAGGACGAGCTCGCCGAGACGTACAGCCGCCGCAAGTGCTTCGCCTACGGTCGCACGGGCCAGCCCGTGGCGCGCTCGGCGCTGCTGCAGAGCGTGCTGGCCGACGTCTCCCTCGCCTACCAGAACCTCGATTCCGTCGAACTGGGCGTCACCACCGTCGACACCTACTTCGACACCCTCGGCGGCATCAGCCGCGCGGTCCGCCGCGCCAAGGGCGGCGCCCAGACGCCGGTCTACATCGGCGACCAGACCGCCGGGGACGGCACCGTGCGCACGCTTTCCGAGCAGGTCGCCCTCGAGACGCGCGCGCGCATGCTCAATCCCAAGTGGTACGAGGGAATGATGAAGCACGGCTACGAGGGCGTGCGGCAGATCGAGGCCCACATCACCAACACGATGGGCTGGTCGGCGACGACCGGCCAGGTCGCTCCGTGGGTGTACCAGCAGCTCACCCAGACGTTCGTGCTCGATCCCGAGATGCGCGAGCGCATGGCGAAGCTGAACCCGACCGCGTCCGCCAAGGTCGCCAACCGGCTCCTCGAGGCGCACGAACGCGCTTACTGGAACCCCGAGCCGAAAGTGCTCGAGGAGCTGCGCCAGGCCGGCGACGAACTCGAGGACCGGCTCGAAGGCGCATTCCAGAGGGCTGCCGCATGACGACCACCACCGTTCCGATGTCCGTGCTCAAGAACCGCACGTCCCGACCCGACGGCGAGGGCAGCGTGCAGGTCCAGCTCGATCCCGCCGTGAAGATCGGCAATGCCAAGGTCTTCGCCGTCTACGGCAAGGGCGGCATCGGCAAGAGCACGACGTCCTCCAACCTGTCGGTCGCGTTCTCCAAGCTCGGCAAGCGCGTGCTGCAGATCGGCTGCGACCCGAAGCACGACTCCACCTTCACGCTCACCAAGCGCCTCGTGCCGACGGTGATCGACATCCTCGAGACCGTCGACTTCCACCCGGAGGAACTGCGTCCCGAGGACTTCGTCTTCACCGGCTACAACGGCGTGATGTGCGTGGAAGCCGGCGGCCCGCCCGCCGGGACCGGATGCGGCGGCTACGTGGTCGGCCAGACCGTGAAGCTCCTGAAGGAGCATCACCTCCTCGAGGACACGGACGTGGTGATCTTCGACGTGCTGGGCGACGTGGTGTGCGGCGGTTTCGCGGCCCCGCTGCAGCACGCGGACCGCGCGCTCGTCGTCGCCGCCAACGACTTCGACTCGATCTTCGCCATGAACCGCATCGTCGCGGCCATCCAGGCGAAGTCGAAGAACTACAACGTGCGCCTGGGCGGCGTCATCGCCAACCGGAGCAACGCCACCGACCAGATCGACAAGTTCAACGCGGCCGTCGGCCTCACGACCATGGCGCGCTTCCCCGACCTCGATGCCATCCGCCGGAGCCGCCTCAAGAAGGCCACGCTCTTCGAGATGGAAGCGACGCCCGAGATCGAGGCCGTGCAGGCCGAGTACCTGCGCCTCGCGGCCAAGCTCTGGGCCGGCACGGACCCGCTCGTGTCCTCGCCGCTGAAGGACCGCGACATCTTCGACCTGCTGGGATTCGACTGATGCCCACGATCACCTACGAGAAGCGTCGCGGCCAGCTCGAGACCTATTTCGACCGCACCGCGGTCCAGGCCTGGGCACGCCTCACCTCGGACGCGCCGGTGAGCCGCATCCGCGCCACGGTTCGCGCCGGTCGCGACACCATGCGCGCGACGCTGCTCGACTGGCTGCCGCGGGACCTCGCGGGCCGGCGCATCCTCGACGCGGGCTGCGGCACGGGCGCCCTCGCCGTCGAGGCAGCCCGTCGCGGGGCCCACGTGATCGCCATCGACATCTCGCCGACTTTGGTCGGCCTCGCCCGCGAGCGCCTGCCGAAGGACCTGGGCGTCGGGCACGTGGACTTCCGCACGGGCGACCTGCTCGATCCCGCCCTCGGCCGCTTCGACCACGTCGTCGCGATGGATTCCCTCATCCACTACACCGCGCCCGACATCCTGCGCGTGCTGCGCCAGCTCGCCGCGCGCACCGACGGTTCGCTGGTCATCACGTTCGCGCCGCGCACCGCCGCCCTCACCGTCATGCACGCGGTGGGCCGCCTGCTGCCTCGGGGCGACCGCGCCCCCGCCATCGAGCCGGTGACCGAAGCGACGCTGCGCCGCGGGCTCGCCGACCTCGACGGCTGGCGGGTCGGCCGGACGTGCCGCGTGAAACGCGGCTTCTACATCTCGCAGGCCCTGGAGCTCGCGCACGCATGAAGCGGCTGATGGAGACGATGGCGCTGGGCTGGACGCGGCTGGGGACCCGGTTCCTCCCCTTCGCCGACGCCGCCACGCCGCGGCTCCCGCTCGGCCGGCTGCTTCGTCTGGCCGGGCTGCAGGTCTCCGTCGGCATGGCGACGGCGCTCCTGCTGGGCACGCTCAACCGCGTGATGATCGTCGAGCTGGGCGTGGCCGCCTGGATCGTGGCGCTCATGGTCGCCATCCCCATCGTGATCGCGCCACTGCGCGCCGTCATCGGCTGGCGCTCGGACCACCACCGCTCCTTCCTCGGCTGGCGTCGCGTGCCCTACATCTGGCTGGGCACGCTCGTCCAGTTCGGCGGGCTCGCGATCATGCCCTTCGCCCTGCTCATCCTCTCGGGCGACGCGCACGGGCCGGCGTGGATCGGGCAAGCCGGCGGCGCGCTCGCGTTCCTGCTCGTGGGGGCGGGGCTCCAGACCACGCAGACCGCGGGGCTCGCCCTCGCCGCGGACCTGTCCGACGAGAAGACCCGCCCGCGCGTCGTGGCGCTCATGTACGTGATGCTGCTCCTGGGCATGGTGGCGAGCGGCTTCGCCTTCGGCCTGCTCCTCGACGACTTCAGCGCGATGCGCCTCATCCAGGTGGTCCAGGGCGCCGCGGTCCTCACGATGGGCATCAACCTGCTGGCCCTCTGGAAGCAGGAACCCCGGGATCCGCATCGCGGGGAGTCAGCGCCGCCCCGCCCGCCGTTCGCCGAATGCTGGTCGCGCTTCACGCAGGGCCGGCGCGCGACGCGATTCCTCGCGGCCGTCGGCCTGGGCACCGCCGCCTTCAGCATGCAGGACATCATCCTCGAACCGTACGGCGCCCAGATCCTGCACCTGGGCGTCGGCGCGACGGCGACGCTCACCGCGCTCGTCGCGACGGGCTCGCTCGCCGCCGTGGCCCTCGCCGCGCGGCGCCTCGCCCGGGGCACCGATCCCTTCCGTCTCGCGGCACAGGGCGTGCTCGCGGGCATCCTTGCGTTCGCCGCCGTCGTATTCGCCGACCCGCTCGAGTCCTCCCTAGTCTTCCGGGTTGGCGTTGTCCTGATCGGCTTCGGTGGCGGACTTTTTTATGTCGGACTGTTGACGGCCGCGATGGCCCTCGACACGAAGGAGATGCGCGGCCTCGCGCTCGGCGCCTGGGGCGCCGTGCAGGCCTTCGCGGCCGGCGCGGCCGTCGCGCTGGGCGGAGCGCTTCGCGACACGGTCGCCGGTCTCGCGCAGCAGGGCGTGCTCGGTCCCGCGCTCGAGGGCCCCGCCATCGGCTACAGCTTCGTCTACCACCTCGAGATCGCGCTGCTCTTCGCCACGCTCGTCGTCCTGGGGCCGCTCGTCCGCTCGAGCGGCGCCGGCCGGCGAGCGCCCCCCCCAACCGCTTTCGGGCTGGCCGAATTCCCCGGCTAGCCAGCACTTTCGCCTCCTGGAGGAACGCACATGTATACCGGTGACCTGACTCGCTACATCGACGTCGCTCAGGTGGTGCTCTACGGCTTCTGGATCTTCTTCGGGGCCCTGATCATCTACCTGCGCATGGAAGACAAGCGCGAGGGCTACCCCCTCGAATCCGACCGGACGAACCGCACGAAGCGCGTGCGCGTGGTCGGCTGGCCCGACATGCCCGCGCCGAAGACCTTCATCCTGCCCCACGGCGGCACGGTGCAGGTGCCCAACGACAAGCGCGAGACGCGCGAGATCGCCGCGCGCCCCGTCGGCGCGCCCCTGGGCGGCCCCCTCGAGCCCACCGGCAACCCGATGGTCGACGGCGTCGGCCCGGCCGCCTGGGCCGAACGATCGGACCTGCCCGACTACACCATCGACAACGCGCCCAAGATCGTCCCGCTGCGCGTGGCGACCGATTTCAGCATCGAGTCGCGCGACCCCGACCCGCGCGGCATGCACGTCGTCGGCTGCGACGAGGCCGTGGGCGGCGTGGTCTGCGACGTGTGGGTCGACCGCTCCGAGCCGCAGATCCGCTACCTCGAGGTCGACGTCGCCGACGGGCACCGCCGCGTGCTCCTGCCGATCGGGTACGTGCGCTTCGACACCTTCCGCAACCGCGTGTGGGTGAAGTCCATCACGGGCGCCCAGTTCGCCCAGGTGCCCGGGCTCGCCAACCCCGACCTCGTGACGCTGCTCGAGGAAGACAAGGTGTGCTCCTACTACGCGGGCGGCCACCTGTATGCCACGCCGTCGCGCCAGGAGCCGCTCGTATGAGCGAGCACGAGTTCGAGCCCGTGCACGGCCTGCCCGAGCCGCTGCCGGCCGGCGAGGCCCTGCTCTGGCAGGGCTCGCCGCGCGCCTTCCCCCTCGCCCGGCGCCTGTTCCACGTCGTGCCGCTCGCGGGCTACTTCGCGATCCTCGCCGCCTGGAGCGCGGGCAACGCGTGGATGGCGGGCGAGAATGCCCTGGGAATCCTCGCCGCGATCCTGTTTCCCGCCGCGCTCGGCGCCCTCGCCCTGGGCATCCTCGCGCTCGTCGCGTGGCTCATGGCGCGCACGACCGTCTACACCATCACCGACAGGCGCCTCGTGCTTCGCGTCGGCGTGGTGCTGTCGGTGACCTTCAACATCCCGTTCGGCTCGGTCGCCTCCGCCGGCCTTCGCCTTCATGCCGACGGGACGGGTGACCTGCCCATCGCGCTCGCCGGCGACGACCGCATCGCCTACCTGCACCTGTGGCCGCACGCGCGCCCGTGGCGCTTCGCCCGCCCCGAGCCGATGCTGCGCTGCGTGCCCGAAGGCGAGCGCGTCGCCACGATCCTGGCCGAGGCGATCCTCGCGAGCCAGGGCGCGGCCGTTCGCGCCGCGACCCGCGAGAGCGCGGCCGACCGTGCCCGCGCGCCGAACGACCGCGCGACACTCGCCGCCGCCCGCTAGGACCCGCAAGCCGTGAGCGACCCCTTCCGCGACCATCCCCTGCCCACCGGCCCGATCCTGGGCGCCGGGCTCCTGATCGGCTTCGTGCTCGTCGCGGTCATCGCCGTGCGCGCGGCCGGCTGGAGCGCCTCGCAGGCGGACGACGCGGCGGGCATCGCCGCGCGCGACCTGCGCTTCGCCGACCAGGCCGACGGAAGCATCGCCGTGATCGACGCGGCGAACGGCCGCCAGATCGACGTGGTGCTGCCGGGCACGAGCGGCTTCCTGCGGGGAACGCTGCGGGGGCTCGCCCGCGACCGCAAGCGCCAGGACATCGGCGCGGAGCCGCCTTTCCGCCTCATCGGCCGCGCCGACGGCCGCCTCACGCTCGTCGATCCGGCCACCGGCCGGCGCGTCGACCTCGAATCCTTCGGCCCCACCAACACCGACGCGTTCGCGCGCTACCTCCCGAGGCGGGAGATCGCACGATGAACGCGCGACTCGCCGGCGACGGCCCTTTCCTCCCGAGGAGACTTCCATGAACGCAACCGCCACCGAGCGCCTGCCCAACGACGCGACGCGCAAGGCCCAGGAGGACACGATCCTCACGCCGCGCTTCTACACGACGGACTTCGCCGCGCTCGACCGCATGGACGTGGAGCCCATCCGCCGCGAATGGGACGCGCTCATGGCGGAGTTCGCGAAGGACAACAACAGCGACCACTTCCAGCGGCCCAAGGCGATGGACGGCAACTACTCGAAGCTTCCCGAGGGCCTCTACGAGGAGTTCACGGACTTCCTGATCAGTTCGGTGACCTCGGAGTTCTCCGGCTGCGTGCTCTACGCGGAAATCAAGAAGCGCGTGAAGAGCCCGGACCTCAAGCTCCTGTTCGGGTACATGGCCCGCGACGAGTCGCGCCACGCCGGCTTCATCAACCAGTGGCTCAAGGACTTCGGCATCGGCGTCGACCTGGGCTACCTCACCAAGGCGAAGAAGTACACGTACTTCCGGCCCAAGTTCATCTTCTACGCGACCTATCTCTCGGAGAAGATCGGCTACGCGCGCTACATCTCCATCTACCGGCAGACGGAGCGCCATCCGGAGTTGCGCTTCCACCCGATCTTCAACTGGTTCGAGCAGTGGTGCAACGACGAATTCCGCCACGGCGAGGCCTTCGCCCTGCTGCTGCGGGCCAACCCGGGACTGCTCTCGGGCCTGAACCGCTGGTGGATCCGCTTCTTCACGCTGGCGGTGTTCGCGACGATGTTCGTGCGGGACCACACGCGGCCGGAGCTGCACCGGGCGCTCGGTTTCGACCCGACGGCTTACGACATGGAAGTCTTCCGCATCACGACGGAAGTGTCGAAGCAGGTGTTCCCCGTGACGCTCGACATCGAGAACCCGCGCTTCCTCGCCGGCCTGCGCGAGCTCTGCCGCCTCTCCGAAGGCATGGAGGCGGCCCGGGCCCGCGGCGGGCTCCTCGGCCACGCACGCCGGGCGCTGCTCGCCGGCTCGGCCGCGCTTACCTTCGCCGGCCTCTACTTCATGGCGCCCAAGACCCACCGGCTTCCCGAGGAGATCCGTCTCGCACCGACCTGGTGACGGCCCCGAACATGGACACCCACGGCCTGCCCGCCCTCACGACGCTCTTCGTCTGGTGGTTCTCCACCGGGGCGATCCTGTACCTGGACGGGCTGCCGCGGAAGACCTTCGGATGGAGCCTCGCGGGGGCCTCCGCGGTGCTCGCCGCCTGCCTCTACGGGCTGCACGCCACGCGCGATCTCACCTCGCTCACGGGCTCCTACGTCGCCTTCCTCTGCACGATCGGCGTGTGGGGATGGCAGGAGGTTGCCTTCCTGCTCGGCTTCGTGACCGGACCGCGCCGCGAGCCGCTGCCCGCCGGCAGCCGCGGCTGGCGCCGCGCCGGCTTCGCCCTCGAGACGATCCTGCACCACGAGATCGCGATCATCGCCCTCGCCATCGCCATCCTCTCGGTCACCTGGGGCGGGGCGAACCCGGTCGGGCCGTGGACGTTCGCCGTGCTGTGGGCCATGCGCCAGAGCGCGAAGCTGAATCTCTTCCTCGGCGTGCGCAACCTGAGCGAGGATTTCCTGCCCGAGCACCTGCGCTATCTCGCGACCTACTTCTCGCGCCGCTCCCTCAACCCGCTGCTGCCGGTCTCGCTCGCGCTGTCGCTCGGGGTCGCGGTGCTGGTCTGGCAAGCCTCGGTCGCGCCCGGCGTCGGAACCGACCGCGCCGCCGGCCTCTCCTTCGTCGGCACGCTGCTCGCGCTCGCGATGCTCGAGCACGTCTTCATGCTGGTGCCCTTCCCCACGACCCGGATCTGGGGCTGGAGCCTTCGCTCCCGCGAACGCCCCGTCGCGAGCCCCGCCGCGTAGCCCCCGGAGCCTTCCATGGCCATCGCTCCCCGAACCCGCCCGCTCGTCCGTCCCGCCGCCGCGGCACCCCCCGCCCCGGCGGCCCTGCTCGACGACATCCGCGATCCGGCGGACGTGCGCCGCCTCGACCGCGCGCAGCTGCACCGCCTGGCCGACGAGCTTCGCGCCTTCCTCATCGAGACCGTCTCGTCCACGGGCGGGCACCTCTCGTCCAACCTCGGTACCGTCGAACTCACGCTCGCGCTGCACCACGTCTTCGACACGCCCCACGACCGCCTCGTCTGGGACGTGGGCCACCAGGCGTACGGCCACAAGATCCTCACGGGCCGGCGCGAGGCGATGGCGCGATTGCGCATGCACGGCGGGCTGTCGGGCTTCCCCAAGCGCAGCGAGAGCGAGTACGACACCTTCGGCACGGGCCACTCGAGCACCTCGATCAGCGCCGCGCTCGGCATGGCGCTCGGCTCGCGCCTGAAGGGCGAGCCCCGCGACGTGGTCGCCGTGATCGGCGACGGCGCGCTCTCCGGGGGCATGGCGTTCGAGGCGATGAACAATGCCGGTGTTTCCGGCGCGGACCTCCTGGTCGTGCTGAACGACAACGAGATGTCCATCTCGCCGGCCGTCGGCGCCCTCACCCGCTACCTGGCACGCCTGCTTTCCGGCCCGTACGTCCGCGCGCGGGAAGTGGCCAAGGAAGCCCTCGCCACGATGGGGCAGCCCGCCACCCAGTTCGCCCGCCGCGCCGAGGAGCAGCTGAAGGGCATGGTGCTGCCCTCGACCCTGTTCGAGCACCTGGGGTTTCACTACGTCGGGCCGATCGACGGGCACGACCTCGACGCGCTCGTCCCGACCTTGCGCAACCTGAAGGCGAAGGGCGGCCCGCGGCTCCTGCACGTCGTCACGAAGAAGGGCCAGGGCTACAAGCTGGCCGAGGCCGACCCCGTGCGCTACCACGGCGTGGCGCGCTTCACGCCTTCCATCGGCCTCGCTCCCGGCGCCCCCGCGGCGCTGCCCACCTACACCGAGGTCTTCGGCGACTGGATCTGCGGGGCGGCTGCGCGCGAACGGCGGCTCGTCGCCATCACGCCCGCGATGCGCGAGGGCTCGGGGCTCGTGCGCTTCGCCGGCGAGTTTCCGGCCCGCTTCTTCGACGTCGGCATCGCCGAGCAGCACGCCGTCACCTTCGCGGCCGGCCTCGCGTGCGAAGGCCTCAAGCCCGTCGTCGCCATCTACTCGACCTTCCTGCAACGCGGCTACGACCAGCTCGTGCACGATGTCGCGCTCCAGGACCTGCCGGTGGTCTTCGCCATCGACCGCGCCGGTCTCGCCGGCCCCGACGGCGCCACCCACCACGGCGCGTTCGACCTGTCGTACCTGCGCTGCCTGCCCAACCTCACCGTGATGACGCCATCCGATGCCGGCGAGTGCCGCGCCATGCTCGACGCGGGCCTGGCGCTCGCCTCGCCGAGCGCCGTGCGTTACCCGCGATCCGCCGCGGCGCCCGCGCGCGACGATGCCGCCCCGGTCGAGATCGGCAAGGCCGAGGTGCGCCGCCGGGGGCGCCGCGTCGCCCTGCTCGCCTTCGGCCCCCTGCTCGAGCCGGCGCTCGCGGCCGGCGAGGCGCTGACGCCACCGTCGCCAACATGCGTTTCGTGAAACCGCTCGACACCGCTCTCGTGCTCGAACTGGCGCGTACCCACGAGCTCCTCGTGACGATCGAGGAGAACGCCATCGACGGCGGCGCCGGCAGCGCCGTGGCCGAGGCGATCGCGGAGCACCGCCTCACGGTCCCGCTGCTGCAGCTGGGACTTCCGGACCGGTTCGTCGAGCACGGCGACCGCCCGCGGCTTCTCGCCGGCGCCGGCCTCGACGCCGACGCCCTCCTTTCAGCCATCCGGCGCCGACTCGGCGTCCTTCCCACCCCCTCGCGCGGAGAATCCTCATGCGAATCCTGCTGATCCACCCCAACTACCATTCGGGAGGCGCGGAGATCGCCGGCAACTGGCCGCCGGCCTGGGTCGCCTACATCGGCGGCGCCCTGAAGAGCGCGGGCTTCACCGACGTGCGGTTCATCGACGCGATGACGAACCACCTGGACGAGGACGCGGTCCGGAAGATCCTCGCCGAGGAGAAGCCCGACGTGATCGGCGCGACCGCCATCACGCCGTCCATCTACAAGGCCGAGCGCCTGCTCCAGATCGCCAAGGAGATGCACCCGCAGGCCGTGTGCGTGCTCGGCGGCATCCACGCCACGTTCATGTACCAGCAGGTGCTCACCGAGGCGCCCTGGATCGACGCGATCGTGCGCGGCGAGGGCGAGGAGATCTTCGTGAACCTCGTGCGCAGCGTCGCCGAGGGCCGCTGGGCCGGGGGGCGGGAGGCTATCCAGGGCATCGCGTACCACGACGGCAAGGCCATCACGGCGACGGTGGCGGCCCCCACGGTGAAGGACCTGGACGGCATCACGCCGGACTGGAGCCTCCTGGAGTGGGACAAGTACAAGTACATCCCGATGAACAAGCGGGTCGCGATCCCGAACATGGCGCGCGGCTGCCCGTTCACCTGCAGCTTCTGCTCGCAGTGGAAGTTCTGGCGCGACTACCGCGTGCGCGACCCGAAGAAGGTCGTGGACGAGATCGAGAAGCTGGTGAAGGAGCACGACGTCGGCTTCTTCATCCTGGCCGACGAGGAGCCGACGATCAACCGGCGCAAGTTCGTCGCCTTCTGCGAGGAGCTCATCGCGCGGGACCTGGGCATCCAGTGGGGCATCAACACGCGCGTGACGGACATCCTGCGCGACGAGGCGCTGCTGCCGCTCTACCGCAAGGCCGGGCTCATCCACGTCTCGCTCGGGACGGAGGCCGCGGCGCAGCTGAAGCTCGACCTCTTCAACAAGGAGACGACGGTCGCCCAGAACAAGAAGGCGATCAAGCTGCTGCGCGACGCGGGCATCGTGGTCGAGGCGCAGTTCATCGTGGGCCTGGAGAACGAGACCGTCGAGACGCTCGAGGAAACCTACCGCATGGCGCAGGACTGGAAGCCCGACCTCGCCAACTGGGCCATGTACACGCCCTGGCCCTTCTCGGACCTCTTCCAGGAGCTGGGCGACAAGGTCGAGATCTTCGACTTCGAGAAGTACAACTTCGTCACGCCGATCATCAAGCCGGCCGCCATGGACCGCTCCCAGCTGCTCGACCGCGTGATGCACAACTACCGGCGCTTCTACATGCAGAAGGCGCTCTTCTCCTACCCGTGGTCCGGCACCGGCGCGCGCCGCAAGTACCTGCTGGGCTGCCTCAAGGCGTTCCTCAAGAGCGGCTTCGAGCGCAAGTTCTACGACCTGGGCCGGGTGAACTACTGGGGCCCGCAGTCGAAGAAGGGCGTGGACTTCGCCTTCGACACGAAGCGCGAGCGCCCGATGGTGAGCAAGATCGAGTGGAAGGCCAAGCACCAGCAGAAGGTGAAGGGCGAGAAGCAGGTGGCCGTGATGGCCTGCGGCGGCGGCGACGAGCAGATGGAGGACTACGGCGCGCCGCCCGACGCCGCGACCGCGAAGGCCCGCCCCGCCGAGGCGCGCGTCGCCTGACGGGACGAGGATCGCCCCGCATTCGACAGGCCTTGCGCATGGCCACCGCCCTCGCCCGCGATTCCTCCGTGCCCGCCCGCATCGGGCCCAACGCCATCGTGCGCGTGGGCGAGGCGCTCGAGGCGCGGATCGGCCGGGACGGTGCCCGGCGACTGTTCGAGTCCGCGGGACTGGCGCACTACGTCGGGCATCCGCCCGAAGGCATGGTCGACGAGGCGGAGGTCACGCGGCTGCACCGGGTCCTGCGCGCCACGCTGGGCGAGCAGGCCGCCTCGCGCGTGGCCTTCGAGGCCGGCGTCCGCACGGGGGACTACCTCCTCGCGAACCGCATCCCGAAGCCCGTCCAGGCGCTCCTGAAGATCCTGCCGGCCGCACTGGCGAGCCGCGTGCTGCTGTCGGCCATCTCGCGCCACGCCTGGACGTTCGCCGGAAGCGGCACCTTCGAGGCGCGCACCGTGGCCGGCGGCGCCAGGCTTGCCGTCCGCGACTGCCCGCTGTGCCGCGGCGCCCGGAGCGAAGCGCCCCTGTGCGCCTTCTACGCCGGCACGTTCGAACGGCTTTTCGCGACGCTCGTGCACCGGGGCGCGAGCGCCACGGAAACGGCCTGCGAAGCGCGCGGCGCGCCGGCCTGCGAGTTCCGGGTCTCCTGGTGAGGCGCTCATGAACCGGGTGACCCACAAGCTCCTGTTCGGCTGGGCGAGCCTCGGCCCGCGCTTCCTGCCCTTTGCCGACGTGGCCACGCGCGACCTCTCGCTCGCCCGGCTGCTGCGGCTGTCCCTCTTCCAGGTCTCCGTGGGCATGGCGATCGTGCTGCTCGTGGGCACGCTCAACCGCGTGATGATCGTGGAGCTCGGCGTGTCGGCTTCCGTCGTCGCGGTGATGCTCTCGCTGCCCGTGATCTTCGCCCCCTTCCGGGCGCTCATCGGTTTCCGCTCGGACACGTACCATTCGGCGCTCGGCTGGCGCCGCGTTCCCTTCATCTGGAAGGGGTCGATGATCCAGTTCGGCGGGCTCGCCCTCATGCCGTTCGCCCTGCTCGTGCTCTCCGGCGGCGGCAACGCGAGCCAGTGGCCCGCCTGGATCGGCCCCGTCGCCGCGGGGGTCGCCTTCCTGTTGGTCGGCGCGGGATTGCACATCACGCAGACCGCCGGGCTCGCGCTCGCGACGGACCTCGTGCCGGAAGAATCGCAGCCCAAGGTCGTGGGCCTCATGTACATCATGCTGCTCGCGGGCACCGTCGCGAGCGCCACGCTCTTCGGGATGCTGCTCGAGGACTTCTCGCCGGGGAAACTGGTGTCGGTCATCCAGGGTTCCGCCGTGGCGACGCTCGTGATCAACACCATCGCGCTCTGGAAGCAGGAGACGCGCCGGCCGCGAGGCGCACCCGCTCCCCGCCGGGACCCTTCCTTCCGCGAAGCGTGGGAGAGCTTCCGCCAGGGACCCTGGGCCCTGCGCCGCATGGTCGCGCTCGGCCTGGGCACCATGGCCTTCAGCATGCAGGACGTCCTGCTCGAGCCCTACGGGGGACAGGTGCTCGGCATGTCGGTCGGCGAGACCACGCGGCTCACCGCCACGCTCGCCTTCGGCACGCTCCTGGGATTCGGTCTCGCCTCGCGCGTGCTCGGCCGCGGCGGCGACCCCTTCCGGATGGCGAGCGCGGGCGCCCTGGTGGGCGTCGCGGCCTTCACCACCGTGATCCTCGCGTCGTCGCTCGCGTCCACCGCCGTCTTCATCGCGGGGGCTTTCCTCATCGGGTTCGGTGCCGGCCTCTTCGGTCACGGGACGCTCACCTCGACGATGAATCACGCTCCCGCGGACCAGCGCGGCCTCGCGCTGGGCACCTGGGGCGCCGTGCAGGCCACGGCCGCGGGCGTCGCCGTCGCCCTGGGCGGCGTGCTGCGGGACGTCGTTTCGGCCCATGGCACCGGGCTTTCGGGCGGGCTCCTGCCGGCCTCCGGAGAGATCCTCGGCTACACGTTCGTGTACAGCATCGAGGTGACGCTCCTGCTCGCGACCCTCGTCGTGATGCTGCCGCTCCTGCGCGTTTCGCGCGAGCCGGCACCCTGCTGACCCGCCGGCACCCGCGCCAACAACAAGGGGCCGGAACCCGTGAGGGTTCCAGCCCCAAGAACGGCGGTGCAACGGAAGATGGGGACTACTTGCCCTTCTTGTCCACGGCCGCCGGAGCGGCTGCAGCGGGGGCTGCGGCCGGCGCCATGGCGGCAGGAGCCACCATCGCAGCGGCTTTCGCCTTCTGGTTTCCGTTGTAGTAGGCGGGGTACCAGTCGGTGTTGGTCAGGATCGCGGCGTGAACGCTCAGCGCGATCACCGCGACGCCGCCCAGGAACAGCGGCAGGCCGACCGTGGGCTTGACGACGAGCCAGATCTTTCCTTGGTTCATGTCATTCCCCCCTTAGTGAAGCCACGGCGTGTAGATGTAGGCGAGCAGATGCGCGCCCGCCGCGATCAGGCCGAAAAGCCTCGTGCCGTCGATCACCCTCTCCTGCAACTCCTCCGCCTCTTCCAAGGTCAAGCCGGATGGCCATACCCTTTTCGGATCGATTTCCATGGCGTGTTTCCTCAAGAGAACTGCCAGTTGCTTCCGTGCTGGACCCGCACGTGGGTTGTATGGCTACCGCAGCCACAAACAGCGTCATCCCCCGGATGAGCGTTGCCCGCCGGGGGCGTTGGTCGTTTCAACTCCGTGCGCCGGGCTTCTTGCCTTTCGCCTCCGGTGCCGCGGCCGCCGTCACCGGGATGGCCTTCGGTCCCGCCAGCTCCGGGTAATCGCCCAGTTGCGGCACGCCGTAGAGCGGCTTGAAGGCGCCCTGGTGGCAGGTCGCGCAGTTGGCCTTGGGCGCATCCCCGGTCGGCCCCAGCCGGCTCGCCGGCAGGACGGGCTTCAGGGGCTCGAGCCAGGCCGTGTTCAACTGGCGGACCATCTGGATCCCGTACCACGCGCGCGCGCGCTGCGGCGGGCCCTCCCAGGAGGCGAAGGAACGCGAGTTGTGGCAGTAGGTGCAGTTCACGCCCAGCGCGCTCGACAGGTGGAACATGAGGCTGTAGGTCGCCTCCGTCTGCATGATCGTGCGGGTGCTGCCGGCCGGCAGCGCGGTATCCGAGATCACCCGGATCGTCTCGGGCTTTCCGGTGAGGAAGGTCGTGAAGGGGTCCCACGCCATCGCCGTGAGGCCCACCGCCGCGGCCGGCAGGTTCTGGCCGTTGCGGTTGCCGGCGGGTCCCTTCACCGTCTTCGGGCCCGGGTCCGTGAACCAGATCGCGGGCGGAACGGGCTGGCCGCGGTGGCACGTGAAGCAGGTGACGCCCGCGCCCGGGGTGCCGGAGCTCGCCACGTGGCTCTTCCAGTTCGTGTTGAGGTCGCGCGTCAGCTGGAGCATGCGGCGCGCGACGACCTTCGTGTACTTGGTGTCGAGCGAGAAATCGGCCAGGTCGTGGCAGTAGGCGCACCCTTCCTTCTTGGGGGCGACCCACAGCGTGAAGGCCGTCATGAGCCGGATGTGCTCGGTGAGCGAAAGGTCCTTGAGTACCTGGATGTTCTTGTAGGTCGTGGTGCCCAGCGGCGCATTGGGTTCGGCGGGCGGAAGCGCCGCCGGCACCGCGTGGGCGGGCATCCCGGCCTCGAGCGTGCGGGGGTTGTAAAGGCTCCCCATGGCGAGGCCGCGATAGCCGTTCTGGACCGAGGTCACCGGCGGCCGTTCCCAGCAGCCGGTGAGCAGGAGCGCCGCCAGCAGGGCCGCCAGCGGGGCGAGGAGCGCGCCAAGGTTCGTCCTCATTTCGCGACTCCCCCGAGCGTGGCCGGATCGATGACTTCCGGGAAGACCATCGGGTACGGCGGCGCCACGCCGTGCTTGAGCGCCCAGAGGTACCAGTTGTCCACGACGGTGCCGGTGAGCAGGATGCCGATGCCGCCGGTGAGCGGGCACAGCACCGCGAACCACCACGCCCAGCGGTGGATCGATTCCATCGTCGCGTTGAAGCCCATCGTCCAGCGCCAGAAGAGCGCGGCCCGTTCGGAGGCCGTGCCGCGGTCGGTGATCTGCTCGAGCTCGCGATCGCCGCCGAAGCGCGCCACCGAGAGCACCGTGCCGGCGTGCATCGCGAAGAGCAGCGTGGCGCCGTAGAGGAACGCGATCGAGAGCATGTGGAACGGGTTGTAGAAGAGGTTGCCGTAGTTGATCGAGAAGTTGTTCGTCCAGTCCAGGTGCGGGAAGATGCCGAAGGGCACCGCCTCGCTCCAGCTGCCCATCGCGATGGGCCGGAAGAAGCCCAGCACCAGGTAGAGCCAGATCGCCGCGGCGAAGGCCCACGCGGTGTGCGTGCCCATGCCCAGGGCGCGGGCGCGCCGGTACATGCGCACCCACCACAGGAGGATGGACGCCGTGAGGAAGAACCCGGCCATGAGCCACCACCCGCCCTCGTTGAGCGGCGGGATGTGCAGGCCGTGCTTCGGCGAAGGCGGTTCGAGGGCGAGCCACGGCAGCTGCCGCACGAACTGGACGATGTCCCAGTTGACCGAGGCCCACATGTTCAGGCCGATGATCTCGATGGCGATGAAGCCGCAGATGAGCGAGGCGAGCCCGGTGGTGCCGATGTAGAAGGGCCCCACCTGGGTGTCGCCGATCTTGCCCAGCCAGTAGACGAAGAACGGCGGGCCTTCGCGACGCCACGGGCCGCTCGGCAGCGGGACGCCGGGATACGCGGGCGCCTTGACCTGCACGCGGGTGAGGATGTTCTGGTATTCGATCATGATCGTGTGTCCCCTATCGCCAGACCGGCAGGTTGAGCCACCAGCCCCACCATTCCGGCCAGCCCTTCGTCCAGAACGGCCCGCTGATCACGATGCACACCGCGCTCCAGAAGGCGGCGCTCAGCGCGAGGAAGAAGCCCAGGCGGTGGATGGCCAGCGCGCCGATGGAGTAGCCCACGACGTCGCGGAAGAACGTGTTCTCGTGCTCGGAAGTCTTCACCGGCTCGCCCGCCTTGGGGTCGGCCGACGAGAGGATCAGGGAGCCGTGCAGCGCGAGGGCCATCGTCGTCGTGAAGAAGAACGTGATGGCGAGCATGTGCGCCGGGTTGTAGTGGAAGTGCAGGTACTGGTAGCCCGTGTTCGAGACCCAGTCGAGGTGGCTCATGATCCCGTAGGGGAAGCCGTGGCCCCAGGCGCCCATCAGCAGGGGGCGGAAGATCACGAGCGTCACGTACGCGAGGATCGCGACGCTGAACCCGAAGGGCACGTGCAATCCGATGCCGAGCTTGCGGCAGATTTCCACCTCGCGCAGCGCCCAGGAGCAGAACGCCCCCGTCGCGCAGATCGTGATGAGCTGCCAGAGCCCGCCCTCCTTGAGCGGCGCCATGCGCGAGGCCGTACTTGAGGTCCGGCGGCGCGATGCTGATCTGCCAGATGTTCCACGTGGGCCCGAGCGCCGCGCCCCACAGGATGAGGGCGGTGCCCACGAAGCTGAAGAAGATCGTGGTGACCCCGAAGAAGCCGACGTAGAACGGGCCCACCCAGAAATCGAAAAGGTCGCCGCCGACGAGCGTTCCGCCGCGGACCCGGTACTTGCGTTCGAAGCTGAGCATCGCCATCGCTAGCCTCCTCTTCGCGGTTCGGCCGCCGAGGGCGGCACGACCAGGGGCATCCCCGCGAAAGCGAAGAAGACCTGGCTGGCTTCGGCGAGCCCCCGGGGGCCCAGGGCGGCGCGCGAGTCTGCGTCGTCACCGGACCGGATCGCCGGCCCGTCGAGGCGTTCTGCTGGGTTGCAACTGAGCGTGGACATCGCGCGAGACCTCAGGCACGTGAGGGAATCGATCCCTCGTGGATCGGACCGTGGGGGCGAACGGGGTCGTCCGTGAAGGGATCGACCCTGCCCGCCTGTCGGGACGCCGCTACTTCGGAACCGGCGGCGGTACTGCGGCCGACGTCGCCGCAGCGCGAGCCTTCGAAGGCCCCTCGAGCCAGTTGAAGCGATCCGTGCTGAGGAGAACGAAGTGGATGACGAGAGCCAGTGCGAACAGGAACGTGAAAAGCGCGATCAGCGTCCTGCGCGGATCGAACAGCAGCCACATGCGCCACATATCCTCTCCTCCTACCCGATGAACGCGTATTGAAGGCACGACGCCATGCGCGTCGCTTCCTCGACGACCGTGCTAGCGTCGGCGTAGCCCTGGACACCCGGGAGCCACGGCCGCCACTGCCAGGCCAGGAAATGGGCAATGATCGCCACCACCAGGAACACGATGAAGCTCGTCACGAAAATCGCGTGGAACTCCTTCGCCTCCCGTTCGCTCAAGCCCGACAAGGTGCTTTTGTCGCCATCTGCCATGAGTAGAACCTCCTAATTGGCCTCGCGGCCGTTGACGCGCCAATCCCGCGCGACGGGGTTTGCCGTGGCCAGCCTCGCCACCGCGGTACGGCCACCCGGATGGCCCGGGTGGATCACGGGACGCCGGCACTGCGCCGCCGGCCTCCGCAATTGCGTGCTCGCGTTCATGCCGCGAGCCCCTGCGTGAAGGCGGCCCGCGCGAGGCCCACCCTCTGTGTCGTCACTTCCTCCTCGCCGGCCTGGCGCGCCTCGCGCTCGACGCGGTCGCGCAGGCGCTTGGCCGCGGAGATGCGCACGAGGATCGGCTGCGACTCGACGATCGCGTCGAAGGCCGCCTTCGCGTCCTCGCGCCACGGCAGCTCGCGATGCAGGCGCGAGGGCGTGGCCTCGACCTTGTCCATCTCGGTGGCGAGCGGCAGGATGTGGAAGAGCGCGTCGAAGAGCGCGTTGCAGAATTCCTGGATGAGGTACGTGGCGCCCGCATAGCCCATGAAGGGCGTGCCGGTGTGGCGGCGGATCACGGCGCCCGGGAACGAGGCCGGGATGTACGCCGCGCGCGAGCCGCTCTCGGCCAGGTACATGCGCTCGTTGTAGCTGCCGAACATCACCAGGGGCGGCTTCTCGCGCACGAGCTTGCGCACGGCCTCGTTGTCCGGCTTCACGCCGGCCACGCGCGGCACGGCGAAGGCGCAGGGCAGCCCCATCTCGCTTTCGAGGAAGTTCTTCAGGCCCCGCGTGTACGTCTCGTTCGCCACCACCGCGAAGCTCGCCGTCCCGAAGAAGTCCTGCGTCACGCTGCGCCACAGGTCCCAGATGGGCTTGATGGTCGTGTGCTTCTCGCGCTCGATGAAGGGCTCCGGATCCAGGCCCAGCACCTCGCCCAGGCTGCGCAGGAAGCGCGTGGTGCTGTGCAGTCCGATGGGCGCCTGCAGGTAGGGGCGCTCGAGCGCCTCGCAGAGCATCCGGCCGTACTCGCGGTACAGGCAGACGTTGGCGTCGGCCTCGGCGAGCTTCCTCACGTCGGCCAGGTGCGTGCCGAGCGGGAAGACCAGGTTCACCTCGGCGCCGATGCCCTCGACGAGGCGGCGGATCTCGGCCAGGTCGCTCGGCATGTTGAACATGCCGTAGGCCGGTCCGATGATGTTCACCCGGGGCTTCGCACCCTCGGGACGCGGCGAGCGTTCCGGCACCGGCCCGCGCTTGGAGCCGTATTCCGTCCAAAGCCAGTAGAGCGCGCGGTTGGCGCACTGCCACTGGTCCTCGTCGATGGTGCGCGGCAGGAAGCGCTGGATGTTGGTGCCCTCGGGCGTCACGCCGCCGCCGATCATCTCGGCGATGGAGCCGGTCACGACGACGGCGGGCAGGTCCGGGTCGAGCACCGCATGGGCGCGCTTCATCGCGCCTTCGGTGCCCTCGCGGCCGAGCTGCTCCTCGGCGAGCCCGGTCACCACGATCGGCAACTCGTGCGGCGGCAGCGCGTCGGTGTAATGCAGCACCGAGGTGACCGGCAGGTTCTCGCAGCCGACGGGGCCATCGATCACCACCTGCAGGCCCTTCACGGCCGTGAACACGTACACGGCACCCCAGTAGCCCCCCGCGCGGTCGTGATCGAGGACGAGCATCAGGGCATCCCCTCGGACTTCTTGGCCTTGGCGATCTTGATGACGTGGCGCTTGTAGTTCTCGCGGAACTCGGGGCGGTCGCGCGGCACGTCTTCCCAGACGCCGGCCGCATGGCCTTCCCCGACACCCGCGAAGAACTCCTTCATCGCGTCGAAGCGGCCCTTGTTCGCCGCCGCGGCGTTCACCACGGTGGCGAGCGACCCGGCGCCGGCGACGCCCATGAGGGGCCGCGCCGAGATGAGGTTGGTGAAGTAGAGGGCCGGGATGCGGCGCTCCTTGGCGGCCTGCACGACGGGCGTGGTGCCGATCGCCACGTCGGGCTCGAACTCCGCGAGCGCCGCGAGATCCTGCTCGAGCGAGGCGCGGTAGGTGACGCGGATGCCCTTCGCCTCGAGCCATTGGCGGTCCGGCTCGCTCCACTCCGTGCGCGGGCACGCCGTGCCCACGTAGCGGACGTCCGCCCCGCTTTCCACGAGCAGCCGGGCGACGAGCAGTTCGGAGCCTTCGTAGCCGCTAAGCGTGATCCGGGCGCGGACGGGGTTCTTCTCGAGCGCGGCGCGGATCATCGGCAGGAAGCGGTTTGCGGCCGCGTCGATGCGCTCCTGCGCGACGCCGGCGGCCGTGCCGATCGCCTGCAGCCAGTCGCGCGTGCCGTCGTGGCCCACGGGCGCCGACGCGACCACCGTGCGGCCCGCGGCCTGGAACTCGCGGACGCTGGCCGTGTAGAACGGGTGGATCGCCGCCACCGCCGCGCAATCGAGAGCGGCATAGAGTTCCCGCCACTCGCGGGTCGGGACGACGGGCCCGGCGGCCAGGCCGAGCGGCTCGAGCATCATCGCGATGCCCATCGGGTCGGCCGGGAACATCTCGCCCAGCAGCGTGATCGTCGGCTTCTCGCTGCGTCCTGCCCTGGGAGCCGCGACCGGCCCCTGCTCGGCTTCCGTCCTCGCGTACTGCAGCATGGCGCCCGCGAGCACGTCCTTGGCCTCGGCGTGGGTCGGGATGCCGAAGCCAGGCACGTCGATGCCGATGATGCGCACGCCGTTGATCTGCTTCGGCAGCAGGCGCAGCGGCACGCCGCTGGCCGTCGGCACGCACAGGTTGGTCACGACGATGGCGTCGTAGTCCTTCGGGTCGGCGAGCTTGTGCACGGCCTCGCGGATGTCCTCGAAGAGCTTGCCGGTGACGAGGGTCTCGGAGTTGAACGGGACGTAGCCGACCGTGCGGCGCGCGCCGTAGAAGTGCGAGGTGAAGGTGAGCCCGTAGACGCAGCAGGCCGAGCCGGAGAGCACGGTCGCGGTGCGCCGCATGCGAAGCCCCACGCGCAGCGAGCCGAAGGCCGGGCACATCGACTGCGGCTGGTCGTGAGGCCCCTTCGGGTAATCCTTCGCGTAGCGATCGAGCGTCTCGCTCTTACCCGCGGCGCGGGCGGCGGACTCGAGCGCGTCGCGCCCCGAGTGGCAACCGGCGCCGTCGCCGGCCAGGGCGGCCGGATTGGCGATTGCGGGAACGGTGTCGTCGGGCATGGCGCGCTAGACGGCGTCGTAGACGACTTCAAGGGAGGGCTTCGTCACTTCGTCGCGGCCCATCATGTCCGCGAAGGTGGCCGGTTCGAGCACGACGTGGCGGCCGACGGCGTCGCCGCTGAAGAGTCCCAGCAGCTCGTCCTGCGTCAGCGGGTTCGGCCGTACCGGCGGGGCCTCGGCGACGTTGGTCGCGAGCGACTCGAAGATGGACGCCCAGGCCGTGCCGGGGCGGCCGATGATCTCGTAGTTGGCGCTCTTCCTGCGGATGTCCTCGTTGGCCGGGATCGCGGCGAGGACGGGAATGCCCGCCTTCGCGGCGAAGGCCTGCGCCTCGCCGGTGCCGTCGTCCTTGTTGATGAGGATGCCCGCGACGCCGACGTTGCCGCCGAGCTTGCGGAAGTACTCGACCGCCGAGCAGACGTTGTTGGCGACGTAGAGCGACTGCAGGTCGTTCGAGCCGACGACGATGACCTTCTGGCACATGTCGCGCGCGATCGGCAGGCCGAAGCCGCCGCAGACCACGTCGCCCAGGAAATCGAGCAGCACGTAGTCGAAGCCCCAGTCGTGGAAGCCCAGCTTCTCGAGCAGCTCGAAGCCGTGGATGATGCCGCGCCCGCCGCAGCCGCGGCCGACTTCGGGGCCGCCCAGCTCCATCGCGAAGACGCCGTCGCGCTTGAAGCAGACGTCGCCGATCGCTACCGCCTCGCCGGCGAGCTTCTTCTTCGACGAGGTCTCGATGATGGTCGGGCAGCTGCGCCCGCCGAACAGCAGCGCCGTCGTGTCGCTCTTGGGGTCGCAGCCGATCAGCAGCACCTTCTTGCCCTGCTGCGCCAGCATGTAGGAGAGGTTCGCGAGCGAGAAGCTCTTGCCGATGCCGCCCTTGCCGTAGATCGCGATGATCTGGGTGGTCTTGGTGACCGGCCCGGATGCGGCCGGCAGGGGCTCCTGGGCCGCTTCCGTCCGCAGCCTGTCCTGCATCGAGAAATTGATGACGGCGGGAGACGGTGCCACGCGTGTTTCGCTCATGTTCCGTTTCTCCAGTCGAGGATCATCTTGAGGCAGGCGGGATCGGTGAACGCCGTGCGGTAGGCCGCCGGCGCGTCCGAGGAGGCTTGGCGATGCGTGATGAGGCCGTCGAGCGCGAGCTGGCCGCTTTCGGCGAGCTGCTTCACGTCGAGGAGGTCCGCTTCCCGCCACTGCGCGGCGACGCGGATGCGCGCCTCGCGCATGAAGGCGGGCGCGAAGGCGAAGGCGAGCGGCTCGACGTAGAAGCCGGCCAGGACGATCTCGCCACCGGGCGCGAGCCTTCCGACCAGCGTGTCGAGGATCGAGGAGTCGCCGCTCACGTCGTAGATCGCGCGATAGTCGCGGCGCGCGTCGGCCGACGGGTCGATGACCGGGTATCCGCGGGCGCCGGCGGCGCGATCGGGGTTGGTTTCCCAGACGGTGGGCGGCGGGTCGCCGCTCGCGATGGCGAGCCGCGCGAGGAGCCTTCCGAGCACACCGTGACCGATGACGAGATCGGGCGATCGCACGCCCCCGGAAATGGCATGGGCGGCCGTGGCGGCGAGCGCAAGCAGGACGCCGCGCTCCTCGAGGGATTCGGCGATGGGCAGCGCTTTCGCGGAGGGCACCACGAGGCGGGAGGCGGCCCCGCCGAAGAGCCCGCGGACGGTGCCGAAGCAGCGCGCGCCCGGCACGAAGACCTTCTCGCCCACCCGCCGGCCGGAATCCGGGCCCGCGGAGGCGATGCGGCCGACCGACTCGTAGCCCGGAACGAGCGGGTAGCCCATGCCCGGGAAAGTCGGCATGCGCCCGGACCACAGCAGCCGCTCCGTCCCGGTGCTGATGCCGCTCCATTCGATGTCGACCACCACGTCGTCGCGACCCGGTGGCGAAAGATCGAGCCTGCTCACGGCCAATTGCTCCGGCCCTTGCAGTACGACGGCCATCGTTTCCATCGATCTCCTCGCGACCCCGTGCTTGGCGGGATGTCGTCCTGGGCAAATGCCCTCGGATGAATAGTGTCAGTTTAAGGTTACTGTGCGTTTTGTCAATTTCTTATTACAGTTCATTCCGCGAGCGGGTTGACACCAGCACCTGCGCCGCGACGGGAATGCGCGTGGCGAGGCGCCGGGGCGATTCGAAGCCGGCCTGGCGCAGCAGTGCGCCGAGCTCGCCGGGCGTGCGGGCGCGCCCGGTGCCCATGGCCAGGAGGTAGAAGCCGAAGTACGCATCGGCCATCCGCTCGGCCCCCGGCACGCCGGACATGGGCTCCGCCACCACCAGCGTCCCGCCCGGCGGCAAGGCGCGATGGACTCGCCGCAGGAGCTCGAGCACCACGTCGTCGTCGTGGTCATGAAGAATCCGAACGAGCGTCGCGACGTCCGCGCCTCCGGGGATGGGATCGGCACGGAAGCTGCCCCCGACCGCCCTCGCCCGAAGGCCGAGCCCTTCGCGCTCGAAGCGGGCGCCGCCTGCGCGGCCACGGCCGGCAGGTCGAACAGGATCGCCGCCAGGCGGGGGTGCCGCCCGGCCGCCATCGCGATGAAGGTCCCGTCGCCGCCGCCGACGTCGAGCAGGCAGTCGTGCCGCTGGAAGGGGTGGGCCGCCAGCACCTCGTCGGCCACCAGCGGCGCGGAGGCCGCCATGAGCCGGGTGTAGGCCGAAACCGATTCCCCGGCGAGCGGCCCCGGCTCGCGAGCCCCGGCATAGGGCCAATAGCCCGCGAGGTGCGTGCCCTTCCCTCGCTCGCGCAGGAGGCGGACGGGATCCCCGAGATCCCCGTAGAGGATGGTGTGGTGCTCGATCATCGCCGCCGTGCCCGCGTCGCCGACCATCGCCGCGCCGAGCGGGCCCAGGCCGAACCGATCCGCGCCTCGCCGTTCGAGCAGGTCCAGCGAGGCGGCGGCGCGTAGCAGGCGCTCGGCTGCCGCGGGCTCGAGCCGCAGGCGGGAGGCGAGCTCGCCGACGCCGAGCGGGCCGTCCGCGAGGATGTCGAAAACGCGCAACCGCACGCAGGCGAGGAGCACCTGCGAATACACGAAGCCCGCGCACAGGTCGAACAGCCGCCCGGCCCGACGGCGTGCGATGAATCGCGTCAGCGGAAAGGCGCTCGCCCAGCGGCGAAAGCGCGGGTTCGCGACGAGCCGGTCACGCGCCTCGCGCCAACCGCCTCGCCGCGAGGGCGCCGCCGGTTCGAGGCCCGCGCCGGGGGACAAGGGCGCCGCTCAGGCCGCCTGCTCGGCGATTTCCGCGGGCAGGAGGTTGGCGGCGACCTGCAGGACGTGCGCGCGGAGCACTTCCGCGCCGGGGCAATCCGGGATCGAGGCGACGGCACCGTCGACGAGGACACCCAGGCGGCGGATCGCGCCCTCCAGCCCGAGCTGCGCGGCCCCGCTCGGTCTCGCGTGGGCGGCGTCCTGGCCGACCGGCTTGCCGAGCTTCGCCGCATCGCCCGCCACGTCCAGGATGTCGTCGGCGATCTGGAATGCCTCGCCGAGCCGATCGCCCAGCAGTCGCCACGGTTCCGGGGCGACGCCGGCCGCCGCGGCGCCCGCTTCCGTCGCGGCGGCGAAGAGCGCGCTCGTCTTGGCGCGCTGGTAGACGGACAGGTCGACGAAGGGCTCGCATTCCCACGCCTGTCCCGCGGCGATGCCGGAGGGCAGCCCGACGGAGCGCGAAACGATGGGCAGCAGCCTCCCGAGCCGTGCGGGCGCGTCCGCGCAACCGGCCGCGAGCCCCTGGAAGGCCAGCACGATCAGCGCGTCGCCGCCCAGCACCGCGAGGCGCTCGCCGTACGCCTTGTGCACGGACGGCTTGCCCCGCCGCATGGGCGCGTCGTCGAAGCACGGCAGGTCGTCGTGCACGAGCGAGGCGCAGTGGAGCAACTCGATGGCGGCCGCGGCGCTGTCCGTCACCGCAGGCCGGTCGTCGCCGCAGGCGCGCGCCACGGCCAGACACAGGCGGGGCCGGATGCGGGCGCCGCCGGGAAAGACGGCATAACGCAGGGCGGCCGCGAGGCGCGGCGGGGCGTCTTCCGTCTGGACCGACCCCAGGATGTCCGACAGGGCCTGCTCGATGCGGATCGTGTCGCTCATGAAGCTCCCTTGGCAGGCGCCGGTGTCAATTTCAGTTAACACTTCTTATGTCATGTAATATAGACAGCGTAACCCCAGCCAGTCAATGACAACTTTCGGGAGCCGCCGAAGCGCATGCGCGCACAACGGGTGGTCGTGATCGGGGCAGGCATCGGCGGTCTCGCGGCGGCAGCGACCCTCGCGGCCCGCGGCCTTGCCGTGACCGTCGTCGAGCGAGCGGCCGGCCCCGGCGGCAAGCTCGGCGCCGTGCCCGTGGCCGGCGGCCGCCAGGACGGCGGCCCCACGGTGCTCACGATGGGACGCGTCTTCGAGGAAATCTTCGCCGACTGCGGCGAGCGGCTCGCGGATCACGTGACGTTGCGGGCGGCCGACGTGCTCGCGCGCCACGCCTGGAGCGCCGGAGAGCGCCTCGACCTGTTCACCGACATCGCGCGCTCGGCCGATGCGATCGCGCGCCTGTGCGGCCCGGACGAGGGCCGGCGCTACCGCGAGTTCTGCGCCAGCGCGCAGCGCGCCTGGCACGCGCTCGAAACGCCCTTCATCCGCGCCGGGCGCCCGAGCCTCGTCGGCCTCGCGCGCCACGGCGGCATCCACGCGCTCGCGACCCTGGCCGCGATCAACCCGTTCGCGTCGATGTGGACCGCGCTCGGCAAGCACTTCCGCGACCCGCGCCTGCGGCAACTCTTCGGGCGCTACGCGACCTACTGCGGCTCCTCGCCGTTCGAGGCGCCCGCGACCCTCATGCTGGTCGCGCACGTCGAGCGCGAGGGCGTGTGGCTGGTCGAAGGCGGCATGCACCGGCTGGCCGACGCCATGGCCGGGCTCGCCACCCGCCACGGCGCCACGATCCGCTATGCGCAAGAGGCGGCCCGGCTCGTGGTCGAGCGCGGGCGCGTCGCGGGCGTCGTCCTCGCGAGCGGCGAAAGGCTGGAGGCCTCCGGCGTCGTCGCCAACGGCGACGTGGCGGCCCTCGCGGCCGGTGCCTTCGGCGAGGAAGCCTCGCGTGCCGTGCGTCCCGTCGATCCGCGATCGCGCTCGCTCTCGGCGATCACGTGGAACCTCCTCGCCCGCGTCGGCGGCTTTCCGCTCGCGCGCCACAACGTCTTCTTCTCGCGCGACTACGCCGCGGAATTCCGCGACCTGTTCGGCCGGGGACGCGTGCCCGACGAACCGACGGTGTACGTCTGCGCCCATGACCGCGAATCCCCCGCGGCGCCGCCCTTTGGAGAGCCGGAAAGGCTCATGTGCCTCGTCAACGCGCCGGCCTGCGGCGACATGCGCCCGATGAGCGCGAAGGAGCTGTCCCGATGCGAAGAACGGACTTTCCGGCAACTCGAGCGCTGCGGCCTTTCGATCGCGAGGCGGGCGGAGGCGACGACGGTGTCGACGCCGGCGGACTTCGCGCGGCGGTATCCGGGGACGGGGGGCGCGCTCTATGGGGCGGCCTCGCACGGCTGGAGGGCCTCCTTCCGGCGCCCGGGCTGCCGAACGAGCCTTCGCGGCCTCTACCTGGCGGGCGGGAGCGCTCACCCGGGGCCGGGCGTGCCGATGGCGGCCCTTTCGGGCCGGATGGCGGCCGGCGCCTTGTGGTCGGACCTCGGTTCGACGAGCCCGTGGCCGCGGGAGGCTATGCCTGGTGGTACGTCGATGCCCTCAGCGACGACCAGCGCCACGGGATCACGCTGATCGCGATGATCGGCAACGTGTTCTCGCCCTGGTACGCGTTCGCGCGGGCGCGCTCGCGCGCCGCGGACCCGCTCGATCACTGCGGCCTCAACGTCGCGCTCTACGGACCGCGCGGCCGCCGCTGGATGCTCACCGAGCGGCGCCGGGAGCACGTGCACCGCGAGCCCGACCGGCTCGCGCTCGGGCCGAGCCGCGTCGAGTGGAACGGCGCGTGCCTCACGTTCCGCATCGACGAAGTGACCTCGCCCCTGCCCTCGCGCGTGCGCGGCGTCGTGCGCGTGTACCCGTCCGCGCTCGCGAGCTATCGCGCGCCGCTCGATCGCGAGGGACGCCACCACTGGGGACCGGTCGCGCCCCATGCGCGCGTCGAGGTCGAGATGGAACGGCCCGGCCTTCGCTGGACGGGCGACGGCTACGTGGATGCCAACGCGGGCAGCGCGCCGCTCGAGGACGCCTTCAGCGGCTGGTCGTGGTCCCGCGCCGCCATCCGGGGCGGCACCTCCGTCCTGTACGACATCGCGCGCCGGGACGACACGCCGCTCACCCTCGCGCTCGCGTTCGACGCCTCCGGCGAGGCGCGCACCGTGCCGGCGCCGCCGCGAGTCGCACTGTCGGGCACGCGGTGGGGCCTCGAGCGAGCCACGCGCGCCGACGCCCACTGCCAGCCCGCGGTGCTGCGCACGCTCGAGGACACGCCTTTCTACGCGCGCTCGCTGCTCGACACGCGCGTGCTCGGATCGTCCACCACGGCCATGCACGAGAGCCTGTCGCTCGATCGCTTCCGGTCGGCGTGGGTGCGCCTGCTGCTGCCCTTCCGACTGCCGCGCGCGCCGCGCGGCCTCAACCGGAGTGATCGACAATGCCGCTAGAATCGAGCCGTTTCCGACAGGAAGGTCCCCACGCCGTGAAGGAAGACGATGCCCGCCGTTCCCCGCCCGCCGCGCGCGAACGCGCGCCGCACACGACCGCCCGGCCGGCCCCGGCAGCGCCCTTGAGCGCACGCGTCGCCTTCCCCTTCTCCGCCATCGTCGGCCAGGCGGAGATGAAGCTCGCCATCCTCATCGCGGCCGTCGATCCGACCGTCGGCGGCGTGCTCGTGTTCGGCGACCGCGGCACCGGCAAGTCGACGGCCGTGCGCTCGCTCGCGGCGCTGCTGCCGCGAATCCCGGTGGTCGAAGGCTGCCCCTACAATTGCGACCCGGCCTCGCCGCAGGGCCTGTGCCCGAGGTGCGGCGCACAGGCGACAGGCAAGTCCCCGAAGGCGAAGCTCGTTCCGGTGAGCGTCGTCGACCTCCCGCTGGGCGCCACGGAGGACCGGGTGGTCGGCGCGCTCGACCTCGAGAAGGCCCTCACGCGCGGCGAGAAGGCCTTCGAGCCGGGAATGCTCGCGCGCGCCAACCGCGGTTTCCTCTACATCGACGAGGTGAACCTGCTCGAGGACCACCTGGTGGACCTGCTCATCGACGTGGCCGCCTCCGGCGAGAACCTCGTCGAGCGCGAGGGCCTGAGCGTGCGCCATCCCGCGCGCTTCGTGCTGGTGGGCAGCGGCAATCCGGAGGAAGGCGAGCTTCGCCCGCAATTGCTCGACCGCTTCGGCCTGTCGGTCGAGGTCTCGACGCCCAAGGACCTCGCCGATCGCATCGCGGTCGTGCGCCGCCGCGACCAGTTCGAGCGCGATCCCGCCGCCTTCGCCCTAGCCTGGAAACGGGAGGAGGACCGCATCAGGAAGCGCATCGTCGCCGCGCGCGAGCGGCTCGCGAACACGAACGTGCCGGATGCGACGCTCGAGCAGGCCGCGAGGCTCTGCATGCGGCTCGGAACGGACGGCCTTCGTGCCGAGCTCACGCTCATCCGCGCGGCCCGCGCCCTCGCCGCGCTCGACGGCGACGCGGACGTGAGCACGGAGCACCTTCGGCGCGTCGCACCCGCGTCGCTGCGCCACCGGCTTCGCCGCGACCCGCTCGACGAGGTGGGCTCCACCTCCCGGATCGAGCGCGCCCTGCAGGAGCAGTTCGGCCCATGACGCGCGAGTCGCCTCCCGCCGGCGACACGCCCTGGGGCCGCGCCGCGCTCGTCGCGTCGCTGTTCGCGGTCGACGCGGCCGGCAGCGGCGGCGTGGCGGTCCGCTCCGCTGCCGGCCCGGCCCGCGATCGGTGGCTCGCCCTGCTGCGCGACCTGCTCCCGCCCGGCGCGCCGGTGCGCCGCGTGCCGCTGCACGTCTCCGACGGCCGGCTCCTCGGCGGCCTCGATCTCGCGGCGACGCTGGGTGCCGGACGCCTCGTCGCGGACAGGGGCCTGCTCGCCGAGGCCGACGGCGGCGTGGTGATCGTCTCGATGGCCGAGCGCGTCCCGCCCGCCACGGCCGCCCGCCTTGCTGGCGCGCTCGACCAGGGCGAGGTCGTGCTCGAGCGCGACGGCCTCGCCGCCCGCTCGCCGGCACGATTCGGCGTCGTCGCCCTCGACGAATCGGTGGGCGAGGACGAGGGCCTGCCTCGCGTGCTGCGCGACCATTTCGCCTTCGAGGTGGATCTCGCCCCGGTGCGCCACAACGATGCCGCCTGGCGCTGGCACACGCCCGACGAGATCGCCTCGGCGCGCGAATGCCTGCCGGCCGTGAGGGCCGGCGAGGACATCCTCGCGGTCGTGAGCGAGGCCGCCATCGCCCTGGGAATCGCCTCCTTGCGCGCGCCGCTGCTCGCCCTGCGCGTGGCGCGCGCCGCCGCGGCGCTCGACGGGCGCGACGCGGTTTCGGCCGACGACGCGGCGCTCGCCTGCAACCTGGTGCTCGGTCCGCGCGCGACCTGCGTGCCGATGAACGCCGGAGCCGCCCGACAGCGAGCCCGATCCGCCGGAACCGCCCCCCGAGACACGCGAGGACGAGCCCGAGGGCGACGAGAACGCCGATGCGGACCGCGAGCTGGGCGAAGTCGTGCTGGAGGCGGCGCAATCGGGAATCCCGCCGGGCCTGCTCGCGCTCCTGCAGGCGGGCGAGGCGTCGCGAAACCGCGCACCGTCCACGGGACGCTCGGGCGCGCTGCGCCACAGCCTCCTGCGCGGCCGGCCCGCAGGCGTGCGCGCGGGGCAACCCGGCGGCCGGGCCCGCCTGAGCCTCATCGACACCCTTCGCGCCGCCGCCCCGTGGCAACGGCTTCGCCGCGGCGAATTCGCCGGCGCGCCGGCGGACGACGGGCCCCGCATCCGCATCCGCAAGGACGACTTCCACGTCGCGCGCTATCGCCAGCGCAGCGAGACCACGACGATCTTCGCGATCGACGCCTCGGGTTCGGCCGCGCTGCATCGCCTGGCCGAAGCGAAGGGCGCCGTCGAACTGCTGCTCGCCGACTGCTACGTGCGCCGCGACCGCGTGGCCGTGGTCGCTTTCCGCGGGCAGCAGGCCGAACTGCTGCTGCCGCCCACGCGTTCCCTCGCGCGCGCCAAGCGCAGCCTGGCGGGCCTGCCCGGGGCCGGCGGCACGCCCCTCGCGTCGGCCCTGCACGCCGTGCGATCGCTCGCGGACGCGACGCAGCGTCGCGGCGGCACGCCGTTCGTGGTGATCCTCACCGACGGCCAGGCCAACATCGCGCGCGACGGCACGCCGGGCCGCGCGCGGGCGCGGGAGGATGCGATCGGCGCCGCGAGGGCCCTGCGCGCGGGCGGCAGCCGGGTCGTGGTGATCGACACCGCGGCGCGCGCCCAGCCGCTCGCGAAGGACCTCGCCGACGCCTGCGGGGGCCGGTATCTCGCGCTGCCCTACGCGCGCGCCGAGTCGATTTCCGGCGCCGTGCGCGCGATCTCGCCGCCGGCCGGCGGCCGCCGGCCATGAACGACACCACGCTGTCCGGGCGCCTGCGCGAATCGACGCAGTCCGATGCACCGGCTCGCCGAGCGCAACGCCTACATGGGCGAGCTGCTCGCCGGCCGCCTGCCCCGCGAAGCGTACGGCCTTTACCTGCGCAACCTGCAGGCGCTCTACCACGCGCTCGAGCGCGAGCTTTCCTGGCTCTCGCGCGACCTGCCGACCGCCCACTGGATCCTCCCGTCGATCTTCCGCGCCGGGAACCTCGCCGCCGACCTCGACCACCTGGTGGGCTCGCGCTGGCCGGCCCTACCGGTGTCCGCGACCATCACCGCCTACAACGCGCGCATCGCGACGGTGGCGAAGGAAAGCCCGCATCGGCTCGCCGCCCACGCCTACGTCCGCTATCTCGGCGACCTGAGCGGCGGCCAGGTGATCCGCGGCGTCGTCCGGCGGGCCTATGACCTCGGGGACGGCCCGGGCGCGGCCTTCTACGATTTCGACGGCGCGGGCGATCCCGAAGCGCTCAAGGACTTGCTGCGTTCGGGACTCGACGCCTACGGCGAGGCGGTCGGCCCGGAACGCGCCGCGCAGATCGCCGACGAGGCGGTCGATGCCTTCGACCGGCACCGGGCGCTCTTCGACGAATTGCGGGGCGCGGAAGCGGACGCCTGAGGCGGCCTCAGGTTTCCTTGTCGCCGTGGGCGGCGTAGACGATCATCTGCACGGCGAGGTCCGTGGCGCGGCGGCTGGCGGCTTCGAGGCCATCGAGCGCCGGCACCACGTTCGAGGTGCCCGCCTCCTCCGCGACTTCCATCACGGCGAGGCTCGCGCTCGCCGCGACGACCTTCACGAGATCCTGCGAATCGGCGTCCCGCGTGAGCGGCACGTGGTCGAGACGCGCGAGCGGGCGCTGCGCCTCCAGGATGGCGCGGTGCACGCGCTGGCGCATGGCATCGGCCTCCTGGCGCTCGCTCAGGCTCGTGATGAGCACGATGTGCCCGAGCGCGCCGAATCCGTCGAGGCGCGGGATCACGTCCGCGCGCACGGCGACGGGGATGGTGACGCCCCCGCCCGCATCGAGCGGAAGTTCGCCGCGCCAGCTCTGGCGCCGCTCCACCAGCGCGCGGACCATGCCGCGGGCGGCCTGCGGGTCGGTGAAGAGGAGCGGCAGGTCGTCGAGGTCCGCCACGTGCACGTGGGGCCGGCGGAAGAACCGCGAGAACGCCTCGTTCGCGAAGCGCACGCGTCCCGTGCCGTCCGCGACGAGCACGCCGTCGGTCGATCCCTGCAGCACGCGGCGCAGGTGGGCCAGGCGATCCTCGGCGATGAGGTAGCTCATGGAGCGCACCTGCAGCGCGACGTCGCGCAGGGACACGCCCACCGCCTGCGCCGCGATGATGTCGGCCGGCGACCAGACGCGCGAGGTGAGCCGGACCCTTTCCGTCCACACGGCGAACGAGCGGCGCGGCGAAAGCTCGCGCGGGTCGTTGCCGGGCAGCGCGGGCTTGTGGGGATTGCCCGCCCAGCGGACTTCCTGCACCTGCTCCCCGCGCATCCAGAGGATGTATTCGCCGCCGGGGCGCGAGAGTTCCACCGCGAGCACGCCGGCGGCGGCAGGCGCGAGGGGGGCGAATTCGCGCACGTCGAGGGCCACCGAGGCGCTCGCGAAGACGCCGCCGGGCGCCGGCTGGGTCGCGATCCAGTCGACGATGGCACGCAGTTCCGCCGTCGAGGGCAGGTCGCCCGCGGTGATGAGCTCGTCCTCGTTCGCGAGGACCACGCCGGTCGCCCCCGACCAGGCGCATGAGTTCGCGCGCATCCTCCATCAGGGCTTCCTGCCAGCGCCCGCCCCGCGATGTCACCTCGATGAGGCGTCCCTCGATGCGCCGCACGGTCGCGGCCGTGCGCACCCGGCTGAAGTTCTCGAGCACCGCGACGCGCGTCGCGACGATCTCCGCCACCAGGTCGCAGGCCACGCGCACCGCGTGGGGCACCTGCTTCGGGCTGTAGTGGTGGCAGGCCATGAGGCCCCAGAGCTTGCCCTCGCGCACGATCGAGGCCACCAGCGTCGCCGTGACGCCCATGTTCTTGAGGTACTGCAGGTGCAGCGGCGACATGCTGCGCAGCCAGCACATCGACATGTCGAGGTCCTCGCCCGTGGGGGGGAAGAGCCGGGGCAGGAGGGGCACGGGTTCGTAGTGGACGTCGGCCAGCACGCGCACGCGGTTGCGCAGGTAGAGTTCGCGCGCGCGCTGCGGGATGTCGGATTCGGGATAGTGCAGGCCGAGGTAGGGTTCGAGGTGCTCGGCCTTCGCTTCCCCGATCACCTCGCCGTGGCCATCCGGGTCGAAGCGATAGAACATCGCGCGGTCGTAGCCGGCGAGTTCGCGGTAGATGCGCGCCGCGGTGTCCGCCAGGGCCTCGAGCGTCGTCGCCTCGCCCAGGCGCGCGACGGCGCTCGCGAGGCGCTTCGGGAGCCCCTTGGCGAATGCCGAGACGTCGTGCACGTCCGACGGCACGAGCTCGACGATGACGGCATCCGCGGCATTGCGGTGGATGAGGGCCTCGAAGCCCCGCCGCATGCCGCCGAAGTCGGTCGTGGCGAGGAACGGCGAGGGGACCGCACCGATGCCCTCCTGGAGGCGACGTCGCACCAGGGAGCCGAGGTCGCCGCCCAGGCGGTCGACGAGTTGCTCGAGCAGCGCCTCGGGCGCGATGCCGAGCATCTCCAGCGCGTTGTCGCTCACCTGCAGGACGACGGGCGAGGCCGCTTCCAGGACGAGCACGACCCCATATGGCTGGATCGATCCGGCCAGATGGATGAGCTCGCGGTCGCAATTGGACAGATCCGCCTCACCGAAGGCGGGTCCCTCCCCCCTCTTCCTCATGTCGGCTGTTTCTCGTCGTGGTCTGGACAGCGTAGGCCGATAGTTGGCCGCGCCGGTGACCCTTGTCAACCGCCGATGTTTCCCCAAGTGCCTAGGCCGCGTGAATTCCCGGGCCCCCTTGCGAGCGGCGGTTGACCCGGAGTGTCAATTCGCTGTTACACTCGATTCCGATGGCTTCCGTGACACTCGATAGCATCCGCCCCGCGCCGGCCCGCCTCGCCGCCCGGCGGCCCCACGCCGTCGTCATCGGCAGCGGTTTCGGCGGCCTGGCCGCCGCCGTCCGCCTGGGTGCCCGGGGCTACCGGGTCACCGTCCTGGAAAGGCTGGACGCCCCCGGGGGCCGGGCCTACGTCTATCGGCAGGACGGCTTCACGTTCGACGCGGGGCCCACGATCGTCACGGCGCCCTTCCTCTTCGAGGAACTCTGGCAGCTGGCCGGCCGGCGGTTCGCGGACGACATCACGCTCAAGCCCATGACGCCGTTCTACACGATCCGCTACCCGGACGGCTCCACGTTCGAGTGCTGCGCGGACCCGCGGCGCATGCGCGAGAAGGTGGCGGCCCTCTCGCCGGGCGACGTCGAGGGGTACGAGCGGTTCATGCGCGCGAGCGAGGACACCTACCGCGTGGGGTTCGAGCAGCTCGGGCACGTCGCCTTCGATTCGTGGCTCGACATGGCCCGGGTCGCGCCCGACATGATCCGGCTGGGCAGCTACCGCACGGTGCACGGGCTCGTGGCGAAGCACGTGAAGGACGAGCGCCTGCGCTTCGCGCTCAGCTTCCATCCGCTCTTCGTCGGCGGCAACCCTTTCGCCGTCACGTCCATCTACGCGCTCATCGCGTTCCTCGAGCGCAAGTACGGCGTGCACTACGTGATGGGCGGCACGGGACAACTGGTGAAGGGCCTCGTGGGGCTCGTCGAAGGCCAGGGCGGCACCGTCCGCTGCGGCGAGGAAGTCGCGCAGATCACGCTGAGCGGCCGCACGGCCACGGGCGTGCGCCTCGCCTCCGGCGAGCACCTGGCAGCCGACGTCGTGGTCTCGAACGCCGACACCGCCTGGACCTACAAGCACCTCCTGCCGCCCGAGGCGCGCAGCCGCTGGAGCGACGCCCGCGTCGAACGCGCCCGCTATTCGATGAGCCTCTTCGTGTGGTACTTCGGCACGAACCGGCAGTATCCCGACGTCCCGCACCACACGATCATGCTGGGCCCGCGCTACCGCGAGCACATCGAGGACATCTTCGAGCGCAAGGTCCTCGCGAAGGACTTCTCGCTGTACCTGCACCGGCCGAGCGCGTCGGATCCGTCCGTGGCGCCGGCCGGCTGCGACGCCTTCTACGTGCTCTCCCCGGTGCCCCACCTGGACGCCGGCATCGACTGGGCGGCGAAGGCCGAGGACTACCGCCGGACGATCGCGAAGCACCTGGGCGAGACGGTGCTGCCGGGCTTCGAGGATCACCTCGTCACCTCGCGCGTCATGACGCCGCAGGATTTCCGCGACCGCCTTCTCGCGTACAAGGGCAACGCCTTCGGCATGGAGCCCGTGCTCACGCAGAGCGCCTGGTTCCGCCCGCACAACCGCAGCGAGGACATCGCGCGCCTCTACCTCGTGGGCGCGGGCACGCATCCGGGCGCCGGGCTTCCGGGCGTGATCTCCTCCGCCCGGGTCCTCGACGACATCGTCCCGCTGGCCGAAGCCTACGCCTGAAGGCCATGCTCCGAGCCCGCGACGACATGAGGGCGTGCCGCGAGCTGCTGCGGCACAACTCGCGCACCTTCCACCTGTCCTCGCTCCTGCTGCCCGCGCCCGTGCGCGAGCCGGCTTCGGCGCTCTACGCCTTCTGCCGGGTGGCCGACGACGCGGTGGACCTCGCGAGCGAAGCCGACGGCAATCCGGTATCGCGGCTTCGGGCCCGGCTCGCGCGGGTGTATGCCGGCCAGCCCGCGAACTTCGCACCCGACCGCGCCTTCGCCGACGTGGTGGAGCGCTTCGCCATCCCGCGCGCCGTGCCCGAGGCGCTGCTCGAGGGCTTCGACTGGGACCTCGCGGGGCGGCGCTACGAGAGCCTCGGGGAGCTTAACGACTACGGCGCGCGCGTCGCCGGGTCGGTCGGCGCGATGATGGCCACGATCATGGGCGTCCGGGAGCCGCAGGTGCTCGGCCGCGCGTGCGACCTGGGCGTCGCCATGCAGCTCACCAACATCGCGCGCGACGTCGGCGAGGATGCCCGCAACGGCCGCCTCTACCTGCCCCTCGCCTGGATGCGCGAGGAAGGGCTCGATCCCGACGCCTGGCTGGCGGCGCCCGCGGCCTGCGCGCGGCTCGCCGCGGTGATCCGGCGACTCCTGGAGGCCGCCGACGAGCTCTACGCACGCGCCGACGACGGCATCGGCTGCCTGCCCGCGGATTGCCGGCCCGCCATGCATGCCGCCCGTCTCCTCTACGCCGAGATCGGCCGGACGGTCGAATCCAACGGCTACGACAGCGTCACGCGCCGGGCCGTGGTGCCCACCGCGCGAAAGCTCGCGCTGCTCGCGCGGGCCGTGGCCGAGGCGACGTCGGCCTCGCCGTGGACCCAGGTCACCGCCCTGCCGCAGACCGCCTTCCTGGTCGAGGCGCTGGTCGCGGCCAACGCCCACCGCACCATCCGCCCCGAGCCGCGCGGCGTCGAGGCGCGCGTGGCCTGGCTCGTCGATCTCTTCGGCCGGCTCGAGACGCTCGAGCACGGCGCCCGGCCCCAGCGCTCGAACGCCGGGCCCTGAACCGCGAGGCCGGGGGCCGCCATGGACTGGAGCGCCCTCGCCCGCTGGGAATGGCTCGTGATCGAGCTCGTGATACTCGCCATCGCGGTACGCGAGCTCGTCTCGGTCCGGCGCGAATTGCGTCGCGACCGCGAGCGCGACGCGCGCCTCGAGGGCAGGAAGGACCGGGACGCCTCGCCGTGAACCGCCCGGCCCGACCGCCGGAATCACCGGGGCAGCAGGCGCTCGAGCGCCGCGCGCACCTCGGCACGGATGACGGCCTGCGCCGCCGGATGCACCGCGCCGCAGGCGAGGGTGCAGCCCGCGTCGGTCGGCCACTCGAAATCGCAGTGGCCCGCGCCTTCGACGCGAAGGTCTTTCTCCAGCCGCGGAACGGCCGCGCGCCAGGGCGCGGAGATGTTGTACGCGTTGCAGAAGGCGGGAGCGCCGTGAAGGAGGACAACCGGCACGGCGAGCGCGCGCGCCGCCTCGAGCCCCGTGCCGGAGGGCCGGTCGAAGGCGTCCAGGCCGATGTAGCCGGCGACGCCCGGCGAGCCGGCCGCGAGCAGGGCGGAAAGACCGCCGGCGGAGAACCCGACGAGAACCACGCGATCGACGCGATGCCCGAAAGCGCCCTCGCGAAGGCGGGCCACGAGCGCGGAAAGCGCGCGGCCGTTGGCGCGCGAATCCACGCGCGAGGGCATTCCGGGGACGAGGGCGAGACGACCGTCGGCGGCGATCGCCCGGGCGTATCCAGCAAGGCTCGCCGGTTCGCGAAGGAAGCCGTGCGCCAGCACGACGGCGTCGGCCGACGATCGCGAAGGCGCGTGCAGCTCGACGCGCAGGCGCGCGCCGTCGAACTCCCATTCGCGCGTCGCGACGTCCGCGCGCAACGTGCTCGCCCCGAATCCCGCCGGAATGAACGCGAGAATCGCGGCCAGTCGCCTCATGGCATCGATGGTAGCGCGGCGACTTCCGGCCGCTCAAGGCGCCGATCGGGCGTCGCGCGATGCTGACCGTCTCCCGGCACCCGGTGAAATCCCCGCCCGTCCCGGGTTTCGTTCCGCACGACTGGCCCCATCGCGCGGCCAGCCTCGCGATCGACGCGGGCGGCGTGCGCTGGCACGTGCAGCGCGCCGGCCGCGGACCCGTGGTGCTGCTCCTGCACGGGTCGGGCGCTTCGTCGCATTCCTGGGCCGATCTCTGGCCCGACCTCACGGCGTGCGCGACGGTGATCGCCCCGGACCTGCCGGGCCACGGGTACACCACCGGCTTTCGCGACGGCGATTGTTCGCTCGCTCGCGTGGCGATGGCGATCGATCACCTGCTGGAGGCGCTGGCGCCGGGTCCGGTGCGGGTCGTCGCGGGTCATTCGGCGGGTGCCGCGCTCGCCATCCGCTGGGCGCTCGGCACGCCGCGCGCGCCCGCCGCGCTCGTCGGCTTCGCGCCCTCGCTCGTGCCGCCGCCGGCGGCCTACACGACATTCCTCGCGCCGATCATCACGCCGGTCGCGACTTCCGCCTTCGCCACCACCCTTCTCGCCTCGCTGGCCGGCCGCGCGCGCCTGGTCGAGCGCCTGCTCGACTCCACGCGCTCGCCGATCCCCGCCGCCCAGCGCGCGCGCTACGAAACGCTGTTCCGAAGCCCGGGGCACGTGCGCGGAACGATGCGCTTCATGGCGGCCGCGGACCTCCCGGCGCTGCTGGAGGACGCGAAGCGCCTCGCCGTACCGGCCACCTTCGTTCTCGGACGCAACGACGACTGGGTGCCCGGGCGCAGCCTGCGGCCCATCCTCGCGCGCGCCTTTCCCGACGCCGAAGTCGAGACCTGGAACGACGGCCACCTGCTGCACGAGGTCGAACCCGGGCGCGCGGCCCGCCTCATCGCGAGCCGGCTGCGCGCCAAGGCGCGCCCATGAGACGTTCGACCGCCCTCGACGGCCACCCGCATCCCGACGCCCCGTGAGCCCGGACCACGCCCTTCCCGTCGAGCCCGTCGCGGCGCCCTCCTTCGCCGAGGCATCGCCGGCGCGCGACCTGTGCACGGACTGCGGCATCTCGCGCAGCGCGCAGCCGGGACGTTGCGGCCGGGCGTGCCAGTTCATCAAGCCGGACTATCCCGGCCTGGAAGCGCGCGTGCACGGCCGCGGCCGCGAAGCCGGACGCGGGGACGAGCTTCACTTCGGGCCCTATCGCCGCATGCTCAAGGCCCGGCTCGCCGCACCGCTCGAGGGCGCGCAATGGACGGGCATCACGACGCGCCTGGCCGAGCGGCTGCTCGAGACCGGCGCCGTCGATGCGGTGCTCGCCATGGCGCCGCATCCCGACGACCCGTGGCGGCCGGTCCCGGTGCTGGTGACGCAGGCCGCGGACATGAAGCGATGCCGCGGGATGCGCATGGGCTATGCCCCGCTGCTCTCGCTGCTCGAACCCGCGCGGGCCCGCGGCTACCGCCGCCTCGCGGTGGTGGGCATCCCGTGCCAGGTCTACGCGTTGCGCGCGCTCGAGGCCGAGTGGGGGTTCGAGCGCCTCTACGTGATCGGCACGCCGTGCTCCGACAACACCACGACCGAACGCTTCCACGAATTCCTCGCGCTCGTCTCGACGGAACCCGAATCCATCACCTACCTCGAGTTCCGCGCCGACTACCACGTCGAGATCCGGCATCGCGACGGCCGCGTGCGCGAGGTCCCCTTCCTCATGCTGCCGCTGTCGAAGCTGCCCGCCGACTTCTTCCCCCTCACCTGCCGCACCTGCGTCGACTACACGAACGCGCTCGCCGATCTCACCGTCGGCTACATGGGCGGCGAAGGCGAGCAGTGGCTGATCGTCCGCAACGAGCGCGGCGAGGAACTCGTGAGATTGCTGGGCGACGAACTGATCGCCGCGGAGCCCGGCAGCCGCGGCAACCGCCGGGGACCCGTAAAGGGCTTCCTCAAGAACGTGGAGCGCGCCGCCGGCGGCCTGCCCCTTCGCGCGATGCCCGATTGGGCCCGTCCCCTCGTCGCCTGGCTCATGCCCCGCGTCGGCCCGCGTGGACTGGAATTCGCGCGCGCCCGGGTGGAGATGAAGGCGATCGAAACCGTCCTGCACCTGCGGCGCGAGGAACCGCGCCGCATGAAGACCCTGATCCCCGGCCATGTCTGGAAGCTCGTGGAGGACTACGGGCTCGCCGCGTCGGCCGCCGAGCGGGGACCGAAACCCGAACCCTGAACCCGGCCGCTGGAGGCTCCGATGAAAGACAAGTCCGCTGCGCAACCCCTCGCCGCCCCGTCGGCGCAGAATCTCTGGATGGGCATCGCCGCCGTCGCCCTCGCGATGATGGCGTGGAAGGCGACCGGGCAGGTCGGCTTCCTGGTCATGGCGGCCGGCGTCGCGGCGCTCACGCCGGCCTGGTCGTTCCGCACGGCCGGCGCGGGGCGCGCGAGCCCGAAATGGGCGCGCGGCCTCGTGGGGCCGGGCCTCTTCCTCGTCGTCGCGGGCGCCTTCCAGATCCTGGCGCGCTGAGGGCGTGCCGCGGGTCCCCGCGCGGGCGGGGAGCGGCGCGATGACCTTTTCCCGTCGCGCGCCCTAGGCCGTCCGGAAAATCGTGATCGCCTCCTCGAGTTCGTGCGCCTGACGGCGCAGGGACTCGGTGGCCGCCGCGCTCGTCTCGACGAGCATGGCGTTGCGCTGCGTCGTCTCGTCGAGCTGCTGCACGGCCTGGCCCATCTGGGCGACACCGGCGCTCTGCTCCGCGCTCGCGGTGCTGATCTCGGCCACCTGCTGCGCGACGCGCTTGATCGAGCCGACGACCTGTTCCATGGCAACGTTGGCCTCGTCGGCGAGGCGGGCCCCCTGCTCGGCGCGCTCCACGCTCGCGGTGATGAGGTCCTTGATCTCCCGCGCGGCCTCGGCGGAGCGGCCGGCGAGCAGGCGCACCTCGCCCGCCACCACCGCGAAGCCCCGGCCCTGTTCGCCCGCCCGGGCCGCCTCGACCGAGGCGTTCAGCGCGAGCAGGTTCGTCTGGAAGGCGATGTCGTCGATGACGCCGAGGATCTGGCGGATGCGATTGGCGTTGTCGGTCATGCCGCGCACCGAATCGACGACCCGCGTGACCACCTCGCCACCGCGGTGCGCGGTGTCCGAGGCTTCCCGCGCGATGCGGTCGGCGTCGACCGCGTGGGACGCGTTCTGCCGCACGGTGGCGGTGAGCTGCTCCATCGTCGCCGACGTCTGTTCCAGCGCGCTCGCCTGCGATTCGGTCCGCTGGGCCAGCTCGCCGTTGCCCTCGGCGATGCGGTCGCTCGTGCCGCTCACCTCGTGCGATGTCCCCCGCACGCGGGTCACGAGTCCGCCCAGCCGCTCCTTCATGTGGGCGAGCGCGGCCATCACGCTCGCGCGGTCCCCGGCCCGAACGGGCACCGGCGTGGCGAGGTCGCCGGCCTCGATCCGCGCGAGCGCGTTGCGGGCCTCCGACGGCTCGCCGCCGATCTCGCGCTGCAGGTAGCGGACCAGCCCGATCGCGAGGATGACGCACGCCACCACGCACAGGGCCACCAGCCCGAGGACGACCAGGCGTGCCTGGCCCATCGACGCGACGGCGCCCTCACGCGTGGCCTTCATGTCCGCGCCGGCCAGCGCCCGCAACTTCAGCAGTTCGTCCTTGAGCGCACGCCAGGCCGGCGTCTCGGCCGAACGCAGCCGCGCGGCCGCCGCCGCGGTATCCCGCGGGTCCGCGCGGACCATCGCCTCCACCTCGTCCTGGATGACGCGGTGCTTCTCGCGCAGCGTGACGATGCGATCGAGCAGCGCCTTCTGGCCGGCAGTGCTCGCGGCCGCGAGCGCGGCCTCGTGCGCCCTCGCGAAGTCGGCCACGGCCGCCTTGCGGTTGTCGTAGGCCTTCGGGTTGGCCGGCTCGAGGAGGATGTTGCGGATCGCCTGCCCCGTCTGCAGGCCCTGCGCGTACATGTCGCCCGCAGCCTGCGCCAGGGCGTCCTCGTGCGCGAGGTAGCGTGCGAGCCCGCCTTCGAAAGCGGTCACGCCGAAGGCGGCGGCCCCGCCGAGCGCCACCACGATGGCAAGGGGAATGGCGAGCGAAATCAGGAGCCGCTGGCGGAATTTCATGGTATTTCCTCATGGGTGACGGACGGAGCCCGGCTGCGCCTCGCCCCTGTAAGGATTGTCGGACTCGGCGGCGGAATCCTTGAGCCGGAAAAGGGGGGGATCGGCCCGCCAATTGGCGCGAACCGGCCCCAAGCTCCGGGGAGTATCATGCCGGCATGAACGCCGCCCCCTCGCCCCTGCGATTTCTCGGCGCGGCCTGGTTCGCGCCCGTGATGGGCCTCGCCGGCCTCTGCCTCGCCTGGCACCGCGCCAGTCCCGTCATGGGCGAGACCGCCCGGGCCGTCGCGCTCGTCCTCGCCGTCACGGCCGCGGTCGCGTTCATCGGGGTCGCCGTGGCCTGGACCGTGCGTGCCAGCCGCTTTCCCGAAGCGATGCGCGAGGATTTCGCGCACCCGGTGCGCCACCCTTTCGTCGCGGCGATCCCGGTCTCGGCGATCCTGCTCGCGACGGCCGCCGTGGCACTGGATGGCCCTTCGATCCTCGCGCACGGGCTCTGGGCCGCCGGCAGCACGGCCCAGCTCGCCACGACCACCTGGGTGGTCGGACGGTGGTGGCGCGGCAACCGCCCCGACGGCCTGCCGTGGGCCTCGCTCACGCCGGCGATGTTCATCCCCGTGGTGGGCAACGTGCTGGTGCCGCTCGCGGGCGTGCCCCTCGGTCACCCCGACTGGTCGGCCGCGCAGTTCGCGATGGGCGCTTTCTTCTGGCCCATCGTCCACGTCCTGGTGCTCGTGCGGCTCGCGACCCAGGGATCCTGGCCCGATCGCCTCCAGCCCGCCGTCTTCATCTTCATCGCGCCGCCCGCGGTGATCGGTCTCGCGCTGGGCCAGTTCGGGGCACCCGCCGCGCTCGGCTGGGGCGCCTGGGGCATCGCGCTCTTCTCGCTCCTCGCGGCCGCCACGCAGCTCAAACGGATCGCGGCACTGCCTTTCGCGATCCCGCACTGGGCGCTGTCGTTTCCGCTGGCGGCTTTCGCGGCGCTCACCCTGCGCCTGGGGTCGCCGGGCACGCCGATGGGAATGCTCGGCATCGTGGCGCTGGCCGGGGCTTCGCTCGTCGTGGGCGCCTTGCTGGTCGCCACCGTGAAGGGGCTTCGCGACGGCACGTTGCTCGCGCCCGAACCGGTCGCCCAGATCCAGGCCGCGACGCCCGCCTGAATCGCCGGCCGGGCGGGCCGCCTAGAGCCCCATCGCCCGCATGCCCTGGTAGAAGGCGAAGCTCGCGGCCCACGCGAGGCCGAGCGGCCAGGCGATGGCGAGCGCCGTGAAGCCGGCGCTGCGCGACTCGGTACGCAATGTCGCGATCGCCGAGAGGCAAGGCGTGTAGACCAGCGTGAAGATCATGAAGCTCGTCGCCGCCACCCAGTCCATGCTGCGCGCGAGTTCGCCCGCGAGCGCATCGCCCTCGAGGCCGTAGATCACCGCGAAGGCCCCGATCACCACCTCCTTCGCCACGAAGCCGAAGAGCAGCGCCACCGCGAGGCGCTCGTCGATGCCCAGGGGCCCGAGCACGGGCTGGAGGGCGCTGCCGATCCAGCCGGCGATCGTGCCCGGCCCGGCGGGCGCGGCGCCGGAGGGCAGGTGCGTGAGGAGCCAGACCGCGACGACGCCCACGAAGATGAAGGTGGTCGCCCGGCGCAGGAAGTGCTTCACCTCGAGCCAGCCCCGCAGCGCCACCAGCCGCAGCGTGGGCGCGCGCCACGGGGGCAGTTCGATCACGAAGGGCTCGCGGCTCGCGAAGCGCCCCTTGAAGGCGAGCGCGGTCACGATCACCGCGAGGAAGCTCGTCACGTACAGGCCGAAGAGCACCCAGGGCGCGACCGCGGGGCGGAAGATCGCCGCCGCGATGAACACGAAGACCTGCAGGCGCGCCGAGCACAGCGAGAGCGGGATGGTGAGCATGGAGAGCAGGCGCATCGGCCGGTCGCGCATCACGCGCGTGCCCATGAGCGCCGGCACGTTGCAGCCGAACCCCATGAGCAGCATCACGAAGGCCCGCCCGTCGAGGCCCAGGCGCGCCATGAGCGAATCGGTGAGGAAGGCGGCCCGCGACAGGTAGCCGCTGTCCTCCACCGCCGCGAGGAAGAAGAAGAACACCACGATGAGGGGCACGAACGCCGCGACGGTTCCCATGCCGGCCCACACGCCGTCCAGGAGGATCCCGCGCGTGAAATCGGGCAGCGGCGCGAGAAGCGGTTCCAGCGCGGACTTCCGCACGCCCTCGAAGAGCGCCTCGACGCCATCCTGCAGCGGGGACCCCAGGAGGAAGACGGCCTGGAAGATCGCCAGCATCGCGAGAAAGAAGATCGGCAGGCCCAGCCAGGGGTGCAGCACCACGCGATCGAGCCGGTCGCTCGCCGTGTCGGAAAGCCGGGGGGGAACGTGCACGTGGCGCGCGAGCAGCGATTCGACCGCCGACTCGCGCCGATGGTCCTCGGCCAGCGCCTCGCGCAGCGCCGCGTCGCGGGCCGGGCCGGCCGCATCGAGCAGGGACGCCAGGCGACGGACCGCCTCGGCCTGGCCGGTTCCCAGCTTGGCCGACAGGGCCGCGACCGGCAGGCCCAGGCCCGCGGCGAGGCCCGCTTCGTCGATGCGGATGCCGTGGCGGCGCGCCTCGTCCGCCATGTTGAGGAGCACGAGCGTCGGCAGGCCCAGGGCCTTCACCTGGAGGGCGAGGGCGAGTTGCCGGTCGAGTTGCGAGGCATTGAGCACGACCACCAGCGCGTCCACGGGCGCGGCCTCGAGAAAGTGCCGCACGACGCGCTCGTCGTCCGAGAAGCCGTGCAGGTCGTAAAGCCCGGGCAGGTCGACGAGTTCCACCATGTGGCGCCCGGCGAGCACGCGGGCGCTCGCGAGTTCCACCGTCACGCCCGGCCAGTTGCCGGTTCGCGCCGAGGCACCCGTCAGCCGGTTGAAGAGCGTCGACTTGCCCGTGTTCGGCATGCCGACGAGGGCGACGCGCTTCATGCGGGAACAGGCGCGGCGAGGCGGACCTGGATACCGGCGGCCTCGGCCATCCTCAGCGCGACATCCGTGGTTCCCAGGCGCACGTGCAAGGGCCCGCGCAGGAGCGCGCGACGCACCAGCGCCAGCGGACGCCCTGTCGAAAAGCCCAGCGCCGTCAATCGTTTGCCGAGTTCTTCCGGCGCGTGAACGGCCGCGATCACGCCGTGGTCGCCGGGGTTCAGCTCGGAAAGGGGGCGAAGATCGTTCATGGCCGGAATGCGAATTGATCGTATTTGCAGCCTATCGCATTCCGCCGCCTCGTTCTTGCGCCCGATCAAGGGGGCGCATTCGCCCCCGCCGGAAACGAGAACGGGCGGCCGAAGCCGCCCGCGGCCCGTCTTCGAAAGGGCCTTACTTGATGAACGCCATCCACGGCAGCCCGATGAGCAGGAAAGCCGCGATGAAGAGGACGCCGAAGATGCCACCCATGATCCAGAAGTCCTTGGCGGGCAGGTAACCGGAACCGTAGTACACCGGGCTCGGGCCGGTGGCGTACGGGGTGAGCATGCCCATGATGCCGAGCGTGAGGCACAGCAGCATCGAGAACTGCGCCATGTCGAGACCCGGGATCGTCGTGCCCACCGCCAGCATCACCGGCAGCAACGCCGTCACGTGCGCGGTGATGCTCGCGAACAGGTAGTGCGTGAAGAAGAACACCAGCACGAGGACGACCATCGCCGTGAAGGGGGGATAGCCGGCCATGCTGGAGGCCACGCCGTCGGCGAACCACTTCACGAATCCCACGCGACTCAGGCCGTCGGCGAGGGCGACCAGGGTCGCGAACCAGGCGAGGGTGTTCCACGCGGACTTGTTCGCCACGATGTCGTCCCAGGAAACGACCTGGGTGGCGATCATCAGGCAGATCACCAGCAACGCGGCCGTCGTCGCGTTGATGACGCTGCCGCCGAAGATCCACAGGGCCAGCGCGATCACGACCAGCACGCCCAGGGTCATTTCCTTGCCCGTGAGGCCGCCCATCTTCGTCAATTCCTCGCCGGCCCACTTCGGCACCTCCTCGCCCGACTTCACCTCAGGCGGGTAGATCACGTAGGCGACGAGCGGGATCGCGACGAGCAGGAGGATGCCCACCGGCGCGAAGGCCATGAACCACTGCGTCCAGGTGATGTCGATCTTCGCCGTCTTCTTCACCAGTTCGAGGGCGAGCAGGTTCGGCGCGAGGGCCGTGAGGAAGAGCGAGCTCGTGACGCACGTGACCGCGATGGCGACCCACATCAGGTAGGAGCCGATACGGCGGGCGGACGGGTCGTTGGGCTTCGAGTCGTAGAGGGCGGGCAGGTTGCGGATGACCGGGTAGATCGTCCCGCCGCTGCGAGCCGTGTTGGACGGCGTGAACGGCGCGAGCAGCGTGTCGGCGATGGTGATCGCGTAGCCGAGGGTGAGCGTGCGCCGGCCCATCGCCTTTACGAGCATGAGCGAGATGCGCCGCCCCAGGCCCGTCTTCTCGTAGCCCAGAGCGAACATGAACGCGCCGAAGATGAGCCAGACGGTGCTGTTCGCGAAGCCGGAGAGCGCCCAGCCGAGCGAGGCGTTAACGGCCTTGAAGCCGGGCTTCGCGAGTTCCGCCGGCGAATAGAGGACGTAAGGCGAGAGGATCGCGACGAGCGTCACGCCGATGAGGCCCACCGCGCCGCCGGGAAGCGGCTCGACCATCAGCGCGACGATGACGCCGGCGAAGATGGCGAAGAAGTACCACGCGTGCTGCGGCAGCCCCTGCGGGGCCGGAAAGAGCGCGATCGCGAGGGTGACCGCGATCGGCAGGATCGCGCGCCAGGGGAAGTGGTGTTCGGGAGCCTTTTCGGCGAGGGCCTTCGTGGGGCCGGTGCCGGGCATGACGGTGGACATGAGGAGTCCTTTCTTCACGGACCGCGGATATCGCGGGCTATCGGATCGATTCTCCCGCCGCCCACCCCGGAAATCTTGACTCCCCTCAACGGCCGCGGCCGGCCCGGGCGGCGATGCGCGATTCCGTTTCCCTTTGGCCGGTGGACCAAGGTCCCACCGGGAGAGCGGGTCACAGCACGCGGCTCACGATCCGCGGAATGACCCCGTGCCCCAGGAGGGTGATCACCGCGATGCCGACGAGATTGAGCACGATTCCCGCCTTCAGCATCTGGGGCATGCGCACGAGCCCCGTGCCGAACACGATGGCGTTGGGCGGCGTGCCCACCGGCATCATGTAGGCGCTGCTCGCGGCGAGCGCGCAGACGATCACCAGTGCCTGCGGATCGAGGCCCAGGCCCGGCGCCATCGCCGCCAGCACCGGCGTCATCGTGGCCACCTGGGCCGTGTTCGAGGTCACCTCGGAGAGAAAGACGGTGAGCGTCACCACCGCGGCCAGCATCAGGAGCGGCGGCAGCACGCCCAGGCCGCGCGTGGCGTGGCCGATGAACGCCGAGACGCCGTTCGCCTCGACCGCCGCGGCGAGGCTGAGGCCGCCGCCGAAGAGCACGAGCACGCCCCACGGCAACCGCTTGGCATGCTCCCAGTCCATCGCCCGCAGGCCCTTCGCGGGGTCCACCGGCGCCAGGAAGAGCGCGAGCGCTGCGAGGAGCGCCACGCCGCTGTCCGTGAGGCCGCCGAGCGGTTTCGCCCCCGCCACGGTGACGGCCCGCAGGGGCTCGCCGAAGATCCAGAGGAACGCGGTGCAGCCGAAGACGGCGAGCGTGACCTTCTCGGCCCTCGCGAGGGGCCCGAGCCGCGCGATCTCGTCGGCGATCATCTCGCGGCCGCCCGGAATCGCCTCGAATCGCGCCGGAAAGAGCACCTTCGTGAGGAGCACCCACGCGATGGGCAGGAAGACGAGCGTGAACGGCAGGCCGATCGCCATCCAGTCGACGAACGAGACCTCGTTGCCGAAGGTCTGGGCGATGAAACGCACCGCGATGCCGTTGGGCGGCGAGCCGATCACGGTCGCGATGCCGCCGATGCTCGCCGAGTAGGCGATGGCGAGGAGCAATCCCGTGGCGAAGTTGCCCTCGCCCGGCACCGTCCCCGCGTCGCCCGCGCGCGCCTTCTCGACGAGACTCGCGACGCTGATCGCGATGGGGACCATCATCGCCGCGCAGGCGGTGTTCGAGATCCACATGCTGAGGAAGGCCGTCGCCGCCATGAATCCTGCGGTCATCGCGCCCGGGCGCGTACCCGTGAACCGCAGCGTGAAGAAGGCGATGCGCCGGTCGAGCCCCCAGCGCTCGATCGCGAGCCCGAGGATGAACCCGCCCAGGAAGAGAAAGATCACGTCCGACGCGTAGGGCGCCGCCGCCTTTGCGATCGACGTGATGCCCAGGACCGGGAAGAGCGCCACCGGCAGGAGCGCCGTGGCTTCGATCGGCACGGCCTCGGTCATCCACCAGGTGGCCATCCAGGCGACCATGCCCAGGGTCGCCCGGCCCGCCGTCGTGAACTCAACGGCGGTATCCGGCCCCGTCGCGTAGCGGGTCGGCAGGATCCAGAAGACGGCCAATGCGAGCAGGGGGCCGGCCGCGAGGCCGATCCGCCGCAGGGAGAGCATCGCGCCCCCTTTCGGGTGCCTCCGGTGTCGCCGCGGGATCGCCGCCCCGACCGGGGGCGGCGTTCGCCGCTAGTACTTCGCCTTGATCTTCTCCAGCTGTTCCTTCGTGACGCCCGGCACGCTCTCCCGGGCCTTGAAGCGGTTCAGGTTCCACGCGCCCTCGCCGAGCCAGGCCTTGATCGTGGCGAGGTTCTTCGCGCGCTCGGCATCCGTCTCGCCGAGATGCTTGTACATGTTGCCCGGCTTGCCGCCGGCGTTCGCGCCGTCGTCGAGGCGGCGCTGCATCGCGCCGGTCGCGGGCCATGCCACGTAGTTCATGAACGTCGTGTACGTGTCCATGCGCGGGCCTTCCTTCTTGCGCTTGGCGTCCGGCAGCAGCATCCAGTCGCCGAACTCCGGCGCCTCGACGCCATGGCACTCCGAGCAGCCTTTCTTCACGATCGGTGCGATGTCGCCCCGCCAGGTCGGTTCCTGGGCGCCCGCGGACAGCGCGAACCCCGCCAGCAGTGCAGCCAACATGGTCTTCTTCAATGCGTTCTCCTCGTGTTCTTCTTCGGAAACTGCCTCTTCAACCCTTCGTGCCCTGCGCGACCATCTTGCGCCGCAGGAAGGCGATCTGCGTCTGCAGCGGCAGCTGCTTCGGGCACACGTCGTGGCAGCCCAGGAGCGACATGCAGCCGAAGACGCCGTTGTCGTCGCCCACCAGTTCGTAGAAATCCTCGTCCGTGCGCGCATCGCGCGGATCGAGCCGGAAGCGCGCGATCTTGTTGAGGCCCACGGCTCCCACGAAATCCTCGCGCATGCGCGCCGTCCCGCAGCCGGCCACGCAGCAGCCGCACTCGATGCAGCGGTCGAGCTCGTAGACCTCCTCGGCGAGGGCCGGGTCCATGGGCTTCTCGATGCGCGTGAAGTCGAGCTTCTCCTGCTGCAGGTGGACCCAGGTCTCGAGCTTCTCGCTCATCCCGCGCATCCACTTGCCGGTGTTCACGGAAAGGTCCCCGATCAGCTCGAACACGGGCAGGGGAGCCAGCCAGATGTCCTCGGGGAAGGACTGCGTGACGCTTCGGCAGGCGAGGCTCGGGCGCCCGTTGATCATCATCCCGCAGCTGCCGCAGATGCCGGCGCGGCAGACGAAATCGAACTGCAGCGACGGATCGAGCTTCTCGCGGATCTCGGTGAGCGCGATGAAGAGCGTCATGCCGGGCGCTTCCTCGAGCTCGTAGACCTGCACGCGCGGCGTGTCGTCCGCCTTCGCGGGGTTGTAGCGCAGGATGTGGAAGCGCAGCTTGCGGTGATTCCGGGGGGTGGCGTTCATGGTCATTGGCCCGTGGTGGCCGCGGCGGGACGATCCCCGTCGGCGAACCGCTCGTCGATGCGCTCGTTCCGCCCGCGCAGGTACTCCGGCAACAGGTGCTCGTAGGGCATGAGCGCCGCCTGGGTCGCGAACCGGTCGCCGGCGTGCTGCGCCCGGATCGCCTCCACGGCCGACTGCCGCGCGGGCGTGTCCGGGTGGTCGATGTAGTCCTTCGCGCCGTAGCCGCGCCAGCCCGGCGGCAGCTCCATGCGGCCGACGTCGAGCGCCTCGTAGGCCAGCGTGGGCAGCGTGTCCGCGTCGCCCTTCCAGGTGGCGAGGGTGCGCTTGAGCCATTCGGCGTCGTTGCGTTGCGGGTAGTCCTGGCGGAAGTGCGCGCCGCGGCTTTCCGTGCGCACGCAGGCGCCGTAGGCCACCGTGAGCGCCACCTTGAGCATGCGCTGCACGCGATAGGCCGTGACGAGCTCCGGGTTGGCGCCGAGCGTCGGCGAGCGAAGGCCGATGCTGCGGCTCCTCACCAGCAGCTTCTGCAGCTTGTCCACGGCCTCCTCGAGGTCGGCGCCGGTGCGGAAGATGCCGACCTTGGCGGTCATGAGGTCCTGCATCTCGCCCTTGATGACCGACGCGTCCTCCTTGCCGCCCGCCTTCGTGAAGGCCGCGAGCTTCGCCTGCTCGCGCTCGACGAACTCGCGCACCAGCCCCATGGGGACGGTGGGTGCGTTGGCGATCGCGTCGCAGTAGTCGGCCACGCTCTCGCCGACGATCATGCCGGCGACCACCGTCTCGGCGACGGAGTTTCCGCCCAGCCGGTTGAAGCCGTGCATGTCCCAGCACGAGGCCTCCCCGGCCGAGAAGAGGCCCTTCAGCGTGGCGCTCTGGCCCGAGGCGTCGGTGCGCACGCCGCCCATGGTGTAGTGCTGCGCCGGGCGGACCGGGATCATCTCCTTCACCGGGTCCACGCCGAGGAAGTAGTGGCAGATGTCCCACACCTCGCGCAGGTTGGTGTGGATGTGCTTCTCGCCCAGCAGCGTGATGTCGAGCCAGAGGTGCGTGCCGAAGCGCGACTGGTGGCCCTTGCCCTTCTTGATGTGCTCCTCCATGCGGCGCGACACGACGTCGCGCGAGGCGAGCTCCTTCTTCTCCGGCTCGTAGTCCGGCATGAAGCGATGCCCGTCGACGTCCTTGAGGAGCCCCCCGTCGCCGCGGCAGCCTTCGGTGACGAGGATGCCGGCCGGAAAGATGCCCGTCGGGTGGAACTGGATCGCCTCCATGTTGCCGAGGGCGGAGACGCCGGTCTCGAGGGCGAGCGCATGGCCGATGCCTTCGCAGATGACGGCGTTGGTCGTCGTGCGGTAGACACGGCCCGCCCCGCCCGTGCAGACGGCGGTGGCCGTCGCGACGTAGGCGGACAGCTCGCCGCTCACCAGGTCGCGCACCACGGCGCCGTAGCAGCGGTTGCCGTCGTGGATGAGCGCGAGGGCTTCCATGCGCTCGTGCACCGGGATCGAGTCGGCGATGGCCTGGTCCGCCACCGCGTTGATCATCGCGTGCCCGGTGCCGTCGGCCGCGTAGCAGGTGCGCCACTTCTTCGTGCCGCCGAAGTCGCGCTGGGCGACGAGCCCCTGCGCCTCGTCGCGCTCGGTGATGGTGACCTTCTGGCCGTTGATGATGACGGTGCGATCGCCCTTGCGCACGCGGCTCCAGGGCACGCCCCACGCGGCGAGCTCGCGCACGGCCTTGGGCGCCGTGTTCACGAACATGCGCACGACTTCCTGGTCCGCGCCCCAGTCGGATCCGCGCACGGTGTCCTCGAAGTGGACGTCCTCGTTGTCGCCCTGCCCCTTCGCCACGTTGCCGAGCGAGGCCTGCATGCCGCCCTGGGCCGCCTTGGAGTGGGAGCGCTTGGCCGGCACGAGCGAGAGGATGATGGCGTCGTGGCCGCGGCGCTTCGCGCCGATGGCGAGCCGCAGGCCCGCGAGCCCGCCGCCGATGACCAGCACGTCGGTATGGACGATCTTCATGGGGCCTTCTCCATCGGGTTCGGTTGGACCCACGCAGGCGTGTAGACCTCGCCGGCGCGGTCGCGGTGCTCGTAGCCGATCTTCATGTAGGCCCCGAGCGTGAGGAGCCCCAGCGCGAGGAAGAACGCGGTGAGAACCCACTTGGCGGTCTTGAGCTTCGCGCGCGAGGCGGCCGGGTCCTTGCCCTCGAGCCAGCCCCACTTCACGCACAGCCGGTAGAGCCCGATGCCGCCGTGCAGCTCGACCGCGAAGAGCATCACGAGATAGAGCGGCCACCACGAGCCGGTCCAGACGCGGTCGGCCGACGGGTACGGGCCGATGTCGCCGGGGTGCATGAGCATCTGGTAGAGGTGCGCGGCCGCCAGGAAGAAGAGCGCGAAGCCCGTCAGCACCTGCCACCACCAGAGCGTCGTGTCGCCGTGGTGCATGAGGTTCTTGTGGGCGACGAACTCGCGGTACTGCCGGTAGTTGGCCGGGAACTTGCGCATCGCGAGGAACGCGTGCAGGACGAGGATCGCGAGGATGGTCGCGACCACCAGCGAGACGATGCCCGGGTAGGCCTTCCCGAAGAAGAAATAGCCCTCGAACATCTTCGTCACGGCCCACATCGCGTCCTTCGAGATGAGGATCGTCGAGACGAAGAACATGTGCCCCCACATGAAGAGCGCAAGGACGAGTCCCGTGGTGCTCTGCGCGAGGTCCATCCGCGCCGGCCAGCGGCTCTTCCGGGGCCGGTCCGCGAGGCCGACGCCGGCGATGGTTTCCTGGTTGCTGCTCATGGATTGCCCTCCTGCCGGCGGCGCCGGACGCTGGGGACACTTTGCGACGGACGGGGCGGGGACCGGTTGACCCGGGTCAAACGGGCCGGAAGCGGCCAAGTGTCAATGCCGCTTGTCACCCGTTGCCCATCGGTCCCGAAGACGGCCCGTGGGCACCGGCCGGCACGCTGCCCGACGCGTGGGGAAGGTCACGATCGACCGGGCCCGCGGGCCCCGGCCGGGTCAGTCCGCTAGAATTGCGGTTCTCCCCGGCCGGTCCTTCGCCTTGATCGACGTCATCATCCCCGCCTACCGCGGGCTCGCCGAAACCCGCCGCGCCATCGAAAGCGTCCTCGCGAGCCGGGTGACGGTCCCGCACGAGATCACCGTCATCGACGACGCGAGCCCGGAGCCGGCGCTCTCCGCGTGGCTGCGCGAACAGGCGCAGGCCGGTCGCATCACCCTCGTCGTCCACGAGCGCAACCTCGGCTTCGTTCTCGGGGCCAACGAGGGCCTGTCGCTGCATCCCGATCGCGACGTGGTCCTGCTCAACAGCGACACCGAGGTGGCCGACGGCTGGCTCGACCGGCTGGCGGCCTGCGCCGCCCGCGGCGAGCGCATCGGCACGGTGACGCCCTTCTCGAACAACGCGACGATCTGCAGCTTTCCCGACATGGCGGGCAACCACGCCCTGCCGCCCGGCTTCGACGTGGGCGCCGTGGATGGCGCCTTCGCCGAGGCGAACGCCGGGACCGCGATCGACATCCCGACGGCCGTGGGATTCTGCATGTACGTCACGCGGCCCTGCCTCGACGAGATCGGCGCCTTCGACGCCGGTGCGTTCGGCACGGGCTACGGCGAGGAAGTCGATTTCTGCCTGCGCGCTTCGCGGGCGGGCTTCCGCCACCGGCTTTGCGCCGACACCTTCGTGTTCCACCAGGGCGAAGTCTCGTTCGGCGACGCCGGGGTCGGACGCCGGGGCGAGGCCCAGCGCATCGTCGACGGGCGCTATCCCGAATTCCAGGGACTCGTCCGCGATTTTCTCGCGCGCGACCCGGCCGCGCCGCACCGGGCCCGTGCCGCGGCGCGGCTGCGCGCCCTCACGGCAGCTCGGGGCGCGGCCCTGCCGGCGGATCTCGCCGTGGCGCAGGCGGCCCCGCTCGTCGTGGTCGTCGGCGAGGACAGCGGACCGGATGCCCGGCGCGCCCGCAAGGAGCGTGAAGCGCGCGCCCTTCTCGTCGACGGCCCCGCCGAGGCGATCGCCGAGGGGGCGGGACTCGCGAGCCGCCTTCGCGACGCCCTCGCCGCCCACCCCGGCCGCGACGTGGTGCTCGTGACGCCCCGCGTCCTGCTGCCGTACGGCTGGGACGCGCGGCTCCGCAAGGCCGCGCACGCCACGGCGGCCATCGGCGCCGCGGCGCCGCTCGTGGACAACGACCCGGCCTTCTCGATTCTCGAGCCGGGGGCTTCGCCCGCGGCGAGCGCCGAGTCCCTCGACCGCATCGCCTACTGCCTGGGCGAGCGTGCGTACTACGAAGTTCCGGGGCTGCCGTCGGCCTGCGCCTGGCTGCGCCGCGACGCGCTGGACGAATCGATCTTCGACCGGGCGGCCGGGGCCACGACGGCGGCGACGCTGGTCGACGCGATCGCCCGGGGCCTTCGCGCGGCGGGCCGCAGCTGCGTGCTTTGCGACTACCTGCTGGCGACCGGCGGAGAGCCGGGTACCCGAGCGGCGACCTTCGACGCGGTGGAAGGCTCCGCGCTCGCGGCGCATCACCCGCTCGGCGCGCTGCGCCGCGCCGTGGCCGACGCGCTCGGGCGGGGGCTTCCCGCCGTGCTCGCGCCGGGGCTCGACCCGCGCCCGGTTCGCCTTCACGTCATGCACTACTGGGGAGGCGGCCTGGACAAGTGGGTGCGCGATTTCGCGCGCGCCGACCCGGGCTCGGTGCACCTGTCGCTCGCCACGTACCGCATCGGGGAATCGGGCGGCCAGCGCGTCGTGCTCTACGCCGATCCGGCGGCGCAGGCGCCGGTGCGCACCTGGGACATCGCCCGGCCCCTGCGATCGACGGCCACCGGGAGCCTCGAATACCGGCGCGTGCTCGACCAGGTCGTCGCCGAGTTCTGCGTCGACTCGGTCATCGTGTCCTCGCTCATCGGTCATTCGCTCGACGTGCTCGACCTGCCGCTGCCCACCACGGTCGTGATGCACGACTTCTATCCGGTGTGCCAGGCCATCAACCCGCAGTTCGGCAAGACCTGCGAACGGTGCACCCGCGAGGACCTCGCGGCCTGCGCCAAGGGCAACCCGCTCAACGTCATCTTCCGGGACCTGTCGACGGACGACTGGCACGCGATGCGCGGGGCCTTCGTCGAGCGCGTGCTGGCGCGCGGCATCGGCATCGTCGCGCCGAGCCCCTGGATGGCGAAGACCCTGCGGCAGCTCGATCCGCGGTTCGCCGGGGCCTCGATCCGCGTGGTGGGGCACGGCATCGACCTGCGCCCCCCGCGCCTGGCCCCTCCCCGGCGACAGGCGGGTGACCGGCTGCGTCTCGTCGTCCTGGGCCGGCAGTCGAAGCAGAAGGGCAGCGATCTGCTGCGCGCGGCGGCCGAAGGCCTTCGCGCCTACGCCGATGTCACGGTCGTGGGCGGCGGCGGCAACGGCACCGCGCTCGCGAAGGACTGCGGCTGGGCGTCGATCGAAACCTACCGCGAGGAGGACCTGCCCGCGATCCTCGCGGGCATCGCGCCGCACGCCGCCGTGCTGGCCTCGGTGGTGCCGGAGACCTTCAGCTACACGCTGAGCGAGCTGTGGAACCTCGGCGTGCCCCCGCTCGCGACCGACCTGGGCGCCTTCCGCGACCGCATCGTCCACGGGGACGGCGGCTTTCTCTTCGCCCCCGATGCCGATTCGCTCACGGCCCTCGTGCGCGTGCTCCATGACGAGCCCGCGCGCCTCGCCGACCTCGCGGCCCGCCTCGCCGCGCGACCCCCGGAGCCCAGCACGACCGACATGGTCGCCGCGTTCGGCCCGGCCGAGCCCGCAGGCGCGCTTGCGCCGGCGCGCTTCCGCGTGGGCATCGGCGTGCAGACCGGCCTCACCGAGCCCTACCGCCACCTGAGCGAAGCCTACGCGCGGCTCTCGGGTGCGTACGGCGACCTGCAGCGCGCCTACGACCACACCCGCGGCGCCTACGAGCGCAGCGCCGCGGAACTCGCCGCCGTTCGCACCCTCTGGGAGGAGACGGGGGCGGGCATCCATTCCCTGCGGCTCGGCGTGCAATGGTGGAATGCCCCGCAGGCCCTTCGACGCATCGAGGACTCCCGTGAGAAAATGCGGGCCTTGGGCGCCGCGAAGCCGGAACCGCCCGACGAAACCGGGACGCCCCGCGGCTAGCCGCCCGTCCCCGCGAAGAGGAAAGCCCGCCTTGGATACGCCCGTCGCCTCACCCGAAGCCCGCTACCCCTGGGCCGCCCGCCTTTCGCCGCGCCTGCTGAAGTCGCCGTGGTGGATCGGGCACATCCCCTTCGCCTACGAGCTCATCGCCCGGTTGCGCCCGCGCAGCATCGTCGAGCTGGGCACCTACAGCGGCTCGTCCTTCGCGGCCTTCTGCCAGGCGATGCAGGAGGCCGGCATCGACGGCAAGTGCCACGGCGTCGACCTCTGGGCCGGGGACATCCACATGGGCACCTTCGACGAGGCGCTCTACAACGAGATCTCGGGCTACGTGAACGCCACGTACCCGGGCATCGCGGTCCTCGTGCGCAAGGATTTCAACGAGGCGGCGGAGGACTTCGCCCCCGGATCGGTGGACCTGCTGCACATCGACGGCACCCACACGTACGAGGCCGTCAGCAACGATTACCACACCTGGTTCGGGAAGCTCTCCGACCGGGGCATCGTGCTCTTCCACGACACGAACGTCACCGTGCAGAACGCGGGCGAGGCCGCCCTCAAGTTCGGCGTGCGCCAGTTCTTCGACGAGGTGAAGGGACGCTATCCGCACCTCGAGTTCGAGCATTGCTGGGGCCTGGGCGTCCTGTTCGTCGGGAAGAACGTGCCGGCCGAGGCCCTGGAACTCGTCGAGGCCGCGAAGGAGCCGGACTTCCGCGACTTCTTCGCGCAGAAGGGGGCGGCCGTGTCGCGCCGGTTCGAGGCGATGGGCATCCCGCTGCCCCGGCACGGGGCGTATCCCGGGACCGGCTCCCTCGCCGGCCGGGCCGTCGGCAAGCTGCGCCGCATCGCCCGCCGCCTGCTCGGAAACGCCCGCGCCGCCTAGTTCCCCCTCCCGAAAGCGCCCGCGAGAGGCGCGCCCTTCGCACACTCCCCGATGAATCCGGAAAACCTGGTCAGGCTGGTCGCGCTCTACTTCCCGCAATTCCACGCCATCCCCGAAAACGACGAGTGGTGGGGGGCGGGCTTCACGGACTGGGTGAACGTGAAGAAGGCCCACCCGCAATACCGCGGCCATTACCAGCCGCGCATCCCGCTGGGGGAGCGCTACTACGACCAGTCGAAACGGGAGACGCTCGCCTGGCAGATCGATCTCGCGCGGCGCCACGGCCTGCACGGCTTCTGCCACTACCACTACTGGTTCGACGGCAAGCAGATGCTCGAGACGCCGACGAACCTCGTGATGCAACACCGCGAGCTCGACTTCCCCTTCGCCCTCGCCTGGGCCAACGAGACCTGGTCGCGGCGCTGGGACGGGCGCGACCACCACATCCTGCAGCAGCAGCGCCACACGCCGGACCCGGCGCTCTGGAAGCGCCATTTCGACTACCTCTTCCGCGCCTGGAGCGACGACCGGGCGATCAAGGTGGACGGCAAGCCGCTCTTCATGATCTACCGCGCCCACCTGATCCTCGAGCTGGGCGCCATGATCGATTGCTGGCGCGAACTCGCGCGCGAGCGCGGACTGCCGGGGATCTACCTGGTGGCGATGAAGCAGTACGAGTTCCCGGTGCCCGACGTGCTGAGGCACTTCGACGCCACCATGCAGTTCCAGCCTTTCGAGGCGATCTTCTCGCCGGACTTCGAAGACAGCCCGCCCGTCGCCCGTCGGGCCCTGGCGCCCTTCCGCCTCCTGCCCGAGAAAGTGCAGGACCTGCTGCGCGCCGCGCGCTACCAGTGGTTCCCGAAGCTCACCTTCTACGATTACGACAAGGTGTGGAAGCACATCCTCCAGGTCGAACGCGAGGGCGGCATCCCGGCCTTCCCGGGCGCCTTCGTGGACTGGGACAACACCGCCCGCTACGTGAAGCGGGCGCGGATCTTCAAGGGCGCCTCGCCCGAGCGCTTCGCCCACTGGTTCCGCCAGCTGGTCGAGGTGACCGCCGCCCGCCCGGAACCCGAGCGCCTCATCTTCCTCAACGCCTGGAACGAGTGGGCCGAGGGCACCTACCTCGAGCCGGACGAGCGCCACGGCACGCGCTACCTGGAGGCGGTCCGGGACGCCCTCTCGCCACCCCCGGCGGGCGGGCCGCGCAGGGCCGGCTGAGCGCCGCGTCTTTCCCGTTCAGGGCGGGGGTCGCCCGGTGTCACACCCGGTGTATCATTTCCGGGCCGCAGCCACCCCCCACAACAAGAGCGAGATACCGTGGCCAATATTGCGCGCTGGATCCCGAAATTCTCCGTGAACGACATGGCCCGGCTGGTGATCGGGCTCGCGGTCGTCGCCTTCTTCATCGCGCACGAGGCGGAGTTCCGCGAATTCCGGTTTCTCCAGCAGCTCGAATTGTGGGCCTACGACGCGCGCGTGCGCCTGTTCCTGCCGGCGACGCGCGACACGCGCGTGGTCATCCTCGACATCGACGAGAAAAGCCTCAAGGCCGAGGGCCGCTGGCCCTGGAGCCGCAACAAGATGGCCGACCTCGTGAAGCAGCTCTTCGAGAAGTACCAGGTCCGCGTCCTGGGCTTCGACATCACGTTCTCCGAGGCCGACACGAGTTCGGGCCTTCCGGTTCTCGACGCGCTCGCGAAGAACGAACTGCGGGGCAACGCGGAGTACCTCGCGGCGCTCGAGAAATCGCGCGCCTCGCTCAGCTACGACGACCTCTTCGCCGCGGAGATCCGCAAGTGGCCGGTCGTGATGGGCATCGCCCTCACCGGGCAGGAGGACCGCGCGGGCGTCCTGCCGCCCCCCAATTTCCTCCTGAAGGAACTCGGCAACGTCCAGTACCGCTACGTCTCCGCGCAGGGCTTCAGCGGCAACATCCAGGCCCTGCAGGAGGCCGCGGCGGCGGGCGGCCACATCTACCCCTCGCTCGACATGGACGGGATCACGCGGCGCGTGCCGATGTTCATGCTCTACGAGGGCGGCTTCCACGAGGCGCTGTCCCTCGCGATCGCCCGCACCTATTTCGGCAACGCTCCCATCAAGGTGCAGCTCGACGCGCCGACGAAGACCGGCGGGCAGTTGCTGGGCTGGGTTCGCAGCGTGAAGATCGGCGACGTGTCGATTCCCCTGGACCGCGAGATGAAGGCGATGGTGCCGTATCGGGAATCGCCCGGCGGCTACCGGTACATCTCCGCGACCGACGCGCTGCGCGGCAAGCTCGACAAGGACGAGCTCAAGGACAAGATCGTCATCATGGGCACCTCCGCCGCGGGCCTGCTGGACCTGCGGGCGACCCCGATCCGGGAGGAGATGCCCGGGGTCGAGATCCACGCGAGCCTCGTGGCGGGCATGCTGGACCAGTCGATCAAGAGCCGCCCGCCGGAGATCCTGGGCATCACCGTGCTGTGCCTGCTGCTGGTCGGCGTGCCCTGCGCCTTTCTCCTCCCGCGCCTGTCGGCGGTCTGGTCGACCGCCGTGGTCGCCGTGCTCCTCGCGCTGAGCGTGGGCCTCAACCTGTGGGCCTGGCAATCGCAGAACCTCGTCGTCCCGATCGCCTCCACCCTGAGCATGCTGCTGGTGCTCTACTTCCTCAACATGGCCTACGGCTTCTTCGCCGAGGCGCGCTCCCGGCGCCTCATCACGGGGCTGTTCGGCACCTACGTGCCCAAGGAACTCGTGGCCGAGATGTCGAAGAACCCGGGCGAATACTCCATGCGCGGCGAAAGCCGCGAGATGACGGTGCTCTTCTCGGACGTGCGCGACTTCACCTCCATTTCCGAGGGCCTCACGCCGGAAGGGCTGAAGGACCTGATGAACACCTACCTCACGGCGATGACGCAGAAGGTGCAGGAAAAGCGCGGCACCATCGACAAGTACATCGGCGACGCGATCATGGCCTTCTGGGGCGCGCCGGTGTCCGACGCGGACCACGCGACCCACGCGCTCGAGTCGGCCATCGCCATGCAGAAGGGCCTGCGCGGCCTGGACGCGGAGTTCGCCAGGCGCGGCTGGCCGCCGCTCGCCATCGGCGTGGGCGTCAACTGCGGCGTGATGAGCGTGGGCGACATGGGCTCGAAGTTCCGGCGCTCGTACACGGTGATGGGCGATTCGGTGAACCTCGCCTCGCGCCTGGAGGGCCTCACGAAGGAATACGGCGTCGGCATCCTCGTCACGGAGAACATCGTGAAGGCCGCGCCGTCGTTCGTGTACCGCGAGGTCGACAAGGTGCGGGTCAAGGGCAAGCTCGAGGGGGTGGCGATCTACGAGCCCCTGGGCAAGCGCAGCGAGGTCGGCGAGCAGACCCAGGTGGAGGCCGACCGCTTCCACAAGGGCCTCGACTACTACCGCAAGCAGCGCTGGGACGACGCCGAGCAGGTCTTCAAGAACCTCGCCTACGCCTCGCCCGAGACGAAGCTCTACCGCCTGTACCTCGAGCGCATCGCGCACGCCCGCAAGAACCCGCCGCCCGCCAACTGGGACGGCGTGTTCGTCTTCACCACCAAGTGACCGTCTCGACGGGGGTCCGCTACCCCTTCGCCTCGAGCCTGCCCGCGCCCGGCGGCATGCTGGAGGTCTCCCCCGGCGTCCACTGGGTGCGCATGCCCCTGCCTTTCGCGCTCGACCACATCAACCTGTGGGTGATCGAGGACGGCGAAGGCTGGACGATCGTCGACACCGGCTACGGCGTCGAGGCCACGCAGGACCTGTGGAACCGCCTGCTGGACGGCCCGATGGGATCGCGCCCGGTGAAGCGCATCGTCGTCACGCATTACCACCCGGATCACGTCGGCTGCGCGGCCTGGCTCGCCGAGCGGACCGGCGCGCCCGTGTGGATGACGACCTCGGAGTTCCTGTCCGCCCACGCCGCGCGAGACGACACGGCGGGTTTCGACCGCGCGACCGGCATCGACTTCTTCGGCCGCAACGGCCTCGACACGTCGAAGATCCCCGAGAAGGTGCGCCTGGGGAACACCTACCGGCGCGGTGTGCCGGAGTTGCCGCGCACCTACCGGCGGATGATGCACGGCGACGAGCTCGTGATCGGCGGCCACGCGTGGGAGGTCATCACCGTCTTCGGTCACGCGCCCGAGCACGCCGCGCTCCACTGCGAGTCGCTGGGCCTGCTCATCTCCGGCGACCAGGTGCTGCCGCGCATCACGAGCAACGTGGGCGTCTGGGGAAACCAGCCCGACGGCAACCCCCTCGCGCTGTTCCTCGATTCGCTTTCCCGCTTCGAGCCCTGCGACGAGGGCATCCGCGTGCTGCCCTCCCACGACCGGGTGTTCGAGGGCCTGCACCCGCGGCTCGCGCAGCTTCGCGCGCACCACGCGGAGCGGCTCCTCGCGCTGCTCGCCGCCTGCGACAGGCCGGTGAGCGCCTTCGACATCCTGCCCGTGCTCTTCAAGCGCGCGCTCGACGAGCACCAGATGGGATTCGCCATGGGCGAGGCCATCGCGCACCTGCACTACCTGCTGGCCGAGGGCCGGGTGACGCGCGAGGAAACGGGCGGCGTGCGCCGCTTCGTGCGGGCCTAGCCCCGCGGCGCTACGACAGGGACTTCATCGCGCCCTCGAGGCCCGAGAGCGTGACCGGGTGCATCCGCCCCTCGAAGATGCGGCGGATGCCTTCCGTGGAGGCGGTCCAGCCCCAGTGATCCTCGGGCACGGGGTTCAGCCACACGGACCGGGGCCATGCCCGGATCATCCGCTCGAGCCAGGCCCGGCCCGGCTCGTCGTTCCAGTGCTCGACGCTGCCGCCGGCCTGCTCGAGCTCGTAGGGACTCATGGCCGCATCGCCCACCACGATGAGCTTCCAGTCGTGGCCGTACTTGCGCATCACGTCGGCGGTCGGGATCTTCTCGCGGTGGCGGCGGTGGTTCTCCTTCCAGACGCCCTCGTACACGCAGTTGTGGAAGTAGTAGTGCTCCAGGTTCTTGAACTCGGTGCGCGCAGCGCTGAACAGTTCCTCCACCTGCAGGATGTGGTCGTCCATGGATCCGCCCACGTCGAGGAAGAGCAGCACCTTCACCGCGTTGTGCAGCTCCGGGACGATCTTGAGGTCGAGCCAGCCGGCGTTGCGCGCGGTGGAGCGGATGGTGTCCGGCAGGTCCAGCACCTCGGGAGAGCCCTGCCGCGCGAACTTGCGCAGCCGCCGCAGCGCGAGCTTGATGTTGCGAACGCCGAGTTCCCGGTCCGTGTCGTAGTCGCGGAATTCGCGCTGGTCCCACACCTTCACGGCGCGGCGGTTGCGCGAGCCTTCCTGGCCGATGCGGATGCCCTCGGGGTTGTAGCCGTACGCGCCGAAAGGCGAGGTGCCCGCCGTGCCGATCCACTTGTTGCCGCCCTGGTGGCGCCCCTTCTGCTCCTCCAGGCGCTGGCGCAGCGTCTCCATGAGCTTGTCCCAGCCCCCGAGCGCCTCCACGAGGCGCTTTTCCTCCTCCGTGAGCGTGCGCTCGGCGAGCTTCTTCAGCCGCTCGGCGGGGATGTCCTTCACCAGGGCGTCGGGGATCGACTCGACCCCCTTGAAGTAGTTGCCGAAGGCGAGATCGAAGCGATCGAACCAGGCCTCGTCCTTCACGAGCGTCGCACGCGAAAGCACGTAGAAATCGTCGATGCTGCCCGTGACGACACCCTCGCGCAGCGCCTCGACGAGCGTGAGGAATTCCTTCACGCTCGCCGGCACGCCCGCCTTGCGGACGGTGAAGAAGAAATCGACGAGCACGGGGCCTACGCGGCTTTCTCGAGAAGCTGCTTGAGGCGACCGAGCGCGCCCGCCCAGAAGCCCTTCTTCTCGGCGACGGCCTCGCGGTCCTCTAGCTTGCCGTGCTGGACGGCGACCTTGCTCCGGAGGGCACCTTGCGGCGTGAAGTTCACCTCCACGCGCGAGCCGCCCGTCTTCCACGCGAGCCTCATCGACTTGCCGTCCGTCGAGCGCGTCACCACGACGGGCGCCGCGCCCAGCCAGAGGGAGCGCAGGGCCGGGTCCGCCCAGGCGCCGTAGAGCCGCTCGATGCCCGCGGACATGGTGCGCGAGGCGCTGGCGGAATAGCCGTCGGATTTCTGGTACGCCTCGCGCATCCCGCGTGCCTGCTCGTAGCCCACGGTGATCATCTGGCTCCACCAGGGCGGCACGGCGTATTTCTCAGCGAGCAGTTTCGCGATCGCCTTGTGGGGCATCGCCGCTGGCGCCGGCCTTGTCGAGGATGCCGAGCCACTGGTCCCAGGCCTTGCCCGTCGCGCGCGCGACGGCGTCGGAGCCGACGCCCGCGAGACGCAACGCCTCGCTCGAAAGGCGCTCCGCCGAGCGCTTCACCCGACCGGGCTTGGCGACCGGGCGGCGTGGCGCGGCCTTCTTCGCGGCCTTCTTCACGGATTTTTTCGCGGCGCTCTTGCGGGCGGCGGCCATGGAGCCTCCTTCAGTCGGAGGAAACGGGGCTAGCGGCCCCGGCGCTGCAGGAACAGGAGCTGCTCGAACAGGTGCACGTCCTGCTCGTTCTTGAGGAGCGCGCCGTAGAGCGGCGGGATGGAGGGCTGGTGGCCTTCGCTGCGCAGCGCCTCGGGCGGGATGTCCTCGGCGAGCAGCAGCTTCAGCCAGTCGAGCAGCTCCGAGGTGGAGGGCTTCTTGCGCAGCCCGGGCATCTCGCGGATGCCGAAGAAGCTCTCCAGGGCCGCCTGCACGAGCTGCTTGCGGATGCCCGGAAAGTGCACGTCCACGATGGCCTGCATCGTGTCCTTGTCGGGGAACCGGATGTAATGGAAGAAGCAGCGGCGCAGGAACGCGTCGGGCAGTTCCTTCTCGTTGTTCGAGGTGATGAGGATGATGGGCCGGTGGCGCGCCTTCACCGTCCGCCGCGTCTCGTAGACGTGGAACTCCATGCGGTCGAGCTCGCGCAGCAGGTCGTTCGGGAACTCGATGTCGGCCTTGTCGATCTCGTCGACCAGCACCACCGCCTGCTCCGCGCAGTCGAACGCCTCCCAGAGCACGCCCTTCACGATGTAGTTGGCGATGTCCCCCACCTTCGCGTCGCCCAGCTGGGAGTCGCGCAGGCGCGAAACGGCGTCGTACTCGTACAGCCCCTGCTGCGCCTTGGTCGTCGACTTGACGTGCCACTGGTAGAGCGGCTTGCCCAGCGCGCGCGCCACTTCCTCGGCGAGCATCGTCTTGCCGGTGCCGGGCTCGCCCTTGATGAGCAGGGGCCGCTGCAGGGTGATGGCCGCGTTGACGGCGATCTTGAGCTCGTCGTCCGCGACGTAGGTTTCGGTGCCGTCGAATCGCATCCGGGCAGTATAGCGGCCCGGAAACCCTTTTGCCCCCGGCCGCCGTTACACTCCCTATCCAACCCGCCGGAGATACGCCGTGAGCCCCACCCTTCGCCCCATCGCCGCCTTCCTCGCCGCCACCTTCGCCGCCGCCTTCGCCGCGCCGGCGGCCGCCGAGACGGCGCTCACGATCTATTCGAGCGCCCAGCCCGGCACCCTTTCGCCCCAGACCTTCCGCTCGGGGGGCGAGGGCTACACCATCCCCGGGTACGCGCTCGTGCGCGAAGACCGCAAATTCGATCTCAAGGCGGGCCGGAACCTCCTTCGCGTGCCCGACGTGCCGGCGCTCATCGATCCGACCACCGTCTCCTTCGCCTCGGTGACGGACCCGAAGGCCACGCGCGTCGTCGAGCAGAGCTTCGAGTTCGACCTCACCAGCCCCCAGAAGCTGCTCTCGCGCTACCTGGACCGCGAGGTCACCGTGGAGCAGGCGCGCGGCACGGGCGTCGAATCGATCACGGGCACGCTCGTGAGCACCCAGGGCGGGATCACGCTCAAGGCGCCTGACGGCAGCGTGCGCATCGTGAACGGTCACACGGGCGTGAAGCTGCCTTCGCTTCCCGGCGGCCTCATCAGCAAGCCCACCCTCGTCTGGGACATCGAGGCCGCGTCCGCGGCGACCCACACCGCGCGCATCGCCTACCAGACGGGCGGCATGACGTGGTGGACGGACTACAACCTCACGTATTCGGAGCCCTCGCCCGGCGCGTGCCGGCTCGACGTGGGCGCCTGGGTGACGATCGTGAACCAGTCGGGCGCGAGCTTCGAGAACGCGAAATTGAAGTTGGTGGCCGGCGAAGTGCAGCGCGCGCAGCCGCGCTACGCCGTCTCGCCGGCGCCGGCCATGGCCATGCGGGCGCAGGAAGCCAAGGCCGACGGCTTCGCGGAAAAGTCCTTCTTCGAATACCACCTCTACACGCTGGGCCGCCCCGCCTCGCTCGCCAACCAGTCGACCAAGCAGATCGAGCTTTTCCCCCCGGCCGCGGGCGTGGGCTGCGAGAAGAAGCTGGTGTACGCCGGCCAGGCCGCGATGCCCTTCTACGGTTCGCCGATGACCGACCGCAATTTCGGCGTGCAGTCGAACCGGAAGGTGGATGTCTTCCTGCGCATCCGGAACGCCAAGGCGAACGGCCTGGGCCTGCCGCTGCCGGCGGGCAAGATGCGGGTCGCCAAGCGCGACGACGACGGCAGCCTCGAGTTCATCGGCGAGGACCTGATCGACCACACCCCGCGCGACGAGACGGTGCAGGTCAAGCTCGGCAGCGCCTTCGACGTGGTGGGCGAGCGCCGGCAGGTCGACTACCGCATCGATTCGGCCGCGAAGTGGATCGAGGAGGAAATCGAGATCCGCGTGAGGAACCAGAAGCCCGACGAGACCGTGAACGTCATCGTCAAGGAGAACCTCTATCGATGGACGAACTGGACGATCACCCGCAAGAGCGGCGAATTCGACAAGGCGGACGCGCGTACGGTGCACTTCCCGGTGCGCATCGCCCCGAAGGCCGAGGCCGTCGTGCGCTACACGGTGCGCTACACGTGGTGAAGGGATGCATCCGGCGGCGGCGATCCGGCGTAGGGTCGCCATGAACCGACGCTCCCTCCTCGCACTGGGCGGCGCCTCGGCCGCGGCCCTGGCGGCCACGGCCGCCTGCTCGCCCATCCGGATCGTGAACGCGCTCACCCCGGGCGACGGCGTCACCGTCACGCCCGGCGAACCCTACGGCAGCGACCCGGCCCACCGGCTCGACGTATACACCCCGGCGGGCGCCACGGGCCCCCGTCCCATGGTCGTCTTCTTCTACGGCGGCTCGTGGCAGAACGGTCGCCGCGAGGACTACTACTTCGCCGGCGCCGCCCTCGCGGCCAAGGGGTTCGTCGCCCTGCTGCCGGACTACCGCAAGTATCCCCAGGTGGTGTTCCCCGGCTTCGTCGAGGATGCGGCGCAGGCGGTCGCCTGGTCCCGGCGTAACGCGGCGCGTTTCGGCGGCGATCCGTCGCGCCTCTTCGTGATGGGGCACTCTGCGGGCGCACACCTGGCCGCGATGCTCGCGCTCGACGCGCGGTACCTGGGCGCGCAGGATCTCGCCCCGAAGGACCTCGCGGGCCTCGTCGGGCTTGCGGGCCCCTACGATTTCCTGCCGCTGCGCGATCCCGTACTCAAGACCATCTTCGCCCCGGAAGCGACCATCGCCCGGACGCAGCCGATCACCTTCGCCTCGCCCGGCGCGCCGAGCGCCTTCCTGGCCACGGGCGCCGACGACTCGACGGTCAACCCACGCAACACCGCGAACCTGTCCGCGCGCTTGCGCTCGCTGGGCGTACGCGTCGAGGAGAAGCGCTACGAGGGGCTCAACCACTACACGATCGTGGGCGCGCTGGGCGAGCCATTGCGCTCGCGGCACCCGGTCTACGGGGACGTGATCGCTTTCCTCGCCCCTGGGCGGGCCCCTGAAGGAAGGGGCGGCCGAGGCCGCCCCGCCCGCTCCCATCAGGCCTTCTTGGCCGGCGCCTTTTCCGGTGCCTTGGCAGGAGCGGCCGGGGCCGCCGCCTTGGCCGGTGCAGCCGGCGCCGCGACCGGGGTCGGCTTCGGAACCGGCTTCTTGGCCTTCTTCATGTTGTCCTGGAAGTTCTTGACGGCCTTGTCCTCGGCGGCGACCTGCGCGGCCTTGGCCTTCTCGGCAGCCTCGGCGTCGGCCTTCTTCTTCGCCTCGACCTTGGCCGGATCGGCAGGCGGAGGGGGCGGCAGCTTGGCGTGGACCGACAGGGCCGCGGTGGCGAGCACCGCGGCGACGAGGGTGGCGATTCTGCGGTTCGTCATGGTCAGTCTCCCGCAGCCGGTTGGGTGGAGCCGGCGACGAACTTCTCGGGACGCTTGCCCGCCTTGACCTCGTCGTACCAGTACTCGTGGTGCTCCTTCGCCCACGTCTCGTCCACGTAGCCCGTCTTCATGGCCTTCAGGGCGCCTTCCATTCCGACCGTGCCCAGGTAGATGTGGAAGCAGGCCATGGCCATCGCGAGGATGGCGCAGATGCCGTGGATCAGGTTCGCGAGCTGCATCGCCTCGCGGCCCTGGTTCCAGTTCGGGAAGTTGAGGATGAGGCCGGTGATGCTGATCACGGTGCACAGGCCCACCACGAGGGACCAGAAGAGCACCTTCTCGCCGGCGTTGAACTTGCCCGAGGCCACGTGCTCGCCGGAGAACATCCCGCCGAACTTGCCCAGCCAGGCGCTATCGTAGGACTTGGGGATGTTGTCCTTCACGAACAGCGTGATGAAGATCACCAGCGCGAAGATGAAGAGCGGGCCGACGAAGTTGTGCAGGTTCTTCGAGAGCACCGTGAGCGAGGCGAACGCGGCGTGCCCCACCACCGGCAGGAGGACGTACTTGCCGAAGAGGATCACGATGCCGGTGATCGCCAGCGCGACGAACGAAAGGCCCATCGTCCAGTGCGCGATCCGCTCCACGCTCGTGAATCGCTCGATCTGCCGGCCCGTGAGCGGGTCGTGCACCTTGATCGGGCCCTTCGCGAGGAAGAACACGAGCAGGATCGCGAGCGGGACCAGCAGGACGATGCCGCCGTAGAACGTGACGGGACCGTTGCGGATCTTGCGCCATTCGTGACCCGCACCCTGGATGAGGATGTTGGTCTCGCGCCCGGGAACGGAAGCGTATTGCGCCTTGCCGCTCACGTCGCTCCAGGCCGGCGGGAGGTTGGTGGACGCCGGTGCGCCGGCCTGGGGCCGGCGCCGGGTGCCGGCGCCGCCGGGCGGCTGCCGGCGTTGCGCCGCCGCCGGCGCTGCGCCAGGCGCGGAGGCGAGCCGCGCCCAGGGCGAGGGCTGCGGCGGTCTTGAGGAGGCGGGACATCATGGTTTCATCCCTTTCTTATTTGGCAGCCTGCGTACGCAGGTATTCGTTCTGGCTGGCGGCGCGGGTGGCGAGGGACTGCTCCCACTTCTGCTTGTCGCCCTTGAACTGGTCGCCCGCGTAGGGTTTCGTATCCTCCTTGCCCATGTAGGAGCGGGCGGATTCCTGCGAGAGCTCCGTGCAGCCCGCGAGGGCCGCGGCGGCCGCGACCGCGGCCGCCAACGTGGTCAGCTTCCTGGCGTTCATGCGCGTCCTCCCGGTTGGTCGGCGAGCTTGCCGCTGCCGCCGTAGGCCATGGACCAGCCCCAGATCTCCTCGCCCTTGCCGCGCGTGACGACCCGGGTCTTGTAGATCTTCGTGATGACCTCGGCATCGCCCGCGAGCAGCGCCTTGGTGGAGCACATTTCCGCGCAGGCCGGGAGCTTGCCCTCGGCGAGGCGGTTGCGGCCGTACTTGCGGAATTCCTCGGCGGAGTTGTTCTCCTCCGGCCCGCCCGCGCAGTACGTGCACTTGTCCATCTTGCCGCGCAGGCCGAAGGCGCCGGCCTGCGGGAACTGCGGCGCGCCGAACGGACAGGCGTAGAAGCAGTAGCCGCAGCCGATGCACAGGTCCTTGTCGTGCAGGACCACGCCCTCGTCGGTCTTGTAGAAGCAGTCGACCGGGCACACCGCCATGCAGGGCGCGTCGAGCAGTGCATGCACGCCACCGAGATCGAGCGCTCGCCGGGCACGCCGTCGTTCACCGTCACCAGCCGGCGGCGGTTCACGCCCCAGGGCACCTCGTGCTCGTTCTTGCACGCGGTCACGCAGCCGTTGCACTCGATGCAGCGCTCGGCGTCACAGATGAATTTCATTCTGGCCATTTTTTCAGTCTCCTTGCGGTATCCGGGGCGGGCCTAGGCGCGCTCGATCTGGCACAGGGTGGTCTTCGTCTCCTGCATCATCGTCACGGAGTCGTAGCCGTAGGTCGTGGCCGTGTTCACGGACTCGCCGCGCACGATCGGCGCCGCGCCGTCCGGATACTTCTCGAGCAGGTCCTTGCCCTGCCACCAGCCCGCGAAGTGGAACGGGATCCACGAGACGCCCTCGCCCACCCGCTGGGTGACCAGCGCGCGGACCTTGATGCGGGCGCCCGTCGGCGAGCTCACCCAGACGTAGTCCCAGTACTTGATGCCCCGGGCTTCGGCGTCCTTCGGGTTGATTTCGACGAAGTTGTCCTGCTGCAGTTCGGCGAGCCAGGGGTTGGAGCGCGTCTCCTCGCCCCCGCCTTCGTACTCGACCAGGCGGCCCGAGGTGAGCACGATCGGGAACTTCTCGTGCACCTTGTCCGCGACGTTCTTCTGCTGCGCCGTCTTGTAGAGCGTGGGCAGGCGCCAGAAGGCCTTCTTGTCGTCGTGCGTCGGGTACTTGGCGACGAGATCCGGGCGCGTGGAGTAGATCGGCTCGCGGTGCTGCGGGATCGCGTCCGGGAAGTTCCACACGACGGCGCGCGCCTTGGCGTTGCCGAACGGATGGCAGCCGTGGTTCTTCATCACGACGCGCTGGATGCCGCCGGAAAGGTCGGTCTTCCAGTTCTTGCCCTCGGCTTCCTTCGCCTCTTCCTCGGTGAGTTCGCTCCACCAGCCGAGCTTCTTCAGCAGGACGTGGTCGAACTCCGGGTAGCCCGTGGTGATGTCGGCGCCCATCGAATGCGAGCCGTCCTCCGCGAGCAGGCTCACGCCGTCGCGGGCGATGCCGAAGTTCGCGCGGAAGTTGCCGCCGCCGTCCATGACGTGCTTCGAGTTGTCGTACAGGTTCGGCGAGCCCGGGTGCTTGAGCTTGTCGTTGCCGTAGCAGGGCCACGGCAACCCGAAGTAATCGCCGTTCATGTCGTAGCCTGTTTCCTTGTCCACGACCGACTTCGTGCAGCGAAGCGTCTTCGGCGTCGAAGGCGTCCATGTGTCGCATGTGGGCCTTCAGGCGCTCGGGCGACTGGCCCGTCATGCCGATCGTCCAGAGGCCGCGATTGAACTCGCGCGTGATGTCCTCGATCACCGGCTCGTCCCAGCCCTGCTTGTCCTTCACGAGCTTCACGTTCTTCACGAACTCCTTCTCGAACCCGAACTTCTTCGCGAAGGCGTACATGATCGTGTGGTCGGGCTTCGACTCGAACAGCGGCTCGATGACCTTCTCGCGCCACTGGATCGAGCGGTTGGACGCCGTGACCGATCCCGAGGTCTCGAACTGCGTCGCCGCGGGGAGCAGGTAGACGCCGTCCTTGCGGTCCGGCATCACGGCCGAGGCGGAAGGATAGGGATCGACGATCAGCATGAGATCGACCTTCTCCATGGCGGCCTTCATGTCGAGGCCGCGCGTCTGCGAGTTCGGCGCGTGGCCCCAGTAGACGATCGCGCGCAGGTTGCTGTCCTGGTCGATGAGCTCGTTCTTCTCCGTCACGCCGTCGATCCAGCGCGAGAGCGTCATGCCGGGCTTTTCCATCATCGCCTGCGAGACGAAGCGCGACTTCATCCAGTCGTAGTCGACGCCCCAGACGCGGCACCAGTGCTTCCAGGAACCGGTGACCAGCCCGTAGTAGCCCGGCAGCGAATCCGGGTTCGGGCCGACGTCGGTCGCGCCCTGCACGTTGTCGTGGCCGCGGTAGATGTTCGTGCCGCCGCCGGACTTGCCGACGTTGCCGAGCGCGAGCTGCAGGATGCAGGAGGCCCGCACCATCGCGTTGCCGATCGAGTGCTGCGTCTGGCCCATGCACCACACGACGGTCGACGGCCGGTTCTTAGCCATCGTCTCCGCCGCCTTGTAGACCTCGGCCTCGGGAACGCCGCAGGCCTCGAACACCTTGTCCGGGGTCCACTTCTTCAGGACGTCCTCGCGCACCTTGTCCATGCCGAAGACGCGGTCGTTGATGTACTTCTGGTCTTCCCAGCCGTTCTTGAAGATGTGGTACAGCATCCCGAAGAGCATCGGGATGTCGCCGCCGGAGCGCATGCGGATGAACTGGTCCGCCTTCGACGCGGTGCGCGTGTAACGCGGGTCGACGACGATCATCTTCGCGCCCGTCTCCTTGGCGTGCAGCGCGTGCAGCATCGAGACCGGGTGGGCCTCCGCGGCGTTCGAGCCGATGAAGAAGATCGCCTTGGAGTTCTGCAGGTCGTTGTAGGAGTTCGTCATCGCGCCGTAGCCCCACGTGTTCGCGACGCCCGCGACGGTGGTCGAGTGGCAGATGCGCGCCTGGTGGTCCATGTTGTTCGTGCCGAACATCGACACGAACTTGCGGTACAGGTAGGCCTGCTCGTTGCTGAACTTCGAGGATCCGAGCCAGAAGACGGAATCCGGCCCCGACTCCTTGCGCAGCGCGAGCAGCTTGTCGCCGATCTCGTTGATCGCCTGCTCCCAGCTGATCTTGCGGTACTTGCCGTCGACGAGCTTCATCGGGGACTTGAGGCGGTGCGAATGCTCCGTCATGCCGTGCTCGCGCACCGACGCGCCCTTGGCGCAGTGCGCGCCCAGGTTGAGCGGGGAATCGAACACCGGCTCCTGGCGAACCCACACGCCGTCCTGGACGTACGCATCGACCGCGCAGCCCACGGAGCAGTGCGTGCAGACGGTGCGCTTCCTCTCCATCTTGCCGGTGCCCGCGGCGGTGGCGGCGGTCGCCTCGCCCACGAAGCCGAGCGGCAACTGGCTCGCGAACGCGGCGGCGCCGGCGGTGAGGCCGCTGCCCTTGAGGAACGCGCGGCGATCGACGGTCTTGGCCGACAGCGCGGACATGGCGCGGGAGAGCGGGTTGGCGCGCTCGGCCCGGCCTTCGGTCTTGCGAGTGAGCATCATGGTCGGCCTCCTCAGACCTGGGTGGTCTTGTAGTACTTCAGGACGTGCTCGGAGACGTGGTAGCCCTTCGGCTTGTCCACGGACGGCGTTTCGGCGGAGCCCGGGGTGGCCTGTCGGCCCGCGACGAGCGCCGCGGCGGCGCCTGCGCCCCCGAGGCTCGCGGCCAGCAGGAAATTGCGGCGGGTGTTCGGTTTCTTCGATTTCATGTCACGCCTCCTTGTCGATGCGAGGTAACTCCAGGTTCACCCCAGGTTGAACGACTGCTGTTCGATCTTCATGTACGCCGCGGCGAAGGCCGCGGCACGACGGTAATAGTTGGCGTCGGCGGTCGACTCGATCGCCGAGAGGAACCGGAAGACGCCCGGCGCCAGGTTGTTCTCGAAGAAGCGCTTCTGCTCCTCGATCGGCGCGGGATCGCGCACCGGCGTGCCCCCGGTGAGGACCCGCATCGCCTCGAAGAGGAGCGCGAAGTGATCCTCGGGCTGCGGATTGCCCTCGCGGGGCTCGAGGCCGAGCGCGGCGAGGTCGCGCCGGATGCGAACGCGCGGATGATCGACGGCCGAGGCCCCGGCATGGAAGCCCAGGTAGATCGACACGAGCGACGGCCCCATGCCCACGAAGAGTTTCTCGTATTCCTCGGCGGCGGCCTCGGCGTCGAACGCGGCCGAGGCGGCCACCAGGGCCGACCAGGCGCGGGCGAGGTCCGGATCCACGTCATCGCCTTCGAGCAGGGGCGCGATCGCGAGCGTCTGGAGGAGCCTCGCGTCGGGCGCCGCGGAAAAAAGCCTGGCGAGCAGCGCGTAGAAATCCGCGCGACCCGATTCCTCCGGCGCGAGCGGGCGGCGGACGGCGATCGGGGCGGCGGCGACGGTTTCCACTAGAGCTTGAGCACCGAGACTTCGTTCTTGTTGGACATCATGTCCACCACGCGGCAGTCCGCGCACAGCTGCAGGCGGCGCAGCGCATCGCCGCCGGCGAACATCGAATGGCCGGCGAGACGCCCCATCATCGTGTCGACCATCTGCTTCGTGCCGAACGGCTTGCCGCACGACAGGCAGTGGAAGGGCTGGGTCTCGTTGAGCACGCGCACCTGCCGGGCCGCGGGCCCGACGACGAGGCGCGCCTGGAGGGCAATGGCCTCCTCGGGACAGGTGTTCTCGCACAGCCCGCACTGGACGCAGTTGCGCTCCAGGAAACGCAGGGCAGGCGACTCGCCGCCGTCCATGAGGGCGGACTCGGGGCAGGCGCCCGCGCAGGCGAGGCAAAGCGTGCACTTCTTGACGTCGACCACGACCTGGCCGAAAGGCGAACCGGCGGGAAGCGCGATCTCGGCCGGCCGGACCGGCGCGTGCCCGGCGAGGTGATCCACGGCGAATTCGACGGCAGTGCGCTTGTCGGAGGAAAACGCGAACGAGGCGGGGACCGATACGCCCTGCGCGGGATCCAGACCGACGAGCTCGCCCGGGGTCGACACGACGAGGAAATGCCGCCCGGTGTAGCCGAACGCCTGCACGATCGTCTCGGCAAGGGCGAACTGCTCGCGCAGCGCCTCGCGGTATTCGGGGGCCTCGGAACCCGCGGCGAGTACCGCCACGCGGTTCGCGCCCAGGGCGAAAGCCCCCAGGAGCAGGTCGATGCCGGTCGAGGCGACGTGCCAGGCCTCGAGGGGAATCACGTTGTCCGGCAATCCGGCGCCGCCGACGGCAAAGGCCTCCAGCGCGGCGTGCCCGTCCGTGCCATTGTGCAGGAGGAGCAAGGTCCGCTCCGCCCGATTCGCGATAGGCGGCGAGGATCGCCTTCAGCTGGACACCGCGATCGGGCAGCCGCGGGAACACGTAGCTCATCGCGCCCGAGGGACAGACGGAAGCGCAGGCCCCGCAGCCCATGCACAGGTGCGGATCGACCTCGACCTTGTCGCCGACGGACGCGATGGCTTCGGTGGAGCACACGTCGATGCAGCGGTTGCAACCCTCGATCCCGGAGCGCGAATGGGCGCAGAGGTTCTCGCGGTAATCGAAGAAGCGGGGCTTCTCGAAATCGCCCACGCACTCGGGCGCCTCGGCAAGCGCGACGGCGAGCGAATCCTCATCCGTCACGCGCCAATATCCCTGCGGCGGGGTGTGGTGCCCGAAGTACGGCGGATCGGAAAAATCGACGACGAGGTCGAACTCGGTGCGGGCGGTCGCGGGCAGCGCGCGTTCGTGGCCGCGAACGACCGTGAGCGACTCGAGCTGGGCCACGAACCGTCCGAGGTAACCCTCGATGCGCGTGACCTTTGCGCCCCAGATCGGAAAGTCGGCCTCGAGGCTCGCACCGCCCAGCAGGGCCGCCTGCGAGGAAGGACGCGAGGTGAGCAGGAGCGTCACCGGAAGCGATGCCGCGAGCCGCTCGGCGCAGGCGAGCGCACGTTCGTCGCCGCCGATGACCAGCAGGTTGCCGCGCGAGACGTACGAGACCGCAGGCAGCGGCTCGTTCGCGGGCAACGTCGATGCGGCGAGGGCGGCCCGCTTGGGCGCGCAGGACTGCGGATCGGAGGACCAGCCACACGTTTCGGCCATCGACGGAACGAGCGGCCCCTGCCCCGAACGGGACAAGTCACCGGTGACGGACACGTCGTTGCGAAACGTCATCTGAGCGATGGCCTCACGTACGGGGATGAGTGATCCACCGTCGTCTCCCTAGAGAACTTCCGGAGGGTGCGCGCCGCTGCCGGCGGTCGCGTTTCCCCCTCTTTCTGATGCCCGCAGTGTACAACACTTCGAAGGACGGAAAAACGCGCCGGGGACCCCTCAATCCCCCATCTTTCGTGCGGGAATCGCGGGGGTGGCACATCCTGACGGTTCGGGCGACGTTTAGACTTGACCTTCGTCAGCGTCCTGCCCGATTCCCGCTTGCGCGATCTGCGGGGATTCGGTCGGCGCGGCTTCCAGGGCATCCGGCCCGGGTCGCCGCTTGCCGGGTCAGCCAGCGCTTGTCGCTCCGCCAGTTCCCGGGCTTCGCGTTCCGCCTTCTGGCGCCCCGGAACGTCTCCCAGGCCGGACAGGGCGGCGATCTTCCCGAGCCATTCGGGCGGCAAGGGATCCGGAATCGAGTAATCGTCGATATAGGTATCCAGCCGGTCCATCACGTTGAACCGCGGATCGCTGAAGAGCTTCTTGAGCGCCTCGCGCCGGACACCCGGGTCGACCTTCGAATCCATGAAAGGCGTGAAATCCGACTCCGGCGTCAGCGACTCGACCGGCGGCAAGGGTTCGGGCGGTGCGGCCTCGCCCTCGGGAGTTGCAGCCGTTCCGGCCTGCGCCAGGGCCGGATTCGCGACCGGCGGCCCTTCCTCGACCGGGGCGCCGGACCGGATCGCGCGTTTTCGCCGCGACCAGCGGGAAAGGAAATCCTCGTCGGAGCCGGCCATGGCTAGCCCTGCTCGCGCAGCCGGCCTTCTTTCCCCTCGAAGGACTTCGGACGAAGGCGCTTCTTCTTTTCCGGCCGGTAGTTGGCCTCGACCCACTCGCCGAGCCACTGCGCCGTGGCGGGATCGACCGGCGCACGCTCGACGCGCTCGCCGCCGTCCATCCAGCGCGCCGCCTCGTTGTACGAGAGGGTCACCTGGTACGCGTAGGCCTCACCCGTGGCCTCGTCGAAGCGCAGGGACACGAACAGGCTCGGTTCCTCGGTCGTCATGTTGAGGTAGTAGCCCTCGGCTTCGTCCCGGTGAATTTCCGCGCGGAAACCCGGAAAGACCCGGTGATAGAGCCCTTCCCGGTCGACGAGGACGCGCGGTTCTCCCCCCATGTCTTCCATCACGGCCGCGACCCGCCAGTCGTGGGAGGCCCAGCGGCCCTCGACGCTCAGGCGCTCGAGCACCACCGCGACGGGCTTGAATGGCTTGTCTGTCATCGCGTCACTATAGCCGACCGCCACCCCCACGGCGCGAAGGGGGATTGGCCCTCCCTTGCGTGCTATCCTCGCCGGCCGAGCTTCGCCGTCACGCCTCGACCGCAACCGATGTCGAAAGTCGTCATTCCCGTCACGCCCGCCGGCCGCGGCCTTCCGATCCCGCCGCACGATCCCGCCGGCCTCCCGGGCCGCCCCGCCGACCGGCTGGGTCGCGGCATCCGGGACCTGCGCATCTCGGTCACGGACCGCTGCAATTTCCGCTGTACCTACTGCATGCCGAAGGAAGTCTTCGGACCGGATTACCCCTACCTGCCGCACGCGGAGATCCTCACGTTCGAGGAGATCGTCCGCCTCGCGCGCGTTTTCCACGGCCTGGGCATCCGCAAGATCCGTCTCACCGGGGGCGAACCCCTCCTGCGCCGCGGCATCGAGGACCTCGTCGCGATGCTCTCCGAGGCGCTGCCGGACGTCGACCTCACGCTCACGACGAACGGTTCGGCCCTGCGGCAGAAGGCGGCGGCCCTTCACGCGGCCGGCCTGCGCCGCATCACGGTATCGCTCGACTCGCTCGACGACGCCACCTTCCGCGCCATGAACGACGCCGACTTTCCGGTGGCCAAGGTCCTCGACGCCATCGATTTCGCGGCGGCCGAAGGCCTCACCCCGGTCAAGGTGAACATGGTCGTGAAGCGCGGCACGAACGACGCGCACGTGGTGGACATGGCGCGGCATTTCCGGGGCACGGGACATATCGTCCGGTTCATCGAGTTCATGGACGTGGGCGCGACAAACGGCTGGCGCATGGACGACGTCGTCCCGAGCGCGGAGATCGTGAGACGCATCGGCGAGGTGTTTCCCTGCGAACCCACGAACCCCAATCATGCGGGCGAGGTGGCCAAGCGCTGGCGCTATCTCGACGGGTGCGGCGAGTTCGGGATCATCTCCTCCGTGACCGAGGCCTTCTGCGCGAGTTGCAACCGCGCCCGGCTGTCCACGGACGGCTCGCTCTTCACCTGCCTCTTCGCCGAGCGCGGCTACGACCTCAAGGGCCTGTTGCGGGCGGGTGCACCCGACGAGGACATCGCTCGCGCCGCGGCCGCCGTCTGGCACGGCCGCGAGGACCGCTACTCCGAGATCCGCACCGCGGAAACGGCAAGGGCCCGCAAGGTCGAGATGTCGTTCATCGGCGGGTAGGCGGCGCCCCATGCCCCATCGCCCGCTCCTCACCCAGGCCGCGCGCCCGGCGACCTACACCGTCGACGCCATGGACGAGAGCGGCGCGACGATCCCCACGCCCATCGCCGGCGAGCACCCCCTCACGCTGTACGTCGACAAGCGCGAGATCCTCACGATGATGACGCTCGGGGCGGCGCCCGAAGCGCTCGCGCTCGGGTTCCTGCGCAACCAGCGCCTCGTCTCGTCGATCGAGGACATCGTCTCCGTGCAGGTCGACTGGGAAGTGAATGCCGTCGCCGTCACGACGCGCTCGGGGCTCCAGGATCTCGACGCGAAGACCGCCCGGAGGACGGCGACGACCGGCTGCGGCCAGGGCACGGTGTTCGGCGACCTCATGGAGGACCTCGACGCGATCCGCCTTCCGGTCGAGGCAAGGCTCGCCGAGTCGACCCTTCTCGCGCTGCTCAACAACGTCCGCCTGCACGAGTCCATCTACAAGCAGGCCGGCGCCGTTCACGGCTGCGCGCTCGCGAAGGGCTCGGAGATCCTCACGTTCGTCGAGGACGTGGGCCGGCACAACGCCGTCGACGCGATCGCCGGCTGGATGTGGCTCGAGGGCGTGGCGGGCGCGGACAAGATCTTCTACACGACCGGTCGCCTCACTTCCGAAATGGTGATCAAGGCCGCGCAGATGGGCATCCCCTTCCTCGTCTCGCGCTCGGGCCTCACGAAGATGGGGCACGAGATCGCGCGACAGGTGGGCATCACCCTGATCGGACGCGCGGTGAACCGGCACTACCTCGTCTTCTCCGGCGCGGGGCGCTTCGTGCGTGACGGCGCGTCCGCCCATGGCTGAGCCGCCGGGAATCACCGGCCTCGTCCTCGCCGGCGGGCAGGGAAGCCGCATGGGAGGGGTGGACAAGGGTCTCGCGCTCTTCCGGGGCCGCGCGATGGTCGCCCACGTCATCGAGCGATTCGCCCCGCAGGTGGACGAGCTTCTCCTGAACGCGAACCGCAATCCCGCCGACTACGCGGGCTTCGGCCATCCGGTGATCGCGGACGAGATTCCCGGATTCGCCGGGCCGCTCGCCGGGTTCGAGCGGGGCCTCGCCCACGCGCGCGGCGCCCTGGTGGCCACGGTCCCGTGCGATTCTCCTTTCCTGCCGCTCGATCTCGTTTCGCGCCTGCGCCGGGCCCTCGAACGCGAGAACGCGCAGGTGGCATTCGCCCGGACGGGCGGCCAGTCGCATCCCGTCTTCTGCCTGATGCGGCGCGACGTGCACGCGTCGCTGCGCGACTTCCTGGGCAGCGGCCAGCGCAAGATCGACAAGTGGACCGCCGGCCTCGCCCTCGTGGAAGTGCCCTTCGACGACGAGGCGCAGGCATTCGCCAACATCAACACGCGCGAGGAGCTCTCCGGCCTCGAGCCCCCCGGGCGGCAGGAATCGCCCCCCTTTTCGACGACTTCCGATCGAACGCCACCATGACCAAGCCGACCATCGCGCAGGCTTCCTGCGCCGACGACTACGATCCCGATTCGATGCCCGTGGCGAAGGCGCGGGCCTTCATCCACCAGTTTCTCGAGCCGCTCGAGGCCCGGGTGCGGGTTCCCGTCCGCTCGGCCCTCGGGCGCGTGCTGGCCGAGGACGTGATTTCGCCCGTCGACGTTCCCTCCCACCGGAATTCGGCCATGGATGGCTGGGCGCTGCGCGCCGCGGATCTCGCGCCCGGGGGAGAGACCGTGCTCGAGGAGATCGGCGCGTCCTTCGCCGGCCGACCCTTCGCGGGCACGGTGGGTGCCGGGAAGTGCGTGCGGATCATGACGGGGGGCGTGGTACCCGAGGGAACGGACACGGTCGTCATGCAGGAGCGCGCGCGCGCCGACGGCAAGCGCATCGCGTTCGCTCCCGGCCCCACGGCCGGCCAGAACGTGCGCGAGGCCGGCGAGGACCTCGCGCGCGGCGGCGTCGCGATCGCGAAGGGGCGCGTCGTGCGCCCCGCGGAGCTCGGCCTCATCGCCTCCCTGGGAATCGGCGAGGTGAGCGTCTTCCGGCCGCTGCGGGTCGCGTTCTTCTCCACGGGCGACGAGCTCAAGTCGGTCGGCTCGACGCTCGGCGAGGGCGAGATCTACGATTCGAACCGCTACACGATCCACGGCATGCTCGAGCGCCTGGGCTGCGAGGTGCTCGACCTGGGCGTGGTCCGCGACGATCCCGCCCTCCTCGAAAGGGCATTCCGCGAGGCTGCCGCCGCCGCGGACGTGGTGATCACGAGCGGCGGCGTGTCGGTCGGCGAAGCCGATTTCGTGAAAGGCCTTCTGGGGCGAATGGGCGAGGTGGTCTTCTGGAAGATCGCCATGAAGCCGGGCCGCCCCCTCGCCTACGGTCGCATCGGGAACGCCCACTTCTTCGGCCTGCCCGGCAATCCCGTGTCCGTCATGGTCACGTTCTACCAGTTCGTCCGCGAGGCGCTGCTCACGCTCATGGGGGCTTCGCCGGTCGAGCCGGTCCCGACCTTTCCCGCTACCTGCGCCGTGCGCCTGAAGAAGGCGCCGGGGCGCACCGAGTTCCAGCGGGGCGTGCTCTCCCGGGGACCGGACGGCGATTGGCAGGTGCGTCCCACGGGCGAGCAGGGTTCGGGGATCCTCAAGTCGATGAGCGAAGCCAATTGCTTCATCATCCTGGGCGACACCGTGGGCAACGTCGAGCCGGGAACGCGGGTCGAAGTTCAACTCCTCGAGGGCGTCATCTGAAGCCCCCTGCCGCCGACCGCCGGAAATCCCGGCCGGTCAAGGTGGCATCTGCCGTCTTGTCTATCGCGGTGGAAACCGGTAGAAACCCTCTTTCGCCGGGGCGTAGGGCGAGACCGTCCGCCGGGAAGCGCGGGCGGGCCGCCGGACCGGCACCGGATGCGGCCGCCATCGGCAGGCTGCATCCCAGAAAAATGAGCCCCAGGGAGGGCCAATGCACTCGATCGGCCAGCAATTGCGCAATGCCGCGAGGAATCTCGCCCGCGGCCCCTTCCACGCCGCGACGATCGTCCGGGCGCTCGCGTTCCTCGCCGCGCTCGGCGCCCTGCAGGCCTCGCCCGATGCGCGGGCCCAGGCGTTCAATGCGAGTTGCGGCGCCGTCGGCTGCCACCAGGCCGTCAATGGCGAGCCCCTGGCCCGCCGGCTGAACGCCACGGGCCCGGCGGGCAGCAACAACCAGTCCCGCACCGTCGTCTGGGCGGCCTCGGCGCTGAACGGCATGGGATTCAATTCGCCGGCCGACGTGAGCGCCATGATCGACGACCTGCGCACGTTCGCGACGACCCCGGCGGATACGGCCTCGGTGAACTACACCTCCCCCTTCACGGCGACGGTGACGGTTCCCTACGGCGGTTCGCGGAACGCCACCATCCCCACGCTCGAACTCGCCACCAGCACGATCATCCAGTCCGTGAGCCATTCGCCGGCCGTGGCGGGCGTTTCCTTCGCCGGCAACGTGATGACGTACACCCATACCGGCGGGGCGGGGGGCAACTGCAACCCGCAGACCGTGAACGCCTTCGGCACCGGCCCGGCGCGCGGAGGCATCACGCCCCAGACCGCCAATCGCGTGATGTCGATCAGCATCACAGCGCCCGCCGCGCCCACGGCGCCGGGAACCGGCAGCATCACCATCCCGTATTCCACGGGCGCGACGCCCATCAACGTCCGCGGCCTCGATGCCGGAAGCGTCACGGGAACCGTCTCGGCCACGGGCACCGACGTCCAGATCGTTTCCGGGCTCTCCCCGGCCGTCGGCACGATCAGCACGACCGGGACGGGCACGAACGAGAACACGTTCACTTACACGGCGAGCGCGACGACCTACGCACCCCAGCTCACGCTGCAGTATCGGGTCCAGGGCCCCTGCGCGACCAACTCGGCGACCCAGACCCTCACCATCAACGTGGGCGCGCCGACCAACCCGCCCATCGTGACCGACCGCGGTACGGCCGGCGTACCGGTCATCGTGCCGGCCGGCACGGCCACGCCGATCGATCTCACGGCCAACATCTCGGGCCTGACGCAATCCAACCCCGCCGTCGCGTACGCCCTGACCGCCTCGCAACCGACGCCGGCCGCCGCGGGCAGCACGTCGGTCGTGGGCAACGTCGTCACCTTCACGCCCCTGGCCGGCTTCACGGGCGCGGCGACGTTCACCTTCCAGAAGGCCGGCCCGGGCGGCACCTCGCTGCCCGCGACGGCTTTCCTCAACATCACGGCCTCGCCCATCGTCTCGCCCGCGAGCGTGACGACACCCTTCAACACCCCGATCGCGGTGAATCTCGCGACCGCCTGCGGCGGCGCCTCCTGCATCGCGTCCAGCCAGCCTGTGACGGCCGTGACGCCGTCCTCGCCCTCGAACGGCGCGGCGATCGCAACCGGTGCGACCACCATCACGTTCACGCCGGCCGCCAATTTCTTCGGCACCGGCTCGTTCCAGTACACGGCGACGAACGCGGGCGGCACCTCCGTCGCTCCGGCCACCGTCACGGTCACGGTCAATCCGCCGCCGCCGAGCGTCTCGACCGCGACGGCCACCGTGCCTTTCAACTCCGGTGCGCCGGTCGTCTCGACGACGATCGACCTCGCCCCGTTCATCGGCCCGGCGGGCGCCACCGTCCTGAGCGTCGCGCCCACCGCGGGCGCGAACGGCACCGTCGTCGCCAACGGCCCGACCACCGTTTCGTTCACGCCCACGGCCGGTTTCATCGGCGCGGCCAGCTTCACCTACACCGCGACCAACGTCGCGGGAACGTCGGGCCCCGCGACGGCGAACGTCACCGTTTCCCCGCCGGCCCCGCCCTCGGCCAGCGCGCAGAGCTTCTCGGTCTCCGCATCGGCCCCGACGTCCTTCGACCTGGCGCCGGGCGTGTCGGGCCTGTTCACGCCGCCCCTGCAGGTCGTCACCCCGCCGGCCAGCGGCTCGATCGCGATCGCCGGGACCGTCGCGACCTATACGCCGGCCGCCGGCGCCAGCGGCCAGGTAACGTTCACGTACCGCGCCACGGGCCCGGGAGGGCCTTCCGCCCCCGCCCTGGTCAGCCTCAACTACGTGCAGACGCCCGTGGCCCGCAACGTGAGCCTGTCGACGCTCGTGGGCACGCCGGCGAACCTCAATCTCGGCGATGCGTTCGCCGGATTCGTGTCGAGCTACCAGTTGACCCGCTTGCCGTCCAACGGCACGGCCACGCTGGTCAACGCCGTGGTCACCTACCGGCCCAACCCGGGGTTCATCGGCACCGACACGTTCGAGTTCACGGGCACGGGTCCCGGCGGCACTTCCGCGCCCGGCGTCGCCACCGTCACGGTCAATCCGCCGCTGGCCGAGGTGACGGGACTGAGCGTGTCGACGCCGTTCAACACGCCGGTGACCATCGACCTGACCAAAGCCGTCAGCGGCTTCGCGTCGAGCTTCACGCTCGCCGGACGCGCCGACAACGGCACCGTCGTCATCACCGGCACGACCGCGACCTACACGCCGAACAGCGGCTTCTCCGGCGCGGACCGCTTCCGGATCATCGCCGTGAACGGCAGCGGCGCCTCCCTGCCCGGCACGATCAACGTGAACGTCGGCACGCTCGCCCCGACGGGACGCGCCGCCACGCTCACCGTGGCCGTCAACGGCCGGGGCACTCTCGACCTCGCGCCCTTCATCGCCGGATCGGGCATCACGGGCATCACGATCTCCACGCTGCCCGAGCACGGCATCGCGGACGTGGAAGGCACCGCGCTCATCTACACCCCGCGCACCGGCTTCTTCGGCTCCGATTCGTTCGAGTACGTCGCCTTCGGCAACGCCGGCCGCTCGCCGCCGGTGCGGATCACGGTGGTGATCGACGGTCGCCCGGATCCGTCGCAGGACAAGAACGTCCAGGCGATCGTCGACAACCAGGCCCAGGTCGCGCGCCGGTTCTCGCGCGCCCAGATCACCAACTTCCAGCGCCGGATGGAGACGCTCCACGTGCCGGGACCGGTGACGCCCTCGGCCGCGCCGGACGAGGATCCCGCCGACGCCCGCAAGCCCGCGGCCGCATTGCCGAAGAACCCTTCGGCCGGCTTCGCGAGCGGCTTCGTGCCGCCCGCCGCCGCGCTGCCGGGCTCGCCGGCGCGCACCACCCCCGGCTCGCTCGAATCGACGTTCGCCAGCGGCCTGTCGAATCTCGCCAATGCCCGCGCCCTCAACCTGAACGCGAGCACGGACGGCACGCGCCCGCCCGGCATGATGTCGGGCATCCACTTCTGGGTGGGCGGCACCGCGTCCTTCGGCACGCGCAGCCTCGGGGACGACCAGGGGCCGTACGCGTTCTCGACCGACGGCCTGTCCCTCGGCGCCGACCGGCGGATCGACGATCGCCTCGCCCTCGGTCTCGGCATGGGCTTCGCCCGCGACCGCTCCGACCTGGGCGGCGACGGCACGAAGAACAAGTCGCGCGGCAGTTCCTTCGCGGCCTACGGCAGCTATCACCCGTCGCCGCGCACCTACGTCGACGCGCTGGTCGGTTTCGGCGCCCTCGAGTTCGACTCCGAGCGCTACGTCGAGGCCTTCGACGAGAGCTTCAGCGCCAACCGCAAGGGCAACCAGTTCTTCGCCTCGGTGGCGGGCGGCTACGAGCACCGCGTGCGCAACTTCCTCGTCTCGCCCTACGGCCGTCTCGACGTCACCGTCGATCGCCTGAAAAGCGCGACGGAGGGCGGCACGAGCCCGGCGGCGCTGACCTACGAGGAGCAGAAGCTGCGCACCACGTCGGCCGCCGCGGGCCTTCGCCTCGAATCGACGCACGAGACCGACTACGGCCGCGTGGCCCCCCGCGCGCGCATCGAGTACCGCCACGACTTCGAGGGCGGCCGCACGGCGAACGTCTCCTACGCCGACCTGTTCGGCGGCCTCACCTACTCGGTCTCGCCCGCGGGCACGAGCAAGAACGCGCTGCTCGTGGGCATCGGCAGCGACTTCCTGCTCTCGAGCGGCTGGAAGCTCGGCGTGGACTACCAGGGCGAGCGGTCCTCCGGCCCGGGCACCGTGCAATCGGTGCGCTTCCTCGTGAGCAAGGACCTCGACGGCAAGGGCCTGCCGGCCTGGAGCGGCTGGACGATGCCGCTTCGCATCCCGGTGAACGTCGACTTCGGCATGGTCTGGGACGACAACATCTCGCGCGGCCGCCTCGACGAGGAGATCCGCTCGGACCGCGTCTACACCCTCAACGTGAACCGCACCTACGAGTTCCCGATCAACAAGAACGCGCGCGTGCTCGCGACGGCGCTGTTCACCGTCGACAAGCCGCACACCTACACCGGGCTGGGACACTACGCCGCGGGCGCGCAGGCCGAGGCGCAGTACCGGCGCTCGGGCGACTTCGAGGCCGCCACCTACTCGATCTACGCGCGGGCGCTCTACGACAAGTTCGAGTCGGACCTGCGCACGGGGCCCAGGTATTCCTTCGGCGCGAACGTGCGCACGGCTCTCACGGACCGAATCGACGTCTTCGCGGACCTCTCGCATCACCGGCGTTTCGGCCGCAGCAGCGTGTTCGAGACGGCGGAGACGGCGGGTCGCGTCAACTTCGACTATTCGCTCGGCAAGGAGGGCACCCTTTACCTCTCCGGCGAGTACCGCAAGGGCGACATCTTCTCGTCCGGATTCGCCTCGCTCACCAACATCGCGATCGCCGACGTGGCCACGGCCGACGACGCGTTCCCGGGCGGCGAGTTCTTCGCCTATCGATTCGACGGGAAGACGGTGCTCGGCACGTTCGGCTACAACCGGCCGCTCGGCGCGCGCGACGCCATCGACTTCTCGGTGCGCCGCGTGCAGTCGACGCCTTCGCTCAAGCCCGATTTCGACGAGGGCGGGCGCCTTCGCTACATCGTGAACCAGTATTCGCTGCTCTACCTGCTGCGCTTCTAGCCTAGAGGAATCCACCGCATGCATTCCAGCCGAACCGCCTCGCGTGCCCTGGCCCTCCTCGCCGGCTCCCTGCTCGTCGCCGCCTGCGGCGGCGGGGGGGCACCCGGCGACGTGAATCCCCGCGGCGAAGGCCCGCCTCCGCCGACCGTCTCGGGCGCTCCCAACTCGTTCCTGCTCTTCCCGAATCCCCAGGTGCAGGCCGACGGATCCGTCCAGACGAACACCGAGGCCTACCCCAAGGCGTACTACGAAGCCCTCGACCCGAACACCCAGCGCGACACGCTCGACAAGTTCAAGACCGTCAACGGCTTCGGCAGCGGCACGGGCGAGGAAATCCTCGTCGTCTTCGGCGACAAGCGCGACCTGGGGTACGGCCGGCGCATGTACGTGCGCCGCAATCCCAACGGCACGCTCGCCTTCTACGTCGAGAACTACCTCGTGAGCCCGGGCGTGGATTACGCGTATTCGCCGCTGAACCTCGAGGCCGCGATCCTGCAGGACAGGAACTGGATCGTGGGCGTGAACGCGATCGAGTTCGGCCCCGGGCCCAATGGCGGCGCCCCCTTCCCGCGCTGGTACAACTTCAACGGGCTCACCGGCCAGCGCAACGCCTTCGTCGACCTGGACAATCGCGGCGAAAAGGCCATGCCGGGGCCCTGCATCTCCTGCCACGGCGGGCGCGGCGATGCGCTCACCCCGCCCGCGGCGAACGGCAAGCCGCTCTTCAACCTGGTGCGCAATGCCACCTCGGAGCAGCGCGGCGACGTGACCGGCCGCCTGCATCCGTTCGAGGCCGACGCGTTCGATTTCTCCCCGACGCGCGCCGGCTTCACGCGTGCCGAACAGGAAGCCCGGATCAAGAAGATCAACAGCTGGATCCTGTGCACCTATCCGCTGCCGGCCCCGTCGTCCTTCCCGGAGGACCAGTGCCGGCCCGTGGCCTCGCAGAGCGAATGGCAGGGGACGGCCGCGCAGCTCATCAAGGCCTTCTACGGCGGCGACGGCCTGCCGAGCGCCACGTTCGCGGACAACTTCGTGCCGCCCTCGTGGGAAGCCGCCGGCCAGTCGACGCTCTACAAGGAAGTCGTCGCGCCGGCCTGCCGCACCTGCCACAACATGCGCGGCACGGGCGGCAATTCCGACATCGATTTCACGACCTTCGAGAAGTTCGCCGCCTACGCGGATCGCATCAAGATCCACGTGTTCGAGCGGGGCAACATGCCGCTCGCCAAGATCGTCTACGACGCCTTCTGGGGCACGCCCGGCCGCGCCGATCGACTGGCCCGGTTCCTGGAAGCGCGCGGGTACACGATCGCGCGCGACACCGCCGGCAACCCCATCCAGCCCGGTCGCCCCGTGGCCAATCCCGGACCGGACCGCGTGGCGCCCCCGGGCACGATCGCGCTTTCCGCCGGCCAGAGCCTGTTCGCCGCGAGCTACGCCTGGACCCTCGTGTCCGGGCCCGCCGGCGCGACGCTCACGGGCGCCACGACGGCCACCGCGACGCTCAACGCGCCGGCGGAAGGCACCTACGTGCTGAACCTCGTCGCCTCGAACGGCACCACGCAAAGCGCCGCGGCGCCCGTTCGCGTCGTCGTGAAGGCCGGCACGAAGGCGCCGGGCTCCCTGCGCTTCGCCGACATCAAGGGCGCCATCCAGGGAAGCACCTGCACCAACTGCCACAGCCCGACCGGCACGCTGCCGCGCCCACCGGTGTACTACACCAACGAGGACCGCAACGGCGACGGCATCGCGGGCGATGCGACCGACGACGCCTGGTTCTACGCCGAGATCCGCAGTCGCGTGAACATGACGGAGCTCGCCGCGAGCCCCCTGCTGAGAAAGCCTTCGGGCAACCACCACGGCGGCAACCTGATCCCGGGCTTCGACACGACACAGAATCCGGGCGCGCCCGAGCGGGAGCTCTACGACCTCTTCCTCAACTGGATCCTCGCCGGCGCCCCGCAGTAGGGCCTGGCGGCGGGCGGAAAATGAAAAGGGCGCACCGAGGTGCGCCCTTTTTCATTGCCGGGATGCGCGAAGGCTAGTAGCCGCGCCTCGGGCCCGAGTAGTCCGCCTTGGGGAACACGAACGGCGGCTCGCGCCCGACCAGGGCCTCGACGAGCTGCAGTTCCTGGTCGGTGTGGTTGATGAAAGGCGCCGGACGGATGTTGCGGCCCGCCGGCTGGCCCTGGACGATATAGAGCGGCTTGTCGTGGTGCGTGGCCGCGATGGTCTCCTGGCTTTCCGGATCGCCGTTCGCCTGCACGTCCGCGACGCCGTAGCAGGTGCAGAAGTACGTCTGCTCCGGGTCGGCCTCCATGTACACGCCGGTTCCGCGAATGCCGATGGTGGCCGTGGCGGCCTTCAGCTGCATCGGCTTGCGGGCGGCGAAGACCGACAGCAGCTTGCCCGAGAGCAGTCGAAGGCCGGTGAGCAAGGTCGAGTCCGGCTGCGCCGTCTCGAGCGTCACCTTGCTGTTGCCCCGCAGGATGAAGGCGCTTTGGCCGACGGCGTAGACCACTTCCGAATTGCGGCCCGTCTCGATGGTGGCGCGGCCGCCGATGTTCGTGCTGACCGTGGCGGGCTTGCCGTCGACCGTCACCGTTCCGTCCAGCCGGTAGATCGAACGACCGGCCGCCAGCTTCGTCGGGCGCCCGCCGAAGAGCTGCGCCATCGCGCTCGCGGAGGCGCCGGAAATGGCGCCGGCGGCCAGCAGCTGGATCAGCAGCCTTCGGCGCGGATCCTCGGATTCTCCCTGTCGACTCATTCCCTGCGCTCCTTTTTAGGCGTTTTTCCCGATCAGGCCCTTCCCAGGCCCGACGACCGGGTCGCACGAGACACCGCATTCTGGCCCTCGGCGCAGGGTCGGTCAACGCGCAAAATTCGGCACCTTCCGCGTCGTTTGCACCGCTCCCGAGCGTCTCTACGGGCCACCGGCTTCACCGGATTCGGCGGGGCATCTTGACAGATGACCGCGGGTCATCTAGCCTTTCCCCGTCAATGACCCGGAGTCAGTTATGGTGATCAAGCAGCGGGCGATCGCGGAGGAGGACAAGGAGGCCCGGCGCCACGCGCTTCTCGACGCCGCCGAGTCCTTGTTCCTGCGCCATCCCGACCGCGTGGCGAGCGTCGCCGAGGTGGCCGAGGCCGCCGGGCTCGCCAAGGGCACCGTCTACCTCTACTTCCCGAGCAAGGAGGAGATGCTGCTCAGCCTGCACGAGCGCCACGTCGCCTCGTTCTTCGCGGCCCTCATGCGCCTGCTCGGCGGACGGCGCGCCGTGGGCTTCGACGAGGTGTGGCGCGTCACGCGCGACCACCTCGTGCGCGCACCCGGCTACCTGCCGCTCACGAGCCGCTGCTTCGGTCTCCTGGACCGCGACATTCCCCTCGAGACGGCGCTCGCCTTCAAGGTCCGGGTGGGGCAGGCGGTCAGCGCCGCGGGCGCCGGGCTCGAGCGCCACTTCCCCGCGCTGCCATCCGGGGCCGGCATCGCGCTCCTGCAGCACAGCTACGGGCTCATCGTGGGGCTCTGGCAATTGATCCATCCCATCGAGCGCTTCGGCACCGCGATGGAACGCGCCGAGCTCGCGATGTTCAAGCTCGACTACGAACGCGAGGTCGAACGCGCGCTGCGCGCGCTGTGGGCGGGATCGATGGCGCCGGCACCGAAGCGCGCAACCGCGAAAGCGAGGTCCCGATGAGCCGCGCCGCCGCCCTGGCCGCCCTCGCGGCCGCCCTGCTGGCCGGATGCGGCGAGGCCGAGAAGACGGCCGAACCGGTGCGCCCCGTCCTCACGGTGACGGTCGCGCCGGGCGCCGCCGCGACGCGCGACGTGTACTCCGGCGAAGTGCGGGCCCGCGTGGAGACGGACCTCGCCTTCCGCGTGGGGGGGAAGATCACCGCGCGCCTGGTGGACGCCGGCGCTCGCGTGAAGGCCGGGCAGGCGCTCGCGCGGCTGGACCCGGACGATGCAAAGCTCGCCGCGGACGCCGCCCGCGCGCAGATCGCCTCGAGCGAGGCCGACCTCGCCCTGGCGCGCTCGGAACTCGACCGGGCACGGGACCTGCTCGCCCGCCAGTTCATCAGCCAGTCGGCCTTCGATGCGCGAAGCGCCGCGTTCAAGGCCGCCGCGGCCCGTGCCGAGCAGACCCGCGCCCAGGCCGCCATCAGCGTGAACCAGCAGGGGTACACCACGCTGGTCGCGGAAGGCGACGGCCTGGTGCTGTCGGTCGCGGCCGAACCCGGCCAGGTGGTCTCCGCAGGACAGCCCGTGCTGCGCCTCGCGCGCGACGGGCCGATGGAAGTCGTCATCAGCGTGCCCGAGGGCCAGGTCTCGCGCTGGCGCGCCGGCCAGCCGGCCGCGCTCTCCCTCTGGGCGCAACCCGACATCGTCTTCCCCGGATTCGTGCGCGAGGTCTCCGGCGGCGCGGACCCCGTGACGCGGACCTTTGCCGTTCGCGTCGCGGCGCCGAAACACCCCGAATCCATGCGCGTGGGCATGACCGCGAGCGTCGTGCCCGCGCCCGTCGCCGGCGAAGCGGTCATCGTCGTGCCGCTGGCCGCGCTCGCGAAGGAAGGCGAGCAGAGCGCCGTCTGGGTCGTCGACGCGAAGACCTCCCGCGTGGCGAGGCGCGTCGTGAAAGTCGGGATGTACCGCGAGGACGGGGCGACGATCGAGTCCGGCCTCGCCGCCGGCGAGATCGTGGTGGCGGCCGGCGTGCACAAGCTTCGCCCCGGCCAGACGGTTCGCCCGCAGGGCGCGGCACCGGCGCCCGCAACGACGCCCCGCTAGGCCCCGCCGCATGGTCCATCGCTTCAACTTGTCGGAATGGGCTCTCGCGCATCGGACGCTCGTGCTCTATTTCATGATCGTGCTCGCGGCGATCGGCGTCGGCTCCTACCTGCGCCTCGGGCAGGCCGAGGACCCGGACTTCACCTTCAAGGTGATGGTGGTGCGCGCGATCTGGCCGGGGGCGAGCGCGGACGAGGTCGAACGCCAGCTCACCGACCGGATCGAGAAGAAGCTGCAGGAAACGCCGCGCCTGGACCACCTGCGCAGCTACTCGAAGCCCGGCGAATCCGTGGTGTTCGTCTTCGTGCGGGACAACGCGCGCGCCGACGAGATCAAGGACACGTGGTACCAGGTGCGCAAGAAGGTCGGCGACATCCGCGGGCAGCTTCCGGCCGGCGTGCAGGGCCCCTTCTTCAACGACGAGTTCGGCGAGACCTTCGGCAACATCTACGCGCTCACCGGGGACGGCTTCGGCTACGCGCGGCTCAAGGAGCATGCCGATCGCGTGCGCGCCCAGCTGCTGCGCGTGAAGGACGTCGCCAAGGTCGACCTCGTCGGGGAGCAGGACGAGCGCATCCACGTCGAACTCGCCAACGCGAAGCTCGCGACCTTCGGCGTCGAGCCGGCCGCCGTGTTCGCGGCCCTGCAGCAGCAGAATGCCGTCACCGCCTCCGGCAGCTTCGAGACCGCGAGCGAGCGAATCTACCTGCGCCCCACGGGCGCCCTCGACTCGGTCGAGAGCGTGAAGCAGTTGCCCGTGCGCGCCAATGGCCGCCTCTTTCGCATCGGCGACATCGCCACCGTCTCGCGCGGCTACGTGGACCCGCCGGCGCCGCGCATGCGCTTCATGGGCCGCGACGCGCTGGGCGTGGCGGTCTCCATGGTGCCGCGCGGGGACATCATCGCGCTGGGCCGCGCGCTCGACGCGGAAGTCGAGCGCATCCAGGCGGAGCTGCCGGTCGGTCTCGAGCTCGATCGCGTGAACGACCAGCCCGCCACCGTGAAGCGCTCCATCAGGGAGTTCTCGCGGGCGCTCACCGAGGCCGTGGGCATCGTCCTCCTCGTGAGCTTCCTGTCGCTGGGCCTTCGCACCGGGCTCATCGTCGCCCTCTCGATCCCGCTCACGCTCGCGGTCACCTTCTTCTTCATGTACCTGGCGGGCATCGACCTGCACAAGATCTCGCTGGGCGCGCTCATCATCGCGCTCGGCCTGCTGGTCGACGACGCCATCATCTCCGTCGAGATGATGGTGGTGAAGATGGAGCAGGGCTGGGAGCGCGTGCGGGCCGCGAGCTTCGCCTACACCTCGACGGCGATGCCGATGCTCACCGGCACCATCGTGACGGCCGCCGGATTCCTGCCCATCGGGCTCGCGCGTTCCTCCACCGGCGAGTACACCTTCTCGATCTTCGCCGTCACCACCATCGCCCTGCTCGTCTCCTGGGTGGTGTCCGTGCTGTTCGTGCCGTACCTGGGCTACAAGCTGCTGCCGGACTTCCACCGGCCCGGCTCCCCCGCCGACGAGGAGGCCGTCTACCGCACGCCGTTCTACACGCGCTTCCGCCGGGTGGTGGCCTGGTGCGTCGCGCGCCGCTGGCTCGTGATCGGCGCCACGGCGGGGGCCTTCGCCCTGTCCGTCTTCGCGTTCGGCTTCGTGCAGCAGCAGTTCTTCCCGGCCGCGAGCCGGCCCGAGCTCATCGTCGACCTGCGCCTGGCGGAGGGCTCGTCGTTCGCGGCCACCGAGGCCCAGGTGAAGAAGCTCGAACGGATCCTCGCGACGGAGCCGCAGCTGCGCGACGACCTCGAGAACTTCGTGAGCTACGTGGGCAGCGGCAGCCCGCGCTTCTACCTGCCCTTCGACCAGCAGCTGGTCAACGCGAACTTCGGGCAGCTCATCCTCAATACGCGGGACAACGAGGCCCGCGAGCGGGTGCGCGCACGCCTCATCCGACTCTTCGAGGAGGATTTCACCGAGGTTCGCGGCCGCGTGAACCGGCTCGAGAACGGGCCGCCCGTGGGCTTCCCCGTCCAGTTCCGCGTGGTGGGCGAGGACAAGGCCGTGATCCGGGGCTTCGCCGGCGAGGTCGCGGACGCGATGCGCGCCAACCCCTGGACCCGCGACGTGAACTACGACTGGGAGGAGCCCTCGCGCGTCATCCGCGTGGAACTCGACCAGGACCGCGCGCGGGTGCTGGGCATCTCCTCGCAGGAGCTGGCGCAGTACGTCGGCACGGTCCTGTCGGGACAGGCGGTCACCGCGTGGCGCGAGAAGGACAAGCAGGTGGACGTGGTCGTGCGCGGCGACGCCGCGGAGCGCCGTTACGTGAGCCTGCTGAAGGACCTCGCCGTGCCGATCGGCCGCGGCCGCACGGTGCCGCTCGCGCAGGTGGCGCGCCTCACCTACGGCTTCGAACAGGGCATCTTCTGGCGACGCGACCGGCTGCCGATGATCACCGTGCGGGCGGACCTTCGCGACGGCATCCAGGCGCCCGTGGTGAGCCAGCAGGTGAACGCGAAGCTGGAGGAGATCCGCGCACGCCTGCCGGCCGGCTACCGGATCGACACGGGCGGGGCCGTCGAGGACGCCGCGAAGGGCCAGAAGTCGATCGCCGTGGTGGCGCCCGTCATGGTGCTCGTCATGCTCACGGCGCTCATGCTCCAGCTGCAGAGCTTCTCGCGGCTCGCGCTCGTCGTCCTCACCGCGCCGCTCGGGCTCATCGGCGTCACCGCCGCCCTGCTCGTCTTCCGCGTGCCCTTCGGCTTCGTCGCGATGCTCGGCACCATCGCGCTCGCGGGGATGATCATGCGCAACTCGGTCATCCTCGTGGACCAGATCGACCGGGACATCCGCGCCGGCTCCGAGCCCTGGGACGCCATCGCGGACGCGACGGTGCGGCGCTTCCGGCCGATCATGCTCACGGCCGCGGCCGCCGTGCTCGCGATGATCCCCCTCGCCCGCAGCGCATTCTACGGTCCGATGGCGGTGGCGATCATGGGCGGGCTCGTGGTGGCGACGGTGCTCACCCTGCTCTTCCTGCCGGCGCTCTACGCCGCCTGGTTCCGCGTGAAAGCCCCCGCGCCCGAAGGCGCCTAGCTCCCCGCGCCCCGGGCGCCTTTGGTATCGTGCGTGTTCACCCCGCACGGATCGCCATGGAACGCCGAGACTTCGTGAAGCTGTGCGCCGCCTCCTGCGCGGCCACCACCCTGCCCACGGACGCGCAGGCCCAGTCCCTCAAGGCACGCCTCTACGGCAAGGCGCGCCTCGTCGACGAGCGGGGCGATCCCGTCCGCGCCGCGGCCCTCAAGCCCGGCGTGAACTACGTCTTCGACTACCCGTTCGCCGCCACGCCCTGCTTCCTCCTCAAGCTGCCGAAGCCGGCCGGGGCGGGAGCGGACCTGCGCACCGAAGGCGGGCAGGCCTATCGCTGGGAGGGCGGCGCGGGGCCGGACAAGACGATCGTCGCCTACTCGGCCATCTGCGCCCACAAGCTCACCTATCCCACGAAGCAGGTGAGCTTCATCGGCTACCGGAACGCGCCGAGCCCCGTGGCGGGCAATGGCCAGGTGATCACCTGCTGCTCGGATCGCAGCGTCTACGACCCCTACGCCGGCGCGCGCGTCGTGGCCGGCCCCGCGCCGCAGCCGCTCGCGGCGATCCTCCTCGAGCACGACCCGAAGACGGACGAACTCTTCGCGGCCGGCACCTTCGGCGGCGAGATGTTCGACAAGTTCTTCGAGAAGTTCGGCTTCCGCCTGCAACTGGAGATGGGCGAGCGCGCGAAGAGCGCCGTGCGCGACCGGGCGGTGGTGAGGGAACTGGCGGCCTACAGCAACCAGTGGGCGCAGTGCTGAGGCGTCGGGCCGGGTGACCCGGCACGCCAACGGCCTCCGATTGGCCGTGCGAGCCCTTGTGCACGTTCGCGTCGGCCGCGATCGCCTTCGTCTTGCCGTCGATCCCCTGAAGGGGCCCCTCGCCGGGTGACTCGGCCTGCCAGCGGCCTCCGATGAGCCGTGCGCAATTCGTGCGTCGCCGCGTCGGCCGCGATCGCCTTCGTCTTGCCGTCGATCCCCTGAAGGGGCCCCTCGCCGGGTGACTCGGCGATCTAGATATCGAAATCCGCCGCGCCGCCCTCGGCCAGGCGCTTCAGGCCCTCCGGGGTCGTGTGCGGCGAGAAGAGGCGCACGAATTCCACGGTGAAGCCCCGCAGGTAGGCGCCGCGCTTGAACGCGAGCCGCGTGACCTGCGTCGGGAAGAGGTGCGCGGCGTCCAGCGCCTCGAGGCCCTCCTCCTTCGCCCGCGCCACCGCCATGGACGACACGATGCCCACCCCCAGGCCCAGGGCCACGTACGCCTTGATGACATCCGAGTCGAGCGCCGTGAGCGCGATTTCGGGCGCGAGGTCGCGCTGCTCGAAGGACTTGTCGATGGCGCTTCGGCCGGTGAACGAAGGGTCGTAGGTCACCACCGGGTACTTCGCCACCGCCTCCAGCGTGAGGGGATGCGTTTTCGCGAGGGCGTGGCCCGCCGGGACCACCACCACGTGGTGCCACTGGTAGCCGGGGATCGACACGAGCTCCGGATACCCCGCCAGCGCCTCGGTCGCGATGGCGAGGTCGGCCTCGCCCCCGATGACGAGCTTCGCGAGCTGGTGCGGGCTGCCCTGGAGGAGCTTGAGCCGCACCTCCGGAAAACGGCGCTTGAAGGCCGTCACCACCTTGGGCAACGCGTAGCGGGCCTGCGTGTGCGTCACGGCGACGGTGAGGTGACCGCGGCCTTCGTGGGCATGTTCCTCGCCGATGGCCTTGAGCCCGGCGATCTCCGAGAGCACCCGGTCGATGCCCGCGAGGACTTCCCGGCCCGCATCGGTCACGGCCACGAAACGCTTGCCCTGCCGCCGGAAGATCTCGACCCCGAGCTCCTCCTCCAGCGCCCGCACCTGCCGGGAGACCCCCGGCTGGGAGGTATGGAGGGCGACGGCCGCCTCGGACACGTTGAGCCCCCTTCGGGCGATCTCTGCGGCATACCGCAATTGCTGCAGATTCATGGACTTGCACTTTTTAAATAACCATAGGTAATTATAATATCACTATCAAGTATTTTTCAGGCATATGCGGGGTCGCTAGCATGCCGGCATGTATCGATACGACTCCCTCGACCGCCAGGTCGTCGACGAACGCGTCGCCCAGTACCGCGACCAGACCCGCCGCCATCTCGCCGGCGAGCTCTCCGACGACGATTTCAGGCCGCTGCGCCTGCAGAACGGCCTGTACATCCAGCGCCAGGGCCCGATGCTGCGGGTGGCCATCCCCTACGGGATGCTCTCGTCGACGCAACTGCGCCGCCTCGCCGCCATCGCCCGCCGTTACGACCGGGGCTATGGCCACTTCACGACGCGCCAGAACATCCAGTTCAACCACCCCAGGCTCGAGGACGTGCCGCAGATCCTCGCCGAGCTGGCCGAGGTGGAGATGCACGCCATCCAGACGAGCGGCAACTGCGTGCGCAACACCACCACCGACCCGTTCGCCGGCGTCGCGCCCGACGAGCACGTCGACCCGCGCGCCCTCGCCGAGGTCCTGCGACAGTGGTCCACGCTGCACCCGGAATTCGCCTACCTCCCGCGCAAGTTCAAGATCGCCTTCAACGGCGCCGACGTCGACCGCGCCGCGACGCTCGTGCACGACATCGGGTTCTGGGCCGTCCGCGACGCGCGGGGAGCGCTGGGCCTGAAGGTCATCGTGGGAGGCGGCCTGGGCCGCACGCCGATCATCGGATCGGTGATCCGCGAATTCCTGCCCTGGCAGGAGATGCTCAACTACACCGAGGCCGTGCTGCGCGTCTACAACCTGCACGGGCGCCGCGACAACCTGTACAAGGCCCGCATCAAGATCCTCGTGAAGGCCCTGGGTCCCGAGGAGTTCGCGCGCCAGGTCGAGGCCGAGTGGCAGCACCTGCGCGGCTCCGAGGGCACGATCCCCGCGCACGAGCTCGCGCGCGTTTCGGCGTTCTTCGCGGACCCGCCCTACGAGAGCCTCTCCGATGCGGACCACGCATTCGAGAAAGCCCTCGCGGACAGTCGCGCCTTCTCCCTGTGGGCCGGCCGCAGCGTGCACGCGCACAAGCGTCCCGGCTACGCTGCCGTCACGCTCTCGCTCAAGCCCCATGGCCTGCCGCCGGGGGACGTCACCGCCGGCCAGATGGACACCGTGGCCGACCTCGCCGACCGCTACAGCTTCGGCGAGCTGCGCGTCACGCACGAGCAGAATCTCGTCCTCGCGGACGTGCCGAAGCGAGACCTGCACGCCCTCTGGCTCGCCGCGCGCGAAGCCGGGCTCGCCACGCCCAACCTGGGGCTGCTCACGAACATCATCTGCTGCCCGGGCGGCGACTTCTGCTCGCTCGCGAACGCCAAGTCGATCCCGATCGCCACCGCCATCCAGGAGAAGTTCGACGACCTCGACTGGCTGCACGACATCGGCGAGCTCGACCTCAACATTTCCGGCTGCATGAACTCCTGCGGCCACCACCATGTCGGCCACATCGGGATCCTGGGCGTCGACAAGCACGGCGCCGAGTGGTACCAGGTGTCCATCGGCGGGCGCCAGGGCAAGGACGCCGCGCTCGGCGACGTGATCGGCCCGTCGTTCGCCGCGAGCGAGGTGCCCGGCGTGATCGAAAGCCTCGTCGGGACCTACGTCGACCACCGCCGCGTGGGCGAGCGCTTCGTCGACACCGCGCAGCGGATCGGCATCGCGCCGTTCAAGGCGCGCGTGTACGGCACCGAGAGGGAGATCGCCCATGCCTAGCCGGCTCATCCGGGGGAACCGCGTCGTCCCCGACGAATTCGACGTGGTCGCGCCGGCGGACGGCGACGACGTCGCGACCCTCCCCTTGCCCGCGGGACCGGTCATCGTCCCGCTCGACGTCTGGTCGGCCAGGCGCGAAGAACTGCTCGCGCGAGGCGGCGCCGTCGGCGTGCAGCTCTCGCCGACCGACGTGCCCGCGACGCTCGCGGAAGATCTCGCCCGCCTGGCCGTCGTCGCCGTTCACTTCCCGAAATTCGCGGATGGCCGCGGCTACTCGATCGCCTACCAGCTGCGCAAGCGCCTCGCCTATCGCGGGGAACTGCGCGCGGTCGGCGACGTGCAGCGCGACCAGCTTTTCTACCTGTCGCGAAGCGGCTTCGACGCCTTCCTCGTCAAGGAAGGGCAGGACGCGCAGGCCGCGCTCGTCGCGCTCCACGACTTCGAGGCGACCTACCAGGCGTCCGCCGACGGGCGCCTGCCGCGCTATCGCGCCGCGCGCCCGGCTCGCGAGGCCGTCGGTGGGTAAGGTCTGGCTCGTCGGCGCGGGCCCGGGCGCGGCCGACCTGCTCACCCTGCGGGCGGCACGCGTCATCGCATCGGCGGACATCGTGTTCCACGACGCGCTGGTGCAACCCGACGTGCTCGCCCTCGCCTCCCGCGCGCGACTCGTCGATGTCGGCAAGCGGGACGGTCGTCATTCCACGGAACAGCGATTCATCAACCGCGCGATCGTCGAGGCCGCGCGAACCCACCCCGTCGTCGTCCGCCTGAAGGGCGGCGATCCGATGGTCTACGGTCGCGCGCAGGAAGAACTCGATGCGCTGGCGGCCGCCGGGATCGCGACGGAGGTGGTTCCCGGCATCACCTCGGCGCTGGCCGCGAGCGCGTCGCTGGGCATTTCGCTGACCCGGCGGGGCGCGGCGCGGCACGTGGCCTTCGTGACGCCGAGGACGGGCGCGGGCGAGGCTGCGTCCGATTGGCTCGCCGCGGCCGCGAGCGCGGATACCGTGGCGCTCTACATGGCTTCGCGGCAGGCGCCGGCCATCGCCGCCGCGCTGGTCGGGGCCGGCCGCAGTCCCGCGACACCGGCGTGCGTCGTCGAGAACGCGTCGCTCGCGACCGAGCGAATCGCGACCACGACCCTCGGCGCGCTGGCGGGGCACTCGCCGCTCGCGCTCGAGGGCCCCGCCGTGCTGCTCGTGGGCGAGGTCTTTCGCGAGGCGCGGGCCGCGCGCCCGAACCTGCCATGGACACCCGCGGCGCAATCTGGCTCAATCGGCCCCGAGCGCCGCCTTCTCGCCGGCCGATAGGATGCGAAACGAACCATGAACGATTCCCCCCCCGCAGCCGCACCCGACGAGCAGGCGTCCGCCGATGAGATCTTCGCGCGCGCCGCCTCGCGCGCCCAAGGATCCGGCTTCGCCTACGCCGGGTCCGTGACGCCCGCCGAAGCCCATCGCCTCGCCCGGCTCGGCGCGGCCATCCTCGTGGACGTCCGCACGCGCCCGGAACTGGAGTTCGTCGGCCGGATCGAAGGATCGCATCTCGTGGAATGGCGGGCCTGGGGCGCGATCGATCCGCATCCGGACTTCGTCGAGAAGGTCACGGCGGCTTTCGGGGACGAGCAACCGCTGCTGTTCCTCTGCCGGAGCGGCGTGCGTTCCCACAACGCCGCGACCGCGCTCGCGCAGGCCGGCCACCGCCACGCCTACAACATCCTCCAGGGATTCGAGGGCGATCGCGACGGGCACGGCCGCCGGAACACCGTCGGCGGCTGGCGATTCGCCGGATTGCCCTGGACCCAGAGCTGAAACGGAACCGACCATGACCACCGCATACGCCGACAATTCCCTTTCGATCGGCCGCACCCCGCTCGTGCGCCTGAACCGCGTCACCGACGGCGCGGGCGCCACCGTGCTCGCCAAGATCGAGGGCCGCAACCCGGCCTACTCGGTGAAGTGCCGCATCGGCGCCGCCATGATCTGGGACGCCGAGAAGAAGGGCCTGCTCGGCCCCGGCAAGGAGATCGTGGAACCCACCAGCGGCAACACGGGCATCGCGCTCGCGTTCGTCGCCGCCGCGCGCGGCATTTCCATCACCCTCACGATGCCCGAGACGATGTCGATCGAGCGCCGGAAGCTGCTCCTCGCCTACGGCGCGAAGCTCGTGCTCACCGAGGGCGCCAAGGGCATGGCCGGCGCCGTCGCGAAGGCCGAGGAGATCGCGGCCTCCGATCCGTCGAGGTACGTCCTGCTGCAGCAGTTCAAGAACCCCGCCAACCCGGCCATCCACGAGTCGACCACCGGCCCGGAGATCTGGGAGGACACGAACGGCGGCATCGACATCCTCGTCGCCGGCATCGGCACGGGCGGCACCATCACGGGCGTCTCGCGCTTCATCAAGAACGCGAAGGGCCGGAAGATCGTCTCCGTCGCCGTCGAGCCCGCCGCGAGCCCCCTCCTCACGCAGAAGCGCGCCGGCGAGCCGCTCAAGCCGGGCGCGCACAAGATCCAGGGCATCGGCGCCAATTTCATCCCCGAGGTGCTGGACCTTTCGCTGATCGACGCGGTCGAGCAGGTGACGAACGAGGAGGCCGTGGACTACGCGCGCCGGCTGGCGAAGGAGGAAGGCATCCTCGCGGGCATCTCCTGCGGCGCCGCCACGGCCGTCGCCGTGCGCGTGGCGAAGCGTCCCGAGAACGCGGGCAGGACGATCGTCGTGATCCTTCCCGATTCGGGAGAGCGCTACCTCAGCTCGATCCTGTTCGAAGGGCTCTTCGACGCCTCGGGCGCGCCTGTCGGCGCCTGAGCGCCACGTCGCCGGCTCTCAGCGCAGGCCGCGCAGGCGCCGCGCTCCCTCCAGGATCGTCTCGTCCCGCTTCGCGAAGCAGAAGCGGATGACGCGGTTGTCCGTCCCGTCCTCGTAGAACACCGACAGGGGAATCGTCGCCACGCCGTAGTCGCGCACCAGGCGCTTCGAGAAGTCCTCGTCGCGCTCCTCGCTCACGCGGCCGTACCGCGCGAGCTGGAAGTACGCGCCCTCGCCCGGCAGCAGTTCGAGCGGCGTGTCGGCGAGCGCCTCGCGCAGCAGGTCGCGCTTCGCCTGGAAGAAGGCCGTGAGGCCCTCGTAGTGCGCGGGGTCCTTCAGGAACCCGGCCAGGGCGTGCTGCGCCGGCGTCGACACGGTGAACACGATGAACTGGTGCACGCGCCGGAATTCCGCGGTGATGGCCTTGGGCGCGAGCGCATAGCCCACCTTCCAGCCGGTCGCGTGGAAGGTCTTGCCGAAGGAACCGATCACGACGCTGCGCGCGGCGAGTTCGGCGCTCCTCGCCATGCCCTCGTGGCGGCCGCCATCGAACACGAGGTGCTCGTAGACTTCGTCGCTCACGATGAGGATGGACGTGCCCCGGGTCAGCGCCTCGAGCTGCCGGAGGTCCTCGGCCGACAGCACGCTCGTGCCCGGGTTGCAGGGCGAGTTCACCACGATGAGGCGCGTGCGCGGCGTCACGGCCCGTCGCACCGCCGGCCAATCGACGTGATAGCCCGGAAACGCGAGCGGCACGCGCACCGGCACGGCACCGGCCAAGCGGATCGACGGAATGTAACTGTCGTAGGCCGGCTCGAAGACGATGACCTCGTCGCCCGGATGGGCGAGCGCCGTGATGGCCGTGTAGATGGCCTGCGTCGCGCCCGCGGTCACCGTGATCTCGTCGCCCGGGTCGTACTGCCTTCCGTAGAGTCTCTCGACCTTGCCGGCGATGGCCTCGCGCAGCGCGGGCAGCCCCGCCATCGGCGGGTACTGGTTGTGGCCGGCCTTCATCGCCGCGGTGAACAGGTCGACGAGTTGCGGGTCGATGGGGAAGTCGGGGAAGCCCTGGCCCAGGTTCACCGCCCCGTGCTTCTCGGCGAGGGCCGACATGACGGTGAAGATGGTGGTGCCGGAAGCGGGCAGGCGGGAGCGCAGGGGCTCCATCGGGGTCGTGTCCATGCGGTGCAGTTTACCAAGCGGCCCGCCACGGCCGCCCGCGCTCACGGGTTCCAGCGGTAGACCTGCACCTGCCCCTCGTTCCTCGCGATGCCGGGCGCACGCGAACCGCCGAGGGTATAGAACGCATTGCCGCGGATGGCGCCGCCGAACCCGTGCACCGGAGCGGGCAGGCGGCCGACGGGCTGCCAGGCGCCCGCGCCGGCGGCGATACCCTCGACGTCACCCACGACGCTGCGGGGATTGGCGAGCCGCTCGCCGCCCGCGACCAGGATCATGCGGTCGTCGGCGGCCGCGGCGAAGCCCGCCCGGGCGAAGCGCAGCGGCGGTCCGGCCCGCCACGCGTCGGCCGCCGGGTCGTAGATGGACACCGTGGCGTTGTGCTGGAGCGTGGCGTCGCGTCCCGCGATCATCCAGATCTCGCCCTGGAACGCGACCACCTGCGAATGGTCGCGGCCGGTGAGGCCGTGCCGCGCGATCGTCCGGGACGCGAGCGTCCGCAGGTTCACCTGCCGCATCTCGCCGCCGACGTCGCCGAAATACGCGAAGCCGTCCTGCACCGCGACGCCACTCGCGACCACGTAGGGCGCCTGCGCCATCGGCTCCCAGCGCGATTCCGACGACCGGTACCGCCAACCGTTCACCGGCGGCGATTCCTCCTCGCCGCTGCGATACCCGCCCGCCACCACGAGATCGCCGTCCAGCACGATCGCCGCGCCGTGGTCGCGTGCGGCGGGCAGCGGCGGGAGGCTCGTCCAGGTGTCCGCATCGACGTCGTAGCACTTCACGTCGCGCAAGCCGCCCAGCCCGCCGGCCGCGCAGGCGACCGGTCCCGCGGTCGCGAGGGCGAACTCGGATTGCGGCGCCGGCATGGTCGCACCCGCGCTCCACGTCCCCGCGAGCGGAAGGGATGGCGCGCCCTCCAGGCAGGCCGTTCCCGCGAGCTTCGCGAGCCGCGTCGCCCGCAGTTGCCCGCGGCCGAACGCCGGCTGCGTCGATTCGTAGGTCATCGTCCCCGCGTCGCAGCCCGTGAAGTCGAATGCGATGCGCCCCCAGGGCTCGAGGCGCACGTTCGCCGGATCGAACGTCGCGCCGAAACTCGCGCCGACCGGACGCAGGTTCGACGCGATCTCGAAGCGATCGCCCCCGGAAGCGGACGTGCCGATGGTCCACGCCTGCTCGCCGCGCTCGTCGTAGGTGAACCAGTAGACGACGGTTCGGCCGTCGGCGAGTTCCTCGACTTGCCAGCCCTCTCCCGCATGGGTGGGGTCGAACCACGCGCCGCTGCGCTGGCGCAGGCCCGCCAGCGTTCGCGCGCCGCTCGGCTGCACCTGCTTCTTGCCCGCGCACTCGAGTTCTCCCACGCTCGAGAGGCGCGCGATCTCGCGCGTGCCCGAGCCCCAGCCGGCCGGGCCCGAGAACGTCACCTCGCCCCGGTCGCAGTCGGTGAACCGGAATTCGAGCGTGCCCCAGGGCACGAAGCGGAAGGCCGCCGGATCGTAGCCCGGACCGAAGCGCGGCCCCCGCGTGGTCGCCGCCGACGAGAACCGGATGCGGTCCCCGTCCAGGCGGCCGTCCTGGGCGTAGACCCACGCCTGCCGTGCCTGGCTGCCCTGCGGCGGATAGGTGAACCAGATCGCCAGCGCGCTGCCGTCGGCGAGCACCTGCAGGACGAAACCTTCGCCCGCGCGCGAAGGCGTGAACCACGAGCCCGAGAGCCCCGGCCCGCCCAGAAGGGCGTCGCCTTGGCGACGGGAACGGACGACTTGGCGCGCCCGGCATGCTCGAGGCAGGCGCTGCCCTCCAGCCCGAGGCAGGCGGCGGCGAGTCCGGCGACGAGGGCGAGGCGCGCGTTCATCCGCGCGAGCCTAGCGCGGCGGACCGCCCGTGCGTCATGCCGTAACAAAATGCTAGATTCCCCCCGTGATCCCCTGGCTCGAACGCAACGATCCTTTCCCGCCGGTCTCGAAGGCCCTGCGTTCGCCCAACGGCCTGCTGTGCGCGGGTGCCGACCTCTCGCCGGGGCGCATCCTGGACGCCTACGCGCAGGGCATCTTTCCGTGGTTCTCGGAAGGCGACCCGATCCTGTGGTGGTCGCCGCACCCGCGCATGGTGCTCTATCCCGACGAGCTGCGCGTGACGCGGTCCCTGCGCAAGCGCGCGGCCGGCGACCGATTCGAGACGCGCATCGACACCGCCTTCGAGACGGTGATGCGCGAGTGCGCGGCCCCGCGCGACGGGCAGCACGGCACGTGGATCCTGCCCGAGATGATCGCCTCGTACACCCGCCTGCACGCGATGGGCTACGCCCACTCGGTCGAGTCGTGGCGGGACGACGCGCTGGTCGGCGGCCTCTACGGGCTGCACCTGGGGGGCGTCTTCTTCGGCGAGTCGATGTTCTCGCGGGAGACGGACGCCTCGAAGGTGGCCCTGGTGAAGCTCGTGGCGCGGTTGAAATCCGCGGGAGTCGTCGTCATCGACTGCCAGCAGAACACGGCCCACCTCGCCTCGCTGGGGGCGCGGGAGATCCCCCGGCGGGATTTCGTCCGGCACCTCGCCGAGTCGATACAATATGACCCGACGAGCGGCCCCGCGCCGCCTCCCGAGGCCGCATGGCGAAGCTGAACGACCTTCCGATAGCCAACCTGCAGTTCTACGCGACGGCACCGTACCCGTGCAGCTACCTGCCCGGGCGCCTGGCGCGCTCGCAGGTCGCCACGCCCAGCTACCTGATCGACACGGACACCTACGGGTCCCTCGTCTCGGCCGGCTTCCGCCGCAGCGGCGCCTTCACGTACCGCCCCTACTGCGACCACTGCCAGGCCTGCGTGCCGGTGCGCGTCGTGGCCGGCGAGTTCGAGCCCTCGCGCACGCAGCGCCGCGCCTGGAAGCGCCACGCCGGCCTCGAGTCGCGCGAGGCCGAGCTCAAGTTCGACGCCGAGCACTACGCGCTCTACCGCCTCTACCAGAGCGAGCGCCACCGCGGCGGCGGCATGGACCACGACAGCCGCGAGCAGTACGCGCACTTCCTCCTGCAGAGCAACGTCGCCACCAGCCTCTTCGAGTTCCGCGAGGCGGGGCAATTGCGGATGGTCTCCATCGTGGACCAGCTCGTCGACGGGCTCTCGTCCGTCTACACCTTCTTCGACCCCGCGGTCGAGAAGGCCAGCTTCGGCACCTGGAACATCCTCTGGCAGGTGGAGGAAGCGCGCCGCCGCGGCCTCGCGTACGTCTACCTGGGCTACTGGATCGCGCAGAGCGCCAAGATGGCCTACAAGAGCCAGTTCCGCCCCATCGAGGGGCTCCAGCGCGGAGAGTGGAAGCGCTTTCCCTGATGCAGACGCTCTACCGGATCGCCCGCGCCGCCCTCTTCCAGCTCGACCCCGAAACGGCCCACGACGTCGCCATGAAGGCGATGTGCGCGCTGGGGCCCGCCGCCGCGCTCCTGGGCGCCGGCGCGGACCGCGACGAATCGCGCACGGTGATGGGCATCGCGTTCCCCAACCCCGTGGGCCTCGCCGCCGGCTTCGACAAGAACGCCGAATACCTCGACACCCTGCACGCGCTCGGCTTCGGCCATCTCGAGGCCGGCACCGTCACGCCGCGCCCGCAGCCGGGCAACCCGAAGCCGCGCCTGTTCCGCCTCGTCGAGCACGACGCCATCATCAACCGCATGGGCTTCAACAACGTGGGCGTGGAGCGGTTCCTGCGCAACGTCGAGAAGTCCGCCTTCCGCGGCGTGCTCGGCATCAACATCGGCAAGAACTTCGACACGCCGATCGAGCGCGCCGCCGACGACTACCTGCTGTGCCTGGACGCGGTATACGACCGCGCCACCTATGTCGCGGTGAACATCTCCTCGCCCAACACGAAGAACCTGCGCGACCTGCAATCGAAGGAGAGGCTCGACGAATTGCTCGCCGCGATCATGCAGCGCCGCGACGCCCTCGCCGCGAGATCGGGCCGCGTGAAACCCCTCGCGGTGAAGATCGCGCCGGACCTGGACGACGAGCAGGTGGAGGCCATCGCGGAGCTCGCGGTGAAGCACCGCCTGGATGGCCTCATCGCCACCAACACCACCATCGGCCGCAAGGGCGTCGAGGGCCACCCTTGCGCCACGCAGGCGGGCGGGCTTTCGGGGCGGCCCGTCTTCGAGCCTTCCACGGCGGTGCTGAGGAAGCTCTCGGGGCACCTCCGGGGCCGCATACCGCTCATCGGCGTGGGCGGCATCCACACGGGGGCGGATGCGAAAGCCAAGATCGACGCCGGCGCGAGCCTCGTGCAGGTCTACACGGGCTTCATCTTCCGCGGCCCGGACATCATCGCCGACGCGCGCCGCGCGCTGCGCCGCTAGGCGTCCCGCCGGAGGTCCCCGCGATGCGCATCGGCATTCCGCGCGAATCGAAGCCGGGCGAGCGCCGCGTGGCCTTGCTTTCCGAGGCCGTCGCGGCCCTGGTCGGCGCGGGCCACGAGGTCCGGGTCGCCACGGGCGCCGGCTCGGGCGCGGGCGAACCGGATGCGGCCTACGTCACCGCGGGCGCCCGCGTCGTCGATGCGGACGCGGCGTGGCAGGCGGATCTCGTCGTGAAGGTGAAGGAGATCCAGCCCGGCGAACACGATCGCCTCGCCCCCGGATCGACCCTCTTCTGCTTCCAGCACCTGGTGGGCGAACCCGAACTCGCGCGGGCCCTCGCCTCGCGCGGCGTCACGGCCATCGCCTTCGAGATGGTGCGCGACGGCGCGGGCGGCTTCCCGATCCTCGCGCCGATGTCGGCGCTCGCGGGCCGTCTCGCGATCCAGGCCGGCGCGCACCACCTCACCGTGCCCGGCGGCGGCCGCGGCGTGCTGCTCGCGGGCGGCCCGGGATCGGAGCCCGCGCGCGTGCTCGTGCTGGGCGGCGGGCATGCCGGCGCGAACGCGGCGGAGGTGGCGGCCGCTCTCGGCGCGAGCGTCACGCTGCTCACGCGGTCGGAAGCCACGCGCGACGCCCTCTGGGCGCGGTTCGACGGCCGCGTCGCCCTCGACCTCGCGACGCCGGAGAACCTCGAAGCCGAAGTGCCCGCCGCGGATCTCGTGGTGGGGGCCGTGTTCGTGCCGGGCGCCCCCACGCCCCGTCTCCTGCCGCGGGGACTCGTCGCTCGCATGCGGCCCGGAAGCGTGATCGTGGACGTCTCGATCGACGCGGGCGGCGTGGCCGAGACCTCGCGCCCCACCACGCACGACGATCCCGTCTTCGTCGCCGAGGGCGTGGTGCACTACGGCGTGCCCAACATGCCCGCCGCCGTGCCGCGCGCCGCGGCCCAGGCCCTGTCGGCCGTCGTCGGGCCCTGCGCGCTCGCTCTCGCCGGCGGGGTCGCTCCTGCGCTGAAGGCGGACGCCGGGCTGGCCGCGGGCGTGCTGCTCTGGCAGGGCCGGGCGACGCACGCCGGAATCGCTTCGGAGGCCGCGCTGGCCTTCGCGCCGCTCGGCCCCGCGGATTTCGAGTCATGAAGCGCGAAGCCCTCGCGGCGAAGCTGGACGCCCTGCTTCCGCAGACGCAGTGCACCGCGTGCGGCTATCCCGACTGCCGGGCCTATGCCGAGGCGCTCGCGGGGGGCGAAGCCGGCCCCGACCAGTGCCCGCCGGGCGGCGACGAGGGCGCCGCGCGCCTCGCGCACGCGCTGGGAATCGCCGTGAGGCCGCTCGATCCCGCGTACGGCGCGTACCGGCCGCCGCAGGTGGCCCTCATCGACGAATCCACCTGCATCGGTTGCGTCAAGTGCATCCACGCCTGCCCCGTCGACGCGATCGTCGGCGCCTCGAAGCGGCTGCACGTGGTGATCGCCTCGTGGTGCACCGGGTGCGAGCTGTGCCTGCCGCCCTGCCCCGTCGACTGCATCACGCTCGCGCCCGTGGCCGCGCTGCCCCCGGCGGACGCGTCGCGCGAGCGCCATGCGTTCCGCGCCCTGCGACTCGCCCGCGACGAGGCCGAGCGCTCGGCCCGGCTCGAAGCCTACGAAACGTGAAGGGCAGGATCGACCCGTGCCCGCGATGAAGCCCGAGGCCGTCCGCGAGTTCTTCCGCATCCTGCGCGAGGCCGACCCCGAGCCGAAGAGCGAACTCGAGTACGCGACGCCCTTCGAACTGCTCGTGGCCGTCGTGCTCTCGGCGCAGGCCACGGACAGGAGCGTGAACCTCGCCACGCGAAAGCTCTACCCCGTCGCGAACACGCCTTCGGCCGTCGCCGCCCTCGGCGCGGAGGGGCTCGAGAACTACATCAGGACCATCGGGCTCTACCGCACCAAGGCGAAGAACGTGATCGCGCTCTGCGGCCTGCTGCTCGAGAAGCACGGCGGCCAGGTGCCGCGCACGCGCGAGGCGCTCGAGGCGCTGCCCGGCGTGGGCCGCAAGACGGCCAACGTGGTGCTCAACGTCGCGTTCGGCGAGCCGACGATGGCGGTGGACACGCACATCTTCCGCGTCGCGAACCGCACCGGTCTCGCCGCGGGCAAGGATGTCCTCGCGGTCGAGACGAAATTGCTCAAGGTCGTGCCGGCGGAGTTCGGCCAGCACGCGCACCACTGGCTCATCCTGCACGGGCGCTACACGTGCCTCGCGAGGAAGCCGCGTTGCGGCGAATGCCGCGTGTACGGCCCGTGCGGCTCGAAGGACAAGGCGGCGCTCGCCGCGCCGCCCGCGTCGCCCGCGCCGAAGCGCTCGAGGCTGCCGAAGTGAGCCTCTTCAACCCCTCCCGCGACCAGGCGCGCGAATTCTTCTTCGCCCTGCGGGCCAAGTCGCTCGCCGGCGAGCCCTTGACCCCCCTCGAGACCGCGGCCCTCGCGATCGTGATGGACCATCCCGAGTACCACCGCCACCTCGACGACCCGGACCGCTGGCGCGATCGCACCTGGACGCCGGCCGACGGCGAGACCAACCCGTTCCTGCACCTGTCCCTGCACCTCGCCCTCGACGAGCAGGTGTCGATCGACCAGCCGGCCGGGATCCGCGAAGCGGTGCGCCGGCTCGCCTCGCGGCTCGACTCCGAGCACGAGGCGCGACACGCGGCGATGGAGTGTCTCGTCGAGGCCCTCTGGAGCGCGCAGCGTTCCGGCGCGCCGATCGACGGCGAAAGCTACCTGGCGAGCCTCGCGAAGCGATCGGGCGGCGTCTAGGGCGCGGGAAAGGCCTGCCGCCCGGCCTCCCCCCCACCGCCCCCCCCCCCCCCCCCCCCCCCCCCCCCCCCCCCCCCCCCCCCCCCGCCCCCCCCCCCCCCCCCCCCCCCCCCCCCCCCCCCCCCCCCCCTCCCCCCCCCCCCCCCCCCCCCCCCCCCCCCCCCCCCCCCCCCCCCCCCCCCCCCCCCCCCCCCCCCCCCGCCCGCGGGGCGGCGCCCGCCCGCCCGCCCCCCCCGCGCGCCCGCCCCCCCCCCCCCCGGCCGGCGGGGGCCCGCCCCCCCCCCCCCCCCCCCCCCCGGCCCCCCCCCCCCCCCCCCGGCCCCCCCGGGGCGCCCGCCCCCGCCCCCCGGGCCCCCCCCGGCGCGGCGGGGCCGGGGCCCCGGGCGCGGGCGCCCCCCCCCGACCCCCCGCCCCCCCCCCCCCCCCCGCCCCCCCCGCGCCCCCCCCCCCCCCCCCCCCCCGCCCGCCCCCCCCCCCCCCCCCCCCCCCCCCCCCCCCCCCCCCCGCACCCCCCCCCCCCACCCCCCCCCGCGCCCGCGCGCGGGGGGGGAGGGCGGGGCCGCCCGCCCGCCGGGGGCGCGCCCCCCGCCCCCCCCCCGCCCCCCCCCCCCCCCCCCCCCCCCCCCCCGCCCCCCGGGCCCCCCGCCCCCCCGCGCCCCCCCCCCCCCCCGCCCCGGGGCGCCCCCCCCGGCCGGGGCCCCCCCCGCTGCCCTGCCCCCGCCCCCGCGGCGCCGGCGGGGGCGGGGGGGGCCGGGCCGGCCGCGCCGCCGGGCGCCGCGGGGGCCGCGGGGCGGTCTCCCCCCCCCCCCCCCCCCGGCGGGGGGGGGGGGGCGGCCCCCCCCCCGGCGGCCCCCCGGCCCCCGGGGCGCGGGCGCGCGCCCCCCCCCCCCCCCCCCCCCTGGCGGCGGCCGCCCGCACCGGCGCCCAGGGCGCGCCGGAGGAACCGTCAGTACTTGACCGCGAGCCCGGACTGCGACGAATACCACGCCGCGAGGTCGCGCATGTCGGCCTCGGACAGGTTGGCGACCTGGCCGGCCATGATCGGGTTCTTGCGCTTGCCGGCCTTGTAGTGGCGCAGCGCCACCAGGATGTAGTCCGGATGCTGGCCCGCGATCTTGGGGAAATCGGGGCTCGCGCTCACGCCGGCTTCGCCGTGGCAGGCCTTGCAGGGGGTGGATTTCTCGCGACCGGCGTCGGCGCTGCCGGCGGCGGCGAACGCCGGGACGGCGGCGGCGAGAAGCGAGGCGGCGAGGAGGCTCGTGCGGATCATGTCGGGCCTCACTTTCCGGCGGCGGGCGAGCTGCCCGCGCCTTGCGAATAGTAGGCCGCGATGTCCTGCATGTCCTGTTCGGACAGCGTCGCCGCGATGGAACGCATCGTCGTGTGGTCGCGGTCGCCGGACTTGTACTGCTTCAGGGCGGCCACGAGGTAGGCGGCGTGCTGCCCACCGAGCTTCGGCACGTGATACACCTCGGGAAAGGCCGTTTTCCACCCCGGGATGCCGTGGCACCCCATGCACTGGAAGACCTTCTGCTTGCCGGCGGCGGCGTCGCCGGCGGCCTGGGCCGAAGTCGCGAACGCGCAGGCGACGGCGGCGATGAGGATTCGGGTTCGGGACATGGCTTCTCGCGGTTTCTCGTTATGGGGTACCACGGGCATTCCGGCCCATTGAATCCCCTGAGGATGGGCCGGCGCCGGAACGCGCGGATTATAGCCGATGCCCCCGGGGGCGTCACGGCCGCGTTTGCGGCGCCCGCGTGTCAGGCCGGCCTTACGCCGGGGCTCCGGATGCGGGCCTCGGCGGCCCTCAGGCGACGGGGCGCGGCGCCGCGTCGGCGAAGAGGGCGTCGAGCGGGCGCGGCGGGCCGAGGTGGAACCCCTGGCCGTACGGAACCCCGATGGCCACCAGTTTCTTCAGGATGTCCTCGCCTTCGACGTACTCCGCGATGGCCGTGAGGCCCATCGTGTTGGCGATGCGCAGGATGGCCTCGACCAGCGCGTAGTCCAGGTAGCTGCGCGCGACGCCGCGCACGAAGAGGCCGTCGATCTTGAGGCCGTCGACGGGGAAGTGCTTGAGGTAGTTGAACGAGGACAGGCCGCTGCCGAAGTCGTCCAGCCAGAATCGCACGCCGACGGCGCGCAACGCCTCGATGTGGGCGCGGGCCCGCTCGACGTTCGCGATGGCGGCCGTCTCGGTGATCTCGAAGCAGATCGAGGCCGCGGGCACGCCCAGGGTCGCGAGACGCTCCTTCACGTAATCCGCGAACTCCGGGCTGGAGAGCGTGTGCCCGGAGATGTTGATCGAGAATTCCGCGGGCCTGGGGTTCTCGCGCGTGCGGGCGAGCTGGCGGAAATCCGACAGCGCGCGGTCGATGACCCAGCGGTCGATCGTGCGCATCAGGTCGTAGCGCTCGGCCACGGGGATGAACGACATCGGCAGGATGAGCTCGCCGCCCGTCTCGCTCATGCGCAGGAGCGCCTCCATGCGCGGGGGCGAGCCCAGCTCCTTCGGCGCGGCGATGGGCACGATGGGCTGGTAGAGGAGCGTGAAGGCGCCGGCGGTGATGGCGTCGTTGATGCGCTTGAGCCACCCGCGGCTCGTCTGGCGCATGGTCTGCGAGGCCTCGGCCTCGTGGAAGGCGACGACGCGGTTGCGCCCCTGCTCCTTCGCCGCGAAGCAGGCGCTGTCGGCCTCGTTGAACACCGCCGAGAGGCTGGGGGTCAGGCGCGTGATGGCGACCACGCCGACGCTCACGCCCACCTGGAAGGCATGGTCGCTCCATTCGAACTGCCAGCCCTGGACGGCGTCGCGGATGCGGGTGCCGGCCGCGAGCGCGTAGTCGGCGCTGCAGTTCTCGAGCAGCACGGCGAACTCGTCGCCGCCGATCCGCGCGAGCAGTTCCTCGTCCCGCAGGCAGTTCTTCAGGACGGGCACGAGCCGGCGAAGCAGGTCGTCGCCCGCCAGGTGCCCGAAAGCGTCGTTGATGCGGTGCAGGAAATCGATGTCGAGGTAGACGAGCGCGTGCGTGCTGCCCACGCTGCGGGCCGAGGCGAGGGCGGTTTCGAGCCGCTCCTCGAGCGTCTTGCGGTTCGCCAGGCCGGTGAGCGCGTCGTGGGTGGTGAGGAAGAACACCTGCTGGCGCGAGGTGTCGAGCTTCTCCTGCAGGCGCAGTTCGCGCGACTGGAATTCGTTCGACAGGGCGAGCACCTCGCGCTTGAGCCCCTCGAGCGGCTCGGTGAGCTCCGGCCAGTCGCCGGGCCCGTTCGCCGTGCCGGTGCCGCGCACGACCTCGCGCATCACCTCGACCTCGCCGCCCAGCACCCGGGCGGTGCGCTGCGCGAGCACGAAGACGGAACCGACGGCGGTCGCGAGCGCGATGCCCCAGGTGGTGGCCTCGGACTCGCGGCCGGTGCCCAGGACCGCGCGGGCGAGCGCGAAGGCGCCGCAGAACACCGCGATGGGAATGGCCCCCAGGGCCACCTGCCGCGCGGCCAGGCGGTTCAGCTCTTCGCGGCGGGACTCGGTATCGGCCACGGCGTCAGGCGGGCGTCCCGGCCCGCTTCCACAGGCAGCGCCCCTTGCTTTCCTCGTCGATGCGTTCGCACATGGCGGCGTGCGCGGCGAGCTCCTCGGCACTCGCGCGAACCACGGCGAGGTGGGCCGGCCGCGCCGGTGCGGTGCCGGGCGCGCGTTCCCGGGCGGCGGCCACGAGCGAGATGTCGAGCGCATCCTGTCCGCGCGTCATGGCGAGGAAGACGTCCGCGAGGAGCTGCGCGTCGAGGAGCGCGCCGTGGAGCGAGCGGCCCGAGTTGTCGACCTGGTAGCGCTCGCAGAGCGCATTGAGCGAATTGCGCTTTCCCGGATGCATCTCGCGCGCGAGGGCGAGCGTGTCGGTCACGCGGGCGAAGCTGCGGATGCCGGGCTTGCCGGCCAGCGCGAGCTCCGCGTCGAGGAATCCCACGTCGAAGGCCGCGTTGTGGATGAGCAGTTCGGCCCCCTCGACGAACTCGATGAATTCCTCGGCGATGTCGCCGAAGCGCGGCTTGTCCGCGAGGAAATCGTTGGTGAGTCCGTGGACCTGGATCGCGCCGATGTCGATCTCGCGGTCCGGGTTGAGGTAGCGATGGAAATGGCGTCCCGTGGGCCGGCGGCCCGAGAGCTCCACGCACGCGATCTCGATCACGCGGTGGCCGAGCGAGGACTCGAGCCCCGTGGTCTCGGTGTCGAGGACGATGCGGCGCGCGGCCACGGTCAGCGGCCTATCGAGGCGACGCCGCGGTTGGCCAGCTCGTCCGCGCGCTCGTTGCCGTGGTGGCCGGAATGGCCCTTCACCCAGCGCCATTCCACGTGATGGCCGGCCGCCAGCTCGTCGAGGCGCGTCCAGAGATCCACGTTCTTCACGGGCTCCTTCGACGCGGTGCGCCAGCCCTTCGCCTTCCAGCCGCGGATCCACTCCGTGATGCCCTTCATCACGTACTGCGAGTCCGTGTGCAGCACGACCCGGGTCGGGCGCTTGAGCGCGGCGAGGGCCTCGATGACGGCGGTGAGCTCCATGCGGTTGTTGGTGGTCTGCGCCTCGCCGCCGAACATCTCGCGCTCCTCGCCGCCGAAGGTGAGCAGGGCGCCCCACCCGCCCGGGCCGGGATTGCCCTTGCACGCGCCGTCCGTGTAGATCTCGACCGGCTTCGCCGCCGGGGCGTGATCGTGCGTCACTTGACGACGCGCAGGGTGGAGGTGCGGGACGAGGCGCCTTCGCGCTTGGTGGCGAGCGCCACGCGCTTCTCGCGCGCGGCGGCCTCGTGCCAGGCCGGGGTGATGAGGCGGACGCCGCGCACGCGCTTGATGGCCTGCAGCATGTACACCGCCCCGCCCACCGCCCACCAGCGATCGCCCGCCGGCTCCATGAATTCGAGCCGGCGCAGCCACTTCTCGTTCCGCACGGGCGGCACGTAGCAGACGAGCCGGCCGGCGGACACCTCGAAGCCCAGGAGGGCGAGCCAGTCCTTCACGCGCAGCAGCGAGACGAAACGGCCGTTCCAAGGCATCTCGTGGCGGCGCGGGCCCAGGCTGCTGCGAAGGCCCCACAGGCTCCAGGGGTTGAAGCCCAGGATGACGAGGCGCCCCTCGGGCATCATCACGCGGTCGATCTCGCGCAGGACGGCATGGGGCTCCTCGGCGAATTCGAGCGTGTGCGGCAGGAGCACGAGGTCGATGGACTGCGTCGCGATCGGCAGCTCATGACCCTTGGCGCGGACCGACGCCGAGCCGCCCGTGTCGATGCGCATGCGATGCGTGATGCGGTTCTCGCGCAGCAGGTCGTATTCCGGAAGCCCGAGCTGCAGGGCGTGGAACCCGAAGATGTCGGGCGTCACGTCATCGAGGTACGCGCGCTCCTTGCCGAGGAGGTAGGCCCCGAGCGGCGTGCCGAACCACTGGGCGAGCGTGTTGGTCTGCATGCGGCAATTCTAATAGACTCGGACCCCATGGTGCAGATCCACGGCGTCCCGGCCTTCGAGGACAACTATCTCTGGGTGATCGAGGACGGGCGTCACGCCGCCGTCGTGGACCCCGGCGACGCGTCGCCGGTGGGCGACTTTCTCGACCGCCGCGGCCTCGTGCTCACGGCGATCCTCGCGACCCACCATCACAAGGACCACGTCGGCGGGCTCGCCTCGCTCGCGGCGCGAGGCGCCGTCGAGGTCTTCGGCCCGGCGAGCGAGCGCATCGCCGGCGTGACCCGCCCCCTCGCGGGCGGCGAGCGCATCGCCCTCCCCGGCCTCGCCCTCGCCCTCGACGTGATCGCGGTGCCGGGTCACACCGCCGGCCACATCGCCTACGCGGGCGAAGGCTTCGTCTTCTGCGGCGACACGCTCTTCGCCGGCGGTTGCGGTCGCCTTTTCGAGGGCACCCCCGCGCAGATGGCCGCCTCGCTCGCGAAGCTGGCCGCGCTGCCGCCCGCGACCCTCGTCTATTGCGCCCACGAATACACGCTCGCCAACCTTCGGTTCGCGCAGGCGGTGGAACCGGGCAACGCGCGCCTCGCCGAGCGATTCTTCGCCGACAGCGACCGGCGCGCGCGCGGCGAGCCCACCGTTCCCTCGACCCTCGCCCTCGAGATCGAGACCAACCCGTTCCTTCGCGCCCGGGTACCCGAGGTGGCCGCCGCCGCGAGCCGCCATGCGGGCCGCGCGCTCGCGACGCCCCTGGAGGTGTTCACGGTGGTGCGCGAATGGAAGAACACCTACCGATGACCATGGCCGACTTCACGCTGCGCCCCGCGAGCCCCGACGACTGCGACGAGATCGACCGCCTCATCCGCGCGCTCGCCGACTACGAAAAGCTCGCCCACCAGATGCAGGGCACGCCGGAGAAATTGCGGTCCGCCCTCTTCGGCCCGCGTCCGGCCGCGGAGGCGGTCATGGCCGAGCGCGGCGGGCGGGCCGTCGGCTTCGCGCTCTACTTCACGACCTTCTCCACGTTCCTGGCGAAGCCGGGCCTGTACCTCGAGGACCTCTTCGTCGAACCGGCCCATCGGGGCGCGGGCATCGGCAAGGCGCTGCTCGCCCACCTGGCCGGGCTCGCCGTCGAACGCGGCTGTGGCCGTTTCGAATGGCGCGTGCTCGATTGGAACGAGCCGTCCATCCGTTTCTACGAATCGATCGGCGGCCGGATCCTCCCCGAATGGGAACTGGTGCGCATGACCGAACCCGAATTCGCCGCCCTCGCCGCCCGCCGTCCGGGGTAAACCATCCGCTCTCCCCGTCCGTTGTGGGTCTGGCGGCCGATCGCCCCGGCCCGTTGACCCGGCCCGCCCGGCGGCGTAGCATTGAAAAATCCAATGGAAACAAAGATTAAGCCATTTTCAGGCCGCCTGGCCCTTGCTTCACTCGGGTTGGTCGCCGCGCTGACCGCCTGGGCGGCGCCGCCCCCGGCCGTTTCCACGGCCCCGCCGGCGCCGCCCGCGGAGTTGCCCGATCCGTTCGAGGACGCGGACCTGCCCATGCCCGATCCGGATCTCTGGCAGCGCATCCGCAAGGGTTTCCTCCTCGAGCCGCTCGATTCGCCGATGGTGCTGGAACACGAAGCCTGGTATTCCAGCCGGCCGGACTACATCAAGCGCTTCGTGGACCGGGGCAGCCTCTACCTGCACCACATCGTCGAGGAGGTCGAGAAGCGCGGCATGCCCACGGAAATCGCGCTCCTGCCCGTCATCGAGAGCGCCTTCAATCCGCACGCCTATTCCCGCGCCAAGGCCTCGGGCCTGTGGCAGTTCATCCCCTCGACCGGCAAGAACTACGGCCTTCGGCAGGACTGGTGGCAGGACAACCGGCGCGACATCGTCGCGGCGACCCACGCGGCGCTCAATTACCTCGAGCGCCTCCACGACATGTTCGGCAGCTGGGAACTCGCGCTGGCGGCCTACAACTGCGGCGAGGGTTGCGTCGGCCGCGCCATCGCCGCCAACCAGAAGCGCGGGCTGCCCACGGATTTCCTCAGCCTCAGGCTGCCGCCGGAGACGATGAACTACGTCCCCAAGCTGGTCGCGGTGAAGAACATCGTGCTCGGGCCCGCGCTCTACGGCATCGAGCTGGAATCCATCCCGGACCAGCCCTACTTCACGACGGTCGCCGCGCCCGAGAAGATCGACGTGAAGCTGGCCGCCCGGCTCGCGGGGATGCCCGAGGACGAATTCGTCGCCCTCAATCCCTCGCACAACAAGCCGGTGGCGGTGGCGCATACCGGCACGCTCGTGCTGCCCCTCGACAAGGCCGATACCTTCCGGGCGAACCTCGAGAGCTGGGACAAGCCCCTCGTCACCTGGACGACGGTGCCCGGCAGGAAGGGCGAGGCGGTCGATGCCATCGCCAGGCGCTACGGCCTTTCGGCCGCGACGCTGCGACAGGTGAACAACCTGCACGTGAACAAGAAGGGGCGCCTCACGGCGGCGCAGCCGGTTCTCGTTCCGGGACGCGGCGCGCCCGTCGTCACCCAGGTGGCCGCCACCAGGCCGGCGCCCGCTCCCTTGACCGCGGCCCCGGCGAAGGGCGCGACGCCGCCGGCCCAGGCCTCGGCGCCCGCGCGCGCCGGCTCCCATTTCTACACGGTGCGCACGGGCGACACGATCTACGGCATCGCCCGCCAGTTCGGCAAGGCCGTTCCCGACCTGCTTCGCCTGAACAACCTCACCGCGCGCGCCGTCATCCAGCCGGGCATCCGGCTGCGCGTCCAGTAGCGAAAAGGGCCGCGCCTCGCGGCGCGGCCCCTTCGGGATGGACGAATCCGGCGATCAGCCGAGATTCTTCGCGGCGAAATCCCAGTTGAGCAGCTTGTCGATCACGGCATTCACGTAATCGGCGCGGCGATTCTGGTGGTCGAGATAGTAGGCATGCTCCCACACGTCGATCGTGAGCAGGGGCTTCAGGCCCTGCGTCAGGGGCACCTCGGCGTTGCCCGTCTTCACGATCTTGAGCTTGCCGGAGGCATCCGCCACGAGCCAGCCCCAGCCGGAGCCGAACTGCCCCACCGTCGTCGCGGCCATCTGCTTCTTGAACTCGTCGAAGCTGCCGAAGGACGCGTCGATGGCATCGGCCACCTTGCCCGCCGGAACGCCGCCGCCGTCCGGCTTGAGGCTGTTCCAGTAGAAGTCGTGGTTCCAGATCTGCGCGGCGTTGTTGAACAGCGGCGCCTTGTCGGCCTTGCCCGCGGTGGCGGTCACGATGGCCTCCAGGGACTGGCCCTCGAACTCCGTGCCCTTCACCAGGTTGTTCAGGTTGTCCACGTACGTCTTGTGGTGCTTGCCGTGGTGGAAGGAGATCGTGTGGGCGGTGATGATGGGGGCGAGCGCGTCGTTCGCGTAGGGAAGCGCCATGAGCGTGAACATGGAGGGTCTCCGGGTCGGGGTGGATGTGCGGGAATCGCGAAGTATAAAGCGAACGGGGGCCACGGGGCCCCCATCCGGATGCGGCGAAAGTCCCTACGGGCCGGCGGTGTTTGGCCGCCTCAGCCGAGATTCTTCTCGGCGAATTCCCAGTTGAGCAGCTTGTCGATGAGCGCGTTCACGTAGTCCGCGCGCTTGTTCTGGTAGTCCAGGTAGTAGGCGTGCTCCCAGACATCGATGGTGACGAGGGGCTTGAGGCCCTGCGTCATCGGGACCTCCGCGTTGGCGGTCTTCACGACCTTGAGCTTGCCGGACGCGTCGGCCACGAGCCATCCCCACCCGCTGCCGAACTGGCTCACGGTCATGGCGGCGAACTGCTTCCTGAACTCGTCGAAGCTGCCGAAGGCCTCGTCGATCTTCTTCGCGAGCTTCGCCGGCGGCTTGCCGCCGCCGCCCGCCTTGAGGCTCTGCCAGTAGAAGTCGTGATTCCAGATCTGGCCGGCGTTGTTGAACAGCGCCTGCTGGTCCGCCTTGCCCGCCGTGCCCATGACGATCTTCTCGAGCGGCTGGCCCTCGAACGGCGTGCCCATGACGAGCTTGTTGAGGTTGTCGACGTAGAACTTGTGGTGACGGCCCCAGTGGATGCCCACGGTCTGCGCGCCGATCACGGGGGCGAGGGCCGCCTCGGCGTAGGGAAGCGGCCGGTGCGCCAGCGGCGCGGCGCCCCGCACGAATGCCGGCGCGCCGATGCCGGCGAGCGCCACGCCGGCGGCGGCCGATTGCAGGAAGTGGCGGCGGGTGACGACAGGACCATTCGCTTGCATGGGGCACCTCGTGGGGTTGCGGCCGGGCGACCGCGATGCACCCAGTATAGGCCGGCCCCATCGCGCGGGAATGGGACCGTCGCCCAATCGCCCGCGGCTCGCCCCTACCGCCTTCCGGTGATCTCGGCGAAGAACGCCTCGTTCGACGGATCGCGTCCCAGGAAGGCCTTCACCATGTCGCGCGGCTCGCGCTGCCCGCCTTGCGAAAGGATGCTGTCCAGGTAGCGCGCCCCCACCTTCGCGTCGAGCAGGTCGTCCTTGAAGGCCGAGAGCATGTCGAGCGCCATCACCTCGGACCACATGTAGCCGTAGTAGCCGGCGGCGTAGCTGGAGGCGATGTGGCTGAACGAGGCCGGGAACAGGGTGCCCTCGACGTGGCCCAGGGGCGTCTGCGACTCGAGCGCCTTCCATACCTCCAGCGGGGGGCGGGGATTGGTGCTGAGCTCCATGTCGAAGGCCGCGTAGATCCACTGCCGGGCGTAGCGGCTGCCGCGTCCGTACTTGCGGGCGGCGTCGAGCTGCGCGATCTGGTCGCGCGAAAGCCGCGGGCACTCCGGGCACACCTTCGCGAATAGGGCGAGGGACTGCTCGCGCCGCGCCCATTCCTCGAACATCTGCGAGGGCGCCTCGACGAAATCCTGCAGCGTGCTGGTGCCGGCCTGGGACACGTACACCGTCTTCGAGAGGACGCCGTGCAGGACGTGGCCGAACTCGTGCAGCAGCGTCTCGAGCTCGTCGTGGTCGAGCCCCTGGCGGTTGAAGTTGGTGACGAGCGCCGAGAGCGGCGCGCGGCGCGCGAGCGAGCTGGCCCCGCGGATCGGGAAGGCCGCCGCGTGGCCGTACTTGCCCTCGCGCGGATAGAGGTCGAGGTAGAAGCCCGAGACGAACGCGCCAGACTTCGCGTCGAGCACGTCGAAGTAGCGTACGTCCGGGTGCCAGGCCTCGACCTTCGCCTCGCGGAATTTCACGCCGTACAGCGCCTCGGAAACCGCGAGCGCGAAGTCGATGGCCTTGCCGGTCGGGAAGTACCTGCGCAGCGCCTCCTGGTCGACGGCGTAGCGCGCGCGCTTCACCTTCTCCTGGATGTAACCCACGTCCCACCGGGCGAGCACCGTCTCGCTCGAGCGGCGCGCCGATCTCCTTCGCCTTTTCCGCCCGCAATTCCTCCATCTCCGCGCGCTCGAGGTCCTGGACGGCGGTCTTCACGCTGGCGAGGAACTTCCGCACCTCGTCCGGGCTCTTCGCCATCCGCCGGCGCAGCACGTAGGAGGCGAAATCCGGCAGTCCGTAGAGGCCGGCCAGTTCCTTGCGCAGGGTGAAGATTTCCTCGAGCAGCGTGAGGTTGGCCGGCCCGCCCTCGCCGAGCTTCGCCCGGTAGTAGCGTTCGCGCGCCTGCCCGCTCCGGGCGTTCGTCATGAACGGCACGTAGGCCGGGTAGTCCAGGCCGAGCACGAAGTTGCCGTTCGCGTCCTTCTTCTGGGCGGCGATCCAGGCCACGGGCATGCCCGCCACGTCCGCCGGAGACATCGTCACCCGGGTGGGGTCGTCGCGCACGTTCCTGTCGTACTGCTGGCGCAGCGCCTCGAGGCGGTCGAAGATCTCCTTCGCGCGCTTGCGCTTGTCCGCCGGCAGCGCGACGCCCGTGTCCTCGAAGCCCTCGAGGAGGTCCTTGCGCATCTTGCGATCGACAGCGTTGGCCGGCGCGACCGCCTTCGCCCGCCGGTAGAGCTTCTCGTCCTGGAAGATGTCCGTGGAGAGCGTCGTGAACTTCGCGAGGCACGGGTCGGCCGCGTCGCGCACGGCCTTGTCGGGATGCACGCTCCCCATCAGGTAGATGGGGTTCACCACGGACTCGATCGCGACCTGCAGGCCGTTCCACTCGGCCAGCAGCCCCGCCCCGCCCCGCCGGGCCTGCATCTTCGCGACCAGCCCCCGGGCGCGCGCGAGCCCCTCGTCGCAGCGCTTCGTGATGGCGCCCGCATCGTAGGCGGCGACCAGCGTACGCGATGGCGCGGTGGCGGGCGCCGGGGCGGCGGCGGCGAGAGCGGGCGCCGCGAGCGCGGCGAGGAAGGCGGCAAGGCGCATGGCGATCTCCCGGGACGACGCGCTCATGCGGCGCGGGCCGCGTCCCATCCCTTCGGGATCGAGGAGAGCAGCTTGCGGGTGTACTCCTGCTTCGGATCCAGGTAGATCTCGTCGGAGTTGGCGATCTCCACGATCTCGCCCTGGTTCATCACCATCACCTGGTCGGAGATGTACTTCACGACGGCGAGGTCGTGGGAGATGAAGATGTAGGACAGGCGGAATTCCTCCTGCAGGTCCTGAAGCAGGTTCAGCACCTGCGCCTGCACCGACACGTCGAGCGCCGACACCGATTCGTCGCAGATGAGCACGTCGGGCTTCATCGTGAGGCAGCGCGCGATGGCGATGCGCTGGCGCTGGCCGCCGGAGAACTCGTGCGGGTACTTGTAGTAGGAAGCCTCCGGAAGCCCCACGCGCTTGAGGAGCTGGAAGGCCATCTCGACGCGCTCCTCGGCGTTCGCGCCGATCCCGTGGATCTTCATGGGCTCGGTGAGGATGTTGCCGATGGTGAAGCGCGGGTTGAGCGAGGCGTACGGGTTCTGGAAGATGATCTGGATGCGCCGGCGGTAGGCCATCATCTCGCGGTCGGAAAGCGCGAGCAGGTTCTTCCCCTCGAAGAGCACCTCGCCGCTCGTCGCGTCGTGCAGGCGCATGAGGGTGAGGCCCACCGTCGTCTTGCCCGAGCCCGATTCGCCCACGAGGCCCAGCGTCTTGCCCTTGGCGAGCTTGAAGCTCACGTCCTTCACCGCCGGGACGGCGCGCTTGCCGAAGAGCCCTTCCTTCAGGAAGAAGGTCTTGCCCAGCCCCTTCACCTCGAGGATGACCGCGTCGCCCTCCTTCACGCCGCGCGGCTGCTCCTCCATCCGCGGGGCGCCCGTGCCCTTGAGGAAGTCGTCGATGACCGGCAGGCGCTTCGGCCGCCGGTCCAGGCGCGGGCGGCACTCCAGCAGCGCCTTCGTGTAGGGATGCTGCGGCGATTCGAAGATCGCGTGCACCGTCGCCTGCTCCTGCACCACGCCGTTCTGCATCACGACCACGTGGTTCGCGATCTCGCCCACCACGCCCAGGTCGTGCGTGATGAAGAGGACGGACATGTGGTGCTTCTCCTGCAACCCGGCGATGAGCTCGAGGATCTGCTTCTGGATCGTCACGTCGAGCGCCGTGGTGGGCTCGTCGGCGATGAGGAGCTTGGGCTCGCAGGCGATGGCCATGGCGATCATGACGCGCTGCTGCTGGCCGCCGGAGAGCTCGTGCGGGAAGCTGCGCACGCGAAGCGCGGGGTTCGGGATGCCCACTTCCGCGAGCAGGTCCACCGCGCGGGACGCCGCCTGCCTCGCCGTGAGGCCCATGTGCAGGCGCAGCGTCTCGCCGATCTGCTCGCCCACGGGGAACACCGGGTTCAGGGAGGTCATCGGTTCCTGGAAGATCACCGAGATGTCCTTGCCGCGGATCGCCTGCAGGCGCTGGGGCGTGGCCTTGAGCAGGTCCTCGCCGCCGTAGAGCGCGCGGCTCGCCGCGGGGATGCGCGCGTTCTCGGGCAGCAGGCCCAGGATCGCCATCGCCGAGACGCTCTTGCCGCTGCCCGATTCGCCCACGAGGGCGATGGTGCGGTTCTTCGGGACGTCGAAGGAGATGCCCTTCACCGCCTCGAACGTGTTGTGCTTGTCCACCCGGAAGCTCACCCGGAGATCCTGGACCTGGAGAAGGTGCTCGCTCGTCGTCATGGGGATCCGCCGTTCCTATTTGAGCTTCGGGTCCAGCGCGTCGCGCAGGCTGTCCGTGAGCATCGAGAAGGCCGTGACCAGGAACGCCATGCTGGCGCCCGCGGCGACCAGCTGCCACCACTTGCCGATCACCAGCTCGTTCTGCGCCTCGGCGAGCATCGTGCCCCAGGAGACCATGTCCACCGGCACGCCCAGGCCCAGGAAGGACAGGATCACCTCGGCCTTGATGAAGCCCACCACGTGCTGCGAGAGCTGCACCAGGATCACGTGGCTCGCGTTGGGCAGGATGTGCACGAACATGCGCGAGAAGTGCGACGCGCCGATGGCCTGGGCGGCCTTCACGTACTCGCGGCCGCAGTGCTTGATGTATTCCGCCCGCACCAGGCGGTAGATGCCCGTCCAGCCGGTGAGCGCGAGGATCACGATGATCGTGTCCAGGCCCTTCTTGAACACCGCCGCGAAGGCGAGGATGAGCAGGATGTACGGGATCGAGGTGAAGATGTTGTAGAACCACTCGAGGAAGTCGTTGACCCGCCCGCCCCAGTAGCCGGCGAGGGCCCCGAGCACCGTGCCGATGATCGTGGCGAAGAGCGCTGCCGTGAGCCCCACGAAGATGGAGACTTCCGAGCCCTTGATGGCCTTCTCGAGGACGTCCCGCCCCCACTTGTCGCCGCCGAACGGGAGCGTCTCGGCGCGCTTCACCTCGGTGACGGCGATCTTGGCCGCGCGCTCCTCCCATTCCTTGTAGCGGGGCGCGAGGGGGTCGATGTCCGAGAGGTCCACGGGCTTCGCCTGCGTGCCGAAGTCCTTGTGGGTGACCTCCTTCGCCTCGAGGTTCTCCGCCCCGGCGAGGAAGGCCGGGTTGGCGTAGGAGACGCCCCGCTCCTTGTTCCAGTCCTTGGCGAGGATGCCGGCGTAGGAGGCCAGCATCATGGCGAGGAAGGCGACGACCACGGCGAGGGACACCATGCCCACGCGATCGCCGCGCAGGCGGCGCCAGGCGAGGGCCCAGAGCCCCGGCGAGGCCTCGCGGACCACCGGGATGTGCTTCGGAAGGACGGCGCTCATGGGGCCCTCACTTGAACGAGACGCGCGGATCGACCAGCTTGTACAGCACGTCGACCAGCAGGTTGATGAACATGGTGAGCATGGCGAGGTAGACCGTCACCGCCTTGATCACCGGGAAGTCGCTGCGGTTCACGGCCGTCACGATCTCGCGGCCCAGCCCCGGGATCGAGAAGAACACCTCCAGCAGGAACGAGCCCACGAACAGGCCCGGCAGGTAGATGCCGATGTTCGTGAGGATGGGGATGAGCGCGTTCCGGAGCACGTGCTTCATCATCACCTTCTTCTCGGGCAGGCCCTTGGCGCGAGCGGTGCGCACGTAATCCTGGTTGATCTCCTCGAGGAAGAAGGAACGGTAGAGGCGCAGCTGGGGCGCGAGGCCCACGAAGATCGCGAGCATCACGGGCAGCGGCGCGTAGGTGAGCAGGTTCCGCGAGAAGCTCTCGCTCCAGCCCTGCACCGGGAACCAGCCCAGCTTGAAGCCGAAGAGCCACTGCGCGAAGATGATGTAGACGAGGAAGGAGATCGACATCGCCGTCGTGCAGATCACCATGATCGTGCGGTCGGTGAGCGAGCCGCGCACGTAGGCCACCATGATCGCGAAGGCCACCGCCAGCATCGTCTCGATGACGAGCACGGGCACCATGATGGTGAGCGTGGGGCCGACCCGCGTGAGCAGGATCTTCGAGACCTCCTCGTTGGTCGACCAGCTGCGGCCGAAGTCGAAGGTGAAGACCTGCTGCACGAATACCCACAGCTGGTACCAGTAGGGCTGGTCCACGCCGAGCTGCTTGCGGATGTTCGCGATCTGCTCGGGGTTCGAGATCTTGCCGGCCAGGACCTGCGCCGGGTCGCCGCCCACCCAGTTGAACAGGAAGAAGATGAGCAGGATCACGCCCGCGAGGGTCGGGATCATCTGCCACAGTCGTCGGATCACATAGGCGGCCACGCGGGACTCCTTCGCTTCGGGGTGGGGCTACCTGAGCGCCGCCGCTCGCGCGGCCACGTCCAGGTCGAGATACTTGAAGTTGGTGTAGAGGATCGGGTGCTTCTTGTAGCCCTTCACCCACGGGTACTGCAGGTGGTTGAAGACGCGGTGCACCCCCAGGCGCCAGGGCGCCCACGCGAGCAGCAGCCGGTTCATCTCCCGGTAGAGCGCGTTGCGCTCGGGGCTGTCCGGCAGCGAGGCCGAGCGCAGGTAGAGGCGGTCGTAGGCGTCGAGGCGGAAGTGGGCCTCGTTCGAGGTGCCCGAGTTCGGGCCGTAGAGCAGCTGCAGGAAGTTCTGGGCGTCCGGGTAGTCCGCGATCCAGGCGGAGCCGGCCAGCACGAACTTGCCGACCTTCTTGTCCTTCAGCAGGTCCACGAACTGCACCGCGGCGGCCTCGAGGCGGATGCCCACGTCGGCCATCGACTTGCTCCACAGTTCGGCCAGTTGCCGGCTTTCCTGGCTGCCCGCGTTGTACTTGTATTCGATCACGAGGGGCGGCCGTCGGGCTGGTCGCGCCAGCCGTCGCCGTCCCGGTCGACGTAGCCGAAGGTGTCGAGCAGCGCCTTGGCGCGGGGCGGGTCGTAGTCCTGCGCCGAGGCGCGGAACGCGGGATCGTAGCCCACGACACCGGGCGGCACGGGGCTTTGCGCCGCGATGGCCTGGCCCTTGCGGAGCACGCCGATCTCCCGGTCGCGATCGTGCGCGAGGACCATGGCGCGCCGCAGCGCCACGCGCCCGGGCGCGTAGCCGCCCACGGGGTTCTCGCGCCCCTCCACCGTGTCGTTCAGGTTGAAGACGTCGTAGGTGAATTCGGGTTGCTCCTCGCGGTAGGCGCTCACGCCGAGCGCCTGCAGGCCGGGTGCCATCCGGCCGTTGGGCAGCACCTGGTGGATGAACGCGAACGGCGTCTCGTCCAGGAGGTCGTGCTCCTTGTTGAGGAACGCGAGGAAGCGCGGCTGCTCGTCCTCGATGGGATAGATCTCGATGCGGTCGATGAGGGGCAGGCGCTTGCCGCGCAGCGCGTCGAGCGCGCGACGGTCCCACTCGTCGGCGGGGTCCGCCCAGGTCGGGTCGAGCTCGTAGCCGCGGTGGTTGGGGTTCTTCTCCAGCACGATCTTCGAGCGCCGCACCCATTCCTTGAGCACGTAGGGGCCGGTGCCCACCGGGTGCGCGTGGGTGTCGGCGCCATAGGCCTCGATGACCTCGCGGGCGACGGGCACCACGTTGGGCATCGCGAGGAGGTAGAGGAAGTTGTAGTCCGGCTCGAGCAGCTTGAAGCTGACGGTGTAGCGGTCCCGGACCTCGATCCCCGCGATCTTCGCCTCGTAGTCGAAGTGGCCGGACTTCGCCGCCGCATCGGCCAGGTCGTCGAGCCCGGCGAGCTTGTGCTCGAAGATCCACCCGTAGGGGCTGCGGTTCTTCGGGTCGCGGAAGCGCTTGATCGAATACTCGATGTCCTTCGCCACGAGTTCGCGCTTGGCGCCCCTGAAGGCCGGATCGTCGGCGAAGAGGATGCCCGGCCGGATCCGGAAGGTGTAGCGCGTGCCCTGCTCCTCCGCGACCGGCACGGCCTCGGCCACGAGCGGCACCAGCCGCACGGGTCGCGCGAGGTAGTCGTAGGTGAGGAGCGGCTCGAAGAGGTTCTCGCACACGCCCACCGAGTAGCGGTCGTCGATGCGCTGCGGGTCGAAGCCGGCCTCCGCCGTGCGCAGGGCCATCCGCAGCACTTTCTTCTCCACGGCGACGCTCGCCTGCGCCGCGGGGGCGGCGAGGAAGGCGGCGGCGAGGAAGGTGGCGGCGAGGCGCATCGGGCGTGCGGAGGGGGATTCGTGCAAAGCCGTGAATTATAACGATTTCATGACCGTTTCCCGAGGGACGGCGGACCTATTTCAGCCACTTCGCGCGCTCGGCGAGGTCGATGTCGACGTACCGGTAGGCATCGTGCAGGAACTGGTGCTTGCGCCAGCCCAGGATCCAGGGCTGCATCATCTGGTCGCGGCGGCGGTGGACGAAGGTCTTCCAGGGGGCCATGGCGGCGGTCACACGGGCCATCTCGCGGTAGATGGCGGCCCGCTCCGGGCCAGGGGGCAATGCCGCGGCCTGTTCGTAGAGGCGGTCGAAGGGTGCGTACTGGAAGCAGCCGTCGTTGGAGGATCCGCAGTGCGGGCCGTAGAGGAGCTGGTAGAAGTTCTCGCCGTCCGGGAAGTCCGCGTTCCAGGCGAGGAACCAGTTCTGCAGCTGCCCGGCCTTCGATTTCTTGCGCAGGTCCGGCCACTTGGCCACTTCCACTTCCATGCGCACGCCGACGGCATCGAGGTTCTTCTTCCAGAGCTCGGTGAACAGCCGCGAGAGCTGCGACGGATCGGTGGCGTACCGGTACACCAGCGGCTTGCCGTCGGGCTGGTCGCGCCAACCGTCGCCGTCGCGGTCGACGTAGCCGTAGGTGTCGAGCAGCGCCCGCGCGCGTGCCGGATCGTAGGCGGGGCCGGTCGTGAAGGACGGATCGTGGCCCAGCACGCCGGGCGGAAGGGCCGTCCGCGCCTCGATGGCGCTGCCGTTCCTCACCAGGTCGATTTCCTTCTGCAGGTCGTAGGCGAGCGAGATCGCGCGCCGCAACGCGATCTGCTGCGGCTCGACCCCGCCCCACACCGGGTCCTTCATGTTCCAGTACATGTAGGTGAGGTCGAGGTCGATGGTCGACACGTGGCGCACGCCCTTCTTCGCGAGCCAGGGCGCGACGGTCCCGCCAGGCAGCGCCATGCTCTTGAACTCGTAGGGCAGGTTGATCCAGTCGAGCTCGCCGTTCAGGAAGGCGAGCCAGCGCGGCTGCGACTCCTCGATGACCGAGATCTCGACGCGGTCCACCGCCGGCAGCCGCTTGCCCTTCATCTCGCGCGCGAGGCGCTGGGATAGCGGATCGTCCTCCGGCGGCTCGGCCTCGAAGTAGACTTCGCGGAAGCCCGGGTTGCGCTCGAGCACGATGCGCGAGGACCGGCGCCATTCCTTGAGCACGAAGGGCCCGGTGCCCACGGGATGGGCGCCGATGTCGCTGCCGTAGCGCTCCACCACCTCCCGGGCCTGGGCGCCCATCGTCCCGAGTGCGAGGATGTAGAGGAAGTTGTAGTCGGGCTTGGTGAGCCGGATGCGAAGCGTGTGGCGATCCGGTGTCTCGATGCCGGGGATGGGCTTGTCGTAGTCGAGCCGCCCCGCCTGCTTCGCCGCGGCGGCCGCCTCGTCGAGGCCTTCGATGCGCCCTTCGACGATCCACTTGTTGGGCGAATTGATCGCCGGATCGATGAGGCGCTTGATCGTGTACTCGTAGTCCTTCGCCACGAGCTCGCGCGGCTTGCCGCCGAAGGCCGGGTCGTCGGCGAAGCGGATGCCGGGCTGGATGCGCAGCGTGTACACGCGCCCGCCCTCGGTGATCTCGGGCAGCGCGGCCAGCGGTCTGGGGCTTGAGCCGGTAGGGCCGGGCGAGGAATTCGTACGTGAGGGGCGGCTCGAAGATCTCGTCGATGACGGTGTTCGAGTAGGTGTCCGAGGTGCCCGCGGGGTCGAAGTTGGTCTCGGCGATGAGGAACGGCACCCGCAGGACCTTGGGCTCGGCGGCGCCCGCCCCGCCGGACCAGGCCGCCGCGGCGAGCGCGAGGAGCGCGGCGTAGCGCCTCACGCGCCTACTTCGAGGCCGATGCGAGCACCGGCTGGTCGATGTCGAGGTACTTCCACCAGCCGCGCATCACGGGGTGGCGCTTGAAGCCGACCGTCCAGGGGTGCGAGAGGTCCGTGTAGATGCGGTGCACGCCCAGTCGCCACGGCGCGTAGACCAGGAAGATCCGGTTCATCTCGCGGTAGATCGCGGCGCGCTCGGGGCCGTCCGGCAGGCGCTTCGCCTGCTCGTAGAGGCGGTCGAACTCCGGCACGTTGAAGCGCGAATGGTTGGCCTGGCCGCCGTTGGGGCCGTAGAGCATCACGAAGAACGAGTCGGCGTCGGGCACGGCGGCGCTCCACCCCAGGCCCCACATCTGCAGCTTGCCGGCCTTCGATTCCTTGAGCAGGTCCGGCCACTTGGCCTTCCTGATCGACATGTTGATGCCGATGCCGTCCATGTTCTTCTTCCAGTTCTCGTCGAGCGGCTTCTGCTGCATCGTGGGCGCGGAGGCATATTCCACGGTGAAGGACCTGCATTCGTCGGACGGGCTCTTGCGGGGCAGGTCGCGCCAGCCGTCCGCGTTGCAGTCGACGTAGCCGAACATGTCGAGCAGCGCCTTCGCCTTGGCCGGGTTGTACTCCGTGGCCGTCGAGCGGAAGTTCGGGTCGTAGCCCATCGCGCCCGGCCCGATGGGGCTGTGGGCCACGATCGCCTGGTTCTTGCGCGCGATGCGGATCTCGGAGTCCACGTCCTGGCCCATCACGATGGCGCGCCGCAGGGCGACCTTCTCCGGCTCGTAGCCGCCCACCACCGGATCCTTCATGCCGAAGTACGAGTAGGTGAGCTCCATCCCGGCGGTGCGCTCCATCAGCACCCCGCGCCGCCGGAGGTTGGCCGCGAGCTCGTTGTTGGGCGTCGCGACGTTGGCGAAGTCGTTGGGCACGCGCTCGAGAAAATCGAACTCGGCATTGAGGAACGCGAGCCAGCGAGGCTGGGGCTCCTCCACCACGCTCACCTCGATCCGGTCCACCATCGGCAGGCGCTTGCCCTTCAGCTTCGCCAAGATGGCCTTGGCCGTCTCGTCGCCCTCGGCGGGCGTCTCGTCGTAGAACTCCTCCCGGTAGCCGGGGTTCCTCTCGAAGACCATCTTCGAGGAACGCTTCCAGAAGGCGAGCCGGTAGGGGCCGGTGCCCACGGGATGCTCGCCCACGCGCGCGCCGTACATCTCGTCCACCTCGCGGGCCACGGCGCAGGTGAGGTTGCAGTAGGCGAGGTAGTAGAGAAAGTTGTAGTTGGGCTGCTTGAGCCGCACCTGCCAGGTGTAGCGGTCGAGCGCGCGCAGCCCCTCGGCCACGCGGTCGTAGTCCATGCGGTTGTTCCTGCGCGCATCCGCGAGCACCTCGTCCATGCCGACGATCCACCCCTCGAACTGGTAGAGGTTGGGGGACTTGCGTCGCGGGTCGAAGAGCCTCTTGATCGAGTAGACGTAGTCTTCCGCGACGAGTTCGCGGCGCTTGCCGCCGAAGGCCGGGTCCTCGGCGAAGTAGATGCCCGGCTTCACGCGCATCGTGTAGAGCGTGCCGTCCTGCGTGATCTCGGGCATGGCCGCGAGGGTGTTGGGCACGAGCTTGAGCGGCCGCGCGAGGTAGTCGTAGCCGAGCGGCGCGTCGAAGAGATTCGCGATGACCGTCGAGGAATAGAGGTCCGAGAGCTCGGCCGGGTCGAAGCCGGTCTCGGCGGTCTCGAAGGCGTAGCGGAAGGTCTTCGTCGCGACCTGCGCGGCCGCGGGCAGCGCGAGCGCCAGGGCGAGGATGGCCGGGGCGATGCGGGCGGTGATCGGGTGCATTCGGGTCCTTCGGGGGCGACTCGCCCGGGAGCGGGGGCGATTATGGGCTAAAATCCGACGCGTTCCGTAACAGAAACTCGCCGAATTCTACTGGGAAAGAGAGCCTGAAATGGGGTTCCTGAAGGGCAAGCGCATCCTCATCACCGGGATGCTGTCCAACCGCTCGATAGCCTATGGCGTCGCCCGGGCCTGCGCGCGCGAAGGCGCGGAGCTCGCCTTCACCTACCAGGGAGAGGGCATCCGCGAGCGCGTGGCCGACCTCGCCAGCGAGTTCGGCGACCCGCCGCTCCTGCCCTGCGACGTCGCCGACGACGCCCAGATCGAGGCCGTGTTCACGGAGCTCGGCAAGCGCTGGGGCCACCTGGACGGCCTGGTGCACGCCATCGCCTTCGCACCGCGCGAGGCCCTCAAGGGCGAGTTCCACGACTCCACCACGCGCGAGGCCTTCCGCATCGCGCACGACATCTCCAGCTACAGTCTCGCGGCGATGGCCCGGGGCGCCGCCCCCCTCATGAAGGGCCGTGCCGGCGCGCTCGTCACGCTGTCGTACCTGGGCGCCATCCGCTCGGTGCCGCACTACAACGTGATGGGCCTCGCCAAGGCGAGCCTGGAGGCCTGCGTGCGCTACCTCGCGGCGAGCCTGGGTCCCCACGGCATCCGGGTGAACGCCATCTCCGCGGGCCCCATCAAGACCCTCGCCGCCGCCGGCATCGGCGACTTCGGCAAGATCTTCCGGTTCGTCGAGAAGAACGCGCCCCTGCGGCGCAACGTCACGACGGAGGAAGTGGGCAACGTCACCGCTTTCCTGCTCTCGGACCTCTCGAGCGGCATCACGGGCGAGGTGACCTACGTCGACGCGGGGTTCAGCACGACGACGGCCGGGCTCGCCGAGGAGTAGGCCACCCGCCCCGGCGAGGGGCCCTTCAGGGATCGACGGCAAGGCGGGCCCCCCCCCCCCCCCCCCCCCCCCACCCCCCCCCCCCCCCAAGGCCCCCCCCCCGTCGCCGCCTTCTTGTCGCCCGTTTCCTTGCGGAGCTCGACACCGACCGATTCGCGCAGGCTTCCGATCGACGATTCCAGCTCGCCCAGCGCGACGGCCTGCTGAAGTTGCGCGGAGAGCGACTTGCGCTTGGCGTCGTCGATCTCCCCGATCTCGATCACCTTCGACACCTTCACCACCGCAAAGCCGGCGGGCGACTGGGCGCCCGCGTAGCCGGGCAACGCCTTGGCGTCGACCTTGAAGATCCTGTCGAGCACCGGGGGCGGCAGGCCGCCGGGCTTCTGGCGGCTCACGGCGAGGGGGGCGGGCCACTTGAGGCCCGCGTCCTTGCCCGCCTGGTATTCCTTGAGCGCGGCCTCGCCTTCGGCCGTCGCGAGCCGGAGCGCTTCCTCCCGCTTGGCGCGCATCTCGACGACGGCGCGAACCGCCTCGAACGGACGTTGCTCCGCCGGCTTGTGCTCGATCACGCGGGCGGCGACGACCGTGCCGGCCACGCCCTCGATGGCGGCGGTGTTGCGCTTCGCCTTGATGGCGTTGTCGGAGAAGATCTCGGCCAGCACCTTCGGGTGGGCCAGGGCAGGCGGCGCGCCGCCGGCGCGCGAGAACCAGCCGCTTTGCTGCACGGGGAGCTTGTAGGCGTCCGTCACGGGCTTGAGGCTCGTGGGCTGCTCGTAGACCATGTTGGACAGGCCCTCGGCCACCTCGGCGAACCGGCGCGAGGCGGCCCCCTTCTTGATCTCGGCCTCGATCTCGGGCGTGGCCTCCGCGAGCGACTTGCCCTTGGCCGGCTTCTCCGCCGTGAGGCGGATCACGTGGAAGCCGAAGTCGGAGCGCACCGGGCCCACGATCTCGTCCTTCTTCGCCGCGAACACCGCATCCTCGAACGGCTTCACCATCGCGCCGCGCCCGAAAAAGCCGAGGTCGCCACCCTGCACCGCCGAGCCCGGATCCTGGGATTCCTTCTTCGCCACGTCCGCGAAGGAGGCCGGGTTCTTGCGCACGCGCTCCGCGATGGCCTTCGCCTTCTCCTCGGCCGCCTTGAGCTCGGCGTCGTTCGCGTCCGGTTTCACGCCGACCAGGATGTGGCTCGCCCGGCGCTCTTCCCTCGTCATGAAGCGCGGCTGGTTGGTCTCGTAGAACTTCTTCACGTCGTCGGGGCTCGCCTGCGCCTGCGCGGCCAGGGCTTCGGGCGAAAGCTCGACCCATTCCACCTTCACCTGCTCGGGGACCGCGAACTCCTTCTGGCGGGCCTCGAACCAGGCCTTGAGCTGCTCATCCGTCAGCTTCACCTTCGCAAGCTGGGATTCGGCCGTGAGGGTGACCACGGACACCTCGCGGCTTTGCTCCGACAGGCGGATGAAGCCGTCGAGCGTCGCGCGCGGGACGATCGCCGTCTCCACGATGGCGCCGCGGAACTGGGCGAGGCGGAAGTCCTCGCGCAGGCGCTCGTCGAGGCCCACGGGAGAGAAGCCCTGCGCGCGCGCGATGGCGTCGTAGCGGCTCTTGGAGAACTTGCCGTCCTCCTGGAAGGCGGGCTCGGCGGCGATGCGCTCGGCGAGCTGCTTGTCGCTCACCCGCACGCCCGCCTTCTCGGCGCCGATCACGAGCAGGCGCTCGCCGATGAGGCGATCGAGGACGGCCTTGCGGATCTCCGGGTTCTCCATGAGCGCCGGATCGAAATTGCGGCCGAGCTGGGCCTGGTACGTCTCCTGCTGGGAGCGGATCGCCTGGTCGAAGTCCTGCTGGCTCACGCGCGAGCGGCCGACGCTCGCGACCGTGTCGCCCCCCACGGGCGAGCGGAAGTAGTAGTCGATCCCGAAGAGCCCGAACGGGATGATCAGGAAGATGGCGAAGAGGAACCGGACGACTTTGTATTCGGCGAAGGTGCGGATCTTGTCGAGCATGGCTGCCTGGCGCTTCCTCGCCCGCCTCTAGCGGGCTCTCGATGTGAAAAGGGCGAACCCGCTCGGGTTCGCCCTTAGGAGACTGGCGGAGTGGACGGGACTCGAACCCGCGACCCCCGGCGTGACAGGCCGGTATTCTAACCAACTGAACTACCACTCCGATGTACCGCTTTGCTCACGGGCCCGGCGGCTCCTGGAAACTCGCTGGGGACCCGTCCTTGCCTGGTGGGTGCTGAGGGTCTCGAACCCCCGACATTCGCCTTGTAAGGGCGACGCTCTACCAACTGAGCTAAGCACCCCGGAAAGCTCGCCATTCTACCGCATCGCCGGGGGCTTTTCCAGCCTCTGGGCCGCGCCCGTTCAGTGCTTCACCACCGCTTCCTCGCCCGGGGGCGTCGCCGGCGGCGGGGTCGCCGGGGCCTCGTCGGCCACGGCACGGGGCATCGTCTCCAGCGCGCGCTCGAGCACCTCGTCGATCCAGCGCACGGGGATGATCTCGATCTGGCCCTTCACCTCGTCGGGCAGTTCCTCCGCGAGGTCCTTCACGTTCTCGTGGGGGATCAGGACCGTCTTCACGCCGCCGCGGTGGGCGGCGAGCAGCTTTTCCTTCAGGCCGCCGATCGGCAGCACCTCGCCGCGCAGCGTGATCTCGCCCGTCATGGCGACGTCGCAGCGCACCGGGATGCCGGTGAGCACCGAGACCAGCGCCGTGGTGATGGCGACGCCCGCGCTCGGGCCGTCCTTGGGCGTCGCGCCCTCGGGCAGGTGGATGTGCAGGTCGAGGCTCTGGTAGAAGTCCTCGGGGATGCCCAGCCGCTTGGCGCGCGCGCGCACCACGGAGATGGCCGCCTTGATCGACTCCTGCATCACCTCGCCGAGCTTGCCGGTGGTGACGGTGTTGCCCTTGCCGGGCACCTTCACGGCCTCGACGGTGAGCAGCTCGCCGCCGACTTCCGTCCAGGCGAGGCCGGTGACCTGGCCGACCTGGTTTTCCTTCTCCGCGATGCCGTAGGTGTACTTGCGCACGCCCAGGTACTTGTCGAGGTTCTTCGCGTTGACCGTGACCGTCCCTTCCTTCTTCTTCGTGAGGATGGACTTCACGACCTTGCGGCAGATCTTGGCGAGCTCGCGGTCGTAGCCGCGCACGCCCGCCTCGCGCGTGTAGTAGCGGGCGATGTCGCGAAGCGCCGAGTCGGTGACGGTGAGCTCCTCCGCCTTCAGGCCGTTCGACTTGAACTGCTTGGGCAGCAGGTACTCGCGGGCGATGTGGATCTTCTCGTTCTCCGTGTAGCCCGACAGGCGGATGACTTCCATCCGGTCCAGGAGCGGCGCGGGGATGTTGAGCGTGTTGGCCGTCGCGACGAACATGACGTCCGAGAGGTCGTACTCGACCTCGACGTAGTGGTCGACGAAGGTGTGGTTCTGCTCCGGGTCGAGCACCTCGAGCAGCGCCGAGGACGGGTCGCCGCGGAAATCCATGCCCATCTTGTCGACCTCGTCGAGGAGGAAGAGCGGGTTCCTCACGCCGACCTTGGTCATGTTCTGCAGGATCTTGCCGGGCATGGAGCCGATGTACGTGCGGCGGTGGCCGCGCACTTCCGCCTCGTCGCGCACCCCGCCCAGGGACATGCGCACGAACTTGCGGTTGGTCGCGCGGGCGATGGACTGGCCCAGGGACGTCTTGCCCACGCCGGGCGGGCCGACGAGGCACAGGATCGGGCCCTTCAGCTTGTCCACGCGCTGCTGGACCGCGAGGTATTCGACGATGCGTTCCTTCACCTTGTCGAGGCCGTAGTGGTCGGCGTCCAGGATCTTCTCGGAATTCTTGAGGTCCGTGGAGACCTTGGTCTTCTTCTTCCACGGCAGGGCGAGCAGCGTGTCGATGAAGTTGCGCACCACGGTGGCCTCGGCCGACATGGGCGACATGAGCTTGAGCTTCTTGAGCTCCGACTCCGCCTTCACGCGCGCTTCCTTGGGCATGTGGGCGGCCTTGATCTTCTTCTCGAGCTCGTCGAGGTCGGCACCCTCCTCGGCGTCGCCGAGTTCCTTCTGGATCGCCTTCACCTGCTCGTTCAGGTAGTACTCGCGCTGGCTCTTCTCCATCTGGCGCTTCACGCGCCCGCGGATGCGCTTCTCGACCTGCATGATGTCGATCTCGGTCTCGAGCAGCTGCAACAGCTGCTCGAGGCGGCGCGCCACCTCGAACATCTCGAGGATCTGCTGCTTCTGCTCGAGCTTGAGCGGCAGGTGCGCGGCGATCGTGTCCGACAGGCGCCCGGCGCCGTCGATGCCCGAGAGCGACGTGAGGACCTCGGGCGGGATCTTCTTGTTGAGCTTCACGTACTGGTCGAACTGCGTGAGCAGCGTGCGGCGCATCGCCTCGATCTCGGTCGAGTCGGCCTCGTCGGTCGCGACGGGCTCCACCTCGGCCTCGAAGTTCGCCTTTTCCGTGAGCACGCGCACGATGCCCGCGCGGTGCACGCCCTCGACCAGCACCTTCACCGTGCCGTCGGGCAGCTTGAGCATCTGCAGGATGGTCGAGACGGTGCCGACCCCGTAGAGGTCCTCCGGGGCGGGCTCGTCCTTGGCCGCCGATTTCTGCGCGACCAGCACGACGTTCTTGCCCTCCTCCATCGCGGCCTCGAGGGCCTTGATCGACTTGGGACGCCCGACGAACAGGGGAATCACCATGTGCGGGAATACCACCACGTCCCGCAGGGGAAGCAGGGGCAGCACGCGGGATTCGGGGGGGGAATCGGTCATGGCGGGTTCCTGGGGATCTTCAGGCGCACTACATGGGGGCTCGGCCGGGCCCGATCAAGGGGCCATTCCGGCCGCGGCCAAGGGGGAGACGGCCCGGTTCGGGGGCGTGAAACGGGTTGGGTCCCGGTTCGCGCGGGCTAGGACTGCCCACCCGCGACCTTCGGCTGGTCGGCGTAGATGAGCAGCGGCTTGCCTTCGCCCGCGATGCTGCCCTCGTCCACGACGACCTTCTGCACGTTCGACAGCGACGGCAGGTCGAACATGATGTCGAGCAGGGCGTGCTCGATGATGGAGCGAAGCCCGCGCGCGCCGGTGCGGCGCTCGAGGGCCCGCTTGGCGATCGCGGCCAGGGCGTGCTCGCGGAACTCGAGCTCCACGCCTTCCATGGCGAGCAGCTTCTGGTACTGCTTCACCAGCGCGTTCTTCGGCTCCGTGAGGATCTTCACGAGCGCGTCCGTGTCGAGCTCGTCGAGCACCGCCACCACCGGCAGGCGGCCCACGAACTCGGGAATGAGGCCGTACTTGATGAGGTCCTCGGGCTCGACCTCGTGCAGGAGGATGTTCATCTCGCGACGGTCGGTCTGCGAGCGCACCTGCGCCCCGAAGCCCATGCCCGAGCGGTCCGTGCGGCCCTGGATCACCTTCTCGAGGCCGCTGAACGCGCCGCCGCAGACGAAGAGGATGTTGGTCGTGTCGACCTGCACGAACTCCTGGTTCGGGTGCTTGCGCCCGCCCTGGGGCGGCACCGAGGCGATGGTGCCCTCGATCAGCTTGAGGAGCGCCTGCTGCACGCCCTCGCCGCTCACGTCGCGCGTGATGGACGGGTTGTCGCTCTTCCTCGAGATCTTGTCGATCTCGTCGATGTAGACGATGCCGCGCTGCGCCTTCTCGACGTCGTAGTCGCACTTCTGCAGCAGCTTCTGGATGATGTTCTCGACGTCCTCGCCCACGTAGCCGGCTTCCGTGAGCGTGGTCGCGTCGGCGATCACGAACGGCACGTTCAGCAGGCGCGCGAGCGTCTGCGCGAGCAGCGTCTTGCCGGAGCCCGTCGGGCCGATGAGCAGGATGTTGCTCTTGGCGAGCTCGACCTCGTCCTGCTTGCCGCCGGACTTCAGGCGCTTGTAGTGGTTGTAGACCGCGACCGAGAGGATCTTCTTGGCCTGCACCTGGCCGATCACGTACTGGTCGAGGATCTCGCAGATCTCGCGGGGGCTCGGCAGGTCGCTCCTCGCGGCCTTGGGCGAGGTGTCGGGCGTCGCCTCCTCGCGGATGATGTCGTTGCAGAGGTCGATGCACTCGTCGCAGATGAACACCGACGGGCCCGCGATGAGCTTGCGGACCTCGTGCTGGCTCTTGCCGCAGAAGGAGCAGTAGAGGAGCTTCTCGCCGCCGACCTTTTCCGTCATGGATTCCCCGGTGTCCCGATTCAGGCTTCGACGCGGCTCTTGAGGACCTTGTCCACGAGCCCGTACTTTACCGCTTCCTCGGCGCTCATGAAATTGTCGCGGTCCGTGTCGCGCTCGATCACTTCGATCGACTGCCCGGTGTGCTGGGCCATCATCTCGTTCAGGCGCTTCTTGAGGTACAGCACTTCCTTCGCGTGGATCTCGATGTCCGAGGCCTGGCCGGAGAACCCGCCCGAGGGCTGGTGGATCATCACGCGCGAGTTGGGCAGCACGAAGCGCTTGCCCTTGGCGCCGGCCGCGAGCAGGAAGGCGCCCATGCTGGCCGCGAGGCCCGTGCAGGTGGTCGAGACGTCCGACTTGATGAACTGCATCGTGTCGTAGATCGCGAGGCCCGCCGAGACGCTGCCGCCGGGCGAGTTGATGTACAGGTTGATGTCCTTGTCGGGGTTCTCGCTCTCCAGGAAGAGGAGCTGGGCCACGATGAGGTTCGCCATCGCGTCGTGGATCGGGCCCACGACGAAGACCACGCGTTCCTTGAGCAGGCGCGAGTAGATGTCGTAGGCGCGCTCGCCGCGCCCCGACTGCTCGACCACCATCGGGATCAGGCCGAGGGCCTGGGGGCCCTGGTATTCGTCACGCATCGGTCGCTCCTTGGGCCTGCTTCGTTCCCATCAGGTCGTCGAACGGCGTCGACTCGTCGGAGACCTTCATCCGGGCGAGCGACCATTCTACGACGTTGTCCTCGACGCAAAGCGCCTCGACCTCCGCGAGCCGGTCGCGCTGGCCGTAGAACCAGCGCACCATCTCCTCGGGCTGCTCGAAGCTCTCGGCGTGCTCCTCGATGACCTTGCGCACCTGCTCGGGCCGCGCGGAAAGCGCGTTGGCCCGGACGAGGTCGCCGACCACCAGGCCCAGCTTCACGCGGCGCTCGGCCCTTTCGACGAACAGCTCGGCCGGCAGCTGGAGGTTGTCGGTCGTCATGCCGCGGTTCTTGAGCTCCTCGACGGCCTCCTCGCGCATGCGGCCCACCTGCGAATCGACCAGGGAGCGGGGCACGTCGAAGCTCGCGCAGTCGACGAGGCCTTCCATCACCTGTTCCTTCACGCGGCCGGCGATGCGCTTCTTCACCTCGCGCTCGATGTTCTGGCGGATCTCCGCGCGCATGCGCGCGACGTCGCCGTCGGCCACGCCCAGGGACTTGGCGAATTCCGCATCGACCGGCGGCAGGTCCGGCTCGGCGACGTCGTTGGCGGTGACGGTGAACTCGGCCGTCTTGCCGCGCAGGTGCTCGACGTAGTCCTCCGGGAAGACGATCGGGAAGGTCTTCGTCTCGCCCTTCGAGAGCCCCGCCAGGGCCTTCTCGAAATCCGGGAGCATGCGGCCTTCGCCCAGCACCACCGTGAAGTTCGTGCCCGAGCCGCCCTCGAAGGCCTCGCCGTCGATCTTGCCGGTGAAATCGATGTTGACCAGGTCGCCCGCCTGCGCGGCGCGGCCGGCGGGCTTGAACTTCGCGCGCTGCTTGCGCAGCGTCTCGAGCGTGCGGTCGACGTCGGCCTCGGTGACCGGGGTGACCGGGCGCTTCACCGACACCGCGGCCAGCTCGCCCAGCGTGATCTCGGGATACACCTCGAAGACCGCCTGGTACTGGACGGCGGTGGCGCCTTCGCCGGCGGCCACCGGCTCGAAGCGCGGCGTGCCGGCGACGCGGTAGTTGGCCTCGCGCACGGCGTCGTCGAAGGACTTCACGACCGAGTCGGAGAGCACTTCCTGGCGGACCTGGAACCCGTAGTGGCGCTCGACCATCTTCATCGGCACCTTGCCGGGCCGGAAGCCCTGCATCTTCACCGTGCGCGCGAGCTTCTTGAGCCGGTCGGAAATCTCGGACTCGAGCTGGGCGATGGGGACGGCGACCGTGAGCTGCCGCTCGAGCGGGCTCTGCTTCGTTTCGACTGCCTGCTGCATGTGGATGTCCTGTTGAGATTCCCCCCGGGCCTCGAATTGGCCCTGCGGGGCGGGGTGTCGGCCTGGCGGCCGGTCGAATGCTGGTGCGAAAGGAGGGACTCGAACCCCCATGCCTTTCGGCGCTGGAACCTAAATCCAGTGCGTCTACCGATTCCGCCACTTTCGCGGGTGAAGCCCCGAATTATACCCGAAGCGCGGGGTCGCCCCGCCGTGCCGCATGCGCGGCGCGCCACCCGATATAATCCCGGAAAATCAGGCGTTTCCCCTCCCCTTGCCGGTCGAGCACTACGAGAACTTTCCCGTCGCGTCCTGGCTTCTTCCGGCGGCCGTTCGCCCGTCGGTGGAGGCCATCTACGCGTTCGCGCGATCCGCGGACGATTTCGCCGACGAGGGCGACCTGCCCGATGCCGAGCGCATCGCCCGCCTGGACGGCTACGGCCGCGGCCTCGACCGGATCGAGCGCGGCGAGCGCCCCGCGGATCCGCTCTTCGCCCGGCTGCACGACACGATCCGCGCGCACGACCTGCCGATCCCCCTCTTTCGCGACCTGCTCGATGCCTTCCGGCAGGACGTGACGAAGAAGCGCTACGCGACCTTCGACGAGCTCATGGACTACTGCCGCCGCTCCGCCGACCCGGTGGGCCGCATCATGCTCAGGCTCTTCGCCCGCGACGACGAGGCGAACCGCCGCGATTCCGACGCCATCTGCTCGAGCCTGCAGCTCATCAACCACTGGCAGGACGTCGCGGTCGACTGGCGCAAGGGGCGCCTGTACCTGCCCGAGGAGGATCTCGAGCGCTTCGGCGTCACGCAGGCGCGCATCGCCGCCGGCCGCGCCGACGGGCCCTGGAAGGACCTCATGGCGTTCCAGTGCCAGCGGGCCCGGGCGATGATGCGCTCCGGAACGCCCCTGGGCTCGCGGCTGCCGGGCCGCTTCGGCCTGGAGATCCGCGCCATCTGTTCGGGCGGGCTGCGCATCCTCGACAAGATCGAGGCCGTCGACGGCGACGTCTTCGCCCACCGCCCCGTGCTCGCGGGCGCCGACTGGCTCGCCGTCCTGTGGCGCGCGTTCGTGTGGCGCCCCGAGCGCGCCCGGATCCTGCGATGACGCCCGACGAGTACTGCCGCGAGAAGGCCGCCGGAAGCGGCTCGAGCTTCTACTACAGCTTCCTCTTCCTGCCCCCGCCGCGGCGGCGCGCCATCACCGCGTTCTATGCCTTCTGCCGCGAGGTGGACGACGTGGTCGACGAGGCGAAGGACATCGGCGTCGCCCGCGCGAAGCTGGCCTGGTGGCGCACGGAAGTGGCCAACCTCTTCGCGGGCCACCCCACGCACCCCGTCACCCGCGCGCTCGAGCCCTTCATCGCCGAGTTCGGGCTCGAGGCGGGGCTCCTGGGCGAGATCATCGACGGCATGGAGATGGACCTCACGCGCCACCGCTACGCCGATTTCGCCTCGCTCGCGCTCTACTGCCACCGCGTCGCGGGCGTCGTCGGCCAGGTGGCCGCCCGCATCTTCGGCTACACGAACCCGCGCACGCTCGAATACGCCGAGGCCCTCGGCCTCGCCTTCCAGCTCACGAACATCATCCGCGACGTGGGCGAGGACGCCCGGCTCGGCCGCGTGTACCTGCCCGCGGACGAACTCGCGCGCCACGGCCTCGCGCCCGAGGATCTCATCGGCCTCGCCCCGGGCGAGGGCTTCGGCGCGATGATCCGCGAGCAGGCCGCCCGCGCGAAGGCGCAGTACGAACGCGCCTTCGCGCTCCTGCCGCCGGAGGACCGGCGCGCCCAGCGCGCGGGGCTCATCATGGCCGCCATCTACCGCACGCTGCTCGAGGAGATCGAGCGCGACGGCTTCCCCGTGATGCGCGCCCGCGTGTCGCTCACGCCGATCCGCAAGCTCTGGATCGCGTGGAAGACCTGGGTCACGACATGACGGCCCTTCACGCGGGCGTCGTCGGCGCCGGGTGGGCCGGCATCGCCGCCGCGGTCGAGCTCGTCCGCCGGGGAGCCCGCGTCACCCTGCTCGACGCGAACCGGACCGCCGGCGGGCGCGCGCGGCGCATCGAGTACCGCGGCGAGCCGCTCGACAACGGCCAGCACGTGGTCCTAGGCGCCTATCGCGAGACGCTCGCGCTCATGGCGGCCGTGGGCGCGCCCGCCTCGCAGCTGAAGCGCCTGCCCCTCGAGATCCGCTATCCCGGCGGGATCGGCCTCGCCGCGCCCAGGCTGCCGGCCCCGCTGCACCTCGCCGTCGCGATCGCCTTCGCCACGGGCCTCACGGCCGGCGAGCGGTTCGCCGCGATCCGCCTGGGCCTCGGCGCGCGGCGCGCGGAAGCGCTGGCGCGCCCGGGGGAGACCGTCGGCGCCCTGCTCGAGCGCCTGCGCCAGCCCGAACGCCTGCGCCGCCTCGTCTGGGAGCCGCTCTGCGTGGCCGCACTCAACACGCCCGGGGAAAGAGCGGACGCCGCCGTGTTCGCGCGCGTGCTGCGGGACGCCCTGCTGCGCCGGCGCGAGGATTCCGACTTTCTCGTTCCCGTCGCCGACCTGTCGGCCGTGCTGCCGGATCCGGCCCTCACCTGGCTCGGCGAGCGCGGCGCGCGCCTGCTGCTCGGCCGCCGGGCGAGCGCGATCGCGCCGGACGGGCCGGGCTGGGCCGTGGAATCGCCGGAAGGACGCGAGCGCTTCGACGCCCTCGTCTGCGCCACCGCGCCGCACGAGGCAGGCGCGCTCCTCGCGTCCGTGCCGGGGCTGTCGGGCCTTGCCGCGCGCCTGGCCGCGATCGCCCATGAACCGATCACCACGGTCTATCTCCAGTACGCCGGCCGCGTGCGGCTGCCGCGCCCGATGCTGGCGCTCGAGGCTTCGCACGCGCAGTGGCTCTTCGACCGCGAGGCCTTCGGCGGACCGCGAGGCCTCGTCGCGGCGGTCATCTCCGCCTCGCACGCCGAGGGCGCGCTGGGCCAGGAGGTGCTCGGCACGAAAGTGCATCGGGAAGTCGAGCGCGTCGCCGGCCCCCTCGAGGCCCCCCGCTGGACGAAAGTCATCACCGAGAAGCGCGCCACGTTTTCCTGCGTTCCCGGCGTTTTCCGGCCCGCCGCCGAATCGGGCGCGCCCGGCCTGCTGCTTGCCGGCGACTACACCGAGGGCCCTTATCCTGCCACGCTCGAGGGCGCCGTCACGAGCGGCCTTCGCGCAGCCCGCCTCGCCTTCCCCTCCCGGACGACCCCATGAAAACGACGCCCCTTTCCTGTGCCTACGACCCGCCCGCCGACCTTCTCGCCGGCCGCGTCGTCCTCGTCACCGGCGCCGGCCGCGGCCTGGGCCGCGCCGTGGCCCTCGCGTGCGCCGCGAGCGGCGCCACGGTCGCGCTGCTGGGCCGCAACGCCGACCGCCTGACCGATACCTACGACGCCATCGTCGCCGCGGGCGGGCGCGAGCCGGCCGCGATCCCCCTCGACCTCGCGACGGCGGGCGATCGCGAGTTCGATACGCTGGCGCAGCTCGTCGTGCGCGACCTCGGCCGCCTCGACGCCCTCGTCCACTGCGCCGTGCACTTCAAGCCGCTCGCGCCGCTCGCCGACCAGTCGCTCGAGGACTGGCTCGCGAGCCTGCGGGTGAACCTCGCCGCCCCTTTCGCCCTCACCCGCGCCTGCGTTCCTTTCCTGGCGCGATCCCCCGACGGCGTCACGGTGTTCACGAGCGAAACGCACGCGGTCCACCCGGCCGCCTACTGGGGCGCGTTCGCGGTGGCCAAGTCGGGCCTCGCGCCCCTGGCGGCGATCTGGGCCGACGAATCCGAGAAGGACGGCAAGCCACGCTTCCACGTGATCGTCCCCGGCCCCGTCGCCACCCCGATGCGCGGCCAGAGCCATCCCGGGGAGGCGCGGGCGAGCCTGCCGACCCCGGAGGCCCTCGCGCGGGCCTACCTGCGGGTGCTGGGTCCCGAGGGGAAAACGCTGGGAACCGGCCCGCTCGAAATAGCGACTTAGTCCACAGGCAAGCTTGCCGGGAATGGGCTAAACTAGGAGTTGCCCGAAGTTCGTCCTGTAAGTCCTTTTTTTTAAAGAACTATTGCCCTTAGGAGACGGCGCGCCCCCAAGGCAGCCCGCGAGATGCTCGATCAGGCCAACCGGACGTTCATCTGCAGCGTCGTGTTCATCGACCTCGTCGGCTATTCCAAGAAGCCGGTGGGCGAGCAGATTCGCCTGAAGACCAGCCTCACGAACAACCTCTCCGCGGCCATCAAGGACATCCCGGTGAACGACCGGATCATCCTCGACACGGGCGACGGCGCGGCGATCTCCTTCCTGGGCGATCCGGAAGACGCGCTCTTCACCACGCTCTCGCTGCGCGAGGCGATGATGCAGGAAGGCATGAGCGCCACGCAGGTCGAGGCCGCCGGCGACGACGCCGTGCGCATGGGCATCAACCTGGGCCCGGTGAAGCTCGTGAAGGACATCAACGGGCACCCGAACATCATCGGCGACGGGATCAACGTCTCCCAGCGCATCATGAGCTTCGCGCGCCCGGGCCAGATCGTGGTGTCGCGCTCGTACTACGACGTCGTCTCCAATCTCGCGAGCGAGTACGCCAAGCTCTTCACGTACGAGGGCTCGCGCACCGACAAGCACGTGCGCGAGCACGAGATCTACGTCATCGGCCATCACGAGGGCGCCCTCAAGAAGGCCAAGGACAGCATGAAGGACCGCGCGGCCTCCACCGTGACGAACGTGCGCAAGATGGCCTCGGCCACGCAGCCGCCGGGCTCGGGCACCGTCACCCTCACCGTGCCGAGTTTCGCGCGGGACAAGAAAACCCTCACGCTGATCGCCCTGGGCCTCGCGGCCGTCGTGGCCGTCCTGGGCGTGCTGGTCATCTTCAAGAAGGCCGACGTGCCGCCACCGGCTCCCGTCGCCGCCGCCCCGGTGAGCGTCGCGCCGGCGCCCGAACCGCCCAAGGCCGAGCCGGCGCCGCCGCCCGCGGCCGCCCCGGTCCCGCAGGCCGCGCCGGCCGCCGAAGCCCCGAAGGCCGAGCCGCCCAAGCCGGATCCGGCCAAGCCCGCGACCGGCGCCAAGCCCGAGGCGGCCAAGGCCGCCGACCCCGCCAAGCCCGCCGCGAGAGCGGTGCCGCCGGCCTCCCTCGCCTTCGCCATCCAGCCCTGGGGCGAGGTGTTCGTGAACGGCAAGTCGATCGGCGTGAGCCCGCCGGTCAAGTCGCACAGGCTGCCCCCGGGCAAGTACCGCATCGAGGTACGCAACACCACGCTTCCGGCCTACGCCGAGACCTTCGACCTGAAGGCGCGCGACGAGGTCACGATCCGCCACCGGTTCCAGTGATGCGCATGCATGCCCCGCTTCGCCCGCTTGCCGCCGTGGCGCTCGCCGCGATCGTGGCGGCGTGCGCGCCGGTGACGCCCCCCCCCGCGCAGCAGCCCGTCGCGCCGCAGATCACGGAAGACACGCTCCGGGCCCGCGCCCGCGAGCAGCTCGCCACGGGCCTCAAGCAATACGACAGCGGCGAATACGACGCCGCCCTGCGCAGCCTCGTGGCGTCGCTGGACCATGGCCTGCTGCCGAAGATGGACCAGAGCGTCGCCCGCAAGCACATCGCGTTCGTACACTGCCTCTCGGGCCGCGAGACGCAGTGCCGCGACGAGTTCCGCAAGGCTTTCGAGATCGACCCCGCGTTCTCGCTGAGCCCCGCCGAGGACGGTCACCCCATCTGGGGGCCCGTCTACCGCGCGGTGCGCACGCAACTCATCGCCGAGCGCGAGGCCGCGCAGGGCAAGCCGACCGCGCCGCTCGCCAGGGCCGAGCAGATGCTGGCCGACGGGCTCGTCAAGTACGAGTCCGGCGACTTCGCGGAGAGCCAGCGGCTGCTGGAGCAATCGCTGAAGGAGGGCCTGCGGGAGAAGCAGGACCAGGTGCGGGCGATGAAGCACGTCGCGTTCTGCCTGTGCCTCGCCGGCAAGTACCCGGCCTGCCGCGCGCAGTTCCTGAAGATCTTCGACGTCGACCCGAACTTCGATCTCACGCCCGCCGAGGCGGGCCACCCGAACTGGACGAAGACCTTCGCCGGGGCCCGCGCCCAGGCGCAGGCGAAGCGCACGGGCACGCAGGCCCCCGCGCCGGGGTCGGCGCCCGCCCCGGCTCCCGCGGCGAAGAAGGGCTAGGCGATGATCGGGACGCTCGGCCGGTACAAGATCGTCGGCGAGATCGGCCAGGGGGCCATGGGCACGGTCTACAAGGCCGTCGACCCGATCATCGACCGCACCGTCGCCATCAAGACGATCAACCTGAACCTCACCAAGCAGGAACTCGAGGAATACCAGCAGCGCTTCCAGCAGGAGATCAAGGCGGCCGGGCGGCTCAACCATCCCAACATCGTCACGATCTACGACGTGGGCAAGACCGACCAGGTCGCCTACATGGCGATGGAGTTCCTCGAGGGCGCCGAGCTCAAGGACATCATCAATTCCGGCAAGCTCCTGGGCGTGCACGAGGTGGTCGACATCGCCGCCCAGGTCGCCGACGGCCTGTGGTTCGCGCACCAGCAGGAAATCGTCCACCGCGACGTGAAGCCCTCCAACATCATGGTCCTGAAGGGCGGCATCGCGAAGATCACGGATTTCGGCATCGCCCGGCTGCCCAACTCGGCCGTGAAGACGATGACCGGGCTCATCCTCGGGAGCCCGCGCTACATGTCGCCCGAGCAGGTGATCGGCAAGTCGCTCGACAAGCGCACGGACATCTTCTCGCTCGGCGTCGTGCTCTACGAGGCCCTCACCGGCGAGGCGCCCTTCGACGGCGACAACGTGAACGCGATCATGTACGCGACGGTGAACTCCTCGCCGCCGCCGCCCTCCTCGCGCAACCGCCTGGTGCCCGCGATGCTCGACCTCATCGTGGCCAAGGCGATGGCGAAGGTGGTGGACGACCGCTACCAGAGCATCAAGGAGTTCGCCGACGACCTGCGCGAGGTCCGGCGCCAGCTCGATGCCGCGCGCCCGTCCATCGCGCTCAAGGCCACCACGGCGCCGCCGCCGCCGCCGCCCGGCCCGCGCGATCTCCTCGCGAGCCTCGACTCGGAGACGACGCCCCTCAAGGCGGACGGCAAGCTCGACCGCGCCCCGATGAGCGAGGAGGAAAGCGCCAAGGCGCTCGCCCTCGCGAAGAGTTTCGATTCCTTCGACGCGACGCCCGGCTCGCCTCGATGACCAACCAGGTCGACGAGTTCGAGGAATACATCACGGCCACGCAGAAGATGCGGGCCTATCGCGGGCGGATCGAGCCGGGCAGCCCGCTCGCCGCGCTGGGAAACCCCGTTCTCGAGGCGCCGGCGAAGGAGCCCGCGCGCAAGGCCGAGCCGCGCCTGCCGGCCGACGAGCCGTCCGGCTCCGGCTCGAACGTCCTCGCCCTCCTCGCCATCGGCGTGCTCGCCCTCCTCGCGATCGTCCTGCTCGTCGCGCTCGTCGCGAAGTAGCGGGCCCTAGCGTCCCGCGCAGTAGTCCACCGCCTGCGCCAGGCGCTCCACCGGCACCACTTCCATGCCCTCGATGGGCAGGCGCGGCCGGTTGGCGGCCGGCACGATCGCGTGGGTGAAGCCGAGCTTGGCCGCCTCCCGCAGGCGTTCCTGGCCGCGCTGCACGGGCCGCACCTCGCCCGCGAGGCCCACTTCCCCGAACACCACGTGCTTGCCGGGCAGGGGCTTGTTGCGAAGGCTCGAGACGATGGCGAGCGTGACGGCCAGGTCCGCGCCCGGCTCGGCCACGCGCACGCCGCCCACGGCGTTCACGAAGACGTCCTGGTCGAAGAGGGCGATGCCCGCGTGACGGTGCAGGACGGCGAGCAGCATCGCCAGGCGGTTCTGCTCGAGGCCGACGCCCAGGCGCCGCGGCTGCGAGCCGTGGGCGTCGTCCACGAGCGCCTGCAGCTCCACCAGCAGCGGCCGCGTGCCTTCCTGCGTGACCATGACGCAGGAGCCGGGCACGTCCTCCTTGTGCTGCGATAGGAAGAGCGCCGACGGATTGGTCACCTCGCGCAGGCCTTTCTCCGTCATCGCGAAGACGCCCATCTCGTTCACCGCGCCGAAGCGGTTCTTGAAGGCGCGGATCAGGCGGAAGCTCGTGTGGGTGTCGCCCTCGAAGTAGAGCACCGTGTCCACCATGTGCTCGAGCACGCGCGGGCCCGCGAGCGCGCCGTCCTTGGTGACGTGGCCCACGAAGACGATGCAGGTTCCCGAGCGCTTGGCCACCCGGACGAGCTGCGCGGCGCATTCGCGCACCTGCGCCACCGAGCCGGGCGCCGAGGTGAGCGCGGCCGAGTAGAGGGTCTGGATGGAATCGATGACGGCCACGCGCGGCTTCACCTCGGCGATGGCGGACTGGATGCGCTCGAGCTCGATCTCCGCGAGCATGCGGATCTTCGCCGCGTTCACGTCGAGCCGGCGGGCGCGAAGCGCCACCTGCTGCGCCGATTCCTCGCCGCTCACGTAGAGCACGATGCCCTGCTCGGCGATGCGGGCGGCCGCCTGCAGCAGGAGCGTCGACTTGCCGATGCCCGGGTCTCCCCCGATGAGGACGACGCCGCCCTCGACGAGCCCCCCGCCCAGCACGCGGTCGAATTCGCCGATGAGCGTGGGCAGGCGCGGGAAGTCGCGCGCCTCGACGTCCGCGAGGGTGACGACCTCGCTGCGCCCGCCGAGCGAGGCAAAGCGGTTGGCGCCGGGCTTCGCCGCTTCCACCGTCGATTCGACGAGCGTGTTCCACGCCATGCAATGCGGGCACTGGCCCTGCCACTTGGGCGACTGGCCGCCGCATTCGGTGCAGGTGAAGAGGCTTTTCGGTTTCGCCATCGGATCAGCCCGGAGAATACAGGACGAGTCAAAGCGCTACCATGAGAGCCGGGAAGACCTCACGCCGCCGCGCATGCCCCCATCGCTCAGAAGCGCCCTCTATCGATTCCACTGGACCCTGCGATCCCGCGCCGCCCGGTTCGGGTTCCTGCAGGCCCTCGCCCTCGCGGAGGAAAGCCAGCGCTGGCCGCGCGAGCGCCTGGAAGCCCTTCGGGACCGCAAGCTCCGCGAACTCGTCGCCCATTTCCACGCGAACTCCCCGTACTACCGGGTGCTCATGGAGCGCCACCGCGTGACCCCTTCGGAAATCCGCGGCATCGCGGATATCGGCAAGCTGCCCATTCTCACGAAGGCGATGATCCGCGAACACGCCCCCGCGCTCCGGGCCCGGGGCTTTCCGGACTCGCAGGTCGAATTCGGCATCACCGGCGGCACGACGGGAAACCCCATGCGCGTGACGCGCGACCTGCCCGGCACGGTCTGGCAGCGCGCCTGCTACTGGCGGGGCTTCGGCTGGGGCGGCCTGCGCCTGGGCGATACCTGGTTCCAGCTCTTCGGCGGCGCCCTCGGCCTGAGTTCCCGCCGGACGAAGGATCGCCTCAAGAACTGGTTCTCGGGCAAGCACTTCCTGCCGGCCTTCGAGCTGCAGGGACACAACACGGAGCAGTACATCGAGGCCATCCGTGCCAGCGGCGCGAGGCATCTCGTGGGTTACGCCTCGTCCTGCTTCATCCTCGCCAGGCACCTCGAGTCGACCGGCCGCACCCTGCCGCTCGAGGCCGTGTTCCCGACGGCGGAACTGATCCCGGATTCGTGGTTCGACACCATGCGCCGCGCGTTCGGCGCGAAGGTGCTGCCCTACTACGGGTGCGGGGAGGTCCAGTCGCTCGGCTACACCTGCCCCGACAGCGAGACGCCCGTCTACCACACCTGCGACGAGCACGCCGTCATCGAGGTGGAGGAAGGCGACGGGCGCACGTCCCTCGAGGGCGAAGGCGCCTTCCTGCTCACGGATCTCGACAACGCCGCGATGCCCCTCATCCGGTACCGCAACGGGGACGCCGGCGCGATCGCCGGCCCCGGATGCGCCTGCGGCCGCACGCTCGGGCGCATCCTGCGCCTCGACGGGCGCGTCAACGACGTCCTGCTCACCGCCGACGGCGAGATGATCTCGGGCGCGATCGGCGCCCACGCCTTCAAGATGGTGGCGCACGTGCACCAGTTCCAGATCGTCCAGCGCGAACCCGGCCACGCGTGCATCCGCATCGTGACGGTGCCGGGATACGACGCGCCGGCCGAGGAGGACAAGCTGCGGCGCATCTTCAAGTCGCACCTCGGCGAGAACGCCCGGGTCGAGATCGAGTACCCGCCCGAGATCGCCGCGACGGTGGCCGGCAAGGCGAGGCTCGTGATCAACGAATACCTGGAGGGCGCCGGCGCGGCATCGGCGCCCGCCGGCAAACCGGGCTAGCCGATCTCGTTCACCGGCACGCGGGGGGCCAGGGCGCACAGCAGTTCGTAACCCACGGTGCCCGCCGCAGCCGCGACCTCGTCGACCGGCAGGCCCTCGCCCCACAGCACCACCTCCGAACCCACGCGCGCGCCCGGAACGGCCGTGAGGTCGACGGCGATCATGTCCATCGAAACGCGGCCGGCCGTCTTCACGCGGACGCCGTCCACGAGGACGGGCGTCCCGCTCGGGGCATGGCGCGGGTAGCCGTCCGCGTAGCCGCAGGCGACGATCCCCAGGCGCATCGCGCTCGCCGCCCGCCAGGTGGCGCCGTAGCCCACCGTCTCGCCCGGCGCGAGCTCCTGGACGGCGATGAGGCGCGAACGCAGCGTCATGGCGGGCAGGAGGCCGAGACTTTCGGCGCTGCGGTCGGCGAAGGGCGTCGCGCCGTAGAGCGCGATGCCTTCGCGCACCGTGTCGGCATGGGCGTCGGGATGGGCGAAGATGGCCGCGGAATTGGACAGGCTCCGCGGGAGGGTGAGGCCTTGCGTCGCTTCCCCGAAGCGGCGCATCGCCTCCCCGATGCCCTCCGGGCCGTCGGCCGTTGCGAAATGCGTCATGAGCGTGACCGACTTCGCCGCGCCCGTCGCGGCGAGGCGTTCCAGGGCCCGGCGCGTGTCCGCGGGCGGGAACCCGAGCCGGTTCATCCCGGTGTTGATCTTGAGGTAGCAGTCGACCGGCGCGGCCGGACGGTGCGCCTCGAGCAGCCGAAGCTGCTCCTCGCCCGCGACCACCGTCGCGAGTCCCTGCCCGGCGATCTCGACGAGCTCGGCGGCCCCGAAGTAGCCCCTCCAGCAGGAGGATCTCGCCGGCGAAGCCCGATTGGCGCAGGCGCACGGCGCCGTCGAGCTCCAGCGTCGCGAAGCCGTCGGCCCGGGGGAGCGCTTTCGCGGCGCTCGCGAGGCCGTGCCCGTAGGCATCGGCCTTCACGACGGCGAGCACCCGGGCGCGCGGCGCGGCGCGGCGGGCGGCGGCGTAGTTGTGCGCGAGCGCCGAAAGGCGGATGTCGGCGCGGATCGGTCGGGCCATGGCCGCGCGGCTAGTAGCCCGAGGGGCCGGCGTAGTTCTCGAAGCGCGTGTGGCGGCCCAGGAAGGTGAGCTTCACGGTGCCGATGGGGCCGTTGCGCTGCTTGCCGACGATGATCTCCGCGATGCCCTTGTCGGGGGAATCCTCGTTGTAGACCTCGTCGCGGTAGATGAAGAGGATCAAGTCGGCGTCCTGCTCGATGGCGCCCGATTCGCGCAGGTCCGACATCACCGGGCGCTTGTTCGGCCGCTGCTCCAGGGAGCGGTTGAGCTGCGAGAGCGCGACGACGGGCACCGACAGCTCCTTCGCCATCGCCTTGAGGCCGCGCGAGATCTCGCTGATCTCGGTGGCGCGGTTCTCCGTGCCGGAGCCCGAGGCGCTCATGAGCTGCAGGTAGTCGATGACGATCAGGCCGAGCCCGCCGTATTCGCGCCACAGGCGGCGCGCGCGCGAGCGCAGCTCGAGCGGATTCAGGGCCGCCGTCTCGTCCACCAGGATCGGCGCCTCGTTCAGCTTGCCCAGGGCGGTGCCCATGCGCTCCCAGTCGCCGGTGTCGAGGCGCCCGGTCCGGAGCTTCTGCGCGTCCACCTTGGCGACCGAGCCCAGCATGCGAAGGCCGAGCTGCGTGCCGCCCATTTCCATCGAGAAGACGAGCACGGGAAGCTTGAGCTCGAGGCCCACGTGCTCGGCGACGTTGAGCGCGAACGAGGTCTTCCCCATCGAGGGCCTTCCCGCCACGATCACCAGCTCGCCCGCCTGCAGGCCCGAGGTCATTTCGTCCAGGTCCACGAAACCGGAGGCGATGCCGGTCACCGCGGTGGGATTCTTGTGCAGCTCGTCGATGCGGTTCATCACCTCCGCGAGGAGGGTCGTCATCTTCTGGAAGCCCTGCGCCGAGCGCCCGCCCGATTCGCCGATCTCCAGGATCTTGGTCTCGGCCTCGTCCAGCAGCTGCTTCGCTTCGCGCCCCTGCGGGGTGTAGGCGCTGTCCGCGATGGCCGTGCCCACCTCGGCGAGCTTTCGCATGATGGCGCGCTCGCGGACGATCTCGGCGTAGCGGCGGATGTTGGCGGCCGAAGGCGTCGCCGTCGCGAGGCCCTGCAGGTACGAAAGGCCGCCGATGCTTTCCAGTTCGCCGCCGAGCTTGAGCGATTCGGCGACCGTGAGGATGTCGGCCGGCTTGTTGTCCTCGATCAGGCGCGTGATGGTGCGCCAGAGGACGCGGTGGTCGGCCCGGTAGAAATCACCCTCGGAGATCATGTCGCCCACGCGGTCCCACGAGGCGTTCGAGAGGAGCAGCCCCCCCAGCACCGACTGCTCCGCCTCGATGGAATGCGGCGGCAGGCGAAGCGACTCGACCTGCCCGTCGGCGGAGCGGGAGGCGGCGGGGAAGCGGTCGGGGAACGGAGCGGAGGCCATGGGCGATTCTGTCACCTTCGGCCCATCGGGCACAAAGGACAAGACGGCTCGAAGGTTGTGGATAAGCTGTGCACGGACGGGAATAACCTGTGCGCAGCCGGGGACAAAAGCGAACGGGCCGCCCGAAGGCGGCCCGTTGCCGGTGCGAACGGCCCCGCAGGGACGGGATGGGCGGCTAGACCTCGCCCGCCACGTGCAGGACGATGTTCGCCAGCACGTCCGTGTGCAGCTGCAGCACCAGGGGATACTCGCCGATGTGCTTCACCGGGCCCTGGGGCATGCGGATCTCGGCCTTGGAGACCGGGATGCCCTGGGCGCCCAGCGCCTCGGCCACGTCCGCGTTGTTCACGGAGCCGAAGAGGCGCCCGTCCACGCCCGCCTTGCGGGCGATGGTGATCGCGAGCCCCTCGAGCTTCGCCGCGCGATCCTGCGCGGTGGTGAGGATGTCGGCCGCCTTCTTTTCCAGTTCCGCGCGGCGGCCCTCGAATTCCTTGAGGTTCGCTTCCGTGGCGCGCTTCGCCTTGCCGTGCGGGATGAGGAAATTGCGCGCGTAGCCGTCCTTCACCTTCACGACGTCGCCGAGCGCGCCGAGGTTGACGACCTTTTCCATCAGGATGATCTGCATCGTCATTTCCCCTTAGTGAAGGTCGGTGTAATGGAGGAGCGCCAGGAAGCGGGCGCGCTTGATCGCGACGCCGAGCTGGCGCTGGTAGCGGGCCTTCGTCCCGGTGATGCGCGCCGGGATGATCTTGCCGTTCTCGTTGATGAAGTCCTTCAGGATCGCGATGTCCTTGTAGTCGACTTCCTTGATCTTCTCGGCGGTGAAGCGGCAGAACTTGCGGCGGCGGAACAGGCCGCCTCCGCGGTTGGGTTTCTTGCCGTCCTTCGCGTTGCGGCCACGGCCGCGGGGTGCGGGTCTTGCCATGATGGAATTACCTCAATCTGTATTCGGGAGTTCGATGATCGGAAGGCGGCGGCACGGTTGACCCGTTGCACCGCCGGGAGCGTCAGGCCGAAGCCGGCTCCGCCTTGGGCGCCTCGGCCTTGGGCTCGTCCTTCTTCTCTTCGCCGGCGGCGGTCACGTTGCGGCTCTTCTCTTCCTTCATCATCGGAGAGGGGCCCGTGACGGCCTCGCGCATCTTCACCGTGAGGTGGCGCAGGACGGCGTCGTTGAACTTGAAGGCGTGCTCGAGCTCCGCGAGGGTCTCGTTGCCGACCTCGATGTTCATCAGCACGTAATGCGCCTTGAAGATCTTCTGGATCGGGTAGGCGAGCTGGCGGCGGCCCCAGTCCTCGATGCGGTGCACGATGCCGTTGCCGGCCGCGATGGTCGCGCGGTAGCGCTCGATCATGGCGGGCACCTGCTCGCTCTGATCGGGATGCACGATGAATACGATTTCGTAGTGGCGCATGAATTCTCCCTATGGGTGTGCCCCCCGGCATGCGCATGCGGTGGGGCAAGGATGGTCGAAGGCTCTTCCGGGGCCGAAATGTCCGGACTCCGAAGAGCCCGGCAGTATGCGCGAAAACGCGAGAAAAAACAACCAGCTGGGCACGAGCCCGACCCCGGGCCTAGGGGCCGGGCGGGGTCCGGGGCAGCGCCACGGTCAGCCGGCGCTTGCCGGTGGCGGTCTTCGGGATGTCCGGCACTTCGGTGACCGTCACCCGGAAGGCCTCGCCGGCGCGGGCGCGGACGCCCGCGGCGAATTTCGCCCGCCGCTCCGGGCTCCAGGGCGCGGGCGTCACGATCCTCAGCTCGACCGCATCCGGCGCCGTCTGGACCACCTGCCAGTGCTTCACGTCGAGGGCATCCAGCATGAGGACCACGAAGTACTCGCCGGAGATCTTCCGTCCGTCCGGCGTCTCGATCATCTCCAGTACCCGCCCGTCCACGGAGGCGAGCCGGGGCAGCCCGCGCCCGCAGGCGCAGGGCCCGGAGGCGAATGTGGCGCGGTCCCCGTTCAGGTAGCGCACCATCGGCATGCCGTAATTGTGCAGGTCGGTGACGGCCACCTCGCCGCTCGTGCCTGACGGCACCGGGCGCCCGGCCTCGTCCACCGTCTCCAGCACGAGGTGGTCCGCGTTCACGTGCAGCCCCTGGTGGCTGTCGCACTCCGAGGCCATCAGCATCACCTCGCGCGACCCGTAGGTGTCGAAGGCCGGGCAGCCGAAGGCGCGCTCGAGCTCGCGGCGCTCCGGCCCGTAGAGCGCCTCCGCGCCGGTGAGCACGCCACGGATGCCGGCGATGGTCCGGCCCTTCGCGTTCATGTGCCGCGCCACGCTCACGAGCGGCGCCACGTAGCCCACGACGGCGCGCGGGCGGTAGCGCTCGATGCCGTCCACGAGGCTGTCCATGTCCGCCTGCGTGAGCGAGAAGGCGTCGAAAAAATGCCGGTTGAAGGCCCCGTGGTAGAGGCGGTCCTTCCAGGCGCCCCAGCCGCCCTGGCGCATGCCGGTGCCCCACAGGTAGGCCGTGCGCGTGCCCAGGCCCGCCCCCGCCCAGCCGTACCCGCGCCACATGATGGCGGTACGCCGGGCGTAGGCCTCCATCGTGTACTCGAACCGGAAGGGGTCGCCCGTGGAGCCGCCCGTCGTCTTCGAGAGCGTGCGGCCGCGCCAGGAGGCGGCGATCATGTCCGCGTAGTTCGCCGTGATGAGCGCCTTCGTGAGCGTGGGATAGTCCGCGAGGGCCGCCGGCGATTCCAGCGGGCCCGGGCGGCGGCCATGATCGCGCCAGTAGCGCTGCAGGAAGGGCACCTCGCGCCAGCAGTGATCGAGGAGGGCGTTGAGGGCGCGCAGCTGCAGCGCCTGGAGCCCCTCGGGCGGCAGCCACTGGCTGCGTTCGTAATCCGCCACGAAGCCGGCGGTGCCCCGGCGCTTCACGAGCGTCTCGTAGGCCGGGAAGGCGATGCGCCGGAAGATGGTCTCGTACATGGCGGACTTCTCAGCGGATGCCGCGACGGCGCTCGTACTCGTCCTGGTAGGGCAAACGCGGGGGCGGCGCCTCCGGTTCCTCCGGCAGCGCGCGCCACCACAGCGCGAGCACGCCACCCAGGGCCGCCCAGGCGGCGATCTCGACGACGTCGAGAAAAGGCACCACGAACACGCTGGCGAGCAGCCAGAGCCGGAAGGCGAGCGATACCTGGGACTTGCGGGGCTTCATCCGGAAGGCGGGCCTGCGCGTAGGCTGGAGGAAGGGCGCATTCTAGCGCCCCGGCGCCCGTATGCCGCCGGATGTGCGGAATATTCCCGCTTCTCCGGCGAAAAGCTTGCGTGGCGGGGCGAATCCCGTGCAGCATTCCGGGTTCGGCGTCCAACGACTAGAGCAGGAGCGCACAGGCCATGATGCCCACCCTTCCCCACCGCCTTTCCCGCTGGGCCGGCCTTGCGGCCACGGCGGTCCTCGCCATCGGCGCCTGCCTGCCTGCCGCGGCATCGAACCTGCTGAACATCTCCACCCGCTCGCTGGTCCAGACGGGCGACAACGTCCTGATCGGCGGATTCGTCATCTCGGGCTCGACGAGCAAGACGGTCGTCGTGCGCGCCCGCGGCCCTTCCCTCGCGGCGGCCGGCATCACCAACCCGCTCGCCAACCCGAAGCTCGATCTCTTCACCGGCGCGACGTTCATCGCGTCCAACGACGATTTCGGCACCGCGCCCAACCTCGCGGCCCTCAACGCGAGCGGCTTCGCGCCCTCCAACCCGCTCGAATCCGCCATCCTCGCCACCCTGGCGCCGGGCGCCTACACGGCGGTCATCTCCGGCGTCGGCAACGGCACGGGCGTGGGCATCGTCGAGGTCTTCGAAGTGGACCAGACGGGCACGCCGATGGTGAACATCTCCACGCGCGCCAACGTCCTCGCCGGCGACGACGTGATGATCGGCGGCTTCATCATTTCCGGCTCGACGCCCATGCAGGTGGTCGTGCGCGCCCGCGGGCCGTCGCTCGCCGCGGCCGGCATCGCCAACCCGCTCGCCAACCCGCTGCTGCAGCTCTTCTCCGGCGCCACGCCGGTGGCCTCGAACGACAACTGGGGCACCGCCGGCAACGCGGGCACCCTCAATTCCCTGGGCTACGCGCCCTCCAACGCCAACGAGTCCGCGATCCTCATGACGCTCAACCCGGGCGCCTACACGGCGATCGTCTCCGGATCGGGCGGGGGCACCGGCGTGGGCATCGTCGAGGTCTTCACGGTATTCACGGCCGCCACCGCCACCACGTCCGCGGCGAGCGCCATCACCAAGGTTTCCGCGACGCTCAACGGCACCGTCAACGACAACGGCTCCAACACCGCCCCGAGCTTCCAGTACGGCACGACCACGGCCTACGGCAGCACGGCCAACGCCACGCCCGCCTCGATCGGCGCCGGCACGGGCGCCACCGCCGTCTCCGCGGCCATCACCGGCCTCGCCTGCAGCACCACCTACAACTTCCGCGCGCGCGGCAGCAACCTGTCGGGCACGGCGAACGGCGGCAACCTCACCTTCACCACGGTGGACTGCAACGCGGTCGCGCCCATCGCCACCACGGGCACGCCGTCCTTCACCAGCGAAGCCGCCGCCACGGTGGGCGCCACGGTCACCTCCAACGGCGCCGCCACCACGGTCACCATCCAGTACGGCACCACCACGGCCTACGGGAACAGCGTCAACGCGCCGGGCTCGCCCCTGGCCGCCAACGCCGCGGGCGTCAACCTCAACACGACGATCGGCGGGCTGCTCTGCGGCACCACGTACCACTATCGCGTCACGGCCGTGAGCACGCTGGGCACCACCAACGGGGCCGACGCCACGCTCACCACGGCCGCCTGCCCGGCCGCCGGCGCGCATCCGCGCCTGTGGCTTTCGGATCCGGCGGTGATGGCCCGGCTCACGAAGAACGCCGTGGCGAACACCGCCGAATGGACGCGCCTCAAGACCTTCTGCGACAGCCAGACGCTGGTCAACGCCAACGCGGAATACCAGGGCCTCGAGGCCTACAAGTTCGCGGTCAACTTCGCGCTCTGCTACCGCGTGGTGAAGGCGCTCTCCGGCGCGGCCGCCGCGGCGCCCTACGCGCAGAAGTCGATCAACATCCTGCAGCAGGCGAACAACCCGGTCATCACCTTCTCGCTCTACGACACGGATTCGGGCTTTGGCGCACGCTCGTTCATGCCCAACCTCGCGATCACCTTCGACTGGCTGTATGACTCGCCGCTCTACAACGCGACGATCAAGCAGCAGGTGCTCGACCGGTTGCTGGCCCCGCCGACGGACGCCCTCGAACGACCCGACCTACGGCACGAGCGGCGGCTGGTTCCACTACGCCTCCGCAGCCCGAGAGCGCCGGCGGCGGCTATTCCAGCGACCAGCCCATCTCCAACTACAACTCCGGCTTCCAGATCGGCCGGATGCTCGCCTCCATCGCCGTCGAGGGCGAGGACGCGCGCGCCGCCGCCTGGGTCACGGATTCGCTCACGCGCTACAACCAGGCGCGCGCACCAAGATCGACACGGAGATCCCGGGCGGCCACTGGCCGGAAGGCTGGAACTACGGCCCGGGCGTGTTCGAGCGCCACCTCATGGTCGCCTCCGCCATGGCGCAGTACCGCAACGACAACACGTACAAGACGTGGAACTGGATCACGAACACGCACCTGTCGAAGATCCACTCCCTCGCGCCCGACGCGAGGTACTTCTACGACGACGGCCTGTGGAGCGGCGACACCACGGGCGACCCGCGCTACAACGACATGATGGTGGCGGGCTTCACCTACGGCTGGGGCACGCCGGCCGGCCAGCGCGTGAAGGCGTACATCGACCGCGTCGTCGCGGCCGGCGGGGCCTCGCTGCCGGACCACTGGATCCCCTTCCTGTTCCTCGATCCCTCGGCGCAGGCCGCGGACTTCAACACCCTGCCGCGCGCCTTCCACGCCACGGGCGCGGGTCTCGTCACCATGCGTTCGGACTGGACCGGCACCGCCACCTGGGGCAGCTTCGCCGCGAACCGGTACCTCTCCTACCAGGGCGAGCAGGATCCGGACGCCGGCCAGATCCAGGTCTACCGCCGCGGCAAGCTGCTCATCGACGCGGCCCACACGATGTTCAGCTACGTCGGCGAAGCCCGCATGACGATCTTCACCAACACGTACACCATCGAGGGCCGGAACGACCCGGGCCCCTACACGATCGCGAACAACGGGCAACTCAACTACACGGACGCATGCCCGAACCCGCTCGGCACCAACCCGATCGGCGTCAAGGCCTTCGTCGATGGCAGCGGTCACGCGTTCACGTCCGGCGAATTTTCGGCGGCGTACCAGAACGTGCCGCAGAACTTCCCGGACCCCTGCGGCGCGGTATCGGTCAACTGGCTGAGCCGAAGCGTGCTCTTCGTGCGGCCGGGGCTCTTCGCGGTGTACGACCAAGTGAAGAAGGCGCCGACGCAGCCGCAGGTCCAGCCGATCATGCACCTGTGGCTGCCCAACGTCGTGCCGACGCTCGTGGGCGGCGATCCGAAGAAGACCCAGCTCGACAACGGCACGGGCGGACGCCTGCAGATCGCGAGCGTGATGCCGGCCGCCGCCACCGTGAGCGTGGTCGCCACGCCGCGGAACAACACCCAGGGTCCCGGGGTCAACAGCTACCACTGGACGGCCACCCTGCCCCTGCCGTCGGCCAGCTACCAGAACTTCCTCACGGTGCTCCGCGCGAGCGACACCGCGTCGGCCTTCGCCTTCCCCACCACGACGGGCATCACGGGCACCAACGCCAACGGCACCCTCGTCACGGGGCTCGCGGCGGCGGAATCCGCCACGCCGGTCGCGATGGTGTTCGCGGAGAACGGCGTGGGCTCGAGCGCCGTGCCCGCTTCCCTCAGCTACGCCGTGCCCTCCGCCAGCACGCAGCACTTCGTCGCGAAGTTGAAGCCCGCCACCTCCTACGTGGTCGGTTCGACGGTCAACGCCGGCACGCGCACCGTGACGGTCACGGAGCACGCCGGCGGCACGCTGAGCGACGCCGGCGGCGTCCTCGTCTTCACCCTGTGAACGGGGCGCGGCCGATGGCGCCCCCGGGGGCAAGGACCGACGGGAGCGCATGAACTGGCGAATCAAGGGCGCCGTCCAGAAGGCCCTGAGCATCCTGCCCTTCGGCGTCGCCGCAAACGACCTCCTGCGGGCGGCCGTGGGCGGCCGGCGCCGGCTCGACGGCGAGTTCGCGATGAAGGTCGAGGCCGACTGGCTCGTGCTCGCCGCGCACCTGCGCGACCTGGGCTTGCCGCTCGAGGGACAGGATTACCTCGAGATCGGCACCGGCTGGCACCCCACGCTGCCTTTCTGCTTCAGCCTCGCCGGCGCGTCGCGCTGCCACACCTTCGACCTCACGCGGCACATGGACGCGCGCCTGACCGCGCGGCTCCTCGAGGCGCTGCCCACGCACCTGCCGGCCATCGCCAAGGCGGCCGGGCGGCCGCTCGCGGACGTGCAGGCGGCCCATGCCGCGATCGCGGCCGCGGCCACGCTCCCCGCGCAGCTCGAGGCGGCGCGCGTCACCTACCACGCGCCCGCCGACGCCTCGCGCACGGGGCTTCCCGATGCCTGCGTCGACGTCGTCTTTTCCAACAGCGTCCTGGAGCACGTGCCGGGTGACGTGATCGCCCGCATCATGGCCGAAACGCACCGCGTGCTGCGCCCCGGCGGCGTGGCGATCCACTCGGTGAACTGCGGCGATCACTACGCCTACTTCGACCGCTCGATCACGCAGGTGAACTACCTGGCGTACACGGAAGCGCAGTGGGCCTGGTGGAACAACGACATCCAGTACCAGAACCGGCTGCGGGCCTGCGACTTCGTCGACCTGGCGAAGGCGGCGGGGTTCGACATCGTGCTGGACAAGCACCACGCCAAGCCCCAGTTGCTCGCCCAGGTGGCGCGCATGGGCGTCGCGCCCGAGTTCCGGGACTACCCGCCCGAGCAGCTCGCCTGCACCTCGATCGACTTCGTCGCGCGCCGGCCGGCCTGAGAACCTAGCCGGCGAACGTCGCGGGCATCGCGAGCATGGCGCGGAAGAGCGGCTCGCCCGTGTAGCGCTCCACGTGCAGGCGGCGGATCGCGAACGGGTCCCACGTCGCGGTGTTCTCGTAGCCCGTCACGTAGGAGATGCCCAGTCGGTAGCCCGCCTCGCGCGCCGCCGCCTTCACCCGCCCGTCGAACGCGTCGGGGCCGCCCACCGGGTAGGCCACGACCTGCACGGCGCGGCCGGTCACTGCCTCGATGCGCGCGCGCGATTCGGTGAATTCGCGGCGAATCCCTTCGTCGTCGACCCGGGACAGGATCGGGTGATCGACCGAATGCGAGCCGAACTCGATGCCGGCCGCGGACATCTCGCGCACGTGGTCCCACGTGAGGGGGCCGCTGCGCGGATCGCCGTCGCAACGGCCCGCGGGGTCGAATTGCGCCACGAGCCGCGCGACCTGCCGGCGCCGCTCGTCGTCGGGCATCTGCTTGAGCGCCGAGAGCACCCGCTTCACCGCGGGCCGGCGCGCGGCGATGTCGGGGCCCAGCACCAGCGCTTCGCCGCCGGGCAATTCCCCCCGCCCCGAACGCGAGGCGAGCACCGCGTTCGCGACGCGCTCGTACCAGAAGTTCTCCTGCCGGTCGATGAAGCCCGTCGACACGAAGATCGTGGCGGGCACCCCCCGCTCGCGCAGGACCTGGAATGCCTCGTGATAGTTGTCCGCAAAGCCGTCGTCGAACGTGACGATGAGGGCGCGCGGCGGCGGCGGCTCGCTGCGGTCCAGGTGCGCCAGGAGCGTCGCGAAGGTGATCGGGCGGAAGTGCCGGGCGACGTAGTCCATCTGCCGCCGGAAAGCGTCGACCGAGGCGCTGATCAGCTCGATGTCGAACGGATAGGCGTCCTCCTCCGGGACGTCGAACACCCGGTGGTAGGCGAGGATCGCGACCGAGCCCGCCGGCGATGGGCCCAGGCCTGCACGGCGCGCGTGATGCCCAGCGCGCCGAGAACCCGGCGGCGATGTCCCGCTTGCCGTTCAAGTCTTCTCTCCGAGGGGGCCGTCGCCGGACACCAGCTCGCTCAGCGTGGGAAACGCGAAGCCGCGCTCCCGCCAGGCGGGCAGCAGCTTGGCGAGCGCCTCGACGGTGCAGGCATTGTCGTCGTGGAAGAGCACGACCTCGCCGGGCGCCACCCGGCGCGACTCGAACCGCCGGAGGATCGTCTCGACGCCATGACCCCGGTAATCGAAGCTGTCGAGCGACCACATCGCGAGCGAATGCCTTCTCCGTCCCAGCTCGAGGAGCATGCGCGGCGTCACCCGGCCTTGCGGCGGGCGGAACCAGTGACTGTCGCGCCCGTCGAAGCCGGCGAGCACGCGTTCGGCCTCGGCGATCTCGGCGATCTGCCGTTCCGTGGCCATCGAGGCGAACGCCTGGTGGCGCATCGAATGGTTTCCGATCTCGTGCCCCGCCGCGACCATCCGCCGCACGATGTCGGGCCGGGCCTGCGCGAATTCGCCGATGAGGAAGAACGTGCCCCGCGCACCGTGGGATTCGAGCAGGTCCAGCAGCGCCGGCGTGTGCTGCGGATGCGGCCCGTCGTCGAAGGTGATCGCGATCGCCTCGCGCTCGCCCGGGCCGCGCGCGACGAAATGCCTGCCGAGGATGACCCGGCAGGCGAGGTTCTTGATGCGCGTCGAATAACCCATCAGAGCTTCCTTCCCTTGATCGCATGGCGCAGCGCGTCGGCGCTCGCGTTCCAGTCGCCGGCCGGGCACGAGGCGCGAACCGCGTCCCGGTCCCAGCGGGCGCCCAGTGCCGCGCGTATCCCCCCGGCGAGCGAGTCGGGATCGCGCGGTTCCACCAGCACCCCCCCCGCGGGATCGAGCACTTCGGGGATGCCGCCCACGCGCGTCGCCACGACCGGCAAGCCGCAGGATAGTGCCTCGAGGATCACGTTGGGAATTCCCTCGTGGTGGCTGGGCAGGCACAGGCAGTCGGCGGCATTCATCCAGAGCGCGATCCGCTCGGGCGGCAGGCGGCCCAGCAGCCGGATCGAATCCGCGAGCCCCTCTTCCCGGATGCGTCGCTCGAGGACCGCGCGGTACGGTCCGTCTCCCACGATCGCGATGCTCGCGCCGGCATCCCGGCACGCCGCGACCACCCGCGGATCGACGAGCTCGGGCAGCCCCTTGTCCGCCTTGAGGTTCCCCACATAGAGCACCAGGCGCCCCTCGCCCGCGAGGCCCAGCTCGCTTCGCGCCGCGCCGCGATCGCCCGGGCGGAAGCCCTCCGCGTCCACGCCGTTCGCGACGACGGCGATGCGCGCCGGATCGACGCCATGGGCGAGGAGGCGATCGCGCAGGTAACGGCTCACGCTCACCACGCCGTCCGCGCGCCGGAGCGCCCATCGCGCGAGCGAGGCGTGCCAGCCGCCCTCGTCCAGCGACTCGACGTCCGAACCGTGGACCTTGATCGTGACGGGCACGCGAAGCAGGCGCCCGAGCAGGAGGGCCGCGAACCCGTCGGGATAGGCCCAGGTGGCGAGGATGGCGCGCGGCCGCGCCACCGCGAGCATCGCCGGCAGCAGGGACAGCGCCCAGTGAAGCCCCGCCCGGGCGAGCACGCGGCACGTAGAAGAGGTGGGGTAGCGCACCGGCAACCCCCGCCAGTCGCGGCAGCGGCGAAGCTCGCCCAGCCGGCCGCGGCGCAGGAACGCGAACTTGCGCACCCAGTCGACGGGCGCGAGGACTTCCGTGGGCTCGCGCTGCGCGAGCGCGAGCAGCTGGCGCTCGTTGAAGGTCGAGCGTTGCGGCTCGATCGGGTTGGGGAAGAGGTTGGTGACCACGAGGAGCGTCATCGAGCCTGCCCGCGATAGAGGCGCTCGTAGCGATCCGCCATCGTCCCGATCGAGGCTTCGGCGAGCGCCCACGCCCGCGCGGCGCTTCCCCAGGCCGCGCGCTTGCCGGGGTCGGCGGCCAGCTCGGCGAGCGCGCGGCCGAGGGATTCGGGATCGCGGGCGGGCACGAGGCGGCCCGTGCGCCCGTCCTGCACGATCTCGCCGTTGCCGCCCACGTCGGTCGCGACGATCGGCAGCCCCGCGGCGCTCGCTTCCAGCAGGGAGATCGAGTACCCCTCCGAGATCGACGCCAGCGCGAAGGCGTCGAGCGCCGGCAGCAGCGCGGCGACGTCGTCGCGATCGCCCAGGAACCGGACGTGCGGGGCGATGCCGAGCGACGCGGCCAGTGCCTCGAGGGACGCCTGCAACGGGCCCCCGCCGATCACCACGAGACGGGCGGAAGGAACCGCGGCCGCGAGCGGGAGCATCGCGCGAAGGAGGGTCGCGTGGTCCTTCACCGGATTGAGGCGCCCGACGATGCCGACGTGGAAGCCCCCGGGGTCGAGGCCCAGCGCGCGCAGCGCCCCGGCCCGCGCCTGCGGCGAGGGCGCCGCGAAGGCGTGCGTGCGGATGCCGTTGGGAACGACCGCCGCCTTTCGCCGGGGCACGATGCGATGGCGGACGAAGTTTCCCTCGGCGCGCCGGCACACCAGCGCGACCGCGTCGGTGCCCGCGAGCGCCAGGCGGAAGAGGATCTCCCGCCGGATCGTGAAAGGCGCGTTGCCCATCCCGTGGCGCGTGTTGACGAGGCGATCCGTGCGCTCCAGCAGGGCCGCCACCGCGCCGTAGTAGTGCGGCGCGGGATTGTGGGTGTGCAGGACCTGCGTGCGCTGCGACGCGAGGTGGGCGCGGATCCGGCCGAGCGCGCGCCGGTCCGCCCCGGCCCGCTTGCCGCAGGCATGCACCGCGATGCCCGCCCGCTTGAGCTCCTCGGCGAGCAGGCCCTCCTCGAACAGGCACACGACCCGGACGTCGTGACCGGCATCCGCCTGCGTCCGCGCGAGGTCGATCACGACGCGCTCGAGGCCGCCGCGTTCGAGGTTCTCCACCGGTGGGTGATGCGAAGGCGGCCGCTCAGCCATGCTCGTCCCCGTGGCGCGGGCGGCTGCCCTTCCGGGATCGTGGAGCGAGGTCCAGCGAAGGCGACACGACGCGGAAGGCGACGACCGCGAGCGCGTAGACGCCGCGCAGGCGACGACGCGCAGCCGGTGGGCTGGCCGCGCGAGAGCCAGAGGCAGGCGCCATCGCCGCGTTGGCCGCGGCGATCCGGGCAGGTCTTCCGCCGCGCCAGAGGCGGCCGATGGTCCGCTGGAGTGGACGACCAGCGGCACCACGAGCGAGATGGCCACGAGCACGAGGGCGGCCGCCGCGCCGGGCACCCCGCCCAGGAGGATCCCCCCGACCATGAAGGCGCGAGCCCGGAACGAGGGCCACCAGCGCCAGGCGGAAGACCTCTTCCTGCCGCCCCAGGCGCCGACAGCACGTTGTAGAGCAGCCCGTAGACGAACCTGAACGGAATCGAGAAGGCGATCAGCCTGAGCACCGGCGTGGCGTCCGCGAATTTCGCGCCGAACACGAGGCTCACGATGTCCTCTGCGATGCCGTAGATGCCGAGGGCGAACGGCATCGAAAGACGAGCATGAGCTTCAGCGACAGGCGGACCAGCTCGCGCAACGGGTCGGTGGCCTGGCCCTGCAGGCTCGACACGCGCGGAAAGAGCGCCGTGGTGAGCGCGTCCTGCACGATGTCCAGCCGCTGGATGAGCGTGAGCGAGGCGCCATAGACCCCGGCCGCGTGCGTGCCGAGGATGCTGGTGATGAGGATGACGTCGAGGCGCTGGCGGACGGTGTGGACGATGTTCTGGAAGAAGAAGGACCTGCTTCCCTTCACGTGGCGCAGGAGGGCGAGGCGGCGCGCGCGGTAGCGGGCCCGCCCGCTACGAGGAACCGGCAGGCGACGCCGAGCGTACCAGGTCCCGAGGACGTGGCGCAGGCCACGCCGGCGGTGCCCGCGTCCAGCGCGACCGCGGCGAGGCTGCCGACCTGCACGACGCCCCGACGCGCCAGCGACTTCGCGACTTCCCGGATGCGCTCGCGTCCGTAGAGGCCGTCGATGAAGCACATCGCGATGGCGTTCAGGACGACTTGCGGGGCGAAGACGGCGATGAGCGCGTCGGGCAGGAAGGGATCGATCCAGTGCAGGTAGGCCGACGCGACGAGCGCCACCGCGACGACGCGAGGCCGCCCAGGCGCCAGCATCTCCCCGACGACGGCCATCGCCCGCGGCCGGTCGGCCGCGATCGCCCGCACGCTGTAGGGCCGCAACCCCAGGTTGGAGAACTGCACGACGAGGGCGCTGTACGACAGGAACAGCACCAGGTTCGCCGTAACGCTCGGTGCCCAGGTAACGCGCCACCACCGCGACCACGAGCACCGACAGCACGCCCAGGAACACCCGCTGGAACATCAGCCAGGCGGCGTTGCGCGTGACGGTCGCGGCGCTGCCCATGCGGGGTCAGGCGCCCCGCGGCGTGAAGGTGCGCCGAAGCCCCTCGCGCGCGCCGACCGCCGGCTTCCAGCCCAGGTCGCGCGTCGCCGCCGTGAGGTCGAAGTTGGCGAGCGGCCGCAGCGAGTGCACGCGGTAGCGCGTGAGCGGCACGCCGCGCTTCAGCATCTTGCCGAGCAGTTCCACGCCCCAGGCGAGGAAGAGGAACACCGGCTTGGGAACGCGCACGAGCTTGAGGTCCTTCCCGAGGTACTCGCGGCAATGCTCGATGTAGAGCGCGTGCGTGACCGGCTCCGGATCGACCACGTGGAAGAGGCGCCCCTCGATGCCGGGCTTCGCGTCGGCCGCGACGAGCGCGTCGACGACGTCGTCCAGGTAGACGAGCGGAAGCGTCTGCGAGGGCGAGCCCACCGCGATCCAGCGCCCGGCGATGCCGACCGTGGCGTTGGGCGTGCCGCGCTCGGCGCCGGGCCCGAAGATCTGGCCGGGCCGCAGGATCACCGCCTTCAGCCCGCGCTCGCGCACCGCCTCGAGCACGTGCCGCTCCGCCGTGAGCTTGGTCTGCGTGTAGGCGCCGCGCCGCTCCGGGAAGGGCTCGAGCGGCGAATCCTCCGTGACGGGACGCGACGGGTCGCGGCCCGCGGCGTCGAGGACGCTCATGGAGCTCACGTACACCAGGCGCTCGATGCCGTGGCGCAGGCACGAATCGACGACGTTGCGCGTGCCCCACACCGTGCCCGCCTCGAAATCGCCCGGGCCGCCCTTCATCGCGGCGCCGACGTGGAACACGCGCTTCACCCCGGCGACCGCGTGGTCGACGATGCGCGGCTCGCCCAGGTCGCCGACGACCACGCCCACGCCGGGCATGTCGCGCAGCCAGGCCGGCGCGCGGCGCACCAGCACGCGCACCGACCGCCCTTCGGCCGCGAGCCGCTTCACCAGCGCGCGGCCGAGGAGGCCCGCGGCGCCGGTGACCAGCACGTCGGCCGGCTCCAACGGCGCGAACCTCGCCTCGAGTTCCTGCGTGCGCGCTTCGTCCGCCCGTCCGCAGTGCGACTCGATGAGTTCGATGATCCTTCTGCCCTCCGCCGGGCTCACCGGGGGCTCGGTGCCTTCGTGCAGGGCCCGCGCGAAGAGTTCCGCGCCCAGGCGGATGCCCGGCGAGGGCTTGAGCGAGCGCGTGGCGAAGCGCAGCACGTTGAAGGGCACGCGAAAGACGTCGCGCACCGCGTTGAAGAAGGCCGTGAGGATCATGCCCACGAATTTCGGCCCCGGCAGCGAGCGGCTCACGCGCACGATTTGCAGGAACCGGTCCACCTCGACCACGGCCTTCGTGCCCTGGATCACGAGCCGGCTCTGCATCGGCCGCACGTTCCAGGAGATCTGCAGGCGCCCGATCCCCTTCTCGCCGAACGCGGATGCGCTCCATTCGTCGAAGCGCAGGTTGGGGTTCGCGCCCGTCCCGCGGAACTCGACGGCGAGGTCGCGCACCGGGCCCAGGAACGCCTCGAGCAGGTACATGCCGTGCACGCCGAGGTCGCGGAAGGGATAGGAGCCCTGCCGCACCATCGCCGGCAGCGGGCCGCCCGCGTACGGCGGGTAGTCGGAACTGCGCAGCATGTCGACGGCCATCACGTCGCCGCACGCGCCGCTTCGCACGAGCTCCAGCGCGCGCAGCTGACCGGGTCGAGGCGGTCGGAATGGTTCACGGACAGCGTGAGGCCGCGCTCGGCGGCCCTCGCGATCATCGCGTCGCACTCGGCGACGGTTTCGGCCATCGGCTTCTCGACGAGCACGTGGCAGCCCAGGTCCATCGCCTCGAGGGCGAGCGCGCAGTGGCTCGCCGGCGGGGTGAGCACGTAGACCGCGTTGGGCCGGTGCACCGCCAGCTCGGCGAGGGTGCGCGCCGCGTGGGGCACGCCGGATTGCGCGGCGAGGGCCTGCGCCGCGGCGAGGTCGAGGTCGGCGATGCCGACGACGTCGACGAAATCGAGCGCCTTGAGCGCGGCCAGGTGGTGGCGGGAGACGTAGCCGGCGCCGACGAGGGCGACGCGCAGGCGGGCGATGGCGGGGGCGTTCATGGTTGCTTCGTTCCAGGAGGATTCGCGCGGCCGGCGCTCGCGAGGGCTTTCGCGACTTCCGACAGCACATCGGCGACCCGGTGGTCCCAGGTCATGGTTTCGACGGCCGCCACGCGTTCGCGCGCGGCCGATTCGGGTTCGGGGGCGAGCGCGCGCTCGATGGCGGCGAGGAACGCCTCGCGGCCCTCGGCGATGTTCACCCAGGCGGCGAAGCGATCGATCTCCGGGTTGGAGACGGTCACGACCGGGCGGCCCGTGGCGAGGTACTCGCGCAGCTTGAGGGGGTTGGCGTTCTTCACCTGCTGGTTCATGCGGTACGGGATGATCGCCACGTCGAAGGCCTTCGCCCACGCCCCGAGCGTTTCGTAGGGCTGCGGGCCGGCGAGCACCACGTTCGGGAGCGTGGCGAGGAGCGTGACGTCGACGAAGGCCTGGCCGACCAGCAGGAAGGTCCACTGCGGCCGCGACTCGGCGAGCCAGGCGACGAGCTCCACGTCGATCCAGGCCGCGATCGACCCGAAGTAGCCCACCACGGGCTTGGCGAGCGCGCGCGCCGCCTCGGGCACCTCGGTCGCCGGATCCCTCGCGCGGCCGAACACGTCCACGTCCACGCCGTGCGGCGCGAAGAAGCAGCGCGGATGGACCGCCTGCTTGGCGCCCAGCAGCGCCGGCGGCGCCACGAAGAGCACGTCCGCCGCCTTCGTGAGGTCGGCATCGCTCTTCACCGTGCGCGCGACGTCGACGCCGGGGTGGGCCGCGTAGTCGTCCACGCAGTAGTAGACGCAGAGCGTCTCGTCGAGCTGCCCCGCGAGGAATCCGGGGTGCGGCACGACGAACCAGGAGATGCGCTTGGCGAACCCCACGTGCCGGATCGCGCGGCGAACGGCCCAGCGGCCGAAGGCGCGGTTGAAGGCCTCCACGCCGGGCACCCCGCGCCACGGCAGCTGCGGAACGGTGCATTGCCAGATCCGATCGCCCACCGGCTGGGGCAGCTTCGCGGCGCCTGCGGCCTTGCGAAGGAGCCGGCGGAAATCCCGCTTCGACGCCGAGGGCGGGCGAAGGCCGGGCGAATCGACGTAGAGGACGGGCAGGTGGCGCGAGAGCCGGCGCGCGATGTGGTGGCTGCTCGTGCGGTTCTCCGCGAACCAGTCGTTGCCGAAATAGACGATGCCGCAGCCCTCGAGGGCCGCGAGCGTGTTGCCGTCGGGGCGTTCGGCGTTCGTCATCGGTCGGTGCGCCGCCAGCTGCCGCGGTAGTTGCCCGTCGCGAAGCGCCAGAAGCCCACGAGGAAGGCCACGTTCAGCAGCGCGAAGAAGGAGCCCGCCTTGAGCACCCGTGGCCAGGGAAGGCTGTCGCGCGTGTGGTAGACCGCCGTCGCGAGAAGGGCGCCGGCGGCCATCGCGGCGGCCAGCGCGAGGTAGAGCGGCTCGCCGGCGAGCACGAGGCATCCGGCGAAGGCGACGAGCAGCAGGTGCGGCGTGAGCCAGCGAAGCACCTTGTGCGAGACGTAGGTGAAGCGCAGCGCCCAGCTGCCGCCCGTGAGGAAGCGCGGGTGGCGGAAGAGGCTCTGGTAGTTGCCGATGCCGATGCGCACGCGCCGGTGGAACTCCGCCGACATGTCGCCGGGCGTCTCCTCGGTGGCGACGGCTTCCGGCACGTAACGCAGGCCCTGCCCCGCCGCGGCGATCCGCATGGCGATCACGAAGTCGTCGCAGATGGTGTCGGGGGCGAGCGGCACGTAGCACTCGCGCCGGATGGCGTAGACGCCGCCGTTCGCGCCCAGGAGCCCCCCCAGGGCCGACTCGGCGCGCTTGAGCCGCCGCTCGACGCCCCAGTAGGCGTGGTCCTCGTTGCTGCCCGCGCCCGGCTTGGTGAGCAGCAGTTCGCCGCAGGCCGCGGCCGTGCGGTCGTCGAGCGCGCCCACCAGCACGCGCACCGTGTCCGGGCGGAAATGCGTGTTGGCGTCCGTGAACACCAGCACGTCGGCGTCGCAGGCCGCCGCGAGGTCGTTGAGCACGCTCGCCTTGCCGCGGTTCGCCTCGAAGGCGTGCACCGCGCGACGCGCGGCCCGGCGAGGGAGCGCGCGATTTCTGCGGTGCGGTCGCGGCTGCCGTCCGAGCCGACGAGGATCGCGAGGCGATCGGCGGGGTAGTCCTGCGCCAGCAGGTTCGCGATGCGCTCGCCGATGTCGCGTTCCTCGTTGTACGCGGCGACGAGCACGGCCGCGCGCGGCAGGCTCGCCTCGTCGCGGAGCGCGGGCGCGGGGGCCGAAGGCGCCAGGCGCGCGAGCGCGAGCACCACCGCCGGGTAGGCGACGTACGACCACGCCACGAGGGCGAGGCACGTCCAGACGAGCACGGCCACCGCGATCACGATGGCGCCTCCCCGCCGGCGGCGGACCCGCGCGGCCGGTAAGGGCGCCGGCACGACGTGATCGCGGTACGCGCCGGATCCCCGGCGAGGCCCGCCTCGGCGGCGCGCGCGATGTTGTACATCTCGCGGGCGGTCACGTAGTGCAGGCGATAGTTCGTGCCGTCGTTGTAGCGGCGCTCCAGGTGCGAGAACATCCGCGCGACGGGCTCGCCCAGGAGCGCGCCGATGTCGCGCTCCTGCGTGCCGTGGGTGTGCACCTTCACGAAGACCCACTCGGGACGGCCCTGCACGTGCACGCCCGTGCGCACCCACGCGTCGACGCGCTCCGGCGTGGGCGGGTTGCCCGCGCGCACGTCGCCGTTCTCGATGGCGGGCACGGGAATTCCCGCGCGGCGCTTCCAGCGAAGGCACAGCGGCCCCTGGAGGATCATGAGGTCGCCCGAGGGCGCGCCGCCCACGCGCACGGGCACGCCCGTGTCGTGCGACTTCGGGCAGCAGGGATCGTCGGTGGCGTAGTAGATCGAATTCACCGTCGAGGTCTGCGTGTCGGAGGGCGCGCTCGGCAGGGTGTAATCGGCGTAGCAGCCCAGGTCCGCGAGGATGCGCAGCTCGTTGTTCACGCCGCACCAGCGGCCGTCGTCGCGGGAATTGTCGAGCGCCCAGTTGCCGTGCACGAAGGACCACAGCGCGCGGCCGGTGGCGGGGTCCACGGGCAGCACGCCGTGGCCGTCGACGAGTTGCGCGAGGAAGGTGCCGAGGTTGGCCCGCAGGCCCGCCTCCGTGTCGTTGTCGTGGTGCAGGTGCACTTCCACCTCGCCGTACCCGGCCTGGCAGAGCGCGGCGAGCTTGTCGATGTGCTCGGGCCGGTATTCCTCGGAGGGGAAGAAGAACGAGTGGCGCGGCGGCCGCCCGTCGGCATCGCGGTGCCCTTCGCAAAGACGCGGGTATTCGCGCACCCAGCGGTCGACGCGCTCGGCTTCGGTGCGCGCGTCAGCGCCGCCCCAGCGGGGCTCGTAGTGGTCGACGAAGCAGAAGAGAACGTGCACGGGCCCGGACGGCGCGGGAATCGCGCGCTGCTCGCGCAGGTGCCGCCGGTAGTCGCGCCACCAGATGTCCACGCGCCGGCGGCGCAATCCCGCCACGAGGGCCGCGCCGTAGGCGAGAACCGCCAGGACCGCGAGGGCGAGGAGCGCGAGCGCGACCTTCATGCCGCGGCCCCTTCGATCACGAGGTCCGCGATCACGGGCCGGTGCGTCGAGCCTTCCGGCCCGCCCACCCGGCAATCGGCGACGCCGATGCCCCGTCCGGCCAGGACGTGGTCGATGCGCAGGAACGAGAAGCGGGGCTTGAGGGAATGGCCGTAGGAATAGCCGTAGCCCAGGCCCGCCTGCGCGAAGGCGTCGCGCAGCCCGGCTTCCTTCAGGTGCCGCAGCACGAGCGAGCGCGGCGGCGCGTTGAGGTCTCCGGCGAGAACCACCGGCCGCGTGCGCTGGCGCACGTTCGCCGCCAGGGCCTCGGCCTGCTCCAGGCGGTCGTCGACGTTCTGCAGCCATTCGTCGAGCCCGCCCAGCCATTCCGCCCGCGTCGCGTTGAGCCCGTGCCGGGGCGTGAGCAGGTGGACCGTGAGGAGATCGATGTCGACGCCCTTCACCCGCACCACGCAGCTCACGAAGGTGTGCGCGCGGTCGCGGAAGCCGATCGAGCCCGGCGCGCAGTCGCGGATCGGGTGGCGGCTCGCGACGATGTACTGCCCGTAGGCGTAGACCGCGCGATCGCCCAGGACCGCGCGGCCGAGCGCCGGGTCCGCCAGGCGCGCCGCGCCGAGTTCGCGCGCGTCCTGCAGGACCAGGAGGTCCGGATCGTGGCGGGCGATCTCCGCGGCGATGGCGGCGAAGCCGTCCGGTCGCTCGACCGCGTAGTAGGCCTTGATGTTGTAGGTCATGAGCCGGACGCGGGGCCCCTCGTCCCTTTCGGGCGCCAGTGAGAGCCCCATGATCGGCGCCAGGACGAGCGCGAGGCCCGCGCCGGCCGAGAGCCGCCAGCGCCAGCCGAGCCCGAGGGATCCCGCCAGCGCGAGGAGCGCGGGGGCGAGCCAGGCCGGAAAGGGGACGTACTGGGCGAGCGACAGCGGGCCGAACTGTTCCGGGCCGGCGGCCCCCGGCCGCCACCAGGGTGAGGCGCCCGCGACGACGCCCCCACGGCTTGCCACGCGGGGCCCGATCCAGTGCGCGGGCGGCCTCTGGAGTCCCCGTCGCGTGGTCATGCCTAGAGCAGCACCTTCACCGGCAGGAAGATGAACACGATGCTGCCCAGCTCGAGCGCGACGAGCGGCACGGCCCACGACCGGAAGCGGATCGGCGCGAGCGCCGGCCAGCCGTGGCGCATGGCCTGGAAGATCGCCACGCACAGGCCGCACAGGATGAAGAGCAGCGGGTTGTAGGTGCGGCTCAGGAAGAAGATCCCGATGAGGTAGCCCATCATGGAGAGGAGGTAGACGCGCGCGACGGCCCGGTGGCGTCCCCACCCGGTCGCGTCGGAGCCCGCCGGGCGCCGCGGGTCCGCGAGGCGACCAGACCATGAGCAGCGAGAGCGCCACGAAGGAGATCCAGAAGAAGTAGCCGAAGAGCCCGAGGGCCCGACGCCGAAGACGGGCTGCCCGATGAGCATCCAGATGCCCGAGTACCAGGCCTCGACCCGCCCTTCCGCCGAGGCCTCGTCCGAGTCCAGGTTGTCGAGCCGCGAGGGCAGCATCGCGAGGCCGACGAGCCCGATCGCCGTGGGATCACCGAGCGGACGATGCCCCAGCGCCCGACGGAGAACGCGAGGAACTGCGCCGCGGCCGACAGCATCCCGCCCCGGGAATTGGTGAGGAAGATCCCGTAGAGCAGCGTCCCCGTCCCGGCGAGCCAGAACATCCGGCCCGCGAAGCCGCCCGCGGCCGCACAGGTAGGCCAGCATCGGCAGCGCGATCACGAAGGCGAGCGCGAGGTCGTTCGGGTCGTTGAAGATGCCCAGGTACGGGATGCGCGTTCCCTGGCTCAGCTCGGCGCCGCTCCAGCCGATGCCGTGCGCGACTGGTCGATGCCGTGCACCGCGAGGAACAGGTGCAGAGCGCGAGGACCGCCATGAACGCGATGGTGCCTCGCCAGCGTGTTCGTGCTGCTCGCGACGAGGAAGAAGAGGAACACGACGGCAGGGAAGTCGCCCAGCATCGGCGGGATCCCGCCCAGCCAGCCGGCCGCGACCTTGGAGACCACCATCGCCAGCACGATCGCCGCGACGAGCCAGGTCTGCGGCACGTCGAGGCGCTTGTCGCGCCTGGAAAGCCAGGACCGCGAGGCTCGCGACGAGCAGGACCGGCATGACCGGCACGCCCTGGAGGGCCGGCACGGACTCCTGCGGTCGCAGGTAGAGGAACCCGATGTAGGTGAGCAGGAAGGCGAAGGCCACTCGCGGTCGGTCCGTCGGCGGCTTCGGGGGCGCGGATCAAGCGCGCTTTTTCGGCTGTCCCTCGTCGGCCCGGAGCCAATCGAGGAACTGCCGGAAAGTGCCGAGTGCGGAGCGGTTCTCGCTTTCGACGCGGTCGAGGGACGCCTTGATCTGCTGGATGTCGTCCTCGACCGCCGAGAGGGTGAGCGCCATGGCCCCCGGCAGCGCCGGGGAGGGCACGCTGCGTGCGGCCGGCAGCGGGTGCGGCACGCCCTCGGCCGGTGTCGACAGCGTCTCGGCCGCGATCTCGTCCGCGACTTCCCGCGCCAGTTCCGGCGTGAAGGCGCGCAGTTCGCCGAGGTAGCCTGCGAGCAGCATCCGGTCGATTATCAGGTTGATGCGCCGCGGGATGCCGCCGCTCGAGGCGTGCACGGCCCCGTAGACCTCGGGGGGGATGGCGGGGTTGTCCGTCCAGCCGACCCGGCGCAGGCGGTGCTCCACGTAATGCCGCGTGTCCTCGACGTCGAGGGCGCCGATGTGGCAGGCCGCGATGACGCGCTGGCGCAGCTGGTTGAACTCCGGGCTGCGCAGGATGTTGCGGAATTCCGGCTGCCCCACGAGGAAGGTCTGCAGGAGCGCGTGCGTGCCGAGCTGGAAGTTCGAGAGCATCCGCAGCTCTTCCACGGCGCGCGGCGCGAGGTTCTGCGCCTCGTCCACGACCAGCAGGCAACGGCGCCCGTCGCGCGCCTGCGTGGCGAGGCTCGCCTCGAGGGCGAGCAGTGCGTCGGCCTTCGAGAGGCCCCGGGCGTTCACGCCGAAGGCCGCGGCGACGAGGCGCAGCGTGTCGTCGGCCTCGAGCTGCGTGGTGACGAGGTTGGCGGCCGTGACGCGGTCCGGGTCGAGGCCGCCCAGCAGGTTGCGCACGACGGTCGTCTTGCCCGCGCCGATCTCGCCCGTGATCACGATGAAGCCCTCGCCCTGGTGCAGGCCGTATTCCACGAAGGCCATCGCGCGCTTGTGCTCGCGGCTCGCGTAGAAGAACCGCGGGTCGGGGTTGAGCTGGAAGGGCTTGCCGGTGAACCCGTAATAGGCGGTGTACATGGGCGCTCAGAATCGGACCGACAGCTGCGCGAAGACCGCGTTCTCGCGGTAGCCGGCGCCGGCGGTGGAGCTTTCGAAATCGGTGCGGCGCACGCCCGCCGACGCGGTGGTCCTCACGCCCAGGTCCGTCGCGAGCGCCGCGGAGTAGTAGGTCTGCCGGGTGTCGGCCCCCGCCGCCGAGAGGCCGTGGGTCTTCTGGCGCGCGGCCACGATCGTGCCGGTGGTCGACGGCGTGAACCGGTAGGAAGGCTCGCGTCCAGGGTGGCGGTTGAGATCCTGCGCGCCGGTGCCCGACGTGTCGCCGTCGAGGGCCGCGCCGTACTCGCGCTGCTCGGGTCCTGTAGCGCAGGGCGGGCGTGCTGCGCACGCCGAAAAGAACCAAGGAGGCATCGGCCTGCTCGAAGACGACCGGGCGACTCGACAGGAGCGAGCTGCCCAGGGCCGGGCCGTCGGTGAGGTTCGATTCCGAGAGGCTGGCGCGGGCCTGCGCCGCGCGCGCTTCCGGATCGGGGTTCGCCGCCGTCAGCATGTAGGCGAGCAGGTCCGCGAGCGAGGCGCGCGTCTCGGTCGCCGAGGCCCGGCAGGATCGCGGCGTCGCGCGTGACGGAGACGCGAAAGGCCGTGCCAGGCGGCCCGGTGCGCGGGCTCGCGCTGTAGCCGTCCCCGAAGACGCGACGCTCGTAGGGCGCCGCCACCTGCGTGCGCTCCGTGGGGATCCACGGAAAGCCGGCGCCCGGCGTGTGCTCGCGGCGCTTGGGCGGGCCGGCGAACTCGGTCCGTCGACGCCGCCGCTCGCCGCCAGCCGCAGGTTGGGCGTCGCCATCCAGTGCAATCGCGCGCGCAACCGCGAATCGTCGAGCGAGCCGATGACGTCGTTGCGGGCGTTGGCGATCGAGCCTTCGACCGTCCAGCCGAACGCGCGCCCGCCCGAGGCGCTGCCGATGCGCCCCGGACCACTCGGTCGAGCGCGTGTCGGGGATCGTGCCGTCGTCCGTGCTCACCTCGCCGACGCGCGCGCGCCCACGTAGCGGGCGTGCTCGCCGAGCTGCCGCGGACCCAGGGCGAGACCTGCAGCGTCGTCGTCTCGACGCGGTTCGCGCTGGCGGAGGGCACGTCCGACGGCGGCGCCGCGCCGAAGGGCGAGCGGCTCTCCTGGGTGATGTCCGCGCGGGCGTCGACGAACGCGTGATCCTTCACCGCGTCGACGGTGAAGCGCGACTGGAGGAAGTTCTGGCGCGGTCGAGCGCCGAGTCGGAGGAATAGCGCAGTTCGTGCAGCCGGTATTCGAGGTAGCCCGCGACGCGGCTGCCGGCCGCCTCGATCCGCAGGCCCGGGGTCAGGTCCGTGATCCAGCCGCTGCGGGCCAGTTCGTCGGCCACGGCCGCGACGTTGTCGGAATAGGACTCGCTGAGCGTGATGAAAGGCGTGAACGTCCAGGCGCGTGCCGGGGGCTGCTGCGCGGCCGGGGCTGGCGTCCCCGCGGGCGCCGGCTGCGGCGCGGGAGGCGCCGGCAGGAAGTCGGGTTGCGGCGCGGGCGCGGGCGTCGGCGCGGGTGCCTGCTGCGCCGCGGCCTGCGTGGCGAACGCCGACAGGAGCGCGAGCGCGACGGGCCGCCAGGCCAGGTCGGGTCATGCGCCTTCCCCGTAACCGTAGCCGTAGCCGGAACCGTATCCGTAGCTGCCCTCGGACGTGTGGCTGGCGCCGTTCAGCATCATGAGCTTGACCGGGCACGCCTCGACCGTGGCGAGCGCCTGCCGGACTTCGCTCTGCAGGGTGCGCCCGGCGCGCACCACGAACACGACCTGCCCCATCCGGGAGGCCAGCACGCGCGATTCCGTCGTGACGAGCAGCGGCGGGGTGTCGAAGATGATCACGCGGTCCGAATAGCGGGCCGCGACCTCCTCGAGCAGGGCCAGCATGGCGTCGCTCGCGAGCATCTCCGCCGCCTTCGGGTGCAGGGTGCCCGCGCCCAGGAAGGCCAGCTTGTCGATGTTGGTGCGAAGCAGCGCACGGCTGAATTCCGTCGGCGGCGAACCGAGCAAGGTCGAGCAGGCCGGGGCCGTGCGGCAGGCCGAGCATGCGCGGCAACGAGGGGCGCACGATGTCCGCGTCCACGAGCAGGACGGAACGGTCCAGCTCCATCGCGATGCTCATCGCCAGGTTCACCGAGGTGAAGGACTTGCCCTCTCCCGGCAGGGCGCTCGTCACGCCGATGAGGTTGGCCCGGGCGATGCCGCCCGCGCCGCCCTTGGCGACGTTGCCCAGAAGCGGGCGCTTGATGAGGCGGAACTGCTCCGCGATGGGCGAGCGCGGCTCGTTCGGCGTCACCAGGCCCTCTTCGGCGATCCGGGCGAGGTCGAGCTCGACCCGGGCGGAGACGCGGCGGGGCGGCGGCTCGACCTGCGGCGGCGGCTCCGCCGGCGCGGCGGGCACCGCGGGCACGGCGGCCCTCGGGGCGCCGGCGCCTCGGCGGAGGCGTCCGGGAGGATGACGCCGGCGTTTCTCAGTTCGTCCAGCCGCTTGGCGGCCTGCTCGATGAGGCTCATGGGATCAGGCCATCCGCGAGGAGAGAACCTCGAGGACGACGAACGTGGTGGCGTACAGGCCGACGAGGCCGGCGATGGCGCCCGCGAAGCGCAGGTGCGACTGGCGCTTCTTCGCCCCATCGCCCGCCGTCACGCTTGCGAGACCACGCCGGGAGCGGCAGCCCGGTCGTTTCACGCGCAGGAGCGGCGATCGAGGAAGGTGGGGCGCACCTGCCGCGCCAGCCGGGCGACCCCGACGCCCGCGCCAGGGCCGCCACGAGCGCGACCGGGAACAGGAGGAAGCGGTTGGGCGAGACCGGGCGGGGCGACACGCGCGGGGATCGACGAGGCGGAAATCCGCAACGCCCTCCACCGACTGCATGTCGCCCGAGATCGTGGCCGATTCGCGGCGCGCGACCAGGCTCTCGAAGTTGCGCTTGTTCACGTCGTAGTCGCGGTTGAGCTGCGCGTACTCGGCCTCGAGCTGCGGCACGAGCGCGGCCGAGGCCTTGAGCTTCTCGTAGCGGGCTGCGTACTCGCCCACCCGGGCGCTGAGCGAGGCGACCTGCGCCTCGGCCTGGGTCAGGGAAACCATGAGCTGGTCGGCCGCCCGCGGGCCGTGCCGGAAGCGGGGGGCCGGGAGGGTGGCGCCCGATCGACGGGCGAGAACCGCCTGGTGGCGTTGCTCCTCGAGTTCCCGGATCACGCGCTGGGCCCCGTCACGTCCGGGTGGCTCGGGGTGTAGCGCTGCAGCAGGGCGTCGAGGTTGCGGCGCATCGATTCGATCCGGGCGTCGATCTCGGCCACGGCGGCGGCATTGGCCGCGGCCGCGGGCGCCGCGCCGGCCGGATCGCCCGCCGTCGAAAGCCCCTGGCGCAGGGCGTCGCGCGCCCGCTCGGCCTCGCGCAGCTCTAGCCGCGCCTGGTTCAGCTGGTTGCTCGCCTCGTTCATGCGCACGAAGAAATCCCGGCCATCGCCGGGATTCATCCCCAGGTAGCGCAGGCGGAATTCCTTGAGGCGGCCCTCGGCCTCCTGGAGCTTCTTCTCGTAGATGCCGATCTGCTCCTCGATGAAGCGCTTGGCGGCATCGGTGTCGCTCGCCTTGCTGCCCTTGTTCGACTCGATGAACATGGCGGTGAGCAGTTCGATGATTTCTGGGCGCGCTTCGGGTCCCGGTCTCGGTACGCGAGCGTGTAGAGGTTCCCCGCCCGGCGCTGCGGAATTCGAGCGCCTTCATCAGGCCGTCCACGATGCGCTCGCGTTCGGCGGGCGTGCGCGCCTGCGCCTCGAGCCCCGACTTCTGCACCAGCGTCTCGATGTTGGGACGGCTGATCATGACGCGCGAGAGCATCGTGATGCGCTGCTCGTCGTTGGGCTGGACGGTGATGTCCCGCATCAGGGGCTTCAGGATCGAATCGGTGTTCACGTAGAGGCGCGCCGTCGCCTCGTAGCGATGGGGGACGAAGAAGAGCGCGACGAGCGCGAGCAGGCCCACCCCCCAGGGCGGCCGCGAGGCCCTCCCACCGGTGGGTCCACATCCCGCGCAGGAGCCCGGTGGCGTTGCGCAGGAGGTCGTTGAAGTCGGCTTGTCCCGTCACGTTCCCGGCCCGCTAGAACCAGCCCTGCGGGATGATCACCACGTCGCCCGGCAGCATCTCGACGTTGGCCGAGACGTCGCCTCGCTTGAGAAGATCCCGCAGGCGCACCGAATACTGCTTGTTGCCGTCCGAGGTGCGCAGGATGGTGGCACCGTTGCCGTCGGCGAATTCGGTGATGCCGCCGACGGTGATCATCACGTCGAGCAGGGTCATCTTCTGGCGGTAGGGCAGCACCTGCGGCCGGGTGGCTTCGCCCACGACGCGGATCTGCTCGCTGTATGCGCCGCCGAACGTGGTGACGACCACGCTCACGATGGGGTCGCGGATGAACTTCGACAGGGCCTTCTCGATGTCGCGGGCCAGGGTGGCGGGGTCCTTTCCGATCGCGGGCATGTCCTCGACGAGGGCGCCGCGATCTTGCCGTCGGGCGGACCGGCACCGTCGCCGAGAGGTCGGGTTGCGGAACACGACGATGTTGAGCAGGTCGCCCGGGCCGATCACGTAGCGGTACGCGGCGCTGGCGGCCTGGGCCGGTGCGGGCGGAAAGGCCGGCGTGGCGCACCCCGCGAGCAGGGCGGAAAGCGCGACGGCGGCTGCGACGAGGAAACGATACCAGTGGCCCATGGCGGAACCTCTCTCGAAAAGAATTGATTTTACCCGCGACGGCAGCGGGATGCCGCCTCGATCGGGAAAGCGCCGGCCGCAGGGCCCGGCGCGCGGCGGACTCGGTGGCCGCAGGGCGAAAGCGCGCTTGCGGCGGGCTTGCGGGCACCCCCCCTTTCGCGTCCGCGGGGGCAAGGAGCGCTAGCGCGAGCCGATCCGGAACAGGACGATCTCCACCGTTTGCATGAGGATCATGATGTCGAACGCGAGGCTCTGGTTCATCACGTAGTAGAGGTCGTAGCCGAGCTTTTCGCGCGAATCGTGCTCGGAGGCGCCGTAGGGATAGCGCACTGGGCCCAGCCGGTGATTCCCGGCTTGGCGAAATGGCGCTCGGCGAAGAAGGGAATGGTCTGCTCGGGGGACTGGACGAATTCCGGGCGCTCGGGCGCAGGCCCACGAAGCTCATGGTGCCGGCCAGGACGTTGAAGGCCTAGGGCAGTTCGTCGATGCGGACCTTGCGGATGAACTCGCCCACGCGCGTGACGCGCGGATCGTTGCGCACAGCAGATGGCCTTGCCGCCGGATTCGGCGTTCACCGACATGCTGCGGAACTTGATGATCTAGAAGGGGCGGCCGCCCTGCCCCGTGCGCACTGGCGGTAGAAGATCGGGCCGCGGTCCTCCATCAGATCGCGAGGGGCCGTGAACGCATGATGGGCCCGGTGAGGACGAGCAACACTGGGGCCGTGGCGACGTCGAGCCCGCTTGATCGCCGAGCGCAGGATGTCGACCCGGAAGCCCTTCGAGTAGATGAGCCAGCTGGGGCTCGCGAGCTCGACGCTCACGCGGCCGATCTCGCGCTCGAGGAACTGGACGATGTCGGCCACGGCCACGCCGCGCAGCCGGCATTCGCGCAGGAACGCCTCCGGGCAGCCTGGCGGCGGTCGTCCATGGCGATGACGATTTCGTGGATGCGCTCGCGCTCGACCCGAAGCGGAGGTCCGCCGTGCTCGGCACGCGCTTGTCGAACGGCACCGCGACGCTGTCGCCGGGCGTCCCGAGCGTAGCCGGCCACGAGGAAGCCCGCTGGTCGTGCGGCGGCGAAGCCTCAGCCGATGGTCGCGGCGCGGTCGCCGGCGCCCCAGACGAAGCACGCGGCGCTTGGACGTACCAGGTCGACCACGCGGGCGAACGCGAGGCGCAGCAGGAGAAGCCAGCGAGGCAGGCGACCGACGTCCCGATCACGGCCGCGTGGCCGACCCCGAGCCGGCACGGCGCTGGGAAGAGCGCCTCGATGGCGACGCCGGCGGCGCCATCGCCACGACGACGCGCGCGCGAGCATGCCGTTGCGTCCGCTGCGCTGGCGCAACTGGTGGGGAAACCCCATCGAGGACATGCAGGCGACGACGATGGCCGTCACCGGAAGGGCGTGCGGCCAGACGGCGCCGGACGCGGGTCCGAAGCCGCCGAAGGTGGCCGGAGGCGCGAAGATCGCGACGAAGGCATGCAGGGCGAGGAAGGCGAGCGTCGCCTCGGCGAGGGCGAGCGCGGCGATCCGGTGGACGTTGCCGTCGAAGAAGCGCAGCGTGGACAGTCGCGCGGCGGGCACGGCCTGCGGCACCGAGCCGACTTCGGCCATCCGCGGGCGCGGGGGCGCTGCGGTCCGTGGAGCGGCTAGGGACCGATCCGCGGTGAGGCGAGATAGGGATCGCCCGCCCCGAAGCCTGCAGCCGCTGGACGAGACGAATTCGTCTTGCGGTTCGTGTGAAACGTGCGCCATGCCTGACCTCTTTTTTGTCTTCGCAAGGCTCGGACCGGTCGCGGCGTCGTGGGCCGCTC
>JADJMI010000008.1 GCA_016709665.1 Betaproteobacteria bacterium | reverse complement strand
CGGTTTGAACAAATTGCCGCAGTACTGCAACTGCCCGTGTTTATGGATACCGTCGGTACCGTGCTTTCGGGCGCGATGGTCCCGCCAACCTATAGCGTCCTTGTCGGCATCGTCTCCAATCTGATAGGAGGCGTCGTGACGCATCCCTCGATTCCCTTCTACATCGGGACTCAAATCGTCGTATCGCTCATGTCGATCTTCGGCTTTCGCCGTGGCTGGTTTGACACGCTACCCGCAGCGGTTGGCGTAGGACTGGCCATCGGCGTCGTTACCGCAATTGTGAGCGCGCCGATCACTGTGCTCGTTTTCGGTGGCGTGACGGAGCCTGGAGCGACCGCGCTCAACGCCGTGCTGCTCGCTGCCGGCCATGATCTTTGGACCTCGGTCCTCTCCGGTTCGCTAGTGGTCTCGAGCGTGGACAAAGTGATCGCTGCAGTTATCGTCTGGGCACTGCTGCGTCGGATGCCGGGGCGGTTCGAAGAGTGCCCGGAGGGCGGCAGTAAAGTGAGCATAGTCAAGCGCGTTGCCGGCGCGGCAACGATCATCCCGGTTGTGTCGCTTTTCCTACTTAACCTCGCTGGGGCAGTGCGGTTTATGCGGCGTTGCTCACCTTTGTTATTGGTGCTGCTCGCGGGCGAGAAGATGGGGTACGCCTCGGACGCAGGCTAATCGCTTGGACTGTGCCCTTCGTCCTACCGCTGATCGTTGTCCATGGCGTGCTAAATGCGTGGTTTCCGGTGACGAGCTGGTGGCTCGATACGATTCCTATCCGTAGCGCAGGTTTGCATTCGGGCAGTGACGTAGCGATTCGCCTCCTGCTCTTCCTCGATAGTCGCTGCTTATTGATTTTGGTCGATCGCGATACCATGGTCGAGGCGCTAATCTGGCTTAGGCCGCCGACCCCGCTCATCATGTTGGCTCTGCAGGGTTTCGTGATAGGGCGGCTGGTACAGGATCGTATCCAAGCAATTCATCTCGCACAGCGTGCCCGCGGAATTCCGGTATCGGCCTCGCTCCCGCAGCGCATCAGTTCAATCCCGGCGCTGCTTGTTCCGGTGGTCATCGGAACCTTCATCGAGGCGGAGGCACGTGTCCGTGCTACTGGCCCATGGCTATGGTCGGCTGGAGCTCGACCCAGTCAACGCGGCTTGAACTTCGCACTGTAGTCCTGGTACTGGCAATGCTGGCTTGCCTAGCATTTGCTCTGATGGTCGACCGAAATCGATGAACAGTCCTGCCATCGTTGAGCAAGACGCGCTTCGGATAGATTTACCCGACCATCCGACTCTCGCCGCCCCGGCAGGAACCCACATCGTGGTGACCGGCCCCAGCGGCACGGGGAAGACCACCTTCTGCCTACTGATCGCCGGAGTCAGCAACGAGACAATACCGGAAACACATGTACATCTATTCGGGAACCCGCTCAACAAGATACCCTTTGAGGAGCGCGCCTGTTGTATCGGCTTGGTCCCGAGCGACTGATTCTCGCCTTCACTGGGCTCAAACGAACCTTGCTCGGCGAGCTAGAAATGATCCAGCGACTCGTCAAGACGGAGAGCACTGGCGGACAGTCCTTTGTGAGCGTGTTGCCAGCCAGCTAAGTCTTACCGATCACCCGCATCGCGATCCGTTCACGCTTTCGTGGCGGAGCGGTTCGCGCGGCTTTGGCAATGGCTCTCATCAAGCACCCTCTACTGCTCGTGCTCGACCAACTGCACGAGCAGCTCGATCCTGCGGCCCTCCCGCGCATCTACGCGGGTATCGCCGACCTTATGCCCGCGACAGGCGTCGTCTTCGAGACACGCTCGCGGGGCAAGCCCATGATTGCCACCACTCAACGGGAAGCGCCTGCAGTTCATGCACGCGGTTGGCGCGTCGACCTGCGATCGCTGGGCACTGGCGAGGCCGCGCCCGACTATACCCCCGCCGCCCCACTACGCACGCGAACAGCCGGCGAGCCCGTTGAAGTGACACGGCTACCATTGCTCTTGGATCGAGCGCCTCGTGCATCGCTATCCATCTTCGGGCTTCAGCCTTGGCCCGATCGACTTACAAGTAGCAGCTGGTGATCGCATCGCACTGGTAGGTCCAAATGGCAGCGGCAAGACGACCTTGCTCAAGTGCATCGCATTGCTTGAACGGCCGAATTTCGCGCGGATGGAGATATTTGGCGCCAACCGGAGTAGCGCTAAGCCACCGCCGGAACGGGAGGTGCATCGCTGGGCTGCTCATGCACTGTATTGCTTCCAGCGGCCTGAAGACCAGCTTTACTTTATCGAGCGTCCGCGAGGAGCTTGCCGGATACATCGCGACGGCTAGGCGCCACGTCGAGATTCGACCAGGCAATACGGCTTGCGCAGTTGCTCGGCATTGCGCTCTATCTTGATCACTCACCCTTCGACATCCCACAGGAAGCTTCCGCTTTGATGATTCCACTTGCGGGCGCGTTGGCAGTGGCCCCACCACTACTGCTACTCGACGAGCCGACAGTCGGTTTGGACGACGCGCAAGTTGCTTGCCTAATTGAATTGCTTAACGAGAGGCGGCGCGCAGGCGCGACCATCTTCATCTCTCACGACCAAGCGTTCATCGCGGCGGTGGCGACGCATTGTCTCGACATCCGGGAACTCCAGCCTCACCAAGGGCAGTCATTCATCCCCGACTGACGTCCAACTTGGTGGGATGCATTCTGGATATAGGCGATGATCCTTGGCTTCTGCACTTCTAACTTGATGTAATCTAACGGGGTCGATTCGCCGGCTTGTTGAGTTCCACATGTCTGCCTTTGTCGAGGAGGCAAGCAAGGAGCGCCCAAATGTCGCGAACCACCATGAATCTTGATAGGCCATATGTGCGCAAGCTAGTCTTGTCTTGGTAATTGAATCCGGTGCGGAGCCTGTCCAGGAAAAGTCGTAGCTGTTTGCGCTTCTCCTCAGGGCATTCAACAAGTCCCACTGCGTAGTCGCGCAGATCCTTCTCGGATCTCGGCATTAAGCTAGCTATTGGAGGACCCCCGCCCGGGGCTTGATTATGATCTCGGGCCTCAGAGCGATTAATCGCGCGCCTTTCGAACTTGAACACGTCCAGATCCTTCCTTGACCCGTGAAGGTTGGAATCGCCGTGGTAGTTCAGCAAATGCCCTCCCCTCTTCTTCCGGAATCGCGCAGCGCAAAACCGTGATGAATGAAACGAGCGGGCATGCCATCCAATGTGCAACGGCCGAGCGCATTCTCGGGCGTTTTCTCTACTTCTTCGAATTTTCCTGCGCACCGCTAAACTCCAACATGTGGGCCGAGAAACTGTCAATCACATTGGCTTGAACCAGATCAGGAAATATGTCGTTGAGCTTTGAGGCTTCGCGCTTGAACCCCGGACCATAGACGAACCTGCCGATCTTCTCCCCAAATCGACCAATATCCGCGAACGATAACCACCGGATAACGCATCCGGCACCATCGTAGCGCTTCTCTTTGCAGCAGGCAAGCAGCGATGTTCCGAACGGATTGGAAACCATAGCCTTTGCCTCGTAGTACTTTGCTTAGACGCTTAGTGTCGCTCTTCGCTTCGCGCTGACGAAAGGCTTGAACTGCACTGAAGTAAGGTGTTGCAGCAGAGATAGAAATAGTTTGTCGGTGAAACGTTCTGACCGTTGCAGATAACCCAAGACGTGCCGGTTATCGGTCACCTCGATCTGCGAGCCCTTGTTGGCGGTGAGCATTCCGAGGATGCGCGACGAAACGTAGTTGCATTGGGTTTCAAGCTGGCCGAAGAACACGTTTGTGGCAAAGGGCATGGGACCGGTTTCGGGGGATTCGAAAAAAGCGCTGCCTTCGGTCAATCGATACACGCGCGGCCCGAGATTGCCGAGCACCGAAAGCACCTCGGGCTGAGCGAATCCCTCCACGTGGCAAGACTCGGGAGCCGTTTCGCCTTTAGGCGCCTTGACTCGACGATCTATTGTCGCGCTACGTGGACAGAGCAACCAGAAATAGAAGGACCCTGCCGTGGCGGCACCCGCACCGTTGTCCGAGCATCGCCCGGTTCGCCACCAGAAGGCACCGACATACTGCTCGTGAAAAGACGCTCGTGGAGCGCGTGCAGGTGAGTCGACAGCGCCGGGGCATGCTGGAGATGTGCAACGGGCGTTGCTCGAGCAGATGAAAGCCGCAATTCACGAACAGAGTTTCCCAGACTGCGGGATCACGGATGCGGAGCGTCTCGTTTACGCCATAGTGCGCAGATGTCAGCCGCACGTCGTCGTGTATAGGCAGGCCGGGCAAGAAAAAGTCCGGATCGAACGTCGCCACCAATAGCGGAACATTCAGCCACTTGCGCCGCGCCAGAAAGTCGAACAATGCGCCCATGTCGCCTTCTGGATCAGCCAACAGGTCAGCGACGCCAATAATTGAGATGAGCGTGGGTGCGTCGGCGAATGCACAAGAGTCATGGTTGCAATAGTCCCGAATCGTTTTCTGGACAAGGCTTGCATTTCCTAGCCGCTCGTCGCGCAGGGCCGCTTTGTACAAATCGGGACTGGGTTCTACGCCGCCGTAGCAGACTCCCAAGGTAGACAGCCACCCCCGAGATAGCTATTGCCTGAGCCGAAATCGAGCAAGCGCGTACCGGCAAGTGAAGGGAACTTCTCAGCCAAGCGCGACGGGTCCATGTGTGCCTCGACTAGCTCACGCGCCAAGGCCTCGATCGTCTGGGCCTTCGCTTCACGCAACTTCGCGATGCTGTCCAAGATCACCGTGTGCGGCTTCGCGATGCGTTCTCGGCCAACTCTGCCGCCGAAATGATTTAGTGCGTGGGCAACGAGCCAGTTGACGACGGTCACGCGGAGCGGGTCGCCGTAGCTGCCGATCACCTTGCTCCAAGCTTTGGGCACGCGGCCCCTCAATCACATCATCAGAAACTGCTTTTGGTCACACCACCTCCCAGCGCACACCCGCAGAAAACTACACGAGTCGATAACGGCTGGTGCAGAAGCGATCATGATAGCTTGCTTCAATTGTTCAAAAAGACCAATTCCGATGCGATCCCAATACTCGATGACGATAATCGTGCAACCAGTCCGGTTGTATGAACGATTCGTCGTGACATGAACCCTTCCTCGCAGCCGATCCCGAATCACCCCTCGCCGCATCCACCGGAGTCAAAGGACGCGGCATCGGTCCCCAGCGGCCGCATATCGAAATCGCCGCGACCGCGTGCTGCCCTCTTTGCGGTGCGTATCTCGTCGCAGCGGGACTTTTCTTGCCGGCCACTTGCGCGATCTGCGGTTTCCTCGACCACGGCGCGTCGGCGTGATTTCAGGATCGCGCGCCATCTTGGGTCCCCGTCTCTGCGGGGCGCGCGATACCCAGCTTCGCAGATCTGGGGAGAAAGCTTCGCCATGAAGATGCGCAATACGGAGGTTCACATGCGCGCGTGAAGTGTCCGAGCTGGAACAAATGCACGAAGGATCTACATGAATCCCGCCGCCCCGACGATCTACCGTCAGATGCCAACTGTCCCTGCGATCCTGCTTGGCGCAGCTCTGCTTGGCGGTTGCATCAATGCCGACCGGTACGAGCAGCAATTTTCCGAAATTGGCGTCGGCAACAGCCGGTCCCACGTCGTCTCGCTGATGGGCGAGCCGACTTATGCCAATGGCGCGGAAGTACCTTTATAGCTTTCGAGCAGCTCGCCCTGGCGTCCGCTGCCGCGCGGCCGGACCTATGTCGTGCTGCTTGCACAGAATCGCGTGATTCTCAAGGCCCGGTTCGATTGACCCTTTGTCCACCAACCCGTGAAGGAGATGCGATGACCACCCCCAGCAACACTCGCAACGACCACGCGCTCGATCTCGAGCGCGCCGCCGACACGTCGGCGCTGAAGGAAAATTCGAACGCGCTCTCGCGCATCCGTGCTGGATGGCGAATCGGCAGCGCCAACGCGGACGGTCCTCACCGAAGTCGAACTGGAGAAGGCCCGCGCGCGTACGGCGATCGCCAAAGCCGCGATAAGTGCAGCGGAGAAGAAGGCCACCGCGGCGATCGTCGCCGCGGCGATGCCAACCTTCGGCGCGCTCGCCGCGACGTTGAACTCGCGCACCAGCGCGGTTGATCAGCAACTGACCACCGGCGCCGCCGCGGAGGCGTTCGGCCATATGGCCAACCGCGCCTCCAACGTCGACTTCGCAAAACGAATTGGCCAGCGCCGGCAGGATCAACCCGGAGGAGCGGGACGTCCTCGTGCGTTTCGCCAACGACGACGCTGCTGAAGATTTGACGCGGTCGCGCCAGCGCATGAAGGCGGCGAAAGATGCCGTCGAGCAGCTGCACGCCGCCGGCCTTGCCAGCATCGAACGCGCCAAAGACCGGCTCGGGGGCGAGTGATGTCGTCCTCCGATTCCCTGCACTCGACGGACCTGGCCGCGTTGCGCTCTGGCGCGGCGCTGGCCGACAAGCTTGTCGCCGACGGCGTCATCACCGTCGCCGAACGCGACCGGCTGCTCGCTGGCATCTGGAACGAGCAAGAGGCTGACCGCGTTGCACGCCAGCGCCGCGGCCACGCAGCATCCGCAATTCTCACTAACCACTTTCTGGAGAAAACCATGAACCCCAAGCTCATCGTAGACGAAATCGAGAAGACTCGCGCCGTCATCGACGCGCAAGTCCGCAGGCTGAGCGAGTTGGCGCCGCTGCCGGCCGGACAGGCCGCTGTGCTGTCGCCCGAGCTCGGCAGCAAGGGGCGCGTATCCGACCTGCTGGAGGAAAGCATCGCCGGCCACTTGGCTCACGCCGGCGCGACCCTGCGCGCGCTTGCCGAGGTCGAGCACCGCGTCAGGGCCTCGAGTACCTCGCCCATGCCGGCCGAGGGGACTGCAGCCCCGGATCCCAACGACTCCAGGGTGATCGAGGGCGAGTGCCGCAAAGTAGACGAGCCGCCGGAGGCCCGATAAATGAAGGCCGGCGAACGCCTGCTGATCTGGCTGGGGCTACTCCCCACGCACGGTCGCGAACGACCGCCCCGACGAGCGGGAGCAGATTTCAAAGCTCGGCGGGGCGGTGGCCCGCCGCGGAGTGGCGGCAGCCAACTGGGCGATCGCCGGCTTTACCTACGCGGCCGGAGCGTCGCCCCTGCTCCCAGCGGCGTCGCCGCCGCGGCCGGTGCGGTAGGGGCCTCTATCGTGCTCTGCCTCGACCGCGGCTTCTTGTACTTCGCCGACACTACCGCCGACAAGGGTGGCCTGCGTCTGGCCACCTTCCTCGCGATGCGTTTGCTGATCATCTTGTGCATCTCCACCCTCACCGCGCAGGCCGTGGTGCCGCTGATCCTGCGGCCGGAGCTCACAGCGCACGCACTGAAGTTGCTCGAGCAGTCGGAGCGGGAGCGCGCCGCTCGTCTGCATGACGAGTTCGACCTCGGCGGCAAGACAGAAGCAGCGAAGGCAGCCGCCGCCGATGTTGAGCGGCTGGAAAGAGCCATCAACACGTTGCCGGCTGATATTGACCGCAGGCTCGCGGCAGCCCGAGCGTGCTGGAGTGGCTTGACGCGGCAGCGGCGCGAGCTTGTCACGGCAGGTTATACCGACGTGGAAGCCGACGAGCGGCTGGCGCCGATGCGCTGGAGATGCAGTCGCGCATCGACGGCAGCGGAACGGGACCGCGACAACTATCTCGCACGCATGCGCGCGCAGCACGAAACGGCCGTCGTTCACCGGGAGCAGACGGTGCACACCCTCGCCGACGCCGTGGATGCGGTCAAGGGAAGGAGCGAGCGGGCTAGCGCCATCGAGGCCGACGCCATCACGCCGTTGTCCTCGACGGTATTGTGGTCGCTGCTAAAGAGCGAACCAGGCGCGCTGCTGAAGTGGCTGATCTTCTCCGTCGTGCAACTTGAGCTCGAACTGCTGCCGTTCCTGCTCAAATTCCAGAGCGGGCAGACGGCAATCGGCCGGCGGATCGCGGCCGAGCGCCAGATCGCCGGGGTACGCGCCGCCGAAAGAGTCGCCCAAGCGGAGCACGACACAGAGATCGCCGCAGCCCTGCATGAGGCTTCCGGCCGCGCAGCCGCGGATGCGTTGTCGAGCAACGATGTGCAAGCGACGTTCGCGCGGGTGTTCGCCGCCCATCTGGCGGCGTGCGCGCCGGTTGAGGCGGTGCAGGCCATGATGCGCGAGTTCACCAGCCAGCAATTCGACGTCGACGAGTTCGCTGGGCGATTCCCGCGCTATGCGACGGTCATTACGGCCGCCTGGTCGCGTGCCATGCGCGACGCATCCGACATCCTGACTCGGGGTCTCGGCAGCAAGCCGGCTTCCGATCGCGTTTAGCGCGAGGCAGGGCAGCGGACCGGAAATCGATCTACTACCCCCTTTGCCCCCGGTTGTAGCCCTGCTCCCGGGGGCTTTTTACGCCTGAGCCAATGTGCCCGCGCTCGTGACGATTTATCTCGCGCCGGTTCCTTGCCGCCTACGTGTGTCCAGTCCTAGCGCTTGCCGCACCGTCCCTCCTGAACGCAGTCGCCGAGTGACTGTCGTGTCTGGGATGCCGAAGTGCATTACGGCATCGCGTATCGTCGCAAAGCGCCAGGTACCAACTTGAACGAGTTGAGCCTTCGCTCGAGTAGGTGTTGCGGGGCAACGCCTGCTCGCGAGGATCCATTGTTTCCTCCCGCCGCGAATCGTGCTTCGAGCGGTGACATTTCCGCTTCGTGTCGTAGTCAGTCGTTCGCTCTGCGTGCCGACTACAAGTCCGACCTCGCTTGTGACGAGAATTCTAGTTCCAACGTGCCTCTTCCCATGCTCAAGTGGTCACTCTTGGCTCCCCCCGCCAATCATGCGAACCTTGCCCCTGACCGCATCCCCATCAGGAGCAATGTCATGCCCTCCCAGCACCTGAAATCCCTCCTCGCCATCACCCTCGCCCTCACCGCCTCCCTCCTCCCCGCCGCGGCCACCGCCCAACCCGCCGGCTACCCGAACAAGACCGTCACCATCGTCGTCCCCTTCCCCCCCGGCGGCGCCACGGACATCGTCGCCCGCATGGCCGCCCAGCATCTCTCCGAGGCGACCAAGCAGACCTTCGTCGTCACCAACGTGCCGGGCGCTTCGGGCTCCATCGGCCACGAGCAGGTGGTGCGCGCCGCCCCGGACGGCTACACGCTCATCGTCGGCACCGCGAGCACCGTGCCCGGCAACGCGGCCTACAACACCCTCAAGTGGGACCCGATCAAGGACGTGACGCCCATCGCCATGCTGGCGGTGGAGCCCATGTCGGTCATCGTCCACCCCTCCGTGCCGGCCAACTCGGTGAAGGAGCTGATCGCCCTCGCCAAGGCGAAGCCCGGCACGCTCAACATGGCCTCCTTCGGCAACGGCTCCATCTCGCACCTGGCGGGCGAGCTCTTCAAGGTGCAGGCGGGCGTGGACATGACGCACGTCCCCTACCAGGGCTCCGCGCCGGCCGTCACCGCGATGGTGGGCGGGCACGTGCAGGTGATGTTCCACACGCTCTCCGTGTCGCTGCCGCCGGTGCAGGGGGGCAAGCTCAAGATGCTCGCCATCACGGATACGCAGAGGAAACCCGGCCTGCCGGACATGCCCACGGTCGCGGAATCGGGCCTGCCCGGCTATTCCGCCGTCACGTGGCAGGCGCTCTTCGGGCCGCCGAACATGCCCAAGGAGGTCGTCGCGTTCCTCTCGGGCGAGATGGGCAAGATGCTCGCCAAGCCGGAGGTGCGCGAGCGCCTCGCCAAGTTCCAGTCCGAAGCCTCCGACGGCAAGCCCGAGACGCTCGCGAAGGCGGTGGAGCGCGATCTCGAGAAGTGGCGCAACACCATCCGCGACGCCAAGATCAAGCGCGAGTAGCCGCGCCATGGATGACCTCATCATCCGCGGCGGCCGCGTGCTGGACGGCACGGGCGCGCCGGGGCGGGAAGCCGACGTCGCCATTGCCGGCGCCCACATCACGGAAATCGCGCCCGGCTCCACCCGCACGGCCAAGCGAGAGATCGATGCGCGCGGCCAGGTGGTCGCCCCCGGCTTCATCGACATCCACACCCACTCGGACTACACGCTCCCCCTCAACCCGCGCGCCGAATCCAAGATCCGCCAGGGCGTGACGACGGAGGTGGTGGGCAACTGCGGCTTCTCCATCGCGCCGGCGCTGCCCGGCACCTCGGCGATGCTCAAGGAATACCTCTCCGCCAGCGCGCCGTGGCTGCCGATGAAGGACACGAGCTTCGCCGATTACCTCGACACCTTCCCGGCCACCGCGGTGAACGTGGTGCCGCAGGTGGGCCACAACACGCTGCGCCTCATGACGGTGGGCATGGCGCGGCGGGCGGCGACGGCGGAGGAGCTCCAGCAGATGGCGAGCCTTCTCGAGGAAGCGCTCGCGGCGGGCGCCCTGGGGCTTTCCTCCGGGCTCTTCACCGCGCCGGGGGCCAATGCGGCGCCGGAGGAGATCCACACCCTCGCGCGCATCCTCAAGAAGCACGGCGCCCGCTACTCCACGCACATCCGCGACGAAGGCCCCGGCGTCTTCGAGGCGGTGCGCGAGGCGATCGATGTCGCGCGGCAGACGGGCGTGCACGTGCAGATCGCGCACCTCAAGCTCTCCGGCATGGACAACTGGGGCCGCGCGAAGGTGCTGCTCGACGAGATCGCGGCCGCGCGCGCCCAGGGCATCCCCGTCGACTGCGACCAGTACCCGTACGACACCGGCACCAACCCCCTTCGCAACCTCCTGCCCTCCTGGGTGCAGGAAGGCGGCGTGGGCCCGATGCTGGAGCGGCTGAAGGAGGAATCGGTGCGCGCCCGCCTTCGCGCGGACATCGACCGCGCCGGCCTCAACAACTTCGGCCGCATCCCCTCGTGGGACGCCGTGCGCGTCGCCATCTCCGCGAGCCAGCCGGGCATCAACGGCCGCACCATCGGCGATGTCGCGCGCGAACGGCGCCTGGACGCCTTCGACCAGGTGTGCGACTGCATCCTCTCGGACAAGGGCCACACGCGCATCCTCGTCACCTCCATGGCCGAGGAGGACGTGAACGCCATCACCGGCACGCCGTGGATCCTCGTGGGCTCCGACGGCAACTCCCTCGCCACCGAGGGCATCACCAGCCAGGGCATGCCGCACCCGCGCTTCTACGGGACGCACACGCGCGTGCTGGGCGCCTGCGTGCGGGACCTGCGCCTGCTCTCGCTGGAGCAAGCCGTGCACAAGATGACGGGCGGCAGCGCCGAGGCGCTCGGCTGGACGGAACGCGGCTGGCTGAAGCCCGGCTGCTTCGCGGACGTGACGGTGTTCGACCCCGCGCGCATCGCCGACGTGGCCACCTACGACAGTCCCCATCAATACGCGACGGGCGTCTCGACGGTGGTGGTGAACGGCGAGGTGGTGATCGATGGCGGCGAGCACACCGGGGCGCTGCCGGGGCGGATGATCCGGCGGCCCGTGCTGCATTGACGGCGGAAGCCGACTCCTGATCCTCGCCCGCACATTAGCGGCTCATTTTCCGAGCCGATTTGTGCCATGAGCCGCAATTCCCTATAATACGGCTCATATAATGATCCGCAAAGATCGGAACATGGCTCAAGACTGGATCTGGCAGCACCCCGAGTGGCCCGCGTTTCGCGTCGATAGCAGCGCGCTGGCGACCGCGCTCGCCCGCGCCCGGCGCGAACAGGGCAGGGTGCTGGGCCTGCTGCATGCAATCGGCTTCGAAGAGGCGGCCCGCATCGCCAGCGCGACATGGGCCGAGGAAGCCGTGGCCACCGCGGCCATCGAAGGCCAGGCGCTGGAGCTGGCCGTGGTGAGAAGCTCGGTGATGCGCCGGCTCGGCACCGCCGACGAAAGCGACGCGCGCGCGAGCCGCCACGTCGACGGGCTGCTCGACGTGATGCAGGACGCCATCGGCTCGTTCCCGTCAGCCCTCGATCACGATCGGCTGCAGCGCTGGCAGTCCGCGCTCTTTCCCGGCGGCACGAGCGGCATCCGCCCGATCGCCGTCGGCAAGTACCGCGAAGGCGCTGAGCCCATGCAGATCGTGAGCGGGCCCATCGGACGCGAGGTCGTGCACTACGCGGCACCGGCCGCCGCCGCCGTGCCCGCGCAGATGAACGCGTTCCTGCGCTGGTGGGAGGAGACTCGCCCTGGCGAGGCTCGCGGCCATGCGCAAGACGGCATGGTGCGCGCCGCGATCTCCCACCTCTGGTTCGAGACCATCCACCCGTTCGAGGATGGCAACGGCCGGATCGGGCGCGCGCTCGTCGACATGGCGCTGGCCCAGGATGCGCAAGTCGACCGGCAGTTCTATGGCGTCGCGCGCCAATTGCTCGCCGTGCGCAAGGACTACTACGCGGCGCTCAACACGGCGCAGCGCGGCACGCTCGACGTGACCGCGTGGGTCGCCTTCTTCCTCGAGCAACTCGCCCAGGCGTGCCTCGCGTCGCAGGTGGCCGTCGAAGCCGCACTGGAGAAGAACCGCTTCTGGGCCGCGCACCGCCATCGCGAATTGAGCGACCGCCAACGCAAAGCGCTCACGGCGTTGCTGGACGCGGGCAAGGGCGGGTTCGAGGGCGGGATGCGCGCCGAGAAGTACGCCAACCTGACGGGCACATCGAAGGCGACGGCCACGCGCGATCTCACCGACCTGGCGCAGGCCGGCCTGCTCGTCACGACAGGACAGGGCCGCGCCACCCGGTACTGGATCAACTTGCCGGGCTGGGCGGGATAGCCCTCGCAGCACGGACGAACATGCTCTCCACCCAGTTCGCCATCGACGTCCGACTCAAGCGCGAGAAGGTCCCGTCCTTCGGCGAATATCCCTTCTGCCTCCCGGCCGTGCAACCGCTGGAGACGTTGAAGCTCCACCCCAAGGTGACGTTCTTCGTGGGCGAGAACGGTTCGGGCAAGTCGACCCTGCTCGAAGCCATCGCCATCGGCCTGGGTTTCAACGCAGAGGGCGGCACGCGCAACTTCCGCTTCGACACGCGCGCCTCGCACTCCACCCTCGCGGACTACCTCACCATCGGCAAGGGCTTGCGGCGCCCGAAGGACGGCTTCTTCCTGCGCGCCGAGAGCTTCTTCAACGTGGCCACGGAGATCGAGCGGCTCGATTCCGGAGGCGGCGGCGCGCGCGTCATCGATTCCTACGGCGGCCGTTCGCTGCACGAGCAGTCCCACGGCGAATCGTTCATGGCGCTCATGCTCAACCGCTTCGGCGGCCACGGGCTCTACCTGCTCGACGAACCGGAGGCGGCCCTCTCGCCCCAGCGCCAGCTCGCGGCGCTCGCCCGCATCCACGACCTGGTGAACGCCGAATCGCAGTTCATCATCGCCACGCATTCGCCCATCCTGATGGCCTACCCGGAGGCGACGATCTACGAGTTCACGCGCGAAGGCGTCGCGCAGGTGGAATACCGCGACACGGAGCACTACCGGGTGATGCACGACTTCATGGCGAACCCGGAGCGAATGCTGCGTGTCCTCACGGCGCCCGACGATTCCGGGGACGCGGCGGAGCGATAGAATCGCATTCGCCTCGACCCCACGAGCCCCGAAAGCCGCCATGTACATCCCGCCCCATTTCGCGCAAGCGAATCCCGAGGAACTGCAACGCATCATCCGCGCCCACCCGCTCGGCACGATCGTGCGGGCGGGTTCCGATGGCCTGGATGCCGACCACGTCCCCTTCGAGTTCGATCCCGCCTCGGGGCCCTTCGGCAAGCTCTCCGCCCACGTCGCCCGCGCGAACCCGCTCTGGCAGGCCAGCCCCACGGGCACCGATGTGCTGGTGATCTTCCGCGGCGCCGAGGCCTACGTCTCGCCCAACTGGTACCCGAGCAAGCACGAGGCCCACCGCCAGGTGCCCACGTGGAACTACGAGGTGGTGCACGCCCACGGCCGCCTCACCATCCTGGACGACGAGCGTTTCGTGCGCGGCCTGCTCGCGCGCCTCACGCGGCACCATGAAGCCGCCGAGCCCAAGCCGTGGAAGATGGGCGATTCCGCGCCGGATTTCATCGACGAGATGCTGTCGAAGATCGTGGGCATCGAGGTGGAGATCACGTCGATCGCGGGCAAGTCCAAGCTCAGCCAGAACAAGGAGGCGCGCGATCGCCTGGGCGCCGCCGAAACGCTGGTCGCCAGGGGGCACGAGGAACTCGGCGAGGTGATGCGCAAGGCCGGTTGAACGGCCCCCCGGCCCCCGGTGTACCGCGACCGCCCCGCCGCCCTCGGGCTCGCCCTGCGCTCGCCGCCCGGTCATCGCGGCACTCGGCCGCGCTCGCAGGCTGCTTCCCGCTCGCGGCCACCTACGTCCATCTCGATTCGCCCGGCATCCGGCACGTGCAGGCCATCTGCCGCGACATCGGGCCGCCGGTGCTCGCCGCGTGGGAAAGTTCCGGCGTGCGCTTCGAAGCGACGCTCAAGCCCCTCTACGCCGCGAAGACGGGCGAGGGCTTCGTGCGCGTGCAGGGTCGCAAGGACAGCATCGTCCGGCCTGCGGAGCTTCAGGGCCGCATCGTGCGCAAGGACGGGAACACCCCCACCGAGCTTCGCTTCGGTTTCGCGCGACGCGACGAAGTGCTTTCGCCGCACGCGATCCCGGTGCCGCCGCACGGCACGGTGTGGCACACGTTCGTGTTCACCGGGCTTCCGCCCATCGACTTCCCCGGCCGGCTCGAGCTGCCGGCGATGATCGTGGACGGCGTGTTGGTGCCGATGCCCGCGTTCGATTTCGAGATCCGGCCGTGGGCGGGGTTCGCGCCGATCAACTGCTGAAGCCCCTTTCGACGCCAGCCTGTCATCGCGGCGGGCCCGTTGCGCGTTGTCTTGTTTGAAACTATCATTCGTCCCGAACAGGACAGTCACGCCCATGGCCAATTTCCCGAAGTCGCGCACCACGCCGCGCAAGGGGGCGTCCCGCGCCGGGCGCCCCGCGGGCATCCTCGTCACGGGCGAGCTCGTTGCCTCCAGGCCCCTCGCGGCCTATGAGGCCAAGCAAGGCGTCAAGCAATACGTCGCCAGCATCCGCCGCGCCACGCCCCTGCAGCTCATGGAGGCCGAGCGCACCGGCGTGAAGGCACGCCTGGTGAAGGATCTCGCCAACGAGCTGAAGATTCCCGTCGCGCGCTTCTACGGCATGCTGGACGTGCCCAAGGCCACCATCGAGGCCAAGGTCGCCCGGGACGAATTGGTGGGCGGCGCGGGCGGGCAGCGTGCGCTCGCGATGGTGCGGCTGCTCGGGCAGGCGCACGACATCGTCTCGCAAAGCACGGCGGCCGGCGCGACCCGCTTCGAAACGGCGCATTGGCTCGGGGAATGGATCGAGACGCCACAGCCCGCCCTGGGCGGCCGCAAGCCCTCGGACCTGCTCGACACCCCCACGGGCTTCGAGATCGTCTCGCGCACGCTGGGCGCCCTCGAAAGCGGCTCGTACCTGTGAGCGATGCGGTGGTCGCCTGGCGCATCGCGGCGCAAACACGCGATCGCCGCGCGAACGACCTTTCCGGCAACGGGTCCGCCCGCTACCCGGGCCGGTGGAACGAATCCGGGCAGCGTGTCGTGTATGCGGCCTCCACCCTCGCGCTGGCGGTCCTGGAGACCGCGGCCCACGTGAATCCGCTGGGCCTGCCGCTCGACCGCTTTGTCGTGCGGATCGAGATCCCGAAAGCCGTCTTCGCAAGGCACGAGGCGCTTGAAGCCACCGCCCTGGATCCGGCCTGGAGCGCCATACCCGCAGGCCGGGCGAGCGTGGAGGCTGCCTCCGCCTGGTATCGCCGGGGCGGATCGGCCGTGCTTCTGGCGCCCTCGGTCATCGTGCCGGAAGAGCGGGTGGTGCTCATCAATGCGACGCACCCGGATGCCGCGAAGATCAAGGCGTTCGTGCAACGGCATTTCCGCTACGCGTCCATCTTCCGCCCTCCGGCCTGATCAAGCCGTCACCCGCCCCACCACCCGCCGCACCCACGGCGCGATGAGCGTCACGGTCGGGAAGGCCACGGGCCAGGTGGTGAGGCAGCTCCTCGCCCATTGCTGGATGAGTCCTGCGTGGAAGCCCTGCGTGGTCACGAGGACGAACGCTGAGACGATGGCCACCATGATGGCCGAGAGAATGGCGCCGAAGACGATCGGGGAATAGCGGGAGGGAATTCGCATGTCGATTTCCTTTCGTGGTTGAGTGAGTGAAGGGGATGGCGCCCTCTCACGGCGCCGCGATGAAGCTCGAGAGAAGCCCGGCCCCGTAGAGGCCTAGCCCGAAGATCGCGTGAGTGGCGATGCTCTGGATGCGCGCCGCGTTCGGCCGCGGCGTGCGGCTGGCGGCGAAGCCGGCGCCCATCGCCGGCTGCATCACGAGGAAGGGCGCCGCCACCGTGGCGATGCCGACGGCGAGCGCGATGCCGATCGTGGGTGCGCGGAACCAGCCGGCGCCCGCGGACCCGTACAGGATCCCGGCGAAGGCGATGCCGATCGCGTAGTGCGCCGCCCACCCGATCGCCCGCTCGCCCCGCACCGCCGGCGCGGCCGCGATGCGCGCATGGGCGAATTGCCCGTGCGCCATGTGCGCCAGCCAGCGGCCGACGAAGCCGTAGTCGGGTTTCGCGACGCCGAGGATGCGCTCGCGCGCGAGCATCGCCCCGTCCATGAGCGCCGTGGCGCCGATCCCGGTGAAAAGTACCTGCAAGCCGATGTCCATGTCGCCCTCCTGGGGGTTGCCTTCGCGAGGCCAGGGGGGCACAGTGCCACTTCAAGTCAACTTGAAGTCAAGGGGGTCGCCATGGATATCGCGGAGGTGGCGAAAAGCTCCGGCGTGCCGGCATCGACGCTGCGCTTCTACGAGGAAAAGGGCCTCATCCGCTCCGTCGGCCGGCAGGGCCTGCGGCGCGTGTTCGGCCCGGACGTGATCGAGCGCCTGGCGCTCATCGCGCTGGGCCGCTCGGCGGGCTTCTCGCTCGACGAGATCGCCGGCATGTACGCGCCCAACGGCCGGCCGAGGATCGACCGCAAGCGCCTCGCCTCGAAGGCGGAGGAACTCGACGACCTGATCGGCCGCTTCACCGCCATGCGCGACGGGTTGCGCCACGCCGCGGTCTGCCCGGCGAAGAGCCACATGGAGTGCCCCTCGTTCAGGCGGCTGCTGCGGGTCGCGTCTACCGGCCTCTTCGAACCGAAGGCGCCGATCGTCACGCCCCTCCGCAAGAAGACGGCCACCCGCAAGACGAGGGCGGCGACATCATGAAGACCATCGGCCTCATCGGCGGCATGAGCTGGGAATCGACGGCCACGTACTACCGGCTGCTCAACGAATTCGTGAAGGCGCGCCTGGGCGGCCTGCACTCGGCGAAGATCGTCCTCGTGAACGTGGATTTCCACGAGGTCGAAGGCCCGATGCAATCGGGCGACTGGGATCGCGTCGGCAAGGCGCTCGCCCAGGCCGCAAGGCAGGTGCAGGCGGGCGGCGCGCAGTGCCTTCTCCTTTGCACGAACACCATGCACCGCGTCGCCCCGGCGATCGAGGCGGCTGTCGCCGGAATGCCCTTCCTGCACATCGCCGAGCCCACCGCGCGGGCGCTGAAGCAGGCGGGGCACACCCGCGTCGGGTTGCTGGGCACGCGGCCGACGATGGAGCAGGCCTTCTACCGCGACTACCTGGCCTCCCGGGGCATCGAGCCGCTCGTGCCGCCGCCGAAGGATCGCGAGCTCGTGCACCGCGTGATCTTCGAGGAGCTCTGCCTGGGCGTCGTCACCAAAGCCTCACGCGCCGAATTCCGCCGCGTGATGGCCGATCTGGCCGCCAACGGGGCGCAGGCGATCGTGCTGGGCTGCACGGAGATCTCCTTGCTGGTGGGCGCGGTCGATTCGCAGCTGCCGCTCGTCGACACGACGGAGCTGCACGCGCGGGCGGCGGTGGATTGGGCGCTCCGGGCGGATTAGCGCTGGGGCAACGCGCTCGCTACTCGCGAAACGCTTCGCCCTTCGCGAACCGCGATTCCCAGTGCCCCAGGTAAGCGGCCGCCGTCTCCGGGCTGTTCCACAGCACGACCACGTTCTCGCTGTTGCGGTTGGCCGACTCGGCGTAGTTCCAGCTGCCCGTCTGCACGTGGCACGCGTCGACGACGATGAACTTGTCGTGGTGAATGCGGTAGTCGCCGTTCGTGCGCGCGGGGATGCTCGCCGCGGCTAGGGCCGCGAGGGCGTCCCGGCCGATGCGCTTCGGGTCCGTCTGCGTGTTGTGCTTGCGGTCCACGACCGCCTGCACGTCCACGCCGCGCTTCTTCGCCTCCACCAGCGCCTTCACGATCGTGGGCGAGGAGAAAGCGAAAGCCGCCACGCGCAGCGAGGTCCTGGCCGACCCGATGGCCTTCACGATGAGGGCTTCGGCACCCTTCTCCGGCCCGAAATCCACCTCCGGCGTGGCGGGCCGCGCGGTATCGGGGCAAGCGGACGCCACGCGCGTGAGCGTATCCAACGCGAAGGGCTTTCGCGCGCCGGCCGCGTCCTGCGACTCCAGGCGCATCTCCCAGCCCTTGCGCCCGGGATGCCAGGTGAACGTGTTGTAGAAGGGCCCGTCGGGGTAGTCGAAGCGGAACTCGATCGAATCGCCGGCGCGCTTGCCGCGACCCACGGCGGAGAACTTGCCGCCGAAGGTGTCCGTCCAGTGGGCCACGTACTCGTTCGACGCGTGCACGTAGCCGATGAGGACGATGGCCTCGTAGCCGGGCGGCTCCTTCACGTCCTTCATGTGCAGGCGCAGGAACTGGTGGTCCAGCACCCACGCGGCGCTCAGCGTGTTGCGCACTTCGGTGCCGCGGATCCGCCGGACGATGTCCCAGCGGCCTTCGAGGGTGGCGATGAACGGGTCGTCGAAGCGGGCGCGCGGGCCGTCGGCCACCGGCTCGGCGGCATCGAGGCCCAGGGCCGTCAGTGCGACAAGGAAGGCGAGGAACGGACGAATGGCGCGCATGGCGACCTCCTGCGCTCCATTATGCCGCCCGCGCCCATCAGGTCCCGGGCTTCACCATCGGCCAGCCGCGCTTCGCCCACTCGCTCATGCCGCCGGTCACGAACTGCACGTGGTCGTAGCCGCCGGCATTGCGCAGCGACCTGAGCAGCGCGCTCGAGCGGTTCTGGGTGTTGCAGATGATGTAGACGGGTTTCGACGGGTCCGTCGGGATCTCCGCCACGCGCTGGTTCACCTGGCTCAGGGGCAGCAGCATCGCGCCCGCGGCGACGCCGTTCGCGTGCTCGCGGGGCTCGCGCACGTCGATGAGGACCACCTGCCCGGCTTCGCTCATCGCCCGGGCTTCCTCGAGGCTCACGGGCGCGTCGACCGGCGCGGCGACGGCCAGGCGGGCGGCAAGGGCGAGGCCGAACAGGGCCGCGGGGGCGAACGGGGAGATTCGGGAGGTCATGGCAGGGCCTGATGAGGAATCGAGCCGGGCAGTATACTCCCTAGGGTATACAGCGCTCAAGCCCCGCTCCACGGCCCGGCGATGCGCCGATCAGGCGTCCAGGCCCCAACCCTTGCGCGCCGCCCATGCCGCGAGAAGCCCGCAAGGCAGGGCGAAGACCAGGCGCGAACCGAATTCGCCGACGTTGCCGGCGATCGCGAGGACCAACCCGGGGCTCTTCACGCCGCCCAGGATCCAGTCGAACGGCATGACGAGCAACGCCAGCGCGAAAGCCGCCAGCAGGATGGCGGCCGCGCGATAGACGACGAGGGGATCGTCGTGGGATTGGTCGTCGGTCATGGCGCCCCTTCCCGGCAACCACGATGGTGCATCGATGGTGCGACCGCGCCGGGCCGGAATCAAATTGCCGCTGTAACGACGGGCGAGGGGCGTGGCGAGGTGCCCCGAGGCGCACGGCACCCGCCGGCTAGCGCAGGACGTAGCCCGCGAGCACCGCCTGCACCTGGTAGATGTCCAGTTTCTTGTTGAAGGTCTTCTGCAGGGGCACGGGGTTGCTGGATATGTAGATCTTCAGCTCGGCGTCCAGGTCGAACGTGCCGGCCGTCTCGATGGCAAAGTGCGTGATGCTCCGGTACGGGATCGAGTGGTATTCGACCTTGTTGCCCGTGATGCCCTGCTTGTCCATCAGGACCAGGCGCTTGTTGGTGAAGAGGAACATGTCGCGGATGAGGATGTAGGCCTTCTCGACCTGTTCGCCGGGCGAGAGGATCCGCGCGAATTCCGCGTTCGCCTTGGCCGCATCCACCTCCGAAGCGTTGCCGAGCAGTCCGTCGAGCAGTCCCATGGAGTCTCCTTTTCGTGGCGGGGTGACGGGCATCATCCACCCCAGGGGGCTTCTCTTGCTAGGCTTGCGATAGCCCCGTCGATCAACCCACCGGAACCCCCCGTCATGCTCAAGTCCCTGCACTCGCCCCGCGGCATGGTCACCGCGCCCCACCACGCCGCCTCCCAGGCCGGCCTCGCCGTGCTGCGCGATGGCGGCAATGCCGTGGAGGCGATGGTGGCCATGGCCTCGACCATCGCCGTCGTCTATCCGCACATGAACACGATCGGGGGCGATGGCTTCTGGCTCGTGAGCGATCCGCGGAAGGGCGTCTTCGCCATCGATGCGTGCGGGCGGTCGGGCAGCGATGCGACGATGGCCTTCTACAAGGAGCGCGGGTGCGAGGCGATTCCCGCGCGCGGGCCCCTGGCCGCGAACACCGTAGCCGGCGCCATTTCGGGCTGGATGGCGGCGCTGGAATCGGTTGAGGGGCGGTTGCCGGTGTCGCGGCTGCTCGCCGATGCGGCGTGGTATGCGCGCAACGGAACGCCCGTCACGGCAAACCAGGTTTCCTACACGGCCAAGTTCCAGCAGGAACTGGAGGGGCAGCCGGGGTTCGCGAAGACGTACCTCACGGATGGCAAGCCTCATTCGGCGGGGTCGTTGCAGCGCTTTCCGGCACTGGCGTCGACGCTGGAGCGGCTGGCGTCGGTGGGCCTGGACGATTTCTATCGCGGCGAGATCGGGGCGGCGAATGCTTCGGAGCTGGCCGCGCTGGGGAGCCCCGTGCGTCTCGAGGATCTTCGCGCCCATCGCGCGCAGGTGGTGAAGCCGCTGTCGAGCACGTGCACGGGTTGGTGGAAGCGACGAAGCAGGCGTTCATCGTGCGCAACCGGCACATCTGCGATCCCGCCGTGATGAAGGCGGACCCGTGGTCGTTCCTCGCGGATGCGGCGCTCGCGGAACGGGCGGCGGCGATCGATCCGGCTCGCGCGCGCCCGTGGCCGGAGCCGCCGATCCAGGGCGACACGGTGTGGATGGGCGCGGCCGATGCCGAGGGCCGAATGGTGAGCTACATCCAGAGCGTGTACTGGGAATTCGGTTCGGGCGTGGTGCTTTCGGGGACGGGTGTGGGCTGGCAGAACCGCGGCAGTTCCTTCCTGCTGGATCCGTCGGCTCACCTGGCGCTCGCGCCGGGTCGCAAGCCCTTCCATACGCTCAACCCGGCGCTGGCGCGGCTATCCGACGGGCGGACGATGGTCTACGGGAACATGGGCGGGGACGGGCAGCCGCAGAGCCAGGCCGCGGTGTTCAGCCGGTTCGCGATGTTCGGCGACGACCTGCAGCAGGCGGTGACGAAGCCGCGCTGGCTGCTCGGGCGCACGTGGGGAACGATGAGCGTGAGCCTGAAGGTGGAATCGCGGCTGGATGCGGCCGTCATCGAGCGGCTGCGGGCGGCGGGGCACGACGTGGAGGTGATCGAGCCGTTCTCGGACTTCGTCGGCCATGCCGGGGCGCTGGTCCGGGACGGCGCCGGGGTCGTTTCAGGCGCGGCCGACCCCCGCTCCGACGGCACCGTCGCCGGCTATTGAAAGCTATTGAAGGGGACGCACACATTCACCCTTCCTGAAGGGGACGCACACATTCACCCGACCTGGAGGTGTGCGTCCCCTTCACCGCTTCTGAAGGTGTGCGTCCCCTTCAGAAGTGGTTGCTTACCAGCCGATGGCCTTCGGGGCCCAAAGGGCGAGCTGCGGGAAGAAGAAGACCAGCGCCAGCGCCAGGACCTGCATCCCGATGAACGGGATCACGCCGATGTAGATCTGCCGCGTGGAGATCTCCGGCGGCGCCACCCCCTTCAGGAAGAAGAGCGCCCACCCGAACGGCGGCGTGAGGAAGCTCGTCTGCAGGTTCACGCAGATGAGCATCGCCAGCCAAACCAGGTCCACCTGCTGGCTCACGAACACCGGCAGGAAGAGCGGCACCGCGATGTAGCTGATCTCGATCCACTCCAGGAAAAAGCCCAGGATGAAGATGATGAACATCAGGAACCAGATGTCCGCCGCCACGCCGCCCGGGAGCCACTCGAACATCTTCCCGATGAGGTCCTCGCCGTGCAGGCCCCGAAAGGCGAGCGAGAACACCTGCGCGCATATCAGGATGAACATCATCATGGCCGTGATCTTCGTCACCGACTGCACCACGTCCCGCAGCACCTTGAAGTTCATCCGCCCCGCGAACGCCGTGACGAGGATGGAACCCAGCGCCCCCATCGACGCGGCCTCGGTCGGCGCCGCCACCCCCGCGATGATCGAGCCGAGCACCGCGAACACCAGCAAGACCGGTGGCACCACCACCTTCATGAAGCGGATCCACAGGTCGCGCCGCGCGAGGGCATCGCGCTCCTCCTGCGGGATGGGTGGCACCAGCTCCGGCTTCACCATGCCGAGGATGACGATGTACACGCAGTAGATCGCCGCGAGCAGCATGCCCGGCATCACCGCCGCCGCGAAAAGCGTCCCCACGGAAAGCTGCAGGATGTCCGCGAGCAGGATCAGGATGAGCGAAGGCGGGATGATCTGCCCGAGCGTGCCCGAAGCGCAGATGGCCCCGCAGGCGAGCCCCGGGTCGTAGCCGCGCTTGAGGAGCGTGGGCAGCGTGATGAGCCCGAGCGTGATGACCGTGGCACCCACGATGCCCGTGGTCGCGCCCATGAGCACGCCCACGCCGATGATCCCGAGCGCCATGCCCCCCCGCAAGCCGCCCGCGAGGTGGCCGACGACGTCCAGCAGGTCGTCCGCCAACCGCGATTTCTCCAGCATCACCCCCATGAACACGAAGAGCGGGATCGCGAGCCATTGGTAATTGGCCACCACGCCATAGACGCGCGAGGGCAGCAGGTTGAAAAGGCCCGTGCCGAAGCCCATGACACCGAAGACGAAGCCCACGGTGCCCAGGGTGATGGCGACGGGAACGCCCGCCATCAGCAGCACGAAGAACGCCAGCAGCATCAGGATCGCGAGGATCTCGGTGCCGCTCACGATGCGGCTCCCTTGATCTCGCGGATCTTCACGAAGACGCCCAGCAGGGTCGCGAAGGACTGCAGCGCGAGGAGCGCGAAGCCCATCGGCAGCAGCGCCTTCAGGATCCATCGGTACGGCAGCCCGCCCGGGTCGGACGAGGTCTCGCCGATCGAGTACGACTGCTGGACGTAGGCGAACGAGAGCCACAGGAACAGCAGCGCGATGGCGATGCCCAGGACCTGGGACACCACCTCCACATACTGCTGGTTGATCGGCTTGAACTTCTCGAAGAAGACGTCCACGCGGACGTGGTCGCCCTTCAGGAGCGCGTACGGGATGCCGAACATGATGAGCGGCGCGAGCAGGTGCCACTCCAGCTCCTGCGCCCACACCGAACCGATGCTGAAGAGGTAGCGCAGCACCACGTTCACCGCCATCAGCACCACGATCACGAGCGCAAGCCACGAGGCCGCGCGGCCGACCAGGTCGACCACGCGTTCGATGCCTTCCTTCATGACCTACGCCTGGATCTTGTTGTGGTACGGCGTCTCGCTGAACTTGCTCCAGGCGTCGTACTTGGCCTTGTAAGCCATGTAGGAGTCGTGGACCTTCTTGGTGACCGGGTCCTTGGCGACGGCCTCGGCGAGCACCTTGTTCGTCGCCTCGCGGAGGGCCTTCACCACGTCGTCCGGCAGGGGCTTGGCGATGACGCCCTGGTTCTTCACCAGGTCCTCCATCGCCTCGGCGTTCGTCTTCTGGCACCAGCCTTCGCTCACCACGTTGCAGGCGGCCGCGGCGTTCTCGACGACGGCCTGCAGGTCCTTCGGCAGCTTGTCCCACGCGGCCTTGTTGATGAGCAGCTCCGAGACGGTCGCCGGCTCGTGCCAGCCCGTCGTGTGGTAGAACTTCGCGGCCTTCTGCAGGCCCAGGCGCCGGTCCTGGTAGGGGCCGACGAACTCGGCCGCGTCGATCACGCCGCGCTCCAGCGCCGGGAAGATCTCGCCGCCGGGCAGCAACTTCACGTCGACGCCCAGGGTGGCGTACACCTTGCCCGCGAGGCCGGGGATTCGCATCTTGAGGCCCTTGAAGTCGGCGACGGACTTGATCTCCTTCTTGAACCAGCCGGTCATCTGCACGCCGGTATTGCCGCAGGGGAAGGCCAACATGCCGAAGGGCTTGTACACCTCGTGCCACAGCCCGATGCCGCCGCCGTCGTAGAACCAGCCGTTGATGCCCTGGAAATTGAGACCGAAGGGCACGGCGGTGAAGTACTGCGCGGCGAAGGTCTTGCCGGTCCAGAAGTAGCTGTTGGCATGGTTCATCTCCACGGTGCCGGCGCGCACGGCGTCGAAGCCCTCGAAGGCGGGAATCAGTTCGCCCGCGCCGTAGACCTGGATCTTGAGGCGCCCGTTGCTCATGGCCTCGATGCGCTTGGCGAGGTCCGTCGCGCTCCCCGGGCCATCCATGTAGAAGGGAGCGCCCTTGGGGTACGCGCTCGTCATCTTCCAGGTGATGGGCGATTGCGCCTTGGCGATCATCGGGAAGCCGAGGGCGCCGGCGGCGGTGGATGCGGCGGCGGCACCGGTGATGAACTTGCGACGATTGGTGGTCATGGGGGATGTCTCCTCAAAGGGGGTGTGCGAGCTTGGATGCGGTCGCTAGCTCGGCCGCACGGGTTTCCCTTCAAAAGCAAACGACGGGCCATCGAGCCAATGAGGCCGAAAGCGACTGTAACCCATGCCGTTGCACCGGAAGGGTGCGTTCCGCGCACCAGAACAACCCGCACCGAGGGTGAAGGGGTGAAGGGGACGCACACCTTCAGCTAATCTGGAGGGGACGCACCCCTTCAGGCCGAGTGAATGTGTGCGTCCCCTTCACGGCGAGTGAAGGTGTGCGTCCCCTTCACGAAGAGAGGCGAAACCATGGCCGTCGACGTCCACCCCGTCAGTCCCGAGGATGCCCTCCAGCGCCTGAAGGACGGCAACGCGAGGTTCCTGCGTGGCGAAAGCCACTTTCCGACGGTGCAGACCGCCGTCATCGAGGACCTCGCCCAGGGCCAGCAGCCGTACGCGACGATCCTGGGCTGCAGCGACAGCCGCGTGCCGCCGGAACTGGTATTCGACGCCCACCTGGGCGAGTTGTTCATCGTTCGCGTGGCGGGCAACGTCCTCGGCCCGTCCGTCTACGGCACCCTCCAGTACGCCGGCGCGCACCTGAAGACCCCGCTCTTCGTGGTGATGGGGCACGAGGGCTGCGGTGCGGTGCAGGCTGCCCTCGCCTGGCATTTCGACGGCCACCGCGCGAAAAGCCGCATCGAGCTGCTGCTCGAGAACATCGTGCCTGCCATCGACGCCATCGACCCGAACCTGCCGGAGGACGAACTCATGCGCGCCGCCGTCGACGCGAATGTCCGCCACACCCTGCAGGTCCTGCTCACGACGCCCGAAGCCCGGGCGAACCACGCGACCAGCGGCATCCGGCTGGTGGGCGCCATCTACGACATCAAGACCGGCCGCGTCCGCTTCCTCGAGTAGTTCCGCCCCGTGGCGCGTTACCATGGCGCCCATGCGAAGGGGAGGAGACCCCATGAAGCGCTTCACGGCCGTCGCGACGCTCATCGCGCTCGCGATGCCCCTTTGCGCCATCGCGCAGGCACCCGCCCCCGGCCCGGAAGTGCGCCAGTTCCTCCGGTTCGAGGATCGCGTGATCGCGCTGCGAAACGTCCGCGTCATCGACGGCACCGGCGCTGCCGCGAAGGAAGGCCGCACCTTGCTCATCCGCGGCGATCGCATCGAGGCGGTGGGCGACGGTACCTCCCCGTGCCCCGGGACGCGAAGGTCCTCGACCTCGCGGGCCACACGGCCTATCCCGGCCTCGTCGGGATGCACAACCATCTCATGTACACGGCGTCGATCAATTTCGATGCCTCCGGAAAGATTCCTCCGCCCGGCGGCCTCGTCACGCCCGTCGCCTTCACCGCGCCGCGCCTGTACCTCGCCTCGGGCGTCACCACCATCCGCACCACGGGCAGCATCGAGCCCCACCTCGATATCAACCTGCGGGACAAGATCGACGCCGGCGAGATGCCCGGCCCGCGCGTCGACGTGACGGCGCCCTACCTCGAGGGCCGCGGCACCTTCTTCCCGCAGATGGCGGTGATGAAGGACCCGGAACACGCCCGCCGCACGGTGCGCCACTGGGCGCGGGAGGGCGCCACCTCCTTCAAGGCCTACATGGAGATCACCGAGCCCGTGCTCGCCGCCGCCATCGACGAGGCGCACGAACTGGGGCTCAAGGTGACGGGACACCTGTGCGCGGTCGACTGGAAGCGCGCCATCGCCATCGGCATCGACAACCTCGAGCACGGCCCGGTCTACACCGACACGCAGTTCGTGCCCGACCGCAAGCCCGACACCTGCCCCCCGGGCCGCGCGGCCACGGCCTCGTGGGTGGAGCAGGACATCGAGGGCGAGCCGGTGAAGTCGCTCATCCGCGAACTCGTCGCGAAGAACGTGGCCGTCACCTCGACCCTCGCCGTGATGGAATCGTCCATCCCGACGCGGCCGCTCCTGTCGGCGAGGCAGCAGGCCCTGCTCTCCCCCGAATCGCTGCGCAGCCACCTGCACCACCGCGCCCTCGTCGCCGCCATCGCCGGCAGCACCGAGCGGCAGATGGCCGCCCTGCGAAAGGAGTTCGCCTTCGAGCTCGCCTTCGTTCGTGCCGGCGGTCACCTCATGGCGGGCGCCGACCCCACGGGCAACGGCGGCGCGCTCCCGGGCTTCGCGGACCAGCGCGGCCTGCAACTGCTCGTCGAGGCCGGCTTCGCGCCGGCCGAGGCCTTGCGCATCGCGACGCTCAACGGCGCGAAGTTCCTCGGCCGCGACCGGGATATCGGCTCGATCGAGCCCGGCAAGCGCGCGGACCTGGTCGTGGTGAAGGGCGATCCGTCGACGAGAATCGCGGACGCGGAAAACGTGGAGATTGTGTTCAAGGACGGGTACGCCTACGATCCGGCAAAACTCCTCGATTCGATCAAGGGGATGGTGGGAATCCGATAGGCGCACGACCCCAGCCCATCGACAAAGAATCCATGAGCATCCACTTCCGCATCGACCAGCTGTCCCCCGCCGAGGCCTCGTTCCTGCGGTGGCAGTACGGCTTCGAAGACGCCGACGACGCCTATGCGCGCGTGCTGTGGCAGGCCATCGGCCGCGCGTGGGAGGCCGACGAGGCTTCCGGCGGGCGCACCAACCACATCGCGCGGCTCGGCAGCCGCAGCGCCTATCCGGACGAAGTCGCGCTCTACCTGCGGTTCCGCTCGGACGAAGGCGACGCACTCTGGCAGGACCTCATCCGCCGCGCGGGCCTGTCGGATCGCCGCAAGGAAAAGGTCGCGACGAACCTGGACCGCCGTCGCCGCGCCTAGCCGGGCGGCGCGTCGCCGAACCTCGCGGCAAGCGGGTGCAGGTAGCTCATCGCGAGCGCCGCGCCCCACAGCATCGACGAGGTCTCCTGCAGCGCCATCGCCCAGCCCGACAGCAGCGTCGGCCCCAGAATGACCATGTAAGGCACGGTCACGAGGGTGATCACGATCGCTCCGGGGCGTGACCAGGCCTTGAGGCGGAAGAGCCCGACCACCACCACCCCGAGCGCGGCCAGGAGCCCGAGCGCCGATACCGCGAGGAACCACAGCGACGCGCCCGACTCCTCGTTCGAGTGGGCCTCCCAGGCGCCCTGCAGGACCGACGGCAGCAACGCGGGAAAGGCCGCGTCGAGGAACGAACTGGCCAGCGCGGTGACGAGGCTCGCGACCAGCAATCCGCGAAAGACGGTGACGGGGTCCATGGCGCCGTCAGTCTAGCAGCGGGCGATCGCGCCACCACGGCCCCCGCGACGGGCAAGCCGGGTTTCTTCGTGGCAGAATCCCGGTCCCATGCCTCTCGTCGCCCCCCCGCCCCTCGAGACGCCCCGCTTCGTCGTCCGCCCCCTCGTGGCCGACGACCTGGCCGGACTCATGGCCGTCAACGGCGACGAAGCCGTGACGAGGCACCTGCCCTACGCCACCTGGAAGTCGATGGACGACGCCCGCGCGTGGCTCTCGCGCATGGAAGGCATCCAGGCGACCGGCACGGCCATCCAGTTCGTCATCGCCGACAGGGCGGACGGCAAGCCGGTGGGCACGTGCCTCATCTTCCGCCACGACGAAGGCAGCGCCCGCGCGGAACTCGGCTATGTGCTCGGGCGCGCGCACTGGGGCCAGGGCGCCATGCAGGAGGCGCTTTCCGCCCTGCTCGATTGCGCGTTCACGCAGCTGGGGATCCGGCGCATCGAAGCGGAGGTCGACCCGCGCAACGGCGCCTCCTGCCGCGTGCTCGGCCGGCTCGGCTTCACGCGCGAAGGGCTGCTTCGCCAGCGCTGGGTCGCCGACGGCGTGGCCTACGACGTCGAGTCCTGGGGCCTGCTCGCCGACGACTGGCGCGCGAACCGGGCGCGCCCCGATCCGCACGTCGTCGACACGGAGTCGAAGCTCGCCGCCCTCTTCGGCGAGGTGAACGCGAACTCCGTGCGCAAGGAAGTCGACCACATCCCGCCGGTGTACCGCGCGATGATCGAGGCCTCGCCCTTCGTGATCCTCGCCACGTCCAACGCGAAGGGCATCGACATCTCCCCGCGCGGCGACCCTTCCGGCTTCGTCGTCGTGGAGGACGAGCGGACGCTCCTCATTCCCGAACGCCGGGGCAACAATCGCGTCGACACGCTCCGCAACCTCCTCGCCGATTCGCGCCTGGGGCTCCTTTTCCTCATCCCCGGCGTGGGCGAGACGCTGCGCGTCGCGGGCCGCGCCCGCTTCACCACGGACCCCGGGCTCCGCGAGCGCTTCCGCATGGAAGGCCGCCCGCCCAAGGGCGTGCTGCACGTGAAGGTGGAAAAGGCGTACTTCCAGTGCGCGCGGGCCTTGCAGCGCTCCAGGCTGTGGGAAGCGGTGATCGAGCGCAACCCGGCGGTGCCCACCGCGGGGGCCATCCTCGCGGCGCTCGCCGATCCCGGCTTCGACCCCGAACAATACGACCGCGACCTGCCCGAGCGGCAGCGCGGCTCGCTCTACTGACCGCTAGGACGCCGCGGGCTTCTCCGGCTGCGGCGTTCCCGCCTGCCCGAACGCGTAACGCCACCCGTCCGCCGTCCTCACGTACGTATCCGTGTACCAGAGCTTGAAGTCGAAGCTCGCGCCGTTGTCGTTGCGCTTGCCCGTGAGATGCAGCAGCGCCGTGACCGTGGCCGTGTCGCGGCCGTAGAGCCGCACCTCCTGCGTGCCCGGCACGATCGATTGCCGCCGGTAGGTGATGACGCCCCGCTTCGACGAGCCGACGACCTCCTCGCGCGTGTGCACGAGGCCGTTGCCGAGCACGAGCACGAAGCCCGGGTGCAGGATTCGCTCCATCGCCTGCCAGTCGCCCTTCTCCACCGCGGCCTGGTAGGCCACGTCCATTTCGCCCACCACGCGCGCGTCGTCGTTCGCCTGGGCGGTGGCGCAGGCCGCGAGGGATGCGGCGAGCGTGGCCGCGCGGGTCATCGTGCCAAACTTCATCGGACACCTCCGGGAATCGTGAAGGCGCCGAGGCTAGCCCTTCCGCCCGCCGGAATCCATGGCGAGAGGGGCGCCGGTAACACACGGCTACAAACGGGCCTGCCTACCGGCGACCGGTCGCCTTGGCGAGCAGCCAGCCGAGGAGCGCGCCCACGAGCGCGCCCGCGAAGCCGATGAACGCGGCGAACACGATCTCGAAAGGCCAGAGGTTGTGCGACGTGCTGTCGCGCGCTACCTCCACGACGACCCGCGCCATCGCGGCCGCGGGCACGGCGAGGCCGGGCATGACGATGGCGGTGGCGAGCTTCGCGCCGCGGAAGGCGAGGACCGCCCCCGCGATCACCAGCGCCGCGAGGCCGATCGCGACGACGCCGGCGGGCAGCTCCTGGTTGTAGGGGACGAGCCAGTACGGGATTCCTGCCGTGAAGAACACGGCCACGAAGGCGATCCATTTCGGCTTCATCGCTCCCTCCCCGGGCGGGCCGCCAACGCTTGCGCGGCCGCTACTTCGCGACCTGCATCGCCGTCGCGACGAGATCCAGTCCCGTCTCGCGCTTCACGCGCGCCGCGGCCAGCTTCATCTTCGTGGGCGAGAACTTGCCGAACGGCTCGTTCGCCGCCAGCGCGATCGTGTTGCCCGCGTCGCAGCGCGGCAGCACGAGCACGTGGCCGTCGAAGGCCGTGCGGATGCGGCCGATGCTCGCCTCGCTCCCCCACCGCCCCGTGAGCAGGTTGAAGACGGCAAGCCCGCGCGGCGCGAGGCGCGGCGGCACGCTGGCGAGGAAGGGCGGCGCGTCGAGCATGCCCGGACTGCCTTCCCCGTCGAAGCCGTCCACGATGACGAGGTCGAACCGCGAGGAAGTCCGCGCCATGTAGTCCGCGCCGTCGCCGACGACGATGCGAAGCCGCTCGTCCTCCGGCGGCAGCTTGAAGTGCTGGCGCGCGGCGAGCACCACGTCCGGCAGGAGCTCGATGACCGTGAGCTTCGCCTCGGGGCGGTGCTTGCCGAGGAATCGCGTGAGGGAGGCGCTGCCGAGCCCCACTTGCAGCACGCGGCGCGGCCAGGCGTCCGGCCGCAGCAGCAGCGGGAACATCATCTGCCGGGTGTACTCGAGCTCGAGCGCGTAGGGCCGGGCGACGCGCATCGCGCCCTGCACGAGATCGGAGCCCAGGTGCAGGGTGCGCACGCCCTGGCTTTCGCTGACGACGACGGGGGCCATGGGCCGATCATACCGGCCTCGCGAATTTCACGAGCGATGCCCGCGGCGTGACGAAGGGTTGCGGCCGATTGACGCGCTGGCGCGCGGGCCGCGAGAATCGGCGAGCGAAAGGACGCCATGGCCTTCAAGCTCCGCCCCATCGAAGGATTCACCTACCGCGAGGACGGCGAGAAAGTCTTCGTGACTTTCGACGGGGAGCCCTCCCACAACGCCTTCATGGCGTTGCTCGTGACGCTGCCGGAGAACGCCGAGCTCGACTTCTTCGACCGCTTCTATCCCACCATCAGCGACCCGGGCGCTTACGTGCGCGTGCAGCGAAGGGGGGCCTTCTTCATCTACTACCTCAACAACCATGGGTGGTCGAGCGGCATCTGGGCCCCCCAGGGGCCCGAAGCCCTCGCGGCCTGGCTCGCGCTCAACGCCGGGCCGCTTCGCGCCGACGGCAACCCGCTTCGCGAGATGCGCATCGAGCCGGCGTCGGGCTCGCCGTTCCAGACGCCGAAGGAAAGCTAGCCGGCCAGGGACTCCGCGGCCTCCAGGTCCACCATCATCTCGTTGGCGAGGGCCTCGAGCGCCTGGCGAAGCGCCGGGTTGCCCACGTCGGCCGGCACCGCGAGCAGCGCCTTCACCTTGAAGAGGTCGTCGCCGGACATGGCCGCGCTCGCCACCTGCGTCTGCAGCTCGTCGATGGAAACGCCCAGCTTCGCGAGGGCCGTGGAAAGGTCCCGCACGATGCCGGGGCGGTCGTGGCCGACGAGCTCCAGGCGCACGCGCCGCGCGGCGCCGCCCTTGCCCGTACCGCCGCTTCGCGCGACGAGGATCTGCAGGCCCGAGGCCTCCAGGGTGCGGAAGGCCGCGGCGAGCGCATCCGCCTTCTCGCCCGGCACGTCGAAATGCACCATGCCCGCGAACTGGCCGGCAAGGCTCGCCAGGCGGCTTTCCTCCCAGTTGGCGCCGAACTGCTGCGCGACGTCGGAAAGCTGGCTCACGAGGCCCGGGCGGTCGGGGCCGATGACGGTGATGACGAGGGAGGCATTCATGGCGCGGTTCCTGGAAGCGACCCGGGAATGATAGCCCGGCGTACACTGGCCCCGCTTGCCGCGCCCCCGATCGCGGGTGCCCCGAAGGAGCCCTTGATGAGAATCGCCGTCCTCGCCAGCGCCATGCTGGCGCTTGCCGCGTTCGCGGCCCTCGCTCCCTGCGCCGCGAACGCCGCCGGCGAGCAACGCCACCCCGATGTCGTCTCCGTGAAGGCGAAGCCCGCGGGGGGCGACCGGTTCGATTTCGACGTGACGGTGTCCTCGCCCTACGACACGCCGCAGCGCTACGCCGACGCCTTCCGCGTGACGACGCTGCAGGGCGCCGTGCTCGGCGAGCGCATCCTTCTGCACGACCACGCGACCGAGCAGCCGTTCACGCGGGACCTCTACGGCGTGAGCATCCCGGCGGGCGTGCGCACGGTGCGCGTGCAGGCGCGAGACATGAAGCACGGCTATGGCGGGCGCACCGTCGACGTGACGGTACCCGGGCGATGATCCTCGAATCCGCCCCCTTGCAGGTGAAGCCCGGACAGTCCGCCGCCTTCGAAGCCGCCTTTGGCGAAGCCGAGCGGATCATCGCGGCGATGCCCGGCTACCGCTCCCACGAGCTGCAGCGCTGCCTCGAGCGCGAGGGCCATTACCTGCTGCTGGTGCGCTGGGACAGCGTGGCGGCGCACGAGGTGGGCTTTCGCCAGTCCGCGCCCTACCAGGAATGGAAGCGCCTGCTGCATCACTTCTACGATCCGTTCCCCACGGTGCTGCACTACGAGAAGATCGCCGGCATCCCGGCACCGGACGAGCCCGTCTCGCGCTCGGCCCTCGCCGTGGCGGAGCGCCAACTCGCCGCCTACAACGCGCGGGACCTCGAGGCCTTCGCGGCGTGCTTCGCGGACGACGTCGCCGTCTACCGGCCGCCCGCGCCCGAGCCGGCGATATCGGGCATCGCGGCCCTGCGCGAGTTCTATGCGAAGGAGCGCTTCTCGAAGCCCGGCCTGCATGCCGAGCTCCTCGGGCGCATCGTGATGGGCGCGCGCGTCTTCGACCACGAGCGCATCCACGGCGTGCGCGAGTCGCCTTTCGAGATGACGGTGGCCTACGACGTGGAGGGCGGAATCATCCGGCGCGTCTACGGGTTCGCGGGCTGAGGCGGAAACCATGCGACTCCTCATCCTCGGCGGTACCGTCTTTCTCGGCCGTGCGCTCACCGATGCGGCCCTCGCAGCCGGCCACGACGTCACCCACCTGAACCGCGGCCGCAGCGGCGGCGACGCGCGCGTCGAGACGATCGCCCTCGACCGGGAATCGATTCCATTCACCGTGACCCCCGCCGGCAGGACCTGGGACGCCGTCATCGACACGTGCGGCTACCTGCCCCAGGTCGTCCGGCGGTCCGCCGAAGGGCTTCGCGATCGCGTGGGCCGCTACGCGTTCGTTTCCTCGATCTCCGCCTATCGATCCTTCGATCGCGAAAACTTCGACGAGGATTCGGCGCTGTTCGACACGCCCGACCCGCTGCCGGCCGAAAAGACGCCGGAACTCTACGGCGCCCTGAAGGCCGGATGCGAGCGCGTCGTCACCGAGGCGTTCGGCGAAAGGGCCCTCCTCGTGAGGCCCGGCCTCATCGTCGGCCCGCACGACCCCACCGACCGCTTCACGTGGTGGCCCTGGCGCGCCGCGCAGGGAGGGCGATTCGCCGCGCCCGGGCGGCCGGAGCGCCGCGTCCAGTTCATCGACGCGCGGGACATCGCCGACTGGATGGTCGCGATGCTCGCGCGTTCCGCTTCCGGCACGTTCCACGTGACCGGGCCGCAGGCGCCGCTCACCATGGGCGAGCTCATCGACGCCTGCATCGCGAACGCCGCGGACGCTGCGCCCGAGCCCGCCTGGATGCCGGACGACTTCCTGAAGCAGCACGAGGTCGCCCCGTGGTCGCAGATGCCGCTGTGGTTGCCGGAGGGCGACCCGGACTGGCGGGGCTTCATGGCGGCGGACGTGTCCCGGGCCGGCGCGCACGGCCTCGCGTTCCGCCCCCTCGAGGCGACGGTTCGCGATGTCCTCGCTTGGGCCCGCACGCGTGCCACGACGCACGAATGGAAGGCCGGCCTGCCGCCCGCGCGCGAGAAGGCCCTGCTCCAGGCGTGGGACGACGCGAAGTGACCCGCCACGGTTGAACTTGGCGCGCGTCATTGACGCTTCCGGCGGGGGCGTATCTACTGCGCCCGCACGTGCCTCCTCATGATCGCCGGCACGGCAACCCCACCGGAACCCCACGGGAGAAATTCATGGGAACGACGAATCGCACCCTCCGCATCGCCTGCCTCGCCGCGTTCGGCGCGATGACGGCCCTGGCCTCGCAGGCCCAGACGGTGAAGGTGACCCCCCTGGGCGGCTACGAGGGCGAGTTCTGCCCGCAGGACCGCGCCCTGGTCTTCGAAGACCCGAACGGCACCCGCATCCTCTACGACCCGGGCCGCACCGTCGCCGGGCCGGACGACCCGCGGCTCGGGAAGATCGACATCGTCCTCGTGAGCCACATGCACGGCGACCACGTGGGCAACGCGCACATCAAGGCGCCCAACGCGGGCAGCTGCGAGAAGCCGGACGTCACGGTGTCGGCCCTGCCGCTCACCAGCGCGGTGAACATCGCGCTCGCCAAGAAATCGAAGATCGTCACCGGCAGCGAGATGCCGCCCTTCTTCGCCGCGAAGCTGAAGGCGGGCGGCGGCGACCCGCGCAACTCGATGCTCGCCCGCTTCGGCGGCAGCGTGCTCGTGGGCGGCGTGCGCATCGCGACGGTGGCGGCCCTGCACAGCAACGGCGTCGACCCCGACTACATCGGCGGCGACCTGGGCAAGGCCATGAAGGACGTGGGCATCGCCGGCGACGTGGGCCTCGCCACCGGCTACGTCCTCAAGTTCAGCAACGGGCTGGTGGCCTACCTGTCGGGCGACACCGGCATCACGGCGGACCAGGACCTCGTCGTGCGCGGCCACTACGGCGCGAAGCTCGCCGTCATGAACATCGGCGACGGCTTCACCACCGGGCCGGCGGAAGCGGCCTACGTGATGAACGAGCTGGTGAAGCCCGCCGCCGTCATCGCCTCGCACGCCAACGAGGTCGGCACCGTGAACGGCAAGGTGCGCCCGGGAAGCAAGACGGAAGCCTTCGTGAAGGCCGTGAAAGCGACGGTGCACATCCCGCTCTCCGGCAAGACGATGGCGTTCGACGCCGCGGCGAAGTGCACCGCGGGATGCTGACGGCCTAGTCGGCGGTGGCGCCCGAATCCTTCGCGAGTTTCACCCAGAACTTCGAGTCCTCCGCGAGGAAAGCCGCGAATTCCTCCGGCGAGCGCGAAAGCGAAACCTCGGTGCCCTCGCGCGCGAGCGTCGCCTTGTACTCCGGGCGCGAGGCCGCGGCGGCCGTCGCCTCGTAGAGCTTCCTCACGACCTCGGGCGGCGTGCCGGCCGGGACGAAGATCCCGTACCAGAACGAGAGCGACAGGGCAGGCAGCCCGGCCTCGCGCATCCCGGGGATCTCCGGCATCAACGAGGATCGCTCCGGGCTCGTGACGGCGAGGGCCCGCAGGCGACCGGCCTTCACCATCGGCATCACCGAGGGCGGCGTCGCGAAGGACAGCTGCGTATCGCCCGCCACGACGGAGGTGATGGCCGGCGCGCCGCCCTTGAACGGCACGTGCACCATCCTCACGCCGGCGAGCTGGCCGAAGAGCGCCGCGCCGAAGTGCGGCGCGGAGCCGATGCCCGACGTCGCGTAGTTGAGGAAGTCCGGCCGCTTCTTCGCCACCGCGACGAGCTCGCCCACGGAATGGATGTCGGTGGCGGGGTTCACCACGAGCACCAGGGGCGAGGCGGAGACCTGGGTGACGGGTGCGAGGTCGGCCGGCCTGTATCCCAGCTTCGGGTTGAGCGCGGGGTTCACCGAGATGCTCGAAGGGCTCGCGATCAGGATGCTGTAGCCGTCCGCCGGGCTCTTGGCCACGTTTTCGGCGGCGATCGACGAGCCCGCGCCGGCGCGGTTCTCGATGACCACGGGCTGGCCGAGCGCGCGCGAAAGGCCGTCGGAGAGCGCACGGGCGACGGTGTCCGCCGCGCCGCCGGGGGCGAAGCCGACCACGAGGCGCACGGGCCGGCTCGGATAGGGCTGCTGTGCGGGCGACTCGCCGGCCGAGGCGAGCGCCGCGAGCGCGAGGACCAGGGGGCCGATGCGCTTCATGCGGCCTCCCCCATCGCGATCACGATCTTGCCCACGTGGCGGTTGGCCTCCATGTGTTCCCGGGCCGCGGCCAGCTCGGCGAATGGGAACACGCGATCGACCATCGGCTGGATGCGGCCGGCCGCGATGCCCGGCAGGATGTCCGCGACGAAGCCAGTCGATCTTCGCCTCGAGCACCCCGTCGACGTAGCCCACCTGCCCGTAGCGGCCCTCGAAGGCCATCGACCGGATGGCTTCCGCGAACACCGTGCCGCCCACGGTGTTGACGACCAGGTTCACGCCCTTGCCGCCCGTCGCCTCGAGCACCTGCGCGTGGAAATCCGGGCCCCGCGTGCAGATCGCGAGGTCGAGGCCTTCCGGCGCCAGCCGGGCGAGCTTTTCCGCCGAACCCGAAGTGCCGATCACCCTGGCGCCGCGTTCCTTGGCCGCCTGCAGGGCCGAGACGCCCACGCCCGAGGTAACGCCCAGCACCAGCAGCCACTCGCCGGCCGCGAGCCGCCCCTGCGAGAAAAGGATGTCCTGCGCCACGAGGAACGTGAGCGGCACCGCGGCCGCCTGCTCGAAGGAAAGGCCCGCCGGAATCGCGATGGCCTCGCGCTCGTCCATGACGGCGAACTCGGAAAAGGCCGCGGCACAGCGGCCCATCACGCGCTCGCCTGCCGCGAAGCCCGTGACGCCGGCGCCGGCCTTCACGATCTCTCCCGCGCCTTCCATGCCGATGGGCTTCACGGTGCCCGCCTTGGTGAGGCCGTGGCCGATGATGAACTCGCCCCGGTTGAGCGCCGCCGCGCGCATCCTCACGAGCAGCTGCTGCGGGCCGGGCTCGGGCACGGGCGCGTCGCCGAGCTCGAGGGTGCCGCTGTCGGCGGTGGCTTTCAGGGTGTACGACTTCATGGATGGCTCTCCGGTGCGTGGGGAAAGAAAACGGCCGCGCGGTGGGCGCGGCCGTCTCGAGGCGGGGGTCGCTGCCGGCGGGTTCTAGTCCGCCTTGGCGCCGGAGGCCTTCACGACCTTCGACCACTTCTCCACTTCGGACTGGATCACCTTGCCGAAATCCTCCGGCGAGCCGGCGATGGGGCTGCCGCCCAGGTCCGCCAGCTTCTCGCGGAACTTCGGATCGTTGAGCGCGCGGTTCACCTCGGCGTTCACCTTGTCGACGATGGCCTTGGGCGTGCCCTTGGGCATGCCCAGGCCGAACCAGGCCGAAGCCTCGTAGCCGGGAATGGTTTCGGCGACGGTCGGCACGTCGAGCGCCGGCGTCTTCGCGGTCGTCGTCACGGCCAGCGCGCGGATGCGCCCGCCCTTGATGTGGCCGATGGAGGACGGGAGGTTGTCGAAGAGCACGTGCACCTGGCCGCCGATCAGGTCCGTGAGGGCCGGGCCCGCGCCCTTGTACGGCACGTGCAGCATCTTGCAGCCCGTCATGTACATGAAGAGTTCGCCCGACATGTGCACCGAGGTGCCCGCGCCCGAGGAGGCCATGTTGATCTTGCCGGGGTTCGCCTTGCAGTAGGCGAGGAACTCCGCGACGTTCTTGGCGGGGAAGTCGTTCGTCACCTCCATCACGTTGGGCGAGCGCACCAGGCCCGCGACGGGCGCGAGGTCCGTGAGGATGCTGAAGGGCAGGTTCTTGTAGAGCGTGTGGTTGATGCCGTTGGCCGGGTTCACGAGGAACATGGTGTAGCCGTCGGGCGGCTGCTTCAGCGCGAAATCGGCGCCGATGTTGTTGCCGCCACCCGGCTTGTTCTCGACGAGGAACTGGGCGCCCATCTTGTCCGTGAGCCACTGGGCGATGAGACGCGCGAGCACGTCCGTCGTGCCGCCCGGGGGGTACGACACGATGATCTTCACGGGGCGAGTGGGGTAATCCTGCGCGGCGGCCGGCAGGATGCCGGCAGCGACGGCCAGGACGGCCATCGCGGCGATGCGGGCGATGCGAAACATGGAATCTCCTCTCGGTGCTTCGGTTTGGGGGCGCTCGGGGCGTCCTGTTGTCCCGCTAGGGTAACGAATCGCCGCGCCGATGCAAGGCCCCACGGGTGCCCCTATCATGTCGGCATGCCGAAAAACCCGTCCGAAACCCTCGCGCGCGAGATCCGCGAACGCGTCCTCCTCGCCCTGGCCCGCAACCGGACGCCCGGCTTCCACTTCGCCGGCAACCTGCTCGAGGTCGTCTTCGAGCGCATCGACCGCGAGGCGAGCGTGCTGTCCATGCCCGCGGGACCCCATTGCGAGGAGGCCGACGGGCACGTGAACGTCGGCGCCCTCGCCCTGCTCGCGGATTCGGCCCTCGCCGGCGGGATCCGCGGGCACATCGGGTCGGACGCGCGCCTCGCCACGGTGAGCATGCACCTGCAGTTCACCGGCGTGCCCGCGAGGGGGCCGCTCGAATCGCTGGGCTGGTTCGAGGGCATGCAGGAAGGCACCACCGCGCCCCAGGGGCTCGCGCGCACCGCGGTGACGGCCGGCGGGCGCAAGGTGCTCTTCGGCAGCGCCGCCTTCATGCCTATCCCGATGCCCGCGGGACGCTCGCCGCTGCCGCTGCACTACCCGGACGGAAAGCCGGTCACGCCCCTGCGGGAGGAAGAGCTGAGCGAGCGCGAACGCGTCATCCTCGCCCGCGCCGATGCCGCCCTCTCGGAGGCCACGAAGCGCCACAGCTTCATCCGGCTGCTTCTGGGCCACGACCCGCACCCGACGAAGGGCGGCGCGGCCTGCTCCATGGAGAACGGCGACCACGTCGGCAACCGCGTCGGCCACGTGCAGGGCGGCCTCCTCGTGGGCCTCGCCGCGACGACGGCCGTGGCGGCGCTTCCCGCGTCGTGGCGGCTCTCGGGCATCTCGTCGTGCTTCACCAGCCCGGGCGAGGGACGCCTGCTGCACGCCGTCGCGAAAGTGGTCCACCACGGCAAGCAGACGGCCGTGGTCCGCACGGTGGTCACGGGCAAGGGGCGGCGGCGCGTGCTGCAGGCCATCTCCACCCACGCCCTGGGCAAGCACGATTGATCGTCCCGTCTTGAGGTAGATTCGCGCTTTACCCCCGCGAAGACTCCCCATGGCCGCCTCCAGCCTGCTTGCCCTCATCGACGACATCGCCGTCCTGCTGGACGACGTGGCCGTCATGACGAAGGTCGCCGCGCAGAAGACGGCGGGCGTCCTGGGCGACGACCTCGCCCTCAACGCCCAGCAGGTGACGGGCGTGAACGCCGATCGCGAACTGCCCGTGGTGTGGGCGGTGGCGAAGGGCTCGTTCGTGAACAAGCTGATCCTCGTGCCGACGGCGCTCGCCATCAGCGCCTTCGCGCCGTGGGCGATCACGCCGCTGCTCATGGTGGGCGGGGCGTTCCTGTGCTTCGAGGGTTTCGAAAAGCTGGCGCACAAGTTCCTGCACCCGAAGAGCGAGGACGACGCCCACCACAAGGCGCTCGTCGAGGCGGTCGCGAATCCGCAGGTGGACATGGTCGCCTGGGAGAAGGGCAAGGTGAAGGGCGCGGTACGCACGGACTTCATCCTCTCGGCCGAGATCATCGTCATCTCGCTGGGAACCGTGGCCGCGGCGAGCTTCGGCAAGCAGGTGGCCGTGCTCTCGACCATCGCCATCGTGATGACGATCGGCGTCTACGGGCTCGTCGCGGGCATCGTGAAGCTCGACGACGCGGGGCTGTGGCTGCTGTCGCGCGATTCGGGCGTGGCGAAGGCGCTGGGGCGCGGCATCCTCGCCTTCGCGCCGTGGCTCATGAAGGCGCTGTCCGTCTTCGGCACCGCGGCCATGTTCCTCGTGGGCGGCGGCATCCTCGTGCACGGCATTCCCGGGATCGAGGGCTTCATCCACCTGATCTCCGACGGCGCCGGGAAGACGGGCGGGCTGCTCGTCGCGATGCTCGCCGACGGCGTGCTGGGCGTGGCGGCGGGTGGGGCGGTTCTCGCGGCGGTGACGGCGTTCCAGAAGCTGCGCGGGCCCTAGAAGCAACCAAATGGTTGCTTTTTTCGCGCGAGGGGTCTACGCTGCGAAACACAACCATTTGGTTGCCTGAGGAGACGCTTATGAACGCCCAACTGCAGAGCACCCCCGTTTCGGCCACCGACCGCATCGAGCGCAGCCTCGTCGTGGAGGCGCCGCGCGAGCGCGTCTGGCGCGCCCTGGCCGACGCCGAATCCTTCGGCACCTGGTTCGGCGTGGACCTGAAGGGCCAGTCCTTCGCGCCGGGCCGGCACGTGCGCGGACCCATGACCGGATGCGGCCACGAGAACGTCTTCTTCGACGCGGTGATCGACCGCGTGGAGCCCACGACCCACTTCGCGTACCGCTGGCACCCCGGCGCCATCGATCCGGCCGCGGACTACGGCAAGGAGACCCCGACGCTCGTCTCCTTCACGCTCCAGGACGCGCCCGGCAACCGCACGCGCGTGACGGTCGTGGAATCCGGGTTCGACCAGGTGCCGGCGCACCGCCGGCAGGAGGCATTCCGCATGAACAACCAGGGCTGGGACCACCAGATGGGAAACCTCGCACGCCATGTCGCCGCGTAACCCGAAGGCCGCACCCGCAGGCCGCAGGCCCGCAAAAGCTTTCGCGATCGCCGCCCCGAGGGAGGCGGTCGCGGGCGTCTTCGCGGCACTGGGGGATCCGACGCGCCTGAAGCTCGTCGCGGTGCTGTGCGCGGGTGGCGCATTCTCCATCGCGCAGCTCACCGCCGGCACCGACATCAGCCGCCAGGGTGTCACCAAGCACCTTCAAGTGCTGGCCGAAGCCGGCGTGGTGAGCGACACGAGGCAGGGACGCGAGCGCCTCTACCAGCTGGAGCCGGCTCGGATCGAGGACGCGAAACGGACGCTCGACGCCATCGGCAAGCAGTGGGAGGCCGCACTCGGCAGGCTCAAGGCTTTCGTTGAATCGTGAAATCGGGGACGGGTGTAATTTTCACCCGTCCCCGATTGGCCTAGCGCTTGGCGGCCGAGGCGCGCCCCGTGCCGACGCGATACCACGGCGGCTCGGCGGGGGCCGAGGTGCCGGTCACCTTCTCGCCCGCCATCGAGCCGAAGTGCTCCCCCAGGAAATCGACGAAAGGGCGCACGCGCGGATTGCGCCGGAAACCGGGACGGTAGAAGAGGTTGATGGGCGGCGCGTGCGCCATCTCCCAGTCGACGAGCGCCGAGACGAGGCGGCCGTCGCGCGTGTGCTCCTTCAGCGTCAACGACATGAGCCGCGCCACGCCCATGCCCGCGAGCGCCGCATCGACGATGACGTTGCGGTCGTCGCTCACGAGGTTGCCCTTCACCGCCACCGACTCCTGCCGCCCGGCTTTCGCGAATTCCCACAGGTCCAGCACCGTGCCCTCGGGGTTTCGCATGCACAGGCAGTTGTGGCGCTGCAGGTCGCGCGGGTGCTTCGGAAAGCCGTGCATGGCCCAGTACTCGGGCGACGCGCTCGCGAAGACGCGCGTGCGCGCGAGCACGCGGTGCACCAGTCCCGTGGCGAGCGGCCAGCCCAGCACGAGGGTCACGTCCGCCCCGCGCGGCTCCGCATCCGCCAGGCGCGTGAGCACGCGGAAATCGACCTGGATGTCCGGATAGCTCGCGAAGAAGGCCGGCATCGCGGGCACGAGCCAATGCTGGATGACGAAACCCGGCGCCCCCACGACGAGCGTCCCCTTGGGACGAGCGCCGGTCCGCGAGATCACCGCGTCGGCGGCCTCCAGCTGCTCGAGGAGCGGGCGGCACGCGTCGAGGTAGGCGCGGCCGTCCGCGGTGACGACGAGGCCCCGCGAGTTGCGCTCGACGAGCGTGGTGCCCATCGCCCGCTCGAGGGCATTGATCATCTTGCCCACGGCGGGCACGCTCACCTCCAGCTGGCGCGCGGCGCCGGAGAAACTGCCCACCTCGGCGGCGGCGACGAAGTACTGCAGGGCGCGTAGCTTGTCCATGGGGCTCCCTCGGGTCCTTCCATTCTGCTGTAACCGTTGGTTAAAGCCAAATGCGCCGGCTGGAATATTCCCGGCGGGGCGGCCGGCCCCTAGATTGGCGCCATCGACCGACAGGGAGACCCCCTTGAAGACACGAACGATCCTTCGCACGCTCGCCGCCTCGCTCGCCCTCGCCGCGGGCTGCGCGTCCGCCGCCTGGCCCGAGAAGCCGATCAGGATCCTGCTGCCTTTCCCCCCGGGCGGCGGCTCCGACGCCACCGCCCGCGCTCTCGGCCAGACGCTCTCGAAGCGCCTGCGGCAGCCGGTGGTGATCGACAACCGGCCCGGCGCGAGCGGCGGTCTTGCCGCGCAAGCCGCGATGGCGGCCCCGGCCGACGGCTACACGATCCTCTGGGCTTCGGCCTCGATGGTCGGGCTGCCGTACCTGCTGAAGAAGCCCCCCTTCGGCGCGATGACGGACATGGCGCCCGTCGCCGCCGTCGGCCGCCTGCCCTTCTGCACCTTCGTGCATCCGTCGGTGCCCGCGAAGACGCTCGCCGAATTCCGCGCCGAAGCGAAGCGGAACCCGGGGAAGCTCAACCTCGCGTCCGGCTCGGTGAGCGAGCTCATGGCCGGCACGCAACTCGACACCGCGACCGGCGCGCGCATGCAGCACGTGCCCTACAAGGGCGGCCCGCAGATCATGCCGGACCTCGTCGCCGGCCGCGTCCACGTGAACATCGGCCCCTGTTCGACGGGCATGCCCTTCGTGAGGACCGGTGCCCTGCGCGTGCTCGCCACGCTGCTGCCCTCGCGCAGCAATCTCCTGCCCGACGTGCCCACGGCGACGGAGGCCGGCATGCCCGAACTCTCCGCGCCCACCTGGCAGGCCCTCGTCGCGCCGCCGCGCACGCCGAAGGACATCGTCGAGAAGCTCGCGCGCGAAGTGGCCGAGTCGCTGAAGGATCCGGAGACGCTCACGCAGTTCGGCAAGATCGGCGTGCTGGCGGAGTTCGCCGGGCCGGCGGCGCTCGAGGCGCGCATCCGGGACGAGTCGCCGATGTGGAGCCGGTTCGTGAAGCAGAACGGGATCGAAGCGGAATGAGCGCCCTGCCCAAGGCCGACCCGCGCAAGCTTCTCGCCCTCGTGGGCGCCAACTGGACCACGCAGGCCGTCGGCGCCGCCGTGCAGCTGGGCGTGGTCGACCGGCTGGCCGAGCGGCCTCGGCGGGTCGCGAGCCTCGCGAAGCTCTCGGGGTGCGACCCCGATGGCCTCGCGCGGTTGCTGCGCTCGCTCGCCTCCATCGACATCGTCACCGAGGACAAAGGCCGCTACGCGCTCACCTCCACGGGTGCGCTCCTGCGCGAGGACGCGCCGGGCAGCATCCGCTGGTGGGCCCTGTGGTGCAGCGGCACGCAGTGGACGCTCTGGGCCGACCTCGCCGAAAGCGTGCGCACGGGCCGCAGTTTCCGCGAACGCCACGGCGGCAAGCCCGGCTACGTGCACCTGGAACGCGATGCAGAGGCCGCGAACGTGTTCAATCGCGCGATGGCCGGTCTCACGCAGCGCGTCGGCCGCGAGGTGGCGCGCGTGACGAACTGGCGCGGGGTGAAGCGAGTCGTGGACGTGGGCGGGGGCCACGGCGAGTTGCTCGTCGAGCTGCTCAAGGCGAAGCCCGCGCTGGAAGGCGTCGTCTTCGACCTGCCCCATGCCGCGAAGGGGGCTGCCGCGCGACTGAAGGCCGAGCGGCTCGCGGGCCGCGGGCGCTTCGTCGCCGGGAGCTTCTTCGACGCCCTGCCTGAGGGGGCGGACGCCTACCTCCTCAAGAGCATCCTGCACAACTGGGACGACGCGAAGGCGCTCGCGATCCTGAAGCAGGTGCGTGCGGCGATGGCGCCGGGATCGCGCGTCGTGCTCGTCGAGCGCGTGCTGCCGGAACGCCCGCGCGGCGGCCGGCGCGACAACGCCATCGTGCGCAGCGACCTCAACATGCTCGTGAGCCTGGGCGGGCGCGAGCGTACGCGGAAGGAATTCGCCGCGATGCTCGCGAAGGCGGGGTTCGGCGCGCCCGCGATCAAGGCGACGGCGACGGACTACAGCGTCATCGAGGCGAAGGCCGTCACTTCCCGCGGTCCTCGGGGCGCCGGTAATCCTTGACCGGCGGCGTGAGCGTCGGTTTCGGGATCGCGGCCGGGGGCGAGGAAGACTTCGCGGTGCGGTGCCGCTCGTAGAAATATCCGGCTGCGATGACGATCGCGAGGATGGCGACGGTGCCAGCCATCGTCACGACGACACGGGAGACGGTGCCGGCCGCCACCCCATCGACACGAAGGCCGTCGCCAGAGCCGCGCGCCGCCCCTGCGCGTTCGACTTTCGCCTTCTCGTCGAATCGCGCCTCGAGCGCCGGCTCGAGCCCTTCGAGGGGCCGCCAGTCGCCGTCGTCGATGCGCCCTTCGCCCTTCGCCACGTCGATCGTCACCGAGATCCTCGTCAGCCCGCCCTCGGCGTAGGAACGCAGGTGGAGCGTCACGACGCCGGGGCCGCCCCAGGTGAAGTCGGCGTCCCAGTCGGCGAACAGGGAGAACAGCGCCTTGCCGCTTCGCGTGTCGACGACGGTGGGAGAGCGAATCTCGTGGGACATGCGCCACGGCGAGATCCGGAAGTCGACGCGCAGCCAGCCGTCCGGCGACGACGCGCTCGTCGATGTCGGCCATCGCCTTCAGGGGGTGAAGCGGAAGATCGTGACCTTGTGCTTGCCGCCCGCTTCACGCTCGGCCTTCGTGGCCCGGATGATGCCGGCGATGGTGCCGGGGTTCGCGCGATCCCAGGCGACACCCTGCCCGCGGATGTTCATGGGAATCACGTCGGCCAGCTCGAGAATCGAGCCCGCCTTCGGGAATCGCACGCGATAGAGCTCCGCCGGGTCGTGCCCCGTGAGATAGAGGAAGCCGTCCGGCCCCCACGAGCCGCCGGAATTGCTCATCTCCTCGAACTTGTCGAGCAGCACCTTGGGCAGCGTCCACATCTGCACCGTCTGGAAATCCTTCGTCATCTTCACGACCACGGTGTTCACCTTGTGGCCGTAGGGCGTCTTGTTCGGCCCGATGAGGCGGTCGTAGTTGGCGAAGCCCATCCACCAGTGGCCGTCGTGCCAATCCACCCAGGTAAGCGAACCGTAGCGAATGCCGAAGCTGTGGGTGCCCACGTGCTCCATCGTGGCCGCGTCGAAGATCTCGAGGGAGCTCGTCATCGGCCAGAAGGGCCAGTTGGAATGCGCCGCGTAGATCTTCCCGTCCATCACCATCGCGCTGTCGAGGTGGATGACGGGCCCGTCCTTCGGGCCTTCCCACTTCTTCACGAGCTTGCCCGTCTTGCGGTCGACCTTGGCGATCTCGCGGTTGTTGACGGCGTAGAAGTGGTCCTTGTCGATGCCGACGCCCTGGTTGGCCTCGGCAATCGCGAATTCGGCGACCTGTTCGAGGCGGGGGGCGGCGTCGATGGACAGCGATGCGGCGGCGAGGAAAGCGCCCAGGAGGGCGCCGGAAAGTCGATTCATGGCAGGGATCCCGTTCGGAAGAAACCCGCCGAAGCTACACCATCCGCGCGAAACCTGCGTGACGCGGGGGGACGCAGCCCCCCGCAACCCCGGCTAGGCGGCTTCCTTCACGGTGTCCGAGGCCCCGTTCGCCTTCACGCTCGCGATGCCCTTCTCCATCGTCGCGGCGACCGGATAGAGCTCGCTCTTGCCGATCACCTGCGCGTTCGCCGCCTTGAGGACGAAGAAGCATTGCCCGTCCTTCGAGGTCTTGCGCTCGTAGCGCGCGTCGTCGGCCGCGTTGGCCCGCACGGACGCGATGCCGCCCATCGCCGCCTCGCGCGACTCGTAGGCCTGCGAGGTGAGGACGGTCTGATGGTTGCCGCTCTTCAGGTTGAACGAATACTTGCCGGTCTTGCCCTTCGACAGCACGTAGTAGCCCGCCATGGGAATCTCCCTTTCGCTGGATTTCTCTGGTTGTCGTGACGAAGCGACGGCGGAATCCCTGCGCTCCCCGCCGCCTCGCTCGATTGTGCACCCGCGCCGGCCCCGCTTCATGGGACCAAAGGAACCGCGACGCCTAGATCAGCACGTTCACGATCGCATTGCCGATCCCCACCAGCGCCGATCCCGAGATGAGCCCCGCGCAGATGGGCTCGCAGCCCTCCACCCAGATGTCGTGACCGCGCGTGCCGGGCTTCTGCCGCCGGCCGGCCCACCAGAAGATCATCGCGCCCAGCCACATGGCGAAGGTCGCCTCCGGCGGCAGCACCACGCCCAGGCCGATGGAGACGGCCGAGAGCGGGAAGCGGCCCTTGGTCTTGATCTTGATGATCTCGATCGCGGCCGCCGCCACCGCCGCGAACGCCATCGAGATGACGGCCGAGGTCGGCAGGCTCGTGAGGCCCTTGGTGATGATCTCCGCCACGCCCTTCCACTGCAGCGCCGCGGGCATCGCGAACTGGTCCGAGATGATCGTCGCGGCCGAGCGCACGCCGTTCGCGTCCGGCGGCAGGAAGAGCAGGTAGAAGAGCGGCACGCAGGCGAGCGAGCCGGCGAAGATGCCGATGACGTGGCCTACGGCCTGTTGCCGGGGCTTCGCGCCCAGCATGTAGCCCGGCTTGATGTCGGAGAGCAGGTTGGCTGCGTTGGAGGCGATCTCCGCCGTCATGCCCGCCGGGATCAGGTTGTTGGCCGGGTTCGTGCGGTCCAGCGCGCCCATGGAGAACTGCGTGATCTTCGAAAGCGCGCCCGTCGGCGTCCACGAGGTGAGCGCCATGGAGTTCGTGCAGATGATGGTGAGCACGAAGATGAGCGGCAGCGAAATGGCCGCCATGTAGACGGGCACGCCGAAGAATTCGTGCGTGACCCACACGCCCAGGATGCTGAACACCGGTACGCCCACCGCCGACACCCAGAGCGGGAACTCGATGTGCGAGAGGACGTCCGTGCCTTCCTTCTTCTTGCCGCCCAGCGACTTGAAGGCGCTGGTGAAGAGGTCCGGCCGCGCGAGCAGGCTCGTGAGCGAGCCCACCACCATCATCGTGACGCCCCACCACAGCGACCACTGGTTCACGATCTCCACGCGCGAGATGGGCACGGTGGCGCCCGTGGGCGAGATGCGCGGGGCGATGTCGCCCATCTGGATCATCATCGGCGCGAGCACCGCGAAATTGATGAAGGCGCCCAGCAGGCAGCTCGTGGCCACCGCGATGCCCATGAGGCCGCCCACGCCGAGCATGGCGGCATCGAGCGTGAGGCGAAGGCCGAGCTGGCGGATGTCCGTGCCCAGGATGGAGGGAATCCAGCCCGTCTTGCCCGCGAAGGCGTAGTAGTAGCTGTCGAGGCGATCGTGGAACACCCACGCCTCCTTCAGGCCCAGCCACTTGTCCATGGCGAGCAGCTTGATCTGCAGGAGCTTCATCCAGCCGTCGCTCACGATCATCTGGTAGGTGCCCGCACCCACCGCCACCCAGGCGAGGAGTTTCGCCTTGAAGACGCCCGCCGCCGCGTTGCCGGTGTAGAGGGCGTCGAGCACCACGCCGCACGCGCGCCCCTCGGGGAAGGGCATCTGTTCCTCGTTGATGAACCGGCGCTTGAGCGGGAAGGCGAGCAGCACGCCGATCATGGAGACCACGCTCATCCACAGGATCATCTGCCACCACGGGATGAGCTTGCCCGTGACGAGCATGTAGGCCGAGAGGCTCGAGATCATCGGCGCCACCATGTAGCCGGCGGCCGTCGCGATGGACTGCGTGCAGTTGTTCTCGAGGATCGTGAAGTCCGACGCGATGCCGGTGGAGGCGAAGATGCGGAAGAGCGCGAAGGCGAGAATGACCGAGGTGAGGCCCACGCCGATGGTGATGCCGGTCTTGCCGCCGATGTAGAGGGCGGTGGCGGAGAGGACCCCGCCCAGGAAGAAGCCGGTGATGCCGGAGCGGATCGTGAGCTGCGGCATGTCGCCGCGGAAGAGGTTCTCGAGCCACCAGCGGTCCTTCTGCTCGCGGGACCAGTCGCGGATCTGCTCTTCGGTCAGGTGCTGCAGCGCCATGGGATTGTTCTTCTCTCGTGGGGAAGGGGGCGTGTCGGGAAACCCGGTCGGGTCGGCGCCAATTGTGACAGACCCCTTAAGGTCAAACAAAGAGCAAATGACCGCGCAATGCGGGTAGCCGTCTTGATGCTTGTCACCCTTGGACCTCGCGACTCACCCATGCTGGCTTCACCATCGGCTGCTCATTCTGACAGCCGACAGTGATTCCGGACACATCGACCAGGGAGGGCATGATGGCCAGGAAATTCTCGACAACCCTTTGGGCCGGGGCATTCGCCGCCGCGCTCGGGTGCGCGGTACCTTCGCTCGCGTGGGCGCAGGCGATCTCCGGCACCGTCACCGACGGCGGCAAGCGCGCGGTATCGGGCGCCACCGTCTTCCTCGTGCCGGCCGCCGACGTGGCGAAGATGAAGAAGGCCCCGTCCTTCAACATCCGCCGCAACGTCGACGACGACGAGCCGATGGACGACAACATCGCCGCGAACGGCGACAAGTACGTGCAGGCGGTCACGGACCTGAACGGCGCCTTCGGCATCTCCGCGGCACCGGCCGGCAAGTATTTCGTCTACGTCGTGCCTGACGATGCGAAGCACCTGCCCGGCGGCACCCTCACCAACAAGTCGATGACGGTGGCGGAACTCGCGGCCAAGCCCCTGGCGATCCAGGTGTCGGGCAGGTCCCCGGCGAACGCGACGTTCATCGGCAGCTCCAAGTGCATGAAGTGCCACGACGACTACAAGGGCTTTACGCAGACGGCGCACAAGCAGGGCATCGCGGTGGTCGGCAAGACGAGCGGCCTGCAGGACTTCTCGCGCTTTCCGAAGATGAACGACGGCTTGAAGAAGCTGCAGGCCGGCGCGAAGTTCTACCTGTACGGCTACGACAAGGCCCGCGGCTTCGACAAGTACCAGGTGTCGCTCAAGGCGCCGGCCGATCCGAAATCGGTCAGCTACACCGCCTCGTTCTACACGGACAAGGACGGCTCGCTCAAGCTGAAGACCGAGAACGCCCGCGACCCGGCCGACAAGCCGCGCATCTACCCGGTCGAGAAGACCTATGGCGGCCCGGTGTACAAGCAGCGCTATCTCATCCGCGTCGGCGCGGAGACCTATCCGTTCCTGCAGTACAACACCGAGGGCAACGATTCGTGGGCGGACCGCACCCGCAAGCCCTGGCGCGACTACCACGGCGACTGGCTGTTCGACGAGGCCAAGGGCAAGCTCAAGGATCCGCCGAAGGGCAAGTCCTTCGAGATCCAGTGCGCCTCGTGCCACTACACCGGCTACACGCTCACCCCGACGGTCGGCGGCAATTTCGTCGCGGGCGCGGCCAACGACCCGAACGGCGAGTTCGACATCGACGGCGACGGCATCCCGAACGAGCTGAACGTCGGTTGCGAGACCTGCCACGGCCCCGGCTCCGAGCACGCGAAGGCCCCGCGGCGCCTGAAGGCCTCCACGATCGTGAACCCGGGCAAGCTCGCCTCGGAACGCTCGATGGTCATCTGCAACCAGTGCCACAGCCGTCCGCAGGGCACGACGAGCACCGACCAGCCGATCAACAAGGACGGCCGCATGCTCACCCCCGGCATCAGCCGCAACGAGTACCTGGTCAACTACACGAGCCGCGAGGATGCCGCGCAGAAGGACTTCTGGCCCGACGGCGTGCACTCCAAGAGCCACCACCAGCAGGCCACGGACCTCGTGCGCTCCAAGCACTACATCAACGACACGCAGATTCTCAACTGCGCCGATTGCCACGACCCGCACGGCAAGGCCGGCATCAAGTTCCAGCTCACCGCCGAAGCGCGCGACGGCAAGGACACGCTGTGCGCGACCTGCCACAAGGTGGACATGAAGCAGCACACCGCCAAGACGGTGGGCGAGGAGCATTCGAAGAAGATCGCCTGCGTCGATTGCCACATGACCAAGACCATGCAGACCGGCGCGGGCCTGGGCGAGGGCATCGAGGGCAAGGGCGGCAAGAAGTACTGGATGAACGACATCACCTCGCACCTCTTCGACGTGCCGCGCATCGCCAACAAGGGGGTGAAGGGCGTCGAGCCGGGCAAGGCCATGCCGACGCCGTACACGAACAAGTGCGGCACCTGCCACGAGGCGGACAAGATGTAGAATCGGCGCTCCAGCCGAATCCCGGAAAGGCCCGCCTCGGCGGGCCTTTTTCGTTGCCCCGTTCCATGACCGCCAATCGCCCCCGTGCCGAAACGACTCCTCGAGATGCCCAACCCGTTCAAGCACGAACGCGGCGTGGCGCGCATGGTCGAGCCGGCCGACGCGGACCGCGAGGATCTCGCCCGGCGAATCGTGGAAGGCACCTACGGCAAGCCCTTCGTCATCGACGACGGCGTGGTGCGAGAGCTGTACTTCAAGCGCGAGATCGTGCAAAGCGGCATGCGCCTCGCGGACCCGTGGGCGCTCGACTTCAGCTACACGCGGCTCGCGATGGCCTTCCTGCTCTTCAATCCGGCGCCGAAGCGGATCCTGCTGCTGGGACTGGGTGGCGGGTCACTCTCGAAGTTCTGCCACCGCAACCTGCCCGAGGCGGATCTCACGACGGTGGAGATCGACGAGGACGTGATCGCCCTTCGTGAGGAGTTCCTCGTGCCCGCGGACGGCCCGAACTTCCACGTGGTGCGGGACGACGCCGCGCGGTTCGTCGCGCGCGAGGGCGGATTCGACGCGATCGTCCTCGACTGCTTCGACCCGGAGGGCTACAGCCCCTCGGTGATGACGCGCGACTTCTTCCGCGACGCGAAGGACGCGCTCACGAAGAAGGGCGTGCTGGTGTCGAACCTGGTCGGAAAGAAGGAAGAGCGGGTGGCGCAGCTCGACCTCATCCGCGCCGCGTTCGGCGACAACATCGTCGTCATGCCCGACAAGGAGGACGGCAACCTCGTGGTGTTCGTCTTCCGCGACGCGGCCTTCGAGCCGCGCTGGCGCTGGATGGCGGCCGAGGCGCCCGCGATGAAGGCCCGCTACGGGCTCGATTTCCCCCGCTTCGCCAAGAAGCTCGAGCGCAGCCGCAAGCTGCGCTACCTCGAGCGGACGATGGGCGAGGCGGCCTGAATTCCCCATCGAGGATCGCCATGGCCCCGGAACTCCAGAAGGAGACGCTGCTTTCGACGCTCGGCATCGAGGTGCTGGAGGCAAGCAAGGACCGCGTGGTCGCGCGCATGGCGGTGGGCCCGAAGGTTCACCAGCCGTTCGGGCTGCTTCACGGCGGCGCCTCGCTGGCCCTCGCCGAGACGGTCGTCTCCATCGGCGCGTGGCACAACGTCGACCAGGAGAAGGAGTTCGCGGTCGGCCTCGAGATCAACGCCAATCACATCCGGGCCGTGCGCAGCGGCACCGTCACCGCCACCGCCACGCCCATCCACGTCGGGCGGCGCACGCAGGTGTGGGAGGCGCGGATCGTCGACGATGCCGGCAAGGTCGTCTGCGTTTCCCGCTGCACGCTCGGCACAGTGCCCCGCTGAAGGGGACGCACACCTTCAGCGACAGTGAAGGGGGCGCACACCTTCAGGGCAGTTGAAAGTGTGCGTCCCCTTCAGGCGGGGTGAAGGTGTGCGTCCCCTTCAGGACCTTCAGGAAAGTGTGCGTCCCCTTCAGGGGCGGATCTTGATGGGGGCGTCGTCGAGGGTGAAGCGGTAGACGGCGTCGACGCCGGGCTGGTATCCGGCCCGCAGGATGACCTGGAACGCCTTGGTCACCTGCCAGGCGACGCGCATGGAGCCTTCCGCGTCGGCGAGACCCTGCTGGTAGGAAAGGTAGATGTCGTCGGAAAGGCGCTTGCCGACGGAGAGCACGTCCTGCGTGTTGGTCGTATTGGTCTTTCCGGCCACGGTGCTCTGCGGCATCGTGCCCAGCAGGCTCCCGCTGTCCTGCCCGAGCCGGATGTCCTCCGCCCCGATGCCCAACCCGTGCAGCAGCCGCCCCGACTGCGTGTCGTCGCGCCCGAGGATGGAGCCGGCGGCCGAGACGAGCAGCGCCGCATCGCTCGCGGCCACCTGCCCCTGGCCGCGCCCGAGCACCAGCCACGCGAGCTTCTCCGATTCGGGCACGTCCGGGAACGAGACCAGCCGCACGCGCGGCCGCGACACGTTGCCCAGGATCTCCACGCCGGCCTCCACCGCGAGGCCCTTCCTGAGCGCCAGGACATTGAGCCCCGGGTTGTCGATCGGCCCCTGGAAATTGAGCGCGCCGCGCTCGATGGCGAGCTTCTGGCCGTAGGCGTCGTAGGAGCCGTCGACGGCCCGGATGGAGCCCGTCGCCCGCAGCCCCGCGCCCACGTCGCCCGCGAGCCGGATCGCACCCGTGAGCCGCGTCGTGAGCCCGCGACCGGTGAAGTGGGTGTGCTCGCCCAGGGCCACGCGCAGGTCCAGGCGGATGCGTTCGGACGCAGCCGTGCCGGCGACGGGTTCGCCGCGATCCACGACGACGTCGTCCGCGACCGTGGGCGCCGCCGAAGCGGGAACGCCGAACCAGCCGGCGTCGGCGCGCAGGTCGCCGGAAATCGCGATGAGCGGGCCGTCGAGTTCCGCCTTCGCCTCGCCCGTCACCGCGAGGAATCGCGTGGCGAGTTGCGTCACCGGATACCCCGCGGATTTCACGCGGAACTCGCCCTTCCTCGTCGAGGCGTTGAAGCCGCCCTCGGCCGACAGCGTGCCGCGCTCGGGCCGCTTCACGTTCCCGATGGCCCTGGCCGCTTCCGCCGTCGGCCGCCACGGCGCGTCGAAGGCGAACTTCTCGAGCCGCAGCTCGTGGTCGCGGAAGGAGATCGCGAGCGAACCCTGCGTGCCCTCGAAGCCCGTCGCCGGCTCGCGGACGACGAGGTCCGCGCCGTCGATGCGGCCTTCCCAGGTGGGCTCCCGGCGCGTGCCGGAGACCGAGACGCGCCCCGCGAGCTTGCCGCCCGCCTGCGCGTCCGGGCCGAGCCAGCCCGCCGTCCACGCGAGATCGGGCACGTCCACGTCGAGGCGTCCGGTGAGCGGCGCGACCGGCGAGACTTCCCACCCCCGTCCCCGCGGCGAAGCGGCAGGTCGCCCTCGGCGCTCACCCGGCCCAGGAGCGTGCCGCGAAGCTCGCCCTTCGCCTTCACGCGGCCGGCGGCGGCATCGACGCGAAGGAGCAGCGTCTCGAGCCCCAGCGCCTGGCGCGCGTCGCCCACGCGCACGTCGCCGCTTTCGCGCCGGACTTCCGCGAAGCCTTCGATCGTCTCGGCGGCGCGCAAGTCCCACGCGGCGCCCACGACCAGGTTCGACGACGGCGCCTGCCGCAGGCCCGCCAGCCGCGTGATGGCCCGCACCGCGATGCCGTTCGCGGCGCCCTTCACCTCGAAGAGCGCGGGCGTCCAGCGGGTGGTGACGAGGTCGACCTGTCCCCATTCGCCCGCGAGCTTCGTGCCGCCCAGTTCCACGCGCTGGGGGGCGACCGAAAGCGCCGTGGGCGCCGCGAGCACCACGGGATAGCGGCCGGTGGATTCGAGCACTTCCAGGCGGCCGCGCCACTCCGGCGACGCGCTCGTCGCGCCGAAGAGCCCGCCCGATACCAGCACGCGCACCTGCGAGTTCTCCGGCAGCTCGCCTTCGAGTTTCAGGTCGTGCGACGCGCGCGTCCCGCGAAGCGCCAGTACCGCCTTCGTGACGAGCGCCTCCTTGTCCGCGGCCTTGTCCTCGCGAAGGCCCGCGAGCGTCACGTCGCCCGTGAGCGGCGAATCCTCCGCCGCGCCGAGGGACAGCTTTGCGTCGAGGGACGCCAGGCGGTACTCCCCGGGCAGGGAGAGGTTGGTCGCCTTGAGCGCGACGCGGCCATGCGGCGCCGCAAAAGTGCCCTCGACGAGCGCATCGCCGTCGACGCGCCCCGCCGCCTTGATCCCGAAGGCCTTGCCGATGGGCGCGAGATCCGGGAGGAGAACTTCACCGCGAGCGCGTCGCCGGGCTTGCCGAACGCGCCGCTCGCGCTCGCCCGCGAATCGCCCATCGCGACATTCGCCTCGATGCGGCCCAGGTGGGCGTCGTCCGCGGCCACGTCGGCCCGACCCTCGAGGGCGAGCCCGGCGAAGCGGCTCTTCTCGATCTCGACCTGCGCCTGCAACGAACGCCGGCCGCCGAGCACGCCGCTCGCCTTGAGGCCGCCGCTGATCTCGCCTTCGGGCACTTTCGCGAAGTGCGCCGGGTTCACCCGATCCAGGCGCCCCTCGACCGCGAACTCGCGCCTGCCCTGGAACGCGAAGCGCCCGGCCGCTTCGATGGCCGAGCCCGTGCGCGCCACGCGCACCCGCTCGATCTCGATCGCCCGGTTCGCGATCCGGGCCGCACCGGTGATCGTGAAGCGCGGATCGGCGAGGTCGAGCGTGAAGGATTGCGCATCGCCCGTGACGTCGGCGCGGATGGCGCCGTCGAGCGCCGTCGCGCGAAGCGGCGTGTACCACGCGAGCAGGTCGAGGCCCTTCACGTCGATCGCGGCGTCGAGCTTGCCTCCGGCCCACGCGAGGTCTCCCTTCGCGCTGCCGCCGCCCGCGAAGAGCGCCTCCATGCCGCGCGCCCTGAGCGCTCCGTCCTTCGCGACGGCCAGGCCTGCCGCGATCGAGGCCACGGGCACCCGGTTGCGATCGAGCGGGCCCGGGGCCGCGTTCGCGATCTTCACGGGGCCGGCGAGAAGCAGCTCGCCCGAAGGCGCGAGCTCGGCCTCCACGGCGAGCTTCGTCTGCGGGGCGCTCGTGAAGGCCGAGAGGTCGAGCCCCGCGAGCTTCACCGACAGCGCGCGAAGCGGCGCCGACGCGTCGAACGGCGCGATGCGGGCCCTGCCGCCGCCCTCGAGCCCGCCCTCGGCCCCGGTGAACGCCGCCTCGATGGCCGAGAGCGGCCCCTTCGCGCCCAGCTGGAGGCTGTACTTGCGCTCGCCGCGGCTGCCTTCGAGCGCCCCCTTGGCATCGAGGTCGAAGGGCCGCCGGGCCCCGATCGTGCCGCTCACCCGGGCGAGGCCGAAGGGCGTGCTCGCCCGCGCATCGCCCACGATCCACGCCGCGAGGTCGCCGCGGAGCTTCACGGAGAGATCCGGAGTTCAACCGGGTCGGGCTCGCCCCGCCTGGCGATCACCAGCCGGTCGAGACCCGCCTGCGCCACGTGGACGGTCAGCGGCGGCGCGAGCGAGAGCGGCTCCTTCGCAGGCTCGGCGGAGGCCTCGGATTCGATCTCCAGCAAGGCCGCGTGGAACCGCACGACGTGCAGCTCCCCCTGCAACAGCCGGATGGGGGACCAGTCGAGCGAGACGCGCTTCGCCCGCACCCGCGTCTTGCCGGCATTCACCTCGAGCGCGTCGAGGGCGAGCGGCCCGGCGAGGCTGCCCGTCACGCCCGTCGCCGATCCGCCCACGATCGCGAGCGCCCGGTCCAGGACGAATCGGGCGCCGGGTTCGGAGAACGCGAGCCAGGCGCCCGTGCCCAGCGCGGCCACGACCGCGAGCGCGAGGCCGCCCGAACTCCAGGCGAGCCAGCGCCTCAGGCGGGACGGGGGGCGGGGGGAGGCGTTCGCTTCCATCGCCTAGAACGCCACCGAGACGGAAAAGACGGCGCGCACCCTGCGGTCTCGGTCCGCGTAGGCGAGATCGAACGCGAGCGGGCCGGCGGGCGTGCGGAAGCGAACGCCCAGGCCGTAGCCCAGGTTCGCGCCGAGCGTGTCGCGCGTGTCGGCCGCGTCGCCCGCGTCGAGAAACGCCGCCGCGCCCCAGGTGGGGTTCACCCACCGGACGTATTCGAGCGTGCCGGTCGCGAGGTAGCGCCCGCCCACGGTGGCCTCGCCGTCCTTCACGCCCAGGCTCTGGTACTTGTAGCCGCGCACCGAGCGCGTGCCGCCCGCGCGGTAGAGGAAATCCTCCGGCACCCCCTCGCGGCTGGGCGCGAAGGTCTTGCCGAACTCCGCGCGCACGATGAACTGGTCCTTCGGCGTGGGCGTGAACCAGTGCTGGTACTGGGCGTAGGCCTTCACGAAATCCTGGTCCGACAGGAACGCCTTCGAGCCGACGGCCGCCTGCACCTGCAGGACGCCGCCCGTCTTCGGGTTGAGCACGTCGTCCACGAAGCGCCACGTGACCGTGGCATTGGGCGCGAGGGCGCGCTTGAGCGAACTCTCGCTGCCCTCGGGGCGCGCCTGCTCGACCTGGTAGCTCACGCCCACGCGCACGTCGAACGGGCCCTTGAGGAACTGCCGGTAGGCGGCAACGGCGACCCGCTGCGTGTCGAGGCCTTCGATGAACGTGTGCTCGCCGAGGATGCCGACGCTGTCCTTGGTGGCCTGGGTGCCGACGATGGGCGCGGCGATCGCCCCCGTGGGCAGGTAGAAGTCCGCGTAGCCGATCTGGCGCGTCTTGTCGGCCTGCAGGGCGGAGAGGTTGTCGAAGCCCAGGCCGAAGGCGTTCCGGTAGCGAAGGGACACCTCGCCCCGCGCGCCGGAATCGGTGCCGTAGCCCGCGGAAAGGCCCACGTCCGCCACCGGCCGCTCGATGAGCGTCACGCGCACCGGCACGCGCTGCGGCTTCGCGGGATCGCGCTCGATCTCGACGGTGACGCCGGCGAAGTACGGGGTGTTCTGGAGCGTGCGCTGCAGGTCGAGGAGGCGGTCGCTGCGGTAGGGCTCGCCCGGGTCCACGTCGATGAGGCGCTCGACGACCTTCGACGGGTACTTGGTGAGGCCGACGATCTCGACTTCGCCCAGCGAGAAGGCCGGGCCGCTGTCGAGCACGACGGCGAGCCTCGCCTTCGCGGTCGTGGCGTCGACGCGGCCCTCGCTCGAGACCACGCGACCCGCGGCGTAGTCGTCGGCGGTGAGGGCCTCGAGCAATCGCGCCTTCGCTTCTTCCCAGTCGGCGGTGCGGAAGGGCTTGCCTTCGGGAAGCGCCCACGCGGACCGGAGCGCTTCGCGCCGCGCCTCGCGGAAGGCGCCCTCGCCCGCGACGTCGCCCTTGAACGCGATCGCGATGCCGGCGACCACCGTGCGCTCGCCGGGCTCGACCTTGACGTGCACGGGCTCGATGTCGTCGTCGATCTCCACCTTCGCCGAGAACCAGCCTTCGGCCGCGGCGATCTCGGGCGCGCGCCGGCGCACCTCGCGGATCCAGCGGCGCAGTTGCAGGCGATCCCGCTTCGCTTCCGGCGGCGGGCCCTTCAGGTGCTTCTCGAAATGGACCTTGAGCTCCTCCGGCGCTTCCCAGGTGACGGGAAGCGTCGCGGGCGGCTCCTTCGCTCCCGCGCTGGCCGCGAAGAGCGCGAGCAGCGCGCAGGCGAGGGTGGCGCGGACGCTCACCTAGCCCTGGTGATAGCCCGTGACGCGATCGACTTCGTTCCTCGAACCGAGGAAGACCGCGACGCGCTGGTGGAGGGCGGTGGGCTGCACGTCGAGGATGCGCTCGTGGCCGGTGGTGGCGCGGCCGCCCGCCTGCTCGACGATCATCGCCATCGGGTTGGCCTCGTACATGAGGCGCAATCGGCCGGCCTTGCCGGGCTCCTTCGTGTCGCGCGGGTACATGAAGATGCCGCCACGCGAGAGGATGCGGTAGACGTCCGCCACCATCGAGGCGACCCAGCGCATGTTGAAGTCCGTGCCGCGCGGGCCGCTCTTGCCCGCGAGCAGTTCGCCGATGTACTTCTGCACCGGCGGCTCCCAGTGGCGCTGGTTGGACATGTTGATCGCGAACTCCTTCGTGTCCTCCGGGATGCGGATGTCCTCGCGCGTGAGGACGAAGGAGCCCACTTCGCGGTCGAGCGTGAAGGCGTGCACGCCCTGCCCCATCGTGAGCACGAGCACCGTCGAGGGGCCGAAGACCGCGAAGCCCGCGCACACCTGCGCCGTGCCGGGCTGGAGGAACGCCGCTTCGCTCGTGGGGTCCACGCCCTCCGGGCAGCGCAGCACCGAGAAGATGGTGCCCACGGAGACGTTCACGTCGATGTTGGAGGAGCCGTCGAGCGGGTCGAAGAGCAGCAGGTATTCGCCCTTGGGGAAGCGGTGCGGGATGGCGTGGGGGCCTTCCATCTCCTCCGAGGCCATGGCCGCCAGGTGGCCTCCCCATTCGTTGGCCTCGAGGAGGATCTCGTTGGCGATGACGTCGAGCTTCTTCTGCGCCTCGCCCTGCACGTTGCCGCTGCCGGCGTCGCCCAGCACGCCCGCGAGCGCGCCCTTGCCGACGTTGATGGAGATGGCCTTGATGGCGCGGGAGACGACTTCGACCAGCAGGCGCAGGTCCGAGGGGATGGCCTGCTTCTGCCATTGTTCGTCGATGAGGAAGCGGGAGAGGGAGACGGAGCGCATTGTTTTCCGGGCTTTGGCGTTCGGGGGGACGGTCGGCGTCGGGGCCGAAGGCGCAATTATCGCCCAGACCGTGAAGGGGACGCACACCTTCAGCCTTCCTGAAGGGGACGCACACCTTCAGCTCGCTTGAAGGGGACGCACCCTGGCGACCCCTTCAGCTCCCCCTATCGGGCCCGGGCGAGGCCCGCGGCTGTGGCGACGACGAGCGCGCCGCCGGCAAGTTGCGCCGCCGTCAGGCTCTCCCCCAGCACGAACCACGCGAGCGCCGCCGTGAACACCGGCTCGAAGGTGGAGACGACCGACGCCACCGAAGGCCCCACGCGCTTCAGCCCCGCGAAGAAGGCGAGGATCGCGACGACGCCCCCCACGATGCCCAGCGCCGCAACGGCCGCCCATCCCCACCAGGTGCCGGGCAGGCGCGTGTCGATGAAGAGAGAGGCGATGCCGAGCGTCGTCGCCGCGGAAAGACAGATGACGGTCGCGCTCGCGAGCGCATCCGTGTTCGCGAGCTCGCGCGACCCCACGAGGATGTACACCGAGTAGATGCCCGCCGCGGCGAGTCCCAGGCCGATTCCCATGGGCGATCCGCTCCCGCCCCCCAGCATGAGGGCGAGGCCGGCGAAGCTCACCGCGAGGAGGACGAGCTTCCTTCCGGTCAGTTTCTCGTGCAGGAACGCCGCCGACAGCAGCACGACGAGCGTCGGGTACACGTAGAGCAGCAACGCGACGAGGCCCGATGAGGCGTACTGCAACGCCGCGAAGAAGCACGCGGCCTGGCCCACGTAGCCGATGCCCCCCATGGCGATGGCGAAGACCAACGGGCGTCCCCTGGGGAATTTCCTCCCGGGTGGCCAAAAGCAGGATGGCGAGGAGGATGCCCGCGATCGCGAACCGGCCGGCGAGCAGCCCCGACACGTTGGCGCCCGCGGCGAACGCCCCGCGCGCGAAGATCGCCATCGACCCGAAGGCGCAGGCGGAGAGCAGCACCAACGCGATGCCGGCGGTGGACGGCTGCCTCATGTCCTGAAGGGGACGCACACCTTCACCCGGAGTGAAGGGGACGGACCTGTATCTCCAAGGGAAAAGTGTGCGTCCCCTTCAGGCGGACTGAAGGTGTGCGTCCCCTTCAACGGGTTCAAAGGTCCTTCTCGAGGTTCCCGATGCGCTTGTCGAGCCGCTCGACGGCGTCGCGAAGGAGCGAACCACGTCCCACTTGAGGTTCTTCGCGAGGAAGGCGATCTCGGCGGCGAAATCGGCATCGCCCGTCATCCGCACGTCGCGGAACGCCGACTCGTCGCGCGCGGCGAGGCGCGGCAGCAGGAACGGCGAGAGCCTCACCTCGAGATCCTTCTGCGCGGCTTCCACCGCCGGCAGCACCTCACCCGTCGTCTGCACCGTGAAGGCCGCATCGAAAGGGCCGACATGGAAGACGGCCGTGCGCCCGGCGTACTTGCCCAGGCGCTCGCGCGAAAGGGGCGCCGCGCCCGTCAGCTTGTTGATGAAGCCGGCCGCGGCATCGGCGGGCGTGGGGCCGATCACGGCTTGAAGCCGCGGTGCAGCGCCACCACGCCCATCGTCATGTTGTGATAATCCACGCGCACCAGGCCCGCCGCTTCCATCATCCCCTTGAGCGTCTCCTGGTCCGGGTGCATGCGGATGGACTCGGCCAGGTAGCGGTAGGCCGCCTCGTCCTTGGCCACGACCTTGCCGATGAAGGGCAGCACGTTGAACGAATAGAGGTCGTACGGCTTCTCGAGCGGCTTCCACACCTTGCTGAACTCCAGCACCATCACCCGCCCGCCGGGCTTCGCCACGCGCGCCATCTCCGCGAGGGCCTTGTCCTTGTGCGTCATGTTGCGCAGGCCGAAGGCGACGGTGATGCAGTCGAAGGTGTCGTCCGGAAAAGGGAGCTTCTCCGCGTCGCAGATGGCCGGCGGGGCGAGCACGCCGCCGTCGAGGGCCTTGTCGCGGCCCACGGTGAGCATGGCGCCGTTGATGTCGGTCATCACCACCTTGCCCGTGGGGCCCGCGATCCTCGCGAAGGCGAGGGCGAGGTCGCCGCTGCCGCTCGCGACATCCAGCACGGTGCTGCCGGCCTTCACGCCCGAGAGGGCGATGGCGAACTTCTTCCAAAGACGATGAAGCCCCAGCGACATGAAGTCGTTCATCAGGTCGTAGTTCCCCGCGACCGACGAGAAGACCTCGCCCACGCGGGCGGCCTTTTCCTGTTCCGGAACTTCCTTGAAGCCGAAGTGGGTGGTCTTGTCGCTCATTTCGGGTCGCGCGAGGCGCCCGCCTGCTCGAGGCGCGCCAGGTAGCTCTTCCAGCTCGATTCCTGCGTCTCGCCCAGCTCGTACAGGTAGTCCCACGAATACAGGCCCGTGTCGTGGCCGTCCGAGAAGACGAGCTTCACGGCGTAGGCGCCCACGGGTTCGATGTCCTTGATCTCCACGTCGCGCTTGCCGACCTGCAGCACCTCCTGCCCGGGGCCGTGGCCGCGGACCTCGGCGGACGGGGAATAGACGCGCAGGTACTCGCAGGGCAGCGAAAAGCGCTTGTCGTCGTCGAAGGCGACCTCGAGGATGCGCGACTTCTGGTGCAGCTTGATTTCGGTGGGGCGGGGGGCGGCTTTGTTCATGGGGGCTCTTCCGGTTGTCCGCCATTTTCCCACGGCCGGGGGGTTTCGGGGCTGTAACCCCGGTGTCACGATCCGACCGTAACATGCCCGTCATACCGCTCGCCTGAGCCACCCCAAGAATCCCATGCCCGCCCAGATCCTCGTCGTCGAAGACGAGAGCGCCATCCAGGAACTCATCGCCCTCAACCTCGAGCAGGCCGGGCAGACCCCCATCCTGGCCGGAAGCGCGGAGGAGGCCTGGACCTGCATCCAGTCCGCCCTGCCGGACCTCGTGCTCCTCGACTGGATGCTGCCGGGGCAGAGCGGGGTCGATTTCGCGCGCCGGCTGCGGGCCGAACCGCGCACGCGGCTGCTGCCGATCATCATGCTCACGGCGCGGGGGGAAGAGGACGACAAGCTGAGGGGCCTCGACACCGGCGCGGACGACTACATCACCAAGCCCTTCTCGACGAAGGAGCTGCAGGCGCGGATCAAGGCGGTGCTCAGGCGGCGGGCGCCGGAGATCACGGACGACGCCATCGAATACAACGGCCTCAACCTCGACCCGGCTTCGCACCGCGTCACCGGCCGGGGGAAGACGCTCGAGATGGGGCCGACGGAGTTCCGGCTGCTGCATTTCTTCCTGACGCATCCGGAGCGGGTGTATTCCCGCACCCAGCTCCTGGACCACGTGTGGGGCGACCACGTGTTCATCGAGGAGCGGACTGTGGACGTGCACATTCGCCGGCTGCGGGCGGCCCTGGAACCGGCGCGGCTGGAAGCCTTCGTCCAGACCGTTCGCGGCGCCGGCTACCGCTTTTCCAAGGCCCCCTGACCCCCCTGAAGGGGACGCACACCTTCACGGGCGGTGAAGGGGACGCACACCTTCAGGCAAGGTGAAGGTGTGCGTCCCCTTCAGGCAAGGTGAAGGTGTGCGTCCCCTTCAGGGGGATTGATCGATAATGGCTGCCATGCCCGCCTGGACCGCCCGCCTCGCCCTCCACGCCCTGGCCGCCACGGCCGGGACGGTGGTCGTGGGTCTCCTCGGCGGATGGGGCGAGGTGCGCGGGTGGGTGATGGCGTGCGTGTTCCTGCTCGTCTACCTGGTCGCGGCCCTGGGCCAGCTGCTGCGCGAACGCGACCGCCTGGCCGACTGGGCCATGAAGCCCAGCGCCGACGACGTGCCCGACGTGGGCGGGCGCTGGGGCGACATCTACGCGCGCCTCTACCGCCTCATCCGCGAGCAGTCCCGCAGCCGCGCCGGCCTCTCCCACGCCCTGTGGCGCTTCCGGCAGGCGGGCGAGGCCATGCCCGACGGCGTGCTGGTCCTGGACGCCGCCAACCGCATCGAATGGATGAACCCCGTCGCCGAGGAGCACTTCGGCCTGGGCCTGAAGGGCGACCGCCAGCAGGCCCTCACGAACCTCGTGCGCCACCCCTCCCTGGCCGCCTACCTCGCCGCGCCGACCTACGCCGAACCCCTGCTGCTTCGAGGCGAGACCGACCGCATCCTCTCCATCCAGCTCGTCCCCTACGGCGACAACGAGAAGCTCCTGCTCTCCCGCGACGTGACCCGCTGGGAGCGCCTCGAGGCCGTCCGCCGCGACTTCATCGCCAACGTCTCGCACGAGCTGCGCACGCCCCTCACCGTGATGAAGGGGTTCCTCGAGACACTCACCGACGCCGACCGCATGGACGAGAAGGTCTACCGCCGCTCCCTCGCCCTGATGACGGACCAGGCCGAGCGCATGCAGCGCCTCGTCGAGGACCTGCTGATGCTCTCGCGGCTGGAGGACTCGCGCTCCCTCCTGCGCGAGGAGCCGCTCGACGTCCCCGCCCTCCTCGCGTCGATCGTCCAGGAGGCCCAGTCGATCAGCCAGGGCCAGCACCGCATCACCACGGACCTCGCGCCCGCCTGGCTTCTCGCGAGCCGCGAGGAAGTCCGCAGCGCCTTCACGAACCTCGTCACCAATGCCGTGCGCTACACGCCCTCGGGCGGGGAGATCGCGGTCACCTGGGCGCTCGAGGACGGCGACCCTGTGATGCGCGTGAGCGACAACGGCGAGGGCATCGCGCCGGAGCACATCCCGCGCCTCACCGAGCGCTTCTACCGCGTGGACCGCGGCCGCTCCCGCGCCTCCGGTGGCACCGGCCTGGGCCTCGCGATCGTGAAGCACGTGCTGCAGCGCCACCAGGGCCGCCTCGTCATCGAGAGCGAGGTGGGCAAGGGGAGCACCTTCTCCTGCCGGTTCCCCTCGGCCAGGCGGCTCCCGGCGAGGACCGCGGCGGCCGACGTCACACCCATCCGCGCCGCCTAGAGGGTGCGGCGCCGCCGCCGGTGCCCTAGAATGAGGCTATGATCGGCATCCTCATCGTCTCCCACGGCGCCTTCGGCGAAAGCCTCATCCATTCCGCGAGCCACGTGCTGGGCAAGCGCCCGCTCTACGTCCGGCAGGTGGGCATCACGGTGCACGACGACCCGGACGCGCTCATTCCCGTCGCGGAAGACCACATCCGCTTCATCGACCGCGGCGCCGGCGTCCTGGTGCTCACCGACATCTACGGCGCCACGCCCTCGAACGTGGCCGCGCGCGTGCTCCAGCCCGGGCGCGTCGAGGGCCTCGCGGGGGTGAACCTGCCGATGCTCATCCGCGCCCTCACCTACCGCGAGGAACCCCTCGAGACCGTGCTGGCCAAGGCCCTCTCCGGCGGCACCGAGGGCGTGATCCGCATGACGCCCCCCGCCTGAGGACCCCCGCCCGTGCAGAAGAAGACCCTCCCGATCGTGAACAAGCTGGGCCTGCACGCGAGGGCCTCGGCCAAGCTCACGCAGGCCGCCGGCAAGTTCTCCAGCAGCGTGTTTCTCTCCCGCAACGGCAAGCGCGTCAACGCCAAGAGCATCATGGGCGTGATGATGCTCGCCGCCGGCAAGGGTTCCTCCATCGAGGCCGAGACCGAGGGCGCCGACGAGGTGGAGGCCATGGAAGCCATCGAGAAGCTCATCGCCGACAAGTTCGGCGAAGGGGGTAGTCGCATGAGCCACCGAGCAGGGGCCCCTCCGGGGATGCGAGCAAGGCGAATGCGACTGGGCGCCGACACGATGTGGCACGGCATCCACGCCAACCGTTCGGAGGCGCCGGCCCATGGCTGACAGTCCCGGCGGCGACCCCCGCCCCACCAACGTCTGCTTCACGATGCACGGAATCGGGGTGTCGGGCGGCATCGCCATCGGCCACGCGCATCTCTTCTCGGGCATGTCCACCGAGGTGGACCACTACCCGATCGCCGCCTACGACGTGCCGCGCGAGCAGCGCCGCTACGACCGCGCGGTGAAGGAAGTGCAGGAGGAACTCAAGGAGCTCGCCGACAGCGTGCGCCACAGCGCCTCCTCCGAGCTCGCGCCCTTCGTGAACGTGCACCTCATGCTGCTGCAGGATTCGGCGCTCTCCGAGGTGCCGCGCGAGATCATCGCCGAGGAGCGCTGCAACGCCGAGTGGGCGCTTCGCGTGCAGCTCGACGAGCTCACCGCGCAGTTCGACGACATCGAGGACGAATACCTGCGCGAGCGCGAGAACGACGTGCGCCAGGTGGCCGAGCGCGTGCTGGGGGCCCTCGCCGGCTCCAAGCGGCGCATCGTCCCGCGCCCCGCCCGGGAAGACCCGGCCATCCTCGTCGCGCGCGACCTCTCGCCCGCCGACGTGATCCTCTTCCGCGAGCACCCCTTCGCGGCCTTCGTGACCGACATGGGCGGCGCCACCTCGCACACCGCGATCATGGCGCGCTCGCTCGCCATCCCCGCCATCGTCGCGCTGCACCACGCGCGCTCGATGATCCGCGAGGACGAGCTCATCGTCATCGACGGCGCGCAGGGCGTCGTCATCGTCAACCCGGACCGCGCCGTCCTCGCGGAATACCGGCTCAAGCAGAACCAGGCGCGGCTCGAGCGCGACAAGCTCAAGCGCATCCGCACCGCGGCGGCGGCCACGCTGGACGGGACGCCCATCCAGCTCTACGCCAACATCGAGCTGCCCTCGGACATCGAGGCCGTGCGGGCGAGCGGGGCCACGGGCATCGGCCTGTTCCGCAGCGAGTTCCTCTTCATGAACCGCCGGGACCTCCCCGACGAGGACGAGCAGTACGAGGCCTACCGCGAGGTGCTCGAGGGCATGAAGGGCCGGCCGGTGAACATCCGCACGCTCGACATCGGCGCGGACAAGGCGCTCGACGGGCAGGAGAACGAAGCGGAGAACCCCGCCCTGGGCCTTCGCGCCATCCGCTACTGCCTGGCCGAGCCGGAGCTCTTCAACACCCAGCTGCGCGCCATCCTGCGGGCCTCGAAGCACGGCAAGGCGATGATCCTCATCCCGATGCTGTGCTCGTGGACGGAGCTGAACCAGTCCCTGGCCGCCGTGGCGCGCGCCAAGGAGGAACTGAAGACCGAGGGCGTGAAGTTCGACGAGCACGTGCCCGTGGGCGGGATGATCGAGATCCCCGCGGCGGCCATCGCGCTGCCGATGTTCATCCGCAAGCTCGATTTCCTCTCCGTCGGCACCAACGACCTCATCCAGTACACGCTCGCCATCGACCGCGCGGACGACTCCGTGGCGCACCTGTACGACCCGCTGCATCCCGCGGTGCTCTCCCTGCTGCACGGGGTCATCCGCACCGCCCACCAGCACGAGAAGCCCATCGCGGTGTGCGGCGAGATGGCGGGCGACGTGGAACTCACGCGATTGCTGCTGGGCTTCGGCCTGCGCCACTTTTCCATGCACCCGGCCTCGGTACTCGCCGTGAAGCAGCGCGTGCTCACGACCAGCCTGCCGGACATCGCGCCGCTGGTGGCGCGGGTGCTGAAGGGCGAGGAACCGGACAAGATCCGGCTGGTGCTGGGCAAGCTGAACGGCTGAGGTGCGGCGCTACCGCATGCCCTCGTGCCAGCGGTGCTGACACGCGATGCCGGCGCCCAACCCCGGTTCAGGCGCCAGCGATCATCCTCAACGGGGCTTCTTGACGATCGCGAGCGGCCCGTCGACCGCCTGCATCACCGCCGAGACCGGCAGGTCGTTCTCGATGAGCGTTCCCATGGCCCGCAGGTACTTGCGGATATGGCGAAAAAACTTCTTGTAGCCCGCGCACAGGTAATGCAGGCCCGGCTCGCCGTCGGGCGTGGTGGCGAAGCGGTGCTTGGGGCAGCCGCCCCAGCAGGCCTCCTTCACCTCGCACTCGCGGCAGTAGCGCGGTAGCGTGGCCTCCTTGTGCGGCCCGAAACCGTTCGCGACCGACTGCTCCACCATCTGCCCGAGGTTGCCCTCGAGCACGTTGCCGAGCTTGTACTCGGGATAGACGTAGTGATCGCAGGCAAAGACGCTGCCGTCGTGCTCGATCGCCACGGCCCGCCCGCACGTCTTCGAGAAGATGCAGACGGGCGAAGGCTCGCCCACCCACACGGTGAGCGCCCATTCGAAGTTCATCACGAAGGTGGTGCCCACGTCCTTGCGCACCCACTCCTCGTAGATGGCGATGAGGAAGTCGCCGTAGGCTTCCGGCTCCACCGTCCACGGCGTGACCTTCGTGTTGGGCTCCGGGCGGTCGAGGACGGCGGGGCGCGCGAGCCAGAGCTTGATCACCTTCGTCGCCTCGTCGGGCTCGCGTTCGATGATCGGCGTGAACTGGATGTAGTGGATGCCGGCTTCCTTGAAGAAGCGGTAGACCTCGAGCGGCCTGTACGCCGTCTCCTTTCCCACGCAGACCAGCGCGTTGAACTCGACGCCATGATTCTGCAGCAGGCGCACGCCCGCCATCACGCGCTCGAAGGTTCCGGCCCCGTGCCGGTCCTTGCGATAGCGGTCGTGGACTTCCTTCGGCCCGTCGAGGCTCACACCGACGAAGAAGTCGTTCTCCTTGAAGAACGCGCACCACTCGTCGGTGAGGCCCAACGCGTTGGTCTGCAGCGAGTTGCGGATTTCCTTCTTCCCGCGGAAGGGCTTCTGCAATTCGACCACGCGGCGATAGAAGTCGACGCCGAGGAGGGTCGGTTCGCCGCCGTGCCAGACGAACTCGACCACGGGCGTGGGCTGCGCCTCGACGTACTGCGCGATGTATTTCGCGAGCACCTCGTCGGACATCTTGAACTGGCGCTCGTCCGGATAGAGTTCGCGTTTCTCGAGGTAGAAGCAGTAGTCGCAGGCGATGTCGCAGATCGAGCCGATCGGCTTCGCCAGCACGTGAATGCCGAGTCGGCCCGGTTCGGGCCGCGGCGCACTCATCGCGGTGCCCGGCACGGCAACGCTACGGCTTGTAGTTGGTCATGCCCGGGCCGGTCTTGTCCCATACGTGGAAAAGCTCGTCCGTCATGATCGTGGCCAGGTTGTTATCCGGAATTTCGATCACGTCCTGCTCCAGCGTCTTGACCCGAAACTTCCAGCCTGCGGGAAACTGCTTGTAGCTGGCAGTCCCTTTGGCAAGGTATTCCTGCCAGGTCTGTTGCGGATTGAGACCCAGTTGGAACCCCTTCAATATCCAGGTATTGCCTTCTGGATCGTCAAGGAGTGCAACCTTGGTGCCCTTAGTCCAGGCCCACTTGCTGTCGCGGGCAATTTGCATGGGCTTCCAGGGCGCACCTTCGATCGTGCCTGAATCCGGCAGATTGAGTTGCGCAACCCAGCCGGCCTTCATGCCACTGAAATCCCTTTCCTTGCCCATCTTGATTTCCACCCAATCCGGCATCCAAATCTTGGGGCCGTTCAGCATCACTTTGGCGACGCCGTTTTCTTTCGCCAGCTTCTCCAGGTCGAGGCTTTTGACCAGCGCTTGTGGAGAGGTGTCTTTGGACGCGGGAGGCTTTTTGCTCGTATACATGGTATTGAAGCAGGGCGCGACCAGTTTTCCTGTTTTCGGATCCTTAGTGCCGAAAAACAATTCGATGAACCGCGTCTGGTGCATGTTTTCGAAACGCACGGATTTTGCGCCGTCGCCGTCGCGAAGCACCTGGGGTCCCGCAGCCGGTGCGGCCTGCGCGAAGGACGGGGTCACGGGCGCCATCAAGGCGGCCACCAGGACCGTCACCAGCTTCAATCTCTTCATGTCGAGTCTCTCTTCCATTCGTTGAACTCCATGGCTCTAACGCCAGCCGTTTCACCCCTTCACCTGGCGGGCTGCGCTTCCGGAAACTTCCATTTCCCTTCGACCGCCGCCTTTCGCGGCTGGTACATCCGCGCGACGTAGCTCCAGCCCGGACCGATGGGCAGGTGGTTGGCGCCGCCCGGATCGCCGCCGAAGCGAATCGTGACGCCGCCATCGGCGTCGCGCCTCGCGGTTACGTTGTTGACTGAATAGGCGTTCTGCGGATTCGGTTCCATGTAGCCCTTGGCGTTGTAGACGGTGACCGACCAGAATCCATCCACCGGAACGTCTCGCACCGAGAGGACGTGCGGCACCTTTCCATCGTTGAGCTTCGGCCTGCCGTTCTGGTAGACCGCCGCCTCTTTCGGATTGCCGCCCCAGCCCGAGGCGGCGCCGAGCAGGTGGTCGATCGGGTTGAGCTTCGACTTCTCGCCGAACATTCCGGTGAAATCCGTCTTGGTCGCCGCCAGGGCGTTGAGCGCGTCGCGAACCTTGCCCAGCGAGGCGGGATCCCAGTCGGGCACCTCGAATTTTCCGGCTACGGCCTGCCGGACCTGGATGCGGTCCTGCAGCGCGTGCGCGGCCTTCATGTCCGCAGGATCGTTCGGGTCGGCAAAGGTGCGCAGCAGCACCATGACGTAACGCGTGCCGACCTGCTGCCGGGTCAGGGTGAATTCACCCGCTCCGTGAGTGACCGGGGGTATCGAGTGGTCCTCGCTGATGACCATCAGCGACTGGAACCGCTTGCCCGGATCGGGCTTCACGATCGTCACCGGCTTCGCCAGGTCGAACACCCCGGCGGAATACAGGGTGTCCCGGTTCATGCGGATGACGTCCTGCTTGTCGATCGGCGTCATCGCGCGGATGTGCAGGAACTTGCCGAATCCGCCCTGGGACACATAGCGCTTCATCGTCGTGTCGGTCTCGGCACGGACGAAGTTGTCGACCGTGACCGTCTCGGCCGCCCACGCCCCATTCATGGCCAGGCAGGCCAGCGCGAATGCGACCAGCCGACCCGGCAATCGAACGCTCATCTTTTCCCTCCTCGAGCAGTCGGTCCGGTCAAGACAAACGGGGATGCTCGACGCGGACTCCCTGCATTGATTACCTCACCTCGAGCGTGAGCTTCGGGATGCGTCCGGTAAACCGCGACTTCGCTTCCGCCCCGATCGCCTCGACCACGGGCGTGCCCAGGTCGATGCCCACGTCGGCCGTCTCGTCGGCGGAGAAGAGGCCGGCCTGCGTGACGCCGATGCGACCTTCGCCGACCTTCTCGCCATCGACCGTCAGGGTGCCCTTGCCGCCCTTGGAAGGCCCGCCGCCGTCGTAGGCGAAATCGAACACGAGCGTGTGCTTGCCGGGCGGGAGCTTCTTCGCCGAGGCCACCGAGAAGCGCTGCAAGCCGAGGAAGTTGTAGTCGTAGGCCGGCACGCCGTCCTTGACGTACAGCGACCAGCCGCCGAAGCGTCCGCCCTGCGCAATGACCGTGCCGTTGCCGCCGCTCGCGGGAACCTCGATCTCCGCCGTGATCACCTTGGAGCGGTTCTTCACGTTGGGGAAGACGCCTTCCATCATCCCGGTCATGCCCTCGGCGAGCGTGATCGACGTGCGGCCCGCCATCAGGTCGGGGCGGCCCACCGCCGCGCCGTCCAGCCGCTCGAAGACGCGGTCGTCCATCGGCAGCACGTGGTACTTGCCGGCTTCCTTCAGGAACACCTTCTGCAGCTGCGCGAGCTTCTTCGGGTTCTTCGCCGCGAGGTCGTTCGCGAGGCTGAAGTCCGAGCGCACGTCGTAGAGTTCCCAGGCCGTGTTGTCCTTGAGCGGCCGGCGCGGCTTCGCCTCCCACGGCGCGCGGTGGATCGTGCGCGCGTACCAGCCCTCGTGGTAGATCGCGCGGTTGCCCGCGACCTCGAAGTACTGCGTCGTGTGGCGCTCCTTCGCCTTCGCGTCCTCGAAGGTGTAGGCGAGGCTCGTGCCTTCCATCGGGATCTGCTTCACGCCATTGACCGACTTCGGCTCCGGCAGCCCGATCGCCTGCAGCACCGTGGGCGCCACGTCGATCACGTGGCCGAACTGGGTGCGGATCTCGTTCTTCGCCTTGATGCCCTTGGGCCAGGAAACCACCAGGCCGTTGCGGGTGCCGCCGAAGTCGGACGGCACCTGCTTCATCCAGCCGAAGGGCGAATTGAGCGCGACGGCCCAGCCGGCGGCCATGTGCGGGTACGTCTCCGGGCCGCCCCACTTGTCCACGAGCTTGAGCATGTCCTCGACCTTCTCGGGCACGCCGTTGAAGTACGTGTACTCGTTGAACATGCCGTTCTGGCCGCCCTCGCCGCTGGTGCCGTTGTCGCCGATCACGTAGACGACGAGCGTGTTGTCCCCTTGCCCGACCTCGTCGAAGGCCTTGAGCATCCGGCCGGTCTCGTAATCGGTGTACTCGACGAACGCCGCGAAGACCTCGGCCTGGCGCGCGAAGAGGCGCTTCTCGTCGGGAGAGAGCTTGTCCCAGTCCTTGATGGCCGGGGGCTTGGGCGGGAGCTTCGTGCCGGCGGGCACGACGCCGGCCGCCACCTGCCGCGCAAGGGTCTCCTCGCGGATCCTGTCCCAGCCCTGGTCGAACTTGCCTTTCCAGCGCTCGATCCAGGATTTTGGCACGTGGTGCGGCGCGTGCGTCGCGCCGGGCGAGAAGTAGACGAAGGTCGGCTTGTCCGGCGCGAGGGCCTTCGTGTGCTTGATCCAGGCCCGCGCCTTCTCCGTCATGTCGGTCATGAAGTGGTAGTTCGGGTCGGCCGGCAGTTCCACCTGCGCGACGCCGTCGTACAGGTACGGCGCCCACTGGTTCGTCTCGCCCCCGAGGAAGCCGTAGAACTTGTCGAAGCCCTGGCGCGTGGGCCAGCGGTCGTACGGGCCGGCGACGCTCGTTTCCCAGGCGGCCGTCTCGTGCCACTTGCCGAAGGCGCCCGTCGAATAGCCGTTGAGCCGCAGCGTCTCGGCGAGCGGCGCGGCCGCATCCGGGACCTGGCCCGTCGCGCCCGGAAAGCCCGTCGCCATCTCGGTGATGAAGGCCATGTTCACCGTGTGGTGGTTGCGTCCGCTCTTGAGCGCAGCGCGCGTCGGCGAGGACAGCGCCGTGGTGTGGAAGTTGTTGTAGCGGAGCCCTTGCTGCGCCAGACGGTCGAGCGCTTCCGTCTTGATGGGCCCGCCGAACGTGCTCGTCGCCCCGAAACCCAGGTCGTCGATGAGGACGATCACCACGTTGGGCGCTCCCTTGGGCGCCTTCACCGCGGTGCGCGGCGGCATCTTCGCGTCGCGCGCGTCGATCTCGGTGTAGGTCTTGCGAACGCCCTCGGGGACGGGCAGTGAGGCTCGCTCGGCCGGCGACTGCGCGCCCGCCGTGGCGGCACAGGCCATGCCGAGAACGGGACCGAGAACTTCAACGAGAACTCGTCGCTTCATGTGCGTCTCCTGTCGATAGCCGGTACTACCACCGGAACACGGCGGCGATCGCCGGCCCGTTGAAGGTCATGCTCTCGATCTTCTTGCCGGACTTCATGTCGTAGTCGAGGTAGCGCCACACGCCGACGACGTCGCCCCACTTGAACGAGTAGCCGATGCCGCCCATCGCCTGGAAGGTGAGGTCCGATTCGCCCGTGCCGATGTCGACGTACCAGGGCGCGAACCACTTGCCGCCCTCGCCGAAGTCGATGCGCCCCTTCGCGCCGACGATCGCGTCCCAGTTGGAGATCTTCGCTTCCGACGAGCCCGCGCGGACGTTCGTGGGGATCGACGCCACGTTTCCCGTGACCTCGTACGTGAACGTCTGGCGCATGTCGAAAAGGCGCGTGCCGGCGATGAGATCGACCTTCGAGGCGGGACCGGATGCGACCCGCCAGGTGCCGGCGAGGGTCCACGCCCAGCCCTTGAGGTCGTAGCTCACGTTCGTGTCGGTGCCGGCGGGAATCCCGACCCCGCCGATGCTGAAGTCGCGGTAACCGGACTTGGTGTTGCCCAGGTCCATGTAGACCACGTCGGTGTACATGCCCCAGCGCCCGTTCGTCGCTTCCAGGTTGCCCATGAAGGTGAACTTGAGGCTGTCGATGATCTTGGCCGCGTCCACCGTGCCGCTGCTCCCGCTGCCCGTCGGGAAGGTCGTGGTTCCGCCGATGTCCGGCAGGTACGCGTAGATCGAGCCTTGCCACTTCCACGTGTCCGCGACCTGCGCCGAGGCGTCCGCCGCCGCGAATGCCGCCAGCGTGCACAGGGTGGTTGCGGCGAATCGCTTGGATCCGTTCATGGTCTTCCCTTTCCTCTCGTGCGCGTGTTCGCGCCTACTTGATGGAATAGCCCTTGCCTTCGAGGCACGCGGCGCGCGCCTTCTGGTAGGCCTGTTGCCCGGCGGACTGCTGCGCCGAGGCCTGCTGTTGCTGCTGTTGCCCGGCGGCGGCGTTCTGCCTTCGGCTCTGCCCGCGCGCCGCGGCCGCTCCCACCGCCGCACCGGTGCTCGCGTCCCCGCTCACGGCTTCGCCGACGACGGCGCCCCGGGCCGCGCCGCGGACACCGGCTCCGGGCGTCGTGCCCGTCGCCGTCGTCGGCGCCTTGGCGGCCTGCGGCGGCGGCGGATTGGCGGGATCGTACTTGGATTGCTCCACGGCCCAGACGTGGCAGGCGCCCTCGTCCTTCTTCTGCTGGTCGGGCGACTGGCCCTTGGCGGGATAGACGAACTGCTGCGCGAGGGCGCTCGCGGCGAACGCGGCACCGGCGATGATCACGGCGAGGCGAATCGGGGTCTTCATGGTCTGCTCCTTCACTGGGGGGCCTTGGCCCACGTCTTGTCGGGATTGAAGCGCTGCATCCCGCCGGCCTGCGTGGCGGTGGCGCTGCCGAGGTCCTTCTCGTACACCACGCCTTCGTGGTTCATGAGAAAGGTCTTCACACCGGAGTTGCCGTAGATGACGGGCCACGCGACGACCGCGAAGCCGCCGAAGAGCCGGCCATTCACCCGGTAGTCGTAGGCGCCGCCGGGCGCGTCCTTGCCTTGCGCGGTGAGGATCCGGAACTGGTACCCGTGGTAGGGCACCGGGCTCCCGGACCCGGGCTTCAGTCCATAGCCCTCCCGCACCGCCTTCGCCACCAGCGGGCCGAGCGGGCTCGCCGCCTCGCCGGGCCTGGCTTCCCAGTAGAGGCCATCGCGCTTTCCGGGGCTGGAGCGGAAGCGCATCGCGTAGTCGTGCAGGCCGTTGCCGTCCGCGTCCTTCGACGCGTATTCGCGCTGCGCATCCCCGATGGCGAGCATCGTCTGGATCGTGTCGAGTTCGTTGCGGCCGACGCGCCGGTTGATGACCTCCTCGCGCCCGGCCTCGGCGTCGAAGGACCACTTGCCCCCCTTGGCCACGATCGGCGCGGGAAAAGGCCAGTCCTCGCCGATGAGGAGCACGGCCTTCGCCTCGCCTTCCTTCGCGATCCGGCTCTTCGCGTCGTAGGACGCGCCGAATCGCTTCCAGTCCGCCGCGTCGGCGGCATTGTCGCCCGTGAACAGCCAGCCGCGCGACTTCGGCCCGATCACCGCGACCATGCCTTCCACGTCGCCCGCCCGCACCGCTTCGACGAGGGCCTTCACGGCATCCTCGGGCGTCGCGAATGTCCGCTGGATGGCGGCTTTCGACGCGCCCTTCGCGGCCGGGGGAGCTTTTCGTTCCTCGGAAGGGGCCGCGCCGGACGAGAGCGCGATCGCGAGGCCCGCCAGCAATGCCGCCATCATCGGGGTCGCTTTCATCAGCGTCTCCCTCCGCCACCGCGGCTCGCCGCGCCGCGTCCGCTCGCCGCCTGCGTCGAAGCGCCCGATCCCGCGCCGGTGAAGGCGCCGCCGCCGGCGCCCGCGCGCGCACCGGCCGCGGCGGTCGATGCCGACGGCGAACGTGCCGCGCTTTCGCCACCCCCGGCACGCGCGCCTTGCTGCGCCGAGGCGCCCTGGGCCTTCGCCGTCGCGCCCTGCTGGCTCGCGGCGCCGGCCTGCTCCCGCCCCCGGTAGGCCTCGCGCGCCTGCGCGGACTGCGCGTTCGCGCCGCCCTTGCCGTACTTCTGCGCCGCGGCCTGGTTGCCGTACGAGACGCCCTTGCGGTGGTCCGCGTTGTGCTGGAAGTTCGCGTTCTGGATGTTCGTCTTGTTGAAGCTGTTGTACTGGTTCACGTTGATGTTCACGTTGTTGCCGCCCCAGTTGCAGTTGCCCCAGATGGCGGCGCCCACGATCACGCCCGTCGCGAAGCCGACGCCCGGCGGATACACGTAGGCCGGCGGATACATGGCGTACGGGGGATACGGGTACCACCAGGTCCCGTAGACGACGGTGGGGTTGTAGGTGGGCACATAGACCACCTCCGGCTTGGCCGACTCGATGATGTAGACCGTCTTCTGCTCGACCACCTCGGTCTTCACCTTCTGCTCGGGGGTCGTCTTCAGGTTGCCCGCGGCCTGGGCCTTGCCGCGCAGCACCTGGATCGTCGCCATCACGGCCTTCTGGTCGGCGAGGAACGCGTCGCCCAGCTTCTGCGTCCACGAAAGGTTCTCGTTCATGTGTGCCAGGACCGTCGGCACGGCGGCCAGGGCCTTCACGGCCGGGTCCCAGGCCTGCTTCTGCATCGCATCCTCGAGCGCCTTGTCCTTCACGGCGGGGTTGGCCTTCGCCCAGCGTGCCGCCTCGACGACTTCGAGCGGGTAGGTGGAGGCCATGAGGATCTGGGCGACGAGCGCATCGGGGTAGAGCGCGATCGGCGCGAGAAGCTGGTCGAGCTCCTGCTGGGATACGGCGGCCCCGGCCGCAGCAGCGGGCGCCGATGGGGCAGCCGTGGCGGCCGGTTGCTGGGCCGAGGCGAGGCCCACCGTCACCCAAAATGCCAGGGCCAGGGACGGCAGAAGGGCGTACGAAGGCATGCGGTGTGTCATGTTCGCTCTCTGTGTGGTTGTCCGGAAGCGCCGCTCGTGGCGAGCGGTCCGGTCCCGCTTTTGCGATTCGTGTTCGACGCGCAAGCAAACCCGATGCACCCTTTCCGCATTGGACGCCGATCCGGCAGAACGGGCTTGACGGCAAGCGGCGATTCATTGACCTTTCACGACACCCCCCTTGATTCACGTCAGCCGCCATGCCGAAGCCGATTCGCAAGTCAGGCAACCCCGACGCCCATTGGCGCTTCCACGAGATCGTCCGCCCCGGGGTCCTTCGAGTCGCGCCGATGATCGCGATCCCGGCGCTGCTGCGCGAGGCCGGCGTCGACCCGGACGAATTGCTCGCGGAATTCGGCTTGCCCTCGAGCCTGTTCGAGGATCCGGACAACGTCATCCGATTCACGACGATGGGGCGGGTCCTCTCGCGGTGCGTGCAAAGCACCCGGTGCGAGCACTTCGGCCTGCTTCTCGGAAAGCAGTGGGGTGCGTCGGTATTGGGTCCGGTGGGCTATCTCATCCAAAGCGCCCCCGACGTACGCACCGCGCTCACCGAGCTGGCCGCGTACCTCCACGTCCATGACGGCGGCGCGGTGATCACCCTCGACACGGACGAGCACACGGCTTCCCTCGGCTACGAGATCGTCGCGCCGGGAGTCGAGCGGGCCGAGCAGATCCTCGATGCCGCGATGGCGATCGCCTGCAACATCCTGCGGGCCCTGTGCGGGGGAGCCTGGCGCCCGCTCGATGTGTCGCTTGCGCATGCCCGCATGGGTCGCGTGGATCCGTTCCGGGATTTCTTCAAGGTCGCGCCGACCTTCAATGCGGAGCGGACGGCCATCGTATTCGCCCGGGGCTGGCTCGACCGCCCCCTGGTGAGTGCCGACCCGATCCTCCACGCGATGATGTCCGAGCGCGTCCTCGGACTGCAGGCCGCGACCCGCGATGACCTCGTCGGCCAGCTGCGGCGCCTCCTGCGCGCCGAGATCGGCTCGCGCGAGACATCGCTCGCGACCGTCGCGCAGCGCATCGGCATGCACGGTCGCACGCTCAATCGCCATCTCGCCGCCGAGGGCACCAGCTTCCGCGAGGTGCGCGACACGCTCCGGTGGGAGATCGCCTGCCAGCTCCTGGAGAACACGCGCCGGCCGGCGTGCGAGATCGCCGAGTCGCTGGGGTACGCCGATGCCGCCTCATTCAATCGGTCATTCGTGCGGCGATCGGGCATGACGCCCGGCCGTTGGCGGCTGTCGGGCGCAAGGACCCACGCCCCGCTACAAGCGGAGGATGAAGCAGGGAAAGTCGTCATTGCGTAGAATCCATCTGATTCGAGCGCCCCTTCGCGAACGACCGAAACTTGGTGTCCGTACATGGCCGGTCGCCGCGAACCCACCGGAGATACTCCCGATGCCCTCCCCCCAGAGAAGCTTGGCCGTCGTCGCCGCAGCACTGGCTCTCGCCCCCGCCATGGCGCGCGCTTCCTTCCTCTCCGGCGACGCCCTCGACACGATGGCCAACGTGATCAGCTGGGTCGTCATCCTCTTCGTGCCGCTGGGAGCCATCGTGCTCTTCTGGCTGGTGCACGTGATGCCGGAGAAGATCGCCGAGAAGCGCCACCACCCGCAACAGGATTCGATCAAGGTGCTGTGCCTGCTCTCGCTCGTCTTCGGCGGGCTCCTCTGGCCTCTCGCGTGGTTGTGGGCGTACACGAAGCCCATCGGCTACCGCCTCGCCTACGGGACGGAGAAACACGAGGACTACTTCCTGCACATGGCCGAGCGCGCGGACCGGGGCGAACTGGACGAAGTGCAGCTCGAGCACTTCCGCGAGGAGTTCGCGGCGATGGCCGCGGCCGGGCCCGTGCCGGAGAAGCTGCGCGGCGTGAAGGAGATCCTCGCCTCGGCGAGACCGGCCGTGAAGTCGCCGCCAGCCGCCGCCACGTCCGGGGGGGCCGCCTAGATGGATGCGATCATCCTCGCGGTCTACTCGTTCTTCGTCTGGTTCATCTTCATCAAGAAGAAATGGTTGCCCTGGAACACCACCAGCCAGGTGATCGTCGTCATCATCCCGGTCGTCGGGTTGACGATCCTCATCCTGCTGATGAACGTCTTCGCGCCCTCCACCGCCGACGTGCGCGTCATCAAGTACGTCGTGAACGTCGTGCCGCAGGTGAAAGGCAAGGTGATCGAAGTGGCGGTCGAACCCAATCGCCCGGTGAAGAAGGGCGACGTGCTCTTCCGGATCGATCCCACCCCCTACCAGCTGCAGGTGAACGCGCTCGAGGCACAGCTCGCCAACGCGGTGGGCACCTCGAAGGAACTCGAGGAGCAGGCCGCCGGCGCGCAGGCCCAGGTCGCGCAGGCCACGGCCGCCATCGAGCAGGCGACGGCGCGGGTGCGGGAGGTGTCGGCGCGCACGGAGCTCGCGAGGCTTCGCGTGGCGCAGAACCGCGAACTCGTCGCGACGGGCGCCGGCAACAAGTTCGACCTCGAGCAGGCCGAGACCACCCTCAAGGAACTCGAGGGCCAGCTCGACGGCGCGCGCAGCAGCGAGGCACAGGCCCGGGCGGCCCAGGTGCAGGCCTCGGCAAGCCAGCGCCAGGTCGCGCAGCGGCTCGGCGCCAAGTCCAACGGCGAGTACGCGCAGGTCGCCCAGGTGCGCGCGCAGCTCGAGAACGCCAAGTGGGAGCTTTCGCAGACGACGGTCACCGCGCCGGCCAACGGCTACGCGATCAACGTCCAGCTTCGCCCCGGCACCATGACCGCGGCCTTCCCCATCACCCCCGCCCTCACGTTCGTCGAGGACGAGTTCCAGGTGATCGCCCTCTTCGGCCAGAACGAGCTGCACCAGGTGGCGCCGGGGAATCTCGCGGAAATCACGCTCCGGACCCACCCCGGCGAGGTGCTCAAGGCCACGGTCGACTCGATCATCTGGGCCCAGGGCCAGGGCCAGGTGGCGATGTCGAACACCCTGCCGACCACCGGCATGCAGCCGCTGCCGCCGAACCGCTTCCCGGTGAAGCTCACCATCGACCCGAAGCACAAGGACCTCTTCCTCGCCGCCGGCGCGACGGGCGAGGGGGCGATCTACACCGACCACGCCAAGGCCATCCACGTGATCCGCATGGTATTCCTGCGCGTGGGCGCCAAGGTCAACTACCTCGTGCTGAAGCTGCACTGATGCGCTCGGCCCGCCTTTCCCTCCGGCGCCTCGCGGCGCTCGCGGTCCTCGCCGCCCTCACCGGGTGCGCGCTCAACGCGCCGCCCGACGCGAAGACGCTAAACGCGGACGCGATGCCGGCGCTCAAGACGCCGGAATCGTGGGCCACGAAAGGCGCCGCCGCGGGCGCCGTAGGCTCCGGCTGGCTCGCGTCCTTCGCCGACCCGAGGCTCGACGCCCTGGTCGCCGAGGCGATCGCGAACAACCCCGACCTGCGATCGGCCGCCGCACGCGTCGAGCGCGCCTCGGCCCTCGCCGTGCAGGCCGGTTCCACGCTCTATCCGCAGGTGAACCTCATCGCCAAGGGCGGCGGCAAGCTCTCGGGCGATTCGAGCGGCATCGAAGGCGGCGGCATCTATGCCAACTGGGAGCTGGACCTCTGGGGCCGCGTGCGCTCGCAGGCTGCGGCCGGCTCCGCGCAGTTCGAGGCCACGGACCGCGACGCCGAATACGCCCGCCAGTCGATCGCTGCCCTCGTCGCGAAAAGCTGGTTCCTCGCCACCGAGGCGCGTCGCCAGCGCGAGGTGGCGGTCGAGATGGCCACCGCCGGCGAGAAACTCGCGGCGCTCGCGAAGGAGCGCGCACGCATCGGCCGCGGCGACGACTACGAAGCCCGGCAGGCCGACGCCGCGCTGCAGACCTACCGCGACACGGTCCTCGCGCTCACGCTCGCCGAGCAGCAGGCCGTGCGCGCGATCGAGACGCTGGTCGGGCGCTATCCGGCCGCCGCGCTCGATACCGCCGCCGACTTCCCCGCCTTCCCGGGCCCCGTGCCCACGGGCCTGCCGTCGGAGCTGCTCGAGCGCCGCCTCGACGTGATCGCCGCGGAGCGCCGCGTCGCCTCGGCTTTCTACCTGGTGGGCGAGGCCGAGGCCGCGCGCCTGCCGCGCATCTCCCTCACGGCGAGCGGCAGCAGCATCTCCAGCGAGCTGTTCCTCCTGAAGGAACGCGACAACCCGGTATGGAGCGCCGGGGCGGGCATCGTGCTGCCGCTCTTCGTGGGCGGCGCGCTCAAGGCGCAGCAGGACGTGCGCACGGCCGAGCAGAAGATCGCGGTGGCCGACTACGGCCGCATCGGGGCGCGTGCCTTCTCGGAAGTGGAGAACGCCCTCACCGCCGGCTTCACGCTCGAGGCCCGGCAGAAGGCGCTCGAAGCCGCCGTCGCCCAGAACGACAAGCTCTTCGCGATGGCCCAGGCGCGCTATCGCATCGGCTCCGCGGACCTGCGCGCCGTGCAGCAGCAGGCCCTGGCCACGGCCGCCTCGCGCTCGGCGCTGCTTCGCGTGCAGAGCGAGCGGCTCGTGCAGCGCGTGAACCTGCACCTGGCGCTCGGCGGCGGCTTCGGCCCCGCCGTCGTCGCGAGCGCCCCGCCGCCCTCCAAGTAGCCCGCGGGCGATTCCCGCGGCGGCCCGGCGCTAGTCGCGCTGCAGGTCCGCGCCCGACCGGCGCCGCCACATCACGTACGGAATGACCGTGATCGCCGAAACGACCAGGTAGGCGACGATCACCGCGTAGATCGGCGAGGGCGCATTGTTGAGCGAGGCCACCAGCAGCGCGAGGCCCGGGTTCCTCGCCGCGGCCGTGATGGCCACCGCCGTGCGCGTGCCCGGCTCCGGCCCGCCCAGCAGCTGCCCCACCGCGATGGCGCCGAGGGTGACGAGCACGATGGCGATGCCGACCTTCGTGCCGGCGAGCAGCACGAGCGGGAACATCTCCACGACGGCGAGAATGGCCAGGAGCAGCAGCAGCACCGTGCCCACGGGCGAGAGCTTCGCCTCCAGCCAGGCCGCGGCCGAGGCCGCGAAGTGCCGCACGAGCATGCCCAGGCCGAGGGGAACGAGCTGCGCCACGCAGACCTGCTTGGCCAGGGGCCACGGATCGATGGCGGCCGAATTGCCGTAGTACTGCGCGAGGAATGCCACGGAAAGCGGCATCGAGGCCACCGCGAGGATCGCCACCGAGATCTGCAGCCCCGGCGCGAACGCCTTGTGCCCCCCGGACCTGAGCGACTTGCGCAGCGAGACGGGCGCCCCCGGCGAGACGGCCATGAGGACGAGGCCCACTTCCGCCAGGCGCGGCAGCCCCAGGGCCTGCGCCACCGCGAGCGCGATGGCCGGCACCGCCACCAGAACGCAGAAGAGCGCCTTCAGCATGAGCCCGGGCCGGCGCCAGAGGAAGCGGAACTCGCCGAAGGCGACGCCCAGCCCGATCGAGAACATCACGGTGAACACCGTCGCCATCGCGACGACCGACAGGAGCCAATCCGGGACGAGCCCGGTCATCCCGGCGGGCATGGGCGCTAGATCAGGAGGCGCTTGGCTTCCGCGAACACGTCGCGCTTCGCGATCGCGTCGCGCGGGATGGCGACGGGCAGCACCACGATGGCCTGCCCGGTGGCATTCCTCACTTCCACGAGGTCGAGCTGCACCGTGGTGCCGCCGGGCGCGTCCTGGCGGATGCCCAGGCGGTCCATGAGGATGGAAAGCGGCTGCGCGGACAACTGCTCCGGCGCCTTCTCGAGCGTCTCCACGAGGAGGTCGAGGTGGCGCGGCAGCGTCGCGGCGCCGGTGCCCGTGGCCTCGAGGTCGCGCTCGAACTGCGCGAGCTTCGCCTCGAGCGACGCCGCATCCGCCGGCTCGCCGGGCTCGTCGCCCGCCAGGCCGAAGTTGGACGACTGCAGCGCGCGCAGCTTGGCCTTGAGCACCGCCTGCCCGGCCTCGAGCGCCTCGCGCTCCTGGCTCGCCATCGTGATGCGCGTGAGGGCCATCGTGAGGACCTGGTCGAACGCGCGGCGCATGACGAGACGGCGGTTCTCCTCCGCGCTCGCCTGCGGCTCGAGGAGCCGGTGCTTGTCGAAGCTCACCTGCACCTGCGAGACCTCGCGCTGCAGGTGCTCGCCCTGCATCGCCATGCCGAGCACCTTCTTCTCGGTGCGCTCGACGACGAGAACCGCGTAGACGGGATCGGCGCCGCCCTCGGGGCTTTCGAGGAAATCGAGCAGGGCCCGGTCGGCCCCGAACACCGCCGACATGCGCGCGGGCGAGGCGAAGAACGAGGCGAGGCGATCGTCCTCGCCGTACGTGCGCGCGCTGGCTTCCACCGGCGGCGGCAGCGCGCCCGCCAGCGCGATCACGTGGTCGATGGCCTTCACGACGGCCGGCTCGAGGCGCTTCCTGTGCCCGGAGATCGAGCGCAGGCGCGGATCGGTGGCGTCCAGGGCGCGGTCGATGGCCCGCTCGAGGGTCGCCTGGTCGTAGAGGGCGTTGCCGGCCGGCCTGGCGCCGAAGAGGGACTGCAGGAGCTTCAGCATGGAGCCTCCATCAGGCCATGATGTTCACGCCACCGTCAACGTAGACCGTGCCGCCGGTGATGCGGCGCGCGTACGGCGTGGCGAGGTACGCGCAGGTGAACCCGACGTCCATGACGTCCACCAGTTCGCCCAGCGGCGCGCGCGTGGCCGCCTCGTTGAGGAGCAGCTCGAAATCCTTGAGGCCCGAGGCCGCGCGCGTCTTGAGCGGACCGGGCGAGATGGCGTGCACGCGGATCCCCTGCCCGCCCAGCTCGTACGAGAGGTAGCGGCAACAGGCCTCGAGCGCCGCCTTCACCGGTCCCATCACGTTGTAGTTGTCCACCACCTTCTGGGCGCCGTGGTAGCTCATCGCGAACATGGTGCCGCCATCCTTCATGAGCGGCGCGGCGAGCTTCGCCATGCGCACGAAGGAGTGGCAGGAGACGTCCATGGCTTTCGCGAAACCGTCGGCCGAGCAGTGGAGAAGCCCGCCCTGCAGGTCGTCCTTGGGCGCCCACGCGATGGAATGCACGAGGATGTCGAGGCTTCCCCACTCCTTCCCGATGCGCTCGAAAAGGGCCTCGAGCTCTCCGGGGACGGAGACGTCGAGCGGCGCGAGGAAGGTCGATTCGACCTGCGCCGCGACGGGCTCGACGAAGCGCTTCGACTTTTCGTTGAGGTAGGTGAGCGCGATGTCCGCGCCCAGCTCGTGGAAGGCGCGCGCGCAGCCGGTGGCGATGGAGCTCTCGTTCGCGACGCCGACGACGAGGGCCTTCTTGCCCTGGAGGACGGGACGGGGGATGTCGAGGGTCATGGGATGGCCTTTCGGGCGGTCAGGAGGCGGCCACGAGGCGGCGGGTGTGCCTCGCGATCATCAGTTCCTCGTTGGTCGGGATCACCCAGGCCGCGACGGCGCTTCCGGGCGCGCTGATGCGCGGGCCGCGGGCGGCATTCGCGCCGGCGTCCAGGTCGACGCCCAGCCATTTCGCGTCGCGGCAGACGGCCTCGCGGATGGCCGGGGCGTTCTCGCCGATGCCGGCGGTGAAGACGATCGCGTCCAGGCCGCCCAGGGCGGCCGCGAGCGAGCCCAGCTCGCGGCGGATGCGGTACACATAGAGGTCCACGGCAAGCTTCGCCCGCGGGTCGTCGCTTTCGAGCAGCGTGCGCATGTCGCTCGAGATCCCGGAGACGCCCGCGAGGCCCGATTCGCTGTAGATGAGCCTTTCGATCGACTTCGCGTCCATGCCTTTCTGCTGGAGCAGGTAGAGGATGACGCCCGGGTCGATCGCCCCGCAGCGCGTGCCCATGGGCAGGCCGTCGACGGCGGTGAAGCCCATGGTGCTCGCGACGCTCCTTCCCGCTTCGAGCGCGCACATGCTCGAACCGTTGCCCAGGTGGAGCACCACGGTGCGGCCGGCTGCCGCCCGCGCATCGTGCTGGCCAAGGACGGAAGCGATGTACTCGTAGGACAAGCCGTGGAAGCCATAGCGCTGGACGCCCTCGTCGTGCAGCGCCTGCGGAATGGCGAAGCGCTGCGAGACCGGAGGGGCGGTGCGATGGAACGAGGTGTCGAAGCACGCGACCTGGGGCAGGCCGGGCTGGCGCTCGAGGAGCAGGCGGATCGGCGTGAGGTTGTGCGGTTGGTGCAGCGGCGCGAGCGGCACGAAGCGTTCGAGCGACTTCACCACCGCCGCGTCGACCCGCACGGGCTGCGTGTGGTCGAGCCCGCCATGGACGACGCGGTGACCCACGCCCGCGAGCCGGTCGCCCGCGGTCACCTCGCGCAGGTGGGCCGCCAGGTGCATGAGGCCGCCGTCGTGCCCGATCGCCTCGCCCTCCCCCCACGCCTTCTCCGCGAGCTTCGCGCCGTCGGGCCCCTTGGCGACGAAGCGCGGTGCGGTGTAGAGCCCTTCGACCTGCCCGCGCTCGCCCGCGACGAGCTCCCCGTCGCGTTCGGCGAACAGCGAGAACTTGATCGAGGACGAGCCGGCGTTGAGGATCCCGAAGACGTCGGCCATGGCGCTAGCCTTCCACCTTCGCGCTCTCGCGCCGCGCCTTCGCGACGAGCGCCGCCACGGCGCAGGAAGCCAGGCGCGTGAGCACCGAGTCGGCGCGGCTGGTGAGGATGATGGGCACGCGGGCCCCCAGCACGATGCCCGCGGCGTCGGCGCCGGAGAGGAACGTGAGGCTCTTGGCGAGCATGTTGCCCGCCTCCAGGTCCGGCACCAGCAGCACGTTGGCGCGGCCGGCGACGGGGAGGTGATCTTCTTGATCTTCGCCGCCTCGGGGTCGATCGCGTTGTCGAGCGCGAGCGGGCCGTCGACGAGGGCGCCGGTGATCTGGCCGCGGTCGGCCATCTTGCAGATCGCCGCGGCTTCGATGGTGGAGGGCACGCCGGGGTTCACCGTTTCCATCGCGGAAAGCACGGCGACGCGCACCTCCTTGATCTGCAGCGCGTGGGCGAGGTCGATGGCGTTCTGCGCGATATCCATCTTGTCGGCGAGCGTGGGCGCGATGTTCACCGCCGCGTCCGTGATGATGAGCGCCTCCGCGCGGCCGGGCACGTCCATCACGAAGCAGTGGCTCACGCGACGGGCGGTGCGGATTCCCGTCTCGCGGCGCACGACCGCGCCCATGAGCTCGTCGGTGTGCAGGCTCCCCTTCATGAGGGCCTCGGCGCGGCCTTCGCGCACGAGGGCGACGGCCTTCGCCGCCGACTCCTGGCTGAAGGCGGCGTCGACGATCTCGTAGGGCGAGATGTCGAGGCCGGCTTTCGTCGCGACCGCGCGGATGCGGTCGGCGGGCCCGACGAGGATCGGGGCGATGAGGCCGAGCTTCGCGGCTTCGACGGCTCCCTTGAGCGAACTGTCGTCGCAGGGGTGGGCGACGGCGGTCGGCGTGGGCGGCAGTTCCTTGCAGGCGGCGATGAGCCGATCGTACTTGTCGTGTTTCGACGCGGTGTCCATGGAAGGTCCTCCGGTATCGGGTCGGGTCAGCGCTTCGCGGCCTTGCGGGCGGGCTTCTTCGCGCGCGGGGGGCGCGCGGCGGGCTTCGCCTTCGACACGCGCTTCGTTGCGGGCGAGGCCTTGGCCCTGGCAACCGTCTTCGCTTCCGGCACCCGCTTCAGGGCCGGCAGCGCGCTGCGGATGCCGAGCAGGCCCCGGATGCGCTTGAGCATCGCGAGCTGCGGGGGCGTGGCCCCGATGCCCTGCACGCGCGCATCCGCGAAGAGGCGCTCGAAGAGTTCGACCAGGCGTTCCCGGTCGGCTTTCGCGCCCACCAGCGCGGGCAGCGTCTCGAGGGCTCGCTGGGGCTCGAAGTCGACGATGATCTCCTGCTCGCCGCGCACGCGCCGCATCGCATCGGGCGCGAGCGCGGGCAGCAGGTCGCGGTAGTCGTGGATCAGCTCGGCCCGCAGGTGCAATTGTTCGAGCGGCAGCGGCGTGTCCTTGCGCTTGAGCAGGTAGGCGCAGCGCGCCACGGCCGCGGGATAGCCGCCCTCGGCGATCGCCGCGAGGGCCTCCTTCACGAAGGGGAGCTCGCGAACGTCTTCCGGCAGGGCCGGCGCCTGCGCGCCTTCCCCGCGGGCGAGGTGCGGCAGGTTGCCGAACTGGAGGAAGAACGACGCCTCCGACTGCGCGTCGCGCAGGTCGCGATAGAGATCAAGCGAGGCCGCGAGGAGATCGGAACCGGCCTTCTCCGCGCGCCGAAGCGGATCGTCGGCAGGGGCTTCCATGCGCGAGGCGCGTACCGCCTCGGCCGCAGGCCCCACCCACCAGAGGAACGGGTTGAGATCGGAAAGGCCCCAGCGCTCGGCGCGCAGCTTGTGGAACTGGCGGCCGAGCTGGGCCGTCACCGGGTTCGCCATCGCGCGCACCAGCGGCTGCGCGAAGATCTCGTAGGCGCGCTGGTTGAACTCCGAGATCGCGGCGGCGGCCTCGAAGGGCTTCTCGTCGCGGCGATCGGCGCGGTTCAGGCGCGCCATCACGTCCTCGAGCCGGCGCTCCTCGAACTCCACGCGGTGCTCCACCTGACCGCCCTTGCCCTTCGTCTCGTGGATCTTCATCCCGTAGAGCCCGGGGGGCAGCGACTCGATGCTCTTCAGGACCGACACGATCTGCGTGTATTCCTTCTTGGCCACCTTGCCCGACACGAAGATGCCCAGGTGCCCGATGTTCTCGTGCAGGAGCCCCACGATCACCTGGCCGCGGGCCTTGATCTCCTCGGTGGAGCCGTAGACGTCCGCCACCCAGTTGAACGCCTGCTGCGGCGGCGTGATGTTGTCGCCCAGCGAGGCGAACAGGACGATCGGCGAGCGCAGCTCGCGCAGGTCGAAGACCTCGCCGGAACCGGATTTCACGCCCCCCTTCCACAGCTTGTTGCCGACGAAGAGGTTCTGCGTGATCCACTCGATCTCCTCGGCGTTCATGAGGTAGTACCCGCCCCACCAGCGCTCGAACTCGAGGAAGCGGGGCGCCTCGGTATCCACCTTCGAGAAAAGGTTGTAGTACTTGTTCCAGAACGTGTTGGCGGGGTTCAGGTTCTCGAAGTTCTCCACCAGGTAGGCGCCGTCGAAGACGCCGTCGCCCAGGTCCGCGAGCAGCGAGGAAAGCCACGTGCCGCCGAGCGCGCCGCCGGCGTAGCGCATGGGGTTGTCGCCCTCGCCTTCGCTGAAGGCGCCGCCCCAGTACGACATGGGCGCGCCGTTGATGACGATGGGGCCGACGTCGTCGGGGTTGGCCGCGGCGAGCATCATGGCCGCCCAGCCGCCCTGGCAGTTGCCGATCACGACGGGCTTCGCGCTCTTCGGGTGCAGGCCGCGCACCTTGCCGATGAACTCGCGCTCGGCCTCGCACACGTCGAGCAGCGTCTGCCCCGGCACCGGCTGCGGGAAGAAGATCACGAAGTAGACGGGGTGGCCGTCGCGCAGCGCGACGCCCACCTGGGAATCGTCCTTCATCCCGCCGATGCCCGGGCCGTGCCCGGCGCGCGGGTCGATGATCACGTAGGGCCGGCGCTTCGGGTCGAGGGTGACGCCCTCGGGCGGAACGATGCGCACGAGCGCGTAGTTGACCGGCCGGGCGAGCGTGCGTCCGTCGAGCACCATCTCGTAATCGAAGAAGAGGACCGGCGGGCTGCCCGCGCGCTCGTGCTCGAGGTAGCGGTTGCCGCGCTGGCGCAGCGTGTCCCAGAAGAGGACCGAGCGCTGGGCGAAATCGGTGGCGTAGCGATGCCACCCGGCCAGGGCCATCGCCTGCTTGTCGGCAGCCTGGGCGGTTGCGATGCCCTCGGTCGCTTTCTTCGCGGCCTCGGCGAATCGCTCGCCGGCGATACGGGCGCGCTTCTGGTAAAGCTGGGCGACCTTTCCGGCGAGGTCGGCGGAAGGGGGCGTGGAGGCAACGGTCTTGTTCATGACGATCCTCACGGGAGAATGCGCCGCTGTCCTCACGGGCCCGGCGCTTCGGGTGGTGTGGCGATTGTTGCGCCGCAGCATACCAGTTGATGCTAGCAACCGCACCGCGGGCGCGGTTGACGGCCGACAATCGACTCACGATTGAGCGGTTGCATCCGGCCGCACGATGCCACAATCGGGGCATGGCGCGGCGACGACACCGCGCGAACATACACGGAGGAAGCGATGGCCAAGACGTCGAATGTCACCCAGGCCGGCAAGGCAAAGGACGGCAAGTCGAAGGACGGGAAGCCGAAAGGCGCGAAGTCGAAAAAGGCGAAGGCCGGAGAGTCCCCGGACGCGAAAGCGGGTGCCGGCGAACCGCTCGGCAACAAGGACTACGAGCGCGAGCTGAAGAAGCTGCACGTCGAGCTCGTGAAGATGCAGGAATGGGTGAAGCACGCCGGGCTCAAGGTGTGCATCGTCTTCGAGGGGCGCGACACCGCCGGCAAGGGCGGCACCATCAAGGCGATCACCGAGCGCGTGAGCCCGCGCACCTTCCGCGTGATCGCCCTGCCGGCGCCCTCGGACCGCGAGAAGTCGCAGATGTACGTGCAGCGCTACCTCGGCCACCTGCCTGCCGCCGGCGAGGTCGTCATCTTCGACCGCAGCTGGTACAACCGCGCCGGCGTCGAGCGCGTGATGGGTTTCGTGGACGGCGAGACGCTCAAGAAGTTCTACGACGCCGTGCCCAAGGTCGAGAAGGCGATGATCGACTCGGGCATCATCCTCATCAAGTACTGGCTCGAGGTGAGCGAGGCGGAGCAGACGAAGCGCCTCACCGCGCGCATCCACGACGGGCGCAAGACGTGGAAGCTCTCGCCGATGGACCTGAAGAGCTACGCCAAGTGGTACGACTATTCCCGCGCGCGCGACGACATGTTCAAGTACACGCACACCGCCTGGGCGCCCTGGATCGTGGCCGACTCCAACGACAAGAAGAAAGCGCGCCTCAACATCATCGCCGACCTGCTCTCGCGCGTGCCGTACAAGGAGGCGCCCCGCGAGAAGGTGAAGCTGCCCAGGCGGGAGAAGGACAAGTCCTACCGCGAGCCGAAGCACGTGGTCGAGCGGATCAAGGAGCGCTACTAGCCGCCCTGGGCGGGGCCTGCAGGCTGCGGCGGCACACCCGCAGGCCGAAGTCGTCGGGATGCCGCGTGACCTCGAATCCGAGGCGCGCGGCGAGGCGCAGCATGGCCGCGTTCTCCGCGAGGACGAAGCCTTCCATCACCCGTTCGCCGTTCGCGGTCGCGGCCTCGACGAGCGTCTCCAGGAGCACGCGACCCAGGCCCGCGCCGGCCCATGCGTCCACGACGGTCATCGCGAACTCGCACGACTGCCCGTCGGGCGCCACGATGTAGATGGCGGTGCCCACGAAGTCGATGCCGTCGTCCGCCGGCACGGTGGCCGCGATGCCCAGGCCGCTCCGGGCGAGCGTCTCGAACCCCTTGTGCAGGCTGTCGAGGTTCGCTTCGCGCACCGGCCGCATGAAGCGCTTGTAGCGGGCCTCGGCGCCCAGGCGGTCGAAGGCCTGCAGGATCTCCGCTTCGTCGGCGGCGGTGAAGGCGCGGATGTGAACGGCACGGCCGTCGCGCAGGAGGACGTCGCGGGGCTGGAAGTCGGCGGTCATGGCCGCGCCATGCTACACCCGCCCCTAGCGCCAGGCGCTGCCCATGACGAGGTAGACCGCCTTGTCCTCGGGGCCGCGCGCGAAGTCGATGCCGACGCGCATGCCGAGCGCGCGCGAAAGCAGATAGCGGAACCCTGCGCCGACCGTCGTGTGCGAGGGCGCATCGCGAAGGGCCCCATTCGATTCGGCCGCCCGTCCCGCGCCCGCGAAACCCACGAGCGACCAGCGCCCGTCGAGGTTCCAGCGTCCCTCGACCTCGGCCACGGCGACGCGGTCGCCCTGGTAGCGCATGGCCGGGATGCCGCGCAGCTCGACGAAGGGCCGCGCATAGTACGGCGCATCGCCGTCGACCGCCTGCGCATCGGCGCGCAGTCCCACCACGAAAGCGTCGCCGAAGGGAACGAAGCCCTGCAGCGCGAACCGGGAGCGCGTGAAATCGTGGTCGCCGCCGAGGCCGGGCGCGAACCGGATCGCCTCCAGGTAGGCGCGCAGGCCCGCGTTGGGCGTGAAGATGTTGTCGCGCCCGTCGTACTCCACCACGGGCCCCAGGCCGGAGATCGTCGCGTCGAGGTCGGCGCGCGGGGGCTCGGGCGAACCGTCCCGCGCGAAGGTCGACCGGACCTTCGAGCCCGTGTAGCGCAGGCCCGCCCACCATTCCGAATCGCCCAGGCGGCGGCGCAGGTCGGCCACTGCCAGCGTGCCGTCGAGGTTGACGTCGCGCCCCTCGGGCGTAGTGCCCGGGCCGATGCCCGGCGTGCCGTACCAGGCGAGGTTGATCGAGCCGCGCGCAACGCCGGCGAGATAGCGCCAGCGCCGCCCTTCGCTGAAGCCCAGGTGGCCGACGCCGCCACCCTTGGTGCCGTTCTCGGTGCCGAAGGCCGCACCGGCGGTGATGTCCGGCGGCTCGAACTTGCGCGGCGCGTCGGGCGACCCCGTCGGCGCCGGATTGCGATGGAAGAAGAGAAGCGCCACGCCGCCGCCGTAGCCGATGGCCGGCTCGGTGATGACGATCGGCACGGGCAGGAAGCCCTTGCGATCGAGAAGCCAGCGGCTGGTGTCGAACCGGCCGTCGGTGGGATCGCGGAAGATTTCGTCGTCCCAGGGCGCGGCCGACGAGACAGCGGGGGCAAGCGCGAGCGCCGCGAACCCCGCTGCGAGGAACGCCTTCAATTCAGGTCGGAATCCTTGTAGTACTTCGTGCCCTTGGCCGTGAGCTCGACGGCGAGGCCGTCGTCGGTGAGCTGGTAGAGCCACACGCCCGGCGAGATCGACATCGCGCCCGCGTAGGCCTCCATGCCCTGGCCGCTCATCTGGGCGGACGCCGTCGCCTGCGCACCCAGCTCCCATCCGGAATTGATGAACTTGTCGAGGTCCGAGGCCTTCTCGAACACCCACACGAGCCGGAACTTCTTCACGCCGATCCCGAGGCCCGCCTGCACCTCGACCATCTTCATGAAGGTTTCCTTCTTCGCCTTGGTGTTGACGGCGACGCCCGAGCCGGAGCCGCCGCCCGCCACGAGGATCTTCATGCCGAAGTTGCTGAAGACCGCGTAGCCGGCCGAACGTTCGATGGCGGCCTTCGCCTTGGGTTGGCTCTTGTACAGGCGATCGAGCGTGGACTGCGCCGTCTGCCGGACTTCCTGCTTCTTTTCGTCCTTCGAAGCGGCGAGGGCCGGCCCGCCGAGGGCGAGCGCGGCAGCGAGGCAAATCGTTCCGAGTCGGTTCATTGGGGAGCCTTCTTCCAGCGCTTGTCCGGATCGAAGCGCGCGAGCTTCCCGGCGACGGCCGCCGTGTCCTTGCCCAGGTCCGCCTCGTAGACCACGCCGTCGTGGTTCACGAGGAACGACATCACGCCCGAAACACCGTACTTGGCCGGGAACGCGACGACCGCGAAGCCGCCGAAGAGCTTGCCCTTCACCTTGTAGTCGTACTTGCCGCCGGGCGCTGCCGCACCCTGCGCCGTGAGGATGCGGAAGAAGTAGCCGTTGTACGGCACGGGCGCTCCGCCCTTGCCCTTGCCGCCGTAGCCCTCCTTCACCGCCTTGGCCGCGAGCAGGCCGAGCGGGCTCGCGGGCTCGCCGGGCTTCGTCGTCCAGTAAAGGCCGTCCTTCTTGCCCGGCGTCGAGACGAAACGTGCCGCGTAGTCGGCGAATCCGTTGCCGTCCGCGTCCTTGGCCGCGTACTCGCGCTGCGCGTCGACGATGGCGAGGAGCGTCTGGATCGTGTCGAGCTCGTTGCGGCCCACACGGCGGTTGGTCACTTCCTCGCGGCCGGCCTCGGCGTCGAAGGCCCAGGCATCGCCGCGCTTCACCATCGGCGCGGCAAAGGGAACGGGGTCGGTGCCGATCTGCAGGACCGCCTTGGCGTCGCCTTCCTTCACGAGGGCGTTCTTCGCGTCGTAGGCGGCGACGAACTGCTTCCATTCGTTGGCGTCGCTCACGCTGTCGCCGGTGAAGATCCAGCTGCGCGAGCCGGGGCCGATGATCTCGACGAGGGCGTTCGCGTCGGAGGCCCGCACGGCCTGCACGAGGGCCTTCACGGCGTCCTCGGGCGTGGCGAAAGTGCGTTGCTTGGCCGGTGCCTTCTTCGGCGCGGCGGCGGCCGGCTTGGCGGCCTTGGCTTCGGAGGCCGCCTGCGCGAACGCGGCGGCGGGAAGGGTGAGGACGAACGCCGCGGCGAGCGAGGCGACGATCGGGATGAGCTTGTTCATGGTCATGGTCTCCGTGTCCTGGGATGGGCTAGCGACGACGTCCGCCACCGCCGCCGGCGCGGGCACCGCCCCCGCCGCCCATCGAGGCGCGGCTCGTGCTGCCGCGCGTGCTCGCGGCGCGCGTCGAGGCGCCGGACGAGGCCCCGGAGAATCCGCCGCCCCCGCCTGCCTGTCGGGTGGAGGCGCCGCTGCCCATGTCGCGGCTGCCCGCGCTCGCCGAGCCCTTCGAGCCCATGCCCTGCGTGTTGGCCTGCGCCGCGCGGTTGCCCGCATCGCGACTGCCGGCGCTTGCGCGGTCGGCCTGAGAGACGCGGTCGTTCAGCTGGCCCTTGTCCATCGAGCCGAGTTCGCCGCGCCCCTGCTCCGCGTGGCCGCGGAACTGCTCGCGCGACTGCGCCGCCTTCGCGTCCCCGCCGCGGTTGTACTTCTGCGCCGCCGCCTGGTTGCCGTACGAGACGCCCTTGCGGTGCTCGGCGTTGTGCTGGAAGTTGTTGTTCTGGATGTTGGTCTTGTTGTACCGGTTGTAGTTGTTCACGTTGATGTTCACGTTGTTGCCGCCCCAGTTGCAGTTGCCCCAGATGGCGGCGCCGACGGCGATGCCGGTGGCGAACGCGACGCCCGGGGCATAGACGTAGCCCGGCGGGTACATGTAGTAGGGCGGGTACGGGTACCACCACGAGCCGTAGACGACGGTGGGGTTGTACGTGGGCACGTAGACCACCTCGGGCTTCGCGGATTCGATGATGTAGACCGTCTTGTTCTCCACGGTCTCGGTCTTCACGACCTGCTCGGGCGTCGTCTTGAGGTTGCCCGCGGCCTGGGCCTTGCCCCGCAGCGTCTGGACGGTGGTCATCACCGCCTTCTGGTCGGCGAGGAAGGCGTCGCCCAGCTTCTGCGTCCACGAGAGGTTCTCGTTCATCTGCTTGAGCACCTGCGGCACGGCCGCGAGGGCCTTCACCGCGGGGTCCCAGGCCTGCTTCTGCATCGCCTCCTCGAGCGCCTTGTCCTTCACGGCCGGATTGGACTTCGACCACCGGGCCGCCTCGACGATCTCGAGCGGATAGGTGGAGGCCATGAGGATCTGGGCGATGAGGGCGTCCGGGTAGAGCGCGATGGGTGCGAGGAGCTTGTCGAGTTCCTCCTGCGAAACGGCCGCGCCGGCCGGGGCGGCGGGTGCGGCGGCCGGGGCGGCCGGCGCGGGCGCCTGGCCCTGGACGATGGGCATCACGAGGCAGGCGGAGACGGCCAGCGCGAGCGCGCGGGTGGAGCGGGCGGACATTGCCATGGGGATTCTCGCAGCGTGGGGAAAGGACATTGTACCCGCCGGGCGCCCTTGTTCGAGCCCCCGGGCTGCGCCGCCTCAGTCGCGCGGTCGCCGGCGCGAGAACCAGGCGCCGCCGCCCAGGACCAGCAGCGCGAGCACGACCGTCGCGAGCGGCGAAAGCGTGGGCACGTCGAGCGCTTCGCCGGGGCCGACCGCGGCGGCGGGACGGTAGAAGTAGCAGCGCATCGTCTCGCCGTCGGGCAGCGCGATCGTCACAGTGCCGCCGGTGATGGACCAGCGCTGCTCGCCGCTGTCCGAGACGCAGTCGACGTAGACGAAGGTCCAGCCCGGGGGCGCCGGCGCGGCGGTGATGGTGTAGACGGTGGGCGGAAGGTTGCCGAAGGCCTGCGCGGCGAAGCCGCTCACGGCATTGAACGGGGCCGTGGCGAGCGTGAAGCTGGAGGCGGTGGGGAGGTTGGTCGCCGTGAACGCGAACGCATCCTGGCCCAGGAAGCTCACCGCGCCCACGATGATCGTGCCGAGGGTCGCGTTGTCGAACGCGCAGGTGACGGTCTCGCCCGCCGCCAGGCCGATGATCGCCTCGCCCGTGACCGGGCTCGACACCGTGCCGCCGGAAGGATCCGTGCACTGGACCGACAGCAACCGGAAGCCGTTGGGCGGGCCGATCTCGCCGATCGTGTAGCTGCCGGCGGGCACGTCCACGAAGTCGCGCCGGGCCGAACCCGCGGCCAGCGATGGCGTCAGCGTGAAGAGGCCGGCGGGCACGAGCGAAAACGGCGCGCTGAACGAAAAGGCCGTCGTGCGTTCCCCGCGCAGGGTCTTCACGATCTCGATGCGCCCGAGCTTCTCGTTGGTGAAGGTGCAGCGGACCCGCTCGCCGGCAGCCACGGTGACGCTCGCCGTCGCGCCCGGCAGGTTGACGGTGCTCGTGCCCGTGCAAGCGATGCCGGTGAGGCGCCAGCCGCGCGGAACGATTTCCGTGACCGCGTGGGTGCCGGGCGCCACCGCGATCACGTATCCCCCGGGCAGGCGAAGCCGCGTGTCGATCTGGAAATCCTCGACGCCGGTGAACGAGAAGGGTCCCGAGCCGCCGACGGACACCTTTTCCACGACGATCTGGGCGCCCGGGACCGCGTTGGTGAAGGTGCAGGCCACCGCATCGCCAGCCGCGAGCGTCACGTTGGCCGTGTTGTCGCCGGGCTCGAACGCGTTGGTGGGAGCGAGGCTCGCGCCGGTGTACGTGACGCTCCCGCCGGCGCAGGCGATGTTCGAGAGCGTCCACCCGTCGGGCACGGCCTCGGCGATCGGGTAGGTTCCCGGCACGAACGCCCCCGAGCGCGTCTGCCCCGCGGTGTAGTCGCCCGCGAGCGACGCGGGACCGATGAACGGGAACACGTCGCCGGCCGCGGCGGCGGGCGCGAGCTTCGTGACCGAGATCGTGCCCGTGCGCGCGTGGGTGAAGGTGCACGTGGCATCGTCGCCCGGCTCCACGTCGAGCGTCGCCCACCCCAGGCTCGTGTCGGTGACGGCCGACGCATTGCCCGTGCACGCGATGCCCGTGAGAACCCATCCCGCGGGGGTCGCGACGTCGAACCGGTAGGACCCGGCGGCCAGCGAGGGGAAGGACACGCGGTCGGCCGGCGCCGGGGCGCCGTCGTTCACGAGCGGGAAAGCGGCGGGAACGCCGCTTCCCGTGGCCGCGTAGGCGAAGGACTGCGGCGAATCGGGCACGGCGTCCTCGACGATCGTGATCCGCGCGGCGGCCGTGTTCACGAAGGCGCAATGCACGCTGTCGACGGCGATGCCGGTCTGTCCCAGCACGATGCTCGCGCCGTTGGCCACCGGCGTGATCGTCGTGCTCGTGCCGGAAAGGACGGTGCACTGCACGGCGGCGGGCGCAAGCCAGCCGGCGGGCCCGGTCTCGGTGATCGTGTAGGTGCCGGGGGCAAGCCCGGTAAGCGACTGCGAGCCCGCCCCCGAGACCGTCGTGATCGTGAAGGCCGGGGGGTTGGTGACGGACGCGGGCACGCCGCCCGAATTCGTGAACGCGAACGGCCCGTCGCCGCCGTTGGCCGCCTTCGCCACCGAGATGGTGCCCGCAGCGGCCTGGACGTTCACGAAAAGGCAGGTGAGGTTCTCGCCCGGCTGCAGGTTCGGCAGGACCGTGCGCGTGGCCAGGTCCACGACCGTGCGATCCGCCGTCTGCGTCGCGAACCGGTCCGAGCACACGATGCCGGGCGTGAACCAGCCGGGCACCGGGGACTGGGACACGCTGCGGACCCCGCCCGGCACGAGGTTCGCGAACACGCGCACGTTCGCGCCGGATCCGTCGTCGAACAGGGAGAAGTTCGCGAGGCCCGCGCCCGCTGCCGCGTACGCGAACGCCTGGGGCGACTTCGGGGTGGACAGCTCGACGATCGTGAGCTGCGCGAGCTTCGTGTTCGTGAAGGTGCAGATCGCCTGCCGGCCTGCCACGGGCGTGACCTGCACGCCATTGGCGATGGCCGTGCCGATCGGCGCGCCGGACTGCGAATCGCGGCAGGCGGCGCCCGTGAACGCCCAGCCCGCCGGCGCCGTCTCCGTGATGGTGAGCGGCGCGCCGGCCGCCACGGAGGCGAAGGTGGCCGAATCGCGGCCCGCGCCCGAGGTCGTCGCGATGGCGAACGCGGCCGAACCGCCGAAGGCGAAGTTCGCGTCGCCGCCCAGGGCCACCTTCTCGACGATCACGCTCGCGGTCGCGGTGTTGGCGAAGGTGCAGGTGACCGTTTCGCTGGGCGCGAGGTTCACCGTGGCGACGGTGCCGGCGCCCGCGCTGTTTCCCGTCGGATCGGCGCAGGTGATCGAAGCGAGGCTCCAGCCCGGGGGCACCTGCTCCTGGATCGTGTACAGGCCGGGCGCCAGGTTCGCGAAGGCGCGCACCGGCGCCGCCCCGCCGGTCGTCGCGATCGAGAAATTGGCGCCGCCGGGAATGCTGGAAGCGAACGGAAACGTGGCATCGCCGCCGCTCGCGGCCTTGACGATCCGGATCGTGCCGGTGGACGGGGTCTTCGTGTTGGTGAACGTGCACGCGACTTCCTCGCCGGCCGCGACGGACACGTACGCCGTCGCGCCGGGCACGTCGACCTGCGTGCCGCCGCTCGGGTCCGTGCAGGTGATCGCGGTGAGCCGCCAGCCCGCCGGCACGAGTTCCGTGACGATGTAGTCGCCGGCCCTGAGCCCCGGGACGACCGCCTGGCCCGTGCCGCCGGCCGTCGCGACCGGCACGTTCGCGACGCCCGTGAACTGGAACGTGTCGTCGCCTCCGGTCGCGTTCTTCACGATGCGGATGCGGCCTTCGGCGCGGTTGGTGAACGTGCAGGTGGCCCGGCTGTTGGCCGTGGAAAACGTCGCGGTGACGCGGCGCGCGGCCGGGTCGATGGCGACGAACGGCGCCGGGCCACCGTCGGCGTTGACGCAGGCGATGGCGGCCTCGGGGTCCCAGCCGGCCAGGGCCTGTTCCGTCACGCTCACCACCGTGCCCGAGGCACCCAGCGGCGGCGTGGTGAGCACCTGCTGCTGGCCGTGGGACAACGAAAACGCGGCGGGTGCCGCGCCGGTGGCCGAGAAGGCGAATGCGCCCGGCGCGGCCGCGGGCTCGGTGACCTTCACGATCGTCAACGCGCCCACCACCGATACCGGCACGGGCACGTCGGCCGCGGCGTTGCACTTGGACGGCGCCCCGGCCTCGACCCAGGCGGCCGGGGGCGCCTGGCAGGTGCCGTTGGCGTTCTGCTCCCAGGTCACCGTGGTGGGCAGGCGCAGGTTGCCGTTCTGGTCGGGCACGCAGAGCACGCTCACCACGCCGAGGTCGACGACCGCCGGCGTGGCGCTTCGCGTGATGTCGCCGCAGGCATTGCCGTTGAGGTCGGCGAGCGGCGCGGGCCCCAGGGGAATGCCGGACACGGCGCAGTCGGCACTGCCGCCCGCCGGCACTGTCAGTTCGGGCGGCTTGCCGTCGCGCGCGACGAAGACGCCGATGTCGTAGCGCGAGCTCGCGTTCGACTGCAGGCGCAGGCGCAGGCCGACGTTCACGGTCGTGCCCGCCACGCAGCTCGTCACGCCATTGGTGACCTCGACCTGCGCGACCGACACGTCGTTGGCGGAGCAGCCGAGGTTGCCCGACCGCGTGCCCACGCACTGGTTCACGGGATAGGGGCCGGCGGCGAGCGCGCTGGCCGACGCCGCCGCGAGCGCCATCGCGCCCAAGGCTGCAAAGCGGCGAAGAGCCGCTGCCGGTTCGCGGGTCATATCGGCGGGATGTTACTGCACCGGCGATCCCGCGCCGGGATTCGGCCCTTCGGGATGCCCCTGGCGTATCCGCTCCCCACGAGTGACCGGTACGCTTCGGACGCCGGGGCCCACCCGCGGGGCCGAAAGCCTACCGGAGATCAACCTTCACCGAGGAAATCGCGCCATCGAAGCGGAACGGCCTCCTCGCGTAGTCGTCGAGCGACACCGTCGAGCCGAGGTCCACGCCGACATCGAAGGTTTCGCTCGCCGAGAAGGCGGCCGGCACCGTGCGCTTGACTGTCGTGCGGGCCACCTCGGTGCCGTCGCACTTTCAGCACGACCTAGGCGGGCGGCAACGGCCAAGGCGAGCGCGCGGGTGGAGCGGGCGGATAGGGACATGGGTGTTCTGACAACGTGGGGAATGGACATTGTAGCCGCCTGCAGAGGGCGGGCGTTTCGTGGACGCTCCGGGATCCCGCGGCGCCGCGAAACGGGGCCGGCAGGGGTCAGATCAGCGTCTTGACGAGCTTCATCATCAGGTCCTTGAGCGGCACCTGGACGGCGGCGACCACGAGCAGCGGAACCGCGATGGGGACGAGCACTTTCAGGATCGCCGCCTTGCCGACGGGAACGACGCGCATTCGCCTGACCGCCTCGTACAGCGATGCAGCGTCGGCAACCGGTCCGATTTCCGGCGCATCGAGGATCCGCTCGTCATCGACCGGTTCGCGAAGGATCCATCGGCGGTGGACGAGGCGCCCCTGCCGGGCGATCAGGGCGGAGTATCCGGGAATGGCGCGGGCGCGCGCCGCGAAGAGCGCCGGCGCGAGGGCCATGAGGGGCAGCATCGCGAACATCGTCCACAGGATCGCGAACGCCGCTGCCGGATGCATGAAGGAACGCAGCGCCGCCCCGTGATGCACGACTTCGTGCGCCCAGCCCGAGGCGATGACCGCGGAAAGCGCGAACGAGACCAGGGAGAAGGCGCCCGGCAGCTTCTCGACGAACGCCATTCCGCCCGTGCGGTCGGGGTGTGTCGGCACCAGCGAGAGATCGAGCCGGCCGATCCGCCAAAGCAGGCAGGCGACGAGCAGGATCCGCCATAGCCAGCCCAGCAGCAGCGCCAGGAAGAGCGGCCGCACCACGAACGCGAACCACGCGCCGCCGAAGCCCAGCCGGCCGTCGGCGTCGAGCGCCCACGACAAGGCGTCCTCGTGCACCGCCGGATGATCCGCGATCGACCACGCGATCGCGACGCCGATCAGGAGCACCCAGGGCAACGAGGCATCGCGCAGTCGTCGGACGCGGTCGATCGCCGACCCGAACGCTTCCCGCAGCCCGGGTCCCACGATGCCGCTCGAGACGAACTGCGCCGTCAGGCGTTGTACCGTGGCATGCATCGACGCTTCCCCGAGGACGAGCAAGGGGATCGCGAGCAGGCAGCGCACGTGCACGCCGTAATGCTGCAGCAGCGGTTCGCCCGTGCCGGCGTCGAACAGGCGCCCGGCCGTGGCGGACCAGAGGACGATCGGAAGCCACGCCAGGGACGCGAAGAACACCGCGCGGCGCCCGGCGCCAAGTCCATCCCTCGGCACCAGCCGCAATCGCCGGAACCAGCGCAGCGGCGGCTCGTTCTCGACCGGCGAAAACCCGCAATCCGGTGCATCGGACATGGCATCCGGGCGGGGCGAAGTCATGAGGTCGGGTCCTTCCGGATCCGGAAGCGGCATCGGGCCACCCCGTCCACGCTACTTGAGTTCCACCTTGACGCCGGCGATGCGGCCGTCGAAGCGGAACGGCCTCCTCGCGTAATAGTCGAGCGACACCGTCGAGCCGAGGTCCACGCCGACATCGAAGGTCTCGCTCGCCGAGAAGGCGGCCGGCACCGTGCGCTTGACCGTCGTGCGGGCCACCTCGACGCCGTCGACTTTCAGCACGACCTGCGCGGGCGAGAGCGGCTTCGGGCCATCGAGCACCGTCGAGACCTCGATGCGGCGCTTGCCCGCGGCAAGGGGGCCCGCCGAGCGCGCGACGAACCGCTCGATGATCATCATGTTGTATTCGTAGACCAGGTGGCCCTTGTCCATGTACAGGGCGAGGCCGCCGCCCGATCCGCCCAACGCATAGAGCACGCCCGAGGCCTTGTCGCCCAGCTCGGCATCGATCGTCACCACGCTCGACTCGCGCCCGAGGCCCGGCGCGGTGAACTCGGGCATGCGGACGGTCTTGGTGTCGAACTGCCAGCTCGTGTAGGGCGTCTTGATGCGGTCTTCCGGATGAAGGCGCAGCCAGATGCCGGCGCCCAGCGGATAGACCCCGTTGGCGCGCGCCTGGTCATCGAACGTCTTCTGCAACGCCGCCAGTCGCTTCGGGTCCTTCGCGGCCAGGTCCACGGCCTGCGAGAAATCCGCGCGGATGTCGTAGAGCTCCCACTTGTCCTTCGCGGAATCCCATTCGGCCAGTCCCGGCGCGCCCGGGAGCCACGGGACGAGGGGGCCGAACGTGGCGGCCACCCAGCCGTCCTTGTAGATCGCGCGGCTGCCGTTGTTGTCGAAGTACTGGACCTTCTTGCGCGTGGGCGCCTTCGCGTCGGCGAAGGTGTAGGCCAGGCTCACCCCGTCGACCGGATCCTGCTTGAAACCGTCCACCACGGCGGGCGGCTTGACGCCGATGACCTCGTAGAGCGTCGGCGCGATGTCGTTCACGTGGTGGAACTGCGCGCGCGGCGCGGGATCGGGCTTGATGCCCTTGGGCCACGAGATGACCATCGGGTTGCGCGTGCCGCCGAAGTGCGAGGCCACGAGCTTGGTGTGGTGGAACGGCGTGTTGCCGGCCCAGGCCCAGCCCGCGTGGTACATGCTGTCCGTCTTCGGGGAGCCCAGGGCATCCAGGCCGCCGATCTTCTCCAGGGCGGCCAACTGCTGCTCGACCGTGTTCGGGATGCCGTTCTGCGCCAGCAGCTCGCTGATGGTGCCGTTCTGGCCCTCGGCGCTCGCGCCGTTGTCGCCGAAGATGTAGATCACGATGGTGTTGTCCCGCACGCCCAGGCGCTCGAGCTCGTCGATCACCCGGCCCGCCTGCGCATCGACATGCTCGACGAAGCCCGCGTAGATCTCCATGAGACGAAGCTGGAAGGGCCGCTGGGCGGCCGGGATGCTGTCCCAGGCCGGCATCGAATCGGCCCGCGCCGTGAGCTTCGTGTCCGCGGGAATCCAGCCCAGCTGCTTCTGGCGGGCGAACACGCGCTCGCGGTAGGCATCCCAGCCCGCGTCGAACTTGCCCTTGTACTTGCCGGACCACTCCTTGCCGACCTGGTGCGGGCCATGCGCCGCGCCCGGCGCCCAGTACATGAGGAAGGGCTTGTCCGGCGCGTAGGCGCGGTGCTTGCGCAGCCAGTCGATGCCACGCTGCGCGAGGTCCTCGCTCAGGTGGTACGTCTCGTCGTGCGGCGGCTCGATGACGTTCGTGTTCTCGACCAGGCGCGGCTCCCATTGGGACGTCTCGCCCGCGAGGAACCCGTAGAAGTAGTCGAAGCCGTGCCCGGTCGGCCAGCGGTCGAACGGCCCCATGGCCGTCGTCTGGTCGGCGGGCGTGTTGTGCCACTTCCCGAACGCCGCGGTCTTGTAGCCGTAGTGGCGCAGCACTTCGGCGATCGTGGCCGAGGATTTCGGGATCACGCCCGTGTAGCCGTCCCAGTCCACGGCCCGCTCGGCGATGGTGCCGTTGCCCACGCGCTGGTGGTTGCGCCCGGTGAGCAGGGCCGCGCGCGTCGGCGAGCAGATCGCGGTGGTGTGGAACGTGTTGAAGCGGATGCCCTGGTCGGCCAGCTTCGTGAGGGTGGGGGTGTTGATTTCCCCGCCGAAGGTGGACGCCTGTCCGAAGCCCACGTCGTCCAGGAGGACGATGAGCACATTGGGCGCGCCGGCCTTCAGGTGCCTGGGCTGCTCGCGGCGCTTGTGCACGGAGTCCTGCAGGCGCGGGGCGGCCTTGCTGGCCGAGGGCACGGCCGGGAAGGGAAGCGACGTACCGTCCGCCGGGGCGGTCCATCCCGTGACGCAGGTCGCCCCGAAGACCAGGCAGGCGCCCGCGAGGCGGAGGGACTTCGGGGCAAATCGTCGCTTGTCGTTCATGCCATTCTCCACTCGCCCCGGTCGGGCTCATTTCTTCAGGTAGGCGATCGTCGTCTTGCCGATGGCGCCGTTGAACGCGAAAGGCGCCTGGTCGTAGTAGTCGAGCGTGACGGGCGAATCCAGGTCCACGCCGATGTCGAAGGTCGCGTTCGAGGTGAAGTGCAGCGACATGGCCGCCGGCACCCGTCCCTGGCCCACCACCTCGCCATTGACGCGAAGCGTGATGTCCATCGGCCCGCCGATCGCGCCGGCCAGCTTCGATTCGACCTCGACCTTCACCTTGCCCCGCGGCAAGGGCGCGCGGGAACGGACCTTCGTGCGCTGGATCTCGAACAGGTTGAACTCGTAGTTCAGGTAGCCGTCCTTCACGAAGCACGCAACGCCGCCGGAGAAGCCCGCGAGCGCATAGAGCACGCCGTTGGCCTTGGCCGGCACGTCCAGCTCCATCGTCACGAGACTGCTGTTCTTGCCCAGCTTGGGCGCGGCCGATTCCGGCATGCCCGTGATCGGTTGGTCGAACGACCACTCGGTGAGCGCCGAGGCGGGTGCGTCCTCCGGGTGGAAGAGCGCCGTCGACCACAGCCCCCCGCCGATGGGCAGGTTCTTGTTCTTCGTGGATTCCACGACGAAGAGCGCCTTCAGCTCCTCGAGCTTGCGCGGCTCCTTCGCCGCGAGGTCGTTCGCCTGGCTCCAGTCGGAGTCGATGTGGTAGAGCTCCCACTTGTCCGTGAGGGGCGACCAGTCCTTGACGCCGGCCGGGATGCCGCCGACCCAGGGCTCGCGCGGCCCCGGGGCGCTGGCGAACCAGCCGTCGTGGTAGATCCCGCGGCTCGCCATGATGTCGAAGAACTGCGTCTTGCGCCGCCCGGGCGCCTTCGCGTCGTCGAACGTGTAGGCCATGCTGGTGCCGGCGATCGGGTCCTGCTCGAAGCCGTTCACGATGCGCGGCGGCGTGATCTTCGTGAGCTCGTAGATCGTCGGCACGACGTCGATCACGTGGTGGAACTGCGGCCGGGCCGTCGCGTCGGCCATGATGCGTTTCGGCCACGCGACAGCCAGGGGCTGGCGGATGCCGCCGAAGTAGGAGCCCATGAGCTTGGTGCCCTGGTAAGGCGTGCTGCCCGCCCAGGCCCAGGCGGCGTGATACATGTTGTCGGTCTTGGGTCCGCCCAGCGCGTCCAGCCCCCCGAGTTCCTCCAGGGCCCGGATGTGCTGGCCGACCTTCGTCGGGATGCCGTTCTGGGCGAGCTGTTCGCTGATGGTGCCGTTGAGGCCTTCGGAAGACGAGCCGTTGTCGCCCCAGATGTAGAAGACGAGCGTGTTGTCGAGCCGCCCCTGCCGGTCGAGTTCGTCGATGATGCGGCCGGCGTGGAAGTCGGCGTGCTCGGTGAAGCCGGCGAACACCTCCATGAGCCGGCGCTGGAACGGCTTCTCCGCTTCCGGGATCGAGTCCCACGAGGCCATGGACGCGGGGCGCGGCGTGAGCTGCGCGTCCTTCGGGATCCAGCCCTTGGCCTTCGCGTTCGCGAAGGCGCGCTCGCGGTACTTGTCCCAGCCGTCGTCGAACTTGCCCTTGTACTTGTCCGCCCATTCCTTCATGACCTGGTGCGGCCCGTGCGAGGCGCCCGGCGCCCAGTACATGAAGAACGGCTTGTCCGGCGCGTAGGCCTTCTGCTCGCGCAGCCACTTGATGGCGTCCGTCGCGATGTCCTCGGTGAGGTGGTAGCCCTTCCGGTGCTTGAGGGCGACCGGCGTCGTGTTGCGCGTGAGGGTCGGCTCGTACTGCGATGCCTCGCCCGCCAGGAAGCCGTAGAAATACTCGAACCCGTAGCCCGTCGGCCAGTAGTCGAACGGCCCCTTGCTCGTGATCTGCTCCTCGGGCGTGTTGTGCCACTTGCCCCAGGCGCCCGTGTTGTAGCCGTAGCCCTTGAGCACTTCCGCGACGGTGGCCGACGTCTTCGGGATGGTGCCGCTGAAGCCGTCGAAATCGTTGGCGATGGCCGCGATCTGCCCGTTGCCCACGAAGGTGTGGTTGCGCCCGGTGAGCAGCGCCGCCCGCGTGGGCGAGCACATGGCCGTGGAGTGGAAGCGGTTGTAGGAGATGCCCGCCCGGGCGATGCGATCGAGGGAAGGCGTGCGGATCTCGCCGCCGTAGGTCGATGGGGTGGCCGGCCCGACGTCGTCCATCAGGATGACGAGGATGTTCGGCGCGTCCTTGGCGAGACGCCGGGGCTCGACGCGCTTGCGGTAGGTGGAATCCTGGATCGTGAGGCCCGCCGTCGAACCGGAGGGCGCCGGCGGGAAGGGCAGGATCTCCTGGGCGCGAGCGCCCCCGGCGAGCGACATGCCGAGGACGGTTGAACAGGCGGCGATGGACAGTCGGATGAACATGGCTTCTCCTTGGCGATTCGCGGCAACCGGTGCCGGCCTGGCGTTCAGAACTTGAGCATGGCCTTGAGAAAATAGGTGTCGCCCTTCAGGCGCTTCTGGGTGTCGTTCTCGTGCAGCCACTTGAATTCCACCAGCAGGTCCGCGCCGTCGAGCTTGCGGATGTACGAGAGCACGGGCCCCAGGCCCAGGGTCTTCGCACGGAAGGCGCCGAGCGTAGCACCCTCGCCGCTGTCGTCGGTGACCTGCTTGTAGTAGAAGGCGCCCAGTCCCACGCCCGCTACGCCGCCGGCGAGCGGCAAGTGCTGCGCGAACGTGCCGTCGACGTGGAACTGGCGGCCGGACTTGTACTTCGTGTCCGGGTTCTCCTGGTTGAAGTCCATGCCGACGAAGACGGAGGCTTCGCGACCGTTCTTCTGCCCGAAGTACATGAAGCCCACCGTGGGCTCCACGGTCCAGAAGTTCTTGCCCGTGTTCGCGAGGCGCCCGACCTTGTAACTGCCCGTGGGCGCGTAGGCGGTGAGCCGCGCGTTCACGCTGAAGTCCGGGTCGACGGTGTAGTTGAACATGAGCGGCATCAGGATCACGTCGCCCAGGCCCGTGGTCTTGTCGGTGCGCCGCGGCCCGCCCGCGGTGCCGCCCGAGGCCAGCGTGACCGCCGTTTCCGCCGACACTTCCATGGTCACGACCGGGATGGTCGTGCTCATCGCGTAGCTCCAGCCCTCGCCGATCTCGACGTTCGGTCGCCAGAACACCTTGAACCCGTAGCCCCACGATTGCGCGTTCGCGCCGAGCGCCGTGAGCCCGCCGATGGGGAGCGCCACGTCCTTGTCCGCGCTGCCGCGGTAGTTGAGGATGTTGATGCGCGTGATCAGCGCGGGCGTGGGCGAGACGCCGTCCATGAAAGAGGCGATGGAACCCGGGAAATAGTGGCCCGAGCCGCCCTCTTCCGCGATCGCGGGAAGGCAGGCGACGGTCAACGCGCAGGCCGCCAGCGCGCGGCCGGCGGCGCGCTCAGCGCGGCGGGTTGACGACGACATAGGTCACGCTCGAACCGCTGTACTGCGGCTGGTACCAGTAGCCGCCGCACTGCTGGTACATCACGTTGCCCACCATCATCTGGGTGCAGTTCGGCGGCAGCGTGCGCACCATGGAGCCGACCACGATGGCGGTCGCGGTGACGGCGGCGGCCGTGGCGATGGGGTGGTAGTTGCGGTCCACGTCGACGTCCACGTGCACGTTCCTGTTCGTGTTGACGTTCACGTTCGTGTTGCGGTTGCTGTTCACGTTGACGTTGGTGTTCTTGCGGCTGTCCACGTTCACGTTCGTGCGCGTGTTGTTCTTCACCTTCACGTCGCGGTCGCGGTTGGCGGGGCCCGCGAGGGCGGGGGCCGTCGCGAGGACCGCGGCGACGGCGAGGCAGGCGGCGAGGCGGATCCGGGGGGGCTTCATGGCGTTCTCCTGGTTCGGGGGCACGGGCGCGGTCATTTCGACGCCACCGGGGCATCGGCCGAGGCGATCGGGATGCGGCGGGCGTCCTTGGGCGCGGAGAACCGGAAGGGCATCTCGCCGAATACCGACTTCGTGTCCCACTTGAGCACGGAGACGAACTGGGGCTGGCTGGGCTCCTCCCGCGTCGTCACCACGAGCTTCATCGGCAGCGGCTTCTCGCCGTGGGCGATCCAGACCTGCCAGTCGACGTCGGCCTGGCGGAAGGCGTAGTGGTCGCAGTCGACGCCACCCACCATCGCCTTGCCGACGAATGTCGCGGCGAGGATCGCGTCCGCGCCGGACTTCGGCGTGCCCCAGTAGAACATGTCGGCCAGCGGCAGCGTGATGTCCAGCTTGTCCGCCGCGAGCTGCAGCGCCGCGTCGATCGTGGCCGGCACCTTCGCGGCGCCGTAGAGCTTCAGCTTCGGCGCGTACTGCGTGAGCGTCGCCCCGTCGTAGAAGAACTGGCGGTGCACGCGGTCCGTGCGCACGTCCGCGCGCAGGCGGTCGGGCTGGCGCACCTTGTAGTCGACGGTGCCGGCGAACTGCACCTTCTGGCCGTTCTCGAGCACCTGGTCGCTCGTCGTGTCGGCGTGCACGGCGAACTGCTTGAGAGAGCGCAGGTACTTGCCCATGGCGGCCAGGGCCTCGAGGGCCTCGGGCTCGCGCACGGGGGCAGGCGCCTGCGCGAAGGCGGATTGTGCGCCGATGGCGAAAGCCAGGGCCGACGTCGCTCCCGAGAGCGCGATTCGCAGCGACCGGAGGGCACGGAAAGCAGGGGCAGGATGGGACACGGAAGCGATCTCCTGATCGGGTGCGGGAAGCGATTCTAGGAGGCATCCGATCCGCCACCTGTCCGGAGGGCGACAACTCGGGAAACGCCCCGAAATCGCCCCTTCGCGCCGATCGTTCATACTTGTCGGATCGACGACAGGTTGGGGCGGGAATTGGGCGAACAGACGCAGCAGGACATCGAGCGATTCCTGGCTGCGGGCGAGTGGTTCGGAAGCCTGTCAGCCCCCCTTCGCCAGCGGGTCATTGCGCTTTCGGTCATCCGCAAGTACGACCGGGGCCAGGTCGTCAGCCTCGAGGAGAGCGCCGCCCGCGGCCTCTATGCGGTGCTCGAGGGCCAGGTCCACCTGGTCCGTGACATCGGGGGCGGCGAGGAAGGCCTCGTCCATGTCGGGGAGCCCGGCTTCTGGTTCGGCGAGTACGCCCTGCTCACCGGACGCCTCACCGTCGTGACGGCGGTCGCCCACACGCCGGCACGACTGCTCTTCCTCTCGAAGGCGAAGTTCGACGCGCTGGTCGCCGAGGATCCGCACCGCTACCCGAAGTTCGCGCGGCTCGTCTTCGATCGCTACGCGCTCCTGCTGCGCGCCATCGTCCAGGGCCACGACATGGTTCCGGAAGCCCGGCTGCGCCAGCGGATCGCCCTGCTGGGCGCCCTGCGCGCCCGCGAACAGCCGGACGCCGGGCCGCCCGTGCTCGCCATCTCGCAGGCCAACCTCGCGAAGATGGTCGGCGTCTCCCGCCAGACGCTCAACACGATGCTGGGCTCGCTGCAGCGCCAGGGGCTGATCGAACTGGGGTTCAAGTCGATCCGGGTGCTCGACGCCATCGGGCTGGTGGCTTTCGTCGCCGGTCCGGCCAGGCGGAAGCCGATCGCGCGATCGCGCCCCGACCGACGCGGGGCCGTGCCCAAATCACATCGAGACGGTCCCGCCAGGCGATGATGCCGGCCTCCCGGAGGCGGACCCGGCCGGTGATCGCCTGGGCGTTCTACGACGTCTCGAGTTCGACCTGGGCCGCGCTGCTCCCGTCGCTCTTCGGCGTCTACTTCGTCCAGGGGCTCGCGTCCGGGCGGGCCGATGCCACGGCACTCTGGGGGATAGTCGCAGCGCTTTCGTTCGGCATCGCGGGGGTCCTGGCGCCTTTCGTCGGCGCGTTTGTCGACACCCGGGGGCGCTGGCTCGGCCCGCTCGCGGCCGCGACCGCGCTGTGTTCGCTTGCCACGGTCGCCCTGGCCCTCGCCGGCCCGGCGGCCATGGCCCTCACCACGGCGCTGTTCGTGGCGGCGCAGGTCGGCTACACGTTGGCGGCATCCCTCTACGACTCGCTGGTCCGCCGCGTGGCGGACGCCTCGAAGATCGGGCGCGTGTCGGCGTTCGGGTGGGCGAGCGGGCTGTGCGGAGGCATCGTCGCGATCCTCGCTGCGATCGCCATCGTGCGCGTGGCACCGGCCGAGGCGCAGGTCGCCCGGCTCGACGAGGTGTTCCTGCTGGCCGGCCTCCTCTACGCCGCGTTGGCCGTACCCGCCCTCCTGGGGCTACGCGGCCTGGCCCGCGAAAGCCGGAAAGGCGAACCGCCCGTGGCGCCGGCACGCGGCGCCGGCACGACCGTCTGGAACACCCTCCGGCATTGGCGTCACCATCGCGAGCCCTTCCGATTCCTGGCGGGGTACTACTTCATCAACGACGCGCTCGTGACCCTCGTCGTCTTCGTCGCCATCATCCTGCGCGAGCGCTTCGGGCTCACCGTCGAGGGCCTGCTCTGGCTCGCCCTGCTCTATCACGCGATCGCGGCACCGGCCACGCTCGCGTTCGGCCTCGGCGCGGATCGGTGGGGGCCCAGGCGGACGACGTTTGCCATGGTGGCTATCCTCGCGGCCGCGGTGGTGCTCCTCGCGCTCGGCACCGCGCGGACGACGCCCGTCGCGGTGGTCGCCCTGCTGGGCCTCGTCTACGGATCGATCCAGGCCGTGAGCCGGTCCTGGCTCTCCCAGCTCGCCACGCCCGGCAAGGCGGCGGAGCTGTTCGGCTTCAATGCCGCCGCCGGCCGGCTATCGGCGGCCCTGGGGCCGCTCGCCTTCAGCGCGGTGGCGACGGCGACGGGCAGCGATTCGGCGGCGATTCTCTCCCTGCTCGCTTTTCTCGCCGTCGGCGTCGCGATCCTGTCGACGCTTCCCGCCCGCGGGTCGATCGCCGCCCCGCCTGCACTCCTGGGACGTTCCGCCCCGCACCAAAACTGAGACGGAGCGCTCAGTCGCGGATGCGCGCGCCCTTGATCGTGCCCTTGGGCAGCGTCGCTTCCTTCCAGAAGGCGCCCGCCGGTCCCCGCAGGGACATGTACTTGATGTTCACCACCGGGAAGATGAGGAGCCCGCCGTCGGAATCGACGACGAGGTGCTTGGCCGCCATGAAATCGGCCACCTTCATCTGCTTGGCGGCGGCGTTGGCGGCCTGCTCGGGGAAGTCGAAGGACAGCTTGCTGCCGTCGACGAAGTGGATGGTGAGGATGCGGTCGTTCTTCATGGCGTTCTCCGGGCCCGGGAGGGGGTCTTCCGACGATACCAGAGCCGGCACCCGGGCAATTGTCCCCGCCGGGAGGCGGCCGTATAATCTCCCCACGCGCCGAATTTGAACTCAGCTTGCGGGCGCTTAATAAATGCGGCTAAAGCGAGATCAGGCGTCCCGAACCCCGAGAGCCCGACCTTCGCGAAAGCCGGTCGGGCTTTTTGCATTCTTCGGACCATGACCGCCATTCCGCCAGGCTCCGTGGGAGAGGTCGCGCCGCAGCGCGCGGGTTTCCTCGAGCCGCTCATCCTCAAGGCCGGGCGCACGCTCGCCGCGTACGAACTCGTCTACGAAACGTACGGGCAGCTCAACGCGGACCGCTCGAACGCCATCCTCGTGTGCCACGCGCTTTCGGGGAACCATCACGTCGCCGGCTGGCACGCGGAAGGCCCGCGGAAGCTCGGCTGGTGGGACAACATGGTCGGGCCCGGCAAGGCCGTGGACACCAACCGCTTCTTCGTGATCGGCGTGAACAACCTCGGGGGCTGCCACGGCTCCACGGGGCCCTCGTCGGTGGACCGCGCCACGGGCCAGCCGTACGGCGCCACCTTCCCGGTGGTGACGGTCGAGGACTGGGTCGCTTCCCAGGCGCGCCTCATGGACAGGCTCGGCATCGAGCGCCTCGCCGGGGCCCTGGGCGGGTCGCTGGGCGGCATGCAGGCGATGCAGTGGACGATCTCGTATCCGGAGCGCATCCGCCACGCCCTGGTGATCGCCGCGGCGCCCAAGCTGAGCACCCAGAACATCGCCTTCAACGACGTGGCGCGGCAGGCCATCGTGTCGGACCCCGAATTCCACGGGGGCAACTTCTACGCGCAGGGCGCCATCCCCGCGACGGGCCTCAAGCTCGCCCGCATGCTCGGGCACATCACGTACCTGTCGGAAGACCTGCTCGGCGAAAAGTTCGGCCGCGACGTGAAAGGCGGCGAGTACGGCTTCAACTACGAGGTGGAGTTCGAGATCGAGTCGTACCTGCGCTACCAGGGCGACAAGTTCGCGCAGGTGTTCGACGCCAACACGTACCTCCTCATGACCAAGGCCCTCGACTACTTCGACCCGGCCAAGGCGGCGGGCGGGGATCTCGCGAAGGCGTTTTCGGCGGCCAGGGCCGGCTTCTTCCTCGCCTCGTTCAAGAGCGACTGGCGCTTCCCGCCGGAGCGTTCGCGCGAGATCGTGCAGGCGCTCGTGAAGGCGAAGCGGCGGGTGACGTACGCGGAGATCGACGCGCCCCACGGGCACGACGCGTTCCTGCTGGACGACGTGCACTACCACCGGCTCGTCGCCGCCTACCTGGACAACGTGGCCGGCGAGATCGGTGCCGGGGCGCGCACGGGGCCGCTCATCGTGGGCGGCACGGAACTCGAGGAAATGAAGGGCTTCCGGTCGCGAGGAGGCGCCCCGCTGATGGCGACGCCCCGCTTCGATTTCCAGCTCATCTCCTCGTGGATACCCGAGGGCTCGCGCGTGCTCGACCTGGGCTGCGGCGACGGCACGCTGCTCGCGGGCCTGGTCGCCACCAACGGCGTCGAGGGCTACGGCGTGGAGCGCGACGACGACCGCGTGCTCGCTTCCGTGGGCCACGGCGTGAACGTGATCCAGATGGACCTCGAGACGGGGCTCTCGGCCTTCGAGGACGACGCCTTCGACTTCGTGATCCTCTCGCAGACGCTGCAGGCCATGCACCGCTCGGACCGCATCCTGGGCGAGATGCTGCGCGTGGGGCGCGAGGGCATCGTCACGTTCCCGAACTTCGGTTTCTGGAAGCACCGCCTGGCCATCCTGCGCGGGCGCATGCCGGTTTCGGAAGAGCTGCCGTACGCCTGGTACGACACGCCCAACATCCACCTGTGCACGGTGAAGGATTTCGAGGACCTGTGCGTCAAGGTGGGCGCCGAGATCCTCGACGAGAGCGTGATCCACGAGGGCCGCGCGGTGACGACGCTGCCGAACCTCTTCGGAAGCCTCGCGGTGTTCCGGTTCAGGCGGCGCGCGACGTGATCGTCCTCATCACGGGGGGCGCGGGATTCCTGGGCCAGCGCCTGGCCAGGCGCCTGCTCGCGGACGGCGGTCTTGCCGGACCCGAGCGACGCCCGAGCGCATCAGCCGGATCGTCCTGGCCGACACGGCCAAGGCCCCGATCGAGGATCCGCGAGTGACCTCGCTCGTCGGGGACATCGCCGACCCCGCCTTCGTCCGGTCCCTCGTCACCCCGGGGACGACGAGCATCTTCCACTTCGCCGCCGTGGTAAGCGGCCAGGCGGAAGCCGACTTCGACCTCGGCCTTCGCGTGAACGTCGACGCGACGCGACGCGCCTCCTGCTGGAAGCGTGCCGCGGCCTCGCGGCGCCCCCGCGCTTCGTCTTCACGAGCAGCGTCGCGGTCTTCGGCGGCCCCCTGCCCACACCCGTCCCCGAGACCTGGATCCTGAACCCGCAGAACTCCTACGGCACGCAGAAGGCCATCGGCGAACTGCTGGTGAACGACTATTCGCGCAAGGGCTTCATCGACGGCCGGGCCGTGAGGCTTCCGACCATCAGCGTTCGCCCGGGCCGGCCCAACAAGGCCGCCTCGTCGTTCGCGAGCGGCATCATCCGCGAGCCGCTCGCCGGCGAAACCGCGGCCTGCCCCGTGCCGCCGGAGACGCCGGTCTGGATTTCCTCGCCGCGCGCCGCGACCGCCCACCTGTTGCAGGCGCACGATGCCCCCGCGAACGCATTCGGCACCAGCCGCTCGCTCAACACGCCGGGCCTCACGGTGACCGCCGGCGAGATGGTCGCGACGCTCGAGCGCGTGGCGGGCCGCGAGGTGGCCGCGCGCGTGCGCTGGGAAAGGGACGAAGCCGTGGCCTCGATCGTCACGCGCTGGCCGGCCCGCCTCGAAACGGTGCGTGCCGAGGCGATGGGCATGCGGCCCGAGCCGGATTTCGATTCGATCGTGCGGGCCTACATCGCCGGCGAATAGTTCGCGTGGCGCGCGCCGCTTGCGGCAGAATTCGCGCATGCCCCGCCTCGCCGCGAACCTGAACTGGCTGTACCCGGACGTCCCCTTCCTGGATCGCTTCCGCATGGCGGCGCAGGACGGCTTCCTGGGCGTGGAGATGCGCTCGCCCTACGAGCATGGCGTCCACGAGGTGCGCGCGCGGCTCAAGGCCTACGGGCTCAAGTGCGCGCTCATCAACGCCCCGGCGGGCGACTGGGCGGCGGGCGAGCGGGGCCTCGCGTCGCTGCCGGGGCGGGAGAACGACTTCCGGGGCGCGATCCTCGAGGCCTTCGAGTTCTCGCGCGTGATCCACAACCGCGTGATCCACGTGATGGCCGGATCGATCGCCGAAGGCGAGGACCGCGCCGAGCACCGCGCCACCTACGTGAAGAACCTCGCGTGGGCCGCGGGCGAGGCGGCGCAGGTCGGCTTCACGCTCACGATCGAGCCCATCAACCCCGGCGACACGCCCGGCTACTTCCTGCAGCACCAGGCGGAGGCGAACGCCATCGTGCAGGAAGTGGGCTCGCGCCACCTCAAGGTGCAGCTGGACTTCTACCACTGCCAGATCGTCGACGGCGATCCGGCGGGCCATTTCCGGCGCAATCGCGAGCGCATCGGCCACGTGCAGGTCGCCGGCGTGCCGGGCCGGCACGAACCCGACGAGGGCGAGATCGATCCCGAGCCGCTCTTCGAGATGCTCGACCACCTGGGCTACTCGGGATGGGTGGGCCTGGAGTACCGGCCGCGCGGCGACACGACCCGTGGCCTGAAGTGGGCCCTGCCGTGGCTCGACTCGCGGTTCCGGTGAGCGCGCACCGCGGGCTCGTCGCGGCGAGCGCGGCTTCGCAGTTCCTGCTGGCCGTGGGCTGGACGGTCTACGTGATCCACCTGCCGCAACTCGCGGCGCAGGCGGGCATCGACAAGCGCTGGGTGCCGTGGATCCTGCTCATGGACCAGGCGATCTTCGCGGCGATGGACTGGGCGCTCGGGACGGCGGCCGATCGCGTGGCGGGCGCCACGGCGAGGCTCGGCAACGCCATCGCCCTGGCGACGCTGGTGTCGTGCGGCGCCTTCCTCGCGATGCCGCTCGTGGCACCGCAGGGTTCGCCCGCCCTCTTCCTCGCGCTCACGGTCGTGTGGTCCGCGACTTCGTCCGCACTGCGGGCGCCGCCCTTCGTGCTCCTCGGGCGCCACGTGCCCGGCCCCTCGCAGCCGGCGGCCGCGGCGTGGTTCCTCTTCGGGCTGGGGGTCGCGAGTGCGATCGGCCCCTATCTCACGAGCGCCCTCAAGGGCGGCGACCCGCGCTGGCCTTTCGCGCTGGCGGCGGTTTCGCTCGCGCTCGCGACGATGGTGCTCGCCCGCGCCATCCGCGCGAATCCCGCGCCAACCGTGGCAACGCGAACGCCCGCGGCTCGCCTCGCCGCCGGACCGGTCACCGCGTTTCTTGCGGCCGTGCTGCTCGCGGGGCTCGCCTTCCAGGTGCACTTCGCGCTCAATGCGGCGCCGGCCTTCCTGCGCTTCGCGAAGCCGGCGGACCTCGAGTCGCTGATGCCCGTCTTCTGGATCGGCTTCAACGTGATGCTCGCCCCGGGCGTCTTCGCGACCCGGCGCGTGGGCGGCGTCGCGGCTTTCGCGTTGGGGTCGGCGCTGGGCGGCATCGGCGCGGTGCTCGCCACGAGCGCCGGCAGCCTGCCGCTGCTGGTGACCGCGCAGTTCGTCGCGGGCGCCGGCTGGGGCATCGCCATCTCGAGCGCCGCCGCCGCGGCCCTCGCCATGGGCCGCACCGGACGAGAGGGTTTCGTGAGCGGCGCGTGGCCTGCTCGCACCGCCTTCCGCGCATCGCGCTCGTGATCGCGCAGGTGCCGCAGGACGGCACGTGGAAGCCGGTGCTCGCGTGGATGCCGGCGACGCTCTGGATCGCCGCGGGCCTGCTCGTCCTCGCCGCCGCTACTGCTTCGCGAAAAGGCGCGACGGATCGGCGAACGCCTTGAACTCGAGGGCGTTGCCGCACGGGTCCAGGAAGAACATCGTCGCCTGCTCGCCGACCTGCCCCTTGAAGCGGATGTGCGGCTCGATGACGAAGGCGATGCCGGCCGCCTTCAGGCGATCGGCCATCGCGTGCCACTCGTTCATCGGCAGCACGAGCCCGAAGTGGCGCACCGGCACATTGTCGCCGTCGACGGCGCTCGTGTTGCGGTGACCCGCTTCCGCGGGCGACAGGTGCGCGACGATCTGGTGGCCGTGGAAATCGAAGTCGATCCAGTCGGGGCTCGAACGCCCCTCGGGGCAACCCAGGAGCTTGCCGTAGAAGGCACGGGCTTCCTCGAGGTCGCGCACGGGAAAGGCGAGGTGGAAGGGGGGCATGGTCATGGAAGCCTCGATGCGCGGTTTCGAATCCGCGATTATGGCGCAGGCCTGTCGAGGGCCTCGACGGTGGCGCGTTTCCACGCGAGGAACGCGAGTCCCGGAAGCGCCACGAGGAAGGTGAGGAAGAAGAAAGTCGTCCACGCGAGCCCGAGCTGCTTCGGGTCCGTGGCATAGCCCGCCGCCGGGCCCACGTACACGCGGCCGAAAGCCGAGAGCGCCGAGATGAGCGCGTACTGCGTGGCCGTGAAGCGCCGGTCGCACAGCGCCATCATGAGCGCGACGAAGGCCGCCGTGCCCATGCCGCCCGTGAGGTTCTCGAAGCCCACGGCGAAGACCATCATCGGGTAGCTCTTGCCGGCGTACGCGAGGGCCATGAAGCCCAGGTTGGAGAGCGCCTGCAGCACGCCGAAGACCATCAGCGCGCGGTAAAGGCCGAGGCGGACCATGATCGCCCCGCCGAAGAGGGCGCCCACGATGGTGGCCGCGAGCCCCATCCCCTTGTTCACGTAGCCCACGACGTCGAGCGGAAAGCCCACGCCACGCAGGAGGAACGCCGTGGAGAGGGACACCGCGAACGCGTCGCCCAGCTTGTAGAGGATCACGAGCACGAGGAGCGCCCAGGCGCCCGGTCGCGCGAAGAACTCGCGCAGGGGAAGGAGCACCGCTTCCTCCAGGGTGCGCGGCGGCGGCGCCTGGATCTCGGGCTCCTTGCCTGCAAGCGTGACGAAGGCGGCCACGACCATGAGCCCGGCCATGACGAGGTAGGTGTTCTTCCAGCCGAGCGCGGGAATGAAGCCCGAGCCCGCCACCAGCACGAGGGCCGCCGCGCCGGAGGTGAGCATCGCCACGCGGTAGCCCACGACGGTGAACGCCGCCGCGAGCCCGCGCTGCTCGGGCTTGGCGATGTCCGTGCGGTAGGCGTCGTAGACGATGTCCTGGGAGGCGGAGGTGAAGGCGAGCAGCACGGCGAGCACGGCGATCCACGCGAGATCGTCGCGCGGGTTGCTCATCGCCATCGCCGCGATGAGGCCCGCGATGGCGAGCTGCGTGATGACGAGCCAGCCCCGCCGGCGCCCGAGGAAAGGCGGCACGAAGCGGTCCATGAGCGGCGACCACAGGAATTTCCACGTGTAGGGCAGGCCCACCAGCGTGAAGATGCCGATGGTGGCGAGGCTCACGCCCTCGACCGTCATCCACGCCTGCAGCGTGCCGCCGGTGAGCGCGAGGGGCAGGCCGGAGGCGAACCCCAGCAGCAGGATGACCGCGAGATTGCGGTCGCGGAAGACGGCGGAGTAGGCGGGGGCGGCCAAGGTCCGGGCGCCGCTCAGGCGCCGCGCTTCAGGATGCGGATCGCGGCGCAGGCGCCGCCGTAACCGTTGTCGATGTTCACCGCGACGACGCCCGTGGCGCAGGTGGCGAGCGCGCTGTGGAGGGCCACGTGGCCGCCCTGCGCGACGCCGTAGCCGATGGAGGTCGGCACCGCGATGACCGGCGCTTCCACGAGGCCCGCGACGACGCTGAAGAGCGCGCCTTCCATGCCCGCGACGGCGATGACGACCTGGAAGGCGCGGATCTCGTCCAGCCGCTTCATGAGGCGCCACAGGCCCGCGACGCCGACATCCGCCACGATGGGCGCGTGGAAGCCGGCGAACGCGAGGGTGCGCGCCGCCTCGCGGGCCACGGGAAGATCCGACGTCCCGGCGCACACGATGCCCGCGCCTTCGACGGCCGGTGTCTTCGGCGCACCGTGGAAGGCCGTGCGCGAGAGCGGGTCGTAGTCGAGGACGGCGCGGATGGAAGCGGCGAGGCCGGCGTGCTTCGCCTCGTCCAGCCGCGTGAGGAGGAGCCGCCGATCCCCGGCCTCCCCCAGGATGGCGTCGACCTGCGCGACGCTCTTGCCCTCGCACAGCACCGCCTCGGCGACGCCCGTGCGCTTCTCGCGCTCCCAGTCGAGGACGAAGTCGGTCACGGATGGACCTTCACTTCGCGCAGGAAAGCCGAGCCCTGCCGGTAAGGCCGCAGGCCCGCGAACTCGCGACCGAAGCGTCCGCAGAAATCGCGCGCCCAGGATTCGAGCGATTCGCGCGCCTCGCCTTCCGGCACGACGTCGAGCGCGAGGAAGACGCCGGCGGCGGTGATGCGGCAGCGGATGGTGCGGCGTTCCGGATGGCGCTCGGCCAGGGCCGTCTCCGACCCGCTCGATGAAATGCAGGGCCGCGCGATCGACGGCGATGCCCGTCTCGATGCGGCTCGACAGGCACGGCTGCGCCGGAAGCGCCGCGAGGTCGTCGAGGCCGTATTCCCGCGCGAGCGCGTAGATGTCGGCCTTGGCGAGGCCCGCTTCGACATACGGATGCACGACGCCGTGGTTCTTCGCCGCCTCGAGGCCGGGACGGAAGTCGGCGAGGTCGTCGAGGTTGGTGCCCGAGGCGAGGGTGCCGCCCGCGAGGGCCGCCATGCGGCCGTAGAGGTTCTTCTTGCAGTGGAAGCACCGGTCCACCGGATTGGCGAGGTAGTCCGGGTCGGCCATCTCGCCCGCGTCCAGCAGGCGAAGGTTCCAGCCATGGCGTTGCGCATGCTCGCGCACGCGCTGCGTGGCGACGAGGGGCACGGCGGGCGACACGGCGTGCATCACCGAGACCTGCGCGCGCGAGAAGCGGTGGGCGACGTAGGCGAGCACCATGCTGTCCACGCCACCGCTCGCGGCCACGGCGAGGGCCGGGTGCCGGTCCAGCACCGCGACGAGGGCGGCCTGATGATCGAGCCGCCCGTTCATGCGCCGCCCTCCGATTCGCCCAGCGCCTTGAGGCGGCGGCGTTCCGCGAGGCTGCCGTGGCCGGCAAGGTCGTCGCTTTCCACCTTCACCGTCGTGCCGCCCCCGGGGCGCACGGCGCGCTTCACGCGCACGCCGACGCCTTCCACCGCCACCGTGCCCGGCTTGCGGGGAAGCACGGTGCGCGTTTCGCGCGTTTCGCGCAGGCCCAGCGTGGAGGTTTCCCGGAAGCAGGCTTCGCGCACGGCGTCGTGGGATTCGGGCATCACGAGAAGGCGGAAATCCGCGACCGGACGGCCTTTCTTGCCCCAGCGCTGTCCCAGGGTGAGATCGACGACGCCCTCGAGAGCGCGCAGGCGGTCCGAGGCCACGCCGATCTCCTCGCCCGTCATGTCGTCCACGTCGAAAGCGATCACGATCACCTCGTCGCCGATAGCCGCGCCCTGCGAAGCCTCGTAGACCATGGCGCGAAGGATGTTGGGCATGCCGGGAATGTCGCGGGTTCCCGCGCCGTTGCCGGTGGCGCGCAGGACGAAGGAACCCTTCGGGAACGGCGCGCCCTTCGTGAGGTGGGCGAGGATGCCCGCGCCCGTGGGCGTCACGCGCTCGCCGCCGACGCCGTCGTCGCGGAAACGGAAGCCCTCGAGGAGCGCCGCGCTGGCCGGCGCGGGCACGGGCAGCACGCCGTGGTGCGTGCGCACGAAGCCGTCGCCGCGCGGCAGTGCCGAGACGCTCCAGGTGCACGGCGCGAGCGCGGCTGCCACGCTGCCGGCCGCGACCACGTCCATGAGGGAATCCCAGTCGCCGATCTCGTGGAAGTGGACGTCGTCGACGCTCACCCCGTGCAGCCGCGCTTCCGTCCGCGCGAGGCTCGCGAGGATGGCGAGGGCCTCGGCGGCGGTGCCGGCGTGGAGCTTCGCGCCTTCGATCCGCCGCACGAGGCTCGCGTAGTGGACGCCGTGGGGATGGCCCGGGTCCTGGGCGTGGGACGGGGGGGTGCTGCCCTCACTTTCCAGCCCGAAGCGCCGCACCGCGATGCCGCCGCTCATCCCGGCCGCGAGCGCGGGCTTGCCGAGCCCCTCGGGCAGCACGGCCCCGATGTCCGCGAAGACGCGATCCGCGAGATCGGGCCGCGCATCCAGCAGGGCCGCGACGAACATGTCGCCCGCGGCGCCGCCGACGGCGTCGAGATGGACGTGGGTACGGGCCGCCATCGGGCTAGTGCGCGGCCCAGTCGCCGAGGTTCGCCAGGGCACCGGCCGCGTCGAAGGACCAGTCGCGAAGCTCCCCCCGGATCTCGACATCGGCGCGGCCCTGCGCCTCCTCGAGCAGCCCCTCGGAGATCTCCACGTGCTCCAGGTGCAGCGTGTTCGGGATGTGCATGACGCGAAGGCGATTCAAGTCCGGCACGTTGCTCGTGCGCACCGCCACCTGCACGGCGCGCCGGTCGGTTTCCATGATCATCGGGATCTTGGCGTGCCCGATGACCGCCGCCGTGATGTGGTTGGCGTAGGTGGGCGCGAAGTCGATCTTGTCGAACAGGCGGCGCGTGCACACGTCCGCGAGGCCCATGCCGGTGGCGTTGCCCTTGCTGCGGTCGGTGAGGTCCAGGACGACCATGCGGTTCACGCGCTGGGTGGTCTGGATGTAGGTGGTCGAGGCGCGGCCGGTGATGTTCGGGTCCATGCCCGTGCCCGAGAACTCCTTGCCCATGCGGTCGATGACGAGCACGTCGAGGGGGTTGAAGAGCGAGGCGCGGCATGAGGCCGCGGGCCACCTCGAGCAGGGCGGCGTCGCGCTCCAGCAAACGGGCGGCGGGCACCGCCTCGACGACGGCCAGGCGCTCGTACGCGTTCTCCACCGTGGCCAGGCCGAAGAGCACCTTCGTCCGGGCGAGCTTGATGCGCGCCATCTCCGTGACGTTCTGCGCCATCGTCGCGAAGCCGAGCGCGTGGCAGGATTCCGCGCCCTTCTGCTTGCCGAGGCCGATGGAGAGCATCTTCGCGAGGCCGCTCTCGTTGGGGCCGCTGAAGCTCGTGTGCGGCTTCACGCGGTTCAGGACGACGATGCCGTCGGCGGCGAGGGCGTTCGCGTCCATGTAGACGGGCAGGCCGTTCGGCAGGCGGTCGATTTCCGCCACCTCCATCGACGAACGGATCTCGCAGCCGGCGCTCGCCTCCGTGACGCCCAGGGCCGCGAGCAACTCCACCTGCCCCTCGGCCGTGGCGCCGCCGTGGCTGCCCATGGCCGGGACGATGAAGGGGTCGGCCTTCGCGCGCCTGAGCTCCTCCACGAGCGTGCGCACGAGGAGCGGCAGTTCGGCGAGTCCGCGGCTGCCGACGGCCACGGCGATGCTCATGCCGGGGCGGATGAGGGCGGCGATGGCGGGGGCACGCACCTGCTCGCGCACGGCGGCCGCCACGTCCGGCAGCGCCGCGTCCGGAAAGACCTGCCGCGCGCGGACCATGCGGGGCAGGTCCACGCCCTTCAGCAGGCGCTCGATGATGTCGTTCATGGGGTTCGCCGCGACGGCACCCCTCAGCAGGGCGCCGAGTCGGGCATCGCGTCCTTCGAGGGTTCGTTGTCCGGGGTCTCGTCGTAGCCCTTGCCCTGGGGCCGGAATTCCTCCTTGCGCGCGAAGGCGCCGGCGTCGTTGCGGGCGGCCTCGGCGGCGATGCGGGCGGCCTCGGCGAACGGGCGCGGCGTGAACCGGCGCTCGATGACGAGCCGCCGCTTCTCGCCGTCCACGCCGATGAAGTACCGGCTCATGTTGTAGAGCAGGTACATGGCGTACAGGTTGTCGTAGTCCCGGTACCGGTCGTGCTCGCGGCGGAAGTCGCGCGACAGCACGGAGGGGAAGCGGTTGGGCAGGTAGCGGAAGGCGATCTTCTCGTCCTCGTGGGGGTCGACGTATTCCGAGCCCGCGAACTTGCGGTAGAGGATCACGTCCATGCGGTAGCCGCGCTTGTCCCAGGCCCGCATGAGCTTCATCGCGATCTCGGTGGGCATGTTGGCCGAGAGCGCCGCCACGACGCGCAGGCGGTCGAGCAGCGGGACGCCGGTGGAGACCTCGAGGTCCTCGTAGCCGGCGCCCACGCGGAAGCCCTGCCCGATGGTCTTGGCGCAGTTCAGGCGCAGGTAGCCGTAGAGGATCTCGTCGTCGTGGTAGTCCGCCTTCGGGGCGCGGGCGCGGTAGTCGGCGTTCACGCGCGAAAAGAAGGCCCGGAGCTTCTCGCGCTCCGCCGCCGGCACCCCGGTGACCCGCACGCCGATGACGGAGCGCTTGTAGACCTCGCCGAAATCCAGCCCGAACGAGGCCTTGGGGCCGAGCGAGGAGGTCTTCCCGTAGAGGTACTCCTTCTTCGGGATCATCGCCATCAGGTTGTCGGTGTAGTGGTTCTCGGCGTGCTTCGGGTCGCGGTCGGCGTAGAAATTGGCCGAGTAGACGAGGTCGTCGCCCGGCGAGCCGTCCCGGACGGCGAGCGCGAGGTGGCCGGCGGAACCGCCCTTGGAGGTGCCGAAGGAGATGAGCAGCTCCAGGTCGTAAGGATCCTGGCGCAGCACCGACGAAATCTCGTCGAGGTTGGAAGGCGGCGGCCCGCCGGGGCTGCCGAAATCCGCCGCCTGCGCGGCGCAGGCGAAGGCGAGCGCGGCCAGCAGCACCCGTGCGTATCCCGATCCGTTGCACTTTGTTCGCATCCGCGAAGTATACGGGCGGCATAGAATTCCCGGCTCGGGGCCCGCGATCCGGGCCGCACCCTTTTCGAGGCGACCGATGGCCAAGATCACGAAGACCGATGCCGAGTGGAAGGCGATGCTCACCGCCCAGCAGTTCGAGGTGACGCGCAAGCACGGCACGGAGCGCGCCTTCACCGGCGAATTCCACGACTGCAAGGACCCGGGCACCTACCAGTGCGTGTGCTGCGGGACGGACCTTTTCGACGCCGCGGCCAAGTACGAGTCGGGCACGGGCTGGCCTTCCTTCTGGAAGCCCGTGTCGAAGGAAGCGGTGGCCGAGAAGACGGACCGCAGCTGGTTCATGTCGCGCACCGAGGTGCTGTGCGCCGCCTGCGACGCGCACCTCGGGCACGTGTTCCCGGACGGGCCCGAGCCCACCGGGCTTCGCTACTGCATGAATTCCGCCGCGCTCAAGCTGAAGCGGGGGTGAGGCTGGCGCCGCCCGGGTAGCGCGCCTCGCCCGAGGGCGGGAGCTTGCCGAGCTTTTCCAGCCGCAGGCGGATGGAGCCCTGGGTGCGCTCGTGCCGGCGCGCCATCTCGGGGATGGAGGTGCCGGAATCGAATGCCGTGGCGATGTCGCGGTCCTCGCCTTCGTCCCAGGGCTTGCCGAAGTTGGCGGGCAGGCGTTCGCGCTTGCGGGACTTGTCGACCTCCCGCTGCATGAGGTCGACGGCGGTGAAGAGCGCGCGCAGGGCGCGCGGCTCCGCGTAGGGGCTGTGCTCGGGGTACGCCTCGCCGGTGACGGGGTTCACGCCGTCGGCCAGGGCCTTCACGATGGGCAGTGCGGATTCCAGTTGCATGGGCTGGGCCTCTCTATTCGGTGGGGCCGCCAGCGTCATTGCTGCGGCCGCTACCCGAAGAACGCTCAGCCCTGCGCGCGGTTGACCTCGGACTCCATTTCCGCGCTCACCCAGAGCCAGTCCTCCTCGAGCTTCGAGAGGATCGCCGCCAGCTCGCCGTGCCGGCGCGACTTCTCCGCCAGCAGCTCGCGGTTGCCCTCCGCGTACGCCTCGTCGCTCGCGAGCCAGGCATCGAGCGCCGCCTGCTCCTTCTGCAGGGGCTCGAGTTCCTTCTCGATGGCGGCGATGCGCTTCTCGAAGGGCTTGCGGGCGTCGGCCACCTTCCGGCGCGCCGCGGCCTCGACCCGCTTCTGCGCCTTGCGGTCCCCGCCGCCTTCCTTCGCTTCCGAACGGCCCCGCCCCCGGTACTGCTTCGACCATTCGCGGTAGTCGTCGAGGTCGCCCTCGAAGGGCGCCACCTTGCCGTCGGCCACGAGCCACCATTCGTCGGTGGCGGCCTCGAGCAGGTGCCGGTCGTGCGCCACCACGATGAGCGTGCCCTCGAAATCCTGCAGCGCCTGCGCGAGCGCCTCGCGCATCTCGATGTCCAGGTGGTTCGTCGGCTCGTCCAGCACGAGGAGGTTGGGCCGCTCCCACACGATGAGCGCGAGGGCGAGCCGGGCCTTCTCGCCGCCGGAGAAGCTCTCCACCTTCTGGAAGACCTGGTCGCCGCGGAAGTCGAAGCCCCCGAGGAAATCGCGCAGTTCCTGCTCGCGCACGCCCGGCGCGAGGCGCGCCAGGTGCCACATCGCCGATTCCTCGAGCCGGAGCTTCTCCACCTGGTGCTGCGCGAAGTAGCCGATGCGCAGGTCCGGCGAGCGGATGATCTCGCCCGCGACCGGCGCCAGGTCGCCGACGATGGTCTTCAGGAGCGTCGACTTGCCCGCGCCGTTGGGGCCGAGCAGCCCGATGGCCTCGCCGAAGTACACGCTCCATTCCACGCCCGAGAGCACGGCCTTGTCGCCGTAGCCCGCGTCCGCCTCGGCCACGCGGAAGAGCAGTTTCGGCTTCGCGGGCGGCGTGCGGAAGGCGAAGGTGAAGGGCGAATCGATGTGCGCCTCGGCGATGTCCTCGAGCTTCTCGAGGGCCTTGATGCGGCTTTGGGCCTGGCGGGCCTTGGTCGCCTTGGCGCGGAAGCGGTCGATGAAGGCCTGCAGGTGCGCGCGCGTCCTCACCTGCTTCTCGTGCGCGGCCTGCTGCTGCGACAGGCGCTCGGCCCGCTGGCGCTCGAAGGCCGAGTAGTTGCCCGCGTAGGTGGTGAGCTTCTGCGCGTCCACGTGCACGATCGCCCCCACCACCGAATCGAGGAACTCCCGGTCGTGGGTGATGAGCAGGAGCGCCCCCGGGTACGCCTTCAGCCAGTCCTCGAGCCAGAGCACCGCGTCCAGGTCCAGGTGGTTCGTCGGCTCGTCGAGCAGCAGCAGGTCCGATCGGCACATGAGGGCGCGCGCGAGGTTCAGCCGCATGCGCCAGCCGCCGGAGAACGTGGCGACGTTCGCGCCTTCGGCTTCCGGCCCGAAGCCCAGGCCGGACATGAGCGCCTGGGCCCGGGACTTGGACGAATAGCCCCCGATCTCGTCGTAGCGCGCGTGCAGGAGCGCGGCCTTCTCGCCCTCCTCGTGGGCCGCCTCGGCCTCGCCGATGGCGGCCTCGACCTCGCGCAGCTCGACGTCGCCGTCCATCACGAAGTCGAGCGCGGGTCGCTCGAGCGATTCGAGCTCCTGCGCGACGTGCGCGACCACCCAGCGCTGGGGAAATTCCACCTCCCCCGCGTCCTGGTGGAGCTCGCCGCGAACCAGGGCGAAGAGGCTCGTCTTGCCCGCGCCGTTGGAGCCGACGAGGCCGACCTTGTGGCCGGGGAAGACCGTGAGCGAGGTGTCCTTCAGCAGGACGCGGGCGCCGCGGGCGAGGGTGATGCCGGTGAGCTTGAGCATGGTCTAGCGGGCCTTCGCCGCGCGCGGGACGCGGCCCCGCCGCGCCTCGGCGATGGCCCAGTCGCGGAAGAGGGCCACGCGCACGTCGAAGCGCCGGTCCTCCGGGTAGACGAGGTAGTAGGCGTCGTCGGCCAGGTAGCGCACGCGGAAGGGCTGCACGAGGCGGCCCGCCGCGAGGTCGTCCTGGACGAGCAGCCGCGGCAGCAAGGCCATCCCCGAGCCGGCCAGGGCCGCCTGCCCGATCATGTAGTAGTGCTCGTAGCGCGGCCCGCTTCGCGCGTCGACCGCCGGCGCCCCCGCGGCCTCGAACCAGCGGCGCCAGGCCTCGGGGCGGCGCGCGTGCTGCAGGAGGACGGCGCGGGCGAGATCCTCCGGTTCCTTCAGGCGCTTCATCGCCCGGAGGGTGGCGGGCGAGCACACCACGATCTCGAGGCCGTCGCCCAGGCGGTCCATGACGACGCCGGGCCAGTCCGCCTGGCCGTAGTGGATGGCGGCGTCGAGGGGCTCGGCGCCGAAGTCGAAGGGGGTGCGGCTGCGGGTGGCGAGGTGCAGGAGGATCTCCGGGTGTTTCGTGGTGAACCGCCCCAGGCGCGGGATGAGCCATTTCATGCCGATGGCCGGCTGCGTCGCGAGCCTGAGGACACCGCCCTGCCCGCGATGCGCGAGCAGGTCCAGGGTCGCCGACTGCAGCCGCTCGAGCGAGCCGACCACCTCCGCGACGTAGGCCCGCCCCACTTCCGTGAGCACGAGCCGCTGGCGCACGCGCTCGAAGAAGGTGACGCCGAGCTCCGCCTCCAGGTCGCGCACCTGCCGGCTCACGGCGCTGGGCGTGAGGTGCAGTTCGATGGCGGCCTTGGTGAAGCTCAGGTGCCGCGCGGCGGCCTCGAGGGTCCGCAGCGCGGTGAGGGAGGGGATGCGCCAGCTCAAGCGGGGCCCGACGGGAAGTTCATGAGAAAAACTCATGATCCCACAACTATCCCTCGCTTGCCCCGGGGAGCGGCCCTGCCGAGAATCGGGCGGGCCATCCCGAGGAGGAGACGACATGAAAACCACGACCCGCATCCTGCAGGGCCTCGTTGCCGCGTTCGCGTTCTGCGCCGCACTGCCGGGCTTCGCGCAGGGCTTTCCGAGCAAGACGATCCGCATCGTGGTGCCCTACCCGCCCGGCGGCGGCACCGACGTGCTCGCCCGCATCGTCGCGCCCAAGCTGGCCGAGGTGCTGGGGCAGTCCGTCATCATCGAGAACAAGCCCGGCGCGGGCGGCACCATCGGCAGCGCGCAGGTGGCGAAGATGCCGCCCGACGGCTACACGCTGCTCATCCTCAACACGCTTCCGCACACTTCGTCGGCGGGCCTGTACGCGAAGCTGCCCTACGACCCGGTCAAGGACTTCGCGGGCATCGGCGCGATCGCCACGGTGCCCTACGTGATCACGCTGAACCCGAACGTGCCGGCGAAGAACTGGACGGAGTTCGCGGCGCTCGCGAAGCAGGGCAAGCTCAACTACGCCTCGGCGGGCACCGGCAGCGCCACCCACCTGGCGGCCGAGTTCCTCAAGGCGCAGACGAAACTGCCCATGACGCACGTGCCCTACAAGGGCGGCGGGCCGGCCATCGCGGACCTGCTGGGCGGGCAGGTGGACCTCACCATCGAGAACATCGCCTCGGTGATCGGCCACATCAAGGCGGGAAAGCTGCGCGGCATCGCCGTCACGACGGCCTCGCGCTCGTCCATCCTCCCGGACCTGCCGACGGTGGCGGAGTCGGGTTATCCGGGTTTCGACGTGGGCGGCCAGTTCGGCCTCGTCGTGCCCGCGGGAACGCCGCCGGACATCGTTGCCGCGCTGGGCGCGGCGCTCGCGAAGGCGGTGAAGTCCGGCGACCTGGCCGCGAAGATCCGCGAGCAGGGCGGCGACCCGCGCACGATGGCGCCAGCCGAGTGGGACGCGCTCATGCGCGCCGAGTCGGCCAAGTGGCTCGGCGTCATCGCCGCCAGCGGCTTGAAGCCGGAGTGAACGCCGCACGATGAATGGCGTCGCCGAAACCGGGTCGCTCGACGCGGACGTGCTCGTGATCGGCGGCGGCCTCGCGGGGCTTCGCGCCGCCGTGGCGGCCCGGGCGGCGGGCGCGCGCGTGGTGCAGGCCTTCCACGGCCGCGGGGCGTCGCAATACATCATCGGCTTCAACGCGCCCGTGGGTCACGCGGACCCGCGCGACGGCCCGGAGGCCTACTACGAGGACACGATGGCGGGCGGCTACGCGATCAACGATCCCGTGCTCGTGCGCCTGCTGGCCGAGGGCGCCGTCCCGGCGCTGCGGGAGCTGGAGGCGCTCGGCGTGCCCTTCGCGCGAGACGGCGACCGGTTCGCGCAGCGGCTGCTCTCCGGCAACCGCTACCCGCGCTCGGTCTACCACCCCGAAGGCATCGGCAAGCACGCGCTCGAGCGCCTGTCGGCGCGTGCCGGCGAACTCGGCGTCGAAGCCCTCGCCGGCTACAAGGCGGTGACGCTGCTTCGCGACGGCGCGGAAGTCGCCGGCGCCCTCCTCGCGAAGGTGGCCACGGGCGAGCTCCTCGCGGTGCACGCGAAGGCCACGGTGCTCGCTTCGGGCGGCATCGGGGCCCTCTACGCCGACAGCACCTATCCGGCCGACGTCGCCTCCGATTCCTTCGCCCTCGCGCACGCCGCGGGCGCCGAGCTCATCGACATGGAATTCGTGCAGTTCGAGCCGACGGTCGTCGTGCACCCCGCGGGCTGCCGGGGCATGGAGATGCCGACCGCCATGCTGGGCGACGGCGCGTTCCTGCGGGACCGGGCCGGCGTGCGCTTCATGTTCCGCCACAACCCGGGCGGCGGCGAGCTCGGGATCGAGAAGGCGCGCATGGCCCTCGCCATCCAGCAGGAGATCGACGCCGGCCGGGGGCTTCCCGACGGCACGGTGCTCTTCGACACGCGCGTGCTCGCCCCGGAGAGGCTCGAATCCTACGTGGGCCACTGCCGGCGGCTGCGCGCGGCGGGGCTCGACCCGGCCGTGGAGGCGCCCCGCGTGCGCCCCGCGGCCCACAGCGTGATGGGCGGCATCCGCGTGGACGCGTCGCTTCGCACCGCGGCGCCCCACCTGTTCGCCGCCGGCGAGGCCGCGGGCGGCGTGCACGGGGCCAGCCGGCTCGCGGGCAACGGCGCGGCGGACGTGATCGTGTTCGGCGGCATCGCCGGTCACCAGGCGGCCGCCCATGCGGCGCGGACACCGGCCGCCGCCCGCGACCGCGCCCGCATCGAGCGCGAGGCTCGCGCCGCTGCAGGGATCGTCCGGGGGCGCCGATGCGCCCCGGCCGGACGAGATCCGGGACGCCGTGCGCGCGACGCTCCTCGAGGGCGCCGGCCTCTACCGCACCCGCACGGGACTCGAACGGGCCATCGCCCGGCTGGAGGCCCTGGCGCAGGCCGTGGGCGCGGGCCTCGCGATGCGCACGCCGCGCGACCGGCTGCGCGCGCTGGAGGCGCAGAACATGGTGAAAACGGGGCTGCACGTGGCGCGCAGCGCCCTCGCGCGCACCGAGAGCCGCGGCGCGCACCAGCGCACGGACCACGCCGCGCGCGACGACGCGAGGTGGCTGAGGCACGTGATCGTCGAAGCCGGTTCCTCGCGCATCGCGATACAGTAGGAACCCACTATGGCGATCCTCATCGAGGAACGAAACGGCGCGGCGCTCGTGCTGCGCATGAACCGGCCGGAGGCGATGAACGCGCTTTCCACGGCTCTCGTTCGCGCGCTCGGCGAAGGCATCGCGGCCGGCTCGGCGGCCCCGGGCGTGCGCGCCATCGTGATCGCCGCCGCGGGCGAGCGCGCCTTCTCGGCCGGCACCGACCTCAAGGAACGCGCGACCCTGGATGCCGCCGGCAAGGCCGCGCAGAGCCGTTCGCTCCTCGAGCTCGCCTTCGCGATCCGCGCCTGCCCGCGGCCCGTGATCGCGGCGGTGCACGGCTGGTGCCTGGGCGGCGGCTTCGAGCTCGCCCTCGCCTGCGACCTGCGCATCGCGGCGGACGACACGCGGTTCGGCTTTCCCGAGATGACCCTCGGCGCGTACCCCGGCAGCGGCGGACCGGTGACGCTCTCGCGGGTCGTGGGGGTGGCGCGCGCCAAGGAGATCCTCTTCGGCGCCCGGCGGCTGGACGCGGCCGAAGCGCTGCGGCTGGGCCTCGTGGAGCGCGTCGCGCCGCGAGCGCGACTAGACGAGGCCGCGCTCGCCTGGGTGGCCGAGATGCAGGCCACCGCCCCGCTCGCCCTGGCGGCCCTCAAGCGCTCGCTCGACGAGGGCATCGCGATGCCCTTCGCCGAGGCGGCGGAACACGACCAGCGCCTTCGCCGCCCGCTCGACGCGACGAACGACTACGCGGAAGGCATGCGGGCCCACTTCGAGAAGCGCAAGCCCGACTTTCGCGGCGACTAGACGACCGGACTCCCGATGACGAACGCCTCCCGCATGAAACCCCTCGCCGGCATCCGCGTGCTCGACTTCACGCGGTTCTTCGCCGGCCCGTACTGCGCCCAGCTGCTGGGCGACCTCGGCGCCGAGGTGGTCAAGGTGGAGATCCCGAAGGGCGGCGACCCGCTGCGCGGCCAGGGCCCGCCCTTCCACCACGGCAACGGCATCACCTTCTACGAGACCAACCGCAACAAGCGCTCCCTCACGCTCGACATGCAGCAGGAGGAAGGCAAGCGCGTGGCGCGGGCCCTGTGCCTCAAGGCCGACGTGGTGCTCGAGAACTTCCGCCCGGACGTGATGCCGCGCCTGGGGCTCGGCTACGGGGATCTCGCCCCCGAGGCGCCGCGGCTGGTGTACGCCTCCATCTCCGGCTTCGGCCCCGACGGGCCCGACGCGATGCAGGGCGCCTTCGACCTCACCATCCAGGCCCTCGGCGGCTACATGGCCATCACGGGCGAGCGCGGCGGGCCGCCGATCAAGCTAGGCACTTCGGCCTTCGACATGCTCGCGGGCATGAACTGCCAGTCGGCGATCCTCGCCGCGCTGCTGCAGCGCGCGACGACGGGCAAGGGCAGAAGGTGGAAACGAGCCTGCTCGAGAGCGAGGTGGCGTTCCTCGTGAACGCGGCCCTCGAGTACCTGCTCCTGGGGCGCGAGCCCGAGAAGTGGGGCTCCGAGCACGCCCAGCAGGTGCCGTACAAGGCGTTCCGCACCGCCGACGGCTGGGCCATCGTCGCCGGCGGCTTCCAGAACCTGTACGAGGCTTTCTGCGGCGTGATCGGCCGGGCGGACCTCGCGACCGACCCGCGGTTCAAGGACATGCCCGGCCGCGTCACGAACCGCGGGACGCTCTACGCGATCCTCGATGCCGAAGTGGCGAAGTTCGCGACGGCCGATCTCATGGCGAAGCTCGAGGCCGCCAAGGTGCCGTGCGCGCCGGTGAACGACATGGCGAAGGTGTTCTCGAACCCGCAGGTGCGGCACCGCAAGATGCAGGTGACTCTCACGCATCCGGCCTATGGCGAGGTGCCATCCCTGGGCGCTGCGGCGAAGTATTCCGCTTTCGACGTCACCGAGGGCTGGACGGCCCCGCCCCTTCTCGGCGAGGACACCGACGGCGTGCTGGCCGACTGGCTGGCCCTTCCCGAGAGCGAAATCGCCCGTCTTCGCGCCGCGCACGTCCTCTGACCCTTCACGAACCGGAGACCCCCTTGCCCGCTCCCGAGTACTTCCAGTCCGAATCCGGCCGCTTCGAGGACGTGAAGGTCGGCACGACCCTCACCTTCACCAAGACGATCTCGGAATCCGACGTCTACCTCTTCGCCGGCATCACGGGCGACTTCTCGCCGAACCACATCGACGCCGAGTACATGAAGCAGGGCGCCTACGGCGAGCGCGTGGCCCACGGCGCGCTGATGGTGGGGCTCATGTCGGCGGCCTCGGCGCGCATGCGCCTGGGACGCACCGTGTCCCTCGGCTACGACCGCGTGCGCTTCGTCGCGCCGGTGCGCTTCGGCGACACCATCGCGACCGAGTACACGATCGTCTCGCTCGACCCGGCCAAGCGTCGCGCGATGGCGGAGGTCACCTGCCGCAACCAACGGGGGGAGACCGTCGCCGTCGCGTCCAATATCCGGGCGTTTGTCGACTGAATCAGGCTGGTTTCCCGCCTGCGCGGGAATGACGGGGTTTATCGGCGGCAATCGGCGGGACATCGGCGGCAATCGGCGGGACATCGGCGGCAATCGGCGTCCTCTGGCAATCTGCCCGCAACACGCCCCGACGCCTCAGAGCGCGTAGTCGTAGTCGATCGTGAGCGGCGCGTGGTCGGAGAAGCGCTCGTCCTTGTAGATGCGCGCGTATTCGGCGCACCGCGCGATGCCGGGCGTGGCGATGTGGTAGTCGAGCCGCCATCCCACGTTCTTCGCCCACGCCTGGCCGCGGTTGGACCACCACGTGTACTGCTCGGGCAGGGGATTGAGCGTACGGAAGACGTCGACGAAGCCCACGGTGTCGAACACGGTCGTGAGCCACTCGCGCTCCTCCGGCAGGAAGCCCGAGTTCTTCTGGTTGGATCGCCAGTTCTTCAGGTCGATCTCCTTGTGGGCGATGTTCCAGTCGCCGCAGAGGACGAACTCGCGCCCCGAGGCCTTCATCGCCTTCATCTTCGGCAGGAACCGCTTCATGAAGGCGAACTTGCGCGCCTGCGCCTCCTCGGACGACGACCCCGAGGGCACGTAGAGCGAGACCACGGAGAGGTTTCCGTAGTCCACCTGGAGGTAGCGGCCCTGGGCGTCGATGTCCTTGATGCCGAGGCCCAGCACGACCTTGTCGGGTTCCTTGCGGGCGTAGATCGCCACGCCGCTGTAGCCCTTCTTCTCGGCGGGGTGCCAGAAGGCGTGGAGCTTGCCCGGCGCGAGGATCTCGCGGGCGAGGTCGGCTTCCTGGGCCTTGATCTCCTGCAGGCAGACGAGGTCCGCCTTCTGGCGCTTCATCCAGGCGAGGAATCCCTTGGACGTGGCCGACCGGATGCCGTTTACATTTGCAGTGACGATGCGCACGGGCGATGCTCGTTTTCGCGTGGGGTTTAGGGGAAAATAGCCGGCATCTTATAGGCTACCGCCCCCGCCATGGACTCGCCCGCCGCCCAGGCCACCGATTTCCGCCGCCAGTTCGTCGAGTTCGCCATCCGGATCGGCGTCCTGCGCTTCGGCGAGTTCAAGACCAAGGCCGGGCGCCAATCGCCCTATTTCTTCAACGCCGGGCTCTTCCACGACGGCGCCTCCCTCGGGGAGCTGGCGCGGTACTACGCCCAGGCCGCCCTCGCCTCGAAGGTGCCCTTCGACCAGCTCTTCGGCCCGGCCTACAAGGGCATCACGCTCGCCTCGGCCACCGCCGTGGCACTTGCCCAACTCGGTCACAATGTGCCGTTCTCCTACAACCGCAAGGAGGCGAAGGACCACGGCGAGGGCGGGAACATCGTCGGCGCCCCCCTGGCCGGGCGGGTCCTCGTCATCGACGACGTCATTTCGGCGGGCACCTCCGTGCGCGAATCCGAGGGGATGATCCGGGCCGCCGGAGCCACCCCCGCTGGCGTGCTAATTGCTTTGGACCGGCAGGAAAGGGGCCAGGGCGAGCTGTCCGCCACCCAGGAAGTCAGCCGTTCCTTCGGCATCCCCGTTGTAGCCATCGCCACGCTGGACGACGTGCTCGCCACCCTGCGGGCCCGGGACGACCTGCGCGGCCAGGTGCCCGCCATCGAAGCCTACCGCGAGCGGTATGGCGTGGCGGCGTAACGTTGAGTCACGACAGCAGGGCCGCAAGCCGGCAGGATGACCGGCGGGGCCCGGCGCACGAGGAAACGATGTCCATGAACAAGATCCTGTTGGTCCTGGCCGCCCTGGCGTTCGCGCCGGGCGCGCACGCGCTCTACAAGTGCACGGACGAGAAGGGCAAGACCCACATCGGCGACACGCCGCCGCCCCAGTGCGACCGCGTGATCATGTACGAGGTGACCAAGTCCGGCACCGTCCTGCGCAAGATCGACCCGACGCCCACCGCGGAGCAGAAGCAGGCCCGCATCGACGAGGAGGCCCGCAAGAAGGAGGCCGCCCGCGCCGCCGACGAGCAGCGCCGCAAGGACCTCGCCCTGCTCGCCACCTACAGCAACGAGCGGGATTTCGACGTCTCGCGCGACCGCAACATCGACCCGGTGCAGAACCGCATCAAGGGCGCCAAGGAACGCAGCGACGCGGTCGACAAGCGCATCAAGGAGCTCGAGGACGAAATGGAGTTCTACAAGGCCGGCAAGAGCAAGGCTGCCGCCGGCAAGTCCCGCGAGGCGCCCCCGCAGGTCACCGCCGACCTGGAGCGGGCGAAGAAGGAAAAGGCCCAGCTCGCCACGAATCTCGCGTCCTACGACAAGGAGATCGAGCAGATCCGGGTGCGCTACGAAACCGACAAGAGGCGCTGGCTCGATCTCAAGCAGGCTCACCGGGAGGGCCGCCTGGACCTGCGCGACCCCCGCGAGATCGAGGCCGCGGCCAAGAAGGCCAACGAGCCCGCGGCGCGGACGAAGCGCTACAACATCTACATCGTTCCGACCAACTAGGACGCCAAGCCACCCGGCCCGGCGTCCTCGCCGAGCTTGCGCTTCAGGATCTCGTTCACCTGCCCGGGGTTCGCCTTGCCCCGCGAGGCCTTCATCACCTGGCCCACGAGCGAATTGAAGGCCTTCTCCTTGCCGGCGCGGTAGTCCTCCACCTGCTTCGCGTTGCCGGCCAGCACCTCGTCCACGATCGCCTCGATGGCGCCGGCGTCCGAGACCTGCCTGAGGCCCTTCGCCTCGATGATCGCGTCCGCCTCGCCCTCGCCCGCGGCCATGGCGGCGAAGACGTCCTTGGCGCTCTTGCCGGAGATGATCCCATCCAGCACGCGCTTCACCAGGCCGGCGAGCGCGACCGGCGCCACGGGGCCCGCGTCGGCCTCGACCTCCAGGCGGTTCAGGAGCGCGGAAAACTCCCCCAGCACCCAGTTGGCGCAGGTCTTCGGCTCTCCCCCCACCGCCTTCACCATGGCCTCGAAGTAATCCGCCAGCGCCTTCGACGCCGTGAGCGTCGTCGCGTCGGACGCGGGCAGGCCGTGCCCGGCGATGAAGCGCTCCCGCATGGCGACCGGCAGCTCCGGCAGGGCGTCCCGCTCGCGCGCGATGGCCTGCGGCGTGATCTCGAGGGGCAGCAGGTCCGGGTCGGGGAAGTAGCGGTAGTCCTGCGCGTCTTCCTTGGAGCGCATCGAGCGGGTCTCGCCCTTCTGGGGGTCCCACAGGCGCGTCTCCTGGACCACCTTGCCGCCGTCCTCGATCAGCTCCACCTGGCGGCGCACCTCGAAGTCGATGGCCTTCTCCAGGAAGCGGAAGGAGTTGAGGTTCTTGATCTCGCAGCGCGTGCCGAGCGGGGCGCCGGGGCGGCGCACGGACACGTTGGCGTCGCAGCGGAAGGAGCCTTCCTGCATGTTGCCGTCGCAGATTCCGATCCAGCGCACGAGCGAGTGCAGCGTCTTCGCGTAGGCGACCGCCTCCTTGGCCGAGCGCAGGTCCGGCTCGCTCACGATCTCGAGGAGCGGCGTGCCGGCCCGGTTCAGGTCGATGCCGCTCATGCCGTGGAAGTCCTCGTGCAGGCTCTTGCCCGCGTCTTCCTCGAGATGGGCGCGGGTGAGGCGCACGCGTTTCTCCGCGCCCTCCACGGCGATGAGGATCTCGCCGCCCACGACCACCGGCAGCTCGAACTGGCTGATCTGGTAGCCCTTGGGGAGGTCCGGGTAGAAGTAGTTCTTGCGCGCGAAGACGCTGCGCGGCGCGACGGCGCCGCCGACCGCCAGGCCGAAACGGATGGCGCGCACGACGGCGCCCGCGTTCAGCACCGGCAGCACCCCGGGCAGCGCGAGATCCACGGCCGAGGCCTGCGTGTTGGGCGCGGCGCCGAAGGCGGTGGATGCGCCGGAGAAGATCTTGGACGCGGTGGACAGCTGCGCATGCGTCTCCAGGCCGATGACGATTTCCCAGGCGGCCATCCTAGGTTGGGCCCCATGGGGCGGCGGCGATGCCAGTCCGTCGCGAGCTGGTAGCGGTGCGCGACCTGCAGCATGCGGGCCTCGTCGAAGTAGTTGCCGATGAGCTGCAGGCCCACCGGCAGGCCGTGGGCGCCGAAACCGCAGGGCACCGAGAGGCCGGGCAGGCCCGCGAGATTCACGCTGATGGTGTACAGGTCCTCGAGGTACATCTGCACCGGGTCGTCCGACTTTTCGCCGATCGGGAAGGCGACGGTGGGCGCGGCCGGGCCGGCGATCACGTCGCAGGCCTTGAAGGCCTCGGTGAAGTCCCGGGCGATGAGCCGGCGCACCTTCTGCGCCTGCAGGTAATAGGCGTCGTAGTAGCCGTGGGAGAGCACGTAGGCGCCCACGAGGATGCGGCGCTTCACCTCGGCCCCGAAGCCCTGAGCGCGCGTCTTGCGGTAGAGGTCGTTCAGGTCCGCGTACTCGGGCGCCCGGAAGCCGTAGCGCACGCCGTCGAAGCGCGAGAGGTTCGACGAGGCTTCCGCCGGCGCGATCACGTAGTACACGGGCACGGCCAGGTGCTGGTTCGGCAGGCTGATTTCCACGGGAACGGCGCCCTGGCGTTTCAGTTCGTCGATGGCGCCCGTCACGCAGGCGGCGACGTCGGGCGCGAGGTCCTTCGTGAAGTACTCCTTCGGCAGGCCCACGCGCAGGCCCGCCACCGGCTTCGGGAGGTCGCGCCGGTAGTCCTCCGGCGGGCGCTCGACACTGGTGGAATCGCGCGGGTCGAACCCGGCCATCGCGTTCAGCATGAGCGCGAGATCCTCGGCCGATTCGCCGAAGGCGCCGCCCTGGTCGAGCGACGAGGCGAACGCCACCATGCCGTAGCGCGACACCGCCCCGTAGGTGGGGCGGATGCCGGAGACGCCGCAGAGCGAGGCGGGTTGGCGGATGGAGCCGCCGGTGTCGGTGCCGGTGGCGCCCGGGACGAGCCGCGCCGCGACCGCCGCCGCCGAGCCGCCGGAACTGCCGCCGGGCACGCGCGAGCGGTCCCAGGGGTTTCTCACCGGGCCGAAGAACGAGCTCTCGTTGGACGAACCCATGGCGAATTCGTCCATGTTCGTCTTGCCCACCAGCACCGCGCCCTCGCGGGCGAACCGTTCGACCACGTGCGCGTCGTAGGGCGCGATCCAGTCGGAGAGCATCTTCGAGCCGCAGGTGGTTTTCCACCCCTTGGCGCAGAAGAGGTCCTTGTGCGCGATCGGGATGCCCGCGAGCGGGCCGCCTTCCCCTTTCGCGAGGCGCGCGTCGGCGGCCCGGGCCGCGGCGAGGGCCTTCTCCTCGTCCACCGTGATGAACGCGTTGAGACCCTTGTCGAGACGGGCGATGCGGTCGAGCTGGTGGCGCACCAGCTCCTCGCTCGAGAATTCGCGCGCGGCGAGGCCCGCGGCGAGCGCGGCGAGGGGGCGATCGTGCATGGCGCTACTCGATGACCTTGGGCACGAGGTAGAGCCCGGCCTCCACCTGCGGGGCGCCCTCCTGGTAGAGCGCGTGACGGTCTTCCTCCGTCACGGCGTCCTCGCGAAGGCGCTGCGTGAGGTCGATGGCGTGCGCCATCGGCTCGACGCCCGCGGTGTCCACGGCGCGCATCTGTTCGATGAGGCCGAAGATGCCGTTGAGCTGCTGCTGCAATGCAGCAATCTCGCCCTCCGGAACTTCGATCCGGGCGAGGTCGGCGATGGCTTGGACTTCTTCGAGGGTCAACATGCAAAAAATGCGCTAAGGCCTTAATTCAAGGGGATTTTGGGCTATTATAGGCGACCCCCCGCCCCGGGGGAAAGGCGTTACCCCGAATTCTCTTACGGATCAAGATGTTCTCCTTCGTTTCCAAGTACTTTTCCACCGACCTCGCGATCGATCTCGGCACGGCCAACACGCTGATCTACGTTCGCGGCAAGGGCATCGTCCTCGACGAACCCTCGGTCGTCGCCATTCGCCAGGAAGGCGGCCCCAGCGGCAAGAAGACCATCCAGGCGGTCGGCCTCGCGGCCAAGCAGATGCTCGGGCGCACGCCGGGCAACATCACGGCCATCCGTCCCATGAAGGACGGCGTGATCGCGGATTTCACGATCACGGAGCAGATGCTCAAGTACTTCATCAAGAAGATCCACGACAACCAGTGGTTCCGGCCCAGCCCGCGCATCGTGATCTGCGTGCCCTACGGCTCGACGCAGGTCGAGCGGCGCGCGATCAAGGAAAGCGCCATCGGCGCGGGCGCCTCGCAGGTGTTCCTGATCGAGGAACCGATGGCCGCGGCCATCGGCGCGGACCTGCCCATCGCCGACGCGACCGGCTCCATGGTCGTGGACATCGGCGGCGGCACCACGGAAGTCGGCGTGATCTCGCTCGGCGGCATCGTCTACTCCGCCTCCGTGCGGGTGGGCGGCGACAAGTTCGACGAGGCCATCATCAACTACATCCGCCGCAACTACGGGATGCTCATCGGCGAGGCGACCGCCGAGAACATCAAGAAGACCATCGGCTCGGCCTTTCCCGGCGCCGAGGTGCGCGAGATGGAGGTCAAGGGCCGCAACCTCGCCGAAGGCATCCCCCGATCGTTCACGATCTCGTCCAACGAGATCCTCGAAGCCCTCACCGACCCGCTCAACTCCATCGTCTCGGCCGTGAAGAGCGCGCTCGAGCAGACCCCGCCGGAACTGGGCGCCGACATCGCCGAAAAGGGCATGGTGCTCACGGGCGGCGGCGCGCTGCTGCGCGAGCTCGACCGGCTCCTCATGGAGGAGACGGGCCTGCCGGTGATCGTCGCCGACGATCCGCTCACGTGCGTCGTGCGCGGCTCCGGCCGGGCGCTCGAGGAGATGGACAAGCTCGGGACGGTCTTCACCAACGATTGAGCCCCGTGCCCGCCCGGAAGCCCGCCCCGCGTAGCGCGCACGGCGGGCTTCTTCGCTTCCGACCCGAGGCCTCGTGATCCACGATCCGCCGCCCTTCTTCCACCGAGGCCCGAGCCCCCTCGCCCGGCTCACCTTCTTCAGCCTCGTGGCCATCGCGATCATGATCGCGGACCACCGCTTCGGCGCGCTCGAAGCCCTGCGGCTTTCGCTTTCGGTACTGGTCCATCCGTTGCAGCAGGCCGCGGCGGCCCCGGCCGCGATGCTCGGCCGCCTGTCGGACTACTTCACCTCCCAGGACCGCCTCCTGAAGGAGAACCAGGAACTCAAGACGAAGCTGCTCGAGTACGCCGCGGACGCGCAGAAGGCGCAGCTCCTCGCGACCGAGCAGAAGCACCTGGCCGACATGTCGCCCGGGCGCTCCCGTTACGCCACCGACGGCGTGCTGGCCGAGATGCTCTCCTACGGGCGCAATCCCTTCACCCGCAAGCTCGTGCTCGACAAGGGCCTCTCGCAGGGCGTGCAGTCGGGCATGCCGGTGATCGACGCCGACGGCGTCGTGGGCCAGGTCACCGCCGTGGGCACCTTCACGAGCGAGGCGACGCTCCTCACGGAGAAGGACCAGGCCGTGCCCGTGATGCTCACGAGGAACGGACTTCGCGCCATCGCCGTGGGCTCGGGCAAGGACGGCTCGATCGACGTGCCCTTCATGCCCGTCTCGGCGGACATCCAGAACGGCGACCTCTTCGTCACCTCCGGCATCGACGGCACCTACCCGCCCGGGCTGGTGGTGGCGCGCGTGACCGCCGTGGAGAAGAACGCGGCCTACGTGTTCGCGAAGATCACCGCGAAGCCCGCGGCCGGCGTCGACAACCACCGGTTCGTGCGCATCCTCACGGCCAAGCGCCCGGAACTGCCGCCGCCGCCCTCGTCCGGCGACGACAAGCGGCCGGTGCGCGAGAAGGCGCCCGGCAGGGCGAGGCCGCGGCCATGAGGACACCCGCCGACCTGACCCCCGTCGCGAGGGACGTCATGAAGCTCCCGGCCGGCCCGGGGCTCATCATCGGTTCGCTGCTCGCGGCGTACCTCTTCAACGCGCTGCCGTGGTCCGGCTGGCTGCTGCTCGCCCGGCCCGACCTCGTGATGATCGTGATGCTCTTCTGGGTGATCCACCAGCCGGGCTCGGTGGGCCAGGGGCTCGCGTTCTTCCTGGGCCTCGCGATGGACGTGAACGACTCGATGCTGCTCGGCCAGCACGCGCTCGCCTACGTGCTCGTCGCCTACGGCGCGCAGGTGATCCGCGTGCGCATCCTCTCCTTCCCGCTGGGCGAGCAGACGCTGCACGTGGCGGGCCTCGCCATCGGGGCGTCGCTCATGATCCTGCTGCTCAACCTGCTGCTCGGCGCGGATTTCCCCGGCGCCGCGATCCTGCTCTCGCCGGTGATCGCCGCGATGCTCTGGGCGCCCATCAGCGGCATCCTCTACCTGCCGGGGCTTCGCCGGATGCGCCGGGAGAGCGCTTCGTGATGGTCGGGCAGGCGCTGCGCGACCCGCGGCGCGAGCTCTCCGTCTTCCGCAACCGGCTCACGGTCGCCGGCGTCCTCGCCCTCGTCGCCTTCGGGCTGCTCGTCTCGCGCTTCGTGTGGCTGCAGGTGGTCCAGCGCGAGTACTACCACACGCTCGCCGAGGCGAACCGCATCTCCGTCGTGCCGGTGGTGCCCAACCGCGGCATCATCCTCGACCGCAAGGGCCAGGTGCTCGCCGCCAACTACTCGGCCTACACGCTCGAGATCACCCCCTCCAAGGTGGGCAACGTCGAGAAGGCGATCGACGAGCTGGCCACCGTGATCGAGGTCGCCCCCCGGGACCGGCGCCGCTTCAAGCGCCTGCAGGAGGAGAGCAAGAACTTCGAGAGCCTGCCCATCCGCACCCGCCTCACGGAGGAGGAAGTCGCCCGCTTCGCCGTGAATCGCTGGCGCTTCCCGGGCTTCGAGATCAAGGCCCGGCTCTTCCGCTCGTACCCCCACGGCGAGGTGGCCTCGCACGCGATCGGCTACATCGGCCGCATCAACGAGGGCGACGTGCGCCGCATCGAGGCCGCCGGGCTCGCCACCAACTACAAGGGCACCGACCACATCGGCAAGCTCGGCATCGAGGGAGCCTACGAGAAGGAGCTTCACGGCACCACCGGCAGCGAGCAGGTGGAGATCGACGCCGGCGGCCGCGCCATCCGCGCGCTCTCGCGCTCCGAGCCGCAGTCCGGCAACAACCTCCTGGTCACGCTGGACATCGAGCTGCAGAAGGTGGCCGAGGAAGCCTTCCAGGAGTTCCGCGGCGCCCTGGTCGCCCTGGACCCGGCCACGGGCGACGTGCTCGCCCTCGTCTCGAAGCCCGGCTTCGACCCGAACCTCTTCGTGGACGGCATCGACCCGGTCAACTGGGACGCGCTCAACAACTCGCCGGACAAGCCGCTCAACAACCGCGCGCTGCGCGGCCAGTACCCCCCGGGCTCGACCATCAAGCCGTTCATGGCCCTGGCCGCCCTGCACTACGGCAAGCGCACCCCCGAATACGCGATTTCCGATCCGGGCCACTGGATGCTGCCGGGGGTCTCGCGCCCCTTCCGCGACTGGAAGCCGGGCGGGCACGGCATGGTGAACCTGCACCGCTCGGTGGTCGTCTCCTGCGACACCTACTACTACGGCCTCGCGAACGACCTGGGCGTCGACGCGATCCACCGGTTCATGACGCCCCTGGGCTTCGGCGCGCGCACCGGCATCGACATCGACGGCGAGCTGCCGGGCCTGCAGCCCTCGACGGACTGGAAGTGGCAACGCTTCAAGCAGAAGTGGTATGCCGGCGACACCATCAGCGTGGGCATCGGGCAGGGGTACTGGCTCTCGACGCCCCTGCAGCTCGCCACCGCGGTGGCGACGCTCGCCAACGGCGGCAATGCCGTGCACCCGCGCCTGGTGCGGGGCGTGCAGGACGCGCGCACGCAGGAGATCCGCGAGCTCCCGATCCGCGCCCGCGAGCCGCTCTCGATCAAGCCCGAGCACCTCGAGCTCGTGCGCGCCGCGATGATCGACGTGACGAAGCCCGGCGGCACCGCCACGCGGGTGGGCCAGGGCGCGCCCTACCTCGTGGCCGGCAAGACGGGCACGGCGCAGGTGGTCGGGATGAAGGCGGGCGAGAAGTACGACGAGAAGAAGGTGAAGGAGCGCCACCGCGACCACGCGCTCTTCATCGCCTATGCGCCGGCGGACAACCCCAAGGTCGCCCTCGCGATCCTCGTGGAGAACGGCGGCCACGGCGGCTCGACGGCCGGCCCCATCGCGCGCGAGGTGTTCGACTTCGCCCTCCTCGGCAAGCGGCCGGAGCGCAGGCAGAAACTCGGCGAGGAGGACGGCCCCGGTGATTAGCCGCCTCTTCGAGATCCTTTCGCGGCGGATCGACGGCCCCCTGATGGTGGCCCTCGTGCTCACGGTCTCGCTCGGTCTCACGGTCGTCTACTCCGCCTCCGGCGGCGGTTCCCTCGACCGGGTGATCGGCCAGGGGCGCAACCTCGCCGTGGCGCTCGCGGCCCTGTGGGTCGTCGCCAACATCCCGCCGCAGGCGCTCATGCGCCTGGCGGTGCCGGCCTACGTGGGCGGGCTCGTGCTGCTGGTGGGGGTCGCGCTCTTCGGCGAGGTGCGAAACGGCGCGCGTCGCTGGCTGAACCTGGGCTTCACCACGATCCAGCCCTCGGAGATCATGAAGATCGCCGTGCCGCTCATGCTCGCGTGGTACTTCCAGCGGCACGAGGAGGGGCTCAAGCTGCGCGACTACGCCCTGGCGGCGATCCTCCTCGCGCTGCCGGTGGGGCTCATCGTGCGCCAGCCGGACCTGGGCACGGCCCTGCTCATCTTCGCCTCGGGGTTCTTCGTGATCTTCCTGGCGGGCCTGTCGTGGAAGATCATCGTCTCGCTCGGCGTGACCGGCCTCGCCCTCCTGCCGGTGCTCTGGGGAATGCTGCACGACTACCAGCGGCGGCGCGTGCTCACGCTCATCGACCCGATGGAGGATCCGCTCGGCGCGGGCTACCACATCATCCAGTCGACGATCGCGATCGGGTCGGGCGGCGTGCTGGGCAAGGGCTGGCTCAACGGCACGCAGGCGCAGCTCGACTTCGTGCCGGAGCGCTCCACGGACTTCATCCTCGCGGTATACGGCGAGGAGTTCGGGCTCGCGGGCACCCTCGTCCTCATCCTGCTCTACGTCCTCATCGTCGGCCGGGGGCTCATGATCGCGGCCAACGCGTCGACCACCTTCGCGCGCCTCACGGCGGGCGCGGTGTCGCTCACGTTCTTCACCTACGCCTTCGTGAACATGGGCATGGTGAGCGGCATCCTCCCGGTGGTGGGCGTGCCGCTGCCCCTCATGAGCTACGGCGGGACGGCCCTGCTGTCGATGCTGGTGGGATTCGGCGTCCTCATGTCCATCTCGACCCACAAGCAGCTGGTGTCGAGTTGACGCGCGCCCTCGCCCTTCTCGCGCCCGCCCTCGTCGTCGCTGCGTGCGGCACGGCCCCCAAGGCGCCGCCGAAAGGCGAGCCGAGGAAGCCCGCCTACTACTCGGACGACGGCCCGCCGGACGCCGTGCCCGCGGAAATCGCGTCGATTCCCGACGCCGTGCCGACCGCGGAGCCCTATCACCGTTACGCCAACCGGCCGTACACCGTCTTCGGCCGCTCCTACGCCCCGGTCGTGAACGACGAGCCGATGAGGGAACGCGGCCTCGCGTCCTGGTACGGGCGCAAGTTCCACGGGCAGAAGACCTCCACCGGCGAGGTCTACGACATGTTCGCGATGACCGCGGCCCACAAGACGCTGCCCATCCCGAGCTTCGCGCGCGTGACGAACCTGAAGAGCGGCGCCTCGGTGGTGGTGCGCGTGAACGACCGCGGGCCCTTCCACGAAGGGCGCGTCATCGACCTCTCCTACGCCGCCGCCATGAAGCTCGGCATCGCGGGCCCGGGCAGCGGGCCGGTGGAAGTCGAGCGCGTGTTCGCCCGGGACGCCGGGACGATCGTGGCCGCCGCGCCGCGACCGCCCGCCACCCCGGCGATTTCCGCGACGCCGCCGTCCGCCTCGCCGCCGGCCGTCGCGACGGTGGTGACGCCCCTGCGCGCCGAGCCGCCCGTCCCGCGCCCCGCCGGAATCGAGACGCCGCTCGTCGCGACGGCCTCCGGGGGATTCATCCTGCAACTCGGCGCGTTTTCGAGTGTCGACAATGCCGAGAGCTTCCGCGCCCACGTCACGCGGGAACTGCCCTGGCTCCTCGAACCGGTCCAGGTCGCCCCCGCGGGCGGCCTGCACCGCGTGCGCCTGGGCCCCTACAAGACGCGCGAGGAAGCCCAGGCCATCGCGGACAAGATCCGCGCCTCGCTCGATTTCGCCCCCGTCATCTCACCTGCCCAGAACGCCCCCCCTCGATGAAACGCCTCGCCGCACTGCTCCTCGCCGCAGCCTCCTCCCCCGCCCCTCCGCGCGCTGTCCCAGCAGATCACCGCCCCGCCCGTCGCCGCCCGCGCCTACCACCTGGTCGACGCGCTCTCGGGGCAGGTGCTCGCCGCGGTTTCGGACGACGACCGCTTCGACCCCGCTTCGCTCACGAAGCTGATGACGGCCTACATCGTCTTCGGCGCCCTGCGGGACAAGAAGCTGGACCCGAACGCCGCCGTGCCGGTATCCGAGCGCGCCTGGAAGGCCGAGGGCTCGCGCATGTTCATCGAGCCCCGCAAGCCCGTGACGGTGGCCGAGCTCGTGAAGGGCATGATCATCCAGTCCGGCAACGACGCCACGATCGCGCTCGCGGAGGCCGTCGCCGGCTCGGAGGACACCTTCGCCCAGCTCATGAACCGCGAGGCGAAGCGTCTCGGCCTGAAGAACTCGAACTTCATGAACGCGACGGGCCTGCCCGCCAAGGACCACTACGCCTCCGCGCGCGACATGGCCACGCTCGCCCTGGCGCTCATCCGCGACTTCCCGGCCGACTACGCGGCCCACTACTCGCAGAAGGAATACGCCTACAACGGCATCAAGCAGGCGAACCGCAACCGGCTGCTCTGGATGGACACCACCGTGGACGGCGTGAAGACCGGCTTCACGGAGGCCGCGGGCTACTGCCTGGTCGCCTCGGCCAAGCGCGGCGATCGACGCCTCGTCTCCGTGGTGATGGGCGCGCAATCCGACGCCCTTCGCGTCTCGGAGAACCAGAAGCTCCTCAACTTCGGCTTCCTCGCCTTCGACACGCAGCGCCTCTACAAGAAGGGCGACACGGTCGGCTCGCCGGAGATCTTCAAGGGCACGCGGTCCACGATCAAGCTGGGCTTCGACCGCGACGTCTGGCTCACGCTGCCGCGCGAGCGCTTCACCGGGCTCAAGGCCCAGCTCGAGACGCAGCAGCCCTTCCTCGCGCCCTACTCGGTGGGCCAGAAAGCAGGGATAATGAAGCTCACCCGCGACAACGCGCCCGTCGCCGAGATCCCCGTCGTGGCCCTCGAGGACGTGCCGGTCGCCGGGTTCCTCTCCCGCGGATGGGACACGATCCGCCTGTTCTTCCGGTAAGGCGCCATGACCTCCCCCATCGCCCATTTCAACGGCCAGCTCGTCCCCCTCGACCAGGTCCACATCTCCCCGCTCGACCGCGGCTTCCTTTTCGGCGACGGCGTCTACGAGGTGATCCCGGCCTACGGCGGCAAGCTCCTGCGCGCCCACGAGCACTTCGCGCGCCTGCAACGCTCGATGGACGAGATCGGCCTCGCGAACCCGTACACGGCCGAGGGCTGGGTGGACGCGGTGAAGGCCCTCCTCGCCCACCACGCCGGCGACCAGGCCGTGTACATCCAGGTCACCCGGGGCGTGCCGCCCAAGCGCGACCACGTGATCCCGAAGGGCCTCGCACCCACGGTGTTCATGATGTCGAGCCCGATGGTGAACCCGTCGAAGGAGATGATCGACAAGGGCGTCGCCTGCGTGAGCGCGAGCGACTTCCGCTGGCACAAGTGCCACATCAAGTCGGTGTCGCTCCTGGGCAACGTGCTCGCGCGCCAGATCTCGGCGGACGCGGGCGCCACGGAGACGGTGCTCTTCCGCGACGGCTACCTCACCGAGGCCGCGGCCTCGAACGTGTTCGTCGTGAAGGACGGCGTGGTCTATGCCGCGCCGCAGGACAACCACATCCTGCTCGGCATCACCTACGAGCTCCTCGCCGAGCTGGCCGCGGGCGGCCACGTGCAGTTCCAGATCCGCCCGGTGGCCGAGACGCTCGTGCGCGTCGCCGACGAGATCTGGCTCTCGTCCTCCACGAAGGAAGTCGTCGCCGTCACCACCCTCGACGGCAAGCCCGTGGGCGCGGGCGTGCCCGGCCCGGTGTTCAAGCGCATGCACGCCCTCTTCCAGGACTACAAGGCGAAGCTCGCCGCCTGACCCCGATGTCCGAGACCTCCCCGGAAGCCTCGCTGCTCACCTTTCCGACGCCCTTCCCGATCAAGGTCATGGGAAGGCGCGAGGAAGGCTTCGCGCAGGAAGTCGTGGCCGTCGTCCTCGCCCACGCGCCGGATTTCGACCCCGCCACGGTCGAGATGCGGCCCTCGTCCGCCGGCAAGTACCTTTCCGTCACCGTCACCATCGAGGCGCGCTCGCGAGAGCAGCTGGATGCGCTCTATCAGGCGCTCACCGGCCACCCGAAGGTGATGATGGTGCTCTAGCCCCGCGTGGCCCCCCGCGTGCGCGCCCTGGGCCGGGCCGAGTACGAGCCCGTCTGGCGCGCGATGCAGGATTTCACGAAGTCGCGCGGCCCGGACACGCCGGACGAGCTCTGGTTCGTCGAGCACCCGCCCGTCTACACGCTGGGTCTCGCCGCGAAGCCCGAGCACGTGCTGGACGCCGGCCCGACACCCGTCGTGCGCATCGACCGCGGCGGCCAGGTCACGTGGCATGGCCCGGGACAGCAGCTCGCGTACGTGATGCTCGACCTGCGCGCGGCGGGTTACGGGGTGCGCGAGCTCGTGCGCCGCCTCGAGCAATCGGTGATCGAACTCTGCGCGGGCTACGGCATCGCCGCCCACCGGCGCGAAGGCATGCCCGGGGTGTACGTGGCCGACGCCAAGCTCGCCGCGGTGGGCCTTCGCGTCTCGCGCGGATGCACCTTCCACGGCATCGCGCTCAACGTGAACCCGGAACTCGGCGCCTTCGAAGGCATCAATCCCTGTGGCTACCCCGGGCTCCAGGCCACGCGCCTGGCCGACCTGGGGGCCGGTGATACGATGGACGCCGTCCGCGCGCGCTGGGAGGCAACGCTCCTCGCCGCGCTCTTCCCCCCCTGACCGAATCCATGGCCGAACCCCGCGAACCCGCCGCCAAGCTCGACGCCAAGCGCGCCGGGAAGACCGCGCGCATTCCCATCAAGGTCGTTCCCGCCGAGACGCTCAGGAAGCCCGAGTGGATCCGCGTGCGCGCCGGCGGCGGCGAGCGATTCCACGAGATCAAGCGCATCCTGCGGGACGCGAAGCTCGTCACCGTCTGCGAGGAAGCCTCCTGCCCCAACATCGGCGAGTGCTTCGGCCACGGCACAGCCACCTTCATGGTCATGGGCGAATACTGCACGCGCCGCTGCCCCTTCTGCGACGTGGCCCACGGCCGCCCCCTCGCGCTCGACGCGGACGAGCCGCGCCTGCTCGGCGAGACCATCGCCGCGATGAAGCTCCGCTACGTGGTCGTGACGAGCGTGGACCGCGACGACCTGCGCGACGGCGGCGCCGGCCACTTCGCCGATTGCATACGGTCCATCCGCGCGACCTCGCCCGGCACGAAGATCGAGATCCTCACGCCCGATTTCCGCGGTCGGCTCGACAAGGCGCTCGCCATTCTCGCCGCCGACCCGCCGGACGTGATGAACCACAACCTCGAGACGGTGCCGCGCCTCTATGCCCAGGCCCGGCCCGGCTCGGACTACGCGCATTCGCTGCGACTCCTCGCGGACTTCAAGGCGGCCCGCCCGGGCGTCCCCACCAAGAGCGGCCTGATGGTGGGGCTGGGCGAGACGAACGAGGAAATCCTCGCGGTGATGCGCGACCTGCGCGAGCACGGCGTGGACATGCTCACGATCGGCCAGTACCTGCAGCCCTCGAAGAGCCACCTGCCGGTGCTTCGCTACGTGCACCCCGACGAATTCCGGATGTTCGAGGACGAGGCCGCCCGGATGGGCTTCGCCAACGCCGCTTGCGGACCGATGGTGCGTTCGTCCTACCACGCGGACCGGCAGGCGAAGGAGGTCGTGTGAGGCTCGTTTCCGCCATCGCCTGCCTCGCGCTCGCCACGCCCGCGCTCGCGCAGTCGGTCTTCCGATGCACGGGCGCCGACGGCCGGGTCGCCTACCAGGAGACGCCCTGCGACCCGAAGGCCGCGCAGAAGCGCGTCGCGACGGGATCGACGCCGACCCCGGACGAGATCGACGCGCGCCGCGGCCTGGAGCGCGACGCCCGGCGGGGCAGCGAACTCTCGGGCCGGTTCGCCGGCGACGCGCGCGAGCGCGAGCGCGATCGCTACCTGAAGGAAATGCGCGAGCGCGACGAGATGGCTCGCCGCGCGCGGGAGGAAGCCGCCAGGACGCGGCCCGAGGACATCCCCTGGAACACGCCCTGGGGCTTCCCCGGCCGCCCGGGCCAGGCGCTGCCGAAGCCGAAGCCGACGCCCCCGAGTTGAGACTCGACAGCGTGCAGGCGCGCGCGGCGGCGTTCGCCATGTCCCTCGCCTCGGTGGCCGTCCCGGCCGCCGCGCAGCAGGCCTACCGCTGCACCGACGCCGAAGGCCGAGTCACCTACCAGGAGCGTCCCTGCCCGGCCGCGGCCGCCGAACGCAAGGTCGACACGACGCCCGCCAACACCGATTTCGATCCGGCGCAGCGCGAGCGCCTGCTCAAGCAGGGCGAGGAGGCGCAACGCCGCCTCGAGGAACGCATCGCGAGCGAGGAGGCCGAGCGGCAACGCCAGCGCGAGCGGCGCGAGAAGGAAGCGCAGCAGGAGCGCGAAGCGCTGGCGCGCGAGGAGGCGCGCGAAACCGCGGTGATCGTCTACGGGCCGGGACGGCAGCCCATCGTCGTCCCGCCCCGCCCGAAGCCCCGACCGAAGCCCCTGCCCGCCCCGGCCGCGCGACCGCCGGCGCCTGCCACCCGCTGATCGCGGGCCGGCCCGGCATCCATGCCCCGTGCACAGCCGTAACGGACTCGATGGACATCGCGACCCGCATCCGCAAGATGGGCTTTCGCAAGTGGTACGAGCGCCAGCTCATCGACAGCCACCTGTCGTTCACGACGTGCCTGCTGTGCGGGCTCACGGTGGCGGCGTGCCTCGAGAGCATCTCGTTCTCGGAGTTCGGCTGGAAGGCCGCGTCGCTGCTCGCGGCCGTGGCCGCCTGCGTCGTGCTGGGGATGTACTCCTGGAAGCGCTACCTCACCGTGCTGCAGCGGGCCGAGGCGTATGGCGACCGCTCCCACTGCCCCTCGTGCCGCGTCTATGCCCGTTTCGAGGTGCTCGCGACGGGAACGACGGCGGAAGGCGCGTATCTCGACCCCGCCACCGAATCCCTGCCTTACCCGTGGCTGCGCGTCCGGTGCCGCGCCTGCGCGACCGTCTGGCGACTGCCGGATTGATCGGCCCCCCGGAACCCGCCCCGGAAAGCAGAAGCCCGCCGGGACGCGGCGGGCTTCGGGTGCGGCGGACCGGCGGGGCCGTCAGGCGAGCGCTTCGTAGGCCGGAAGCGTCAGGAACTCGACGTACTCGTCGGACGTGGTGAGCTCGCCGAAGAGCTTCGCCCCTTCGACGTACCTGCCGGCGGCGAACGCTTCGGCACCCACGATCGAAGGCGTCTTCGCCAGCTCGTCGGCCAGGATCCCGGCGAAGAGCTCCTTCGTCACCTTGCGACCGTCCGCCAGGACGCCCTTGGGCGAGCGGATCCACTGCCACACCTGCGAGCGGGAGATCTCGGCGGTGGCCGCGTCCTCCATCAGGTTGAAGATCGGCACGCAGCCGTTGCCGCCCAGCCAGGAGCCGATGTACTGGATGCCCACCTGCACGTTGTTGCGCAGGCCGGCCTCGGTGATGGGCGCCTCCGGCTTGAAGTCGAGCAGGTTCGCGGCCGTCACGTGCACGTCGGGCAGCTGCTTGCCGTACTGGTTGGGTTGCGGCATGTGCTTGTCGAAGATCTCCTTCGCGATCGGCACCAGGCCCGGGTGCGCGACCCAGGTGCCGTCGCAGCCGTCCGTCACCTCGCGCAGCTTGTCGGCGCGCACCTTCTCCATCGCGGCCTCGTTGGCGGCCGGGTCGTTCTTGATGGGGATCTGCGCGGCCATGCCGCCCATGGCGGGGGCACCCCGGCGATGGCAGGTCTTCACCAGCAGGAGCGCATAGGCGCGCATGAAGGGCGAGGTCATCGTGACCTGGGAGCGGTCCGCCAGGCAGAAGTCGCGGTTCACGCGGAACTTCTTGATGCAGGAGAAGATGTAGTCCCAGCGGCCGATGTTGAGGCCGGCCGAGTGGTCCTTGAGCTCCCAGAGGATCTCGTCCATCTCGAAGGCGGCGACGACCGTCTCGATGAGCACGGTGGCCTTGATGGAGCCGTGGGGGACGCCGACTTCCTTTTCCGCCACCGTGAAGATGTCGTTCCAGAGGCGTGCCTCCAGGTGCGACTCCATCTTCGGGAGATAGAAGTAGGGACCGGAGCCGCGGGCGAGCAGCTCCTTCGCGTTGTGGAAGAAATAGAGCGCGAAGTCGAAGATGCCGCCGGAGACGGGCTTGCCGTCGAGCTTCACGTGCTTCTCGTCGAGGTGCCAGCCGCGCGGCCGCGGGAAGAGGACGGCGGTCTTCTCGTTCAGCTTGTACTGCTTGCCGTTCTGCTCGAGCGTGATGGTGCGGCGGATGGCGTCGGCGAGGTTCGCCTGGCCTTCGATCATGTTCTCCCAGGTGGGGCAGTTGGCATCCTCGAAGTCCGCCATGAAGGTCGAGGCGCCGGAATTCATGGCGTTGATGACCATCTTGCGGTCCGTGGGCCCCGTGATCTCGACGCGGCGGTCGAGGATGTCCTTGGGCTGGTCGGCGATCTTCCAGTCGGCGTCCCGGACGGACTTCGTCTCGGGCAGGAAGTCGGGCAGCTTGCCGGCGTCGAATTCCTTCTGGCGGCGGGCGCGGGCGGCGAGGAGTTCCCCGCGGCGCGAGCCGAACTGGCGCAGGAGCTTCGCGGCGAATTCGAGGGCGGCCGGGGTGAGCACGCGTGCGTACTCGGGCTTGAGGGCGCCGGTGATTTCCATGCCGGCGGGCAGGGGGATCTTGGTATCCATGTTTTTCGCTCTGGAAGGGCGGGCGCGACGGCCCGGGCTGGGACCGCCTCTGCCGCACTGCAACATGAAGTGTATTACGGCATGAGAAATAAGGTAATCGCCCCCCTCGGTAAAAGGTTTTATACTTCGGGTGGCCTATGGACCGGTTCAAGGAACTGACCACTTTCGTCGAGGTTGCCCAGCGCGGCAGCCTTTCCGCCGCTGCGCGCGAGGAAGGCATCACGCCCGCGATGGTGGGACGGCGCATCGACCAGCTCGAAGAGCGCCTGGGCGTGAAGCTCTTCAAGCGCTCGACGCGCAAGGTGACGCTCACGCCGGAGGGTGCCACGTTCTACGAGGACTGCCACCGCGTCCTCGCGGACCTGAGAAGCGCCGAGGACGCGCTCACCGCGGGCGCGAAGAGCGCGGCCGGCCGGCTCATCGTCACGGCGCCGACGGCGTTCGGCCGCAAGCACATCGCGCCGCACCTGCCCGATTTCCTCGCCACGCATCCGAACCTCTCCATCCAGCTGCACCTGTCGGAGCGGCTGGTGGACCTCAAGAACGAGCGCTTCGACCTCGCCATCCGCATCGCGGACCTGAAAAGCGTCGACCTCGTCGCCGTGAAGCTCGCGCGCAATCACCGCGTGGTGTGCGGCGCCCCCGCCTACCTCAAGCGCGCCGGCAAGCCGCGCACGCTCGCCGACCTGGCCCACCACAACTGCCTCGTGACGAGCACCGAGGACGGCGTCGCGGACAGCTGGCATTTCCAGGACCGGGGCAAGGCCGTCCACGTGAAGGTGAACGGCAACCTCCAGTGCAACGACGGCGAAGTCCTCACCCGCTGGGCCATCGCCGGCGAGGGCCTCGCCCTGCGCAGCGCCTGGGAGGTGAGCGAGGACATCAAGCGCGGCCGCGTCGTGCCCGTCCTGGAGGACTATGCCGCGCCGGGCAACAACATCTACGCGGTGTTCCCGGAGCGCCGCCTGCTCCCCGCCAAGGTGCGCTTCTTCATCGACCACCTGAAGAAGGCCTTCGGGGATCCGCCCTATTGGGAGTAGACCGTCAAGGCACCCGGCGGGGCCCCCGCCTGGGCTGGGCCGCCTGAGGCCGCCCCCCAAGTCCGATCCCCCTCGCCGCGCAAGCATCCCCGCACCGTCCCGGCCTAACCAAACTCCCTCACCACATGCTGCTGCCGCCGGCTCACCGGCAGCCGCTCGCCCGTCGCGGCGATGAGCACCACCCAGCCCGGCTCGCCGTCGGCCTCGCTGCGTTCGAACCCCGCCACCGCCGCGCGCGCGACGAGGCAATTGCGGTGGATGCGGACGAAGGCCTCGCCGAATTCCTCCTCCAGCTTCGTGAGCGACTCCTCGACGAGGTGCTCGCGGGTCGCCGTGCGGACGGTCACGTACTTGAGTTCGGCTCGCAGGTAGAGGATATCGGCCACGGTCACGAGGTGGATGCGGCCGCGCTCGTGCACGGCGAGGTGCCGGCGGGCCCGGTTGGCGGCGGCCTCCAGGGCAGCGCGACCGGGCTGGGCGGCACGTGCCTTCGCGAGCGCCGCGAGCAGGCGTTCGGCCCGGATGGGCTTCACGAGGTAATCGATCGCGTTCACCTCGAAGGCCTTGAGGGCGTAGGCGTCGAACGCCGTCGTGAAGATGACCGCGGGCGCCTCGGGCAGCGTCGCGATGTGGCGGGCGGTCTCGATGCCATCCATCTCGGGCATCCGGATGTCGAGCAGGACGATGTCCACCTTCTCGCGCGCGAGGACGTCGAGCGCCTCGCGCCCGCTGCGCGCCTCGTCCACGATCGCCAGGGGAAAGCGCGGCCGGCAATCGTCCAGCAGGTCGCGCAGTCGCGAGCGGGCCGGCGCCTCGTCGTCGGCGATGAGGATGCGGGCGGCGGCCTGGTCGGCAAGGCTCATGAGGCGGCAATGTACGGCAGGACGATGCGCACTTCCCAGACCCCGTTCTCATGGGCGGTGCTCATCACGGCCTCGGCGTCGAAGTGCAGCTGCAGGCGCTCGCGGATGTTGGCGATCGCCATGCGGTTGCCGGCATGGCCTTCGCCGCCGGCGCGGTAGGGGTTCGCCAGGCGGAAGCTCACCTGCTGGCCGTCCTTTCTCACCTCGATCGTGATCTCGCCGCCGCCCTCCAGCGGCTCGATGCCATGGTAGACCGCGTTCTCGACCAGCGGCTGGACCAGCAACGCGGGCACCAGGGCGTCGGCGGGCATCTCGTCCAGCCGCCAGGCGATGCGCAGGCGATCCCCCAGGCGCAGCTGCTCGATCGCGAGGTACTGGCGGGCGATCTCGACCTCCTGGGCCACCGGCTGCAGCGAGCGGTCGTCCGCCATCAGGACCCGGAAGAGGTCGGCGAGATCCTCGAGGGCGCTCTCGGCCCGCTTGGGCTCCTTGCGGATGAGCGAGAGGACCGTGTTGATGCTGTTGTAGAGAAAGTGCGGCCGGATGCGGGCCTGCAGCGCCTGGATCCGCGCCTCGGCCACGGCCGGCGAGAGCGCCCGCGAGCGCAGGTCGAAGTAGCCCAGGGTCGCGCCGGTGGCGAACAGCGTGAAGAACGCCAGGTGCCAGAAGCTGGGCGGCGAACCGAGCGGCAGCAGGCGGTCGAACGCCATCGCCCAGCCCCCGACCAGGGCGAGCTCCAGCAGGGCGATGGCCGCGAGGGCGGGGTAGTAGCCCAGCGCGTAGAGCGGACGACGCGCGGCGCAGGCGATGAGGAGCGAGACCACCAGAACCGGCTCGGTGTAGACCGCCACCAGGAAGAACTGGGTCTCCACGTCCTCGAGCGTGCGCGCCCGAAGGACCGCCGCGCCCAGCGCGAGCCCGTTCACGAGGACGAGCGTCCGGAGCATCACGCCGAAATTGCAGAAGTTCGGCAGCCGGATGCCCGCACCCGTCTGATTTATACTCGCCACGCAGCCATTCTTCCCGACCCCGCCGACTCCATGCAACCCGAAGATCCGAATTCCGGCCGACCCGCGCCGGGCAAGGCCTGGTCGGGCCGCTTCGCCGAGCCTTTCGACGAACTGACCCAACGATACACGGCCTCCGTCTCGTTCGACTGCCGCCTCGCGGAATTCGACATCCGGGGCTCCCTCGCCCACGCACGCATGCTCCAGCGCTGCGGCATCCTGCCGGCAGCCGACCTCGAGGCCATCGAGCGCGGCCTGGCCCAGGTCGCCACCGAGATCCGCGAGGGCCGCTTCGCGTGGTCCATCGCCCGGGAGGACGTCCACCTCAACATCGAACATCGCCTCACCGAGCTGGTGGGCGACGCCGGCAAGCGGCTGCACACGGCCCGCTCGCGCAACGACCAGGTCGCCACCGACATCCGCCTGTGGCTGCGGGCCGAGATCGACCACCTGGTCTCGCTCGTCCGCCGGGTGCGCGAGCGCCTGCTCGACATGGCCGAGAAGCACGCCGACACCGTCATGCCGGGCTTCACGCACCTGCAGGTGGCCCAGCCGGTCACCTTCGGCCACCACCTGATGGCCTACTTCGAGATGTTCACGCGCGACGCCGACCGCCTCGCCGATTGCCGCAAGCGCGTGAACCGCCTCCCGCTGGGGGCGGCCGCCCTGGCCGGCACGAGCTTTCCCATCGACCGCGTCTGGGTCGCGCGGGAACTGGGCTTCGACGGGGTGATCGAGAACTCGCTCGACGCCGTCTCCGACCGGGACTTCGCCATCGAATTCCTGGCGACCGCGGCCATCGCCATGGCCCACGTGTCCCGGATGTCGGAGGAACTGGTCCTCTGGATGAACCCGCGGTTCGGGTTCGTCGACATCGCCGACCGCTTCTGCACCGGCTCCTCGATCATGCCGCAGAAGAAGAACCCGGATGTCCCCGAGCTCATGCGCGGCAAGACCGGCCGGGTCTACGGCTCCCTCATCGCCCTGCTCACCCTGGTGAAGGCGCAACCCCTCGCCTACAACAAGGACAACCAGGAGGACAAGGAACCGCTCTTCGACGCGGCCGACACCCTCGCGGACACCTTCACCATCCTGGCCGAGCTGCTCGGCGGGGTGACGCCGCGGCCGGACCGGATGCGGGCGGCGCTCGCCGAAGGCTTCGCGACCGCGACCGACCTGGCCGACTACCTGGTGAGGAAGGGCGTCCCGTTCCGCGACGCCCACGAGATCGTCGCGCGTGCGGTGAAGGAGGCGGAGATCGCCGGCGTGGATCTTGCCGCCCTCTCGGTGGCGCAGCTGAAGGCCTTTTCGCCGCTCGTCGAGCCGGACGTCTTCGAGGTGCTCACGCCCGAGGGCTCGGTGGCCTCGCGCCGCCACGTGGGCGGGACGGCGCCGGAAGCGGTGCGCGCCGCCATCTGCCGCGCTCGCGCCCGTCTCTAGCCGGTCTCGTCGCGCCGGGCGTCGTAGAGCCAGCAGAGCCTGCGGGTCTCCGGGCCCGACAGCCGGTCCCCCATGAGGCCGCAGCGGTAGATCCGCTGCGAGAGCTTCTGGCAGTGGGCGCAGCTCGTGCACTCGCCGAACATCGCCCCCTCGTTGTCGTCCTGGAGCGTCGCGAGCGCCTCGCGCAGCGCCGAGGTGGCGTTGCGGATGCGGTTGGGGCTGATGTTGCGGGTGGCGTTCTGCCAGGCGAGCGCCGGCTGGGCCTCGTAGAGCAGCTGTTCGCCGGAGGTGGACAGGCGCAGGCGCACCACGCGGCGGTCGACGTCGTCCTGGTAGCGCTCGATGAGGCCCCGGCGGTCGAGCACGAGCAACGTCTGCGAGACGGTGCCCTTGGTGAGCCCCAGGTAGGCGGTCAGCGCCTGCGGCGTGTTGGAGTAGCGGTTCGCCTTGGCGAGGTAGATCATCGCGTGCAGGTGGACCGGCTGCAGGCTCTCGTCCGACCCGGCCTTCCTCAGCTCGGCGCGCATCAGGTTCGCGAGGCGCTCCACGAGCTCCAGCAGCACCAGCGGGTTCTTGTCCAGGGCGGTTTCTCCCTCTCAGCGCGCCGTCCGCGCCCCCTGATTAGTATCGGGTCGACACGAAATTGTCAAGGATTTGCGATCCCGGCGAATCGTATCGAATCGATACCATCACCGGAAGCGGGTCCGTCCCGGCCCGCTCTCAGCCGAATTCGACGCGCTCTCCCGCCTGCACGGCCAGGATGTTCGCGAGGGCGGCGAAGAGTTCCTCGCCGGAGCGCGTGTCGCGCCAGGCACCCCCGCTCGAGCGGTAGTGGAAGCCGCCGGAGCGCGCCGCCACCCAGATCTCGCGGTTCACCGCCTGCTTGTTCACGATCACCTTGCTGCCGTCGGGGCACTCGATGGTGAGGATGCCGGCCTCGATGTCGGCGTCGAGGTCCCGGGCGGCGCTGCAGGCCGCCTCGATGCGCGCGAGGACCGCGTCCGCGGCCCGGTGGAATTCGCTCTCGTCCATGGGGGAAATGCCTCTCGGGGCTGTGCTACGCTTTCATCCCGATGATACGCGCACTCGCCCTCGCCGCCCTCGCGCTGGCGCTCCTCGCCTGCGGCCAGAAAGGCCCCCTGAAGCTCCCCGATCCGCCCAGGCCGGCGGCGCCCGCCTCGTGAGCGCCGTGCGCCGCGCGGACGGCGAGCTGTGGATGGAGGGCGTCGCGCTCTCCTCGGTGGCACGGCGTTTCGGCACCCCCTGCTACGTCTATTCCCGCGCCGCGATCGAGGCGGGCTGGCGTGCCTTCGACGACGCGCTCGCGGGCACCGACCACCTCGTGTGCTACGCGGTGAAGGCCAACTCGAACCTCGCCGTGCTGGGGACGCTGGCGCGCCTGGGTTCGGGCTTCGACATCGTCTCGGGCGGGGAGCTCGCCCGCGTGCTCGCCGCCGGCGGGCGCGCCGATCGCGTCATCTTCTCGGGCGTCGGCAAGAGCGAGGCGGAAATGCGCCAGGGGCTCGCCGCCGGCATCAAGTGCTTCAACGTCGAGAGCGAGCCGGAACTCGACCGCCTGGACGCCGTCGCCGCCTCGATGGGGCGCCGCGCGCCCGTCTCGCTGCGCGTGAACCCGGATGTCGACGCGCGCACCCACCCCTACATCTCCACCGGCCTCAAGGGCAACAAGTTCGGCATCCCGCACGATCGCGCCCTCGCCGCCTACGAGCGGGCCGCCGGCCTCGCGCACCTCGAGGTGACGGGCATCGACTGCCACATCGGCTCGCAGATCCTGGATCCCGCGCCGCTCGGCGAGGCGCTCGAGCGCGTGATGGACCTGGTGGCCTCGCTCGCCGGGCGGGGCATCCGCCTCGCCCATGTCGACGTCGGCGGGGGACTGGGCATCCGCTACCGCGAAAGCGAGGCGGCGCCCGACGTGGGCGCCTGGTGCCGGCAGGTCGCCGCGCGCCTCGCGGGCACCGGCCACGCGATCGTGCTCGAGCCGGGGCGGTCGATCGTCGGCAACGCGGGCGCGCTTCTCACCCGAGTCGAGTACCTGAAGACCGACAAGGAGAAGCGCTTCGCCGTCGTCGACGCCTCGATGAGCGAGCTGCTGCGCCCCGCCCTCTACGAGGCGTGGCACGAGATCGTTCCGGTGGCGTCCCCCGCCCGGGAAAGCGCGCTCTACGACGTGGTGGGGCCGGTGTGCGAGTCCTCGGACGTGCTCGGTTTCGACCGCGAGCTGGCCCTCGCCCCGGGCGACGCGCTCGCCATCCTCTCGGCCGGCGCGTACGGCATGGCGATGGCGTCGAACTACAACACCCGCCCGCGCCCCTGCGAGGTGATGATCGACGGCGAGCGCGCCGTCGAGGTTCGCGCCCGCGAATCCGTCGCCTCGCTCTTCGCCCTCGAGCGCACGCTCGACTAGCGCGCGGGCGGCGCCGAAGCGCGTTCGGCGGGGGCATTGATGGTGTCGAATCGATACCATCGGCGCGCGAGTTCGATCAAATAGTCGCCCTTGACACCGTCCGCGATCGGCGTTCCTCGCATATCATCCGCTCCACCAAGCTGTCGAATCGTCTTGCCTTCATCGGCGAGCGGCGCGGCAGAAAAGAGCCACCAGGCTTCCGTTCGATCGAAACACCCGAACGCTTGGTCGCGAGGGACTCCCGGCGAGCGAGGCCGCCGCCCGAGCGAAAAGAAGCTTCGTCCAACAATCGAAAGGAGTACCACGATGGCAACCGCGAAGAAGAAACCCGCCGCCAAGAAGAAGGCCGTGAAGAAGCCCGCCGCCAAGAAGAAGGCCGTCAAGAAGCCGGCCGCGAAGAAGAAGGCTGCGAAGAAGTCGGTCAAGAAGGCCGCCAAGAAGGCGACGAAGAAGAAGGCTGCGAAGAAGCCCGCGAAGAAGAAGGCTGCGAAAAAGCCTGCGAAAAAGGCCAAAAAGAAGCCAGCCAAAAAGCCGGCAAAGAAAAAGGCGGCCAAGAAGCCCGCCGCGGCGAAGCCCGCAGCCCCGGCCAAGCCGGCGGCTCCGGCGGTGACCCCGGTCATCACGCCGCTGATCAAGCCGATGTCCTGACCGGAAGCTCACGCTTCCGGGCCGATCGGCCTGACCCCGAATACGAGGCGCCGTCTGGCGGAACCGCCGCGCAAGCGGCAGGAGACACCGTCCGGGTGGCGCCTCGCAAACGGGGCCCCCTGTTTTCCCCGACCCCGGGCATCCGCCCGCGCGGGTCAGTCTTCCTTCCCGAGTTCCCAGCCCGCCAGTTCCGCGTAGGCGCCGCCCCTGTCGCCTGCGAGCGCACGAGCGCGAACCTCCCGACTCGCCACGCGACCGGCGCGGTCGCCGCTTCGGGCGCCGGATTCACCGTCCTTCTCGCCAGCGTGAGATGCGGCGCGAACGGCCGCTCATCGAGCGCGAACCCGGCCGCGCGCAGCCCCGATTCGAGCGCCGACTGCAGCCGGTCGAGTTCGGCCGGCAGGACCGAAGGCCCCGCCCAGGCCACGCCCGCTCGGCGGAAGGTGCCGGTGCGATCGAGCCCAGGTCGAAGGCGCTGGCCCGAACGTCCGCGGCGGCGCGCACGCCGCCACGACCCGTTCGTCCGGCACTTCGCCCAGAAAGGCGAGCGTGAGATGGAGGTTCGCCGCCGGCACCGCGCGGCCGCCGGCCTCGACCGCCATGCGTCCCGCGATCCCGGCGAGCGCGCGCCGCGCCGGCTCCGTCCGGCCAGAGGGCGAAAAACAGGCGAGCCACGACGGCGCTTCCTAGAGGAGGAAGACGGTCGCGAGCCCGAGAAAGATGAAGAACCCCATGCTGTCCGTCACGAAGGTGAGGAACACGCTCGAGCCGATGGCCGGATCGCGGCCGAAGCGCTCCATGGCGAGGGGAATGAACAGGCCCGCCATCGCCGCGACCGTGAGGTTCAGCATCATCGCGAGCGCCATCACGCCGCCCAGCGCCACGTTCGAGTAGAGCAACCAGGCGACGATGCCCAGGACGCTGCCCCAGAGCGCGCCGTTCACCACGCTGATGCCGAGCTCCTTCACGAAGAGCCGGCGCGCGTTGGAGGCGCTCACCTGGTCCAGGGCGAGCGAGCGCACGAGGAGGGTGGAGGTCTGGTTGCCGGCGTTGCCGCCGATGCCGGCCACGATCGGCATGAGAGCCGCGAGCGCGGCGAGCTTCTCGATGGACCCCTCGAAGGCGCCCACCACGCGCGAGGCGACGAAGGCGGTGCAGAGGTTGAGCGCGAGCCAGGGGCCGCGGTTCTTCGCCGACTGGAACACCGACGAGAAGATGTCCTCTTCCTCCCGCAGGCCGGCCTGGGCGAGCTGCTGGGCTTCCTGCCGGTCGCGGACGAAATCGAGCACCGAGTCGATCGTGACCCGCGCGATGACGCGCCCGTCGGTCGAGACGACCGGCGCGCTCACGAGGTCGTAGCGTTCGAAGGCCTGCGCGGCTTCCTCCGCATCCGCATCGGGCAGGAAGGAGACGACCTCGCGGTCGATGAGGGTCGCGACTTCGACGTCCGGGTCGCTCACCAGCAGGCGCTTGAGCGGCAGGATGCCCCGGAGATGGTCGTCGCGGTCCACGACGAAGAGCGCGTCGGTGTGGCCCGGCAGCTCGTCGAAGCGGCGCAGGTAGCGCAGCGCCACCTCGCAGCTCACGTCGTCGCGGATGCTGATCACCTCGAAGTCCATGAGGGCGCCGACGCTGCCCTCGGGGTACGAGAGGGCCGACTGGAGCTGGGCCCGTTCCTCGACGTCCTGGGACTCGATGATGTCCTGCACCACCTCGTCGGGCAGGTCCGGCGCGAGGTCCGCGATCTCGTCGGCATCGAGGTTCTGGGCCGCCGCGACGATTTCCGCGGAGTCCATGTCCGCGAGCAGCGTCTCCCGGACCGAGTCCGAGACCTCGAGCAGGATGTCGCCGTCGCGATCGCTGCGCACCAGCCCCCAGACGAGGAGGCGGTCCTCGAGCGGCAGGCCCTCGAGGACGAACGCGACGTCGGCCGGGTGCAGGCCGTCGAGGCGTCGCTGCAGCTCGGCGAGGTTCTTCCGGTGGACCAGGGACTCGACGAGGGCCGGCTGCGCTGCCGTCCTGCTCGCCCTGGCGATGGACGAGCTCCTCCACCAGCCGCTGCTTGGCGAGCAGCTTCGACACGGCGTCGAGGTGCTCCTGCGGCGTGGTCGAGCGGGAGTTTTTGGCGGGCAGGGCCATGAGGACGTGCCGGGGCGGGCGGGTCGCCGGTATTGTAGGCCTGGGCGCGGCGGGGCCGCCTGGCGCCCCTATTTTTTCGGCCCGGTTCAGGGCACTTCCGCCGAGTCCATGCGCGCGAGGATGATCTGCGTCTTCTTCTCGAGCCACGGCGACGAGCGGTTGCGGTCGTAGAAGCGCGGGTTGGGCACCATCGCCGCGAGGCGCGCGGCCTGCTCGGGACCGAGCGACGAGGCGCTCGTGCCGTAGTAGTGGCGCGCGGCCGCTTCCGCGCCGAAGACGCCATCGCCCCATTCGATCACGTTGAGGTAGATCTCCAGGATGCGCCGCTTGTCCATCGCGTTCTCGAGCATCACCGTGATCATCGCCTCCTGGGCCTTGCGCCACGGCGTTCGCTCGCCCGAAAGAAAGAGATTCTTCGCGAGCTGCTGCGAGATCGTCGAGCCGCCGGCCACGACCTTTCCGCGCTGCTGGTTCTTCTCCCAGGCCTTCTGCATCGCCTCCCAGTCGAAGCCCTCGTGGTCCGAGAACTTCGCGTCCTCGGCCGCGATGACCGCGCGCTTGAGCGGGGTCGAGATGCGCGCGTACGGCACCCACTGGTGCTTGAGCTGCGCGTCCGGCCGCTTCTCGCGCAAGCGATCGAGCCGCGCCTGCATGAATGGGGTCGAGGCCGGGTCGTGGTCGCGCCACCACGCGAGCCGCGCGAGAATCGACAGCTCGTAGGCGACGAAGATCGCGCCGCCAGGACGACGAGCGCCACGTCCGGCCCAGCGTCCGAGCGCGCTCAGGCGCCCCGGAGCGCCGCGATCACCGGTGCGGTTCGGGGCCGCTTTCCGCGCCATAGCCGGAAGGACTCGGCGGCCTGCTCGACGAGCATGCCCAGGCCGTCTTCGGCCGCGCCCCCGCGGAGCGCGCCGTGTCCAGGAAGGGCCGCGCCGCGGGGCCGTAGGCCATGTCGTAGGCCGTCGCGCCGGGAGCGAACAGGCTCCGCGGCAGGTCGATCGCCTTGCCGTGCGTGGAAGCGGACGTCGCGTTCACGACGAGATCGAAGTCGCCCGCCAGTCGTCGAGGCCGGCGCCTGCGACCGGGCCGAGCGCCCGCGAAGTCGCCGGCCAGGTCGACCGCGCGGGCCTCCGTGCGGTTCGCGACGACCAGCCGCGCGGGCGCGAGCGCGAGCAGCGGCGCCAGGACGCCGCGCGAGGCACCGCCCGCACCCACGAGCAGGATGCGCCTGCCCGCGAGCGCGATCCCGAGATTCCCGGTGAGATCCGCGACGAGGCCCGCGCCGTCCGTGTTGTCGCCGGCGATGCGCCCGTCGCCCACCGCGAGCCAGTTCACCGCACCGGCGAGTTCGGCGCGCGGCGTGCGATCGGTCGCAAGACGCCAGGCATCGACCTTGAAGGGCAACGTCACGTTGGCGCCGCGACCGCCGCCCTGCGAAGAACTTGCCGGCCGCGCGCGCGAACTCGCCGGGCGGCGCGAGTAGCCGCTCGTAGGCGATGGGCTCGCCGGTCTCGCGCGCGAAGAGCGCGTGGATGTCCGGCGATCGCGAGTGCGCGACGGGATTTCCGATGACGGCGTAGCGGTCCATGGACGGGGCGGGTGGCACGGGCGCCATCATAGCGGCCGGCGCCGGTCCGACGCGAATCGGCGCACTATATATATGTGACTTGGCGGGACGTCAGGATGCTGTTGCACATTTTTAGTGCGATGCCGTACTCTACGCACCATGAAGGTGCGTATTTGTCCCATCCAGTGGTCGCAAACCAAGGGAATCAAGGGGTTAATTGCCCCATTCCGTGGCACGCTTCCTGCTAAATATTCCACTCCATCCGTTTACCTCCCCGATACATTCCCCATTCTGGGGCGTCATCCCTCAACCAGGAGAAAGAGTCATGTCAGCGGCCGATGTCTTCAAGATGATCAAGGAAAACGACGTCAAGTTCGTGGACCTGCGCTTCACCGACACCAAGGGCAAGGAGCAGCACGTCACCGTGCCCACCAAGATGTTCGGCGAGGACAAGTTCACCGACGGCCACGCGTTCGACGGTTCGTCGATCGCCGGCTGGAAGGGCATCGAGGCCTCCGACATGCTGCTGCTGCCGGACCCGGCGTCGGTCCGCATGGACCCGTTCATGGACGAGCCCACGCTCGTGCTGAGCTGCGACGTGCTCGAGCCCTCCACGCACACGGGATACGATCGCGACCCGCGTTCGCTCGCGCATCGCGCCGAGGCGTACCTCAAGAGCTCCGGCCTGGGCGACACCGCGTACTTCGGTCCCGAGCCCGAGTTCTTCGTCTTCGACGCCGTCGAGTGGAAGGTCGACATGTCCGGCGCCTACTGCAAGGTCTTCTCCGAGGAAGCCTCGTGGTCCTCCGACGAGAAGTTCGAGGGCGGCAACCTCGGCCATCGTCCGTCGGTGAAGGGCGGCTACTTCCCCGTCCCCCCGGTCGACCAGCTGCAGGACATCCGTTCGGCCATGTGCCTCGCCCTCGAAGAGCAGGGCGTCGAGGTCGAGGTGCACCACCACGAGGTGGCGGGCCCCGGCCAGTGCGAGATCGGCACCAAGTTCGCCCCGCTCGTGAAGCGCGCCGACTGGCTGCAGATCCTCAAGTACACGGTGTGGAACGTCGCCCGCAGCTACGGCAAGACGGCCACCTTCATGCCCAAGCCCGTCGTCGGCGACAACGGTTCGGGCATGCACGTGCACATGTCCATCTGGAAGGACGGCAAGAACCTCTTCGCGGGCACGGGCTACTCGGGCCTTTCGGAGTTCGCGCTCTACTACATCGGCGGCGTCATCAAGCACGCGCGCGCGCTCAACGCCATCACGAACCCCGGCACCAACTCGTACAAGCGCCTGGTGCCCGGCTTCGAGGCCCCGGTGAAGCTCGCGTATTCCGCGCGCAACCGTTCCGCCTCGATCCGCATCCCGCACGTGGCGAGCGACAAGGCGCGCCGCATCGAGGTGCGCTTCCCGGACCCGACGGCCAACCCCTACCTCGCCTTCTCGGCCCTCATGATGGCGGGGCTCGACGGCGTGCAGAACAAGATCCACCCGGGCGATCCGGCCGACAAGAACCTCTACGACCTGCCGCCGGAAGAGGACGCGAAGATCCCGACCGTGTGCCACTCGCTGGACCAGGCGCTCGAGGCCCTCGACAAGGATCGCGAGTTCCTCACGCGCGGCGGCGTGTTCTCCAACGACCTCATCGACGCGTACATCGCGCTCAAGCAGGAAGAAGTCACGCGCTTCCGCATGACCACGCATCCGCTCGAGTACGACATGTACTACTCGGCCTGATCGCCGGGTGCCACGCGAAAGGGGCGGCACCCGCCGCCCCTTTTCTTTTCCGCCCCGCCGCCCGCGCTTGTGGTCTGCCGTCCGCCAAACCACAAGCCATGGGGCAATTTTCCCTCAGGCCCTTGATCTCGTTGACTTATTCCATGGCCGATCCCTATCCTGACCCTCCCCCGACGTCGAAGGGATCGCGTCATGAGAGCCAAATGGATCGTTGCCGCCCTGGGCATTTTCACGCCCCTGGCGATCGCGCAGACGCAGATCTGGAAGCACGTGGACGAGAACGGCCGCGTGACCTATTCGAACCGCCCCATCAAGGGCGCGGTGCTGATGGAGCTCGATCCGATCACGACGATCCCGCCGCTCGCGCCGCGCGCGGCGCCGGGTGCGGCACCCGCATCGACCCTGTCCGCGAGCGCGATGCTCGACAAGCCGGCCGCGAAAGCGCCCAGCGTCGCGACGGTGACGCCGCGAGCGCTGCCCCTGCCCAGCACGGCCAACGCGACCGTGGCATCGGTCGACCCGAACACGCAGAAGGGCCGGGACGACACGCGGCGCCGGATCCTCGAGGACGAGCTGCGGCAGGAGGAACGCACGCTCCAGGAAGCGCGCGATCGCCTTCGCGAGGAACAGCAGAACCCCACGCTGATCGCCGCGGTGCGCGTCGCGCAGCAGGCGCAGGAGCCCACGCCCGCCCAGCAGGCCGAGATGCGCGCGGCGATCGAGCGCGCCTCGGGCCGCATTCGCGGCCTGCAGTCGACGGTCACCGAGCACGAGAAGAACGTCGAGGCGCTGCGCAAGGAACTCGGCGCGCTCAAGCCCTAGCGTCCCCCGCTTCACCCCACCCGCCTTTCTTCTCCCGCGTCGCGCCCCTGTCCGGCGCTGGCGCGCCTCTTGCTTTTTCCCCGGGGAGCGCACGGTCGTGACGCAGCCGTTTCCCGGTCTCGAGCTTCTCTCGACCGCCGTGCTCATGCTCGATGAGGCTCTCCACGTGACCTACGCCAACCCCGCCGCCGAAACGCTCCTCGCCCACGGACGCAAGCACCTGCTCGGTGCATCGTTCGAGCGCGTGGTGCCGGGCAACGCGCGGTTCGCGAAGCGCCTGGCCCGGGCCGTGGCCGACGACGCGGGATTCACCGAGAACGAACTCACGCTCGAGATCGCCGGCCAGCCCGTCACGCTGGGGTGCGTCGCCGTGCCCGTCATGGAGAACCCCACGCGGCTCCTGCTGGAGCTGCGCGAGCTCGACCAGCAGATCCGCATCGCGCGCGAGGCGAAGCTCGTCGAGCACCAGCAGGCCAACCGCGAGCTGATCCGCAACCTCGCGCACGAGATCAAGAACCCCCTGGGCGGCATCCGCGGCGCGGCACAGCTGCTCGAGCGCGAGCTCCCCGGGCCGGAGCTGCGCGAGTTCACGCAGGTGATCGTGAAGGAGGCGGACCGGTTGCAGTCGCTCATGAACCGCCTGCTCACGCCGAGCCGCCTGCCGCAGATCGAGATGATCAACGTGCACGAGGTGATGGAGCGCGTGCGCACCCTCGTGCTCGCCGAGCACCCGGAGGGCCTCGCGGTGCGCCGCGACTACGACGTGAGCCTTCCCGACCTGCCCGGCGACAAGGAGAGCCTCATCCAGGCGGTGCTCAATGTCGCGCGCAACGCCGCCCAGGCGATGAACGGCCACGGCCAGATCGCCTTCCGCACGCGCGTGGCGCGGCAGGTCACGATCGCCAAGACGCGCTACCGGCTCGCCGTCGCCGTCGAGATCGAGGACAACGGGCCCGGGGTGCCCGAGAGCCTCGCCGACAAGATCTTCTACCCGCTCGTCACGGGCCGCGACGGCGGCTCGGGGCTCGGCCTGTCGCTCGCGCAGAGCTACGTCCACCAGCACCAGGGGCTCATCGAGTTCGAGAGCGCCCCCGGCCGCACCTGCTTCACCATCCTCCTGCCGGTTCGCACCCCCGCTGAGGCGGGACTCGCGCGCCCGCCATCGGAAAGCGACAAGCCATGAAACCCGTCTGGATCATCGACGACGACCGCTCGATCCGCTGGGTGTTCGAGAAGGCCCTCGGGCGCGAAGGGATCGACTTCCGCGCGTATGCGTCGGCCGGCGAGGCCCTCGAGCACCTCGCCGACGAGCCGCCGCAGGTGGTGGTGAGCGACATCCGCATGCCCGGCGTGTCCGGCCTCGCGTTCATGCAGGCGCTCAAGGAGCGGTTGCCGCAGACGCCCGTCATCATCATGACGGCGTACTCCGATCTCGAGAGCGCCGTGGCCGCCTTCCAGGGCGGGGCGTTCGAGTACCTGCCCAAGCCCTTCGACGTGGACCACGCGGTGGAGCTCGTGCGCCGCGCCATGGAGGAAAGCCGCCGGCAGGTGGAGGCGCCCGCCGAAGGCGGCGACACCCCGGAGATCATCGGCCAGGCCCCGGCGATGCAGGAAGTCTTCCGCGCCATCGGGCGCCTCGCCCAGTCCCACGCCACCGTGCTCATCACGGGCGAGTCGGGCACGGGCAAGGAACTCGTCGCCCGCGCCCTGCACCGTCACAGCCCGCGTGCCGCGCGCGCCTTCATCGCCATCAACACCGCGGCCATCCCGAAGGACCTGCTGGAGAGCGAGCTCTTCGGCCACGAGCGCGGCGCCTTCACCGGCGCCCAGGCGATGCGCCGCGGCCGCTTCGAGCTAGGCGGACGGCGGCACGCTCTTCCTCGACGAGATCGGCGACATGCCGCCGGACCTGCAGACGCGATTGCTGCGCGTGCTCTCCGACGGCCAGTTCTACCGCGTGGGCGGCCACACGCCCCTCACCGCCAACGTGCGCGTCATCGCGGCGACGCACCAGGACCTCGAGTCGCGCGTGAAGCAGGGCCTCTTCCGCGAGGACCTCTACCACCGGCTCAACGTGATCCGCCTGCGCCTGCCGAGCCTTCGCGAGCGGCGCGACGACATCCCCGTGCTCGCCCGCCACTTCCTCGCGAAGAGCGCGCGCGAGCTCGGCGTCGAGGTGAAGCGGCTCACCGAGGCGGCGATGCAGTTCCTCGCCACGCAGGACCTGCCCGGCAACGTGCGCCAGCTCGAGAACCTCTGCCACTGGGTGACGGTGATGGCGCCGGGCCAGGTGGTGGACGTCGCGGACCTGCCGCCGGACGTTCGCGGCGAAACCCAGGCCTCCGGCAGCGCCGGGGAATCCGGCACCTGGAAGGACGCGCTGGAGCGCGAGGTGACGGCGCGACTGGCGCGCGGCGAGAGCGGCATCGCGGACCCGCTCACGCGGGATTTCGAGACGGCGCTCATCACGCGGGCGCTCGCGCACACGGGCGGGCGGCGGATCGAGGCGGCGGGGCTGCTGGGCATCGGGCGGAACACGCTGACGCGCAAGGTGCAGGAGCTGCGCATCGACAAATAGAACCGGGGCGGCAGCCCCGGTCAGCGGGAACGGCGTTCGAACGGACGGCAAGCCGCCGTTCAACGCCATCGGACAGCGGAAGCTGCGACCCGTTACTTCACATACCGCCGCTCGAACTCCGCCGGCGGCAGCGCCGGGCTCGCGAAGAAACCCTGGTACTCGTCGCAGCCCAGTCCGGCCAGCACGGCGAGCTGCGACTCGGTCTCCACGCCCTCCGCCACCACCGACAGCCTGAGCGAATGCGCCATCGCGATGATGGCGCGGATGATCGCCTCGTCGTTGGGGTCGCGCCCGATGTCGCTCACGAACGAGCTGTCGATCTTGATCGCGTCCACGGGCAGCTTCTTCAGGTACGACAGGGACGAGTAGCCCGTGCCGAAGTCGTCGATCGCGAGGCCCACGCCCAGTTCGCCCAGGCGGTTGAGGAGCGCGGCCTTCTCGGCGACGTTCTGCATGAGCAGGCTTTCGGTGAGTTCGAGCTCGAGCGTCGCCGGGTCGATGCCCGCCCGGCTCACGGCGCCGGCCACCGCGCGGTAGAGCCGCTCGCCGTCGCTCACCTGGCTCACCGAGAGGTTCACGGAGAGCTTGAGGGGCCGGCCCAGGCGGCGCTGCCATTCGCGCAGCTGCTGGCAGGACTTCTCGAGGACCCACTCGCCCATGGGCACGATCAGACCCGAGTCCTCGGCCACGTCGATGAACTTGCCGGGCGCGAGGAGCCCCCGCCGGGGATGCATCCAGCGGATGAGCGCCTCGACCGCGACCACGGTCCCGTCGTCCACGCGGATGCGCGGCTGGTAGTGCAGCTGCAGCTCGCCGCGGCGCAGGGCGAGGCGCAGGTAGTTCTCGATCGACAGGCGCTCCTGGGCGCGCTGGTTCATCTCGGCCGAGAAGAACTGGAAATTGTTGCGTCCCTTCTCCTTGGCGTAGTACATCGCGACGTCGGCGTGCTTCATGAGCGTCGCGCTGTCCTTGCCGTCGGCCGGGTAGACGCCGATGCCGATGGAGCACGAGGTGTTGAGGTGCTGGTTGCCGACCAGCATGGGCGAGGCCATGGCGAGGATCATCTTCTCGGCCACCTGCCGGGCGCCCTCGTCCTCCCCGTCCCGCAGGCTTTCGACGATCACGGCGAACTCGTCGCCACCCAGCCGCGCGACGGTGTCGGAGGCGCGCACGCACGCGGTGAGGCGCGCCGCGACGCGCTTGAGGAGCTCGTCGCCCACGTCGTGGCCCAGCGAGTCGTTGATCGTCTTGAAGCGGTCCAGGTCGATGAACATGAACGCGAAGCTGGAACGCCCGCGCGCCGCCCCCGCGATCGCCTGCTCGAGGCGGTCGTGCAGCAGCACGCGGTTGGGAAGGCCCGTGAGCGCATCGCGCGTGGCGAGGTACTCGGCGCGCTCCTCGGCCTCCTTGCGCTTGGTGACGTTGGTGGAGGTGCCGGTCATGCGCAGTGCCCGGCCGTCGGGTCCGCGCTGCGTGACCTTGCCGCGCGAGTGGATCCAGATCCAGTCGCCCGAGGCGTGGCGCACCCGGTACTCGCACTCGAATGCCTCGCTCACGCCCTGCACGGCGTTGGCGATGGCGGCCTCGAAGATCGCGCGGTCCTCCGGGTGGTTCCAGGCGCGGATCTGCTCCGCCGGCAGCGTCGTCTCGCGCGTGGGCTCGCCCAGCAGCCGGGCCCAGCCTTCGCTGAAGAAGATGCGGTTCGTCGCGAGGTCCCAGTCCCAGAGGGCCAGGCGCGACCCGGTGAGCGCGAGGTCGAGCCGCTCCTTGTCGCGCAGCGTGCGCTCCTCGGCGCGCTTCCTTTCCGTGATGTCGCGGCCCGTGGCGAGCACGCAGGCCTCGCCCGCGATGCGCACCGGGCGGAAGCCGAACGCGTACGGCCGGGCCGTGCCCGCCTTGTCGATCATCGGCACCTCGACGCTCGACTCGCGTCCGGACTCCAGCGCCTCGCGGATGGCGCGCTCGAGCGCGGCGCGGTCGGCCGGCGCGACGAGGTCCCGCGGGTTCAGGGCGGCGATCTCGAGGCTCGAATAGCCGGTGGCCGCCTGCAGGCGCGCGTTCCAGCGGAGCATCTCGCCTTCGGCCGAGAAAAGCAGGAACGCGCCCGGCAGGCTCTCGATCACCGCCTCCGTGAACTCGCGCTCCTTGGCGAGCAGGTCCTCGAGTTCCTCGGTGCGGTGCGCGGCGGCGAGCGCATCGACTTCCGGCCCGGCGCCGAGCCGCGCCTCGAGGCGCGCCATGGCGAGGGTCGCGAGGTTCTCGAAAGCGGTGCGCTCGGGCGGCTGGAGACGGCGCGGCACGCGATCGGCCACCACGAGCGCCCCGAGGGCGTGGCCGTCGTTCGTGGACAGCGGCGCCACGGCGAGGAAGCGAACGCGCGGGTCGCCCGCGACGAGACCGTGCGCGGCGAGCGGGGATTCGCGCGCGTCCTCGATCTCGACGAAACGGGTGGGAAGCCCCGCGCCGAAGACGAGGGAGCGCCGGCCGGGCAAATCCTTGAAGCCGATGCCGATGCCGGCCTTCACCCACTCGCGCTGGCCGTCGTGGAAGGAAAGCCAGGCCATCGGCGCGTGCAGCGCCTCCTGCGCCCGGCGCACGAGATCGTCGAACACCGGTTCGGGCGGCGTGCCCAGGATGCGGTAGCCCGCGAGACGCGCGAGGCGCTCGTCCTCGCGCGCGGAAGGCCTGGCCGCCATCGCCGCCTATCCCTCCAGGTCGCAGTAGACCGGCGCGTGGTCCGAGGGGCGCTCGAGCTTGCGCGGCTCCACGTCGATCACGCAGGCCCGGCAGCGGCTCGCGAGGGGGCCGGAGAGCAGGATGTGGTCGATGCGAAGCCCGAGGTTGCGGCGGAAGGCGGCCATGCGGTAATCCCACCAGGTGTATGACTTCTCGGCCTGCTCGAAGAGGCGGAAGGCGTCCGCGAGGCCGAGATCCTCGAGCGCCACGAGGGCCGCCCGCTCCGCGTCGCTGCACAGGACCTGCCCGCGCCAGGCGTCCGGGTCATGCACGTCGCGGTCCTCCGGCGCCACGTTGAAGTCGCCCAGGAGCGCGAGCGAAGGGCTCGACGCGAGTTCCGTGCGCAGCCACCCGGCCAGCGCGTCGAACCAGCGCAGCTTGTAATCGTATTTCTCGGAACCCACGGCCTGGCCGTTGGGGCAGTAGACGCCCACGATCCGCACGCCGTTCACGTCGGCGGCGATGACGCGTTTCTGCAGGTCCGCGAAGCCGGGGATGCCGCGCGAGACGTTCGCGAACTCGTGGCGCGCGAGGATGGCGACGCCGTTGTAGGTCTTCTGCCCGTCGTGCACCCAGCGATAGCCCGCGGCCTCGATGGCCGCCGCCGGGAAGGCGGCGTCCTCGCACTTGGTTTCCTGCAGGCACACGGCGTCCGGCTGCTGCTTCGCGAGCCAGTCGACCAGGTGCGGCAGGCGCACCTTCAGCGAGTTGACGTTCCAGGTGGCGATTCGCATGGCCGGCCTCCCTTCCGGCGCTGTGCGGGCCGCGCGCTACTTCGGCGCGTCGGCGGCGGGCGCCGCGGGAGCGGCCGGTGCGGGCGTGGCCGGTGCGGCGGGCGCCGGCGGCTTGGGCGGCGCCGGCGGGCGCTGGCCCGGCAGGGCCGTGCGCGGATAGCCGGCGGCGTCGAGCGCCGAATTCCACGTGCCTTCCTCGTAGCCCTTCAGCTTGTTCTGCCCGATGGTGAGAACCGGCACGTCCATCGTTCCCACGAGCTTCTTGAGCGCCTCGGCATCCGCTTCGTTCGCGCTCACGTCCTTCTCCGAAAACGGGATGCCGCGCTTCGCGAGCACCGCACGGCCCTGTTCGCAGGGCGCGCCGCACGTCGGCGCGCCGTAAAGGACGACCGGATGCTTCTGCGCGGCGACCTGCGTCGCATAGGGCAGCTGCGAGACTTCGACGGAACCGCCGCCCACGCGCTTCTGCTGGACGTTCTTCACTTCCTCCGGCGGCGGCTGGTCGGAGTAGTGGACCTTGCCGGCCTTGTCGACCCAGCGGTACACGGATTGCGCGTCGGCCGTCACGGGCGCGAGCGCGATCGCGGCGATCGCGAGGGCAATTCGCGGGATGGCTTTCATGGTCTCCTCCGTCTTCAAGCGGTGGCCGTCATTCCATTATGCCGCAGGAGGGCGTCCATCGAGGGCTTGCGCCCGCGGAAGGCGACGAAGGATTCGATCGCGGGACGGCTGCCGCCCACGCCGAGGATCTCGTCGCGGAAGCGCGCGCCGGTCTTCCCGTTGAGCACGCCTTCCTCCTCGAAGGCCGCGAACGCGTCGGCCGACAGCACCTCGGCCCATTTGTAGCTGTAGTAGCCGGCCGCATAGCCGCCGCCGAAGATGTGCGAGAACTGGCAGGGGAAGCGGTTCCAGGCCGGCGGCAGGAGGACGGCCACGCGCTCGCGCACCTGGTGCAACAGGCCCAGCCACGAGTCGCGGGCGGGATCGAAATCGTGATGCAGGTGCATGTCGAAGAGGGCGAACTCGACCTGCCGCAGGAACGCGAGCCCGCTCTGGAAGTTGCGGGCGGCGATCATCTTGTCGTAGAGGGGACGCGGCAGCGGCTCGCCGGTGCCCACGTGCCGCGTCATGTGCTCGAGCACGTCCCATTCCCAGCAGAAGTTCTCCATGAACTGCGAGGGCAGCTCGACCGCGTCCCACTCCACGCCGTTGATGCCGGATACGCCGAGATCCTCCACGCGCGTGAGCATCTGGTGCAGGCCGTGGCCGAATTCGTGGAAGAGCGTGATGACCTCGTTGTGCGTGAAGAGCGCCGTGCGGCCCCCCACGGGCCCGGCGAAGTTGCAGGTGAGGAAGGCGACGGGCGTCTGCACGTGCGCGGCGAGCCGGCGGCGGTTCCTGGCGTCGTCCATCCAGGCGCCGCTGCGCTTGCCCTCGCGCGCGTAGAGGTCGAGGTAGAACTGCCCGACCAGGCCGCCCTTCGCGTCCTCGATCGCGAAGAAGCGCGCGTCCGGATGCCAGGACGCCGCCTTGGCGGGCTTCACCTTCACGCCGTAGAGCGTCTCGATCACGCGGAAGAGTCCCGCGAGCACCGCGTCCTCCGGGAAGTACTGCTTCACCTCGTTCTCGGAGAAGGCGTAGCGCTTCTGGCGCAGCTTCTCGCTCACCCACGCCACGTCCCAGGCGCAGATCTCGGGCAGGCCCAGCTCTTCCCGCGCGAGGGCGCGCACTTCCGCCATGTCGCGTTCGGCGTGGGGCTTCGCGCGGGCGGCGAGATCCTCGAGGAACGCGACAACTTCCGAAGGGGAATTCGCCATCTTCGTGGCGAGCGATACCTCGGCGAACGTGGCGAAGCCCAGGAGCTTCGCGGCCTCCTCGCGCCGGGCGAGGATCTGCCCGATGAGCGGCCCGTTGTCCCATTCGGGCTTGCCGAACTCGGCCGCGCGCGTGACGAACGCGCGGTAGAGCAGCTCCCGCAGCGGGCGGTGGTCGGCGTACTGCATCACCGGCATGTAGCTCGGCGCGTGCAACGTGAATTTCCAGCCCTCCTCGCCACCCTGGGCGGCCAGGGCCTTCGCGGCCTCGAGGACGTCCGCCGGGATGCCGGCGACGTGCGCCGGTTCCTTCTCGACGTGCGAGAAGGCGTTGGTCGCGTCGAGGACGTTGTCCTGGAATCGCGCGGCGAGGCCCGCGAGTTCTTCCTGCAGCTGCTTGAAGCGCGCCTTGGCGGCATCCGGCAATTCGGCGCCGCCCAGGCGGAAGTCGCGCAGTTCGTTCTCGACGTGCCGGCGACGGGCGGGCGACAGGGATGCGAAGCCGGCACTCGACGCGAGGGCTCGGAAGCGGGAATGGAGCCGCAGGTCCTGCCCCTGGGCGGTGAAGAATTCCGTCACCTTCGGCAGGCCGGCGTTGTAGGCCTCGCGCAGGGCGGGCGTGTTCACCACGAAGTTCAGGTGCGTCACCTGCGACCACGCGCGGCCCAGGCGCTCGTTGGCGTCGTCCAGGGGCTCGACGAAGTTTTCCCACGTGGGCGGCGTGCCGGCGATGGCCAGGCGCTCGATCGTGGCACGGCCCTCCCCGATGAGCTGGTCCAGGGCCGGGGCGACGTGCTCGGGCAGGATGTCGCCGAATCGCGGGAGGGAGGAGAAGTCGAGGAGCGGGTTCAGCATGGCGATCCGATGCGCGTGGGGTGGGAGAAATCAGGCGGCCGAGGCGTCCAGGTACCCCTGGAGGATCAGCGTGGCCGCCAGTGTATCGACATCGCCCTTGCCCGGGCGGCGATTTCCGGTCGCGCGAAGCTGCGATTCGGCCTCGGACGACGTCAGGGTCTCGTCCACATAGGCCACCGGCAGGCCGAATCGCCCCTCGAGGCGCCGGCCGAACCTGGCTGCCCGCCGCGCGACGTCGTGCTCGGCGCCATCGGCGTGTCGTGGCTGCCCGACGACGAAGCCCACGGGCCGCCATTCGGCCACGAGCTTCGCGATGGCCTCGAATCGAGCGTCGTTCGCTTCCGAGGCGATGGTCTCGAGCGGATGCGCGAGGCGCGTGGCGCTCTCGCCGACCGCGACGCCCAGGCGCTTCTCGCCGAAGTCGAAGGCGAGGAGGGTTCCCGGCGGAAGGGTCATGCCGGGCGCCTCACGCCGGGTGCCTCATGCGTGCCCGGCCTCGTCCGAGAGGAAGGCCGCGTTCACGCCGAGGGCGCCGAGGGCCGCATCCCAGCGCGCCTCGGGCGGGATGCCGAAGATGACGTCGAGATCGGCCTTCACCGTGAGCCAGCCGTTCTTGAGGATCTCGTCCTCGAGCTGCCCCGCGGCCCAGCCCGCGTAGCCCAGGGCCACGAGGCGCTCGGCGGGGCCCTCGCCCCTGGCCATCGCCTCGAGGATGTCGCGCGAGGTGGTGAGGCCGATCTCGCCCACGGGCAGCGTCGAGCGCCACGAGCCCACGGGCCGGTGCAGCACGAAGCCGTGCTCGAGCTGCACCGGGCCGCCGAAGAAGACCGGCTGCGCGGCGAGCGGTTCGTCCGCCAGCTCGATCTGCACCTGCCGGAAGAGGGTGCCGAGGGTCACGTCGGTGGGCCGGTTCACCACGAGGCCGAGCGCGCCGCGCTCGTTGTGCTCGCAGACGAACGTGAGGGTGCGGGAAAAGTTGGGGTCCGCCATGCCCGGCATGGCGATGAGGAAGTGGCTCGTGAAGTTGGTCGTTTGCATTTGCCGCCGGCCCCGTATTCTAATTCGAACGCCCGCCACCGTCCCGCCGGGCGCCGATCGCTTCCGACCCGCACCGCCCCCTTGACCGCCTCCCCGCCCGCCTACGATACCGCCCTTTTCTGGTTCCGCCGCGACCTTCGCGACGAGGACAATGCCGGGCTCCACTACGCCCTCACGTCGGCCCGGCGCGTGCATTGCGCCTTCGTCTTCGACCGGGAGATCCTCGATTCGTTGCCGGACCGGCGCGACCGCCGGGTGACCTTCATCTGGGACAGCGTGAAGGAGCTGCGCGAGGCCCTGCGCGCGAAGGGCGGGGACCTGCTCGTGATCCACGGCCGGGCCCGCGAGGAGATTCCGGCCCTGGCCGGGCGCCTGGGGGCGCAGGCCGTCTTCACGAACGAGGACTACGAGCCCGCCGCACGGTCCCGGGACGAAGCCGTGGAAGGCGCGCTCGCCTCCCGGGGCACGAGGTTTCATCGCGCGAAGGACACCGTCGTCTTCGAGAAGGACGAGATCCTCACGCAGGCCGGGGGCACGTTCGCCGTCTTCACGCCGTACAAGAACGCCTGGCTCGCCAAGGTGGACGACTTCTACCTCTCGGGCTACCCCGTCGCGAAACACGCGCGCGCCCTCGCGCCCGCGCAACCGGCGACCGAGATGCCCTCCCTGGCGTCCCTGGGCTTCGAGCGCTCCGGGCTGCTCGTGACGCCCGGCATGGCCGGCGCCCGCGCCGCCTTCGACGACTTCACCGCCCGAATGACGGAGTACCGGGCCGCCCGCGACTTTCCGGCGGTGAAGGGGGTCTCGTACCTGTCGGTGCACAACCGCTTCGGCACGATCTCGATCCGCGAGCTGGCCCGGGCGGCGCGCGCACGTGCCGGCGAAGGCGCCGCCACCTGGCTCTCGGAACTCGTGTGGCGCGACTTCTACTTCCAGATCCTGTGGCACCACCCGCACGCGGCCACGGGGAGCTTTCGCCCCCGATATGACGCCATCCGCTGGCCGGGCGAGCAGGCGAATTTCGCCGCCTGGTGCGAGGGCCGCACGGGCTTTCCGATCGTCGATGCCGCGATGCGCCAGCTCAACACGACGGGTTACATGCACAACCGCCTGCGCATGATCGTCGCGTCGTTCCTCGTGAAGGACCTGCTGGTCGACTGGCGGCAGGGCGAGCGGGTCTTCGCCGAGCGCCTCCTCGACTTCGATCTCGCCGCCAACAACGGCGGCTGGCAGTGGGCCGCCTCCACGGGTTGCGATGCGCAGCCCTACTTCCGCATCTTCAACCCGGTCGCGCAGTCGGAGCGCTTCGACCCGCAGGGGCGGTTCATCCGGCGCTACGTGCCCGAGCTCGCGAAAGTGCCCGAGCGCTGGATCCACGCGCCGTGGACGATGCCCCCGCTCGAACGGCAGGCGACGGGCTTCGAGCCCGGAAGCGACTACCCCTCGCCCATCGTGGACCACGCCGCGCAGCGCGAGCGGGCGCTCGCGCTGTTCAAGGCCGTGCGCGACTAGAAGCGTGCGGCGGCGAAGCGGCCGAACTGCTGGTTGGCCCCGGTGCGGGTGCGCAGGTAGCCCGAGATGGCGTGCTGCGTGACCTCGAAATCCGTGATGTCGAACGTGCCCGCCTCGCCCCCCACGCACGTGTACCCGCCCGAGAGCTTCGCATAGCGGCCCGACGGGGTGCGCGTGCCGCGGAAATCGCAGCGGCTCGCGGGCTCGTCGATGCGCAGGAAGACGTTTCCGCCGTCCAGGTGCACCATCACCTCGCCCGCGAATTCGCGCGTGCCCCAGGGCGCGCCGCCCGCGGCGCTCGCCTGGCGCAGGCGGAAGGAGCCGTGGTAGGTGGCGCCGAGATCCGGCTGCGAGAAGGTCTGGCGCTCGACCACCTTGTCCACGTGGATGCCCTCGGCGTCGTAGCCGACGTAGATGCGCCCCTCGGCACGGGGCTCGATCACGACGGCGCCCACCGCCTGCACGCCCACCTTGGACGGATCGAAGGGTCCGCCGAGCCACGGGCCCGAGGCCTTGTGGAGGGCGCCGCGAAAGGCCGGGTTGCCCGCGGCGTCCGTGGCGAAAACCTGGAGGTTCGAGGCGAAGTACCAGGTGGGCTTGCCGTCGGGCCCGTACACGAAGAGGGTCGCGAAGGCCGTGTCGCCCTGCTGGACGATGTGCATTCCCCAGCCGCTCTCCTGCGGGTTCCACCAGAGATCGGAATAGTCGGCCGGCGCGGCGGCGACCTGGAGGGAGCCCGCGGCGGCGAACGCGGCGAGCAGTCGGTGAATCGTCTTCATGGGATCTCCTTCGGGTGAGGCGCGAAAAATAGCCCGGGCCGCGGGCGCCGGCCACGGCTTCGCGACGAAGCGCGAAAATCGCGGGCCGAAACGCGCGGGCGGCCATCGGGTGCCGCGCACTGTGCCGTTCGCCCCGGCATCGGCGCCAAGACTTTTCGCGTGATACCTTTTCGGCATGGCCCTCGCCTTCGACCTGCGCCAGCTGCGCTACTTCGTCGCCGTCGCCGACTCGGGCAGCTTCCGCGCGGCCGCCGAGCGGCTGCACGTCTCCCAGCCGCCGCTCAGCCGGCAGGTGGCGGATCTCGAGCGCGGGCTCGGGGCGAGGCTGCTCGACCGCAGCGCCGCCGGCGTCGCCCTCACCGCGACGGGGCGCGCGGTCTACGCGAAGGCCGACGCGATCCTGCGCCAGGCCGAGGCGCTCGCCGCTTCCGTCGCGAAGCCGCAGGCGCCGGGACGCGGCCTCCTGCGCGCCGGCCTCACGCTCGCGGTGTCGGTGGGCGATCGCACGCGGGTCGCCAAGGCCTGGGCGAAGGCCCTGCCGGAGGCCACCTTCGAGCTGGTGTCCGGGCCCTCGCGCGACCTCATCCCCGCGCTCAAGTCGGGGCGGCTCGATTTCGCGCTCGTCGGGCTGCCCGGCAACGCCGCCGGCCTCGAGACGCGCGAGGTGCTGCTGAGCCCGCTGGTGGCCGCCCTCCCCTCGCACCACGCCCTCTCGCGGCGCCGCCGGGTGTCGCTCCTCGACGTGAAGGACCTGCCGCTCTTCTGGAACCCGCGCGCCTTCAACCCGGCCTACCACGACTTCTGCCTGCGCTACTTCCGCCAGATCGGGTATCGGCCCGAGATCGTCACCGTCGAGCCGGGGCAGGTGCAGACGCTCGAGCGCATCGCCGCGGGCGAGGGATGGACGATTCCCAACGGCGCGATGCTCGCGGCGCGCGTGAAGGGCGTCGTCTACCGCCCGCTCGCCGAGGGCGAGCCGCTCGGCATCCGCGTGGTGGCGGCCTGGGTGCCGTCGGAAAGCGCCGGGCGCTACGAGAAGCTGGCGGCGGCGGCGGTGAAGGTGCTGGGCGGAAAGCGCTGGCGCGAGGAACGCCTACTCGGCGGATAGCTGGTCGCCGCGCGCGAAGGTCCAGGTGCGCGTGACATAGAGGATGTCCGTGTCCTTGCGGATCGAATCCGGGAAGCGGTCGAAGGGCGCGGCCAGGCGCACGATGCGGATGGCCGCCTGGTCGAGCACCTTCTTGCCCGAAGACCGGTTCACCTCGACGGATTCCACTTCGCCGTCGGGCTTGATGCCCACGGTGAGCTGCAACGAACCATAGAGCCGCTTCTGGCGCGCCTCGTCCGGGTAGTTGAGGTTGCCCACGCGCTCGATCTTGAGCCGCCAGTTGTCCACGTACGCGGCGAACCGGTATTCCGCGGCGCGCGCGCCCACGAACTGCTTGCGGGGACGCTCCTGGTAGGCCTGGTACTCGCGGCGGATCTGCGCCTCCAGCCGCTGGATCTCCAGGCTTTTCTCGATGAGGTCCTGCGCCGTCTTGTCCGGCGTCTTGTCCCCGCGGTCGGCGACCGGGTCGGCGGGTGCGACGGCAGCGTTCGACTTCATCCTGGTCATGAGCTCCTTCGCCTCGAGCTCGAGCTGCTTCACGCGGCTCTGCGCGACCTTGAGCTCGGGCGCCGTCTCCTTCCGGTCGATGACCGGGAAGGGGTTGGAGGCGCGGCGCTTCTGGTCGGTGTTGCCGCCGCCGTCGAGGTTGGCCTGGGCCAGGGCGTCGGCCTTGACGGGCTTGGTCGCGCTCTTCGCGTTGACGAGCACGACGTCGAGCACGTTGTGGGGGGCATCCCATGCGCGCGGGTCGGGCACCTTGAAGCCCAGGCCCACGATGGCGACGGCGTGGAAGGCGAGGGAGGCCACGAGGGCCACCTGCATGGTGGCGGCGAGGCCGTACCGCTCGAGGAGGTAGTCGGAGAAGTGGACGAGCGCGTCGGGGGTGTTCTGCCTCAGTTCCATCGGCAGGCGCGGGCTCGCTCGGGCGGGCGGGTCATGAGCCCGGATGATAGCAGCGCGCGCGCGTCAGGCGGCCGGTTTTCCCGCGTAGCGGCAGGGAAGGTTGACCTCCCACAAGTCCGGCTCGCCGAAGGCGATGCGGACCCTGTCGCCCGCGGACGACGGGGGCAGTCCCGTGGCGCGGCAGACGAGGGGGATGCCCTCGAGGCGCACCAGTTCGTCGCGGACGATCGAGGCATCGACGGACTCCATCCCTTCCTGCACCACGTAGCGCAGGCACCAGTAGCGCTCGAGGTGGCGTTGGTGCTCGGCGTAGGCCTCGTAGGCCGTCTCGAAATCGCGCGCCGCCGCGCCCAGTTCGTCCTTCGTGTAGGCCGGCTCCGTGCCCGAGAGCAGCGAGACGAGCTGGCGCTGGTTGGCGAGGTCCGAGAAGCGCCGCAGGGGCGAGCTCGACCACGCGTAGTGCGAGACGCCCAGCCAGTCGTGCTTGCCCGGCACCGTCTCCATGCGCGTCTTGATGCCCACCTGGTTGCGGTAGATGGCGGGGATGCCGGCCTCGGCCAGCATGCGGCCCCACGAGGAGTTCACGTGGATCATGAGCTCGGAGACGAGCACGTCGATGGGCGTGCCGCGACGACGGGGCTCGATGGCGACGCGGCCGTCCTGGACGCGGAAGGTGTAGTCGAGCTTTTCGCCCTTTTCTTCGGCAGCTCCGCGAGCGGCGCGCAGCGACCCGGCGAGCCGCCACAACAGCAGCAGGTCGTCGCCGTGGCTGCCCTCCACCTGCCCGGCCGCGAGCGATTCGGCATGAAGGCGCGTCTCCAGCTCCGCGATGCGCAGGTTGGTGGCGATGGCCACGCGCTCCAGGCGCGAACTCGTGGCGACGATCTCGAGCGTGTCCGGCGCGAGGTCCAGGTAGAGCGAGGCGGCCGGGACGGTCCTGCCCTCGGCGAGCGTCGCCTCGGCGATGGCGCCCTCGGGCAGCATCGTGATCTTGCCGCCCGGGAAATACACCGTGGACAGCCGCTCGCGGGCGAGGGATTCCAGCCGGTGATCGCGCCCGAAGAAGAGCGCGGGCGCCGCGATGTGGATGCCCACGCGCACGTTGCCGCCGGCGAGACGCTCGACCGAAAAGGCGTCGTCGATCTCGGTCGTCTCGTGGTCGTCGATCGAGAACGCGGGCGCGCTCGCGAGCGGCAGCTCGCCCGGAGGCGTCGCGGCCGGCACGATGCCGAAGCCCGTGCCCTGCGGGAAAAGCTCGCAGGCGAAGCGGCGCAGGAAGAACTCCTCCGGCCCGTCCAGCGCGCCGATCCTGGCGAGCAGCCGGGGCGGGGCGAGGCCGGCGGCCGTCGCGGCCTGGTCCAGGGCCCGCCACTCGAGGGACATCTTGTCCGGCTCGAAGAGGAGCGCGTCGAGCTTGCCGGCGATCTCCGGCGGCAGGTGCCCCTCGCCGATCTTCGCGGCCCACGCGTCCACCTGTTCCTGCTGGCGGCGCTTCTTCTCGAGCCCGGCGAGCGCGGCCTTCAGGTTCTCTTCCGGCGCCGCCTGGTAGCGACCCTTGCCCCGGCGGTAGAAGTACATGGGGCTCGCGTGCAGCGCCACGGCGACCGCCGTCGATTCCACGGGCGAAGGCGCGTGGCCGTAATAGTCGACGGCCAGCTCCGCGAAGCCGAATTCCGACGGGCCGCAGACTTCCCAGAGGAACTTCGGGTCGATGGCCTCGGCGCGCGATTGCGCATCGGGCATGAAGCCCGCGAGGGCCTGGCCGTCGAACCGCAGCAGCACCGCGTTCGCCTTCACCTTCGAGCGCTTGCCGTGCGCGGCCTCGACCTGGAAGGCGGCGCCGGCTTCCGACAGGATGGTGCCGACGCGGAAAGCGCCGTCTTCCTCGAACAGGACCTGTTTCATGCCGGCCGCCTCACGCGTGCGCTCCTCTTGCGGCTTCGTTCCCCAGCGCCCAGCGGACAAGGTCCGGTATGAACTCGGGGAAGCTCGCGAGGCTGTGATCGCCGCCCTGCACGATGCTCTGGAAGGCGCCGGCGTAGTACGCGACGGCCTCGCGATAGTCGAGCACCTCGTCGCCCGTCTCCGCGAGGAGCCAGTAGCGCTCCGGACGCGTGATGGCGGGCGGGTCGAGCGCGGCGAGTTCCGCGACGTGCTCGCGCGTCAGCTCGAAGCGCTCCTTCGTGTAGAGGTTCTCCTGCGGCCCGATGTGCCGTTCGAACAGGCACTGGGGATGCACCGCCGGGTTCACCACCACCGCCCGGCAGCCGACCTTCTCCGCCACGACCGTCGCGTAGAAGCCGCCGAGCGAGCTGCCGACGAGCGTCAAGTCCGCCGGGTTCTTCCCGAGGCAATGCCACTGCACCTGCGAGACGGCCTGCGCCGGGCGATGGTGCAGCGCGGGAACGACGACCTGGAGGCCGGGCGCCTGGCCGCGGACGTAGTCGCCGAGCATCACGGCCTTGCGCGAGGCGGGCGAACTGATGAAGCCGTGCAGGTAGAGGAGGGTCTTCAAGGGATCCTAGAGCGAGAGGGTGCCGCGGCCGAGATCGGCCACGACGCCGCCCACGGTGATGGCGCCGTGGGCGACGCCGAGGAAAAGCGTGGAGGGGCGGGCCACTTCGTCGCCCTGGGACACGACGCGCGTCACGTCGGCGCCGGGCCGCAGGGCGCAGAACCAGCCGCCGAGGTTGGCGCAGGCCGAGCCCGTGGCCGGATCCTCGAGGACCGCCGCGCCGCTCGGGAAGAAGAACCGCGAGACCACGGTGCCCTTCGCGTCGCCCTCGTCCGCGAACACGTAGGCCATGCTCTGGCCGTCGACGCTCGCGAGCCGCGAGAACGCGTCGGGGACGGGACGGGCGCGGCGGACCGCATCGACGCTGCGCACCGGCACGATGAGCTGCTCCTTGCCCGACTGGACCCACAGGGGCCGGTCGGCCAGGTCGGACACGGAAAGGCCCAGCATCATCGCGAGCGTGCCGAGCGGCTCCGTCACTTCGCGCCAGGTGGGCGGGTTGGCCGAGAGCGTCCAGCGGTCGCCCTCCGCGCTCACCGGGATGACGCCCGCCTTCATCTCGAGCGAGAGCGAATCCCCGGCGCCCTTGAGCGCGCGCACGACGTGCGCCGTGCCGAGCGTCGGGTGGCCGGCGAAGGGCATCTCGTAGGCCGGCGTGAAGATGCGCACGCGGGCAGCGGCCTTCTCCGAGGGCAGGATGAAGGTCGTCTCGGACAGGTTGAACTGGCGCGCGAGGGCCTGCATGGCCTCCGTGTCGAGGCCGGTGCCGTCCTCGAACACGCACAGGGGGTTGCCCGTGAGGCGGCCGCCGCGGGTGAAGACGTTCACGATCCGGTAGGTGAGGTGCTTCATGCCTTCTCCTTCGCGCCCAGGCGAGCGAGCAGCTTGCCATGGATGCCGCCGAAGCCCCCGTTCGACATGACGAGGGCATGGTCACCGGGCCGGAGCACGTGACCCAGCGCCTCGATCATCGGGTCGAGCTCCGAATAGATGGCGGCGCGGGAGGAAAGCGGCGCGAGGGCCTTCTCCGGATCCCAGCCCAGGTGGCTCGCGTAGCAGTACACGAGATCGGCTCCCTCCAGGCTCTTCGCGAGGCGCGTCTGCATGGCGCCCAGCTTCATGGTGTTGGAGCGCGGCTCGAAGATGGCGACGATGCGGGCGCGGCCCACGCGCCTCCTCAGGCCCGCGATCGTGGTCTCGAAGGCCGTGGGGTGGTGCGCGAAGTCGTCGTAGACCGTGACGCCATTCGCGGTGCCGCGCGTCTCCAGGCGCCGCTTCACGCCCTGGAAGCGGGCCAGGGCTTCGATGCCCGTGGCCACCGGCACCCCGGCGTGGCGGGCGGCCGCCAGGGCCGCGAGGGCGTTCATGCGGTTGTGCTCGCCGGCCTCGCCCCAGCGGACCGTGCCCTGGGAGGCGCCGTTCAGCACCACCTCGAACGAATCGTCCGGGGCGACCGGCCCCACCTGCCACGCGGCGCCCGGGCCGAAACGCTCGACGCTCGTCCAGCAGCCGCGGGCCAGCACGCGCTCGAGCGCAACCTCGGCCGCGTTCGCGACCACGAGCCCGTTGGCGGGCACCGTGCGCACGAGGTGGTGAAACTGCGTCTCGATGGCGGCGAGGTCCGGGAAGATGTCGGCGTGGTCGAACTCCAGGTTGTTGAGCACGGCCGTGCGCGGGCGGTACCAGACGAACTTGGAGCGCTTGTCGAAGAAGGCCGTGTCGTACTCGTCGGCCTCGATCACGAAGAAGGGCGAATCCGTGAGGAGCGCGGAGACGTGGAAGTTGACCGGCACCCCGCCGATCAGGAAGCCCGGGTTGAGGCCGGCGTTCGCGAGGATCCACGCGAGCATCGAGGAAGTCGTCGTCTTGCCGTGCGTTCCCGCCACGGCGAGGACCCACTTGCCCTGCAGCACGTTCTCGGCGAGCCATTGGGGGCCCGACACGTAGGGCAGGCCGCGGTTGAGGATCTCCTCCACCACGGGCTTGCCGCGGGTCATCGCGTTGCCCACGACGTAGAGGTCGGCGGGGTACCGGTCGAGCTGCTCCGCGTCGTAGCCTTCGTGCAGCCCGATGCCGAGGTCGCGCAACTGGTCGCTCATCGGCGGATAGACCTGAGCGTCGCAGCCGGTCACCGAATGGCCCGCCTCGCGGGCGATCTTCGCGAGGCCGCCCATGAAGGTGCCGCAGATGCCGAGGATGTGCAGGCGCATCTTTGGCGGGCTGCCCCCCCCCCCCCCCCCTCCCGCCCCGCGCGCCGCCCCCCGCCGGGGGCGGCCCGCCCCGCCCCCCCCCCCCCCCCCCCCCGGCCGGGGTTCTTTTTCGCCCCCCGGGGCCCCGGCCCCCGCGGCCCCCCCCCCCGCCTCGCCGCCGGCCCCCCCGAAGAACACCGCGGCCGCCCCCCCCCCCCCCCCCCGCCCCGGCGCCCGCCCGGCCCCCGCGCGCGGGGCGCCCGGCTTGGCCCCGGGCCCCCCCCCCCCCCCCCGGCGCGCCCCCCTCCGCGCGGTGGCTCGCCGCGGCGCGCCCCCCCCCGCCCGCCCGAACCCCCCGCCCCCGCCCCCCACCCCCCCCCCCCGCCGCCCGCGCGGTCGCCCCTGCCCGCCCCGCCCCCCCCCCCCCCCCGCCGGCGGCTCGGCCCGTCCGCCCCCCCCCCCCCGCCCGCCCGCCCCCCCTCCCCCGCGCCCCCCCCCCCCAGGCGGAAAGCCCCGCGCCCCCCGTCCCCCCCCCCCCCCCCCCCCCCCCACAGCGACTGCCCGGCCGAAAAAAGCCCCGCCCCCCCGGCGCCCCGCGCGCCCCGCCCGCCCCCCCCCCGAGCCGCGCCCCCCCCCGCGGGCCGCGCCCGCCCGCGGCCGCCCGCCAGAGACGGCCGCCGCGGGGGCCCCGGCGGGGGGCGCCGCCCCCCCGGCTCACCCCTTGAAGATGAAGTAGACCGCGCCCAACAGGCAGAGCGCGGCCCACAGGTAGTTCCACTTGAGGCCCTCGCCCATGTAGAGCATCGCGAAGGGAACGAATACCGCCAGCGTGATGACTTCCTGCAGGATCTTCAGCTGCGCGAGGGAATGGCCGCCCGCGAACCCGATCCGGTTGGCCGGCACCTGCAGCAGGTACTCGAAGAGCGCGATGCCCCAGCTCGCGAGCGCCGCGATCCACCACGGGCTCGACTGGAAATGCTTCAGGTGCCCGTACCACGCGAACGTCATGAAGAGGTTCGACGCCGCCAGCATCGTGGCGGTGATCGCGAGGGTCTGCAGGGGGGTCATGGGCGGCGCGGCCGGGGACGGAGCCCCGGGGGAGACGTGGACGCGAATTTTATCACCCGGCCGGGTTAAACTAGCCCCCCGACATCCTGAGCGACGCGGGGTTTCTCGCCCGCCCTCCCGCCGATGGTCCCCCACCTCACGACTTCCCTCACGGGCCCTCTCCACGAACTGGAGCGCCTCGTCCTCGACCGCCGGCCCGAGATCGAGCACTGGTTCCGCGCGCAATTCGCCGACCACGAGGTGCCCTTCTACTCGTCGGTCGACCTGCGCAACAGCGGCTTCAAGCTCGCGCCCGTCGACACGAACCTCTTCCCCGGCGGGTTCAACAACCTGAACCCGGACTTCCTGCCGCTGTGCGTCCATGCGGCGATGTCGGCCGTGCAGAAGCTCTGCCCGGACGCCGAGCGCTTCGTGCTGGTGCCCGAGAACCACACGCGCAACCTGCATTACCTGCAGAACGTCGCGACGCTCAAGCGCATCCTGGAGGGGGCGGGACTGGAGGTGCGCATCGGCAGCCTCATCCCCGACCTCGCGGGCCCCACCGAGGCGGCCACCTCCGGCGGCGACACGATCCTGCTCGAGCCGCTCAGGCGCTCGGGCAATCGCGTGTACCTGGAGGGGTTCGATCCCTGCGCCGTCATCGTGAACAACGACCTCTCCGCGGGCATCCCGGCGATCCTCGAGGGCCTCGAGCAGACCGTCGTGCCGCACCTGGTGGCCGGCTGGTCCACGCGGCGCAAGTCGCAGCATTTCCACGCGTACGACCGCGTCGCCGAGGATTTCTCCCGGATGCTGGGCCTGGATCCCTGGCTCATCAACCCGGCGTTCAGCCAGTGCGGCAAGGTGAACTTCTCGCAGAAGGAAGGCGAGGAGTGCCTCGCCGCCAACGTGGAGGCCGTGCTCGCCGAGGTCCGCGAGAAATACGCGGCGCACGGCGTCACGGAGGCGCCCTTCGTCATCGTGAAGGCCGACGCCGGCACCTACGGCATGGGCATCATGACGGTGCGCAGCGTCGACGACGTGAGGAACCTCAACCGCAAGACGCGCAACAAGATGGCCGTCATCAAGGAGGGCCAGCCCGTCCACGAGGTGCTCATCCAGGAGGGCGTGTATTCCTTCGAGAGCGTGGACGGCTTCGTGGCCGAGCCCGTGGTCTACATGATCGACCAGTACGTCGTGGGCGGCTTCTACCGCGTGAACACCGAGCGCGGCAAGGACGAGAACCTGAACGCGCCGGGCATGTCGTTCCGCCCCCTCGCCTTCGAGACGGACTGCCATTCGCCCGATTGCGCGGGCGGCCCCGGCGACCCGCCCAACCGCTTCTACACCTATGGGGTGGTCGCTCGCCTCGCGATGCTCGCCGCTGCCCTCGAGGTCGAGGAACTCGTCGCGCGATCCCTCGAACGCCCCCCGCAGGCCGCGACGGCATGAAGCTCGCGTTCCTCGTCGACCCGCTCGGCGATCTCAAGCCGAAGAAGGATTCGTCCATCGCCATGATGCGCGAGGCCTCGCGCCGGGGGCACGACACCTACGCGTTCGAGCTGCCGGACATGCGGGTGGAGGAAGGCGCCGTCCTCGCGCAGGTGAAGCGCCTCGCGGTCGGCGGCGACGACGCGGCCTGGTACCGGGAGGAAGCTTCCGAAGAGGTGCCTCTCGACTACTTCGACGCGGTGCTGATGAGGAAGGACCCGCCCTTCGACGCGGAGTACTACTACGCGACGATCCTGCTCGAGCGCGCCGAGGCTCAAGGAGCGCGCGTGATCAACGCCCCCCGGGCGCTTCGCGACTGGAACGAGAAGCTCGCCATCCTGCGCTTCCCGCAGTTCGCGCCGGCCACGCTGGTGACGCGCGACCCGGCCCGCGTGCATGCGTTCGTGGACAGGCACGCCGACGTGATCCTCAAGAAACTCGACGGCATGGGCGGCACGATGATCTTCCGCGTTCGCGCCGACGACCCCAACCGCAACGTGATCGTCGAGACGATGGTGGGCGAGGCGGCCCGCTCGATCATGGTCCAGAAGTACGTGCCGGCCATCGCGAAGGGCGACAAGCGCGTGCTCGTGATCGACGGCAAGCCCTTTCCGTACTGCCTCGCGCGCATCCCCAAGGCGGGCGAGACGCGCGGCAATCTCGCGGCCGGCGGCACGGGCGTCGCCCAGCCCCTGTCGGCCCGCGACCGCGAGATCGGCGAGGCGGTGGGCGCGGAACTGGTGAAGGCCGGCATCGCGCTCGCGGGCCTGGACGTGATCGGCGACTTCCTCACGGAGGTCAACGTGACGAGCCCGACCTGCATCGTGGAGATCGCCCAGCAGACGGGCGAGAACGCCGCGAAGCCGCTGCTGGACGCCGTGGAGCGCCGCGCGGCCCGCTAGAAGATCGTGACCCGGTCGAAGTCGGAGCCGCGGTCCAGGATCTCGTAGACCGTCGATTCCTTCGGCTCGCCCTTCCACGTCTCGATGCCGCGGCCGCGGGCGGCCATGCCCGTGGGCACCACGAGGGACTCGGGCGTGCCGATGCGCTCCATGGGCGGCAGGCGGAAGCCCTGCATCCACTGGTGCCCGCCGCGATTGCGCGAATCGGAGGCGCGCACGGCGATGGGCTCCGGGCGGCCGGGGAAGAGCGTGATCGAGATGACGATGCGCCCGTCGGTCTCCTGCACCAGGGCCCGCACCATCCCGAGGAAGAACGGGCCGCCCTCGGCGAGACGCATGGCGACGATGCGGCCGATCGCGACGCCCTTGGAGGCCGTCGGGGGGCGCGCGAGCCGCCAGGCGCCCAGCATCTCGTCGACGATGCCCCAGCTCTCGAGCTGGTAGTTGAATTCCGAGAGACGCAGCTGCTGGGTGCGCTCGCTCACCTTGCCGAAGACGGCGAGGTCGTCCTTTTCCTGGCGCGAGAGCTCGCGCGACTTGTCGGGCTGCTCGAAGGTGACGCCGCCCGTCACGAAGAAATGGATCTCCGGCAGTCCGAAGGCGAGCCCCACGGATTTCTCGTCGGGCACCTTGGCCGGGGGCCGCGGCGGCGCGCCCTCGCACCAGAGCTTGTGCAGGCGCTGCAACTGGATGAGGGCGTCGATGGCGCTCGCGTCGGGCGGCAGGCCCATCGCCACCGGCTCCTCGCCCGCCTGCAGCGCCTTGATGCGCCGGCGGATGCTCTTCGAGAGCGGGTCGATGTCGAGGATGCGGTGGTGGGGCTGGCGGTCGTCCGCGTTGAGCGGGCGCGCGCCGATGGGTTTCTGGAGATCGACCGCGAGCGGGAAGGTGGCGTGGCCCTCGGCCACGGCCGGCGGCTCGGTCGCGACCTGCACCTTGCGCACCCACATCCGGAGGATCGCGGCGAGGAAATCGATCTGTGCCGCGGTCATCTCGGAGAGGTACGCCGCCTGCTCGAGCACCACGCAGACGTAGGCCTCGTGCACCGTCGAGACGCCGTCCTCCGATTCGAGGCTGTCCTTCACGCGCTCGCCGGCGCGGCCGAACCGTTCGGCATCCGCGAGCAGGCCGTGCAGGCGCAGCCACAGCGAAGGATCGAAGCGGCGGTAGACCATCGCGTGGAACATCATCTGCGCGCCCAGGTAGCGCGCGATGCGCTGCATCGTGAGCGGCGCGTGCCGCGAGATTTCGCCCACGCCCGCATCGGCCGCCGCCAGGCACAGTCGGTAGCCGGCTTCCATCTCCTCGAGGAGCGTCCGCCCGGTGGACCAGGCCATCTGGTCGTTCGGGGAAAGGGGCAGCGACTTGCCGAAGTAGCGCGAGCGCTGCTCGCCCTGCAGGAACGAGACCTTGTCGCGCAGCAACTCCATGCACTTGAGCCGCTCGAGGCCGTCGAACTCGGCCGCGTTCAGGGCACGCAGGCTCTCCAGCGCGATCTGCTGCGCCTGCGGGATGTTCGTGAGCGGCAGGTCGGCGAGCCAGTCCTTGCAGCCCTTGGCGTCCGCGAAGGGGACGCCGTTCGCCGACGGGCGGATGGGAGGCGTGGAGACCATGGCGGCTAGGGGGCTTGCCGCGCCAGCGCGGCGGCGAGGGAGGAGGCCATCGCCGCGCAGGCTGCGGCACGGGCGGCGGGCACGGGCGAATCGTGGCGGGCGGGCGCCCACACGGGGCCCGGGAAGTGGCGATCGTCCCGCCAGCGCGGGATCACGTGCCAGTGAAGGTGAGGCGTCAGGTTGCCGAGGCTCGCGAGATTCATTTTGTCCGGTTCGAGGCAGCGGCGCGCGTGGGACTCGACGGCGAATACGACGGCCATGAAGGCCGCCCGGTCCGGTTCGTCGAGGTCGGTCATCTCCCGCGCATGGCGGTTCAGTATCACCCGCAGGAACCCCGGGAGGCCGGGTTCGTCGACCGCGACGACCCGACAGAGGCCATTCTGCCAGAGGACCACCCCCCCGTCGCCATGACACAGTTCACAGGTCACGGGCGGCCCCTAGAGCGGCTGGCGGGTGATGGCATTGCTGCCCGACAACCCGTCGATGGTGTACGTCATGCCCGCGCTCCTGCCATCCGCCCCGAAGGTGAAGGTGACGGTGCCCGCCGGCGTGATCTGGAAGCGCGACGGGTCGTAGGTCGCGCCCACCCAGGGCGAACTCGTCGTGCGGTAGGCCGTGCCGGTGAAGACGTTGGCGGCCGTCCAGGTGCCGCCAGGCACGACGAACCACGTGTTGCGCCCCTGCGTGTCGTAGGTGAACCACACGGCGAACAGCGTGCGGTACTGCTGGCTGATGGTGATGCCCCAGCCGTTCTGGCTCGTGCCGGCCCACCACAGGTCCGCGTAGCTGCCCACGGGCGTCGAATCCGGCGGTCCGTAGGGCTGGCGCACGATGGCCTTGGCGCCGGAGACGCCCCGGATCGTGGTGTCGAGCCGCGCGGTGTTCGCGTTCGAGAACGTGAGCGTGCCGGTTCCCACCGGATCGCCCACGACGAAGCGCGACGGATCGTAGGCGGCGAACGAGGAGCCCTGCGGGATGTAGAGCGGGCCGGTATAGGCGCTGAAGTCGGCGTTCCACGTGCCGCCCAGGAGCGCCACCCACTGCGGCCTGCCGGCCTCGTCGTAGATGTACATCGAGGCGAAGAGCGAGCGTCCGCGCTGCACGATGCTCACGCCCCAGCCGTTCTCCTGCGGGCCGGCCCACCAGAGGTCCTGGTAGCTCGCCGGCCCCGTCGCCGGCACCGTGGCCTTGAACATCCCGCGGCCGTAGGTGGCCGCGCCGAGGGTCTCGTCGTCCAGCCAGAAGAGCTCGCGCACGCGGATGTTGGCCGGGCCCTCGTTCGACGTGGACCAGGTGGCGCCGCGGTCCTCGCTGGTGAAGATGCCCACGGAGGTGGCGGCGTAGAGCCAGTCCGCCCGCTTCGGGTGGCGCTTCACGTCGAAGACGGGCGCCTGCGGCAGGTTCGAGGCGACGGAGGCCCACGTCGTGCCGCCGTCGCGCGTCTCCCACACGTTGTTCGCCGTGAAGCCCGTGACCGCCACGAGGACGCGGTTGTGATCGTCCTTGTCGATCATGATCCGCTGTACCTGGCGGGAAGGCAGGACGCCCTGCCCGACCCGCTGCCAGGACGGCGTCGCGGCGCGGCCGTCGCGCGTCACGTACACCTCGCCGTTGTTGTGGCCCACCCAGATCACGTTGCCGTTGCCCTCGGCCGCGGCGATGGCGTTGATGAAGTTGTCGGTCGTGGCCGACGGCTCCTTGATGACGCGCCAGGCCGGCGCGGGCGTCCTGGCCCCGTCGGTCACCCACAGCGAGTTGGCGCCCGCGAGCAGCCGGTTGGCATCGTTCGGGTCGAGGATGAACGGCGCGATGAAGTTCGCCTTGCGCACGTTGGACGAACCGCAATAGGGGCTCGCGCCCTCGGCCGGCTGGGCCTCGGTGATGCCGCTGCAGATGTACTGCGAACTCGCGCCGCCATTGAGCGAGCGGTGGATCGACAGGTACACGTACGAGCCGTACATCACCTCGTCCGAGACCGGGTCCACGGCCGAGAAGCCGCCATCGCCGCCCCGGTAGATGCTCCAGCTGCCCAGGGAAAGCTGCAACGAGCCGTTGTCCTGCGTCCCGCCGATCACGCGGCCGCCCGCGGCCGTCCGGCCGGCGCCCGAGTAGAACTGCGTGACCGCGAGCCCGTTGTTGACCGGCGTCCAGCCGCCGCCCGAGCCGTCGCGCACCGAGAGGATGTCGAAGGCCTTGTACACGCCGCCGTCGTTGCCGTTGTAGAGCACGCGGTTGCCGGGGCCGTAGTCCGGCGGCGAGGCGAGCGCGTGGTGGTCCGGGTGGGGCGAATTGGGGAAGACGCGCCACTCGCTCACCTTCGTGAACGTGGCGCCCCCGTCGGTGGAGCGGTAGAGGTCGAGGCCGCCGACCACGACCACGTTGCCGTCCGTGGGATCGACCCAGATGGCGTTGTCGTAGTCGCCCTGCTCGTTCAGGTGCCCGGGCGTCGCGAGCTTCGTCCAGCTGGCGCCGGCGTCGACGGATTTCCAGACTTCGCCCTTGTTGTTGTCGAGGGAGGCGTACACCAGGCCCGGCGTGGAGCGCGCGAAGGCGATTTCCGCGCGTGCCGTCCCCTGCCGCCCGGTGGGCGTGCCGCTCACGAGCGGCGCCGAGCGCGTCCACGTGACGCCGGCATCGCGCGAGTACGCGATGGTGCCGTCGTCGAGGCCGGCCACGGCGTTGGCGGGGGCGTTCGGGTCGAAGGCGATGTCGAGTGCCTTCATCGTCGCAGCCCGCGTCCAGGTGGCCCCCGAGTCGGTCGACCGGTAGATCGCGCCGATGGCCCGGTTGTTGTTCGACATCGCCGCGAGCAGCGTGCCCGTCTGCGTCGGATGGATGGCGAGGCGGTTCACGAAGCGCCAGTCGGGGTTGGCGTCCACGTTCGTGGCCGGAAGGAAGGCCCAGGTGCGTCCGCCGTCCGTGCTCTTGAACGCCCCCAGGCCCACCAGCCCCGCGCTCGCCTCGCCCGTGCCGACGTACATCGTGTCGGGCCGCGCCGGGTCGACGGCGATGGTGGAGATCGAGAGGTTCGGCAGGAAGTCGAAAGTCGGCTCCCACGACGTGCCGGCGTCGTTGGATACCCAGAGCCCCCCGGAAGCCGTGCCCGCGAAGAGCCGGCTCGCGTTGCGCGGGTCGAATGCGATCGCCCGCACGCGCCCGCCGATGTTGCCCGGACCGATGGCCTGCCAGGTGCCGCCCGCGAGACCCGCCGCCTTGGCGCGCCCCGTCTCCTTGAGCATCGTCTCGCGCTGGGCGTGGGCGCGCAGGACCTGCGCCGCGCTCGGCGGGCCGTTCTCGTCCGCCTCCAGGTCGAGGTGGTACTGCGCGGAGATGGCGGCGCGGTCGCGCTTCTTCCCGTCCTTGGGCGCCTCGCGCTTGGACTGCGCGCGGAAGGGGGCGCCCGGTTCCGCCGCGGCCGTGGCGGTCGGGGAAGGCGTCGTGGCGCACCCCGCCAGCCCGAGGCAGACGGCCGAAACAACGAAAGCAGTGCGCAGTGCGGTCATGCAACGGCTCCCGGCGGGCTGGGAAGGCGATTCTGGTCGAGCGGCGCGGGCGGTGCAACCGCCCCGGCGACATTCGTTACAGGAGGACCCTCTCGATGCCGCCGCGGTTCGCCTTCTCGACGAAATCCGGCAGCCAGCGCTCGCCCAGCAGCTGGCGCGCCATCTCGACCACGATGTAGTCGGCGCTCGTGCCCGAATCGTCGTCGTAGCGCGACAGGCCCTGAAGGCACGACGGGCAGGACGTGAGGATCTTCACCTCGCCCGCGAAGCCGTCCGCGCGCAGCGCGCCCGACCCCTTCGCCATCTCCTCCTGCTTGCGGAAGCGCACCTGCGTGGCGATGTCCGGCCGCGAGATGGCGAACGTGCCGGATTCGCCGCAGCAGCGTTCGTTGAGCGCGACGGGGGCCTGCATGAGCTCGTTCACGACCTTGATGGGCTTGTGCGTCTTCATCGGCGAGTGGCACGGGTCGTGGTACATGTAGCGCACGCCCTTCGCGCCCTGCGCCTTCACGCCCTTCTCCAGGAGGTACTCGTGGATGTCGAGCAGCCGGCAGCCCGGGAAGATCTTGTCGAACTCGTAGTGCATGAGCTGGTCCATGCACGTGCCGCAGGAGACCACCACCGTCTTGATGTCGAGGTAGTTGAGCGTGTTGGCCACGCGGTGGAAGAGCACGCGGTTCCGGAGCGTGATCTCCTCGCCCTTGGCCGCCTGCCCGCCCGCCGTCTGCGGGTAGCCGCAGCACAGGTAGCCCGGCGGCAGCACGCACTGCGCGCCCGCGTGGTAGAGGAGCGCCTGCGTGGCGAGGCCCACCTGGCCGAAGAGCCGTTCCGAGCCGCAGCCCGGGAAGTAGAAGACGGCGTCCGATTCCTCCGTGACCTTCGCCGGGTCGCGGATGATGGGCACGTGCGTCGCGTCCTCGATGTCGAGGAGCGCGCGCGCCGTCTTCTTCGGCAGGTTCCCCGGCATGGGCTTGTTGATGAAGTGGATCACCTGCGCCTTGAGCGGGGGCTTGCCCACCGTGGCGGGAGGGTGGCGCGTCTGGCCGCGCGTCACGAGGAACCGGCGCGCGATCGCGCTCGCCAGCCGCTGCGCCTTGTACCCCCAGTCGAGCATCAGCGTCTTGGCGATCTTGATCGTCGTGGGGTCGGTCGCGTTCAGGTAGAACATCGAGGCCGCGGTGCCCAGGTTGAAGCGCTTCTTGCCCAGCTTGGCGAGAAGCCCGCGCATCGCGATCGACACGTCGCCGAAGTCGATGTCCACGGGGCACGGCGACTCGCACTTGTGGCAGACGGTGCAGTGGTCGGCCACGTCCCCGAACTCGTCGAAGTGCCGCAGGCTCACGCCGCGGCGCGTCTGCTCCTCGTAGAGGAACGCCTCGGTGAGGAGCGACAGCCCCAGGATCTTGTTCCTCGGGCTGTAGAGCAGGTTCGCGCGCGGCACGTGCGTCGAGCACACGGGCTTGCACTTGCCGCAGCGCAGGCAGTCCTTCACCGAATCGGCGATGGAACCGATGTCGCTTCGCTCGAGGATGATGGACTCGTGCCCGATGAGCGCGAAGGACGGCGTGTAGGCGTTGGAGAGGTCGGCGCCGGCGAGGAGCTTGCCGCGGTTGAAGCGGCCCTGCGGGTCCACCTTCGCCTTCCACGTCGCGAAGGCCTCGACCTGATCGGGCTCCATGAATTCCAGCTTGGTGATGCCGATGCCGTGCTCGCCCGAGATGACGCCGCCCAGGCGCTTGGCGAGCGCGAAGACCTTCGCCACCGCCTCGTTCGCGGTGCGCAGCATCTCGTAGTCGTCGGAATTCACCGGGATGTTCGTGTGCACGTTGCCGTCGCCCGCGTGCATGTGCAGGGCGATGAAGACGCGGCCGCGCAGCACCTCGGCGTGGCACGCCTCGACCGCCTTGAGCAGGGGTTCGTAGGCACGGCCCGCGAAGATCTGGCGCAACGGCTCGCGCAGCTCGCGCTTCCAGGAGACGCGCAGCTCGTGCAGCTGCACCAGCGAGAAGAGGGTCCGGTCGTCCGGTTGCCCGGCGACGGCGGTCCCGAGCCCCAGGGGCTCCAGGTCGGCCCGCACCTCGCCGAGCGGCCGGTCGAGATGGCGAAGCAGGACCTGCCAGCGCGACCGGATGGTTCGCACCCGCTCCAGGGCCTGCGCGGGCCGGTCGCCCAGCACGTCCTCGCGCGAGAGCGCCTCGCCGTCCGTCTCGACGGGCAGCTCGCCGGCCAGGAGGGCCTCCAGCGCGTCGCACAGGCGCAGCTTGTTGGTGATCGAGTACTCGATGTTGATGCGCTCGATCGCGTTGGTGTAGTCGCCCAGGCGCTCGAGGGGGATCACCACGTCCTCGTTCACCTTGAAGGCGTTGGTGTGCTTGGCGATGGCGGCGGTGCGCGCGCGCTCCAGCCAGAAGCGCTTGCCGGCTTCCGGCGTCGCGGCGATGAAGCCCTCGCCCCCGCGCGCGTTGGCGAGGCGGACCACCTCGGAAGCCGCGCGCGCCACCGCGTCCTCGTCGTCGCTCGCGAGATCGCCCAGCAGCACCATGCGCGGGCGGCCGTGGGCCTTGGCCTTCGTGGCGTAGCCGACGGCCTTCACGTAGCGCTCGTCGAGGTGCTCGAGGCCCGCGAGGACGACGCCATCGCGCCCGTCGATGCGGCGGACGATCTCCACGATGGCCGGCACCGCGCGCTGCACGTCGCCGAAGAACTCCAGGCAGACGGTGCGCGTGAACTTCGGCATGCGGTGCAGGATGAAGGTGGCCGAGGTGATGATCCCGTCGCAGCCCTCCTTCTGCACGCCCGGCAACCCGCCGAGCACCTTGTCGGTCACGTCCTTGCCCAGGCCTTGCTTGCGGAAGCGCCGGCCCTCGAGCTCGAGGATCTCCTCGCCCTTCGGCGTGCGTCCGTCCGCCTCGAAGCGGCGCACGCGGAAGCGCGCCACCGCCGCGTCGTGGATCTTGCCGAGGTTGTGGTCCAGGCGCTCGACCTCGATCCAGTCGGCCTCGGGCGTCACCATGCGCCAGGAGGCGAGGTTGTCGACGGCGGTGCCCCAGATCACGGCCTTCTTGCCGCCCGCGTTCATGGCGATGTTGCCGCCGATGCAGGAGGCGTCCGCCGACGTGGGATCGACCGCGAAGACGAGGCCGGACCGCTCGGCGGCTTCCATCACGCGGCGGGTCACGGCGCCCGCGCCCACGCGGATCACGTCCACGGGGTCCGCGACGCCGGGCAGCGACTTCTTCCCGACCGCCTCGAGGAAATCGAGCTTCTCGGTATTCATGATGGCCGAGCGCCGGTCGAGCGGGATGGCCCCGCCCGTGTAGCCCGTGCCGCCGCCGCGCGGGATGATCGTGAGGCCGAGCTCGATGAGGGCCTTCACCAGGGGCGCGCATTCCTCCTCGGTGTCCGGCGACACCACGACGAAGGGATACTCGACGCGCCAGTCGGTGGCATCGGTGACGTGCGAGACGCGCGCCAGGCCGTCGAAGGCGATGTTGTCCTTGCGCGTGATGGCCGAGAGCCGGCGCAGCACGCGGCGGCGGAGCTTTCGGGTCTCCTCGAAGCCGCTCGCGAAGTCGTCGACGGCCTTGTGCGCCGCCGCGAGCAGCTTCGCCACGAGGGCGCTGCGGTCGAGGTCGCTGCCGTCCGCCTCGCGCCGGCTGTCGATCTCGCCCAGGCGGTGACGCATGGCTTCCACGAGCATCGCCTGGCGCTTCGGGTTGTCGAGGAGGTCGTCCTGGAGGTAGGGATTCCTCTCCACGACCCACATGTCGCCCAGGATCTCGTAGAGCATCCGCGCGGACCGGCCGGTGCGCCGCTGGCCCCGCAACTCGTCCAGCACCGCCCAGGCCTCGCGCCCGAGCAGGCGGATCACGATCTCGCGGTCGGAGAACGAGGTGTAGTTGTACGGGATTTCGCGCAGGCGGGCGGTCATGTCGCGGGCGGGGGCGCCGGAAGCGGTCTCGGGGGGATAGCGATTTTACCGCAATGCAGCATTGATCCCGGCTTGAGCGGGCGCAAGGGGGGCCTTTGGGCCACCCCGCCTACAGGAGGGCCACGGCCTGGGCCACGACGGCGTACCGGGCCAGCTTGCCGGCGAGCAGGGCGAGCGTGCAGGCGAGCCACGGCAGGCGCAGGAACCCTGCTGCAGCGCAAAAGGCATCGCCCACCACGGGAACCCACGACAGGAGCAGCAGCGCGGGCCCATATCGGCGCGTCCGGGCGAGGGCCGGGCCCTCCGTCACCCGCGCGGGGATGAGACGCCCCAGGAGATACGTGGTGAGGCCGCCCAGCGTGTTGCCCACCGTCGCCACCAGGAGGGCCAGCGGGACGGAGGCACCCGCCTTCAGGACGGCGGCGAGGACGATCTCGGAGTTTCCGGGCAGGATCGTCGCCGAAGTGAAGGCGGCCGCGAAGAGACCGCCGAGGTGCCAATCCATCGCCCGGCGCCCTAGGCGCGAGGCCGGGCGAGCCCTTCGAGGAGGCGGGCGAGCGCCTCGATGGGCGCGGGGTCATCGAAGAGCCGCGCGGCCCCGGACGCGAGCTGTTCGCGCACCGCGGCCCGCCACGCGGCGTCCGTCCCGAGTCGAACGGCGAGGTGCACGTAGTCGTCCGCATCCTTCGCGACGAGTTCGGGCACGCCCGCGATTCCCAGCATGCCGGCGCTCTGGCGGCCGCGCATGAAGGCGCCCGGCAGCGTCACGACGGGCAGGCCCATGGCGATCGCGTCGAGGGAGGTGTTGCCGCCGGACCAGTGCAGCGTGTCGAGCATCACGTCGGCCAGCGCGTTCACGCGCAGGTAGTCGGCGTGGCCCGCGCGGCCGAGGAAGACGGCCCTCTCCCCGTCCAGGCCCCGGGCGGCGAGCGCCCGCTGCAGGCGCGCGCGGAAATCGCGGGTGAGCGGCGGATCCTGGTCCTCGAAGAAGACGAGGCGACCGGCCGGATCGGCCTCGAGCACCCGCGCGAAAAGGTCGTCGTTGTCGGGGTGCACCTTGAAAAGGGACTGCGGGCACAGGTAGAGCGTGCCGTCGGGCGGCAAGCCGAGCGCCGCGCGCGACTTGTCCGAAGCCGGCCCCGGCCGCGCGTACCGGGTGCCGATGCCGGGCAGTCGCTCCAGGCGTTCGGTGTAATGGGATTCGGCATCCGGCGGTTCCATGGCCGCGCAGGTGATGAAGGCGTCGATGGCGCCCTGCCCCGTCGTGACCGGGTGGCCCCAGGCGGCGAGTTGCACCGGCGCGAGCCGCATGCCGGCGAGCAGGTAGCTCGAGGTATCCATCCCCACTTCCGGGTGCACGAGGATGTCGAGCCCGTCCGCGAGCACCACGTCCGCGATGCGCGGCACGGTGTCGACGATGTGCCGGTGGTGCTCGATCTCCTTCGCGAGCGCCTCGGAAAACGCGTCGCGGATGTACGCGGTGTAGTAGACGAACACCTCGAAGCGCGTGCGATCCAGGCCCGCGGCCCAGCTGCGGAAGTACTTGCCGGCGGTGCAGTCGCGGAAGAAGCCCGAGAGGAAGCCCACGCGGATGCGGCCTTCGGGGGGTATCCGGCGCTTCGCGCGCGGCGCGTAGTAGCGAGGTTCGGCGCGCGCACCCAGGCGGGCGATGAAACCCGCGTACTTCGCCTGCAGCTCGCGATCGTCGCCGCCCTGGTAGGCCAGGTGGAAGTTCTCGCTCTGGAGTTTCAGGACCTGCGCCGCGTTCCGCGCGAAGAGATCCTCGCGGGCGACGAGGGAATCGAGGCCTTTCGCATAGGCTTCGCGCGCGCGCGCGAGCGCCTCGGCCGATTCGGGTACGGCCGGCAGGGCGAGAGCCTCGACGACGGCGGCCTGCAGGTCCGCGCCGTCCCGCGCCAGGAGACCCCGCGCCACGTCGCGCGCCTCCTCCGCCCGATTGAGGCGCTTGAGCACGTAGGCGAGCAGGCGCGCGGGCTCCGGGTTTTCCGGGACGAGCTCGCAGGCGCGACGCAGGAAGGGCTCCGCTTCCGCCGGGCGCGAGCGCGAGGTGAGGACGAGGCCCAGCTGCAGCAGGGCGCGCGTGTCGCCGGGCGCGAGCCGCGCGACCTCGCGCCACGCGGCCTCCGCACCCGCAAGATCGCCGCGCTTCTGCAGCAGGCCGGCGAGATTGCCGTAGGCGGTCGCGTAATTGCGGTCCACGCGAACGGCCTCGAGAAAGGCCGCCTCCGCGTCGCGCTCGCGCGCCAGGGCGATGAGCGTCGTGCCGAGGTTGTTGTGGTTGCGCGCGACACCGGGATGGCGACGGGCTTCCTCCGTGGCGCGCTCGAGCGCCTCGTCGAGGCGGCCGAGATCGCGAAGCACGAGCCCCATCTGGCCGTTCACCTGCGGGATGGCCGGGTCGAGGGCGCGGGCCCTGGCGAACGCCTCCAGCGCCGCTTCCCGGCGGAGCAACTCGCGCCTCGCGATGCCCAGCGAAAGCCACGCGGCGGGCTGCGCGGGCTCGAGGAGCGCCGCCTTCTCGAGCTCCACCTCGGCTTCGTCGAAGCGCCGCAGCGCCAGGAGGGCGACGCCCGCCCGGTAGCGCAGTTCGGCCAGCGCGGGGTGGGCGGCGATGAGCGCGCGGTAGCCGGCGAGCGCCTCGGCGAGGCGGCCGGCCTGGTGGTGCGCCGTCGAGGCGGCGAGCTGCCGCGCGGCCGCCCCGTTGAGCGCGCCCACGATCGTTACTCCGGAAACTCGCCGAGCAGGAACTCGGCGAGCGCGCGAACGGGCTCCTCCTCGTCGAAGAGCCGATGGCCCGCTTCCGCCATCCGGGTGCGCAGGCCATCGCGCCAGGCACGGTCGCGACCGACGCGCAGCGCCGTCTCCACGTAGGCCTCGTTGGTCTCGACGACGAGCTCGGGCACGCCCAGGATCGACAGCATGCCCGCGCTCTGGCGCCCGCGCATGAACTCCCCGGGACGCGTGATCACCGGGAGCCCGCAGGCGATCGCATCGAGCGAGGTATTGCCGCCGGACCAGTAGAGCGAGTCGAGCATCGCGTCGCAGGCGAGGTTCACGCGCAGGTAATCCTCGTGCGGGACGTTGGGCAGCAGCTTGATGCGGCCCGACGTCGCGAGGCCGCGTTCGGCGAAGCGGCGGGAGAGCCGGTCGACGAACTGGTTGGTGATGGCCGGATACCGCGACTGGAACATGACCATGACGGCCCGGGGCTCGCGGGCGAGAATCTCCACGAGCAGCTCGTCGTTGTCCGGGTGCACCTTGAAGAGCGACTGCGGAAACAGGTAGAGGATCGCGTCCTCCGGAAGCCCCAGGACGGCGCGGGGCACCGGCCCCGGCACCGCGGGCCGGGGGTAGCTGGTCCCGATGCCGGGCAGGCGCACCAGGCGCTCGCGATAGTGGGCTTCGGCGCCCGCCGGCTCCATCGCTTCGCTCGACAGGGCCGCGTCGATGTTGGCGTGGCCCGAGGTGACGGGATGGCCCCAGCCGGCGCACTGCAGCGGCGCCAGGCGCAGCGAGGCGAGCGTGTAGACCCGGGCGTGCATGCCGAGCTCGGGGTAGATGAGCACGTCGAGATCCGCGCTTTTCACCTCCTGCGCGAGCCCCAGGAACGACCAGGCGCCCTGCCGGAAGACGGTCGCGGCCTCGCGGATCTCGCGCGTCACCGCGTCGGGATTCAGGTGCAGGGAAAACACGTGGGTTTCGAAGCGCGAAGGATCGAGCTTCGTCACCCAGCTCTTGAAGTAGTTTCCCGCGGTGCAGTGGTAGAAGAAGCTCGAGACGAACCCCACGCGCAACCGGCGGCCCCCGAGCGGGCGCTTCCCGATCGGCTGGTAGAAGGGCGCCGCGACTCCCTCGAGCAGCGCCCGCTGGAAGCCGGCGAAGCGCTCCTGCAGGCGGCGATCGTCGCGGCCCTGGTAGGCCAGGTAGAAGTTGTTCCACTGCGCGGTGGTGATGCGCTCGCCCGGCGGCATCTCGCGAACCCAGGCGCCGATGCCCTGTTCGAGCGCGGCGAGGCCTTCCTCGTACTGGCCGCGGAGCTGCTCGACTTCGCGGGCGCTCGCGTACACCTGCGGCAGCGAGAGCGCGAGGCCCATGCGCGCGCGCACGCTCTTCGGACGCGCGGCGAGCGCCTGCCGGTAGCATTCGAGCGACAGGGCCCGCTGGCCCTTTTCCGCCACCGTCTCCGCCAGGGCGAGCAGCGCGTCGGCCGCCCGCGGATTGAGCTGCACGGCCTGGCGCAGCGACTGCTCGGCGCGGTCGAGGTCGAAGCGCTCGCGGTAGAGTCGCCCGAGGCCGAAGTGCGCGTCGGACAGGCGCGGCTCGAGCTGCACGGCCCGCTGGAGGGTGGCCTCGGCCTGCTCGTGGCGGCCGGTGGCGAGCTCGTGCAGGCCGAGGTTCAGGTGGGCGTGCGCGTAGTTCGGGTCGATCGCCAGGGCGCGCTTCAGGCACTCCACGGCCTCTTGCGGCTGCTCGAGGGTGAGGAGCGTCGAACCGAGATTGTTCCACGCGCGCATGTAGTCGGGCTTCGACTCGACGGCCGCGCGAAACGCGGCGCCGGCCTGTTCGGGACGGCCGAGCAGCTGGAGCACGATGCCCAGGTTGTTGTGGGCGTGCGCGAACTTCGGCTCGAGGCGCACCGCCTTCTCGAACTGCTTCACGGCCCCCTCGAGATCGCCTTGGTCCTGGCGGATGTTGCCCGCCAGCAGGTGAAGCTGCGGGTCGTTCGCGCGCAGGTCCAGCGCGCGCGCGACGGCCCGCCAGGCGCGCGCGAGATCGCCCCCTTGCAGCGTCGCGAGCGCGAGGTGCTGCCATCCGAGGGCATCGTTGGGGCGGTTCAGGGTGTGCTGCTCGAACCGGGCGATGGCCTCGGCCAGGCGGCCGGCGCCCTGCAAGGCGAGACCTTCCTGGAGGAGCGTGGCGGGTGTGCTCATGGCGGGAGGGGGATGCCCGATCGGGAAAGACCTTCGAGGAGCGCCCGTTCGAGCGCGCGGGTGTGACCGGCGGAATCGGAAAGGACGGAAGCCGGCACGCGCGTCGCGACGGCTTCGCGGACCGTCGCCCGCCAGGCCTCGTCCGTCGCGAGCCGTACGGCCCTGTCGACGTATTCCTCCGGCGTCGCGGCCACGAGTTCCGCGAGGCCGGCGGCGGCGAGGACGGCGCTCGCGCCCCGGCTCTCGGGCCGCTCTCCCGCCATCGCGACGACCGGAACGCCCTGCGAGAGCGCCTCCAGGGCCTCGAGCGGGCTCGAACGCGGAACGGTGTCGAGCGCCGCATCGACGAACAGCCAGCGCCACAGGTCGCCACCTTCGCTTTCCACGCCCGGAATGACGGTCATGCGATGGGGCTCGATGCCCGCGGCCACGGCGAGGCGCTGGGCCGCCACGGCATCGGCGGCGAAGGACGGCGAAAACGCGATGACGGCGCCGGGAGCGCGCGCGAGGATGAGGCGCCAGGTTTCGAGCACCGGGGCCGACAGCCGCCGCGATTCACCGAAGACGCCGAAGACGAAGGCTCCCGCCGCCAGCCCCAGCTGGAAGCGGCCCAGGGGCGCCTTGGTGGCACGCGGGCGCGGCGCGTACGGGAAGATGCAGCCCTCGAGCGCCAAGGGACGACCCGTCGACGCGACCGCCGCGGCAGGCTCGAGGGCGGCGTCGGTGAGCCGGTAGTCCACCGTCGATACGCGGGCGAAACCGGAAAATGCGGGGTGCGCCACCTGGATGCGGGCGGGCTTGAGCGCGAGCACGGCGGCGGCCATCGCCTGTCCGGGCTCGCACAGGTCCACCAGGACGTCGAGATGGGCCCGCGCGATGGTCTCCGCCGCGGCGCGCGGGGGCAGCCCCTGCAGGCCGGCCTCGAGGTCCACGCGCGGGCGCACGGCCTCGGTGAAGCGGCCCGCATAGGCGGAGAGCGAAAAAACCGAGATGTCGAATCGCCGTCGGTCGTGGCGCTGCAGGAAGGCGAGCGCGAGGCGCTCCGACACCTCGTCGGCGAAGGCGCCCGTGAGGTATCCCACGCGCACCTTGCCGCCCGAGGCACGCGGCGGGGCGAGGGGCAATTGCGGATGCAGGGCGCGAAGGGCCTGCGAATGGCGCGTCTCGAGGGCGGCGCGCTCGGCCTCGTCGAGCCGGAAGTAAGTCGCCGCCTCGAGCAAGGGACCGATGAATTCCGCCGCCACCGCGTCGTCGCGTTCGCGCTGCGCGGCGGCCACGGCCTGCCGGAAGCAACGCGTGGCTTCCAGCAGGTCGCCCCGGTGCTGGGCCACGGCGATCGCATAGAGCGCGAGCCGGGGCGAATCCGGGCAGTGCTTCGCGAACGCCTCGAAATTGGCGACCCAGTCCGCCAGCCTTCCCGTCGCGCGCAGCGCCTCGTGCAGGGCGACGTAGGCCGTCTCGAGGACGGGCTGGATCGCGAGCGCCCCGCGCCAGCTCTCGATGGCGAGGTCGCGCTGGCCCACGCTGTCGAGCAGCAGGCCGAAGTTGAGTCTCGTCTCGGCGGAGTCGGGATCGATGGCGAGCGCCGCGCGATAGGCCGCGCGCGACTCGTCGACGCGGCGCACCTTCTGGAGCGCGATGGCGAGGTTGAGGTGCGAGACGGCCTTCGTCGGCTCGAGGTCGCGCGCGCGACGGAAGGCGACGACCGATCCGTCCAGGTCGCCCAGCGGCCCGAGCGCGAGGCCGAGTCCCGACCACGCGTCGGCACGATCCGCCCGAACGCCGGTCACCGCCTCGAAGGCCGCCTTCGCCTGCGCCGGGCGGCCGGCCTCCAGCTCGAGGTTTCCAGGGCCACCTGCGCGTCGGCGTACGAGGGCGAGACCCGCACCGCGCGCTGCAGGAGCGTGCGGGCGCGCTGCACGAGGTCGCGCTCGCGAAGCAGCATCGCGAGGAAGAAATTGAGCGGCGGGTAGTCGGGCTGCTCCAGGAGGAGCCGTTCGTAGGCGAGAAGGGCCGCATCCTTGCGGTCGGCCTGGTGGTCCACGAGGGCGGCGCGGAAGGCCTTCTGGAATTCGTCGACCGTGCCGGCCGCGGACGCGTCGAGGCGAACGCCTTTCTCCGCCAGGGCTCGCTCGTAGGCCGACTCGAGGGCCCGCACGTAGCCCGCGTGGCCCTCGGCGCGCCGGGCTTCGTAGGCGCCGCGCACCTCGCCGGCCGTGCGGGCGCGGAAGGCCGGGTCCGTCGCCAGGCGAACGGCGAGCTCGACGTAGTCTTCCACCGTCCGGGTGACGAGCTGGGGCAATCCGGCGTGCACGAGAATGCTCTCGCCGGTGCGCTCGCTGTGGCGGCGACCCGTGAGCGACACGACCGGCACGGCGCTGTCGAGCGCCGCGAGCGTGGTGTCGCCGCCGGCGTACGGAAACGTGTCCAGCACCACGTCGATGAGTCGGTAGCGATCTCTTCGCTGCGCGTCGCCTTCTCCGGGCGGCAGGAAGGCCACGCGGTCCGCGCCGATCCCGGCCTTCGCGAGCATGCCGGCGATAACGGCCTTGTCCGAATCGACGAAGGGCGAAAAGGCGAGGACGCCTTCGGGCACCCGGGCGAGAATCCGCGCCCAGGCATCGACCAGGCGGGGCGAGAGCTTGAGCGGATTCACGAACTCGCCGAATACGACGCGACCGGCGAGTCCGGCCGCCTCGCGCGTGAGCCCCGCCACGGGTTCGGGCGTCACGTGGTCGAAGGGAAAGATGCACGCGTCCATGAAGAGGAGCTTCTCGACCTGGAAGCGCTCGTTGCCCGCTTCGTCCACGACCCGGTCCGCGAGCTTGTAGTCCACTTGCCGCATGCCGAGGCACCCGTGGTATCCCAGGTGGGTGATCACCACGCGCGCCGGCTTGTAGGCGAGGATCTCGGGGCGCGAACCCTGCGTGTGGGCCGCGAGGTCCACGAGGATGTCGAGGTCGTGGTCGGCGATGAGCCGGGCGGCCTGCGCGTCCGTGAGGGCCGCCACGTTGGACAGGCGAACGGCGTGATCGCGGAACCATTGCGTCGAGGCGTCCTCGAACCGCTCCGGCGCGAGCGAGAAGGCGTACACCTCGAAGCGCTTCGCGTCGTGGTTCTCGAACACGTGCCGCATGAGGCGGCCCATCACGTGGTCGCGGAAGTCCGGCGAAAGGTAGCCTACGCGGATGCGCGCGCCCCGCGTGCGCTTGAGCTGCCCCGAGTAGCTTTCGAAAGCCCCGGACGACATGACTTCCGCGTAACGCTCGTAGAGCGCGAGGAGGGCTTCCGGGGCGATGTCGAAGTACTGCACGACCGAGAGCGGCAAACGGGCGAAGCCGCTGTGGGCCGGCGGAAAAGGCCAGCGAACGCACAGGTCGAGATATTTCGCCTCGCGCTCGCGGTCGCCGGCCAGGCGCGAGAGCGTCAGCCCCGCCAGCGCGACTTCGGGCGAGCTCGGTGCGTGCGGCTCCCATGCGAAGAAGGTCTCGAGGGCCTCCTGCGGTCGCTTGAGCACCATGAGCGACGCGTAGAGGTGATCCCAGGCCTGGGCGTCGCCCGGCGCGAGGGCAAGCGCGGCACGCAGCGGCGCGAGACTCTCCTCGTGGCGACCGAGGCGGCGGCGCACCATGCCGAGGTTCAATTGCGCCGGATGCAGGTCGGGAGCCACCTCGACCGCACCGGCGAACTCGCGCTCGGCTTCCTCGAGCCGGCCGAGCAACTGCAGGCAACTGCCGAGATTCACGCGGGCGTCGCCGAACCGGGGATTGAGCGCGACGGCGGCGCGATAGGCTTCGACCGCGGGCTCGAGCCGGCCGAGGTGCTGCAGGACGAAGCCCAGATTGTATTGCGCGCCGAAATCCCCGGGCTCGCGCCGCTGACCTCCTGCAATACGAGGAGCGACTCTTCCGTCCGGCCGGCGGCATGTAGCTGCCCCGCCTTGGCCCGCAGTTCCGGCGTGGGTTCGCGCCAGGCTGCGCGAGCCGAGGTCGCGCTCCTGCCGGGCGCTCGATCACGACGGCGTCCTGGCCGTGCCAGAAAGCACGCTCGGCGTAAGCCCGCGCCGGGCGACCCAGGGCGCGGACGACTTCGGCCTCGACCCACGCGCGCGTGGTGAGCGTGGTGCCGTACACCTCGCCGTCGACGGAGGGCGATTCGCTGGAGGCGAGGAATTTCGTGCCGTCCGCATCGAACCGGACGCCCAGGCCACGCGAGAACGCCTCGTTGTGAACCGTGAAGACGAGCAAGCCGCCCGGAGCCAAGGCGCCTTCCAGGGCACGAAGCCACGGCGTCCACTGGCGCATCGGCAGGTGCGTGAAAACGGAAAGGACGAAGACGAGGTCGTAGGATTCGGGAAAGCGCAGGTCCGCCGGATCGCGCGCCGAGGCGAAGGCCTTCACGCCGAACGTGTCGCGGAGGAACTCCGGCGTGCCCGGCAGCACGTCCGAGGCCGTGAGGCGGCCCGGCAACACGCGCGCGAGGTGGCGCGTGAACCTCCCGAAGCCCGCGCCGAACTCCAGGACGCGGTCCAGCCGAAGCAACGGACGATCGATGCCCTCGAGCAGAACCATCAACTCCGAGAGCGTGCGCCAGCCGTCCGAGAGGTACTCCCGGACGGGGTTCTTCGCGAGCGCGTGGTTCGCGAAGAACGCGAAGATGTCGTCGTTCGGATGGATGAGGCAGTTCACCCGCATCCAGTGACCCATCGCATCGGGGCCACCCTGGCGTTCGAGTTCGTTGTGCGCCGCGAGGAGCGCGGCCGCGGGGCCGCCGCCGGCATCGAGAGGGGTGGTCATCCTGTGTTTTCGCTTACGGCGCTTCGCGGCCGGGGATCCATTCGTGCGCGAGCCTCACGAGGCCGAAGTCCCGCGTCTCGCCCGTCACGACGAATGCCGTTTCGATGGTATCAAAAAGCCGCAGGCCCTCCGGTTCGAGGACGTGGGCGCGTATCTCATACTTGCCGGGCAGCAGCGGGGCCGCGGGAAACCGCACGGCGAAGGCGTAGCGGCGCTCGGCTAGGCGGGTGGCGGCATAGCCCGCATCGATGGACAGGGAGCCGTAGACCGGCGTGCCGTCGGCTCGCACGATGCCGAAGAGGAGCGCGGGCGTCCTGTCATCCGGCTCGAGGGCGATGCCGCGAAGCACGATGTCCTCGCCGAGGGCGAAGGTGGCCGCCCCCTCGCCGCTCGCGCGCTCGAGCCAGATCGACTCGAGGCGCGGCTGCGTGCCCGAAACGGCCGCCGGGGCGGCCGCGCGCGCGACGCGGGTCTTTTCCTCGTGGTAGGTGAGGTATTCGCGCGCCACGTCGAAGGCGGTGCCGGCCAGCCGCGGGCGGCCCTGGTGGATCCAGAGGGCGCGGCGGCAGAGCGTCTGCACGTGGTACATGCTGTGCGAGACGAGGAGCAGCGTGCCGCCGCCACCGAGGTAACGCTCGAGCCAGCGCATGCACTTCTTCTGGAAAGACTCGTCGCCGACCGCGAGCACCTCGTCGGTGATGAGGAGGTCGGGCGACAAGGCCGTGGCCACCGCGAAGCCCAGGCGCACCACCATGCCCGAGGAATAGTGCTTGATGGGTTCGTCGATGTGCGCGCCGATGTCGGCGAAGGACACGATGGCCTCCACCTTGTCCTCGGTTTCGCGCCGGGAGAGGCCCAGCAGCGCGCTGGAGAGGTAGATGTTCTCGCGCCCCGTGTAGTCGGGGTGGAATCCGCTGCCGAGTTCGAGCAGCGCCCCCACGCGACCGTTCGTCACCGCGGTGCCGCGCGAGGGCTTCACCACGCCGGCTATGATCTTGATGAGCGTGCTCTTGCCCGCGCCGTTCTCGCCCACGATGCCGACGGCATCCCCCCGGCGGATCTCGAGGTCGATGCCGTCGAGCGCCGTGGCGTGGCTCGCCGCCCCGCGGCCGGCGAGTAGCGATACGAGCATTCGCGCGCGGCTCGCCCCCGAGGCGAGGAGCGGGTAGTCCTTGCCGACGCCTTCGAGGCGGACGAGCACGTCGCTCACAGGAGATCCTCGAACCAGGGCGACAAGCGGCGGAACACCCACAGGCCGGCCGCCAGCGTCGCAAGGGACGCGACCATCACGCCGATGTCGCCCGGCTGCCAGCCGCCCGCGCCGCTCAGCAGGTCGCGATAGCGCGTGACCACGTAGGCGAGCGGATTGAGCGCCAGCCAGTCGCGGTAGGGCGCGGGAATGAGCGCCAACGGATACACGATCGGCGTCGCATAGAAGACGACGGTGAGCGCGAGCCCGACAGCCTGCTCCACGTCGCGAAGCACGACCTGGAGCGCCGCGAGGAAGGCACCGACGCCCAGCGTGAAGGCGAATTGCGCGGCGAGGAGCGGGAGCGCGAGAAGCAGCCCCGCGAAGCTCACCGGTTCGCCCCACAGGCGCAGCGCCACGAGTACGGCCGCCCACCCCAGCAAATGGATGAAGAAGGTGCCACCGACCGCCGCGACGATGAGCAGCTCGTGCGGGAATGCGACCTTGCGAATGAGGCTGGTGTTGGCCGGAATGCAGTCCATGGCGCGCTTCACGCTGTCGCCGAACATGAGCCAGGGCCACAGCGCTATGGCCAGAAAGGCCGGGAAGCGCCAGCCGCCGAGGGCGTCCGCCGGCGCGCGCAGCAGGACGCCGAACACGAGGGCATAGAGCGCGAGCTGCACGAGCGGGCTGGCGAGGGCCCACAGGATGCCGCCCATGGATCCCGTGTAGCGGGAACTCACCTCCCGCTTGAGGAAGTTCGCGAGCAGCCAGCGCCAGGAATGGCCGGGGGGTGCTGGCACGGGCGATCCGCGCGATCTTTCGGCGTGTGGCCGCCCGGGCGCGCTAAGGCTTCCCCGGCGCCGGGGCTTTCGGAGCGAGGGCCGGTGATTCGGGAGGCACCGCAGGGGCCGCCGCCGACGCGGGGCGTTGGGCGTTGGCCAGGGCCGTGATGGCATCCAGGTTCACCTGGATCTTGGAATCCGTGGTGATGGCACTGACGAAATTGTGCCGCTGGGTGCGCAGGTAGTCGCCCTTGAGCTTCTCGACGATGGCGCCCTTGACCTCGGAGAACGGTCTTGTCCGCTTCGGCTTGACGTCGTGAAGGACGAGAACGTGGAAGCCGAAATTGGAGCTGACCGGCTCGCTCACCTCGCCTTTCTTGAGCTTGGGCAGGACTTCCTTGAGCGTCGGATTGAGCTCTTCGAAGGTGCGCCAGCCGAGGTCGCCCTTGTTTCGCTTCGCCGTGGGATCGTCCGAGTAGCTGGCGACCACATCGGCGAACGGGATACCGCCCAGCAGGACCTTTCGCGCTTCTTCGGCCCGGGCCTTGGCGGCTTCGGGAGTACGGCAGTTGAAGTCCACCATGATGTGCGAGGCATGGTAGTTCGCCTTTTCTTCATAGGCCGAGGGATCCACCGCGTAGAGCTCCTGCGCGCGCTTCGTGAAATCCGGCAGCTTGAGCGTCGCTTCGTGCTGCTCGAGGCGGCGCTGGGCGAGCACACGGTCGGCGGCGATTCGCATCTCGGCCTGGACAGAGGGCTTCTGGTCCAGCTTTTCGTTGCGCGCCTGCACGGCCAGCGTCTTCATGAGAAGAATGCTCTCGATGAAGCTCGGCACGCGTTCGGGGGTGGACCGCAGGATGCCTTGCTGCTCCGCGGGAAGGCGGGCGAGTTCCGCCTCGTAGTCGGCCCGGGTGACGGTGACCATGTCGTTGCGGGCGAGGTATGGTTCGTCCGCCCAGACGGCGGGGGCCAAGGTGGCGGTGAGAAGCAGGCAGGCGATTCGGGTCATGGTAGGGGCAACCGGAATGCACAAAGACGACCTTGCGGTCGTCTTTGTGAGGGTAGGACAGCGTTGGCGTCTAGAGGATGCCGAGCGAGGTTCCGCAATATTGCGTGGAATGGCACCCGATCTTGCCGCGCGTGGCGGGGAGAGGCGATTCCCAGCGGATGTTGAGGTAGTAGACCGTGTCGGGATTGAGCTCGCAGGCATTGGCGTCCGCCGGCGACCCGGGGGTCATGATCTGCGCGATGATCTTGTTGCCGTAGTACGCGGAAACCGGGCGGTAGCACGCGGTCTGGCCGGCATCGACCTTGGTGTAGCTGAAGTCGCAGGGGGTCCGCGATATGGTCGCGAAGCGATCTCCATCCGTCGCGCCACGGTTGGGCATGTCGGCGAAGTCGAAGCCGATCACGCCGAGGCCGCCTGCGGGCAACGAGCCGGGCGTCACGGGCGGGAATTGTCCGGCGCTGCCTGTCTTGAACTTCATGACGAAGGCATGGTTCTTGTGCTGGGGGTAGCGCATGGAGCTTCCGCCGAGGAAGGTGTTGCCGACCCTCATTTCCTCATGCACGAACATGAAGGCCCGGTTGACCACGTTTTCCGTGTTGAAACCGTCGTTCTGGATGCCGCCGATCATGCCGCTGTTGCAATTGCCGACGGGAATCTCGTAGGAGCCGCAGGGCGAATTGGGACCGAAGCCGGGGAAACCGGCTTGCCCCGCGAACTCGCAGGCGCCGTTAAGGGGAATGCGGGGCAAGTAAGTGCCGACGGGGACGGAGTCGGGAATGACGGTTCCGTCGATGGCGATGTCGCCTGAGGTGGGCGGTGGCAGGGTGCTCGTGATGCGAAGGCTGTGGACTGACGTGCCGCCCAGAGTGCCGCCAGACGGTGAGGTTAGCGAGAAATCGACCGTCTTGGAGCCGCCTGCCGGTTGGCTCGCATTGATGATGCCCACGCCGAAGCTCTGTTCGGTCAGGGTCACGCCCACGGCTTCCGCCGGGAAATTCAGCGTGACCGACAAAGTGGCCGCGGAGAACGGCGGCACGAAAAGGGCATAGTTGGTACCCAGGCCCGCGGTTCCGCCCGTAACGCCGACCGTAATCGTACCCGCCGTCGTGAGATCCGTGCCGGTGCGGCGCACCTTGACAGTCGTGATGCCCGCATCTTCGAGCACGGTGGCGGTAGCCAGGTCGAACGTGAACGCGGGGACCGGCGGCGGGGGCGGCGGTGCGCCAGCCAGGCAGCCATCCGGGGAGAACCTCAGCACACCCTGGGCGTTGAACTGGTATGACGTGCACGACGTAGAGGTGGTCGCGCCGTCCGTTACGTTGCTGATCTGCGCGAACGCGGGGCCCAAGGCCATCGCCGCTACGCACGCGCCCACCCATTGAAGCAAGCGCTTGGAAATTCGAGTCATGCGGTGTACTCCCAGAAAAGGCCAAGCTCGAAAGGACATTCGCCCCTAGAGAAATTCGACCTTCGGAAAGGGTTATTCGTTCCCGGTAAATTATACGCGGCGGAACGAATGCAATCCGTGAACCAACACACTATGGTCCCGCGAAAACCGTAGCGGGCCTGAAAAATGAAAAAGGCGGGGGGGAATCCCCCCCGCCTTCCTCGTGCTGCATGCTGCTGCCGTTATCGATGATCCGATTACGGGTTGGTGATGTTGCGCACGTACTTGTGCGAGAACAGGCCACCGTAGTTCGAGAGGACGCCGCCGACGTTGCCGTTGGAGAAGTCCTGGACGGCGAAGCCGATCACCGGCAGGCCGATGTGCGTCACGCCACCCGCGGCCGCGGCACCGTTGATGGTGGCGGTGGCCGTCTGGAGACGCTGCAGCGACGTTTGGGTCGCGGTCGGCGCCTGGGTGAACGAGATGTTGCCCCAGCCCGTGCGGTTCGTCGGGTTGAGCGCGGCCACCGTCGGGTCGAAGTTGTACAGGTTCGTCGAGCCGAGCAGGTTGCTGTTGGCGAACGTGAGAACGTTCGTCTCGTAGCAGAACGAGTTGAACGTCGGGGCGACGATCGGCTCCGGCGAGGGCAGCACAACGTTGACGACGCCCGGGGTCTGCTCTTCGCGGTTCCAGAACTGGAAGCCGAACACATCGCAGGACTGACCGTTCGAGAAGTTGGCGTTGAACGGGCCGACGAGGTTGCCCGTGCCGACGCGGACGTAGCCGTTCTGGATCGACTTGGTCGGGAAGGTGACGACCCAGTCGGTGCCGGACGACGTGCCCGTCTCGAGGACGAACTCGTTGATGACGTTCTGCGCGGTCAGCGCGGCCGAAACGGCGTTCAGGCCGTTCGTCCAGGTGGAGGTGACCACCGAGCCGTCGGCGCGGAAGACCGTCGACGTCGGCACCGTGCCCGAACCGAGGTTCGGCAGGGTGTCGCCAGCGCGGCCGTACACGGCCGAGTTGGACCAGTTGGCCAGGGCGACGGCGTCGTACGAATAATCCGAGCCCGCTTGGACGTTGACCAGCGAGGCGCCGCCGCTCAGGCCGCCAGCCGGCGGAATGAGACCGTAGTTGGCGGGAACCGAGTCGTTGGCCTGGAAGAACGCGCAGTTGGCCGGGGTGCCGGCGCTGTTGTGCAGCGCAGCCGCGGTAGCCGTCGTGTTCGTGAACTCGGCCATCTCGATGACTTCGAAGTGGCCTTCACGGGCGCGGTCGAGGGTCGTGCCGCCGCCGTCAGACGGCGTGCCCGCGTAGATGAAGTTCTTGAAGTGGTTGAGCGTGTTCGCCGCGTCGGTCGAGAACAGGGTGGTCGGAACCACGCAGGAGCGGTCGCTCGAAACGAGACGGGCGCCATCGGACGTGCGCGTCACGGCACCCGTCCACACGTCGCGGGGCGACAGGAACAAGTTGAAGTCAAGCACTTCAGCGGAGCGCTTGCCTTCCATGAAGCGGACCTTGACGGCCTTGAAGCTGGTCGTGGTGTTGACCACGGAGATCAGCGTGTCGTAGTAGGCGGTGCTGTTGCCGCCGCCATCCGCACGCACGGTGAAGTAGGGGTACAGCAGGACGCTGCCGAGGCCATCCTGGGCAACGTGAACGGCGCTAGCCGTGCCCGCGAAGCCGACGGCGCCGAGGCCCGCCAGCACGGCGGCGTGCAGAGACTTCCGCTTGAACGTATTCATCTTGTAAACCACTCCTTTTTGATGAGATGAGGTGATCACTCTCGTTTGGAAGCTACAACAGGTCGAGTCTAAACCAATGTCGAGTCTATACCAACAGGCCCAATTTGACAATTCCGGGGGAGCCTTCGAGCCGTGGGCGGTTTTGGCCTACCGGCCCTCCACCAACCACCAGGCTCCCTCGTCCTGAATCCAGGTTTCCATGATTTCGCGCTTCAAGCCCTTTACGTCGGGTGTCAGGTCGTATTCCAGCACCATCTTTACCTTGCAGGTCTCGGCGGTGCAATTGACTTCCTGCATCGTCACGGACCGCCAGTACCGACCGCCGCCGCGACGCTTCAGGTAGCTTTCCTTCGGGACGGTGGCCTTGGAGGCGGGGCTCAGGAATTCATAGGCCCCCGCCATGTCCCCTTTCATCATCAAGTCCCAACGCTGCCTTGCGCGGGACTCGACAGCCTTTTCGGGAGACCCCAGACCCACGCCGACTCCGGCACAGGCACCGAGCACGAGCCCGAGACATCCGGCCACCAGCCACCGCGCCCCCAAGGACGCCCGGATTGACCCCAGACCCGTCTTCACGGAATCAAGGCTAGAGAAACGAACCGGGCGCGTCAAACAAATTCGGCATGAATTTACAACAGTGTTGTAGATGTGCAACACGCATCCCCCTAGATTGTCATACGCCCTGATCCGGCGCCGGAAAGCCCGGCGACCTGTTCGGGAAATTTGGCGGCTACCGGCCCGGTGCCGGTGTTGCTGCCGGGGCTGCCGGTGGCGAAACGGCAGGCGGCACGACGGGAACCGGCGTCAGAAGCGGTGCCGCGCCCGGCACGGGCGGATTCGGCTTGGCGTTCGCCGCGGGTGGCGGATTCGGGGCGACGGGCCCCGGCTTGACTGCCGGCGGGAACACCACGGCCTTCGGCATCACGCTCTCGAGCGCCGGCATCTTGCGGCGGACTTCCTCCAGGGCGTCGCGGGCATGCGCCGTGTCCGCGATCAGCTTGGGGGTGATGAGCAGTACCAATTCGGTCTTGGTCTCGTTGAATGTCTGCGAGCCGAAAGCCCCGCCGATGATCGGGATCTTGGAGAGTATGGGAATTCCCGAGGTTCCGAAGGAGCGCTGTGTCTGGATGAGGCCGCCGAAGACGAGCGTCTCGCCCGACTGCGTGGTCACCATGCTCTGGGCCTGGCGGCGCGAGATGGTGGGCGAGTCGATGGTGGAGGAGTCCGTCTTCGAGGCGTCGCTCACCTCTTGGTTGATTTCGAGCGTGATGCGTCCGCCGGCATTCACCCGCGGGGTGACCGTGAGCAGCACACCCGTCTCGAGATAGTTGATGTTGCTGATGACGCCGCTGCCCGTGTTGACGCCCGTCTGGGTTGACGAAAGCGTCGGGACCTTCTTGCCCACCTGGATCGTGGCCTTCTGGTTGTCGATCACCATCAGGGTGGGAGAGGAGACGATCTTCAGGCGGGAATCGCGTCCGAGCGCATTGAGTACGCCCCGCACGTCGCCTCCCAGCGTGTTGATGAGCTGAAGGCCCGCAAAGGCGGGCACGACTCCGGTGGGCGTGGAGGGCAACCCGCCGAGGTTCAGGGTCCCGCGCGTCACGTTGGGCTCCGGTCGCCCGCTGCCGCCCATGGAAAGTCCCGATCGCGCGTTGATGAACCAATCGATGCCGTATTGCAGGTCATCGGTGAGGGTCACTTCGGCGATGAGGACTTCGATCAGCACCTGGCGCGGCACGACGTCGAGCTTGCGGATCGCCGACTCGATCTTGTCGTAGTCGGTCGGGCTCGCGAGGATCACGAGCGCGTTGTTGTCCTTGTCGGCGATGACGCGCACGTCCTTCGAGACGGTGGTTCCGTCGCCCTCGAAGCTCGTCCGGCCGGGCGGCTGGACGGGTGCTGCGGAAGCGGGTTGGGCGGCCTGGCCGGGCTGGCCGGGCGTCGGGGGCGACTGGATCGTCGCGGGTCGCATGCCCGGGGCAAGCGCCGGCAGCGGTGCAGTCGCGCCCGTCTTTCCTGAAAAAATGTCCGACAGAAGCGACGCGAGGTTCTCCGCCTTTCCGTTCTGCACCGCGTACACCCAAAGCCGGGTGCCGCCCGGAAGCCCCTCCCATCCGGTCCAGGCGCTCGATCCACGTTTCGGCCACCTTGAGGTAATGCGGCTGCGTCGTGACGATGAGCAGCGCGTTCAGGCGCTCGACCGGGATCACCCGGACGATGCCCGCGAGGGGGCCCTGCGCTGCCGGACCGAATACCTTGTCGAGTTCCGCCACGAGCGTTTTCACGTCCGCCCCCTGGAGGGGGAAGATGCCGACGGACATGCCGGCCAGAAAATCGACGTCGAAGGTGTCGATGGTGTCGATGAGGTGCCGCAGCTCCCGTTGGGTGCCGTGCAGGATGAGCATGTTCCTCACCTCATCCACCTTGATCGCCGCCTGGTCGACGGCAAACGGCTCGATGAGGCGCGCCATCTCCTTGGCGCCGACAAACCGCACCGGAACGAGCAAGACGCTGTAGCCGGAACGGAGCGCCGCGCCGGGACCGCCGAGCTGTGGGCTGATCGATCCGCGCGCGGCGATGGCGACGGGAACCACCTTGTAGAGCGAATCCTCCCTCACCAATGCGGCGCCGTTCTGGCGAAGCAGCATCTCGAGAGTCGGGATGAGATCCTTGCGGGCGATCGGACGCACCGTCCGCAGCGATACGGTGCCCTGGACCTGGGGATGAACCGTGAACGACTCACCCAGCATGTCGGAGAGAATCGTCGCGATCACCTGGCGGATCTCGGTGGCCTCGAAATTGAGGGACACCTCTTCCGCGCCTCGTGCGTCGGCGGGAATCGGCTTGTTCTTCACGAAGGCGCCCGTGCCGGGAAACGTGCGAGGCTTGTCGGGTGCTCGCTCGGCGTTCGGCTTGACCGGCGCAGGTGCCGTCGACCCGGCGACGGCGGGCACCGGGCTGGCGGCCTTCACGTTCGGCTCATCGGCAAACGGCGCGCCGGGCAGGTTGGCGCAGGCGCCGACCGCGAGTGCCGCGGCGACCGCCAGGGCAAGCGGAGCGGGACGCGAGGAGGAGCTCGGTTGTCGAGTCATCATGGGGTGGCCTGCTAGGGTTTCATCCACGGTCGGCGGCGATTGCCGGTGGCTTCGTTGCCCGGGGTGGGCGTCGCTGCGGGATTGGCCGGCTGGGCGCCCGGCGGCGGTACGGCGGCGCCCGGCTTGGCTTCGGGCGGGGGCCCACCGGGAGCACCCGGCGTGGCGACACCGCCCGGCGCGAACAGGTTGGGCGTACCGCTGCGCGGCCCCGGTACCAGTACTTGCGCCGATGACTTGGCCGGCGTCTGAATGGCGAGCAGCAGATCCTCGGTTTCCTGGCCCTGCCTGAGCACCACCCGACGGGGTTCCACGAGGTCGACGCGAAGGCCATTCAATTCGGCCCCCTTTCGCACGCTTTTCGTCTTGCCGCTGGCGACTTCCCGAAGGAAGGCAAAACTCGCATCGGCCGAGACGGTAACGCCCGTCAAGACGAATTGCCCCTTCTTCATGGTCGGCTGCACCGTAGCCGAAGGGGGTGCGGGGCGCCTCGTCGGCGTGAACAGGGGGCGGGCCGCCGTTTCGGGCGCGACCTGGTCCACGGCCGAGATCGAAAAAGGCGGAAGCATCCGGGCATCGGCCACCTTGGCGGGTGCGCGTGGCCTTGCCGCGGGCTCCTCGCTGCCCACGTAGTGCTCGACACCGAGCGCAAGCGCCAGCAAGGCGGCCGCGCCCCCAAAGGCGATCCAGAAATGGGCTCCGCCTGCCGCGGCGCTCATGTGCCTCCTCCGGGTATCGCGAATCCGGAAACCTCGAACTGGACGAACATCTCGGGCTCGAATCCCGGCGGCGGCTTGTAGCCCGGGGGAACCTGCGCCCGCACCAGGAGGGAATCGACGAACAGGTACGGTTCGTTGGACTCGAGCGCATGGAGAATCCGGCGGGTGACCAGGATGTTGGCGTTCGCCTGGACCGTGACCGGCACCTGCTTGAACCTGCCGTCGTCGCGCGCGACGCCCATCTGCACGCTGATCACGCGCCCGCCCGAACTCTCGATGAACTGGCGAACGCGATCCTGGACCTCCGCCGCCAAGAGCGAGGCGGCGGACGCCTTGGCGGAATCTGGCGGCTGCCCAGTGCGCGGACGCCCCCCGCTTTCGCCCCGGTTGCCGGCGGGGCGGCGAGCGACGGCTATCGTAGCGCACGAGCCGCTTGTCGATATCCTCCAGCGCATCATCGTAATGCTGGTGCGCGAACCCGAGAGGCAAGGCGACTGCCACGACGGCGAGCGCCGCGATGCCGGCGGCCAAGCCGATGGCGGCCTTTCGCCGCTTGTCGGCAGGCCAACCCATGACTTCACGAAAGATGCTCATCCGCGCCCTCCCGGCGCGGCCGGCACGGGCGCCGGCGCCGGTGTCGGCGTCGGCGCAGGGCCCGGTGGCGCAGCGATCTTGCCCGGCAAGGGCGGAGGTGTCGGCATGGGGCCCGGCGGAATGAAGGGAGCGGCCGGCGTTTGCGACGGGGCGGCAGGCACGCCCGCCGACGCGCCCGGCTTGGGCAATGCCGCCCCGGCTCCGAGGTGGGCGCGGGCGTTGCCGCCGCCTTGGCCCCGGCAGGGGACGCGGGCGCGGGGGCGGTGGGAGCCGCTGGCGCGCCGGCACGTGGCGCGGCCGGGGGCACGACACCGGGCGCGCCCTCGGATGCCTGGGCAGGAGGAGGAACCGGGGTCGCCGGCGCAACGGGGGATGTCGCAGGGGGACCAGCGGGGCCGGATTTCCCCGTGGGGACCGTTGCGTCCGGGAGCAGGCTCGTCTCGGGCAATGGT
>JADJMI010000007.1 GCA_016709665.1 Betaproteobacteria bacterium | reverse complement strand
TGCCGGGGTGATGACAGTTACCACCCGGCCAAGCTTAAGAGTTCGGCGAAGAGGTTCGGCCAGCGCTGTGGTGCTCCTGCCGTTGACATGTTGGCTTGCCGCTTGATCGAGTACATTGGCTCCGCCGACGAAGATAAGTACTCGTACATCTGGCGCTCGGCTGTTGAAGACCACGAACAGGATGCCAACAAAGAAGATGTGCGCGCTGTGCTCGTTGATGCCGTGCGAGATGCAGCCCTAGGTGCGACAGAGACCAGTTCCTTCCCGCGGCAACCGCCGTTGCGAAGTACCTCCTTCAATCGCCCTATCCGACACTAAATCGCGTGGGAATTTACGTGTGTGGTGAGCACTATGGCACCGTCGGCGCAGAGTTCTGGGCGCACGCGGCGGGAAGTTGGTTTGTCGACACTCCCTATTGGCATGAACTCTATTGGTTCATCAACAAGACGTTCTCAAGATTCTCCGTCGCCCAACGGGCCCAGTTCTTGGGGTTTGTAGAAAATCTTAAGGGAGAGTGGTCAGACGAGTCGCTGCAAGAAGAACTGGACGAAACGCAAAGGCGGACCTTTTGCATCCGGCTGTCGGCTTGGGTGATTCGGAAGTGGACGAAGTACCAGACGCTGGTCCAGCGATGGGACCGGTGCGAGAGATCACCCAGATTTCCACACTTATTCCTCCAGCGGATGGATCGGGGATCGAAGCCCCATCGCTTCCGACACGCTCGTCGGCATGTCGAACGAAGAGTTGGTGGCCTTCCTCAAGGGTTTTGTGCCTGATGGCCGGAGTTGGGATGGTCCGACATTTCGAGGGCTTGCCTCATCCATTGCCGGCGCTGTGAGGGCCAGCGAGGACGGCTTCGCTGAACGAATCGGCCTGTTTGCTTCCTTAGCGCGGCCTTACCAACATGGCTTGCTTCGGGGACTTAAGGAGCGGTGGTCTGACGACAAGCGAGACATAGATTGGCCGGCAACTCTTTCGCTTTTGAAGGCCATCGTTTCCTCGCCGACCTTCAGAGCGGATGTTGCGGCCGACCAGTCTGAAGGGTGGGAGCCCTCCGTGCATTGGGTTATTAGCGACATTGCGGACATCCTGAAGGGCGCATCAGCAAAGAGAGCGCCACCTGCCATCGGAACTCACAAGTCATGCCTTCATGTTTTGCATGTTGTTCTCGAGGCTATTCATCCAGAGACTGCTCAGTCGAGCGATGTTGTTTCGCATGCAACTAACTCCCCAAGGGGCCGGGCCCGGAGTCCTTCATTCGTCGCTCTCGCAATGCGGCGCGAAGAGGTTGAGGCAAACCAGAGTACAGGTGAGACCTGGGCCGCCGTTCGACCGGTATTTGACGCCGAACTGGCAACTAGCGAGTCCGGGCTGAATGCCGATTTTGCTGCTATAGCCGGGATGTACTGTGCGAATTTCCATTTCCTAAACGCGGAGTGGACCGAAGCCAACTTCGACAGGCTCTTCTCGTCCACAAACGATGAAGCTTGGAGATGTACGGCTAGTCTCCGTGGGCACTGAGGAAGATGGTTTTACTCGGAAGGCCTGCCTGAACAAGTGGCGGAGAGGGCCCTTCAGTTCCTTGGGCTTGCCTATCTTGAAGGCATGGAGAGTCTCGATGGAGGCGGGCTGCTCAGCGAGCTCGTTGCGGAACTGAAGGTAAAGCAGCTAACGCATTTGTGCTGGTTCTTCTGGACGCTTCGAGCGAATTCTGAACCTTCTGCCAAGACGTCAAAGATACTGACCTTCTGGATAAAGGTGGCAGAGCAGGTTCGTGTTAGCGGTGCCAAATTGCCAGAACTCCAGTCGGCCCCAAGTCAACTGGCGGTCTTCATTCATGAGCTCACGCCAGTTGCGGTCAACGCATTGATCGACGCGGCACCTCACGCGCAGGTTGGGCATCATGGCTATTTGCTGGTTCAGAATCTCGCACGGCTCGCGAGCCAGTATCCGAAGGAGGTCGCGGCGATTTTCCGGGCAGCGATGTCCGGATTTCTGCCTGACTACCGCAAAAGACGATTGGCTGTGTCAGCCAATTGGCGGCAGCCGGCGAGCTCGAAGAAGCTGAGTGGATATGCAACGCGTACGCCGCGCAAGACTCGACGCTTCTAAAGGAGACGTACGAGGCATTGCGTGCAAGACAGCGCGCGCCGAGCAGCTGAGATCAATCTGCTACGTAACCAGATAGGATTGCGTCTCAACGCTCGTCGTCAGCGATCAGGCGCTCAGGCTATCGGTGTCCTAAGCGTCCGCTTCGGGTCGAAATCAGTCAATCAAGCCCGCCGCGCCGACTTCCATGGGCAGCATCCGGGAATCGCTTCCCGTTAGAATGCCGCCATGGATTCACCCAAGCGCACTTCCCCCTCCGTGGACGCCCGTTGGCGAGCCTCTGGGAGGACGAGACCAACCGCCAGGACGGGCCTGCTATCCCGGAACATCTCGGACCTTGCTGCGTTCGAAGTCCGCGCGATGGAGCCGGTGCTCGAGTTCGAGTCCGTCGTGAAGGCCCTTCGCCGGCGCGGGAAGCTCTAGCCCGCCGTTCACGCCCGCTGCGCGTGGCCATTTCATGACCGACCGCCTTCTCGCCACCTACCGCATCGCCGCGCCTTTCGAATCCGCCCGCGAGCGCGCCGAAGCCCTCGCCGCCGAGCAGAGCGTCGAGATGCCCGTCTCCGCCATTCGCGACGAGCGCGTGCTCGCCGAGATCGTCGCGCGAGTGGAAGCCATCCGCCCTGTCGAGGGCGGCTTCGAGGCGGACATCGCGCTCGCTTCGACCACCACCGGCATGGAAGCCTCGCAGCTCGCCAACATGCTCTTCGGCAACTGCTCGCTGCAGCCGGAGGTGACGCTCGAGCGTGTCGCGTTCCCGCCGGGTTACGCGAAGGCGTTCCCGGGACCGCGTTTCGGCATCGCGGGTTTGCGCGAACTCGTCGGAGCCCCGCCGCGCGCCCTCACCTGCTCCGCGCTCAAGCCCCAGGGCTCGACGATCCACCACCTGGCCGAACTCGCCCGCACCTTCGCCCTCGCCGGCATCGACATGGTGAAGGACGACCACGGCCTCGCCGACCAGGCGTATTCGCCCTTCGCCGAGCGCGTGGTCGCGGTGCAGAAGGCCATCGACGCGGCCAACGCGCAAACGGGCGGGCGCACCGTCTACGCGCCCACCTTCTCCGGCCGGCCGCGGCAGCTTCGCGAGCAGCTCAAGGCCGCGGAGTACGCGGGCGTGAAGGCGGCTCTCGTCGCGCCTATGCTCATCGGCCTGCCCTCGTTCGTGGAGTTCCGCGAGGAAGCCGGCATGCCCATCCTCGCGCACCCGGCCCTGGGCGGCGCCTCGCGCATCGCGCCGCCCGTGCTGCTCGGCACCCTCTTCCGCCTCTTCGGCGCCGACGCGACGATCTTTCCCAATCATGGCGGGCGCTTCAGCTATTCGCGAGAGACATGCCTCGCGTTGTGCGATGCGGCCCGCGGCCCCTTCGACGGCCTCGCGCCCATCCTGCCCGTGCCGGCCGGCGGCATGACGGTGGAGCGCGTGGACGAGATGCTCGCGGGCTACGGAACGGATACGATGCTGCTCATCGGCGGCGGCCTGCTCTCGGCGGGAGACGCGCTCCTCGAACTCTCCCGCGAATTCGTCGCCCGCGTCCACGCCTTCGGGAATCATCCATGACCGACCCGCTCGTCCGCAAGCACGATGGCACCTTCCACTGGGAGGGCGTGGACGTGCTCGCCTACAAGCAGGACGGCGCCGCACCCTTCAAGGACGTGACGCGCCAGGTGCTCTTCGACGACGCGTCCATGGCCACGCAGCTTCGCTACTTCGAGGTCGCGCCCGGCGGCTGGACGACGCTGGAGCGCCACGAGCACGTGCACAACGTGATGGTGATCCGTGGCCGCGGCCGGTGCCTGGTGGGCGATAAAGCTTGGGACATCGGGCCGAACGACCTCGTCGCCGTGCCGCCGCTCGCGTGGCACCAGTTCCGCGCCGCGCCGGACGAGCCGCTGGGGTTCCTCTGCCTCGTGAATCGCGAGCGGGACCGGCCGCAGTTGCCGCCGGAGGAAATCCGCGGGCCGCTGGAAGGAAAGCTCCGCTAGCTTCGGCGCCCGAAAGGCGGCGACGAGCCGCCGCGGCACTGGCAGAATGCGCTCACCGAACGAGCGGCCGCACCGACGGCCCGCCGCCCACGAGGAGAGCACCGCCATGAAGCCCTGGAGCGACACGTATCGCCGTTACGGCATCCCCGCGTCGGTCGACGTCGATGGCCACCCCTCGGTGGTGCACCTGCTGGAAAGCGCGATGCGGCAATACGCCGGCCGCCCCGCCTTCCGCTCCTTCGGCCATTCGCTGACCTATGCGGAGGTCGACAAGCTGTCGGCGGATTTCGCGGCGTGGCTGCAGCACCGCCTCGGCGTGAAGCAGGGCGACCGCGTCGCGGTCATGATGCCCAACCTCCTCGCCTTCCCCATCGCGTGCCTGGGCATCCTGCGCGCCGGCGCCGTGCAGGTGAACGTGAACCCGCTCTACACGCCGCGCGAGCTCGAGCACCAGTTGAACGACGCGGGCGCGGAAGTCATCGTGATCTTCGACGGCTCGACGCCGACGCTCGCGGAGATCGTGGCCCGCACGCCGATCCGCCACGTGGTGACGACGGGCCTGGGCGACGGCAGCGGCAAGGTGCTGCCCGGGCCGGCCGCGGACGCCCGCCTCGCCGGCACGGTGAAACTCGTCGATGCGCTCGCCGAAGGTGCCGGGCTCGAGCGGCAGCCCGTGACGATCTCGGGCGCCGACCCGGCCTTCCTGCAGTACACGGGCGGCACCACGGGGCTTTCGAAGGGCGCGTGCCTTTCGCACCGCAATCTTGTCGCCAACACCATGCAGTTCCGAGCCGTGGTCGGCACCGCGCTCGGTGACGGCGACGACGTGATCGTCACGGCTTTGCCGCTTTATCACATCTTCGCGCTGATGGTGAGCATGATCGCCTACGCCTCCGCCGGTGCCGAGAGCTGGCTGGTGGCCAACCCGCGCGACATGGACGCCTTCGTCGGCGTGCTCAAGCAGGCGCGGCCCACCGCCTTCGCGGGCGTCAACACGCTCTACGCCGGCCTCGCCGCGCACCCGCGCGCGAAGGAGATCGATTTCTCGCGCCTGCGTTTCGCGGTGGGCGGCGGCTCGAGCATCCTGCCCTCGACGGCGGCGCGCTGGAAGGCCATCACGGGAAAGGACATCTGCGAGGGCTACGGGCTCTCGGAGACCAGCCCCGTGCTCACGTTGAATCCCCCGTCGCTCGGCGAATTCACCGCCACCACGGGGCTCCCGGTTCCCGGTACCGACATCGTGCTTCTGGGCGACGACGGCCGCGACGTGCCCCCGGGCGAGGCGGGCGAGGTGTGCGCGAAAGGCCCGCAGGTGATGGCCGGCTACTGGAACCAGCCGCAGGCCAACGAGGCGGCCTTCACGAAGGACGGCTACTTCCGAACGGGCGACATCGGCCGTTTCGACGAGCGCGGATTCCTGAAGCTCGTCGACCGCAAGAAGGACATGGTGCTGGTCTCGGGCTTCAACGTGTTTCCCAACGAGATCGAGGCCGTGGCGAGCGCCTTCCCGGGCGTCGCCGAATGCGCGTGCATCGGCGTGCCGGACGAGCGCACGGGCGAGGCGGTGAAGCTCTTCGTCGTGAAAGCGGCCGGCGCGGCTCTCACCGAGGACACGGTGAAGGCCCATTGCCAGCGCGAGCTCGCGGCGTACAAGGTGCCCAGGTCGGTGCGCTTCCTGGATGCGCTGCCCAAGTCGACGGTGGGGAAGATCCTGCGGCGGGAGCTGCGCGGCGTCGATTGAGGCGCGGGGCCGGTTCACCGTCCCGCGCCGAAGGCCGCTATTCCTCGTCCTGCGCGTCCCGCGCCTCGCGAACGGAGGCGAGGAGTTCGGGAAGCTGCCGTGCCTGCGCGCCGAGGCAGGCGAGCGCCACGACCAGCAGCGGATCGCGCAGGTGTCCGTCCGCGGGCGGCTCGGTGCCCGGGGCGGCCCGCTCGACCAGCGTGCCCAGCGCCACCAACACACGCGCTTCCCGCTGGATTTCGTCCTTCCGGTTCAGCACGAAGGCGATGTCGTGGTGGTTCTGCACGGCCGTCGCGAGGCTCGCCGGCAGGTACCAGCTTTCGGCCATGTAGTACCCGACCGTGGCGTGGTCGACCACGTAATGGCTGCTTTCGGCCCGCAGGAGCGCGGCGTCGTGGGCGACCGACTCGGGGCCCAGCAGCTTCTCGTAGCCGGGATGCCGCCGCGCCATGAGCAGCATGCCGCAGTCGCGGAACAGCCCGAACGTGTAGGCCTCGTCGACGTCGACGGCGTCGAACTCGCGTGCGAGGCGTGCCATGCCGGCCGCGAAGCGCGAGGACTCCGTCCACAGGCGCGTGATGACGGGGTTGCGGTACACGGGGAAGACCTGCTGCAGGAGCAGGCCCGTCACCAGCCGCACGGCCGCGTTCACGCCCAGGTAGGCGATGGCCTGCTGCACGCTCGTCACCTTCCGGCCGAGCCCGTAGAAGGGCGAGTTGACGGTCTTGAGCAGCGCGGCCGACAGGCCAAGGTCGCTCGCGATGCGCGTGCCCATGGCCGGGAAATCAGGCTCTTCCCGGCGCATTTCCTTCAGGACCGCTGTCAGCACGGCCGGGCAGGGCGGGATGTCGACCTCGTCGACGATCCGGCGGGCCTCCTGCGGGGCGAGCGTGGCGGGGGGAACCATGGTTTCTCCGGCTGGGTTTGCGCGGGCGCATCGGGCCCGCGAGGCGAGCCCTCCTTCGGGTTAACGAACGCCGGGCCGGAATCTTGAGCCGCGAATTCAGGCGTGCGAGAAGAGCCCCTGCCCCACGCCGGGCAGCGCCGCCTCGAGGATCGTCCCGGTGGCGGACTCCGTCATCACGAGCGTGGACGTGCCGGGACGGAAGGCGACGTTCGTCACCGTCGTGCCCACCGGGCTCATCACGAAGTGCGTCACTTCGCCCTTCGCGTTCAGCACGAACGCGCCCCCGAGGCTGGCGTGGGCCACGACGAGGCGGCCGCCGGCATCCATCGCGAGGCCATCGGGCCCGCTCGCGCCGAAGAACGTGCGGAAGGCGCCCACCTTCGAGACGGACCCGTCCGGCAGCAGCGGCCCGCGCCAGATCGCGTTGGCCCGCGTCGCGGCGACGAACAGCACCTTGCCGTGCGCGTCCAGCGCGATGCCGTTGGGGCTGGGGACGTTGGCCATCAGCAGGTCGAGCCGACCATCGGTACCGAGCCGGTACACGCGGCCGGTGGGGTCGTGCAGCCCGGTCTGCCCCTGGTCCGTGAAGTAGCAGTGGCCCGCGGCATCGAACGCGAGGTCGTTCACGCCCTTGAGCGATTCGGAATTGCGGTGGCCGAGCACCGTGCCGATTTCACCCGTCCCCGGATCGAGCCGCAGCAGCCCGCGGCGATAGTCGGCGATCCACACGGCGCCGTCGCGGTGGATGGCGAGGCCGTTGGGCCAGCCGCCCGTCGAGGCGACGAGGGTCCACTCGAGCGCGGGCGAGACGCGGAAGACGCGCCCATGCGGGATGTCCACCACCCAGAGGTTCCCGGCACGGTCGAAGGCCGGGCCTTCGAGAAAGCTCGGGATCGGCTCGCCGCCCTTGTTCGCGTCGGCCCAGTCGGAGCGAACCGCTTTCGCGAACGCCGCCGGCATCGTCGTGAGCACGCGGGCCTCGATCACCTCGGGCGCGCCGCCGTCCAGCTTCCACATGGCCCGTCTCCGTCGTCGGGGGCGCTACGCGAGCGGCCCCAGGATTTCAAGATTGTGTTCGCCCGGCTTCGGCAGCGGCAGGCGCAGGGCGAGCCTCGCGTCGCCGAACTGCACCGGCAGCGCGGGGATGCGCGTCGTCCTTCCCATCGGGCAGCACCTGCTCGATCATCCCGCCCGCATTCAAGTGCGGATCGTCGAAGAGGTCCGAGGGCGTCTGCACGCGCGCGAAGGGCAGCCCCGCCTTCTCGCACATCGCCTCGATCGTGGCGCAATCGCGCCGGCCCAGGATCGTCTGTACCAGCGGGATGAGCGTCTCGCGGGCGCGCGAGCGGTCGTTGTTGGTGGCGTAGGCCGGCTCGCGCAGGGACTCCTCGCCGAGCGCGTCGGTGAAGAGCTCCCACTGGCGCTCCGTCACCACGCCCACGAAAAGGCTCTTGCCGTCGGCCGTGGTGAAGATGTCGTACACGCCCCACGCGCGCTTGCCCGCGGACATCGGGATGGCGGGCTTGCCGAGCACCGCCTCCTGCATCATGTGGGTGGAGACGAGCCAGGCCGCGTTTTCGAACAACCCGCCCTGCACGAGCTGGCCCCGGCCGGTGCGGTCGCGGTCGCGCAGCGCCGCGAGGATGGCGATGGCGCCGAACATGCCGCCCATCATGTCGTTCACCGGCGCGCCGGCGCGCAGGGGCTTGCCCACGGGGCCGGTCATGTAGGCGAGGCCGCTCATCATCTGCACCACTTCGTCCAGCGCGGTGCGCTTCTCGTAGGGCCCGGTGAGGAAGCCCTTGAGCGAGCAGTAGACGAGCCGCGGGTTGGCCGCCGACAGCGCCTCGTAGCCGAGCCCTTTCGCCTCCAGCGCGCCGGGCCGGAAGTTCTCGATGAAGACGTCGGCGGTGGCGACGAGCTTTTTCGCCGTCGCAATGCCCTCGGGCGAGGCGAGGTCGAGCGTGACGCTCTTCTTGTTGCGGTTGAACGACGCGAAGAACCCCGCGCCCGTGCTGGTGAGGTGGCGCGTGGGATCGCCCTTGCCCGCGGGTTCCACCTTGATGACCTCGGCGCCCAGGTCCGCGAGCACCAGGCCGCAGGAGGGCCCCATCACCATGTGGGAAAACTCGACGACGCGGATGCCCTCGAGGGCAGGGGCTGGGACATGGACGGCGCGCTCCGGGCGGGGGAAGGAAGTCTACCCGGCGCGCGCGCGAGCCGCGGGGCGCCGGTCAGGGGGATGCGGTCGCGCCGGCGCCGCTCGCCGAGCGCGAAGAGCAGCAGCGCGCCGGTGAACGTGCGAAGGAGCGTGGGGTTCTCCGCTTGCAGCATCTCGACCATCCGGCCGAACACGGCCGGGCTCGCCTGCCACGCGTACGTGGCGATGGAGAGCAGCTGCCCTTCCGTGAGCCGCCTGGCTTCCTCGAGCGTGACGGCGAGCGACTGCGTGGGCGGGCGAACGAGGAGCCTCGCGAAACGGCCGTCGGCCAGCGAGGCGAGCGCGAGCGGCCCCGCCACGCCGAGCAGGCAGGCGACGAGCTTCTGCTTCACGCGCACCGGTGATTCGGTGATGAGCCTCGCGACGAGCGAGGGGACCGTGGGCGGCGGGGCCGCGCCGGCGGATTCCACGGGCTTCATGGGCGCATCCTCCGTGGGGATTGGCCCGGTTGGAACGCCGGTTCCGCACGAAAGTTCGCCGCCTCGCGGAAATTTCCATGGCCTGTCGCAATCAGGCGACGTATCGCACGGCGATGGAAATGAGCACCGCGCCGAGCACGCCGTGCAGGCCCATGCCGAGCGAGGCGTAGGTGCCCGCCTCCGGGTGCACGCTGAACGCGCGCGAGGTGCCGATGCCGTGGGCCGCGACGCCGAGCGCGAAGCCGCGCTGCCACCACGACTTCATGCCGAGCCCATCCATCGTGACGCGCACGAGGATCGCGCCGAGGATGCCCGTCGACACGGCGAACGCCGCGGTGAGCGTGGGCGAAAGGAGCGAGCGCTCCGCGATGCCCATGGCGATGGGCGCCGTGACGCTCTTGGCCCAGAAGCCGCCCACGATGGCGGCATTCGCGCCCAGCAGCTTCGCGAGCCCCACCCCGACGACGATGGAGGTCGCGCCGCCGGCCAGCAGCGCGGCCAGCATCGGGAACACGCGGCCGCGCAACGCCACCAGGCCCTTGGTAATGGGCACCGCGAGCGCGACCGTGGCGGTGCCGAGCAGGAAGTGCACGAACTGCGCGCCCTCGAAGTATTTCGCGTAGGGCATGTCGATGGCCGTGATCGTCGCGGCCACGAGGACGATCGCGATGAGCACGGGGTTGGCGAGCGGGTTGCGGCCCGAGCGCTCGTACGCCATCACGCCCAGCTGGTAGGCCGAGAGCGTGAGGATGAGCGCGAGGAGCGGGCTGCCGGACAGGTAGACCCAGATCTCGTGGATGGCCGGGATCTGGGGCGTCATCCCGGGTCGTCCTTCGACAGGGCGCGCAGCACGAGCGCCGTCACGGCCATCGTCGCGACGACGCTGGCGACGAGGGCGACGGCGATGGCCAGGGCATGCGAGCGCAGCTGCGGCCAGAACATCACGACGCCCACGGCCGCGGGAATGAAGAGCAGGCCCAGGTTCTGCGCGAACGCCGTCGCAACGCCGTCGAGCGACTCCGGCACGCCGCCGCGCCAGCGAAGCCACGCCACCAGGAGGACGAGCCCGATGACGGGCCCGGGAATGAGCGGCAGGAAGAACTTCGCGACGAGCTCGCCCAGCCCCTGGAAGAGCAGGATCTGGACGAGACCGGCGATCATGCGGCGGGACTGCGCGACATCAGTCGGCGCGGACGCCGGCGTCCTTGGCCACCTTGGACCACTTGGCGATCTCGGCCTTGATGAAGGCCGCGAACTCCGCGCGCGTGCCGATGGCCGAGACGAACGCGAGCGACTCGAACTTCTGCTTCACCGCGGGCTCGCCCAGCATCTTCACGATCTCGGCGTTCATGCGGTCGAGGATCGCGGGCGGGGTGCCCGCCGGCGCGCCCAGTCCGATCCAGCCCACCGCCTCGTAGCCGGGGTAGCCCTGCTCGGCGAAGGTGGGCACGTCGGGCAGGAAAGGCGATCGCTTGAGCGAGGCGATGGCGAGGCCCGTGAGCTTGCCGCCCTGGATCTGGGCGCGAACGCCCGGCACCGCGTCCGACATCATCGGCACGCTGCCGCCGATCACCTGCGTCTGCGCTTCCGACGAGCCCTTGAACGGGATGTGGTTCAGCTTGATGCCCGCGATGCCCTGGAAGCCCTCGAGCGCGAGGTGGCTCGTGGCGCCCTTGCCCAGCGAGCCCGCCCCGATGCCGCCCGGATCCTTCTTCGCGGCCGCGACCAGTTCCTTGAGCGTGCGGAACTTCGTCTGCGGGCCGACCACGAACACCTGCGGCGTGAAGCCGATGTTCGCGATGGGGTCGAAATCCTTGATGGGGTCGTACGGGAGCTTCGCGTAGACGGCCGGGTTGCTCGCGAACGGGCCGCTCGTGAGCATGATGAGCGTGTAGCCGTCGGGCGCGGCCTTCGCGGCGGCCTCGGTGCCGATGATGCCGCCGGCGCCGGCCTTGTTGTCGACGATGAACGGCTGGCCGAACACCTTGCCGAAGTGGTCGGCGATGAGGCGCGCGAGGATGTCCGTGGACGAGCCGGCCGCGAAGGGCACGACGATCTTGACGGTCTTGTTCGGCCAGGCCTGGGCGCTGGCGAGGCCGGGGGCGATCGCGAGGGCGAGCGCGGCGGCGGCGAGTCGGATGAATCTCATGGTGTCTCCTCCGGGAGGGTGGGTTGCGGCGGTTCGAATCCGTAGAGTTCGCAGGGGTTGGTGACGAGGATACGTCGCCGGGCGGCCTCGTGGGGCGCCCAGTCGGCGAGCACGTCGAGCAGGGCCGCGTCGTCGGGCTTCGCGTCCTTCTCGGTGGGATGGGGCCAGTCGCTTCCCCAGAGCATGCGCTCGGGCGCGGCCGCGGCGAGGGCCTTCGCGCCCCCGGCGACATCCGCCCAGGCGGGGCCGCCGGTGCGGGAGTCGAGATACGGGCCCGAGAGCTTCACCCAGGCGCGGCCGGCGTCGAGCAGGCGACGGACGAGCGCGAACGCGGGGTGCGCGGACCCGGCCCCGGCCGGAAGCCTGGCGCGGTGGTCGATGACGATCCGGCACGGCAGGCGCTCGATCATCGCCGAGTTCGCCGCGAGCTGGTCGGCCGTGAGGTGCAATTGCACGTGCCAGCCCAGGGGATCCGGCGCGCGAGGCTCGATCATGTCGACGGTGCAGACGCCCTGCAGGGGCTCGTGCGCGCTGATCCGCAGGCCCCGGATGCCGGCCGCGTCCAGTTCGCGCAGCTGCGCGTCGCTCGCGGACGGATGCAGCACCGCCACGCCACGCGCGCTCGCGAGACCGAGTTGCGCGACCGCGTCCACGGTCACCGTGTTGTCCGTGCCGTTGGCACGGGGCTGGACGACGACGGCCCGCGTGGTGCCGAGGCGGGATTGCAGCAAGCGGTACTCGGCGACGCTCGCCCGCGGCATCACGGCCTGGCCGGGTGCCGCCAGGAATCGTGCGTCGTAGACGTGCAGGTGCGAATCGCAGGAGAACGGCGGCGGCACGAGACGCGGCTTCGCGGTGCCCGCGCTGTGCGGAACCTCAATGGCCACCGGCGGCCTCCGGTGCCGGCACCGCGCCGGCCGCGAGCAGCGCGTCGATCTCCGGCGCGCCGTAACCCGCCTCGAGGAGAAGCTCGCGCGCATGCTCGCCGAAGAGGGGCGCCGCGCGCGGCGTCGGGGCGGGCTCGCCGCCGAAGCGCACGGGTTCGCGAAAGCCCCGGAAGCGGCCCGCCTTCGCGTGCTCGTAGGTGTCGATGAGCCCTTCGGCGACGACCTGCGGGTGGTCGAACATCTCCTCGACGCTGCGCACGGCGGCGCAAGGCACGCGCTCGCCGAAGCGCTCCTCCCAGTCGAGGGCGGTTCGCGTGGCGAGGGCCGCGCGGAGCTTCGGCACGATCTGCGCCGCGTTCGCCGCGCGCTTCTTCACCGTGTCGTAGCGCGGATCCGCCGCGAGGTCCCCGAGCTCCGCGAGCTCGCAGAGGGCCGCCCAGAAGTGCGGCGTGTTGGCCGAGAGATACAGGCTGCCCCGCTTCGTGGGATGGATGCCCGTCACGCCGCCCGAGCGCATGTCGCGCGGCACGTCGGGCGGCTCGCCCTCGGCCCACACGAAGCGCGCCGACTGCATCGTGAGCGCGCTGCGCAGGAGCGAGACATCCACCAGCCGTCCCTCGCCCGTACGGCTGCGCTCGAAGAGCGCCGAGGACACGGCGAACGCCAGCATCGAGGCCGCGTAGTAGTCGACCACGGAGCCGTAGAGGATCTGCGGGTGGTCCGCGTCCGGCCCCTGCATCGCGCACATGCCCGTGAGGGACTGCAGCACCTGGTCGTAGCCGGCCTTCTCGCGCAGCGGCCCCGTCTCGCCGTAGCCCGTGAGGGCGCAGTACACGAGGCGCGGGTTCACGGCCTTCAGGGAGGCGTAGTCGATCCCGAGCCGCGGCGGCACCGATGGCCGGAAGTTGTGGACGAGGACGTCGGCCTTCACGACCAGCCGCTTCAGCACGGCGAGGCCCTCGGGCTTCTTGAGATCCAGCGCGAGGCCGCGCTTGCCGCGGTTCACGCCGAGGAACGCGCGACTTTCCGTCGGCAGCGTCGACGGGTACTTGCGCAGCGTGTCGCCCTCCGGGGATTCGATCTTGACGACGTCGGCCCCCAGGTCCGCGAGCAGCGTGCAGCCGTAGGGCCCGGCGATGTAGCTCGACAGGTCGAGGACCCGGATGCCGGCGAGGGTCCCGTCACCGCCCTACTCCACCTTGATGTTGGCGCGCGCGGCGACCTTCTTCCACTCCTCGATCTCCGAGCGGATCGTCTCGGCGACCTGGGCCGGCGTCATCACGTAGGGTTCCGTGCCCTCGCGCGAGAGCGTTTCCTTCAGGTCGGCGCTCGCGAGGGCCTTGTTGATCTCCGCGTTGATCGACGCGGCCAGTTCCTTCGCCATGCCGGGGGGCGCGAGCACGCCCCACCAGAGGTCGAACGCGTAACCCGGCACGGTCGCCGAGATGGCCGGCAGCTCCGGCACGACCGGCGAGGGCCCCTTGCTGGTGACGCCCAGGCCGCGCACCTTGCCGCCGCGCACGTGCTGCATGATCGAAGGCGCGCTCGCCACGAGGACATCGATGTGGCCCGCGATGGCGTCGGCCGTGGCCGGCCCCATGCCCTTGTAGGGCACGTGGGTCATCTGGATGCCGGCCGCGCCCATGAGGAGCTCGGTGGCGAAGTGGTTGGTGCTGCCCTGCCCCGACGAGCCGAAGTTGAGCTTGCCGGGCTTCGACTTGGCGAGCGCGAGGAACTCCGCGAACGTCTTCGCCGGCACGCCGTTCGAAACGGTGAGCACCATCGGACCGCGGGCCACCATCGCGATCGGGGTGAAGCCCTTCACGGGGTCGAAGGGCAGTTTCGGCTGGATGGCCGCGCTCGTCGTGAACGACGAGGACAGCAGCATGATGGTGTAGCCGTCCGGGGCGGCGTTGGAGACGAAGGCCGCGCCGATGGAACCGCCGGCCCCCGGCTTGTTCTCGACGATGACGGGCTGGCCCCAGGCCTCGGCGAGCTTCTTGCCGAGGGCGCGCGCGAAGATGTCGTTGGAGCCGCCGGCCGGGTAGGGCACGACGAGCGAGACGGTGCGCGAGGGGAACTTCGACTGGGCGACGGCGGGCAGCGCGAACGCGAAGGCGGCGGCCAGCGCGAGGAGCGGACGGGCGATTTTCATGGATTTCCTCCGGTTGTCTTCTTATGGTCCCAAGTGAAACTAGTCGTGCACGAGGCCCAGCCGCCGGGCGACGGCAAGCACCGCCTGCGCCCGCGCGACGAAGGGCGCGTCGATCATCTTGCCGTCGACGGTCCAGGCGCCCACGCCCTTCGCGGCGTTCTCCGTCGCGGAGGCCACCACCTTGAGCGAATGGGCGATCTCCGCCTCGGTGGGACGGAAGACCGCGTTGATCACGGCCACCTGCGACGGGTGGATGGCGCTCTTGCCCAGGAAGCCCAGGCGACGGGCCGTCTCCGCTTCCTCGCGCAGGAAGGCGACGTTCTTCACGTCGGCCATGGCCGAGTCGTAGGCGAAGATGCCGGCTTCCGCGGCCGCGAGCTTCACGCCCAGCTGGAAATGCAGCACGACGCGCGGGTCGTAGCGTTCGATGCCGTAGGGCTCGAGCAGGTCGCCGAAGCCGATCTGGAGGCCCTTCACGAGCGGGTCCGCCGTCGCGATCTCCGCGGCCCTGCGAAAGGCGGCGGGCGTCTCGATGTTGGCCATGATGCCCGCGGGGGCGGCGAGCCCCTTCGCCTTGGCCACTCGCCGCATCGCCTCGGCGCAGGCGCGCACCTCGTCGCCCGATTCCGGCATGGGCTGGTTCACCAGGTCGAGACCCGGGCCCGAAATGGCCTCGATGTCGCGTTCGAAGTGCGGCGTGCCGACGCCGTTCACGCGCACGATGATCGTCTTCGCCTTGTCCGCGGGCAGCTCGCGGAGGAACCGGGCGACTTCCTCGCGCGCCCGGTCCTTGCGGCTTTCGTCGACGGCGTCCTCCAGGTCGATGGAGATCGCGTCGGCGTCGCCCGCCATCGCCTTGGCGAACAGCTCGGGACGCGAGCCGGGAACGAAAAGCTTGCAGCGCATGGACAGGCCGATCACGGGAAGGGAGCGACGATCCTAGGCTCCTGCGGGGAAAAGAAAAAGTGGACATCGGCATCTTCAGACGATAGATTTTCCGTCTTGTGGATACCCGCTTCCTCGAAAGCTTCGTCTTCGTCGCCGACCATGGCTCCATGGCGGAGGCGGCCCGGCGGCTGAACCTCACGCCGGCGGCCCTCGCGCAACGCATCCGCGCGCTCGAGCGCGACATCGGCTCGCCCCTGCTCGGTGCGCCGGGCGCACCGTGACGCCGACGGAAGCCGGCGCCCGCGTCTGGCGCGCCCCGGGCCTTCCTGCAGTCCGCGCGGGACCTGCGCGCGGCGGCCATCGACGACCGCGCGGCGGGAGAACCGCACGCGGGCTCCGTGGCGACCGCCATGACGGGCCCTCGTGCCCGACATCCTCGCGCGGCTCGCGAAGAGCCACCCGCGCGTGCGCGTGCGCGTCCCGCCCGGCGCTCCGGGGAACTCTGACGAAAAGGTCAATCGCGGGAGCTGGACGCCGCGATCGTGGTGAAGCCCGAGTTCGCTGGCGAAGGCGTGCGAGTGGCGGCCGCTGCGTGCCGGAGCCCCTGCTCGTGATCGCGCCGACCGCGCTGCGCGAGCGCGACCTGAACGTGCTGCTCGCCCGCGAGCCTTTCATCCGCCTGTCGCGGGACACCGCGGGCGGCCGGCTGGTGGACCGCTACCTGCGGCGGGAAGGCATCGTGCCCCAGGAGCGCTTCGAGGTCACCTCGCTCTTCGCCATCACGCGCCTGGTCGACCGGGGGCTCGGCGTCGCGCTGATCCCGGACTGGCCACCGCCCTGGCCGGAAGGCGTGCGCCTGCGGCGCATTCCGGTGGATTCCCCGGAACACGCGCGGCAGGTCGGCGTGGTCTACCCGCGCGCTTCCGTGCGCGCGGGCCCCGTGCAGGCTTTCGTCGAGGCGGCGACGGCCGTCGCCGCGGGACCGCTCAGTCGGACTTGATCTTCGCGTCCGCGATGACCTTGGCCCACTGCGAGATTTCCCGCTTGATCCGCTCGTTCGACTGCTCGGGCGACATCTTCACCGCGTAGGCGCCCTGGGCGAGGAGCTGCTCCTGGGCCTCCGGCAGGGCGAGCACCTTCTGGATCTCGGCATTGAGCTTCATGACGATCGGCGCGGGCGTGCCGGCCGGGGCCATCACGCCGAAGAGCGAGGCCACCTCGATGCCGGTGACGCCGGCCTCGGCCTGCGCGGGCACGTCGGGCAGCTGCGAGATGCGCTCGGCCGTGGTGACCGCGAGCGCGCGCAGCTTCCGCCCTTGATGAGTTGCAGGGACGCCGGGACGGTCTCGCACATGGTGAGCACCTGGCCGCCGACGAGATCCGCCATGGCCGGGCCGCCCTTGCACGGGACGTGGATCATGTCGGCGCCGATCTTGAGCTTGAAGAGTTCCGCGCACATTCTCTGGGGAGCGCCTGCGCCGGAGGAAGCGTAGGTGAGCTTGCCCGGGTTGGCCTTGGCATACGCCACCAGTTCCTGCAGCGTCTTCACCGGCAGCGACGGGGTGACCACCCAGACGAGCGGCACCGAGCCCACCACCGCCACGGGCACGAGGTCCTTGCCCAGGTCGTAACGGATGGTGCCCTTCTCGAGGGTCGCCATGATGGAGTGCGAGGTGAGCGCGCCCATGAGGAGCGTGTAGCCGTCCGGTGCGGACTTCGCCACGGCCTCGGCCCCGATGTTGCCGCCCGCGCCGCCGCGATTGTCCACCACCACCTGCTGGCCGAGCGCCGTCGTGAGGCGCTGCGCCATCACGCGGGCCGATCACGTCCGTCGCCGCCGGGCGGGTACGGGACGATGAGCTTCACGGACTTGTTGGGATAGGGCTGGGCCAGCGCGGCGGTGGCCGCCAGTGTGAACGCCGCCGGCGAGCAAGCGGTACGTCTTCATCGGGTTTCTCCTCGTTATCGTTGTCGTTGTCTCGTGACGCCGGTCCGCTACTTCGGACCTGCCGGCCTTCCAGGCTTCGTACCGCGCCTTGTTCTCCGGCATT
>JADJMI010000006.1 GCA_016709665.1 Betaproteobacteria bacterium | reverse complement strand
CCGCCTGCCGCAGCATCACCGGGTGGAGCGCCGTCACGTCCGAATAGCCGCACAGGATCTTCAGCGGATTCGCGCGGCAGGGCTTCCAGTCGACGTACGGCAGCCCCTGCGGCGCCCGAGCCGCCGCGCCCGGCCCCAAACGCCTTCACCTCGCGGTCCGCGAACATCGCGTGCAGGTCCGCGACCTGCTGGCAGGGCGTACCGCCGTAGTTGCCGCGTTGCAGGCGCACGTTCGCGCCCAGCTTCACGGTGAGGCCGAGCGACTCCAGGTTGCGGACGCTCTTCTCGATCTCCGCGTCGGACAGGTGTCCGCCGGGGCGATGAGGCCGAGAGCCACGTCGCCGCGGGGGCTTCAGGCAGAGGCGGCCTGACCGCGAGCGCACGGTCCGCCGCCCTGGCGAGCGCCGCAAAGAAACGGCCGCCGCGAGGGCGGCGGCGCCGCGGCGTCGCCCACGCGCCCGAAGAAAAGCGCCGTCGCGAGACGCTTCGCGTGCCGGGTCGGACCAGAACCGGTACGCCACGCGCGTGATGTAGGAACGGCCGCGCGGGTCGGCCACGCGGGATCCCAGCCGGCGCCGGCCGCGAGGAGTCAGGTTGTGCGCGGTGAAAGGCGCGGTCCTCGTTGAAAGAGGTTCTTGATGCCGCCGGTGAGCGTCAGGTTCTTGAAGCCCGGGTGGTTCACCGACGGCGTGGTAGGCCACGTAACTCTTCGACCTTGGCGCTGAAATCCTGCGGCACCCCGCCCGACGGGCGCTCGTCCTGTAGCTGGCCGTGTACTGCTGGTCAGCGACGTGCTCCACGGGCCCCTCGGATAGACGAAGCTCGCGGTGCTTCCAGCGCGGGTAGAGGTCGCGGCTTCACCACTGGCCAGCGAACTCCGTGTGGGGCTGGGTATTGAAGATCCGCGACTTGAAGGTGTCGATGTAGGTGCCGTCGAGCCGTGAACTTGCCGTCCGTTCGCCATCTTGCCGGTGCCTGCAGGCTCAGGTCCACGCCGCGGGTGATGTCGCCGTCGGCGTTCACGAAACCGCCGCGGATGAAGCCGCCGGGGCCGTCGAGTCGCCCGTTGGTGCCGCGCACGAGGTTCTCCGGGAAGGTCGTGTAGTTGGCGACGACCTGCTGGGGCGTGAGCTCGTAGATGCGGTCCTCGCGCATCACGGTCCACCAGTCCATGCTCATGGTCATGTTGGTCGTCGGCTCGAACACGAAGCCCACGGCCCACTGCTCCGAGGTCTCCGGCTTGAGGGTGGAGTTCCCGCCGGAGCGGGCGAGCGGGCGGATCGCGCAGACCGAGAGGTCCGCACCGGGTGCCGTGGGACCGAGCGGGCACAGTTCGGGGTCGGCGATGTTGCCCGGCACCGGGGCATCGCCTTGCGCCGTGTAGAGCGGGAAGAAACTCGGCGCGCGGAAGCCCTCGCCGTAGGAGCCGCGGAAGAAGATCTTCACGGGGTTGAACTTCACCGAGACTTCCGGGTTGGTGGTGCTCCCGAAGTCGCTGTAATCGTCGCGGCGGACGGCGAGCGACGCCCAGGGTCTTGTGCAGCGGCACGGAAAGCTCCGCGTAGATGGCCTTCACGGTGCGCTCGACTTCCGGGAAATCGGCGTCGAACGGCGCCTGGTAGACCGGCTGCGTCGTGGTCGCGCCATTGGCGAACTGGTAGCTTTCCTTCCGGTAGTCGAAACCGGCGGCGAAAGCGAGCGGGCCGGCGGCCATCTGCAGGATCTCGCCGGTGATCGAGCCGTCGAACTGCTTGAGGCTCGCCTCCCCGCCGAAGAGTTTCGTGCCGTTGGCCCGGGCCGCGTCGAGCAGCGCCGCGCCGCGCGGGTCCTGCGACTGGCCGGGAAGCACCCACGGGTTGTAGAGGCCGCTCCCGAGCGCCGCCGTGAGGGGCGCGGTGAACATGTAGCCGTTGCCCAGGGTCGAGTCCGCCTCGCTGCCCGCCGTGGAAGCGCCGAGCTTCCAGTCGTACTTGCCGGCAAGCGTGCCCTCGAGGCCCCGCCAGGAATCGGTACGCGATCCGGGACCGTCTCGATCTCGCGGCCGCCGCAGTCCGTGCAGCGCAGGCGGTAGGCGATCGGGAGTTGCGGTTGAAGGTCGGGATGTAGGCCGAAAGATCCTGGTAGTACGGCCCGCCCGCCGGGTACCATGCCGGCGAACGCGCCGGTGGTGGTGATCTGCAACGCTCGAACAGCTTCTTCGCCTCGCGCTGCGCGAGGCGACGGATCTCCGCGAAGGCCGTCAGCTCGTTCGTGATCTGGAACGTGCCGCGCGAGACGAGGTTCACGCGGTCGTTCGGCTGCATGATCACCGCCGACCCGCCGTAGTCGTAGGCGCAGCCGTAGCGGGCGCCGGGCGAGGCCCAGAGAGCGGTGTCGTATTGCGTCATGCCCGGATAGCTGTCGCAGCCCGTGGTGAAGGCGAGCAGGTTCGCGCGGTTGTAGGTCTGCGTGCCGCCGGATGGCGTGCGGAAGGTGGAGCCGATGGCCGTGCCGGCGAGGCCCGTATGCGTCGCGTACGGCGTGCCCGTCGTGTCGGGGGAAAGGCCGCGCCCGGGCTGGTAGCCGTTCGACCAATCGCGCTCGCCGCCGTCCAGGATCTCCTGGCGCTCGAAGGCGATGTTCGCCATCACGTTGAAGCGATTCTTGGCGAGGTCTCCCCAGCCCATCAGGATATTGGCGCGGTGGATGTTGCCGCCGCCTTCCTCGGTGATGTCCGTGGCGGCCGAAAGCTCGACGCCCATGAAGTCCTTGCGCAGGATGAAGTTGATCACGCCCGCGATGGCGTCCGTGCCGTAGATGGCCGAGGCGCCGTCCTTCAGCACCTCGACGCGCTCGACGGCGGCGAGCGGGATCGAGTTCAGGTCGACCGCGTTGCCCTTGGCGCCGTGCGTCGACACGCGCCGGCCATTGAGCAGCACCAGCGTGTTCGAGGCGCCCAGGCCGCGCAGGTTGGCGCTCGAGTTGCCGTTGTTGTTGCGGTCCGTCGTGCCCAGCTGGATGCCGACGTTGGACGAGTTGTCCGCCCCGTGCCGTTGGCCGAGCTATCACCAGTTCCTCGCTGGTGATGCCGCGCGCGACGATCTCCTGCTTCGTGATCACCTGCAGGGGGCAACGCGCTTTCGTTCGCGATGCGCTTGATGCTCGAGCCCGTCACCTCGACCCTCTCGACCTTCTGGGCTTCCTGCTGCTGGGCGGCCGCGGTGCCCGCGGCGAATACGAGCGCGACGAGATGCGCGATCTGGGTCTTCTTCAAGGTGGGGCTCCCCTCTGGTTTGGATCGGAATTCTGGCCGGCCGGCGCGCCTGTGTTTCTCCCTGGCGGGCCGGGTCCGAGCGGGCATAATACCAATGCACTACCACTCACGGGACTTTAGAGGGGAATGTCACCAAAATGCAATACCTGATGTCGGGATTTACCCGCGGTTTCGTCGCCGTGACGGGCGTTTTTCTCGCCGTTGCCGTTCATGCCGAAATCCCCGCCCCCGTCGCCTCGCGCCTGGCCGCCGCCGGCCTGCCCGAGGACGCCCTCGGATTCGTCGTCATCGACGCCGCGACGGGGCGGGAAGTCCTCGCGCACCGGCCCGGTGCCCCGATGCAACCGGCCTCGACGCTGAAGGTTCTCACTGCGGCCGTCGCCCTGGACCGGCTGGGCCCAGCCTGGACCGGCCGCACGGAACTGGTGACGGCCGCGCCGGTTGCCGATGGCGTCCTCCAGGGTGACCTCGTCCTGCGGGGGGGCGCGGACCCCGACGTGGGCTGGTCCGATTTCCGCCGCATGCTGGTGGCCGCCCGCACCCAGGGCATCCGCGAGGTGGCGGGCGATTTCATCCTCGACCTGGGCTTCTTCACGCCCGCGCGCCTCGACGAGGGCGTCCCGCCGTTCGACGACACGCCGGAGTTCCGCTACAACCTCATCCCGGACGCGCTCATGCTGGGCTCGTACCTTTTCGGGCTCGAACTGGCCTCGGACGGCAAGGCGGTCTCGGCCGCCATCGAAACGCCGCTCGATGGGGTGCGCCTCGACAACGGCCTCACGCTGTCGGACCGCAAGTGCGCCGACTGGGAGGACGGCTGGAAGCTGCCCGCGCTGGAGCGCCGCAACGGCGAGATCGTGGTGAAGCTCTCCGGCGATTTCCCGAGAAATTGCACGGCCTCGACGCCTGAACCTGCTGGACCGCGTGGAGTACGCCGACCGACTCTTCCGCGCCCTCTGGAAGGAACTGGGCGGCGCCTTCCGGGGCACGACACGGGTGAGCTTCGCCCCGGGCGGTCGCACGATCGCCCAGCATCGATCGCGGCTGCTGGGCGAGATGGTGCGCGACGTGAACAAGCGCTCGGACAACCCGGTGACGCGGATGCTTTATCTCACCCTGGGCACGTCCGACCTCCTGCCCCCGGGCGGCACCACCGCGGAACGCGCCGAGCGCATGGTGCGCGACTGGCTCAAGGAGAAAGGCATCGACGACGCGGGCCTCGTGCTCGACAACGGCTCGGGGCTCTCGCGCAAGGAACGCATCCGTCCGGCGACGCTCGCCGCCGTGCTGCGCGAGGCACGCGCGAGCCCGTGGTTTCCCGAGTACCTCTCCGCCTTGCCGATCGCCGGGGTGGACGGCGGCGTGCGCAAGCGCCTCGACAAGAGCCCGGCCGCGCGCAAGTCGCGGCTGAAAACCGGGACCCTGCGCGACACCTCGGCGCTCGCGGGCTACGTGGTCGATTCGGGCGGCACCCCGCTCGTCTTCGTGGCGATGATCAACCACCCGAAGGCCACCGGCAGCGTCGCGCGGCCGATCCTGGACGAGCTCGTGGACCACGTGGCCCGGCTGGAGAGCGCCCGCTAGAGGATCCGGGCGTAGGTCGCCCGCACCGCCACCCGGTCGCCGCAATCGAAGTGCCACCACTCGGTGGAGATGCCCTGCCATCCGCCCGCGCCCATGGCCGCGCGCAGCAAGTGCCGGTTGGCCACGTGCTCGCGCGTGATCGCGCCCGATGCCAGGAGCCGTTCCTCGAACGCCGGGTGCGAGCGCTCGTCGAGGCAGTCGAAGGGCGTGCCCATGTCGAGCTCGCGACCTGCCGCGTCGCAGACCGACACGTCGACGGCCATGCCGAAGGAATGGATCGACCCCCGCGCGGGCGGAGCCAGGTAGCGCTCGAGCTCGGTGCCGGCGAGCACGGCCCAGAGCTGCTCCTGCACGCGCTGCGGGCGCATCGCATCCAGCACCAGCAAGGTCGAGCCCGGCCGCTCGAGGGCGAGCCAGCGCGCGCTTCGTGCGAGCGCCTCGGCGGCATCCCGGTGCAGGAAGCCGCAATCGAGCGGCGAATAGAGGTCGCGGCCGGCGAAATTGTCCGGCGTGGCGTACCGCAGGTCGACGCGGACGCCCTGAATCGTGGAGAGCCGCCGGTAATCGGCGTTTCCGGCGACGGATTCGGCCGGAATCGTGGCAGTCATGTCGCGAGGCGCACTTGGGGGGGCGGCCAATGTAACATTTGGCCATGACCTCCACCCAGCGGTACCTCGTCCAGGGCGGCAAGCCGGTTTCCGGCCGCATCCGCTGCCTGGGCGCCAAGAATTTCGCCACCAAGGCCATGGTCGCCGCCCTCCTCGCCGAGGGCACGACGCGCCTGCTCAATGCGCCGCGGATCGGCGACGTCGAGATCACCCGCAAGCTCCTGGCCGCCTCGGGCGCGAAGCTCGACTGGAGCGGCGACTCGGACCTCGCCATCGACGCGAGCACCATCCGCTCGTGCGACGTGCCCGTGCCCGACAGCGGCTCGAACCGCATCCCGATCCTGCTGCTGGGCGTGCTGCTGCACCGCATCGGCGAGGCGCACGTGCCCGTGGTGGCCGGCTGCAACATCGGCGCACGCCCCGTGGATTTCCACCTCACCGCCGCGAAGATGTTCGGCGCCGAGATCGAGGTGGCGCCGGACGGCTATCGCGCCCGCCGCAACGGCCCGCTCAAGGCCTGCCACTACCGCCTGCCCTACCCGTCCGTGGGCGCGACCGAAAGCTGCCTCTACCTGGGCGTGCTCGCCAAGGGAACCAGCATCATCGAGAACGTGGCGATCGAGCCCGAGATCATGGCGCTCATCACGATGCTCAACACGATGGGCGCGCGGGTGCAGTTGAAGCCCAACCGCGAACTCATCATCGAGGGCGTGGACCGCCTCTACCCCACCACCTACGACGTGCTGGGCGATCGCATCGAGGCCGCCTCGTGGGCCGCGCTCGCCGCGGCGACGGACGGGGAGATCACGGTGGACGGCATCGACCCGGCCACGCTCATCAACTTCTTCGGCCCGTTCAACAGCGTGGGCGGCGGGGTCTCGATCGAGGGGCCGCGGTCCATCAGGTTCTTCCGCCGGCACCCGCTGCGCTCGATCGTGCTCGAGACGGACGTCTTTCCCGGCTTCGCCACGGACTGGCAGCAGCCCTTCGCCGTCATGCTCACGCAGGCCACGGGCATCTCGATCATCCACGAGACGGTGTACGAGCGCCGCTTCGGCTACCTCGAGGCGCTTTCCGCCCTGGGCGCCAAGACGCAGATCGAGACCCACTGCCTGGGCTCGGTGCCGTGTCGTTTCCGGGGACGCGACTTCCCGCACAGCGCCATCGTGCGCGGGCCCACGGAACTGCACTCGGAGGGCATCACGCTCGACGTGCCGGACCTGCGCGCGGGCCTCGCCTACGTGATGGCCGCCGCCCTCGCCAAGGGCGAGACCACCATCACCTCCGTGCAGCGCATCGAGCGCGGCTACGGCGAACTCGCGGTGCGCACGAAGGGGCTCGGCCTTTCGCTCCAGGCGTTCTAGCCATGGCGGGCAGCGAGGGCTTCCCGTTCCGGTCGCAGAACACGTTCCTCAAGGCAGCGGCCGGCGACGCCACGAAGCGCTTCGCGATCGCCGGCCTTCCGTGGGACGGCTCGGTCACCAACCGGCCCGGCTCGCGGTACGGCCCGGATGCGATCCGCCGCGCGAGCCACATGCTGTGCGACGGCACGCATCCCCTGTTCGGCTGCTCGCCCCTCGGCTCGCTCACGGACCTGGGCGACCTCGCCTTCCCCAACACCTCGCTCGCCGCCATGCGGGATGCCGTGTCGGCCGCCATTCCCGCGATCCTCGCGAAGCACCATGTCGTGTGGCTGGGCGGCGACCATTCGGTGACGCTGCCCGTGCTGCGGGCGATCCGCGCGCAGGCCGGGCGACCCGTGGCGCTCGTGCACTTCGACGCGCACTGCGACACCTGGCCCGACCACATGGGCGAGCCGTCGGGCCACGGCACCTGGACCCGCGAGGCGATCGAGGAGGGGCTCGTCGTGCCTTCGGCCACGATCCAGCTCGGCATCCGCTCGGCGGCCGAGGCCGGGCCGCGGGACTTCGTGGCGAAGGCCGGGGGGCGGGTGTTCACGGCGCGCGAGCTTCGCGGCCGCGACGGCGCCGCGGCCCTGGCACCGGTTCTCGACGGGATCCGCCGCCGCGTGGCCGAGGCCGGCTCGCCTCCGGTGTACCTCACGCTCGACATCGATTGCCTCGACCCGGCCTTCGCGCCCGGAACCGGCACGCCCGAGCCCGCCGGCCTCGCCACGTCGCAGGTGATGACCGTCCTCGAGGAACTGGCGGACCTGCCCTGGTGCGGCATGGACGTGGTGGAAGTCTCGCCCCCGTACGACCACGCGGAACTCACGAGCAACGCCGCGGCCGCGTTCGCCTGGACCTACCTCGCGGGCCGCGTGGCGCGCGCGGCCCGGTAAGTGTCGCCCGCCGTCCTCGTCGCGATCGTCCTCGGGTACTTCGCCCTCCTCTTCGGGGTGGCGCGTCGCACGGGGCACCACGCCTCCAACGAGGGGTTCTTCGTCGGCAACCGGCAGAGCCCCTGGCTGCTGGTGGCCTTCGGCATGGTGGGCACCACGCTCTCGGGCGTCACCTTCGTGAGCGTGCCGGGCGCCGTGGGCCGCGACGGCTTCACGTACTTCCAGATCATCCTCGGGCACTTCTTCGGCTACCTCGTCATCGCCTTCGTGCTGCTGCCGCTCTACTACCGCGACGGCGTGACCTCCATCTATCACCTGCTCGCGACGCGGCTCGGCAAGGGCGCGCACCGCACGGGCGCCGCGTTCTTCATCCTGTCGCGCACGCTGGGCGCCACGGCGCGGCTGTACCTCGTGGTGGCGATCCTGCAGGCGACGCTCCTCGACGCGATGGGCGTGCCGTTCGCGCTCACGGCCGCGGTGATCCTCGGGCTCATCGTGGCGTACACCTTCGAGGGCGGCGTGAAGACGCTGGTGTGGACGGACCTGCTGCAGACCGCGTGCATGCTTGGCGGCCTGGTGGTGGTGACGCTCGTGCTGCTCGACCGGCTCGATCTCTCGTTCGCGCAGAGCCTCGAACGGCTGTCGGAAGCGGGCCTTTCGCGCGTCTTCGCCACGGATCCGGAGGCGCGCAACTGGTTCGGCAAGCACTTCGTGGCCGGCGCCTTCATCGCCATCGCCATGGCGGGAATGGACCAGGAGATGATGCAGAAGAACATCTCCGTGCGGCGGCTGGCCGACTCCCAGAAGAACGTGGTGCTGCTCGCCTTCCTCATGATGGGCGTGGTGCTGCTCTTCCTCTACCTCGGGGGCCTGCTGCACCTCTTCGCCCCGGCCGCGGGCGTGACGGCACAGGGCGACCGGCTATTCCCGGCCGTGGTGATGCAGGAGCTGCCGGCCGTCGTGCAGCTCGTCTTTTTCATCGCGCTCGTCTCGGCGCTCTTTCCCAGCGCGGATGGCGCGCTCACCGCCCTCACCTCGAGCTTCTGCATCGACCTGCTCGGGCTCCAGGAGCGGCCGCGACTGTCCGAGGCGCAGCGAACGCGAATCCGGCAGCAGGTGCATCTCGCCTTCGCGGCGGTGTTTCTCGCGCTGGTGCTGGGCTTTCACTGGCTGGGCAACCCCAGCATGATCCACGTGATCCTCAAGGTGGCGGCCTTCACCTACGGGCCCCTGCTGGGCCTTTTCGCTTTCGCCATCTTCGTGAAGCGCCGGCCCACGGATCGGCTCGTGCCCGTCGTGGCGATCGCGGCGCCGATCGCCTGCCTGCTCGTCGACCGGAACCAGGCGGCGCTCTTCGGAACGTGGGAAGTGGGGCTGGAGATCCTGGTGCTGAACGGGGCGATCACGTTCGGCGGGCTCTGGTTTATCTCGCGGCCTACCGCTGTCGCGGGGCAAGGCTTTGGAACCGCAGATGAACGCAGATGAACGCAGATGGCTTGTGACTGATCATGGGTCATCGATTCATGCGGGCAGAGCCCCGACGCCCACAAGAACGAAGCACTCGACTCCCTCTCCAGTCATCTGCGTTCATCTGCGTTCATCTGCGGTTCCAACGCTCTACACCCCCGCCAGCCCCGCTGCCGATTGCGGGATAATGCCGCCATGACCGCCCCCGACCCCGCCCGCCTCGCCTTCCAGTCCCTCACGTTCACCGGCGCGAAGCCCGGGCCCAAGCTCATCGTCACCGGCGCCGTCCACGGCAACGAGACCTGCGGCACGCAGGGCATCCGCCGCGTCCTGGCCGACATCGACGCGGGGCGCCTCGCCATCCCTGGCCGGCACCGTCACCTTCGTCCCCATCACGAATCCGCTCGCCTACGCGAAGGGCGACCGCTCCGGGGACAGAAACCTCAACCGCAACCTCGCCCCCGTGGCGAGCCCGGTCGATTTCGAGGACCGCGTGGCCAACTGGCTCTGCCCGCTGCTCGCGCAGCACGAGATCCTGCTCGACCTGCACTCGACCCGCGCGAAGAACCCGGCCTTCGCCATGCTGGGGCCCTTCGACAACGAGGGAAGGCTTCAGCCGTTCCGCCACGCGAACAAGGAGCGCGCCCTCGCCCTCGCCCTCGGCGTGTCGCGGTTCGTGGACGGATGGCTCGAGACCTACGCGAAGGGCGTCGAGCGGCGCAACGCGCGCGTGGGCACGGCCTCGACGCGCGCGCAGGCGCTCAACACCGACCCGAAGTACGGCGTGGGAACGACCGAGTACATGCGCTCCGTGGGTGGCTGCTCCATCACGCTCGAATGCGGCCAGCACGAGGATCCGGCCTCGCCGGACGTGGCCTACGCGGCCATCCATCGCGCGCTCGCGCACCTGGGACTTTCCGACGGGCCGCCACCCGCCCCGGCTACCGGCGCGGAGTACCTGAGCCTCGTCGACGTGATCGACCGGCTGGATGCGAACGACGCCTTCGCGCGCGAATGGTCCAGCTTCAACCGGCTGGCGAAGGGCGATCTCATCGCCACGCGCGCGGACGGCACGAAGCTCCTCGCGCCGGAGGACGGCTTCATCGTCTTCCCGGACCACAAGGCGTTGCCGGGCAACGAGTGGTTCTACCTCGCGCGGCCCCGCCTAGAGGCCGAACTCCTGCCGCGTTAGCGCATCCGATTCGTTGGCGCGCGCGAAGAGCCCGCTTTCGGGCACCAGCGAAGCCAGCGTGCCGAGCGCGTCCGGCGCGCCCTCGCCCAGCCGCACCGCCAGGGCATCCGGCGGCATCGGGCCCGCCTTGAACAGCCGCTCGATCGAAGGCCCCGCGGCGTTCGCGAAAGCCCGGTCGAATTGCGCCCAGGCCTCGTCGGCGCCGGACCACGTCGCCCGGGCCGCCGCCTGCGATGCCTCGGCGGCGACGAGCCGCCCCAGCGCGAAGGCGATCACCGTGATCCACGCCGGATCGTGCGCATCCTCGAGAAGCCGCGCGTGCAGTGCCTGGAGCCCTTCCGATCCCGCCCGACGTTCCTCGCGTCCGAGCACGATGCCCGCGCGCCTGGCGTGGGGCTGGTAGCGCCGGAGCGCCGCCTGGCCGACCACGATGGCGTTCTCGAGGACGCGAACCACGGCGCCGTGCGGGAGGAGCCTCGCCAGCGAGCGTGCCCAGGCGCGGGCCGAGGGAAACGTGCTCGACTCCGCCTCGGACTGCCAGCGGTAGGATACGAAGTCGCCGGCGATGCGCGGGTCGAACAGGGCTTCGGCCGCGACCTCGAGCGCAGACTCGGCCGCCAACGGGTGGTAGCACCCCTCCTGGGGCCTCACGGTGGACGTGGCGGGCGAGGGGACGGGGCGGCGGGCAGGCGCGGCGGCCAGGGCGGGCGAAAACAAGGGCATCGATCCGCGAAAAGGAATTGCCCGATGCTATCCCGGCCGGGCCGGTGCGCCTTGTCCGGCGTCAGGGGCCCCGCAAAAGGAAAGGGGCGCATCCCATGCCGGAATGCGCCCCCGATCGACTCGCCAGGCCGCTACTTCTTCGCGTTGTACTCCTGCACCGTCTCCCAGGCGACCTGCTGCAGGTGCGCGGCGACGTCGGCGGGAAGGCCCGCGGTGTAGGGATTGCCCACGGGCGACTTGCCGAGCAAGGCGGCATACACCGTCGCGGCCCCCAGGTACGTGCCCGCGATGCTCGGGTGGCGCAGGTCCGCCGTGTAGAGATCGAGCTGCGGCCGCTTCGCGATCGACTTGCCGAACGCGAGGCCCGCCGGCACCACCTGCGCGCCGTTCGCCTTGCCCGCCTTCGTGTACTGCTCGGCGAGCTGCTGCGTCATCTCCGGCTTGTCCTTGTAGGCCCACGACATGAAGAGCACCGGCTTCGCGCCGTACGCGCGGATCGCGTCCGAGTTCTTTTTCGCGTACTCGTGGAACACGGGGCCCAGCTGCGGGTGGATCGGGCACTGGCTGCAGTCCATGAACATGACCGCGTCGAACTGCCGGCCCGGCGGGTTGAACTTGATCTGGTTGCCCGGCAGGAAGCTGTACTTGCCGATGCCGCCGTTCAGGTAGCTCTCCATGTCGTGCCAGTCGACGCCCGAGCCGCTGATCGTCACCGAGACGCCGCGGTGCTTCACCGACTTGTCGCCGCGGCTCACGAGCTGGGCGACGTGGCCGTGCATGCTGTTGTTGTAGTAGAAGAAGCTGTTGCCGACCCACAGCAGGGCGCCCGGCGGGCCGTCGGGAGCCTTCGAGGCGGGGGCGGGCGGGGTGGCCGCGCAGCCGGCGAGGGCGAGTGCGGCCAGGAGCGGCGCGAGGCCGCGGGGCAGGTGCAGGTGCATGTTCTTTTCCTCTCGAGCCCGGCAGGGCGCCGGAACCTTCAAGGATACTGCTACGCCATCTTCTTCGCGAGGAAGCGCATCAGCGGCCCCACGAGCGGCAGCTGCGAATACAGCTCGCCCGCCGCGTCCCAGTAGTCGCGGTGGACCGCCACGCGCCCGTCGGGGCCGAAACGCAGCAGGGAGAGACCATGGATCTTCCGCTCGACTTCCGGCTGGTACTTCCGGATGCGGAAGAGCATGTCCCAGGTGAGCACGAGGCGATCGCCCTCCTCGATCGTCTCGAGGATCACGAAGCGCGGATCGACGAGCGGCTCGTACATGTGCCGGAAGATCGCCTGGATGGCCGGCAGGCCCGCCACCTCGTTGAAGGGATCGCGGAAGGTCGCATCCGGCGCGTACACCTCGCCCATGCGCTCCACCGACTCCGGCGTGAGCGTCTCGAAATAGCCCTTCACCCGCGCGGCGCGCCCGCTCACCTAGAGCCCCGTCGACTTGCGGATGGCGCTGAAGTACATCCCGTAAGGCAGGTGGCGCAGGAACTTGAGCTTGCGGCTGAAGGCCTTCGGGAAGTGGATCTCGAATTCGCCCGCCTCGAGGCCCTGCACGATGGACTCCGCGGCCTCCTCGGGCGAGATGATGTTCGGCATCTCGAACTCGTTCTGGGCGGTGAGCGGCGTCCGCACGAACCCGGGGTTGATGACCGACACCGCCACGCCCCTGGGCTGCAGGTCGAGGTACATCGTCTCCGCGAGGTTGATGAGTGCCGCCTTCGTGGGCCCGTAGATGAGGCTCTTCGGCAGCCCGCGGTAGCCCGCCACGCTCGAGACGAGCGAGATAGTCCCCGACTTCTGCTTCAGCATGCGCGGCACCACGGCGGCGCAGACGTTGAGGTAGCCCATCAGGTTCACCTCGATCATCGTGCGGGCGACGCCGAGGTCGATCTCCGTGGCGCGCATGGGCTTGTACTCGCCCGCCATGGGCACGACGAGGTCGATGCCCTTCCAGGCGGTGTCGATGGCGAGCGCGGCCGACTCGAGCGCCGCGGCGTCCGTGATGTCGAGGGGTAGGACGAGCGCGTTGCCCTCGCCGTAGCGCGCGGCCATCGCTTTCAGCGGCTCCACGCGCCGGGCCGAGAGCGCGACGCGGGCGCCCCGGGCCGCGAGCCGGTCCGCGAGCGCCGCGCCGATGCCCGTGGAGGCGCCCACGATCCAGCAGCGCTTGCCCTTCCAGTCGGTGAACGGGGGATTGAGCGGCATGGCTCGCCTCAGCGCTTGCGGAAGAAGATCGTCACTTCGCCGAACTTGATGCCGAACTTCGAGTAGCCCGTCTTGTTGATGAGGGTCTTCTCGTCCACGAGCCACATCCAGTCGTCCATGTCGAGGTGGATCGTGCCGCCGTCGTCGCGCTTGGCGTCGAGGACGTAGTTCCAGCGCAGCGTGTTGCCCGCCGCGACGCCCTTCGCCTCGCCCACCACGTCCGCGGCCGTGCCGACGTACGTGTCGCCCGTCTTGCGGATCGTCCAGATGCGCGTTTCCTTCGACCCGTCGGCGTAGGTGAAGCGCTCGTCGAGGGTGCCGACGTCGCCGACCCAGGTGCAGGTCATCTCGACATACATGCGCTTGGTGACCTTGCCCGAGCGGTCCTGGATCATGCCCCAGGCATCGACCTTGCCGTTGAAGTATTCCTTGAGGTCGAGCTTGGGCTTCTCGGCGGCGTAGTCCTGCGGCGTCACGCTCGCGCAGGAGGTGAGGAGCAGCACCGTGAGGGCGAGCAGCAGTTTCTTGATCATGTTCTTGTCTCCTGATGGTTCGCTTGCGGCCTTCGGCCGGGGCAAGGCGATGGAACCGCAGATGAACGCAGATGAACGCAGATGACTTTCTTGTTGTGGGCATCCGGACTCTTGGTCACGGCTTGCCGATGCCCACAGGAATGAGACCGCCAACGTACCTGGAACTCATCTGCGTTCATCTGCGTTCATCTGCGGTTCCATCGTCTTGCCCCGGCGAAGCGGAAAAGAACGGCGACAGCCAAAGCGCCAGCGCCGCGAGCAGCTTCAGCGCGCAAGGCAGCAAAGCGTACACGGCCGAAAGCACGAAGAGCGACTCCCCCGAATTCGCCGCCTTCGGCACGTACCCGAAAGCCCCCAGCAGGGGCAGGGCGATCCCCGCGGAGATCGCCAGGTTCATCTTCGTCGTGAGCGCCCAGAGGCCGAAGTACGCGCCCTCGTTGCGCCCGGCGCCGGCCTTCTCGTCCTCGTCGATCACGTCCGCCAGTATCGAAGGCGGCAGCGCAAGATCCGCCCCCAGCCCGACGCCGGACAGGACGCAGATGGTGAAGTAGGCGGCGACGCTGTCCGGCCCCAGCAGGAACGCCCACACGAAGGCGACGATGGACACGATCATCGCGATGAACCACGAGCGCCCCTTGCCGATGCGCTTCGAGAGCCACACCCAGAAGGGCAGCCCCATCGCGCCGGCGGCGAAATAGGCGATGAGGAACACGGCGGTGAGATCCGGCCGGCGCACCACGTCCTCGATGAAGAAGAGCACGAGCGTCGCCGGCACCGAGGCCGCGATGCCGTTGAGCACGAACACCCCGAGCAGCTTGCGGAAGAGCCGGTTCTTCAACGGGACCGTGAACGCGCCGAAGATCGCGGTGTGCGCGGGCGGGGCCTTGGCATGCGCGGGCGGCGAGCCGCGGATGGTGACGACCGCGGCCACCAGCGCGAGCGGCGCGAAGACGAGCGAGAACTGCGCGAAGGCCTCGCGCTCCCCCGACGACTGCTTGAGCACCTCCGGCAGCGCCGCGGCGAGGAAGACGCCCAGGAGCGAGAAGCCCTCTCGCCAGGCGGTGACGCGCGTGCGCTCCGCGACGTCGTCCGTCACCTCCGCCCCGTGCGCCTGGTAGCTCACCGTCACCATCGAGAAGGCGGTGTAGACCACGAGGAGATTCGCGACGAGCCACCACGACAGCGTATGGGCGGATGCCTGCGGCGGGTTGAAGAGCCCCCACATCCCCACGGCCATGAAAAGCGTGCCCCAGGCGACAAAGGGCCAGCGCGTGCCGCCGTTGGCGCGCCGCCGGTCGCTCCACCAGCCCAGCAGCGGGTCCTGGACGGCGTCGAAGATGCGCGCGACGAGCAGGATGCCGCCCACGCCCGCGAGGGACAGGCCCAGCGTGTCGGCGTAGAACTTGGGGACGTGGACGTAGATCGGCAGCGCCGCCATCGCGAGCGGCAGGCCGAGCGCGCCGTAGGCGGCGAGCCGGAAGGCGGACGGCGAGGCGGCCAAGCGCGCCTAGTCCGCCTGGCCCAGCAGCTTCGCGCGCAGTTTCGGCTCGCTCGTCTTCTCGTCGAGCCAGATGCCGAAGAACGCGCGGGCGAACTCCGGGTCCGCGACCGCACCCAGCAGGCGGTCGTTCGAGTAGAAGCGCGCTTCCTTGCCGGGCACGTGGATGCCCACGAGGCGGTCGCCGGGCTTGATGTCGGGAAAGACCTTGTCCATCGCGGCCTCCCACTTCGAGAGCTTGTCCGGGTCCGTGAACCCGATGCCCTTCATCTCCTTGATGCTGCGGCTGGAAAGGTCGCGGCCCTTGATGGTCATGGCGTAACGGATATCGAGCGCGAAGGGCTTGTCGAAGCCGAAGGCGCCGGGCGCCCAGAGCGCCGAATCGTAGACGTGGATGCCGAGGAAGCGAAGGCGCCCCTCGCCCAGGCGCTTCAGGGCCGGCAGCTCGGCCGTCACCAGCGTGGGCAACGGCGGGCCGACCTGCGCGTGCGCCGCGGGCAGCCAGGCCGCACACGCGAGCGCAAGAGCGAATGCCGCGGCCAGGCGGCTCATTCGGGCCTCCCGAGCTCGAGGTGAACCACGTCCGTGCGCTTCGCGTTGAACCCCACCTCGCAGTAGTGCAGGTAGAAGCGCCAGATGGCGAGGAACCGGTCGTCGAAGCCGAGCGCCTTGATCTCCGCCTCGCGCCTGTTCACGCGCTCGAGCCAGCGGCGCAGCGTCTCCGCGTAGTGAGCGCCGAAGCGAAAGGGCTCGTGCACCGAAAGCCCCGCGGCGCGGGCTTCCTTCGAGAAGCGCTCGACCGAGGCCAGCATGCCGCCGGGGAAGATGAACTCGCGGATGAAGTCGCTCGTCGCCCGGTACTTCGCGAACGCCTCCTCGTCGATGGTGATGGCCTGGATCATGGCGCGCCCGCCGGGCTTGAGGCGGTCGTGCACCGTGCGGAAGTACGTGGGCCACCAGCGCTCGCCGACGGCCTCCACCATCTCCACCGACACGATGCGGTCGAACGCGCCCTCGAGGTCGCGGTAATCCTGGAAGCGCAGGGACACGCGCTCCTCGAGCCCCGCCTCGCGGATGCGGCGGCGCGCGTACTCGAGCTGCGCCTTCGAGATGGTGACGCCCGTCCAGCGGCAGCCGCGCGTCTTCGCGGCGTATTCCGCGAAGCCGCCCCAGCCGCAGCCGATCTCGAGCACGTGGTGCTCCGGGCCGATGGCGAGCGCCTCGAGCATGCGTTCGTACTTCGCCTCCTGCGCCGCCTCGAGCGAGCCGTCCGGCCCCTGCGTGAACAGGCCCGACGAATAGGTCATCGTCCGGTCGAGCCAGAGCGAATAGAACCCGTTGCCCAGGTCGTAGTGGGCGTGGATGTTCTTCTTCGAGCCTTCCTTCGTGTTGGCGCGGAAGGCGTGCGCGACGCGGAAGGCGAGCGCCACGAACGGGTTGCCGTAGTAGACCTTGGCGAGCACCTTCTCGTTGGCCTCGCAGACCGCGAGAAAGGCCGTCATGTCCGGGGTGGCGATGAGGCCGTCCCGCCAGGCCTCGGCGACGCCGATGTCCGCGGCGCGCAGCATGCGCCCGACGGCCTTCCAGTCGCGGATCTCGAGATCCCCCACCGGGCCCGGCTCGGCGCCGGAGAAGACGCGGCGCGTCCCCTCGGGCGTGGTCACCGTGAGGCGCCCCACGGCGATGTTGGACAGCAATCGGAAGAGCGTCCGCGCGGCCCAGGTGGGCGCGGGCAGGTCGGCTACGGTTTCGGACGAGGTGTTCACCGGGTCGTCTCCTGGATCGGCGGCTCGGGTTTGGAAAACCAGGGCACGCGCTTCAGCCAGAGCTTGAGCGCCTGCCAGTGGATGCGGGCGACGACGCCCGCGGTGAGGAACGGAAAGGTGAGGAACGCCTTGGCGGCGGTGCCGGCCGTGAGCGGCTCGGCGTGGCCGTCGATGGTGGTGATGAGGAGCTTGCCGTCGGCATCGTGGTAGTCGATCTGCGCGAAGCGGCTCGATGCGTCGCCGGAGAACCGGAAGCGGTAGTGCCCCGCGACCTCGCAGAAGGGCGAGACGTGGAAGACCTTGCCGGCCTCGAGCCATTCGCGGCTCCCGATGGCGCGGCCGCCCGGGGCCTGGAGCAGGTAGTTGTGGCGCTCGCCGAAGGTGTTCGACACCTCGCACAGCACCGCCCTCAGGCGCCCGTCCCGGTCGTGGCCGTAGAAGATGGAGATCGGGTTGAAGACGAAACCGAGCACGCGCGGGAAGGTCTCGAGGACGATCTCGCCGTCCACGCCGCGGATGCCTTCGCGCGCGAAGACGCCGCGCACCCAGGGCTCGAGCGCCGAGCCGTCGCGCGGCCCGTGGTCCGCCGAGCGCAGCGCGAGCAGGTTCCATCGGTCCACGGAAAAGACGCCGCGCGAGGCGCCGTCCATGGCCGAGAGCGGCATCCGCAGCAGGAACACCGGATAGGCGAACGCGTGGCGCACCGGCCGGAAGCGGCAGTGATAGACACGGCCGAACAGGACCTGCGCCGCGGCCGTCATGGGGCCCAGGGAATGGCGACGCCCATCTGGCGGGCGACGTTCACGGCCGAAAGCAGGCCATCCTCGTGGAAGCCGTAGCGCGTCCAGGCGCCGCAGAACCAGGTGCGCGCGCGGCCCTGGAGCGAGCCCACGCGGCGCTTGGCTTCGTCCGAGCCCTCCAGGAACACCGGGTGGTGGTACTCGATCGCCTGCAGGATGGTCTCGTCGCGCGGTGCCTCGAGCGGGTTCATCGTGACCATGACCGGCCGCGCGAACGGCACGGGTTGCAACTTGTTGATGAGGTAGGTGAGCGAGACCGGTTCGTCGGAGAGTTCCGGCTTCGGGGCGTGGAAGTTCCAGGAGGCCCAGGCGGCGCGGCGGCGCGGCAGCAGCCGCTCGTCCGTGTGCAGCACGGCGATGTTGGCCTGGTAGGGAATCGCCTTCAGCACGGCCCGCTCCTCGACCGTCGGGCTCTCCAGCAGGGAGAGCGTCGTGTCGGTGTGCGTGGCGAGCACCACCTGGTCGAAGCGCTCCGTGGCCCCGTCGGTGACGATGTCGACGCCGTCCTCGAACCGTCGCACGGAGCGCACGGCCGTGGCGAGGCGGATGTCCGTGAGCGAGGCGGCCAGCTTCCTCACGTATTCGCGCGACCCGCCCTTCACCGTGCGCCACTGGGGACGGTTCGTGACCGCCAGCAGGCCGTGGTTGCGGCAGAAGTGCAGGAAGGTCGAGAGCGGGAAGCGGTTGATCTGGGTGGCGGGCGTCGACCAGATGCAGGCGGCCATGGGGATCAGGTAGAGCTCGCGCACTTCCCGCCCGTAGCCGCCGGCATCCAGGAATTCGCCCAGGGTGCCGGTGAGGGGCGCCCCGCTCTCGGCGAGACGCACGGCCTCGCGATTGAAACGCAGGAGGTCCGCCAGCATCCGCAGGAACCGTGGGTTCACCAGGTTGGTGCGCTGGGCGAACACGGCGCCAAGATTGGTGCCGGCCCATTCCAGCTGCCCGTCCCCGATGCGGACCGAGAAGGACATCTCCGACGGGGCGCTTTCCACGCCCAGCCGCTTGAACAGGCCGATCAGGTGGGGGTAGGTGCGGTCGTTGTAGACGAGGAAGCCGGTATCGACGGGGGCCGTGAGGCCGTCCACGGTGGCATCGACCGTGTTCGAATGCCCCCCGAGGTACCTGCCCGACTCGTATAGGGTGACCGCGTGGTGCTTCGAGAGCAGCCACGCGGCCGAAAGACCCGATACCCCTGCTCCGACAACGGCTATCCTGGACATGAGAGTGGAAGGTGGGGCAATTCCGGGGGGGCGCCCATGGGACCTAAGGCCTCCCCGAATCCGGCGAACGCCGCCGGGCGTACTGGCAACTACGGGTTTCTACGGCTGCCGGCGACCTTCGGATGAGCAATCCCCGTGCCGCCGCGCGTTTTTGTTATTCTAGCCTCGCCTCCATCCTCGCACACCGCCATGCTCTATCCCGAGTTGTTCGCCACCCTCGAAAAGGTCCGCTGGGACATGTCGCGCGACATTCCCTGGCAGGAGTTCGACGCATCGCTCCTCACGGACGAGCAGGCGCAGACGATCAAGATGAACGCCATCACGGAATGGTCCGCCCTGCCGGCCACCGAGATGTTCCTGCGCGACAACCAGGACGACAGCGACTTCTCGGCCTTCATGTCGATCTGGTTCTACGAGGAGCAGAAGCACGCCCTGGTGCTCATGGAGTACCTGCGCCGCTTCCGCCCGGAACTCGTGCCGACGGAGCAGGAACTGCACGCCGTGCGCTTCCCCTTCGACCCGGCCCCGGCCCTCGAGACGCTGATGCTGCACTTCTGCGGCGAGATCCGCCTCACGCAGTGGTACCGACGCGCGGCGGACTGGCATACCGAGCCCGTCATCAAGCGCATCTACGAGACGCTTTCGGGCGACGAGGCGCGCCATGCCGGCGCCTATTTCAAGTACATGCGCCGCGCCATCGAGCAGGCCGGCGATCGCGCGCGCGTCGCCTTCGCCAAGATCGGCGTGCTGATGGCCTCGGCCGCCCGCACGGCGAAGCCCCTGCACCCCACGAACCTGCACGTGAACAAGTCGCTCTTCCCGCTCGATACCGTGCAGTCGAAGCTGCCGGACCCGGAATGGCTCGAGCGCTGGCTCGACAGCCAGATCCGCTTCGACAAGGGCTGGGAGGGCAAGGTGGTGCAGACGGTGCTCGCGAAGCTATCCACGCTCTACGACCGCACCATCGAGAACGCCTCGGACCTCAACCGCTACCGCAAGGAGCTGGCGGCGAACCTCGCCTGAGAATCGGGGACAGGTGAAATTGGGGACGGGTGAAAAATTCACCTGTCCCCAATTACACCTGTCCCCGATTCCTTTGGGCCGTAAAATGCGGGGATGGACGCTCCCGCTTTCGAATCCAAGCTGTGTGATCCCCGCGATTTCGCCGAACGGGCGGCGGCCCTCGCGCGCCCGCTCGCCTTCACCAACGGCGTGTTCGACATCCTGCACCGCGGCCACGTGACGTATCTCGCCGAAGCGCGCGCCCTGGGCCTCTCGCTCGCCGTCGCCCTCAACTCGGATGCCTCCGTGAAGCGCCTGGGCAAGGGCGATGACCGCCCCATCAACGCGCTCGCCGACCGCATGGCCGTCATCGCCGCGCTGGAAAGCGTCTCCCTCGTCACCTGGTTCGAGGAAGACACGCCGATCGCGCGCATCCTCGAGTGCCGCCCCGAGCGCTTGGTGAAGGGCGGCGACTGGGCCGTCGACCGCATCGTCGGCGCGAAGGAGACGCAAGGCTGGGGCGGCACGGTCCACTCGATCGCCTTCCGCCACGAACGCTCCACCACGCGCCTGCTGGAACGCATCCGCCAATGAACGCCCCCGCGGAGCTGGCCCTTCGCCTCGCGCAGGTCGTCGGGCCGGCAGCCGTCCTCACCGAACCGTCCGACACCGAACCCCACAGCACCGACTGGCGCGGGCAGTACCGCGGCCGCGCGGCGCTCGTCGTGAAGCCCGGCACCGCGCAGGAAGTCGCCCAGGTCGTCGCGATCCTAGCCGGGGCCGGCGTCGGCATCGTTCCCCAGGCCGGCAACACGAGCCTCTGCGGCGCCTCCGTGCCCGACGCGAGCGGCACGCAAGTGGTTCTGAACGTCTCGCGCCTGAACAAGGTCCGCGCCATCGACCTCGAGAACGACACCATCACCGTCGAGGCGGGCTGCATCCTGGCCGAGCTGCAGCGCGTGGCGGACGAGGCCGACCGCTTCTTCCCCCTTTCGTTGGCGGCCGAGGGCACTTGCGAGATCGGCGGCAACATCTCCACCAACGCCGGCGGCACGCAGGTGCTGCGCTACGGCAACATGCGCGAGCAGGTGCTCGGGCTCGAGGTGGTGCTCCCCGACGGGCAGCTCTGGGACGGGCTGCGCGGCCTGCGCAAGGACAACACCGGCTACGACCTGAAGCACCTCTTCATCGGCGCCGAGGGCACGCTTGGCATCGTCACCGCCGCCGTGCTCAAGCTCTACCCCAGGCCGCGCGCCATCGCGACCGCCTTCGTCGCCGTGCCCGGCCCGGCGGAATGCATCTCCCTGCTGGGCGCGATGCGCGGATCCGTCGGCGAACGACTCACCGGCTTCGAGATCGTGAGCCGGCGCTGCCTCGATCTCGTCGTGAAGAACGTGCCCGGCTCCACCGACCCCTTCGCGACGCCGCACCCGTGGTACGCCCTGGTCGAATGCTACGACAGCGGCGAGGCCGCGGCCCTGGCCGAACGGATGGAAGCCGCGCTCGCCTCGGCGTTCGAAAGCGGGTTCGCGGCCGATGCCGTCATGGCCTCCTCCGAACAGCAGCGCCGCGCCCTCTGGGCGTTGCGCGAGAACGTCGCGGAGGCGCAGAAGAAGGAAGGCGATTCCGTGAAGCACGACGTCTCCGTGCCCGTCAGCCGCGTCGCCGAGCTCATCAGCGCCGGCAGCGAAGAGCTGGAGCGCGCCTTCCCGGGCGCGCGCGTGGTCGCCTTCGGCCACGCGGGGGACGGCAACATCCACTGGAACCTCTTTCCGCCTCCGGGCGAACAGGCTTCGGTCGGCCCCTGGTCGAAGCGGGTGAATGCGCTCGCCTACGACATCGTCCACCGCCTGCACGGCTCCATCAGCGCCGAGCACGGCATCGGCGTGCTCAAGCGCGATTCGCTGCCCAAGTACAAGTCCGCGCTCGAGCTCGAGCTCATGCGCGCCCTGAAGAGAACCCTCGACCCCCGCGGGATCATGAATCCCGGCAAGGTGATCTGACATGTCCACGCCGTCGAAGGAAGACGCCCAGCAGTTCTTCGAGATCTCCAACCAGTTCGTGACGCTCGCGAACGAGCTGGGCGAGGATCACGGCAGGCCGCGCGTCTCCGCGGCCGTGCTCTGGGCGGCCTCGCGCTACAACGCCTTCACCTGGGTGATGAGCGGCGCGCCGGAGAAGCAGACGCCGGAGGAGGCGGTCGAGATCTTCGTGGCGCAGTACCGCAAGATGCTCGCGGAGAACCTGAAGCTCATGCGCGAGGAGTTCGGGACGCCGCCCAAGTAGTTCAGGCGCGCGTGTCCATCGGGACGCGGTGCGTGCGTCCCGGCTCGAAGGCGATGGACGAGGCGCCGGGCGAAAGGCGCAGCGTCATGGCGGCGGGCCCCTCGCCGCGCAACGCGAGACGCTCGCGCACGCATTTCCCGAGCCCCGATTCCACCGCATCCCCTTCGGGCATGGCGAGCACGATGTCCGTCGTGCCCGCGCGCACGATCGCCGTGCGAAGCCCCGCTGCCGCGACGGTGCAAGCCACCTCGGCCGCTCCCTCCCCGCCCACCAGCGCCCGGTATCGCCCGAGGGATTCGTCGAGATCGCGCACGGCCACCGTCACCGTCGCGATGCCCGTCACGCCGTTCGGATGCACGCGCACTTCGCCCTCCGGCACGCGCAGGGCGCGCGGGGTGACGTCACCGCAGAGAAACGGCAGGTCGAAGGTGACTTGCCGCCCCGTCTGCCATTTCAGTTCCGCGCCATCGGGACGCTTGCGCCCGCCGTCGATGGGGCCATTCAAGTGGAGCCCGCGAGCCCCGGCCGACGCGATCACGCCTGCCACATCGTCGGGCAGCAGCGCGAAATCCATGAGCCCTTCGCCGTGCCTGCCGAATTCCACGCACCAGCGCTCCGCCGGGTTGGGCGACTCCCACGCGATGAGCTCGAGGTAGCTGCCGTCCGCGAACACGACGAGCGCGTTGTGCGACGTGCGGCCCGGATGCGAGCCGCCCGCCACGACGGTGAAGCCGAGCGCCCGGTAGTCCGCCATCGCCGCCTCGAGTTCCGAGACGGCGATGACGACGTGGTCGAGCGCGAGCCCCGCCACTATTCCTGGACCTTGAGTCCCGTCTTCTGCACGAAGGCGCTCCAGCGCTCGAACTGCTCGCGCGCGAAGCGGTCCAGGGCCGGGCCGTCGGTCGCCATCACCTCGAACCCGGCGTCGCCGAGCTTGCCGCTGACTTCCGGATGCTTGAGCGCGCCCACGAAATCCTCCGTGAGCTTCTTCACGACGGGCGCGGGCGTCGCGGCCGGCGCGAAGATGCCGATCCACGAATACGCCTCGAATCCCGGGAAGCCCGATTCGGCCACCGTCGGCACGTCCGGCAGGTCCGCCAGGCGCTTGGTGCCCGTGACCGCGAGGGGCTTCACCTTGCCGCCCTGGATGTTGCCCTTGAGCGCGGCGTAGCTGAGGAGCGTGAAGCCCACCGTGTTGCCCAGCACGGCCTGCACGGCCGGCCCGCCGCCGCCGTAGGGCACGTGCAGGATGTCGGTGCCGGACTGGCGCTTCAGGTCCTCGGCCACCAGGTGGTTCATCGAGCCCAGGCCCGTGGAGGCGTAGCTGTACTTGCCCGGATCCTTCTTCGCGGCCTCGAGGAATTCCTTGAGGTTCTTCCCCGGCACCGAGGGGTGCGCGCCGATCACCAGCGGGAAGCGCACCGCGAGCGAGACGCCCACGAAATCCTTGAAGGTGTCGTAGGGCAGGTTCTTCTTCGCGATGGGGTTGATCGCGTGCGTGTCGAAGCACACGAGCACGGTGTTGCCGTCGGGCGCGGCCTTGGCGACGAACGCCGTGCCCACCTGGCTCGCGGCGCCGGGCTTGTTCTCGACGACGACGGGGCGACCCGCCTTCTCGGCGAGGCGCGGCTGCAGGATGCGCGCGGTGATGTCGGTGCTGCCGCCCGGCGGGAAGGTGACGATGAGGCGCAGCGAGGAATCCTGCGCGAGCGCGAGGGGCGAGAACGACGCGGCGACGGCGGCAGCGCCGGCCTTGAGAACGTCACGGCGGGAAAAAGAGTCGGTCATGGTCGGGGGCTCCGGTTGGCGAAAGGAAAAGGGTCGGCGGGCGCTCAGCCCATCCACTGGCTCACGGGCACGGCCGTGTCCTGAAGCTGCTGCGAGATCACGTCGACGAGCGCGGGGCCGTCGTGGGCCAGGGCCGCGGCGATGGCGGCATCGACGCCCGCCGGGTCTTCCACGCGGAAGGCCTTCACGCCGAAGGCTTCGGCGACGCGCGCGTGGTCCGTGCGGTCGAAGTCGACGGAAAAGTAGCGCCCGTCGTAGCCCGTCTTCTGGCTCGCCTTGATCCAGCCGTACACCGTGTTCGAGAACACGATCATCTTGAGCGGCACCTTCCGGCGCACGATGGTCTCGAGCTCGCCGCAGGTGAAGTTGAAGCTGCCGTCGCCCATGGCGGCCACCACCGTCGCATCGGGCCGGCCGAACCACGCGCCCACGCCGGCGGACATGGCGAAGCCCAGGGCTCCGTGGGCACGGTTGGTGATGAAGTGGCGGCCGGCCTGCGGCTGGTCGAAGAAGGCGGCGAAGTACGGGCAGGGCGTGCCCGGGTCGGCGACGACGATGGCGCCGGCGGGCAGGTGGCGGTTGAGCGAATCGACGACGCGCTCGGGCTTGATGGGCCGGTCCGTCGATGCGGCGAGCTTCGCGAAGTCGTCGAGCTTCGTCGCGCGGGCCTTTCCGGCGAGGGCACGGCCGTCGAGGGCATCCTTCGGGCGATGGGCGAGCCGCGCGCGCACCGCCTCGTTCAGGTCCGCGAGGCCCAGCTTCGCGTCGGCGACGAGGGCGACGTCCGTGCGGTAATTGGTCGAGATGGTCATCGCGTCGGCGTCGAGGTGCAGGATGGGCACGTCGCGCGCCGGGAACTTCCAGTGCTCCGTGGTCGTGGAGCCCGCGCGGCAGCCGACGAAGAACACGAGGTCGGCCTGCATCACCACCTCCCGCGTCGAGGCCACGCCGCCATTGGTGCCGACCACGCCCGCGTTGAGCGGGTGGGAGTCGGGCAAGGTCCCCTTGCCGCTCACGGTGGTGCACACCGCGGCGTTCAGCATCGTCGCGAGCGTCTCGAGTTCCCCGCAGGCGCCGGCGAGGATGGCGCCGCCGCCGCAAACGATGACGGGCGACCTCGAAGCCACGAGTTTCGCGGCGGCCCTTTCCACTTCCACCGCACCCGGCCGCGAACGCATCGCCGGGAATCGGTCGTGGCCGGGCTGCGACCACACCTCCTGCGGGTCGATCGCGAGCTTCATCACGTCGTACGGCATGCAGATGTGCGCGGCGCCCGGCCGGCCCGTCGTCATGGCGCGGAAGGCCCCGCGGACGGCGCCGGGGATCTGGTCGACGCGATCGACCGTGGTGTTCCACTTGGTGAGCGGGCGGTAGAGCGCCTGCTGGTCGAGCTCCGTCAGCGGAAACTTGCCGCGCGAGCCGACCGACACGTCGGAGGTGATGCCGAGCACCGCGATGGACGATTCGTTCGCCTCCACGAGGCCCGGCAGCAGGTGGCGGTGGCGCTGCCGCCAGGCCTTCGCACACGCCCACCTTGCCCGTGACGCGCGCGTAGGCGTCGGCCATGTAGGCGGCGCTGCGCTCGTCGCGCGTGAGGATGTGGTCGATGCCGTGGTCCAGGCGCGCGAGGGCGTCGTAGAAGGGCAGGCTGGTGTCGCCGCACAGGCCGAAGACGTGCTTCACGCCGTTCAGCTGCAGCATGCGCACGAGGGCGTCGGCGCCGTTCATCGAAGTCATGGAGAGGGATCGGGGTGGTGCGAAGACCCCCATTCTAGCCGCCCGCGACGGGTGGGCCTACTTCCGGACTGGGAAAAGCGCTCGCGCAGCCAGCGCGCGTCGTTCTGGCCGCGATCGGCACGATCGCCGATGGCCCGCAGGGCGGAAGTGGCGCCCAGTTCGTCCCCGATGCGCTGCACGCGATAGAGCGTGGCGAGCAGGTCCTCGCGCAGGCGGATGTGGGTGTGCGCGCGCGGGTCCGCGAGCATCGCCTCGAACCCGAAGCGGCAGGCCTGGAAGCGGTTGTAGCCGTAAACGAGATACTGGGGCGCGATGGGCTCGCTGTCCCGGTTGCGCAGCAGGTCGGCGGCGAGCACCTGCGCGTAGGCGGCGAGCTCGGCGGCCTGCGACACGGTGAGCGGCGTGTCGCCGATGCGGATCTCGATCGTGCCGTACTCGGGCTTGGGGCGGATGTCCCAGTAGAAGTCCTTCATGCTCGAGACGATGCCGTAGCCGGCCATCTCGTCGAAGTAGCGGTTGAACTCCTCCCACGAACCGACTTCCGGCAGGTGGCCCGCGAGGGGGAAGGCGGAAACCGCGTGCAGCCGCGAGGTCTCGAACGAGGTGTCCTCGCCCTGGTAGAAGGGCGAGGAGGCCGACAGCGCGATGAAGTGCGGGATGTACCGCGCCATGCGGTGCGTGAGGTAGATGGCGTCGTCGCCGGATGCCACGCCCACGTGGATGTGCTGGCCGAACACCGTGAACTGCTTGGCGAGGTAAAGCACCATCAGCTCGAGCTCCACGCCGACGGTGAGCGGGTCCGATGTCTTGAAGTCCAGGGGCATGGCGGTCTTTCGTCAGCGTTCGAGAACGGCGCCGGCCGGGGCACGCGGCGCCTCGGGCGCGCTTTCGCCGGCGAAACGCAGGCCCCACTGCACCGCGAGCGGGCCGGTGAGCTCCATGATGATCACCGCGCCCAGCACGACCGCGGTGAGGTCCTGCCCGAACGAGGGGTAGAGGCGCGCCACGTCGTGCTGCAGCAGGAGCGCGAGCGAGGACATCGGCAGGAGCGTCGCCGCGAGTCCCGTCGCCTGGCGAAGGCGAAGGCCCCCGAGCGGCGCGAAGAGCGGCACGCCCGCGAACTGGCCCGCGGTGCGTGCGCCAGCACGAGCGCCAGCGCCCGAACCCCGGCGGCCTGCAGCGCTTCGAGCGGCAGGCTCGCCCCGGTGATCACGAAGAGCACCACGTAGAACAGCCGCGAGGCGCGGCCCAGGTCCACGGCGAGCAGGTCGTGGCCGCGGCCCCGTTGCGGGCGAAGAGGCCGAAGGCGAGGAGCGAGAGGATGACCGAGAGCTTGCCCGCCTGCGCGAGCCCCACGGCGGCCACGACGAAGCCCGCCAGCAGCGTGAAGTGCAGTTCGGGACTGCGCTCGACGAGGCCCGCGATGCCCCGGGCCAGCGCCGCCAGCGCGCCGCCGAGCGCGAGGGAACCGGCGAAGAGATAGAGCGGGTGCAGCACCGCCGTGTCGAGGTCCAGCTTCACCTCGTAGTGCACCGAAGCCGTGAGCATCGTCACGATCACCGAGGCCACCAGGCTGTTGAGCGCCACGAGCGTGAAGGCGCGCCCGGCTACCTCGGCCCTCCGCGCGCGTCCTGGGCCACCAGCAGCACGACGGTCGGGAGAAGTCGCCATCGCGATGGCCGCGGTGATGCCGGGCTGCAGCGGCGGGAAGCCGAGCAGGTGCAGGGCCGCGAAGACGAGGCCCGAGGCGGCGAGGCTTTCGCCCATGGAGGTCGCGTGGCGAGCGTCCAGTCGCGCTTGAGCCACGCGAGGTCCATGCGCCGGCCCAGGTCGAAGAGCACGAGGCCCAGGGCGATGTCGACGAAGAAGCGGGCCTCGTCCAGGAGAGAGCCCGATGTTCAGGGCGCTTGCGAGGGGGCGAGGCCGAAGCCCACGGAGCACGTAGCTGATGACGCGCGGCAGGCGCAGCTGGCGTGCGACTTCCCCGCCCAGCATGCCGGCGACGAGCAGCACGCCGAAGAGGACGGCGGGATTGAAGGCGAGGGGAAGGCTGGGCAGCAGGCGGGCATCCATGAGTCCTCCGACGAAATTCCTGCATGTTGTTCTGGGCCCGGAGCTTTTGACGCCGCCCGGCGGCCGGAAGTTCCCCGGGCCGGGGGCGCGCATTCCGGCGAGCGTCGTCCTGCCGCTACAATGCGCCCATGGCCCCGGGTTTCTTCCAGAACACGATCGCGCTCGTCTACGATTTCGACGGCACGCTCTCGCCGCAGCCGATGCAGGAATACACGGTGCTGCCGCGCATGGGCATCGAGCCGCGCGACTTCTGGGCCCGCGTGAACCAGGAGGCGAAGGAAACCGAGTCGGACATGATGCTGGTGTACATGCGCCACATCCTCGAGTCGCTCGACCGGCAGAAGATCGCCGTGAAGCGCGAGGACTTCGCGAAGATGGCCGGCGCCATCCGCTACTTCCCCGGCGTGGAAGGCTGGTTCGCGCGCGTGAACGCGTACGTGAGGAAGCGAAGCGGCGGCAAGGTGAAGCTGCACCACTACGTCATCTCGGCGGGCCAGAAGGAGATCCTCGACGGGGTGTCCATCCGCCGGCACTTCAAGCGCATCTACGCCCTCGAATACCACTTCAACCACCACGGCGTCGCCACCTTCCTGAAGCTCCTGGTCACCGACACGCTCAAGACCCAGTTCCTCTTCCGCATCAAGCAAGGAAGGAAGCGGTCACCGAATCGATCAACGAGCACATGCCTGAGGCCGAGCGGCCCATCCTGTTCCAGAACATCATCTACGTGGGCGACGGGATGACCGACGTGCCCTTGATGGCGCTCACCAAGAAGAACGGCGGGTATTCCGTCGCCGTCTAGCGACGACAAGAAGGCGCGCGAGAAGGGCATCTGCGGGAAGCTGCTGAGGCGGGCCGCGTCGACTACATCGCCGTGGGCGGATTACCGCAAGGGCAGAGCCTGCGCGCCGTATGGAGCTGCTCCTCGACGCCATCGTCTCCCGGACATCGCCCTACCGGCGCGAGGCGGGCGTGGAGTGCCGCGCCGAGCACCGCGCCGCGCCCTAGATGGGACCGGCCACCTTTCCCTGTTGCGCCTGCTGGCCGACGGCCGCTTCCATTCCGGGGAGGACCTCGCGAAGCACCTGGGCCGCAGCCGCGCCACCGTCTCGGAAGCCCTCAAGAGCGCGGACGAGCTGGGCGTCGACGTGTTCTCCGTGCCCGGCAAGGGTTACAAGCTCGCCTCGCCGGTGGAGTTCCTCGACGCCGCGCGGATCGTGCAGGGGCTGGGCGCCGCCCCCCGCGCGCGCCTCACCCTCGCCGACGAGGCCGACTCGACGAGCACGCGGGTTCTCGGCGCTCGCGCAGCAAGGCGCGCCTCGGGCACCTGCATCGCGGCGGAGGGCAGAGCGCCGGCCGCGGCCGGCGCGGGCGCGTTGTGGCAATCGGCGCTCGGCGCCCCATCACCTTCTGATCCTGTGGCGCTGAGCGCGGCCCGGGGCACCTGGCGGCTGTCGCCGCCGTCGCCGTGGCCAGTCTCGCGCGCCCCCGAACGCCACGGCGTGAAGGGCGGGCGTGAAGTGGCCCAACGACCTGGTGGCGCACTGGAAGAAGCTCGCCGGCATCCTCGTCGAGACCTCCGGCGATCTGCTCGGCCCCACGGCCGCGGTCGTCGGCGTGGGCGTAACTTCCGCCCGGCGAGGCGCTCGCGCGGATCGACCAGCCGGCCATCGACTGCGTATCGCTCGCCGCCGAGCCGCCCCGCGCAACGCCCTCCTCGCCGAGCTGGTCGCGACCCCGGTCGACGACCCGATCGCTTCGAGCGCGAGGGGATCTGGCGCCTTCCGCGCCGACTGGCCTTCGAGAGGCACGCGTATGCCGGGCGCCGCGTCACGGCAGCCTTCGCGCCCGGCGCCGAGCCGCGCGAAGGCGACGTGATCGACCCCGCGGAGGACGGGCGCGCTCGTCAGTCTTGACGGCATCGGCCACGCGCCTCACGGCCGCTGAGATCTCCTGAGGCCCGCCTGGAGCATGGCCGCCGCCTCCCCGTCCTCGCGCTGACGCCGGCAACACGCGCACCGGCGGCCTCAACGTCGGCGGCCAGTGGCGGCGCGGCGCCACGCCCGTGGCGGAGGCGCACAAGCTCGGGCGCGACTGGCCGCCCCTGCCTGAGGGCACCGCGCGAAGGGCTCGAACGTCGCCGGGCTCACCGTGGAGCTCGCGCTCTACGAGGCCTGCGCCAACTACGATCTCGACCTGTCCCCTCGTGACCTCGCAGGCCGAGCAGCTCGGCGTGAAGAGCGGCTACCGCGATCCCGGCCAGCTCGGCACGGACCGCTGGGCCGCTTCGTCGCGGCGCACCGCGCCGCCGAAGGCCATAAGCTCGTCGTGAACGTGGGCACGGCCTCACTGGTCGACGAGGCGCTGCGCGGCGACGGCTTCTTCCTCGGGGCCTCATCGTGCCCGGCCCGGTCCCCGCGCGCGCGAGTCCCACCGGCGGCACCGCGGCGCTGCTTCCACTTTCAGGGCCAGTTCGATCCGTTCCTCGCCGCTCGACACCCGACGCCATCACCACCGGGGCCGTCCCGCCGCCCTGGGCGCTATCGACCGGGCATGGTGGTGAAGTCACGCCGCGATGGCGCAGGCGTAGTTCGCGGGCGCCCGAGCGCATCGTCCTGTCCGGCGGGGCGCCCTGACGCTCGAACCGCACCTATCCAGCCCGGTCACCTTGAACGACAATCTCGTCCTCGACGGCGTCGTGCCCATCGCCCGCGCTGGCCGGTAACACCATGGGCCGATTCTCTCTTTCATCCTTCCTCGTCGCGAACCTCGCCTTCGGCGCGCACTCAGGGTTTCGCACGAGCGCCGACGCGTCGACCTCTCGCGCCGCGAGAAGAACGCGGGCGAGGTGAAGATCGTTTCCGTCACCCCGCCCGTGAGCGGGCAGCGGAAGACGACGAGGCCCGGCGGCAGGCCGTGGCGCCTGCGGGCGCCGCCTGCGTGGGAGTTCAGCGGCATCGCGGGGACGGAGATCGGCAAGGTCCGCGACACGCTGGCCACCCCTGAGGCTGCGATCGGCTCACCGAACGCTGCGCCTGAGGAAGTCACGCGGCACTGGGTCTGGCGTTCCGCCCGCGAGGGAACGGAAGCAGAGCGCCGGAGGCCTAGCCGCCGCGCAACTGAAGCGCCAGGGCGTGACCGAGCTGTCCATCCGCCTGACAACGCCATCTCGCTGGGGGTCTTCTCGACGGAGGACGCGGCGTTCCGCTACCCGGGCTCAGGTGGAGGCGAAAGGCGCCAGGGGCGTGCAGGTGGGCCCCGTTTCGCGCGAGCTGAAGGACACACCGTTCACCCTCCGCGAGCCGGATACCGAACTCGTCGCGCGCCCACCCGATGCAGCGCGACCTTCCCGGCTCGGCGCTGAAGGCGATGCTCTGCCCGGAAAAATGAAGGGGACGCACACCTTCATTATTTTTCCTGAAGCGGATGTCGCCGAAGTAGGCGACGGCATGCCCGCCGGTGTTGTCGGAAAGTCGCCTGCGATTCCCACCGCGCGCACGCGCGGGGCCTTCCCCGTTAGCGCGGCGGAAGTCCCCGAGCATCGTTCACTCCGCCCTCGTGCCACCGGCCCCCAGGTCCTGCGACCGCCGCCCGCGACGATCATCTTCACGCGTGAGCTGAAGCGGCGCTCGATCAGCGCTCCCTCCGGCAACTGGTTCTCCCAGATGTGCCTGCATCGTAAGTATAGGCAGTTCAAGCTGCCCGTCATGGCCTTGGCGTAGGTCGTGAAGCTGATCTGCTCCGCGTCCGGTGCAGCTTTCGCGCCTGCCCTCGAAGGTGACGACCGGGCCGCGCGCCGGGGAACCTCCACCCGGTGGACCGAGTTGTTGGGCGCCGCCGATGAGCTCGGGCAATCTCTTCCAGTGCCAGGTGAGCCAGGGGAATTCTCACGTCCATCAGAGGTCGGAACGGAACCTGAGGCGCTCGCGGGTCGGCTTCCGCGCATGGCGACGTGGTGCCGTCCAGGGGCACGAGCTGGTACTTCGTTTTGTTTCTGAAGCGCGCCAGGCGGTAGGGCTTCCACCCGGGCGGCAGGACATCGAGCGCGAGGGCTGCTCGAGTAGCGGCGCCGGGTCGTGGACTGGAAACCGGGACTGCCGGCGCTGCGTGGCCGGCGGCAGTTCTCGCGCAGGCGGCTGTGCAGACGGCGAGCAGGAGTGCAACCGGGGGCATGTCGTTATCGGTTATTCTTCGGCTGGATTTGCAGCCGACGGTGGCCGGGAACTCTACCCGTCTTTCTTCCGCCGTCGCGACGGAAAGCGCAACCACCGAGCACTTACGAACGCCCTTCCTGCACTCCCTCTCGCCCTCGCCACCGTCCTGGCTGCCGGATGCGCCGCCATCGCATCTGAACGGGATCATCACCCGTGCCGCCTGGCTGACGGCACCGACACGATCTCCCCGCCGTCCCCCGGCGGCGCGTCGGGCAGCCTCGATGCCGCCACCCGCGCGGCCGCCTTTCGATCTTCACGTCTGGCGCACGATCGACGAGCGCTACGACCCAAAGATGAACGGCGTCGGGGGGACCAGGCGCACGGGGCGGGCGGCGCCTGCAGGTGATGTGCGACGCCGGACGAGTGAGACGCGTTCTGGGACCGCCTCAACGGGATGGCGGGCGAGCGCAAGACAGCGCACGGGCGGGTCGAAAGCCCGAAGCGCGCGCAGACTTCCACGAGCGCGCCCAATCCGTGAGCCTGGGCTTTTCCTTCCGCCCCCGCTACGTGCGCTCGTCGTGACGAACGTGAACGGCGCGAATCGGATGCCCGGCAGGGCCGGCGTTCCCGGCATGACCCTCGCCACCGTCGAGGGCGTCCCCGCGAAGGACGCCTACGCGAAGCTCCTGGGCTGAGCCCGCGACAGCTCGTCCAGCCACGCCAGCACGTGATGCCTTCACGCGGCGTCCCGGCCGGGAGGTCGATTTGAAGGTCGCCGTCTCCTTCACCCGCGACGGCATTGCTCATCATGACGCTCAGCTGCGTGGCGTGAATCCGTCGAACCCGCCGCGCGTCACGCACCGGCGCTCGCCCGACGGTCGGCCTACGTCCGGCTCTGCGCCATCGCGTCTTCGTACGTAGTAAACCTCGAAGGCGGCATGATCAGTGAGGCGATCCGCGCCAACAAGGACGCCTCGCGATCGTGATCGACCTGCGCGGCAACCTGGGCGGCTCCGGGGCCTGCCTGGTGCGCAAACGTCGCGAAGCAGTTCTTCAAGGGCGAGATCAAGTCTGGCTGCGCGCTCACGCGCACCGGCAAGCCGATCACGCTCGCCTTCGACCTGAAGTCGAGGTCATCAAGATCGACCAGGTGCTTCGAGGGCACGGGGCCTCTACGCGGGGCCCGGTGACGATCCTCGTGCGTGGACAACGACAGCGGCAGCGCGAGCGCCGGTTTCGGTTGCCAAGGGGCGGCGGACGTGTGCAGCTGCGCCACCGTCGCCGGCCAGCGCGTGCGCCTGCTCGCCTACATGGGCTGGCTGCGCCGGTGCCTGGGGCGGGCAAGCTCGCTCTACAGCGAAGTGGGCTTCGTGCTCCCGGACGGGCCGGCGGATCGAAGGCCACGGGCGTCGGGCCGGACATCGCGGTGCCGATCTTCGCCGGAAGACCTCCGCCTCAATCGCGACCGCGGCCGTCCTCGAGGCCGCTGTCGCGCAGATCGCCCGCGCTCTGAAACTCCTGAAC
>JADJMI010000005.1 GCA_016709665.1 Betaproteobacteria bacterium | reverse complement strand
CGTCGTCCACGTGCTCGATGATGTCCGTGGCCAGCACCAGGTCGAACGTGGCGTCCGGGAACGGGATCGCGGCCACCGTTCCCAGGTCCACGGCGCCGAGGCCTTTCTCCGCGCACCAGCGGACCGCGTCCGGGCTCGGGTCGAGACCCCGGTAGCGGGTGAACCCCATGTCCTTCAGCAGCCGCAAGTTCGTGCCCGTGCTCGTGCCGACGTCGAGGACGGCCGCGTCCGGCGACAGCCCGAGGGCCTCGATGTGGGCGCGAAAGAGCCTGCGGCGACCCACGAACCACCAGTGGGTCTGCTCTACCCGGCTCTCGACTTCGTAGGTGGCGACTTCCATGGAGCGGGTTATCCGATCGAACCGGCGGCCGGGATCCCGGCGGCGCCGCGGTGATGCCCCAGGGCCAGCAGGCACCAGAGCGCGAGGCGGTTGTCGCGCGAACCGGCCTGGTGCTCACGCAGCTGCGCGGCGGCCCAGCCGGCATTTCCCGCCACGATCCCGCCCCGCTCGAACGCGGCCGGGTCCCACGTCCGCAGCCATCGGGTGAGCGGGATGCCGAAACCCTTCTTGCGGCGTTCCAGCACCTCGTCGGGCACGACGCCGCGCAGCGCGAACTTTAGCAGGTGCTTGGTCCTGCCGTTCCGGTACTTGAGCGCGTGCGGCAGGCGGCGGGCGAAGTCGACCAGGTCGTTGTCGAGGAAGGGCGAGCGCACCTCGAGGGACACCATCATCGAGGCGCGGTCCCCCTTCACGAGGATGTCGTCCTGGAGATAGAAGCGGGTGTAGAACTCGAGCGTGCGATCGACGTCGTTGCCGGCCTTCGACCCGTCCCACGCGGCGATCGCCTCCTCGTAGACGGCCTCGGGCGCCACGGGCTCGAGGAACAGCTCGGCGAGCTCCCGGGGCTCGAGCGGCCCCAGCCAAACCGGATTCCACAGGTTCGGAGGCTGCGCGGCGCCTCGAAGGCCGCGCTTGATCTTGAAGTCGAGCCCCATGTTCCTTTCCGACACGGGGAGCATCTCGGCGAGGGAACGGATGCCCCCGGAGCCAGCCCGGCGTGAGGCGCCGGACCAGCGGGCGGCGGCCGAGGCCTTGAAGGGATCGTAGCCGGCGAAGAGCTCGTCGCCCCGTCGCCGCCCAGGGCCACCGTGATGCGGCGGCGCGCGAACTCGCACAGCAGGTAGGTCGGGACGATCGACGGATCGCCGAACGGCTCGTCGAGGCGGCCCAGCACCTCGGGCGTCATGTCCCGCGCCCGGTCGATGCCGAGCATCTCCTCGTGGTGCTGCGTGCCGAAGTGGCTCGCCACCGCGCGGGCGTGGGCCGATTCGTCGAAGCTCGGCTCGTGGAACCCGATCGAGAAGGTCTGGACGCTTCGGCGGGCATGCGCTTCGCCGCGTAGGCGAGCACCGCGCTCGAATCGATGCCCCCGCTCAGGAAGATGCCGAGCGGCACGTCGCTCATCAGGCGGCGCTCCACGGCCCGCTCGAGCAGGTGCCGGAGTTCCTCCGCCAGGCTTTCTTCCGGGCGGCTCGCGAGCGCGTGATCCGTCTCGATCTCGAACTGCCAGTAGCGCCGGACCGTGACCTCGCCGGGCCGATCGAGCTCGAACGCCATCCAGTGCCCGCCGGGCAGCTTGCGCACGTCGCGGTAGAAGGAACGCGGCGCCGGGATGAACCCGTAGGCGAACAGCTTGCGCAGGGAATCGCGGTCCACTTCCGCGCGTACGCCGGAATGCCCGGCGAGCGCCGTCAGTTCCGACGCGAACGCGAACAGCCCGGGGCGGCAGGTGTAGTAGAGCGGCTTCTTGCCGAACCGGTCGCGTGCGAGGAAGAGGCGCCGCCGCGGCGCGTCCCAGATCGCGAAGGCGAACATCCCGTTCAGGCGACCGGGCAGCTCCGTGCCCCACTCCTCGTAGCCGTGGACGAGGACCTCGGTGTCCGAATGGTGCGAGGCGAAGTGATGGCCTTTCGCCACCAACTCGGCGCGAAGGACCACGTGGTTGTAGATCTCGCCGTTGAAGACCACGCACACGGTGCGGTCCTCGTTCCACATCGGCTGGTCGCCCGTGGCGAGGTCGATGATCGCCAGGCGGCGGTGGAGCAGGTGGACGCCGGCACCGCGGAACCCGCAGATGCCCTCCCCATCGGGCCCGCGGTGGGCGATGCGATCGCCCATCGCCCGCAGGTCGCCCTCCCGGCCCTCGCCGACGTATCCGGCGATGCCGCACATCTCAGGCGCCGTCCGTCTTGAAGTTGGCCGTGCTCCTGACGAGGTAGACGTCCTTGCCCTGCGACTCGTAGTACGTGCGCATGATGATCTCGGCGAGCAGGCCCATCAGCACGCTCATGCCGCCGGTCATGAAGAGCATCGCGAAGAGCAGGGGCAGCGGCGTGAGGATGAAGGAGACGCCCTCGAAGAGCTTCAGGTAGATCGCGTACAGGCCCGCGAGAACGGCGAGCCCCATCATCGCGAAACCGAACCCGCCGAACAGGTAGATGGGCTTGTTCGCATAGCGCGCCAGGAACTTCACCACGATGAGGTCGAGCACGACCTTGAACACGCGCTCGATGCCGTACTTGGATTCGCCGTGGATGCGCGGGTGGTGCGTGACGGGCACCTCTGTCACCTTGCCGCCTTCCCACGACGCGTAGATCGGGATGAACCGGTGCATCTCGCCGTAGAGCTTCACGCCCTTGAGCACCTCGCGCCGGTAGGCCTTGAGCGAGCAGCCGTAGTCGTGCAGGTGCACGCCCGAGATGCGCGAGATGAGCCCGTTGGCGATGCGGCTGGGCAGGTTGCGCCTGATCGCGTGGTCCTTGCGGTCCTTGCGCCATCCCGAGACCACGTCGAAGCCCTCGTCGAGCTTCGCGAGCAGCTTCGCGATGTCCGCCGGGTCGTTCTGCAGGTCGCCGTCCATCGGGATGATGATGTCGCCGCTCGCGAAGTCGATGCCGGCCATCATCGCGGCCGTCTGGCCGAAGTTGCGCCGGAAGTTGACCACCTTGATGCGCGGGTCGCGCGCGGCTCGCCTCGGCGAGCACGCGCTCGCTGGCGTCGCGGCTGCCGTCGTTCACCAGGATGATCTCGAAGGGCCGGCCGATCGCCTCGAGTTCGCGGACGAGCCGCTCGCACAGGATCGGGATGTTGGCTTCCTCGTTGTAGATCGGGACGGTGATCGAGAGCATGGGGACGGGCTCGGTGCGCTACGCAGGACGCGTGAAGAGGGCTTCCTCGACCAGGCCGCAGACGACGTGCCCGACGATGATGTGGCCTTCCTGGATCTTCGGCGTGCTGGCAGAGGGAATCTCGATGCAATGGTCGACGAGCCCGGTGATGCGGGCCTTCTGGTTGCCCGTCATGCCCACCGTGACCACGCCCAGGGACCGCGCCATCTCGAGGCCCTTCAGGATGTTGGGCGAGCGCCCGGAGGTGCTGATGCCGAAGAGCACGTCGCCCGCCTTCGCCACCGCCTGCACCTGCCGCGCGAAGAGCAGTTCGTAGCCGTAGTCGTTGCCGATGGCCGTCATCACCGAGGAATCGACCGTGAGCGCGAAGGCCGGAAGGCCCGGCCGGTCGAAGGCGAAGCGGCTCACCATCTCGCCGGCCAGGTGCTGGCAGTCGGCGGCGCTGCCGCCGTTGCCCATGAAGAGGAGCTTGTGGCCCGCGCGAAGGGCCTCCACACAGGCTGCCGACACCGCGCTCACCGTGCGGGCGAGGCCCTCGTCCGCGAGCATCGCGGCGACGACGGCGCCGCTTTCCCGGATCTGCGCCCGGACCTTGTCTTCCATCAGAGCCTCCAGGCCTGCGTGCCGTGCTTGGTGAAGTGGCAGCCGCCCACCTCGCCGCCGTAGCCCTCGAGCACGCGGACCACGTCCATGCGGCGCTCGGGCGGAACGATGAACATCATGAACCCGCCGCCGCCGGCGCCAGACACCTTGCCCGCGCGCGCGCCCGCGGCGATGCAGGACAGGCATTCCTTCATCGTGACCGCCTCGCGCTTGAGCCCGTGCATGGCTTCGATCGAGGCGGCGGCGCCCGAGCGGATGCCGGTGTCCTGGTCCGCGATGATCCGCGCCGATTCCCGCGAGACGCCGGTGTAGTAGAGCACCAGCGAGGCCTCGAGCTCGCAGAGGATCCAGTTCTTCACCCGCAGCGAGTTGACCACGACGCGATCGCGCCCGAACTCCATGAAGTTGAAGCCGCCGAAGGTGGCGGAGTACTGGTCCTGGTGCCCGCCCTGCAGGCCGCAGTCGATCCGCTCCACCTTGTAGGCGAGCGCGGCGATGGCGTAGTCGTCCAGCGGCAGGTTGAGCAGCTCGACGAAGGCCTTGACCATCGCCACCACGAGGGTGGACGACGAGCCCAGGCCGGAGCCGGCCGGCGCGTCGCAGTGGGTGGTGAGTTCGAGCGCGATCGGTCGCCCGCCGTTGTAGGCTCGCACGATCTCGTTGTAGACGGCCCGGTGCAGGTCAAGCCGCCCACCGAGAGGCAGTTCCGGCGCGAGCGCGCAGTCCTCGCGCTCCTGCCGGTCGTTCGCGACCAGGGCGATCCGAGGCTCATCGAGTATGCGGATGACCGCGTATGCGTATCGACCGATCGTGGCGTTGAGGACGAGCCCGCCGTGCACGTCGGCATAGGACGCGATGTCGGTGCCCCCGCCGGCGAGGCCCAGGCGCAGGGGCGCGCGGGCGCGGATCACCACGGGGAAAAATCCGCGCGAGGGAACGCCGGATCCGGACAGGGGTCGGACGAAGGCGGGCGGGATGTCATCGCGGGCGTGCGCACAACCTCAAATTCTATCACCCCGCGGTCAACGAATCTCCGAAACCTCCGTTATCCGGATGGAGCAAAATTGCGAAGAAGGCAGGCGATGCATCGTTCCATCCTGATGAGCGCCATGGCACAGCATCCGGCAGCCCAGAATGCACCCGCGGCCCGGCCCTGACGGCCCGGCCGCCGCCCCACGCGCGTTTCCGGGCGCCGGGAGGTGGCTACTCGCCTGCCTCGCGTTCGCCGCCTTCGCGGCATTCCCGCCCCCGGCGCGCGCTGCCGACCGCAGCGTGCCCGGGGCCCGGTGCCTCTACGAGAACTACAACCCCCGCTCGCCCGAACTTTCGCTGGTGTGCTCCGACATCGACCTCCAGGCCTGGCTCGCGGCGCGAAGCCTCTCGGTCACGGATCTCTCGCCGGTACCCGCCACGCTTCCGGACGGCAGCCTGGCACACGGTCTCTATGCGACCGCGAACGGGGAGCGCGTGCTGCTCGCCCGCTACGTAAGCGACCATTTCCATCCTCCCGTGCCCAGAAGCCGGGATGAAGTCCGCGCGGAGTACCTCGAGACGCTGGGGATCGCCCCGGCGACCGTCACGGCAACAGGCGCCTTCGTGCCCCAGGACAACGCCTGCGTCGCCGGCGTGGAGCTTGCCGTCGTGGGGTACACCCCGACGACCTACAGCGGCCCCGTGCTCCTGATGCGCCATTGCGGCCCGAATCCCGCGGGGCCCTATTACGGCCGGCGCATCCTCTATCACGAAGGTCATTCGCACGTGGAACTGACCGACGGGATCGACTTCGTGCGCTGGCTGGCCGATCTCGGATTCGAGGTCTACGTGGCCGAGATGCCGCTCTTCGGCCGCAACACCCCCTCCCCGGAGGACCCGCCCCCGCCGGCGCTCACCCACGAGGAATACGCCGATTTCGAACGCGACGCCGTGAGCCCCCTCTGGAGCGAGATCCTCACCCCGATCGCGAGCTTCATCGCGATCCTGCGACAAGGCGCGACGGGGCCCGTCGGCCTTATCGGCCGCTCCGGCGGCGGCATGACGGCCTACTCGATCGGGCTCGCGCATCCCGCCGTAGACTTCGTGATCTCGATCGCCGGCGGCACGCCGCTGTCCATGCGCCTCGCGGCGCCGGCCGGCCCGTTGGAGATCTCGGACTGGGAGCAATGGAGCCCGCGCACCTACAGCCGGGTCGGGCACGAGGAACTGCAACGCCACGCCGGCCGGCTCGGCAGCCTGCACCTCTACGGCGGCCTGGACCCCTGCTGCTTCCGGGTCGCACCCGGAGACGGCTTCTACGAGTGGCTGGGCCTGCCCACCGGCGACGGCCGCATCGTCGAGATCTACGTCGACCCCGACAACGACCAGCACGCGCTCAGCGAACCGGGCAAACCGGTGCTGATGTCCTTCCTCGACCGCGTGTTCATCCAGCCGGAGCTCACCGTGAGCATCGCCGGCGCCACGGGCGGCCGCGTCGTGTCGGTCCCGGCCGACATCGATTGCCCGGGCGCATGCGCCGCCTTCTATCCGGCGGACCAGGCGGTCGCCCTCGAGGCCACCGCGCAAGCGGGCTTCTTCTTCGCCGGATGGTCCGGGGCATGCGCGGGCACGGGATCGTGCCTCGTCACGCTCGCAACGAATCGCCAGGTGACGGCGACGTTCGAGCCCATTCCCGTCGCCCTCGCGGTCTCGATCGCCGGAGAAGGCCTCGGCACCGTCACCTCGATCCCGGCCGGCATCGATTGCGGCGCGACCTGCGCGGCGGACTTCCCGCAGGGCGCCACGGTGAATCTCCAGGCGATCGCGGCCGCAGGATCCCTCTTCGCCGGCTGGTCAGGCGCCTGCACCGGCACCGGCCCGTGCGTCGTCACGATGAACGCCGCCACCCAGGTCAGCGCCAGCTTCACCACGGTCCGCCACCCCTCGTCGTCGTCCGCGCCGGCCTCGGGGGCGGAACCGTGACCTCGTCGCCCGCCGGCATCGATTGCGGCGCGACCTGCACGGCGGACTTCCCGCAGGGCGCCACGGTGAGCCTCGCGGCGACGGCCGCCGCCGGCTCGATCTTCACCGGCTGGAGCGGCGCGTGCAGCGGCGCGGGTCCGTGCATCGTCACGATGGCGGCGGCAGCCCAGGTCAGCGCGGACTTCGCCGTCCTGCGCTACCCGCTCGCCGTCACGCGAACGGGCACCGGAACCGGAACCGTGGCCTCGTCGCCCGCGGGCATCGACTGCGGCACGACGTGCTCGGCCGATTTCGTGGCGGGCACCCCGGTGAGCCTGACGGCGACGGCCGCCGACGACTCGGCCTTCTCCGGCTGGAGCGGCGCCTGCAGCGGCACGGGTCCGTGCGTCGTCCCGATGGCGGCGGCCGCCCAGGTCGGCGCGAGCTTCACCGCCCTGCGCTTCCCGCTCGTCGTCACGCGCACCGGCGGCGGCAGCGGGGCCGTGACCTCGTCGCCCGCAGGCATCGACTGCGGCCCGGCCTGCTCGGCCAGCTTCCCGACGGACGCCACGATCACCCTCACCGCGACGGCCACCGGCGGCTCGGTCTTCGCGGGCTGGAGCGGCGCCTGCACGGGTACCGCCCCGTGCACCGTGACGATGAGCGCGGCCCGCAGCGTCACCGCCGAATTCCTGGGCGTCGGTCGTTTCGCGAACATCTCCACGCGCATGCCGGTGCTCGCGGGCGACGACGTGCTGATCGCCGGTTTCATCATCTCGGGAACGCAGCCGAAGACCGTGGCCGTGCGGGCGCGCGGCCCTTCGCTGGCGGGCTTCGGGATCGCCAATCCCCTCGCGGACCCGCAGCTGCAGCTCTACGCCGGCTCGACGCCGCTTCGCTACAACGACGACTGGGGGCAGGGGCCGGATGCCGCGGCGCTCATGGCCATCGGCATGCAACCCGCCGACGCGAAGGAATCCGCCATTCTCGTGACGCTGGCCCCGGGCGCCTACACCGTCATCGTGACGGGCGTGGCCGGCGGCACCGGGATCGGCATCGTGGAGATGTTCGAGACGGACACCCCGGAATCCCCGCTCGCGAACATCTCCACGCGGGGCCGGGCGTCCTCGGGCGCCGACGTCATGATCGCCGGCTTCGTGATCCAGGGCGACATGCCCCGTACGGTGATCGTCCGCGCCCGCGGCCCGTCGCTCGCCGAATTCGGCCTCACCGGGCTCCTCGTGAACCCGACGCTTCTCCTCTTCGCCGGGCAGGATTTCCTCGCGAGCAACGAGGACTGGGTGGATTCCCCGGACGCCGCCCGCATCCAGGCGCTCGGCTTCGCGCCGTCCAACATGTTCGAGGCGGCGATGATCGTCACGCTGCCCCCGGGCGCCTATACGGCCATCGTGTCCGATGCGCTCGGCAGGCCGGGCGTGGGCATCGTCGAGGTGTTCGCGCCCTGACCCGCGGCAAAGGCGGGCCGCGGGAGCCGCCCCGGAACGGAAAGGCTAAACTGGGCACGCGCGCCGCCGGCTGGCAATCGCCGGCGCGGGCCGCGGAAGGATCTCCCTTTCGCGACTCACGACCAGGTGAACCCGATTGAAAGTCGTCATCCTCGCCGGGGGCCTGGGCTCCCGCATCAGCGAAGAGTCCGTGGTGCGCCCCAAGCCGATGATCGAGATCGGCGGCCGGCCCATCCTGTGGCACATCATGAAGATCTACTCGGCCCACGGCCTGAACGACTTCGTGATCTGCCTGGGCTACAAGGGCTACGTCATCAAGGAATACTTCGCCAACTACTTCCTGCACATGGCGGACGTCACCTTCGACCTCGCCGACAACCGGATGGAAGTGCACCAGAAGGCCTCGGAGCCCTGGAAGGTGACGCTCGTGGACACCGGCGAGCAATCGCAGACGGGCGGGCGCCTGAAACGCGTCGAGCGCTACGTCGGTGACGAACCCTTCTGCTTCACCTACGGCGACGGCGTCTCGAGCGTGGACATCGGCAAGTTGGTCGCCTTCCACCGGGCCGGCGGGCGCACCGCCACCGTGACCGCCGTGCGGCCGCCCGGGCGGTTCGGCGCCCTGGACCTCGACGGCGATCGCGTGACGGGCTTCGTGGAGAAGCCCGCGGGCGACGGCGGCTGGATCAACGGCGGCTTCTTCGTGCTCCAGCCCGACGTCTTCCGGTACCTGAAGGGCGACGCGGACATCTGGGAGCACGCCCCGCTCGAGAACCTCGCGAAGGACGGCCAGCTGGGCGCGTACCCCCACGACGGTTTCTGGCAGCCCATGGACACGCTGCGCGAGAAGAACGTGCTCGAGGACCTGTGGGCCTCCGGCAGGGCGCCCTGGAAGGTGTGGTGATGGCGGACGCGTCGCCCTGGCGCGGCCGCCGGGTCTTCGTCACCGGGCACACGGGATTCAAGGGCGGGTGGCTGTGCGCGTGGCTGCAGTCGATGGGCGCGCGCGTCGCGGGCTACGCGCTCGATCCGCCCACCACACCGAGCCTCTTCGAGGACGCGGGCATCGCCGAGGGCCTCGTCGACACCCGCGGCGACATCCGGGATGCGGCGGCCACGCGCGCGGCGATCGAGGCTTTCGATCCGCAGGTGCTGTTCCACCTGGCCGCCCAGCCCCTCGTGAAGGAAGGCTATCGCGAGCCCGTCGACACCTATGCCACCAACGTCGTCGGCACCGCGAGCGTGCTCGAGGCCTGCCGCCACGCGCCTTCGCTGCGCGCCATCGTCGTGGTGACCACGGACAAGTGCTACGAGAACCGCGAGTGGGAGCGCGGCTACGTCGAGTCCGACGCGCTCGGCGGCCACGACCCGTACAGCAACAGCAAGGCTTGCGCGGAACTCGTCACCGACAGTTTCCGCCGCTCGTTCTTCGCGCACGGCGCGCCGCTCGTGGGCCTCGCCACCGCGCGCGCGGGCAACGTGATCGGCGGCGGCGACTGGGCGGCCGACCGCCTCGTCCCGGACCTCATGCGCGCCGCGATGGCGGGCGGCGAGACGCCCATCCGCAACCCCGGCAGCACGCGCCCGTGGCAGCACGTGATGGAGCCGCTGCACGGGTACCTCCTGCTCGCCGAGGCGCTGCTGCGCGAGCCGGCCGCCTTCTCGGAGGCGTGGAACTTCGGCCCGGCCGCGGGTGGGGACCGCCCGGTGCGCGACGTGGTGGAGAAGCTTTCGGCCCTCTGGCCCGGGGGCCTTCGCTGGCGGCAGGACGGCGCGGACCACCCGCACGAAGCCGGCAAGCTCATGCTCGACTCGACGAAGGCGATGGCGCGTCTCGGCTGGCGGCCGCGGCTCTCGCTCGACGATTCGCTGCGGCTCACGGCCGCGTGGTACGCCCGGCGCCTCGCGGGAAAGGGCGGCCTCAGGGAGGAAATCGAGGCCCAAGTCCGATATCATTCCACGCTTGTCCAGACACATCCCGGCTGAAGGCCGAAACAAGGGAAATTCGATGAAGATCATCATGCTGTCCGCGATGTACGAGAACGGTGGCAACACCACCCACCGCATGCTGGACGGCCACCCCAACCTGTTCGTCTACCCCTTCGAATCGCAGGTCGGCACGGGCGCGGGCAACGATTTCCTCACCTCCTACGTCCCCATCCGCTACCGCTGGCCGGAATTCCCCGCGGACGTCTCGCCCGCCCAGGCCTACGAGATGTTCTGGGACGAGGAATTGAAGACCCTGCTTCGCGTGCCCGGCCGCAGCAAGTTCAAGGATTGCGGGCTCAAGATGAACGAGAAGGCGCGCATCGCCGCCTTCGTGAAGGCGTGCAAGGGCAAGCCCCTGAACCGCGCCACGTTCGTGAACGCCTATTTCGAATCGACGTTCGAGTCGTGGACGAACGTGCGCCGCACCGGCCAGGAGAAGTACTACGTCGGCTACAACCCGGTGCAGCTCTTCGACACGGACAAGATCCTCTCGGACTTCCCCGACGGCCACGTGATCCACGTCGCGCGCAACCCGTGGTCCGGCTACTCGGACACGAGCAAGCGCCCCTTCCCGCTGGGCATCAAGCGCTATTCGTGGACGTGGAACCTCTGCCAGCACATGGCGCTCACGTACCAGGCCAAGTACCCGAAGAACTTCCACCTCGTGCGCTTCGAGGACCTCGTCGCGGACCCGAAGAAGACCATGACCGCGCTGCTGAAGCGCCTGGGCCTGCCGATGGCGAAGGAATGCCTCGCGCCCAGCTTCAACGCCGTGAAGCTCGAGCAAGTCTACCCCTGGGGCACGATCCGCATCCCGACGCCCGGGGCGAACCTCGCCACGGCGAACGAGCTCAACGCCGCGCAGAAGAAGGAGATCCGCACGGAGACGTCCGTGATGCTCCCGCTGCTCGGCTACGACAAGTTCCTCTGACCGGCCGCGGCCGATCGTGGCCGGGATCGACGACGCCCGCCGCACGCTGTTCCTCGCGAAGGCGGATCTCGAACTGCCCGATTCGGTGCTGGCGGCGCTGCCGGCCGCCTCCGACGCGGATCTCGGCCTTTCCCCCGCCGTCCTGCGCGCCGCGCTGAAGGCCTTCGGGCTGGGCGAGGACGCCACCTGGCATCGCATCGCGTCCCAGGGCACGTTCCACCGGCTCTACGACGTGCTGTCCCCGGAAGGCGGCGCGCGGCTGCTGCGCGTGGCGACGCTGCGCGGCGACGAGGGCGCGCAGCTCATGGAGCTGGAGTGCCGGCTCACGGAAGCGCTTCGCCACGCCGGGCTGCCCGTGTGCCACTGCGACTGGCGGCGCGTGGGCGAGGGGCCGGAAGCGCGGGGCGCCCACCTGCTGGAGCGCGCGCCGGGGGCGAGCCTTTCCACCAAGGACGACGACGAGATCGCCATGCGGGCCGCGCTGGGTCCGGTGGGCCGGTTCCTCGCGACGCTTCACGGCATCTCGGGCCGCGGCTACGGCCCGCTGTCCCACGCGGGCCTCGCGAGCGAGCCCCGGCGCCTCGAGGGGCTGCACGCCCGCTGGGACGACTACGTCTTCCTTCGGCTGGAGGACCACCTCGTGCGCTGCGTCGCGGCCGGCGCCATGAACGCAGGCGAGGCACGCGATTCGCGCGCGCATTTCGACGCGATGCGCGAAGCGCTTCGCGCCCAGCGCCCCGCCCTGCTGCACGGCGACCCGGGCAGCCACAACGTCATCGTGGACGCCGAGGGCATCCGCGCCGTCATCGACTGGGAAGACGCGCTGCTGGGCGACGCGCTCTTCGATCTCGCCTCGCTCGCGACCTTCCACCCCGCGCGCCGGCACCACGCCCTCTTCGCCGGCCACGGCATCGCCCTCGAAGCCGACGCCGACGCGCGCCGCCGCTTCTGGCTTTATTTCCTGCGCATCGCCCTCGCGAAGACGGTCCACCGGCTGCGCTTCGGCACCGCGGACCGGCCCGGCCGCCCGCCGGCCTCGGGGCGCATCCAGCTCGCCCTCGGGCGGCTCGCGGAAGAGGCCTGAAGCCATGAGGATCTTCCTCACCGGCGCGAGCGGCTTCGTCGGCGCCAGCGTGCTGCGCGAGTTCGTCGCGCTGCCCGGCGTCGAGACCGCCGTCCTGCTTCGCGAACCGGCGTCCGCCTGGCGCATCGCGGGCCTGCTCGGGCGCACGACGGTGGTCGAGGCCGGTTTCGAGGACGAAGCGGTGCTGGAGCGCGCGCTGCGGGCTTTCGCGCCCACGCACCTCGTGCATCTCGCCTGGACGGGCGTCGCGGGCCGCAACCGCAACGACGCCGCGCAGCACCGCAACGCCTACCTGTCGATGCGCCTCGCCGAGATGGGCCTCGCGGCCGGCGCGCGGCACTTCGTCGGACTGGGCTCGCAGGCGGAGTACGGGCCGTGCCAGGCGCGCATCGATGAGACGACCCCCACGGCCCCCACCACCATGTACGGCGCGTCCAAGCTGTCCGCCTGCCTCATGGCCGGGCGCCTTTGCGAGAACGCGGGGGCGCGCTTCGCGTGGCTTCGCCTCTTCTCGTCCTACGGGCCGCGCGACAACCCGGAATGGCTCATCCCCTACCTCGCGCTCAAGCTCCTGCACCGCGAACGGCCCTCGGTCACGGCGGCCGAGCAGCGCTGGGACTACGTCTACGTCGACGACGCGGCGCGCGCGGTGGCGGCCGTGACGCACGAGGCCGGCGCGGCGGGCGTGTTCAACCTCGGGTCGGGGACCGCGCCCCGCCTCCGGGATATCATCGAGCGCGTGCGGGACGAGATCGACCCGGCGCTGCCCGTGGGCTTCGGCGAGGTGCCCTACCGTCCGGACCAGGTGATGCACCTGGAGGCCGACATCGGCAGGCTTTCCGGCGCGACGGGCTGGCGCCCGCGGACGGATCTCGCCGAGGGCGTGCGCGCCACCGTGGACTGGTACAGGAAGCACGATGCCGGACATTGAACAGACGAAAGCGAAGGCGCGCCGCATCCGCGAGCACGCGCTGCGCATGGTGCACCGGGCCAACGCGTCCCACATCGGCACGGGCCTGTCGATGGCCGACATCCTCGCCGTGCTCTACGGCGGCGTCGCGAAGGTCGACGCCGCGAACCCCCGCGACCCGGACCGCGACCGCGTGGTGCTCAGCAAGGGCCACGGCGCGGCCGCCTTCTACGCCTGCCTCGCCGAATCCGGCTTCTTCCCCGTCGAGCGCCTCGCCACGTTCTGCGAGGACGGCACGGCGCTCGCGGGCCACGTCTCGCACCACGTGCCCGGCGTCGACTTCTCCACCGGGTCCCTGGGCCACGGCCTCTCGCTCGGCTGCGGCGTCGCCCTGGGCTTCAAGCGGGACGGGCGCCCCGGCCGCGCCTTCGTGATCCTCTCCGACGGCGAATGCGACGAGGGGTCGATCTGGGAGGCCGCCCTCTTCGCGCCGCACCACCGGCTCGACAACCTCGTGGCGGTCGTCGACTACAACAAGATCCAGAGCTTCGGCACCGTGAAGGAGGTGCTGGACCTCGAGCCCTTCGCGGACAAGTGGCGCGCCTTCAACTGGCACGTGGAGGTCGTCGACGGCCACGACCACGCGGCCCTCGCGCAGGCGTTCGCCGCCGTGCCGGCCGTGGCGGGCCGCCCCACCGTGATCCTGGCGGACACCGTGAAGGGCAAGGGCGTGAGCTTCATGGAGGACAAGCTCCTCTGGCACTACCGCTCGCCGAGCGCCGAGCAGCTCGAGGCCGCGATCGCCGAAGTGCGGGGAACCGAATGAGGACCGCCTTCATCGAGGGCCTGCTCGAGGCCGCGAAGGACCGGCCGGACATCGTGCTCCTCACGGCCGACCTGGGCTTCTCCGTCCTCGAGAAGTTCCACGACGCCCTGCCCGCGCAATACCTCAACGTGGGCGTGGCCGAGCAGAACATGATGGGCATGGCCGCGGGCCTCGCGGACCTGGGCAGGACCGTCTTCACCTATTCGATCGCGAACTTCCCGACGATGCGATGCCTGGAACAGGTGCGCAACGACATCTGCTATCACGGCTACCCCGTGCGCGTCGTCTCCGTCGGCGGCGGGCTCACCTACGCGAGCCAGGGCTACACGCACCACGGCGTCGAGGACATCGGCGTGATGCGCGCGCTGCCGGGCATGACGGTCATCGCGCCCGGCGATCCGGCCGAGGCCGCGGCGGCGACGAAGGCCCTGTGCGACATGCCCGGCCCCGCCTACCTGCGCCTGGGCAAGGCGGGCGAGCCGAAGGTGCACGCGGGCCCGATCGACTTCGCCATCGGCCGCGCGCTGCGCGTGCGCGACGGCGCGGACGTCACGCTGGTCAGCACCGGCGGCATGCTGGTGTACGCCCTGGAGACGGCCGAACGGCTCGCCAAGGAGGGCATCGGCGCGCGCGTGCTCAGCATGCACACCGTGAAGCCGCTCGACGAGGCGGCGATCGTCGCGGCGCTCGCCGAGACGGCGCTCGTGGTGACGGTGGAGGAGCACAACGTGGGCAGCGGCCTGGGCGCCGCCGTCGCGCAGGTGGTGGCCGGCATCGACGGGCCGCGCGCCGCCTTCCGCCGCTACGGGCTGCCGGACGAGCGCTATTCCCGCGTGGGCGGGCACGCCTACATGCGCGAGATGATGGGCGACCTGCGCGCCCTCGTGCACGCCGCGCTGCCGCGCGCGCGCCGCGGCGGATGACCGTGGCCGCGAGCGAGGCCCCCGGCGGGCCCGGCCCCCGGGCGCGGATCGCGGAGATCCTGCGCTTCGGCGTCGCCGGCCTCGTCAACACGGCCTTCGGGTTCGGCGTGTACGCGGGCCTGGTGCTCGCGGGCCTGCCGGTCTTCCTCGCGCTCCTGCTCGCGACGGTGGCGGGCGTCTTCTTCAACTTCCTCACCTACGGCGGCTACGCGTTCCGCCAGCTCGCCGCGCGCCGCCTGCCGCGCTTCCTCGTGGCCTACGGCGGCATCTACGCCTTCAATCTCGCGTTGCTGGAGGGGCTGCGCGCGTTCACGGCGCTCGGCCCCATCGCCGCGCAACTCGCCTGCCTCGCCGTGGTGACGCCCACGGCCTACCTCGTCCTGAAGAAGGCGGTGTTCCGGGAGGAAACCCATGAGTGAGATCGCGAGGAGGACCATCACGGTCGTCACGCCCTGCTTCAACGAGGAGGCGAACGTCGAGGAATGCCACGCCTCGCTCGCGGCCGTCTTCGCGAAGTCGCTCCCCGGCTACGCGCTCGAGCACGTCTTCTGCGACAACGCCTCCACCGACGGCAGCGTGGAGGTCCTGCGCGCCCTCGCCGCGGCCGACCCGACGGTCAAGGTGGTCGTGAACGCGCGCAACTACGGCCCGTTCCGCTCCACGTTCAACGGCCTTCGCCATGCCACCGGCGACGCCGTGGTGGTGATGTTCGCCGCGGACCTCCAGGACCCCCCCGAGGTCGTCGCCGATTTCGTGCGCGAGTGGGAGGCCGGCGCGGAGGTCGTCTTCGGCGTGAGGAACCAGCGCGAGGAGGGCCTGGTGATGCGCGGCGTGCGCAAGACCTACTACCGGATGGTGAGCCGCTTCGCCGGCATCGACATCCCGCTGGACGTGGGCGAGTTCCAGCTCATCGACCGCAAGGTGCTCGCGGCGCTTCTCGAGCACGACGACTACTACCCCTACATCCGCGGGATGATCGCCAACTGCGGCTTCCGCACGAAGGGCGTGCCGTACGTGTGGCGCGCGAGGAAGCGCGGGCTCTCCAAGAACCGGCTCTACCACCTGGTCGACCAGGGGCTCAACGGGCTCATCTCGTTCACGAACCTGCCGATGCGCATCGCGATGTTCGCGGGCTTCGGCATCGCGCTCCTGAGCTTCCTCTACGCGCTCTTCACGATCGCCGCGAACCTGATCGCGCACGGCGGGCTCACGGTGCCGGGCATCCCGACCCTCATCGTCGCGCTGTTCTTCTTCGGCGGCGTGCAGCTCATGTTCCTGGGCATCATCGGCGAGTACGTGAGCGCCATCCACTTCCAGGTGAGGAAGCGCCCCCTGGTCGTGGAAAGGGAGCTCATCAACCTGGACGAGGCGCGGCCGGGGCGGGACTGAGGGCTTCGCCGCCGGGCACGCGATCGGCCCCGGCCAGCCTCGGGATCTCGGCGTCGGCCATCGCGAGCGATTCCGGCACCCCGATGTCCACGAACGGCTCGTCGGTCACGACGGCGCCGACCGGCAGGCGGCCGATGGCGCGCTCGACGAAATCGCGCTCGAAGGAAAACTTCTCCGGGAGCCCGGCCTCGGCCAGCAGCGTCCTGTCGATGCGGTAGACGCCGCCGTTCACGAGCCCCGGGCCGCTGCGCCCCTTCTCGAGGAAAGCCCGGACCCTTCCGGCCTCGACGGCGACCGTGCCGAAGCGCGACGCCTCGTCCACGCGCGCGACGAGCATGCACAGGCGGCACCCCTCGACGTCATCGAGCGCCCGGAGCGGCGCGCGGATGAACGTGTCGCCGTTCAGCACGAAGGCGGCCTCGCCCCGCACGAGCCGCATCGCCGCGGCGATGGCGCCGCCCGTGCCGAGCGGCTCGGTCTCGCGCGCGTAGTCGATGGCGATGTCCCCGTAGCGCGACCCGAAGTGCGCCTCGATGACTTCGCGGCGGAAGCCCACGGACAGCACGACGTGGCGGATGCCCCTTCGCCCGAGCGCGTCGAGCTGCCACTCGAGGAACGGACGGCCCGCGATCGGCGCCATCGGCTTCGGCCGCTCGCCGATCACGCCCTGCAGGCGGGTTCCGAGTCCGCCGGCCAGGATGATCGCCTCGTCCGTCGGAACGCGTGTGGACATCGTGGCGTCGGGGCATCGCGGCCCCGGGAGAATGGATGCGGCTATCGTAACATCGCGCCTTCGCGCGACGGGTTGGCCGGCGCCTACCGCCGGGGCCGCGTTTCATAGGACAATTCGCCATGCCCCCGCCCCATCGCGCCACCGACGCCGGGCTCCCCTCGCCCGGGACGCCGCACGGGTCCCGCTCCCGCCTCACGCAATGGATCGACCGCCCCGGCCGCGACACGCCGATGGTGCTCGCGTGGATCGTCGCGCCGGTCGCCTTCTATTTCCACCTGCTCGCGAAGTTCTGGTTCGACGCCCCGATCCTCGACGACTACGAGACGATCCTGGGCTCGATCGTGCGGCTGCGCGCGGCCGATACCGCAGGGGCGTGGCTCGGCGAACTCTTCGCGCTCCACAACGAGCATCGCATCGTCGTGATGCGCCTCGTGGCCCTGGGCGCGGACTCCCTGCTCGGCCACACGGATTTCCGGCTGCTGATGGCCGTCGGCAACTTGACCGTCATCGGGCTGTTCGCGCTCTTCTGGGCGGAATTCCGCGACGACGCGAGCGCCGCCGTGCTCGGGGCGGCCTCGTTCCTGCTGCTTCAATGGAGCTATTCCGAGGCCATCCTGATGGCGAGCGCCGCGCTGCCGAACATCGGCGTGGTCTTCTTCTCGTTCGCCGCGATCTTCTTCGCGGGCCGGTCCACGGGGTGGACGCTCGCGGCGAGCATCGCCTGCGGCGTGCTTGCCGCGGGCTCGCAGTCCAACGGGGTGTTCGCCCTTCCGCTGGCCGCGCTGGCCTGCCTTCTCGGCGGGCGTCGCTCGCGGGCCGCCATCCTGTTCGGCGCGGCCGCCGCGCTGTGGGCCGTCTTCTTCGCGACCTACGTCCCGCCATCCAACCATCCTTCGGTGCTGGCGGCGCTCACCTCGCCGGGGGTGGCCGTCCAGCTCTTCCTCGTCATCATCGGCGGGATCGCGCCGACGGTGCCGACGGCCCTGCTGGTGGGGGCGGCCCTGCTCGTCGCCGGCGCGGCGCTCTGGCAGCGCGGCTTCTGGCAGGCCCATCCCGTCGTCACCTGCTGGGCCCTGTTCATCCTGGTCTCGGCCGCCGCCGCCACCGCGGCCCGCACGGGATTCGGCGTATTCCACGCTTCCCGGTACGCCATCTACTCGACGTGCCTCGTGGTCATCGGGTTTCTCGGCATCTACTGGGCGACGCGACCCTGGCGCGCGACGACCGTGCTCGCCGCATGCCTCGCGTGCGGCGCGATCTCGCTCGCGATCACCTTCGTGAACCGGGTCGAGATCGCCGAGAGGGCGTATCGGGGCCGGCAACTGGTCGGCGTCGCATCACCGGGTGAAACGCATCCCACGCAGTACCTGGGCATCCAGTTTCCGTACCACCCCCAGGCGATCGACAGGCTCGTCGAAGCGGAGAAGGCCGGCATCTATCGCCCCCGCATGCGCCTGCTGGCGCTCCCGGCGGTCCGGGGTGCCGCGAACCTCCCGTCCACGAGCCGCACCTCCGGGCACATCGACAGCGTGACCCCGAACGGCCGGCGGGTCACCGTCTCGGGATGGACGGACGCATCCGCGGTACTTTCGCGTACGTTCACGCTGGCGCCCGCACCGGTCGAAGTCGCCCCGCGGTTCGACGCGATCGTGGTGCGCGAGGATGTCGCCCGCCAAAGCGGCAACGACGAGCTCGTCCACGCCGGCTTCCGGATCGTGATCGACTACCCCTCCGAACAGGACGCGCGGCAGGCGGCGGCCTTCCTGTGCGTGGCCGTGAGCGCGCCCGGCATCCCCGATACGCTCGTCTTCCGTCCGGACGTTTCCTGTCCACCCGGCGCCCGGCAACCGTAACGGCACCGATCGCCACGAGGAACCCCCATGGCCTACGAAGGGCACGTCGACATCCTGAACGACCTGGAAATCGCGGGGTGGGTGTACGACAGCAGTCGCCGCGACGAACCGATCCCGGTGGAAATCCTCGCCGGTGACGAGGTGCTCGCCTCGTTGAAGGCGGACGGCTTCCGCCAGGATCTTCTCGACGCGGGCAAGGGCAACGGACGGCACGCCTTCCGGTTCCGGCGGAGCGCGCCATCCGGCCAGGCTGCGCCACTCTCGGTACGCGTCGCCGGCAAGCGCTGGCGCATCCAGCACACGGCCGCGGGCGTGCTCTCGCCCGTCCACCAGGATCCGCGGCGCCTCTACCAGCACTCCCTCGAGTTCGGCTTTCCGCGCGTGCCGCACGGGTTCACGCAGGCGGAAGCCTCGGACCGCGAAGAGGACCTCGTGTCGCGCATCATCCGCGCCTATCGCCTGGCGGAGGCCGAGCGGCCCCGCGAGGCTGCGGCTCCCGGCGACATGTGGTCCGACCTGCAGGCCGCCTACCACGGCGAGGCGCTCGCGCTGATCCATGCGTCGGATGTCCGCGGGCTCGCCGCGTACCTGCGCGAGGCGCACGCGAAGGGCATCACCGTCGGCGTCTCGCAAGGCCCCGCCGCGACGAACGCGCTTCGAACGGACCCGGAGATCCGCCTTCGGGTGCTCACGCAATTCGTGGACTATCTCGCCTCGCTCGCGGAGTTCCTCGGGTTGATGGACGTCGAGGCGCCGGACCAGGAGGGACCGTTCGGCGAGAACCTCCATGCCGACGCCGACCGCCTCGTCGAACGCATCTCGCGCCACGTGGGCATCCCGCTGGAGCCCCCGCCCGTGATCGGCGCCAACTTCGGCATCCGCACCCCGGGCGGCATCCTGTCGGGGCGGGACCTGTGCTCCCTCTACGCGGCCTTGCGCCTGCGGGACCTGGCGATCGACGCGGGCGTGGCCTCGCCGCGGGTGTGCGAGATCGGCGGCGGCGTGGGCGGCGTCGCGTACTACGGCGCGCTCCTGGGCGGCCGGTTCACCATCGTCGACCTGCCGATCATCGGGGTGCTCCAGGCCTACTACCTGCAGCGCGCCCTGCCGGACCACGAGATCCGCCTCCATGGCGAGGACGTGTCGCCCTCGACGGCGATCCGGCTGGCGCCGACCTTCCGGTTCGCCGACCAGCCCGGCGGGTTCGACTTCCTCTTCAACCAGGATTCGATTCCCGAGATGAGCGCCCGCCATGCGCGCGAGTACCTGCGCCACGCGCGGGAGATGACCCGCCACGGGTTCCTGAGCATCAACCAGGAAGCCCGCGCGCTCCAGTCGGGCGCGCAGCAGCAGTCCGTGGTGCGCGAGCTCGTCGACGAGGCCGGGGGTTTTCGTCGGGCGACGCGGCACCGGCACTGGCTGCGGGCCGGGTACGTCGAGGAACTGTATCGACCCACCGCACCCGCCCGCTAGCCGGACGGGCGGGAGGCCTTCAGGCGCGAGGCGGTTTCTTCGCGACGAACGAGATGCACGGGCCGTTCGCGTGCCCGAGGTCTTCCTCGCCGACGGTGATGTCCGTGAACCCGGCGTGGCGGAAGGCCCCCAGCAGGTCTTCCCGCGAGAGCCAATGGCTGAATTCGTCGCTGCCGCCCGCGAACCGGGTGGTGTCGAGGAAATCCCCGTAGTCGTAGCGGTGGCGGGTGTGGCGGAACCCGCCCACTTCGGCGACCTCGTTCGTCCGGAAGCGGTGCTTCATGTGCGCGATGGCGGCCAGCCGCTCGGCCACGAAGTACTGCGTCCAGACGTAGACGCGGTCGGTCACGTTCCCGAGGTTCTGGATGAGCTCGACGGGGTCGCGCAGGTGGTAGATCACGCCGCAGGCGATCACCGCGTCGAAGCGCCTCGGCGCCGCGCGCAGGTATTCCTCGAAATCGCCCAGGACGAAGCGGCAGGCCTTCATGCCCAGCAGTTCCTTGGCGATGAGGCACTTGAGGTAGGCGCGGACGTTCGCCTCGACGGCGAGCACCTCGCGCGCGCCGGCCTTTTCCAGCATGTAGGTGTGGCCGCCCTCCAGGGGGCCGAGCTCGAGGACCTGCGCGTCCGCGACGCCCCCGAGGGCCTGCACGGCGAAGTGGATCCGCGGGTCGATGAAGAGCGGGGTCTGGCCGGCCACGAGGCCCGGCAGCTCGGGCGGCAGGGAGGACCACCAGTCGCCGCGGAAGATGTCGAGCGCGTTCTGGTCCGACGGCAACGAGCGCACGTACTGGTCGAGGATCGGGGCGCGTCCGGGCGCGCTCGCGACGGGCCCCGCGGGGCCGCGCTTCAGGGCGCGCAGGATCTTATGGAGCAACGGCGGTCTCCTTCGGGCTGGCGGAACCCGGAATCATCGCAGCAGACGTCGCAGGAGGGCAATCGAAACGCGATCCGTCTCGCGCCAGGCGAGCTCGTCGTCGATCCGGCGAAGCATCTCCAGGCGCGAGAGCCCGGGGCCGCGCCCCGCGAGGCTCAGATCGAGATGGAACTCGCATCCCTGCGTCGCGTGGAAGCCGCACTCGCGCAGGCGCGTGAAGCCCAGCGCGTGCAGGTCGGCCATCAGGAGCCGGAACGAGTGCGGCACGAAGCACCAGTTGTGCACGTCCAGGTAGGCCCCCGGCGACTGCGATTCCTCGAGCAGGCTCCCGGCCTGCGTCGCCGAATGGATGAAGGCGTATTCCCCCAGCGCCTCGCGGGTCCAGCCCAGCCGGTGATTGCGGCCGACGGCGTTGAGGTGATGCTCCACGACGACGCCGGGCGAGGGCGCGTGGCGCCGCGCGAGGTGGCCATCGACGACGCCCGCCAGGCCCGTGAGCGGCCGGAAGCGGTCGAAGGTGAAGCGCTTGTCGGGAACGACCAGGCAAAGCACGCCCGATTCCGACAGGATCGATTCGCAATCGGCGAGGAAGGCGATGAGATCCGGGGCGTGCTCGATCACGTTGGAGGCGATGATCCAGCCGTAATGCCCGGGCCTTCCCGTCAGGTCGAGATAGCGCTCGCCCTTCCAGACGAAATCGACTTCCTCGATGCCGTCGAGCGCGATCGGATGCCCGCGATACTTCTCCAGCAATTCCGGGCGGCTCATGTGGTCGATCACGTGGACGTCGAAGCCGCCCCGCTTCGGGGCGATCGGATCGTGGCTGGGGCCGATCTCGATGCCCGGCCGCCCCCGGTCGATGGCCTGGAGCACGAGGCGCTTCCGGCGGGCGATGTCCACGGGCGGATCGGCGTCGAGCCAGCGGACCATGCGGGCGCGAATTCGCTGCTTCACCTTCCTCGACATTGCCGCCGCGAGCGCGAGCACGCGGGCCACCGGCCCGATGCCGTCGGCCAGGGTCGCGAGGCGGTGGCGCAGTGCGGGGCGAAAGGCGAGCCGGCGCACGCGCAGGCCGTCGCACGCGAACTCGCACGGGCAGTCGCTGCCCAGGAGCCGCAGGACATCGACCGGCCAGGGCAGGTAGAAAAGCGCGCGATGGGAGGCCGGCCGCCGATCGAGTCGGACGGACCGCCACGGCATGAAGTGCCCCGCGGCGTCGGGCACGAGAACGCGCGAATGGCGCACGTCTCCGCTGCGGGGATCGAGGGACGCGGTCACGAGGTACCAGCCCGGCGCCAGCGGCCGGCCATCCACGGCTCGCGCCTCGAGCGTCGGGGTGAAGGAGCGGGCGATCCAGGTCCGGTCGCCACCCGGCCTCGCCGCCTCGATCGGGTCGCCCCCCACCGGAACCAACCCCAGCGAGCGGCTCGGGCTGCCGGATGCCTCGCTTGCTGTCGGGTTCGTTCGGCTCGCCATCGCGCGGTCAGGGTCTCGAGGGGCACATCGGCGCGAAGGCGCCCGTTGCCCCATGAACGGGGATCATCTTACCCTGCGGGACCCCGTCGAATTCGCGCAAACTAGGCCCGTGAGCATCGCTTCCCCGTCCGTCGAGATCGAGCACGCGCCTTCGGCGCCCGCATCGAGCCCTTCGGGCATCACCCTGGTCCTGATCAACTTCGGGACGGCGGCCCGCACGATCCGCTGCCTCGCCTCGGTCGCCCGCTGCGACCCGGCGCCCGATCGGGTGCTCGTCCTCGACAACGCGTCCGAGGCGAAGGACTTCGCAACCCTCGCGAGCGAAATCGCGCCGCTGCCCGCATCGGCGCTCAGGCTCTATCGATCGCCCGTGAATCTCGGATTCGCCGCCGGATCGAATTTCCTCGTGCACGCCGCCCTCGATGACCCCGCCTGCCGGCAGGTCGCCCTGCTCAACAACGATGCCGTCGCCGAGACGCATTTCCTTTCCAGTCTTTCGCGGGCCCTGGGGCCCGATCCCGCCGCGACGGGCCTGGCGGGCGGGCGGATGGACCGGCTCGGCGAACCGGGATGCCCCGACACGCTCGGCATCAGCCTCTACGCGAGCCTCATGCCGGCGAACCGGCTGGACGCCGCCGACCCCTATCTCGGGCCGACGGGAGGGTGTTGCCTGCTGTCGCGGGGGCTCGTCGAGCGGCTCGTCGCGGTGTCGGGCTACTGCTTCGATCCGCGCTACTTCTGCTATTGCGAGGACACCGACCTCGCCTTGCGTGCCGTGATGCTCGGGTTCCGGCCTGCATGGGCTGCGGAAACGGTGGCCCTTCACGAAGGGCAGGCGAGCAGCGGCGCCGACAGCGAGTTCATCGCCTATCACGGCCTGCGCAACCTGGTCTGGATGCACGCGAAGCTCGTGCCCGGGCGGACCTTCGCCAAGTACGGCCTGCTCCTCGCGGCGGCCCACGCGATGACCGTGGTGCGCCAGGGGCTCATGGGCCGGATCGGGTTGATGGGGCGGGTCTATCGCGACGCGTTCGCGAGGCTGCCCGAGTTCCGCGCGGAACGGGCGCGATTCGCGCGGGAGGCGGTCGCGACGGCAGCCGATCTCGACCGCCTGATCGCGCCGCGCTTCTATCGCCGGGGGTACTTCGCCGAGGTGCTCGCCAGCCTCCGAAGACGCTGGCGGCGAAGCCCCGGAACGAACCGGGGCCGCGCGGGCTAGCGACTAGGGCAACGCGAAGATCTCGATGATGGCGACACCCGTCGCGCCGCCGACGCCCGAGACGATCGCCGTGTAGGCGCCGGGGTTGAGCGTCACGAGGATCACGGACTCCTGCGCGTTCGAGGGCGCATAGCCGCTGGACTGGATGGCGGCGGCATTGGCCGCGCTGCCCCAATCGTCGTTGGTCTCCATCAGGACGGTTCCGGAGAACAGCTGCAGCGTCGGATTCGCGAGCGGGCTGGAGACCCCTGCCGCGGCGAGGGAGGGCCCGCGCGCGCGGATGACCACGGTCTGCGGGCTGGTGCCCTGGATCACGAAGCCACCGATCGTCACGTCGTTTCCGGTGCCGACCTGGCCCCGCGACGAAAGGTTCGACAGCGGCGAGGCCGGGGTGTCGACCTCGAAGATCTCGACGATGCCGACGCCGATGCTCGTGCCCACCCCCGTCACGACGGCCGTGTAGGCGCCCGGGTTGAGCGTGGTGAGGATCGCGGATTCCGCCGGATCCGAAGGCGCGAAGCCGGAGGCCTGGATCGCCGCGGCGTTGGTCGCGGTGCCCCAGTCGTCGTTCGACGCGATCGCGTTGGCGCCCGAGAAGAGCTGGATCGTGGGGTTGGCCAGCGCGTTGGTGATGCCGGCCGCGGCCAGCGAGGGGCCGCGGGCCCGGATGACGACCTGCTTGGGCGTCGTGCCGCCGACCGTGAGACCGCCGATCAGGACGTTCTCGCCCGTGAGCACCTGCATGCGCGTCGAGATGTTCGTGAGATGGGTGTCGGAGGGCAGGGCCGGCGTGACGCTGTTGGACGCGGCCGAAGGCGCGCTGCTGCCGACGGCGTTGCGGGCGATCACGGTGCACGTGTAGGCCGTTCCGTTGGCAAGCCCCGTCACCACCACGGGAGAACCGGCCCCCGTGGCCGAGGCCGTGCCGCAGGTCGCCGTGTAGTCGAGGATCGCGGAGCCGCCGTTGCTGGCCGGCGCCGTGAAGGCGACGCTGGCCTGCGCATTGCCGGCCGTGGCGACGCCGATGGTGGGCGCGCCCGGGACCGTCGGCTGCTGCGCAAGGCCGAGACAGCCCACCGGCGACAAGGTCACGGTGCCGCCCGAGGAGATCGTGAACGAGGTGCATTGCGTCGACGAGGTGTTCCCGTCGGTGACTTGCGTGACCTGCGCGCGCGCCGGGTGAACCCCGAGGGCCAGGAAGGCGCCTGCCAAAGCCAGCAGGCGCAAGTATTTTGAGGTCATCAAGTCTCCAAGAGCAGCAAGTACCGCGGGCATCCGTTCCGTAGGACCGTCGCGAATCCCCGATGGTTCCATGGACATTCTACTCGCCCCGAGCCCCCGAACCGATGAACGAAGTCACAAAAACGCCCGCGAACGGCTCCGGGCGTGTCCAAAATGATACAATATCTTCATAGGGTTACCCGAAAAACCGGCCGGAAGAGCCGGCCTTTTCAGGGCCGCCGGGCTGGCTATCGGCCAACCCTGACAGCGGACCGGGTCGCTGCGCGCGCGGCACCGGGATGCCGGACGAACACGAAGGCGGGCACTGAGCGATGGCGGGAAAGGGAATTCGCAGTGAATGGGTGTGGCTGCCCGCCCTCGTCGCGGGCGTCCTCGCCATCTACCTGCCCGGCCTGGGCAACGCGCTCGTGTTCGACGACGGCCCTCTCGCCGAGGACCTTTTCGCCCGCTATTCGAGCCTCGCTTCCCTGCAGGTACGCCAGCTTTCCTACGGCAGCTTTCCCTGGCTCGCCGCGCTCTTCGGCGACGGCTGGTGGAAGCAACGCCTGGTCAACCTGGCGATCCACGCGGGCGTCGTCGTGGCGCTGTGGGGTCTTTATCGCGAGATCCTGGCGCACATCGCGGCTCCCGAGGCGGAACCCGGGGCCCCCCGGGCGGACTACCCCAACGCCCCGGCTTTGGGCATCGCGATCGGCTTCTACGCGCTCAATCCGGTCGCGGTGTACGCGGTGGCGTACCTCATCCAGCGCTCGATCCTCATGGCGACGCTGTTCGTCGTCACGGGGCTCTGGCTTTTCATGCGCTGGCTGGTGACCGGTCGCGCGGCCTGGCTGGTCGCGGCCATCATTGCCTACGTGCTGGCGATCGCCTCCAAGGAGCACGCGATCCTCGCCCCGCTCGCGGCGCTGCCCCTCTTCATCCTCGCCCGCCGGCCCGGGCTCAGGCAGGCGCTGCCCCTCGCGGCCGGCGTGATCCTGCTGGCAGGCGCGGCCGGGGCGCTGCTCGCGGCCCAATACGGCGAGATCCTGGCGAGGCCTTTCGACCTCTGGTCGCAGGTCTACATGCGCCAGCTGTCGGAGCAGAACCCGGACGCCGGCCGGAACGCGTACCTGCTGTCCGTGATGAACCAGGCCTGGCTCTTCTTCCGCTACGGCCTCACCTGGTTCCTGCCCTACGAAGGGTGGATGTCGATCGACCTGCGCCCGCCGTTTCCGACGACGTTCCTCACCTTTCCCCACGTGCTCGGCCCGGTGCTCTACCTGGCGACGCTGGCGGCGGGCTTCGCGCTCCTGCTGCGCCATCGCGACTGGCGAGCCCTGCTGGGCGTCTCGCTCCTGCTGCCGGGCCTGCTCTTCGCCTCCGAGTTCGCCACCGTGTGGGTGCAGGATCCGTTCGTGCTCTACCGCAGCTACCTCTGGGGCATCGGCGTGCCCGGGATCATCTTCTTCCTCGCCTACGGGCCGTCCGCGCGCATGCTGCTCTTCGTGGGCCTCGTCTTCGGCGGCTGGATGGTCTGGCAGGCCGGCGACCGCGTGCTGTCGATGGCCAATCCCGAAAAGGTGTGGACCGACGCCATCGCGAAGATGCCGGACGATCCGCGCTCGGTGGGGCGCTGGTTTCCCCACCTGAACCGGGGCAACTACTACCTCGAGAACGCGAGCCCGGCCCTGGCGCTCAAGGACTTCGAAGCCTCCTCGAAGCTCGGCGACATGGGCATGGGCGCCTTCAACGCCGGCGCGGTCCTGATGTCCAACGGAAAGTCCCGGGAGGCGCTCGCCGCCTTCGACCTGGCCGAGAAGCAGGGCTACCGGCTCTACAACCTCTTCTGCCAGCGCGGCGGGATCCTCCTGGCCCAGGGCCAGCCCGACAAGGCGCGCGACCAGCTCGCGCAGTGCCTCCTGGGCAGCCCGCCGCCGCCGCCGCCGGTCCGCGTCTCGGCGCTCGTGCAGGTCGGTCGCATCGACCTGCAGGCCGGCCGCCGCGCCGACGCCGTCGCCTCGCTCGACCAGGCGCTCGCCCTGGATCCGGCCCATCGCGAGGCCAAGTACCTCCTGGGCATGGCCTTCGTGATGCAACGCGAGTTCGCGCGCGGCAAGGCCATCCTCGACAAGCTCATCGCCGAGGACCGGGCGCCCCTCGCCTACTACGCGCGGGCCATCGCCAACCACGGCCTGCAATTGAAGGCCGAGGCGCAGTCGGACATCGACAACGCGGCCCGCCTCGCGCCGGCCGACGCCAACATCCGCGAGTGGCAAACGCGCATCCGGAGCATGAAGTGAGCCGCGGCTGGCGCGTCCTGCACGTCGGCAAGTACTTCGCGCCGGTTCCGGGCGGCATGGAGCGCTTCCTGGGCGACCTCGTGACGGCACAGCAGCGCCGCGGCGACGAGGTGATGGCCCTCGTCCATGACGACGGCCGGCGCCTGGCCGGCGGCGATCCGCCCTGGCTCCGGCGCTGCCCCGTGTGGCTGCGCCTGCTGTTCACGCCCGTGAGCCCGACGTTCGGCTTCTGGCTTCGCGGCGCCATCCGCGACCACGAGCCCGACGTGCTGCACCTGCACCTGCCGAACGTGAGCGCGTTCTGGGCCCTGCTCCTGCCATCGGCCTGGCGGCTGCCGTGGGTCGTGCATTGGCACTCGGATGTCGAACCTTCGCGCTTCAAGCCGCTGCTTCGGCTCGCCTACCCCTTCTACGCCATCTTCGAGCGCGCCCTGCTCGACCGCGCGAGCGTCGTGATCCCGACCTCCGCCGAATACCTCGAGGCGAGCGTCCCGCTGGGCGCCGTCCGGGAGAAGTGCCGCGTGGTGCCCCTCGGGCTCGATCCGGCCCGGCTTCCGGACGTGGAAGCCGGCTCGGGTGACGAATTCTGGCGCGGGCCGGGGATTCGCGTGCTGGCCGTGGGCCGCCTCACGTACTACAAGGGCTTCGAGACCCTCGTGCGGGCCGCGGCGGCGTTGCCCGACATCCAGCTGGTCGTCGCCGGCGAGGGCGAGGAGCGCGCGAGCCTCGAGCGGGTGCTGGACGAGGAAGGACGGCCCGCTTCCATCCGCCTCGCGGGCGCGGTGGACGACGCGACCCTGGCCCGTCTCATGGCCTCCTGCGACCTCTTCGCGCTTCCCTCGCGCGAGCGCACCGAAGCCTTCGGCATCGTGCTCATGGAAGCCATGCGCTACGCGAAGCCGCTCGTCGCGAGCCGCCTCGCGGGAAGCGGCATGCTCGCGGTCGCGAAGGAGGACGTGAACGCCGTGCTGGCGGATCCCGAGGACGTGGCCGGTTGGCGCGCGGCCCTCGCGTCGCTCGCCGCGGACCCGTCGAGGCGGGAGCGGCTCGGTCGCGAGGGCGCGGCCCGGTTCGCGCGTGAATACGACATCGCGACGATCGCGGACCGCGTGTCCGGCGCCTACGACCTGGCCCACGCGGTGGTCTCGGGCGACCCGGCGGTCGAGCCCGCGGGAACCGGCCGCCTGCTCGTGGTGATCCCCGCGCTCAACGAAGCCGAGGACATCGGCGACGTGATCGACCAGGTGCACGGCCTCGGCCTGGCCGACGTGCTCGTGGTGGACGACGGCAGCGTGGACGGCACGCGCGGCGTGGCGCTCGCGCACGGGGCGACGGTGATGCGCGCGCCGCTCTGGCAAGGCGCGTGGGGCGCGATGCAGACGGGTCTGCGCCATGCGGTTCGCCACGGCTACGACGGCGTCGTGACGCTCGACGCGGATGGCCAGCACGAACCGGCGTACGTGCCGGAACTGCTGGAGGCCGCGAAGCACGCCGACGTGGTGATCGCGGCGTGCCCGAGCCGGGGCAGCCTCATGCGGCAGATCGCGTGGACCTACTTCCGCCTGCTCACGGGCTTTCGCCTCGAGGATCTCACCTCGGGATTCCGCTACTACAACGCCCGCGCCTGCCGCCTGCTCGCCGGCCCGGAAGCGACGCTCATCGACTACCAGGACGTCGGCGTGCTCCTGCTGCTCAGCCACGCGCGGATGCGCATCGTCGAGATCCCCGTCGCGATGAACGCGCGCCGCCACGGCGCATCCCGCGTCTTCTCCTCCTGGTTCACCGTCGGCCGATACATGGCCGAGACCACGCTCCTCTGCCTCGCGCGGTGGGGCTTCACCCGGCCCGGGCGCCGGATCGCCCATCCGCCCGCCGCCACCTCCCCGAACGCATGAAACCCACCTACATCGCCATCGTCCTCGTCGGCATCGGGCTCGCGCTCGGCATCGTCTATCTCGTCCGCCGCGACCACATCTACATCCGCCAGGCGCTCTTCTGGCTCGCCGTCGCGACCGCGTCGTTCCTGCTGGCGGTCTTCCCGCCCCTCATCGACGCGGTGGGCTCCGTCTTCGGCATCGCCTATCCGCCGACCCTCGTCCTGCTCGCGGCCATCGTCGTGCTCGTCGTGAAGTCGCTGCTCACGGACATCGCGCTCACCAAGGTCAGCCGCGACTTGCGGCGCCTGAACCAGCGCATCGCCATGCTGGAAGCCGAGCGCCCCGACGACCCGTCCGGCCCGAAGTAGGCCCCCGCGCATGGCCGACGAACCGATCGTCTTCACGGTGCGCTACACGCGCGAGTCCTGCTGGATCTCGGCCCTGCGCTACTGGCAGCGGCGCCTGGGCACGCGCTACGCCATCGAGGTGGTGATCGGCGTGGGCCTCATCGCGCTCGCGACCCAGGGCCCCTACCGCTGGCTCGAGATCGCGCTGTGGGTGGTGGTGTCGTTCTTCGTCGTCCTGGGCGCGGCCATCCTCGTGATCCACTGGCGGCGCGCGCTCGCGGGACTCGCGATGCTCGACCCGCCCGAGAGCACGTGGCGCCTGACCGACGACACCATCGGGCAGAAGAGCAGCCTCGGGGAAAGCGCCATCCGCTGGGAGGGCCTGGTGGAGCTGTGGAAATTCGACGACGTGTGGCTCCTCATCTGGGGCCGCGACGTCTACAGCACGATCCCGGTGAACCAGTTCCCGCGCGTCGCCCGGCATTTCGTCGAGCGAAAGCTCAAGGAGACGGGCGCGCGGATCCGCGGGTAGGCGGCCTCAAGTCCGGCCGCCGGCTGCCGTAAACCGGTCGATGGCGCGCATTTCGCGCGCGCCGTCCGACCATGCCCCGCCTTTCGCCCGCTTCCCTCGACGACCCCCGCCTCACCTTCGCCGCCCTGGCGTTCCCGATCGGCACGCGGCTCGCGCTGCGCTTCGACGACGACCCGGACGAACGCAGCCTCATGCTCGCGCTCATCGGCTGGATGGAACCGGAGTCGGTTCTCGCGGGCGGCACCGCGCGCATCGTGCTGCCGGCCCACGCGCGGGAAGGCGCCGGCGTCCGCGCGCGGCTGCGCCAGGGCTCGCTCGTGTGCACCTTCGCCTCGCGGCTGCTGAGCGTGCGCGTGCTTCCCCATCCCTGCCTGCAGTTCGCCTACCCGACGACGCTGCACCTGAGCCGCGTGCGCGACGCGATGCGCGTGCGCACCGGCATCCCGGCCACGGCCGTCGTGGACGGCATGGACGAGCGCATCGACTGCACCATCCGCGACCTGAGCCCGAAGGGCGTGCGCGTGGTCGCCGCGGGGCGCCTGGGCGAGACCGGCAGCCGGGTGGACCTGCGCTTCACGCTGGAGGTGGACGATGCCGCGGTGCCGGTCTCCCTGGGCGGGCGCGTGCTCCACGCCACGCCGGCGCGCGTGAACGGCTACGCGGCGGGCTGGAACCACGGCGTGGTGCTCTCGGCCCTGCCCATCACGTCGCTCGAGACCATCGAGCGCTACCTGCGCGCGCGGCGCGCGGGCAGGCCGTCCGAGAGCTAGACGAACTCGTTCGTCAGTTCCCCGATCCCCTCGATCGACACCGTGATGCGGCTGCCGGGCTTCATCGAGCCCACGCCGACGGAGGTGCCGCAGCAGATCACGTCCCCGGGCTCGAAGGTCACGTCGTGCGAGATGCGCGAAACGAGCTGCGCGGGGGAGAAGAACATGTCGGCGGCCGGGTAGTTCTGCCGCTCCTGGTCGTTCAGCACGGCGCGGATCACGAGGGTCGCGGGATCGAGCCCCGTGGCGATCACCGGGCCGAAGACGCCGAAGGTGTCGAAACTCTTCGCGCGCGACCACTGGTCGAAGGTCGGGTCCTTCTTGAGGATGTCCACGGCCGTGACGTCGTTGATGCAGGTGTAGCCGAAGATGTGCGCGGGGGCATCGGCCTCCGACACGCGCGCGGTGCGCCTGCCGATCACGATGCCGAGCTCGCCCTCGAAGATCACCTTGCCCCCGAACCCTTCCGGCGTGCGGATGGGCTCGCCGCCCGGGTGGAACGAGTTGTTCGCCTTGAGGAACCACAGCGGCTCGGGCGGCTCGACCTGCCCGAGCTTCGCGGCGAGCGCGCGGTAGTTGTTCCAGAGCGCGACCATCTTGGTGGGCACGCAGGGCGTGAGGAGCTTCACGCCGGCGAGCGGCACGGTGGCGCCCGTGGCGCGCGGGGTGGCGAAGAGGTCGCCCTCGTGGACGCGGATGGTGCCTGCCTCGAGGCTGCCGAACTGCGCGCGCCCCTCGTGTTCGAATCGGATCCAGCGGGTCATGGTCGTCGAAAGGTCGGGTGGGGAAGGGAACATTGTGCCCGATGGCGCCGGGCTCACGCGCGGCCGGGCACGCCCAGGACCCGCTCGAGCTCGACGCGCCCACCGGGACTCACGATCGCCACCACGGTGTCGCCCCGATTGACGGGCTGGTCGTGCCCGGGATTGAAGACCCAGTGCATGCGCGGATCGCGCACCGCGACGAGCAGCCACTCGCGCCGGCCCATGAGCTGGCCCGCCCGCTCGACGGTGGTGGCGGGCGGCACGGTGACCTCCTCGACGCGCAGGTTTTCGTCGGTGTGCAGCATCATGTCCATCAGGTTCACCGCGTTGGGCCGCAGCATCGCCGAGGCGATGCGAAGGCCGCCGGTGAAGTCCGGCGAGACGATCTCGTCGGCGCCCGCGCGCCGCGTCTTCTCCACGTTGTGGCGGTCGTGCACGCGGGCGACGACGCGAACCGTCGGGTTGAGCTGCTTGGCCGAGAGGCTCACCACGAGGTTCTTCGAATCGTCCCCCGTCACGGCGAAGACGCCGGCGGCGCGCAGCACGCCGGCCTTCTGGAGCACTTCGTCGTCGGAGGCGTCGCCCAGCAGCATCGTGGCGTGGCCCGTGCGCTCCTGGTGGGCCGGCAGGCGCTGCGGATCGGCGTCGATCACCACGAAGGTCCGTTCGGTCTTCAGCAGCTCGTCGGCCACGTAGCTGCCCACGCGCCCGATGCCGCAGACGATGTAGTGCCCGCTCATGCGGGCGATGCGTTGTTCCATTCGCCGCCTCCGGTACGCCTGGTTGAGGTTCGTCTCGAGGACGAACGCCGTGATGACCGAGAACAGGTACCACGTGGTCGCGATGCCGCAGAAGCCCACCAGCATCGTGAACGCCCGGCCCCAAGGATGCGCGGACACGTTGACGATCTCCGCGAAGCCGATTGTCGCGATGACGTTGAACGCCATGTAGATGGCGTCCTCGGCGCTCGCCTTGCCGCCGGAGATCAGCCAGAAGCCCAGCCCGCCCAGCAGGTGCATGAGAACGAGCGCGAGGATGCCGCCCTTGAACTTGGGCCAGTACGGGCTCTCTCGGAAGATGTGCAGGAAGGTGAACATGGGAGCTGGAGTACGCCAGTTTCCATCTGGCCATGCGGGCGGCTGCGCGAGCCTGACGCCGATCAAGGGCGACGCGGTCAGGGGGGCGGGGCGGGGCAATGGGCCGGCGGTGGGTCGGAACTCGCCAAGGTCATGGCGGCGCGGACGTCGCCGGGCGGCCCCGGGTTCAGGGGAGGTAATCGTTTTGGGGCCGACACACGTCAGGCCCGAAAACCGTTGTCCGGCCCCAAAGATCGGGGACCCCCATCCCGCGACGCGCGCCGCCCTGAACTTGGCGAGTTCCGACCCACCGCCGGCCCGGGCATCGCACGTGGATGCACCGCCGCTTCGTGCCCGGGCCGACGGCGGAACCCGGCATCGATCGACGCCTTGGCATGGCAAGCGATGGGTTCGCAACGCCGAACATTCACGACACCGCATCCATGGGCACCATCCCATCGAGGTCGGTGATCGCGTTGTCGATTCATGGCGGCGCGGACGTCGCCGGATTGCTCCCCGGGTTTGAAAGGGGAGCAATCATTGGATGGGTCGGAATTTCGGGCCTGACGTGTGTTGTCTGGCCCGAAATTCCGGGGCACCCATCCCGCAAGAGTCCGTGGGTGCGCCGCCCTGAATCGACAACGCGATCACCGCCCTCGATGGCCTCCCTACGATCGCAGCCACCGACAGCCGCGTCAGCGGTCGTCGTGCGGCGCCACGATCTCCAGGATGCGGTCCATGAGCATGGGCGTGAGGCGCGGCAACACGTCGATCGCCTTCAGGTTCTCCTTCACCTGCTCCGGGCGCGAGGCCCCGGTGATGACGGACGAAACATGCGGGTTCTTGGCGCACCAGGCGATGGCGAGCTGCGGCAGCGTGCAGCCGAGCTCCTTCGCGACGCCCTCGAGCGTCCGGACGACGCCGTTGCGCGTCTTGTCCGTGAGACCCTCGACCAGGAAAGCCATGCGCGGGATCGCCCCGCGGCTGTCCTTGGGCACGCCGTTCGCGTACTTGCCGGTGAGCAGGCCCGAAGCGAGCGGGCTCCAGGTCGTGAGCCCCATCCCGATGTCGTGGTACAGGTGCCGGTACTCGCTCTCGACCCGGCGGCGGTGGAAGAGGTGGTACTGCGGCTGCTCGACGACGGGCTTGGCCAGGTGGTGGCGCTCGGCGATCTGCCAGGCGGCCATGATCTCCGAGGCGCTCCATTCCGAGGTGCCCCAGTAGAGCGCCTTGCCCCGGCGGATCATGTCGTGCATCGCCCAGACCGTCTCCTCGATGGGCGTCTCCGGGTCCGGCCGGTGGCAGTAGACGAGGTCGACGAAATCGAGCTGCAGGCGCTTGAGCGAGCCGTCGATCGCCTGCGTGAGGTACTTGCGGTTGAGCGTGTTCTTCTCGTTGGGCCCGTCCGCGATGCCCCAGAAGAACTTGGTCGACACGATGTAGCGCTGCCGCGGCCAGCCGAGCTTCTTCAGGGCATCGCCCATGATCCGTTCGCTCTCGCCGGCCGCGTACACCTCGGCGTTGTCGAAGAAGTTGACCCCGGCGTCCCAGGCGGCGGCCATGCATTCGACGGCGGCCTTGGTATCGACCTGGTTGCCGTACGTCACCCACGAGCCGAAGGACAGCTCGCTCACCTTGAGGCCGGCGCGGCCGAGTCTGCGGTATTGCATGGAACAATGCCTTCGGAAGTGTCGGGGAACGCGGATTATCCCCCTTCCTGCCGGCGGGGCCGGGGCCCCGGGGCGCGGGTTACATATGCAAACCCGGGAAAAGCCGAATTCATTGACGCTGGGGGGGGCCGGGTCAAGAATACTCTCCTGAGACTGGCCGGGACTGCACACGAGTCGGTCCGTCCTGCAACAAGCACGAAAGGCAGCGCACATGAAGAAAGTGATTGCTCTCGCGGGTACTGCCGTGGTGCTGCTCGCCACGAGCCTTCCCGCATTTTCGCTGGGCTGGATCCCGAAGGACCCTCCCCCTGGCGGCGGCGGTACGCGCCCGACGGTGGCGGCTCCCGAGATCGATGTCACGGCAGGCGCCAGGGGCCTCGCGGTCCTCGTCGCCGGCTTGCTTCTCGCTGGCGAACGCCTGCGCCGCCGCTAGTCCGCACCCTTTGGGGCGCCGCCCTCCCTCCCGGGATCCGGCGGCGCTCATTTTCCGCTGCATCCTCGCCCTGACCGGGCACGCTTCCCTCCTTGTCCGCCGATCCGCCCGTCGCTTCTCCCTCGCGCCTTCCCTGGCGCATCGCCCTGATCCTGCTGCTGCCCGTCGAGATCCTTCTCGTCACGCTCGGCTTCGAGCCGGGCCGGATGGCGTCGCGTTCCTGGTGGGCACCCGCGCTCGTCGAACGCTCTTCGGTCCTGCTTCGGGTGGCCATCGCGGCCGCCGCCACCTTCGCCCTCGTCGTGAGCCCCCGGTTCGCGCAGGTCCGTGCCCTCCTCGCCGACGACCGGCGGCGCTATCCGGCCGAGTGGCTCGTCCTGCACCTCGTGTGCTTCGCGGGCTTCGTCCAGTTCACCGCCTGGATCTTCGAAGGCGGGGCGGGGCAGCGTCTCGAGGCCTATTCGATCGCGTGGATCGCCCTCGCGCTCGCGGTCGCGCTCACCTGGTTGCTCGCGCTCGCGCCCGCCGTCGCGTGGAAGACCCTCTTCGGCCGGGAGCGCGCGGCCATCGGCGCGAGCCTCGTGGCGGCCGTGGCGGTCTGGCTCTTCGGGCTGGTGACGCAGACCTTCTGGCGCCCGCTGGCCGAAGGCACCCTGTTCGTCGCGCAGGCGCTCCTGGGCGCCGTGTACCCGAACGTGGACTACGACCCGGTCGCCGGGACGATCGGCACCCCGCGCCTGCTGCTCGAGATCGCACCGCAATGCTCCGGCTACGAGGGCATCGCGCTCGTCACCGTGTTCGTCTCGCTCTATCTCTGGCTCTTCCGCGGGCGCATGCGCTTTCCGCGCGCGCTGTGGCTGCTGCCGGCCGGCTGGATCGCGATGTGGCTCGCGAACGTGGCGCGCATCGTGGCCCTGGTGATGGTCGGCACCTCGATCTCGCCGGACATCGCCACCAAGGGCTTCCACTCGCAGGCGGGCTGGATCGCCTTCACGGCCATCGCGCTGGGGCTCATCGCGCTCTCGCACCGACTCGGGCTCGTGACCACGAGAACGGCACCGGCCGCCCGCGGCAACGATTCGCCGGCTCCCGCGCTCCTCGTTCCCTTCATCGCGATGCTGGGCGGGTCGATGGTGGCCGCCGCGTTCTCCAGCGGTTTCGACGCGCTCTATCCGCTGGGCGTCGTGGCCACCGCCATCGCGCTGTGGGTCTACCGCCGCGCCTACCGCGATCACGCGTTCGCCGTGTCGCCCGTGGCCATCGGCATCGGCATCGCCGTCTTCGGGCTCTGGATGCTGCTCACCGGGCCGCAGCCCGCCGGCCCCGCGAAGGCGCTCCCGGAAATGCCCGCGGCCCTGGCGGCCCTGTGGATCGCCTTCCGGGTGGTGGGGTCGGTCGTCACCGTCCCCATCGCCGAGGAACTCGCCTTCCGCGGCTACCTGCTGCGAAAGCTCGTCGCGAGCGATTTCGAACGCGTGCCGCCACGAACATTCACCCTTCTCTCCTTCATCGGCACTTCCCTCCTCTTCGGCCTGATGCACCAGAGCTGGATCGCGGGCACCCTCGCCGGTGCGGGCTTCGCGGCCGCCGTGTATTACCGGGGGCGCCTGTGGGACGCGGTCGTCGCCCACGTCACCGCGAACGCGCTCGTGGCCATCGCCGTGCTCGGCTTCGGCCGGTGGGACCTGTGGCTCTAGGCCCGGGGCGGCGCAACACACGGTAACGCCGCGGTACACCCCCGCGCCCAGAATCGCCGCATCCCCCCGCCGGAGAATCCGATGCGCGCCCTGTTCGCCCTCGCCTGCCTCGCGGCCGGTTTCGCCTTCGCCCAGCCCGCTCCGCCGTCGCCTTCGGTCTTGCAGGCGCCCCAGGCACCCTCCCCGCCCGCGCGCATCGCCGATGCCGCGTGGCTGCAGGGGTACTGGGCCGGCACCGGCATGGGCGGCGAGGCCGAAGACGTCTGGCTTCCCGCGAAGGCCGGCGTGATGCTGGGCGCCTTCCGTCTCATGAAGGCCGGGGGCAAGCCCGCCTTCTACGAGCTTTTCGCGATCGAGGAGTCGGAGGACTCGCTGGTCTTCATCGTGAAGCACTTCAACCCGGACTGGGTGGGCTGGGAAGAGAAGGACAAGGCCCTGCGCCTCAAGCTCACCCGCGTCTCCAAGGACGAGCTCGCCTTCGGCGGCGTGGCGTTCCGGCGACCGGGCCCCGACGCGCTCGCCGTCGACGTGACGGTTCGCCAGAAGGACGGCACGCAGAAGACCCATACCTTCGACTACCGTCGCAAGGCCCTGTAGTTCCGCGGCGCGGGCGGATTACCCCCGGGGGTTAGAATCCCTCCCGTGGAATCCGCCCGACGCAACGTCTTCCTGCTCGCCTGCTGCCAGGCGCTGCTCTTCACCAACAACGTCACGCTCATCTCGCTCAACGGCCTCGCGGGCTTCCAGCTCGCGTCCAACAAGGCCCTGGCGACGCTGCCCGTGACCGGCTACGTGGTGGGGGCGGCCGCGTCGACGTTCTTCGCGTCCCTCTGGATGAAGCGCGTGGGCCGGCGAAACGGTTTCCTCACGGGTACGCTTTTCGGCATCGCGGGCGGCGCCATCACCACCTACGCGATCTGGATCGGCAGCTTCTGGACGCTGGTCTTCGGCACGCTGGTGCTGGGCACCTACAACGCCTTCGGGCAGTACTACCGCTTCGCCGCGGCCGACGCGTCGCCAGGCCCGTGGAAGGCGAAGGCGATTTCCCTCGTGATGGCCGGCGGGCTCGTGGGCGGCATCATCGGGCCGGAGATGAGCAAGCACACGCGGGACCTCGCGCAGCCCACGTTCGTCGCCTCCTATGCCTCGCTCATCGGCTTCTGCCTCGTCACGATGGCGATCCTGTCGATGCTGCGGATCCCCGCGCCGAAGCAGGAGGAAGTCCACGGCGAGACCCGGCCCCTGGCCGAGATCATGGCGCAGCCGGTCTTCATCGTGGCGGTGCTCGTCTCCGCGCTCGGCTACGGCGTCATGAACCTGCTCATGACCTCCACCCCCCTCGCGATGGGCTTCTGCGGCCTGCCGTATGCAGCGGCGGCCAGCGTCATCAGCGCCCACGTGGTGGCGATGTTCGGGCCCTCGTTCTTCACCGGCTCCCTCATCCAGCGCTTCGGCGTGCTGAACGTGATGATGGCGGGCGTGGTGCTGATGTTCGCCTGCGTGGGCATCGCGCTCTCGGGCCAGCAGTTCACGCAGTTCTGGCTCGCGCTCGCGCTGCTGGGCGTGGGCTGGAACTTCATGTACGTGGGCGGCACCACGCTCCTCACGGAGGCGTACAGGCCCGCGGAGAAGGCGAAGGCGCAGGGGGCCAACGAGATCCTCGTCTTCTGCACCGTGGCGAGTTCGTCGTTCGCCTCCGGCGTGCTCGTGAACGCCTCGGGCTGGAACACCCTCAACTACGTGGCGCTGCCCTTCCTCGCGATCGCGGGGCTGGCGGCGCTCTGGCTCGCCGTCAAGCGACGCGCCGCGCCCGCCGCGGCCTGAAAGGAGAACCCATGAGCGAAGACCACACCTTCCACACCACGCTGCAGTGGCCGGCCGACCCGGCGCAGGAGAAACCGCCCGCCGCCACGTTCTCGCGCAACGGCATCCTCGGCTCGCCGGGCCACCCGGATATCGTGGGCGGATCGCCGCCCGTCTTCGGGGGCGTGCCCGACCGTTACAACCCCGAGGAGCTGATGACGCTGTCGCTGTCGGAATGCCACATGCTCACGTTCCTCTCCCTCGCCGCGAAGAAGCAGGTGGCGGTGCTCGCGTACGAGGACCGCGCGACGGGACGGCTCGGCAAGGGGCCCTCGGGCAAGATGCAGATGGAGCACGTGATGCTCCGCCCGAAGGTGACGGTGGCCCAGGGCACGGACCTCGCGATGGTGAACGCCATGCACGAAAAGGCCCATGCGTACTGCTTCATGGCCAACTCGGTGAATTTCCCCGTGGAAAACGCGCCGGAAGCTCTCGAGGGGTAGCCGCGGGCTACTTCTTCGCCTTGGGGGGCGGGGCCTCGTTGCCGGCCTGCTCGAGCAGCTTCTTGCGGTAGGCGTCTTCCTTCTTGCGCTGCTCCTCGCGCTTTTCGTTCTCGATGCGCGCACGCTTGTCGTTGTAGGCCGCCTCGGCTTCCGCGGCCTCCTGCGAGCGCTTCACCCTTTCGTTGGCGGCGCGGTCCCAGTCCGTCTTGCCGGCGTGGGAAGTGTCGACCTTCTTCTGCTCCTTGTCGGTGGGGCAGGCGGCTTCCTGGTAGGTGATCTTGCCCTTGGCGTCGACGCACTTGAAGAGCTTCTGGGCGGGCGCGGCGAGGGGCAGCAGGCAGGCGGCGGCGAAGGCGAGGCGCAAAGGGAGGGACATGGCGAAATCGGCTGTGGCGGGCAGTGGAAACGCCGAGATGATGCCCGATCTCCGCCAGGCGCGACAGGGACGGGGATGTCCTCGCTACGGCTCGAGACGACGCACGGCGAAGCCGCGCTGCCGCAGCTGCGCCGGGATGCCGGCCGGGCCCGCCAGGTGCATGGCTCCCGTCACGCCGACCGGCCGCAAGCCCGCGACCACCAGGGCCGCGAACTTCGTCGCCATGTCTTCGTTGCGGTCCTCCACCGTCTTGTCGCAGACGCGTGCGAGCACCGGCGGCGGGCAGAACTGCTCGCGATAGTCGGCATAGGCCTTCTCCAGGTCGCCGACGAGAAATCGCGCCACCAGGGTATCGGCCAGGGCGAACTGCCCGGCCGGCAACGATTCCATCCGCCGCACGAGCTGCTCGATCTCCGCCACCGCCTCCTCGCGCGTGAGCCGCAGCCGGGAGCGCACCACTTCCGCTTCCGTCTCCAGTTCGCCGAGCGCGCGGCCGGCCCGCACCGCTTCGGCGAAGATCAGCGCGTCCATGCCCGGGTTCGCCTCGGGCAGCAGCGGCTGCCAGGCGCTCACCTGCCCCATGCCCACGGCCACGACGATTCCCGTGCCGACGAACGGCAGCCGCATCTTGCCCAGCGCCTCCCAGGCGCCGTTGGGCGCATTGCGTTCCGCGAACAACTGGCGGATCCGCACCGTGAGTTCGGGCCCCAGTTCCGATTCGAGCGTCTCCGACGTGGCCCGCCCGTAGGCGGCGACGGGCCTGCGGCGAGCCGAAGGGGGCCTCGCCTCATCCGGCAGCGCCTCGAAAGCGACGACGCCGGCCCCTTCGACCAGGGATCTCACGCGATCGGAAACCGCGATCTTCTGCCGGAACCCGGAGTGCGCCGAGGCCACGAGGTATCCGACGGCATCGCCCCGCCGGACCTCGAATACCGCTCCGACGACGGCCGGCGGCTCGACCGGCGGCGTCGCGCAGGAAACCATGGCGATGGCCGCGAACGCCGTGCAGGCCCCGCGGCACGCACCGGCGCGCATCAGGAACCCCCCGACAGCCGCAGATCGCGCACGTGGGCGCCCAGGGCGACTTCGAACTCGGTACCCGTCCCCGGCACCACCTCGCCCAGCACGCCGAAGAGCGTGATGCGGTAGTCCTCCGGCCGCGCCGAGATCGTGGGCAGCGGGCCGGCCTTGAGCCGCGCGAGCATCGCCTGGAAGTTGGCGTAGGTGACGCGCGCGCGGAATGGCAGCGGCTGGTCCCAAGGCGTCACGGTGCGCATCAACTCCGTGTCCGCACCCACCGTGACGTAGCGCACGGGCACGCCGGTCGCATCCACCGTGCGCAGCGGGCTCGAGATGAACGCGTTGAGCCCGTCGGAGGCCTGGTTCTCCACGCCCGAGCTGCCGACACCGAAGGGCCGGCTTTCGAAGAGGCCGATCACGTGGATGAACTCGGTGGTCGTGGTGAGGTCGCGCGCGTAGTAGAAGAAGCTCACCTGGGCCGTGCCCTCCGCGACATGGGGCTGGCGGGCGTCGATCGTCTTCACCTGCACCAGCGCCTCGATCGTCATCGTGTCCGCGGCGGTGCGGTAGATGCGCGCGAAGGGCTGCGGCTCCCGCGCGATGCTGGCGCTGGGGCCTTCGCCCACGAGGGGCAGCGCGTGCGAGAAGCGGGCCGTGTTGATCCAGAAGCCGGCGGCGTTGCACGAAAGCTGGAAGGCGCTCGAGGCGTTGGGCGGCGGGTCGTTGCGCAGGCCCCGTTGCGCGGCGCTCGCGGGATCGGGCGGGTAAAGACCCGTGACGTCGCCCACCGCCCACGTCACCGGGTTCGCGACCTGCCCCGCCTGCTCGGCCGTGCCCGCGTCGCCGATGTGCTGCACGCGCATGAAGGTGGCGTTGGCAGGCGCGGCAGCCGATTGCGAGACGAAGCTGGATGCGCCGACGCAGTCGGGGGCGGAGACGAAGGGGGGGTCGACGGGCGGGGGAGTCGTGCTGCCTCCACCGCCACCCCCACCGCAGGCGCCTGCGATCAACGCAAGCCAGATGGGCCCAAGGTACGGTCTCATCGCTGTCCGTGACGATTCGTTACTCGAAGTGTAGTCCGATACCGGAGCGGCCCGAGTGCCGTATTGCATGTCCGAAAACGGCGAGCGGGCCGCCGGACCCCGGCGGATAATGCCCCCATGCATCTCGACCCCGACCAGTGCTTCCGCGCCCTCAAGTCCCACGACGCCCGCTTCGACGGCCGCTTCTTCGTGGGCGTGGGGACGACGCGCGTCTACTGCCGGCCCGTGTGCACGGCGAGGACCCCGCTGCGCAGGAACTGCTCGTTCTTTCCGAGCGCGGCCGCAGCGGAGAACGAAGGCTTCCGCCCCTGCCTGCGCTGCCGTCCCGAACTCGCCCCCGGATACGCGACCGTGGACGCCAACCGCCGCCTCGCCCGCGCCGCCGCCAACCGCATCGAGGACGGAAGGCTCGAGGACGCGAGCCTCGAGGATCTCGCCACGAAACTCGGCGTCACGGACCGGCACCTGCGCCGCGTGTTCAAGGAGGAGTTCGGCGTCTCGCCCGTCGAGTACGCGCAGACGCAGCGCCTGCTCCTCGCCAAGCGCCTGCTCACCGACACGCACCTGCCCGTGCTCGAGGTGGCGATGGCGAGCGGGTTCGCGAGCCTTCGGCGATTCAACGATCTCTTCAAGTCCCGATACCGCATGACGCCGATGGCGTTGCGCGCGAAGGCGCCGTCCTCCCGCGATGCCGACCGGCTCGTGTTCGACCTCGCCTACCGGCCGCCGTACGACTGGGTCGCCATGCTTGCCTTCCTGGAGGGACGCGCGGTGAAGGGCGTCGAAACGGTCGATGCGAAGCGCTACCGGCGAACGGTCCGCATCACCGGCGCGAAGCCCGTGCAAGGCTGGATCGAGGTCGCGCCCTCGCCGAGGAAGTCCGCGCTCCGGATCATGGCGTCCACTTCGCTCGCCGGTGCGCTGCCGCTCCTTCTCGCCCGCGTGAAATCGCTCTTCGACCTGGCCTGCCGCCCCGACGAGATCGCCGCCGCGCTGGGGCCGCTCGCGAAAGCCCATCCGGGCCTGCGACTGCCCGGCGCCATGGACGGCTTCGAGATCGCGGTGCGCGCCATCCTCGGCCAGCAGGTGACGGTGAAGGCCGCCACCACGATCGCGGGCCGGTTCGCAGCGGCTTTCGGCGAGGCGGTCGAGACGCCGCACGCGGGGTTGGAAAGACTCTTCCCGACCCCGCAGGCCATCGCAGGCAATACGCCCAGCGACATCGCCGCGCAGGGCATCATCGCCACGCGAGCACGCGCCATCCACGCGCTCGCGAGCGCAATGGCCGAGGGACGGCTCCAGCTCGAGCCCGACGCGAACGTCGACGAGACGATCGAAGCCCTGCAAGCGGTGCCCGGCATCGGACCCTGGACGGCGCACTACATCGCCATGCGCGCGCTCGCGTGGCCCGATGCCTTCCCGCACCCGGACGTCGCGGTGCTGAAGGCGATGGACGAGACGAACGGCCGGCGCGCGCTCGCCGCCGCCGAGGCCTGGCGCCCCTTCCGCGCCTACGCCGTACTGCACCTTTGGAAGTCGCTCGAAACGACGAGGAACAAGCCATGACCCGATTCGCCCGCATCCGCACCCCGCTCGGCACCGTGATCGCCATCGCCGCCGGGGGCGCCCTCACCGGCATCCATTTCGAGGGCGGCAAGCACGTGCCCGCGCTTTCGCCCGAGTGGCGCGAGGACCCGTACCACGATCCTCTCCAGCGCTGCGCCGAGCAGCTCGCCGACTACTTCGCGGGCAAGCGCCAGTGCTTCGACCTGCCCCTTGCGCCGAAGGGCACGGACTTCCAGCAACGCGTGTGGGGCGAGATCGCGAAGGTGCGCTTCGGCGAGACGATCACCTATTCGCAACTCGCCGCGCGCGCCGGGGCGCCGGGCTCGGCGCGCGCGGCGGGCGCCGCGACGGGCCGCAACCCGCTCTCGATCCTCGTCCCCTGCCACCGCATCGTCGCCACCGACGGCAGCCTCACCGGCTACGCGGGTGGGCTGGATCGCAAGGAAAAGCTCCTCGCGCTGGAGGGCGCGCTCGAGGGAGTGGCGGCTTGAGGGCATCGGACATCGCCAGGCTCCTTACGCTCGCCGCCCTGTGGGGCTCGTCTTACCTGTTCATGCGCATCGCCGTGCCGCACGTGGGCGCCGCTTGGATGGTGGAGGGCCGCACGCTCGCCGGCGGCTTCGCGATGGCGGGATTCGTGCTGGCCTCGCGCGCGCCGGTCCAGTTCGCGAAGTTCTGGCGCGGCTTCCTCGTGATGGGCGTCGTCGGCATCGCGATCCCCTTCTGGCTCATCGGCACGGCGCTGGAGACGATCGACGCGTCGACGGCTGCCATCCTCAACGCCACCGCGCCGATCTTCGGCGCGATCGTGGCCGCGTTATGGATCGGCGAGAAGCTCACGCTGGAGAAGACGATGGGGATCGGCATTTCCATCGTGGGCATCGCGATCCTGGTCGGCTGGACGCCGAAGCCGATGAGCGCCGGGGAGCTCGTCGCGTGCGCGTTCGCGCTCGTGGCCTGTGCCTGCTACGGCTACACGGCGGTGTACACGAAGGTGAAGCTGAAGGACGCGCCGCCTTCGGCGCTTTCGGCCGGGAGTTGCCTCGTGGCCGCGGCGGCAATGGCGCCCTTCACGCCGTGGTCCGTGGCGGCGGGGCCGGTGCCATGGTTCGCGTGGGCCTCGCTCGCGGTGCTGGGGGTCTTCTGCACGGCGATCGCGCTGATCCTCTACTACCGGCTCATCTCGGACCTGGGGCCGGTGAGGGGGGTGATGGTGACGCTGCTGATTCCGGTGTTCGGGATCTTCTGGGGCGTCGTGTTTCTCGGGGAGCCGTTGACTGCGGGGCGTTTGGCCGGCTGCGCGACGGTCCTCGCGGGGTGCGCGCTGGCGCTGGGGCTCGTGCGATTGCCGCTCCGAGGGGGGGATGCCAAACCGACTCGCGCAAGAAACCAGCCCCTACCTCCAGCAGCACGCCGACAACCCCGTCGACTGGTACCCCTGGGGTGAAGAAGCCTTAAGGGTCGCAAGGGAATCGGGCAAGCCCATCCTCCTGTCCATCGGCTACTCCGCCTGCCACTGGTGCCACGTGATGGCCCACGAATCCTTCGAGGACCCGGACGTGGCCGCGGTGATGAACGCGCTCTTCGTCAACGTGAAGGTCGATCGCGAGGAACGCCCCGACATCGACCAGATCTACCAGTCCGCCCAGCAGATGCTCACCCAGCGAAACGGCGGCTGGCCCCTCACGATGTTCCTCACCCCGGACCAGGTCCCTTTCTTCGGCGGCACGTACTTCCCGAAGAGCGCCCGTTACGGCCTGCCGGGCTTCGTGGACCTGATGCGCCGCGTGCAGGCGTACTACGCCGGAAAGCGGGGCGAAATCGACGAACAGAACGGCCAGCTCCTCGCCGCCCTCGGCCGCACCGTGCCCACGAGCCCGGCACACGCCTCGGAGTTCGACGACGGCCCGCTCGAGGCCATCATCGAATTCCTGCGCGCAAGCTACGACGAAACCCACGCCGGCTTCGGCCGCGCACCCAAGTTCCCCCACCCCGATTCCATCGAACTCTGCCTGCGCCACTGGGCGCGCACGGGCGACGAATCGGTGCTCGCGATGGCCGTCGAGACACTCGCGCGGATGGCACGCGGCGGCATCTTCGACCAGGTGGGCGGCGGCTTCGCCCGCTACAGCACCGACGACGAATGGGCCATCCCCCACTTCGAGAAGATGCTCTACGACAACGGGCCGCTCCTGCGCCTGTATGCCGACGCCTTCGCCATCACGGGCGATCCGCTCTTCCGGCGCGTCGTCGAGGAGACGGCCGCGTGGGTGATGCGCGAGATGCAATCGCCCGAGGGCGGCTACTACTCGTCGCTCGACGCCGACAGCGAGGGCGAGGAAGGCAAGTTCTACGTTTGGACCCCGGACGAGGTTCGTTCGCTCCTCGCGCCTGCCGAATTCACGGTCGTCTCGGCCCACTACGGCTTCGACCGCCCGCCCAATTTCGAAGGCAAGGCCTGGAACCCCGTGGTCGCCAGGCCCCTCGAGGCAGTCGCCCTCGAATCGAGTATCGCCGTCGACGAAGCCGGCCGGCTCCTCGAAAGCGCCCGCGCGAAGCTTTTCGCCGCCCGCGAAAGGCGCATCCGTCCCGGCCGCGACGACAAGGTCCTCGCCTCCTGGAACGCCCTCATGATCGGCGGCATGGCGCACGCGGCGCGCATCCTGGGTCGCCCCGACTGGCTCGCTTCCGCCCGTCGCGCGCTCGACTTCGTGTACGGCACGTTGTGGAAGGACGACAAGCTGTTGGCCACCTACAAGGACGGGCACGCACATCTCAACGCCTACCTCGACGACCACGCCTTCCTGCTGGCCGCGTTGCTCGAGATGCTCGAGGCGGACTTCCGCGCGCAGGACCTCGCGTGGGCCGGCGAGATCGGCGAGGCCCTCCTCGAGCGCTTCCACGACCCGGCCGGCGGGGGATTCTTCTTCACCTCGCACGATCACGAGCGCCTGATCCATCGCCCGAAGCCCGGCCACGACAACGCGACGCCTTCGGGCAACGGCATGGCGGCCTGGGCCCTGAATCGCCTGTCGTTTCTCACGGGTGAGAATCGCTTCCGGCAGGCTGCGGAAGGCACGCTCGGCCTCTTCTGGCCCGCGATGAGGAAGGGCCCCGCGGGCTACGGTAGCCTGCTCGCGGCCCTGGCCGAGACGCTCGTGCCGCCCCGGACGGTGATCGTGAACGGGCCGGCGGCAGAGCTTCCCCCGTGGCGCGAGGGCCTGCGCCGGGAATATCTGCCCGATTCGCTCGTTCTCCTCGTGCCGGGCGACACGCGGGAATTGCCTCCGCCCCTGGCCAAGCCGGCCGGCCCGCAGGTCAACGCCTGGGTATGTGAAGGCGTTACTTGCATGAGGCCAATTCTTGAACCATTTCAATTGCATGAAACGCTGATTGCCTCCAGAATTGCGCGTTTCTCAAAAACCCGCCCATCAGGAGATTGACCCCATGAAGAAGCTCGTCCTCATCGCCGCCCTCGGCGCCGCCTTCGCCACCCCCGCGTTCGCCAGCCTCGAACTGGCCACCAAGAGCGCGTGCACCGCCTGCCACGCCATCGACAAGAAGCTGGTCGGCCCGTCCTACCAGGAAGTCGCCGCCAAGTACAAGGGCAACGCCAAGGCCGAAGCCATGCTGATCGCCAAGGTCAAGAAGGGTGGCGTGGGCACGTGGGGCCAGGTTCCGATGCCCCCGAACGCCGCCGTGAAGGATGCCGACGTCGCCACGCTGGTGAAGTGGATCCTCGCCGGCGCCAAGGCCAAGTAAGAAGGTAAGCACACGCCAACATGAAAAAGCCGGCCTCCGGGCCGGCTTTTTTCTTGTCGCATCCCGGGCATCGGTCCCCCCGGACAAATTGACACCCCCCCGGCCCGTTCCCATAATTTCGCCCTTCACCCGCCCGGCCCCGCGCCCCCCCGCGACCAGCCCCTTCGCATTCCCCCGACACCACCCCATCAGGAGATTTCCCAGATGAACCGTCCCACCCAGCTCGCCCTCGCCGTCGCGATCGCCCTCGGCGTCGCCGCCTGCGGCCAGAAGGAAGAGCCGAAGAAGGCCGAGGCGCCCGCCGCCCCGGCCGGCGTCACCGTCACCATCGCCCATGCCGGCCCGCTCACGGGCTCCATCGCCCACCTGGGCAAGGACGACGAGAACGGCGTCGCCCTGGCCGTGCAGCACGCCAACGACAAGAAGCTCACCCTGGGCGGCAAGCCCGTCACCTTCAAGATGGTGAGCGAAGACGACCAGGCCGACCCGAAGGTCGGCACCACCGTCGCCCAGAAGCTCGTGGACGCCAAGGTCGCCGCAGTCGTGGGCCACCTCAATTCCGGCGTGACCATCCCGGCCTCGGAGATCTACAGCAAGGCCGGCATTCCGGTCATCTCGGGCTCGGCCACCAACCCCACCCTCACGGAGCGGGGCCTGAAGGGCGTCTACCGTACCGTCGGCCGCGACGACCAGCAGGGCCCGGCCATCGCCGCCTACATCGCCGGCGAGCTGAAGGGCAAGAAGGTCGCCCTCGTCGACGACAAGACCGCGTACGGCGAAGGCCTCGCAAACGAAGTCGAGAAGGCCCTCAAGGCCGCCAAGGTGACGATCGTCACGCGCGAGCGCACCACGGACAAGGAAACCGATTTCAAGGCCGTGCTCACGAAGATCAAGGGCAAGAACCCCGACGTCGTGTTCCACGGCGGCATGGACGCCACCGGCGGCCCGATGCTCAAGCAGGCCCGCGAACTGGGCATCAAGGCCGTGTTCGCGTTCGGCGACGGCGCCTGCACGGACGAGATGTCCAAGCTCGCCGGCGCTTCGGCCGAGGGCTTCGCATGCTCCCAGGCGGGCCTGCCGGCCGTCGCCGCGAGCAAGGACTTCCAGGACGCCTTCAAGGCGAAGTTCGGCGAGATCAAGCAGTACGCGCCGTACTTCTACGACGGCGCCATGGCGATCGTCGAGGCGATGAAGAAGGCCGACTCCGTCGACCCCGCCGTCTTCGTCCCGAAGATGGCCGAGGTGAGCTTCCAGGGCGCCACGGGCAAGGTCGAATTCGACGCCAAGGGCGACCGCAAGGACGCCGAGATGACCATCTTCCGCATGGGCAAGGACGGCAAGATCGCGCCCGTGGCCATCGTGAAGAACGGCGTCTCGACGCCGTTCGCGATGCCGGCTCCGGCTGCCGCGGCCCCCGCGGCTGCCCCGGCCGCCGAGGCGAAGAAGGACGAGAAGAAGGCCGACGCGCCCAAGAAATAGGCGCTTCGGGCTGCACCCGGGAACGGCACCGGCGACGGTGCCGTTTCTTTTTGGGCCGGCGCCCGTAGAATGGGCCGAAAACCGCCGCCCTCGCCCCCGAAGGAAAGAAGCAGTCCTTGGATACCTTCCTGCAGCAAATCGTGAACGGCCTCACGGTCGGCAGCGTCTACGCCGTCGTCGCGCTCGGCTACACGATGGTCTACGGCATCGTCCAGCTCATCAACTTCGCGCACGGCGAGGTGGTGATGATCGGCTGCATGGTGGCCTTCTCGGTCATCCTGGCTCTCGCGCCGATGGGCCTGCCGCCCTTCATCGTCGTGGGCGCCGGCATCGCGGTCGCCGTGCCCGCCTGCATGCTCGTGGGCTACGCGGTCGAGCGCGTGGCCTACCGGCCGCTTCGCAACGCGCCGCGTCTCGCGCCCCTCATCACGGCGATCGGCATCTCGATCGTGCTGCAGCACCTCGCGCTCCTCGTCTGGAGCCGCAACTTCATCGCGTTCCCGCAGATCATCGAGCTGAAGCTCTTCCACTTCGGCTCCTCGGACACGAGCGCGTCCATCTCCAACATCCAGGTCGCGATCATCCTCACCTCGGTCGGGATGATGGCGGGCCTGCTGTGGCTCGTGTACCGCACGCGCCTGGGGATCGCCATGCGCGCGACGAGCCAGAACCCGCAGGTCGCGGGCCTCATGGGCATCGACGTGAACCGCGTGATCTCCTCGACCTTCGTGATCGGCGCGGGGCTGGGCGCGGTGGCGGGCGCCATGGTCGGCACCTACTACGGCATCGCGCACTACCAGATGGGTTTCCTGCTGGGCCTGAAGGCCTTCTCGGCCGCCGTCCTGGGCGGCATCGGCAACCTCGGGGGCGCGGTGCTCGGCGGGATACTGATGGGGCTGATCGAGTCGCTCGGGGCGGGTTATGTCGGGGACTTCACGAACGTGTGCTTCCTGGACAAGTTCCTGCCGGGGTTCTCGGATGTCTGCGCGGCGAGCCCGGAATCGAGCCTGTTCGGGTCGAACTACAAGGACGTGTATGCGTTCATCGTGCTGATTCTGGTGCTCGTCTTCCGGCCTTCGGGGCTGCTGGGCGAGCGTGTCGGCGATCGGGCGTGATGATGCGTTATCGAGTTATCCAGGCCAAAGTCTTTGGAAACGCCGATGAACGCCGATGGCACGCCGATGAACGCCGATATGAACCGGTCGAGACTGGACATGATCTCGCAAAGGGTGATTGGAGCGGCGCAGAGGGTGAGTTCCAGCCTGGGCGTCGGCTTTCTCGAAAAGGTTTACGAGAATTCACTCCTCTTGGAACTGGAAGCTGCAGGCATCAGGGCGGAACAACAAAGGCCGATCCACGTCTCCTACAAGGGAAAGGTCGTCGGGGACTACATTCCCGACATCCTTGTGGAAAGCGAGATGGTGGTCGAGATCAAGGCCTTGCCGACACTGGAGCCGAATCATCGCCAGCAATGCATGAACTACTTGCGCGCGACGAACCTGAAGGTCTGCCTGCTATTGAACTTCGGCCGCCCTCGAATGGAAGTGCGCCGCATCGTCTGGAATTTCTGACCATCGGCGTTCATCGGCGTGCATCGGCGTTCATCGGCGTTTCCAAAGACTTTTGCACCCATGAACCTCGCCGCCACCCTACGGACCCACCCCCAAGCCAAGTGGATCGGGCTCGCGTTGATCGCGATCGCCCTCCTCGCCCTTCCCTTCGTCCTCGCGATGGCGGGCACGGCCTGGGTGCGCATCACCAACCTCGCCATCCTCTTCGTGCTGCTCTCCCTCGGCCTCAACATCGTCGTCGGCTTCGCGGGATTGCTGGACCTGGGCTACATCGCCTTCTACGGCGTGGGCGCCTACGTGTACGCGCTCCTCGCCTCGCCGCACTTCGGCCTGCACCTGCCGTGGTGGACGATCCTGCCCATCGGCGCGGCGGTGGCGTGCCTCTTCGGCGTCATGCTCGGCGCGCCCACGCTCAAGCTGCGCGGCGACTACCTCGCCATCGTCACGCTCGGCTTCGGGGAGATCATCCGCATCTTCCTCAACAACCTCTCCGAGCCCTTCAACCTCACCAACGGCCCCAAGGGCATCGCGACCATCGACTCCATCAAGGTGATGGGCCTCGATTTCGCCAACACCACCGCGCTCGGCGATCTCGCCGTCTCCGGGACCATCAAGTACTACTACTTCCTGCTCGCGGTCCTCGTCGTGGTCATCGTCGTGAACCTGCGCCTGCAGGATTCGCGCATCGGCCGCGCGTGGGAAGCCATCCGCGAGGACGAGATGGCCGCCCGCGCCATGGGCATCAACACCACGCGCATGAAGCTCCTCGCCTTCGCGATGGGCGCGTCGTTCGGCGGCGTCGCGGGCGGCATGTTCTCGGCGATCCAGGGCTTCATCAGCCCGGAGAGCTTCATCCTCACCGAAAGCGTGATGGTGCTCGCCATGGTGGTGCTGGGCGGCATGGGCAACATCTGGGGCGTGATCCTGGGGGCCATCCTGCTTTCCTTCGTCCCGGAGATCCTGCGCTACACCGTCACCCCCCTGCAGCAGTGGCTGTTCGGCCGCTCGATCGTCGACCCCGAGGTCATCCGCATGCTGCTCTTCGGCCTGGCGATGGTGGTGATGATGCTGGTGCGGCCCGCGGGCCTGCTGCCTTCCGCGGTGAGGAAGCGCGAGCTCGCGAGGGAGGACGGGTGAACGCCGTCGCGCCCCTGCTCGAGGTCGAGGGCATCACCAAGCGCTTCGGCGGACTCACCGCCCTGTCGCAGGTGAGCTTCGCGATCCGTCCCGGCGAGATCTACGGCCTCATCGGTCCCAACGGCGCGGGCAAGACGACGCTCTTCAACGTGCTCACGGGCCTGTACAACCACGACGAGGGCAGCTTCCGCTTCGAGGGCAACGCGCTCGAGCGCATGACGCCGGATCGCATCGCCGCGCTCGGCATCGCGCGCACCTTCCAGAACATCCGCCTCTTCGCGAACCTCTCGGCGCTGGAGAACGTGATGATCGGCCGGCACGTGCGCACGAAGGCGGGCGTGGCGGGCGCCATCCTGCGCAACGCCGCCACGCGGGCGGAGGAGGCGGCCATCGTGAAGCGCGCCCGCGAGCTGCTCGACTACGTGGCGGTGGGCAAGCGGGCCAACGAACTGGCGAAGCACCTGCCGTACGGCGACCAGCGGCGGCTCGAGATCGCGCGGGCGCTCGCCACCGAGCCGCGCCTGCTGGCGCTCGACGAACCCGCGGCGGGGATGAACGCGACGGAGAAGCAGGAACTGAAGAAACTGCTGGAAGCCATCCGGCGGGACGGCACGACCATCCTCATCATCGAGCACGACATGCGGCTGGTGATGGGGCTTTGCGACCGGGTGCTCGTGCTCGACTATGGTCGCCGCATCGCGGAGGGCTTGCCGGCGGATGTGCAGAAGGATCCGAAGGTGATCGAGGCTTACCTGGGGGCTCCGCATGCTGCGGCTTGAGAGTGATGCGGGCCAAAATCTTTGGAAACGCCGATGAACGCCGATAGAAGCCCGCCGATGAACGCCGAAAGATCCGAGTCGATGGGTTCAAGGGATTGTTGGCACCAGGACATTCGGCCCATTTCGACTTGACCCGCCACACACCGAATCCTTCGAATCATCGGCGTTCATCGGCGGGCTTCCATCGGCGTTCATCGGCGTTTCCAAAGATTTGCGCATCCGCAAGCCACAAACCCGCCCGCCCCGATGAGCCTCCTGAAACTCGAAAAGGTCGAAGTCCACTACGGCGGCATCCGCGCCGTGAAAGGCATCGACCTCACCGTGGAAAAAGGCGAGCTCGTCTGCCTCATCGGCGCCAACGGCGCCGGCAAGACGACCACGCTGCGCGCCATCACCGGCCTCGCCCACGCCACCGGCCGCATCGAGTACGAAGGCGAGCAGATCGCCGGGAAGAAGTCCCACGAGATCGCCCGCCTCGGCCTCGCCCTCGTCCCCGAAGGCCGCGGCGTCTTCCCCCAGCTCACCATCGACGAGAACCTCGCGATGGGCGCCTACATGCGCCGCGACGCGCCCGCCGTCGCGCAGGATGTCGAACGCGTCTTCTCCCTCTTCCCCCGCCTCAAGGAACGGCGCGGCCAGACGGCCGGCACGATGTCCGGCGGCGAGCAGCAGATGCTCGCCATCGGCCGCGCGCTCATGAGCCGGCCGCGCCTGCTGCTGCTGGACGAACCCAGCATGGGACTCGCGCCGATCATGGTCGAGAAGATCTTCGAGGTGATCCGCCTCATCGCCGCCGAGGGCGTCACGATGCTGCTGGTCGAGCAGAACGCCAGGCTCGCCCTGGAAGCGAGCCACCGCGCCTACGTGCTCGAAAGCGGTCTCGTCACGATCTCGGGGGAAGCCTCGAAGCTCCTGGGCGACCCGCAGGTCCGAAGCGCCTACTTCGGCGAGTGATTCCGGGAGCGGCTACACTTGCAACCTCCGGGTGACGGGCCGCACAGCGCCCCCCAGCCGGCCCGACGACAATAACAACCGTTCGCGCCCTCCAGGGCGCACCGCCATCCCCCGACCAGAGCCGCTCCCCCATGTCCTCGCCCAAGGCCGCCCGAACGGCCCTCCTCGTCGCCATCGCGGCCCTCCTGCTCGGAACGCTCGCCTTCCTGTATTCGCGCACGGAGGCCATCGACTTCAAGCGCGACGCCCAGGCGCTTTCGCTCCTGCGCGAGCTTCGCGACCTGGACACGCGCTGGGATGCCGACGCCGCCCGGCTCGCCTCGGCACCGGCGGGTTCTCCCGCCCCCGCCGATCGCAGCGGCCCCCTGGCCCGCATCCTGCGCGAGCTCGAGTCCGTCGCCGCGGTCCGCCCGGAAATCGCCTCCGCCCTGCCGCCGATCAAGCTGGGCATGGCCGAAAAGGCCGCGGCCTGGAAGGCCCTCAAGGAACGGCACGCCCGGTCCGACGAGGCCCTCGCGGCCGCGACATCCGCCGCCGCCGCGCTGTCGGCAGAGGCCGGCAACATGCGGCTGCGCGATTCCCGGAACGCCGAGCGCTACACGGTGGTGGCCGGAGAGGCCGGCCAGCTGGTCTACGCCGCCCGCCTCCTGGGGCCCGATGCGCCTCCGCCCCCCCTGTTCGAAGCGCGACTCGCCACCCTCAAGGAGGCCGCCCAGGCCGCCGACCCGGGCCTGGGCGCCACGGGCGCGAAAGCCGAGGCGGCCCTGCGCGACTACCTCGCCGCCCGTGCCGACGCGCACAAGGCCGAGCAGAAGTTCTCCTTCCTCACCGTCGGCGCCCGCGTGGAGCAGCTCGCGCAAAGCCTTTCCCGCGGAATCGAAACCTCCCTCGAGGACAAGGAACGCTGGCGTGTCTATCTCTTCTTCTACGCCGCGGCCCTGCTCATCGGCCTGGGGTACCTCGCCGCCCGGGTGGTCGCCGCCCAGGCCGCCCTCAAGGCGGCCAACGAAAGCCTCGAGCGGCGCGTGAAGGAGCGCACCAAGGAACTTTCCGAGACGCTCATCCGGCTGAAGGATTCCGAATCGCAGCTCGTGCAGAGCGAGAAGATGTCCTCGCTCGGCCAGATGGTCGCGGGCGTCGCGCACGAGATCAACACGCCCCTCGCCTACGTGAAGAACAGCGTCGCCACGGTGCGCGACCGCCTGCCGGAGCTCGAGGATTCCGTGCACCAGTCCGAGCGCCTGCTGGGCCTGCTGCAATCGGACGCGCCGGACCCGCAGGCCCTGCAGGAGTCCTTCGCCACCACCACGGCCCGCCTCGCGCAGCTGAAGGATCACCAGGTGCTCGGCGACCTGCACGCGCTCACCAAGGACGGCCTGCACGGCATCGAGCAGATCTCCGAGCTGGTGGCGAACCTCAAGAACTTCTCCCGCCTGGACCGCAGCAAGATCGCCAGCTTCAACGTGAACGAGGGCCTGCTCTCGACCCTGCTCATCGCGAGGCCGCAGCTGCGGCAGGTGGAGATCGAGCGGCGCTTCGGCGAGATCCCCTCCATCACCTGCTCGCCCTCGCAGGTGAACCAGGTGTTCCTGAACCTCGTCACCAACGCGGCGCAGGCGATGGAGCGCCCCGACGGCGCCATCGTCATCACCACGCGCCGCGAGGGCGCGGACGCCATCGCGGTCGAGGTGGCGGACAACGGCAAGGGCATCCCGCCCGAGGTGCTGCCCAAGATATTCGATCCCTTCTTCACGACGAAGGAGGTCGGCAAGGGCACGGGCCTGGGCCTGTCGATCGTCTACAAGATCGTCGAGCAGCACGGCGGCAGGATCGACGTAAAATCGACGGTCGGCAAGGGTACGGTCTTCACCGTGGTGCTCCCGATGAAGCCGCCCGCCGAACTCGCCAACAGCTGACGACCGCGAGACCATGCTGATCCCCGACAAAATCGGCAAGTACGACGTGCAGGGCGTCCTGGGCAAGGGTGCCTCGGGGATGGTCTACCGCGGCTTCGACCCGGGCATCAAGCGCCCGGTCGCGCTCAAGGTCATCGCCAAGGATTCGCTGGACCCGGGCGACCTCGAATACGTCCTCTCCCGCTTCCGCCACGAGGCCGAGGCCGTCGGGCGCCTCACGCACCCGCGCATCGCCGCCATCTACGAGTACATCGAGACCGAGGACCTCGCCTGCATCGTGATGGAGCTGGTCAACGGCAAGAGCCTCGCGCACCACCTCAAGGAAGTCACGCAGTACGGCTTCAAGGACACCTGGGAGATCATCCGCCAGGTGCTCGACGGGCTCGCCTATTCGCACGGCCAGGGCGTCGTGCACCGCGACCTGAAGCCCGCCAACATCCTCATCAACGACGACGGGCGCATCAAGATCACCGATTTCGGCGTGGCGCGCATCGATTCGTCCACGCTCACGCAGGTGGGCGACATCGTCGGCACGCCGCACTACATGGCGCCCGAGCAGTTCAGCGGCCTGGAGGCCACCAACCGGACGGACCTCTACCAGGTCGGCGTCATCGTCTACGAGCTCGTCACCGGCCAGAGGCCCTTCAGCGGCAACAACGTCGAGATCCTCAGGCGCGTCGTGAACGAGCGGCCCGCCAACCCTTCGACGCTCAACCCGAAGGTGGCCTGGCAGCTCGACTGGGTGATCCAGAAGTCCCTCGCGAAGGACCCGACCGAGCGCTTCGAATCCGCCCGCGAGTTCGCCGAATCCCTGCGCGGCGCCCTCGAGGAAAGCATGGGCGGCGCCCTCGCCGCCGCGAGCGTGGCCGCCGCCGGGCCGCCTTCCCTGCCCGCGGGCGCGGCGAGCCTCATGGACAAGGCCCGCCTCATCGCGGGCGCGAAGGACGCGGGCGTCATCGCGCCGGCCGAACCCTCGCCCCTCGACGTCGCCGCGGCTGCCGCCACCTTCGCCGCCGGCAGCGACACGAAGAAGGCGCGCGTCCTCTTCGTGGACGACGAGGAACGCATCCTCAACGCCCTGCGCACGCTCTTCCGCAACCAGTACCACGTGTTCACCGCGGAAAGCGGCCCGCTCGCCCTGGAATTCGTGAAGCGCTTCGGCATCCACGTCGTCGTGAGCGACCAGCGCATGCCCGCCATGACGGGCGTGGAACTGCTGCGCCAGGTGAAGGACCTCTCGCCCAACAGCGTGCGGATGCTGCTCACCGGCTACTCCGACCTCGCCTCCATCGTCGGCTCCATCAACGAAGGCGAGGTGTTCCGCTTCGTGAAGAAGCCCTGGGACAACCTCGAGATCCAGAAGACCATCGCGGACGCCGTCGCCATCGCGATGGAGCTGGCCGCCACGCCGCCCGCGCCGGATGCGCCCCTCGAGAAGATCGACGCCTCCATCCTCGTCGTCGACACCACGCCCGTCCTTTTCGAGGGCATGAAGCAGGTGCTGGGCGACATCGCGCCGATGCGCTTCGTGACGACGACGGACGAGGTGCTGAAGGTGCTGGAGACGGAGGAAGTCGCGCTCATCGTCGCGGACCTCTCCGTCGGCCAGGAAGGCCTCACCACCCTCTTCAAGCTGCTGAAGGCCGGCCATCCCGAGATCCTCTCGATCCTCGTGACGGAAGCGTCGGATTCGGAGCTCGTCATCGAGCTCATCAACCAGGCGCAGATCTTCCGGTTCCTCAACAAGCCCATCAACGTGCGCCAGATGCGCGGCCACGTCGAGGCGGCGCTCGCCAAGTACCGCGCGTTCAAGCAGCGGCCGGACCTCGTGCGCGGCCACAAGGTCGCCGAGAGCGTGCAGGCCAAGACTTCGCTGTGGGGTGCCAAGCTGTTCGAGCGCATCCGCTCGCTGCCCGATCGGCTGTTCTCGCGGGCCTGATTCGTCATTCCTGGCCGGTCCAGTGCCGGGCAGATTCCGGTAGAGGCGCGAGGGTGGGATCGGGGTCCCGAGCCGGAGCCTGCGCCGCAGCATGGTCATGCTGCGGTTCCCGCCCCGCCCCCAAACGCGCCGGCGGCTGCGGAACTCGCGGCCTTCAGCGATCGAACGCCATACCCCCGCGTTCGATCCTTGCACACTCAAACAGTCCTCGCCGAAACCCCGGCCCGTTTGGGGGACGTGGCGGCTGCGGCTCCTGATCGGCTCGGGACCCCGATCCCACCCTCGCGCCGGGAACGGTCGTCGCGAACGTGATGCAGCCTGCTGGACGCGGCGGCAAGAGCTGCGGCAAGTTGGCGGCGTGATTGCGGCAAGGTCTGCGGCGATCGATCCCATACCGTCTCCGCCGGCGCCCGAGCATCGATCACGCTCATCGAAGCCCCGTTGCGCGGCGGAAGCGAGGTGGCAACCCCGGCCAACTTCGGGCGCGCCGACATGTCCCGAAAACGGGCGGGGTTTCGGCGAGGACTGTTTGAGTGTGCAAGGATCGAGCGGGTGGGTCTTCCGCTCGATCGCTCAAGGCCGCGAGTTCCGCAGCCGCCGCCCGTTTTCGGGACTGGAGGGGACCGGAACGCCCGCCTCACCGCGTTCCGGCGCTCGCACGCAGGCGGCCGGGGTTGCCACCTCGCTTCCACCGCATCCCCTGTGACTGGAAGTGCGACCCCATTTCCGCCGCGGCCCATCGCCGCCCAACCCCGCGCTAGAATCCCCCGATGACCACCCTCTCCAAAGACGACCTCGCCGACCTCAAGCGCGCCAAGCAGCTGCTCGAGAACCCCGGCCTCGTCGCGAAGCTGTCCTCGGTGCTCGGCTCGCCGGTCGAGAAGAGCGTGAAGATGCTGCCGCAGTCGTGGCAGAAGAACGTGCACAAGGCCACCGAAGGCGCGCTCATGAAGGCGCTCGACGTGGCGGTGACTTCGCTGGGAGAACGCCCGCGCCTGAAAAGCCAGGACAACTGGCACCGCATGGCGGCGGCGGCATCGGGCGCCGTCGGCGGCGCGTTCGGCCTCGCCGCGCTCACGTGGGAGCTGCCGCTGTCGACGACGGTGATGCTGCGTTCCATCGCCGACATCGCCTCGAGCGAAGGCGAGAACCCGCGCCACATCGACACCAAGCTCGCGTGCCTCACGGTGTTCGCGCTGGGCTCGAACAAGGACAAGCGCGACAACGCGGCGGAGTCCGGTTACTTCGCCACGCGCGCGGCCCTGGCCTCGGCGGTGTCGGAAGCCTCGAAATACCTGGCGCAGAAGGGGCTCGCGAAGACGGGCGCCCCGGCGCTCATCCGCCTGGTGGCGGCGATCGGCGGGCGCTTCGGCGTGGTGGTGGGCGAGAAGGCGGCGGCGCAGGCCATCCCCATCATCGGCGCGGCCGGCGGCGCGGTGATCAACACCATCTTCATCGGGCACTACCAGGACATGGCGCGCGGGCACTTCATCGTGCGGCGCCTCGAGATGATCCACGGCGCCGATCCCGTGCGCGCCGCCTACGACAAGGTCTGACATGGCCGCCTACGTCATCGCCGAGATCGAGATCACCGACCCCGAGAACTACAAGGCCTACACGCAGGCCGTGCCCGCGACGATCGCCGCCTATGGCGGGCGCTTCATCGTGCGCGGGGGTGCGGCCGAGGTGCTGGAGGGCGACTGGCCGGCGCAGCGGCGCGTGATCCTCGAGTTCCCGTCCGTCGACGCCGCGCGCGCGTGGTGGGATTCGCCGGAATACGAGGGACCGAAGGCCCAAAGAAAAGCGGCCTCGAAAGGCCGCTTGATCCTGCTGGAAGGTTTCGATGGCTAGCGGCCTTCCGGCCGCTGCCTGAACTCCCTACCGACGGCCGCCCCGCGACGGGCCGTTGTTGAAGCGACGCGGGCCGGGCTTGCCGCCGCCCGGGCGCTTGCCCGCGGGACGGCCCGAGGGGCTGCCCGAGTTCATGCGCAGCGTGGGCTCGAGGCCCGCGATCTGCTCGACCGGGATGCTCTGCGCCGTGTAGCGCTCGATCGCACGCACCTGGCCGCGGTCGGCCGCGTTCACGAGGCTGATGGCGGTGCCGGTGCGGCCGGCGCGGCCCGTGCGGCCGATGCGGTGCACGTAGTCTTCCGCCTGGCGCGGCAGGTCGTAGTTGATGACGTGCGAGATGCCCTGCACGTCGATGCCGCGCGCGGCGACGTCGGTGGCGACGAGCACGCGGACGCGCCCGCGGTGCATGGCCTGGATCGTGCGGTTGCGCGCGCCCTGGTTCATGTCCCCGTGCAGCGCGGCGACCGCGAAGCCCTTGGAAGAGAGGTCCTGCGCCAGCTCGTCCGCCGAGCGCTTGGTGGCGGTGAAGACGATGGCCTGGTTCATGGCCGCGTCGCGCAGCAGGTGGTCGAGGAGCCGGTTCTTGTGGCCCATGTCGTCCGCCAGGTGCAGGCGCTGCTCGATGCTCTCGTGGCGGGCCTGCGCCGCGTCGATCGCGATGCGGGCCGGGTCGCGCATGATGGTGCGCGCGAGGTTGGCGATGTTCGATTCCAGCGTGGCGGAGAAGAGCAGCGTCTGGCGATCTTCCGGCATCTTGGCGACGATGGCCTCGAGGTCGTCCTTGAAGCCCATGTCGAGCATGCGGTCGGCTTCGTCGAGCACCAGCATCTCGAGGCGCGAAAGGTCCACGCGGCCCGACTGCATCTGGTCCAGCAGGCGGCCCGGCGTCGCGACGAGCACGTCCACGCCGGCGGCGAGCAGCTTGTTCTGCACCGGGTAGGGCATGCCGCCCACGATGGAGACGACACGCACGCGACCGGCGCCGCGGCCGTACGTCTCGGCGGCCTTGGTCACCTGCTGCGAGAGTTCGCGCGTCGGCACGAGCACGAGCACGCGCGGGCCGCGGCCCGGGCGCACGTGCGGGATGGAGAGGAGCTGAAGGGCCGGCAGCATGAAGGCGGCGGTCTTGCCGCTGCCCGTCTGCGAGGAGACCATGAGGTCACGGCCGGTGAGGGCCTCGGGGATCACGCGAAGCTGCACGGGCGTGGGGGCGGTGTAACCGGCGGCCGCGACGGCCTGGCAGATCGGGGCGTTGAGGCCCAGGGGGGAGAAACTCATTTGGCGATTCTTCCGGCACGGCCCTTCCGGTGGCCGCGCATTCCAGCGATGGCAAAAAGAGGACACGCCGCCCGACTGCGGAAACGGGAGTGCTTGCAACGCCAGGGGATTACCGGGACGCGACAAGTCGGCAGGCCAAGACACCGGCACCAACCGATTCGCGAGCCCAGGAGGAAGAACCTGCGGGGAACTGCTGCGGAAGCGACGAAATACCGCTTCGGGAGGTCAGGGACGATGAACGAAGGCGGGAGAGCAACCGGGGTTGCTGCACCGCACAACCGGCACTATACGCGAGAAGGCCCTGATCTCCAAGGACTTTCTAGGCAGCCACCCAATCCTTCGGCACGAGGAAGTCCGTGTACAGCTTCGCTTCCGGGGTGCCGGCCTCGGGTTTCCAGTCGTAGCGCCACTTCACCAGGGGTGGCAGCGACATGAGGATCGACTCCGTCCGCCCGCCCGATTGCAGGCCGAAATGGGTGCCGCGGTCCCAGACCAGGTTGAACTCCACGTACCGCCCGCGCCGGTAGCACTGGAAGTCGCGCTCGCGCTCGCCCCAGGCGATCTCGCGGCGGCGCTCGGCGATGGGCGAATACGCGGGAATGAACGCGTCGCCCACGGCCTGCATCACCGCGAAGCTCTTCTCGAACCCGGCCTCGTTGAAGTCGTCGAAGAACGTGCCGCCGATGCCGCGCGGCTCCTGCCGGTGCTTGTTGTAGAAGTACTCGTCGCACCACTTCTTGAAGCGCGGGTGCAGCAGAGGATCGACCGCGTCGAGCGCCGACTGGTTGGCGCGATGGAAATGGACGCAGTCCTCCTCGAAGCCGTAGTAGGGCGTGAGGTCCATGCCGCCGCCGAACCACCACACGCCCTTGGCCGGGTCGCCGTCCGGGCTCTTCGCGGCGAAGAAGCGCACGTTCATGTGCACCGTGGGCACGTAGGGATTGCGCGGGTGGAAGACGAGCGAGACGCCCATCGCCTCCCAGGGGCGGCCCGCGATCTCGGGGCGGTGCGCGCTCGCCGAGGGCGGGAGCTTCGTGCCCATCACGTGCGAGAAGCCCACGCCGCCGCGCTCGAGCAGCTCGCCTTCTTCCACCAGCCGGGAGATGCCGCCGCCGCCTTCGGGCCGCTCCCACGAATCGCGCAGGAAGGCCTTGCCGCCCAGCTCGCCGAAATGATCGACGATGCGGTCCTGGAGTCCGGTGAGGTACTGCTTGACGGCGGCGATGTCCATGCGGGGTTCCGGGGATCTTCGAACCCGCGATTCTACGTGCGCCGGTGGATGGCGCGGTGGCCGATGTCCTTGCGGTACTGCATGCCGTCGAAGCGAATCCTCGCGGCCACCTCGTAGGCGCGGTCGGCGGCGATCTTGACCTTGTCGCCCAGGGCCGTGACGCACAGCACGCGCCCGCCGCTCGTGACCACCTGCCCGTCCTTCTCGGCCGTTCCCGCGTGGAAGACGTGGAAGTCGTCCTCGTCCTTCGGCAGGCCGGTGATGGCGTCGCCCTTGCGCGGCGAATCCGGATAGCCCGCGGCGGCGAGCACGATGCCGAGCGCGGCGCGGCGGTCCCAGTCGGCCTCGGCCGCGTCGAGCGTGCCCTCGATGGCGTGCTCGACGAGATCCACGAAGTCGCTCTTGAGCCGCATCAGGATGGGCTGCGTCTCGGGGTCGCCCATGCGGCAGTTGAACTCGACCACGCGCGGGGCGCCCGCGGCATCGATCATGAGGCCGGCGTAGAGGAAGCCGGTGTACGGCATGCCGTCGGCCTCCATGCCCCTGAGCGTGGGGTTGATGACCTCGCGCATCACGCGGGCGTGGACGTCCGGCGTCACCACCGGCGCGGGCGAATAGGCGCCCATGCCGCCGGTGTTGGGACCCTGGTCGCCGTCGAAGATGCGCTTGTGGTCCTGCGAGGAGGCGAATGCAAGGGCCGACTTGCCGTCGGCCATCACGATGAAGCTGGCTTCCTCGCCCGCCATGAATTCCTCGATGACGACGCGGTGGCCGGCCTCGCCCATGCCGCCGCCCTCGAGCATCAGGTCGATGGCGTCGTGGGCTTCCTTCGCCGTCATCGCGACGACGACGCCCTTGCCCGCGGCCAGGCCGTCGGCCTTGATGACGATGGGCGCGTTTCTTTTTTCGACCGGCGCATTCGCGACCACGTCCTCCACATACGCGTGCGCGGACTTCGCGTCCGTGAACGTGCCGTAGTACGCCGTCGGGATGCCGTGGCGCACCATGAAGCGCTTGGCGAAATCCTTCGAGGCCTCGAGCTGCGCGGCGGCCTTCGTAGGGCCGAAGATCTTGAGGCCCTCGGCGCGGAAGCGGTCGACGATGCCCGCGGCGAGCGGAGCCTCGGGGCCCACCACCGTGAGCGCGACGCCTTCGCGCCTCGCGAGGGCGACCAGCTCGTCTTGGGAGGTGGCGGCGACGTTCTGCAGTCCCTCCTCCTTGCCCGTGCCGGCGTTGCCCGGCGCGACGAGCACGCGCGAGACGCGGGGCGAGCGCGCGATCTTCCAGGCGAGGGCGTGCTCCCGGCCGCCCGATCCGATGACGAGGACCTTCACGGCTAGTGGCGGAAGTGGCGCATGCCCGTGACCACCATGGCGAGGCCATGCTCGTCCGCGGCGGCGAACACCTCTTCGTCCCGCATGCTGCCGCCGGGCTGGATCACCGCCTTCGCGCCCGCGTTCGCGATGACGTCCAGGCCGTCGCGGAAAGGGAAGAACGCATCGGAGGCGGCAACCGATCCGGCGAGCGAGAGTCCCGCGTTCTTCGCCTTGATGGCGGCGATGCGGGTGGAATCGACGCGGCTCATCTGCCCGGCGCCCACGCCGAGCGTCATGCCCTGGCCGCAGAAGACGATGGCGTTCGACTTCACGAACTTGGCCACGCGGAAGGCGAAGATGAGGTCGTTCATCTCGGCCTGGGTGGGCTTTCGCTTCGTCACCACCTTGAGCTGGGCGACGTCGAAGTCGTCCGGCGACTGCACGAGGAGGCCTCCGCCCACGCGCTTCATGTCGAGGCGGTTCTGATCCCGGGCGAGGTCGATCGTCAGCACGCGCACGTTGGGCTTGGTGCGGAAGACCTCCATCGCGCCCGCGTCGTACGCCGGGGCGAGGACCACTTCCACGAACTGCTTGGCGACCTCCTCGGCCGTGCCGGCGTCCACCGACCGGTTGAAGGCGATGATGCCGCCGAAGGCCGAGGTGGGGTCCGTGAGGAAAGCGCGCTTGTACGCCTCCGCCGTCGTCGTGGCGATCGCCACGCCGCACGGATTGGCGTGCTTCACGATGACGCAGGCCGGCACGTCGAAGGACCGGCAGCATTCCCACGCCGCGTCGGCATCGGCGATGTTGTTGTAGCTGAGCTCCTTGCCCGAGAGCTGGCGGAAGCGCGCGAGCGTGCCCTTGGCCGGGTCGCGCTCGACGTAGAAGGCGGCCGACTGGTGCGGGTTCTCGCCGTAGCGCAGCGTCTGCGCCAGCGTGAACTGGAGGTTCAGCTTGCCCGGGAAGGGGCGCACGGCGCCCTTCTCGTTCCGGGCCGTGAGCCACGAGGAGATCATGCCGTCGTACTCGGCGGTGTGGCTGAAGGCCTTCACCGCGAGGGCGTAGCGGTCCGCGAGATCGAGGGCGCCGCGGGTGAGCGCGAGCTTCTTGGCGAGGGGCGCGTAGTCCGCCGGATCCGTCACGATGGACACGAACGCGTGGTTCTTCGCGGCGGCGCGCACCATCGTCGGCCCGCCGATGTCGATGTTCTCGATGGCGTCGTCCATCATGCAGCCGGGCTTCGAGACCGTGGCCTCGAAGGGATAGAGGTTCACCACCACCATGTCGATGGGCGGGATGTGGTGGCTCTGCATGGCGCGCACGTGTTCCGGGATGTCGCGCCGCGCGAGGATGCCGCCGTGCACCTTGGGGTGCAGCGTCTTCACGCGGCCGTCCATCATCTCGGGGAAGCCCGTGTAGTCGCCGACCTCGATGACCGGAAGGCCGCTCTGGGCGAGGAGCTTCGCGGTGCCGCCCGTGGAGAGCAGCTCGATGCCGTGGGAGGCGAGGACCTTCGCGAATTCGACGATGCCCTGCTTGTCGGAAACGCTGAGGAGGGCCCGGCGGATGGGGATCAGGGTCTGGGGCATGACTCGTCCTTGCGTAGTGCCGCGAGGCCGGACGGCGCTACTCGATGCCGTGTTCCTGCAGCTTCTTGCGGAGGGTGTTGCGGTTGATGCCGAGCAGCTCGGCGGCCCGCGTCTGGTTGCCCTGGGCATGGAACATCACCACCTCGAGCAGGGGCTTCTCGACGCAGTTCACCACCATGTCGTAGATGTCGCAGGGCTTCTCGCCGTCGAGATCCTTGAAGTACTGCTTCATCATCTTGCGAACCGTCGTGGACAGCTCGTTCTCGCGGGCGGCCTCCACCCGGGCGGCCGGGCGCGCGGGCTTGGCGGACTTGGCGGACTTGGACGACTTCGCGGTCCTGGCGAACGCGCGGCTTCTAGGCTGCAAGGGCCACCTCGCTTTCGTACTCGAGGCGCGGGGCGAGGTCGAGCAGGCCGTCGAAGAACAGGCGGACGGCTTCGACCTGCGCGGGGGCGGATTCGAGCGTGTTCATGCGCGCCCGGAACACGGCGGAGTGCTTGAGCCCCTTGGTGTACCAGGCGATGTGCTTGCGCGCGACGCGGGAACCGCGCCCGGCGCCGTAAAAGGAATAGAGGTCGTCCAGGTGGGCGAGGAGGACTTCGCGGATTTCCGTCACCTCCGGCGGGGGCAGCGTCTCGCCCGTGGCCAGGTAGTGCGCGATCTCGCGGAAGATCCAGGGACGGCCCTGGGCGGCGCGGCCGATCATGATGGCGTCGGCGCCGGTGTAGGCGAGCACGAACTTCGCCTTCTGCGGCGAATCGATGTCGCCGTTGGCGGTGACGGGAATGGACACCGATTCCTTCACCGCCTTGATGGTGTCGTACTCCGCCTCGCCCGTGTACATGCAGGCGCGCGTGCGGCCGTGCAGGGCCAGGGCGGCGATGCCGGATTCCTGCGCGATGCGCGCGATGGCGAGGGCGTTGCGGTTCTCGGTGGACCAGCCCGTGCGGAATTTCAGGGTGACCGGGACGTCGACGGCCTTCACCACCGCCGAGACGATGCGGCCGACGAGCACTTCGTCCTTGAGCAGCGCGGAGCCGGCGGCCACGTTGCAGATCTTCTTGGCCGGGCAGCCCATGTTGATGTCGACGATCTGGGCGCCGTTGTCGACGTTGTACTTCGCGGCCTCGGCCATCATCGCCGGATCGGACCCCGCGATCTGGATGACCTTCGGCTCGACCTCGCCCTCGTGGTTGCCGCGGCGGATCGTCTTCTCCGACCCCCACAGCAGGGAATTGGACGCGACCATCTCCGAGACGGCCATCCCGGCGCCCATCGCCTTGCACAACTGGCGGAAAGGGCGATCCGTGACGCCCGCCATCGGCGCGACGACGAGGTTGTTCCTGAGGGTGATGGGACCGATCTTCACGGCGTTTGTAGGTGTCGTGTTGGCCGCGGGAAAGCTGCCTATTTTATACGCAGCCGCTTTCCCGACCAAGGGGAATTTGATTCCGCGCGCGTCGCGCACCGGCGACACGCGCGCCGATGTCAAGCCGATTCGCGCACGCCCGATCCAATCTACGGGAGCGATCGCGCGCCTTTCCTGCGCCGGATCAAACGGCGTCGCCGAAGCCGCCGCCGCCGGGCGTCTCGATGACGAACACGTCGCCGGGACCGACCTGCGTCTCGTCCGCGTAGCCCAGGTCCGTGCGCGATCCGTCCGCGCGCTCCACCCAGTTGCGCCCGAGCGCCCCGGGACCGCCGCCCGCCATGCCGTACGGCGCAATTCGCCGATGCCCCGCGAGGATCGCCGCCATCATGGGCTCGAGAAACCGGATCCGCCGCGTGGCGCCATTGCCGCCGTTCCACTTTCCGCGACCGCCGCTGCCCGCGCGGATCGCGTGCGAATCCACGCGGACCGGGTAGCGCCATTCCAGGACTTCCGGATCCGTGAGGCGTGAATTCGTCATGTGGGCCTGCACCGTGTCGGTGCCCGGGAATCCGGGGCCGGCGCCCGTGCCGCCGGAGATCGTCTCGTAGTACTGGTGGCGCTCGTTGCCGAAGGTGAAGTTGTTCATCGTGCCGTAGGACGCGGCCATCACGCCGAGGGCGCCATAGAGCGCGTCGGTGATGCACTGGGAGGTCTCGACGTTTCCGGCCACCGTCGCGGCGGGCGGGCGCGGATTGAGCATCGAGCCCTCGGGGATGCGCACGTCGAGGGGCTTGAGGCAACCGGCGTTGAGCGGAATGTCGTCGTCCACGAGCGTGCGGAAGACGTAGAGCACCGCCGCGTAGACGACGGCCGAGGGGGCATTGAAGTTGCTTTCGAGCTGCGCGCTCGTGCCGGCGAAGTCGATGACGGCACTGCGGCGATCGGCGCCGATGGTCACCTTCACGCGGATCACGGCGCCGTTGTCCATCTCGCAGGCGTACTCGCCGTCCTTGAGGACGGTGATCACGCGGCGGACGCACTCCTCCGCGTTGTCCTGCACGTGGCGCATGTAGGCCTTCACGACGCCCAGGGAGAAGTGCCCGACCATGCGCTTCAGCTCCTGCACGCCCTTCTCGTTGGCGGCCACCTGGGCGCGCAGGTCGGCGATGTTCTGGTCGGGATTGCGGGCGGGATAGCGGGCGCTTGCAAGCAGGCTTCTCATTTCCGCTTCGCGCATCAGGCCGTTCTCGACGAGAAGGACGTTGTCGAGAAGGACGCCTTCTTCCTCGATGGTCTTCGAGAAGGGGGGCATGGAGCCGGGGGTGATGCCGCCGATGTCGGCGTGGTGGCCTCTCGAGCCCACGTAAAACAAAGGCTTGGGAACCGCAGATGAACCGTGGTCGCGAAGCGCCGGCAAACCAACATCCTGAACGCGGATGGGTTGTGATTCGCAGTCAACTCCGTCCAGAAAGACAGGTGTGATTACTGTCACATCCGGCAAATGCGTTCCCCCGTTGTACGGATCGTTCAGAACGTAGACGTCGCCCGGCTTCATCTTCCCGGCGTTCTTGGCGATGACCGTCCTGATCGATTCGCCCATGGAGCCCAGGTGAACGGGCATGTGGGGCGCGTTGGCGATGAGGTTGCCGTCGGCGTCGAAGAGGGCGCAGGAGAAATCCAGCCGCTCCTTGATGTTGACGGAGTAGGCGGTCTGGGCCAGGCGCACGCCCATCTGCTCGGCGATGGACATGAAGAGGTTGTTGAAGACCTCGAGCATCACCGGGTCCGCCTTCGTGCCGGCGGCGTAGCGCGCCTCGCGGGCGACGACGCGGCGAAGGACGAGCGCGCCGCCCGCCCGGGACTCGGCCACCCAGCCGGGTTCCACGACGGTGGTGGCGTTGCGCTCGGCCAGGATGGCGGGTCCTGCGACGCACTGGCCGGGCACGAGGGCGTCGCGATCGAAGACGGGCGTGTCGTGGCGTTCGCCGCCGGTGGTCATCGGCGCGCGGGCCATGGGCAGGGCCGGTTTGCCGCCGGCGGTCGACCCGCCCGATTCGGCCGGCGCCTCGGTGCGCGCCACCGCTTCCACCGCCACCGCCTCGGCCACCAGCGCGCGGCCGGGCATGAGGAAGCTGAAGCGGGACCGGTACTGGCGCTCGAACGAGTCACGCATCGAGTCCGCGTCGCCCAGCGGCACGGGCAACGCCGTGTCGGTGCCCTCGTACTTGAGGTGCACGCGGCGCTCGATGCGCTCCACCGATTCGCCCTGCGCCACCAGCTCCGCCTCGCACTGGGACGCGAGCCGGCCGCAGGCGGCCTCGAGTTCCGCGCCCGCCTCCTCCAGCCGCTTCTCGACGGCCTCCTCGCGCAGGGCGCGCACCTGCGCGAGCCCCATGCCGTAGGCGGAGAGCACGCCCGCCATCGGGTGGATGAACACCTGCGTCATGCCCAGCTCATCCGCGACGAGGCACGCGTGCTGCCCGCCGGCGCCGCCGAAGCACTGCAGCGTGTACTCGGTGACGTCGTGGCCGCGCTGCACGCTGATGAACTTGATGGCGTTGGCCATGTTGGCCACGGCGATCTTCAGGAACCCCTCGGCCGCCTGCTCCGGCGACTGCGCCACGCCGGTGGCCTTCGCGATCTCCTCCGCCAGCGCCGCGAACTTCCCGCGCACCACGGTCGCATCGAGCGGTTCGTCGCCACCGGGGCCGAACACCTTCGGGAAGAAGTCCGGCTGGACCTTGCCCAGCATCACGTTGCAGTCGGTCACCGCGAGGGGGCCGCCGCGCCGATAGCAGGCGGGACCGGGGTTGGCCCCCGCCGAGTCGGGCCCCACGCGCTGGCGCTGGCCGTCGAAGTGCAGGATCGAGCCGCCGCCTGCCGCGATGGTGTGGATGGACATCATCGGCGCGCGCAGGCGAACGCCCGCCACGAGCGTGTCGAACTCGCGCTCGAGCTCGCCCGCGTAGTGGGAAACGTCCGTCGACGTGCCGCCCATGTCGAAGCCGATCACCTTCGGGAAGCCCGCCCGCTCCGCGGTGCGCGTCATGCCGACGATGCCGCCCGCGGGGCCGGAAAGGATGGAATCCTTGCCCTGGAAGCGGTGCGCGTCCGTGAGGCCGCCGGAGGACTGCATGAAGAGAAGCCGCGCGCCCGGCAGCTCCCCGGCCACGCGGTCCACGTAGCGGCGCAGGATGGGCGAAAGGTACGCGTCGACCACCGTGGTGTCGCCGCGCGAGACGAACTTCATGAGCGGGCTCACGGCGTGGGAGGCGCTCACCTGCGTGAAGCCGGCCTCCCGCGCGAGCTGCGCCACGCGCGCTTCGTGCGCCGGGAACCGGTAGCCGTGCAGGAAGACGATGGCGGCCGAGCGGAAGCCTTCCGCGAACGCGGCTTGCAGCGCCGCCCTCGCGCCCGCCTCGTCGAGCGGCGTCACGGGTTCGCCGCGCGCGCCCACCCGCTCGTCCACCTCGATCACCTTCGAATGCAGCAGCTCCGGCAGGCGGATATGGCGATCGAAGAGTCGCGGCCGGTTCTGGTAGGCGATGCGCAACTGGTCGCGGAAGCCGCGCGTCACGACGAGCACCGTGGGCTCGCCCTTCCTCTCGAGGAGCGCGTTGGTCGCGACCGTGGTGCCCATCTTGACCGACTCGATGCGCGCCACCGGGATGGGCTCGCCGGCGGGCACGTCGAGGAAATGGCGGATGGCGGCGAGCGCCGCGTCCGGATAGCGCTCCGGGTTCTCCGACAGCAGCTTGTGCGTGAGGAGGGTTCCGTCCGGCCGCAGCGCCACCACGTCCGTGAACGTGCCGCCCCGGTCGATCCAGAACTGCCAGCGGTTCGCTTCCGCCACGGCCGCCGCGCCTACGGATTGCCCAGGAAGTCCCGCTTGCCGATCTCCACGCCGTTGTGGCGCAGGATCGCGTAGGCCGTCGCGATGTGGAAGTAGAAGTTCGGCACCGCGTGGCCGAGCAGGAACTGCAGGCCCGTGTAGCGGGTTTCCTTCTCGCCGCGCTTGATGACGATCTCCTTCTCCTCCGTGCCGTCGATCTGCGCCGGCGTCACCGTCTGGATGAACGCGATGGTCCTGGCGACGCGCGCCTTCAGGTCGGCGAAGGTCTTCTCGTTGTCCTCGTGCACCGGGATCTCGACGCCGGCCAGTCGGGCCACCACGCCCTTGGCCGCGTCGCAGGCGATCTGCACCTGCTTCGTCATGGGCAGCATGTCGGGGTAGAGGCGATAGGCGGTGAGCACGGTGTCGTCCACCTTCCGCGCCTCGGCGAAGGCCTGCGCCTTGTCGAGGATGCCCGAGAGGTTGCCGAGGATGTTCACGAAGCGCGGAACGCTCGCCTGGTACATGGAGATGGTCATGGGATTTCTCTTGGGTGGAGGCCGGGGCTTGCCGCGGAGCCGCATAGTCTACCCGCCGCGGGGCGGGCGCCTCGTCGCGCGGCGTGCTGCGGCGCAACTTGCCGTCCGCCCGCGAACGCGGGAAGCTTCGGCCGCCTTCCCGCCGCCCTGGAGAACGCCGTGACCCCTGCGATCGCCCGCACCGCCTTCCGGCTCGCGGCCTGCCTCGCGCTCGCCGGCTGCGCGGGCACGGCGTCACGCGGCGAATGGATCCCCCTCATCGACGGCGCCTCGGGACTGGGCAACTGGACCCGCGTGGGCGACGCCAACTGGCGGCCCGAGAACGGCGCCATCGTCGCCGACCGCGGCACGATCGGCTTCCTCGTGTCGAAGATCTCCTTCCGGGATGTCGAGGTGCGGGCCGAGTTCCGGGCCGAGGCGGACACCAACAGCGGCGTCTTCCTGCGCGTCGCCGATCCGGCCCGGATCACCCCGGAGAGCACCTACGAGGTCAACATCTGGGACCTGCGTCCCGACCCGAAGTACGGCACGGGCGCGATCGTCGACGTGGCGGCCGTGCCGGTGCCGAACCCGCACAGCGCCGGCGGCCGCTGGAACACCCTCGAGATATCCGCGCGCGGAAAGCGCCTCACGGTGCGGCTGAACGGCGTCGTCACGGCCGATGTCGAGGACGGCCGGCTTCACGAGGGACCCATCGCGCTGCAATACGGTCCCGGCGTGAACGGGGCCGCGGGCGGCCCCATCCGGTGGCGCAAGGTGCTGGTGCGCCCGCTCCCCGCGGCCGGACGGGCCCTGCCGGAAAGCTAGCGTCCCGCCTCGCCCTTCGGCGCTGCCGCGGCGTCGCGCGATCCGCCGTCGACGAAGGTCTCGGCCAGCTCGAGGTACATGGACCGCGTGAGCCAGCGTGCCAGCGCGCTCGCGATGAGCGCCGTGGCCATGAGGCTCAGGACCATCCGGTGGCCCGACACCATCTCCATCACGATGATGAACGCGGTAAGCGGGCCCTGGGACGTCGCGGCGAGGAAGCCGACCATGCCGCAGGCCACCAGGGGCACCGCCAGGTCCCCGGCGAGCCCGGCCAGCGCCGCCACGTCGTGACCGATGCCCGCGCCGATGGCGAGCGACGGCGCGAAGACACCCGCCGGCACGCCGGACCACGCGGAGATCCAGGTGGCCATGAACTTGAGCACGGTATAGGCGATCGGCAGTTCGTCGTGCCCCTCGAGGAGCGCCCGCGTGGGCAGGTATCCGGCACCGGCCGTCGCCCCTTGCGTGACCAGGCCGATGATCGCGACCGCCAGGCCGCACGCGGCGGCGAATCGCAGGGGGTGGGCCGTTCTCCACCGGGTCAGGCGATCCGGCGTTCCGCGAAGCGACAGCACGAGGAGGCGCGAAAACAGGCCTCCCGCCAGGCCGGCCGCGACGGCGACGGCAAGGCCGGGGACGACATGCGACAGCTCGAGGGCGGACACGTTCATCTCGCCGAAGTAGCTCTGGTTGCCGAAGAAAGAGATCGCCACGAGCCCGCTGAAGACGATCGCGGTGATCACCAGCCCGCTGTGCGAGGAACTGCGGCGTCGCGACAGCTGCTCCAGCGCGAACATCACGCCGCCGAGCGGGGTGTTGAAGGCCGCGGCGATGCCCGCCGCGGCGCCGGCGACCATCAGGTCGTGCGAATCGATGGTCGCCTTGCCCGACAGCCATCGCCGCGCATGCTGCATGATGCCGGCCCCTACCTGGACCGTGGGTCCTTCCCGGCCGATGGACAGCCCGCCCAGCAAGCCGCCCGAGACGAGGACGATCTTCCAGAGCGACAGCCGGACCGACACCAGGGCCGAGCGGCGCTCGCTCGCCATCTCGTATTCGAGCGCGGCGACGACCTGCGGAATCCCCGAACCCTGCGCGCCCGGCGCGAATCGGCGCGTCACCCACAGGACGGCGACCGCCACGAGGGGCGTCCAGGCGAGCGCGAGCCACGGACCGTAATTCCCCAGGGACGAGAGGTGCCCGAACCCTTCGCTGGCCCTTTCGGCGACAAGGGTGAAGCCCACGACGACGAGGCCCGTGACGATCGCGTACGCGAGCACCACCATGCGGTCGGCCCAGTGAGGCCCCGCCGACAGTTCCTGGCGCACGTGGCCCCAGAAATCAGGTTGGGATTTCGGCATGGCCTCCTCTCGCCCGGAAGGCAGGGCACCACCCGCCTGCCGATCCGCCCGCCGCTATCGCTTGGCGGCCGCCTTGCGCTTGGCGGCCCGGGGCTTCGCCGCCGCCCGGGGAATGGCAGCCGCGTCGTCCGCCGAGGGCCACAGGTCGGCGAGCAGCGCCGCGTGCGCCCGTGCGTCGCGGCGTTTCATCTGGCCGAGAAGCGCGTCGAGTTCCCGTCGCAGCGCCGTGAGACGCGCGGGCGGCATGTCCAGCAACGCCTGCTGCAGGAGGCCGACCGGCGGCCCCGGCGCACGGCGGAGCGCCGCGCGTCCGGCCTCGGTGATGCGCAGGCGCACGACGCGCTGGTCTTGCCGGACCCGCTCGCGCGTGACGACCCCCAGCTCCTCCATCCGGCCGACGAGGTTGCTCGCCGTGGAGAGGTGAATGGCCAGGCGCCGGGCCAGCTCGCCGACGCTGAGGTCGGGGTTCGCGCCGATCTCCGACAGGGCCCAGACCTGGGACCCGCCCATCGACGTGCGCTGCTCGACGCTCTGGTAGTGCCGCTTGATGGATCGAAGGAGGACCCGGAACTGCTGGAGAACGGCATGAATGCGCTCCATGCTGCGGAGCTCTGGGGTGGGCATCGGCGGTGGCGGGGTCGGAAGGGGTGAACGCGCAAGGGGCATGGGCCGGCCCCGGGAGCGGGGCGACCCGCGACGATAGCAAAGGCCGCACCGGATGGCGAAGGGTCGGAGTCCACGGGATCATGTTCGCACCATAACATTTCGTGCAATACTATTTTCCAGCGACGCGAAGTCGCGGGACGTGCCCTGGCGTCCCGGCGAGTGAATTGGCGGCCCCGGTGCATTCCGGCCGGGTTCGCCATGCAGCGAGGTTCGGGCGGCCGGTGGTCGCCCGCTTTTTCCCGGCCGAGCCGGGCACCGCGCCCCGGATGACGAAGCCCGACCATGCGACTGTCCCTTCGCTTCATCATCCCCCTGATCCTCGCCCTGGGCGCCATCGCCTACGGCGTCGCGCCGCTGGTCGACGACCTGACGCTCAAGTGGTTCGTGCGCGACCTCGACATCCGCACGAAGCTCATCACGGCGGCCGTGCAGGAACCCCTGGCCGAGGCGATCACGGCGGACCTGGGGCCGAAGGCGCGCCAGCAGCGGCTGGAGGGGATCTTCGGGCGCCTGGTGCAGGACGAGCGGCTGTTCGCGATCGGGTATTGCGACGCGTCGGGAAAGTTCGCCTACCGCACGGTGACCCTGCCCAAGGACATCGCCTGTCCGGCGCCCGGCGCGCCGCTCGCCGAGGGCGGGCGCGTCCACACGTTCGCCGGCGGCTCGCTGCACGTGGCGCACAACTCGCTGGCGGTGAACGGACTGCGCCTGGGCGAGCTGGTCATCGTCCACGACATGAGCTTCATCGAGCGGCGCAGCGCGGACACCAAGAAGTACATCGTCTACCTGTTCACCGGGATAGGCGCCGTGATCGCGCTCATCACCGTGGTCATCGCGGAGCTGTCGTGGCGCGGCTGGGTTTCGGGCATCAAGGCCCTCATCCGGGGGCAGTTGCTCGCGGACTCGCCGCAGCCCCGCTCGCGGGAGCTGAAGCCCATCGCCCGGGACCTCGAGGCGCTGGTGCGCGACCTCGAGGCCGAGCGACGGATGCGCGACGAATCGCAGATGAGCTGGGTGCCCGAGACGCTGCGCACCATCCTGCGCGAGGACCTCAAGGGCGACGAGATCCTCATCGTCTCCAATCGCGAACCGTACATCCACGTCCGCGAGGGCGAGCGCATCGAGGTGCTTCGGCCCGCGAGCGGGCTGGTGACGGCCCTCGAGCCGGTCATGCGGGCCTGTTCCGGCACCTGGATCGCGCACGGGGCGGGCAGCGCCGACCGCGAGGTGGTCGATGGCAGCGACCACGTCCGGGTTCCGCCCGAAAGTCCGGCCTACACCATCCGCCGCGTCTGGCTCTCCAAGGAAGAGGAGGCCGGCTACTACTACGGATTCGCCAACGAGGGCCTGTGGCCCCTGTGCCACATCGCCCACACCCGTCCGGTCTTTCGCGCCAGCGACTGGGAGCACTACCGCGCCGTGAACCGGCGGTTCGCCGAGACGGTCGTGTCCGAATCGCGGACCCCCGACCCCATCGTCCTCGTCCAGGACTACCACTTCGCGCTGCTGCCGCGGCTGATCCGCGAACGCCTGCCGGAGGCGACGATCATCACCTTCTGGCACATCCCGTGGCCGAACCCCGAGGCGTTCGGCGTCTGCCCGTGGCGCGAGGAGCTCCTCCAGGGGATGCTCGGCTCGTCGATCCTGGGGTTCCACACGCAGTTCCACTGCAACAACTTCTTCGACACGGTGGACCGCTACCTCGAGGCCCGCGTGGACCGCGAGACGTTCACCATCTCCTGCGGCGGCGAACCGACGGAGGTGCACCGCTATCCCATCTCGATCGAATGGCCGCTGCGCGGGCTTTCCTCCCAGCCCCCGGTCCCGGAATGCCGGCGGGCGGTCCGCGAGGCGCTGAAACTCGCCCCCGACGTGAAGCTGGGCGTGGGCGTGGACCGGCTCGACTACACCAAGGGAATCCTCGAGCGCTTCGCCGCCATCGAGCGCCTGCTCGAGAAGGAGCCCGCCTGGATCGGGAAGCTCTCCTTCCTGCAGGTCGCCGCGCCGAGCCGCGCCAGCATCGACGAATACCAGTCGCTGGACGCGCGCGTGCGCGCGGCCGCGACCCGCATCAACGCACGCTTCGCCTCGCCCGGATGCCAGCCGATCATCCTGCGCATCGAGCACCACGATTCCGACCGCGTGTACACGCTGTACCGCGCGGCGGACTTCTGCTTCGTCTCCAGCCTGCACGACGGCATGAACCTCGTGGCCAAGGAATTCGTGGCCACGCGGGAGGACGAGCGCGGCGTGCTGATCCTGTCGCAGTTCGCGGGCGCCGCCCGGGACTTGCCCGAGGCGCTCATCGTCAACCCCTACGACACGGAGCAGTGCGCGGCGGCGGTGCGCGACGCGCTCGTCATGTCCCCGGACGAGCAGCGCGCGCGGATGCGCAGCATGCGGGCGCTCCTGCAGGAGTTCAACGTGTACCGCTGGGCGGGCCGGATGCTCCTCGACGCGGCGCGGATGCGCAACCGCCGGCGCCTCGCGGGCGGCACGCGCCCGGTCGCGCCGCCGTCCTGGCGGGCATGACGGCGCCCGCCCTTCGCGCCAGAATGCGAACGATGGAATCCCGAAAGGCGGCACGGCACAGGAAGGGCGCCCCCGCGGCCACGCCGCCGCTGCCGGGCAATGCCGCCGTCTTCCTCGACATCGACGGCACCCTCGTCCACCTCGCCGAACGGCCCGACGCCGTTCGCATCGACGGGGACCTCCACGCGCTTCTCGGGCAGCTGCGCGAGGCATCGCGGGGCGCCCTCGCGCTCATCAGCGGCCGTTCGATCGCCGGCATCGACGACCTGTTCGCGCCGGTGCGCTTCGCCATCGCGGGCCAGCACGGCGCGGAGCGGCGCTCGGCCGACGGCACGCTCCACTTCCATGCGCCGCTGGCGGCCAGGCTGGGCGAGCAGGCGGCGATCCTGCGACGGATCGCCACGGAGCACCCCGGGGCTGCTCCTGGAGGAAAAGGGCGCGAGCCTCGCGTTGCATTACCGGGGCGCCCCGTCGCTCGCGACGCTGGCCGAGCGCGAGGCGCGGCAGTGCGTCGTCGCGCTGGGCGACGACTTCGAGCTCCAGGCGGGCAAGCTCGTCTTCGAGGTGAAGCCCAGCGGCAAGGACAAGGGCACGGCCATCGACGAGTTCATGGCGGAGGCGCCCTTCCGCGGGCGGCGACCGGTCTTCCTGGGGGACGACCTGACCGACGAGCTGGGATTCGAGCGCGTGAACCGCATCGGCGGCGACAGCGTGAAGGTGGGGCCGGGCCCCACGCGCGCCCGCTGGCGCCTGGCGGATGCCGACGCCGTCCGGCGCTGGCTGGTCCTGCTCGCGTCGCGCGGCGACGCCGGCGCCCCTTGAAGGAGAACGGCATGGCAGACCTGCACCTGGGCGTCATCGGCAATTCCAGCGTCGGCGCGCTGGTCGACGCCCGCGGCGAGATCGTCTGGAGCTGCCTGCCCCGTCCGGACGGCGACGCGGTCTTCTGCTCGCTGCTGCGCGCGCACGAGGGCGACGCGGGCTTCGGGTTCACGGACGTCGAGCTGAGCTGGCTCGCGCGCACCGAGCAGGCGTACCTGCCGAATACCCCCGTGCTCGTGACGAAGCTGTTCGACGATCGCGGCGGCGGCGTGGAGATCGTCGATTTCGCGCCGCGCTTCCGCCAGTTCGGCCGCCTCTTCTGCCCCGCGCAGCTGGTCCGCATCGTGCGGCCGGTGGCCGGCAGCCCCCGGGTGCGAATCCGGATGCGGCCGGGAGACGACTTCGGCGCGCGGCGGCCGGAGGTCACGTCGGGATCGAATCACATCCGTTACGTGGGCTCGTCCCACGTGCTGCGCCTCACCACCGACTGCTCGATCACCGCCGTGCTCGAGGAGACGCCCTTCGTCCTGCGCGACGCGATCGCCTTCGTGATCGGGCCGGACGAGACGATGCAGGGATCGGTCGCGGAAGTGGCGCGGCGCTTCCTCGAGCTCACGACGGACTACTGGCACGACTGGGTGCGCGACCTGTCCATCCCCTTCGAGTGGCAGGACGAGATCATCCGCGCCGCCATCACCCTCAAGCTCGCGGCGTACGACGACACGGGCGCCATCGTCGCCGCGCTGACGACCTCCATCCCGGAGGCTCCCGGCAGCGGCCGCAACTGGGACTACCGGTTCTGCTGGCTGCGCGACGCCTATTTCGTCGTGAACGCGCTCAACCGCCTCAACGCGACGCGCACGATGGAGCGCTACCTCGGCTACATCATCAACGTGGCGGCCGGCTCGGAGGGCCTCCTGCAGCCCGTCTACCGCATCAGCGGCAAGGCGGACCTCGAGGAGTCCCTCGTCGAATCGCTTCCCGGCTACCGGGGCATGGGCCCGGTGCGGATCGGCAACCAGGCCTTCCGGCAGGTGCAGAACGACGTCTACGGCTCCGCCATCCTCGCGGCGACGCACGCGTTCTTCGACAGCCGCCTCTCGACGGTCGGCAACGAAGGCCTCTTCCGGCGGCTGGAGATTCTCGGCGAGCGGGCCGCGGCGCTGCACGCGACGCCCGACGCCGGGCTCTGGGAACTGCGCGGGTCGGCCCACATCCACACGTTCTCGAGCGTGATGTGCTGGGTGGCCTGCGACCGCCTCGCCAAGATCGCGGGCCGGCTGGGCATCGCGGAGGCCATGCGGCGCTGGCGCGGCGAGGCCGACCGCATCCATGCGGCGATCGTGGAGCGGGCCTGGTCGAGCAAGCGCGCCTGTTTCGTCGCGACCTTCGACGGCGAGCAGCTCGACGCCAGCCTGCTGCTGCTCGCGGAACTCGGCTTCCTGCGGGCGGACGACCCGCGCTTCGCCGCGACGGTCGGCGCCATCGAGCGCGAGCTGCGTCGCGGCGACTTCATCTTCCGCTACACCCAGCCCGACGACTTCGGGGCGCCCGAGAACGCCTTCCTGGTCTGCACGTTCTGGTACGTCGACGCGCTGGCGGCCCTGGGCCGCCGCGACGAGGCCCGCGCGCTCTTCGAGGCCACGCTCGCCCGGCGCAACGGCCTCGGGCTCCTGTCCGAGGACGTGAACCCGTCCACGGGAGAACTCTGGGGCAACTTCCCGCAGACCTACAGCATGGTCGGGCTCATCAACAGCGCGACGCGGCTCAGCATCCCCTGGGACCAGGCCTTCTGAGGGCCGCCGCCGGGCCGGGCTTCCGGTCGTCCGGTTGACACCTCGCGTGCCTCTCTTTACCGTGGGCCGGTACCCCCCGTCGATTCCGGAGACCTCCCCATGCGTACCGTCCTCGCCCTCCTGGGCGCCGTCCTCGTTTCGTCCGCCGCCCTCGCCCAGACCAAGTGGGACATGCCCACGCCCTATGCCGCGACCAATTTCCACACGGAAAACATCGTCCAGTTCGCCACGGACGTGGAGAAAGCCACCGGCGGCAAGCTCAAGATCCAGGTGCACGCCAACGCCTCGCTCTTCAAGGCGCCGGAGATCAAGCGCGCGGTGCAGGGCGGCCAGGCCCAGATCGGCGAGATCCTGCTGTCGGGCTACTCCAACGAGGACCCGATCTTCGGCACCGATTCCGTGCCCTTCCTCGCGACCAGCTACGCGGATTCCGCGAAGCTCTGGAAGATCCAGCGCAAGTACATCGAGGAACGCTTCGCCAAGCAGGGCATGGTCGTGCTCTTCTCCGTGCCGTGGCCGCCGCAGGGCATCTACTCCACCAAGCCGCTCGCGGCCATCGCCGACATGAAGGGCCTCAAGATGCGCGCCTACAACCCGGCCACCTCGCGCATCGCGGAACTCGCCGGCGCCCAGCCGGTGACCATCCAGGCCGCCGAGCTCGCGCAGGCCATGGCCACGGGCGCGGTCAACGCCAACATCACCTCCGGCGCCACCGGCTACGACACGAAGGCCTGGGAAGTGGTGAAGAACTACTACGACACGCAGGCGTGGCTCCCGAAGAACCTCGTCTTCGCCAACAAGAAGGCTTTCGACGCCCTCGACAAGGCCACGCAGGAAGCCGTCGTGAAGGCCGCCGCCGCCGCCGAGGCGCGCGGCTGGAAGGTTTCCGAAGAAAAGACGTCGTTCTACCTCGCGGAGCTGAAGAAGAACGGCATGAACGTGCAGGCGCCCACCGCGCAGCTCAAGGCGGATTTCCAGAAGATCGGGGCGCAGATGACCGGGGAATGGCTCAAGACCGCCGGCCCGGACGGCAAGGCCATCGTCGACGCCTTCAAGAAATAGCCGGTGCGCCGGGCGCTCGAGACGCTCTACGACGCCGCGGCCCGGGCCGCGGCGTTTTTCATGGTGGGCGTGCTCCTCATGGTGCTCGCGAGCGTGATCGGGCGGCTCGTCGGCTTCAACCTGCGCGGCTCCGATGCGTACGCCGGCTACTGCATGGCCGCGGCGGCGTTCCTCGCCCTCGCCCACACGCTCAAGCGCGGCGAGCACATCCGCGTGAACCTGTTCCTGGAGCGCTTCGGGCCGAAGGTGTCGCGCGCCCTCGAGCTCTGGTCCCATGCCGCCGGCAGCGTCTTCTGCCTCGTGCTCGCGGTCTACTGCGTGCGGCTGGTGTGGCAATCCCATGCCTTCAACGACATTTCGCAGGGCAACGACGCGACGCCGCTGTGGATTCCGCAGCTCGCCATGGCCGCGGGGGCGATCGTCCTCGCCGTCGCGATGATCGACGACTTCGTGCTGCACGTGCGCGGAAGGCACACCAGGGCGTCCCGCGAGGCCGAGGCCGAACTCAAGCTCATGGAATAGCGCGTGGACCTCGCCATCACCGCCGTCCTCATCGCGTTCCTCTTCGCCCTGCTCGCGAGCGGCCTGTGGATCGGCCTCGCGCTCCTGGGCGTCGCCTGGATCGGCATGGAACTCTTCACCAGCCGCCCCGTGGGCGACGCGATGGCGGTGACGGTGTGGGGCTCGATGTCCTCGTGGACGCTCACGGCCCTGCCGCTTTTCCTGTGGATGGGGGAGATCCTCTTCCGCACGCGCCTCTCCGAGGACATGTTCCGCGGCCTCGCGCCGTGGCTCACGAAGATCCCGGGGCGGCTCCTGCACACCAACATCATCGGCTGCACGATCTTCGCGGCCGTCTCCGGTTCCTCCGCCGCCACCTGCGCCACCATCGGCAAGATGACGCTGCCGGAGCTCAAGAAGCGCGGCTACCCGGAGGAGATGACGATCGGCACGCTGGCGGGCGCGGGCACGCTGGGCCTGCTCATCCCGCCCTCGATCATCATGATCGTCTACGGCGTGACGGCGGAGGTGTCGATCACGCGCCTCTTCATCGCGGGCGTGCTGCCGGGCCTCCTGCTCGCGGCGCTCTTCATGGGCTACACCATCCTCTGGTCCCTCGCGAACCCCGGGCGCATTCCCGAGGAGAAGGAGCACCTGTCGTTCGGGCAGCGGGTGTACGCCTCGCGGCACCTCATCCCGGCCGTCTCGCTCATCGCCCTCGTGCTGGGCTCCATCTACGTGGGCATCGCGACGGCGACGGAAGCCGCGGCGCTCGGCGTGGTGGGCGCGCTCGCCATCTCGTGGCTGCAGGGATCGATGAGCCGCAAGGTGTTCGGCGAGAGCCTCATGGGCGCGACGCGCCTGTACTGCATGATCGCGCTCATCCTCGCGGGCGCCGCCTTCCTCACGCTCGCCATGGGCTACATCGGCCTGCCGAGGCACCTGGCGGAGTTCATCGCCGGCCTGGGGCTCACGCCCTTCTGGCTGCTCTTCGCGCTGATGGTCTTCTTCATCGTGCTGGGCTGCTTTCTCGACGGCATCTCGATGGTGGTGCTCACCATGGGCGTCATCCTGCCCACCATCCAGAAGGCCGGCATCGACCTCATCTGGTTCGGCATCTTCGTGGTGGTGGTGGTGGAGATGGCGCAGATCACGCCGCCGGTGGGCTTCAACCTCTTCGTGCTGCAGGGCATGACGAAGAAGCAGATCCCGTGGCTCGCGAAGGTGTCGCTGCCGCTCTTCCTGCTGATGGTGCTGGCCGTGGGCCTGCTCTACTTCTTCCCGGGCATCGTCACCTGGCTGCCCGCGCGGATGTGAGCGGCGCGCCTAGCCCGGCTGCCCGTCCACCCGGGCTCGCGTGAGCACCGGCCAGTAGCGCACGAAGTAGATCCCGTACGCCGCCGACCAGCACACGCCGGAGGCGATCACCGCCTCGACGTGGAGCGCGGGAATCGCCATCGCGCCCGCGACCCGCAGCAGCGCGGCCGCCATCACGAGCCCGTAGCACGCCACCTCGAAGCCATCCGCCACCAGCGGACGCCCGGTGTGGCCCCGGGCCGTGCGGGTCATCATGCCGATCGTGAGACCGCCGATCGCACCGACCGTGAGCGCATGGATCGCGAAGGACCCCGCCACCAGGCCGAAGCCGGCGAGCGAGCGCAGCACCAGGTACGCCACGATCCACGCATAGGCCGCGTGCAGGATCCACACCAGCGGCGCGGCGAAGGTGCGCCAGGGCTTCCACAACGCGAGCCGGGCGCCATGGGCCAGCGCCGCGACGAGCGCGATGCACGCCACGACGACGGGCGGAGCCTGCAGCAGGTCGGCCGCCAGCAACGCGAGCGCGCCGCCCAGCGCGAGGCGCTCGACCCGGGGATCGCGCCGCGCGTTCGTGCCCGGCACGCCGTTGTTGGTGAACATCGGGATCACGCGCCCGCCGACCACCGCCATGATGAAGAGAACGATGTCGAGCCCCGCCTCGATGCCGGCGCGCTGCGGCCAGTCCAGCCGCCCCTGGAGGGACAGGTGGAACGCCAGCGTGGCCGCGGCGAGCAGGAGCAGCAGGCCGGCGAAGAAAAAATTGCGCCGGTTGCCGCTCTTCCACAGGGGAATGCCGATGCCGACGGCGATGGCCACGGGGAACGCCGCGTTCACGAAGGCCGCGACCGTTCCGAACGGCGTGAGCACCAGCACGCGTCCGGCGAGCCAGAGCAAGGCGCAGGCGGCGAGCGGCGCGCCCGAGGGCGTGGGCAGGCCGGTCCAGTTGCGCACCGCCGTGAAGAGGAACCCGCCGACCACGGCCAGCGTGAAGCCGAAGAGCATCTCGTGGCCGTGCCAGAGGGGGCCGTTGAGGTAGGCGGCCGGCAGGAGCCCGGCGTACTGCGCGATCCAGAAGAGGATCGACAGCGAGGCGAACGCGCTCGCCAGCAGGTAGAAGGGCCGGAATCCCAGCCGCCAGAGGGCGAAATCCCGCGGAGGCGGCGTGGCCCGGACCGCGACCGGGATCACTGGACCAGCGGCGTCGCGACCGACTGCAGCGCCACTCCCCGGATGTCCGCCCGGCCCGCGAGCACGGTCACGTACTGCCGGAGGGCCCGCTCCTGCACGCGCGCGGACAATTGCACCGCGATCTTCTCGCGCACGGCTTCGAAGGGCAGTTGCCGCCCGGGAAGTCGTTGCTCGACCTGCACGATGTGGAAGCCGTGCCGTGTGGCGACGAGGGAAGGCAGCACGCCCGTCGCTTGCGTGTCGAAGATCGCCTTCTCGAACTCCGGCGCCATCTCGCCGCGGCCGAACTGGCCGAGGCTGCCGCCCTGCGCCCCGGAAGGGCAATTGGACAGCTCGCCCGCCCGCGCGGCGAAGAGCGCGGGGTTGGCGACCAACTCCGCGAGCGCCGTGCCCGCGCGTTCCCGGAGCGCCTGCACCGGCGTGCCGGGCGTGAGGGCGAAGAGGATGTGGCTCGCGGCCACGAGCTCGCCCGCGACGAACCGCGCGGCATGGGCCTCGTAGTGCCGGCGGCATTCGTCCTCGGTCGGCTCCGGCGTGCGCACCTCCTGCGCGAGGAGCCGCTCGATCGCCGCCTCCTCGCTTTCGCGGTCGGCGAAGGTCACGGCGCTTCGCGGCGCGCCGCCCTCGAGCAGGCCCTTCTCGCCCGCTTCCTGCAGGAGCAGTTCGCGCACGGCCAGCGTGCGCCGCACAGCCTCCTGCACCACCGGGCCCGGCCCCAGGCGCGCCATTTCCCGCTGGAGCGCCTCCTCGTCGATGAAAATGCCGTTCACGCTCAGGTCCATCGTCGTCTCCGGTTCGTTCAGCGCGAGCGCGCGATCTGGTAGGCGCGCACGAGATAGGCGGCGGCGCCGAAGCCGCTCCAGATGTGCACCAGGCGGGAGAACGGGAACACGAGGAAGATCGTGAGCCCGAGCACGAGGTGCAGCTTGAATACGGGGGCCGCGCCGGCCACGTAGCTCGCCGCGTCGCCCTGGAAGGTGACGATGTGCTGCGCCCAGGTCATGAGCTTCACCATCTCGCCGCCGTCCAAGTGCCCGGCGGAGACCGGGATCGAAGCGAGGCCGAGCAGGAGCTGCGCGAGCAGGAGCCAGAGCACCACCCAGTCCATCGTGCGGGTGGTCGCGCGGATGCGCGGCACGGCGAAGCGCCGGACGATGAGCATCGCGAGACCGACGAGGCACATCAGGCCGAAGATCCCGCCCGCGACGATGGCGAGCATCTGCTTGGCCGCCGGCGTGACGCCGAGCGCGTGCCAGACGGGCATCGGCGTGAGCAGCCCCACGAAGTGCCCGCCCAGGATGCCGAGAATGCCCAGATGGAACAGGTTCGAGGCGAGCCGCAGCTGCGCCTTCGACAGGAACTGCGACGAATCGGACTTCCACGTGTACTGCTCGGTCTCGAAGCGCGCGAGGCTGCCGACGAGAAAGACGGCGATCGCGATGTACGGGTAGATGCCGAAGAGGAAGGTGTTGGCGGTGTCGTTCACGGTTGGCTCCCCGGGCGCGCCGAAGAGGCCGGCGGCACGAACTGGATGACGGAAGGGCCCGGGCGCGGGGCGCCGCAGCCGCCGGGCGCGCCGGCCGGACCGAAGATCACGGGCGCGTCGACCCACTCGTCGTCGACGGGCGTCTCCTCGACGACCGGCGCGGCCCGCTTCACCGGCGCGAGGCCCTCGGCCTTCACCATCGCGAGAAGCGCGGCGAACACGGCGGCGTGCGGGCTCTCCCGGCGGGCCAGCGTTTCGCCGATGGCTCGCAGGATGTGCGCGCAGTCGCCGAGCATCTCCTCGGCCCTGGCGAACGGCTGGGTCGAGAGGAATTCGAGGAGGGCCGGCAGGTAGTCCGGCAGCTCGTTGGCGGTGAAGGCGAAGCCGGCGGCCTCGTAGACCCCGCGCAGGTCCAGCATCGCGGGGCCGCGGTCGCGGGAATCGCCGTGGACGTGCTCGAAGAGGTTGAGCGACGTGGACCGGCCCCGGTCGAAGAGGCCCACGTAATGCTCCTGGGAATCCAGCAGGTCGCGGTGGCCCAGTTCGGCCAGCAGCAGGAAGAGCGCCGTGCGCTCGCGCACGCCCAGGCGCTTCTCCGCCTGGATCGCCGCGCGGATCTCCGGCAGCGCCTGCACGAGTTCCGGCGTCGGGTAGGCGAGCAGCGCGCCCAGTGCCTTGAAGGTGATCGTCATGGTCTTCTCCTAGCCCAGCGCCTTGATGGGAATGGTCTTCCTGCCGGCGTTGCCGCCGAAGAGGTTCTTCACCGTCCCCGTCGTCGAGCAACCCGAGTCGAAGCTGAAGCCGCAACCGCCCCGGAGGTCATGGGCGTCCTCCGCGTACTCGCGGTGCGTGGTGGGGATCACGAAGCGGTCCTCGTAGTTGGCGATGGCCATGTACCGGTACATGTCCTCGACCTCGAGGGCCGACATCCCGACCTGGCCCAGCACCTCGGCGTTCTCGCGCTTTTCCACGTGGCGATCGCGCATGTAGGCGCGCATGGCGAGCATCCGCTCGAGCGCGCGCACCACCGGCGCCGGGTCGCCCGCGGTCAGCAGGTTCGCGAGATATTCCACGGGGATGCGCAGGCTGCGCACGTCGGGAAGCTGGCCGAAGGCGCCGATGTGACCGGCGTTGGCCGCGCCCTGGATGGGCGAGAGCGGCGGCACGTACCAGACCATCGGCAGCGTGCGGTATTCCGGGTGCAGGGGCAGGGCCACCTTCCACTCCATCGCCATCTTGTAGACCGGGGAACGCTTCGCCGATTCGAGCCAGGCCTCGGGGATGCCGTCCTTGCGGGCCTGCGCGATCACGGCGGGGTCGTTCGGATCGAGGAAGACGCCCAGCTGCGCCTCGTAGAGCTTCTTCGGGTCCTCGACGCTCGCCGCGGCCTCGATGCGGTCGGCGTCGTAGAGCAGCACGCCGAGGTAGCGGATGCGGCCCACGCAAGTTTCGGAGCACACCGTGGGCTGCCCGGCCTCGATGCGCGGGTAGCAGAAGATGCACTTCTCGGCCTTGCCGCTCGACCAGTTGTAGTAGATCTTCTTGTAGGGGCAGCCGGAAACGCACATGCGCCAGCCGCGGCACTTGTCCTGGTCGATGAGGACGATGCCGTCCTCCTCGCGCTTGTAGATGGAGCCCGAGGGGCAGCTCGCCACGCAGGTGGGGTTCAGGCAGTGCTCGCACAGGCGCGGCAGGTACATCATGAAGGTGTTCTCGAACTGCCCGTAGATGTCCTTCTGGATGCCCTCGAAATTGGCGTCCTTCGAGCGCTTGGCGAATTCCCCGCCCAGGATCTCCTCCCAGTTCGGGCCCCACTCGATCTTCTCCATGCGCTGGCCGCTCACCAGCGAGCGCGGGCGGGCCACGGGCGTCGCCTTCATCTCCGGCGCCGTGTGCAGGTGCTCGTAGTCGAAGGTGAAGGGCTCGTAGTAGTCGTCGATCTCCGGCAGGTTGGGGTTGCCGAAGAGCTTCATGAGGATGGACCACCGCCCGCCCTGGCGCGGCTCGATCTTCCCGTTGCTCTTGCGCACCCAGCCGCCGTTCCACTTCTGCTGGTTCTCCCATTCCTTGGGATAGCCGATGCCGGGCTTCGTCTCCACGTTGTTGAACCACGCGTATTCCATGCCCTCGCGGTTCGTCCACACGTTCTTGCAGGTCACCGAGCAGGTATGGCACCCGATGCACTTGTCGAGGTTCAGGACCATCCCGATCTGCGCGCGAATCTTCATGTCGTCGTCTCCCGGATCAGGCGGTGGCCGGCTGGGCGGCGGGCTCGTCGAGCCAGTCCACCTTCGCCATCTTGCGCACGACGACGAACTCGTCGCGGTTGGTGCCGATCGTGCCGTAGTAGTTGAAGCCGTAGGACTGCTGGGCGTAGCCGCCGATCATGTGCGTGGGCTTCAGCACGATGCGGGTCACCGAGTTGTGGATGCCGCCGCGCGTGCCGGTGATCTCCGAGCCGGGCGTGTTCACGATCTTCTCCTGCGCGTGGTACATGAGGACCATGCCGGGGTTCACGCGCTGCGAGACCACCGCCCGCGCCGCGATGGCGCCGTTCACGTTGAAGAGCTCGACCCAGTCGTTGTCGGCGATGCCGGCGGACTTCGCGTCCGTCTCCGAGAGCCACACGATCGGCCCGCCGCGCGAGAGCGTCAGCATCAGCAGGTTGTCGGTGTAGGTGGAGTGGATGCCCCACTTCTGGTGCGGCGTGATGAAGTTGAGGACGATCTCGCGGTTGCCGTTGGGCTTCCTGCCCTCCATCGGCGCCGTGGCGTGCATCTCCACCGGCGGCCGGTAGACGCACAGCCCCTCGCCGAAGCCGAGCATCCACTTGTGGTCCTGGTAGAACTGCTGCCGGCCGGTGAGGGTGCGCCAGGGGATCAGCTCGTGGACGTTGGTGTAGTTGGCCGTGTAGCTCACGTGCTCGCTCTCCACGCCCGACCACGTGGGCGAGCTCACGATCTTGCGCGGCTGGGCCTGGATGTCGCGGAAGCGGATCTTGTCGTCCTCGCGCGGCTTCGCCAGGTGCTGGAGCTCGAGGCCGACCGATTTCTGGAGGGCTCCCCAGGCCTTCACCGCCACCTCGCCGTTGGTCTCCGGCGCGAGCATGAGGATGGTCTCGCAGGCGTCGATGTCCGACTCGATGCGCGGCAGGCCCTTCGAGATGCCCTCCTCCGTCACGCGGTAGTTGAGGTCGCCGAGCGCCTTCACCTCGTGCTCGGTGTTCCAGCCGATGCCCTTGCCGCCGTTGCCCAGCTTCGCCATCAGGGGCCCGAGCGAGGTGAACTTCTTGTACGTGTTCGGGTAGTCGCGCTCGACCACCGTCATCGCCGGCGCGGTCTTCCCCGGCACCAGCTCGCACTGGCCCTTCTTCCAGTCCTTCACGTCGAAGGCCTGGCCGAGCTCGGCGGGGGCGTCGTGCATGAGCGGGGTGAGGACGAGGTCCTTCTCCACGCCCAGGTGCCCGACGCACACCTCGGAGAACTTCTTCGCGATGCCCTTGTAGATCTCCCAGTCCGAGCGCGACTCCCACACCGGATCGACGGCGGCCGAAAGCGGGTGGATGAACGGGTGCATGTCGGAGGTGTTGAGGTCGTGCTTCTCGTACCAGGTGGCGGTCGGCAGGACGATGTCCGAGTAGAGGCACGTGGTCGACATGCGGAAGTCGAGCGTCACCAGCAGGTCGAGCTTCCCCTCGGGCGCCTCGTCGTGCCACTTCACTTCCTCGCTCTTGTGCCCGCCCTCGTCGCCCAGGTCCTTGCCCTGCACGCCGTGGCGCGTGCCCAGCAGGTGCTTGAGGAAGTACTCGTGGCCCTTGCCGGAGCTGCCCAGCAGGTTCGAGCGCCAGACGAACAGGTTGCGCGGGAAGTTCTTCGGGTTGTCCGGGTCCTCGCAGGACATGCGCAGGGCCCCTTCCTGGAGCGCCTTGACCGCGTAGTCCTTCGGGTCGGCGCCCGCGGCCGCGGCGTCCTTGCACACCTGCAGCGGGTTGGTCTGCAGCGCCGGCGCGGAGGGGAGCCAGCCCATGCGCTCGGCGCGCACGTTGAAGTCGATGAACGAACCCTTGTAGTCGTTCGGGTCCGCGAGCGGCGAGACGATCTCCGACACGTCGAGCTTCTCGTAGCGCCACTGGTCGGTGTGCGCGTAGAAGAACGAGGTGGAGTTCTGCTGGCGCGGCGGACGGTGCCAGTCGAGCGCGAAGGCGAGCGGCGTCCAGCCCGTCTGGGGCCGGAGCTTCTCCTGCCCCACGTAGTGCGCCCAGCCGCCGCCGGATTGCCCCGGGCACCCGCACATCACCAGCATGTTGATGACGCCGCGGTAGTTCATGTCCGAGTGGTACCAGTGGTTCATGGCCGCGCCGATGATGATCATCGACTTGCCGTGCGTCTTGTCCGCGTTGTCGGCGAACTGGCGGGCGACGGTGATGATGTCCGCGGCCTTCACGCCGGTGATGACCTCCTGCCATTTCGGCGTGTAGGGGACGTCGTCCTCGTAGCTCGCCGCCACGGCGCCGCCGCCCAGGCCCCGGTCGATGCCGTAGTTGGCGACCAGCAGGTCGAACACGGTCGCCACGCGGATCTCGCCCTCGGCGCCCTGCACCTTCATCACCGGGACGTTGCGCACGAGGATGTCCGTGCCCTGGTCGTTCTCGGGGAAGCGTTCGTGCGCGATGCCGCCGAAGTACGGGAAGGACACGGGAAGCGCCTCGTCGCGCCGGTCGATGAGCGAGAGCGCGAGCTTCACCTCGGCCCCGCCCCGGCCTTCCTTCGCCTCGAGGTTCCACTTGCCGAGGTCCTCGCCCTCCTTCTGCCCCCAGCGGTAGCCGATCGTGCCCAGCGGCGGCACGACGTGGCCGGTGGTCTCGTCGATGCCCACGGTCTTCCAGTCGGGGTTGTTGCCCTGGCCCAGCCCGTCAGCGAAGTCGGAGGCGCGCAGGAACCGGTCGGGAACCCAGGCGCCGCCGCGCTTCACGAGCTTCACCAGCATCGGCATGTCCGTGTAGCGCCGGCAGTAGTCGGTGAAATAGGCGCTCGGCTTCTCGAGGTGGAATTCCTTGAGGATCACGTGGCCCATCGCCATCGCGACGGCGGCGTCGGTGCCCTGCTTCGGGTGCAGCCACAGGTCGGCGAGCTTCGCGACCTCGGAATAGTCCGGCGTCACCGCGACGGTCTTCGCGCCCTTGTAGCGCACCTCGGTGAAGAAGTGGGCGTCGGGCGTGCGCGTCTGCGGGACGTTCGAGCCCCACGCCATGATGAAGGTCGAGTTGTACCAGTCGGCCGATTCCGGCACGTCCGTCTGCTCGCCCCAGACCTGCGGCGAGGCGGGCGGCAGGTCGCAGTACCAGTCGTAGAAGCTCATGCACACGCCGCCGATGAGCGACAGGTAGCGCGAGCCCGCGGCGTAGGAGACCATCGACATCGCCGGGATCGGCGAGAAGCCGACGACGCGGTCCGGCCCGTACTGCTTGATGGTGTACGTGTTGGCGGCAGCCACGAGCTCGTTGGCCTCGTCCCACGTCGAGCGCACGAACCCGCCCAGGCCGCGCACCGAGCGGTAGCTCTTCGCCTGGGCCGCGTCCCCCGCGATCGAGGCCCATGCCTCCACGGGGCCCAGCGTCTTCCTCGCCTCGCGCCAGAGCTTCACGAGACGGCCGCGCACCATGGGGTACTTCACCCGGTTGGCGCTGTAGAGGTACCAGGAGTAGGAAGCGCCGCGCGAGCAGCCGCGCGGCTCGTGGTTGGGCATGTCGGGCCGGGTGCGCGGGTAGTCGGTCTGCTGGGTCTCCCAGGTGACCACGCCCCCCTTCACGTAGATCTTCCAGCTGCACGAGCCCGTGCAGTTCACGCCGTGCGTCGAGCGCACGATCTTGTCGCTCGACCAGCGCTTGCGGTAGGCGTCCTCCCACGTGCGGCTTTCCGTCGTGGTGGTGCCGTGAGAGTCCGAGAAGGGCTCGCCCGGGCGGGAGAAGAAGGTGAGTCGGTCGAGGAAGTGGCTCATGCGGGGCTCCTAGGGGAAACCGGGTCGGTGCGCTGAAGTCGGGGCCGGGTTCAGGGGTTCTTCACGTACGCGTTGGCGCGCAGGTAGAACCACCAGTTCACGACGAGGCAGATGGCGTAGAAGGCCGCGAAGCCGTACATCGCGTATTGCGGCGTGCCCGCCTTGATCTGGTCGCCGATCACGATCGGCGCGACGAAGGCGCCGTAGGCGGCGATCGCGGACGTCCAGCCCAGGACCGGGCCGGCCTGCGTCCGGTCGAAGATCACGCCGATGGTGCGGAAGGTCGAGCCGTTGCCGATGCCGGTGGCGAAGAAGAGCAGGACGAAAAGGCCGATGAAGGCCGGAAAGTACTGCTCCGGCGCGACCGAGGCGTAGGCCTGCATCATCACGTAGCCCACCGCGCACGAGGCGACGACCATCACCGCCGAGATCACCTGCGTCACGATCGAGCCGCCGAGCTTGTCGGAGATCCAGCCGCCGATCGGGCGCACGGCGGCGCCGACGAAGGGGCCGATCCAGGCGTAGGTGAAGGCCGAGGGCGCGTTCGGGTTCTTGAGCGTGTGCTGCAGCACGCCGTTCGCGTCGGGCACGTGGCTGATGCCGAAGATCACCGTGATCGACAGGGGCAGCGCCATCGAGAAGCCGATGAACGAGCCGAAGGTGACGATGTAGAGGGCCGTCATCGACCACGTGTGCTTGTCGCGGAAGATGAGGAACTGCTTCGCCACCCCTTCCTTCATCGGGCCGAAGGCCGCGAGCTTCATCACCAGCAGCGCGCTCGCGATGTCGAGCGGGATGGCCACCCACATGCTGATGAGGCCCAGGCCCGTGGGCTTCGGCAGGTACAGGTACAGGCCGAGGATGGAGGGCACGAAGGCCAGCGTGTAGAGGTACGTGATCTTCGCGAACGCGACGAGCGGGTTGCCGGTATCCGGGGAGACCGTCTTCAGGTTGTTCATGCCCCACCAGCACAGCACCGACAGGGGAACCAGCGACAGCAGCCACGCGAAGCCGGCGTTCTGGATCCACGTGGGGGTGCCGGCCACGATCTTCCCGAGGATCCAGCCGCTGTCCTTCAGGAGCGTCATCGGCTCGCCGCCCAGCGAACCGAAGAGGCCCACCGTCATCACCAGCGGGATCACGACCTGCATGGTGGTGACGCCGAAATTGCCCAGGCCCGCGTTGAGGCCGAGCGCCGTCCCCTGCAGCCGCTTGGGGAAGAACGTGCTGATGTTCGACATGGAACTGGCGAAGTTGCCGCCGCCCACGCCCGACCACAGCGCCATCAGCTGGAAGGCCCACAGCGGCCAGTCCTTGTGCTGGAGCACGATGCCGGTGCCGATCGCGGGCGCGAGCAGCATCGCGGTGGTGAGGAAGATGGTGTTGCGCCCGCCGGCCAGCCGGATGAGGAACGAGGCGGGAATGCGCATCGTGGCGCCGGAGATGCCCGCGATGGCGGTGAGCGTGAAGAGCTCGGCCTGGGTGAACGGGAAACCCAGGTTGATCATCTGCACGGTGATGATTCCCCACATGCCCCAGACCGCGAAGCCGCAGAGCAGGGCCGGGATGGAGATCCACAGGTTGCGGTAGGCGACGCGCTTGCCGGTCGCGTTCCAGAACGCCTCGTCCTCGGGGCGCCAGTCGGCGATGTCGGCCTTCGTGGCGGGTGCGGCGGCGTTTCGTGCGGTGCTCATGGCGTTCTCCCGGTCCCGGTTCAGCCGTTCAGCCGGAACTTCTTCGATCGCGGCCCCATGAGTTCGGCGCCGCGCACTTCGGTCCAGTACATCCAGATGAGGGAGACCCACACGACGCCGTACATGAGCATGAAGGCGCTCGAGCGGATGCCGGTGAGGTCCATGAGGGCGCCGAACATGATCGGCAGGAAGAACCCGCCCAGGCCCCCGGCGAGGCCCACCACGCCCGAGATGACGCCGATGTTGTCGGGGAACTCGTCGGAGATGTACTTGAAGACCGACGCCTTGCCGAACGCCCAGGCGATGCCCATCACGAACATGAGCAGGGTGAACATCCAGACGTTCAGGCCGACGTGGAAGGTCTTCGGGCCGTCCACCGTCGTGATCGTCATGTCCGTCTGCGGGTAGGAGAGCAGGAACAGGCAGAACCAGCTCACCCAGAGCACCCACCACGTCACGGTGTGGGCGCCCCACTTGTCCGACATCCAGCCGCCGACGGCGCGCAGCACGCCGCCCGGCAGCGAGAAGCACGCCGCGAGGAGCGCGGCCATCTGGATCGAGAGCCCGTACTCGCCCACGTAGTACTGCACCATCCACAGGGACAGCGCGACATAGCCGCCGAAGACGATCGAGTAGTACTGCGAGTACTTCCACACGCGCGGGTCCCGGAGCGCCCCCAGCTGCTCGCGCCAGGTGATGTGCGAAGGCACCCGGTGCTTCGGCTCGGAGTGGCTGAACATCCAGAAGAGCACCGCCGTGCCGAGCATGACCGCGGCGTACACCTGCGGGACGACGGTCCAGCCGAAGCCCAGCAGGAGCGCGGGCGCCACGAACTTGTTCACCGCCGCCCCGGAGTTGCCGGCGCCGTACACGCCCATCGCGAAGCCCTGGTGCTTGCGGTCGAACCAGCGGGCGACGTACGGCGTGCCCACGGAGAACGAGCCGCCGGCGACGCCCACGAAGAGCCCGAGCACGAGGAAGTGCCAGTAGGCCGTCGCGTAGGTCATGAGCCAGATCGGCACGACCGTCGAGAGCATCAGGACGAACATGACGATCCGCCCGCCGAACTTGTCCGTCCACATGCCCAGCGGCACGCGGATGAGCGAGCCGGTGAGCACGGGCGTCGCCGTGAGGATGCCGAACTGGGTGGCGTTGAGGTCGAGCGCCTTCTTGATGGGGATGCCGATGACCGCGAACATCATCCAGACCATGAAGCACACGGTGAAGGCGAGCGTGCTCACGATGAGTACCGATACCGCCTTGGCCTTGTGGGACTTCGCCATCGCCGCGCTCCTGGATTGCCGGGACTTTCCGGCCCGAAGTCACTCTAGGCGGCGGGCCCGGGCGGCGACATTCGCCGCGAGGAGGGGGTGGGGCGGGCGAATGGCGGGGTCCGGCTCGCCGGACGGCGGATGCCGGGGTAGTCCGAAAGAACTCAGGGGCCCGGCTCAGGGCCGCGGCACGATGCCGCGCTCGACCGCCCAGACGGCGACCTGCACGCGGGAGGTGAGCTCGAGCTTCCTGAGGATGTGCTGCACGTGGATCTTGACGGTGCTCTCGGCGATGGCGAGCTCGCGCGCGATCTCCTTGTTGCTCGCCCCGCGCGTGAGGCACCCGACGATCTCCCGCTCGCGCGGGCTGAGCGCGGGCACGGGCGCCTGGTCGGTGCCGGCGCGCAGCTCGCGAAGGAGCTTGCCGGACATCTCCGGGGACATGACCGAATCGCCGTTCGCGGCCCGGCGGATCGACTCCACCAGGAAGTCGCTGTCGATGTTCTTCAGGAGGTAGCCCAGGGCGCCGGCTCGCAGGGCGGCCATCAGGTCCTCCGCCTCCTCCGAGACCGTCAGCATCACGACGTGGGTGCCGGGGTTCTCGCGCAGGATCGCCTGCATGGCCTCGATGCCGGTGAGACCGGGCATGTGCAGGTCCAGCAGCACCACGTCCGGCTTGCCGGCGGCGACCGCCTTGATGCCCTCGAAGCCGTCCGCCGCCTCGCCCACCACGTCGAAATCCGCCACCCGGGCAAGCAGCGCGGTGATGCCGCGGCGGAAAAGGGTGTGGTCGTCGATGACGACGATGCGCACCGGGCTCATGCGGCCTCCCGCTGGGCGAGCGGGAGCCGGAGCACGACCTCGGTGCCCATGCCCTTCGAGGAGCGCACCGAGAGCGTGGCCCCGATGCGGGCGGCGCGCTCCTGCATGATCCGCAGGCCCACGTGGTCGCTCGTGCCGCCGCTCGCCGCGCCCGGGTCGAAGCCGCAGCCGTCGTCGCGCACGGTGAAGGTGTAGCCGGGCCCGCGCGTGAGGTCGACGTCGACCCGCCGCGCGCCCGAGTGCTTGCGGACGTTCGAGAGGGCCTCCTGCAGGATGTGCATCACCTGCAGCTGGTCGTCGGGCGCGAGCGGCACCGTGGCGCCGGAGGAATGCAGCTCCGGCGGGATGGACGTCTGGTGCTCGAACTTGGCGAGCAGCGTGCGGATGCCGTGCTCGACGTCGCCCTCGGCGAGGCGCGTGCGGAAGTGCACCAGCAGCTCGCGCACGTCCGCGTAGGATTCCTGCACGCCGGCCTCGATCTCCTCGAGCGCCTTCGCCGCGTCGTCGGCCTTCCCGGCCGCCATCGACTGCCGCAGCATCTGCACCTGCAGGTTGAGGAACGCGAGCGCCTGCGCGATCGAGTCGTGCAGCTCCTGCGCGAGGAGGTTGCGTTCTTCCGCGATCGCGAGCTCGCGCGCGCTCGAGGCGAGGCGCAGGCTCTCGATCGCCACGCCCAGGTGCTGGCCCAGGCTCTCGAGCATGTGCCGTTCCTCGCCCGGGATCTCGCGCGCCTCGCGGTGGAAGAGGTTGTAGATGCCGAGCACCTGGTGGTGCGCGGCGATCGGGAAGGCGGCGACGACCGCGAAGCCGGCCTCGCGGCAATGGGGCAACGGCACGCTGATGGGCGGCTTCGGGCCCTTCATGAAGTGCACCACGCTCGCGCTCTTGGCCGCCGCCTCGCCGAACGCGCACTCCCCCTTCTCCAGGCAGTGATCCTTCTCGGCGAAGCCACCGGGCAGGCCCTCCTCGACGAACAGGTGCAGCGTGTCGCCCTCGCGCGAGACGAGTCGCACCGCGCCCGCGGCCGCGCCCGTCGTGACGAGCAGGCGCCGCAGGAACCCCCGGCACAGGTCCTCCTGCGACGTGGGCGCGTTCAGGAAGGTCGTCATGTCGTAGAGCGTCGCCAGGCGCGCGTTCTGCTGCGCGAGGTTGCGGGTCTTCTCCACCACCCGCGTCTCGAGGTGCCGGTAGGACTCCTCCAGGTGCTGCGCCATGTCGTTGAAGCCCGCGGCCAGCGCCCCGAACTCGTCGGTCGACTCCACCGGCAATCGCGCGGTGAACTCGCCCTGCGCCATGCGCCTGAGCCCCCCCTCCAGCCGGTGCACGGGCTGGATGATGATGCGGAAGGACAGGTAGATGAGGGCCGAGGTGCCGCCGATCGCGAGCGCCACCAGCGCGAACTGGATCGTGCGCAGGAGCGTCGTCGCGCGGGCGGTGTCGGCCTCGATCATTTCGACCAGCGCGTTGACGACGGCCACGAACCGCTCGACGCGCGGGCGTTCCAGCGCGAGCGAGCGCCCCTGCGCGGGCGCGCTCGAGCGCGGGCCGCAGGCCCGACCATTCCGCGTCCAGCCGGTCGAACTGGCGCTCGATCTCCGGGGTGCGGGGACGAAGAGCGGGCGGCTCGGGTCCCCGGCCCGCAGGTTCGCCACGACCGCCTCGAACTCGCCGATGCCCCGCGCGATGAGGGCGGAGACGTCGGGCGCGCTGCGGTCCGCCTGGTCCGCGAGGTACGCCAGGCGGTAGGTGCGCATCCGCAGGCTGCCCGCGTCGTTGATGGCCGCGGCGCTGCCCTCCAGGCGCCACGAGACGACCAGCGTGAGGCCGATCGACACCAGGGCCACCAGCAGGAAGAAGACCTGGATGCCGACGAGCTTGGCGCTGAGGTTTCGGGGAAGGGACACGGGACGGGAGTCGGGAAGACGGATGCCAAGGCAGGATGCCCGGAAGCGGGCCCGCCGGTTTGACCGATCTCAGGCGTTACTCCCCCGCTTCGATCCCAGCAGCGCCGCCAGCTCCACCGCGCTCTTCACGCCCATCTTCTCGAAGATGCGCGCGCGGTAGACCTCCACGGTGCGCATCGCGATGCCCAGCCGGTCCGCGATCACCTTGTTGTAGTGCCCTTCCACCACCAGCGCGAGCACGTCGCGCTCGCGGTCCGTGAGCGAGGCGAGGCGGGCCTCGCGCGAGCCGGATTCCTCCCTCGCCGCAAGCCGCCGCTTCGATTCCGCGAGCGCCTCCATGAGCCGGTCGACCAGCGAATTGTCGTTGAAGGGCTTTTCCACGAAGTCGTAGGCGCCCTGCTTGAGCGTCTCCACCGCCATGGGCACGTCGCCGTGGCCGGTGAGGAAGAGCACGGGCCAGGCCGGGCAGAGCCCCTCGGCCGCCAGCTTCTCGAAGAGCTCCGTGCCGCTCATGCCGTCCATGCGCACGTCGAGCAGGATCACGCCCGGGGAATCCGGGGCCGCCAGGGGCGAGCGCGCGTGGGCGAGGAACGCCTCGGCGGAGGCGAAGGCGCGCGAGGGCAGGTCGCGCGAGCGCAGCAGCCAGCCGAGGGAATCGCGAAGCGCCTCTTCGTCGTCGACGATGTGGATCATTGGCCGGGGGGAAGCTGGAGGTGGAATTCGGTGCCGTCTTCCAGGCGCCGGAAGCCCAGGCGCCCGTCGTGCAGCTCGATGATCGAGCGGCAGATGGAAAGTCCCATGCCCATCCCCTCGCTCTTCGTCGTGAAGAAGGGCGAGAAGACCTGCTCGCCCAGGGCCTCGTCGATGCCGTTGCCGTAGTCGCGCACGGCGATGCGCACCCAGGCGCCGAAGCGCGCGGCGGAGATCTCGAGGCGCCTGCCGCCCGGCGGGCAGCCCGCCATGGCGTCGATGCCGTTGCGCGTGAGGTTGAGGATCACCTGTTCGAGCAGCACCGGATCGCCGTAGACCGGGGGCAGGCCCGGCTCCACCGTCACGGCGACGCGCACGCCATCGCGCCGCGCCTGCAGGTCGATGAGCGCACGACAGTCGTCGAGGAGCGCCGTCACTTCCACCGGCACGCGCTTGGGCTCCTGCTTCCTCACGAATTCGTGCACGCGGCGGATCACCTGCCCGGCGCGCTGCGCCTGCGCGCTCGCCTTGGCGAGGGCCGCGGCGAGTTCCTCCTTCGATACGTCGCCCTTCTCGAGCAGGTTGATCGAGCCCGTGAGATAGCTGGTGATCGCCCCGAGCGGCTGGTTCAGCTCGTGGGCGAGGGAGGACGCCATCTCGCCCATCGTCGTGAGGCGCGCGGCCGTCTGCAGCCGCTCCTGCTGCTGGCGCTCGCGTTCCTCGGCCTTCTTTTCCTCGGTGACGTCGATGATCGAGCTCATCCAGCCCACCTGCCTGCCGTCCGCGTCCATGAGCGGCGCGTCGTAGATCACCACCGGGAATCGCGTGCCGTCGGCTCGCTGGAAGACCGTCTCGAAGGGCGCCGTGCTCGCCTGGCCCGAGAGCACGCGCGCCACGCGTTCCTGGTACTCGTCCAGTCGCTCGGGCGTCCAGTAGGGCATGGGCGGCGCGCGGCCCACGATCGATTCCTCCGGCAGGCCCACCATGCGCGCGAAGGCGGGGTTCACGAAGGTGACGCGCCCTTCCATGTCGCGGGCCCGCAGGCCGATGACGGCGGAATCGCCCATCGCCCGGCGGAAGGCCACCTCGTCGCGCAGGCGGCTTTCGGCCTTCACGCGCCGGCGCACGTCGGCCCAGAGCGCATAGAGGCTCCAGAAGAGGAAGAAGGCCAGTGCGATCACGCCGCCCCTCAGCACGTTGGCGATCCAGTCGGGCGGGCCCCTCACGCTGTTGGTGCGCAGGATGAGGGTCGTGCCGGGCACGTCGACCGCCACCTGGTGCGTGTAGATGCCGCGGCCTGCCCCGGCCGAGGCGCGCCGCGCCTTCACGGTGTTGGTCACGTCCGAGACGATGACCTCGTGCGATTGCGCGAACGTCCAGGGCACCATCTCCTCCAGCAGGCGTTCCAGCGAGAAGACGGCCACCAGCGTTCGCCGGGCCCCGGAGGGACCGAGCCCGGCCGGGACCACGAGCACCAGGCCCGCGCCCCAGGTGGCGGTGAAGGGTTGCCCGAAGGTGCCCTCGCTCTGGCGCGCCGCCCGTTCCATCGCCGCCTCGATGAAGACCGGGGGCACGGTCGCGAGGATGTCCTGCCCCCCCACCGATGCGTCGCGCACGTCGAGGAGCGGCGCGGCCTGGCCGGCCTCGACGAGGGAGGCCGAGAGCGATTGCCTTCCGCGGCGCAGGAACACGCGCAACCGCGCTTCGAGGGCGGCGAGCGCCATCGCACCCGTGCGCAGGTCCGAGCCGATGAGCTCGAGCGCCTCGGCGTCGTGCTCGAGCTGGAACTGCAGCGACTGGCGCACCCACTGGGTGTCGGTGACCAGCTGGTCGTTCGCCTCGCCGCGTTCCTGCACGCTCGAGAGGTTGACGAGGAACGAGGTGGCCCCCAGGAGCAGCGCCCCGATGAAGACCGGCATCCACCAGCGCATCAGCCGCCACAGGCGGGAGCCGGAGGCGGGCGGGGCGGCGGGCGGGGGCAGGGTGGCGGTCGACACGCGCCTATCGTCGCGCCCCGGGGCCCCGTCCGCAACCGGCATGTGGAAAACCACAATGGCGGCACCGCGCGGGCGGCGGGAGGATGCGACAACCCCCGGGCCGGGCCCGGGAATCGTCATCACCCGCAAGGAGGAGAAGACCATGAAACGCAGGACCATCATCGCGGCCGCCGTGTCGGCCGCCCCTCGTGCTGGCCGGCGGCACCGCCGTCGCGCAGCAGCCCATCGTCATCAAGTTCAGCCACGTCGTCGCCAACGACACGCCCAAGGGCAAGGGCGCGGACCACTTCAAGAAGCTCGCGGAGGAGCGCACCAAGGGCCGCGTGAAGGTCGAGGTGTACCCGAACAGCCAGCTCTACAAGGACAAGGAGGAGATGGAGGCCCTGAGCCTGGGCGCGGTGCAGATGCTCGCGCCTTCGCTCGCCAAGTTCGGCCCGCTGGGCGTGCCGGCCTTCGAGGTCTTCGACCTGCCGTTCATCTTCGACAGCTACGCCGAGCTGCACAAGGTGACGCAGGGCCCCGTGGGCGCCGCGCTGCTCGCGCGCCTCGAGCCCAAGGGCATCGTCGGCCTCGCCTACTGGGACAACGGCTTCAAGGTGATGAGCGCCAACAAGGCCCTCAAGGCGCCGGCCGACTTCAAGGGCCTCAAGATGCGCATCCAGTCCTCCAAGGTGCTGGACGGGCAGATGCGCTCGCTGGGCGCCAACCCGCAGGTGATGGCGTTCTCCGAGGTGTACCAGGCGCTGCAGACCGGCGTGGTCGACGGCACCGAGAACCCGCCGTCGAACCTGTACACCCAGAAGATGCACGAGGTGCAGAAGTTCGTGACGCTCTCCGACCACGGCTACCTGGGCTACGCGGTCATCGTGAACAAGAAGTTCTGGGACGGCCTGCCCGCCGACGTGCGCACCGCACTCGAGGGCGCGATGAAGGACTCGACCAAGTACGCCAACGACATCGCCAAGGAAGAGAACGACAAGGCCCTCGAGGCGGTGAAGAAGAGCGGCAAGAGCCAGTTCATCACGCTCTCGGCCGACGAGAAGAAGGCCTGGAAGAAGGCGACCCTCAAGGTCCACACGGATTCCGAGGGCCGCATCGGCAAGGACCTGATCCAGTCGATCTACAAGGAAACGGGCTTCGACCCGTCCAAGCTGTAGCAAGGAGGGGGAAGAGGAGACCGGGGCGGCCGCCAGGGCCGCTCCGGAACCCCGGGGAGGAGGGGAAGAAAATGCTGAAGGTGCTCGACCATCTCGAGGAGTGGATCATCGCGCTCCTCATGGGCGGAGCCACGGTCATCATCTTCGTGGCGGTGGTCCACCGCTACGCGACCGGGCTGCCCATTCCGGTGCTCCAGGACAAGCTGCTCGCCCTGAACCTCAGCTGGGCGCAGGAGCTGTGCATCTACATGTTCGTGTGGATGGCCAAGTTCGGCGCCGCCTACGGCGTGCGCACGGGCATCCACGTCGGCGTGGACGTCTTCATCAACATGCTCGGGCCCCGCAAGCGCGCGGCCTTCGTGCTCTTCGGCCTGCTCGCGGGCGCCCTCTTCACCGGCATCGTCGCCTCGATGGGCGCGCACTTCGTCTGGGAGATCGCGCACACCGACCAGGTCTCGCCCGACCTCGAGGTGCCGGCCTGGATCCCGTACCTCGCGATCCCGCTCGGCTCCTCGCTCATGTGCTTCCGCTTCCTGCAGGTGGCGTGGTCGTTCTTCCGCACCGGCGAACTGCCGCACCACGACCACGGCCACGTGGAAGGCGTCGAGAAGGTCGATATCGCGGACATCGTGCCCGTCGCCATTGTGCCGGACCTGCACCCGAAGGAAGTGCTGCCCAAGGGCCACCCCAGGAGGCAAGACAAGTGAACGCCGCCATCATCTTCATCCTGCTCTTCGGCCTGATGCTCACGGGCATGCCCGTGTCCATCTCGCTCGGCCTCACGGTGCTCTCGTTCCTCTTCTTCATGACCGACGTGCCCATCGAGGCCGTCGCGCTCAAGCTGTTCACCGGCATCGAGAAGTTCGAGATCATGGCGATCCCGTTCTTCATCCTCGCGGGCAACTTCCTCACCCACGGGGGCGTCGCGCGGCGGATGATCAACTTCGCCACCTCCATGGTCGGCCATTGGCGAGGGGGCCTGGGCCTGGGCGCGGTCGTGGCCTGCGCCCTCTTCGCCGCCATCTCGGGCTCCTCGCCCGCCACCGTGGTCGCGATCGGCTCGATCCTGCTGCCGGCCATGGTGAAGGCCGGGTATCCCAAGCGCTTCGGCGCGGGCGTGGTCGCCTCCGCGGGCGGCCTGGGCATCCTCATTCCGCCCTCCATCGTGATGGTGATGTACGCCGTCTCGACCAACAGCTCCATCGGCGCGCTCTTCATGGCGGGCGTGATCCCGGGGCTCGTGCTGGCGGCCATGCTCATGGGCACCACGTGGTACCAGGCCTGGAAGGGCAACTACCCCCGCGAGCCCAAGCGCTCGTGGACGGAGCGCCTGAAGGCCTTCCGCGAGTCGGTGTGGGGCCTCCTGCTCATCGTCGTCGTCATGGGCGGCATCTACACGGGCATCTTCACGCCGACGGAGGCCGCGGCGATGAGCGCGGTCTACGCCTTCTTCGTCGCCGTGTTCGTCTACAAGGACATGGGCCTCAAGAACGTCCGCAAGGTGCTCATCAACTCGGCGAACATGTCGGCGATGCTGCTCTACATCATCACCAACGCGGTGCTCTTCTCGTTCCTGCTCACCAACGAGAACATCCCGCAGGCCATCGCGGAATGGATGGTGGGCCAGGGCCTGGGCGTCATCAGCTTCCTGCTCTTCGTGAACATCCTGCTGCTGCTCATGGGCAACATCATGGAGCCCTCGTCGATCATCCTGATCACCGCGCCGATCCTCTTCCCCATCGCGATGAAGCTGGGCATCGACCCGGTGCATTTCGGGGTGATGATCACCGTGAACATGGAGATCGGGATGATCACGCCCCCGGTGGGCCTGAACCTCTACGTGACGAGCGGCATCACCAAGATGGGGATCACGGAGCTCACCATCGCCGTCTGGCCCTGGCTCTTCACGATGCTCATCTTCCTGGTCGTCATCACCTACTGGCCGCCGCTCTCGATCTGGCTGCCGAAGACGCTCGGGCTCATGTAGCGAAGCGGGGACGCTACCCTGAATTCGGCAAACGGCCGATTTCAGGGTAGCGTCCTCCCCTCATGTGCCTCATCGCCCTCGCCTGGAAGGCCCACCCGGACTTCCCGCTCGTCGTCGCCGCCAACCGCGACGAATGGCGGGCGCGACCGGCGGCCCCCGCGCACTGGTGGGAGGACCGTCCCGGGCTTCTCGCCGGGCGTGACCTCGAGGCGGGCGGCACCTGGATGGGCGTCACGCGCGGCGGGCGCTTCTGCGCCGTGACCAACTTCCGCGACCCGTCGGACAAGCGCGGCGATGCCCGATCCCGGGGCGAGCTCGTGGCGGATTTCCTGTCGGGCGCCGACATGCCGGCGGAGTACTGCGGGAAGCTCGCGCGGCGCGCCGGCGACTACAACGGCTTCAACCTGCTGGCGGGCGCCGGCGGTTCGCCCGTCTACTTCGGCAGCCGCGAAGGGGAGGCGCGCGAGGTCGAGCCGGGCATCCACGCTTTCGAACCACCTCCTCGACGAACCCTGGCCCAAGGTGAGGCGCGCGCGCGAGGCGATGGCGGTCGGCGATGGCGACGAGCCCCTCTTCGCGATGCTTGCGGATACGACGCCGGGCCGCGACGGGGACCTGCCCGACACCGGCGTGGGCCTCGCGTGGGAGCGGCGCCTCTCGCCCGCGCTCATCACCGGGGAGGACTACGGCACGCGCGCCTCGACCGTGCTGCGGATGGCGGCCGGCGGCCAGGTGCGGTTCGAGGAGCGCACGCGAGATGCCACGGGACCGTGACGGGATTCCCGGTCTTCGCGTTCGGATCGCCTGGCTGAAGCCCCCCGGGAGTAACGGGCCCGCCGGCAAGGTTGATCGCCGTCAAAGGTGCAGATTCTCTGCCTGTTAACTTTCCCTCACGACTTCCCGTTTTCGGGAACCGACAGGGAAAAATCATGAACAAAAGCACCTTCCGAACGCTCCTCGGAGGGGCGGCCAGCTTCCGCCGCCTTCGCCCTGACCACCGCCTCCGCGCAGGCCCCCGCGCCCGACAAGGCGGCCGCCAAGCCTGCCGCCACGAAGGCCGCCGCGCCCGTGAAGACCTCGGCGCCCGGCAAGGTGCCCGCCGGCAACAAGGAATGCATCGAGTGCCACGAGGAGCTCAAGGAGTTCCACGATCCGGGCAAGCACAAGACGGTCGCCTGCACGGAATGCCACGCGAACACCGACGCCCACCTCAAGAACAAGAAGACGCGCCCGGTCACGACCACCGACCCGGCCAAGTGCGGCTCGTGCCACAAGAACCAGTACGAGACGATGTACAAGATGAACTTCGCGAAGACGGCGCGCAACGAGAAGAGCCAGCTCACCGGCGTCTCGCCCAACCCGGCCTGGGAAAAGCTCATGGGCCCGCACGGCTTCACGAAGGAGCACAACATGCCGCGCTCGCACGCCTTCGCGCTCTACGACCAGCTGGTGGTCGACCGCGCCTTCGGCGGCCGCTTCGAGAACAAGTACGGCTGGGGCGACCTCGCCCGCGCCGGCGGCAACTTCAACATCTGGGACGTGCTCGTCGACAAGTACCCGGGCGAGCCGCACAAGGCCTTCAAGCCGGGCACCGCCGCGGCCGCGAACCCGGTGTGCATGAGCTGCAAGACCGCCGACCACATCCTCGACTGGGCCTACCTGGGCGACCCGGAACCGAAGGCCAAGTGGAGCCGCACCTCGAAGGTGGTGGACTTCGTGAAGGACACGAAGCACTCGCTCAACTGCATCTTCTGCCACGACCCGCACGGCGCGCAGCCGCGCATCATCCGCGACGGCCTCATCCAGGCGCTCACCCGCCCCGAGAAGGACACGCTCTGGCACAAGGACCCGAAGGCCGGCAAGGTGGACGTGAAGGATCTCGGCCAGCGCGGCTTCACGCGCAAGATCGCGATCCTGGACAAGTACGACTCGAAGCTGCAGTGCGGCCAGTGCCACGTCGAGTACAACTGCAACCCGGGAACCGATCCCACGACGGGCAAGCCGGTCACCATGGCCGGACGGGCGCACCAACCACTTCCCGCTCAAGAACGTGAACGACCTGGCGAGCACTACCGCGACCTCAAGTTCCGCGACTTCAAGCATGGCATCACCGGCGCCATGTTTCTGAAGGCGCAGCACCCGGACGTGGAGGTGTACTACGGCTCGGTGCACGACAGGGAAGGCGTGATGCCACACCCGCCACATGCCCAAGGAGAAGGGACAAGAAGACGGGCAAGACCTTCACTTCCCACTGGCAGACGAGCCCGAAGGAATACATCAAGGAAGCGTGCCTGGGCTGCCACAAGACGTGGAGCGGGGAGCAGGCGAAGTACACGGTCGACTCCCTCAGGAACCGGTACATGGGCAAGCTGCGCAAGTCCGAGTACTGGCTCACCCGCATGATCGACAAGTTCGAGGAGGCGAAGAACCTCGGCGTGGACGAGGCGACGCTGGGCGTGGTGCGCGAGAAGCACTACGAGGCGCACGTGCACTGGGAGTTCTGGACGGCCTCCAACGGCTCGTACTTCCACAACCCGAAGCTCGCCGACGAGTCGATCAACAAGGGGATGGTGATCTCGCAGGACGCGATCAAGATCCTCGACGACGCGATGGCGAAGAAGCGCACGCTCGCCGTCGCCGCGCCCGCCCCGGCGGCCGCGCCTGCGGCGCTGAAGTAGGAAGCCCCGCTTGGCCTTCTGGCTCGTTGCCGGAGGGATGACCCTCGCCGCGCTGGCCTTCGTGCTGGCGCGGCTCGTCTTTCCGCGCCGCGGTTCGCCCCACGTGGAGCCCCGCGAAGCCAATCTCGCGGCGCTTCGGGCGCCGCGCGCGGAGCTCGACCGCGACCTGGCGGCCGGGCTCCTCTCGCCCACCGAGCACGGCGTGGCGCGCGACGAACTCGCGCGCCGGGCCGCGGAGGAACTCGACGAAGGCGCGGCGCCCGTCGCGACGCGGCCCTCGTGGGTCGGCCGCCGCCGCGTGGTCACCGTGCTCGTTCCGGCGGCCGCCTTCGCTTTCTATGCGCAGGTGGGCAGCCCGATGCCATCGAGAGCGCCACGGCTTTCCGGGCGGTCGAGGGTGAACTCACGCCGAACAAGCGCCGGGCTTCGCGAGCAGCTCGCGAAGCAGGTCGCCGAGCATCCGAAGGACGGCCGCGCCTGGGTGCTGCTCGCGCGCGTCTCGCTCGCGATGGACCGCTTCCCCGAGGCCGAGAAGGCCTTCGAGCAGGCGGTGAAGGACCGCAAGGTGGCGCTGGATGCCGCCGTGTGGTGCGACTACGCGGATGCCGCCGGCCTCGTGCAGGGCGGCAAGCTCGAGGGCAGCCTGGCGACGCTTCGTGGCGAAGGCGCTCGAGATCGACCGCAACCACCCGCAGGCGCTCGAGATGGCGGGCAGCGTGGCCGTCGAGCGCGGCGACCTGGCCGGCGCCGCGAGGCACTGGAAGGCCCTGCTCGCGCAGATGCCCGAGGACCTGCCGCAGCGCGCGCAGCTCGCGCGGGCGGTGGAGAAGGTGGAGCGGCTGGCCGCATCCCGCAGCTAGCGCGGGGCCCCGCCCCCGTCACCACCGCGCGGGGGGCTTCCTCAGGATCAGGATGCGGTCCTCCTCGAGCGCGATGTAGCCGCCCTTCACGAGGTCCTTGAAGATGCGGCTCACCATTTCACGCGAGCATCCCACGCGGCCGGCGATGTCCGTCTGCCGCAGGCGCTCGACCACTTGCACGCCGCCTTCTTCCCTCGCCGAATCGAGCAGCAGCCGCGCCACGCGCCCGTAGACGTCGAGGAGCGCCAGGTTGCCGACGGCCTTGGTGAGGGAGCGCACCCGGCGGATGAGCTTGTCGATGAAATGCAGCGCGAAGTCCGGGTTGGCGGCGAGGAGGGCGCGGAATTCCGCCTGCGGCACGATGAGCAGCTTCGCCGGCTCGAGCGTGATCACGGAGGCCGAGCGAGGCCCGTCGTCCAGGGTGATTTCCCCGAAATACTCGCCCGGGCCCATGATCGAGAGCACGGCCTCCCGCCCTTCCTCGTCGCTCACGTAGGCCTTGCAACGTCCCTCGAGGATCACGTAGAGGGCGCCGCCGCGATCGCCTTCGGTCACCACGACGGTCTTCGCGCCGAAGACGCGGGCCTTGCCGTGGGACGAGATCGCCTTGAGCTCGTCGGGCGTGAGCTGCAGCGGGTCGGGCTTCGGGTCGGGCGTGTCGTTCATGCGACGGCTACTTCCCCGCGGCCTTCGCCTTCGCGACCGCGTCCGCGAGTTCCTGCCCGCTCTTGTAGTGCGGCACCCGCAGGACCATGCGCCTGGAGCGTTGCCAGAAGGCGTTCGAGCCGTTCACCTCTTCCGTCCAGTACTTGTTGGCGAGGGCGACGTTCGCCTTCGGGTCGAGCAGGAAGGCGTCGCGGGATCCCGAGCCGCCGAAGATGTAGAGCTTGCCGTCGATCATCGTCCAGGTGTTCGCGTCGCCGCCCCAGGGAATGCCGTAGACGATGCCGTTCGCGCAGTAGCCGCCGAACTGCGGGATGTACTTGTCGGGGGACGCGTCGAAGAGCTTCTTGTGCTCGGCGCTGGCGAACCGGAAGGTGACGCCCTTGTGGACGCTCTTGATGGCCGCGTTGCCCAATTGGTGGCGGCCGTCGGTGAAGTAGCTCACCACGTCGTGGCCGAAGAGCATGAGGTGCTTGTCCTCGCCCTCCGACACGGCGTTCACGGGCGAGAGACCCTCGCCGGGGCTCTGGGTGACCATCGGCGCGCAGCCGGCCACGAGGAGGGCGGCCGCTGCGAAGGCGGGCGCGAGGAGGCGTTTCATGGGGAATTCCTTTCGGTCAGGTTTCGTCGGCATCATCCGTGCCGGCCGCGGCGCGCGCAAGGCGGTCGCGAACCGCTTCCCAGTCGGAAGCGGCGGGCGGCGATTGGACGAGGATCAGGTCCGCGGAGTTCCCGTCGAGATCGCGAAGGAGCGCGTAGAGTTCGTGCCCGTAGCCCGCCGCATCGTTGGGCGCCACGCGCCAGGCGAAGGCGGGCAGGTCGGCCTGGACGCGGCGCGCCAGGACGGCCACGCGCCTGCCGGCGGCGGCGGCCTCGCGCAGGCGCCGGGCGAGGGCGATGGTCTCCACCAGTTCCGTGGGCGTTCGCGGCGCGTAGTGCGAGGCGAGCGTGCCGGAGGCTCGCGGGGCCTCGCGGTCGCGGTCGAGCGGGGCCTTGCCGAGCACGCGGGCGATGTCCTCGCGCGTGATGGCACCCGGCCGCAGCAGCACCGGCTCGCCACGCGACAGGTCGACGATCGTGGACTCGAGCCCGACTTCGCAGGCCCCGCCGTCGATCACGAGCAGGTCCGGGCCGAACTCGTCGCGCACGTGGCGCGCGGTCGTGGGGCTCACGTGGCCGAACTTGTTGGCGCTGGGCGCGGCGATGGCGCCGCTGCCGGCGTGGGCGAACTCGCGCAGCAGCCGCTGGGCGACGGGATGGGAAGGACAGCGAAGCCCGACGGAATCCTGGCCGCCGGTGACGAGCGCGGGCACGCGCGGGGATTTCTTCAGGATGATCGTGAGCGGGCCGGGCCAGAAGGCGGCCTTCAACCGGCGCGCGGCCTCGGGAACGTCGACGGCCCAATCCTCCAGGGCGGCCTCGGGCGTGACGTGGACGATGAGCGGGTGGTCGGCGGGGCGGCCCTTGAGCGCGAAGATCCTGCGGCAGGCTTCCGGGTTGAGCGCGTCGGCGGCGAGGCCGTAGACCGTCTCGGTGGGCATCGCGACGAGGCCGCCGGCCAAGAGGACGGAAACGGCTTCGCCGAGCTCGCCGGCGGGGAATGGTGCGGGGTTCATCCCCGCATTATCCCCCGCCGGGGGCTCCGGTCAGGCGGCGTCGCGCATGTCGGCGTCGTTGGCGGCCGCGGCGCGGACGTCGACGACGATCATCGGCTCCGGATCGGCCGCGGCGTTCATGCGCGAGGGCTTGTCGAGGTCGCGCTTGCGCACGGCCAGCAACTCGGCGACGGCGAACGCGGCGACGGGGACGAGAAACGCGAGGGCGATGAGGGTGTCGGCGGGGAAGTTCATGGTGGGCTCCGGGTTCCGTGGGGCCCCTCTCGGGGCTTCCGCGCGTCGATTCGCGCTTGGAACGAAGCCTACGCACCGGCGCGCCGCGAATCGCGCGGGAAATGCGGATCGGACACCCCAACAATTCACGCGGAAATGCCGACTTTTCCGCAACTCCCCCCCGACGCCCCCTCTCCCCCCCCGCCGCCCCCCCGCGGGGGCGCCGGGCCCCCCCCCCCCCTCCCCCGCCCCCCCTCCCCCCCGCGGCGGCGCGGCCCTCGCTGCCTTGACGGCCTAATGCGCTTTTTCCCAGTTCTCGCCCACGCCCGCCTCCACCACGAGCGGCACCGCGAGCGTCGCGACCCCGGTCATGTGCTTCTCCACGCCGGGCTTCACGACCGCCAGCTCGCCCTCGGGCACTTCCAGCACCAGTTCGTCGTGCACCTGCATCACGAGCTTGGTGGCGAGCCTCTCCGCGAGCAGCCAGTCGCGCACGGCGATCATCGCGAGCTTGATGAGGTCCGCCGCCGTTCCCTGCATCGGGGCGTTGATGGCCTGCCGCTCCGCGCCCTGGCGCCGCGCCTGGTTGGCCGAGCCGATGTCCGGAAGCCACAGGCGGCGGCCGAAGACGGTCTCCACGTAACCGTCCTGCTTCGCCTGCAGGCGCGTGCGCTCCATGTAAGCCGCGACGCCCGGATAGCGCTGGAAGTACTTGTCCATGTAGCTCTGGGCCGCGGCGCGCTCGATGCCCAGGTTGCCCGCGAGGCCGAAGGCGCTCATGCCGTAGATGAGGCCGAAGTTGATCACCTTGGCGTAGCGGCGCTGCTCCGCGTTCACGTCCGCGAGCGGCACGCCGAACACCTCGCTCGCCGTGTGGCGGTGGATGTCCTCGCCGGCCGCGAAGGCGTCGATGAGGCTCCTGTCCTCCGACAGGTGCGCCATGATGCGCAGCTCGATCTGCGAGTAGTCCGCCGAGACGATCTTCGACCCCGGCGGGGCGATGAACGCCTCGCGGATGCGCCGCCCTTCGGCCGTGCGCACGGGAATGTTCTGCAGGTTCGGGTCGGTGGAGGAAAGCCGCCCCGTCACCGCCACGGCCTGCGCGTAGTTGGTGTGCACGCGGCCCGTCTTCGCGTTCACCATGCGCGGCAGCTTGTCGGTGTAGGTGCTCTTCAGCTTCGACAGGCCCCGGTGCTCGAGGAGCGCCTTGGGCAGCGGATGGTCCAGCGCGAGCTTCTCGAGCACTTCCTCGTCCGTGGAGGGCGCGCCCGAGGGCGTCTTCTTCACGACGGGGAGCTGCAGCTTGCCGAAGAGGATCTCGCCCAGCTGCTTGGGGCTGCCCAGGTTGAAGGGCTGGCCCGCGAGCTCGTGGGCCTTCGCCTCCAGCAGCATCATCTTGGCGCCCAGCTCGCCGCCCTGCGTGGCGAGGAGCGCGCCGTCGATGAGCACGCCGTTCCTCTCCATCTCCAGCAGCACGCCGGACACCGGGATCTCGATCGTCTCGTAGATGAACCTGAGCTTGTCGTCCGATTCCACGCGCGGCCCCAGGGCGCCGTGCAGCTGGAAGGTGACGTCCGCGTCCTCGGCCGAATACTCCGTCGCGCGCTCGACGCCCACCTGGTCGAAGGGGATCATCGAGGCGCCCTTGCCCGCCACCTCCTCGAAGAGGATGGTCTTCGCGCCCAGGTGGCGCATCGCGAGCGAATCCATGTCGTGGCGCTGGTGGCTCTCCAGCACGTACGATTCGAGGAGCGTGTCGTGAACGACGCCCTCGACGCGGATGCCGTGATTGAGGAGCACGTGGCGGTCGTACTTGGCGTTCTGGCCGACCTTGCGGTGCGAGGCGCTTTCGAACCAGGGCCGCAGGCGCTCGAGCGTCGCATCGAGATCGAGCTGGTCCGGCGCGCCGGGGTAGCGATGGGCGAGCGGGATGTAGCAGGCCTCGCCCGCCTCGACGCAGAAGGACAGGCCCACCACCTTCGCCGTCATGGGGTCGAGCCCGGTGGTCTCCGTGTCGAAACAGGTGAGCGGCGCGGATTCGAGCTTCGCGATCCAGCGCGCCAGCGCCGCTTCGTCGGACACCGTCTCGTACTTGCGCGAATCGACGAAGGCGCCCGCCGGTGCCGCCGGGGCCGGTGCGCCGGTCGCCGCGGGGCGCGCCGCGCGCGGCTCGGTCGGCATCGAGGCGCCGCCGCCGTTGTCGCCCTTGAGCACCGCCTCGCGCAGGCCGCGAAAGCCGAAGCGCTCGTAGAGGGCGACGAGCTTCTCATTGTCCGGCTCGCCCTGCACGAGCGATTCGATCTCGAAGGGCAGCGGGACGTCGCATTTCACGGTGAGGAGCGTGCGCCCCGTGGGCAGCCAGTCGAGCGCCTTCCGCAGGTTCTCGCCCACCACGCCCTTCACCTCGTCCGCGTGCGCCATCACGCCTTCGAGCGAACCGTACTGCTGGATGAGCTTCGCGGCCGTCTTCGGACCCACCTTCTCCACGCCCGGCACGTTGTCCACGGCGTCGCCCATGAGGGCGAGGTAGTCGATGATGCGCTCCGGCGGCACGCCGAACTTGGCCTCGACGCCCGAAGGGTCGAGCGTCTCGTTGGACATCGTGTTCATCCACCGGATGCGCTCGCTCACGAGCTGCGTGAGGTCCTTGTCGCCCGTGGAGATGAGCGTGTCCCAGCCGTGGACGCGCTCGGCATGGCGGGCCAGGGTGCCGATCACGTCGTCGGCCTCCACGCCGTCGACCACCACGAGGGGCCAGCCGAGCGCGCGGATCGTCTCGAAGAGCGGCTCGATCTGCACCGCGAGGTCTTCCGGCATGGCCTGGCGCGTGGCCTTGTACTCGGGATAGATCGCGTCGCGAAAGGTCTTGCCCTTGGGGTCGAAGACCGCGGCGATATAATCCGAGGGGAAATCCTGCTTGAGCTTGCGCAGCATGTTCACCACGCCGAAGATCGCGTTGGTGGGTTCGCCCGCGGGGCTCCTCAGCTCCTGGATCGCGTGGAAGGCGCGGAACAGGTAGCTCGAGGCATCGACGAGCAGCAGCCGTTTCTTCGGTTCGTTCATCTCATCCCGTCAGGTGACGCCATGGATGCCAAGGTCCCCAAGCCCTCCGACCCCCAGCTCGTGCAGCGCACGCAGTCCTCCGCGCGCGAGGCGTGGCGCATGTTCGAAATTATCGCAGAGTTCGTCACGGCGACCGAAAGGCTGCACTCGGTGCACCCGGCCGTCACGATCTTCGGCAGCGCGCGCGTGAAGCCCGGCGAGCGCTGGTACGCCCTGGCCGAGGACATCTCGCGGCGCCTGTCGGACGCGGGCTTTTCCGTCATCTCCGGCGGCGGCCCGGGCGTCATGGAAGCGGCCAACAAGGGCGCCTTCGCCGGCCCGAGCCCGAGCGTGGGACTCAACATCCAGCTGCCCCACGAGCAGAGCGCCAACGCCTTCCAGGACGTCTCGCACACCTTCCAGCACTTCTTCGCGCGCAAGGTGATGTTCGTGAAACTGTCTTGTGCGTTCGTCATGCTGCCCGGCGGCTTCGGCACGCTCGACGAGCTCTTCGAGGTGCTCACGCTCGTGCAGACGGGCAAGGTGCGCCGCGTGCCGCTCATCCTGGTGGGCTCGGACTACTGGAAGGGCCTGGTCGACTGGATGAAGGCCAAGCTCGAGGCCGACGGCATGGTGGGCGCGGGCGACGTGGAGATGCTGCAGGTGATCGACGATCCGGCGGCCGTGGTCGAGGCCATCTTCACGCACTACCACGCCCGCGGATTCGAGCTCTCGCCCTCGGAACGCGAGGCGGAATTCGCGCTCTAACGCGAAGTTGAAGTGCTAAACTGGATTCGAACCTACTGGTGAACGCCATGCGCATTCCGCTCGCCGTCATCGCCCTCGTTTTCGCGGCTGCGGCAGCCGCGCAGTCCCAGCCCCGCCCGCTGCCGCCCGGCTCGAAGCCGCTCGAGGAACCGCCGCCCCCGCCGCTCATCCAGGGCGACCCGGCCCTCGAGCCGCAGGTGACGATCCGCAAGGAAGGCGACAACACCATCCAGGAGTACCGCCTGCGCGGCAAGCTCTACATGGTGCGCGTCACGCCCGCCCACGGCATCGCCTACGTCATGATCGACCAGAAGGGCGACGGGCAATTCCGCAAGCAGGACAACCTGGAATCGGGCCTGCGCGTGCCGCAGTGGGTCCTCCTCGAGTTCTAGCCGAAAGCCGACGCCATGTCCGTCTTCACGCCGGTCAGCCCCGAAGAGGCGGCCGCCTTCCTCGCGCACTACACGCTCGGGGAGCTCGAATCGCTCGAGGGCATCGCCCAGGGCGTCGAGAACACCAACTACTTCCTCGACACGACGACCGGGCGCTACGTCCTCACGCTCTTCGAGAAGATCCCGCGCGGCGACCTGCCCTTCTACGTGAACCTGATGCACCACCTGGCCGAGCGCGACGTGCGCTGCCCCGCCCCGATGGCGCTGGACGAAGGGGGATACCTCGCGGACCTGAACGGCAAGCCCGCGTGCATCGTGACGCGCCTGCCCGGCGCCCCGCGCATGCACCCCGCGCCCGCCGATTGCCACCGCGCGGGCGAGATCCTCGCCACGATCCACGAGGAGGCGCTCGACTACGACGACGGCCTCGCCAACTGGCGCGGCAAGGACTGGCGCGAGAGCTTCGGGCGCCGGCTCGCGCCCTTCCTTTCCCCGGAGGAGAACGCGCTCATCGAGAGCGAGAACCGCTACCAGGGGCTGCACGACGACACGGTGATGCCCCGCGGCGTGATCCACGGCGACTTCTTCCGCGACAACGTCCTGTGGGACGACGAAGGCGAGGGCGGGGTCATCGACTTCTACTTCGCCTGCGACGACGCGCTGCTCTACGACGTGGCGATCACCGTGAACGACTGGTGCGCGGACGCGCTGCACACGCTGGACCCGGAGCGCACCGCCGCCTTCCTCGCGGGCTACGACCGCCTGCGCCCGCTCACGGATCTCGAGCGCGAGCTCTGGCCGGTGATGCTGCGCCGCGCGGCGCTGCGCACCTGGCTCGGCCGCCTGGGCTACGCGCATTTTCCGCAGGCTTCGGAGATCACCATCCCGAAGGACCACGAAGGCTCCCGCAGGCTCCTCGAACACCACATCGCGACCGCCCGGCCCCTCGATGCCGGGCTCGGGTAGCCCCTTGGCCGCGCCGATCCGGACGCGGGATGTCCCCGCCCGCCGCGGGCCCGGCTGGCTCGCCGACGGGTGGACCTTCTTCCGCGGCCGACCGCTCGTGTGGATGGGCATGGGCGCGGGGTGGATCGTCATCACCCTGGGCCTGCTCATGGTGCCGATCATCGGCGGCATCGCGGCCAACGTGCTGCAGCCCGTGTTCTTCGCGAGCTTCGCGATCGCCGCCCGCAAGCAGGAGAACGGCGAAACGATCGAGATGGGCGAGCTTTTCGCCGGCTTCCGCCGGCCGCTCATGCCGCTCGCGAACCTGGGCGCGATCCTGCTGGTCGCGGAGCTCGCCATCTTCGCGCTGCTCGCCCTCCTCGGCCTTCCCGGCCTCACGGCCGATGCCGAGGGCACGGTCTCGATGGCCGACTTCGTGCGCGAGATGCAGGGCAAGGAGTGGATCCTGCTCGTGGGCCTCGTCCTCACCGCGCTCGTGAAGGGCGCGCTGTGGTTCGCGCCGGCGGTGCTCGCCTTCCACGACATGAACACGGCCCACGCGATCCGCTGGAGCCTCTACGCCGCCCTCTCCAACCTGGGCGCGATGGTGCTCTACGGGCTGGTGCTCACCGTCGCGATGGCCGCCGCCATCCTGCCCTGGGGCCTGGGGCTCATGGTCGTGATCCCGGTGATGGTCGCGAGCTCCTACGTGGGCTACAAGGACGTCTTCGTGGAAATCGACGCGGAGCCCGACGTCACGCCGGCGTGAGCTTCGCGTACTGGAGCGCCAGCCACTTGGTGCCCTCCGTGCGGAACTTCACCTGCACCCGCGCGTCCAGCCCGCGCCCCTCGAAGTTGATCACGGTGCCCTCGCCGAACTTGGCGTGGACCACGTTCTGCCCGACGGAAAAGGGGTGCTCGTCCGGGCGCCTCGTCTCGAAGTTCGCGCGGGGCGCGTTGGGGTAGCGGTTCGGGTCCGGCCCGGGCGCGCGGCCGCCGCCGGATCCCCACGCGTTACCCGAACCCCCGCCCGTGTTGGACCAGGCCGGCTTGTCCCACCCGCCGCGGCCGGGCGTGGCGAGGGGCTGCCTTTCCGGCAGCACGATCCACTTGCACAGCTCCGCGGGGATCTCCTCCACGAATCGCGAGACGATGCCGTAGCGCGGCTGGCCGTGCAGCATGCGGCTGCCGGCGTACGAGAGGTAAAGGCGCTTCCTCGCCCGCGTGATCGCGACGTACATGAGGCGGCGCTCCTCCTCGATGCCGCCCTCCTCGTTCAGGCTGTTGTCGTGGGGGAAGAGCCCTTCCTCCAGGCCGGAGAGGAACACGGCGTCGAACTCGAGGCCCTTGGAGGCGTGCACCGTCATGAGCTGCAGCGCGTCCTGGCCGGCCGCGGCTTCGTGCTCGCCGGCCTCCAGGCTCGCGTGGGAGAGGAATGCGGCGAGCACCTGCTGCTGGTGCGTGCCCGCGACGGCCGCCACGTCCGGCTGCGATTCGCCCGCGGGCTCCACGCCCGACTCGAACTCGTCGTGGAAGAGCGTCGCGGCGTTCACCAGTTCGTTCAGGTTCTCGACGCGGTCCTGGCCGTCGCGCTCGGCCGCGTAGTGGTCCTTGAGCTTCGAGAGTTCCAGCACCTCCTCGATGAGCTCGGGCAGCGTGAGGTGCTCCGAGGCCGCGCGCAGGCGCTCCACCATCGCCATGAACTGCCCGATGGCCGCGCCGCCGCGGCCGGGCACCGCGTTCGCCTTCGCGGCGTGCGCGAGGCTGCCCAGGCCCGCCTGCGCCGCTTCCTGCAGCTGCTCGATCGACCGGGCGCCGATGCCGCGCGGCGGGAAGTTCACCACGCGCGAGAACGCCGTGTCGTCGTCGCTGTTGGCCGCCAGGCGCAGGTAGGCGAGGGCGTGCTTCACCTCCTGGCGCTCGAAGAAGCGCAGGCCCCCGTACACCTTGTAGGCGATGCCCGAGCGGAAGAGGTGGTGCTCCAGGATGCGCGACTGCGCGTTGGAGCGGTAGAGCAGCGCCATGTGGCTGAGGTTCATCCCTTCGCGGTGCAGCTGCTTCACCTCGTCCACGACGAAGCGGGCCTCTTCCTCGTCGTTGGCGGCGGCGAAGATGCGAAGGAGCTCGCCCTTGCCCTCGGCCGTCCAGAGGTTCTTGCCCAGGCGCGCGCGGTTGCGGCTGATGACCGCGTTGGCGGCCTCGAGGATGGTGCCCTGGGAGCGGTAGTTCTGCTCGAGCTTCACCACTTCCCGCACGCCGAAGTCGCGCAGGAACTCGTTCATGTTGCCGACGTCGGCGCCCCGGAAGCGGTAGATCCCCCCCCCCCCCCCCCCCCCCCCCTCCCCCCCCCCCCCCCCCCCCCCCCCCCCCCCCCCTCCCCCCCCCCCCCCCCGCCCCCCGCCCCCCCCCCCCCCCCCCCCCCCGCCCCCCCCCCCCCCGGCCCCCGGGGGGACGCTCTGATCGTCGTCCCCCACGGCGAACACGCAACCGTTGGTGCCGGCCAGCATGCGGATCCACTTGTACTGCAGCTTGTTGGTGTCCTGGAACTCGTCGACGAGGATGTACTTGAAGCGCTGCTGGTAGTGGGTGAGCAGGTCCAGGTTGCGCGCCAGCAGCTCGAAGGTGCGCAGCAGCAGCTCCGCGAAATCCACGACGCCCTCGCGGTTGCACTGGGCGTCGTAGTCGGCGTAGAAGGCCACCATCCGGCGCGTGAAGTCGTCGCCCGCCTCGACGGCGTTGGCGCGCTGGCCCGATTCCTTGCAGTGGTTGATGAAGTTCTGCAGCTGGCGGGGCGCGAACTTCTCGTCGTCCAGGTTCTGCGCCTTGGCGAGCCGCTTGATGAGGGACAGCTGGTCGCCCGAATCGAGGATCTGGAAGAGCTGCGGCAGGCCCGCGTCGCGGAAGTGCGCGCGCAGGAGCCGGTTGCACAGGCCGTGGAAGGTGCCCACCCACATGCCGCGCGTGTTGATGGGCAGCATGGCCGACAGCCGCGTGAGCATCTCGCGCGCGGCCTTGTTCGTGAAGGTGACGGCCAGCAGGCCCGCGGGGCTCGCCTCGCGCGACTGGATGAGGTGCGCGATGCGCGTGGTGAGCACGCGCGTCTTGCCGCTGCCGGCGCCCGCCAGGATGAGGGCGGATTCGCGGGAGAGGGTGACGGCGCGCAGCTGTTCGGGGTTGAGGCCGGAGAGAAGTTCGGGCATGGCGGGCGTGTCGCGGGGGAGCCGCGATTTTCTCACGCCGCGGGCCGCGGTTTCAGGCCGGCGCGCGCTTTCTTTTCGCGAAGGCGTGGAGCGCGTCGATCACGTCCTGCGGGAGGGGAATGCCCTCGGCGCGCAAGCGCGCCATGCGCGCGAGCTCGATCTCGCCGGGCACGACCACCGGGGCCGAGGGATCGGCCGGCGGCGAGGCGTGCAGGATGGCGCGGAAATCCGCCATCCGCCCGGCCAGCCATTCGGCCGCGCCGAGCTTCGTCGTATCGAGCGCGATGAAGAAATGCCCGAGATCCTGGGGCTTCTCCGGATCCGCCGACCAGGAGCTCACGTGGGTGAGGAACCCCGCGCCCGAGAGCAGGCCCGCGAACAGGTCGACCACGAGCGCGAGGCCGTAGCCCTTGTGGCCGCCCACGGGCTGCAGGAACCCGTCGAGCGCGGCTTTCGCGTCGGTGGTGGGCCGGCCGGCGGCATCCGTGGCCCACGTGGCCGGGATCGGCTCGCCCCGGGCGGCGGCGCCGCGGATCTTGGCGCGCGCGGCCACGCTCATCGCCATGTCGAGCAGGAACGGCGGCCCGCCGGGCTGCGGCACGCCGAAGCCGAGCGGGTTGTTGCCCAGGCGCGCGTCGCCCCCGCCCCACGGTGCGATGGTCGTGGAGGCGTTGCTGCCGATCATCGTGGCGAATCCCGCCTGCGCGGCGATGAAGCCGTACGGCGAGATCGGGCCGAAATGGTTGCTGGCGCGCGCGAAGGCCATGCCCACGCCGCAATCGCGCGCGAGATCCATGGCCGCTTCCAGCGCGCGCATGCCGACCAAGGGCCCCAGGCCGTTGGCGCCGTCGACACGGGCCACGGCCGGCGCGACCTTCTCCACGCGCACCTGCGCGAGCGCCGAGATGCCGCCCAGGTCGACGCGCTCGCCGTAGGAGGCGACGCGCGCGACGCCGTGCGTGTGCAGGCCGAAGAGATCCGCCAGCACCAGGATGCGCGCGCTGTCGGCGGCGTCGCGGGGCGCGAGACCGAGCCCTTCGAGGGCCGAGGTGGCGAGGGCCGAGAGCTCGGCCTCGCCGAAGCGGGCAGTCAAGGGCGAGCCTAGTTGGCCTGGATGTTGGCCTTCTTCACCACGCGGCCCCAGTTGTCGTATTCCCGCTTGATGTAGGCGGCCAACTCCTCGCGCGTGCCGGGGCTGGGCTCGAGGAAGTGCTTGGCGAGTTGCTCCTTCACGTCCGGGGCATTGAGGGCCTTCACCAGCTCCTTGTTCCAGCGCTCGAGGATCGGCTGCGGCACCTTGGCGGAGGTGACGAAGGCGTACCAGTTGCTCGCCTCGAAGCCGGGGAAGCCCGATTCGGCGATGGTCGGCACGTTGGGCAGGAAGGTCGAGCGCTTCGCGCCGGTGACGGCGAGGGCGCGCAGCTTCCCGGCCTCGATGTGCGGGCCGGCCGTGGAGTGCGTGGAGTAATAGGTGGAGACGCGGCCGCCCAGCAGGTCCGTCATGGCGGGACCGCCGCCCTTGTACGGGATGTGGACGATGTCGACGCCCGCGCGCTGGTTGAAGAGCTCGCCGGCCAGGTGCGAGGCGCTGCCCACGCCCGTGGAGGCGTAGTCGAGGCTGCCGGGCTTCGACTTGGCGAGCGCGATGTACTCCGCGAGGCTCTTCGCCGACACGCCCGAGTGCACGACGAGCACGTTGGGGAAGTTGACCGCCATGGTGAGGGGCGCCAGGTCCTTGAGCGGGTCGTACGGCAGTTTCGCGACCAGGTGCGGCGCCACCGACAACGGGCCCACGGATCCCAGGAGGATCGTGTAGCCGTCCGGGTTCGCCGTGGCCATCTGGTGGTGCACGATGTTGCCGCCGGCGCCGGGCTTGTTCTCGACGACCACCGGCTGGCCGAGGTTCTCGGAGAGCTTCTTCGCGATGATGCGCGCGGCGGTGTCCGTGGCCCCGCCGGGCGCGAAGCCCACGAGGATCGTCATCTGGCGGCTGGGAAAGTCGGCCTGGGCGAAGGCCGTGCCCGCGAAGGCGAGCGCGGCCGCGAGAGCGGCGAATCGTTTCATGTTTTTTCCTCCGGGATTTGCGTCGGGCGGCAAGGTTCGTATACCATTGTATACATTCGTCGCCCCCTGTCAACGAGGCACCCCGTGCCGAGAGCCGCCGCCCCCGCCCGCAAGTCCGCCTCCCGCCGGCCCCCCAAGCCCGGCGAGGCGAAGGCCTCGCGCGGCGACCTCGCCTACCAGCGGCTCTTCGAGTCCATCGAGCGCGGCACGCTGAAGCCCGGCTCGCGCCTGCGCGAGCTGGAACTCTCGGCCTGGCTGGGCGCGAGCCGCACGCCCATCCGCGAGGCCTTGGGCCGCCTGGAGGGCGAGGGCCTCATCGCGCGCGACCCCTCCCGAGGCATGATCGTCGCCGAGCTGGACCACGGCATGGTCGCGGAGCTCTACGCGATGCGCGAGGTGCTCGAGGGCACCGCCGCCGCCCTCGCCGCGCGCCACGCCTCGGAAGCCGAGATCGACGCGCTTCGCGAGATCGCCCAGCGGGACCGCGGCCTCGACGACGCCGTCCGCATCGCCCGCGTGAACCGCCTCTTCCACGAAGCGCTCTTCCGCAGCGCGCACAACCGCTTCCTGCTGCGCGCCGTGAACGCGCTTCGCCAGTCGATGGTGCTGCTGGGCCCCACGACGCTCGCCACGCCCGGCCGGCCGGACAAGGCACGGGGCGAGCACGAGGCCATCGTGAAGGCCATCGCGAAGCGCGACCCGGCCGCGGCGGACGAGGCGGCCCGCACCCATATCCGCGCGGCGTACCGCACGCGCCTCACCCTGATGCTGGAGTGCTGATGGCGGCCGAAGTGTCCTGCGACGTTCTGGTGCTGGGCGGCGGAAACGCAGCCCTGTGCGCCGCGCTCACGGCCCGCGAGTCCGGCGCGTCGGTGATCGTGCTGGAGGTCGCGCCGCGCGCGCTTCGCGGCGGCAACAGCCGGCACACGCGCAACATGCGCACGATGCACGACGCGCCGCTCGACGTGCTCACCGGGGCCTACCCGGAGGAGGAGTACTGGCAGGACCTCCTCAAGGTGACCGGCGGGCAGACGCAGGAGAACCTCGCCCGCATCGCCATCCGCGAGACCGCAGTCGAACCTGCCCTGGATGAAGTCGAAGGGCGTGCGCTTCCAGCCCCCGCTCGGCGGCACGCTGCACCTGTCGCGCACCAACGCCTTCTTCCTGGGCGGCGGCAAGGCGCTCATGAACGCCTACTACGCGGCGGCCGAGCGCGCCGGCATCGACATCCGCTACGAAACCGAAGTGGTGGATCTCGACATCGCGGGCGGCGCCTTCCACTCGGCCATCGTGGAATGCGCGGGCGAGCGCTCGGCGATCCGCGCGAAGGCCGTGGTGGCCGCGGCGGGCGGGTTCGAGTCGAACCTCGAATGGCTGCGCGAGGCGTGGGGGCCCACGGCCGACAACTTCCTCATCCGCGGCACGCCCTACAACCGCGGTCGCGTGCTCAGGCTCTTCATGGAGCGCGGCGCCGAAACGATCGGCGATCCCACGCAGGGACATTGCGTGGCGATCGACGCGCGCTCGCCGAAATTCGACGGCGGCATCGTGACGCGGGTGGACGCCGTGTCCCTGGGCATCGTGGTGAACGCCGAGGCGAACCGCTTCTACGACGAGGGCGAGGATTTCTGGCCCAAGCGCTACGCCATCTGGGGCCGGCTCGTCGCGGGCCAGCCGGGGCAGATCGCCTATTCGATCATCGATTCGAAATCGATGGGCCGGTTCATGCCGCCCGTCTTCCCGCCGGTGCAGGCCCGCACCCTCGCGGACCTCGCGAAGGCCCTCGCGCTGGATCCCGCCCGGCTCGAAAGGACGGTCGCGGATTTCAACGCCGCCGTGCGCCCCGGCACCTTCGACCACACGATCTTCGACGATTGCCGGACGGAGGGCCTCGCGCCGCCCAAGACCCACTGGGCGCGCGCCATCGACGCGCCCCCCTTCTACGCCTACCCCCTTGCGGCCGGGCATCACCTTCACCTACCTGAGTGTGGTCGTGGACGAAAGCGCGCGCGTGAAATTCGGCGGCACCCCTTCGGCGAACGTCTTCGCCGCGGGCGAGATCATGTCGGGCAACGTGCTCGGCAAGGGCTACGTGGCGGGCGTGGGCATGGCGATCGGCACCACGTTCGGACGCATCGCGGGCCGGGAGGCCGCACGCCATGTCCGCGGCTGAGGAACGCAAGAGCCTGCCGGCGCTCATCGAGGAGGCCCAGCGCCTTCTCGCCATCTGCAACGCGTGCCGCTACTGCGAGGGCTACTGCGCGGTGTTTCCCGCCCTGCAGCGCCGGCTCGCCTTTCCCGAGCACGACGTCCACTACCTGGCGAACCTGTGCCACAACTGCGGCGCGTGCCACCACGCCTGCCAGTACGCGCCGCCGCACCCGTTCGACCTCAACTTCCCGCGCACGCTCGCCCGCGTTCGCGAGCAGACGTACCGCAAGTACGCCTGGCCCGGCGCGTTCGCGAGCCTCTACGACCGCAACGCCCTCGCCGTGGCCCTCGCCTCGTTCGCCGGCATCGCGTTCATGTTCCTGCTGGCGGCGTTCCTGTCCGACCCCGCGCGGCTCTTCCAGGCGCACGCGGACGCGAAGGGCTCCTTCTACGCGCTCATCCCCCACGGGACGATGGTGGCGGTGTTCGGGACGGTCTCGGCTTTCGTGGCGGCGGCGTTCGCCGTCGGCATCGCCCGCTTCTGGCCGGACATGGGCGAGCGCCTGGCGGACTTCGTGCGGCCGTCGACGGCGGCCGAGGCGCTGCACGACGCCTTCACCCTGCGCTGGCTGGATGGCGGCGAGGACAAGCAGGGCTGCCGTCACCCGGACGAGCCGCCCTCGAACGCGCGGCGCGTCTTCCACCACCTCACGTTCTACGGGTTTCTCCTGTGCTTCGCGGCCACGAGCCTCGCCTCGGTCTATCACTATGCGTTCGGCTGGAAGGCGCCGTATGCCTTCCTGAGCCTGCCCGTCGTGCTCGGAACCGTGGGCGGCATCGGCCTCATCGCCGGGCCGCTGGGATTGCTGTCGCTTCGCCGGCGCCGCGACCCGGAACTGATGGCGCCCGAGCAGAAGGGGATGGACGAGGGCTTCCTCGCCCTCCTGGTGGCGACCAGCGTCACGGGGCTCGCGCTCCTCTTCCTGCGGGAGACGGCGGCGATGGGAACCCTGCTGTGCCTGCACCTGGGGGCGGTGCTCGCGCTCTTCCTCACCATGCCCTACGGCAAGTTCGCGCACGCGATCTACCGCGTGGTGGCGCTGGTGCGATTCCACCTGGAAAGGCGCCGGCCGGTGGCCTTCAGCCTGCCCGAGTAGGCGGGGCAAAAAAATGGGGGGCGCCCGAAAGCGCCCCCGAACGTTCTGCCCCACAATCCGGGCACCGCCAAAGGAAAGGTGCCCACCTTCATGACAGGCGGTGCGGCGCACAAGTTCCCGGCGGCGTAAGCGCGCGAATAATCAATGGGTTGGGTGACCCCGCTGCTATAATTTGCGCATCGCACCACGCCCTTCCCGATCGAGCACCGCCATGGATCCCCACTACCAGCCGAAGAGCCTCGAGCCCGCCGTCCAGAAGCAGTGGGCCGACACGAAGGCCTTCCTCGCGCCCGACGACTCGCCCAAGCCCAAGTACTACAACGTGGGCATGCTGCCGTACCCGTCGGGCAAGCTGCACATGGGGCACGTGCGCAACTACTCGATCAACGACGCCCTGGCGCATTTCCTGCGCATGAAGGGCTACAACGTCCTGCAGCCCATGGGCTGGGACGCCTTCGGCCTGCCCGCCGAGAACGCCGCCATGGCGAACGGCGTGCCGCCCGCGAAGTGGACGTGGGACAACATCGCGTACATGAAGAAGCAGCTCCAGGGGCTCGGCTTCTCGATCGACTGGACGCGCGAGGTGGCCACCTGCTCGCCCGACTACTACCGCTGGAACCAGTGGTTCTTCCTGCGCATGCGCGAGAAGGGCATCGCCTACCGCAAGACCGGCACCGTGAACTGGGACCCGGTCGACCAGACGGTGCTCGCCAACGAGCAGGTGATCGACGGCAAGGGCTGGCGCACGGGCGCGACGGTCGAGAAGCGCGAGATCCCCATGTGGTACCTGCGCATCTCGCAGTACGCGGACGAGCTCGTCGATGCGCTCGACGGCCTGGGCTGGCCGGAGCAGGTGAAGCAGATGCAGCGCAACTGGATCGGCCGCTCGTACGGCGTCGAGTTCACGCTGCCGTACGCGCCGGAGACCGCCGCGCGGATGGCCGACGGCAAGGCCGGCCTCAAGGTCTACACGACGCGCGCCGACACGATCATGGGCATCACCTTCGCCGCCGTGGCCGCGGAGCACCCGCTCGCCGCGGAAGCCGCGAAGTCGAACCCGGCGCTCGTCGCCTTCATCGACGAATGCAAGAAGGGCGGCGTGATGGAAGCCGACCTCGCCACGATGGAGAAGAAGGGCATGCCCACGGGCCTCTTCGTCCTGCACCCCTTCACGAAGGAGAAGGTCGAGGCCTGGGTCGGCAACTACGTGCTCATGGGCTACGGCGAGGGCGCGGTGATGGCCGTGCCGGGCCACGACGAGCGCGACTTCGCCTTCGCGAAGAAGTACGGGCTCGCCATCAAGCCGGTCATCGACGTGGACGGCCAGGCCTACTCGACGGACGCGTGGCAGCCCTGGTACGAGGAAGCCGGGGTGTGCGTGAATTCCGGGAAGTACGACGGCCTCGCGCAGCAGGCGGCCATCGACGCGGTCGCCGCGGATCTCTCGGCGATGGGCCTGGGCGACAAGCGCAAGCAGTTCCGCCTGCGCGACTGGGGCATCTCCCGCCAGCGCTACTGGGGCACGCCCATCCCGATGATCCTGTGCCCGGCGTGCGGCGACGTCCCCGTGCCCGACGACCAGCTCCCCGTCGTGCTGCCCGAGGACCTCGTGCCGGACGGCAGCGGCAGCCCGCTCGCGAAGTCGAGGGCCTTCTACGAGTGCCAGTGCCCGACATGCGGCGGCGACGCCCGGCGCGAGACGGACACGATGGACACCTTCGTGGATTCGTCCTGGTACTTCTTCCGCTACACCTGCCCGGACGCGGCCGCGATGGTCGACGCGCGCGCCGACTACTGGATGCCGATGGACCAGTACATCGGCGGCATCGAGCACGCGATCCTGCACCTGCTCTACGCGCGCTTCTGGACGAAGGCGATGCGCGACATGGGCCTGGTGAAGGTGGACGAGCCGTTCAGGAACCTGCTCACGCAGGGCATGGTGCTCAACCACATCTTCAGCCGGCGCACGGCCAAGGGCGGCATCGAGTACTTCGCCCCCGAGGAAATCGAGCCCGCGGTCGACGCCGAAGGCAAGGTGATCGGCGCGCTGCTCAAGTCCGACGGCTCCGAAGTGGAGTACAACGGCATCGGCACGATGTCCAAGTCCAAGCGCAACGGCGTCGACCCCCAGGATCTCATCGACCGCTACGGCGCGGACACCGCGCGCCTCTACGTGATGTTCGCGAGCCCGCCGACGGACACCATCCTCTGGTCCGATTCGTCGGTCGAGGGCTCGTTCCGGTTCCTCAAGCGCCTGTGGAAGCTGGTGCACGACCACCTCGCGGCCGGCGGCCCGGTCGCCGCGCGCGCGTCGGGCGACCTGCCCAAGCCCCTGAAGGACCTGCGCTTCAAGCTGCACAGGACGATCGACAAGGTGGGCGACGACTACGGCCGGCGCCTGCAGTTCAACACGGCCATCGCGGCGGTGATGGAGCTGCTCAACGCGATGACGGATGCCCACGACGCGTCCCCGGCCGGCCGCGCCGTCGCGCAGGAGGTGCTCGAGGGCGCGGTGCTGCTCCTCTCGCCCGTCGTGCCGCACGTCTGCACGGCGCTCTGGGCCGAGCTGCGACCGGGCTCCGCGCTCATCGCGCAACCCTGGCCGGAAGTCGACCCGTCCGCCCTGGTGCAGGACACCGTCGTGCTCGTGCTCCAGGTGAACGGCAAGCTGCGCGGCCAGCTCGAGGTGGCGGCCGCCGCGACGAAGGACGAGATCGAGAAGCTCGCCCTCGCGAGCGAGGCCGCGGTGAAGCACATGGAAGGCCGCCCCGCGAAGAAGGTCGTCGTCGTGCCCGGCCGGCTGGTGAACATCGTTGCGTAGCCTGCGCCTCGCGGCCGCCCTCGCCCTCGTCTCGGCCCTCGCCGGCTGCGGCTTCCAGCTGCGCGGCGACGCGCCCATGGGGATCCAGTCGATCCACGTCTCCACGGTCGGCGCTTCGCCCGTGGCCACGGAGGTGCGGCGCCGGCTCGCGGGCGGCCCCACGAAGCTCTCGCCCACGCTCAAGGACGCCGAGGCGCACCTGCGCATCAACGCGGAGACGCCCGAGAAATCGATCCTCACCCTCACGGGCGCGGGCCGGGTGTACGAATACCAGCTGCGCCTGCGCGTGGACTACCAGGTGGCGGACGCGGCCGGCAAGGCGCTCGTCGAGCCCACGCAGATCGAGCTTCGCCGCAACCTCACCTATTCGGAGACCGCGCCGCTCGCGAAGGAAGCCGAGGAGGCGCAGCTCTTCACCGACATGCGCCAGGAAGCGGCCGCGGTCATCCTGAGGCGCATCGCCGTGGCCGCCGGCGGGGGCCCCACCCGGTGAAGATCGCCACGCGCCAGCTCGCGCAGCACCTCAAGAAGGGCCTCGCGCCGCTTTACTGCGTTCACGGGGCCGAGGCGCTCCTCGCCCTGGAGGCGGCGGACGCCATCCGCGCCGCGGCGCGCGCCTCCGGCTGCGACGAGCGCGAGGTGTTCACGGCCGAGCCGGGCGCGGACTGGTCGAAGCTCGCGGCCAACGCGGCCAACCTGTCGCTCTTCTCCTCCCGGCGCCTGCTCGAGATCCGCATCCCCACGGGCAAGCCCGGCACCGAGGGCGCGAAGGCGCTCGAGGCGCTCTGCGCGCGCCTGCCGGAGGACACCGTCGTGCTCGTGACGCTGCCCGAACTCGAGTGGCAGCAGTTCAAGACGGCCTGGTTCGGCACCCTCGAGAACGCCGGCGTGGTGGTGGAGGCGCGGGCCATCTCGCGGGAGGAGCTGCCGCAGTGGCTCGCCGAGCGCTTCGCGCGGCAGGGCCAGCAGGCGCGCCTCGAGACGCTGGAGTGGATGGCCGACCGGGTCGAAGGCAACCTCCTCGCCGCGCAGCAGGAGGTCGCGAAGCTCGCGCTGCTGCTGCCGCCGGGCGAGATCGCCCTCGCGGACCTGCGCGAGACCGTCACGGATGTCTCCCGCTTCGAGCGCGAGGCGCTCGTCGAGGCCATCCACGCCGGCGACGTGGGCCGCATCGCCCGCGCCGTCGATTCGCTCGAGGCCGAGGGCGAGCCCGCGCCCCTGCTGATGTGGGCCCTCGCCGAGGAGCTGCGCCTGCTCGTGCAACTGACCGCCGGCGAGCGGCCGCGCCGTTTCCTCGACCCGGCGAGGATCGACGAGGCTCGCCGCACCGCGCGCCGCCACGACGACGCCTCCTTCGGACGCCTCTTCCTGCGCGCCCACCGCATCGACCGCCTCGTGAAGGGCGTCGAGACGGGCGATGCCTGGGAGGAGATCCTCGAGTTCTCCCTCGCCCTCGCCGGCAAGCCCGCCCTGCGCGCCGCCGCCTGAGCGGCCCGCACTTCCGATACGATTGCCCGCATGAACGACCTGAACACCGCCGCCGAAGCCCGCACCGTCGTCGAAACCCTGGGGGCCGCCGCGCGCCTCGCCGCCGCCGAGCTGCGCCGTGCCAGCACCGCCGCCAAGAACCGCGCGCTCGACGTGGCCGCCGGGACGCTCGTCGACCGCGAGAAGACGATCCTCGCCGCCAATGCGAAGGACGTGAAGGCCGCGCGCGCCAACGGCTCCGACGACGCCTTCATCGACCGCCTGAAGCTCACCGCCAAGGGCGTGGAGGAAATGGCCGAGGGCCTTCGCCAGATCGCCCGCCTGCCGGACCCGGTGGGCGAGGTGACGGACCTGCGCTTCCGGCCCTCGGGCATCCAGGTGGGCCAGATGCGCGTGCCCCTGGGCGTGGTCGGCATCATCTACGAGTCGCGCCCCGACGTGACGGCCGACGCGGGCGGGCTGTGCCTGAAGAGCGGCAACGCGGCCATCCTGCGCGGCGGCAGCGAGGCGATGCACTCGAACCAGGCCATCGCGCAATGCCTCGCGGCGGGACTCAAGGCGGCGGGCCTGCCCGATGCGGCCATCCAGCTCGTCCCGACGACGGACCGGGCCGTGGTGGGCGAACTGCTCGCCGCCGAGAAGTACCTCGACGTGATCATCCCGCGCGGCGGCAAGAGCCTCGTGGAACGGATCGCGAAGGAAGCCCGCGTGCCGGTCATCAAGCACCTGGACGGCGTCTGCCACGTGTACGTGGACGACGGCGCCGACCCCGCGATGGCCCTCGCCATCGTCGAGAACGCCAAGACCCAGCGCTACGGCACCTGCAACACGATGGAAACGCTGCTCGTCGCGCAGGGCGCGGCGGCGGCCACCCTGCCCTCGATCGGGCGCATGTTCGCCGAGAAGGGCGTCGAGGTGCGCGCCTGCGAGGCTTCGCGCCGCGTGCTCGAGGCCGCGGGCTTTCGCGCCGTCCAGCCGGCCACCGAGGAAGACTGGACTGCCGAATACCTCGCGCCCATCGTCGCCATCCGCGTCGTGGCGGGCCTCGACGAGGCCATGGCCCACATCGCGAAGTACGGCTCGCAGCACACCGACGCCATCGTGACGCCCGACTTCGGCCGCGCGCAGCGCTTCCTGCGCGAGGTCGACTCGGCCTCGGTGATGGTGAACGCCTCGACGCGCTTCGCCGACGGCTTCGAGTACGGCCTGGGCGCCGAGATCGGCATCTCCACCAACAAGCTCCATGCGCGGGGCCCCGTCGGCCTCGAGGGGCTCACGTCGCGCAAGTGGATCGTGCTGGGCGACGGGCACGTGCGCGGTTGACGGGCTCTTGGCTTCCGCGCTCGGCCTTTTCGGCGGCTCCTTCGACCCGGTCCATTTCGGCCACCTGCGGCTCGCCGCGGAACTGCGCGAGGCCTTCGCCCTCGAGCGCGTCGCCTTCCTGCCGGCCGGACGTCCCTGGCAACGCGAGGGCGGCACGCGCGCGAGCGGCGAGCAGCGCGCGGCCATGCTGCGCCTCGCCACGGCGGGCGACCCCGGCTTCACCGTGGACGAGCGCGAACTCGCCCGCGAAGGCGAGACCTACACCATCGACACGCTGGCGGAGGTGCGCGGCGAAGTGGGCCCGGACGCCCCGCTCGTCTTCCTGCTGGGCAGCGACGCCTTCGCCCGGATCGAGACCTGGCACCGCTGGGAATCGCTCTTCGACTTCGCCCATTTCGCCGTCGCCGTGCGCGCGGACGACGCCGACTGGCAATCGCGCGGCCCGGGCGCCATCCCGAAATCCCTGTGGCCGCGGGTCAGCGTGAACCGCCGCGACCTGCTTTCGGTCCCGGCCGGGCGCATCATGACGTTCTCGATGACCCCGCTCGCGATCTCCTCCACCGCCATCCGCGACCGGGTCGCGGGCGGCTCGACGATCCGTTACCTCACGCCCGACCCCGTGGTCGGGTACATCCAGCAACATTCGCTCTACGGAACTCCCGCATGACCCGACAACTCACCACGCTTGCCCGCAAGAAGATCGTCGTCTCCGCCCTCGAGGACATCAAGGCGCGCGACATCGTCGCCATCGACGTCCGGAAAATCACCTCGATGTTCGACTGGATCGTGATCGCGAGCGCCGAATCGGCCCGCCAGACGAAGGCCCTCGCCCGCCACGTGCACGACAAGCTCCGGGAGGCCGGCATCACCATCGTCGGCACGGAAGGCGAGGCGAGCGCCGAATGGGTGCTCGTCGATACCGGCGACATCGTCGTCCACGTCATGCAGCCCGCGGTGCGAACGTACTACAACCTCGAGGAACTCTGGGGGGAGGGCAAGTTCGACCGGACGCTGAGCCCGGGCGCCCCGCGCGAGCGCGCGGCCCGCCCCGTGGGGGACGAGACCGAACTGCCGCTCGCCCCGCCCGTGCGCCCCAGGCGGGCGCCGGCGAAGAAGGCCGCGCCGCGCAAGCGCAAGGCGGCGGCCCCGCCCGCCGTGGAGACGGCGCCCAAGCCGCGCCGCCGCCGGCCGGGCTGATGCGCGTCACGGTGCTCTCGGTCGGCCACAAGATGCCCGCGTGGATCGCGCAGGGCTGGGCCGAATACGGGAAGCGCCTGCCGCCGGAGATCAAGCTCGAACTCGTGGAACTGAAGCCCGAGGAGCGAAACAGCGGCAGGACGGTCGAGAAGGCGAAGGCCCTCGAGGGCGAGCGGGTCCTCGCCGCGGTGCCTTCGGGCGCCACTCTCTTCGCCCTGGACGAGCGCGGCCGCGCCGTCACCACCCAGGGCCTCGCGGTGATGCTCGCCGGCTGGATGCGGGACGGCACCCACCCGGTTTTCGCGATCGGAGGCGCCGACGGTCATGCGGACGCGGTTCGGGACAAGGCCTCGAAGCTCATCTCCCTGTCCGGGCTCACGCTGCCCCACGGCCTGGTGCGCGTGCTCCTCGCCGAGCAGCTCTACCGGGCGTACACGATCCTCGCGAACCACCCCTACCACCGCGAATGAGCGCGCCGATCTTCCTCGCCTCCCGCAGCCCCCGCCGGCGCGAGCTCCTGGCGCAGATCGGCGTGCGGCACGAGCCGCTCCTCTTCCGCGAGGGGGGCCGGGCGGACGCGGAAGTCCACGAGGACCCGCATCCCGGCGAGCACCCGGACGACTACGTCCGGCGGGTGACCCAGCTCAAGGCCGATTCGGCCTGGGAGCGGGTGACGCTGCGGCGCGGGCTCATGCGAAAGCCCGTGCTGGCCGCCGACACCACGGTGGCCCTGGCCACCGAGATCCTGGGCAAGCCCGCCGACGCGGCCGACGCGGCCCGCATCCTGCGCCTGCTCGCCGGCACCCGGCACCGCGTCCTCACCGCCGTGGCCCTGCGCTTCGAGGACCGCTTCGCGATGAAGGTGAGCGAGTCCTTCGTCACCTTCGCCCCCCTGGACGAGGCCCGGATCCAGGCCTACATCGCCACCGGGGAGCCGTTCGACAAGGCGGGGGCCTACGGAATACAGGGGCGGGCGGGGGCGTTCGTCTCCCGGCTGGAGGGCAGCTACACGGGGGTCATGGGGCTTCCGCTCTACGAAACCGTGGAGCTCCTGCGTGAATTCGGGGTGGCAGTCCCGTAGACTGGACCCCAAAGGCTTTGGAACCGCAGATGAACGCAGATGAACGCAGATGATCTTCTTGTGATGGAGGCCTAGGGCCAGGTTTCGCGCCAACAAGTCGGATCGGAATGGCTCGCATTGCCACGGGCCATCTGCGTTCATCTGCGTTCATCTGCGGTTCCACGGCCTTACCCCAAGATCGTGAGAACCGGATGAACGAGCAGATCCTCATCAACGTCACCCCGCAGGAGACGCGGGTCGCGATCACGGAGCAGGGCTCGGTGCAGGAGCTGCACGTCGAGCGCGACTCCTCCCGCGGCATCGTGGGCAACATCTACCTCGGCCGCGTGTGCCGCGTGCTCCCCGGCATGCAGTCGGCCTTCGTGGAGATCGGCCTCACGCGCGCCGCGTTCCTGCACGTGGCCGACATCTGGATGGCGAAGAACGGCGACGGGCCGGTGAAGCCCATCGAGCGCATCCTCTCCGAGGGCCAGACGCTCCTCGTGCAGGTGGTGAAGGACCCCATCGGATCGAAGGGCGCGCGCCTGTCCACGCAGGTGTCCATCGCCGGGCGCCTGCTCGTCTACCTCCCGCAGGACCCGCACATCGGCATCTCCCAGCGCATCGAGGACGTCGCCGAGCGCGAGAACCTGCGCGAGAAGGTCCACTCGCTCATTCCCGAGGGCGAATCCGGGGGCTTCATCGTGCGCACCGTGGCCGAGACGGCCACCGACGCGGAACTGAAGTCCGACATCGACTACCTGGTCACCCTCTGGAAGCAGATCCAGCTCGCCGCCTCCACCGCCGCGCCCCAGGCCCTGCTCTACCAGGACCTCGGCCTCGCCACCCGCGTGCTGCGCGACCTCGTGAACGCCACCACCGAGCGCGTCATCGTCGATTCGCGCGAGACCTTCGCGCGCCTCAAGGCGTTCGCGGAGAAGTACACCCAGGCGGCCCTGCCCATCCTCGAGCACTACAGCGGCGAGCGCCCCCTCTTCGACCTGTTCGCGGTCGAGGACGAGATCGAGCGCGCCCTCGCCCGCCGCGTGGACCTGAAGAGCGGCGGCTACCTCATCATCGACCAGACCGAGGCGCTCACGACGGTGGACGTGAACACCGGCGGCTTCGTCTCCGGGCGGTCCTTCGACGACACGATCTTCAAGACGAACCTCGAGGCCACGCAGGCCATCGCGCGCCAGCTGCGCCTGCGCAACCTGGGCGGCATCATCATCGTCGACTTCATCGACATGGACACCGCGGAGCACCGCGACGCCGTGCTGGCGGAGTTCCGCAAGGCGCTCGCGCGCGACCGCACGCGCGTCACCGTGAACGGCTTCTCGCAGCTGGGCCTGGTGGAGATGACGCGAAAGCGCACCCGCGAATCGCTCGCCCACGTGCTGTGCGAGCCCTGTCCGGTGTGCGCGGGCCGCGGGGAGCTCAAGACCGCCCAGACGATCTGCTACGAGATCCTGCGCGAGATCCTGCGCACCGAGCGGCAGTTCGGCGCCAAGGAATACCGCATCCTCGCCTCGCAGAAGGTGATCGACCTCTTCCTGGACGAGGAGGCGGGCGCGCTCACGATGCTGGGGGACTTCATCGCGAAGCCCATCTCGATGCAGGTGGAGACGGCGTACAACCAGGAGCAGTACGACGTGATCCTGGTTTAGGGCTTCTGCGTCACGCCCTGCAGCAGCCGCTTGGCTTCCTGCAGCTTCTGGATGGACGCGTCGAGCCGCTGGGTGCGCGTGGGCTCGGCGGCCGCGGCCCCGTCGCCTTCCGCGGGCTTGCCGGCCGGCGGCGGTTCGGCCTGCATGCGCTGCGTGCGCTCCGGGTTGAAGGGCTGCGTGGTGGTGGGGTCCAGCCGCTGCGCGAGCGCGGGATCGAGGCGTTGCGTCTGCTCCGACGCGGCCTTCGCGAGCGCGTTCAGGTCGATCTTCTGGGTGCGCTCGTGGGCCGCGGTCTCTTCCTTCGGCGAGCCGTCGGCGTTGAAACGGGCGGGGTTGAACGCGGGTATCTGCACCGTCCGCTCGCCCTCGCGCGCCCGGTAGTCGATCGTCGGCGTGTCGGCGGCGGGCTCGTTCGCCTCGGCCCGGGCCAGCGTGCGCTGGTTGACGGTGCTCACCGGGTCCTGGTCGGCGCCGGAAAGGGCGCCCGCGGCGACCACGCGCGGCGCGGCGGGCGGCTCGGCGCCCGGCAACGTCGGCACGCCCTCCGGCGAGAGCACCGCGGCGAGGCCGGCCATGAGGTCGTCCGACGAGATGAGCGGCGCGGCGGCGGGCTTCGCGGCGCGCGCGGGCACCGCGACGGGCTCGGGACGCCGCGGCTCGGGCTCGACCTTCACGGGTGCCACCTGCTTGAAGACCTCCTGCGCCTGCGCCGCACGGCGGCTGATGGTCATCGGCGCGTCGAAGGCGGACAGCTTCAGGGTCTGCATCATCTCCGGCGGCGTGCGGGTCTCGGTGGCCGTGCCGGGCTTGTCGGCGGGCTCGTGCGCGCCGGAGGCGACCGCCTCCTCGCGCGAGACGCGCTGCAGCAGGTTGTCGATCATCTGGCGCTGGCGGGCGAGTTCCTCGCCTTCCTTCTTGAGCGCCGCGAGCTGCTCGTGGATGCCCGAGGACTTCTCGTTGATCTTGGAGAGGTTGTCGAGGCGCGCCTGGAGCTGGGCCTTGTGGTCCTTCATCTGCGTCTCGAGCGGCATCACCACCGCCTGGGACCAGCGCTCGGACTGCTGGCGGGCATCGACGAACAGCCCGCGCGCCTGCGCGACGAGCGAGCCGTAGAACTTGCGCACCATCGGGCCCTTGTAGTGGGCCACGTTCACGGGGTCGCGCGAGAACGCCTCGGTTTCGTGCACGAGCAGCTGCAGGCGCATGTTGTGCGTCTCGAAATCGAGCGCGGGAAGCTTCATCTTCTGGAAGCCGAACTTCTCGGTGAAGGTGTTGTACACCCCCTGCATGAGCTTCTTGATGTCCTCGCTCGCGGCGAAGACCTGGACGAAGTCCGCGCTCATCAGCTTCGAGAGCTCGCGCATGGCGCGCTGCAGGCCCACGGTCGTCCAGGAATCCTCCATCGCCTGGGCGCTCGAGGCGAGCATCTGGTCGAGCTTCGCCGCGTTCAGCATGTCCATGAGGCCGCTGCGCTTGGCGTTGAAGGTGGATTGGTTCACCTTGTATTCGGCCAGCGCGGAGTTGTAGGCGTTCTTCTCGGCCGTGATCTTCGCCCAGAGCTTGGTCACGACGTCGCGGCTCTTGCCCACCAGCCCCTGCAGCTCGGCCATCGCGGCGACGTTGGCCTGCTGCTTGTGCGCGACGCTCGCGCGCGAGGCGAGCATCATCGCCCCGATCTCGTTCATCACGGCCTTGCACAGGATCTGCCGGCGCATGGGAACGATCTCGCGGGCGAGGTAGCCCTCGAGGGCCTCGATGCCGCTCTTGCGGATGAGCCCGGCGTCCTCCCGGACCTTGCCCAGCAGCGCCTTCTGCGCCGACAGCGGGAAGATGCGCGAGGGGTCGAGCGAGAGCGCCTTGCCGGTCGTCTCCACCATGCGCTGCACGGCGCGGTCGATCTCCTCGGGGCTCTTCAGCTCGTCCCACATGAGGTCGATCTTGTTGAGCACCGCGATCTTCTGCGGCAGGCCCGGCTTCACGTAGCGGTCCCAGATCTCCAGGTCGCTCTTGGTGACGCCCGTGTCGATCGACAGCAGGAAGAGGATGGCGTGCGCCGACGGCACCGTCGAGACGGTGAGCTCCGGCTCCATGCCCAGGGCGTTGAGGCCGGGGGTGTCGAGGATCGAGAGCCCGTTGGAAAGCAGCGGATGCGGGTAGTTGATCATGGCGTAGCGCCACGCCGGCACCTCGATCAGCTCCTCCTCGCCGGGCATCTCGCCCTTCTCGTTGAGCATCGGCGCGAGGCCCAGCATGCGCGCCTCGAGCGCGTACACCTTCTTCGTGTCCGCGAGGGCCGAGAGGGCCTTCTTCATGTCCGCCGCGCTCGCGGTGTTGAGGCGGACCTTGCTCCATTCGACCGGGTTGTTCTTCAGTTGCGAGATCGACTCGTCGCGATAGCGCGTCTCGACCGACAGGAGCTTCAGGTACGGCTCCTCGTTGGGGTCGTGGAAGATCTCCGTGGGGCACATCGTGGTGCGGCCCACGTCGGAGGGCAGGAGCCGCTCCTTGAAGCTGGAGAAGAAGAGCGCGTTGATGAGCTCGCTCTTGCCCCGCGAGAACTCCGCGAGGAAGGCGAGCATGAGCCGGCCCTTGCCCAGGTTCTCGAGCAGGTCGTAGAAGCGGATCGACTGCTGCACGTCGAGCTGGCCGTTCGATTCGAGCCAGTCGTGGTAGGCGGTGACCGACCGCGTGAGGTCCTCGCGCCAGCGGTTGTAGCGGGCGATCTCGCCATCGAAGGCGGCGGGGGTGGGAACGGTTCCGGCCATGGGGGAATCAGTGTAACCGAGAAGCCGCGCGGAGCCCCACGCGGCCGGTCACGCCCCCCCCTGGCCGGGGAAGGCGGGCGCCTAGGCGGCGTGACGGAAATCCGGGTCGTTGGCCGGGGAGCGCGTCGGGCGCCGGGCGGAGCTCGCGGGCAGGAGGCTTTCGGCGCGCGGCCCGAAGGTGGGCAGGCGGGAAGCGAGGCCCGGCAGCAGCAGGGTGCCGCTTTCGCCGCGCAGGGCGAGGAACACGTTCAACGCGACCAGCGCGATGACGGGCGAGGCGAGGGCGACGAGCGGGGCGACGGTTTCGATGGCGTTCATGGCGGGCTCCTTCGGGTTGCGTTCGGGCGGGTTCGTTCCCGCGATGGATCGAACTCTAGGGACCGGCCCCGCGGGGCGCGAGGCGCATGCGACGAATCGGCGAAAGTCGGGGACGAAACGCTCGCGGACCGGGGTTTTCGGCGTCCCGGCCCGGCCTAGGCGGCCTCGCGTTCGTGCTCGTCGTTCGCGGCCACGGCCGGAAGGCGGGGGCGCAGCGGGTGGGCGACGACATGGCGCTCGGCGGCCGAGGCGGCGTCCGTCGGCGCGCCCATGGCGTGGCGGGCGGGACCGGGGTGGCCGGCGGCGAGCTCCGAGGCGAGGAAGAGGGGAACGAAGCCGAGGGCGAAGAGGACGGCGAGGGCGATCAGTTCCATGAGGGTGTTTCCTTTCGGGCTTCCTGGGCGCCCCCCGGCAGGACCCTGCCGGGGTGGCGGCGCGTGTTCGACGCGTTGGAGCCCACTTTACGGAGGACCCCCGCCCCCCGTCCGCCGAGGAATGCGTCGGCTACCGCTGAAATAATGGACGGCCGGATGTGGCGAATTCCACATCCGGCCCGGGCGATCGGGAGGAACTCAGGGCAGGACGGCCCGCGCCATGGCGGCGACGCACTGCTGCTCGAGCCACGCCACCGGGAGCATCAGCACGAGCTGGCAGGCGATGAGCACCAGCACCGGCGTGATGTCCACGCCGCCGATGGGCGGGATCGCCTTCTGGAAAGGCTTGAGGAAGGGTCGCGTGAGGGCCTCGAAGAAAGGCGCCACCGGATGGTACGGGTTCACCCACGTGAGCAGCGCCTGGAAGAAGACCGCGCCCATCACGATGTAGACGGTGAGGCGGGCGAGCTTCACCAGCGCGAAGAAGAGCAGGATCGAGAGCACCGGCCCGTTCGCGAGCGCGACGCCCTTGAGGAGCGCGAGGATGGCGAGCAGCAGGAACTGCGCGCCCCAGGCGACCGCGAACGACGCGATGTCCAGCTTGAAGAAGCCCGGCACGATCCGGCGAAGGGGCTTCACCGCGAAATCCGTGAGCGCCATCGTGAACTGCGCGAGGGGGTTGCGCGCCGGCGCGCGCAGCACCTGCATCCAGAAGCGCACGAGCGCGGACAGGATGAAGATGTTGAAGACCGTCTCGATGACGAACGCCAGGGCCAGTTCGAGCATCGCTAGGCCCTTCCGAACTCGTCGCCCAGCTCGCGGGAGCGGGCGGCGGCGGCCTTCACGGCCTCGACGATGCGGTCCTTCAGGCCGGCGGCTTCCATCGTCGCGAGGGCCCGCTCGGTGGTGCCGCCCTTCGACGTGACCTGCGCCCGAAGCACCGCCGGATCCTCCGCGCGCTCCCGGGCGAGCTTCGCGGCGCCGGCGAAGGTGGCGAGGGCGAGCGTGCGGGCCGCCCCGGGCGCGATGCCCATCTCCCGGCCGGCCTGCTCCACCGCCTCCAGGAAATAGAAGACATAGGCCGGGCCGCTGCCGGAGACGGCGGTGACGGCGTCGAGATCCTCCTCGCGCGGCAGCCACACGACCTCGCCGACGGCGGCGAGCAGCGCCGTGGCGCTCGACCGCCCCGCCTCGTCCACGGCCGGCGGGGCATACAGGCCGGTGACGCCCGCGTGCACGAGCGCCGGGGTGTTGGGCATCGCGCGCACGAGCCCGGCGTGCCCGCCCAGCCACCGGGAGAGGTCCGCGAGGCGGATGCCCGCCGCGATGCTCACGACGAGCGTGCCGGGCGCGAGGGGCAGCAGGGGCTTCACCGCCTCGCGCATCTGCTGGGGCTTCACCGCGAGGACGATGACGTCCGCGGCCGGCGCGCCCGCGGCCGACTCCCGGACGGCGACGCCGAAGCGCGCGGCGAGCGCCTCGCGGCCGGCCGGGTTCGGCTCGACCACGGTGATGTCCGCCCGCGCGAAACCCCGCGCGACGAGTCCGCCCACGATGGCGGCACCCATGTTGCCGCCTCCCAGGAACAGCAGCTTCATGGCGTCTTCTCCTCGATCCGTCGTTCGCCGAAGATGGCGGTGCCGATGCGCAGCATCGTGGCGCCCTGCGAGAGCGCCGCCGGATAGTCGTGCGTCATGCCCATTGAAAGCGTATCGACATCGAGCCCCGCCGCCTTGAGCGCCTCGAACTCGCGGCGCAGGAGGCCGAACTCCGCGCGCTGCGCCGCCTCGTCGCCCGAGGGGCTCGCCATGCCCATGACGCCGCGAAGCGCGAGCCCCGGAAGCGCCGCCACGCGCCGCGCGAGCGCGAGCGTCTCTCCCGGGGGCGACGCCGCTCTTCGTCGCCTCCTGGCTGATGTTCACCTGGACGCACACCTGCAGCGGCGCGAGCCCGGCCGGCCGGGCCCGCGAGAGCAGTTCGGCGATCCGCTCGCGGTCCACGCCGTGCACCCAGTCGAAGTGCCGCGCGACGTCCTTCGCCTTGTTGCCCTGCAGGTGGCCGATGAAATGCCAGGTCGCGCCGCGCCCGGAGAGCGCCTCGATCTTCTCGAGCGCCTCCTGCACGTAGTTCTCGCCGAAGTCGCGCTGGCCGGCCGCGAGGGCTTCGGCCACCGCGGCGGCCGGGCGGGTCTTCGAGACCGCCACCAGCGTCACGGCGCGGCTATCCCCTTGTAACGCTTCAAGAATGCGACTTCTTACGGCTTGCAGGTTTTCGGCTATTGGAGACATAATCGGCTCGACCTCGAGGCCCGATTCTACTCTGGCGTCGGCCATCGCTTCGGTCCGCCTCCCGCGGTTCGAGAGACCCCGTCCCCACCGAAAGAGAACAAGATGGACATCGCCGAACTGCTCGCCTTCTCCGTGAAGAACAAGGCCTCGGACCTGCACCTGTCCGCCGGCCTGCCGCCCATGATCCGCGTGCACGGCGACGTGCGCCGCATCAACGTGCCGCCGCTCGAGCACAAGGACGTGCACGGGATGGTGTACGACATCATGAGCGACTCGCAGCGCAAGATCTACGAGGAGACGCTCGAGTGCGACTTCTCCTTCGAGATCCCGAACCTCGCGCGCTTCCGCGTGAACGCGTTCAACCAGCAGCGCGGCGCCGGCGCCGTGTTCCGGACGATCCCCTCGAAGGTGCTCACCCTCGAGGACCTGAACGCCCCCAAGATCTTCGCGGAGATCGCGAACCAGCCGCGGGGCCTCGTGCTCGTGACGGGCCCCACGGGCTCGGGCAAGTCGACCACGCTCGCGGCGATGGTGAACCACGTGAACGAGGGGGAGTACGGCCACATCCTCACGGTGGAAGACCCCATCGAGTTCGTGCACGAATCGAAGAAGTGCCTGGTGAACCAGCGCGAGGTCGGACCGCACACGCTGTCGTTCTCGAACGCGCTGCGAAGCGCCCTTCGCGAGGACCCGGACATCATCCTCGTGGGCGAGATGCGCGACCTCGAGACCATCCGCCTCGCCATGACGGCGGCCGAGACGGGCCACCTGGTGTTCGGCACGCTCCACACCTCGTCGGCCGCCAAGACGGTCGACCGCATCATCGACGTGTTCCCCGCGGCCGAGAAGGAGATGATCCGCGCGATGCTCTCCGAGTCGCTGCGCGCGGTGATCTCGCAGACCCTGTGCAAGACGAAGGACGGCTCCGGTCGCGTGGCGGCGCACGAGATCATGATCGGCACGCCGGCCATCCGCAACCTCATCCGCGAGGCGAAGGTCGCCCAGATGTACTCGGCCATCCAGACCGGCCAGGCGATCGGCATGCAGACGCTCGACCAGAACCTCCAGGACCTCGTGAAGAGGAACCTCATCAGCATCCCCGAGGCGCGCACCAAGGCCGCCAACAAGGACGCTTTCGTCGGCTAGCGCCGCCCCGCCACCGGAGGCCCCATGGAACGCGAACAATCACTGAAATTCATGCACGACCTGCTGCGCGCCCTCATCGCGCGCAAGGGCTCGGACCTCTTCATCACCGCGGGCTTCCCGCCGGCCATCAAGGTCGACGGCAAGGTGGCCCCGGTGTCGCAGCAGAGCCTCTCGCCCATCCACTCGCAGGAGCTCGCCCGCTCGATCATGACGGACAAGCAGGCGGCGGAGTTCGAGGCGACCAACGAGTGCAACTTCGCCATCAGCCCCACGGGCATCGGCCGCTTCCGCGTGAACGCGTTCGTGCAGCAGGGCCGCGTGGGCCTGGTGCTGCGCACGATCACCACGACGATCCCCAAGTTCGACGAGCTCGGCCTGCCGCAGGTGCTCAAGGACGTCGCGATGACCAAGCGGGGCCTCGTGATCTTCGTGGGCGGGACGGGCTCGGGCAAGTCGACCTCGCTCGCCTCGATGATCGGCCACCGCAACGACAACAGCTACGGCCACATCATCACGATCGAGGACCCGGTCGAGTACGTCCACGAGCACAAGAACTGCATCATCACGCAGCGCGAAGTGGGCGTGGACACCGACAACTGGTTCGCGGCGCTCAAGAACACGCTGCGCCAGGCGCCCGACGTGATCCTCATCGGCGAGATCCGCGAGAAGGAGACGATGGAGTTCGGCATCGCCTTCGCCGAGACGGGCCACCTGTGCATGTCGACGCTGCACGCGAACTCGACCAACCAGGCCCTCGACCGCATCATCAACTTCTTCCCCGAGGAGCGCCGCGCGCAGCTCCTCATGGACCTCTCGCTCAACCTCAAGGCGATCATCTCCCAGCGCCTCATCCCGAAGAAGGGCAGCAAGGGGCGCGTGGCGGCCATCGAGATCATGCTCAACTCGCCGCTCATGTCGGACCTCATCTTCAAGGGCGAGGTGCACGAGATGAAGGCGCTCATCGCCCGCTCGCGCGAGCTGGGCATGCAGACCTTCGACCAGGCGCTCTTCGACCTCTTCGAGGCCGACCTCATCAGCTACGAGGATGCGCTGCGCAACGCCGACTCGGTGAACGACCTGCGCCTGAAGATCAAGCTCGAGAGCCGCAACGCCAAGAACCGCGACCTGGGTTCCGGGCTGGATCATCTCGAGATCGTGAAATAGCGGCCCGCGCTCCATTCATCGAAAGGGCTCGCTTCGGCGGGCCCTTTTCGTTGGGAGAGGGTTCGTCGCGAGCGGTGTCGTCGTGGCTGCGATGGCGGGTTGCCATCGAGGGCGGGAAACGCGTTGCCGATTCAGGGCGGCGCAATCACGGACTCTTGCGGGATGGGTGCCCCGGAATTTGGGGCCGGACAACACACGTCAGGCCCCAGAAACCGACCCATCCAACGTTGGTGGCGCTGCGGCCGCCAACCGGCGACGTCCGCGCCGCCATGAATCGGCAACGCGTTTCCCGCCCTCGATGGGGACGTGCCCATGGATGCGGCGTCATGAATATCGGGCATCGCGGATTCGTCGCGGCTGGCGATGCGATCAAGCGAACCGGAGCGGCGGCCCGAGCGGTGGCAGGTGCACGAAGCGACGCTGCCTCCTCGTGCGATGCCCCGGCCGGTGGGGGGTGGAAAGGCGTCACGTTCATGGCGGCGCGGACGTCGTCGGATTGCTCCCCGGGTTTGGAAGGGGAGCAATCGTTGGATGGGTCGGTTTTCGAGGCCTGACGTGTGTTGTCTGGCCCCAAAATCCGGGGCACCCATCCCGCAAGAGGCCGTGCTTGCGCCGCCCTGAACTTGCCCCGCGCTTCCCACCGCCGGCCGATTGCCCCGCCACGACGCCGGTCGGCCAGACCGCAAGCCGCGCCTCAGGACTTGCCGAAGAACCCCCGCAGCACGTCGCCGATCTCCTGCATGCGGTACGGCTTCTTGAGCACGAGGTTCACGCCCGCGGCGAGCGCCCGCGTCTCGAAGCCCGCGCCGCCGTAGCCGCTCGCGATGACGATGGGAATGCCGGGCCTCGCCTTGCGCAGCTCGGGCACGAGTTGCGTGCCGGTGAGCCCGGGCATCACCTCGTCGCTCACCACCGCCTCGTAGCGCGCCGGGTCCGCCTGGAAGGCCTCGAGGGCCGCCCGGCTGTCCGTGTAGCCCGCGGGCTCGTAACCGAGCGTCGCGAGCATCTCCTCGAGCGCCGCGAGAACCTCGGGTTCGTCGTCCACGGCGAGGATCACCTGGCCCTGCCCGCCGGCGAGCTCCGCGATGCCGATCGCTTTCGGCTCGCCGCCCTCGATGCGGGGCAGCCAGACGGTGAAGGTCGTGCCGCGGCCGCGTTCGCTCTCGACGTCGATGGCCCCGCCGGATTCGCGCACGATGGAATGCACGAGCGCGAGGCCCAGGCCCGTGCCGCGCCCCGCGGCCTTGGTGGTGAAGAACGGCTCGAAGATGCGGTCGATCACCTCGGGCGGGATGCCCTCGCCCGTGTCGGCCACCCGGATCACGACCCAGTCGCCGGGCGCGACCTCGGCCAGGCGCGTCTTGACCGGCGCGGCGAGCGTGCGCGCCTCGAGGGCGATGTCGAGCGTGCCGCCCTCGCCCATGGCCTGCACCGCGTTCGAGGCGAGGTTCATGAGCAGCTGGTGCAGGCGCGTCGGGTCTCCCATCACGGTCGCCTCGCCCTCGGGGCCCCGGAAATGGACATCGATCGCCGAGGTGGAACCCCGGATGAGCTCGCACACCTCGGCGGCGATGGGCGTCACCGCCACCGGCGTCTTCACGCCCGGCTCGGCGCGGCTGTAGGCGAGGATCTGCGAGACGAGGCTCTTGGCGCGGTTGCCCGCGTTCACGATGGTGTCGAGGTAGCGCTTGAGCTGCGGATCCTGCGCGGCCCGGGCCTGCGCCAGTTCGCCGTAGCCCAGGATCGCGCCCAGGATGTTGTTGAAGTCGTGGGCGATGCCGCCGGCCAGGCGCCCGACGGCCTCCATCTTCTCGGCCTGCCGGAGCTGGACGGCCAGGGCCTCGCGCTCGGCCTCGGCCTTCACGCGGGCGCTCACGTCGCGAACGAACCCGATCACGCGCCGGCGGCCGCCGCGCCCCGCGGAGCCGTCGTCCATCGCATAGCCGTTCACGGCCACGGTGATCCAGTCCTGCCCTCCCCGCCGGACGCGGTACTCCGCGATCATCTCCGCCAGCTCGCCCCGCACGAACTTCTCGCGGATGCCGCGCAGGCGCGCCCGGTCGTCCGGATGCACGATCGCCATCCATTGGCGCACGTGCGCGAGCTCCTCGGCGGCGATGCCGAGCACGGCGCGCGTGTCGCCGTCCCACAGCAGGAACCCGGTGACCGGGTCCAGCTCGTACAGCAGGCTTCCGCTGGCCCGGATGGCCGCCTGGTGGCGAAGGCGCCAGGCCTCGGTCGAGCGCGCCTCGGCCTCGCGCTCGGCGAGCAGCGCCGCCGCGAAGAGGGTCGAGACGATGACCGCCGCGATGTACCCCTGGACGTGCAGGAGCGAGCGCCATTGCGGCAGGCCGGCCACGGCGAAGGGTCCCGTGCCCTGCGCGGTGTGCCAGAAACACAGCAGGCCGAAGACCACGAGGCCCGCCGTGGCGGCGCGCAGGCCGAAGCGCAGCGCCGCCCAGATGAGGAAGGGCACGCACAGGTAGGCGAGGGCGGGGACGTAGCCGGAATCCGCCGACGTGGCCCGGAACACGAAGTGCGTGGTGAACACGAGCCCGGCGAACAGCGCGACGAGCTCCGCGGTGCGGTCCTTGAGCGCCCGGTCGCGCAGCGTGCGCCGCGAGGCCCGTCTCCCCCCCTGCCCCCAGGCGAGCAGCAGCGGCGCGACGACGATCACCCCGAGGAAATCCGAGACGAAGGTGATCGACCATTGCTCGCGCAGCGGCGCGTCGGAGAAGGCGTACGCGGCGAGCGCGTCCGTGAAGGCGACGATCGCGACCATCGGCACCAGGTTCACGAGAAATCCGCCCAGCCCGAGCAGGGTCGAGATGCCCACGCGGCCGCCGCCCAGGCGCAGCAGCACCGCCGCGAGGAGGGCGGGCTCGCCCACCCCCATCACCACCGCCGCGAAGGTCTCGGCGACGTTCGTCTTGAACGCGAGGCCCGCCGCGAGATTGATGGCGGCCACGATGGCGAGAAGCGCGGGCCAGCGTCGCCGGGAGGCGACGAGGAGCGCGCCGAGGGCGAGGCCGTCGGCGGGCCAGACGAAGGGCGGGAATCGCGAGGAGGAGAGGGGGAGCGAGAGCGCGAAGTACGCCAGCGCGGCATAGGCGAGCGCGAAAGCGACCAGCATGCCGGGATGTCCCGGCGCGTTCGCGTTCGCCCCGCTGCCCTCGGGCCTGCCTTCGTTGTTGTTCACGGGGTCGGCGCCTCGCGGGATTTTTGGCGATTCTACGGCCTGTCGGCGTAAAATGGCCCCGATTCCCTCTACCCGGCCGGAAATAACTTGGAAGCCCACATCCTCGTCGTCGATGACGACCCCGCCATACGGGACCTCGTCCGCGATTACCTCACCGAGCACGACCTGAAGGTTTCCATCGCCGGGTCCGGCAGCCAGATGGACCAGGTGCTGGCCGCGGAAACCATCGACCTCGTCATCCTCGACCTGAAGCTCCCGGACGAGGACGGCCTCGCCATCGCGCGGCGCCTGCGCGAGAAGCTCGACATGCCGATCATCATCCTCACGGGCAGCCGCAAGGAGGAAGTCGACCGCGTGATGGGCCTCGAGCTCGGCGCCGACGACTACGTCACCAAGCCCTTCAGCCAGCGCGAGCTGCTCGCCCGCATCAAGGCGGTCCTGCGCCGCACGGAAGTGAAGCGGGCCGTCCGCCGCGGCGAGGCCGTGCGCGCCTTCAGGTTCGCCGGCTGGGAGCTCAATACGGGCCTGCGGCGCCTGAAGTCCCCCGACGGCCGCTCGGTCGACCTCACCAACAGCGAATACGCCCTGCTCGTCGCGTTCCTGCGCTCGCCGCAGAAGGTGCTCACGCGCGACCAGCTCCTCGAATCGAGCCGCTTGCACGACGACATCTACGACCGCTCGATCGACGTCCAGATCCTGCGGCTGCGGCGCAAGATCGAGGAGAAGCCCAACGAACCCGCGCTGATCCGCACGGAGCGCGGCGCCGGCTACTTCCTCGACACCCCCGTCGAGTCCGTCTAGGCGGAGGCACGCGAACCGCCGGTCGCGATTCATGGCACAGATTGCCTCACTCCTCGCGATCGACGGTGCCCTGATCGTCGTGGCAGGCTGGCTCGCGATAGGCGTCGCCGGGCTGGCGGCCCTGCACAACGTGCGCCTCGTGGGGCGCCTGCTGTTCCCGCTCTCGGCGCTCCTGAGCGTCGCCCTGGCCGGCATCGCGCTCCTGGCGCTTCCCGGCACGCCGCAGACGGCCGTGCTCGCGATCGGGCTGCCGGACCTGCCCTTCCACCTTCGCCTCGACGCGCTCTCGGCGTTCTTCCTCGCGCTGCTCGGGCTCGCGAGCGCGGGCATCTCCGTCTTCGCCGGCGGCTACTTCCGGCAGGGCGAGGGCACCCCCCCGGGCCTGCTCTGCATGCACTACCACCTCTTCCTCGCGAGCATGGCCCTGGTGCTGCTCGCCGACGACGCCTACGCCTACATGGTGACGTGGGAGATGATGGCGCTCTCCTCGTTCTTCCTGGTCACCACGAACCACCGGATCGCCGAGATCCGCAAGGCCGGCTACCTCTACCTGCTCGTGGCCCACGTCGGGGCGATCGCGATCCTGCTGTGCTTCGGCGTGCTGCAGGCGAACACGGGCGACTACACCTTCGCCAACATGCGCGCCCAGCACCTCTCGCCTTTCTGGGCCTCCTGCGCCTTCGGGCTCTCCCTCTTCGGGTTCGGCGCCAAGGCGGGCATCCTGCCCCTGCACATCTGGCTGCCCGAGGCCCACCCCGCGGCGCCCTCGCCGGTGTCCGCCCTCATGAGCGGCGTGATGCTCAAGACCGCCGTCTACGGGCTCATCCGCGTCAACTTCGACCTGATCGCCACGCCCCTGTGGTGGTGGGGAACGATCGCGCTCGGCCTGGGCCTGGCCACCGCGATCTTCGGCGTGGTCTTCGCGGCGGCGCAGGTGGACATGAAGCGCCTGCTCGCCTACTCCTCGATCGAGAACATCGGCCTCATCGTCGTGGGCCTGGGCCTCGCCATCGTCTTCAACGCCTACCGGATGGACGCGCTCGCTGCCCTGGCGCTCGCCGCCTCGCTCTACCACTGCCTGAACCACGCGCTCTTCAAGAGCCTGCTGTTCCTGGGCACCGGCTCCGTCCTGCACGCCACGCACGAACGCAGCCTGGGCAAGCTCGGCGGACTCATGCGTTTCATGCCGTTCGTCGCCTGGACCACCCTGGTGGGCGTCATCGCGAGCGCGGGCCTGCCGCCGTCCAACGGCTTCGTCTCGGAGTGGCTGCTGCTGCAGTCCTTCCTCTTCACCGGCGAGCTGCCCAACCCGTACCTGCGCATGCTCGTTCCCGTGTTCGCCGCCGGCGTGGTGCTCGTGGCGGCCCTCGCGGGCTACGTGATGGTGAAGTTCTTCGGGGTCATCTTCCTGGGCCGCCCGCGCGAGGAGAAGCTCGCCCAGGCCCGGGATGCCGACGGACTCGAGCGCCTGGGCCTCGCCTGGCTCACCGCCGGCTGCCTGCTGCTCGGGCTCTTTCCCGTGGCGGTGCTCGAGGTGATCGATCCCATCACGGTGGCGATGGTGGGCAAGGGCCTCGCGCAGAGCGGCCACGCGGGCGACTGGCTGATGCTCGCGCCGGTCTCGGCCGAACGCGCCTCCTACAGCCCGCTGCTCTTCTTCCTCCTGACGCTCTCGATCGTGCTGGTCGCCTTCGCGCTGGTGCGGCGCTTCTACCATGGGCGCGTGCGCCGGGCCGCGCCCTGGGATTGCGGCTTCCCGATGCAGACCGCGCGGATGCAGGACACCGCGGAAGGCTTCGGGCAGCCCATCCGCCAGATCTTCGAGCCGTTCTTCCGCATGCGCCGCGAACTGCCCTCGCCCTTCGACTCGGCACCGCGCTACAAGGTCACGGTCGAGGATCCGATGTGGGCCTGGGTGTACCTGCGCATCGCCGCGGTGACGGAAGCCGCCTCGCGCCTGGTCGGGCTGCTGCAACGCGGGCGCATCTCGATCTACCTGCTCTACAGCTTCGTCACCCTCGTCGCGCTCCTGTCGCTCACGCAGCTATGAACGTCGAAGGCCTCCTCGCCCAGATCACCGCGCTCCTGGTCGCCCTCGCCGGCGCCCCCCTGGTGATGGGTTGGGTGAACATGTGCCGGGCCTGGCTGCAGAACCGCGCCGCCCCGCCGTTGCTGCAGCCCTTCCGCCTGCTGCACAAGCTTTTCTGGAAGGAGTCGGTGATCGCCCACGATGCCTCGCCCCTCTTCCGCGTGGCGCCCTACGTCGTGTTCGGCTGCATGCTGCTCGCCTGCATGATCATCCCCACGCTCTCGACCAACCTGCCCCTCGCGCCGGCGGCGGACGCCATCGCCCTGGTGGGCCTGTTCGGGCTGGCGCGGCTCTTCATCTCGCTCGCGGCGATGGACATCGGCACCTCGTTCGGCACGATGGGCGCGCGCCGCGAGATGCTGATCGGCTTCCTCGCCGAACCGGCCTTCCTGATGGTGCTCTTCACGGCCTCGCTCATCTCGAGCTCCACCTCGCTCGCGACGACCGTGGCGACGCTGGCCCACCGCGAATTCGCCATCCAGCCGAGCCTCGCCTTCGCCGGCATCGCCTTCACGATGGTCTCGCTCGCGGAGAACGCGCGCGTGCCCGTGGACAACCCGGCCACCCACCTCGAGCTCACGATGATCCACGAGGCGCTCATCCTCGAGTACTCGGGGCGGCACCTGGCGCTTCTCGAGTGGGCGGCGGCGCTCAAGCTCTTCGCCTACTCGTGCGCGGGCCTCGCGATCTTCTTCCCCTGGGGCATCGCCGAGGCGCGCGACCACGTCGCCCTGCTCTGGGCCCTGCCCGCGCTCGCCGTGAAGCTCGCCGCCGGCGGATTCGCCCTCGCGTTGATCGAGACGATCCTCGCCAAGATGCGCATCTTCCGGGTGCCCGAGTTCCTCGCCACGGCGTTCCTGCTGGGCGTGCTGGCGCTGCTCGTCCACCTGCTGCTGGGAGCCTGAGCGCCATGTCGCCCCTGGTCGGCCAGGTCATCAACCTCTTCGCCGCGGTGCTGCTGCTCATCGCCTTCGCCATGCTCGCCCAGCGGCGCATCGTGACGCTGATCCACCTCTTCGCGCTGCAGGGCCTCGCGCTCGTGGGCTCCACGACGACGGTCGCCTTCGCGACGGGCCAGCATCACCTCTACTGGTCCGCCGGCATCACCTTCGCGCTCAAGGTCGTCATCCTGCCGCTCATCCTGCACCGGCTCATCCGGCGGCTGAACGTGAAGTGGGACATCGAGACGCTCATCAACATCCCGACGATGATGCTGGTGGGAATCCTGCTCGTGGTGTTCGCCTTCAACCTCGCCCTGCCCATCTCGCAGTTCTCGCAGTCGATCGCCCGCGGCACGCTCGGCATCGCGATGGCCTGCGTGCTCATGTCCTTCCTGATGATGATCACGCGCTCCAAGGCCGTGCCGCAGGTGATCGGATTCCTCGCCATGGAGAACGGCCTCTTCTTCGCCGCCACGAGCGCGACCTACGGCATGCCGATGGTCGTCGAGCTGGGCATCGCCCTGGACGTGCTGGTGGGCATGGTGATCCTGGGCGTGTTCATGTTCCAGATCCGCGAGCAGTTCGACTCGCTCGACATCCACCACCTCGAGAAGCTGAAGGAGGACTAGGGGACCCATGGAGGCGTTCTTCGTCCTGCTGGCCATTCCCCTCCTGGGCGGCCCCTGCCTGTGGCTGCTGGGCGACCGGAACTCGGCCCCGGAGGTGAACTCGGGCTTCAGCCTCGCCACGTTCGCCGCTTCGGCATGGCTCACGGCCGAGGTCGTCGCCGGCGGTCCGGTGACGGCCTGGGGCGAGCAGTTCTTCGTCGACGCCCTCAACGTGTTCCTGGTGGCGCTCACGGCCTTCGTGGGCTTCACGACCTCGCTCTTCTCCCGCCCCTACATGCGCATCGAGCGCGAGAAGGGCCGGATGACGGGGCCGCGGCTGCGCCTCTACCACAGCATGTACCAGGCGTTCATGTTCACCATGCTGCTCGCGCTCACCACCAACAACATGGGCATCCTCTGGGTGGCCATGGAGGCCGCGACGCTCGCCACGGTGCTGCTCGTGTCGGTCTATCGCACCGCCGCGAGTCTCGAGGCGGCCTGGAAGTACTTCATCCTGTGCGGCGTGGGCATCGCGCAGGCCCTCTTCGGCACGATCCTGCTCTACTTCGCGGCCGAGCGCGTGCTGGGCGCCGAGGGCAACGCGCTCCTGTGGACGCACCTCGCCCTGGTGAAGGGCGACCTGGAGCCGGCCATCATGTCGCTCGCGTTCGTCTTCCTGCTGGTGGGCTACGGCACCAAGATCGGGCTGGTGCCGCTGCACAACTGGCTGCCGGACGCCCACGCCGAGGGCCCCACCCCCATCTCCGCGGTTCTCTCGGGCCTGCTCCTCAACGTGGCCCTCTACAGCGTGCTGCGCTGCAAGGTGCTCGCCGACGGCGCCCTCGAGTCGCGCTTCGCCGGCAACATGATGATGGGCTTCGGCCTGCTCTCCGTGGTGGTCGCCGCCTTCTTCCTGTCGCGCCAGCGCGACGTGAAGCGCATGTTCGCCTATTCGTCCATCGAGCACATGGGCCTCGTCACCTTCGCCTTCGGCATGGGCGGGCCCATCGCGAATTTCGCGGGCCTGCTGCACATGACGGTGCACTCGCTGGTGAAGAGCGCCATCTTCTACGCCGTCGGCCACGCGACGCAGAAGGCCGGCACGCAGGTGATGGAGGACATCCGCGGCCTCATGAAGGCGAGCCCCACCGTCGGCTGGGGGCTCATGATCGGAACGCTCGCCATCCTGGGCATGCCGCCGTTCGGCGTGTTCGCGAGCGAGTTCCTGATCCTCACCACCGCGATGCGCGAGCACCCCTGGGCCACGCCCTTCCTGCTGCTCGCCCTGGGCGTCGCCTTCGCCGCGGTGTTCAGCCGCGTGCAGCCGATGGTCTTCGGGGACACGCACCTGAAGCCGCTCGCGCACCAGCCGGCCCTGGTGCCGGTGTTCGTGCACCTGGGCCTGGGCCTGATGCTGGGCCTGTACATTCCTCCCTACCTCGCCGCCTGGTACGCGCAGGCGGCGAAGCTGCTGGGTTAGGGAAAAGGGGAGACCATGCCGCTCACGAGCCGCATTCCCGGATTGGCGCTTCCCTGGCGCCCGATCGCGGGCGACGCGCCGATGGCGATCGCAACCGTGGGCGAGTGGCAGTGGACCGAGGCCGCGCGCCTCGTGCGCGAGTGCGGCGGGCGCCTGGTCGCCCTCTGGGGCTCGGACCGCCGCGACCTCGACGAGGACGACGACGACCGCGCCTTCGCCGTCCACGCGGCCTATGCGATCCGCGAAGGCCTGTGCATCGTCGAGCTCCTCGTGCCGGAGTCGAAGCCTTCCTACCCGGACCTGTCCGGGCTCTTCGCGCCCGCCACGCGGATGCAGCGCGCGCTCTTCGACCTGGTGGGCATCGCCGCCCGGGGCGCCTCCGACACGCGCCCGTGGCTGCGTCACGGCGCCTGGCCCGAGGGCACCCATCCGCTTCGCCGCGATTTCGACGCCTCGTCGCTTCCCGCCAACACGCTCACGGACTACGACTTCGTGCGGGTGGAGGGCGACGGCGTGCACGAGATCCCCGTGGGCCCCATCCACGCCGGCATCATCGAACCGGGCCATTTCCGGTTCTCGATCGTGGGCGAGAAGGTCCTCCGGCTCGAGGAACGCCTGGGCTACGTGCACAAGGGTATCGAGAAGCGCTTCGAGGAATTCACGGTGCCCGAGGGATACCGGCTCGCCGGTCGCGTCTCGGGCGACTCCACCGTCGCCTTCGCGTGGGCCTACGCGCAGGCCGCCGAATCGCTTCTGGGCGTCGAGCCTCCCGCGCGCGCGCGCTGGATCCGCGCCCTGATGCTCGAGCGCGAGCGCGTGGCCAACCACCTGGGCGACCTGGGCGCGCTCGGCAACGACGCCGCCCTCGCCTTCGCGCTCGCGCAGTTCATGCGCCTGAAGGAGGACTGGGTGCGGCTCTCCGCCGAGATCTTCGGCCACCGGCTGCTCATGGACCGCATCGTTCCGGGTGGGGTGGACGCGGACTTCGGCGCGGCGCAGGCCGAACGCCTGGTCGGGCAGTCGCACGCCATCGAGGCCGAGGTGCGCGAGCTTCGCCACATATTCGAGGAGCACGCGGGCCTGCAGGATCGCTTCTTCACGACCGGCCGCGTGACGCCGGAGCTGGCCCGCACGCTCGGGCTCACCGGCCTCGCGGCGCGGGCGAGCGGCCAGTCGAACGACCTGCGGACCGACTACCCGGCCGTGCCCTGGACGGAGATCGGCACGAGGAAGGCCGTGCAATCGCAGGGCGACGTCGCCGCCCGCGTCAACGTGCGCTTCGAGGAGCTGCTCGAGTCCCTGCGGCTCGTGCGCGCGATCGCCGTCGGCACGCCGGCGGGCCCCTGCCGCACGGAACTTCCCGCGGCGGCCCCCGGGGCGCTCGGCGCCGGCTGGGTCGAAGGCTGGCGCGGCGAGGTCCTCGTGGTCCTGGAAGCGGGCGAGGGCGGCCGCATCCGGCGTTGCCACGTGCACGACCCGTCGTGGCAGAACTGGCCCGTCCTCGAGCACGCCGTGATCGGCAACATCGTTCCGGACTTCCCGCTCATCAACAAGAGCTTCAACCTCAGCTACTCGGGACACGACCTGTGATCCGCATCCTTCGGCAGATCGTGAAGACGGGCCTCGTGAGCGAGCCCCCTCCCCGGGCCGACCAGACGCTGCGCCAGCGCGCGCCGGAAATCCAGGACGAGGTGCTGCGCCTGCTCGGCCGCGCCCTCACCATCCGGCAGGTCGACGCCGGCTCCTGCAACGGCTGCGAGCTGGAGATCCACGCCCTCAACAACGCCTACTACAACCTCGAGGGCCTGGGGATCAAATTCGTCGCGAGCCCGCGCCATGCGGACATGCTGCTCGTCACCGGGCCGGTGGCGAAGAACATGGAACGCGCCCTGCGCATCGCCTGGGAAGCGACACCCGACCCGAAACTCGTCGTCGCGGTGGGCGAGTGCGGATGCAACGGCGGCGTGTTCGGCGAAAGCTACGCGAGCCGCGGCGCCGTCTCGAACGTGATTCCCGTCGACGTGGCGGTGCCGGGCTGCCCGCCGGCGCCGATCGCGATCCTCGAGGGCATCCTCACCGCCGTCAGCGCCCGCATGGGCGAGGGCGCGGGACCCTAGATCCGCGCGCTCGCCTCGCCGATGGCCGCGCGCAGGGCCGGGTAGTCGCGCACCACCGGGTATTGCGGGAACTGCGCGAGGATGCCCTCCGGCGGCCGGAAGAAGATGCCCGCGTGCGCCGCGCCCAGCATGGCGGTGTCGTTGTACGAATCCCCCGCGGCGATCACCTGGAAGTTCAGCGCGCGGAAGGCGTTCACCGCCGCGCGCTTCTGGTCGGGCATGCGCAGCCGGTAGCCGCGCACGAGCCCCGCGCCATCCACCTCGAGGCGGTGGCAGAAGAGCGTGGGCTCGCCCAGCTGCGCCATGAGCGGGCGGGCGAACTCGTAGAAGGTGTCCGAGAGGATCACGACCTGGAACTTCGTGCGCAGCTCGTCCAGGAACTCGCGCGCGCCGGGCATCGGGCCCATGCTCGCGATGACGGCCTGGATGTCCGGCAGGCCGAGGCCCTTCTCCTCGAGCAGCTCGAGGCGGAAGCGCATGAGCCCGTCGTAGTCGGGCTCGTCGCGCGTGGTGCGCGAAAGCTCGGGGATGCCGGTTCGCTTCGAGAATTCGATCCAGATCTCGGGAACGAGGACGCCTTCGAGGTCGAGGCAGACGATTTGCACGGGGGAGGTCTCCGGCGCGGCGGCATGGGCCGCGCATTCACCCCCGATTCTACCGTGCGGCCCTTCAGGCCGATTCGAGCAGCGCCACGGTGCCGAGCCCGCCGTCGGCGCAGATCGAGACCACCGCCCGCTTGCCCGGCCCCATCGCCGCGAGTTCCTTCACCGCCTGCGAGAGGATGCGCGCCCCCGTGGCGCCGAACGGGTGCCCGATGGCGACGCTGCCGCCGTTCGGGTTGAGCCTGTCCCACGGGAACGCGCCGAGCGCGGCTGCGACGCCCGCCTTCTCGCGCACGAACGCCTCGCTTTCCAGCGCGGCGATGTTGCAGAGCGCCTGCGCCGCGAAGGCCTCGTGGATTTCCCACAGGTGAATGTCCGCGAGGCCGAGCCCGTGCCTCGCGAGGAGCCGCGGGATCGCGTACGCCGGCGCCATGAGGAGCCCCTCCGTCGCCAGGTCCACGGCCGCGATCTCCCAGTCGACGAGCCGCGCGCGGGGACCCGCGGGCAGTCGCGAAAGGCCGGCTTGCGTCGCCACCCAGAGCGCCGCCGCGCCGTCGGTGAGCGGCGAGGCGTTGCCCGCGGTGATCGTGCCCGCCGTCCGGTCGAACGCGGGCTTCAGTTTCGCGAGCTTCTCCGGCGTGGTGTCCGCGCGCGGGATGCCGTCGCGCGTCGCCTCGCCCGCCGGGATCACCAGGTCGTCGAAGAAGCCGCCGGCCAGGGCCTTCACGGCGCGCGCGTGCGATTCGTAGGCCAGGCGGTCCTGCGCCTCCCGGGGAATCCGCCATGCCTTCGCCATCTCCTCGCAGTGCTCGCCCATGCTCTTGCCCGTGGCGCGGTTGCGAACGGAGGGCACGTGCAGCCGGATGTCCGCGCCGCGGATGGCGAGGAAGCGGTCGATGCGCTCGCCGAACGTGCGCGCTTGCGAGAGGCGTCGCAGCCAGTCGGAGAGCCCCTGCGACAGCCCGATCTGCACGCGGCTCATGCTTTCCACGCCGCCGGCCATCGCGAGCGAGAGGCTGCCGCCCAGCATCGACGCCGACTCGAACGCCGCCACCATGCTCGTCGAGCAGGCGAGCACCGTCGTGAAGGCGGGCGTCTCGCCCGGCAGGCCCGCTTCCAGCACCACCTCGCGGGCGATGTTGCTCCAGCCGAGGTTGGAAGCCACGGTGCCCCAGGCGACGAGATCCGGCCGGTCGCCCGCGGCGAGCTTCGCGCCCATCGCCTTCGCGACGGGCACCGAAAGCGCCACGGCGTCCAGGGCGGCGAGGCCGCCGTCCACGCGGGCGAAGGGCGTGCGCACGCCCGGGACGAGCCACACGGGCTTCGCGGGATCGAGGTTCGGCTTCATCGGCATCTCCTTCGGGGGTTCATCGCCACGAATCGCCGCCGCCGTGCTCGCGGTCGAAGCGCTCGCGGTCGCGGGCGAACATCGCCTCGAGCTCCTCGCGGCCCGCGCGCGCGGCGTTCAGCAGGCGGGTCTCGTCCTGGTAGTGCGGCAGGTTCGCCTCGAGCGAGGCGCGGTTGTGGCGGCGGAAGGTGTCGGCCATCTCGCGGGCGCGGTACGCGTCGACGCCGAGGGCCTCGAGGGCCGCCCGCCCCATGCGCAGCGCCGATTCGAACGTCTCGCGCTCGACCACTTCCACGCCACGCAGGCGCAGCTCGTAGTAGTGCGAGACGTTGCGGGCGCGCGCGACCATGGGCAGGCGCGGCCAGTTCGCCCGCACGCGGTCGGCGAGCGCGAGGCTGCCGTCCACGTCGTCGATGGCGTTCACGAGCAGGCGCGCTCGTCCCGCCCCGGCGGCGGCGAGCAGGTCCGTGCGCGTCGCATCGCCGTAGAAGACCTGGTAGCCGAACTTGCGCAGCAGCTCGATCTGCTCCGGGTCGTGATCGAGCACCACCGCGCGCACGCCGTTGGCGAGCAGCAGGCGGCCGACGATCTGACCGAAGCGGCCGAAGCCCGCGATGATGACGGGCGCCTCCTCGGGGATCGCGTCGGGCTCGCGCGCGCCCTCCGCCTTCACGCACAGCCACCGGTCGTGGGCGAGCAGCAGGAGGGGCGTCGCCGCCATCGAGAGCGCGACCGAGATGGTGAGGAGCGCCTCCCATTCGCGGGAGAGCACGCCCGCGACGCGCGCCGAGGCGAACACCACGAACGCGAATTCGCCGCCCTGCGACAGGAGGAACGCGAAGAGCAGGCGCTGGCGCGCCGTCACGCCGAGCGCGCGCCACCGCCCAGAGGGTCGCGATCTTGATCGCGAGGAAGCCGCCCACGAGCACGAGCACCATCGCCGGCCGCGAGGCGAGCAGGCCGAAGTCGACCGTCATCCCCACCGCGATGAAGAAGAGGCCGAGCAGGAGTCCCTTGAACGGCTCGATGTCCGTCTCGAGGGCATGGCGGTACTCCGATCCGGCGAGCAGCACGCCCGCGAGGAAGGCCCCGAGGGCCATCGAGAGCCCCGCCCCCGTCATGAGCTGCGCGATGCCCAGGACGAGCAGCAGCGCGAAGGCCGTGAAGAGCTCGCGGATGCCGGTGCGCGCGACGAGGCGCATGGCCGGCCGCGTGAGGTAGCGCCCGATCACCGCCACGCCGGCCACCGCGGCGAAGGCGAGGGCGAATCGCTGCCAGGCCGGCTCCGTCGACGCGGCCGGCGCGGCGGCGAGCAAGGGCACCATCGCGATGAGCGGGATGGCCGCGATGTCCTGGAAGAGGAGGATCGCGAAGGCCGACCGGCCCGTGGGCGTGGCGAGTTCGTTCCTCTCGGTCATCGTCTGCACGGCGATGGCGGTCGAGGACAGGCCGAGCGCGAGGCCCGCGACGAGCGCCGCCTGCCAGGGCAGCCCCACGGCGAGCAGCCCGAGGGCGAGCGCCAACCCGCAGGCCGCGAGCTGGAGCGAGCCGCCGCCGAAGACCTCCCGGCGCATCGACAGCAGGCGCTTCGGGTCGAGCTCCAGGCCGATCACGAAGAGCATCAGGACGACGCCCAGCTCCGCGAGGTGCAGCGTGGATTCGACGTCGCCCGCGAGCGCGAGGCCCCAGGGGCCGATGGCCGCGCCCGCCAGGAGGTAGCCCAGCACGGAGCCCAGTTTCGCGCGCGCCGCGAGCGGCACGATCACCACGGCCGCCGCGAGGAAGACGATGGCCTCGTTCATGCGCCGCGCCCTTCCCGCCAGGCGAGAAGCCGCGCCCGCAGCGCCTCGCCGGAGCGCGCGAGCGCCTCGTCGTCCACGCGGTGCGCGCCATGCAGCACGTGCGGCTCGAGCCAGTTCATGCCGCAGAAGCGCGCCGTGCGCTCGATGGCGGGCACGAAGGCCTCGAACGGCAGGCCGTGGCGGCCTGCCGCGGAGAACGCCGCCTCGTCCCCGCCCGTCGTCACGGCCCAGAGGCAATCCTTGCCCGCCAGCGCCGTGCCGCCCTCGCCGTAGGCCCACCCCTTCACGAGCACCACGTCGAACCAGTGCTTGAGCAGGCCCGGGACGCCGTACCAGTGCATCGGCGCGAGCCAGACCACGAGCTGCGCGGCCCCGAGGGCCTCCTGTTCGGCTCGCGGATCCACGTCGAAATCGGGATAGCGGTCGTAGAGCGAGCGGACCTCGATGCGCTCGATCGGCGCGAGGGCGCGCACGAGCGCGTCGCACGCCCGCGAGCGGCCGGGGTAGGGATGCGCGAGGAGGACGAGGATCGCCGGCACGCCGGCTTCGCTAGCGCCGTCAGTCACGGAATTCCGGCGGACGCTTCTCGCGCGCGGCGAGGCCCGTCTCCTGCAGGTCGCGGGACAGGAGCATCGCCGCATTCCAGGTCGCCACGTAGTTGAGGCCGTCGGCCACGGAATGATCGCGCGCGTAGGTGATCATCTCCTTGCAGCCGCGGATGGCGAGCGGCGACTTGGCGGCTATGGCGCGGGCGAGCGCCATCACGCCCTCGTGGAGCGCCTCGGGCGTGTCATGGCAGCGATTCACGAGGCCGATCGCCTGCGCCTCCGCGCCGTCGACGACGCGCCCGGTGTAGGCGAGCTCGCGCGCCATGCCCTCGCCGACGAGACGCGGCAGGCGCTGCAGCGTGCCCACGTCGGCCGTCATGCCCACGTCGATCTCCTTCACGGAGAACCGCGCGTCCGCCGAGCAGTGGCGGATGTCGCACGCGGTGACGAGATCCATGCCGCCGCCGTAGCAGGCGCCGTGGATGGCCGCGATGACCGGCTTGCGGCAGCGCTCGAAGGCGGTGAGCGTGTCCTGCAGGTCGAGGATGAGGCGGCGCAGCTTCTCGCGGCTCCTCGCGCCGTCCTCGTCGCGCAGCCGGGCGGCCAGGCCCTCGAGCATCGCGAGGTCGATCCCGGCGGTGAAGTGCCGGCCGGCGCCCTTCAGCACCACGACGCGGATCTCCGGCGTCTCGTCGGCATGGCGCATGGCCTCGCGCAGCTCGTGCCACATCGCCTCCTCCATCGCGTTGGCCTTGTCGGGCCGGTCGAGGACGAGGATGGCGACGGGGCCCTCGCGCTCGAGGGTGATCGTGGTGGCTTGCATGGCGCGCTCCAGGGTCGTGGGGAACGGACTCTCAGCCGGCCGGCCGCGAGCCCAGGTGGTCGAGGACGACGCCCGCGAAGACCGCGAGCCCGATCCAGTGGTTGTGGCGGAAGGCGCGGAAGCACCCCTCGCGCGTGCGGTCGCGGATCCAGAAATAGTGCACGATCGCGACCGCGAGCGCGGCCGCGAGCCCGAGGAAGAACCCGGCGCGCCAGCCCTGCCAGATGCCGATGGCCGCCATCGCGCCCACGAAGAGCCCGTAGCAGGCCATCACCGCCGCGACGTCGAACCGGCCGAAGGTGATCGCCGAGGTCTTGATGCCGATCTTCAGGTCGTCCGGCCGGTCCACCATCGCGTACTCGGTGTCGTAGGCGAGCACCCAGAAGAAATTCGCGGCGAGGAGAGCCCAGGCGAGGGGCGGCACGTCGTTGGTCACCGCCGCGAACGCCATGGGAATGCCGAAGCCGAAGCAGTGCCCGAGCCACGCCTGCGGCACGGCGAGGAAGCGCTTGGTGTACGGGTAGATGGCCGCGAGCGCGCCCGCGCCCACGGACAGGCCGATGGTGAGCAGGTTCTGGGTCCACACGACCAGCAGGAAGGCGCAGAGCGCGAGCACGGCGGCGACGAGGACGGCCTCCTGCGGCCGGATGGTTCCGGCGGCCAGCGGCCGTTCCTTCGTGCGCTTCACGTGGGCGTCGAAGCCGCGGTCCGCGTAGTCGTTGATGGCGCAGCCGGCCGATCGCATGAGCACCGTGCCCATCACGAAGATCCACAGGACGCGCCATTCCGGGACCCCGCCGGAGGCGATCCACAGGCCCCACAGCGTGGGCCACAGGAGCAGCAGGATGCCCACGGGCTTGTCGAGGCGGACGAGCTTCTCGTACGCATCGATGCGCGCGAGGACGGCGTTCACGGCCCGCTCCCTAGCCCAGGCGGACGAGCGCCGGCAGGAAGACCTCGGTCACGAGGAGCGGCCGGCCGCGCTTCAGGAAGCGCGAGCGCCGCGCCCGCAGGACGGGCAGGTCGCGGCCCGTGAGCGCGGCCGCCTGCCGCCACAAGGGATGCCGCCGGTCGAGCCGGACGAACTCCAGCGGATCGCGCCGCACCCGCGGATCGGTGAAGAGCGCTTCCGCGAGCGGCCGCGTGCCCAGGCCGCGAAGGCCCCGCCAGGGGCCCGCGAGGTCCCGCCAGGCCGCGCTCGAATGCGCGAGCACCACGGGCTCGCCCTTCGCGAGGAGGAGCACCTCGCGCACGAACGCCACGCGATGCGCCGGCTGGCCGAGCTGGCGGCACTCGTCGTCGTTGGGGATTCGCGGGCCCTGCCTCACGATGCGCACGCGGAAGTCCGGCTCGCGGGCCCGGATGCGCCAGGTGAGGGACCCGCGCCACGCGAGCCAGGGACGCCAGGGATCGGAGTGCGGCGGCGCGAGCCGTTTCCATCGGTTCATGCCTTGAGGTAGAACTGCCGCTGGCCCAGCCAGCGATCGAGGTGGCGCTCGACGGCGTGGGAGCGGGCCGCGATCATTTCGTCGGCGGTGGCGCGCGCGAGCTCGACGAGGTCCGTGTCGCGCTCGAGGTCGGCGAAGCGCAGCAGGGGCGCGCCGCTCTGGCGGGCGCCGAGGTATTCGCCCGGCCCGCGCAGCAGCAGGTCCTGCCGCGCGATCTCGAAGCCGTCGGTGTTCTCGTAGATGATCTTGAGCCTCGCCCGCGCCGTATCCGAGAGCGGCCGATGATACAGCAGGATCGCGAGGCTCTTCGCGGTGCCGCGGCCCACGCGGCCGCGCAGCTGGTGCAGCTGCGCGAGGCCCATGCGCTCGGCGTGCTCGATCACCATCAGCGAGGCGTTGGGCACGTCCACCCCCACCTCGATCACCGTGGTCGCCACGAGCAGCTGCACGCGCTTCGCCTTGAAATCGGCCATCACCTGCGCCTTCTCGTCGGGCTTCATGCGGCCGTGCACCAGGCCCACGGCGAGGTCGGGGAAGGTGGTCTTGAGGGTCTCGAAGGTCTCGAGGGCCGTCTTGAGCTGGAGCGTCTCCGATTCCTCGATGAGCGGGCACACCCAGTAGGCCTGGGCGCCCTCGCGGCAGCTCTCGCGCACGCGCGCCACCACCTCGTCGCGACGCGATTCGTCCACGAGCTTGGTCACCACGGGCGTGCGGCCCGGCGGCAGTTCGTCGATCACGCTCACGTCGAGGTCCGCGTAGTAGCTCATGGAGAGCGTGCGCGGGATGGGCGTCGCGCTCATCATCAGCTGGTGGGGTTCCGCGCCCTTGCTCGCGAGCGCGAGCCGCTGGGCCACGCCGAAGCGGTGCTGCTCGTCGACGATCGCGAGCCCCAGGCGGTGGAACGCGACGTCGCCCTGGAAGAGCGCGTGGGTGCCGATGGCGAGGCGCGTCTCGCCGCGCCCGATGGCCTCCTGCGCCGCCTTCTTCGCGCGCGCCCTGAGGCCGCCCGAGAGCCAGGTGACCTTCACCCCCAGGGGCTCCAGCCAGTGGGCGAGCTTGAGGTAGTGCTGCTCCGCGAGGATCTCCGTGGGCGCCATGAGCGCGACCTGGAAGTCGTTCTCGATGGCCTGCAGCGCGGCGAGGGCGGCGACCAGCGTCTTGCCGCTGCCCACGTCGCCCTGCAGCAGGCGGCGCATCGGGTGCGGCTGGCCCAGGTCGTGGGCGATCGTCGCCCACGCCTTCCTTTGCGCGCGCGTGAGCGCGAAGGGCAGCGACTTCACCAGCAGGCTCGTGAGCGTGTGCTTCTCGGCCATGCGCGGCGCGGCCTTGCCGCGCCGCTCGCGGTAGGCGAGCCGCATCGCGAACTGCTGCGCGAGGAGCTCGTCGAACTTGAGCCGGCGCCACGCCGGGTGCGTGCGCTCCTCGAGGGCGCGCGGATCGGCGTCCGGCGGCGGGCGGTGCAGCAGGAGCACGCTCTCGCGGAAGGGGCCGAGCGCGAGGCGCGCCAGCAGCGCGGGGTCCAGCGTGTCGTCGAGCAGCAGCGTGTCGAGCGCGTGCTCGATGAATCCGCGCAGGTTCGCCTGCGTGAGGCCGGCGGTCGTGGGGTACACCGGCGTGAGGCTGCGCGGCAACGGGGCGCCTTCGTCCACCACGCGCACCTTGGGGTGGACCATCTCCGCCCCGAAGAAGCCCGGGCGCACCTCGCCGTAGAGGCGCAGGCGCCGGCCCGGCTCCATCTGCTTCACCTGGCTCGGGTAGAAGTTGAGGAAGCGCACCCAGAGATCCGAGGCGCCGTCGGTGAGCTTCACGACGAGGGTTCGCCGCGGACGGTACTTGACCTCGCACTCGACCACGACGGCCTCCACGAGCACCGGTTCGCCCGGCACGGCCTCGGCGAGCGGCGTGAGCTTCGTCTCGTCCTCGTAGCGAAGGGGCAGGTGCAGCGCGAGGTCGAGCTTCGAGGCGATGCCCAGCTTCGCGAGCTTCTCGCGGATGGCGGGGCCGGCGACGAGATCGTCCCGGGTGGCGGGGGGCGCGGGCGGCTCGGCCGCGGCGCGGCCCGGACGGGCGGCCACGGGGCAGGTCAGCCGCCCGGGCTTTCGCGCGGGACGGGGCTGTGCATCACCGCGTCGATCTCCACCTGCGCGCCACGCGGGAGCGAGGCGACGCCGACGGTGACGCGGGCGGGGTGGGGCTCGCGGAAGCGCGCGGCCATCGCCTCGTTCACCTTCGCGAAGTTCGCGAGGTCCGTGAGGTAGATCGTGACGCGCACCACGTCGTCGAAGCCGCCGCCCGCCTCGCGGCACACGGCCTCGAGGTTGTCGAAGACGCGCTCGGCCTGGGCCTCGAACCCGTCGACGAGCTGCATCGTCCGCGGGTCGAGCGGGATCTGGCCGGAGAGCCAGACGGTGTCGCCGGCGCGGATGGCCTGCGAGTACGGGCCGATGGCGGCGGGCGCCCCGGCGGAGGCGATCGGGGTCTTCACGGAGTCCTCTTGAGCCGCGAGAGGCGGACCACCTCGGGAATGCGGCGCAGGCGCCGGAACACCTGCGCGAGGTGCATGCGGCTTCGCACCTGGATCATGAACACGATCGTGGTGTAGGCGCTCGTCGCGCGCTCCTCGGTCTCGATGTGGTCGATGTTCGAGTCGGCCTCGGAGATCTCCGCCGCCAGGCGCGCGAGCACGCCGCGCTGGTTGGCCGCGGTGAGGCGCACGTTCACGTCGAAGAGCCGGCCGGGCGCCGCGTCCCACTGCACGTCGACCCACTTCTCGGGGTCGAAGTGGAAGGGGTGGATGGCCGGGCAATCGTGGGTGTGCACGACGAGGCCCTGCCCCTTCTTGATCTGCGCGATGATCGGGTCGCCCGGGATGGGGCGGCAGCACGGCGCGAACTGGACCGCGAGGCCCTCGGTGCCGCGGATGGTGATCGAGTCGAGGCGCCGGCCGGATTCGGGCGGGCCTTCGGGCGAGGCGAGGAGCTTCTTCGCCACGACGACGGCCAGGCGCTTGCCCAGGCCGATGTCGGCCAGGACCTCCTCGCGCGTGCGCGAGCTGTCGCCCTTGTGGAAGCGCTTCCAGTGCTCCTCGCCGATCTCGTCGGGGTTCGCGTGCAGGGATCGCAGCGCCTGCACGAGCAGGAGCTCGCCCACTTCCGCCGATTCCGCCGACTGCATGGTCTTCAGGTAGTGCCGGATGTGCGAGCGCGCCTTGCCCGTGGCCACGTACGAGAGCCACACCGGGGTTCGGCCGCGAGCTCGGGTCCGTCACGATCTCGACGCGGTCGCCGTTCCTAAGCACCGTGCCCAGCGGCACCGTCTCGCCGTTGACGCGCGCCGAGACGCAGTGGTTGCCCACGTCCGTGTGCACGCCGTAGGCGAAGTCGATGGGCGTCGCCCCGCGCGGCAGCGAGAAGATCTTGCCCTTGGGCGAGAAGACGTAGACCTCCTCCGGGAAGAGGTCCACCTTGATGTGCTCGAGGAACTCGAGCGCGTCGCCCGATTCGCTCTGGATCTCCAGCAGCGACTGCAGCCACTGGTGCGTCTTCAGCTGCACGTCCTTGCCGCCGCCCTCCGCGCTCTTGTAGAGCCAGTGGGAGGCGACGCCGGCCTCGGCCACCTTGTGCATCTCCGGGGTGCGGATCTGCACCTCGACGGGCATGCCGAAGGGGCCGAAGAGCGTGGTGTGCAGCGACTGGTAGCCGTTCGCCTTCGGGATGGCGATGTAGTCCTTGAACTTGCCGGGGATGGGCTTGTACATCGTGTGCAGCGCGCCCAGCGCGAGGTAGCACGCGGCGACGTCGGGCACGAGGATGCGGAAGCCGTAGATGTCGAACACGTCGGAGAAGGAAATGCTCTTCTCCTGCATCTTCTTGTGGATGGAGGAGATGTGCTTCTCGCGGCCGTGCACCTGCGCCTCGACCTTGAAATCCCTCAGGCGCAGCTGGATGGCCTCCTGGAGCTTGCCCACGGCGTCGCGCCGGTTGCCGCGCGCCTTCCTGAGGGCCTTGTCGAGCACCTTGAAGCGCGTGGGGTGCAGGAAGCGGAAGCCCAGGTCCTCCAGCTCGTAGTAGATGGCGTTCAGGCCCAGGCGGTTCGCGATGGGCGCGTAGATCTCGAGCGTCTCCTTCGCGATGCGTTCCTGCTTCTCCGCATGCACGGCGTCCAGCGTGCGCATGTTGTGCAGGCGGTCGGCGAGCTTGATGAGGATGACGCGCACGTCGCGCGCCATCGCGAGCAGCATCTTGCGGAAGTTCTCGGCCTGCGCGTGCTGGAGCGTCGCGAACTCGATGCGGTCGATCTTCGAGACGCCGTCCACCAGGTCCGCGACGGCCTTGCCGAAGCGCTTGGAGATCTCGCTCTTGGTGGTGGGCGTGTCCTCGACGACGTCGTGCAGGATCGCGGCCATGAGGGCCTGCGGGTCGAGGTGCCATTCGGCGAGGATCTTCGCCACCGCGAGCGGGTGGGTGATGTAGGGCTCGCCGCTCTTGCGGTACTGCCCGGCGTGCGCGGCCCGCGCGACCTCGTAGGCCGCCTCGATCTGCGCGATGTCGTCGGGCTTGAGATAGCCCAGCGCGGCGGAGAGATCCGCGGCGTCCGGCCCGGGCGGCGTCGTGCCCGGGCCCTTGAGGCCCCCCGCGACCGAGTGGACGCCGGGGAGGGACATGGGCTAGTTCAGAGAACCGGGGGCGTGGGCGCCGGCGGGTTCAGGAGCTCCACGCCCACCTTGCCCAGGGCGATCTCGCGAAGCGCGATCACGCAGGGCTTGTCCTTGTTGGCTTCCACGAGCGGGGAGGCGCCCAGGGCGAGCTGGCGCGCGCGATTGGTCGCGGCCAGCGTGAGCTCGAAGCGATTCGGGAAGAACTTGATGCAGTCGTCGACCGTGATGCGGGCCATGGCGTCGCTCCGTTACTTGAATTCGTCGAGTAGACGATCGAGCCGCTGGCGGCGCCGATCGCGAGAGAGGCGAGCCGCCCGGACCACGGCCTGCAGGTCCGCCAAAGCCGCCTCGAAGTCTTCATTGACAATTATATATTCAAATTCAAGAACATGCGAGATCTCTTCGCGGGCGCTCGCCATGCGCCTCTCGATGACCTCCGGCGAGTCCTTGCCGCGGGCCGTGAGGCGACGCCGGAGCTCCGCCAGCGAGGGGGGCAGGACGAAGATCCCGACCATGCGGGGGAAGAGCTTTCGGACCTGCTCCGCGCCCTGCCAGTCGATCTCCAGGAGCACGTCGTGGTCGCCGCCCAGCTCGTCCTCGATCCAGCGGCGCGAGGTGCCGTAGTAGTTGCCGTAGACGTCCGCGTGCTCGAGGAAATCGCCGGCGGCGATCATCCGCTCGAAGGCGGCGCGGTCGATGAAGTGGTAGTCGCGGCCCGCCTGCTCGCCCGCGCGCGGGGCGCGGGTGGTGTGCGAGACGGACAGGCGGATGCCCGTTTCCGACTCGAGGAGGCGGTTCACGAGGCTCGTCTTGCCCGCCCCGGAGGGCGCCACGACGACGAAGAGATCGCCGGACAATTTATTCTTCCCCTTGACGGTGCTACGCAACCCCTACTCGATGTTCTGGACCTGCTCGCGCATCTGCTCGATGAGCACCTTCAGCTCGACCGAGATGCGCGTCATGTCCTGCGAGACGGATTTCGACCCGAGGGTGTTGGCCTCGCGGTTGAGCTCCTGGCAGAGGAAGTCGAGGCGCTTGCCGCAGGCGCCGCCCTTCACGAGCACGCGCCGGAACTCCGTGACGTGGGTGGCGAGGCGCGCGAGCTCCTCGTCCACGTCCACGCGCGCGGCGAAGAGGACGACTTCCTGCTGGATGCGTTCGTCGGACGGGTTCGCGGCGGCCTCCGCCAGCTTCGCGGCGAGCTTCTCGCGGAAGGCCTTCATCACCTCCGGCACGAGGGGCCGGGCCTCGGCCACGCGTGCGGCCATCGCGTCGAGCCGCTCCACGAGCACTTGCGCGAGCTTCTCGCCTTCGCGGCGGCGGGACTGCGAGAGCTCCGCGACGGCCGACTGCGCGAGCTTCGCGCCGTCCTCGCGCAGCGTGTCGGGTGAGAGCTCGGCGCTCGAGAGCACGCCGGGCCAGTGCAGGATCTCCGACACCGAGAGCGTGCGCGCTTCCGGGAAGGCGGCCTGCACGCGCTTCGCGGCCTCGCCCAGCGCGGCGAGCGCCTCGCCATCGGGCACGAGCGACTTCGGGCCCGCGCTCGAGGGCGTGAAGGTGAGGCGGCAATCGACCTTGCCGCGCGTGAGGCTGGCGGCCACGGCCTCCCGCAGCACCCCCTCGAGGGCGCGAAGCTCCTCGGGCAGGCGGCAGGCGACCTCGAGGTAACGGTGGTTCACGCTCTTCACCTCGAGCGCGAGCTGGCCGCCCGTAACGGGGAGGGTGGCAGCGGCAAAGCCGGTCATGCTGGCGATCATCGGGCGGGCATCTCGAGGAGTCGAAAGGGGGGAGGCAGGCACCTTCGGCGCGCAAAAGCAAAAAAATCCTTTGCGTTCGCGGCTTTACAAGGCGTAATCGATTGCCGACAATGCCGTGAATTATAGCGGAACCCCGCACCCCCTCCCATGGCCTCGCAGGTGAACCAGCCGTTGCCCGGTGGCTACGTGCTGAACGGCTATCGCATCGACAAGCCGCTTTCCTCGGGCGGGTTCAGCATCGTCTATCTCGCGCGGGACGAGACCGGAACGCCCTACGCCATCAAGGAATACCTGCCGTCCTCGCTCGCGCTGCGCAGCGAGGGCGTCGAGGTGCGCATCGACGACCCCGAGCACCTCTCGACCTTCCGCCACGGCCTGAAGTGCTTCTTCGAGGAAGGCCGCGCCCTCGCGCTCATCTCGCACCCGAACGTGGTGCGCGTGGAGAACTTCTTCCGCGCGAACGAGACCTGCTACATGGTCATGCAATACGTCCGCGGGCGCACGCTCCAGTTCCACATCCAGCGCAACCGCGCCGAATTCACCGAGACCTTCATCCGCCGCATCTTCATGCACCTGATGAACGGGCTGCGCGAAGTGCACGCCAACAAGCTGCTGCACCTGGACATCAAGCCGGCCAACATCTACCTCGCGATGGACGGCCGCCCGGTGCTCCTCGACTTCGGCGCCGCGCGCATCACGCTCTCGGACGAGCCGATGAAGCTCAAGCCCATGTACACCGCCGGCTTCGCGGCCCCGGAGCAGTACAAGTTCGTTCCCGGCGAGCTCGGCCCCTGGAGCGACATCTACTCGGTGGGCGCCACGATGTACACCTGCATCTCGGGCACGCCGCCGCAGGCCGCCGACACCCGCCTCGAGAAGGACCGCCTGATCCCCCTGCGCACCCTCACCCGCGAGTCGTACTCCGACGACCTCTACGCCATCATCGACGCCTGCCTCAAGCTCGACCACCTGGCGCGGCCGCAGACGGCCTTCGAGCTGCAGAAGATGCTCATGGCCGAGCCGGCCGAGCCCGCCCCGAAGGGCTTCCTCGACACGCTGAACAAGCCGCTGTCGAAGCTCTTCACCCGATAGGCCCGCTCCGCTGGATTCCATGCGCTTCACGATCTTCCAGGACAGCCGCCAGGGCGACCGCGACGGGAACGAGGACCGCGTCGGCTACTCGTTCTCGCGCGAAGTGCTGCTCATGGTGGTCGCCGACGGCATGGGCGGGCACCACGGCGGCGAGGTGGCCGCCGAGATCGCGGTGAACGAGATCCAGCGCCAGTTCCAGCAGGAGGCGAGGAACCGGCTGCGCCGCCCGCAGGATTTCCTGGTCACCACGATCAACGCGGCCCACCGCGCCATCGTCTCGCACGCCGTCGCGAACAACCTGCTCGAGTGCCCGCGCACCACCTGCGTCGCCTGCATCGTGCAGGGCGGCGTCGCCTACTGGGCGCACGCGGGCGACTCGCGCCTCTACCTGCTGCGCGGGGGCAAGCTCCTCGCCCAGACCTCGGACCACTCGCGCGTGCAGCAGATGATCGACTCGGGCGCCATCACGCCGGAGATGGCCGCCACGCACCCGGACCGCAACAAGATCTACAGCTGCCTCGGCGGCGTCGTGCCGCCGATCATCGCCGTGGGCGGCGAGCACGCGCTGGAGGTGGGCGACACGATCGTGCTGTCCACCGACGGCTTCTGGGCGCAGATCCCGCCCACGCTGATCGCGAACCTGCTGAAGAAGCAGGACGTGGTGGGCCTGCTGCCGGGGCTGCTCACCGAGGCGCACCGGCGCGCGAACGGGGAATCCGACAACCTCTCCGTCGTCGCGATGACGTGGGAGGCCCAGGACGACCCGCGCTACGCCGACACGCAGTCGATGGACGGCGAGCACTTCACCACCTCCTCCAACTCCAACACGATGGACCTGGGCCGGCCCATGCCGCACGAGGACGTGACGGACGAGGAGATCGAGCGGGCCATCGCCGAGATCCAGGACGCCATCAAGCGCGTGCCGCGCTAGCGCGGCGCCTCCCGCCACCCCCGCACACCCGAGAAAGACCGCCATGCCCCGCTTCGAGAACCGCCCCGCGGACGCGCTCCGCCCCCTTCGCATCACCCGCGGCTTCACGCGCCACGCCGAGGGCTCGGTGCTGGTGGAGTTCGGCCAGACGCGCGTCCTGTGCACCGCGAGCGTGGAGGAGAAGGTGCCGCCCTTCCTCAAGGGCAAGGGCAGCGGGTGGGTGACGGCGGAGTACGGAATGCTGCCGCGCGCGACGCACACCCGCGGGCGCCGCGAGGCGGCGGAGGGCAAGCAGTCCGGCCGCACGCAGGAGATCCAGCGCCTCATCGGCCGGTCGCTGCGCGCCGTGACGGACCTGGGCGCCCTGGGGGAGCGGCAGGTCACGCTCGACTGCGACGTGCTCCAGGCCGACGGCGGCACGCGCTGCGCGTCGATCACCGGCGCCATGGTCGCCCTCGCCGACGCCGTGCGCTTCCTCAAGGAGAAGGGCCTCGTCGCCGGCGAGCCGCTCAAGGACTTCGTGGCCGCCGTCTCCGTGGGCCTGGTCGGAGGCGAAGCGCGCCTCGACCTGGACTACGAGGAGGACTCGGGCGGCGACACCGACATGAACGTCGTGATGACCGGCTCGGGCGGGTTCGTCGAGATCCAGGGCACCGCCGAGGGCGAGCCGTTCACCCGCGCGCAGATGGACGCGCTCGTCGCCCTCGCCGCGAAGGGCATCGGCGAATTGGTCGCGGCCCAGCGCCGCGCCCTGGCGGGATGAAGCGTCTCGTCATCGCCTCCAACAACGCGGGCAAGCTCCGCGAGCTGTCCGCGATCCTCGCGCCGCTCGGCCTCGAGACGGTGCCGCAGGGCGAGCTCGGCGTGCCCGAAGCCGAGGAGCCGCACCCCACCTTCGTGGAAAACGCGCTCGCCAAGGCGAGGAACTGCGCGCGCCACACGGGGCTTCCCGCCCTCGCGGACGATTCGGGGCTGTGCGTGGACGCTCTCGGTGGAGCGCCCGGCGTCCACTCCGCCTACTTCGCCGGCCACGAGGGCGAACGTGCCACGCGCGACGCCGCCAACAACGCGCTCCTCGTCGAGAAACTCGCGGGCGTCGCGAACCGCTCGGCGCATTACGCGTGCGTCGTGGTGATGGTTCGCTCCGCCGACGATCCCGAGCCCGTCATCTGCGAGGGTCGCTGGCGGGGCGAGATCGTCCTTTCACCGAGGGGCGAGGGCGGCTTCGGCTACGACCCGTACTTCCTCGTGCCCTCGCGCGGGCTCACCGCGGCCGAGTTGCCGGCGCCGGAGAAGAATCGCCTTTCCCATCGCGCGATCGCCGTGACGCGGCTCGCGGCGCGGCTTCGCGGCGAGGAGTAGCTCGGTGCAACCCGTCGCGTTCCACCCGCGGCCCGGCAAGGGCGGCGTGAAGCTCGCGACGCTTCCGCCGCTCACGCTCTACATCCACATCCCGTGGTGCCTGAAGAAGTGCCCCTACTGCGATTTCAATTCGCACGAGGCGCGCGGCGAGGTGCCCGAGCGGGCGTACGTCGACGCGGTGATCGCGGACCTCGAGGCGGCCGTGCCCGGCGTCTGGGGCCGGCGCGTGCACGCGATCTTCGTGGGCGGCGGCACGCCGAGCCTCTTCTCGGCGGAGGCGATCGATCGCCTCCTCACCGCGGCGCGCACGCTGCTTCCCGTCGAGGTCGATGCCGAGATCACGCTCGAGGCGAACCCCGGCACCTTCGAGCAGGCGAAGTTCCGCGCCTTCCGCGAGGCCGGCGTGAACCGCCTCTCGGTGGGCATCCAGAGTTTCGACGACGAGCGCCTCGCGGCCATCGGCCGCGTGCACGGCGGCGACGAGGCGAAGCGCGCGGCGCGCATCGCGGTGGAGACCTTCGGGCGCGTGAACCTCGACCTCATGTACGCGCTGCCGGGGCAGGATGCCCCCGGCGCGCTCGCCGACATCACCGAGGCCCTCGCGTACGGCCCGGAGCACCTCTCCGCGTACCACCTCACGATCGAGCCCAACACGCTCTTCCATCGCCATCCCCCCGTGCTGCCCGACGACGACGCGTCCTCGGACATCGAAGAGGCGGTCGAGGCCGCGCTCGCGCGCGCGGGCTACGAGCACTACGAGACGAGCGCCTACGCCAAACCGGGCGCGCGCGCCCGCCACAACGTCAACTACTGGCGATTCGGCGACTACCTGGGCATCGGCGCCGGCGCGCACTCGAAGCTGTCGTTCCCCGACCGCGTCGTGCGCGAGATGCGCTTCAAGCAGCCCCGGGCGTACCAGGAAGGCGCGATGGCCGGGGCCGCGATCCAGTCCACCCACGACGTGCCCGCCGCCGACCTGCCGTTCGAGTTCGCGATGAACGCGCTCAGGCTCGCCGACGGCTTCGCGCTCGCGCTCTTCACGGAGCGCACGGGGCTTTCCGCGGCCGCGATCGAGGCGCCGCTCGCTCGCGCCGAGGCGCTGGGGCTCGTCGAAAGGGACGCCTTCTGCGTGCGGCCCACGCCGCGCGGACGCCGCTTCCTGAACGATCTCCTCGGTTTGTTCGTACCGGAGGCGCAACCGCCCCAAAAGGGGTAAATTCGGGGGGACTGTCCGACTCCACCCGAACGCCCCCGCCCCGAAAAAATTCCGCACTCCCGCACTTCAAGAGGAGACGCATCGTGCCGAAGGTCACCACCCAGTTCATCCACACCCTGGCCCTCGTGGGCCACGGCTCGAGCGGCAAGACCACGCTCGCCGAGGCGCTGCTCGCCAAGGCCGGCGCGATCGCCGCCGCCGGGTCCGTCGAGAAGGGCACGACGGTCTGCGACTTCGACCCGATGGAGAAGGAGTACGGCCACTCCCTGCAGTCCTCGCTCGTGAACTTCGACTACGAGGGGATGCGCATCCACCTCGTCGACACCCCCGGCATGCCGGACTTCGCGGGCCAGTCCATCGCGGCGCTCGCGGCGGTCGAGACGGCGATCGTCGTCATCAACGCGCAGAACGGCATCGAGCTCAACACCACGCGCATGATGAAGTGGGCGAAGACGCGCGGCCTGTGCCGCATGATCGTCGTGAACAAGATCGACGCCGACAACGTCGACCTGCCGGGCCTGCTGCGCAAGATCCAGGACCACTTCGGCAAGGAATGCCTGCCCATCAACCTGCCGGCCCACGGCCACAAGGACGTGGTGGACTGCTTCTTCACCCCGGACGGCGACAGCGACTTCGTCGGCGTGAAGGCCGCGCACTCGGCCATCATCGACCAGGTGGTGGAGGTCGACGAGGACCTGATGGCCCTCTATCTCGAGCAGGGCGAGGACCTCCAGCCCGAGCAGCTTCACGCGCCCTTCGAGAAGGCGCTTCGCGAAGGCCACCTCGTCCCCGTGTGCTTCACGAGCGCGAAGACGGGCGCGGGCATCCCGGAATTCCTGCACATTCTTTCGCAGCTCGCGCCCAACGCGACGGAAGGCAACCCGCCGCCCTTCGTGAGGAGCGACACGACGGAGGGCGAGGAATTCCACGCGGAGCCGGATCCGGCCAAGCATGTGCTCGCCCACGTCTTCAAGATCGTGATGGACCCGTACGTGGGCAAGGTCGCGTTCTTCCGCGTGCACCAGGGGACGATGAGCAAGGATTCGCAGCTCTACATCGGCGACGGCAAGCGCCCCATCAAGGTGGGCCACCTCTACAAGGTGATGGGCAAGGAATACATCGAGGTCGACAACCTCGTGCCCGGCGACCTGGGCGCCATCGCCAAGGTGGACGACATCGACTTCAACGCCGTGCTGCACGATTCCCACGACGAGGACAACATCCGCCTGCGCTCCCTCGACTTCCCCACGCCGATGCATTCCATCGCGGTGGAGACGAAGAAGAAGGGCGACGAGCAGCGCCTCTTCGACGTGCTCCACAAGCTGGAGGTCGAGGACCCCTGCCTGTGGATCGAGCGCCACCCCACCACGCACGAGACGGTGATCCGCGGCCTGGGCGAGCTGCACCTGCGCGTCAAGTTCGAGAAGATGGCCAACCAGTACAAGCTCGAGGTCGACAAGAAGCCGCCGAAGATCCCGTACCGCGAGACCATCACGAAGAAGGCCGAGGGGCACTGCCGCCACAAGAAGCAGACGGGCGGCGCCGGCCAGTTCGGCGAGGTGTATCTCAAGATCGAGCCGCTCGCGCGCGGCAGCGGCTTCGAGTTCGTGGACCAGGTGAAGGGCGGCGTGATCCCCACCGTCTTCATCCCGGCGGTGGAAAAGGGCGTGCGCATGGCACTCGACCACGGCGTCATCGCGGGCTCGCCCGTCGAGGACATCCGCGTGATCGTCTACGACGGCAAGAGCCACGCCGTGGACTCGAAGGAAATCGCCTTCGTCACGGCCGGCAAGAAAGCCGTGATCGACGCCATCCTCAAGGCCGGCCCCATCATCCTCGAGCCCATCGTGAACGTCACGATCACGGTGCCCGACAAGTACGTGGGCGACGTGACGAGCGACATCTCGAGCCGCCGCGGCCAGATCACCGGCACGGAATCCTCGGGCGGCGACCTCATGTCCATCGACGGGCAGGTGCCCCTGTCGGAAGTCTCCGAGTACCAGTCGAAGCTGCGCTCCATGACCGGCGGGCAGGGCTCGTACACCGTGGAGTACAGCCACTACGCCATGGTGCCCGGGCAGACGCAGGCGGCGCTCACTTCGGCGTTCAAGCTGGAGCGCGAGGAGGACTGAATTTCGCTTCAGGATCGCGACCTTGCGTCGCGATCTTGAAGAACCGGTTTCAGATCGCGTCACCCGCGCGTCACGGCAGGCACGCAAATTCTTCGCGATTTACCGTTGACAGCCGCAACCTCCCTTGGCAATTTCGATCCCCCGGCCGCGTCCGAGCGCCAGTGCCCGGACGGCATGCCGCCACAAGAGGGAGCCGCCATGATCGAGATCCGCGACCAGCAACTGCGCCTGCTCGTCCTGGCGCACCTCGTGCGAGAGCTGCAGAAGAGCGTCGACGAGAGTCGCCCCGCGCCTGCCGGCATGACGGAACAGCAGTACGCCGAGTTGCGTTCGCTCTCCACCGACGACCTCGTGCGCCTCTCCGAGCTGCAGGAGCCGCGCGTGGCCGTGCAGATCGATGCCGGCTCCTTCGAGCACGGGCTGCGGCAGGTGGACTACGTGAGCAAGCGCTCGCGGCAGATCGAGCACTTCGTCCGCCATGGCGCCACCTCGGCCATGCTCACGAAGCTGTTCAAGATCTCGTCGACCGACGTGATCCTGAAGCGCCGCCTCTTCGCCGGCACGCACGAGAAATTGCGCCGCCCGGCCATGCCCGCGCCCGCCGTGCGCGAGGCGATCCAGTCCCGGTGGTTCGAGATCCGCAAGGGCAAGGAACGCGAACCCTTCCGGCCCGAGGACTACGAGGCGCTGCACCACGATTGGCCGAATCTCACCTACGCGACCCTCTGGGCCGTGGTGCACGAGTTCGACCGGTAGGCGCCCGGCCGGCTGCGACCGTCACCGAACTGTCACGCCGGTGTCGTAGAACGGGGGTTTCCCAAGGAAGCCCCATGCTCGACATCTTCCACAACGAACCCGAGATCCGCACCTTCGCCCCCGGCGATTACCTTTTCCGCCAGGGGGAGGACCCGGTCCATCACATGTTCGCCATTCTCGAGGGCCACGTGGAAATCGACCGCGACGGGCGCGTGCTGGCTGAACTGAAGCCGACCGACCTGGTGGGCGAGATGGCCCTCATCGACGCCCAGCCGCGGTCGGCCAGCGCCAAGGCCCTGACGGCCGTGCGGGCCGCCGTGGTGACGGAAAAGCGGTTTCTCTTCCTGGTGCAGCAGCACCCGAGCTTCTCGCTCGCGATGCTGCGCATGCTCACCCAGCGGCTGCGGGCGAACCTCGAGAGCTAGACGTGGCGCAGCAGTTCCCGGCGCACGAACTCGTGGAAGTGCACCATCCCGTCCTCGTAGGGTGACTGGTAGGGGCCGTGTTCCTCGCGGCCTTCCTTCCACAGGATGCGCCGGCCTTCCGTCATGCGCCGGCAGATGTCCTCGTCCTCGACCGCGGTTTCCTGGTAGGCCTTCTGCTCGGCCTCGATGAAGTCGCGCTCGAAGTGGTGGATCTCCTCGGGGTAGTAGAACTCCACCACGTTGCGGCACTTCTCCGGCCCGTTGGGCTGGAGCGTGCTCACCACGAGGACGTGCGGGTACCACTCGACCATGATGTTCGGGTAGTACGTGAGCCAGATGGCGCCGTGCGGCGGCGGCGCGCCATTGCGGAACCTGAGCACCTGCTCGTGCCACTTCGCGTACACGGCGCTGCCGGGCTTCGCGAGCGCGTTGTTGATGCCCACCGTCTGCACGCTCCACCAGTCGCCGTATTCCCACTTGAGGTCGTCGCAGGTGACGAAGTGGCCCAGGCCCGGGTGGTAGGGGGCGACGTGGTAGTCCTCGAGGTACACCTCGATGAAGGTCTTCCAGTTGAAGTCGTATTCGACGACGTCCACCCGGTCGAGCATGTGGTCGGAAAAATCGAGGTCCTTGGCGGCGACCATGCCCGCGAGATCCTTCGCGATGTCGCGCGGGCCGTCGAAGAGCATGCCGTGCCATTGCTGGAGGTTCTTCTTCGGCAGGTCGAGGCAGGGGTGGTCCGGGAAATGCGGGGCGCCGATGTGCTTGCCCTGGCTGTCGTAGGCCCAGCGGTGGATGGGGCAGGTGATGGACCCGCCCGGGAGCTTGCCGGCGCCTTCGAGCATGACGGCCTGCCGGTGGCGGCAGACGTTCGAGACCATGTCGTGGCGGCCTTCGTTGTTGACGAGCATCCAGCCCGGCCCGCTCTCGCGCCAATCCAGGACGCGATAGCTGCCGGGTTCGGGCGCCATGAGGGCGTGCCCGACGTAACCCGGACCGCGGTCGAAGAGGACTTTGCGTTCGATTTCCGCCACTTTCGGGTCGAAGTACCACGAAAGCGGCAGATGGGTGGGCGTGCGCGTCAGCGCAAGCTGGCCCGCGAGGTCCGACATTATCCCTACCTCCAAGGTGCCGAAGATAAAAACAACAGCGGGCTAATCGAGTCAGCTAGCTTTTAACTCTGCGGCTCCGTCCCGGGAACAACCGAGAATACGACCCCGGAGTCTGCCCCAAGTTCAACCCCGAAGCAAGGGCTAAGGGGTTGATACTTGAGGGGAATCAACCGCAAAGCCCCCCGGGCTGGCCCCGGGTGCCCGGGGGGCGGAAAATGACGCCATCCCCCATTTGCGTTAAGGTGCCGCCCATGCCGAAACCAGCACCCGCCGGCGGGGAAATCCCGTTCGAAAAGGCCCTCGAGGAGCTCGAAACCCTCATCGCGAAGATGGAGGACGGCAAGCTCCCGCTCGAGGAATCGCTCGCCGCCTACCAGCGCGGGGCGGAGCTGCTCAAGTTCTGCGAGGGCAAGCTCACCGCGGCCCAGGCGCGCGTCGCCGTCCTCGAAGGCGAGCTGCTCAAGGACCTACCCGAAGCCGACTCGTGAGCACCCCCGATTTCGCGACATGGTCGCGCGAGGTGGCCGGCCGGATGGAGGCCGTCATCGCGGACCTCCTGCCGCCGCTGCGCGCTGCCCCCGCCCGCCTGCACGACGCCATGCGTTACGCGAGCCTGGGCGGCGGCAAGCGCGTGCGCCCGATGCTCGCCTTCGCCGCCGGACTCGTCACGAACGCCGAGGCGAAGCGGCTCGAGGTGGTGGCCACGGCCCTCGAGCTCATCCACGCCTATTCGCTCGTGCACGACGACCTGCCCTGCATGGACGACGACACGCTCCGGCGCGGCAAGCCCACGCTGCACGTGGAGTTCGACGAGGCCACGGCCCTGCTCGCGGGCGACGCGCTGCAGAGCCACGCCTTCGGGCTCCTCGCCGAGCACCGCCTCGCCGACGACCCGGCCGTGCAGCTCGAGATGATCCGGCACTTCGCCCAGGCCTGCGGCTCGCGCGGCATGGCGGGCGGGCAGGCCATCGACCTCGAATCCGTGGGCAAGGCGCTTTCGCTGCCCGAGCTCGAGAACATGCACATCCACAAGACGGGCGCGCTCATCCGCGCCAGCGTGCTGCTGGGCGCGCGCTGCGGGGATCCCCTCGCCCAGGCGGATCTCGACCGCCTGGACCGCTACGCCAAGTGCGTGGGCCTCGCCTTCCAGGTGGTCGACGACATCCTCGACGAGGAAAGCGATTCGACCACGCTCGGCAAGACGGCGGGCAAGGACAAGGAGGCCGGCAAGCCCACCTACACGAGCCTCATGGGGATTCCCGGCGCGAAGCGCTTCGCCGGGGAATTGCTCGCCGACGCGCAGGCCGCGATCGCCCCTTTCGGCCCCCGCGCCGGGCGCCTCGCGGAGCTCGCCGACTTCATCGTGAAGCGCAATCGCTAGAGATACGGTACATTTTCCGGGCGAGCCCCTCGCCGGACCCGCCCCCGCCATGAGCGACTACCCCCTCCTCGAACGCATCAACGACCCCGCGGACCTCCGCGCGCTCCCGCGCGAGGAGCTGACCGCACTGGCGGTGGAACTGCGCCGTTTCATCGTGGAATCGGTGGCCGCCACGGGCGGGCACTTCTCCTCGAACCTGGGCACGGTCGAGCTCACCATCGCGCTGCACTACGTCTTCTCGACGCCCGGCGATCGCATCATCTGGGACGTGGGCCACCAGACCTACGGCCACAAGATCCTCACGGGCCGGCGCGAGGGCATGGCGAAGCTCCGGCAGCGCCACGGCATCGCGGGCTTCCCGCGCCGGGACGAATCGCCCTACGACGCCTTCGGCACCGCGCATTCCTCGACCTCCATCTCCGCGGCCATCGGCATGGCCGTGGCGGCGCGGGCGCAGGGCCTGGACCGGCGCGCCATCGCGGTGATCGGCGACGGCGCCATGTCGGCCGGCATGGCCTTCGAGGCGCTCAACAACGTGAAGCACTCCGGCACCAACGTGATCGTGGTGCTCAACGACAACGAGATGAGCATCTCGGAGCCCGTCGGCGCGCTCAACAACTACCTCGCCAAGCTGATGTCGGGCCGCTTCTACGCGGCCACCAAGGCCACGGCGGACAAGATCCTCTCCGTCTCGCCCACGGCCAAGGAATTCGCCAAGCGCATCGAGGGCCACGCCAAGGGCATGATCACGCCCTCGACGCTCTTCGAGGAGTTCGGCCTCAACTACACCGGCCCCATCGACGGCCACAACCTCGACGTGCTCATCGACACGCTCACCAACGTGAAGCGGCTCGAGCATTCGCCGCAGTTCCTGCACGTGGTGACGAAGAAGGGCCAGGGCTACGCGCTCGCCGAGGACGACCCGATCAACTACCACGGCCCGGGCAAGTTCGACCCGAGCGTGGGCATCGTGAAGGCGAAGCCCGCCCCGGACGCGACGCCGCGGCCCACCTACACGCAGGTGTTCGGCCAGTGGCTGTGCGACATGGCCCGCGCGGACACGCGCCTGGTGGGCATCACGCCGGCGATGCGCGAGGGCTCGGGCATGGTGGCCTTCTCGAAGGAATTCCCGGACCGCTACTTCGACGTGGGCATCGCCGAGCAGCACGCCGTCACCTTCGCCGCGGGCCTCGCCTGCGACGGCATGAAGCCCGTGGTGGCCATCTACTCGACCTTCCTGCAGCGCGCCTACGACCAGCTCATCCACGACGTGGCGCTGCAGAACCTGCCCGTGGTCTTCGCGCTCGACCGCGGCGGCCTCGTCGGGGCCGACGGCCCCACGCACCACGGCTCGTTCGACCTCTCGTTCGTGCGCTCCATCCCGAACCTGGTGGTGATGGCGCCCTCCGACGAGAACGAATGCCGCCAGATGCTTTACACGGCCTTCACGATCGACGGGCCCACCGCCGTGCGCTACCCGCGCGGCACCGGCTCGGGCGTGGAGGTGCAGGTGGCGATGACCGCCCTGCCGGTGGGCCGCGGCGAAGTGCGCCGCGAAGGCCGCCGGGTCGCGATCCTCGCCTTCGGTTCGATGCTCCCGCCCGCGCTCAAGGCCGGGGAGGAGCTCGATGCCACCGTGGCCAACATGCGCTTCGTGAAGCCGCTGGACGACGAACTCGTCCTGCGCCTCGCCGGCACCCACGACCTCGTCGTCACGATCGAGGAAAATGCGGTGCAGGGCGGTGCCGGCTCCGCGGTGCTCGAGTCCCTGGCCGCGCAAGGCGTCGCGGTGCCCGTCCTGCAGCTCGGGCTCCCCGACCAATTCGTCGAACACGGCGATCCCGCGGGGCTGCTGGCCGAATGCGGCCTGGACGCAGCGGGCATCGTCCGTGCGGTTCGAGAAAGGCTCACCCAGAACCATGCATCCCGACGTCCCGGCATGGCGGCGTAACGCCGCCCTTCTTTCCCTCTGCCTCGCCTTCGCGGCCCCCGCGATCGCCCAGAAGACCTGCAGCAAGGCCGACGCGGCCAACGCCGAGAAGGCCATCGACCGCGTGGTGTCCTGGGGCACCATGCACAAGACCTGGAAGGACTACGGCCACTGCGACACCGGGCAGGCCGCCGAGCTCTTCACCGAGGCGCTCCTGCGCATGATCGTGGGCAGCTGGCCCAAGATCAACGAACTGGAGGCCGCTTTCACGAGCGACATCCCGTATCGCGAGTGGATCCTGGAGCGGATCTCGAGCGGCGCGCTGCCCAAGGGCGACCTGGACGACGTCCACGACCTCACGCAGAACAACTGCCCGAAGAGCCAGAAGCGGATTTGCGAGGAACTGCACAAGGCCGCGGAAGCGGGCAAGGACAAGGGCAAGCCCGCCGCGCCGAAACCCGCCGCCCCCGCAGCGCCGGCGGCTCCCGCGGCACCGGCCGCTCCCGCGCCTTCCGCGCCTCCCAAGCCCGCGTCCTGAGCCACCGCGCTAAAATCGCGCCATCGACCCTCGAAAAGGATTCGCCATGAAGCACGCCGTCCTCGCGCTCGCCTGCGCGTTCGCCGCCACCGCCGCGCTGGCCCAGGCGCCCGCCGCCGCCCCGGCCGCCCCGGCTGTCGAGACGCCCAAGCCCAAGTGCGACCCGGTGCCGGAATACCCCGGGCGCCTGGCGATGTCCGTCGAATCCAAGCGCAAGGTCTTCGAGCGCGACATGAAGAACTACGAGACCTGCATGAAGGCCTTCCTGGAGGAGCGCAAGGCCGTCATCAAGGCGAACGAGAACGGCGCCAACGCGGCCATCGAGGGCTACAACACGGTGATGAAGAAGATCCGCGAGGAGCAGGAAGCGGCGCGGCAGTAGCCGGCGGCGTTATCCGAACGAAAGCACAAGGGGGCGGCCACGGCCGCCCCCTTTTCATGGCCGGTCGCCTTCAGCGAACGACGCTTTTGTCCTGGCTGAAAAGCAGCTTGCGCTCCTCGTCCGAGATGACCGTCCGCGGCACCGGGTTGATCTCCTTCACCCGGTCATAGGCCCGCTTCGTCGCGGGGCGGGCACGGATGGCCGCATGCCAGCGCGCCAGGTGCGGAAAATCCTTGAAGTCCTGCCCCTGCCGCTCCGGGTTGATCCACGGGTAGCAGGCCATGTCGGCGATGGTGTATTGCTTGCCGAGGATGAAATCGCGACCGGCCAGCCGCTTGTTGAGGACGCCGTAGAGCCGCCCCGATTCCTTCACGTAGCGGTCGATCGCGTAGGGGATCTTCTCGGGCGCGTAGAGGGCGAAGTGGTGGTTCTGGCCGTTCATGGGGCCCAGCCCGCCCATCTGCCACATCAGCCACTCGAGCACCTCCACCTGCCCGCGCAGCGTCTTCGGCAGGAACTTGCCCGTCTTGCCCGCGAGGTAGAGCAGGATCGCGCCCGACTCGAACACGCTGATGGGCTTGCCGCCGTCCGCGGGGTCGTTGTCGACGATGGCCGGGATGCGGTTGTTGGGCGAGATGGCGAGGAATTCGGGCTTGAACTGGTCGCCCTTCGAGATGTTCACCGCGTGCAGGCGGTAGGGGATCTTCGCTTCCTCGAGGAAGAGCGTGATCTTGTGGCCGTTGGGCGTGGTCCAGTAGTACAGGTCGATCATGGGGTCTCCGGGAATTCGGGGACAGGTGAAATTCAACCTGTCCCCGAATTCACCTGTCCCCAGTTGGCTAGCGGCCGAAGGGGCCGACGTCGGCGCGAAGGTATTGGTCGGGCCACTTCAGGTCGACGCCGAGCGTCTTCGCGGCGTGGCGGGCCCAGTAGGGGTCGCGAAGGAGGGCGCGGGCGAGGCACACGGCATCCGCCTGGCCGGTGGAGACGACGTGCTCGGCCTGCACGGCCTCGGTGATGAGGCCCACGGCGGCGGTCGGGATGCCCGCATCGCGACGGATGGCGGCGGAGAAGGGCACCTGATAGCCCGGCCCCAGGACGATCTTCTGGTCGTGCGCGTTGCCGCCGCTCGAGACGTCGACGAGGTCGATGCCCATGGCCTTCAATTCCCGGCAGAACGCGACGGATTGCTCGAGGTCCCAGCCGCCGTCCTTCCAATCCGAGGCCGAGATGCGCACGAAAACGGGCTTCTCCTTCGGCCACGCGTCGCGCACGGCCTGGCACGCCATCAACGGGAAGCGCATGCGGTTCGAGAGCGAGCCGCCGAAATCGTCCGAACGCACGTTGGAGATCGGCGAGAGGAACTCATGCAGCAGGTAGCCGTGGGCGGCGTGAACTTCCGCCACCTCGAAGCCCGCCTGCAGCGAGCGGTCCGCGGCAAGGCGGAAATCCGCGACGCACGCCTCGATGTCCGTGGCGCTCATCGCGCGCGGCGCCGGGTACCGGCCGAAGGGCACTTCGCTCGGGCCGAGCGTCTTCCACCCGCCGGCATCGCGAGCGAGAGGCCCGCCCCCGGACCAGGGTTGCGCGCAGGACGCCTTGCGGCCCGCATGGGCGATCTGGATGCCCGGCACCGAACCCTGCGCCTTGATGAATTTCACGATGGGCTTCCACGCCTCCACCTGCGCGTGGTTCCAGATTCCCGCGTCCCAGGGCGTGATGCGCCCTTCCGGCGAGACGGACGCGGCTTCCGTGAGCACGAGACCGCAGCCGCCGACGGCGCGGCTGCCCAGGTGCACGAGGTGCCAGTCGTTGGCCAGCCCGTCGGTGCACGAGTACTCGCACATGGGCGAGACGAAGACGCGGTTGGGAATCGTGACGGCGCGAAGCGTGAGGGGCTCGAACAGGCGGGACATGGCGAAGGGGCGGCGACCGGAAACGGGAGGGCCAATCTAGCACGGCGCGACGGGCCGGCCTTTCCCCGCGAGTTAGAATCGCCGCTACTTTCCGTGGAGCTTCCATGAAGCGATTCGTCGCCTTCCTCGCCATGACAGCCGCCCTCACCACCGCCGCCCAGGACAAGCCCTTCGCCATCGCCATCCACGGCGGGTCGGGGACCATCACGCGCACCACGCTCTCGCCGGAACGCGAGGCCGCCTACCGCACGGTGCTCACGGAAGCGCTGGAAGCCGGGCGCAAGGTGCTCGCCGCGAACGGCACGAGCCTCGATGCCGTCGTCGCCGCCGTGAAGATCATGGAGGATTCGCCGCTCTTCAACGCCGGCAAGGGCGCCGTGTTCACGCACGAGGGCACCAACGAGATGGACGCCTCGATCATGGACGGCAACGGCCGCCGCGCGGGCGCCGTGGCCGGCGTGACGGTCGTGAAGAACCCCATCGAGGCCGCGCGCGCGGTGATGGACAAGTCGCGGCACGTGATGATGGCGGGCAAGGGCGCGGAACTCTTCGCGAAGGACCAGGGACTCGCGATCGTGGACCCGAAGTACTTCTGGACGCAGGAGCGCTGGGACCAGTTGCAGAAGGCCAAGGAACGCGACCGCATCCAGCTCGACCACGACGCGCCGAGGAAGACTTCCGAGGTGGCGGAAAACGAGAAGCTCGGCGCCGTTGGCGCCGTGGCGGAGGACGAGAAGTTCGGCACCGTGGGCGCCGTCGCGCTCGACAAGGCCGGCAACCTCGCCGCGGCCACGAGCACCGGCGGCCTCACCAACAAGCGCTTCGGCCGCGTGGGCGACTCGCCCATCGTCGGCGCGGGCACGTGGGCGGAGAACGAAAGCGTCGCCGTGTCCGCCACGGGCACGGGCGAGATGTTCATCCGCGGCGTCGCGGCCTACGACATCGCCGCGCGCGTGAAGTACAAGGGCGCCTCGCCGCAACAGGCGGCGGACGACGCCCTCGTCACGGTGAAATCGCTCGGCGGCCGCGGCGGCGTGATCGTGCTCGACCGCACCGGCCACGCCGTCTTCTCCTTCACCACCGAGGGCATGTACCGCGGCGTCGCGAAGGGCGAGGCGAAGCCCGAGGTGCTGATCTACCGGTGAACGCGGGCAACAGTCTCGTCATTCGCGCGGGCCCGAAGGCCTGCGCGATCATCGCCGAACGCGGGCTTTCGCCGGCCGACGTCTCCACCATCCCCGGTGCCGCGGGCGGGCCGAAAGCGCTCGGGCTGGGCGGCCTCGACACCGCCCTCTTCGCCGACTGGCTGCCGCAAGCGCCGCGCGTGCGCCATCTCGTGGGCGCCTCCGTCGGCGCGTGGCGGTTCGCCGCCGCGCTTCGCCGCGACGCCCGGCTCGGCCTCCGGGAACTCGCCCGCCTCTACGCCGCCGGCCGCTACCCGCCGCGCGCGGGGCCGTCCTTCGTGACAGGGCAGGTGCGCGCCATGCTCGCGGAACTGTTCGACGGGCACGACGACGACATCCTCGCGAGCGAGGGCTACCGGCTGCACATCCTCGCCGTGCGCGGCCGCGGCCCGCTCACCACGGATGCCGGGGTTCGGCGAACGCTCGGCTTCGGCGCGGCGGCCTTCGCGAACCTCGCCGGCCGGGAGCACCTGCGCCACTTCCTCGAGCGGACGATCTTCCACGACGCGCGGGAGAGGCCTCCCTTCCTCGACGACGCGGGCGTCGCCGGAAACCTCCTGCCCGCGACGGGCTCGGCGCCCATCCGATTCGACGCCTTCCACACCCACGCGGTGCCGCTCGATCGCGGCAACCTGCGCGAGGCGCTCGTCGCCTCGGCCGCCATCCCGATGGTGATCGAGGCGGTGCCCGACATCCCGGGCGCGCCGGCCGGCATCTACTGGGACGGCGGGCTCATCGACTACCACCTGCACCTGCCCTGGCCGCGCTTCGACGGCCTCGTGCTCTATCCGCACTTCACGGATCGCATCGTGCCCGGCTGGCTCGACAAGGCGCTGCCGTGGCGCAAGGCGCGCGGCGAATGGCTGGACAACGTGGTGCTCGTCTCGCCTTCGCGCGAGTACCTCGCGAGGCTGCCCCACGGAAAGCTGCCCGACCGGAGCGACTTCAAGCGCTTCGGCGAGGATTTCGACGGCCGGCACGCGTACTGGACGAAGGCCATCGCGGAGAGCGAGCGGCTGGGAGACGAATTTCTCGCGTTCGCGCGGAAGCCGGATCCGTCGCGAATCCTGCCGCTCTGCAGGCGCCCTCAGCAGTCCGGGGTCCCTTCCGCCTCCCGCCCCGCCAGGATCGCCTGCTGCAAGGCAAAGGCGGAAGAATCGATCCGATCCGGATCGGCCTTGCGCTGCCGGATCTCGAGCGCTTCCCGGAAGTGCCGTTCCGCCTGCGCGTACTGCCGTCGGTCGAAGAGATCCTTGCCCGCGTGCTGCAGCGCCGTGTCGAGGAAGTCCTCGAAGTCGTGCATCGAGCGGGCCTGGGCGACGAGGCGCTCGAAGAAGGGCGTCGAGATCTCGTGCCGCCCCTGCCACTGCATCACGTGCGCGAGGCGAAGCTGGTTCACGTAGGCCGCGCGCGCTTCGCCCAGCAGGTCCGCGAGCGCGACTGCCGCCGAGGCCGCGAGCCGCGCCTCGTCCAGGCGACCCGCGATGCGAAGGGCGGGGGCGGCGCGGCCCAGCGCGGCGAGCTGCTCGAGGGGCTGCGAGCGATTCGCCGCGACGGCCTCCACGAGCCTGTCCGTCTCCTTCGCGAAGGCTGCGGGATCGAGCGGCACCTCGCGCAGGCGATCGTCGAACCGGAAGGCCAGCGGGCCTTCGCCGTTCATTCGAGAGTGAGCCCCAGCGCCTTGCCCACGCGGGCCCACTTCGCAGTCTCCTCGCGCACCACGCGCCCAGCCACCTCCGGCGAGGAGCCCACCGGGTCGATCCACTGCTTGTCCCACAGTGACGACTTGAGCGCCGGGTCGCGGATGATGCGCGAGAGGTCCGTGCGCAGGCGGCGGACGGCCTCGGGCGGCGTCTTCGCCGGCACCACGATCACCATCCACACCGACGCGTCGAAGCCGGGGTAGCCCGACTCGGCCACCGTCGGCACGTCGGGGATGAGCGGCGAGCGCTTCGCGCCCGTCTGCGCCACGACCTTCAGCCTGCCCGCCTTCACGTGCGGGATGAGCGCCGTCGGGTTGAGCGCGAGGACCTGCACGTCCCCCGCGAGGAGCGCCGTCACCGCGGGCGCGCCGCCGTTGTACGGGATGTGCTCGGTGCGGATGCCCGCCGCGCCATTCAGCTGCTCCATCGTGAGCTGCGAAATGCTGCCCTTGCCGACGGAGGCGAAGTTGAGCGCGCCCGGCTTCGCCTTCGCTTTCGCGACCAGTTTGGCCAGCGTGGCGGCGCCGAGGGACGGATGCACGGCGATGAGGCCCGGCGCGGTGCCCACCAGCGTCACGAAAGCGAAATCGCGCGGCACGTCATAGGGCAGGTTCTTCGCAAGGGCGGGGCTCACGGCGAGCGGGCCGTTGGTGCCGATGAGGAGCGTGTGCCCGTCGGGTGCGGCTTTCGCGACGGCATCGGCGGCGATGTTGCCGCCGGCCCCGGGGCGGTTCTCGACCACCACCGGCTGGCCGAGCGCCTCGCCCAGGGGGCCGGCCAGCGAGCGGGCCACGACGTCGGGCTGCCCGCCGGGGGCGAAGGGGACGACGAGCTTCACGGGCCGCGTGGGGGACCAGTCGGCCAGCGCCGAGGGAGCGAGGGCGAGCAGCGCGGTGGCGAACAGGAATCGAACGGCCATCATCGCGGCGTGACGCCTTTCTGCGCGGCACGGCCCAGCGCGCGCTCCGCGATGGAAGCCGAGAGGATCGGCACGCCGCTCGCCGGCACGTCCTTCAGCATCTCGAACTGGCGCACGCGCTCGCGGAAGCCGGCGTCCTGTGGCCAGGGCTCGTCGACAGGCTGGGTTACCCAGAAGGAGAGGAAGCCTCCCGCGGCATCCCGCACATCCGGGGGCGATCGCTCGTCGAGAACGGCCTCGCGGGCGGCGGCGAGGAAGAAGAGGCCCGCGCCGGTCCGGCCCGCGGACTTGTCCGACGAGAGCTTCTGGAATATCGCCACGCGCTCGGGACCGGTCATCGCGCGAACCTGGGGATTCACGGCCGCCACCAGCGCGGCGAGGGCCTCGTCGCCGTTCCTCGCCGGGCGATCGGGCTTTGCGAAGCGCAGGCGGCCCAGCGTTTCGGCATACGCGCCGCCGCCCACGGGAAAACGCAGCGCTTCGCCACCCGCGAGCGTCGCTTCGTCCGGCTCGCTCGCGACGATGCGCTCGACGCGCTCGATTGCGTCGAGCATGTCTCCCACCACCTCGGCGACATCCGGATGGATGCGCGCGAGATTTCGCGGCAGGGCATCCCCCCACCACGGCAGGGCGAGGAGCGGCAGCACGGTGAAGAAAACGCGCGCCGCCGGGTGCATCGCCGGCAGGAAGATCCCCATGCCGAAGAACCAGAGCAAGGTACCGGCCACGAGGGGCATGAGCGAGACGATCCAGGCACTGCCCGCCTCGCGGCGCCCGTCCACGTGACCCTTCGGCATCGCGCCGACGGGCCTGGCCGGGTCGAGCGCGAGGGGAAAGACCCGTTGCGGCGAGGCCCGGCTTTCGATGGCGACGTCGTCGGGCCGGTCCGATTCCCGCTCGAGGACACCCAGCATCGTCCGGGGCGCGAGCGCATCGCGGTCCGCATCGGGTTGCGGCGTCTGCGCGAGCCACCGCAACGTCGCCGGCGCGAAACGCATCTCCGGTATCGCGAAGCCATTCGCCTCGCGGGGCCAGTCGAACGGGACGTCCGTGGCCATCACGTCGAGGTCGTGCAGATGGTAGGACTCGTTGAACTGCAGGCGCTTGCCGCAGAACGCGCGCCGCAGGGGAGAGCCCCAGTCGCCCTCGTATTCGACGACGGCGCACGGGGTCGCCCGGGCGGAGCCGCGCCAGAAGCCGGCCGCGCCGACGCGCGCCGGGTCGAACTCGATCGCGAGCCAGCTTTCCACGATGCGCCCCGGGGCCGTGGCGGTGAAGGACGCGTACTCGCGCGCGTCGATGACGCGTTGCGGCCCGGATTTCCAGGCGAGGGTGAGGAAGACGGCGGCGGCGCCCAGGAAGATGGCGGCATAGAGGCGCACCCCCAGCCGATGGTGAGCCCCGCGACCTTGCCGATCGCGATGGCCTTCAGGGCCTCGCCCAGCCTCGCCTTGGCGGAGGGCGGCGGCGCAGGCGCCATCTCGGCGCCCGGCTTGATCCTGCGCTTTCGGCCCATCGTCAAATTGGGGACAGGTGAATTTGGGGACAGGTGAAAAATACACCTGTCCCCGATTCTCAGTAGTTCAGGACGGGGGCGAGCCAGCGCTCGCAGGCGGCGAGATCCATGCCCTTGCGATGCGCGTAGTCCGCCACCTGGTCGCGCTCGATCTTTCCCACGGCAAAGTAGCGCGCCTCGGGGTGCGAGAGGTAGAAGCCGCTCACGGCCGCCGTCGGCAGCATGGCGAAGGACTCGGTGAGCGTCATGTCCGCGGTGTTCGGCGCGTCGAGCAGGTCGAAGAGCTCGCCTTTCTCCGTGTGATCGGGGCACGCCGGGTAGCCGGGCGCGGGGCGGATGCCGGCGTACTTCTCGGCGATGAGCTCTTCGTTCGAAAGCTTCTCGCCGGCCGCGTAGCCCCAGTATTCCGTGCGCACGCGGTGGTGCAGGTGCTCGGCGAAGGCCTCCGCCAGCCGGTCCGCGATGGCCTTCAGCAGGATCGCGTTGAAGTCGTCCTGCTTCGCCTCGTAGTCCGCCACGCGCGCGTCGATGCCGCCGCCCGCCATCACGGCGAAGGCGCCCACCCAGTCCGCCACGCCCGAATCGTGCGGCGCGACGAAGTCCGCCAGGCACAGGTTCGGGTTGCCGGCGGGCTTCTCGTTCTGCTGGCGCAGGCAGTGCCAGGTCGTGAGCACGTGGTCGCGCTTCTCGTCGGTGTAGATCTCGACGTCGTCGCCCACGGCATTGGCCGGGTACAGGCCGAAGACACCGCTCGCGGTGAGCCAACGCCCCTTCACGATGCGATCGAGCATCGCCTGGCCTTCCTGGAAGATGTTGCGCGCGGCCTCGCCCACCACCGCATCCTGCAGGATGTCGGGGTACTTGCCCGCGAGGTCCCACGTCTGGAAGAACGGCGCCCAGTCGATGAAGGGCACCAGCTTGTCGAGCGGGTAGTTCTTGAGGGACACGCGGCCCGCCTGCTTCGGCTTCGGGGGCGCGTATGCCTTCCAGTCGATCTTCGCGCGGTTGGCGCGCGCCGACTCCAGCGAGACGGACTTCTGCCCCGTCTTCTTCGCGTGGGCGTCGCGCACCTTCACGTAGTCGGCGCGCGTGTCGGCCACGAAGGTGTCGCGGCTTTCCTCGCTCGACAGGTGCGTGGCGACACCCACGGCGCGGGAGGCGTCCGGAACCCACACCACGGGGCCCGAGTAGCCGGGCTCGATCTTGACGGCCGTGTGCGTGCGCGAGGTGGTGGCCCCGCCGATGAGCAGCGGGATCTTGAACCCGAGGCGCTCCATCTCCTTGGCGACGTGCGCCATCTCCTCGAGCGAGGGCGTGATGAGGCCGGAGAGCCCGATCATGTCCGCGCCTTCTCTTCGATGGCGGTATCGAGGATCTTCTGCGCCGGAACCATCACGCCCAGGTCCACGACGTCGAAGTTGTTGCACTGGAGCACCACGCCCACGATGTTCTTGCCGATGTCGTGCACGTCGCCCTTGACGGTGGCCATGACGACCTTGCCCTTGGCCTTCGCGTCGACGGTGCCCAGGAGCCGCTTCTCCTCCTCGATGTACGGGATGAGGTGGGCCACGGCCTGCTTCATCACGCGCGCGCTCTTCACCACCTGCGGCAGGAACATCTTGCCGGCGCCGAAGAGGTCGCCCACGACGTTCATGCCGTCCATGAGCGGGCCCTCGATCACCTGGATGGGTCGGGCGAACTGCTTCCGTGCCTCCTCCGTGTCCTCGACGATCCACTGGGTGATGCCCTTCACGAGGGCGTGCGTGAGGCGCTCGCCCACGGGGGCGCTGCGCCACGCGAGATCCTCGACGGCGTCCTTCTTCTGGCCCTTGAAGCTTTCGGCGAAGGTGACCAGGCGCTCGGTCGAATCCGGGCGGCGGTCGAAGATCACGTCCTCGACGCGCTCGAGCAGCTCCTTCGGGATGTCCGCGTACACGCCCAGCTGGCCCGCGTTCACGATGCCCATCGTCATGCCGGCCTTGGCGCCGTGGTACAGGAACGAGGTGTGCATCGCCTCGCGCACCGGCTCGTTGCCGCGGAAGGAGAACGAGAGGTTCGACACCCCGCCGGAGGTCTTCGCGTGCGGGAGGTGGCGGTGGATCCAGGCCAGGGCCTCGAGGTAGTCGAGCCCGTAGCGGTTGTGCTCCTCGATGCCCGTGGCGATCGCGAAGATGTTCGGGTCGAAGATGATGTCCTCGGGCGGGAAGCCGACGCGATCGACCAGGATGTCGTAGGAACGCTTGCAGATGGATTTCTTGCGCTCGAGCGTGTCGGCCTGGCCCTTCTCGTCGAAGGCCATCACCACCACGGCCGCGCCGTAGCGGCGGGCGAGGTTCGCGTGCTTCACGAATTCCTCCTCGCCTTCCTTCATCGAGATGGAGTTCACGACGCTCTTGCCCTGCACGCACTTCAGGCCCGCCTCGATCACGCTCCACTTGGAGCTGTCGAGCATGATCGGCACGCGGGAGATGTCCGGCTCGGCGGCGATGAGGTTCAGGAACTTCGTCATGGCCGCCTGCGAATCGAGCATCGCCTCGTCCATGTTGATGTCGATCACCTGCGCGCCGTTCTCCACCTGCTGGCGCGCGACGGCGAGGGCCTCGGTGTAGTCGCCCGAGAGGATGAGGCGCGCGAACATCTTCGAGCCGGTGACGTTGGTGCGCTCGCCCACGTTCACGAAGAGCGAATCCTCGCCGATGTTGCAGGGCTCCAGGCCCGAGAGGCGCAGCTTGGGTTCGATCTTCGGCGCGACGCGCGGCTTGCACGGCGCCACGATCTTCGCGATGGCGGCGATGTGCGCGGGCGTCGTGCCGCAGCAGCCGCCGGTGATGTTGAGCCAGCCCGAATCGGCCCAGTCGCGGATGAAGGCCGCCGTCTCCTCGGGCAGCTCGTCGTATTCGGCCATCGCGTTCGGCAGGCCCGCGTTCGGGTGCGCGGAGACCAGGCAGTCCGCGATGCGCGCGAGCTCCTCCACGTGCGGGCGCAGCTGCGCGGCGCCCAGGGCGCAGTTGAAGCCCACCGAGAGCGGCTTCGCGTGGCGCACGGAGTTCCAGAAGGCCTCCGGCGTCTGGCCCGAGAGCGTGCGGCCCGAGGCGTCCGTGATGGTGCCGGAGATCATGATGGGCAGGCGCGTGCCGGAGTTCTCGAAATACTCGTCGATCGCGAAGAGCGCCGCCTTGGCGTTCAGCGTGTCGAAGATCGTCTCGACCATCAGGATGTCGGCGCCGCCCTCGACGAGGCCCTTCACGGCCTCCAGGTAGGCGGTCTTCACCTGGTCGAAGGTCACCGCGCGGAAGCCGGGATCGTTCACGTCCGGCGACAGAGACAACGTGCGGTTCATCGGGCCGAGCACGCCCGCGACGAACCGGGGGCGCTTCGAGTCCTTCGCCGTGAATTCGTCGGCCACGGACCGGGCGAGGCGCGCGCCCTCCCGGTTCAGCTCGTAGGCGATGGTTTCGAGCGCGTAGTCCGCCTGCGAGATGGTGGTCGAATTGAAGGTGTTGGTCTCGAGGATGTCCGCGCCGGCCTCGAGGTACTGCGCGTGGATCTCGCGGATCACCTGCGGGCGCGTGAGCGTGAGCAGGTCGTTGTTGCCGCGCAGGTCCTTCGGGTGGTCCTTGAAGCGATCGCCCCGGTAGGCCTCCTCGGCGAGCCGGTAGCGCTGCACCATGGTTCCCATGGCCCCGTCCAGGACGAGGATGCGCGCGGCGAGCGCGTCGTGGAGCGCCTGCAGGCGGGCGGGGCGGGAGGAAAGGGCGTGGTCCATGATCGATTGTCCTGAAAACGAAAAACCCGTCGGCTCGGGCGACGGGTTCGGGGCCAGTCGCTTTAGCGGCATTTGTAGAGCGCCCGCAAGCTGAACGGTCAAATCGGCGCTGGCCCCGATTTTACGCCAAGCCCCGGGGGGCGGCAAACGCACCGGGATGGCGCCCGTGTCCGCTTCCGCAAGACAATCGCGTGGTCCAAGGTATCGCCCATTCGCCCCGGAGCGTCCCATGCGCCTTCGCCTGCCCGCCCTCGTCCTGCCGGCCCTCCTCGCCGGCTCCTCCGTATCGGCGCTCGAGCCCGCCGGCGTTTCCCGCAAGCCACCCGTGCTCGCCACCTGCGCCGGGTGCCATGGCGAGGATGGCGCCAGCGTCGCCGCGCACATCCCGAATCTCGCGGCGCAGCCCCCGGCCTACCTCGCCGCCCAGATCGAGGCCTTCCGCTCGGGCAACCGCAAGAGCGACGTGATGGCCCCCATCGCGAAGGCGCTCGACGCCTCGCAGGTCGCCGGCATCACCGCGTACTACGGTTCGCTGCCCGGCGCGGCGCCCGGGGTGCGTTCCGCGAAGCTCGCCGCCTTCGCGACGAAGGCGACCTTTCCCGCGGGCTATCCCGACGCGTTCGCCCGCTACCACGCCCAGGAGGCTCCGGAGCAGGGCCGAGTGACGGTGTTCCTCGCGAACGCCGCCGCGCGCGATGCCGCCCGGGCGGGCCGGGAACTGCCCGACGGGTCCGTGGTGATGTCCGTCACGCACGAGGCCGAGCGCGACGCGAAGGGCGCGCTCAAGCGCGGCGAGCGCGGCGAACTCGTGCCGGGCAAGGCCCTCGCCTACGCGATCATGGCCCGCGGCGCCGGGTGGGGCGCGGCGATTCCCGAGATCGTGCGCAACGGCGACTGGCACTACGCGCTCCTCGATGGCGAGAGGAAACCCCGCGCCGCGGCCAACCACGCCGAGTGCCTCGCGTGCCACAAGCCCCTGGCCACCTCGAGCTACGTCTTCACGCGGGAGAAGCTCGCGGCGAAGTAGCCGTCGGCCCGCGGCGACACGAAAGGCGCGGTTGACGCCCCTCAACCGCGCCCGGCCGTTCTGGGCCATCATGGCCGCTTTCCGACCCGGATTCGCCGCCATGAAACTGCGCCTTTTCGCCGCCGTCGTCGCCCTCGCCGCCACGGCCGCCTTCTCCCAATCCTCCGCGCCGCCCCAGTTCACGAAGCTGCAGGGCGAAGCGCTCGAGGTGATCGACGTCGACGCCTATACCTACGTGCGCCTGAAGACCGCCGAGGGGGAGAAATGGGTCGCCGTCACGCGCGCCGGCATCAGGAAGGGCGAGAAGATCACCGTCGAGAACGCCTCGATGATGCCCAACTTCGAGAGCAAGACCCTCAACCGCAAGTTCGACAAGATCTGGTTCGGGCAGCTCGGCGGCACGGCCGGCAAGCAGGCCAAGGCCGAGAGCAACCCGCACGGCGCGGCCCAGCCCGCCGCGGGCGTGGAAAAGGTGGCCAAGGCCACCGGCGCGGACGCGAAGACCGTGGCCGAGGTCGTGGGCGGCAAGGGCGCCCTCAAGGACAAGACCGTCACCGTCCGCGGCAAGGTGGTGAAGGTGACCTCCGGGATCATGAACAAGAACTGGCTGCACATCCAGGACGGCACGGGCAAGGCGGCCGACAACACGCACGACCTCATCGTCACCACGAAGGAGCCGGCCAGCATGGGCGAGATCGTCACCGCCCGTGGCACCGTGCGCACCGACGTGAAGATGGGCGCCGGCTACGCGTTCGACGTCCTCGTCGAGGACGCCTCCCTGCGCCGGTAGACCGGCCTCAGGAGGCCATCGCGCGCGCCTGCTCGAGGGTCGTGAGGCCCATGAGCACCTTGTCGATCGCGTCCTGCCGTAGCGTGCGCATGCCCTCGGCGATCGCCCGTTCCCGGATCGCCTCCGATTCCGAACGGCCATGGACCAGCTTGCGCAGCGCGGGCGTGACCGGCATGAATTCGTGGACGCCGACGCGCCCCCGGTAACCCGACCCGCTGCAGGCGTCGCAACCCGAGCCGCGGAAGGTCGCGAGGCGACCGCCCTCGCGCGAGTGCCGATCACGCCATCCGGCGAGCACCGCGCCCGGATCGACGGGGGTTCCATCGGCGTATTCCATCGCGAGCCTTTCGGCGCCTTCGCTCGTGAGGGCGACGGGCGTGGCGCATTCGGCGCAGACCCGCCGCACCAGGCGCTGCGCGAGCACGCCCAGGAGCGAATCCCCGAAGCTGAACGGATCGACGCCCAGGTCGAGCAGGCGCGTCACGGTCTCGGGCGCGCTGTTCGTGTGCAGCGTCGACAGGACGAGGTGCCCCGTCAACGAGGCCTCCACGGCGGTCTCGGCCGTTTCCCGGTCGCGCATCTCGCCGATCATGATCACGTCCGGGTCGGCGCGCAGGAACGATCGCAGCACCGCGGCGAAGCTCGCCCCGATCTTCGGGTTCACGTGCACCTGCGACAGGCCCTCCTGCGTGATCTCGACCGGATCCTCCGCCGTCCAGATCTTGCGCTCCGGCGTGTTGATCATCGCGATGATCGAATGCAGGGTCGTCGTCTTGCCCGATCCCGTGGGCCCGGCCACCAGGAGCAGCCCGTGGGGGCGCTCGGCGAGGTAGCGGATCTGCGCGAGGACCCGGGGATCGAGCCCGAGCTTTTCCGCCGGCAGCGGCTCGGCCGCCGCGAGCAGGCGAAGGATCACGCACTCGAGTCCGTTCACCGTGGGGATGGTCGCCACGCGCAGCTCGAGCTTCGCGGGCCCGAAGCGCGAGAAATCGATCTTGCCGTCCTGGGGCTTCCTGCGCTCCGCGATGTCGAGGTTCGCCATGATCTTCAGGCGCGAGACGAGCGCCGCGCGGAACTTGGCCGGCAGCTCGGCGTAGTCGCCCAGCACGCCGTCGCGACGCATGCGGATGCGCGTCGGGCTCCGGTCGGGCCCGGGCTCCACGTGGATGTCCGAGGCACCGCTTTCGTAGGCGTCCAGGATGATCTTGTTCACCAGGCGCACGAGGGTCGAATCGCTTTCGCGCACCGAATCCGCGGCGGCGTCGTCCTCGACCGGCGTCTCGCGCGCGAGGCGGTTCGAGAGTTCGGCGATGCCGCCCAGGTCGAACTCGATCGCGTCGACGCCCGCGGCTTCGGTGGCCGGCTTGGCGATGAACTCGGCCGGCACCGGGGCGCCCTCGGCCGGGGGGCCGAGCTGGGCATTCGAGGCCCAGACGTCCCGCGAACCGAGCGCCACCCGGATGTCGCTCCATTGCGCGAGCACGGGCACGGGCCGGCGTCCCGAGGCGAAGCGGACGGCCGCGAGGCATTCGGCGCTCATCGGGTTGTCCATCGCGACGACGATGTCGCCCTCGTCGTTGAAGCAAAGCGGGATGAGCTTGTGCCGATGGCACTGCTGCCGGGGCACGAGCCGCTGGGCCTCGGGGTCGGCCACGAAGCGACGGGGGTCCACCTGCGGGATGCCGAGCTTCTGGGCGATGACGCCCTTGAGCTGGTCGGGGTTGAGGGCGCCCATTTCGACCAGGATCATGCCGAGCGGCTTGTCCCTGGCGGACTTCTGCCGCTCGAGCGCCTGCGCGAGCTGCTTCCCGTCGATCACCTTGAACTCGATGAGGGCCTCGCCCAGCCGCACGATGGGGGTGCTGGCGAAACGCCTGAGCGCTTCCCGGAGTTCTTCGGCGGATTCGGGAATGCGATGTTCGGGAGCGGCCGCCTTGGCGACCTCGGACAGGGCGAGAAGCAGGTGTCCGCGGACGCGGCCGATCCACTCGAAGGACCGGATGCGCGCGGCGGGGACGAAGATCCTCGCCACCGAGGTATCGCCGGCCGGCGGGAAGAGGAAGATGCCCTCGTCGGTCCTCACCGCCCCGGCGCTTTCGCCTTCGCGAACCCGGCCGTCCGCCAGTTCGAGCCGGTAGCGGCGCCGCATTTCGGCGGCGTCCGACGGCGGAACCGCGAGGGCCAGCGGGCGCGTGAGCGTCAGCCGGAGGACCTGGTGCGCCTGCAGCCAGCGTTCCCGCGAGCCCGGGCGATCGGCGCGAAAGAGCAGGCCGTCCGAGGGCCCGAACAGGATGGCCACGCCGGCCACGCGGTGACCGACCCCGATGTCGAGGCGCGCGCGTTCGGGTTCGTTGCCGAGTTCGCCCTCCGCCCACGGGGACGCGGGCGGAGCGGGCCAGGAGGTCAGCAGGTTGACGCGGGCGCCGGGCGCCGGCCGGGTCGAGGCGGATGCGACGAGGTCGAGCTCGCTGGACATGGGGGTGTCGGGACCGTCGAGGTAACGAATACTGTCATACCCACGCTGCCCGTGGCCGTCAGTGAACCGCATCACAACGAGGCTTTCAGTTGCAATGCAGGCACGCGAGCGCCCGGCATTGCTAGACTGGCGCCGTGAAACTCCGCCCCGCCCTTGCCGGCCTGCTGCTCGCGCTTTGCGCGCCCACCCTCGCCGCCCCGCCCGCCCGCCTGGTGCCCGAGGGCGAGGCCATCCCGGACCAGCCGCTCTACGGGCTGTTCCACGACTACCGCAAGCTCTCCGACTTCAAGGGCAAGCCGCTCATCATCAACGTCTGGGCGAGCTGGTGCGCGCCGTGCCGTGCGGAGATGGGCTCGCTCGACCGCATCGCCCGCCGCCACAACGGCAAGCAGTTCCACATCATCGGCATCTCCACCGACGACTACCCCGGGAAGGCCACCGACTACCTCGTGCGCACGGCGGTCTCGTTCGACAACTACATCGACAAGAACCTCCTGTGGGAGACGATGCTGGGCGCCGAACGCATCCCGCTCACGGTGCTCGTCGACGCGAAGGGGCGGGTGGTGAAGCGCGTCTACGGCGCCAAGGCCTGGGACAGCCCCGAGATGGTCTCGGTCATCGAGAAATCCCTGGGCGTGAAGCTGCGCTGACCGGCGATTCCCGGCGACTTCCGGGGACATTGCGCGCTGCAACTTGAATTGCGCCGAAACGGTGTTATGTTGCCCGTCCATGGCCCGTTTCGAGGCCGCCTCTTCCATCGGATACCGCAATATGAAGAACGCCCTCCTGATCGCCCTCGTCGCCCTCGGACTCGCCGCTTTCGACGCGGATGCCGCCAGGCGCTTCGGCGGCGGCAGCAACCTCGGCAAGCAGCGCCCGGCCCCCACGCAGAAGGAAGCGGCGCCGGCCGCGGCGCCCACGTCGCCCGCCGCTCCCGCGCAGGGCGCCGCCGCGGCCAAGCCCGCCTCGCCTGCCGCAGGCGCCGCGGGTGCGGCCGCCAAGCCCTCGTTCATGCAGCGCTGGGGCGGCATGCTGGCCGGCCTCGCCATCGGCGCCGCCCTCATGAGCCTCTTCGGCGGCGGCGCGTTCGGCGCGATCATGACCACGCTGCTCATCGGCCTCGCCATCGCCGCGGCCGTCATGTTCGCGCTGCGATTCTTCGCCTCGCGCGGCAAGCCGGCGCCGCAAGCCGCGACGCCCCAGGGCCAGCCCATGGCCTTCGAGCGCGCCGCGCAGGACGAACCGTCCGCCTCCCCCGCGCCGGCCGCCTCGGGCCGCCCGCGCTTCGAGATCGGCAGCGCCCTCACCGGCAGCGTCGCCAAGGCCGACGTGGAAGCCGCGCCCGCCCCGCAGGCCGCCGGCATCCCGGGTTTCGAGAAGGAGCCGTTCCTGCGCGTGGCCAAGACGTCCTTCATCCGCCTGCAGGCCGCCAACGACGCCGGCGACCTCGACGACATCCGCGACTTCACCACCCCCGAGCTCTACGCCGAGATCGCGATGCAGGTGAAGGAACGCAACGAGCCGCAGAAGACCGAAGTGGTCTCCGTGAACGCGAGCCTTTACGACGCCGTGGTCGAGGACGGCTGGGAGATCGCCAGCGTGCGCTTCACGGGCCTCATGCGCGAGGAAGCGAACGCGAACCCGGTGCCGTACGACGAGCTGTGGCACGTGCGCAAGAAGGCGAACGACCCGAAGGCCTCGTGGCTCATCATGGGGATCCAGCAGGTCGAGTGATCGAACCGGAAGCGGGGGACAGTCCCGAGGGACAGTCCCCGGAAAAACGGCAGCCCTAACCGGCTGCCGTTTTTTTCGCCTCGAGTTCCTCCCAGCGCGCCAGAAGCCGCGTGAGTTCCGCGTCGATGGCGTCGTGGCGTTCGGTCAGCTTGCGCGGATCGGCGGTGCCGGAGGCATAGGTGGCCGGGTCCGCGAGCTTCGCGGCGAGCGCCGCCTGCTCCTGCTCCAGCGCTTCGAGCTGCGCCGGCAGCGCGTCCAGCTCGCGAACCTCGTTGAACGAAAGCTTCACGCGCTTGCGGGGTGCGGAACCGTCCTTCGCGCCCGGCGAGGACGGGGAAACGTCCTTCGGGACCGGTCCCTTGTCCCCGGGGGAAGCGACCCTGGCGGCCTCGTTCGCCGCGGCCTTCTCCAGCGCCGCGGTGGTGCGCCGCGCGCGCTCGCAGTCGGACCAGCCGCCCGCGTATTCCTTCCAGCGGCCTTCGCCCTCGAACGCGTACGTCTGGGTGACGACGTTGTCGAGGAAGGCCCGGTCGTGGCTCACCAGGAAGAGCGTGCCTTCGTAGTCCTGCAGCAGCGCCTCCAGCAGCTCCAGCGTCTCGATGTCGAGGTCGTTGGTGGGCTCGTCGAGCACCAGCACGTTGGCCGGGCGGCTGAAGAGGCGTGCGAGGAGCAGGCGGCTTCGCTCGCCTCCCGAGAGCGCCTTCACGGGCGCGTTGGCGCGCTCCGGCGGGAAGAGGAATTCGCCCAGGTAGCTGATGATGTGCTTGCGGCCCCCGCCCACCTCCACGAAATCGCTGCCGGGGGAAATCGTGTCCGCGAGCGTCGCCTCCTCGTCGAGTACGGCGCGGAACTGGTCGAAGTACGCGACGGCGAGCTTGGTGCCCCGCTTCACCGTCCCCGAATCCGGCTCGATCTCGCCCAGGATCAGCTTGAGGAGCGTCGACTTGCCGCAGCCGTTGGGTCCCACGAGGCCGACCTTGTCGCCGCGCATCAGGCGCGCCGTGAAGTCCGCGACCACGCGCTTGTCCCCGTAGCGCTTCTCGACGTGCTCGAGTTCCGCGACCAGCTTGCCCGAGCGCTCGCCCGAGGCGAGCGTGAGGTCCACGTTGCCCGCCCGGTTCCGCCGCGCCGCCCGTTCGAGGCGAAGCTGCTCGAGGCGCCGCACGCGGCCCTCGTTGCGGGTGCGCCGCGCCTCCACGCCCTTGCGGATCCACGCCTCCTCCTGCGCGAGCACCTTGTCGGCCTTGCGGTTCACCACGGCCTCGACGGCGAGCTGCTCGGCCTTCTGCGCCTCGTAGGCCGCGAAGTTGCCGGGGTAGTCGCCCAGGCGGCCGCGATCGAGCTCCACGATGCGCGTGGCCACGCGGTCGAGGAAGCGCCGGTCGTGCGTGACGAAAAGCGCGGCGCCCCCGAAGGCGAGGAGCAGCGATTCGAGCCATTCGATGCCCGCGATGTCCAGGTGGTTGGTCGGCTCGTCGAGCAGGAGCAGGTCCGGGTCCTGCACGAGGGCGCGCGCGAGGGCGACGCGCTTCTTCATGCCGCCGGAGAGCGAGGCGACGGGGACATCGGGCGGCAGGCCCAGCCGGTCGATGGCGGCGTCCACGCGATGCGCGAGCGTCCAGCCGCCGGCGGCCTCGAGCGCCTCCTGGTGCTTCTGCAACGTCGCGAGCGCCTCGTCGTCCGCGTGCACCTCGAGGGCGTGCGCGGCCGCGTGGTATTCGACGAGCAGGCGCGCCGCGGCGCCGACCCCCTCGGCCACCGCCTCGAAGACGGTCTTGCCTTCGGGGAACGACGGCTCCTGCGCGACGGACGCGAGCCGCGCGCCGGTCGAGAGCCGCACGATCCCGTCGTCGGGCTTCGCGAGCCCCTCGACGATCTTGAGCAGGCTCGACTTGCCCGTGCCGTTGCGGCCGATGAGGCCCACGCGCTCGCCGGGCTCGAGCACGAGGCTCGCGTGGTCGAGCAGGGGATGGTGCCCGTAGGCGAGGCAGAGCTGGTCGAGCTGGAGGAGGGGCAAGGCGGGCGATCGGGCAAGGAGGATCGTCATTGTCGCATCCGGACGCGGGGGCTCGCCGCGGCACCCGGCGGGAAGTACCATCGCGTACCCGGCCCGCCGGGCCGGGCCCACTCCCGAAAGGAGTTCTCCCCATGAAAGGAAGCCGCCGCCCGACCATTCGTCCCCTCGTCGCCACGCTCGCCGCCTGCGGCCTCGCCGCGACGGCCTTTCCCGCCAGTACCTCGGACGCCAACGAGTCGACGGGATATCCCGACCCCCTCCTCGCACCCGGGGGACGCCTGTGCGCGCCCGCATCCGGCGGGCAGCCGCCGCTTCTGAAGGCGCTCATCCTCGCGAAGACCGAGACCGCGCCCTTCCAGCCCGCGCCCATGAAGGCCGCCGACGGCGAGCCGCCGCTCTACGAGGGCCTCGGGTCTCTCGCGATGAAGATCGGCACGCGTGTTCCCGACGCGCAACGCTACTTCAACCAGGGGCTGCGCTTCGCCTTCGCCTTCAACCACGCCGAGGCCCAGCGCGCCTTCCGGGCGGCGCAGGCGCGCGATCCCGCCTGCGCGATGTGCTTCTGGGGCGAGGCCTTCATCCTGGGCCCCAACATCAACGCGCCGATGATGCCGGAAGCGCAGGCGCCGGCCCTCGCGGCGCTCGCCAGGGCCGTCTCGCTCGCCGGGAACGCCCCGCCCCGCGACCGCGCGCTCATCGAGGCGCTGGCGAAACGCTACTCGGCCGACCCGAAGGCCGAGCGCGCCGCCCTCGACGCGGCGTTCGCCGACGCCATGGGACAGGTCGCCCGGCGCTGGAAGGACGACCCCACGATCCTGTCGCTGTACGCCGAAGCGATGATGGACACGCAACCCTGGGACTACTGGGAGGCGGCCGGCGCGAAACCGAAGGGGCGCGGGGCCGACATCGTGGCCGCCCTCGAGAAGGCCCTCGCCATCGCACCCGCGCACCCCGCGGCCATCCACCTCTACATCCATGCGATGGAGGCGTCGGCAAGGCCCGAAAAGGCGCTCGCACCCGCGCGGCGACTCGCGGCGACGATGCCCTCGGCCGGCCACATCGTGCACATGCCCGCGCACATCTACTACCGGCTGGGCCTGTATCGCGAATCGCTGGAGGCCAACAAGAAGGCCATGGCGGTCGACGAGCGCTACTTCGCGGGCTCGCCCTCCGACCCGCTCTACAAGTCCGCCTACTACCCGCACAACATCCACTTCGTGATGGTCTCCGCGCAGATGGGCGGCGACGGCCCGACGGCGCTCGACGCGGCGACGAAGCTGGATGCGTCGATGCCCGTCGAGGTCGTGAAGCAGTTCGCGATCATGCAGCCCGTGAAGGCCGCGCCGTACACGACGCACGCGCAGTTCGCGGACCCGGAGGCGACGCTCAGGCTGCCCGCGCCCGCCCCGGGCCTCGTGCTCGTCACGGCGAACTATCACTACGCCCGCGCGGTGGCGTACGCGACGAGGAAGGACGAGCCGGGCGCGAAGCGGGAGATCGCGGCCCTGGAGCGCCTGGAGAAGGACGCCGACTTCAAGCCGTTCGGCGAATGGGGCATCCCGGCGAAGGAGATCGTGCAGACGGCGCGGCTGGTGTCGGTGGGGCGACTGGCCGACGCGATGGGCGATCTCGACGGCGCCGCGAAGGCCTACGAGGAGGCGATCTTCATCGAGGACACGCTCGCCTACATGGAACCGCCCTACTGGCATTACCCGGTGCGCCAGTCGCTGGGCGCGGTGCGACTGCGCCAGGGACGCCTCGACGACGCGGAGAAGGCCTTCCGCGAGTCCCTCGCGCGCGTGCGCGGCAACGGCTGGACGCTCGCGGGCCTCGCCGAGACCTATCGCCGCAAGGGCGACGCGAAGGCCGAGGCCGCGACGCGCAAGGCCTACGAGCGCGCGTGGTTCGGGGCGAAAGCACCCGACATCGCGAAGCTGTAGCCGAAACGATTCCGCAGGGAGCGGAAGCGCCGGGCTAGAATCGGCCCATGACTCCCTGGACCTGGCTCGTGCCCCTCGCGGGCGTCTCGATCCTCGGCGCGGCCATCGCGCTGGGGACAAGCCCGCTCATCGCATGGCTCGCGGCTTTCGCCCTGGTGGGATCGGTCTTCGCGGCGGTCCACCACGCGGAAGTCGTCGCGCACCGGGTCGGCGAGCCCTTCGGCACCCTGGTCCTCGCGCTCGCGGTGACGGTGATCGAAGCCTCCCTCATCCTGTCCATGGTCATCGCCGGCGGTGCAGAGCAGGCGGCCGTGCCGCGCGACACCATCTACGCCGCGCTCATGATCATCTGCAACGGCGTGGTGGGCGTCTGCCTGCTCGTCGGCGGCTGGCACCACCGCGAGCAGAGCTTTCGCGTCGAGGGGGCCAACTCCGGCCTCGCCGCGCTCATGCCGATGGCCGCGCTCACCCTGGTGCTGCCGGCCTTCACCATCACGACGCCGGGCGGCACGTACAGCGATTCGCAGCTCATCTTCGCGGCGGTCGCCTCGCTGGCGCTGTGGGCGATCTTCGTCTTCGTGCAGACGGTGCGGCACCGCGACTACTTCCTCCCGGACGAGGATCCCCACGACCCGAACGTCCACGCCGAGCCGCCCACGACAAGCGAGGCCTGGGCCAGCTTCGGGCTGCTGATGGTGGCCCTGGTCGCCGTGGTGGGGCTCGCGAAGGTGCTCTCGCCTTCCATCGAGCGGGGCGTCGCGGCGGCAGGCGCGCCCAAGGCGGTGATCGGCATCGCCATCGCCCTCATCGTGCTGCTGCCGGAAACCTGGGCCGCCGTGCGCGCCGCCCGCGCCAACCGCCTGCAGACCAGCATGAACCTCGCCATCGGCTCGGCCCTCGCGAGCATCGGGCTCACCATCCCCGTCGTCGCCATCGCGGCCGTGGTCCTGCAGATCCCCCTGGTGCTGGGCCTCGACGCGCTGGGGATCGCGATGCTCGTCCTCACCTTCCTCGTGAGCACCGTCACGCTCGCCACCGGCCGCACGCACCTCATGCAAGGCGCCGTGCACCTGGTGATCTTCGCGGCGTTTCTCTTCCTGGCGCTGGTGCCGTAGCGAGCGGGCGGCGCACCCGGCGCCCCGCTACACGCGGGCGACGTGGTACAGCGCCATCTGCCCGGCGCCCTTCGCGAGCGGCAGGCGCCCCACGTAGCGCAGGTTGAGGTCGTCGGCCCCGCTCGCCGCGGCGACGGCGGCGAAGGCCGCGCTCGCGTACACCTGCCCCGGCGGCGTGATCGGCTCGATGCGCGCCGCGCGGCTCGTGTGCGGGCCGGTGAAGAGCGCGCCCTCGGTGACGGGATCGCGGCCGCAGTACACCGGCCCCGCGTGCAGGGCGATGCGCAGGTCGAATTCCTCCGGCAGGCCCAGGGACGCCCAGTCGCGCGCGCTGGCGAGCTCGTTCAGCTCCAGCGCGTAACGCGCGGCATCCGGGGCGTTGCGGAAGACGAGGTAGAGCCCGTCGCCCGCCGTCTCCACGTGCTCGAATCGGTGCTTCGTCTGGCGGTTGAGCTTCGCCACGGCACCCAGGAACTTCTCCACGTAGCGCGGGATCTGGTCCTCGGTGAGCCGGCTGTAGCCCACGGCGTCGGCGAAGAGGAGGCTGCGCAACTCGTGGCGCAGCGCGGGGGCGGGCGGCGGGGACGGGTGAACCTCCGGTGCCACCGAAGGCGCCTCCCCGCGAAGCCGCGCGAGATCGACCTCGTGCCGCACGAGGCCGAGCCCCGACCAGAGGCTCGCGGCGGACCCGGCCCCGCCCGCCGCGCCGGCCGCGCCCGGATCGAGCACCGCCAGCGCTTCGAGACGCGAGCCGAGCGAGAGCGCACGAAGCCGTCCCATGCCGGTGAGCAGGAGGTTCGCGTACTCGTAAGTGGCCGAGCTGCCGCTCGCGTAGTGATCGCTGGCGACGGTGACGCTCGAGGCCGCCGCGAGGGCCGCATCCAGCCGCGCGCCCCACGAGCCGCCGGCGAACCCGACGCTTTCCCGGCGGAAATCGGCCGCGGGAAAGGGCAGCACGATGTGAGTCTCGCCGCCGTGCTCGCGCACGAGTTCCAGGCACAGGAGATCCGCGCCGCAGGCCGCCGATCCGTAGGCCGCGGCCGGGCCGATGGCGGCGATGCGTTCGCGCAGCGCGTCGCGCACGGCGCTCTCCAGCGATGCGGGAAACCGCGCCCGCGGCCGGTCGGGCCGGTCGATCATGTGCCCGGAAAACACGATCACCGGCGGTGGCGAAAGCGCGACCGTGACCTCGTCCGCATCCAGGCCGAGATGCTCGGCGAGGAAACGGGCCTGCCGCCGCGTGCTGCCCAGGTCGCCGTAGCGGCCGCCGGCCAGCCGCGCGGCCGACTCGTAGTGGGCGCGGGCGGATTCGCGTTCGCCCAGCACCAGCGCCGTCTCGCCGAGCGTCGCCGCGCGCCAGTAGGCCGCCGCGCCCTCGCCCGGATCGGATTTTTCGGCGATGCCGTGGACCTGCGTCGCGATGTGCCGGGCTCGATCGGCCCTGCCGAGCAGCACGGCCATGGTGGCGGCATTCACGCCCGCGTAGATGGCGCCGTCGTCGGCCCCCGTTCGCCGGGCGTTCTCGTAGGCGCGTTCGTAAAGGCCGAAGGCCCGCGTGAAGTGGGCGATGCGCGCGGCGCCGGCCGGCTCGCGCAGGCCGAGATCCTTGGCGGTGCGCGCCAGCATGCCGAGCGTCTCGGCGTCCCCGTGCCCTTCACCTTCCAGCGCCGAGAAAACCCCGTGGGCGCGCGCGACGTCGCCGGCGCGGGCGAGGGCGAGCCCCTGCAGCTGCCGAAGGCGCACGTGACCGGGAAAGCGGGCGAGCGCCCCCTGGGCCAGGTCGTACGCGAGGAGCGGATCGCCGCGATCGAGGTGCGCCTGGACGCCCGAAACCGCCTTCCCGGCCTCGTCGGCGGCGGGATCGGGGGCGGATATCGGGTCGTTCATGGGGGCTTCCGTTCCACCGGGGGAATCCGGCGGCTGCCGGGATCATAGTCCGGCTATCCAACGGGCGGCTATTGCCCTAATCTGTGACGCGCCGTGACACGGCCGTGACCAGGGAGGTCGCCACTTGTCCGCTTCTTCCGCTTTCCGCCGACCCGCCACGCCCCGGAGGGTTGCATGAGCAGCGTCCTGCCTTTCGAATCCGCCCCGCGCCTCGACGAGGACGCCTGGGACGACCTCCTCAACTTCATCGAGGAGAAGCGCGTCATCCCCATCGTGGGCCCGGAACTGCTCACGGTGGAAACCGGGAACGGCCCCCGCCTCCTGTACGAATGGATGGCGGAAAAGCTCGCGGCGAAACTGGGCGTCGACACCTCGCGGCTGCCCTCGCCCCTCACGCTGAACGACGTCGTCTGCTGGTTCCTCGCCACGCGCGGCCGGCGCGAGGACACGTACACCCGCATGCGCAGCATCCTGCGCGAGACGACCTTCGAGCCGCCGAAGGCCCTGCGCCAGCTCGCGCAGATCACCGACTTCGACCTGTTCATCACGACGACCTTCGACTCGCTCCTCGAGAACGCCATCAACGCCGAGCGCTTCGGCGGCGCGGCGACGGCGGACGTGATCGGCTACGCGCCCAACCGCGTGGCGGACCTGCCGAGCGAGCGCGAGCACCTGCAGCGTCCCGCGGTCTACCACCTGCTGGGCCGCTGCTCCGCCTCGCCCACCTACGTCATCTCGGACGAGGACATGCTGGAGTTCGTCTGCGCCCTGCAGAGCGAGCACCTCACCCCCGAGAAGCTCTTCTACGAGCTCGAGCACAGCCACCTGCTCATCATCGGCAGCAACTTCTCCAACTGGCTCGCGCGATTGTTCCTGCGCATGGCGAAACGCAAGCGCCTCTCGGACCCGCGCGACGTGGGTGAAGTGCTGGCCGACGACCACACGGACGGCGACGACCGCCTGATGGCGTTCCTGCAACAGGTGAGCGTGCGGACGCGCGTCTACACGGGCGCCGCGCAGTTCGTGGACGAGCTGCACCGACGCTGGACGGCGCGCAGGAAGCCCGCGGACGTGATCTCCCTGGGCGCCGCGCCGAATCGCGTCATGCCGCCCGAGCGCGAGATGCCCGAGAACGCCGTCTTCATCAGCTACGCGCGCGAGGACCTCGCGGCGGTGCAGAAGCTCAAGGCGGGATTCGACGCCGCCGGCATCAAGACCTGGTTCGACATGGAGCGGCTCGAGGGCGGCGACGACTACGATCTCAAGATCCGCAAGAACATCGCCCGCTGCTCGTACTTCATCCCGGTGGTGTCGGCCAATACGGACCGGCGCCTCGAGGCCTATTTCCGAAGGGAATGGAGCTACGCCATCGACCGTACGCGCAACATGGCCGACGACGCCCTCTTCCTGCTGCCGGTGTGCGTGGACGGCACCAACCCGCAGGCCGCGCGCGTGCCGGACAAGTTCAAGGCCGTGCACATCACGCAGCTGCCGGGCGGCGAGCCCACGGCCGAGTTCACCGGGCGCCTGCGCTCGCTCTTCGCCGAGCGCGGCCGGGACGAGGCATGAGCGCCGACGGAACCGCGGCGGCCGCGGAAGGCGAAACGAACACCGTCGACGCGCAGCACCCCTGGCTCGGCCTCGCCTCCTTCACGGAGGAGACGCGCCCGTACTTCCACGGCCGCGAGGAAGAAGTCGGCGAGCTCTCCCGCCGCGTGCAGCGAAAGCTCCTCACGGTGCTCTTCGGCCAATCGGGCCTGGGCAAGACCTCCATCCTGCGCGCCGGCATCGTGCCGCGGCTCCGGCCGGAGGGTTATTGCCCCGTCTACGTGCGCATCGACTACTCGGCGAACACGCCGCCGCCGGCCGAGCAGATCAAGCAGGCCATCTTCCGCGCGACGCAGGCCACGGGCCAATGGACGCAGGCGGGTGTCGCCGAGGCAGGCGAATCGCTCTGGGAGTTCCTGCACCACCGCGACGACATCCTCAAGGACGCGAACGGCAAGACGGTCATTCCCCTGCTCATCTTCGACCAGTTCGAGGAGATCTTCACCCTGGCGCAGGCGGACGACGCGGGCCGGAAGCGCGCCGCGCAGTTCATCGAGGACCTCGCGGACCTCGTCGAGAACCGCCCGCCCAAGGCCCTGGAGGCGCGGCTGGAGGAGGACGATTCCCTCTCCGACCGCTTCGACTTCGGCCGGGCCGATTACCGCATCCTCATCGCGCTGCGCGAGGACTACCTCGCCCACCTGGAGAGCGTGAAGGGCGCGATGCCCTCCATCACGCAGAACCGCATGCGCCTCGCGCCCATGACGGGGCAGCAGGCGCTGCAGGCCGTGATGAAGCCTGGCGGCAAGCTCGTCTCGCAGGAAGTGGCCGAATCCATCGTGCGCTTCATCGCGGGCGGCTCGGAGCTGCAGAACGCGGAAGTCGAGCCTTCGCTCCTGTCGCTCATCTGCCGCGAGCTCAACAACACGCGCCTCGCGCAGGGCAAGCCCGAGATCTCGGCGGACCTGCTCGCGGGCTCGCACGACACCATCCTCAAGGAATTCTACGAGCGGGCGCTGGCGGACCAGCCGCCCGGCGTACGCAAGGTGATCGAGGACAACCTCCTCACCGACTCGGGCTACCGCGAGAACCTCGCCGAAGAGAACATCGTCAACGATTTCGCCGAGGCCGGGGCGAAACCCGACGCGCTGGCGCTGCTGGTGAACCGGCGCCTGCTGCGGATCGAGGAACGGCTCGACATCCGCCGGGTGGAGCTCACGCACGACGTGCTCTGCGGCGTGGTGAAGGCGAGCCGCGGCGAGCGCCTCGCGCGCGAGGCCAAGGCGACGGCGGAACGCCAGCTCGTGGAGCAGAAGGAGCGCGTGGCGCGCACCCGGGCGGCGCTGGTGAAAGCGCGCAAGATCGCCTTCGGCGCCGGGGCCCTCGCGGTGGTCGCGGTGGCGAGCGCCATCTGGGGCTTCATCAGCACGAACCGCGCGAAGGAAGCCGAGGCCAAGGCGCAAACGACCCAGGCGCAGGCCGAGCGGGCGCGCGGCGAGGCGGAGAAGCTCGTCGCCTTCCTGCTGGACGACTTCCAGCTCGAGCTCGAGCCCATCGGCCGCCTCGATATCGTCGCGAGCCTCGCCAAGCGGGCGATGGACTACTACGGCGGCCTGCCCGCCGAACTGCGCTCCAACGCGACGGAGCGCAACCGCGCACTGGCCGAGGTGCGCTACGCCCTGTCGCTGAGAAACCTCGGCAAGCTCGAGGAGGCGGAGAAGGCGGCCGAGGACGCGGTGGCGGTGCTGGGCAAGGTGAAGGAGGCGGGCGACTCGACCGAGCCCACCCTCATCGGTCTCGCGATGGGCACGAGCGCGCTCGCGCGCATCTACAACCAGCAAGGGAAGTTCTCCGACTCGCGCAAGACCAGCGCCCGGGCTTACGACCTCATCCGCCCCGTCGCGTCGGCGCCCGGGGCGTCCGTCCCGGCGCGGCGAGCGATGGGCGAGATCGCGGTCTCCCACGGCTTCAACGCCCTGCGCGACGGCGAGAACAAGGACGCCCTGGAGATCCTCGAGAACGCACGCGCCGCGCTGCGAAGCATCGACGGCCTCAAGCTGGACGACCTGAACTCCGCCGCCCTCTATGTCGAGGCCACGGCCTGGCAGATGGACGCCTACATGGCGGACGGGCGCGCGGCCGAATCGATCAAGCCGGGCGAGGAGGCCCGCGCCGTGGCCGACGGCGTCCTGGAGAAGCGGCCGGGGCACATGATGGCGCTCCGCGCCCGCGGCCTGCTCCTGTCCAACTTCGGCGACATCGAGAACGAGCGCCTGCGCTTCAAGTCCTCGATCCCCTTCTATGCCTCGGCGACGCGCGACTACGAGAACTACGTCAAGGTCGACCCCGGCAACACGATCACCTGGAACAACCTGGCGGCGCAGCAGCAATCGCTCGGCCTCATGACGGAAGGCACCGGCAACCCCCGCGAGGGCCTGAAACACCTGAGGTCCGCGGCCCGGGCGGCGAGCCAGGGCGGCCTCACGGCGGTGCGGGCGCAAAACGCAGCCAACATCTGGTGGCACATCGCGCGCATCGAGACGGATCTCGGCAACCACGAGGCCGCCCGGGCCGCGCTGGCCGAGAACCGGCGCCTGCTGGAACTCGCGTACCGCGAGGCCCCCGAAGGCTCCTTCCGGCGCGGGAATCTCTCCACGCTGGCGGACGCCAACGAGGCGGGCGTGGCCTTCACGCGCGGGGATTTCGTCGCCGCCCGCGACCGTGCCCTGGACGTCGCGCGCCGCCTCGAGCCGCTCAAGGCGCAGACGCCGGGCCAGGTGCGCGCCCGGGCGGACAATCTGTCGGGCAACCTCGAGCTGGCCGGCCTCGCCGCCTACATGCTGCGCGATTACGGGGCTGCCGAATCGCACGCGAGCCGATCCATCGAGGCAGGAAAGGAAATGGCGCCGCCCGCCAACCCGTTCCAGAAGGTCTTCCATGCCGACCGGTACATCCTCCACGCCCAGGCCCTCGCGAAGCTCGGCCGCCTCGTCGAGGCGCGGCGGGCGCTGGAGCCCGCCGAAAAGATCTACGCCTCCTTCGGCGATACCCGGGAGGCGGGATGGATCCGCATGCGCCAGGCAAACCTCATGCTCGCCAAGGCCCTCGCCTATCCGGGCGACTCGCGCCGCCACCTCGCGGAGGCCGCCCGCGCCATCGACGAGCAACCGGTGGGGCTGCGGCAGTCGAACACCCTCGTGATCTTCCGGAACGAGATCGCGCGCGAGATGGCCGCGCGCCCCTAGCCCCCGGCGGGCGCCGCCTTCGCCTGCGTGAGGTTGTCGTCGGAATCGCGGTCGATCCGCTTGTTGTACGGATCGACGCCGACCCACGACGGCTCCTTGTCCACGACGAAGGTGACCGTCGACTTGCCGGACTTGAGCGACTGGCGCTCGAAGGCGAGCACGCTCGCCTTCGAGAAGCCCTTCTTGCCCGGCTGCGCGGAGAAGACGCCCACCTCGAAAGGCTCGTCGAGCGGCGACTCGGTCTCCTTGCCCTTGCCGTCGGCGTAGAGCTTGCGGCCCTCGACGGTGAAGGCGACGTCGTACCTGCCGTCGGCGCGCTTCTTCCACGAGGCGTCCTTCGCCTTCATGTCGTAGAGGGTGATTCTCTCGAAGAGATCGGTGATGAGCTGATCGTGCCTCGGGCCCGCCTCCTCGCGCAGCATCGCCACGAACTCGGCGGACGACGGATAGGGCGCGGCCTTGAAGGCGTACTTCGCGAGCAGGCGCTTGAGCGCGCGGTTCACGACCTCCTCGCCGACCATTTCCTTCAGCCAGTACATCACCAGCGTGCCCTTGCGGTAGTGGATGTAGCCCTGGTTCTCCACGCGCACCAGGGGCAGCTCCTCGACCACTTCGCCGCCCCGGTTGCGCAGGTACGAGTCGAGCTCGTACTTGAGAAACTTGCGCACCATCGGGGCGCCGTGGAGCTTCTCCATGACCAGCATCGCCGAGTACTGCGCGAAGGTCTCGGAGAGCATCGTCATGCCCTGCTTGTCCGCGCCGATCACCTGGTGCGCCCACCACTGGTGGCCGATCTCGTGGGCCGTCACGTAGGTGACGAGGTCGATCTTCTCGTCGCCCTCGGGCTTGCCGGCCGGGTGGTTCTGGATGAAGCCGATGGCCTCCGAGTACGGCACCGTGTTGGCGAATGCCTGCGCGAACTTTTCGTAGGCCGGGAACTCCAGGATGCGCGCCTGCCTGAACTGGTAGGGCGAGAAGGCGGCCGAGAACTGGTCCAGCGAAAGCTTCATCGCGTCGAGCATGAGCTTCACGTTGTGCTCGTGGGCCGGGTGATAGTGGACGGAAAGCGCCACCGGATCCCCGCCCTTGGGTTGCCACGTGTCGAACTTGATCGCGTACTTCGCCGACTGCATCGAGAAGAACTGCAGGATGGGCGCTTCGGTGCGCGTCTTGAGCGTGCGGCGGCCGTTCTCCGTCCGGTCCGACACGAGGTAGCCCGGCACCACCGGCACCTGGTCGGCGTCGGTCGTGAGCGAGAGCTCCGCCGTCACCCAGTCCGTGTCGTGGCGCAGGTAGTGGTTGGCGTTGGCGCTTTCGTCCTCCAGCTTCGCCGGGCGGCGCTCGGGCGGCAGGCCGTACTTGCGGCGCTTGGCGCGGTCCGCGAGCAGGAGGTTGTCGTCCATGCCCAGCATCGGGGCCACTTCGTTGTTGTTGAGGAAGGAGCCGTTCCCGACGATGCGCGTGAGCGGCGCGCTGTTGGGAAAGCCCTTTTCCTCGAACACCGTCTTGAACCGGAGCACGCGCTTCTCCCCGGCCTGCATCGGCGCATCGAAGCGGTAGATGCGGTAGTTGTGCTTGCCGTGCTCCTTCTCGAGCTTCGCGCCTTCCACCGTCAGTTCCGCCATCGTGACGCGCGGATCCGGCACCCAGCGCACGTGCACGCCGGGAAGCGGCGCCCCGGTGCGGTTCTCGAGCACGTACTCGCCCGTCGAGACGGCGCGCACCTCGTGCGGGAAGAGGTCCACCGCGAGCTTCACGTCGACGATGCGCGGTTGCGGGACGCCCTTGTAGCCGTAGAGCGCCTTCTCGTACTCCGCCATCCCCGCATCGCGCTCGGGCGCCGTGAGGTAGCGGTTGAGCACGTTGGTGTTGTAGTACGCGTAGCCGCCGGCACCCATCCAGCCGACCACGCCCACCGCGAGGATCGCGCCCGGCACGCCCGCCAGGCGCGTGCGCATCCGCGCGAGCCGCGGCGCGAGACGCATCTCCGTTCCCCGGCGCCACAGGCAATAGGTGAGCACCGTGAGCACGAGCCCGAAGGCGAGCCAGTAGGCGTGGAACCACGCCTGGGCGATCCAGAAGCGCCCCGTGCCGTTCATGTCGGAGAGCGGCACCGGGGGCGTCCCGCCGTAGTTGTAGAGGTTGTGCTCGAAGCCGGCCGTGACGAGGGCGATGGTCGCCACCACGTACACCAGCATCACCGCCCAGCCCATGAACTTGTGCGGCACCATCACCTGCACGAAGACCGCGAGGATCGCGAGCTCCACGGCCGACACGAGCCCGGGCAGCACGAACCAGAGCAGGTAGTTCGGGAGCTCGAAGTCCGTATAGCCGTGCCAGGCCTGGAAGCCCACCGCCACGAGCACCCCCGCGAGAAAGGTCGCGAGGAGCACGAGGGCGATGGCGAGGATTTTCGGGATGACGAAAGCCCAGTCCGGCGCCGCGCTCGCGCCCGTGATCTCGTGCATCTTCCGGTCGTGGTCGCGCCAGACCAGCTCGCCCGCGTAGTAGATGGCGATGATGATGGGGATCAGCGTGAACGAACCCGCCAGAACCTCGACCGCCATGCGCGTGACCGGGAAGTACTGCACGCCGCGGTCCGTGACGGAGCCCGCCAGCCCGCCGAACGCGTTGAACATGCCCAGGGCCAGCAGCACGAAGAAGGCGGGGCTTCTGAACACGAACCCCATGTCGAATCGCGTGAGCGCGAGGAACTGCCGCCAGGCGGTGGCGCCGCCCGCGGAGGGGGCCGGGAGGGCCCCCGATGCCGGGACGGGCGCGAGCGCCACCTCGCCCGCCTTCGTCGCCTCCGCCTTGCCCGCCCCGATGCCCGGCGCGTCGAAGCGGAAGCGCCAGAAGGCCAGCGCGAAGAGCGCCGCGCCCACGCCGATCCAGAGCAACCGGTTGGCGAGCATGAGCCCCGTCACGGGCGGCAGCATCGTGTTGCGCTCGGCGGCCGTCCAGTAGCGCGTCGTGCGCGAGAGGGGGCTGAACCCGAAGGGGTCGGCCAGGGAGCCGATAGTGTCGTAGGCCGGGTCGCGCAGCAGGATGCGGCTCGTCACGAAGAGGACGAGGAAGGCGACGAGCCCCACGTACGTCCACATCATCGAGCGCGTGACGGTGGCGAGCGCGAAGAAGCCCGCGGCCATCACGAACATCGTGGGCAGGCCCATCAGGAAGAGCGTGTACACGTAGTGCCAGGCCACGAAGGGCCCGAGCTTTTCCGGGTCGAGCCAGGGCATCCACGAGCCCACCAGCATCGCGAGCGGCACCGAGGCGAGCACCAGGAAGGCAACGAGGAAGGCCCCGGCGAATCGGCCGACGAGATAGTCGGGCTTGGTGATGCGGGTGGCGCGCAGGATCGGCGCGAAGCCCGTCTCGTCGTCGCGCACGATCACGTTGGCGACGAAGGCCGTCACGATGAAGGCCGAGAACAGGCTCATCACCCCCACGGTCTGCGCGATGGCGAAGGGCGAGTTCACGTTGACGTTGCCCTTGCCGCCGATCTGGATCTCGTCGACCGTGACCGAGCCGAAGGCGAGCAGGAAGAAGAGCGCGAAGCCCACCGCGAAGAGCGGCGAGCGCAGCTGGTAGCGGGCCTCGAAGGCCGCGATGCGAAGGAGCATGGCCGGCCCCCTACGCGGCGGCGCCGGCGGCAGCCGTGCGGCGGTGGCCCGTCAGCGTGGCGAAGTAGAGATCCTCGAGCGAGGCTTCCACCGGCTCGAAGCCCGCGCCAGGCGAGGCGTCCGCGGCCACGTGGATCTCCGTGCGCCCGCCGCGAAGCCGCGTCGAGATGACGTCCATCGCCGCCCGCGCGGCCTCCACCTCGCCCTTGCCGATGACGCTCTTCCAGATGCGCCCGCGGATGGCGCCCAGCAGTTCCTGCGGCCGGCCCACGCGCACGATGCGCCCGCCCACGATGATGGCCATGTTCTCGCACAGGTCCGTCACGTCGTCGACGATGTGCGTCGAGAGGATCACGACGACGTTCTCGCCGATCTCCGCGAGCAGGTTGTTGAAGCGGTTCCTTTCCTCCGGATCGAGGCCGGCCGTGGGCTCGTCCACGATGATGAGGCGCGGGTGGCCGATGAGGGCCTGCGCGATGCCGAAGCGCTGTCGCATGCCGCCCGAGAATCCCGCCACGGCCTTCTTGCGCACGTCCCAGAGGTTCACCTGCTGCAGCAGCGTCTCCACCGTCTGCCTGCGTTCACCCTTGGAAGCGACGCCCTTGAGCACGGCCAGGTGGTCCAGCAGGTCCCAGGCGGAGACCCGCGGGTAGACGCCGAAATCCTGCGGCAGGTAGCCGAGCGTCTCGCGCAGCTTCTCCGGCTCCTTGACGACGTCGATGTCCCCGAACCGGATCGAGCCCTTCGAGGGCGTCTGCAGCGTCGCGATGCAGCGCATCAGCGTGGACTTTCCCGCGCCGTTGGGGCCCAGCAGGCCGAACATGCCGTTGGGGACCTCGAGCGTGGCGTCCTCGAGCGCGCGCGTGCCGTTGGGATAGACGTGAGTGACGCCGGTGAGCGTGAGCATGGTGGGGTGGCCTCCCTGGCCCTGTACCGATAGGCGGGATCTTCCGCCGACCGTGAGTCTCCGGGCGGAACGGGTCCGGGGCAACCCGCCGGCGCCGAAGGCCCGGGATCCGGCGACGAAATGCAGGAATCCGGGCATGGGCCGCGGGAACCGGGGCGCCTGCCACCCTACAATGGCCGTCACGACCCCGAGGCGAGCGCCCCATGAAGATGAGCGAGATTCCCTTCGGCACGACGGACTGGTCCCGCGTGCCGAAGACCGAGCACCCCGGAACCACCGGCGTCGCCCACTGGCGCACGCAGCAGTTCGGCGCGATCCGCGTGCGGATGGTGGAGTACTCGCCCGGCTACGTGGCGGACCATTGGTGCGAGAAGGGGCATATCCTGCTGTGCCTCGAAGGCGAGCTCGTGACCGAGCTATCCGACGGGCGCCTCTTCACGCTGAAGGCGGGAACGAGCTATCAGGTGGCCGATGGCGCGGAGCCCCACCGGTCGCGGACGAAGGTGGGGGCGAAGCTTTTCATCGTCGACTGAGCGCGCTCTGACGCGAAGCCCCGGGCTTCCAGCGAGAATGCTCTCGCGATCCTGGGGATTTCCGTGCGGCCCAGCCACCCCATGCTGCCATCGTGCATGCCGATCCTCCGGCGTGCATGCGCGCGCAACGCATTCCGGCTTCGAGAACGGCAGGTCTCAGGATCGGTTGTGCGAGTGTAATCGTTCGATTACACTGGAGGCGCGCCAGCACGACCCGGCAGGGGAATTTCCCCATGGCGAAGGTCAAGGCGATCCGCAAGACGGACGAGTTCGATGCCTGGATGCGCGGACTCGAGGACCGGATCACGCGAACGCGAATCGCTGTCCGCATCGACAAGCTGGCGCACGGACTCCTCGGCGATTGCGAACCCGTCGGAGAAGGCGCGCACGAACTGCGGGAGCACCACGGCCCGGGCTATCGAATCTACTTCACGAGTCGCGACAAGGCGCTCGTGATCCTGCTCTGCGGCGGAACCAAGGGCTCGCAGGCCTCCGACATCCGGCGAGCGAAAAAGCTCGCGAGGGAGATCCCATGAAATCTCGCAAGGCATCGAGCCTTTCTGATTACGATTCGGCCGACTACCTCCAGTCCCCCGAGGACCTGGCGGCGTATCTCAATGCGATTCTCGAGGAGAACGACAGCGGGCTCCTCGCCCACGCGCTCGGTGTCGTCGCCCGTGCACAGGGAATGTCCCAGGTAGCCCAATCGGCGGGGATCGAGCGCGAGGCACTCTACAAGGCGCTTCGCGCGGATGCGATGCCGCGCTTTTCGACGATCCAGCAGGTCACGGGCGCCATGGGGCTTCGCCTGAAGGTGGAGCCATACCCCGACCTGCGGGCCGCCAGCCGTGCAACAGCCCAAGCGGCTTTGAACAAGACTCGGGCCAAGACGACGGCGAAGCGCAAGAAGGCGTTCATCGTCGACTAGCCGGCCCCCGCACCAGGGCGCGCTCCGACCACTCGAAAAGCCCGTGCACGGCCATCGCGAGGGCCGCGGCGGGCAGCGCGCCCGCGAGCAGCAGCTGGTTGTCGTTCACGGCGAGGCCCTGCGTGATCCGCTCGCCGAACCCCCCGGCGCCCACGAAAGCCGCGATGGTCGCGGTACCCACGTTCACGACGGCGGCGGTCTTCACGCCGGCCAGGATCATCGGCATCGCGAGCGGCAGCTCGATGCGCGCGAGCACCTGCCGGGGCGTGAGGCCCAGGGCCTGCGCCGCGACCGGGTAGCCCCGGGGCACGCCCACCAGCCCGGCATGCGTGTTGCGCACGATCGGCAGGAGCGCATAGAGGAAGAGGGCGATGAGCGCCGGCCACGCCCCGATGCCGGTGAGCGGAATGAGGATCGCGAGGAGCGCCAGCGAAGGAATGGTCTGCAGCAGCCCGGCCAGGGCCAGCAGTGGTTGCGCGATCGACGGCAGGCGCGCGGCGGCGATCCCCGCCGGCACCCCCACGGCGATGGCCACCGCGAGCGAGGCGAACACCAGCACGACGTGCTCCCAGGCGAGCCGCGCGAAATCCGGCGCGAACACGGCGGAGGCGAGGCTTCGCGACGCAGCCGCGGGCGCCGCGCCGAGGAACTCGCCGGCCACCGCGGCGAAATCCACGCGATCGAGTTCCGCGCGGCCGTTGAGCCGGATCATCGCGACTTCGTCGATCTTCCCTTGCAATCCTGCCCAGGCGGCGAATGCCCTCGGGTGACGCGAAGGAACATCGGCGCGATGCAGCACCACGGCGTCGTAGCGCGGGAAGAAGCGGCGATCGTCCGCCAGCACCTTGATGCCCAGTCGCGAAATCTTGGCATCGGTCGTGTACAGGTCGATCGCCTCCACCTGCCCGGCGGCGAGCGCCTCGTAGGCGACGCCGTGGTCCAGCCCGCGCGGGTCCTTGTGCTTGAGTCCATAGGCCACGCGCAGCCCCGGCCAGCCGTCCTCGCGGCGCAGGAATTCGTGCGACAGGCCGAGCGCGATCTGCGGGTGGCGGGCCAGGTCCGAAAGCGTCTCGATGCCCAGCGCCTTCGCGCGCGCCTCGAGCATGCCGAGGGCGTAGCCGTTGGAGAATCCGAAGGGCACGCTGGCGGCGAGGCCCATCGGGGCCAGGCGGCGGTTGATCGCCTCGAGGTCCCGCGCGTCGTCCGCTTTCAGGATCTCCTTGGCGATCGTGCCCGTGTACTCCGGGTAGGCGTCGATGGCGCCGCTGCGAAGGGCCTCGAACACGATGGCCGTGTTGCCCAGGCCGGGGCGATGCTCCGCCGATTCGCCCGTCCGCCGGGCCGACTGCGTGAGGATTTCGCCGAGGACGTAGGATTCCGTGAACCGCTTCGAGCCGACCCGGAGCGACTCCGCGCCCACGACGGCCGTGAAAGCCGTCGCGAGGATCGCGAAGGATAGAACGCGCAGGAAGCGAAGCCCCATCGCGCGAACCCTTCAGGCCGGCCCGGTTCGCCTCACTTCGCCGCCGCCTTCTCCTGCTCCGCGAACACCTCCCGCGCGATGCGGAAGCCATCCAAGGCCGCGGGAGCGCCGCAATAGGCCCCCACCTGCAGGAAGACTTCCTTCATCTCGTCCTTGGTGACGCCGTTCTTCAGGGCGCCCGCGATGTGCAGCCTCAGTTCGTGCGGGCGGTTGAGCGCGCACAGCATGGCGAGGTTGAGGAAGCTGCGCGTCTTGCGGTCGAGGCCGTCGCGGCCCCACACGGCGCCCCAGCAGGATTCGATGACGTTGCGGTAGAAGTCGCGGTTGAAGTCGTCGGCGTTCGCGAGGGACTTGTCCGCGTACTCGGCGCCCAGCACCTCGCGGCGGATGGCGAGGCCCTTCTCGTAGGTATCGTCGTTCATGGTTCGCTCCGGGGTTGGCCGGCGGCCACCGGCCGCCGCAGGCGACACTATGACAGCGTGAAGCCGGGGAGGTCAGCCGAAAACCGGCGTGAGGATGGCGCCTTCGCCCAGGAGCTGCGCCTGCAGCGCCTCGACGTCCACGGCGCGCGTATCGCCGCCATGGGCAAGGCTCGCGACAGCCCCCACGCCCGCCGCCTCGCCCAGCGCCATGCAGGGGCCCGCCACGCGCACGGAAGCCTGCGCCGCGTGCTCGGCGGACAGGTTGCGCCCCGCGACCAGCAGGTTGTCGAACCCGCGCACCACGAGACAACCCCACGGAATGCCGTACCACTCGCCGTCGGGCAGGAACTCCCAGTTCGTCGTGCGGCCGCGGCCGTGGTTCTCGAGCGGCCAGGACGAGATCGCGATCGCATCGGCGGGCTTCTCGCAAGCGCGCACCTGCGCCTCCGTGAGCACGCTATCGCCGTGGATGAGCCGCGTCTCGCGCACGCCCACCCGTGCGCCGATGTCGATCACGCGCGCAACCTCGAACCCGGGCACGTACTTGCGGAAGACTTCCTCGTACATCTTCACCTGCCGGCGGCCCTCGCGCTCCGCATCGCCCAGGTCCACCGGGTTGACCAGGTTGAAGGGCGAGCCGTCGGGGCGACCGAGCTTCGTGACGTTTAGGTGCGCGACGCCCTCGATGGGATTCAGGTGCACGCCCGTCGCGGTGCGCGGCAGCGGGTAGCCCTCGGCGACGGCGCGTTCCAGGCATTCGCGAATTTCGGGGCGCGTGAGCTGGCCGGCCCGCACCGTGTCCACGCCGCCCAGGCGGAACATCGCGGAGCCGTACTGCGTCTCGCCTTCGATGCCCAAGTCGTATCCGGCGCCCGCGCGCGCGGCCACGTCGCCGTCGCCCGAGCAGTCGATCACCACGCGCGGCACGATGGCGCGACGCCCGCCCTTGTTCTCCACGATCACGGCGGTGACGCGCGCGCCTTCGGTCATGACCGCCACGGCGCTGGTGTGAAGCATCACCGTGACGTCGTGCGCGTCCACCATCTCGTCGGCCACGCCCTTGAATCGGACGGAATCGTAAGGAACGCCGACGATCCTCCCGTGCCGCTTCGGGGGGCGGATGGCATCCACCTTCGAAAGGCGATCCTCCAGTTCGAGGCACAGGCCACCCACCACGCGGCCGAGCCGCTCGTCGTCCACCACCGCGTGGATGCCGCAGAATCCGCCCAGCGTGACGATCGTGAGCGTGCCGCCCAGGCAGCCGTGGCTTTCCACGAGCATCGTATCGGCGCCTGAACGCGCCGCTGCGCAGGCCGCCGCGATGCCCGCGGGGCCGCCGCCCACCACGAGCACGTCCGGCTCGGCGACGACCGGGATATCCCGTGCCGGTTCGCGGATGGACTCGATATTCAACGCGCGACGTCCCTTGCCGGCCCGACCAGCACCGCGCCCTTCGTGATGGGCTGGACCACCTGCTCGTAGATCTTCAACCAGCCGCGTTCGTCGGCGGGCCGGTGCGCCTCGCCGGTCTCGCGCCGCGTGGCCAGCTCCGATTCGCCCACGGCGAGCGTCACGCGATGCGCCGTCATGTCGATGGTGATCGCGTCGCCGTCGCGCACGAGTCCGATGGGGCCTCCCAGCGCCGCTTCCGGCGATACCTGCCCGATCGCGATGCCCCGATTTAGACCCGAGAGTTGTCCGTCCGTGATCACGGCCACCGTCGTGCTGAGGCCCGCGCCATCCACGGCCGCGACGAAGCCCGAGGCGAGCGCCATGCCGGGGCCGCCGCGACAGCCCATGCCCGAGAGCACGGCGACCGTGCCCGGCACCAGGCGCCCGGCCTTCAGCGCCTCGAGCGCGGCTTCCTGCGAAGGGAACACCAGCGCCTTGCCCTCGAACCGCGATTGCTTCGCGCCCGCGTCGCCCACCTTGAGGATGGAGCCCTCGGGCGCGAGGTTGCCGCGCATCACGATGACGGAGGGCTGCGTGGAGATGGGGTTGTCCACCGGGCGGATCACCGCGCCCGGCTCCGGCGCCGCGTCGATCTCCTCGCCCCACGTGCGGCCCGAGACGGTGAGCGCGTCGCGGTGGATGAGCGCGCCGAGGCGCTTCATCACGCCACGGGCGCCGCCGGACGCTTCCAGTTCCTCGATGCGTGTCTCGCCGTTCGGGCGAACGGCGGCAAGGAGCGGGATCTTCGGGCCCAGGCGGTCGTAGAGTTCGTAGATGTCCACGGGGCAGCGCGCCTCCGCCGCCACCGCCTGCAGGTGGCGCACGAGGTTGATCGATGCCGAGAGCGCGAGACCCGCCATCACCGCGTTTTCGAAAGCCTTGGCCGTGAGGATCGTGCTCGGCTTCAGGTCCTCCGCCACCATCTCGACGATGCGCCGGCCCGCGGCTTCCGCGAAGGCGAACATGCGCTCGCCGTTGGCGAGCACCGGCGTCGATCCCGGCAGCGCCAGGCCCAGCGCCTCCGCGGCGATGTGCATCGTGTTCGCCGTGCCCATGCCCGCGCACACGCCCGGCCCCTGGATGGCGACGTCGCACATGGCGCCCAGCCGCTCCAGCGTGATATGGCCCGCGCCCACCTTGCCGACGCTTTCGTACACCTCCTCGATGTCCACGTCGCGCCCGTCGAGGCGGCCGTGGGGCTGGTAGCCGCAGGCGACGACGAGGCTGGGAATGTCCAGGCGCGCCGCGGCCATGAGCTGCCCCGGTGCCGTCTTGTCGCAGGACGCCAGGCACACCATGCCGTCGAGCATCGCGCCTTCGACCTGCACCTCGATGTCGTTCACCAGCAGGTCGCGGCTCGGCAGGATGTAGCGCCCTTGCCGCCCGGCGCTGGTGATGAAGTCGCTGGGCGCCGCGGTGCGCACCTCGAAGGCGAGGCCGCCGGCCGCGCGGATGGATTCCTTCACGCGGGCGGAGACGCCGTCGAGGTGGCTGAAACACGAGGACAGCTCCGACGACGTGTTGATCACCGCGATCTTGGGCTTCTCGAGATCCGCATCCGTGAGGCCGAGGGCCTTCCACTGGGCGCGGCGCACGGCCCAGCGCGGGGTGCCGGGGGGGAAGTTGCTGCGCAGCGGCTTCTTCATCGGCGGGCTTTCTTCGGTGCGGCGGCCGCGGGCGGCGATTGCCGTCCGGTCGATCCGCGGATCACCAGTTCGTTGGCGAGGCACTTGTGGGTGACGGGCGCCTCGCGCGCGTCGATGCGCGCGAGCAGCAGGTCGATCGCCTGCCCCACCATCTGCTCCATGGGCTGGCGCACCGTGGTGAGGTCGTAGGCGCCCCAGGAAGCGATTTCGATGTCGTCGTAGCCCACGATCCACAGGTCGTCGGGCACGCGCGCACCGCGTCCGCGGGCGCCGTCCATCGCCCCCATGGCGAGCACGTCGTTCACGCAGAAGATGGCGTCGGGGGGCGAGGCCAGCTCCATCAGCCGCGTGACGGCCTGCTCGCCGCTCGCGTGGGTGAAGTTCTCGGAGCGGAAGTAATAGTGCGGCGGCAACCCCACGCCCAGGCGGTCGAGCGCCTTGCGGAAGCCCTGCTCCCTGTCGCGGATGGTGCTCGCGCGGGGAATGCCTCCGATGAGCGCGATGCGCTTCCTGCCGCAGGCGACGAGGTATTCCGCCACGCGCCGCCCGCCATCGAGGTTGTCGCTCGAGACCTGGTCGCTCGCGTAGTCCGCGACGATGCGGTTGAGCAGAACCACGGCCGAGCCCTCCGCCGGCACCTCCCGAAGGAACTCGGATTCGCTCGTCGCGGCCGTCAGGATGACGCCGTCCACCACGCCCTGGCGCAGCGCGCGGATGGCCGGCGCGTCGCCGCCGTGATCGGAATCCCAGACGATCATGCGCCGCCCGAGCCGCGCAAGCTGCGCGCCGATGGCCTCGAGCATCGCGGGGTAAAGCTGGTAGGAGAGCCGCGCCACGACCACGCCGATGGAATCGGCGCGACCCGCCCGGAAGGCGCGGGCCGCGGCGTTGGGCTCGTAGCGCGTCTCGGCGAGGACCTTCAGCACGCGTTCGCGCGTGGCGGGCCTCACCTTCGGGTCGTCGCGCAGCACGCGCGAGACCGTGGCCTGCGAAACCTGCGCGAGGCGGGCGATGTCGTGGCTCGTCACCGAGCCCGCCGGCTTCGCCCCCGTCGCCCTGGCCACGCTCAGTCGAGCGCGATGTTGTTGTCGCGGGCGACCTTGCCCCACTTCGCGATCTCGTCCTTCACGTACTTGTCGAACTCCTCGGGCGTGCTGCCGACGATGATGGCGCCCAGGTTCTCGAGTTTCGCGGCCACGTCCGGCATCTTGAGGATCTTGTTGATCTCGACATTGAGGCGGTTCACGATCTCCTTCGGGGTGCCGGCGGGGACCATGACGCCGCCCCAGGAAACGGCCTCGTAGCCCGGCAGCGTCTCGGCGACGGCGGCCACGTCCGGCAGCGAATCCAGGCGCTTCTTGCTGGTGACGCCGATGGCGCGCAGCTTTCCGCTACGCACGTGCGGCAGGCCCGCCACCGTGGTGGGCAGCGCCAGCTGGATCTGCCCGCCGATCAGGTCGACGATCGAAGGCGCGTCGCCCTTGTAGGGCACGTGCTGCATCTTGATGCCACCCATCGCGTTGAGCAGCTCGCCCGAAAGATGGTTGGAGGCGCCCTGGCCCGCCGAGCCGAAGCTCACCTTGCCGGGGTTGGCCTTGGTGTAGGCGATGAGCTCGGGAATCGTCTTGACCGGCACGTCCTGGTTCACCACCACCACCTGCGGCACGATCGTGGTGAGCGTCACGCCGGTGAAGTCCTTGATGGCGTCGTACGGCAGCTTCTTGTAGACCACCGGGTTCAGGGCATTGGGGCCCAGGTTCGCCATGAGCATCGTGTAGCCGTCCGGCGCGCTCTTGGCGACGAAATCGGTGGCGATCATGCCGTTGGCGCCCGGCTTGTTCTCGATCACCACGGACTGGCCGAGGATCTCGCCGAGCTTGGCGCCGATGAGGCGCGCCGTCACGTCGGAGGCGCCTCCGGGCGGATAGACCACGATGAACTTGATGGCCTGCTTGGTGGGCCAGCCCTGCGCGTGGGCCGCGAGCGGCAACGCGAGGCAAGCGCAGAAGGCCAGGGCGAGCCTGGCGAGGGTCGAAACGGGTTTCATGAAGTCTCCTCCTTGCGGTTGTGTGGCCTGGGGTCGGCGCCTAGAGGACGCCTTTTCGTTTCAGGTCGGCGATGCGCCCGGCGTCGAGGCCGAGGTCCTTCTTGAGAACGTCTTCGGTGTGCTCGCCCAGCACGGGCGGGCCGGAGCGGTACTCGAGCGGCGTGCGGGAGTAGCGGATGGGGCTCGCCACCTGCGGCACGGTTCCCGCCGCCGCGTGAGGCAGGTCCATGCGAAGCGCCCGGTGGATCACCTGCGGGTCGGCGAACACCTGGTCGATGGTATTGATGGGGCCGCAGGGGACGCCTTCGGCTTCGAGGGCCACCATCCAGTCGGCCGTGGTCTTGGTCTTCATGGCCTCGGCGATGATCGCCACGAGGGCGCCGCGGTTCGCGAGGCGCGACTTGTTGTCCACGAAGCGCGCCTCCATCGCGATGGCAAGCCCCGCGACCGTGCAGAACTTGCGGAACTGGCTGTCGTTGCCGATGGCGAGGATGAGGTTGCCGTCCTTCGTGGGGAAGGCCTGGTAGGGCGTGAGGTTCGGGTGCGCGTTGCCCCAGCGCTTCGGCACGTTGCCCGAGACGAAATAGTTGAGGTTATGGTTCATGAGCCACGCGACCTGCGCATCCAGCAGGGCCATGTCGATGTACTGGCCCAGGCCGCTCGTGTCGCGCTCGCGCAGGGCGCCCAGGATCGCGACCGCCCCGTACATGCCGGTCATGAGGTCCGCGATGGGCACGCCCGCTTTCTGCGGCCCGCCGCCGGGCAGGTCGTCGCGCTCGCCGGTGATGCTCATGAGCCCGCCCATGGCCTGGATCATGAAGTCGTAGCCGGCGCGGTTCCGGTACGGCCCCGTCTGGCCGAAGCCCGTGACGGAGCAGTAGACGAGGCGAGGGTTGATCGCGGCGAGGCTCTCGTAGTCGAGCCCATAGCGCTTCATGTCGCCGACCTTGTAGTTCTCGACGAACACGTCGCACCTGGCGGCGAGGCCGCGCGCGATCTCCTGCCCCTCGGGCGTCGCGATGTCGAGCGTCACCGACTGCTTGCCGCGGTTGGTGGAGGCGAAGTAGGCGGAGTCGGTCGTATCGCCGCCATCCTTCGCCTTCAGGAACGGCGGCCCCCAGGCGCGGGTGTCGTCGCCCGTGCCCGGCCGCTCGACCTTGATCACCTCCGCCCCCAGGTCCGCGAGCACCTGCGTGCACCACGGTCCCGCGAGGATGCGGGAGAGGTCGAGGACGCGGATGCCGGCGAGGGGTGCGGTCACTGGTCGAGGAGGATGCCGGGGTTCAGGACCCACTTCGGGTCCAGGGTGTTCTTGGTCGCGCGGATCACCTCGCGGTAGAGCGGCGGGATCTCCCGGTCGTACCACTTGCGGTGGTCGGGCCCGAGCGAATGGTGATGCGTGATGGTGCCGCCCGCATCGCACATCGCGTCCGAGGCCGCACTCTTGATGGCCCAGAACTGCTCGACCAGCTTCGACTTGTCGCCGAAGGCGTGCCAGGTGAAGTAGGGCGCCGGGCCGTCCGGGTACACGTGCGTGAAGCGCACGGTGCAGGTGCCGGGGCGGCCGGTGATCTCCTGGATGGCCTTGAGGGTGCGTTCCTTCACGCTCGCCTGGAAGGCCAGGTACTTGTCCCAGGTGACGCAGCTTTCCATCGTGTCGCGCATCACGCCGCGGGCGATGGCGTGCGGGCGCAGGTACGGCCCGCGCAGGAACTTGTTGCGCCAGTTGCCGGCGGCGCCCTTGCGCTGGGACTCGTCGTCCTCCAGCGCGTCCTTGTCCCATTCGCCGCCGAAGTCGGCGCAGATCTCGAGGGCGCGGTTCATCCACGGCTCGAGCGGGTGGTCGCCGGATTCGAAGGTGAGGACGAGCACGTCCTTCGTGCCGTCGCCGGCTTCCGTGAAGAGAGCTTCGTCGCGCTCCAGCAGCCGCGCATTGGCGGGGAAGAGCCCGGCCTGGCTGATGACCCGCGTGGCATTCACCGCCTTCTCGTAGTCGCCGAAGCGGACCGTCGTCGCCGAGCGGTACGTGGGCTTCTTGTGCAGGCGAACCCAAGCCTCCGTGATGATGCCCAGGGCGCCCTCGGAGCCCAGGAACAGGCGATCCGGGTTGGGGCCGGCGCCGGAGGTGGGCCAGCGGTGCGAGGCGATGGTGCCCGAGGGCGTCACCACGCGCAGGCTTTCGACGTGGTCGTCGATCTGCGTGTAGTTGGTGGCGTAGTGGCCGGCGGCGCGCGTGGCGATCCAGCCGCCGAGCGAGGAGAACTCCCAGGCCTGCAGGAAGAAGCGCATCGTGAGGCCCGTGGGCTTCAGCTGCCTTTCCATGTCCGGCCCCAGCACGCCCGCCTGGATGCGCGCGGCCTGCGAGGTCTTGTCCACCTCGAGCACCTTGTCCAGGTGCTTCAGGTCGATGGTGACGAGGCCCCCGTAGCGTTCGTCCTTCGTGTGGTTCACCCCGCCCGTGACGGAGGAGCCGCCGCCGAAGGGCACGGCCGCATAGTCGTTGGCGCCGCACCAGTCGAGCACCGCGGCCACTTCGGCCTCGTCCCGGGGGAAGGCGACCACGTCCGGCGGGTTCGTGAAATCGCGGCGGTGGATCATCTTCGCGATGTCGTGCACCGAGCGGCCCCAGGTGTGGAAGAGGCGCTCGTAGCGGTCGTCCGAGCAGAAGGCGCGCAGCGGGGCGGGGATGGCGACGCGCGAGGCGCGGATCGACACCTCGGATTCCACCGGCATCGGGGCGGGGTCGAACTGGTCCACCTTGAAGAGTTGGGACCAGGTCTTCTCGAACCAGCCGAGCTCCTCGGCCGAGACCGCGTCTTCCTCGAACCCCCAGCCGTAGAAACTGCGGCGCTTGCCGCCCTTCGCGTCGTCCATGCTCCTCCCGTGCCGGCCCCGGGGGGCCTGAAATGAATACTTAGTCATCGCAAGCGCCTTGGCGCCGAGACCCTGCCACCCCGGCATGATGACTACGTATACATTCGTCGTCAAGCGGGGCGCCCTTGCCTTGCCCCGCCCCCGGGGCGGGGCTATCGTCACGGACCATGCCCCTGCCCCTCGGCATCGCCAATCGCCTGCCCATCCGGGTTCGCGTCGCCATCGCGCTCGTCGCCGCCACGGGACTCGCCGTGGCCGCGATGCTGGCGGGCGCGGCGCATTCGCACCGCGCCGAGGAAATCGAGCAGGCCCGGGCGTTCGCCGAAAGCGTGAACCAGCTCGTGCTCGCCGGCCTCACCGGTTTCATGATCGCGGGCGTGCCGGATCGCCGGGGGGTCTTCCTCGACCAGATCGAGCAAGCCAACGACGTGCGCGGCCTGCGGGTGCTGCGCGGCGAGGCGGTCGACCGCCAGTACGGCGCGAGCCCGCTGTCCACCCGGCCCACGGACCCGGCCGAACTGCAGGTGATCGCAACGGGAAAGGCTTTCCACGAGGTGCGGCGCGATGGCGAGCACGAGTACCTGAAGGCCGTCATGCCGACCCTCGCCCTTCGCGATTCGCTCGGCAAGAACTGCCTCGGGTGCCACCTCGTTCCCGAAGGCACGGTCCTGGGCGCCGTGACCCTCGAGATATCCCTCGACCGGATGAACGCCGCGACGGCCTCCTTCCTGCGGCAGATGGCGCTCATCGCGCTCGCGATCCTGGTGCCGCTCGCGCTGCTCGTCCACTTCACGGTGCGGCGCACCGTGAGCCGGCCCCTCGAGGCGCTGGCCGGCAGCCTCGACGACATCGCCTCGGGACAGGTGGACCTGCGCAGGCGCCTCTCGGTGGACGGCGACGACGAGATCGCGCGGGCGCGGGCCGCCTTCAACCGCGTGCTCGGCAAGGCCGACGCGATGACGCGCTCCGAGCGGATCGCGGCCGACGTGTTCGAGAACGCCATCGAGGGCATCGTCGTGACGGACGTCGAAGCGCGCATCGTCCGCGTGAACCCGTCCTTCACGACGACGACCGGCTACAGCGCCGAGGAGGCGATCGGCCAGCGTCCGAGCCTGCTCAAGTCCGGCCGTCACGACGAGTCCTTCTACCGGGAATTCTGGAGCGCCCTCATGACGAAGGGCGAATGGCAGGGCGAGATCTGGAACCGCCGCAAGAACGGCGAGGTCTACCCCGAGCGGCTCAACATCAGCAGCGTCCGGGGCGCGGACGGGCGCATCCAGAACTACGTCGCCATCTTCGCCGACATCACCGAGCACAAGCGCCAGGAAGCGCTCATCACCCACCAGGCGCGGCACGATTCCCTGACCGGCCTGCCGAACCGCCTGGTGTTCAAGGACAGGCTGGAGCGGGCGATCGTCGCGGCCCGGCGCGCGACGGGACAATTGGCCGTCCTCTTCCTCGACCTGGATCGCTTCAAGCAGATCAACGACAGCCTGGGCCACGACGCGGGCGACGAGCTGCTTCGCCAGGTGGCGCAACGGCTGCGCGGCGCGGTGCGCGAATCGGACACGGTCTCGCGCCTGGGAGGGGACGAGTTCACGCTCCTGCTGCCGCAGGTCGACGGCGCCGCCGGTGCCGGCCGGGTCGCGGAGACCGTGCTGGAGGCCGTCCGCCGGCCCTATCGCCTCGGCGAGCGCGACCTGCGCGTCACCACCAGCGTCGGCGTCGCGCTCGGCCCCGATCACGGCGACGACGCCGAGACGCTCATGAAGCACGCCGACACCGCGATGTACCACGCCAAGGAACAGGGCCGCGCGGGCTACCGGATCTACGACGCGGAGCTCGGGGCGCGTCTCGACCGCCGGCTGCGGTTCTCGGAGGAGCTGCAGCGCGCCCTCGAGGAAGGCGAGCTGCGGGCGTACTACCAGCCGCAGATTTCACTGGACACGGGCGCGATGACCGGCGTGGAAGCGGTCCTGCGCTGGCAGCATCCCGGGAAGGGCCTGCTCGGCCCGAGCGATTTCGCCGGGCTCGCCGACGAGACGGGACTCCTGCTGCCGGTGGGCGAATGGCTCCTGCGCGAAGCGTGCTCGCAGGTCGCGCGCTGGCTCGCCGAAGGACGCGATCTCGTCCTCACGGTGAACGTGCTGCCCAGGCAGTTCCACCACGAGGGGCTCGCGGCCAGCGTGGCGCGGGTCCTCGCCGAGACCGGGCTTGCGCCCGCGAGGCTCGAGCTCGACATCGACGAGAGCCTCGCCATGCGGGACGTGGAGCGCACCATCGCCATCCTGCGCTCGCTCGCCGCGCTGGGCGTGCGCCTCGCCATCGCCGAGTTCGGACAGGGCCTGCACGCCTCCGTGGGCGACCTGCGACGCATGCCCATCGACGCCGTGAAGGTGGCGCGGGCGGTGGTGCGCGACGTGGCCGACGATCCCGACGGCTTCCGCTCCGTCTCCATCCTCGCGGCGCTCGGCCGGCAGGATCGCCTCGAGGTCGTCGCGGTGGGGGTCGAGACGAGCGAGCAGCTCGAGATCCTGCGGCGGATGCGCTGCGACAACGCGAAGGGGCGCTACCTCGGCGAGGCCCTGCCCGCGTCCTCGATCTCCGCGCTCGCCGCGACCTGAGGCGCCACCGCGCGCCGGTCAGGCGAGGGCGAGGAGGCCCGCTATGCCCAGGCCCAGCGCCGCGAGCGAATCGCCCGCGATGAGCCCGCCGCCCACGAGGGACGTGGTGTTCATGTCGGACGGCAGGTCGCCATCCTCGCCGGCCTTCGGCTTCGCGATCGTGTTGAGGAAACTCGAGAGGAGGCCTCCCGCGCCGAACCAGAGCGAAGTGGGCAGGTTCACGAAGCCGCCGAAGGAGAACGCGTAGGGCGTGGGCAGCACGAAGGCATCCACCACGAAACCCGTCACGAAGCCCTTGCGGTCCCGGGCGATGAACGCCTGGTACGACGGCAGGGCCTTCAGCCACAGGCGAAGCACCTGCACCACGAAGCCGAACGCCACGCCCACCCAGATGGCGGTGCGCTGGTACGGCTGGTCGTCGGTGAGGCTGCGCAGGACCCCCACCACCTTGTAGGTCATCGCGGCGCTCCACTGAGCGGGCTGCTCGCTCGCCTTCATCACCGTCTGGTCCAGCAGCAGCACCGGGTAGGCGGCCATGAAGAGCTTGGCGAACACGACGGCCGCCACCGCGCCCATCGCGATGCCGGCCACCTGGTAGCGGAACTGGTGCACGCGGTTCGTGCCCAGGCGCCAGCCGGTGGAGCGGTCCTGCTGCATGTCGGCCGCGCAGTTCGTGGCGATGAGCAGGATCATGCCGGCGAAGAGGCCCGTGATCGGGTCCTTGAGGCCCAGGGCCGCCATCAGCACCACGCTCACGACGAAGGCCGAGGAGATGGGGTTCTGGTCGCACACGCCCACGGAGATGCCGTTCACGAGGGCGAACACGAAGACGAGGAAGAGCGCGAGGGCGATGAAGCCCACGGGCTGGCCCAGCACGAAGTGCGAACTGGCGACGACGCCCGCGCCCCAGAAGGCCACCCAGGCGACGAGGCGGGCGGTGTTCACGCGCTTCCATTCCGGCGTATCGTCCGCCGGCTTCTTCTCGCCCAGGCGCGCGGCCGCCGCCTTGAGCACGAGCGCCACATCGATGAGCGCCGCGCCCAGGATCATGCCCAGCGCGATGAGGAACGCGATCTTGCGGAAGGGCTCGCCTTCCTTGAGCCAGCCGATGGAGACGAACCACGGCGTCAGGGCCCAGAAGATCAGGCCCGAGGTGATGGCCGGGATGCCGATGCGCGCGCCGACGAGCATCCCCGCTCCCATCGTGGAGGTGGACAGCTCGATGGTTCCCAGCGCCGCGATCTTGGCCGAGCCGAGCCCGCCTGCGACGCCGGCCGCCATGCCGCCGCCCAGCCTCGCGACGGACTTCTTCAGAAGCACCGGGTCCGGGAGCGCCCGCAGGATATTGGCCACCGCGAGGCCGGAGGGATAGGTGAGCTGCATGCGGTCCACGAGGAGCGGCGTGTAGAGCATGCCGACCCCCACCGCGAACATGCCGGTGCACAGCATGAAGAGGACGAGCTGCCACACGGGCGGCTGCGGCAGGCCCATCCACACCATCGCCTGGATCATCACGCCCATGGCCGACAGGCTCGCCACCGACGCCGCGGCCGTCTGCATGTAGTTGGCGCCGTGCTTGCCCTCGGGCCCGTAGCCGTAGGTGACCGTGGAGCCCAGGATGCCCGCGAGCACCTGCCCCCCGATGAAGAACCCCAGCGAGAAGTTCATGAAGGAGGCGGTGACGCCACCCAATGGGCCCAGCACGCCGATGCCGAGGGCCAGGAGCAGGGCGTGGTACTTCCACGTGCCGACGGGCGGCAGCCAGGACCAGCGGGGGGCGGAGGCGAGCGCGTTCATGGCGGCGACCCTACGCGAGATGCACCGGCCTGTCTTGCCGCGCCTCAAAAGGACCGCGACAATCGGATCCCAGGCCGCATCCCGATGGCCGGAGGCTCCATGACCGCCGAACCGCTCGCCCCCCTGCGCGATTTCGTGATCGCGATGACCGCCCTCGTCGACCGGACCGACGACGAGGCCGCCCTGCTCGCCGGCGCCCGCCCCCTGCTCGCGAAGCTCATCGCGGACGACGCGTGGCTGCCCGAGGAATGCACGCGCCCCGACCCGCAGTTCTACCGCCAGTACCTGCTGCACTGCGACCCGCGCGAGCGCTTCAGCGTGGTGAGCTTCGTGTGGGGGCCGGGGCAGAAGACGCCCATCCACGACCACACGGTGTGGGGGCTCGTGGGCATGCTGCGCGGCGCCGAGCGCTGCCGCCGCTATGCGCGCGATGCTTCCGGCACGCTCGTCGCCGTGGGCAGCGAGGAGGTGATCCACCCCGGCGACATCGAGGCCGTCTCGCCCACCGTGGGCGACGTGCACACGGTCGCCAACGATCTCGCGGACCGGCCCTCCATCAGCATCCACGTCTACGGCGCCAACATCGGCGCGGTGCGGCGGCACGTTTTCGACGCCGCGACGGGTGCGCCCAAGGATTTCGTCTCCGGCTATTCGTCGGCCTTCGTGCCGAACCTGTGGGACCGTTCGGCGGCCGTGCGGGCCTCGCTTTCGTGAGCGCCGGCATCGCGACCGTCTGGCTGGACAGGCCGGACAAGGGCAACGCGCTTTCGAACGAGGCCGTGGCGGCCCTGGATGCCGCGATCGAAGCCGCGTTCGCCGATCCGTCCGTGCATACGATGTTGCTGCGCGGGCGCGGCAGGCATTTCTGCACGGGTTTCGATCTTTCGGGAATGGACGGGGAAACCGACGACACGCTTCGCCTCCGCTTCGTCGCGCTCGAACGCCTTCTGCAGAAGGTCTGGCACGCGCCGCTGCGCACGGCGGCGTTCGCGACGGGGCGGGCATGGGGCGCGGGCGCCGATCTGTTCGCCGCCTGCGACCTGCGCGCCGCGGCGCCCGATGCCACCTTCCGCTTTCCCGGCTCCGCCTTCGGCATCGTGCTGGGGACGCGGCGCCTCACGGAACTCGTCGGCTGGGATCGCGCGCGGCCCCTCGTCAGCGAGGGCGCGATGCTCGATGCCGCCGGCGCGCGCGCCGCAGGGCTCGCGACCGAGCTGGTGGAGGACGATTCCGAGGAGTGGATGGCCCGGCGCCTCGCGCCGCCCGTCGCTTCGCGCGAGACGCTCGCGGCGCTGCGAACGGCCGCGCGGGCCGATCATCGCGCGGCGGACATGGCCGCCCTCGATCGATCCGCGTCGGTGCCCGGGCTCAAGGACCGGATCGCGAACTACCGCAAGGGTCTCGCGCGGTAGCTAGCCCGGCCGCCGCGCGATCGCCGTCCGGAACCGCTTCACGGTATTGCCGGGCGCATCGAACCAGTCCTCGCGATCCTCCAGGACGGCCCAGCCCTCGAAGGTGTCGAGCACTTCCTTGCGGGTGAAGAGGTGGTGGTCGTCGCCGTCGAACATCGCCCGGTAGGTCGTGCCCTCGACCAGCACGTTCACGATGGCGACGCCGCCGGGGCGCACCGCATCGCGAACCGCGTCCAGGCCCCGCAGCGCGTAGCGCCGTTCGAAGAACATGAGCAGCCCGATGCACGCGACGGCGTCCCACTGCTCCTCGGGCCGCCAGCCCTCCAGGTCCGCCTGCCGCACCCATACGGGAAGGTCCGAATCGAGGGCGCGCTGCGCGAGGTCGTCCACGGCATTGCCGCAGGCATCGAGGGCCGTGACGCGCGCGCCCTGCCTGGCGGCCGCGAGGGCCAGGTTACCCAGCCCGCAGCCCAAGTCGAGCACGTTGCCCTTCATGAAGGGCAGGGCCAGGCGCTCGAAAGGATTGAGGGCGTACTGCCCGGCCGCGATTTGCCGGTCGAACTGCTCGCCGAAGAAGGGGATGGGACCGCGCTTCCTGTCCACTGCCGCCATGTCATTTCAAGTCGTCGATGGCTGTCATCATGCCAGCAACGGCACGCCGCGCGGGGCAAGTCCGACGGGTTATTAACAGGAGGGCTCCACCGCGCCCTTCAGGGGCCCGCCGAGGGCGCCGGCCCTCCCGCCCGGCGCGCCGGCCACAAGCCTTCGCGAGGGCCCGACGCCCCCGCCGCCACGAGATCCGCGCCCGAGGCCGGCGCTTCCGCCCCCGCCCCCCGCCCGACCCCCCCCCCGCCTCACCTCCGAGAAAAGCCGAGCCCGCCGTCCCCCCCCCCCCCCCCCCCCCCCCCCCCCCCCCCCCCCCCCCCCCCCCGAGGCGAAGCAGTCCCACGGCCGCCGTTCCCCCGCCGCCCCCCCGCCCCCCCCGGGGGGGCCGACCAGTTTCACGGTAGTCATCACTTGCATTCTCTTGGACTGAGACTGCGGTTCGGCTTCCCCGTGGGAAGGTCAAGGATGCGGTTGCCGACCGGGGGGCGCGAGCGCCTACTTCGCCTTCTCGATCTTCGTCACGACGTAGTCGCCTCCCTCCTGCTTCACGTCGAACTTCACCTTGTCGCTCACGGCGAGCGCGTCGAGGGCGGCCTTGTCCTTCACGACGAACACCATCGTCATGGGGGCCATGCCCACGCTCTTGATCTCGCCGTGCTTGATGGTCACCTTGCCGGCGGCCTTGTCGATCTTGCGGATCTCGCCGTCGGCGAGGGCCTGGGCGAACGCGACGGCGGCGAACAGGCTGGCGGCGAGGGCGAGGACGATGCGCTTCATGGGATTTCTCCTTCGGGGGTGGGTGGAAAGGGGTTCAGGGGGAAGCGGGTTTCGTCGCGGCGGCGAGCTTGCGGGCCTCGCGCTTGCGAAGCAGCAGCCACGCGGCCGGCACGACGAGCATCGAGACGAGCGGCGCGGTCACCATGCCGCCCACCATCGGGGCCGCGATGCGGCTCATGATCTCGGAGCCGGTGCCCGTCTCCCACAGGATGGGCGCGAGGCCGATCACGGTGGTGGCGACGGTCATGGCCTTGGGGCGCACGCGCAGCACGGCGCCCTCGCGGATCGCATCGACGAGGTTCGCCTCGCCCGCGAGGCCGCGCGCGACGCGCTCCTCCCAGGCCTGCTTGAGGTAGACGAGCATCACGATGCCGAACTCGGCCGTGACGCCCGCCAGCCCGATGAAGCCCACCGCGGTCGCGACCGACACCTCGTGCCCCAGCGCCCACAGGAGCCACACGCCGCCCACGAGGGCGAAGGGCAGCGTCCCCATGATGAGGAGCGCCTCGTCGAGCCGGCGGAAGGTGACGTAGAGCATCACGAAGATGATCATCAGCATGGCCGGCACCACGAGCATGAGGCGCTTCTGCGCGCGCTCGAGGTATTCGAACTGCCCGCTCCAGGCGACCGAGTAGCCCGGCGGCAGCGTGATCTCGCGCCCCACCACGTCCTGCATCTCGTGCACCACGGAGCGCAGGTCGCGGCCGCGGATGTCCACGTACACCCAGCCCGAGGGCCGCGCGTTCTCGCTGCGGATCATGGGCGCGCCGTCGGTGACGACCACCTTCGCCACGTCCGCCAGGCGGATCTGGGCGCCGCGCTCGGTGAGGAGGGGCAGGCTGCGCAGCCCCTCGAGCGAATCGCGGATCTCGCGCGGGTAGCGCACGTTGATCGGGAAGCGCTGCAGTCCCTCGATCGTCTCGCCGATGTTCTCCCCGCCGATGGCCGCGGAGACGAGCGACTGCACGTCGGCCACGTTGAGCCCGTAGCGGGCGGCGCGCTCGCGGTCGATGTCGATGTCGATGTAGCGCCCGCCCATGAGGCGCTCGGCGAGGGCGGAGCTCACGCCGGGGATGTCCTTCACCGCCCGCTCGATGTCGCTCGCGATCCGCTCGATCTCCACGAGGCTCTCGCCCGACACCTTGATGCCCACCGGGCTCTTGATGCCGGTGGCCAGCATGTCGATGCGGTTGCGGATGGGCGGCACCCAGATGTTCGCGAGGCCCGGCACCTTCACCGTGCGGTCGAGTTCCTCGATGAGCTTTTCCATCGTCATGCCCGGCCGCCACTGGTCCCGGGGCTTCAGCTGGATGGTGGTCTCGAACATCTCGAGGGGCGCCGGGTCCGTCGCCGTTTCGGCGCGGCCGGCCTTGCCGAATACGCGGGCGACTTCCGGCACGCTCTTGATCAGGCGGTCGGTCTGCTGCAAGAGCTCGGATGCCTTGCCCGCGGAAAGGCCGGGCAACGCCGAGGGCATGTAGAGCAGGTCGCCCTCGTCGAGCGGGGGCAGGAACTCGCCGCCCAGCTTCGAGGCGGGCCAGGCCGTCACCACGGCCAGCACGATCGCGCCGACGATCGTCTTCACCGGGTGGCGCACCACGAACTCCAGCAATGGCCGGTAGACGGCGATGAGGAACCGGTTGATGGGGTTGCGCTCTTCCGCCGGGATCTTCCCCCGGATGAAATAGCCCATCAGCACCGGGACGAGGGTCACCGCGAGCCCTGCCGCGGCCGCCATCGCGTACGTCTTGGTGAAGGCGAGGGGCGAGAAGAGCCGGCCTTCCTGCGCCTGCAGCGCGAAGACGGGAATGAACGAGACGGTCACGATGAGGAGCGAGGAGAAGAGCGCGGGGCCCACCTCCACGGACGCCTCGCCGATGAGCCTCCAGCGCGCCTCGCCCTCGATCTCCTCGCCGGGGTGCTCCTTCTGCCACACCTCCATCTTGCGGTGGGCGTTCTCCACCATCACCACGGCCGCGTCCACCATCTCGCCGATGGCGATGGCGATGCCGCCCAGGGAGACGATGTTGGCCGTGATGCCCTGGTAGTGCATCACGATGAACGCGGTGGTGACGCCGAGCGGCAGCGACACGATCGACACGAACGCCGAGCGCCAGTGGAAGAGGAACACGATGCAGATGATCGCCACCACGGCCGCCTGCTCCATGAGCGTGTCCGTCACGGTCGCGATGGAGCGCTTGATGAGGTCCGAGCGGTCGTAGACGGGCACGATCTCCACGCCCGGCGGAAGGCTGCGCTTCAAGCTCGCGAGCTTCGCCTTCACCAGGTCGATGGTCTCGAGCGCGTTCTTGCCCGAGCGCATCACGATGATGCCGCCGGCCACCTCGCCCTCCCCGTCCAGCTCCGCGATGCCGCGGCGCATCTCCGGGCCCACCTGCACGCGGGCGACGTCCGAAAGGCGGACGGCCACGCCCGCATCCGTGGTGAGGATCGGGATGTTCCGGAAATCGTCGAGCGTCTTCAGGTAGCCCGAGGAGCGGACCATGTACTCCGCCTCGCCCATCTCGAGCACCGAGCCGCCCACCTCCTGGTTGGCGCGGCCGATGGCCTCGATCACCTTGGCGTGCGTGATGCCCAGGGCGCGAAGGCGCGCGGGATCGAGGACGATCTGGTACTGGCGGACCATGCCGCCGACGGTGGCCACCTCCGCCACGTTCGGCACGCTCTTCAGCTCGAACTTGAGGAGCCAGTCCTGGATGGCGCGAAGCTGCGCGAGGTCCGTCCTGCCGGTGCGGTCCACGAGGGCGTACTGGTAGATCCAGCCCACGCCCGTCGCATCCGGGCCGATGGCGCTCTTCGCGGCGGGCGGCAATCGCCCCTGCACCTGGTTCAGGTACTCGAGCACGCGCGAGCGGGCCCAGTAGAGGTCCGTGCCGTCCTCGAAGATGATGTAGACGAAGGAATCGCCGAAGAACGAGAAGCCCCGGACCACCTTCGCGCCCGGCACCGACATCATCGTGGTGGTGAGCGGGTAGGTGACCTGGTTCTCGACGATCTGCGGCGCCTGCCCCGGATAGGTCGTGCGGATGATGACCTGCGTGTCCGACAGGTCCGGGATCGCGTCGACCGGCGTCGACACCGTCGCCCACAGCCCCCACGCGGCGAGGAAGAGGGAGGCGAGCAGGACGAGGAACCGGTTCGCGATGGACCAGAGGATGAGCCTCGCGATCATTTCGCCGGCCCCTTGGGAGAGAGCTTCGTCACGACCGGCATCCCGTCCTTGTCGAGGGTGAAGGAAAGCTTCACGTCCTGCCCGGCCTTGAAGCCCTCGGGCAGCCCGCCCTTCATGGGCATGAACTCCATCGTCATGGCGCCCCACTTGAGCTCGGGCACCGGCGCGTGGGTGATGGTCCACGTGTCCTTGCCGAACTTCTCGAGCTTCGCGTCGGCGGAGTATTCCTTGTCGCCCGCGGGCTCGCCCATGCGCGTGGTGGTGGCCTTGAGGCTCGCCTCGGAATCGATGAGGAACTGGCCGGAAACGACGACGCGGGCGCCGGCTTCCAGGCCCTTCAGGATTTCCGTGCGCCCGCCCTGGTCGCGGCCGACCTCGACGTCGACGGGCTCGAACTTGCTTTCGCCGCGGTCGACGACGATGACCGTGCGCCGGCCCGTCGGGATCACGGCCTCGCTCGGCACGAGGATCGTCTCGCGCGAGACGGAGGGCGCGATGGCGAGCGTGGCATACATGCCGGGCTTCAACTTGCCCCCGGGGTTCGCGAGCTCCACGCGCGCGCGCACCGTGCGGCTCGCCGCGACCACGTCCGGCAGCACGGCCTGCAGGCGGCCGGGGAATTTCTCGCCCGGATAGGCCGGCACCGTCGCGACGATGCCCGCACCCGGAACGACGGATCCGGCCTGCGCCTCGGGAATGTCGACGTTCACCCACACCGTCGAGATGCCGTTGATGCGAAAGAGCATGCCGCCGGGCATGAGCGTCATGCCTTCGCGCGCGCCCAGCTCGCCCACGACGCCGTCCACGGGCGAGACGAGCGTCACGCGCGGCTGCGGGGCGCCGGCCTTTTCCACTTCCTGCACCTGCTCCTCGCTCATGTTGAGGAGGAGCAGGCGGTTGCGGGCGGCTCGCGCGAGGTCCTGCGCGCCCGGCGCGGTGCTGCGGCGAAGGGCGAGGTATTCCTCCTGGGCGCCGGCCCAGTCGGGGACGAAGAGCCGCGCGAGGGGCTGGCCCTTGCGAACCGGGTCGAGGGGCGCGCGCACGAAGAGCTTTTCGATGTAGCCCGGCGTGCGCGACTGCACGACGGTCACGGCGCGCTCGTCGAAGGCGACGGTGCCCACGGCCTGCACGGCGATCTCGAGGCGGCCTTTCTCGGCCACCGCGGTGCGCACGCCCAGGTTCTGGACCACGCGCGGGTTCACCGTCACGCCGCCCGCGTCGGCGCCGTCGTCGGCGTAGACCGGCATGAGGTCCATGTCCATGAAGGGCGAGCGGCCGGGCTTGTCGAACTTCTGCTGCGGATACATCGGGTCGTGCCAGTAGAGGACCTTGCGGCCGTTCTGCGCCTTGGCGTCCGCCGTCGCGGCGGCCGGGGCGGCGGCGCCCGGAGGGCCCGCGTGGCCGGCCTGCTTCATCGCCCACCAGTAACCGCCGCCAGCACCGGCAGCGAGGGCCGCGACCACGGCGACGGCGAGAAGGGTGCGGTTCATTTCGGGCTCCTTTCGGGAATCAGGTAGGCGAGCTGCGCCCAGGCGCGGGCGGCTTCGGCACGGACGTTGAGGGCGGCGAGGCGCGCTTCGAGGAGGAGGCGCCGCGATTCGAGGACCATCGCCAGGTCGCCGCGGCCGCCCTCGTAGGCGGCGAGCGAGGCTTTCGCGCGCGCTTCGGCGAGGGGCACGATCTCCTTTTCGTTGCGGGCGAGGCGGGATTTCGCGATGTCGAGATCGACCAGCGCCGAGCGGACTTCGGATTCGTAGCGGCGGCGGGCCTCCTCGGCGAGCGCGCGGGACTGCTCGGCCTGCTTCGCCTTCGCGAGCGCCGCCGGTTCCTGGCGCGATCCGGCGAAGACGGGCAGGTCCATCCGGAACATGAGCGAGACCATGTTGGTGTAGGCCGATCCGCGCGCGCCGTAGCTGAGCTCCACGCTCCAGTCGGGCTTGGTGGCGACGGCGGCGAGCTTCGCGTCGGCGTCCGCGGCGGCCGTCATGGGGGCGAACATCGCGAGCTGGGGATGGTTCTCGAGTTCGGTCGTGAGGGCGGCGATGCGGGGCAACTTGTCGAGATCGGGCTCGCCGGCGGGGGTGCGCTTCGCGTCCTCGCCCAGCCAGCGCGAGAGGCGGGCCTCCGCGCGGCGGGCCATGCGCTCGGCCTCGAGGCGGCGGTCGGCCAGCATCGCGAGGTTGGCGCGGGCCATCACCGGCTCGGCCGAATCGCCGCGGCCGGCCGCCAGGCGCGCGGTGGTGCCGGCCACCTGCAGCTCGGCTTCCTTCGAAAGGCCGTCGATGAGGCGGATGGACTCCTCGGCGTAGAGGCGCTCGAGGAAGGCCATGGCGACATCCTTGCGCAGTTCCGTCGCCTGCATGTCGACCAGGGCCGATTCGCGCCGGGCCTCGGCCTGGGCGCGCGCGGCCATGAGTTCGCGCTTCTCGCCGCGCACGAAATCCTGCATCACGCCGACGCGGCGCATCGTCATGCCGTCGGCCGTGACGCTCCACTTGTCGGGACCCTCGACGGGCGCGTTCTCGATGCCGACGATGAGCTTTGGATCGGGGTTCTCGCCGGCGGTGAGGGCCATGGAGGCGCTGGCTTCGGCGGCGGAACGCTGGGCGGAGAGCTGCGCCGAGCGCGATTCCGCGAGTCTCAGCGCCTCGTCGAGCGAGAGCGGGGGAGCCGCGTGGACGGCGGCGGGCAGGGCGAGCGCGGCGATGAGGCGCGCGAGGCGAAACGGGACGGACTGGGGCATGGGACCTCCGCAAGCGATGACGGACGGCCGCGAACGCCGCGGCCGCGGGACATCACGCGGGGGTCAGATGCGAAGGACGCCGAAGAGGATGGCGGGGGGAGGTGGCGCAGCCGCGGGCGCGAAACGCTCGGCACGGCGGAGGACGGACGCCGGCTCGGAGGCCGGAACCAGCAAAAAGAGGACGGGGCCGGCGACATCGACCGCCGGGGGCACTGCCGAGCCGGTATCCACCGACGCGGAGCCGTAAAGGCAGTGGGCCTGGCAAAGGTTGCCGTTGGTATCCGTATCCGGGACCGCCGCCTCGTGGCAACCGGTTTGGTGAGCGATCACTTCAGTTTCCTGGGCCGGGGCCGCAGGCTGCACCCTGTCGCACCAATGCGCAGCCACCGCCAGCTGCGCGAAGACGATCGCGAGGGCGGCGAAGATGGACGCGAAGAGGCGTTGGCGACGGACCATGGGGAAGCAGTATGCGCCAGGAACCTTTACTGCGGAATTGATGCAGCGCAACCGCAAAAAGGGGACAGGTGAATTTTTCACCTGTCCCCTTTTTCACCTGTCCCCGTTCGCGAGCCAGTCGACAGCCAGGGTCGCAAGGGTCTTCAGGCCGACCTTGAGGCAGGCTTCGTCCACGGAGAAGCGCGGGCTGTGGTTGGGCGCGATGGTGGCGAGGTCGCGCTCCGGCGGCGTGCAGCCCACGAAGTAGAAGAACCCGGGAACGGCCTGCTGGAAGAAGGCGAAATCCTCGGCGCCGCAGACCTTGTCCACCTCGCGAACGCTGCCCTTGCCCGCCACGCGCTCCAGCGTGGGCACGGACCAGTCGGTGAGACCGGGGTGGTTCACGGTGACCGGGTAGCCGCGGTCGAAGTGCACGTGCGCCTTGGCCCCGCCGGCGGCCGAGATCATCTCGGTGATGCGCCTCACGTGGGCCTGGATCTGCCCGCGCTGCCCCTCGTCGAACGCGCGCACGGTGCCTTCGAGCTTCACCTCGTCGGGGATGATGTTGTTGCGCACGCCCCCCTGGAAGACGCCGACCGTGACGACGGAGGGCTCCTTCGTGATGTTCATGCTGCGCGAGACGATGGTCTGCAGCCCCATCACCACCTGCGATCCGATCACGATGGGGTCCACGCCACGCCACGGCTGGGCGCCGTGGGTCTGCGTGCCGCGGATGAACACGCGAAACGGGTCGGCCGAGGCCATGAGCGGGCCCGAACGGTAGCCGATGACGCCGGTGTGCTGGATGGCCGTCACGTGCAGGCCGAAGACCGCTTCCACCTTCGGGTCGGCGAGCGCGCCTTCCTTCACCATGAGCTCCGCGCCGCCTTCCTCGCCCACCGGCGGCATTTCCTCCGCCGGCTGGAAGAGGAACACGACCGTGCCCGCGATCCGATCGCGAAGGCCCGCGAGCATCTCCGCGACGCCCATGAGGATGGCCGTGTGCGCGTCGTGGCCGCAGGCGTGCATGACGCCGCACTGCTGGCCGTTCCATTCGGCGGTGACCTTGCTCGCGAAGGGCACGTCGACCTCCTCCCTCACCGGCAGCCCGTCCATGTCCGCTCGCAAAGCCACGACGGGGCCGGGCAGGCCGCCCTTCAGGATGCCGACGACGCCCGTGACGGCGACCTTCTCGCGCACCTCGTCGAAACCGAGCGCCTTGAGATGCTCGGCGACGATGGCCGCGGTGCGCACCTCGCGGTTGCCGAGCTCCGGGTGGGCGTGGAAGTCGCGTCGCCAGGCGACGACCTTTTCCTCGAGGCGATCGGCGGCGGCGGCAAGGGCGGCATCGAGCGCCGCGGGCTTCACGGGGACATCCATGGTCGGTCCTGTGACTCGAAAGGAAGGGCATTCTACGCCCGGCGTCGGGAGTGCCGGGCTTATAATTCCCCGCTCGCAACGCCCTTCGTCCACCCACCCGCCGCACCATGGAACACCTCGAACCCAAAGCCGCCCACGAATTCCTGCAGAAGAACCCCGACGCCGTCTTCATCGACGTGAGGAGCGAGTCGGAGTTCATGTTCGTCGGCCACCCGGTGGGCGCGATGATGGTGCCCTGGTACGACGGCGCCGAGTGGGACTTGAACCCGCACTTCGTCGGGCAGGTGAAGAAGATCGCGGGCGCCAACTTCCGCGAACGCCCCATCGTGCTCATCTGCCGCAGCGGCAACCGCACGAAGGAGGCCGGCACGGAGCTCGAGAAGCACGGCTTCCAGCGCGTGTTCAACGTCCTGCACGGCTTCGAGGGCGAGCTCGACGAGCACCACCACCGGAATTCGAGGAGCGGCTGGCGCGTGGACGGATTGCCCTGGCAGCAGTACTGAGCCCCGGCAGGTGAGCCCTTCCCGCGGGTACCCGCCCGCCTCCCTCGCCTGGCTCATCTGGGCCCTGGGCGCCGCGCTCTACCTCATCGCGTTCTACCAGCGCGTCGCGCCCGCGGTGCTCACGCAGGAGCTGCAGCGCGAATTCGCCCTCACCGGCGCTGCCCTGGGCAACCTCTCGGCGTTCTATTTCTACGGCTACGTGGCGATGCAGATCCCCACGGGGCTCATCGCGGACCGTTGGGGCCCGCGGAAGCTGCTGAGCGTCGGGGCCGCGCTCACGGCCGCGGGCACGTTTCTCTTCGCCCTGGCGCCCACGGTGGAGCTCGCGAACGCCGGCCGGCTCGCGATCGGCGCGGCGGCGGGCGTCGCCTTCGTCGCGATGCTCAAGCTCGCGAGCCACTGGATGCCCGCGCGGCAATTCGCCCTCGCGAGCGGCGTGGCGCTCTTCGTGGGCGTGATGGGCGCGACGCTCGCGGGCGCCCCGCTCCGGCTCGCCGCGGACGCGATGGGCTGGCGCAACGTCATGATCGCGAGCGCCGGGCTCACGGCCATCGTCGCCGTGGCGATCTGGCTCGTCGCGCGCGACGACCCGGCCGAGCGCGGCTTCAGGTCCTACTTCCCGCACGACACGGGCGAGGGCGGCGGCGCGTCGGTCTGGCAGGGCCTTCGCACCGTGCTGGGCTACCGGAACACGATCCTGCTCTACCTGATCCCCGGCGCCTTCTCGGGCATCACGCTCATGTTCGCGGGGCTCTGGGGCGTGCCCTTCCTCGCGACGCACTACGGCTATTCGACCGCGGAGGCCGCGACCCTCGCCTCGGTGCTGCTCATCTCCTGGAGCGCCGCGAGCATCGTGTGGGGGACGGTCTCGCACCGCGTCGGCCGGCGCAAGACGCCGATGATCGCGAGCCTCGTCGCGAGCCAGGCGCTCTGGGCCGCGCTCGTCTTCGTGCCCGGCTGGAGCCGCCCGGCGCTCGTCGTCCTGCTCGTGCTGCTGGGCATCGCCTCCGCCGGATTCATCCTCACGTTCACCTACGCCAAGGAGAGCGTGCCGGCACGCCTCGCGGGCACGGTCTCGGGCATCGCCAACATGGGCGTGATGACGGGAGGCATGGTGATGCAGCCGCTCGTGGGCTGGGTGCTCGACCGCCACTGGGCCGGCACGCTGACCGCCGGCGGCGCGCGGCTCTACGATCTCGCGGCCTACCGCACCGCCTTCTCGATGATCTTCGTGTGGGGCCTGGTCTCGCTCCTGTGCCTGCTCTTCGCGAAGGAAACCCACTGCAGGCAGGCGGCCTGAGGCCGCGCCACCCGAACGAAAGGCAAGACCGACCGATGAAGTCCCTCCCCCTCGCCCTCGCCCTTTTCGCCACGCTCGTCGCCGGCTGCTCGAAGAAGGGCCCGACCGATGCCGATGTGCTCTCGGGGTCGCGCAAGATCCTGCTCTCGAGCTGCAGGCAATCCGGCGCGAAGCTGCCCGGCATCACCCCGGCGCAGCTCGACACCTTCTGCGGCTGCACCACGGAGAAGGTGATCGGGATCATGGGCGTCGACGGCCTGCGCGGCCTGGCCACGCGCGGCGCGCCGACGGAGGACGTGAACCAGAAGCTGCGCCAGGCCGGCGAGGAATGCGTGGAGCAGATCCGCTAGGGTTTCAGGCCGCGCGGCGCCGCGTGTCCCGGTAGTAGAGGCGCCAGCAAGCGAAGCCCGTGAGCATCAACGCCAGCATGGCCACGGCCATGGCCTTCGGGCTGTGGAAGACGGCCGGCGCGATGACGCCCGCGGTGATCGTGTTCACCATGCCCGAGACGAAGCCCTGCAGCGAGGCGGCCATGCCGCGCCGCGTGGGGAAGAGATCGAGCGTCGAGAGCGAGATGGTCGGCATCGCCATGGCGGAGCCGATGGCGTAGAAGAAGATCGGCACCACGGCCCACGGCACCGAAGGCGGCAGCGCGAGCGCGTAGGCGAGGTTGGCGGCGGCCGAGACGCCCATGAAGGTGTAGGCGCGCCGCAGCACCTGCGGACGCGAGAGCTTGCCCGCCGCGCGCCCCGAAAGCTGCGAGCCCACGAGGATGCCCGCGATCGACGGGATGAAGAGCCACGAGTATTCCTTCGGCCCGAGGCCCAGGTGCGTGCCCAGGAACATCGGCGCCGAGAGGATGTAGAGGAAGAACGCGTTGAAGTTGCAGCCCACGGCGAGCGAGAGCAGCAGGAAGGGCCGGTTGGCGCCCACCTCGCGGTAGCCCGCCAGCAATGCCGCCGGGTGGAAGGGATGGCGGTGTTCCTCGGGCAGCGTCTCCCGCAGCAGCTTCGCGCCGGCCACGACGAGGATCGCGCCCACGACGGCCAGGAACCAGAAGATGGACTGCCACCCGAAGGCCTCGAAGAGCAGGCCCCCGATGATGGGCGCCACCACGGGCGACAGGCTGAAGAACAGCGTCACGAGCGACATGAGGCGCTGCGCGTCCTCCTCGTTGTAGAGATCGCGGATCATCGCCCGGCCCACGACGATGCCCGCGCCCGTGGAGGTTCCCTGCAGCACCCGCCACAGGATCAGCGCCTGCACGCTCTCGGCGAGCGCCGCGCCGATGGACGACAGGACGAAAAGGACGAGCGAGACGACGATCACGGGCTTGCGGCCGAAGCTGTCGGATACGGCGCCGTGGAAGAGGAACATGAAACCGAAGGAGAGCAGGTAGGCCGAGAGCGTCTGCTGCATCTCGATCGGCGTCGCGCCCAGCGCGGCCTGCATGCCCCCGAAGGCGGGCAGGTAGGTATCCACCGCGAAGGGCCCCAGCATGGCGAGCGACCCCAGCATCGCGGCGAAGGCGATGCGGAAATCGCGGTCGTGGCGGTTCGCGAGGCTCATCGCGGCGGCACCTCTCCCCCTCCCATCGCGCCGGGACAGGACCGCTTCTCCCGCGGATGGGGGCCGGCGTCAGTCAACCGTTTTCGTGGCGATGAGGAAGTTGCAACAGGAGATCTCGTCCTGCGCGGTCTCCGACAGGCTCTTCACGAAGTCCGCGCCGAAGTAGGCGCTTCCGGGCTCGAGCAGGTCCTTCACCTTCATTTCCCGGAACGTATCCGACACCGCGTCGGGCAGGCCGTTGCAATAGGCGTTCAGGAACCACGATAGCAGGAAGATCGGCTGGCCGAAGCCCAGGGTGCCCATGGCCGTGCGCTCCACGCCCTCGGAGAACAGGTTCTCGATGCCCTTGCGCGTCATGTTGTAGTAGTGGTGCGGGTAGCCGTGCAAGGGGACGAGGAAGGGAATCTGGCAGTAGAGGGTGCCGGCGGGCTTGAGAACGCGCACCAGCTCCCGCGCGCAGACGAAAGGGTCCTTCACGTGCTCGAGCACGGCGAAGGAGAACACGCAATCGAAGGTGTTGTCGGCGAAGGGCAGGCGTTCGCCGACGCCGAGCACGTCCGACGACCCGTAGGCGGCGATCTCGAAATTGACGACGTTCTCGAAGAACTTGTCGCGCAAGCCGGCACCGCAGTCGAGGATCAATCCTTCCGGATTTCGCCGGATCAGGTTGAATGCCGTGCCGTCGTACTGGTTGGCCGAGACGTTCTCGGTCGCGAGGATGTCGAACTGCCGGCGCAGTTCCGGCGTCAGGAAGTCGTAGTGCTCCTCGTTGAACGGATACTCGATCGCGCACGCGACGCAGGCCAGGGCGCGTGCAGGGTGCGAATCCCGAAGTTCGCCGAAACAGGTGGGGCAGCGCAGGAAGGGCCGGATCCGGTCCAGCTTCTTGCGCTTGCGGGCTTCGGGCGACGTCTCCCCGCCGGGTATCGGCACCACGATCTCGTAGCTCTCGCCACCGCAATCGAAGCGGATGGCGAGGTACTTTTCCCCTGCAGGCGGGAGCGTTCGCAAGTGGCGGCGAAGCCCGTGGCCGGGAGGTGGAAGATGCTTTCGACGTCGGCCCGGGGCTGGAGCCGGATCTCGAGGCCCGCCCCGGCGCTTTCCGGCGCCGCGTACACGCGATCGATCGCTTTCGCGCCGGCGATCCACCCGCCGATCTCGAACCGCTCGGCGACCGCATCGTACATCTCCGGCGCGTCGAGGACCCAGATCGGCGAGCCGGAAAAGCACGAGGGACGGATCTTGTTCCCGGTGTCGTTGGGGTTCCGGTTCATGCTTCTCGGGGTTTTATCGAAGCGGCAGGGGCGCCGGGCGAACACCCTGCCGCGTGTTCGTCGGTGAGCTTGCGGACAAGGGGCCGGGCGACCGGAACCCGAGCACTCGTGAAGCGCTGATTCTATCGGAGCGCGACGATCCGGTGCAACGCGAAGCGGTGCCGGATCAGCGGAAGGTCGCGACGACGCAGCTGCGCGATCGTGCGGCGACGGTGGCCCCGAAATCGGCGAGCGCGCGCTTCATCGGCGGCGAATCCCCCGCGTGGCAACCGAGGCACGCGCCGACGGCGAGGATCTTCCGCTGCTCGGCCACGTGGAAAGGCCTCGCCCCTTCGCGCGTCGAGACCATGCCGCCGCGCTCGGCCAGGAAGCCGGTCCAGGCATCCTCGGGCAAACCGTCGCGCGGATGCGCCCTGAGTGCCGGATCGAAGGTCCAGGCGCCTTCGCCGCCGCGCGCGGTGAAGCGCAGCGCCCCGGCGCCGTAGCCGAGCGCGACCGGATCGCGGTGGCACGAATCGCAGGTCCTCGCCTCGCGCCGCGTGGTGTGCGCGGACAGCTTCGCGAAGAGGCGACGGAAGATCACGTCGGGCGCCTTGCCGGCCTCGCGGTTGCGGTCGAAGGTCATCACCATGCCGGGCACGAAGGTGTCGATGGCGCCGCGGCCCGCGCCCCCGCGCAGCACGCCGAGCGCCGGGGGCTTCGCCTCGAAGCGTCCCGAGGTCTCGTTCCACGTGCCCGGGCCCCACTGCTGCGCCACGTGGTCGAATCCCTCGTCGGCCGGGTCGTACTGCGTATGGCAGGAGACGCAGCTCGGCGCCCAGGCCGTATGGCAGGTGTTGCACGAGAGCCTTTCGTGCGCGCGGTCCTGGGTGCACGCGGCCGCAGGGGGCTTCAAGGGGAGCGACCTCGCGTCGTGCTTCGTCACGAGCCGCGCGCCGTTCGGCGAGACGACGACGTTCACGAGCGGGTCCCCGTCGCGCGTGGTGCCCATGCGCTCGCCCAGGCCGAGCGAGCGGCCGCGCAGGCGCAGCAGCGAAGCCGACTCCGGATCCACGCCCGCCGGAGAGACCGACGCGAGCTTCTCCGCGTGGCAGTCCTCGCAGCCCACGCGCTGCTGCTCGCGCTTGTAGGTGACCGGCGCTCCCGCACCCATCACTTCGTTGGCGTTGTGGCAGTCGATGCAGGAAAGGCCCTTCTCGTGATGGATGTCCGCCACGACGAACTCGACGGTGCGGCCGTCCTCGAGCTTGCGCACGCGCTTGCCCCGAACCTCGTCCGCCCCCGGCCGGCCCTGCATCTCGTGCCAGCCCTCGAAACCGAGCGCGAAGCGGCCGGAGCGGCTGTGGCAGCCGAAGCAGTGCGCGTTGCGCGGGTTCACCGTGAGGGCGGGGTGCGTTCGCGGCGCCGCGCGCGCTTCCTTCGGCTGGGCTTCGAAGCGCTTCAGCTCGTCGGCCGCCTTCGCGCCGTACTCGAGGTGGCACGCGAGGCAACCGCCACCCTGCGTCTTCTCGCCGATGGGCCCGCGCACCTCCTTGGACTGGCCGAGATGGCAACCCGCGCACAGCTCGCGCAGGTGGCTGTCCGCCACGCCGTGGCCCAGCTTCGCGACGTGCGGGATGCCCGGGCCGGGGTCCTCGCCCAGCACGCGGCGGTTGATGGCGATGACGCCGGCCATCGTCGACATGATGGAGTTCTCCACGCGTGGCAGGATCGCGGCGTGGCAGCCGGCCTGCGAGCAGCTTCGCGACGCGTCGGCGAGGTGGCCGGGCATGAGGACGATGCCCTCGTGCGCCGCCTTCGCTTCCAGCGTGCGGCCGTCGCCGCCGTGGCAGGCGACGCAGCCGATGGCCGCGGGCGCGTGGGCACCGATGAGGCCGGCGGGTTCGCCGTGGCAGGCGACGCAGCCTTCCGCGAGGCCGGCGGCGACCCGAAGCCGCGCGCCCGGGCCTTCCGGCACGAGCAGGAGCGAGGCCACGAGCAGGCCGGCGACGGCGAAGAACGCGAGGAGACGGGTACGCAAGCCGCTAGTTTAGCGAGGTGGCGGCCGCCTCGCGGCGGCAGGCGCGGGACGTCGCCTGCCATGTCTCGTGTTACCCGCACCGGCAGGATCCCAACGCGCCCGAGGCGCAGCAGGTCTACGGCCACGCGAAGGAGGCCGAGTCGCTGGCGCCCCCGGTTACTGGGGCTTGATGTTGTTTTCCTTCACCACCTTCGCCCAGCGCGTCACCTCGTTCTCGAGGAACCCCGCGAACTCCTGCGGCGAGGTGGCCTTGATGACCACGCCCTGGTCGGTGAGCTTGCTCTCGACGGCCGGATTGCGCAGCGCATCGCCGAAGGCCTTGTGCATCTTCGCGATGATCGCCGGGGGCGTCCCGGCCGGCGCGTGCAGGCCCCACCAGGCCTCGGAATCGAAGTTGGGAACGCCCTGCTCCGCGATCGTCGCCACGTCGGCCATGGGCCCGAACCGCTTGGGCGAGGTGACGCCGATCGCGCGCAGCCGGCCGGCCTTCACGCTCGGGCTGAGCAGCGCGGCCGAGCCGATCGCGATGGGCACGTGGCCGGCGATCGCATCCTGCGTGAGCGGTCCGCCGCCCTTGTACGGGATATGGGTCATCTTGGAGGCGGTCTCGGCCTGGATGAGCTGCATCGCCAGGTGGCCGAGGCTGCCGGAACCGATGGTGCCGAAGTTGATGGCGTTGGGGTCCTTCTTCGCCGCGGCGAGGACCTCGCCGAACGACTTGTAGGGCGTGCTCGGGTGCGCGGTGATCAGCATCGGCGAGGTGCCGATGAGCATCACCTGCACGAGGTCCTTCAGGGTGTCGAACGGGAAGTTCGGGATGAGGCTGGGATTCACGCCGTGGGTATCGAAGGAAACGAGCCAGGTGTTTCCATCGGGCGCGGCCTTCGCGACCAGCGCCGCGCCGATCGAGCCCGAGCCGCCCCCCTTGTTCTCGACGACGACGGGTTGCCCGAGGATCTGCGACAGCGGCTGCTGCACGTGGCGCGCGATCTGGTCGGTCGTGCCCCCCGGGGGAAACGGCACGACGAGCTTCACGGTCTGGGTGGGCCATGCCTGGCCGTGCGCCGCAAGCGATGCCGTCGCGACCGCGAGCGCGGCCAGCCCGCGCAGGACGAAGTTTTTCATGCCGGTTCTCCTCTCATTGTCGTTGTCGTGCCATCCAGGTAGCCAGCCCGCCGGACCGAAAGTAGCGACATAATCGACTGCAAGTCAATCGCACCCGTAGACTGGCCCCCATGCTTCCCGGCGACATCCCCGCGCTCCACCCCCCCGGGCTCCCGGCCATCGAGGCCGAGGACCGCGCCTGGTCGTACGGCGAGCTCGACCACCTCGCCAACCGGTTCGCGCGCCACTTCCTCGCCGCGGGCCTCGCCCGCGGCGACCGCGCGAGCCTCCTCATGGGCAGCGACGGGTGGCTCGCGGGTGCCTACTTCGGCGCCTTTCGCGCGGGCGTGGTCGCCAACCCGGTCAACAACCGCCTCACGCCCGAGGAAATCGCGTACATCCTGGAGCACGCCGGCAGCCGCTGCCTGGTGTTCTCGGAGGAGTACGCGGCGGTGGTGGCAAAGACCCTGCCCCTGCTGAAGGACCCGCCCGCGGTGCTCGCCATCGCCTCGGGGTCCGGGAACGCGGCACTCGCCGGCTTGCCCGATGCGCCGGTCGACGCCGCGGCCCCGGAGCCCGGCGACGGTGCCCTCCTCATCTACACGTCGGGGACCACGGGCAAGCCCAAGGGGGTGCTCCTCACCCTGGCCAACGTGATGGCGGGCATCGGGTACGTGGCCGGCGCCTTCGAGATGAAGCCGGGAGCGCGCACGCTGTGCGTCATGCCGCTCTTCCACACCAACGGGCTCATGTTCAGCACGTTGCCGTTCCTGCTCACCGGAGGCACGGTAGTGCTCAAGAAGCGATTCAGCGCGAGCAACTTCTGGAACCAGTGCCGCGAGGCGCGGGTTTCCACCACCAGCGTCTCGCCGACCATTCTCGCGATGCTGCTCGAGCACGCCGACGGCGCGCCGCCCGCGAGCGACATCCGCCTCGACTACATCAAGGTCGCCTCCGCCCCCACCCCGGTCGAGCTCGCGCAGCGCTTCGAGGAGCGCTTCGGGGCGGGGTTGCTGCTCGAGACGTACGGGCTCACCGAAACCACGGCGATCAACGTGATGAACCCCCTGCGCGGCCCGCGCAAGCACGGCTCCATCGGCCGGGCCCTCGCGCCCCAGGAGGCGCGCATCGTGGACGAGGTACGCAACGCGCTGCCGCCCGGCGAGGCGGGCGAGATCGAGATCCGCGGCGCCACCGTGATGCGCGGGTACTTCCGCGATCCGGAAAACACGGCCCGCGCCCTGCAGCCCGACGGCTGGCTGCGCACCGGCGACGTGGCGCGCATGGACGAGGAGGGCTACATCTTCATCGTCGGTCGCTCCAAGGAGATGATCCTCAGGGGCGGCGAGAACATTTCCCCCCTCGAGATCGAGGAGGTGGTTGCGAGACACCCCGCGGTGCGCGAGGCTGCCGCGGTGGGCGTTCCCGACCGCATCTGGGGAGAGACCGTGGGACTGTGCGTGGTGGTTCGCGCGCCGGTGGGCGAGGAAGAACTGCTCGCGTTCTGCCGCGCGCACCTCTCGGCCTTCAAGGTCCCGCAGCGCGTGGTGTTCGTGGATGAATTGCCTCGAAACGCAGTCGGAAAGGTCACGCGCAACGCCCTGCGAGGCGCCTTCCCGGGGGAGAGCCCGTCGCCATGAAAGTCAGCACCGACTTCGGGGAGCGCAAGGTCGACATCGAGGTGCCGGACTCGGCCACGGTGGTGGAATTCGCCGACCCGCCGCTCCTTTCCGATCCGCAGGCCGCGGTTCGCAAGGCCCTGGCCGAGCCCCTGGGCCTGCCCCCCCTCGCCGAGCAGGCGAAGCCCGGCATGCGGGTGGCGATCGGCTTCGACGACATCACCCGCCCCGGCATGCCCCCGAAGCTCGTGCTGCCACGGATCGTCGAGGAGCTGGAGCGCGCCGGGGTGGACCATCGCGACATCGTGTTCATCAACGCCTGCAGCAACCACCGAAAGAACACCCGCTCGGAGCTCGCCAGCCACCTCGGCCCGGAGATCTTCAACCGCTTCAACCCGCTCGGCGCCATCCGCAACCACGACTGCGACGATCCCGCCGGGCTGCGTGCCTTCGGTCACACCGCGAGCGGGCGCTACGTCGAGCACAACCGCGACTTCATCGACGCCGACCTGCAGGTCTACCAGGGCAACGTCTCCGCCCAGGCGTGGAAGGGCTACACCGGCACGGGGGCGATCATCGGCCTCGCATCGACCCGGAGCATCGCCTCGCACCACAGCTTCAGCACGGTGCCCGACCCGCGGAAGAAGATGGAACACCAGAAGGCAGCGGGCGCGAAGCTGCCCGGCATGAAGCCGGAGATGACGGCGGTTCTCGAGGAGGCGACCGGGAAGAAGATCTTCTACGTGAACGCGGTCACCGGCATGGGCGGCAGGCCGGCCGCGTTCTTCGCGGGGCACGCGGGCGCGGTCACCGCGCCCGCCTGGGAACTCGCCGGGCGCTGCTTCACGAAGGAGGTGCCCCAGGCCGACGTGCTGGTCGTAGGGCTGGGCGCCGCGTACTCCTACGGCTCGTCGGAGAACGCGCTCATCGCCGCGGTGGGCGCGCTGGTCCCGCCCCGCTACAGCCCCGACCTTCCCGTGCTGCGCGAAGGCGGCGTGGTGATCGCGCTCTCGCCCAGCAGCGGCTGGATCGACCCCGACCGGTATCCGTCCTACCAGCGCCTGATAGACCTCTACGACCGCCACCACGACATCCGCGCGCTGGCAGACCACGAGGAGACCTTCCATGGCGATCCGGACCTCATGCAGAAGTACCGGCACGGCTTCGGCTACCCGGCGCTGCACGCGTTCTGGATCTTCTACGAATTGGAGTACGCGCTGAGGCGCGCGGGCGCCGTGATCATGGCGGGGACACGCAACCCCGGCGCCTTCCGGCGGCTGGGTCTGCAGACCGCCCCCGACTTCGACGCCGCGTGGAAGGCCGCGCGCCGTTACGTGGGCGACAACCCCGCCACGGTGGTGGCGCCCACCTTCTGGAGCCGGCCGCGCATCAAGTTCTCGGTCAAGGCGTGATCCGGCAAGCCCGTATCCACCTCGATCCCGTGCGCGTCGACGCGGCCCGGCGCCCTGCGGCCTAGCGAAGCGCGACCTTCGCGTCGCTCTCGAACCGGCCCTGCGGATCCAGCGCCCGGAGCGCCGCCGACTCCCGCGCGGTGGGCGCGGCCGTGGGCACGGCTCCGTCCGCGTCGAACGCGAACCCGGTGCGTTCCCTCACTTCTTCCAACGAGGCCTCCGGATGCCACGACTGGAGGGCAAGCCTGCCATCGCGCTTCACGAACACCGCCACGGGCGTCACCACGCCGTGCATGCCGCCTGCCGCGGTGACGAAGTCGAGCTTGCCGACCAGCGCGCGCTTCGAATGCTCGGTCCGCCAGGTGACGGCACGGCGCGCCGTGGGCAGCATCACAGCGCCCCCGCCGCCGCCGGGAAGGCGCACCTTGGGGCGGTGCCAGTCACCGATCACCGAAACGTTGGTGCGCCCGAGCCCGTCGACCTGCGCCGCGCCCAGGAAGCACAGGTCCATGCCGCCGCGCGTGCACAGGTCGTAGAAGTCCTCGTTGGCGAAGATCGCGGCGGAGCCCTCGGAGAGCACCGGGTCGGAACTGGAGATCGGGATCCTCGAGGGCGTGGGCTGCACGCCGCCGGCCACGTTGATCCAGGTGAACCCGAAGTCGTACGCGCGCTTGGCCAGGAGGCAGGCGAGCATCGGGGGGGTGGAGTTCACCCCGCTGAAGGTCACTTCCCCGGGCCGGATGAAGCGCGCGAGGTTGGTGACGATGTAGGAGAACCCCGTCCAGGCCTCAGGCATGCGCGGCCTCGGCGGTCTCGGGCGATTCGGCCATGTGCTCCGCGAGCGAGCCGGCCGTGTCCATGTAGCGCTCGACCGCCGGGTAGTCCACCTCGTAGAGCGGCCAGCACGAGCCCGGCCACGCGCCGCGGGGAACCACCGCGACGGCCTCCACCATGAAGCCCGGCACCAGGGTGAGTTCCGGGCGCTCGCGGAAGGACTCGAGCGGCTCCAGCTTCTCCGCCACGACGAAGACGCGCCGTGCCGCGCGCGTCATGATGCGGTCCCAGTTGAACGTGCCGTAGATGCGCGTGTCTCCCTCGGGACTCGCCTCGTTGGCGTGGATCACGGCGATGTCGGGACGGATCGCGGGGATCACCCACACGTCCCGGCCCGAGCCGTACGGGTCGCGCACCGACGCCCATTGGTTGAGCGCCGCGAGATCCGAGCCGTGCACGCCGCCCACGGGCTGGAACGGAATGCCGAAGGCAGCGGCGCGCAGCCCGGCGGTGAGCGTCATGCACGCGTGCTCCTCGAGCACGATCTCGCCCTTCTCGACCGCGCGCCGGTACCAGGGCGCGAGGCCGAAGTTGCCCTCCATGGCGACGATGCCCGCGCGCGCCTTGCCCACGCACCCGGCGCGGCAGAGGATGTCGAGGTCATAGCCCGGGCTCTGCTTGACGATCTCGAGGTTGCGGCGCCCCTGGCGGATCAGCTCGCGCACGAAGGCGAAGGGCCCGCGGTGCAGGAAGCTGCCGCCCAGGGCGAGGCTGGCACCGTCGGTGACGCGGGCGGCCATTTCGGCCAGGGAGACGATCTTCGGGGAGGTCACGGTCATTCCCCGGTTGCCGGCTTCCCGGTGCCGGGCACCTCGCCGTCGGGCTGGCCGGGCGCGAGCGTCTCCAGTACCTCGAGTCCCTTCACGGGCGTCTTGTCCATCGCGAACCCTCGCCGTCCCAGGATGCAGGACACAGGATTGGCATTCTAGGGCTTTCGGGCCCCGGGCGAAGGCACTCTCGAGGCCCTAGGCCGGCGCCCGGGTCCACGCACTCGGGCGGTACTGCAGGGCCTCGGCCACGTCGCCCCTGCCCAGCTCCGTGCGCCGCTCGAGATCCGCAATCGTCCTCGCCACCTTGAGCACGCGGTGGAACGACCGCGCCGAAAGCGACAGGCGGGCGATGGCGTCGCGAAGGAGCTTGCGCGCCGCCGCGTCCGGCGCGCAGCGCCGCTCCAACTCGCCCGCGGCGACGAGCGCGTTGGGCCGGCCCTGGCGTTCGAGTTGCGTCTCGCGCGCCCACGTCACCCGTGCGCGCACCGCGGCCGAGTCTTCGCCGGGCGGCGCATCCGCGAGGTCGCCCTCTCGAAGCGCCGGAACCTCCACGTGCAGGTCGATGCGATCGAGGAGCGGCCCCGAGATCCGCCCGCGGTAGCGAAGCACCTGGTCCGGCGTGCAGGCGCACGCGCGCGTGGGGTGCCCGAGATGGCCGCAGGGGCAGGGGTTCATCGCGGCGACCAGCTGGAAGCGCGCGGGGAATTCCGCCTGGCGCGCCGCGCGGGAGATGACGATGCGGCCGGATTCGAGAGGCTCGCGCAGCACCTCGAGCACGCGGCGATCGTACTCGGGCAGCTCGTCCAGGAAGAGCACGCCGTGGTGCGCGAGCGAGATCTCGCCGGGCCGCGGCGGCGAACCGCCGCCCACCAGCGCCACGGCGGAAGCGGTGTGGTGCGGCGCCCGCCAGGGCCGCTCGCCGAAGCGCGAAGGATCGAACCCCGCGGTGCCCAGGCTCAACACGGCGGCCGATTCGAGCGACTCGTCCGGCGTCATCGCGGGCAGGATGCCGGGCAGGCGCTGCGCGAGCATCGTCTTTCCCGTGCCCGGCGGTCCGCTGAACAGCACGCCGTGGCTGCCCGCCGCCGCGATCTCGAGCGCGCGCCTCGCCATCGCCTGCCCGTGCACGTCCGCCAGATCGGGCCATTCGCGCGAGGCGGCGCGGGGCGCGGGCTCCACGCGGTCGAGCCGTTCGTGCCCTGTGAGGTGCGCGCACACCGCGGCGAGCGATCTCGCCGGATGCAGAATGGCGCCGGGGACGAGAGCCGCCTCTCGCGCGCTCGATTCCGGCAGCACGAAGGCGCGGCCGTCGCGCCGGCAGGCGGCGGCCATCGCGAGCGCGCCCCGGATCGGGCGCAGCTCGCCGGAGAGCGCGAGCTCACCCGCGAATTCCAGTTCCGCGAGCGCCGCGGCAGGAACCTGGCCCGTGGCCACGAGGATGCCCAGGGCGATCGGAAGATCGAAGCGGCCGCTTTCCTTGGGCAGGTCCGCCGGCGCGAGGCTCACGGTGACGCGGCGCTGGGGGAATTCGAACCCGGAGGTGGCGAGCGCGGCGCGGACGCGGTCGCGCGATTCCTTCACCTCCGTCTCGGCGAGCCCGACCACGTGGAAGGCCGGCAGGCCGTTGCCCACGTGCGCCTCGACGCGCACGAGCGGGGCCGCGAGGCCATCGAGGCCGCGCGTGAGCACGACGGCAAGGGACATGGTCCGGGAAGGGCGGGCGAGGGAAAGGCGAACGGGCGCCGATTCCTTTCCAACTGCCCGATGCCTTTCGCGGTTGACAGCCGCGGCCGCCGGATCGCTAGCGACGTGCGGGCCCCAGGAGTCCGCGACCCTGCACGGCACGGACGGCGCACCCTTCGCCGAGCTCGAACAGGAGCGGTCCGGTGCCCGCCGTCGCTCCGGTTCCCGGTGCGACGCTCACCTCGCACTTCGCGCCCGCGCGGCGCGCCGAGACCCGGCCCGTCACGCCGTTCTCGCCGGGAAGGACGACGTGCAGGCCCGGCTCCACCGCGGCCTCGTAGCCGAGCGCGCCCGTTGTCGTCGCCGCCGTGACGAGCCAGCGCCGGCCTCCCGTTTCGACCCGCCAGCCGTTCGCGCCGCGCAGGCCGGGCAGCGGCGCGACACGGACGTCGTGCCCGTCCTTGGGTCCCACGGCGATGAGATGGGCGGCACGCGCGTCGGCCGCCGGCATCCGCTGGCGCAGTTCGTTCACCGCGAAGCGCGCCGCGTCGCAATTGCCGCGCGCGTAGTTGCGGGTCTTGTCGAAGCAGGTGCCCGCCGGCTGGGCGCGCATGTCCGGCGTGGCGCCCGGCGCGTCGAGCACGCGGATCGCGAGCTTCGTGCCGCCGACCGCGCCTTCGTAGGACCCCTCGGCGATCCTGCCGAGCGAGGCGAGCGTGCGGAAGCGCAGGTGCATCTGGCTTCCCGGCGCCCGCCCCCGCGCACGATCGATCACGAGAAGCACCGCCGACTCGTCTCCGCTCGACGCCGCATGGGGCAGCCAGACGAAATCGCGCAGGGCGGGCACGACGTCGCTCGCCACCTCGCGGAAGCGGAACTGGTCCGAGTAGTCGCATCGCGCGAGAAGCTCGCCGCCGGCGAGCCGCACGCCCCACGCGAATCCCGTCGCGCGGCTCCAGTACCCCTGGCTGGGCAGGTAGTTGGGGGGCAGGTTGGCGGTGTCGATCGCCGGCGCGTTGCTCGTGAGGCTCGAGAGCGACCCGTAGGGCGAGGGATCGACGATCGCGTGGTCGTTGCCGCGGGAGAGCACGAAGTTGCCGGCGGCGGCCGGCATGTGGTCCACGTCGATCGTCTTCGAGCACTGGGCGACGAACCAGGTGGCCGAAGGCGCCCAGGAGCTGCGCGCGTAGAGGACCGACGTGCCCCGCGCGAGGAATTCGGTCGGCCTCGGCTCGCGGTCGTAGGGCACGGCCTCGACGCGCTCGGCCTCGGCGAGGGCCGGGAAGATCACGAACCCCGAGGCGCTCGTGCGCAGCCCCAGCCGCTCGATCTCGGCCTGCATCCATCCCTTCGCCTGCGGCGAGGCGCGGCCGGCGACGACGGCCGCGAGCGTCTCGAGGCGCGCGCCGATGTAGGGCGTCGTCGACTGCGTGTCGCCGCCGACGAACGTGTCCGCGCCGCCCGGCGTGCGCGCATGCAGGTGACGCAGCGCCACATCGTCGAGCCAGGCGTCGAGGGGACGGACGTCCACGCCGTACTTCGCGATCGCCCTCGCGGCGAGGGAATAGCTGGCGACGCTGAGCGGCGCGTACTGCCAGCCCTCGCCCCAGTCACCGCCCACGAGAAGGCCATCGCGCGCCGCGGGCAGCATCTCGCGTCCGAACATCTGGTCGACCACGAGCCGCCAGAAGCGCGTGCCTTCGGGGCCGGCTTCGCTTCCCTGCGCGATGGCGATCAGCGTCGCCGAGAAGAAGTAGCCCGCGTGGTAATTGTTTCCCGGGTGCCGTGCGCGATAGCCCTTCGCGGCGTACCAGTCGGTCCAGGCCTTGAAGCGCTGCCGCGCGCGGGCTCGGGTCGTCTCGTCGATGAGGCCCGCGCCGGCGAGCCAGTCGTAGGCGATGGCCGCGTAGGGGCCGTGCGCGCGGATCGCGTAGCCGCTGTCGCGCTGGACGGCCCGGTCGCCGCCTTGGCCGTCGCCGACTTCCTTGAGGTCATCGATGAGGGCCACGAAGTAGGTCTGCGCCATCTTCGCGTACCGCGTGTCGTCGGTCGCCTTCCAGGCGACGAGGCACGCCTGCAGGTGCTGGGCCCAGTCGAAACCCATGTAGATGTCGCGGCGGAAGTTCGACGGCGAGCGGGCGATCTCGTCGCACCGGCGCACGGCCGCGGCGACGGTCGTGCCGCTGCGGCCGGCGAGATCGCGCCACGCGGCGACGACGCGTTCGTCGAGGAAGAGCCGCGGATGCGGATCGGACGGCTCGGCCTGGGCGTGCGCCGTGGCGACCGGCAGCAGGGCGAACGCGGCCGCGGCCATCAGGCGGTGAAGGGGGGAATCGATCATCGGTCTTCCTCCTGTGGGCTTCCGGATCGCGCCCGGTACACGGCGCGCCGGCTAGCCGGCGCCGTTGCGCCACCAGGCCACGCGCCATTCGACGTCCTCGAACCGGAATCGCTCCCGCCCTTCGACCGGCATGGCGGCCAATTGGGGCTCGACGAGGGGAGCGGAAGGTTCGTAGTAGGAAACGATACAGGCCCGGCCCAGCGTGGACATGGTCTCGAGGACCCGGGCCATGTCCTTCACGTAGTAGAGCACCTCGAAGGCCGTGACGACATCGAAGCGGTTGCGCTGCGCGGCCCAGGGCTGCGCCAGGAGATCGCCCGAGGCGAACGACGCGCCGGGCAGGCGTTGTCGGGCCCGCCCGACGGCGGTCGGCGAAATGTCGATGCCGCTGAGCGAGCGGCAAAGCGGCGCCAGGTGCTCGCTCTGGTGCCCCTCGCCGCAACCGATCTCGAGGATCGAATCCACGCGCTCCGCGGGAGAGACGAGCGCACGGTGCAGGATGCGACTCGTCTCCTCGAACCGATAGCGCTCGCGATCCGACGCCATGTTCCAGGGGTCGTTCAGGCGATAGAGCAGCTCGAGTCGCAGGTGGGCGTCCGCCCGTTCCACGCCGCGCAGGTTGAGCCGGCGCCAACGGCGGCGGAAATAGGCGGCGAGGGCCTGCCGAATTCCGGTTTCGGGCGCGCCGTCGCTCACGGGCGAGTTCCGGCTACCAGTTGCGATTGAGCCATGTGCGAATCGGGTTTTCGAACAGGTAGAACGATGCGATGCCGGCGAGGAGCGCGCCGGCGAACGCGACGCCGGGCGGCATCGCCGCCTTGTACTGGAAGAACGGCTGCTGCCAGAGATAGATCGAGAACGACCAGATGCCGAGCAGCCTGAGCGGGCCGAAGGCGAGCGCCCGGCGCAGGCCGTCGCCCGTCTCGCGCAGGTGATTGACCGCGAAGGCGAGGAGCACGGGCGTGACGAACTCGGCGATGCCACCTTCCATCGAGCGCCAGTAGAAGGGCATCGCGGCGAGAAATGCGCACACGGGCATCCAGGGCTTCACGTACGGCGAGACGCGCTCGCGGACCAGCGAATAGCCCGCCGACAGGAGCAGGTAGGCCGCCGCCGTCTCGGTGCGGATCTCGCCGTCCCTCGGCTCGGGGATCAGGCCGTGCTCATAGGCATACTGAATGCCGATGGCCGCGAAGCCGAGCAGCAGCAGCAGCAGCGCGATCCGCCCCTTCGACAGGGCGAGCAACGTGACCAGTCCGAGCAGGACGTAGCAATGCTCCTCGACGTTGAGCGACCACAGGTGCCCGATCGGCAGGCTCGTCTGCCAGATGCCGAAGTCCGCGGGAAGGTAGGTGCGCAGGAAGAAAAGGGTTGCCAGGAACTCGGTTGGCGTGAAGGGTTGCCTGAAGAACGCGGCCGTGCCGTACACGGCCAGGACGAAGAGCACGAAGACCGGGAGGATCCGGCTCACGCGGCGCTTGTAGAAGGCGGCGAGGGACACCCGTCTTTCGAACAGGATGTGACTCATCAGCATGCCCGAAAGGCAGAAAAAGATGTCCACGCCGAGGAAGCCGCTGTCGTAACCGGCCAGCTTCAGGAAATGCTCCTGGAGCACGAACGCGATCGCGAGCCCCCGCCAGCCGTCGAGGTAGTCGATGCGCTCGCGGTTGCCCGGGTATTGGAGGGCCGCGCTATTGGCCATGAGAGGTGTGTTCCGGATCCAGTCGGATCGCGTGGGTGTGCGTCGAACCGGCGCCGCAGGCGGCGCATCGCCGGAAGTGTGCCCTCGGGCCACGGCGGAAGAAAGGGCGCGGATGCCTCCGGGGGCTACGGATGTAACGGTATCCGTTCCGTCGACTCCGCTCGCCGGGCCGGTGGATGTTCATGCCCCGGACGGACCCGCGCGCCCGAGCGCCACCGCGGCGAACCGGCGGGCCGCCAGCAGGGCGACTCCCATCGCCAGCCGGGACACCTCGGGCGACGGCGAGAGCCGCACGGCCCGGGCGCACAGCCCGACCGCCGCGCCCCAGCGGCGATGAAAGACGAGGCCGCGGGCATTGCGCAGGTACGCGAACGCGAGCCCCGCGTCGAGATCGTCATCGGGAACCTCGCCGCGACATTGCGACGCGAAGCGCTCGACGACGAGCTGGTAGTCGGCGTAAGTGCGCTCCAGCGCCGACAGGCCGTCATGGCCGCGCATCGCCCGCACGAGTTCCTCGCTCACCACACCGATCGGCCACCGGCGCGCCACACGCAGGTGAAAGTCGATGTCCTCCGCCGTGCGCAGCGCGACATCGAATCCCCCGACGGTCTCGTGGACCTCGCGCCGGAACATCGCCGAGAGCGGCGCCAGCGCCGGCTGGCGCAGCACCCACCGGAGCACGTGGCCGTCCTCGGGTATGAAGTCGCGGCGATGGATGGGACCGATGTCGTTGCCATCGCGATCCACCTGCATGATGTCGCACAGCACCATGCCGAAGCCGGGATGCTCGTCGAGGAAGCGCACCTGCTTCGCGGTCTTCTCCGGCAGCCACAGGTCGTCGCTGTCGAGGAGCGTGATGTACTCGCCCCGGGCCATCTCGAGCCCCCGGTTGCGCGCGGCGGAGACGCCCGCGTTCGCCTGCCGCGCGATGCGGATCCTGCCACCGAAGGCCTGCGCGAGCGCCTCGGCCGTGCCGTCCGTCGAACCGTCGTCCACGACCACGATGTCCTCGACGGGAAACGTCTGCGCGAGAACGCAGTCGATCGCCTTCGCGACGAGTTCGCGCCGATTGAAGGTTGGTATGATGACCGAGACTTTCGGGCGGGACATGGCTGCGGGCTGTTCGTGGCCGTTCAGAGCGCCAGAGGATAGCAAATTGATCTCGGATCTCATCAAGCGCGCGCTCTACGCGAGCGGCGCGCTGGGCCTCCTTCACCGCATCCGCAACCGGGACGCCCTCACGGTGGCGATGTACCACCGCGTCATCGCTCCATCCGACCCGCGCTGGGAGACCTGCGACCCGGATTACACGATCAGCGACGAGCTCTTCGCGAAGACGCTGCACTTCTTCAAGCGCCACTACCGCATCGTCTCGCTGGACGACGTGGCGGCCGCTCGCCGCGGCGAGCGCGCGCTGCCGCCCCGGGCGTTGCTCGTCACCTTCGACGACGGCTGGTCCGACAACGCGGACTACGCGCTGCCCGTGCTGGAACGCGAGGGGGTGCCCGCGGTCATCTTCACGGTGGCGGACGCGATCGGGCGCGATGCGGCCTTCTGGCAGGAGCAGCTCATCGCCGCCTGGCGCGCGCAGCGCCTGGGTGAGGCCGACGTCGCCGCCATCGCCGGCGAAGCCCGCGCGGATGTCTCCCGTCCCGGGGGCGTCGACGGCCTGCGTCGAGCCATCGCCGCCCTGGAGGGGCTGGGCGCCCCGGAGCGCGATCGTATCCTCGCGCCCTATCGCGAGCGCCTGGGCGAAGCGCGTCGCCTGATGGTGAGCCCGGCGGACCTTTCGCGGCTTCGCGCCGGCGGCGTGGCGATCGGGCTGCACGGCAAGACGCACACGCCGATGACCCGGGCCGACGACGTCGACGCCGAGCTCGACGCGGCCCGACGGATCGTGGCGGGTCACCTGGGCGTGCCGCCCGGGGAACTCGCCACGCTGTCGTTTCCCCACGGCCGATGGACACCCGAGATCGTGGCGCGTGCACGCGCCCTGGGCTACCAGCTCATGTTCACCAGCGTGCCTTCGCTCAACCGGACGCAACCCGGCTGCCCGGATGTCCTCGCGCGGGTCGGCGTCGAGACCGACCTGGCCCAGGATGCCCGCGGCCGGTTCCGGCCGGACTGGATGGCCCTTCGCTTCTTCCGCCGGCCGGCCGAGCGACTGGGCTAGCCGGAGGCAGCCGCGCCGCGACGGCGCCGCCGCAGTTGCTCGCGCACGGCATTGGCGAAGCGCCCGATCGTCGCGCGGGCGAACACCAGGGCGGCGGCGACGTAGGCGAGGGCGCCCGCGACGATTTCCGTCGCGAGGCGAAGGGCCATCGGCACCGACGTTCCCTCGAAGGCCTCGCGAAGCGGAAGGACGACGGCCGCGATCGCCACGGCCGCGAGGGCCGGCCCGCGAAGCTGCGCGAAGAGCGCGCCGACCGGGAAGCCCTGGCGCGCGAGCACGACGAGGCCGGCCGCGAACTGCGCCGCGAGGCCGAGCGGCAGCGCACTCGCCGCCACCACCGCGCCAAAGGGCGAGAGCATCGCGATGCCGCCGAACATCACGGCCATCTTGAGCATCTCGAATCCCAGCAGCGGCCAGGTTCGCTCCATCGCCATGAGCAACGAGGAGACGGCTGCCGTGAGCGGCCGGAACACCGCGATCGCCGCGAGCACCCCCAGGAAGTCGGCGACTCCCTGCCACTCCGGCGACAGCAGGACCTTCACGAGGGTCTCGGCCACGCAGGCGAGGCCCACCGCCATCGGCATGACGACGAACGCGAGCAGGCCGCAGGCCTGCGCGAACACCTCGTTGCGCCGCGAGGGCTCGATGTTGACCAGGGTCGGAACCAGCACCGTGGCCACGTGCTCGCCGATGTAGGTCGCCGGCAGGTCGGAGAGGTTGTACGACAGGCTGTACATCCCGGTCGTGTGGGGCCCGAAGAGGCGCGAGAACATGAGCTTGTCCCATTGGCGGCCCGCCTCGAACAGCACCGATTCCATCCCGATCGGCGCGCCGAAGCGCAGGACCTCGCGCGCCCGCTCCCACCGCCAGGGCTTCGGCGCGAGCCAGCGGGCGAAGCCGGCGCCGCGGATCACGACCGTCGTCACGAACGCGGCCTGGACGATGTTGGCGATCACGATGGCCTGCCCGCCCAGGTCGGTCGTGACCACGAGCGTGACGGCGAGCGAGATGTACGCGAGCTCGCCGGCGCCGCTCGCCAGGGCGATGTACTTGAACCGCATGTCCCGCACCAGCAGCTTGTCCGGGATCGATCCGAACCGCTTGATCAGGACGACGAGGGCCATGCCGGGCAGGTATTCGCCGAGGTTCGGGGCGTTGAGGAAGCTCGTGAACCGGTCGGCCAGCCCGAGCACGATCGCGATCGCGACGAACCCGAGCGCCAGGTGGAGCACGGTCGCGTGGAAGACGCCGTCGCTCGTGTCCGCGCCTTTCACGATGACGTACTGGTTGAAGCCCCAGTGCGAAAGCCAGCTGGCGGTCATCGCGAGGATGGTGGCCGCCGCCACCTCGCCCAGCACGTCCGGCGTGAGGTAGTGCGTGATGGCGAGGGTGCCGACGAGCCCGACGACGCGGACGCCGACGCCGATCCCGATCGACCAGAACGCGCCGCTCGCCGCGGCGCGGATCACCGACATCCGGATTCCGGGGAATCGCGGAAACGGGCCCGGGGCCTCGCCATCAACCGGGCCGGCGCGCGTTCGCGAGCCTCGCCTCGAGCTCGTCCACCCGGGATTCGAGCTCCGAGACACGCGCGCGGGCGCGGGCGAGCACCTCGGACTGCACGTCGAATTCCTCGCGGGTCACCAGGTCGAGCCTGGCGAATGCCGTGCCCAGGAGGGCGCGGCTGTTCTTCTCGAACTCCTTGGCCGGGTTGTTGGCGGCCAACTGGGCGAGGCGGGCGGCGATGTCGCCGAGCAGCTTGTCGTTCATTTCCATTCCCGGGGTGCGAAGGCGGTTGATTGGCCGGAAAAATGCACCGAAACGGTGCCACCGCCCAAACCCACGAACCGAATTGGGGCAGCCTTTGCGCTGCGCCGCAACAAAACCTTAACAATCAAAATGTTGCGGAGAGGATCGGCGTGGCATGGTCCCTGCTAAAGCGTCACTTGCCAAAGACTTCTTCCACTTCACCCAAGGATACCAAGATGCGAATCCTGCCCAAAGCCCTGATCGCCGCCGGCGCCCTGACGGCCGGCCTTTCCGCCCCGATCGCCTTCGCCCAGACGGCTCCCGCCGCTCCGGCCGCCGCGCCTGCCTGAATCGACCCTCGCCTTCAAGGTTTCGGCGTGGACGGAGTACGAATACCGCGGCATCTCGCAGACCTCCGAGAAGCCCGCCGGCCAGCTCAACATCGACTACGGCCACCCGAGCGGCTTCTACCTCGGCACGTTCGTGTCGAACATCAAGTGGCTGAAGGACGCGGCGGACGTCGCGGGCTTCACGTCCAACGCCAATATCGAGTGGGACATCTTCGGCGGCTACAGATTCAAGGTCATGAAGGACGTGACGCTCGACGTCGGCTACCTGCGCTACGAGTATCCGAGCTCCGGCGACTTCAACCCGAAGCCCAACACGGACGAGATCTACATCGGCGCCACGTACGGGCCCGTGTCCGTGAAGTACTCCTACTCGATCAACGACACCTTCGGCGTGCCCAACAGCGAGGGCTCGGACTTCATCGAGGCGAACCTCGCCTACCCGCTCACCGAGAAGCTCACGCTCACCGGCAACGTCGGCTACCAGAAGTACAAGAACAACAACGCCCTCTCGTACACCGTCTACAAGATCGGCGCGGCGTACGACCTGGGCAGCGGCTTCAGCGTCGGCGGCTACTACAAGAGCACCGACGCGGACGAGGCCCTGTACACCTACAAGGGCAAGGATTGGGGCAAGGCCCGCGGCGTCGCGTTCGTGGCTTACGCGTTCTAGAAGGGATCCCCCATGAAACTCGTCACCGCCATCATCAAGCCGTTCAAGCTCGACGAGGTCCGCGAGGCCCTCTCGGCGATCGGCGTCCAGGGCATCACCGTCACCGAAGTGAAGGGGTTCGGCCGCCAGAAGGGCCACACCGAGCTCTACCGCGGTTCCGAGTACGTCGTCGACTTCCTGCCGAAGGTGAAGATCGAGGCCGCGATCAAGAGCGACATGCTCGACGCGGTCATCGAGGCGATCGAGAAGAGCGCCAACACCGGGAAGATCGGCGACGGGAAGATCTTCGTCTTCGAACTCGAGCAGGTCGTGCGCATCCGCACCGGCGAAACCGGCGCGGAAGCGCTCTAAGGGGACACGCACATGAAACGACTGTTCAGCCTCATCGCGCTGTGCTCGGCCCTCGCCCTCGGCGGGACCGCGCTCGCCCAGGAGAAGAAGGCCGACGCCCCCGCGCCGGCCGCCGCTTCGTCGGCGCCGGCCACCGTGCCGGTTCCGGATACGAAAGTCGCCGACCCGAAGGCCGCCGAAGCCGCGAAGCCCGCCGAAGCCGCTCCCGCGGCAGCTGGCGCGGCACCGGCAGCCGCGGGCGCGCCCGCAGCGGCCCCCGCCGCGGCGCCGGCCCACCCCGAACAAGGGTGACGTGGCCTGGCTGCTCACCTCCACCGCGCTCGTGCTCCTGATGAGCGTACCCGCCCTGGCCCTCTTCTACGGCGGCATGGTGCGCTCGAAGAACATGCTGAGCGTGCTCATGCAGGTGTTCGTGGTGTTCTCGCTGATCGTGGTGCTGTGGTGCGTGTACGGCTACTCGCTCGCGTTCACGGAGGGCAACCAGTTCATCGGCGGCTTCGACCGGCTGTTCCTGAAGGGCACGTTCGACTCGATCAAGGGCGAGTTCGCCATGGCGGCCACGTTCTCGAAGAACACGCCGATCCAGGAGCTGCTGTTCGTGGCGTTCCAGGCCACGTTCGCCGCGATCACGTGCGCGCTGATCCTGGGCGCGTTCGCCGAGCGCGCGAAGTTCTCCGCGATCCTGATCTTCATGGTGATCTGGTTCACGTTCGCCTACACGCCGATCGCGCACATGGTCTGGTTCTGGCCCGGCCCGGACGCGTACACGGACCCGAAGCTGGTCGACGGCCTGAACGCCAAGGCCGGCATGATCTGGCAGTGGGGCGCCCTCGACTTCGCGGGCGGCACGGTGGTGCACATCAACGCGGGTATCGCCGGCCTGGTGGGCTCCTACGTGATCGGCAAGCGCGTGGGCTTCGGCAAGGAGAAGATGACGCCGCACAACCTGCCCATGACCATGATCGGCGCCTCGCTCCTGTGGTTCGGCTGGTTCGGCTTCAACGCCGGCTCCGCGCTCGAGGCCAACAGCTCCGCCGTCCTCGCGTTCATGAACACGTTCCTCGCGACGTCCTGCGCGGTCCTGTCCTGGACGTTCTTCGAGTGGATCTTCAAGGGCAAGCCCTCGATGCTGGGCGCCGCCTCGGGCGCCGTCGCGGGCCTGGTGGCGATCACCCCGGCCGCCGGCAACGTCGGCATCCCGGGCGCCTTCGCGATCGGCCTCATCGCCGGCGTGGTCTGCCTCTGGGGCGTCTCGGGCCTGAAGAAGATGCTGGGCGCGGACGACTCGCTCGACGTCTTCGGCGTGCACGCCGTGGGCGGCATCACGGGCGCGATCCTCACCGGCGTCTTCTGCTCGCCGGACCTGGGAGGCCCCGGCTACGTGGCCGACTGGGTCACCGCGGCCGTCGTGAAGCCCGCCGACTACTCGATCGTGTCGCAGGTCATCACCCAGGCCAAGGCCGTGGGCGTGACCGTGATCTGGTCGGGCGTGGTGGCATTCATCGCCTACAAGATCGCCGACATCGTCGTCGGGCTGCGCGTGCCGGAAGAGCAGGAGCGCGAAGGCCTCGACATCACGGCGCACGGCGAGTCCGCGTACAACTGAGCAACGCAGGACCCGCGGGGCGGGTTGGTGGACCCGCCTCGCGGTTACCCCGCAGCACTCCACCTCCTTCCGGACCGGATGCGAGCGGCATCCGGATCGGGATCTCCCCCAAGAGAGGCCAACCTCAACGGGCACTTCGGTGCCCGTTTTTTTTCGCCTGCCGAACCCGCCCCGCCTCGCTCGACACCGGGCGGCGCAGGGCTGGCCGCCGCGGCCCGGCCTTCGCCGATCGCCATCGCCCGCCGTGATACGATTTCGCCGCTCCCATCCGCCCGCAAAAGACCCGCCGTGCCCCCCTCCCGAATCCGCATCGCCACCCGCGAGAGCAAGCTCGCGATGTGGCAGACCGAGCACGTGGCCGCCCGCCTCGCCGACAGCCACCCCGGGCTCGCCGTCGAGATCGTCGGCATGACCACGAAGGGTGACCGCATCCTCGACCGCCCCCTCGCGCAGGTCGGCGGCAAGGGCCTGTTCATCAAGGAACTCGAGGTCGCCCTCGCCGAGGGCCGCGCGGACATCGCCGTCCACTCGATGAAGGACGTGCCGATGGAGCTGCCGCCGGGCTTCGCGATGGTGCCGTTCGGCCCGCGCGAGGACGCGCGCGACGCTTTCGTCTCCCTCCGCCACGCCTCGCTCGAGGCGCTGCCCGCGGGCGCCGTCGTCGGCACCTCCAGCCTGCGGCGCGAATGCCAGCTTCGGCGCGCCTACCCGACCCTCGTCATCAAGCCCCTTCGCGGCAACGTGAACACCCGCCTCGCGAAGCTGGAGGCCGGCGAGTACGACGCGATCATCCTCGCGGCGGCCGGCCTCAAGCGCCTGGGCTTCGGCGAGCGCATCCGGGCGCTCCTGCCCACCTCGCTCGCGCTGCCGGCCATCGGCCAGGGCATCCTCGCCATCGAATACCCGTCCGACCGCGCGGACCTCGCCGCACTCCTCGCCCCCTTCGTCGATGCCGGCGCGCTGGTGGCCGCCACGGCCGAGCGCGCCCTCGGGCTCGTCGTCGAAGGCAGTTGCGAGGTGCCGCTCGGCGCCCATGCCCGCGTGGCGGGCGGGCAAGTCACGCTCGAAGCCTTCCTGGGCATGCCCGACGGAACGCGCCTCATCCGCGAAACGGCCGAGGGCCGCCCGGAGGAAGCGGCGGACCTCGGACGCCGGCTCGGCGAGCGACTTCTCGCGCAAGGTGGCCGCGCCGTGCTGGACGCGCTGCCCCGCGCGCCGTCGTGAACCCCGCGGGCCCCCTCGCGGGACTCGGCATCGTTCTCACGCGGCCCCGGTCGCAATCGCTCGCGCTCGCGGCGCCCCTCGAGGCCGAGGGCGCACGCGTCCTGTGCTGCCCGAGCCTCGAGATCGTCCCGATGGAGCCCGAGGGGGCGAGCGCCGCGGCGCTCGCCGGCCTGGGCGAGCCCGGTTCGCGATTTTCGTGAGCGCCAACGCCGTCCTGCACGGCCTCGCCGCCGCCCGCCGCCTGGGCCGGTGGCCCGACGCGGTGACCGCCGCCGCCGTCGGGGAAGCGACTGCCACCGCCTTGCGTGAATCCGGCGTCGGATCGGTGATCGCCCCGTCGGGCCGCGCCGACAGCGAGGCGCTGCTCGCGCTGCCGCAATTGCAGGCGGTCGAGGGGGCACCTATCATCATCTTCCGCGGCGTGGGGGGACGCGAGCACCTGAAGGCGGCGCTCGAATCCCGCGGCGCGCGCGTGAACTACGTGGAATGCTACCGTCGGATGCGCCCGGCGACCGACCCGCGGGCCGGCCCGATCCGCGATCGCCGCCGGCGAAATCCACGCGGTCCACGCCATGAGCGCAGAATCGGTGGAGAATTTCGGGGCGATCCTGGGCCCCGCCGTCTCGCTGGATGCCCTCGCCCTCGTGGTGCCCCACGAGGCGATCGGCCGCAGCCCCGCCCGCGCGCGCTTCGGGCGATTGATCGTCGCGGGTCCCGGGCCCCGCGGCGTCGTCGATGCGCTCCTCAACCTTCGAAAGGTGGCATGAGTTCCTCACCGCTTCCCGAATCCGCCCCGCCCTCGTTGCCGCCGCCGCGCGCCGGGCGTTTCGCCGCGTCCATGGACCGACCCGCCCGCTGGGGCCTTGCCATCGCTCTCGTCGTCGCGGTGGCCGCCGTCGCCCTCGCATGGGACGCCCGACAGTCCTTCTCCTCCCTCTCGCAATCCTCCGGCGGCCGCCTCGCGGATCTCGGCGCCGAGGTGGCGCAGTCGAAGGGCGCGCTCGCGCAGGCGCAGGCCGCGCTCAAGGATTCGCAGGCCCGGCTCGCGGAGCTCGAATCACGCCTCGCCGATGCGCAGGAAAGCCGCGTGGCCGTCGAGGACATGTACCGCGAGCTTTCGCGAAGCGCCGACGACCGCATGCTCGCCGAGGTGGAGCAGCTGCTCATCCTCGCGAGCCAGCAACTGCAGCTCGCGGGCAACGTGAAGGGCGCGCTCATCGCGCTCGAGGCCGCGGACCAGCGCCTCGCGCGCGCCGACAAACTGCAGGCGGCGAACCTGCGCCGCGCGCTCAACCAGGACATGGAGCGGCTGAAGGCGCTGCCCCTCGTCGATACCGTGGGCCTCGCCGTGAAGCTCGACGGGCTCGTGCAGGCCGCCGACACGCTGCCGCTCGTGGTTTCCGAGACGCTGCCGCCCGCCCGCGTCGCCCGCCCGCGCGAAGACCGCCGAGGAAGCCGGTGGCTGCGCGCGCTGCGCGACTTCTGGGAGGAGATGAAGGGCCTGGTTCGCATCCGCGAGATCGAGACGCACGAGGCCGCGCTCGTCTCGCCGGCCCAGGCGTATTTCCTGCGCCAGAACCTCAAGCTCCGGCTGCTCGCCGCGCGCGTGGCGTTGCTCGCCCGCGACGCGGCTTCCTACCGCGACGACGTGAAGGCCGCGCAGGCGTGGATCGGGAAATACTTCGACGCCAAGGCGCGGTCCACCGTCGTCGCGCAGGCGACGCTCAAGCAGCTCGCCGACAGCCCGGTGTCGATCGTCGTGCCGGACATCAACGCGAGCCTCTCGGCGGTTCGCGCGGCCCGCTCGGCCCGCGAGAAGCGCTAACGCCATGCGCTTCGCGATCTGGTCCGTCGTCCTCGCCGTCCTCGCGGTGGGCATCGCGCTCCTCGCGCGCCAGTCGGACGGCTATGTCGTGATCGTCGCGGCGCCGTACCGCATCGAGCTCTCGCTCAACCTGCTGGTGCTCGGCGTGCTCGCGGGCTACGTCGCCTTCCACCTGCTGGCGCGCCTCGCCGAGACGCTGCTCGCCATCCCGAACCGGGTGGCGGCATACCGCGAGGAGCGCGCCCGCAACCGCGCCCGCCAGTCGCTCAACGACGCGCTCATCGCCTTCTTCCAGGGCCGGTTCGCGAGCGCGGAGAAGTCCGCATCCGTCGCGATGGAAAGCGACGAGTCGCGCGGCGTCGCCGCGATCATCGCCGCCCGCAGCGCCCACGAGCTGGGGCGCTTCAGCGAGCGCGAGCAGTTCCTGGACCAGGCCGAAGGGCGCCCCCGCCGTCGACCAGGCCCGGCTCACCACGCTCGCGGACCTGCTCCTCGCCCAGGGCCGCCACGAGGAGGCGCTCGCGGTCCTGAAGGACCTCGCGGGCCGCGATGCGCGCAACGTGCGGCTTCTGCGCATGCGGCTCGCCGCGGAGACGGCTCTCAAGCGCTGGGACGACTCGCTCGCCACGACGAACGCGCTCGCGAAGCTGGGCGGCATCCCGGAGACCGAGGCGACCGCGACGCGCCGGGCCGCGCACCTGGGAAACCTCAACCGCAAGGCGCAGGACGCGGTGGCCCTCACGCAATACTGGAAGCACCTCCCGAACGAATTGCGCCTCGATCCGTCGATCGCCGCCACGGCGGCCCGGTTCCACCTCGCCCTCGGCGGCAACGCCGAGGCGCAGCTGATCGTCGAGGACGCGCTCGCCGCGGGCTGGGACACGGGCCTGGTCGCGCTCTACGCCGATTGCGCGGGCACGAGCGCCGTGCACCTCATCGAGCGCGGCGAGAAGTGGCTGCGCTCCCACGCGCGCGACCCGGCGCTCCTGCTCACGCTCGGCAAGCTCTGCATGAAGCAGGGCCTGTGGGGCAAGGCGCAAAGCTACATCGAGGCGAGCCTCGCCCTCGAGCCCACGCACGAGGGCCACATGACGCTCGCCTCCCTGATGGAGCGCATCGGCAAGCCGCAGGAAGCCTCGCGACATTTCCGCAAGAGCGCCGAGCTCGCCGGCTAGCCCCGCCCGCCCCCCCCGGCCCCCCCCCGGGAAACCCCGCGCCCCCGGGGCGCGCGCGTGCGCCCCCCCCCGCCCCTCCCCCCCGCCCTTCCCCCCCCCCCCCCCCCCCCCCCCCCCCCCGCCCGGGCCCCCCGGCCGGCCCCGCCCGCCCCCCCCGGCCCCCGGCGCCCGCCGGCCCCCCCCCCCCGGGGGCTGGCCCCTCCCCCCCCCCCCGCGGCCGCCGGGCCCGGGGGGGGGGGGCCGGCGCGCGCCGGGGTGCGTCTTTTCGCCCGCCCCCCCCCCCCCCCCCCTGGGCGTGCCCCCCCCTGTCGGGTCTCGCGGGAGAAAGGTGCGCTTCGCGCCGGCCCCCCCCCCCCCCCCCCCCCCCCCCCCCCCCCCCCCCCCCCCCCCCCCCCCCCCCCCCCCCCCCCCCCCCCCCCCCCCCCCGCCCCGGCCCCCCCCCCCCCCCCCCCCCCCCCCCCCCCCCCCCCCCGGGCCCCCCCCCCCCCCCCCCCCCCCCCCCCCCCCCCCCCCCCCCCCCCCCCCCCCCCCCCCCCCCCCCGCCGGGCCGCGGCCCCGGGGCGTGCGGGGGGGGCCGGCCGCCCCCCCGGCCCCCGCCCGGCCCCCCCGTGGCGAGCACCTTCGCGGAGATCGAGGCGGCCCTGGCGGGCTAGGGTTTCGCGGCGGCCGGGACGGAGTAGGTGAAAGCGTCGCAGAAGAACTCGTCCGCCGGGAGCTCCCGCTCCTCGACGAAGCTCTTCTTCGCCACGTCCGTCATGGCCGGCGCTCCGCAGGCGTAGACCTGCCAGCCCGCGAGGCTCCTGAAGTCGTCGAGCACGGCCTGGTGGACGAGGCCGGTCCGGCCGGCCCATTCGTCTCCCGGCAGCGGATCGGACAGCACGGGAATGTAGGTGAAGTTCGCGTGCTCGCGCTGCCAGCGGATCGGCAGGTCGTGCAGGTACAGGTCCGCCTTCGCGCGAGCCCCCCAGTAGAGGATCATCGGGCGGTCGATCCCCTGGTGGAAGGCGTGCTCGATCACGGCCTTCACCGGCGCGAACCCGGTGCCGCCGGCGACCAGGATCATCGGCTTGTCGTTGTCCTCGCGCAGGTAGAAGCCTCCGAGCGGCCCCTCGAAGCGGAGGATGGCGCGATCCTTCATCTCCTCGAACACGTACTTCGAGAACGCGCCGCCCGGCGTGCGCCGCACGTGCAGCTGCAGGTGCGTGTCGTCGTGCGGTGCGTTGGCCATCGAGTAGCTGCGGCGCTTGCCGTCCTTCATCAGGATGTCGACGTACTGGCCCGCGAGGAACTGCAGGCGCTCGGACGCCGGCAGCTTCAGGTAGAGCACTGCGACGTCCTCGGCGGGCTTCTCGACCTTTTCCACGCGCGCCGGAAGCGTGCGGATCGTGAGGTCCTTCAGGCCCGCGAGCTCGCGCACCTCCAGGACGAGGTCCGTCAAGGGCCTCGTGCAGCAGGTGAGCGCCCGGCCCTGGGCCTTCTCCTCGGCGCTGATGGCGCGCTCCTGGTGATCGCCGTATTCGAGCGCTCCGCTCCGGAGCGTGCCCTTGCAGGCGCCGCAGGCGCCGTTACGGCAGCCATAGGGAAGTCCGACCCCCTCGCGAATCCCCGCCTCGAGAACGGTTTCGCCGGGCCGGACCGTGAACGTGCGGCCACTCGGCTCGAGGCGCACCTGGTGGGCGGCCGGGGCTGTCGATTCAGGCAACGGGGGATCTTTCGTGGGCGGTGGCGGAATTCGGGCACGGCGCGGCTCGGCCCGAAGCGAGCCGCGATTCTACCGAAGGGCCCGGCGCCTAACGTTCGCGGCGGAACTGGCCGTCGACCACGTTGCCGAACTCGCGTGCCGGGAACGGGTCGGCGAGGACGGGACGCGGCAGCAGCAGCAGGGTAAGTGCGATGAAGTCGGAAATGATGCCGGGAAGATGAGGAGGAGGCCCGGCGATCACCGTGCGCGCCTGTCCACGACGGCCGCGATGGGAAAGCGGCCCACCGCGATGGCGGCGCCGATTCGGGCCACGAGCGCGAACCGCGCTTCCTTCAGCAGGGCGAACCCCGCGCAGGCCGCGAGCACCACCCAGCCGAGCACCCACCAGCCGTGCGTCTCGGCCAGGTGCACGAGGAGTCCGATTTCCACGAGAGGGAAACCCAGTAAGATGGCGACCAACGCGAGTCTCATGCTTCATTCCCCGAGAATTCGATCCGGCGCCCGGGTCCGGGGAACATCACGCCCCCATGGCCGTCATCGCCGTCATCACCAACCTACCCGACTCCGAGTCCGCTTTCAATCTGGCGCGGATTCTCGTCGAAAGGCGCCTGGCCGCCTGCGCCAACGTACTGGCGCCCGCGACCTCCTTTTTCCGCTGGCAGGGCCGGACCGAGGAAGCGCCGGAGGTGCCGGTGATCCTCAAGACGACCGCCGAACGCTACCCCGAACTGGAGCGCGCCTTGCGGGAACTGCATCCCTACGACATTCCGGAAATCCTCGCGTTCGACGCGCGCCAGGGACTTACGGCCTACCTGGAGTGGGTCGAGAGCGAATGCAAGGCTATTTCGGCAGATTCTCCGGCACCATGAGGCGGTTCCTGGGGCTTGCCGCCGCCCTCGCGTGCCTCGCCTTCCCGGCCCGCGCCGCCTCCCCGGATGACCCCCTGGAGGCCGACCAGGCGTTCCGGCCCACGGTACGTCTCATCTCGGGAACCGCGGACACGTCGGGCCGCCATGGCATCGACATCGAATACCGCATCGCGGCCGGGTACTACCTCTATCGCGACCGGATGCGCTTCGAAGTGCTGCCCGCCACGCTCCTCATCGCGCCGGCCGAGTTTCCCCGCGGCCTCGAGGTCGAGGATCCTTTCCTCGGAAAGTCGGTGATCTTTCGCCAATCGGCGACGATCCACCTTCCGTTCACCGTGAGCAGCGTGAGGCCCGGCCAGTACCGCGTTCGCATCACCGCGCAGGGGTGCGCGGAAAACCGCCTTTGCTACGCGCCCTTCGTACAGGAACTGCCGCTCAACATCCCTCCGGGCTATCGCGTCACCGACTCCCCGGTTCGCCCCCTGCCCCCGGGACTGCAACGATGAAGGCCTGGCTTCCATTTGCCGGGGTTGGCGTCCTCGCGGCTCTCGCGGGCGCCTCCCTGTGGCTCGCCAGCACCCCTACGATCCCTACCCCACTCAAATCGGAGGCGGTCGAAGCCGCTCCCGCCGCCGTGATGGCGGCAAAGTTCGTCGATCATGAAGGCAAAAGCCGTGTATTGGGGCAAATTGCCGGCAAAGTGATCGTCGTCAATTTCTGGGCGACCTGGTGCACCCCGTGCGTGGAGGAGATGCCCGGGTTCGCCCGCGTGCAGGCCAGATGGGAAGCCCGCGGCGTGCGCTTCGTAGGGCTTGCGAACGATGATCCGGCGAAGGTCAAGGCTTTCGGCGAAAGGCTCGCCATCAACTACCCGCTGTGGACCGGCGAGGCCGCCGTCATGGATCTTTCGCGCCGCCTCGGCAACCGGATCGGCGTCCTTCCCCATACCGTCCTGCTGGATGGAGAAGGTCAGGTGATCGAAAGCCGGATCGGCATTTACGCCGAGGAAAAACTCGAAGCGCGGCTCAAGGAAATCCTCCCTCAAGGCATTTGAGCCAAGTTCCTTCAAGTTCGGCGATTTCCGCCGAAATCGCCGATATCCTTTCCGAGGCGCCCGCACCCTAGCGGGTTTCATGCCCGCTCGCCCCGAAGGGCGCCTTGCCAGAAGCCGCGATTTCACGCAACTTCGGCGAACGCTAGACATCTTGCGAGGCCTTGCTGCAGACTCGCCCCCCATGTCCGGCATCCTGGTTCTTCACGGACCCAATCTCAACTTGCTCGGCACGCGCGAACCCGAAATCTACGGGAACGTGACCCTGGCCGATATCGACCGCCGCCTCGTCGAGCGAGGGCAGGCGGCCGGGGTTGCCGTCCGCACCTTCCAGAACAACGCCGAGGCCCCGTTGATCGACCGCATTCATGGGGCGAAAAGCGACGAAACGGCATTCATCATCATCAATCCGGCAGCATTCACCCACACCAGCGTCGCGCTGCGCGATGCCCTTGCGGCCGTGGCCATCCCGTTCATCGAGGTCCACCTCTCGAACGTGCATGCCCGCGAGCCGTTCCGCAAGCACTCCTATTTCACCGATCTCGCGGTGGGAGTGATTTCGGGATTGGGCGCGCAAGGCTACGAACTCGCGCTGGAAGCCGCTTTGGCACGCCTCGCCCCCACGAAGGGCTGAAGGCCGCGCCCGGAGGTCCCATGGACCTGAGAAAGCTGAAGAAGCTGATCGACCTCGTGCAGGAGTCGGGGATCGGCGAACTGGAAATCACCGAGGGCGAGGAAAAGGTGCGCATCAGCCGCGCCGGGACCGCCGCGCCGATGGTGATGGCCTCGCAGCCCATGCAGATGCTGCCCGCCGGCATCGCCACGGGCCCCGCCGCCGGCACCGCCCCGGCGGAAGCCGCGCCCGCCGCCGCCGAGCCCGCCGGCCATACGCTCAAGTCCCCGATGGTCGGCACGTTCTACCGCTCGCCCTCCCCGGGCGCCCCGTCCTTCGTCGAGGTGGGCCAGGCGGTGAGCAAGGGCCAGACCCTGTGCATCATCGAGGCGATGAAGCTCCTCAACGAGATCGAGAGCGACAAGGCCGGCGTCGTGAAGGCGATCCTCGTGGAAAACGGCCAGCCCGTGGAATACGGCCAGCCGCTCTTCGTCATCGAGTAGCGGCCTTTACATGTTCGAGAAGATCCTCATCGCGAACCGCGGGGAGATCGCCCTGCGCATCCAGCGGGCCTGCCGCGAGATGGGCATCAAGACGGTCGCGATCCACTCCGAGGCCGACGCCGACGCCAAGTACGTGATGCTCGCCGACGAGTCGGTCTGCATCGGACCGCCTCCCTCGCGCGACAGCTACCTCAACATCCCGGCCATCATCAGCGCGGCCGAAGTGACGGACGCCCAGGCGATCCACCCCGGCTACGGCTTTCTTTCCGAGAATGCCGACTTCGCCGAACGGGTGGAGAACTCCGGCTTCGTCTTCATCGGCCCCACGGCCGCCTCGATCCGCCAGATGGGCGACAAGGTGGCCGCCAAGGCCGCGATGAAGCGCGTGGGCGTCCCGTGCGTGCCGGGCTCGGAGGGCGCGCTGCCCGACGACCCGAAGGAGATCCGGCGCCTGGCCGCCCTCGTGGGCTACCCGGTCATCATCAAGGCCTCGGGCGGCGGTGGCGGGCGCGGCATGCGCGTCGTGCACACCGAGGCGGCGCTCCTGAACGCCGTGAACACCACGCGTTCGGAGGCGCAGAACGCCTTCGGCAACCCGACCGTGTACCTCGAGAAGTTCCTCGAGAACCCGCGCCACGTCGAGATCCAGGTGCTGGCCGACGAGCACCGCGGCGCCATCTTCCTGGGCGAGCGCGACTGCTCCATGCAGCGGCGCCACCAGAAGATCATCGAGGAGGCGCCGGCGCCCGGCATCAAGCCGAGGCTCATCGACCGCATCGGCGAGCGCTGCGCCGACGCCTGCCGCAAGCTCGGCTACCGCGGCGCGGGCACCTTCGAGTTCCTCTACGAGAACGAGGAGTTCTACTTCATCGAGATGAACACGCGCGTGCAGGTCGAGCACCCCGTCACCGAGATGGTGACCGGCATCGACATCGTGCAGGAGCAGATCCGCGTCGCCGCGGGCCTCAAGCTGCGCTACCGCCAGCGCGACATCGTGAAGCGCGGCCACGCGATCGAGTGCCGCATCAACGCCGAGAACCCGGTGACCTTCGTGCCCTCGCCGGGGCGCATCACGCAGTACCACACGGCCGGCGGCCCGGGCATCCGCTACGACTCGCACGCCTACGCCAACTACTACGTGCCGCCGCACTACGACTCGCTGGTGGGCAAGCTGATCGCCCACGGCGACACGCGCGAGCAGGCCATCGCGCGCATGAAGATCGCGCTCTCCGAGATGGTGATCGAGGGGATCCAGACCAACATCCCCCTGCACCAGGAGCTCATGAACGACGCCGCCTTCGTGCGCGGCGGCATGAGCATCCACTACCTCGAGGGGAAGATGGCCGCGCTCAAGTCGATCCAGGCCGAGAGCTGAGCGCCGCCATGGCCTGGCGCCGCGCGAGCGTGGTCGTGGAAGGCGCCGCGGCCGAGGCCGTGGCCGAGGCCCTCGAGGCCCTGGGCGCCGTCTCCACCGAACTCGCCGACGCCGACGCCGGCACCCCCGACGAGGACGCGATCTTCGCCGAGCCCGGCGCCGATGTCGGCGTATGGGCCCGCTGCGCGCTCGTCGCCCTCCTGCCGCCCGATGCCGACGCGCCAGCGATCCTCGCCGGGGCGCTCGAGGCCGCCGGCGCGCGCGCGCTGTCCGAACCGGCCTTCGACGACCTCGCCGACGCCGACTGGGTCGCCGAGACCCAGCGGCAGTTCGAGCCCATCCGGGCCGGGGAGCGCCTCTGGATCGTGCCCACCTGGCACGTGGCCCCCGACCCGGGCGCCGTGAACATCGTGCTCGACCCGGGCGCGGCCTTCGGCACCGGCAGCCACCCCACCACGCGGCTCGTGCTGGGCTGGCTCGAGCGCACGGTGAAGGGCGGCGAGACGGTCATCGACTACGGCTGCGGTTCCGGCATCCTCGCGATCGCCGCGATGAAGCTCGGCGCGACGCGGGCGGTCGGCGTGGACATCGATCCGCTCGCCCTCGAGACCGCTCGCTATAATTCGCGGGCCAACGCGATCGAACTCGAGGTGCTCGCCGCCGAGTCGCCCCTCGCGACCGTCGCCGAGATCACCGTCGCCAACATCCTCGCGAATCCCCTGCGCATGCTCGCTCCCCTTCTCGCCGCCCACACCGCGCCCGCCGGCCGCATCGCCCTGTCGGGGGTGCTGGCGGCGCAGGCCGGCGAGGTGCTCGCGGCGTACGCGCCCTGGTTCGACATCGCGGTGGAAGGCCGGGAAGGCGACTGGGTCTGCCTCGCCGGCGTGCGCAGGGCCTAGCGCGATGCTCGTCACCACCTGCAAGCACTGCGCCGCGCGCTTTCGGGTGACGCCGGACCAGCTGAATCTCCGGCAAGGCCAGGTGCGCTGCGGCGAATGCGGCGGCGTCTTCAACGGCTTCGAGGCGCTCGAGCGCTTCCCGGGCGACGATACCGGCACGCGGTTGCTCGCCGCGCGGGCCGCGCCCGCCGACGTCGGTCGAACCCGCCGAGGCCGGCCCGGCCCTTCGCCCCGGCGCGCTCCCGCCGGCCACGCGGTGATGGGACCCGATCGAGATCCCGTCGCCGGACGTCGCCGGGCCGCCGCCCGGGAACGAGCCGCCGCCGGGGACTCCCGCCCCCGCGCCAGCACTGGGCCGTGGTGCAGGATGGCGAGCCCCCCGCCCCCGCCGAACCGCGGCCGGAGCCGCTGCCGGAGCTCGAGCCGCCGGTGGAGACGACGTCGCTGCCCCCGCGCCGCGCCGTCGAGGCGGCGCGTCCGCTTTCCGATTTCGCGATGCCCGTCCCCGATCCCACGCCCGCGCCGCCGCCCTCGCGTGCCTGGGCCTTCGCGGCCGCGCTCCTCGCGCTCGTGATGGGAATGCAACTGGCCTACGGTTTTCGCGCCGAGATTGCCGCTCGCTACCCGGCCGCGCGCCCGGTGCTGGAATCGGCCTGCACCCTCGCGCACTGCACGGTGCCGTGGATCAACCGGGACGGCGCGCTCAAGCTCGAGGACTCCGAGCTTCTGGAGGTGCCGGGAAAACCGGGGCAGATCGCGCTCGTGGCGCGAATCCGCAGCCTCGCCAGCGCGCCGATGGAATTCCCGCACGTCGAACTCACCCTCACCGACGCGACGGGCCAGACGGCGGTGCGCCGCGTGCTCGCGCCCGCGGACTACCTCGGCCGCTCGCCGGTCGCCGGTGACGTGCTCGAACCGGGGCGCGACCTGCTCGTGAGCCTGCGGCTCGACACCGGCCGCGTGAAGGCGACCGGGTACGAACTGATGCTCTTCTATCCGTAGACCGCCAAGTCACCCGGCGAGGGGCCCCTTCAGGGGATCGACGGCAAGACGCAGGCGGTCCCGGCCGACAAGACGATGCGTCCGGTCCGAGCGAACGGTCGGAGGCCGCTAGGCCGCCCTTTCCTTCAGGCTCGCGAGCATCGAGTCCACCGCGCGATCGACGAGCGGAGCGTCGTCGATGAGCCGCGCTTCCCCGCGTCGCATCTGCTCGGCGAGCGCCTCGGGCGTGATCGACACGGCCGCATCGCCTTGCGGATTGGTGAACAGGTAGACGCCCTTGGCCGGGCTGATCCACGTGAGGCGCGCGCGCACGGGCTTCCTCGCCTCGCCCTGCGCGAACTCCACCCAGCTGAAGCGCTGCACGTTCGTCCAGATGCCGGTTCGCGTGAAGACGTTGCGCACGGGCGGGGCACCGCGCGGCGCGCGAAGGCGGATTTCCTCCACCTCGACGCCGCCCGTGCGCACCCGGGCGCGCTCGAGCGTCGGTGCGGCCGGCGCGGCCGGCTCGACCGCATCCTGGGGCCGTCCCTTGGGCTTCGCCACCGCGAGGCCCTTCAGGCCCGTCTTCACGGCATCCGCGTGGCAATCCACGAGCGCCCCGAAGAACGCCTCGCGCGTCTCCGGCTCCAAGCGGTTCCACGCCGGGGAGCCCTCGCCGTCGGTGACCCCCACGCGGCCGAGGGCGCGGGCCCACGCATCCTCGAGCATCACGCGGACCGGTTCGGCCACGTGGGTGAACGCCGCGAGGCGCGCGTCGACCTGCGTCTCGGCCGACAATCGCGCGATCTCGTCGCGCTCGCGCGATTCCACGAACCGCGCGGCGCGCTGCACGAGCGCTTCCTCGGCCTGCGCGTCCTCGGCGAGGAAAACGTCGAACTCGCCGGCGAGGGTGGAAAAGAGCGTGACGTCTGTGTCGAACTCGTCGAGCACGCGCCCGACGGCCTTCTCGATGCGCGCGAGCGTCTCGCGTCCCCGGGGCTGGGCGGTGTCCAGGCCGATCGAGGCCTCCGCCAGCCGGTTCAGCAGCTTTCTCGCCGGATGGGCGCGCGCCGAGAAGAACCCCCGGTCGAGCAGCGCCACCTTCACCATCGGGATCTGCAGCCGGCCGATGGCGGCCTTCACCTCGACGGGAATCTGGCGGTCCTCGAAGACGAAGTCGAAGAGCATCGCGACGATGTCGATCGTGAGCGCGTCGGCGGGCGCGAGCGCCTCTCCCGGCGAAGCCGTCTTGAGGTCCCGGATCACGTTCACCGTCGGCGCGGCGTTCGCGCCGCCCGCCGGCTGCTGCAGGCGCGTGAGCGCGTGCACGAAGCCCTGCGTGGCCGCGGCGAGGCCGACGAAAGCGCCGTCGGACGGGCCGGCGGGCGCGGCGTTCGCCGAGAGCAACTGCGCGAGCGCCGTGTAGGCGTCCTTCGGCTCGTCGGGAGCGGCGGCGCGGCGGGGTGCAGGCGCCTCCGCCGACCGGCGCAACGCGTGCCGCAGCTCCGGCAGGATCCCCCGTTCGACGAGGCGCGCATTCAGGTCGCCGTAGACCTGGGCGAGGGCGTGGGCGAACGGCCCTTCGAGGGCCCGCAGCAGCGCGAGCCGGGCACCGGCGCCCGCTTCGATCTGCCCGCAGCCTTCCGCGAGCGCGACGGCGACCGCATGGGGCCCGGCCGGGTTTGCCTCGTCGGAGAGCTCCGGCCGATGCAGCACGAAGGCGAGACGCTGCGAGAGGGCGCGAAGCTCCCCCTCGCATGCGCCTGCGAGCCGGGCCGCGAGGTCGCGCAAGGCAAGGACCCGCTCGAGCTCCGCCTCGTCGACCAGCATGAGCTCATGCGGCGCGGTGTCGACCGGATCGGGGACACCTTTCACGCGCTGGTTGAACTGCAGCACGAAGTGCTTCCCGAACGCGGCCTCGATGAAAGGCCGTCGGGCCCGCGCCTGGGAGCGGGCATCGAGGAAATCGTTCTGCGCCTCGCGGTCCTTCGTCTTCTCGGCGAGGGCGAAGAGCTCGTCCTCGACGCGCTCGAGGGCCGCCCCGAGGGCGCCGGCCAGCCGTTCCAGCGCGAGGCCCCGGCACTCGGCGACGAGTCCCGCCGATTCGTGCGGCGAGAGCGCGACGCGGGCGCGTTGCGACGCGTCGATCGGAACGACGTTTCCATAGGGATCGGACATGGCGCACCGCCTTTCGCGGGCCTACCCGGGCGGGCGGGAACGCGGGAATCCGGCGTGCGGAATGGACTCGGCGAGGGAAGCGCCCCTGGGGGCCGGCTGCGGGGGGAATGTCCCCGGGCACGCCTCGCTGGCAATCCCGCTGTCGTAGGACGCCCGAAGGGTCCCTTAGACCGGAAACTTTGCGTCCCCACCTTTCGATGGGTTTGCCCTGTTTCTGAAGCGTGCGCCGCTGGGTTCTCTTTAGGAAGGGAACCGCGCCAAGCGCGGACCCGGAACCTTGAACAGTCATCTTGCGCGGACCGCCCGCCCGCCGTCAACGCCGTCCATCGGGTCGCGTTCGCTGCGCATCGACAAAGGTGAGCGCTCCCTCGCCGGTATAATCGCGGCTTACTTCCCTCCGGCGCTTCCCATGTCGATCCTGGTCTGCGGTTCCATCGCGTACGACACCATCATGGTCTTCCGCGACCAGTTCAAGAACCACATCCTGCCCGACCAGATCCACATCCTGAACGTGGCGTTCCTGGTCCCGGACATGCGGCGCGAGTTCGGCGGCTGCGCGGGCAACATCGCCTACGGCCTGAAGCTCCTGGGCGAGGACCCGCTCATCATGGCCACGGTCGGCCACGACTTCGACCCCTACGAGCGCCGCCTGGACCAGCTGGGCCTTTCCCGGCGCCACGTGAAGCGCGTGGCCGACCAGTTCACGGCCCAGGCATTCATCACCACCGACATCGACGACAACCAGATCACGGCTTTCCACCCGGGCGCGATGTCGAACTCCCACGAGAACCGCGTCGCCGAGACGAGCGGCGTTCGCCTCGCCATCGTCTCGCCCGACGGTCGCCAGGGCATGGTCGAGCACGCCGGCGACCTCGCGAAGGCGCGCATCCCCTACATCCTCGACCCGGGCCAGGGGCTGCCCATGTTCTCCGGCGAGGACCTGCTCGCGATGCTCTCCGGCGCGCGCGCGCTCACCGTGAACGACTACGAGGCCCGGATGGTCGAACAGAAGACCGGGCTCACGGTGGCGGAACTGGCCCGGCGAGTCGAGGCGGTGGTCGTCACCCGGGGCGCGGAAGGCTCGGAGATCCACACCGGCGGCGGGGTGGTCCGCGTACCGGCCGTGAAGCCCGACGCCCTCGTCGATCCGACGGGCTGCGGCGACGCCTTCCGCGCGGGCCTGCTCCACGGCCTGGCGAAGGGGTGGGATTGGACGCGCAGCGCGCGGCTGGCATCCTTGATGGGTTCCATCAAGATCGCCTTCCGCGGCGGGCAGAACCACAAGCCGTCGACGAGCGAGATCGAGCGCCGGTATCTCGAAGCCTTCGGCGAGAAGCTCTAGAATCGCCGGGCCGCGCGGCAAGCGCGATCCGGCACCCGGGAGAAAAACGCATGAAATCCAGAATCCTCGCCATCGGCCTCGCCACGACCGCCGCCCTCGGGCTCGCCGGCTGTGCCGCGCCGCCCACGGGCAGCGGCGACTACGTCCGCGGGGAGACCCGCGGCGAGATGTCCGTGCGCTTCGGCGTCGTCGAATCCGTGCGCGGCGTGCGCATCAACGCGCAGGACACCGGCGTCGGCGGCACCTCCGGCGCGATCCTGGGCGGCATCGCCGGCTCCACGGTCGGCGGCGGCAACGGCCAGATCGCCGGCGCGGTCGCCGGCGCTCTCCTGGGCGGCCTCATCGGCTCGTCCATCGAGAAGGACGCCAACAACCGCCAGGGCATCGAGGTCACAGTGCTGCTGGATGGCGGAAAGTACATCGCCGTCGTCCAGGAAGCCGACGAAACCTTCCGCATCGGCGATCGCGTGCGCGTCCTCTCGGGCCGCGGTTCCACGCGCGTCTCGCACTAGGGTCCCGCCTGCCCCCGGCCCGCGATCCCCGGGCGCTTCGACGCACCGGAGCGCACGCCCCTTGAGGCACCACCGGACCTCGCGGGCGATCCGCTTCGTGCGCTGGACGCGGCTCGTCACCCACCTCGCCTGGGCCGCCTTCCTGCTTCGGTTCCTGTATCCGCGGGCCGACGCCCCCCGGCGCCGCGAGCTCGGCAGCCGCTGGTCGCAGGACCTGCTCGCGATCCTCGCGATCCGACTGGAGTGCGACGGCGAACCGCCGCAGGCCCTCGAGCCCGGCGCGCTCATCGCCGCCAACCACGTGTCGTGGATCGACGTGTTCGCCATCGGGGCGGTTCGCCACACGCGTTTCGTGGCCAAGAGCGAGATCCGCGACTGGCCCGTGGCGGGCATGATCGCCGAGCGCGCCGGGACGCTCTTCGTGCAACGCGCTCGCCGCCACGACACGGGGCGGATCGCCAATCACGTGAGGGACGCGCTCGCCGCCGGCGATTGCGTCGGGCTCTTCCCGGAAGGCACGACCACGGAAGGCGACCGGCTCCTCAAGTTCCATAGCTCGCTCTTCGAGCCCGCGGTGGCGAACGGCACGCGGGTGCACCCGGTCGCCGTGCGCTACCTGCACGCCGACGGCACGCCCTGCCGGGCGGCGGCGTTCGTGGGCGAGCTCACGTTCGCGCAATCGCTGGGCCTGGTGATCCGCACGCGGGAAATGGTGGTGCGCGTCGCTTTCGCGCCGCCGGTGGAGCCCGCGGGCCGCAATCGCCGCGAGGTCGCGGCCGAAACGCAGCGGCGGATCGCTACGCTTCTGGGCCTGCCGATCCCGGACAGCGGACCTGGATGAGGTGGCGGTCGGCGAGCCGCACGGCGGTGAGCGCGCGGCCCCACACGCACCCCGAGTCGATCGAGATGACGCCGCCCTCGACGCGAAGGCCGAGCGCCGACCAGTGGCCGCAGACGATCGTGTGCGAACGGCTCTGGCGGTGCGGCATGGCGAACCAGGGCACGCGCTCTCCCGCGTCCTCGCCGGGCTCGCCCTTGTAGGCGAGGTCCATGCGCCCGTCCTTCGCGCAGACGCGCAGCCGAGTCATCGCGTTCACGACGGTGCGCAAGCGGTCCACGCCCTGGAGGTCCTCGCGCCAGCGATCCGGCTGGTTGCCGTAGAGCTTCTGGAGGAAGCCTCGCCAGCCTTCGCCCTGCAGCACCGCCTCGACTTCCGCGGCGAGCTCACGGGCCCGGGGCACGGTCCATTCGGGCACGAGCCCGGCGTGCACCAGGGCGAACGCGCCTTCCACGTGCATGAGCGGGCGAAGGCGCAGCCATTCGAGCAGTTCGGCCGCGTCCGGCGCGGCGAGCACCGCGTCCAGCGTGTCGCGGTGGCGCGGCTTCTCGATGCCGTGGGCCACGCAGAGCAGGTGCAGGTCGTGGTTGCCCAGGACCGTGACGGCCCCCTCGCCCAGCGACTTCACGAAGCGCAGGCACCCGAGCGAATCGGGACCGCGGTTCACCAGATCGCCCACGAACCAGAGCCGGTCGCGCGCCGGATCGAACGCGACCTTGTCCAGGAGCCGCCGAAGCGGATCGAGACACCCCTGCAGGTCGCCGATTGCGTAGAGGGCCATGTGCGTCGAAATGAAAAAGGGCGACGGGAAGTCGCCCTCGGGTCGGGGCCGGGGAAAGGCCTACTTCGACTGGGCGACGATGTATTCGACCGCCGCCTTGATCTCGGCATCCGAGAGCGCGGTGCCGCCGCCCTTCGGGGGCATCGCGCCCTTGCCCTTGATCACGGAGGCGACGAGCGCGTCGTTGCCGGTCTTGATGCGGGGAGCCCACGCGGCCTTGTCGCCGAGCTTGGGCGCGTTGGCGGCGCCGGTCATGTGGCAGGCCATGCAGACGGTGTCGTAGACCGACTTTCCGTCCTTCGCCTTCGCGGGCGCGGCGGCCACGGCGGCGACCTTGGGGGCGGCGGCCGCGGCGGCCACGGGGGCGGCGCCCTCGAGCTGGACCTTCGCGACCGGGCCGATGCGGGCCGCGAGGGCTTCGGGCGTCATCGCGGCCGGATCCAGCGAGCGGCTGCCGTAGGAGCTGACGGCAAGGCGCGTGAGCATGATGATGCCGATCACGAGCGCGACCGTCCCCACGGCGATCCAGATGGCGAGGGAAACGGCGTTGGACGATGCGTTGGGCTGGGCTGCGGACATGGCTTCCTCGGGCTCGGGCTCGGATGGGAAATTCAGGGGGGCGTGAGGGCGCGATTATAGCCGCGCCCCGAGTGAAAAGGCACCCTTTTCGTTGGACGCCCCCTCACGAAATCGTTTAGAATCCGACACCTACGCGCCCGTAGCTCAGCTGGATAGAGTACTGCCCTCCGAAGGCAGGGGTCGCACGTTCGAATCGTGTCGGGCGCGCCAATCGATTCCACCATCCGGGTCGTCCCATCCACCGCGTGAACGCCCCCCTCGCCGCCGACGAAAGAATCGCGGCGCGGGTGAGCGCCGCGGCGACCACGGCCTTCCTCGTCATCGCGCCGGTCACCTCCTCGTCGGGGTGGCGGGTGGGCCTGCTCGTCGTCGCGGCGCTCGCGCTCGGGCACATCGCGTTCCACCACGGCCCCGGGCGCCTGGCCGGGCCGATCCCGCGGGCGATCGCGATCCTCTACGGGCTGTGGGCCCTGCTCGCCGCGGCATCGCTCGGCTGGAGCGCCGACCCGGGCTACACGCTCTCCGAGCTTCGCCGCGAGGTGTTCTACGGGGCACTCGCGTTCGTCGTGTTCTTCCATGCGGCCACCGGCGCGGCGCGCCTGCGGTTGTGGTGCGGCGCGCTCCTCGCGGGAACCGTGGCGCTCGCGCTCTTCGAGATCGTGCGCGCGCACGCGGCACCGGGGCTCGCGCCGTGGCACGGCGGTCCGGGGCGCTTCTCGACGCACCTCGCGCTCGTCGCACCCTTCCTGCTGCTGCTCGCCACGCAGCCCCCCGAGGGCTTCGGCCGGCGGCCGGGGCTCGCGTTCGCGGCGTTCGCGTGCTTCGGCCTCGCCGCGCTCGACACGCACAACCGCATCGTCTGGGCGGCCTTCCTCGCGGCGCTGCTCGTCCTCGCGTTCGCCATGGCTTCGGTCGTGGCGGCGCCTGCCCGCCGCCGCCTGGCCCTGGCGACGGTCGCGGCCGCCGCCGCGATCGCGGGGCTCTTCGCGCTCTCCGTCGCCCAGAAGGTCGAGGTGAGCTACCCGAGCGCCGCCTCGACGGCCGAGACCTTCGCGCTCGACCACCGCCACCAGCTCTGGGCCATCGCGGCGGAGCTCGTCGAGGAGCGCCCGCTGGCGGGACACGGCTTCGGGCGCGAAGTGCTCGAGCGGCGCTTTCGCGAGCGCATGTCCGGAAGCGGCTACGAATTCGCGACGCACGGCCACAACCTGTTCCTCAACGCCGCGGTCTCGCTGGGTGCGCTCGGCGTCGCGCTTCTCGCCGCGCTCCTCACGGCGCTCGCGCTCGAGCACGGACGCAACCTGTCTCGCCCGGGCACCCGCGTGCTGGGCGCCATCGGTCTCGCGCTCGTCGCGGCCTTCCTGGTGAAGAACCTCACGGACGACTTCTTCAATCGTCACAACGCGCTGGTCTTCTGGGCCCTGAACGGCATGCTCCTGGGCATCGCCCGCCGGCCGAAGGGGGGCGCCGCGTGAAGTTCCTGGTCGTCCGGCGCGACAACATCGGCGACCTCGTGCTCACCACGCCCGTGTTCGCCGCCCTGAAGGCGCACTTTCCCGGCGCGCGCGTCGAGGCGCTCGCGAACACCTACAACGCGCCGATCCTCGAGGGGCATCCGGACCTCGATGCCGTCCACGCCTACAAGAAGGACAAGCATCTCGACCCCGGCGAATCGCGTCTCGCCAACTGGACGGCCCGGCTCGCGCAGTACGTGCGGCTTCGCCGCGCCCGGTTCGACACCGTCATCGTGGCCTCGCCGGGATGGCGGCCGCGCGACGTGCAGCTCGCGAGAGGGCTTTCGCCGGGACGCATCGTCGCGTTCGCGCCTCCGGGGGAGAGTCCGGCCGGCGTGGACGTGGCCGTCCCCTACGAGGGCAGCGGCGGACGCCACCACCTCGAGGACGTGTTCCGCATCCTCGCCCCGCTCGGCATCGAGGGACCACCGCCCGCGCCGCGCCTGGGTTTCCCGAATCCGCCGCGCGAGGTCGGGCGCGCGCCCGTGGTCGCCTTCCAGGTGAGCGCGAGGAAGCCGAGCCAGCGCTGGCCCGAGGAACGCTTCGCGACGGCGATCCGGGCGCTCCACGAGGACACCGGCGCGCGCGTGCGGCTCTTCTGGTCTCCGGGCGCGCAGGACGACCCGCGCCATCCCGGCGACGACGACAAGGCCGCGCGGATCGTCGAACGGGCTGCGGGCGTTCCCGTGAAGGCCGTGCGCACGACCACGCTGCCGGCCCTGGCGAAGGGCCTCGCGGCCTGCGATGCCTTCGTGGGCGCCGACGGCGGCGCGATGCACGTGGCGGCGGCGCTCGGCAAGCCGGTCGTGGCGCTCTTCGGGGATTCGGACGCCACCCTGTGGCGACCCTGGGGCGTGCCGCAGCGCGTGCTGCAGGCGGCCTCGCGGGACGTGGCGGACGTGAGCGTGGAAGCGGTGCGCGCGGCCTTCGCGGACCTCGCGCGGGAAGCCGGACTCGCCCGGAAGCCCTGAGCCCCCCCCGCCCCCCCCCCCCCCCCCGGGGCCCCCCCCGCCGGGCCGGGCGGTCCCCCCGCTGGCCGCGCGCGTACCCGGCACAGCCTTGAGCTTCGGGCGCACCTGCGAGGTGAATTCCGGCACCCAGCGCTTCAGGTCGCGGCGCACCTCGGCGTCGGAGACCACGCGGTCCTGCTCGAGCCACGGAAGCAGTTCGTCGAGCCAGGCCGCCACGGCCTCGCGCGCCTTCGCCACGCGCAGCTTCGGGTGCGGGGTGGGCCGCGTGTGCTCGTCGTCGGCGAGCAGTTCCTCGAAGAGCTTCTCGCCGGGACGAAGGCCGGTGTAGACGATGCGCACTTCCTCCTCGCTCTGCTCGGCGAGGCGGATCATGTCGCGCGCGAGGTCGACGATGCGCACCGGCTCGCCCATGTCCATCACGAAGATCTCGCCGCCCAGGCCCATGCAGCCGGCCTGCAGCACGAGCTGCGCGGCCTCGGGAATGGACATGAAGTAGCGCACCATCTCCGGGTGCGTGACGGTCACCGGGCCGCCCTTGTCGATCTGTTCCTGGAATTTCGGGATCACGCTGCCGGCGCTGCCCAGCACGTTGCCGAAACGGACCATCTCGAAGCGCGTGGTCGAGGAGCCCTGGAGCGCCTGGCACACCATCTCCGCCATGCGCTTGGTCGCGCCCATCACGTTGGTCGGGTTCACCGCCTTGTCCGTCGAGACGAAGACGAACTTGGCGACGCCGTAGTCGATGGCCGCCCGGGCGACCACGTAGGTGCCCCAGACATTGTTCTGGACCGCCTCCCACGCGTTCAGCTCCTCCATGAGCGGCACGTGCTTGTAGGCGGCCGCGTGGAAGACGATGGAGGGCGAGTACTGGTGCATCACCTGCGCCATGCGCCGGGCGTTTTTCACGTCGCCCACGATGCCGGCCACGCCCATGTCGGGGAAGTGCTCGCGCAGCTCCGCGTCGACCTTGTACATCGCGTATTCGCTCTGCTCGAAGAGCACGAGCATCGAAGGCTGGTACTGCGCGATCTGGCGGCACAGCTCCGAGCCGATCGAGCCGCCCGCGCCCGTGACCAGCACCACCTTGCCGGTGAGCAGGTCGTGCAGCCCGGCGTCGTCGAGCGTGACCGGGTCGCGCCGCATCAGGTCCTCGACCGCCACCTTGCGGATCTTCGGCGCCGTGAGCTTGCCGCCCGCCATGGTGCCCAGCGACGGCACCGTGAGCACGGACATCTTGGCGCGGTTGCACACCTCCAGCACGCGCCGGCGCACGCGGTAGGGCACGGAAGGCATCGCGATGATGGCGTGGCGCACCTTCAGGCGCGCGGCGATGCGGGGCACCTCGTCGAGCCCGCCCATCACGCGCACGCCCTGCAGCAATCGCCCGCGCTTCTGCGCGTCGTCGTCGAAGAGGCCCATCACGCGCCACTCGCTGTTGCGCGAGAGGTCCTTCAGCAGGCTCACCGCCGCGTCACCCGCGCCGAGCACGAGCACGGGCGTGCCCTGCTCGCCGCCGCGGCCGTAGAGGCTCCATTCGCGGAAGGAGCGCAGTGCCATGCGCGAGCCCGCGAGGAGCGCGATGAGCACGAGCGGGTAGAGCACGTACTCGCGATAGCCCAGCACGCCCCCCAGGCCGGTGCCGAAGAGCACGAGGGCGATGGCCACCGTGCCGGCGAGGACGGAGAAGACGATGCGCTGGATGTCCGGCAGGCTCGTGTAGCGCCAGATGCCCTGGTACACGCCGAAGAGATAGTTCACGAGGCCCTGCAGCGGCACGGCCACCAGGAGCGCGAGGCCGACCCCGCCGTTGAGCGCCGAGGCCGCGTCGCCGCGCAGCAGGGCGAAAGCGCCCAGCCAGCTGAGCATGAAGGCGACGGCGTCATGGCCCAGGGCCGCGATGGCGCGCGAGTCGAATTGGAAAGGCTTCATGGCGAGCATCCGTTCGGGTCGATCGAGGGTGCGCCTGCGGTTGTTTTTCTTGGCCCGCGGGAAGCGAGCTGGCGTCGTGGCGGATCTGTCGCGGCACGCATCAGGCCGTCCGCCTCGGATGCCGTCGGTCGATCGCGACCAGGGCGACGACGTAAGCGACCACCCACAGCGCGAGTATACCGCGATGCAACATGACCGGCCCCTCCAGGGCGAGGAGCGCGCAGGCGCCCGCCGCCAGCATGACGGCCCAGGCCGCGAAGGCCAGGCGTCGATGGCTCCAGCCGCCGGTCACGAGCCGCTGGTAATAGTGCGTGCGATGCGCGACCCAGACCTTCTCGCGCGCGACGAGCCGGCGCATCAGCGTGACCGTGGCATCCACCCAGAATGGCGAGAAGGCGAGCAGCGGAAACCACCACGGCCATACGCCGCGTGCGATTCCGAGGGCACCCAGCGCGCCCGCGAGGAAGCCCAGGGGAATCGAGCCCGCGTCGCCAAGGAAGACTTTCGCGGGCGGGGCGTTGAAGGCGAGAAAGGCGAGGCTCGCCGCCGCGAGGCTGCCGGCCGCGAGCGCGAGGTCGGCGGCGCCGCCGGCATCCGCCGCGAGGGCCATCGCCCCGAAGCCCGCCACGGCCATGCCTCCGGCAAGGCCGTCCGCGCCGTCCATGAAGTTGTAGAGGTTCGTCATCCACACGAGGGCGAGGACACAGGGCACCGCGATCGCGAGGGGCGGCGAACCGAGCGGGCCGAGCACCACGGCGAGCGCGGCCGCCACGTGTCCCGCGAGGCGCATGGCGGCCGGGAGGGCGTGGACATCGTCCGCGAGCGACAGCAGGGCGAGCCCCAGCGCGCACGCGGCGACGATCCGCAGGTCGGGGCCGCATCCGGCGAATATCGCCGTGAGCGAGCCCGCCATCACGCCCAGGCCGCCGATGCGCGGCCGGGGGGTCACGTGCAGCGAGCGCGCGTTGGGCTGGTCCTGGAGCCGCTTCGCGAGGAACGTGCGCCGCGAGAAGGCGATCACGCCGAGCGCGATGGCAAAGGCCGCGGCGAGGGCGCCCGCCAGGGTCATGGGCGCTCCTGTCGCCAGGCGTCGACGGTCGCGGCGAGATCGCCCTCCAGCGAGCGCGTCGGACGCCAGCCGAGCACCTGCCGCAGCGGCAAGCCGTCGGCCTCGAGCGAGCGCGTGAGCCGGAGCACCTGTTCGCCCCGTCCCGCAAGACGGGCGGCGGCCTCGAGCAAGCCCACCGGAATCGCGAACAAGCGAGGCGGCATCGCCATCGCCGCGCGGATCGCGGCGACCAGGCCGGGCGTCGACACGGGGTCCGCGGGCGCCGCGGACCAGGCGTGGCCCACGGCTTCGGGATGCGTCGCCGCGAGCGCGAGCGCGTCGGCGGCGTCCTCGACGTGCACGAGGCTGCGGCGATTGTCGATGGCGGCGAAAGGCAGGGGCACGCCCGATGCCGCGAGCGAGAGCAACGCCCGGAAATTGCCGCGCACGCCCGGGCCCCACACGAGCGGAATGCGCACGATGGCGTGGCCGATGCCGGCGGCGAGCACGGCGCGCTCGGCCTCGAGCTTGGAGCGCGCGTAGGCGTCCTCGGGGCGCGGCGGATCGCGCTCGTCGAACGCGCGGCCCGGCGGCGATTCCTCGCCGAACACCTTCACGGAACTCGCGAGAACGAATCGCCGCGCGCCCGCCGCCGCCGCGGCCTGCGCGAGCGCCTGCGTCTTCACGGCGTTGTCGGCGCGGAAGGCCTCCTCGCGCCCGTGCGGATCGTGGACGCGGGCACCCAGGTGGATCACCGTCGCGCCGCGCAGGTCAGTGGCGACGAGCACGTCACGCCACCGCTCGCCCGCGAGCGAGAGGGGCGTGAAGCCCGGCAGGCGGGCCGCCAGCGCACGGCCGATGAATCCGGTGGCGCCGGTGATCACGATGCGGTCGACGGGGGTCGGGGACATGGGCGCCGCGAAAGCGAAACGGGCATCCCGAAGGATGCCCGCTCGCGAGACGAGGTGCGCGTGGCGCTTACGGGCAGGACGCGGGAACCGTGGCCGTGAGGTTCACGATGGTCGCGCCGTCGGTGATCGCCACCGTGGCGGTCGTCGGGTACGGCGTGACCGGCAGGTCCGGCACCAGGCGGGTGACGGTGAGGACGTTGCCGCTGATGGTCGCCTGGACACGCGGGTGGCTGGTGACGGCCGAGAGCGAGCCGTTGCCGCCGATGACCGCCGCCGAGCCCGTCGGCGCCACGCAGGTGAGGGTGAGCGTGGTCGGCGAGACCGCGATCGGGGGCAGCGTTCCCGTGCCCGGCTGCGAGGTCACGGTGATGGTGCCGCGGGCGCCCTGGGAGTCGATGATCGTCACCGTGCCCGTTCGGGCACTGCGTGCGGTGACGCCGACCGGGACCGTGACCGACACCAGGTCGCCATTTCTCGCGATCGGGTTCGGCCCGGCGATGATGAAGGGCGATGAAGTGAACACCTGGTAGGGACCCACGCCACCCAGGACGATCGACTGGCCCGAGCCCGAGCCACACGTGCCCGCGAGGCCGCCCGTGAAGGTGAAGCTGTTCGGGATGAGGTTGATCGTGGTCGTCGGGTCCTGCTGGACGATCAGGAAGGTCTGGTCCGTCGTGACGCCGGTGCGCACGTCGGTGATGCGGTAGGTCGCGATCTGCGTCGGGGCGGCGACGGTGACGCGAATGCGCGCCAGGACGAGGCCGGTCTGGTCCGTGGTGGCGCGCAACTGGTTCACCAGCTGGGGCACGACGGCCGGATCTTCCTGGACGAACTGGAAGTCGCCGCGGATCTTGTCGAACTGCAGGACGCGATTGCCGTACCGCGTGCCTTGCGAGGTGGGCGAGAAGCGGATGACGCTGTCGAGGCCCGAACAGGCCTGGGGCGCGTTGCCCGTGCCGCTGGCGCAGATGGACTGGTAGGACACGCCGTAGCCGGTGAAGAAATTCTGCAGGACGTTGTACGTGCCCGTCGTCGCGGCGCCACTGGAGTCCGTCACCGTGATGATGAGGGTGCGGCTCGGCACTTGATCGGGATCCTGGCCGACATCGACCACGCCGGGGTTGTTCGCCACGAACTCGAACGAACTCGACGAAGTGGAGTAACCGAGCGCGACCAGGGTCTGCTCGTTCGAGGTGATCAGGTAGGGACGGCGGCCGCCGACGATGCTGATGGTGTACGGCACGCCCGCATAGAGCGACCCTGCTTGCGGCGTGATCGAAATCGGGCTTCCGGCCGTCGCCGGAGAACCGGAGGCTCCGCCGCCCCCGCAGGAGGCCAGGAAGACAGCCGCCGACGCGACGAAGGCGATGGAAAGCAATGATTGGACGCTGCGGAGGGCGGCGAAATTCACGATCGATTCCCCTTTGTGCTGGGGCCCGCGGGCATAATTCTCAAGAAATCAGCGGGCTATCGCGGATAATTAAAGCGCAACTTGCAGTTGCTTGCAAGTGAAAGTTTCGCTGGCGGCCGGGGAAACGGCCGGGCGTGGCGAGGGTGCGACACGCCGGCCGGACGGGTTGCCCTGGCTGCCGGGGTTGTCAGGGGGGGCAGGCCGTCGTGGCCGCCAGCCCGTTCAGGGTCACCGTGACGGGCAGGACCGATTTCCCATCCGAAACGAAGACCTGGAGCGACTGCGGCGAGGTGATCCCCGGCGCCGCGGAACCCTTGGCCCTCGAGATCGAGACCGCGCTGCCGGCCACCGTGGTCACGAGGGCGCCGCTACCGGCCGCCGCGAAAAACGTCCCCGTGCCACCGGCCGCCACGACCCCGGCGGTGTCCGTGCAGGTCGCGATCGCAACGGCATTCGGCGAGACGAGGAACTGCGGGACGACCTCGACCGTTCCCACCTTGTTCGACACCGTCACCGTGGCCGTCGCCCCGCTCGCGTCGATGATGCCGATGGTGGCGATATCCGCGCAGCCGCCGTTCGAGGTGACGCTGAAGCGCCCGCCGCTCGTGGTGACGACGCTCGGGGTCACGAAGGCCACGCTGCCGGGCTGGGTGATCTGGTAGGGCGGGCGGCCGCCGAAGACGACCACGTCGGCGCCCAGGCCCGAGGCGCAGGCCGTGGTGTTCGGGCCGGTGAAATTGATCACGTTGGGCAGGGCCACGAGCGGCGCAGAGCCGTTCTGGGAAATCGTGAAGCTCGTGCGCTGGAAGGCGCCGGTGCCGAGGTCCGTGATCTGGATGAGGGCCGTCTGGGCGAGCGCCTCCGGGAGGGCGCGGATCCGCATGCGCGCGACGCCCAGTTCGTCGGTGATGGTATTGGCGGAGGCCGCGAGCACTTCCGGCGTCACGCCGAAACCCGAGGCGATGATGCGGAAATCGCCCGAGACCACGCCGAAGCTCACGCCGCGCGCCGCCAGGGGAATGCCCCCTTGCGAGACCGTGACCTTCACTTCCGCGTCGCCGCCGGCGCAGATGGACGAGCCGCAGGCCGTGGGCTGCGTGGCCGAGGGGGTGATCGTGACGGTGTTGCCGACGGTGCCCGGGCGCACGGTCACGTTCGCCGTGACGGGCACGGCGGAACCGGTGTCGCGGACCGTCAGGGTCACCGGCGTATCCGCCGTCACCGGGTTCGGCACGAGGCTCACCGACCGTCCCGTGACGCCGCCCGCGATGGGGATCACCGCCTGGTTGCTCGAGGTGACGATGTAGGACCCCGTGCCGCCCGACAGGACGAAAGTGGTGGGCAGGCCGGAATACATCGTCGTGCCGGTGCCCGGCAGGATCGAGATCGCGGCATCCGTCACGATGGGCGACGGATTGGCGGAGACGGAGCCCCCGCAGGACGCGACACCGGCGGCGACGAGGGCGGCCGCGGCGAGCCGCAGGAGGAGGGGGAGGACGCGGGAAGACGTGAAGGTCACTGGCGGAAGTCCCTGTGGTCGGGGCGCGTCCGTCAAGCGGGCACGCACGGGTTGTTCGCCAGATTCTACCCACAAGGCTCGCGGGACGCCCGCAAACCCCGTCTTTTCCGTCTCGGAAAGGGACTGGAATTGTTGCGGCGCAGTATGCCCGCCGCTATCATGGAAGGTCCCGCACGAAACGCCGACCGGGCGGCCTGGCCCCCGCGGTCCGGCTCTCCCCGCCTCCCCGAGGGCCACAAGCCCCCAGACGGCCTCCCGCGGTCCGACGGGCCCACCGGCCCCCGCTCGCACGAACCGACTCACCCGTGTCACCGCGCCCCGATGGGCGCACCAGCTGAAAGGATTCGAGATGGAGATCCCGGCCGGGCCCCCGCGCGCCCAAGGACTTTACGACCCGAAGCACGAGCACGACGCCTGCGGCGTCGGCTTCGTCGCGCACATCAAGGGCCACAAGTCCCACGACATCGTGTCGAAGGGGCTCACCATCCTCAACAACCTCACGCACCGGGGCGCCACGGGCGCGGACCCGCTGCACGGGGACGGGGCGGGCATCCTCATCCAGATCCCGGACGCCTTCTTCCGCGAGGAGATGGCCAAGGCGGGCGTGAAGCTCCCCAAGGCAGGCGCCTACGGCGTGGGCATGGTCTTCCTGCCGCAGGACCCGGCCGCGCGCTCGGCGTGCGTGCGCGAGATCGAGCGGGCCATCGCGAACGAGGGCCAGATCCTCCTGGGCTGGCGCGACGTGCCCTTCGACATCACCTCGCTGGGCCACACCGCCAAGAGCACGATGCCGGTGATCCGCCAGGTGTTCGTGGGCGCGGGCCGCGGCCAGCTCGACCGCGACGCGTTCGAGAGGAAGCTCTACATCATCCGCAAGGCCTCGGGGCACGCCATCCGCGCGCTCGGCCTCACGAACGCCGGCCAGTTCTACGTGCCGTCGTTCTCGCACCGCACGATCGTCTACAAGGGCATGCTCCTCGCGCACCAGGTGGGCGAGTTCTTCACGGACCTGCGCGACCCCCGCATGGTCTCGGCCATCGCCCTGGCCCACCAGCGCTTCTCCACCAACACCTTCCCCACGTGGGATCTCGCGCACCCCTTCCGCTTCATCGCGCACAACGGCGAGATCAACACGCTGCAGGGCAACCTCAACTGGATCCGCTCGCGCCAGGCCACCATCCACTCGAAGCTCCTGGGCGAGGACCTCGACAAGATCTGGCCCCTCATCTACGACGGCCAGTCCGATTCGGCCTCGTTCGACAACGCGCTCGAGCTCCTCGTGATGGGCGGCTATCCCATCGCCCACGCGATGATGCTGATGATCCCGGAGGCCTGGGCCGGCAACCCGCTCATGGACGCCAAGCGCCGCGCGTTCTACGAGTACCACGCGGCCCTCATGGAGCCCTGGGACGGCCCCGCGGCCGTGGCGTTCACCGACGGCAAGTTCATCGGCGCCACGCTCGACCGCAACGGCCTTCGCCCCGCGCGCTACTTCATCACCGACGACGACCTCATCGTCATGTCCTCGGAGATGGGCGTGCTCGACATTCCCCAGTCGAAGATCGTCAAGAAGTGGCGCCTGCAGCCGGGCAAGATGCTGCTGGTCGACATCGAGCACGGCCACATCGTCTCCGACGACGAGCTCAAGCGCGACCTCGCCGCCCAGCGCCCCTACCAGGACTGGCTCGACCGCACGCAGCTGCGCCTCGAGGACCTGCCCTCGCCCGGCACGATCCCCACGCCGGACACCGACAAGCTCCTCGACCGCCAGCAGGCCTTCGGCTACACGCAGGAAGACCTGAAGATGCTCATGACGCCGATGGCGGTCGCGGGCGAGGAGCCCGTGGGCTCCATGGGCGACGACACGCCGGTCGCGGTGCTCTCCAACCGCCCGAAGCCGCTCTACTCGTACTTCCGCCAGCTCTTCGCGCAGGTGACCAACCCGCCGATCGACCCGATCCGCGAGCAGCTCGTGATGTCGCTCGTGTCGTTCATCGGCCCGCGCCCGAACCTGCTCTCGCCGGATTCGACGGAGCCGGTGATGCGCCTGGAGGTCGCGCAGCCCATCCTCACGTTCGAGGACATGGAGAAGCTCCGCCAGGCCGCCGAGTTCACCAACGGCCACTTCGTGAGCGAGATCCTCTCGATGTGCTACCCGGCCGAATGGGGCACCTCCGGCATGGAGCCCGCGCTCGCCCGCCTGTGCGCGGACGCCGAGGACGCCGTGAGGAAGGGCGTCAACATCGTCATCCTCACCGACCGCGACGTGAGCGCGCAGCTCATCGCCATCCCCGCGCTCCTCGCCACGGCCGCCGTGCACCACCACCTGGTGCGCGCGGGCCTGCGGACCCGCTGCGGCCTGGTGGTCGAGACGGGCAGCGCCCGCGAGGTGCAGCACTTCGCCTGCCTCGCCGGCTTCGGCGCGGAGGCCATCCACCCGAACCTCGCCTTCGCGACGCTCCTCGACATCAAGGACGGCCTGCCGCAGAAGATCGACGACAAGGAGCTGGTGAAGCGCTACATCAAGGCCATCGGCAAGGGCCTGCTCAAGGTGATGTCCAAGATGGGCATCTCCACCTACCAGTCCTACTGCGGCGCGCAGATCTTCGAGGCCGTGGGCCTCAACACGAAGTTCGTGGACAAGTACTTCACCGGAACCTCGTCGGCCATCGAGGGCATCGGCCTTCCCGAGGTCGCGGAGGAGAACGTCCGCCTGCACCGCCAGGCCTATTCCGAGGCGCCGCTCTACCGCGACCGCCTGGACCCGGGCGGCGACTACGCCTACCGCATCCGGGGCGAGGCGCACGTGTGGACGCCGGACACGATCGCGAAGCTCCAGCACGCCACGCGCTCGGGCAGCTACGCCACGTACAAGGATTACGCGAAGCTCATCAACGAGCAGAACGAGCGCCTCATGACGCTGCGCGGCCTCTTCGAGATCAAGGTCTCGGCCGAGCCCGTCCCGCTCACCGAGGTGGAGCCCGCCAAGGAGATCGTGAAGCGCTTCGCCACCGGGGCCATGTCGCTCGGGTCCATCTCGCACGAAGCGCACTCCACGCTCGCCATCGCGATGAACCGCATCGGCGGCAAGTCGAACACCGGCGAGGGCGGCGAGGACCCGATCCGCTACGTGCCGATGGCGAACGGCGACTCCATGCGCTCGGCCATCAAGCAGGTGGCCGCGGGCCGCTTCGGCGTGACGACCGAATACCTCGTGAACGCGGACGACCTGCAGATCAAGATGGCGCAGGGCGCCAAGCCCGGCGAGGGCGGCCAGCTCCCCGGCCACAAGGTCTCCAAGTACATCGCCAAGGTGCGCCACACGGTGCCCGGCGTGGGCCTCATCTCGCCGCCGCCGCACCACGACATCTACTCGATCGAGGACCTCGCGCAGCTCATCCACGACCTGAAGAACGTGAACCCGAAGGCGCGCGTGTCGGTGAAGCTCGTCTCCGAGATCGGCGTGGGCACCGTGGCCGCCGGCGTCGCGAAGGCGAAGGCCGACCACGTGACCATCTCCGGCTTCGACGGTGGCACGGGCGCCTCTCCCCTGTCGTCCGTCAAGCACGCCGGCAGCCCCTGGGAGATCGGCCTGGCGGAGACGCAGCAGACGCTCGTGCTGAACAAGCTGCGCTCGCGCATCTGCGTGCAGACCGACGGCCAGATGAAGACCGGCCGCGACGTGGTGATCGGCGCGCTGCTGGGTGCCGACGAGTTCGGCTTCGCCACGGCGCCGCTGGTGGTGCAGGGCTGCATCATGATGCGCAAGTGCCACCTGAACACCTGCCCGGTGGGCGTGGCCACGCAGGATCCGGAGCTCATCAAGAAGTTCACGGGCAAGCCCGAGCACGTCATCAACTACTTCTTCTTCGTCGCCGAGGAAGTGCGCGAATGGATGGCGAAACTCGGCTTCCGCACCTTCGAGGAAATGGTCGGCCGCTCGGACCGGCTCGACATGCGCAAGGGCATCGAGCACTGGAAGGCCAGGGGGCTCGACTTCACGCGCCTCTTCCACCGGCCGGACGTCGACGCCTCCGTGGGCATCTCCTGGCGCGACCGCCAGGACCACGGCCTCGAGAAGGCGCTGGACCACCAGCTCATCGAGAAGGCGAAGCCCGCGCTCGATTCGAAGCGACCTGTGCAGTTCGAGAGCGCCATCTACAACCGCAATCGCACCGTCGGCGCCATGCTCTCGGGCGAGGTGGCGCGCCGCTACGGCCACGCGGGCCTCCCGGAAGACTCGGTCCACGTGAAGTTCAAGGGTACCGCCGGCCAGACCTTCGGCGGCTGGCTCGCGCACGGCATCACCTTCGAGCTGCAGGGCGACGCCAACGACTACGTGGGCAAGGGCCTGTGCGGCGGGCGCATCGTCGTCTTCCCGGACAAGGAATGCCCCATCGTCCCCGAGGACAACATCATCGTCGGCAACACGGTGATGTACGGCGCCATCCAGGGCGAGGGCTATTTCCGCGGCGTCGCGGGCGAGCGCTTCGCGGTGCGCAACTCCGGCGCCACGGCCGTCGTGGAGGGCGTGGGCGACCACGGCTGCGAATACATGACGGGCGGCACGGTGATCGTGCTCGGCAAGGCCGGCCGCAACTTCGCCGCGGGCATGTCGGGCGGCATCGCCTACGTGCTCGACGAGGAGGGCGACTTCTCCCAGCGCTGCAACCTGGCGATGGTGGAGCTCGAGCCCATCCCCGAGGAGGACCGCATGGCGGCCGACGCCGGCGCGAACCTCGAGCTCGAGTCGCACGGGAAGGTGAAGATCGACCACCTGGCCGGCAACGACGAGGCGACGCTCAAGGCGCTCATCCAGCGGCACCTGCTCTTCACGGGCAGCGAGCGCGCCCGGCGCATCCTCGAGAACTGGCCGGCGTACCTGCCGCGGTTCGTGAAGGTGATGCCGACCGAATACAAGCGCGCCCTGGGCGAGATGGCCGAGGAGCAGGCCCGCCGCAGCGGCACCGCGAAGGCGGCCGAAGTCCGCGCGAACGACTAGGAACCACTCCATCATGGGAAAGATCACCGGCTTCATGGAAATCGCGCGCAAGGACCGCGGGTACGAACCCGTCGCCGAGCGCATCAAGGTCTACCGCGAGTTCGTGCGCCCCCTGCCGGACGCCGAGATGAGCCAGCAGGGCGCGCGCTGCATGGACTGCGGCATCCCCTTCTGCCAGACGGGTTGCCCGGTCAACAACGTGATCCCCGACTGGAACGACCTCGTCTACAAGGGAAACTGGCGAAGCGCCCTCGAGGTGCTGCACTCGACCAACAACTTCCCGGAGTTCACGGGCCGCGTGTGCCCCGCGCCGTGCGAGGCCGCGTGCACGCTCAACATCAACGGCGACGCGGTGGCGATCAAGTCGATCGAGCAGGCCATCGTCGACAAGGGCTGGGTGGAGGGCTGGATCCAGCCGGAGCCGCCCTCGCGCAAGACCGGCAAGCTGGTCGCGGTCGTCGGCAGCGGCCCCGCGGGCCTCGCCTGCGCGCAGCAGCTCGCGCGCGCCGGCCACGCGGTCACGCTCTTCGAGAAGAACGACCGGGTCGGCGGGCTGCTTCGCTACGGCATCCCCGATTTCAAGATGGAGAAGCACCACATCGACCGCCGCATGGCGCAGATGCAGGCCGAGGGCGTCACCTTCCGCACCGGGGTGAACGTGGGCGTCACCATCGCCGGGAAGCAGATCCTCGCGGACTTCGACGCGGTCGTGCTCTCCGGCGGCAGCGAGAAGCCGCGCGAACTCCCGGTGCCCGGCCGGGAACTGAACGGCATCCACTACGCGATGGAGTTCCTGCCCCAGCAGAACAAGATCGTCGCGGGCGACAAGGTCGCCGGCCAGCTCCTCGCCACGGGCAAGCACGTCGTCGTGATCGGCGGCGGGGACACCGGCAGCGACTGCATCGGCACCTCCATCCGCCAGGGCGCGAAGAGCGTCGTGAACTTCGAGCTCATGCCGCAGCCCCCCGAGCAGGAGGACAAGCCCCTCACCTGGCCGAACTGGCCGATGAAGCTGCGCACCTCGTCCTCGCACGAGGAAGGCGCCAAGCGCGACTTCGCCATCACCACCAAGTCGCTGCAGGGCAGGAACGGCAAGGTCGAGAGCCTCACCGCCTGCAAGGTCGACTGGGTGAAGGACGCGAAGGGGGGCCTCGCGATGAAGGAAGTGCCCGGCACCGAGTTCACGATCCCCGCCGACCTCGTTCTCCTCGCGATGGGCTACGTGCACCCGGTCCACGAGGGGCTCCTCGCGGAGCTCGGCGTGGAGAAGGACGCGCGCGGCAACGTGAAGGCCACGACCGACGGCGCCGGCTGCTACGCGACCAGCGTGCCGAAGGTATTCGCCGCCGGCGACATGCGCCGCGGCCAGTCGCTCGTGGTGTGGGCGATCCGCGAAGGCCGCCAGTGCGCCCGCGAGGTGGACGCCTACCTCATGGGCGGCGCCTCGGACCTTCCGCGATAGCGCGGACACCGCCTTGAAGGCGGTCCTCTTCATCGCGATCGCCGCGTACGTCGGCATCTGCGCGCTCCTGTGGTTCGCCCAGGAGCGGCTCATCTTCCTGGGCGCGCCGCCCGACACCCCGCCCACCGCGCCGCCCGGCTGGCGCATGGAACGCTTCGACCTCGAGGCGCCCGACGGCGCGAAGCTCGAGGGCTCGCACCCGCCGGTGGAACGCCCGGCCGTCGTCCTCTACTTCGGCGGCAACGCGGAGGAGGCGACGCACCACCTGAAGGAAGCCGCACGCCTCTACGGCCCGCGCGCCGTCGTCGCCGTGAACTACCGCGGCTACGGCCGAAGCACGGGCAAGCCGGGCGAGCCGGCCCTCGTCGCCGATGCGCTCCTCGCCTACGACCGACTGCTCGCGCGACCGGACCTCGATACCGGCCGCATCGCCGTGCACGGGCGCAGTCTCGGCAGCGGCGTCGCCATCGCGCTCGCCGGGGCCCGGCCGGTGAAAGCCCTCGTCCTCACCACGCCCTTCGACAGCCTCGTCGCCGTCGCCGGGGCCCATTACCCGTGGGCCCCCGTGGGCCTGCTCCTGCGCCACCGCTTCGACTCCGCGTCCCGGGCCCCGTCGCTGCGCGTGCCCGCGCTCTTCGTCACCGCCGCGGGCGACGACGTCATTCCCCCCGCGCACGCCGACCGCCTCGCCGCCGCCTGGGGCGGCACGGTGCAGGCGCTGCGCCTCGCGAACCGCGGCCACAACGACCTCTTCCTCGACCCCCTCTACGGCCCCGCCATTTCCGCCTTCCTCGACCGCCGCCTTTGACGCATTCGGGCGCCCGCCGCGCCCGCCATGAGAGAATCGCCCCCCATGAAGAACGACAACTTCCTCCGCGCGCTGCTTCGCCAGCCCACCGACCACACCCCGATCTGGATCATGCGGCAGGCCGGCCGCTACCTCCCGGAATACAACGCCACCCGCAAGAAGGCCGGCAGCTTCCTCGCCCTCGCGAAGAACCCCGAGCTCGCCTGCGAAGTGACGCTGCAGCCGCTCGACCGGTTCGCGCTCGACGCCGCCATCCTGTTCTCCGACATCCTCACCATTCCGGATGCGATGGGGCTCGGCCTCTACTTCGCCGAAGGCGAGGGGCCGAAATTCGAGCGCACCGTGCGCACCGAGGAAGAGGTGAGGAAGCTCCCTCTCGCGAGCATGGACGAGCTGCGCTATGTCTTCGACGCCGTCTCGCTCATCCGCAAGTCGCTCGACGGGCGCGTGCCCCTCATCGGCTTCTCCGGCAGCCCCTTCACCCTCGCCTGCTACATGATCGAGGGCGGCGGCAGCGACGACTTCCGGCAGGTGAAGACCATGCTCTACGCCCGCCCGGACCTGCTGCACGCCATCCTCGAGAAGAACGCGCAGTCGGTGACGGCCTACCTCAACGCCCAGATCGCCGCCGGCGCCCAGGCGGTGATGGTGTTCGACACCTGGGGCGGGGCGCTTTCGGACGCGGCTTACCGCGAATTCTCCCTCGCCTACGCGAAGAAGGTCTTCGCGGGCGTCACCCGCACCGCCGAAGGCCGCACGGTCCCGCGCCTCTTTTTCACCAAGGGCGGGGGCCTGTGGCTCGAGGCCATGGCCGATTGCGGGGCGGATGCGCTCGGGCTCGACTGGACGATCGACATCGGCGCGGCCCGCCAGCGCGTGGGCGACCGGATGGCCCTGCAGGGGAACATGGACCCGAACGCCCTTTTCGCCCCGCCGGAAGCCATCGAAAAGGAGGCGAAACGCATCCTGGAGTCCTTCGGACGCGGTCCGGGGCACGTTTTCAACCTCGGCCATGGGGTCTCCCAGTTCACCCCGCCCGAGCACGTCGGGGCCCTCGTCGAGGCCGTTCACCGGCACTCCGTCGGGGCCTCGAAATCGTAAGGCGTGTCAAGCACAGAATTTTCGCGAAAGTGATTGCATATTCACACGCGGCTCGTTCTCGCCCGATGAATGCCGCCGTGAGGGCGCCCCAGCCGGGCTCCATAAAAAACGAATTGTAATCAGCCGGTTACCGTCGCATTTTCCCCGGCCGCATGAAGAATGACGCGCAAGTGCGCGTCTCCAAATAGCGACGGCCGCAGTCTATTCACAGACTTATCCACAGGCTTTTTCACCCCCGCCCGACGGGCTTTCGCCGCCCATGAGAATCGCCCGAGTCGCCCTCGACGTGCCCCTCGGCCAGGCCTTCGATTTCGCGGTTCCGGAAGGCCTGGAGCCCGTCCGCGGAAGCCTCGTCCGGGTCCCCTTCGGTCGCACGGCAAGGATCGGGGTGGTGCTGTCGCGCGAATCTCGCACGGACATCGCCGAAGAGCGCCTGCGGCCCCTGGAGGCCGTCGTGGACGACGTGGCGCCCCTGGCCGCCCGGGATTTCGCCCTGCTCGAGTTCTGCGCCGCCTACTACCACCGGCCGCTCGGCGAGGTCCTGCTCGCCTGCCTGCCCCCGCGCCTGCGACAGGCGAAGCGCCGGCGCCTCAAGCCGCCGGCCGTCACGGCCCCGCCGGCCGGCCCGTTCGCCTCGCCCGTCACCGCGACCCCGCGGCAGGAAGTCGCGGTCGAACTGGTGCGCTCGGGCTTCGGGCGCTTCCATCCCGTGCTGCTCTTCGGCGTCACCGGCAGCGGCAAGACGGAGGTCTACCTGCGCCTCATCGCCGACGTGCTCGCGGCCGGCGGGCAAGCCCTTTACCTGGTGCCCGAGATCGGCCTCACGCCGCAGCTCGAAGCGCGCGTTCGCGAGCGCTTCCCGGGCGTATCGATCGTCGCCGCCCACAGCCACCTGGGCGAGGGCGAACGGGCCGCGGCCTGGCTCGCGGCGCAATCGGGCGCGGCGCGCATCGTCCTGGGCACGCGGCTCGCGGCGCTCTCGCCGATGCCCGAGCTCGGCCTCATCGTCGTCGACGAGGAGCACGACCCGTCCTACAAGCAGCACGAGGGCCTTCGCTATTCGGCGCGGGACGTGGCCGTGCGGCGGGCGCAGATCGCGGGCATCCCCGTGGTGCTCGGGTCGGCGACGCCATCGCTCGAAAGCTGGCACAACGCCTCGCAGGGCCGCTACGCCCTCGCGCGCATCGACGAACGGGCGAGCGCCGGCGCCACGCTGCCGCGCGTGCGCGCGGTGGATACGCGGGCCGACATTCCCGCCGACGGCCTGACCGACGGCCTGCTGCGCGCTCTAAAGGCAAGGCTCGCGAAGGGCGAGCAGAGCCTGGTCTTCCTCAACCGCCGCGGCTTCTCGCCCGTGCTCTTCTGCCGCGCGTGCGCCTGGCACTCCGCGTGCTCCCGATGCTCGGCCAACCTCGTGCTGCACCTGAAGGCCGGCGAACTGCGCTGCCACCATTGCGGCCATCGCGAGCGCGTGCCGAAGAAGTGCCCCGGCTGCGCGAGCCCCGACCTGGCGCCCGTCGGCCACGGCACGCAGCGCATCGAGGAGACGCTGCGGGCGGCGCTGCCCGAGGCGCGCATCGCCCGCGTGGACCGCGACACCACCGCGAGGAAGGGTTCGCTCGCCGAGGTGCTGGAACAGGTGCGCGGACGCTCGGTGGACATCCTCGTGGGCACGCAGATGCTCGCCAAGGGCCACGACTATCCCGACCTCACCCTGGTGGGCGCGCTCGACAGCGACTGCGCGCTCTACAGCGTCGATTTCCGCGCCTCCGAGCGCCTCTTCGCGCTCCTCACGCAGGTGGCGGGCCGCGCGGGCCGCGCCGAAGAGCCGGGCGAGGTGATCATCCAGACGGACTTTCCCGGTCATCCGCTCTACGCCGCGGTGGCCCTGCACGACTACCCGGCGTTCGCGGAGACCGCCCTCGCGGAGCGCCGGCTCGCGGGCTTTCCGCCCTTCACCCACCTCGCGCTGCTGCGGGCCGAATCGAAGGCGGCGGGCGAGGCCACGCGGTTCCTGCGCGAAGCCGCGCGCGACGCCCAGGGGATCGGCAAGGACATCGAGGTGTTCGACCCGGTGCCCGCGCCGCTCGAGCGCAAGGCGGGCTACGAGCGGGCGCAGCTGCTGGTGCGCGCGGCCACGCGAAGCGCGATGCAGCCGTTCCTCTCGCGGTGGAAGGCGCTCCTCGACGCGAAGGGCGAACGCCGCGTGCGGTGGTCCCTGGACGTGGACCCGCAGGAGGCCTAGAGCGCCAGGTCACCCGGCGAGGGTCTCCTTCCTCGGGAAGAGGAAGGACTTCGGGTCTTCCATCATCCGGCGCAGGATGGCCCGGTAGATCGCGCCGCGGCCCACGCCCGGCGATTCGCGCGCGCCGATGGCCACGTTGAGCGCGAGCGCGAAGCTCACCCCCACGTTGAGCGCGCCGATCACGGCGATGCCCGCCACCGCCAGCCAGAAGGGAGCCGTGAGCACGACGCCCCAGCCGAGCGCGACCACGGCCGCCGCGAGCTGGCCCGAGGAAAGCGTCACGTGGCGCACTTCCACCGGCAGGCCGAAGAACAGGAAGATCACCGGCACCGAGCCCAGCATGAAGCCGAGCGAGATGTTCGCGGTGAGGCCCGCGATCTCGCGGGACAGAAATCCCGCGACCCGCTGCATGCGCGAGGGGCCGAAGAGGTACACGAACCGCCGGTGGCCCGCGATGGCGGGGCCGAGGCGCCGGAACGCGAACCAGTTGTCGACCCAGCCCGCGAGGACGCTCGAGAACCACAGCAGCACGCCCGTCATCGCCGCGAACAGGGCCGAGGGCCCGAGCAGCGAGACGGAGTCGATCGTCTTCGCCGCCTTGGCGCCATCGACCGGCGCGAAGCCCGCGGCATGCACGAGCAGCATCCCGAGCGCGTACGTGACCGGGAACACCACGAACACGTTGCCGATGATGCCCGCCGACTGCGAGCGAACCAGCGCCCCCACTTCGTCGAGGAACGCCGACATGCGCGCCGGGTCCGAGAGGTTCGTCATGCGCGCCGCGAGGGCCGGCGCCGTCATCGCCGGCTGCTTGGTCGCGACCGTGAGATGCGCGAACTGGATCGCCACGAAGGTGGCGGCGTAGTTGAGCGAGGCGAGGATGCCCTCGAGGAACAGGGGCAGGTGCAGCGCCGACACGCCGAACTTGAGGTACGTGGTGATGGCCATCACCGCGCCACCGCCACCCGCGCGGGCGAGCATGTCGCGATATTCGGCGCGGTTGCGCGTGATGTAGTGCTCGCCCGTCTCGGCGTTGCGCTCGACGATCTTCCTCGAGGCGAGCTCGAAATTCTGGCGCAGGAGCGCCGAGGCGCTTCGCTGGTCGTGCGCGTCGCGGATGAGGCCGGCCACGAAGTACGGCAGGATCCGCGGCGCCGCCTCCGGGGTGGCGAGCAGGTCCGCGAGCTCTCCCATGCGCTGCGCCTGCGCCCGCACGCGCTCGAGCTGGTAGACGATCGCCACGCTCACGCCCTGCTCGTCCAGGTGCGAATAGGCGCGCTCCACCTCGAGCAGCGTCTCGCCGATGGCCGCCTGGAGGGCCGCGGCGGCGGTCTCGCGATCGCCCGGCGGGTCGCTCTCGATCGCGTCGGCGAACACGCGAGCCGCCTCGGGCAGGTACCAGGCGGCGAGCCGCTGCTCGGGCGAGGCCTGCATGCGCCGCCGGATGGCCGAGGGAAGCGTCCCCGCGCAGGCCTGCACCGCGAGGCTGCGGATGGCGCCGCCGGCGGCGTGGGCGAGGCCCGTGCGCCACGCGGCCGCGCCTTCGCCGTGATCCAGCACGGCGAGCACCCCCGCCCAGTTCTCCGCCGAGATGTCCTGCACGAGCGACGCGTCGCCGCGATCGGGGAAGATGATCCCGAAGAGCGAGGCGAGATCCGCGGCCGGCGGCTGCGGCAGCACCTTCGCGAAGAGCCGGTTGGCGAACTCGCCCAGGAAGCCCGTCTCGCGCGGCATGCCCGCCTCGATCAGCAGGTCGAAGGCCTCGCGCGCGTCGATCGTCCGGCGCAGCGTCGCCGAGAACCGGTCCTTGAGGGCGGGATTGCGTTCGAGGACGTTCAGCAGGTGCTTGAGGCGGACCGTCTGCGGCGACCGGTCGCGCGGCGCCTCGTCCGGATCCGGCAGGCCCGCGCGCAGCCACGCCGCGAGGTCCCGCAGCCAGGCGAGGCGGTCCTCCAGCCGCGCGGCGCCGTCGGCGCGGGCGAGCAGCGCGTCGAGGCCGACGTGGGGGTCGGCCGATTCGCGCCAGCGGGCGATCCAGCGAATGGGATTGAGGGACAAGGGCGGCGTCGCGGGGCGGGAGAGTGCGGCCCGTATAATAGTGGGTTTTCGCCGACGAACCGTTCCCCGTGACCCCCGAAGATCCCAAAGCCCGCCTCGCCGCCCTCGTCCTCCAGGCCGTGCAACAGGCCTTTCCCGAGGCCGGCACGACCGCCGTGGATCTCGACCGTCCCAAGAATGCGGACCACGGCGATTTCGCGTCCAACATCGCGCTGCAGCTCGCCAAGCGCGTCGGGAAGAAGCCGCGCGAGGTGGCCGAGGCCGTCGTGGCCGCGCTCGCGGGCACGCCCGAGCTCGCGAAGACGGAGATCGCCGGGCCCGGCTTCATCAACTTCACGCTCTCGCGGGCCTCGCGGTTCGGCGTGGTGACCGAGGCGCTCGCGAAGGGCGCCGGCTTCGGCCGCGGCCGCGCGGGCGAAGGCCGCACCATCATGGTCGAGTTCGTCTCGGCCAACCCCACGGGGCCGCTGCACGTGGGCCACGGCCGCCAGGCGGCCCTGGGCGACGCCATCTCCTCGCTGCTCGAATGGCAGGGCTGGAAGGTGCTGCGCGAGTTCTACTACAACGACGCCGGCAACCAGATCGCGAACCTCGCGCTGTCCGTGCAGCATCGCGTGCGCGAGCTCGCGGGCCTCGCGGGGGAATTCCCGAAGGACGGCTACCACGGCGAGTACATCCGGGACATCGCGCGCGACTACGCCGCGGAGAATCCCGCGGACGCGAAGGGCGAGGACCTCGAGGCGCTGCGCAAGTTCGCGGTGGCCTACCTGCGCGGCGAGCAGGACGCCGACCTGCGCGCCTTCGGCGTGAAGTTCGACTCCTACTACCTCGAGAGCTCGCTCTACACCGAGGGCAAGGTGGACGAGACGGTCCGGATGCTCGTCGCGGCGGGCAGGACGTACGAGTCCGAGGGCGCCCTGTGGCTTCGCACCACGGACTTCGGCGACGACAAGGACCGCGTGATGAGGAAGGGCGACGGCACCTACACGTACTTCGTGCCGGACGTCGCCTATCACCTCACGAAGTACCGCCGGGGCTACTCGGCCGCCGTCAACGTGCAGGGCGCGGACCACCACTCGACGGTGACGCGCGTGCGCGCGGGCCTGCAGGCCCTCTCGGCCGGCATTCCCGCGGGCTACCCCGACTACGTGCTGCACCAGATGGTGACGGTGATGAAGGGCGGCGAGGAGGTGAAGATCTCCAAGCGCGCCGGCTCCTACGTCACGGTGCGCGACCTCATCGAGGAGGCCGGCCGCGACGCGGTGCGCTACTTCTTCATCATGAGGAAGACCGATTCGCACCTGGTCTTCGACATCGACCTCGCCAAGAGCCAGAGCGACGAGAACCCCGTCTACTACGTGCAGTACGCGCACGCGAGGATCTGCTCCGTGCTGCGCGGCTGGGGCGGCGACGTCGCCTCGCTCGCGGGCGCGAGCGTCGGGAGCCTGGGCACGCCGCACGAGGTCGCGCTCGCGCAGGCCCTCGCGGAATTCCCCGCCGTGCTCGAGCGCGCCGCGCGCGAATTCTCGCCCCACCTCGTGACGTTCTACCTGCACGACGAATTGGCGGCCCGCTTCCATACCTACTACAATGCCGAGCGCTTCCTCGTCGACGACGAAGCGGTGAGAAGCGCCCGTCTCGCCCTCGTCGCCGCAACCCGACAGGCGCTCGCCAACGGCCTCGCCGCCCTGGGCGTGAGCGCGCCGGAGAAGATGTAACCCATGCCGAAGGACCACAGGAACAGCCCCGCCCCCCGCGCCGAAGGCCGGACGGCGCACCCGATGCTGCTGGGCATCATCATCGGGGTGCTGCTGGGCATCGTCCTCGCGCTCGCCGTCGCCCTCTGGCTCAACCGCCTGTCGAACCCTTTCGTCGACAAGGGCAAGCCCATCGAGCCGCTGTCGAAGATCGGGCCCGCCCAGCCCCCCAAGCCCGAGGAGAAGGGCGCGGCCGACAAGCCCGCGGAGAAGCCGAAATCCGACCGACCGCGCTTCGAGTTCTACCAGATGCTTCCCGGCGACAAGGAAGTCTCCGAAAAGGACGTGAAGGCGGCGGCCGAGAAGCCCAAGGCGAAGGAGGGCGCGAAGAGCGGCCCCGGTTCCTCGCCGTCGCAGCCCAAGCCCCACTCGGGCGAGACGCTCTGGCTGCAGGCCGGCGCCTTCGCCTCGGAATCCGACGCCGACAACCTCAAGGCCAAGATCGCCTTCTCGGGACTGGAGGCCACCGTCCGCCCGGTGCAGGTGCCCGACAAGGGCACGCTCTACCGCGTGCGCCTGGGCCCGTACCAGAGCCTCGAGGACGCGAACCGAATCAAGTCCGCGTTGTCCCAGAACGGGGTCGGCGCGGTCATCATCCGTGCCGACGACAAAGGCCAATAACCGGAGCATCGCCCGCATGAACAGCACCCGCCGCCTCATCCTCGCCGCCCTGGCCACCACCGGCTTCCTCCCGGGCGCCGCCCTGGCGCAGCAGCCCCCGGGCCCGTTCACGCTGCTGCAGCCGCCCCAGCCGATGGAAGGCAGCGGCAAGATCGAGGTGCTCGAGTTCTTCTCCTACGCGTGCCCGCATTGCTTCAAGCTCGAGCCTTTCCTCGAAAGCTGGGCGAAGAAGCAGGGGGCCGACGTCGTGGTGAAGCGCGTGCCGGGCGCGGGCAGCGATTCCTGGACGGCCCTCGCCGCCCTCTACTACTCGCTGGAGGCCATGGGCAAGCTCGAGGCCCTGCACATGAAGGCCTTCAACGCCATGCACCAGGACAGCATCAACCTCGCGAGCCCCAAGGTCCGCGAATCGTGGCTCGCCAAGAACGGCGTCGACGTCGCGCAGTACCAGGGCGTCGAGAAGTCCTTCTCGGTCCAGTCCCGGGTGGGCCGCGCCAAGCAGCTCATGGCCGCCTACAAGGTCGACGGCGTGCCGATGGTCGTGGTGAACGGCAAGTACGTCACCTCCAACGCCCACGCCGGCGGGCCGGACCGCGTCGTCGCCGTGCTGGACCAGCTGGTCGCCATGGGCCGCAAGGACCTCGGCCTGCCCGATCCGAACGCGCCCAAGGCCGCCGCCCCGGCGAAGGCGCCCGCGGCTCCCGCCAAGAAGTAAGCCCGCTCCCGGCCACCCGGTGCGCGTCTTCCTGACCGGCGCATCGAGCGGCATCGGCGAAGCCCTCGCGCGCCACTACGCGGCGCGAGGCGCCACCCTCGGCCTCGTCGCGCGGCGGGCCGATCGCCTCGAGGCCCTCAAGACCTCGCTCGCGGCGCACGCCGAGGCCTACGCCGTCGACGTGCGCGACCTGCCGGCGATGCGGGATTCGGCGCGCGACTTCATCGCGAAGCACGGCGTGCCCGACCTCGTCATCGCCAACGCGGGCGTCTCCCACGGCACGCTCACGGAATTCGCGGACGACATCGACGTCTTCCGGCAGATCCTCGACATCAACGTGATCGGGATGGTGAACGCCTTCCACCCGTTCGTCGCGCCGATGCGGGAGGCGCGGCGCGGGGTTCTAGCGGGCGTGGCGAGCGTCGCGGGCTATCGGGGCCTGCCGGGCGCCAGCGCCTACAGCGCCTCGAAGGCGGCCGCCATCCGCTACTGCGAAAGCCTTCGCGTGGAGCTGCGCGGCACCGGCGTGCGCGTCGCGACGATCTGCCCCGGCTACATCGCCACGCCCATGACGGCGAAGAACCCGTACCCGATGCCGTTCATCATTCCCGCGGACGAGTTCGCGCGGCGCTTCGCGCGCGCCATCGACGCGGGGAAGGACTACGCGGTGATCCCGTGGCCGATGGCGATCGTGGCGAAGCTGCTCGCGGCGCTGCCCAACGCGCTCTACGACGCCGCGTTCTCGCGCGCGGGGCGCAAGCCCCGCAAGGGCTAGCGTCCGCCGGCCGTCAGAAGACGTGCCGCAGGCCCAGGCTGTAGCCCTGCGGATCCTGTCCCTCGGTGATCGCGAGAGTGTTCGAACCGAAGTTGCACAGGCTGCCGGTGTCGTTCTCCACCTTCGCGTAGCTCGCGATGAGGAACGTGCGGCGCGTGAAGTTGTAGCGGTAGCCCACGGCGGTGAGGTCGCACTCGGGTTGCACCGCGGCCGTCGCGAGCCCGCCGTCCTTCGACGCCGAGTAGGTCAGGATGAACTGGTGCTTGCCCAGGTAGTACTGCACGCCCGCCTGGTAGGACTTCTGCTTCGTGCTGCGCGTGCGCTCGTACTCGCCGTACTGGCCGGAAAGCTTCACCGGGCCGAAGCGGTACTCGCCCGAGATGCCGTTGCCTTCCTCGTCGACGCCCGCCGTCGCGGTCTGGCCGACCGAGTCGTTGTGCTTCTCGTAGGCGTAGGAGAACGTCCCGGCGCCCTTCGCCCACGTGACGGAGACGCTCTCGAGGGAGGGATCGACGGTCGCCGTCTTGCCTTCGTTGGCGCCGTACATCGCGCGCAGCGTGAGGTTCGCGATCGTCGGCGAGACGTAGAGGACGACGTTCTGGGCACGCTGGCTGAAGGCGCCCTGGCGGATGGCCGCCCCGGTGATGTCGCCGATCTGCAGGTCCGTCCAAGGGTCGATGGAGCCGACCTGGGTCGACTTGAAGGGCGTGTCCCAGCGCCCCATCGAAAGGGCGCCCCAGGCGCCGCGCAGGCCCACGGCGCTGTTGCGGCGGGCAAAGGTGCCGGACGTATCGTCCGGCGAGAAGCCGGTCTCGAGCTGGAAGAAGGCCGTGAGGCCCCCGCCGAGGTTCTCCGTGCCGCGAACGCCCAGCAGCGAGGACTGGTCCGAGACGCGACTGCGGCGGGCCACCGGGGTCGCGCCGCCCTTCGCCTCGACGGATTCGCCCGTCACGTAGACACGCCCGTAAAGCGTGACGGGGTCGCCCGCCTGCGCGAGCGCCGCGGGGGCCGCCACCAAGGCCGCGAGGGCCACCATCCAGCGTTGCCTGTTCATCTGCTCTCCTCCTGCGTTGCGTGAAACGTCTTGTGGCGGGGCCTTTGTGGATGCGATGGCCCCGGTTTGCCTACGATCCCGAAAGCTTCGCGAACGCCGCGTCGAGCTTCGCGTCCGATTCCTTGAGCCGCTGGCGGGTGCCCAGCATCCACGACTTGTCGGCCTTCAGCGTGGCCTGGGCACCCGCGAGCATGCGCTCCACCTCGGCGGGCTGCGGCCCGCCGATGCCCACGCGCGTCTTCACCATGTCCGCCGGCGAAAGGAGCTTGCGGAAGGCCTTCTCGTCGAGGGGAAGCTTCGCGTCGGGCAGCTTGTACTTGGCGAGCGCCGCCGTGTAGGACTCGACGGCCTTCGGATAGGGAAAATCGCTCGGGCGGAGCCCCTCGGCGCGCGCGTACGTCACCAGGGATGACGCGAAGCTGTGGCCCACGCGGAAGGGCACGCCGTGGTCCCGCTGGAGCGTCTCGGCGATGTCGATCGAGGTCGTCCAGTCGTTCTCGAGCTCCTCCAGCGCGCGCTTCGGGTTGATGACGAGCGAGTCCATGACCCGGTTCATGGCGACGACCATCCGCACCGCCTGCGGGAAGAGGGCGAGGTCGACGGGCGTCTGCTTGTAGTCGCGCATGCCGGGCGTCACGTTGTGGGCGCGCAGGCTCACCGTGTGCGCGAGACCCACGATGGTCGAGGCCGCCTCGCGGGCGTTCATCACCAGGCCGGGGTTGCGCTTCTGGGGCATGGCGCTGCTCGAGTACGTGGCGCCCTCCTCGAGGAGGAGCCAGGGGCGAGTCTGGTGGTACTGCGTGTGGATGTCGCCCAGCATCGCGGCGAGGCGGATCGCGTGGGAGCTCGCGATGCCCGAGGCCTCGATCGGCACGTCGTACGTGAACACCTGGCCGGCGTCGTAGGAGTTCTCGATGAGGCCGTCGAAACCCAGCAGGTCCGCGAGGCGATTGCGGTTGAGCGGCCAGCCCGAGTTCGCGAGGACGGCCGTGCCCATGGCGCTGCGGTTCAGGCGCGCGTGCAGCTCGCGGATGCGCTGCGCGTCGCGGGCGAAGGAAGCCTCGAAGGCGAGCAGGTAGTGGGCGTAGCTCACCGGCTGCGCCTGCACGCCGTTCGTGTAGGCCGGGACGATCGTGTTCACGTGCTTCGAGGCGGTGACGAGCATCCGGTCGCGCAGGCTGTTGATCGCGTCCGAGAAATCGAGCACCTGGTTGCGCAGCTGGGCCGCGCGGAAGGTGGCGTACATGTCCTGGCGGCTGCGCCCGGCGTGGATGAGCGAGCCGTCCGGGCCGATGGCGTCGGTGACGATCTTTTCGATCTGCATCACGTCGGAGGGCCGCTTGCCGCCGGGCTTGCCGGCCTGGTCGAGGGTCTGGACGATGCCCCTCGCGATCGTCCGGCCGGTCTCGGGCGGCAGGATCTTCTCCTCGACCAGCATCACGATCGACGCCTTGTTGATCTTGTTCATCCAGTAGAACTGGTCCTCGGCCAGGTCGACCGGGCTCGTGGTGTTGCCCTTCGAGACGGGCGCGGGAACGAAGGCGCCGATGCGCGCGGCCTGCTCGGCGCATTCGGCGGTGGTCTTGCAACCGGGGGCCCCGGCGTCGGCGCCGAGGGCGAGGAACGGCGTCATCGCGAACGCGAGGACCGGGACGATGCGTTTCATGTTCTCTCCGAGTGGCATGGTGGGCGATCCCGGCCCGCTCGCTTGGCGGGTCCTTGGCGCCCCGAACCACTATAGGCAACCCGGACCCTGCTGTAAAATATATGGAAACTACGTTTCCCATATTTTTCACATATATGAGGGCACCCGCCATGGAGCTGAGGCACCTGCGCTACTTCGTCGCCGTCGCCCGGTCGGGCAGCTTCACGGCCGCCGCCGCCGGGCTGGGGATCCAGCAGCCGCCGCTCTCGCAGCAGGTGCGCGACCTCGAGCGCGAGGTGGGCTGCCCGCTGTTCGTGCGCCTGCCGCGCGGCGTCGCCCTCACCGCGGGCGGCACCGTCTTCCTGGAGGAGGCCGAGGCGATCCTCGCGCGCGTGGACGGCGCGGTTCGACGGGCCGGACAGGCCGCGCACGGCACCGCGGGCACCCTGTCGGTGGGCTTCACCAGCTCGGCGGTGGTCCATCGCCTTTCGCCGGTGTTGCTTCGCGGGTATCGCGAGGCGAATCCCGGGGTGGAACTTTCCGTGGGCGAAGGCAATGCCGCGTCGCTCTCGGAAGCCGTGGCCGCCGGGCAGCTGGACATGGCGTTCATCCGGCAGCCGGTGGTGGAGCGCAGCGGCCTCGCCTATCACCAGCTCGCCAACGAGCCACTGCTCGTCGCCCTGCCGATGGGCCACCCGGTAGCCGTGAAAGCGCGCCGGGCCGGGCGGGGCCGCCTGAAGCTGCGCGACCTGGCCGCGGACCCGTTCATCCTGGTACGCCGCCCGGGCGCGCCCGGCATGTACGGCGATCTCATCGAAGCCTGCCACGCCGTCGGCTTCGCCCCGCGGATCGCCGCCGAGGTGGGGCAGATGCTCACCAACGTGACGCTCGTGGCGGCGGGCGTGGGCGTCTCGGTGGTGCCGGCGTCGATGCGGGTCGTCCACGCCGGCGAGGTCTTCTACGGGATCGCGTCGGACGCCCCGAAACTCTCCGCACCCCTCAACCTGGTGACGCGGATCGGCTCGGCCAATCCGACGCTGGCGCGCTTCGTGGCGTTCGCCCGGAAGCGGGCCCGGGAGGTCGCGCGTGCCGGCGCCCTGTTGCAATCGTAGGCCGGACGGGCGCCGGCGCCCCTCGCGCGGAGGAAGCGCCGTCCTGTAGGGTTACGGTTTCCCATTTTCAAGGATCAGGACTGCCCGTGTCCCGAGGCAAAGTCGCCGCCGCTCCCGCCACGGCCCCGCAAGTCGGGCCGCCGGCCGCCGGCCGCGCTCCGATGTCGAGGCGCACCTTCCTCTGGGTGGCGGGCACGGCCGGGCTTGGGCTCGCCGTGGGCGCGGGCCTGGGCGCGCCGCGCGTCTTGCGGTACCTGCGGGACCGGCGTCCCGCGCCGCCGCTGGGCGCCGGGGGATGGGTCGAGATCTCGCCGGAAGGCGACGTGCGGGTGCTCTGCAACGCGACGGAGATGGGCCAGGGGGCCTGGTCCGCCCTCGCGCAGCTGGTGACGGAGGAACTCGAGGCCGACTGGTCGCGCGTCACGGTCGCCATGGCTCCGGTCGAGCGCGCCTTCAACGGGCCGCGCAACTACGGCACCGCCGGCAGCTACACGGTGCGCAGCCAGTTCGACACGATGCGCCGCATCGGCGCCGCCGCGCGCATGCTGCTCGTCGAAGCCGCCGCACGCCGGTGGGGCGTGGGCGCCGGCGAGTGCGTCGCGAAGGCCGGGCGCATCACGCACGCGACCTCGGGCCGTTCCCTCGGGTTCGGCGAGGTGGCGGCCGAAGCGGCAACCCTCTCGCCCCCCGCGGACCCGCCGCTCAAGGCGCGGGAGGCCTGGCAGGTGATCGGCCGCTCGCTGCCGCGTGCCGAGGTCCCGTCCAAGGTCGACGGCAAATCGCCGTTCGGGCCGGACATCCGGTTGCCGGGGCTTCGGTTCGCCACGATCGCGCATTGCCCGGCGCCGGGCGGAAGCCTGCGGGACGTCGACGCCGCTCCGGCCCGGGCCGTCGACGGGGTCGAAGACGTGGTGAAGCTCGCCGATGCGGTCGTGGTGGTCGCGAACGCCACCTGGCCCGCGTTCCAGGGGCTCAAGCGGCTCGACCCGCAGTGGGATCCGGGCCCGAACGCGCGCGACTCGAGCGAGGCGGCCCACGCGGCGCTCCTGGCCGCGGTGGAAGGCGGCACCGCCAAGCCGGTTGCCGAGGGCAGCGAGGCGAAGCAATCGGCCGAGAAGGCATCCGGCCTCCTCGCCGCGGCCGGCTCGCGGCTCGCCGCCACCTATCGCGTCCCCCTCCTCGCCCACGCGCAGCTCGAACCGATGAACGCCACGGCCTGGTTCCACGATGGCGTCCTCGAGATCTGGGCGCCGACGCAGAAGCAGGCCATCCTCCGGCAGGAGATCGCGAAGGCACTCGGCCTGCCGATCGACAAGGTCCGCATCCACACGCCGCTCGTCGGCGGCGGGTTCGGCCGGCGGCTGCAGAACGACTACGCGATCGAAGCGGCACGCGTCGCGCACGCCTCGAAGCATCCCGTCCAGGTGCTCTGGACGCGCGAGGAGGATTTCCGGCGCGGCATCTTCCGCCCCTCGGCCGCGGCGCGCCTGCAGGCGGCGTTCGGCCCGTCGGGCGAACTGCTCGCGATGCGCGCCGATGTCGCCTCGCTCGGCGAGGGCACGCGGATGGAGGGCCTCGAGGTGCCGCCCTACCGGCTTCCCGCCTATGCGGCGCACCACGCCGCCGTCGCGAGCGGCATCCGCACCGGCTCGTGGCGATCCGTGGACCTCTCGGAGAACGCGTTCTTCCTCGAATCCTTCGTCGACGAGTGCGCCCTGCACGCCCGGCGCGACCCGCTCGACTTCCGCCTGGACCTGCTCGCGGCGGGCTCGCGCGAGCGTCGCGTGCTCGAGGCGGCGGCGGAGCTCTCCGGCTGGAAATCACGCCAGGCCGGCGGCCGGCACCTCGGCCTCGCGTTCTGCGCGGGGTTCGGCTCCTTCTGCGCCCTCGTGGCGGAGGCCTTCGTCGAAGCCGGCCGGGTCAGGATCAGCCGCTGCTTCGCCGCCGTCGATTGCGGGATTGCGGTGAATCCCCGCGGCGTCGTCGCCCAGGTGGAAGGCGCGATCGTGATGGCGCTGAGCGCCGCGCTGGCGGAAGAAATCACCGTGAAGGAGGGGCGCGTGGTGGAGACGGGCTATGGCAGCTATCCCATCCTGCCGATCGGCCTCTCGCCGGAGATCGTCGTGCGCGTGCTCGATACGCCCGGGGCCCCGGTGGGCGGCGTCGGCGAGCTCGCGGTGCCGCCCACGGCGCCGGCGGCCGCCAATGCCGTCCACGCCGCCACCGGCCTTCGCGTCCGCGCGCTGCCCCTGTGGAAGGACCCGCAAGTGAAGTGGCACGGCGCACCATGACCCGCCCTCGCCACGACGACCCGAAAGGCGCGCCCCCATGTGCGGCATCGCAGGCATCCTGAGCCTCGCGCCCGGCGCGCCGCCGCCCGCGCGCGGCGAGCTCGACGCCATGATCGCGCGCCTGGGCCATCGCGGCCCCGACGGGACGGGCGTGCGCATCGACGGGCCCGCGGGGCTCGCGCATTCGCGCCTCGCGATCATCGACCTGGCGGGCGGCGACCAGCCCATCCGCAACGAGACGGGAACCGTCTGGGTCGTCTTCAACGGCGAGATCTTCAACTACGTCGAGCTCCGCCGGGACCTCGAGGCGCGCGGCCACCGCTTCTACACGCACTCGGACACCGAGGTCATCAACCATCTCTACGAGGAGCACGGCGAGCGCTTCGTCGAGCACCTGAACGGGCAGTTCGCGATCGCCCTGTGGGACGGCACCGCCCGGCGTCTCGTGATCGCCCGCGACCGCACGGGCATCCGCCCCGTCTTCTACCGGGAGCAGGACGGGCGCCTCGCCTTCGCCTCCGAGGTGAAGGCGCTCTTCGCCCTGCCGCAGATCGAGCGCCGCCTGGATCCGCGAGCCCTCGCAGAGACCTGCACCTACTGGTCGTCCCTCGCGCCGCGCACCGCCTTCGCCGGCATCTCGTCGCTGCCCCCCGGGCACGTGCTCGTGGCCGAGGCGGGCGGGTTGCGCATCTCGCGCTACTGGGACTGGTCGTTCCCCGAGTCGCCGGATGCGGCCGATGCCGGACGCTCCGAGGCCGACTGGGCCGACGAGCTGCGCGCGCTGCTGGTGGACGCCACGCGGCTGCAGCTGCGCGCGGACGTGCCCGTGGGCGCGTACCTGAGCGGCGGCCTCGACTCGTCGATCATCACCACCCTCATCCGCAACTTCAGCGACACGCCCCTGCGCACCTTCTCGCTCACGTTCGAGGACGCGGAATTCGACGAGGGCCCGTGGCAGAAGGAGCTGGTCGACTACCTGGGCACCGAGCACACCTCGATCCGCTGCACGCAGGCCGACATCGCGCGGCACTTCCCGGAGGCGGTCTTCCACGCCGAGACGCCGATCGTGCGCACCGCGCCCACGCCGCTGATGCTGCTGGCCGGCCACGTTCGCGAGGCGGGATACAAGGTGGTGCTCACGGGCGAGGGCGCGGACGAGGTCTTCGGCGGCTACGACCTCTTCAAGGAAGCGAAGATCCGGCGCTTCTGGGCCCGCTCGCCGGGATCGGCTTCGAGGCCGCGCATTCTCGAGCGGCTCTACCCGTACCTCGAGCATTCGCCGGCCGCGGGCCGCGCCTTCACGCAGGCGTTCTTCAAGGAGGGGCTCGAGCACCTCGACGCCCCGTTCTTCGCGCACATCCCGCGCTGGACCACGACGCGGCGGATCGCGCAATTCTTCTCGGAAGACCTCAAGGCGCAGGTGGGCCCCTGGGATCCCTACGCGGCCATCGCGGGCACGCTGCCGGAAGCCATCGGCCGCTGGGCGCCCCTGGCACGCGACCAGTACGTCGAGGCCCACACGCTGCTCTCGGGCTACCTGCTCAGCTCCCAAGGCGACCGCATGGCGATGGCCCGGTCCATCGAGGGCCGCTACCCGTTCCTCGACCACCGCGTGATCGAGTTCGCGAGCCGCCTGCCGCCATGGCTGAAGATCCGCGGCCTCACCGAGAAGTACCTCCTCAAGAAATCGGTGGCGGGCCTGCTGCCGGAGGGGGTTCGCACCCGGACCAAGCAACCCTACCGCTCGCCGGACAGCCGGAGCTTCTTCGCCGGAGGCGAGCCCGTCGACTACGTCGCCGAACTCCTGTCGCCCGCCCGAATCGCCGACGCCGGCTACTTCAGCGCGTCCGCCACGGCGAAGCTCTTCGAGAAGTGCCGCGCCGGCCGGGCCATCGGGTTCGCCGACAACATGGCGTTCGTGGCCATCCTGTCCACGATGCTGCTGCACGAGCAGTACGTCCTCGGTCGCTCTCCCGCGACCGGGCACCCCCAGCCCATCGCCGCCTGATCCCCCCTTCCCGACCCCGAGCGCCTGCCCGATGCTCCTGCACCACGCCCTCGAATCCTCGGCCCGGCGCCTTCCGGGCAAGACTGCCCTCGTGAGCGAGAGCGAACGGGTCACCTACGCGCAACTCGCCGGGCGCGTCGACCAGCTCGCCCGGCTGCTCCAGGCGCGCGGCGTGCGTCGCGGCGACCGCGTCGCGCTGCTCCTCGACAACTGCGTGGAGCTGGTGGTGGGGGTCTACGCGACCCTTCGCATCGGGGCGGCCTTCATGCCGGTCAGCGCGATGTCGAAGTCCGGCAAGCTCGCCTACCTGCTGGAGAACTCGGGCGCGAGCGCGCTGCTCACCCAGGAAAGCCTGCGCGAGGTCTGGCGCGAGGCGCTCGGGCGCAGCGGATCCGGGGTCCATACCTGCGTCGTCACCGGCCGCCCGGGCCGCGAGGCCGAGCCCGGCGACGGGCGGGAAGTGCGCTGGCCGGCGGACGGCGAACGGGCGGATGCGCCGGGCGTCGAGCCGTCCACGATCGACCTGGACCTCGCCAGCATCATCTACACCTCGGGCTCCACGGGCCAGCCCAAGGGCGTGATGCTCACGCACCTCAACATGTCGTCGGCCTCCGACTCGGTCATCGAATACCTCGGCACGCGCGAGGACGACGTCGTCCAGTGCGCGCTTCCGCTCGCGTTCAGCTACGGCCTGCACCACGCGATCATGACGATCCGGGTCGGGGCGACGCTCGTGATCGAACGTTCCTTCGTCTTCCCGATCAAGGTGATCGAGCGCATGGCGAGCGAGCGCGTCACGATGTTCCCGGGCGTGCCGACGATGTACGCGCAGCTCTGCGACCTCGAGGGGATCGACCGCTTCGACCTCTCCGCGCTGCGGATCGTCACGAACGCGGGCGCGGGCATCACGAAGCCCGGCATCGACCGCCTGCGCGCCAAGCTGCCGCACGCGACGCTCTATTCGATGTACGGCCTCACGGAATGCAAGCGCGTCACCTACCTGCCGCCGGACCAGCTCGACGTGCGGCCGATGAGCGTCGGCCGCGGCATGCCCAACCAGGAGCACTGGCTCGTCGACGAGGAAGGCCGGCGGCTGCCGAACGGCAGCACGGGCGAGCTGGTCGTGCGCGGCGCGCACGTGATGCTGGGCTACTGGGAGAACCCCGCCGAGACGGCCCGGGCGCTCACGCCGGGCCCGCTGCCGGGCGAACACGTGCTGCACACCGGCGACATCTTCCGGACGGACGAGGAAGGTTGGCTCTACTATGTGGCGCGCCGGGACGATATCATCAAGTGCGGGGGCGAGAAGGTGAGCCCCCGCGAGGTCGAGAACGCGATCGACTCGCTGCCGGGCGTTCGCGAATCGGCGGTGGTCGGCGTTCCCGACCCGAGACTGGGCTCGGCGGTGAAGGCGTTCGTCGTGCCGGCCAAGGGCGCTTCGCTCACCGAGCGCGACGTGATCCGTCATTGCCACAAGCACCTGGAATCGTTCAAGGCACCGCGGCAGGTGGTCTTCCTGGAGGAGCTGCCGAAGACCGATTCCGGAAAAGTACTCAAGAAAAGCCTCGCCTGAAAGCAGGGCGAGGACCGGTCGGGGACCGATTCCCCGTGGATGGGAGACAAGAATGGCAAAGCAGGACGTCAAGGCCGAAGTGCGCAAGTTCCTCCTGGACAACTTCTCGATGGGCGACCGCGCGGTCGTCGCCGACGGGGCGTCCTTCATGGAGGAACACATCCTCGACTCGACGGGCTTCGTCGAGCTGGTGTCGTTCATCGAGGAGGCGTTCGGCATCCAGGTCGACGACGCGGAGATGGTCCCCGAGAACCTCGACAGCCTGGTGAACATCGAGGCCTTCGTCGCGCGCAAGCGCGGCGCCGCCTGACCGGCCCCGGGAAAAGCGAGACCATGAGCCATCCCGAACTCAAGCCGGACTGCCTCGCGCTCGACTGCGAGGCCGAGGCCACGCGCATCGCCGCGCGCATGATCGACATCGTCGGCAACGACCTGCGCCGCCGCGGCGCCACCATCGCCATCTCCGGCGGCATCGACAGCGCCGCGTGCGCGGCACTCGCGGCGCGTGCCTTCGGCCCCGAGCGCGTTTTCGGGATCATGCTGCCCGAACGCGAGAATTCGCCCGAGAGCCTGGCGCGCGGCCTCGCCGTCGCCGAGCGCTTCAAGCTGCCCCACGCCGTCGAGGACATCACGGCGGCCCTCGAGGGCCTGGGCTGCTACCGGCGCCGCGACGAGGCCATCCGGGCCGTGTTCCCGGAATTCGGCGACGGCTGGAAGAGCAAGATCGTCATCGCCGGCGGGCAGGACGGGTCCTTCAATTATTTCCGCGTCGTGGTGCGCTCGCCGGACGGCAAGCAACACGAGGCGCGCCTGCCGGCCCGCGAATACATGCAGATCGTCGCCGCGACCAACTTCAAGCAGCGCACGCGCAAGGCGCTGGAGTACTTCCACGCCGACCGCCTCGGCTATGCCGTCATCGGCACGCCGAACCGGCTGGAATACGACCAGGGCTTCTTCGTGAAGCTGGGCGACGGCGCGGCGGACGTGAAGCCGATCGCGCACCTGTACAAGACGCAGGTGGTCGCGCTCGCGCGGCACCTGGGCGTGCCGGAGGAGATCTGCGCCGCCAAGCCCACCACCGACACCTACAGCCTCGCCCAGGGGCAGGACGAGTTCTACTTCGCGCTGCCCTACCAGAAGATGGACATCGCCCTGTGGGCGTTCAATCACGGCGTACCCGCCGAGGCGTATGCCGAGCAGGCGGGAATCAGCGCGAAGCAGGCGCAGTTCATCTACCGTGACATCGTCGCGAAGCGCCGGACGACGCGCTACCTGCACGCCGGCCCTCGGCTCGTCGAGGAAGTCGGGGGCATCGAGCACTGAGGCGCGGGCCGGAACCGACCCGTGAGCGCGCTCGAGGACTACACGTTCGAAGTGGCGGCGGTCGCTCGCGATCGCGAGCGCATCCTCGCGCTCTGGGGACAGGGCCTCACGCACGCCGGCCGCCCCGAGGCCAAGTTCGACTGGTACTACGGGCGCAATCCCGCCGGCGAGCCGCTCGTGGTGTTCCTGCGGCACGGGGAGGAACGCACGTCGGTGGGCACCGCCTCGACGGGCAAGCGCCTGCTGCAGACGCGCGGCGGCACGGTGCTCGCCGGCATCCTCCTCGACTTCGTGGTCGCCGCCGGGCACCGCACGCTCTTCCCGGCCATGGCGCTGCAACGCGAGATGAAGCGGGTCGCGGACGCCTCGTTCGGGACCGTCTACGGCTTCCCGAACCGCAACTCCGAGGCCGCGATCAAGCGCCAGGGATTCGCCCGCAAGGGCTCGCTCGTGCGGCACGTGCTCGTGCTGCGCACGGCGGACTACCTCGCGCGCCGCGTGCCCGCCCCCATCGCCCGGCTCGCCGGGCCGGTCGCGGACGCGCTCTTGCGGATGGGGCGCGCCGCCCGCGGGCCGAGGCGCGCGGGCCTCATCGCGGCATGGCAGGAGCGCCCCGACGGACGCTTCGACGACCTCTGGCGGCGCTGTGCGGGCGTGGCCGACGTCATCGGCGTTCGCGACGCGTCCTATCTCGCGTGGCGCCTGGCCGACTTCCCGTTCGGCCGCAACGAGTTCTTCACGCTGGTCTCGGCGCGGGACGGCCGGCTGCTCGCGTACGCGGCCTGCCAGGCGGTGGGCCGCTCCCTGCAGGTGAACGACTTCCTCGCCGACCCGGCCGAACCGGACCTGCTGGCGTTGCTCTGGCGTGAACTCTCGAAGGCCGCCTATGCCCGGGGGCACGCCAGCTTGTCGGTGGAGTTCTGCGGCGACGAGAACATCCACCGCGGCTTGCGGGGCGCGGGGTTCCGCGTGCGCGGCGAGCGGCCGTTCTACGTCTCGCGGTCGAGCCCGCTGGCGGGCGAGCGCTGGTACGTCACCTCCGCCGACGAGGACGCCTAGCCGCCCGGCGCTAGTGCGGCTGCGTCTCGCCCTGCGTCGGCCGCCACACGAGCAGTCGCCGCTCCGCGAAGGACACCGCGAAGTCGAGCACCAGCGCGAAGATCGTGAGCACGAGGATGCCCGCGAACACCGTGTTGATGTCGAACGAGCCCTCGGCCATGTGGATGAGGTAGCCCACGCCCTTGGCGCTGCCCAGGTACTCGCCCACCACCGCGCCCACGAAGGCCATGCCCACCGACGTGTGCAGGCTCGAGAAGACCCACGAGGTGGCCGAGGGCAGGTAGACGAAGCGCAGGAGCTGCCGGCGCGAGGCGCCCAGCATCGTCGCGTTGTTGAGCACGACGGGGCTCACCTCCTTCACGCCCTGGTAGACGTTGAAGAACACGATGAAGAAGACGAGCGTGACGCCCAGGGCCACCTTCGACCAGATGCCCAGCCCGAACCACACCATGAAGATGGGCGCGAGCACCACGCGCGGCATGGCGTTGGCGGCCTTGATGTACGGGTCGAGGAGCGCCGAGGCGAAGGGCGTGAGGCCCAGCCACAGCCCGATCCCCAGGCCGAGCGCGGAACCGATGACGAAGGCGAGCGCGGTCTCCTGCAGCGTCACCCACAGGTGCGGGTAGATCTCGCCGCCGGCGAACCACACGTAGACCGCCTTGAAGATCTTGACCGGCTCGCCGAAGAAAAAGGCGGCGCGATCCGGGTTGTCCCAGACGAAGGGCGGCAGGATCTCCGGGTGCGTGGCGACGTGCCAGAAGGCGAAGATCGCCACGAGGAGCAGGCATTGCCAGATCCAGAGCTTCTTCTTCATGCGCTCGTCCGGTTGCGGGTTTGCCGGTAGCCCTTGAGCACCTCTTCCTTCATCGCGTGCCAGATGCGGTCGTGCAGCGCGATGAACGCGGGCGTGAGGCGGATCTCGGAGACGTCGCGCGGGCGCGGCAGGTCGATGCGGTAATCGCCGATGGGGTGCGTGGCCGGGCCGGCGGAGAGGACCACGACGCGGTCGGAGAGGCTGATGGCCTCCTCGAGGTCGTGGGTGATGAACAGGACGCTCTTGCGGTCCGCGTTCCAGAGCTCGAGCAGCTCGTTCTCCATGAGCGAGCGCGTCTGCACGTCGAGCGCGGAGAACGGCTCGTCCATGAGAAGGATCTGCGGGTCCAGGATGAGCATCTGCGCGAGCGAGACGCGCTTTCGCATGCCGCCGGAGAGCTGGTGGGGGTAGCGGTCGCCGAAGCCGGCGAGGCCCACGCGCGCGAGCCAGTCCTCGCCTTTCGCGCGGGCGGCCGCCTTGTCCTCGCCCCGGAACTCGAGGCCGGCCGTCACGTTGTCCAGGGCGCTGCGCCAGGGCATGAGCGCCTCGGACTGGAACAGGTAGCCGGCGCGGCGGTTCACGCCGGCGAGGGGCTCGCCGAAGATGCGCGTCACGCCCGAGGAGGGCTTGAGCAGGCCCGCGGCCACGTTGAGGAGCGTCGACTTGCCGCAGCCCGTGGGACCGACCACCGAGACGAACTCGCCGGCGGCGATCGAGAGGTCCACGTCCTTCACGGCCGTGTAGCTTCCGCCGCCCTTGGCCGCAAAGGTGCAGGTGATTTTCTCGAAGCTGACGGCGATGGTCATTTCAGGCGCGACCCCTGCTCGCCCGTGTTGATCGGCGGACGAAGTCCGACCGATCGAACACGGTTCCCGATGCCGTTCGCGACCATGGGCGGCCTAGCGATACTTCGCGGCCGCCTTCTTCGCGAAATTGTTGTCGAAGGTGTTTTCGAGCTTGACGGCATTGCCGGCGGCAATGACAGACGGCTCGAATTGCCTGAGCACTTTGTAGACGTTCTGCGCCGCCTTCATCGACATCTGCCCATCCTCCGAATACCCGATCATGTTCTTCAGCAGCCCCGCCTTGTAGAGCGACGGGTTGCCGGCCTTGTAGGCGTCCGGCATCAGGTCGACGATCTCCTGCGGCGTGGCCTTCGCGATCCATCGGTTGGCCCGCACGATCGCGTTCACCACGGCCTGCACCGTGTTCGGGTTCTTCCGGATGTACTCGTCGGTGATGTAGATCACGCTCGCGTGGTAGTCGCCGCCGTAGATCTCGTTCATGCCCTTCTCGGTGCGGCTGTCGGCCACCGCCACGAACTTGCCGGTGGCCTCGAGCTGGGTGATGACCGGGTCCAGGTTCGAGATCGCGTCGATCTCGCCTTTCTCCATGGCCGCCACCGCGCCGGAGCCCGCCCCCACGCCCACCACCGCGATGTCCGTGGGCTTGAGGCCGCCCTTGGCGAGGATGTTGTTCACGAACATGTTCGTGGAGGAGCCCGGGGCGGTGACGCCCACCTTGAGGCCCTTCAGGTCGGCGGGCCCCTTGTATTTCGCGGCCTTGTCCTTGGGCAGCAGCAGCACGATGGAGCTGTACCTGGCCTGCAGCACCACCGCCTTGATGGGCTGCTTCTTCGCGGCCATGTTGATGGTGTGCTCGTAGGCGCCCGAGACCATGTCGGCCGAACCGCCCACCAGCGCCTGGAGCGCCTTGGCGCCGCCCGCGAAATCCGGGATCTCGACCTCGAGGCCCTCCTCCTTGAAGTACCCCTTGCGCTCGGCCACCGAGAGCGGCAGGTAGTAGAAGAGGTTCTTGCCGCCCACGGCGATGGTGATCTTCTTCTTCTCGGGGGCCTGGGCGAGGGCGCCGGACGCGACCATCGTGCCGACGGCGAGGGCCGCCAGCGCCTGCAGCATGCGCTTCATCGAATTACTCCTCTCGTGGTGCCGTCTTTCGGGATTCGCGGCGCCGCCCGCGGCAAGGCGGCGCCTGCGTCGGAGCCGGATGCTAGAAGCGCCAGCCGACCTTGGCGGACAGGCTGGTGTTGCTGCCCAGGCGCTCGGCCTCGGCGGCGAGGTTGACGATGCCGAGGTTCACGTTCACGCCGCCGAAGTAGCGGCCCTCGTTGTTCGTCACCGTCTCGAACCCGGTGGCCTTGGACTCGACGCGCACGATGCCGGCGCCCACGTAGGGCGTGACGATCGCGAGGCGCTTGGAAAGCATGAGGTCCGCCGCGAGCGAGTACACCTTGAGGCTGCCCAGGTCGGTGGTGCGTGTGCCGGAGAGCCGCCCGGCGAAGGCGGGCGAGGTGGCCGTATCCTCGATGAAGGCCTGGCGCAGGCTCGCGCCCCAGAGCGACCCGCCGATCTCCGACGAGCCGCCGTAGAAGCCGCCGATGTCCGAGCCCGTCCACAGGCCCTTGTTGATGTGCACCTTCGGCACGAACAGGCGATCGACCGAGCCGGAGCCCGCGATCCGGAAGATGTCGCTGTTGCGCATGTCCGTGGTCGTCAGCTCCACGCCGAGGTCGAAGCCCCAGGGACCCAGGCTCGTCGCGGGCGTGACGCCCTTGTAGGAGAAGGCGGCGCCCAGGTCCTCCGAAAGCTTGCGGAACTGGTCCTGCGTGAGGGCGTTCAGGTTGGTGAGGTCGGCCGCGGCCGGCAGCGAGGCGGCGACGAGGGTCGCCGCGAGCAGGGTGTTCTTCAATTTCAATGGCGCTCCTTGAGGGATTCGGGAAGGGCATGGGTTGCGAGGCTCCTGCCCGCCTTCATCACCTGCCCGGGCGTGTCGTGGCCGACGATGGCCGGGACGCGGCGCGCGCAGGCGATGAGCCGGTCCAGGTCGACACCCGTCTCGTAACCCATGTCCTCGAGCATGTTGACCATGTCTTCGGTGCAGATGTTTCCGGTGGCACCGGGCGCGAAGGGGCAGCCGCCCAGGCCGGCGATGGAGCCGTCGAAGGAGCGCACCCCCGCCGCGATGCCGGCGACCACGTTGGCGAGGCCCATGCCGCGCGTGTTGTGGAAGTGGAGCGTGTAGAAGGTGTCGTCCTTCGCCGGGAACCGGGCCAGCACCTTGCGCGTGAGCGCCTCCACCTGCGCCGGATTGGCCATGCCGGTGGTGTCCGCGAGCGAGATGCCGTCCACGCCGGCGGCGAGGAAGGCCTCGACGAACCGCAGGATCGCGTCCTCGCTCACGGGCCCCTCGAACGGGCAGCCGAAAGTGGTCGAGAGGCTCATCGACATCGTCATGCCCGCCTCGTGGGCGATGCGCACCATCGTCGGCAGCTCGGCCAGCGTCTCGTCCGTCGTGCGGTTGATGTTGGCGCGGTTGTGCGTGAGGGAGGCGCTCATCACGCCGTTCAGCTCGTCGGGCTTCGCCGCCGTCGCCGCCGCGTTCTGCACGCCTCGGATATTGGGCACCAGCGCCACGTAGGCGACGCCCGGCACGCGCCGGATGCCGGCCAGGACCTCGTTCGCGTCCGCGAGCGCGGGCACCGCCTTCGGGCTCACGAAACTGGTGACCTCGATCTTCGCGAGGCCCGTGGCCGAGAGTTCGTCGATGAGGGAGACCTTCGTCGCCGTCGGGACGAAGGCCTTCTCGATCTGGAAGCCGTCGCGCACGGCGACGTCGTTGATGTAAAGGCGGGGCTTCTGCATGGCCCCGACATTCTATCGCGGGCGGCCGCGCGCCCGGATTGCCACCGTCCGGGGGGCAAACCGCGCCGCCGGCCGGCCCGGCCGCTTGATCCGCGTCAAATATTTCCGGTCGTCAACTGAAGTTGACGGCCACGCTGCCGTTGATTGAATCGCATGGGCCTGCCCGAAGAGGCGGCCGGGATGCACTTTTCACCGAAAGAGAACAAGACCATGGCCACGACCCACGAGACGGAGGAGTTCGCCCTCCACGACGGCGAGGTGATCATCACCTCGACGGACGCCAAGAGCTACATCACCTTCGCCAACGAGGGATTCCTGCGCACCTCCGGCTATTCGCTCGAGGAGGTGATGGGCAAGCCCCAGAACCTGGTGCGCCACCCCGACATGCCCAAGGCCGCGTTCGCGGACATGTGGGCCACGATCCAGGCGGGAGAGCCCTGGACGGGCTTCGTGAAGAACCGCCGCAAGGACGGCCGGTTCTACTGGGTGCACGCCAACGTGACGCCGATCGTGAAGAACGGCGCCGTCGCGGGCTACGTCTCCGTCCGCGTGAAGCCCTCCCGCGAGGAAATCGACAAGGCCGAGGCGCTCTACCGGCGCATGCGGGAAGGCGCTCTGGGCGACTGGCAGCTCCGGGGCGGGGAGCTCGTGCGCACCGGCGTGCGCGGCCTCCTGGGCGCCACCCTGCGCATGCCCTTCACCGTGAGGAGCTGGCTCGTCGCCACGCTGCTCGCCGCGCTCTTCGTCGCCCCGCCCCTCGTTGCCGCGCTCCTTCCCGCGCACGCCGCATCGATCGCGTGGGCCGGGGCCGCCATCGGGGTCGCCACCGCCCTCGCGGTCGGCGCCTACCTCACGCGCATGATCGCGAGCCCCATCGACCACATGGTCGGCGCCTGCACCAAGCTCCTGGCGGGCGACCTGCGCCAGAAGCTGCCGGCCGAGGGCGACGAGGCCATCCGGCGCCTCGCGCGCTTCCTGAACCAGCTCAATTCCAAGACGCTCGGCGTCATCGACGACGCGTGGCACGGCATCGAGCACGTGACGCGCGCCGCCGCGGAGCTGGACGCCGGCAGCCAGGAGATGTCCTCGCGCACCGAGCAGCAGGCCGCCAACCTCGAGCAGACCTCGGCCACCATGCACGAGATCTCGGAGACGGTGAAGCACAGCGCCGACAGCGCCCGCCAGGCCCACGACGCGGCCGGCACCGCCTCGTCGGCAGCCGACAAGGGCGGCGAGGCCATCGCCCGCGTCTCCGCCACCATGGACGGCATCACCGCCAACAGCCGCAAGATCGCCGATATCGTGAGCGTCATCGACGGCATCGCGTTCCAGACGAACCTCCTCGCGCTCAACGCCGCCGTGGAAGCGGCGCGCGCGGGCGAGCAGGGCCGCGGCTTCGCGGTCGTCGCGAGCGAGGTGCGCGCGCTCGCCGGTCGCGCCGCCGGCGCCTCGAAGGAGATCCACGAGCTCATCCGCGAATCCGTCGAGCAGGTCGACCGGGGCGCGCTCATCGTGAAGGACGCGCACCTCGCGATGTCCCACATCGTGGGCCAGGTGCAGGGCGTGCAGACGCTCATCAACGACATCGCCGACGACGCCCGGCAGCAGGCCGAGAGCATCGGCCAGATCAACGGCGCCGTCTCGCAGCTCGACGAGGTCACGCAGAGCAACGCCGCGCGCGTGGAGGAATCGGCGGCCTCCGCCTCCGAGCTTCGCCATCGCGCCGCGCGGCTCGCGGCCGCGGTCGGCGTGCTCTACACCGCGTCGCACTGATCCGCGCGGCATTCGTGTTGCGGGCGCATCCCGATTCGGGGATGCTTCCGCCATGGCCACCCCCGACAAGGAAGCCGCGCTCGCGGCCGACATCCGACTGCTGGGCCGGATCCTCGGCGACACGCTGCGGCAGTTCGAGGGCGAGGCGACCTTCGAGCTCATCGAGACCATCCGCCGCCTCGCCGTCGCGAGCCGCCGCCTCGAGGACGTGACCTCGCGCCGGTCCCTGGCCGAGACCCTCGACGCCCTCACGGACGATTCGATGGTGGTCGTGGTGCGCGCCTTCAGCTACTTCTCGCTCCTCGCCAACATCGCCGAGGACCGCCACCACATCCGGCGCGGCAGGGCGATGCGCCTGGCGGGCGCCGCCCCGCTGGCCTCGACGATCCGGGGGCTCTTCGCCGATCTCGAGGCCAAGGGCACCGGCGCCGCCGAGGCCGCGGCAACCCTCGCGCGCGTGAAGGTGACGCCCGTGCTCACCGCGCACCCCACCGAGGTGCAGCGGCGCAGCACCCTGGACAACCAGCTCGCCATCGCCGAGGGGCTCGCGCGGCTGGATCACCCGGACCTGCTGCCGGAGGAGCGCGCGGCGGCCGAGGACGACCTGCGCCGGCGCGTCGCCACGCTCTGGCGCACGCGCATGCTGCGGCCGGTGAAGCTCGGCGTGCGCGACGAGATCGAGAACGCGCTGGCCTACTTCGACTACACCTTCATCGACGCCGTGCCCCGCCTGCACGCGGACCTCGAGGACCACCTCGCGGCGTTGCCGGGCGCCGGCGGACGGCCGGTGCTGCCGACGGTGCTGGCCCTGGGCAGCTGGGTGGGGGGCGATCGCGACGGCAACCCCTTCGTCACCGCCGAGATGCTGGCCCACGCCTTCCGGCGCCAGGGCGAGATCGTCTTCGACCATTACTTCGCCGAGGTGCACGCGCTGGGCGCGGAGCTGCCCATCTCGAAGCTCCTCACCCGGCCCAGCGGGGCCCTGCTCGCCCTGGCCGACGCCTCGCCCGACCGCTCGCCCCACCGAGCCGACGAGCCTTACCGACGCGCCCTCACCGGCGTCTTCGCGAGGCTCGCCGCGACGGCCGCGCAGATGGGGCTCAAGCGCGAGCACCGCGCCGCCGTGGGGCAGGCCGCGCCCTATCCGGACGCCCTCGCCTTCGCCGCCGACCTGGACGCCATCGACGCGAGCCTGCGCGCCGACCGCTGCGCGATGATCGCCGAGGGGCGCCTGCGGCGGCTGCGCCGCGCGGTGGCCACCTTCGGCTTCCACCTCGCCACCGTGGACCTGCGCCAGAACGCGGACGTGCACGAGAGCGTCGTCGCGGAGCTCCTCGCCGGGGCGGGCGTCGCCGACGACTACCTGGCGCGCGACGAGGCCGGCCGCGTGGCCTTGCTGCGCGCGGAACTGGCCACGCCGCGCCTGCTGCGCTCGCCCTTCGCCACCTACTCGGAGACGGCCGCGGGCGAGCTCGCCATCGTCCATGAGGCCGCCCGCGTGCTCGCGGCGCACGGCCCCGATGCCCTGAGCCAGTACGTCATTTCCAAGGCCGAGAGCGTCTCCGACCTGCTCGAGGTCGCGGTGATGCTGAAGGAGGCCGGGCTCCTCACGCCGGGCGCGGCGCCCGCCTCGCGCCTGCAGATCGTCCCGCTCTTCGAGACCATCGGCGACCTGCAGCGGGCGCCCGCGACGATGCGATCCTGGTTCGCGCTGCCGGAGGCGCGGTCGATCGTCGCGTCGCTGGGCGGCGCGCAGGAGGTGATGCTCGGCTATTCGGACAGCAACAAGGACGGCGGCTACGTCACCTCCAACTGGGAGCTCTACAAGGCCGAGACGCGGCTGGTGGAGGTCTTCGGCGAGGCGGGCGTGCGCCTTCGCTTCTTCCACGGCCGCGGCGGCACCGTGGGCCGCGGCGGCGGGCCCTCGTACGAAGCCATCCTCGCGCAGCCCCCGGGCAGCGTGCAGGGCGAGCTGCGCCTCACGGAGCAGGGCGAGGTCATCGCGAGCAAGTACGCCAACCGGGAGATCGGGCGGCGCAACCTCGAGGCCCTCGTGGCCGCCACGGTGCGCGCGACGATCGACGAGGCCCCGCGGGAGACGCACGCCGCCTACCACGCGGCGATGGAGGAGATTTCCGGGTCGGCCTTCCGGGCCTACCGAAGCCTCGTCTACGAGACGCCAGGCTTCGTCGAGTACTTCCGGGGATCCACGCCCGTGCGCGAGATCGCGGAGCTCAACATCGGATCGCGACCGGCTTCCCGCAAGCCCTCCCTGCGCATCGAGGACCTGCGCGCGATCCCCTGGGTCTTCTCGTGGGCGCAGTGCCGCGTGATGCTGCCGGGCTGGTACGGGCTGGGCAGCGCGGTCGAGGCCTTCCTCGCGAAGCACGACGAGGCCGGCTACGCGCTCCTCGCCGAGATGTGGCAGGAATGGCCCTTCTTCCGCGCCATGCTTTCCAACCTGGAGATGCTGCTCGCCAAGGCGGATCTCGCGGTCGCCGCGCGCTACAAGGACCTGGTGGACGACCCGAAGCTCGCCGACGAGATCTTCGGGCGCATCCGGCGCGAGCTCGACCTTACCGTGAAGGCCTACTTCGGCATCACGAAGGCGCGCGGATTCCTCGAGACCAACCCGACGCTCGCGCGATCCATCCGCAACCGCTTCCCGTACCTCGACCCGCTCAACCACGTGCAGGTGGAGCTCCTCAAGCGCTACCGGGCGGGTGACGCGGAGGAACGCGTGAAGCGCGGCATCCACCTCACCATCAACGGGCTGGCGGCGGGACTCCGGAATTCCGGCTGAAGTGGGGGCAGGTGTAATCGGGGACAGGTGAATTTTTCACCTGTCCCCGATTACACCTGTCCCCGGTCTTGCGGATCAGGCGGCCTTCGCCGTCGCCACGAGGGGAGCGTAGGTCTGCACGAGGCGGTTGCGCAGCATGTCCACCTTCGGGATCATCAACTTCTCGCGCGAAAGGGCGAGGTGCGCGAAGGTCGGCATGACCGCGCCGACGCGACCCACGGGCGGCGCCGAGACGTTCACGTCCCAGTGCGGGAAGCCGTTGGGCGGGATCACGAATGAACCGCCGGGATACGGCGAATCGTTCCGGTTCGCGCACACCACGTACACGCGGTTGTCCTCGGCCTTGGGCACCGCGAGCAGCTCCCTTTCGAAGCGATGCTGCCAGGCGCTCGCGTACGCGACGATGTCCGCGCCCGCGAGAGCCAGCAGGCGTGCGCTTTCGGGAAACAGCCCGTCGTAACCCAGGAGCATGCCGATGCGGCCGACCGGCGTGTCGAAGACGGGAAACGCATCGCCGGGAAGGGCCCACGATTCGAGGACCGGGTGCGTGTGCACCTGACGGTACCGTCCGACGACCGTGCCTTCCGGGCCGATGAGATGCGCCTCGATGGCGAGGGACGCGCCCGTCTCGACGATGAGCGGGAGGACGACATGGCGGCCGTACTGCTTCGCGATGCGCGCGGCCTCGGCCGACACCGCGGCCGACTTGCTCGCCGCCGCCCTGGCCTCCGTGGCGTCGGGCGCCCACGTGGGACTGTTGGCGTGCAGCGGCAGCACGATGAGCTGCGCGCCGAGCTTGGCCGTATGGTCCGCCATCTCCAGGGCTTCGCGCCCCGCCGGGTCGGCGGGCGTCGCGTGGGCCTGCACGGCCGCGACCTTGGTCACGCTTTTCTCGGGCACCAGCGGTTCTTCCAGGGCGCGAGCGGCGGGCGAACCGGCGAAGGGCTTCGCGAGCAATCCATAGGCGTCCACGCGCCGGTCGCGGAATCGGTCGCCACCGCCGAGCCATCCCTTGGCGCGGGCGGAAGCCGGATCGATGCGCGCGCTCGCGACGCCGTGGCGATCGTAGGGCATGCGCGCGAGCACCTCGCCCGTGGGCGCGGCGATCGTGCTGCCGCCCGGGTAGTAGATGCTGCGTTCGACGCCGGCCTTGGTCGCGGCCACGAAGTAGACGCCGTTCTCGAAGGCCCGCGCGGGCACCCACATCTCCGCCTGGTCCATGGCGAAGAAATTGGCCATGTCGACGACCACCTCCGCACCCTGCAGCGCGAGGCAGCGCGCGATCTCCGGGATGCGCCCGTCGAAGCAGATGAGCAGCCCGATGCGGCCGAGCTCCGTGTCCGCCACCGGGCAGCCGCGCACGCCGAACTCGAACCAGTTCTGGTCGTGGGTGGCGAGGAACTGCTTCTGGTAATGCACGAGCAGGTCGCCCTTCGGGCCGATGAGCACGCCGGAGTTGTAGATCTTGCCGCTCGGCGCGTCGCGCTCGGTCACGCCGCTCGCGATGTGCAGGCCGTATTGCTTCGCGAGATCCGCCATCGCGTTCACGAATGGCCCGTCGACGGTCTCGGCGACGGCTTCGCAGTACCCGGCCGAATCGAACAGATAGCCTGTGTTCATGCATTCGGGGAACACCACGAGCTTCGCGCCCTGGCGGACGGCCTCCCGCGTGTAGTCGCGCAGCAGCGCGATGTTGGCGTCGATGTCGCCGAGCTTCGCGAGCGTCTGGACGACGGCGGCCTGGTACGGTTGGGTCATGTCGGTCTCCGCGGATCGCCTACTTGCCGAAGTCAGCGGGCTTCAAGAGGACGGCCTTCACGTCCATGCGCTCCTTCAGCACGGCTTCCTTGTGGAAGACGTCGACGAGCGCCTGGTAGGACTTGATGTCGGCCTCGTTCAGGTCCTTCCACGCGCGCAGGTAGGGCTTGGCGACGATGCCCACCTGCTCGGGCTTGATGGCCGTGTACTTGGGCAGGATGGCGCGGTACTTCTCGAAATCGTTCATGGCGAGCTTCGTCGCCTCGTCGAGCACCTCGACCACCTTCTTCGCCACCTGCGGGCGCTCCTTGATGAACTTGGCGGTGAGCACGGAGACGCCCGAGTAGAACGGGTCCGCGATGAACATCGCCACCGGGTTCGTCATCGCGCGCTTGGCCTCCTTCGAGGCGACGGCGATGGAGCCCACCGGCTCGAGCGAGAGCGTGGCGTCCACCGTGCCGGCGACCACCGAGGGCACCTGCAGGCCAACCGCGATCTCCTGCAGGCGCACGTCCTTGTCCGGGTCCAGCCCGTTGGCGCGCACCACGTGTCGCGAGATCGTCCGCCACTGGATGCCGGGCAGGTGGCCCAGGCTCTTGCCCTTCAGGTCCTTGAACGAGGCGATGGTGGAATCGTTCTTCACGATGAGGCCGTCGTTGACGAGGTTCACCTTGATGCCCCCGCCCTGCAGGCCGAAGACCTTGAAGGTGCCCGGATAGCGCGACTCGGCGAGCATCGCGATGCCCGCCGCCGCGCCGGGCGGCCCGAAGTCGGCCTGGCCGGAGACGAGCGAATCGATGATCTGGTTGGGGTTCTGGAACTTCACCGACTCGATCTCGATGCCGGCCTTCTCGAAGAGCTTCTCCTCGAGCGCGACGTAATAGGCCATGGTCTGCATGATGGGCAGCCACGAGGCGACGACCTTCTCCTTCTTCTGCGCGCTGGCCGCGAACGGCAGGCAGGCGAGAAGGACGGCGGCGGCGATGCGGGTTTTCATGGAAGGCTCCTTGGCTTGGGGGGATGGGGCGAGGTCACTTGCCCGACCAGCGGACGAAGTGGCGTTCGAGGGCGAGGAAGAACACGTTGAGGCCGTAACCGAGCACGCCGGTGACGAGGATGGAGGCGTACATCTGCGCCAGGTCGAAGACCTGCTGGGCGTCGATGATCCGGCGGCCCATGCCGTTCGACGAGCCGATGAACATCTCGGCCACGATGATCACCACCAGGGCCATCGAGACGCCCACGCGCAGCCCCACGAAGGTCTGCGGCAGCGACTCGAAGAACATCACGTGACGGAAGACCTGCCCGGTCGTCGCGCCCATCACCCGGGCGGCGAGGATCCGCGTCTGGCGCGCGTTCATGACGCCGTAGGCGACGTTGAAGAGGATGACGAGCCACGCGGCGAAGGCCGCCACCGCCACCTGCGAGAACTCGCCGATGCCGAACACCAGCAGGAAGAGCGGGAACATCGCCGTGGCGGGCGTGGAGCGGAAGAAGTCGATCGCGAACTCCACCGAGCGGTAGATGGTGCGGTTGGCCCCCAGCACGATGCCCGCGGGGATGCCCGCGACAGCGGCGATGGCGAAGGCGTAGAGCGTGCGCACGGCCGTGCCGCGGAAGTCGGCCCAGATCGCGCCCTCCATCACGCTCGTCCAGAGGGTCTGCAGGGTCGACCAGGGGTCCGGGAGCAGCTTGGGGCTCACCCATTTCGCGGCCGCGGCCACCCACCACAGGCCGATGATGAGCAGCGGCCCCACCAGCACGACGAGGCGGGCGAGCGTGGCTTCGAATCGTTTCATCGCGAGTCTCCGGTCAGCGGCGCACTTCGCGCTGGAACACTTCCAGGCAATGGGCGCGGGTTCGCACGAAGTCGGGTTGGGAGAGGGTCTGCACGCCGCGGGGGCGCGCGAGGCCGACATCGACCACTTCGGCGACGCGCGTGGGGCGCTTGGTGAGCAGGAACACCTCGTCGGCGAGATACACCGCTTCCTCGAGGTCGTGCGAGACGATCACCGTCGTCACGCCGCTGCGCATGAAGGTCGCCTGCAGGCGCTCGCGGATGGAGAGCGTCGCCTCGTAGTCGAGCGCCGAGAAGGGCTCGTCCAGGAACACGACCTCCGGGCGCGGCGCGAGGGCGCGCATGATCGACACGAGCTGCTGCTGGCCGCCGGAGAGCTCCCACGGATAGCGGTTCAGGTCGAACTTCACCTCGAACTCCGCCACCAGCTCCTCGACGCGGCGACGCGCATCCGCTTTCGGCACGCCGCGCAGGCGAAGCGGGTACTGGATGTTGTCCGCCGCCTTCTTCCACGGGAAGAGCGCGTCGCGGTAGTTCTGGAAGACGTAGCCGATCGTCGTCTCCTCGCGCGTCTTGCCGTCGAAGAGGACCTCGCCCGCGTCCATCGGGATGAGGCCGCAGATCATGTTGATGAGCGTCGACTTGCCGCATCCGTTGGGGCCGAAGAAGGTGACCACCCGGCCGCGCGGCAGGTCGAGGTCGAAGTTCTCGTAGAGCGACTGGTCGCCGAAGCGCTTGGTGAGGCCGCGGATGGTGACGTGGGCCTTGCGGGCCGAGGGCTCCGGCGCCGCGGGTTCGTTCGCGGGGGGAAACGCGAGTGGCGTCGGAACGGCGTTCATGGCGAGGGTCTCGTTCACGGGGTTCACGCGGCGCGAAGGCCGCCGAGGTACCGGCGCCAGCCGCCCCAGGCGGTGATGTCGCTCGCGGCGGCGATGGCGGCCGCCTCGCAGAGGAAGCCCTTCACCGGGGGCCCGTCCTCGAGCTCGACGGTGCCCACCGACAGCGGGGACGGAATCGCGGCGACGAAGGCGCCGAAGGCTTCCACCGGCATGTCCCACACTTCGACGTCGATGGCCGAGCCGTCCGCGCCGACCCGGACGAGGCCCGGCTTGCGCGGCGACGTGCCGGGCAGTTCGTAGAGGCGATAGCAGGGTGCCGTCCGCGTGGCGCGGTCCAGCCGGGCGCCGCAGTCGACGAGCTGCCCGTTGAGCGGCAATCCCGTGAGGTGGGCACCGACGACCGCGAAGGGGATCCTGCCGGTGGCCGGGGCGGACGACGGCTCGGCGACCGGCGTGCCGCACGCGCCGACGGTTTGCGCGCCCGCCGCGTGCAGCCGCGCCGCCACCGCGGCGAGAGAGGCCTCCGAGTGCGCCGCCCCCACGAGCGTCACCCCGAATGGCAGGCCGTCGTCGCGAAACCCCGCCGGGACGGCGATCGCGGCGTAGTCGAGCGGGTTGACGAAGTTGGTGTAGCGCCCCAGCCGGCTGTTGAGGGCGATGGGGTCGCGTTCGAGTTCGTCCAAGCGCGGCAAGGTCGGCGCGCCGGGCACGAGGAGGAAATCCGAACCGGCCAGGGCGACGTCGCACTGCGCCTTGAGTTCGGCAAGCCGATGGAACGCGCGGAAGAGCTCGGCGGCCCCGTAGGCCGAGCCACTCGCGAGCACGCGGGCCGTCACCGGATGCAGGTCGGCCGCGTGGCCTTCGGCGAAGGCGCCGAGCGCGGCCCAGCGTTCCGCAACCAGCGGGCCGTCGTACAGAAGCGCCTGGGCTTCCAGGAAAGGCGCGTAGTCGATGGCCTTCTCTTCGCCGCCCAGGGCAAGCAGGCGTTCGCGCGCGGCCGCGAAGAGCGCCTCGTAACCCGCATCGCCGTCGAACTCGAGATCGCCCGGGTTCGGAACGGCGAAGCGGAAGCCTTCCGCCGGAAATGCCGGCGCGCGTCCGGGACGACGCGTGAAGGGATCGCGCGGGTCGGCGGCATCGAGCACGCCGAAGATGGCCATCGCGTCGTCGGCTCCGAGCGCGAAGATCGACACGCAATCGAGCGAGCGGCAGGCCGGCACCACGCCGGCCGTCGAGATGCGCCCGCGCGTGGGCTTGAGCCCCACGATGTTGTTGAAGGCGGCGGGGACGCGGCCCGATCCCGCGGTGTCCGTGCCCAGCGCGAAGGAAGCGAGCGACAGCGCGACGGCAAGGGCGGACCCGGAGCTGGAGCCGCCGCTCACGTGCGCTGGCGAGAACGCGTTGTGGCAGGCCCCATGGGGCGAACGGGCGCCCACGAGCCCCGTGGCGAACTGGTCGAGGTTGGTCTTGCCGACCAGGAGGGCGCCCGCGGCGGCGAGTCGCTCGACGGCCGTGGCGCTGCGCTCGGGCCGGTACGCGTAGGCCGGGCAGCCGGCCGTGGTGGCGAGCCCGGCCACGTCGATGTTGTCCTTCACCGCGAACGGGATGCCGAAGAGCGGGAGCGCCGCCCTCGCCTCGTCGCCCAGCGCGTCGAGCGCCGCCGCCCTGGCGCGCTGGGCCTCGAGAGGCATGCGCGCGATCCAGAGCGGGTTGCCTTCGATCCGCCCGGCGGCGGCGTCCAGGGCATCGACGAGCTCGCGCACGGTGAGGGCCCGGTCGCGGTAGGCGCGGCGCAGCGAGTCGAGGCGCAGGTCGGGTTTCACGGTCGTCGGCAATCTGGTATACAAGTTGGCATGCAAGTTGTATGCAGAGGTCGTGCCAGATTCCCCAACGGTTTGATTGCGCAGCGAATCGAGGCGGATGGGCCCACCGGCATCCGGGGACGACCCCGGCCGATCGCACCAACAAGCGCCACGCGCCGCACCGCGATGGCGCAGGAAAGGGAAACGAAACATGAAGGAACGCCATGCCCCGCCGGCGTTGCCGCTCGCCGACCGGGCCTATGCGGCCCTCAAGGAGGATCTCTTCGAGTTCCGCCTGTTGCCGGGCGCGCGCTTCAGCGAGAACGAGGTGGCCGCGCGCCTGGGCGTGAGCCGGACGCCGGTGCGCGAGGCGCTCTACCGCCTGGAGCGCGAGGGTTACCTCACCGTGCAGTCGAAAAGCGGCTGGAGCGTGAGAGGCTTGGACTTCGAGCGCTTCGACCACCTTTATGAAGTTCGCACCCTCATCGAGCTGGCCGCGCTCAGGCGCCTGGCCGCCGCGGAAACGCTCGAGGCGGTGCTGCCGCTCAAGGCCGTGTGGATCGTGCCCGCCAGTGCCCGGCTCGACGACGCGCGCGAAGTCGCGAGGCTCGACGAGGCGTTCCACCTGGGGCTCGTGGGATCGACGGGCAATCCCGAGTTGCTGCGCATCCACCTCGACGTGACGGAGCGCATCCGCGTGATCCGGCGGCTCGACTTCACGAAGGCCGACCGCATCGAGAGCACGTACCAGGAGCACGGGCAGATCCTGCGGGCCGTGCTCTCGCGCAAGGTGGAGCTCGCGTCCACGCTGCTCACCGCCCACATCGAGCGCAGCCAGCAGGAGGTACGGCGGATCACGCTTCACATGATCCACCTTGCGCACAACGATGGTCGCAAGTCCGCCGTCCCCACCGCGCCCAAGCGTGTCGGGGGGGCGAGGAAGGCGAAAATCGGGGACAGGTGAATTTTTCACCCGTCCCCATTTACACCCGTCCCCGATTCTTTCCTAGACGACCTTGCGGGCCTTCAGGTCCGCGATCCGCGCCTCGTCGTAGCCCAGGCCGCGCAGCACCTCGTCCGTGTGCTCGCCGAGCTTCGGCCCCACCCAGCGCGTGCCGCCGGGCGTCCCGGAAAGCTTGGGCACGACGCCGGGCAGCAGCAGGTCCTTGTCGCCCAGCCGGTGCTTCTCGATCATGCCGCGCGCCTGGTAGTGCAGGTCGGCCACGATGTCGGCGATGGAGAAGATGCGGCCGGAGGGCACCTCGGCCTTCTCCAGGAGCGCGAGCGCCTCCTCGAGCGTCACCGTGGCCGTCCACTCGCCGATCACGCGGTCGAGTTCCTCCGTGCGCTTCACGCGGCCGGCGTTGTCGGCGAGCGAGGGATCGTCGGCGAGGTCCGCCCGCCCGATGGCTCGCATCATGCGCTTGAAGATCGAATCGGCGTTCGCGCCGATCACCACGTACTTGCCGTCGCCGCACTGGTACGTGTTGGAAGGCACGATGCCCGGCAGCGCCGAGCCCGTGCGCTCGCGCACCAGCCCCGAGAAGCCGTACTCCGGCAGCATCGATTCCATCATCGCGAAGACGGCCTCGTAGAGCGCCACGTCGACGACCTGGCCCTTGCCGGTGTTGCCGCGGTTGTGGATCGCCATGAGCGCGCCGATCACCCCGAACATCGCCGCGAGCGAATCGCCGATGGAGATGCCCACCCGCACCGGCGCGCGGTCCGGGTAGCCGGTGATGTGGCGCATGCCGCCCATCGATTCGCCGATGGCGCCGAAGCCGGGCTGGTCGCGGTAGGGGCCCGTCTGCCCGAAGCCCGAGAGGCGCACCATGACGAGCCCGGGATTCGCGGTCGCGAGCGCGTCGTAGCCGAGACCCCACTTCTCCATCGTGCCCGGGCGGAAATTCTCGACGACGATGTCCGCCTTCGCCACGAGGTCGCGCACCACCTGCTGGCCTTCGGGGGCCTTCAGGTTCACGGTGACGGATTTCTTGTTGCGCGCCTGGGCGAGCCACCACAGGGAATTGCCCTCGTGCAGCACGCGCCACTTGCGAAGGGGATCGCCCTCGCCGGGCGTCTCGATCTTCACGACTTCGGCGCCGAACTCGGCGAGCAGCCGGGCGCAGTACGGGCCGGCGATGAGGGTGCCCATCTCGACGACCTTGAGGCCGGCGAGGGGGCCGGGGGAGGCGGGCTTGTCCATGCCGGCATTGTCGCACCGCCGGGGCCCGCGCCGGATCGCGGCCCGCGCTAGCCGGGATGACTTCCGGGCGACGTCGCCTGCGCGTCGTGCACGATCACGCCGTCCATCGGATCCACGTCCGCCATCCACGGCGAACGCTCGAGCGCGATGCGGGCGTCCGCGAGGCCCGCGGCGCGGCGCGCCCGCACGCCCGCCGGCGAGAAGTCGATGTCCTTCAGCTGGTCCTCTCCCGCCAGGCGCGGGGCGAGGAGTCGCACCACGTGCATCGTCGTGCCGCAACCCCACGAGCACAGCTCGCGCACGCGGGCGTCGCGGCGCTTGGCCGCGGGGAGGTGCGATTCGAGTTCGCGGATCACGTGACGGAGGCGGTGGATCTGCCGCTGGCGCTCGATGTGGCTCGCGGCGCGGCTCGCGTACTGGATGTCCTTCTCGCGCCCGCCCACGGACCAGACCGTCTCGGGCTCCGGCCCCTCGGGGTTCCACAAGTGCACGGCGAAGATGAGCGAATCTCGGCGCGGGCGGTCGTCGAGCACGGCCTCCATGGGGGTGTTCGAGTAGATGCCGCCGTCCCAGTAGAGCTCGCCGTCGATGCGCACCGCCGGAAACGCGGGCGGCAGGGCGCCCGAGGCCGCGACGTGCTCGATGCCGACGGGCGCATCCCGCGAATCGAAGTAGCGCATCTGCCCGGTGCGCACGTTGACCGCGCCCACCGTGATGCGCGGCCCGCGGCCGAGCCCGCCCGGTTCCAGCAACTCTTCGAGCGTGTCGCGCAGCGGCGCGGTCGTGTAATAGGCCGCGCGCTCGGCGCCGAGCGGCAGGTGCGGCCCGAGCCACGCGGCGGGGTTGGGCGCGAAGAAGCCCGGGATGCCGCGCGCGAGGGTGCCCAGGTTCGCCCCGGCGGCGCCGAACCCCGAAAGCCAGCCGAGCGGATCGCCCGCCTTCGAGGCCTGCATGCGACTCCAGAAGGCGTCGATCCGCGCCATGCGCTTGGCCGGCGGGTTGCCCGCGATGAGCGCCGCGTTGATGGCACCGATGGACGTGCCGATCACCCAGTCGGGCTCGATGCCGGCCTCGTGGAGCGCCTCGTACACGCCGGCCTGGTAGGCGCCCAGCGCGCCCCCGCCCTGGAAGACCAGGACGACCTGCCCGGGAAGCGCCCTTCGCCCCCCGCCATCGCCGCCGGCCTAGTGCGCCGTCCAGCCCCCGTCCATCGGGATGATCGTCCCGGTGACGGATGCGGCGGCATCGCTCGCGAGGAAGACGGCAAGGGCCGCGAGCTCGGCCACCTGCACGAACTTGCGCGTGGGCTGCGCGTAGAGAAAGACGTCCTTGATGAGCTGTTCCTCGGAGATGCCGCGCAGCTTGGCGTTCTCCGGGATCTGCTTCTCGAGGAGCGGCGTCCAGGTGTAGCCCGGCCCGATGGCGTTCATGGTGATGCCGCTTTCCGCGACCTCGAGCGCGACCGTCTTCGTGAGGCCCGCGATGCCGTGCTTGGCCGCGACGTAGGCGCTCTTGAAGGGGGAGGCGACGAGCGCGTGCGCCGAGGCGATGTTGATGATGCGGCCCCACCCCTTGGCCTTCATGCCGGGCACGGCCAGGCGGATCGTGTGGAACGAGGCCGTCAGGTTGAGGGCGATGATCGCGTCCCACTTGCCCGGCGGGAACTCGTCCACCGGCGCGATGTGCTGGATGCCCGCGTTGTTCACGAGGATGTCGACGGTGCCGAAGGCGTCGAGCGCGCGCTTCATCATCGCCTCGACCGCGTCGGCCTTCATGAGGTCCGCACCGTCGTAGTGCACGGTGACGCCGTGATCGCCCGCGAGCCTCGCGCGGGTCTTCTCCACCTCCGCCGGATCGCCGAAGCCGTTGAGAACCACGTGGGCGCCGTTCTGCGCGTACGCCGTGGCGATGGCGAGGCCGATGCCGCTGGTCGAGCCGGTGACGAGTGCCGTCTTGCCCTTGAACATGGAAATCCTCGCGAAGGCTGGAACGTGAAGGGATCCCCGTGGGTCTCCCCGAAGGCGCCAACCTTACGCGAATGCGTCTCAGGCCGCGACCGCGGCCCGCGGCGGGATGCCCCCGGGGGTGCGACGGAGCAGGAGCCAGGCGATCGCGAGGTTGAGCGCGTTCCAGGCCAGGCCGTTCAGGAAGGCCGCGCGGTAGGAGCCCGTGAGGTCGAACACCTTGCCGGACATCCACCCGCCCAGGGCCATGCCCAGGAGCGTGCACATGATGATGGCGCCCAGGCGCGCGCCCGCCTCGCGCGCGGCGAAATGCTCGCGCACGATGATCGCGTAGGAAGGCACGATTCCGCCCTGGAAGAGGCCGAAGAGCGCGGAGATGACGTAGAGCGGCACGAGCCCCGTGAAGGGCAGGAAGAGCAGCAGCGCCACGCCCTGCAGGACGGAGCCCAGCAGCAGCGTGCGCAGCCCGCCGATGTGGTCGCAGATCCAGCCCGAGACCAGCCGGCTCGCGATGCCGCAGGCGAGCATGAGCGAGAGCATCTCCGCGCCGCGCGCCGCGCCGTACCCGAGGTCGCCGCAGTACGCGACGATGTGCACCTGCGGCATCGACATCGCCACGCAGCACGCGACCCCCGCGACCATGAGCACGCCCTGCGCCGCGCCGGGCGAGAGGCCGAAGGGCCGGTCCGTGCCCGTGCCGGGCGCGAAGGGCGCCGGCGGCGCGGCCTCCGGCGGGCTGCGGCGCAGGAAGAGCGCGAGCAGGGTCATGGTCACCGCGCAGAAGACGCCCAGGCCGAAGTAGGCCGCGCGCCAGCCCTCGGTCTCGACGATGCGCTGGATGAGGGGCGGCCAGATCGCGCCGCCGAGGTAGTTGCCGCTCGCGCACACCGCCACCGCGATGCCGCGGCGCTTGTTCCACCACAGGCTCGTGTCGGCCATGAGCGGCGAGAACGTGGCCGAGATGCCGAGCAGGCCCAGCAGCACGCCGTGCAGCAGGTTGAACACGTGGATGTCGGCCGCGTAGCTCGCGCCCACGTAGCCCGCCCCGAGGGCCAGGCCGCCCACCAGGAGCGGCACCATGACGCCGAAGCGGTCCGCCAGGCGTCCCATGAGCACGCCGCCCACGCCCATGCCGATCATGAGGAGCGAATAGGGCAGCGAGGCGTCCGCGCGGGCCACGCCGAACTCCGCCTGCACCGCCGGCAGCACCACCGGCACCACGTACATGACGGAGGCGCCGATGGTCATGAGGGCGAGCGTCACCCCCAGCCGGAAGGCGGCGTAGCGCGAATCGACGAGGGAGGCGGGGGACGGAGCGGGGGCCACGGGCGCATGATGCCCGATCCGCCCCGGGAACCCCGGTGACATTTCGTGTCAAACCCGGGCCGCCTCGACCCTAGAATCGGTCGTTTCGTCGCTCGAACCTCGCCACGGTCCCGTCGCCGGGCCAGAATCGGGGCCATCCATACCTTGGGGAAATCCATGCGCCTTCGCCTGCTGCCCGTCGCCATCGCCGGCATCCTCGCCGTGCCGGCCCTGCCCACCGTCGCCGCCACGGCCCTCGCCACCATCCCGTCCCTCGCGGGCGATCCCACGATCCAGGCCGAGAAGAAGGTGATCACCAGCGCGGACCAGATGCCGCGGCGCAAGTACAAGATCGCGAAGCTGCCGAGCGAGCTGCTGGAGGCGCCCAAGGCCGATCTCAAGGCCGCCGTCGACGCGCTCGACAAGGACCTCGCCCTGGACCTCGCCACGCTCGACATCCGCGACCGCGCCACGCGCACCGGCCTCATCGGCACGCGCGCGCAGATCGCGATGTTCCGCGGCGACTACGCGGCGGCGCAGCGGTTCCTGCGGGACGTGCGCGCGCAGCAGGAAAAGGAAGCCGACAAGCTCACGAGCGGCATCATGCTCGAGACGCTCGCGGCCACGCTGGCCGCCGGCGGCACGCCCGAGGCGCAGCGCGAGCGCTTCAGGTCCGAGGTGGCGGCCCGCTGGGGCGCGCTGCCCTGGGCCGTGGTCGGCGACAACCTGAAGGGCGCCAAGGGCCAGATGGAGCTGCTGTCGAAGAACGTGATCGTCGGCAGCTTCCGCACCAGCCTCGACCCGGCCGCGAAGAACCTCGGGCTCGACGTGCCGGCGCCCATCGTCGCGGGCATCGTCTCCTCGCGCAACGCCATCGAGCTCGTGACGCCCGTGAAGGACGACGCCGTCGCGGTGCTGCAGGGCCTGGTGGACCGCAACCAGGTGGCCAAGGCGGACAACTGGACGCCCCGCCTGGTGACGCTGCCCGCCGACGCGAAGGCGAAGCCCGTCGTCGTGGGCATCTGGGACAGCGGCACGGACGTGGATCTCTTCCGCAAGGCCGCCAACCCGGGCATCGCCTTCGACAAGGACGCGAAGCCCGTCACCGCGCTCGTGCGCCCGATGGGCGATGCGCAGAAGCGCCTGCCGATGCTCAAGCGGTTCGTGAAGGGCTCCATGGACGTGCGCGCCGCCGTCGATTCCGAGGACGCCCGCGCCTTCAAGAAGCACGTCAGCTCGCTCAAGCCCGACGAGGTGAAGCAGTTCACCGAGGACCTCGCGGCCGTCGGGATGTGGGTGCACGGGACGCACGTGGCCGGCATCGCGGTCGAGGGGAACCCCTTCGCGCAGGTGACGGCCGTGGCGATGCACTGGAGCAACGACTCGGCGCCGCAGCTGCCCACGCCCGAGCGCGCCGCCCGCAATGCCGCCGCCTACCGCGTGGCCGTGGAGCACTTCAAGAAGGCCGGCGCCCGCGTGGTGAACATGAGCTGGCGCTACGGCCCGAGCTTCTACGAGGGCGCCCTCGCGTACCACAACGTCGGCAAGACGCCGGAGGAAAGGAAGGAGATCGCCAAGAGGATCTTCGCGGTGGAAAAGCAGGCCCTCCTCGACGCCATCACCGACGCGCCGGGCATCCTCTTCGTCGCCGGTTCCGGCAACGAGGACAACAGCGCCGATTTCTCCGAGTACATCCCCGCCGGCTTCCAGCTGCCCAACCTCATCACCGCGGGCGCCGTGGACCAGGCGGGCACGGAAACCGCCTTCTCCACCTTCGGCAAGACGGTGGTGATCCACGCGAACGGCTTCGAGGTCGTGAGCTACATGCCCGGCGGCGAGAAGACCAAGCTCTCGGGCACCTCCATGGCCTCGCCGCAGATCGCGAACCTGGCCGCCAAGCTCTTCGCCGTGAAGCCCGAGCTCACGCCCGTGCAGGCGAAGGCGCTCATCCTCCAGGGCGCGGACCGCAACGGGCGCGTGAACCTCGCGAACCCGAAAAAGACGATGCAGCTGGCGGGCTACGGCGGCTGAGGCCGCCTAGCAGGCGGGCGGCCGGCGCCCCACGACGCCCGCGGCCCGCTCGAAGGCGTGGGCGAACTGCAGCACGCCGAAGTCGTCGCGGTAGCGGCCCACCACCTGCATGCCCACCGGCAACGGCAGCGCGTCGTCCGTGAAGCCCGCGGGCACCGAGATCGCCGGGTGGCTCGTCGTGGTGATGAAGTACGCGGTCTTCATCCAGTCGATGTAGGAGGCGAGCTTCACCCCCGCGATCTCCGTCACGTAGGGCTGGGTCACCGGGAAGGGCGGCACCGGGTTCACGGGCAGGCACAGGAAGTCGTAGCGCTCGAGGAACTGGCGCATGCGGTGGAAGAGCGCGCCGCGGCCGTTCATCGCCGCGGCGATGCGCGTGGAATCCAGCTTGAGGCCCTCCTCGGTGTTCCACACCACCGTGTCCTTCATGAGGTGGCGGTTCTTCGCGAGCAGGGGCCCCAGGCGCTGCACGTAGCCCAGCGCGCGGATCACGTGGAAGACCTCCTGCGCGCCCGAGAGATCCGGCGCGGCCTCCTCCACGATGCAGCCCATGGCGCGCAGCGTCTTCTTCTGCCGCTCGAGCACGCGGGCCACGCGCGGATCGACAGGAAGCAGGTCGTCGGCCTTGAGGCGGCCGTTCTCGATGGGCCAGAACGCCACGCGCACCTTGCGGAAATCGCGCGCGAGCGGCCGGGCGAAGACCGAGCCGGGCTCCGTGATCGTGATGGGCGAGCGCGGATCCGGTCCGGCCATGGCCGAGAACAGGAACGCCGCGTCGTCGACCGTGCGCGCGATGGGGCCCAGCACGCTCATCGTGGCCCACGCGTCGATGGCGGGGTAGCTCGGCACGCGGCCCGGCGTGGGACGGAAGCCGACGACGCCGTTGAAGTTGCCGGGGTTGCGAAGGCTCCCGCCGAGATCCGAGCCGTCCGCGAAGGGCAGCATGCCCGTGGCCACCGCCACCGCCGCGCCGCCGGACGAGCCGCCGCAGGTCTTGTCGAGGTCCCAGGGGTTGCGCGTCGCGCCGAAGACCTCGTTGAAGGTCTGGCTGCCGGCCGCGAACTCCGGCGTGTTGGTCTTGCCCAGGGTGATGGCGCCCGCGGCCTTCAGGCGCTCGACCAGCGCGTGATCGACGGTGGGAACCGTGTCCCGGTAGATGCGCGAGCCCTGCGTGGTGCGGATGCCCGCCGTCGCGATCATGTCCTTGTACGCGATGGGCAGGCCCGCCAGGGGGCCGATGGGGTCCGCGCCCTTCGAGCGCGCGCGCTTCGCATCCAGGCGCTTCGCCTCCTTGAGCGCCTGCTCCGGGACGAAGGTGACGATGGCGTTCACGGCCGGGTTCACGCGCTCCACCTGCGCGATGAAGGCGCGCATCACCTCGACCGCGGAGACTTTCCGGGCGCGAAGCAGGCGGGCGAGCTTGCGGGCCGGCTGGAAGACGAGGTCGTCCATGGCGGCCTCAGCCGACGGCGACGTCGACGGCGAGATAGCCCACGCGGCAGCTGCCCACCTCGACCTTGAGCGTCCCGCGGCCCTCGGCCACGAGCGTCACGTACTTCTCGTGCGCGTTGCCGCGCGTCCAGGGCATGAAGATCGACGAGCCGTTGTGCAGGCCCGCGCCCCAGCCGTCGAGGTGGCCGACCTCGACGATGTTCTCCGAGGGCGCGACGAGCTTCACGTTCTCGCCGGCGGCGGTGATGCGCAGGGGCTCGGCGAAGGGCAGGCGCTTCGCCGACGGCAGGCCGCACGTGCCGAGGTAGCCGCCGTTGGCGACGCGCAGCTCGACGCGCGTGTGGCCGGCGCCGACGGCTTCCTTCTTCACCACCTCCAGCGTGAGCCGCGGCAGGAGCGAGGCCACGCGCAGGAAGGCGGCGCTCTGTGTGGCGCAGGTCTCCGGCAGCTTCGAGAAGGGCGGGTTCCAGACGCCCACCCGGCCGTCGAAGCCGCCGACTTCCACCTCGCCCAGCTGCGGGTGCTTCGCCTTCTTCCAGCGCTTGAAGACGCGGCCCTCGTTGATGTCCTTGTCCAGCTTCGCGAGGGCGCGGAAATCGTCGCGGCCCAGCTGCGAATAGTGATCGACGAAGGGCTTCTTGCGCTCGATGCCGAGCTGCTTGAAGAGATCCCAGAGCTCGATCACGTACGCGAGGCAGCCGCGCTGGTGATAGGCCCACTCCGTGATGTCGCCGAAGAGGGGCTTGTCCGGCTCGTACAGGAACTCGTGGAAACCGCTCACGCACGCGTAGCCCGTGTGCTCCGTGAGCCACGCCTCGGCCTGCTTGTAGATGGCGAGGTCCGTGGGGTCCATCTTGCTGTCGGGCTTGTCGCCCAGCGGCCGGATGAGCACGCCGCCGAAGGTGTGCAGGTTGAGCCACGTCATGATGTGCGGGTTCTTCACCGCGAAGTCGATGACGGCCCGGGTCTCCGGCGCGCTGCCGGGGTAATGGCCCGCGCCGGCCTGGTCGGGCTCGGCATGCCACATGTACGGGAAGTTGCGGTTGAAGTCGTAGAGGTTGTCGCCGAGGAAGTACGGGTCCGGGATGCGGCGGCCGTCGAAGTTCTCGATGAAACCTTCCGGGTAGAGCTTGAAGAAGGGGCCTTCGTCCTCCGGCAGGCGCGGCACCATCACCGGCGGGTCGAGGGGCAGGCCGTCCTCGCCGCGAAGCTCGACCAACTCGCCCTGCGGGTCCTGCTGGCGCATGTACGTCGTCATGCCGTCGCCGTCGACGTCGCCCGATTGCCAGTAGGCGTGGTCCTTGTGGGCGCGGTCGTTCACCGGGCTCGAGCGCACGTAGCGGCCCTTCTTCAGCACCTCCTCGGCGCCGTCGGGCGAGATGCGCGGCACGACGTAGAAGAGCGTCTCGCGGATCGCTTCCGCCATGTGCCCGGGCAGGGGCTTGCCGCCCGCCTCGTCCGCGCCCGCGTGGATGGCGAGGATGTCCTCGGCGATGGCCAGGGCGACGCTCGTGCCGCAGACTTCCGAGGCGTGCATGTTGCCGTCGATCCACACGGCGGGGCGCAGGCGGTCGGCGTCCCTGCCGATCGTGAGGAGCGGGATGTCGCGGCCCTCGGCCGAGAGCCCCAGCGAGGTCAGGCGAACGTGTTGGGGGTGCTTCTTCGCCCAGGCGGCGAGCTGCGCGGTGAGTTCGGCGTAATCGACGTATTTCGTGCGGAACACGGGGGCTTCCTGTCTGTGAGATTCGACTCGAAGCCCGCGATTTTACGCCGATGAAGGCGTCACCCCATGGGCGGGTGCACGAACTTCGAATCCTCCGGTGCCTCGGCGCGCTCGTTCATGCCGTAGTCGCGGTCGACTTCCGCCACGCGCAGGCGGTAATCCTTGAAATACGCCGCGCGGCCGAGCTTCTGCATGGCGCGGTGCTCGGGGAGATTGCGCCAGGCGGTGAGGGCCCGCTCGTCGCGCCAGACCGAGAACGACAGGAGCTTGCCGGGCGTGGTGAGGCTCTCGAAGCGCTCGACGGAGACGAAGCCGTCGACGCCCTCGGCCAGCGGGCGCATCTTCGCGGCGGCGGCGAGGTACTTCTCCTTGTGCTCGGGCTGCGGAAACACTTCGAAGATCACGGCGATCATGGATGCCTCCGGGAAAGATTCGCTCACGCCGCGCGATCGGGGAGCGCCTTGGGGTCGTTGTAGCTCTTCACCTGCGTGCCGCGGTAGAGGATCTGCGCGTTGCGCTCCGCGATCTGCCTGTGGAGCGCGACGAACTCCGGGTCCATGTCGCGCGCGGGCCGGGGCTCCGGGGCGAAATGATGCTCGTCGTCCACGCCGCGCACGAGGGTGGCGCTGTCCTCGCCCGCCACCTGGCGCACGCTCGTCGGGATGTAGCGGATGGCGAAGCCGATGCGGCGGTCGCCGGAGGGGTTGGGCGGCGAGCCGTGCACGAGGCGCACGTGGTGCAGCGACATCTCGCCGGGCTCCAGGATCACCGTGCGCGCCTGCGATTCGTCCACTTCGTCCACCGGGATCTCCTGCCCGCGCGTGAGCAGGTTGTTCTTCGCGAAGGTGTCGCGGTGCGGGATCTGGTCCTTCGTGTGGGTGCCGGGGACGTAGCGCATCGCGCCGTTGGACTCGTTGGCCGGGGTGAAAGCCACCCAGGCCGTCACGACGTCCGGGCGGTCGAGGCCCCAGTACGTGGAATCCTGGTGCCAGGAGACGAAGGCGGGGTTGCTCGGCTCCTTGATGAAGAAGTTGGTCGTCCAGCACAGCAGGTTCGGGCCGTAGAGGTCCTCGATGGCGTCGACGATTCTCGTCTGGCGCACGAGGTCGCCCAGCCACGCGAAGAGCAGGTGCGACTTGTGCCGCAGGTCGCCCTTGAGGGGGCCGCCCGTCTCGGCCTCGAACGCCTCCAGGCGCTGGCGCAACTCGCCGGCTTCTGCCGCGCTCATGACGCGGATGGGGAAGATGCAGCCGTCGCGCCAGTAGGCGTCGACCTGCTCCTGCGTGAGGAACTTGGGCATGGGGGCCTCCTTCTAGGCGCCGCCGGTGACGACCTTCATCACCTCGGGCGGGTAGGTGTCGCCGGGCTTGCCTTGGTAGATGATCTCGCCTCGCTCCAGCACGTAGATGCGGTCGGCGAACTCGGGGATGTGGTGCACGTTCGATTCGGCCATGAGGATGCCGTGGCCGAGTTTCTGGATGGAGGCGATGCCCCCGATGATGCTCGGGATGATCGCGGGCGAGAGGCCCTCGAAGGGCTCGTCGAGCAGCAGCAGCTGCGGGTCGAGCGCGAGGGCGCGGGCGATGGAGACCATCTTGCGTTCGCCGCCCGAGAGCTGGTCGCCGTCGCGGTGCGCGTACTGGCGCAGCTTCGGGAAGATGTCGTAGGCGAGGTCGATGCGTTCCTTCGCGGGCCGGCCGCCCTTGCGCGTCCACGTCGGCAGCTCGATGTTCTCGGCCACCGTGAGGTCCGCGAACACCTGGCTTTCCTCCGGCGAGTAGCCCACGCCCAGCTGCGCGATCCGGTAGGTGGGCAGGTTCACGAGCGACTTGTCGCGAAAGCCGATGGTGCCGGAGACCGGGCGCAGGTACCCCATGATCGTGCGGAAGGTGGTCGTCTTGCCCGCGCCGTTGCGGCCCACCAGGCACACGAGCTCGCCCGGGCCCACCTCGAGCGAGATGCCGCGCAGGATGAGGCTGCCCTGGATGTCGACCGCGAGGTTCTGGATCGCGAGCATCAGGCTTCCTTCGCGAGGCGGCCGACCATGCGGCCCACGATGGCCGCGACGATCTCGGGGTCGCCGAAGAATTCCTTCGGCGGCCTGTCGGCGAGCACCCGGCCGGCCGTGAGGGCCACGATGCGCGTGGAATACTCGGCCACGAGGTCCATGTCGTGCTCGACGAGGATGATGGCCTTCACGCCGGCCTTCTTCGACGCGTCGACGACGTTGCGCATGATCCCGTGCTTGTCCGCGCTGGAGACGCCGCTGGTGGGCTCGTCCAGGAGGATCACCTCGGGCTTGAGCGCGAAGGCGCTCGCGATGTCGAGGAGCTTCTTCTCGCCCTGCGAGAGGTGGCGGGCCTCGGTCTCGAGCTTCTTCTCCAGGCCGAAGATCGAGGCCACCTCGTGCACGCGGGCGCGCACGCTCTCGTCCCGGCTCACGTCCCTGAAGAACGACAGGCCCTTCCACTCCTGCGAGATCACGGCCACCGCGATCGTCTGCCCGACCGACATGGCCGGGAAGATGTGCACGAGCTGGAAGGCGCGCGCCATGCCGCGGCGCGCGAGCATCACCGGGCCGATGCCCGCGATGTCCTCGCCGCGGAAGCGGACCACGCCGGCCGTCGGCTTGAGCAGGCCGGTGAGGACGTTCACCAGCGTGGTCTTGCCGGCCCCGTTGGGCCCCACGATGGAGACGAGCTCGCCCTCGGCGATCGAGAGCGAGACGTCCTCCAGCGCGACGAAATCGCCGTACTTCCTGCCGACGCCCACCGTCTCGAGGATCGCGCTCATTGCCTGTGCAGCCTCGTCCAGAGGTCCTGGCCCAGCCCCACGAGGCCGCGCGGGAAGAGCACGACGATCACGATGAGCGTGAGCCCCAGCCAGAACCGCCAGAACTGGGTGATCCCCATGAGCTCGGACTTGAGGAAGATGAAGGTGAAGGCGCCCACCAGCGGGCCGAAGAAGTTGGCGAAGCCGCCGAGGACGGCCATGAAGACGAGCTCCCCGGAGTGCGTCCAGTAGGCGAGCTCCGGATCCGCCTGCCCCGTGTTGATGGCGAGGATCGCCCCGCCGACGGCGCAGTAGAAGGCGGAGATCGAGAACGCGATGAGGCGGAAGAAGCGCACCCGGACGCCCAGGTATTCGCTCTTGCGGCGGTTCTCGCGCGAGGCCACCAGGTGCAGCCCGAAGGGCGAGTGCACGATGCGCCACATGACGAAGCCCAGGACGGCGAGCAGGCCCACGCAGTAGTAGTAGAAGGGCCCGACCAGGAAGGCCGTCTTGTCGAGGTCCTTGAACTCGTTGCCGAAGAGCGAGGGCCTGAGGACCCGGATGCCGGTGTCGCCCCCGGTGATGTCGTAGAACTTGAAGAGGAAGGAGTGGAAGAGCATCCCGAAGGCGAGGGTGAGGATGCCGAAGAAGATCTTCTCGTAGCGCACCGACAGGAGCGCGACGGGGATCGCCGCCGCCACCGCCGCCGCGCCCGACAGGAGCAGCACCAGCTCGAAGCTCTTGATGCCGAGCTTGCTCGAGAGCACCGCCGCCCCGTACGCCCCGACCGCGACGTAGAGCGCGTGGCCGAAGGACAGGAGCCCGGTGTACCCGAAGAGCAGGTTGAAGCCCAGCAGCGCGATGGCGTAGGCCACCGCCGGCAGCACGAGCGTGATGTAGTAGGCCGAGAGCACGCTCGGCAGCGCGAAGAGCGCCGCGAGCGAGGCCAGCACGAGGACGCCCACCGCCGTCCTCATTCGACCGCCTTGCCGAACAGGCCCGCCGGGCGGAAGACGAGCACGACGATCACCACGAGGTAGATGGCGAGCATCTCGAGTTCCGCATACCAGGAGATGGCCGCCGCGCGCATGAGGCCGACGATGAGGGCGCCGACCAGGGCGCCGCGCATGCTGCCCAGGCCGCCGATCACGACGACCGCGAAGGCCTCGACCACCAGCTCCACCGGCATGTCGAGGGAAGCGGCCGCCGTCGGCACGACCAGGGCGCCGCCCACGGTGCCGAGCATCGTGCCCAGCGTGAAGACGCTCGCGTACATGACGCGCACGTTCACGCCCAGGGCGAGGGCCATCTCGCGGTTCTCCGCGGTGGCGCGCAGGATGCGCCCGAAGTTGGTCTTCTGCAGGAACGCGCCGATCCCCAGCGCGATGGCGATGCTCGCCAGGATGACCAGCACGTTGTAGGTGGGCACCTGGAGGGTGCCCACGACGATCTTGCCGTACTGCGTGGCGATGTCGCCGAGCTGCTGCGGGTTGGCGCCCCAGAAGTACCGGAGCACGTCCTGGAACATCAGCACCAGGGCGAAGGTGAGCAGGAGCTGGAAGGCCTCGTCGCGCTTGTAGACGGTGAGGAGCAGGGCCTCGATGAAGGGCCCGATCGCCCCCAGGAGGATGCCGGAGAGCACGAGCACCGGCAGGAAGAGGGCGGGCGGCACGCCGGCCGCGATCGCCCAGTTCACCGCGCTGATGCCGAAGTACGCGCCCAGGGCGTAGAACGAGCCGCAGGCGAGGTTCACGATCTTCTGGACGCCGAAGACCAGCTGCAGGCCCGCGGCGACCAGGAAGAGGACGGCGGCGTGGAAGACGCCGCCGAGCACGATGTCGAAGAACGAGGTCAACGAGCGCCCGTCACAGCTTGATCTGGGCCGTCTCGATCCACTTCCAGAAATCGCCGCCGGGCGGCTTCTGGATCCGGTCGGAATACATCGTGTCCACGGTGCCCAGGGTCGGGAAGTCGTAGCCGTTCTTGTGCGTGGTGAGGCCCTGGTAGAAGGTCTGCTCGGCGATGTGGTCCTTCCTCATGTGGCCGGGGCCGCCGAGGGACTGCACCTTCACGCCCTCCATGGCGCTGATGATGTCCTCCTTGCCGGGCCAGGCGTTCTTCGCCTTCTGCGCCGCCTCGACGCCCGCCTTGAACACCTGCATCGCGAAGTACGCGCGGTCGGCCTCCCAGTGCGGGTAGTCCTTGTACTTGTCCACGTACATCTTCACGAAGTCCTTCTGCAGGGGCGAGGCGTCCTTGTGGTCGAAGTAGAGCGTGTTGTGGCCGAAGATCATGCCCTCGGGCGTGAAGCTCTTCTTGAGCGCCGTGTGCTGGAAGCCCGCGGCCGGGAAGACGAACTTGGTGCCCCCGTCCATGAGGCCCGCGCCGTGGGCCGTGCGCATGAAGATGGGCAGGTCCGCGAAGAGGAGCGAGGAGAAGACGAGGTCGGGCTTGGCGGCCTTGAGCGCGGCCACGTGGGAGTTCAGGTCCGTGGTGCCCACCTTCGGCCACTGGTCCGCGACCACCTTGTGCTCGACGCCGAACTTCTTGAGCAGCGCCTGGAAGGCGGCGAAGTTGTTGCGGCCGTAGGAGTAGTCCGGGTTGATGCCGGCGATGGTCTTGAACTTGCCCTTCCAGTACTTGATCGCCAGCAGCGAGGCCATCACCGCCTCGCATTCGTTGTCCGTGCTGCGGAAGACGTAGCGGGGGCTCGCCATCGTCTCCTTGACGCCGTCCTGCGTGGTGCCGTCCCAGAAGATGAGCAGGGCCTTCATCTCCTCGGCCACGGCGCCCATGGCGAGCGAGACGCCGGAGGACACGATGCCCTGCACGCAATCGACCTTGTCCTGGAGCACGAGCTTCCTCAGGCGCTCGATGGAATCCTTCGGGTTGGTCTCCTCCTCGACGATGAGCTCCACCTTGCGCCCGGCGATGCCGCCCGTGGCGTTGATGCGCTCGACGGCGAACATCGTGCCGCGCAGGCCGCATTCGCCGATGGTGCCGGCGATGCCCGCCTTGGGCGCGATGACGCCGACCCTGATCGGCGTGTTCTGGGCGAACGCGGGAAAGCTCAGGTACGGCGAGGCGGCGGCGACGACGCCCGTGCCCCCGATGGCTTGCAGCAGCTTGCGGCGATGGCTGTTCATGGCGATTCTCCTCTTCCGGTGTTGTTGTCCGCGCCTCAGACGTGCGTCGTGTCGCGGGTGAACTTCTCGATGACGTCCAGCAGCTTTTCCGTGGCCTTGGCGGCCTTCTCCTCGTTGCCCGACGCTATGGCCCTCGCCATCTCCGCGTGCATGCGCGCGGTGAGGGCCGTGTCGCCGACCTGCTTGTGGTGCGTGAAGTAGAAGCGGCGCGAGAGCGAATGGATGAGGCCCATCGCGCCCAGCGCGAACTCGTTGTGGCAGGCGGCGCTCGCGAGCGAGTTGAACTCGCGGTCGGCGCGCATGAAGGTGACGTCGTCGCGGGTCTTCGCGCACTGCTCGAAGATCGCCGCGAGCTCCGCGAGGCGGGATCGCTCCGCTTCCGTGGCTCGCCGCGCGGCCGTCCGGGCGACGAGCGTCTCGAGCGCCCGGCGCACCTCGAGCAGCCGGAGCTGGCGCGTCACGTTGATCTCCGAGACCACGATGCCGCGCCGCGGCATGATGTTCACCAGGCCCTCGCGCGCCAGGCGCTGCAGGGCCTCGCGGATGGGCGTGCGGCCGATCGCGAGCTGCTTGGAGAGCGCCGCCTCCGTGACGACCGCGCCCGGCGCGAGCTGGAGGGTGATGATGAGCTCCTCCAGATCGGCGTAGGCCTGCTCGCCGAGGCTGCGGGCTACCGGTGCTTTCGCTTTTCGACGAGGGACAGGAATTTCTCGTACTCCTTTTCGTCCACGCCGTAGCTGTGGTCGTCGTCGGGGAATGTCCCGGCCTTCACGTCCTTGATGTACGCGTCGATGCCCGCGAGGGCCACCTCGGTGAGGTTGGCGTAGCGCTTGGTGAACTTGGGCTTGAAGTCGGTGAAGACGCCCAGGAGGTCGTGCCCCAGGAGGATCTGCCCGTCGCAGCCCACCCCCGCGCCGATGCCGATGGTCGGGATCTCGAGCTGCTGCGAGATCACCGTGGCGATCTTCGCCGGCACCGCCTCGAATTCCAGCATGAAGCAGCCGGCGTCCTGGATGGCGAAGGCGTCCTCGAGGATCTTCATGGCCGAATCGGCCGTCTTTCCCTGGATGCGGAAGCCGCCGAACATGGCCACGGTGTGGGGCGTCATGCCGATGTGCGAGGCCGTGGGGATGCCGGCGTCGACCATGGCCTTGAGGATGTGCGCCTGGCTCCGGCCGCCCTGGGGCTTCACGGCGTCCGAGCCGCCCACCTGCATGAAGCGCGTGGCGTTCGTGAGCGCGAGCTCCACCGTGTGGTAGCTCTGGTAGGGCATGCAGCCCAGCACGAAGGTGTCGGGCGCGCCCCGGCGGATGGCGGCGCAGTGCATCACCATCATGTCCATCGTGGCCGGGATGGTGGTCGGGTGGCCGTGGGCGATCATCGCGAGGCTGTCGCCGCACACGGCGACGTCGACCCCCGCCATCTCGGCCCAGCGGGCGGACGTGTAGTCCGGCACCGACATGTAGACCATCTTCTCGCCGGTGCGCTTGGAATCGCGGATGTCCTGGAGCGTGCGCTTCTTGCGCTCCGCGGCGGGCGTGCTTGCCGCCATGGCGGCCTCCTCGTCATGGTTGTGGCCGGCCGGTTTGACCGACGGCTGATGTGTGCCTAATATATCAATGATATTTGATCTGGATCAAGCGGGGAGCCGAGAATGATGACCGAGAAGCAGCGCAAGTTCCGGGAAAAGTACGTCTCCGAGATCAGCCCCTGGTACCACGGCCTCGTGCACATCGGCGTGATGTACGTGGCCGGCATCAGCGCCATCGCGTGGTGCGTGAGCCAGCTGAAGGCGCCCACCTGGGAGTGGCTCCTCATCGTCCCCATCGCCATCGCCGGCAACTTCGTGGAATGGGGCATGCACATGCACGTCATGCACCGGCTGAAGGACGTCTTCGCGCTTCGCGCCATCTACGACCGGCACACGCGACAGCACCACCAGTACTTCACCGACAACGACGTCGAGATCCACTCGGTGAAGGAGTTCCGGATCGTCTTCTTCCCCTGGCGCGTGCTCATCGTGCTGGCGGTGGCGAGCGCGGTCTTCGGCTACACCGCGTCGCTGGTGCTGGGCCCGAACGCCGGCTTCATGTTCCCGATCACGATGATCGGGCACTACATGGTCTACGAGACCTTCCACGTGTGCTGCCACCTGCCGGAGAACGCGTTCGTCCGCAACGCCCCCTTCATCAGCACCATCCGCCGCCACCACACCGCGCACCACAACATGGGGATCATGATGCACCTGAACATGAACCTCACCTTCCCGGTGGCCGACTGGTTCATGAACACGAGCGACTTGAACCGGGGCCTGCTGGGCCACCTCTTCAACGGCTACGACGAGACGCACCAGAAGCCGGAACTGAAGCCGTTGATGGCGAAGTTCCGCACGGCGAAAGTGGAAGAGGAGCGCGTGACGCTCGAGGGCCCGAAGCTGGGCGACGAGGAGATCGCCGCCCTGTCCGCGGCCGGGCGCGTGGTGCAGGTCTAGCGGTATCGCCGCCCGTCAGAAGGGCTGGCGCTCGATCCGGATCGTCTTGTTGCCCGGCAGCGTCATCGTGCCGGTGGTGGTCGAGTCGAACTGGATGGTCACGGGCGCCTCGTTCGCGTTCACGACGGCGGGCGCCTTGTAGGCGCCGGTGAGCGTCTGCCCGTTGGCGTAGCGCGTCCAGCCCGAGCTGAGCGCGGTCGGTTCGGGCGTATCCGCCACGACCAGGTACCAGATGGGATTGCCGGCGTCGTCGTACATGAACCCGGCCATGTCCATCGTGCCGCCCTGCCACTCGATGAAGTAGCCGCGGCCGCTCTCGGCCGGGTTCCACCACCAGCCCGATTCCGGCACGCCCACCTGCGGCGGCGCATCCACGCCCTTGAAGTCGAAGCGCTGGATCGGCACCACGCCGCCGGGCCAGACCATCGTGCCCTGCTGGAGCGTGTTGAAGGTGAGCAGGAGCGAGCCCACGCTCGTCGGGGTGCCCGGTGCCTTGTAGGCGCCCGCGAGCGTCTGCCCGCCGCCGAACTGCAGCAGGTCCCCCGCGAAGACGGAGCCGTCGATCGCGGTGGGGCCGGCGGAGATGAACCAGGTGGCGCGCCCGTCGGTGTCGTAGAGGAACGAGGCGTAGAACAGGTTGTGGCCCTGCACCTCGATGCCGAAGCCGCGCCCGCTCTCCCTGGCGTTCCACCACCAGCCCGTCTGCGGCGCCGAGGGCTCGCACTTGAGCGCGCCGGGCACGGCGGTGACGCTGCGCGTGAGGCCCGAGGTGATCATGCCGGTGGAGGACGAACCGTAGCCCACGTAGAACGTGGTGCCCGCGACGCCGGAGGTCGACGAGCCCGGCGGGATCACCGCGAGGGACGTGCCGGCCGTGGTGAGCAGCCCCGTGATGGCCGCCGTGAGGCTCGTGAGGCTCGAGGCCTGCAGCTGGCCGTCGGCGTTCAACTGCGCGATCACGCAGGCGATCGCCGTCTCCTTGCCGCCCGCGCCGATGGCCTTGCCCAGGCGCGTGGGCTCGATGGGCGCGGCCGCGGGCCGCACGAGGCTCTCGGGCGCCACGGCGAAGGCGAAGATGCGGCCCTGCGTGCCGATGTCCTGCGGGCGGAACTGGATGTTGCTCGTGGCCGCGATGGTGGTCGGCGTCGAGGTGACGGTGGCCGTACGGCCGAAGCGCGGTGCCCGCGCGACCACGCGCACGGCGGTGTTGTAATCGTAAGTGGCGACGTTGCGGCTGCCGGGCAGCAGCGCATTGGGCTTGTCGTCCACGATGGCCTGGAAGACGGCGACGGCCGTGTACTCCGTGCCGTCGCGAAGCGTGTTGGGAGGAATGACGACCGTGGCCGACTTGCTGCCCGGCGTCGTGCGCGCGAACTGCCGCGTGAGCGGAATGCCGGCGAAGTCGCAGCCGAAAGGCCCGACCTCCTCGAACGGCAGCGTGAACTGCCCGCCGATGAGGCCGACGCAGATGAGGTCGTCCGCGTGCGTGCCGTAGGCCGTGAACTCGTTGGTGGTGATGACGAGGGCGTTGTCGGTCTCGACCACGTACTTGCCGCCGATCCAGGCGCCGCCGCGCAGGGTGAGCTGCGGCACGTTGGGGTACTGGTCGCCCGTGAGGTTCAGCGACACCGTCGTGCCGTTCACCTGGATGTTGTAGGTGCCGTTGCCGAAGAAGCCGTCGCGGATGGCGGCGGTCCGCCCGCCAAAATCGTTGGCGGAGAGGCCCCAGCGCCAGCCGTTGTCGCCAGGCCGGTAGACCAGGCGGCCGTTGTTGTGGAAGGCGCCGAGCCCCGCCGTGTTGATCGGGCCGGTGAGGATGGGCGCCGCGATGCCCGCGATGCTCGCGCCGCCGGGCGTGCCGTTCACGTCCGCGCCGAAGCCGAAGCCGTTGATCGTCGGGGCGGAATCGACGCGGGCCGGGGAGGTCTGGATGAACTCGGCGCCCTTCGAGACGGTGACGGACTGGATCTGGGCGGAGGCGACGCCCGCAGCCACGGCGGCGAACCCGGCAACGACCAGGGCGGCCACGCGGGCGAGGCGAAAGCCTGCGGCGGAGGCGTGTTCTTTCAAGGCGCGATCCCTCATGACGCGTCGGAAGACCACAGGATCGCAGCAGCCGGCCCCGCCTGTCGAGCGCCGCCCCGTTGCATGCGTCAGAAGCGGAAGCGCGTGATGGGAATGGTGTTGCCGCCGGGCAAGGTCATGAGCCCCGTCGTCGTGGAGTCGAAGCGGATCGTGACGGGCGCCACGTTCGCGTCGACGAGGGTCGCGGGGCGGTACGGGCTCGTGATCGTCTGCCCGTTGGCGTAGCGCGTCCAGTTGCCCGTGAGCGTCCTCGCATCCGGCGTCGGGTTCAGCACGAGATACCACACCGGCTCGCCCGCGTCGTCGTACATGAAGCCCGCGAGGTCCGCGTAGCCGTTCTGCCATTCGATGAAGTAGCCGCGGCCGCTCTCGTTCGCGTTCCACCACCAGCCCGATTCCGGCACGTTCGCCTGCGCGGGCGCCGCGAGGTTGTTGAAGTTGAAGCGCTCGATCTGCACCGCGCCGCCGGGCCAGACCATCGTGCCGGCCTGGGCATTGTTGAAAGTGAGCAGGATCTGGCCGATGGTGCGCGCCGGCGCGGGCGCCTTGTAGGGCCCCGCGAGCGTCTGGCCGCCGTTGAAGGCGAGGAGGTCGCCCGCGAAGAGCGATCCGTCGAGCGAGGTGTTGCCCGAGGCGATGGTCCACGTGGCGCGGCCCGTCGTGTCGTATAGGAACGCGGCGTAGAAAAGGTGGCGCCCCTGCACCTCGATCGCGAAGCCGCGCCCGCTTTCGGCCGCGTTCCACCACCAGCCCGTCTGCGGCGCCTGCGGGGCGCACACCTTCGAGCCCGGCACGCTCGCCACGCCCCGGTTGATGCCCCCGTTGATCATCGAGGTCGCCGAGAGCCCGTAGCCCACGAAGAACGTCGCGCCCGCGATGCTGGCGGTGGACGAGCCCGAAGGAATCACCGCCACCGTCGAACCGTTCGAGGACAGGAGCCCCGTGATGGCGGCCTGCAGCCCCGTGAGCGTCGCGGCCTGGAGCTGGCCGCTGGCGTTCAACTGCGCCAGCACGCAGGCGATCTCGAGATCCTTGCCGGCGATGGATTTCGCCTTGCCGATGCGCACCGGCTCGCCGCCATCCTTCGCCTTGGCCACCGCGTCCTCCGGCGCGAGCGCGAACACGAACACGCTGCCCGTGGTGCCGACGTCCTGCGCGCGAAAGCGAAGATCCGCGACGATGCCCTGCGCGGCATTGGAGGCCACGAGCAGGAACCCGGGCGTGCGCTCGAGCGGCACCGCGTTCGCCGCCGCCGGATCGAGGTCGAGGAACCAGTCGTTCGTCTCGATCGTGCCGGCGCCATCCTCGCGCACCACGACGACCGGGGCGTTGCGGGTGACGAACGTGCCGTCGCCCAGGCGCCCGTCCACGTTGTTGCCCCAGGCGTAGAGCGTGCCGTCGCGCGCCAGGGCCATCGCGCCGGTGCCGCCCCCCGACAGGGAAGCGATGGACGCGAGCGCCGGCACGGGCGTGGGCGAGGTCTTCTCGAGACCGGATCCGTCGCCCAACTGGCCGCTCCAGTTCGCGCCCCACGCGAGCACGGTGCCGTCGGCCTTCAGCGCGAAGGAAAACGAATCGCCCGCGGCGATGGCCACCACGCCGGTGAGGCCGGGCACGGGCGCGGGACGCGAGCGGTCCGTGTTCGTGCCGTCGCCGAGTTCGCCGGAATAGTTCTTCCCCCAGCTCCACACCGTGCCGTCGGCGCGCAGCGCGAGCGAATGGTTTCCCCCGCCGGCGAGCGCCGTCACGTTCGCGAGGCCCGTGACCTGCACCGGCGAGAAGCGGTCGGTGGTAGTGCCATCGCCCACCTGCCCGCTGCCGTTGGTGCCGAACGCCCACACCGTGCCGTCGCGGCCGAGCAGGAGCGTGTGCCCCGCGCCCATCGCGAACGAGGCGACGAGGGGCAGTCCGGCGATGCGGGTGGGCGTGTTGCGCTGTTCCTGGTCGCCCTGCCCGAGGACGCCCTGGTAGTTGTAGCCCCAGGACCAGAGCGTGCCGTCGCCGACGAGCGCGATCGAATGGAAATAGCCGGCCGCGACCTCGCTCACGCCCGCAAGGCCGTTCACCGGGCCCGGGGAGGAGCGGCTCACCTGCGTGCCGTCGCCGAGCTGCCCGGCGGAGTTGCTGCCCCACGCGATCACCGTGCCGTCGGCCTTGAGCGCGAGCGTGTGCTGGCCGCCGGCCGCGATGCGCGAGATGCCGGTGGCGCCCGGCACGCGCGCGGGCGTGGAGCGAAGCGGCTTCACGCCGTCGCCCAGCTCGCCGAATTCGTTGGAGCCCCAAGCGAGGATGCGTCCGTCGCCCGTCACCGCGAAGCCGTGGTTGCCGCCCGCCGCGAGGGAGGCGATGGCCGGAAGGCTTGCCAGCCGCGCGGGCGTGCCGCGATTGGCGGTGGTGCCGTCGCCGAGCTGCCCGTCGGTGTTGTAGCCCCACACCCAGGTGCCGCCGTCGTTCGTGCGCGCCATCGAAAAATAGGCGCCGGCCGCGATGGCCGTGACCGCCGACAGACCCGAGACCGTGACCGGCGTGGAAGATGGCGTGTTTCGCCCGTCGCCCAATTGCCCGCCGTACCCGTCGCCCCAGGCGCGCATCGTGCCGTCGGCCAGGAGCGCGAGCGTGTGATAGATGCCCGCGGAGACGGCCGTGACGCCCGCGAGCCCGGCGATGGCAACCGGGCGCAGGCGATCGGTGGCGAGGCCGTCGCCCACCTGGCCCGAGTAGTTGCTGCCCCACGAGAAGAGCGTGCCGTCGGTCGCGATGGCGAGCGTGTGCTTGCCGCCACCGGCGATGAACGAGGCGGCGCGAAGGCCCTCCACCGTGCGCGGCGCCGTGCGGTCTGCCGTGGTGCCGTCGCCGAGCTGGCCGCTGTCGTTGGTGCCCCACGACCAGACGCCGCCGTCGTTCGCGAGCGCGACGCTGTGCAGGCCCCCGGCGGCGATGGCCTTGATGGCGGGAAGGCCCGGCACCTGTACGGGCGCGTTCGTGCTTTCGTCGTAGCCGAGCTGCCCGCCGTAGTTGACGCCCCACGACCACACGGAGCCGTCCGCTTTCAACGCGAGCGTGTGGTCGTAGCCGGCCGAGATATCGATGACACCGGCGAGGCCCGGGATGGGCGCCGGCGTGGCGCGGCTGGTGGTGCCGCCATCGCCCAGCTGCCCGACGCTGTTCTTGCCCCAGGACCAGACGGAGCCGTCCGTGCGCAGCGCGACCACGTGGTTGAAGCCGGACGCGACCTTGCGCACGTCGCCGATGCCGGCGACGAAGGCGGGCGTGGAGGCGACGAGGGTGCGGCCCAGGCCGAGCTGGCCGGAGGAATCGTCCCCCCACGCGCGCACGGTGCCATCGGCGTGCAGCGCGACCGCGTGGCGATCGCCCGACCGGATGGCGGGCGTGGCGGCGCTGGCCGAGGCGATGAAGCCCACGAACCCGGCGAGGACAAAGGCGAGGAAGCGCTCGGGAAACATCGACCCCCCCTCAGGGCGAGCGAGGGAAGGAGTATCCCATCGGCCATGGCGAGCGCAAAGGGAATAATGCGCACGCGCGGAAGGGCGTCCGGGCGAGCGGGCCCGGTCGTGTGCGGGCGAGACCTGCAGGGGCGAAGGGCCCCGGGGGATTACCGCTGGTGCGCCGGAAGGCGGCGGATCGGCTTGGCTTTCGACAGGCGACCGGCATCGGGGCCTTCGAACTGGCGGGCGACGAACTTGATGATGTCCGAGAGCACGTCGGAGAGGGCTTCGGCGATGTAGAGGCTGCGTTCGACGCGGGCGCGGCGGGCCAGTTCGTGAAGGGCTTCGTTGCTTTGCATGGTGTTGCTCCTTGTGGGCTGGCGTTTCGACGGCTTCGGACGGGTGGTCCGGAACCGTACGACCATGCTACAAGGGTTTTGTTGCAGTGCAATGTAGAAAATGCACAACTCTTCAGACGTAAATCGTTGAATTGAACCGGATTGGTGCTGCATTGCACCAATTCCGCGCCCCGGGGTGGCGTTTTGCGTCGCTTCCGGGCCGAAACGGGGCCTAGGCCCTCGAAAGATCCCTCGCCGCGGCCATCACGAGGGGGGTCCAGGCCTTCATCGCCTTGGGGCGGAAGCGATCCTGCGGGCCCGAGAGGCCGATGGCCGCCACCGCGCGGCCGCTCGCATCGAGGATGGGCGCGGCGACGCCGAAGACGCCCTCGCGCCATTCGCCCTTGTTCACCGCGTGGCCCTGCTTGCGGATGCGTTCGAGTTCGCGGCGAAGGTCGAGCGGATCGGTGATCGTCGCATCCGTGAACGGCTTGCGGACCTTCGAGACATCCACCGCATCCGGCGGCTGGAAGGCGAGCAGGGCCTTGCCCGTGGCGACGCAGTGCGCGGGCGCGCGCCCGCCGATGGCCGAGTACGCGCGCACGGGGTGGGGGCTGTCGATCTTGTGGACGTACACGACGTCGTCGCCCTCGAGAAGCGACAGGTGCACCGTTTCCCGCGTGAGCGCCGCGAGCTTTCGCATGGTGGGCGTCGCCTCGGTGGCGATGTCCAGGCGCGCGATGACGCGCGAGCCCATCTCCCAGAGCTTCAGCGTGAGCTCGTAGCGACCGGTGTCGGCGATCTGGCGGACGTAGCCCAGCTCCGAGAGCGAACGCAGCAGGCGGTGCGCGTTGCTCTTCTGCAGGCCCACGGCCTTGGCGGCCTCCGTGACGCCCACGGGGTGGCCGAGGCGCGCGAGCGTCTCGAGAAGCGTGAGCCCCTTGGCGAGGGTTTTCTCCACCGGCTATCCACCTGCTGGAATGGCTGTTCCGTATCGTGGAACGGCCGGCGGAGCGGGTGTCAATGCACGGGGTCAACCCGCGCCGTGGCAGGCCTTGTACTTCTTGCCGCTGCCGCAGGGGCACGGGTCGTTGCGGCCGACCTTGGCTTCCTCGCGTTTCACGGGTTCGCGGTTCACGCGCAGGCCGAAGCCCCACTGCCAGGCCTCGTACACGCAGTCGTAGAGGTTTTCGCGGGCTTCCTTCATGAGGTCTTCTTCCTCTTCCGGCGTGTGCCATTCCTCGCCTTCGTCCTCGGCGTGCTGCTTGAGCGCGCCGGAAAGGGCCATGGCGGGGAAGAGGTATTCCTCGACGAGTTCCTCGTCGTCGCCGGCGCTGTACCAATCCGGATCCGCGAGCGCGACGCCGAGCAGGTAGCCGTCGCACCAGATGGCGAGTTCCTCTTCGCCTTCCTCCACGGGATAGAAGATGAGATCGAGGCCGATGCCCTCGGCGAGGGAAGCCTGCGTGTCGGCGGCGAAGGCCTCGAGGAGTTCCGTGATCTCCTTCGCTTCTTCCTCGTTGGCGAATTTCGATTCGCCCATGGCCGAGGCGAGCCACTTCTCCTTCGGGATTTCCGCGGGGGCGGAGGCCACGGCGCAGAAGAAACCCTGGAGGGCGTCGAGGGTGAGGGAATCCTCCAGGTGCGGGGCCGAGAGGAGCTTTTCGAGTCGGTCGAGGTCTTGGGCGTTCATTTGATCATTATCAGGCATTTGCCCTGCCGCTCGCGTTCGCCTGGGGCCTTGGACCCATGCGGTTCGCGCGCAATGCGCCGAAAATAAGGATGCAGCCATCTCACCAGAGTTCACGCGCGCCAAGAGCGGGCAAGAACCGATACGGAGCGTTCTCATGAGGAACCGTCATACCGAGTATGTCCCCGAGTCTTTCCTGAAGGACCTTTCCCCCGAGGCGTTCGACGACCTGGCCGAGCAGCTGGAAATGTGGCTGGCGGCCTGCCCGGAGATCCACCCGTACGGATCGCGGCTGGCGGAACTGCCGAAGGATTGGGGGTTGGTCGAAGAAGCCTAGCCCGCGGGCCCGAGGCTTTCAGCGCCCCGATCGCCAGGTTTCGACCTGCAGGCCGGATACCCGCTCGAACTCGCGGCGGTTCGCGGTGACCAGCGTGAAACCCCGTGCCAGCGCGGCGCCGGCGATGAGGACGTCGTAGGCACCGATGGGTTTTCCCTTTTTCTCGAGTGCCGCCCGTACCGAGGCGGAAGCACGGGCATCCTCCGCCGTGTAGGGCAGGATCGTCACGGCGGACAGGCCTCAATCGCGAAGTTCGACCTCCCCCACGCAAATCGCATGATCGGATAGCGCCGCCTCCGCCCGTGACCCCGCCACGACGATGCCCGGCAATGCCGTGATGTACGAAGCGCTCGCCGCACGGATGCCCGGGCTCGCCACGACGTGATCGATTCTCGACGTATACGCCCCGCTATCAGCCTTGTAGCTCCATTCCCCGGTTGCCCGCGGGATCTTCCATCCCGCCTCGATCAGGGCAACCAGGTGCTGGCCACCGATCGACTTCGCATTCTCCGGGTCGCCGTTCATGTCGCCGATCACGACGACCTTTCGCGACGCGATCGCCTTCAAGGTCTGCGACAGTTCGCCCCAGTAGGCGCGAACCTGCTTGGCGGATTCGTACGCCGGCGCCCGCATGCCGATAAGCGTGAAGTCCGGCGCGTGGAATGAGGCCGCGAGTAAATTCGTGCGTCCATGGCTGTCGCAGTTGTTCGACGGCGGCAGCACCGTGCCCATGATGAAGTCGAACTTCGACGCCATCAGCACCTGGTTGTGGCCCGGCCTTCGCTCCGAGACCTGGATGCAGCCCAGGCCCATGCTCCGAAGGTCATCCCGCAGCCGCCGGTGGTCGGCGCCTTCCACGTATTCGTTCAGCACGAGGATGTCCGGGTGCAGCTGGCGGATCGCGTCGAAGACACCCGCGGGGATGCGCTTCGGGCGCGAACGGTGATTGAGATTCCAGGCGAGGATTCGGGTCATGGGGGAATCATGTCACGCCCGTGGCTCATCCCTTGAGCTTCACCGGCTCGCTTCGGTCGCCCGATTCTGTCGTCCGTTCCCGAGGCCTGCGCGTTGAAGGGGGATGCGTCCCCTGCACCGATCCGAAATGGCCATTTATAATCCTGAAATGGACATTTCCGTCACCGAATTCAAGCACCGCTGCCTCGAGCTCATCCGCGATCTCGAGAAGACCGGCCGTCCCATCACCATCACGCGCCGCGGCAAGACCGTGGCGCGGCTCGTCGCGCCCGCGCTCTTGGTGACCGGCGATGCCCTGAAGCCGTGGGAGAGGTTGCGTGCCCTCGGCGGCAAGGTGCACCTGGAGCCTGGCGAATCCGTTCTTCGCGACGAAGACTTCGACGCCTTGCGATGAGCGTCCTGCTCGACACCCACGCCTGGCTCTGGTGGCTTGTGCCCGGCGACCAGCTCCCGCGCCAAATCCGGGACCGCCTCGACGAGTTGGCGTCGCGATCGGAGGTGTACCTGTCCGCCATCAGTCTCTGGGAGGCGCAGATGGCAGTTTCGCGCGGCCGGGTCGAGCTGGCACAGCCGTTCGCGCAGTGGATCGTGGAGGCGACCGATCCCGCCTTGGTGAAGCTCGTTCCGCTCGATGTCGAGGTGGCAATCGCGCTGGGCGAACTTCCCGCCAGTTTCCACGGCGACCCCGCCGACCGCCTCATCGCCGCCACCTCCCGCTGCAAGCGCCTGCCGCTCGCCACGTGGGACAAGGCGCTTCGGCGGTCGCGTTCGATCGAGATCTGGCGGTGATCGCCTGCCCATGAAATCCATCGACCGCTTCCTCGACGACCTCGCCGCTTTCCACGCCCCCCGCGTCTTCAACCCCTGGCGCGACCTGGACCCGGTGAACGACATCGGCAACGAATCCCCAGTCATCCGCCGCGAGCAGCTTCGCCGCTACCTCGCCGAACGCGTGGGCCACGCGAAGCTGTTGCTGGTGGCCGAAGCCGCGGGCTACCAGGGCTGCAAGTTCACCGGCCTCGCGATGACGAGCGAACGCCAGCTCCTCGCCGCGGGCCCCATGGATGACGTGTACTTCGCGGGCGAAAAGCGCCGGACGAGCCGCGAATCCGTGAAGCCCGCGGGCTTCAACGAACCCACCGCTACCGTCGTGTGGCGCACGCTGCTCGCATCGGGATTGCGCGGGCGCGAGTGGGTCAACTGGAACACCTTCGCGTGGCACCCGTTCGACGACGGCGCGCTCACCAACCGCACGCCCACGCGGCTGGAGCTGGAAGCCGGCTCACCGGTGCTGCAACGCTTCCTCGCGCTCTTTCCCGGCGTGCCTGTCGTCACCGTGGGCGAGAAGGCGCGCGGCAAGCTGGAGGAACTGGGCGTGCAAGCGCTCGCGGCCGTGCGCCACCCGGCCTATGGCGGGCGGCGGAATTCGGGCGGGGAATCGAACGGCTGCTCGAGGCGCGGCGCCGGTAGGGCGCCGGGACGACCCTAGGCCTGCGAGCGCGGCAGGTAAGGCGCGATCTCTTCCATCTTGCCGCCGGCCTTGTCGGCAAGGCGTTGCGTGCCGCGGAAGAGGGCGAAGATCAGGTCCGCCAGGGCTTCGGCGATCTCGATGCTGCGGTTGAGGCCGTGGCGGTCGATGGCGGGTTGGATGGCGGCGTATTCGGTGCGTTTCATGGCGGTTCCGGTGTCTGTCTGGGTGGCCGGCGGGGCCGGCTTCGATGTAAGCACTATCGGCACCGCCACGCACAATCACAAGCGAGTAGTTGTGAGCCCATGGCATAGATTTTCTTGCTCGTCCCGGATCCGGCGGCCCGGGCGCGCGCATGACACCCCCGGCAGACCCCGCTAGCATCCGGGGGTGGCTCAACCCCTGAGCCACCCCTGCCGGAGACTTGCCGCATGAGCCAGCTCGAGCGCTTCCACAAGATCCGCGAACTGCTGCACGAGCGCACCGTCGTCCCGAAGGCGGACTTCCTGCGCGAACTCGAGGTCTCCCCAGCCACCTTCAAGCGCGATCTCGAGAAGCTGCGCGACCGCTACAACGCGCCCATCGAGTACGACGCGTTCAACAACGGTTACCGCTTCTCGCTCAAGCCCCAGGCCGGCCCGCGCTTCGAGCTGCCGGGGCTGTGGTTCAACGCGTCGGAGGTGCACGCGCTCCTCACGATGCAGGAGCTCCTGGGCAGCCTCGACCCGGGCCTGCTCGCCCGCCACGTGGAGCCGCTGCGCCTTCGCCTGAACGCCATCCTCGAGGAAGGCGATGCCTCGGCGAAGGAGGTCGCCCGGCGCATCCGCATCGTCCGCATGGCCGCCCGCGGCATGAAGCCGGAATTCTTCGAGCAGGCCGCCACCGCCACCCCTCAAGCGGGTTCGCCTGGCCATCACCTTCTGGAGCCGCAGCAAGGACGAGACGACCGAGCGCGTGGTCTCGCCGCAGCGGCTCGTCTTCTATCGCGGCAACTGGTACCCTGGACGGGTGGTGCCACCTGCGGAACGACATCCGCAGCTTCGCGCTCGACGGCATCCGCGAGGCGAAGTCGCTGCCCGACGCGGCGAAGACGGTGGCCGAGAAGGATCTCGATGCCTTCCTCGCCTCCAGCTACGGCATCTTCGCGGGCAAGCCGACGGCGTGGGCGAAACTGCACTTCACGAAGACGGCCGCGCGGTGGGTGGGCTACGAGAAGTGGCATTCGCAGCAGCGCGCGCGGCACGAAAGCGACGGCTCGTACATCCTCGAGGTGCCCTACAGCGACGACACCGAGCTGGTGATGGACATCCTGAAGTTCGGGCCGGATTGCCGCGTGGTCGAGCCGCCGGAGCTGGCGGCCAAGGTGGCGAAGCGGGCGCGGGAGACGGCGGAGCGGTATCGCGCCTGAACCGGCCGGGGTAGCTCATCCCCTGAGCCCCACCCCCCGAATACTGGAAGCTCCCGCCCGCCCAGGGCCTCACCCGGAGCCCGCCATGGACCTCGCCATCTCCCCCTTCCTCCGCCCGCCCGAGTCGGCCGACTGGACGCCGGTCGGACTGCGCGAGCCACCCACCCGCTGGCTTCGCGGTCGCCTGGACGAAGTGGCCGCCGCGCTGCCGGATTTCGAGCGCGGCCCCTTCGCGATGCCGCCGGAATCCGAGGGGCCCTGGCACGCCAACGAGCTGTTCGACCTCATCAGCACGCGGCAGGCGGATGGCTGGGTGCGCCGCCCGGTGTCGGTGGTGGGCAAGGGCTACCGGCTCATCGGCCACCGCGAGGCGATGGGGCGCATCGCGGACGTGCTCGCCGACATCGGCTTCGACGTCGCCGCCCTCGACACGCACGCCACGCTCGAACGCTACGGCGCCCGGCTCGCGCTCGAAGTGCAGCTCGGCTCGCGCTGGATGGTCGATCCCGGCGACGGCCACCCGCTCATGCTGCAGCTGCGGTGCCTCAACTCGGTGGATGCCAGCTCGTCGCTGCGCGTCGTCTTCAGCTGGTACCGGCTCGTGTGCACCAACGGGCTCGTGGTCGGCTTCTCGCAGCAGGCCGGGCGCGTGTTGCACCGCAAGTCGCCCGTCATGCCGGACCTGCGCGAGGAAATCGCGAACGGCCTCACGCTCGCCCGCTCGGACCGGGCCGCGATGCGCCACTGGCTGCAACGCCGCATCCGCCAGGAATCGCTCGTGCCGTTCGCGGATGGGCCGCGGCGCGATGCGTGGGGCGCCCGCGATGCCGGGCGCTTCCTGCACATCGCGCGCACGGGCCACGACGCGGAGTTCGAGAACCGGTTCGAAGCCGGCAGGCCCAGCGAGAAGAGCATGACCGCGAACGTCCCTGTCCCCGGAAGTCCCCACGAGGCGCACACCGAGTGGGATGCGGCACAGGCGCTCTCCTGGGTGGCGCGGGACCAGCGCGAGCCCTCGGCGTACCTGGAAAGGCTCCTGCAAATTCCCTCGCTCGTCGCAAAGATCGGCAAGCCCTGAAAGGAATCGCCATGGAAATCGTCATCGACCAGCCTCACCTCATCGACACGCTGCGCTTCCGCCTGCAGGCGGCCCGGGCGCTGCCGCAGGACGACATCCGCCTCGTCGTGGGCATCACGGCCCTCGTGAAACCGGGCGACCACGATTCGGCCACGCTCGAGACGCACATCCGAGAAGCCCTCGCACGCCTGGTGAAGACGGACTGGACCTTCACGCGCATCGAGCGCCACCCCGATGCCGCGGGCTACGAGCGGGTGACGCTGCGCGCCGGCGCGCGGGTGGCGGCCGCAGAGAACTGGAACCTCCCGGAACGCGCGCGCAAGGCGAGCGCCGACGGGATCGCTCTCAACAACCCGGAGGTGAGCTACGCCCTTTCCTCGGGCCGCGTGGATGCGGCGGTCGAGGGGCTTCGGCTCGACCTGCTGCGCAAGGCGACCGAGCAGGCGCAGCGCATGACCGAGGCGAGCGGGCGCAACTGGCGCGTGGGGGACGTCGAATTCGGCGTCGCGGGCATCGTGCAGGAGAACGCCCGGCGCACGGGCAAGGGCGCCTACACGGACGAGAACGAAAGCCTGGAGCTGCTCGCACTCCTCGACACGCCCAGCGGCATCACGGGCGGCGAGCGCATCTCCCTCGCGGCGCAGGTCACGCTCAAGGCTTTCACGGGCTATCGCGATGACCCCTCCCGCCCCCTCTACGTGACGCAGGAGGGGGGCTAGCCCATGCTCGGCGCGATCGTCGGCGACATCGTCGGTTCGATCCACGAGTTCGACAACCACCGCTCGAAGGATTTCCCCTTCTTCGGCGAGGGCGCGGACTTCACCGACGACTCCGTGCTCACCCTCGCCGTGGCCGATGCGCTCCTGCACGGCAAGCCGCCGCGGGATGCCATTCACGGGTGGGCCGTGCGCCATCCGGGGCGCGGCTACGGCGGCGGCTTCGCCCGCTGGCTCGAGACGCCTCACCTCGAGCCCTACAACAGCTTCGGCAACGGCGCGGCCATGCGCGTGAGCCCCGCGGCGCTGCTCGCCAACACGCTGGACGAAGCGCTCGACTCCGCGCGGCGCGTGACCGTGGTGACGCACGACCATCCGGAAGGCATCAAGGGCGCCCTCGCCACCGCGCACGCCATCTTCCTCGCACGATTCGGCGCGGGGCCGCGCGAGATCCGCCGCGTCGTCGAGCAGCGCTACGGCTACGACCTCGACCGCACCGTCGATTCGATCCGCCCGGCGTACCGCTTCAACGAGACGTGCCAGGAGACGGTGCCCCAAGCGATCGTGTGCGCGCTGGAAGCGCGCGATTTCGAGGACGCCATCCGCAACGCCATCTCCATCGGGGGCGACTCCGACACGGTGGCCGCCATCGCCGGGCCCATCGCGGAGGCGCGCTACGGCATCCCGGACGAGATCGCCCACGAGGCGCTCGCGCGGCTGACGGACGAGATGCGCGCGCTCATCCACACCCTCTATGCGCGCACCGAGTACGGCCACCCCGTCCGCGGGTTGCGGGGGCAAAATTCGTACCGCTAATATCGTAGATACAAAACCTTCAGTTCCGCAAATATCAGCGAGCACTTATCTTGGATGCATTCCCCGCACACCCGCGGGCACATCCAGGGAGAGAACCATGCTCGGCGCCGTCGTCGGCGACATCGTCGGATCGATCTACGAGATCGACAATCACCGATCGAAGGACTTCCCGTTCTTCGACGACGAGGCGGATTTCACGGACGACACCGTGCACACCGCGGCCGTGGCGGACGCGCTCGTGAACGGCCACCCGCCGCAACAGGCCCTCTACCACTGGTCCCGGCGCTACCCGGGCCGGCGCTACGGCGGCGCGTTCAGCGACTGGCTCGACGCGGGCCACCTGAACCCGTACTACAGCGGCTGCAACGGCGCGGCCATGCGCGTGAGCCCGGCCGCCCTGCTCGCCAGCACGCTGGACGAGGCGCTCGACAACGCCCGCCGCATCTCGGCGGCCACCCACTGCCACCCCGAGGGCATCATGGGCGCGGTCGCGACGGCGCACGCCATCTTCCTCGCCCGCTGCAACGCGGGAGCAGGCGCGATCCGCAGCGAGATCGAGATGCACTACGGCTACGACCTCGACCGCAGCGTCGACATGATCCGGCCGGGTTACCGGTACAGCGAGCGCAGCGAACAGACGGTACCCGAGGCGATCGTGTGCGCGCTCGAGGCCCGCGATTTCGAGGACGCCATCCGCAACGCCGTCTCGCTCGGCGGCGACTCGGACACGCTCGCGGCCATCGCCGGCCCCATCGCCGAGGCGCGCTTCGGCATCCCGGACGACATCGCCCGCGCCGCGCTCGAACGGGTGACGCCGGAGATGCGCAGCACCCTGCGCGCGCTCTACGCGCGCAGCGAGTACCTGAACCCCATCCGCAGCCTGCGGCCCTCGATGCCCGGCAGCACGCTCCGCCGGCGCTACGAGGCACTGAGCCCGATCGCGGAGCTGCCGCACGGCCTCACCTATCGATCGAGGCTCGCGACCTGGGAAGGGTTCCTGGTTTACGGCCGCAACGCGTCCTCCTCCTTCCACGCGCAGGCCGCGCGCGGGGTGTGGAGCGACGGCATCGACAAGGAGTACCCGGAGCTGGTGGCCCTGGTGATGGAAGCGTGGCCGGATCCGGACAAGCCCCTGCCGCACTGACGCGCGGCCCGCGTTAGGATGGCCGTCCGGACCCTCCCTCGCAGGCCTTCCATGTCATCGACCCCGCCGCCCCCCTTCGCCGACGCCGCGCAAAGCTGGAACAAGCGCTTCGAGGGGGACGGCTTTCACTTCGGCACCGAGCCCAACGCCTGGCTCGCGGAGCACGCCGGGCTCTGGTCCCCGGGCCAGCGCGTGCTCTGCGTGGCCGACGGCGAGGGGCGCAACAGCGTGTGGCTCGCGAAGCGCGCTCTCGCCGTGGATGCCTTCGACATCGCGCCGGTGGGCGTGGATAAGGCGCGGCGGTTCGCGGCGAAGGAGGGCGTGGCCGTGGACTTCGCCGTCGCGGACTGCGACGGCTTCGACTGGAAGGCCGGGCACTACGACGGCGTCGCGGCCATCTTCGTGCAGTTCGCCGACCCGCCGATGCGCGAGCGGCTCTTCGCGAACATGACGCGCTGCCTCAAGCCCGGCGGCGTGCTCGTGCTGCAGGGCTATGCGCCGAAGCAGCTCGAGTACGGCACGGGCGGGCCGCCTTTCGTCTCGCACCTGTACACGCCGGAGCTGCTGCGGGAGGCCTTCTCGGACCTGGAGATCGTGACGCTGCGCGAGTACGAGGCCGAGCTGGCGGAGGGCAAGGGGCACCGCGGATGGTCGGCCCTGGTGGGGCTCGTCGCGCGGCGGCGCTAGCGGCACGCCTACTTCCCGACCCGCGCCCGGCCCGTGCGCTTCGCCTCGTAGAGCCACCGGTCCGCGGCGCCGATGAGATCCTCGGGCGTCCCGCCCTGGTCGGGGAACCCCACGACGCCGGCCGAGAAGGTGATGCCGGCGCGCTCCGTGTCGCCCAGCCGCACCGTCGTCGCGCGCAGCCGCTCGAGGAAGCTTTCCATGCGCTTCACGGCGTCGTCCGGCGTGGAGTTGGGAAAGACCAGGCAGAACTCCTCGCCGCCGTAGCGGCAGACGACGTCGCCGGCGCGCGTTCCCTCGGCGAAGATCCGCGCCACGGTCTTGAGCACCTCGTCGCCGAAGGGGTGGCCGCACGCGTCGTTCACGCGCTTGAAGTCGTCCAGGTCCGCCATGGCGACGGCGAGCGGCTGGCCGGTGCGCGAGAAGAGCGAGACGAGGTTGCCGAGCACCGTGTCGAGATAGCGCCGGTTGTAGAGGCCGGTGAGCGGGTCGCGCAGCGCCTCCTCGCGCGCGCGGTCGCGCTCGTCGCGCAGGCGGTTCAGCTCGTAGCGGATCTGCACCGCGTAGTAGCGCGCCCGCGTGCCCAGGCCCAGCCGCGCCTCGTACACCTCGTGGAAGGCCTTGTGCAGCGCGTAGGCGTCGGCGAAACGGCCGGTGCGGGCGTGCAGGTGCGCGAGGAACTCGAGCACCAGCCCCTGGAGCATGAGCGGCGTGCGGTCCTCGAAACCGGCGCGCGCCTTGCCGAGGCGATCGATGGCGTCCCCCTCGAGGCCGCGTTTCTCGAGGTCGAGCGCGCGAAGGTAATCGGCCCAGACGGCACACGGCCCGCCGTGCCTCGCGGCCTCGCGTTCGGCGAGGCCGAGGGCGGTCTCCGCTTCCGCGAAGCAATCGTTGCGCAGGAATACGTAGGCGGCCGTCGTGTAGACGTTGCCTTCGGGCGAGGACAGGTGGGGCGATTCGGCGTCCTGCATGATGCGGCGCGCGAGCGGAAGGGCCTCCTCGACGCGGCCCATGTGCGCGAGGCAGTCGGCGCGGTTGGCCATGACGCCCACGAGCAGGCGCGGATGCTGCAGCTCTCCGCACAGCGTGACGGCCTCCGCCAGCAGGGATTCGGCCTCCGCGTAGTCGCCCACCGCCACCAGCTCCGCGCCGAGGTTCGACAGGAGCGTCGCCATCTGGGGCCGTGCGTTGATCGTGCGCAGCTGCCCGAGCGCCTCGAACATGTAGCCCAGCGATTGCGCGGAATCGCCCAGGGCCGCGAGGCAACCGGCCATGCCGTTGAGCGTGTAGAAGCGGTCCAGCGTGGAGAGGCTGCCGTCGTCCTCCTCCAGGTTGGCGCGGAACATCGCGAGCGCGCCCGTGCAGTCGCCGTCCATCATGCGGGCGCGGGCGAGTCCGTTTCGCGACAGGATGGTGCCGCGCGGATCCGCCAGCGCCAGGAACCCGGCCTGCGCGACCTCCAGCGAGCGCCGCGCCTCGTCGGCGCCCACGTAGCGAAGCTCGAAGTAGCCGATGGTGAGGTGGGCCCATGCGCGCACGGCGGCATCGCCCGCGGCCTCCGCGGCGGCGAGGGCTTCGAGGGCCCAGGCGTGCGAGTCGCGCGGGGCGGCGTACTGGGCCTGCCAGGCGCGCTCGACGAGGGCGCTGTGCGGGGTCGAGATGTCCACCGGACGATTCTAGACGGGAAGGGCGGGGGCGGCTGCGGAATGCTCCGCTTGCGGGTTACGGCGCACGGGATTTGCGGATTTTTCGAGGCCGGCCGGCCGCAATGCTCCGGCGCGGCACGCGCGGCGCCTGCGTAGTCTCGCTAGCCATGGGAGGACGTCTCCCGCGCACGCCGAGTCGGGAAAGACCATGAAAGACCGTCACGCCGAAACCCTCGATGCCGTCGAAGCCCGCGCTTCGCGCCGGATCGGACTCGTCAGCCTGGGATTGGTGACCGGCTGCCTCCTCGCGGCCATGGCCATGGCGATATCCGCCAAGGGCGAGGGCGACGAGGCCGCGAAAGCGGCGGATTGCCAGCGCTCCGAGCGCTCGGTCGGGGCGGCGAAGACGGCGCAGCATCCGAAAGCGGAGACGCTCCTGCTCTGCTCCTCCGAATCGAGCCTGATCCGCAAGCTCTTCTAGCCGGCGGCCTCCGAAGGGGTCCCACGCCGGGTGACCTGACGCGCCCTAGGCCTCGAAGATCCGCGCGATGTCCGGCGCGGTGAAGCGGTAGTCCTGGTTGCAGATCTCGTCGCGCACGGCCACCACGCCGTGCTCGGCGAGCGTCGCCTCCACCTCGGCGCGCCCCAGCCCCTTCAGCATCGAGACCACCTTCTCCTCGCTGCGGCCGCAGCCGTCCGTGACGGCCTGCGGCTCGTAGAGGCGCACGTCGTCCTCCGGGAAGCAGTGCGCGAGCAGGGGCCCGGTTTCCATGAGGCCCAGCAGCGAGGGCTCCGCCGTGGCGGCCAGGTGCTGGATGCGCGCCCAGCCGTTCGGGTCGCGCTCGTCGGCCCTGGGGAGCTTCTGCAGGATGAGGGCGCCCACCTCGTGGTCCGTGGCGTGCACCCACAGGTGCGTGGGCACCTGCTCGCTCGCGTCGAAGTAGCGCTCGAAGCATTCGGCGAGGGTCGCGCCCTCGAGCGGCACGATGGACTGGTACTGCCGGGCGGTGCTGGCGTTCTCCAGCGTGAGGGCGAGGCGCCCGTCCGCGAAAAGCTGCTGGAGCGCCGCGTGCTCGACCGGATCGTAGGACTCGCCCAGCCGCACCATGGCGCGCAAGGCCAGCTCGCGGGAGCAATCCGCCACGGCCATCTGCACCGGTCCGTGGCCCATCACCTGCAGGACGGCCCGGCCGGGATGCTTGAGGCCGGAGCCGATGAGCACGCCCACGGCGGCGAACTCGGCCAGGAGCGGCCGGACGGCGGCCGGGTAATCGCGCCGGCCGAGAATCGCCCGCCAGAGGGGGCCCAGCCGGACCACCTGGCCGCGGATGTCGAGGTTTTCGAGGAGGAAGCGCTGCGTGAGGTCGGCGGGGGCGTGCGAAGGCATCGGGGAATCATAAACCCGCCCGCCGCCGCGTTGAGGAAGGTCAACCGGGCCCCGCGAGGCCGGGGTAGGGTAAACCGTTGACGTCCCACGAGAATCAGAAGGATGGCGCCCATGAGCACGCATCCCCCGCAAGCCGCTCCCGCCGCGCATCCGCACGCGCAATACGCGGAACCGCAGTCGCTGCTTCCCAACTTCGTATCCGGCAACGCGGACCGGATGCTGCACGCCCAGCTGGGCAAGCTGACCGGCGGGCTGTCCCCGGCCTCGCTCGCGGCCGCGTGGTCCGACTGGGCGGTGCACCTGTCCCTGTCGCCCAGCAAGCAGGCCGAGCTCGTCGAGATGGGCGTCCGGCAATGGGAGCGCTTCGGCCACTTCCTCACGCACGCGCAGGACGAGACGTGCGAGCGCTGCATCGAGCCGCTGCCCCAGGACCCGCGCTTCCGCGACCCGGCCTGGCAGCAGTGGCCGTTCAACGTGATGTCGCAGGGCTTCCTCCTGGGGCAGCAATGGATGTCGATCGCCTCGCGCGGCGTGCGCGGCGTCACCAAGCACCACGAGAAGGTGCTCGACTACACCACGCGCCAGTGGATGGACCTCTTCGCGCCCTCCAACTTCATCCCGACCAACCCCGAGGTGCTGCGCGCGGTGAAGGACAGCGGCGGCATGAACCTCCTGGCCGGCGCCGCCGCCCTGCGCGAGGACCTGGAGCGCACCCTCTCCGGCGCGCCGCCCGCGGGCTCGGAGGATTTCGAGGTGGGCCGGAACCTGGCGACCACGCCGGGCAAGGTGGTGCTCCGCAACGACCTCATCGAGCTGATCCAGTACACGCCCACGACGGCGCGCGTGCACGCCGAGCCCATCCTGATGGTGCCGGCGTGGATCATGAAGTACTACATCCTCGACCTCTCGCCGCAGAAGTCGCTCGTCAAGTATCTCGTGGACCAGGGGCACACCGTCTTCACGATCTCGTGGAAGAACCCGGGGCCCGGGGACCGCGACCTCTCCATGGACGACTACCTGCGCCAGGGCGTGATGGCGGCGGTGGACGCGGTCTCGGCCATCGTTCCGAAACGCAAGATCCACGCGATGGGCTATTGCCTGGGCGGCACGCTGCTCGCGATCGCCACGGCCCTCATGGCGCGCGAGGGCGACCGGCGCCTGGCGACGATGACGCTCCTGGCGGCGCAGACGGATTTCTCGGAACCCGGCGAACTCGCGCTCTACATCGACGACAGCCAGCTCACGTTCCTCGAGGACCAGATGTGGGAGAAGGGCTACCTCGATTCCGCGCAGATGTCGGGCGCGTTCCAGCTCCTGCGCAGCGTCGACCTGGTGTGGTCGCGCATGGTGCAGCACTACCTGAAGGGCGAGCCCTCACAGCTCAACGACCTGATGGCGTGGAACGCGGACGGCACGCGCATGCCCTACCGCATGCACACCGACTACCTGCACAGCCTGTTTCTCAACAATGAGCTCGCCACCGGCCGCTTCAACGTGTGGGGCCGGCCCATCGCCATCCAGGACATCGACATCCCGATCTTCTGCGTGGGCACGGTCACGGACCACGTGGCGCCGTGGAAGTCGGTGTACAAGCTCAACCTGCTCACCCACGCCGAGATCACCTTCGCCCTCACCACCGGCGGCCACAACGTGGGCGTGGTGAACCCGCCTTCGCCGGAATCGAAGCGACGCTACAAGCTCGCGACGCGCGCCAAGGGCGGGGACTACCTCGACCCGGACGCCTTCGAGAAGCAGGCGAAGGAACACCCCGGCTCGTGGTGGACGGCCTGGCAGAAATGGGTGGCCGACCATTCCACGCGCAAGGTGCCGCCGCCGAAGACGGGCGCCCCGGGCTACGAGGTCCTCGGCGAGGCGCCGGGCGACTACGTTCGCCAACGCTAGGAGGCAAGGGGCGATACCATGACGGCTCCATCCCCTTCGCACCCGACCATGTCCACCCCGATCATCCTGCTGCCCATCGACGGCTCGCCCTCGGCCCTGCGCGCCGCCCAGTTCTGCGCCGACGTCGCGAAGGCCTTCAAGGCCTCGGTCGTGCTCCTCAACGTGCAGCCCCTGATCGAGGACTGGCAGACCCACGGCCTGGGCCACGACGCCGCCCTCGCGCACCTGAACGACCGCGCGAAGCTCGCGCTCAAGGAAGCCGGCCGCCCGCTGTCGGAGGCGGGCCTCTCCTACGCCACGGTGGTGGAATTCGGCGATGCCGCCGAGGTGATCGCGCAAGTGGCCGCGGACCGCCAATGCAGCCACATCGTCATGGGCACGCGCGGCCAGAGCGGCATGAAGGGGCTGCTGATGGGCTCGGTGGGCACGAAAGTGCTGCACCTGGCGACGATGCCCGTCACCTTCGTCCACTAGAGCAGCAGGTCGGGCAGCACCTCGGCGGCCGAGCCGGCGATCGCGATCGTGGCGCGGCCCGTGAGGGGCGTGCGCGTCGGGTTCACCTCGATCACCTTCGCGCCTTCCCGCAAGGCCATGAAGGGGAGCGATGCCGCCGGCTCCACCACCGTCGAGGTCCCCACGCACAGGAAGACCTCGCACGACTGCGATGCCGCGATGGCCTGCGTGAGCGCCACGCCCGGCAGCGATTCGCCGAACCACACCACGTCGGGCCGCAGGAGCGAGCCGCAGTGCGGGCATGCCGGCACGCCGTCCGCTTCCGGCCAGATTTTCACCGCATGGCCATGGTCGAAGCACTTCACGCGGCGGATGTTGCCGTGCAGCTCCACCAGGCGGCGGGTGCCCGCGAGCTCGTGCAGGCCGTCGACGTTCTGCGTGACGAGCGTGAAGTCGACGCCCCGGTCGCGGCAGGCGTCCTCGATCGCCACGAGGGCGTGGTGGCCGGCATTGGGCAACGCCCGCGCGACCTGCTCGCGCCGCCACGCGTACCAGTCCCAGACGAGCTTCGGATCGGCCAGGAACGCCTCGGGCGTGGCGAGATCCTCGGGCCGGAATTTCTCCCACAGGCCGGTGAGGGCGTCGCGGAAGGTGGGGATGCCCGACTCCGCCGAGATGCCGGCGCCGGTGAGCACGGCGACGGCGGTGGCGCCGTCCAGGAGGGCGCGGGCGCGCTTGAGGTCGTCTTCGCGGGGCATGGTCCCAATCTACCCCAGGCCCGGGGCCCGTTGACGGATACGTTTTTCCGTATTAATGTCCGCCCATGCCCAAGAAGCCGGCGCCGGATCTCGCGGCCACCCTGAAGGCGATCGACGACCGGCTCGCGAAGCTGGAGGCGGCTTCGCGCCCGGCGGCCGCGCGCGGGACGGACCCGCGGAAGTACTGGTTGCTCGACCACGTCGCGCGATCCGGGGCGAAGGGCGGCGAGGTGGCCTACGGCGGGAGCGTCACCACCCCCACGGGCGAGCAATACCTCTGGCAGCGGCAGGCCGGCGGCAAGGACCTCTTCGCGCGCGACTGGCAGGGCGTCGACCGGGTGCTCGCGGCCCTGGGCCACCCGGTGCGGCTCGCGATCCTGAAGACGCTGCTCGAGGGCCGGCAGGCCAAGGCGGACCTCGAACGCATCGCGGGTCTCGGCACCACGGGCCAGCTCTACCACCACCTGAAGGCGCTCGAGGAAGCGGGCTGGGTGCGCACGCTCGAGCGCGGCGTCTACGGCGTGCCCGGCGAGCGGGTCGTGCCGCTCCTCGCGATTCTCCTGGCCGCGGCCGGCTGATTTTTTGCCCCAATGTTACGGAAAACAGTATCAATGGCCCGGCTCCGGTTCCTCGTTCCCCTCGTCGTCCTCGCCGGTTCCGTGCAGGCGCAGGACGACCTCGCGGGCCGGGCGCGCGCCGCGCTCGAGGCGCGCGTCGCCGCGGGAACCACGGTCGGTGCCGTCGCGGGCATCGTGCATCCGGACGGCCGGCTCGAGGTCGTCGCCGCCGGCCGCTCGGGCAACGCGGCCCGTCCGCAACTCGATGCCCTGACGCTCTTCGAGATCGGCTCCATCACCAAGACTTTCACGGCGACGCTTCTCGCGCAGCGCGTGGAGCGCGGCGACCTGCGGCTCGCGACGACCGTGCGCGAGGCCGCGCCCGACCTTCGCGACTGGAAGCGGCCCGGCGTCGGGGACGTGACGCTCGGCCAGCTGGCGACGCACACCGCGGGCCTGCCGCGCCTGCCGATCGACGCGTGGTTCCTCCTGGGCCGCGTCACGACGCGCGACGGGCCCTACGGCCACTACACGGCCGACGACCTCCTCGACCACGCGGCCCGCGCGGAGTCGCCGGGGCCCGGTCCGCACGCCTTCGCCTACTCCAACTACGGCATGGGCCTGCTGGGCGAGATCCTCGCGCGGCGCGAAGGCACGACTTTCGCGGCCCTGGCGCGACGCGACATCCTGGCCCCGCTCGGCATGACGCGATCGGGAGTCGACACGGCACCCGGCGACGAGCCGCTCCTCGCGCACGGACACGACGGCTCGCTCTTCCGCACGGGCTACTGGAAGCTGCCCGGCCTCGGCGGCGCGGGCGCGTTGCGCTCGAACGTGGAGGAGATGGCGGCGTACCTCCGGGCGCATCGCGACGGGCGCATCGCCGGCGCGCGACTCACGCACGAGCTACGCGCGAAAGCGGGCGGGACCTCGGGGGTCGGGCTCGCGTGGATCGTCAAGCCCTCGGCGACGGGCCGGATCCTCTGGCACAACGGCGGCACGGGCGGCTTTCGCAGCTTCGCCGGGTTCCACGAGGGCAGCCGGGTCGGCGTGATCGTGCTATCCAATTCATCCGTAGGCGTGGACGAGATCGGGATGCACCTGCTGGATCCCTCGCAGCCGCTCGCGCCGCCCGCCGCGCCGCCCGCGTGGCTCCTCGCGATCGTCGCGGGCGTCGCGCTGGCGCTGCCGTGGATGGCCTGGCGAGCGAAGCTCGACGCCCGTCCGGACGCGCTCTGGAGCGCTCTCGAGATCGCCACGACGGCGCTCCTCGTGCACGTGGCCGCACCCTGGGGACCGGCGGGGCCGTGGGCGTGGCGGGCGTTGGTCGCGCTCACCGTGGCGAGCCTCGCGTTGGTGGCCTGGCGCGCGCGGTCGTTGCCGGCGCGAACGCCCGACCGACCGGCATCGGCACGGCGCGCCATCGGCCGCGCCTCGACCGCCGCGCTCTTCGGCCTGGGCCTTCTCCTGCTGTAGCGCGCCCATCCCGCGCCATTCGTCGCCCGATTTGCGCATTCCGTCGCAACCCCGTGGCCGCAGGAACGCGCGGCGGCTACCTTGCGCCCCGGATCGGTCACCCCGGCACATCCGAACCGGCGGACCGGTCGCATTCGAGCGCGTCGATGACAAGGGAAGACAACGCATGAACATCAAGACCAGCTGGGCGGCCGCGGCCGGGCTCGCGCTCGCCTTCGGCGGCCTCGCGATCCTCGCCGTGGCCGCCGACAAGCCCGCGGGCCCCTCGGCCGCGCGCGGCAAGTACCTCGTGGAAATCGCCGGGTGCAACGACTGCCACACCGCGGGATTCGCGCCCTCCGGCGGCAAGCTGCCCGAATCGGAATGGCTCCTCGGCGATGCCGTCGGCTACCAGGGCGCGTGGGGAACCACGTATCCCTCGAACCTGCGCCTCTACTTCAAGGACAAGTCCGAAGCCCAGTGGCTCGCGGCCGCCAGGGCATTCAAGAGCCGCCCGCCGATGCCCTTCTGGGCCATCACCACGATGACCGAGGACGACCTGCGCTCGGTCTACCGCTACGTGAGAACGCTGCCGGTGAAGGGCGCTCCGGCGCCGGCGTACGTGCCGCCGGGGCAGGGCGCGAAGGGGCCGGTGATCGTGTTCCCGGCGCCGCCCCCCGGAAAGTGATCGCCCGTCACTCGGGCTGGATGTTGGCTTTTTTCACGATCTCGCCCCACTTGCGGGTCTCCGCCGCCTGGAAGGCCGCGAGCCCCTCGGGCGTCGAGGTGGCCGGATCCACGCCGGTCTTGTCGAAGAACGCCCGGGCCGTGGCGGAGCGCGTGGCCGCGACGAGCAGTTCGTTCAGGCGCTTTACCACCGGCGCGGGCGTGCCGGCCGGCGCATAGGCGGCGAACCAGTAGGTCATCTCGTAGCCCTTCACGCCGGCCTCGGCGATGGTCGGCACGTCGGGCGCGAGGCGCGAGCGCTTCGCGTCCGAATAGCCCAGCGCGCGCAGCTTGCCGGCCTGCACCTGCGGAAGGCCCGTGGTCGTGTCGGTGATCATCATGTCGATGGTGCCTCCCAGCATGTCCGTCACCGCGAGCGTGTTGCTCTTGTAGGGCACGTGCAGGAGCTCCACGCCCGCCATCTGCTGGAACAGCTCGACCGCGATGCGCGAGGACGACGAGCCGCTCGCGAAGTTGATCCTGCCCGGGCTCTTCTTCGCCAGCGCGATGAACTCGCCCACGCTTTTCGCGGGAATGTCGTTCCTCACCACCAGCACCTGCCCGCCCTTGCCCAGCAGCGCGACCGGCGCGAAATCCTTCACCGGTTCGTACGATAGCTGCTGGTAGAGATGTGAGTTGGCGGCATGGGTGGTGTGGGTGGTGAACAGCACCGTGTACCCGTCGGCGGCCGCCTTCGACACGAACTGCGCGGCGATCATGCCGCTCGCACCGGGCTTGTTGTCGACGACCACCGTCTGCTTCGTGGCCTCCGAGACCGCCTGGCCCAGGGCCCGGGCGAAGGTGTCGGTGGCGGTCCCGGCGGCGAAGGGCACCACGAACGTGACGGACTTCGAGGGGAACTCCTGCGCCCCGGCGCCGAGCGAGGCGGCGGCGAGGGCGAATGCGGCGGCGATTCTCTTCATGGTTTCCTCCGGTTTTCTAGGGTGTGTCGGTCAGGCGGATGGGCAGGTCGAGGACGAGGAAGGCGAGCGACTTGCCGTGGGCGTCGAGGTTGAGCGCGTCGTTCACGCCGCCGTCGAGCACGTCGTCGATGACGAAGTTCATGGCCGCGAGCGCCGGCAGCAAGTGGCGGGTGACGCGCGAGGGGCGGCGGTGCGCGAGCGAGCGCGCCACGGCCTCCACGGTGACCTGGGCAACCAGCGTCTCCCAGTCGGCGCGCCGGCGCGCGATGACGCTGATGTTCGAGCGGTTGCCCTTGTCGCCGGTGCGGCCATGGGCGAGCTCGCGAAGGGGCACGGTGCGCGGCATCAGTCCGCCCAATCGAAGCGCGCGGGGACAGCCTCGCGCGGCAGGTAGCAGGAGGCGGTCGTGAGGCGCGGGCGCATTGCCGTGCGCACCCCGCCGCCGCCGGCCGGCCCGCAGGTATAGAGCGCCGTCACCTCCTCGCCCAGTCTCCGGGCGCCCTCGAGGTCTGCGTGGGCGGCGGCTACCCGCAGGCGCACGTCGCGCGCATCGCCAGCGGGCGTCGCGGCGAGAAGCCGTCCCGCATCGTCCCCGAAGAGGCTGGTCACGCCGATCAGGTCCGCGCGCAGGCGCAGGTGAGGCAGGCGTTTCGCGAGGATGTCCGCGGCCAGGCGCGCCCGCGCCTCGGCGCCGGGCCCGGCGTAGGAGATCTCGCCCTCGGCGAACCAGCCGCCCTCGAAGAACGCGCTGACCTTGAGGTTGCGCGGTCGCTCGTGGCCGCGCACGCCTTCGAGCGCCACGAGGTCGGGGCCCGCCGCGGTGACGCGCGCTTCGGTGATGTCCGCCGTCACGTCCGGGGTGAGATAGGCGGCCGGGTCGTGAACCTCGTACAGAAGCTGCTCCTTCACCGTGGCCTCGGTGACGCAGCCCCCGGTGGCGTCCGCCTTGCCCACCACGCAGGCGCCTTGCGCGTCGATCCGCGCGACGGGAAAGCCCACCTCGGCCAGGCCCGGCACGTCCTTGAAGCCCGGGTCGGCGAAATAGCCTCCCGACACCTGAGCGCCGCATTCGAGGAGGTGCCCGGCCATCGTGGCGCGGCCGAGCCGGTCCCAGTCGGTCTCGCTCCAGCCGTGATGGGCCATCGCGGGGCCGACGGCGAGCGACGGGTCGGCCACGCGCCCGGTCACGATCACGTCGGCGCCCGCGTCCCACGCCTTCGCGATCGCCTCGGCGCCGAGGTAGGCGTTGGCGCTGACGGGCCTCCTCTCGCCGCCGAATGCCGCGGCGAGGAAGGGGGCATGCGCCGGACCCGACACGTCGTCCCCCGACACAACCGCGATGCGCGGCGGGCGCAGGCCCAGCTCGCGGGCCAGCTCCCGCACCCGGCGCGCGGCGGCGGCCGGATTGGCCGCCCCGGCGTTGGTGACCACGCGGATGCCGCGCTCGAGACACGTGCCAAGCACCGGGGCGAGCAGGCGGGCGAGAAGCGGCTCGTAACCGGCCTCGAGGGACTCGAGGCGGCGGAGCTGCGCGAGGGCGAGCGTGCGCTCGGCGAGCGTCTCCAGCATGAGGCAGGCGGGCCCGCCGCGCGCGGCCAGCGTGCGCACCACGGGGCCGGGGGCGTCCACGCGGTCGCCCGAGAAGCCTGCGCCACAGCCCACGAGGAGGGATTGCTTCGCCATGGGGCCGACTCTATAGTGGGCCTCGTCATCGGGGAAATCGTTCTTTCCGATGGATTGATCTGCAATGCAACTCAATCTCTCCGCCCGCCAGCTTCGCGCCTTCCTCGCCCTCGCGGAGCTGGGGAACTTCACTCGCGCGGCGCACCGCTGCCACCTGTCGCAGCCGGCCTTCAGCGCCGTCGTGCGCGGCCTGGAGGAAGCGCTCGGCGCGCGCCTGTTCGACCGCACCACGCGCCACGTGGAGCTCACGGCCGAGGGCCGCTGGCTCGAGGAGCCCGCGCGGCGCCTGCTCGCCGACGTCGAGGCGATCGCCTCGGGGCTCGGCGAGCGCGTCGCGCTCCGGCGCGGCCGCGTCACCGTGGCGGCGCTGCCGTCGCTCGCCGCCGGATGGATCCCGGCGCTCTTCGCCGCCTTCCGGCGCGAGCACCCCGGCATCGACCTCGCGCTGCACGACACGCTCTCCGACGCGTGCCTCGCCCTGGTGCGCGCCGGCACCGCGGACTTCGCGGTCGCCGCGACGAACCCCGGCAGCCCCGAATGGGTGACGCAGGTGCTCTGCCGCGACCGCTTCCACCTCGTGTGCCGCCGCGACCACCCGCTCGCGCGCAAGGCGCGCGTGGGTGTGAAGGATCTCCTCGGGCATCCCTTCGTGCACTTCTCGCGCGCGAGCAGCGTCCGCCAGCACCTCGAGGCGGCGCTCGCCCCGCAGGCGATGGCGACGGTGCTCGAGGTGGAGCACCTCACCACCGTCACCGGGATGGTCGAGGAGGGCGTCGGGATCACGGTGGTGCCGGCGCTTACGCTCTTCGAGTTCGAGCGGGGCAGCCTCGTGCACCGGCCCGTGGCCATCCCCGGCCTCTCGCGCACGCTCTACCTGGTTCGCCGGGCGGATCGATCGCTGTCGCTGCCGGCCAAGGCACTATACGACCTCATGCTCCGCCGCAAACCCCGCGCCCCCTGACCATGCTCCCCCTCGAAGGCATCCGCGTCCTCGACTTCTCCACCCTGCTGCCCGGCCCGCTCGCGAGCCTCATCCTGGCCGAGGCGGGCGCGGAGGTGATCAAGGTGGAACGCCCCGGCGGCGAGGAGATGCGCGCCTACGCACCGCAAGTGGCGGGGGAGAGCGCGAATTTCGCGCTCCTCAACCGCGGCAAGCGCTCGATCGAGATCGACCTGCGCGAGACGGGCGCCGCCGCTTCGCTTCTCGCCCTCGCGCCCACCGTCGACGTCGTGCTCGAGCAGTTCCGGCCCGGCGTGATGGCGCGGCTGGGGCTCGGCTACGACGCGTGGCGCGAAGCCAACCCGCGCATCCTGTACTGCGCGATCACCGGCTACGGGCAGGACGGACCGGATGCCGCGCGCGCCGGGCACGACCTGAACTACCAGGCCGGATCGGGCGTGCTTTCCCTCAGCGCGGGCAGCGACGGCACCCCGGGCATGCCGCCCGTGCTCCTCGCCGACATCGCCGGCGGCTCCTATCCCGCGGTGATCAACATCCTGCTCGCGCTTCGCCAGCGCGATCGCACGGGCGTGGGCGGCTTCCTCGACATCGCGATGGCGGAGAACCTGCTGCCGTTCCTCTTCTGGGGCCTCGCGCAGGGGCAGGCGACGGGGCGGTTCCCGCGCGCGAACGACGCGCAGTTCACCGGCGCCTCGCCGCGCTATCGCATCTACCGCACGGCTTGCGGCCGGCACCTCGCCGCGGCGCCGCTCGAGAACAAGTTCTGGCAGGCGTTCTGCGAGGCGATCGGCCTGCCCGCGGCGCACCGCGACGACGCCCTCGACCCCGCGGCCACGATCGAGGCGGTTTCGCGCCGGCTCGCCGAGAGGAACGCCGATCACTGGGAGGGCGTCTTCCGCGCGGCCGACTGCTGCGTGAGCGTCGTGCGCACGCTCGACGAAGCCGTGCGCGACCTGCACCTGGCGGCACGGGGCGTCTTCGGGCGCGAGGTCCGGGTGGAAGGGCACGTGCTCCAGGCGATGCCCGTCGCGCTCGTGCGCTCGCTGCGTCGCCGCGAATCCCGGGTGGGCTCGCCGGCGCTGGGCGAGGCGCGCATCGGGGATCTCGCGCGATGAGGATTCCCTTCGCGGCCCTGCTGGCGGCGCTCGCGCTGGCGGCGAACGCGAACGAGCGACGCACCGTGGAGCTCACGGCGAGCGCCCTCACGATCGCGGTCGACGTCCACCTCGCGGCGCCCGGCGCCACGCCACGCGGCGGCGTCGTGTTCGCCCACGGCCTGCTGCGCTCGCGCGAGACGATGGCGGGCTTCGCGCAGGAGCTGGCGAACCGGGGCCTCGTCGCGGTCGCCGCCGACATGCCGACGATCGCCGACGCGAAAGCCAACGCGCAGGCGCTCCGGGACGTGGTGGCGGCGCTTCGCTCGGGCAGGTTCTCCGCGCCCGTCGATCGCGTCGTGCTCGTCGGCTTCTCGATGGGCGGGCTCTGGTCGATCCTCGCGGCCGACGCGCCGGGCGTCGTCGGTTGGGTGGGCCTCGATCCGGTCGACCTGCCGGATGCGCGCGGCCTCGAGGCGGCCCGCGCGCTTCGCATCCCCGCGGCGCTCGTGCGCGCGCCCGCGACGCCCTGCAACGCCTACGGCAGCGCGGCCCCCTGGGGCAAGTCCTTCGCGCGGCCCGCGGGAGACACGCTCGTCGCCGACGCGACGCACTGCGACTTCGAATCGCCCACGGATGGCTGGTGCCGGTTCTTCTGCGGCGAGAGCGACGCGGCCCGCGAACGGCACGTGCGCGATGCCCTGCTCGCCGCCGTGCTGGCCCGCTTCGGGGTGCCGACTATTCGCTAGCGATTCCGCGGCGCGCCCGATACGATCGGCGCATCACCGCAGGAGCAGGAGGGAAGGACCCATGCGACGCGTTCCGTTCGTGCTGCTCATCGCGGCGCTGGCCCTGCCCGCGGCCGCGCAATCCGACTTCGCGAAGAAGTTCATCGCCGAGCAGCGCGAGGAGGCCCTCGAGGCGCTCGCGAAAGGCAAGCCGCTCGAGCAGGTGAAGGCGGCCGAATCCCTGGGTCCCGCCGAGGCCGCCACCACCGCGCCCGTGCTCGCCCGGCATCTCGCGGACCCGGACGCCGCCGTGCGTCTCGCCGCGGCCAACGCCCTGTGGAATCTGGCCGGCCGCGACACGGACGGCTTCGCCGCGGCGAAGCCCGCGCTCCAGAAGGCGCTGGACGACGCCGACGCCAACGTGGCGATGCATGCCGCCGGCGCCCTCTCGGCGATGAAGGTCCCGCAGGCCGAACTCGCGCCCACGCGCCGCCGCGTGCTGCGCGAAGGCGGCGGCACGCCCTATGTGCGCTTCCTCGCCGGGCGCGGCCTCATCGGCATCGACCCGCCGTTGCCGCTCCTGCCCGCGATGCTGCCGTACCTGGAGGAAGCGTCCGCGGCGGCGAAGCGCGGCGGCTCGCGCAACAACGTCGATCTCGCCCGCAGTGCATTCCACCGCCTGGCCGACACGAAGGACCGATCGCTCCTCGCGCCGTTGCAGGCCGAGATCCGCCGCGGCTCGCCGGGAACGCCGGTGCTCATGAGCACCGTGGGGCGCTTCACGCCGCGGCCGGACGACTGGACGGACCAGCTCCTGCTGCTGGCCGGCTCGCCGGAACAGGGACATCGTCTCCCTCGCATGGGACCTGCTCGGGTACCAGGACGACGCGGCCTCGCTCGCGAAGTGGGTGCCGCGCGCGGCGGTGCTGCTCGCCGTCGCGGACCGGCGCGACATGGCGATGTCGGCGCTCTGGCGCGTGGCGGGCAAGACACCGCTTGGCCTCAAGGAGCTGGCCGCGCTCGCGCAGGACTCGCGCGCCACGCAAGCCCAGCGCGACCGGGCGCTCGAGATCCTCGGCAATGCGATGGACATGCGCGGCGCCGGCCAATCCCCCGAGGCGGCGCGGACGGCCTATCCGCTGTGGTTCCCGATCTGCGATCCGGTGCTGCGCAGCGGCAAGCCCGGCCCGGCGTTCGAGCGCTGCCTCACGCCCGTCGCCTTCGCCTACGCCGACGATCGCGAGCAGGCCGCCCAGGTGGCGAAGTGGCTCGCCGCGAACCCGGACGCGGAGGCCAAGATCCGGTTCCTCGGGCGCCTCGAGGGCCTGTGGGCGAAGGCCGTAGACACCGAGCCGGCGGTTCGCGTCGAGCTCGCGCACGCCGACCCGCGCGTGAAGCAGGCCGCCGAGAAGACGCTCGATCGCATCCGCCCGGCGTGGCGCGAGGCGGGCGCGCGCCAGGAGCGCACGGCGACGGCCGGCGCCGCTCCCGGGGCGACCAAGGCCACGCCCGCTCCCGGCGCGCCCGGCGCCGACGGCGCCGCGCTCTACGGGGCCGTCCGCGATGGCGATGTCGCGAAGGTGAAGAAGCTCGTCACGCGCGCGAACGTGGCCCAGCCCGTGAAATTCCCGCAGATGCAGGGCATCCCGCCCGTGCCGCTCGTCGTCGCCGTCAACTACTGCGGCATCCCGCAGGTGCCGGCCGCGAAGCTCGCGGAAATCGTCGCCTACCTGGTTTCGGTCGGCGCAGACCCCGACGGCAAGGACAACACGGGCGACAACCTCCTGGACCGCGCCAAGTACACCTGCCCGCCCGAGGTGATGAAGGCGCTCGCCGGCTGAGGCAGCCACGGGCCTTTGATCTGGCGCAACCGGGGGCGGGACCCTCCTCGCGCAGACTGGTCGGCGGCCGCCGGAGAGAGGGCCGCCATCCATCCTCGCCAGAAAGGACCCGCACGCCATGAACGTGTTCGCCCGCATCGCCGTCGCCGGATTGCTCGGCGCGCTCGCCTCGATTCCGGCCGCCGCGCAGAAGTCCAAGGACAACCCCAAGTGCACGCCCAACCCGGTGTTCGAGAAGTACCCCGGCAGCCACCACCAGAACTGCGATCGCTCGCGCTTCGCCCAGCTGGAGCTGGAGATCGCGAAGGACCCTGCGAAGCTGGAGGGCCCCTACGAGAACGTGAAGAAGGAAGGCGAGACCTGGTACTACTACGACTGGATCCCGAAGGAGGCCGCGGGCGTGCTCCCCTCCCCGCTCGAGATCCAGCGCAACTTCGAGAACGTCGTGCGCGCCGCGAACGGCACGGTTCTGCGGCGGCACACCGGCGGTGCCAAGGCGCTCGTCTACCGGCTGGAAAAGGGCGGCGCCGAATACTGGGGCACCGCGAGCTGCGGCAGTTCCGGCGGCGACCAGTGCAGCGCGGTCATGCACAGGATCGTGCGCATCGCCGCGATGACGCAGTCCATCGTCCTGTCCGCCGAGCAGATCGGCAAGGACCTGGGCAGCGGCGGAAAGGTCGTCTTCTACGGCATCTACTTCGACACCGACAAGGCCACGATCAAGGCCGAGTCGGGCCCGACGCTCGCGGAGATGGCGAAGTGGCTCAAGGCGAACGCGGCCGCGAAGGTCTACATCGTCGGGCACACCGACATGCAGGGCGGGCACGACCACAACATGAAGCTCTCGCGCGAGCGAGCGGCGAGCGTGGTCGGCGCCCTGGCTGCCCAGCATGGCATCGCAAAGGAGCGCCTGGCCTCCGACGGCGCGGGCCCCCTCGCCCCGGTGGCGAGCAACGGGGATGACGCCGGCCGCGCGAGGAATCGGCGCGTCGAGATGGTGCTTCGGTAGGGCACGGAGTTTGCTCGCGACCGTATAGCCCCAATCGATCCGGAAAGCCGATCCTTCCCGCCACGGCCCCGCCGACCGCGGCGCACGACTCATGACCCCGCCCGCCCCCAACGCCGACGCCGTCGCCGACGACGCCGAACGTTCCCGAGAGGAGCGAGGACGTTTCTCGCTTGCGGGAATGCGGCGGCCCCACCGGGCGGCCCTCGTGGCGTTCCTCGCCGCCGCCGCCGTCGGCGCGTTCGTGGCGACCGTGGTCGAGAAGGAACACGTCTCCGAACGCCAGCGCGTGGCCACGGGCATCGCCGCGAGCCACGCCGGCACGCTCCAGCAGGAGCTCTATCGCGCCGTCTCGGCCACCGACGCGCTCGCGGCGATCGTCCACCAGGCCGGCGGGGCGCCGCCGAACTTCGAGGCCATCGCGCGCGACCTGCTCACGCGCTATCCCGGCGTGAGCGCGCTGCAGCTCGCCCCCGGCGGCGTGGTGCGCCAGAGCGTGCCCATCGCGGGCAACGAGCGCGCCATCGGCCACGACCTGCTCGCCGATCCCAAGCGGCACAAGGAGGCCTTTCTCGCCGTGCAGAAGCGCCGCCTCACCGTGGCCGGCCCCTTCGAGCTCATGCAGGGCGGCACGGCCGTCGTGGGCCGCCTGCCGATCTTCGAGTCCGGCCCGCCCGAGCGGTTCTGGGGTTTCGCGACGGCGATCCTGCGCATCGACGACCTGCTCGCCGCGAGCCGGCTGCCCGGCCTGGCGAAGGAAGGCTTCGACTACGAGCTCTGGCGCGAGCACCCCGACACCAGGAACCGGCACGTGTTCGCGGATTCGACCCGCGGCGAGCCCCTCGCGAAGGCGGTGAGCCACGAGTTCGACGTGCCCAACGGGCGCTGGTCGCTCAGCATCGCGCCGAGGGCGGGCTGGACCGACGCCACCCGGATCGCGGGATCCGCGGGGCTCGTGCTCGCCCTCGCGCTGGCGGCCGCCGCGCTCGCGTGGGTCATCGCGCGCCAGCCGGAAGTGCTCGAGCTCACCGTGGCCGCGCGCACCACGGAGATCGGCAACGCCCTCATGCTGCTCGAGGGCACCAACGTGCTGCTCGAGCGCGAGATCCGCCAGCACACGCAGACGCAGGAGGAGCTCGCCGCGAGCAACGAGCGCTTCCGCAACCTCGTGGAGGCGACGAGCGACTGGGTGTGGGAGGTGAACGAGGCGGCCGAGTACACCTACGTGAGCCCGAAGATCCGCGACCTTCTGGGCTACGAGCCGCAGGAGGTCCTGGGCCGCACGCCCTTCGACCTCATGCCGCCCGCCGAGGCCGATCGCGTGCGCCAGGCCTTCGGCGCCATCGCCGCCGGCCACGAGCCCTTTGCGATGCTGGTCAACACGAACCGCCACAAGGACGGCCGCGCGGTCGTGCTCGAGACGAGCGGCATCCCCATCTTCGACATCGCCGGCGCCTTCAAGGGCTACCGCGGCATCGACCGCGACGTGACCCACCGCGTGAGCAGCGAGGAGCGCATCCGCAAGCTCTCGCGCGTGGTCGAGCAGACGGCCAACGCCGTGATGATCACCGACGTGTCGGGCCGCATCGAGTACGTGAACCCCAAGTTCTGCGAGATCACCGGCTACGAGGCCGAGGAAGTGGCGGGGCGCAACCCCCGGTTCCTCAAGAGCGGCGAGCAGCCGCCCGAGGTGTACGCCGAGATGTGGGAAGCCCTCAAGACGGGCCGCCCGTGGATGGGCGAGTTCCACAACCGGCGCAAGGACGGCGCGTTCTTCTGGTGCCTGCAGTCGGTCTCCTCCATCCGCAACGAGCGCGAGGAGATCACGCACTTCGTCTCGGTGATGGAGGACATCGGCAGCCGCAAGCACGCCGAATCCACCATCCGGCGCCTCGCGTACTACGACACGCTCACGGGCCTGCCCAACCGGCGGCTCTTCATGGACCGCTTCGGCCTCGCGGTAGCGGCGGCGCAGGGCAAGGGCGGCTCGATCGCGCTCCTCTACCTGGACGTCGACCGCCTGAAGAACGTGAACGACAGCCTCGGGCACGCGGTGGGCGACGCGCTCATCCGCACCGTGGGCGAGCGCGTCTCGCACATCGTGCGCAAGGAGGACACGGTCGCGCGCCTGGAGGGCGACGAGTTCGCCGTCCTGGTGAGCGGCGTGCAGGACACCCACGGCGCGGCGCACATCGTCGAGCAGCTCGCGCAGGCGCTCCGGCGGCCCATCAACGCGCGCGGCCACGAGCTTTTCGCCACGTGCAGCATCGGCGTCGCCCTCTACCCGCAGGACGGCACGGACATCGACCAGCTCAACCGCAATGCCGACATCGCCCTGCACCAGGCCAAGGCGCAAGGCGACGGCTACCGCTTCTTCACCTCCGACATGAACGCGAAGGTGGACGCCTACCTGTCCCTCGAGAACCAGCTGCGCCGCGCGGTGGAGCAGGAGGAGTTCGACCTCGACCTGCAGCCGCAGGTGAGCCTCGCCACCGGCCGCATCGCCGGCGCGGAGGCGCTGCTGCGCTGGCGGCACCCGGAACGCGGGCTCGTTCCCACCTCGCACTTCATCCACCTGGCCGAGGAGACGGGCCTCATCGTGCCCATCGGCCGCTGGATGATGCGCGAGGCCTGCCGGGTGGCGGCGGATTCCCCGGACAAGGCCTGGCGCGTATCGGTCAACGTGTCGGCGCGGCAGTTCCGGGAGAGCGAGGCGCTCATCCGCACGGTCGAGGAGGCCCTCGGCGCGAGCGGCCTCACGCCCGCGAGGCTGGAGCTCGAACTCACCGAGAGCGCGCTCATGGAGCAACCGCACGAGGCCATCGACACGATGAACCGGCTGGCCGCCATGGGCCTCACGCTCGCCATCGACGACTTCGGCACGGGCTACTCGTCGCTCGCCTACCTCAAGCAGATGCCCGTCGGCGTGCTCAAGATCGACGGCTCCTTCGTGCGCGGCGTGGGCACCGTCGGCGAGGACCGCGCGATCGTGAAGGCGGTGATCGCGCTCTCGCGCGAACTGGGCCTCAAGACCATCGCCGAGGGCGTGGAGACGCTCGCCCAGCTGGCCGTGCTGCGCGAGCTGGGCTGCGACGAGGTGCAGGGGTTCCTCTTCAGCCGGCCCGTGACGCGGGATGCCTTCGCGCGGCTGGTCGAGGCGGGCCTGCCGCTGGAGCCGGCGGCGATCTAGCGCGGCGGGGGCGAGTGGAACTCGCGATGGCGCCGGCGCAGGTAGAGCAGCGCGGCGACGGCGCCCGCGGCCGGGATCAGGACCGGCACCAGGCTGCCTGAAAACCCGGGTGCACCCATCGCGACCTTCGCTTCCGCGACGGCGAGGACGGCCAGTTCGCCCCACAAGCCGGCGAGCAGCACCGGACGCCCCCACACGGTGCCGCCCGCATACCCGATGGCGCCCAGGAGCAGGAGCAACGCGACGGCTGCCACGAGGAGGGCGGCCGCCGGGGACACGGGCGTCGCGCGCGAGCCGAACGCCGCCACGAGGCCGAACACCCCCTGGATCAACGCGATGAGGACGGCATAGGCCAGCACGGCCATCGCCCCCGGCCGCGCCCCGCGGGCCGTCGCGCCTTCCGTGTCCTCGCGATAGGTGCCGCCGATCACCTGGCTCGCCCGGTGCACGGCCTGCATGACGAAGATGGCGTCGTGCGCCTTTTCCTCCCCCGGATGCTCCAGGCGCAGGCGGTAGCGCGCGTAGGACTCGAGGGTGAGGTCCCCGGGGAGCGATTCCTCGCCGTATTCCTTCTGCCGCCTTCCCTCGATCTCGCGCAGGATGTCCGCGTCCGAATGCCCGTCGGCCTTGAGCTCGAACCAGCCCCGGACGACGGTGACGATCGTCGCTTCCGGCAGGCGCGCGAGCCGGGCGTGGGAAAGACGCGAGAGTTCAGCCTGCCTTTCCGGCGCACGGATGAGCGCGAGATCGCGCACCAGCGAGGCGAACTTCATGCCGGAAATCTAGCATGCCGCGTCGCGCCTCAGAGGATCGTGATCGTCCTCGCCGCGGGGTCCACGCGGATGCGCTGGCCCGTGCGGATGTCTTCGAGCGCGTTTCGCGTCCAGCCTTCGGTGATCGGCAGCTTCGCGAGCACCGCGCCTTGCACCATCACCGGGTTGAGCTTGCCGAAGACGAGCGCCCGGGGGGCGATGCCCTTGTGCCGCAGGTCGTTGAACGCCCATCCGCCCGCGACGCCGCCCTTGGTGGTGGGGATGACGAGGATGCGGTCCCGGATCGATTCGCCCTCGGCGCTGTGGCCGATGCGCGTGATGACGCCGGTCACGCGGTTCAGGTCGTAGCGCGGGCTGAAGCCTTCCTTCATGACGAGGGCCTCGCCCTCCACCGCCGGGCCCCAGGCGCGCGCGACGTGCAGGACGAGGCTCATCGCAGCACCCCCGTGCAGGCGATGTCCACGCAGTCGGCCGTGCGGCGCAGCACCGTGTTGAACCGGTGCGCGGTGATGGTGTTCACGAGCTTGGCGGAGTTGGAGACGAGGTTGACCCACCCGTTCTCGGCGCGGATCTCGGTGAGCCGCTGCAGGATGTAGAAGCACACGCCCTGCAGCACCGTGACGCCGGCCTCCTCGAGCGTGCGCAGGTACCCCAGCCGGGCCGAGTCGCTGTGGATGGCGTGGTTGGTGGTGACGAACACGTGCATGCCCGCGGCCACGCGCCGGCCGGCGAAGCGGCCGGCGAGGTCCTGCATCTCGAAGAGCGAAAGCTGGGGGCCCGAGAACACGACCACGTTCTTCGCGCCCTCGGCGTAGCGGTACGACCGGTAGACGCCTTCGATGTCCGCGTCGGTGATCGTCACGCGGGAGTCGGGCGCGCGGCCGCCGAAGGCCTCCGCCGCCGTCGCCGCCTCGGGCGTGACGCCGACCAGGTGGTACATCGCCATCGACCCGTAGCTCGCGAGCGAGGCACCCAGGTGCTTGAGCTCGTCCGACAGGGGCATCGCCTTCGCGCCCTCGATGACGGGCACGGCGAAGTAATCCTGGTTGGGGTGGCCGACGATCCGGCCGACGGCGCCCCAGTCGGCCACGTCGCGCATCGTCGCCTCGAGCCGCACGGCGATCGAGCCGCGCCGCGGCGCGTCGAGGTGGAAGCCGTAGGCGGGCGTGCGGCCGGTGAGGGCCGCCGCGAAGCTGGAGAAGCCCCCCTCGTAGTTCGTGCGCGCGCCGAAGACGGAATTGGCGTAGATCACCGTGCCCGTGTCGCCCCACGCGACGTGCTCGCCCCGCTTGGGCTGGTAGACCGTCTGGTAGTTGATGCACGTGTCGGTGGTGGCGACGCGCATGTCGCGCAGGATCTGCACCACCCGGCGCTCCTTCGCCTCCTCGGGCGCGTCGGGCTTCAGGCACGCGACGTCGTCGAAGTGCATGCAGCGCGCGTTGCTGTCGGTGGCCACGCGGCACTTCGCCCCCTCGCCGGCGATGCGCTCGAGAAAGCCGAAACCGCCGTCGCCCATCACCTCGATGTCGCCCATGACGTGGGCGTTCGTGATGGGCACGAAGGATTCCGCCCCGAAGAAGCGCCCGACCTCCACCTGGAAGGCGATCGCCTCCTGCACGGCGGCCCCCTGCTCGCCGCGCAGCATCGCCTGCTCCTCGTCGTCCAGCCTCATGTCGCTTTCGGCCGCCGCTCCCACTCAGTCGACCTTCGCGCCGGAGGCCTTCACGAGCACGCTGTACTTCTGGCGCTCCTTCTGCACGAAGGCGGCGAACTCCGCCGGCGTGAGCGGGGCCGGCGCGGCGCCCTGCGAGGCCAGCTGCTCCGCGAGGGCCTTGTCGGACACCGCGGCCATGTCGCGCGCGATCTGCGCCACGATCGCCTCGGGCGTTCCCTTCGGCGCGAAGACGCCCTGCCAGTTCTCGAAGTCGAAGCCGGGCAGGACGCTCGCGACCGTCGGCACGCCGGGGATGAGCGAGGAGGGCGTCGTCGTCGTGATGGCGAGCGCGCGAAGCTTGCCGGCCTTGATGTGCGGCAACGCCGGCGGAAGGCCCGCGAAGAACATCTGCACCTGGCCGCCCAGCAGGTCCGTGATGGCCGGGGCGCCTCCCTTGTACGGCACGTGCGTGAGCGCGGTGCCGGTGAGCGTGCGGAACTGCTCGCCCGCCATGTGCTGCGGGCCGCCGGTTCCGGCCGATGCGTAGGGCGTGCCTTCCTTGCGTCCCTTCAGGTACGTGACCAGCTCGGCCAGGTTCGTGGCCGGCACCGACGGATGGACCACGAGGACCAGGGGCGCCGAGGCCGCCTTCGACACCGGGACGAGGTCCTTCTCGGGGTCGAAGGGCATCTTCGCGTACAGGTACGGATTGATGGCCACTTCCGCCGGCGAGGCGAGCAGGAGCGTGTAGCCGTCGGCCGGGGCCTTCGCCACGAAGTCCGCGCCGATGTTGCCGCCCGCGCCGGGCTTGTTGTCGACGATGACCTGCTGCTTCCACAGCGCCGAGAGACGCTGGCCGAGCGCGCGGGCCACCACGTCGGTGGCGCCGCCGGGCGCGAACGGCACGACGATCCGGACCGTCTTCTCCGGAAAGGCCGCGTGGGCGGGAACCGCGAGGAAGCCGGCGACGAGCGAGGTCGCGGCGGCGAAGATGCGAAGGGTTCGGGAAGTCATCGTTGCTTTCCTCCTGGCTTGCGGGTTTTCGGACGCGGCGATCCCGCGGTCGGGTCGATGCGCTTGATGGACGAGGCGATCTGCAGGGGGCCCGAGACTTCCAGCTGGAAGGCGAAGACCTCGGGCGGGATGTGAAACACCGTCGTCTCGACGGCGAGACCTTTCGGGTCGAACGACGTGCGCTCCATCTGGAGGATGGTGGCGCCCGGCGCCACGTTGAGAAGCTTCGCGATGCCCGCCTCGCCGCGCGCGCGCACCTGCACGCTGGCGCGAGCGACCTCGCGCTTCACCACGTGCTTCAGGAGCGCGTAGACGGGGAAGCGCTCCACGTCCTCGCGCGCCACTTCGTGCCCGGCCCCGGGGAGCGTCACGTCGGCGACCGCGATCGGCATGTCGCCCAGGCGGTAGAGGCGGCGGAAGCGATACACGTCGTACTCGAAGGACGCCAGATCGCCGGCGGAGAACTTCGGGCGGTGATGCTCGAAGGAAACGACCGTGGCCTTCGGGTCGTGGCCCTGGAGCACGAGGCTGTCGTAGAAGCCGCGCAAGGTCGAGAGCTCCTGGCTCACGACCGCCCCGGCCACGAAGACGCCCTTGCCCTGCCGGCTGATGACGAGGCCCGCCTCGGCGAGCCTGCGCAGCGCCTGGCGGACGGTGACGCGGCTCACGCCGTAGCCGGCCATGAGCTCGGACTCGGAGGGAAGCTTCGCGAACGGCGCGAGCTCGCGGGACCGGATGCGCGCGGCGAGGTCGTCCGCGATCCGCTCGTAGAGGACGGGCGAAGGGGCGGAGGGGGCGCTGCGCGCGCGCGGGGACCGGACGGACGGCATGGCCCGCCAGTGTGGAACTTGTCCTAAGACAAGTCAATACAAGTTGGGGCGCCGGGCCCGCGCCCGGGCGGCCCCGCTACGCCACCACGGGAACCACGTACGGCCCTTCGGGAATGACCGCGAGCCCCCCGCCCGGCGAGCGGGCGAGGGCCTGCGCGAGCGCTTCCTCCACCGAATCGATCATCTCCACGCCGGTGATCCCGCGGTCGGCGCCTTTCAAGCCCGTCGTATAGAGCTGCACGCGCGTCGCCCGCGTGGACTTGAGCTGCATTTCCGTCTGCCATTCGTCGATGTCGGCGAAATCCTTGGCGAGGAGCGACTGGAGGAAGGCGTCGGGCCCGTCGCGGACGAGGCGCTCCTGGGCGCTCCGGTATTCCTCGGACCCGATCCCTTCCGAGCAGGCCGAGACGACGATGATGGTGCCGCCCTCGGCGACGATGTCGAGGGGCGTCACCATGCATTTCACGGTCTGGTAGTAGGTCTTGTCGAGCGGGTAGCCGGCCGACGAAGTGAGCACCGTGCCGAACTTGCGCCCGATGGGCACGCGCGTGCTTTCCGCGACGAAGGCCACCGCCTCGAGGTGGCTCGCGATCACCTCGCCGCAGTTGACGTGCGAGAGGGCGCGGTGCTCGTCGATGACCGTGTTGATGGCGTACACGTCGCCCAGCATGCGCACGATCTCGAGCTGCTCCTCGTGCAGCGGGTTGCCGGCGAGGATGCACTGGGAGGCCGCGGGGTCCTCCATGAAGCGCGCGCTGTGGAAGGTGCGGATGGTGTCCTCGTGCGCGACGCCGGGGGCGATCACCTTGCGCCCGCCCGAGTAGCCGGCCATGAAGTGCGGCTCGACCAGGCCCGTCGCGATGCGGATGTCCGCCTCCACGAAGCGGCGGTCGAGCTTGACCGGCGTGCGCCGGACCGACGTGAAGCCCAGGTCGACGTGGGCGGCGCTGTCGCGGGCGAAGTGGTTCTCCACGCGCACGTTCGCCATCACCCACGGGTCGCCGACCACCTCCGCGAGTTCCTCGCCCTCGTTGGGGCGGTGCAGGCCCGTGGCGACGAGAACGACGATGTCGGCGAGGGCGATGCCGGCCGACTGGAGGCGCCCGATGAGCGGCCGCAGGAAGAGGTGGTTGGGGACGGGGCGCGTGATGTCGCAGATGAGGATGCACGCGGTCTTCTTGCCGCGCGCCAGCACCTCGAACGGCGCCGAGCCCACGGGATGGGAGAGCGCGTGCTCGACGGCGGCTTTCGGATCGGGATAGGTGGGCAGCGGGCGCTTGCCGATCAGCGCGGGTTCCACGCCGGCGGGCATGCGGATGCGGATGCCTTCGCGGCCGTAGAGCATGAAGACGCCGTCGTCGGGCGCCAGGGGGGTGTCCATGGGGTCGATCCTCGCGATGTCCTGGGGCGACGCCCATGAAACCGCGTTCCGGCGCCAAATGCAAAGGCGCCGGCGGCCGGGCGGGGCCTAGAGGCCCAGCGCCTCCAGCGAGACCTTCGGCAGGGGCGAGCGCGGGCGGCAGACCTTGTTCTCGGGCACCAGGACCTCGGCGACGCCGCGGATCACCGTCTCGCCGCGCTGGTTCACCACGAGGCAATCGAACGTCGCGCGGCATGTCTCGTCGTTCTTCGCGCGGCACGTGACGGACGCCGTGACGGTGTCTCCCAGGCGGACCGGGCGCGAGAAGTGAAGCGACTGGTCCAGGTAGACGGTCCCGGGGCCGGGGAGCTTCGTGCCCAGCACCGCGGAAATGAGGGCGCCGCCCCACAGCCCGTGCGCGATGACGCCCTGGAATGGCGTGTCCTTGGCGTACTCGCGGTCCAGGTGCGCGGGATTCATGTCCCCCGAAACCGCGGCGAAAAGCTGGATGTCCTCCAGCCCGAGGGAGCGCACCATCTCGGCATGCGCGCCGACTTCCAGCTGGTGGATGGGGACGTTCTCGATCAGTACGTGGGGCATTGTCATATCCATGGCGCAGCTTCCTGGCGGCGACGCGAGGGGGCGTCGACCGATCCAGCGTACGCCGGCGATCCCGGCGGCATCTGACCTAGCGCAGCAAAAGGGGACGGGTGTTGGCCTTAGGGCTCCAGCCGAACGTGGGGCAGGGATGGCCGCAAGCGGCGCACTTTCGTCATGGGAACGACCACGTCCGCCTCGCCGGTGATGACGTCGCGGCCGAGCCGGTCGGTGATGCGGCATTCGAATGTCGCGCGGTGCCTCTCGGCGTCCTTCGACGTGCATTTCACGGAGACCGTCAGCGCGTCCCCCAGGCGCACGGGGCGCCGGAAGCGAAGCGACTGGCCCAGGTAGATGGTGCCGGGCCCGGGCAGGCGCGTGCCCAGGACGGCGGAGATGAGCGAGCCGCCCCACATGCCGTGGGCGATGATCTCGTGGAAATCGCTGTGCGCCGCGTACTCGGGATCGAGGTGCGCGGGGTTCACGTCGCCCGAGACGTGGGCGAAGAGAAGGATGTCGTCGGGAAAGAGCGTGCGCCGGACGTGCGCCTCGGCGCCGACCGCGAGCTCATCGAAGGTGACGTTCTCGATGACCGCGGGTTCCAGGCAGGTATCCACGTTCTCGCCTCCCTCCTTGGCACCGGAGACTCCCGGCGTCGATGGAAGTGAGCGTAGCCGGACCGGGCGGTGGCCGATCGGCGGAAAAGCGCGGGAAACGCGGCCTACTCGACCGTGACCGACTTCGCCAGGTTCCGGGGCTTGTCGACGTCCGTGCCGCGCTTGAGGGCCGTGTGGTAGGCGAGCAGCTGCACGGGAATCGCGTGCACCACGGGCGAGAGACGACCCATGTGGCGCGGGGTGCGGATGACGTGGACGCCCTCGCTTTCGCTGAAATGGCTGTCCAGGTCGGCAAAGACGTAGAGCTCGCCGCCGCGCGCGCGCACCTCCTGCATGTTGCTCTTCACCTTCTCGAGCAGCAGGTCGTTGGGCGCGATGACGACGACGGGCATGGCCGAATCCACCAGGGCGAGCGGGCCGTGCTTGAGCTCTCCGGCGGCGTAGGCCTCGGCGTGGATGTAAGAGATTTCCTTGAGCTTGAGGGCGCCTTCGAGGGCGATGGGGTAGTGAAGACCCCGACCCAGGAAGAGCGCGTGCTCCTTGAGCGCGAAACGCTCGGCCCAGGCCGCGATCTGCGGCTCGAGGTTGAGCGCGTGCTGGATGCTGCCCGGCACGAAGCGAAGCTGCGCGACGGCGGCGGCCTCGTCGTCCGGCGTGAGGCGGCCGCGGGCCTTGGCGATCGCGAGGGCCAGCGTGAAAAGGGAGACGAGCTGCGTCGTGAAGGCCTTGGTCGAGGCGACGCCGATCTCCATCCCCGCGCGCGTGTAGTACACGAACCGCGAGGCGCGGGGGATGGCGCTCTCGCGCACGTTGCAGATGGCGAGCGTCTGGGCGTGGCCGAGTTCCTTGGCGCGCTTGAGGGCTTCCATCGTGTCGAGCGTCTCGCCCGACTGGGAGATGGTGACGATGAGCTGCCGGGGGTTCGGGATCGTGTCGCGGTAGCGGTACTCGTGCCCCAGCTCGGTGTTGCACGGGATCTTCGCGATGGATTCGATCCAGAAGCGCGCGACGAGGCCCGGCGTAGGAGCTCGTGCCCGAGGCGAGGATGAGGACCGAATCGATGTCCTTGAAGGAGGCCGCGGCGCCCTCCCCGAAGAGGCCGTCCACGTCGACGCCGCCGTCGATGACGGCCTCGAGCGTGTCGGAGACCGCGCGGGGCTGCTCGTGGATCTCCTTCTGCATGTAGTGGCTGTAGGGGCCGAGGTCGACGGCGTTGGCGTCGATCTCGCTGGTGCGCTCGGGGCGGCTTGCCGGCTTGCCCTGGCGATCGACGATCTCGACGCCGCCGCGACGGATGGCGATGACGTCGCCGTCCTCCAGGTAGATGACGCGCCGCGTCTCGCTCACGATGGCGGAGACGTCCGAGGCGAGGAAGTTCTCGCCGTCGCCCAGGCCGACCACCATCGGGCATCCCATGCGGGCCCCGGCGACGATGTCCGGTTCGTTCAGCGCGACGACGCCGATGGCGTAGGCGCCGTGAAGATCGGCGGCGGCCTTCTTCGTGGCCTCGAAGAGATCGCCCGTGGCCTTGTAGTAGTGATGCACGAGGTGCGCGATGACCTCGGTGTCCGTCTGCGACTCGAACGCGTAGCCCAGGCTCTTCAGGCGCGCGCGCTGCTGCTCGTGGTTCTCGATGATGCCGTTGTGGACGACGGCGATCTCGCCGGAGGAGACGTGCGGGTGCGCGTTCGGCTCCGTGACGCCGCCGTGCGTGGCCCAGCGCGTGTGGGCGATGCCGACGATGCCCTTGAGGTCTTCGGCCTTGGCGGCGCCCTCGAGCTCCGCGACGCGGCCCACGCGGCGCACGCGCCGGATGGAACCCTCGCCCAGGACGGCGATGCCCGCGCTGTCATAGCCGCGATATTCGAGGCGCTTCAGGCCCTCGGTCAGGATGGGAACGATGTCCCGGTTGGCGATGGCGCCGACGATTCCGCACATGGGGCCGATTCTCTCACGGGGTCGGTGACCCGCGAATTTCGGGAAATCCCGCCGCCGTTACATCCGTCACGCCTGCGGCAGCGTTTCAAGGCACGCCGTGCAGGACGAAGGCGGCCCAGTGGGCGGGGGCGGCGTGGGGGCCACGAGCGCGTGCCAGCTCGAGCTTGGTCTCGCGAAGGGCCTTCGCCGGCGGCATGCCCTTGCGAAGGCGGCCGTAGAAGCGCGGCATGAAGTCGGCGGCGGCGGCATCCGACACCGGCCACAGCGTGAGGAGCACGTCGCGCGCGCCGGCCTGCAGGAGCGCGTAGGGAAGGCCCATCACGCCTTCGCCTGCCAGCAGCGTGCCTCGCCCGGTGTCGCAGGCCGATAGCACGACGAGATCGCTGCGCAGCCGGTAGACGGGCCATTCGGCCGCGGTGACGATGCCGTCGTTCGACTCGTCCGTCGGGTCCTTCGCGAGCACCACGCCGGACAGGCTGCTGCCCCGGGGCGAGAGGAACGCGTGCGAGGCGATGTGGATGTAGCGGAAGCGCTCGAGATCGCCGCTGGCATCCAGCTTCGCGAAGGCGGCCTCGGTGGCCTGCGCTCCCATGAGCGTGACGCGCCGGTCGGCGGGGAAGAGGCTCGCGACGGCGGTCACCTCGCGCTCGGCCGCGGGCAGCTCGGGCCAGTCTCCCCCGGCGCGGCTCACGCCGATCCCGAGGAACTCGCGGTTCGCGCCGGGCGCGAGCACGCGCGCCGCCCTCGCCTTGCCCGCCGTGATGACCGCGAGCGAGGGCGCGATCGTGATCTCGTGGTTCTCGACGACCCGCTTGCCGCCGATCTCGAGCAGCTCGAAGGGCAGGAAGGCGAGGGCGCCGTCCGGGGACACGATCCAGCGCGGCGACTTGCCCACGTGCGGCGCGAGGGGCGCGAGGAGATTCCGCGACAGGAAGCGAGCGATCTCGGTGGCGTCCTTCGTGCGCTCAGTGGCGCCAGGAGGCTTCGACAGCGACCACCGGTAGCCGTCGGCCGTGCGCCAGACGCGCTCGCTCGCCGGGTCCGTCGTTGCGGTGAGCCGACGCAGCGCTTCCACGGTATCGGCCAGGCGATCCACGCGGCCGAGGTCGATTCCCGTGACGGGCAGGTCCTTTCCGGCAAGGAGTGCGACGACGCGATCGTCGTCCACCACGTAGTCGATGAAGACGGCGCCCTTCGGTAGCGTGGCGATTCGATCGGCGAGCCGGAAGCGCCTCGTCGTGCCGGCGGCAGGTCGCAGGGTTCGCAGCCTGGCTTCGGCCTCGGCGCGTTCGTTCGCTGCCCGAAGGTACGGCGCCGAGCCGGGCTCGTTCGCCGCCAGTGCTTCCTCGGCCTTGGCGAGCCGCCATGCCGCTTCGCGGGCTTCGGACCTCGCCACCTGGCCGCGGCCGCTCACGGCGCCCGGCTCGGCGAGGGATCGGCCCTTGGCCAGTTCGGCCACTTCGAGGGCGCGGGTGGGGTCGGTGGCGGCGAGGAGGCGGACGTAGGTCTTGTAGCCGGCCAGCTGGAAGAGCGATTCGATGCCTTGGGAGAGCTGGCGGCGGTGGGTATCGCTTCCGCCGGCGAGAGCGCCATCCCTCGCCTCGCTGCGCTCAAGGAAAGTCTCGAGCACGTCCCGTGCTGCGGCATCCTTGCCGCCCGCGATCAAGAAGGTGGCGAGGCCACGAAGGGATTGCAGCGTATTCGGGTGAAGGCGACCCAAGCGCCCCTCGACAGCTTCGAGGACCCGTCCCTGAAGCGAGATCGCCTCATCATGCCGGCCCAGCGCGGAAAGGGCGGCCGCGCGGATGAAGGCAGCCGCCAGTTCGAAGGGGCTACTCTCGTTCCAGTGAGCATCCGCCGCCGGAACCTCGGACGTGACCAATTCAAGCGCGCGATGCGCATCGCCCGCCAGGAGACGAACGTAGGCAAGTTGCTGTCGCAGCTCCCTGGCGCTCGCATCGCCTGAACCCGCGGCGTCCCGGCGCGCCGTCTCGATGATGTCGAGAGCGCCCTCGATGTCGCCCAACCTCAGGGTAATGAAGGCGAGATTTCGCGCCGCTTCCTGCGTCTGGCGATTCGCGACACCCATCACCCTTCGACGAATCGGCAGCACCTCGGCGAAAAGCTCGCGCGTCTCGTCCAGCCTGCCTTGCGCCCAGAGCATCGATGCGAGCAAGGTCTTCATGCGAACGATCTCGGAGTTCTCGCGGCCGAGAGCCTCCTGTTGCGCCGGAAGGGCGGACTCCACCTCCCGGAGCACCGCCTCGCTTCCGTATCTCTCCCAACGGACTGCCATCAGGTTGTGCCAGGCAAAGACCGACTGCTCGTGATTCGGGCCCAGGGATTTCGCTCGGGCGGAATAGACGTCTTGAAACAGCGGCTCGGCATGAGCAAGATCCCCGGCGTCTCGCAACGCGGCGGCAAGATTGTTCTTGGCCCGAATGGTCTCGACGGCTGCCGCCCCGTCCACCCGTTCGCGACGAGCGACGAGATCTTCGAGGACCGCGATCGCGTCCTTCGTGCGTCGCTTGTTGCGCAAGGCAACCGCAACCAGGTTCTGGGCCTCGAGGGCCGAGGAGGAATCCTCCCCCTTGGATTCCCGCGCATCACGCCAGGTTGAAGTCGCCACCGCATGCATTTCGTCTATCCGGCCCAGCTGGAACAACGACTGCGCACGCACCAACCCTGCCGAAATTCTCACGTCCAGCGGGGACGTGGTGCCCGCGACCGAATCGAGGCGTTCGAGGATCGAAAGCGCATCGGCGTATCGGCGTTCGCGGTAGGCCGCCCTCGCTGCCGAAAGGAGACAGTCAGACTGCGCCGTGCCTGCATCGGTGGCACCGGCGGGCAAGGCGCACACCTGCGCGCGCGCGCCGGTTGCGCAAGCGACACCGAAACAGGCGACGAGGACGGCTGTCGCCTTTCGAAGGCTCAATGGTATAAACGAAGGACCCATCGACCGCGCAATCAGGGAGGATTGGCATGAAGACTAAAGCACCCAAGGCCCCGAAGAAAGCAAAGGCAGCGCCGACAGCCAAGGCGCGGATCAACAAGCTGCCCAAGGGAAGCAGCCTCGTCGTCCCCATCGTGAAGCGAAAGGTCGTGACTCACACGATCAACGTTCCCAAGGACACCGACGAGGTCGTCGTGAGAATCGTCCTGGGTGGCGCAAGGGCGAAACCGCTTGCCTACATCGGACCCTCGAGCACGCCGGACGACGACGTGGGTTGAGGCGTCGTGCCGGCAGGGGCTTTCCTCAGGAGGCGGACGCCTTCTGCTCCGCCCGCTCCGCCGCCCGCTTGAGTCCGGCGGCGCGAAGCGAAACGGCGACGAGGCGCCATTCCGAAGGGCCTGAGGCCCTGGGAACCCCGTTCGCCTCGCTCAAGGCGAACTCCGTCCAGTCCGCCGGCGGGTCTGCGGGATTCACCCCGCTCACGCCCCAGACATAGGTGCGGCCCGCCTCCAGCTTCACGGATTCGGGCAGGGTGTAGCTGCCGCCTTCCACGCGGGCCTTGTGCACCACTTCGCCTTCCTGCGTGGCGACCTCGAGTCGCACCAGGTTCGGGCGCCCCTTCCAGCGGTAGGTCCTGGCCTCGCTCGCCGTGACGAAGCCGTCCGGCCCCTCCAGCAGGCGCGTGTCGGCGCTGCGCATGCGCAGGCTGCCGAGCGCGACGTCCTGGTTGGTGATCTTCACCTTGCGAAGCTGCGCATCCACCGTTCGCACGGGATCGAGCATTCCGCTTTCGGCCTTGGGTCCCTGCGGCATGAGCGCGATCGTGGCGGGGCCCCGCACCGGCTGGATGCTGCCGGCGGCGGAATCGAGCAACTCGACACGCGCGCCCTCGGGCACCGACAGGCGGGCGCCGGGCTTGAGCGTATCGAAGAGGGCAACGGGTTGCGTCGAGCCCGCGCGGGTGACGGCGCCGCGAACGTCCGTGACTAGCAGGTCGGCCGCGAAGGAATCGGTGCACCCGATGAGCAGCAGCACCGCCGCGAACGCGAGCGTGGCGAGGCCGGTGGGGGCGCCTTCGTCTCGTTGCGGCTGCGGAATCATCGGAATCTCCCGGGGGGAAGAAAGCTCCCTCCGGCGCGAGCCGGAGGGAGTGGAATGCGGGCGGAATGCTCTTGGCCTCACTTCGCCCGGCCAGTTCGCAGGAGAGGAGGGCCCCGCGAACATGAATTCACTGTACGCGGGGGTCCGGCCGGTCGAAATGCGAAATAGCGCAATCAAATTGCCGAATATCACGCAAATGCGACCTCAGGGACCTTTCCAGCCCCAGGCTTCGACGGGGTCGTGACCGCGCAGTTCGAGGGGACCCAGGGCCTCCAGTTGTGCCGCCCCCGCCTTCTCCCGGACGGGCCCGCTGAGGACGGCCCGGAAGCCCAGCCGCTTGGCCTCGTCCTGGAGGCGGGCGGCCACGTTGGCGGCATCGGCCACGGCGGTGAAGTTGAACCGCTCGCGCGATCCGACGTGACCCACGACCCCTTCGCCCGCGGCGAGACCGACGCCCACCTCGAGCGGCGGTTCGTTGCGCCTGGCGCGCTGGGCATTGAGGTGGTCGATGCCGCGCAGCAGGTCCTCGGCTGCACGGAAGGCGGCACCGGCGGGATCGTCGATGGCCTTGGGCGCCCCGAAGACGGCCATGACGCCATCGCCGCGAATGTTGTCGAGGAAGCCCTCGTGCTTGTGGACCGCCGCCACCGCGACATCGTGGAACCGGTTGAGGAGCGCCATGGCTTCCCCGGGCGTGGCCTTTTCCGTGAACGCCGTGGAGCCTCGCAGGTCCGCGAAGAGGAACGCGAGCGTGCGAGTGGCGGCGCGATGGCCCGGCTCGATGCGGCCGGCGAGAATGCCCTCGAGCACCGGCGGGCTCACGTAACCGCCGAAAGCGTGCGTGAGACGGTCCCTCGAGCGGCGGTGGTCCCGGGCATCGAGCGCGGCGCGCGCCGCAACGGCGAGGGACACCGTGAGCAGCGCCGCGGCGACGGGCAGGTGCGTGCCGGCGCGAAGCAGCATCACGGAGCCCACGACGAGGCCCGTCGCCGCGAGTCCACCCGCGACGAGCGCGAGCCGCCAGTCGCGCACGACGAGGAGCAAGGCACAGGCCGACAGCAGGAAGACGAGCGTGGCCGGATGCGCGGGCTCGATCGGCGTGCCGTGCAAGGCCGTACGCAGCACCTGCGCGTGGGCGAGGACACCGGGTGCATCCTTGCGCCCGTCGGGTTCCCATCCCGCGAGATTCACGGGCTGCGCGATGCGGTCGGTGAATCGCTGGGTCTCGCCGATGAGCACGATGCGGCCGCCGAAGAGGCGCTCGAGACCGGCGGGATCCTTCAGCTCGAGCACGCGGGCGAGCGACACGTAGCGATAGGGCGTTCCCAGCGCGTAATCGGTGATGCCGGCCCGGCAGTTCTTCGACAGCCCCGAGCACAGGCGTCCCGCGAAGGTCGGGAACGCGCCATCCTCCGTCGGCAGCGCGAGCAGGTAGCGGCGCGTCACGCCGTCGATGTCGCGACCGAACAGCGCCAGACCCATGCGCTGGTCGTCGACGACGGCGAGGAACGGCGTGTGAATGGTCTTGGCGGCACCCTGGCCATCCACGGCGAGCGCGACGACGAACGGCTGCACGGCACGGGCGGCGGCAAGTCCCCTGGCGAGCGCGAGGTCGAGCCCGGGACGGATGGAATCGAACGATTTCTCCGGCAGCGTGACGTCGAGCCCGATGGCCTTCGGTTTTGCCGCCGCGATCTTCGCGAGCGCTTCGCCCAGGGGCGCGTGCCAGAGCGCGAGGGGTTCGCCAATGGCCTTCTCGGTCGCCTCGTCGAGGCCCACGATGACGATGTCGTCGGGCGCGCTCTTCGGCCCCGCGGCGCGCAGGACGCCGAAGGATTGGTCGAGGGCGAAGAGATCCGCCCGTTCCGCGAGCGGAGTCCAGGCGAAGAGGAATCCCGCGATCGCGACGGCGGCCACGCCCGGCCAGGGGATCGGCGGGCGTTCGGTGGGCGCGGCGGGCTTTCGCGGGGAGGGCATGGGGCGGGCGTATCTTAACGCGCCGCCTTCGCGGTGCTAGACTCGACGCTCCCCCAAGATGGCAAACCTCCCGAGATGAACGGCGAGCCCCCGACCCCTGCGCAACTGGCTTCGATCCCGGATTCCTTCGTCCGCAATCTCGCCGCGCTCGGCCGCGTGCGCACGTACCCGAAGAACACGGTCTTCATCACCGAGGGCGATTCCAGCGACTCGGTGTTCGTGATCCTCTCGGGCAAGGTGAAGGCCTTCGTTTCGGACTCGGAAGGGCACGAGCTCATCCTGAACAACCAGGTGCCGGGCGACTACGTGGGCGAGATGGCCCTGGACGGCAAGCCTCGCTCGGCCTCGGTGGTGACGCTCGAGCCGACGACTTTTTCGGTGGTGCAGCGCGAGCCCCTGCTCGATGCCATCCGCCAGAATCCCGATTTCGCCCTCGAGATGATCGGCAAGGTCATCGAGCGCGCCCGCGAGGCCACGGACAACGTGAAGAACCTCGCGCTCCTCGACGTGTACGGCCGCGTCGCGCGGCTGCTGCTCAACATGTCGGTGGAGGAGAAGGACGGGAAGATGCGCATTCCCGAGAAGATCACGCAGCAGGAAATCGCCGAGCGCGTGGGGGCTTCGCGCGACATGGTGAGCCGGATCTTCCGGGACCTGACGGTGGGCGGCTACATCACGGTCGAGAACCGGATCATCACGCTCAACAAGAAACCGCCGGCGCGCTGGTAGGCAGCGGGAACGGCATTCGACCGGACCCGCGGCGCCGCACCTTGGTGCCGGCAGGTAGTGCTACCGCTTCTTTTCGGGGCGCTTCCATCCCGGCTTCGTGACCTGCGATTTCGGGTTGAGCGTGAGCTCCCCGGCAGGCGCATCCCTGAAGACCGTGGTCCCCGCGCCGATGTCCGCGCCATCGCCGATCGTGACGGGCGCGACGAGCTGAACGTCGGAGCCGATGTGCACGCGGTCGCCGATCACGGTGCGGTGCTTGTTGGCGCCGTCGTAGTTGCAGGTGATGGTGCCCGCGCCAACGTTCACGTCCTTGCCCACCGTCGAATCGCCGATGTAGGAAAGATGGTTCACCTTGCTGCGCGCGGCGATGGCGCTCGCCTTCACCTCGACGAAGTTGCCGATGTGGACGTCCTCGGCCAGTTCCGTGCCGGGCCGCAGGCGCGCGTAGGGGCCGATCTTCGCGTTGGCGCCGACGCTGGCTTCCTCCAGCAAGCTGAAGGGCCGGATCTCGGTGCCCTCGCCGACCGTGACGTCGCGCAGGATGCAGTTCGCGCCGACGGTTACGCCTTCGGCGAGCGCGACCTTGCCTTCGAACACGCAGTTCACGTCGATGTGAACGTCCTTGCCGCAGGTGAGCTCGCCACGCACGTCGATGCGTGCGGGGTCGGCGAGCGTCACGCCGGCTTCGAGCAGCGCATGGGCCCGGTCCAGCTGGAGCAGGCGCTCCACGCGGGCGAGTTCGCGCTTCGAATTGACGCCGAGGCACTCGGTGGACGATTGCGGCTGGCGCACGGCGACGGGGAAGTGCTCGGCCACGGCGGCGGCCACGATGTCGGTGAGGTAGTACTCGCCCTGCGCGTTGTCGTTGCCCAGTCCCGCGAGCCAGCCGTTCAGCTTGGCGAAGGGAACGGCCATGATGCCGGTGTTGATCTCGCGGATGGCACGCTCGGCCTCGGTGGCATCGCGCTCCTCGACGATCTTCGTCACGCGGCCGGAGGCATCGCGGACGATGCGGCCCAGGCCCCTGGGATCGTCGAGATCCTGGGTGAGGAGGGCGAGCTGGTTCTCGGCGGCCGCGTCGACGAGCGAACGCATCGTGCCGGTCGCGATGCGCGGCACGTCGCCGTAGAGAATGAGGACGACGCCGGCGGGTTCGAGCTTCGGGAGTGCCTGCATGACCGCGTGGCCCGTGCCCAACTGGCGGTCCTGCACCGCCCAGGCTACATCCGGTGCCTCGAGCCGCTTGGCGACCGTCTCGCCCCCATGGCCGATGACCACCGCGAGACGCGAGGGTGCAAGGCGCCGGGCCGAATCGAGGATGTGCAGCAGCATGGGCCGGCCCCCGAGGGGGTGGAGAACCTTGGGCAGGCGCGAATGCATGCGCTTGCCCTGGCCGGCGGCCAGCACGACGACCTGGAGGGATTGGGTGGTCATGGGCGGGGGCGTTCCTGGCGGGCGGTCCAAATAAAAAGGGCAGGGTTGGTTAACCCTGCCCGAACCTGTTGCGCCTCTAAATCAAGGAGTTTCGTGATCTCCCCTACGACCCTCGCGATGGGTCCGGCGGGGACTCGTCGCGTGGATCTTGCTTCTACGACGTGGTTCAGACGATATGTTACCACAGCCCGACAACAGCCTGAAAAGGGGCTAGCGCGTGCTCTTGAGCTTGCGAATGGCGGCAAGCTGGGCGACGGATTCGGCGATGGCGGCCTGCATTTCCGCGATTTCCATGTCTCCGGTCCGGTTAGCGAGCGCTTCCTCTGCGAGGCGCTTGGCCTCGAGAGCCTTCGCCTCGTCCAGGTTCTCGGCACGCACCGACGTGTCGGCGAGCACGGTGACCACGTGGGGTTGCACTTCCATCATGCCGCCCGAGACGTAGATGATTTCTTCCTTGTCCTCGCCCGGACGCTTGATGCGCACGGTGCCCGGCTTGATGCGGGTAAGGAGCGCGGCATGTTCGGGGAGGATCCCCAGCTCGCCCGATTCTCCCGGGGCGACGATCATCTCGGCTTCGCCCGAGAAAACCGACGCTTCGGCGCTGACGATGTCGACGTGAAGGGTCTTGGCCATGGGGGCGCGCTCCTACTGCAGCGTCTTCGCCTTCTCGAAGGCGTCCTCGATCGTGCCGACCATGTAGAAGGCCTGCTCGGGAAGGCTGTCGCATTCGCCGTTCACGATCATCTTGAAGCCCTTGATCGTGTCCTTGAGGGTCACGTACTTGCCGGGCGAGCCGGTGAAGACCTCGGCCACGTGGAACGGCTGCGAGAGGAAGCGCTGGATCTTGCGGGCGCGGGAGACGGCCAGCTTGTCCTCGGGGGAAAGCTCGTCCATGCCCAGAATCGCGATGATGTCGCGCAGTTCCTTGTACTTCTGCAGCACGGCCTGCACGGCGCGCGTGGTGGTGTAGTGCTCGTCGCCCACGATGTTCGGGTCGACCTGGCGCGACGTGGAGTCGAGCGGGTCCACCGAGGGATAGATGCCCAGGGCCGCGATGTCGCGCGAGAGCACGACCGTCGCGTCCAGGTGGCCGAAGGTGGTGGCGGGCGAGGGGTCCGTCAGGTCGTCCGCAGGCACGTAAACGGCCTGGATCGACGTGATGGAACCGGTCTTCGTGGAGGTGATGCGCTCCTGCAGTCGGCCCATTTCCTCGGCGAGCGTCGGCTGGTAGCCCACGGCGGAGGGCATCCGGCCCAGGAGGGCGGACACTTCCGTGCCGGCGAGCGTGAAGCGGTAGATGTTGTCGACGAAGAAGAGGATGTCGCGGCCCTCGTCGCGGAATCGCTCGGCCATGGTGAGGCCGGTGAGCGCCACGCGCAGGCGGTTGCCCGGGGGCTCGTTCATCTGGCCGAACACCATCGCCACCTTGGACTGCGAGAGGTCTTCCTGCACGATGACCTTGGCGTCCGACATCTCGTGGTAGAAGTCGTTGCCTTCGCGGGTGCGCTCGCCCACGCCGGCGAACACCGAGAGGCCGGAGTGCTGCGTCGCGATGTTGTTGATGAGCTCGAGCATCGTCACCGTCTTGCCCACGCCGGCGCCGCCGAACAGGCCGATCTTGCCGCCCTTGGCGAACGGGCAGATGAGGTCGACCACCTTGATGCCGGTCTCGAGGAGCTCCACGGAAGGGGAGAGCTCGTCGAACTTGGGGGCGGCCTGGTGGATCGAGCGGCGCTCGTCGGTCTTGACGGGACCGCGCTCGTCGATCGGGCGTCCGAGCACGTCCATCACGCGGCCGAGCGTGCCGGGGCCGACGGGCACCGAGATGGGGGCGCCGGTGCCGCGAACCTTCATGCCGCGGCGCAGGCCGTCGGAGGAGCCCAGCGCGATGGTGCGGACGATGCCGTCACCGAGCTGCTGCTCGACTTCGAACGTGAGGCCCTTCTCGGCGAAGGAATCCGACTCCTCGACGAGCGTCAGGGCTTCGTAGATGTGGGGCATCTGTTCGCGGGGGAACTGGATGTCGATCACCGCGCCGATGCACTGGACGATCTTGCCTTCTGCCACTTGGGTCGCGCTCATGTTGGTATCCCGTAAGTCGAATCTTCAGACCGCTGCCGCGCCACCGACGATCTCCGAGAGTTCCTTGGTGATCGCCGCCTGGCGCGACTTGTTGTAGACGAGGGTGAGCTGGTCGATGACGCTCGAGGCGTTGTCGCTCGCGGCCTTCATGGCCACCATGCGCGCCGACTGCTCGCTCGCGATGTTCTCGCACAGGGCCTGGTAGACGATGGCCTCCAGGTATCGGCGCAGGAGCTGCTCGAGCACCGTCTTCGCGTCCGGCTCGTACAGGTAGTCCCAGCCGCCCTTGGCGGTGCGGTCGTCGGCCTGCAGGCGGTCGGCCGGCAGCGGCAGCAGCTGCTCGATGACCGGCTCCTGCTTCATCGTGTTGATGAAGCGCGTGTAGACCACGTAGACCGTGCCGATCTCGCCCTTCACGTAATCCTGGATCATCACGCGCCCCGGGCCCACGAGCTTGTCGAGGTGGGGCGTGTCGCCGTAGTGCGTGAGATGCGAGACGATTCGCCCGCCGAAGCGCTGCAGGAAGGCGAGGCCCTTGTTGCCGAAGGCGGTGAAGCGCACCTTGCGGCCTTCGTCCTGCCACTCCTTCACCTTGCCCGTCAGCAGGCGCAGCGAGTTCGTGTTCAGGCCGCCGCACAGGCCCTTGTCGGAGGTGACGAGGATCACGCCGACGTCCTTGCGGTCCTCGCGTTTCACGAGGAACTCGTGGCGGTACTCCGGGTTGGCGTTGGCCAGGTGCGCGGCGATGTTGCGGATCTTGTCGCCGTACGGGCGCGCGTGCCGCATGCGCTCCTGGGCCTTGCGCATCTTGGAGGCCGCGACCATTTCCATGGCCTTGGTGATCTTGCGCGTGTTCTGCACGCTCTTGATCTTGGTCCGGATTTCCTTGGAGCCTGCCATCGGGGGATGTCCTAGTAGGAACCGTTCTTCTTGAAGTCCTTGAGGGCTTCGTGGAGCTTGGCCTCGTCGTCCTTCGACAGGTCCTTCGTCGACTCGATGCGGTCCACCAGGTCGCCGTGCTTCCCCTTCAGGTAGTCGCGCATGGCGCGTTCGCAGGCCAGGGCCTTGGGAACCGCCACGTCGTCGAAATAGCCATGGTTGGCCGCGAAGAGCGTGAGCGCCATCTCCCACACCTGCAGCGGCTGGTACTGCGGCTGCTTCATCAGTTCCGTCACCATGCGGCCGCGGTCGAGCTGCTTGCGGGTGGCTTCGTCGAGGTCCGAGGCGAACTGGGCGAAGGCCGCGAGTTCGCGGTACTGCGCGAGCGCGAGGCGCACGCCGCCGCCGAGCTTCTTGATGACCTTCGTCTGCGCCGAGCCGCCCACGCGCGAAACCGAGATGCCGGCGTTGATGGCCGGGCGGATGCCGGCGTTGAAGAGGTCGGTCTCCAGGAAGATCTGGCCGTCCGTGATCGAGATCACGTTGGTCGGCACGAAAGCCGAGACGTCGCCCGCCTGGGTCTCGATGACCGGCAGCGCGGTGAGGGAGCCCGTCTTGCCCTTGACGGCGCCGTTCGTGAATTTCTCGACGTATTCCTCGTTCACGCGGGCGGCGCGTTCGAGCAGGCGCGAGTGGAGGTAGAAGACGTCGCCGGGGTACGCCTCGCGGCCCGGCGGGCGGCGAAGCAGCAGGGAGATCTGGCGGTACGCCCAGGCCTGCTTGGTGAGGTCGTCGTAGATGATGAGCGCGTCGCGGCCGCGGTCGCGGAAATACTCGCCCATGGTGCAGCCTGCGTACGGGGCGATGTACTGGGTGGCGGCGGGATCGGACGCCGTGGCGGCGACGACGATGGTGTAGGCCATCGCGCCGTGCTCCTCGAGCTTGCGGACCACGTTCGCGATCGTCGAGGCCTTCTGGCCGATGGCGACGTAGATGCAGATGAGGTCCTTGCCCTTCTGGTTGATGATCGTGTCGACGGCCACGGCGGTCTTGCCCGTCTGGCGGTCGCCGATGATCAGTTCGCGCTGGCCGCGACCGACCGGCACCATCGCGTCGATGGACTTGAGGCCCGTCTGCACCGGCTGGGACACGCTCTTGCGCCAGATGACGCCCGGCGCGACCTTCTCGATCGGGTCGGTCATCTTCGCGTTGACCGGGCCCTTGCCGTCGATCGGCTCGCCCAGCGAGTTCACGACGCGCCCGATCAGCTCGGGGCCGACCGGCACCTCGAGAATGCGGCTCGTGCACTTGACGGTGTCGCCTTCCGAGATGTGCTCGTAGGAGCCCAGCACGACCGCGCCGACGAAGTCGCGCTCGAGGTTGAGCGCCATGCCCATGGTGCCGCCGGGGAACTCGAGCATCTCGCCCTGCATCACGTCCGTGAGGCCGTGCACGCGGCAGATGCCGTCGGTCACCGAGATCACCGTCCCCTCGGTGCGCTTTTCGGCGGACACCTGGAGGTTCTGGATCTTCGATTTGATCAGTTCGCTGATTTCAGCCGGGTTGATTTGCATGTGGGGCTCCGAATGCGTAGGGGGCGTCAGCGCGCGAGCGCGATCGCCATTTGCGCGAGGGCATCGCGCACCGAGGCGTTGATCACCTCGTCGCCGACGTGCACGCGCGCGCCTCCGATGAGGGAGGCGTCGATTTCGACCGAGGCTTCGACCTTGCGGCCGTACTTGCGGGCGAGGCTCGCCACGAGGTCGTCGCGTTCGGCGGCCTCGAGCGGGCGGGCGCTCACGATGCGCGCCTTGACGACGCTCTCGTGATCCCGCTTGAGGGCCTCGAACTGCGAGGCGATTTCCGGCAGCAGGGCGGCCCGCGTGCCCTCGACCAGGAGCGTGACGAGGTTCCTCACCGGGCCTGAAAGCTTGTCGCCCCCGACCGCGAAGAAGCATTCGAGCTTCTGGGCCCGGGAGAGCCGCGGGTTGGCGAGCAGCTCGGCCATCTGGCCTTCGTTCGCGATGGCGCCGGCGAGCGCGAGCCCGCCGGACCAGCCGGCGAGGTCCTTGGCATCCAGAGCCGTGCGGAAGGCCGCTTCGGCGTAGGGACGGGCGACGGTGGCGATCTCGGCCATGGGGTTTCCTAGAGCTCGGCCTTCAGCTTGTTCAGCATCTCGGCGTGGGCCTTGGCGTCGACTTCGCGCTGCAGGATCTTCTCCGCGCCGGCGACCGCCAGGCGGGCGACCTGCTCGCGCAGCTCCGTGCGGGCCTTGGCGACTTCCGCGGCAATCTGCTCGCGCGCACCGGCCACGATGCGGTCGGCTTCGGCCTTTGCCGCCTGCCGCGCTTCGTCGACGATCTGCGTCCCGCGCTTCTCGCTCTCGGTGAGGACACCCGAGGCGCGATCGCGCGCTTCCTTCATGGAGGCTTCGCCCTTGCGCTCGGCCTCGACCAGCGCGGCCTTGCCCTTTTCGGCGGCCGCGAGTCCGTCGGCGATGCGCTTGTTGCGCTCCTCGATGGCCCGGGTGAGGGGCGGCCAGATGAACTTGACCGCGAACCAGATGAGGAAGGCGAACGACAGCGCCTGGACGAACAAGGTCGCGTTGATATTCATGGCAACGACCCTTTCGGTTGGACGCGGGTTACTTGATGACCGAAAGGAGCGGGTTCGCGAAGCCGAAGAACATCGCGATGCCGACGCCGATCAGGAACGCGGCATCGATGAGGCCGGCGAGCAGGAACATGAATTTCTGCAGCTGCGGGATGAGCTCGGGCTGGCGGCCGGCGGCCTCCAGGAACTTCGAGCCCATGATGCCGATGCCGATGCAGGCGCCGATGGCGCCCAGGCCGATGATGATGCCGATGCCGAGCGCCGTGTAGCCTTGGACGAGGGCGAGATACTGAGCCATTTGTTTTTCCTTTCGGAGAGGCGGGTGTGTTGAAGGGGGGGTAGGCGAAGCGGAATCAGTGGTGCTCGTGGGCCATCGCGATGTACACGACCGACAGCACCATGAAGATGAAGGCCTGCAGCAGGATGATCAGGATGTGGAACACGGCCCAGCCCCAGGTGAGCACGGCGGAGGCGCCGCCGGCGATGAGGCCGCCGAAGGTGAGGCTGGCGATGGTCCCGAGCAGGCCGAGCAGCATGAAGATGAGCTCGCCCGCGTACATGTTCCCGAAAAGCCGCATGCCGAGCGAGACGGGCTTGGCGAGCAGCTCGATGATGTTGAGCGCGAGGTTCGGGATCCACAGCAGCGGGTTGGCGCCGAACGGGGCGGTGAAGAGCTCGTGGACGAAACCGCCCGCGCCCTTCGCCTTGAAGCTGAAGAAGATGATCAGGAAGAAGATCGAGAAGCTCATCGCGAACGTGGTGTTCAGGTCGGTCGAGGGGACCGCCTTCCACGCGGGAGCACCCAGCCCGTGCGAGAGCGTCGCCACCCAGTCGATCGGGATGAGGTCCATCAGGTTCATCATGAACACCCACGTGAAGATGGTGATCGCGAGGGGGCCGAGGAAGGCGCGGGAGCCGGGGAAGACGTCGCGGACGGTGTTGTCCACGAACTCGAAGAACATCTCGATGAAGGACTGGAGCTTGCCGGGTACCTCGGCGGTCGCGCCCTTGGCCACGAGCCAGATGCCGCCCAGGCCGACGAGGCCGAGCACCCACGACATGATGATGGTGTCGAGGTTGAGGGTCCAGAAACCGCCCTCCCCGACCTTCACCGTGAGGTTGGTGAGGTGGTGGGCGATGTAGTCCGACGGCGTCAGGGTACCTTGGGCGGCCATACGCTCAGTTTCTTTTCCATAGCGCGAGCCAGGGTGCGACCCACGCGGTACAAAATCCGATCACCACGGCGCCAGGCGCCCGGGTTGCCGATTCGATCCCCGAGTTGCCCGAGAGCAGCACGGCGAGGCCCGACAGGGACACGGCCCACTTGGCGATTTCCGCGAGGACCAGGACCCGCAGGGCCTGGCCCGGCGTGGGCGCCGGGTTGTTCCGCCACTTGAGAACCCCGGCGAAAGCCAGGGTGCCCGCAAGGGCTGCCGTGCCGCCGACGAGCGCCGCCAAGGCGCTTCCCGGACCTCCGACACCGAAAAATGCTGCGCCGCAGCATAACACGAGGCCGGCCTGGACGAGGACGAGGCGCCGGGCATCGAATACCGCTGTTTCCGGCGCACGCTCGTTCATGGACGCGAGGGTCGACAAACCTAAAGATTCTAGCCCGGAAGGGGGGCGGGGGTCAAAACTTGCGGCGCCGCAAAACCGGGGCCTAGCGCCGCTTCAGTCTCGAAACGAGGCCGTCGAGCTGCTCGAGGCTCGCATAGTCGACGACGAGGCTGCCGCGGCCGCCGCGGCGAGCTTTCACCGAGACGCGCGTGGCCAATGCCTCCGACAACTCCTCCTCCAGCCGGCGGGTGTCGGCGTCGGGCCGGCCCGCGGCGGCCTTGACGGCAGCTTTCGGCGACTGGGCGGCGTGCTGGACGAGGCGCTCGGTTTCGCGAACCGAAAGCGATTTGGCGGCGACCTGCTCGGCGAGCTCGACCTGCTTCGACTTCGACACGCCGAGCAGGGCGCGGGCATGGCCCATGTCGATCCGGCCTTCCAGCAGCATCTCCTGGACGGCTTTCGCGAGCTCGAGCAGGCGAAGGAGGTTGGTGACGGCGCTCCTCGAGCGACCGACGGCCTTGGCGACTTCCTCGTGGGTCAGGCCGAACTCGTCGATCAGGCGCTTCAGGCCCGCGGCTTCCTCGATGGGGCTCAGGTCCTCGCGCTGGATGTTCTCGATGAGGCCGATGCCGAGGGCCGCGTCGTCCGGAACGTCGCGCACGAGGGCCGGCACGCGTTCGAGACCGGCCAGCTGCGCCGCGCGCCAGCGGCGCTCGCCGGCGAGAATCTCGTACTCGCCGTCGGCCAGCGCCCGGACGACGATCGGCTGCAGGATGCCCCGGACGCGGATCGACTCGGCCAGCTCCGCGAGCGAGGCCTGGTCCATGCGGGTGCGGGGCTGGTACTTGCCCGGTCGGACCCGGCGGACGGGGAGCTCGGCGAGTTCTCCCTCGGTTCGCCCCTTGGTGCCGCCGCCCAGCAGCGCGTCGAGGCCGCGGCCGAGTCCCTTGTGCTTGGTGGTCATGGGTGATTCCTCGGGGTCAGGCGACGGCGTGGCCGCCGCGCTCCAGGAGTTCGCGCGCGAACGCGAGATGCGACAGGGCGCCCTTGGAAGCCGGGTCGTGCAGCAGGACGGGCTTGCCGAAGGAGGGCGCCTCGGCGATGCGGATGTTGCGAGGGATCACGGTGTCGAAGACCTTGTCGCCGTAGTGGCGCTTCAGCTCGTCGGAGACCTGCACGGTGAGCGTGCTGCGCGGGTCGTACATCGTGCGCACGAGCGCCTCGATCTCGATGCCCGGATTGAGGTTCTGCTTCACCTTGCGCAGCGTGCCGACGAGGTCGGAGAGGCCCTCGAGCGCGTAGTACTCGCACTGCATCGGGATGATGACGGCGTCGGCCGCCGTGAACCCGTTCACCGTGAGCATGTTGAGCGCGGGCGGGCAGTCGATCACGACGAAGTCGTAATCGCCGCGCACGGCGTCGATGGCCGCGCGCAGCCGGTATTCGCGCTTGTCCATTCCGATCAGCTCGACTTCCGCCCCCGCGAGGTCGCGATTGGAACCGACCACGTCGAACCCTCCCTCGACCCGCCGGCGGGCGGCGCCCACGTCGCACTCGCCCAGCAGCACGTCGTAGACGCTGCGCTCGATCTCGCCCTTGTCGACGCCCGCTCCCGTGGTGGCGTTGCCCTGGGGGTCGAGGTCCACGAGCAGCACGCGCCGTCCATAGTGCGCGAGGCTCGCGCAGAGGTTCACGGCGATCGAGGTCTTGCCGACGCCGCCCTTCTGGTTCGCGATGACGTAGACGCGGGCCATCTCATGCCGCCTTGAGGAGGACGAGATGCCGCTTCGCCTCGAGGGTCGGCACGGTGAGCTCCACCACCCGGTCCAGCCGGCAGGATGCCGGCAGCCGCGCGATCTCCTCGAAGGGATGCACGCCCTTCATCGCGAGCAGGGTTCCCTCGGGCGCGACGAGATGGCGGGCACCCTGCACGAAGTCCGCGAGCTCGGCGAACGCGCGGGAGACGACCGCGTCGAATTTCGCCTGCGGATGCCAGCGTTCCACGCGCTCGCAGGCCACCGCGATGTTCGCGAGCTTGAGCTCCAGGCGGGCCTGCTCGAGGAAAGTGGCCTTCTTGTGGCTCGAGTCGAGGAGGGTCACGCTCAGGTCCGGGCGGGCAAGGGCAAGGGGAATGCCGGGCAAGCCCGCGCCGGTTCCCACATCCACGAGCGAACGGGCACCGGCGACGTACGGCAGCACGCTCAGGCTGTCGAGGACATGGAGCGTCACCATCTGCTCGGGCTCGCGGATCGCCGTGAGGTTGTGCACGCGATTCCACTTTTCCAGCAGGCGCAGGTATTGCGCAAGGCGGTCGATGGCCCCCTCCGGGAGCTGGGTGCCCATGGCGGCCAACCCCTGGCCGAGCTGCGATTCGAGACTCATGCGTGGTTCTCCGTCGGCCCGGCCCGCAAGGCGAGCGAGCGGCGTTTCAGGTGGACGAGCAGCAGCGAAATCGCCGCGGGCGTGATGCCCTGGATGCGCGAGGCCTGACCGACCGTGGCCGGCCGGTGCTGCGAGAGCTTCTGCTGGGCTTCCTTCGACAGGCCGCGCACCTCGGCATAGTCGACATCCTCGGGCAGCGGCAGGCTCTCCTGCGACTGTTGCCGGGCGATTTCGTCCTTCTGGCGGTCGATGTACCCCGCGTACTTGGCCGCGATCTCGACCTGCTCGCGCACGGCGGGATCGGAAGGTCCGTCGCCGGCAACCGGCAAGCTCATCAGTGAGCCATAACTGACGTTCGGGCGTCGCAGGAGATCAAATAGCGAGTACTCGCGTTCCATGGCTTGGCCCAGAACCCTTTCCTGGTCCTGCGCCGGAACCCGGGACGGCTGGGCCCAGGTGGCCTTCAACCGCGCGGTTTCGCGTTCGACGGCCTCGCGTTTCCGCTCGAACGCTTCCCACCGGGCGTCATCGACCAGTCCCAGCTTGCGCCCGATGCCGGTGAGCCGGAGGTCGGCGTTGTCCTCGCGAAGCTGCAAGCGGTATTCCGCCCGGCTCGTGAACATGCGATAGGGCTCGGAAACCCCTTGGGTCGTCAGGTCATCGACCAGAACACCGAGGTAGGCTTCGTCGCGGCGTGGACACCAGCCAGGCTCGCCACGGGATGCGAGGGCGGCATTGATTCCGGCGAGCAGTCCCTGCGCCGCCGCCTCCTCGTACCCGGTCGTTCCATTGATCTGGCCGGCGAAATACAGGCCGGCGATGGCCTTGGATTCCAGGGTTGTTCGAAGGCCGCGGGGGTCGAAGTAGTCGTACTCGATCGCGTAGCCGGGACGCAGGATGTGGACGTTCTCGAGACCCGGGATGGACCGCACCAGCGCCCACTGGACGTCGAACGGCAGGCTCGTCGAGACGCCATTCGGGTAGAACTCGTGCGTATCGAGACCTTCCGGCTCCAGGAAGACCTGGTGGCTCGCCTTGCCCGCGAAGCGGTGGATCTTGTCCTCGATCGAGGGGCAATAGCGCGGGCCGACCCCTTCGATGACCCCGGTGAACATCGGCGAGCGGTCGAGACCCCCGCGAACGATGTCGTGGGTGCGCTCCTGGGTATGGGTGATCCAGCAGGACAGCTGGCGGGGGTGCATCGACCGCTCGCCCAGAAACGAGAAGACGGGCTCGGGCGAATCACCCGGCTGCTCGGTGCACTTCGAGAAGTCGATCGTCCGCCCGTCGAGGCGGGGCGGCGTTCCCGTCTTCAGCCTGCCGACCGGGAGCTTCAGTTCGCGAAGGCGCGCCGCGAGGGAGACGGAAGGCGGGTCGCCCGCACGGCCGGCCGCATAGTTCTCGAGACCGACATGGATGCGACCGCCCAGAAAAGTGCCCGCCGTGAGTACGACGGCGGACGCCCGGAACGCGAGGCCGATGGCCGTGATCGCACCGACCACCCGGTCCCCCTCGACGATGAGATCGTCGACTGCCTGCTGAAATATCCAGAGACCGGATTGGCTTTCGAGCCGACGCCGGATCGCGGCACGGTAAAGGACGCGATCTGCCTGGGCTCGGGTGGCGCGAACCGCGGGTCCCTTGCTTGCGTTGAGCGTGCGGAATTGAATCCCGGCTTCATCCGTCGCAAGGGCCATCGCCCCTCCGAGGGCGTCGACTTCGCGAACGAGGTGACCCTTGCCGATACCGCCGACGGACGGGTTGCACGACATCTGGCCCAACGTCTCGATCGCGTGCGTGAGCAGGAGCGTGCGCGCTCCCGCGCGCGCGGCCGCAAGCGCGGCCTCGGTGCCGGCGTGGCCACCGCCGACGACGATCACATCGAAGCGCGAGGGGAAGTCCATGGGGATCGCACGAATGGCCACCGGGGCCGGAGCAGCGAGCCCGCGATTCTACGGGATTTGCTAACCGCGACCTAGCGCGGTTCCACGTGGAACAAGACCACGGCGGGCCCTTCGGGCGGGTTGTTCCACGTGGAACAACCGCGTCGAGGACTCAGCGCACATTGGTGGGACGGCGCTCCACGCAGTACGAGTAACCCAGGGCGGCCAGTTCCCCCTCCGACAAGTGATCCGCCCGGGATGCCGAAAGGAGCATGTGGGTTTGCACGCCTTCCAGCCAGCTGTCCGCCACCTTGCGGACCTGCGAGGCCGGATCCAGCTTGGCCCGCTTGGCATACGCGATGGTGCGCGCCGTCTGGTCCGCCGTGGACCGGCAGGCCCGCTTCACCCCTTCGCTGACTTCCTGCGCCATCACATCCGGCGCAGAGACGGCGAGGGTCACCGCCAATAGGAACGCGCGATTCATGGAGCTCTCCTGAGGTTACTTGCCAATACAGAAGTGGCTGAATATCTGGCCCAGCAATGCGTCCGCGGTCACCACCCCGGTGATTCGGCCCAGGGCCTGTTGCGCTACTTTCAGATCTTCAGCAAATAATTCAATAGGTTGCGCTTCACTCACGGCTCGCGCAAGGGCACCGGCCGCTTCAGCCAGGGCTACCAAGTGTCGTTCCCGCGCGAGAAAGACACCCTCACCTTGGGGCCGCCATCCCGCAACCTCGAGAAGCCAGCCTCGAAGGTCGGGCACGCCTTCCCCCGTCCGGGCCGAAAGTGCGATGGAGGTTTCTCCTTCGCGGTCTTCGCGCCCGGGGGGCTGGCCGGCCAGATCGATCTTGTTGGCGACCCGCACCCGGGGTACGCCCACCGGAAAGCGGGCCTCCATCGCGGGATCGTCCTGCGTGTCGGGACGCGTGACATCGACGACGTGCATCACCGCACCGGCCTTGGCGATCGCTTCCCAGGTCCGGGCGATGCCGATCCGTTCCACCTCGTCACCGGCGTCGCGCAGCCCCGCGGTATCGATGAGATGGATCGGAACCCCCTCCAGCACCAGCGTCGCCCTCACGTGATCGCGCGTCGTACCCGGGATCGGTGTCACGATCGCGATGTCTTCGCCAGCCAGGCGGTTCAGCAGGCTCGACTTGCCGACATTCGGCGCGCCCGCGAGGACGACGGCAAGACCCTCGCGCAGCACCGCCCCCTGCCGCGCTTCCGACGTGATCGCCCCGAGATCCGCGAGCAGTTCAGCGCCCCGGCGAGCCTGCCAGGCCCGGTCTGCCGGATCGATTTCCTCCTCGGGAAAATCGATGCAGGCCTCGACATGCAACCGAAGCTCCGTCAAGCGCTCGACGAGTGTCGTGATGCGCGACGAGAATTCCCCGACGAGCGAGCGCGCCGCGCCGCGTGCCGCTTCCGCGCTGGCGGCGTCGATGAGGTCCGCCACGCCTTCGGCCTGTGCCAAGTCCAGGCGATTGTTGAGGAAGGCACGCCTCGTGAACTCGCCGGGTTCCGCATGGCGCGCACCCGCGGCAAGGCACGCGAGAAGCACTTGCCGAAGCACGACCGGCCCGCCATGGCCCTGCAGCTCGAGGACATCCTCTCCGGTGTAGGAATGGGGTGCCGCGAAACGAAGAACGATACCCTCGTCGAGTACGGTCCCGTTCGCGTCGCGGAAGCGCGCGAGATGGGCCCGTCGCGGCACCGGGTCGCACCCGAGCAACGCCTGGGCCACCACGGGAACGAGCGGCCCCGAAACGCGCACCACGCCGATGCCGCCGCGACCGGTTGCGGTCGCGATGGCCGCGATCGTGTCCGGCCGCGCGGTCACGGCACTAGCGCTTGCCCTTCGCCTTGGCCGCGGCTTCGGCGGCGAGGGTCTTGTTGATGTGCCACTGCTGGGCGATCGACAGCAGGTTCTGCACGACCCAGTAGAGCACGAGACCCGAGGGAAAGAAGAGGAAGAAGACGCTGAACACGATCGGCATCGCGAGCATCACGCGGGCCTGCACGGGGTCGGTCGGCTGCGGGTTCAGCTTCGTCTGCACGAACATCGAGATCGCGTAGATCACGGGCAGGATGTAGAACGGGTCCGGCGCGGACAGGTCCTGGATCCAGCCAAGCCAAGGCGCATGGCGAAGTTCGATCGACGCGAGCAGCACCCAGTAGAGCGCGATGAACACCGGGATCTGCACGACGATCGGCAGGCACCCGCCGAGCGGATTTATCTTCTCGGTCTTGTACAGCTCCATCATCGCCTGGTTGAGCTTCTGGCGATCGTCCCCGTAGAGCTGCTTGAGCTTTTCCATCTTCGGCCCGAGCACCTTCATCTGGGCCATCGAGCGGCCGGCCTTGTGGTTGAGCGGGTAGAACATGCCCTTGATGAGGATGGTGAGCAGGATGATGGCCCAGCCCCAGTTGCCCACGAAGCCGTGAATGGTCTTCAGCACCCAGAAAAGCGGGGAAGCCAGGATGTAAAGCCAGCCGTAGTCGACGACGAGCTCGAGCCCGGGCGCGATCTTCGCGAGCTTGTCGGTCTCCTGCGGGCCGATATAGAGCGGCACCGCCACCGCGGCGCTCGCGCCCGGTGCGATCGCACCGACCGGGACGACGACACCGATCGTGAACAGGTTCTCTCCGACCTTGTTCGTGAAGTACTCGCGCTCGCTGCCCCCCTTGGGCAGCCAGGCCGAGACGAAATAGTGCTGCACCATCCCGATCCAGCCGTCCTTCGCCTTCTTCGGGTGGGTCTGCTTGCCCTTCTCGATGTCCTTGAAGTCGACCTTCACGAACTTCGATTCCTCCGTATAGAGGGCCGGGCCCGTGAAAGTCGCCACGCCGGCGAAGGAGCTGGTCTGCGCGGCCTCCTGGCTGGGCTGGTTTCCGTCGCGAAGGAACTGGAAGTAGGCGAAAGGCGATGCGGGCTTGTCGCCCGTGTTCTTCACCTCGTAGCCGACGACGATCTCGTAGCTGCCGCGCCTGAACGAGAGCGTTTTCGTGACCTCGACACCGGCGGAGTCCTTCGCCACGAGGCGCACCTCGAGGGTGTCCTTTCCCTGGGCGAGCGAGAATTCCTTCGCTTCCGCCGCGTAGGACGTCTTGTGATTGGGCAGTCCCTCGCCGAGCAGGCCCGATTGGGTCACGAAGAATTGCTTCGGATCCGGCTCGAGGAGCGTCAGGGGCTTCGTTCGGTCGAGCGCGGAGAAGACCTTGTGGAGCTTCACGCGGCGGATGTCGCCGCCGGCCGTGTTCAACTCGACGTCGAACATGTCCGTCTTCACGAGGATCGACTCGCCGCCACCGGCGAGGGCGGCGCCGGCCGGTGCCGGGGGCGCCGTCGCGGTCGCGGGCGTTCCCGCCGAAGGAACCGCTGGAGTGAGCGAAGTCGAAGGCGTCGGAGCGGCACCCGGGGTGGCGGTGGTCGCGACAGCTGCCGGGGGCGTCCTGGGCGCGTTGTGCTTTTGCCACGCGTCCCACAGCAAAAGCGCGGAGAAGCTGAATACCACGAAGGCGATGAGTCGCTGGATGTCCATCAGGGGAGGGGAATCAACGGTTCGTCGAAGTCACGCGCGCGAAGGCTCACGGGACGGGATCATAGCCACCGGCGGTCCAGGGATGGCAGCGAAGTATGCGGCGAGCGGCAAGCCAGGAACCGGAAATCGCCCCGTGGCGCTCCAGGGCCTCCATGGCGTATTGCGAGCACGTGGGCGTGAACCGGCACTGCGACCCCCACCAGGGCGACAGCAGGTAGCGATACGCCCGAATGAGCGCGATAAGCACGTGCTTCAAGCTAGGGCACCGCCGCGCGATCGAGGAGCGAAAGCAGTTCGTCCCGCCAGGGCTTCTCGCCTTCCCGCGTGAATTTCTCTCGAACCGTGAAGACGAGGTCCAGACCGAGATCGCGGGCCGCATGCTGCCTGAACGCTTCGCGCGCCAGGCGCTTGAGCCGGTTGCGATCGACCGCCCGGGGCGCCTGGCGCTTGGGAACGGAGAGTCCGAGCCTCGATAGGCCGGCCGGGCCGGCCGCGACGTGCAGGAGCATGCTCGTGCCTCGAAGCTTGCGGGAGGAGCGAAGCGCGGCCGTGAATGCCCCACGGCCCACAAATCGGTGGCGCCGGGAAAGGCCTGCCTTCCGGGCGCCTCGGGTCATGCGCGCTTCAGACGGCGATACGCTTGCGGCCCTTGGCACGACGGGCGTTGATGACCGCACGGCCGGCGGCCGTCTTCATGCGGACGCGGAAACCGTGCGTCTTCTGGCGCCGCGTGTTGGACGGCTGGAAAGTGCGTTTCATGGGAACCTCTTTGGGGGTTGCGGACTTCGCCCCTGTTTCAGGCGAAAAGCGCGCGATTATAGCGGATCGCGGCGATTTCCGCCACCTCTCCGCCCCACCGGCCGCAGGCTTCGCCCTGTGGATAACCCCCCGCTTTCCCTATAGAATCCCGGTTCCTTCCGCCCCACCCGCTCCACCCCCGAACCGCCCTCCACCGTGCCCATGGATTCGCTCTGGCATTCCCTCGTTTCCGAGCTCAAGAAGGACTTGCCGGCGCAGCAATACGACACCTGGATCAAGCCCCTGAAGGCCGAGCGGCACGGGGACCACCTGAGGGTCGTCGCCCCCAACCAGCACGTTTTGCGGTGGATCCGGACGAACCTCCTCGCCAAGCTCGAAACGCGTGCCGAGCGCTTCGCCGGCGCCATGCTGCAGGTGGATCTCGTCCTCGACGATGCGACGGCCGAGACCGAAATCGTGATGCCGGAGCCGGTTCCCGTTCCTTCGGCGCCGGAGCGCCCCTCCCGGGAAGAGCACCGCCTCAACCCGTCGTTCACGTTCACGAACTTCGTGAACGGCAAGGCAAACCAGATCGCGCGGGCGGCGGCCATCCAGGTGGCGGAGAACCCGGGCACGGCCTACAACCCGCTTTTCATCTACGGGGGCACGGGGCTCGGCAAGACCCACCTGCTTCAGGCCATCGGCACGGAAGTCCTCAAGCGCAACCCGAAGGCCAAGGTCCGATACATCCACGCCGAGCAGTTCGTGGCGGACGTCGTGCGGGCCTACCAGCACAAGAGTTTCGACTCGCTGAAGCGCTATTACCGCTCCCTCGATCTCTTCCTGATCGACGACGTGCAGTTCTTCGTCGGTAAGTCGCGCTCGCAGGAAGAGTTCTTCTATACCTTCAACGCCCTTTTCGAGGCGCACAAGCAGGTTGCGATCACGAGCGACTGCTTCCCCGCGAGATGACCGGAATCGAGGACCGACTGATTTCCCGCTTCGGCTGGGGACTCACGGTCGCGGTCGAGCCTCCGGAACTCGAGATGCGGGTCGCTATCCTCCTGAAGAAAGCCGAAATCGACGGTGTCCACGTCGATGAAGCGGTGGCGTTCTTCATCGCGAAGCATATCCGGTCGAACGTGCGAGAACTCGAGGGTGCACTCAAGCGAGTGATCGCTTACGCCCGATTCAACAACACGACGGTCACTGTCGCCTCCGCCCGCGAGGCGCTCAAGGACCTGCTCGCCGTGCTCACGCGCCAGGTCTCGATCGAGAACATCCAGAAGACCGTCGCCGACTACTACAAGATCAAGGTGTCGGAGATGTATTCGAAGAAGCGGTTCCGATCCGTCGCGAGACCCCGCCAGGTGGCGATGGCGCTGGCCAAGGAACTCACGCAGCAGAGCCTGCCGGAAATCGGGGAATCCTTCGGGGGGCGGGATCACACCACGGTCCTGCATGCGTGCCGCAAGGTGCTGGAGTTGCGCGAGGGCGACCAGGACTTCGCACGCGACTATGCCCAACTTCAACAGATCCTCCTGGGATGATCAGTGACTCAATGCCCCGGGAAAACCTGTGGATGGTTTGCCGGCTCCGCCGGAATCGCATTCTTGTCCACAGGTTCATGCGGGTCCCGGGTGAAACGATCCCCAGACGGAATCGCCGCCAACGCATTGAACAGCAAGGCGTTATAGAGTTATTCGCTGAACGGGCCGTCTCCTATTAACTGTCAACTAGTTTGAGATAACCAATATGGTCAAGATCAAGGCGACCAACCAGGCCCTTCTCGGTCCGCTGCAGCAAGTGACCGGAATCGTCGAGCGCCGGCACACGCTCCCCATCCTGTCGAACGTCCTCATTTCCGCTTCGGGCGGGACGGTCGATTTCATCGCCACCGACCTGGAAGTCCAGATCACGGCGAAGGCGAGCCTCGAGGGTGCTCCTGCGGAAGGCGCGGTGACCGTCGGGGCCCGAAAGCTATACGACATCCTGCGATCGCTTCCGGACGACGCCGAAGTCGCCCTCGAGGCCAAGGAGAACCGCATGGTCGTGCGGGCCGGCAAGAGCCGGTTCAATCTCCAGACCCTTGCTGCGGCAGACTTTCCCCGGATGGTCGATTCGAAGGATGCCGCTCGCTCGCTCGCGCTCCCGCAGAAAGCCCTCAAGCACGCCTTGGGGCTCGTGCAGTTCGCGATGGCCGTCCAGGACATCCGGTACTACCTGAATGGCGTGTTGCTGTCGGTCGAGAAGGACACGCTGCGCGTCGTCGCCACCGACGGCCACCGCCTCTCGTACGCGGCCGAGAAGCTCGATCACGAGCTCGAAAGCCTCGAGGCGATCCTTCCGCGAAAGACGGTCCTGGAGTTGATCAAGCTCCTGTCGGACACCGACGATCCCGTGTCGCTCACCATCGGTTCGAACCAGGTGCGCTTTTCCTTCGGGGGGATCGAGATCGTCTCGAAGATCGTGGAGGGTAAGTTCCCCGATTACCTCAAGGTCATTCCCACCACGCACAAGAATCGCGTTTCGCTCGATCGCGTGGTTCTCGCACAGAGTCTCAATCGGGCCGCCATCCTCTCGAACGAGAAGATCCGCGGCGTTCGCCTGGTTTTCACCAAGAATGCGCTCTCGATCATCTGCACGAACAACGAGCAGGAAGAGGCCGAGGAAAGCCTCACGATCGATTACGACGGCGACCCGCTCGACATCGGCTTCAACATTTCCTACCTGCTCGACGTGCTCAATCACGTCGATTCGGAAACCGTGACCGTGACCATGGGCGATTCGAATTCGAGCGCCCTCATCCAGATGCCCGGTCAGGATGACTTCAAGTACGTCGTGATGCCGATGCGCATCTAGCGGCCCGACGAGGCGCGCGCGATTCCCACAGAACCAGGAAACGAATGACCACGCAGAACGAACCACCGCAGAACGGGCGTCCCGCAGACGACTACGATTCTTCCAGCATCAAGATCCTGAAGGGCCTCGAGGCGGTGAGAAAGCGCCCGGGGATGTACATCGGCGACACGTCCGATGGCACGGGCCTGCACCACATGGTCTTCGAGGTGGTGGACAACGCCATCGATGAAGCGCTCGCGGGCCATTGCAACGACATCAAGGTCGTGATCCACACCGACAACTCGATTTCGGTCGTCGACAACGGCCGCGGAATCCCGACGGACATCAAGGACGACGACGAACTCAAGCGTTCGGCGGCCGAGATCGTGATGACCGAGCTCCATGCCGGCGGCAAGTTCGACCAGAATTCCTACAAGGTCTCGGGCGGGCTTCACGGCGTGGGCGTATCCGTCGTGAACGCGCTGTCGCAGTGGCTCAAGCTGCGCATCTGGAGGAATGGCCGGGCGCATTACCTGGAGTTCCGTCACGGCGTCCCGGTCGAGCCGATCAAGGACGTCGGCGAGACGGACCGCCGGGGCACCGAGGTCCACTTCCTCGCGGCGAACGAAACCTTCGCCCACGTGGAGTTCCACTACGACATCCTGGCGCGCCGGCTTCGCGAATTGTCGTTCCTCAACAATGGCGTCAAGATCGAATTGATCGACCAGCGGACGGGAAAGAGCGAGAACTTCGCCTATTCCGGTGGCGTGAAGGGCTTCGTGGAATACATGAACCGTGCGAAGAACGTGCTGCACGGGAACATCTTCTACGCGGTGGGAGAGAAGGACGGGATCACGGTCGAGGTCTCGATGCAGTGGAACGACTCGTATGGCGAGTCGGTCCAGTGCTTCACGAACAACATCCCGCAGCGCGACGGCGGTACTCACCTCACGGGCCTTCGCACCGCGATGACCCGCACGATCAACACCTACATCGAGAAGGAGGAGATCGCCAAGAAGGCGAAGGTCGAGACGACCGGCGATGACATGCGCGAGGGTCTCACGTGCGTGCTTTCGGTAAAGGTGCCCGAACCGAAGTTCTCCTCCCAGACGAAGGACAAGCTCGTCTCCTCGGAGGTGCAGCCGGTCGTCCAGGAAGTGGTTGGCCAGAAGCTCGCGGAGTTTCTCCTGGAGCGACCTGCCGATGCCAGGACCATCTGCACGAAGATCGTCGAGGCGGCAAGGGCGCGCGAGGCGGCCCGCAAGGCGCGGGAACTCACACGCCGAAAGGGCGTGCTGGATGGCGTCGGGCTGCCCGGAAAACTCGCGGATTGCCAGGAACGGGACCCGGCCAAGTGCGAGCTCTACCTGGTGGAGGGCGACTCCGCCGGTGGCTCCGCGAAGCAGGGCCGCGACCGCAAGTTCCAGGCGATCCTGCCGCTCAAGGGCAAGATCCTCAACGTGGAGAAGGCCCGCTTCGACAAGATGCTCTCGTCCCAGGAAGTGGCTACGCTCATCACCGCGCTCGGGACGGGCATCGGCAAGGACGAGTTCAACCTCGAGAAGCTGCGCTACCACCGCATCATCATCATGACCGACGCGGATGTGGACGGTGCGCACATCCGCACGTTGCTGCTGACGTTCTTCTACCGGCAGATGCCCTCGCTGGTCGAGAACGGTCACATCTACATTGCGCAACCGCCGCTCTACAAGGTGAAGAGCGGCAAGGACGAGCGCTATCTGAAGGACGAACTCGCGCTCAAGCACCATCAATTGCGGCGCGCGCTCAATGGTGCTCAGCTCACGCCCGCGGAAGGGGCGGTGCCGCTCACGGGTGACGCGTTCGAGCGCATCGCGACCCAGTACCTCATGACGGAAGCGGTGATCGAGCGCCTTTCGCAGGGGATGGACGCCAGCGTGCTTCGCGCGATGCTTGCCGTTCCCCGCATCTCCCTTGATTCGAAAGGGCGGCGCAGCGGACGCCTCGAAGGCCATCTACGCGGTTCTCGCGCCGAATGCACCCAAGGCGCACATCGAGCGCGACCCCACCTCCGACGGCTGGCGCCTGCGGCTCGAGAAGCTCGTCCACGGCAACAAGGTCGAGACGGTGCTCGACCAGGCTTTCGTCGGAAGTGGCGACTACCTCCAGATCGTGAACACATCCGAGATGCTGGCGGGTCTCATCCAGGCGGGTGCCCAGGTGAAGCGGGGCGAGACCGCCCGCGCCATCAAGTCCTTCAAGGAAGGCCTCGACTGGCTGTTGGCCGAGGCCAAGGGCAACATGGCGATCCAGCGCTACAAGGGGCTGGGCGAGATGAACCCGGAGCAACTCTGGGAAACGACGATGGACCCGACCAAGCGGATCCTGCTGAAGGTGCAGGTCGAGGACGCGATCAGCGCCGACGACATCTTCTCGACGCTGATGGGCGATGAAGTCGAGCCGCGGCGCCAGTTCATCGAGAAAAACGCTCTCGGCGTGACCAATCTGGACGTCTAGCTTCGGGGGGTTGAGCTTTCGCGCGACCCGCCGTCGAAACGTATGGAGGCAGGCAGTTCGCTCAGGCCGCCTTCTTTCGCGCCGGGGACTTTCCGCCCTTCTTGGTCGTTTTCGACTTCGTTGCGAGAAGCGCGAGCGCTTCCTCCAGCGTCACCGTCGCGATCGCATCCTTGTCGGGCAGGGTCGCGTTCACCTTGCCGTGCTTCACGTAGGGGCCGTAGCGGCCGGCGTAGAGGGATACGGACTGCCCGTCCTCCGGGTGCTTGCCCAACACGCGCAAGGCACCGCGGCCGCCGGCGGCTTTCGGTTCCCTTGAGCAGCGCGACCGCGCGTTCAAGCCCGATGTCGAAGACGCTTTCGTCCTTCGGGATCGACTTGAACTGGCCATCGTGATTCACGTAAGGCCCGAAGCGCCCGATGTTCGCGATGACCTTCTTGCCCGTTTCGGGATTCTTGCCGAGATCGCGCGGGAGCGCGAGCATCTTGAGGGCGATGGCGAGGTCCGCCGCTTCCGGCGCCACGTTCTTGGGCAGCGAGACGCGCTTGGGTTTCTTGTCGCCCTCGGGCTCGCCCAGCTGGAAGTACCACCCGTACGGGCCCTGGAGTAGCTGGATGGGCAGGCTGGTTTCCGGATCGATGCCGATGTCGCGCTTGGCCGGGCCTTCCGAGGAGTCTCCGGAGCCGTCGAGATTGCGCGTGTAGTCGCATTCCGGGTAGCCCGAGCAGCCGATGAATCGGCCTCTCCTGCCCAGGCGGATGGTGAGCGGGTGTGCGCTGCACTTCGGACACTGCTCCTCGAGCACTTCCTGCGTGACGTCCTTGCGCGAGACCGATTCCTTCTCGCCGATCTGCGCCGAGAAATCCTTCCAGAAGCGCTCCAGGACGGGAATCCACTCCTCCTTGCCGTTCGATATGTCGTCGAGTTCGTCCTCGAGCTTCGCGGTGAACTCGTAATCCACCCAGTGCGCGAAATGCTCCGTGAGGAACTTGTTGACGACGCGGCCGACGTCCGTGGGCTGGAATCGCTTCTTCTCGAGCACGACATATTCGCGGTTCACGAGCGTCGAGATGATCGAGGCGTAGGTCGATGGCCGGCCGATGCCGTACTGCTCGAGCGCCTTCACCAGGCTCGCCTCCGAGTAACGGGGCGGAGGCTGCGTGAAATGCTGGTCGCCGTACAGCTTCACGAGCGGGACGCTGTCGCCTTTCTCGAGAGCCGGGGCGCTTGTCCTCCTCCTCGACCACGTCGTCCTGGTCTTCGTGGTACACCGCGAAAAAGCCCGGGAACACCATCGTCTGGCCGGTGGCGCGGAACGTGTTGCCCGGGCCGCCGACGGCGAAATCCACCGCGACCGTGTCGAACTTGGCGGGCGTCATCTGGGAGAGCGCCCGCTTCCAGATCATCTCGTAGAGCTTTCGCTGCTCGTCGTTCAGATAGGGCGCCACCGATTCCGCCGTGCGCGCGATCGACGTGGGGCGGATCGCCTCGTGGGCCTCCTGGGCGTTCTTGGCGGTGCTCTTGTAGGCGACGGGTGTTTTCGGCAGGTAGTCGGTGCCGTAGTTCTTCGTGATGTAGCCGCGGAATTCCGAGATCGCTTCCTTGGAGAGGTTGACGGAATCCGTGCGCATGTAAGTGATGAGGCCGGTGACGGCCTTGCCGAGGGAAACGCCCTCGTAGAGGCTCTGCGCGACCTTCATCGCGCGGTCGGTCGAGAACCCGAGCTTTCGGACCGCCTCCTGCTGGAGCGTCGACGTCGTGAAGGGGGGCGCGGGCGAGCGAAGCTTCCGCTTCTTCTCGATTTCGGTGACGCGGGCGACCCCCTTGGCGTTCTGGGTGAGGAAGGCGGTGATTTCGTCGTTGCGCGCGGCGTCGCCCACGGAGAACTGGTCCAGCTTCTCGCCCTGGAAATGCGTGAGCTTCGCGGAGAACGGCGCCCCGGCCTTTTCCGAATCGAAATGGATCGACCAGTATTCGCGCGTCTTGAAGTTGTCGATCTCGATCTCGCGCTCGACGATCAGGCGCAGGGCGGGGCTTTGCACCCGGCCGGCCGACAGGCCGCGGCGGATCTTCTTCCACAGAAGTGGGGACAGGTTGAAGCCGACCAGGTAGTCGAGCGCGCGCCGCGCCTGCTGGGCGTTCACGAGCTCCATGGAGATCTCGCGGGGGTTCTTCACCGCGTCCTTCACGGCGCCCTCGGTGATCTCGTAGAAGACGACGCGCTTCACCTCCTTGCCCTTCAAGGCGCGCTTCGACTTGAGGATCTCGGACAGGTGCGTCAGGCGATCGCTTCGCCCTCGCGGTCCGGGTCGGTCGCGAGAAGGATGGTATCGGCATCCTTGACGGCCTTGGTGATCGCGTCGACGTGCTTCGAGTTGCGGTCGATGACTTCGTACTTCATGCGGAAGTTGTCTTCCGTGTCGACGGCGCCCGTCTTGGGCACCAGGTCGCGGACGTGGCCGTACGAGGCGAGGATCTCGTAATCCTTGCCGAGGTACTTCTTGAGCGTTTTCGCCTTCGAGGGCGACTCTACGATGAGGAGATTCGATGCCATGGGAGCGATGTGCTTTCTTTTTTCATTCTATAACGCATTGTTCGCAGGCCGTCTTGCGCGTTTGCAGGCCCGGTTCCCCTCAGGGCGCCGCGTCGAGGCGACGGAAAAAGCCCGCCCGGCAGCCTTTCGACTCGCCCGTCGAGTTCGAGTTGCGTGAATTCGGCGAAGAGTTCCGACGCGGGCCGGCCGGTTCGGAAGACGAGGGCGTCGAGCGTGGCGGGCGAATGCCCGAGTTCGGCGAGGAGGGTGCCGGGCGTCTCCTCGGCATCGGGAAAATCGGATACCGGCGCACGCATGATGCCCCATTCCGCGAGTACATCGTCGGCGGATTCGACAAGTTTCGCGCCTTGCTTGAGAAGCCAGTGACATCCCTTCGACAGCGATGAGTGGATGGAGCCGGGGACCGCGAATACGTCGCGGCCCTGCTCGAGCGCAAGCCGGGCCGTGGTGAGGGAGCCGCTCTTCATGGCCGCCTCGACGACGAGCACGCCACGCGAAAGGCCCGCTATGAGCCGGTTGCGCCTCGGAAAGTTCGAGGCGATGGGAGGCGTACCGAGGCAGAACTCCGAAACGACCGCACCGCGCGCCGCGAGTTCATGCGAAAGGTCCCGGTTGGCCGCCGGGTACACGCGGTCGAGGCCGGTGCCCACGATTGCCACGCTCGAAGACAGTCCGGCCAATCCACCGCGGTGCGCCGCGGCATCGATGCCGAGCGCAAGACCGCTCACGATGCAGAATCCCGCCTCCGAAAGCGCGCGCGCGATTGCCTGCGCGTCGGCGAGGCCCTGTCTCGTGGCGTTGCGACTGCCGACGATGGCGACGGACGGATCATTGAGTCTGGCGAGTTCGCCAAGAACGTAGAGCAGCGGGGGCGGATCGCAGATCTGGAGAAGCGCACGCGGGTAGTCCTCGTCGTCCCAGGGCGAGAAGGTATCGGTTTCCTCCTTCCAGCCAGGCGAGGGTGGTGTCGACGAGTTCCGACGGCGGGCCCGCCTCGATGGCGGTTCGCGCTTCGGGCCCCCGCAACGGCCTGCACGGCGGTGCCCGCGGCCGCCAGCACGGCTGTCGGCGTGCCGAAAGCGCGCAGCAGTTGGCGCAGGGCGGCCGGCGAGAGGCCGGGCGAATGACAGAGGCGAAGCCAGTCGGCGGCGTCGGTACGGAGTTCGGTGGGGTTCAAGGTGGCGATTCAGCGGGCAGGTGAGGCTTCAACGGCCCGGGCCCCCGGCCCGATGACGCGACGAAATCTTCTCGAACGTGCGGAACACGAACACGAGGCCGCTGCGCTCGTCCGGCAGGACGATCGGCTCGTTCGTCGATTCGCGGGGGGCGCCTTCGGGTCGGTCGAGTCGTGACGACCGCATCCGGCACGACAGGGACGGGCTTCGTGTCGATCTTCACGCCATCGATGCCAAGCAAATCGGCGAACATCGAGGGCCGCCCGGTTCGGGTATTCGTGATGGTGCTGCCGCGGCGATAGGTCGCAAGCACGTTGCCTACCTCGATGCCGTCGCGCGAGCCGCGGTTGATCGCGACGATGGAGTACTGCGCGAAGTCGGAGACGCCCCCCTGAACGGTCAGGATCGAGCCCTTGATGGGCTTGTCCGGAGCGCGCGGGACGTACGACGGGAACGAAACCTCGCGCGAAGGCATGAGCCGGTCGCCCGTGTTGATTTCTGGCGGGCGCGTGACCTCGAGTGTCGCGGGATTGCCGTAACGCTTCACCTTGGCGTCGCCCAGGTAATTGGCCTCGTACCCGAGGATTTCGCCCGTCTCGGGATCAGTCAACACCTCGCCGGCACGGAAGATCTGCCAATTGATGGCGTCGCCTGCCCGAATGCCCGTCGCATAGGCCAGATTGCCGGCGCCGACGATGACACGTTCTTCCTCGGTCGCCACGATGCGCGGAAATTCCTCCAGGCCGGCGGCCTCGAGGACGAGCGGCTGGGTCAGGAAGGGGCCGATGGCGTTGCCGGGGATGCTGGGGACCGCGGTCGCCAGCGCCTCGACGCGGGTGCGCGGCAAGAGGCGAACGACGTTGCCCTCGATGCCGCCGGGCAGGAGGGTGAGGGACGCCATCGATCCGTTGCGATCGAGCTTGATGACGTCGCCCGGGTAGATGAGGTGCGGGTTCTTGATCTGGTCCCGGTTCATCTGCCAGATCTGCGGCCACTTCCAGGGTTCCTTGAGGAACCGCCCGGAGATCGCCCAGAGCGTGTCTCCTTTCACGACCGTGTACTGGGTCGGGGCATCGGCCTGGAGGTCGCTCACCGAGGTGGTTGCGGTGGCCTGCGACGATGCCAAGCCCGGAACCAAACTGGCCGAAGCGACGACTAACGCTATAATGAGCTTTCGCATCGCGGCTCTCTCTTGGGTATATGGGGCGCAGGACCCATATTCTGAAAAAGGGTTACGCCCCTTTTTTCATGTAGTGCAATAGATTCTGCGCTTAATCTGTTCTATTAGCAAGCATTTATGGCCATTCTCGAGATCCTCCAGTACCCCGACCCGCGACTGCACTTGCCGGCTGCGAAGGTCGATAAAATCGATGCGACCACGCGGCAACTGGTGTCGGACATGGTCGAGACCATGTACGCCTCCGAAGGAATCGGCCTCGCTGCCACGCGGGTCAACGTCCACCGGCAGATCGTCGTGATCGACGTGAGCGAAGACCGCTCGGGACTTCGGGTGTTCATCAATCCCGGAAATCACCCGCTGCGAGGGCATGGCGCTCAATCAGGAGGGCTGCCTTTCGGTCCCCGGCGTCTACGAAAACGTCGAGCGGGCCGACAGCGTGACCGTCACGGCCCTGGACGAGAACGGTGCCCGCTTCACCTTGAACGCGTCGGGACTCCTCGCCACTTGCATCCAGCACGAAATGGATCACCTGCAGGGCAAGGTCTTCGTCGAGTACCTGTCCGAACTCAAGCTCAACCGCATTCGCGCCAAGCTGAAGAAGCGCCAGCGCAAGGCGGCCTGAGCCCTTCGCTTGCGAGTCGCTTTCGCGGGCACGCCGCCCTTCGCTGCGCGAATCCTCGAAGCGATCCTGGCTGCCGGCCATTGCGTCCCGCTCGTCCTGACGCAGCCCGATCGGCCGGCCGGCCGCGGCCTCAGGCTCACGCCCAGCGCGGTCTCCAATCTCGCGATTCGCCGCAGCCTGCCGGTCGACAAGCCAGCCAACCTGAAATCGGACGAGTCCCGTGCCACTCTGGCGGGTTGTGGGGCCGACGTACTGGTGGTCGCCGCCTATGGGCTCATCCTGCCGAAGTCAGTACTCGCCATCCCCCCCAAAGGATGCCTGAACGTCCATGCGTCGTTGCTGCCTCGGTGGCGTGGCGCTGCCCCTGTCCAGCGCGCGATCCTCGCCGGGGATTCCGAGACCGGCGTCGGCATCATGCAGGATGGAGCCCGGGTTGGATACGGGTCCGGTGCTCCTCGAGCGGCGTGTCACGATTCAGTCCGGTAGAGACGGCCGGCACGCTGACCGAACGATTGGCTATCGGAAGGTCCTATGGCCATTGTGCAAGTCTCGCAAACCTGAAACCCTTGAACCAAAAGAACAGTCTGAGGTCGGTGTCACCTATGCCGCCAAGATAAAAAGGCGGAGTCGGTGATCGATTGGCGATCTCCGGCGGAGCACGTCATGCGACAGATACGCGCTTTCAATCCGCACCCAGGCGCGGTGACGCGGTTGGCGGGTGAACCGCTGAAGGTATGGGAAGCCGTCGTAGTCGACGGCGTGAAGGCTGCCCCTGGCGCGATTGCCGGTACGCTCGATGGAGCCCCGCTCGTCGGCTGCAGCGTTGGAGGGTTAGCCCTCACTCATGTTCAACCGGCCGGATCACGGCGCATGTCGGGCGCCGATTTCCTCAAAGGCCGCACCGTCCCGCCCGGCACAGTTCTGGGTTGAATGCCGCGTTGCGGTCTTGAATTCCGGCTGAACGCAGGAATCTAACGGGCGCCGCAATTCGGCGGCTCGAATTTCGAGGCGCACCCCTGCAAATGATCGGGAACTGGCTCAAGACGACGGTACTCATGGCCGCGATCCTGGCCATCTTCGGCGGCGTCGGCCTGCTTCTGGGCGGCCCGGCCGGCATGTTGCTCGCCTTGCTGCTGGGCGGCGCGATGAATTTCTGGGCCTACTGGTTTTCGGACCGGATGGTCCTTCGCATGTACGACGCGCGGGAAGTCGATGAAGCGACGGCGCCGCAATTCGTGCGAATGGTGCGCGACCTCTCGGAACGCGCCGGCCTTCCGATGCCGCGGGTCTACCTGATCGACGAGGAACAGCCCAATGCCTTCGCCACCGGCCGCAATCCGGCGAACGCGGCCGTTGCCGCGACAACGGGCATCCTGCGCGTGCTCACCGAGCGCGAGCTGCGCGGCGTGATGGCACATGAACTGGCCCACGTCAGGCACCGTGACATCCTCATCTCGACGATGTCGGCCACCGTGGCGGGCGCCGTTTCTTCGCTGGCCCAGTTCGGGGGGCTATTCGGCGGGCGCGACGAAGAGGGCCGCCCGACCAGCGCCTTGTTCGCGATTGCGGCCATGATCGTTGCGCCGTTTGCGGCCATGATGGTGCAGATGGCGATCTCGCGGGCTCGCGAATTCGAAGCCGATCGAGGTGGCGCGGAAATCAGCGGCGACCCGCAGGCGCTTGCCTCGGCGCTGGAGAAGATCCACCGGTTCGGGCAGGGCGTACCCTTGGAAACGGCGGAAGCGCACCCGGCCACGGCACAGATGATGATCATCAACCCCTTGGCCGGCGGCGGCCTTTCCGGACTTTTCAGCACGCACCCCGACACCGGCGAGCGAATCGCTCGCCTTCAGGCGATGTCCCGCGCGCTCGGGCGTGCCTGAACCATCCTTACGGCCCAGGAGGACACCTGCTCGAAATCCAGCTCTGTGCCGCGGAAGTCCTCGGAGCCACGCTTTCCGGGCGCAACCTCGATTCCGTGCTCGAGGACTCGCTGAACCGCAGGCGAAGCCTGGGTCCGCCTGACCGGGCCGCCGTACGTGACATCTGCCACCAGGCGCTGCGCGGTCTCGGCCTACTCGAGGCCCAGCTGTCCGCGCTCCTCGTGACGCCCCTCAAGCACCCCGGGCTTCGCTACCTTCTTTTGGTGGGGCTCGCGCAACTCCAGTTCACACGGGCCAAACCCTATGCCGTCGTCGACCATGCCGTGAAGGCGGTCGATCCGTTGGGTGTCCCTGCCGCCCGCGGGCTCGTCAATGCGGTCCTGCGCAACTACCTGCGGCGCCGGGATTCACTCACGGCCGCTCATTGGAGCGAGGCCGAAGTGCACTACGGCTACCCCGCCTGGTGGATCGCCAAGCTACGAGCACAGCACCCGGACGGGTGGAAGGCGATGGTCGAAAGCACCAATCGCCACCCGCCGATGACCCTTCGGGTGAACCGACGCCGGACCGACGTCGAGTCCATGTTGTCGGCGCTCACGGCTGCCGGAATCGACGCCCGGGCCCTTGGCGGAGCGGCGATCCGGGTCGATCCCCGGCCGGTCGCGGAATTGCCCGGATTCGCCGAGGGCTCATCAGCGTCCAGGATGCCGGCGCCCAACTTGCGGCGCCTCTTCTCGACGTGCTCGACGGCCAGCGCGTGCTCGATGCCTGCGCCGCCCCGGGGGCAAGACCACGCACCTCCTGGAGTTGGCCGATATCGACCTCACAGCGCTCGATTCGGATGCAAGGCGCCTGGAGCGAGTACAAGCTAACTTAAAGCGCTTGGGATTGGCGGCCACGGTGCTGACCGGAGACGCGAGCCAGCCCGGGCAATGGTGGGACGGGCGCCCTTTCCAGCGGGTTCTTCTTGACGCGCCGTGCAGCGCTTCCGGGGTTACGCGCCGGCACCCCGGATATCCGCTGGAACCGCCGCCCGGAGGACTTGTTGCGTTTTTCGCAACAACAAGTGGCGTTTTTGGAGAATGTGTGGCAAGTGCTTGATGGCGGTGGTAAATTGGTCTACGCGACCTGCTCGGTTTTCAGGGAAGAGAACGATTCCGTCGTGGAATCCTTCCTTGCCCGCCAGCCGGACGCCTCCCTCGAGCCCCCCGGACCCGAACTTGCGGTCGGGGGCCAGATATTGCCCGATGACGATCGCGATGGCTTTTATTACGCCCTTCTTCGCAAGCGCTAGGCACTCGGGACTGCGTCTCGCGGCCCTGCTCGCCTTCGTGGTGGCATCCCTCGTGCCGTCCGCTGCGGCCCGCGCCGAAGGCATCGAAACGAACGGCGCCCGCCTGGTCGCCTCGGAAGACGGCTACCGCCTTGAAGCCGAGTTCGACATCCGCTTCAACCCGGGCCTCGAGGAGGCCGTGAACCGCGGCGTCGCACTCTATTTCGTCGTGGAGTTTTCGCTGAGCAAGCCGCGCTGGTACTGGTTCGACGAAAAACCCGTGCAGCTCTCGCAGACCTACAAGATCACGTACACGCCGCTCCTGCGGCAGTACCGCCTGTCCTCCGGCAGCGCCTACCAGAACTTCACGCGCCTCGAGGATCTCGTGCGCGCCCTTTCCCGCCTGCGCGGCTGGACAGTCGCCGAGAGGAACGCCCTTCGCAAGCCGGGCGAGTACGGGGCGGCGATCCGCATGCGGCTCGACACCACGCAGCTGCCCAAACCCTTCCAACTCAACGCGGTCGCCTCGCGCGACTGGAACCTCGCCTCGGATTGGTATCGGTGGACCGTCCATCCATGAGGCCGTTGATTTTCCTGTGCGTGGTGACGGGTGCCGCTCTCGTCTACCTGATGTCACAGGCCTCATCGAACACCGCGCTTTTCACCCGCAACTACCCCACGCTCCTCGGCCTCGGCGGCCTCCTGTCGCTCGGCCTCATGTGCCTCATCGGCTACCAGCTCGTGGTGATGCGGCGCAAGCTGAAGGAGCGCGTATTCGGCTCCAAGCTCACGCTTCGCCTCATGGTGGTCTTCGCGCTCATGGCCCTGGTGCCTGGCGGCCTCGTCTACGCGATCTCCTACCAGTTCCTGCAGAATTCGATCGAGTCGTGGTTCGACGTGCGCATGGACAAGGCCCTGGAAGGCGGCCTCAACCTCGCGCGAAGCACCCTAGACAATTCGCTGCGCGAGCTCGGCAAGAAGGCGGACGGCATGGCCCAGTCGCTCGCCAGCGCACAGGCCGTCGAGCCCGCGACGCTCAGCCGGCTCCGCGAGCAATACGGTGTCGAGGAAGCCGCATTGCTCAACCAGCGCGGCAAGGTGATCGCCTTCGCGGGCATCGAAACGAGCGCGTTGCAGCCCGAGCTGCCCAATCCCAATGTTCTTCGCCAGGTCCGCGCGCAGCAGCCGGTGCGCTCCATCGAGGCCATCCCCGATCGCGGCCTCTACCTGCGCGTGATTGTCCCGGTGAACGTCTTGTCGCTGGCCGAGGACATCCGAATCCTGCAGGTGCTCGAGCGCGTTCCGCCCGCCGTTGCGGCCGACGCGCGCATCGTCGACCAGGGCTGGCGCGATTACCAGGAACTCACGCTCGCGCGGGTAGGCCTCAAGAGTATCTTCGGCCTCACGCTCACGCTCGCGATGTTGCTGACGCTTTTTTCCTCGATCGCGGTTTCCTTCCTGCTTTCGGAGCGGCTTTCGGCGCCGCTTTCGGCACTCGCCGAGGCGACCCGTGCCATCGCCAAGGGTGACTACTCGCGCCTGAATCCGGTGAAGAGCCGTGACGAATTCGGCGTGCTGACGCAGTCGTTCAATACGATGACGCGCCAGATCGGCGACGCGACCGAGGCGATGGAGAGGAACCAGCAGCAGCTCGAGAGGGCCAAGACCTATCTCGAGAGCATCCTCTCGAATCTCACCGCGGGCGTGCTCACCTTCGACGAGCGCTACTACCTCAAGACCGTTAACGCATCGGCCTACGAAATCCTCGGCGTGCCCATCGGTTCGTTCCACGGCCTCAAGCTGCCCGACTGGTCCGTTCACGTGCCGGGCGTCTCGCCCCTCACGGACCTGGTCCTACGCCAGTTCGCCACCGGCTCGGACAAGCAATGGGAGCACCAGATGGAATACCGGCGTGCGGAGGGCGGCGTGCGCACGCTGCTCGTGCGCGGCACCCGCCTGGGCTCCCGCGGCGAGACGGGTTACGTCGTGGTCTTCGACGACATCACGCACCTGGCCCAGGCCCAGCGCGACGCGGCCTGGGGGGAAGTGGCGCGCCGCCTCGCGCACGAGATCAAGAATCCCCTCACCCCGATCCAGCTCTCGGCCGAGCGGCTGCAGCAGAAGCTGCTGCTCAAGCTTCACCAGCCCGATGCGGACATGCTGACGCGCGCCACGGGCACGATCGTGAGCCAGGTGACCGCTCTCAAGGGCATGGTGGACGACTTCAGCCAGTACGCGCGGGCGCGCCGCATGTCGGCCGAGGCGGTGCCGCTCAACGACCTCGTCCGAGAGGTGCTGGTGCTCTACGAGTCGATGGGCGTCCCGATCGAACTGCGTCTGGCCGAGGACCTGCCGACGGTACCCGCCGATGCCGCGCTCCTTCGGCAGGTTCTCCACAACCTCATCCAGAACGCGATCGACGCGCTCGCCGGCGCCGAGCGCCCGCACATCGTGGTCACGTCGGAGCTGTCCGGCGAAAGCGTCCAGCTTTCGGTGAGCGACAACGGCTCCGGCATCGCCGAAGGCGTCATCGGGCGCATCTTCGAACCGTATGTCACCACGAAGCCCAAGGGCACCGGCCTCGGCCTCGCGATCGTGAAGAAGATCGTCGATGAACACCACGGGCGCATTCATGTCGAGAACGTGAAGCCCCATGGCGCGAACGTGAGCATCCTCCTGCCCCTGCGCGAAGCGGCCTGACGCCGCCCCTGCCATGTCCGCCAACCACATCCTCGTCGTCGACGACGAGGTCGGCATCCGCGAACTGCTCTTCGAGATCCTGCGCGACGAGGGATACGGCGTTCGCCTGGCCGAGAATGCCCAGGCCGCCCGCCAGCTCCGGCGGGAAATCCGGCCGGACCTCGTCCTGCTCGATATCTGGATGCCCGATACCGACGGCATCACGCTGCTCAAGGAGTGGGCCAGCTCGGGCCTGCTCACGATGCCGGTCGTGATGATGTCGGGCCACGGCACCATCGACTCGGCCGTGGAAGCGACGCGCATCGGAGCCTTCGATTTTCTCGAGAAGCCGATCAGCCTGCCCAAGCTGCTCGCAACCGTCGGCAAGGCGCTTGCGGGAGGCCGGGCGATGCCGCGCGCCGGCCTCACGCTGGTGCAACTCGGCAAGGCGCGGATCGTCCAGGAATTGCGCCAGCGCCTCGACCAGGTGGCGCGCCTCAAGACTCCGGTGCTGCTCGTCGGCGAGCCGGGATGCGGCTTCGAACTGGCGGCGCGGTACCTGCATTCGCCCAACACGCCCTGGGTCGCCCCCGAGGATCGCGAGTGGCTGGCGGCCAACCCGTTCGGGCCGCTCAACGAGGCGCGCGAAGGCACGATTTTCATTCCCGACGTGGGCGCGCTCGATCGCGCCGGCCAGAAGGGCCTCGCGCAACTCGTCGCGAAGCTGGAGAAGTTCAATGTCCGCCTCGTCTGCGCCAGCGCCGACCCCATCGCCTCGCTCGCCGCCGACGGACGATTCGACCCGGACCTGTTCCACCAGATCTCCGCCCTCACGATCCGCGTCCCGGGACTCGGAGAGCATCCCGAGGACATCCCGGATCTCGCGACGCAGATGCTCACGCTGATGGTCGATGCCCACGAGGTGCCGCTGCGCACCCTGGCGGTCAGCGCGCAGAACGCCCTGCGCAACCTGGAATGGCCGGGCAACCTGCCGGTGCTGCAGAACGTGGTGAAGACGCTCGCGCTCACCTCGCTGGTGACCGAGATCACCGGAGAGGACGTGGCCCGGGTCGCGCGCGAATTCTCGGTGGTGCCGCGCGAAACGGCCCATCCGGCACCGTCCTTCTCGCTCGACATGCCGCTCCGGGAGGCACGCGAACGCTTCGAGCGGCTCTACTTCCTGCACCACATCCGCCGCGAGGAGGGGAACATGTCCCGCGTCGCCGAGCGCGTGGGCCTCGAGCGAACCCACCTCTACCGCAAGCTCAAGCAGCTCGGCATCCGGCCCTCGTCGCGGGGCGAGGATCCACCCGCCGACTAGCTAGCGCCGCTCGATGCGCCCCAGGCGCACCGCGGTGAGCCCGGTTTTCACGTTGTTCGGCACCGGCATCACGAGCACGCAGTCGTCGTAGGGCGCGCGCACGACCGTGTCGCCGTCGTAGGCGATGGGGTCGCCCGCCTTCGCGATCACCTGCATGCCCGAGAATTCGCGGGCGAAGCGGAAGGACGGCGTGCGTGCCACGACCGCCTCCGTCACGCGAACCAGCATCGGCGGGGAGGGCTCGACGGAATCGATCTCGCGGGCCGCGAGCGCGAGGTCCACCACCCCCAGATTCCGAAGGAAGCGCCAGGTGCACTGCCAGGCAACGTCGACGGCCTTGCGCTCCCAATGCTGGCCGCACTCGACGAGCAGCGCGTTCTTCGGGCTGGCCGGATCGCCGAATCCGCCGAAGTCCCGCATTCTCGTGCCGTTGGCGTGTCCCTCGTCGCTCACGATGAATTTCGGGATGCCCACGTCGAAGGCGAAGTTCGATGCCCTTGTCGAGAGGCCCGCAGATCATCACGGCCGGGCTGGGTTCGAGCATCGAATGGATGTCGAACAGGAAGTCGGCCGACTCGACGAACGGGCGCAGCTGCCGTGCCCGGCGCAGCTCGACGCTGTCGCGGGTGCCATCGAGCGTCTCCGGGCGCCAGACGCGATTGAAGTCCTCGTCGACGAACCGCGTGGCGTAGGGCTGCGCGGGGTCGAAGCGCAGGAACGCCTCGATGTTGGCGAAGCTGAGCGTGATCGTTCCGCGCACGGGACGAAGGCCCATCGCGAGCAGTCGGTCCACGGCGATGGCGCCGCAGATCTCGTTGCCGTGCGTGACGGCGTTCACCATCACGTGCGGGCCCGGGCGGCCGCTCTCGAAAGTGTGGACGAAATCGACGCCGGTATTGCCTTTCCGGTGGGCGTCGATGACGGGGGCGGCAAGCTCGATCGGGAAACGGGTCATGGGCGGTCAGCGTTCGGTCTTGGGGCCGGCGTGGCCATGGCCGTGGGAATGGTCGTGGGCATGGTCGTGCGGCTCGTGATGATGTTGCCCGTGGTCGTGCGAATGGTCGTGCGTGTGGTGGTGTCCGTGGGCATGGTCATGGGAATGGTCATGGCCGCACCCCGGCCCGTGCACGTGATCGTGCGCGTGATCGTGGCCGACGCACGCATGGGAACCCCGCTCGGCCGCGTAGGCGCAGACCGATTTCACGAGCCGCTCGATATCGCGGGCCAGGCGCGGGAATCCGGCCGATCGCTCCCGAGTGCGCTCGTCCATGTAGAGGCGCCGGTTCACCTCGATCTGCAGGCTGTGCCGGCCGGCGGGGGGGTCCGAGAAGGCACGCACCAGCTCGACACCCTTGTAGGGATCGTTCACCTTGACGTCGTAGCCCATGTCGGCGAGCGCATCCCGCACCAGGGAGGTGAAGGCGGGATCGCACGTCGTGCCGTCGCGGTCGCCGAGCACGAAGTCCGCACGCGGCTTGCCCGGGCCTTCCTCGGAGATGGCGCTGCTCACCGCGGGCATCGAGTGGCAGTTGATGTGCCACACGGCACCGAAGTGCGCGTGCACCGAGTCGATCGCATCCTTCACGGCCTTCTGGTAGGGCTGGTGGTACTCCGTGATGCGCCGGCGCAGTTCCGCGACCGTGAGCCGGCGGTCGTAGATGGGCATGCCGGTGTCGAGCTTGCGCCAGACGAGCCCGATGCCGAGCTGCGTCTTCCGGCTCGGCACGGCCGGGCCGGGCCACGGCGCGTCCAGCAGCTCCGTGTCGATGTCGAGCAGCGACCGGTTGGCATCGATATAGGCTCGCGGGAACCGGGCCGCGATGAGGACGGCGCCATGGCGCGGGCCGCTCGCGTAGAGTTCGTCGACGTAGCTGTCCTCGGATTGGCGCAGCGCCTCCATCGTCACGGCGGCGGCGAAATCGTCGGGGTAGGCGGTGCCGCTGTGCGGCGAGTCGAGCACGACGGGCACGACGGGGCCGGCGGGCTCGACGCGGTAGAAGGCATCGGATCGTTTCATGGCGTGTCGTTCTGGTGGCAGGCCGAGCGGTGACCGGGCGCGATCTCGCGAAGCCGGGGCGCTTCGGTCCGGCATCGGGGCATCGCGTGGGGGCAGCGCGGGTGGAAGTGGCATCCGCTCGGCGGGTTGAGGGGAGAAGGGATCTCGCCCTGGATGGGCGCGTACGTGCGTCGTGTCGCTTCGAGCTTCGGGATCTCCGCGAGCAGCGCCTGCGTGTACGGGTGGTTCGGCCTGGCGAAGACCTCGGAAGACGGGGCAGACTCGACCACGCGACCCAGGTACATGATCACCACGCGGTCGGACAGGTGGCGCACGACGCCCAAGTCGTGGCTGATGAAAAGGTAGGTGAGGCGGAATTCCTCGCGCAGGCGGATGAAGAGGTTCAGCACCTGCGCCTGGATCGAGACGTCGAGCGCGGCGACCGCCTCGTCGCAGACGAGGAACTGCGGTTTCACCGCCAGTGCACGGGCGATGCCGATGCGGCTTCGCTGGCCTCCGGAGAACTGGTGGGGAAAGCGCCGGGCGAGGCTCGCGTCGAGACCCACGCGCTGCATGATATCCGCCACGTACTCGTCGCGCCCGGAGGCGGGCACCAGGCCATGCACCACCGGCGCTTCGCCGATCACGTCCGTGATGCGAAGTCGCGGATTGAGGGAAGCGAAAGGATCCTGGAAGATCATCTGCACCGCGAGGCGCTCGGCGCGCGAGGCCGACTGCTCGTACTCGGCGTAGGGCCGCCCCTTCCACAGGCGCTCGCCCTCGCTCGGCTCGAGAATTCGCGCGACGATTCGGCCCAGGGTTGACTTGCCGCACCCCGATTCGCCCACGAGCCCCAGGACCTCGCCTTCGTACACCGCGAGGTCGACTCCCTCGAGCGCGTGCACGGTCTGCTCGCGGACCGAGGACCCGAGGGCCCGCGCGATGCGTCCGGCGAGGTCGAGGCGCGAGGTGAAGCGCTTCGATATGCCCTTCAGCTCGAGGAGGGGAGCGCCGCCGCTCACGGTTCGCCCCCTGCGAGGCCCCGGTCCCGGGCGATTCGCTCGAAGGCCGATTCGAGGGCGCGCGCCGCGGCCACCCCGTCCAGGAGTACGCTCGCGCGCAGGCTCTCACGCAAGTCGCGCCGAAGCGTTTCGAGACCGTGGGGGTCGCGCGCGTGGGCGCTGGCGCATGCGATGTAGTCCTCGAGCGTCGTGGCCACCCAGTCGTCGAGGCCGAGTGTTCCCAGGATGCTCGCGCCCGAGCGTCCGTACGGCCGCTCGCCCGCCAGCGTGACGACGGGAACGCCCATCCACAGGGCATCGAGGGTCGTGGTTGCGCCGGCGCAGGGATGGGAGTCGAGTGCGATGTCGACTTCGGCATAGCGAGAGAGATAACCGGCAGTGGCGAGGCGCGGGAAGAAATCGATGCGTGAGACATCGACGCCGGCCGCCGCGAAAGCCTTGACGTCGGGCCCGGTAGCCTCGTCGTCGGGGCGTGCATGAGTATCCGGGAGCCCGGAAGCCCGGCAACGATACGTGCCCACGCATCGACCAGGAGACCGTTCGATTTCGCGGGATTGTTCATGGCGCCGAAGACGATCGCGGCAGGGTCGGCCCGTCTCGCCGCGACCGCGGGTGCGTCCGCCCAGGGCCGGTAGCACCAGGCGGCAGGCAAGCGCACGAGTTGCTCCGTATGCAGCGATTCCGCGCCGGGGGGATCCGCGCGCGCATCCGTCAGGCGGAAGTCCATGGACGAGAGTCCCGTGGTGTTCGGGTAACCGAGCCAGGTGACCTGCACGGGTGCAGCCCGTCGGACGAAGGCCAGCAGGCGGTTGCCTGCGGTGTGCCCGGACAGGTCCACGAGCACGTCGACGCCGTCCGCGCGTATGCGCTCCACCAGTTGCGCATCGCTCAGGCCCGCGACCGGAACGAATCGCTCGACGATTGCGCGCATTCGCGCCGTGGTGACGTCCTCGGCCGGCGTGTTCGAATAGGCCGCGATCTCGAAGCGCGATCGATCGTGATGGGTGAACACGGGTTCGACAAAGGCCGCGAGGGCATGAGCGCGAAAATCCGCCGACACGTAGCCGACGCGAAGGCGGCCTTGGCGGCGGGCGGCAAGGGCCTGGGAAAAGGCTGCGGCGGCTCGAAGCGCCGCCCGAACGCCCGGTGCGCCTCGAAAGCTTCGAGGGCGCTGACCGACGGGTCGGCATTCTGCGCCACGAGAAAATTGCTCCACGCCTCCGGGTGATCGGGACGCGCCGCTTGCGACAGTCGATAGCACTCGAGGGCCTGGGGAAGCCGGCCCCGCTCCCTGAGGGCGTTGCCCAGGAGGTTCAGGGCAACGGCGTGCGCGTTCCGGAGAAGAACCTCCCGAAGCAGGCCCTCGGCTGCCGCGGGCTTGCGCTGCGAGAGCAGCACGCGGGCGAGGGCGCAGCGGGCGTCGGCCGATTGCGGGGTGATCGCGAGCGCCTCACGCAGGCGCGACTGGGCAGCGGCGAGCTCGCCCAGGTCCGCGAGTACGCTGCCGAGGTTCACGAGCGCGTCGGGGAAACGGGGCGCGAGGGCGATCGCCGATTCGAAGCGCTGGCGGGCGGCGGCCGTGCGTCCCAGACGTGCAAGGGCGATTCCCCAGTTGTTGAGCACGCCGGGATCGCCCGGCATCGTGGCAGCCGCACGGCCGAGCAGTTCCTGGGCCGCCGCCACATGGCCGGCCTGCATCGCGACGAGCCCCAATCCGTGGAGAGCGGGACCGTTGGCGGGATCCACGCCGAGGGCCTCGCGGTAAAGCCGCTCCGCCAGCGCGAGCTGACCCGCCTGATGGCTCGCGAAGGCCCGGGCGAGAATCGGCTCGACTGAAGGGCGCATCGCCGCGGCCATCATGCGTCCACCGGATGGAAGCACCGCAGGCGGCGGCCCGGCGCAGGCTCGGTCACCGCCGGGCTTTCGGCGCACGCGGCGGACGCGCGCGCGCAGCGCTCGCGGAAGGGGCAGCCCGGGGCCAGCTCGAGCAGGGACGGCGTCATTCCGGGGATCTGCCTCAAGGGGCGTCCGCGCTCGTTGCGGCTCGGGACGGAATCGATGAGCCCGCGCGTGTAGGGGTGCAGGGGTCGCTCGATCACCTCCGCGACGGTGCCCGACTCCACCACGCGGCCGGCGTACATCACGCATACCTCGTCGGCGAGGCCCGCGATCACGGACAGGTCGTGGGTGATCCAGATGAGCGCGGCACCGGTCTCGCGGCAGAGCTTCTGCATCTCGAAGAGGATCTGGCCCTGGATCGTGACGTCGAGCGCCGTCGTCGGCTCGTCGGCGATGATCACGTCCGGGTGGTTGACGAGCGCGATCGCGATTGCCACGCGCTGCCGCATGCCGCCGGAGAACTGGTGCGGGTACGCGCGCAGCCGTTCGTCGGGAGAGGGGATGCCCACGCGAGCGAGCGCCTCGCGGGCCCGGGCGAGCGCCGATTCCCGCGAGACGTCCGCGTGCGCGCGGATGGTCTCCACGATCTGCGTGTCGATGCGCAGGACCGGGTTGAGCGTCATCATCGGGTCCTGGAAGATCATCGCGATGCGGTTGCCGCGCAGCCGCCGCCAGGCCGACGCGTCCAGGCGCGTGAGGTCCTGGCCGTCGAAGACGATGCGTCCGCCCACGAGACGGCCTGGCGGATCGATGAGCCCCATCACGCTGTAGCCGGTCATCGACTTGCCCGAGCCCGACTCGCCCACCAGGCCCAGGATGCGCCCGCGTCCGACGGAGAAGCTCACGTCGTCCACGGCCTTCACCACGCCCGCCTTCGTGAAGAAGTGCATGCGCAGCCCATCGACGGAGAGAAGGGGCGGGCCGCTCACTTGCGAAGCCTCGGGTTCAGGACGTCGCGCAACTGGTCGGCCACGAGGTTGATCGCCATGATCGTGACGAGAAGCGCGATGCCGGGGTAGAAGCTGATCCAGTACTTGCCTGAGAGCAGGTACTGGAAGCCGTTGGAGATGAGAAGCCCGAGGGACGGCTCGGTGATCGGAAGGCCGAGCCCCAGGAAGGAGAGGGTGGCTTCGAGCGCGATCGCGTGCGCGACCTGCACCGTCGCCACCACGATGAGCGGTGGCAGGCAATTGGGCAGCAGGTGACGGAAGACGACGCGTGCCTGACCCAGGGCAAGCACGCGCGCGGCCTCGATGTACTCCTTCTGCCGCTCCACGAGGGCCGAGGATCGGACCGTTCGGGCGTAATAAGCCCACTGGACCGTGACGAGGGCCACCACGATCTTGTCCACGCCCTGGCCCAGCACGGCGAGCAGGACGAGCGCGATGAGGATCGCCGGGAAGGAGAGCTGGATGTCGACGATCCGCATGACCAGCGTATCGACCCAGCCGCCGAAGTAGGCCGCGACCAGGCCGAAGACGAGGCCGATGGCGAGTGCGAAGATGGTGCTCGCGATGCCGACGCCCAGGGAGATCCGCAGGCCGTAATAGATTCCCGAGAGCATGTCGCGGCCCTGGTCGTCCGTGCCGAGCCAGTAGGTCTTGCCGGTGCCGGAAGCCTCGCCGGGAGCGAGCTTGGAGTCCATCACGTCGAGTTGCGCGAGATCGTAGGGGTTCTGCGGCGAGATGACGGGCGCGAGGATCGCGATGGCGACCACGAGAGCCAGGAGGGCGAGTCCGACGAGCGCGAGCCGGCTCTCGGCGAATTCGTGCCAGAAGCGCACCCACGGACCCTCGACGCGGGCGGGTTCGGCCATGCCTAGTGGGCCGCCGCCGCGCCGCCCAGGCGCACGCGCGGATCGAGGAGCGAGTAGAGCACGTCCACCACGAAGTTGATCACCACGAAGAGCGACACGATCACGAGCAGGTACGCCACGATGACCGGGCGGTCGAGCTGGTTGATCGAATCGATGAGGAGCTTGCCGGTGCCGGGCCAGGCGAAGATGGACTCGGTGACGATCGCGAAGGCGATGACCGATCCCAGTTCGAGCCCGATCACGGTCACGATGGGAATCAGGATGTTCTTGAGCACGTGCACGCCGATCACGCGGCGCTGGGGCAGGCCCTTGGCGCGCGCGAATTTCACGTAGTCCTGCAACACCGCTTCGCGAGTGCCGGCTCGGGTGAGGCGGATGAGGAGCGACAGCTTGAAGAGCGCGAGGTTGGTGGCGGGCATGGCCAGGTGGGCGATGCCGTCCATCGTGAGGAAGCTCACCGGGATGCCCGCGACGAGCACCGTCTCGCCCCGTCCGTTCGAGGGAAGCCATCCCAGGTGCACCGAGAAGATCATGATGAGCACGAGGCCCACCCAGAAGGTGGGCAGGCTGAAGCCCATGATCGATCCGGCCATGATGCCCCGGCCGATGAACGAATCGGGCTTCAGGCCCGCCACGAGCCCGAGCGGGATGCCGAGCGAAATGGCGATCACCATCGCGACGAACGCGAGCTCGATGGTGGCCGGCAGCTTCTCCAGGATGAGCGTGAGCGCCGGGACGTTGAAGACGAAGGACTTGCCCAGGTCGCCCTTGGCCGCACCCTTGAGAAATCCCCAGTACTGCTCGAGGAAGGGCTTGTCGAGCCCCAGGGCCGCGGTGGCCCGGATGCGCTCGGCCTCGTCGGCCTGCGGGTTCACCAGCAGCTCCACCGGATTGCCGATGGCGTACACCCCCACGAACACGAGGAAGGACATGAACACGAGCACGATGAAGCTCTGCCCGAATCGGCGGATGGTGTATGCGAGCATGGAGTGGGGCGCCGGGAAGCGGCTATTCTACCCCCGGCAAACGCGAAGCCCCGCCGCGGCGGGGCTTCGCGACCGGCCGCCGCGGCCCAGCGTCACTTGGCGGGCTTGAGACCCGAGGCCAGCGTGTACTGGTCCGTTCGCGCCTCGTACCGGAGCCCCTTGGCCGTGGCCCAGGTGCTCACCTCGTAGTGGATCGGGATGAGCGCGGTGTCGTTCATCGCGATCTCGGCGGCCTGCTGGATGAGGGCCTCGCGCTTCTTCTCGTCCATCGTCACCAGCGCGATGGTGAGCGCCTTGTCCAGCTCAGGATTGGAGTAGCGGCCCCGGTTGGTGACGCCCATGCCCTTGTTGCGGTCGTACGTCGCGAGCAGCGAGCGAAGGCTGGAGCCCTGCTCGCCGGATTCCGTGCCCCAGCCCAGGACCATGTAGCCGAACTCGAGCTTGGTCGCCCGCGTGAAGTACACCGCCGAGGGCATCGTCTCGACCTTCGCGTCCACGCCGATGCGCGTATAGAACTGCGCGATGGCCTGCGCGATCTTGTCGTCGTTGATGTAGCGATTGTTCGGGCCGTGGATGGTGATCGCGAAGCCATTGGGGTAGCCCGCTTCGGCGAGCAGCTTCTTCGCGCCTTCCGGATCGAACCTGGCCGGCTTGAGCTTCTTGCTGGTGCCGTAGAAGAAGTCCGGGAGCAGCTGCGCGGCAGGCACGGCCTTCTTTTCCATGATGCGATCGGCGATGGCATCGCGATTGATGCCCATCGAAAGGGCCTTCCTCACGCGGGCGTCGCGGAACGGGTTCTTCTCGAGGGGCTTGCCGGACTTGTCGGTCACGAAGGGCGGCGACTTCTCCGTGCTCTGGTTCAGGTGGACGTAGATCACCCGGTTGGAAACCTTGTCGACCAGGTTGAACTTCGGGTCCTTCGACAGCTTCGCGATGTCGGATGTGGGCACCGTCTCGATCATCTGCACGTCGCCCGACAGCAGGGCTGCGACGCGCGCGGCCGGGTTGGTGAGGATCTTGAACGTGATCTTGTCCCACGGCTCCTCTCCACCCCAGTAGCCGTAGTTCGCCTTGAGCACGACCCGCTGGTTGGGGACGTACTCGGCGAACTTGTAGGGACCCGTGCCGATCGCCGCCTTGCCGCTGTTGTAGTCCTCGGTCGCCGCCTTCTCGCCGGCACCCTTGGAGACGATGAGCACCGAGGCGAGGTCGCTCGGCAGGAGCACGTGCGGGGTGGCCGTCTTGAAGACGATCGTGTGCGGATCGACGACCTTCACGTCGACGATGGGCTTGGTGAAGGTGGCAAAGGAGGAGGGGCTGTTGGGTACGTTCGGCACCCGCTTCAGGGTGAAGACGACGTCTTCGGCAGTGAAGGGCGAACCGTCGTGGAAGCGCACGTTCTTGCGGAGCTTGAACTCCCAGGTGAGGTCGTCCACGGCACGCCAGGAGGTCGCCAGGCTCGGCACCGGCTTCTGGTTGGCGTCGCGCCGGATCAACGGCTCGAACATGTGAAGCATCATCGAGTTGTTCGGCGACAGGTTGTGGTAGTGCGGATCCATCGAGGTGATGGCCGCCTGCAGGCCGATCGATACCTCGCGGTCCTTGGCAAGAGCGGCCGTGGGCAGGGCGGACAAGGGCGAGCGCGGCAAGCGCGAGTCGCAGGGTACGCTTCATGGTTCAGGACTCCTTGCAGATTGTTCTCGAAACGGGGCGGGGGGCGGACTGAGACGGCCCCCGGGGGAACGCTGCCGATGATACCGCCTAACGGCTCTCAGGCGGTCGCGAGAAACGCCTCGAGTTCGCCCACCGGCGCCGCCTTCTCGATGCGAGCGCGGCCGAGCGCGTCGAGCAGGATGAGGGTGATGCGGCCCGACTCGTTCTTCTTGTCCCGGCCCATCGCATCGAGCCAGGCGCCCGGCTCCATGCGCGGTGGTGCGGTGGGAAGCTGCGCGCGGACGAGGAATGCCTCGAGCCGTGCCGCATCGGCCTCGTCCAGCCGCCCGAGCCGTACCGAGAATCGCGCCGCCATCGCCATGCCCGCGGCCACCGCCTCGCCATGGAGCCACTCCCCTATCCCCTGGACGGTCTCGATGGCGTGGCCGAACGTATGTCCGAAGTTGAGCAGTGCGCGCGGGCCGGACTCGCGCTCGTCGAGGGCGACGATCTCGGCCTTCACCTCGCAGGAGCGATGGATCGCGTGAACGAGGGCGGCTTCCTCGCGAGCGAGAAGGGCGTCGAGATTGTTCTCGAGCCAGGCGAAAAAGGCGGCATCGTGGATGACGCCGTACTTCACGACCTCGGCGAGCCCGGAGCGGTATTCGCGGTCCGGCAGGCTCGCGAGCGTGCCGGTGTCGGCCAACACCGCCAGCGGCTGGTGGAAGGCGCCGATCATGTTCTTGCCGAGCGGATGATTGATGCCCGTCTTGCCGCCCACCGAGGAATCGACCTGGGCGAGAAGCGTGGTCGGAACCTGGACGAAGTCGATCCCGCGCTGGTAGCTCGCGGCGGCAAACCCGGCGAGATCGCCCACGACACCGCCGCCGAGCGCCACGATGACGCTCTTTCGATCGGCGCGCATCCCGAGCAATTCTCCGAATACCGCATCGAGCGTGGGCCAGGCCTTGTGGGCTTCGCCATCGGGGATGACGATGCGTCCGGCCGTCGCGCCCGCGGCCGCGAGCGTGCGCTCGAGGCGGTCCGCATAGAGGGGAGCCAGCGTCGCGTTGGTCACGACCACGGCCCGGCGGCCGCCGACGTGCGGAGCGAGCAGGTCTGCCCGGTCGAGCAGCCCATCGCCGATGTGGATGGGATAGCTGCGATCGCCGAGTCCGACGATCAGGGTCCGGAATGTCATGGGGCTTTCTCCCCCGGGCTTGCGCCGTCGCGATTCAGGGCGTCGATGACGCGCTGGGCGAGGGTGCCCGGGCTCTGGGCGCCGCTGTCGACGACGAGGTCCGCGGCTTCCTGGTACAGGGGGTGGCGCTTCTCGAGAAGGGATTCGAGTGTCGCCCGGCGGTCTCCGGTGGCGAGCAGGGGTCTTGCCGTATCGCGGCGAGTGCGCTCGTGCAGGTGGTCCAGGGAGACGCGCAGGTAGACGACCGTTCCGCTGGCGCGCATCGTGCGGCGGTTCTCCGCGGCGAGGACCGCGCCGCCGCCGGTGGCGACGACCGTTCCGCGACGCGCCGCGAGTTCGGCCAGCACGTGCGTCTCGCGCCGGCGGAATCCTTCTTCGCCCTCGATCTCGAAGATCGTGGCGATGGGCACGCCGGTGCGTTCGACGATTTCGCGGTCGCAGTCGATGAACTGCCGGCCGAGGCGGCGTGCGAGCGCCTTGCCCACGGTGGTCTTTCCCGCTCCCATCATTCCCACGAGGAAAATGTTGCGATCATCCATCGGCAGTAATTCCGCCCCCGGAAGAAGGATAGCGCACAAACGAAAAGCCCCGGCGGGGCCGGGGCTTTTCGGGAAGGCCGCCGCCGCTACCGGATCGTGAGGGTGTCCTTCACGATCTTGGGCGTCACGAAGATCAGAAGTTCGGTCTTGTCGTCCTGGCGGCTGGTGCGCTTGAAGAGGTAGCCGACAAACGGGATATCGCCGAGGACGGGCACCTTCTCGACCGTCGTGCGCGTGGTCTGTTCGAAGATGCCGCCCAGCACGATCGTGTCGCCGTTGTCGCACAGGACCTGCGTATTGACGCGCTTGGTGTCGATGGACGGCGTGCCTTGAACGATTCGGCTGCCGACCGAGTCCTTCTTCACCTCGAGGTCCATGATGATCTTGTCGTCCGGCGTGATGCGCGGCGTGACGGAGAGCTCGAGCACGGCGTCACGGAAGGCGATGGTGGTCGCGCCGCTGGCAGCCGCCGTCTGGTACGGGATCTGCTCGCCCTGGGAGATGATCGCCTTCTTCTTGTCCGCCGTGATGACGCGCGGGCTCGAAACCACCTTGCCCCGGTTGTCGGCTTCGAGCGCCGAAAGCTCGATGTTCACGAGGTTGCCGCTGCCGAGGTTCAGGATCGACAGGGCCAGCTGGCCGGCGGCGCCCGCGACGGGCAGGTTCACGTTGAGCTGCTCGGGCTGGCCGCCGATGGGCAGGCCGAGGCCGATGCCGGAGACGGGCTGGACCGGGCTCGTAAGCTGCGAGGAACCGCGAGAGATCGGGTTGTTCGAAAGCGGGTTCGCCGTGTCGGTCAGCGTGCCGGATATTCCATAGTTGCGGCTGCCCGAGTTGAATGAGGATGCGTTGGTCCTTGTCGGACAGGAGCTTCTTGAGATCGTCGGCCTTGGCGTAGGAGAGCGCGAAGGACTCGGTGCGCACCGGCTCCAGGTCGGATATCTGGGCGTTCGCCTCGAGCGCGAGCTTTTCCTTGGCCGCGAGCTCATCGGTGGGCGCGATCAGCACGACGTTTCCGTTCTTGCGCTTGGACAGGCCTTTCGATTGCAGGATGATGTCCAGCGCCTGGTCCCAGGGCACGTCCTTCAGGCGAAGCGTGAGGTTGCCGCCGACGGTGTCGCTCGTGATGATGTTGAGTCCCGTGAAGTCGGCGATCACCTGCAGGACCGCGCGCACCTCGACGTTCTGGAAGTTGAGCGAGAGTTTTTCGCCGGCATAGCCCGGGTTGGAACTCTGCACCAGCTTGTTCGGGTCTTCCTTGACCGGCTTCACCTCGAGGATGAACTGGGTGTCGGTCTGGTAGGCCGAGTATTCCCATATCCCGCGCGGCTCGACCACCATCCGGGCGCTGCCGCCCTGCTCGAAGGCATCGACGAATCGCACCGGCGTGCCGAAGTCGCCCACGTCGAGGCGGCGCATCAGGTTCTTCGGAACGGACGTGTTCAGGAAGTCGATGAGGATCGTGCGACCCTGCATGCGGATGTCGATGCCGATGTTGGCCGACGAGAGATCGACGATGACGCGGCCCTCGCCCGCATTGCCACGGCGGAAGTCGACGTCACGGATGTTCTGCCGGACGGTGCCGGGCGCGGCCTCGGCGAAGAGGGTCGAGGCGGCGGCGGGCGATGCGCCGGCGGGCGTGGAAGCTGCCGGAGCCTGCGAACCGTCGATCGTGACCACGAGGAGATTGCCTTCGAGCGCGGCGGAGTAGGTGAGGCTGCGCGCCAGGTTCATCACCAGGCGGGTGCGATTGGCCGTCTGCACCACCGAAACGCTCTTGAGATCGCCTTCGCCGGCCTCGACCTGGTTCCGCGCGAGCGCACTGGTGGTTTCGGGCAGGTCGATCGCGATGCGGGCGGGGTTGGTTACGGCGAAGCTCTGCGGCAATGCCTTGAGAGGCTCCTTGAGCCCGATCTTCACGAGGATCTTGCCGCCCTGGATGGACGAGAAGTTGATCGACTCGACGGCATTCTTGGCGTCCTGGGCCCAGGCGAGCGGGGCCGCGAGGGCGAGGGCGAGCGCCGCGAGGGCGCCCGGGAGCACGCCGGCGATTCGGTTGCGGATGACGTTCGCGATCACTTTCTATCCCCTTTGCTGGCCTCTTCGAGCAGGGGCAGGACACTCTGCCGCTCCGCCCAGTCGCCGGCGCTGTCTTGGACGATTTCCTTGAGCTTGATCTCGGCATCGGTGATGTCCGTGATCAGGCCGAAGTTCTGGCCCATGTAGTTGCCCTTCTTCACGCGGTAGAGCGTCTTGTCCGCGCGCACGATCGCGAACATGTCCTTTGCCCTGCTGGAGCGTGCCCACCATCTTGAGCTGTTCGAGCGGGAAGGCCTCGAGCGGCTCCTTGCGGCGGTTGAGGTCCGGTGCGAGGCCGCCCGCGCCCTCCTTGGAGGTGATCTTGCGGGGCTTGAAGGGGTCGGCGAGATCGAAGCCCTCGTACGTGAACGGCTCGAAGGGCTTCACGGCCGGCAGCGGGTCGATCTTGCGCGGCAGCCCCTTTTCCGAGTCCTTCACGAATTGGCGCAGCTCGTCCATCTCCGAACTGCAGGATGCGAGGAGAACCGCGACGGCGGGAAGGATCAGCAGGCGTTTCATCACTTGCCTCCGGCCTTCTTGGCGCTCTTGTCCTTGGCGGCCTTCTTCTGCTTCGCGACTTCCTCGTCGTCGAGGTAGCGGTAGGTCTTGGCGACCGCCTCCATGGAAAGGGTGCCTTCCTTGTTGGGCGGATCGACCTTCAGGTCGGTGAGCAACACGATGCGCGGCATCTTCGCCACGTCGCTCGCGAACGCGCCGAGGTCGTGGTAGTTGCCGGTCACCTTCAGGTTCACGGGAAGCTCCGCGTAGAACTCGGTGAAGTTCTCCGTCTGGCTGGGCTTGAAGAGGTCGAACGCGAGGCCGCGGCCCAGGCCCGCCTGGTTGATGTCGATGAGGAGCGCGTCCATTTCGCTCTTGTTCGGCAACTGCTTGAGCAGGGCGCCGAAAGACTGCTCGATCTCGGCGCGCTGCTGCTTGTAGGCGTCGAGGTTCACCGCGAGCTTCTTCTTTTCGAGGAAGGTCTGCTTCTGCTTGTCGACCTCGACCCGGCCGGCCTCGATAGCCTCGTTCTGGGCCTGCCACAGCAGGAAGAACGCCCCGACCTGGATCGCCAGGAAAATGAGCGCCATCGCGCCGAGCTTGATCGGCCAGGGCCAGTTGCCGGGCTGCTTTGGATCGAGCGAGCGAAGTTCTTCGAGGAGGTTCATTTCGCCCCCGCCGGCTTGGCGGCGCCCTTGCCTGCAGCCTTGCCGTCGTCCGCCTTGGCGCGCTTCACCGATATGTTCATGCTGAACTCGTTGACGCGCTTGTTCGGGTTGTTGTCGAGCAGCACCGCCTTGATCTCGACGAGCTCCGGATTTTCGAGGTACGGGGAGGCGCCCAGGTTGCGCATGAGGGTCGACACCCGGGCGTTCGATTGCGCGTAGCCCACGACATTGACCTTCACGCCGGCCTGCTTGATCTGCTTGAGGTAGATGCCTTCCGGAAGCTGGCGCAGCAACTGGTCAAGGAGCTGCACGGGCTCGGACCGGTTGCTCTGCAGGCCTTCGACCACCTGCTTCTTGGCAAGCAGCGAGGCGGTCTCCTCGCGGATCTTGCGGATTTCCTCGATCTGCTTGTCCAGCTTGTCGATCTCGCCTTTCATGTAGGCGACGTTGGCCTTCTGCTGCTGTTCCTGCTGGTCCAGGAAGAGCCACACGGCGCCCGCCACCACGATCCCGAGGACGGCCACGAGGGCGGCCAGCACGCCGAACTGCTGCTGGCGGCGCTTGCGCTTCTCTTCCCGGTGGGGAAGGAGGTTGACGCGAATCATGACGGGTCGAACCTCCGCATCGCGAGGCCGCAGGCCACCATCAGCGACGGGGCGTCCATCGTGAGCTGGCGCGGCTTGATCTTGGAGGACAGCGCCATGTTGGCGAAGGGATTGGCGACCAGGGTGTGGACCTGGGTGCGCTGCGAAACCATCTCCTCCAGTCCGTCGAGCATGGCGCATCCGCCCGTGAGCAGGATGTGGTCGACCTTGTTGAACTGGGTGGAAGTGAAGAAGAACTGAAGGGCGCGCTGGATCTCCAGCACGATCTTCTCGTTGAATGGCCCGAGGACGTCGGGCCCGTAGTTCTCGGGGAGGCTGCCGACCCGCTTGGCGGCCTCGGCCTCCTCGGGTGGCATGTCGAACGCCCGGGCGATTTCCTGGGAAAGCTGGTTGCCGCCGATCTGCTGTTCGCGCGTGTAGACCGTCTGCCCGTTGTGCAGCACGCTCACCCGGGTCACCGTGGCGCCGATGTCCACGATCACGGTGACATCACTCTCCCGGACCCCGGCATTGCCGCCGCAGATGAGCTCGAAGGCGCACTGCGAGGCGTAGGATTCCACGTCCATGACGATCGTCTTCAGGCCGGCCGCCTCGGCGGCGGCGACGCGATCCTCGATCTTCTCCTTGCGGGAAGCCGCGATCAGGACTTCGACCTCCTCCTCGCCGGAAGGGGCGGGGCCCAGCACCTGGAAGTCGAGGTTCACTTCGTCCAGGGAAAAGGGGATGTACTGGTTGGCTTCGCTCTGGACCTGGACTTCCATGTCCTCCTCCCGCTGGTTGCCGGGCAGGATCACCTTCTTGGTGATGACCGCGGCAGCCGGGAGGGCCATGGCGATGTTCTTGATCCGGGAGCCCAGGTTCTTGTGGGCGCGCTTGATGGCCTCGCCCGCCGCCTCGATGTTGGCGATATTGCCGTCCACCACGGTGTCCTTGGGCAGCGGCTCGATCGCGTAGCGCTCCACGCGATAGACGTTCCGCCCGGCTTCGGCGATTTCCACCATCTTCACGGAAGACGAACTGATATCGCAGCCGATGAGCGGCGGCGTCTTCGCCTTGAGGAAGTCGAATTGGGCGGCCAACTTTTCTTTAAGCATGGTGGAAGCTTAGCACCCACTACGAAGAATCTACTTTAGATGCTAGCAACAAGTCCTAGGAGAGTAAAGCCTTTTTTGGGGAGCCGCTCTGAACCCTGCCTTGTCTATAATGTGTGCAGAGCATCCAGGACACGGTCTGGATCCTCCTGTTCGCCCTCCCCCGCGCCAAGCCCATGACCTCCCGTTGGTGGTTCTACCCCGCCCTGATTCTCGTGTCGCTGGCCATCGTGGTGGCCGGCGTGGGAGCCCTCACGGTTGTGCTCTTGTGGCCCAGCCTGCCGTCGCTCGAGGCGCTGACCGACTACCGACCGAAGATTCCCCTTCGGGTCTACAGTGCCGAGGGAGAACTGATCGGCGAGTTCGGGGAGGAGAAGCGGGCGGTTGTCCGGATCAAGGACGTTCCTGAAGTGATGAGACAGGCGATCCTTGCGGCCGAGGACGACAGGTTCTACCAGCATGGAGGCGTTGATTTCGGCGGGGTAGCCCGCGCGGCCCTTGCAAACGTGCAGGGCCGGCGGGAGGGGGCGAGCACCATCACGATGCAGGTGGCCCGCACCTTCTTCCTCACCCGGGAAAAGACGATCGCCCGGAAGCTCTCCGAGGTCCTCCTCGCCTTCAAGATCGAGGCCTCTCTCACCAAGGACCAGATTCTCGAGCTCTATCTCAACCAGATCTTCCTCGGGAGCCGGTCGTACGGATTCGCCTCGGCCGCCAACGTCTATTTCGGAAAGAACCTTGCCGACGTCACCCCGGCCGAAGCGGCCATGCTGGCGGGCTTGCCCCAGGCGCCTTCCCGCCAGAATCCCTTCGTGAACCCGAAGCGGGCCCAGCAACGCCAGCACTATGTCCTGCGCCGCATGCACGACCTGGGCTGGCTCGCCCCGGATGCCTACAAGAAGGCCCTCGCGGAGCCCCTGAAGCTCAATGTGGACCAGCGCGAGACCTTCGCTTTCCGCGCGGACTACGTCGCCGAAATGGCCCGGTCCGCCGTTTTCGAGCAGTACGGCGATCCGGCCTACGTAAGCGGGATCCGGGTCTATACGACGGTCCGCCGCAAGGACCAGGAAGCGGCCAATGCCGCACTGCGCCAGGGTGTCCTGGAATACGACCGTCGCCATGGATACCGGGGGCCGGAGGGCTTCGTGGCGCTTCCGGCCGCGGCCGGCACGGAGTTCGATGAGGCGGTCGAGGAGGCCCTGGCCGAGCGCGACAGCGTGGGCGAGCTCATTCCCGCGGTCGTCACGGCGGCATCGGCGAAAGAGGTCACCGCGGTAATGCGCCGGGGCGACCCGGTGAAGGTCTCGGGGGAGGGTCTCCGATTCGCCGCCCGGGCCCTGGCAGAGCGGGTGAACCCGGACAAGGCCATCCGTCGCGGCGCGATCGTTCGACTCCAGGCGGCCGACAAAGGCTCCTGGGCCATCGCCCAACTGCCCAAGGTCGAGGCGGCATTGGTGGCCCTGGACCCGGCCAACGGCGCGCTGCTCGCCGTGGCGGGCGGGTTCGATTTCGCGGCCAGCAAGTTCAACCACGTGACCCAGGCCTGGCGCCAACCGGGTTCGAGTTTCAAGCCGTTCATCTATTCCGCGGCGCTGGAAAAGGGCTTCACGCCGGCGACGGTCCTGAACGACGCGCCGTTCGTGATCGACGCGGCCAAGACCGGCGGCCAGCTCTGGGAGCCGAAGAACTACGACGGCAAGTACGAGGGGCCGATGCGCCTTCGCCAGGCGCTCGCCAAGTCGAAGAACATGGTATCGATCCGGCTGCTGCAGGCGATCGGGCCAGGCTACGCCCAGGACTACATCCAGAAGTTCGGCTTCGAGCCCAAGCTGCACCCGGCCTATCTCACGATGGCGCTCGGCGCCGGCTCGGCTACGCCGCTGCAGATGGCAGGCGCCTACGCGACTTTCGCGAACGGCGGATTCCGCGTGAAGCCGTGGTTCGTCTCGAAGATCGTCGACAATCGCGGCGAGCTGCTCTACGAGGCGAAGCCGGACGTGGCCGGCACGGACGCCGAGCGCGTGCTCGATCCTCGCAACGCGTTCCTCATGACCAGCATGATGAAAGACGTCGTTCGCTCCGGCACGGCGACCCGCGCGATGTCGCTCGGCCGGGGTGACCTGGCGGGCAAGACCGGCACGACCAACGACCACATCGACGCCTGGTTCGCCGGCTTCAACCCGAATCTGGTCGCGGTGGCCTGGATCGGCTTCGATACGCCCGCGCCGCTCGGCGCGAACGAGACCGGGGGGATGGCGGCCCTGCCGATGTGGATGACCTATGCCAGCCGCGTTCTCAAGGGTGTTGCGGAGCAAGAAATCGAAACGCCCTCGGGCGTGGCCGTTGCGAGCATCAATCCGGTCACGGGCCTGCGCGAGGCGGATGGCCGCAGCAAGACCATCGAATACTTCTACCAGGAGTCGCTGCCCGGAAGCGGCGAGGAAGGTGCGGAGGCGCGCGAAGCCGCCAAGCCACCGGAAGAAGTGCGCAACCAGATCTTCTAGGCGCCGGGAGAGCCAGTGGGCAAGAATCGATCGCGGCGCGACGACAACCTGCGGCGGCACATCGCCTACCTCGCCGCGAGGCTGATGGCAGAGGAGGGCGTGGCCGACTATGGCACGGCGAAGCTGAAGGCCGCGCGCCAGGCCGGCCTCCTCGATGCGGCCCTCCTGCCCGACAACCGCGAAATCGAATCGGCCCTGCGCGAGTTCCAGGACCTCTACCAGAGCGACCGGCAGCCCGCGGAACTGCGGCGCCTGCGGGAGATCGCGGTGAGGGTCATGCGGGACTTCGCCGACTTCCGGCCAGCGCTCGTGGGGGCGGTGCTCAACGGCACCGCCAACCAGTTTTCGGAGGTGACGCTGCAGTTGTTCACGGATGATCCCAAGGCGCTCACGCTCTTCATGCTCAACCGGCGCCACCGGTTCGAGATCGACGAAAGGCGCGTACGCATCGGCGACGCCTGGGCCGACCTGCCGCTGGTCCACCTGGAGGTCGATGGGGTGCCGGTGACCCTGACGGTCTATTCGCGGGATGACGAACGCCACGTCCCCCGCCAGCGCGGCGATGCCGAAGGTCCGGTGCGCGCCCGCCTGGCGGAGGTCGAGGCGCTGCTCGTCGCCTAGCGGCCGGCGAGCGCCCGGGCGGCGTCCAGCGCGAAATAGGTGAGGATGGCGTCGGCGCCCGCACGCTTGAACGCGAGGAGGGATTCCATCATGCAGGCCGGGCCATCGATCCAGCCGTTGGCCGCCGCGGCCTGCAACATCGCGTACTCGCCGCTCACCTGGTAAACCGCCGTCGGAACGCCGAAGGTGTCCTTCACGCGCCGCACGATGTCGAGGTAAGGCATGCCGGGTTTCACCATGACCATATCCGCGCCTTCCCCGAGGTCTTGCGCGATCTCCTGCAGCGCCTCGTCGGTGTTGGCCGGATCCATCTGGTAGGTCTTCTTGTCGCTCTTGCCCAGGTTGGCGCCGGAACCTACGGCGTCGCGGAACGGCCCGTAGAACGACGAGGCGTACTTGGCCGAGTAGGCCATGATCCGAGTATGGATGAAGTTTCGTCCGTCGAGTGCGGCGCGGATGGCCCCGATGCGCCCGTCCATCATGTCCGAAGGCGCAACCATGTCGACGCCCGCCCCGGCATGGGTAAGTGCCTGCTTACAAAGCACGTCGATGGTCTCGTCATTGAGGACGTAACCGGCTTCGTCGATGAGGCCGTCCTGCCCGTGGCTCGTGTACGGGTCGAGGGCGACATCGGTCATCACCCCAAGCTCCGGGAAGCGTCGCTTGAGTTCGTGCACGCACCTGGGCACGAGGCCTTCGGAATTGAACGCTTCTTCGGCGAGTGGCGTCTTGAGGGACGGCTCGACGACAGGAAAGAGCGCGATCATCGGAATGCCCAATGTAAGCGCTTGCTCGGCAACGGGAAGGAGCTCGTCGATCGTTCGCCGGAAGACACCCGGCATCGATGGCACCGGCTGCACTTGTCCGGTTCCATCCAGCACGAACACCGGCAAGATCAGGTCGTCCGGTGACAGTCGGCTTTCCCGCATGAGGCGGCGGGAAAAATCGTCGTGGCGCATCCTCCGGGGACGTCGCGTGGGGTACTTGCCGTAAGAAGGAGTCATTGCGATTCCGGGGGCCAATGGCGCGGGAACTTTAGCATGGTGCCCGCGCTCTCAATCTGCGAAGGATCACTCCTTCCCCGCTTCTCCTCCCTGAGCGGGTGCCTTAATTCCCATTAAGGCTTTTTTGCCCCGGCTACTTCCCCTTCAGCCGGGGCTTTTGTTTTCTGCGGCTCCGATTCGCCGAACCACCCGGCAATGCGGGCCGTCGCCTCGGCGATTCCGGTGCGCTTCATGCTGGAGAAGAGCTGGACGGTCGCCCCCGGATACAGGCCCGCCAGGTCCTTGCGGGCCGCAGCGAGCGTGCGATGTGCCGCCTGGGCGGAAAGCTTGTCCGATTTGGTGAGCAGGACATGCAGGTCCCGGCCCGCCGGCCGCAGCCAGTCGAGCAGGCGACGGTCGAGCGGCGTGAGCGGATGCCGGGAGTCCATGACGATGACCACTCCCGCCAGGGCGCCGCGCCCGCGCACGTAGTCCCCGACAAGCGTATTCCAATGCTCGCGAACGGCGAGCGGCACGCCGGCATAGCCGTAGCCAGGTAGGTCGACGAGGAATCCGTCGTCGTCGACCGCGAAGAAATTGATGAGCTGCGTGCGTCCGGGCGTCTTGCTCACGTAGGCCAGGCGCCTTCGGCCGGCGAGCGTGTTGATGGCGCTCGACTTGCCGGCGTTCGAACGGCCGATGAAGGCCACCTCGGGCTCGGCGTCGGAAGGCAGCAGCTTCGGGTCGTGGACCGAAATGATGAAGCGGGCGTTCTCGAGGCGCATTGCGTCAGGATCCGGAAATCCGTGCCAACCGCGCGGGCGGGGTGGCGGCACGGGGGCTCGCTACGGTAAAATCGCGGGGTTTGGGCAAGGTGTCCCTAATTTTCAGCCAAGGATCGGCAATGCGTCTTCTGACCGGTGGGTGGGTGCTTTCGGCGATAGTCTACGCAACCGCGGCCTCTGCCGCCGCTCCGGCGCCCGCGCCGAAGGCGGATCCCGAGAAGGGAAAGCAGACGGCGGCCGCCATTTGCGCGGCCTGCCACGGCCCGGACGGCAACAGCCCGACGCCGGTCAACCCGCACCTGGCGGGCCAGCATTCCGAGTACATCGCCGCGCAACTTGCCGCGTTCAAGTCGGGTACCCGTGCCAATCCGATCATGGCCGGCATGTCCGCCGCGCTGTCGCCGGACGACATGCGCAACGTGGCCGCCTATTTTTCGCAGCAGGTTCCCAAGGGCGGCATCGCGAAGGACAAGGCGCTGGCCGAGCGCGGGCAGTTGATCTGGCGCGCGGGCCTCAAGCAGGGCAACGTGCCCGCCTGCTCCGGTTGCCATGGCGCGGCGGGCGCGGGCATCCCGGCGCAGTACCCACGCCTTGCCGGCCAGTACCCGGAACTCACGCTGGCCTGGCTCAAGGCCTACCAGAGTGGCAGCCGCGCCCATGGCGTGATGGGCCCGATCGCCGCCCGCCTCGGCGAGGCCGACATGAAGGCGCTTGCCGAGTACATCGCCGGGCTGCGTTAGGCCGCGGCGTCGCTCGACGCGGCGGGCGGGTTGCGCCCGCCCGCTTCCGACTCCCGAAAACAGTTTCGTCCTTCCGCCTTGGCGCGATAGAGCGCCATGTCCGCGGCGTGCGTGAGTTCATCCGGCGTCAGCCCATCCCGGGGATGGAAAGCCCCGCCGATGCTCACGCCGATGACTGCGGTGCCGCGCTTCAAGGCGTAGGGACGCGCGATCGAGTCGAGCAGCTTCGCAGCCACCGCACGGGCACCCTCCGCGCCTGTCGCCGGAAGGATCGCGAGGAATTCGTCGCCACCCAGGCGGCCGACCGTGTCGGACGCACGCATGCAATCGCGGGCGCGAAGGCCGACCTGTGCGAGGAGCGAATCGCCCGCGGCGTGCCCGAGCGTATCGTTCACGGCCTTGAATCCGTCGAGGTCGAACAGCAGTACCGCGAGAGGCTCGGCCTGTCGCGCGGCGAGCTGTGCCGCCTGTTCGAGGCGATCGTCGAGGAGGCTGCGGTTCGGCAACCCCGTCAACCGGTCGAAATGCGCGAGCTGCTCGATGCGCGCCCGATCGGCGCGCGCGCGCCGCTGCGACTGCACGAAGGCGACGACGAGACCGACGAGGACGGCCATCGTCCCTGCGAGCAGCCACTTCACGGTGACACGCCGGCCTTCCGCCAGCCGGATCTGCGCGAGCGTGCGCGCGTGGATCTCGCCCGTCACCGCGGCCATGGCGCGGCGCACGGCGGCGAGGGACTCGACCTCGATGGCCACTGCCAGCGGGCGGGTCGAAGCCGGCGCAAGGCGCGCGAGCGCGGCGGCATCGAGAAAATCGCGCGCCGGCCCTCGACTGCGGCGATTGCCTGCGCGAAGCGCGGCTGTTCGGCTGCTTTCGCGCGCAGGTATTCCAAGTCTGCCTCGATGCCGACGCGCTCCCGAGCGAGATCCTGCGCGAACGACGCCCTGCCTGGGCCATCCTGTCCCGCGTGGGCGATGGCGAGTCGCTGAAGCCCGTCCTTGAGCGACTCGAGCCCGTCCTTCACTTCCTGCACCGCGATCATCTCGCGGGAAAGTTCCGATTCCTTCTCGACGTCGCTGAACAGGAGCGCGGCGAGCACCGCGATCACGATCGCGGCGGTCGCGAGGCCCGCTCCCGCGATCCGACCCGCCGAGGGCGACAACGCTACGTGGCCCGGAAGGAGTCGCGGGCGGCGGCGAGCGTCGTCTCGATCTCCGTGGGGCCGTGCGCAGCCGATACGAAACCGGCTTCGAAAGCGGAAGGCGCGAGGTACACGCCGCGGTCGAGCATCGCGTGGAAGAACCGGTTGAAGGCCTCCTTGTCGGCTTCCATCACCTGCGCGAATGTCTGCGGTAGCGTCTCGCGGAAGAAGATCCCGAACATTCCCCCCAGGCTCGTGCCGCTGAAAGGGACGCCGGCGGACTTCGCCTCTCGGACGAGACCGTCGACGAGCGCCGCGGTGGTGGCCGAAAGCGCCTCGAAGAAGCCGGGAGCCAGAACGCGTTTGAGGGTGGCGAGGCCCGCCGTCACCGCCACCGGGTTTCCGGAGAGCGTGCCCGCCTGGTAGACCGGGCCCTCGGGCGCTAGCTTCGCCATGATGTCCCGGCGGCCGCCGAAGGCGCCCACGGGCATGCCCCCTCCGATCACCTTGCCGAGCGTGGTGAGATCCGGCTTCACGCCGAACACGCCCTGGGCGCCCTGCGGCCCGACGCGAAAGCCCGTCATCACCTCGTCGAAAATGAGGACGGCGCCGTGCTTCGTGCAGAGCGCGCGCAGCGTGTCGACGAAGGCCTGCGAGGGGCGGATGAAGTTCATGTTCCCGGCCACCGGCTCGAGGACGACGGCGGCGATCTTTTCGCCGAACTTCGCGAAGGCGTCCTCGGCCTGCTGCGGATCGTTGTAGTCGAGAACCAGCGTCTGGGACGTGAGTTCCGGCGGGACGCCGGCCGACGTGGGATTGCCGAAGGTGAGGGCGCCCGAACCCGCCTTCACGAGCAGGAAGTCGCTGTGGCCGTGGTAGCAGCCCTCGAACTTCACGATGAGTGACCGGCCGGTGAAGCCCCGCGCCAGGCGCAGCGCACTCATCACGGCCTCCGTCCCCGAGCTCACGAGCCGCACCTGCTCGATGGATGGCAGGGCATTCACGAGATACTCGGCCATCTCCAGCTCGAGCTCCGTCGGCGCACCGAACGACAGCCCCCGAGCGGCCGCTTCGCCGATGGCCGCGAGCACCTGCGGGTCGGCGTGCCCGAGGATGGCCGGGCCCCAGGAACCCACGTAGTCCACGTAGCGCCGGCCGTCGGCATCGACGAGCCAGGCGCCGCGCCCTTCGCGGAAGAAGACCGGGGTGCCGCCGACGGCGCGAAATGCGCGCACGGGCGAGTTCACGCCGCCCGGGATCACCCGCCGTGAGGCTTCAAAGAGCTGTTGGCTGCGTTCGTACATGGGAATGGGGTTCCGTGTCGAAGGGTCGGGAAAGTTCCCGCGCCGCCTGGGCGACGTCGGGCGAATCGAATAGGGCGGAGATCACCGCGACCATGTCGGCGCCGGCCGCGACGGCGAGGGGCGCGTTGGCGGCCGTGATGCCGCCGATCGCCGCGACGGCGAGTCCCGATGCCGAGCGCGCCTGCGCCAGGCGCTCGAGAGGCGCGCGCACCGCGCCGGGCTTCACGCGCGAGGCGAAGACGCTGCCGATTCCCACGTAGTCCGCGCCGGCCTCGGCCGCCGCGACCGCCAGTTCGGGGCGGTCGTAGCAGGAGACGCCGAGGATGGCATCGGGCCAGGCGAGCCGCACCGCGCGCGGGTCGCCATCCTGCGCACCGAGGTGAACGCCGTCGGCGCCGCTGTCGATCGCGAGCCTCGCGTCGTCGTTCACGATGAAGAGGGCGCCATGGTGGCGGCAGGCCCTGGCGAGCGCGACCGCCTGGCGAACGCGCACGGACGGGGCGCTCGCCTTGGCGCGGTACTGGACGAGCCGGGCGCCGCCCGCGAGGGCGCTTTCGACGAGCGCGACAAGCACGTCGTCGTCCTCCATTTCGGGAGTGACCGCATAGAGGCCGCGAAGCCTCGCGATCCGCTCAGTCCTCGTCGTCGCCATCGGCCTCGCGCGCCCAGAAGAGGCGGTCGGGAATGTGCTGGCCCATGCCGGGGCGGAAGGCGCGCTGGAGGGCGCGCCAGGTGTAGTCCTGTGCCTCGAAGACGGCTTCCGGCACCTCCAAGCCGCGCGCGAGGTTCGCCGCGATGGCCGAGGCGAGCGTGCACCCGGAACCATGGTAGCTGCCCGGCAGGCGCTGCCAGGTATCCGAGCGCACGACGCCGTCGCGATGGTGCAGGGTGTTCACCACGGAAACCGTCGGGTCGTGGGTGCCCGTCACGAGCACGTACTCGCAGCCCATGTCGAGAAGGCGCCGGGCGCATTCGCCGTGGTCGGCCTCGTCCTCGTCCTCGCTGTCCGACAGGCGGCGAAGCTCCGGGATGTTGGGCGTCACCACGGTGCTCTGGGGCACCAGCAGCTCGCGGATCGCGGCGATGATCTCGTCGCCGCCGAACTCGTCACCGCGGCCCGAGGTGAGGACCGGGTCGAGCACGAGGGGGATATCGGGGTAGTCGGACACCACCTCCGCCACGACCGTGACGATTTCGACCGAGGCGAGCACCCCCATCTTGAAAGCCACCACGGGAATGTCCTCGAGCAGGCATCGTGCCTGGTCGGCGACCCAATCGGGGTCGAGGGCGAGGAAGCTCTCCACGCCCGCGGTGTCCTGGACGGTGATCGCGGTCACGACCGACAGCGGCAGGCAGCCCATGCTCGCGAACGTGAGTATGTCGGCCTGCAGGCCCGCACCGGAGGTCGGATCCGTGGCCGCGAACGTGAGGACGGCGGGGGGGGCGACGGCGGAAGGCTCGGTCATGGGGCGGGGCGCGACTGGGGAAAACGCGGTTACACTGGAGGCCGTACCGGCAGGAGGCGAGCGCTCGAAGGTTCATCGCGGCGTCCGACCGGTCCGGCATCCCGAGCGGGCGGCGAGTCCCGCATTCTACCTTCTCCGAGGCGCCCTCCTTTCCATGTCCGCACCCGCTCCTGCTGCCCAAGCGGCTCCTTTCCGAACCTGGATGTGCCTGGTTTGCGGCCTTGTCTATGACGAGCAGGAAGGCTGGCCCGACGATGGCATCGTCGCCGGCACCCGCTGGGAAGACGTCCCGGCAAATTGGTGCTGCCCGGAATGCGGGGCCCGCAAGGACGATTTCGAGATGGTCCAGCTCTGAAGCCGGCAATTCGAAAAAGCTTCAAGACTTTGCGCTTGTAACTTGTTTTGATGGGGCAAAAGGCTTAGGCTAGCCCCTGTCAGCACGAAGCCGCCACGGTAAGAGAGCGACAGTGCGAGGGGAGAGTCGGCAGTCCGGTTGCGCACGGGTGTGGGGAAAGGTCCGTGCGCGCCATGCCTGCGAGCCCCGTTTCCGGGTGAAGCGAGGAAGGCGTGGCAGACACGAAAAATCTCTCCGGCGTGCGCGTGATGGTGATCGACGACAGCAACACCATTCGTCGCAGCGCCGAGATCTTCCTGATGCAGGCCGGCTGCCAGGTCATCCTCGCGGAGAACGGCTTTGACGCTCTCGCGAAGATCGCCGACCACGCGCCCGACCTCATCTTCGTCGACATCATGATGCCGCGGCTCGACGGCTACCAGACCTGCGCTCTCATCAAGAAGAACGGCAAGCACCGGTCGACGCCGGTGATCATGCTCTCGTCCAAGGACAGCCTCTTCGACCGGGCCCGCGGCCGCATGGTCGGCTCGGACGAATACCTTACCAAGCCCTTCACCAAGGAAAGCCTCCTGCGCGCGGTCGAGACCCATCTTGCGCACCGCACGGCGGCCTGAGGCTCTCCCGTCTTTCATCACGAAGCCCACGGAGCACAAAGCGATGCCGATCAAGAAAATCATGGTGGTGGACGACTCGCCCACCGAACGCGCTTACCTCGACAGCCTCCTGAAGAAGAAGGGGTTCGAGGTGGTGCTCGTGGACAGCGGAGAGGCCGCGATCGAGCGCGCCAAGGCGGAGAAGCCCGACCTCATCCTGATGGACGTCGTGATGCCGGGCCTCAACGGCTTCCAGGCCACGCGCGCCATCACGCGCGACGAGTCGACCAAGCACATCCCGGTCATCATCTGCACGACGAAGGACCAGGAAACCGACAAGATCTGGGGCCTCAGGCAGGGTGCCAAGGATTACGTCACGAAGCCCATCAACGAGACCGACCTGATCGAAAAGATCAAGGCCTTCGGTTGACCGGCACGCCGAGCGCCCCATGGCCCGACGAACCGGCCTTCGCGAGTTCCAGCTATCCGTGGCCGAACGGCTGCGGACGGCGTCGTCGCGAGCGGCCCTTTCGTCGAAGCTCGGCTTCCAGGTGGGCGGCCGCAACTGGTTCGTGGCCCTGCACCAGGTGAGCGAGGTCGTGCCCGTTCCGCCCTCGGTGGGCGTGCCGCTCACGCAACCCTGGTTCCGCGGCATCGCCAACGTGCGCGGCAACCTCTACAGCATCGTGGATTTCTCGTCTTTCCAGGGAGGGGACGCGACGGCCGGCGGCCTCGAGCGCCGCGTGATCCTCGTCTCCGACAAGCTGGTGGGCGGCGCAGGGCTGCTGGTTTCGCGGATGCTGGGGCTGCGCAGCCCCGAGGCCTTCACGCCGGGAACGAAGCCCGCGGATGCGCCGCCGTGGCTCGGCGCCGTGTACCACGACGCCACGGGCGCCGAATGGCGCGAGCTGGACCTTCCCGTCCTCGCGAAGGACCGTCGTTTTCTCGAGGTCGGGATCGGATAACGTCGCCGGCCGCCACCAGGCGGCACGGCGGGCACTACAGGGAGTCGCACACATGGCCAAAGCACCGTCGGCAAAACCGAAGACTTCGCTCGCGGATTTCTTCCGCAAGTTCACCGCGAGCAAGGCGAAGGCGACCGCGCGTCCCGAGGCGGCGGGCCTCACGACGATGACCAACCTGCCCGCGGCCGGGGGCCCGTCCACGGCGACGCGAGCGCCCTCGAAGCCGGTTTCGAAATCGGGCCGCTTTTCGCTCGCCGACTTCCGCCTGCCCGTCATCGGCGACCGGCCGATCACGGTGCAGATGAACATCCTGGGCACGGTGGCCCTCGTGCTCGTGGCCCTCACCGCACTGATGGTGTTCCTCGACGCGCGGGCACGGTCGCAGAACTCCGCCTACGTCACGGTGGCCTCGCAGATGCAGTACCACACGCAGCGGCTCGCGAAGGCCGCGAGCCTCGCGGCCCGCGGCCAGCCCGCGGCATTTCCGCAGGTGCAGGACAGCCGTGACGAGTTCGCGAACTACCTCACGGTGCTCCAGAGCGGCGGCTATGCCTTCGGCACGGACGTGCCCGCGGCGGCCGTCAATGACGAGCTCAAGAGCCGCCTCGACGAACTGGCCCAGCGTTGGCCGGAGTCGTCGAATGCCGCCAGCGCCATCCTCGCGGCCCGGGGCGACCTGGTGACGCTCGCCCAGAACATCGCCCAGACGCGAATCGGCTCCGAGGAGATGGCGACCCTGTCGCAGGAACTCACCGCCGTCATGTCGCAGACGGGCTCCGCGCCGGGCCAGGTGATTCGCGCCAACCGCATCACGTTCCTCTCCGAGCGCCTGGGCCGCGGTTCGGCGGAAATTCTCGGCGCGGAGATCATCGATCCGGAGGTGCCTTTCCTCATCGGCAAGGACACGAACGACCTGCGCGAGATCATCCGGGCGCTCGAGAGCGGAAGCGAGGGCCTGCAGATCGTGCCGGTGCGCGACGGCGAGGCGCGATCGAAGCTCGCCGAGCTGAAGAAGACATTCGGCGAGTTCGAGAAGAACGTGGGGCCGATCCTTCGCGAGCTGCAGAAGCTCGTGTCGGCCCGCCAGGCCGGCGCGAAGCTGGTGGCGGGCTCCGAGCAGCTGCAAAGCGCGGTGCAACGCCTGCAGGAAGCGCTGCAGGCCGAGAAGCCCTTCGGCACCCTGGTCGCGGTCATCGTGTTCGCGGCGCTGCTGATCGTCGTTCTGGCCCTGATGGGCCTGGTGTTCCTGGGCGACTCGCGCCGGGCTTCGGCGACCGCCGAGGCGGAGAACAAGCGCAACCAGGAGGCCATCTTGCGCCTCCTGAACGAGATGGGCGACCTCGCCGACGGCGACCTCACGGTGAAGGCGCAGGTGACCGAGGACATCACCGGCGCCATCGCGGACTCGATGAACTACACGATCGACGAACTGCGCAACCTGGTGACCGGCGTGAACAACGCGGCCATCTCGGTCACGCAGAAGACGGAGCAGGCGCAGTCGATCTCGGCGCAGCTCCTGGGCGCCGCGGAGCGGCAGTCCAAGGAGATCGAGGACACCACCTCGCAGGTGCTGCAGGTGTCCAAGTCGATCTCGGAGGTGTCCACGACGGCCGAGGAAGGCGCCCGGGTGGCCATGCGCTCCCTCGCGGCCGCCGACAAGGGGCGCGAGGCGGTGCAGAACTCGATCTCGGGCATGAACGAGATCCGGGGCCAGATCCAGGAGACGTCCAAGCGGATCAAGCGTCTGGGCGAATCCTCGCAGGAGATCGGCGAGATCGTGGAACTGATCTCGGACATCACGGAGCAGACGAACGTCCTGGCGCTCAACGCCGCCATCCAGGCGGCGTCGGCCGGCGAGGCGGGCCGTGGCTTCTCGGTCGTGGCGGAGGAAGTGCAGCGACTCGCCGAGCGATCGGGCGAGGCGACCAAGCAGATCGGCGCGATCGTGAAGACCATTCAGGCGGACACCCAGGACGCGGTGGCGGCCATGGAGAAGTCGACGCAGGGCGTGGTGGAAGGGGCGAAGCTCTCCGACGCCGCCGGCCAGGCGCTTACCGAGATCGACTCGGTGACGAAGAACCTCGCCCAGCTCATCCAGCAGATCTCGACCGCCACGCAGACGCAGGCGAGCGCCACCAACAAGGTGGCCCAGAACATGCAGGACATCCTGGAGATCACGCGGCAGACGACGCGCGGAACCCAACAGACCGCGGGCTCCATCAAGGACCTCGCTTCGGTGGCCCAGGAGCTCAAGAGCTCCGTCGCCGGCTTCAAGCTTTGAACCCGCGAAGCACCAGGTAACGCATGGCCGCCAATCCCGCCGCCGGTTTCGATCTCGGTCCCCTCACCTGGGTCAAGACCGAGATCGACCATTCGCTCGCGCAGGCGCGGGAGAACCTCGACAAGGTCGGCCTCATGCCGGCGGAACGCGCGCCGGTCAAGTACATCCTCACGCACCTGCACCAGGCGACAGGTGCCCTGGCCATGGTCGGTCTCGGCGCGGCCACGCGATTCAACGAGGAGCTCGAGAAGCTCGTCGCCTCGATCGAGGCCTGCGAGGCGCTCGCCGTGCCCGAGCGCGTGGGGGCCGCCAAGCGGGCGATCGCGGCGATATCCGATTACCTCGACGGCCTTCTTGCCGGATCGCCCGACCGCCCGATGGCGCTGCTCTCCGCGTACCTCGAGCTGAACCGCGTGCGCGGGGCCACCGACGCGACCGAGGGCGACCTTTTCCACCCCGACCTGGATGCGCCCCTGCCGCCGATAGCCGCCGCGCCAGTCGACGACGCGGTGCTCGCGAAGGGACTCGCCCTGCAGCGCTCGCAGTACCAACAGGGCCTGCTCAAGGTCCTGCGCTCGAGCGAGCCGCGCGAGGCCCTGGGCCATATGCAGTCGGCCGTATCCGCCATCGAGTCCCTGCAAGTCGCCACGCCCAACCGCCCGTTCTGGAGCGCGGCGGCGGGCTTCTTCGACGCGCTCGCCTTCGACGGTCTCGCTCTCGAGCCGGCCGTGAAGCCGCTCTTCGCGCGCGTCGACCAGCAGGTGAAGCAGCTGATCGAGGGCTCGCCGAAGGTCTCCGAGCGTCTTTTCCGCGACCTTCTGCTCCAGGTTTCCCGTGCCAGACCGGTCACCGAGCGCATCGGGGCCCTGAAGCGGGCCTACCGGCTCGACGAGCTGCTCGCGCGTCCCGCGCCCTCGCGTGCGGACACCGCCGACGAGGCGCTCGTCTCGCTCCTGCGCGAATTGCGCGAGCTCACCGCGCAGCAGAAGGACACGTGGCTCAAGTACACCTCGGGCAACCGCGCGGCGCTCGAGCCTTTCGGCAAGCAGGCGCTCGCCCTGGCGGACAAGGCCGGACGCCTGCCGCAGCGCGACCTGCAGCTCGTCTTCAACCGCCTGACGGACGTCGCGCCGAACCTCAAGGCGCGTGCCATCCCCCCTTCGGAAACCCAGGCGCTCGAGGTCGCCACGGCGTTCCTGTTCGTGGAATCGGCGCTCGAGAACTACTTCAAGCTGGGCGAGGACTTCGACCGCCAGGCGAAGGCCGTGGCCGAACGGCTCAAGGCCGCGATGGCGGGCGAGGCCGTGCCCCCCATGGACACGGCACATGGGGGCCTGCTCGACGAGATGACACGCCGGGCCCAGGAGAAGCTCCTCGTCTTCCAGGTGGGACAGGAAGTGCAGGTGAACCTGCAGGGCATCGAGCAGGTGCTCGACGGCTTCTTCCGCGACAGCGACAAGCGGCCGGACCTGAAGGCCCTGCCCGGCCAGTTCGCCCAGGTACAGGGCGCGCTCATGATCATGGAGCTCGACCGCGCCGCCGAGCTCAATGCCGCGGTGATGTCGCGCGTGCAGCAGTTCGCCGACGGCACGATGGACGGCGAGGGCGAGGCTGCCGAGATGGTCGCCGACGGCCTCTCGGCCCTGGGCCTTTACGTGACGGCCATCCAGCAGGGCGCCGCCCGGCCCGAGGAGATCCTCACGCCCGCCTTGGTGCGATTCGGCCTGCTCGAGCCACCGGTTCCCGCGGCGGAGGAAGCGCTGCGACGCACGGGCACGGTGGCCCCCATCGACCTCGAACTCGCCAAGCAGAAAGTGCAGGCGCTTTACGAGGACTGGCGCGAGCAGCCCGCCGCCGGAGGCCGCCAGAAGCTCGAGCGGGCGGTCGACGAACTCAAGCGGGATGCGGCCGTCATCGCCGACACGGAGGTCACGCGACGAAGCGAGGAAGCGCTCGAGGCCATCCAGAAAAGCGAGGATCCGAGCCAGACCGGCATCTTCCGCGCACTCGAGGGGCTCGCCCCCGAAAATGCGCCCGAGACGCCCACGCAGCAGGTCGTCCAGCTGGTCGACGCGCCGGGCTCGGAAATCGACCGCGAACTTCTCGAGATCTTCCTGGAGGAAGCGGCGGAGGTGTGCCAGACCATCGCACAGCACCTCGCGATTTGCCGTGGGGCTCCGCACGACAAGGAATCGCTCACCACCATCCGTCGCGGGTTCCATACGCTCAAGGGCAGTGGCCGCATGGTCGGCCTCGCCGACCTGGGCGAGGTCGCCTGGCAATGCGAGCAGGTGCTGAACAAGTGGCTGAAGGACGAGAAGCCGGCGACGGCGGGCCTCCTGGACTTCGTCGCCATGGCCGGCACGTCCTTCGACGGCTGGATCGCGACGCTCAAGGCGGGGGGCGATCCGCGCATCGACGGCACCGTGATCACGGCTGCCGCGGAGCGGCTGAAGAGCGGCGAGGAGCCGGCCCCGGCCTTCATGCCGGCGCTCGAGCCCGTGATGCCCGAGGAACCCGCGCCCTCGGCCGTTCCGGCGGGCTTTTCGTTCGAATCGCTGGACCTGGGCGAACCGGCCGTGCCCGCGAGCCCCGAGACCGCGGAGGCCGAACCCGCGTTCGATTTCCTCGAAACGGTACCGGAGGCGAATGCGCCCCGGCCCCCTGATCCGGAGCCGGAACCCCGGGCCGACATCGAGGAGGAAGAGCCCGACGTCGTCGTGGGTCCGGTGGTCATCTCGTCGGCGCTCTATGCGATCTACATCGGGGAGGCCGAGCAGCACGTCGACACGCTCGAGCGCGAGATGGCGAGCCTCGAAGCCGATCCCCTTTACCCGGTGAGCCACGAGTTCATGCGGGCGGCCCACACGCTGACCAGCAGCTCGCGCACCACCGGCTTCGAAGTGCTCGCCGATCTCGCGAGCGCGCTCGAGAAATGGCTCGCGGACGCGATCGACTACCCGCCGGTCTTCGATGCCGACCGACTCTCGACCACGCGGCGTGCCGTCGACGCGGTGGGTGTCATGGTGCGATCCATCGCGGGGCGCGCGTGGCCGATGCCGCGCGGGGAGATCGTCGACGAGCTTCGCCGGCTGCGCGAGGCGCTGCAGGCCGCGCGCGTCACCGGCGAGGGCACGCACGTGCGGGCGCCCTCGGGGCTGCGCCTCGCCGCTGAAGTTCCCGCACCGCCGGTGCTCGCCGCTCCGGCCCCGCCGATCGAGCCGTTCCCGGCGCCCACGCGTCCGGCTGTCGTCGTCGAGCCGCCGCCCGCGCCCGGCGAGGCGGCGAGGCCCTTCGAGGCCGGCAAGGACCAGCGCAAGATCAAGGATGACGTCGACCGCGACTTGCTGCCGATCTTCCTGGACGAGGCGCGCGAGCTCGTTCCCGCGGTAAGCGATGGCCTGCGTCGCTGGAAGGCGAGTCCGGACGACCACGGCCCGGCGGCCGACCTTCGCCGGCACCTGCATACGCTCAAGGGCAGCGCGCGCATGACGGGCCTCATGCGACTGGGCGAGCTCGCTCACGTGCTCGAGGCGCGCGTCACCGCGATGGACGCGGAGCGCGCGCCGGCGCTCGCCGAGTTCGAGGAGGCCGAAGAGCGCATCGACCGCTATTCCGTGGCGATCGACCGGCTCGCGCGCGGCGAGGATTTCCTCGAGGCCGAGCCTCCGGAGGTCCCGGTCTCCGCCGTTTTCGAGCAGCAGAAGGACAAGCCTTCCTCGCTTGCCGTCATCGCGGCGGCGGCCGAGGCGGCGGCGCAGCGCGACGCGCTGCCCCCGGAGCTTCGCGACGTGAAGGAACTGCGCACGGCGCTCCTTCGCGTGAACGCGGACCTCATCGACGACTTCGTGAACGAGGCCGGCGAGCTCTCGATCGCGCGCTCGCGCATCGAGCTGGAGATCGCCGCGTTCAAGCGCGCCCTGGGCGATCTTTCGGAGAACGTATCGCGCATGCGGGCCCAGATCCGCGAGATCGAGATCGCCTCCGAGGGCCAGATGCAGAGCCGCCTGCAGGTGCGCGAGGAAATGGGCGGGTCGTTCGATCCCCTCGAGTTCGACCGGTTCACGCGCATGCAGGAACTCACCCGGTTCCTCACCGAGTCCCTGGGTGACGTGATCACGCTGCAGCAGGGCCTCGCCAAGAACCTGGACGAGGCCGAGCTCGCGCTCCTGCAGCAGGCGCGCCTGAACCGCGACCTCCAGCAGGGCCTCATGGGGGTGCGACTCGTGCCCCTGGGCAACCTCGCCGACCGCTTCTACCGCGTGGTGCGGCAGACGGGCAAGGAGCTCGGCAAGAAGGCGAACCTCGAGTTCAAGGGCGTGCGGGTGGACCTGGACCGCTCGGTGCTCGAGAAGATCACCGCGCCGTTCGAGCACCTGCTTCGAAACGCCGTGGCGCACGGCATCGAGTCGCCGGAAAGGCGCCTCGCCGCCGGGAAGGACGAGATCGGCGAGATCGTGATCGACGCCGTGCAGCGCGGCAACGAACTGGTGCTCACCGTCGCGGACGACGGCGGGGGCCTCGATCTCGCGCGCATCGAGTCGCGCGCGCGCGAGGCCGGCCTCATCAAGGACGCCGCCACGCCGGCGCCGGCTCAGCTCGCGCCCTACATCTTCCTGCCCGGGTTCTCGACGGCCTCCGAGGTCACGCAGATCGCGGGGCGCGGCGTGGGCATGGACGTGGTGAAGAGCGAGATCACCTCGCTGGGCGGCCGGGTGGAGCTCGAATCGGTGTCGGGAAAGGGAACGACCTTCACGATCACGCTGCCCCTCACGCTCGCCGTGACGCAGGCGGTGATGCTGCGCGCCGGCCCGACGCTCTACGCCGTGCCCTCGGTGATGATCGAGCAGGTCCAGGAATACAAGTCGGAGCCTTTCGCGCAGCTCTCGGCGAAGGGGGAAATCGAATGGAAGGGCAACCGCTACCCGCTGCGCTCGCTGCTCACGCTGCTCGGGGAGATCGACACCCCGGTGCCCGCCCGCCAGATCCCGGTGCTGCTGCTCAAGAGCGGCGTCCAGCGCGCGGCCGTGCGCGTGGACGAGATCGTGGGCAACCGCGAAGTGGTGGTGAAGACCATCGGGCCCCAGCTCGCCCGGCTGGCCGGCGTCTCCGGCGCCACGGTGCTCGGCAACGGCCAGGTCGTCCTCATCCTGAACCCGGTGAGCCTGGTCTACCGAGGCTCGGCGCAGGCCGTGGTCGCGGGGGCCGCGCCGCCGCCCGAGCCCGAGCCTCTGGTGGTGGAATCGCGCTCCGGCGCGCCGCTGGTGATGGTGGTGGACGACTCGCTCACCGTGCGCAAGATCACGAGCCGCATGCTTGCGCGCGAGTACTACGAGGTGGTGACGGCCAAGGACGGCGTGGACGCGTTGCAGCAGCTGCAGGACGTGAAGCCCGACTGCATCCTGCTCGACGTGGAAATGCCGCGCATGGACGGCTTCGAGTTCGCGCGCAACGTGCGCGCCGACGAGGCGACGCGGTCGATCCCGATCATCATGATCACCTCGCGGACGGCGGACAAGCACCGCAACCACGCGCTCGAGCTGGGCGTGAACGAGTACATCGGCAAGCCCTACCAGGAAGACCTGCTGCTCTCGCTCATCAAGCGTTACACCGGCGAGTCGACGCTCGCCTGAGGGCGCAGGCTGCCGCCTAGGAGAACCAGGCGAGCACCGCCGCGCCGAGCGCGATGCGGTACCACGCGAAGGCCCGGAAGTCGTGCGTTGCCACGTAGCGGATGAGCGCGCGCACCGCGAACAGCGCGGCGACGAAGCTCACCGCGAAGCCGACGGCGAAGGGCCCCACGTCCGAGGCGGTGAAGAGGTCCCGGTACTTCACCACCTGGTACCCGGAGGCCGCGAACATGATCGGCACGGCCAGGAAGAACGAGAATTCCGTGGCCGCCTGGCGCGAGAGCCCGACCACCATCCCGCCCATGATCGTGGCGCCGGACCGCGAAGTGCCCGGCACGAGCGAGAGGCATTGCGCGAACCCGACCTTGAGCGCGTCCTTCCACGTCATCTCGTCCACGCTCGTCACGCGGGGCGCGCCGCGGCGCCCGTACCACCGCTCGATCGCGACGATGGCGATCGCCCCCACGACGAGCGCCGCCGCGACGGCGATCGGGTTGAACAGGTACTGCTTGATCTTCGAGGCGAAGAGGAACCCGAGCGCCGCGGCGGGCGTGAACGCCACGGCGACGTTCAGGGCGAAGCGCCGCTGAAGCGGATCGCTCCCGATGCCCGAGAAGGCGCGGGCGAACCGCGACCGGTATTCCCAGCACACCGCGAGGATGGCGCCCAGCTGGATCACGATGTCGAATATCTTGCCCTTCTCGTCGTTTACGCCGAGCAGGTCCGACACGATGATGAGGTGGCCGGTCGAGGAGACGGGCAGGAACTCCGTGAGTCCCTCGACGATGCCCAGGACGACCGCGGAGACGAGCGGGGAAATTTCCATCGCCGCGAGTCTAGCACCTGCGCCGAAGGCGCCGCGGCCCCCCGCCATGGCGAACGGCGGCCGCAGCCGCCGTTCGCGCGACGAGTCCCGCGAGCCGCTATTGCACCTCGACCTTGCCCTTCATCCCGGGGTGCAGGCCGCAGATGTAGTCGTACGTGCCGGGGGCCGTGAACTTGAGGGTCTGGCTCTGGCCCTTGAGCATCACCGCCGTGCGCGTGCCGCCCTCGCCCGCGATCGTCACCTGGTGCGGCGAGTCGTCGGTGTTGGTCCAAGTGACGTACTGGTTGTTCTTCACCGAGAGCTTCTCCGGACCGAAGAGGAAGCTCGCGATGGCCACGCGGTCGGGGCCCGACTGCGCCGACACGGTGCCGCCCCCCGCCTTGCCGCCCAGGCTCGCCAGGGAGATCACGTAGTCCTGGCCGGCATGGGGCTTGTGGCACTGGAAGCAGCTCTTGAGGTTCGCCTTGTCGTTCACGGCCTTGTTCGGCCCGAAGACCTGGTACTCCCATTCGCCGTTGCGCAGGTCGGCCGCGTACTCGGTGCCCCACCCCGCGCGCTTCTCCATGACGGTGTAGGCGACCAGGTCGCCCTTCTGGAAGCGGCCCTTCGCGTCCTTCACCGGTGCGCCCTTGCCGTCCACCTTCGCCTTGTATTGCACCAGCGTGAGCACGGTGCCACTCGGGGCGGGCCTGCCGGCCTTCGCCGCCTCGACGGCGGCGGGGGTCGACCACAATTCCCGGTACTGCTTGATGTCGTGGCGATCGACGGTGGCGTAAAGCACGCCCTTGTCGTAGTTCGCCGGGAACGCCACCTTGTCGCCGCCGGCGTGTGCCGTGGCCGCAGCGAGCGCGAGCGCCGCCGTGAGTCCGATCCGCTTCATGTGCTTCTCCCTGGTTGGCGCCGGCTTCCCACCGGCCCGCCGATAGTACGCCTCCCACAAGCAGGAACGGCGGCCCGGGGGCCGCCGTTCGCGTTCCCTGGGGATGCCCGCGCTACTTGGCGGCGGTCTTCATCTGCGGGATGGAAAACACGTAGTCCTGATCCTTCATCTTGAGGTGGCACGTGAAGCAGGGCTTCAGGTCGGCCTTCTCGTTCACCTTGCCGTCGGGCGAGAAGGCGCGGTACTCCCACTCGCCGTTGCGCATGTCGGCGCCGTACTCGGAGCCCCATCCGGCGCCCTTCGCCATGACGAAGTGCGCGATCGCGTCGCCCTTCTGGAAGCGACCCTTGGCGTCCTTCACCGGCTCGCCCTTGGCGTCCAGCTTGGCCTTGTAGAGGTACATGGTGAGCGGGGCATTGGCCGGGACGGGCTTGCCGGCCTTCACGGCGTCGACGACGGCCTTGGGCGCGTAGAGCTCTCGCACCTGCTTGTTGTCGGCGCGGTCGACCACGCCGTACAGGACACCCTTGTCGGTCGGGTAGTTGATCTTCTCCGGGCCGGCAACGGCGGCGGTCGACGCGAGGGCGAGAGCGGCAGCGAGCGGGGAAAGCTGGCGGATCAAGGGAACCATGGTCGCGGGTCTCCTGTGGGTCAGGGTTGTTCGAAGGGGGGACGGCCCCTTCCCGGGGCCGTCCGCATTTATACGCCCAACTTGGCCCGGTGGATGCGGAGAATTCGGCAATTGGCGGACTGCCGGCTCGCCAGCCGGTTCAGGCCCGCTTGTAGAGTTCCGCCCCGCCCTTCACGAACTCGACCGACTTCACTTCCATGCCCTTCGCGAGCGCCTCCTGGTCGGAAACGCCATGCTTCGCAGCGAAATCCCGAACGTCCTGGGTGATCTTCATGGAGCAGAAGTGCGGCCCGCACATGGAGCAGAAGTGGGCGAGCTTGGCGCCCTCCTGCGGCAGCGTCTCGTCGTGGAACTGCTTGGCCTTGTCCGGGTCGAGGCCCAGGTTGAACTGGTCTTCCCAGCGGAACTCGAAACGCGCCTTGGACAGCGCGTTGTCGCGGATCTGCGCGCCGGGATGGCCCTTGGCGAGGTCCGCGGCGTGGGCGGCGATCTTGTAGGTGATGATGCCGTCCTTCACGTCGTTCTTGTCCGGCAGGCCCAGGTGCTCCTTGGGCGTCACGTAGCAGAGCATCGCCGTGCCGTACCAGCCGATCTGCGCCGCGCCGATGCCGCTCGTGATGTGGTCGTAGCCCGGGGCGATGTCGGTGGTGAGGGGGCCGAGCGTGTAGAAGGGGGCCTCGTGGCAGTACTCCAGCTCGAGGTCCATGTTCTCCTTGATGAGCTGCATCGGCACGTGGCCGGGCCCCTCGATCATCACCTGGCAGTCGTGCTTCCAGGCGGTCGTGGTGAGCTCGCCGAGCGTGCGCAGTTCGGCGAGCTGGGCCTCGTCGTTCGCGTCGTAGATCGAGCCGGGCCGCAGTCCGTCGCCCAGCGAGAACGACACGTCGTACGCCTTCATGATGTCGCAGATCTCCTCGAACCGCTCGTAGAGGAAGCTCTCCTTGTGGTGGGCGAGGCACCACTTGGCCATGATCGAGCCGCCGCGCGAGACGATGCCGGTCATCCGCTTCGCGGTCATCGGGATGTACGGCAGCCGCACACCCGCGTGGATGGTGAAGTAGTCGACCCCCTGCTCGGCCTGCTCCACGAGGGTGTCGCGGAAGATCTCCCAGGTGAGGTCCTCGGCCTTGCCGTCCACCTTTTCCAGCGCCTGGTAGATGGGTACGGTGCCGATCGGCACGGGGCTGTTCCTCACGATCCACTCGCGCGTCTCGTGGATGTGCTTGCCGGTGGAGAGGTCCATCACCGTGTCGCCGCCCCAGCGGATGGCCCAGGTCATCTTGTCGACCTCCTCCGCGATGGAGGAGCCGAGCGCCGAGTTGCCGATGTTCGCGTTGATCTTCACGAGGAAGTTGCGCCCGATCGCCATCGGTTCGATCTCGGGGTGGTTCACGTTGGCCGGGATGATCGCGCGGCCGCGGGCCACCTCGTCGCGGACGAATTCGGGCGTCACCTCGCGCGGGATGGCCGCGCCGAAGGACTGGCCGGGATGCTGTCGGCCCATCAGGTCCGCGAGGCGCGCCCCGCCCGGCCCCGTGGCCCTCAGCGACGCGAGATACTGCTGCCGCCGCAGGTTTTCGCGGATCGCGACGTACTCCATCTCGGGGGTGACGACGCCGCGGCGCGCATAGTGCATCTGCGTCACGTTGGCGCCGGCCTTCGCGCGGCGGGGCAGGCGCTTCAGGTCGAAGCGCAGTTCCGCGAGCTTCGCGTCGGCGAGCCGCTCGCGCCCGTAGCGCGAGGTGGGCCCATCGAGACGTTCGGTGTCGCCGCGCTCCTCGATCCACTTCTCGCGAAGCGGCGCGAGACCCTTGCGGATGTCGATCCGCGCGGCGGGGTCGGTGTACGGGCCGCTCGTGTCGTACACGAAGACCGGGGGGTTCGCCTCCGCCCCGAATGAGGCCGGGGTGTCCGACTGCGAGATCTCGCGCATCGGCACGCGGATGTCGGGGCGGGAGCCTTCGACGTAGGTCTTGCGCGAGCGCGGCAGGGGCTGGACGGCGGCCTCGTCGACCTGGGCGGACGAGGCGATGAACTTCGGGTTGGCATTCATGGGTGCGCTCCTCGACTGCGGTGAAAGGCGAGGAGCGGGCGGCGAGAGCCGCGCCACGCTCCCTACGCCGGCATGATCCGGATCAGGTTCGAAGGGTTTGTCTCACCGGCCTTGCGGGCCCGGACCCCTGCGTGCAGGGGAACAAGCTACCGCAAGCCCGGGCCGCGGGCAAATGCGGTCCGCCGGCCCCAAAAATTACTTGACCAAGTAATTACTCGGGAGAATAATTATTGCCATCTCCCCCCGGATTTCGGTACGCGAATGCCCCGCCCCTCCCGCCACCTCGATCGCGCCCTGCTTGCCGCAGGACGGGCCCTGTACCCTTCCTGCGGTTGCGCCGGCCTCACCATCCGCCAGGTCTGCGACGCGGCCGGCGTGAACACGGGCATGTTCAACTACCACTTCGGCACGCGCGAGACGTTCCTGCGGGCGGTGATGCAGCAGGCGTACGAGGAGATGTTCTCCCGATTCAGCCTCGTGACCGCGCGTCCGGAGGCGCTCGCGCCCGAGGACCTGCTCCGCGCGGCGTTGCGCGTGCTCGGGCGATTCGTCCGGGACAATCGCGCGTTCATCGCCCGCCTGCTGGCCGATGCCCTCGCGGGAGAAACCGTGGCGCGGGAGTTCGCCCGCGACAACCTCCCGCGCCACGCGACGGTGATCGTGGGCCTCGTCGCGGCGGGCGCGGACCGCGGCACGTTGCGTACGCTCGCGCCGGCCCAGGTCATCGGCACCATCGCCGGGGCCCTCGCGATGCCGATCCTGGCGGGCGGCGCCATCGCCGAAAGCGGTGCGATGCCGAAGGCCGCCGCCCGCGCACTGGCCGACTCCGTCATGAGCGACGCCGCCATCGACGAACGCATCGATCTCATCCTGAGGGCGCTGGCCGTGGCCGCGCCGGGCTCGACCCGCAAGGGGAAGGGGAAGCCATGAAACCGCACCGCCTGCTGCCGTTCGTGTTCGTCCTCGCCGCCTGCACGTCCGGCGAGACCCCTTTGCAGGGTTACGCCGAAGGCGAGTTCGTGCGCGTCGCCGGCCCGATCGCCGGCACGCTCGTGAAGCTCGACGTGGCACGAGGCAGCACGGTCGCCCCGGGCGCGCCGCTCTTCACCCTGGAGGCCGAGAACGAGGGTGCCGCGCGGCGCGAGGCCGAGGAGCGCGTTCGATCGGCCGAGGCGAGGCTCGCCAATCTCCGCAAGGGCCGCCGGCCGACCGAGCTCGATGCGGTACGCGCCCAGCTCGCCCAGGCCGAGGCCGCGCTCCGGCTCTCGACGGCCGGTCTCGCCCGAGCCGAGGACCTCGTGAAGCGGGGCTTCCAGAGCCGGCAGGCGCTCGACGAAGCGCGCGCGGCGAGCGACCGGGACCGGGCGCGGGTGGCGGAGCTGAAGGCGCTGCTGGCTACCGCCGAGCTTGCCTCGAGGCCCGACGAGATCCGCGCAGCCGAAACGGACGCCAACGCCGCGCGCGAGGCGCTGGCGCAGGCGGACTGGCGCCTTCGCCAGAAGCGGGCGGTTTCGAGCGTCGCGGGGACCGTCACCGAGACGCTCTACGTCGCCGGCGAATGGGTGAACGCGGGCGCTCCGGTGGTGACGATCCTGCCGCCGGAGAACCTGAAGGCGCGCTTCTTCGTGCCCGAGACGAAGCTCGGCGCGCTGCGGATCGGGCAGGACGTGCAGCTGCGCTGCGACGGCTGCGCGGGGCCGATCGCGGCGAAGGTCACCTACATCGCGCCGCAGGCGGAATTCACCCCACCGGTCATCTTCAGCAAGGACAGCCGGGCGAAGCTGGTCTTCCTCGTCGAGGCGCGTGCGTCCCCGGAAGATTCCGTGAAACTCAGGCCGGGCCAGCCCCTGGACGTGACGCTGCGATGAGCGCGACCGGAATCGTCATCGACGTCGAGGGCCTCACAAAGCGCTTCGGCGGCAAGACCGTCGTCGACCGCTTCTCGATGCAGGTGCGCCGGGGCCAGATCTACGGCTTCCTCGGGCCCAACGGCAGCGGCAAGACGACCACGATCCGCATGCTCTGCGGCCTGCTCACGCCGGACGCAGGACGCGGCACCTGCCTGGGGTTCGACATCCTCACGCACTCGGCGCAGATCAAGCGGCAGGTGGGCTACATGACCCAGCGCTTCAGCCTCTACGAGGATCTCTCGATCGCGGAGAATCTCGATTTCATCGCGCGCGTCTACGGCATGGACGGCCGGCGACGGCGAGTCGACGAGGCCCTCGAACGGCTGGGCTTGTCCAGCCGCCGCGGCCAACTGGCGGGCACCCTGTCGGGGGGGTGGAAGCAGCGCGTCGCGCTCGCCGCGTGCCTGCTGCACGAGCCGAAACTCCTGCTTCTGGACGAGCCCACCGCAGGCGTCGATCCGAGCGCCCGCCGCGGGTTCTGGGAGCACCTGCACGAGCTGGCGGCCGGCGGCATGACGGTTCTCGTGAGCACGCATTACATGGACGAGGCCGAGCGCTGCCACGCGCTCGCCTACATCGCCTACGGAAAGCTGCTCACCCACGGGACCGTGGACGAGGTAGTTCGCGGCGCCGGCCTCGCCACCTGGTCCGTCGAGGGCGAGGGGCTCGTCGCCCTGGCCGGCGAGCTGCGCGGCCGCCCCGGCGTCGACATGGTCGTTCCCTTCGGCGCCGCGCTGCACGTGAGCGGTCCCGACCCCGCCCTGCTGGAGGCGAGCCTCGCGGCGGTGCGCTCGCGGCCGGGCCTGCGCATCGAGCGCGTGCCCACCGGGCTCGAGGACGTCTTCATCCACCTGATGAAGGAGGGCGAGCCCGTGTCGGCCACGACCGCCTCCGGGAACTGACCCGTGTTCTCCTGGAACCGCTTCGTCGCTGTCCTCGTCAAGGAATTCGTGCAGATGCGCCGCGACCGCCTCACCTTCGCGATGATGGTGGGCGTTCCGGTGATGCAGCTCGTGCTCTTCGGCTTCGCGATCAACCTGGATCCCAAGGGCCTGCCGACCGCGGTCGTGAGCGCCGAGACGAGCGCCTTCTCGCGCTCCTTCGTGCGCGCCATGGAGAACAGCGGGTACTTCCGCGTGATCGCGCAGCCGGCGCTCGTGGAGGAGGGCGAGCGCATGCTCGCCCGCGGCGAGGTGCAGTTCCTGCTGCAGGTGCCTGCCGACTTCTCGCGGCGCCTGCAGCGCGGCGAGCGCCCCGCGATCCTCGTCGAGGCCGACGCGACCGACCCCGCCGCGACCGGCAACGCGGTGAGCGCCCTTCAGGGACTCAACCTCACCGCGCTCGACCGCGACCTCGCCGGGTCGCTCGCCTCGCTTCGCGCTTCGCCCGCGCCCTTCGAGGTACGCGTGCACCGCCGCTACAACCCGGAGGGAATCACGCAGTACAACATCGTGCCGGGCCTCATGGGCGTGGTGCTCACCATGACGATGGTGATGATGACCTCCATCGCGATGACGCGCGAGCGCGAGCGCGGCACGATGGAGAACCTGCTCGCCACGCCCGTGCGCCCGTTCGAGGTGATGCTCGGCAAGATCGTGCCCTACATCCTCATCGGCTACGTGCAGGTCGTCGTGATCCTCGTGGCCGCGAGGCAGCTCTTCGAGGTGCCCATGGTCGGGAGCCTCGTGCTGCTCTCCGCGGTGCTGGTCCTCTTCATCGCCGCCAACCTCGCGATCGGCTTCACCTTCTCGACGCTCGCGCGGAGCCAGATGCAGGCGATGCAGATGACGTTCTTCTTCTTCCTGCCCTCGATGCTCCTCTCCGGATTCATGTTCCCGTTCCGCGGCATGCCGGGGTGGGCCCAGGCCATCGGAGAACTGTTGCCGCTCACGCACTTCCTGCGGGTGGTGCGCGGCATCCTCCTGAAGGGCAGCGGGTGGGCCGACATCGCCCCGAACGTATGGCCCCTGGCGGCCTTCCTCCTGGTGGTGGCGGCGATCGCGTTGCGGCGCTACCGGGAGACGCTCGATTAGGACGCCGAGGCATCCGGCAAGGGGCTCCGTCGCGGCCCCCGGGGCGCGCGAAATGCCGTTTCGCTTTGATACAATTCTCTTTTTTCGCGGCCCTCCCCGTCCCTTACCATGAACGTCGAACAAGCTCGCTTCAACATGGTGGAGCAGCAGATCCGCCCATGGGACGTCCTCGACACCGCCGTGCTCGACCTCCTGTTCGAGGTGAAGCGGGAGCGTTTCGTTCCCGAGGGCTGCGCCGGGCTCGCGTTCGCGGACCTCGAGATTCCCCTCGCGCACGGCGAATCGATGATGAGCCCCAAGATGGAAGCGCGCATCGTCCAGGAACTCGGCGTGAAGCCGGGCGACACCGTCTACGAGGTTGGAACCGGCTCGGGATACCTCACGGCCCTCCTCGCGAAGCTCGCGCGCCACGTGACCAGCGCCGAGATCCACCCGGATCTCGCCGCGCGCGCCAAGGCGAGCCTCGCGGCGGCCAGGATCGGCAACGTGACCCTGCTCGTTGGCGACAGCGCCCGCGCCCCGCTGGGGGAGAAGGCCTACGACGTCATCGTCCTGACGGGCTCCACGCCCGTCCTGCCGGCCGCCTTCGTCTCCCGCCTGAACCCGGGCGGACGCCTCGTGGCCGTGGTGGGCGACGCCCCGGTGATGAAAGCCGTGCTCCTGGAGCAGGCGGGCCCCGGCGAAACCCGGCGAACCGAGCTCTTCGAGACGATGTTGCGGCCCCTCGTGAATGCCGAGTCCCCGGCGCGATTCCGCTTCTGATGCGCCAGCTCGAGGCGCCCGAACTGCGGGCGTGGCTCACGCAGAACCGGGAACCGGTCACGCTGCTCGACGTGCGGGAACCGTGGGAGGTCTCGCTGTGTCGGATGGACGGCTCGGTGCACATCCCGATGGGGCAGCTGCCGGCGCGCCTCGCGGAGCTGGACCGGGCGAGGACCACCATCGTGATCTGCCACCACGGCATGCGCAGCCTGCAGGCGGGCGCGTTCCTGGAGCGACAGGGCTTCGCGGATGTCGTGAACCTGCGTGGCGGCATCGACGGCTGGGCCCGCAGCGTGGATCCCGACATGGCGGTGTACTGAACGAATGAACGAAGGCGCGGCGGCGCGAATCCGCCCCGGCCGATCGCGGCGTCAAAGCCCCTACGACAACGAACCGAAAGCCCCACCGATGAAGCCCACCCGTCTCGTCCTACTCCTTGCCGCGGCCGGACTCGCCTCGAACGCCTTCGGCGCCGACCTTCTGGGCGTCTACAAGGACGCCCAGGTGAGCGACCCCGTCTACCAGGGTGCGCGCGCCACGTACAACGCCGGCATCGAGCGCCTGCCCCAGGCCCGCGCCGGGTACCTGCCCAACGTGATCGGCTCCGCCTCGGCGTTCAAGAACAAGCTCGACCGCGACTACGCGGACGACTTCACCTACAACAACCAGACGTACGCGGTGACCCTCACCCAGCCGCTCTTCCGGTGGCAGAACTGGGTCGCCATCGGCCAGGCCGAAAAGCAGGTGCTGCAGACCGAGGCCTCGTTCACGATCGCCAAGCAGGACCTGATCGTGCGCACCGCACAAGCCTACTTCGACGTGCTGCTCGCGCAGGACAACGTCGCCCTTTCCGAGGCGCAGAAGAAGGCCTTTTCCGAGCAGCTCGCCCAGGCCAAGCGCAACTTCGAGGTCGGCACGGCCACGATCGTCGACACGCTCGAGGCCCAGGCGCGCTACGACCAGACGGTCGCCAAGGAGATCTCGGACAAGAACGACCTCGAGGTGAAGCGCCAGGCGCTGCAGCAGTTGATCGGCAAGCCCGCCGAGTCGCTCGTGCCCCTGAAGGATCCGCTGACGCTCGCCCCGCCCAAGCCCGAGAAGATCGAGGACTGGGTGAACGCCGCGGGCACTTCGAGCTATTCGGTCGCCATCTCCCGCGCCGGCTACGAGATCGCGCAGAAGGAGGTCGACCGCGCCCGGGCCGGCCACTACCCGACCGTGGACCTGTCCGCGCAGTGGGTCTACAACAAGAATCCCAACCTGACCTCGGGCATCGGTACGCTGGCGCAGAACACCGGCTCCGTCGGCGTCTCGGTCTCGGTGCCGATCTTCGCGGGCGGGGGCACGCAGTCGCTCGTGCGCCAGGCGCTCGCGAACAAGGACCGGGCGCAGCAGGACCTCGAAAACACCCAGCGCACGGTGGCGCAGGCGGTGCGCCAGGGCTACCTCAACGTGACGAGCGGCATCGCCCAGGTCCGTGCCCTCGAGCAGGCCCTCGCCTCGACGCAGAGCCAGCTCGATTCCACGATTCTCGGCCGGGACGTCGGCGTGCGTACCAGCGTGGACGTGCTCAACGCGCAACAGCAGGTCATCCAGACGCGCCGCGACCTGCAGCAGGCCCGCTACAATTACCTGCTCAACACGCTGCGCCTGAAATCCGCGAGCGGCACGCTCGACGAGCCGGACCTCGAGCAGGTCAACCGCGCCCTGGGCCGCGGCTAGCCGGCAGGCGGGGCGCGAGCCAGGCTTCGAGCCGGGATAGCGCCCCGCGATTGTCGCGTGCGAAGGCGAGGGCGGCTTCGCCCATCCGCTTGCGCCGCGGCGCATCGCCGAGCAGCTCCTTCGCGATCGCGACGGCGTGTGCCGCATCGCGCGCCCGAAGTCCTGCACCGCGGTCGATGGCCGCCTCGGCAGCGGCCTCGAAATTGAACGTGTGGGGACCGAAGAGCACGGGCCTGCCGACCGCGCAGGCCTCGATGAGGTTCTGCCCGCCGAGCGGCAGGAAGCTGCCGCCCACGACGACGAGCTCGGCCGCGCGGTAGTACGCGAGCATTTCGCCCATCGAGTCGCCCAGGGCGTAGCGCGCCCCGGCGGGCACGGCCGCCCCGAGACTTCGCCGGGCGACGGGACCGCCACGGGCCGTGAGCAGGGTCGCCACCTCGTCGAAGCGCTGCGGGTGGCGCGGCACGAACACCACCAGGATGTCCGGGTCGAGCCCGGCGGCCTCGATCGCCTCGACGAGGAGCGACTCCTCGCCTTCGCGCGTGCTGCCCGCGACCCAGACGCGCCGGCCGGCGCCGAACAGCGCGCGCAGGGCATCGGCCTTCGCCTCGGCATCGGCAGGCACGTCGAGGTCGAACTTGATGTTGCCCGTCACGGTCACGTCGCGGGCCCCCAGGGCCTCGAATCGCGCGGCATCGTCGGCGCCTTGGGCGGCGACGCCAGCCAGGTTCCCGAGCGCCTCGCGCGCGAGCGGGGCCACGCGGGCATATCCCGCCGCCGAACGCGCCGACAGCCGTGCGTTCACGAGGAACACCGGGATCCCCCGCGACCGGCACTGCGCGAGCAGGTTCGGCCAGATCTCCGTCTCGAGGAGGATGCCGAACGCGGGGCGCGCGCGGACGAGGAAGCGTCGCACCGCGAAGCCTGCGTCCCAGGGCAGCCAGGCGCGATCGACGCGCGCGCCGAAGAGCTCGACGCCGGTGGCCCTTCCCGTGGGCGTCATGTGGGTAAGGAGTATCCGCGCGTCGGGGAAGTCGCGCGCGAGGCGGGCCACCAGGGGCGCGGCGGCCCGCGTCTCGCCGACGGAAACCGCGTGGACCCAGATGACGGGAGCCGCGCCGGCCAGCGGCGCGACCCCGAAGCGCTCGCCCAGGTGCTCGAGGTAGCCGGGTTGCCGACGCGAGCGCCATGCGAGGCGCGCGAGCGCGAAGGGCAACAGCAGCACGACGACGAATCCGTAGAGGGCGCGCAGCATCAGGCGGGCGAATCCGCCCCGAAGAGGACGCGGACGACATCGGCCGGCGCGGGCGCGGCGCCGGGACCGCCCAGGTTCACGGCGCGGGGCCCGCCGGCGAGCCCCGTCAGTCCCGGCTTCGTGGTCACGTAGAGGCCGACCGTCGGACAGCCGAGCGCGACCGCGAGGTGCGTGAGCCCGGTATCGACGCCGACGACGGCGCTTGCGCGGGCGAGGAGGGACGCGGCCTCCGGCAACGTCATCGCGGGTGCGGCGACGGCGCCGGGAGAGTCCCGGGCGAGACGCGCCGCATCCTCGCGCTCCGCCGCGGAACCGCCCGGATACACGATGCCGATGCCTTCGTGGGCGAGCCGCCCGGCGAGAGCGCGCCAGTGGGCGTCCGGCCATCGCTTGGCGCGCTTGCTGGAGGCGTGAAGGCCCACGACATAGTCCGCCCGGGGCGCCCAGGCGGGCGGCTCGGTGCGCGCGGCGATGCCGTAGTCGGGTTCGCCCGCCGGGACGTACCCGAACACGGCCGCCATCAGGCGCCGGCAACGTTCGACGGCGTGCAGGTCGCGCGGAACGCGAAGTCCCATGTCGAGGAAGCGCGCGGCGGATTTCTCCCGGATGCTGGCGCGGTCGTAGCCGAAGAGCGGTCCGGCCGCGAGCCGGCCGACCGCCACGCTCTTGAGGAGCCCCTGCGCGTCCACGATCCAGTCGTATCGACAGGCGCGAAGCGCCGAGCGCGCGCCGGCGAGCGCGCCCCATCCCGAGGGCGAAAGCGGGTTCGCGCGCAGGCGCCGAAGGCTCACGGGGATCACGCGCCTTACGGCGGGATGCATCGCGGGCACGGAGGCGAAGCTCTCCTCGACCACCCAATCTATCTCGATTCCCGGGCGTGCCCGGGCCAGGTCGGTCACGGCGGGCAGCAGGTGGATCACGTCGCCCAACGAGGAGAGCTTCACGAGAAGGACGCGGGGCGCGGGCATGGCGCATTCTAAATCGCCGCCCGGTCCGGGTCGAAGCCGAAAGGGGCGACAGGGTAAAATGGCTGCCCTTTCGCGCTCCGGGCTTCCCGCCGTGTCCCCCCCCGCCAAGCTTCCGCTCACCGTGGCCGTGATCGCGCTCGACGCCGAGTCGCAGCTCGGCGCCCTGCTGTCGAGCGTCGCTTTCGCGGACGAGGTGGTCGTGGTCGATTCCGGCAGCCGCGACGGCACCGTCGCCCTCGCCGAGCGAATGGGTGCCCGGGTGATCCGCCAGGATTGGCTCGGGTTCGGCCGCCAGAAGCAGTTCGCGGTGGCGGCCGCCCGCCACGACTGGGTCCTCTGCCTGGACGCCGACGAGCGCGTGACCCCCGAGCTCGCCGCGAATCTCGCGAGCGCCCTGGCGGCCCCCCGTTACAGGGCCTATCGCATGGCGCGCCGAAACCGGTTTCTCGGACGCTGGCTCGCCCACGGGGAGGCCTACCCCGACTGGTCGCTGCGCCTCTTCCACCGGGCGCACGCGGGCTGGTCCAACGACGACGTTCACGAGACCGTGCTCACCACGGCCGAGGTCGGCCGGATCGACGGCGACCTGCTGCACGAGTCGGCCGAGGACGTCGCGACCTACCTCGCCAAGCAGAATCGCTACACGTCGCTGCATGCCGACGCGCTCTACCGGCAGGGCGTGCGGGCGGGTTATGCCCGGCTCTTCGTGAACCCGCTGGTTCGCTTCCTCAAGTTCTACATCCTGCGCCTGGGCATCCTGGATGGCGGCCCGGGGTTCGCCCATGTGGCGATCGGCTGCCAGAACACCTTCCACAAGTACCTCAAGCTGATCGAACGGCAGAAGGCCGAAAAATGACCATTCTCGTCACCGGAGGCGCCGGCTTCATCGGCTCCAATTTCGTGATCGACTGGCTCGCGGCGGGCGGCGAGCCCGTCGTGAACGCCGACAAGCTCACCTACGCGGGCAACCTCGCGAACCTCGCCTCGCTCGGAGCCGACCCGAGGCACCGCTTCGTGCGGGCCGATATCGGCGATCAACCCGCCGTCGCCGCGCTGCTCGACGAGCACCGGCCGCGCGCGATCGTGCACTTCGCCGCCGAGAGCCACGTGGACCGGTCGATCCACGGCCCGGGCGAGTTCATCCAGACGAACGTGGTCGGCACGTTCAAGCTCCTCGAGGCCGCGCGCGCATTCTGGGGCGCCCTCGAAGGCGCGGCGAAGTCGTCCTTCCGGTTCCTGCACGTGTCGACCGACGAGGTCTACGGCTCCCTCGACGAGACCGCCCCGGGGTTTTCGGAGACGACGCCCTACGCGCCCAACAGCCCCTACTCGGCCTCGAAGGCGGCGAGCGACCACCTGGTGCGCGCCTATCACCATACCTACGGATTGCCCGTCCTCACGACGAACTGCTCGAACAACTACGGGCCCTACCAGTTCCCGGAGAAGCTGATCCCCCTCATGATCGCCAACGCGCTCGAGGGCAAGCCCCTCCCGGTGTACGGCGACGGCCGCCAGGTGCGCGACTGGCTCTACGTCGGCGACCACTGCACGGCCATCCGCACGGTGCTCGCGAAGGGGCGCGTGGGCGAGGTCTACAACGTCGGCGGCAACGCCGAGAAGCGCAACCTCGAGGTGGTGCATGCGCTCTGCGACACGCTCGGGCGCCTGGCGCCGCGCGCGGCCGGCGGCTACCGGGACCTCATCACGTACGTGAAGGACCGTCCCGGACACGACCGGCGCTATGCCATCGACGCGACCAAGATCCGCGCCGAGCTCGGGTGGACGCCGACCGAGACCTTCGAGACGGGCCTCGAGCGCACGGTGCGCTGGTACCTCGACAATGCGGCGTGGGTCGCGGAGGTGAGGAGCGGCGCCTACCGCCAGTGGATCGAGACGAACTACGCCGAGAGGGCACAAGCATGAGGAAGGGCATCATCCTCGCCGGAGGCTCCGGCACGCGGCTCTACCCCGTCACGCAGGTGGTCTCCAAGCAGCTGCTGCCGGTGTACGACAAGCCGATGGTCTACTACCCGCTCACGACGCTCATGCTCGCGGGCATCCGGGAGATCCTGCTCATCTCCACGCCCGAGGACACGCCGCGCTTCGCGCAGCTCCTGGGCGACGGCAGGGCCTGGGGCCTCGACATCTCCTACGCGGTCCAGCCGAAGCCCGAGGGCCTCGCGCAGGCCTTCATCATCGGCCGCGACTTCGTGGGCAGGGACCCTTCCTGCCTCGTGCTGGGCGACAACATCTTCTACGGCCACGACCTCTCGGGACAGCTCGAGCGGGCATCGGCACGGACGGAAGGCGCGACGGTGTTCGCCTACCCGGTGAAGGACCCCGAGCGCTACGGCGTCGCCGAGTTCGACCCGGCCGGCCGAGTCGTCTCGCTCGAGGAAAAGCCGAAGGCGCCCAAGTCCCGTTACGCCGTGACGGGCCTCTACTTCTACGACAACAGCGTGCTCGACATCGCCGCGACGATGAAGCCCTCCGCCCGCGGCGAGCTGGAGATCACGGACGTGAACCGCCGCTACCTGGAGATGGGCGCGCTCGCGGTGGAGGTGATGGGCCGCGGCACCGCCTGGCTCGACACCGGCACCCACGAGAGCCTCCTCGAGGCCGCGCAGTTCATCGAGACCATCGAGCGGCGCCAGGGGCTCAAGGTCGCCTGTCCCGAGGAGATCGCGTGGCGGCAGGGCTGGATCGACGGCGCGCAGCTCGAGCGGCTCGCCGAGCCCATGAAGAAGAACGCGTACGGCCAGTATCTTCTCGAAGTGCTGCGCGATCGCGTCTTCTAGGGGGGGTGCCCATGAAGGCCATACCCACCGCCATCGCCGACGTGCTCATCCTCGAGCCGAAGGTCCACGGCGACGAGCGCGGCTTCTTCCTCGAGAGCTGGAACCGGCGCGCCTTCGCCGAGGCCGTCGGCCGCGACGTCGAGTTCGTGCAGGACAACCACTCGCGCAGCGCGAAGGGCGTGCTGCGCGGGCTGCACTACCAGCTGCACCACACGCAGGGCAAGCTCGTGCGCGTCGTGGCCGGCGAGGTCTTCGACGCCGTCGTGGACGTGCGCCGCTCCTCGCCCACCTTCGGGCGATCCGTGGGCGTCACGCTCTCGGCCGCCAATCCCCGGATGTTGTGGGTGCCCGAGGGCCTCGCGCACGGATTCCTGGTGCCGAGCGACTACGCGGAGTTCCTCTACAAGACGACGGACTACTACGCGCCGTCCCACGAGCGACGCTCCTGTGGAACGATCCGGCGCTCGGCATCGCGTGGCCGCTCGAGGGCGAGCCGCTGCTCAAGCCCGCGGACGCGACGGCGCGCCGCTCGCCGAGGCGGAGACCTTCCCTGATGCGCATCCTCCTCATCGGCGCCGGCGGGCCAGGTCGGCCTCGAGCTGCGCCGCGCGCTCGCCTCGCTGGGCGAGGTGCACGGCGTGGACTATCCCGCCATCGACCTCGCGGACCCGCGCGCCTTGAGGGCCCTGTGCCGCGAGACGAAGCCCGGACTCATCGTGAACGCGGCGGCCTACACCGCCGTCGACAAGGCCGAGTCGGAGCCGGCGCTCGCGCTCGCCATCAACGGCACCGCGCCGGGTGTCCTCGCGCGGGAGGCCCGGCAGCTCGGGGCGGTCCTCGTCCACTATTCGACGGATTACGTCTTCGACGGTTCGAAGCGCGAGCCCTGGCGCGAGGACGACGCGCCCGCGCCGCTCAACGAGTACGGCCGGACGAAGCTCGAGGGCGACCTCGCCATCGCCCGCAGCGGCTGCAAGCACCTCATCTTCCGCACCACGTGGGTGTACGGGCCGCGCGGGAAGAACTTCCTCGCCACGATGCTGAACCTCGCCGCCACGCGAGGGGAGCTTCGCGTCGTCGCCGACCAGCGCGGGGCGCCCACCTCCAGCCTCTTCCTGGCCGAGGCAACCGTACGCGCGATCCGCGCGATCCCGCGCGAGGGCGTCGCGTCGGGCATCTACAACCTCTCGGCCGGCGGCGAGACCACCTGGGCCTCTTTCGCCGAGGCCATCTTCGCGCGCGCCGCCGGCCGTCCGGGCTTCCGCGCGCCGCGGGTGATTCGCATTCCTTCCTCCGACTACCCCACGCCCGCCCGGCGCCCGGCCTATTCGGTGCTCGACCCCGCGAAATTCACGGCGGCCTTCGGCTTCGCGCCGACTTCGTGGGAATCGCAGCTCGACGCGGTCTTCGCGGCCCTGCCGGCCGGCTGATTGCCGGGAACCTCCGGCCGTTTGGGGGTTCATAGGGGTTCGCAATGGCCCGTCGGCTATAATTTTTCCCTCCATGTCCGCGCTACCCGTCGAGAGCCAGCCACGCCGCCTGGGCGAGATCCTGATCGCCCGGGGAAAACTCGACCTCGCGAACCTCGAGCGGGCGCTTCGCCTCCAGGAGGGCGAAGGCCGGCGCGAGAAGCTCGGCGTGATCCTCGGCCGCCTGGGCCTCGTTTCCGCGCGGGACCTCGCCGAAGCGCTCTCGGAGCTGCTCGCGATCCCCGTCGCCGCGGCCTCGGAGTACCCCGAGTTGCCGATCCTCGAGGAACAGGTCTCCGACCGCTTCCTGCGGGACGCAAAAGCGCTGCCCCTTCGCGAGACGGACGAAGGCGTCGTCGTCGCGATGGCTGACCCCGGAGACGACTTCCTGCTTCGATCGCTCGCCATGGTGTGCGCGAAGCCGATCGTGCCCCGCCTCGCGAACGTGACGGAACTCGATGCCGCCCTGGAGCGCCTCTACGGCGCCGGCCGCAGTTCCATGGGCCAGATCGTCGACAACATCGCCTCCCGGGACGAGGAGCAGGACGCGGGCGACGTCGAGCACCTGAAGGACCTCGCCTCCGAGGCGCCGGTGGTGCGCCTGGTGAACCTGCTCATCACGCACGCCCTCGAGAGCCGGGCCTCCGACATCCACATCGAGCCCTTCGAGAACCGGCTCATCGTTCGCTACCGCATCGACGGCGTGCTGCACGAGGTCGAGTCGCCGCCGCGGCGCCTGTCCGCCGCCGTCATCTCGCGGGTGAAGATCATGGCGAACCTCGACATCGCCGAGCGCCGCCTGCCGCAGGACGGCCGCATCAAGCTGCGCATCCAGGGCAAGGAGATCGACCTGCGCGTCTCCACCGTCCCCACGATGCACGGCGAGAGCGTCGTGATGCGGATCCTCGACAAGGGCGGCGTGCCGCTCGATTTCGCCTCGCTCGGCTTCGACGGGCCGGTGCTCGAGCTCTTCCTCGAGGCCCTCGGCCAGCCCCATGGCGTGCTCCTCGTCACCGGCCCCACGGGCTCGGGCAAGACGACCACGCTCTACACGGCCCTCGACCGCCTGAACCAGCCCGACGTGAAGATCCTCACCGTCGAGGACCCGGTCGAGTACCAGATGCCGGGCATCAACCAGATCCAGGTGAAGCCCCAGATCAACCTCACGTTCGCCAACGCGCTGCGTTCCATCGTGCGCCAGGACCCGGACGTGATCATGATCGGCGAGATCCGCGACCTCGAGACGGCGCAGATCGCCGTGCAGTCCGCGCTCACGGGCCACATGGTGCTTTCCACCGTGCACACGAACGACGCGCCGTCCACCGTGAACCGCCTGCTCGACATGGGCGTCGAGGATTACCTGCTCACCTCCACGGTGGTGGGCATTCTCGCCCAGCGCCTCGTGAGGAACCTGTGCCCTCACTGCCGCCAGCCCTACAAGGCGCTGCCGGAGGTGATCGAGCAGATGGGCCTTCGCCGCTACGTGCCCGAGGGCGACGTGACGCTCTGGCACCCGGGCGGTTGCGACCAGTGCTCCGGGACCGGCTACCGTGGCCGCATGGGCATCATGGAGATGCTGCCCATGAACGACGCCATCCGTTCCCTGGTGATGCGCCACGCCAATTCGGCGGAGCTGCGCGCCGCCGCCGTCGACAGCGGCATGGAGTCGATGTTCGAGAACGGGCTGCGCAAGGCCGTCGCGGGCACCACCACCATCGAGGAAGTGCTTCGCGTCACCCGCGAGGACTGACGCCCCATGCCCGTCTTCCAGTACAAGGCCGTGACGCCCGCGGGCGAGGTCCTCGAGGGCGCCATGGACGGGGCGGATCGCCGCGCCATCGTCGAGCGGCTGCGCGACATGGGCTACACGCCGCTTCGCGCGGTGGAGGCCGGGGCGGGCGAGGCGCAGGTGGCCGTGGCGAGGCGGCAGGCCTCGCCGCTCTTCCGCCGGGGCGTGAGTCAGGACGAGATCGGCGTCGTGACGCGGGAGATCTCGACCCTCCTGAACGCCGGCCTGCCGCTCGATCGCAGCCTCGAGATCCTCGTGGGCCTCGCCGAGAGCGAGCGCGTGGCCGAGATGCTCAAGGCCGTGAGGAACGAGGTGCGCGGCGGCGCCGCGCTCTCGAAGGCTCTCGAGCAGCAGGGCGGCGTCTTCTCGCGCTTCTACGTGAACATGATCCGCGCGGGCGAGGCGGGCGGCGCGCTGGGCGACGTGCTCGCGCGCCTGGCGGAATTCATGGAGCGCTCGAAGGACCTCAAGGAAAGCGTGAAGTCCGCCCTCATCTACCCGGCCATCCTCTTCTTCGTCGCCGTCTTCTCGGTCGTGATCCTGCTCGCGGTGGTCGTGCCGCAGTTCGAGCCGATCTTCGCCCAAAGCGGCAAGGCCCTGCCGCTCGTGACCGAGGTGGTGCTGGGCGCCGGCGCGCTGATGCGCGCCTGGTGGTGGGCGATGGTGCTCGCGGCGGTGGCGCTCGTCTATCTCGTCGTGAAGCGCCTCGAGACCCCGGAGGCGAAACTGCGCTGGGACCGCTGGATCCTGGGCCTGCCCGTCGCCGGCGACCTCGCGGCAAAGGTCGAGACGGCGCGCCTCGCGCGTACCCTGGGCACGCTGCTTCGCAACGGCGTCTCGCTCGTGAACGCCATCGGCATCGTGCGCGAGACGATGGGCAACACCTGGATGGCCGCCGGGCTCGCCGAGGTGGGGCGCGAGCTCAAGACCGGCCGGGGCTTCGGCAAGCCCATGATGGAGACGCGTCGGTTCCCCGCCTTCGCGGTGCACATGATCATGGTGGGCGAGGAAACCGGGCGGCTCGACCGCATGCTGCTCGACGTCGCCGACGTCTACGACCGCGAGGTGGCGCGCGCCGTGAAGCGGGCCCTGGCCCTCCTCGAGCCCGTGATGATCGTGGGCCTGGCGGGCGTCGTGGGCGCCGTCATCCTTTCCATCCTCGCCGCGATGCTTTCGATCTACGACCTGCCCCTCTAGCGGGGCGAACGACAACGACCGGAGTTCCCATGAACCGCCCCTTCCGCTTTTCCGCCGCGCGCTCGAGCCGCGGCTTCACCCTGCTCGAACTGGTGATGGTGCTCGTCATCATCGGCGTGATTCTCGCGATGGTCGGCCCGCGCGTGTTCAACAGCCTGGGCCGCGCGAGTTCGGAGCGCGCCAAGGTGGGCATCGAGCAGATCGGCGGCGCGCTCGAGCTCTACAAGCTCGACACGGGCCGCTACCCTTCCTCGCAGGAAGGCCTGGGTTCTCTCGTCGCGGCGCCCTCGGGCGTCGCCAACTGGAACGGGCCGTACGTGAAGGACGCGAAGATCCTGAAGGACCCGTGGTCGCGCGACTTCACCTACCGCTCGCCGGCGGAGAAGGGCGGCTACGACCTCATCTCGCTCGGCGCCGATGGCAAGGAAGGCGGCGAGGGCGAGAACAAGGACATCCGGAACTGACATGCGCCCCTTGCGCGCCGCGCGCGGCTTCACGCTCCTCGAGGTGCTGATGGTCCTCGTGATCGCCGCCGCCGGCTTCGCGCTGGTGGTGCGCTTCACGAGCGCCGGCGTCTCGGGCGCGGAGTTGAAGAGCGCCGCGCGCACGGTGGCCGCCGGGCTGCGCGACGCGCGCGGCACCGCCATCGCCACGCAGGAGTCGGCCGCGATGCTCGTGGACCTCGACAAGCGCACGATCGAGGTGACGGGCGCGGCCAAGCCGCGCGCCCTCTCCGAGCGCCTCGAGCTCAAGCTCTACACGGCGCAGTCGGAGGTGAGGACGATCGGCACGGCGCGATCCGCTTCTACCCGGACGGGAGCTCGACGGGCGGCCGGGTCACCCGCTAGGCGGGAGAGCGAAAGCTCCTCGTCGACGTCGATTGGCTGACCGGCCGGGTGAGCATCAAGGAGGGGGGCTAGCGCCCCGCCCGCGCCCCATGGCGCCACCGCCTTCCCGCCCGGCCCGCGAGGCGGGCTTCACGATCGTCGAGGTGCTCGCGGCCTTCGTCGTGTTCGGCCTCGCGCTCGCCGGCATCATGCAGCTCTTCACGCGCGGCCTCACCGACGCGCAGCTCGCCGACGAGTACGCGCGGGCGGTGATGATCGCCCAGTCCCGCCTGGCGGCATTCACCGCCGTCGAGCTGGTGGAGGAAAGGAATGCCGAGGGCACCGAGGATCGCTACCGGTGGCGGGTCACCGCGGCGGCCTACGACGAACGCCGGGAAACGCCGAACGCCGACGCGAGTCGCGACCTGAACCTGCGCGTGCGGCTCATCCGCGTCGATTCGGTCGTGGCCTGGACCGCGGCCGACGGGCGCGCGCGCGACGTGCGCCTCGCGACGCTCGTGCTCGCCGCGAAGCCATGAGCCGTTCGCGTTCCGGCGGCTTCACCCTTCTCGAGACCGTGATCGCGGTCACGCTGCTCGCGATGATGCTCGGGCTGCTCTTCGCCGGCCTGCGCACGGGCGTTCGCGCCTGGGACGCCGGCACCGACCGCGGCGACCGCGCCGACCAGCTGCTGCTCACCTACTCCTTCGTGCGGAAGGAACTCTCGGCCGCCTTCCCCTGGCGATTCAAGGACGCGACCGCCGTTCGCCTGGCTTTCGTCGGCGAGCGCGAGCGCATCCGCTTCGTCTCGATGCGGCCCGCGGAACTCGGCGGCGGCGGGCTTGCCTTCGTGTCCTTCGAGAAGGCCTCGGCGAAGGGCGGCGAGCGGGCCGGGCGGCTGGTGATGCACCGGACGCCGGCGGTGGCCGACGCGAAGGAC
>JADJMI010000004.1 GCA_016709665.1 Betaproteobacteria bacterium | reverse complement strand
TGGATGTGGCTCGTCGACGAGAAGACGCTGATCAACAAGACCGGTTTCTCGAAGTTCGGCATCAAGTTCGGCGAAGTGACGATCTTCTTCCGGAAGCGCTGAGGCGAGCCATGCCCCTCAATCCCCCTTTTACCGCCTGGAACGGCAAGCGCTGCTGGATCGTGGGCGCTTCCACGGGCATCGGCGCCGCGCTGGCGGACCTGCTCGCGAACAAGGGGGCCCGGGTGGCGCTTTCGGCCCGGCGCGTGGATCCCCTGAAGCAAATGGCCGCGCGCGCCACGGCGAGGGCAACGCGCTCGTCCTGCCGCTCGACATCACCGATGCCGCGGCGCTCGAGTCGGCCGCGCAGGCCATCGACACGGCCTGGGGCGGCCTCGACCTCGTCGTGCCCATGGCGGGAGAGTACAAGCCCATGCGCGCCACCGAGATCGACCTGGCGGTCGCGCGCACGATGATCGAGGTGAACCCGCGGGGCTACCTCAACGTGTGCGCCGCCGTGGTGCCGCGGATGCTCAGGCAGAAGTCCGGGACGATCTCGCTCGTCTCGAGCGTGGCGGGCTACCGCGGCCTGCCGAAGAGCCTCATCTACGGGCCCACGAAGGCCGCGCTCATCAACCTCGCGGAAACGATGTACCTGGACCTGCAGCCCAAGGGCGTGGCCGTGTCGGTCATCAATCCCGGGTTCGTGAAGACGCCGCTCACCGCGCAGAACGAGTTCGAGATGCCGAACATCATCTCGCCGGAGGAGGCCGCGCGGTCCATCGTTGGCCTGGAGGCGGGCGAGTTCGAGATCCACTTCCCGAAGGCCTTCAGCCGCAAGCTCAAGCTCCTGCGCCTGCTCCCGTACGGGATGTACTTCAGCGCCATCCGCAAGTCGACGGGGCTCTAGGTGAGCGAGCGCGCCGCGCGGGTGAAGGGCTACTTCGAGTCGCTCACGCCGGCATCGGTGGAGCGCATGGGCGAGGTGTACGCGCTGGATGCGTATTTCCGCGACCCGTTCAACGAGGTGACGGGCCTTCCGGCCATCCAGGGGATCTTCCGGCACATGTATGAGCCGTTGGTCGACCCCCGGTTCGTGATCCTGGAGACGATCGAGGAGGGGGACCGCCTCGTGCTCACCTGGGACATGCTCTACCGCATCCGCAAGTTCAAGCCCGAGGTCGAGCGGAAGATCCACGGGCTTTCGCTGCTGCGCTTCGACGCGCAGGGCCGGGTCGCGTACCACCGCGACTACTGGGACGCCGCGGGCGAGCTCTACGCGCAGCTGCCCCTCGTGGGGCCGCTGATGCGCTTCCTCGCGAAGAAGATGGCGTAGCAGTATCCTTGTGGGTTCCGGCGCCTTGCCGGGTTCGGGAGAGACAACAACATGCAACTGCACCTGCCCCGCGGCCTCGCGTCGCTCCTGGCCGCCCTCGCACTCGCCGGCTGCGCGTCCACCCCCGTTTCGAAGGCCCCGGACGGCCCGCCCGGCGCGCTCCTGTGGGTCGGCAACAGCTTCTTCTACTACAACAACAGCATGCACGGTCACGTGGCGCAGCTCGTGAGCGGCGGCGACAAGTCGGTGAAGCACCGTGGCGTTTCCGTCACGATCAGCGGCTCGGGTGTCGACTGGCACGACATGGAGAGCTACCTGAACGGCGGCATCGGCAAGTACAGCTTCCTGCCGGGCAACCAGATCGAGTTCAACCCGCCGGGCCGCCAGTTCGACGCCGTCATGTTCATGGACTGCAGCCAGTGCCCGATTCATCCGCAGTTGGGCCCCCGTGTTCCACGAGTACGCGAAGAAGAACTCGGACGCGATCCGCGCCTACGGCGCGAAGCCGGTGCTCTTCATGTCGTGGGCCTACAAGGACAAGCCGGAGATGACGCAGCAGCTCGCCGAGCAGTACACCAAGGCGGGCAAGGCCAACGGCGCGCAGGTCGTGCCGGCCGGACTCGCGTTCGGCAAGTCGATGGCGAAGCGGCCGCAACTGGATCTCTACACGGCCGACCTCCGCCATCCGAGCCTCGCGGGCACCTACCTCTCGGCCTGCACGGTGTATGCCTCCCTGCTGGGCAAGTCGCCGGTGGGCAATACCTACACCGCCGGATTGCCGGCCGATGTCGCCGCACACCTGCAGCAGGTCGCGTGGGAGACGGTGCAGGAGTTCAACGCGAAGAAGTAGCGCGGGGCCGTGACATCCGGGGGGCGCATCCCGTGCGGGGTGCGCCCCCGTCGCTTCTCAGGCCGCCACGCGGTGGACCTTGGGCGGTGTCTCGACGAGCGGCTCGGCGCCGCGCTCCGTGATCATCGCGGGAAACTCCAGTCGCATGCCGCCGGCGTCGGGCACGTAGAGGTGCGTGCCGAGCGCGACCACCATGCCGGGCTGCACCACGTCATCGCTTCGCAGGTTGAGGAAGGGGCGCGTGCGTGCGCAGGTGCCCAGGCCGTGGCCGAAGAGCGGAAGGCTGAAGTCGGAGAAGCCGTGCTTGGCGAAGGTGGCGATGCCCTCCTTCACGCATTCGGCGATCGGCCGGCCCGGCGTGAGACCGGCGAGCATCGTGGCCGCCACGTCCTCCCAGCAGTCGATCATGGCCGCCTGGCGTGCGCTCGGCTTGCCCAGGAAGACCGGGATCGAGGTGTCCGCCAGGTACAGGTCGATCATCGGGTGCAGGTCGAGGATGACGAACTCGTCGCGCCCGAGTGGGCGGTCGGTGGCCTGCTGGGTGACCCCGCGGAGAAATCCGGTCCGTGGTCCGCTCCCGACTTCCGTGCCCCGGTGATCGCCCAGGCCCAGGTGCTGCCGTGGTCGCGGATGGCCTGCTCGATCACGCCGGCCACGTGGTTCTCCGTGACGCCGGGACGCACCGCGGCGAGGCCCGCGCGGAAGCCGATGTCCGAGACGAGGGCGGCCTGCTTCAGGCGCGCGATCTCGGCGGGCGACTTGATGAGCATCACGTCGTCGATCCAGCGGGTGCCGTTCTCGAGCTTCGCCCCCGGCAGCTTCGACTGCAGGTCCAGGTACTCGGACGCCGTCAGCATGCCCGGCGCGATCTGTGCCGCGCCCGGATGGCTCAGGTCGAGGCCGACCCGGCCGTCGGCGGCGCCCAGGCGCGCGAGCGTCTCGCGGATGGCCTCGGTCATCCCGTCGAACCAGAATTCCGTCAGGGTGCCGACGGTGCCTTCCTCGCGCACGCGGGAGGCATCCATCGCCCAGTAGACTGGTTTCGCAGGCGCCATCGGCCGTGACGATGACGGCGCCGCGCCAGGGCATGAAGGCGCCGTGCAGGTAGTGGAGGGCGGCCTGTCGCGTGCCGACGTAGGCGTCGGCGCCTTCGCGGCGCAGGCGGGCGGCAACGGCGGCGATGCGTGCGGGAAAATCGATCGGCGGGAAGTTCAAGGCGGTCATTCCACGGTGGCGCCGGAGGCGCGCACGGCGATGGCCCACTTGGCGGTCTCGGCCTTCATGAAAGCGCCGAACTCCTCGGGCGTGCTGCCGACGATCTCCGCGGCCTGAGAGGTGAGGCGCTCGGCAACCTGCGGCGTCTTGAGAGCCGTCACGACGGCGTTGCGCAGCTTCGCGACGATCTCCGGGGGCGTCTTCGCCGGCGCGACCACCCCGATCCAGCCGGCGGCGCTGTACTGCGGCATGCCCTGCTCGGCGATGGTGGGCACGTCGGGGGCGGCACTCGAGCGCGTGGTGCCGGTGGTGCCGAGCGCGCGCAGCTTGCCGGCCTTCACCAAGGGCAGGGCGGTCATCATCGAGTCGAACATGAGCTGCACCTGCCCGCCCATGAGGTCGTTCAGGGCCGGGGCGCTGCCCTTGTAGGGAATGTGCGGCAGGTCGAGGCCGGCCATGCTGCGGAAGAGCTCGCCCGACAGGTGCATCGAGGTGCCGCTGCCGCCCGAGGCGCGGTTGAGCTTGCCGGGGTAGGCCTTGGCGTAGTCGATGAACTCCTTCACGTTCTTCGCCGGCACCGACGGGTTCACCACGAAGATCAAGGGGTACTGGACAACCTGCGTGACGGGCGTGAAGTCCTTCACGGGGTCGAAGGGCAGCGACTTGTAGAGCGTCTGGTTGATCGCGTGGGTGCCGATCGTGGCCATGAGGATCGTGTAGCCGTCCGGCGCGCTTTTCGCGACGGCGTCGGCACCGACGTTGCCTCCCGCGCCCGGCTTGGGTTCCACCACGACGGGCTGGCCGAGCGCCTTCTGCATCTCCTGCGCGATGAGGCGCGCGGTGAGGTCGGTCGGGCCGCCGGCGGCGGCGGGCACGACGAAGCGGATCGGCTTGGTCGGGAAGTCGCCCTGCGCGGACGCGGACGCGGGCAGGGCGAGGCAGCTGAGCGCCGCAAGGGCGAGGGCAAGGCGGGACATGGGGCTCCTCCGGGAGTCGATTGTTCGCTATTCGAACATCTGGTCTAATAGAGAACATACCGTAGCGAGCCCCGACCGCCTTGTCAAAGCACCCCCCGGATGCGGGCGCCCGTCCCGCGAGCAGCGACACCTTCGTCGAGGCATTCGCGCGCGGCCTCGACCTGCTGCGCGCTTTCGGCCGCGATGCGCCCGCGCTCACGATCAGCGAGGCGGCCGCGCGCGCCGGGATGACGCGCGCCGGCGCGCGGCGTTTGCTGCATACGCTTCTCGCCCTCGGCTATGCGCGCCAGGACGGCGGCTCCTTCCGGCTCACGCCGAAGGTGCTCGTACTCGGGCAGGCCTACCTTTCCTCCCTGTCGCTTCGCGAAGCCGCGCAGCCCGTGCTCGACCGCCTGGCGGATTCGCTGGACGAAGTGGCGGCCCTGTCCATCCTCGAAGGGGGCGAGATCGTCTTCGTGGCCCGGGCGGAGCGGCGCAGCCCGCTCGCGCGCGGCATCGGCCTGGGCGGGCGGTTGCCGGCGTTCGCCACGTCGATGGGACGCGTGCTGCTCGCCGGTCTGGATCCGGCGCAGGCGCGCGAGCGCCTCGAGGCGAAGCCGCTCGCGGCCTGGACGCGGTTCACCCGGCGCTCGGTGCCGGTCCTGATGAGGGAACTCGGGGAAATCCGCGCGCGCGGCTACGCCGTGGTGAGCGAGGAACTGGAACTGGGCGTATGCGGCATCGCCGCCCCCGTTCACGACGCGCAGGGGCGGGTCGTCGCCGCGGTGAACGTGAGCACGAACCTCGCCCGGCACTCCCGGACGGGGATCGCGAAAGCGTTCCTGCCGGCGTTGCGAAGCGCGGCGGGAGAAATCTCCGATGGGCTTCGCGCCGCACGCTAGCCATCGCCACGACCCCTGATGCCGGACAAGGCGCGTGCGCGTGCCGGGAATAGCATCGGATCGTCCGCTTCTCGAATCGACGCCCTTGCTTTCGCCCGCCCTTGCCTCGGCACCCCCCCGCCGGCCCGTCCCCACGCCCACCACGCCCACCGTGAGGCCGCAGGAGGCCTGCTATCACCCGACTGCGGCCCGGGCCGCGCTCGAGGTCGCGGCCGAAGCCCTGTTCGACCCGCGCATCGCCGGCGACTTCATGTCCTACCGCCGGCAGTCCGAGGCCGAGTCGAGCACGTTTCCGTCGGCTCGCACCTGGGCCGGCTCGCTGGCGAGGCTCCTCCAGCGGGGCCCCATCGTGTCGCTGGTCGACGATGCCGTCACGGTCGGGCAGGCGGCGCTCAGGCGCTTCCAGCCCCATGCGCGGCGGGCCGGCATCCCGCTGGGCCGCGAGGAACGTCGGGCGGGCGTGGAGGGGCTCGCGGCGTTGCACGCGAGGCTTCTCGAGGACGCGCACGATCCCGCGTGGATCACGGTGATCGCCTTCGCGCTGGGGCGCCTCATCGCCGCCGAGGCTTCACAGGCCGCCGCGCGAGCAACGGAGTCCGCCGCCGACGAGGCGTGGGCGCAACTCGACCGGGCCTATGCGAACGCCGCGGCGCCGGCGCTCGAGCGCCTGCTGGCTCGAGGGCCGATGGTGCCCGATGCGCTGGCCGTGCGGCTGGGCGAGCGCGCCGGATGCGCTCGGCACCTGCTGGCCGCGCTGGTGCCCGAAGGCGCGCTTTTCGCGCCCGCCAACGAATCGGATGCGCTAACGCGGCAGGAGTTCGGCCTCTAGGCGGGGCCGCGCGAGGTAGAACCACTCGTTGCCCGGCAGCGCCTTGTGGTCCGGGAAGACGATGAAGCCATCCTCCGGCGCGAGGAGCCTCGTGCCGTCCGCGCGCGTGGCGCTGAGATCGCCCTGCGCCAGCCGGTTGAAGCTCGACCATTCGCGCGCGAAGGCGTCGTTCGCATCCAGGCGGTCGATGACGTCCACGAGGCTCAGGTACTCCGCACCGGACACCGGCGCGGGCACGGGCCCGTCGGCGAGCCCCAGGTGCGCCAGGGCGCGGTGGATGGCGGCATAAGCGACGTCGGGCGAGGCCGGATCCTCGTGCTGTCCGCACTCGAGCGTGATGGAGCAGCCGCCGATGGAACGCATGTACTCGGTCGTCCCGACACCGTACTTCGGATCGGTGTTGAGCGCCTGCGCCCGCGTCGAGGCCGTGCCCACGCGCGCGTTGCGCCGCTCGACGCCCTTGGCATAGGTCTCGAGCCAGCCGTCCACGAAGCGGGATACGCCGAGCGCGAGGGCGAGGGCGCGCTCCCGCTTCGCCTGGCCGAAAGGCTGGAGCGTTCCCGCGTTGTCGAAGGGGCCCAGCATCGCGAAGGCCGGGTTCTTCGCGCGGGTCGAATGCAGGTCGAGCAGGATCTCGTGCTGCGCGAGCAGCGGGCAGAGCCAGTTGGCCACGCGGTCCTCGAAATCGACCGGGTTCGCGGTGGGCGCGAGGTTGCGGTTGAGGTTGCGGTCCCCGGAGCGGTCCTTCTTCGCGTACGCGAGCGGATTGGTGACGGGGACGAAGGTCACGGTGCCGGCCAGGATGGCGAGGCGACCCGCGTCGATGTCCGCCAGGACGCGGCGGATGCCCAGCGTGCCGCAGGTCTCGTTGCCGTGCACGGCGCCGGTGACGATGAGCTTGGGCCCGGCCTTCGCGCCGGTGAAGGTGAGGGACTGGAACGCGAGTCGGGCGGGGTCGGGGCGTTCATGGCGGCATTATCCCAATCAAGTCGTGGCTGGCGCGGGCGAAAGGCTTTGGAACCGCAGATGAACACGGATGAACACAGATGATTCGTGATGGAGTCGAAGCCGCGATTCTCGCCAGCACCGTAAAACCGCACGCACGGATTGAGGCCTCATGAACAGGCACAAGCCTTATCCGCGTTCATCTGCGTTCATCTGCGGTTCCAAAGCCTTTGACGACCCTCGCGCGAGCGGCCGGTCGCGAGCAAAGCCAAAGCCCCGCGAACGTGAGCGCCCCGTTCAGCACCAGGATCTCGAGCCCCACCTCCCACGTCCCGAAGAGCGCCGCCTGGTTCCGGTCGACCAGAGGCAGATGACCGGCGCCGCGATCGCCACCACGGGCACGAGACGATCGACGGGCCGTCTCCTGGCGAAGATGGCGAAGGCGAAAAGGCCCAGCAGCGGCCCGTAGGTGAACGCCGCCACCTTGAGGATCACGTTGATCATGCTGGGGTTGCCCAGCGCGTGGAACCCCAGCACCAGCGCGAGAAACACCGCGGCGAAAGCGATGTGCACGCGCTGGCGGATCCGCTTCTTCGCCGCCTCGCCGATCTCCTTGCGCTCCTGGAGGCCCAGCAGGTCGATGCAGAAGCTCGACGTGAGCGCGGTGAGCGCACCGTCCGCGCTGGGAAAGAGGGCGGAGACGAGCGCGATGAAGAAGACGAGCTGCACCGCGGCCGGCAGCTCCTGCATCACGACGGCGGGGAAGAGGCGGTCGCCCTGCGCCGTCACGCCCGCGGCCGGGGCGAAGAGGTGCAGCAGCCCCCCGAGGTAGAGGAAGAGCAGCACCACGCCCATCATCAGCGCGGCGAGGAGCACCACGTTCTTCTGCGAATCCGCGAGGCGCCTCACGGAGATGTTCTTCTGCATCATCTCCTGGTCCATGCCGGCCATCGCGATGGCGATGAAGGCGCCGGCCACGAGATGCTTGCCGACCCAGTTGCGCGCTTCCGGATCCGTGGCGAAAACGCGCGAAAGGCCCGCTTCGGAGAGCCGCTCGAGGCTCTGCGCGAACGTGAGGTCGAGCCGGTCGAGCATCACGAGCGTCACCACGACGAGCCCGCCGAGCATGCAGGCCGTCTGCAGCAGGTCCGTCCACACGAGCGTCTTCACGCCACCCTCGAAGGTATAGGCGACGATCAGCCCCAGGATCACGGCCGCCGTGAGCGCGAAGGGCACGCCCATCGCGTCGAGGAGCGTCGCCTGCAGGATCGCGACGACGAGGTACAGCCGCGCCGTGGCGCCCAGCGTGCGCGACAGGATGAAGAACGCGGCCCCCGTGCGGTGCGCGCCCGTGCCGAGCCGCGTCGCGAGCAGGTGATAGATGGAGGTCACGCCGTCGCGGTAGTAGAGCGGCAGCAGCACGAAGGCGATGACGAGATAGCCGAAGAAGTGCCCGAGGATGATCTGGAAGTAGGTGAAGGCGTCGCGGCCCACGGCGCCCGGCACGCTCACGAAAGTGACCCCCGAGAGCGTGGTGCCGACCATGCCGAAGGCCACCAGCAGCCAAGGGCTTCGCCGGTTGCCGACGAAGAAGCCCTCGTTGGTGGCGTGGTGCCCCGTGCGGCGCGCCACCCAGAAGAGCAACGCGAAGTACGCGAGGACGATCGCGACGAGGATGGCGGGCGACACTTACCGGGCCGCGCGCGCCCACGCGGCCCGCGAGGTACGTCCACGCGAACGCGGCGCCGCGTTGCTCGTGAGCTCCGCGTGGTCGTAGGGCGGCGAGACTTCCACCACGTCCATGCCGCACCAGGGCAGGTCGGCGAGCTCCTCGAGCAGCGTCATCACCTGCGACGTGGCTAGGCCGGCGGGTTCGGGCGTGCCGGTGCCGGGCGCGAAGGCCGGGTCGAGGCAATCGATGTCGAGCGAGAGGTATACCGGCGGCGAGCCGGCCAGGGCGACGCGGCGGCGGATCTCGTCGATCGCCGGCGCCAGGGCGACCGCGCCATCGCGCCCGCGAAGCTCCCGCGCGGCGAACACCCGTCCCCCGGCCTTCGCCACGAAGTCCCGCGGGCCGGCCTCGGCCGCGGAGCGGATGCCGAGCTGGATCGTGGCCGAGGGAACGACGAGGCCTTCCTCGAGCGCTTCGCGCGTCCACGTGCCGTGCCCCGAGGGCTCGCCCATGTGATCGGGCCAGGTGTCGCAGTGCGCGTCGAAGTGCACGAGCGCCACGGGCCGGCCGGCTTGCGCGCGGATCGCCCGGAGCACCGGCAGCGTCACCGAATGGTCGCCGCCCAGCCACACGACATGGTGTTTCGCCAGGAGCGCGGGGATCGCGGCCGCGGCGGCCTCCCGCATGGCGGCGAGCGAGGTGTTGGGGAAGGCGACATCGCCCAGGTCGGTGAGCGAAGCGAGCGGGGACACGCCGAAATGCGGATGCGTGCCGTCGCACAGCATGTGACTGGCCCTTCGGATCGCATCCGGGCCATACCGGGCGCCGGGCCGGTTGGTGACCGAACCGTCCCACGGCAGGCCCGCCACGGCGAAGGGCCGCGAGGCGTCGTGCGCCGGCGCCTTGAGGAACGTGTTCTGCGACCGGAACGGGAAGCCCTCGCTGCCCGCCATGCTAGAACGCCTGCAGCGGGAGGCTCAGCCCTTTCGTGCGCACCGCGAGCTCGCCGTAGCCGCGCTCGATGCGCTGCACGGAGGTGATCGTGGTCTCGCCCTTGGCGAGGGCCGCGGCCATCACGTAGGCGAGGCCGGCCCAGGTCCGGCACGTCGAGCGTGATGCCGTCCGAGGCGAAGTTCCGGGCCGCGCACGATGGCGCTGTGCGGGAAGTCGCGACCCGGAAACGACAGGGCACCGAGCCCCAGGCAGTGCGTCTCGATCTGCGTCTTGGCGCCCAGTGCCGAGAGGGACGTCAGGAAGTCGAAGCGGCGCTCGTACACCGTCTCGTGGATGATCGAGATGCCCGAGGCCTGCGTGAGCATGACGGCGAAGGGCTGCTGCCAGTCCGTGGCGAAGCCGGGGAAGACGTCCGTCTCCAGCACGATGGAGCGCAGCGGGTGCCGCCGGAAGAACTTGATGGACCGCGGTCCTCGATCGCGACGCCGCCGCCGACCGCGTTGAACGGGCCGAAGAAGTTGATGAGCGTGGACGGATCGATGCCGTCCACGGTGATCTCGCCGTCCGTGGCGGCGGCGAGCGCGGCCCACGAGGCGGCCTCGATGCGATCGCCCAGGACGTCGTAGGTGGTGGGATAGAGCCGGTCCACACCCTCGATGATGAGCTCGCGGTTGGGCTTCAACTGCACGCGCGCGCCCATCGTGTTGAGCATCGTGATGAGCGCCATGATCTCCGGCTCGATCGCGACGCCCTCGATGATGCTCGTGCCCTTGGCGAGCACGCCCAGGTAGAGGCAGCTCTCGGTGGCGCCGACGGACGGGTAGGGCAGGCGGTAGTGGCAGGCCTTCAGCGGGCCGCTGCGACGGGCACGGTAGCCGTCCGGGGCCACCTCGATCTCCGCGCCGAACATCTTCGCGGCGGTGAGGTGGAAATCCACGGGGCGCGCGCCGATGTTGCAGCCGGCGACCACGGGCACGTGCGCCTCGCCGATGCGGTGCAGCAGCACGCCGAGCAGCAGGATCGGGATGCGGTTCGAGCCGCTGTCGGGCACCGGCACGTCGCACGAGCGGATGGTGCTCGCGTCGATGGCGAGGTCCGAGTCGCCGCTCCAGTCGAGCTTCGCGCCGGAGGCGGCCAGGAGCTTGCGGGTGATCTCGACGTCGCCGATCCGCGGCGCGTTGAGCAGGCGCGTCGTGCCCTCGGCGAGGAGGGCGGCGACCATGGCCTTGGTGGCGAAATTCTTGGCGCCCAGGCAGCGGATGCGGCGGAAACCGGCTTGCGCCCTGGACGAGGTACCGCTGGGTGGAGTCGGGCCAAATGTTACATTGGCCGCCCCCCCAAGTGCGCCTCACGCCATGTCCGCCACGATTCCGGCCGAATCCGTCGCCGGAAACGCCGATTACCGGCCGCTCGCCACGATCGAAGGTGTCCGCGTGGACCTGCGGTACGCCTCGCCGGACAATTTCGCCGGCCGCGATCTCTATTCGCCGCTCGACTGCGGCTTCCTGCACCGGGACGCGGCCGGGGCGCTCGCGGCCTCGGCGGATTGGCTCGCCCGCGAACGGCCCGGCTGGGCGCTCCTCGTGCTGGACGCGATGCGCCCGCAGCGCGTGCAGGAGCAGCTCTGGGCCGTGCTCGCGGGCACGGAGCTCGAGCGCTACCTGGCCCCGCCCGAGCGCGGCTCCATCCATTCCTTCGGGATGGCCGTCGACGTGGACGCTCTGCGACGCGCCGGGCCGGGAACTCGACATGGGAACGCCCTTCGATTGCCTCGACGAGCGCTCGCACCCGGCCTACGAGGAGCGGCTCCTCGCCGCCGGCGCCATCGGGCGAGGGCACGTGGAAAACCGGGACCTGCTGCGCGCGCGCCAGGCGCGGGCTGGCACGGCATCTCGACCGAGTGGTGGCACTTCGACTGCGGCGACCGGATGGCCGTGCGCGCGACCTACGCCCGCATCCTCTAGCGCGCCGTCCTGAGCCTCGTGACGTGATCGACCAGCGCGTCCAGGATCGGGCGCGCCACGCTGCCGGTGGCCTTCGGGTGGTTGATCATCGCTACGAAGACGAGCGTCGTGCCGCCCGTGTCCACGACGTAGCCCGCGAGCGCCGAGGTGTCGCGCAGCGTGCCGGTCTTCAGGCGCGACTTCTTCGCGGCCGGGCTCCGGTCGAGGCGGCGCCGCACGCCCCCGTCGATGCCGGCGATCGGCAGCGCCGACAGGTCCTCCGGGAACCATGGGCTCGATCGCGCCTCGCGCAGCACGGCGGCCAGCGTCGCGGGACGGATGCGTTCCTTGCGCGACAGGCCCGAGCCGTTGTCGAGCACGAGGCCGGCGTCGTCGATGCCCTTTTCCCTGAGCCAGTCGCGCACGATGCGCTCCGCGCGTTCGGCGGTGGTGCCGCCCGGGGGCAGGAGGTCCGTGGTCCCGAGGTGAGAGTAGAGCATTCGCGTCACCGGGTTGTCGGAGCGCTTGTTCACGTCGCGCACCATCTCGCCCAGCAGGCGCGAGCGGTGCTGCGCGATCGTGCGCCCGCCCGGGGCGAAACTCACGCGGGTCGTGCCCCGGAAGGTGCCGCCGAGTTCCTTCCAGAGGGCACGGAAGAGGCGGTCGGCGTACTCCACGCGGTCGAGCAGGTTCAGGCGGGTCGAGGCCGTGCAGTCCTTCGGGAAGTCGCCCGAGAGCTTCACGACGATCTCGCCGTTGCGGCGCTCGAGCGCCGGCAGTTTCCAGCCGTCCTCCCAGTCGGCGCACTTGCGCTCGGAGAGGACGAGGCCGTTGTCGAGTCGCACCCCCTCGAGCGGCGTCTCGATCGTGGCCGAGACCGCCTTGCCGTCCGCGGCGAGCTCGAGGCCTAAGAGGTACGAGCCCAGCATGAGGGCGTCGGGGATGAGGTTGTAGCGGAACTCCGGGGTCTCGTCGAAGGCGGGCACGCCCTCGTCGAGGCGCGCGGGCGAGAAAAGGCCCAGGTCCAGGATGAAGTCGCCCGCCACTTCGCGGATGCCCTGCGTGCGGGCGGCGACCAGCATGCGGCGGAATCGGCCCAGCCCACGTCCGGATCGGCGCCCCCGCAGCACCAGGTCGCCCTTGAGGACGCCTTCTTCGAGCGGCGCGGCCGTCACCAGTTCCGGTGCGCCCTGTCCAGGCCGGGCCCGAGCCGTTCAGGGCGACGGCCGCCGTGGACCTTCAGGGTGGAGGCCGGCTGCATCGAGGCGCCGGGCCGGTGCGCCAGCACCTCCTTGCCCGTCGCGGCGTCCAGGACCACGAATCCGAGGGAGTCCTCGGGCAGGCCGGCGGCGGCGAGTCGCGAGGCGACGGGGGCGGGGATTTCGGCATGAACGGCAAAGGCGACGAGAAGCGCCGTCACGCAGGCGAAAACCCGGGTAAATCCCGACATCAGGTATTGCATTTGGGTGACATTCCCCTCTAAAGTCCCGTCGAGTGGTAGTGCATTGGTATTATGCCCGCTCGGGTACGGCCCGCCAGGGGAGAAACAAAGGCGCGCCGGCCGGCCAGAATTCCGATCCAAACCAGAGGGGAGCCCCACCTTGAAGAAGACCCAGATCGCGCATCTCGTCGCGCTCGTGTTCGCCGCGGGTACCGCGGCTGCCTAGCAGCAGGAAGCCCAGAAGGTCGAGAGGGTCGAGGTGACGGGCTCGAGCATCAAGCGCATCGCGAACGAAAGCGCGCTGCCCCTGCAGGTGATCACGAAGCAGGAAATCGTCGCGCGCGGCATCACCAGCGCCGAGGAACTGGTGATGAAGCTCTCGGCCAACGGCACGGGGGCGGACAACCTCTCGTCCAACGTCGGCATCCAGCTCCGGGACGACGGACCGCAACAACAACGGCAACTCGAGCGCCAACCTGCGCGGCCTGGGCGCTTCGAACACGCTCGTGCTGCTGAACGGCCGGCGCGTGTCGACGCACGGCGCCAAGGGCAACGCGGTCGACCTGAACTCGATCCCGCTCGCCGCCGTGGAGCGCGTCGAGATCCTCAAGGACGGTGCCTCGGCGATCTACGGCACTGACGCCATCGCGGGCGTGATCAACTTCATCCTGCGCAAGGACTTCCAGGGCGTCGAGCTCTCGGCGTCCACGGACATCACCGAGGAGGGCGGCGGCAACATCCACCGCGCCAACGTGCTGGTCGGCTGGGGCGACCTGGCCAAGAACCGCTTCAACGTGATGGCGAACGTCGCCTTCGAGCGCCAGGAGATCCTGAAGGGCGGCGAGCGCGACTGGTCGAACGGCTACCAGCCGGGTCGCGGCCTCTCGCCCGACACGACCGGCACGCCGTACGCGACCCAGACGGGCCTCGCCGGCACGGCCATGGGCGCCACCTTCCGCACGCCTTCGGGCGGCACGCAGACCTACAACCGCGCGAACCTGCTCGCCTTCACCACGGGCTGCGAGACCTATCCCGGCATGACGCAGTACAACACCGCCCTGTGGGCCTCGCCCGGCGCCCGCTACGGCTGCGCCTACGACTACGGCGGGTCGGCGGTGATCATGCAGCCGAACGACCGCGTGAACCTCGTCTCGCGCGGCACGTTCCAGATCACGAACGAGCTGACGGCCTTCGCGGAGATCGTCGCCTCGCGCAGCGAGGCGAAGAAGCAGTTCGAGCCGTTGCAGATCACCACCACCGGCGCGTTCGCCGGCATGCAGTACCCGGCGGGCGGCCCGTACTACCAGGACCTCTCGGCCTACATCCCGACTTTCAACCGCAACCTCCCGATCGCCTACCGCCTGCGCTGCACGGACTGCGGCGGCCGCGAGATCGAGACGGTGTCGGATTCGTACCGATTCCTGGCGGGCCTCGAAGGCACGCTTGCCGGCAAGTACGACTGGAAGCTCGGTGCTTCCACGGCCGGCAGCGAGGCGGACTCGACCCTGGGCAACGGCTACATGTTCACCGCGCCGCTCACCGCGGCGCTCGCGAGCGGCTTCTACAACCCGTGGGTGCTGCCGGGCCAGTCGCAGGATTCGCGCGGCATGGCCCTGCTCGATGCGGCGCGCGCGAACGGCACCAAGCTCTTCGGCGGCGAGGCGAACCTCAAGCAGTTCGACGGCGCCATCACCGGCGAGATCATGCAGATGGCCGCCGGCCCTCTCGCCTTCGCCGCGGGTTTCGACTACCGGAAGGAAAGCTACCAGTTCGCCAATGGCGCGACCACGACGCAGCCGGTCTACCAGGCGCCGTTCGACGCCGATTTCCCGGAAGTCGAGCGCACCGTGAAGGCCATCTACGCGGAGCTTTCCGTGCCGCTGCACAAGACCCTGGAGGCGTCGCTCGCCGTCCGCCGCGACGATTACAGCGACTTCGGGAGCACCACCAACCCGAAGTTCTCGGTGAAGTTCAACCCCGTGAAGGAAATGCTCTTCCGCGGCTCCTACGGCGAGGGCTTCCGCGCGCCGAGTTTCTTCCAGCTCTACACGGCGCAAGGCGATGCCCCGGTGCCCGGCAACATCGCCGACCCCGAACTGTGCCCGCTCGGTCCCACGGCACCCGGTGCGGACCTCTCGGTCTGCGCGATCCGCCCGCTCGCCCGCTCCGGCGGGAACTCCACCCTCAAGCCGGAGACCTCGGAGCAGTGGGCCGTGGGCTTCGTGTTCGAGCCGACCACGAACCTGACCATGAGCATGGACTGGTGGACGGTGATGCGGCAGGACCGCATCTACGAACTCACGCCCCAGCAGGTCATCGCGAACTACACGACGTTCCCGGAGAACCTCGTGCGCGGCACCAACGGGCGCCTCGACGGCCCCGGCGGCTTCATCCGCGCCGGCTTCGTGAACGCCGACGGCGACATCACCCGCGGCGTCGACCTGAGCCTGCAGGGCACCGGCAAGATGCTGAACGGCAAGTTCACGGCCGGCATCGACGGCACCTACATCCACACCTTCAAGTCGCGGATCTTCAATACCCAGCCCTACACGGAGTTCGCCGGCCAGTGGTCGAGCCGCGACCTCTACCCGCGCTGGAAGCACACGGCGAGCTTCGTCTATTCGACGGGCCCGTGGTCCACGTCGCTCTACCAGCAGTACACGGACAGCTACAAGGACGAGCGCCCGGTGGGCGTGGTGCCGCAGGATTTCAGCGCCAAGGTGAAGAGTTACGTGGTCTACCACCTGTCGGTGAACTACACGGGCTTCAAGAACCTGACGCTCACGGGCGGCATCAAGAACCTCTTCAACGAGGACCCGCCCTTCACCGCGCACAACCTGGACTTCGCGGCCGGCGCCGGCTGGGATCCGCGCGTCGCCGACCCGCGCGGCCGTTCCTACACCGCGCGCGTGGCGTACCGGTTCTAGTCCGACCCGGCACGTGAACGTCTCGCGACGGCGCTTCGGCGCCGCGGCGGCCGCCCTCGGGGCGGCCGTTTCTTTTCCGGCGCTCGCCAGGGCGCCGACTGTGCGCTCGCTCGTCAGGCCGCCTCGCCTCAAGCGCGGCGACGTGGCCGGCCTCATCGCCCCCGGCGGACACCTTTCCGACGCGGAGATCGAGAAGAGCGTCCGCAACCTGGAGTCGCTCGGCCTCACCGTGAAGCTGGGCGCGAACGTGCGCCTGCAACGCGGCAACTACGGCGGTACGCCCTTCCAGCAGGTGCAGGACCTGCACGCGATGTTCGCGGACCGCGAGGTGAAGGCGCTCTGGGCCGGGCGCGGCGGCTCGGGCGGCGCGCAGGTCCTGCCGTACGTCGACTGGAAGCTCGTCCGCGCGAATCCGAAGATCCTGTGCGGCTATTCGGACGTGACGGCGCTCCACCTCGCGATGCTGCGGCAGGCGGGGCTGGTCACTTTCCATGCGCCCCAGGCCATCTCGACCTGGTCGGACTATTCGCGCGAGCACCTGGTGGCCGCCATCATGGAGCCGCGTCCGGGGCACGTCATCCGCGCCGCCGCGGAGAACATCGCGAAGGCGGCCAGGCAGCCCGAGTTCGCCGAACGCGTCGTTCGTCCGGGCGTCGCGGAAGGCCCGCTCGTCGGCGGCAATCTCTCGGTGCTTTCCGCCCTGGCCGGCACGCCCTACGGGGCGCGCATGAAGGGCTGCATCGCTTTCCTCGAGGACATCGGCGAGGCGCCCTACCGCATCAACCGGATGCTCATGCACGTCACGCTCACCGGCGACCTGCCGGCGGCGGCGGGGCTGATGCTGGGGGTCTTCGTGAAGTGCCACGCGCCCGAGGGCGAGGCTTCGCTCACGCTGGAGGAGACGCTGGTCGACCGGGCGTATCCGCTCGGCATTCCGGCGGCGATCGGGATGTCGTTCGGGCACATCGCGCAGCAGATCACGCTGCCGATGGGGATACGGGCGCGGTTCGATGCGGGGGAGCGGACGCTTGCGCTGCTGGAGGCGGCGGTTGTTTAGGGGAGCGGGGTTATCCGGGCGCAAGGCTTTGGAACCGCAGATGAACGCAGATGAACGCAGATGGTTTTCAGGTACGTTTGCGGCGCCGTTCCTGCGTGCATCGTCCTAACGATCCCATGAGCCCGGACCCCCACGACACGAAACCCATCTGCGTTCATCTGCGTTCATCTGCGGTTCCAAAGCCTTTCCCCCCGCATCACTCCCCACCGCTCACCTCCGCAACGCCCCGCGGTAAAGCATCGTCAGCAACCGCTCCTCGTGCCGGTACATCGCCGAGTACTTCCCCGGAAACTTCTCCGGATCGCGAGCGACGCCCCCCACCAGCACGATCATCCCGTCTCGCGACTTGCGGTCGAACACGAACACGCCATTGAGCCCCCACGCCTCGCCGAGGTGGCCGTGGCCGGTGAAGCCCCCGCCCTCGACCAGCCGGTCGCCGCAGCCCGGGCCGGAAATGTCCATGAACTGCTGGTTGCCCAGTCCCCAGGCGTTGAATAGACGCGGCCGGCCCGATTCCGAGGCGCAATCGCCGTTGTGCTTCGCCATCTCGTGGACCCAGGCCGTATGGAAGAATTCGTCCATCGACGCGGGCTTCAGGAACGCCTTCCCGTCCGCGCGGCCGCCGTCCACCAGCATCCGCATCACGCGCGCCAGTCCCCGCGCGCTCGTGCGCAGGCCGCCCTGCGGTGCCATGAGGGTTCCGTTGGTGCCGGGGACGTAGTCGGGGCCCGCACGCGAAACCGGTGCGTCGCGGGCGAGGTCGTCCACCTGGGCGTACCACGGGCCCTCGGGCTCGCGCCAGATCTCCTCGCCCGTGGGCAGGTTCTCGCGCTTCCGGTAGAGCGTCGCAAGGTTCACGATTCGCGGTCCGCGAGAATCCGGCGGGTTGTACCCGCCGGGCATGCCCAATGGCTCGAGCACCAGCCGCTTCATCAGCCGGTCGAACCGCTCGCCCGTGGCGGCTTCCATCACCTGCGCGATCACGCCCCAGGGCAGGTTGGCGTACGCGAAGAACCGTCCCGGCGCGGCCTCGGCGGACCACGACTTGCCGATTGCCGTCGCCGCTCGTTCCTCGACCACCGCGGCAGCGCGCCGCCCGGCACTGGCGTCGCGCAGCCGGTGGGAGCGGTCCCAGAAGTAGCCGCCCGCGTCCCGCAGCGACGAATTGTGCGGACAGCAGCAGCCGCAGCGTGATCGCGGTTTCGGGGAAGGCCGGGTTGCGCAGCCGCCAGCCCAGATACCCCGAGACATCGCGGTCCAGGTCGGGCGTGCCGGCGTCGACGAGCCGCAGCACGCCGAGCGTCGTGACGAGCTTCGAGATCGAGGCCACGCGGAACATCGTGTCCGGGCCGACCGGCCGGTCGTTGGCGGCTTCGGTGCCGTCGATGCGCCGCCGGCCGTGCTGGAACTCGTAGGCGATCTCGCCGCCCTTGAGGGCGAGCACGGAGATCCCGGAGAGCCGATAGCCCGGGTCGTCCGCGATCGCGGCGAGTTCGCGATCGAGCCTCTGGCCCCAGGCGGGTTGCGGATCGGCGGCGTTCACGAGGGCCGGGGCGAGCGCGAGGGCGAGGCCGGCGAGGCTACGGCGCATTGGCGGGCGCGGACGTCATCACGTCGAGAAGCGCGGCCGTCTCGGCGTCGGGCTGGCCGTCGAATTTCGCGGGCCGGTACTTCATCTGGAAGGCGGCGATGACGCGGATCGTCGCCTCGTCGAACTCGCCGTGCCGCGCGACCGCGAAGCCGTGTTCCTCGAGCTTCGACTGGAACCACGCGATGTCGGGCAGGGCCTGCTCGTGGAAGGCCCGGCGTTCGGCCACGAGCTTCGCGTCCGGCCAGGGGATGAGGCCCTCGTCCGCCAGGCGCTTCCACGGGAATTTCGGGCCCGGGTCCACCTTGCGCTGCGGCGCGATGTCGCTGTGGCCCAGGATGCGGTCGCCGCGGATCTCGTGGCGCTGGACGATGTCCTTCACGAGCGCGACGACGGCGTCGACCTGCGCGGGCGGGTAGTCCGAGAACGACACCTCGCCGTTGGTGCGCGTGTCGCCGGCGTTCACGATCTCGATGCCGATGGAAGCCGCGTTGAGCGCCGTCTGGCCCTTCCAGGAGCTCAAGCCGGCGTGGTAGGCGCGCCGGTTCTCGTCGACCAGCCGGTAGATCGTGGGCGGGTCGTCGTCGCGCACGAGGTAATGGCTGCTCACGGCGCCTTCGGTGAGGATGTTGAACGCGCCCGTGAAGGTGCCGGTCGTGTAGTGGATGATGAGGTACTGCGCGCGGCTGTCCTGGCTCTTCGCGCGGAAGCTGTCGTCGATGCGCGGGCCGGTGGCGCAGCCGGCGGCGACGGCGAGCAGGAGCGTCAGGGCGATTCGGGTCATGGGCCGGTTCCTCGTCGGTCAGGCGGTGGCCGCGGCGAGCGCGAGGCGCGCGGCGGCGTGGTGACCCTGGCAGGGTCGAAGGGTGAAGGGGCAATCCCCGGGCAGGCCCGCGCGCATCGTCTCGGCGATGAGCGGATGGAGCGTGGATGCGCGCCCGGAGAGTGTCACGGGTTTCGCGCCGTAGCGCTGGATCATCGCACGGCCGAGGCGCGCGAGTTCGCGCCCCGCGTCCGCGAGAATGCCGCGGGCGACGGGATCGCGGTCCGCGGAATCGGCCACGGCGAGGGCGAGCCGTCCGATGTCCCCGCGGTCGCCGCCGTAGACGTACTGCCGCGTGAACGACCAGTCGGTGCCGCCGATGCGCTCGAAGAGGGCCTTCGCCATCGGGGAATCCTGCCAGCTTCCGGGCCGCTCGTCCTCGGCGCGCCACACGTGGCGAAGCGCTTCGCGCGCGATCCAGAATCCGCCGCCGCCGTCGTCGAGCGTGACGCCGCGGCCGCCGGCGCGGTGCAGCGTCCCCGCGGCGTCGATGAACGCGGCGACGGAGCCGGTGCCCGCGTAGACGACATAGCCCTCGCCCGGGGCGAACAGGTCGCGGTAGGCCGTCTCGATGTCGCTGCCCAGCGTGACCGCCGAGGGGTCGAGGCCCAGGGGGGCGGCGATGAGATCCGCGAGGCGCTCGCTTCCCTCGCCGAAACCCGTGAGGCCCGCGTGCACGCGATCGGGCTTCGCGATCGCGAGGACATCCCGGGCGAGTTCGGCGAGCGTGCGCGCCACCTGCTCGCGGCGCGCGTCGGCCACCTGCAGCGCGCTCATGCCGCGCACGTGGCCCTCGGCGACGATCTCGCCGCGGCCGGCCGCGAGCGCCCAGCGCGTGCGCGTGCCGCCCGCGTCGAGGCCCAATCCGAGGCGAGGCTTCGCGGTCATGGCGACGATCGTCGCAGGTCGAGCGCCCGGGCGCGGGGGCTCTCGACGCCCGTGCGGCCGACGGCCGAGATCACGACGAGGCCCAGTCGCTGGCCGCCCCACGACGCGGGAAGGCGCCGGTCGGCGGGCGCCAGCGCGAAGAAGCGCCACGTCGTGCCGTATCGACCCCACGCCGCGACGACGCCCCGGGGCTCGTCGTTGTCGAAGGCTAGGCGCGCGTAGCCCGGATCCGCGTCGACGAGCCGGGCTTCCGGCGCCGGCGGCGCCGGTTCGCGCAGCCAGGGCGTGGCTGGGACGAGGGCGGGCGTCGCGTAGAGGGCCGCCAGCCGGTCCGCGATCCCCTTGCGGTTCTGCGCGATCGCGATGAGGCTGAAGTGCAGGTGGCCGGAGGCGCCGCGGGCGCGGGCGAGTTCGACCTGCCCCGCGATCTCCTCCGGCAGCCAGGACCTGTCGGTGGCGTCGATGCGGCTCGTGAAGAGGCCCGGCCACACGTGGCGGCCGATCGCGTTCTGCGCGCTCCAGTAGTCGAGGAGCGTGCCGAAGGGCTGCCCCGCGGATTCCCGCGGCCAGTAGAGCTGCGGCGCGAGGTAGTCGAGCCACCCCGCCGCGAGCCACTTTTCCACGTCCGCGTACATCTTGTCGTACTGGCTGAAGCCGGTGATGCCCGGCGGGCGGCGGTCCGGGCGACCCAGGCCGAAGGGGCTCACGCCGACCCGCACGGTGGGTTTCGCCTGGTGCGCTTCGAGATAGAAGCGCTCCATCAGGAGGTCCACGTTGCGGCGGCGCCAGTCCGCGCGCGCGAGCGTCCCGCCCGCGTCGAGATACGCGCGCCACGAGGGCTCGTCCGGAAAGTCGAGTTCCGGCCCGCCGTCGGCCGGGCCGCCGTTCAGCGCGACGGGGTAGGGATAGAAGTAGTCGTCGATGTGCACGCCGTCCACGTCGTATCGCGCGAGCACGTCCTGCACGACGGCGATGAACCGGTCGGCCGCCGCGCGCTCGCCCGGGTCCATCCAGAGCTGGTTGCCGTAGGACTTCACGATGGCCGGGTTCGTGCGCGAGACGTGCCCGGGCGCGATCGGCGACTTCGCCGCCGAATGGCGCGCGCGCAGGGGTTGAACCAGGCGTGCAGCTCGAGGCCGCTCGCGTGGGCCTCGGCGATCCAGTACGCGAGCGGATCCCAGGCCGGCTCGGGCGCCCGGCCCTGCGTGCCGGTGAGGTATTCCGACCAGGGTTCGAGGTTCGAGGGGTAGATGGCGTCGGCGGCCGGGCGCACCTGCAGCACGAGGGCGTTGAGGCCCGCGGCGCGCGCGGCGCGCACGAGGCGGCGCGCCTCGTCCTGCTGGACGGCGACCGGAAGGCCGGGCTTCGAGGGCCAGTCGATGTTGGCGACGGTCGCGATCCACGCGGCGCGGAACTCGCGTGGCGCCGGTGGCGGGGTGGTGGCCGTGACGGGGGCGGGCGCGTCGGGGGACGCGGGCGCGGCTTCCCCTTCGGGCAACGACGGCCCCGGCGCCGGCGTGCAGCCCGCGAAGGCCGCGACGAACGCGGCGGCCAGGAATCTCACGCCTTGATGAACCAACGCCTTCTCCAGAGGAACAGCGCCACGGCGAACATCGCGAGATTGAACGCGACCGCCCAGGCGAGGGATGCATTTTCGGGGGAAACGGGCAGGGTGCGGAAGGGCGCGAACAGCGCGGACTTGAGCGACACCGTCTTGCCGCCGTCGTCCGTGACCTCGATCGCGTTGAGTGCCCGGGCGACGAGGCCGGAGAACGCGAAGAGGAAGAGCGCGTTCATGCCGTAGATCGTGAGCGGCCGCGCGAGAAGGCGCGAGGCCTCGCGCGTGCCCGTGCCGGCTTCGTCCATCGCGGCATGGAACGCGGCCAGCACCACGAGCGACCATCCGGTCATGAACACGGCGTAGGAAGCCGTCCAGAGGTTCTTGTTGATGGGCAGGAGCGCGGCGTCGAGCATCCACCCGAGCACGAGCAGGAGGGCACCCGCCGCGAACAGCCACGGCGCCTTGCGGACGGGCACGCGCGCGGTGACGAAGTGGCCGGCGATCACGCCGGCCAGCAGGCTCGCCGACGCGCTCAGCGTGCCCCACAGCCCTTCCGGATCCCATGTCCTCGCCTTGGCCCACAGGTGCGCGCCGAAGACGGCGCGGTCGATCCGGCTGCCGAAGTCGCGGCCGGGCTCGAGGGCGCCGGCGGCGACGACGCCGTTCGCGTCGGCGACGGGAATCGCGAGCATTCCCGCGCTGTGGACGGCGAGGAGCGCCAGCGCGGCGGCGAGCGAGGCGCGCCAGCCGCCCCAGGTCACGACGGGCGCGGCGACGAGCACGCAGAGCGCGATGCGCTGCAGCACCCCGGGGACGCGGATCGTCGCGAGGTCGAAATCCGGGATGAAATTGAGTGCGAGCCCCACGAGGAAGATGATCGCGGCCCGCTTCGCGGTGGACGCAAGCAGCCCGGCCTTGTCGTCGCCGGCCGCGGCGCGCCGCCCGAGCGAAATCGGCATCGCGAGCCCCGCGGCGAACAGGAACCCCGGAAAGACGAGGTCGGTGAAGGTCCAGCCGTGCCAGGCCGCGTGCGCGAGCGGCGCATGCAGGTGGCCCCAGTCGCCGGGATTGTTCACGAGCACCATGCTCGCGATGGCGAGGCCGCGGAAGGCGTCCAGGGAGGCGAGGCGGTCATCCGGCGACACGGTCCCTCCGGCCGAACGCGGGATCGATGCGCAGGAAGGCCGTCACGGCGATCGAGGGCAGGGTGCAGGCGCACACCCAGAGGAAAAAATCCGGGTAGCCGAGCCGCTCCTGGATCCAGCCGCTCGCCATGCCCGGCAGCATCATGCCCAGGGCCATGAAGCCCGTGCAGATCGCGTAGTGCGCCGTCTTGTGGGGGCCGTCGGCCACGCCGATCATGTACATGAGGTACGCCGCGAAGCCGAAGCCGTAGCCGAACTGCTCGAGCGCGATGACGGCCGCCACGAGCGCGGGCTCCCCGGGCTGCGCGTGCGCGAGCCACACGAACGCGAGGTTCGGGACGTGCACCGCGAGCACCATGGGCCAGAGCCATCGGCGCAGCCCCTGGCGCGAGATGGCGAGCCCGCCCAGGATGCCGCCCACCGTGAGCGCGAGGACGCCGAAGGTGCCGTACACGAGGCCCACCTGCGAGGTCGTGAGCGCGAGCCCGCCCGCGGGCTTCGGGTCGAGGAGGAACGGCGTGACGAGCTTGAGGCCCTGCGCCTCCCCCAGCCGGAAGGTGAGCAGGAAGGCGAGCACGAGCAGGATGTCCTTGCGCGCGAAGAAGCTCGTGAAGGTCTCCACGAAGCCGGCCGCGAAACCGGTGGCCGGCACGGGACCGTCGACGGCCGGTCGCGGCAGGACCGTGCGATGCCACGCGAAGAGCAGCACGAAGAACGCGGCCATCACGCCGAAGACGACCTGCCACGCGAAGCGGACGTCGCCGGTGAGTTCCGTGAGTTGTCCGGCCACGAAGACGAGACCGCCCTGGCCCGCGATCATCGCCGCGCGGTAGAAGGCGCTCCTCACGCCGACGAAGGCCGCCTGGTCCTTCTCCGCGAGCGCGAGCAGGTAGAAGCCGTCGGCCGCGATGTCGTGCGTGGCCGAGGCGAAGGCCATCAGCCAGAAGACGGCGAGCGAGAGCTGGAAGAACCGGTCCACCGGCAGCGTGAGGGCGACGAGCGCGAGCGCCGCGCCCACGAGGAACTGCAGCGCGACGACCCAGGCGCGCTTGGTGCCCAGCAGGTCCACGACCGGGGACCACAGCGGCTTCACCACCCAGGGCAGGTAGAGCCAGCTCGTGTAGAGCGCGATCTCGGTGTTGGAGACGCCCAGGTTCTTGTAGAGGATGACCGAGAGGGTCATCACCACCACGTAGGGCAGCCCCTGCCCGAAGTAGAGCGTGGGAATCCACGCCCAGGGACGCGTGGCGGAGGCGGCCGGCGCGTTCAATCGGCGAGCGCCGCGCGCACGCTGCCGTGCACGGCGGCCAGGCGTGCCCGGGCGTCGGCGGGGGAGAGCCGCCTCGCGATCGCGACGATGGCGACCTTCACCTGGAAGCCGGACGCCTCGAGGGCCGCCTGCGCGGCGGTCTCGCCGGCGCCGGTCGCGAGCGCGGTGAGGCGGATGGCGCGGCGCACGAGCTTCGCGTTGGTGGGCTTCAGGTCCACCATGAGGTTGCCGTACACCTTGTGCAGGCGGACCATCACTGCCGACGAGAAGGTGTTGAGCGCGATCTTCTGCGCCGTGCCGGCCTTCAGGCGCGTGGAGCCGGAGACGAGCTCGTGCCCGGTATCCAGCTCGATGCCGATTTCAGCCTCCTTGACGAGCGCGGAGCCGGGGTTGTTCGCGAGGCCGATGGTGAGCGCGCCCGCGGCGCGCGCCGCGGCGAGCGCGCCCAGGACGTAGGGCGTGCCGCCGGAGGCGGCGATGAGGATCACCACGTCGTTCGTCGCGGGCTCGAGGCCCGCCAGGTCCCGGGCGCCCTGCTCGCGGTCGTCCTCGGCGCCTTCGACGGCGACGTGGATGGCCGAAGGGCCGCCGGCCAGCAGCGCCACCGCGCGCTCGCGAGGCCACGAGAACGTGGGATGCAGCTCGACGCTGTCGAGGAGCCCGAGCCGCCCGGAAGTGCCCGCGCCGACGTAGACGAGCCGCCCGCCCGCCTGCAGCCGGGGCACCGCGGCTTCCACGGCGCGCGCGATGTCCGAGGCCGCCGCGCGGACCGCCGCCGCCGCGAGCCCCTGGTCGTGCACGAAGGCCTCGACGAGGTCGTGCGTCGCGTACTCGTCGAGCCGGTCGTGCTCGGGATGCGGGGTCTCGGTGCGAAGCGTCGTCATGGGGGCTCAGTGGGTGAGCGTGACCTTCGCCAGGTGCGGCGGATGGTCGGGATCGTGGCCGCGCGCGCGCGAAAGGGCTTCGGCCATCGGGTAGAACGACTGGATGGCGGCGATGGGGTCGAGTTCCTCGTGGGCCGTGGCGACGAGGGGCAGCTCGGCGCCTTCCGTGCCGGCCGGCGCGGCGAGCAGGACGCGGGCGCCGCGGGCGCGCAGGTCGCGGGCGGCCTCGAGAAGCCCGGCCTGGGCGGGGCCCCGCGGCGCGAAGACGAGCACGGGATAGCCCGGCGTGACGAGGGCGAGGGGACCGTGCCGCACCTCGGCGCCGGAAAACGCCTCGGCCTGGATGCCGCAGGTTTCCTTGAACTTGAGCGCGGCCTCCATCGCGATCGCGAGCCCGGTGCCGCGGCCCAGCACGAGGAGGCGGTCGGCGTTCGCGAGCGCATCGACGCCCTCGGTCCAGTCGGTGTGCGCGGCGATCTCGAGGGCCGCGGGCAGCGCCTCGAGCGCGGTGCCGAATTCCGGGTCCGCCTGCCAGGCCTGGGCGAGCCGCGCGCCGGCGACGAGCTGGGCGATGAAGCTCTTGGTCGCCGCGACGCTGCGCTCCACGCCGGCTTCGAGCCCGAAGACCAGCCGCGAGGCTTCGGCCAGGGGCGAGGCGGTGTCGTTCACGAAGGCGACCGTCGTCGCGCGCCCGGCGGTGAAGGCCTTCGCCGTCTCGACGAGATCCGTGCTGCGGCCCGATTGCGAGAAGGCGAGCGCGAGCAGGCCGCGGGTGTCGATGCGTGCGTGGTAGAGCGTCACGAGCGACATCGGCAGGGAGGTCACGAGGCGGCCCAGGCGCGCCATGAGCAGGTAGGCGGCGAAGTGCGCCGCGTGATCCGAGCTGCCGCGCGCGAGCGTGAGGATGGAAGCGGGAGGCACCGTGCGCAGCCGTTCGCCCAGCGCGGCGAGCCCGTCGCGGCCCCCCTCGAGCTGGCGGGCCACGGCCGCTGGCGCTTCGCGCGCCTCTTCAAGCATCCGCGAGGTCAATGGCCTCTCCTTCGACGAGAACGTGCGTGAGGGCGAGATCGCGATCGAGCACCGCGACATCGGCCCACGAGCCGGCGGCGAGGCGGCCGCGATCGGCGAGGCCCAGGAAGTCGGCGGCGTGCGTCGCCGTGCGGGCCGAGGCCTCGGCGAGCGTGAGGCCGAGCGGGCCCGCGAGATTGCGCAGCGCCTGGTCCATCGTGAGCGCGGACCCGGCGAGCGTCCCGTCGGCGAGGCGCACGCCGCCCAGGCACTTGGTCACCGTATGGCGGCCGAGGCGGTACTCGCCGTCCGGCATGCCCGAGGCGGCCGTCGAGTCGGTGACGCAGAACAGGCGCGGCACGGCGCGAAGCGCGACGCGGATGGCGCCCGGGTGCACGTGCAGCAGGTCGGGGATGATCTCCGCGAATTCGGCGTGGGCCAGGGCCGCGCCCGCCATCCCCGGCTCGCGGTGCCGGAAGCCGCTCATCGCGTTGAAGAGGTGCGTGAAGCCGGAGGCGCCCTGCGCGAGCGCGTCGACGCCGTCCTCGTAGGTGCCCTGGGTATGGCCGAGCTGGACGCGGATGCCTTCGGCGACGAGCCCCGCGATCGCCGCGAGGTGGCCCGGCACTTCGGGGGCGAGCGTGACGAGCCGGACGGGCGCGTGCGCGCGCAACCGCCGGAGCTCGTCCTGCGACAGGGGGCGCGCGAAGTCCGGTTGCGCGCCGAGCCTGCCGGCGTTGATGTACGGCCCCTCGAGGTGCACGCCGTGGATGCGCGCGCCGCCCGCCGGACGCGAGCGCACGGGGGCGGCCAGTGCCGCGAAGGCCGATTCCAGGTCCGCGGCCGGCGCGGTCATCGTGGTCGCGAGGATCGACGTGGTGCCGTGCCGCGCGTGCAGGCGCGCGATGGCCGCGGCGGCATCGCCGCCCTCCATCACGTCGTGCCCGCCGCCGCCGTGCACGTGCAGGTCGACGAAGCCGGGCAGCACGAAGGCCGTCGCGCCGTCGCGCTCGAACCGGGCCGGCACCGGGTCGCCCGACACCGAGGCGATGCGCCCGTCCTCGCCGATCGAGAGCGTGCCGTCGACGAAGCCGTCCGGCGTGAGGATGCGGCCCGCCAGGCGCCTCACGCGTCGCGCCTCATCTCGGCGACGAAGTCGTAGTAGTCGCTGCGGCACCACGACACCGTGAGCTCGATGGCGCGCTCGTCTTCGAGGAACGCGATGCGCGTGATGTGCAGCACCGCCCGGCCCGTCGCGAGGCCCATGGGCTTCGCGATGCGCTCGGGCGCGTTCTCGGCCGCGATGTGCTGCTCGGCGCGCACGGGAGCGAGACCCACGCGGGTGAGGTGCTCGTAGAGGGAGGTGCCCACCATCGCGGGGTCGGGCAGCACGTCCAGGGGCAGCACGCTTTCCTCGAACGCCATGACGACGCCGTCGGCGAGCCGCAGGCGCTCGAGGCGGGCGACCCGCGTGCCCGGCGCGAGACCCAGGCGGCGGGCCTCCTCACGGGTGGCCGGGCCCACGGAGCGGTCGAGCCAGCGCGAGCCGGGCGTGTAGCCGCGGCGGGCGAGCATCTCGGAAAAGCTGGTGAGGCGCGAGAGGGCCTGCTCCACGCGCGGGGCGATGTAATTGCCCGACCCCTGGCGCCGCACGACGAGGCCCTGGGTCACGAGCTGGTCGATGGCCTTGCGGGTGGTGACGCGGGAGAGCTCGAGGCTTTCCGAAAGGAGCCGCTCGGAGGGCAGCGCCTCGTGGGGCCGGTAGAGGCCGTCGCGGATCGCGTCCTCGAGGTGGCGGGCGAGCTGCAGGTAGAGCGGCGTGGGGTCGCCGGCATCCGGCTTGAAGGGGGGGCGCGCTTTGGTCATCGCTGGGGGCTTCTGGATGGGGCCTCGGTGCGCTACACTGATAAGACCAGTTTAATACCACAGGCGGGGAGCGTCAATTCGCCGCGGGAGGGAAGGCTGGCGCGTGACTGGCCCCCTCCCTACACTGTGGGCACACCGTCCAACGAGCATTCCCAGGGAGGAAGTGATGCGTATCCGGGCCGCAATCGCCTGTGCTTTGGTGTTCGTCTCCACCGCGGCGGGCGCCGCGACGTTCCGCTGGGCTTCGCAGGGCGACATCGCCACCCAGGACCCGCATGCGCAGGACGAGGGCTTCACGAAGGCCAACAACAACCTCGTCTACGACCGCCTCATGGGCCGCAACAAGGACATGTCGCTGGCGCCCTTCCTCGCGACGGAGTGGAAGGCCAAGGGGCCGACCACGTGGGTCTTCAACCTGCGCAAGGGCGTGAAGTTCCACGACGGCACGCCCTTCACGGCCGACGACGTCGTGTTCTCCTTCGAGCGCGCCGGCAAGAGCCGGCAGTTCCGCGCCTACGCCGGCCCCTCGGGGGCGGTGAGGAAGATCGACAGCCACACGGTGGAGTTCGTCTCGCCCCTGCCCAACGCGCTGCAGGTGCTCTACATCGCCGAGGTGCCGATCATGAGCAAGGCCTGGGCCGAGAAGAACGGCTCGGCCAATCCCCAGGACTTCGCCGCCAAGGAAGTGACCCACGCCTCGAAGAACGCGATGGGCACCGGGCCCTACAGGCTGGTCGCCTACGAGCCGGGCGTGAAGACGGTGCACGAGAAGAACCCGGATTGGTGGGGCCTCAAGGAAGGCCGGTTCGAGGGCAATGCCGACCGCATCGAGTACCGTCCCATCGCCAACGCGGCCACGCGCATGGCCGCGCTCAAGTCCGGCGAGATCGACTTCGTGCTCGATCCCTCGCTGCAGGACATCCCGAAGCTCCGGGAGGACAAGGACGTCAAGGTGTGGGCGGGCGACGAGAACCGCATCATCTCGATCGCGCTCGACCAGGCCCGCGACGAACTGCTCTTCTCCGACGTGAAGGGCAAGAACCCGTTCAAGGACCGCCGCGTGCGCCAGGCGCTCTACCAGTCGATCGACATCAACGCGATCAAGGGGCAGGTGATGCGCGGGCTGTCGACGCCGACGGCCATCCTCACGCCCGACCCGAAGGGCGAGGGCATCCCGGCCGAGCTCGACAGGCGCCCGCCGTACGACGTGGCCGCCGCCAAGGCGCTCCTCGCGGAGGCGGGCTACCCCAACGGCTTCGGCTTCACGCTGCACTGCCCGAACGATCGCTACGTGAACGACGAGAAGATCTGCGTCGCCCTGGGCGCCATGTGGGCGCGCATCGGGCTCAACGTGAAGGTCGAGACGATGCCCAAGGCGCAGTACTTCCAGAGGACGCCCAAGAAGGAATTCAGCGCCTGCATGCAGGGCTGGGGCGACAACAACCGCGACGCCATGTTCACCCTGCGCCCGCTCTACCACAGCCTCGAGGCCTCCACGGGACGCGGCGACACCAACTACGGCAACTTCCGCAACCCGGAAGTCGACGCCCTCATCCAGAAGGCGGAATCCGAGATGGACCGGGCGAAGCGCCAGGGCCTCATCGACGACACCATCCGCGCGCTGCAGAAGGAAGTGAACGCCATCCCGCTGCACCGGCAGGTGACGCCCTGGGTGTCGCGCGCGAACGTGTCGGTGACCCACCGCCCGGACAACTGGCTCTGGCCCCTCTGGGTCTCGGTGAAGTGAGCCGGGCGGCGGCTGCCCGCGCGCGGCCGGTGCCGGCATGACCCTCACCCACTTCTGGACGGCGTTCTTCCTCGTCGGCTTCGCGGCCGCGCTGGGGCAGTTCGTCTTCGGCGGGGACACCGAAGTCTTCAAGCGCGTGGTCGACGGCATGTTCGACTCGGCGCGCATCGCGGTCATGGAGATCGCGCTGCCCCTGGCGGGCGTGATGACCTTCTGGCTGGGCATCCTCGCCATCGCGGAGAAGGCGGGGGCGATCGGCGCCATCGCCCGGTTCATCTCGCCCTTCTTCTCGCGCATCTTCCCCGGCGTCCCGAAGGACCACCCCGCCACCGGGCACATGGTCATGAACTTCTCGGCCAACCTGCTCGGGCTCGACAACGCCGCGACGCCCTTCGGCCTGAAGGCCATGGAAAGCCTGCAGTCGATCAACCCGAGGAAGGAGGAAGCGAGCGACGCGCAGATCATGTTCCTCGTGCTGCACACCTCCGGGCTCACGCTGATCCCGTTGTCGATCATGGCGCAGCGCGCGATCCTGGGCGCGGCGAACCCCGCGGACATCTTCATCCCCTGCCTCATCGCGACCTACGCGGCGACGCTCGTGAGCCTGACGGTGGTCGCCCTGAAGCAGAAGATCGACCTGCTCCACCCCGTGGTGCTCGCCTGGCTCGGGACCATCACGGCCTTCATCGCGGGCCTCATCTGGCTCATCACGACGGGGCTCACGAAGCCGCAGGTGGAGGTCTTCTCCAAGGTGTTCTCGAATCTCGTGCTCTTCGGGATCGTGATCGGCGCGCTGCTGCTGGGCCTGAAGAGGAAGATCAACGTCTACGACGCGTTCATCGAGGGGGCGAAGGGCGGCATCACGACGGCGCTCATGATCATCCCGTATCTCGTGGGCATGCTCGTGGCCATCGGGGTGCTGCGCAATTCGGGCGTGCTGGGGTACGTCGTCGCGGCCTTCGCCTGGTTCTTCGGGGCGCTGGGCGTCGACACGGACTTCGTCGCCTCGCTGCCCACGGCGCTCATGAAGCCCATCAGCGGCAGCGGCTCGCGCGCCATGATGATCGACGCGATGAAGACCTACGGGGTGGATTCGTTCGTCGGGCGCCTGGCCTGCGTCTTCCAGGGCTCGGCGGACACCACGTTCTACATCGTGGCGCTCTACTTCGGCAGCGTGGGGATCACGAAGACGCGCTACGCGATCCCCTTCGGCCTCGTCGCCGACTTCGCGGGCGTCGTGGCGGCGATCCTCATCGCGTACGCGATGTTCCGGTAGGCCGCCAAGCCACCCGACGAGGGACCCCGCTTCGCGGGGATCGGCGGCAAGGCGCAGGCGGTCGCGGCCGACTTGGCGCCGCCGGGCCTTCGCAGGGCGTTTGCGTCGGCCGCCCGGCGGTTGCAGTAGTGCCGGAGAGCGCGCCGGCCCGCTATTTCGGCTGGATGTACTCGAACACCTTCACGACGCGGGAGACGCCCGAGGTGGAGCGCGCGATCTCGACGGCGGCGTCGCCCTCCGTCTGCGTGACCAGGCCCATCAGGTAGACCGTGCCCGCCTCCGTGAGCACCTTCACGTGGTTGGTCGAGAACTTGCCGTTGCCGACCATGCGCGCCTTCACGTTGGAGGTGATGATGGAATCGTTGCCGCGGGAGGTGAGGGACGAGTTGCCGGCGACCTGGAGTTCGTTGGCGACCTCGCGCACGCTCGGGATGCCCTTCACCGTGTCCTCGATGGCCTTCTTCACGTCTTCGGCCGGAACCTCGCCGGTGAGGAGCACCTTCTGGTTGTAGGCCGTCGCGTTGGCGTGCGAGCCCTTGTAGCGGTCCGAGATGAGGGCGAGCGCCTTCCATTCGATGTTCTCGTCCTCGACGTACACGCCGGTGGTGCGGCGGTCGTCGATCATCATGACCCCGGCGGCGGCGCCGGTGACGGCGACCCCGACGCAGCCCTGGAGGGCGGGCAGGGCGAGGGCGATGGCGAGGGCGGGAAGGTAGCGTTTCATTTTTTTTCTCCGTGTAGGACTTGGTCGACGACGTCGCACAGCGCGTGCAGCGCGAGGATGTGCACTTCCTGGACGCGCATGGTGCGCGGGTGCGCGACGTTCAGGTGGTGGTCTTCGGGGCCGAGCATCTTCGCCATGGCGCCGCCGTCGCGGCCGGTGAGGGCGATGATGGCGAGGCCCTTCGACTTCGCGGCCTTCATGGCCTCGATGACGTTCTTCGAGTTGCCCGAGGTGGAGATGGCGACGAGGATGTCCCCGGGGCTGCCGAGGCCCAGCACCTGGCGCGAGAAGACGTGGTCGAAGCCGTAGTCGTTGCCGATGGCCGTGAGGGCCGAGGAATCGACGGTGAGGGCGATGGCGGGAAGGCTGGGCCGCTCCCGCTCGAAGCGCCCGACCATCTCGGCCGCGAAGTGCTGGCAATCGGCCGCCGAGCCGCCGTTGCCGCAGGCGAGCGCCTTGCGGCCCTCGCGCAAGGCGAGCGCGAGGGCTTCGCCGGCACGGGCGAGGGCGGGCGCCATCGTGACGCTCATCTGCCGCTTGAGCGCGATGGCGTCCTCGAAATGGGCGCGGACGTGTGCGGTGAGATCCATGTTCTTGTTCGTCGGGTGTCGGGCGGTGGCCGTCATTCTAGCGCCCGGTGAGGTCGAAGGCGCCGCGGATCCAGCCGGGCGGGCCCGGATGGCCGTCCCACGTAACGACATCGAAGCGGCACGCAGGTTCCGCGCCGAGCCGCGCGAGATAGTGTCGGGCGGCGGCGACGAGGCGGGATTGCTTGCGGGCATCGACGCTCGCCGCCGCGCCGCCAAAGGCACGCCAGGAGCGCTTGCGCACCTCCACGAAGACGAGCGTCGCGCCGTCGCGCGCGACGAGATCGATCTCGCCCAGGCGCGTGCGGTAGTTGCGCGCGAGGATCGCGAGCCCGCGGGATTCCAGGAAGCGGGCGGCCGCCTCCTCCGCCGCGAGACCGATGTCCCGGGCGGAAGGGCGGGATGCCGCGGTCACGGCGCGGGGCCGGTGGCGACCGCGCGCCCGGCGTCGAAGCCGGCGGGCACGAGGGTGCGGGAGAAGTGGCGGTCGGCGCCCAGCGTGATGCGGCCCGTGACGCCGTCGAGGCGCAGCCCTTTCGGATCGGGCTTGAGCAGCAGCAGGGCGAGACGATACGCATCGATGCCCAGGGCGTAGAGCCGTTCCTGCTCCACCGCCATGGACGTGGTGGGCTGGGGGTAGACCATCACCGCGGGATGGTCGGGTTGGACGAACCAGGGCATGTCCACATAACGCACACCCTCCAGGTCCACGTTGACAGTCGGCTCGGCTCGCGGGTCCACGGAAAGCGAGGTCGCATAGATCGGGAACGATCCGGAAATGTACGGCCGCACCGCGCGCGTGGCGGTCGCGTCGAGGGCGAGGAAGACCATGTCGCCCTTGAGCGAGGCGATCCGTTCCTTGATGGCGGGGGCGTCGTCCGGCACCCCGGAGAAGGCGACGCGGCGAACCTCGCCGGCCGCCCGGCCCCATTCCTTCTCGAAGGCTTCCTGCACGCGCCTGGCGAGCGGCGAAGGCGAGGCGATCACGATGGCCTGCGTCCACCCGTCGTTCACCGCCATGAGCGCCGCCTGGCGGGCTTCCTGCTCGGCCGCGAGGGAAATCGCGAACATGCGCGCCGGCAGGTCCGGATCCTGCGGCTGGTTGAGCACGAGCGTCGGCTGGCGCGGGCAGTCGCTGCGCGCGAGGCCCGTCGCGCCGTCGCGCGTGAGGCCGGCGACCACGAGCACCGCGCCGTCGAGTTGCGCCTTCTGGCAGGCGGCGATCGCGCCCGCGCCATCGTCCGCCGTCGAATACACGCGGACGGGCACGGCGTTCTTGCCCGCCACCTCCGCCGCCGCGAAGAAGCCGAGCCGCACCGGAATCGGCCACGCGTCCCAGCTGGGGCGAGGCCGTCGGCAGGATGAGCGCGACGTGCGGCGCCGGGCCTTCGGCGATGGGTGCCTTCGCCGCCGTCGCGGGCTTGTCGCCGGGAGCGGCCGGCTGGTCGGCGCGCGGGAGCGGCGCCGGGGGCGCGTCGCGCATCGGCGTCACGACGGTCGACGGCGCGAAGGCGGGCTGCGAAGTTGTCTCGCGGGGCGGGTCGGCCGAGAATGCCGGGGCAGCCGCGACAAGCGCGGCGAGGAGAACGGCGGTGAGGCGCGCGAAGGAGGAAGGCAAGAGCAACTCCGGTTCGCCGGCAGCGGAAGGCCGCGCGGCGTCGTTGCCCTCGGGATTATATGTGGTGGCCACCCCCATCGGGAATCTCGGCGACATCACCGCGCGGGCGCTCGAGGTCCTGCGGGGCGCCGACGTCGTCGCCGCGGAGGACACGCGCGTCACGCAGGGGCTCCTCGCGCACTTCGCCATCGGGGCGAAACTCGTCTCCGTGCGCGAGCACAACGAGCGCGCCGCGAGCGAGTCGATCCTGCGCCTGCTGGGAGAGGGCAAGTCCGTCGCGCTCGTGAGCGATGCCGGCACGCCCGCCGTCAGCGACCCCGGCTCGCACCTCGTCGAGCGCGTCCGCGCGGCCGGTTGTCCGGTCATTCCCGTCCCCGGTGCCAGCGCGCTCACCACCGCGCTTTCGGCGAGCGGCATCGCGGCCGAGGGGGTCGTCTTCGCCGGCTTTCTTCCCGCGAAGGGCGCCGATCGCAAGCGTCGCCTCGCGGACCTCGCCGCCGGGCCCTGGGCCATCGCCCTTTTCGAATCGCCCCATCGCATCGAGGACACGCTCGCCGACCTGCATGCCGCCCTCGGCGATCGCGACGTCGTCGTGTGTCGCGAACTGACCAAGCGCTTCGAGACGATCACGCGCGTGCCGCTCGCCGTCGCGGTCGACTGGGTGCGCGCCGACGAGAACCGATCGCGCGGCGAATTCGTGCTCGTCATCGAAGCGCGTGCGGTCGAGACCGGTCCGGCCATGGATGCCGGCAAGGTGCTGGGCGTGCTGCTCGAGGAACTGTCGGTCAAGCAGGCGGCGGCGCTGGCGTCGAAGATCACCGGCGTGAACCGCAGCGAGCTCTACCAGGCGGCGCTGGCGATCAAGGCGGGCGATGGCGGTGATTCGAGTTCGAAAGCGAAGGCGAAAGCGAAAGGGAAGGGCGAGCGGGGGTAAGTGCTACCGGATCCTGGGCGCTGCACCCGTGGCTGCTTCTGGCGGGTGCCCGGTTTTTTCGGGCCAGACAACCCACGTCAGGCCCGAAAAAACCACCCGCAACAGGGGCGGGCACGGCTTCGCCTCACTCCCACCCCAAGGATCGCAGCCGCAGCGCCAAGGATCCGGTAGCACTTACCCCCGCTCGCCCTTTGGGCAACGGTGGCGCTTCCACCATCGACCCTTTTGCGATCGTTGCCCGATAGCGGTGTCTCGCGTCCCCCGGATCTTGGCCCGCGCAGTCGGGGAGGCGCCCGGTCGTTTACCCAAGCGTTCGCTCATCGAGCGCGTTCCACGAGCGTCGATGAATGCACACCACCTGCCCGCACAGGCACGGCGCTCCGGGGAGGCTGGCGGTTCCGGTCGGTGAAACCTTGGCGCTGCGGCTGCGATCCTTGGGGTGGGGGAAAGGCGAAGCCGTGCCCACCCCTGTTGCGGGTGGTCTTTTCGGGCCTGTCGTGTGTTGACTGGCCCGAAAAGACCGGGCACCCGCCAGAAGCAGCCACGGGTGCAGCGCCCAGGTTTCACCGACCGGAACCGCCAGCCTCCCTCCTCCGCACCCGCCAGCATCCCTTCACGGCCATCGCCAGCCGCCAACGTCACGACCGCTATAATTCGACCACCATGGCCGACACGATCACCCTCATCCGTCCCGACGACTGGCACGTCCACTTCCGCGATGGCGATGCGATGCGCAGCGTCGTCGGCGCGACCGCCGCCCAGTTCGGCCGCGCAATCGTCATGCCGAACCTCAAGCCGCCGGTCGTGACCGTGGAACAGGCGGGCGCCTATCGCGACCGGATCCTCGCCGCCCTGCCCGCGGGATCGGCGTTCGAGCCGTTGATGACGCTGTACCTCACGGACAGGACCTCGCCCGACGAGATCGCGAAGGCGAAGGCCTCGGGATACGTGAAGGCGGTGAAGTACTACCCGGCGGGCGCGACCACGAACTCCGATTCCGGCGTGACGGACATCGCGAAGTGCGACGCCGTGTTCGCCGCGATGGCCGACGCGGGAATCCCCCTGCTGGTGCATGGGGAGGTGACGGACCCGTCGGTGGACATCTTCGATCGCGAGGCGGTGTTCATCGAGACCGTGCTCGCGCCGCTGGTGAAGCGGCACGCGCGGCTTCGCGTCGTGCTCGAGCACATCACGACGAGCCAGGCGGCGCGGTTCGTGGCCGAGGCGCCCGCGAACGTGGCGGCGACCATCACCGCGCACCACCTGCTGCTCAACCGCAACGCGATCTTCGCGGGCGGCATCCGGCCGCATCACTATTGCCTGCCGGTCCTCAAGCGCGAGGCGCACCGCTTGGCGCTGGTGCAGGCGGCGGTGTCGGGCAGCCCGAAGTTCTTCCTGGGCACGGACACGGCGCCGCACTCGCAAGCCGCCAAGGAATCGTGCTGCGGCTCGGCGGGCCTGTACACGGCGCACGCGGCGATGGAACTTTACTGCGAGGTGTTCGAGCGCGCGGGCGCGATGGCGAGGCTCGAGGCGTTCTCGAGCCGCTTCGGCGCGGCGTTCTACGGCCTCCCGGAGAACCGCGGCACGGTCACGATCGAGAAATCGCCCTGGGAAGTGCCGGCGTCGTATCCCCTCGGCGCCGAATCGGTGGTGCCGCTGCGCGCGGGCGAGCGGCTCGCCTGGCGCTTCGCGGGCTGAGGCCGGCTGCCGTCACGATGCACTGGGCGGCCGCGCAGGAACGCCTTCGCGGGCCGATGCTCGCGCCCCTGCACCCCCTGATCGCGCGCCTGGATCCTTCACGCTGGCCATCGCACGAGGACCTGACGGCACTCGCCCGAGATGTCGTCACGTCGAACGGACTGCCCATCCGGTTCGTCGAGCCGCGCGGACAGGGCGACGCGGGCATGCCGTACTACGAGAGGCACATCGCTCTCACCGGCGAGATCGAGACGCGGCCGGCGAATTGGCACGACCTCTTCAACGCGCTCGCGTGGATGGCCTTCCCGAAGGCCAAGGCGGCGATCAACGCGCAGCACGCGGCGATCCTGGCCGAAGGCGGCGAGGGCGAGTCGCGGCGGCGCGGTCCCGAGCGCGACGCGCTGTCGCTTTTCGACGAAGGAGGCGTGGTCGTGGCTTCGAGTTCGCCCGCGCTCCTGCGGCTGCTGGTCGATCACGAGTGGAAGGAATTGTTCTGGCGCCGGCGCGAGGAGTTGCATGCGAAGGTGAGCTTCATCCCCTTCGGCCACGCGCTCTCGGAGAAGGCGCTCGATCCCTTCATCGGCATCGTGGCGAAGACCGTGTTCGTGCCGGTGAACGACTTGTTCGCGATGCTGCCCCTCGAGGCGCGCGTCGCGCAGGCCGACGCGCTCCTGGCGTCGCACTTCGCGAGCCGGGCGCGCTTCGCCTCGCCCCGGGCGATGGCGCCCCTGCCGGTGCTGGGCGTGCCGGGTTGGCACCCGGACACCGCGCTCGAGTCCTTCTACGAAGACGAGCGGCACTTCCAGCCGAAGCGATAAGGCGGGGCCGCCGGCCCGATCCCCGTAGAATGGACGGGTGAAGCGGGCCAGACGGTCGCTGCGCCACTTCGGTTGCGCAGAGGAAAGTCGGGACTCCACAGGGCAGCGTAGCGGGTAACTCCCGTCCGCCGTGAGGCGAGGATCAGAGCAACAGAGACGAGTCCTGCCGGGCGCAAGTTGGTCAGGGGGTGAAACGGGCAATCTCTACGCGGAGCAACACCAAATAGGCAGGCGATGACGCGGCCCGTCGAGCCTGCGGGTAGGTGGCTTGAGCATGCCGGCAACGGCATGCCCAGAGGGATGACCGTCATAGCCGCGAGGCCGTAACAGAATCCCGCTTATCGGCCCGCTTCACATTTCCCTTTTTCCGCACCGATCGCGCGTGTCGCGAAACGGCATTCCCCTGCTCGACGAGGGGACATTGTTTCGCTCTGTGGAATGCAGAAAATTCCGTTTGTCAGGGCCCGAAAGGCGGGGGCAAACTGCGCCTCCCGACGACCTTGGAAAGAGGCCCGCGCGCCATGAAGATCGGACCCGACTGCACGCTGGAGGAGTTCATCGCGCATGCCCTCGCCCTGGAGTTCGAGGCCGCGCGCACCCTGAGGGACCTGCAGGCCGCTTTCGGCGAGCGCGGCGAGGACGAGCTCGCGTCGCTCTGCGGCAAGCTCGCGGTCCTGGAACAGGATCACTACGAGCGCCTCGAGGCGCGCTCGCGCGGGCTCGCCCTGCCGGAGGTCGACTACCGGCAGTACGCGTGGCTCGAGTCGCACGACGCCGACTGCTGCCCGCGCGACATGGTTTTGCACATCGCCTCGCCCCGGGCGCTGCTCGAGATCGCGCTCAAGGCCGAGCAGCGGGCCGTCGACATGTTCGAGCGTGCCGCGGGCCAGGTGAAGGATTCCGGCGTGCGCGATCTCGCGAGCCACCTCGCGCAGGACGAGGTCGAGCATGTCCGCTGGGTGCTCGCCGCGCTGGCGAACACGCCGCGCGATCACACCGACTGGGAAGCGCTCCTTGCGGAAGGCGCCGGTCCGGGGCTCGCGCTCGGCGCGGAAAGGCGCCTGCGTCGCGATCCGAAGCCCGGGCATCGCTGAAGTCTCGCGCGCATCTCCGATGACGGGTGTCGCCGGGCGGCGTCACCCGTTTTTCTGGGCGCGTGCGAGTGCGAACGGGCCGTCGAGCCGCTTCGTGCGTCGCCGGGCGGCGACGAATCGGGCGCCTGCGCTGACCGTTCCTGCCGCCCCGAAAGTCCCGCCGCGGCAATCGGAAGGACGAACGCCTTGCGGATCAGTTGCTTGCCTCGCGTGGCACGGATGTTGATAGGGACGATCCATCGGGGTTTCGCGCATGGAATCCCGAGCCCATTCCAACTTCCGGAGAATCGCGCATGAACACCCGATCCCTCGCCCTTCGGCTCGCCACCGCCGCCGCTTTCGCGACCCTGGCCACCGGCGCATTCGCGCAGGAACCGCAACGCATCGCCGTGAAGACCGCCAACCTTTCGCCGTTCGTCGCGCGGGCGATCGAGGAAAAGGCCGCGCAAGGTGCGGGCGAACTGCGCCGCTACGTCGAGCGCACCCGCATGATCCACGGCCTCTACATTCCGGACCTCGTGCGCGAGGACGACGGTGGCATCGAACAGGCGAAGGCGCTGCCGGCCGAGGATGCCCCGGTCGTCGCGAAGCAACAGGCGGTGCCGTCGACGAAGATGGCGGCGGCCAAGGCCAGGGCGCCGAAAACGCAAGTCGCGAAGAACACGAAGGCCGCCACGCGCGTGCAGGTCGCCGGCGCGAAGCATGCGGCGCCGGTGAAGGTGGCGTCCGCGAAGAACGCGCCCGACGCGAAGCTCGCGCTCGCGGGCCAGAAGACCAAGCGTGCCTGAGATCGTGCCGATGTCGCCCTCGACGGGCGGAACGGGCTCGCCCCAGCGTCCCTGAGTTGTCCAGCGCCTCCCCGGCGGGGCCCGGCTTCGGCCGGGCCTTTTTCGTTGGCGCGCCGCGTCTACTTCGAATCGGCCGCCGCGAGCCCTTCCCAGTCGCCCACCTTGATGCGCGCGACCACCGCGAACGACTGTCCCAGGGGCTTCAGCACCGCCGCCTCGCCCTCCTGGAGATGCGGCGGACCGGCGATGGCGCGGAAGGGATTGCCGTGCGTGGTGATCATGCGCAGCGTGCCGACCTTCGCCGGCGGCGAGGCGAGCAGCGCCACGAGCTTCGTGTAGTCCGCGTTGGCGGATGAAGTTCCCTCGTAGCCGCGGACCACGGTCGAGGGCTCGGCCCGCCCGAACATCAGCCGGCCCGTTTCCATCGTCCGGCAGAAGGGGCTCGCGATGACCTCGCCCACGGGAAGCGACAAACGTCGCACCCATTCGCCGACGGCGCGCGCCTGGCGCCGGCCTTCCTCCGACAGGTTGCGTTGCAGCGCGCACTCGTCGTAGCCCTTCATCGCCGCGTCGTTCTGGGCGAAGTCCGTCGCGGTATGGCGGAAATAGAGCGTGAAGCCGCCCGCGCGAAGCGCCTTCACCAGCGCGGCGCCTTCGAGGGCATGAGCCGGGTCGGGGCTCGATGACCGCGTCTCGGCCGGTGCTGCACGCGGCACGGCGAACAGGATGGCAGCGACCGCGAGCGCAGCGCCGATGTTGCAGTGCGTCATGTGGATATCTCCCTGCGGACCATTTTCACCCCCGCCGAGGCGAGGAGTCACTAACGCTGTGAAACGACTTTCAGTAGGTATCGTATCTTATTGATTATATTGATCATCGGAAATCCGAAAAACGATACCTGATCTGCAGCTAAGTCCCTGTCGCACAACAAAAAATCTCCGATTCACCCCTTGACGCCCCTCGGTCCGATCTCTAGAGTGTGCAGAAGTGGGAAAAATTGGGAAAACCGAATGGGCTGGCTTTGCCAGCCGAACGGTTTGTCCCCAAAAGGGGGAGTCGGGTGTTCCAGGGGGCCTCACAGATCAATCTCGACGCGAAGGGCCGCCTGGCGGTGCCGACGCGCGTGCGCGATCCCCTGACGCAGGGCGGGACGGTTCCGGTCGTCCTCACGGCCCACCCCGACAAGTGCCTTCTCGTGTATCCCGCGCCGGCCTGGGAGCCGGTGCGCGCCCAGATCATGGCGTTCCCCAGCCTCAATCCCGCCTCCAGCCCCTGGAAGCGACTGCTCGTCGGCTTCGCCGAGGAGCTCTCGCTCGACGGAGCCGGACGGCTGCTCGTCTCGCCCGAGCTTCGCGCCTTCGCCGGCATCGACAAGCGCGTGATGTTCATCGGGCAGGGCAGCTACTACGAAATCTGGGACCTCGAGCGCTGGCAGCAGCAGCTCGACCGGCTCACCGCCGGCGGCAACCCCGTGTTGCCCCCCGGGATGGAGAACTTCTCGCTGTGAGGCGCCCGGTGATCCGGGGTCCGAGCCTCCGCAATGCACGCAGCGGCCCCTCGGTTCCCCGGGCGGCCACCGTCTTTCCCACCGTGAGTGAGGTCGTCCATGTCCCGGTACTCCTCGAAGAAGCCGTCCACGCCCTCCGAGTCCGTCCCGACGGAATGTACGTCGATGGCACCTTTGGCCGCGGCGGGCACAGCGCGGCCATCCTCGCCCGGCTCGGTGTTCGCGGAAGACTTTTCGCTTTTGATCAGGACCCCGCGGCGATTGCGCATCACGCGGGAGCGGATCGACGTCTTGAGCTGATCCATGCGCGCTTTTCCACGATGACGCGCGAGCTCGCCTCCCGCGGCGTCACCCGTCTCGCCGGGGTCCTCCTGGACCTCGGCGTTTCTTCGCCCCAGCTCGACGAGCCGGGGCGCGGCTTCAGCTTCGCAAGCGATGGACCGCTCGACATGCGCATGGACCCGACCCGGGGGGAAAGCGCGGCGGACTGGGTGAACCGGGCCACAGAAGAAGAACTCAGGGAGGTGATCTCGACCTATGGGGAAGAACGGTTTGCTAAACAGGTTGCAGGAGCGATTGCTGCGGCAAGGGGCCGCGAGCCTTTCCGGACCACCCGGCAACTTGCCGAGGTCGTGGGTGTCGCGGTTCGCACGCGCGAGCCGGGCAAGCACCCGGCGACCCGGACCTTTCAGGCTCTTCGGATTCACGTCAATCAAGAGCTTGCGGAGCTCGAGGTGACCCTTCCGCGGGCGGTCGACCTCCTCGAGCCCGGCGGGCGTCTCGCCGTGATCAGCTTCCATTCGCTCGAGGACCGGATCGTGAAGCACTTCCTTCGCGACCAGTCGACCCCCGACCGCCTGCCGAAGGGCCTGCCGGTGCGCGCTTCGGAGCTGCCCGAGCCGCGCCTTCACCTCGTCGGCCGCGCCATCCGCCCCTCGGATGCCGAGGTCGCCGCCAACCCCCGTGCCCGCAGCGCCACGCTGCGCGTCGCGGAACGCACCGCCGCCTGAGCCCCGGACCATGGCCCGCCTCAACGCGCTCCTGCTCGTCGTGCTCGTCGCCTGCGCGCTCGCGGTGATCACCTCGCAGCACCGCGCGCGCAAGCTCTTCATCGACCTGGAGCAGGCGCAGGGCGCCGCCAAGAAGCTCGACGAGGAGTGGACGCAGCTGCAGCTCGAGCAGGGCACGTGGGCCACCCACAAGCGCGTCGAGGCGCTCGCCTCGAAATCCCTCGGCATGCGCTTGCCGGACCCGGCCTCCACGCGCGTCATCGTCGGTCCCGCCGCGACCCCGGAGCCGGGCAAATGAGGTTCGAGAAGCGCACGCCCGAACTTCGCCTGCGTCTCGAAGGCTGGCGCTCGCGATTCGTGCTCGGGCTCGCGGGCCTGGGCTTCGTCGTGCTCGCCGGCCGGGCGTTCTGGCTCCAGGGGCTCGACCACAGCTTCCTGCAGGCCAAGGGCGAGGCCCGCTACGGCCGCATCGTCGACATGCCCGCCTCGCGCGGGCCGGTGAAGGATCGCCACGGCCAGCCCCTCGCGATTTCCACGCCCGTCGAGTCCATCTGGGTGACGCCGGACGAGTTCGAGCCGGCCGAGGCGCAGTTGCGCGCCCTGGCGAAGGCCCTCGGCATGACGCCCGCGGAGATCCGCCAGAAAGTTGCCCACAAGGATCGCCAGTTCGCCTGGCTGAAGCGCCAGATATCGCCCGAGCAGGCGGCGAAAGTGGTGGCGCTGGGGGTTCCCGGGGTCTTCCAGCAGCGCGAGTACCGCCGCTTCTACCCCGCGGGCGAGGTGATGGCGCACGTGGTGGGCTTCACGGGAATCGACGACAGCGGCCAGGAGGGCATCGAGCTCGCCCAGCAGCAATGGCTCGCGGGCGTGCCGGGCAGCCGCAAGGTGATCAAGGACAGGAAGGGCCGCATCGTCGAGGACGTCGAGAGCCTCAAGGTGCCGCGCGACGGCAAGGCGCTCGTGCTTTCGATCGACCAGCGCCTGCAGTTCCTCGCGCACCGGGAGCTCAAGGCCGCGGTCGAGCAGAACAAGGCGAAGGGCGGCTCGCTCGTCATGCTCGACGCGCGCACGGGCGAGGTGCTCGCGCTCGTGAACCAGCCCGACTACAACCCGAACAACCGCGCCAACGTCACCGGCCGGCAGACGCGCAACCGCTCCGTCACCGACATCTTCGAGCCGGGCTCCACGATGAAGCCCTTCACCATCGCCGCCGCGCTCGAGGACGGGATCGTGAAGCCCGACACGATCGTGCAGTCCGCCGGGCCGCTCGTGATCGGCGGCTGGTCGATCAACGACGCCCACCCCCACGGCGCCCTCTCGGTGGCGCAGGTCATCCAGAAATCCTCGAACGTGGGCACGGCGCGCATCCAGCTGCAGATGCCCGCCACCCGCGTCGACCGGTTCTACCGCGAGCTCGGCTTCGGCGCGGTGCCGCAGACCGGGTTCCCCGGCGAGGCCAAGGGGCTCCTGCGCCCCGGCACCGCCTGGAAGCCCATCGAGCAGGCGACGATGGCCTACGGCCACGGCATCTCGGTCTCGCTCCTGCAGCTCGCCCGCGCCTACACGATCTTCACCGGCGAGGGCCACCTGCTGCCGCTCTCGCTCGTCCGGCGCGACGCGATGCCCATCGGCAAGCCGCTCGTCTCGAAGGAGACGGCCCGCGAGGTCGCCCGCATGATGGAGATGGCGGTGGGCCCCGGCGGCACGGCGCCGCGCGCCGCCGTTCCGGGTTACCGCATCGCCGGCAAGACGGGCACGGCCCACAAGCCGGAGGACGGCGGCTACGCGGACAAGAAGTACGTGTCGTCCTTCTCGGGCTTCGGTCCCGTGTCGGAGCCGCGCTACATCGTCGCGGTGATGATCGACGAGCCCGGCGCCGGCAAGCACTACGGCGGCGACGTCGCGGCGCCGGTGTTCTCCTCCGTGATGGGCGCGGCCCTGCGCATGATGTCGGTGCCTCCGGATGCGCAGCCCGCGCACGAGGCCAGGATCCCCGCGCGGCCGGCGACCGAAGCGCGCGTCGCGGCGCCGGGGAGCGAAGGGTGATCGCGATGAGCCCCGCCGCGCGCCCGCCCGTCGCCGGCCTCGAGGACCGCCTCGCGCAGCTGGGCGTCCCGCTCGCGGACCTCACCACCGACTCGCGCCAGGTGAAGCGCGGCTCGGTGTTCCTCGCGTACCCGGGCAGCGCGCGCGACGGTCGCGACTTCATCGCCGACGCCGTGACCCGCGGCGCCGCCGCCGTCATCTGGGAACGGGCCGGCTTCCGGTGGGACGAGCGCTGGGACGTGCCGCAACTGGCGATCGACGGCCTTCGCGAACGCGCCAGCGAGATCGCCGGCTGCGTGCATGGCGACCCGAGCGCGAAGCTCTGGATGGTCGGCGTCACCGGCACGAACGGCAAGACCTCGGTGAGCCAGTGGGTCGCGCAGGCGCTCGACGGGCTCGGCCGGCGCGCCGCCGTCATCGGCACGCTCGGCAACGGCCTGGTGGGCGAGCGCGCCGAGGCGCGCAACACCACGCCCGACGCGGTCGTGCTGCAGAAGGAGATGGCCGACTACCTGCGCCGGGGCGCCCGCGCGGTGGCGATGGAAGTCTCGAGCCACGGCCTCGACCAGGGGCGCACCGCCGGCGTGAAGTTCGACGTGGGCGTCTTCACCAACCTCACGCGCGACCACCTCGACTACCACGGCACGATGGAAGCGTACGCCGCGGCCAAGTACCGGCTCTTCGAATCGAGGGGCCTCGAGCACGCCGTGGTGAACGAGGACGACGCGACCGGCCGGGCCTTCTCGGCGCGGCTTCGCGGCACGCCGGTCGCCGTCACGGGCTACGGGCTCGCGCACGGCGAGCTGCGCGCCGGCCGCATCGTCCAGAGCGACGCCGGGCTCCGGTTCCCCGTCACGAGCCCGTGGGGCGAGGGCGAGGTCGTCGCCCCCGTGCTGGGCACCTTCAACGCCGCCAACCTGCTCGCGGTGATCGGGGTGCTCGTGGCGAGCGGCGTGGGCTTCGGCGAGGCGCTCGCGGCCGTCGCGAGACTCACGCCGGTGCCCGGGCGGCTCGAACGCGTCGGCGCGGGGCGTGGCCCGCTCGTGGTCGTCGACTACGCGCACACGCCGGACGCCCTCGAGAAGGCGATCGAGGCGCTGCGGCCGGCCGTCGCGGCCGGGCATCGACTCTCCTGCGTCTTCGGTTGCGGGGGCGATCGCGATCCGGGCAAGCGGCCGATCATGGGCGAGGCGGCCGCGCGCCTCGCGGACCACGTCATCGTGACGAGCGACAACCCCCGGGGCGAGGACCCGCGCGCCATCGTGGACCAGGTGCTCGCGGGCGCGGGTCCCGGGGTCGAGGCGATCCTCGACCGCCAGGTCGCGATCTTCACCGCCGTGCACCAGGCGCGTCCCGGGGACATCGTGCTCGTCGCGGGCAAGGGCCACGAGACGTACCAGGAGATCGCGGGCGTGCGCCATCCCTTCAGCGACCGCGAAGTCGCCCTCGCCGCGCTGGAGGCGTCCCCGCGATGAACGGACGCGAGCCCATGGGCGCGGCGGACATGATGGACCTGCACGAGGCGGCCCGGGCGGCCGGCGGCGTGGCCGAGGGCGGGCGCGTCGCCTTCAGCGGCGTCACCACCGACAGCCGCGCGCTGAATCCGGGCGAGCTGTTCGTCGCGCTCGTGGGCGAGAACCACGACGGGCATGACTTCGTCGCGCAGGCGATCGGGCGCGGCGCCGTCGCCGCCCTCGTCTCGCGGCGCGTCGGCGCGGCCGGCGAGGTGCCGCAGGTGATCGTGACGGACACGCGCCGGGGCCTGGGGCGCCTCGCGGCCGCCTGGCGCCAGCGGTTCGCGCTGCCGGTGCTCGCCCTCACGGGCAGCAACGGCAAGACGACCGTGAAGGAGATGCTGGCGTCGATCCTCGCGGCCCATTGCGGCGGACGCGACGCGGTTCTCGCGACCGAGGGCAACCTCAACAACGACATCGGGCTGCCGCTCATGCTGCTGCGCCTTCGCGAGCGGCATCGCTACGGCGTCTTCGAGATGGGCATGAACCACGCCGGCGAGATCGATTACCTCACGCGGCTGGCCGCGCCCGGCGTCGCGCTCGTGAACAACGCGCAGCGCGCGCACGTGGGCCTGCTCGGCACCGTCGAGGCGATCGCGCGGGCCAAGGGCGAGATCTACGCCGGGTTGCGCCCCGGCGGCGTCGCGCTCGTGAACGAGGACGACGCTTTCGCGGGCACCTGGAAGGCCCTCAATGCCGGGCGCCGCATCGTGACCTTCGGCTTCTCGGACGCTGCCGACGTGCGCGGCCGGCTCGGGGACGGGCAGTTGCGCCTCGTCACGCCCGGCGATGCCTTCGCGGTGACGCTGCGCGTGCCGGGCGAGCACAACGCGATGAATGCCATCGCCGCCTGCGCGGCCGCGTTCGCGCTCGAGGTGCCGCCGGGCGCCATCCAGGCGGGCCTCGCCGCCTACGCCGGCACGCCGGGGCGCCTCGAGCGGCGCCACGCCGAGGGCGGGTCCCTCGTGATCGACGACACGTACAACGCCAATCCCGATTCGATGAAGGCAGCCATCCGAGTGCTCGCCGCCCAGGCCGGCCGCCGCGTCCTGGTGATGGGCGACATGGGCGAGCTGGGCGATGCGGCCCCGCAGCTGCATGCCGAGGTGGGAGCCTTCGCGAAGGAATCGGGCGTCGAGGCCCTCCTCGCCACGGGACCCCTCAGCCGCCATGCCGTAAAGGCGTTCGGCGACGGCGCACGCCACCTGGAAGGCATCGAAGCGGTGATCGCCGCGGCGCGGGCGGAATCGCTCGCGGGCGCGACGGTTCTGGTGAAGGGATCGCGCGCGATGCGCATGGAGCGGGTCGCGGATGCGCTCGCGCCCGGCGGGAGCGGACATGCTGCTTGAACTGGCCCAATGGCTCTCGGGAGACGTCCGGGCCTTCAACGTCTTCGGCTACATCACGCTGCGCACGGTGCTCGCGGCGATGACGGCGCTCCTCATCTCGTTCCTGGTGGGCCCGGCCATGATCCGCAAGCTCACGGCCTACAAGATCGGCCAGTCCGTGCGCGACGACGGTCCCCAGACGCACCTGGTGAAGTCCGGCACGCCGACGATGGGCGGCGCGCTGATCCTCGTCTCGGTCGCGGTGACCACGCTCCTGTGGGCGGACCTCGAGAACCGCTACGTGTGGATCTGCCTCGCGACGACGCTCGGCTTCGGCGCGGTGGGCTGGATCGACGACTGGCGCAAGGTCGTGCACCGCAACCCCAAGGGCCTTTCGGCGCGCGCCAAGTTCTTCTGGCAATCCGTGATCGCGGCCATCGCGGTCTCCGCGCTCGCGTGGAGCGCGAAGCTGCCGGCGCAGACGGAGCTGCTGGTTCCCTTCTTCAAGACCGTGGCCATCCCGCTCGGCACGCTCGGCTTCGTGATCCTGGGCTATTTCGTCGTCGTGGGCACCTCGAACGCGGTGAACCTCACCGACGGCCTGGACGGCCTCGCGATCATGCCCACGGTGATGATCGCCGCGGCCCTCGCGGTCTTCGCCTACGTGACCGGCAACGCGGTGTTCTCGAAGTACCTGGGCTTCCCGTTCATCTCGGGCGCCGGGGAGCTGGCCGTCTTCTGCGCCGCCATCGCCGGTGCCGGGCTCGCGTTCCTCTGGTTCAACGCGTACCCGGCCGAGGTCTTCATGGGCGACGTGGGCGCGCTCGCGCTGGGCGCCGCGCTCGGCGTGGTGGCGATCGTGGTCCGCCAGGAGATCGTGCTCTTCATCATGGGCGGGGTGTTCGTGGTCGAGACGCTCTCCGTGGTGATCCAGGTGGCGAGCTTCAAGCTCACCGGCAAGCGCGTCTTCCGCATGGCGCCGCTGCACCACCACTACGAATTGAAGGGCTGGAAGGAGAACCAGGTCGTCGTGCGCTTCTGGATCATCACGATGATGCTCGTTCTCTTCGGGCTCTCGACGCTGAAGCTGCGCTAGGGCGATCGATGGGACACGCGACCGACACGACGGGAGGGCGAGATGGCGACTGGCACGGCAGGCACGTTCTCATCCTGGGGCTCGGCGACACGGGCGTCTCGTGCATCCGCTACCTCGCGTCGAAGGGCGCGCGCCTCAGCGCCGCCGACACGCGCGCCGCGCCGCCCGGCCTGGCGGCGGCGCGCGAGGCCGTCCCCGGCCTCGAGGCCGACCTCGGCCCCTTCCGAGCGCAGAGCCTGGAAGGCGTGGACGCGATCGCTGCGAGTCCGGGCGTTGCGCTCGGCGAGCCGATCCTGCGCGAAGCCGCGGCCCGCGCCATCGAGATCGTCGGCGACATCGAGATCTTCGGGCGCGAAGTGGCCCGCCAGGCGCCCGGCGCCACGGTGATCGGCGTGACGGGCACGAACGGCAAGAGCACGGTGACGGCCCTCGCGGGCGCGATGGCGCGCGCGGCGGGGCGGCGCACCGTCGTGGCCGGCAACATCGGCCGGCCCGTGCTCGAAGCCCTGCTCGAGGCCGAGACGCAGGGCCACCCCGAGTGCTACGTGATCGAGCTCTCGAGCTACCAGCTCGAGACGACCGCGAGCCTGTCGCTCGCGTCCGGGACGATGCTGAACCTCACGCAGGATCACCTCGACCGCTATGGCTCGATGCCGAACTACGCCGCCGCCAAGGCCCGCATCTTCCGTCACTGCGGCACGCGGGTACTGAACCGCGACGACGCGTGGAGCCGGGGCATGGCCGGCGGCGACACCGTGACCTTCGGCCTCGACGAGCCGCGCGGCGAGCGCGACTGGGGCCTCGCGCAGGGGCAACTCGTCGAGGGGCGCGAGCCGATCGCCTCCCTCGACGAGCTGCCCCTGCCGGGCCTGCACAACGCCGCCAACGCGCTGGCCGCGCACGCGCTGTGCCGCTGCGCGGGAATGCCGCGCGAGCCCCTCGCCCGCGCGATCCGCGAATTCCGCGGCCTGCCGCACCGCGTCGAGCGCGTGGCCGAATCGGGGGGCGTCGTCTTCCTCGACGATTCCAAGGGCACGAACGTGGGCGCCACGGTGGCCGCGCTGGAGGGGCTCGGGACGCCGGCCGTGCTCATCGCCGGCGGCGACGGCAAGGGGCAGGACTTCGCGCCGCTCGTGCCCGCCGTGAAGGCGAAGGCCCGGGCCGTCGTGCTCATCGGCCGCGACGCGCCGATTCTCGCGCACGCGCTCGCCGGGGCCGGCGTGCCGGTCGTGCGCGCCGAGACGATGGACGCCGCGGTCGAGGCCGCCTTCGCGCTCGCGGTGGCCGGCGACGCGGTGCTGCTCTCGCCGGCCTGCGCGAGCCTCGACATGTTCGCCAACTACGCCGAGCGCGGCCGCGTCTTCGCCGCCGCCGCCCGGGCCCTGGCCCGGCGCGCGGAGGGCTGATGCTCTACAACCCCGCCCGCCGCGACACGGCCCTCGACATGGGCCTGCTCTGGAGCGCCTTGCTGCTGGCGGCGTTCGGCCTGGTGATGGTGTATTCGGCCTCGATCACGATGGCCGAGGCGGAGCGCTTCACGGGATTCCGCTCGCACTATTTCCTGTCGCGCCACGGCATCTACCTCGCGCTCGGCGTCGCGGCGGCCTTCCTCGCCTTCAAGGTGCCCGTGCAGGTGTGGCAGCGCGCCTCGCCCTTCCTCTTCATGGCGGGCGTGGGACTGCTCGTGCTGGTGCTCATTCCGGGCCTCGGCCGCGAGGTGAACGGGGCGCGCCGCTGGATCCCGCTGGGGCCCGCGACCTTCCAGCCGTCCGAGGTGATGAAGCTCCTGGTCGTGCTCTACGCCGCGGATTACACCGTGCGCAAGGCCGCCTTCATGCACGATTTCCGCAAGGGCTTCCTGCCGATGTTCGCGGTGATGTTCATGGTGGCGGGACTGCTGCTTCGCGAGCCCGACTTCGGCGCGCTCGTGGTCGTGACGACCATCGCGATGGGCATCCTCTTCCTGGGCGGGCTCAACTGGCGCCTCTTCGTGGGCCTCGCCATCCTGCTGGCCGGGGCGTTCGTGGTGCTCATCGTCTCCTCGCCCTACCGCCTGCAGCGCATCCTGGGCTTCATGGACCCGTGGGCCGACGCCTACGGCAAGGGCTACCAGCTCTCGCATTCGCTCATCGCCTTCGGGCGCGGGGAATGGCTGGGCGTCGGCCTGGGCGCTTCCGTCGAGAAGCTCTTCTACCTGCCCGAGGCGCACACGGACTTCCTCATGGCCGTGATCGCCGAGGAGCTGGGCTTCGTCGGCGTGGCCGCCGTGATCACCCTGTTCCTCTTCCTCGTCGTGCGCGCCTTCGCCGTGGGCCGCCAGGCCACGAGCCTGGAGCGCTACTACGCCGCGCTCGTCGCGCAGGGCATCGGCATCTGGATCTCCGCCCAGGCCTTCATCAACATGGGCGTGAACATGGGGCTGCTGCCCACCAAGGGCCTCACGCTGCCGTTCCTGTCCTTCGGCGGCACCGGCATCGTGATGAACTGCGTGGCCGTCGCGATCCTGCTGCGCATCGACTTCGAGAACCGCTACCTGATGAAGGGAGGCTCGCTGTGAGCCGCACCCTGCTCGTCATGGCGGCCGGCACGGGCGGTCACATCTTCCCCGGCATCGCGATCGCGAAGGAAATGGCGGGGCGCGGCTGGAAGGTCGCCTGGATGGGCACGCCGGCGGGCATGGAGAACAAGCTCGTCGCCGAGGCCGGATTCCCGATGCACGCGGTCGCGATGTCCGGCGTGCGCGGCAAGGGCAAGCTCGCGTGGCTGCTGCTGCCGGTGCGGCTGCTCGTCGCTTTCTGGCAGGCGACGCGCATCCTCTTTCGCGTCCGTCCCGACGTCGTGCTCTCGATGGGCGGCTACGTCGCCTTTCCCGGCGGGATGATGGCCGTGCTCTGGGGCAAGCCGCTCGTCGTGCACGAGCCGGGCGCCACCGCGGGGCTCACCAACCGCGCCCTGGCCCTGGTGGCCGACCGCGTGATCGTCGGGATGGAAGGCGCTTTCGAGGCCCGCACGGGGCACGCGATCGGCGATCGCCTCCCGAGGCCGAAGCGCGTCGAATGGCTGGGCACCCCGGTGCGCGAGGCGATCGCGCAGGTGGCGGCGCCGCAGGCGCGCTACGCGGGCCGCACCGGGCCGCTTCGCCTGCTCGTCGTCGGCGGCAGCCTCGGCGCCCAGACCCTGAACGACCTCATCGTCGCCGCGCTCGCCGCGATGCCGGAGGCGGCGCGACCCGAGGTCGTGCACCAGGCGGGCGATCGCAACATCGCGGCGCTGGATGCCGCCTATGCGAAGGCCGGCGTGCGCGCGCAAACCGTCGCCTTCATCGACGACATGGCCGCGCGCTACGCGTGGTGCGACGTCTTCGTGTGCCGCGCCGGGGCCATCACGGTGGCGGAGATCGCGGCCGCCGGCGTGCCCGCCATCCTCTTCCCCCTGCCCTGGTTCGTGGCGGACGAGCAGGCGGGCAACGCGAAGTTCCTCGAGCGCCACGGGGCCGGCATCCGCCTCGCGCAGCTCGAGACCACGCCGGAGAGCCTCGCCTCGCTCCTGGCTTCGCTCACGCGCGAGAAGCTGGTCGCGATGGCCGCGAAGGCCCGGGCCCTGGGTCGCCCGGACGCCACCGCCCGTTGCGCGGATCTTTGCGAGTCCCTGGCGTGAAGCACAAGATCAACCACATCCACTTCGTCGGCATCGGCGGCTCCGGCATGTCCGGCATCGCCGAGGTGCTCTCGAGCCTGGGCTACCGCGTGAGCGGCTCCGACATCGCCGAGAGCCCCATCGTGCGGCGCCTGCGCGAGCGCGGCATCCGCGTGGAGATCGGGCACGACGCGAGCCGCATCGCCGGGGCGGACGCCGTCGTGGTCTCCTCCGCCGTGAAGCCGGACAATCCGGAAGTGGTCGCCGCGCGCGAGGCCCGGGTTCCGGTCGTGCCCCGCGCGATGATGCTGGCCGAGCTCATGCGGTTCAAGCAGGGCATCGCGGTGGCCGGCACCCACGGCAAGACGACCACGACCTCGCTCGTGGCGGCCATCCTCGTCGAGGCGGGTCTCGACCCGACCGTCGTGATCGGCGGGCGACTCAATTCCATCGGCACCAACGCGCGCCTGGGCAAGGGCGAGCTGCTGGTGGCGGAGGCGGACGAGTCCGACGCCTCGTTCCTCTACCTGCAGCCCGTGATCTCGGTCGTCACCAACATCGATGCCGACCACATGGAAACCTACGGCCAGGATTTCGAGCGCCTGAAGGGGGCCTTCGCGGAATTCCTGGGGCACCTGCCGTTCTACGGTCTCGCCGTCGTGTGCCGCGACGACGAGAACGTCCGCGCGATCCTGAAGGACATCTCCCGACCCCTGATCACCTACGGCATCCGCTCGGCCGACGCGGACCTGCGGGCGCGGGACGTGCGCTGGGACGACGGGCGCATGCGCTTCACGGCGGTGAACGGCGGGTCGCCCCTCGAGGTCACGCTCAACCTGCCGGGCGAGCACAACGTCCTCAACGCGCTCGCCGCCATCGCGGTCGGCCGCGAGGTCGGCGCGCCGGACGCGGCCATCGCACGGGCGCTCGCGCAGTTCACGGGCGTCGGGCGGCGCTTCCAGCGCTACGGCGAGGTGGCGCTGGATTCCGGCGGGTCGTTCGCCCTCGTGGACGACTACGGCCACCATCCCGCGGAGATGGCGGCGACGCTGGCGGCGGCGCGCGGCGCGTTTCCCGGCCGCCGCCTCGTGCTCGCCTTCCAGCCGCACCGCTTCACGCGCACGCGCGACCTCTTCGAGGATTTCGTGCGGGTGCTCTCGACGGCCGACGCGCTCGTGCTGGCCGACGTCTATCCCGCGGGCGAGGCGCCCATCGTGGCCGCCGACGGCCGCACGCTCGCCCGCGCGCTGCGGGTCGCGGGCAAGATCGACCCCGTCTTCGTCGACAGCGCGGCGCAGATGGCGGCGGCCGTGCGCGCGGTCGTGCGGGACGGCGACGTGGTCGTGACGATGGGCGCGGGCTCCATCGCCGGCCTCGCGCCCGATCTCGCGCAGTCCCGGAGGGCGGCGGCATGATCGCCTCGCCCCTCCAGCCCCTCGGCCAGGCGGCGCTCGGGCAGGGCAGGCTCGTGGGCGGCCCCCAGCCCCTGCGCGGCGTGCTGCGCGAGGCGGAGCCGATGGAGCGCCACGTGAGCTGGCGCGCGGGCGGGATCGCCAAGGTCTTCTACCAGCCGGCGGACGTGGCCGACCTGCAGTCCTTCCTCGCGACGCGGCCGGCGGACGAGCCGGTGCTCTTCGTCGGGCTCGGCAGCAACCTGCTCGTGCGCGACGGCGGCTTCGACGGTGCCGTGGTCTTCACGCACCATGCCCTTTCCGGCATCCGCGCCGCGGGCGAGATCGGCGCGAGGCGCACCTTCGTGGCGGGCGCCGGGGTGCCGGCTCCGCACCTGGCGCGCTTCGTCGCGCGGCACGACTGCGAGGGCGCGGAGTGGCTGGCGGGCATCCCGGGCACGCTCGGCGGCGCGCTCGCGATGAACGCCGGCTGCTACGGCGGGGAAACCTGGAACCACGTCGTGGACGTCACCACCGTCGATCGCGCCGGCACGTTGCGCCTTCGCACGAGCCTCGACTACGAGATCGGTTACCGGCACGTCGCCCGGCGCGGCCCGGGCGAGGAATGGTTCGTGGCGGGCACCTTCGCCTTCGCGCCCGGCTCGAAGGACGCGGCGATGGCGCGCATGAAGGCGCTTCTCGAGAAGCGCGTGGCCTCGCAGCCCCTCTCGCGCCCCAATGCGGGAAGCGTCTTCCGCAATCCGGACGGCGACCACGCCGCGCGCCTCATCGAGGCCTGCGGTCTCAAGGGGCGGCGCATCGGCGCGGCGGAAGTCTCCGCGAAGCACGCCAACTTCATCGTGAACACGGGCGGGGCGCGCGCCGCCGACATCGAGGCGCTCATCGACGAGGTGCGCGCCGTGGTGCAGGCGAGGACGGGCGTCGCGCTCATCCCCGAGGTGCGCATCGTGGGCGCCCGGGAGGCCGCGAATGGCTGAGACGCGCGGCTTGGGCAAGGTGGCCGTGCTGATGGGCGGGCCCTCCGCCGAGCGCGAGATCTCGCTCATCTCCGGCAAGGCCGTGCTCGCGGCGCTGCGCGAGAAGGGCGTCGACGCCCATGCCTTCGACCCGAAGGAGCGCGAGCTCTTCGACCTGAAGCGCGAGGGATTCGACCGTGCGTTCATCGCCCTCCACGGCCGCTTCGGCGAGGACGGCACCGTGCAGGGGGCGCTCGAGGCGATGGGCATCCCCTACACCGGCAGCGGCGTGATGGCTTCCGCCCTGGCCATGGACAAGTGGCGCACGAAGCTCGTTTGGATCGCCGCCGGCATCCCGACGCCGCGCTTCGCCGTCGCCCAGCCGGACACCGACTGGGCCCGCGTGCTGGACCGCCTGGGCCTTCCCGTATTCGTGAAGCCCGCGCACGAAGGCTCCACGCTGGGCATCACGAAGGTGCGCACGGCGGCGGATCTCGCCCCGGCCGTCGCCTTCGCGGCCCGATTCGATCCGCTCGTGATCGTCGAGGAATTCGTGGAGGGGCAGGAACTCACGGCCGCCATCCTGGGCGAGGAAGCGCTGCCGCTCGTGCGCATCGAGGCGCCCGGCGGAAACTACGACTACCAGAACAAGTACTTCACCGACGACACGCAGTACCACTGCCCGGCCGGGGTGAGGCCCGACGTCGAGGCGGCCATCCGCCGGGACGCGCTCGCCGCCTTCCGCGTGCTCGGCTGCCGCGGCTGGGCGCGCGCGGACGTGATGCTGCGCGAGGATGGCACGTACTCGTTCCTCGAGATGAACACCTCGCCCGGCATGACGGGCCACAGCCTCGTGCCGATCGCCGCCCGCGCGTCGGGGCTGTCGTATCCGGACCTGTGCCTTCGCATTCTCGAAGGCGCGACGCGGGAGGGCGCGTCATGAGCCCCCGGGCCGTCCAGATCGTGCGGGCCGCCGCGGGCATGCTCGCCGTCATCGTCCTGGCCGGCGGCGGCTGGCTCGGCTGGGATACCCTCGGGCGCCGCCCGATCGCCGCCGTGCGCTTTACCGGCGACACCGCGCGCGTGGCCGCGGCGGACCTCGACCGCCTGGCGGCGAGCCTCAAGGGGCGCGAAGCCCGCGAGGCGCCGCTCGAGTCGGTGCGCGAGGCCGTCCGCCGACTGCCGTGGGTGCGCGACTGCAGCGTGCGCCTGCATTTCCCCGACACGCTCGTGGTGCGCCTCGAGGCGCACGCACCCCTCGCCCGCTGGGACGAGACGCGGCTCGTGAGCGCTCGCGGCGAGATCTTCGCGGCACCCTACGAGGCGCCACTGCCGCGGTTCGAGGGTCCGGCCGAGGCCGCCGCGGAGATGGCGCGCGCCTACGTCGCCATCGCGCAGGCGATCGGCCCGATGCAGAGCCCGCTCGCGAAACTGGGTCTCTCCCGGCGCCGCGCGTGGCAGGCGACGCTCGCCTCCGGGCTCACGCTCGAGCTGGGACGCGGCGACTTCGACGCGCGCCTCGCCCGGTTCGTGGCGATGTGGCCGTCGGTGCAGGCATCGGCGCCGACCGTCACGCACGCCGACCTGCGGTACGCCAACGGATTCGCGATCCGGGAAAGCGCGCCGCCGAAGCCGGCGGCCGCGCCGCGCCGGAAAGCCTGAGGACAACGGGAAGCCATGATCGTCAACCGCAACCGAGAAAGCCGCAACGTGCTGGTGGCCCTGGACATCGGCACCTCCAAGATCATCACGCTCGTGGCGGAAGTGACGCCCGAGAACACGCTCAACCTCATCGGCATGGGCAGCCACCCCTCTCGCGGCCTCAAGAAGGGCGCGGTGGTGAACATCGAGTCCACGGTGACCGCCATCCAGCGCTCGCTCGAGGAAGCCGAGCTGATGGCCGACGTGAAGATCCGCGAGGTGATCACCGGCATCGCGGGCAGCCACATCAAGAGCTTCAACTCCCACGGCATGGTGGCGATCAAGGACAAGGAGGTTTCGCAGTACGACATCGACCGCGTGATCGAGACCGCCCGCGCCGTGAACATCCCCATGGAGCAGCAGGTGCTCCACATCCTCGAGCAGGAATTCATCATCGACGGGCAGGGCGGCGTGCGCCAGCCCCTGGGGATGAGCGGCATGCGCCTGGAGGTGAAGGTGCACATCGTGACCGGCGCCGTCTCGGCCGCCCAGAACATCATGAAATGCGTGCGCCGCTGCGGCCTCGAGGTGAAGGACCTGATGCTGCAGCCCCTCGCCTCGGCCGACGCGGTGCTCCTCGACGACGAGCGCGACCTCGGCGTGTGCCTGGTGGACATCGGCGGCGGCACGACGGACCTGGCCGTCTTCACCGAGGGCGCCATCAAGCACACGAGCGTGATTCCCATCGCCGGCGACCAGATCACCAACGACATCGCGATGGCGCTGCGCACGCCGACGAAGGAAGCCGAGGAACTCAAGATCCGGCACGGCGTGGCCCTGCGCCAGCTCGCGAGCGTGACCGACATGATCGACGTGCCCGGCGTGGGCGACCGTCCGCCGCGCGAGCTTTCGCGCCAGACGCTGGCCGAGGTGATCGAGCCGCGCGTCGAGGAACTCTATTCGCTGGTGCAGCGCGAGCTGCGCTCGTGCGGCCTGGAGGAGCTGCTTTCCTCCGGGATCGTGATCACGGGCGGCACGTCGCTCATGAAGGGGATGGTCGAGCTCGGCGAGGAGGTCTTCCACATGCCGGTGCGCGTGGGGGCCCCCCAGTACTCGGGCCCCCTCGCCGAGGTGGTGAGGAACCCGCGCTACTCGACGGGCATGGGCCTGCTGCTCGCGGGTCTCGACCAGATGCAGCGGGACCAGCACGCGAAATTGCAGGGTGCGGGATTCAAGGACGTGCTGGACCGGATGAAGAACTGGTTCAAGGGGAATTTCTGAAGGCAGGCGGCAGGCGGCAGGCTTCGGGCGGCAGGGTGCCCGGTGCCGGAATCATCAACAACCAACCACGCAACAGTAGCGAAGGAGACGAGACATGATCGAATTGCTGGAAGCCCAATCGCCCGAGGCGGTGATCAAGGTCGTGGGGGTCGGCGGGTGCGGCGGAAACGCCGTGGACCACATGATCAACAACGGCGTTCAGGGGGTCGAGTTCATCACGATGAACACCGACGCCCAGGCGCTCAAGCGCAACCTCGCCCGAACGACGCTGCAGCTGGGCACGGGGGTCACGAAGGGGCTCGGCGCGGGCGCCAATCCCGAGGTCGGCCGCCTGGCCGCCGAGGAGGATCGCGAGCGCATCATCGAGCTGGTGACGGGCGCGGACATGCTCTTCATCACCGCCGGCATGGGCGGGGGCACGGGAACCGGCGCCGCGCCCGTGGTCGCCTCGATCGCGCGCGAGATGGGCATCCTCACGGTGGCGGTCGTCACCAAGCCCTTCGCCTTCGAGGGCAAGCGCACGAAGATCGCCGCGATGGGCATCGACGCGCTCAAGCAGCACGTCGACTCCCTCATCATCATCCCGAACGACCGCCTCATGGAAGTCCTCGGTGAGGAGGTGACCTACGAAGACGCCTTCCGCGCCTCGAACGACGTGCTGAACGGCGCGGTGGCCGGCATCGCGGAGGTGATCAACTGCCCGGGCCTGGTGAACGTCGACTTCGCCGACGTGCGCACGGTCATGAGCGAGAACGGCGTGGCGATGATGGGGTCGGCCATGGCGGCCGGCGCCGAGCGCGCGCAGCTCGCGGCCGAGCAGGCGGTGCACTCGCCCCTGCTCGAGGACATCCACCTCTCCGGCGCGCGCGGCGTGCTCGTGAACATCACCGCCTCCAAGAGCCTCAAGCTCAAGGAAGTGCACGAGGTGATGAACACGATCCGCTCGTTCACCGCCGAGGACGCGACGATCATCTACGGCAGCGTCATCGACGAGGCGATCGGCGACGACCTGCGCGTCACGATCGTGGCGACGGGCCTGGGCGGCGCCGCGGCCCAGCGCCAGCCCACCCTCACGATGATCCAGAAGACCGGCACCGACAACGAGCCCCTCGCCGTGAACTACGAGGAGCTCGAGCAGCCCGCCGCCTTCCGCCGCCGCCGCGACCAGACGGTCGATGCCCTCCGCCACAGCGGCATGGAAACGCTCGACATCCCGGCGTTCCTGCGCAAGCAGGCGGACTAGTTGCGCCTTCCTTCCCCCTTTTCGTGAAGGGGGGAAGGGCCGGAGGAATGGGGGTGCGAATTCCTCCGGCGCGGGACCGATGGCCGCCGACGTCTCCCGGCGGCCGTCTTCGCGCCCCTGCGGGGCCCGCGCTTGCGCGGGCCCTTTTTTGTGCCCTTGCAGGCCCCTCGCCGGGGATGGACCCGCTAAGATCATGATAGAATTGCGTTTTTACGAAGCCTTTCGGCCCCACAAGGGCTCCTCGAGGCCACCGCGATGATCCGACAGCGCACCCTCAAGACTTCCGTCCGGGCGACCGGCGTGGGCCTGCACACGGGCACGAAGGTCACGCTCGTCCTGCGTCCCGCGCAGCCGGACACGGGCATAGTCTTCTGCCGCTCGGACCTCCCGGGCGCCCCCGCGATTCCCGCCCACGCGCTCAACGTGACGGACACGCGCATGGCGACCGTCCTCGAGAAGGACGGCGCCCGCGTCTCGACCGTCGAGCACCTCATGAGCGCCTTCTTCGGGCTCGGCATCGACAACGCGTACGTCGACGTGTCGGCCGAGGAGGTGCCCATCATGGACGGCAGCGCCGGCACCTTCGTTTTCCTGCTGCAGCAGGCGGGCATCGAGGAGCAGGCCGCGCCCAAGAAGTACATCCGGGTGCTCAAGACGGTGGCCCTCGAGCAGGGCGACAAGCGCGTGCGCCTCGAGCCGTTCGAGGGGTTCAAGGTCGGCTTCACCATCGAGTTCAACCACCCCGTGTTCGATTCGACCGGCACCGACGTGGACATCGACTTCGGCGACGTGAGCTTCGTGAAGGAGATCGCGCGGGCACGCACCTTCGGTTTCACGCAGGAGGTGGAGGCCATGCGCGCGGCGGGCCTGGGCCGGGGCGGCTCGCTCGACAATGCGATCGTGGTGGACGATTTCCGCGTCCTGAATGCCGACGGCCTGCGATTCGAGGACGAATTCGTGAAGCACAAGGCCCTGGACGCGGTGGGCGATCTCTATCTCCTGGGGCACCCGCTCATCGGGGCCTTTCGCGGCCACAAGTCGGGCCACGCGATGAACAACCAGCTCGTGCGTGCCCTGCTCGCCGACCGGTCGGCCTGGGAGGAAGTCACTTTCGCGGCCGCCGCCGACCTGCCGGGCGCGTTCGCCGACGCCCGGTTCCAGCCGGCCTGACCCCTTGTTCGTCCTCCGGGCGGTCGCGCTCTTCGCGCTCCTTTTCCTGCTGGCCCTGGGCGGCGCCTACCTCGCGACCCGGGACCGCAAGTATCTTCGGATCGCCGGCAAGACGATCCAGGTGATGACCGTGCTGGGCGTCGCCTTCGCCCTCTTCTACCTTTTCGAGCGGGTACTGCTCTTTCTCTGACCCGTGGCGATCCGGTCCAGGGCGTCCTTCAGGGGAGAGTCCGACATTCGTTCCGCGAGGGCGCCCAGGGCCTCCCGCGGCAACTCGCCCCGGGGTACGGGCGCCGGCTTGCGCGGCGGGACGGAAACTTGAAGTTCGACCCGCAATGCGGTAAGCTCTTGATCCCTATTGTTTTTCAAAGACTTTTTCCCGGCCGCCGGTGCCAGTAGCGCGGCCAGCAGTCTCGGCGCCATCGCCCGCAGGGCGGCGGCCACCGGCGCGTTGTCCGCGCGAACCACGACCGTCGATCCATCGACGGCGCACACCCGGCAGGCCTGGGAAAGGGTCGCCGGAGCCACTTGCCTGAAGCGCTCCTGAAGGAGCGTCACTTCCGCCAGCCGGTCCCGGACCGGTTCGAGATCGGCGTTTTCGCCGAGAAGGCGGGCAAGGGGTCGGGTGGCCATGCGAGCGAAGGTATAGGAAAGGGAGTGGGATGAACATTATTCTGGTTTCGGACAGCCTCGCGAAGAGCCGCAACGTGACGCTGTCCCAGACGCAGGTGCTGCTGGTCGCGTTCGGCATCCTCATGGCCGGGTTCTTCCTGGCGATGGCGACCTATTTCGTCACGATGAAGTTCGCGACGGACCTGCGCAATCCCTACCTTCGCGCCATCGTGACGGCGCTCCACCAGGAAGAGGTGAAGCGCACGGAATCCGAGATGCGCGACAACCTCAATGCCCTGGCGGTGAAGGTGGGGGAACTCCAGGCCCGGATCCTCCGGCTCGACGCCTTCGGCGAGCGCCTCGCCAAGGCCGCCGGCATCAAGCCCTCGGAATTCCGTTTCGAGGAAAAGCCCGGCCAGGGCGGCGCCGCGCCGTCGCCGGCGCTCACGCGCGATCTCACCCTGCCGGAATTCCGGCAGCAGCTCGAGGAGATCTCCCGCGTCCTCGACGATCGCAGCGACAAGATGGGCGTGCTCGATTCCGTCTTCATGGACGACCGGCTGGCCCGCAAGACGATCCCCACCACGCTCCCGGTGGCGCAGGGCTTCTACTCGTCCAACTACGGCTACCGGATCGACCCGATCACCGGGCGCTCCACGTTCCACACGGGCGTGGACCTCATCGCGCCCCCGGGCACGCCGGTCATGGCGGCCGCGGGCGGCGTCGTCTCCGCCGTGGAGTTCCATGCCGAATACGGCAACATCGTCGACATCGACCACGACAACGGCCTCACCTCCCGGTACGCGCACCTGCTGAAGAGCAGCGTCAAGGTGGGCGACGTGGTGATGAAGGGCCAGCTCGTCGCGCAGGTGGGCAACACCGGCCGCACGACCGGGCCGCACCTGCATTTCGAGGTCCGCGAGAAGGGCGTTCCCCTCAACCCGAACAAGTTCTTCGCCCTCGACAAGCCGGAAGCGAAGCCCGTCCAGGCCTCCGTCCGGGCCGGCGTCGCTCCGGCGAAGCCCTGAGCGCCCGCGGCCCCGGGGGTTGAGGCCGGGCGTCCCGCCCCCATATCCCTTATAATTGCCGCTTCTCGAAACCGGCCCCGTTGGGGCCGGTGTCGCATCCGCCCCCCTCTTCGACGCCCCCCCTCGCCCGTGTTCGCCAACGTCCTCAAGGCCCTCTTCGGAAGCCGCAACGACCGCCTCCTCAAGCAGTACCGCAAGACGGTCGAACTCATCAACGCGCTCGAGCCCGAGATCCAGAAGCTCTCGGACGAGGCGCTGGCCGCGAAAACCCCCGCCCTCAAGGCGAAGGTCGCCGCGGGCACCCCGCTCGACGACATCCTCCCCGAGGCCTTCGCGGTCGTGCGCGAGGCCGGTCGCCGGGTGCTCGGCATGCGCCACTTCGACGTGCAGCTCGTGGGCGGCATCGCGCTGCACCAGGGCAAGATCGCGGAGATGCGCACCGGCGAGGGCAAGACGCTCGTGGCCACCCTGCCGTCGTACCTGAACGCGCTCGAGGGCAAGGGCGTCCACATCGTCACGGTCAACGACTACCTCGCCCGGCGGGACTCGGAATGGATGGGACGCATCCACCGGTTCCTGGGCCTTTCGGTCGGCGTGGTCGTCCCGCAGATGGACCATGCGGACAAGCAGGAGGCCTACAAGGCCGACATCACCTACGGCACCAACAACGAATTCGGCTTCGACTACCTGCGCGACAACATGGCCACGCAGGTGGCCGAGCGCTTCCAGCGCCCGCTGCACTACGCGATCGTGGACGAGGTCGACTCGATCCTCATCGACGAGGCGAGGACGCCGCTCATCATCTCCGGCCAGGCCGAGGATTCGACGGACCTCTACCGCCGCATCAACGAGCTCGTGCCCTACCTGTCGAAGCAGGATGACGAGAAGGCGACGGGCGACTACTGGGTCGACCTCAAGCAGCATTCGGTGACGCTCTCCGAGCAGGGCCACGAGCACGCCGAGGAGCTCATGACCAAGGCGGGCCTGCTGCCCGAAGGCGCGAGCCTCTACGACCCGGCCAACATCATGCTGATGCACCACCTCTACGCCGGGGTGCGCGCGCACGCGCTCTACCACCGCGACCAGCACTACGTGGTGCAGGGCGACGAAGTGGTGATCGTCGACGAGTTCACGGGCCGCATGATGGCGGGCCGGCGCTGGTCCGACGGCCTGCACCAGGCGGTCGAGGCCAAGGAAGGCGTCGCGATCAAGAACGAGTCCCAGACCCTCGCCTCGATCACCTTCCAGAACTACTTCCGCCTGTACAAGAAGCTCTCCGGCATGACCGGCACGGCCGACACCGAGGCCTTCGAGTTCTCGCACATCTACAGCCTCGAGACGGTGCTGATCCCCACGCACCGCCCGATGGTGCGCAAGGACTCGAACGACCAGGTCTTCATCACGGAGAAGGAAAAGTACGGCGCCATCATCAAGGAAGTGAAGGCCTGCCACGAGAAGGGGCAGCCGGTGCTCCTGGGCACCACCTCGATCGAGAACTCCGAGCTGATCGCGCAGATGCTCGAGAAGGAAGGGCTGCCGCACCAGGTGCTCAACGCCAAGCAGCACGCGCGCGAAGCGGAGATCGTCACCCAGGCCGGCCGCCCCGGCGTGATCACGATCGCCACCAACATGGCCGGCCGCGGCACGGACATCGTGCTGGGCGGCAACCCGGACCCCGAGATCCAGCAGCTCAAGGCGGACGAGGCCCTGCCCGACGCCGAAAGGGAATCGCGCATCGCGGCGATCCGCGAGGAATGGCAGAAGCGCCACAACGCCGTGGTCGCCGCGGGCGGCCTGCACATCGTCGGCTCCGAGCGCCACGAGTCCCGCCGCATCGACAACCAGCTGCGCGGCCGCGCCGCGCGCCAGGGCGACCCGGGCTCCTCCCGCTTCTTCCTGTCGTTCGAGGATCCGCTCCTCAAGATCTTCGCCGGCGAGAAGCTGCAGGCGGTCATGCGATCACTCAAGATTCCCGAGGGCGAGGCCATCGAGGCCAAGATGGTCACGCGCTCCATCGAGAACGCGCAGCGCAAGGTCGAGGCCCGCAACTTCGACATCCGCAAGCAGCTGCTCGAGTACGACGACGTCGCGAGCGACCAGCGCAAGGTCATCTACGCGCAGCGGAACGACCTGCTCGAATCCGAGGACATCTCCGGGACCATCGCCAACGTCCGCATGGACGTGCTGGGCGCCATCGTGCGCGAGTACGTGCCGGCGGATTCCGTCGAGGAACAATGGGACCTCGAGGGCCTGGAACGGCGCCTGGAGGCGGATTTCTTCCTCAAGGTGCCCCTCAAGTCGATGGTCGAGCGCGACGAGACCCTCGACCCCGCCAAGATCGAGGCGCGCGTCGTCGCGCAGGCCGGCGAGGAGTACCTCGCCAAGTTCGAGCCGATCGCCAAGGACGTGCTGCACCAGTACGAGCGGGCGGTCATGCTGCAGTCGATCGACACGCACTGGCGCGAGCACCTGGCGGCCCTCGACTACCTGCGCCAGGGCATCCACCTGCGCGGCTACGCGCAGAAGCAGCCCAAGCAGGAATACAAGCGCGAGGCCTTCGAGCTCTTCGGCGCCATGCTCGACTCGATCAAGCGCGAGGTCACCCAGCACCTGATGGCGGTGCAGATCCGCTCGCAGGAGCAGGTGGAGGAAGCCGAGCGCAAGGCCGAGGAGGCCGCGGCCGCGGTGAAGAACGTCCAGTACCACCACGCCGACTACGACGAGGCGCTCGGCAAGCCGGCCGCCGCGGCGGAGGGCGAGGCGGAAGGCGAGCCGGCGGATGGCGCGTCGCCGGATCCCGCGGCGCAACCTTTCGTCCGTACCGGGCAGAAGGTCGGCCGGAACGATCCGTGCCCTTGCGGCTCGGGCAAGAAGTACAAGAACTGCCACGGCAAGCTGAGCTGAGGGCGGGTTGACGGGGGGCGCGATCGCGCCCCATCCTTCGCCGCATGGACATCACCGTGCGGCGCGCGGAACCCGGCGATTTCGAGGGGTTCTGCCGCATCTTCTCCGACGAGAGCGCCCAGTCCGGCACGTTGCAGCTGCCGATGCCGACGCGCGAGCACTGGCGCAAGCGCCTGTCGGATACGCCCGAAGGTCACTACATCTTCGTCGCCTGCGCGGGCGATGAGATCGTGGGCAACGCCGGTCTCCACCCTTCCGCGCCGACCCCCCGCCGCGCCCATGCGCTCATCCTGGGCGTCGCCGTGCCGAGCCCCTGGCAGGGCCGGGGCGTGGGCAAGGCGCTCGTGGGAACGCTGGTCGACTTCGCGGACCGGTGGCTTCCGGTGACGCGCCTCGAACTCACCGTCTTCACCGACAATGCCCGGGCCATCGCGCTCTACCGGGGCTTCGGTTTCGAGGTCGAGGGCACCCATCGCCAGTACGCCCTTCGCGATGGCCGCCTCGCGGACGTGCTGGCCATGGCTCGCCTGAAGGCCAAGGCCCCCTAGCCCGGGTCCCGTGTCGGGGCCGTGCGATAATTTCCCCACCATGCCCGTGAACCTCCAGCCGCCCCGGGCGGCAGACCTGCTCCCCATCGCCGGCGTTCGTCTCGGCATCGCCGAAGCCGGCGTGCGCAAGAAGAACCGCAAGGACCTGCTCATCGTCGAGATCGCCGAGGATGCCCGCGTCGCCGGCGTCTTCACGCAGAACCGCTACTGCGCAGCGCCCGTGCTCGTGTGCCGCGAGCGCCTCGCCGACGAACGCCCGATCCGGGCGATCGTCGTGAACACCGGTGTCGCCAACGCCGGCACCGGGGAGCTCGGCCTGGCCCATGCGCGCGCGGTATGCGCCGCCGTCGAACAGGGACTGGGCGCACCAGCCGGGTCCGTACTGCCTTTCTCGACGGGCGTCATCATGGAGCACCTGCCGGCCGATCGCATCGTCGCCGGCGTGCCCGCGTGCATCGCCGACCTGCGGGCCGACGGCTGGGCGGACGCGGCCTCGGCCATCATGACCACCGACACCGTGCCCAAGGCGGTCTCGCGCCAGGTCGTGATCGACGGCGTCACCGTCACCGTCACGGGCATCGCCAAGGGCGCGGGCATGATCCAGCCCAACATGGCGACCATGCTGGGCTTCATCGCCACGGACGCGGCCGTGGGCCACGACACGCTCCAGGACATGGTTCGCCACGTCGCCGACCGGTCCTTCAACGCGGTGACGGTGGACGGCGACACCTCGACCAACGATTCCTTCGTGCTCATCGCGACGGGGCGGGCGGGAAACCCGAAGATCATCGGGGAGGGCACGGCGGAGTACACGCGCCTGGCCGAATGCGTGCTCGAGGTGGCCCACGTCCTTTCCCAGGCCATCGTGCGCGACGGCGAGGGCGCGACCAAGTTCATGACGATCATCGTCGATGGCGGCGCCACCCGCGACGAATGCATGCGCGTGGGCAAGTCCATCGCCCATTCGCCGCTCGTGAAGACGGCCTTCTTCGCCTCCGACCCGAACCTCGGCCGAATCCTGTGCGCCGTGGGCAACGGCGGCATCGCCGACCTCGACCCGTCGAAGGTGACCTTGCACCTGGGCGACGTGCTCGTCGCCGAGCAGGGCGGCCGCGCGGTCGCCTACACCGAGGAGCAGGGCAAGGCCGTCATGGCCCCCGCGGAGATCACGGTGCGCGTGGGACTGGGCCGCGGGGTCGAGACCGCCACGGTCTGGACCTGCGACTTCTCCTACGACTACGTGAAGATCAACGCGGATTACCGCAGCTAGCGCCCGGGCCATGCGCGGATCGGTGACGCCGTCGCTGGAGTCCTACTACGCGAAGCGCGCGGGCGAGTACGAACGCATCTACGAGAAGGCCGAGCGGCAGGACGAGCTCGCGTGGTTGCGCGGGCGCGTGCCGGAACTCTTCGCCGGGCGCCGCGTGCTCGAGATCGCCTGCGGCACGGGCTACTGGACGCAGTTCATCGCGAAGCCGGCCGCCCACGTGATCGCCACCGACATCAACGAACCGGTGCTCGAGATCGCCCGCGAGAAGCCGTACCCCCGGGGCCGCGTCGATTTCCGGAAGACCGATGCCTTCACGCTCGAGGGCGTGCCTTCGGGTTGCAATGCGGCCTTCGCCGGGTTCTGGTGGTCGCACGTGCGCAAGTCCGCCCTGGGGCCCTGGCTCGCCCTGCTGACCCGCCATCTCGCGCCCGGGGCCATCGTCGGGATCCTCGACAACCGCCATGTCGAAGGCAGCTCCACCCCCGTCACCCGCCGGGACGCCGAGGGCAACACCTACCAGGTTCGCCCGCTCATCAGCGGCGAGACGCACGAGGTCCTCAAGAATTTTCCCGCCGCCGCGGAACTCGCCGCGCTCCTGCGCCCGGTTGCCCGCGAGGCGACCCTCGAAGAGACGCAGTACTACTGGCTCCTGCACTTCACCCTGAAATGAACGATTCCGTCGACCGCTTCATCGATCGCCTCGGCCACCTGCTCGATCGCCTCGAACGCCTCGTCCCGCCGGCCGCCCCGCCGGTGGACTGGTCCGCCTCCACCGCTTTCCGGTGGCGCAAGCGCGCCGGTCGCGGGCAACTCGAGCCCGTGCGCCACCCGCACGCCATCGGCTTCGCGGACCTCAAGGACATCGACGACCAGAAGAAGCGCGTGCGCGACAACACGGCGCAGTTCGTCGCCGGCCGTCCCGCCAACAACGTGCTGCTCACCGGCGCGCGCGGCACGGGCAAGAGCTCGCTCGTGAAGGCGGCCCTGTCGGAATGCTCGCGACGCGGACTTCGTCTCATCGAGGTGGACAAGTCCGACCTCGTGGACCTGCCGGACATCGCGGACCTCGTCGCCGACCGCAAGGAACGCTTCATCGTCTTCTGCGACGACCTGTCGTTCGAGGCTTCGGAGGGCGGCTACAAGGCGCTCAAGGCCATCCTGGACGGCTCCATCGCCGGCTCCTCGGCGAACCTGCTCGTCTACGCCACCTCGAACCGCCGGCACCTGATGCCGGAGTTCATGGACGAGAACCTCGAGGCGAAGCACGTCGACGGCGAGATCCACCCGGGGGAGACGACGGAGGAAAAGATCTCCCTCTCCGAGCGCTTCGGCCTGTGGGTCTCCTTCTACCCCTTCGACCAGGAGCAGTACCTGCACATCGCCGAACACTGGGTCGGCGTGCTCGGCGGCAAGGTGGACGGAGGGCTCCATGCCGCCGCGAGATTGTGGGCGCTCGAACGCGGCTCGCGCAGCGGCCGCGTCGCGTTCCAGTTCGCGCGCGACTACGTCGGCCGCGGCGCCCGCGCCCGCCCGTGACGAAGATCACCGAGGTGGCCGCGGCCGTCATCGAGCGGCCCGACGGCGAATTCCTGCTCGCGTGCCGGCCCGAGGGCAAGCCCTATCCGGGCTACTGGGAATTCCCGGGCGGCAAGATCGAGCCGGGCGAGGATGCGCGCGAAGCCCTCGCGCGGGAGCTGAAGGAAGAACTCGACATCGCGGTTCGCGAGGCGACGCCGTGGATCACCCGCGTGTACGCCTATACCCACGCGACGGTGCGCCTGCACTTCTTCCGCGTCACGTCGTGGGACGGCGAGCCGCGGCCCCTGGAGGACCAGGGAATCGCCTGGCAACGGCCGGGGGCCACCACGGTCTCGCCGATGCTGCCCGCCAACGCGCCCGTGCTCGCGTCGCTCGCCCTCCCGCCGGTGATGGTCGTCTCGAGCGCCTCGGATTCGACCTTCGATGGATGGATCGCCGGCCTCTCCGGGTGCCTGGCGCGGGAAAGGGTGCTCGTGCAGATCCGCGAGAAGGGGCTCGACCCCCTTCGCGTGCAGCACCTGCTGTCGCGTACCCTCGCGCGCGCCGACCCCTTCGGCGCGCCGGTCGTGGTGAACAGCGACTGCGGGCATTTTCCGCAGGCCGGCGGCGTGCATCTCACGTCGGCCGCGCTGGTCGCGGCCGGAGCCCGCCCGCCCGATGCGCTCGTCGGCGCCTCGTGCCACACGCGGGTGGAACTGGAGAAGGCCGCGGCGCTGGGGCTCGACTATGCCGTTGTCGGCCCGGTGAAGCCCACGCCCACGCACCCCGGCGCGCCCGGCATCGGCTGGGACGGGTTCGGCGTGTTGTCCGCGGGATTGCCGATGCCCGTCTATGCCATCGGCGGGCTCGTCCACGGCGACCTCGCCGAAGCGAGGCGCCATGGCGCGCACGGCATCGCGCTGCGAAGCGCGGCCTTCGCCTAGTAGGTCTTGTAGGGCAGGAACTTCCCGGAGAGCACCACGTGCACGCGGTCGCCCTTCGGGTCCGGCTCGCGCTGGATGTCCATGGAGAAGTCGATGGCGCTCATGATGCCGTCGCCGAACTCCTCGTGGATGAGCTCCTTGATCGTCGTGCCGTACACGTTGACGATCTCGTACCAGCGGTAGATCAGCGGGTCGGTCGGCACGGCCGTCGGGAGCGATCCCTTGTACGGCACCGCCTGCAGGAGCTTCACGGCAGGCGCGGGCAGCCCGAAGATCTTGCCGACCTTCTCCGCCTGCGCCTTCGTGAGCGTCATCTGGCCCAGGCAGGCTGCCGTGACCCATTCCTTCGATTCGCCGACCTTCTTCGCGACGTCGGCCCACTTGATGCCCTTCTGCACCTTGGCGGAGTAGATGAGGTCGGTGACGTCTTCGCGGGTCATGGGCTTCATGCGGCTTCCTTCTGCGGTGGGTTCATCGGGTTTTCTCCTCTCCGGTGCTTCGTGGGGATTCACTTCACCTGCTTGAGGGCGGGCACGCGTTCGGCGGCCTCGCCCGGCACGATCTCGTGGTCCGCGAGGCCGGGCATCACCACGCGCGGCAGCCGTTCGTTGGCGGCCTCGTCCTCGCGGCCCTCCTGCAGCAGCTTCGAGCGATGGACGAGGAAATCCACGAGGTGGTTGCGCAGGCGGTAGTAGTGCGGGTGGTGGTGGATGTCGTGCCGGGAGCGCACGCGCGGGAGCGTGTTCACCACGATCTCGGCGATCCGGGCCTGCGGCCCGTTGGTCATGAGCAGGATCTTGTCGGCGAGCAGGATCGCCTCGTCGACGTCGTGCGTGATCATGAAGACGGTCTGGTGCGTCTCCGCGCAGATCGACGTGAGCTCGTCCTGGATGGCCCCGCGCGTGAGGGCGTCCAGCGCCCCGAAGGGCTCGTCGAGCAGGAGCATCTTGGGCTGGATCGCGAAGGCGCGCGCGATCCCGACGCGCTGCTTCATGCCGCCGGAGAGGGCGGAGGGCTTCTTGTCCTCGTTGCCCGTGAGGCGCACCAGGTCGATGTACTTCTGGCAGTGGGCGCCGACCTTCTCGCGGTTCCAGTCCGGCCAGCGCGACTTCACCGCGAAGCCGATGTTCCGGCGCACCGTGAGCCACGGCATGAGCGCATGCCCCTGGAAGACCACGCCCCGGTCGAGGCTGGGCCCGGAGACCTCGCGGCCGTCCATGATCACCTCGCCCCCGGAGGCCTCGTCGAGGCCGGCCAGGATGTTGAGGATGGTCGTCTTGCCGCAGCCCGAATGGCCGATGATGCAGACGAACTCGCCGCGTTCGAGGGCGAAGGAGACGTTCTCGAAGACGGGCTTCGCGCCGGGCGACCAGCGCCGGGTGAGCCCCCGGACCTGAAGGAAGGCGGCGCTCATTCGACGTAGGTGACTGCGCGCTGCAGGGCGCCGAACGCCAGGTCGAGGAGCATGCCCACCACCCCGATGACGCCGATGGCGAAGATGACGTTGGAGAGGGACAGGTTGTTCCACTCGTTCCAGACGAAGTAACCCACCCCGAGGTTTCCCACGAGCATCTCGGCCGCCACGATGACGAGCCAGGCGATGCCCATCGAGATGCGCATGCCGGTGAGGATGGTAGGTGCCGCGGCGGGCAGGATCACCTGGAAGGCGGTGCGGACCGTGCCGGCCTCGAGGGTCTTCGCGACGTTGAGCCAGTCGCGCCGCACGCTCGCCACGCCGTGGGCCGTGTTGATGAGCATGGGCCAGATGGAGCAGATGAAGATCACGAAGATCGAGGAGATGGTCGAATCCTTGATCGTGTAGAGCGCGAGAGGCATCCACGCCAGGGGCGAGATGGGCTTCAACACCTGGATGAAGGGATTGAGCGCCCCGTAGGCGAGGGGCGACAGGCCGATGAGGAAGCCCAGCGGGATCGCGACCAGGGCGGCCAGCCCGAAGCCGAGCCCGACGCGCCCGAGCGAGTAGGCGAGCTGGATGCCGATGCCCTTGTCGTTGGAGCCGGCGTCGTAGAAGGGATCGGAGAGCTGCTTCCACGCCGTGCCGGCCAACTGCGCGGGTGTCGGCATGCCGTCGGACTTGGGCTTGTCGAGGCCCATCAGCTTCGCGTACTCGGGATCGACCGAGGCCCCGGATTCCGCGCGCGGCAGCGTGGCGAGGTGCCAGGCCGCCAGGAAGACGGCCAGCAGCAGCAGGGACAGGATCGCCGAACGCGCGCGGACGGACATGGCTAGGTGCGGCGGATCGCGAAGCTGTTCACGTAGGCGTCGGGCTTCGAGGCGTCGAACGACTTGCCCATCACGACGATCTTCTTGGGCATGTCGGCCGGCGCGAGGATGCCTTCCTCCTTCATGCGTTTCTTCGCGTCCGTCATGAGGTACACCTGGTCGACGATGTCCCGGTACTTCACGTCGCCCTTCAGGTATCCCCAGCGCTTCATCTGCGAAAGGATCCAGACGCCGAGCGCGTTCCAGGGCACGGGATCGAACTCGATGCGGTTGGGCACGTTCTTCACGTTGCCCAGGCCGTCGGCGTACTTGCCCGTGAGCACCTGCTCGAGCACCGGGACGGGCTGGTTGAGGTAATTGGCCGGCGCGATCGCGTTGGCGATGGTCGAGCGGTTGGCGGGGTTCGCGGCCATGGCGGCCGCGTTGAGGATCGCCCGGTAGAGCGCGGCGAAGGTGTTGGGATGTTCCTTCACCCATTCGCTTCTCACCCCGAACGAACAGCAGGGGTGGCCGTCCCAGAGGTCCTTGGTGAGCAGGTGGATGAAGCCCACCTGGTCGTAGACCGCGCGCTGGTTGAACGGGTCGGGGCCGAGATAGCCGTCGAGATTGCCGGCCCGCAGGTTCGCCACCATCTCGGGCGGGGGCACGACGCGGATCTGGATGTCCTTGTCCGGATCGAGCCCGTGCTCGGCCACGTAGTAGCGCAGGAGGAAGTTGTGCATCGAGAACTCGAAGGGCACGGCGAACTTGAAGCCCTTCCATTGCTTCGGATCGCGCTTGTCCTTGTGCTTCATGGCGAGCGTGATCGCCTGGCCGTTCGAGTTCTGGATCGTGGCCACCTGCATGGGCATGGCGCCGGAACCCACGCCGAGGGAAATGGCGAGGGGCATCGGCGCGAGCAGGTGCGAGGCGTCGTACTCCTTGTTCATCGTCTTGTCGCGGATGAGCGCCCATCCCGCGGTCTTGACCAGGGAGACGTTGAGTCCCTGCTTCTCGTAGAAGCCGAGCGGCGCGGACATGATGAGCGGCGTCGCGCAGGTGATCGGGATGAAGCCGACCTTGAGGTCCTTCTTCTCGACCTTGCCCTTGTCCTGCGCCATGGCCTCCAGCGCGCCGAAGGGGAAGAGGCTCGCGATCGCGGCGGACGCGGTGCCCGCGCCGACGGAGCGGATGAAGCGGCGGCGCTCGGCGTCCTTCGGGAAGAGCGAACGCATCACGGCGTTCTCGAGGGCCTGGCGCGAGAGCTTCTCGGCGTCGACGTCGTGCTCGGCCTGCGTGGAATGGCGGCCGCAGGCGCAGGTGAGGTTGGTTTCGCCGTCGAACGGATTGCGGAAGAGACTCATCGGGACACCTCGCGGTTTCGGATGCCCGGGAGTTAGCAGCATCCGTGCCACGCGGGTCGCGCCGCATTGCGCCGTGCGAGGCGACGAGGCCGCACCGTTGCGGTGCCGGAAGGCCCGTTGCGCGGGTCCGGTTTGGTGCGCGCTAGGTGCCGAGCAGGATCGGCGCGAGGTCGCCGGGGGTCGCGGCGCAATGGCTCGCGCCCGCCGCTTGCAGTTCGTCGTGGCTTCCGTAGCCCCAGAGGACGCCGACGGCCCGCGTTCCGTGGTGGCGTGCCGCGATCATGTCGGCGCCGCGGTCCCCGACCATCGCCGTCACGCGCGGATCGAGGCCGTGGTACGGCAGCAGGTGGGCGAGCAGGTCGCGCTTGTCCTCCCGCGTGCCGTCGAGTTCGCATCCGTGCACCGCCTCGAAGTGCGCGTCGAGCGCGAAGTGGCGGACGATCCGCTCGGCGTAGACCCTCGGCTTCGAGGTGGCGACGAAGAGGGGCAGGCCGGCCTCGCGCAGGCGGGCGAGGGCCGGGGCGATGCCCTCGTACGGCGCGTTCTCGAAGAGGCCGACGTCGGCGAACCGCTCGCGATAGTGTCCGATGGCGCGCTCGACCGCATCGCGCGAGTCGGTGCCGATCAGTGTCGCGAGCGAGGCGCGCAGCGGCGGGCCGATGGCGAAGGTGAGGTCGTCGAGGGGCGGCGGCACCAGTCCCATGCGCTCGAGCGCGTAGGCGATGCAACGCGTGATGCCTTCCCGCGGGTCCGTGAGCGTGCCGTCGAGGTCGAAGAGAACGGCCTTCATGGCGCCTCGCGAAAGAGCGGCGCGAGGCCGAGATGCGCGGTGAGCGTGCGCGGGTCGGCGCCGGGTGCGTGGGGCAGCCGGCCCAGGAGGGGGGCGGGAAGCCGCGCGGCGAGGGCCGACACGTTCTCGTCGGGCACGACCATCGCCGGATCGACGGCATTCGCGATCCAGCCGGCGAGCGGCAGCCCGGCACTCGCGATCGATTCGGCGGTGAGTAGCGCGTGGTTGAGGCAGCCCAGGCGCAGGCCGACGACGAGCACGACGGGCAGGGCGAAGGCACGCGCGAGGTCCACCGTGTCGAGGGCCGGACCGAGCGGCACCCGGAAGCCGCCGACGCCTTCGACGACGGCGAACGTGCCCCCGGGCCTGGCACGCCACGCCGCGAGCACGGGATCGAGCGACAGCGTGCGCCCCTCGCGTTCGGCCGCGATGTGGGGAGCCATGGCCTCGGCGAGAAGGATCGGCGTCATCGCGGCGAGGGGCGCGGCGAGGCTTCCGGCCGCGCGCGCGAGGGCCAGCGTGTCCTCGTTCGCCGGGCCTTGCGGCGAATCGATCGCGCCGGCGGCGATCGGCTTCATGGGCCAGGGAACGAGGCCGGCATCGCGCAGTGCGTGCACGAGCACGCAGGAGGCGAAGGTCTTGCCGACGCCCGTGTCGGTGCCGGTGACGAAGACGCCGGTCATCTCGGTGCCTTCGGCGCGAAAGCCACGACCTGCCGGCCATCGGCGAGCTTCGTCGGGGGCACCTTCCAGGCGTGTCCGTACACGACCTCGAACGTGGCGGGCAGGCGCCCCTCGCGGCGGAATCGCTCGTAGGCTCGCGTCATGCGATCCCAGCGGGCGCGCCCCGGAAGGCCTCGCGACCGGGCGGCCAGGGAGTTCACCGCGCCGATGGCCTTCAGGTCGCGCGCCACCGCCCCGGCCGTGTCGTACTCCACCGTGATGATCTCCATGTCCATCACGGGATCCGAAAGCCCCGCTGCCACGAGCGCGTCGCCCAGGTCGTGCATGTCGACGAAGGCGTTGACGTGGGGTGCGCCGTCGGCTTCGGCGAACGCCGCGCGCAGTTCCTTCAGCGTGTCGGGCCCGAAGGTGGAAAAGAGCAGGAGCCCGCCGGGCTCGAGCACGCGCGCGGCCTCGGCGAACGCCGCGGGCGGGTCGCACCACTGCAGCGCGAGATTCGAGAACACGAGCTGCACGCTGTGGCTCGCGAGCGGCAGGAACTCGGCATCGGCGCACACGAGGGCCGGCGATGCCGCCCCGAGAGCGCGGCGCCACCAGGGCGAACGGTCGCGGGCCCGGGCGAGCATGGCCGGCGCGAGGTCGAGCCCGACGAGGCGCGCGCGCGGGTAGCGCTTCACCAGCGCCTCGAACGCGTGGCCTGTTCCGCAGCCCAGGTCCGCCACGCGTCGCGGCTCGAGGCGCATGGGGTCGAGATGCTCGAGCAGCCGTCCGCAGATCTCCCGCTGGAGCACGGCCGCGCCATCGTAGGTGCGAGCGGCGCGGTCGAAGGCACGGCGCACGTCGCCCTTCACCGGTCGCACGGATTCAGCCATCGAGGCGTTCCAGTGCGGTGGCGAGCGCGTCGGCGTGGCTGACGAGCGGGGCGTGGGCCGCATCGTCGATGCCGACGAAGCGCGCGTTCGGCAAGGACGCCGCGAGGAGGCGCCCCGCCTCGACGGGCACGAGCTCGTCGCGCAGGCCGTGGATCACGAGGGCGGGCTGCGAGAGCGCCGCGGACCGGGTGCGAAGATCCGTGCAGGCCAGCACGTCGAGTCCGGCGGCGAGGGCGGCACCGCTGGCCGCCGGCCGTTCGCCGATCAACGCCTCGAGTCGCCGCACGCAGGCCCGCGCGCCACTCGCCCCGCGCGCATTGAGTTGCAGGAAGGCGCGCACGGTGGCGATGCGGTCGCGACGCAAGTCCCGCCGGAAGCCTTCCAGCACCGCGGGCGCGATGCCCGGTGACCATCCGTCGCGAGTCACGAAGGATGGCGTCGATGCCACGAGCCCCAGCGCGCGGATGCCGAGCGAGGCGACCTCCGCGAGCCTCATCGCCACGTGCGCGCCGAGCGACCAGCCGCACACGGCGCTGCCTTCGGGCACGGCGGGGGCGACCTGCGCGGCGAGCGAATCGAGATCGGTGAAGGCGAGGTCGCGCGAATGCCCGTGGCCGGGCAGGTCGATCACGTGGAGGCGAAAGCGGGCCGCGAGGCGTGCGGCCACGGACGACCAGGCGCCGCCGTGCAGCGCCCATCCGTGCAGCAGCACGAGGTCCGGTCCGCTCCCCAGTCGGTCGACGTGCAGCGTCATGCGGCGAGGGTCTCGGCGAGATCGCGCACGAGGCAGGCCACTTGCGCCGGGGAGTGCTCCGAGGAAAGCGATACCCGGAGGCGGGAGGTGCCCGCCGGCACCGTGGGCGGGCGGATCGCGGGCACGAGGTGGCCCCGCTCACGCAGGCCCGCGGATAAGGCGACGGCCCGCGAGGCATCGCCCACGATGACGGGCTGGATCGCGGTCGGCGAGGAGCCGGCGATGCCGGCCTTTGCGAGCCCTTCCCGGAACGTGGCGACATGACCGAGGAGCCGTTCGACGCGCTCGGGCTCGGCCGCGACGATGGCCAACGCCGCGGTCGCCGCGGCGGCAGCGGCGGGAGGCAGAGCCGTCGAGAAGACGTAGGGGCGGGCCCGCTGCATCAGCCACTCGATGACTTCGGGCGCCCCGGCCACGAAGGCGCCGTAGCCACCGAGCGCCTTGCCCAGGGTCGCCATGTACACGATGCGCTCGGAGGCGATGCCGAAATGGGCGAGCGATCCGCGGCCCCGTCCCAGTACCCCGATGCCGTGAGCGTCATCGACGACGAGCCAGGCGTCGAAACGCTCGGCGAGGGCGAGCAGTTCCGGCAACGGCGCGACGTCGCCGTCCATGCTGAAGACGGCGTCCGTCGCGATGAGGCGAGTTCGGGCCGTCGAGGCGGCGAGCTGCCGCTCCAGCACCGCGAGGTCGCCGTGAGGGTAGCGATGGAAGCCGGCTCGCGAAAGCAGCGCGCCGTCGACGAGGCACGCGTGGTCCAGCCGGTCGGCGAACACGGCGGACTCGCGATCGGCCAGCGCGGCCAGGATGCCGAGGTTGGCCGCGTAGCCGCTCGCGAAGAGAAGGGCGCGCGGGAGGCCGGTGAAGGCGGCAAAGGCGCGCTCGGCCTCCGCGTGCGAGCGCGTGTGGCCGACGACGAGCGGCGAAGCTCCCGCGCCGAACCCGTACCGCCCGAGGGCGTCACGGGCCGCTTCGATCACCCGAGGGTCGTTCGCGAGCCCGAGGTAGTCGTTGGAAGCGAAGTTGGCGAGCGTCGCGCCCGACTCGAGGACGGATGGGCCCTGCGGCGAATCGAGCGTGCGGCGGGCACGCAGGAGCCCCTCTCGGGCGAGCCCGTCGAGATCGCGCCGGATGCGCGCGATGCCCGCGAAGGCGCCCAACGTCAGGCCGGGGCGATGCCGAGCGCGGCGAAGAGCGCGTCGTCGCGCGCGACCTCGGGATTGCCCGTGGTGAGGAGCTTCTCGCCGTAGAAGATGGAATTGGCGCCCGCCAGGAAGCAGAGCGCCTGGACGGCCTCGTGCATCTGGGTGCGCCCCGCGGACAGGCGCACGAAGCTCTTCGGCATCAGGATGCGTGCGACGGCGATGGTGCGGACGAACTCCGTCCACGGGAATGCTTCCGTGCCGGCGAGGGGCGTGCCTTCGACCTGCACCAGCTGGTTGATGGGCACCGACTCGGGCTGGGGATCCAGACCCGCGAGCTGCGCCAGGAGACCCGCGCGCTCGGCCCGGGACTCGCCCATGCCGACGATGCCGCCGCTGCACACGTGGATGCCGGCGCCGCGCACGCGCTCGAGCGTGTCGAGGCGGTCGCGGTATTCGCGCGTGGTGATGATCTCGCCGTAGAACTCGGGCGCGGTGTCGAGGTTGTGGTTGTAGTAGTCGAGGCCGGCGTCGCGAAGCTGCTCGGCCTGCCCGTCCTTGAGCATGCCGAGCGTGCAGCACGTCTCGAGACCGAGCTTCTTCACCTCGCGCACCATGTCGAGCACCGGCTCCAGGTCGCGTGCCTTGGGGCCGCGCCAGGCCGCTCCCATGCAGAAGCGCGAAGCGCCGTTGGCCTTGGCCGCCTTCGCGGCCTCGACCACGGCGTCGACGGCGAGCATCGGCTCGTTCTCGACGCCGGCCGGATGGCGCGCCGACTGGGGGCAGTAGCCACAATCTTCGGAACAACCGCCGGTCTTGATCGACAGCAACGTGGAGCGCTGGACGCGGTTCGGATCGAAATTTTCGCGGTGGACTGTCTGCGCGCGGAAGAGAAGATCGTTGAAGGGAAGGTCGAGGAGCGCGAGCGCTTCCTGCCTCAAGGCCCGGGTGCGGGGGTCGGCAGGGGGTGCGAAGGCGACGGGGGCGGCGTGGTCCAAGGAAGCTCTTTCGGAAAAGGAAAGGTGCAAGTTGCTGATGATTCAGGATTTTTCATCCCCTGTCAAAGCGCTCTGGCGATCGACCCGGACGATTGCCCAAAAATTAGGCGAAACGGGCGCGACCGCGCTGCTCGGGTCGCGCGACTGCCTGCTTTGCCTCGACAATGCGGGCATGCGACCGCTGTGCTCTTCTTGCGAGGACCTCGTGCCCCGTGCCGGCTCCCTGTGTCCCGGGTGCGCACGTTCCCTGGCGGTTCCCGGCCCGGGCGGTCCGTGCCCGTGCCGCCGTCGCCCGCTCGATGCGCTCGTGGCCGCCTTCGAGTACCGGTTCCCGCTGGACCGGCTGGTCCAGCGCTTCAAGTTCGCGGGCGACCTGGCCGTGGGGGATTTTCTCGGAACGGCGCTCGCACAGGCGGTCGCCGCCGGCGCCCGCCCGGATCTCGTCCTGCCGTCGCCGGCCTCCGACCGGCGCCTTCGGGAGCGCGGATTCAATCCGGCGGCAGTACTGGCGAAGCGCGTGGCCCGCGAACTGGACGTCCCTTGGCATCCGGCGCTTCTGCGAAAGGTGCGACACACGCCCCCGCAGACTGGGCTCCCCCGCAAGGCCCGGGAGCGCAACCTGCGGGGCGCCTTCCGCTGCGCGGCAGTCGAGGGCCTTCGCGTCGTGCTCGTCGACGACGTCACCACTACGGGGGCGACCCTCGAAGCGCTGGCCCGCGAGCTGCGAGGGGCGGGCGCCCGGGAGGTCGTTGGCTGGGTGGTGGCCCGGACGCCGCCGCCGGGCCAGGACGCCTGAGCGATGGTCGACGTCGTCCTTTTCCAGCCGGAGATCCCCCCCAACGCGGGCAACGTCATTCGTCTCTGCGCGAATACGGCAACGCCGCTTCACCTCGTCGAACCCCTGGGATTCTCGATGGCGGACCGGCAACTCAAGCGGGCGGGGCTGGATTACCACGAACTCGCGAACGTGCGGGTGCACGCCGGCTGGTCCGCTTGCCGGGACGCGCTTGCCGGGCGTCGTTTACGCGCATTCACCACCCGGTCCTCGCGGCTGCTGGGCGAGTCGGACCTGGCGCCGGACGATGTCCTGGTCTTCGGCCCGGAGACGGCCGGGCTTCCGGAGCCCGTCCTGGCGCAATTCGCCCCGGCGGACCGCATCCGGCTGCCCATGGTCCCGGGCAACCGCAGCATCAACCTCTCGAACGCGGTGGCCGTGGCGGTGTACGAGGCCTGGCGCAGGGCCGGATACCCCGGCGGCGCCTAGCAGCGGGATTCGACCTAGGTCAAGAAAACGGGGCCCCGCCGGCGGATACTTCGCCCTGTAGGGGAAATTCCTACGGATGAAATGGCCCGAGCCGGCAATTGCCGCATAATTGTGAGGCCATTCACATACTTGCAGGGCATCCCGGCGCCTAATGGCGTCGTGGATGGGGAACTTGGTGGTCAAGCCGGCGGTGACGCCGGAACCACCCTCGGAAAGGGATCCGTGCCCCATATTGACGAACAACGCGCTTGCAAACAGGAGATTGAAACGATGAAAGCCTCGAACCTCACCAAGCTGGCCCTCGCCGTCGCGATGGCGCTTCCGCTTCTTGCCTCGGCCGAGTCCAACGTGGTCACCGGGGCCAACACCCTGGCGCCGGGCGCCCGCGCCCGCCTCGACTTCCAGGTCGTGATCCCGAAGGTGCTCTTCCTGCAGGTCGGCACCGGCACGCTGCTCGCCGACAACACGACGATCGACGGCGTGACCATCACGGTCCCGGCCGCCAGCGTCGGCGCCGGCTCCGTGGCCGCCCCGGGTTCGTTCAACGTCCGCGTGGTGGGCAACAACGGCAACATCGCCCTCACCGCCGCGACGACGGGTGCCCTCAGCAACGGCATCGGCGACACCATTTCGTTCACCCAGATCACGGGCACGGGCGCCACCATCACGCACCCGACCTTCGTGGACGGCGGCACGAGCGCCCCGGTCACGATCACCCCGAACATCGGCACCAAGGTCACGAACCTGACGGACACCTGGACGTTCGCGTACGCCAACGCGGCCGTCGTCCCGCCCGGCACGTACGGTGGCGTGAACGCCAACAACAGCCGCGTCACCTACACGGTGACCATGCCTTAAGGCAGTCCCGTCCCGCGCCGGGGCCCCTCGACAGGGGCCCCGGTGCCATAATGAAAGGGCGGCGGCGATTGGAAAGGGAGCCCCATCGCGCCCAACCTCGAGACCATGAACGTGCCACGACCCGCTTCCTGTTCCCCTCGCCAATTCCGTGCCCTGCTCCTGGCGGGGCTTTCGCTTTTTCCGCTGGCGTCCGAGGCTTGGATCATCACCGGCCTCGGCACGAACAATCCTCGGCGGGTCTTTCTCGCCGTGGGCAACAGCGGCGCCTTCTGGGCCAACAACGCCACGATCAACACCGTGACGGCCACGCTCACCCCGGCCCAGGTGGTGAGCGGCACGCCGGTCGCGATGACCAGCAACAGCACGCAGTCCGTGAGCCCCTACGACAACTTCACGGTCTGCGCCCCGCCCGCGCAGGTCTACGTCGGCGCCGCCTACCAGCGTCGCGTCGCGGCCGACCCGGGTACCGCGACGCTGCAAGTGACTTCCCCGGCGAATCTCGTGAACGCCGACGGCGACGCGATCCCCTTCACGGAGATCAGCTGGACCGTATCCGCCCTGGGTGGCGACGCGAACCCCAATGCGATTCCGGCCGGCACATTCAACGGCGGCACGCAGACGCTCACCACCGTGACGCAAGGCACGCTGCGCGAAAACTGCCACACCTTCGCCTATGCCAACACCGCGGTGCGCCCGTCCGGCACGTACACGGGACGCGTGACCTACACGCTCGTCACCCCATGAGCGCGTGCCGCGCGCTCCCGATCCGCCTGCTCGCCGCCGCCTGCGCGCTGGCGGCGCTCCCGGCGCTCGCGGCAACCATCCGGCTGGACGATTCGGCGAGCCAGGTGATCCCCCCCAATGCCACCTGGCAGTGGGAAAGCCAGGCGCTGCGCTCGGGCATCAACACGCTGCACATGAACATCCGGGTGAACGTGCGCATCGACACGCGCGCCTACGCCGGGCGGCAGGGCAACATCTACATGGCGTTGCCGCCCGATGGCAGCTCGACCGTGCGCGCCGAGTGGACCACCCACGGTCGCCTGCTTCCGGGCCGCCTCGCCTCGGGCGAGCGGGTCGTCGTCTATTCCGGCGCCATTCCGGGGCCGTATCTCGACGACACGATCCAGGTGCGCCTCACGACGGACGCCCGCCAACTGGCCGAGGACGTGCGCCGCATCCAGTTCCACTTCGAGCTGGACACGCCCTGAACATGAGCCCGAGTCTGGCACCGACACGTTCGCGCGGCGCCGGTCGCCACGGGCTGGCCGTCGCCCTCGCGGCCGCCGCCCTGGCCGCCCCCGGTTTCGCCGGCGCGCAGGGCTTCGCGGCCTTCCTCGCCCCGTCGCGCTTCGACCTGACCATCGAGCCGGGCAAGACCCGGCGCGAGGTGCTCGAGTTCCATCACGTCGGCACGGTGGCCGGCAAGTATCGCGTGAGCACCAACGACTGGGAGTTCCAGCGCGACTACAGCGTCAAATTCATGGACGAACTGGCGCCCGACAGCTGCCGCCCGTGGGTGGCCATCGAGCGCCGCGATCTCACGATCCCGCCCAATGGCAAGTACCGATTCCGCTTCGAGGTGAGCGTGCCGCCGGGTACCGCGTCGCGCGAATGCCGCTTCGCGCTCATGGTCGAGGGCCAGGAACCGGCCAATGTCGAAGGGGCCAATCTGAGCGTTCCCGTGGCGGGCCGCGTCGGGGTGATCGTCTACGTGAAGGTGGGGGAGGCCGCGCCGGTCCTCGTCGTGAACCCCGCGGGCGTTCGCGACATCAAGGGCGCGAAGCTGCCCGTGCTCGCCGTCAGCAACAAGGGCAACGCGCACGGCCGGCTCGACGGCTTCCTCACGGGCAAGGATGCGGCGGGCAACGAGTTCGAGATGGCGCCCGAGAACCTGCCGGTCATGCCGGGGATGGACCGCGAGGTCGCGATCCGTCCCGTGGCCGAGGAGGGGCGAAAGCTCCCCGACATCCGCTACCCCATCACAATCAAGGGCACCCTCGAATGGGGCAAGAAGCGCGAAACGGTCGAGTACCGGTTCCTGCCCTGATCGCCGCGGGGCTCGCCTCGATCGCGTTCGCGCTCGCCGGCCCGGCGCCGGCCCAGGAGCGTTACGTGTCCACGCGCGTGGCGCAGGCAGCGGCGAAGGGTGATCCGGCCAAGGCTGCGGCACCGGCATATGTCGATCGCGTGATCGAGGGCCTCGCCCCGGACGTGGATGAAAGCGCCGACAGGGGCCGCTACGACGACAAGGGCTGGCCCAGGTACCTGCGGCTCGAGACCCGCCTGGGCAGCCGGCCCGAGAACAACAGCGAACTGTCGCTCGGTGGCGGGGCGACGGCGATCCTCGAAACGCCCAACTACGGCACGCTCTCCCTCGATGCCTACCTGGACGGGGAGGACAAGCGAAGCGCCGTCACCCTTCGCCAGCGCGCGTTGCCCCTGGATGGCGGCTGGCTGGCCAACACCGACATCGGCGTCACCACGCCGTCAGGCACGACCCTCATGCGCCAGCCTTCGCGCATCTTCCTGCCGACGCAGGTGGTGCGCGGCGCGGCCACCGATTGGCGAAGGGCGGCCGGCGGAATCGAGTTGCAGGCGAGCGCCGGCGAGGCCGGTCGCCTGGAGGGATATCCGGTCGCCGGCTTTCGGAAGCAGGCGGGCAACGTGGAGACGCTCGGCGCGCAGGCTGCCCTGGGATCGTGGGCGGTCGCTGGCCGCCACGCGCGCACGGACGGGTTCTCCCGTCTCGACAACCCCACGCGTCCCGAAGACTTCATCGACAGCGATTCGACGCTCGCCGTCGTGCGCCGGCAGTGGACCGACCTCAGCATCCAGGCCAACGCCGTCAACGCCCGCTCGAGCGAAACGGGCGATACGCGCCGGGGCCTTTGGGTCGATGGCGAGTGGCGCGCGCCGGGCGCCTTGTACGGGTTCGGCGGCTATCGCCTCGATCCGGGCCTCACGTGGTCGGGTCAGGGCATGGCGAGCGATGTCGAGGGACTATTCGCGCGCGGGTCGTGGCGCAGCCGGCAATGGTCCTCGGAAGGCAGCGTGGACCTGCTGCGGTCGGTCGAAGGCGAGGCCGATACGGGCATTCTCGTCTCGGGCAGCGGCCGCTGGCGCTACAGCCGCACGCTGTCGCTCGGCGCGGGCGGTGCGGTGCGCCGGTACAACGGCAACGCGGGCTCGGGATTCGCGGACGCCCGCTGGACGCACGACAACGGCAACACCGGCCTGCGGTTCGACAGTTCCAGCGGCCAGGGGGACGACGCCAACCGGCTCACGGTGGACCACGGCTGGAACCTGCCCTCCGGCTGGGTGCTCAACACCAGCCTCACCGGCGGCCGCGAGAAGCTCGACGGCCAGCGGGGCACGCTCTGGGGCGCGTCCGCCTCGTTCTCCATCCCGGTTTCCGCCCGCGCCCTGTTCGGCGGCACGCTCACCACCGAGCACCGGCAGGGAGGCGAGCGCACCTCCAGCGCCAACGTGAGCCTCGCGTGGCAGGTGACGTCCAACTGGTCGATCGAGGGAAATTACGTCTATGTCGACGGCCGCCAGCGCGAGCTGGTGCCCATCGACCCCCTCGCGCCCCCGCCGGACCGGATCTCGTTGCAGACCCAGACGAAGACGCTTTATCTCGTCGTCCGCTACGAGGATCGGGGCGGGAGCCGCGCGATGCCGCTGGGCGGCCCTTCGCAGGGCGGCGGCGGTCGCGTCGAGGGCGTGGTCTTCCTGGACGCGAACCGCAGCGGTGCCCAGGAGGCCAGCGAGGCCGGAGCGCCCGGCGTCACCGTCACGCTCGATGGCCGTTATGTCTCGCGCACGGATGCCCAGGGCCGGTTCGAGTTCGACTTCGTCGCGACCGGAACGCATGTCATCACGGTGCAGAACGAGACGCTGCCGCTGCCCTGGTCGGTCGAGGACGACGGAAAGACGAAGGTCGAGGTCCGCGTGCGCGATACGGTTAGGGTGGCTATCGGCGCGCAGCGCCGCAGTCCCGAGTAGCGCGGCCCTATTCCGGGCGCGGGTCGCGTGCGAGCAACTGCTGGACCGCCTCGGCCGGCGCGAGCGACTCGAAGAGTACCGAGCAGACGGCCTCGGTGATCGGCATCTCGATGCCATGTTCGTGCGCGAGCGTGCGGGCGGAACGGGCCGAATGCACGCCTTCGGCCACGTGACCCAGTTCGGCCAGGATGGCCTCGAGCCCCTGGCCGCGCGCGAGCCGTGTGCCGACGTCGCGATTGCGCGAAAGATCCCCGGTGCAGGTGAGCACGAGGTCGCCCAGGCCCGTGAGTCCCATGAAAGTCTCGGCCTGCCCCCCCACCGCCGTGCCCAGCCTCACGATTTCCGCGAGGCCGCGCGTGATGAGCGCCGCGCGGGCATTGCGGCCGAGCGACAGGCCGTCCGAAATGCCGGCGGCGATGGCGATCACGTTCTTGAGGGCGCCGCCCAGTTCCACGCCCACCAGGTCGCCACTCGAATAGATGCGAAGCCGCGGCGAATTGAGGCGGGAAGCCATCTCGGCCGCGAAGCCCGCGTCGGCGGCCGCGACCGTGAGCGCGGTCGGCTGGCCGCGGGCCACCTCCAGCGCGAAACTGGGCCCCGACAGGGCGCCGACCCGCGTCCATCCGGGCAGCACTTCGGCGAGCACCTGGTGCGGCAACTGGCGCGTCGCCGTTTCGAATCCCTTGCAGGCCCACAGGAGCGGCGCCTCGCCGCGCACCGCGCCGACCGCCGCAGCCGTTTCGCGAAGTCCGGCGGTGGAGGTGGCGACGAGCACGAGGTCGCAGCCCGATGCCGCGATTCCCAGGTCGGACTCGATCGCGACGCCGGCGGGAAGCCGGAGTCCCGGCAGGTAGGCGCTTTCGCGCGAGGCGGCGAGCCGATCGCAGTCGGAAGCCCGACGGGACCAGAGCGTGATGGCGTGGCGCGCGGAAAGCGAGATCGCGAGGGCGGATCCCCAAGCGCCGGCGCCGAGGACCGCGATCTTCATCGCGAGCCTAGACGCCCCAGAGGTGCGCGGCCCGGGCGAAGCCGAGCGCGCCGTCGCGGTGACGGACCTTCACCCACCCGTCGGCGGGAGGCTCCACGACTTCCAGCATCACCTGCCGGAACGCCTCGAAGACCAGGGCCGCCTGTGCGTTCGGCGCGGCCCTCACGTCCGCGACGGGGACGTTCACCAGGACCATGCGACGGTCGCCCAGCGCGCGATTCTCGACCCAGGCCACCTCGCCGCCGGCATCGCGGATTTTCGTCCACTGGTCGAGCTTCACCAGCACTTCGAAGGGATGGCCGCGGCTCGCGACGAAGAGGCGGTCCGCCTTGAGCGAAGGCGCGTCGTACAGGATCGCCGCGCGATCGCCGAGGGAACGGAATTCGGCCGCGCCCGCGCCGGTCGCCAGCAGGCAACCGAAAACGACGGCGAACGCGGCGCGCATGGCGGCTAGTGCGCGATCTGGATGGCCGGGGCGGCCTGCTCGGACTCGGCCTGCTTCTGGGCCTGGTAGAGGGCCTCGAAGTTGACCGGGTTCAGCACCACCGGCGGGAAGCCGGCGCGCGTCACGATGTCGGAGATGACCTCGCGCGCGTACGGATACAGGATGTTCGGGCAGGCGATGCCGAGCACTGTGTCGAGGTCCGGCTGCGGGACGTTGCGGATCACGAAGATGCCGGCCTGGCCGACCTCGGCGAGGAACATCGTCTTGTCCTTGATCTTGGCGGTGACCGTCACCGTGAGCAGCGTCTGGAACACGCCGTCCTCGACGGGCGCGGACTCGTGGTGCAGCTGGATGTCGACCTGGGGGCCCTCGCGCTCCAGGAAGATCTGGGGGGCGTTCGGCACCTCGAGGGAGATGTCCTTCACGTAGAGCTTCTCGATCGAGAAGACGGGCTGGTTCTGGGGGTCGCTCATCGCTTTTCCTTCTTCGGTGGGGCGCGCCGCGATTCAGGCGGCGAGCAGGGGATCGAGACCGCCTTGGCGGTCGAGGGCGGAGAGATCGTCGAAACCGCCGACGTGGCGTTCGCCGATGTAGATCTGGGGCACGGTCCGGCGACCCGTGCGGGCCATCATCTCCTCGCGGCGGGCCGGGTCGAGATCGACGCGGACCTTCTCGATGTCGGTGACGCCCTTGGCGCGCAATAGCCGTTCGGCCATCACGCAGTAGGGGCACACGCCCGTGGCGTACATGAAGACCCGGGCCATCGCGCTACTTCTCGACGGGCAGGCTCGCCTGCTGCCACGCCGGCACGCCGCCCTTGAGGTTGTGGACGTTCGTGAAGCCGGCCTTCTTCAGCACGTTGCAGGCCGAACCCGAACGCGCCCCCGAGCGGCAGGTGACGATGACCGGCTTGTCCTTGAACTTGGCGAGTTCCGCGACGCGGGATTGCAGTTCCTTGAGCGGGATGTGGCGGGCCTTCGGGAGGTGGCCCGAGGCGAACTCGTCGGCTTCCCGCACGTCGAGCACGAGGGTGCCGGCCTGGTTCATGAGGCGCGTCGCCTCGAGCGTGCCGAGCGCGGAGGCGCCGCCGGCGAACCGGGAAATCTCCGGCCAGATGAGCAGGGCGCCGCTCGCGAGGAAGAGCGCGACGAGGGCGATGTTGCTGACGAGGAAATCGGCCATGGGCCCTTCGGGGAGGTTTGGGCAAAAGGACGATTTTACCAGCCGGCGGGGTCGCCGGGCGAACCGCCTCAGCGGGCGAGCGCCTGCAGGATCCAGAGGGCCGCCATGCCGGCGAGGATCGAGGCGAGCGCGTTGCGCACCCGCATGGCCACGCCGATCGCGACGAGCCCCGCGATCCAGCGGGGGTTCGCCAGGCTGAAGTCGATGCCGCCCGCCGGGCTCACGAGGCCCGGGATGACGATCGCCGCCAGAACCGCGGGCGGCACGAACGCGAGGGCGACGCGGAATCCGTGGGGGAACTTGTGCGGGTCGGCGAAAAGGATGAAAGACGCCCGGGTGAGGAAGGTGACGACGCCGGAGCCGACGATGACGAGCCAGACCAGCGAATCGTTCATCGGCGATGCCTCCACTCGACGGCCACGCCGGCCGCGATGCCGGCGAGCGAGGCGACGACCAGCGAAAGCCGATAGGGCAGCCCCGCCGCGAGCAGGGCCGCCGCGCCCGCCACCACCGCGGCCGCGATGTCGGCGCGCGTGCGCACCGCGGGCACGAGCAGCACGAGGAACGAGAGCGTCACGACGAAGTCGAGGGACCACGCCGCCGGCACCTGCGCGCCGAGGATCGCCCCGGCGAGGACCGAGGCCTGCCAGAAAGCCCACAGGGTGATGCCGATGCCGAAGAGGTGCCAGTGGCGGTGCCCGCGATCGCCGGGGTCGCCGTAGCGCTTCACGCCCATCCCGAAGACCTGGTCGGTCATGAGGTACGTGAGCAGCACCCGCCAGCGCACCGTGAGATGGGCGAGGTGCGGCGAGAGGGCGGCGCTGTACATCAGGAAGCGCAGGCTCACGACGAATGCGGCAAGCAGCGTGACGAGAATCGGCGACTGCACCGCCACCAGCTGCGCGACGACCAGTTGCGCGATGCCCGAGAACGCGAACAGGGAAAGCGCGATGCCCTGCAGGGGCGTCATGCCGGCGCCGACCGCCGCCACGCCGGCCACGAAGCCGAAAGGAACCGTGCCCACGAGAACCGGCGCGATGTCGCGGCAGCCGTCGAGGAATTCACGGCGGGCGTCGGGGTGCCGGGCGGGAAGGGCCGGCGGGCGTTTGGTACCATGAGAGACGAGCGAATCCCGCTCGTCGCGTCCCTTCCGCCCCGACTCCGCTCCCATGAAAAAGCTCGTCCTCATCCGCCACGGCGAAAGCGCCTGGAACAAGGAAAACCGCTTCACCGGCTGGACCGACGTCGACCTCACGCCGCAGGGCGTCGAGGAGGCGCGTGCCGCCGGGCGCCTGCTCGCCGCCGAAGGCTACGACTTCGACTTCGCCTTCACCTCGGTGCTCAAGCGCGCCATCCGCACGCTGAACCTCGGCCTCGAGGAAATGGACCGGCTCTGGCTGCCGGTCGAGAAGGACTGGCGGCTCAACGAGCGCCACTACGGGTCGCTGCAGGGCCTGAACAAGGCGGAAATGGCGCAGCAGTTCGGCGAGGCACAAGTGCTGGTGTGGCGGCGCAGCTACGACACGCCGCCGCCCGCCCTGGAATCCGGCGACCCGCGCGATGCCGCGAACGACCGGCGTTACGCGGCGGTCGGCCACCGCGTGCCGCGCACCGAATGCCTGAAGGACACCGTCGAGCGCGTCGTGCCGTACTGGAACGAGCGAATCGCCCCGCGCGTGTCGGCGGGGGAACGCGTGCTGGTCGCGGCGCACGGCAACAGCCTGCGCGCCCTCGTGAAGCACCTGGACGGCATGAGCGACGAGGACATCGTCTCGCTCAACATCCCGACCGCCGTGCCGCTCGTGTACGAGCTGGACGATGCCCTGAAGCCCCTTCGCCACTATTACCTCGGCGACGCCGAGGCGATCGCGAAGGCCGCCGCGGCCGTGGCGAACCAGGGCAAGGCGCGCTAGCCGATGCCGGGGCGGCGCCTCGCGGCCGCCATCCTCGCGGGCCTCGTGCTCGCGGCCTCGGCGGCGCCCCGGGCGCCCCAACCCTCCGAGGAGGACCTGCGCGCGCTGCGCGGGCGCATCGACCGCCTGCAGAAGGAGCTCGCCGAGGCCGAGGAAAGCCGTGGCGGTGCGGCGGACGCCCTCAAGGCTTCGGAGAAGGCCGTGAGCGAGGCGAACCGTGCCCTCTGGGATCTCTCGCAATCCCGAAAGGCGATTTCGGAGCGCATCGCGGAATTGTCGCGGCAGGGGGCCGCCGCGCGCGCGCAGATCGCCCGTGAACAGGCCCTCGCGGAGAAATTGCTGCGCGTGCAGTACGAGCAGGGCGGGCAGGACAGGCTGCGCCTGCTGCTCGAGGGCCGCGACGTGGCCACGCTCTCGCGCCAGCTCGCCTACTTCGGTTACATCCAGCGCTCGCGGGCCGACGTGCTGGCGACGCTCAAGCGCGGCGTGGAGGAGGTCGCGGCCCTCGAGGCCGAAAGCGTGAGGCAACGCGCCGAGCTCGCCGAGAACCAGGCCGCGCAGGTGCGCGAGACCGCGCAACTGGAGAAGGACCGCGCGGAGCGTGCCGCCGTCCTCAAGCGCATTTCCGGCCAGATCGCCCAGGGGCGCCGGGAGATAGGACGGCTCAAGCGCGACGAGCAGCGCCTCACGCGCCTGGTGGAGGAGATCGCGCGGTCGCTGGCGGCGAAGCCCGTGCCCAGGAAGGAGCCCGCGCCGAGGAAGGAGGCCGCGCCGCCGAAGAAGAAGGGATCGACCATCGACGAGGTCGCGGACGCTTCGGCCGCCTCGAAGGCATTCGCCTCGCTCAAGGGCCGGCTCAGGCTTCCCGTCAAAGGGGAACTCATGAACCGCTATGGCAGTCCGAGGGAAGACGGGGGCACGAAGTGGAGCGGCCTCTTCATCCGCACGGGCACCGGCGAACTGGTCCGGGCCGTCGCGGACGGGCGGGTGGTGTACGCGGACTGGCTGCGGGGCTTCGGCAACCTGCTCATCCTCGACCACGGTTCCGGCTACATGAGCCTCTACGGGTACAACGAAGGCCTGCTCCGGCAGGTCGGCGAGCGGGTGTCGGGCGGCGATCCGGTGGCCCAGGTCGGCGCATCCGGGGGGGCCGAGGAATCGGGTCTATACTTCGAATTGCGCCACGATGGCCGCCCTTTCGACCCGATGCGGTGGGTGGCGCGGTAGGTGCATCCGGACGGCTCTTCCGGGCGTAAGCCGGGAGGGGATCTTCGTGTTTCGTTCACGGTGAGGTGGCGTGAGATGGCCAACAGGCTCCAGCAGGTCGCACTCGTGGTACTCGGCGCGTCGCTCGGCATCGCGGCGAGCCTGCATTTCTCGGCGAGCGCGGACCGCCAGGCATCCTCCCTGCAACTGCCGGTCGACGACCTGCGCCTCTTCAGCGAGGTGTTCGGCCGCATCAAGAACGACTACGTGGAACCCGTCGAGGACAAGAAACTCCTCAAGGAGGCGATCAACGGGATGCTCACGGGGCTGGACCCGCACTCCGCCTTCCTCGACCAGGACGCGTACAAGGACCTGCAGGTCGGCACGCAGGGCGAGTTCGGCGGCCTCGGCATCGAGGTCGGCAGCGAGGACGGATTCGTGAAGGTCGTCGCCCCCATCGAGGACACGCCGGCGCACCGCGCGGGCATCCAGGCCGGCGACCTCATCATCAAGCTCGACGGCGTGGGACTGAAAGGCATGAGCCTCAACGACGCCGTGAAGAAGATGCGCGGCAAGCCCAACACGGAGGTGCTGCTCACGGTCCTGCGCAAGGGCTCCGACCAGCCGCTCGAGTACAAGCTCAAGCGCGACGTGATCCGCGTGAAGAGCGTGAAGGCGCGCCTCATCGAGCCGGGCTACGGCATGCTTCGCGTCACCCAGTTCCAGGAGCACACGGGCGAGAACCTCGTCGCCGCGGTGAACGACCTCTACAAGCAGGCCAACGGCGACATCAAGGGCCTCGTGCTCGACCTGCGCATGAACCCGGGCGGGCTCCTCAACTCGGCGGTGGCCGTCTCGGCGGCGTTCCTGCCGAAGAACGCGCTCGTCGTCTACACGGACGGCCGCACGGAGGACGCGAAGATGCGCCTCACCGCCAGCAAGGAAAACTACGTGCGCGGCGCCTTCCGCGAGGACTACCTCGCCAAGCTGCCGGCCGCGGCGAAGACCGTGCCGCTCGTCGTCCTCGTGAACGGCGCGTCGGCATCGGCCTCCGAAATCGTCGCCGGCGCCCTGCAGGACCACAAGCGCGCGACGCTCATCGGCACGCAGACCTTCGGCAAGGGCTCGGTGCAGACGATCCTGCCGCTGCCCAACAACCAGGCGGTGAAGCTCACCACGGCCCGCTACTACACGCCGAACGGACGCTCGATCCAGGCGAAGGGCATCGTGCCCGACCTCGTCGTCGAGGACGCCACCGTCGACTCCAAGCTCTTCACCCGCGAGGCGGACCTGCAGCGCCACCTCGAAAGCGACGCCGAAAAGGCCGCCGCGAAGAAAGGGGAGCGCGTCACGGCCACCCCGCCCGCCGAGAAGGCGGCGCCGGTGAAGCCGGCCGCGCCGAAGTCCGAGCCGGAGGCCGCCGTGAAAAAGGACGGCAAGGAAGCCGCCGTGAAGAAGGAAGACCTGCAACTCATCGCCGCGGTGAACCACCTGAAGGGCCTGCCCGTCACCACCGCGGCAGCCGCGAAGTAGGCGGGAGCGCCGCCCCCGGCCGTGGACGACACCCAGCGGCTCCGGTACAGCCGCCACCTGCTGCTCGACGGCTTCGGCGAAGATTCGCAGGAGCGCCTGCTCGCCTCGCACGCGCTCGTGATCGGCGCGGGCGGGCTCGGTTCGAGCGCGCTGCTGTACCTCGCCTCGAGCGGCGTGGGCCATATCACGGTCGCCGACGGCGACCAGGTGGATCTCACCAACCTGCAGCGGCAAGTCGTGCACCGCATGGCCGCCCTCGGCACGAACAAGGCCCAATCGGCGCGCGAAACGCTCGCCACGGTGAACCCCGAGGTGCGCGTCACTGCGGTTCCCGAACGGCTCGAAGGCGAATGCCTCGCGGCGCTGGTCCGTTCGGCCGACGTCGTCCTCGACTGTTCCGACAACTTCGCCACGCGCCACGCGATCAACCGCGCGTGCGTCGCGGCGGGCCGCCCCCTCGTGAGCGGCGCCGGCGTTCGGTTCGACGGCCAGGTGTCGGTGTTCGACCCTCGCTCGGGCGCCTCGGGCTGCTATCACTGCCTTTTCCCGGAGGACGCCGCCGGCGAGGAAGAGCGCTGCGCCACGATGGGCGTCTTCGCGCCGCTCGTCGGGTTGGTCGGCACGATGCAGGCCATGGAGGCGATCAAGGTGCTCGCCGGCATCGGCGAAAGCCTCGCCGGACGCCTCGCGATGTTCGATGCGCGCGCCAACCGATGGCACGAGGTGCGGCTCGCGCGAGATCCCCTTTGTCCCGTTTGCGCCCGCCCCGAGGCGGCGGCCGCCTAGGAGAGAACCCGGCATGAAGAGACTCCCGTTCCTCGCGCTCGCCCTGGCGGTCGCCTTGCCCTTCGCCGTCCGAGCCCAGAATTATCCCGCGCCGGCCAAGGTCGAGGTGATCTACAAGCTCATCGCCCGCGACGGCAAGGTGACGTACGCCCAGTCGGCGCCGAAGGACTATCCCGGGCGCGTCGTGAAGATCGAGATCGATCCGCGCGCCAACCTGGCCGTTTTCCCGAAGCCGAACGAACGGCCGCAGTATCTCCAGCCGCGCGCGCTCACGCCGCAGGAGGCCCTGCGCCTCGAGACCGAAAACGCCAAGGTGCAGGCGCAGGACGCCCTCGACGAAGCGAAGAAGGCCCTCAAGGATGGGCAGGAGCCCCGGGAAGGCGAACTGGACTGGATGGGCAAGAAGGGCGGCGGCGCGCGCCCGGTGCCGACCGAGGCCTACTTGCAGCGCATCAAGGCCCTCGAGGATGCGGTGAAGGCCGCCGAGGAAAACCTCGACCGAGCCCAGAAGGCCGCGCGGCAGGCCGCGATCGATTGATGAGAGTCCCGGCGACCCTCGTCGTCGCCGTCCTGCTCGCCGGGGCCGGCGCGGCGTCGGCCCAGCAGGTGCTCTACAAGCTCATCGCGAAGGACGGCCGCATCACCTATTCGGACCACGCCCCGAAGAATTTCGACGGGCAGGTGATCCGCCTCGAACCGGATACGGAGTCGAACCGCGTGCCTTTCAAGCGGCCGCCGGTCGTGACGCCGTCCACTTCCGGGTCATCGACCTACGGCGCCGACCGGACAGCCAACCGGGAGGCGCTCGCGAAGGCGCTGCGCGCGGCCCAGGACAAGGTCGAGGCGGCCCGAAAGGCGAAGGCCGAAGGCGGCGAGCCGGGGCCCGACGAGATGCAGGTGATCCAGCAGCGCTTCGCTCCCCTCAAGGCGGGGCAGTCGCCGCCGAGGTCCAATTGCCGCAATTCCTCGGATTCGCAAGGCCGCCCCTTCATGCTTTGCGCCGCGCAGATTCCCGGCGAAGCCTATTACGATCGGCAGAAGAAACTCGACACGGAACTCGACAAGGCCCTCGAGGAACTCGCGGATGCCGAACGGGCCTATCGCCGGGGCGCTGACTAGCGCCGGGTGCTCACGCTTCGGATAGCGCCCAGCGCGGCTTGACGGCGAATCCGTGCTCCACGGGGGTGCCCGATTCCGCCTTGAGCGCCGCCGCGAAGGCGATCATCGCGCCGTTGTCGGTGCACAGGGCGACCGGCGGGAAATGCGCCGTCGCGCCGGCCGCGAGCGTTTCCCGGACCAGCCTTTCGCGCAAGGCCCGGTTGGCGCCCACGCCGCCGGCTACCACCAGCCGCGCGTATCCCGTCCGTTCGAGCGCGAGCAGGCATTTGGCCGCGAGAACGTCCACCACCGCCGCCTGGAAGGAGGCGGCGACATCGGCTTTCTCGGCATCCGAAAGCGTCCTCCCGCGCACGCAGTGCAGCGCGGCGGTCTTGAGTCCGCTGAAGCTGAAATCGAGCTTGCCGCTCGCTTTCAACGGGCGGGGAAATGCGTGCCGCGCGGGGTTGCCATGATCTGCCAGGCGGGCGAGGGCAGGTCCGCCGGGATACCCGAGCCCGAGGAGCGTGGCGGTCTTGTCGAAAGCCTCGCCGGCCGCGTCGTCGACGCTCTCCCCGAGCAGCCGGTACCGGCCCACGCCTTCGACGGCCATGAGTTGCGTGTGACCGCCGGAGACGAGCAGCGCGACGAAAGGGAAGTCCGGCCGGGGGGTGGCGAGCAGCGGCGAGAGGAGATGGCCTTCGAGATGATGGATTCCGACCACGGGCTTGCCGAGCGCCAGGCCGAGGCCGGAAGCCACCGAGGCACCCACCAGCAGGGCGCCGGCGAGCCCGGGCCCGCGGGTGTAGGCAATCCGGTCGACATCCGCCAGGGTGCAGTGCGCCCGATCGAGGGCCTCGCGCAGCAGGGGCAACAACCGCCGGACGTGGTCGCGGGAGGCGAGTTCCGGCACGACACCGCCGTAGAGGGCGTGCAGGTCCACTTGCGAGTGCAGGGTTTCGCCCAGCACGCCGCGCTCGTCGTCGTAGAGGGCGACGCCGGTCTCGTCGCAGGAAGTCTCGATGCCGAGGGTGATCACGGGCGGGCAGGCGGGAGGGGGGAAACGCCCGGTTTCCTCGGGCGCAAAACTTTGATATTATGCAGGGTTTTCCGCCTCCTGAATTCTTACTTACCGGACTTTCCCACGACATGCCGACCATCCGAGTCAAGGAAAACGAGCCCTTCGACGTTGCGCTTCGCCGCTTCAAGCGCGCGGTCGAAAAGACGGGCCTCCTTACCGAACTTCGCGCCCGCGAGTTCTACGAGAAGCCCACTGCCGAACGCAAGCGCAAGCATGCGGCTGCCGTGAAGCGCCGCTACAAGCGCATGCGCGCGCAGATGCTGCCGCCGAAGCTTTACTAGTCCGGCCCCAGCACGGGTTTTCCGCGGCGAGCCGGGCCCCGTTGCCCCGCTCGCCGCAGTCGTTTCTGGAGATCGACGCCGATGACGCTTCGCGAACGCGTGAACGAGGACATGAAGTCCGCCCTGAAGGCGCGCGAGGCCGAGCGCCTCGCCACCCTCCGCCTGCTGCTCGCCGCCGTGAAGCAGCGCGAGGTCGACGAGCGCATCACGCTCGACGACGCCGGCGTCGTCGCCGTGGTCGAGAAGATGCTCAAGCAGCGCAAGGACTCCGTCGAGCAATACGAGCGGGCCGGCCGCACGGACCTCGCCGACCGGGAAAAGGCCGAGATGGCCATCCTCTCCGGCTACCTGCCGCAGCAATTGCCGGATGCCGAGCTCGATGCGATCGTGGCCGCGGCCGTGGCGTCGTGCGGCGCGCGGTCGCCTTCGGAGATGGGCAAGGTAATGGCGGTGGTGAAGCCGCAGGTCGCCGGCAAGGCCGACATGGGCAAGGTCTCGGCGCTCGTGAAAGCGAAGCTCTCCGGCTGAGGCCGGGTGCCCGTGGTCGCGCCGACCGCGGCGCGCGCTGCCCCCGGGCGCATCGGGGGAAACCGCGAAGGACCCGAAAGCCGCCTCGCGAATGATCCCGCCGGATTTCATCCAGACCCTGCTCGCCCGCGTCGATATCGTCGACGTGATCGACAAGCACGTGCGCCTGAAGAAGGCCGGCACGAACTTCAAGGCGTGCTGCCCGTTCCACAACGAGAAGACACCCTCGTTCAACGTGAGCCCGTCCAAGCAGTTCTACCACTGCTTCGGCTGCGGCGTGCACGGCAACGCCATCGGTTTCGTGATGGAGTACTCGGGGCTTTCCTATCCCGACGCCATTCGCGAGCTCGCGCAGCAAGTCGGCCTCGAGGTGCCGGACGTTCGCGGCGACTCGCCGGGACGCCCTTCGGGCGCGCAGGCCAAGGGCCTCATCGAGCGCATGGTCGAGGCGCTCGCCTACTACCGGGCGGAGCTGAAGAAGACGCCTGCGGCCATCGACTATCTCAAGCGGCGCGGCCTGTCGGGCGAGATCGCCGCGCGCTACGGCCTGGGTTATGCGCCGGACGCGTGGCAGTCGCTGCAGGCCGTGTTCCCGGACTACGATGCGCCCGTCATGAAGGACACGGGCCTCGTGATCGATTCCGAACCGGGCGAGGCGGGCGAGGGCGAACCGGCGAGGAAATCGCGCCGGTACGACCGCTTTCGCGGACGCGTCATGTTCCCGATCCTCGACGCGCGCGGCAACGTGATCGGCTTCGGCGGGCGGGTGATCGGCGAAGGCGAGCCCAAGTACCTCAATTCGCCCGAGACGCCGCTTTTCGAGAAGGGGCGGGAACTCTACGGCCTCTACCAGGCCCGGCGGGCCATCCGCGACGAAAGCCTCGTGATCGTGGTCGAGGGCTACATGGACGTCGTGGCGCTCGCGCAGCACGGCGTCGAGAACGCCGTGGCGACCCTCGGTACCGCGACGACGCCCATGCACGTCGCCAAGCTCCTCAAGCTGGCCGACGACGTCGTCTTCTGCTTCGATGGCGACAGCGCGGGGCGCAAGGCGGCCTGGCGGGCGCTCGAGGTCTCGCTTCCGGTGCTCGCTGACGGCAAGACGGTCCGCTTCCTGTTCCTGCCGGCGGAGGACGATCCGGACACTTTCGTGCGACGACGCGGCAAGGAGGGGTTCGTCGAGGCGCTTGCGCAGGCGAAGCCCCTGTCGCAGTTCCTGGTGGGGGAAGTCGCCGCCAGGGTCGACATGGGAACGGAGGAGGGGCGGGCGCGTTTCGTGGCGGAGTTGAAGCCCCACCTGGCCCGGATCGAGGCGCCTGCCCTGGGCGCCATGCTGCGGCGGCGCGTCGCCGAGATGGCGGGGCTGTCCCCCGCCGACCTCGGCCTGCCGGCGCCCACCCGGGAATCGCCGCGCGGACACTATGCCCCCCCGCCAGTCCGCTCGCCCCGAAGGACGGCCACGGTCGAGTCGCAACTGCTCGAGCGCGTGTTGCGCCGGCCGGACCTCGCCGCCACCCTCGACCCGGACCTGGTCGGCAACGATTCGGCCGATGGCGAGGCCCTTCAAGCCCTCATTTCCTTTGCCCGGGAGTCCGCGGCGGGATTGACGCTCGGGCAGGTAAGCGCCCGCTTCGAAGGGTCCGACCACTATCCGGCGATCGAATCGGCCCTGGGCCGGGGCCGGGTACTCGACGAAATGGAGGGCGCCGACCTGGACCTCGCCTCGGAACTGGACGGCCTGCAGGAGCGGCTGGCCCATGCCCGCTCGGACCGCCGCAAGGCCGAACTCGAGGCCCGCTGGGCTGCCGGGCTCCTCACCGCCGAGGAGCGCGCCGAGTGGACCTCCCTCCAGGCACGCCAAAGTGCTGCCAAGGGCGCCGGGCCGGGGGTCGATTCGGGGCCCAAACGATGATAAAATGCTTGGTTCCCCAGACCGGACACCTCCTCGGAGATTAAGCGCTTGAAGAACTCCAGCAAAGAGCAAAAGGCCGAGCTCAAGATCGCCGAGGTCGAGGCGCAGAAGAAGCGCCTGAAGAACCTGATCGTCCTGGGCAAGGAGCGCGGCTACCTCACGTACGCCGAGATCAACGACCACCTGCCCGACGACATGACGGACGCCGAGCAGATCGAGGGCGTGGTCACGATGCTCGCCGACATGGGCATCGCCGTGTTCGACGAGGCGCCCGATGCCGAGGCGCTCCTCATGGCGGAGGCGCCCGCGCCCATCGCCGAGGAAGACGTCATCGAGGAGGCCGAGGAGGCCCTCTCGACCACCATCGACGCCGAATTCGGCCGCACCACCGACCCGGTGCGCATGTACATGCGCGAGATGGGTTCCGTGGAGCTCCTCACGCGCGAAGGCGAGATCGAGATCGCCAAGCGCATCGAGGACGGCCTGAAGCACATGATCCACGCGATCTCGTCCTGCCCGACGACGATCGAGGAGATCCTGCGCCTCGCCGAGCTCATCGAGAAGGACGAGATGCGCATCGACGAGCTCGTCGACGGCCTGGTCGCCGCCGACGACGCGGTCCCCGAGGAGGAGCTGAGCGAGGAAGAGGAGCTCGAGGAAATCGAGGAGGACGAGGGCGACGAGGACGCCGACATGGCGAGCGCCGACCTCGAGCAGCTCAAGCAGGACTCGCTCGTCCACTTCAACAAGATCCGCCGCATCTACAAGAAGACCCGCAAGCTCCTCGCCGAGAAAGGCTACCGCTCGCGCGCCTACAAGGACTTGCAGGAGCAGATCTCCAACGAGCTCCTCGCCATCCGCTTCACCGCGAAGCAGGTCGAGCACCTCTGCGGTGGCCTTCGCCAGCTCGTCGAGCGCGTGCGCGGCCACGAGCGCGAGATCATGGAGCTCGCCACGCGCAACGCCAACATGCCGCGCGCGCACTTCATCAAGGTCTTCCCCGGCAACGAGACCAACCTCAAGTGGGTCGGCGAGGAGATTGCGTCCGGCAAGGCCTACGCCAAGGCGCTCGACCGCTTCAAGCCGGCGATCATGGAGCAGCAGGAAGCCCTGATCAGCCTGCAGAAGGAAGTGGGCATCCCGATCAAGGACCTGAAGGAGATCGCCCGCCAGATGTCCACCGGCGAGGCCAAGGCCCGCCGCGCCAAGCGCGAGATGATCGAGGCGAACCTGCGCCTGGTGATCTCGATCGCCAAGAAGTACACGAACCGCGGCCTGCAGTTCCTGGACCTCATCCAGGAAGGCAACATCGGCCTCATGAAGGCGGTCGACAAGTTCGAATACCGCCGGGGGTACAAGTTCTCGACCTACGCCACGTGGTGGATCCGCCAGGCCATCACGCGCTCGATCGCCGACCAGGCGCGCACCATCCGCATCCCGGTGCACATGATCGAGACGATCAACAAGATGAACCGCATCTCGCGCCAGATCCTGCAGGAGACGGGCAACGAGCCCGATCCGGCGACCCTGGCCGTGAAGATGGAAATGCCCGAGGAGAAGATCCGCAAGATCCTCAAGATCTCCAAGGAGCCCATCTCCATGGAGACGCCGATCGGCGACGACGACGACTCCCACCTGGGCGACTTCATCGAGGACCAGGCCGGCCTCGCGCCCTCGGATTCGGCCCTCTACGCGAGCCTGCGCGAGGCCACGAAGGACGTCCTGGATTCCCTTACGCCGCGTGAGGCCAAGGTGCTCCGCATGCGCTTCGGCATCGAAATGAACACCGACCACACGCTCGAGGAGGTCGGCAAGCAGTTCGACGTGACCCGCGAGCGCATCCGCCAGATCGAGGCGAAGGCGCTGCGCAAGCTGCGCCATCCGTCCCGGTCCGAGAAACTGCGCAGCTTCCTCGAAGGGGAAGGCTGACGCACTGTAACGGTGCATGTAACATCCGGCGCTTCGGCGCCGACCCGTACAATGCCCGCACCGCGCGGGCATTGTCGCTTCAAGAAGGGCCTGTAGCTCAGACGGTTAGAGCAGGGGACTCATAATCCCTTGGTCGCTGGTTCGAATCCAGCCGGGCCCACCCTCTCCCCTTTTCCTTTCGTTAACCTTTGGTCCCATGACCGCGGGCGGGCGTCCAGGCGATCCGAATCGGTTTCCCTCTGAAACATCGTGCCCTCCGGCATGCCGTCCAAGCCGCCTGCGCGGTTGATTCGTATCAAAATTGGGACGCCCGGCCGTCGGTAAGCTGCCTCGTATCCTTGCGGGGGTGTATTTGCTCCTGCGTGATAAGCGACAATGCATCAAGCGGACGGGCCAACTTTTTCGGTTCGTTTCGAAAGCAGCGGAAGGACCCGCGGCATCACGACAAGAAGTCGGGCATCGGCGGGCATGGAAACCGCAGGAGAAGCAGGTTTCCAGGCCCGGTGGAAGGACCCGCAGAACACGCAGCACACGATCAACTTCGCGCCTTTCCTCCCCCATCGGGAAGGCGCATCGGGAGGCAAAATGCATCATCGTCTTGCGGCTGCGCTCGCCACGGCTTGCGCCCTGTCGCTTTCGTTCCTCTGGTCCGTTCCGGCCAGCGCCCAAAGCGCCGAACCGGTCTGCAGCAAGTGTCACGAGGAAAGCCAGGATTCCATCAAGTCCACCGCCCACGGCCGCAAGAACGACGCCAAGGGCACGGCATGCATCAACTGCCACGGCGACGCCACCGAGCACGTGGCCGCCAAGGGCAAGAAGCCGCTGGCGAAGAACCCGATGGCCAAGGCCACGACCGCCAACGTGAAGAGCGAGGCCTGCATGAGCTGCCACGCCGGCAACCGCCACCTCGCCTTCTGGGAATCCGGCAAGCACGCCACGAACGACGTGGCCTGCTCCAACTGCCACAACATCCACGGCAGCGCGAAGGCTGTCGCCGCCGCGCCGTTCACGACGACCCAGCGCCCGATCGAGGCCGACATCTGCGGCACCTGCCACAAGCAGGTTCGCAACGCCACGATGAAGCCCTCGCACCACCCGATCCTCGAAGGCAAGGTGAAGTGCTCCGATTGCCACAACGTCCACGGCGCCCTCACGGCCGCCATGGTGAAGCACGAGAGCGTGAACCAGCAGTGCTTCTCCTGCCACGCCGACAAGCGCGGGCCGTACGTGTTCGGGCACCCGCCGGTCGAGGACAACTGCCTCTCCTGCCACACCCCGCACGGCTCCAACCACAACAAGCTGCTGAACGAGAAGGTGCCGAACCTCTGCCAGGACTGCCACGTCCAGGGCCGTCATCCGACCTCGTACTACGGGCAGAACCAGGCGTGGATCAAGCCTGACGGCACGACGAACCCGGACAGTGCGACCAGCTCGAGGTTTGTCTCGCGCTCCTGCCTCAATTGCCACAACGCGATCCACGGCTCGAACGCGCCGACGAACCGCGGCAAGTACCTGATCCGCTAAAGGGGATGACGATCATGACAAAGCGACTTATTTCCCTCCTCATCGCCAACCTGTTCGTCGCCGTCCCGGCGTTCGCGCAGGACTTCAAGGTCGAAGGATCGGTATCGGCGGGCGTGCTCAACAACAGGCAGGACGAACTGGGCGACGGCGCGAAAGCGCAGGAGTTCCGGGATCTTTCGAGCGGCGGCCTGTCGGCCATCGACATCAAGGGTCGCGGCTCGAGCTACTGGTTCGACCTCTTCGGCGAGAACTTCGGTCGCGACGACCAGTACATCGGCGTCAAGGGCGGCGCGGACAAGATGTTCAAGTACTGGCTCTCGAGCGACTCGCTGCGCCACAACTTCCTGTTCAACGGCCGTACGCCCTATACGAATCCGGGCGGCGACTTGCAGCGCCCGCCGGCGAACTTCCCGCAGCTGAACCAGGGCACGTGGACGAACGTCGACGTCTCCTACAAGCGCCGCGACGACGCGGTCGGCATGGAACTCTCCGTGCTGAACCCGTTCTACGTGCGCATCGACGGCAACCGCGTTCGCACGACAGGCAACAAGTACGGCGCCTCGTCGCAGGGCCTGAGCCCCGGCAACGGCTATGTCGACCAGATCTTCCCGGTCGAGCACGAGACCCGGAACGCCACCGTCGAGGGCGGCTACAGCACCAAGACGATGCACTTCTCGCTTGCCTGGCTCACGAGCAAGTTCGAGAACGACACCGAGTCGATCTCCTGGCAGAACGGCTACTTCGGCAACGGCCTCGACACCACGTACCTGCCGCCGGACAACAAGTACCAGCGCCTGGCCGCCAACGCCACCTTCCGCAAGCTGCCGCTCAACTCGACCGTCGCCTTCCGCTACACGTCGGACGAACTGAAGAGCAGCAACACGTTCGCCACCCAGGTGCTCAACGGCACGACCGGCCAGCTCGGCACCACGGGGCCGAGCGTCCCGGGCTACGACGGCAAGATCGAGAACGACACGCTCACGCTGTCGCTCGCGTCGAACCCGATGAAGGGCCTCGACACGCGCCTGTACTACAACAAGTCCAAGCGCGACGACAAGTCGAGCCACGTCACCTTCATCGGCACGGCCTCGAGCAATGCCCCGTACGAGAACGAGCTGTACTCGTACGACAAGAAGAACTGGGGCTTCGACGCGTTCTTCCGCATCGGCAGGTCGAACCGCATCGGCGGCGGCTACGACTACCTCGACGCGGAGATGACGCGCTTCGACTTCGACAGCACGAAGACCAAGAAGTGGTTCGCGGAGTGGAAAAACACCTCGTTCGACACGGTGACCACGCGCCTGAAGTACACGGACCTGTCGCGCGATTCCAACTTCCTGCTCGCCAACGACGGGGCGAACTCGAACGACGTGGCCTACTGGAACCGCTTCCTCAAGGCCTACGACGTCACGGACCTCGATCAGAAGAACTGGAAGCTCACGATGGACTGGGTGCCGGTCGAGTTCCTCGATCTTTCCTTCGAGGGGACGATCAAGGACAACGACTACCGCGGGCAGGTGCTCGGGCGCCTCAACGACGAGCGCAAGGAGTATTACGTCAGCGCGTCCTACGGCGATCCGGAACGCTCGCGCTTCACGGTCTTCTACGACCAGGAGCGCGTGGAATACGGTTCCCGCCACCGTGTCGTCGGCAGCTCGACGGCTCCCGGCGCGTACGATCCCGCGACGGCGCCCACGTCGTCCAACTACAACTGGGAAGGCACCAACAAGGACCGCAACTACGCGTTCGGTTTCTCGGCGGACATCCCCGCGACCGAAAAGCTGAAGGTGAAGGCCTCTGTCATCCACTACAAGACCGACGGTTCGGTGGACTTCTCGGCACCTCCGGTCATCGCAGCAGCGACGTATCCGCAAGCGATCGGTGCCTACGATGACTCCAAGCGGACGACGTTCGACATCAAGGGCATCTACGCGCTCAGCAAGCAGTGGAGCGTCACGGGCGGCTACGCGTACGAGAAGTTCTCGTACAAGGACGCCCAGTTCGACGGGTACCGCTACGTCATCACGGCCGCCAACCGCGCGGACAGCTACCTGAACGGCTACATGGCCAACCCGAACTTCAACAACAGCATCTTCTACGGCATGGTGACCTACAAGTTCTAGGCATCGCCGCTTCACCGAAAGGCCGCGCCCGAGGGCGCGGCCTTTTCATTTGCGGATCCTGCGGCGAGTTCCCGGCGCCGCCGCCTACCTTCTAGTCTCTTGACCTTGGTCACCTTTTGCATTCCCGCCGCCGGTAACTTCTCTAGGACGAGAAAACGGACAAAAGCAGTGCAAACCCCGAGGTTTCGGGGAATTTCCCGCGTCACCGGACAGGCGCTCGCGGGAATATGCCGGGACCGAGGACGCCGCTGACCACCCAGGGGGGCAACAAAATGAACATCCTTCGGTACAAATTCCATGCGGTTCTGGCCGCCGGCGCGCTGACGCTCGGCCTTTCCGCCTTCGCGACGGTCGCGGCCGCAGCCGGACCGGGCGCCGACACCTGCGTGAAGTGCCACGAGGACGAGGTGGCGACCTATTCGCAGTCGATCCACGGCGCCAAGGGCAGTGCCCGAAGCGTCGCCAGCAAGGGCGAATGCACCGCCTGCCACGGCGACGCCACCGAGCACGTCGCCAAGAAGGGCAAGTCCCCGATGAAGTCGCCGGGCAAGAAATCGATGTCCGCCGAGGAAAGCAGCGGCACCTGCCTCGCCTGCCACAAGAGCGACAGCAAGCGCTCCCACTGGGAAGGCAGCACCCACCAGACGCGCGACGTAGCCTGTTCCGCCTGCCATACCGTGCACGCCAAGGACAAGGTGATGGTGAAGCTCACCCAGCCGGATGTCTGCTTCGCCTGCCACAAGACGCAGCGCGCCGAGCTGAACCGGCCCTCGCGCCACCCCATCCTCGAAGGCAAGGTCTCCTGCGCGGACTGCCACAATGTCCACGGCTCGGTCGGTCCGAAGCTCGTGAAAAAGGACTCCACGGTCGAGACGTGCTACCAGTGCCACGCCGAGAAGCGCGGCCCGTTCGTGCACAACCACGAGCCCGTGCAGGAAGACTGCGGCAACTGCCACAACCCGCACGGCACGGTCGCGGACAGCCTGCTCAAGATGCGCCAGCCGTTCCTCTGCCATGCGTGCCACACCCCGCACGGCGGCCAGGTGCTCCAGGTGACCGGCCAGTATCCGGCCGGGCGCACTGCCACCTCCAGCGGCAAGGACGCCATCAACATCACGCAGGGTCGCGGTTGCCTCAACTGCCACACGCAGGTGCACGGCGGCAACAACCCGAGCCCGACCAATCCTCCTGCGCAGTTCATGCTCCGTTGAAAGGGCGACCGACCATGAAAACGTCCCAGAACACCCTTCGCTTCACCCGAACCCTGATCGCCCTGGCGGTTCTCGGCGCCATCGGCCATGCGCGGGCCCAGGAAGCCTCCCCACCGGCCAGTTCGGTGAGCGTCGGCGGAATCGTCGTGAGCGGCGACAGCAGGGACCGTGCGCGTTTCGGCCTCTACAACGGATTGCGCGAGGACAGCGCGTACGGAATTCTCGATTTCCTCTACGGCAATCGCGATGCCGCCTCCGGCATCTGGACCACGATCGAAGGCCGCAACCTGTTCCTCGACACGCGCGAGGCGGCCTTCTCGATGAGGAAGCCCGGCGACTGGAAGTTCGTCGCGGACTACAGCGAGATCATCCGCAACGAGCCTCGTACCATCAACTCGGCGATGCAGGGTGCCGGGTCGACCACTCCCGCGCTCACCCGCCTTGCCACGCCGGGCACGGGACAGGAAATCAACCTCCAGCAGCAGCGCAAGGGCTTCGGCCTGTCGGGCTTCGCTTGGCTCGGCGGCAGTTTCAAGTTCGAGGCCAGCTTCAAGACGGAAGACAAGGAAGGCTCCCGCATTTTTGGCCGGGGTTTTGCCTGCAGCAACACCTGGGTTTCCGCCGGCAGCTGCGGCGTCTCCTCCCAGTGGGCCCTCTGGCTCACGCCGGACGCGATCGACTCCACGATCCGCCAGGGCGAGGCGAAGGTGAGCTACAGCAACGGCGGCCTGCTCGTGACGGCCGGCTACTACGGGTCCATCTACAACAACTCGAACGGGAACATCACGCCTTCCTATTCGGGCACGGCGACCAACAACCCGACGGGCGCATCGACGACGTTCGACGCGAGGCTTCTTACCACGATGCAGTTGCCGCTCGCGCTGCCGCCGGACAACGAGGCGCACCAGTTCTTCCTCTCCGGCACGTACCGCTTCTCGCCGTCGTCGGCCCTCAACTTCAAGTACGCCAAGACCCGCGCGACGCAGAACGAGGATTTCTCGAGCATGGGCTTCGGCCAGTTCCCGCCCGGCCAGAGCAGCCTCGACGGCAAGGTCGACACGACGATCGCCCAGGCGGGCTTCACGGCGCGCCCGCTGCCGAAGCTCACGTTCCTCGCGAACGTGCGCTACGAGGAGCGGGACAACCAGACGCCGATCGCGCTCTACAACATCGAAGGCGGCGAGACCACCCGCTTCACCAACGGCGCGGCGACCTCGGAGAAGCTCGCGAGCAAGATCGAGGGCAGCTACCTCCTGCCGGGGAACATCCGGGCGACGCTCGGATTCGACTGGGACAAGGTCGACCACGGCGAATTCACGCAGACCAGCGCCGTCGCGGGCCTGTCGGGCATCCGCCAGAAGACGAAGGAGCAGGGCTACCGGGTCGAGCTGCGCCGCAGCATGTCGGACACGCTGACGGGCTTCATCCAGTACGCCAGCAGCGACCGCGAGGGCGATTCGCCCTGGCTAAAGCCGGTCAGCCTGTCGCAGGGCCGCGGCGTGCGCGAGGCCAATGACGATCCGTCCTGCGTGCCGCCGCCTTCGCCGGCCTTCAACAACTGCATCTACAACCGCACGGGCATCTTCCCGTTCATGTTCGAGGATCGCCAGCGCGACAAGACCAAGGTGATGGCGACCTGGGTCCCGACGGACGAGCTCTCCCTGCAGGGCTACGTCGAAAGCGGCAAGGACAAGTTCACCGGCCCGAGCGAGCACGGCCTGCGCCAGTCCGAGCTCAAGACCTTCAGCCTCGACGGCGCGTACCGCCTGTCGGACAACTGGAACGCCACGGGCTACGCCTCGTGGGGCAAGTCCGGGCACCTGTCGGGGCACTCGACCGGCTACGACGGCGACGTCGAGGACAAGTCGACGGCCCTCGGTTTCGGCCTCAAGGGCAAGGCGTCGGAAAAGTTGCTGGTCAATGCCGACCTGACCTACCTCAAGGACGACCTCACCTACAAGCAGGAGCTCGACCCGTCCGGTTCCGCGACGAACGCCCTGATCCTGGCGACGACCGGGGGCCTGCCGGACGTGCAGTACAAGCTCATCCGCTTCCAGGTTTCGGGCACGTACCTCCTCGACAAGAAGCAGTCGATCCGGGCGGTACTCGGCTATGAACGCACCGAGTTCAACGAGTGGACGTGGCAGTGGCAAGGCAATTCGTTCCTCTATTCGGACAACACCACGGTCGGCGCGCAGGAAAAGCAGAGCGTCACCTACGGCGGCGTCTCCTACACCTACCGCTTCAAGTAGTCGCGCCGCGCGGCGTTCCTCCGGATTCGGCAGGTCACCGCCGATAACCTTACCCGGGGCCGACTCCTGTCGGCCCCGTTTCATTGGCGCCTGCGTGGAATGGGCCGCCAACGGCCTTATGATGCGTCGATGGCCGCCCCCGAGCCCGGAACGGGATTCCGTCCCATCCCCGACAACCTCCCGGCGCTCCAGCGCCCGCCGCCGCTCCTGCCGGCGGAGGAGGCGAGGGAGCGCTACTGGAACCTCGTCGCCCTCGTCGCCATCGCCGCGGTCGCATTGGCGGCCCTCGGCTGGTGGTCCTACGAAAACGTCAGGGGTTCTCTCCGGGAACTGCGCGCGGCCGGCCTCTCGTCCTACCTGGAGTCCGAGTCGAAGGTCCTCACGCTCTGGTTTGAGGAAAAGAAGCGCGCCGCCGAGCGATGGTCGGTGACGGGGCAGGTGCAGGCCGAGTCGGTCGCGCTCGCGCGCCTCGCCGAAGGCACGGACGCCACCCGTGCCTGCCGTTCCCCCCGGCGCCATGCGCTCGTCGCCGAGATCACGCCTTTCCTCAAGCTCGAGGAGATGGCGGCGATGAACCTCATCGCCCGCAATGGCGACATCCTGGCCTCCCTGCACGACGAGTACTGCGGTCTCAGCGTGGCCGGCAGCGAGTTCGCGGCCCTGATGTCCCCGGTCTTCGAGGGGCGCACGGTCTTCGTGCGCCCGTTCGCGGAGAGCGCCCGCGTCGGCGCTTCCCGCGAGGTGCCCCATCGCGAGCCGCTCGTCTGGGTGCTCTCGCCGATGCGCGACGCCGAAGGGCGGGTCATCGCCGCCCTCGGTTTCGGGCGACGTGCCCGGGACGGCTTCGCGAAGCTGCTCGCGGCCGACCTCGCCAAGTCGACGCGCGAGTCCTACGCCATGGATGCGGCGGGGTTCATGCTCACCCAGAGCCGGTACCTCGGCGACCTGCGCCGCGGCGGACTCGTGCCGGCGGACGGCGACGGCATCCTGCAGGCGCAGATCCGCGACCCGGGCGGCGATGTCGTCGCGGGATTCGTGCCGGCAGGCGACGAGCCCCGGCCTCGCACGCAGCTCGCCCAGCAGGCGATCGATCTCGCCGCGTCGGGCGGGGCGAGGGAGGGCGCGATCCTCGACCCCTACCGCAACTATCGCGGGGCCGACGTCATCGGCGCCTGGCGGTGGTTGCCGGGCAAGAACATGGCGGTGGTGGTGGAGATCGACGCCGCGGAAGCCTACGCGCCGCTGCGATACCTCGAGACGGCGTTCGGCCTGCTCATGGGCTTCATGGCGGCCGCCGTGCTCGCGGCCCTCGCCTCGGGCCTGTGGGCCCTGCGACTCAAGCAGCGGGAAGCGCGGCGCGTGGGCCAGTACACCCTCGAGCGGGAGATCGGCGAGGGCGGGATCAGCCGCGTCTATCTCGCGCATCACTCGCTCCTGAAGCGTCCCACGGCGGTGAAGGTGCTGAAGACGGCGCTCGCGAGCGACGAGATGGTCACCCGGTTCGAACGCGAGGTGCAGCTCTCCAGCCGCCTCACCCACCCGAACACCATCGAGATCTACGACTACGGACGCACGCGCGACGGCACGTTCTACTACGCAATGGAGTACCTCGAGGGCCTCACGCTCGAGGAGCTGGTGACCCGCGAGGGACGAATGCCCGCCTCGCGCGCCGCGCACCTGCTGCGGCAGGCCTGCGGGGCGCTCCACGAGGCCCACCAGCGCGGCCTCGTGCACCGCGACGTGAAGCCCCAGAACCTGATGGTCTGCCGCCTCGGCGGGCAGCACGACTTCCTGAAGGTGCTCGACTTCGGCCTGGTGAAGGAGTTGGGGAACGACCACACGCGCGACCTCACGCAGTTCGCGCGCATGCTGGGAACGCCCCTCTACATGGCGCCCGAGCGCATCCGCAATCCCGCGGACGCGGACGCGCGCGCGGACATCTACGCCCTCGGCGCCGTGGCCTTCTTCCTGCTCACGGGCAGGCGCGTGTTCGAGGCGGGCAGCGACCACGACCTCGTGAACCAGGTGCTCAACACGCCCGCCCGCCCGCCGTCGGAGGCGGGCGCGCCGGACGTGCCGCCGCTCCTCGATTCGCTGGTGGTGCGCTGCCTCGCCAAGGATCGCGAGGCGAGGCCCGCGACGATCATGGAAGTGGCCGCGGTGCTGCAGGAAGTGGCTCTCGCCCGGCCCTGGCGCGAGGAGATGGCGGCCGAGTGGTGGGCGTCGCGCGGGGGCACGGGCGGCATCGCGCCGCCCGCGGCGGGCGCGGCTTCAGGGTAAGGCGCACATCGCCGGGCCCTCGTCGGCCCAGCCGCGACGGACCATCTCGCGAAGCGTCGAATCGCTGCTGGTGTAGCGGTGATTCGGCGCGCCGCTCCCCGCGCCGTTGTTGTACGCGCGATGCACCACGCGCTGGCCGGCGGGACACCGGCCGGCGGCATCGACGGGCACGGCGTGGAAGGCGGTGCCCTCGTAGCGCCAGCCCGGCTGGTTCTTCACCGCCTCGCATTCCGCGGGCTTCGTCGTGTAGAACCAGGACTCCGGCCCGTCGGCGATCGCGATGCGGAAGGCGCAGGCCGGCACGGCGGCGGAAGGAAGCCGCCCGGCGGGCCGCGGCGGCCTCGCGAGCGACGCGGCATTGATGACGAGCCCGGTGCGCGCCCAGCCCGGCCCGGCGGCGCCCGAGTCCACCTGCGCCGCGCGCTCCTCCCCCGGGGCGAGGTAGTAGCGGTCGGTGCCGTCGTGGTGGAACTCGACGAGCGGGGTGACGTGGCGCCGCAGCGCCGGGCCCTGGTGGACGTCGATCCGCAATTCCTCGCCTGGCCCGCCCGCGACGCCCGCCATCCGGAAAAGCCTGGCGAGGTCCGTTCGCGCGGCCGCATCGCCCGAGGTGACGGACGCGGCGAGCGGCCCCCCCACGTACGCGTGCAGGAACGCGACCGTCCAGGTCATCACGTCGCCGCGCATGTCCGGCGTGAACTCGTGCGCCACGCCCTCCAGTGCCAGCAGGTAGCGCGTTCCGCGGAAGCGCTGCAGGGCCTGCTCCGCCATCTTGATGGGCGCGGTCGAGTCGGCCGTGCCGGAGATGGCGAGATAGGGCCGTGCCACTTCCTCGGCGCCGGACTGGTCGTCGCAGAATGAAGGCAGGAAAGTCTGCCCGGCGTAGGGAACGAGGCCGACGGCGGCCTTGATGCGCGGGTCGCGCGTCGTCTCGCGGCAGGCGAGGCCGAGGCTCGTCGTGAGCTTCGCGCCCAGCAGGTTCATCGTCGCCTGGCCACCCATGCTGGCTCCGAAGGCGCCGATGGCGTTGGCGTCGATGGCGGGCGCGAAGCCCGGATTCACGAGGAGCTCGTCCGTGAAGGCCTTGAGGGAGAGCGGGCGCATCAGCTCCATCTCCACGAACTGGTCGAAGTTGGTGAAGAGGAAGGCCACATCGCCGATGTTCTCGATGCGGATGCGCGAGAAGCGCGGGTCGCCGTGGAACACCGCGCCCACCACGAACCCGAAGGAGGCGAGATCCGTCATGGCCTGCAGGTAGCCCGGGCTGATCGGGCTGCCGCCCAGGCCATGCGAAAACACGATGAGCGGCAGCGGGGCGATCCCGGTCCTTCCCTCGCTCCTCATGCCGAGGGTCTCGAAATACTCGGCCGCGCCCAGCAGCTTCGGAAGGCTTCCGGCCGGTTGCATTCGCGGCACGCGATCGCCGGTTCCGGGCAGGAGGTAATCCGGATCCGCGTTGGCGGCGGGCGTCGGATGGCACACGATGGCCGCATGCACGACGGACTGGCCGGCGAACTGCGGATAGATCGAGGATTGGTCCGGCACGGCGACATCGACGCGCACGGCCGTCTGCGGCGCGGTGAGCACCTGCGTGATGTAGCGCAGCTGGCCGTCCTTGGGGCGCCCCTCCCAGAAGTCCGTCGCGTTCGATCCGGATTGGGCGATGAGCGCGGCGTCCTGCGCGACGTTCGAGCAGGCGATGCGGAACGGGCCGGCGCCCAGCGAGGGCACGACCGTGTCGTGGTTGGCCGCCGCGGCCGGCAGGCCGGTCGCGAACAGGCCGGCGGCAAGGGCGAGGGCGAGCGGGAATCGCATCGGGGTTAGAATCCAGCGCATCGCCCGAGTTTCTCATGGATCCCATGGACGACATCAGCACGCTGCGCCGCATCCTGAGCGACCACCGGACGATCGCCGTCGTCGGGTTGTCCGCCAACTGGTATCGCCCGAGCTTCTTCGCGGCCAAGTACATGCAGGAACACGGCTACCGCGTGATCCCGGTGAACCCCCAGTACGAATCGGTGCTCGGCGAGAAGTGCTACAAGTCCCTGCGGGACATCCCGGAGCCGGTGGGCATCGTCGACTGCTTCCGTCGCAGCGAGGAGATCCCCGCCCTCGCCGACGAGGCCATCGCCATCGGGGCGAAGGTGCTGTGGATGCAGCTGGGCGTCTCGAACGCGGCCGCGAGGGCGAAGGCGGAGGCCGCCGGGCTCGAGGTCGTCGAGGACCGCTGCGTGAAGATCGAGCACGCGCGGCTCTTCGGCGGGCTCGGCTGGTGCGGCGTGGATACCAAGGTCATCTCGGCCAAGCGCCCCGCCTGAGCGGTCATACGCGCGGCGCGCCCCTCCCGTAGAATCCCCCACCTCGATCCCCAGACCCGCCGAGGGCCCCATGGAACCGTATCTCGCCTGGATCATCGCCGGATTCCTGCTCGTCACCGTGGAGCTGCTCACCGGAACCTTCTACCTGCTCGTGATCGGCGTGGGTGCCTTCGCCGGGGCGCTCGTCGCCTGGCTGGGCGGCGCGGTTCTCGCGCAGGCGGTCGGCGCCTGCGCGGTCGCGCTCGTGGGCACCGGCCTCGTGCGCCAGTGGCACAAGTCGCACCAGAAGTCGGGCGCGAAGGACAACCTCCTGGACCTCGGCCAGCCCGTGGTCCTCGAGGCCTGGACGAACGCCGGCGGCGGCTTGGCCCGCGTGAAATACCGCGGCGCATCGTGGGACGCCCGGATCGCCGACGGCAGCCGCCCCGAGGCGGGCGCCACGCTCTACGTCACCGGGCAGGACGGCAACACGCTCCTCGTGGGCGCGGCGCCGGCATCCCCGTAACGCAACCCCCAGGGAGACCGCCATGTTCTGGAAAGTCCTCGTCGCCTTCATCCTCGCCATCGCCGCCGCGTTCACCACGCAGAGCGTCGGCGTCACGGTCGCCACCTTCCTCGTCGCGATGATCGTGGTGTTCATCATCGAGGGCGTGCGCGTGGTGCCGCAGCAGAACGCCTGGGTGGTCGAGCGCCTGGGCAAGTTCCACGAGTCCCTGCAGCCGGGCCTGAACCTCATCGTGCCCTTCGTCGACCGCGTGGCCTACCGCCACTCGCTCAAGGAGGTGCCGCTCGACGTGCCCGAGCAGGTCTGCATCACGAAGGACAACACCCAGCTCGCGGTGGACGGCATCATCTATTTCCAGGTGATCGACCCGCGGCTCGCGAGCTACGGCACCAGCGACTACGTGCTCGCCATCACGCAGCTCGCGCAGACGGCGCTGCGCAGCGAGGTCGGCAAGATGGAGCTCGACAAGACGTTCGAGAGCCGCGACGAGATCAACCACAAGGTGGTCTCGGTGCTCGACGAGGCGGGGCGCACCTGGGGCATCAAGGTGCTGCGCTACGAGATCAAGAGCCTCACCCCGCCCGAGGCGATCCTGCGCTCGATGCAGGCGCAGATCACGGCCGAGCGCGAGAAGCGCGCCCTCATCGCGAAGAGCGAGGGCCAGCGCCAGCAGGAGATCAACATCGCCGACGGCGCCAAGCAGGCCAAGGTGCTCGAGTCCGAGGGCGACAAGACGGCCGCCATCAACAAGGCACAGGGGGAGGCGCTCGCGCTCACCACGGTGGCCGAGGCGACCGCTTCCGCGGTGCGGCAGGTGGCCGCGGCCATCGGCGAGGAGGGCGGGATGCTCGCGGCGAACCTCAAGGTGGCCGAGAAGTACGTCGAGGCCTTCGCGGGGCTCGCGAAGACGGGCAACACCCTCATCGTGCCGGCGAACCTCACGGACGTGTCGACCTTCGTCTCCACCGCGATGACCGTGCTCGACCGGACGAAGAAGTCCTCCGACGCGCCGAAGTAGCCGATGGCCGACCGCGCGTTCGGCTTCGAGACGCTCGCGCTGCACGCGGGCCAGATTCCCGACCGGGAAACCGGCGCGCGTGCCGTGCCGCTCTACCAGAGCACGTCGTTCGTGTTCGACAGCGCGGAGCACGCCGCGAGCCTGTTCAACCTGCAGACCTTCGGCAACGTCTACACGCGGCTGTCGAACCCGACGACCGCCGTGTTCGAGGAGCGCATGGCCGCCCTCGAGGGCGGCCGTGCCGCCGTGGCCACCGCCACCGGCCAGGCCGCGGAGATGGTGGCGCTCCTCAACATCTGCCATGCGGGCGACCACATCGTGTCGTCCTCGCGGCTCTACGGCGGGACGCACTCGATGTTCGCGGTGAATTTCCCGCGGCTGGGCATCGAGACGACGTTCGTCGACCCGGACGACGCGGCGAATTTCCGCGCGGCCATCCGTCCCAACACGAAGGCGATCTTCTCCGAGACGCTGGGCAACCCCGCGCTCAACGTGATCGACATCGCGGCCGTGGGCGCCGTCGCGCGCGATGCGGGCGTTCCGCTCATCGTGGACAACACGGCCGCCTCGCCCTACCTGTGCCAGCCGCTGAAGCACGGCGCGGACATCGTGGTGCACTCGGCCACCAAGTTCATCGGCGGCCACGGCACGACGATGGGCGGCGTGGTGGTCGAAAGCGGCAGGTTTCCCTGGGACAACGGCAAGTTCCCGTCGATGACGGAGCCCTCGGCCGGTTACCACGGCGTGCGCTTCTTCGAGACCTTCGGCGACTTCGGCTTCACGATGAAGGCGCGCATGGAGGTGCTGCGCGTCTTCGGGCCCACGATCTCGCCCTTCAACGCCTGGATGCTGCTGCAGGGGCTCGAGACGCTGCCGGTGCGCATGGACCGGCACTGCGCCAACGCGATCGGCGTCGCGGAGTACCTCAAGGCTCATCCGAAGGTGGCCTGGGTCAACTTCCCGGGCCTCGAGGGCAACCGGTACCACGCCCTCGCGCAGCGCTACATGCCCCGGGGAGCCGGCGCCCTGCTTTCCTTCGGCATCAAGGGCGGCTTCGAGGCGGGCGTGAAGTTCATCGAGGGGCTGCAGTTCGTGAGCCACCTGGCGAACATCGGCGATGCGAAGTCGCTGGTGATCCACCCGGCCTCCACCACGCACCGGCAGCTTTCGGAAGCCGACCAGGTGAAGGCCGGCGTGCCGCCCGACATGGTGCGCCTGTCGATCGGGCTGGAAAGCCTCGACGACATCCTCTGGGATCTCGGGCAGGCGCTCGGCTAGCGCCGCTCGGTATCCCCCACGGCCTCCGCCGCCTCGTCCGCGGCCGCCTTCGCGGTGGCCTGGTTGATCCACTCGCGGAAGGCGGAGACGCGCACGAACAGGTCCCAGTCGCCGACGTTGCCGGCGATCCCGTCGCCACTGGCGTCCTCGGTCCCGATGCCGATGCCGACGAGAAAGGGCTCGCGCTCCACTTCGATGAAGGCCGGCCCGCCCCGGTCTCCCGCGGAAAACACCCCCTGCAGGTCGGAGGCCTCGTCGGGCCCCTTCACCTTGAGCCCGAAGGCGAGCGGTTCGAGGCGGTCCACCGTGTTCAGGCCCACGCGCGGCTTGCGATCGGCGGGCGTGGCGGCCTTCTCGCCGATGCGTCCCGACATGCCGTGGCCGACGATGCGCGCCGTCTGGCCCGCCTCGTCGGTTCCCCGGTAGACGTTGGCGGGCTCGACGTCTTCCACCGGGATGCGCAGGTGCACCAGGGCGAGGTCCGCCTCGCGGCCGCGCTTCCAGTCCGGGTGGACATACACGGCCTGCACCTCGCGGGCCTTGCCGCCGACCACGACCTGCATCCGGCCGGGCGTTGCCCGCAGGGGTTCGACGACGTGCGCCGCCGTGAGCACCCACCGCGGCGAGATGAGCACGCCGCCGCCCACCGGGGCATCGAGGCGGACCGCGGCGGGGTAGCGCGTGGCGAAATCGAGGTATTCGGCGTCGTCCCGGTCGGGCCGGAGCAGCAGGGCGGAGGCCGGGGCGACGGCAAGGGCGAGGACGGCGGCGAGGGCGGTTCGGATCATGGCGCGGGCGAGTGTAGCCGGTCGGGAGGTCGCCGGGGATTTGACAGCGGCCCGGCGCGGGCCCTAGGATAGTTTCAAACGGGCGTTTGAATCGAGCGTTTGACACGGTTCCGACGCCCTTGTCACATCCCCAGCCCGGAGAATCGCCGCCCGATGCCCACGCCGCGCCCCGCCCGCCGCTCGATCGCCATGGATGCCCTCTCGCAGGACACCAAGACGCGCATCCTGGACGCCGCGGAGACGCTCTTCATGGAGCACGGGTTCGAGGCCACCAGCCTTCGCCAGCTCACCGGGGCCGCCGGCGTGAACCTGGCCGCGGTGAACTACCACTTCGGCACGAAGGAAGAACTGTTCCAGGCCGTGCTCACCCGGCGCCTCGATCCCATGAACCAGGAGCGCATCGACCTGCTCGACCGGTACCTGCGCGAATCGCGCGCGAAGCCGCTCTCTTGCGAGAAGATCCTCTCGGCGATGCTGATCCCGGCGCTTCGCCTCGCGCGCGACGAGAAGCGCGGCGGAAAGCATTTCCTGCGCGTGCTGGGCCGCGCCTATGCCGATCCCGCGCCGTTCATCCGCCATTTCCTCTCGGCGCAGTACGCCGAGATGATCAACCGCTTCAAGGACGCGTTTCTCGAGGCGCTTCCGCACCTCACGCGGCAGGAACTCACGTGGCGCCTGCACTTCGTGATGGGCGCGCTTTCCTACACGCTCGCCGGCACGGACGCGCTCAAGCTCATGGCGCAGGTGGCCCCCGGAGAAAAGGACAACGACGAGATGGTCCTGCAGCGCCTGGCGCCGTTCCTCGCGGCCGGCCTCAAGGCGCCGCTCGGCGATCCCCGCAAGCTCGAGCTCGTCTCGGGCGACTAGCCGCACCCGCCGCCCCTGCCCGGGGCGGCACAACGGAAGGAGAAAACGATGATTCCAGCCATCCTGTCGGTCGTGATCGTGATCGCCGTCGCCTGGGCCCTCGCGTACCACCGGGCCGGCGCGCTTGCCTGGACCGCGGCGCTCGCCGCCGGGGCCGCCTGGCTCACGTGGTTCACCGCCACGCCGCTCGCCCTCGTGGGCGCCGCCTGGGTCGCCGTGGCGCTGCTCGGCGTGCTGGGCGCCTTGAAGCCGGTGCGCCGCGCCTTGCTCACCGGCCCGCTCTTCGGCGTATTCAAGAAGGTGCTGCCGGCGATGTCCGATACCGAGCGCGAGGCGCTCGAGGCCGGGAGCGTGTGGTTCGACGCCGACCTCTTCTCCGGCCGGCCGGGCTGGGAGAAGCTCCTCGCCTATCCGCAGGCGAAGCTCACGCCCGAGGAACAGGCCTTCGTGGACGGCCCGACCGAGGAGCTTTGCGGCCTGCTCGACGAGTGGGAAAGCAGCGACGAGCTCATGGACCTGCCGCCGCACGTCTGGCAGTTCATCCGCGACAAGGGCTTCCTCGGCATCATCATCCCGAAGTCGTACGGCGGCCTGGGCTTCTCCGCCTTCGCGCACTCCGAGATCGTCACCAAGATCGCGACGCGAAGCGGCGCGGCCGCCGTCACCGTGATGGTCCCGAACTCGCTCGGGCCGGCGGAACTCCTCATCCACTACGGCACGGACGCGCAGAAGAACCACTACCTGCCGCGGCTCGCCAGGGGGCAGGAGATTCCCTGCTTCGCGCTCACGAGCCCCGAGGCCGGCTCCGACGCGGCCTCGATCCCCGACTTCGGCATCGTCTGCAAGGGCACGCACGAGGGCCGGGAAGTGCTCGGCATCCGCCTCACGTGGGAGAAGCGCTACATCACGCTCGCGCCGGTGGCCACGATCCTGGGGCTCGCGTTCAAGCTTCACGATCCCGAGAAGCTGCTGGGCGGCGACGAGGACCGCGGCATCACGCTCGCCCTCATCCCGACCTCGCACCCGGGCGTCAACACCGGCCGGCGCCACATCCCGCTCGGCAGCGCCTTCATGAACGGCCCCACGACCGGCAAGGACGTGTTCATCCCGATCGACTGGGTGATCGGCGGTGCGGCGCAGGCCGGCACCGGCTGGCGCATGCTCATGGAGTGCCTCGCGGCGGGACGCTCGATCTCGCTGCCCTCGATGTCGATGGCCGCGGGCAAGGTGAGCTCCCGCGCGAGCGGCGCCTACGCGCGCATCCGCTCCCAGTTCAAGACGCCCATCGGCAACTTCGAGGGCATCCAGGAGCCCCTCGCGCGGATCGGCGGCACCACCTACCTCATGGACGGGATGCGGCGCCTCACGATGGCCGCGCTCGACCTGGGCGAGAAGCCCTCGGTCATCTCGGCGATCTGCAAGTTCCACATGACCGAGCGCATGCGCGCCGTCATCAACGACGCCATGGACATCCACGGCGGCAAGGGCATCTGCCTGGGCCCGAACAACTACCTGGGCCGCGCCTACCAGACGGTGCCCATCGCCATCACGGTGGAAGGCGCCAACATCCTCACGCGCTCGCTCATCATCTTCGGCCAGGGCGCCATCCGCTGCCACCCGTGGGTGCTGAAGGAAATGACGGCGGTGCGCGAAAACGACGTCCGCGCCTTCGACGAGGCCTTCTGGAACCACGTGGCGTTCACGATCTCGAACGCGGCCCGTTCGCTGTGGCTGGGCCTCACCGGCGGCAAGGGCGTTTCCGTCCCGGGCTCGCGCCACACGAAGCGCTACCTGCAGATCCTCACGCGTTTCTCGTCCGCCTTCGCCATGCTCGCGGACATGTCCATGTTCGTGATCGGCGGCAGCCTCAAGCGCAAGGAGATGCTCTCGGCGCGCCTGGGCGACATCCTCTCGCACCTCTACATGATGTCGGCCACCGTGAAGCGCTTCCACGACGACGGCTGCCCGGAGGAAGACGTGCCCCTGCTCACGTGGGCGATGTACGACAGCTCCTTCAAGCTGCAGGTCGCGATGGACGGCGTGCTCGCCAACTTCCCGAGCCGGCCCGTGGCCTGGCTGATGCGCCGGTTCGTCTTCCCGAAGGGGCTCACGCTCACCGCGCCGCACGACAAGTGGGTGAGCCGCGTCGCGAAGCTCATGATCGAGCCGGGCGCCACGCGCGATCGCCTCACCGCGGGCATGTACCTGCCGCGCCGGGAGGACGACGTCATCGGCCGCCTGGAGTTCGCCATGGAGGCGGTCATCAAGGCCGATCCCGTCGAGGCGAAGCTGCGCGCGGCGCAGAAGGAGGGCAAGCTCCCGCAGCGCACGGCCCCCGAGCGCCGCGACGCCGCCGTGAAGCAGGGCCTCATCACGCTCGCCGAGTTCGAGCACCTGGCGCGCACGGACCGCCTGCGCCGCGAGGTGATCATGGTGGACGACTTCCCGAACGACCTGTCCCGCAAGAAGAACGAGGAGACGAAGCAATGGCCGCGCGCCGTGTCTATGTAGTCGACGGGGCGCGCACCCCGTTCCTCAAGGCGAGGAAGGGCCTGGGGCCCTTCACGGGCTCCGATCTCGCCGTCGCCTGCGGGCGCCCCCTCGTCGCGCGCCAGCCCTTCGAGGCCACCGCGTTCGACGAGGTCATCGTCGGCGCGGCCATGCCGTCGGCCGACGAGGCCAACATCGGCCGCGTCGTGTCGCTGCGCCTGGGTTGCGGCGAGAAGGTGCCGGCGTGGACGGTGATGCGCAACTGCGCCTCCGGCATGCAGGCCCTCGATTCGGCGTACCTCAACATCATCGCCGGCCGGTCGAGCCTCGTGCTGGCCGGCGGCACGGATGCGATGAGCCACGCCCCGCTGCTCTTCGGGCCGGCCATGGTGAACTGGCTCGCGGACTGGTATGCCGCGAAGTCCTTCGGCCAGAAGGCCGCCACGGCGGCGAAGTTCCGCCTCGCGAACCTCGCGCCCGTCATCGCCATCCTGCGCGGCCTCACGGACCCGGTCGTGAAGCTGTCGATGGGCTCCACGGCCGAGATCGTCGCGAAGCGCTTCGGCATCACGCGCCAGATGATGGACGAGTTCGCGGTCGAGTCGCACCGGCGCGTGGCCTTCGGCCAGGACAACGGGCACTACGGCGAGGTCGAGCCCGTCTACGGCGCCGACGGCAAGGTCTACGCCCAGGACGACGGCGTGCGCCGGGATTCGGCGGTGGAAAAGCTCGCGAAGCTGAAGCCCGTCTTCGACCGCACCTACGGCAACGTGACGCCGGGAAACAGCTCGCAGATCACCGACGGGGCGGCGCTCCTGGTGATCGCCGCCGAGGAGGTCGTGAACGAGTACGGCCTCACCCCGCTCGGGCGCATCGTCGACGCCAACTGGGGTGCCCTCGACCCGGCGGAAATGGGCCTGGGCCCCGTGCACGCCATCACGCCGATGCTGCAGCGCAATCACCTCACGTGGGACGACATCGACGCCGCGGAGATCAACGAGGCCTTCGCCGCGCAGGTGCTCGGGTGCCTCGCCGCCTGGGAAAGCGAATCCTACTGCAAGGAACACTTCGGCCTCGACAAGGCCTTCGGGCGGCTCGAGCGCGGCAAGCTCAACGTGGACGGCGGCGCCATCGCGCTGGGCCACCCCATCGGCGCCTCGGGCGCCCGCGTCGTGCTGCACGCGCTCAAGGTGCTCGAGCGCACGGGCGGCAAGCGCGCCGTGGCTTCGCTTTGCATCGGCGGCGGGCAGGGCGGGGCGATGCTGCTCGAGCGCGCCTGAGACCATGGCCCAGGGCTTTCTCTCGCGCGTGGCGATGAGCCCCGCGTGGACGCGGCGGCTCATGAACCTGTGGCCGCCGTTCCGCGCGGCCGGCATCCGGGTGACGCACCTGGCGGACGACTGGGGCGCGGCCACGGTGGACTGCGCGCGAAGCTCCTCAACCGCAACTACGTCGGCACCCATTTCGGCGGCTCGATCTTCGCGATGGCCGATCCCTTCCACATGATCCTCATGATGAGGCGCCTGGGCCGCGGATACGTGGTCTGGGACAAGGCCGGAAGCGTGCGCTTCCTGAAGCCCGGCCGCGGCACGCTCACGGCCCGGTTCGAGCTCACGCCGACGATGGTCGAGGAGGCGAAGGCGGCGACCGCCGAGGGCGCCAGGCACGAGCCCACCTTCGCCGTGGAGATCGTCGACGGCGGTGGCGACGTCGTGGCGCGCGTCGAAAAGACCCTGCACATCCGCCGCGCGGATTCCACCCGGCCGGCGCCCGCCCGCGCCTGAGCCGAGAAAGAAGAACGACATGGATCTCAAGCACTGGAAACTGGAGCGGGACGCGCAGGACCTCGCCTGGCTGTGGTTCGACCGCGCCGGCTCGGCCACCAACACGTTCTCCACGGAAGCGCTGCGGGAACTCGGCCAGGTGGCCGAACACCTCGCGGCCCTGCCGCCCAAGGGCCTCGCCATCCTGTCGGCCAAGGAGAACGGCTTCGCCGCCGGCGCGGACATCGACGAGTTCACGACGATCGCGAGCGCCGAGCAGGCGATGGCGTTCACGAACCTCGGCAACGAGGTGTTCGACAAGGTGGCGGCGCTGCCTTTCCCGACGCTCGCCGCGATCCACGGGTTCTGCATGGGCGGGGGCACGGAACTCGCGCTCGCCTGCCGCCATCGCCTCATGGACGACGGCCCGAAGACCCGCATGGCGCTGCCGGAGGTGCTCATCGGCATCGTGCCGGGCTGGGGCGGCTGCAAGCGGATGGTGCCGCTCATCGGCGCGGCGAACGCGCTGGACCTCATGCTCACGGGCCGCTCGGTGGACGGACGCCGCGCGAAGAAGCTGGGCCTCGCGGACGCCGTCACGCCGAAGCGCCATTTCGCCAACGCCGTGCGGATGCTGCTCGCGAGCCCGCCGGCGGCGCACAGGCCGCCCTTCATGGCCGCCGTGACGGACTGGCCGGTGGTGCGCAACCTCGTGGCCTCGATGTCCCGCAAGAAGGTGAGCGAGAAGGCGCGCCAGGACCATTACCCGGCCCCCTACGCCATCATCGACCTGTGGAAGGATTTCGGCGGCGACGTGCGCAACATCCCGCCCTCGCACCCGGCGTCGATGGCGAGCCTCTTCGCCCACCCCACGACCCGCAGCCTGATCCGGCTCTTCAAGCTGCAGGACCGCATGAAGGCGTTCGGCAAGGAAGGCGGGGAGCCGGTCCGCCATCTCCACGTGATCGGCGCCGGCGCGATGGGCGGCGACATCGCCGCCTGGGCCGCGTTCAAGGGCCTCACGGTGACGCTGCAGGATCTGGCCCCGGATCGCATCGCCCCGGCCGTGCAGCGCGCGCACGCGCTCTACAAGAAGCGCCTGAAGCAGCCGCACCTCGTCCAGGCGGCGATGGATCGCCTCATTCCGGACGTGGCGGGAGCCGGCGTCGCGAAAGCCGACCTGATCATCGAGGCCATCGTCGAGAACGCCGAGATCAAGCGCAAGCTGTTCGCCGGGCTCGAGCCGCGGATGAAGGAAGGGGCGATCCTCGCCACCAACACCTCGAGCATCCCGCTGCAGGAGCTCTCCGGCGTGCTCGCGAAGCCCGAACGCCTCGTGGGCCTGCACTTCTTCAATCCCGTCGCGCAGATGATGCTGGTGGAGATCGTCGAGGGGCCGCAAACCTCGCCCGAGGTGATGCAGGCCGGCCAGGCCTTCGCCCGCCAGATCGACAAGCTGCCGCTGCCGTGCAGGAGCGCGCCGGGGTTCCTCGTGAACCGGGTGCTCTCGCCCTACCTCATGGAAGCGATGCTCATGCTCGACGAGGGCATTCCGGCGGAAGCGATCGACGCGGCGGCGAAGGATTTCGGCATGCCCATGGGCCCCATCGAGCTCGCGGACATGGTGGGCCTCGACATCTGCTGGGCGGTGGGGCACGAGCTGCAGCGTCCGGGACGCCCATCCCGAAGAAGCTGCAGGAGAACATCGAGGCCAAGCGCCTGGGCAAGAAGACCGGGCAGGGCTTCTACACGTGGACGAAGGGCAAGGCGCAGAAGTCGAACGGCAGCGGCTCGGTGGACCTGAGGCCGCTCGCGGACCGGCTGGTGCTGCCGGCGCTCAACGAGGCGGTGGCGTGCGTGCGGGAGGGGATCGTGGCGGATGCGGACCTGTGCGATGCGGGTGTCATCTTCGGGACGGGCTTCGCGCCGCACCGGGGCGGGCCGATCTCGGCGATCCGGGAACGCGGGAAGGAATCGTGGCTGAAGGCGATGGCGGAGCTTCGGGTGAAGCACGGGGACCGGTTCGTGCCGGATACGGGTTGGGATTCGATCTGAGCGCGATGCCGGCGAACTTCTTGGGAAACGCCGATGAACGCCGATGCCACGCCGATGAACGCCGATCACCCTTGAGATGAATTCCGCACTCGTGCTCTGGAAACGTTGCGAAGGCCTGCCGTTCGGCAAGGCGATCTTCTCGCGAATCATCTGCTTCAAGGCGCCGTACTTCGGCAGCATCCGCCCGCGGTTCGAGGAGTTCCGGCCCGGGTACGCGCGGGTGTCGATGAAGAAGCGGCGCGCGGTGACGAACCACATCGGCACGGTGCACGCGATCGCGATGTGCAACCTCGCGGAGCTCGCCGCGGGCACGATGACGGAGATCACGATCCCGAAAACGATGCGCTGGCTGCCCAAGGGCATGACGGTCGAGTACGTGATGAAGGCCGAGTCGGGCGTCGAGGCCGTCGCCTCGGTGGGCGAGATCGCCGAGGGGCCGGCGCGCGAGGTCCCGGTGGCGGTCGACATCCGCGACGCGGCCGGCGAGACGGTGTGCCGCGCCACGATCGCGATGTGGGTCTCGCCGCGCCGGAAGGCGTGACGGAGCCGTGGAACTGCGCGACACCGCGAAGGCGTCGGACGGGCATGAGCTTTCGGTGACCCGCTACCCGGCCGAAGGCGAGGCCTGGGGCACGCTGCTCGTCGCCACGGCGATGGGCGTCCGGCAGGATTTCTACGAGCCCTTCGCGCGCCATTGCGCCACGCGGGGCCTTCACGTCCTCACTTTCGACTGGCGCGGCATGGGCGCCTCGGCGCCGGAGCGCCTGCGGGGCTTCGAGACCGACCTCGTCACCTGGGCCGAGCGCGACCTGGGCGCGATGCTGCGCGAGGCGCGGGCCCTGGCGCCTTGCCTTCCGGCGTTCGCCCTCGGCCACAGCCTCGGAGGCCAGCTTTTCGGCGCCGCCGCCGAGAGCGCGGGACTCGCCGGCATCGTCACGGTGACGGCCGGGGTGGGCTGGTACCGGCACAACGACCGCATGCCGTTTCGCGTGCGCCTCTTCTGGTTCGTCTTCCTGCCGCTCTTCACGGCGCTCCTCGGCTACTTCCCCGGCAAGCGGCTGCGCATGGTGGGCGACCTGCCCGCGGGCGTCGCGTGGCAGTGGCGGCGCTGGAGCACGCGGCCGGAGTACGTCCTGTCGGAAGGGCCGGCGATGCGGGCGCGGTACGACGCGCTTCGCGTCCCGATGCTGGGCTGGTCGTTCGAGGACGACGCCATCATCACGAAGCCCGCGGTCGACGCCCTGCACGGGTTCTACCGGGGTGCCTCCGTCGAGCGCCGGCATGTCGCCCCTCGCGAGCGCGGCGGCGAGCGCATCGGCCATTTCGGCTTCTTCCGGCGCGGGATCGGCGAGGGCCTGTGGACCGAGACGATCGCGTGGCTGCGCGCTGGAGTGCCGGCATGAACCCCGTCCTGCGCGACGCCCGGCCGGAGGACCTGCCGGCCATCACCGCGATCTACGCCCACCACGTGCGCACGGGGGCGGCCTCCTTCGAAACCGAGCCGCCGGACGAGACCGAGATGCGCGAGCGCTACGAGGCCATCCGGTCGAAGGGGCTGCCCTGGCTGGTCGCCGAGCTCGGCGGCCGGGTCGCCGGCTATGCCTACGCGGGCCTTTACCGCGCGCGCTTCGCCTACCGCTTCACGCTCGAGGATTCGATCTATGTCGATCCCGCGTGCGTGAGGGCCGGCGTCGGGCGGGCTCTGCTCGAGCGCCTCATCGCCGAGTGCGAGTCCGCCGGCGCCCGCCAGCTCGTCGCCGTCATCGGGGGCAGCGACAACGAAGCCTCCATCCGCCTGCATGCCGGGCTGGGATTCCGGCCGGTCGGCATCCTGCGGGCGGCCGGCTGGAAGCACGGACGCTGGGTCGACAGCGTGCTCATGCAGCGCGAGATCGGGATGGGAAGCGCCTCGCCGCCCTGACGGCGCGGCTCTGCTACCATCGAACGCGCCCCGTCCGAGGGCCCCCCGGCGCCACGCCCCAGGAGTCGTCCTTGCCCGTCCGCGAACAGCAGTACGTGAAGGTCCACGAGGGGGACACGCTCGCCGTCGCGTTCGCCAAGCGCGTCGCCCTCTCGCCGATCGCCGTCGCCTACCGGGAGTACGACGCGCGCGAGCAGCTCTGGCAGGCGTACAGCTGGCGCGAGACCGCCGAGCAGGCCGGCCGGGTGCGCGCCGCGCTCGAGGCCGAGGGACTCCGGCCGGGAGACCGCGTCGCGATCATGCTGAGGAACTGCCGCCACTGGATCTGGTTCGACCAGGGGGCCGCGGCGGCCGGGCTGGTCACGGTGCCGCTCTACGTGGACGACCGTCCCGACAACATCGCGTATTGCCTGGACGACGCGGGCGTGAAGGTGCTGGTCGTCGAGGGTCCGGAAGCGCTGAAGCGCCTGGAGGCCGTGCGCGACAGGATGCCGGGCGTCGTGCGGATCGTCACCGTCAAGCGCCCCGAGGGCGCAGCCGACGGGCGCGTTCGGGCAATCGAGGACTGGATGCCGGAGCGCCCTTCGACGGCGCCGCCCGCGGCGGTCCCGGGCTCGTCGCTCGCGACCATCGTCTACACCTCGGGCACCACGGGCCGGCCCAAGGGCGTGATGCTCTCGCACCAGAACATGCTGCAGAACGCGAAGGCCGGGCTCGAGGCCTTCGACGTCTACACGGACGACGTCTTCCTTTCGTTCCTGCCCCTGTCCCACATGTTCGAGCGCACGGGGGGCTACTACCTCACGATGCTCGCCGGCGCCGAGGTCGCCTTCGCCCGCTCCGTCGCGCAGCTCGCCGAGGATTTCAGGAAGATCCGGCCCACGGTGATCTTCTCGGTGCCGCGCATCTACGAGCGGCTGCACGCGGCCATCCAGGGCCAGCTCAGGGACGCCGGCGATTTCAGGCGCTCGCTCTTCGAGTTCGCCCATCGCACCGGCTGGTCGCTCTTCGAGTGGCACCAGGGGCGCGGCGGGTGGAAGCCCGCGTTCCTGCTCTGGCCGGTCCTGCGGTCGCTGGTCGCCTCGAAGCTGCTCGAGCGGCTCGGCGGTCGCCTGCGCCTCGCGGTGAGCGGGGGCGCGGCCCTGAGCCCGACCATCGCGCGTTCCTTCATCGGCCTGGGCCTGCCCATCTGCCAGGGGTACGGGCTCACCGAAGCCGCGCCCGTGGTGAGCGTGAACCGCCTGGCGCGCAACGACCCGGCGTCGATCGGCGAGGTGCTCCCGGGCATCGAGGTGCGCTTCGGCGAGAATTCCGTGCTCCAGGTGAAGGGGCCGAATGTGATGCTCGGCTACTGGAACAACCCCGAGGCGACGGCGAAGGTGCTGGACGCCGACGGCTGGCTCGACACCGGCGACCAGGCGAAGCTCGAGAACGGTCGCCTCTACATCACCGGCCGCGTGAAGGAGATCATCGTCCTCGCCAACGGCGAGAAGGTGCCGCCGGTCGACATGGAACTCGCCATCCAGCTCGATCCGCTTCTGGAGCAGGCGCTGGTGGTCGGCGAAGGCAAGCCCTACCTCGGTGCCCTGGTGGTGCTCGACATGGAGGAATGGTTCCGCATCGCGGGCGACCAGGGCCTCGTCGCGGACCCTTCGGGCGAGAAGCGCGAGAAGGCCGAGAAGTTCGTCGCGGCGCGCATCGCCGAGCGGCTGCACGACTTCCCGGGCTATGCGCAGGTGCGCAAGGTGGCCCTGCTCACGGAACGCTGGTCGGTCGACAACGGCCTGCTCACCGCGACGCTCAAGCCGAAGCGGGGCGTCATCCTCGAGCGCTACAAGGACCGCCTGGCCGATCTCTACAAGGGGCACGGCGGCTAGGGCCCCCGGGCCGGGCGCTTGGGGTAGAATTCAAACGCCCGTTTGAAACTCCATCCCATGACCGCCCAGCTCCCCCGAGACGAGCAGCCCGTCCTGCGCATCATCCCGATGCCCGCGGACACCAACGCGCACGGCACCATTTTCGGCGGCTGGGTCATGGCGCAGGTCGACCTCGCCGGCAGCGTCCCGGCGGTGGAGCGCGCCGCGGGCCCGGTGGTCACCGTCGCCGTGAACTCGTTCCTCTTCCGGGAGCCCGTCTTCGTGGGCGACCTGGTGAGTTTCTACGCCCGCGTGGCGAAGGTCGGCCGCACGTCGGTCACCGTCGACGTCGAGGTCTACGCGCAGCGCGGCCGCACGGGCCGCGGCGACACCGTGAAGGTCACCGAAGCCCAGCTCACCTACGTGGCGATCGATGCCGAACGCCGCCCCCGCCCGGTGCCCGGAGGCACCGAGCGCGCCTGACCCCGCATTCCATCCCAACGCCCCGTCCGAAGGGCCCGCTCCAGGAGAACCATCCGTGTCGAAATTCATCGTCCGCAAGGCCGCCGTCCTCGGCGCCGGCGTCATGGGCGCGCAGATCGCCGCGCATCTCGCGAATGCCGGCGTGCAGCCCCTCCTCTTCGAGCTGGCCGCCGACGGCAAGGACAAGAACGCCAACGCGAGGAAGGCCATCGACGCCCTGAGGAAGCTCGAGCCCTCGCCGCTCGCCACGAAATCCGTCGCCGACGCGATCCGCCCCGCCAACTACGACGAGCACCTCGCGCTCCTGGCGGATTGCGAGCTGGTCATCGAGGCGATCAGCGAACGCATGGACTGGAAGAAGGCCCTCTACGACAAGGTGGGGCCGCACATCGCGCCCGGCGCGATCTTCGCCTCGAACACCTCGGGCCTGTCGATCACGGAGCTCTCGAAGGTGCTGCCGGAAAGGCTGCGCCCGAACTTCTGCGGCATCCACTTCTTCAACCCGCCTCGCTACATGCGCCTGGTGGAGATCATCCCGACCGCGGCGACCGAACCGGCGATCCTCGACGCGCTGGAGACGTTCCTCACCACCACGCTCGGCAAGGGCGTCATCCGCGCCAAGGACACGCCCAACTTCGTCGCCAACCGCGTGGGCGTCTTCTCGATGCTGGCGACGATGCACCACACGCTCGCCTTCGACCTCGGCTTCGACGAGGTCGACGCGCTCACCGGCCCGGCCATCGGGCGCGCCAAGAGCGCCACCTTCCGCACGGCGGACGTGGTCGGCCTCGACACGATGGCGCACGTGGTGAAGACGATGCAGGACACCCTGCCGGCCGACCCGTGGCACGCCCACTACCAGGCGCCGGCGTGGCTCTCGGCCCTCATCGCCAAGGGCGCCCTCGGCCAGAAGACCAAGGGCGGCATCTTCACGAAGAAAGGCAAGGAGATCCACGTGCTGGATCTCGCGAAGCAGGACTACCGTCTCTCCGCCGGCGCGATCGCCGACGAGGTCCAGGCCATCCTCAAGGAGAAATCGCCCGCGGCGCAGTTCGCGAAGCTGCGTGCCTCGCCCCACCCGCAGGCGCAGTTCCTGTGGGCGATCTTCCGCGACCTCTTCCACTACTGCGCCGTGCACCTGGCGGAGGTCGCGCATTGCGCCCGCGACGTCGACTTCGCCATCCGCTGGGGCTTCGGCTGGAGCCGTGGTCCCTTCGAACTGTGGCAGGCCGCGGGCTGGCAGGCGGTGGCCGGCTGGATCGCCGAGGACATCGCTGCTGGCAGGACGATGGCGAAGGCGCCGCTGCCGGCGTGGGTCACCGACGGCCGTGCGGGCGTGCACGGGCCGGACGGCTCGTACAGCGCGGCGGACGGGAAGATGCACCCGCGCTCGGCCCTCGCCGTCTATGGCCGCCAGTTTTTCCCGGAGACGGTGCTGGGCGAGAAGCCGGCCAGCCGAGGCACCACGATCTTCGAGGACGAGGGCGTGCGGATGTGGCACCAGGGCGACGGCATCGCGATCGTGTCGATCAGGAGCAAGATGCACTCGCTCGGCACGGAGGTGCTGCTCGGGCTCAACCGCGCGATGGACGAGGCCGAGGCGAACTACGACGCCCTCGTCATCTGGCACGAGGCGCCCTTCGCCGTCGGCGCCAATCTCAAGGCCGCGCTCGAGTCGCTCAAGGCCGGGAAGTTCGACGAGTTCGAGACGATGGTGGCGCTCTTCCAGAAGACCTCGCAGCGCCTCAAGTACTGCGCCGTGCCGACGGTCGCGGCGGTCGAGGGCCTCGCCCTGGGCGGCGGCTGCGAATTCGTGATGCACTCGCAGCGCGTGGTGGCGGCCCTCGAGAGCTACATCGGCCTGGTCGAGGTCGGCGTGGGCCTGCTGCCCGCCGGCGGTGGCCTGAAGGAACTCGCGCAGCAGGCCCAGGCGTGGGCGAAGGGGGGCGATGCCTTCCCCGAACTCGGCCGCCTCTTCAAGCAGGTGGCCATGGGCGAGGTGTCCCGGAGCGCGATGCACGCGCGCGAGATGGGCTATCTCAAGGCCACGGACGTGATCGTGTTCCATCCGGCCGAGCTGCTCCACGTGGCCAAGGCCGAAGCGCGCGCGATGGTCGAATCCGGCCACCGCCCGCCGCTCGAGCCCGCCGGCATCCCGGTGCTCGGCGACACCGGCATCGCCACGCTGCGCATGATGCTCGTGAACATGAAGGAGGGCGGCTTCATCTCGGCCCACGACGACGAGATCGGCACGCGCATCGCGACCATCCTGTGCGGCGGGGCGGTCGAGCCCGGCAGCCTCGTGGACGAAAAGTGGCTGCTCGACCTCGAGCGGCGGCATTTCGTCGAACTCGCGAAGAGCGAGAAATCCCAGGCGCGCATCGAGCACATGCTCAAGACCGGCAAGCCGCTGCGCAACTAGCCGTCCGTGTTCCGGCTCTCCGCGATCGCCGATCTTCCCCTGCGCCTCGTCGTGGGCGTGGCGTGGCTGTGCGCCTTCGTCTGGTTCGGCATCAACGTCTTCGTGCACGGGGCGAACGTCTACTTGAGCCTGACCTCGCGCCCCGCTCACGCGGAGGGTCCGTGGACGAAGGTGACCGGCCGGGTCGATTCCGTCCGCACCGAGTTCAGCCGCGGCATGGGCCTCAGCAAGGAGCGATCGCACGTCCAGTACTCGTACCAGTTCGGGGGGCGCCGGTACACCGGCCAGACGGAGGCGCTCCGCATGTGGGCCGGGTCGGGTGGGACCGACGGCGATTCGCCGGACTACCGCAAGGGCGCGCCGATCGCGGTTTGGGTGACCGAGAGCCGGCCCGGGCAACCCGAACTCGCGGAACCGCGCGAGCCGCTGCCGGCCGGGCCGCAGGCCTGGCGGTTCCTGGGTTACCTGGCGCTGCTCGTGCTCTCGACCGGGATCGCGAAGCGGATCGTGTTCCGTCCGTTGCCCGGCGCCGACGAAGTGCTGTCGGCGCGGGGCGTCGAGATCGTCCGGGAGCAGTTCGATGCCGCGCGGGATTTTCTCGACGACCCCAAGGCCGAACCCGAGGACATCGAGCTTCCCGCCAGCATCCGCCTGCAGCGGACCGCGCGCGGCATCCGCGTCGAGTTCCCGCGCGCGGGTTGGTCCACCACCGATGCGACGGGCGTGGTCCTCACGGGTTTCATGGGCGTCACGTTCACGGTCATCGCCGTGCGGTCGGGCTTCTCGCTGCTCCCGCTCGCGTTCGGCCTCATCCTGTGCGCTTTCTTCCTGGGCGCGATGCGCTCGAACTTCCGCCGGTGCATCGCCGAAGCCGGCCCGGCCGGGCTCGATTGCCAGCGGGGCTACGCCGGCTTCCTGTCGCGGACCTACATCCCGCGGCTCGACGTCGATTTCCTCGAGGTGCGCCCGAACAGCTCCGGGGGCATGGCGAAGGGCAGGGAGACGGGGTTCGAGATCGCCGTCGTGCGGCGTGACGGCGAGCGATTCGTGCTGGGCGAAAACGTGCCGGGCATCGCGGCGGCCGACACGCTCGCCCGCCGGTTCGGGCAGGCGCTCGCGCTGCATTCCGAGCAGGTGCTGGGCGCGGCCGCCACCGCGAGGCGGCTGCTCGGCGCGGCCGAAAGCGCGCTCGGCGGGTTGCCCTCCGGGAGGCGCCGCTGATGCCCCGCATCGCCGGGATCCTGGCCTGCCTGCTGCTCTGCCTGCCCTTCCTGGGGGCGGGCGGCTTCGCGGGCTGGATCGCGGCAAAGACGCTCGTGGAGGCGCAGCGATCCCGGGACTGGGTCCTCGTGCGGGCGGACGTCGTTTCCGGGTCCTTCGGAACCAGGCCGGGCGAGCCGGGCAGCAGCCACATCGCCTACTCCGTCGGCGGCAAGCGCCACGAAACGCGCCGCCTGGCCTTCGGCGGGCTGGACGACATCGACGACATCGACGGCTGGCGCGCCGAGATCGCGGACACGCTCCAGCAGGCGAAGGCCTCGGGCCGTTCGATATCCGTCTGGGTGAACCCGGACGACCCGGCCCAATCCGTGTTCGACCGCAGCTTGCCGCTGCACGTGCCGATCCTCTACGGGCTCCTCGCCTTCGGCCTGGGAGTCGCCGGGCTCACCGCGCTCGCCGCGGCGAGCGCGCTCGCGCTCGGCCGGGCAGCCGACGGCACGCTGCCGAACGCGGGCACCGGCGCCACCTTCCTCTGGATCTTCGGCCTCATCTGGAATTCGATGTCCTTTCTCATCGCGTTCCTGGCATTGCCGGACATCCTTGCCGCGAAGGAATGGGGCGGCCTCTTCGTGCTGCTTTTCCCGTTCGTGGGCGTCTTGCTCGTCTGGGGCGCGATGGGCGCCACCACGAACGCCATCAAGGCCGGGGTCGCGCGCGAGTCGGGCCGGCGTCCGAAACCCCGGGAGAAGGCCGTCCCCGCGCGAGGGTTCGTCGATACGCCGATGCGCGAGGCGCGCGCGTTCGTGCCGAACGGCGGCGACCTGCCGGCGGCCATCGCCACGACGACCCTGCAGGGCGGCGTCCTCACCGTGCGCTTCACGCGGCGGCGTCGCCTCATGCCCGCGGTTATCCTGTTCGCCGTCGGCGGCCTGCTCACGATGGCGGGCCTCGTGATGGTCCTGGACGAAGGCCTGGGCCTGGGCGTCATCCTGCTCCTCCTCGTCGCTTCCCTCGTGGACGTGGGCGCGGTGGCCTTTCTCGTCGGCACGCTCGAGGTGCGCGCGCGCACGGGCGAGATCGCCGTGGACAAGGCCGGCCTCTTCGGGCGCAAGTCGTGGCAGCTGCGGCGCGAGTCGATCAAGGCGATCCGCCCCGTGCTTTCCTACACCGTGAACAACGTGCCCGTCTTCGAGATCCGGGCCGAGACCGCGTCGGGCGAGGAAGTCCTGCTCGGCGACAGCATCCGCGGCGAGTCGCTCGCCGGACCGTACGCCGCCCGGCTCGCCGCCGCGGCGGGCTTTCCTTCGTCGCTCGTCCGCGCGCCGGCCTACCGGCCTTCGGACAAGACCTGAACCCGAAACCGCCCCCGAAAGGACACTCCATGACCCGCCAGATCCAGGACGCCTACCTCGTCGCCGCCGTCCGCACGCCCGTGGGCAAGGCCCCGCGCGGCATGTTCCGAACCGTGCGCCCCGACGACCTGCTCGCGCACGTGCTCAAGGGCGCGATCGCGAAGGTGCCCGGCCTCGACCCGAAGGAGATCGCCGACGTCATCGTGGGCTGCGCGATGCCCGAGGGCGAGCAGGGCATGAACGTCGCGCGCATCGGCGTGCTCCTGGCGGGCCTGCCCGACAGCGTGCCGGCCATGACTATCAACCGCTTCTGCTCCTCGGGCGTGCAGGCCGTGGCGCTCGCCGCGGACCGGATCCGCACGGGCGACGACGACGTCGTCATTGCCGCCGGAACCGAATCGATGTCGATGGTGCCGATGATGGGCAACAAGGTGGCGCTCAACAGCGCCGTCTTCGAGAAGGACGAGAACGTCGCGATCGCCTACGGCATGGGCATCACGGCCGAGAAGGTCGCGGCGAAGTGGAAGGTCTCGCGCGAGGACCAGGACGCGTTCGCGGTGGCGAGCCACCAGAAGGCCTCGAAAGCCATCGCCGCCGGCGGCTTCCGGGACGAGATCCTCCCCTACGAGGTCACGACGGCCGCCCCCGACCTCGCCACCGGGCAGGTCGTCACCCGCACCCGGGTGGCCGACACCGATGAAGGGCCGCGGCCCGACTCGACCCTCGAAAGCCTCGCGAAGCTGAAGACAGTCTTCGCCGCGCGCGGCTCCGTGACGGCGGGCAACAGCTCGCAGATGTCCGACGGCGCCGGCGCGGTCGTGCTCATGAGCGAGGCGGCGATGAAGCGCCACGGTGCGGTGCCGCTCGCACGGTTCGCGGGCTTCGCCGTGGCCGGCGTGCCGCCGGAGATCATGGGCATCGGCCCGATCGCGGCCATCCCGAAGGTCCTCAAGCTGGCGGGCGTGAGCCAGCAGGACCTCGACTGGATCGAACTCAACGAGGCCTTCGCGGCGCAGGCCCTCGCCGTCATCCGGGAACTGGGCCTCGACCCGGCCAAGGTGAACCCCCAGGGCGGAGCCATCGCGCTCGGCCACCCGCTCGGCGCCACGGGCGCCATCCGCGCCGCGACGATGGCGCACGGGCTCGCCCGCACGAAGGGCCGCTACGGGATGGTGACCATGTGCATCGGCACCGGCATGGGGGCCGCGGGGCTCTTCGAAGCGATGCGTTAGGCAGGGCCCGCGCCCCGAACCGGGGACGCCGGGGCTATAGTGGCAAACGGATCCCGGCGGCCAGGACCGCCGGGGCAGGCAGAACAACCGCAAGGAGGAGCAACATGAAGACCCGTTGGAACCGGGCGGCGATCCTCGCCGCACTGGTGGCGTCGGCCGTTCCGGCCGCCGCGCTGGCCCAGAGCACCACCTACAACGCCGAAGTGCGACGCACGTCCTTCGGCATCGCGCACGTCAAGGCCGCCGACTACGGCAGCATCGGCTACGGCGTCGGCTACGCGTTCTCGCAGGACAACTTCTGCATGATCGCGGACGAATTCGTCACCGTCCGGGGCGAGCGCTCCCGGTACTTCGGCGAGAGCGGCACCACGCCCTACCAGCGCAACAACCTCGTCTCGGACTATTACTACGCCCTGATGAACGGCGATCCGGCGCCGCTGCGCGCCGGCCTCGCGAGCATGAGCCCCGAGCTGCAGGCCGCCTTCCGCGGCTGGGCGGCGGGATACAACCGGTACCTGCGCGACACGGGCGTCGCCAACCTTCCCGCCCCCTGCACGGGCGGCGCCTGGGTGCGACCCATCGACGAGGTCGACATGATGCGGCTCGTGCGCCGCTACCTGCTCGAGGCCTCGACCAACAATTTCATGGAAGGCATGGTGGCCGCGAAGCCGCCGGCCGCCGCCGCGGCGCTCAAGTCCGGCGAACAGCTCGGGCCGAGATCCGACGCGGGCATTCCGGGGTTCGACCAGGAGTACTGGCGCACCTTCCGCAGCCAGCTCGGCAGCAACGCGCTGGGCCTCGGCTCCGAGGCGACCGACAACGGCCGCGGCATGCTGCTGGGCAACCCGCACTTCCCGTGGAGCGGGACGCTGCGCTTCTACCAGTTCCACGTCACGATTCCGGACGAGATCGACGTGATGGGCGGCGCGCTCTCGGGCTTCCCGCTCATCAACATCGGCTTCAACAAGGACGTCGCCTGGAGCCACACGAACGACACGCCCAACTGGCACTTCACGCTCTACCAGCTGAAGCTCGATCCGGCGAACCCGACCCGGTACGTGTACGACGGGCAGGCGCGCGACATGACGGCGAAGACCGTGAGCGTGCAGGTGAAGAACGCCGACGGCACGCTCTCGACGAAATCGAACACGTTCTACCTCACGCACTTCGGCCCGGTCATGACCAGCACGTCGCTGCCGATCCCGTGGACGCGGACGAACGCCTACGCGATGCGCGAGGTGAACCTCGACAACTGGCGCCTCGGCGACCAGTGGCGCGCCATCAACAAGGCGAAGAGCACGGGCGAGATCAAGCAGGCCCTGCAGTCGATCGTCGGCATCCCCTGGGTCAACACGACCGCCACCGACAAGGACGGCAACGCCTTCTACGGCGACATCAGCACCACGCCCAACCTGCCGCGCGAGAAGCAGTCGCTCTGCACGCCGGACGCGACCTTCGCCGTGGTCTTCTCGCTGAACGGACCGCCCGTGCTCGACGGCTCGCGCTCGTTCTGCGAATGGGAGGAGGACGGGGCCGCGCCCCAGCCCGGCCTCATGCCGGGTGGCAACGCGCCGTTCCTGGAGCGCCGCGACTTCGTCCAGAACTCGAACGACAGCTACTGGCTCGCCAACCCGGCCGTCGACCTGTATCGCTGGAGCATCCCGGCCAGCATGGGCCTGGTTCCCGGCCAGCAGAACATGCGCACGCGGCTGGGCATCCTCCAGGCGCAGGCGCGCCTCGCGGGCACGGACGGCATGACGGGCAACAAGTTCACGCTCGCGAACCTGCAGCAGCTCGCGCTTTCCAACCGCAGCCTCACGGCGGACCTCTTCCTCGCCGACGTGGCCGCGCTGTGCGCCCTGCCGGCGGCCTCCGGCGTCCAGGCCGAGTGCGGCGTGCTCTCGGCGTGGGACCGCAAGTACGACCTCACGAGCCGCGGCGCGCACCTCTTCCGCGAGTTCTTCAACACGGCGCGCAACATCGCGAACGTGTACCAGGTGCCGTTCAACTACCTCGACCCGGTGAACACGCCGCGCGGCTTCGCCGTCTCCAACGCGACGGTCGCCACGGCGCTCGTCGCCGCGCTCAAGGGCGCCGGCGACCGGATCCGCGGCGCGGGGCTCGCCATCGACGCGCCGCTCGGCGCGGTGCAGTTCACGCTGCGCGGCGCGACGCCCGTCCCGATCCACGGCGGGGAGGGCGACTACCTCGGCATCTACAACAAGATCAGCACCACGCTCGTGCCGGGGCTGGGATACGTCGTGACGACGGGCACGAGCTACATCCAGACCGTGCAGTTCACGGACTCGGGCCCGACCGCGCAGGCCTTCCTGTCGTATTCGCAGTCGACGAACCCGGCCTCGCCGAACTTCGCCGACCAGACGGCCCGCTTCGCGGCCAAGCAGTGGATCGCGCTGCCCTTCACCGAGGCGGCCATCACGGCCGACCCGGGCTACCGAACGACCACGATCCGCGAATAGGCCCGCCGCCTGTCGCGCATGCGTGCACCCCCGGGGAAACCCGGGGGTTTACGCTGCACCGCCGCATTGTCTTTTCCACCCCGATTCACGACAATAGCCGACGAAGTTCCACCCTCTGGAAAAGGGGGTGCGCACACAACGACACCACCAGGAGAAACGGCCCCATGACTCCCGCCTTCCGACCCACGCTGAAACCCCTCGCGATCGCGCTTGCCTTGGCGTCGGCGGGTCCGGCTTTCGCATTCCAGTTCGACTTCGACAACGGCATCAAGGGAAGCCTGGACACGACGCTGTCCTACGGCGTCTCCGTGCGCGCCGGCTCGCGCGAGTCGAATCTCATCGGCATCGCGAACGGGGGCACGTCGCGGTCGGTCAACGAGGACGACGGCAACCTCAACTACGAGCGCAACAAGGCCTTCGCCAACCTCGTCAAGGCCACGAGCGATCTCGAGATCAAGTACGGCAAGTTCGGGTTCTTCGGCCGGGGCACCGCTTACTACGACTTCGAGAACGCCAACAACGACAAGCTCGGTCCCACGGCCAAGGACCGCGTCGGCAAGGACGTCCAGGGCCTCGACGGCTTCGTGTTCGGCGCGTTCGATCCGTTCGGCAAGAACCTGCGCGTGCGCGCCGGCCGGCAGGTGATCAGCTGGGGCGAGAGCACGTTCATCCCGAACGGCATCAACGCCATCAACCCGGTGGACCTCTCGAAGCTGCGAATCCCCGGCTCCGAGATCAAGGAGGCCTTCCTGCCGACCACGGGCCTGTGGGCCAACCAGGAACTCACCAACAACGCGAGCCTCGAGGGCTTCTACCTCACCAACCACGACAAGATCCGCATCGATCCGCGCGGCACGTACTTCTCGAACAACGACTTCGCCTCGGACGACTCGGATCGCGTGATCCTCTCGTTCGGCCGCCGCCGCGACCAGAACTCGCCGCCGTCCAACCCCGTTCCGCCGGTCGTCCCGACCCTCGGCAATGCGGCCGCCGCGCTCTACGGCCCCTTCGATCCGGCCGCTTCGGTCTGGGCTCCGCGCGAAGCCGACCGCAGCCCCAGCGACAACGGGAAGTGGGGCCTCGCGCTGCGCTACCTCGCGACGGAACTCAACAACACCGAGTTCGGCGTCTACTACATGAACTACCACAGCCGGATCCCGCTCTTTTCCGGCATCAAGGGCACGCCCACGTCGGTGCTGACCGGCGGCCCGCTCATCGCCCCGATCTGCGCCCAAGCCGCGCTGCGCTCGCTGTGCCACACGGGCACGGCGACGTACTTCGCGGAATTCCCGGAAGACATCCGCCTCACCGGCTTCAGCTTCAACACGCAGGGTCCGCTGGGCATCGCGCTGCAGGGCGAATACTCGTACCGCTCCAACCTGCCGCTGCAGTACACGACGCCGGAACTGCTGCTCGCGGCCCTGGGCCTGCCGAACACGATCACCGGCTTCACGCAGATCCCCGGCGCGCCCGCGGGCGCCACGGCGGCCGCGCTGGTTCCGGACGGCTCCTACATCCAGGGCTACAAGCGCGTGAAGGCGAGCCAGTTCCAGTTGACCGGCACGAAGAGCCAGCCGAGCGTCCTGGGCGCCGAGCAGCTCGTCCTGCTGGGCGAGGCGGGCTACACCTACTTCCACGGACTGCCGAAGGACGTGAAGTTCAACGGCCCGGCCAACTTCCTGCCGGTGACGGCCTTCGGCGCCACGCTCTCGTCGGCCTTCTCGGTGCAGGAGACGGGCTTCGTCACGACGTCCTCCTGGGGCTACCGCCTGCTCGGCCGCCTGGAGTACAACAACGCCCTCCTGGGCGGCAACCTCTCCCCGCGCCTCGCGTGGTCGCACGACGTGAAGGGCACGAGCCCCACCTTCAACGAAGGCGCCAAGTCCGCGTCCCTCGGTGTCGCCTGGGACTACCAGCGCAAGTGGCTGGTCGACATGCAGTACACGGCCTACATGGGCGGGCGCAACTATTGCGGCACGGATACGCCGCCCGCCGGCAGCAGCGTGACGCCGGGCCAGAGCGCCAGCTACTGCTCGGGCGCCAACCCGCTCAAGGACCGCGACTTCTACTCGCTGAGCGTCAGCTACTCGTTCTAGCGGACGGGCGGGGCGCTCCGGCGCCCCGCCGGCCCCGCGCGCACAAACATATAACGGAGGAGGAGAACCCCATGTACGCCTACAAGACGAAGGCCCTGGCCCTGTTCGCCGCGGGCGCCGCGTTCGCGCTGCCCGTGGCCGCCGAGCTGTCGGCCGCCGATCTCGCGAAGCTCGGCACCACGCTCACCCCGCTCGGCGCGGAGAAGGCCGGCAACGCGGCCGGAACCATCCCGGCCTGGGACGGCGGGATCACCAAGCCGGTGGCCGGGTTCAAGGCCGGCGGGCAGTATCCCGATCCTTTCCCCAACGACAAGCCGCTCTTCACCATCGACGGCAAGAGCGCGGACAAGTACAAGGACCAGCTCACGGCCGGGCAGATGGCCATGCTCAAGAAGTACCCGGACTACAAGATGATCGTGTTCCCGACGCGGCGCACGGCGGCGTTCCCGGCCTGCCATTACACGGAGACGAAGGAATGCGCGGCCAAGTCGAAGCTGGCGCCCGGCGGCAACGGCGTCGTCGGCTGCACGGGCGGCATCCCCTTCCCCATCCCGAAGGACGGCAACGAGGCCATCTGGAACGCCACGCTGCGCTACAAGGGCGACACGTTCGCGCAGAACTGGGCGCAGGCCGCCGTCACCCGCACGGGCGACTACGCGATCGTCAAGTTCGAGTACGAATACGACAACCAGTACGGCAACTGCAGCAAGGCGGTGAAGGACCGGGAGCCCAACAAGATCCTCAACTACCTGCAGGTGACGACGGCGCCGGCGCGGCTCGCGGGCCAGATCCTGCTGGTGCACGAGACGGTGGACCAGGCGAAGGAACCGCGCTCGGCGTGGACCTACAACCCCGGCCAGCGCCGCGTGCGCCTCGCCCCGAACGTCGCCTACGACAACCCGGGAACGGCCGCCGACGGGTTGCGCACCAACGACGACTTCGGGATGTTCAACGGGGCGACCGACCGCTACAACTGGAAGCTCCTGGGCAAGAAGGAGATGTACATGCCGTACAACTCCTATCGCCTCACCGCGCCCAATCTCAAGTACGCGGACGTGCTCAAGGCCGGCCACATCAACCAGGACCTCGCGCGCTACGAGCTGCGCCGGGTCTGGGTGGTGGAGGCCACGCTCAAGCCGGGCACCAGCCACATCTACGCCAAGCGCGTGTTCTTCCTGGACGAGGACAGCTGGGCCCCGCTCGCGAGCGACAAGTACGACGGCCGGGGCGAACTCTGGCGCTTCTCGGAACAGCACAACGAGATCTGGTACAACGTCCCGATGTTCTTCGGCACGATCGAGGTCCACAACGACCTGCAATCCGGCCGTTACATCGCGATGGGCCTGCGCAACGAGGAGACCAAGATCTACGAGGCGATCAAGCGCTCCGGCGCGGACTACAACCCGAACAGCCTGCGGGGCCTCGGCAACCGCTAGCGCGCGTCCCGGCGACGGGACGGCCGGGGGCAGTTCCGGGCGGGTCGAACCGCCAGACGGGATTGCCCCCTTTTCTTTGGGGAGAGAAGGCATGAGCAGCCGATTCACGCTTGCCTGCGCGTTCGCCTGCGCGGGATTCGCGCTCGCCGCGGGCCCCTCGCAAGGGGCGGACCCGGCGCCGGCCGCGACCGCGGCGACCGCCGCGCCGTTCGGCCCGGTCACGATGCAACGCCTGATGCTCGTCGACGCCGCCCGGCACGGCAGCCGCATCGTCGCGATCGGCGACCGCGGCTACATCGTCCTGTCGGACGACGAAGGCAAGACGTGGCGGCGCGCGAAGTCGCCGCCCGCGCCCCTGCTCACGGCCATCGCGATGCTCGACGCGAAGACGGGCTGGGCGGTCGGGCACGACTCGATCATCCTCGCGACGACCGACGGCGGGGAGAACTGGGTGCAGCAGTTCTCGGCGCCGAGCGAGCAGCGTCCGCTGCTCGACGTGCACTTCCTGGACAAGGATCGCGGCTACGCGATCGGCGCCTACGGGGCGTTCTACGAAACGGCCGATGGCGGCCGGACGTGGAATCCGCGCAAGGCGATCGAGGACGACAAGCACCTGAACGCGATGCTCGCCCTCGAGGACGGCCGGCTCGTCGTGCTGGGCGAGGCGGGAACGATCCTGCTCTCGGCCGACGCCGGCAAGACCTTCACGCCCGTTCCCTCGCCCTACAAGGGGTCGCTCTTCGGCGGCGTGGTGGCCGGGGACGGCTCGCTCGTCGCCTTCGGCCTGCGCGGCCGCATCTTCCGCACGACCGACGGCGGAAAGACGTGGAAGGGCATCGACAACGCTTCCGTCGCGACGCTCATGGGCGGCACGCGCCTGCCGGACGGGACCCTCGTCCTCGCCGGCGCGGGCGGCACGGTCCTCGTCTCCCGCGACAACGGCCAGTCCTTCGGGCCGCTCGCCACGGGGGTGACGAAGGCCTACGCCCAGGTCCTCCTGGGCGCGCCGAACCGGGTCCTGCTTTTCGGCGAGACCGGCGCGAGCGAAGTGCCGCTGCCCACGCACAAGAAATAGGACGGCGCCATGAACCTCACCGCGATCATCCAGGCCGTCTCCGCCTTCGTCTTCGGCAACCGCAAGGTGCTGCTCGCCGTCTTCGGCGTGCTCACCGTGATCTTCGTGGCCTCGGCCTCGCGGCTCACCGTGGATGCCGGCTTCAACAAGATGGTGCCGCTCAAGCATCCCTACATGCAGGTCTACCGCGACTACGAGAAGGTCTTCGGGGGCGCGAACCGCATCGCCGTGGCGATCGTCCAGAAGGACGGCGACATCTTCAACAAGGAGTACATGGCGAAGCTGAAGGGCATCACGGACGACCTGTTCCTGCTGAATGGCGTCGACCGGCCGAGCGTCAAGTCGCTCTTCACGCCCAACACGCGCTTCATCGAGGTGATCGAGGAGGGCTTCGCCGGCGGCAACGTGATCCCCGCCACCTTCCAGGGCACGGACGCCGACCTGAAGCAGGTGCGCGCCAACGTGCAGAAGTCGAGCGAGATCGGCCGCACCGTCGCGACGGACTTCACCGGCGCGCTCGTCACCGCCGGGCTGCTCGAGATCGACCCGCAGACGGGCGAGCGGCTCAAGTATTTCGAGCTCTCGAACAAGCTCGAGGAGATCCGGGCCAAGTACCAGAGCGACAAGCACACCGTCCACATCATCGGCTTCGCCAAGGCCGTGGGCGACATCCGGGAGGGCGCGCGCGGCGTGCTCACCTTCTTCGGCATCGCCTTCGCGATCACCGCGGCGCTCATGCTCTGGTTCGTGAAGGACCTGAAGCTCACGGCGGTGGCGCTCGTGGTGGCGATGATGCCGGTGCTGTGGCTGCTGGGCACGCTGCCCATCCTGGGCTACGGCATCGACCCGTTGTCGATCCTCGTGCCCTTCCTCATCTTCTCGATCGGCGTCTCGCACGCCGTGCAGATGACGAAGACGTGGGAGCGGGAGGTGGTCGCCGGCACCGACAGCCTCACGGCCGCCAAGCGCTCTTTCGCGCGCCTTTTCATCCCGGGCACTCTCGCGCTCCTCACGAACGTGCTCGGCTTCGCGGTGATCATGCTCATCCCGATCGACATCGTGCGCGAGCTGGGCATCACGGCCTCGCTCGGCGTCGCGTGGATGATCGTCACCAACAAGATGCTGCTGCCGATCATGCTCTCGCACATCACGATCACGCGCACGGCGGCGACGCAGGAGGCCTACCAGGAAAGCCGCGTGGAGCGGGTCTGGCGCGCGGCCTCGGGCTGCGTCCAGCGCGGCCGCGCCACGCTCATCGTGGCGATTTCCGCCGTGATACTCGCGGCGGGCATCGTGGGCGCGCACAAGCTCAAGGTGGGCGATTACGGCATCGGCGTCCCGGAGCTGCGTCCCGACTCGCGCTACAACGCGGACAACGCGAAGATCGTCGAGAAGTTCGCCATGGGCACCAACACGCTCGGCGTCGTGGCGCAGACGAAGGACGTGCAGGGCGCGTGCACGCAGTACGAGATCATGAGCGTGATCGAACGCTTCGACTGGTTCATGCAGAACGCGCCGGGCACCCAGTCGGTGATCTCGCTGCCGGGCCTCGCCAAGGGCGTGAACGCCGGGTTCAACGAAGGCAACCTCAAGTGGCGCCAGCTGCCGCGCGACCCGCAGGTGATGGCCCAGAGCGTGACCCCCATCGACACCGCGACCGGGCTCCTCAACCCGGACTGCAGCGCCATGCAGGTGCTCATCTTCACCACGGACCAGCAGGGCGAGACCATCGCCTCGCTCGTGGCGAACGTGAAGGACTTCGCGCAGGCCCACAACACGCCCAAGCTCGAGTTCAAGCTCGCCACCGGCAACGTGGGCGTGATGGCCGCCACGAACGAGGCGGTGGACTCGGCGCGCTGGGAGATGAACTTCGCCATCTTCGGCGCGCTGCTCGTGATGTGCATGATCACGTTCCGGTCCTTCCGCGCGACGCTGTGCATCCTCATCCCGCTCGCCATCGTATCGGTGCTGTGCGAGGCGCTCATGCCGGTCCTGGGCATCGGCCTCAAGGTGTCGACGCTCCCGGTGATCGCGCTGGGCGTCGGCGTGGGCGTGGACTACGGCATCTACCTCTACGACCGCATCGAGGTGCACCTCGAGGAAGGCAAGAGCCTCGCCGACGCCTTCTTCGACGCCCTCAAGGAGCGCGGCACGGCGATGGTCTTCACCGCCGTCACGATGACCCTCGGGGTGGGCACGTGGGCCATGTCGGCCCTCAAGTTCCAGGCCGACATGGGCATACTGCTCGCGTTCATGTTCTTCCTGAACATGCTGGGCGCGCTCTTCCTGCTGCCCGCCCTCGCGGCGTTCCTGCTGAAGCCGCACAAGCCGGCCGCGCAAGCGCGCCCTTGAACGGCACCGCGAGGTTCTTCGTCGTCGCGGGAGCGCTCGTGCTCGCGGCCGGGGTCGCCCTGGGCGCGGTGAGCGCCCATGCCGCGAAGTCCGCCCCCCACCCGGAGGCCGCGCGGCTCCTGCAGACGGCCGTCCAGTACCAGCTCGTGCATGGCCTGGGCCTCCTCGCCGTGGGAATCCTCGCGCGGGGCCCGTCGCCTTCGCGGCTCGTCGTGCTGTCGGGCGCGCTGCTCCTGGCCGGCATCGCCGCCTTCTGCGGCTCGCTCTACAGCCTCGCCTTCGCGGCGGTGTCGCTCGGCGTCCTGGCGCCGATCGGCGGGTCGGCCTTCATGGCCGGATGGATCGTGCTCGCGACGTGGGCGCTCCGCGCCCGCGGCGACTGAAGGTCAGGCCGGCGGGGCGAGGCCGAACTTCTCGATCCGGTAGCGCATCGTGTCGCGCGTGAGGCCCAGCAGCTTCGCCGCGCGGGTCACGTTCCATTCGGCCTTGGCGAGGGCGAGCTCGACGAGCCGCCGCTCGACCTGGTCGAGGTCGATGCCCTCGTCCGGGATCTCCGAGGGGACGACCGATGCCGCGACGGCCACGCGCGGGCCGGCCGCGAATGCGCCGAGCTCCATGGGACCGACGGAATCGGAGCGCCCGAGGAGGGCGGCTTCCTCGGCGACGTTGCGCAGCTCGCGCACGTTGCCCGGCCAGTCGTGCGCGAGGAGCATGGTCTCGGCCTGCGGCGAGAAGCGCATCGACGGTCGCCCGTAGCGCTGGCCGTATTCGGCGAGGAAATGCCGCGCGAGCCGCACGATGTCGTCGCCGCGCTCGCGAAGCGGGGGCACGCGCAGCTGCACGCCGCGCAGGCGGTAGTAGAGGTCCGCGCGGAAGGTGCCTTCCCTGATGCCGTCCTCGAGCGCCCGGTGCGTGGCCGCGACGATCCGCACGTCGACGCGCGTGTCGCGCACGCTGCCCAGTCGCCGCACGGTCTTCTCCTCGATGAGCTTGAGCAGCTTCGCCTGCACCGAGGGATCCGCGTCGCCGATCTCGTCGAGGAAGAGCGTGCCGCCGTGGGCGGCTTCCGCGAGCCCGGCGCGGCGCGTTCGCGCGTCCGTGAAGGCGCCGCGCTCGTGGCCGAAAAGCTCGGCCTCCAGCAGCTGCGCGGGGATCGAGGCGCAATTGAGCTCGACGAAGGGTTGCTTGGCGCGAGGGCCGCCGAAGTGCATCGCGCGCGCGACCAGTTCCTTGCCGGTGCCGGTTTCGCCCGAGATCAGCACGGCGGGAGGTGTCCCCTCGGTCATGCGGGCCTCCGACTCGAGCAGGCGCGCGATCGTGGACTTGAGGTCCTTCATGGCGGCGCACTCGCCCACCATCGCGTCCATGCCCGCGCCGCGCGCCTCGCGGCGCGTGTAGTAGCCGAGCGCCTGCTCCACCCGGTCGTGGCCGGCGGCACGGTCCAGCAGGAGCTTGAGCTCGCCGAGGACCAGCGGCTTGGAGATGTAGTCGTAGGCGCCCGCCTTCATCGCGTCGACGGCGACCTTCACGCTGCTGTGGCCGGTGATCATCACGACCTTGGCGTCCGGCCGCCGCGCGCGGATCTGCGAGAGCGCGGCCAGGCCGTCGATGCCCGGCAGGTGGTAGTCGAGCAGCACGACATCGGGCTGGAAGGTCTCGAGCCGCTCGATGCCTTCCTCGGCGCTGCCGGCCGACTCCGTCTCGTGGCCTTCGCGGCCGAGGTAGACGCGGATGTTCTTGACCAGCGTGGGTTCGTCGTCGATGACGAGGATGGCGAGGGACATGGGCGATCAGGCGGGCAGGTGGAGGCGGGCCACGGCGCCGGTCGCCTCGCCGTTCTCGAGCGAGAGCGTGCCGCCCATGCGCTCGACGAGGCGGCGCGCGAGCGCGAGGCCCAGGCCCGTGCCGCGCGTCTTGGTGGAATAGAAGGGCTCGAAGACGCGCGGCAGGTCCTGCGCGCGGATGCCCGGCCCCGTGTCGGCGACCAGGATCTCGCAGCCCGCGTTCGAGGCCCGGGTCGTCAACGTGAGCGTGCCGCCCGTGGCCATCGCGTCGATCGCGTTGCCCACGAGGCTCACCAGCACGTGCTCCACCAGCATGCCGTCGCCGCGTGCGGACGGTGGCGGGTCGGCCAGGCGCAGGTCGACCTTCACGTGGGCGCGGGACGCATCCCTCGAGGCCGTCGCGAGCGTCTTCCTCACCAGGCCGTTCGGGTCGAGGGTCTCGCGCGCGATGCTGCCCGGTCGCGAGAACACGAGGAGCTGGCGGATCCACTCCTCGATCTTGTCGACCTCCGTCACGATGTCCTCGGCGGACTCCCGGAAATCCGAATTGCCCGGATCGACGGCGACTTCGACGGAAGTGCGGATCGACGAGAGGGGGTTGCGGATGGCATGGGCCACGGTGGCGGCCATCTCGCCCACGGCTCCCAGGCGCTCGCCCTCGACCAGGCGCCGTTGCTGGTCCTGCATGATCCGGTCGGCACGGCGCACGATGCCCAGCAGTACGGCGAAGAGCAGCAGGCCGCCCAGCGCGGAGACGATCGCGATGGTGCGCTGGCCGCCGGCGATGGCGTCGAAGAGCGCGTCGGGCGTCTTGTAGAGCTCGACGACGCCCACGACCTTGCCCGCAGGGTCGCGCACCGGCACGTAGATCTCGACGAAGTACCGGTTGTGATCCCCCGCCAGCGCCTTGGCGGCCGCGACGTGTTCTTCCTTGCTGACCGCGCCGCTCTTGAAGACGATGCCTCCGGCGAGCGCGCGGTCGAGTTCGTCGTTGTGGTCGAAGGTGCGGCCCTGGATGTTGCGGTCGCTGGACCAAAGCGCCCGCCGGTCGGGCGTGTACACGTTGGCACGCAGCACGTCCGGCATCTGGGCGAAGTGGCGCAGCGTGTCCTCGAGGGCTGGGGTAACCGGCGGGGAGAACTGGCGCGCCGTCTCGTCCGTGCTCACGACGCTCTGCACGAATTCCATCGTGACCTCGGCGTCGCGCGTGAGCAGGCGGTCATGCAAGAGAACGGAGAGCACCCAGCCGAGTGCGCCGGCAAACGCGACCACGCTCGCGAAGGCGGCGATGGAGAATCGGCGCGTGAGGCGATACGGAGGCGGGGCCGGGATGAGCGGCGTGGCGTCGGCGGAGGGGGTGTTCATCGGGGCGAACTCTTCCCGCGATCCTATCATCCGGCCGGACGCGCCTCGTCCCCCACGCGCAAGTCCCCTTCCGAGAGCGTCACGGCGTTCATGCCGAAGCGGGCGCCGAACGCCTCGCTCGGCCGCCAGGCGCCCAGGGTGGCGAGGGGCTCCGGGCCCGTCACTTCGCCCGTCGCCTGGTCCGTCGTCGTGACCTGGCAGCGGCCGCAGGGCTTCGCCATGCGAAAACGTGCCGTGCCGGCCACGAACGCCGTCCAGGCGTCTTCCTCGAAGGCCCCGGTGCCTGCCAGCACGATATTGGGGCGGAAGCGATCCATCGTCACGGGCCCGGCGAGCCGGGCGTTGAGTGCCGCCAGCGAGGCCTCGGAGACGACGAGATGGGCATAGCCGTCGGCGTAGCCCACGAGCCGGCCCGGGCCGGCATGGCTCGCGTTCGATTCGCGGCGCGTGCTGTCGGGCATGTAGGCGAGGCGGCAGGCCCGGCCCAGGACTTCGGAGAGCCATCGGTCGGCCCCGGGCGACGGCGCGATCGCCGGCGTGCGGCTGTTCCAGACCTCCACCGCCAGCGCCTCTCCCGCCGACGGTTCGAGGGGAATCGCCACCTCGTCGAATCCCGGCGCCGCGAGGCGCAACTCGTCGCCGGCGATCTCGGTCCAGACCGTGGCCATGGCCGGGAACTCCCGCTGGGTGAGGAAAACGCCGCCCGCATCGACGACCACGAAGCGCCGGTCGTGGGCGAGCCCGCGCGCGGTGACGCGGGTGGCCTCGAGGCGGATGCCCTTCAGGCTCTTCACGGGATAGACCCACAGCTGGGAGACGGTGGCGGGCATGGCGAAAATTCGATATTGAAACGGGGGGGCATCAAGGGTACCTTACCCGCTCAATTTGCCGCTGCCCCCGCTCAACGGGGCCTCGTCGTTTCCGCGCAGGCGGGAATCCGGCGGCTGGGTCCCTCGCCTTCGCGTCGGACGACGGCGCGAGACGAAAGGAACCGACATGGCTCTCTGGGACAAGTTGATGGGCGAACTGGTCGACATCGTCGAGTGGCTCGACGACACCAACGACACGCTCGCCTACCGCTTCGAGCGCTACCAGAACGAGATCAAGTACGGCGCGAAGCTCGTGGTGCGCGAGGGCCAGGTCGCCGTCTTCATCAACGAGGGCAAGCTCGCGGACGTTTTCCAGCCCGGCACGCACGAGCTCACCACGCAGAACCTGCCCATCCTCGCCACGCTCAAGGGCTGGAAATACGGCTTCAACAGCCCGTTCAAGGCCGAGGTCTACTTCTGCTCGACGCGCAAGTTCACGGACCTCAAGTGGGGCACGCCCGGGCCGGCCACGATGCGCGACCCGGATTTCGGCGTCGTGCGCGTCACCTCCTTCGGCCTGTACGCCATCCGCGTGAAGGATGCCGGCACGTTCGTGAAGGACCTGGTCGGCACCGACAACCGCTTCACGCTGGCCGAGGTGCAGGAGAACCTGCGCGGCAAGATCGGCCTGCGGATCAAGGAGGTGATGCCCGAGATCGGCATCCCGGTCATCGACCTCGAGGCGAAGGTCACCGAGCTCGGCAACCGCCTGAAGGACCGGCTCGCGGGCGATTTCCTCGCGATGGGCCTCGAGCTCGTCGAGGTGCAGGTGCAGGACATCGGCCTGCCGGAGGAAGTCGAGAAGGCCATCGACAAGCGCGGCGCCATGGCGGCCATCGGCAACCTGCAGGCCTACACGCAGTACGAGACGGCCTCGGCCATCCGCGATGCCGCCAACAACCCGGGCGGCGCGGCTGGCGCGGGCGTGGGCCTGGGCGCCGGCCTCGCCATGGGTGCGCAGATGGTCAACGCGATGACGGGCGGCACGGGAGGCATCGGCATGGGCGGCGCGCCGGCGGCCGGTGCCGCGATGCCGCCCCCGATTCCCGGCGCGGCGTCCTTCCACGTGGCCGTGAACGGCCAGCAGGCCGGGCCCTTCGACGCGAACGCGCTCGCGCAGCAGGCGGCGAGCGGGCAGCTCACGCGCGCCTCGCTCGTGTGGAAGGCGGGCATGGCGCAGTGGGCCAAGGCGGGCGACGTGCCCGAGCTCGCGATGCTCTTCGCCAACATGCCGCCCCCGGTTCCGCCGGCGGGTTGATGGAGCAGTCGGAACTCCAGCCGACGAGGCCGGAAACCGCGTTCATCAAGACCTTCCCCTGCACGGGGTGCGGGGCGAAGCTCTCGTTCTCGCCCGGCACCCGCGACCTGAAGTGCGAGTACTGCGGCACCACGAACGCGATCGCCGAGAACGACGATCGCGTCGAGGAACTCGACTTCGCGACCTACCTGAAGGCCCTCGAGGGCAAGATGGAGGCCGCGGAGGTCGAGGAGGTCCTGTGCGGCAAGTGCGGGGCCGGGCAGACGCTCGCCGGAAGCCTGTTCGCCGGCCACTGCACCTTCTGCGGCGCCGCCATCGTCTCGAAGAGCTACGCGAGCCGGCGCATCAAGCCGAAGTCGATCGTGCCGTTCCAGGTGAACAAGACGCGCGCGCAGGACAGCTTTCGCCGCTGGGTGAAGGGGCTGTGGCTCGCGCCGAACGACCTCAAGCGCTACGCCCAGAGCGATGCGGGCCTCTCCGGCATGTACCTGCCGTACTGGACGTACGACTGCCACACCGAAAGCGACTACCGCGGCGAGCGCGGCGACGACTACTACACGACCGAGACCTACTCGACGCAGAACGACAAGGGCGAGTCGGTGACGCAGTCCCGGCGCGTGAAGCACACCCGCTGGAGCGCGGCGTCGGGACACGTCGCGCATTTCCACGACGACGTGCTGGTGCCGGCCTCGAAGAGCCTGCCACCGGGCATCTCGAGCTCGGTGACGCGATTCAACCTGAAGGGGCTCGTGCCCTACCAGCCGGAGTTCGTGAGCGGCTTCCAGGCCGAGGCGTACCAGGTGAGCCTTCGCGAGGGCTTCCCGATCGCGAAGACGGTCATCGACGGGACCATCGCCAGCCAGGTGCGCCGCGACATCGGCGGCGACCAGCAGCGCATCCACTCGGTCTCCACGCGCTACGACGACGTGAAGTTCAAGCACGTGCTGCTGCCGGTCTGGATCTCCGCGTACCGCTACCGCGACAAGGCCTACCGATTCCTCATCAACGGGCAGACGGGCGAGGTTTCGGGCGAGAGCCCGAAATCCTGGTGGAAGATCGGGTTCCTCGTCCTCGGCGTGCTCGTCGTGCTGATCCTGGTGCTGATGGCGGGCGGCCGGCGCTAGGCCGCCTTCTGCCGCACCTGCAGGTGGGCCTCGGGCACCGGGTAGCCGGCGGAGCCGAAGGTGTCCCGGATCGTCCGGTTCGTGTCGAAATAGACCTGCCAGTAGTGGTCGGTGTGCACGTACGGGCGCACCGCGAGAACCGGGCCGCGCTCGTTGAACGTGAGGATCGCGACGTCCGGCTTGGGGTCCGCGACCACGTTCGCGATCTTCGGGAGCGACTCCTTCAGGCGTGCGATGGCGTCGTGAGGGTCCACGGCGTGGTTCAGTTGCGCCGTGAGCTCCACCCGCCGGTACGGGTTCGTGGAGAAGTTCTTGATCGTCCCTCCCATCACCTTCGCGTTGCCCACGTAGGTCTGCACGTTGTCCGGCGTGTCGATGGCCGTGCTGAAGAGGCCGACCGCGCGCACGGTGCCCTCGACGTCGCCCGCGAGGACGTAGTCGCCCACCTTGAAGGGGCGCAGCACCAGGATGAAGGCGCCGGCCGCGAAGTTCGCGAGCAGTCCCGACCAGGCCGCGCCGATCGCGACGCCCACCGCGGCGATGAGGGCCGCGAACGAGGTCGTCTCGACGCCGAAGTAGCCGAGGATGCCGATGACCAGCAGGACGTTGAGCGCGACGGCGATCGTGTTGCCGATGTACCGGATGACGGTCGGCTCGACCTTCTGGCGCTCCAGGGCCTTCTGGATGAGGGTGCCGACGATGCCGATCAGCCATCGGCCGACGATGTAGATGACGATGGCGCCGACGATCTTGAGGCCGACGGCCACCAGCGCGGGCTTGGCCGATTCGAAGAGGGCCTGCAGGTCCATGGGGTTCTCCTTGTGGGTGAGGGGGGTCGCGTGAAAGAGAAGGGGGCCGCGAGGCCCCCGTGGGACGGCGGCCTCGCGGGGCCGGTCAGGCCTGCGAGAGCATCGTCGCGCCGTCGGAGACCTCGAACTTGCCCGGGCCCTCGACGTTGAGCGTCTTCACGACGCCGTCCTCGACGAGCATCGAGAATCGGTTGCAGCGCATCCCGAGCCCCCGGCCGGTGAGGTCCAGTTCCAGGCCGAGCTTCTTCGTGTAGTCCGCGCTGCCGTCGCCCATGAAGCGGATCTTGCCGACCGCCTTCTGGTCACGGGCCCAGGCGCCCATCACGAAGGCGTCGTTCACGGCGAAGCACCACACCTCGTCCACGCCCTTCGCTTTCAGGCCCGCCAGGTTGTCCAGGTAGCTCGGCACGTGCTTGGCCGAGCAGGTGGGGGTGAAGGCGCCGGGCAGGCCGAAGATCGCGATCTTCTTTCCCTTCGTGGCCTCTTCCACCTTGAAGGTGTTGGGGCCGATGGAACAGCCGTTGCCCTCGACTTCGATGAACTCCGAGACCGTGCCCTCGGGCAGCCGGTCGCCGACCTTGATCGTCATGGGTGTTGCTCCTCTCTCGTTGTAGGGGGTGCTGCGGAACGGGTGCTACGGGGTGGCCGCGTGGCCGCGGCGGAAGGCCGCGAGCGCGAGGCCCGCGGCGACGAACGCGCCGCCGAGGATGCGGTTCACCCAGCGCAGGTGCGACGGGTCCTTCATGACGGCGAGCACGCGCGCGGCGAGCCCGATGTAGCCCGCCATCACGACGAGGTCCACGACGAGCGTGGTCACCCCGAGGATGGCGTATTGCACGGGTTGCGGCCGCGCCACGTCGATGAACTGCGGCAGCACGGCGGCGTAGAAGATGATGCCCTTCGGGTTGGTGATGTTGACGAGGAATCCCTTCAGGAACACCTCGCGCGAATCGCGGCCCTGCGGCGCGTCGGCGCGCTCGTCGAAGGCGCGCGGCTCGGCGCGCCACGTGGCGATGCCCAGCCAGACCAGGTACGCGACGCCGCCCCACTTCACGGCGGAGAAGAGCGACTCGCTCGCGAGGAGCAGCGCCCCGAGCCCCACCGAGACGAAGCCCATCAGCGTGAAGTTGGCGACCTGCATGCCCACGGCGTTCCACAGGCCCCGGCGGAAGCCGTGGTTCAGCCCCGCGGCGAGGCTCGAGAAGACGCCCGGGCCCGGCGACACCGACAGGATGATCGTCGCGGCGAGGTACGTGATCCAGACGGAGAGATCCACTAGCGTCCCGACTCGATGGCGCGGCGGGCGATCCGGTCCACCAGGCCCGGCGCCACCAGCTTGAGGAAAAGGCCGATTCTACCGCGAGCCGTCATGACCAATTCGCGGCGGCGGCCTTCGATGGCCTTCAGGGTCATGCGGGCGCATTCCTCGACCCCCATCACCTCGCCTTCCTTCACCGGGCTCACCTGGATGGGCATGCCGTCCGGGCCGGTGGCGTTCTCGCGGATGCCGGTCGAGACGAAGCCCGGGCAGACCATCGTGACGGTGACGCCGGCATCGGCCAGCTCGATCCGCAGCGAGTCGAAGAAGCCCATCATCGCGTGCTTGCTCGCGGCGTAGCCCGTGCGCGTGGGCACGCCCGTGCGCCCGGCCAGGCTCGCGATGCCGACGAGGCGGCCCCGCGTCGCCTTGAGATGGGGCAGGGCGTGGTGCGTGCAGTACACGGCGCCCAGGTAGTTCACCTTCATGATCCGCTCGAGGATGGCCATGTCGCCGATGTCCTCGAAGCGCGCCCACATCGTCGCGCCGGCGTTGTTCACCAGCGTGTCGATCCGGCCGTAGGCGGCGACCGTGCGCTCGACCAGGCGGCGGCAGTCGTCCTCGACCGACACGTCGGTGACGATGACCTCGGCCTTGCCGCCGAGCGCGGCGCACTCCGCCGCCACGCGCTCGAGCCCCTCGCGGTCCCGCGCCGCCAGCGCGAGCCGTGCGCCCCGCGCCGCCATCTGCCTCGCCAGCTCCGCCCCGATGCCCTTGGAAGCCCCGGTGACGATCACCACGTTGTCCTTCATCGCCCGCTCACCTTGGACGTCGCCGCGCCACCCCGCACGGTCGATCTGTGTTCATCTGTGAATGCTGCCGGCGCTTCGCGACAACGGTTCATCTGCGGTTCCATAGCCTTTTCTCCCCTTGGACGCGAATCGCCCTACTTCTCCGTCTCCGGATCCGGAATGTGGTTGAACGCGATATGCATCCCCCCCCGGTCCCGCGCCTTGTGCGCCGAGGCGAAGTACACCGCCTGCTTCCCGAAGCGCGCGTTGAGCTTGTCCAGCGTCTCGTACAGGCTCTTCGACTTCGATTCCGACGCGAAGAGCGACCCCGTATGCCCCGCCTCGGAAACGAGATCCGAGAAAGCCATCCCCACCTGCAGGATCGTCCGCCGCGTCTTCGGCCGCCCGGACCAGAGTTTCTCGAGCGCGTGCAGGAAGGTGACGGTGTCCTGGGTGTCCACCAGCCGCATGTCCGCGTCCCAGCGGCCGCCGTCGAGGTACTTGATCCCGATCGTGAGGCGCGAGGCGTAGAAGGCCGCCTTGCGAAGGCGCACCGCGGCCTTCTGCGTGAGGCGGTTCAGGATCGCGAAGGCGTCCTCGGGATTGCGCTTGTCGGGCGCGAGGACGCTGGAATGGGAGATGGAGTGGGTTCCGCCATCGCGGCCCGCGACCGCCTCCCCGCGCAACCGGTCGTGCATCGCCTCGCCGCCGACGCCACCCCAGACGGCGCGCGCCTGCTCGCGCGTGAGGGCGCAGAGCTGCTCGACGGTGCGGATCCCGTGGCCGTGAAGGCGCTTTTCCATCTGCTTGCCGATGCCCGAGAGGTCGCGCAGCGCGAGCCCGAAGAGCCGTTGGGGAAGCTCGCGCTGCTCGATGACCACCAGGCCGTCGGGCTTCACCATGTCCGAGGCCGTCTTCGCGATGAACGTGTTGGGCCCGATGCCGATGGAGGTGCGCAGGCACTCCCCGATCGCCTCGTGCAGGACCGTCTTCACCTTGCGCGCGAGGCCGAGGGCCCGTTCGGGCTCGCGCCAGCGGCCGGTGAGCTCGCAGTCCATCTCGTCGATCGAGAGCACTTCCCGGACGGGCACCACGGTATCCACCGCCGCCACGGCGCGGTGATGGTAATCGATGTAGACGGCATGGCGAGCGAGGACGAACTCGATCTCCGGGCAGAGCTTTCTCGCCTCGGCCAGCTGGGTGCCGGTCTTCACGCCGAAGCGCTTCGCCTCGATGCTCGCGGCGATGCAGACGGTGGTGTCCGCCATCATCGGCACCACGCCGATGGGCTTGCCGCGCAATCGCGGCTCGGCCTGCTGCTCGACCGAGGCGAAGTAGGAGTTGAAATCGACGAGGAGCGAGCGAAGGGTCACCGGATTCCCTCCTAGGAGAGGTCGGTGCACTCCACGAACGCGGCGACGATCGCCTCGAGGCCGCGGGCGTCTTCCTCGTCGAAGCGCGCCGGGAGGGGGCTGTCGAGGTCGAGCACGCCCACGAGCCGCCCGGCGGCGAGCACCGGCACGACGACTTCGCTGCGCGAGGCGCTGTCGCACGCGATGTGCCCCGGGAAGGCATGCACGTCCGGAACGACCACGGTGCGCCGCGAGGCCGCCGCGGTTCCGCAGACGCCCTTGCCGAGCCCGATGCGCACGCAGGCGGGCTTGCCCTGGAAGGGGCCGAGGACGAGTTCGCCGCCCTTCAGCCAGTAGAAGCCCGCCCAGTTGAGCCCATCGAGCCCGTGGAACAGCAGTGCGGCGAGGTTGGCGCCGTTGGCCGTGAAATCGCGTTCGCCGGCGAGGAGCGCGCGGGCCTGCGCGAGCAGTTCGGCGTAGGCCTCGGGCTTCGTGGCGGCGGTGGGGGCGGCGACGGCGAACATGGCGGAAAACCGGGGGCGGGGTGAGCCGCTAGGTTACCACCGCCCCCTCCCCGCGGATCAGCCGCCGGAGCCGTTGGCGGGCGGGGCCACCTGCTTGTCGTGCTTCTGGCGCCAGATGCGCTTGCCCTGCTTCTCCTGCGCGTGGTGCAGGGCGCCCTTCTCCTTCTTCGTGACCGTGCCGTCGGCCTTGGCGTTCTCCTCGATCTTCTCGACCTTGTCCTGCCCCTTGTCGAGGCGGGCGGTCTCCTTCGCGTTGAGCTGGCCGGACTGGACACCCTGGTCGATGCGCCGCTCCTGGTTGGCCTGGCGCTGGTCGACGCGGGGCGTGGCGGTCTGGGCGGCGGCAGGCAGGGCGAAGGCGAGGGCGGCGAGGGTGGAGGCGAGGATCCTGGGGTTCATGCGGTTCTCCTGGTCGGGGTGTGGGGTGCGGGTCCATCCCGCACGAAGCCAAGAACGCCGGCCGGAGACGCACCGTTGACGTTGTTACAAAGGTTTACGCGCGGGGGAGGCGCCATGGGCGCGGCTATAATTCGCCCTCCCTTCCCCGGGGCCTCCCATGCCGTTCCTCCTCGCCCTGCTCGCCATGACCCTCTCGCTCGCCGCCCGATCCGCCGCCGACCTGCCCGAACCGCCCGTCGCGAAGAAGGTGCCGAAGGCGATGACGAAGTTCGGCGATCGCCGGATCGACAACTACTTCTGGATGCGCGAGAAGGAGAACCCGGAGGTCCTGGCGCACCTCAAGGCCGAGAACGCCTACACCGAAGCGGTGACGAAGCCGCTCGCGGGATTCCGCGAGAAGCTCTACCAGGAGATGCTCGCGCGCATCCAGGAGACGGACGAGAGCGTCCCGTACCTCAAGCGCGGCTGGTGGTACTACACGCGCGAGGTCGAAGGGCTCCAGTACCCCATCTACTGCCGCCGCAAGGGGTCGATGAAGGCCGACGAAGAAGTGATCCTCGACGTGAACGAGCTCGCCAAGGGCAAGTCGTACACGGGCGTGGACTTCTGGGAAGTGAGCCCCGACGGCCGCTACCTCGCCTACGGGGCCGACTTCACGGGTTACCGGGAATACACGGTCTACGTGAAGGACCTGTCGACCGGCCGGCTGCTCGACGACCGCCTCGAGCGCGTCGACAGCCTCGCGTGGGCCGCCGACAACGCCACGCTTTTCTACACGCAGCAGAACGCGGCGAAGCGCCCCGACCGGGCATTCCGCCACGCGCTCGGCACGAAGGACGACGCGCTCGTCTGGGAAGAAAAGGACGAGCTGTTCAACCTGGGGGTGGGCGCGACCCGCAGCGACGCCTTCGTCGTGCTGGTGAGCGCCTCGAAGGACACCTCCGAGGTTCGCGTGGTTCCGGCGGCCGACCCGCAGGCCGCGCCCCGGCGCATCGCCGGCCGGCGCACGGGCCACGAGTACTACCTCGACCACCACGGCGACGAGTTCTGGATCCGCACCAACGACAAGGGCAAGAACTTCCGCCTCGTGCGCGCGCCCGTCGCCGACCCGAAGCCCGCGAGCTGGAAGCAGGTCCTCGCGCACCGCAAGCTCGTGATGCTCGAGGACGTGGACGTCTTCAAGGACTTCTGGGTCGCCACGGAACGCGACGACGGCGTCCTCAAGCTGCGCGTCACCGACTTCGCCACGGGCGGGCACCACTACATCGACATGCCCGAGGCCGTCTACTCGACGAGCGCGGGCGCCAACGCCGAGTACGACACCCGGCGCTTCCGGTTCGTCTACCAGAGCTACGTGACGCCGCGCTCCACCTTCGACTACGACGTCGGCAAGCGCGAGCGCAAGCTCCTGAAGCGCATGCCCGTGCTCGGCGGCTTCGAGTCCGGGGACTACGACTCGGCGATGGTGATGGCGCCGGCGAAGGACGGCACGAAGATTCCCGTCTCGCTCGTCTGGAAGAAGTCGTTGCGGGGCGAGGGCCCGCGCCCGATGCTGCTCTACGGGTACGGCTCCTACGGTTACGCGCTCGACGTGGGCTTCCGCTCGACGCGGCTCTCGCTCCTCGATCGGGGCGTGATCTACGCCGTCGCCCACGTGCGGGGCGGCGGCGAGCGCGGACGGCTCTGGTACGACGAGGGCAAGCTGCGCAAGAAGATGAACACCTTCACCGACTTCATCGCCGCGGCCGAGCACCTGGTGGCCCGGGGGTGGACGGCCCCGGACCGTCTGGTGATCGAGGGTGGCAGCGCCGGCGGGCTCCTCGTGGGGGCCGTCTCGAACCTGCGGCCGGACCTCTTCAAGGCGGTCGTCTCCGAGGTGCCCTTCGTCGACGTGGTGAGCACGATGCTGGACGCCTCGCTCCCCCTCACGACGCTCGAGTACATCGAGTGGGGCGACCCGAACAAGGAGGCGGACTACAGGGCCATCCGCCAGTACTCGCCCTACGACAATCTCGCGAGGAAGGCCTATCCCGCGATGCTCGTGGAGGCGTCGTTCAACGACAGCCAGGTCCCGTACTGGGAAGCCGCCAAGTACGTGGCGAAGCTGCGCGAGCTCAAGACGGACTCGAACGTGGTGATCCTCAAGACCATCCTCGAGGCCGGGCACGGCGGCGCCTCGGGGCGCTACGACGCGCTCAAGGACACGGCGTTCACCTACTCGTACGTGCTGGGCCAGCTGGGGCTCGCGAAGTGACCGGGCCCGTGCCCCGTTGAGCGTCCTCCAGCTCTTCGCCGCCTGCGTCGCCATCTGGGGCTCCACCTGGATCGCGATCACCTTCCAGCTGGGGTCGGTCGCGCCCGAGGTCAGCGTCCTCTACCGGTTCGTGCTCGCCGCCGCGCTGCTCTTCGCGTGGTGCCGCGCGAAGGGCCTGCCGCTCGCCTTCACGGCATCGCAGCACGCCGGCATGGCGTTCCAGGGGGTGCTCATGTTCAGCGTGAGCTACATCTTCACCTATTACGCGGAGCAGACCATCGTCTCGGGCGTCGTGGCCGTGGGCTATTCGGCGAGCCCGCTCATCAACCTGCTGCTCCTGCGCGTGCTCTTCGGCAAGCCGATGTCGCGTCGCGTGGCGCTGGGCGGCGCCCTCGGCCTCGCCGGCATCGTGCTCGTCTTCTGGCCGGAGTTCGCCCGCCTGGAGGCCGGCGCCGGGACGCGCGCCGGGATCTTCTACGCGACGGCTGCCGTCGTCATTTCCTCGTTCGGCAGCATGGCCGCCCACCGCAACCAGCGCGAGGCGATCCCGATCTGGCAGACGATGGCGTGGGGGATGCTCTACGGCTCGGTGGCCAATCTGGCGATCGTGCTCGCGCTGGGGCGCCCCTTCGCGTTCGAGGCGAGCGCCTCCTACGCGCTCTCGCTCGTCTACCTCGCCGTCTTCGGCTCCATCCTCGCCTTCGGCAGCTACCTGCACCTGCTCGAGCGCGTGGGCGCGGCGCGGGCCGGCTACACGGGCGTGATCATTCCCATCGTGGCGCTCGGGGTCTCCTCGCTGTTCGAAGGGTATCGCTGGAGCCTGCTCGCGCTCGCGGGCGTGGCCGTGTCCGTCGCCGGCAACATCCTCATCCTTCGCCGGCCGCCGGCGAGGGCCGCCTGACCGGCATCCGGCGGCCCAGGGCCACCAGCGCGACCACGACGCAGGCAAGCGCCCCCGGCCCGAGGGGGCCCCCCCCCGGCCGCCCCGCCCCCCCCACCGAGGCCCACCCCCCCCCCCCCACAACGCCGCAGGTCAGGCTGAAAGCCGACGCCGGCGAGGGCGAGGCCCTTCGCCTCCTCCCCGCCACTCACCCGGCGCGCTTGGCGCTGAAGCGCGCGAGCTGCTCGGCGGCCTGCTTGCGCACGAGCCACTTGAGGGGCGCGGACCAGCCGAGGAGCCGGCCGGTGGGGCCGAGCGCCTGGGACGACCAGCGCCAGAAGGAAAAGTGGTCGTAGTGGCGCACGATCTTCCCGTCGCGGAAGGCGAACTTCGCCTCGATGCGGTTCACCACGGGGCGCCCGGTCTTCGAGAAGGTATACCGCGCCGTCCAGTGCGCCCGGCCGCCCTCGGCGTCGCCGGAAGCCTCGTCGAGCACGATCTCGAGGTCGGTGGCCCGGGCGACGAGCATGCGCCACATGTCGCGCGCCTCCTCGCCGCGCAGGCGCGGAAAGGCCGGGTCCGTGAAGAAGATGTCGTCGTGGTAGCAGCGCGCCATGGCCTCGGCGTCGCGGCCCGCGAAGGCGGCGTAGAACTCGCGGATGAGGCTTTCGTGGGGATGCATGGGCGCCTCCGGTCGGTGGATCGGGCCTTGACCCGAGTCAAGGCTCCGCATTTTGGCCGCTTCCTATACTCCGGGGCAATCGCTTCGGGCGGCCATGCCGGTTTCCCGCGGCGTCCCACGAACGTAAAGAGGAGAGCGCCCCCATGATGTCCGACATCGAGATCGCCCAGAAGGCGACCATGAAGCCCATCGGCGAGATCGCCGCGAAACTGGGCATTCCCGAGAGCGCCGTCGAACCCTTCGGGCGCACCAAGGCGAAGATCCGCCTGGACTACATCGACACGCTCAAGGACAAGCCGGACGGCAAGCTCATCCTGGTGACGGCGATCAGCCCCACGCCGGCGGGCGAGGGCAAGACGACCACGACGGTGGGCCTGGGCGACGCGCTCAACCACATCGGCAAGAAGGCCGTGATCTGCCTGCGCGAGCCCTCGCTGGGCCCGGTGTTCGGGATGAAGGGCGGGGCGGCCGGCGGCGGCTACGCGCAGGTGGTGCCGATGGAGGACATCAACCTGCACTTCACGGGCGACTTCAACGCCATCGCGCTCGCCAACAACCTGCTGGCGGCGATGATCGACAACCACATCCACCAGGGCAACGAACTGGGCTTCGACGTGCGGCGCATCGCGTGGAAGCGCGTGATGGACATGAACGACCGGGCGCTGCGCGACATCACGGTGTCGCTGGGCGGGCCGGCCAACGGCTTCCCGCGCCAGGACGGCTTCGACATCGTGGTGGCCTCGGAGGTGATGGCGATCTTCTGCCTGTCGATGTCGGTGAAGGACCTGAAGGAGCGCCTGGGCAACATCGTGTGCGGCTACACGCGCGACCAGAAGCCCATCCTCGCGCGGGACCTGAAGACGCACGGGGCGATGGCGGCCCTGCTCAAGGACGCGCTCGCGCCCAACCTGGTGCAGACGCTCGAGCATTCGCCGGCCTTCATCCACGGCGGCCCCTTCGCCAACATCGCGCACGGCTGCAACTCGGTGCTCGCGACGCAGACGGCGCTCAAGCTGGGGGACTACGTGGTGACCGAGGCGGGCTTCGGCGCGGACCTGGGGGCGGAGAAGTTCATCGACATCAAGTGCCGCAAGGCGGGCCTGAAGCCCGCGGCGGTGGTGCTGGTGGCGACGATCCGCGCGCTCAAGTACCACGGCGGCATCGAGGTGAAGGAGCTCGGCAAGCCCAACCTCGAAGCCCTCGAGCGGGGCATCGCCAACATCGAGCGGCACGTGAACAACATCCGCAACAACTACGGGCTGCCGTGCGTGGTGTCGATCAACCACCGCACGGAGGACACGGACGCGGAGGTGAAGCTGCTCATGGACAAGCTCGCCCACCACGGGGCGCAGGTGGTGCTGGCGCGCCACTGGGCCGAGGGCGGCAAGGGCGCGGCCGACGTCGCGCGGGCGGTCGTGAAGATGTGCGAGCAGCCCAACGACTTCAAGTACGTGTACGAGGAGAGCGCCACGCTCTGGGACAAGATGAAGGCCATCGCGACCAAGATCTACGGCGCGGCCGACATCACGGCGGATTCCAAGGTGCGCGGCCAGATCAAGCGCCTGCAGGAATCGGGCTACGGCCACTACCCGGTGTGCGTGGCGAAGACGCAGTACTCGTTCTCGACGGACCCGCAGCTGCGCGGGGCGCCTTCGGGGCACGTGGTGAACGTGCGCGAGGTGCGCCTGGCGGCCGGGGCGGAGTTCGTCGTGATGGTCTGCGGGGACATCATGACGATGCCGGGCCTGCCGAAGGTGCCTTCGGCCTGCGCCATCGACGTGGACGACACGGGCAGGATTTCGGGCCTCTTCTAGGTCGGCGCGCGGCGCGCCGGCAGCGGGGGAAAGCGGGGTTCGCCCCGCTTTCCCCTTTTCATTTGTAGGATTTGTCCCGGTTTCCGGGTACCGCTGCAGGATTTCCGACGGACGGCGCCCTTGGTGCCGGGCCTGGCATACGGGATAATCGGGGCGCTCGCCCCCTCCTCACGCGAAAGAGCCCACCCCAGCCATGGAAGCGATCGGCAAGTACCAGGTCCAGCGGGAACTGGGACGCGGCGCGTCGGGCAAGGTGTACCTCGGCACGGACCCCTTCACGAAGCGCCAGGTGGCCATCAAGGTGGCCTTCCCGGAGGCCCTCAAGCATTCCGAGGACGGCGCCTTCTACCGCAGCATGTTCCTCAACGAGGCGGCGCTCGCGGGCAAGCTCAACCACCCGCACATCGTGCAGATCTACGACGCGGTCGTGGAGGACAAGTTCAGCTACATCGTGATGGAGTACGTCGAGGGCGGCACGCTCGAGAAGTTCTGCGAGGCCGACGCCCTGCTGCCCCCCGCGGAGATCGCCGAGATCATCTTCAAGTGCGTGCGCGCGCTCGCCTTCGCCGCGACGCTCGGCCTCACGCACCGCGACATCAAGCCGGGCAACATCCTCCACGTGGACGGCACGGACATCAAGATCGCGGACTTCGGCGCCTCCATCAACAAGGTCTCGGACCGCACGATCATCACGAACGTCGGCTCGCCCGCGTACATGGCGCCGGAGCTCGTCACCGGCGCGACGCAGGCCGGGGCGTCCACGGACATCTACGCGCTCGGCGTCGTCATGTACTACCTGCTGTGCGGGCGCCTGCCGTTCGAGGGCGCCAACACGATGAGCGTGATCTACCAGATCGTGAACACCGATGCGTCGCCGCCGAGCGCGCACCGCGAGGGCGTGTCGCCGGAGCTCGAGGCCATCGTGATGAAGGCCATCGCGAAGGACCCGGCCGCGCGCTACGAGACCTGGGAGGCCTTCGGCCAGGATCTCGCGGAGGTCTGGAAGAAGACCAAGCAATCGGGCGAGCGCGAGCAGAGCGACACGGAACGCTTCAGCGTGGCTCGCGGCCTCTCGTTCTTCCGCGATTTCCCCGAGAACGAGCTGTGGGAGGTGCTGCGCCTGTCGAAGTGGCGCAAGTTCCCGGCCGACACCGTGCTCATCAAGGAAGGCGACCACGGCGATTCGTTCTTCGTGATCGCCGGCGGCTACGTTCGCGTCACGCGCGGCAAGCGCACCCTCAATGTCCTCGCGGCCGGAGACTGCTTCGGCGAGATGGCGTATCTCGCCAAGGCCGATTCGCCCCATCGTTCGGCGACGGTGACGACGACGTCCGATTGCATCGTGGTGAAGATCCGCGCCGAGGACCTGCGCACCGCCTCCCTCAGCGTGCGCCGGCTGTTCGACGAACGGTTCCTGAACACGCTGGTCGAGCGTCTCGAGGCCGCCAACGAGCAGCTGGCGGTGATGTCCTAGGGTAACGACCGCGCCGGGCCGCTCGTGGCGGGCCGGCGCTATCCGCCGAAGACGTACGCCAGGGCGAACACGCCGACCATCAGGAAGGCGAGCGTCACCTTGGCCACGGAGCCGAGCAGGAGCCCCACCCAGGTGCCGATGCCGGCCTTGCCGGCGGCCAGGAGCGCGCGGTTGGCCGAAAGCTCGCCCAGCACGGCGCCGACGAAGGGGCCCAGCACCAGGCCCGGCAGCCCGAAGAAGATCCCTACCACGGCTCCGATCCCGGCTCCCAGCACGGCCCGCGGGCTTGCGCCGGCCTTCTTCGCCCCGAAGGCCGAGGCCGCGAAGTCGATCGCGATGGCCGCCGCCGTGAGCAGGCCCAGGATCGCGATCGTGAAGCCGCCCACGTGCACGAAGCCGTCGGCCCACGCCGCGAGCACGAGACCGCCGAACACGAAGGCGATGCCGGGCAGCACCGGCAGGACGGTGCCGGCGAGGCCGACGAGCACGAGGACGGCGGCGATCGCCTTGGTGAGGGTGGGGTCCATCGGGACAATATAGGGGCTGTTACCGGCGTTCAAAAGAGGGGCGGGGACCGCGTGCTATCGTAGGAGCGGAACCGCATCCGCCCCAAGACGACGCCCATGAACGCCCTCGCCCAGCCTCCCGCGTCTTCCCTCGAATCGCGTCGTGCCGACGTGGCGGGACGCCTGCGCGAGTGCCTGCCGGCCGGCGCCGTCCTCGTGAGCGCCGAGGACCTGCGGCCCTACGAATGCGACGGGCTTTCGGCCTACCGCCAGACGCCCCTCGTGGCGGTGCTGCCCGCCACCGAAGCCGAGGCCGCGGCCGTCCTGCGCGTCGCCCGGGAGACCGGCACGCCCGTCGTGGCGCGCGGCTCGGGCACCGGCCTTTCCGGCGGCGCGCTGCCCCTGGCGGACGGCATCCTGCTCGCCATGGGCAAGTTCAACCGGATCCTCGAGGTGGACCCCGCCTCGCGCACGGCGCGCGCCCAGCCGGGCGTGCGCAATGCGCAGATCACGGAGGCGGTCGCGCCCCACGGCCTCTACTACGCGCCCGATCCCTCGAGCCAGATCGCCTGCTCCATCGGCGGCAACGTGGCGGAGAATTCCGGCGGCGTGCATTGCCTCAAGTACGGCCTCACGGTGCACAACCTCCAGAAGGTGCGCGGCCTCACCATCGAGGGCGACGCGGTCGAGATCGGCTCCGACGCCCTCGACGCGCCCGGGTACGACCTGCTCGCGACGGTCACCGGTTCCGAGGGCCTGCTCGTCCTGCTCACCGAAGTCACCGTGAAGCTCCTGCCCAAGCCGCAGGTGGCGCAGGTGGTGCTCGCCTCGTTCGCGAGCGTGGAGGATGCCGGCGAGGCGGTGGCGGCGGTCATCGGCGCGGGCATCGTGCCGGCCGGCCTCGAGATGATGGACAAGCTGGCGACGGCGGCGGTGGAAGACTACGTGCACGCCGGCTACGACCTCGAGGCCGAGGCGATCCTGCTGTGCGAATCCGACGGCACCGCCGAGGAGGTCGCCGAGGAGATCGGCAAGATCACCGAGGTGATGCGCAGCGCCGGCAGCACCGGGTTCCGCGTTTCCGGCTCCGAGGCCGAGCGCCTGAAGTTCTGGTCCGGGCGCAAGACGGCCTTCCCGGCCGTGGGGCGCATCTCGCCGGACTACTACTGCATCGACGGGTCCATACCCCGGGGCGCCGTCTCGAAGGTGCTGCGACGCATCGGCGAACTCTCGACGCACTACGGGCTGCGCTGCGCCAACGTCTTCCACGCCGGCGACGGCAACCTGCATCCGCTCATCCTCTACGACGCGAACGTGCCCGGCGAATTCGAGAAGACCGAGGAGTTCGCCGGCGACATCCTCGAGCTGAGCATCGAGGTCGGCGGCACCATCACCGGCGAGCACGGCGTCGGTATCGAAAAGATCAACCAGATGTGCGCGCAGTTCCGCACCGCGGAGCTCGAGCAGTTCCACGCCGTGAAGGCCGCGTTCGACCCGCCGGGCCTGCTCAATCCGGGCAAGGCGGTACCGACCCTTCACCGCTGCGCGGAGTACGGGCGCATGCGCGTCTCGCGCGGCCAGTTGCCCCACCCCGACATCCCGCGCTTCTAGGATGGACCTCGCCCTCACGCCCGCCCCGCGCGGCACCGTGCTCGCCGCGCTCGGCGCGGTGCGCCCGCCGCTGTCGGTGGTCGCGGAGGCGGAGTGTCTCGCGGCCTTCGAGACCGACGCCTACATCCAGGTGCGCGAGACGCCGCTCGCCGCCGTGTTGCCGGAAAGCGAGGCGGAGGTGATCGCGCTGGTCCGCGCGCTGGCGCCGATCGGCGTCCCGGTCGTCACGCGCGGCGCGGGCACCGGCATCTCGGGCGGCGCCATCCCGCACGCGGACGGCGTGCTCGCGGTGCTCACGCGCCTTCGCGCCATCGTCCGCATCGACGCGGCCGCGCGGCTCGCGGTCGTGGAGCCGGGCGTTCCCAACGCGCAGGTGAGCGAGGCGGCCCGACCGGCGGGCCTTCACTTCGCGCCCGATCCCTCCAGCCAGGTCGTCTCGACCATCGGCGGCAACATCGCCGAGAACGCGGGCGGCGTGCATTGCCTGAAGTACGGTCTCACGGTGCACAACGTCGTCGCCCTGCGCGCGATCGACGGCGAGGGCGAGCTGCTCGAGATCGGCGGCGAGGCGCTCGATGCGCCCGGCTACGACCTGCTCGCCGTCGTGACGGGCAGCGAGGGCAACCTGGGGCTCATCACGCGGGCCACGCTGCGCCTGCTGCCGCGGCCGGAGGCGACGGAAACGGTGCTGGCGGCCTTCGATACCGTGAAGGCGGGCGCCGAGGCGGTCGGCGCCATCATCGGCGCCGGGCTCGTGCCGGCCGCCCTCGAGATGATGGACCGTGTCGTGATCGACGCGTGCGAGCGCTACATGGCCCTCGGGCTGCCGAAGGCCGAGGCGTTGCTGCTGGTCGAGGTGGATGGCGGCCGGGAAGAGGCGAACGAGGCGCTCGGGCAGGTCGAGGCGCTGCTCGCCGCATCGGGCGCGACCGAGGTGCGCGTCGCGAAGGACGAGGACGAGCGGGCGAAGCTGTGGAAGTCGAGGAAGGGGGCCTTCGCCGCGCTGGCCTCGGTGCTGCCGGACTACTACACGATGGACGGCACCATCCCGCGGCGCGCGCTGCCGGAGGTGCTCGACGCCGTTTACGCGCTCGGCCGCGAATACGGCCTCACGATCGGCAACGTCTTCCACGCCGGCGACGGCAACATGCACCCGTGCATCTTCTACGACGCCACGAAGCCGGGCGAGTTCGAGCGCAGCGAGGAACTCGGCGGCAGGATCCTCGAGCTGTGCATCGACCACGGCGGCACCATCACCGGCGAGCACGGCGTCGGCATCGAGAAGCTGGAGGCGATGTGCCTGCAGTTCCGCGCGGGGGAAATCGCGGCGTTCCACGACGTGAAGCGCGCCTTCGATCCCACGGGCATCCTCAACCCCGGCAAGGCCGTCCCCGCGCTCAAGCGGTGCGCGGAGTGGGGCGGGATGCACGTGCGCGCCGGGCGCGTCCCCCGACCCGACATTCCCCGGTTCTAGAGCCATGTCCGACTTCATCGCCCAGACTGCCGAGCGCGTGCGCGAGCACGCCGCCCGCAAGAGCCCGCTGCGCATTCGTGGCGGGGGCACCAAGGATTTCCTCGGCGCGAGCGGCGCCGGCGAGCCGCTCGAGGTTTCCTCCTACACCGGCATCGTGGCCTACGAGCCGCGCGAACTCGTCCTCACCGTGCGGGCGGGCACGCGCCTCGCGGACATCGAGCGCGCGCTCGCGGCCGAGGGGCAGATGCTGCCGTTCGAGCCCCCGCGATTCGGGGAAGCGGCCACGATCGGCGGCACGGTGGCCTGCAACCTGTCCGGCCCGCGCCGCCCCTTCGCCGGCGCCGCGCGCGATTTCGTGCTCGGCGCGCGCATCGTGAACGGCAAGGGCGAGGACCTCTCCTTCGGCGGCCGGGTCATCAAGAACGTGGCCGGCTACGACGTCTCCCGTCTCATGGCCGGCGCCTTCGGCACGCTCGGCGTCCTCACGGAGCTTTCGTTCAAGGTGCTGCCGCGTCCGCCTGCCGAGGCGACGCTCGCCTTCGAGATGGACGAAGCCGCGATGATCGAGGCCGTGAACCGGTGGGCCGGCCAGCCGCTGCCGCTTTCGGCGACGGCCTGGGAATCGGGCGTGCTCCGCGTGCGCCTGTCGGGCGCGGCCAGCGCGGTCGCGGCAGCGCGGGCGAAGCTCGGCGGCGCCGACGTTCCCGATGGCGGTACCTATTGGCTGTCGCTGCGCGAACAGGCGCTGCCCTTCTTCGAGGGCGACGCACCGCTCTGGCGGCTGTCGGTCGCGCAGACGGCCGGGCCCCTGGGCCTCACGATGCCGCAGCTGGTCGAATGGGGCGGCGGCCAGCGCTGGCTGCGCGGCGACGCGGAACTCGGCCCGATGCGCGACGCGGCGCAGAAGGCGCGCGGCCACGCGACGCGGTTCCGGGGCGGCGACCGCGCGGGCGGCGTCTTCCATCCCCTCGCCCCCGCGATCGCGAAGATCCACCGCCGGCTCAAGGAGGCGTTCGATCCCGCCGGCGTCCTCAACCCCGGCCGGATGGACAATTTCTGATGGCGATGAAGCTCCACTACGGCACCGGCTCCTGTTCCCTGCTCGTGCACATGGTGCTCGAGGAACTCGGCGAGCCCTTCGAATCGGTGAAGGTGGACCTCGCCGCGGGCGAGCAGCGCGGCGAGGCCTATCGCGCCATCAATGCCAAGGGCAAGGTGCCCGCGCTCGTCACCGCCGAGGGCACGCTCACCGAGTGCGTCGCGATCGTGGAGTGGCTGCTCGATCGCCGCGGCGACAACGCGCTCCTCGCGAGGCCGGGCACGTGGGCGCGCGCGAAGACGATGGAGCAGGTGGCCACGCTCGCCACGGAAGTGCATCCGCTCTTCAACCGCTTCTTCCACGAGGGCGACTTTTCCGACGACGCCACCGTGCAGGCTGCCGTGAAAATCCACGGCGCGCGCAAGATCTCGGACTGGTTCGCGCAGCAGGACGCCGCGCTCGCCGGCGCGTGGTGGTCCGGCGAACGCGAGCCCGTGCTGTCGGACCTGTACTTCGCGGTGATCGCGCGCTGGGGGCGTTGGCTCGACCCGCCCGCCACGCGGCTCCCGAAAATCGAAGCCTTCCTCAACCGCCTGGCCACGCGACCCGCGATCTCCCGCGCGCTCGCGCGCGAGGGCATCACGCTCTTCTCCTGATGCAGACCCATCTCGCCGACTGGATCAAGGACACGCCCGAAGGCCGCGAGGCCGACGCCATCCTGCGCAAGTGCGTGCACTGCGGCTTCTGCCTCGCCACGTGCCCGACCTACAACCTGCTCGGCGACGAGCTCGACAGCCCGCGCGGGCGCATCTACCTGATGAAGCAGGCCCTCGAGGGCGCACCGGTGACCGCGAGCACGCGCCTGCACCTGGACCGCTGCCTCACCTGCCGCGCCTGCGAGACGACGTGCCCCTCGGGCGTGCAGTACGGGCGGCTCGTGGACATCGGGCGCGAACTCGTCGAGAAGAAGGCGCCGCGCGGCGCGGCCGAGAACGCGTACCGCGCGCTCCTTCGCTTCGCGTTCCTTTCGGGCCCGGTATTCAAGGCCGGCATCGCGATGGGCCGTCTTTTCAAGCCATTGCTGCCCGAGAAGCTCGCGAAGCAGGTGCCGCCGGAGCGCAAGGCGGGGCACTGGCCCGCGGCCCGGCATCCGCGGCGCATGATCGTGCTCGACGGCTGCGTGCAGCCCGCGCTCGCGCCGGACATCAACGGCGCCACCGCGCGCGTGCTCGACCGCCTGGGCATCTCCCTCGTGGGCGTGCCGCAGTCCGGCTGCTGCGGCGCGATCGAGTACCACCTCAACGCGCAGGCATCCGCGCTCGATCGCATGCGGCGCCAGATCGACGCCTGGTGGCCGCACGTGGAGGCGGGCGTGGAGGCGATCGTCGTCACCGCGAGCGGGTGCGGCACCATGGTCCACGAATACGGACACCTTCTCGCCGGCGACCCGGCCTACGCCGCGAAGGCCGCCCGCATCACGGCGCTGGCCCGGGACGTGGGCGAGGTGATCGCGAAAGAGAAGAGCGCGCTCGCCGTCCTGCTGGCCGGCAAGGATCCTGTGGACGGCCCCGTCGCCTATCATCCGCCGTGCAGCCTGCAGCACGGCCTCAAGCAGAAGGGCATCGTCGAATCGGTGCTGCGCGAGGCGGGGTTCACGCTCACGCCCGTGCCCGATGCCCACGTGTGCTGCGGCTCGGCGGGCACCTATTCGATCCTGCAGGAGGAGCTCTCGGGGCGCCTGCTCGCCAACAAGGTGGAGGCGCTCGAATCCGGCGCGCCGATGGAGATCTGCACCTCGAACATCGGTTGCCTGCTGCACATCGAGACCGGCGCGACCCGTCCCGTCTCGCACTGGATCGAGCTGCTCGACCGAAGGCTCGCCCCCTAGGCATCGCCGGAGCCGTCGGTCGCTTCCTTGCCCCCGGTCAACCCCGGCGGGCGGCGGGGGTGACATGCTGGAAGCGCCATGAAAACCGGCGCGCGTTCTCCACACGCGGCGCCCCCTGCGGAGCGTTGGCACGGGATTGCCCGCGAGCAGGCGATGGAGCGTCTGGGCAGCGACGCCGAGCGGGGACTGGATTCCGCGGAAGCCTTGGCGCGCCTGGGCCGCCACGGTCCCAACGAGCTGGACGTCGCGCCTTCGCGCTCGCCCTGGCTCATGCTGGCGGGGCAGTTCACCGACTTCATGATCCTCGTGCTGCTCGCCGCCGCGGTGGTCGCCGGCGCGGTGGGCGAGCCGCAGGATTCCATCGCGATCGTCGTGATCGTGGTCCTCAATGCCGTCATCGGGTTCGCGCAGGAATACCGTGCCGAGCGGACCATGGCCGCGCTCCGGCGTATGGCCACGCCGCGCGTTCACGTCCTGCGCGACGGCCGCCCGATCGAGATCGCCTCGCCGGAACTGGTGCCCGGCGACATCGTCATTCTCGAGGCCGGCAACATGGTCCCGGCCGACCTGCGTCTCATCGAGTCCGCGCAGCTGCGCATCCAGGAATCGGCTCTCACCGGCGAATCGCACGCGATCGAGAAGCAGGTGCGCCGCCTCGAGGCCGAGGACGCCGCGCTCGGGGACCGCACGAACATGGCCTACAAGGGAACGATCGTCGTGCACGGGCGCGGCCGCGGCGTCGTGGCGGCGACGGGCATGGCGACGGAACTCGGTCGCATCGCCGAACTGCTTCGCAGCGCATCCGAGGGGCAGACGCCGCTGCAGCGCCGGCTCGCGCAGTTCGGGCGCCGGCTCGCGCTGGGCGCCCTCGCGATCTGCGCCATCGTCTTCGCGGCCGGTCTCATGCGGGGCGAGGCGCCCGCGATCATGTTCCTCACCGCGGTGAGCCTCGCCGTCGCCGCGATTCCCGAGGCGCTTCCCGCCGTCGTCACGGTCGCTCTTGCGCTGGGAGCCGGCAAGATGGCCTCGCGCAACGCGCTCGTCCGGCGGCTGCCCGCGGTCGAGTCGCTGGGCTCGGTCACGGTGATCTGCACCGACAAGACGGGCACGCTCACGCAGAACCGCATGCGCGTCGAGGCGGCCTGGGCGGCGGGCATCCGGCATGCGGGCGGCGCCAAGTGGCCCGCGGGGCAACCGTGGGGGCGCCTCGCCACGGCGCTCGCGCTCTCGAACGACGCCTCGATCGCCGACGATGGCGCGGAGCAGGGGGATCCCACCGAGACCGCGCTGCTCGCGCATGCCCGCGAAGCGGGTTTCGACAAGCACGCGCTGGAGCGCCACCACCCCCGCACGCACGAAGTGCCCTTCGACTCCGAGCGCAAGCGCATGACCACGGTTCACCGTCACGACGAGCGCGTGGTCGCGATCACCAAGGGTGCACCCGAGTCGGTGATCCGGCGCTGCGACTTCATCGCGGTGCCGGAAGGGGAAGTGCCGATCGACGCGGCCCGCGTCGTGGCCGAGGCCGAAAGCCTCGCCGCCGAGGGGTTGCGGGTGCTCGCGGTCGCCTCGCGCCATTGGGAGGCGTGGCCCGAGTCGACGAGTCCGGACCAGGCCGAACGCGGCCTCGTGCTGCTGGGCCTCGTGGGGCTCGCCGATCCGCCGCGCGAGGAAGCCAAGGCTGCGGTGGCCGAATGCCTCGCGGCCGGCGTCCGCCCGGTGATGATCACGGGCGACCACCCGGTGACCGCCCGCGCCATCGCGAGGCGGCTGGGCATCCTGGGCGAGGGCGAGGCGGTGATGGAAGGCACGCGGCTCGCGAGGATGGGCGCGGACGAGCGCGTCTCGTGCGCGGCCCGAACCGCCGTCTACGCGCGCGTGAGCCCGGAACAGAAGATCCGCATCGTCGAGGCGCTGCAGGCGCGCGGCGAGATCGTGGCTATGACGGGCGATGGCGTGAACGACGCCCCGGCGCTCAAGCAGGCCGACGTGGGCATCGCCATGGGGCGTTCCGGCACGGACGTCGCGCGCGAGGCATCGGCCCTCGTGCTGATGGACGACAACTTCGCCACGATCGTCGCGGCCGTGCGCGAGGGCCGCCGCATCTACGACAACATCCGGAAGTTCATCCGCTATGCGGTCACCGGAAACCTGGGCGAGATCTGGACGATATTCCTCGCGCCCTTCCTGGGCATGCCCATTCCGCTCCTGCCGATCCACATCCTCTGGATCAACCTCGCGACGGACGGACTTCCGGGGATCGCGCTCGCGTTCGAGCCGGCCGAGCGCGACCTGATGCGACGCCCGCCCCGCCCGCCGAACGAAAGCGTGTTCGCGCGCGGGCTGTGGCAGCACATGGCCTGGGTGGGCGTGCTGATGGGCGGGGTGTGCATCGCGACGCAGGCGTGGGCCCTCGCCGACGGCAACGCGCACGGGCAGACGATGGTGTTCACGGTGCTTGCGCTTTCGCAGCTGGGGCACGTGCTGGCGATCCGATCCGAGCGCGTTTCCCTGTTCACCCTGGGGCTGGGCTCGAACCGCGCGCTCTCGCTCGCCGTGGCCGCGACGCTCGCCCTGCAGCTCGCCGTGATCTACGTGCCCGCGCTCAACGCGATCTTCCACACGCAGCCGCTGGATGCGGCGGAACTCGCCCTCTGCCTGGGGCTCTCGAGCGTCGTGTTCTTCGCGGTGGAGGCGGAGAAGGCGATGACGCGTCGCGGGTGGATCTACCGCGAACGACGCGATCTCGCCTAGCGCAGTCGCCGGTACAGCACGAACGACTCGCTGCGGTCTCCCGGCCGCGACCCGCGCCAGGTTTCCCGCCAGACCGCGGCGTCGACGGGCAACTCGCGACCCGCGACCTGCTGGGCGAGAAGCGTGTCGCAGGCGGTGGCTTCGCGCGACTGGGGTCGCGTGAGGCGCAGGCCGATGAAGTAGTCGAGCAGGGCCCGCTGCGCATCGCCCACGCCCGCGCCGATCGTGCATGCCGGGCTGCCGAGCGCGGACTTCAGCTCGGCCGAGACACCCCGGTAGCTGCGCGCCTGGTCCACGAGCGGCAGGCCCAGCGTCATCGTGAGCATCCAGACCATCGTGATGCCGGCGCTCCAGTTCACGACGGCCCGCCGCGTCGTGCGCAGCGAGCGCGCGACCACCACCACCCAGATGCAGGTGAGGAGCGCCGCGAGCGCGAAAGGCACGAACCGGAACGGATAGCGATAGCCCGGGATTTCCCGCGCGATCCACTGGGCCACGGCGGCGGGGCTGCCGGTCATGGCGGCGGCCCAGGCGACCCAGATGGCGATGGCGAAGAGCGCGAAGGTGGTGACGCCGAACCAGTCGAGGGCGCTCGCCGCGCCACGCGGCATCGAGTCGAGCTCCGCCACGCCCAGCAGGACGAGGGGAAGCAGGAGCGGCATCGCGTTCACCTCGCGCGACTCGGCGACGAGCACCAGCAGGCCCAGGAACACGGCGGATGCGACCAGCGCGAGCCGCAGGTCCTCGCGTGCGGCCAGCGTCCGGCGGGCGCGCCAAAGCGTCCACGCCGCGAGCGGCAGGGCCGGCCAGGCGTACCAGGTGAGCATCTTCGGGAAGTAGGCGAAGTCGGCGAGCGCCCCGCGCGTGATGCCGCCGGACCAGCGCGTGGCCACCGAGGCCGCGAACCACTGCGTGAAGGTGTCCGGGGATCGCTGCCACAGGAGGAGGGGCCAGCTCACCGTGAAGGGCAGGGCGACCCCGATCGCGAGCGCCGCGGCGAGGGCGTACTGGCGGGTTCGCCATTTCGGGCCCGCGAGCGGCAGGACGCCCAGGACGGCCACGAGCAGCAGGGCGGGCGCGAGGCCATCACCCAGGAACGCCACGGCGAGGCCGGCTCCCGCCAGGAGACCGCCCGCCACCGGCCGGGGCGAGGCGAGGGCGAGCCCGGCCAGGCCGAGGGCGAGCCCGGCCAGGCCCGCCAGGTCCGTGTTCATCTCGTGCGCGCGGATGAGCAGGCCGAGGCAGCCGATGAGCAGCAGGACGGAGATGCGGCCGGCTCGTCGCCCATGCAGCGCTACGGCAGCCACAGAGACCCCGGCCATCGTGACCGCCATGAAGAACCCGGCGGCGAGGCGCGCGGCGTCGTGGGCGGGGAGGAAGCCGCCGAACAGCTTGGTGAACAGGGTGGCGACCCAGAAGAACAGCGGCGCCCGCTCGGCAAAGGGCTCGCCCGCCAGGCGCGGAACGACCCAGTCTCCCGAAGACAGCATTTCCGACACCACGCCGAATGCGACGGCCTCGTCGGTTTTCCACGGATCGTGCCCGACGAGGCCGGGCAGCAGCCACGCCACGCAGACGACCAGGAACAGGGCGGTCTTCACCGGCGTCGCGGTGCCGTCGTAGGCGATGCGAAGGCGGGGGGAGGAGTCGACCCGAGGATCGGCGACGCGGTTCATGCGCTTTCCACGGCGGGGCGAAAGGGGCAGGGCCTATTGTAGCGGGCGCAACAAAAAAGGCAGCCGAGGCTGCCTTTTCGGTCGGACGTCCGGCGGGCGCGCGAGGCACCGGACCGGAAGGATCCTCAAGCCGGGTTGGCGGGCTTGCGGGCGTAGCGCTTCTTGAACTTGTCGACGCGACCGGCGGTGTCGACGATCTTCTGCTTGCCCGTGTAGAAAGGGTGGGACTCCGCGGAGATTTCGATCTTGTAGACCGGATACTCCTTGCCGTCCTTCCACTGGATGGTTTCGCTCGTGGCCACCGTCGAGCGGGTCACGAAACCGAAATCGCAGCTCGTGTCCAGAAACACGACCTCGCGGTAGTTGGGGTGAATGCCTTCTTTCATGGTCTTACGCGCCTTTCTCGCTCAAGCGGGGCGCCGGGGGGAGGGAATCGCAACCCGGCTGCCGGGAAACGTCGATTATCGCAAAAATGGCAGTTTTACGCAAATCCTATGCCAAACAGGGGTTTGCGACCCGTTTCCGCACCGGAACGGGGCGCCGGTCCTTCCCGTCGGCTCGGCTTCGCCGCGCTCAGCCTTTCTTCATCGAGCCGAAGAACTCGTCGTTGCTCTTGGTGGCGCGGAGCTTGTCGATCAGGAATTCGGTCGCCTCGAGCTCGTCCATGCCGTAAAGCAGCTTTCTCAGGATCCATACCTTGGGAAGGACATCGGCCGCGATCAGCAGTTCCTCGCGGCGAGTGCCGGAGCGGTTCACGTTGATGGCGGGGTAGACCCGTTTCTCGGCCGCGCGGCGGTCGAGGTGGATTTCCATGTTGCCCGTGCCCTTGAATTCCTCGTAGATCACGTCGTCCATGCGCGAGCCCGTGTCGATGAGGGCCGTGGCGATGATCGTGAGCGAGCCGCCTTCCTCGACGTTGCGCGCGGCGCCGAAGAAGCGCTTGGGGCGCTGCAGGGCGTTCGAGTCCACGCCGCCGGTGAGCACTTTTCCGGAGGCGGGCACGACGGTGTTGTAGGCGCGGGCGAGGCGGGTGATGGAGTCGAGCAGGATCACGACGTCCTTCTTGTGCTCGACCAGGCGCTTGGCCTTCTCGATCACCATTTCCGCGACCTGCACGTGGCGCGTGGCCGGCTCGTCGAAGGTGGAGGAGACCACTTCGCCGCGCACGGACCGTGTCATTTCCGTCACTTCCTCCGGGCGCTCGTCGATGAGCAGCACGATGAGGACGATGTCCGGGTGGTTCGTGGTGAGGGCGTGGGCCATGTGCTGCATGAGCACCGTCTTGCCGGCCTTGGGTGGCGAGATGATGAGGCCGCGCTGGCCCTTGCCGATGGGCGCCATGATGTCGATCACGCGGCCCGTGAGGTTCTCCTCGGCCTTGATCTCGCGCTCGAGCTTGAGCGGCTTGTCCGGGTGCAGCGGCGTCAGGTTCTCGAAGAGGATCTTGGACTTGGCGTTCTCGGGCGGCTCGCCGTTCACCCGGTCCACCTTCACCAGGGCGAAGTAGCGCTCGCCGTCCTTCGGGGTGCGGATCTCGCCCTCGATGGTGTCGCCCGTGTGCAGGTTGAAGCGGCGGATCTGCGAGGGGGAGACGTAGATGTCGTCCGGGCCGGCGAGGTAGCTCGTGTCGGGCGAGCGAAGGAACCCGAAGCCGTCCTGCAGCACTTCGAGGGTGCCGTCGCCGAAGATCGCCTCGCCCTTCTTCGCCTGGGCCTTGAGGAGGGCGAAGATGAGTTCCTGCTTGCGCAGGCGGTTGGCACCCTCGAGGTCGGTCGCCATCTCGAGGAGTTCGGAGACGTGCTTGAGCTTCAGGTCGGCAAGGTTCATGCGGGGTGCGTGGCTTCTCTAGGGTGGGAGGGGCCGCCCGCGCGAGGCGCGGGCGTGCCCGGAAATGCCGTGATGCGAAGGGGGTGGCCTGGCTGCGGGGGGGTGCTGCGAAAGGGGGGGCGCTGCGGAAGGGCGAGCCAGGAACTCGGAGGAAAGCCTATAGGGATTCAGATGTTGCTGTCAATGAACGCGTTCAACTGGGATTTCGACAGCGCGCCGACCTTGGTCGCTTCCACGTTGCCGTTCTTGAAGATCATGAGGGTCGGGATGCCGCGGATGCCGAACTTCGGCGGCGTCGCCTGGTTCTCGTCGATGTTGAGCTTGGCGACCTTGAGGCGGCCGGCGTACTCCTGCGCGACCTGGTCGAGCGCGGGCGCGATCATCTTGCAGGGGCCGCACCATTCGGCCCAGTAGTCGACGAGCACGGGGGTCGGGCTCTTCAGCACGTCCTGGTCAAAGGAATCGTCCGTCACGTGGATGATGTGGTCGCTCACGGGTGGCCTCGGGGTCGGGATGGGAGTCGGCGCTTGGCCGCCGGGGAGGTGCTGGGGCGGTGGCGACTCGGATGGGTTCAAATCGTAGCGTAACCGGGGCCCGGGTGCAAAAGACCCTCGCGGCCGGGGGTTGATCCCGGTCAGGTCGGGCGAAGACGATCTGGTAAAATCGCGCGTTCCGTTCAACGCTTCCGAACCCCCCGTCTTTCGAAAGGCTCGATCCCGATGACCTACGTCGTCACCGAATCCTGCGTGAAGTGCAAGTACACCGACTGCGTGGACGTGTGCCCCGTCGATTGCTTCCGCGAGGGTCCCAACATGCTCGTCATCGACCCGGACGAATGCATCGACTGCACCCTGTGCGTGGCCGAGTGCCCGGTGGAAGCCATCTTCGCCGAGGACGACGTGCCGGCCGACCAGAAGGATTTCATCGCGCTCAATGCCGAACTCGCGAAGGGCTGGAAGCCGATCGTCGAACGCAAGGATGCGCCCGCGGACGCGGACGAGTGGAAGGGCGTCAAGGACAAGAAGGGCTTGATCGAAAAGTAGCGGTGCGCGGGAAGGGTTCGGCGGGCCGCGCGCGCCTCAACGCCGGTGGCCTTCGGGCCCGGCACCGGACGCCGACCTCTCGCCGCCGTAGAGCGGCTCGCCCGGCGCCCGGGCGACCGCATGACACCGTTCGCAGTTCGCCCAGGCCGGGAATGCCACCTTGCCGTGGCACATTCCGCACGCCTCGCCCCGGAAAATCCTCTCCATCGTGATCGTCGCCGCGCCCGCCCTTTCGGCGAAGGGCACCGGGTGGCAACTGTCGCAGCCGAGCAGGGCCGCGTGGGGCGCGTGCGGGAAGCGTACCGGCGGCATTTCCTTCGTGTTGCGCAGGATGACGTCCGGCGCGGCGCTCCTCTCGCTGCCGGGCCCCGAGAGCCCGGGCCCGCGCCCGCGCCCCAGTCGTACAGGCCCCCGCGGGCCTTGCCCCGGAATATGTAGTAAGCGACCGCCGTGTAGCCCACGATGAAGGGCAGCACGACGAGCGCGCCCGCGAGCACCACCTCGAGCGACGACGGGTGCGCCGCCGCCTCCCAGATCGTCAGCCGGTCGATCACCACGTACGGAAAGAGGCTGTAGGCGAGGCCGAGGAACGCGATCACGAAGATCGCGACCGCCGCGGCGAAGGGCTGGAAGTCGATGCCCGCGGCGCCCCGCCCGATCCGCCCCGAGGCGAGCCAGACCCAGGCGCCCGACGCGAAGCACGCCGCGGGCAGCAGCATGAGCGCCAGCGTGCGCGGAAAGTCGAACCACTTGGCGCGGACGGTCTCGCTCACCAGCGGCGTCGCGAGGCTCACCAGCGCGACCGCGAGGGCGACCCAGCCGAGGCCCCAGCGAGACCAGGTGAGCGCCTTGGCCTGGAGCGGGCCTTCCGTCTTGTAGACGAGCCAGGTGGCGCCCAGCAGCACGTAGCCGCCGCAGACACTCGCGCCCACGACGGCCGCGAAGAAGAAGTAGCCCACGCCCTCCTCGAAGCCGGTGATGTACCGGCCCAGCATGAAGCCCTGCGCGAAGGACGCGAGGAAGGAGCCCGCCCAGAAGAGCCAGTTCCACAATTCGCGGTGCCAGCCCTGCGCCTTCATGCGGAACTCGAACGCGACCCCGCGCAGCATGAGGCCCACGAGCATCGCGACCACCGGCAGGTAGAGCTCGCCGAGCACCACGCCGTGGGCCCGCGGAAAGGCGACGAGCAGGATGCCGATGCCGAGCACGAGCCACGTTTCGTTCGCGTCCCAGAACGGCCCGATGGAGGAGACCATGACCGACTGTTCGGCGGGCGTCGCCGCGGGCATCAGCATGCCGACCCCGAGGTCGTAGCCGTCGAGCACCACGTACGCGAGCACCGAGACGCCCATGAGCACCATGAAGATCAGCGGAAGGTCCATGGCGTCCTCCTTCAGTCGGCCGCGGCGCCCAGGGGCGCGCCGGACGGGGTGGGGGTTTCGGGTGGCGGCGCCACCGCCTGCGCACCCTTGCCGGCCATGTGGGTGAGCACGACCATGTAGGCCACGAACATGCCTGCGTAGGTGAGGGCGTAGGCCGCGAGGCTCGCGCCGAGCTGCCCCGGGGAAATCTCGCCCACGGCCTCGCTCGTGCGCAGGACGCCCGCCACGAGCCAGGGCTGGCGGCCGATCTCGGTCACGTACCAGCCGGCCAGCGTGGCGACCCAGCCGGAGAACGTGAAGCCGGCGAGCGTCCAGAGAAGCCATCGGGGCGCTGCCCGTTCGCGGCGCGTGACCCAGGCGGCGAACCACGAGACCGCGATCATGAGCACGCCCACGCCCACCATGATGCGGAAGGCGAAGAACACCGGCGCCACCGGCGGATGGTCGGGCGCGAAGTCCGAGAGTCCCTTCACCTCGGCGTTCGGGTCGTGCCTGAGGATGAGGCTCGCGCCGTACGGGATCTCGATCGCGTAGTCGTTGGTCTTCGTCTTCGCGTTGGGGATCGCGAACAGCACGAGGGGCACGCCCTTCTCCGTGTGCCAGATGGCCTCCATCGCCGCGATCTTGGCCGGCTGGTGCTCGAGGGTGTTGAGGCCGTGGAAATCACCCACGATCGCCTGCGTCGGCGCGAGCACCGCCGCCACGAGGAGCCCCACGCGCATCGTCTTGCTCGCCCCGGCGTCCGCGGGCGCCTTCAGCAGCCGCCACGCCGACAGCCCCGCCACCACGAACGCGGCCGTGAGCCCGGAGGCGATCATCATGTGCGTGAACCGGTAGGGAAACGACGGGTTGAAGATGACCGCGAGCCAGTCCTGCGCGATCCATTGCTGGCCGTCGAGGACGTGGCCGGCCGGCGTCTGCATCCAGGAGTTGAGCGCGAGGATCCAGAAGGCCGACATCGACGTGCCGATGGCCACGAGGGCGGTGGCGCCGATGTGCGCCCAGGGCGGCACGCGGTTCATGCCGAAGAGCATCACGCCCAGGAAAGTCGCCTCGAGGAAGAAGGCCGTCAGCACCTCGTAGCCCAGGAGCGGGCCGGCGATGGCGCCGACCTTGTTCATGAAACCGGGCCAGTTGGTGCCGAACTGGAACGACATCACGATGCCGGTCACCACGCCCATCGCGAACGTGAGGGCGAAAATCTTGGTCCAGAGCCGGTAGGTGGCGAGCCACCGGTCGTCGCGCGTGCGGTGGTACGCGACCCGGAAGCCGAGCAGGATCCACGCGAGGGCGATCGTGAGGCTCGGAAACAGGATGTGGAACGCGATGTTCAGCCCGAACTGCGCACGGGCGAGAAGCAGGGCTTCTTCCATGGTTGTGCTCCGGAAGGCCTGGGAAGCGCCATTGTAACGCGGGGGGTTACTCGGCGAGCGGCTCGAGGCGGCCGCGGAAGGCGGCGTAGTAGAGAACCGGAATCACGACCAGCGTGAGGGCCGTCGCCACCAGGATGCCGAAGACGAGCGAGATCGCGAGGCCGTTGAAGATGGGATCGTCCAGGATGAAGCCGGCGCCCATCATCGCGGCGAGCGCGGTGAGGGCGATGGGCTTGGCGCGCGCCGCGGCCGACAGCATCACCGCCTCGCGCAGCGCGACGCCCTCGGCCACCTTCAGGTTGACGAAGTCCACGAGCAGGATCGAGTTCCTCACGATGATGCCGGCGAGCGCGATCATCCCGATCATCGAGGTGGCGGTGAAGTTCGCGCCCAGGAGCGCGTGGCCCGGCATCACGCCGATCACGGTCAGCGGGATCGGCGCCATGATGACGAGCGGCACGACGTACGAGCGGAACTGCGCGACCACGAGCAGGTAGATCAGGATGAGCCCGACGGCGTAGGCGGCGCCCATGTCGCGGAAGGTCTCGTAGGTCACCTGCCATTCGCCGTCCCATTTCACCGCGTACTGCCGGTACGGGTCCGAGGGCTGGCGGATGAAGTACTCGCCCGGCGCCGCGCCTTCGGCGGCGACGGCCTCGCGCACGCCCGGCCGCGAGGCGAAGAGGCCGTAGAGCGGGCTGTCCGTGCGCCCGGCCTGGTCGGCGACGACGTAGACGACCGGCATCAGGTCCTTGCGGTAACGCGGGCGCTCGCGCTCCGAACGGGAGACGCGCACGAGTTCGGAAAGCGGCACGAGCGATCCGTCGGCCGAGCGCATCGTGAGCTTGAGCAGTTCGTCCAGCGCGCCCTGTCTTTCCGGCGGCAGGGCGATCCGCACCGGCACGGCGTACTTGGCCAGCCCGTCGTGCAGGGGCGTCGCGTCGAGGCCCGCCAGCGCGGTGCGCACGGTCTCGACCACGTCCTGGCGCGAGATTCCCGCCAGCGACGCGCGGCCCGCGTCGACGCGCACGAGCAGGCGCGGGGCCGGATCCTCCACGGAGTCGTCGAGGCCCACGAGGTCCGGCGTCGCGGCGAGCGCCTCGCGCACGCGCTTGGCGACGCGGATCCGGCCGGGCTCGTCGGGGCCGTAGATCTCCGCGACGATCGGCGAGAGCACCGGCGGGCCGGGCGGGACCTCGACCACCTTCACGTTCGCGTTCCAGCGCCGCCCGATCGCCTCGAGCGCGGGACGGGCCGAGGCGGCGATCTCGTGGCTCTTGCGCGATCGCGCCGACTTGTCGACGAGGTTCACCTGCAGGTCGCCCTGCTCGGATAGCGCGCGCAGGTAGTACTGGCGCACCAGGCCGTTGAAGTTGATGGGCGCCGCCAGGCCCGCGTAGGCCTGGTAGTCGGTCACCTCGGGAATCGTGGCCACGTGGGCGCCCAGCTCGCGCAGCACCGCGGCCGTCACTTCCACCGGCGTGCCGGCCGGCATGTCGACGACCACCTGGAACTCCGACTTGTTGTCGAAGGGCAGCATCTTGAGCACGACGAGCTTCACGCCGGCCAGGCCGACCGACACGACGATCGCGAGGGCGATGCCCGCGGCCAGGCGGCGGCGGTTGCGCGCGGCCTGCCGCGCGGTGAGGAAGGGGGCGAGGAGGGCCGTGAAGAAGCCCGCGATGCGCTCGTCGAGCCGCGAGGCGTGCGCCGGCGCGCCCTTGGCGAGGAACCGCAGGGCGAGCCAGGGCGTCACCGTGAAGGCGATGGCGAGCGAGATCAGCATGCCCAGGCTCGCGTTGATCGGGATCGGGCTCATGTACGGCCCCATGAGCCCGGAGACGAACGCCATGGGCAGGAGCGCCGCGATCACGGTGAGCGTCGCGAGGATCGTGGGACCGCCCACTTCGTCCACCGCGCCGGGGATGATCGAGGCGAGCGGGCCGGAGGCGAGGCCGCGGTGCCGGTGGATGTTCTCCACCACGACGATCGCGTCGTCCACCAGGATGCCGATGGAGAAGATGAGGGCGAAGAGGGAGACGCGGTTGAGCGTGAAGCCCCAGGCCCACGAGGCGAAGAGCGTGGCGGCGAGCGTGAGCACGACCGCGAGCCCCACGATGAGGGCCTCGCGCCGGCCGAGCGTCGCGAAGACCAGCGCGATGACGCTGAGCGTCGCGAAGATGAGCTTCACGATGAGGCTCTTCGCCTTGTCGTTCGCCGTGGCGCCGTAGTTGCGCGTGACGGTCGCGTGCACGTCGGCCGGGATCACCGTGCCCTTGAGGGCCTCGAAGCGTCCGAGCACGCGCGTGGCGACGTCGACCGCGTTCTCGCCGGGCTTCTTGGTCACCTGGATCGTGACGGCCGGGCGTTCGCCGGTGGCGGCGAGTCCCCTGGCGCCGGCGGCGGGCCCGGTTCCCGTCCAGGCGTAGCGCACGGGCTGGTCCGGCCCGTCGATGACCTCGGCGACGTCGCCGAGATGGACGGGGCTGCCGGCCTGGACGCCCACCACGATCGAACGCACGTCGGCGGCGGATTCGAGGAAGTTCCCTGTCTCGACGACGATCTCGCGGTTCTCGCGCACGAGCTTGCCGGTCGGCAGGGAGGCGTTGGCGAAGCGCAGGGCGTTTCGCGCGTCGAGCGTCGTCACGCCGTGGGCGGCGAGGCGGTCGGCGTCGAGCAGGACGCGCACCGCCCGTCCCGGACCCCCGAGGGTCAGGACTTCGCGCGTGCCGGCCACGCGCTTCAGGTCCGACTCGATCGCGTGCGCCACGCGCTCCAGTTCGAAGGCGCCCTTGTCCGGGTCCGAGCTCCAGAGCGCCAGGCTCACGACGGGCACGTCGTCGATGCCGCGCGGCTTGATCACCGGCTCGAGGATGCCGAGTTCGGGCGGCGCCCAATCCCGGTTGGCGCTCATGGTGTCGCGCAGCCGCACGATGGCGTCGATGCGCGGCACGCCCACCTTGAACTGCACGGTGAGGATCGACATCCCGGGGCGGGTCACCGCGGTGACGTGCTCCACGCCTTCCATCTGGGCGAGCACCTGTTCGGCCGGGATCGTGACGAGCGACTCGACGTCGTCCACCGAGGCCCCGGGGAACGCGATGAAGATGTTCGCCATGGTCACGTTGATCTGCGGCTCCTCCTCGCGCGGGGTCACCGCCACCGCGAAGAGGCCGAGCAGGAGGGCGACCAGCGCGACGAGGGGCGTGAGCTGCGAGGACTGGAAGTAGCGGGCGATGCGCCCCGAGATGCCCAGGTTTTCCACGTCGGGCGCCGCTCGCTCAGCCACCGGAGCCGGTCGCGAGCCCGGCCTTCACCGGATCCAGCGCGACCTTCTCGCCGGGCCTCAGGCCCGCGAGGATCTCGACGCCCGCCGCATCCGCCGCCTCGCCGAGCCGCACCTGCCGCAGGGCGGCGACGCCCTTCTCGTCGACCGCGTAGACGGCGGTCACCTCGCTGCGGCGCAGGACCGCCTCGCGCGGCACCATGAGCCGTGGGGCGCGGCCGGTGACGAAATGGGCGCGGGCGAACACCCCGGCACGAGGCCCGCGACGTCCGGCGGCAGCTCCAGGCGAACCTGCGTGGTGTGGGTCCGGGGGTCGGCGGAGGGGACGACGGTGACGGCGCGCACGTCCACCCAGCGGCCGAGCGACGGCACTTCGATGCGGGCCTTCGCGCCGGCCTGCAGGGCGGGCACGCGGGCCGAGGCCACGGTCGCGACCACCCGCAAGCCGGCCGGGTCGAAGCCGGTGAGCAGCGCCTTCCCGGGCGAGGCCATCTCGCCCAGCTGCACGTGGCGAACCGCGACCACGCCGCTGTACGGCGCGACGATCGTGGCGAAGCTGCGTTCGGTCGCCGCGGCGCCGGCCCCGGCGAGCGTCGCCTTGAAGCGGGATTCGGCTGCCTTGAAATCGGCCTCGGCCTTGTCGAGCGCCGCCTGGCTCACGAACCGCTGCTGCAAGAGCTGGCGCGTGCGCTCGAGCTGGGCGCGGGCGTTCACCATCGCGGCCTCCGCCTCGCGGGCCTGGGCTTCGGTGGCCGCCACGGCCTGGGTGGCGGCGCGCTCGTCGATGCGCACGATCACGTCGCCCTTCTGCACGCGGTCGCCCACGTCGAAGCGGATGTCGACGATGCGCCCGGACACCTGGGCCGACACGGTGGATTGCCGCACGGCCTCGACCACGGCTTCGGCGGAAAGCGACAGGTCGACGTCCCGAAGCTCGACCGTGCCCGTGGCGAGCGGCCCGGCGGCCTTGGGCGCGGCGGGGGCTGGGGCCTCGCCGCAGGAGGCGACGAGGACGGCGGCGATCAGGGCACAGGCGAACGGCTTCATGGAACCCTCAGGATGTCGTGACCCAGCGTTCGAGGTCGGCCGCGGATCGGGCACCCGTGAGGCGGCCGGTCTCGCGGCCCTTGTCGACGAGCAGGAGCGTGGGAATCGAGCGTACGCCAAATCGGCCGGCGAGCGCGGGCGCCATGTCGGTGTTGACTTTCACGAGCCTCGCGCGGCCCGCGAGCCGGCGGGCCGCCTCGGCGAACTCCGGGGCCATCTGGCGGCAGGGACCGCACCAGGGCGCCCAGAAATCGACGAGCACCGGCACCTCGGTGCGGGCGATGAATGCGTCGAAGGCAGGCTCGTCGAGCTCGACGACGGTCTCGTCGAGCAACGGCGTGGCGCAACGCCCGCACTTGGGCGCGTCCTTCAGGCGGGCCGCATCGACGCGGTTGCCCGCGAGGCAGTTCGGGCATGCCACCTGGACGAAGTTCTCGGGGGTGGTGTCCATGGCCGGTCGCTCAGGCCGCGCCGCAGCCGCGCTTCACGCCCAGCCGCGCGAGGATCGATTCGAGCGGGCAGAATCCCGTGAAGCTGCTCTGCAGGAGGTTCGCGCCGACGAACGCGGTGAACCACAGGAAATGGCGGCTCGCGAAGAGCGGGCTCGTCTCCACGCCGAGGGCGAGGGAGAGAAGGACGAATGCGCCGGCAAACAGGCGCACGAGGCGTTCGGTGGTCATGGCGTTTCCCCGGGTTTGGATACTATAGGGGGTATAGTAATGCCGGCTCCCGGGATTTGCAAGACGGAGCGCGGGCGCCACGGTTGCGCCGGCATACCCCGTTCCGTATAGTCACTGGGACCGAACGGGAGACCGACCATGGCGACCATCAAGGACCAGACTCACAAGCGCGACCTCATCCTCCGCCTGAAGCGGGTGGAAGGGCAGTTGCGGGGCATCCAGGCGATGATCGACTCGGGCGCCGACTGCGAAGCGGTCACGCAGCAGCTCTCGGCCAGCCGCCGGGCGCTCGACAAGGCGTTCTTCAACGTCCTCGCCTGCGCGATCCAGGGCACCTACGACCCGGCCCAGCCCGGCGCCAACGCCAAGGCCTCGGTCGACAAGCGCCTGGAGCACGCGGCGCAGCTGCTCGCCAAATTCGGCTGACCGGGTTCATCCGCTGAGCCACCCGCCGCGCATGCTGGCGGCATGATCCTCCCCGATTTTCCCCCGCTCGAACCCGCGGATCTCCCGGCGCGCCTTCGCGGCGCCGCGGCCGGCGAACTCGTCGTCCTCACCCCCAATCGTCGCCTCGCGCAGGCGCTGGAGTCCGGGTACGACGCCGGGCGGGCCGCGGAAGGGCTCGAGAGCTGGCCCGCCGCCGACATCCTGCCGATCGACGATTGGGTCCGCCGCCTGCACGAGGAGAGCGCGCTCGACGACGGCGACGCCGCTCCCTTGCTGCTTTCGGAAGACCAGGAAGCGCTCGGCTGGGAGGAAATCGTCTCGGCCGACCCGGCGGCGGCCGTGCTCGTCGGCACGGCGGCGCTCGCCCGGGAAGCGAGGGCGGCCTGGGCGCTCGCCCACGACTGGGACCTCGAAGGGGCGCTAGGCGCCTGGGAAGCCTCCGTCGACTCGCAGGCCTTCGCCCGATGGGCCGGCGCGTGGCAGCGGCGCCTCGACCGGGAAGGCTGGATCGATGCCGCGGCGCTGGTCACCCGGGCCGCGCGTCTCCTCGCCGGGGGGCGCGTGAATCGCCCGTCGACGCTCGTCGCGCATGCCTTCGACATCCTCACGCCGGCCCAGCGCCGCCTGCTGCAGGCCGCGCGCGCCGCCGGGATCGACGTGGTCGCGTCCTCGGCGCCCGATGCGGACGGCGCGATTGCGAAGATCGCCCTGCCATCTCCCCGGGAGGAACTCGAGCTCGCGGCGCGCTGGGCCCGCGCGCGGCTTGCCGCGGCGCCCGCCACCGGTCCGGGTCGCCTGGGCATCGTCGTTCCGCAGCTGCGCGAACGTCGTGGCCTGGTCGAGCGCATCTTCGCGCGCACGCTGGTCGACGAGCGCCTCTTCGACCTGTCGCTCGGCGAACCGCTCGCGGACCGGCCGCTCGTGGATTTCGCGCTCGGCTGGATCGAGTTCGCGAACCGCCCCGTCGAACTGGCTCGGGTGGGCCGCTTGCTGCGCTCGCCCTTCCTGGGCGGGGCGGAGCGCGAGCTCGACGCGCGGGCACGCCTGGATGCCGCTCTTCGCCGGGAGGGTCCGCCGCTGCTCGATCTCGCCGGGCTGCGCGCCTTCCTGGCGCGCGCGCCGGAGCGGCGGCCGCTGCCCTCGTGCCCCGAACTCGACCGGCGCCTCGAGGCCGTCGCGTCCCTTCCCCGGACCCCGCGATCCGCGGCGCCGCACGACTGGGCGCAGGACTTCGCGGCGAAGCTCGCGGCCGCGGGTTTCCCGGGTGAACGGTCGCTCGACTCGCGCGAGTTCCAGACGCTCGAAAAGTGGCGCGAGGCGCTCGGCCGGCTCGGCGCCCTCGGGCTCGTGGCTGGCCACCTCGACGGCCGCGACGCGCTGGGCCTCGTGCGGCAGATCGCGGCGGGGACGCTCTTCCAGCCGGAGGCGGGCGCCGCCCCGGTGCGGATCCTGGGCGTGCTCGAATCGGCCGGCCTGCCCTTCGACGCCCTGTGGGTGAGCGGCCTCACGGACGACGCGTGGCCGCAGGCGCCGCGTCCCCACCCCTTGCTGCCGGTCGCCCTCCAGCGGCGGGCGGGCATCCCGCAATCGAGCGCGGACCTGTCCCTGGCGCTCGACAGGCGCATCACCGAGGGATGGTCGCGTGCCGCCGGCGAAGTCGTCTTCTCCTTCGCGGTGGCCGATGCGGACCGTGCGCTCGCCCCGAGCACGTTGATCGCCGGCATCCCTCCGCTCGCGCCGGAATCTCTCGGGCTCACCCCGGTGCCGACGCGGCGGCTCGCGCTTTTCGCCGCGGGGCGCGATCCCCTGGCCTGGGAATTCCTTCGCGACGAACCGGCGCACGCCGTCGACCCCGCCGGCGTGCGCGGCGGCACGTCGATCCTCGCGGACCAGGCGGCGTGTCCCTTCCGGGCCTTCGCGAGACACCGCCTCGGCGCGGAGCCGCTCGAGAGCCCCGAGCCGGGGCTCGACGCCGCCGACCGCGGCACCCTGCTGCATGCGCTGATGTCGCGACTGTGGCGTGACATCGGCAGCCACGCGCGGCTCGTCGCGATGCCGGCCGAGGCGCTCGCGACGGTCGTGGACAACGCCGCGCGGATCGCCGTCGCCCGCGTGCGCGCGGACCGCCCCGGCCGGCTCGATGGCCCCCTCGCGGACCTGGAACGCGAGCGGCTCGCGCGCGTCGCGTTCGAATGGCTCGCCGTGGATCGCGACCGTCCGCCGTTCGACGTGGTGCTCCGCGAGGACCGCGTCGAGATGGCCGTCGGGCCGCTCACGATCGCCGGCCGCGTCGATCGCATCGACCGCCTCGCCTCGGGTTCGCTCGCGGTGATCGACTACAAGTCGGGATCGCCTCGCGTCGCGGGCTGGATCGGCGATCGTCCCGACGATCCGCAACTGCCGCTGTACGCGCTCGCCGCGGACGGGGATGTGGCCGCCGTCGCCTTCGCGCGGCTGAAGGCGGGCGAATTCGGGTTCGCGGGCCTCGCGCGGGAAGAGGGCCTCATTCCCGGCGTGCCATCGGTGCAGGGGCATCGCGGCGCGGCGCGCGTGGCGGCCTCGTGGGAGGAACTGCTGGCGCAGTGGCGCGCGGCCACGGACGATCTCGCCCGGCGGTTCGCCCGCGGCGAATCGGCCGTCGACCCCAAGCGCGGGCTCGCGAGTTGCCGCCACTGCGGGCTGCATCCGCTTTGCCGCGTGCACGAGCGGCTCGGCGCGCTGGCGCCGGAAGAAGGCACGGGCGTCCCGGAGGAAGAGGAATGACCGCCGTTCGCGTGCGCGACGCCGACGTGCGCGAGCGGGCGCTCGACCCGGCGCGTTCCTTCATCGTCCAGGCGCCGGCGGGCTCGGGCAAGACGGGACTCATCATCCAGCGGTTCCTGCGCCTGCTCGCGAGCGTGAACCGGCCGGAGGAGATCCTCGCCATCACCTTCACGCGCAAGGCGGCGGGCGAGATGAAGCGGCGCGTCCTCGCGGCGCTCGAGTCGGCGCGCGCCGATCCGTCCGCCGGAGTGCCCGAGCACGAGCGGCGGACGCGCGAACTCGCGATCGCCGCGCTGGCGCAGGACACCCGCCTCGGCTGGCGCCTGGCCGACAACCCGGCGCGCCTTCGCATCCAGACCATCGACTCCTTCAACGCCTCGCTCACGCGGCAGCTCCCCCTCCTCGCGCGGCTGGGGCCGCAGCCGGCCCTGGTCGAGGATGCCTCGGATCTCTTCCACGAGGCGGCGCTGCGCACCCTCGCCATGATCGTCGAAGGGGGCGAGCGCGCGAACGCGGTGCGCCGGCTGCTCGTTCACGTCGACGGCGACCTCACGAAGGCGGCGGGCCTCGTCGCGGACCTGTTGCGGCGCCGGGACCAGTGGCTGGGCCGCGACTGGAGTTCGCGCATCGATCGCGGCGGCATCGAGCGGGCTTTCGCCGAAGAGCGCGCCCGCCTGGTCGGCCGTGCCCGCGCGGGCCTGGAATCCGCCGAAAGCGATCTCGTTCCGCTCGCGTCCTACGCGGCGTCCGAACTCGTGCGCCTGGGTGCCGACTCGCCGATCCTCGCCTGCGCGTCGCTGGCGGGACTGCCTTCGGCCTCGGCCGGGGACGAGGCGGCGTGGATGGGGCTCGTCGAGTTGCTGCTCACGAAGGACGCCAAGGGCGCCTGGCGAAAGAAGACGGACAGGCGCCAGGGCTTCGCCACGAAGAAGGACGGCGGCCGCGAGTCGATGAAGGACGCCATGGCCCTGCTGCTCGGGAAGCTCTCGGCGGACGCCGCCCTGCTCGAGGCGCTGGCCGACCTGCGCGGACTGCCCCCCGAATCCTTCACCGATGCCCAGTGGGCAGCGCTCGAGGCGGTGGTCGCGCTCCTGCCGTACGCCGCGGCGCACCTGCTCGCGCTCTTCGGCGAGCGGGGCGAAGTCGATCACGCCGAGATCGCGGCCGGCGCGGTACGCGCCCTCGGCGACGAGGACGATCCCACGGACCTGCTCCTCGCCCTGGACGAGCGCCTGTCGCACCTGTTGGTGGATGAATTCCAGGACACCTCGCGAACGCAGTGGGCGCTCCTCGCGGCGCTCACCGCGGGTTGGTCTCCCGGCGACGGGCGGACGGTGTTCGCGGTGGGCGACCCGATGCAGTCCATCTACCGCTTCCGCGAGGCGGACGTGGGCCTGTTCCTGCGCGCCTGGCGCGAGGGACTGCCGCGCGTGCCGCTCGCCACGCTCACGCTCACGACCAATTTCCGCTCGCAGTCCGCGATCGTGGCATGGGTGAATGCCACGTTCGCGCGCGTGCTGCCCGGCGAGGACGACGAGAGCGAAGGCGCCGTCCGCTTCAGCGCGTCGGACGCCTTCCACGAGGCCCTGCCCGGCGACGCGGTCAAGGTGCACGCCTGGGCGGGCGACGACGCCGATGCCGCCCGGGATGAGGAAGCGGCCCGCGTGGTCGACATCGTCCGCGAGGCCCGGCGGGAACGCCCCGGCGAATCGGTCGCCGTGCTCGTGCGCAACCGTTCCCACCTGGACCGCATCGTGCCGGCGCTGCGGGGCGCCGGCATTGCGTTCTGCGCGGTCGACATCGAGGGGCTCGCCGAACGGCAGGGCGTGCTCGATCTCGTGGCCCTCGCGCGCGCGCTCGCGCATCCCGCGGACCGGGTGGCGTGGCTTTCCGTGCTGCGCGCGCCCTGGTGCGGGCTCACGCTCGCCGCGTTGCAGGTGCTGGGTGCCGATCGCGCCCGCACCGTCCGCGAGGCGCTGGCCGACGGTGCCTTGCTCGCCGCGATGCCCGCTTCCGATCGCCCGAGGGCCCTTCGTGCGAGGGACGTCCTCGATCGCGCCCTGGCGGCGCGCCTGCGCGCCAGCTTTCGCTCCCGCGTGGAAACCGCGTGGATCGAGCTGGGCGGGCCGGCCTGCCTCGACGGCGTGGCGGCGCTCGAGGATGCGGAGACGTTCTTCGACCGCCTGGATTCGATCGAGGAGGCCGGCGACATCGCCGACAGCGCGCGCCTCGCCGAGCAACTCGAGGATCTCTACGGCGCCCCCGATCTGTCGACGTCCGACGCGGTGCAGCTCCTCACCATCCACAAGTCGAAGGGGCTCGAGTTCTCCACCGTCATCGTCCCGGGCCTCGACCGCGCGCCGCGTTCCGGCGACGCGCCGCTCTTTCGCTGGAAGACCCGGGCGGACGGCGCGTTGCTCATGGCGCCCATCGCGGCGGCGGGCGCGAAGGGCGACCGGGCCTACGACTACCTGCGCACGCTGGACGCCCGCGAGGAGGGGCACGAGGCCGAGCGCCTTCTCTACGTGGCGGCCACGCGCGCCGAGCGCCGGTTGCACTTGCTCGGCCGCGTCGGCGTGGAAGGCAAGGAAGGGCAGTCGACGCCTCGGGCGCCGGGCACGCGTTCACTGCTGGGGAAGGCGTGGCCGGTGCTCGAGACCGCATTCGCCGGCGCCGGCGATGCGGCGCGCGGGTCGGCCGGGGCGGCGAGCGCCATCGCGCCGCCGCCGCCCCTGCGCCGATTGCGTCCCGAGTCGCTGGAGGTTTCCTTCGCCCTCCCGCCCGTCGCCTCGGCGCCGGGTCTCGAGCCGGTGGGCGAGCCCGTGGAATTCAGCTGGGCCGGCGAGACGGCGCGCCACGTCGGTACCGTCTCGCACCGCTGGCTGCAACGCATCGCCCAGGAAGGTCTCTCCCGCTGGAATGCCGCGCGCATCGCCGCGCTTTCGGGACGCATCGCCGCGGAACTCGCGCAGCGTGGCGTCCCGGCCTCCGAGCGCGGTGCGGCCTCGCGCCGCGTGCAGGAAGTGCTCTCCGGCGCCATCGCCGACGAGCGCGGCCGCTGGATTCTCGCCGAGCGCGAAGGCGCGGCCTGCGAAGTGCGCGTGAAGGTCCTCGACGAGGGGCGCGTGCGCCTGCTGGTCATGGACCGCGTGTTCGTCGCGGCGGGCGAGCGCTGGGTCGTCGACTACAAGACGAGCCAGCACGAAGGCGCGGGCGTGGACGCCTTTCTCGATCGGGAGCGCGAGCGCCACGGGCCGCAGATGGGCCGTTATGCGCGGGCGTTCGGGCGCGAGACGCCGAAGCTCGCGCTCTACTTCCCGCTCGTGCCGGGCTGGCGGGAGATCTAGCCGCCCAGCCCCGAGATCCAGTGACGCAGGTTGTGCGTCACGAGCGAAGGCGCCTCGATCGGCGTGAGATGGCCGCTGCCGGGCGCCATGACGAGCCGGGAGCCGGGAATCGCATTCGCCATCTCCTCGTGGAGCGCGGGGGGCGTGAGCGCGTCCTCGGCACCGCACAGCACCAGCGTCGGGCAGCGGATGGACGCCAGGTGCGGGCGGCTGTCGGGGCGCCCGATGATCGCCTGCTGCTGGCGCCGGTACGCTTCCTTGCCCGTGGCTCGAGCCATGGCGCGCACGGTGGACACGATGGCCGCGTCGCGCTGGTGCGTGGCCGAGAGGAGCTTGGGCACGAGCGCGCTCACCACGCGCTCGAAGTCGGTTTCGGCCAGGGCCATCATGCGCCGGCGGTCGGCCGTGGCCTGCTCGCTGTCCGGACGGGCGTTGGTGTCGAGGAGGGCGAGGCCCTTCACCCGTGCGCCGGCCTGCCGCACGATCTCGAGCGCCACGTAGCCGCCCATCGAGAGGCCGGCGACGGCGAATGGCCCCGCGGGCATCTTGGCGAGGATCCCCCGGGCCATGGCCTCGACGGTGTCGGCGGTGCTCACGTCGGCGACGATGCATTCCGCCGCATGCAGCAGGCCGTCGAGCTGCGCCTGCCAGAGGCGCTTGTCGCAAAGCAGGCCGGGGACGAGAAGCAGGTTGGGTTTGCTCATGAAGGCTCTTTCGGCGCACGCGCCTGGAGGGTGGCGTAGGCGCTCTCGAGCGTCGAGACGATCCCGACGAGCACCGCGCGGAATTGCCCCGGGTCGCAGCCCATGAGCACGGCATCGTCGAGCGCGTCCTGCGAGACCTGGCGGATCTCCCCGAGATTCTGCCGGAGCACCTTCAGCTTCTCGGTGCAGGCGATGACGTCCCCGCGCGGGGATTGCCAGCGCGGTTCGGGCACGTCGTTGCCGGCGGCCTCGCTCATGCCGGCGCCCCGGTGGGCGCGCGCTTCAGGTGGACCATTTGGCGATGTCCTCGACCTTCATCGTGAAATCCTGGTTCTTGGGCAGGTTCTGGGCGTTCAGGTCGTCCAGCACGCGGTGGAAAGCCTGCGACAGCGTGAAGCTGCGCCGGGCGAGCCGCTCGTCGTGCGCCTCGGCATCGGTCGGCGAAGGCGTCGCGGCGTCCCGGGACAGCTGGGAGAATATGCGCTCGGCGAGCGAGGTGACGCGCGGGTCGAAGGCGGGGGTCGCCATGGGGACGGGATTTTCGGGGGCAGGTGTTCCATCCTACGCTGCGGCGCGCTCCTCGGGGGCGGGACCTCAAGCGCCGAGGTCCCGTCGAAGCGCGTCGATCGTCGCCCGAAGGTCGGCGACCTGCGCCTCCAGCCGGTCCACCTGCGCCTTGATCGCGGCGATCTCGCCGATCGAAACGGCATCGGGGCGGCCCGCCGCGAGCGGCGCGGCGAGCGGGACGTTTTCCGGCTCGCCCGAAAGCAGGTGCGCCCACCGCGTCTCGCGCTCGCCCGATCGCCGCGGCAACTCGCGAACGAGGCCACCCGCCGGGCGTTCGGCCAGTTCCGCCAGGAAGGCTTCCACGGCCGAGATGTCGCCGAAGGGGTGCATTCTTTCGCTGTTGATGCGCAACTCCCCGGCCGTCTGGGGCCCGCGATTGAAGAGCGTGGCGAGAAGGGCGACCGACTGCACGGGCACCTGCAGCACCCGGCCCGCGTTGTGGGCGTAGCGCATGACGCGTCCTCCGCTCGACTCGACGACGAGCGAGAGGGACTTCAGGTGATCGAGGGCCGCCTGCACCTGCGCCTCGCTCGCCTCGAGCACGGGCGAACGGCTGGTCTTCTGGTTGCAGCCGGCGACCAGGGCGTTCAGCGTGAGCGGGTAAGTGTCCGGGACGGTGTGCTGCTTCTCGACGAGGACGCCGACGACGCGGGCCTCGAGGAGCGACAGGAGCGGAAGGGCGGGGGACGACATGCGGATGGGAGGTTGTTTTCCCCCATGGTACTCCCCGCCGGCGCGGGGACCCGGCCCCGCGGGTTCCGCCGGTCGCGCGGGCCTCAGACGTCGAACGTGAAGACGTTCGTGCGCGTCGCGGGCTTGGCGCGGGCGTGGCCGATGGCGCGGTCGGTGACCGAGCGGATGGCCTTCCAGCCGTCGACGACGATGTCGGAAAGCAGGTCGGCAAGGTAGACGCTGCGCTCGATGCGGGCCTGGCGGATCTGGTCTCTGACGGCTTCGTACTTGTCCATGTGTTGCCTCCATCGGGTACGGCCTCGTGGGCCGGGATTCCCCGCTTCCCGCGGGTACGGATCCCACTGTAGGCCGCCTCATGCAATGGCACAAACGATTAGATCTTGCGTTATGAATAAGAAAAGCTAAACTGTCCCCATGAAAGAACGCCTTCCGCCCCTAAATGCCCTGCGTGCCTTCGAAGCGGCCGGCCGCCACCTGAGCTTCAAGAAGGCCGCGGAAGAACTGTTCGTCACCCCGGCGGCGGTCTCGCAGCAAGTGAAGATCCTCGAGGATTACCTCGGGACGCCGCTCTTTCGCCGCCTGACGCGGGCACTGGAACTCACGGTGCCCGGCGCGGCCATGCTGCCTCGCGTGGGCGAGGGCCTCGACTGCTTCGTGGCCGGTCTCGCCGCCGCGCGCCGGACGGAGGAGCGCGGACGGATCGCGGTCTCGGCGCCACCCAACTTCGTGTCGCGCTGGCTGGTGCCGCGCCTCACGTCGTTCACGAACAGCTACCCGCAGTTCGACCTGCGCATCACCGGCACGCTCAAGGCCATCGACAATCCCGAGGAGGACGCGCCCGCCGAGCCCGGCCGCCAGGATGCCGAGGCCCATGTGGCGGTGCGCTACGGCACGGGCGAGTACCCGGGAAACCTGGTCGACCTGCTCTTCCGCCCGACCTACGTGCCGGTGTGCAGCCCGAAATTGCTCGCCCGGGGCAGCGGGCTGCGCAAGCCGGCGGACCTGCGATTCCAGACGCTCATCCACGACGACTCCTCACCGGACGACGAGGAGCGGCCCGGCTGGGAGGAGTGGCTGCGCTTCGCCGGCGTGAAGGGCATCGATTTCGAGCGCGGCCCGCGGCTTTCGAACGGTGCGCTGGTGCACGAGGCGGCCCTCGAAGGCGTCGGGGTCGCGCTGCTGCTGCGGCCGCTCATCGACACGGACATCGAGGAGGGCCGCCTCGTCGTGCCATTCCCGCAGGCCGCGCCCACGCCCTACGCCTACTACCTCGTCACGCCGGAGAACATCGCGGATCATCCGGCCGCCGATTCCTTCCGGTTGTGGATGCTGGGACAGGCGGAGAAGCAGGCGAGGCGGCGCTAGCGCGCGGGAACGATCGGCGGCTCCTGCATCGCGGCGACCTGTTCCTTCAGTTCGAGCACGCGGTCCTGCCAGTAGCGCTGGGTGTTGAACCACGGAAACGCCATCGGGAATGCCGGGTCGTCCCAGCGGCGCGCGATCCACGCGCTGTAATGCATCAGTCGCAGCGTGCGAAGCGCCTCGACGAGCCGCAGCTCCCGGTCGTCGAATTCGCGGAAGTCCTCGTACCCGGCGAGCACGTGGCGCAGCTGCGCGCCCATCGATTCGCGATCGCCCGACAGGAGCATCCAGAGATCCTGCACCGCGGGGCCGGTGCGCGCGTCGTCGAAGTCGACGAAGTGCGGCCCCTGCGGCGTCCACAGGACGTTGCCGGCATGGCAATCCCCGTGCAGGCGCAGCCGGGAGGCATCGGGCGTGCGCTCGAAAGCCGCCCTTGCGCCTTCGATCGCGAGGTCCGCCGCGCCCCGCCAGGCCTCGAGAAGATCGGGAGGAATGAACCCGTTCGCGAGCAGGTAGTCGCGCGAGGCGACGCCGAAGTCCTCGATGCCCAGCTCGGGACGATGCACGAACGGCTGCGTCTCGCCGACGGCGTGGATGCGCGCGATGAAGCGGCCCATCCACTCGAGCACGGAAGGGTCCTCGAGTTCCGGCGCCCGCCCGCCGCGGCGCGGATAGAGCGCGAAGCGGAATGTCGCGTGATGGTGCAGCGTGCGGCCGTCGATCGCGAGCGGGGCGATGACCGGGATCTCGCGCCCGGCGAGATCGGTGGTGAAGGCGTGCTCCTCGAGGATCTGCGCATCGCTCCAGCGGTTCGGGCGGTAGAACTTGGCGACGAGGAAACGCGCATCGCCCAGCGGGCCGCCGCCGTCCTCGTCGAGCCCCACCTGGTACACGCGGTTTTCGTAGCTGTTGAGGGCGAGCTGGCGGCCGTCGACGCGAAAGCCCGCGGCTTCGACGGCATCGAGCACGGTGTCGGGCGTGAGCCCGTCGTAGGGCCGCGTCGTGGATGGGTTCACTACCGCATTGTACGGTGCCCCCGAAAGGGATTGACGCGCTGCAGCATTGCACCTTGGCGGTGCGCCGGTCGCGTGGAGGCGCGGACGCGCCCTCTCAGGGGGTCGTGGCATGCCTCCTGCTAACGGATGGCAACGCACCCGAGGACCGGTCCCCATGCTTTCGATTTCGCCGTTGCTGCGCCGGCTCGCCGACCGCGCGCGTACCGCGGACGGCGAACCCGCCGCCTGGCTCGAAGCCGACGAGGCGAGCCTGCTGTGGGGCGCCGTGCTCGACGGCGCGGTGCCGGAGCTCGAGCTCGGCGCGCTGCTCTTCGCGCTCGCGAAGGGCGGCGAGTCCACGGACGACCTCATCGGCTTTCATCGCGCGCTCGCCGCGCGCACGGCGAAGTGGTCGCCCGAACTCTCCCGGCGCGCGGTCTCGATACCCGTCTACGGGCTGTACGAGGGCGAGGCCGCCTTCGCCGCGCTTCTCGCCGCGTTCCTGCGTCGGTTCGACGTGCCGGTGGTGCTGCACGGACCGCTCGAATCGCGCACCGGCCCGTCCGCGGCGTCGCTGCTGCGCGATCTCGGCGTGCTGCCCTGCGCGTCCCTCGCCGAGGGCGAGCGGGAGCTGCGCGAGCGCGGTATCGCGTTCCTGTCGCCCGTGCTCTTCTCGCCCGCGCTCGGGGACCTGCTCGCGCTGCGCGCCCGCCTGGGCACGCCGCTCGTCGCGCATCGCGCGGCGCTCGCGTTCGACCCGGGCGGCATGGGCGCGCTGCGGGTCGCGTTCGCCGCGCCGAATCCCTCGCCCGTTCGCATCCTGCCTTTCGTCCGCTCGACGGGCGGTGACGCGCTCTTCCTCGACTGGCCCGCGGATTCCGGCCCGGGCGATTTCTCGCGGCGCCCGCGCATCTCGCGCTGGACGGGTGCCGCGGAGGAACCGTACTTCGACGCCGATGGCGCGGGAAGCCCGCTCGCGTTGCCGACCGGCCCCGGCGAACTCGTGCCCTGGATCCAGGCCGTCGCGGGGAGAACCACGCCCGCGCCGCTTCCCCTGGTGCACCTCGCGGCATCCTGCCTCGTGGCCACGGGCGCGGCCGCCGATTTCACGCAGGCGAAGGCCGTCGTCGCGCTGCAGTCGGGGCGGCTTGCGGCGTGAAGCGTTAACCCCTTAATAGCAAAAGGGATTTCGTCCTGCTGCGGCGCGTCAATCCGGGGTGGCCGTGATAGAATCCCGGACGATTTCCCTAGGACGAAGGCGCCATCCCCGTGAAGAATCCCTTCGACTCCCTGCTCGGCACGGTGCTGCTCGGCCTGGCCCTCACCGCCGTCCTTTACCACCTCGTCCGTTCGCTGGTGGCGCCATGACGGCGGAATTCCTCCAGTTCGGCATCGGGCGCTGGGCGCACATCCTCGCGGGCATCCTGTGGGTCGGGTTGCTCTACTACTTCAATTTCGTGCAGGCCGACGCGCTCAAGGCCGCGCAGGCGGACGGTTCCGCGGCCGGCATCGCGAAGCACGTCGTCCCGCGGGCCCTTTTCTACTTCCGCTGGGCGGCCGTGGTCACCTGGCTTGCCGGCGCGATGATGCTCGGCGCGAAGTTCGACGACGCCTTCCTCTTCAAGGACAAGGCGTACATCCCGATCGGCGTGGGCGCGTGGCTCGGCACGATCATGTTCTTCAACGTGTTCGCCCTCATCTGGCCGAACCAGAAGAAGATCCTGGGGCTCGTGCCTGCCACGGACGGGGAGAAGGCCAAGGCCCGCCGCGTGGCGTTCCTCGCCTCGCGCGTGAACCTGATGCTGTCGATGCCGATGATCTTCTTCATGAGCGGCTCGGGCGGTCTTTTCCGCACGCCGTTCTTCCACTAGCGGCCGCGCGTGGGCGCGCAGGCGGACGAGCCCGTCGTCGCCGTTCGCGTGTGGGACGTGCCCACGCGGCTTTTCCACGGGGGCATCGCGCTCCTGGTCACCGCGAACCTCGTCACGGGGAAGTTCGATTCCGTGCTCGGTGCCTCGACGCTCGAATGGCACAAGCGCTGCGGGTACGCGATTCTCGCGCTCGTTGCCTTTCGACTCGTCTGGGGATTCGCCGGCGGCACGCACGCCCGATTCGCCTCCTTCCTGCGGGGCCCGGGCGAGGTCGTCGCGTATGCGCGGTCCCTCGCCTCGCGAAGCCATCCCGTGAGCGTCGGCCACAATCCGATGGGAGGCTGGTCCGTCGTCGCCATGATCGCCGCGCTGGGCGTGCAGGCGGCAACCGGGCTCTTCCTCGTGCAGGAGGACTACGGCTTCGCCGGGCCGTTCTCCCGGTTCGTGAGCGGCGCGATGTCCGATCGCCTGAACGCGGTGCACAAGGCCAACTTCTGGGTGATCGCGAGCCTCGTCGTCCTGCACCTGTCCGCCGTGGCGTTCCACACCGTGCGCTGGCGCGAAGACCTCGTGGGCGCGATGCTCTCCGGCACCAAGCGCCTGCCGGAGCGATTCGCGGGCGCGGCGAGCCGGGGCGGAGGCGTGTTGGCGATGGTCGTCGCGGCCGGGGCGGCGCTCGCGGTCCTGGCCGGACTCCTCGCCCTGGGGTGAGGAGTCCGGATGCGAAAGGGCCGCCCTAGGGCCGCCCTAGGGCAGCCCTCTCCCATCGCTACCGGCGAGTCCTAGTTGCGGAATTCCTTCGTGCGGAAGTTGTCGTGGCACGACTTGCAGGCCTTGCCGATTTCGCCGAAGGCCGCCTTGAACTTGGCCTCGTCGCCCGCCTTCGACGCCGCCAGCAGCTGCGCGGCGGCCTTCTGGGCGACTTCGGACGCCTGCTTGAACCCGGGCGCATCGCTCCAGATCTTCGGGTCGGCCTTCGTCGGCGCACCCTTGTCCGTGCCCGGGCCATAGGAACTGAACGGCAACGCGATCAGCGAGTCGACCAGCCCGGCGTTCTTCTGGGCGAGGGCGGCGTTGAAGGGTGCCTTTCCCTGCGCCATCGCGCCCATCGGGCCCATGGCACGGCCCATCACGTTCATGACGGACTGGCGGTAGCGGATTTCGTCTTCGGGCTTCAACTGGGCCTGGGCGGCGCCGGTGACGAGTGTCGCGCAGGTGGCGACGGCAAGGACGATCCTGGAAGGCGTGCGATTCATCGAATGTATTTCCTCTCGAAGGGGACGGAATTGCGCGGCGGCTTTCGCGCGCCGACGAAAGGATGAACAGCGAGCGCCGACGGAAAATTCCGTCTCAGGGCTTCGGCAGCCCCGTGACCTTGTCGCCCGCCTTGATCCTGCGCTCCGCGAACCAGCCGATGTTCGTCTCGATCGCGTAGCGCGCCGGGCCCTGGGCCGCGTGGGATTCGAGCGTCTTGGGCTGCATGTCCTCGACGTTCAGGATGCGCCCCTCGCCATCCAGGAACGCGACGGAAAGCGGGATGAGCGTGTTCATCATCCACATGGCGTGGTAGCCGGGCTCGTCGAAGATGAAGAGCATGCCGTCGTTGCGCCCCATTTTTTCGCGGAACATGAGGCCGCGCGAGCGTTGCTCGGGAGTCGAGACCACCTCGACCTTGAGCGCGTGGCCCGCCACCTTGACCGAGGCGACCGGAAGGGGCTTCGCGGGCGCGGTGTTCTGCGCGGCCGCCGGCAGGGCGAGCGCGAGGGCGAAGGCGGCGACGGCGGCGCGCACGCGCGGGAACCGCGCGGATAGAATGGCGTCCAAGAACGGGATCTCCACAGGAATGGCGCACGAAGGATAACGCATGAGGACCTCGATGCGCCGACTCTCCCCTTTCATCGCCCTTCTCGCGGCCGCGTGCGCGAGCACGCCCCCCAAGCCCGTCGAGGAAACGCCCTCGCAGGCCCAGGAGCGCCGCACCCGCGCCCCCAGGCCGCAGTACAACCTCGCCGGCTACCCGCCGGCGGTCCGTGACGGCTACATCGACGGCTGCGAAAGCGCGAAGAAATCCGCGTACGCGCACAAGGACGAGAAACGCTTCGCGGCCGATGCCCAGTACCGCATGGGCTGGAACGACGGCCTGTCGATCTGCGCGAAGCGCTAGTCGACGCTGCGCAGGACCCAGTCGGCGATCGCCTCGACGATTTCGGGCACTTCGCCCACGGCGCTCGCCAGGGCGATGGGGACGCGCGGATGCCTCGCGCGAATCGCCTCGATCATCTGGGGCAGGTCGTGCTTGAGATGGCCGCCCTGCGCCATGAAGATCGGAAACACCGTGATGGCCGCGACGCCCCGGACGGCGAGCGAGTCCACGGCGGCCTCCAGCGTGGGCTCCATGCGCTCCAGGAAGGCGAGTTCCACGGGGAACTCGGGACGGCGTGCCTGCAGTCGCGCGCGCATGGCCTCGAACGGCTGCGCCCATTCGGGGTCGCGGGCGCCGTGGGCGAAAAGGACGATGCCCTGCATGGCTAGTGCTTTCCCGTCGAGCCGAAGCCGCCGCTGCCGCGGTCGCTTTCGTCGAACGACGCCACGACGTTGAGCTCGACCTGGAGCACGGGCACCACCACGAGCTGGGCGATGCGCTCGAGCGGGTTCACCACGAAGGGCTCCTTGCCGCGGTTCCAGCACGAGACGAACAGCTGTCCCTGGTAGTCCGAGTCGATGAGGCCGACGAGGTTGCCGAGCACGATGCCGTGCTTGTGTCCCAGGCCCGAGCGCGGAATGATCATCGCGGCGTGACCCGGATCGCCGATGTGGATGGCGAGGCCCGTCGGCACGAGGAACGTGTCCCCGGGCGCGAGCGTGAGCGGCGATTCGAGGCACGCTCGCAGGTCGAGGCCGGCGGAGCCGCCCGTGGCGTAGGCGGGGAGGTTTGCGCGGATGCGCTCGTCGAGGATCTTGACGTCGAGAGTCTTCATGACGGGGAGGGGCGAGCGTTCGTCGCGTTCGCTCTTGGGCGGGGGCGGTTCAGGAAACCTGCTGGAGCGGACGGCCGGCGGCGCGCGGCGGACGCGACGCCATGAGCCCGAGGGCGTGCGAAAGGATGGCGGCGGCGACCTGCGCCTTGGCCGCGCGCGGCAGCGGGTGGGCGCCGGACGCGTCGTGGATCACCACCTCGTTGTCGTCGCGGCCGATGGCCTGTTGCACGAGGTTCGCCACGATCATCGGGATGCCCTTGCGCTTGCGCTTGGATTGCGCGTACTCGGCGAGGTTCTCGCTTTCGGCCGCGAACCCGACGCAAAAGGGCGCCCCCGCCCGGGCGGCCACGCGCGCGAGGATGTCGACGGTGGGCTCGAGGTCGATGCGCAGGGCCTCGTCGCTCTTCTTGATCTTCCTCGCCGAAGGACGGACGGGCGTGTAATCCGCCACGGCCGCGACCGACAGGAAGACATCCGCGTCGCCGATCGCCGCCTCGACCGCGGCGAGCATCTCGGCGGCGCTCGTCACCGGGACGAAAGCGACGCCCGTCGGCGGTGCGAGGGCGGTGGGACCCGACACGAGCGTCACCGACGCGCCTTCGGCCAGGGCTTCGGCCGCGAGCGCATAGCCCATCTTGCCCGAGCTGCGGTTGGTGATGCCGCGCACCGTGTCGATCGCCTCGAACGTGGGGCCGGCGGTGACCACCACCTTCTTTCCCGCGAGGCGGCGTGGCGCGAAGCGCGCGAGGATCGACGCGAGCAAATCCTCCGGCTCGAGCATGCGGCCCATGCCCGTCTCGCCGCAGGCCTGGTCGCCCGCGGCGGGTCCGAGGATCGCGATGCCGTCGGCGCGCAGGCGCTCCACGTTTCGCTGCGTGGCCGGGTTGTCCCACATCTCGCGGTTCATGGCCGGAGCGACGATCAGCGGGCAGTTGCGGGCGAGGCACGTCGTGGAAAGCAGGTCGTCCGCGAGACCGTGGGCGAGCTTCGCGAGGAAGTCGGCGCTGGCGGGGGCGATCACGATCGCGTCCGCTTCGCGCGAGAGCTCGATGTGGGGCATGGCGTTCGGCACGCCCGCATCCCACTCATCGAGCGCGACGGGGCGGCCGGTCAGCGCCTGGAACGTCGCGGGGCCGACGAAATGCGTGGCGGCTTCTGTCATCGCGACGCGCACTTCGACGTTGTTCTTCTGTAGCGCCCGCGCGAGCTCGGCCACCTTGTAGGCGGCAATGCCCCCGGTGACCCCCAGCAGGATGCGGCGCTTCGCGGTTTCTTCCATCCAGCCATTCTAATGGAGAGGGAATTTCCCATGGCCCCGGTTTCCGGGCCGGCCCCCGAACGCCCGCGCGCGAAAGGCTCGCGGCGCGCGGTCCCGCCGCCCTTTCGGACGCGGAACTCGTCGCGGTCCTCCTCGACAACGGGCGCGCCGGGCATGCTGCGGTCGATCTTTCGCGAGCCCTGCTCGAGCGGTTCGGGCGCCTGTCCGGCCTCCTGGAAGCCCCGTCGGGCGATGTCGCCCGCGTGCCGGGCGTGGGCGAGGCGAAGGCGGCCAGGTTCGTCGCCGCGCGGGAAGTGGCCCGGCGGGTGCTGGCCGAGCAGATGCAGGCCCGGGACAGCCTCGCCTCCCCTTCGGCCGTCCGCTCCTACCTGCGGCTTCGCCTCCAGCACCTCGGGCACGAGGTCTTCTGGGTGGTCTTCCTCGATGCGCAGAACCGGGTCATCGCCGCCGAGGAGCTCTTCCGCGGCACGCTCACCCAGACGAGCGTCTACCCGCGGGAGGTCGTCAAGCGAGCGCTTGCCCACAATGCCGCCGGCGTGATCCTGGCGCACAACCATCCGTCGGGGGTTGCGGAACCCTCCATTCAGGATCAAGCACTTACGCGCGCCCTGGCCGAATCGCTGGCCTTGGTCGACGTGAAGGTGCTCGACCACTTCATCGTCGCGCCGGGCGCGGGGCTCTCCTTCGCGGAGCGCGGGCTCCTCTAGGGCAAAAAGCCCAACGGAATCAGGTTGATCGGCAGGCCCGGGCTCGGCTATACTGTTTGGCTTTCCGCCACGGCTTTTCGTCGGCGGGCCATGGAGAGAACAATGTCTCGAGTCTGCCAGGTCACGGGCAAGGGCCCCATCGTGGGCAACCACGTGTCCCACGCCAACAACAAGACGAAGCGCCGCTACCTGCCCAACCTGCAGTATCGCAAGTTCTGGGTCGAGAGCGAGAACCGCTACGTCTCGATGCGCCTCACCAATGCCGGCCTTCGCCTCATCGACAAGAACGGGATCGACACCGTGCTTGCCGACATGCGCGCCCGCGGCATCAAGATCTAGGAACGGCCATGCGCGAAAAGATCAAGCTCGAGTCGTCCGCCGGCACCGGCCATTTCTACACGACCACCAAGAACAAGAAGACCAAGCCGGAAAAGCTGGAGATGATGAAATACGACCCGGTCGCCCGGAAGCACGTCGCCTACAAGGAAACGAAGCTCAAGTAGCTTCCGGCACCCGGCCGGCCCGCAGAAGCCCCGCCCCGGCGGGGCTTTTTGCTTTCAGTCCCGCGGCTTCGCGTCGTAATCGAGTGCGCGCTGCGCGATCGCCTTCGTGAACCCGGCGAACAGGAACAGGTGCGCCGGAAACATCGCCCACCAGTAGGCGAGCCCCCAGATGCCGGCGGGATGCCAATAGGCCGTGATGGCGATGCGCCTTTCGTCCGGCCCCGTCTCCTCGATCTCGAACTCGAGCACGCCGGCGCCCGGCGCCTTCATGCCGAAGACGAGCGTGAGCCTGCGCGCGGGCTCCACGCCCATCACGCGCCAGGAGTCGATCACGTCCCCCACGCGCACGTCGTCCGGATCGCGGCGGCCGTAGTTGAGGCCGTTGCCGCCCACCATCCAGTCGATCACCTCGCGCATCCACCAGAGGAAGTTGTACGCGTAGTAGCGGTTTTCGCCGCCGATGGCGCGCACGACGCGCCACAGGGACTCCGCCGTCGCGCGCGTGCGGAACTCGCCGCCGGCCTGCTTGGCGTAGTACCCGTAGTCGGCGCGGTATTCGCGGAAAACGAAGGCGCCCTCGGTCCAGCGCGCCACCACGGTGTGGCGGGCCTCGGCTTCCAGCGCGGCCTTCACCGCGTCGTCGAAGCCCAGGAGCGCCTGGGGGATGAGGCGCCGGATGGGCTCGTCGTTCGCGCCGAAGTCGTGCTTGAGCCCGCCGATCAGCGCGCGCGCGACATTGGTGGGCACCGAGGTCACGAACCGCAGCCAATAGGCCGAGAGCTCCGGGGTGAGCACGGGCACGGGCAGGATCCACGGTTCGCGCCGTCCCATGATGCGCGCGATCGCGCACATCATCGTGCGGTAGTCGAGCGTCTCCGGGCCCGCGCAATCGTAGATGCCGCCAACCATCTCGGGATGCAGCGACGCCTCGGCCAGGTAGTGCAGCAGGTTGTCCAGGGCGATGGGCGGGCTCTTCGCCTGCACCCACTTGGGCGTCACCATGACGGGCAGGTGAAGCACGAGGTCGCGCATCACCTCGAAAGCCGCCGAGCCCGGGCCGACGATGATGCCGGCGCGGATTTCCGTGACCGGTACCGGATGCTGCCGCAGGCGCGCGCCCGTGTCTCGGCGGGAGATGAGGTGCTCGGAGGTCGCGTCTTCCGGGACGAGGCCGCCGAGATAGACGATGCGCTTCACGCCCGCCGCGGCCGCGGCCCTGCCGAAGTGGTCTGCGGCCTCGAGGTCGAGCGCGCCGAAGTTCTTGCCCGCCGCCATCGAATGGACGAGGTAGTAGGCGACGTCGATGCCCGCGAGAACGGCGGGGAGCGAAACCGGATCGAGCGCATCCGCCTCGGCGAGCTCGACGCCGTTCCACGGCTTCGCCTCGAGCACCTTGCGGTGGCGGGCCGTGGCGCGCACGCGCCAGCCCCGCGCGGCGAGCGCGGGAACCAGGTGGCTTCCGATGTAGCCGCTCGCCCCGAACACGAGGGCCGTGCCCGGCGGCGCGGACGGCCCGGGGGCGGGCACGCTCAGGCGGCGGCGTAGCGGCGCAGTCGCCGCGAGAATTCGGCCAGGGCCTCGATGCCGCTGGCCTCGGCGCGATCGCACCAGTCGCGCAGTTGCTGCACGAGCTGGTCCGTGGAGAGCGTCGAGCGCTCCCACGTGCGCTGGAGCTCCTCGCGCATGCGGTAGAGCGTCGCGAGGCGCGGGCTCGTCGCGAGCGCCCGTTCGACGGCTTCGCGCTCAGCCTCGGCCGAAGGCGCGAGGCCCTTGGTGATCGAGCGGCGCAGGCGGCGGGCGGCGGCGCCGTCGGCGAAGATCTGCTTCTCGCGAAGCTTCGCCACCTCCTCGTTCCACGCGAGCTTCATCGACTTGGCGTACTTGGCGAGGACCTCGTAGCGGTTGGTCGCCACGGCCTCGAGCGTCTGGGCGTCCACGACCGACTTGGTCGGGTCCAGGCGCACGCGCGGAGGCAGTTTCTTGGCGCGGGCGAGCCCGAGCAGCGAGAGCGTGCGGATGTAGAACCAGCCCAGGTCGAACTCGTACCACTGCACCGAGAACTTGGCGGAGGTGGGGAAGGCGTGGTGGTTGTTGTGCAGTTCCTCGCCGCCGATCCACGCGGCGATGGGGACGATGTTGGTGCTCGCGTCCTCGGTCTGGAACTTGCGGTAGCCCCAGAAGTGGCCGATGCCGTTGATGACGCCGGCGGCCCAGAAGGGAATCCACGCCATCTGGATGCCGAAAATCAGCAGGCCCGGCACCAGGCCGAAGAGGGCGACGTCGACCGAAGCCATCACCACGACGCCCAGCTTGTGCCAGGGCGTGTAGAGGTTGCGCTCGAGCCAGTCGTCCGGCGTGCCGTGCCCGTAGCGCGACATCGTCTCGGGGACGTGCGATTCCTTCACGTAGAGCGTGACGCCCGTGAAGAGCACGCGGTTGATCCCGAGCACCTGCGGGCTGTGCGGGTCGTCGACCGTCTCGCACTTGGCGTGGTGCTTGCGGTGGATGGCCGCCCATTCCTTCGTGACCATGCCCGTGGTGAGCCACAGCCAGAGCCGGAAGAAGTGGCTCACGATCGGGTGCAGGTCCAGCGCCCGGTGCGCCTGGCAGCGGTGCAGGTAGAGCGTGACCCCCGCGATGGTGATCTGCACCAGGACGAGGAGCGCGAGCAGGTCGCCCCACCAGGGGAGGTTCAGCAGGCCTTGGAACATGTGTGGGGCGCCCTCGTGCGGTCCCGCTCCCGTTGGGAGGGCACCGTCGTGGTTTGTAGGAGGGCCGATTTTACCGCACTTGCCCCCGTAGCCGGTTGGCGGAAGTCAAAACCCTTTTGAATCAAAGGCTTTCAGGGGGGCAGGAACCCGCCACGACCGTGACGTCGCGCTTCGGGAAGGGGATTTCGATCCCCTCGGCCCGGAACGCTTCCAAAGCCCCCCGAAGCACCGCGCCTCGCAGGGCCGCCTGCCCCTGGTCCGGGTCGGCGATCCAGAAGCCGAGCTCGACATCGATGCCGTTGTCGCCCAGGGCGGCGATCCACGCGCCCGGGGGCGGCTCGGCCAGGACCCGATCCTGCGCCTTGGCGCAATCGGTGAGGATCGCGAAGACGCGGTCGATGCCCGAGTCGTACCCCACGCTCACCTTCACCTTGATGAGCACCTTCGGGTCGGTGAACGAGTGGTTGGTGACGCTCTGGGTGATGAGCGTCTCGTTCGGGAGGATGGACTCGGTCCCGTCCAGGCTGCGGATGACGGTGTAGCGCGACTCGATCGCCTTCACGACGCCCTGCCGGTTGTCGACCGCGACGAAGTCGCCGATGCGGATCGAGCGGTCGAGCAGGATGATGAAGCCGCTCACGTAGTTGCTCGCGATCTTCTGCAGCCCCAGGCCCACGCCCACGCCGAGGGCGCCGCTGAAGACCGACAGCGCGGTGATGTCGATGCCGACGATGGGCAGCGCCACGAGGATCGCGAGGAAGAACGCGAGGGCGCGCACCACCTTGGCGATGACGACGCGCGTGGAGAGCTCCATCGAATCCGCGGCGAGCAGGCGGCCTTCGACGAGGCTCGCGAGCCACATGGTGATGGCGAGCGTCACGGCCACGGAGACGAGGCCCTGCAGCACGAGCAGCAGGGAGATGCGCTGCTTGCCGGCCGTGAAGCCGACGGAATCGAGGGCCTCCCACACCTCCGGCAGCAGGCCCGTGAAGTGCAGCGCGAAGCCGACCCAGATGGCGATGGCGATCGTGCGCTCGGAGCCGCGCCGGAAAGACCCCTGCGGCAGCACGTGGCGCAGCACGTACACCGCGAAGCGGATGATCGCGAAGGCGGCGACGAGGCCGATGGCGACGTCGATGAAGTGCGTCGCGTGCGACTTGCGCACGACGAGCCGCGCGGCCCACATGGCGGCCAGGGCCACCAGGGGATTGGCGACGCGGTCGAAGCCGCCCTCGCCGAAGGCCCACACCCCGCGGTCGGCCACGCGCCTACGCAGTGCGTTGCCGACGAACCAACCCAGGGAGAGGCCGCCCAGGATCACGCCGGCCTGGACGAGCGTGGCGGTGCCGGAGAGCTGGGTGGCGACGGCTTCGAGGGTTTTTTCGAGGGGGCTCATGCGGCGCTCATTGTAACCGCGACGATGCGGCCCGATGCCGCTCGAAATCCGCGAGGAACCGCGCGGCCACCGGTCGGCTCTCGATGACGACGAGGTTCTCGGCGTTGCGATCCTGCGCGGCGTGGGTGAAGTTGAAGCTGCCGGTCATCACGACCGCCGAGGGCGAGGCGGCATCCACGAGAACCACCTTGTGGTGGAAGGCGGCGAGCCCCTCGCGCAGCCAGATGCGCGCGCCGGCACGATCCAGGTCGCGAAGGCGCGGCAGGCCGCCGGAGGCGAACTGGGAGGCGTCGGCGACGAGTTCCACCGCGACCCCGCGCTTCGCGGCGCGGACGAGTGCCGCGGCGATGCGGCGATTGGTGAACAGGTACGCGGCGACGTGGACGGTGCGCCGGGCCGAGTCGATGCGCGAGGCCACCACGCGATCGACTGGGTCGCCGGGCGTGAAGTACGACTCGACGCGGGCGTTGGGGGCGGCGCGCTCCGCCGAGGGCGCGGGCGAAGGCGATGCGGCGTGCGCGGCGCCCGCGAACGCGAGGACGAGAAGCGCCGCCCTCACGCCGCGCGCTGGAGGACGGCCGCGAAGAACCCGTCGGTGTCGTGCTTCACGGGCGAGAGCGCCAGGTAGCGTTCGCAGCCCGGGATCGCGATGCCCTGCCGCGCGAGCACCTCGCCCGCGGGAACGAGCGCGAAATCCGGGTGCGCGGCGAGGAATCGCTCGACGATGGACTCGTTCTCTTCCGCGAGCAGGCTGCAGGTGCCGTAGACGAGGCGACCGCCCGGCTTGAGGAGCGAGGCGCCCGCCTCGAGGATGGCGTACTGCTTGGCGTTGAGTTCCGCGAGGCTCTGCTCGCTCTGGCGGCTCTTCAGGTCCGGGTTGCGGCGAAGCGTCCCCAGGCCCGTGCACGGCGCGTCGACCAGCACGCGGTCGATCTTGCCGCGAAGGCGCTTCACCTTGGCGTCGTTCTCGCCCTCGATGCGCTGGGGGTGCACGTTGGACAGGCCGGAACGGCGAAGGCGCGGCGTGAGATTGGCGAGGCGCTTGTCCGACACGTCGAAGGCGTAGAGCCGGCCCTGGGAGTTCATCGCGGCGCCCAGCTGCAGCGTCTTGCCGCCGGCGCCGGCGCAGAAATCGACGACCATGTCCGTGCGCCTCGGCTCGACGAGCAGGCCCAGGAGCTGGCTGCCCTCGTCCTGCACCTCGACGGCGCCGGCGAGGAACATCGGGTGCCGGTTGAGGGCGATCTTCTCCTTGAGGCGCACGCCGAGGGGCGAATAGCGCGTGGCGGTCGCCTCGATGCCGTCCGCCTCGAGCCGCTGCAGCACGGCATCGCGCGGGGCCTGCAGCGTGTTCACGCGCAGGTCGAGCGGGGCGGGGCTCGCGAGGCTGCGCGCCAGGGCGAGGATCTCGGAATCGGCGAAGCGGGTGCGAAGGCGCTCCACGACCCAGTCCGGCAGGTCCGCGCGCACGGCGAAGGGCAGCTGGTCGAGATCGCGAGCCTTCAGCGCGACGAGCCAGGTGTGCTCCTCGGCCTTGAGTACCGGCTCGAGGGGCCCCACGCCGTACCCCTGGAACCTCACCAGCGAGGCGAGGGCGAGCTCGCGGGGCGAAGCCGAGGGCGTCACGGCCTCCAGCACGCGGCGATGGCGCAGCACGGTGTAGACGGTGTCCGCCACCAGGGCGCGATCGCGCGCGCCGAGCTGCCGATGGTCGCGAAAGTAGAACTTGAGCACCACGTCGGCCGGGCTTCGCGAGGGCAGCACGGCGACCAGGGCGCCGCGGATGGCGTCCAGCTGGTTGCGGGAGAGTGAACCGATCATTTCGAGGATCCCGTGACGGAAGTGGCCGTCTGTTCGACCATCAATCGGCCGCGAGCCACCGGGTAGCGCAGCTTGACGGGCAGGTAATGCTGGTCGACGCCGAGCCACACGTCGACGGCCTCTTCGGGCCGGGAACCTTCATGGCGCAGGTGCAGCGTCTTCGCCTTGCCGAAGGGCAGGTCGAGTTCCTCCGGCCCCACGACGTTCAGCCGGTATTCGTACAGGCGCCGTTGCGTGTAGACGCGAAGCGGCGTGCCGTCGCGGGCGGGCGGCAGGTGCGCCAGCTGGAAGATCATGGAGAGCCAGTCCACGGTGGCGTCGGCCAGCACGCCCGTGCGCCTGGCGAAGCCCCGGCGGAACTCGACCGTGCGGGCGTCCCAGTCGAACGCCAGGCCTTCCTCGGGCGTGTCGCCGCGGCGTTCCGTGAAGCGGTCGGGGCGCAGCCCGGAGGGCGTCACCGTGCCGCTCGATTCCTGCGTGATGCGGCCCTCGAGGAACAGCGTGAAGAAGCCGCTCGCCTCGGCCGTGCCGCTGATCTCGTAGCGGTCGCCGTCGCGCGTCCAGGTGTATTCCGCCTGGCCTTCGACGAGCGAGGACGTGAGCGCGTAGCTGATGGTGAGGCGCGACGGCAGCGAATCGGCGCGGAAGGCGGGCTCCGTCGCCACCGGCACGGACGGCTGGGCCAGCGCGACGACCTCGGGCGCGGGCGGCTCGGGGGGCGGCTCGGGGGGCGTCGCGGGAGGCATCTCGGAGGCGCCTCGGCCGGCGCAAGTTCCTGCGAAAGCGGCTCGGCCGGTGCCGGCAGCGCGTCCGGAAGCAGGGCCACGGTTTCCTCGGGACGGATTTCGTTCTTCGGCTTCGCGCGGGGGCGCGGCCTCGGCACGGCCTTCGGGGCCGGCGCCACGGCGACTTCGGCAGCCGGCGCTGCCGGCTCGAGCGTGGCCGAATAGGCGATGGGCGCGAGCTCCGGCTCGCCATCGCCCTCGAACCCGGCGCCGTAGCCCACCAGCAGCGCGCCATGCAGCACGGCCGAGGCGGCGAGCGCGAAGGCGGCGGGGCGATGGGCGGCGGGCAGGGCGGGCATGGCTAGCGGGTGACGAGGCTCACGAGTTGCTGGTCGAGCCTGAGGCCCCGGGCGTCCATGAAGACGACGCGAACGGGGAGGTTGTAGCGGTCCTTCGCGAGCCAGAGCTGCGCCTGCGAATCGTCCGGCGCTTCCGGCACGCGCTCGAAGTGGACGGTGGCGAAGTCGCCCGCCGGCGTGGCGAGCCGGGGCTCGTCGACCTTGCGGTAGCGGTAGTGCTCCACCTTGCGCCCGTTGGACATGGGGACGCTCACTTCGTTCGCGAGCGTCGCGAGGTTCATGAACTGGTACATGACGGACAGGCGGTCCTGGGTGCCTGCCGGCAGGCTTTCGGTGCGCTCCTCGCCCCGGTATTCCGAGCGCAGGCGGGAGGCGGGCCAGTCGAACGTGGCGTGGATGTCGCGGCTCGCGTCGCGCGCGCGGCGCTGCTCGAAGCGCAGCGGCACGAGGCCCGCCGGGCCGACGCGCCCCTCGCTCTGGAGCGTCACGGTGTCGTCCAGGAGGAGCTTGAGCGGCCCTTCCGACCGGGTGACGCTTTCGATGCGGTAGGTGTCGCCCGCCCGGATGAAGGTCTCCCTCACCCGGGCCACGACCATGCCACCCGACGTGATGCGGTATTCGGCTTCCACGTGGCTGGGCAGGGCGGCCGCCGGCAGCGCGAGCGCGACGGCGAGCGAGGCGAACGCGAATCTCATGGCTTGTCCCGGGGCGAGAGGATCCAGTCCCCTTCAACGCCCGAACGCTCCACCCGGACGACATCGTCGGAGAGGAATGCCACCCGGCCCTCGGCGATCCACCGAGCCACCTGCGGGTAGAGGCGGTGTTCCTGCACCAGCACGCGCGCGGCGAGCGAGTCCTCCGTGTCGTCCGCGAGCACCGGGACGGCGGCCTGGGCGACGATCGGGCCGTGGTCGAGCGCGGGCGTGACGAAATGCACCGTCGCGCCGTGGAGCTTCACGCCGGCCTCGATCGCGCGCCGGTGGGTGTGCAATCCGGTGAAGGACGGCAGCAGCGACGGGTGGATGTTCACGATCCGGCGCGGATAGCGGCGGATGAAGCCTTCCGTGAGGATGCGCATGAAGCCGGCGAGGAAGACGTAGTCCGGCCGGAACGAGTCGATCGCCCCGGCGAGCGCCGCGTCGAAGGCCTCGCGCGAAGGGTAGGCCTTGTGGTCGAGCGCGCGCGTCTCGAGGCCCTGCTGCGCGGCCCACGCGAGCCCGGCGGCATCGGGACGGTTCGAGACGACGCCGGCGAAGTCGATGCCGGGCTTCGACTCGACGAGGGCGCGCATGTTGCTGCCGCGCCCGGAGATGAGGATGACGGCGGTGGTCATGGGAAAGGGCGGCGCCGGTTCGCGCCGCGGGCTAGACGACGACGGTGGGCGCGTCGACGCTCGCGCGCGCCACGATCGAGCCGACCTGCGCGGCCTGCACGCCCTGCGAGGCGAGCATCGCGACGGCGGCGGCGGCGTCGAGGGCCGACACCACGAGCACCATGCCGATGCCGCAGTTGAAGGTGCGGTGCATCTCGGCTTCCGGCACGTTGCCCTTCGCCTGCAGCCAGTCGAAGACGGCCGGGCGCACCCAGCGCGACTTCTCGAGGCGCGCGGCGCAGGATTCGGGCAGCACGCGCGGCACGTTCTCCACGAGGCCGCCCCCCGTGATGTGCGCGACGCCCTTCACGGCGATCTTCTCCATCACCGCCAGCACGGGCTTCACGTAGATGCGCGTGGGCTCGAGGAGCGCCTCGCCCAGGGTGCGGCCGTCGAAGGGCTCGTCGAGCGAGGCCTCCGACACGGCGAGGATCTTGCGCACGAGGGAATAGCCGTTCGAGTGCGGGCCGCTCGAGGCGAGGCCGATCACCGCGTCGCCCGGGGCGATGGACTTGCCGTCGATGATGCGGTCCTTCTCGACGAGGCCCACGGCGAAGCCCGCGAGGTCGTATTCGTTGGGGTCGTACATGCCCGGCATCTCGGCCGTCTCGCCGCCGATGAGGGCGCAGCCCGCCTGCTCGCAGCCCAGCGCGACGCCCTTCACGACGTCCGCCGCGATGTCCACGTGCAGCTTGCCGCACGCGAAGTAATCCAGGAAGAACACGGGCTCGGCCCCGGTGACGAGGATGTCGTTCACGCTCATCGCCACCAGGTCGATGCCGATGGTGTCGTGCTTCTTCATCCGGAAGGCGAGCTTGAGCTTGGTGCCCACGCCGTCGGTGCCCGAGACCATGACGGGGTTCGCGTATTTCTTCGACACCTCCACCAGCGCGCCGAAGCCCCCGATGCTGCTGATCACCTCGGGACGCATCGTGCGCTTCGCGTAGGGCTTGATGCGCTCGACGAGCTCGTCGCCCGCGTCGATGTCGACGCCGGCGTCGCGGTAGGTGAGTGGGGTCGGGGTGGTGGTCACGGGGGCGGTCCGCAGGATTTCTCAGGACGAAATTCTACCGCATCGCCCCCGGGGGCGCCGCTGTAAGGACGGCCGGGCGGCGGCGACAGACCCCCCGCAAGCACCCGATTCCCACCCATCGACACCCAAGGAGATTCGCCATGAACCGCATCGCCCGCACGCTCGCCATCGCCTCGCTCGCCGCTTCCTCCGCCTTTTTTCTTCCGGCCGCCCATGCGGACGCGCTCAATCCCGACGCCTTCGTGAAGATGTGCGACGCCGACAAGGACGGCATGGTCTCCAAGGCCGAGGTGATGAAGCACGTCGAGAAGATGTTCGACAAGATGGACGCGAAGAAGATGGGCAAGCTCGACAAGAAGCAGGTCGAGGAATTCCTGAAGGCCTTCAACATGATCTCGGCCGGCTGACGTTCGCCGCCCGGCCGCGGCCGGGCCGCCGGTGGTAAGCTCTCGGCGCCATGCCGAACGATGCCACCCGCGACCCGCGCCACGCCGAGATCGAGAGCCACCGGGGCTACCTCGTGCGCTACGCGCTCGCCAAGTTGCGGGACCGCGAGCTCTCCGAGGAGGTCGTGCAGGAGGCGCTGCTCGCCGCGCTCGAGGCGTTGCCCGGCTTCCGGGGGGACGCGAGCCTTCGCACCTGGCTCACCTCGATCCTGCGCTTCAAGATCGCCGACGCGCAGCGCGAGCGGGTGCGCGAGCGCGAGGTATTCGCCGCCACGAGCGACGAGCCCGGGGGCGACCTCGAGTCGCTCCTCGACGCGGCGTTCGGCCCCAACGGCGAATGGCGCGAGCCGCCTGCCGCGTGGGCCGATCCCCACGCCTCGCTCGAGCAGCAGCGCTTCTGGGAGGTGTTCGAGCGCTGCCTGGACCGCCTGCCCGCCACGGGCGGCCGGGTCTTCTTCCAGCGCGAGGTGCTCGGCGAGGAAACGAAGCGCATCTGCGAGACGGAGAACATCACCGAGGCCAACTGCTGGGTGATCGTCCACCGCGCGCGCATGTCGCTGCGCACCTGCCTGGAAGCGAACTGGTTCGCCGGGGAGACTGCCGATGGGCGCTGAGCGGGAGTTCCGCTGCCGCGAGGCCGTCCGCCTGCTGCTCCTCGCCTTCGAGCGGGCGCTCACGGACGACGAGGAGCGCGACCTGAAGGGCCACCTCGCCGCGTGCGGGCATTGCGACAACTACGACAGGCAGTTGCGCTTCCTGTCCGCGGCCGCGAGCCGCTTCGCGCGCTGAGACGCTAGGCGTCCCCGCTGCCCTTCATCGCGGGCAGGTTCGCCTTCGCGAACTCGAGCATGCGCTCGATGGACTTCTTCGCGCGAAGGCCGATCGCCGGATCGACCGTCACTTCCTTCACCGGGTTGTCCAGCACGGCCGCGAGAGAGTGCAGGCCGTTCATCGCCATCCACGGGCAGTGCGCGCAGCTCTGGCAGGTGGCGCCCTTGCCGGCCGTGGGCGCCTCGATGAAGGTGACGCCCGGCAGCTTCTTCTTCATCTGGTGGATGATGCCGCCGTCGGTCGCGACGATGTATTCCTTCGCGCCCAGGCGGACGGCCGCCTGGATGATGCCGGTGGTGGAGCCCACGGCGTCGGCGAGGGCGATGACGCCCGCGGGCGATTCCGGGTGCACCAGCACCTTCGCGCCCGGGTGCTTCGCCTTCAGCTCCTCGAGCTGCTGGGCCTTGAACTCGTCGTGCACGACACAGGCCGCGTTCCACAGCAGCATGTCCGCGCCCGTCACCTTCCGGATGTACGCCCCCAGGTGCTTGTCCGGCGCGAAGAGGATCTTCTTCCCCTGCGCGTGCAGGTGGCCCACGATCTTCTCGGCGATGGAGGAGGTGACCATCCAGTCGGCGCGCGCCTTCACCGCGGCGCTGGTGTTGGCGTAGACGACCACCACGCGGTCCGGGTGCGCGTCGCAGAACGCCGAGAACGCCTCGGCGGGGCAGGCGAGGTCCAGCGAGCACTCCGCCGCGAGATCGGGCATGAGGACCCGCTTCTCGGGATTCAGGATCTTGGCGGTCTCGCCCATGAAGCGCACGCCGGCCACGACGATGGTCTTCGCGGGATGGTCGCGCCCGAAGCGCGCCATCTCGAGGGAGTCGGAGACCGTGCCGCCGGTTTCCTCGGCGAGGTCCTGCAGGTCCGGGTGGACGTAGTAGTGCGCGACGAGCACCGCGTCGAGCGCCTTCAGCCGCGCCTTGATGCGCGCGACGAGGGCGGGCTTCTCCCCGGGCGCGACGAGGTGCGGGGGCTTCGCCGGGGCGATGCCGAGGGCGCCGTCGAAGCGCTCGAAGCGGATCTGGATGGGGGTGGCGACGGCCATGGTTCTTCCTCTGGATGCCTTCGATTCTGCCACAGGGACCGGCCCCCTCCCGCGTGCTAACATTTCATCCTGCAGGGCGTTCCGGCGGCTCCAACCGCGCCGGGGCGCGCCCGGGCCGAGCCGGGCGGCGGAACGATCCGCCGCGGCGCAGGCCCGTGGAGACCCCCATGAGGCAACTCCTCCTCGACATCACCCAGGCGCCCGCGCCCTCGTTCGAGAACTTCGTTCCCGGCCGCAATGCCGAGGCGCTGGCCGCGGTGCGCGCGGCGGCGACGGACGGGCTCGCCGAGCGCGTGATCTACCTGTGGGGGGAGCCCGGCGCCGGTCGCAGCCACCTCGCGCGGGCCCTGGCGGCCGCCCGGCCCGGTGCCCGCCTCGTGACCGGTGCCGAGTACGACGGCGATGCCGCCGGGACCCTGGTCATCGACGACGTCGAGGGCCTGGCCGAATCCCGGCAGGTGACGCTCTTCAACGCCTTCAACGAGCGCGCGCACGCGCTCCTCGTCGTCACGGCCGGCGCGGCGCCCAAGGACGTCCCGCTTCGTCGCGACCTCGCCACGCGCCTCGCCACCGGCCTTACCTACCGCCTGCTCGCCCTTACGGACGACGAAAAGCGCGAGGCCCTCCACGCCCATGCCCGGGCCCGCGGCTTCGCCCTCTCGGACGAGGTGGCCTCGTACCTGCTCACGCACGCGCGGCGCGACATGCCCTCGCTCATCCGCGCCCTCGACGCGCTCGACCGCCACTCCGTGGAAACGGGGCGCCCGATCACGGTGCCGCTCCTCAAGGCGGCCCTCCAACCCGAACTGACCGGCACCCCGGCGCAGGCCCTCCGATGAAGCTGGCCCTTTTCGATCTCGACAATACCCTCCTCGACGGCGACAGCGACTACTGCTGGGCCCAATACCTCATCGAGCGCGGCATCCTCGATCGCGAGGAGTACGAGAAAAAGAACGACTGGTTCTACCACCACTACAAGCAGGGCACCCTCGACATCCACGAATACCTCGCCTTCCAGCTGCGCCCCATCGCCGGCCGCCCGCGCGAGGAGATCGACGCCTGGCACCGCGACTTCATGCAGGCGAAGATCCGTCCCATCGTGCACGCGAAGACCCCGGCCCTGCTCGCGGCGCACCAGGGCGCGCTGCGGGCCATCGTCACGGCCACCAACCGCTTCATCACCGCGCCCATCGCCGTGCACCTGGGCGTGGACCACCTCATCGCGTGCGACGTGGAGGAGGGGCCCGACGGCCGCCTCACCGGACGCGCGGTGGGCACGCCCTCCTTCCGCGAGGGCAAGATCACCCGGCTCGAGGAATGGCTCGCGGGCCTGGGCCACCGCCTGGGGGATTTCGAGGAGAGCTGGTTCTACAGCGACTCCCTGAACGACCTGCCGCTCCTCGAGAAGGTCACCAACCCCGTCGCCGTCGATCCCGACCCCACGCTCGAACGCCAGTCCCGCGACCGCGGCTGGCCCATCCTGAGGCTGCGCGCATGATCACCAACTTCATCAATCGCGTCTTCGGGCGCGGCAAGCGCAAGTCGGCGCCCGACAAGCCCGTCGTCTGGGGGCCGGACCGCCACCACATCCGCAAGGAGCACATCAGCCGCGGCGCGAGGAAGACGTGCGAGGAGCTGCAGCGCGCGGGCCACACGGCCTTCGTCGTGGGCGGCGCCGTGCGCGACCTGCTGCTCGGCATGCGCCCGAAGGACTTCGACGTGGCCACCAGCGCCCACCCCGACCAGGTGCGCGCGCTCTTTCGCCGCTCGCGCATCATCGGCCGTCGCTTCCAGATCGTCCACGTGATGTGGGGGGCGGAGACGGTCGAGACCTCCACGTACCGCGCCCACTTCACCGTGAAGGACCCGGAGGTCGACGACGACGCGCCGAAGAAGGACAAGCAGGACGAGCACGGCCGCGTCCTCTCGGACAACGTGTTCGGCACGCAGGCCGAGGACGCCGTGCGCCGCGACTTCACGGTGAACGCGCTCTTCTACGACCCGGTGAAGGAGGAGGTCTGGGACTTCCAGCACGGCCTGAAGGATCTCGAGGCGAAGAAGCTCGTCATGATCGGCGACCCGGCCACGCGCTATCGGGAGGACCCGGTGCGCATGCTCCGCGCCGCGCGCCTGTCGGCCAAGCTCGGCCTCACCATCGACCCGGCGACGGCCGCGCCGATCCGCGAGTTGAAGCACCTGCTCGAGAACGTGCCCCAGGCGCGGCTCTTCGAGGAGATCCTGAAGCTGCTGCTCTCGGGCAACGCCGTGGCGTGCGTGCAGCGCCTGCGCGAACTCGACCTGCACCACGGCCTGCTGCCGCTCCTCGACGACGCGCTCGACGATCCGCACACCGGCCCCTTCGCGATGGCCGCCCTCAAGGCGACGGACGAGCGGCTTCGCGCCGACCGCCCCGTCTCGCCGGCGTTCCTGCTGGCCGCGCTCCTGTGGGGCCGCGTCGAGCGCCGCTGGAAGCACTACGAGGAGAAAGGCCAGCCGCCCTCGCCCGCGCTGCACGCGGCCATGCACGACGCCCTCGACGCCCAGCGCGGCACGCTCGCCATTCCGCGCCGGTTCGACGCCACCATGAAGGAGCTGTGGCTGCTCCAGCCGCGCTTCCTGCAGCGCGGCGGCACGCGGCCCTTCCGCCTGCTGGAGCACCCGAAGTTCCGCGCCGCGTTCGATTTCTTCGAGCTGCGCGCGCAGGCGGGCGACGCCCCGCTCGAGGCCGCCGAATGGTGGGCCCGCTTCCAGGACGTGGAAGGCGGCGAGCGCGAACGCATGCTGCACGCCGACGACGGCCCGAAGAAGAAGCGCCGCCGCCGCGGCAAGCGCCGCCCGGCAGACGACGGCGCGCCCGGCCCCGCGCCGGAAGGCGACGAATGACATCCGTGCAGGCCGTCGTGGCGCTCGGCAGCAACCTCCAGGATCCCCGGGCGCAGGTGCGGCGCGCGTTCGGGGAGATCGGCGGGCTGCCCGGCACGCGCGTGCTCGCGCGCTCCTCGCTCTGGGAGACGGCGCCGGTCGGCTACGCGGACCAGCCCGCCTTCGTGAATGCCTGCGCCCTCGTGGAGACGACCCTCCGGCCGCGCCAGCTCCTCGACGGCCTGCTCGCCATCGAGCGCGCCCACGGCCGGGTGCGCGACATCCCCAACGGTCCGCGCACGCTGGACCTCGACATCGTCCTCTACGGGGAGGAGGCCCACCACGAGGAGGGGCTCACCCTCCCGCACCCCCGCGCCCACGAGCGGGCCTTCGTGCTGGCCCCTTTGCTGGAGGTGTGGCCCGATGCCATCATTCCGGGCCTGGGCGCGGCTTCGCGATACCGGGAACGCGTCGCGGGGCAGGCGATCGAAAGGCTTCCGGACACCCCATGAAGCATCGCCACATCGTCGTGGAGGGCCCCATCGGATGCGGCAAGACCAGCCTCGCGAAGCTGCTCGCCCGGCGCCTGGGCGCGGCGACGCTCCTCGAGCAGCCGGAGGCGAACCCCTTCCTGCCGCAGTTCTACCGCGACATGCGCCGCCACGCGCTCGCGACGCAGCTCTTCTTCCTCTTCCAGCGCGTGCAGCAGCTCGAGGGCCTGCGCCAGCCGGATCTCTTCGGCAAGCCCACGGTGTCCGACTTCGCGCTCCAGAAGGACCCGCTCTTCGCCCGCCTCACGCTCGACGACAACGAGTTCGGCCTCTACAACCGCATCTACGAGCACGTGCGGCCGCAGGCGCCCGTGCCGGACCTCGTGATCTACCTGCAGGCCTCGGTCGACACGCTGCTCGACCGGGTGCGCCGCCGCGGCGTGCCTTCGGAATCCGGGATACCGGAGGATTACCTGCGCGCCCTCTCGGACAGCTACACGCGCTTCTTCTACAACTACGACGAGAGCGCGCTGCTCATCGTGAACAGCGAACGCCTCAATTTCGTGGACGTGCCGGACCACTTCGACCTGCTCGTGGAGCGGGTGAAGACCATCCGGGGCGGCCGCGAATTCTTCAACAAGGCCTAGGACCCAAGCCATGAGAGTGACGATACCGAAGCTGCAGGAGCGCGCCCGCTCGGGCGAGAAGCTCGCGATGCTCACCTGCTACGACGCGAGCTTCGCCGCGACGAGCGACGCGGCCGGCGTCGACATCCTCCTCATCGGCGATTCGCTGGGCATGGTGATCCAGGGCCACGATTCGACGCTGCCCGTCACGATGGACGAGACCGAGTACCACGTGCGCTGCGTCGTGCGCGGCTCGCAGAACGCGTTCGTCCTCGCGGACATGCCCTTCGGCAGTTTCCAGGAATCGCCTGCGCAGGCCTTCCGCAACGCGGCGCGCCTCATGGCGGCCGGCGCGCAGATGGTGAAGCTCGAAGGCGGCGCGACGATGGTGGAGACCACGAGGTTCCTCGTGGCGCGCGGCATCCCCGTGTGCGCCCACATCGGGCTCACGCCGCAGTCGGTCAACACGCTGGGCGGCTACCGGGTGCAGGGCAAGTCGGACGACGCGGCCTCCCGTCTCGTGGACGACGCGAAGGCGCTCGAGGCCGCCGGCGCCGCGCTGGTGCTGATGGAGGCCATGCCGGCGTCCGCGGCGAAACGCGTGACCGAGGCGCTCACGGTGCCCACCATCGGCATCGGGGCGGGCGTGGACGTGGGCGGGCAGGTGCTCGTGGTCTACGACATGCTCGACATCTTCCCGGGGCGCAAGGCGCGGTTCGTGAAGAACTTCATGGCGGGGCAGCCTTCCGTGAAGGCCGCGATCGAGGCTTACGTGAAGGAAGTGAAGGCGAAGACTTTCCCGGGTCCGGAGCATTGCTTCTGAGTGTGATGCGGATTTAAAGACCTTGGAACCGCAGATGAACGCAGATGAACGCAGATGGCTTGTGATGATTCGAGACGCATCGATCCATGCCGGCGCCGTCCAAGTGCGCGCAATGGTGAAGGACCCGAAAAGTTCGAAAGCCATCTGCGTTCATCTGCGTTCATCTGCGGTTCCAGCCTCTCCTCTCCGCTGTCAGGAATTTCTGATCGAATAACTCCCCACCGCCCCCTCACAGACAAATTCCCGTGGACATCATCCACACCGTTTCCGAACTGAGAACCCGGCTCGCGAAAGAGCTCTCCATCGCCTTCGTCCCCACGATGGGCAACCTGCACGCCGGCCACATCGCCCTCGTCGAGGAGGCGAAACGGCACGGCACCTGCCTCGTCGCCTCCATCTTCGTGAACCGCCTGCAGTTCGAGCCCGGCGGCGACTTCGACCGCTACCCGCGCACGCTCGAGGAGGATTGCCGCAAGCTCGCCGCCGCGGGCTGCCACGTCGTCTTCGCGCCGGACGAGCGCGAGCTCTATCCCGCGGCGCAGGAGATCACGCTCTCGCCGCCCCTCGCGGCCGCGCAGCTCTGCGGCGACTTCCGTCCGGGCCACTTCCAGGGCGTGGTGACGGTGGTGGCCAAGCTCTTCAACATCGTCGCGCCGCACGCCGCCGTCTTCGGCCGCAAGGATTACCAGCAGCTCTTCGTGATCCGCGAGCTCGTGCTCCAGATGAACTACCCGGTCGCCATCGTCGGCGTCGCCACGAAGCGCGAGCCCGACGGCCTCGCGATGAGTTCGCGCAACGGCTATCTCGCCCCCGGGGAGCGCGCGCAGGCCGTGCAGCTCGGCCGGAGCCTTCGCCGGATCGCGGAGCTCGTCGCATCCGGGCGGCGCGACTTCGACGCCCTGTGCGAGGAAGCCCGCGAGGGCCTGGCGGCCGCCGGGTGGCGCGTCGACTACGTCGAGTTGCGCAATCGCTCGCGGCTCGTCCCGCCGGGACCGGCCGATCGCGACCTCGTGGTGCTCGGCGCCGCGTGGATCGGCCGCACGCGGCTCATCGACAACCTCGAGATCGATGGCCCTTGAAAGCGGGGCGGGGGCCCGGTCGAGGCCGGGTGGACCCCGGGCATCGTCCCGCGCGCCTCGAGGGGCCCAGAGGTGGGGGGGGCAGCGGGGGGGGGGGGGGGCGCGCGGGGGGGGGGGGGGGGGGGGGGGGTCGGGGCGGGCCGGGGGGGCGGAGGGGGGGGAGGCGGGGGGGGCGGGGGGGGGGGGAAGGCCTCGGGACCCGGGGGGGGGGGGGCGCCATGATCATCGACTGCCACGGCCATTACACGACGGCGCCCCGGGCGCTGGAGGGGTGGCGCGCGAAGCAGGTGGAGGCACTGCCTTCCCGGCTGGCCCCGCCCGCGCCGACGGACCTTTCCATCGGCGACGACGAGCTGCGCGAAAGCCTCGAGAACGCGCAGCTTCGCCTGCAGCGCGAGCGCGGGACGGACCTCACGATCTTCTCGCCGCGGGCCATGGCGATGTCGCATCACCTCGGCACGGCGCAGACGAGCGAGGACTGGACGCGCCTGTGCAACGACATGATCCACCGCGTGTGCACGCTCTACCCGCGCAACTTCGCGCCCGTGTGCCAGCTGCCGCAGTCGCCCGGCGTGCCGCCCGCGAACTGCATTCCCGAGCTTGAGCGCTGCGTGCTCGAGCTCGGCTTCATCGGCTGCAACCTCAACCCGGACCCTTCCGGCGGCCACTGGAAGGATCCGCCCCTCACCGACCGCTGGTGGTACCCGTTCTACGAGAAGATGGTGGAGCTCGACGTCCCGGCCATGGTGCACGTGAGCGCGAGCTGCAACCCGTGCTTCCACGCCACCGGCGCGCACTACCTCAACGGCGACACGACGGCCTTCATGCAGTTCCTCGCCTCGGACCTCTTCCGGGATTTCCCGACGCTCAAGTTCATCATCCCGCACGGCGGCGGGGCGGTGCCCTACCACTGGGGGCGCTACCGCGGCCTCGCGCAGGACATGAAACGCCCGCCGCTCGACGAGCTCCTGCTGAAGAACGTGTTCTTCGACACCTGCGTCTACCACCAGCCGGGCATCGACCTGCTGCTCAAGGTGATCCCCGTGGACAATATTCTCTTCGCTTCCGAGATGGTGGGCGCCGTGCGCGGCATCGACCCGCAGACCGGTTTCCACTTCGACGACACCAAGCGCTACATCGATTCGGCGCCCGGTCTCACCGCCTCGGACCGCCACCAGATCTACGAAGGCAACGCGAGGCGGGTCTTCAGCCGCCTGAAGCTGCCCGCCTGAAACCGCGAGCGATGCACCCCCACCCGGAGAAACGAACATGATGGCCCGCATTCGACCGATGACCCGCACCCTGGCCGCGCTCGCGGCCGCGTTTCTCGCCTTCGGCGCCGCGCCCGCCGCGCAGGCCCAGGCCTATCCGAACAAGGCGGTGAAGATCCTCGTCGGCTTCGCGCCCGGCGGCGCGATGGACATCGTCGCGCGCACGGTCGGCCAGAAAATGGCGTCGGGCCTGGGGCAGCCGGTGGTCATCGACAACAAGCCCGGCGCGGCGAGCAACATCGCCATCCGCCAGCTCATCGACAGCCCGCCCGACGGCTACACGGTGATGCTGGTGGCCAACGGCCTCACGGCGAACCCCTTCCTCTACACGCAGCAGCCGTTCGATCCCAACACGGACGTGGTGCCCATCACGCTCGTCGCGAGGCTGCCGGTGGTGATCGCCGCCAACGCGTCCTCGGAGCTGTCGACTCTGCGCAAGATGATCGACGCCTCGAAGGCGAAACCCGGCAGCGTGAACTACGGCTCGCCCGGGAGCGGTTCCACGCCGCACCTGGCGATCGAGCTCTTCGCGCGTTCGGCCGGCATCCAGCTCACCCACATCCCGTACAAGGGCGGCTCGCCCGCCATCGCCGACGTCCTCGGCGGGCAGCTTCCCCTCGTCGCGGTGAACGCGGTCGAGGTCCTGCCGCACGTGAAGGCGGGCAAGCTGCGGGTCCTGGCGGCCCTTTCCGCCGAGCGCGTCGCGACGCTGCCCGACGCGCCCACGATCGCCGAGTCCGGGTTTCCCGGTTTCGAGGCGTCGGTGTGGCACGCCTTCATCGCGCCCAAGGGCACGCCCACGGCCGTCGTCGACAGGCTCCGGGCGGAGATCCACAAGGCCCTCGCGGACCCGCAGGTGAAGGAGCGGCTCGCGGGCCTGGGCGCCGTCGTCTCGCCGACGACCTCGCAGGAACTCGGCGCCCTCGTGCGCGCCGAGCACGAGCGCTACGGCAAGCTCATCCGCGAGGCGGGCATCAAGGCGAACTGAGCGGGGCGATCGGGGATTCGCCGCGCGCTCCCATCTCGCGCGCCGCCAGCACGCGAAGGACGCGCGGTATGATCGCCGCATGCCGACCCTGCACCTACGCGAAGCGCTTCTCTTCGCCGCCGATGCGTTCGCCGCCGCCCTGCTGCCCGCCACATGGACGCCTGCGTTGCGTGTCGCCGTGGCGCGACAGGTTTCGCAGGCGGCCGTCGCCATCGCGCCCGTCTTCCTCGCGGCCACGGTCGTCCTCGCGGCGATCGTGATCCGCGTCGTGGACCGGTCGGCCCGCGACTTCGGCCTCTCGCAGTACGCGACCGAACTCTTCGCGCGCGTGGTCGTGCTCGAGATCGTCCCGCTCTTCGTCGCCGTGTTCGTGCTGCTGCGTTCCGGCGCGCCCTTCGCGACGGACCTCGCTCTCGAGCGGCAGGCGGGCCGGAGCGCGGACCGCGACGCCACGCTGGGCCGGGGCATCGGGATCGCGCTCGCCGTCCTCGCCCTCGCGGCGCTCTCCGCCGCCACGGCGCTCGTGGCCGCCTACGGCAGCCTGTACGGGTTCTCGCCCTGGGGGCAGGACGCCTTCGCGCGCGCCATCGGCAACGTGTTCTCGCCGGTGGTCCTCGGGGGCCTCGCGCTCAAGTGCGTGCTGTTCGCGGTGGCGGTGGCGGCCCTGCCGGCGTGGTCGAGCCTTTCCGCGCCCGTCACGGCGCGCGCCGTTTCCGACGCGGCGCCGCGCGCCCTCGTGCGCGCCTTCGTCGTCCTCGCGACCGTCGAAGGCATCGCCGTCGCGGTCACCTACGCCTGAGGCCCATGGACGAGCCCTCCGCCCCCGCCCCCGACGAACGCCGCGCCCTGGCGATGCTGGCGGTCTCCGCGCTGGTGATCGTGGCGTTCGTGCTCTACGCGCTGCACGGCCGCGGCGCGTTCGAGCAGACGCAGCGCCTCGTGCTCATGGCCGAGGACGGCGCGGGCGTGAGCGTGGGCATGGACCTCACCTATGCCGGCTTTCCGGTGGGCCGCGTGCAGCGCATCGAGCTCGACGAGGGCGGCAAGGCGCGCATCGAGATCGAAGTGCCGCGCAAGGATGCGAAGTGGCTGCGGGCCGCGAGCGTCTTCACGCTGGAGCGCAACCTGGTCGGTGGCGCGCGCCTTCGCGCCTTCACCGGCGACCTGAACGACAAGCCCCTGCCCGAAGGCGCCGTGCGGCCCGTCCTTCGCGGCGACGCCACGGAGGAGCTGCCGGCCATCGTGGCTTCGCTCAAGCGCCTGCTCGCCAACCTCGAGCGCATCACCGCGGAGGACGGCAACCTCGACACGAGCCTCGCGAACGTGCGTTCCCTCACCGCGAGGCTTTCCGGGCCGAAAGGCGCGCTCGGCGTCGCGCTCGGCGGCGACGCGGAGGCCGCGAAGGTGATCCTGGCCATCGACCGCGCGAACGCGCTCCTCGCCTCGCTCGAGAAGCTCTCGACCCGCCTGGACGGCGCGGTGCAGAAGGCGGACGCGAAGCTGCTGGGCGAGGGCGGCGTCGCGGACGAGGCGAAGGCTTCGCTCGCGCAGCTCAAGGCGGCCATCGCGGACGCGCGCGAGAGCCTGAAGAAGGTGGACCTCATCCTCGCCGACGCGCAGAAGATCGCCGGCAACGCGAAATCGGCCTCGCAGGATCTCGACGTGCTGCGCGCCGAGGTCGACGCGAGCCTGAGGAAGCTCAACGCCCTTGTGGACGATCTCAATCGCCGCTGGCCCTTCTCGCGCGACAAGGAGGTGAAGCTGCCATGAGGAAAGCACTGCTCGTTTCCGCCGTCCTGCTCTTCGCCGGTTGCGCGAGCAAGCCCCCGCCCACCTGGCAGGCGGATGCGCACGGCTCGCTCGAACGCTACAGCGCGGCGTACCTGGCGGGCGAGGCGCGCGTCGCACAGGCGGAATTCACGCGCGCGCGAAGCGGTCTCGCGTCGGCGGGGCGGGCGGACCTCGTCGCGCGGGCCGAGCTCGTGCGGTGCGCCGCCGCGGTGGCGAGCCTGGAGTTCGGCGACTGCCCGGGCTTCGAGGCGATGCGGGCCGACGCGCCGCTCGATGAGCAGGCATACGCGGCGTGGCTTTCGGGCAAGGCGAGCGCGGACGACATCGCGCGCTTGCCGGTGCACCATCGTGCCGTGGCGCTGGGCAACGCCGACGCGCTCCCGGAGATCGAGGATCCCTTTGCGCGCCTCGTGGCTGCGGGCGTGCTGATGCGCACGAATCGCGCGACGCCCGGCAGCATCGTCCTCGCGGCCGACACCGCGTCGACGCAAGGATGGCGCCGTCCGCTTCTCGCGTGGCTGGGCGTGCAGAAGCAGCGGGCGGAGCAGGCGGGCGATCGGCGGCGGCCGAGGCCGTGGGCCGGCGAAGTCATCTGAAGAGGCTCGCTGGGCGGCGAGCCGGTCGCCGGCCGTGCTTCGCCAACCCTGCGGCGCCGTCGACCCCCCCAGGGCGGTTTCGCCGAACGAGTTCCACACCATCGGCGCGATCGCGAGCAGGCCGAGCGCCTTGTAGGCCTTGAGGCACTCGGGCTTGATCGCGCCTTCGAGTGCCAGCTCCTCCTTCGACTTCCTCGGTTCCGGTGTCGGCATCGGGAAGCCGTAGGGCGATCGTCCGCTGCCTTCGCGCCCGACCTGACGCGCCCTCGCGCGCGCGGCATCCAGGTCGATGCGTGGCCCGCTGCCTGAGGGCAGTTCCGGTGCGCTCTCGCGCCGGGGCATTTCGAAGCGCGGCGTCGATCCCGGCGCTTCCCAGGGCTCGCGATCGGTCCGCGTTCCCGGCGACTCGCGAACCGGTGCCGGCGACGTCACGGGCGCGACCTCGACGGCCGGCGGCAGGGTGGTGCCCGAGTCGACGGGCGAGGGCGGCAAGCGCTCGAGGAGCGGCGGCGTCTGCACCACGGGGATCTCCACCGGCTGCACGGCCACGGGCGGCGGCAGGCTCGGCAGCACGCGCGAGGGCGCGATGAGCGGCATGGCGGGCACGCTCACCTCGGGCACGGTGACCGCCTCCACCTCGACGGGCGGGGCGAGGTTCGGCTCCACCCGCGAGGGCGCGATTCTCTGCAGCGCCGGCGCCGGCACTTCCGGAATCGTCACGGCTTCCACTTCCACCGGCGGGGCGAGCGTCGGTTCGACGCGCGAAGGCGCGATCCGCGGCAGCGTCGGCGTCGTCACCTCGGGGATCTTCACTGCCTCGATCTCGACCGTCGGCGCGAGTCGCGGCTCGACGCGGCTCGGCGCGAGGGGTTTCATCGGCGAGACCTCGATCTCGGGGACCGCCACGGCCTCGATCTCCGCCTTGGGCGCGAGGTCGCCGCGAAAGCGCGAAGGCGCGACGGGCTCGAGCAGCGGCGTGGAGACGGCGGGCGCCTCGGGAACGACGGGTGCCGGCGTGGGCGGGGGCGTCTCGACCTTCGGCGCGGCAGGCGAGGGCGCCGTCATGAGGGGCGGTGTGGGCGTGGCGGGCGCGGGGGCGGCGCGGACGCGGGAGCCGGTACGGGCGCCGTTTCCGGGGCCGGCGCGGGCGGGGGCACGGGCGCGGCCGGTTCCGGGGCGCGGCGGCCTTGCCCGGGCGGGCGGGGCGCTCGCGGTCGGGCCGGGCGCTCGCGAGGTTCTCGAGCAGGGGCCCGCGGATCGTCACGCTCATCGAGCCCCAGAGCGCCCGCGCGTCCTGCGACCCGCCGCCCCCTGGCTGGGCGAACAGCAGGATCAGGATCGCGTGCGCCAGCATCGACAGCGCGACGAAGCGCGCGATCGAGGGCCTGCGGTCGTAGACGGAAAAGGTTCGGCGCTTCAAGGGCGGGGGCGGGGACGGCGGGACGGCTAGAATGCCGCAAGACCCGAAGCCTACAGGGGGGGGCCTCGCCGCCTCAAGCACCGGGAAATCGACGAACCGGAAGGAAGCATGGCGTACGACGTGGAATGCGTGGTGATCGGGGCCGGCGTGGTCGGCCTCGCCATCGCCCGCGAAAGGGCCCTCGCCGGCCGCGAGGTGCTGGTGGCCGAGGCCGCGAAGGGCATCGGCACCGAGACCAGCTCGCGCAACTCCGAGGTGATCCACGCGGGCCTCTACTACCCGGCGGGCAGCCTCAAGGCCCGGCTGTGCGTCGAGGGCAAGGCGCTCCTGTACGCCTACTGCGCCGAGCGCGGCATCGCGCACGAGCGCCTGGGCAAGCTGCTGGTCGCTTCGAGCCCCGCGCAGGTGGGCGTGATCGACGAGATCATCGCCAAGGGCGTGGCCAACGGCGTCACGGACCTCGTGCGGCTCTCGAAGGCCGAGGCCCTCGCGATGGAGCCGGCGCTCGCGGTCGAGGCGGCGATCCACTCGCCTTCCACCGGCATCGTCGACAGCCACGCCCTGATGCTCGCGCTGCAGGGCGACGCGCAGAACGCGGGCGCCTCTTTCGCGTTCGCGACGCCGATGCTCGGCGGGCGGGTGCTGCCCTCGGGCGGATTCGAACTCGATTTCGGCGGCGATGAAGCGATGAGCCTCACGTGCCGCGAACTCGTCATCGCCGCGGGCAACGGCGCGCCCGGCCTCGCGCGCGCGATCGAGGGCTTGCCCGAAGCGACGGTGCCCCGCGCGTATCTCGCCAAGGGCAACTACTTCACGCTGCGCGGCCGCCCGCCGTTCTCACGGCTCGTCTATCCGGTGCCCGAGCCCGGCGGGCTCGGCATTCACCTCACGCTCGACCTCGGCGGGCAGGCGCGCTTCGGGCCGGACGTGGAATGGGTGGAGTCGATGGATTACCCGGTGGACCCGCGCCGGGCCGAGCGTTTCTATCCCGCGATCCGGCGCTACTGGCCGGGCCTGCCCGACGGATCGCTCGAGCCGGGCTATTCGGGCATCCGTCCCAAGATCGCGGCGCCGGGCGAGCCGGCTGCCGACTTCCGCATCGACGGCCACGAAGTCCATGGCGTGCCGGGCCTCGTCGCGCTCTACGGCATCGAGTCGCCGGGTCTCACGGCCTCGCTCGCGATCGCGCGATACGCGGCGGCGAAGCTCGGCTAGCGTTCGCCGTCAGGCCGCGGGCGGGCGCAGGAAGTCGAAGTCCACGCCCTGGTCGGCCTGCGTCACCGAATCGAGGAAGAGCTTGCGGTAGCCGCGCTCTGCGGTGGGGGAGGTGACGGGCGCCTCGGCGCGCCGCCGGGCCATTTCCGCGTCGTCCACCAGCAGGTCGAAGCGACGCGCCGGCACGTCCAGGCGGATGCGATCGCCGTTGCGCACGTAGGCGAGGGGGCCGCCCACGGCGGCTTCGGGCGTCACGTGCAGCACGATGGTGCCGGCCGCCGTGCCGCTCATGCGCCCGTCGGAGATGCGCACCATGTCCTTCACGCCCGCGCGCGCGAGCTTCTTCGGGATGGGCAGCAGCCCCGCTTCCGGCATGCCGGGGGCGCCCTTGGGGCCGATGCGCTTCAACACCAGCATGTCGTCCGCCGTCACGTCGAGGTCGTCGCGGTCGATGCGCGCGGCGAGGTCGGCGGCATCCTCGAAGACGACCGCGCGTCCCTCGTGCTGCATGAGGCGCGGGTCGGCAGCCGATTGCTTGATGATCGCGCCGCCGGGCGCGAGGTTGCCGCGCAGCACGGCGATGCCGCCCTGCGGGTAGATGGGATTCGCCATCGGGCGGATGACTTCCTGCGCGAAGCCCGGGCCCGAGGCCTCGATCTCCTCGCCGAGCGTGCGGCCGGTGACGGTGAGCGCATCGAGGTGCAGCAGGGGCTTCAGCTCGCGCAGCAGCGCGGGCACGCCGCCGGCCGCGTCGAAGTCCTCCATGTAGAAGCTGCCGGAGGGCTTCAGGTCGACGAGCACGGGCGTCTCGCGGCCCAGCGCGTCCAGGCGCGCGAGGTCCACGGGGATGCCCAGCCGCCCCGCGACGGCGGTGAGGTGGATCACGGCGTTGGTGGAGCCGCCGATGGCGAGGAGGGCGCGCAGCGCGTTCTCCACCGACTTCGGCGTGATGACCTGCGAGGGCGTGATCTTCGACGTTCCCAGCGCGACGGCCGCGGCGCCCGTGCGCTCCGCCGCGCGGATGCGGTCCGCCGTCACGGCGGGCGGCGAGGCGCTGCCGGGCAGCGACATGCCCAGGGCTTCGGTCACGATGGCCATGGAGCTCGCCGTGCCCATCACCGAGCAGGTGCCCACGCTCGGCACGAGCTTGTCGTTCACGCCGGCGATGGTCTCGCCTCGTCGATCTCGCCGGCGCGGTAGCGCGCCCAGTAGCGTCGGCAGTCGGTGCAGGCGCCCACGCGCGTGCCTTCGTGCGACCCGGTGAGCATGGAGCCGGTCACGAGCTGGATCGCCGGCACGTCGGCCGACGCCGCGCCCATGAGCTGCGCGGGCACCGTCTTGTCGCAGCCGCCGATCATCACGACGGAATCCATGGGCTGCGCGCGGATCATCTCCTCCGTGTCCATCGACATGAGGTTGCGCAGGTACATGCTGGTCGGGTGGGAGAAGCTTTCGTGCAGCGAGATCGTCGGGAAGCGCACGGGCAGGCCCCCGGCCAGCATCACGCCGCGCGAGACGGCCTCGACCAGCTCGCGCGCGTTGCCGTGGCACGGGTTGTAGCCGCTGCCGGTGTCGACGATGCCGACCACCGTGCGGCCGAGCGCCTCGTCGGTGTAGCCCGCGCCCTTGATGAACGCCTTGCGCAGGAAGAGCGAGAAGCCCGCGTCGCCGTAGTTCGTGAGGCCGCGGGAAAGGCCGGTGGCGGGGGGCTTGCCGGGGTGGGGGGGGGGGGGGGGGGGGGGGGGGGGGCGGCCGCCGGGGGGCGGGGCGGGGGGCGGGGGGGGGGGCCCCGCGCCCCCCCCCCCCGCCCCGCGGGGGGGGGGGGGGGGGGGGGGGGGGGGGGGGGGGGGGGCGCGGGGGGGGCGCCCCCCCCCCGGCGGGGCCGCCCCCCGGGGGCGGGGGCGGCCCCCCCCCCGGCGCGGCGCGGGGGGGGCCCCCCCCGGGGGGGGCGGGGGCCCCCCCCCCCCCCGGGGGGGGGGGGGGGGGCGGGGGGGGGGGGGCCCCGCCCCCCCCCCCCCGCGCCCCCCCCGCGCCCGGGCGGGGGCGCCGCCGCCCCCGGGGGGCGGGGCCGCGCGGGGGGGGGGGGGGGGCGGCCGGCGGCCCCCGGCGGGCGCGGGGGGGGGGGGCCCGGGGGGGGGCCGGGCGGGCGGGGGCGGGGGGGGGGGGGGGGGGGCGGGGGGGGGGGGGGGGCGCGGGGGGGGCGGGGCGCGGGCCGGGGTGGGGGGCGGGGCGGGGGGGGGGGGGGGGGGGGGGGGGGGGGGGGGGGGGGGGGGGGCGGGGGGGGCGGGGGGGGGGGGGGCGGGCCCCGGGGGGGGGGGGCGCCCCGGCCGGCCCCGCCGCCCGGCGGGGGGCCCCCGCGGCCCCGCCCCCCCGCCCCCCCCGCCGCCCGGCGGCCCCCCCCCGCGGGCCGCGGCCCCCGCCGCCCGCCCCCCCCCCGCCCGCGGCGGCCCCCGGGGCCCCCCCGCCCCGCCGGCCGCGGGGGCCCGCCGGCCCCCCCCCCCGGGGGCCCCGGGGGGCCGGCGGGGGCATGGTTTCTTCTCCTGTCGGGGGGCGCGTCACTTGCCGCGGAACACGGGCTTGCGCTTTTCCATGAAGGCCGTGCGGCCCTCGGCGTAATCCTCGCTCTCGAAACAGTCGAGGATCAGCTGCCGGCACAGGTCCGTGTCGATGTCGGCGTCGGCCTTGAGCACCTCGCGGATGATGCGCTTGCCGGCCTTGATGGTGAGCGGGGCGCCGGTGCCGATCATCTGCGCGTAGTCGGCCACGAGCGCTTCGAGGCCGTCCGTCGGCACGACGCGGTTCACGAGGCCGATGGCGAGCGCTTCCGCGCTGTCCAGGCGCCGCCCGGTGAAGAAGATGTCCTTGGCGCGGCCGGGCCCGATGAGGTCCACGAGGTTCTTGAGCGCCGAGAACCGGTAGCCGAGCCCCAGTCGCGTCGCGGGAATCGCGAACACGGAATCGGCGCTCGCGAGGCGGATGTCGCAGCTGATGGCCACGTTCACGCCGCCGCCGATGCAGTAGCCGCGGATGGCCGCCACCGTGGGCTTGCCGAAATCGTGGATGCCCATGAGCGCGGCCTCGGCCATCTGCTCGTAGCGCTTCACGGCCTCCTTCGCGGCGCGGTGGTCCTCGAACTGCGAGATGTCGGCGCCGGAGACGAAGGACTTCACGCCCTCGCCGGAGAAGACGACGAGGCGGATGGCGTCGTCGGCCTCGGCCAGCGCGAGGAGCGGCGGCACGGCTTCCCACATGTCCACGGAAAGCGCGTTGTGCTTGGCGGGGTTGTTGAAGCGGATGTGCAGCGCGGGCCCTTCGGTCCAGGCCTTCACGCGCTCGGTGGGGGAAACGAGGGTCGTGGTCATCAGTAGATTCCGGCGGATTTCATGCGGGCGAGTTCCTCGGGGCCGTATCCGGCCTCCGCGAGGATCTCCTCGGTGTGCTCGCCGCGGCGCGGGGCCGCGCGAACGATGTCGGACGGGGTGCGGGTGAGCGTCACGGGCTGGCCCATGAGGACCTGCTCGCCCTGCCACTTCGAGACGACCTTGCGCAGCATCCCCAGGTGCTTCACCTGCGGCTCCTCGAAGGTCTCGCGGATGTTGTTGATGCGCCCGCAGGCGACGCCGGCCTCGTTGAGCTTCCCGATCCAGTGGTCGCTCGTGTGCTCCTGCAGGCGCTTCTCGATCTCGGCGTTCAGCCAGTCCCGGTTCACGCTGCGCACGGCCTTGGTCTTCGAGCGTTCGTCCGCGACCCACTCCGGCGCGCCCATCGCGTCGCAGAAGCGCTCCCAGATCTTGCCGCCGAAGACGGCGATGTTGATGTGGCCGTCCTTCGTGCGGTAGACGCCGGTGGGGATGCTCGTGGGGTGGAAGTTGCCGGCCTGGCCGGGGATCTCGCCGTCGATGCTCCAGCGCGAGGTCTGGAAATCCATCATGTAGATGAGCGATTCCAGCAGCGAGGTGTGCAGCCACTGCCCCTTGCCGGAAACCTCGCGCTCCAGCAGCGCGACGGTGACGCCGTAGGCCGCGAAGATGCCGCCGCACAGGTCCGCGATGGGGATGCCCACGCGCATGGGCCCCTGGTCCTTGAGCCCCGTCACCGACATCAGCCCGCCCATGCCCTGCGCGATCTGGTCGAACCCCGGGCGGTTGGCGTAGGGCCCGGTCTGGCCGAAGCCCGAGATGCTCGCGTACACGAGCCTCGGGTTGAGGGCGGAGAGCGCCTCGTAGTCGATCCCCAGGCGCGTCTTCACGTCGGGGCGGAAGTTCTCGAGGAGCACGTCGGCCGTCGAGGCGAGCTTCTTCAGCACCGCGATGCCCTCGGGCTCCTTGAGGTTCAGCGTGATCGAGCGCTTGTTGCGGTGCGTGTACTGGTAGTCCGAGCCGTCCTGGCCGCCCAGGGTGTCGTCGCCGCGCATGTGCTCGGGCATCTGCACCTGGATCACGTCGGCGCCCCAGTCGGCGAGCTGGCGCGCGGCCGTGGGTCCGGCGCGCACCTGGGTCATGTCGATGACGCGAAAGCGCGCCAGGGCGCTCGACGCGGGGTGGTGGGGCATGGGGAAGGCGCTCCTCGATGGCGGGGCCGCTCTCGCGGCGGCCCTCGACGACGCGTACTTGGTGCGTCCCCGCGATGATACAGGCCCGGTGCATCGCGGACCCGCAGCCGGGGTAAACGCGCCTTAGCTCGCCTTTCGGCACCGCTCGCGGCAGAATGGACCACGCACGCGCCACGCGCGGGCGCCTCGCCCCACGAACCAGGAACCCCCATGCCCCGCCTCGACGAGACCGCCCGCGGCGTCTATCTCATCACCGTCACGCCCTTCCACGACGACGGCCGACTCGATCTCGAAAGCACCGACCGCGTCATCGATTTCTACCTCGAGAAGGGCGCGACGGGCCTCACCGTGCTGGGCGTGCTGGGCGAGGCGCCCAAGCTCACGCAGGCCGAGAGCGAGGCGTACGTGAAGCGCGTGCTCGCGCGCGTGCAGGACCGCGTGCCCGTCATCGTGGGCGTCTCCTCGCCGGGCTTCGCGGCGATGGGGGAACTCGGCAAGCGCGTGATGGACCTCGGCGCCTCCGGCGTGATGGTGGGCCCCGGCGCGGCGGTGAAAACCGACGACCAGGCCGTCGCCTACTACGAGATGGCGGCCGAGACGCTCGGCGCGGACGTGCCGATGTGCGTGCAGGACCACCCGCTCGCCTATTCCGGCGTGCAGCTTCCGGTTCCCGTGCTCGTGCGCATCTTCAAGTCGCTCAAGCAGGCGGTGATGCTCAAGCACGAGGACTGGCCCGGCCCGGGGCTCGCGAAGCTCGCGGCCATCCGCGCGGCGAGCGAGCGCGGCGACATCCGGCGCATCTCCATCCTCTCGGGCAACGGCGGCGGTCTTTTCCTGCCTGAGGAACTCTCGCGCGGCGCCGACGGTGCCATGACCGGCTTCAGCTACCCCGAGATGATGCGCGACGTGGTCGCCGCCCACGCGGCCGGCCACGTCGAACGCGCCCACGACCTCTTCGACGCCTACCTGCCCCTGGCCCGCTACGAGCAGCAGACGGCGCTCGGCCTGGCCGTGCGCAAGTACATGCTTCAGAAACGCGGCGCGATCGCGTCGGCCGCCATCCGCAAGCCCGGCCCGAAGCTTTCGGCCGCGGACATCGCGGACATCGACCGCCTCATCGCCCGCCAGGACAAACGACTCAAGGAACTCGGCTGATGCCCCTCGACAAGAACGTCATCGACACGCTGTCGCAAGTCACCACCGCGACGATCACCACGCTCCTGCTGAAGAAGGGGCTTCGCAACGTCTGGATGCGCGGCACCAGGCCGCTCAACCCGGGCCAGCCGCGCCTCGTGGGCCCGGCCTTCACGCTGCGCTTCGTGCCGGCGCGCGAAGACCTCGCGACGCCCGAATCGTGGTCCAAGCCCATCTCGACGCGCGCGGCCATCGAGGCGATGCCCGAAGGCTGCATCACCGTCGTCGACGCGATGGGCGTCACCGACGCCGGCATCTTCGGCGACATCCTCTGCGCGCGCATGCAGAAGAAAGGCGTCGCGGCCCTCGTCACGGACGGCGTGCTGCGCGACGTGGCCGGCGTGAGGGGCACGGGGCTGCCGGTGTGGTGCCAGGGCGCCGCGGCCCCCGCGTCCGTCGCCGGCCTCACCTTCGTGAACTGGGGCGAGCCCATCGGCTGCGGCGGCGTCGCCGTGTTCCCCGACGACGTCGTCGTGGTGGACGAGGACGGCGCGGTGCTCATCCCGCAGGCGCTCGTCGCCGACATCGTCGCGGCCGCGCCCGAGCAGGAGCGCCTCGAGAACTGGATCATGGGCGAGGTGGAAAAGGGCGCGTCGCTGCCCGGCCTCTACCCGCCTAATGCCGAGAACAAGGCGCGGTACGAAGCCTGGAAGGCCGGCGGGTCGAAGTAGCGGCAACCGGCGTCACGCAAGACAACGACAACGATAACGAGGAGAAACCGATGAAGACGTACCGCTTGTTCGCGGCGGCATTCGCCCTGGCGGCCACGGCCGCCGTGGCCCAGCCCTATCCCAACAAGTCCGTGAAGCTCATCGTCCCGTACCCGCCCGGCGGCGCGACGGACGTGATCGGCCGCGTGATGGCGCAGCGCCTCACGACGGCGCTCGGCCAGCAGGCGGGGGTGGACAATCGCGGCGGCGCGGGCGGGAACATCGGGGCCGAAGCCGTCGCGAAATCGGCGCCGGACGGCTACACGCTCCTCATGGGCGCGCTCACCTCGCACTCCATCATGGCGACCCTCGAGAAGGGCACCATCCGCTACGACCTGGGCAAGGACCTCACGCCCGTGGCGGTCGTCGGCTCCGTGCCGCTCGTCTGGGTGGTGACCCCGTCGCTGCCGGTGAAGACGCTGCAGGAACTGGTGGCGTATGCCAAGGCCAACCCGGGCAAGCTCACCTACGCTTCCTCCGGCGCAGGCGCTCCCCAGAGAATGTGCGCGGAACTCTTCAAGCTCAAGATCGGCGCCGACATGATCCACGTCCCGTACAAGGGCAGCGGCCCGGCCATGGCGGATCTCGTCGGCGGCCAGGTGCTCACCATGTGCGAGACCGTCCCGGCGTCCCTGCAGCTCATCAAGGGCGGGAAGCTGCGCGCGCTCGCGGTCACCACGGCCGAGCGCATCTCGCAGCTGCCCGACGTGCCCACCGCGGCCGAGGCCGGCGTCACCGGCATCGAGGTGGCCTCGCTCTTCGGCGTGATGGCCCCGGCCGGCACGCCCGCGCCGATCGTCGCGAAGCTCAATGCCGAGATCCAGAAGGTGCTCGCCCTGCCGGAGGCCCAGGAGCAGCTCCTCGCCCAGGGCGCCTACGCGGTGAAGATGTCGCCCGAGCAGTCGAACGAGCGGATCAAGCGGGAAATCTCGCAGTGGGCCAAGGTCATCGCGGACGCGAAGATCAAGTCCGACTGAGCGGTCCCGCGGCGACGGCCGTCGCCGCCTCGACGAAAGCCTGCACGGGGCCCGCGCGCACGGAAGCGCGCGGGTAGACCACGCCGACCTGCCGCGCGTGTTCCGGGGAATCCACCGGAATGCGCCGCAGGCGCACGCCCTCGGGCCAGGGCGGTGGCCAGTCCGGGATGAGCGCGACGCCAAGCCCGCGGTCGACCATGCGCGTGATGGCGAAGAGCGAGGTGACCTCGAAGCGCTCCTGCGGCAAGATGCCTTCGCGGCGCAGGTAGCGATCCACCAGCCGTCCGCCCGCGGTGTCGCGCGAGAGGCGGATGAAGGGCTCGCGGGCCAGCAATGCGTTCGGGTCGCGCTCGCGCAGCGCGACCGGCGCGATCACGAGCAGCGGTTCGGCACGCAGCGGCCGCCACTCGCACGCCTTCGCCAGCGCGAACTCCGGCTTCACCACGATCGCGGCGTCCAGCTCGCCGCGATTGACCTTTTCGTAGAGGTCTCCGGAGCCGCCGGGCGAGACGCGCACGCGCACGCGCGGGTGGCTCTTCGCGAGCCGCGCGAGGATGTCGGGCACGAGGCCCGTCATGGCGGTGGCCACGGAGCCCGCGTGCAACTCTCCCGCCGCGCGGTCGTCGACGGCCGCGGCGCGCAGGTCCCGCGCGGACTGGAGGAACGCGCGCGCCCGGGCCAGCACGCGGGCGCCGGCCTCCGTCGGCGTCACGGTGCGCCCGGCGCGCACGAGCAGCGGCGAGCCGATGTCGCGCTCGAGCGCGCGGATGCGCTGCGCGAGGGCCGCCGGCGTGAGGTTCAGGCGCCGGGCCGCCTCCGCCATGGAGCCGTGGTCGGCGACGAAGACGAAGCTTTCGAGGAAGCGGGTATCCACAAGACGGAAAATCTATCGTCTGAAGATGCCGATGTCCACTTTTTCTTTTTCCCGCAAAGGCCTAGGATCGGCGCATCCCTCCCGTGATCTGTCCGTCCATGCGCTGCAAGCTCTTCGTTCCCGGCTCGCGTCCCGAGCTGTTCGCCAAGGCGATGGCCGGCGACGCCGACGCGATCTCCATCGACCTCGAGGACGCCGTCGACGAAAGCCGCAAGGACTGGGCGCGGGACGAGGTCGCGAAGTTCCTGCGCTCGCTGCCCCCCGGCCACGCGAAGACGATCATCGTGCGGGTGAACGGCGTCGACACGCCGCATTTCGAGAAGGACATCGAGGCCATCTCGGGCCCCGGGCTCGACCGGGTGAACCAGCCGATGCCGGCTTCGGGCGACCACGTGTGCGCCTGCGCCGAGGTGATCCGCCGCGTGGCCAAGGGCATGGGTCTCGCCGCGCCGCCCGGCATCATGGCCAACATCGAGACGCCCACCGCCTTCCGGCGTGCCGCGGAGATCGCGACCGCCGACCCGCTCGTGAAGGGGCTGCAGATCGGCTTCGGCGACCTGCTCGAGCCCTACGGCATCGAACGCTACGACCCGCGCGTCGTGCTGCATTTCCAGCTGGGCGTGAAGCTCGCGGCCGCGGAAGCCGGCATCTTCGCCTACGACTCGGCCATGGCCGACGTGAAGAACGTCGCCTTCCTGCGCGAGGAAGCGGAGACGGCCCGGCGCCTGGGCTTCCTGGGCAAGAGCGCCATCCACCCGTCGCAGGTGGCCGTCATCAACGACGTCTTCCGCCCCACCGAGGCGGAGATCGCCCATTCGCTCAAGGTGGTCGCCTCGGCGAAGGAGAACGCCTCGAAGGGCGTGGGCGCGTGGACGGTCGACGGCAAGATGATCGACGCGCCCTTCGTCGCGCGCGCGCAGGCGGTGCTTGCCGTCGCCCGGCGGCTGGGGCTCGTGCAGGACTAGTTTCGCATTCCACCATAAGAAGACAACCGGAGGAAATCCATGAGAATCGCCCGTCCGCTCGCCGCGCTGGCCGCCGCCTTCGCGTTCGCGCTCACCCGCCGTCGCCCAGGCGAAGTTCCCCCGCGCACCGTCTCGCTCGTCGTGCCCTATCCGGCCGGCGGCTCCAACGACATCTTCGCGCGCCCCTCGGCAAGAAGCTCTCCGAGGCCTGGGGCCAGCCGGTCATCGTCGAGAACAAGCCGGGGGCCGGCGGTTCCATCGGCGCGGCCTTCGTGTCCAATGCCGCGCCCGACGGCTACACGATCATGCTGCTGTCCTCGTCGTTCACGACGGGCGCGGCCATCCAGCCGAAGCTGCCCTTCGATCCCGTGAAGGGCTTCACCCCGATCGCGATGGTGGCCAAGGGGCCGATGGTGCTCACGGTCTCGAACGGCGTGCCGGCGAAGACCTTCGCGGAGTTCCTCGCGCTCGCCAAGTCCAAGCCCGGCAAGCTCAACTTCGGCTCATCGGGGCAGGGCAGCACCAACCACTTCGCCACGGAGCTCCTCATGGGCGCGGCCGGCATCCAGATGACGCACGTGCCCTACAAGGGCATGGGGCCGGCCACGGCCGATGCCATCGCCGGCCACATCGACGTCCTCGTCGCGAGCGCGCCCTCGATCATGCAGCACGTGCGCGGCGGCAAGGTGCGCGGCCTGGGCGTCACCAGCCAGGGCCCCTCGGCGGTCGTCCCGGAACTGCCGGCCATCTCCGCGACCGTGCCGGGCTACGCGTTCGACCTGTGGTGGGGCGTGCTCGCGCCCCCGGGCATGGCAAAGGAACTGGCCGCGTCGATCAACGCCGAGATCAACAAGGCCCTGGCGAGCGCCGACCTGAAGGAAACCCTCTCGCGCGAGGGCACGGAACCCTACGTGATGACGCCGGCGCAGGTCGCCGAGACGATCCGCTCGGAGATCGAGGAGTGGAAGAAGGTCGCCGCGCGCGCCAACATCAAGGTGGAGTAGGGCGGTGACGGGACCCCTCGCCGGCATCCGGGTCCTCGACCTGTCGAGCTACATCGCCGGGCCCTACGGCTGCACGCTGCTCGCGGACCTGGGGGCCGACGTCGTCAAGATCGAATCCCCCGAGGGCGACACGCTGCGCAAGTACCCGTCGACGCTGCCGACGGAAAGTCGCGCGTTCCTCGGCGTGAACCGCGGCAAGCGCGGCCTCGCGCTGGATCTCAAGAACCCGGCGGGGCTCGCGGTATTGAAGCGCCTGGTCGGGAAAGCCGACGTCCTCGTGCACAACTTCCGGCCCTCGGTGCCGCCGCGGCTCGGGATCGACTACGCCTCGCTCAAGGCGGTGAACCCGCGCCTCGTGTATTGCGGGCTCTCGGGCTACGGCGAGACGGGCCCGCTGCGCGAGAAGGCCGGCTACGACCAGGTGCTGCAGTCGCTCACCGGCATGTGCGCGATGCAGGGGCCGGACGCGGACCACCCGCAGATCCTCTACGGCTCCGTGGTCGACTATTACGCCGCTTCGATGCTGGCATTCGCCGTGTCCTCCGCGCTCTTCGAGCGCAGCCGCACGGGCGAGGGGCGGCAGGTGGACGTCTCGCTGCTGCGCAGTGCGCTCACGATGCAATCGGCGCGTTTCGTGTGGGCCGAGGGCGAGCCGCGCGAGGTGGCGCGGGACATGCGTTCGGGCGGCGTCACGGGCATCCATCCGACGAAGCAGGGCAGCCTCTATCTCTCGGCCAACACGCCGCACTTCTGGGCGGCCCTGTGCGAGCTCGCGGATCTCGCGGACCTGGCCGCGGACCCGCGCTACGACACGGTGAAGAAGCGCGCGCAGCACGCCGCGGAGATCGTGCCGAAGCTCCGGGCCGCCCTCGCCACGCGCACCGCGCTCGACTGGGAAGCGCGCTTCGGCGAACGCGTGCCCTGCGCCGCCGTGCGCAGCGTCGAGGAGATGTTCGACCATCCGCAGGTCGTCGCCGAAGGGCTCATCGACACGTACGAGCATCCGAAGGCCGGCCGTTTCCGCGGATTTCGCGAGCCGGTGCGCTTCGGCGGCGTGCCCGCGCCGACGCCCCGCGCGGCGCCGCTCTTCGGCGAGCACGCGCACGAGCTTCTCGCCGAGGCGGGGTATGGGGCGCCGGAGATCGACGCGCTGCTCGCGAACGGCGCGTTGCCGAAGCCGGAGGCCGCGAGTGGCCATTGAGATTCCGCACAGCGCGGGCACCGCGAAGCCGCGTCTCGTGGCGCCGCCGCTCACCTGCGATTCGCACCTGCACGTCTACGACGAGCGATTTCAGGCGGCACCCGGCCAGTCCGTGATGCCGCGGGCGACCGTCGCCGAGTACCGCCTGCTGCAGGCGCGCATCGGCACGACCCGGGCCGTCGTCGTGCAGCCCCGTGCCAACGGCACCGACAACGCGGTGACGGTGGATGCCGTGGCGCAGCTCGGACTCGCCAACGCGCGCGGCGTCGCGGTACTGCACCCGACGGCGGGCGACGCGCAGCTGCGCGAACTGGACGCGGCCGGCATCCGCGGCCTGCGAATCAGCGCGCACGAGCCCCTGCAGGGCGTCTGCACCGTCGACATGATCGAGCCCCTCGCGCGCCGGATCGAGCCCCTGGGCTGGCACGTGCAATTGCACCTCACGGCCGACCAGCTCGCGGCGAACGCGGCGATGATCGAGGGCCTTCCCTGCCGGATCGTCATCGACCACCGCGCTCGCCTGCCGGCCGGGGCCACGTCCTCGCATCCGGCGTTCGTGCTCGTGCGGCGCCTGCTCGACGCGGGCCGCACCTGGGTGAAGCTCTCCGGTCCCTACCTCGATTCGCCCGCCGGCGGCCCCGCGTGGGCCGACGTGGCCGAAGGCGCGAAGGCGCTCGCCGCGGCCGCGCCCGAGCGCATGCTCTGGGGCAGCGACTGGCCCCATCCCACCGGAGAAGGACGCGAAGCCCGACGACGCGGCCCTGTTCGACGTTCTCGCCGACTGGGCGCCCCACGAGACGCCCGGCGACGTATCCTCGTCACCAACCCCTGCGAACTCTACGGATTCGAACCGCCGCAACCCACCCTCCCGGAGGAGACACCATGAGATTCATCCGACTCGCCGCCGCCGCGCTCGCCTTCGCGATCGCCCCCGGCCTCGCCAGCGCCCAGGCCTGGCCGAACAAGACCGTCAAGATCGTCGTCCCCTTCGCGGCCGGCTCCTCCACGGACATCCTCGCGCGCCTCATCGCCGACCACTTGGGCAAGGCGTTGGGCCAGCCGTTCATCGTCGAGAACAAGGCCGGCGCCGGCGGCATCATCGGCACCGAGGCCGCCGCGAAGGCCGCGCCCGACGGCCACACGCTCATCATGCTCACGAGCGGCCCGTTCGCGAGCAACCCGGCCGTCTACGCGAAGCTCCCGTACGACCCCATCAAGGATTTCGACCCCATCGCGAACATCGGCTTCACGCCGCAGGTGTTCGTGGTCGGCCCGCAGACGAAGTTCCGCACGCTCAAGGAACTGGTCGCGGCCGCGAAGCAGGACCCGGGCGGCATCGGGGCGGGCTCGCTGGGCAAGGGCGCCACGAGCCACCTCGCGCTCGAGGGCTTCCAGGGCATCGCCGGCATCAAGCTGAACCACATCCCCTTCAAGGGCTCGTCGGAGGCGCAGACGCAGGTGATCGGCGGAAGCGTGCCGATGATGTCGGACGCGGTGCCGGGCGTGCGCGCGCAGATCCAGGGCGGCAAGCTCACGGGCCTCGCCATCGCCTCGCTCAAGCGCTCGCCCTTCCTGCCGGACGTGCCCACCTTTGCCGAGCAGGGCTATCCCGGCTTCGAGGCCGTGGGCTGGATCGGCCTGGGCGCGCCGGCCGGCACGCCGCCCGCCATCCTCGACCGCATGAACGCCGAGATCGTGAAGATGCTGGGCGAGCCCGCGGTGAAGCAGAAGTTCGAGTCGCTCGCGTTCGTCTCGGCCATCGGCACGCGCGCGCGAGTTCGCGGCCTTCATCAAGGCCGAGATCGCCAAGTGGTCCAAGGTGGCCAAGGACGCCGGCGTCCGCGCCGACTGATGCCGGGAAGCCGCGCGGCATGATCGCCGGCCTCGTCCAGATCCTGCTCTTCCAGGGGCTGGGCGAGCTCGTCGCGAAGTTCTTCCTGCCGCTCATTCCCGGGCCCGTCGTCGGGCTCGTGCTGCTGGTGGCGTGGCTTCGCTGGCGCGGCAGCGTGCCGGCGACGCTCGACGGCGTGGCGACGGCCTTCGCGCAGAACCTGGGCCTGCTCTTCATCCCCGCGGCCGTGGGCGTGGTGATGTACTGGCCGCAGCTGCGCTCGCATGCCCTGGCCATCGCCGTCGCCCTCGTCGCCAGCGTCGTCGCGACGATGGCCGTGACGGCCCTCGTGCTGCGCGCCCTGTCGAAGGACGACCCGGGATGACGCCCCAGATCCCGGCCATCCACGAGATCTGGGTCTACCTGTCCGGCAGCCCGCTCCTCGCGCTCATCCTCACGCTCTCGGCCTACCAGCTGGGCGTGATGGCGTACGAGCGCTCGGGCCGCAACCCGCTCGCCAACCCGGTGCTCATCGCGATCGTGCTCGTGGCCGTGACGATCACGGCCATCGACATGCCCTACGCGAAATACTTCGAGGGCGCGCAGTTCGTGCACTTCCTGCTCGGCACCGCCACGGTCGCGCTCGCGGTGCCCATCTACCAAGGGCCTGGTGGCGTTGCGGGGCCGCGTGTTCCCGATGCTGGCCGCGCTGCTGGCCGGCGGCGCGACCTCCATCGTCGTCGGGGTGGGGCTCGCGAAGCTGCTGGGCGCGGATGCCGCCATCGTGGGCGGCTTCTGGGCCAAGAGCGTCACGGCGCCCATCGCCATGGGCATCGCGGAGCGCTCGCTCCTGTCGCCCACGCTCACCGCGGTGTTCGCCGTGTCGACGGGCATCCTCGGAGCCATCCTCGTGCGCGTCACGATGGACGCGCTCGGCATGAAGTCGTGGTGGCAGCGCGGCTTCGCGGTGGGCGTGGCGGCACACGGCATCGGCACCTCGCGTGCCTTCAGCGTGCACCCGGAGGCGGGCACCTACGCATCCCTCGGCATGGGCCTTCACGGCGTGCTCGGCGCCGTGCTCATTCCCGTCGCCGTGCGCTTCGTCGCCTGATCGCGACAGTCCATGGATATTTCCTCGAGGCGGCGAACTTTCGTGCGGAACCGGCGTTCCAACCGGGCCGATCCCCACGGAGGATGCACCCATGAAGCCCGTGGAACCCGCCGGCGCGGCCCCGCCGCCCACGGTCCCCTCGCTCGTCGCGAGGCTCATCGCCGAATCGCCGGTGCGCGTGAAGCAGAAGCTCGTCGCCTGCCTGCTGGGCGTGGCGGGGCCCTCGCGCTCGCCTCGCTGGCCGACGGCCGTTTCGCGAGGCTCCTCGTTCGCCCGCCCACGCAGTCGCTCGCCGTCACGCTCGAGGAGGCCAGGCGCCTCACCGAAGGGCAGCTGCTCTCGATCGCGTCCTACGCCTGGCAGGCGAGCCCGGCCGTGTACGGCCGCCTCATCGAGATGCTGCAGACCGAGAACCCCACGCTCCTTCGCACGTTCACCGGCGCGCTGCTGCTCTTCGCGCTCGGCGAGCGCGCGCGCAGGCGCGACCCCATCCCCTGACCGGCGCCCCGCGGCTCGCGCGGCGCGCCGGGTAGACTTCCCTTCCCCCCGCCCGGAGCGCGCCGTCCATGTCCCAGCCCCTGCCCCTCGAGGGCATCCGCGTCGTCGAGTTTTCCCACATGGTGATGGGGCCGTCCTGCGGCCTCGTGCTCGCGGACCTGGGCGCCGAGGTCATCAAGGTGGAACCCGCGGGCAAGGGCGATCCCACGCGCCACCTCACCAGCACGGGCGCGGGCTTCTTCGCGTCGTTCAACCGCAACAAGAAGAGCGTCACGCTCGACCTCGCCTCGCCCGAGGGCATCGCCACGGCGAAGAAGCTGGTGGCCACCGCCGACGTGTTCATCGAGAACTTCCGGCCCGGCGCGCTGGAGGCGAAAGGGCTCGGCTACGAGGCGCTGTCGGCGGCCAACCCGCGGCTCGTCTACTGCTCGCTCAAGGGCTTCCTCACCGGCCCCTACGAGCAGCGCACGGCGCTCGACGAGGTGGTGCAGATGATGAGCGGCCTCGCGTACATGACCGGCCCGGTGGGCAAGCCGCTGCGTGCCGGCGCGCCGGTGAACGACATGATGGGCGGCATGTTCGGCGCCATCGCGATCCTCGCGGCGCTTCGGGATCGCGACCGCACCGGCCAGGGCCAGCTCGTGCAGGGCGGGCTCTTCGAGAACGCCGCGTGGCTCGTGTCCACCCACATGATGCAGGAGGCGGTGCTCCGCAAGCCGCCGATCCCGATGTCCGCCGGCAAGCGCGCCTGGGGCGTGTACGACATCTTCACGACCGCCGACGGCAAGAGCCTCTTCGTGGGCGTGGTGACGGAGCGGCAGTGGGAGCTCTTCACCGACGCGCTCGGCGAGGACGTGCTGCGCGACCCGGCCTACGCCACCAACAACGACCGCTCGCGCGCCGCGGAGACGCTCATCCCGCTGGTGCAGACGATCCTGGGCCGGCGCGATTGCGCCACGATCGAGGCGATGTGCGAGAAGGCGGGGCTTCCCTTCGCGCGCGTGCAGACGCCCTCGGATCTCTTCGACGATCCGCACCTCAACGCGGGCGGGATGATCGAGCAGTCGCTTCCGGATGGCAAGGCGACGCGCATCCCCGCGCTGCCGGTGCAGTTCGGCGACGCGCGCCTCGCCCTGCGTCTGCCGTTGCCGAAGCCGGGCGAACACAATCTGAAATCCTTGGGCCGCTCGCGTAGCGCCCCGACGACGGAGACAGGCCATGTGGAAAATGGACGGCACCGCGCCCGAAGTGATCGAGGCCCGCGTGCTCACGACGATGCCGGCGGCGTTCGCCAAAGCGGTGCGCTCCGACTGGGCCGACGCGAACAAGGGCGGCGAGCCCATCGCCAGCTTCCTCGAGGGGCCGGCCTTCGACCGTGCCGGGAACCTGTGGGTGGTGGACATCCCCCACGGGCGCGTCTTCCGAATCTCGCCCGCGCTCGAGTGGACGCTCGTCGCGACGACGGGTGGCTGGCCCAACGGGCTCGCGATCCATCGCGACGGATCCGTGTGGATCGCGGACTATCGCCGCGGGCTGCTGCGGCTCGATGCGGGGACGGGTGCAATCGGCACGGTGCTCGGCCACCGCAATTCCGAGTCCCTCAAGGGCGTGAACGACCTCACCTTCGATGCTGCCGGGAACTGCTACTTCACCGACCAGGGCCAGACCGGCCTGCACGATCCCACGGGGCGCGTGTACCGGCTGGGAGCCGAAGGCCGGCTCGATGTGCTCATGGCCAACGTCCCCAGCCCCAACGGCATCGCGCTCGACGCGCACGGCAAGGTGCTGTTCGTCGCCGCGACGCGGGCCAACGCCATCTGGCGCGGGCCGCTGCTGCCGGACGGGTCCGTCTCGAAGGTGGGCGCCTTCCGCACGTTCTTCGGCGCGAGCGGGCCCGATGGCCTCGCGATGGATGCCGGGGGCCGCCTCGTCGTGGCCCACGCCAGCCTCGGGGGCGCCTTCGTGGTGAACGCGAAGGGCGAAGTGACGCACTTCGTGAAGAGCCCGGTGGGCACGACGGTGACGAACGTCGCCTTCCGTCCGGGCACGTCGACGCTCGTGATGACGGAGTCGGCCACCGGGACGATCCTCGAGGCGGCGCTGCCCGGCGTGGGGCAGGGGCTCTTCTCGCACGCCTGAAATCGCGGCTCAAGATTCCGGCCCGGCGTTCGTAAACCCGTAGGAGGGCTCGCCACGCGGGCCCGTGCGCCCGCGCAAACCCAGCCGGAGAAACCATGGTTCCCCCCGCCACGCTCGCCCCGCAGGAGGCCCGCCGCATCGTCGACGAGGTCGACATCCCGCCCTGCCCGGCAGTGCTGACAGCGGTCCTGAAGGAGATGCGCCGGGAAGAACCGGATTTCCCCGCCATGGGCACGAGAATCGCGAGCGACCTGGGCCTGTCGGCCGCGTTGCTCAAGACCGTCAACTCGCCCTTCTACGGGCTCGGCCGGAAGGTGACGAGCGTGCAGCAGGCCATCGCCTACCCTGGGCGTGAACGCGGCCGTGCGGCTGGTGACGGGCCTGCTCCTGCAGCAGGTCTCCCCCGTGTACCGCAACCCGTCATCACGCGCCTGTGGACGGAGTCCTCGCGCTTCGCGGCCGGCATGGCACGCCTCGCACGCGAGTTCGACGCCGTCGACATCGACGAGGCCTACACGTTCGGGCTGTTCCGCGATTGCGGCATGCTGCTCATGGCGCGGCGGCATCCCGGCTACGAGCAGCTGCTGGGCCCCGAGTCGGTCGCCCACGACGCCACGCTCCTGCGGGCCGAAAGCAGCCATTACGTGGTCGACCACGCCACGGTCGGCTACTACATGGCCGAAGCTGGTACCTGCCGGCGAGCCTCGCGATGGCCGTGCAGAACCACCACGACATCGCCTTCGTGCTGAACCGGAAGGACGAGATCCAGCGGGAAGCGCGTGTGTTGCGGGCGCTGGGCACGCTGGTCGAGCGGGCCGCCCCGGGCACCGAGCCGCCCGCGGACGGACACCTGCGCGATCCGCTGCTGGTCGCGGCGCTCGCCTGCCTCGGCGCGCAGGCACGGCAGCTTCCCGAACTCCTCGCCTCGGTTCGCGAGGTGCGGGACGCGCAGGACGAGGAATAGCGGCTTTCGGCG
>JADJMI010000003.1 GCA_016709665.1 Betaproteobacteria bacterium | reverse complement strand
CCCCGCGCCTCAATCGACGCCGCGCAATTCCCGCCGCAGGATCTTCCCCACCGTCGACTTGGGCAGCGCATCCAGGAAACGCACGATCCTGGGCACCTTGTACGCCGCGAGCTCGCGCTGGCAATGGGCCTTCACCGTGTCCTCGGTGAGAGCCGCGCCGGCCGCCTTCACGACGAAAAGCTTCACCGCCTCGCCCGTGCGTTCGTCCGGCACGCCGATGCACGCGCATTCGGCCACGCCCGGGCAGGCGCTCGCGATGGCCTCGATCTCGTTGGGGTACACGTTGAAGCCGGAGACCAGCACCATGTCCTTCTTGCGGTCGACGAGCTTGAGGAACCCGCGCCCGTCGAAACGGCCGATGTCGCCGGTGCGGAAGTAGCCGTCCTTCGTGAAGGCCGCCTCGTTGGCCTGCGGCTGGTTCCAGTAGCCGGCCATCACCTGCGGGCCCTTCGCGCAGACCTCGCCCGCCTCGCCCGGCGCGACTTCGCGGCCGTCGTCGCCGAGCAGCACGATGTCGGTGCCGGGAATCGGGAGGCCCGTGGTTGCGGTGAACTCGCCCAGCGACGGGGGATTCAAGGTGAGCACGGGGCTGGTCTCCGAGAGCCCGTAGCCCTCGCAGATGTCCTTGCCCGCGACGGCCTTCCAGCGCGCCGCCGTCGACGGCAGGATGCTCGAGCCGCCGCCCACCGCGAAGCGCAGGCGCGAGAAGTCGATCTCCTTCGCGCGCGGATGCGCGGCGAGGCCGGCATAGAGCGTGTTGACGCCCGCGAAGGCGGTGGGCCGCGCCTGCTTCATCAGGTCCACGAGGCCGTCCATGTCGCGCGGGTTGGCCACGAGCCAGCTCTCGGCGCCGGCGGAGGCGTAGGCGATCATGCTCACCATCAGCGCGAAGATGTGATAGAGCGGCAGCGCCGTGACGATCACGTCGTCGCCGTCGCCGAGTGCGGGGCCTACCACCGCGCGGAACTGCATCGTGTTGGCGACGAGGTTGCGGTGAGACAGGCACGCCCCCTTGGAAAGCCCCGTGGTGCCGCCCGTGTATTGCAGGAAGGCCGGATCGGATCCCGTGAGTTCCACCGGCCGCTGCTCGAGGCCCGCGCCATCGGCGAGTGCGTCGACGAGTTTCACCGTGCCGGCGAGGCGGGCGTCCGCGGCCGGACCGGGCAGCACCTTGCCGCTGCCGTCGCCCAGGCCCGTCGTCACCACGTGGCGGATCGGCGTGCGGGCCACGATCTCCGCGAGCGTCGGCGTCGAGCCGTCGAAGATCACGATGACTTCCGCGCCCGCGTCGTTCAGCTGGTGCTCGAGCTCCCGCGGCGTGTAGAGCGGGTTCACGTTCACCTGCACGGCGCCGGCGCGCAGGATGCCGAGGCAGGCGATGGGGAAGGCGAGGAGGTTGGGCATCATGACCGCGACGCGGTCTCCCTTCTTCACGCCGAGGCGGTGCTGCAGCCAGGCCGCGAAGGCGGCCGACAGCCGGTCCACCTCCGCGTAGGTCAGCGAATGGCCGAAGGAGCGGAAGGCGGGGCGGCCCGCGTATTGCCGCATCGCACCCTCCAGCAGGTGCACCACCGAGGGGTGGCCATCGACGTCGACCGACGCGGGGATGCCGTAACGGCGATACGTGTCGCTCCAGGGCTTCATGGCGGTGCTCTCCTCGTGGGCGGCGGGCCGTCGGTGCGGCCGCTCGTTGGGTGAGCGCATTCTGCCAGTGCCGCGGCGGCTCGTGGCCGCCTTTCGGGCGCCAAAGCTAGCGGAGTTTTCCCTCGAGCGGCCCGCGGATTTCTTCCGAAGGCAACTGCGGCCGGTCCCGCTCGCGGTTCACGAGGCAGAGGAACCCCAGCGGCTCGTCATCTGCGGCGCGAAACTGGTGCCACGCAAGTGGCGGCACCGCGACGAGATCGTTCGGCCCGATGTCCCAGGCCGCCTCGCCCACGAGGCAGCGCCCGCGGCCGCGGATCACCATGACGTTGTGCACGTGCTCGTGGCGCTCCAGCGTCGTCCAGCCCCCGGGCGCGACTTCGAAGTAGCGAAGCTGCGTGGCCATCGACGCGTCGTCGAAGAGCACCTGCCGCGTCACGTCCCTGAAGGGCGCGGCGCCCTCGTCCTTGTAGCGCAGGACGTCGACGCCCGCCCAGTGGAAGGTGCCGTCGTGCTTGCGGACCAGCGGGTCGGTCATGGGCGATTCCCAAAGGCGTGGACGCGGGCGACGAATTCGCGCGAGCGCTCGAGGAGCGCGTCGCCGGCCGAGAGCAGGCCCCCGCCGATGAGCAGCATCGTATCCGTTCCGTAGCCCGCGAGCATCTCGTCCACGCGCTCGACCGTCATGCCGCCGGCGGGCACGGGCAGGATGGGCGCGAGACCGTCGAAGGGGCCGCGGGCGGCCTCGCACAGGGCGAGACAGGTCTCTCGCGAGTAGCTGAACCGCCCGCCGTGGTTGGGAAAGATCGTCGCGTCGGCGCCGAAGAGGCGGAAGAGGGTGCCGAGCAGCACGGGCGGGGCAATGCGCGAGGCGCCGCCCAGGGCCGGGTGCGCGAGGATGGGCATGCCGGCCTCCTCGCGGAATTCCACGAACGAGGGCAGGCCGACCAGCATCGGCGCGACGAGCGCGGCCTTCACGCCCGCGTATTCCGCGGCCTTGAGCTGCTCGCGAAGCTGCCGCGGCCGGCCGGAGAAGGTGGGCGCGTAGACGGTGCGCCCGCCGGTCTGCGCGTTGGCGCCGTCGATGGCCTTCTGCACGGCGACCACGCGCTCGGCGAAGGGCGAGTACGCCTGGTTCGCGAGGCCGTGGTCGTCCTTCATGATGTCGATGCCGGCGAGGGCGAAGGTGCCGGCGAGCCCGGCCAGGTGGTGGATCGTCGAACCCTGGGGCTTGAGCGCGGAGCAGGTGAGGGCGCGCGACGGGGCGCCCACGAGTTCGCGCAAGCCCGCGATGCCGAAGCGCGGACCCGGGAATGCCTTCGCGTAGCCCGGCGGGAACGCGACGCGCTCGAGCGAAACTTCCGGTTGCAGCGAGCAATTGCCGAAGAGCATGTTCAGGAGCTGCGAGGCTTCCATGCCGGTGGTGGCGGTGGCGATCGCGATATCCGTTTCGAATCCACCGTCGACGGGGCGGATGGCCTCCACGCGCGCGACGATTTCCGCGAGCACCCGCTCGTCGCGGATGGCGGAGACGGGCATCTCGACGCTCTGCTCGGCGGCGAGGGCTTCGGCTCGGGCGCGGGCGCTCTCGTGGGGCGCGGCGACGCGGTAAGTGGCGAGGAGGCGGTCGGTCATGGCGGTCAGGCCGCGCGAAGCGCGTCCACGATCTCCAGCCGCGCCGCCCGCACGCTCGGCAGGAACCCGCCCACGAGCCCCATGACGAGCGAGAACACGAGCGTCGAGACGACGATGCCGGGCGTCAGGTGAAACCCGAACGCGAGCTGGCTGAAACTCTGCCAGTTGAGCGTGGTGATGGTGAAGGCCTGCAGGAACGAGGCGAGGAAGAGCCCCACGACGCCGCCCACGAGCGCGAGCAGCATCGATTCGAGCAGGAAGGCCACCAGGATCGAGAGCCGCCGGAACCCGATGGCGCGAAGCGTCCCGATCTCCGAGGTGCGGTTCGACACCGACGCGTACATGGTGATCATCGCGCCGATGGTGGCGCCGATGGAGAAGATGACCGACAGCGTGATGCCCAGCACGCTGATGAAGGTCGACAGCTGGCGCGACTGCTCCTCGTAGAACGCCGGCTCGCGCTTCACCTCGAGGACGAGCCGCGGGTCGGCCGCCACGGCGGCGGCGAAGGCCGGGAAGTCGCTCGCGTCCCGCAGATGGGCGATGACCGACGAATACGCCCCGCGCCGGAACGCCTGGATCATCTGTTCCGAATCGCCCCACACCTCGGAGTCGAACCCGCTCTTGGCGCCGTCGAAGGTGCCCACCACGGTCCATTCGCGGCCGCCGAAGCGCATCTTCTCGCCGATGCCCGTGCCGTCGAAGCCGTCGGCGACCGCCTTGCCGACGATCACTTCCGAGGCGCCCGGCTTGAACATCCGGCCATCGACGATCCTCACCTGCGGCCGGATCTGGATGCCCATGGCCGGGAGCCCGCGCACGACGATGTTGGAAGGCTTGTCGATGCCGCGCTTCACGAGGGAGACCAGCACCAGCGTCTCTTTCGACACCAGCGGCTCCCCGCCCGCGCCGCGCGCCACCTGCGGCAGCGTCTCGATGAGCGAGGCCTGGTCGCGCGAGACGGCGCTCTGGATCTCCGTCTGGGCCGAGGCGCGCAGGAGAATCGCGTTCTCCGCGCTTCCCGTCGACACGAGCGTCTTCTTGAGCCCGGCGTCCAGCATCAGCACGGCGGCGAACTGGAAGACGACGAGCGCCATGCCGCCCGCCGTGAGCGCCGTGGTGAGGCGGCGCGTCCAGAGGTTGCGGAAGACGTAGGAGACCGGGATCTTCATGGGCTCAGCCGATGTACCGCAGGCCTTCGACGATGCGAACGCGCGCGGCCCGGATGGCCGGGACGATCCCCGCGAGGGCGCCGACCACCATCGCCGAGGCCGCCTGCAGCACGACCGTCTCGCCGGAGACCTTGAACACCGGGAAGATGTTGCCCACGAGCCCCTTCACCGCCGCCGCGAGGGGGAAGGTGGCGAGGATGCCCAGGCCGCCGCCCAGCGCCGTCAGCATGAGCGACTCGCCGAAGATGAGCGCGGCGACGAATCCGGGCGAGAACCCCAGCGCCTTGAAGGTGGCGTACTCCGCCAGCCGCTCGCGCGCCGTCATGGCCATGGTGTTGGCCACCACCGCGAAGATGATGACGATGACGACGAACGAGATGAGGCGGATCGCCATCACGATCGTCTCGGTCTGCGCGATGAAGCCGAGCTGGAAGGCCTTCTCCGTCTCCGTGAGCGTCTCGGCGAGGGAATTGCGGAACTCGCTGTCCATGCGGGCGCTGATCTCCGCCGCGCGCGAGCCGTCCGCGATGCCCACGATGAAGACGCCCGCCTGGTCGCCGCGGCGCGGGAAGCGCTTCTTGATCTCCTCGTTGAGGTAGTCCCAGCGGAAGTAGAACTGGCGCGCGATGATCGTGTCGTCCTTCGGCTCGTAGATGCCGCGCACGACGAATTCCCAGTTGCCCGGGTAGATGGTGCCCTTGATGGGGACCACGTCGCCCACCTTGAAGCCGTGCTGGTTCGCGAGGCCCCGCCCGACCATCACGCCGCGGCGGTCGCGCTTCCAGGCGAGGAGCTCGTCGGGGTTCGTCTTGAACTCGGGGTAGAGGTCGAAGAAGGTCTCGTGGTCGACGCCGAACTGGGGAAAGAAGTTGGAGGCCGCGGTGCCCTTGTACTGGCCGCCGAACCAGTTGGAGACGCACACCGTCGTGACGCCGTCGATGGCGCGGATGCGGTCGCGGTAGTACATGGGGAGCGGAAAGACGAGGGAGACGGCGTTCCGCGAGACGAGGCGGGTGGCGCTGGACATCTCGGAGCCTGCGTACCACGCCTTCACCACCGTCTGCAGGAGCCCGAACGCGACGATGGCCACCACCAGGCCCGTGAGCGTGAGGAGGCTCCGGAGGGGGTGGCGGAAGATGTTCTTGAAGACGAGGCGGAGGTAGTACATCGTCGGTCAGGCAGTGCGAAAGTCTTTGGAAACGCCGATGAACGCCGATGCCCCGCCGATTGCCGCCGATAAGCCCGGGAACGGTCTGCGTTGATCAAGGCGCCTTGCCAAGGTGAGCACGGACGAAATCTTCCGCGATCGAGTTCTGCACTCTATCGGCGGCAATCGGCGTGCATCGGCGTTCATCGGCGTTTCCAAAGCCTTTGGCCCGGCATCAGTCCCCGCCGCCTGCGCATCGACCAGCTCACCCTTCTCGAGATGCACCACGTGCCGAGCCGACTCCACCGCATGCCAATCGTGCGTCACCATCACGATCGTCTTCCCCATCTCCGCATTGAGCCGCTGCAGCAACCCCAGGATCTCCCCCGCGCTCTTGCGGTCCAGGTCCCCCGTCGGTTCGTCCGCGACGATGATCGTCGGGTCCGTGATGAGCGCCCGCGCGATGGCCACCCGCTGCTGCTGCCCGCCCGAAAGCTCGTTGGGCTTGTGGTCCATGCGGTCCGCGAGTCCCACGAGCGACAGAGCCATCTCGACCCGCTCGCGCCTCTCCCGCCGCCCGAGCGAGGTGAGCAGGAGCGGCAGCTCCACGTTCTCGAACGCGTCGAGCACCGGCATGAGGTTGTAGAACTGGAAGATGAAGCCCACGTGCGAGGCGCGCCAGTCCGCGAGCTGCGCCTCGCCCAGCCGCGTGATGTCCTCGCCGTCGACGAGGAGGGTGCCCGCGTCCGGCTTGTCGATCCCCGCGATGAGGTTCAGCAGCGTCGATTTGCCCGAGCCCGAAGGGCCCATCAGCGCGATGAAGTCGCCCTCGGGGATGGTGAGGGAGATGTCCTCCAGTACCGGAACGACCTGGTCGCCGCGCCGGTAGCTCTTGGCGAGATGCTCGATGACGACGAGGGGGCGGCCGGGGCCGCCGGGCGCGTTCACTTCTTGAGGAGCGCGACCGCGCCGCCATCGCGCAGCTTCTCGGGCGGGGAGAGGGCCACCTTGTCGCCGGCCTTCACGCCCGTGACCTCGAGAAGGTCGCCCAACTTGCGGCCCGCGGTCACGGCCACTTCCTTCGCGCGGTTTTCCTTGTCGAGCACGTAGACGACGCTCCTGTCGCCGCGCTTCGCGACGGCCTCGGGGCGCACGGCGGTGACGGCCTTGCGCTCGTCGTCCTTCGCGGCGCGCTCGAGGAAGCCGACCTTGGCGCTCATGTCCGGCAGGACGCGGGCATCCTTCTCGCGGAACGACACCTTCACGAGGAGCGTCGCCTTGCTGCGGTCCACCGTCGGCACGATCCGGGACACCTCGCCGGCCAGCCGCGCCTCGGGGTAGGCGTCCAGCTGGATCTCGGCGGGCATGCCGACCTTGATCTTGCCGATGGATGCCTCGGACACGTCCGCCTCGACCTCGAGGGTGTCCATGTCCGCCATGTTCACCACGGCCCCCTTGGAATCGGTGGCCGAGGAGAAGGGCGTGATGATGTCGCCGACGTTCGCGTTCTTGGTGAGCACGATGCCGTCGAAGGGGGCGCGGATGAGGGTCTGCTCCACGGTGACGGAGGCCGAGCGCGCGTTGGCCTCGGCGACGCCGATGGCGGCCTTGAGGCTGGAGATGGCGGCGAGGGCCTTCTCGTGCCGGGCCTTGGCGGCATCCAGCGCCGATTCGGAGATGAATTTCTTCGCGTAAAGGTCCTGCGCGCGGCGCAAGGTCGATTCGGCATCCCGCCTTTCGGCCTCGCCTTGCTCCAGGTTGGCCTTGGCCGCCTTCACCGCCGCGAAGGACGAATCCCTCGCCGCCGACACGTCGAGGCTTTCCAGCCGCGCGATGACTTCGCCCGCCTTCACCCGCGAGCCTTCCTGCACGCCCAGCCATTCGAGCCGGCCCGTGGCCTTGGTCGACACGGCCGCCTTGCGTTGGGCGACGACGCGGCCGGTGGCGTTGAGGAGCGTGAAGCCCTGCGAGGGGAAGGCCGTGGTGACGGTCGCCACGTCGACGGTGACGGGCGCGTTGGCGCCGCGCCACGCCATGAACGCGGCGATGGCGACGATGGCGGCGATGCCCACGGCCCACTTGATCCAGCGGGGTCGGCGGCGCGGGCCGAAGGACTTGGCGGTGCGATCGATGTGGAGCTTGGAGAGGTCCTGGGCGGACACGGCGATGCCTCGGGAAGGGAAGGCGAATTATACGGTGCGGGAGGTCCGTTGCTTCGACGCGTCAGCTTCGCGAAAGGTCCGGGCGTAGGCCGTAAGGCACACGCAAGGCTCGGGGCCTAGATTGGCCCGGCTCTCAAAGGAGGAGGATTCCATGTCCCAACAAACACTCAACTGGTCCGCGATCGAGGCCGATCCCCGGTTCCAGGAACTGCACTCGAAGAAGTCGATGTTCCTGTGGGGCCAAGTACACCTACCTCACGTTCGCGGTGTTCGCCGCGATCATCGGCGTCACCATGTACATCACGTACCTGGCCGCCAAGCGCACCAAGACGGCCGCCGACTTCTACGCCGCCGGCGGCGGCATCTCCGGCCTGCAGAACGGCTGGGCCATCGCGGGCGACTACCTCTCGGCCGCCTCGTTCCTGGGCATCGCGGGCCTCATCTCCCTCTACGGTTACGACGGCTTCATGTACTCGGTGGGCTGGCTCGTGGCCTACATCACCGTGCTCCTCGTGATCGCCGAGCCCTGCCGCAACATCGGCAAGTACACGATGGCCGACATCCTCGCCTTCCGGAACGACCCCAAGACGGTCCGCACGTTCATGGCGATCTCGACCATCACCGTGTCCACCTTCTACCTCACCGCCCAGATGGTGGGCGGCGGCGTGCTGGTGAAGACGCTGATCGGCATCGACTACGAGATCTCCGTCATGACCGTGGGCGTCCTCATGCTCGCCTACGTGGTGTTCGGCGGCATGGTCGCGACGACCTACGTGCAGATCATCAAGGCGGTGCTGCTCGTGATCGCTTCGCTCCTGATGGTGGCCCTCGTCTGGAGCCAGTACGGCTTCAGCCTGCCGGGCTTCCTCGATGCGGCGGTCGCCGATCCCAACGTCCAGGGCCGCGTCGCGGCGATGCTGGGCGACGCGTCGAAGAACATGACCGCCACGGAGCTCGGCCAGCGCTTCCTCGAGCCGGGCCTGCTCTTCAAGAACCCCATCGACCAGGTGTCCCTGGGCATGGCGCTCGTGCTCGGCACGGCCGGCCTGCCGCACATCCTGATGCGCTTCTTCACGGTGCCCACCGCCCAGGCCGCGCGCAAGTCGGTCATCTGGGCGATGGCGATCATCGGCGGCTTCTACGTGCTCACGCTGTTCCTGGGCCTGGGCGCCGCGATGAAGGTCGGCCCGTCGAACATAACCGCCATCGACAAGGGCGGCAACATGGCGGCCCCGCTCCTGGCGCAGTACCTGGGCGGCGGCGCGGATTCGATGCTCGGCAACCTCATGCTCGCCTTCGTGGCCGCCGTCGCCTTCGCGACGATCGTCGCGGTGGTCGCGGGCCTGGTGCTCGCCGCCGCCTCGGCCATGTCCCACGACCTGTGGGTGGGCGTGATCAAGGGCGACAAGGCCACCTCGGACGAGGAAGTGCGCGCCGCGCGCATCTGCTCGGTGCTGGTGGGCATCCTCGCCATCATCATCGGCATCCTCGCGCAGGGCCAGAACGTCGCCCACCTCGTGGCGCTCGCCTTCGCCGTGGCGGCCTCGGCCAACCTGCCGGTGATCCTGCTCACGCTCTACTGGAAGAAGTGCAACACGGCGGGCGTGGTCGCGGGCCTCGTGGTGGGCACCGTCACCGCCATCGGCCTGGTGATGGTCTCGCCCAACATGACCTACCCGAAGGCCATCAAGGCCGCGGCCCAGAAGATCATCGACGCCGCCCCGGCCCGCATCGCCAAGCTGGAGAGCGACCTCGCCGCGGCGACGGAACCGGCCGCCAGGGAGAAGTTCGCCAAGGCCATCGCCGGCGCGAAGAAGGACGTCGCCGGCAGCCAGGCCACCCTCAAGAAGTTCGAGGGCCAGACGACCAGCCTGGTGGGCCTCGAGAAGCCGCTCTTCGAACTGAGGAACCCCGGCCTCATCTCGATCCCGGCGGGCTTCCTGGCGGTGATCCTCTTCTCGCTCCTCACCACGGACCGCCGCGCCCTTGCCACCTGGGACGAGCTGTACGTGCGCTCCAACACCGGCCTCGGCCGGGCGGCCACCGCGAAGCACTGACGCGCGCCGCTCCGGGGCCGGGATCCCTCGCGGGGTTCCGGCCCTTTTCGCTTGCTCCTGCCCCGCGCCATCGCGCGACCACTCCCGCGGGTACCATCGAGACATGGCTTCCGTTCCCGGCACCGCCGCTTCCTCCGCCACCGGCCTCGTCGCCGCCACCACGGCCCAGCTTCGCCGCCACGCGCCCTTCGACGCCATGCAGGAGTCACACGTCGCGTTCCTCGTGGAGCGCCTGAAGCTCGCCTACTTCCCCGAAGGCGAGGTGATCCTCGCGGGCGGCGCGGGCATTCCCGAGGTGTGCAACATCATCAAGCAGGGCGCCGTCATCGTCGTCTCCGGCAGCGGCAGCGAGGAAGTGGAGCTCGCGCTGCAGGTGGGCGAGTGTTTCCCGGTCGGCGCGCTTCTCGCGAACCGCCCGGCCACGCGCACCTATCGCGCGTCCTCCGACACCTTCTGCTACCAGCTCGCGCGCGCGGACTTCCACGAGCTGGTGGGCATGAGCGACGTCTTCCGCGATTTCTGCACGCACCGCATCGCGCACCTGCTGCACCACGCCCTGGGCAACCTGCAGAAGGACGTCATCGCCACCAGCGAGGAGCGCCAGCCCCTGGAGCGCCCGCTTCGCGAGGCCGTCCGGCGCGAGGTGGTGACGCTGGACGAGGGCGAGCCCATCCGCGCGGCCCTCGAGCTGATGGTCCACGAGAAGATCGGCTCGGTGATCCTCACGCGCGGGCCGGAGAAGGCCCTTTCGGGCATCGTCACGATGCGCGACGTCGCCAGCCGCGTGGCGCTCCCGCGCACCGACATCGACCGGCCGGTGCGCGAGGTGATGACGCCGGACCCGGCCACGCTGGAAGCGGGCGAGTTCGCCTTCCAGGCCGCCATGCGCATGGCCGAGCTGGGCATCCACCACATCGTGGTCACGGAGGCCGGGAAGATCGCCGGGATGATTTCCGAGCGCGACCTCTTCCGCCTGCAGCGCATCGGCATCGCTTCGCTCGGCGGCGAGATCCAGGTGGCGAAGTCCATCGAGCGCCTGGCCCAGCTCGCGAAGGACGTGCGCGCGCTGGTGCCGAGCCTCCTGCTGCAGGGCGTGAGCGCGGAGCACGTGACGCAGATCCTCTCGACGCTCAACGACCGCCTCACGCGTCGCGTGATCGCGCTGGAGGCGCGCGAGGCCGGCATCGAGCCGCGCGAGTTCTGCTGGCTGGCGATGGGATCGGAAGGCCGGCACGAGCAGACCCTCGCCTCGGACCAGGACAACGGCCTCGTCTTCCGCGACCCGGAGGATGGCGACGGCGAAGCGCAGCGCGCCCGCTTCCTGCCCTTCGCGGCGCAGGTGAACGAGGCGCTCGCCAAGGTGGGCTTTCCGCTTTGCCGCGGCGGCATCATGGCCGGCAACCCGCAGTGGTGCCTGTCGGAAGGCGAATGGCGCGCGCGGTTCTCCCGATGGATCGCCACCGGCGACCCGCAGGCGATCCTGAACGCCATCATCTTCTTCGATTTCCGCCCGCTCGACGGCGAGGCGAGCCTCGCGGACCGGCTGCGCGGCTGGCTTGCCGATGCCATCCGGGACCAGCAGATCTTCCTGCGCGCGCTCGCGCAGAACGCGCTCACCAACCGGCCGCCGCTGGGCGTGGTGCGCGACTTCACCCTCTCCGACGATGCCGACCACCCCGGCACCATCGACCTCAAGGTGAACGGGGCGACGCTCTTCATCGACGCGGCGCGCGTGATGGCGCTGGCCGAAGGGGTGCCGTTCACGGGAACCGTGCCGCGCATCCGCGAGGCGGCGGTCCGTCGCGGCCTCTCCAAGGAGGAGGCGGAAGGCTGGGTCAGCGCCTTCCACTACCTGCAGCTCTTCCGCCTGCGGCACCAGACCTCGCAGGTGCAGAAGGGCGAGGCGCCCACGAACCACGTGGCCCCCGACCGCCTCAACGACCTCGACCGGCGCCTGCTCAAGGAGGCGCTGCGCACCGCGCGGGGCATGCAGCGGCGCCTCGCGCTCGATTACCACCTGTGAGCTGGCTGCGGCGCCTCGCGGGGCCCGCTCCCGTCCTCGAGGCCGAGGCGGCGATCGCGCTCAAGCGCTGGCGCTCGAGCGTCGTGACCCGGCCCTGGGCGCCGTGCGCCTTTGCGGAATTCACCGTCCTCGACACCGAAACCACCGGCCTCGACGTGCGCCACCACACGCTGCTGTCCATCGGCGCGGTGCGGGTGCGCGAGACGCGGGTGGCGATGGGCGAGTCCTTCTACCGCGAGATCCGGCCGGAGCGGGCGAGCGATCGATCCAATGTCCTGGTGCACGGCATCGGGCACGGGGCGCAGCTGTCGGGGGAGGATCCGGCCATCGTCCTCGCCGCCTTCATGGCTTTCGCCGGCGGGCGGCCGCTCGTCGCCTACAACGCGCCCTTCGACCGGGAGATGATCGAGTCCGCGGTGTGGAAGCACCTGGGCGTGAAGTGGCGGCCGACGTGGATCGACACGGCCGATCTCGTTAAGTCCATGTTCCCCGGCGAGGCGACGGAGCTCAAGACGCTGGACGACTGGATGGGACGCTTCGGGATCGTGCACTACGAGCGGCACAATGCGCTGGCGGATGCGCTTTGCACCGCGCAGTTGTTCCAGGTGCTGCTCGCGCGGGCGGAGAAGGAGGGGTATTCGACGGTGAAGGATCTGCTGCGGGCGGAGAAGAATTACCACTGGCAGCGGAAGAGGTGAGGGTGGGGAGTGATGCGGGGAGAAAGGCGTTGGAACCGCAGATGAACGCAGATGAACGCAGATGTTGTAACGCGATTGTCACGCGTCTTGGCATGTTCGCATGGCGAAATCCAGCAACGGCTCCTCGGTAAACTTTGCGTGCCATCGCTCGCCAACGGCGAGACGCTTCATTTCTTTCGGCGTTCATCTGCGTTCATCTGCGTTCATCTGCGGTTCCAAAGCCTTTCCCCCCGCATCACTCCCCACCGCTTACCTACGGACCCCGCCCGAAAAGCCCCAAGGTGGCCTCGTACAACGGCTGCCCCCGCTCCACCATCGCATCCATCACCGTGAAGTGATCGAGCGTCGGCAACTCGAGCAACGACTTCACCTGCGGTTTCCACCGATCCGCGAGAAGCCGCGACTGCCGCAGGAACTCCCCGCTCTCCGCGCCCCCCACCGCGACGACCAGCGGCGCCTTCACCACGGTCGTCCGGTCGTACAAGTCCAGCGCCTTGGCCGAATCGGAATCGAGCATCAGCTCCGCATTCGACGAGAAAAGCGGAATCGCCCTGAAATCGAACACCCCGCTCACGGGCACGCCCCCCGCGATCCGCGCGGGATCGAACGCGAAGCGATCCGCCCCCTGCGTGAAGAGCGCCCCGACGATCTGGCCCCCCGCCGAGTGGCCCGAGAGCACGATTCGCCGCGCGAAAGGCGCGTGCGCGGCGATGGCGTTCAGGGCAGCCACGGCGTCGTCCACGATGTCCGGGATGCGCACTTCCGGGCACAGCCGATAGTTGGCCACCGCCACGCTCACGCCCGCGGCCGCATAGGAAGGCGCGAGCCAGGAGAAAAACCGCTTGTCGAGTCCGCGCCAGTAGCCGCCGTGGAAGAAGACGAGAAGCCGCTCGCCTCCCGCCGCCGGGAAGAAATCGAAGCGATGGCGCGCATGGGGCCCGTACGCGAGGTCGAGGGACCCGGGCAGCGTCTCGCGCACGAACGCCGAATCCCGCTCCCAGCGCGCGAAGAGGGACGGGTGTTCCGGCACGCGCTCGCGGTTGTTGTACTCGCGCTCGACCCAGGCGGCGTCGAGCGGGCCGGGTGGCAGGAGCAGGGAATCGGATTCGGACATGCGGCGATTGTAGCGGGGAGCGGGACGTCCCCGTTGCCTCGTCACCGTCGCCGGCGCATGCTGGTTCCCATCCCATGAATGCCTTCGCCCGTGCAGTCGCCGTCGCGTGCGTAGCGATGCTCGCCGCCTTCGACGCGGCGGCGGCGCTTCGCGAGGACATCGTCCGGCTTCCGGTGAAGCTCCCCGATGCGCGCGGCACGGGGCACGACGTCACGCTCATCGTCACGGTCTGGCGCGACGATGCCCGCCCGCGCTCGCCCTTTCTCATCCTGAACCATGGCCGCTCCGGGTCGGCGCAGGCCCGCGAGCGATTCGGCCGCGCGCGCTTCTCGCAGAACGCCGCGTGGTTCGTCGAGCGGGGATTCGCGGTCGTGGTGCCGACGCGGGCCGGCTACGGCGTCACGGGCGGTCCCGATCTCGAGGCCGCCGGGCCGTGCGCCGCGATGGACTTCCCGGCCCGGTTCGCCGCCGGTGCCGTGAACATCGAGGCGGTGCTTCGCTGGGTGCGCGCGCAGCCGTGGGCGGAACCCGATCGCGGGCTGCTCGCCGGGCAGTCCTTCGGCGGGGCCTCGTCCCTCGCGCTCGCCGCGCGCGATGCGCCCGGCATCGTCGGCGTCCTCAATTTCGCCGGCGGCGGCGGGGGCGACCCGGCCGCGCATCCCGGGGAGCCGTGCTCCGCCGAGGCGCTCGATCGCACGATGGCCGGCTTCGGCGCCACGACGCGCGTCCCGGCGCTCTGGTTGTACAGCGAGAACGACCGCTATTGGGGTCCGCGGTGGCCGAGGCTGTGGTTCGAGGGTTACCGGGACCAGGGCGCCCCGGCGCGGTTCGTCGCCCTTCCGGCTTCGGGCAGCGACGGCCACGGCATCTTCACGGCGATGCCCTCGGCGTGGCACCCGGCGGTCCTGGGGTTCCTGCGCCACCTGGGCTTCGCGCCCTAGGCCTTTCGGAACGGCGCGGGACAAACTTCGATACAACTCCGGGCTTTCGATCCATGCCCGTGGGGGTATATTGGATTCACGCACATCACGTTGAAGAGGGACGCATCATGAAGACGAAATTCGCACTGGCGGCGCTGGCCGCCGCCACGATCTCCACGTTCGCGATGGCCCAGATGGGCCCCGGCATGGGCGGCGGTCCCGGCATGGGACGTGGCGCAGGCCCCGGCATGGCCGGCGGCGATTGCCCGATGCACCCGGGGGCGGGTGGCCCGCAGGGCAAGGGCGGGATGCACGGCGGCATGCACGGCGGCATGGGCGGCGGCATGGGCGGCGGCATGCACGGCGGCAAGGGCGGCGGCATGATGGGCATGGGCCAGGGCATCCCGCCCGGCGTGCTCGCGACGCTCGGCCTTACGCCGGAACAGCAGACGAAGGTGACCGAGATCCAGCGCGAGCAGCAGAGGAAGCGCCACGCGATGCACGGCACGATGCAGGAAATGCGCTGGAAGGCCCAGGACGGCCAGAAGGACGGCTTCAACGAGGACGCCGCCCGCAAGCAGTTCGACGCCATGGCCGCGATGCGCAAGGAGATGTTCGAGTCCGGCCTCGCCGCCCGCAAGCAGCTCGACGCCGTGCTCACCCCCGAGCAGCGGGAAAAGCTCAAGAAAGCGCGTCCGGGCCCCGGCCCGAAAGCCTGACCCTCCCTCAGGCTGCGCCCCGCCGGGGCCCTTGAAAGGGGGCTCCGGCACCTCCATTTGCAGGGCGAACTCCGTATCCCTTTCCGAGGACGCCCCATGACCGAAACCGCCACCCCCGCCGCCGCCCGCGAAACGCGAGGCTTCCAGGCCGAGGTGAAGCAGCTGCTTCACCTCATGATCCACTCCCTCTATTCGAATCGCGAGATCTTCCTGCGCGAGCTGGTATCGAACGCCTCCGACGCGTGCGACAAGCTGCGCTTCGAGGCCCTGAACGCCCCGGATCTGCTGGAAAGCGACGCGGACCTCAAGATCCGCATCGACTACGACCCGGACGCCAAGACGGTCACCGTCGCCGACAACGGCGTGGGCATGAGCCGGGACGAAGCCATCGGCCACCTGGGCACCATCGCCAAGAGCGGCACGCGCGAATTCTTCTCGCAGCTCTCCGGCGACCAGAAGAAGGACGCGCACCTCATCGGGCAGTTCGGCGTGGGCTTCTATTCCTCGTTCATCGTGGCGGACAAGGTGACGGTCACCACGCGCCGTGCCGGCCTGCCGGCTTCCGAGGGCGTTCGCTGGGAATCCGACGGCAGCGGGGAATACACCGTCGAGACGGTCGACAAGCCCGGCCGCGGCACCGAGATCGTCCTGCACCTGCGCGAAGGCCAGGAGGACCTCGCGGAAGGCCAGAAGCTGCGCGACATCATCCGCCGCTACTCCGACCACATCGTGCAGCCGATCCTCATGCCCAAGGAAAAGTGGGCGGACGGCCAGTACGCGAAGGAAAGCGAAACCGAGACGGTGAACCAGGCCTCGGCGCTCTGGGCGCGGGCGAAGGGCGACGTCACCGAGGAGGACTACAAGGCGTTCTACAAGCACGTGGGCCACGACTTCGAGGACCCGCTCGCGTGGACCCACGCCCGCGTCGAGGGCAAGACCGAGTACACGCACCTGCTCTACGTTCCCTCGCGCGCGCCGTTCGACCTGTGGGACCGCAACAGCCGCCACGGCGTGAAGCTCTACGTGCGGCGCGTGTTCATCATGGACGACGCGGAGCAACTCCTGCCCGTGTACCTGCGCTTCGTGCGCGGCGTCGTGGATTCCGCCGACCTGCCGCTCAACGTCTCGCGCGAGATCCTGCAGGAATCGAAGGACATCGAGGCCATCCGCGGCGGCTGCACGAAGAAGATCCTGGGCCTGCTCGAGACGCTCGCCAAGGACGACCCGGCGAAGTTCGCGGATTTCTGGAAGCAGTTCGGCCGCGTGCTCAAGGAAGGCATCGGCGAGGACCACGCCAATCGCGAGAAGGTGGCGGGGCTCCTGCGCTTCGCCTCCACCCACGCCGACACCGCGGACGAGACCGTCTCGCTCGCCGACTACCTCGGCCGCATGCGCGAAGGCCAGGACAAGATCTACTACGTCACCGCCGACACCTTCAATGCCGCGAAGAACAGCCCGCACCTGGAGGTGTTCCGCAAGAAGGGCCTCGAGGTGCTGCTCCTGTCGGACCGCGTGGACGAGTGGGTGGTGAGCCACCTGCACGAGTTCGAGGGCAAGGAGTTGGTGTCCGTCGCCCGCGGCGGGCTGGACCTCGGCAAGCTCGAGGACGAGGCGGAGAAGCAGGCCGTCGAGGCCGAGGCTTCCGAATTGAAGGATGTCCTCGAGCGCATGAAGGCGAGCCTGGGCGATCGCGTGAAGGAAGTGCGCGTCACGCACCGCCTCACGGATTCGCCGGCGTGCCTCGTGGCCGACGAGCACGACATGGGCGCGAACCTCGCGCGGATGCTCAAGGCGGCGGGCCAGAACGTGCCCGGATCGAAGCCCATCCTCGAGGTGAACCCGAAGCACCCGGCGGTCGTCCGCCTCAAGGGCGAGGAGAAGCGCTTCGACGACTGGTCCGTGGTGCTCTTCGAGCAGGCGCTTCTCGCCGAGGGCGGGCAGCTCGACGATCCGGCCGGGTTCGTGAAGCGGATCAACTCGCTGATGCTGGAGATGGGCGGGGGCGATTCGCGGATCATCGTGCCGGGGGCCTAGTGCCTCCGGACGGTGCGAAGGGCGGCCCTCGGGCCGCCCTTTTCATTTAGACTCGGCGCGCAAACCACAGGGAGCGCGTCCAGCCATGCAATGGCCCACGGTCGACCAGATTTCGGCGATGGCCACACTGCCGGCGGGCTTTTGCTTCGAGTTCCTGAAGCGCGAGGATGTCCCCGAACTCATCGACAACATCGCCCGCTGGCACCCGGACATCGCCATCGGCGGCGGCAGCTGCTACCTGCGCGAGAAGTTCTACGACGAGGAGGTGCAGTTCGCGGGAGGTCCGGTCCGCAACGTGCTCGTGGCGCTCTTTCGCCGCGGCGACGAGATGGCCGGGATGTGGTCGTGGGAGAAGGAGCCCGATTCCCTCTCGCTCTACGCCCGCCTCATCGTCATCTCGCCGGAGTACCGCAGCGCCAAGCTGGGCACCGCCGTCATGCCCCTCGCGGAGCTGGTGGGGCGGGCGATGGGGGCGGAGTTCTTCTTCGGCCTCGCCACGCTCAAGATCCCGCACATGCAGCACGCGCTGGAGGGCGTGGGCTGGCAGCTCATCGGCTTCACCTCCGGCTACGACCAGGAGCAGGTTTCGCCCGGCGTGGTGAAGCGGGTCTTCGAGGCCGTCTACTGCAAGGTGCTGGTGCCGGAGGACGAACTCGCGCGGCCCGATCCGAAGAACCTGACGCCGACGACCCGCGCGCTGTTCGACGCGATCTTCCCGCCCGTGCCGCGCGAGGGCGCCCCATGAACTGGCCGGTCATCCAGGCGCTCGCGATGCTGGCGCCGCTGCCGGCGGGCTACCGCTACGGGCGCATCGATACCGTCCACATCCCCGAGATCATCCGGTCCCTCGACACCTGGTATCCGGAGATCCGCGTGGGCGTCTCCAGCTGCTACCTGCGCGAGGATTTCTACCGGGAGCGCGTCAACCTGGACGGCGACCTGGACCGGCACATATACGCGGCCCGCATCCTGCACGGTGACGAGATGGTCGGGTTCTGGTCCTTCGAGCGGGAGATCGACTCGCTCGCCATCTACGGCCGCCTGATGGTCGTGGCGCCGCATCACCGGGGCGCGACGATCTCCCGGCACACCATGGCGGGCACCGAGGCCCTCGGCCGGGCCATGGGCGCGGCCTTCATGTACACGATGGTCACGCTGAGGGATCCCTACGCCCAGCGCATGCTCGAGAGCGCCGGCTACCGGCTGCTGGGCTTCTTCCCGGGGCGCGACCGCGAGGAGGTCTCGCCCGGCGTCGTGAAGCGCGTGTACCAGGGCGTGTACGCGAAGCTCCTCGTGCCGCCGGACCGCGTGCACTGGCCGGACGCGACGAACCTGTCACCGAAGGCGAGATCGCTCTTCCAGCTGCTCTTTCCCGATCGGGTCTGATCGCCCGGAACCCCGTCGTACACTGTAGCCATGCGATTCGTCGTCCTCCTCCGCGGCGTCAACGTCGGCGGCCACAACCGCGTGCCCATGGCCGATTTCCGCGCCCTGCTCGGGGAACTCGGCTACACCGGCGCGAAGACGCTGCTCGCGAGCGGCAATGCCGTGTTCGAAAGCAAGGGCCGTTCGACGACCGCCGCCCATGCCGCGCGCATCGCGGAAGCCCTCTCGAGGAAGCTCGGCGTCGACGTGCCGGCCATCGTGAAGTCCGCGCCCGAGTGGGAAGCGATCGTCGCGGGCAACCCCTTCGCGGAGGCGACGGCCGATGCCTCGCGCCTGCTCGTGGTGGTCGCGCCGCACGCGAGCGTCCTCGAAGCCCTCGCGCCCGTGGGCAAGCTCGTCACGGAACGGGAGGGCTGGCACATCGGCCACGATGCCGCCTACCTCCACTGCGCCGAAGGGATCCTCGAGAGCAAGGCCGGAGCGGCGCTGCTGGGCAAGCACGGCCGGGCCGCCACCTCGCGCAACTGGGCCACTGTCTGCAAGCTCGCGGCGTTTCTCCGGGAAACCGGGGACAGGCGAAAAATACACCTGTCCCCAGCTTCACCCGCTTGAACTACCGTGCGGAGGCTCGCGGCGCGGATTCGAGCAGCGGGCGGATCGAGTTCGCGTTCGTCTCGCGGCACACTTCGCCGATGACGAGGATCGCGGGGCTGCCGATGCGCGCCTCGCGCAGGTCGTGCACCAGCGAGCCCAGCGTCGTCGCGAGGCGTCGCTCACCCGCGCGCGTGGCGTCCTGCACGGCGAGCGCGGGCATCGTGGGGGGGCATTCCTCCGTCGAGGAGCCCGGCACGGAGGGCTTCAGCGCGCGCGACACCCATGTAGATCACGAGGGTGAGCCGGGAGCGGGCGAGGGCCGCCCAGTCGACGCGCGAGCCATCGCGCTCGTGGCCCGTCACGAAGGCGACGCCGTGGCAGGCGTCGCGGTGGGTCAGGGGCACGCCGGCCGCCGTGGCGGCCGCGAGCCCGCTGGTGATGCCGTTGACCACCTCGAAGTCGATGCCTGCCGCACGAAGCGCCTCGCACTCCTCGCCGCCGCGACCGAAGACGAATGGGTCGCCGCCCTTCAGGCGCACGACGACGCGCCCGGCCAGCGCTTCGGCCACCATCAGGCGCTCGATGAAGGCTTGCGGCGTCGACTGGCAGCCGCCGCGCTTGCCCACGTGCACGATGCGCGCGGCGGGATTCGCGAAGGCGAGCACCTCGTCGCTCGCGAGGTCGTCGGCGAGGATGACCTGCGCCTGGCCGAGGGCGCGCACGGCCTTGAGCGTGAGCAACTCCGGATCGCCCGGGCCGGCGCCGACGAGCCATACCTTGCCCGCGCGACCGACCTTCACGCGACATGCCTTTCGGGGACGGGTGAAGGCGCCTGCGAGGCCATGCGCCGCAATTCCGGCAGGCACGAGCCGCAGTTCGTGCCGCACGACGTCTTCGCCTGGGCGGCGGCCAGTCGCTCGGCCGGTGACCCCGGGCTTTGCGCGAGTGATGCCGAGATCGCCGTTTCCGAGACGCCGTGGCACTGGCATACGATCCGCCCCGCAGGCACGTAGCCGGCAGGTGCCTGGCGCGAGGGCATGAGGAGGTGCCGGCGGATGTCCGCGACCGGCCTGCCCTCCTGCATCCATCCGAGGAGCCAATCGCCGCTCGCCAGCGCATCGACGGATCCTGAAAGGCGCACGGCGACGAGGCGATCGTCCGCGAGGCGCAGGCGTCGCGAGGCCGCCCGGCGGGCGTCGTCGTAGCGCAGCGCGTCCTCGCCCTCGAGGCCCAGCAACGCGTCCAGCGCATCGATCCACCCGGCATCCGGGGCGCCACCGTTCGCGGCCCGGACGACGAGGCCCGGGCGATCGCGCCCCGCCGGCATCACCGAAAGGAAATTCACCCGGTCCTGCAGATCCCGAGCGGCCTCGAGCCTCGCCTGGAGGAATTCGGCTTCGACCTGCGCGAAGGCGACGAGGCGCCACGCGAGCGCCGCCGCCTCCACCTTCACCGCCGCGTGCTTGAGTTCCGGCTGGCGGGAATCCGGATCGAATGCCGCGCACGTGATCGTGTTGGTGCCCGCGCTGTCTCGGCCGCCCAGGAAGCGCTTGCCCCAGTGCATCGGCAGCCACGCCTGGCCGGAGCGCAGGTCCTCGCTCGCCTCCGCGATGACGAAGAGGTGGCCGCGCTTCGATTCGACGCGCACCAGGTCGCCGTCGGCGAGGCCCCGGCGCGTGAGATCGGCGAGGGGCATCGCCAGGCGAGGCTCGGCGACGTGGCCGAAGAGCTCGGGAAGGTTGCCCGTGCGGCTCATGCCGTGCCACTGGTCGCGCAGGCGCCCGGTGGTGAGGCGGACGGGGTAGCGCGCGTCGGCCTTCTCGGCCGTGGGGCGATAGCCCCCGGTGTGGAAGCGCGCCTTGCCGCCCGGCGTGGCGAAGCGGCCGTCCTCGTACAGGCGCGCGCGCCCATCCGTGGCGCCCTCGGGGAAGGGCCATTGCTGCGGGCCGCGCGCCTCGAGCAGGGGCCACGAGAGGCCGGTGATGTCGAGGTCGCGGCCGCGCGTCGTTTCGCGGTGTTCCATCCACAGCGCCTGCGCCGTCTCGAAATCGAAGAGGGGCGTCGCGCCGGGCCGGATGCGCGCCTCGAGCCGCCGCGCGAAGTCGACGGCGATCTCCCAGTCGTGCCGCGCCTCGAAAGGTTTCGCGACGGCGGCCCGCACGCGCGAGATGCGCCGCTCGGAGTTGGTGACCGTGCCGTCCTTCTCGCCCCAGGTGGTCGCCGGCAGCAGGACGTCGGCGAAGGGGGCCGTCTCGGTGTCCGCGTAAGCCTCCTGCAGCACGACGAACTCGGCCTTCGCGAGCGCCGCGCGGACGGCGGGCAGGTCGGGCAGCGATTGCGCGGGGTTCGTGCAGGCGATCCAGATCGCCTTGATCTCGCCGGATTCGAGCGCGCGGAACATCTCGACGGCGGTCTTGCCCGCGGCCGACGGCACGCGGTCGACACCCCAGAGAAGCATCATCTCGGCGCGGTCGCCGGCGCTCGCCAGGGAACGGTGCGCCGCGAGCGAGGTCGCGAGCCCACCCACCTCGCGCCCGCCCATGGCGTTGGGCTGGCCGGTGAGCGAGAAGGGGCCGGCGCCGGGCTTGCCGATCTGCCCGGTGGCGAGGTGCAGGTTGATGAGCGCCGCGTTCTTGGCGGTGCCGCTCGACGACTGGTTGAGGCCCTGGCAGTAGAGGGAGAGCGAGGCGGGCGACTTCGCGAAAGCCCGGGCCGCCGCGACGATGTCCTCGGCCTTCACGCCGCACACGTCGGCCGCGGCCTGCGGCGTCCAGTCGCGCACGGCGGCGCGCAGCTCGTCGAAGCCCTCGACGTGGGCGGCGACGTAGGCGCGGTCGACGAGGTCCTCCCACAGCATCGCGTGCAGCATGCCGTGGAAGAGCGCGACGTCGGTGCCGGGCAGGATCGCGAGGTGCAGGTCGGCGAAGCGCGCGGTCTCGGTGCGGCGCGGGTCCACGACGATGACCTTCATCGCCGGGTTGGCGGCGCGGGCGCGCTCGAGCCGGCGGAAGAGCACCGGGTGGGCGTGCGCCATGTTGGAGCCGGCGACGAGGACGACCTGCGCGTGATCGAGGTCCTCGTAGCTGCAGGGCGGGGCGTCGGCGCCGAGGGTCTGCTGGTAGCCCGTGACGGCGGACGACATGCACAGGCGCGAATTCGTGTCGATGTTGGCGGTGCCGACCAGCGCCTTGGCCAGCTTGTTGAAGGCGTAGTAGTCCTCGGTGAGGAGCTGCCCGGAGACGTAGAAGGCGACGGCGTCCGGGCCGTGCTCGGCGATCACCTGTGAGAACTTGTCGGCGGCGCGGTCGAGGGCTTCCTCCCAGGTGACGCGACCGCGCTTCGTGGCGCGATTCGGGCGCATCTCGGGAAACCGCGATCGACCGGCCGACGCGGCAGGGCTCGCGGTGAGATGCAGCGTCATGCCCTTGGTGCAGAGCTGGCCGCGGTTGGCCGGGTGCTCCGGGTCGCCGCGTACGCCCGTGATGCCACCATCCGTCGTCTCGATGATCACCCCGCAGCCCACGCCGCAGTAGCAGCAGGTGGAGCGGGTCTCGGCCTTCACGGCGCGGTCACCTTCTCCGGGGCCGAGCAGGCCTTGGCCTCCAGCACGCCGGCCTCGGGGTCCAGCAGGACATCGTCGCCCTCCACGCGGGCCGGAAAGCGTTCGACGACGCCCACGTCGGGCGGGGCGGCTCGCCCGTCGGCGAGACCGATGCACCAGTTGTGCAGGGGCACGCGACCGATTCGCCGAAGACGATGCCCTGCGAGAGCGGACCGCCCTTGTGGGGGCACTTGTCGCGCAGGGCGAAGACGCCGCCGGCCTCGGTGCGGAACACGGCGATCTCCACGCCGTCCGCGCGCTTCCAGCGGCGCGCGCCCAGCGGCGGGATGTCCTCGAGCTTCGCGATCGCGATGAAGGCCATGTCAGGCTCCCAGCGGCTCGAACTGCTTCACGTCGACGCGGGCCTTCTCCGGCTCGTGCCAGGGTCGGGCTCGCCGTCGAGGCGAACTGCAGCCGCTCCCACAGCGCCTTGCGGCCGGCCGCGTCGTCGAGGATCCGCTTCTTCACGGTGTCGAGGCCCACGCGGTTCACGTAGTGCACGGTGCGCTCGAGGTAGAAGCCTTCCTCGCGGTAGAGCTGCAGGAAGGCGCCCGAATATTCCAGCACCTCCTCGTGCGTCTTCACCTTGCACAGGAACTGCGCCACCTCGGTCTTGATGCCGCCGTTGCCGGCCACGTAGATCTCCCAGCCCGAATCCACGCCGATGACGCCCACGTCCTTGATGCCGGACTCGGCGCAGTTGCGCGGGCAGCCGGAGACGGCGAGCTTCACCTTGTGCGGTGCGTACATGCGCCACAGGGCGCGCTCCAGTTCCTGGCCCATGCGCGTGGAATCCTGCGTGCCGAAGCGGCACCATTCGCTGCCCACGCACGTCTTCACGGTGCGCAGGGCCTTGGCGTAGGCGTGGCCCGAGGGCATGTCGAGGTCCTTCCAGACGGCGCGCAGGTCTTCCTTGCGAACGCCGAGCAGGTCGATGCGCTGGCCGCCCGTCACCTTCACCGCCGGGATCTCGTACTTGTCGACCACGTGGGCGATGCGGCGAAGCTCGGACGAAGTCGTCATGCCGCCCCACAGGCGCGGGATCACCGAGTAAGTGCCGTCCTTCTGGATGTTGGCGTGGCTCCTTTCGTTGATGAAGCGCGACTGCGGGTCGTCCTTCGCCTCGTGGGGCCAGGTCGAGAGGACGTAGTAGTTGAGCGCCGGGCGGCAGGTGGCGCAGCCGTTGGGCGTGCGCCAGTCGAGGAAGCGCTGGACGGCGGGGATCGCGAGCAGGTGGTTCCCGCGGATGGCGTCGCGCACCTCCTGGTGCGTGCGGTCCGTGCAGCCGCAGACGGCCTTCTTCTTCGGCGACTCCGAATAGTCCCCGCCCGCGGTGAACATGAGGATCTGCTCCACGAGGCCCGTGCACGACCCGCAGGAGCCGGAGGCCTTGGTGTGCTTCCGCACGTCCTCCAGCGTGAAGAGGCCCTTTTCCTTGATGGCCTTCACGATGGTGCCCTTGCACACGCCGTTGCAGCCGCAGACTTCCGCGGTGTCGGGCAGGGCGAGGGCGCGGTTCTGGCCCTGGTGGCCGGCGTCCCCGAGGTTCGATTCGCCGAACATCAGGCGGTCGCGCAGCGAGGCGACGCTCGAGCCTTCGCGCAGCAGCCGGAAGTACCAGGTGCCGTCCACCGTGTCGCCGTAGAGCACGGCGCCGATGAGCCGGTCGTCCTTGAGCACGAGCTTCTTGTAGACGCCCCCGGCCGCGTCGGCGAGGACGATGTCCTCCGTGCCCTCGCCGCCGGAGAAGTCGCCGGCCGAGAAAAGGTCCACGCCCGTCACCTTGAGCTTGGTGGAGGTGACGGAGCCGGTGTAACGCGCGATGCCGTATTCGGCCAGGTGGTTGGCGCAGACCTTGGCCATCTCGAAGAGGGGCGCGACGAGCCCGTAGGCGGTGCCGCGGTGGTTCGCGCATTCGCCGACGGCGTAGATGCGCGGGTCGAAGGTCTGCAAGGTGTCGTTCACCACGATGCCGCGCTGGCAGTGCAGTCCGGCGGACTGGGCGAGCGTGGTATTGGGCCGGATGCCGACGGCCATCACCACGAGGTCCGCGACGATCTCCTCGCCGGATTTCAGGCGCACCGACTTCACGCGGCCGCCTACGCCACCGACGAGTCTTTCCGTTTGCGCTTCGAGGCGGAACGAAAGGCCCTTGGCCTCCAGCGTCTTCTGCAGCATGCCGGCCGCCGTGCGGTCGAGCTGGCGTTCCATCAGCCAGGGCATGAGGTGCACCACGGTCACGCGCATGCCGCGCTTGGCGAGGCCGTTGGCCGCTTCGAGGCCGAGGAGTCCACCGCCGATCACCACCGCGTCCTGGTACTTGCCCGCCGCGGCGATCATCGCCTCGGTGTCGGCAATGTCGCGATAGGCGAGAACGCCCGCGAGGTCCGCGCCCGGGACGGGCAGCAGGAACGGGTCGGAGCCCGTGGCGAGGAGCAGCCGGTCGTAGGGCGCCTTCGTGCCGTCCGAGGCCTCGACCACGCGGGCCTTGCGGTCGATGCGCGTGACCTTCTTCCCGCGTGGAGGGTGATGCCGTTGTCGCGATACCAGTCGAGGGAATTGAGGATGATGTCCGCCACCTGCTGCTCGCCGGCCAGCACGGGCGAGAGCAGGATGCGGTTGTAGTTCGGGTGCGGCTCGGCGCCGAAGACGGTGATGTCGTAGAGCTCGGGGCGCAGCTTCAGCAGCTCCTCCACCGTGCGCATGCCGGCCATGCCGTTGCCGACGACGACGAGCTTCGGGCGATCGCCCGGCTTGCGGTAGCCCTGCGATCCGTCCGGCATGGTCAGGCCGCCTTCCGTTGCTGCTTCTCGTACAGGAACTCGAGGACGGCCCGCCGGCATTCGATGTAGCGCGGGTGCGTGGCCATGGCGAGCCGCTCGCGGGGCTTGGGCAGGTCCACCTCGAGGACGGCGCCGATGGTGGCCGCGGGCCCGTTGGTCATCATCACGATGCGGTCCGAGAGGAGCACGGCCTCGTCCACGTCGTGCGTCACCATGACGACGGTGCTGCCCGTCGTGGCGACGATGCCCATGAGCTCGTCCTGCAGGTGCGCGCGGGTGAGGGCATCGAGGGCGCCGAAGGGCTCGTCCATCAGCAGCACCTTGGGCTCCATCGCGAGGGCGCGGGCGATGCCCACGCGCTGCTTCATGCCGCCGGAGATTTCCTCGGGATGCTTGTCCGCCGCGTGCGCGAGCCCCACGAGCGCGAGGGCCTTCTTCGTGCGGGCGGCGAGCTGGAGCTTGCTCTCCGTGTCGCCGAAGACGCGCTCGACGGCCAGGTGCACGTTGGCGGCGCAGGTGAGCCAGGGCAGCAGCGAGTGGTTCTGGAACACGACGCCGCGGTCGGGGCCGGGCCCGCCGATCTCGCGGTTGGCGAGAAGGAGCACGCCTTCCGTCGGCCGGCCCAGGCCGGCGACCAGGTTGAGCAGCGTCGACTTGCCGCAGCCCGAATGGCCGATGAGGGTCACGAACTCCCCCTGCGCCACCGTGAGGGAGATGTCGCGCAGGGCCTCGAAGCGCACGCCGCGCTTCTCGAAGGTCATGCCGACGTGCTCGATCTGGAGGTACTTGTCCATGGCTTGTCTCCTAGGCGCCCGTGCCGTAGCTGAAGCGTTTCGCGACGAACACGAGCAACTGCTCGAGCGTGAGGCCCACGAGGCCGATGACGAAGATGGCGATGAGGATGTGCTCGACCTTGAGGTTGTTCCACTCGTCCCACACCCAGAAGCCGATGCCGACGCCGCCGGTGAGCATCTCGGCCGCCACGATCACGAGCCAGGCGACGCCGATGGACAGGCGCACGCCCGTGAGCATGTAGGGGAGCACCGCCGGGAAGAGGATCTTCGTGAAGATCTTCCACTCGGAGAGGTTCAGCACGCGCGCGACGTTGAGGTAGTCCTGCGGCACCTGGCGCACGCCCACGGCGGTGTTCACGATCATCGGCCAGAGGGAGCACACGAAGATCACGTAGATGGCCGCGGGGTTGGCCGCCTTGAAGACGAGCAGGCCGATCGGCAGCCACGCGAGCGGGCTCACGGGCTTCAGGAGCGCGATGACGGGCGCCGCCATGTCCGAGAGGAACCGGAAGCGGCCGATCATGAAGCCGAGCGGGATGCCCACGAGCGCCGCGGCGCCGAAGCCCAGTGCCACGCGCCCGAGGGAAGTGAGGATGTTCCAGCCGATGCCCTGGTCGTTGGGGCCGTTGCGGTAGAACGGGTCGGAGAAGATCGCGACGGCGGCCTTGAACGTGGCCGCCGGCGTCGGCAGGCGCCCGAAGGACGAGACGAACGCCCACAGGGCCACGAAGACCGCGAGCCCCACGGCCATCGCGAAGGCGCGCGCGAGCCATTCCGGCGGCGGCTTGCGGGTGGCCGTGACGGGGGCCGCCCCCTTCGCGGGCGGCGCGGCCATTTCGGTCACCCGGGGCCTCGCCTGCAAGGCGGACGGATGGGCGACGACCCGGCGCGGCGCCTCGGGTTCGGGCACGGGCGATTCGACGGAACTCGCGATGGCGGACATGGCATCTCCCTCAGGCGACCTTGACCTTGAAGCCGCCGGCGTACTTCGCCGGATCCTTGCCGTCCCAGGTGACGCCGTCGACGAACTTCGCCGAGCGCATCGGGTCCTTGGGCACGTTCACTTTCACCATCGCGGCGGCCTGCTTGTAGAGCTCCACCTGGTTCACCTTCTTCGCGACGGCGAGGTAGTCGGGGTTTTCCTTGAGCAGTCCCCAGCGGCGGTGCTGCGTCATGAACCACATGCCGTCGGAGAGGTACGGGAAGCTCACGGCGCCGTCGTTGTGGAAGCGCATCGGGTTCGGGTCCGTCCACTTCTTCCCGATGCCGTTGTCGTACTGGCCGAGGATGCGTCCCTCGATGACCTCGACGTCGGTGTTGACGTACGACTTCTGCGCGATGACCTTGGCGGTCTCCCGGCGATTGGCGTCGCTCGCGTCGATCCAGCGGGCGGCCTCCAGCACGGCGGCGATCATGGCGCGCGCGGTGTTGGGGTTCTTCTGCACGAACTCGGCCGTCGTGCCCAGGATCTTCTCCGGGTGGTCCTTCCAGATGTCCTGCGTCGTCGTCGCGGTGAAGCCGATCTTGTCGGCGATGGCGCGCGCGTTCCACGGCTCGCCCACGCAGAAGCCGTCCATGTTGCCCACGCGCATGTTGGCGACCATCTGCGGCGGCGGGACGGTGATCGTCTTCACGTCGGCCATCGGGTTGATGCCGTGGGCGCCCAGCCAGTAGTAGAGCCACATGGCGTGGGTGCCCGTCGGGAAGGTCTGGGCGAACGTGTACTCGCGCTTTTCCTTCGCGATCAGCTTCGCGAGCGAGGCGCCGTCGGTGACGCCCTTCGCGTGCAGCTGCGAGGAGAGCGAGATGGCCTGGCCGTTGTTGTTGATCGTCATGAGGCAGGCCATGTCCTTCTTCGGCCCGCCGATGCCCAGCTGCACACCGTAGATCAGGCCGTAGAGCACGTGCGCGCCGTCGATCTCGCCGTTCACCAGCTTGTCGCGCACGGCGGCCCACGAGGCTTCCTTCGTCGGCGTGATCTTGATGCCGTACTTGGCGTCGAAGCCCTTGTGCGCGGCCATCACGACGGAGGCGCAGTCGGTGAGGGGGATGAAACCGATCTTCACTTCCTTTTTCTCGGGCGCGTCGGAGCCGGCCGCCCACGCGCCGCTGCGGACCCCGGGGGCGAGGCCGGCCATCAGCGCCGCGCCTCCGACGAGGAAGCGGCGGCGGTCGGCGAGCGTCGCATCGTTCGGGAGGGGCGCGATTGCTTCGGGCTTCTTGCGGTCGTCCATCGGTCGATCTCCTGGGGGTTCATGGTTTCGGGTTCCGGAAAGGCGAAAAGGCGTCGTGGCTGCCGCGTTGCCGCGGGCCAGGACGCCTTTGTCTGGGGATGTCCGACCGCCGTTGGCCGGGCACCGATGCCTGAAGCTATGCAATCACCGTGCCACCCGCAATTCCGGCTCGCGCGACCTTATATGTGGGGTGGACGCGATCGGCGGGGCCGATGGCCCCGGCCATGGGCCGAAAGTGCACAACGGCAGCGTGCGTGCGCCCCGGTTTTGTGCACTGCAAGGTATCGCGACCCGCCCGGTCAACCGAGCAGGCTCGCGATGTCGATGACCTGCTTGGCCGCCGCGTCGCCGAGCTTGAGTCCCCGGGCCATGGCGTGCTCGCGCAGCATCGCGAAAGCCTCGTCCTCCGAGATGCCGCGCTGCTTCATGAGGATGCCCTTCGCGCGCTCGATCACCTTGCGCGAGGCGAGCTTCTCCTTGGTGTCCTCGAGCTCGGCCCGCAGGCGCTGCTCCTTGTCGAAGCGTTCCATCGCGACGCGCAGGATCGGGTGCAGCCGGCCGGGCGCAAGGCCATCGACGATGTACGCCGAGACGCCAGCGCGGATCGCCTCGCGAATGGGCTGGTCACCGGCGTCGTCGCTGAACATGACCACGGGCCGCGGTGCCGCGGCGTTCATCACGGCGAGTTGCTCGAGCACGTCACGGCTGGGCGATTCCGTGTCGATCAGCACCACGTCGGGCCGGAACTCCGCCACGCGCGCGTGCAACTCGAGGGGTGAATCCAGGGCGCACACGACGCGGATGCCCGCCATGGCCGCGAGCGCCTCCTGCAGCGCCGATGCGCGGGTGGGGGTGTGGTCGACGATGAGGACAGTGATCACGCGGGGCTCCGGATATTGCTGCAGTGCAATATCCGTGCCACCAGAAATCGGGGACAGGTGAATTTGGGGACGGGTGAAAAATTCACCTGTCCCCGTTTCTCCGGGTCAGCGCTTGAGCTTGGCGAGGGCGAGCGCCATGGCGCCGGTGGGCTGCGGATCCGCGCGGGGCTTGCCACGGAAATCGTCCCGCCGCCCGCCGCCACCGGCACCCGAAGAAGCGCGCGGCTGCGCGTCGCGGCCTTCGTCGTTCTTGCGCATCGAAAGCGCCACGCGCTGCCGCTTGATGTCCACTTCGAGCACGCGCACCTTCACGACCATCCCGGCCTTCACCACCTCGTGCGGATCCTTCACGAACCGGTCCGCGAGCGCCGAGACGTGCACGAGCCCGTCCTGGTGCACGCCGATGTCGACGAACGCGCCGAAGGCCGCCACGTTGGTGACGACGCCTTCGAGCATCATGCCGGGCCTCAGGTCCGCGAGCGACTCGATGCCCTCGGCGAAGGCGGCCGTCTTGAACTCCGGGCGCGGATCACGCCCCGGCTTCTCCAGTTCCGCCAGGATGTCGCGCACCGTCGGCGCGCCGAACTTCCCGTCCGTGAAGTCGGAGGCCGATAGGCCCTTGAGCATCTCGCCGCGCCCCATCACCTCGCGGATGCCCTTGCCGATCCGCGCGAGGATGCGCTCGACGACCGGATAGGCCTCGGGGTGCACCGAGGATCGATCGAGGGGGTTGGCCCCGGGCGCCTCGCTCGCGATGCGCAGGAACCCCGCCGCCTGCTCGAAGGTCTTGTCGCCCAGGCGCGGCACCTCGCGCAGCTTCGCGCGATTGGGGAACGGGCCGTGGGCATCGCGGTATTCGACGATGTTCTTCGCCAGCGTCGCGTTGAGGCCCGAGACGCGCGCGAGCAGCGCCGATGAAGCGGTGTTCACGTCCACCCCCACGGCGTTCACGCAATCCTCCACCGTCGCCTCGAGCGTGCGCGCGAGGTCGTACGGGTTCACGTCGTGCTGGTACTGGCCCACGCCGATGGCCTTGGGGTCGATCTTCACCAGCTCCGCGAGGGGGTCCTGCAGGCGCCGCGCGATGGAGACCGCGCCGCGAAGGCTCACGTCGAGGGACGGGAATTCCTTCGCCGCGAGCTCCGATGCCGAGTACACGGAGGCCCCGGCCTCGCTCACGACGATCTTGAGAATATTGCGCTCCGGTTCGCGCGAAGCGATGGCCTTGATGAGGTCGGCCGCGAGCTTGTCCGTCTCGCGGCTCGCCGTGCCGTTGCCGATGGCGATGAGCTCCACGCCGTGCTGCAGGACGAGCTTCGCGAGCGAGGCGAGCGATCCCTGCCAGTCGTTGCGCGGCTGGTGCGGATAGATCGTGTCCGTCGCCAGGAGCTTGCCGGTGGCATCGACCACCGCGATCTTGCAACCCGTGCGGATGCCCGGGGTCGAGGCCCATCACGGTGCGCGGGCCGGCCGGCGCGGCGAGAAGCAGCTCGCGCAGGTTCTTCGCGAAGATGCGGATCGCCTCGGCTTCGGCGGCTTCGCGAAGGCGCGTCGTGAGCTCCGTGGAGAGCTGCCAGGACACCTTCACCTTCCACGTCCAGCGGCAGGCCTCCAGGAGCCACGCATCGGCCGGGCGGCCGCGCGCCTCGATGCCGAAGTGCGTGGCGACGATCGCGACGCACGGGTGGGGATTCACCGCCTCCAGCTCCTCGCCGAGCGTGAGCGCGAGGTTGAGCACGCCGAGGGTTCGTCCCCGGAACAGCGCGAGCGCGCGGTGCGACGGAATGGCGCGGATCGGCTCCGAGTACGCGTAGTAGTCGCGGAATTTCTCCTCTTCCGCGCCTTCCTTGCCCTCGGCCACGGTGGAGGCGAGGATGCCCTGGTCCCACAGCTTCGCGCGCAGCTTCTCGAGCACCGCGGCTGTCTCGGCGAAGCGTTCCGACAGGATGTCGCGCGCGCCGTCCAACGCGGCCTTCGCGTCCGGGACGTTGATCGCCTCCACGCCCTCGCTCGCGGGGACGACCTTGAGGTACTTCGCGCCCTCGGTGGCCGGGTCGAGCATCGGGTTCGCGAAGAGCGCGTCGGCGAGCGGTTCGAGGCCGGCCTCCTTCGCGATCTGCGCCTTCGTGCGCCGCTTCGGTCTGTAGGGGAGGTAGAGGTCCTCGAGGGCCTGCTTGGTCGTGGCGGCGGCGATCTCGCCCGCGAGCGCGTCGGTGAGCTTGCCCTGTTCCTCGATCGAGGCGAGGATCGCCGCGCGGCGCGCTTCGAGTTCGCGCAGGTACGCGAGCCGCTCCTCGAGGTTGCGCAGTTGCGTGTCGTCGAGGTTGCCCGTGGCTTCCTTGCGGTAGCGCGAGATGAACGGGACGGTGGAGCCTTCGTCGAGGAGCGCCACGGCGGCGGCCACCTGCGAGGGCTTCACGCCGAGTTCGGCGGCGATCTGGTTGTCGATGCGGGTCTGGACGGAGGGCGAGGCGGTGCGGGTTGCGGTCATCGTGCGGAATTTCGGGCGGGGCGGTGGTGCGCAGGTGCGGATTGTAGCCGTCCGCGGGCCTCGCGGTTCGCGCGCGGAGGTTTGACATTTTTCAGGTACGTGGCGCAGCGCCCCCGGTATAGTGAAGGTGCAATGAACAAGCACCTTATCCCCCGCGAGCACGGCGCCTACGCCGAACTCGGCTTTCCCCTCCTGTCGGGCCTGCTGGTCGCGAGCCCGGGGTGGGCCTCGTATCTTTTCGTCGTCGCGGCCCTGCTCCTGTTCTTCGCGAACGAGTCCGTCGTCGTGCTCGTCGGGGCGCGCGGCAAGCGTCTCCAGGAAGAGCAGGGGCCTTCGGCGCGGCGCCTGCTCATGCGGCTGGGTGCCCTGGGCGCGCTGGCCGGCCTGGCCGCCCTGGCGCTCGCGCCGGTGTCCGCGCGCTGGCTCGCGCTCGTTCCCGCCGCCTTCGCCTTGTGCCTCGTGCCCACGGTGCTGTCGAAGAACCTCAAGTCGCTCGGCGGCGAAGCGATCGCGGCCGCGGCGTTCTCGTCCATGCACCTGCCCGTGGCGGCGGCGGGCGGCGCGCAGGGCGCGCTCCTTTGGGGGCCGCCCGTGATGTGGTTCGCGACGACGATGGTCGCGACCTTCGCCGTTCACGCCATCAAGGCGCGCGTCACCGGGGCGAAGCCCTGGGTGGTTCCCGTTGCCGCGTTCATGGCGCCCCTCGCGCTCGCCGCGGCCCTCGCCGTCGCGTGGGCCCTGCCTTCCCTTCGGGCGGTGGCCCTCGCCGCCTGCCTTCCCCTCGCGGGGGTCCTCGCCCTGGACCGTCTCGCCCTGTCCCCGAAAAAGCTGAAGCAGGTCGGCTGGACGGTCGTGGCGGCCAATGCGCTCGCCATCACGGTTCTCGTAACCCAATAATCCTCAAGGGTTTTTCCCGGCGGCCGGCGATGGAGCGCGGTTTCATGCGTAATATTCCGCGTCCCCCATGCCAACTCGCACACGGCAAGGCGCGTCCCTCGTCCCTACGATGGGAAGCGTCAGAACGTTGTGCTATCTTCAACTCGCCTCCCGCAGGCCAACCGGAACAGGAGACAACCATGTCCACCCAAGACAAGAAGAACGTGAACCCCGAAGGCGAACTCTCCGAGAGCGATCTCGACAAGGTCGCCGGCGGCCAGGAAGTGGTGAAGCTCGGCAAGATCACCGTCACCGCCAAGCGCGAGGAGCCGCAACAGATCGTGAAGCTCGACAAGGTGGTCGTCACCGCCAAGCGCGAGCAGACCGGCGCCGCCGGCACGCAGGTCGCCCAGGCCGGCACGGGCACGAAGAAGAACTAGTCCCTCCCCGAGGGCCGCCGCCTACCGCACCTGCCGCGCGAGCATCGCCGGCGAAGGGGCCGGGCGCGGCGGCCAGTTCGCGGAACGTCCCTTCCTGGACGATCCGCCCCTTCTCCAGCACGACGATCCGGTCGGCCCCGCGTACCGTCGCCAGGCGGTGCGCGATCACGACCCGGGTCGCCTCGCGCTGCGCGAGGCTCGCGAGCACCGTCGCCTGCGACAGGTTGTCGAGCGCGCTCGTCGCCTCGTCCAGCAGGAGGATCCTCGGCTTGCCGGCGAGCGCCCTCGCGATGAGCACCCGCTGGCGCTGCCCGCCCGAGAGCGTGCTCACGCCTTCGCCCACCATCGTGTAGAGGCCCATCGGCATCGCCTCGATGTCCGCCTCGAGGCCGGCCGCTCGCGCCGCCGCCCGGGCATCGTCCACCGTGAGGTTGGCGGCGCCGGCGATGTTGGCGTAGAGGTCGCCCGCCCAGAGCTTTCCGCCCTGCAGCACCGTCCCGATGCCGGCGCGCAGCGTGCGCAGGTCGAGGGCCGGCAGCACGAGGCCGTCGTAACGCACGTTGCCCCTCGTCGGCATCTCGAATCCGAGCAGCAGGCGAAGCAGCGTCGATTTCCCCGAGCCGCTCGCGCCCACGATCGCGACGAACTCGCCGGGCCGGATGGATAGCCGGATGCCGGAGAGAACCTCGGGGCCGCCCGCGTAGGCGAACGACACGTCGGAGAGTTCGATGGCGCCCCGGGGCGTGTGGCGGATCTTGCCGCGCGCGCCGTCCTCCGGCGCCGTCTCCAGGAGGGGCTTCGCCCGTTCCCACGAGGGCGCGAGTGCGGCGAGGTCGAGCGCCGTCGAGACGAGGCCGTGCACGCCGCCCAGCAGCGCGAACATCGCCGCCTGGAACGCCACGAACTGGCCGACCGAGAGCGCCTGCGCGGCCGGATCCTGCGCGAGCTGCCAGGCGAGCCAGAGCACCAGCGTCGCCGCCGCAGGCTGCAGGATGGCGAGCATCGCCGTCTCGAGGTTCGTGAGATGCGCGCTCGCGCGGTTGAGCGCACGGAATTCGCGGTAGCGGCCGAGCCACTGCCCGAACGCGCGCGACTCGGCCGCCGCCGCCCGCAGTTTCGCGATGCCGGCGAAGGCTTCGTACGAGAGCGAGGACAGCCTGCCGTCGGCGGCCTCGATGCGCCGGCCGACCCGCACGCGCGCGACGCCGATCGCCACGGAGCACGCGCTCGCCCGACGATCACGCCGAGCGCGGCGCCCGTGAGCGCGGGGCTGTAGGCGAGCATCAGCGCGAGATTCGCCGAGAGGAACGCGGCGGTGACCAGCGCGCCGATGGCCGCGCCCGTGACCTCGCGCTGCACCGCGTTCACCGCCCCCAGCCGCATGGCGAGGTCGCCGCTCGAGAAGGCGCGGAAGAACCGCGCGGGCGCGCCGATGAGGCGATCGAGCACGGCGGCCTGCACGGCGAGGCCCGTGCGCGCCTCCAGGCGCATCGCGGCGATGGCGCGGATGGCCTCGAGCGCGACGATGGCGAGGCCCGCGCCGGCGAGTCCCGCGACGAGCGCGAGCACGAGGGAGCCCGAGCCCGCGGGTATGGCCTTGTCGATGAGCCTTCCCGTGGCCACCGGCGTCACGAGGCCCGCGAGGGCGGCGGCGAGACCGCAAGCGAGCAGCATCGCGAAGTCGCCGCGCGCGTGGCCGAGCGCGAAACGCAGCACGTCGGGGGTGCGCAGGGGCCGCGGCGCGAAGGTGCGGTGGAACACCCACGCGAAAGGCGCGAGGCGCGAGGCGAGGGCCTCGTCCACCGGCCAGGCGCATTCGCGTTCCCCGGGCCCGCCGTGCGCGAGCATCCGGTAGCCCGCCGATCCCGGCACCAGGACGACCCAGCCGCGCGGCGCCGGCCCTTCCCCTTCGCGCGGCACGCGGCGGCGCTCGGTGAGCCGCGCGAGCATCGGCAGGCCGCCGTGCGCCCACCAGCGGCCATCGAGCAGCACGCGGCGCGCGCGCAGCCCGAGCGTGCCCGCGCAATCCTCGACGGCGGCGCTCTCCTCGTCGGGAAGCGCCCGGGGAAACTCGCCCTTCACCGCGAGGCGGGGCGCGAGGAGCCCCATCGCGTCGGCGAGCGCGGCGTGGCGGAAGGCGACGCCCGGATCAGTCATCGTCTTCCCCGGCGACGAGCGCGGCGTAATGCCCGCCTTCGATCGCGGCCAGCTCGTCGTGCGTGCCGCGCTCCACCACCGCGCCGTTCGCGAGGACGAGGATCTCGTCGGCGTCGCGCACGGTGGACAGTCGGTGCGCGATCACGAGCGTGGTCGTGCCGCGCCGGCGCAGGTTCGTCTCGACCAGCGCCTCCGTGGGCGGGTCGAGCGCGCTCGTCGCCTCGTCGAGCAGCAGGATCGAGGGATCGCGCGCGAGAGCCCGCGCGATCTCGAGGCGCTGGCGCTGGCCGCCGGACAGGTTGCGCGCGCCTTCCTGCAGGGGTGCGTCGAGTCCGCCCTCGCGGCCCGAGATCTCGTCCTCGATGGCCGCGTGGCGCGCGGCCGCTCGGATCACCTCGTCCTCGGTGCCCGGATCCCAGAGCGTGAGATTGTCGCGCACGGTGCCTTCGAAGAGCACGACGTCCTGGTCCACGTAGGCCACGGCGCGGCAGAGCGCCTCGCGCGCGAACGCCTCGCGCGGCCGGCCGTCGTAGAGGATCTCGCCGCTCCAGGGCGCGTAGAGCCCCGCCGCGAGCCGCGCGAGCGTGCTCTTGCCCGAGCCCGAGGCGCCCACGAGCGCGACGCGGCGCCCCGGTCCGATCGAAAGCGAGAAACCGCTCACGAGCGGCGGGTCTCCACGGGAATAGCCGAAGGTGACGTCGCGGAACTCGAGCGACCGCGGGCGGGGCCCGGGGCCGGGCGGCGCGGTCGCTTCATCGATGACGACCGAGGGTTCCTTCCCGTGGTTCAGCACGTCGTCGATGCGCGCGACGTCGCCGCGCAGCTGCTGGGCGCCCTGCACCGCGCCGAAGAGCGCGTGCACCGGGGCGGTGAAGCCCGCGAGCAGCACCTGGAAGGCGACGAGCTGCCCGACCGTGAGCGAGCCATCCATGACGCGCACCGCGCCCACGCCCAGCACGGCGAGCTGCGCCGCGAGGCCCGTGAGCGCCGGCACCTGCGACAGGCCGAGCGTCACGCGCTGCGCCTCGGCCATCGCGTTGGTGAAGCCCGCGTGCAGGCCCAGCCACTTGGCGAAGAGCGCGCCTTCCTGCCCGCCCGCCTTGATGCTCTCGATGTTCGCGAGGCCGCCCGTGGCCATGCCCGCGAGCTTGCCGGCCTGCACCGACAGGCGCTGCGAGATCTCCGCGGTCCGCACGGCGAGGGTGCGAAGGGCGAGGAGCTCGACCGCGAGGCAGGCGAGCACGATGGCCGTGAGGGAGTGCTCGAGGTTCAGCATGAGGCCGAGGAAGAACACGGCCGTCACGAGATCGAGCACGAGGTGCGCGAGGTCGGCCGAGACCGTGTGCGCGACGCGCTCGTTCAGCTCGACGCGCGAGGCGATCTCGCCGGGCGAGCGTTGCACGAAGAAGGCCATCGGGAGCGAGAGCGCATGCGCGAAGAACCGCCGCGCCGACTGGAGCGCCGCCCGCTCGAAGGCACCGCCCAGCACGCGCGATTGCGCCCACACCAGCGCGCCGCGCGCGAGCGCCGCGCAGGCGAGCCCCGCGATGAGCGTCTCCGCTTCGCCGGGCAGCCTCGCCGCGAGCACGTCGTCCACGAAGCGCCCCATGAGCCAGGGCAGCGCCAGGCCGGGCAGCACGAGGGCGAGGCCGATGACGATGGCGAGGGCGACGGGCCGGTGCAGTCCCTCGAGGTGGCGCGAGAGCGAGCGCAGCACCGAGGGCGGCTCCCCGCCGGGCTTGAAATCCGGGCCCTGCTCGAAGGTGAGCACCACGCCGGTGAAGGCCTGGTCGAATTCCGCGCCGCGCACGCGCCGGCGGCCGAGGGCGGGATCGTTCAGCAGCGCCTCGCCGTCCTCGAACCCCTCGAGCACCACGAAATGGTTGAAGTTCCAGAAGAGGATCGAGGGCAGGGGAAGCGTGGCGACCTCGGCGGGTTCCTTGCGGAAGCCGCGCGCGACGAGGCCGTAGCCGCGCGCCGCGCGCAGGATGCCGCCGGCCTTGCTGCCGTCGCGCGTCACGCCGCAGTCGACGCGCAGGGCCTCGAGCGGCACGTGCCGGCCATGGTGGGCGAGGACCATCGCGAGCGAGGCCGCGCCGCACTCCACCGTCTCCAGCTGCAGGATCGTGGGCACGCGCGCGATGCGCGTCGCCGGCAGGCGGACCGCCGGGGCGGACTGCGGCGTCGGCGCTACCGCAGCCACGCGGCGAACGCGGCGGCGCAGGCCGCGAGGACGAAGGCGGCGGCGAGGAGCGGCCGGGGGTAGGCGGGCACGCGCGGTCGCTCGTCGAGACGCTCCGGGGAGGCGAGCCGGTCGAGCGCCGTCTTGCGAAAGAGCGAGGAGTCGCGCGAGGCCATGGAGGCGCTAGCCCGCGAGGCGCTTGAGCATCCGGTCGAACCGGGCACCCGCCAGGTGGACGTTGTCCAGCAGGTCGTCGGTGAGCTCGTCCTTGGCGTGCTCGTCCTCGTCGTTGGTGCCGTAGCCCATGCGGCGCGTCGTGCTGCGCAGGCGGCTCGCGAGGAAGACGCACAGGGCGCGGTAGAAACGCGCGGCGAACGCCGGATCGGAGGCGGTCTTGGCGCGCACCTTGTCGTCGGAGATGCGCAGGAACGTCGCGTCGCTCGATACGCGCACCGACACCGCGGTGGGCGCGGGGTCGACGAGCGACATCTCGCCCACGATCTCGCCCGAGCCCATCTGCGCGAGGGCCTTGCCGTCGGCGGTGTGCACGGTGACGGCGCCGTCGAGCACGAACCAGATGCTGTCGAGCCTCGCGCCCAGCGGAACGAGCACCTCGCCCGCCGCGATGGCGACGCGCTCGCCGGCCTTGGAGAGCCAGTCGACGTCGCCGTCGGTGAGTTCGCTGAAGATGAGCAGGACCTTGCGCATGCCGCCTCCCGTGGGGTGCTCCGCGGCGCGCGAGGGGCCGCGCCCGTTCGCGCCGAGTGTATACGAGCGGCCCTCGCGGGGGCTGATACACTCGCCGGCATGGAAACGGATCTCGACGCGCTGAAATCCTGGCGCAAGCAGGAGCGGACGAGGCTCGTGGCGGCGCGGGAGGCGGTGGACCCCGCGACCCTCGCCGGTTGGCGCGAGCGCATGGACGATTGCCTCGAGCGGCGCTTTCCGGACCTCGCCAAGGGCGTGGTCGGGTTCTGCTGGCCCATCAAGAACGAGTACGACGCGCGTTACGTCGCCAAGCGGCTGCGCGACCGTGGCGCCGTCACCGCGATGCCGGTGGTGGTCGCGCCGCGCACGCCCCTCGTCTTCCGGGAATGGCATCCCGGCGTGGATCTCGCGATGGGCGCGTTGGACATCCCTTATCCGAAGGATTCGCGCGAGGTCGTTCCCGACTGGGTTCTGCTGCCCATGAACGGCTGGGATGGCGAGGGGTACCGGCTCGGCTACGGCGCGGGCTTCTTCGACCGGACGCTCGCGAGCTACGCGAAGCGCCCGTTCGTGATCGGCGTCACCTTCGAGCTGGCGCGCATGGACACCGTGAAGCCGCAGTCCTGGGACATTCCCGTGGACTGCGTCCTCACCGAGCGCGGCCTCTACCGGCGCGGCGGCGACGGCACGCTCTCGTTCGAAGGCGCCTGAGACAAATCCGGGGACAGGTGTAATCGGGGACAGGTGAAAAATTCACCTGTCCCCGATTACACCTGTCCCCGGTTTTTTGGAATTGGTGCCGGGAAAGGGACTCGAACCCTTACGGTGTTGCCACCGGCGGATTTTGAGTCCGCTGCGTCTACCGGTTCCGCCATCCCGGCGAGGAAAGTGGAAAGCGACGCGGGAATTATAATCTCCCCGGTGCGCCTCTCCGACTTCGATTTCGACCTGCCCCCCGAATTGATCGCCCAGCACCCCGCCGCCGAGCGGGGCGCGAGCCGCCTGCTGCACGTCGCCGCGGACGGGGCGATCGTCGACCGGATGTTCCGCGACCTGCCCGGGCTCGTCTCGGCGGGGGACCTGTTCGTCTTCAACGACACGCGCGTGGTGAAGGCGCGGCTTCGAGGGCGCAAGGACACGGGCGGCGAAGTCGAGGCGCTCGTCGAGCGCGTGCTCGCGGACGGAAGCGCCCTCGCGCACGTGCGCGCGAGCAAGACGCCCAAGCCGGGACGGCGCCTCGTGTTCGCGCCGGGCGTCGAGGCCGAGGTCACGGGCCGCCAGGACGACCTCTTCGTGCTGCGCTTCCACGCGCAGGGCCGCACGGTCCACGAGGTGCTCGAGGCGCACGGCGAGGTGCCGCTGCCGCCCTACATCACGCACGCGCCGGGGGCGGAAGACGAGTCGCGCTACCAGACCGTGTACGCGAGCGTGCCGGGCGCCGTCGCGGCGCCGACGGCGGGCCTGCATTTCGACGAACCGATGCTCGCCGCGCTCTCGGCGAGGGGCGTCGAGTCCGCGAGGGTGACGCTGCACGTGGGCGCGGGCACCTTCCAGCCGGTCCGCGACGACATCGCCTCGCACGTCATGCACGAGGAGTGGTACAGCATTCCCGAGGCCACGGTCGCCGCCGTCGCGAACGCGAAGGCGAGGAAGGGGCGCGTGATCGCGGCCGGCACGACGACGCTGCGGGCGCTCGAGTCGGCCGCCCGCGCGGGGGAACTGCGCGCCGGGGCGGCCGAGACGCGGCTTTTCATCGTCCCGGGATTCGATTTCCGGGTCGTCGACCGCCTGGTCACCAATTTCCACCTGCCGAAATCGACGCTGCTCATGCTGGTGTCCGCGTTCTCGGGCGTGGATCCGATCCGGCGCGCCTACGCGCACGCCGTCGACCACCGCTACCGGTTCTTCAGCTACGGCGACGCGATGCTCCTGGATCGGGCAGCGGCGTCCGGCTAGGCCCGTCGAGCCAGTCGCCGATCGCGGCGAGCAGCGCGTCGAACCAACGGCCGATCGCCGTCCGGGTCCCGTGGCAATCCGCCTGCGGTTCGCCGTCCGTGGTTTCCATTCCGGCCCCTAGATGTCGTTGGCCACGCACGGGAGGAATCCCTCGTGCAGGGTGACCCAGGCCGGGTCGACGGCCTGCACCACGGTGCGCCCGCCGCGCGAGACGATGAAAGTCTCGCCGGGGCGGACCACGAAATCCCGTCTTTCGCCTTCCTCGGTGATCCAGAGGCGACCGCCGGTGGGTTCGATGAGGGCGCCGCAGGCGTCGTCGAGGCTGACGACCTGGCCGGGCGCGAGGGCGAATCGGGGCGTGTCGAGGACGAGGTGCATGGCGGTCTCCTTGCTGGATGCTTGGCGGGAATGCAGAATGCTCCCGGAATGGCGCCATTCTCCCGAGACGATGGGGCATCGCAAACGAGAACCCGGAATGTCTTGCATGATCCTGACGCATGCATAATCCGAACCGCCCCCTGCCGCCCCTGGACCTCGTTCGCGGCTTCGAGGCCGCCGCGCGCCACCTGTCCTTCACGCTCGCGGGCGAGGAGTTGTTCGTCACCCAGTCGGCCGTGAGCCGGCAGGTCCAGGCGCTGGAGCAGTTCCTCGGCGTGAAGCTCTTCGAGCGGCGGCACAAGGCCCTCGCGCTCACGCCCGCCGGCCTGGCCTATGCCCGCGCGGCGGCCACGGCGCTCGCCGGGTTGCGTGCCGCCACGCGCGAGGCGAGGGATTCGGCGCGAACCCACGTGCTTACCGTCACCTCCACCGTATCCTTCGCTTCGCTGTGGCTCGTGCCCCGCCTGGCGCGATTCCGCGCCACCCATCCCGGCATCGACGTTCGCATCGCCGCCACGCACGAGGTGCTGGACCTGGCGCGCGAAGGCGTCGACCTCGCCATCCGCGACGTGCCTTCGGGGCGGGAGCCGCCGGGTTCCGTGCGGCTCGTCGGCGAGCGCATGGTGCCGGTGGCGAGCCCGGCCTACCTGAAGTCCGCCGCGGCGCCGCTCGCGAAGCCATCGGATCTCGCCCGCCACGTGATGCTCCTGCTGCACGACCCGCAGGGCCGCTGGCCGTGGCTCACGTGGGCGGCCTGGCTCGAGGCCCACGGCCTCGCGGGCCTGGTGCCGGGCGGCACGCTCACCTACGACCAGTACGACCAGGTGCTGCACGCGGCGCTCCACGGGCAGGGGGTGGCCATCGGCCGGCGTTCCCTCGTGGCCTCCTTCATCGACGAGGGCCGGCTGGTGGGGCTCTTCGGTCCCGGGGCCGGCATCCCCCGGGCCCTGCACGCGGTCTATGCGCCGCAGGCGGAGGGCCGGCGCGAGGTCCGGGCCTTCGTGGAATGGCTCCAGGAAGAGATCGGGCGCGACGGCCGGGCGACCCCGGCCCCGAAGGCGCGAAAGGCGATTTGACCCATCGCAGGGCGCCCGCCCGGGGGCCCGCCTTATAATCGCCCCATCCCAAGAACAGCCGCCGGTGCCCGCCCGGGACCGGACGGTCGGAAAGGCCCCGAGACCTCCGTGGACGAAGTTTTGTCGTCGACCCTGGCGCGCGCGCCGGGCCTCGCCGCGGGATTCGTCCGCGCGACGATCGACTGCCCGCATCCCTTCGCGCTGCCGTCCCGGCTGGGCGCCGACGCGCCTTTCGTGCCGCAGGCCGGCTGGTCGGATTCCCACGACGAGGGCGTTCGCTGGCTCGCCCTGGGCGAACTCGACGTCATCGAGGCCCCGGCAGGCGCCGGTCCGGAGGCGGCGCTCGAAGCCATCGATCGCGCCCGCGAGCGCTTGCGGCTCCTCGCGAGCCTCGCGCCGGACCCCTCGCTCGTGCGCTATGTCGGGGGCATCGCCTTCGACCCGCGCGACCGCGCCCGCGACGACTGGCCCGAGGGCATCGCGGCCCGCTTCGTGCTGCCGCGCATCCTCGTTCGCGAGGCCGGCGGACGCGCCGACGTGATGGTGATGGGCACGCCGCCCGCCGAGGCGAACGCGCTCCTCGCGAGACTCGGGAAGGCCGCGGGCGAGCCGTGCGCCCCGCCGGCCCCCATCCCGATGCGCCGCATCGCCGACCCCGAATCCCGCGACCGCTGGACGAGCGCCGTGCGGGCCGTGCTCACCGCGATCGAGTCGGGCGAGGTGCGCAAGGTCGTCCTCGCGCGCGACATCGTCCTCGAGGCCGAGGAACCGATCGATGCGTGGGAGGTGCTTCGCCTCGTGGACCGCCGCGATCCCCACGGCCTTCGCTTCTGCCTGCGCTTCTCGGGCGAGTCGGCGTTCGTCGGGGCGACGCCCGAGCGGCTCGTCTCGCAGCGCGCGAGCGCGATCGCCTGCGATTGCCTCGCCGGCACGAGCGTTCGCGGCGTGACGCCGCAGGAAGAGGCGCGCAATGCCGCGGCGCTCCTCGCGAGCGAGAAGGACGGCCGCGAGCACCGCATCGTGCTCGAGGAGATCCTCGAGGCCATCGCGCCGCACGTCGAGGGACTCGAATCGCCCGCGACGCCGCGCATCCTCGCGCTCGCCGAAGTGCAGCACCTCTGGAGCCCGATCCGCGCGCGCCTGCGGGAAGGCACGGGCATCGGCGCGCTCGTCGCGAGCCTGCATCCCACGGCGGCCGTCGGCGGCTCGCCGCGCCACCGCGCGATGGACCTCATCCGCGATCTCGAAGGGCGTCCGCGCGGCTGGTATGCCGGGCTCGTCGGCTGGATCGGCACGGACGCCTCGGATTTCGCCGTGGCCATCCGCTCGGGCATCGTGCGCGGCCGGCGGATGACGGCCTTCGGTGGCGCGGGCATCGTGCGCGGCTCCGACCCGGCGGCGGAATGGGACGAGACCGCGCGCAAGGCGGCGTCGTTCATCCATCTTTTCGCGGAGCGGGCGTGATCCTCGACGGCTTCGCCGTCGCCCCCGCCAACCTTTTCTGGGCCCGCGCGCTCGTCGAAGGCCTCGTGGCCGGCGGCCTGCGCGAGGCGGTGCTGAGCCCCGGCTCGCGCTCCTCGCCCCTCGCCTTCGCCCTGAAGGCCGAATCGCGCGTGCGCCTGCACGTCCAGGTGGACGAGCGGTCGGCGGCCTTCCTGGCGCTCGGCCTCGCCAAGGCCACGGGCCGGCCCGTGGCGGCGGTGTGCACGTCCGGAACGGCGGCCGCCAACTACCTGCCGGCGATGGCCGAGGCTTTCCTCGCGGGCGTGCCGCTCGTCGCCGTCACCGCGGACCGGCCCCCGGAGCTTCGCGGCACCGGCGCCTCGCAGACCATCGACCAGGTGAATCTCTACGGCACGCACGCGCGTCATTTCCGCGACCTGCCCTGTCCCGGCGATGCCGGGCTCGATCCGGCGATGGCGGCCCGCGAAGCGCGCGAAGCGTGCCGGGTGGCGCTCGAAGCCGGCGGACCGGCGCACCTCAACGTGCCGCTGCGCGAGCCGCTGCTGCCCGCGCCCGGCGACGGGGATGCGCTCGACGCGCAATGGGATGCGGAGGCGACGGCCCTGCGCGACGCCGTGCCCGCCCTCGCGCCGCCGGAATCCGGGATGCCCGCGCCGGAGGCGATCGCGCAACTCGCCGACCGGCTCGCCCGGGCGGAGCGGCCGCTCATCGTCGCCGGCCCCGATGCCGTGCGGGTCGCGCAGGCCCGAACCGTCTTCGCCCTGGCCCGCGCGGCCGGCTGTCCCGTCCTCGCGGACATCGCCTCGGGACTGCGGGCCGGCGCCACGCCCGAAGGCGTCGTGCGCTGCTCCCACGCGGATCTCTTCCTTCGCGACGAGGCCTTCGCGGCCCTCGCGCCCGATTTCGTCCTGCGCCTGGGCGGCATCCCGACCTCCAAGACGATTGCGACGTGGCTCGCGCGCCACCGGCCGGAACTCGTGGCCCTGCAGCCCGATGCCCGCCGGCGCGACCCGGACGGCATCGTGGGCCGCGTGGTCGTGGGGCCGGCGGCCCCGGTGTGCGAGGCGCTCGCGGCGAAGGCCCGCGCGAACCCGGCGGCGGCCGGCTGGTTGCGCCTGCTGCGGGAAGCCGACGCGAACGCGCGATCGCTCGCGGAACGCGCGCCGGCCGAAGCGGCCGCGGTGGTGACCGCCTGCGCCGCGCTGCCCGCGGGAGGCTCGCTCTTTCTATCCTCGAGCATGCCGATCCGCTGGGCCGAGATGTACGTGACCGCGCTGGCCGAGGGATGCGAGGTGTTCGCGAACCGCGGCGCGAACGGGATCGACGGCATCGCTTCCACGGCGGCCGGCGTGGCGCTCGGCACGGGGCGTCCCCTCCTGCTCGTCACGGGCGATCTCGCCTACCTGCACGACGCCGGTGGCTTGCGCGCGCTGCGCGAGGCGACGGCGGCGGTCGCGGTCCTGCTGCTCGACAACGACGGCGGCGGCATCTTCTCGCACCTGCCCGTCGCGAAGCACGAAGCGCTCTTCGAGCCGCTCTTCGGCACGCCGCAGGGCTGCGATCTCGAGGCCGTCTCGCGCGCTTCGCGCCTCGCGCACGCCCTCGCGCCGTCGCTGGGCGCGGTGGCGGCGCTCGCGGACGCCGCTTTCTCGCAGGGCGGATGCCAGGTGATCCAGTGGCGGACGGACCGCCGGGAGACCGTGCGCGAGCAGTCGATGCTCGTGCGCCTGCCGGCGGTGCATGCCGATCGCATCGAGGTCGGGCACTTCGCGTGGCGCGTGCGCCGCCGCGGCCTCGCGCCCGCCATCCCGCTCGTGCTGCTGCACGGCTTCACCGGCACCGGCGAATTCTGGCTGCCGGTGGCGAACCGCCTTCCGGGCCGGCGCTGCATCGTTCCCGACCTGCCGGGTCACGGCGGCACGGATGCGCCGGTCCCGGCGGGCGAATGGCGCCTCGATCGCGCCGCCGACGAGGTGGCCCACCTGCTGGACCGCCTCGGCGTCGAACGTTTCGCGCTCGCGGGTTACTCGCTGGGCGGGCGGCTCGCGTTGTCGCTCGCCCTGCGGCATCCGGAGCGTGTCGCCGCGCTCGTGCTCGTCGGCGCGTCGCCGGGCCTCGAGGACGATGCCGAGCGGGCGGACCGGGCGCGGGCCGATGCGGCGCTGGCCGACTCGATCGAGCAGGGCGGCATCGAAGCGTTCAGCCGCGCGTGGGAGGCGAACCCGCTCTTCGCCACGCAGGCGTCGATGGACGAATCGCTGCGGGCTCCGATGCGGGCGCAGCGCCTCGCGCAGGATCCGGCGAAGCTCGCGGCGGCGTTGCGCGCGTTCGGCACCGGCGAGCAAGCGCCGGTCCACGACCGGCTGGCACGGCTCGCGATGCCCGTCCTCGCGATGGCGGGCGAGCTCGACCCGAAGTTCTCCGCGATCGCGGCCGCGATGGCCGCGCGCATTCCCGGCGCGGCCGTCCGGATCGTCCCGGGCGCGGGCCACGCGGTACCCCTCGAACGCGCGGACGACTGCGCGGCCGAGATCGAACGATTCCTGAGGAGGAGCATCGACCCATGACCACCACCACCATCCGCCCGGCCGCCGACTGGCAGCGCATCGGCACGTTCGAGGACATCCACTACGACAAGGCCGAGGGCATCGCCAGGCTCACGATCAACCGGCCGGAGGTGAGGAACGCGTTCCGGCCCAAGACGCTGGCCGAGCTCACGACCGCCTTCAACGACGCGCGCGAGGACCCGGCCATCGGCGTCATCGTGCTCACGGGCGCGGGCGACCTCGCCTTCTGCTCGGGGGGCGACCAGCGCGTGCGCGGCGACCAGGGCTACGTGGGCTTCGACGGCGTGCCGCGCCTGAACGTGCTCGACCTGCAGAAATCGATCCGCTCCTGCCCCAAGCCCGTCGTGGCGATGGTCGCGGGCTACGCCATCGGCGGCGGCCACGTGCTGCACGTGGTGTGCGACCTCACCATCGCCGCGGACAACGCGCGCTTCGGCCAGACGGGCCCGCGCGTGGGCAGCTTCGACGGCGGCTTCGGCTCGTCCATCCTCGCCGACCTGGTGGGCCCGAAGAAGGCCAAGGAGATCTGGTTCACGTGCCGCCAGTACGACGCGAAGCAGGCCCTCGACATGGGCCTCGTGAACGAGGTCGTGCCGCTCGCGCAGCTCGAGGAGGCGACGGTGGCCCTGTGCCGCGAGATGCTGCAGCACAGCCCGCTCGCGCTGCGGTGCCTCAAGAGCGCCTTCAACGCCGTGTACGACGGCGAGTCGGGCGTGCAGGAACTCGCCGGCAACGCGACGCTGCTCTACTACATGAGCGCGGAGGCGCAGGAAGGCCGCAACGCCTACGTGGAGAAGCGCAAGCCCGACTTCTCCAAGTTCAAGCGCGTGCCCTGACGCCCGGCGACGTGCGCGGCGAGTTCGTTCCCTACGCGATCGCCTTCCGCACGCCGGTGGCGACGGGGGCGGGGCCGTGGACGGTGCGCCGCGGCGCGTGGCTGCGTGTCGCGGACGGCGAAGGCCACGAAGGGCTGGGCGAGGCCGCGCCTCTCGAACCGCTCGCCAGTGCGCAAGAGGCCGCTCTTGCCGTCGAATGCGAGCCCTGGCGCGCGGGCGCGCTCGACCTCGCGCGGCTCGACCTCGAGGGGCGCCGTTCCGGCCGGCCCCTCGCGGCGGCCTGGGGCGCCACGCCCCGACCGGGCGTCGCCTGCAACGCGCTCGTCACCGCGGCAGGCATCGAGGCCGCGGCGGAGGAAGCGGCGGCTTTCGCCGCGCAGGGCTACGGGACGGTGAAGCTCAAGGTCGGCGCGCAAGCGCCCGAGGCCGACATCGCGCGCGTCGCGGAAGTGCGCCGCCGCGTGGGCCCGGCGATGCGCATCCGCGTCGACGCCAACGGCGCGTGGGACGAGCCGACCGCGCGGCGGGTGCTGCGCGCCATCGCGCCCCACGACATCGAGTACGCGGAGGATCCGGTGCAAGGCGACGGCGCTTCGCTTCGCGGAGCCGGCGTGCCGATCGCCCTCGATGCCCGGACGCGCGAGGCGGGCTGGGCCGCGGTGAGATCCCGGGGCGTGCACGCGCTCGTGCTCAAGCCCATGGCCCTGGGCGGGCCGACGCCCACGCGCGAACTCGCGGTGGCGGCGATCGAGGCCGGGCTCGTCGTCACGATCACGTCGTGCTTCGACACGGCCGTGGGCATCGCGGGCGCACTCCACCTCGCTGCGAGCCTGCCCGGGCCGGAAGGCGTCCACGGTCTCGCGACGGCGGACCTGCTCGTCGAGACCCCGCTCGCGGGATTGCCGGGCGTCGCGGGCGGCCGCCTCGCGCTGCCCGCCGGCCCGGGGCTCGGCGTGCGAATGCGCGCGTACCCGTCATGATTCCCGACGCGCCCGCCCTCGCCGCGGACGGCGAAAGCCTCGACTATCGCGAACTCGCGGCGCGCGTGGCCACGGCGACGGGACGGCTGCGCGCGCTCGGCGTCGCCGCGGGCGATCGCGTGGGGCTCTGGGCCCCGAATTCCGTGGCGTGGATCGTCGCCTGCCTCGCGGTCGAAAGGGCGGGCGCGGTGCTCGTTCCGCTCAACACGCGCCTCGCCGACCCCGAGATCGAGTGGCAGCTCGCGCTCGCGCGACCGCGAATCGCCCTCGCGAGCGACGAGCTGGCAGCGCGCGCTCCCGCGGGCACGCGCTGGGTGGGGTTCGACGAATGGCGGCGCGTCGTGCCGGGCGAGACCGGCGCGGCGGGCGAGACGGGCGACCCGTCCCGCGATGCCGCCATCGTGTTCACCTCGGGCACCACCGGCCGGCCCAAGGGCGCGGCGATCACGCGGGCCAATCGCATCGCTTCCGCGCGTGCCGCCGCCGCCGTGCTGCCCCTCGCGCCGGGCGACCGCTGGCTCGCCTCGCTGCCCTTCTTCCACGTGGGCGGGCTCGGCATCCTCGAGCGTTGCCTGGGCGCGGGCGCGTGCATCGAGTTGCCCGCGTCCTTCTCCGCGGACGACCTCGTCCTTGCGATCGAGCGGTCTCCCGTGACGCATCTCTCCGTGGTCGACGCGACGCTTCGCCGCGTCCTCGAAGGGCGGGGCGGTCGTGGGCTCCCCGCGCACGTGAAGGCGGCCGTGGTCGGCGGCGGTCCGGTGAGCGCCGCGCTCGTCGAGGCGTGCCCCCAGGCGATCGCGACCTACGGCCTCACCGAAAGCTGCGCCATGGTGACGCTCGTGCGGCCGGACGCGGATCGCGAGGCAAGGCTCACCGCGGGACGGGCGCTGCCGGGCATCGACCTGCGCGTGGCGCCGGACGGCGTGATCGACGTGCGAGGCCCCGTGGTGATGCGCGGCTACCTCGATGACGAGGACGCCACCGCGGCGGTCCTGCGGGACGGCTGGCTTCGCACGGGCGACCTGGGCGAGATCGACGCGAACGGCAACCTGCGCGTGCTCGCGCGGCGCGACGACCTCATCGTCTCGGGAGGAGAGAACGTCTACCCCGCGGAGATCGAACAGGCGCTCCTCGCGCACCCCGGCGTGACGGATGCTCTCGTGGTGGGCGTGCCGGACGAACGCTGGGGCGAGGTGCCGCTCGCGCTGGTCGTGACGCGCGGGAACGCCGAACCGGACCTGCTGGCGTTCCTCGGGACCCGGATCGCGCGCTACAAGCTGCCGCGCATCGCCTTCGAGCGCGAGATTCCGCGGCTCGCGAACGGCAAGCCCGATCGCGCCGCGGTGCGCGCCCGCTTCCGCACCCCAGGTTGAAGTTGTAACGGGCGGGCCGTTGCCCGTCCCGGCGCTCTGTGGTGAATTGGCTGCAACGGCGTCGCAGGGGCGCCGGGATCCGAAACCGACAAGGAACCGCCGCCGCAGGCCGGGCGGCCGGAGCCGCGCACGCATGGAACCACTCGTCTGTCCTTTCTGCGACCACCGGAACCCGCCCCAGGCGGAGTTCTGCGCGCAATGCAGTGCCAAGCTGGACCTGGTGCCGTGCCCGGATTGCGGGGCCGTGAACAAGGTGGCGGCCGGGACCTGTTACCAATGTCATGCGGCGCTCGCGAAGCCGGCGTCGGCAAGTCGCGAAGCGCCCGAGGAATCCGCCATTCCCGCCGCGCCCGCGGAGCCGGCATTGCCCGAGGTGACGCTTCCGGGCACGGCCTTGCCTCCCCCGAGCCTCATCGCGCGCGCTTCGATCTTCGAGCGGGCGGCGGCGGCTTCGGCCGGCTCCGGCGCAGCGGCGATCGCGGCAGCCCCTTCCGTTCCGCGCGAGAAGGACGCCACGGTCGAATCCCCGGCCACGGTGGGCGGCACGCAGCCGCGCTGGCGGCGGGGTATCGACAAGGCGGCCGGCGTCGCCGCCGTCGTTCTCGTCGTCGTGATCGCCTGGTTCGCTTCGCGCGGCACCTCGCCGGTGCCGACGAACACTTCCGCGCCCCCGGCGGCGGCAACACCGGCCGCGGTGTCGCCAGCCACGACCGGCGCCACTCCCGCGCCGGCACCCGTGAGCGCGGCCAACCCGGCACCGAAAGATCCTCCGGTACCCGCCAAGGGCGCCGCGCCATCCGCCAGCCTCGATACGCGGTCGTCGACGTCCGGCGATCCCCCGGCGCGAAGGACGCAAGGCTCGCGCAAGGCTCCGGCCGAGGCCGTCCCCGCCCCGTCGTCGCCCGCGGCCATCCCGTCACGGACGCCGCCCGCGGCGCCCGCCGTGCCCAAACCGCCTCGCATCGAGGCCTGCACCGAGGCTATCGCGGCCCTCGGACTGTGCGACCCCGCCGCGCCCCGTGGGAGACCCTAGGATGGAAACCAGGAAATCGATGGCCAAGGCGTTCGCGGCGATGGCCGCGGCGGCCGCGCTCGCCGGCGCGGACGCCCACGCGGCGGCGGAGTACCGGATCGTCACCGCCAACGAGAAGGGAACGTACTTCGCGATCGGCAACGACCTCGCGAAGTTCGTCGCGCCCGATGCCGACATCGCGCTCGAGGTGCTGCCCACGGCGGGTTCGGCGGCGAACATCAAGCACCTGCGCTACGACCCGGGCGTGAAGTTCGCGATCGTCCAGGCCGACGTGTACCAGGCCTTCGTCGACCGCGCCCAGGCGAACAACGCCGAGGCCGCCACCATCATCCGCCCGCTGCGCGTGCTCCTGCCGCTCTACAACACCGAGATCCACTACATCGTCCGGGCCGACTCGCCGCTCAACTACCTGCACGAGATCAAGGACGCGAAGATCAACGGCGGCATCGTCGGCAGCGGCGCGGCGCTCATCACCCACACGCTCTACCGGCAGATGTTCGGCGGCCCGCTGCCCGAATCCCAGGCGAGCTTCCTGTCGAACGAGGAGGCGCTCGTGAAGCTCATCGGCGACAAGTCGGTGGACGTCGTGACGGTCGCGGCCGGCCAGCCCGCGCCCCTCATCTCGAACATGAAGCCCGAGGCGCAGAAGTACATCAAGCTGCTCAAGTTCGATCCCGACCACCCCGCGAGCAAGAAGTCCCTCGAGGTCTACGCGGCCGCCCGCATCCAGGCGAAAAGCTACCCGCACCTGATCAAGGACGACTTCACCACGGTCGGCGTCGGCGCGTACCTCGTCACCTACGACTTCAACCTGGGCGGAACCGTGTCGCACCTGTCGAAGTTCGCGCGCTCGCTGTGCGCCAATTTCCCCACGCTCCAGGAAAAGGGCCATCCGAAGTGGAAGGAGGTCGGCCTCGAGCTCGCGAAGCTGCCGCCGGGATGGAGCTATTACGGCCCGACCGCCAGGGAACTGCGCAACTGCGCCGCCCGGGCGAAGGCCGGGACGCCGGTGCGCGCCCCGGGCAAGGCGTGCTCGGGCGAGGAGAAGATCCTGGGGTTCTGCAGCTAGCGGCCCGGGACCTACGCGCCGTGCACCCGTGAATTCGCGGACACGTGCTGCTTCAGGAATTCCATCTGGTCGGCCAGGATGCGGCGGTTGGCCAGGATGAGGAACTCGGCGCGGTTGGGCACGTAAGGCGCGTAGAGGAGCTGCATGCGCGCCTCCTCCGGCGTGCGGTTGCCCTTCTTCTGGTTGCACGCGCGGCACGCGGTCACGACGTTCATCCAGGTGTCGCGGCCGCCGCGCGAGAGCGGCTGGATGTGGTCGCAGGTGAGGCGAAGCGGCGGGAAATCGCCGCCGCAGAAGGCGCAGACGGCGCGGTCGCGGTGGAAAAGTTCGCGGTTGTTGAGGGGCGGGACCTGGTGGAAGCCCTTGATCGCGAGCGCCTTGCCCTTGATGGCGATGATCGAGTTGGCGGTGATGCTCGAGCGCGCGCCCGTCATGTGCGAACGCCCGCCCCACACCGTGAAGGCCTCGCGGCCCGTCTCCCAGGCGACGCGATCCTTGGCGTAGTACCACACGGCCTGCTGCCACGACACCCAGCGGTGCGGGATGCCGTGCTGGTCCAGCGTGAGGATGAGCGGATGCGTACGGTTCATCTCTCCATTCCGCGAAAAGGCTCTTTTGCCTGACAAAACGGGAACTTGCGATAATGACGTCCGGTGCCAGCCAAAATCTACCATATCGCGGGCGCCCCACGCGTCGCCCCCGTCTCCCACCCGAAAGATCGCCATGAGCCTCAATCGCGTCACCGCCGGCAAGGATGTCCCCAACGACTTCAACGTGATCATCGAGATACCGGCCCACGCCGACCCCATCAAGTTCGAGGTGGACAAGGAGACGGGCGCCCTGTTCGTGGACCGGTTCGTGCAGACCTCGATGCACTACCCGTGCAACTACGGCTACATCCCGCAGACGCTCTCGGACGACGGCGACCCGGCCGACGTGCTGGTCCTGAGCCCCTTCGCGCTCATTCCCGGCGTGGTGGTGCGCTGCCGCCCGATCGGCATGCTCAAGATGACGGACGAGGCGGGCGGGGACACCAAGCTGCTCGCCGTGCCCATCGACAAGCTCACGCCGCTCTACCGCAACATCGAGACGCCGCGCGACCTGCCCGAGGTGATGATCGCGCAGATCACGCACTTCTTCGGCCACTACAAGGACCTCGAGCCCGGCAAGTGGGTGCGCATCGAGGGCTGGGTCGGGCCGGAGGAGGCCAAGGCCGAGATCCTGCTGAGCGTGAAGCGCTACGAAGCGAAGCTGGCGGGCGACAAGAAGGCCGCCGCCCGCGGGGCGCCGAAAAGGAAGGCGCGCTGAAAGGACGCGGGCTCCGGCGCGACCCACCGGCATTGCCTTCCGCCGGAGCGCCGATGAAAGCCTTCCTGTTCCTCGCCTTGTCGTTCGCCGTGCCTGCCGCGGCCACGGCCGCCGAATGCCGCGTCGAGAGCGGGCCGCAGCGCGTCCCGCTGATCGAGCTCTACACCTCCGAAGGATGCGACAGCTGCCCGCCGGCGGACCGCTGGTTCGCGAGGCTCCCGGTCGGTCCGGGCGCCGCCATACCGCTCTCCTTCCACGTCGATTACTGGGATTCGCTCGGCTGGAAGGACCGTTTCGCGAGACCGGAATGGAGCGAACGCCAGCGGGCCCGCGTGCGCGCCGGCGGCGGACGCACCGTATACACGCCCCAGGTCCTGCTCGACGGGCGGGACCTGAAGTGGCATTCCGGCACCGCCCTCGCGGAATCGCTCGCCCGCGCGCGCTCGAAGCCGCCCGGCGCCACCTTGCGACTTCGGTTGGCGCGACGCGGCGATGCGCTCGAAGCCGAGGTGGAGGCCGGGCTGGCGCCCGGCGTCACGGCACCGGCGGACCTCCACGTGGCGATCACGCAGGGCGCCCTCGCGACGGACGTGAGGGCCGGCGAGAACCGGGGCGAGCGCCTTGCGCATGAGCACGTCGTGAGGACTGTCGAGAAGGTGGGCGCCGTCGGGGTGAAGGCGCGAACCCTGGCCTATGGCCGTTCCCTCGCGCCGGGATGGCGCGCGGAAGACCTGGCGGTGATCGCGTGGGTGCAGGATCGCGAGTCGGACGAAGTCCTGCAGGCGGTGCGCCTCGCGTTGTGCCCGCCCGGCTAGCGTCAGTCGACGGGGGTCGCTTCCGCGCGCCTCAGCCCGTTCCACGCGAGGAAAACGAGCGCGAACGCGATGAGCGCCATGCCCGCGAACTCGACGGGCGTCGGTCGCTCCCCCAGCTGCAACCACGAGGCCGTCACCGCGAACACCGGCACGCCGAGCGAATTGAGGCCGGCCATGCCCGCCGGGGCGTTGGCGAGCACGTAGGTCCAGAGCGCCCAGCCCGCCGCCGTCGCGAATAGCGTGGCGTAGGCGAGCGCCAGCAGGTACTCGCCGTTCCACGAGGCGCCCGGGTGGTCGTGCGCGAGCGAGAGCAGCACCAGCGGAATCGATCCGAACAGCAGCTGCCATGCCGTGAGGGCGAGCAGGTCCGCGCCCTTCACCGACCACTTCTTCGAGAGCACGGCCGCGAAGGCCCAGACCGCGCCCGAGGCCACGGCGAGCACGCTTCCCTCGAGGCTCGTGAGCCGCCACGGCGAGACGATGAGCACGAGCCCGGCGAACGCCGCCCCGACGGCGAGCCACTGCACGCCGCGCATCCGCTCGCCGAGCAGCATCGCCGCGAAGAGCAGCATCCAGAAGGGCATGGTGTACGTGAGCACAGCCGTCTTGCCGGGCCCGGCGACGAGGAGGGCGTAGTGCGACAGCAGCACGAAGGCGGCCACCTGCACGAAGCCCAGCATGGCCGCGAGGCGGTAGTCGGGAAGGGTGAGGCGGCTGCCGCGGGCGCCGGCCAGGGCGAACACGAGCAACGCGCCGAGCACGAGCCGGTGGGCGGCGAAGTCGAAGGGGTGCGCGTGCCGGAGGCCGACCTTCATCGCGATCCACGAATAGCCCCACACCGCGCACAGGGCGAGCATGGCGACGAGGACGCGGGAGCGCGAGGCGGGCAAGGGGACGGATACAATCGCGGGGAGCGGCGACTCTACCATGCGCACCGACCCTTCCTTCCGCGTAAAACTCGTCGAATGGCGTGAGGATTCCGCCGTGCTCGACGCCCTTCGCCACGAGGTCTTCGTCGTGGGGCAGGGCGTGCCGGAAGCGCTCGAACGCGACGGGCGCGACCCGGAGTGCATGCACGTCCTCGCGTTATCCGCGACCGGTGAGCCGATCGGCACCGGCCGCCTGCTCCCCGACGGCCGCATCGGCCGCATGGCGGTCATCGAGCCCTGGCGCGGTCGGGGTGTCGGGGCGGCGATGCTCGTCGCGTTGATGGGCGAGGCGAGGCGGCGCGGTTTCGCGCAGACCCACCTGCATGCCCAGACCCATGCGAGGGATTTCTACGCGCGGCATGGCTATGTCGTCGAGGGGGACGAATACCTCGAGGCCGGCATTCCCCATGTCGTGATGAGGGCGAAGCTGTAGGCGCTCGCGGTTGCCTTTCGCCTTGACGGGTTCCGGGTGTCCAGCGAAGCCACCGTGCGGGAATTATGGTGTCGGTTGCGTTTTTTCGGTTTTCGGACCGAATGAACTTGCCCTGTCCGTCGACTTCGGGGCCTATGTCGACATAGGTTCGAGCAGGCAGGCTGGAGGTGCCTTGACTCGGTCCGAAAACCGAAAAACGCAACCGACACCATGTTCCCTGATCACCGCCTTGCCCTCTTTGGCCGCGGTGAACCCGTCAAGGCGAAAGGCAACCGCGAGCGCCTCAGCTGATGGGGTAGGGGAGGGGAAGGATCTCGAGGTTGGGCCCGGCGGGCGAGCCGTGGTGCAGCGACTTCTGCGCGATGGCCTCGAGTTGCGCGACCACGAGGGCCTCGAAGCCGCCGTCCGGCGCCGGCGCGGCGTTCGCGACGAGACCGGCCGTCTGGTCGCCGAAGGCGGCGCTGTAGATGCTTTCGCCGGGCGCGAGGGGGCCGGTCGAGCGCACGCGCACCGTGCGCTTCTTGAGGATGCCGCGGTACTGCGTGCGCGCGACGATCTCCTGCCCCGGATAGCAGCCCTTCTTGAAGCTCACGCCGCCGACCAGGTCGTAGTTGGCCATCTGCGGGACGAACTCCTCCTGCGTGCCGGGCACCACCTGCACGATGCCGTCGCGGATGAGGGAAAGCGCCCAGTCGGACTGCGTGGCCGGCCGGCCGGCGGGCGCATCGCCGAACACGATTGCGCGCGCAGCCCCGAGGCGATGCGCGCCTTCGGGCAGCGGCCCGTCCCACACGCCGTGGCAGGCGAGTGTGCCGGTGACATCCTCGACCTTCGCCTTGGAGCGCAGGATGAACATGCGCAGGCGCTTCGCGATGGCCTCGGCGAAGGGCGAGGGCAGGAGGAGCAGGTAGCCCGCCGCGTCGCGCGCGAGTACGAACGTGAAGAGAAAACGTCCCTTGGGCGTGCACCAGCCGCTCCATTGCGCGCCGCCCACGGGGAGGGCCTTCACGTCGTTGGTGAACTGGTTGTGCAGGAATTCGGCGGCGTCGTCACCCGAAACGCGCAGCAGCGCGTTGGTGGGAGAGAGCTCGCAGGCGAGGGGCGTATCGGCGGTCACGGCGGGGAGATGGGGATGGCAGGAAGGCGAAGCAAGTATAGCGGCGCAAAGGCGGGTAGCGACCCCGCCTGGCGTGTGGACATTGCGATCGGTCCTTCGCGGCTCGTGGCGCGCTTCGTGACGGGGCTCGCAGCCCTGGCGCTGGGGAGCATGCTGGTCTCGGGCGTGGCCTGGGCTTGGGCTTCGCTTGCCGGCGGCGCGCTGCTCGCCACGGCCGTGGGCGCCATCCGTCGGGAAGCGTTTCGCGAGGGGCACGGGGCGGTCCGCCGCCTCGCCGTGGACCTCGAGGGATGCGTCGAAACGGTCGGCGCCACGGGGACGGCCCGCATCGGCCGGCTGTCGCACGGTTCGTTCGTGGCGCCCTGGCTCGTCATCGTGCGCTGGCGCCCGGACGGGGCACGGTTCACCCGAACGGTGCTGGTGCCGCCGGACGCGGTGGATCCCGATGCGTTCCGGCGGCTGCGGGTGCTGCTTCGCTGGGGGCGGTCGGGAGGGCGGGGCGGTTCGCTCGCGGTATAATTCGCGCCATGAATTCCGTCCCCGCGCAGCTCCTCCTCACGCTGCCCGGCAGCGTCGCCCTCTCCCCGTTCCGCATCGAGAAGCTCGTTTCCGGCTTCAAGCCGGGCCTCGCCGCCGCGGTCGCGCTCGAAACGCGGTTCGTCCACTTCGCGCAGCTCTCGGCACCCCTCACGGAGGCGGAGGGCGAGATCCTCGCGAAGATCCTCACCTACGGCACCGCCGCGCGTGCCGAGCCCACCGGCCACCTGTACCTCGTCCTGCCGCGCTTCGGCACGGTCTCGCCCTGGTCGTCGAAGGCGACGGACATCGCGCGCAACTGCGGCCTCGCGAAGGTGGTGCGCCTGGAGCGCGGAACCGCCTTCTACGCCACCATGAAAGACGGCAGGGCCATCCGCGAACACGCGGACCACGGCATCCGCCACGGCATCCACGACCGCATGACCGAGACCGTCGTGCGCAGCTTCGAGGAGGCCTCGCGCCTCTTCGAACGCCACGAGCCCCGGCCGCTGTCCGCGGTGGGCCTGAAGGCCGGCGGCCGCGCGGCCCTCGAGAAGGCGAACGCGGACCTGGGCCTCGCCCTCGCGCCCGACGAGATCGACTACCTCGTCGACAACTTCACGAAGCTCGGGCGCGATCCCACGGACGTCGAGCTGATGATGTTCGCGCAGGCCAACAGCGAGCACTGCCGCCACAAGATCTTCAACGCCACGTGGACGGTCGACGGGAAGGACGAGGATGCACTCGCTCTTCCAGATGATCAAGAACACGCACCGGCTGAACCCGAAGGGCACGATCGTCGCCTACTCGGACAATTCCGCGATCATGGAAGGCGCCACGACGGAGCGCTTCTACCCGCGCGCGGACGGCGGCTGGGCCTATTCGGAGGAACCCACCCACATCCTCATGAAGGTGGAGACGCACAACCACCCGACGGCCATCGCGCCCCATCCGGGCGCGGGCACGGGCGCCGGCGGCGAAATCCGCGACGAGGGCGCGACGGGCACGGGCGCGAAGCCCAAGGCGGGCCTCACGGGGTTCACCGTATCCAACCTGCGCCTGCCCGGTCTCGCGGAGCCCTGGGAAGCCGACTACGGCAAGCCCGGCCGCATCGCCACGGCGCTCGACATCATGGTGGCCGGCCCCATCGGCGGCGCCTCGTACAACAACGAGTTCGGTCGCCCCAACCTCACGGGCTACTTCCGCACCTACGAGCAGGCCGTGGCGGGCGAGGTGCGCGGCTACCACAAGCCCATCATGCTGGCCGGGGGCCTGGGCAACATCGCGGGCGGCCACGTCAACAAGCACGGCTTCGACGCGAAGACGGTGTTCGTGCAGCTGGGTGGGCCCTCCTTCCTCATCGGCCTGGGCGGCGGCGCGGCCTCCTCGATGACGAGCGGCACCAACACCGAGTCGCTCGATTTCGATTCCGTGCAGCGCGCCAACGCGGAACTCGAGCGGCGCTGCCAGGAAGTGATCGACGCCTGCTGGCAGCTGGGCGAGGCCAATCCCATTCTTTCGATCCACGACGTGGGCGCGGGGGGATTGTCGAACGCATTTCCGGAGCTGGCCCATTCCGGCGGCGTCGGCGCCACGTTCGACCTGCGCAAGGTTCCCAACGAGGAGCCCGGCATGACGCCGATGCAGATCTGGTCGAACGAATCGCAGGAGCGCTACGTGATCGCCCTGCCGGAATCGCGCCTCGCGGATCTCGAGCGCATCTGCGCGCGCGAACGATGCCCGTATGCGGTGGTGGGGCACGCCCGTGCCGACCACCTGCTCGTCGTCGACGATCCGCTCTACGGCAACCGGCCGGTCGACATGCCGCTCGAGGTGCTGCTGGGCAAGCCCCCGCGCATGCACCGCGACGTGAAGAGCGTCGCGCGGCCGCTTCCGGCCCTCGACACCGCGCCGATGCAGCTGCAGGAAGCCGCCTATCGCGTGCTGCGCCTGCCCACCGTCGCGGACAAGACCTTCCTCATCACCATCGGGGATCGCACCGTCGGCGGCATGAGCGTGCGCGACCAGATGGTCGGCCCCTGGCAGGTGCCGGTGGCCGACTGCGCGGTGACGACGCTCGGCTACGCGACGTACCTCGGCGAGGCGATGGCGATCGGGGAGCGGACACCCCTCGCGCTCATCGACGGGCCCGCCTCCGGCCGCATGGCGGTGGGCGAGGCCGTGACCAACGTCGCCGCCGCGGCCATCGCGGACCTGGGCGAAGTGAAGCTTTCGGCCAACTGGATGTGCGCCGCGGGCCACCCGGGCGAGGACGCCGCGCTCTTCGCGACGGTGAAGGCCGTGGGCATGGAGCTGTGTCCCGCACTCGGCATCTCGATTCCGGTCGGCAAGGATTCGATGTCGATGAAGACGGCGTGGAAGGATCCGGAGACGGGCGAATCGAAAGCCGTCACCGCGCCGCTTTCCCTCATCGTCTCGGCCTTCGCGCCGGTCGCGGACGTGCGCCGCACGCTCACGCCGCAACTTCGCACGGACCAGGGCGAGACGGAACTCGTGCTCCTCGACCTGGGTGGCGGCCGCAATCGCCTCGGCGGTTCGGCGCTCGCCCAGGTGTACGGGCAGCTCGGCAACGCGGCGCCGGACGTCGACGAGCCGGCGAAGCTCAAGGCCTTCTTCGAGGCCATCCAGGCGCTCAATGCGGGCGGCAAGCTCGTGGCCTACCACGACCGTTCCGACGGCGGCCTCCTCGCGACGCTGTGCGAGATGGCGTTCGCCGGCCGCACGGGCCTCACCGTCTACCTCGACAACCTCGCCATCGACCCCGGGCAGCTCGACGTGGACGGCAACGAGCGGCAGACCGACGTGCTCGCGGGCAACCTGTCGGACCGCATCCTCTCGACGCTATTCAACGAGGAGCTGGGCGCGGTGCTGCAGGTGCGCCGGAAAGATCGCGACGCCGTCATGCAGGCGCTTCGCGACGCGGGCCTGTCACGCGAGTCGCACGTCATCGGGCACCCGAACGCGCAGGGCGAGGTTCGCGTCGTCGTGAACGGCAAGCCGGTTCTCGCGGAGAAGCGCGTCGACCTGCACCGCGCGTGGTCGGCCGTCACCCACGAGATCCAGCGGCTTCGCGACAACCCGGCCTGCGCGGACCAGGAATACGACCGCATCCTCGACGAGGGCGATCCGGGGCTTCACGCGAAGCTCACGTTCGATCCCGCGCAGGACATCGCGGCGCCCTTCATCGCGACCGCCGCGCGCCCGAAGATCGCCATCCTGCGCGAGCAGGGCGTCAACGGGCAGATGGAGATGGCCGGCGCGTTCGACCGCGCGGGCTTCGCCGCCTTCGACGTGCACATGAGCGACATCCTCGAGGGACGGGTGAGTCTTTCGGACTTCAAGGGCTTCGCGGCCTGCGGCGGCTTCAGCTACGGCGATACGCTCGGTGCCGGCGAAGGGTGGGCCAAGTCCATCCTCTTCAATGCGAGGGCGCGCGACGAATTCGAGGCCTTCTTCGACCGGACGGATTCGTTCGCCCTGGGCGCCTGCAACGGCTGCCAGATGGTGTCGAACCTGAAGGGCATCATCCCCGGCGCGAAGGACTGGCCCCATTTCGAGCGCAACCTCTCGGAGCAGTACGAGGCTCGCTTCACGCTCGTGGAGGTGCAGAAGTCGCCCTCGATCCTCTTCGCGGGCATGGAGGGCAGCCGCATCCCCATCGTCACCGCGCACGGCGAGGGCAAGGCCACCTTCGGGGACGCGCGGCAGCTCGACGCCTGCCGGCACCTGGTGGCGGCGCGCTTCACGGACAACCGCGGAAAGCCCACCGAGGCCTATCCCTACAACGCCAACGGCTCGCCCGGCGGCATCACGGCGGTCACCACGCCCGATGGCCGCTTCACGATCATGATGCCGCATCCCGAGCGCGTGTTCCGCACGGTGCTCATGTCCTGGCACCCGGACGGCTGGCCGGAGGATTCGCCGTGGATGCGCATGTTCCGCAACGCCCGCGCGTGGCTGGGCTGAGCGTGGCCGACGAGCGAGCCGGCAAGGGGGCAACGATGTACATCGTCATCTGGCGCTACCGCGTCGACCCGGCCCAGCAGGCCAAGTTCGTGAAGGCCTATGGCGCGAAGGGCGACTGGTTCCGGTTCTTCTCCGGCTCCAAGGATTACCTCGGCACGGAGCTGCTCGCGGACGACGAACGCCCCGGCGAGTACGTCACCGTCGACCGGTGGGCCAGCGAGGAGGCGTACAGCACCTACCTCTCCGAGCACGAGGCGGACTACGACCGGCTGGACCGGCGCTGCGAAGCGCTCACGCTGTCGGAGCAGCGGATCGGCGCCTACGGCCCGGCATGAATCCGGGGGCGCCTCCCGACTTATCCATGGCCCCCTTCGCTTTCGCGCGAATGGGCGCCGGCGATCGCGACGACGCCTACGGGCTCTTCCTCGCCTTCCTGCAAACCGACGAGCACTACCTCGATTCGTCGACGGCCTACGGCGACGGCGGCCCCGAGGCCCTTCGCCGTGCGATCGATCTCTTCATCGAGCGCCCGGACCTGGGCTTCGTCTGGATGGCGCGCCGAGGCGGCGAGGTGGTCGGCTGCTGCGTGGCCTGCTACGCCATCTCCACGTCGCGCGGCACGCTCGTCGCGAAGCTCGACGACGTGAACGTGCGGCCGGGCCTGGAGGGGCAGGGCATCGGTTCGGCGATGCTGGATTCGCTCAAGGCGGAACTGCGGGGCGCGGGCGTCACGCGAATCGACACGGCGACGCACGTCGACAACCCGGGCGCGCGCCGCTTCTACGAACGGCACGGCTTCGCCGAACTGCGCGAGGAACGCCTTTCCTGCCTGCTCTAGGGCGCCCGGCGTGGCCGGCGTTCCATGAGCCAGGCGACGCCCAGCCCGACGACCGCGCCCACCCACTGCCACAGCGGGATGAACAGCAGCACGAGCCCGCCCTGCGGGTCCGGCTTCACGAAGAACGCCACGATGTAGACGTAAGCCGCGAGGCCGGCGATGGCGATCGTCGTCGCGAGGGCGACGAGCACCGCCTCGGCGCTCTTCCAGGGCCGGTGCAGCGCGAGCGCGATGGCGGCGTACGGCGACACGCACCAGCCCAGGACGAGCAGCAGGAAGAGCGACGTTCCCACCGTGATGTCGGCCATCCTGATCACGAAGCCCGCCGTCGCGATCGCCATGGCGATCGCGAGCACGCGCGCGGCGAGCCGGACGCCCTCGGCCACTTTCGGCAGCACGATCTCCGGCCCGGTCATCGGGCCCGCACCTTATCCCAAACCTCCGGCGTGAAGACGAAATCGGGGTAGTCGCGACGGAAAATCGCGAGCGCCTCTTCGGCCTCGGCATGCCGGCCGGCGGCGCGAAGCTCGGCGATGCGCTCGAGCCGCTTATCGGGCGTGGACGCAACGGCTTCCTTCGCGACGCTCGCGCCCGCGGCTTCGCGCTTGGCGCGCATCGGCGCGACGGACAGCGTGGCGGCTGAGGTCGCCGACGAAGGGGCGCCGCGGGCCGCGTCGGCGGTTGCGGGTGCCGGCGGGGTGGCGGCGGGCGGTGACGGAATCGCGGGCGCCGCCGGGAGCGAAGGCACGGGTGCCGCGAACGGAACGGCGGCCGCCGGAGCCGGCGCGGGAGCGGGCGCCGCCTGGGGTGCGACCTCGTTCGCGGCAGGGTTCGGGGGCGCCATGCGCTGCGGCGAAAGCCCGGGAGACGCGATACGGGCTTCCTCCCGCATCGCCTTCGGCTCGGGCGAACGGATCGCCGGAGCCGAATCCTCCGCGGACGCGTCGGCCTTCGGGGCTTGCGCCATCGCGGGCTCTTCGGCGGGCGCCGGCGTCACGGGGTACTCGGCGCTGCCCGAAGGCACCGGCGTGCCGTCCACCACCAGAGGCTTCTCGCGCTCCACGTGAAGCGCGACGCCGATGGAAAGCGCGAGCACGGCGGCGATGGATGCGGGAAGGGCCCAGCGGCGGGTCGACGAGACGGGCTTCGCGGCCACGGCCCGTCGTGCGGCCGCGCGGATCGCGTCGTCGAGCGCGGGCGGCGGCTCGAGCGGCGGCAGCGCGCGGAAGGCGGCGCTCACCGGATCGTCGCGGGGCTCAGCCATCGAGGGCCTCCCGGAGTTTCGCGGTGGCGTAGCGCACGCGGCTCTTCACGGCTTCCTCGCCGGCGCCGGTGGCGGCCGCGATCTCGGCGATGGAGAGCCCGGCCTCCTCCTTCATCACGAAGGCCTCGCGCTGCGCGGGCGGCAGCGCCTCGAAGGCGGCGACGAAGCGCGCCATGGCCTCGCGGGTGGCGACCTGCGCGAATGGCTCGTCGGACGCGTCGGCGGGCGGATCGTGCGCGGGCGAATCGTCGTCGTCGCCCTCGAGCGGCACGAGCGAAAGCCCCTTCCTGCGCCAGGTGTCGACGAGATGGTTGTGCGCGATCGCGTAGAGCCACGTCGTGAATTTCGCGCGGGGCTCGTAGCGGTGGCGCGCCTCGATCGCCTTCATCCACACCTCCTGGAACACCTCCTCGGCGTCGGCCCGCGAGGGCAGCGAGCGCGCGACGAAGCGGAACACCGTGCCCCGGTGGCGCGCGTAGAGCCGGTCGAAAGCCCCGGCATCCCCCGCGGCGAAGGCGAGCATGAGTTGTTCGTCGGTCTCGGGCACCCGGGCAGTTTACGCCCGGGCGCGGCCGCGATCCCGGCTCAGGCGCCGGGCCGCGCGCCCCAGAGCGGATGGGCCGACACCGGGTCCGGCACGAAGCCGGGGAAGGCGTCGGGGCGGCGCGGCACGCGAGGCGGCGCGACGACTCCCATCGCGACGAGGTTCGCATGGCTGTCGTAGCGGATCGTGACCACTTCGGCGGGACGTTCGCTCGCGCGCTCGAACTGCGTCCAGCGCACCACGTCGCGTTCGCTGCGGCCGTGGCCCGTGCCCAGGGGGCTCTCGGCGGGCGCGGCCTTGGCCCGCGATTCGTTCATGGCGCCGCCGGCCAGCGGCGCGGCCGGGGCCCGGGAAGCCGGCGCTTCGTCCTTCGCGAAGGGCGTCGACCGGAAGGCTTCGACGGGCAGGGCCTTGCGCTTGAACAGCGCGACGCCGATCACGCCCACGTCGTCGGGGCGACCGGTGCGGGCGGCGTAGGAATCCGGCAGCGTGGTGAAATAGAAGGCGGCGATCCGGTCGAGGCTCTTGCGCCAGCCCGCGACGTCGAGCGCCCCGTAGGAGCCGACCACGTAGCCCCCTTGGGAGACGGTCGCGGTCTGGCCGCTCAGCACGTTGACGCCGTCGATGGCCACCACGGCCAGCAGGTCCTCGCCGGCGGCATTGCGCACGCGCACCTGGTATTCGTTGCCCGGCTGCCCGATGACGAAGGCCTGCCCCGCCTTCCAGTAGACCGGCAGTTCCCGTCCGGCGGTGCGGTCGAAGACGGTGATTTTCGCGAGGCTGCCGACGCCCTGGGCGGCGGCGGGCGGGACGGAGATGGCGATAACGGCGGCGACGAAGGGGGCAAGGACTCCCATGGTGGCTCCTTTTGATTGCCCCGGCCGGAATGACCGGGTCAGTTCGTGAAACGCAGCCGCAGTCAAAAAGGGTCAAGCGAAGAGATCCGGTACGACAGCCGGGTGGCGTTCGGGGAAGCGGGAGGCCCCTCGGGCGAATGCCAGAGGGGCCGTTTCGTGCGTCGGCCGGCGGGCGCCGGCGATGGCTCAGAACCCGCCCGTGCCGCTTCGGGCGAATGCCTCCTGGATATTGACCCCGTTCGGCGCGATCCCGCGAATGCTCACGTTGAGAAGGAACGGGTAGTAGGGCTGCAGGATTTCCCCTTCGGGATTGGCGAGTTCCACTCGAAGCGCGTACGTGGCTTGCGTCCTCGTCATCGGCATGACGCAGGCGAGTCGTGGATCACGTTGCCAACCCGGCGGCGGTGCGGGCCGCGACGCGGAACAGATCTCCACGCCCTGCCCATCGATCACCTTCAACCTGAAGAGTCCCGGCCCGCCTTCCTCTTCCTCGCCGCTGGCGGCGCTTGGCGGAACGAGCAGGGTCTCGTGATGTTCCGTCTGGATCCGGTAGATGTCCGCATCGAGACTCGCGAAAAGCACCTCGCCGCCCGCGCTCTTGAACGTCCACTGGGCGAACGAACGCTGCGGTGCCGGTACGGTGAAGAGGACGCCGACGATGGGCTTGGCGCCCTCTTCGCGAACCACCTGGGCGTTCGTGGGCAGCGTTGCGATCGCGCCCCCACGCAGGCCAGGCGTAGGCTCACGTTCCTCTCCCGTCGATCATCAGTGCCTGCAAGGTCGCGTTCACCGCGGCTTGCCGCTGCCGCCGCGAGCCTCGGCCAGGCAAATGTCGATGTAGGTGATGTGATTCACGAAGTCGACAACCGGCGTGTACAGCGGGCCGGTGTCCGCCGCGATCGCGATGCGCGTGGTGAGCCCCGGATTTGGCGGGGTCATCGGCGCGGAATCGGGAAGAACCGGCGGCGCGATGGCCGTCGTGGCGGTGAACTGGATCTCCGGCGCGTAGAACGTGAGGCGCCACCAGCCGGCCTTGTCCACGCCCGCAGGCACGATGAACTTCTTCATCTGCCAGTTGTACCCGTAGACGAACTTTCCGCCGATGTTGAGTTCGGGCGTATAGGCGCCGTCTTCAACCTGGATCGCGCCCACCCAGAGGTGGCTGGTCGGATTCCACTGGAACGATCCGGCATAGGGCGAAGGAGAGGCGCAAGTCTCGGCCGCCGAGTTGAGCTTGGCGAACCCGATGCGTGCGTTCGGCGTGTGGATGATCGCGTAATTGGTCGCGTAACCGTAGGGCGCGCCGGGCGTCGCGAGGTCTGCCGGATCCGTCGTGTGGACACCCCACAGCTCGTTGGGCCCCTGTCCGAAGACGTGCCACATCTGGAACCCGCGTTGCACGAGGTTGGTGACCGCGAAGGGTGTGGTCTCGACGCGGATGTGGACGACGTGGTCCAGGTCACCGTCTCGAGATTGGCGCCCCAGTCGACGAACGTCGCGACCTGAGGCGTTGGCTGATGGTGTTCGGCCTGCCATACGTGGGCCGACTGCCTTTGCCAGTAGATGCGCTCGACCGTGGCGGCGCCGCAGATCGCGCGGCAATCATCGTAGGAAAGAGGCGCGCCGCTTGCCGTGACGCAGGAAGTGTTCGGGTAAGTGGACGTGCCGATGGTTTCGGGTATCGCGCAGCCGAACGACATGCTGGTGGGAAACACGCCGTTCAGGGTCCACTGGCCGGGAGCGCCCAGAAGCGTCGGTGCGGTTCCCGTCAGAACGGCCGGAAAGGAAAGGTTGTTGGAGGATTCCGTCGCGGGTTTGCCGCCCCCGCTGCCGCTTCCTCCCTGTGCGCCGAACGCGAAACCCGAAACCGTGATCGCTCCGACGGCCAGTACAACCGCAGACCAGATCTTGGTGCGTTTCATCGCTGCCTCCTCTCGAATGACCGGCGCGACGATATGCCCCGCATTGTCCTTGCCATCCGACTGCAGTCAGCATTCGCGCCACAGTCACTTTCTCAACGTTGATACTTCAATCGCGATTGCGCGTGATGAAGATCAATGGGCGGCGTAGGCACTTGGACCCTCGCGGGAAGGCTCAAAGGAGGCGTGTCTGGCACGGATCATGATTGCAGGACTTCGATTTCCACTTGCCCTGTGCGCGGCAGCTATGACGTCCTGTCGCGCGCAAGGTTGGTGTGCGCGTACCTGTTTGGGTCGGCGTTGCAGGCGGCTCTTGCGCTTCGATGGGCGCTTCTGTCCGGTCCGGCCGGGCCGACGCGATTCGCGGGGCAAGGACTGCTTTCCTGTAAGGGATTCGGGGGACAGTTCGCTATTGTCGAGGCAGCGTAACAAGCGGCATAGTCCACAGGCCGCAAGCGGAAACGGCGGCTGGCGGGCGGCGGAACGGCCCGCCATCATCGGCCATCATTTGGAGGCAAAATGAAGCGCACCTTTTCCCGCAACGTCTTCGCGATCGCGTTCGCCCTGGGGCTCGTCGCGCCCGCGATGGCCGCCGAGGTTCCGATGGCGGTGCACCCCGGTGCGAAATCGGGTGGCCCGGAGCGGGTGGAATTCCTGCTGCCGGCCTCGGCCGCACGCGAGGTGAATCTCGGATTTCCCGACGCGCTGCGCGCGAAGTCCGCGGGACCCAAATCGGAGGCCCCCCCCAATCGCGTGGGCGTCTCCCGCCGCGCCGATCTCGACGCGCTTCCCGCGCAGCGCCTGGTGCCGGCGTGGACGGAGGTGGCCGGAGGCTTCGTCGCCCGCTTCACCGTGCGCTCGGAAGGCGCCCTGAGGCTGCGCGTTTCCGTCGTCGTGCCGTCGGCGGACGACGGCATGGAGATCCGCTTCGCACCGGCAGGCCAGGCCGATGCGCAGGTGCTCACCGCGAACTGGATCCGCGAGACCCACGGGGCGAACCCGGGGCAGGTGTGGACGCCGTCGACGCTCGGCGACACGCAAGCCCTCGAGCTCTTCGTGCCCGGCTCCCGGCGCCCGACGGGCGACACGGGCCTCGTCCACGACGTCTCGCACCTCTTCGCGGACCCCTTCGTGCCCGCCTCGGCCGCCGGGCAGGCCAAGCTGCTCGAGTGCCACGTCAACTATTCGTGCTCGACGAACACCGACCAGCTGAACGCCGGCCGCGCGGTGGCGCAGATGACCTACACGAAATCCGACGGCAATTCGTACGTCTGCAGCGGCTCGCTCATCAACGACACCGGTGGCGTGCGCCGGTATTTCGCCACGGCCCATCACTGCATCAGCGCTTCCAACGAGGCGGCCAGCCTGCAACTGGGCTGGTTCTTCGAGCAACCCTGCGGCGGGACGGGCAACGTGCCGGGTTTCACGACCTCCCAGGGGGCACGCCTGCTGCGGGCCAACTTCGAGAACGACTTCACGCTGCTCGAGATCACCGGGACGATTCCCGCGGGCACGGCGCTCCTCGGATGGAGCACCACGCCGATGCCGAGCGGAACCGCGACCTTCGGAATCCACCACCCGGCCGGCGCGCGCAAGGCGCTCTCGAACGGATCGTCGACGGGCAAGATCGCCGTGTCCTTCGGGGAAGGGGCGAACGTCTACCGCGTGTCGGCCAACCGGATCCTCTGGCAGTCGGGCATCACCGAGGGCGGCTCCAGCGGCTCGCCGATCCTCTCGGGCGCGGGAACCCTGCGCGGCACGCTGAGCGCCGGGCCACGCAACCAGTCCTGCAGCGGCACGCGCGAGTCCTACTATTCCGACTTCTCGCTGGCCTTTCCTCTCGTCCAGCAATGGCTCAGCCCGAGCGCCGCCGCGGCCGACGACTATCCGAACACGGCCACGGCCGCCGCCGCGACGACGGCGTACGACAACGCGTTCCTCAAGGTGAGGCTCGAAACGGGTACGGACCAGGACTGGTTCAAGTTCACGTTCCCGCAGGCCGGCGTCTGGATCGTCTACACGACGCCGGAACCGGGCCAGGCGGCGGTCGATACCTTCGGCCGCATCTACGCGAGCGACGGCACGACGCTCCTGCAGGACAACGACGACGATCCGGCCGGGGCCTTCGGCACCAACTTCGCCTTCTATCTCAACGTGTCGGCGCCGGGCACGTTCTACCTCCAGGTCACGGGCTTCCAGGGCGCGACGGGGAGCTTCGAGCTCAACTCGATCTACGACCCGTCCGACGATCACAGCGACCTCGCCTTCCTCGGCACGTCGATCGCCCTGGGCCAGAGCCGCTCCGGCGTGATCGAGGCGGGCGGGGACAGCGATTACTTCATCCTCGACATGGCGCAGGCCGGCGCCCTCACCCTCGCCTCCTCCGGATCGACGGACGTGGTCGGCGTGCTTCGCAACGCGCAGCAGCAGGTCGTCGCGTTCAACGACGACGCGTCGGCCTCCGAGCGCAATTTCCGCCTCTCCGCCAACGTGTCCGCCGGGCGCTACTACCTGCAGGTCGCCGGGTACGACGTCCAGACGACCGGCGCCTATTCCGTGACGGCGAGCCTCGCCTCGGCGGCCGGGCCCAACTACACCGGCCTCTGGTGGATCCCGGCGGAAAGCGGCTGGGGCATCAACACCAATCACCAGGGCGACGTGCTCTTCGCCACGCTCTTCACCTACGCGACCGACGGCGAGGCGCTCTGGCTCGTCGCGAGCAACCTCGCGCGCCAACCGGACGGCTCGTTCACCGGTCAGCTCTTCCGCACGCGCGGCCCCGCGTACTTCTCCGCGCCGTGGAACCCTTCCGCGGTCACGGCGACGCCGGTGGGCACGATGACCTGGCGCTTCAGCGGCACCACGGGCGCCCAGCTCGTCTATACCTACGAGGGCCGCACCGTCACCAAGAGCGTGGTTCGCCAGGATTTCGCCTCGCCCGTGCCGACCTGCTCGCCGACCACCGCCTCGCGCGCTTCGGAGACGAATTACCAGGACCTCTGGTGGGGCGGCGCCTCGGAAAGCGGCTGGGGCATCAATTTCACGCACCAGGGCACGGCGATCTTCGGCACGCTCTTCAACTACGACGGCGCCGGCCGCGACCTGTGGCTCTTCTCGGCCATGACGCGGCAGGGTGACGGGTCCTTCAACGGCCTGATGTACTACGCGCAGGGGCCGGCCTACTTCACGCTGCCGTGGACGCCGATCCGCACGACGGAGGTGGGCGCCATGACCTTCCGTCCCACCTCGGGCGACCGCGGCACGCTCACCTACAACGTGGGCGCCACGCAGGTCGTGAAGAGCGTCTCGCGGCAGGATTTCGGGCTCGCCAACCGGCCCGTCTGCCGGTAGCGGGTCGTCGCGGAATGAAAAAGGGCGCCCGCGGGCGCCCTTTCTTCATGAGACGTGACGCAGAGGCGACTAGCGCTCCTCCACCTTCGCCTTGCCGCGCAGGTCCATCACCAGCTTCTGGATCTGCTGCTGCTGGGCGCGCTGGCGGAACTGCTCCTTCAGCTCGTCGAAGGCCGGCACCTTCAGGGGGCGCACGTCGTCCAGTCGGATGACGTGGTAGCCGAAGTCGGTCTTCACCGGGGCCTTGGTCGTCTCGCCCTTCTTGAGCGCGGCGAGGGCCTCGGAGAACGGCTTCACGTAGCGGGCGCCGGGGCCCCAGTCGAGATCGCCGCCGTTGTCCTTGGAGCCGGGGTCCTTCGACTTGTCCTTGGCGAGCTTCGCGAAATCGCCGCCCTTGCCCAGTTCGGCGATGATGGCCTTCGCGTCGTCTTCCTTGTCGACGAGGATGTGGCGGGCCTTGTACTCGTTCTCGCCCATCGACTTCTTGAAATCCTCGTACTGCTTCTGCAGGTCGGCGTCGGTGATGGGGTTCGCCTTCACCTCGCTCTCGAAGAGCGCGCGCACGAGCACGGCCTGGCGGGCCATCTCGACCTGCGCGGCGACCTCGGGGCTCTTGTCGAGGCCGCGCTTGGTGGCGGCCTGCACGAGCACCTCGCGGTTCACGAGCTCTTCCTTGACCGCCTGGCGGCGCTCCGGCGTATCCGGCTGGCCGGTCGCGGTGAGTTCCTTGTTCATCGCGTCGATCCGGGATTGCGGGATGGTCACGCCGTTCACGACGAGCTTGCCGCCGGCGGATTTCTCGGCGGCGGCCTTCTTGGCGGGCGCCTTCTCGGCCTTGTCCTGGGCGACGGCGCCGAAGGCGACGGTGCCCGCGACAAGGGCGGCGGCGAGGGTCTTCAGGGTGGCTTGCATGGGGGTTCCTTCTTCTAGGGTTCGTAGACGACTGGGGGTTCAGGACGGCTCGGGCGTTGAGGCCTCGATCTTCAGGGCATGGATCTCGCGTTTCATGAGGTCGCCCAGGGCCTCATAGACCATTCGATGCCTCGCGACGGGGGACTTGCCCCGGAAGGCTTCCGAAACGATGACGAGCTGCCAGTGGGCGCCGGTGGCGCCGTGGCCGACGTGCAGGTGGTCCTCGTCGACCAGGTCCACGCGCACGGGGGCGAGCGCGGCGAGGCGCTCGCGGATGGCCCACTCGAGTTCCACTAGGGCAGCACTTTCTTGAAGGGCTTCACGGTGACCCGGGCATAGACGCCGGCGGCCACGTAGGGATCCTCGCTCGCCCAGGCGATGGCGAGCTCGCGCGAATCGAATTCCGCCACGACGAGCGAGCCGGAAAAGCCCGCCGGGCCCGGGTCGTTCGAGTCGATGAGCGGGTGCGGGCCGGCGAGCACCAGCCGGCCATCGGCCTTCAGGGCCTCGAGGCGGGCGAGGTGGGCGGGACGCGCGCCGACGCGGCGCTGCAGGGAGCCGGGGGCGTCTTCGGAGAGGATGGCGTAGAGCATGGAGTCGGTGTCAGGTCTTGGGGGTGTCGGCGGCGGGCGCGGGCGCCGCCGCGGTTTCGGGTTTGGCTTCCTCGTCCGGCAGGTACTTGGCGATCCAGAAGGCCTGCGCGACCACGAACAGCAGCATCAGGCCCATCCCGCCGAAAAGCTTGAAGTTGACCCAGGTGTCGGTGTCGAAGTTGTAGGCGACCCACAGGTTGAGCGTTCCCTTGGCCAGGAAGAAGAGGCCCCAGGCGGCGCAGAGCTTCGTCCAGGCCTCCTCGGGCATCGTGATTCCCTCGGACATCACGGCCTTCACGAGGTTCGTGCGGAACGCGAGGCCGCCCAGGAACACGAGGCCCGCCAGCCAGTAGAGGACGGTGGGCTTCCACTTGATGAAGGTCTCGTCGCGCAGGAAGAGCGTCGCGCCCCCGAAGAGCACGATGATGACGAGGCTCATCCACTGCATGTTCGACACCTTGCGCCCCTTGAGGAGCACCCAGCCCACCTGGGCGACGGACGCGGCGATGGCGACTGCCGTGGCCACGTAGATGCCCTGGAACTTGAAGGCGACGAAGAAGAGGATGACCGGGAAAAGGTCGAAGAGCAGCTTCAAGAAAGACAAAAGCCTCGGAAAATCAATCCGCTATTTTCGCCCATTCAGCGGGCGGCTGTCCATTTGAGGTGTCGGGCCTCGATTCGTTCGCGCACGGCCGGCGCGATTCCGGGGGCCAGGGCGAGGGCGAGCGCCTCCGCGTAAAAGCCGGCGCGCTCGTCCGGCAGGGCGCCGTCCAGGGCGTCGAAGGCGAAATCCATGAGCGCCGGGTCCTCGGTCCGGATGGCCGTGATGGCCAGGTTGGCGTGCAGGACGCGCCAGGGCCGCTCGGGGTTGGATCGCTCCAGGTCCGGGGCGAGCCGGGGGGCGAGGTGGGTCGCGACGCCGTGCATCAGTTCGGCCACCGCCGAGAGCTCGGGTCGGGTCCTGGCCCCGTTGGCCCGGATCGCGAGGGCGTTCACGACGGGTTCGGGCGCGCCGATGGGAATCTCGTGGCGGATGGCCCACAGCGCGGTTCCGAGCACGAAATCCGCGTTGTCGGCAGCGAGCGCGGCATCCCCGGCCCGGAGCGCCTCGGCCTCCACGTGGGCGAGATCGGTGAGCAGGGCCGCCACCAGTTCCTCGGTGCCCTCGAGTCCGAGCCGTCCCGTGCCGCCCGCCTGCCGGTCGAGGGTATGGAGCGTATCGAGCCCGCGCCGCGAACGGTCCAGGCGGTTCTCGAGCGCCGGTGCGCAGGCGATCGCGCGCGCGCGGAAGGCCGGCAGCCGGTCGAGCAGGGCGCCGGTGGCGTCGCGGCCGGCGTCGCGGAAGGCGATGGGGCGGGATTCCAAGGGGGGGTGCCGGGGCGGGAAAAGACGAATTCTGCTATAATTTCAACTGCTTCCTCAAACATTTCCGCGTTTGGACAACTTCGACCTCCACAACCACTCGACCGCATCGGACGGGCTTCTCACCCCGTCGCAGTTGATGGAACTGGGCGCGCGCCTCGGCGTGGACGCCCTCGCGCTCACGGACCACGACACGATCGAGGGCCTCGAGGAGGCTGCTGCGGCCGCGAAGCGAGTGGGCATCGGCTTCGTGACCGGCGTGGAGATCTCCGTCACCTGGGGCGAGACCACGCTGCACGTCGTGGGTCTCGGCATCGATCCCGATTCGGCGCCGCTTCGCCAGGGCCTGCAGTCGGTGCGCGACGGCCGTTGGGGCCGGGCGCAGTTGATGGCCGACAAGCTCACGGCCCTGGGAATCCCGGGCACCCTCGAAGCGGCGCTGGAGATGGCGGGCAGCGAGAACCGACTGAGCCGCACGCACTTCGCGCGGCACCTGGCCGAACGCGGCGCCGTCCGCGACACGCAGGCGGCGTTCGACAAGTATCTGGCGAAGGGCAAGAACGCCTACGTCGCCCACCAGTGGGCCTCGCTCGAGGACGCGGTCGGCTGGATCCGCGCGGCGGGCGGCATCGCGGTGCTCGCGCATCCCGGTCGCTATGGACTCAAGCCCCTCGCTCGTGCGACCCTTCTGGAATCGTTCAAAAGCCTCGGTGGCGAGGCGATCGAGGTGGTGACGGGCAGTCACCGCCCCGAGGAATACGCCACCTGGCGACGCGTGGCCGAGGAATTCGGGTTCATGGCCTCCCGCGGCGCCGATTACCACGGGCCGGGCGAAAGCCCGGTGGAGCCGGGACGGCTGCCGCCGCTTCCCGCGACGCTCACCCCCGTGTGGACCCGGTGGGCGCACTAGCCATACGCCCGCCCGGTTGAGCCCGGCTGCCGGAAAGGCCGCCGGATCCAAGGGAAAGACAACGACGGCGCTCGCCCCCCGGCACCGGGTGGGCAAAGCCCGATTCCAGAAACGAGAATGGCGCAGTTCTTCGAGGTTCATCCGGAAAACCCGCAGCCGCGCTCCATCCGGGCTGCCGTCGACATCATGAAGGCCGGGGGCGTGATCGCCTACCCGACCGACTCCTGCTATGCGCTGGGTTGCCGCATCGGCGACAAGGCGGCGATGGAGCGAATCCGGCGCATCCGCAACGTGGACGAGCGCCATCACCTCACGCTCATGTGCCGGGACCTCTCGGAAGTGGGCCAATTCGCGAAGGTGGACAACATCCAGTACCGCCTCATCAAGGCGAACACGCCGGGCAACTACACCTTCATCCTGAAGGCGTCGCGCGACGTGCCCCGCCGCCTGCTGCATCCGCGGCACACGATCGGCGTGCGCATACCGGATCACCCGGTGCCCCTCGCGCTGATCGCGGAGCTGGGCGAGCCCATGCTCTCGTCCACGCTCATCCTGCCGGACCACGGCGTGGCCCTGAACGACGCCGAGGAAATCCGCTCGTACCTGGACCACGCGCTCGACGGCATCTTCGACTCCGGCGCCTGCGGCCTCGACGTCACCACGGTCATCGACATCTCGGGCGACAAGCCCGTGCTCCTGCGCGAGGGCAAGGGCGACATCCGCCCGTTCGGCTTCGTGAAGACGGCGTTGCACTGATGAACGTTCAGGACATCGTCCTCTACATCGCGATCAACGCGATCCCGCTCGTCTTCGCGATCACGCTGCACGAGGCGGCGCACGGGTATGTCGCCAAGCTCTTCGGCGACCGCACGGCCTGGATGCTCGGCCGCGTCACCGCGAACCCGGCGAAGCACATCGACCCGGTGGGCACCGTCATCGTTCCCCTCGTGATGCTGGTGCTCTCGAGCGGCGGCTTCATGTTCGGCTGGGCGAAGCCCGTGCCGGTCAATTTCGGGAACCTGCGCCGCCCCAAGCAGGACATGCTCTGGGTGGCGGCGGCGGGCCCCGGCGCCAACGTCCTCATGCTGGTGGCCTGGCTCGTCGTCGCCAAGGCGCTGCTCGCCGCGGGCGGCTCGGGCATGGCCTGGGAATTCTGGATCCGCGTGGCCGACGCGGGAATCATCTGGAACATCAGCCTCGCGATCCTGAACCTCTTCCCGCTGCTGCCGCTCGACGGCGGGCGCATCCTCGCGAGCCTGCTGCCGGGGCGCCTCGCGTACGCCTATTCGCGACTCGAGCCCTACGGCATGTTCATCCTCCTCTTCCTCGTGGCCACGCCGATCCTGGGCTGGATCCTGGGCCCCATCATGGCGAGCGCCCGGCATGCCGCCTACTCCCTCCTTCGCTTCTAGGACCCGCTGACCATGTACCAGGACCGCGTCCTTTCCGGCATGCGCCCCACCGGCCAGATGCACCTCGGCCACTACCACGGCGCGCTCAAGAACTGGGTGCGGCTGCAGAACGAGTACCCGTGCTACTTCTTCGCGGCCGACTGGCACGCGCTCACCTCGCACTACGAGGACCCGTCGGTCATCGAGCAGACGGTGTGGGACATGTTCGTCGACTGGCTCGCCGCAGGCCTCGATCCGTCCAAGGCCACGCTGTTCGTGCAGTCGCGCGTGCCGCAGCACGCCGAGCTCACGCTGCTGCTTTCGTTCTTCACGCCCCTCGCCTGGCTCGAGCGCGTGCCGACCTACAAGGACACGGTGGACAAGCACGCCGAGCACGGCCGCGACCTCACCACGTACGGATTCCTGGGCTACCCCCTCATGCAGGCCGCCGACATCCTCATCTACCGCGCCACGGGCGTGCCGGTGGGCGAGGACCAGGTCTCGCACATCGAGCTCACGCGCGAGATCGCCCGGCGCTTCAACCACCTCTTCGGCCGCGAGAAGGGCTTCGAGGAGAAGGCCGAAGCCGCCGTGAAGAAGATGGGCCCGAAGAAGGCGAAGCTCTACAGGCTGCTGCGCACGCGCTTCCAGGAGCAAGGGGACGAGGCCGCGCTCACGGAGGCGAGGGATCTCGTGGGCGACGTGCAGAACCTCTCCATCGGCGACAAGGAACGGCTCTTCGGCTTCATCGAGGGCGGCGGGCGCATGATCCTCGCCGAGCCCGAGGCGCTCCTCACCGAGACGCCCAAGCTGCTGGGCCTGGACGGCCAGAAGATGTCCAAGAGCTACGGCAACGCGATCCTGCTGCGCGACAAGCCCGACGAGGTCTCGAAGAAGGTGCGCACGATGCCCACGGACCCGGCGCGCGTCCGCCGCACGGACCCGGGCGACCCCGGCAAGTGCCCGGTGTGGAACCTGCACCAGGTCTATTCCTCGCAGGACACGCGCGACTGGGTGGTGAAGGGCTGCAAGAGCGCCGCGTTCGGCTGCCTGGAATGCAAGCAGCCGGTGATCGACGCGGTGAACGCGGAGCTGGGGCCGATCCGCGAGCGGGCGGCCGGCTACGAGGAGGATCCCTCGCTCGTGCGGTCGATCATCCAGGACGGGTGCGAGAAGGCTTCCGATCTCGCGGAAGAGACGATGCGGGACGTGCGCGAGGCCATGGGCCTCAACTACTCCTGAGAGTGATGCGGGCACAAAGCGAGGAACCGCAGATGAACGCAGATGAACGCAGATGGGGAGCGACGGCGCTGGGCGCCGCGGTCCTGTTCGTCGCCGCGACCTTGCCGGCCGAAGCGGCGACGCCGGTGCCGTCGGGCAAGTGGAGCTTCGTGTTCACCGACAGGAAGGGCCGGGCCGACCGCCCGATGCGCGTGTACACCTACCGGCCGAAGAAGTGCGACTCGACGTGCCCCATCCAGTTCGTGATGCACGGCGCGTCGCGCACCGCCTCCAACTACCGCGACTACTGGGAGCTCCTCGCGGACCGCTACGGCTTCCTCGTGATCGCGCCGGAATTCTCCGCCAAGGACTGGCCCGGCACGCGCTACAACCTCGGCGAGGCCGATTCGACCGCCGATCGCGACCAGTGGGGATTCGCCGTCGTCGAACACCTCTTCGACGAGATGCGCGACGGCCAGAAGGACTACCGCATCTTCGGCCATTCGGCCGGCGCGCAGTTCGTGCACCGCATGCTCTTCCTGCTGCCCGACAACCGCGCCTCGCTCGCGATCATGGCGAACGCCGGCTGGTACACGATGCCGGAATGGCGCTCCGACAAGGCGGCGGCGAAGTGGCCGCATTCGCTCGTGGGCGCCCCCGGCGGCGCGGGCGAGGCGCCGCTGAAGGCCGCGCTCGAGAAGAAGGCGTGGGTGATCCTCGGGGAAGCCGACACGGACCCGAACGACGCCCGGCTCGACAAGTCCGACGCCTCGATGAAGCAGGGCGCCAACCGCCTCGAGCGGGGGGAGAATTTCTTCGGCGCGCTCACCGGCGCGGCGGGCGCGCTCGGCGCGAAGTTCGGCTGGCAGCTCGCCACGGTGCCGGGTGTCGGCCACGAAGGCAGCAAGATGTCGCGGGCCTCCGCCGAGATCGCCTACGGAGCGAAGCAATGACGATGGCGGCCGCCAACGACCCGATCGCCGCCGAAGCCCAGGCCGGCCTCGACCTCGCGCTGCCCGTCGCGAAGATCCGCGGCGAGCCGCTCGCGCAGCTGCCGACGGACCTCTACATCCCGCCCGAGGCGCTGTCGGTCTTCCTCGACACGTTCGAGGGCCCGCTCGACCTGCTGCTCTATCTCATCCGCCGCCACTCGCTCGACGTGCTCGACATCCCGATGGCCGAGCTCACGCGCCAGTACATGGAATACGTCGAGATGATGCGCACCCAGCAGCTCGAGCTCGCCGCCGAGTACCTGCTGATGGCCGCGCTCCTCATCGAGATCAAGTCGCGCATGCTGCTGCCGCGCCCGAAGCGCCAGGACGACTCGGAGCCCGAGGACCCGCGCGCGGAACTGGTGCGGCGCCTGCTCGAGTACGAGCAGATGAAGAAGGCCGCGCAGCTGCTGGGCGAGGCCCCCGTGGCCGGCCGCGACTTCTCCGTGGTGGAGGTCTACATCGAGCAATCCCTCGCCGAGAGCCTGCCGGGCGTCGCGATCGGCGACCTCTCGGAGGCCTGGCGCTCCATCCTCGCCCGCGCGAAGATGACGAAGCACCACAAGATCACCCGCGAGCAGCTCTCGGTGCGCTCGCACATGAGCCGCATCCTGCGCGAGCTGGGCAACGGCGCCTTCACGGAATTCTCCCTCCTCTTCCGGCCCGAGGAGGGCGTGCCCGTCCTCGTGGTGAGTTTCCTCGCCCTGCTCGAACTCGCGCGCGAATCGCTCATCGAGATCACGCAGCAAGGCGCCTTCGATCCCATCTACGTGCGCATGAAGAGCGAGCGCGCGGCCCTCACGATCACCTGACCATGACTGACGAGACCCTCGAAACCGTCGAGACCCCCGAGCCGCCGCCCGCGCGCGAGCCCCTCGACCTCACCCTCGTGAAGCGCGTGCTCGAGGCGGCGCTCCTGTCGGCCTCGGAGCCGCTCGCGATCGGGCCGCTCAAGCGCCTGTTCGGCGGCGAGCTGGACGCCGACAGCCTGAGGAAGATCCTCGACGAGATCCGCGAGGAATGGACCGACCGGCCCGTGGAGCTCACCTCGGTGGCCTCCGGCTGGCGCTTCCGCGTGCGGCCCGAATACCAGCGCTACCTCGACCGCATCTCGAACGACAAGGCGCCTCGCTACTCTCGCGCCGTGCTCGAGACGCTCGCCATCATCGCGTACCGCCAGCCGGTGACGCGCGGCGACATCGAGGACATCCGCGGCGTGGCGGTCTCGCCGCCCACCCTCAAGGCGCTCGAGGAGCGCGGCTGGATCGACGTCGTCGGCCACCGCGAAACCCCGGGCCGCCCCGCGCTCTTCGCGACGACGCGCAAGTTCCTGGACGACCTGAACCTGCGCTCCCTCGAGGAGCTGCCCGCGCTCGAGGAGCTGCAAAGCACCCTCGACGCGAACTTCGAGGCGGCCCCCGCCGCCCCGACGCAGGAGAGCCTGCTGGAAGAAGCCCACGAGGCGGATCCCGGCGACGCGCCCTCCGAACCGCCGGCCGCCGACGCGGCCGCCCCCCCGAGCGACATCCCCTCAAGCGGGGCCGACGCGCCCCCGGAAGACACGGAGCAACCCCATGCGGGATAGACCCCAACGCACGCCGCGCCTCGACTGGCCCGGCGGCATCGTGCCGGAATGGGCCAAGGCCCCGGCGAGCGCCAGGAAGCGAAGCGGCAAGACGGGCCCGGGCGGCAAGGCCACGGGCAAGCGCGAGCGCCTGCAGAAGGTGATGGCGCAGTCGGGCTACGGCTCGCGGCGCAACGTCGAGATCCTCATCGCGCAGGGCCACCTCGCCATCAACGGCCAGCTCGCGAAACTGGGCGACCAGGTGGGGCCGGGCGACCGCGTGAAGCTCGACGGCAAGCTGATCCACCTGCGCTTCGGCGAGCAGCTGCCGCGGGTGCTGATCTACCACAAGCCCGAGGGCGAGATCTGCACGCGGGACGACCCGGAAGGTCGCCCCACCGTCTTCGACAAGCTGCCGCGCCTGAGCAATTCGCGCTGGGTGTCGGTCGGCCGGCTCGACTTCAACACGAGCGGGCTGCTCATGTTCACCACGAACGGCGACCTCGCCAACCGGCTCATGCACCCGAGCTTCGAGGTGGAGCGCGAGTACGCGGTGCGGCTCGTGGGCCAGCTCACGCCGGAGCAGTTCGGCCTCCTCACGGGCGAGGGCGTGGACATCGACGGCGACAAGTGCCACTTCGATCGCCTGGAGGATCGCGGCGGCGAGGGGACCAACCACTGGTACCACGTCGTGCTTCGCGAGGGGAAGAACCGCGAGGTGCGCCGCATGTTCGAGGCGGTGGGCCTCATGGTGAGCCGACTCATGCGCGTTCGCTACGGCCCGGTCGAGCTGCCCGCCTTCCTGAAGCGCGGGATGAGCCGCGATCTGGCCGAGGACGACGTCGCGAACCTCATGGCCTTCGCGGGCATGGGCGAGAGCGAGGCCGAGAGCGACGAGGACGGCGAGGAGGAATTCATGCCGGGCAACGTCGTCACGGAAGGAGACATGCCCGAGCCCGAGGACGACTTCGACGACGAGGACGATCGCCAGCCCGCGTTCCTGATGGAAGGCTACGCCGACAAGGACGACCCCATCGACGAACTGGACGACGATCGCCAGCCGGATTTCGAACGCCTGCCGGGCTTCAATCGTGCCACCGGCACCATGGGCCTGCCCGCGGGACATCGCGGCGTGCACTGGGCCTCGGGCGAAAAGCCCGTCGGGCCGCCGGGCGGCGGCGCGGGACCGGGCAAGAAGGGGCGCGGCAAGCCGCCTCGCGGCAAGAAGCCGGGCGGCAAGAAACCCATGGGCCAGGGACAAGGCGCGCCGATGCAGGCGCGATCCGAGCGCCCGCCCCGCCCGCCGGTCGCGGGCGGCCCATCCGGGGCGCCCGGCGATCCCGGCGCGCAGGCGCCGGGCAAGAACAAGAAGAGGCGTCGTCGCGGCAAGGGCGGCGGCGGGCAGGGCGCACCGCGTCCCGCGCAGGGACAGCCGAACGCGGCGAATCCCCCGATGGCGCAAGGCGGTCCGGCGCAGCCGGCCGCCTCGGGCGGTGGCGCGAACCCGACGCCCGGCCAGGGCAAGGCGCGACGCGGCCGGCGCGGTCGCGGGCGCAATCGCCCGCGCGGTGCCGGAGAAGGCGGCGCGCCGCCGGCCGGGACGCCCCGCGACCCTTCCCAGGGCCAGTAGCGATCCCTCAGGCGGGGACCGCGCGTGAGGTAGTGCCGCACGCGATCGGCGAGCCGCTTCATGCGCTCGTCGCGGATGCCGTGCGCCTCGAGCACGGACTGGGTGTGGAACAGGTACTCGGCCGCCGAGCCCGCCTTGCCGCGCGCCGTGGCGAGCGTGTGCACCATCGCTTCGACGCTGAGCCTTCCGGCATAGCCCGTGCACTGGCGGTTCACCACGAAAGCGAGGACGGGCATGCGCTCGGCGCCCGCGTGGCAGTCGAGCCAGCGCGGCTCGTAGGAGCGCAGGGTCATCTCGCGCCGCCAGAGCCTCGCGAGATCCGCGCGCGTGGTCGCCTGGCCCAACCGGTAGGCGAGGCCGCGGCAGCAGCCGCCGCGCTCGAGGGTTAGGACGAGGCCGGGACGCTCCGGCGTGCCACGGTTGATGCGCGACCACTGGCCGAAGTTCCGGTGGAAACCGTAGACCGTGCCCACGCGCTTCGCGACGAAGGCGAAGCCCGGGTTCCACATGAGCGAGCCGTACGCGAAGACCCAGAAGGGCCGGTCGGCGTCGCGGGTGGCGAGCGTCTCGTCGATGGAGCGCTCGATCTCGGCGTCCGAGAGGCGCTCGGCGTCGAGGCCGGGAAAGGCGGCGTGAACGTCCGGACTTCGCATTCCTAGGGGGAGAGACGCGAACGCGACCAGCCCTCACCCGCACGGGCGTAGGCGATGCGATCGTGCAGCCGACTGCGCCGGCCCTGCCAGAACTCGAGGACCTCGGGCAGCACGCGGTAGCCGCCCCAGTGCGGCGGGCGCGGCGGGTTCTCGCCGAATTTCGCCTCGGCCTCCTTCACGCGGGCCTCGAGCCAGCCGCGGCTCTCGATCACCGCGCTTTGCGTGCTGGCCCACGCGCCGATGCGCGAGCCCAGGGGGCGCACGCCGAAATACTCGTCGCTTTCCGCGGCCGTGACCGGTTCGACCCCACCCTCGACGCGCACCTGGCGCTCGAGTTCCTTCCAGAAGAAGACCAGGGCCGCGCGCGGCCTCGCGCCGAGTTCCATGCCCTTGCGGCTCGCGTAATTGGTGTAGAAGACGAAGCCGCGCTCGTCGAGCCCCTTGAGCAGCATGATGCGCGCCGAGGGCTGGCCGGACGCGTCGACGGTCGCGAGCGTCATGGCGGTCGGCTCGGGCACCTGGGCCTCGATCGCCTCCTTCATCCAGGCGTGGAACTGCTTGAAGGGATCGGCGTCGACGTCGGATTCGTCGAGGCTCCTGAGGGCGTAGTCGTTGCGGAGGGCGGCGAGGTCCATGGAACGGGGCAGGGGCGTTTCGGATACGGTCATTCTAGCCCCGCGGGCACCGCGATGCCGAAGGCCGGCCCTCAAGGGGGACCGGCGGTCACGTCCTTCACGCGGCCGTCGGCGTCCCAGATCACCTGGACGGCGCCTCCCCCCGGCCCCCCCCCCCCCCCCCCCCCCCCCCCCCCCCCCCCCCCCCCCCCCCCCCCCCCCCCCCCCCCCCCCCCCCCCCCCCCCCCCCCCCCCCCCCCCCCCCCCCCCCCCCCCCCCCCCCCCCCCCCCCCCCCCCCCCCCCCCCCCCCCCCCCCCCCCCCCCCCCCCCCCCCCCCCCCCCCCCCCCCCCCCCCCCCCCCCCCCCCCCCCCCCCCCCCCCCCCCCCCCCCCCCCCCCCCCCCCCCCCCCCCCCCCCCCCCCCCCCCCCCCCCCCCCCCCCCCCCCCCCCCCCCCCCCCCCCCCCCCCCCCCCCCCCCCCCCCCCCCCCCCCCCCGCCCCCCCCCCCGGCGCGGCCTGCCGCGCCACGTACTCGGAAAATATGCCCAGCGTGACGGTGCGGGCCGTCCCGGCGAAGCCGGCCGCGGCGAACTCGCGCAGCACCGTCTCCGGGCTCACGCACGCGTCGATCGTTTCCCAGTAGAAATCCATCAGTTCGCGCGCGCGGGCGCGACGGGCGGATCCGCCCGCGAAGGCGGGGATCAGCCCGGTCATGAAGGTGCGCAGCGCCCCGTTGGCGAGGCCGGACTTCGGGCGCGTGATCTCGAGGATGCAGGTCCGGCCCCCGGGCGCGAGGACGCGGCGGATCTCGCGCAGGAGCGCGCCCAGGTCCGCCACGTGCCGCAGCGCGAAGCCCATGCAGACGAAATCGAACGAGGCATCCGCGAAAGGCAGGCGTTCGCCGAAGCCGCGGACCAGCAGGGCGCCCGGGCGCGTGCTCGACTCGTGCAGCATGCCGGCGCTCGGGTCGAGCCCGATCACGAAACCGCCCGGCGCGCACAGCGTGGCCGCCTCGCGGGCGGCGAGACCCGTTCCGGTGGCGATGTCCAGGACGCGCATGCCCGGGCCGAGCCCGGCGCGGCGAAGCGCATCGCGCCGGTACCAGGGGCCCGACCCGAGGGCGAGCAGGCGCTCGACGTGTTCGTAGTCGCGGGCGCCATCGTCGAACATCCGGTCGACGAACCTGCGACGGCTGCGCTCGTCGGACCAGAAGCGGTCGATCGCGCGGATGGGCGAATGCGACGGGGGGGCTTCTCGGGGCGGCATCGTGACCGGGCTGCCGGGGGGCTAGGGACAACCGAACCGCGTGACGCGAAGCGCGCCGAAGACCGCGACACCCTTGTTGCTCTCGTCCGTCGCGCCCACGGAGGTGCCGCTTTCGCGCGCGCTCGCGATCTGCGCGGTGCACTGCGCCTCGATCTCGATCTTGCCGGCCACGGTGACGTTCGAGCGGAAGCAGTACCAGCCGTTCGGATTGGCGAGGCGGATGGTGTTCTTTCCCATCACGTTGACCGCGGGCCGCACGAGCACGAGCGCGGGCTTCGAGGTGACCGGATCGTCCCCGGACGTGGCTTGGCCGAGGCCGAAGACCTTCACGCCGGTGGCGAGCACGGAATGGGCGGGCGTGCCCTTGGGGAAGGGAGATTTCGCACCCCACGAGGCGATACAATTGTCGAGGGCCGCCTGGTCGTTCGCGCGGGCGCCGAGGGAAGCCAGGACGAGGGTCGCGGCGAACAGCAGGCGCGGAATCGGCGTCGGTCGAATCGCCGCCGCCGCGACTCCTGTCCGGTTCCATCGAAGTCGCATTTTCTCTTCCGGAGGGCCGCGGCCATGCGCGCGGTCAGGTGGCTTTTCGTCGGTTTGTTATATATGTTATCGCTGCACGGTGCAACGGTCGGCGGCCGCGCCGCACGGTCCATTCGGGAGGATGTTTGCAAGCAGAGCAACGGGAGTCGATGGACGCCGAGACGGTGGAATGCGACGTGGCCGTGATCGGTTCGGGGCCCGCCGGATCGACGGCCGCGACGCTCCTGGCCGAGCAGGGGTTCGACGTGGTGCTGATCGAGAAGGATTCCCATCCGCGCTTCCACATCGGCGAATCCCTGCTGCCGGCCAACATGCCCCTGTTCGAGAAACTCGGCGTCGCCGACGAGATCCGCGCCATCGGCATGGTGAAGTGGGGCGCCGAATTCGTCTCCCCGCAGCACGGGCGCAGCGTCATGTTCGAGTTCGCCGACGCGATCGACAAGTCGATGCCCTCCGCCTTGCAGGTGCCGCGGGCCGAGTTCGACCGCATCCTCTTCCAGCGCGCCACGCGCGCCGGGGCCCGCGCGATCGAACGGTGCCGCGTGAAGGAGGTCGATCCCGGCGACCGGGAACGGCGCCCGGTGGTTCGCGCGATCGCGCAGGGCCGGGGGCCGCTCGTCTTTCGTCCCCGGTTCGTGGTCGACGCGAGCGGGCGCGACACGCTCCTCGCGAACCGGCTGGGCGCCAAGCGACGCAATCCCCGCCACGCGAGCGCGGCCATGTACGCGCATTTCCGCGAGGCCGAGCGCCACGAGGGCCGCTGCGAAGGCAACATCACCATCTTCTGGTTCGAGCACGGGTGGTTCTGGTTCATCCCGCTCAAGGACGGCGTGACGAGCGTCGGCGCCGTGGTCTGGCCCTACTACATGAAGGCACGCGACAAGCCGCTCGCGGAGTACTTCCGCGACACGATCGCGATGTGCCCCGCGCTCGCGCAGCGGCTGGCGCACGCGCGGATGGCCACGGAGCCCGAGGCGACCGGAAACTATTCCTACGCGTCCGACGTCTGCCAGGGCGAGAACTTCGTGATGGTGGGCGACGCGTTCGCGTTCATCGACCCGGTCTTCTCCTCGGGCGTGTGGCTCGCCATGAACAGCGCCGTCGCGGGCGTCGATGTCGTGTCGGCCCGGCTGCGCGAGCCGGCGCGCGAGTCGCGGGCCCGGCGTGCCTTCGACCGCGTGATGCGCCACGGCCCGCGCGAATTCTCGTGGTTCATCTATCGCGTCACGAACCCGACCATGCGCGATCTCTTCATGAACCCGAGCAACATCCTCAACGTGAAGAGCGCGCTGCTCTCGGTCCTCGCCGGGGACATCTTCCGCAATACGCGCATCCGGTTCCCGCTGGCGGCGTTCCGGACGATCTACTACGCGATGTCGATCGCCAACCTGCGCCGGACGATGGCGGCCTGGCGCCGCCGCGCCGAGAACATCCGCCAGCCCGCCGCGCCGGATGCCAATGCCACCCGCTGAGCCGCGATGCTGAAGCTCGACTATCTCACCCCGGAAAGCGCGCTCGATGCGGCGCAGGACGCCGGCCCGAGCCTGGTCGGCGTGATCGGCTTTCCCGACCTGCCGGGGGAACTGCCCGAATCGGTGCCGCGCGCGAGCGTTCCCGCCGAGGACCTGCAGGCCGGCGCGGGCCGCGGCATCTGCGAGGTCTGGACCTCGCGCGAGCCGGTGGTCACGGCCGTGGATGGCGGCATTCGCCTCGCGGCGACGGGCGACTTCCTCTTCGGCGTGCACACGGTCGCGGAGCGCGGCGCCGGCATCCGCGCGGCGGCCGAGCGGGCGTACCGCGAGATCTTCGCGACGATCGGGCGGCACGGCGCCCCTCACGTCGCCCGGTTCTGGAACTACTTCGCGCGCATCAACGACGACGAGGCGGGGCTCGAGCGCTATCGCCAGTTCAACCTCGGGCGAGCCGCCGCCTTCGAGGCCGCGGGCCGCATCGGCGACGTCGCCATCCCCGCGGCCTGCGCGCTCGGCTTCACCCGCGGCGAGCATCTCACGGTGTCGTTCGTGGCGACGCGCCGCGCGGGCACGAGCCTCGAGAACCCGCGCCAGGTGAACGCGTACCGGTATCCGTCGCAGTACGGCCCGCAAAGCCCCCTCTTCTCCCGGGCCGTGATCCAGCCGGCCGCCGAAGGCCACCTGCTGCTGGTGTCCGGCACGGCCAGCATCGTCGGGCACGCCACGCTGCACGAAGGCGACGTCGCGGCGCAGACGCGCGAGACGCTCGCCAACCTGCGGGCCGTCTTCGGCGAAGCCGAGCGCCAGGCGGGCGCCGGCGCCTTTCCGATGCGCGAGGCCAGCTACAAGGTCTACGTGCGCCACCCCGCGGATGCGTCCATCGTCCGCCGGGAGTTGCGGGCGGCACTGGGCCCGGACATCGATGCGCACTTCATCCGCGCCGACATCTGCCGCCGCGACCTGCTGGTGGAGATCGAAGCCGTCGCGAGCAGCGCCGTGCCCGCCGCGGGGCCCGGCCTGCCATGACGGCGCGCACGGCCCGGCGCGTCCTGGCCCTGGCCGCGTTCGCGGGTTCGTTCTCGCCGGCCGCGCAAGCCCGCGAGGAGCCGCTGTGGGAAGCGGGCTTCGGCGGCGTCGCGCTCGAGCTTCCCGACTACCGGGGTTCCTCGCGCAGCCGCACCTACGCGCTGCCGTTGCCGTTCTTCGTCTATCGCGGCGAAGTGTTCAAGGCCGACCGGGAAGGCGTGCGCGGCATCCTCTTCGACAGCGAGCGCGTCGAGCTGCAGCTCTCCGTGGGGGCGTCGCTCCCCGTCGACAGCGATCGCTCGCCGCTGCGCGAGGGGATGGAAAGCCTGAGCCCCGCGGTCGAGATCGGGCCGTCGCTCGAGGTGCACCTGTGGAAGTCGCGCGCGAGCGGCGCGAAGGTGGACCTGCGCCTGCCCCTTCGGGCGGCGCTCACCGTCGAGTCCCATCCGAAATACATCGGCGTGCAGTTCTTTCCCCACCTGAACGTCGATCTCGAGGACGTGCCCGGACTCAAGGGCTGGAACGTCGGCATGCTGGCGGGCCCCGTCTTCACCGACCGCCGCTACAACGACTACTTCTATTCGGTGGGCGAAGGCGAGGCCACCGCCTCGCGCCCGGCCTACGCCGCGAAGGGCGGCTACGGGGGGATGCAGTTCATCCTGGGCGCCTCGCGCCGCATCGAGCAGTGGTGGCTGGGCGCCTACGTGCGCTACGACACGCTGCGCGGCGCCGCCTTCGAGCCGAGCCCGCTCGTCGATTCGCGACGCTACGTCGCGGGCGGCATCGGCCTGTCGTGGGTCTTCGCGCAGTCCGGCCGGAAGGCGGCGCCCGCGCGCTGAACGCCATGCCGATCGCCCGCTTCGCGAAGTCGCTCCGCAACTACGGCATCATGGTTTTCGGGCTCGGCCTGCTCGCCTTCATGTGTTTCGTGTGGGGCGTCGTCGCCACCGTGCTCGGGCTCGTGCTGCCCGCGAGCGTCGGGCGACGCGTCGGGCGGCGCGGGGCGATGCGGGGATTCCGCGCCTACCTCGCCATCATGGAGGCGGTGGGGGCCCTGCGTCTCGACCTCTCGGCCCTCGACCGGCTGCGGGACGCGGGTCCGCTCATCGTCGCGCCGAACCATCCCTCGCTGATCGACGCGGTGCTCGTGGCCTCCCGCCTTCCGGACGCCTTCTGCGTGATGAAAGCCTCGCTCCTGGGCAACTTCCTGCTCGCCCCGGCCGCGCGCCTGGCGCGCTACGTGCGCAACGATTCGCTGCTCGCGCTCGCGGCGAAGGCCGGCGCGGAACTGGACCTGGGCGGGCACCTGGTGCTCTTCCCCGAGGGCACGCGCAGCACGCGCGAGCCGTTCGGACCCTTCACCGCGGCCGTCGCGGTCGTCTCGCGGCGCACGGGCGTGCCGGTGCAGGCGGTGTTCATCCACGCCGACAAGTCCTTCCTGGGCAAGGGCGTATCCCTGCGGGAATGCCCGGCCTTTCCCTTCCATTTCCGCATCGAGCTCGGCCGGCGCTTCGAGCCGCCGAAGGACGTGCGCGCGTTCACGCTGGAGCTCGAGCGCCATTTCGCCGCGGAGCTCGCGGCACGGCAAGCGCCGGCCGCGGCGGCGGCCTCGCGCGAGGCCACCGGCGACCGGCTCGCTTCCGGACGCGCGGCACCCGAATGAACGCCGCCCCGCCCCGGCACCTGGTCCTCATTCCCAGCTACAACCCCGGCGAGAGCGTCTTCGAGACGGTGCGAGGCGGCCCGGCAATACTGGGACGCGGTCTGGGTCGTCGTCGACGGCAGCGACGACGGCACGGGCGAGCGGCTCGAAGCGGCCGCGCGCGACGACCCCGCGTTGCGCGTCCTGCGCCTCGCGCGCAATGGCGGCAAGGGGGCGGCCGTGCTGCATGGCATGCGCGTGGCCTCCGCCGAAGGCTTTACGCATGTCCTCACGATGGATTCCGACGGCCAGCACCCGCCCACGCACATCCCGCGCTTCATGGCGGCCTCGGTCGCCGCGCCCCGCGCCGTCGTGCTCGGCGTGCCGCAGTTCGACGAAAGCGCGCCCAGCCTGCGGGTGAAGGGCCGGCGCATCTCGAACTGGTGGGCCAACCTCGAGACGCTGTGGCAGGGCATCGACGACTCGCTATTCGGTTTCCGCGTCTACCCGATCGCGGACCTGGTCGCGGTCATGGAAGCGACCCGCTGGATGCGCCGGTTCGATTTCGATCCGGAGGCGGCCGTGCGGCTCGTGTGGCGCGGCCTTCCGGTGGTGAACCTGCCGGCCCCCGTGCGCTACCTGCGTCCCGACGAGGGCGGGGTTTCGCACTTCGACTACTGGCGCGACAACCGCCTGCTCGTCGGCATGCACGCGCGCCTTTTCTTCGGCTTCCTGCTGCGCCTGCCCGTGCTCGCGGCGAGGAAGCTGCGCGGCTAGGCCGCCGATCCTTCGCCGGCCGTGGCGTCAGGCCACGCCCCCGTTCACCCCGATGACCTGCCCGGTGACGTAGCTCGCCTCGTCCGAGGCGAGGAAACCCACGAGGCTCGCGACTTCCTCGGGGCGGCCGGCGCGCTTCATCGGCACGAGCCGCTCGATCGCTTCCGGCGGGAACGCCGCGTCCGCCATGGGCGAGGCGATGACGCCCGGCGCCACCGCGTTCACCGTGATCCCGCGGCTCGCGACCTCGAGCGCCAGCGTGCGCGTGGCCGCGTGCAGGGCGCCCTTCGCCGCGGCGTAGTTGGCCTGTCCGCGGTTGCCCACCTGGCCGGCGAGCGACGTGATGTTCACGATGCGGCCCCAGCGCGTGCGGATCATCGGCATGAGCAACGGCTGCGTGACGTGGAAGAAACCGTGCAGCGAGACGTCGATGACGCCGCGCCAGCGCTCGAGGCTCATGCCGGGGAAGGGCGCGTCGGCGTGCGTTCCGGCGTTGTTCACCAGGACCTGGACGGGGCCCGCCTCGAGCAGCGATTCGATCGCGCTCGCGCTCGCCGCCGCGTCCGTCACGTCGAACGCGATGGCCTGCGCCTCGCCGCCGCCTTCGCGCAAGGCCTGCGCCAGGCGTTCCGCGTCCCCGGGATGGCGGTGGCCGTGCACGATGACGGCGAAACCGCGGCGGGACAGTTCGCGGCAGATCGCGGCGCCGATCGTGCCGCTCGCGCCGGTGACGAGCGCGCGGCGGCTCATGCGGACGCTCCCGCGGCGGCCAGCGCGATCGCGAGGCGGCCGGACGCGACGCGCGCCGAGCCGCAGGCGACCCGGAATTCGTAGAGGAGCCCGCTCGCATCGCCCGACAGGCGGCGCGCATGGATGGCGAGCGGGCCTGCCAGGTCGTCGAGCCGGGCGACGTGCAGGTCCACGGCGCGCGCGCTCGCGAGGAATCCCGCCCCCGCCGTCCCGTCGTCGCCGGCGAGCAGCGCGCCGTGCGCCGCGACCGCCTGCGCCGCGTATTCGATGGCCGCGCACGACGGCAGGAGATCGCCGCAGCGAAGCGGGTGGCCGGGGGCGACATGGCTGCGCGCGGTGCAGGCGATCTCCTCGTCGGACCAGCGCTCGATCCGCTCGAGCAGGTTCATCGCCCCTTTCTGCGGCAATCGCGCGAGCAGCCAGTCGCGGTCGCGCCCGCCGCCCTCGCGGATCACGGCGCCACCTCGATCCTCAGCGCGAGGCCGGGCAGGTATTCGACGGCGGTGCTCCCGGCGACGCCCCGCGCGAGGAGCGCGAGCAGGGGCAGCGAGCGGGCCGCGGGCACGCCCCGGCGCAGCGCCTCGAGCGCATCGTTCGCGAGGACGGCGGGCGCTTCGTTCGAGATCGACGCGCCCAGGAGGAGACCGGCCGCATCCGGGGGCCGCAGGGCGAGCGCCACCGCGAAGCCGTCTTCCATGGGGCGCGCGGCCTGCAGGGGTTCCGGATAGGGCGAATCGTAGGCGATGAGCATCACCGGCGACTCGCCGCCGGCGATCCGCGTGAGCGCTTCCAGCAACCCCGCGGCGAAGCTCGCGTCGAAGGCCCCGATGCTGTCGGACGGGCGCGTCGAGCGCGAGGCGATGCTCCAGTAACCGCTCGGCGCGTTGTGCACCGAGTTGTGGAAGCGCGTGGGCGAGATGAGGCGGTCCTCCGAGGCGAGCGTCTCGCAGATGGCGTGGCAGTTGTCGCCGTCGCCGCTCGAGGAGGCGAAGACGGTCGCGAAGGCCTCGGGCAGCAGGCCGCCCCGACGCGCCGCCTCGAACCCCGCGGCGAGCGCGAGCCTCACGTTCGTGCCGCAGCGCCGGCGTTCGACCGGGGGGAGGGCTTCCGGAGCCGGAACGACGGTCGGCGACCGGATGTAGGCCGCCGGTTCGAGCAACGCTTCGCGCGCCGCGTCCCAGTTTGCGAGACCGGGGCCGGCCACGCCGATGCCGGCGACTCGGGCGGCGAGGCTCATCGCGGGAGCTCCGCGGCGCCGAAGACGAGGCTGCAGTTGGAGCCGCCGAAGCCGAAGGAGTTGCTCATCGCGCGCCGGATGGTGCGCCACTCGTTGCGCGAGGCGTAGCGGGCCCCGAGTTTCGGGTCCGGCGCTTCGAGCCCCGGGCCGGCGGGAACGAAGCCGTCCGCCAGGGCGATGAGGGCGATCGCCGCCTCGACGGCGCCGGCCGCCCCGAGCGCGTGCCCCGTCGCGCCCTTGGTCGAGCTGCACGGCACGCGATCGCCGAAAACCGCGGTGACGGCCTTGTCCTCGGCGGCGTCGTTGGCGGGCGTCGCGGTGCCGTGGAGGTTCACGTAGTCGATGTCGTCCGGCGCGAGACCGGCGAGGGCGAGCGCGGCGAGCATCGCGGCGCGGGCGCCCTCGCCTTCCGGATGGGGCGAGGACATGTGGTAGGCGTCGCAGGATTCGCCGAAGCCCAGCAGCCGCGGCGCCGGGTCGCGGCCCGGCTGCGCGCGCTCGACGAGAAAGAACGCCGCCCCCTCGCCGATGGAGATGCCGTCGCGGTGCGCGTCCCACGGCCGGCAGGGGCGCGACGAGAGCAGGCCGAGCGAGTCGAAACCGTGGAGGGTCGTGAGGCAGAGCGTGTCGACGCCGCCCACCACCGCCGCGTCCGCGAGGCCCGAGGCGATTGCGCGCCAGGCGGAGGCGAATGCCTTCGCGCTCGAGGAGCACGCCGTCGAATGCGTGAGCGCGGGCCCCGAGAGCCCGAGGCGATCGCGCACGAACTCGGTGACCGAGTTCGTGTTGTGCGTCTCGCGGTAGCGGTAGTCCGGGGGCAGCGCGCCCGTGATCGCGTCGCGATGGCGGTAGGCGATCTCGGTCGACAGGATGCCCGCCGTGCTGGTGCCGAGGTACACGCCGACGCGCCCGGCGCCCCAGCGCGCCGAGGCCGTCGCCACGGCGTCGACGAAGCCATCGGTGGCGAGCGCGAGATCCGCCAGGCGGTTGTTGCGGCAATCGAATCGCCGGAGCGGCTGCGGGAGCGCGTGGGCATCGATGCCCGGAACCTCGCCGACGCAGGTGTCGAGGTCGACGGTCTCGAAACGGCAGGGGGCGAGCCCGGTTTCAGCGGCGGCCAGGCGCCGTGCGGTCGCGGCGAGGCCCCGGCCCAGGGCGCTCGTGACCGTGAACGACGTGATGAGAGGGGATTGCAAGTTCGGTTCGGGGACGGACGTGACCCATGGTAGCAAAGTCGTCGCGCGCCGTCGGGCCCTCAGCCGGGGGGCTGCGCGACGAGCAGCACGTTGGCGAACCCGGTGCCCTCGCTCATGGGAACGGCCCGGGCCTCGAGGCCGATCTTCCCGAGCGCGGCGAGCCATTCCGGGATCGTCCGGCAGTAAAGCCTTTCGAGCCGGTGCCCGCGCAGGCGCATCACGAGGCGATCCACCCAGTCGGTGTAGCGGAAGCGCAGCGAGCCCGACCGGGCGCCGACGCGAAGCAGCAGCCGGCCCGAATCGCCGAGCGCCGCCCGCACGCGGCCGAGCACCTCGTCCTGCGCCGCGTAGTCGACGTAGTGGAGCACGTCGAGGATCACCACGGCGTCGGCAGGTCCGAAGGTCTCGGCACGCATGTCGCCCACGGTGAATCGGGCCCGGGAGCCGATCGCGGCGCGGGCCCGCGCGACGTCCTTCGCCGCGATGTCGATCCCGTGATAGTCGGCGGGTTGCGGCGGTGCCGGCCAGGCGGCGGGCCAGGACCCGGCGTCGCGCCGCTCCTGCGCCGCGAGGATCAAGGCGGCGAGCACGCCCTGGCCGCACCCGATGTCCACGATGCGCGAGGCGTCCTTGAGCAGGCCCTGTTCCAGGAGGTACCGGAAGACCGGGTCGCGGCCGAGCTTGCCCGCGGCGAAGTGCCTCGCGAACCGGTCGCCGGCCGGGTAGCGCGCGGCGGCCTCGCGCACCAGCGATCGAAAGGCGTCGAGGCTCAAGGCGCGAGCGCCTCGGCGAGCGTCGCGGGCTTGAGCTCGCGGGCGAGGATGGCCTCGAGCAGGCGGGGCAGCGTCTCGATCACCACGGGCCGGCCATCGCGAAGGCGCGCGGCGTGGCCGTCGTGCAGCAGCAGGATGTCGCCGGCGGCGAGGTCCTTCGTGAGCCGCGCGAGAACGCGCAGCGGGTCGCGCGTGCGCGTGTCGAAGCCTCGGCGCGTCCACGACACGTGCCGCAGCGCGAGGCCGTGCAGGACCGGATCGAGCAGGGGATTGCGCAGGCCCGCCGGCGGACGGAAACAACCCGGCTCGCGTCCCGCGAGCGAGGCGAGGCTGCGCTGGGCGGCGAGGATCTCCTCGCGTTGGCCCCGCGGGCCGAGGAGGGGAAAGGTCTTGAGGTGACGGTCGGAATGGTTCTCGACGCCGTGGCCGCGATGCGCGATCTCGCGGCAGAGGTCCGGGTGGCGACGGGCGTTCTCGCCGATGCAGAAGAAGGTCGCGCGCACGTCGAAGCGCTCGAGGATGTCGAGCACGAGCGGCGTCACCTCCGGGTCGGGGCCGTCGTCGAGGGTGATCGCGATCTCGCCGCGCGCGCGGGACGCCTCGGGCAGGTGCCGCAGGTTCGGCCCGAGCAGCGTGCTGCGCGGCCACATGCCGATCGCGCCGAGCGCCGCGTGATTGGCCGCGACGACCCCGAGCGCGAGCGGCCAGGCTTCCGGCTGCAAGGCGAGGCCCGCGCCGACGAGGGCGTGCAGGCCCATGGAGCCTGCGAGGGTGGCCGAGGGGCGCCAGCGAGAGGAAGCGACGGGGCCGGGAAGGACGCGGCTCATGGCATCGCCGGCGCGAGGCCGGCCCCGTCGCGAACGCCGCCCAGTTGCGCCGGCATGGTTCGGCGAGGAAGCGATCCCAGGCCCGGCGCCAGGTGGGCCAGTCGTGCGCGCCCGCCACGCGGGCGACATGCGCGGGCGGAAGCGCGCGGGCGATGCGCGCCTGGCCGTCGGCGAATCGGTCGGACTCGCCGTAGAGGAGATAGGTCGGCGGCGCGGCGCCGGCTCCGGCATTCGCGAGCCACGTCCACGCATCGCGCTCGGCGTCGGCGGGCTCGTGCCGGCGCTCCGGCGAGGCCCGGCGCACCGCCTTCGGCATCCATTCGCCGCAACCAGTCGCGCGAGCCCGGGTAGGGAGCGAGCAGCACGAGCCCCGCGACCGCCTGCGGATGCCGGAGCGCGTAGGCCATGGCGGCAAGACCGCCCAGGGAGATGCCCGCGAGCCAGAGGCGTCGTCGCCCGCGCGCGCGAGCCGGTGCCCAGAGGGATTCCTCGAGGACGTCCGCCACGGTGCCGTCCGCCACGCGGGCGGCTGGCGTGCCGACGAGCGCGATGTCGGCTCGCACCCCCCGGTCCCGCGCGGCCTGCACGAAGCCTTCGCGATGGAAGTCCTCGGGGTGGCTGAGCGTTCCCGTGAGGAGCGCCACGAGCAGGTCTTCCGGCGGCGCCGGGAAGGCGTCCTCGTCGACGAGGATGCGCACGGTCGATTCGGGCAGGGCGGCGTTCAAGCGGGGACTCCCGCCGGCTTCGCCCGGCCGGCGAAGGCGGCGCAGAAAACCAGCGCGAGCAGCGCGCCCGCCGCCACGGTCGAGCCGATCGCGTCGACGATCGGGATGGAGGAGGTGCCCAACAAGCCGAAGCTGGCCACGGTGGTGAAGTTGGCGAGCGCCAGGGAAGCGAGCGTGGTTGCGTTGTCCTCGGCGGGCCGCTCGGCCATCCCGTCGACGAAGAGAGCGTAGTTCGATCCGATGGCCACGACAAGCGTGAGTCCGACCAGGTGCGGCACCGTGAGGCGATTCCCGGCGAGCGCGTGGAAGGCCACCACCACGAGCAGCGCCGCGGCGAGCGGCATCACGATGCGGGCCGTGCGCCGGACCGAGCGCAGCGCGAGGGCGAGCAGCAGGCAAACCACGGCCGCGCCCAGGGATCCCAGGCGCACGGCCTGCTCGAAATAGCCGGCGTATAGGCTGTCGGCCTCGGCCTTCACGTCGATGAGCATCGCGCCCGGGACGGCGGCGCGGGCGAGGGCGGCATCGATCGGGGCGCGTTCGACGACGCCGCCGACGCCGCGCAGGCCCACGAGCGCCGTCCATTGTCCCGCCTCGTCGCGATAGAGCATGCCGTCGAGCGCCAGGTCGAGCGTGGTGCCGCGGAAGGCGTCGCGCCCGAGCGGCGCCGCGACGCGGGCCGCCTGCACGTCCGCGATGAACGGTTCGAGCTTGCCGGGGCGCAGCGGGAGACCGGCGAGCGCCTCGGCGAGCCGCGCGCGAAGCGTGGCTTCGTCCGGCAGGCTCGCGCGCCGCGCCGACTGCGTCGCGAGGCTCGGGAGCAGGCCGGCGGGGCTGTCGTATCCGGCGATCGTCCCCTCGCGCACGAGCGGGTCGAGATGGCGACCCACGGCCTCGGCCGCGGCGAGGGCGCCGTCCTGCGTGGGCGAGAAAGCCGCGATCAGGTAGCGCGCGTCGGGCGCGGCGAGCCCGGCGCGAAGTTCGGCGTCGAGCGCGCGGTCGGCCTCGCCGATGGGATTGAGGCTCGCGAGGTCGCGGTCCCACAAGGGGACGGTTCGCGTCGCCAGCACGGCGATCGAAGCGGCCGCGGCCGCGAGGACGGCGAAGCGCAGCGGGCGGGCTGCCTCCATGGCCGCGAGCAGCCGGCGACCGATGCCCGAAAGGTCGCGCACCTGCAGGCTCGTCGGCGCGAGCGCCGGCAGCACGTGGCGCGTGACGAGCGCCGCGACGACGAGCCCGGTGATCGAATACAGGCCGAGCTGCGACAGCCCGGGCAGGCTCGACAGCAGCATGGCCGCGAAGCCCGCGATCGAAGTCGCGAGCCCCAGCCGGATCGTGGGCCAGAAGGCGTCGAGCCCGCGGGCGTCGCGGGCTGCGGCACCGCGCCGGGACTGGACGAAGAAATAGATGGAGTAGTCGACGGCCTCGCCGATCAGCGTGGTCCCGAACCCGAGGGTGATGCCGTGCACCACCCCGTGCCCCAGGGCGACGGCGGCGATGCCGGCGATCGCCCCGGAGAGCACCGGCAGGAGGCCCAGGCCCAGCACGACGAACGAGCGGTAGGCCCACAGCAGCACGACGACGACGACGGCCGTGGCCGCCGCGCTCAGCTTCGTCACTTCCGACTCGATCATCGTGCGCGCCCGCACGGAAAACACGCCCGGCCCGGTCATGACGAGCCGCGCGCCCGTGGCCTCGCCCCCCATGCGCGAGGCCGCGGCGGCGAACGCGGATTGCGCGGTGGACATGGCGCGGGCCTGGCCGTCGATGTCCGCCGCGCCGGTCCGGGTGCGCGTGACGAGGAGGGCGCGCCGGCCGTCCGCGGAGACCCAGACGCCATCGCGCACGAGCGGGCCGCCGGAGGGCGCGAGGCGATCGAGGAGAACGCCCATCTCGCCCGTGGGGTCCCTCGGGACGAGCGCGCCCATCGCGAGCCCGAGCGGCGAGGCGAGCAGCGCGATCGTCTCGCCCACGGACTCGCGAAGCCCCGCGACGGAGAAGCGGTGCGGATCGACCGCCGGGCTCAGGGCGTAGCGGTTCGCGAGGAGCAGGTCGCGCTCGCGCTCCAGGCCCGCGGTGGAGCCGTTCGCGACCCCGGCGAACGCCGGGTCGGCGCGCAGCGCGCCCGCGACGGCCCGCGACAACCCGGCCCGTGCCTCGGGCGTCGCGCCCTCGATGCCCATCAGCACCATGCGCGAAAGGGCGCCGCTCTTGAGCTGGTCGACGAGCAGGCGCTGGCGTTCGGTGGGCGCCTCGGGCAGGAAGGACGAGAGGTCCGCGACGAACCGGGCCTGCGCGATCACGGCGAGGCAGGCCCCGATCCCCGCGAGCCACAGGACGATCCTCGCGATGCGGCCGCGGCTCACGGCCCGGCCTTGCGGATCAGCATCAGGGAGCGGTCGCCGCCCACCATCTGGATCTCGATGCGGTGGATGCGCGCCTGCTTGCCCGATACGTCGATGCGCGTGACGAGCCGCGCGGCGGCCGGCACGCGCGGCAGGAGCGTGAGCGTCCAGCCCTCGATGCCGCCCGCGACGGAGAGCGCGTGCAGCGTCTCCAGGGTGCCGCGATCGCCCGCGAGCGTCGCGCGGATGCTCTCCACCAGCACGGCGATCTCGGGCTGGTCCCTCATCGAGAGCGTCATGCGACGCCCGCCGCGTTCGAGGACGAGCGAATCGCCGTCCGCGATGAGCACTTCGCGGCCCGGCGCGGTGGTGCGCCGCTCCAGGTAGCGCGGCGGCACGAAACGAAGCTCGCCGGAGGACTCGACGGGCGCGTCGAGCAGCGCCAGGTGCTTGATCTCGTTGTAGGTCGCGTTGCCCGGCGGGTTCTTCGCCAGCAGGCTCATGAGCGCCCCGACATCCCACGCGCCCCAGGCGAGCGCCGGCAGGCACGCGGCGACGATCGCGGCCGCGAGGCGGGCGAGGCGCGATTCAGCGCGGCGGGGCCGGTGCCCAGAAATCATGGAAGTTGAACCAGTTGTAGGGCGCGCGCCGGGCGTTGCGCTCGAGGCACCGGGCGTAGCGCTCGATGGCCTCGTGCACGAGCGCGTCGCGCCCGGCCCGGCCGCCTTCGGGCAGCGCGGAGAAATCCGCGAGGGGCTCGAAGCGCACTTCGTAGCGGTTGCCGCCCAGGTACAGGCCCGCCATGAATACGACGGGCCGGCGAAGCACGGCGGCGAGCCGCATCGGGCCGGTCGGAAACAGCGCGGGCTCGCCGAGGAAGGGCAGGCTCACGGATTTCTCGCCCTCCGGCGCGCGGTCGGCGAGCACGCCCACGAAGGCGCCGGACTCGAGCGCTTCGTCCAGGCGCAGCATCGAGTCGACGCGGCCCAGGGCGACGATCCCCTCGACGGCCTTCGGATTGATGGCCTCGAGCACCGCGTGGATCTTGTGCGCGTTCCCGGCGAACATCGCCATCGTGACGGGCCGGTGCGTCCGGTCGCGGCCGCAGGCGCGCGCCGCCTCGAAGCTGCCGAGATGCCCTCCCATGAGGAAGACGCCCGCGCCCGGCGGGGCGTCGTCCACGCATCCGGCGCCCGTCACGCGGATGTCGAAGGGCTCGAATCGGTCGGCGACGAAGAAGACGCGATCGTGGATCGTGGAGGCGAAGCTGAGGAAATGCCGGTAGCGCTCGATCAGGCCGGGTTCGCGGCCCAGGACGCGGGCGAGATAGCGGCGCGATTCCCGGCGCGCGGCGCCGGAGGTCGCGAAGAAATAGGCCGCGATGAGATGCAGGAGCGGACGGACGGGGGCCCGCCCGAGGGCGAGGGAAAGCCGCGCCATGAAGCGGATCAGGAAGGGGCTGCCGCGCTCCTCGCGGCCCCGCCACGCGCCCCGCGTCGCCGCCTCGCCGTCGGTTTCCCGCAGCGCGTCGTTCATGTCGCGTCGTCCGGTCGGCGCGGCGCCACGGCCCCGCTCGCCACGGGCCCCGCCTCGCCGTGCACCTCGAAGCGGATGGCGCCTCCGGGCGTGCTCACCCAACGCAGCACGAGCGGTTCGCCCGGCGGCACCGGCCGCAGGAACTTGGCGCTCGAAAGCGTGAAGGCGAGCGGATCGAAGGCGGCGTTTCGCGCGAGGGCCGCGAAGACCTCGCCGAGCAGGGCGACGCCCGGCAGGATCGGGCGGCCCGGGAAGTGGCCCTCGAAGGCCGGGTGGTCGCGGGCGATCGGCAGCGCGATTTCCATGGCCTCCGGGCTCACGGCGTGCCGTTCATCCGGCGCTCCAGCGCCACGAGGGCTTCGCGGGGCAGCTTGCCCGTCGCGCGCCGCGGCAGGGCGTCGACGAGCACGATCGGTCGCGGCAGGAACACCGGGTCCATGCGCGCGCGCAGGGCCTCGAGGATCGTGGCGGCATCGAGCCCCGGCGCCACCACGAACGCCATGAGGCGCGTCACGCCTGCGCCGCGCTCCTCGGGCATGTGGAACACGCCGTCGCGCACGCCGGGAATGGCGAGGAGCTGGTGCGTGAGCCCGCCGAGCGAGTTGCGCTTGCCGGCGATGTTGACCACGTCGGCCGAGCGGCCGGCGAGATGGAAGGCGCGGCCGTCCGGTTCGAGCTCGATGAGATCGGCGAGCCGCGTGGGCTCCTCGATGTGACCACCCTGGGCCCAGGCGACATCGTCCCGCAGGTGGATGCGGATATCCGCGAGCGGCTGCCAGGCGCTCTCCCGCGTCGGCCTTCGCGTGGCGAGCTGGCCCGTTTCCGTGCAGCCGTAGATCTCGAGCAGCCGCTCGCAGGCCTCGGCCTCCGCGCGCGCGGCGAGGCCGGCCGTGAGCGGGGCCGTCGCCGAGACGATGCACTCGAGTCGGTGCGAGACGCCGTTGTCGAGCCAGTTCTGCAAGTGGAACGGCGTGGTGAACATCGTCCGCGCGGGCGGGTGGGCCGCGGCGGCCGCGTCGATCTGCGCGGCGAAGTAGGGGCGCTCGGCGGTGAGCGCGGCGCCGGTCGCGAGGGGCATCAGCACCGTGGACTCGAGCCCGAACATGTGCTGCGGCGGCACCGTGCCGAGGATCACGTGGCCGGGCCCGCCGACCGCCAGCCGCTCGCCTTCGGCGAGCACGTTGCGCACGAGGCTTCCCCATCGCTTGGGGTGCGGCTGCGGCTCGCCGGTCGAGCCCGAGGTGAACACGATGGCGGCGATGCGATCGGCCTCGATGGCGGGCACCGATGAGACGTCGCCGGCCCGGCCGCCGTCCATCGGCACCTCGACGCGGGGAAGGTCGATGCGGACCGACTCGTCGTCGGCCACGTAGTAGGCGTCGGGGGCGAATTCGCGGATCGCCTCGACCAGGTTGGGCGTCACGGCGGGCGGCAGCAGCGTGGGATGGCCGCGAAGGAGCGTGGCGAGCAGGTTCACCGCGAAGCGATAGCGATCGGCGGCGAGGTTGAGCGCCGAGCCGCGTTCCGGAAGCGCCTGCGCGACGCGCGTCGCGTCGGCGAGCAACTGCGCCGCGGTGACCGGCTTTCCCGACCGGTAGGCCGCCACGTGGCCGAGGTCGCGATGGCCGACGAGGGGAATCCTCGCTTCGGCGGCGCGGCTGGGGGCGACCGGGAGCATGGCGTCCGGGCGGGCTTCAGTTCGGCGCCTGGAAGCGCGTCGTGTCCGAATGGCGCCAGAAGACCGCGATGCCGTCGAGAAAGTGCCCGGGGCTGACCTGCTTGATGACGCGCCGCCGCACCGCGTACTCGACGATGAACATGAGCGCGACGAGCGGCAGCGTGAGGAAGTTGGCGAGGACGGACCACGCCGTCATGAAGCTGCCCAGGAACAGCGCGCAGGAGGCGAGCGTGATGGCCAGGAAGAAGACGGTCCAGGCGGCCGTCACCTGGCGCGAGTACCGCGCGATCTCCGGGGTGAGCGTGCCGTGCACGATGCGCGCGAAGCGCGTGCACAGCGGCTCGGAGGATCCGGCGAGCGTCCGGCCGAACATGATGCCGAGGAGCAGGTTGGTGCCCGCGTGCTCGAGGAAATAGAGGGTCTGGTAGTGGTTTTCGACCGCGCCCCACAGCAGGTACAGCGCGAGGGCGCCGGCGGCCAGGGCGATCCAGGCGCGAGGCCCGCCGGCGCCCGGCCGGCGAAGGGCGAAGAAGGCGATGGCCGCGAGGGGGAAGGTCGCGACGAGGGCGCCGAGCGTCGGCGATCCGGCGCGGGCGATGGCGTAGTGGGCGAGGAAAGCGCTCGGAACCGCGACGAGCGCGACCGCGACGAGCGCGGCACGCGTGCGCCCGGTGGGCGTCACTTGGTTCTCCGCTCCGACACGGTCCGGGCGAGGTTCCGCAGCGAACTGAAGATGCGGACGTTGTCCTGGTCGTCGTCGCGCAGCTTGAAGCCGTAGCGCTTCGACACGACGAGGGCCACCTCGAGGATGTCGATCGAGTCGAGCCCCAGCCCCTCCTGGTAGAGACGGGCCTCGGGATCGATCTCCTGCGGCGCGACTTCGAGGTTGAGCGCCTCGACGATCATGACCGCGATCTCGCGTTCGAGCGCTTCCGGGGACGGTGCCGGGATGGCGGCGGAGGGGTCTGTCGTGAGCGGTGTGGACATGCGCGGCTGGCTTTCTTCCCGGGTTGGGGCGCGTGGCACGGGTCTGGCGCCCGTGTCCGCATACGGGGTTGATTATAAACGGTTCGGGTGGCGGCTTCCGCTCGCGGCCGGGCTCGTCAGCCGGCCGGAAGCGCTTCCCGCGGGAGCACGAAAACGAAGCCTTCGCCGCCGGCGAAAGCGGGCCAGGCGAACGGCAGTTTCGGGCAGGCGCGCTCGAGCGCGCGGCGGTTGTGGCCGATCTCCACGACGAGAAGGCCGCCGGGATTCAGGTGCCGCCGCGCCCCGGCGAGGATGAGGCGGGTGTGCCGCAGGCCGTCGGCGCCGCTCGCGAGCGCCATCTCGGGCTCCTGGCGGTATTCGTCGGGCAGCCGGCGCATCGAGGCGGCGTTCACGTAAGGGGGGTTCGAGACGAGCAGGTCGTAGGTGCGGCCCGCGAGCGCGCCGAAAAGATCGCTCTCGACGAGCTTCACGCGGCGTCCCAGCCGATAGGCGGCGACATTGGCTGCGGCCACGGCCAGCGCGTCCGGGGACAGGTCCGCGGCATCCACCTTCGCCTTCGGGAAGGCGCGCGCGAGCAGGATCGCGAGGCAGCCGGAGCCGGTGCACAGGTCGAGGGCGGTCGTCACCGAGGCCGGGTCCTTCACCCAGGGCGCGAAGCGCTCGCGCGCCATCTCGGCGATGAAGGAACGCGGCACGATGACGCGCTCGTCCACGTAGAAGCGGTCGGGGCCCAGCCACGCCTCGTTCAGCAGGTAGGCGGCGGGCTTGCGGGTGCGGATGCGGCGCGCGACGAGGGCGCGGGCGGCGCGGGCGCCGGTCGCATCGACGTTCTCGCGGGCGATGGGCGCGACGTCACCGGGCGGGCGGCCCAGTGCCCGAAGCACGAGCCAGGCGGCCTCGTCGAGCGCGTTGGCGGTGCCGTGGCCGAAGGCGACGCCGGCCCGCTCGAGGCGCTCGGCGGCCTCGAGGACGAGCGAGCCGACGGTCGCTTGCGCCACCTTCAGGGGCTTGCCCGGCCGGACGAGCGTGGGGCCGACGCGCTCCTCGATGTATCGGCGAAGCGGCGCGCGCGCCCCGAAGAAGAAGAACACTTCCGCCACCACGAAGAGCGGGCCGATGAGCAGTTGCTTCATGTCGTCGAGGAAGGCGGGCTTCAGGCCTTCGAACCGGTGGCCCCAGAACTGGAGAGCCCAGCCCACGGCGAACACGAGGACGGCGAGACCGAGCACCGGCGGATCCGCGAGCCGGGCGGTGATCTCGCTCGCGCCCGCGCACATGGCGAAGAGCACGGCCGCCATCGCGAGGCCGAAGCCGATGTCGAGTCGCAGGTAATAGAGGCAGGCGGCGATGGAGGCGATGGCCGCCGCGGTGAGGCTCAGGGAGCCGACGGTCACGCTGGCCGTGGCGAGCGCCAGCACGACGGCGAAGACGATGAGCGGGATGCCGAAGAAGTGGGTGGCGATGTTGCGCCTGTCCCGGTGGTACGCCGCGTACTGCGTGAGGTTTTCCTCGAGACTCTTCACGGACCGGCTCAGCCCAGGCGGTCGCCGGAATCCTCGGAGATCTTGAACTCGCTGAAGGAAGGACCGCCGCCGCCGCGGGCGGAGGGGGGCGGCGGGTTCTTCGTGCGCTCGGCCATCGCCGGCATGATCCCGGAGTTGCCGAGCAGCAGGCCGAGGTTGGTCGCCGAATCCGCGTTGGCGAGGGCCTCGTCGGTCGAGACCTTGCCGGTGCGCACGAGCCGGAAGAGGTCCTGCTCGAAGGTCTGCGACCCGGGCGACATGGACTTCTCCATCGCCTCCTTGATCTCGCCGACTTCGCCCTTCTCGATCAGCTCCTGGATGTTGCGCGTGCCGAGCAGCACCTCGAAGGCGGGCGTGCGCTTGCCCTCGATGGTGCGCACCAGGCGCTGCGAGATGATGGCCTTCAGGCTCACCGAGAGATCCTGGAGGAGCATCGGGCGCACTTCCAGGGGGAAGAAGCTGATCACCCGGTTCATGGCCTGGTAGGAGTTGTTCGCGTGCAGCGTGGCGAGGCACAGGTGGCCGGAGAGCGCGTAGGTGAGCGCCATGCGCATCGTCTCCTGGTCGCGGATCTCGCCGATGAGGATGCAGTCGGGCGCCTGGCGCATGGCGTTGCGCAGCGCTTCCTGGAACGTGAGCGTGTCGTTGCCGACCTCGCGCTGGTTCACGATGGACTTCTTCGGCGTGAAGACGTATTCGACCGGGTCCTCGATGGTGAGGATGTGGCCCGCCTGCATCTGGTTGCGGAAGTCCAGCATCGAGGCGAGGGTGGTCGACTTGCCCGAGCCGGTCGCGCCCACCACGAGGATGAGGCCGCGCTTCTCCATCACGAGCGAGGAAAGCACGGGGGGAAGGTGCAGGTCGGTGGTGGTCGGGATGTCGGCCGTCACGAAGCGGATGACCGCGGAGACCGCCGACTTCTGCCAGAACATGTTGACGCGGAAATTGCCGACGCCGGGGACGGGCTTGGAGAAGTTGAGCTCGAGGTCCTTCTCGAAGCGCTCGATCTGCGCCGGCGTCAGCATCTCGTAGGCGATCTTGCGCGTCGATTCGCCATCCATCACCTGGGGATTCACCGGCAGGATCTGGCCGTTGATCTTGATGCTGATGGGCGAGCCGGCCGACAGGAAGATGTCCGAGGCTTTCTTCTCGGCCATCAGCTGCAGGAGTTTCTCCATGAACATGCGTTTCTCCCGGAAGGTTCAGTCGCCCCGCAGCAGGTCATTGATCCCGGTCTTGGCACGCGTCTTCGCGTCGACCTGCTTGATGATCACGGCGCAGTAGAGACTATACCGGGCGTCCGCCCCCGGCAAATTGCCGGAGACGACCACGGAGCCCGGCGGCACGCGGCCGTAGGACACCTCGCCGGTGGCGCGGTTGTAGATCTTGGTGGACTGGCCGATGTACACGCCCATCGAGATGACGGACCCCTCGCCGACGATGACGCCCTCGACGACTTCGCTCCGCGCGCCGATGAAGCAGTTGTCCTCGATGATGGTGGGGTTGGCCTGGAGGGGCTCGAGCACGCCGCCGATGCCGACCCCGCCCGACAGGTGGACGTTCTTCCCGATCTGCGCGCAGGAGCCGACCGTGGCCCAGGTGTCGACCATCGTGCCCTCGTCCACGTACGCGCCGATGTTCACGTAGGAAGGCATCATCACGACGTTCTTCGCGATGAAGGCGCCGTGGCGCGCGACGGCCGGGGGCACCACGCGGTAGCCGCCGGCGGCGAAGTCCTCCTGGGAGAAATTCGCGAACTTCGAATCGACCTTGTCGAAGTAGTGCGTGTAGCCGCCCTGCATGATCTCGTTGTCGCGCAGCCGGAAGGACAGGAGGACGGCCTTCTTCACCCACTGGTGAACCACCCAGTCGCCGCCGGATTTCTCCGCCACCCGCAGCTTGCCCTCGTCCAGCAGGGCGAGGACGTCGCGCACTGCCTCCTTCACGGCGGTGGGGGCGGTCTTCGGGGTGAGGTCGGCGCGCTGGTCGAACGCCTGTTCGATGAGGCTCTGGAGCTGTTCCATGGGATCGTTTCGTCGATTGTCGGGCGAATGAGCCCGTCAGTATCGCCGAAACGCCCTCGCCCGGGCGAGGGGTGGCCCGCCCCCCGTTTCAGGCGGGTGGCAGCGTGAAGTGGAACGCGGCGCCCTCGCCGGGCCGCGAATCGGCCCAGGTGCGGCCCCCATGGCGCTCGGCGACCCGACGCACGATCGCCAGGCCGACGCCGGCGCCCTCGAATTGCGCGGCGGAATGCTGGCGACCGAAGGGCTCGAACAGGTTTCGCGCGGCGGCGATGTCGAAGCCGACGCCGTGGTCGCGCACGACGAAGTGCGGGGGCGGGCCCTCGACCCACGCGAAGCTCACGGGGGATCGGGGCGTACCCCGGCTGAATTTCAGGGCGTTCGCGAAGAGGTGGTGCAGGAGGATGCGGGCGAGGGAGCGGTCCGCGCGGACCGACGGCGCGCCCTGGCAGGCGACATCGAGGCGCGCGGCGTGCGCCGGATCGCCCGGGACGAGGTGGTTCCACGCCTCGCGGGCCACTTCGGCGAGATCCACGCGGGAAAGGACCAGCTCCTGGCCGGCGAGCCGCGCGAGACCGGTGAGGCCCTCCAGCATGGCCTCCAGGTCGCGTGAGGCGACCGCGATGCGCGCCGCCAGGGCGCGCGCGTCCTCGCCGATCGCGGGGCCGTGCCGGTCGAAAAGCGTGTCGGCGAGACGGGTGACGGCCTGGGCCGGCGCCCGCATCTCCTGCGCGATGCCCAGGCAGTAGGTCTCGAATTCGCGCATGGCTTGCGCTTCGTGCGGCCCGGCGGGGAGGGGCGGCTCTTCCGCCGGCAGCGCCAGGCGGAAATTGAGTCCGCGCAGGCGCCGGGGCCGGCCGGTGGCCGGATCCGGCCCCACGAGCCGGATGACGGTGCGACGGCGGGCGAGCGAGCCATCCCGGCCCCGGTGATTGAACTCGAAGGCGAACTCCGCCCGGTCGGCCTTCAGGAGGGCGGCGAGGGGCTCGCGCAGGCGCAGCAGGTCGGCGCGGGGGATGGCGGTCGCGGCGTCATCGCCCGTCATGCGCTGCCAGAGCTCGGTGAGCGAAAAGCTGTCCCCGGGCAGGGGGATCTCCCAGCGGGAGGCGCCCGAGGCTTCCAGGGCGAAGGCGAGCCAGGCGCGGGGGTCGGAGGCGTTCTCGCCGACGGTCTTGTTGAGGCGCAGGTAGCTGGTGTTCATCGGGCGGCGGGTCGGTTCATGCCTCCATAATAGTTAAAAATATTGATTTGCCAAATAACTATTGAAATACTGGATCCGGGCACGCCCCGGTCGGGGCGGCCCGTTGGAAACCCCATAGCGCACAGGAGATCACCATGGAAAAGACGAAATTCGCCGCCACCCTTCCCGCCAACCGTTCCGCCGAAGTCCGCTCGCCCGCCGACCCGGCCCGGCCGCCACGGAGCGCGCCCCCGATTCGCGCCTGCTGGCGGACTGGGAACTGGTGCTGGTGGGCGGCGGCGAGATGACGCAGACGTGGTAAGTCGCGGCCGCAATGAGAAAGGGCCGCTCGCGCGGCCCTTTTTTTTCGTCCGTGCCGCCGGGGGCGGCAGCCGCTTCAGTCGACGCGCACGGGCTTCAACTTCTCGATGGCCACCCGCACCAGCTCGCGCCCGCCCTTGGCCGGCGCAGGATTCGTCGCTTCCCGGCCCAGGGGCCTTTCGCCCATGGCTTCGAGCTGGCCGCGGATCGATTCGGCCTCGAGCCACACGGCGAGCGCCGAGGCCCGGGAGCGGTCGTCGTCGCCCCGGGTGACCCACGCGTAGTAGAGAGCGACGAGCGCGAGGTGCTTGAGGCCGGAGGCCGGACCCGTCTCGTGGGCGAGGTGGTGCACGCCCGCGAGCGCTTCATCGCCCTGCTTCTCGAAGGCCTCGAGGAGGAGCTTCAGGAAGGCGAGCTCCTTGGCCGTGGCCCCGTGCCCGGCCTTGCGGCGGCGGGCGACGTGCAGCAGGAATTTCTCCGCCCGGCTGGTGTAGCCGCCGATCACCAGCATCGCGGCGAGCGTGACGCCGTCGGAGGGCGAATCGCCCAGGACGATCTCGGCGCGGCCCGAATCGACCATCGCCTTGGCCAGGGCGAAGTCGCCGGCGAGGAGCGCCTCCCAGATGCGGCGCGACTCGCGCCGGCGCGCGTCCGCGGCTGCGTCGAGGGTGACGCCCTTGAGCCGCTGGCCGACTTCCCACAGGCGGCCGTGGCCGCCGACGAAGGCGCCCATCACCCCGAGGGCGGCGCCCAGGTTCGTGCGGCGGGCGAAATCGCCGAACGCTTCCTCCGCGCCCGGGCCGGGCTCGCTGCCCACTCGGGCGGCGACGGTGCCGCTGTCCTTGGTGCGGTCCAGGTACCAGATGACGGCGTTCGTCTTGTTCGCGACGCCGAGCTTGCGATAGAGCTCGTGCAGGTACACCCGCATCGTGCCTTCGCGGTAGCCCATGTGCTTCGCGATCTCGCGGCTCGATTCGCCGCGCGAAAGCAGCTCCAGCATCTGTCGTTCCTGGGCATCGATGTCGATGGCTTGCTTCTTCATAGAAATCCCCTGTCTTCTTGAAGTGAGGTGACCAGTTCCCCGAAGGCGTCCACGCCGGCGGCGGCCCGCGTGTCGAGGCCGAGTTCGTCGGCCTGTTCGCGGATCATCGCGTCGAAGCGCGGGACGATCTCGGGATCGAAAAGGGTGCCCGCGCCGCGGGCGAGGACGGCGAGCGCCTCGTCCATCGAACAGGCGGGCTGCGCGCCGTCGCCGCAGACGAGGGCGTCGTAGGTGTCCGCGACGGCGCACAGGCGCGCGGGACGCGGGATGGCGCGGCCGCCCACGTGTTCCGGGTGCCCGGTGCCGTCCCAGTGCGCGTGGTGGTAGTGCGCGATGTCGCGCGCGAGCAGCAGGCGGGGATGGTGCGCGTCGTTCAGCATCTCGCCACCGGCCTCCGCATGCCGAAGGTAGAGGCGCCGTTCGACGGGGTTGCGCGGCGCGTGCCCGGCCGCGATGCCCTCGGGCACGCTCGCCATGCCGATGTCGTGCAGGCGCGAGGCGAGGCCGATCTCCAGGGAGCGCAGCGGATCGATGCCGCAGGCGGCGGCGAGCGCCTGGGTGAGGGCGCCCACCCGTTCGCCGTGGCGGGCGGTGGGATCGAAGCGCAGGGCGGCGGCCTGCGCCATGCGTTCGAGGGCCTTCCATTCGCCCGGCTCGCGGGGCGGCTCGATGCGGGCGGTGAGGCGCGCCCTTTCCTGCTCGACGAAGGCGTCGCCCTCGGGCGCGGCCTCGCGGAAGAGGCGCTCGAGCTCCACGCGGTTCTTCACGCGCTCGATGGCCGCGCGGTAGATGTGGTCCGAGAGCTCCTGCATGCGCATGAGCGCGCGCTCCGGATTGCCGGCCGATTCCTCGGCGCGGATCGCGCACACGAGCGTCTCGCGCAGCGTGGCGGGCAGCCCGCGGGAAGTCTCGATCACCTTGTCGAGCCGCGTCAGCGCGAATTCGTGGCGGCCGGTGGCCACTTCCCATGTCGCCCGGGCCACCGCGGCGGCGACGGCGGCGCGCGGCGTGCCGATGGCCTGCGCGAGTCGCCCGGCCTCGAGGGCGTGGTGTTCGGCTTCCGCGACGGACCCGGTGGCGACCAGCAGGTTCACCAGGTTGCGGTGCAGGAGAAGCTCGGCCTGGGGGTCTTCCTGCCGGATGGCCGGCGAGAGCTGTTTCTCGGCGAGGCGGGCGTACACGAGGCCTTCCTCGAAATCGCGCAGGTGGTAACTGGCGCTCGCGAGGTTCGAGCAGGGCGCGAAGAGGGCGAATCCGGCCGAGGGCAGGTTCTCGACCTGCTCGATCGCGCGCCGGAAGGCCGGAGCCGCGAGCGCGTAGTTGCCCGCGGCGGAAAACGTGACGCCGATGTTGCACCAGGCGAGGGCCATCTCGACGCGGTTGCCCTCGGCGGCGGCCTGGTGGAGGTTCTCGAGGTTGTACTCGATGGCCGTCACGAGGTCGCCGGCATCGCCGAGCACGTTGCCGCAGGCCCGGGCGGCGCGGCGCTCGAGGCCCGGATCCCCGGTGCGGGCGGCCAGTGCGTGGGCGGCGCGGGCGAGCGGGATCGCGTCCGCCGAGCGGGTGAGGGTGAAGAGGCGGCGAACGAGCGTGAGCGAGCGAACGACGGCCGCGCAGGCCTCGCGCACCGGGCGCTCGCGCGCGAGCTCGGCGATCAGCGGCGCGAGCGCGGCGTGAAGCGCTTCGCGATCGAGCCCGGCGAGCTGCGCTTCGACCGCGGCCAGGCGCTCCGTGATCGATTCCGCCCCGCCGTCGGCCGGGGTTGCAATTGTTTGAACACCCATGCCCGGATTCTACCAAGGCTCGCGGGGCGGGATTGCAAGGTTTTGCCTACATCGGTGTCGGAAATGGACCTACTCGCCCCCGGCAGCGGAAGGTGAGCCCCGGCGCACGAATTCGGCGATGCGCCGCCCGGCCTCGCGGGCCTCGTCCACCGTCGACACGAGCGCGATGCGCACCTGTCCCCGGCCGGGGTTGCGGCCGTGGGCCTCCCGGGAGAGGTAGCTGCCGGGCAGCACCGTCACGCCGGTGGCCGCGTAAAGGTCTCGCGCGAACGCGGCGTCGTCGCCTTCCACGGCGGCCCAGTAGTAGAACGCCGCCTCGGGCCGCACGAGCGGCAGCACCGGATTCACGAGCGCGAAGAACGCGTCGAATTTCTCGCGGTAGAGCCGCCGGTTCTCGCGCACGTGGTCCTCGTCGTTCCATGCGGAAATCGAGGCGAGCTGCACCATGTTGGACATGGCCGAGCCGTGGTAGGTGCGGTAGAGCGCGAAGTCGGCGAGGCACTTCGCGTCGCCCGCGGCGAAGCCGGAGCGAAGGCCCGGGGCGTTGGAGCGCTTGGAAAGCGAGCCCATCACGACGAGCCGTTCGAAATCCGAGCGGCCCAGCGCCCGGGCCGCCGCCATCGCGCCCAGGGGCGGGGCGGCCTCGTCGAAATAGATCTCGCCGTAGCACTCGTCCGAGACGATCGTGAAGCCGTGGCGGTCGGCGCGCTCGAAGAGGCGCTCCCACTCCACGAGCGGCATCACGCGCCCGTTCGGGTTGTTGGGCGAGCACACGTAGGCGAGGCGCGCGCGCTTCCAGGCCGTTTCGGGCACGTGGTCCCAGTCCGGGACGAAGCCGCGGTCGGCCGTCGCGTTCACGAAGAAGGGCCGCGCGCCGGCGAGCAGGGCCGCGCCCTCGTAGATCTGGTAGAACGGGTTGGGGCAGAGGACCAGCGCGTCGTGCTCCAGGGGATCGAGCAGCGACTGCGCGATGGCGAAGAGGGCCTCGCGGCTGCCCATCGTCGGCAGCACCTGCGTTTCCGGGTCGACGCGCGCGAGGCCGTGGCGGCGCTCGAGCCACGCGGCGATGGCCTGGCGCAGCTCGGGCAAGCCCTTGGTGAGCGGGTAGCGCGAGAGCCCCGCGAGATTCGCGGTGACGGCTTGCGTGAGGAAAGCGGGCGTGGGGTGCTGCGGCTCGCCGATCGACAGGTTGACGGGGGCGAGACCGGCGGGCGGGGCGACGCCCGCCATCAGGGCACGCAGCTTCTCGAAGGGGTAGGGCTGGAGGAACTTCAGGCGCGGGTTCATCGGGCGATTATCCCGCGAAACGGCGTGCGGCTAGCGGCGCCCCTCGTCCAGCAGGCCCAGCCGCACGAACGGCAGTCGCAGCCACCAGCCCAGCCCGCGACGGCGCACGATCTCCCGGTCGCGCCGGTCGATGGCTTCGACGTGCGCCCGGCGCTCGGCTTCACGGGCGGCCTGGGCCGCATGCTCCCGCTCGCGCGCGGACTCGACCTCGGCGTGGGCCCGCGCGAGCTCCGACATCGTGGCGACCATGGTCCGTTCGCGCTCCTCGAGCGATGCCTGCAGGCGCTCGCCGTGGCGGGAGGCGTCCTGCATCATCTTCATCACCTTCTCGTAGTCGCGGTGCACCCAGTCGCCGCGGTCCGCGAGGACCGACAGGGTGGCCGGCAACATGCCGAGCGAAGCGGCCGAGCGGCTCGCGGCCACGAGGAAATAGAGCGGGCTCGCGAGCGCGGGCGTGTCGTCCGCCGGGGCTTCCTCGCCCACCTCGACGAGGTGGCCCAGGTCGGCCTTGGGCTCGGGCGCGATCACGGAAAAGAAGCTCGGCCGCTGCCCGTACCAGCGGGTGTGGGGGAAGCGCAGGGCGACGAGGCGTTCGAGTTCCTCGCGGTAGAGCTCCTTCACGTGGAACTCGTTCGCGAAGCTGCGGCGATCGCTGTACTCGAGCCTGTTGGGGCACGACATCAGCAGCACGCCCTCGGGCCGGAGCACGCGCGCGATCTCCGCGACGAACGCCTCCTGCGCCGCGATGTGCTCCACGGTCTCGAACGTGACGAAGAGGTCGACCGAGGCGTCCTCGAGGGGCAGCCGGTCGCAGGAGGCCTCGACGAACGAAAGGTTCGGCCGATCCGCGTAGGTGTCCCGGGCGTGCGCGATGGCCTGGGCGGAAATGTCGGCGCCCGTGACGTGGGTGGCCACGCGGGCGAGCAGCGCCGAGCCGTAGCCTTCGCCGCAGGCCGCGTCGACCACGCGCTTGCCGGCCGCGAAACGCGAGGCGAAGTGGTAGCGGTGCCAGTGCTCGACCCAGATCTCGCCGCGGGCGCCGGGCACGAAGCGCTCGCCGGTGAAGGGCAGGTCGGAAGACGGCGGTTGCGAGCTCATCGGGGCATTATAGGTGCCGCGCTAGCGGATCACCCGCCATCGCCGCAGCCAGGCCACGACGGGCTTGCGGAAGGCGGCGAGCGGCGCGAGCAGCCGGTTTCCGAGCACGAACCGCCGCACGTCCTGTCTCGCCGCGAGCCGCCGGGATTCGGCGCGCGAATACGCCTCGGCCATCCGCGAGATGTCGTGCGGCGTCGCGGTGATGCGAAGCTTGCGCTGCCGCTCCACCGCGTCGGCATAGGCCTTGTCGAGCAGCGCCTGCCGCTCGGCCGCCCCGCGGTTGTCCGCGGGCACGCGGTACTTGGACGTGGTCTTCTCCACCATCACGAAGTCGTCCTCGAGCGTGTAGCGCGTCCAGAGGTTCCAGTCCTCGAGCTGGTCCATGTCCTCCGCGAAGCCGCCGTGCAGGTCGAAGAGCGAGCGGTGGAAGACCACGGCCTGGATGGGCAGGAAGTTGTGGTGCCACAACGTGATCCGGTCGAAGGGCTGGCGGTGGATCGTCGCGTGCACGGTCTCCTCGTAGTCGGCGTTGTCGCGGTCGTGGACCACGGTGCGGGTTTCCCAGGCGAGCCCGTAGGCGCCCTTGAGGCCCGCGGCGAGCGCCGCCGTGACGAGCACTTCGACGTGGTCCGCGAAGAGCACGTCGTCGTCGTCGAGAAAGCCCAGCCACTCGCCCGAGGCGAGGGCGAGCGCGCGATTGCCGGCGCGGGATCGCCCGACGTTCTCGCCGGTGGCTTCGTAGACGATGGCGAGCCGGCCCCGGAACGCGTCCACCACGGCGCGGGAATTCGGCGGGCCGTCCTCGACCACCACCACCTCGAGGTTCTCCCAGGTCTGGTTGGCGCAGGAGGCGAGCGCCTCGCGCAGCCAGGCGATGCGATTGACGGTGCGGATGAGGATGGAAACCTTCGGCCTCGCCTCGCCTTCGCGTTCGCGCGCCGGGCGGAACGCGTGGAAGGCGCCGTCGCGCCGGGTCTCGTAGCTCCAGCCCGCGAACTGCGGCCGGAACGCCGGCGCGGCGCGCACGCGGGAGAAAAGGAACCGCGGCGAATCGGCGAGCGCCTTCAGCCCCGCCACCGCCAGCCCGCGGCGCCGCCCGGGGAAGGAACGCGGCGAGGCGATCTCGCCGGCCAGCATCGCGAACCCCTGCGCGATGCGCGCCGGCCCGCCGTAGCGCATGCGCAGGCACAGGTTCGTGCGCACGCCGCCGAAGACCTGCAGCGGCTTCACTTCCGCCGCCTGCCGGTAGGTGAGGTGCAGGACGGCGCACCGGGGCTGGTAGGTGAGGCGCCATCCGGCCGCGCGAAGGCGCCAGGAGAGATCGACGTCCTCCCCGTACATGAAGATCGCGTCGTCGAATCCGCCGACGGCCTCGTAGGCGCTTCGCCGGAAAAGCGTCGCCGCGCCGCTCACCCAGGGCGAATCGAGGGACGCCGGGTCGTAGGCCTTGGGGTGCTCGTAGGGAACCTGCCGCATCTCCCACGCGGCGACCTTCGGGTCGTCCCGTTCGGCGATCGCGACCAGCCGTTCGAGCGCGCCGGGTTCCACGATGCAGTCCTGGTTGATGACGAGGAGCCAGGGGGCGCTGCCGCGCTTCGCGTTGGCGTTGTGGCCGCGGCCGAAGCCGAGGTTCCCGCCCGAGCGGTTCACGTCGGTCTTCGCGAAGGGCGCGACCGCGACCTCCGGCATGGCCCGGATCGCGTCGGCCTGGGCCGCGTCCGGGCTGTTGTCCTCGACGAACAGGTTCAGCGTGAGCGAAGGGCTCGCTTCGGCCAGGCTCGTGAGCAGGGAGGCGAGCAGTTCCGGCTCGGGCCGGTACGTGACGACGCTCAGGTCAACGGCGGGCATCGAAGGCGAGCTTGAGCAGCAGCCGTCGGACGGGCGAGGGCAGGCGGTCCAGGGCCTCCTGGCTCAGGCGAAGCGCGTCGGCTTCCCGGGCGAGCGAATCGCGTGCCTCGTTGGCCGCGCGCAGTTCCGCCTGCACCGCCGCCACGTCGCTTTCGAGCTTCGCGATCCAGCCCCGGGCCTCGGTCTCGAAGGCGCTCGCGCGGGCCTTCGTCGCCTCCAGCGCCGCGAGCGCCTGCGCCATCTCGTCGCACAGGCGCACGAGTTCGGTCCGGAAGAGGTTGCCGTCGAGGTTCGTCGCGACGAGCGCCTCGAGCGCGCGTGCGTCCGGCCCGCCGGTCGCGGCCGGTTCGATGCCGTATCGGGCGTACAGGGCGTCGAGGGAACGGGTCATGTCATCGACGGCGGGAACGCGCGCCGCGGGGGATGCGTCGAGCGAGGATTGTACGCGGGCGCGTTCGGCATCCCGGTCGCCGCCCACGAGCGCGGCGACCTCCTTCGCGAGGGAAGTCGCGTCGAACCGGTCGGCGAGCAGCCACCCGCCGCCGTGCTCGCGGATGCGTGCGGCGATGGCTCCCACGGGCGCGGCCAGGACGGGCACGCCCGCGGCCCACGCATCCGAGAGCGCGTAGCTGAAGCTGTCGGGCACGGCGTTGGGAAAGAGCACCAGCGAGGCGCCGTAACCGAGCAGCAGCCCGGGCGCGTCGCCTTCCCTGAAAGCCCCGTGGACGAAGAGCGAGCCGGGCGATCGCCAGCCGGGAAAGAGCTGCCGGTCGAGATAGCCCAGGACCACGAGCGCGATGCCGTGAAGGGCGAGGTGGCGCGCCAGGTCGTCCACGAGGTCCGAGCCCTTGTGCGGGCCGATGGCGCCGAGCAGCGCGACCACGCGGCCGGGCTTCGCTTCCGTGAAGGCTTCACGCGGTGCGATCGGCTCGCGAACGCGGACGGGCACCCCGTTGGGTATGACCTCGACTTCGAGGCCGGGGATGCGTTCGCGCGCCAGCAGGGCGAGCCACGCCGAGGGCGCTACGACGCGGGCGGCGCTTCGAAGGACGGGCGCGACCTTCGCGAGCCACGGCGCGTCCCCCGCCAGCGGGTCGGCCCGTTCGAAGGCGGCAGGATCGAGGAAGAGGACATCGTGAAGCGTGACCACGAACGGCACGCCGAGTTCGGTCGCCGCCCACGCGGCCCGCTCGCGCGGCGCGTCACCCAGGGCGTGCAGGTGGACGAGTCCCACCGGGTGCGAGGCGAGATACGCGGCGAGCCTGTCGCGCGAGTCGGCGAACGTTCCGGCGGCGAGCGGGAAGAATCGCTTCGCGGCCGGTTCCTCGATCGCCTCGCCCGCCTCGCCGGCATGCCACACGAGCTGCGGCCGGGCGACGCCCGCGATCACGTCGCGCAGGTGCCTGTCGACGCCTCCGCCGAAGAGGCTGGTGACGTGGAGGATCGCGGGCAGGCTCATGGACCGGGCGTTCGGAAAGGTAGAATCATGCCCGAAAGTGTCCCGCCTCCCTTCGCTCCCCGTCGTCTCCCTGCTCGTCGGCGCCTCCCTCTGGGGCGTCGTCTGGTATCCCTATCGCCTGATGGGCGCGGCGGGCCTCGACGGCGCCTGGTCCTCGGCCCTGACCTACGGCCTCGCGCTCGCGGTCGGCACGGCGATCTTCTTCTCCCACTGGCGCGACGTGATGAAGGCCCCGCTCGCCTGCGCGGTGATGGGGCTCGCGATCGGCTGGAGCAATCTCGCCTACGTGATCGGCGTGCTCGAGGGCGAGGTGATGCGGGTGCTGCTCCTCTTCTACCTCGCGCCGCTGTGGACGGTGCCGCTCGCGCACTTGCTGCTGGGCGAGAAGCTCGACGCGCGAGGGGCCCTGGTGATGGCCATCGCGCTCGCCGGGGCCGGCGTGATGCTGTGGCACCCGCAGGTGGGCGTGCCCTGGCCGGCGAACCGCGCGGAATGGCTCGGCGTCGCGGCGGGCTTCCTCTTCGCGCTGGGCAACGTGCTCGTCCGGCGGCTCGCGCAGGTGAGCGATGCCGGCAAGTCCCTCGCCATCTGGGCCGGCGTCACCGTGGCCGCGGTGACTTTCCTGCCCTTCGCCCCGACGCCGACGGATGCGGCGCTGCGTGCGGCGGCGGCCACCTGGACGCTATGGGTCGGCGTGGGCTTCGCGCTCCTCGCGATGAGCCTCGCGTTGCAGTACGGGCTGTCCCGCGTCGCCGCCAACCGCGCGATCGTGATCCTGCTCTTCGAACTGGTGGTGGCGGCGGTCGCGTCGTACCTGCTCACGGGCGAGCGCCTGCGGCCCCAGGACTGGGCCGGCGGGCTCCTCATCGTGCTGGCGAGCCTCGCGAGCGGCTGGGGAAAGCCGAAAGGCTAGGCGGCCTTGCGGTCCCGAGCGCCGCGCGTCACCTCGCCCGTCACCGGGTCCACGCTGTCCCCCGGCTCCACGATCACCACTTTCGCGTTCGGCAGCCGCTTCTCGACGGCGGCCTGGAATTCCGGCCACGGCGCGGAGGTGACGCCCATCATGCGATGGAAGTGGTCGTGCGGCGGGTAGAGGACGACGAGCTTCGGGTCGAGGGCCTTCGCGCCGCGCGCGACGTCCTCCATGAAATTGAGCTGCATCCCCGCGAGCAGGACGTCCGTCTTCAGGCGCGAACCGATCTCCGCGATCTCCGCGTCCGTCATCTTCGTGTTGAAGCCCTCGTTGTAGTTGAGGATCCTCGGGCAGCCCGGCGTCTCGACGTGGAAGCCGGTGTAGTCGGAATAGAAGGGCGCGTTGGTGGCGCTGGACCAGGCCCAAGAGAGCTGCGTCGCGTTGCCCTGGAAGACGGCCTTGGTGAGGGCCTTCCAGAGGTTGATGTCGCGGTGCTGCCACTTGAACGTGGTCACGTGGAAGCCGCGCACGTCGACGGGGTGGAAGGGCTCCGTCGGATGCAGCCGCTCGCGCGGCACCTTGCTGCGCCACGCGAGGTAGTCGGTGACGGCCTTCGTGCCGATCACGTCGGCGCCGCTTCGCTTCACCACGTCCGGGATGTCGAGGTAGTGCTCCTCGTGGCCGTGGGTGGCGCACACCACGCTCGCGTGCGCGAAGTCCTCGAGGTCGAACCACTTCGCGCCGCAGTAGTCGCGGTAGAACGGGTCGAAGAAGAGGGCGCCGGCGTCCGTCTCGACCGAAAGCGCCGACCAGCCGAAGTAGCGGATCGCGGGTTTCATGGGCCTTGCTCCGGGGCGATCTCGAAGATGCCGTCCACTTCCACGGGGGCGCCGGCGGGAAGCGAGGCGACGCCCACGGCGGCGCGGGCATGCCGACCGGCGTCGCCGAAGACGGCCACCATGAGGTCCGAGGCGCCGTTCACGCACTTGGGCGCGTCGGTGAATTCCGGCGTGCAGGCGACGAAGCCGCCGAGCCGCAGCACGCGCGTCACGCGGTCGAGGTTGCCGCCGCACGCCACCTTCAGGTGCGCGATCAGGTTGAGGCCGCACAGGCGCCCGGCCTCGTAGCCCTGCTCGATGGAAACGCCCGCGCCGAGGCGCCCGGTGACCGGCAGCTTGCCGTCCTTGAAGGGCAGCTGGCCCGACACGAACACCGTGTTGCCGCTCACGGTGAAGCCCACGTAATTGGCCACGGGCGCGGCGGCCACCGGGAGCGCGAGCCCCAGGGCGGCGAGTTTCTCTTCGGCTTGCGACATGCTTTCTCCTCGGGGGGCGGTGCGGCTCGGGTTCCGGGGCCGATGCTCAGGCCGCCGGCCCCTTGCCGAACCAGTGGGTGTAGGCGACGCGCTGGTCCACCTGCACCTCGTTGTGCCAGAACATCACGCGCTTCGCCCAGGCCTTCTGCGATTCCACGACCTTGGCGAAGAGCGGGTTCTCGGCGGAAAACTTGGCGATCACCTTGTCCCAGGCCTTGAGCTGCGCATCGAGGATGGGCCGCGGCGTGCGGTAGGTGTTCACCTTCTGGTTGGCGCGCAGCTCGGCGAAATCCTGCGACATGCGGTGCATGCTCTTCCACTGCATGTCGGCGCTGGCCGCCTGGCTCGCGAGGCGAAGGACGGTCTTGAGCTCGTCCGGCAGCGCCTCGTAGCGCTTCTTGTTCACCATCACTTCGCAGAAATTGTTGGACATGTGGTAGCTCTGCTGCAGGTAGAACTTGGCCACGTCCGGGAAGCCCATGATGCGGTCGTCGGAGGCGCTCGCGAATTCCGCGCCGTCCAGCACGCCGCGGTCGATGGCGGGCACGATGTCGGCCGGCGCGAGCTGCACCGTCGACATGCCGAGCTGGTTGAACATGTCCACCGCGAGGCCCGCGGTGCGGAACTTGAGGCCCTTCAGGTCCGCGATGCCCTTGATCGGCTTCTTGAACCAGCCCATCGGTTCGCACGGCACGGGGCCGAAGAGGAAGCTCACCAGTTCCAGCTTGGCCGCGGCCTGGATCTCCGCGTAGAGCTCCTTGCCGCCGCCGTACTCCACCCACGCGAGCAGCTGGTTCGCGTCCATGCCGAAGTCGGGGCCGGCGCCGTAGAGGCCGAAGGCCGTGTTCTTGCCGAACCAGAAGCCGGGCAGGCCGTGGCCGCCATCGAGGACGCCCTTGCTCACCGCCTCCACCACCTGCAGGCCGGGCACCACCGTGCCGGCCGGCATCATCTTGATGTCGAGCTTGCCGCCGGAGAGTTCCGCGACCTTCTTCGACCAGTCCACCGCGAACTCCTGGTAGAGGAACTTGGCGGGCCAGGTGCTCTGGAAGCGCAGGGTGATCGGCGCCTGGGCGCGGGCGATCATCGGGAAACCGGCGAGGGCGGTGCCGCCGCCGGCGGCCGCGGCGAGGAATCGCCGGCGGGCGGGTTGGGGCTGGGCAGGGGCTTGCTCGGTGGTGCTGGACATGGTCGTCTCCCGGAGGGTGGATGGCTCGGTCCTGCGGAAGCGGCGTTGCGCGGGGTTTGGCGGGGCCGGTTCGTCGCGCTCGTCCCGGCTCGAAAATATTGCCCATTGGGAAACTCGTTGTCAACGGCGGCTGGCAATGTGAGGGGATACTCACGCTGGACATTTTCATAACCCCATGAAAAAATGAAATTAATGGGGATTGCGCCCCGCTCGGCGGAGTTTCCTGCCAGGGCCATCCCAGGAAACCCGGAGAAGCCGTGCGCGCCGCGATCCTCGTCTACGAAGGCACCGAACCCATCGACCTCGCCACCTACGGCGTGCTCTCCATGGCCCGCCGGGTGGCACCCTCGAAGTGTCGATGGTCCTGGTGGCCCGGCAGGCTGGCCCGGTCCGGCTCGCCAATGGCCTCGTGGTGATGGCCGACCACGGCTACACGGATGCGCCCGCCGCCGACGTCCTCATCATCACGGGCGGACCGGGCTGGGACCGCGCGTCGAAGGATCCCGCCACCGTCGATTTCGTGCGGCGCTTCTCGAAGGGCGCGAGCGTGGCGGCGGTCTGCACCGGCGGCATGATCCTCGCGGCCACGGGACTTCTCGACGGCTTGCCCGCCACCACCAAGAAGGAAGTGACGGGCGCCGAGCGTTCGCCGCTCGCGATCCTGGCCGAGCGCCATCCGGCGGTGAAGGCCCTCGACGCGCGGCTCGTCGACTGCGGGCCGGTGCTCACGGGAGGCGGCGTCACCCTCTGCATCGACATGACCCTGCACCTGCTCGCGCGCTTCTGCGGCGAGGAGGTCGCGCGCGAGACGGCGCGCATCCTCGAGTATTCGACCGCGCTCGCCGCGAACGAGGCGAAGGGCCCCGTGGTGAGGCCGTCATGACGGGCGAGGGCGCGCCGGAGCGCGAGCAGGACGTCGAGCAGCGCATCGGCGCGCGTGGGAGAAATGCGCGCGAAGCTCGGCATCACCCTCGACCAGCTGGCGGCCGCCACGGGCTTCAGCAAGGGCTACCTCTCGAAGATCGAGAATTCCCACAAGGTGCCGCCCATCGGCACGCTCGCGCGCATCGCGGCGGCGCTGTCCACGGACATCACGGCGCTGCTCAACGCGCCCACGGGCGCGCCGGACAAGGCCATGTCGGTCGTGCGCGCGAGCGAGCGCCGGCCCGTGGTGCGCGGCGGCACGGCCTTCGGCTACGACTACGTGGGCCTCGCGGACAACCGGCAGGGCAAGGCGATGGAGCCGTTCCTCTTCACGTTCCCGTCGCGGATCGACAAGTACGTCTTCTTCGAGCACGAAGGGGAGGAGTTCATGTTCGTGCTCGCCGGCCGCGTGGAATGGCAGTGCGGGGGCGAGAAGCTCGTGCTCGAGCCGGGCGACAGCGTCTACTTCGACGCGCGCCTGCCGCACCGCGGGCGCGCGCTCGAAGGCGAGGCGACGGCGCTCGTGGTGACGGTGGGGCCGCCGGGCGCGTAAGGACGCGCCGCCCGCCTCAGGGCTGCGGGCGCTCGCCCAGCTCGATGAACTCGGGCGCCTTCCAGCCGGCCTTGCGGTGCTCCGCGACGATCGTCGTGTAGATGCCGCCGCGCACCAGGAACTCCGCCGTGAGGCGCATGAAGCGCGGCTTCGTCGCCCGCACGAGGTCCTCCAGGATCTCGTTGGTCACGGCCTCGTGGAATTTCCCCTCGTCGCGGAAGGACCACACGTAGAGCTTGAGGCTCTTCAGCTCGACGCAGGCCTTGTCGGGGTAGTAGTCGAGATGGAGCGTCGCGAAGTCCGGCTGGCCCGTCTTGGGGCACAGGCAGGTGAACTCCGGGATCTCCATGCGGATGAGGTAATCGCGGCCCGGGTTCGGGTTGGCGAAGGTCTCGAGGTCCTTGGCGGGCGCGGTGCGCGGGCCGCTGCCCAGGGCCTTCAGCCGGGCGGTTTTCGGGGTGGCCATTGGGGCGGGGATTTCGTTCCGGTAAAATCGGGCATTGTACGCGAACCCCCAACCCCACCGGCCGTGCGGCCTGGTGGGGTTTCTTCATAAGAACCAATACCTTGCGACTCACTTCCCTCAAGCTTTCCGGCTTCAAGTCCTTCGTCGACCCCACCGCGATCGCCGTTCCCGGGCAACTCGTGGGCGTGGTCGGCCCCAACGGCTGCGGCAAGTCGAACGTCATCGACGCCGTGCGCTGGGTGCTGGGGGAATCCTCCGCCAAGCAGCTGCGCGGCGAGCACATGCACGACGTGATCTTCAACGGATCCGCGGAGAGGAAGCCCGTCGGCCGCGCCTCGGTCGAGCTCGTGTTCGACAACTCGATGGGCCGCGTGGGCGGCGCGTGGGCGCAGTACGGCGAGATCAGCGTGAAGCGCGTGCTCTCGCGCGACGGCGACTCCAACTACTACATCAACGGCCAGCACGTGCGCCGGCGGGATGTGCAGGACATCTTCCTGGGCACGGGCCTGGGGCCGCGCGCCTACTCGATCATCGAGCAGGGCATGATCTCGCGCGTCATCACCTCGAAGCCCGAGGAGCTGCGCGTGTTCCTCGAGGAGGCCGCGGGCGTCTCGAAATACCGCGAGCGCCGCCGCGAGACGGAGCTGCGCCTCCAGGACACCAAGGAAAACCTCGAGCGCGTGGGCGACATCCGCGCCGAACTCGACCTGCAGCTCGAGCGCCTCTCCCAGCAGGCCGAGGTGGCCGCCCGCTACCAGGACCTGCAGTCCCAGCTTTCGCTCAATCACAACCTGCTCGCCTTCACGCGCCTTCGCGAGGCGGAACAGGCGAAGAACCGTTTCGGCAACGAGGTGCAGAAGGCCCAGGTGCTGCTGGAGCAGGAGACCGCGAAGCTGCGCGAATCCGAGCGCGGCCTCGAGGACCTGAGAAGCCGCCATTACGAGGAGACCGACCAGCTTTCCTCCCTGCAGGGCGCGCTCTACGCCGCCAACGGCGAGGTGCAGTCGCTCGAGCAGGAGATCGCCTTCCTCGGCGAGAATCGCCGGCGCATGGGCGCGCAGCTCGAGGGCATCGCGGCCGAGATACTCTCCGTCGAACAGTCCATCGCCGGCGCGCAGTCCGACCGCGGCCGCTGGGAAGGCGAGATCGAGAACGCCCTCGCCGCCATCGAGCAGCGCGAGGCGGAGCTCGAGGCCGTGCGGGCGAGCCTGCCGGAAGCCGAGGCGCGCTCGCAGAAGGCCACGGCCGACGTGCGTGCGGCCGAATCGGAAATGTCCGCCGCCGAGCAGGCGCAGGGCGTCGAGGAGACGCGCGAATCGCACGCGCTCAAGCTCCTGGCGCAGCTCGAGGCGCGCAAGAACCGCCTCAAGCAGGAGAACATGGCCCTCGTGTTCCCGGAGCCGGAAAAACTCGCGGAGCTCGAGGCGAAGCGCGAGGCCCTCGCCGGGCGCCTGGCGGAAACCGACGCAGCGCACCACGCGGCGGAATCGCGGCTCCCGGCGCTGGAAGAGGAGCGCCTCGCCAAGCAGAACGCGCTGCAGGAGCGCACGCGCGAGCTCGCGCAGATCGAGGCGGCCCTCTCGGCCCTCGAGGCGCAGCAGGCGAAGCTCGACAACAATTCCCGCCTGGGCGACTGGACGAAGGCCCACGGACTCGAGCGCGCCGAGCGCCTCTGGCAGGCCATCCACGTCGAGGCCGGCTGGGACGACGCCGTCGAGGCCGCGCTGGGAGTGCGCCTCAACGCGGCGCGCCTGGGCGAGGAGGGCGACCTCGCCGAGCTGCTGCGCGACGCGCCCCCCGGCAGCTTCGCGGTATTCGTCGAGCGCGGCGCGCCGGATGCGGCCGCCGCCGGTTCGCACTTGAAGCCCCTGTCGAGCGTCGTCTCGAGCGCGCGCGGCGGCGTGAGCGCCTACCTGAAGGACGCGCTCGCGCACGTCTTCATCCTGCCCGAGGGCGAGAACGGCCTGGAGCTCGCGCGGATCCTGCCGCCGGGCGGCATGCTCGTCTCGAAGTCCGGCCACCTCTATTCGCGCCAGGGCGTCGTGTTCCACGGCCCGCAGTCGGAACTGCATGGCGTCCTGCAGCGCCAGCGCGAGATCGAGGAGCTGCACGGCAAGCTTCCCGCCGTGGCCGCGGCGCGCACCGCCGTCGAGGAGCGCCTGCGCCAGCTCGACACGCTGGTGCGCGAATCGCAGGAGGAAGCGCGCCGCCTGCGCGACGAACTCGCGCGCGCGCGCCGGGAGGATCACGACCTCGAGGTCGAGCACCTCAAGCTCGCCCAGTCGAGCGAGCAGGCCGAGCGACGCCGCGAGGCGATCCGCGCGGAGCTCGCGGACATCGAGGCAGAGGAGGGCAAGGAACGCCTCGAGATGCAGGAGGCCCAGCACGCCCTCGAGGAAGGCTCGCAGAAGATCGAGGCCATCGTGCAGCGCCTGCAGGAACTCGAGCAGGGCGCGCGCGCGGCCGCCGAGGCCCTGGGTGGCGCGCGGGCGGGCATCCTCGCCGCCGAGCGGGCGGTCCAGGAAGCCGCGTTCCACGAGCGCAGTTGCCGCGAGAAGGTCGAGTCGCAAGGGCGCCTCGCCGTCTCCATGGGCGAGCGGCTCGCGGCGCTCGCGCTCAATCGAGGCAACGTGCAGGCCGAACTCGGCCAGCTCGAGGAGGGCACGGTGCGCGAGCGCCTCTCGGCCGCCCTCGGGGTGAAGGCGGAGCGCGAACGCGCCCTCGCCGACGCTCGCGCCGGCCTCGAGCACATCACCGACGCGCTGCGCACGCTGGAGGAAGGCCGCATGGCGGTCGAGCAGGCGCTCGGGCCCCTGCGCGAGCGCATCACGGAGCTTCGCATCAAGGAACAGGAAGCCGCCACGCACGTGGAGCAGTACGCCCAGCAGCTCGCCGAAGCGGGCGCCACGCGCGAGGAACTCGCCGAGCAGATCGAGAAGCGCGTGCGCTCCTCGGGGATGCAGGCGGAGATCAACCGTCTCACGGAGGAAATCGCCGCGCTGGGGCCCGTGAACCTCGCGGCGCTCTCCGAACTCAACACGTCGCGCGAGCGCAAGAACTTCCTCGACGCCCAGGCGACCGACCTCACCCAGGCCGTGGAAACGCTCGAGGCCGCGATCAAGCGCATCGACCGCGAGACGCGCGAGCTGCTGGTGGGCACCTTCGACACGGTGAACAAGAACTTCCAGGAGATGTTCCCGGCCCTGTTCGGCGGCGGCCAGGCCTACCTGAAGCTCACGGGCGAGGAAGTCCTCGACGCGGGCCTGCAGGTCTTCGCGCAGCCGCCGGGCAAGAAGAACAGCTCCATCCAGCTGCTCTCGGGCGGCGAGAAGGCCCTCACGGCCATCTCGCTCGTGTTCTCGCTCTTCAAGCTGAACCCCGCGCCCTTCTGCCTGCTGGACGAGGTGGACGCGCCCCTGGACGACCCGAACACCGAGCGCTTCTGCGACCTGGTGAAGCAGATGTCGGCGCAGACCCAGTTCCTCTTCATCACGCACAACAAGATCACGATGGAGATGGGCCAGCAGCTCATCGGCGTGACGATGCAGGAACCGGGCGTCTCGCGTATCGTCGAAGTCGACATCGAAGCGGCGATGGAATTCGCGCGAAAGCAGGCCGCATGAGGCACCCGGCGAGGGGCCCCCTCGGGGGATCGACGGCAAGCCGCATGCGGACAGGCGCCGACGCGCTGAAGGCGGAATCTTGCACAATTTGACGGAGGCGCCGGCGGCGTGAAAGTCCCGGCACGCAACCATGTCTGATCTCCAGCTCGCCCTCATCGCCCTCGGCGCCGTGTTCGTGGCGGCGGTCTTCGGCTACAACGTCCTGCAGGAGCGCAAGTCGAGAAAGCGCGCCGAGGCCACCTTCCGGGCCCCGGGCGCCGACCCGCTGCTCGATCCCGCGGCCGACCGCCGGGAGCCCACGCTCGGCGCCGTGCCGGGAGAACCCCGCGGCGACCCGTCGGTCGGCTCGATCGACGAGCTCACCGCGCCCCTGCGCGAGGTCGCGCCGCAAGCCGACCCGCAGGCCGAACCCGCGGGGGGCGCCATCCTCTCGACGCGCATCGATTCGGTCGCGCTCGTCCTGGCCGACACGCCGGTCACGGGAGAGCAGCTCGAGCCGCTGCTCGATGCGCTGGCTGCCCACGCGGCGGCGGTCGCGGTCGAGGGCCTCGTGGACGAGCAGTGGCTGCCGGTCTCCGATACGCCGCAAGAGTCGTGGCGCGAACTGCGCGCGGGCCTGCAGCTCGCGAGCCGGGCCGGCCCCGTACCGGAGGAGGAAATCGCGGCCTTCAACGACACGGTGGCGGGATTCGCCGCGTCGATCAACGCCGTCTCCCAGCGCGAAAGTCCCGCGCTCGCGGCCGCGCGCGCCCGGGAACTGGACCGCTTCTGCGCCGAGGCCGACTTCGAGGTCGCGGTGAACGTCCGCACGGGTCCCGCGTCGCCCTTCGGCGTCACGCGTGTGAAGGCGCTCGCCCTCGAGCACGGCTACGCCGAGCGTGGCGACGGTTCCTTCGAGCGGCGCCTTCCGGATGGCCTTTCTTCCACGACGCTTCGATTCGCGGACCCGGATGCCGGCGGCAAGGCCTGGGTGCAGGGCCTCACCTTCGCGCTCGACGTGCCGCTCGTCCCGAAACCCCACGAGGCGCTCGCCGGCCTCGCGGCCACCGCGGACGCGTTCGCCCGGGCGCTCGGCGGCGAACTGGTGGACGACGCGAGGAAGCCCCTGGGGCCGGCCGGCATCGCCGCCATCCGCCGCTCGCTCGAGCAGGTGAGCGAGCGCATGGACGCGCAGGGCATCCCCGCCGGCGGAGCGCTCGCGCGCCGGCTGTTCGCCTGACCATGACCGCGCCGCGCGCCGCCCAGGCGCGGGCCCGCGAGCTCGCCCGCGAGATCGAGCGCCACAATCGTCTCTATTACGTCGACGACGCGCCCGAGATCAGCGACGCGCGCTACGACGAGCTTTTTCGCGAGCTGCAGGCGCTCGAGGCGGCCCATCCGGAATTCGCCGCCCCCGATTCCCCGACGCAGCGCGTCGGCGCCCTGCCCGGCGAGGCCTTCGCCGAAGTCACGCACCGCGTGCCGATGCTCTCGCTCGCGAACGCCTTCGAGGACGGGGACGTGGCCGCCTTCGATCGCCGCTGCCGGGAGGCGCTCGCCGCCGAATCCGTCGAGTACTCCTGCGAGCCCAAGTTCGACGGGCTCGCCGTGAGTCTCGCCTACGAGCAGGGCCGCTTCGTGCGCGGCGCCACGCGCGGCGACGGCAGCCAGGGCGAGGACGTGACGGCCAACCTGCGCACCATCCGCGCGATTCCCCTCCGGCTCGAGGGCGAGGCGCCGGCGCTCCTGGAGGTGCGCGGTGAGGTCCTGATGCTGCGTCGAGACTTCGAGTCGCTCAACCGTCGCCAGGCCGAGGCGGGCGAAAAGACCTTCGTGAACCCGCGCAACGCCGCGGCCGGCAGCCTGCGCCAGCTCGACCCGAGGCTCACGGCCGCCCGGCGGCTTTCGTTCTTCGCCTATGGGCTGGGAGCCGTCGAAGGCTTCGAGCCTCCCGCGACGCACGCGGCGCTTCTCGATCGCCTCGCGTTGCTGGGCTTCCCCGTCGCGAAGGATCGCCGCGTCGTCATCGGCGAGCGCGGGCTTCTCGATTTCTACGCCGAAATCGGCGCGAAGCGCACGACGCTGCCCTTCGACATCGACGGCGTCGTCTACAAGGTGAACCGCGTCGCCGACCAGCAGGCCCTCGGCTTCGTCGCGCGCGCCCCGCGCTGGGCCGTGGCGCACAAGTTCCCGGCCGAGGAGGCGACGACCGAACTCCTCGACATCGAGGTGCAGGTCGGTCGCACCGGGGCCATCACGCCCGTGGCGAGGCTCGCGCCCGTCTTCGTGGGCGGCACCACGGTCTCGAACGCGACGCTCCACAACGAGGACGAGATCCGCCGCAAGGAAATCTGGCGCCGCGACACGGTGGTCGTGCGCCGCGCCGGCGACGTGATTCCCGAGGTGGCGCGCGTCGCGAGGCCCGGGCCGCGGGAGCCCGGGGACTGGTTCGTGATGCCGACCGCGTGCCCGCAATGCGGCTCGGCCATCGCGAAGCTCGAAGGCGAAGTCATCGCGCGCTGCTCGGGCGGGCTCGTCTGCCCGGCGCAGAGGAAGGCCGCGCTGCTGCATTTCGCCTCCCGCCGCGCGCTGGACATCGAGGGCCTGGGCGACAAGCTCGTCGAGCAGCTCGTCGACGCGGGGCTCGTGCGGACCCCGGCGGACCTCTACACCCTCGGGCATCGCGAAGCTGGCGGCGCTCGAGCGCATGGCGGAGAAATCCGCGGCCAACGTGCAGGCGGCCATCGAGAAGAGCAAGGCGACCACGCTCGCGCGATTCGTCTTTGGCCTGGGCATCCGCCACGTGGGCGAGGTGACGGCCAAGGATCTTGCGGCCCACTTCGGCACGCTGGACGCCCTGATGGCGGCCGACGCCGCGCAGCTGCAGGAGGCGCCGGACGTGGGGCCGGTCGTGGCCGAGTCCGTGGCGGGCTTCTTCGCCGAGTCGCACAACCGCGAGGGCATCGCGATGCTGCGGGCCGCGGGCGTGCACTGGACCGAAGGCGAACCGCGCCGCGCGGCCGCAGGCGCCTTCGCGGGTAAAATCGTGGTGCTCACCGGCACGCTGGCGGCGATGTCCCGCGACGAGGCGAAGGAGCGCATCGAGGCCGAGGGTGGCAAGGTCACCGGCTCGGTGTCGAAGAAGACGCATGTCGTGGTGGCCGGCGAAGAGGCCGGCGCCAAGCTCGACAAGGCCCGGGAGCTGGGTGTCGAGGTGCTCGACGAGCGGGCCTTCCTCGAGAAGCTGGGCGGCGCCCGACCGGCGCCGGACGCGTAGCGGCACAACGGAGCGCACATGCCCAAGAAAAAAGTCACCAAGGCCGTCTTCCCCGTCGCGGGCCTCGGCACGCGATTCCTGCCGGCGACGAAGGCCTCGCCCAAGGAAATGCTGCCCATCGTCGACAAGCCCCTCATCCAGTACGCGGTGGAGGAGGCGGTGGCCGCCGGCATCACGGACCTCATCTTCATCACCGGGCGCGGCAAGCGCGCCATCGAGGACCACTTCGACAAGGCCTACGAGCTCGAGGCGGAGCTGGGCGCGGCCGGCAAGGTGAAGCTCCTCAAGCAGGTGCGCGGTCTCCTGCCCGCCGGCATCAACTGCGTCTACATCCGCCAGGGCGAGGCCCTGGGACTGGGCCACGCCGTGTTGTGCGCGCGCCAGCTGGTGGGCGACGAGCCGTTCGCCGTGATCCTCGCCGACGACCTCATCGACGCGAAGGTGCCGGTGCTCAAGCAGATGACCGACCTGCAGGCGAAGCACGGGGGCAGCCTCGTCGCCGTCCAGGACGTGCCGCGCGAGGACACCGCTTCCTACGGCATCGCCTCGACGAAGCCCGCCAAGGGACGTCTCGCCCGCATGACCGGCATCGTCGAGAAGCCCAAGCCCCAGGACGCGCCGTCCACCCTCGGCGTCGTGGGCCGCTACGTGCTCTCGCCCCGCATCTTCGACCTGCTCGCCCGCACCCAGCCCGGGGCCGGTCGCGAGATCCAGCTGACGGACGCCATCGAGCGGCTGCTGCGCGAGGAGCCCGTGCACGCCTACGAGTTCGAGGGCCGTCGCTACGACTGCGGCTCCAAGATCGGCTACCTCGAGGCGACCGTCGACTTCGCGCTGAAGCACGACGAGGTGGCGGACGAGTTCCGCGACTACCTGGCGCGCGTGACCCAGGCCGGAAAGCGCGTGAAGTGACGCGCGAAAAGGCCGAGCGCATCCTGGAGGGCGCCGAGCTCGTGCATTCGGCCGAGACCGTCGCCCGCGCCGTCGATCGCATGGCCGTCGAGATCACGGCCGCGCTCCGGAACGAGTTTCCCGTCGTCCTCGCCGTCATGGGCGGGGCCGCGGTCTTCACCGGCCAGCTCCTGCCGAAACTCGCCTTCCCGCTCGAGTTCGGCGCCATCGAGGTCACGCGCTACGCCAACGGCACCTCGGGACGCGAGATCGAATGGCGCCTCGCGCCGCGCGAGAACGTGGCCGGCCGCATCGTGCTCGTGCTCGACGACATCCTCGACGAGGGCATCACGCTCGCGGCGGTGCGCGACAAGCTCCTCGCGCAGGGCGCGAAGCGCGTGCTCTGCGCCGTGTTCGCCGACAAGGCCCTCGGCCGGAAGAAGCCCATCGCGGCGGATTTCGTGGGCGTGAGCGTCCCCGATCGCTACGTATTCGGTTTCGGCATGGACGCCTACGGACTCTGGCGCAACCTGCCCGCCATCCACGCCCTCAAGGACTGAAAGCCATGCTCGCCATCCTGGGCGGCTCCGGCCTCACGGAGTTCGCCACCCTGCGGATCGATCGCAAGCAGATCGTGCGCACGCCCTTCGGCGAGCCCTCCGGGCCGCTCACCTACGGCCACGTGGGCGAGACGGAAGTGGTCTTCCTCGCGCGCCACGGCTACGGCCACACCCTCGCGCCGCACGAGATCAACTACCGCGCCAATCTCTGGGCCCTGCACTCGCGCGGCGTGAAGCGCGTGCTGTCCGTCTGCACGGTCGGCGGCATCACGGCGGAATTCACGGCGGGCGCCATCGCGGTGCCCGACCAGGTCATCGACTACACCTGGGGCCGCAAGAGCACTTTCTTCGAGGGCGCCGAGCAGCCCGTCGTGCACGTGGACTTCACGCATCCCTACGACGAGCCCACACGGGAGCTGCTGCTCGCCGCGGCGCAGGATGCCGGCGAGAGCGTCGTGCCGCGCGGCACTTACGCGGCGGTGCAGGGGCCCCGTCTCGAGACCGCCGCCGAGGTGAACCGGCTCGACCGCGACGGCGCCCACCTCGTGGGCATGACCGGCATGCCGGAGGCGGCCCTCGCGCGGGAACTGGGGCTCGCCTACGCGGCGCTCGCGGTCGTCGCCAACCCGGCGGCCGGGCGCGCGGGCAGCCGCGAGGCCATTTCGCTCGAGAAGATCGGGCAGGTCGTCGACGTCGCGATGGGGCGGGTGCGCCGCATCGTCGAGAAAGCGGTGGTGCGCCATGGCGGTGCGTGAAGTCCTGCGCATGGGCCACCCCGTGCTCGCCCAGGTGGCGCAGCCCGTGGAGGATTTCGGTCCCGAACTCGAGGCCCTGCTCGCGGACATGAAGGACACGATGGCGGCCGAGGATGGCGCGGGCCTCGCGGCGCCGCAGATCGGCGTGAGCCGTCGCGTGGTGATCTTCGGCGTTGCGAAGAACCCGCGCTATCCGGATGCCGAGGAGGTGCCCTTCACCGTGCTCGTGAACCCGGTCATCACCTTCCTGTCGCAGGAAGGGGAGGACGGCTGGGAGGGTTGCCTTTCGGTGCCGGGCCTTCGCGGCGTGGTGCGCCGCTGCGTGAAGCTGCGCTACACGGGCTTCGACGAGAAGGGCCGGCCCATCGACCGCGTGGCCGAGGGCTTCCACGCCCGCGTGGTGCAGCACGAGTGCGACCACCTCGACGGCATCCTCTACCCGATGCGCATGCACGACATGAGCCTCTTCGGCTTCACCGACGTGCTCTTCCCCGACATGGACCCCCAACAGGAGGACTGACATGAACGACGCCGCACCCGCCCGCGACCCCGAGGGCAACACCCGCATCGTGCACATCCTCTACATCCTGCACGGCCTCGCGCCCTTCACGATGTGGCTCCTCGCGGTGGTGGCCATCATCATCGGCATGCTCAAGAAGAGCGACCTCCAGGGAACCGTGCTCGCCTCGCACGTCTCCTGGCTGTCGCGCACCTTCTGGTGGGGGCTGCTGTGGATCGTGATCTGCGCGGTGCTCACCTTCATCCTCATCATCACGATCATCGGGGCCATCCTCTACTGGCTGCCCTTCACCGTCCTCTTCATCTGGTACCTGTATCGCGTCATCAAGGGGTGGCTCAAGCTCAACGACGGCCTCGCCATCGCCTGACCCCGTTCTCCCGGTTGGAAACGGCAGGCGCGCCCCTATGCCCCTTGGCCGGCGAATCGTGCCGCGTGACGCGCGATCACCGCCTCTTCGTCGGTGGCAAGGACGTGGATGCTGACGGCGCTGCCCGCCGCGGAGACGAGTTCGGCGCTCCGGTCGTTCGCGGCGGCATCGAGAACGAGGCCCATCCAGCCGAGGCGTTCCGCGATGCGACCGCGTATCGCCGCGGCGTTCTGGCCGACGCCACCCGTGAAGACGATGCGGTCGACCCCGTCCAGCGCCGCGCTCATGCCGGCGAGCTCCCGGCAGGCGTGCTCCACGTAGTAGGCGACGGCTTCGCGCGCGGCCGGCTCCGGTGACACGGCGAGCTCGCGCATCTCGCCGGTGATCCCCGAAAGGCCCAGCAGCCCCGATTCCCGGTAGAGCAGGCGCGCGATCGGCTCCGGCTCCATGCCGCGCTGCTGCAGCAGGTACAGGACCACGGCCGCGTCCACGCGCCCGCAGCGCGTACCCATGGGCAGGCCGTCCAGAGGCGAGAAGCTCATGGTGGTCGCGACCGACCGGCCGTCGCGGATGGCGCATATCGAGGCGCCATGCCCCAGGTGCGCGGCGATGACCCGTCCCGCCAGCAGGCCGCGCGCCGCGAGCTGCGCGCAGATCGATTCGTAGGAAAGGCCGTGGAATCCGTAGCGGCGCACGCCTTCCTCGTGCAGCGCGCGGGGCAGGGCGAAGCGCTGGTTGCGCTCCGGCTGGGCGCGGTGAAAGGCGGTGTCGAAGCACGCCACCTGCGGCACGTCCGGGAAGGCATGGCGCGCGGCGCGCACGCCCGCGAGATTGTGCGGCTGGTGCAACGGAGCCAGGGGCTCCAGGTCCGTGAGCCGTGCGAGGACCCCGTCGTCGATCGCGACCGGTTGGTCGAACTCGACGCCGCCGTGGACGATGCGGTGGCCCACCGCGGCCACCCGCGCGTCCGGCGCGTGCTCGCGAAGCAGGCGCAGCGTCGCCCGCAACGCGTCGTCGTGGGTCGCCGGGGCGCCGCCGACGCCCGCCAGTTCCCGGTCGGCGAGCGTCGTTCCCGCGGCGGCCTGCACGCGCAGCCGCGCGCGCGATCCCAGCCCATCGACGATCCCGGAAAACCGCGGCCCTTCCCGCGACGGGCCGCACGGGTGGAGCGCGAATTTCAGGGAAGAAGAACCGGCGTTGAGGGTGAGGACATGGTTCGTCATGGCCGCCCCGCCCTCAGGTCCCGGCGGGCAGTACGTCGAGGAGCTTCAATCGCTGCACCTTCCCGGAAGGACCGCGAGGCAGCTCGTCGACGAAGTGAATGGATTTCGGCGTCTTGTAGCGCCCGAGATGCTCGTGGCAGAAAGCCCGCAGTTCGTCCGCGGTGCAAGCGGCGCCCTCGCGGCGGACGACGCAGGCGGCTATCTCCTGCCCGTAATGGCGGTCCGGAACGCCCACGGCCGCGGCATCCAGCACATCCGGGTGGCGCAGCAGCACCTCGTCGATCTCGCGCGGCGCGATGTTCTCTCCGCCCTTGATGATGAGCTCCTTGATGCGCCCGGTGATGAAGAAGTAGCCGTCCGCGTCGCGTCGCCCGATGTCCCCCGTGCGCAGCCATCCGTCCGGAAAGAACGCCGCTTCGGTGGCGTCCGGATTCTTGTAGTAGCCGGCGGTGACCTGGGGCCCGCGGATCGCGATCTCGCCGGGCGTGCCGTCGGGAAGTTCCGCGCCCCGCTCGTCCACGACGCGGGCCTCGCAGCCCGAGGCGCGTCCCACCGAACCCACCTTGCGCCGCTCCGGATCGAGGGGGTTGGAGAACGCGGGTGCCACGGTCTCGGTGAGCCCCATGGTCTCGATGATGCCGATGCCGAACTTCCTCTCGAAGGCGAGGTGATGCTCCGGGGGCAGCGCCGCCGAGGCCGAGCGGCAGAAGCGGATGCCGGAAAGCGACTCGCGCGGCGGCGCCTCGCCCTCCAGCAGGTAGCTCACGATGGTGGGCACCACGTTGATCCAGGTGCATCCGGCGGCGGTCGCCATCGGCCAGAACTTCGTGGCGGAGAAGCGCGCGGGCATCACCAGCGAGCCGCCGTGCGCCAGGGGTGCCAGCATGGTCACGACGAAGGCATTGATGTGGTAGAGCGGCAGCACGGCCGCCACGCGGTCGCCCGGCCCGAGCGCGTGCTCGGCGCTGATGGCGCGGGCGTTGGCCACCAGGTTCGCGTGCGAGAGCATCACGCCCTTGGGCTTGCCCGTGGTGCCCGAGGTGTACATCAGCAAGGCGAGGCTCCCGGGCGCCGGGGGCGGCAGGGGAGCGCTTGCGTCCTCCTCGCGTTCGCCCGGCAGGAGGGGCGCATCGGGATCGACTTCGATCACGCGCACGCCGCGCGCGATTCCGGCCGCCCACTCGCGAAGGCGCGGCGCCCAGTCGGGGGAGGCGAAGACCAGGCGGCTGTCGGCGTGGTCGAGGACGTAGCGCATCTGCTCCGGGCTCGAGAGCAGGTTCACCGGATTCACGCAGCGCCCGCCCGCCATGGCGCCCAGAAGCAGGCGCACGGTGGCGAGCCCGTTCGGCATGACCACCGAGACGTGCCCGCCCGGTTGGCATCCCTCGCGCGCGAGGAGCGCGGCCACGCGGCGGGCCGAGTCGGCCAGTTCGCCGAAGGCGAGCGCGCCCCGTCTCGGCGGCGGTGAAGTAGTTGGCCTGCGGCCGCGCCGTGGCCTGCGCCTCGATGAGGCACGCGACCGTGGCTTCCGCGGCAGCGCCCACCTCAGCGCCCCCAGCGGGAGAAATACGCGCCGAGCAGGTCGTCGATCGCGGGGATGCTCTCGGGAAGCGGCCGCGAGACACGCGTCACGTTCATGTATTGGCGCACGTTCAGGTTGTCCGAGAAGTTGTTGCGTCCCCAGGTGCCGCACCCCATCGAAAGCGATACGGGCAGGCCGTTCGAGAAGCTGCCTCCGTTGGCGATCGCGTGCGCCTGGTTCAGGATGACGCGCGCGACCGGCAGCGTGAGACCGAGGTCGAGGGCGCGGTCCTCGCGCGCGCTGTGCAGCGACACGGAGTGACCGGCGCCCTGGAACGCGTAGAGCGCGCGCACGGCCTGCTTCGCCTGCTCGAAGTCGCGCACGCGGTAGACCGCCAGCACCGGGGAGAGCTTCTCGCCCGAGAACGGGTGATCCGGGCCGACGCCGCCGCCGTCGACGAGGAGCACGCGGGCCGCCGCCGCCGCGGGATCCGCGAGCCCGGCACGCCCCGCGATCCGGCCCGCCGCCTGTCCGATGACCGCGGGCGAAAGCTTGCCGTCCGGCCACATGGCCACCTGCAGCCGGTCGCGGTCCGCTGCCTCCAGCTTCACGCAGCCGTGGCGGGCCAGCGTGGCGAGCATCGCGTCCGCCACGGCCTCCACGAGCACCAGGCTGTTCTCCGAGGAACAGCTCGTCGCGTGGTCGAAGGTCTTGGACAGCACGATCTTCGCGGCCGCGGCCTCCAAATCGGCCGTCTCGTCCACGATCGAGGCGACGTTGCCCGCGCCCACGCCGAAGGCCGGCGTGCCGCTCGCGTAGGCCGCGCGCACGTTGGCCTGCGAGCCGGTGGCCACCACGAGGTCGCACTGGCGCATGAGCTCCGTCGTCGCCTCCTTCGTGACAGGCGCAGGGAGCATCTGCACGAGGTCGCGCGGGGCCCCGATGCGGTCGAACTGCGCGTGCACGAACTCGATCAGCCGCGCGCAGGTCGACGCCCCCTTGGGCGAGGGCGCGACGATGACCGCGTTCCTCGCCTTGAGCGCGTTGATGATCTTGTTGGCGGGCGTGGCCGCGGGGTTGGTCGAGGGCGTGACGGCGCACACCACGCCCACGGGCCGCGCGATCTCCACCAGGCCCTTCGCGGCGTCTTCGGCGATGACGCCGACGGTGCGCATGCCCGCGAGGTCGCGCAGGAGCCCCAGCGTCTTGCGGTGGTTCTTGCGGATCTTGTCGTCGACGCTGCCGATGCCGGTGTCGGCCACCGCGAGCTCGGCGAGCTCGCGGTTGCGCGCGGGCTCCAGGATCGCCCAGCCGGCGGCCGCGACCAGCTCGTCCACCCGCGCCTGGTCGTAGCCATCCGCGATGGCCTGCGCCGCGCGGGCGCGCGCCACCTGCGCGGCCACCGCCTCGAATGCCGGGCCGCGCACCGTTTCAGCCGGGCTGGGCATGGGCACTCCGGGCAGCGCGCAGGCGCTTGAGGGCAGCCTTCACGAGGGGCCAGGCGAGGCCCACCGCGGCGAGCGCGAGGATGCCGCCGCTGATCGGGCGCGTGAAGAAGACGGTCCAGTCGTTGTCGAAGCTCACCATGGTGGTCATGAAGTTGGTTTCCGCCAACGGCCCCAGGATCGTGCCGAGCACCAGCGGCGCTATCGGAAAACCGTAGCGCTCGAAAAGGAAGCCCAGCACGCCGAAGGCCGCGATCACGTTGAGGTCGGAGAGGTTGTTCCTTGCGGCGAACGCGCCCACGAAGCAGAACACCACCACGAACGCGGAGACGATGGCCTCGGGCGCCTCGAGCACCTTGCACAGCGGCCGGATCGCGAAGTAGCCGAGGATGCACATGCCGATCACGCCGGCGAACACCGTCGCGAAGACGGTGTAGACGAGGTCGGTGTTGGCCACGAAGACCTGCGGGCCGGGCTGGATGCCATGCAGCAGGAAGGCCGCGAGGATGATCGCGGTGGCGCCGCTGCCCGGGATGCCCATGGCGAGGAGGGGCACGAGCGCCCCGCCCACCGAGGCGGTGGCCGCCGACTTGGCCGCGACGATCCCTTCCGGCGCGCCCGTGCCCAGCGCCGCGCGGTTCTTCCCGTACTGGCTCTCCAGCCCGTAGGCGACGAAGGCGGAGACGGTGGCGCCCGCGCCCGGCACGATGCCCACGACGATGCCCGTCGCGGTGCCGCGCGCGAAAGTCGCCTTCATCCCCAGGACCTGCGAAAGGCCCGGGAAGGCCGTGCGAAAGCGCGCGGTGCCCGCCCCGGCCTCGCCGCCTTGCGACGCGAATCCCGTGCTCATGCGCGTGAGCACCTCGCCGATGCCGTAGGCGCCCACCATCACCAGCAGGAACTCGATTCCGTCCTGCAGGAAGGGCTGGCCGAAGGTGAAGCGGTCGGCTCCGTAGACCTCGTCCACGCCCACGGTCGCGATGAGAAGGCCGAGGCACAGGCTGATCAGCGCATTGGCGAGCGAGGTGCCCGACAGCGTCACCACGCTCGCGAGCCCGAAGAACACGATCGCGAAGAATTCCGGCGTCGAGAAGGCGAGCGCGACTTGCGCCACGGGCTTGGCGAGCAGCACCATCACGACCGCCGACACGAGGCCGCCCACGAGGGCGGCCACGAGGGACCATCCGAGCGCGAGCGCCGCATCCCCCTTCCTCGCCATCTCGTAGCCGTCCCAGATGAGCGGCACGTCCATGGGCTCGCCCGGGATGCGGAAGAGGATCGCGGTGATGGCCCCGCCATAGGTCCCCGAGACGTACATCGCGGTGAGCAGGATCAGCGCCGGCGCCACGCCCATCTTGTAGGTGAAGGGGAGCGCCAGCACCACGCCCATCACCAGGGTGAGGCCGGGCAGCACCGCCACCAGCATGCCGAGCACCAACCCCACCGACAGCACGAGGAGGTTCAGCGGCGTGAAGAGGTGGACGAAGCCGCCGGCGAGGTGGGTGAGGATCTCCACGCGACCCCGTCAGGAAACGCCGATGGCGGCGAGGAGCGCGAGCGACAGCGCCCGGAACGGCCCCTCGCCCAGCGGAAGCGAGATGTACGCCACGCGCATGAAGACGACCACCAGCGCGAGGCTTCCGGCGATGCCGAGCGCGCCCGTGAGCAGCGGGCGGCGCAGGCCTCCGAACCACGGGAAGGCCGCGAGGAACGCCGCCGTGGCGACGAAGAAGCCGAGCCAGGGAACCGTGAGGACGTAGGAGAGCACGAGCCCGACGCCGGCGGCGAGCTTGCCCACCTGCATCGCGGGCGGCTCCGGCGAGGCGTCGGCCGTCTTCGCGCCGCCGCCGCGCGGGCGCACGGCCAGGCGCCGCGCGATCTCCCACGCGCACAGCAGGCCCATGGCGACGATGATCGCCTTGGGCCAGGCGTCCGGGCCGATCCGGCCGGCGCCGGTGTTCGCCTGGATGCCCGTCGCGGCCCCATACAGCAGCAAGGTCGCGACGAGAAGGAGCCCGTGCGGCAGCACGAGCCGGAGCGTCCTGGGCATCGGAAAGCGCCCGCTCAGCTCTTCGGCATGTTGGCGTCGATGAGGGCGAGCTGCTCGACGAGGAACGGGCCCGCCTTGGCTGCCGGAATGTAGCTGTCGGCGAAGGCCAGCTCGTCGGCGAGGTACTTCTTGAATTCCGCCGACTGCGCCGCCTTGTCCATGGCCGCCGCCATCGTCGCGACCTGCTTCGGGTCCGTGCCGGCGCGCATGACGATGGCGCGGAACTGGCTGATGGCGAGCGCGACGCCGTACTTCTTCGCGAGCGCTATGCCCTCGTAGCCCACCTGCGGCTGGTCGGCGAAGAAGACGATGGGCCGCATCTGCTTCGAGTCGAGGAAGGAGCGCACGTCGCCCGCCTGCTCGATGACCACGTCGGCGTGCCCGCCCAGCACCGAGGCGTAGCGCTCACCGGGCTTGGCGAAGGGCACCGGCCGGAACTTCGCGCCTTGCTCGTTGAATTTCACCACGTGCATCTCGTCCGGGCCGCCGAATCCGGTGATGCCCACCTTGATCTCGCCCTTCTTCGCGTCCGCGAGCAGCTCGTCGAAGGTCTTCCACTTGGCGTCGGCCTTGACGAAAAGGCCGCTGGGCTGGCGGATCATGATGCCCAGGGGCGCCAGGTCCGAGAGCTTGTAGCGGCCCTTGCCACCGGCCAGCGTGCCCAGCGTGTCGGCGATGAAGACCGCCATGGTGTGCCCGTCCGGCGGGGCCGAAAGGAGCTTCGCCATGCCCGTGTTGCCGGTGGCCCCCGCGATGTTGAGGATCGGCAGGGAAGTGCCCAGGTCCTTCTCGATGAGCGTGCCGAGGCGGCGCGCGAGCTGGTCGGCCCCGCCGCCCGGTCCCCACGGCACGACGAAATCCACGGGACGCGAGGGGTACCTGGACTGCGCGAGCGCCAGGCGCGGCGCGAGCGCAAGGGTGGAGCCGGCGATGAGCAGCGATCGGCGAAACGCGTTCGGGTTGCGGTCGTCCATGGGATTCTCCTCCGGTTGTCGGGCGGCTCGGGTTCCGCGGGTCTTGCCGCCCGCGTTCTTGGCTGAGGCGTAGACTATGGTGCAGATTGCGGTGCACAAAAGTCCCGTTTTCCTCGATTTCCGCGCCAGGGGACCGACGCCATGGAGAGCAACCAGTCGAACGCCGCGGCCGTGCGCGCCTTCCGCGTGCTCGAGGTCGTGGCGCAGCACCGCGACGGCTGCGCCCTCGCCACGGTCGTCGAGGCGGTCGGCCTGCCCAAGCAGACGGTGCACCGGCTCGTGGGGCAGCTGCAGCTCGCCGGCCTGGTGGTGAAGGAGCCCGGCACGAGGCGCGTGCAACTCGCCGCGCGGGTCGAGCGCTTCGCCCAGGCGGCGCTCATGAACGGGCCGGCGCGCGCCGAGCGCCACGCCATCCTCGCCGCCCTCGTCGCCGAGATCGGCGAGACCTGCAACCTCGCCGCGCTCGCGGGCACGGACATCGTGTACCTCGACCGCGTCGAGACCTCCTGGCCCCTGCGGATGCTCCTCGCCCCCGGCTCGCACGTGCCGCTGCACGCCTCGGCGAGCGGCAAGATCCTGCTCTCGCTCCTGCCCCTCGCCCAGCGAAAGCGCCTGCTCGAGCAGATCACGCTGCGCGGGTACACCGAAAACACCCTCGTCGACCGGCGAGCGCTCGAACGCGACCTCGATGCCACGCGCAGCCGTCGCGTCGGCATCAACCGCGAGGAGCACCTGGTGGGCATGTACGGCATCGCCGTGCCGGTGATGCTCGACCGCCGCCGGGCCTGCGCCGCGGTGGCCCTGCAGGCGCCCGCGGGCCGGGCGACCATCGACGCCCTCATGGGCCACGTGCCGCGCCTCGTGGTCGCCGCCGGGCGCATCGCGAAAACCTTCGCGGCGGCAGGAGGCTGACTCACGCGAGGAGGATCGCGAGCGAGACGGCCGTGAGGAAAACGAGCGTGAAGCGCCGGAAGCCCCGGTCGTCGAATCGTGCGAAGAGGCGCGTGCCCACGGCCATGCCGGCGAAATAGCCGGGCGCGAGCAGCGCGGCGAGGACGAACGGGCCGGGCGAGAGCGCGCCGGCGACGGCGAGTCCGGCGAGTCCGGCGGCCGCGATGGCGCCCATGAACCAGGTGAGGTTCGCGCGCGCGACCTCGATCCGGCCGGGCCCGGCAAGGAGATAGAGGATGGCCGGCGGCCCGCCCATGCCCGTGGCACCCAGCAGCGCACCACACAGCGCCCCGACGCCGAGGGAGTCGGCGAAGCGCGGCTCGCGGCGGTGGCGCCAGCCCGCGAGGAGCACGAGCGAGAAGAAGACGACGCTCGCCGCGATGACCCGGCGCATCGTGACCGGATCCAGCGACACGAGGACCCAGGTGCCCAGGGGGAGGGTGAAAAGGCTCGCCAGGACGATCGGGCCGATGACACGCCAGCGCACCTGCGCCCGGGTCTGCAGGAGCATCGGGATGGCGGCAAGGCATTCGAGCAGGAGCGCCACGGGCACCGCGGCGAGCGGGCCCAGCAGGAAGGCAAGCGTGGGGGTCGTCACCATCGCGCCGCCGAAACCGGTGATGCCGCGGATCACGCCGGCGGCGATCGCCACCCCGGCGGCGATCGCCAGCACCTCAGGCGGGAGGGGATCCAATGGCCCTTGCCACGGGGGTCATTCGAAGGTGGCGGCCAGGCGCCGCGCCGCCTCGTGCAGCCGCGGGGCGAGCTCGATCGCGCGCTGGAGCGGCAGGCGCGCCGTCGCCGCGTGCACCGCCACGGCCGCGATGGCCTGGCCTTCGGCGAGCCGCACGGGAACGGCCACGCACGCGACGCCCAGCACGTATTCCTCGTCGTCCACCGCGTAGCCGGCATCGTTGACGCGATCGAGCTCGCGCGCGAGCAAGGCGCGGTCGGTGATCGTGCGGTGCGTGAAGCGCGGCAGCGGCATCTGCGCGACCAGCGCCTCGCGCTCGCCAGCCGGGAGCGAGGCGAGGAGGAGCTTGCCGCTCGCGCTGCAGTGCGGCGGCACGGCGCTGCCCACGGGCAGGTGCAGGCGCAGGGGCCAGTCGGCCTCCACGCGGTCGAGATAGACCACCTCGCCCTTCCTCAGCATCGCCAGGTTGCAGGTCTCGCCCACGTCCTCGACGAGCTGGCGCAGGATCGCGCGGCGCAGCGTCGCGACGGAATCGTTGGCGAGGATCGCGATCCCCAGCCCCTCCAGGCGGGGACCGACGGCGTAGGCGCGACCGGCGGGCTCGCGCTGCACGTACCCCGCTTCCTCGAAGAGGGCCAACGTGCGGTAGAGGGAAGGCTTGGGCAGGCCCGTGGCCTGCATGAGCTGGGTGAGCGTGGGCGGCCGCGGCGAGCGCACCAGGGCCTCGAGCACGGCCAGGGCCTTGAGCGTGGAGGAGTTTTCCTGCGCCCCTTCGCGCGGGGCCCGTTCGGGGCGCTCTTCGAGGATGGAAGCCATGCCGGAAGCCTACGCCCATCGTTCCGGCCTTGCAATCAAGAGGTTTCGTAAGCCGGAACGTCAGCTTGCAATGGCTGGATTCATGGCCTATTGTTCAGCCTTTCGAGCCTTTTCATTTCATTGAACAAAACCAGCCAGGAGGAGTCCCCATGAACGACATGACCCAGGCCGACCGCAACGTCGTCCAAGGCCGGCAGCGCATGACGCCCTCGGAGGCCTTCATCGAAACGCTGGTCGCCCAGGGCGTGACCGACGTCTTCGGCATCGTGGGCTCGGCCTACATGGACGCCCTCGATATCTTTCCCGCCGCCGGCATCCGCTTCATCCCCGTGGCCCACGAACAGGGCGCGGTGCACATGGCCGACGGGTACTCGCGCGTCTCCGGCCGCCACGGCGTGTGCATCGGGCAGAACGGCCCGGGCATCACCAACTTCGTCACCGGCGCCGCGGCCGCCTTCTGGGCGCACTCGCCGGTGGTCCTCATCACCCCGGAGACGGGCTCCATGACCATGGGCCTGGGCGGCTTCCAGGAGACGGAGCAGCTGCCGATCTTCTCGAAGATCACCAAGTACCAGGGGCACGTGATGAACCCGAAGCGCATGGCCGAGATCACCGCGCGCTGCTTCGACCGCGCGATGCTCGACATGGGCCCCACGCAGCTCAACATCCCCCGCGACTACTTCTACGGCGACATCGAGTGCGAGATCCCGAAGCCCATCCGCATCGGCCTGGGCGCCGGCGATGAAGGCGCGCTGGACGAGGCGGCGAAGCTGCTGGCCGCGGCGAAGTTTCCGGTCATCCTCTCCGGCGGCGGCGTCGTCATGGGCGAGGGCACGGCTGCGGCCACCCAGCTGGCGGAGCTGCTGCACGCGCCGGTGGCCGTGAGCTACCTGCACAACGACGCATTCCCCGCCTCGCACCCGCTGTGGGTCGGGCCGCTGGGCTACCAGGGTTCGAAGGCGGCGATGAAGCTCATCGCGAAGGCCGACGTGGTGCTGGCGCTGGGCACGCGCCTGGGTCCGTTCGGCACGCTGCCGCAGTACGGCATGGAATACTGGCCGAAGGACGCGAAGATCATCCAGGTGGACGCCGACGCGAAGATGCTGGGGCTGGTGAAGCCCATCTCCGTGGGCATCTGCGGCGACGCGAAGGCGGCCGCTTCCGCGCTCGCGGCCCGGCTTTCGGGCCGGTCGCTCGCCTGCCACGCCAACAAGGCCGAGCGCGATGCCGCCATCAAGGCGGAGAAGGCCGCGTGGGAGAAGGAGCTCGACGTCTGGACGCACGAGACGGATCCCTATTCCGTCGAGATCGCCTCCGGCAGCCCGGCCATGCATCCGCGCCAGATGCTGCGGGCGCTCGAGCGCGCGATGCCCAAGGGCGCGATGATCTCCACCGACATCGGCAACATCTGCTCGGTGTCCAACTCCTACCTGCGCTTCGACGAGCCGCGCTCGATGCTCGCGGCCATGAGCTTCGGCAACTGCGGCTACGCCTTCCCGGTGGCCTGCGGCGCGAAGGTCGCCCGCCCGGATCGCCCCGCCATCGCCTACGTGGGCGATGGCGCGTGGGGCATCTCGCTCAATGAACTGCTCACCTGCGCGCGCGAGAAGATCGGCGTGACGGTGGTGGTCTTCAACAACGGCCAGTGGGGAGCGGAAAAGAAGAACCACGTGGACTTCTACTCGCGCCGCTACCAGGGCGTGGAGCTCGTGAACCCGAGCTGGTCGGCGGTGGCGAAAAGCTTCGGCTGCGAGGGCGTGGTCGTCGACAAGGTGGGCGACGTCGGCGCGGCGCTCGCGGAATCCGTGAAGCGGCAGGCCGAGGGCAAGACCACGGTGATCGAGATGATGGTCACGAAGGAGCTGGGCGACCCGTTCCGCCGCGACGCGCTTTCCAAGCCGGTGCGGCATCTGGCGAAGTACAAGGCGTTCGTCTGAGGCCGGTACCCTAGCGCTTCGGCGGTGGCCCGGTCGTTCCCCGGACGATGAGCGGGGCGGGCATTTCCTTCACGCGCGGCACGCTGTCGCCTGCCAGGCGGGAAAGCAGCCGCCGCGCCGCCTCCTGGCCGATCTCGGCGGAGGGCACGCGAACGGTCGTGAGCCCCGGCGAGAGCTCGCATGCCAGTTCGATGTCGTCGAACCCGGTGATCGACAGGTCGCGCGGGACCTCGATGCCGCGATCGCGGCACTCGAAGAGCGCCCCGATGGCGAGCGGGTCGTTGCCGCCGATCACGGCCGTGAAGCCGGGAGCGCGCTCGAGGAGCATCGCGAGCCCCGAGCGACCGTTGGCCACCGAGAATGGCACCTCGACGACGCGCCGGGCGGGCAGCTTCAGCCCCCGGGCCGCGAGCGCATCGCGCACCCCCGCCAGTCGCTCCCGCGCCCGGTCGTTGCGCCTGGTCTCGCCGGCGATCACGGCGATCTCGCGATGCCCCAGGTCGAGCAGGTGCTGCGTGACGCGGTTCGACGCGCGGCGGTGCGAGAATCCGATGCAGTGGTGATTGCCCGACTCGTCGAGCGACCAGGTGATCTCCCAGGGCACGCCCGCGCGCTTGAGGACGGCGAGCGTATCGGGCCGGTGATCCAGGCCGACCAGCACCATGCCGTCGGCGCCCCGAGCGACGAGCGCGCGCGTGGCGGCCAGCTCGTCGTCCAGGTCGTAATCGTAGCTCGCGAGGAGCAGCGTGTAGCCGGCTGCGGCGAGTTCCTGGGCCAGGGCGTGGGTGGCGCCCGCGAAGATGGGGTTGTCCACGGGCGGAAACACCGCGCCGATGGTGCGCGTGCGGCTCGTCGCCAGCGCACGCGCCGCGCCGTGCGGCACGTAGCCCAGCATGGCCGCGGCCTGCTCGACGCGCCTGCGCGTGTCGTCGCGGACCATGCCCGGCTCGGAGAGGGCGCGCGAGGCCGTGGCGAGCGAGACGCCCGCCGAGCGCGCCACGTCGGCGAGACGGGGATTGGGCAAGGTTCGCGGCATGGAAGGACTCTACCACCGCTCTGAAAGCGCTTGCGATACCCCCGATGTTGCGGTGCACATTGACGCTGGATCGACACCTGAATACCCTGCGTGCAAGCGCTTTCATTTCCAACCGGGCGGGAAGCCCCGGGGCGCTTGAGCGCCGCCCGCGGCGATCCCGAGAAAACACCGGCGAGCCGGTAGCCAGCGGCCGCCCAACAAGGAGGAGCACCCGATGGCCCAATCCCGATGGAACCTCGCCCGCGCGGCCGTCGCCGCCGCGGCCCTGGCGCTCGCGCCCGCCCTCACGCAGGCGCAGGCGCCGGCGAAGCCGGTGAAGATCCGCGTGCAGTCCGTGATCCCCACCTCCGCCGACGAGGTGACGATGCTCAAGGACTTCGCGGCGGACGTCGCCGCGCTCACCAACAACTCCGTGACCTTCGAGATCCTGCCGGCAGGCGCGGTGGTGGCGGTGAACGACACGCTCGACGCCGTGGACAAGGGCATCATCGAAGGCGGCTTCGCGTGGACGCACTACTGGTCCGGCAAGCACCCGGCCGCGGCCCTCTTCGGCTCGCCGGCGGCGGGCTCCGGCGTGGGCATGGACAACTTCGCCTGGCTCTCCTGGTACCTCTACGGCGGCGGGCAGACGCTCTACGACCAGCTCTGGAAGGAGATGAAGGTCAACGTGAAGGGCTTCATCCTGCAGCCGGTGGGCCCCGAGGCCCTGGGCTGGTTCAAGAAGCCCATCGCCAACATGGCGGAATTCCGCAAGCTCCGCTTCCGCACGCCCCCCGGCATTCCCGGCCAGATCTACAACGACATCGGCGTGGCCTCCGTGGCCATGGGCGGCGGCGACATCCTGCCCGGCCTCGAGAAAGGCGTGATCGACGCGGCCGAATGGTGCTGCCCGAAGCCGGACATGACCTTCGGCTTCCAGAAGGTGCTCAAGCACTACTACCTGCAGGGCCTGCACCAGGTGGTCGTGAACGCCGACCTCTACCTGAACGGCGACGTTTGGAAGAAGCTCACCCCCGGCCAGCAGAAGGCGATCGAGGTCTCGGCCAACGCCGCCCTCACGAAGGCCTTCGCCTACCGCATCAGCGAGAACGGCAAGGCGCTCAAGGAACTCACCGAGAAGCACGGCGTGATCCTGCACGACACGCCGCCGGAATACTTCAAGGAGTACTCCGCGGCCGCGATGAAGAACTTCGAGAAGAACGCGGCGGCCAACCCCTTCTTCAAGAAGGTGTGGGACAGCCAGAAGGCATTCGCCGAGACGGCCATCCCCTTCTGGGCTCAGGCCCAGCGCACCAACGCGAGCCTGGGTACGGCCTACGCCGAGGAACTGGCGAAGAAGAACAAGAAGTAGCGCGACTCGCGGCCGCGGGCGCGAACCGCCCGCGGCAGCTCCAGAGCCCCGACCCGACCGACCCCGGCGGCACCTCCGCGCGCCGCCGGGAGTCGTGCGCCCGCGCAGGCGACGAAAAAACCAGGAGGCACGCAGGAAATGGCCGACACACCCGAACTCGCCGACGAGATGATCGCCGGACGCCGCGCCGACGTGAGCGTCGGCCTGCCGGACGACATGCCGCCGTGGATGCACCGCACGATCGTCGTGATCGACACCTTCAGCCAGTGGATCGGCCACCTGGTGAGCTGGCTCTCGATCCCGCTCATGCTCGCCATGGTCTACGAGGTCGTCGCGCGCTACGCCTTCGCCGCGCCCACCGTCTGGGCTTACGACCTGAGCCGCATGATCTACGGCTCCTTCTTCGTGCTCGGCGCCGGCTACGCGCTCTCCAAGGGCGTGCACATCCGCTCCGACTTCCTGTATCGCAAATGGTCGGTGAGGACGCAGGGCCGCGTGGACACCGCGCTCTATCTCGTCTTCTACTTCCCGGCCATGCTCGTCTTCCTGTGGGTCGCCTCCAAGTGGGCGTGGACCTCGATCGAGCGCGGCGAGCGCGGCATGGACACCGCGTGGATGCCGCTTCTGGGGCCCGTGCGCTCCTGCCTGCCCTTCGGCATCGCCTTCCTGCTGATCCAGGGCGTCTCGGAATTGCTGAAGAGCATCCACGCCGCGCGCGCCGGGAGGTGGCCGCAATGAGCCCGGAGATGATCGGCTTCCTCATGATCGGGGCGATGCTGGCCGGCATCTTCGTGGGCTTCCCGATCTCCTTCACGCTGATCTTCCTGGGTCTCGTGTTCGGCTACTGGGGCTTCGGCGAGCTCGTCTTCTACCTCATGACGCTGCAGTTCAACGCCTCGATGATGGAGCAGACCCTCGCGGCGGTTCCGCTCTTCGTCTTCATGGGCATCATGATGGAGCAGGCGAACCTCATGGAGCGCCTCTTCGACGCGGTGCAGAAGATGCTCGCGCGCGTGCGTGGCTCGCTCTACCTCGCGGTGATGTTCGTGGCCACGATCTTCGCCGCCGCCACCGGCATCGTGGGCGCCTCCGTCACCATCCTCGGGATCATGGCCGGCAAGTCCATGACCCGCTCGGGCTACGACGTGAAGCTTTCCGCCGGCCTCATCGCCGCGGGCGGCACGCTGGGCATCCTCATCCCGCCCTCGATCATGCTGGTGGTGATGGGGCCCGTGCTCGAGGTTCCCGTCACCACGCTCTTCGCGGCGGCCATCGTCCCCGGCGTCATGCTGGCCCTGCTCTTCACCGGCTACGCGATGATCCGCTGCATGATCAACCCGGCGCTCGGGCCCGCCCTGCCGATCGAGGAGCATCCGGCCAACATGCGCGAGGTGTGGGTGCAGTTCTTCCAGGGCCTGGTGCCGCCCGCGGCGCTGGTGCTCGCGGCCCTGGGCAGCATCGTCTTCGGCCTCGCCACGCCCACCGAGGGGGCGGCCTGCGGCGCCCTGGGCTCGCTCGCCCTCACCGCCGCGTACGGGCGGCTCACCCGCGCCAACCTCAAGGATTCGCTCATCCGCACGCTCGAGATCTCCGTGCTGATCCTCTTCCTCGTGGCGGCGTCCAACTTCTTCGGGGCGGTGTTCGCGCGCCTGGGCACGCCGAGCATGCTCACGGAGCTGCTCCTCGGGCTGGACCTCAACCCGTACGTGATGCTGTTCATCATCATGGCGCTCATCTTCCTGCTCGGCTGGCCGCTCGAGTGGGTGCCGATCGTGCTGATCGTCGTTCCCTTCCTGCTGCCGCTCGTGGACAAGCTGGGCTTCGACAAGGCGTGGTTCGGGATCCTCGTCGCGGTGAACCTGCAGACGGCGTGGCTCTCGCCACCGGTGGCGATGTCGGCCTACTTCCTGAAGGGCGTGGTGCCGCAGTGGGAGCTCGGCGACATCTACAAGGGCATGCTCCAGTTCATGGGGCTGCAGCTCCTGGGGCTCATCCTCATCATCGTGTTCCCCCAGATCGCGCTGTGGCTTCCGACCTACATCTACGGGAAATGACGACATGGCGATCCATTACCTGAAGAAGGCGGCCAAGACGCCCGACACCGAAGGCGGCAACGCGCGCAGGGTGGTCGAGGAAATGCTGGGCGAGATCGAGCGCCGCGGCGAAACGGCCGTCCGCGAGTACGCGCAGAAGCTCGACAAGTGGACGGGCGAGATCGTCCTCACGCCGGCCGACATCGAGCGGCGCACGGCCGGCATCGAGCCATCCGTGAAGCGCGACATCGAGTTCGCCGCCGGGCAGGTCCGCCGCTTCGCCGAGGCCCAGCGGGAGTCGATGCGCGAATTCTCGATCGAGGTGCGCCCCGGGCTCCAGGCCGGCCAGCGCCTCATCCCCGTGAACGTGGCCGGCTGCTACGTGCCCACGGGCCGCTACGCGCACATCGCGTCGGCCTACATGGCCATCGCCACCGCCAAGGCCGCGGGCGTGCCCACGGTGATCGCCTGCTCGACGCCCTTCCGGGGCGAGGGCATCCATCCGCAAGTCCTCTACGCGATGCAGGTCGCGGGCGCCGACGTCATCATGACGCTCGGCGGCGTGCAGGCCATCGCCACGCTCGCCTACGGGCTCTTCACCGGCAGGCCCGCCGACATCATCGTGGGGCCGGGCAACAAGTTCGTGGCCGAGGCCAAGCGCACGCTCTTCGGCAAGGTGGGCATCGACGTGTTCGCCGGCCCGTCGGAAGTGGCGGTGATCGCCGACGAGACCTCCGACCCGGCCATCGTGGCTTCGGACCTCGTGGGCCAGGCCGAGCACGGGCACGAGTCGCCGGCGTGGCTGTTCACCACGTCGAAGGCGCTGGCCGAGGACGTGATGCGCCGCGTGCCGCTGCTCGTCGAAGCGCTCCCCGCCACCGCCCGCGACGCCGCCGGCGCCGCCTGGCGCGACTACGGCGAGGTGATCGTCTGCGACTCCCGCGAGGAGGTGGCGCAGGTCTCCGATCGCTACGCCTGCGAGCACCTCGAGGTGCACGCCGCCGACCTCGACTGGTGGCTCGGGCGGCTCACCTGCTACGGCTCGCTCTTCCTCGGCGAGGAGACGACGGTCGCCTTCGGGGACAAGGCCTCGGGCCCGAATCACGTGCTGCCGACCCGCGGCGCGGCCCGCTATTCGGGCGGGCTCTCGGTCCACAAGTTCATCAAGACGGTCACCTGGCAGCGCATGACGCGCGCGGCGAGCCACGAGATCGCGCAGGTCACCGCCCGGATCTCCCGGCTCGAGGGGATGGAAGCGCACGCGCGCACCGCCGACGATCGCCTGGCCAAGTATTTCCCCGAGGAGCGCTTCGAGCTCGGCGCTCCGGTACAGGCCTGATGACCGCGCCTTCCGCCTTCGATCTCGCCGGCCGCGTGGCGCTCGTCACGGGCGCGAGTTCGGGCATCGGACGCGAGATCGCGCGAGCGCTCTCCGAGGCCGGCGCTTCGGTCGTGCTGGTGGCCCGGCGCGAGCGGGAACTGGAGGATGCGCGCGCGCAAGTCGAGGCCGAGGGCGGCCGGGCCGTGACGCTCGCCGCGGACCTCTCCGACCGCGCCTGCCTGCGCGCCGCCGCCGCGCGGGCCGGCGATAGCTTCGGCGACCCCGACATCCTCGTGAACGCGGCGGGCGTTAACCGGCGCGGGTCGCTTCGGGAGATCGACGACGACGCCTGGGACACGACCGTCGCGATCAATCTTTCCGCTCCCTTCTTCCTCGCCCAGGCCCTCGCCCCGGCGATGGTCGCGCGCGGCTGGGGGCGCATCATCAACATCGCCTCGCTCCAGTCGGTGCGCGCCTTTCCCATGAGCGCTCCGTACGGCGCTTCGAAGGGCGGCGTCATGCAGCTCACGCGCGCGCTGGCCGAGGCGCTCTCGAAGGACGGCGTCACCGCCAACGCCATCGCGCCGGGGTTCTTTCCCACGGAACTCACCGCGCCCGTGGTGAAAGACCCCGCCCGCTGGGAGAGAATGGCGCAGTCCACCTTCGCGAAGCGCAACGGCGAGCTTCGCGACCTTCGCGGCACGGCGGTCTACCTCGCCAGCCGCGCTTCCGATTACGTGACCGGCCAGACGATCTTCGTCGACGGCGGCTTCTCCGCGGGGTGAACCCATGAAAGCGCTCGTCTACACCGCTCCCAACCAGGTCGTGCACCGCGACGAGCCGGACCCGGCCGCGGCCCCCGGGGAAGTCCTCATCCGCGTCGACGCGGTCGGCATCTGCGGATCCGACATGCACGCCTTTCATGGCCACGACCCGCGCCGCGTGCCGCCCCTCATCCTCGGCCACGAACTCGCCGGCGAGATCCTCGAGGGCCCGGGCAAGGGCCGGCGCGTCACGGTGAACCCCATCATCGCCTGCGGGCACTGCGACTATTGCGTGCAGGGCCGCGACAACCTCTGCGCCAACCGCACGATGATCGGCATGCAGCGCCCGGGCGGATTCGCCGAGCGCGTGGTCACGGCGGCCAGCGCCGTGATCGACCTTCCCGAAGGCATGGACGTGCGCGCCGCCGCGCTCACGGAGCCGGCCGCCACCGCATTGCACGCCGTCACGCTCGCCTCGCGGGCGCTGGCCCGCCCCGTGCCCGAGTGCACCGTGCTGGTGATCGGCGGGGGCGCCATCGGGCTTCTCGCCGCGCTGCTGTTGCGCACCTGGGGCGCTCGCCGGATCCACCTGGCGGAAACCAACCCGCTGCGGCGCGATGCGGCGAAGCGAGCGGCGGCGGTCGATGCCTTCGACCCGCTGGCCGGTGGCGGCCCGGGCGAGGGCTCGATCGACCTCGTCATCGACGCCGTGGGCGCGGCACCCACGCGCAAGGCCGCGATGGCCGCGGTGAAGCCCGGCGGCGTGGTGCTGCACATCGGGCTTCAGGACTGGGCCTCCGAGATCGACATGAGGAAGCTCACGCTGGCGGAGGTGACGCTCATCGGGGCCTACACCTACTCCACGGCCGACCTGCGCGCCGCCGCGCGCGCCCTGCACGAAGGGGCCTTCGGCGACCTCGCCTGGGTGGAAGACAGGCCGCTCGCCGACGGCGCACGCGCCTTCGACGACCTCCACCACGGCCGCAGCGCCGCGGCCAAGATCCTGCTGCGCCCCTGACCGACGCCATGGCCGAGAGCTCAACCCACGATTTCGTCGTCGTCGGCGCGGGCACCGCCGGCTGCGCGCTGGCGGCCCGCCTCTCCGAGAACGGCAGGCACTCCGTGCTGCTGCTGGAGGCCGGCCCCCGGGACAATTACCTCTGGATCCACATCCCCATCGGGTACGGCAAGACGATGTTCCACCCCGAGTACAACTGGCGCTTCGAGACGGAGCCCGACCCGGGGATGAACGGCCGGCGAATCTACTGGCCGCGCGGGCGCTGCCTGGGCGGATCCTCGTCGATCAACGGGCTGATCTACATCCGCGGGCAGCACGAGGACTACGACCACTGGGCGGCGCTCGGCAACGCCGGCTGGGCGTGGAAGGAGGTGCTGCCCTACTTCCGCAAGCTCGAGTCGAATTCGCGCGGCGCCTCCGACCTGCACGGAGCCGACGGGCCGATTTCGTGTTCCGACATCCGCGGCCGGCACGAGCTCGTCGAGGCCCTCATCGCCGGGGCCGGCTCCCTCGGCGTGCCGCGCAACGACGACTTCAACGGCGAGCGCCAGGAAGGCGTGGGCTACTACCAGCTCTTCACCCGCAAGGGCTGGCGCTCGAGCACGGCGGTGGCCTACCTGAAACCCGCCCGGGGCAGGCCCAACCTGCGCGTGGAGACCGGCGCCCACGCCACCCGCGTCCTCTTCGAGGGAACGCGGGCCACCGGCGTCGAGTACCGGCAGGGCGGCCGCGCGAAGGTGGCGCTCGCCGCGCGCGAGGTGATCCTTGCCGCGGGTGCGCTCCAGAGCCCGCAATTGCTGCAGCTCTCGGGTGTGGGTCCGGCACCGCTGCTTCGCGAGCACGGCATCGCGGTGGTGGCCGACCGCCCCGGCGTGGGGGCGAACCTCCAGGACCACCTGCAGCTGCGCCTCGTCTTCAAGTGCACGAAGGCCATCACCACCAACGACGACCTCGCCTCGTGGTGGCGGTCGGCGAAGATCGGCCTGCAGTGGCTGTTCCTGCGCGAGGGCCCGCTCGCGATCGGCATCAACCAGGGCGGCCTCTTCACGCGCGTGCTGCCGGAGTCGACGCGGCCGGACATCCAGTTCCACATCGCCACGCTCTCGGCGGACGTCGCCGGCGCGAAGCCGCATCCCTTCTCCGGATTCACGCTGAGCGTATGCCAGTTGCGGCCCGGCTCGCGCGGGACGGTGCGCATCAAGTCGGCCGATCCCTTCCAGCCGCCGGCGATGATCCCCAATTACCTCTCGGCCGAGGAAGACCGGCGCTGCGCCGTGGAGGCCGTGAAGTTCGCGCGAAAGCTCGCGTCCACGCCGTCCGTGGCGCCCTACGTGCGCGAGGAGTACCGGCCGGGGCCCGGCGTCGGGAGCGACGCCGAGATCCTCGACTGGTGCCGGGGCAACGGCGCGACCATTTTCCACCCTTCCGGAACCTGCCGCATGGGCAGCGATGCGATGGCGGTGGTAGATTCAAGGCTGCGCGCCATCGGCGTGGCAGGCCTTCGCGTCGTCGACTGTTCCGTCATGCCCACCCTCGTCTCCGGCAACACCAATGCGCCCGTCGCGATGATCGCCGAGCGGGCGAGCGACCTCATCCTGGCCGACGCGGCAGCCGACCGCCCCGCCTGACCCTCCTGGAGGAACTGCACCATGCAAGCGAAGGACGTGATGACCAGCCCCGTGGTGACCGTGGGCCCCGATGATTCGGTGACGGACATCGCGAGGCTGCTGCTCGAGCGCCACATCAGCGCCACCCCGGTGGTGGACGAAGCCGGGGCCTTGCTGGGCGTCGTGAGCGAGGGCGACCTCATGCGTCGCCCGGAGGCCGGAACCGAGCGCCGCCCCTCCTGGTGGCTCACGCTCCTTTCCGAGCCGCAGGACGAAGCGCGCGAGTACCTGAAGAGCCACGGCCTGCGCGCCAGCGACGTCATGACCCGGAAGGTGCTCACCGTGGAGGAGGAGACATCGCTCCAGGACATCGCCGCCCTCCTCGAGAAGCACCGCATCAAGCGCGTGCCCGTGATGAGCGCCGGAAAGGTGGTGGGCATCGTGAGCCGCGCCAATCTCCTGCAGGCCCTGGTGGCGCAGTCGAAACCCCCGGCTCCCCAGGCCGACGACCGCGCGCTGCGCGAAGCGGTGCTGGCGGCCCTCAAGGCGACGGGCGCGCGTACGCTCTACATCAACGTCGTGGTTTCGGAGGGCGTCGTGCACCTCTGGGGCATGGCCCAGAGCGAGGAGGAGAAGAACGCCATGGGCGTGGCCGCGGAGTCGGTCGCGGGCAGGAAGCAGGTGCGCGAGCGCATCACGCTCCTTCCCCGCGGAGCCGGCCAGGCCACCTGAGGCCGGCGCGATCCGTCGCCATCGGCCTGTCACCCTGCCGTTCATCCCGACCCTGTACCGTGTGACCCAGGGCCGACCCGGGTTCGAAGACGGACTCGCCATCGCCTGACATTCCATTCATTCCCCTCATACGCAAGGAACACGCATGAAGACGCGCGCCGCGGTGGCCTTCAAGGCCGGAGAGCCCCTATCCATCGAGACGGTCGACCTCGCGGGCCCCGGCCCGGGCGAGGTGCTGGTGGAGATCAAGGCCACCGGCCTGTGCCACACCGACGAGTTCACGCGCTCCGGGGCCGACCCGGAGGGCATCTTCCCGGCCATCCTGGGCCACGAGGGCGCGGGCATCGTGGTCGACGTGGGCCCGGGCGTCACGAGCCTGAAGAAGGGCGACCACGTGATCCCGCTCTACACGCCGGAATGCCGGCAGTGCAAGTCGTGCCTGTCGAGGAAGACGAATCTCTGCACGGCCATCCGCGCCACGCAGGGCAAGGGCGTGATGCCCGACGGCAAGAGCCGTTTCTCGCTGGCCGGCGAGCCCGTCTACCACTACATGGGCTGCTCGACGTTCTCCAACTTCACCGTCCTGCCCGAGATCGCCGTGGCGAAGATCCGCGAGGACGCGCCCTTCGACAAGGTCTGCTACATCGGCTGCGGCGTCACCACCGGCATCGGCGCGGTCATCAACACCGCGAAGGTGGAGCCGGGCGCCAACGTGGTCGTGTTCGGCCTGGGCGGCATCGGCCTCAACGTGATCCAGGGCGCGCGCCTGGTCGGCGCCGACAAGATCATCGGCGTGGACCTGAACCCGGCCCGGAAGCCCCTCGCCGAGAAGTTCGGCATGACGCATTTCGTGAACCCGAAGGAGGTCGGCGGCGACCTCGTGGCGCACCTGGTGGCGCTCACGGACGGCGGCGCGGACTACAGCTTCGAGTGCGTGGGCAACGTGGACCTCATGCGCCAGGCGCTCGAGTGCACGCACCGCGGCTGGGGCGTGTCGGTCATCATCGGCGTGGCGGGCGCGGGGCAGGAGATCAAGACGCGCCCGTTCCAGCTCGTCACCGGACGCATCTGGAAGGGCACGGCCTTCGGCGGCGCCCGCGGCCGCACGGACGTGCCGAAGATCGTGGACTGGTACATGGATGGCAGGATCGACATCGACTCCCTCATCACCCACGTGATGCCCCTCGAGGACATCAACAAGGGCTTCGACCTCATGCACAAGGGCGAGTCGATCCGAAGCGTCGTGGTGTACTGAGGTGGCGGACTTCGAGATCCTTTCGGAACACGCCTGCTGGGGCGGCGTCCAGGGCTTCTACCGACACGCCTCGCGCGAATGCGCGGGCCCGATGCGCTTTTCCGTCTTCCGCCCGCCGCAGTCCGCGAGCGGCCCGGTGCCGGTTCTCTACTGGCTGGCGGGCCTCACCTGCACCGAGGAGACCTTCATGGTCAAGGCGGGTGCGCAGCGCCTGGCCGCCCGCCTGGGCATGATGCTCGTCGCCCCGGACACGAGCCCGCGCGAGCCCCGTCTTCCGGGCGACGACCGGGACTGGGACTTCGGCCTGGGCGCCGGTTTCTATGTCGACGCCACCGAGGCGCCGTGGTCCGCGCACTACCGCATGCACGCGTACGTGACGCAGGAACTGCCCGAGCTGCTCGCGTCGGGCTTCCCGGCGGACATCGGGCGCCAAGGCATTTTCGGCCATTCCATGGGGGGCCACGGGGCCCTGGTGTGCGCCTTTCGCAACCCCGAGCGCTACCGCAGCCTCTCCGCGATCGCGCCCGATCGTGGCGCCGACGCAGGTGCCCTGGGGGACGAAGGCGTTCGCGGGCTACCTCGGATCCGACGAATCGGCCTGGAAGGCCTGGGACGCGTGCGAGCTCGTGAAGACGACGGCGTTCGCGGCGCCGGTCCTCGTGGACCAGGGCGATGAGGACAAGTTTCTCGCCGCGCAGCTCCAGCCCGAGCGGCTGGTGGCGGCGAGCGAGGGCACCGGCGTTCGCGTGCAGGTGCGGCGCCACCCCGGCTACGACCACAGCTACTGGTTCATCCAGTCGGTCGTGGCCGATCACCTGCGCCACCACGCGCGCGGCCTCGGCCTCGCGCGACGGGGCGAGCCGGCCGAATAGCGGTCAAGGAAAGAAAGCGAGAACGCCATGCGCAAGCCCAACCTGCTGGTCATCCTGGTCGACGACCTTCGCCACGACGAGTTCGGCGCCGGGGGCCACCCCTACATGCTCACGCCGAACATCGACCGCATCGCGCATGAAGGGGCGATGTTCACGCGCGCCTTCCACACGACGCCCATCTGCTCGCCCAACCGCGCCTCGATCGTGAGCGGCCAGTACGCGAGCCGCCACGGGATCATCGACAACGTCGCCCGCGATGCGATGAGCCATCGGCTGCCGAACTACCACCTCGACCTGCAGCGACTGGGCTACGAGACGGCGCACATCGGCAAGTGGCACATGGGCAACGACGGCAAGCCCCGCCCCGGCTACGACACCTGGGTGAGCTACGACGGCCACGGCAGGCTCATGGACCCGACGCTCAACCACGACGGGAAGTACAAGTCCCACAAGGGCTACATCACGGACATCATGAACGACCTGGCGGTCGGCTTCCTCGAGAAGAAGCGCAAGAAGCCCTTCTCGCTCTTCTTCGCGCACAAGGCCGTGCACCCGGACGCCGAGCAGGCCGCGGACGGCACGCTCGTCATCTCCGCGCAGGGCGGCTACGTCCTCCCGCCGCGCCACGAGAACCTCTACAAGGGCAAGCGATTCCCGAAGTCGCCCAACATGCTCACGCCGGCCGAGGTGGTGAAGGCGAAGCCCGCGTGGAAGGAGTGCTTCGACCTGAAGCGCGGCAAGCCCGCGCGCACGGTGCTCGACGCCCTGCAGGCCGGCACGCAGGAGGAGATCCGCCGGCGCGCGGCCATGATGGCCTCGGTGGACGAGGGCGTGGGCCGCATCCTCGCCACGCTCGAGAAGCAAGGCGAGCTCGACAACACCTGCATCGTGTTCCTGGGCGACAACGGCTACTTCTTCGGCGAGCACGGCCTGGGGCCGGAACGCCGCTTCGCCTACGAGGACGGCATCCGCTCGCCGTTCTGCGTGCGCTTCCCGCCGCTGGTGAAGGCCGGCAGCCGGCGCGACGCGCTCGTCATCTGCCAGGACATCGCGCCCACCTTCATCGAACTGGCGGGCGGCAAGCCCGGCCCGCAGATCCAGGGCAAGTCGATGCTGCCGCTCTTCCGCTCGGCGCGCGCGAAGACGCGCGACGCCTTCCTCGTGGAGTACTGGGCCGAGAACGCCATGCCCTGGCTCGTGGGCATGACCTACAAGGCCGTGCGCACGGACCGCTACAAGTACATCCACTGGGTGAACCGCGCGAGGAACGGCGAGCTCGACGAGCTCTACGACCTCGAGAAGGACCCCTGGGAACTGAAGAACCTCGCGGCCGCCGCGAAGCTCGCGCCGGTGAAGGCGAAGCTGAAGAAGAAGCTGCGCGGCCTCGTCGCCGAGGCCCTGGGGCTCTGAGCGGGCGCTAGTCCGCCTTCGCGCCCGACTTCTTCACGACCGGCGTCCAGCTCGCGAGGTCGTCCGCGATGATCTTCGCGAACTGCGCGGGCGAGGTCGGCGCGGCGATGTCGAAGCCCTGGGCGGCCAGTTTTTCCCGGATGGCGGGCGAGGCGAGGATCTTCTCGATCTCCGCATGCAGGCGCTTCACGATATCCGGCGGCGTGCCCGCGCGCGCCACGAAGCCGAACCACGTGTTCACCTCGTAGCCCTTCACGCCCATCTCGTCGAGCGTGGGCACGTCGGGCAGCAGGGGCGATCGCTTGAGGCTCGTCACGGCCAGGGGCTTCAGGCGCTTGTCCTTGATCTGGCTGATCACCGTCGGCGTGTTGAAGAAGCCCATCGACACCTCGCCGGACATGACGGCGACGATGCCCTGCGGTGCGCCCTTGTAGGGAACGTGCACCAGGTCGGTGCCGGTCATCTGGCCGAAGAGAACGCCGGAAAGGTGATGGCTGGTGCCGCTGCCGCCGGAGGAAAAGGTGAGCGTGCCGGGCTTGGCCTTGGCGGCCGCCACGACCTCGAGCGGCTTGGCCGCCGGATTCGACGGATTCACGATCATGACGTTCGAGACGCCGCCCACGAACGCGATGGGCTGGAAGTCCTTGAGCGAGTCGTAGCCGGGGTTGGCGTAGAGCGCCTGGTTGAACACCAGCGTGCCCTGCGAGGCGAAGCTGATCGTGTAGCCGTCGGGCTGGGAGCGCGCGACCTCGGCCATGGCGATGGTGCCGCCCGCGCCCGTCTTGTTCTCCACGACGATGGGTTGCCCGAGCGTCTTGGTGAGTTCCGCGCCGACGGTGCGCGAGATGATGTCCGCCGTGCTGCCGGCCGCGAGCGGCACGATGAGGCGGATCGACTTGGCGGGATAGCCCTGGGCCAGGGCGGATCCGGCGGCAAGAAGGGGCAGGGCGGCGAGGGCGGTGACGAGGGCGCGGCGGGCGGCTTTCATGGCGGGCTCCGGGAAGGGGGATCGAAGGCTTCAAGCAAGGGGCGAACCAGCGACCTTCATTCTGCCCTCAAGCGGCGAGAAGCGTCTCGAGATCCGCCACCAGCGCGGCGCGGCCTTCCTCGGTGGCGAGTACCGCGCCGGTGAGCTCGAAGGTGTCCTCGGCCCGGGCGCCCAGCGTGGTGATGCGGGCGTCCTCGAGGTTCAGGCCGTGCTTCACGAACAGGCGCGCGGCCGCGGACAGCAGGCCCGGCCGGTCGCCGCCGCTCAGGAAGAGCTGCCAGCCCTCGCCCCGGCGGTGCTTCACCAGCAGCACCTTGGGCTTCACCGGGAAATGCTTCGCCCAGCGGGAGACGCGGCCGGGCTTGGGCTCGTCGAGAGGCGCCTCGGGCGCGAGGCGATCGGGCAGCTTCTTCTCGATGGACTCGATGAGGTCGCGGTGGTGCTCGCCGGCGCGGGCGCGCGAGAGCACCTGGAAGCTGTCGAGCGCGTAGCCGTGGTTCGTGGTGTAGATCTTCGCCGCGGCGATGTCGAACTGCAGCCGCTCGAAGAACCCCGTGATGCGGGCGAAGAGCCCGGGCTGGTCGTGGGCGTAGACGAGCACCTGCAGGCCCTCGCCCACGGGCGAGAGGCGCGCGCGCACCACGGCCGCCTCGGGCGTGTGGCGAAGGCACAGGGTGCGCGTGTGCCAGGCGATCTCGCCGGCCTCGAAGCGCTGGAAGTAGTCCTCGCCCAGCTGCTTCCACAGGGCGTCGTGGGCGCACGGGTCCGCGATGTAGTGGGCAAGGCTCCTGAGCGCCTCGGCCTTCTTCGCCTCGATCGCGCGGGCGGCGTAGGCCGTGTCCCCGCGCAGGATGCGGCGCGTGGAGCGGAAGAGGTCCTCGAGGAGCTTGCCCTTCCAGGCGTTCCACACCTTGGGGCTCGTGCCGCGCACGTCGGCGACGGTGAGGATGTAGAGCGCGGTGAGGGTGCGCTCGTCCTTCACGAGCGTGGCGAAATCGCTGATCACCTCGGGGTCCGAGAGGTCCTGCTTCTGCGCCGTCGCCGACATGACGAGGTGGTGCTCCACGAGCCACGCCACCAGGCGCGCGTCGGATTTCGTCAGGCCGTGGCCGCGGCAGAAGCGCTCGGCGTCGCGGGCCCCGAGCGCCGAGTGGTCGCCGCCGCGGCCCTTGGCGATGTCGTGGAAGAGCGCGGCGAGGTAGAGGATCTCCGGCGTGTCGAATTCCTGCATGAGGCTCGACAGGAACGGGTACTCGTGGTCGAAGCGCGGGATCGCGAAACGGCGCAGGTTCCGCACGACCATCAGGATGTGCTCGTCCACGGTGTAGACGTGGAAGAGGTCGTGCTGCATCTGCCCGGTGATTCGCCCGAAGGCCGGGATGTAGCGGCCCAGCACGCCGTAGCGGCTCATGCGGCGCAGGGTCCAGGTGAGGCGGTCGCCGCGGATGATCTCGAGGAAGCGCCGCTTGTTCGCCGGGTCGTCGCGGAAGGCCTTGTCGATGCGGGGCAGCGCGCGCGAGATGGCGCGCAGGGCGCCGGCCGAGAGGTTCGCGATGCCGCGGTCGGCCTGGAGCCGCTTGAAGGCCTCGAGCATCTTGCCCGGCTCGCGCTCGAAGAGCATCGGGTCGCGCAGGCCCAGCGTGTAGTCGACCAGCTGGAAGTCGTCGTCGAGCACGCGGAACTTGCGCTCCTCGCGCGGCACGATCCGCGCGTAGAGGTTCGCGAGCAGGATCTGGTTGAAGCGCCAGATGGCCTTGGCCGCGAGGTAGTAGCGGCGCATGAGCAGGTCCGAGGCGGCCAGGGACTTCGTGCCCTCGAGCTTGAGCTGCCGCGCGAGCTCGATCTGGTGGTCGAAGACGACGCGGTCCTCGCGTCGCCCGGCCAGCTGGTGCAATCGCACGCGCAGGTCCTGCAGCACCCGCTCGTGCTTGCCGATGGCCGCGGCCTCGCGCGGCGTGATGATCTCGTGCTGCGCGAGCTCCGCCCAGTTGCGCCCGAGCCCCGCGGCGCGCGCGAGCCAGAGGACCGTCTGCAGGTCCCTGAGGCCCCCGGGGCTTTCCTTGATGTTGGGCTCGAGGTTGTAGGCGGCCTCCTGGAAGCGGTCGTGGCGGCGGCGCTGCTCCTCCACCTTGGCGCGGAAGTAGTCGCGCACGCTGCGGCGCTTGGCGAGCCGCACCTCGAGCTCGGCGACGAGCGCCGCGTTGCCGCTGACGAGCCGCGCCTCGAGCAGGCTCGTGTCCACGGTGACGTCCTTGCCGGCCTCCTCGACGCACTCGGAGAGGGTGCGCACGCTGTGGCCGGGGTCGAGGCCGCAATCCCACAGCAGCCCGACGAAGCGTTCCATGTCGGCGTCGGGCGCGCGGCCGTCCGGCAGCAGCACGAGCACGTCCACGTCGGAATGCGGGTAGAGGGCACCGCGGCCGTAGCCGCCGACGGCGACGAGGGCCGCCTCGCGGTCGCCCACGCAGGCGTTCCAGAGCCGGGCGAGGAGCGCGTCCACGAGCGCGGCCTGGGACGCGAGCAGGCGCGCGGGCTCCGGGCGCTTCAGGTAGCGGGCCTTGAGTTCCTCGCGGCGGGCCTTCAGCCAGCGGCGGGCGTCGGCGGGGTCGCGCTCGGGGGGCGGGGCGGGGCGTCGGGCGGCGGGTGCCGTCGCGCTCATCGAGGCGCTACGACGCCGCCGGGATGGCGTTCGCGGATTGCACGAACGCGGGCACGGCGGGCATGCCGGCCGAGACGGTGAGGACCTCGAAGCCGTCCGCGGTCACCAGGACCGTGTGTTCCCACTGTGCCGAAAGCGAATGGTCGGCGGTGACCACCGTCCAGCCGTCGCCGAGCATGCGGATGTCGCGCTTGCCGGCGTTCACCATCGGCTCGATCGTGAAGATCATGCCTTCCTCGATGCGGATGCCCTGGCCGGGGCGGCCGTAGTGGACCACCTGCGGCTCCTCGTGGAAGCGCTGGCCGATGCCGTGGCCGCAGAACTCGCGCACGATCGTGAAGCCGTTGGCCTCCGCATGGCGCTGCACCGCGTGGCCGATGTCGCCCAGCGTGGCGCCGGGGCGCACCTGCGCGATGCCCTTCCACATGCATTCGTAGGTGACGTCGCACAGGCGCTTGGCCTGGATCGACGGCTCGCCCACGCAGAACATGCGGCTCGTGTCGCCGTGCCAGCCGTCCTTGATGACGGTGATGTCGAGGTTGACGATGTCGCCGTGCTTCAGGACCTTCTCGCCGGGCACGCCGTGGCAGACCTGGTGGTTCACCGAGGTGCAGATCGACTTCGGGTAAGGCCGGTGGCCCGGCGGGGCGTAGTTGAGCGGCGCCGGGATGGTCTTCTGCACCTCGACCATGTAGTCGTGGCAGAGCTTGTCCAGCTGCCCCGTCGTCACGCCGGGCTTGACGTGCGGCGTGATGAAGTCGAGCACCTCGGCGGCGAGGCGGCCGGCGACGCGCATCTTGTCGGCTTCGGCGGGGGTCTTGGGCTGGATGGCCACGGAAAAGGGGGCTTTCATGGGCAAATGGCGATTATAGCGGCAGGTGGGGCCGCGCCTCGCAAATCCAAGCGTTCGGATGCGATCGGTGCCGGCAAGGTTGGGATTGGGATGGCAATTCCTGGGCGGGCGAAGCGTGGCCCCGGGACGGGTCCCGGAAAAAGGGCCTTGTCAACACACGACTGCGGCCCTTTTTCCACCCATCCGAGAGAGCGGGCCGCTGGCGCTCTCCGCTCCCGGGGCCGCCCGCCAAGGAAACGCCGACGCGTTCGCCGCCTTCCCGGCCCGCGGTGCAAGCACCTTCGACTTGGCGGGCAGGATGGGGCCGGCGCTCATCGGGCCACGCTTATCGCCTTGCCCATGAAGGGGGGGGGGTGGGAGGGTGGATCGGATTCCCGTTCCTTGGCGGGCGGCACCGGGGCCGGAGAGCGAAGCGCCCCGGCCTCCTGGGTGGTGGAATAAGGGCCGCAGTCGCGGGGGTCCCCAACTTGTTGGGGTGGGACCGGTGACAAGGCCCTTTTTCCGGGACCCGCCCCGGTGCCACGCTTCGCCCGCCCAGGAGCCCGGATGAAGTTCCCCTCCTCCCCCCGGCTTCCCTGCTGCCGCCTCACCGAGCCGCACCGGAACTGTTTGATAAACAGGCCCTTTTCCCGCTATAATCGCGGTCTGTCCGAGGAGTTTCCCCGGACAAATACGCACCCTCGCACATTTAAGGTCCTGCCAACCGGTGGGTTCGCGAGGGGAGGCCAACCTTAAGCCAAGGAGTATCAAAGATGTCCGTCACCATGCGCCAGATGCTGGAGGCCGGGGTTCACTTCGGTCACCAGACGCGTTACTGGAACCCGAAGATGTCCCCGTTCATCTTCGGCGCCCGCAACAAGATCCACATCATCAACCTCGAGAAGTCGCTTCCGATGTACCAGGAGGCGCTCAAGTTCGTGCGCACGCTCACGGCCAACAAGGGGCAGATCCTCTTCGTCGGCACCAAGCGCCAGGCGCGCGACATCGTCAAGGAAGAGGCGCAGCGTGCCGGCGCCCCCTACGTCGATTACCGCTGGCTCGGCGGCATGCTCACCAACTTCAAGACGGTGAAGCAGTCGATCAAGCGCCTGAAGGAAATGGACCAGATGGTCGCCGACGGTTCCGTCGAGAAGCTGACCAAGAAGGAAGGCCTCACCTTCGCCCGCGAAAAGGAGAAGCTCGAGCGCTCCCTGGGCGGCATCAAGGACATGGGCGGCGTCCCGGACGCGCTCTTCATCATCGACGTGGGCTTCCACAAGATCGCCGTCACGGAAGCCAAGAAGCTCGGCGTGCCCATCGTGGGCGTCGTCGACACGAACAACTCGCTGGACGGGGTGGACTACATCATCCCGGGCAACGACGACTCGACCCGCGCGATCCGCCTGTACGCCCGCGGCATCGCCGACGCGATCCTCGAGGGCCGCAGCCAGGTGATCACCGAGATGGTGGCGCCGGCCGCGACGGGCTCCGAGGAGTTCGTCGAGGTCGAGGACGCCGAGGAAGCGAAGGGCTGAACGGCCCGGCAATGAATCCCGCGATAGAGGGGCGCCAGGCGCCCCTTTTCGCATCCGCAATGCGACTGGAGTGAAGAAAATGGCTGAAATCACCGCGAGCATGGTGAAGGACCTGCGCGAGCTCACCGGGCTCGGCATGATGGAATGCAAGAAGGCCCTCGAGGAGGCGGCCGGCGACATCAAGAAGGCGGAGGAACTCCTTCGCATCAAGAGCGGCGCCAAGGCCTCCAAGGCCGCCGCGCGCGTGGCCGCCGAAGGCGCCGTGGGCACCTACCTCTCGGCCGACGGCAAGCTCGCCGCCATGGTCGAGGTGAACTGCGAGACGGATTTCGTCGCGAAGAACCCGGATTTCGCCGCCTTCTCGAAGGCCCTGGCGGAGCTGGTCGCCACCGGCAGCCCGGCCGACGTGGCCGCGCTCTCGGCGATGAAGCTCGGCGACAAGACGGTCGAGGAAACCCGCCAGGCGCTCGTGCAGAAGATCGGCGAGAACATCACCGTGCGCCGCTTCGAGCGCCAGCAGACCGCCCATCGTCTCGCCCAGTACGTGCACGGCGTGAAGATCGGGGTGACGGTCGAGTTCGACGGACCGGAGTCGATCGGCAAGGACATCGCGATGCACATCGCCTTCGCCAAGCCCAAGTTCCTCTCGAAGGACCAGGTCTCGCCCGAGGTGATCGCCGGCGAGCGCACGATCATCGAGGCGCGCGCGAAGGAATCGGGCAAGCCCGCCGAGATCGTCGCGAAGATGGTGGACGGCGGCCTCGCCAAGTTCCTCGGCGAGATCACGCTGCTCGGCCAGCCCTTCGTGAAGGACGACAAGCTCACCGTCGAGAAGATGCTCGCCCAGGCCAAGGCCTCGGTCACCGGCTACAGGTTCCTGGTGGTCGGCGAGGGCATCGAGAAGAAGACGGCGGACTTCGCGGCCGAGGTGGCCGCCATGTCGAAGACCGCGGCCTGATCCGGCCATCCCCACCGACCCCACCGCGAAAGAACGATGACCGCCCCAGCGACCGCGTACTCGCGCATCCTGCTCAAGCTCTCCGGCGAAGCCCTCATGGGCGACGACGCCTTCGGCATCAATCGCGGCACGGTCGAGATGATCGTGGCGCAGGTGAAGGAGGTCGCGGACCTCGGGGTGCAGGTGGGCGTCGTGATCGGGGGCGGCAACATCTTCCGGGGCGTCTCGCTCGGCGCCGCGGGGATGGACCGCGCCACGGCCGACTACATGGGCATGCTCGCCACGGTGATCAACGCGCTCGCGCTGCAGGACGCCATGAACCGCGCGGGGTTGCCGGCGCGCGTGCAGTCGGCCCTCAACATCGAGCCGGTGTGCGAGCCCTACATCCGCGGCAAGGCCATGCGCTACCTCGAGGAAGGCAAGGTCGTGATCTTCGCGGCCGGCACCGGCAACCCGTTCTTCACGACCGACACCGCCGCCGCCCTGCGCGGCCGCGAGATGGAGGCCCAGATCGTCCTCAAGGCGACGAAAGTCGACGGCGTCTACACCGCGGACCCGAACAAGGACCCGCGCGCCACCCGTTACGAGTCGATCACGTTCGACGAGGCGATCGTCAAGAACCTGAAGGTGATGGACGCGACGGCGCTCGCGCTGTGCCGCGACCAGAAGCTTCCCATCAACGTGTTCTCGATCTTCAAGGTCGGCGCGCTCAGGCGCGTCGTCATGGGGGAACCCGAGGGCACGCTGGTCCACGCCTAGAGACGGAGATCCCATGGCTCTCGCAATCGCCGACATCAAGAAGCAGGCCGCCGAGAAGATGGCGAAGTCGATCGACACGCTCAAGCACGACCTCGCGAAGGTGCGCACCGGGCGCGCCCACGTGGGCCTGCTGGACCACCTGCGCGTCGACTACTACGGCACGGGCACGCCCATCAACCAGGTCGCGAACGTGACGCTGGTCGACGCCCGCACCATCGGCGTGCAGCCCTACGAGAAGAAGATGGTCCAGACGATCGAGCGCGCCATCCGCGACTCGGACCTGGGCGTGAACCCGGCCACGAGCGGCGACATGATCCGCGTGCCGATGCCCCCGCTCACCGAGGAGCGCCGCAAGGAGCTCACCAAGATCGTGAAGCACGAGGGCGAGGAGGCGAAGGTCGCCGTGCGCAACGTGCGCCGCGACGCGAACACGCACCTGAAGGACATGCTCAAGAAGCACGAGGTGTCCGAGGACGACGAGAAGCGCGCCCAGGACGAGGTGCAGAAGCTCACCGACAAGTCCGTGCAGGACATCGACAAGCTCGTCGCGGAGAAGGAAAAGGAACTGATGGCGCTCTAGCGCGCGCGGCCCCGCGAGGGGTCCGGCGCCGGCGCATTCGAAAAGGGAACTCGCGTGGCCGATTTCGAGAGCAGCACGCAAGGCATCCCCGCGGCGGACGACGTGCCCCGGCACGTGGCCATCGTGATGGACGGCAACGGCCGCTGGGCCAAGATGCGATTCCTGCCGCGCGTGGCCGGCCACCGCCGGGGCGTCGAGGCCGTGCGCGAGGCCGTGAAGGCCTGCGCGGCGCGCGGCGTGCGCTACCTCACCCTGTTCGCGTTCTCGAGCGAGAACTGGCGCCGGCCTGAGGACGAGGTCTCGTTCCTCATGCAGCTCTTCCTCAAGGCCCTCGAGCAGGAAGTCGGCAAGCTCCACCAGAACGGCATCCGCTTCAAGGTGATCGGCGACCTCTCGCGCTTCGAGCCGGCCATCGTGGAGATGGTCGCGCGCGGCGAGGCGCTCACGGCGCAGAACACCGGGCTCACGCTCACCGTCGCCGCCAACTACGGCGGGCGCTGGGACATCCTGCAGGCGGCCAACCGCTGCCGCGACGAGGATCCCGCGGCCGCGATCACCGAGGAGCGCCTCGCGCGCCACCTCACGACGGCCTACGCGCCCGAGCCGGATCTCTTCATCCGCACCGGCGGCGAGGAGCGGGTCTCCAACTTCCTGCTCTGGCAACTCGCGTACACGGAGTTCTTCTTCACGCCCGCGCTCTGGCCCGATTTCGACGGGGCGCTGCTGGACGAGGCCATCGCCTCCTACGGCGCGCGCGAGCGGCGCTTCGGGCGCACGAGCGAGCAGCTCGCCCAGGCCAAGGCGACCCCCCTGCCGAAGGCCGGCTAGGGGCGAGCCGGGCCCATGCTCAAGACGCGCGTCCTCACCGCGATCGTCATCCTGCCCGTCGTGCTCGGCCTGCTGTTCGCGGGCTCGGACCGGGCCTGGACGATCTTCGCCCTCGTGATCGCCCTGCTCGCCGGCTGGGAGTGGTCGCGCCTGTGCGGTTTCTCTGCGGCGGCGACGCTCGCCTACCAGGGGATCGGCGTGGCGACGGGCCTCGCCCTGGCCGCCCTCTGGCAGTTCGATCCGGCGCGATTCTCGGCGGTCGCGCTGGCGGGCTATGTCGTCGCGACCGGCTTCTGGATCATCGCCGTGCCGCTGTGGCTGCGACTGAAGCTGCGGCCTTCGCCCTGGGTGCTGGGCCTCGCGGGCCTCGCCGTCATCTGGCCCCTGTGGGCGGCCCTCGTGGAGCTGCGCGCGGCGAGCCCCTGGGTGCTGCTCGCCATCACGTCGATCGTGTGGATCGCGGACATCGCCGCCTACTTCGCGGGCCGGCGCTTCGGCAAGCGCAGGCTCGCGCCCGCCATCAGCCCGGGCAAGACGTGGGAAGGCGTCGCGGGCGCGCTCGTCGCCGTGCTGGCCTATGGCATCCTCCTCGACGGGCTGGCTTATTCGCGGGTCACCGTCCTTTCGCCCTTCTTCGGCGCCGCGGGCGGCGCGGTCGCGGTCGTCGCCATGCTCGCGCTTGCCGTGCTTTCCGTCCTGGGCGACCTGTTCGAGTCGTGGATGAAGCGCGGCGCGGGGCGCAAGGACTCGAGTTCGCTCCTGCCGGGCCACGGCGGCGTGCTCGACCGCGTCGACGCGCTCACCTCCTCGCTCCCGGTGGCGGCCCTCCTGGTGTCCTTCGTATGAAGCGCCTCGCGATCCTGGGCGCCACGGGCTCCATCGGCGAGAGCACCCTCGACGTCGTCGCGCGCCATCCCGGCAAGTACGCGGTCACGGCGCTCGCGGCCCACGGGAGCGCCGAGAAGCTCGCGCGCCAGTGCGAACGGTTCCGCCCCCGATACGCCGCGCTGGCCGATGCGGGCGCGGCCGAGCGGCTGGCCGTCGCCCTCAAGGCGAAGGGGCTCGAGACGGAAGTGCTCGGCGGACCGACGTCCCTCGAGCAGGTGGCCTGCGCGCCCGAGACGGACGCCGTGATGGCCGCCGTCGTCGGCGCCGCGGGCCTGCCCTCGACCATCGCCGCGGCGCGCGCCGGCAAGGACATCCTCCTCGCCAACAAGGAAGCGCTCGTCGTCTCCGGCTCGCTCTTCCTGGCGGCCCTCGCGCAGGGCGGGGGGCGGCTCCTGCCGATCGACAGCGAGCACTCGGCCGTCTTCCAGTCGTTGCCGCGCGGGTTCACCTGCGGCCGCGCGGGAGAGGCGGAGCGCGCGGGCGTGCGCCGGATCCTCCTCACGGCTTCCGGCGGGCCCTTCCGCGCGAGGGCGATCGCCGACCTGGCCGCCGTCACGCCGGACGAGGCCTGCGCCCATCCCAACTGGGTGATGGGCCGCAAGATATCCGTCGATTCCGCCACGATGATGAACAAGGGTCTCGAGGTGATCGAAGCCTTCTGGCTCTTCGGGGCGCCGCGCGAGGCGCTGGAGATCGTGATCCACCCGCAGAGCGTCGTGCACTCGATGGTGGAGTACCTGGACGGCTCGGTCATGGCGCAACTCGGCCAGCCCGACATGCGAACGCCCATCGCCTGCGCGCTCGCGTGGCCCGATCGCATCGACGCCGGCGTCGCGCCCATCGACTTCACGGCCCTGGCGAAGCTCGAGTTCTCCGCCGTGGACACCGGGCGATTTCCCTGCGTGCGCCTGGCGTACGAGGCGCTCGCGCGGGGCGGCACCGCGCCGGCGATCCTCAACGCCGCCAACGAGGTCGCGGTGGAGGCGTTCCTCGCCGGGCGGCTCGGCTTTCCCGGCATCGCCCGCGTGAACGAGAACGTCCTGGCCCGGATCGCTGTCGAACCGCTCGATTCGCTCGATGCCGCCTGGCGCGCCGACCTTACCGCGCGCGAGGCGGCCCGCGAAGAGGCTTCGCGCCTCGGCCCGCCGGCCCGCTGACCGGCCCTGTACTATCCGTCCATGTCCGGCGCCTTCACCACCGTCATCGCCTTCATCGTCACCGTGGGCCTCCTCGTGGTCGTCCACGAGTACGGGCACTATTTCGTCGCGCGCCTCGCCGGCGTGAAGGTGCTGCGTTTCTCCGTGGGCTTCGGCCGCGTCCTCTGGTCGCGCCGCACCGGGCCGGACCGGACCGAATGGGCGCTGTGCGCGGTGCCGCTCGGCGGCTACGTGAAGATGCTCGATACCCGTGAAGGGGATGTCCTCGAGCCGGAAGCGGGCCGGGCCTTCGACCGGCAGCCCGTGGGCAAGCGCATCGCGATCGTGCTCGCCGGGCCCGCCGCCAACTTCCTCGCGGCGTTCGTCCTCTATTGGGCGCTCTTCGTGACGGGCCTGCCGGGCATGAAGCCCGTCCTGGCCGAGCCGCCCCCGGGCAGCGCCGCCCAGGCGGCGGGCCTCTCGGACGGCGACGTCGTCCTTTCGGTGGGCGGCAACGCCGCCGGTTCCTGGACGGACGTGCGCTGGCTCCTGCTCAAGCAGTCGGTGCGCGGCGGCACCATCGCGCTCGAACTCGAAGGGGCCACCGGCGGGCGCGCCACGCGCAGCCTCGACCTGTCGCGTCTCACCCCGGAGGACCTCGACAAGGACTTCCTCGCGACGCTCGGCATGAAGCCCCACGTGCCGCGCGTGAGCCCCACGCTCGGCCGGGTGCAGCCCGGCGGCGCGGGCGAGCGGGCGGGGCTCCTCGCGGGCGACCGGGTGATCGCCGTGGACGGCATTCCCGTCGCGAGCTGGTCCGAATTCACGGCCCGCGTGCGCGCCTCCCCCGGGAAGCCGATCGCCCTCGACGTGGAGCGCGGCGGGCAGCGCGTCGGCCTGCGCGCCGTGCCCGAAGCGGCCGGGACGACCACGCCGCGGACGGGCCTGCTTCGCGTCGAGCCGGGCGCGCAGATGAAGGAAGCCTTCGAGAAGATGCAGACCACCGTGCGGCTGGGCCTCCTCGAGGCCATTCCCCGCGCCGCGCATCGCGTCTGGGACCTCTCGGTCTTCAGCCTCGAAATGCTCGCGAAGATGGTCACGGGCCAGGTTTCCTGGAAGAACCTCTCCGGCCCGATCACGATCGCGGACTACGCCGGGCAGACGGCCTCGATGGGCTGGGTATCGTTCGCCGGCTTCCTCGCGCTGGTGAGCGTGAGCCTGGGCATCCTCAACCTGCTGCCCGTCCCTCTGCTGGATGGGGGGCACCTGGTGTATTATTCGGTCGAGATCGTGAAGGGTTCTCCCGTGTCGGAACGCACGCTGGAAATCGGCCAGCGCGTCGGCCTCGCGATCCTGGCCGGACTCACGTTCTTCGCCCTCTACAACGACATCAACCGGCTCCTCACGGGCTGATCCCCTGATGCCTTCCCGCCTCACCCGCCTCCGCCTCGCCGTCGCCTGCGCGCTCACCGCGAGCCTCCCGGCCTTCGCCATCCAGCCGTTCGTCGTGAAGGACATCCGCGTCGAGGGCGTCCAGCGCACCGAAGCGGGCACGGTCTTCACCTACCTGCCGGTCAAGGTCGGCGAGCGCATCGACGACGACAAGGCCACGGCCGCCATCAAGGCCCTCTACGCCACGGGCTTCTACTCCGACGTGCGCCTGGAGGCCGACGGGGACGTGCTCATCGTCTTCGTGCAGGAGCGGCCCGCCATCGCCCAGATCGACATCGAGGGCGCCAAGGAATTCTCCAAGGACAACCTGAAGGACGGCCTCAAGCAGGCCGGCATCCAGGAATCCAAGATCTTCGACAAGTCGATCCTCGACCGCGCGGAGAAGGAGCTCAAGCGCCAGTACACCTCGCGCGGCTTCTACGCCTCCAAGATCACCATCACGGTCACGCCCCTCGAGAGGAACCGCGTCGCCCTCAAGTTCGACATCGAGGAAGGCGAGATCACGCGCATCGCCGACATCAACATCATCGGCGCGAAGGACTACACCGAGAAGCAGCTCCTGAAGGAGATGCAGCTCACCACGCCGGGCTGGCTCACCTGGTTCACGAAGGACGACCAGTACTCCAAGCAGAAGCTCACGGCGGACCTCGAGTCGCTGCGCTCCTGGTACCTGAACCGCGGCTACCTCGAGTTCAACATCGACTCGACGCAGGTGTCGATCACCCCGGACCGCGAGAAGATCTACATCACCATCGCGATCACCGAGGGCCCGGTCTACAAGATGGGCGACATCAAGTTCGCCGGCGAGCTGATCGTGGCCGAGAGCGAGCTGCGAAGCCTAGTCTCGCTCAAGAGCGGGGACACCTTCTCGCGCGAGAAGATCGTCGACAGCGTGAAGCGCGTGACGGACCGCCTGGGCAACGACGGCTACTCCTTCGCCAACGTGAACCCGGTGCCGGACCTCGACCGCGAGAAGCGCGTGGCCAGCTTCACGATGCTCGTGGACCCGGGCCGCCGGGTGTACGTGCGCCGCGTGAACGTCGTGGGCAACTCCAAGACCAAGGACGAGGTCGTCCGCCGGGAGCTGCGCCAGCTCGAGTCCTCGTGGTACTCGCTCGAGCGCATCGCCCGCTCCAAGGAGCGCCTGCAGCGCACCGGTTTCTTCGCCGACGTGAACATCGAGACGCCGGCCGTCCCGGGCACGCAGGACCAGGTCGACGTGAACATCACCGTCACCGAGCGCAACACGGGCAGCCTCAACTTCGGCGTGGGCTATTCCCAGGCCGACAACCTCACGCTGCAGGCCTCGATCTCGCAGGGCAACATCTTCGGCTCGGGCAACCAGCTCGCGTTCCAGGTGAACAGCGGCTCGGTGAACAAGGTCTACAGCCTCTCGTACGTGAACCCGTACTGGACGCCGGACGGCGTCGCCCTGGGCTGGGACCTCTACCGCCGCGACGTGGACACCGAGACCCTTTCCGTCTCGACCTACAAGACGACGACCACGGGCCTGGGCGCCACCTTCGGCATCCCGCTCACGGAGTTCGACACGATCCGCCTGGGCCTCGCCGGCGAGCGCACCGAGCTGCAGCTCGACCCGTCGGTCTCCCCGCCGCGCTACCTGGACTTCGTGAACCAGTTCGGCGAGATCACGAACACGCTGCGCACCACCATCGGCTACGCCCGCGACACGCGCGACAGCCTCGTCTACCCGACCAAGGGGCGCCTCACGGACATCGGGCTGGAAATCGGCATCCCGCCGGGCGACCTGCAGTACTACCGCCTGTCGCTGCAGCAGCAGTTCCTGTGGACGAGCGAGCGCCTGCCCTGGCTCACGTTCCTGGTGAACGGCGAGCTCGGCTACGCGGACGGCTACGGCGGCAAGCCCCTGCCGTTCTTCAAGAACTTCTACGCCGGCGGCGTGGGCTCGGTCCGAGCCTTCGAGACGGCCTCGCTGGGGCCCCGCGACATCAACGGCGACGTGCTCGGCGGCGACCGGCGCGCGGTCGGCAACTTCGAAGTCCTCTTCCCGATGCCGGGCAACAAGGACAAGAGCGTGCGCCTGTCGGCCTTCCTCGACGCGGGCAACGTCTGGGGCGTCGGCCAGAAGGTGAGCGCCTCGGACATCCGCGCGGCCGTCGGCCTCGCCGTGAGCTGGGATTCCCCCGTGGGCCCGCTCAAGTTCTCCTACGGCCAGCCCATCAAGAGCCAGGACGGCGACAAGATCGAGCGGTTCCAGTTCCAGCTCGGCCGGATCTTCTAGCACCGGCGAGGGAGGACGACGATGAATTGGCGAATCGCCATCGCGGCCGCGCTCACCGCCATCGGCACGGGAGCGGCGCACGCGCAGGCCCTCAAGATCGGCTTCGTCAACACCGAGCGCGTCTTCCGCGAGGCGGGGCCCGCCAAGCGCGCCCAGCAGAAGCTCGAGCGCGAATTCGCTTCGCGCAACGCGGAACTCGCCAAGCTCGAGAAGCAGGGCCGCGACCTGCAGGTCGAGCTCGAAAAGGACAGCGTGACGCTCCCCGAGGCCCAGCGACGCGAGAAGGAACGAATCCTCGCCGACGTGAGCCGCAACTTCCAGCGCCTGCAGCGCGAGATCCGCGAGGACCTGAACCTGCGCCGCAACGAGGAGCTCGCGCAGGTCCAGGAGCGCGCCACGCGCGCGATCAACCAGATCGCCGAGACCGAGAAGTTCGACCTGGTCGTGCAGGAGGCCGTGTTCGCGAGCAGCCGCATCGACATCACGGACAAGGTCATCAAGGCGCTGGCCGACAAGTAGCCGGCGCGGAGGAACTGCCCTTGGCCACGCCGCGACTCACCCTTCGGGAAATCACCGAGCGACTCGGCGGCGAGGTCGTGGGCGAGGGCGAAGCGCCCCTCACGGGCATCGCCTCCCTCGACGAGGCGGGTCCCGGCCAGCTCACGTTCCTCGCCAACCCGAAATTCCGCTCGCGGCTCGCCGGCACCCGCGCCGCCGCCGTCGTCGTCGGCCCGAAGGACCGCGACGCCACGTCGCTGCCGCGCATCGTCGCCGCCAACCCCTACGCCTACTACGCCCGCGCCGTCGCGCTGTTCCATCCCGCGAAGCCGGTCGTGGCGGGCATCCACCCGGCTGCCGCGGTCGATCCGGCGGCCCGGGTCGCCGCGAGCGCCTGCGTGGGACCCTTCGCCGTCGTCGAGGCCGGCGCCACGGTGGGCGAGCGCGCGACCATCGGCGCGGGCTCGTTCGTGGGCGAGGGCGCGTCGATCGGCGACGACACGTTCCTGCACCCGCGCGTCACCGTGTACCACGGCTGCGTGGTGGGCGCGCGCGGCATCCTGCACGCGGGCAGCGTGATCGGCGCGGACGGCTTCGGCATGGCGCCCGACGGCGGTGCCTGGGTGAAGATTCCCCAGGTGGGCCGCGCGGTGCTGGGCGACGACGTCGAGGTGGGCGCGAACACCACCATCGACCGCGGCGCGCTGGGCGACACCGTCGTGGAGGACGGCGTGAAGCTCGACAACCAGATCCAGATCGCGCACAACTGCCGCGTCGGGGCGCACACCGTGATCGCGGGCTGCGCGGGCATCGCCGGCAGCACGACGATCGGCCGGCACTGCCTCATCGGCGGCGGCGTCGGCATCATCGGCCACCTGAGCGTCTGCGACGGCGTCACGGTCTCGGGCATGACGCTCGTCACCAAATCGATCACCGAACCCGGGACGTACACCTCCGGCACCCCGTTCATGGCGCACGCCGACTGGCTGCGCAATGCCGCCCACCTCCGCCACCTCGACCGCATCGCGCGCGAAGCGCGCGCCGCCTCACGCCAGGGAAAAGACCATGGAACCGATGACGATTGAGGAAATCAAGCAGTACCTGCCCCACCGCTACCCGTTCCTGCTCATCGACCGCGTGCTCGAGTGGGAGGCGAACAAGCGCATCGTGGCGCTCAAGAACGTGTCCGCCAACGAACCCTTCTTCCAGGGGCATTTCCCGCACTACGCGGTGATGCCGGGCGTGCTCATCATCGAGGCGATGGCGCAGTCGGCCGCGATGCTCGGCCTGCTCTCGCTCGGGCAGAAGGACGACGGCTCGAGCGTCTACTACTTCGTCGGCATCGACGGCGCGCGCTTCAAGCGCCCCGTGCGCCCCGGCGACCAGCTCGTCTTCGAGGTCGAGCAGCTGCGGCTCTCCCGCGGCATGGGCAAGTTCAAGGCCGTGGCGCGCGTGGGCGGGGACGTCGTCTCGGAGGCCGAGCTCCTCTGCGCCCTGCGCCCGGTGGCCGTATCCCCGTGAACGCGATCCACCCGACCGCCCTGGTCGACCCGCGCGCGAAGCTCGCGGCGGGCGTGCGCGTGGGCCCGTACTCGGTGATCGACGGCGACGTCGAGATCGGCGAGGGCACCACGATCGGCGCGCACTGCGTGGTCACGGGCCACACGGTCATCGGGCGCGAGAACCGCATCTTCCACTTCTGCTCGATCGGCGAGGCCAACCAGGACAAGAAGTACCGGGGAGAACCCACGCGGCTCGTCATCGGCGACCGCAACACCATCCGCGAGTACTGCTCGCTCAACCGCGGCACGGCGCAGGACCGCGGCGAGACCACGGTCGGCAGCGACAACTGGATCATGGCCTACTGCCACATCGCCCACGACTGCGTGGTCGGGAACCACACCGTGTTCGCCAACCATGCCACGCTCGCCGGGCACGTCTGGATCGGCGACCACACGGTGCTCGGCGGCTTCACCGGCGTGCACCAGTTCGTGCGGGTGGGCGCGCACGTGATGGCGGGGGTCTCCTCCGTGATCCTGCAGGACGTGCCCACCTACGTCACCGTGGCCGGCCACCCCTGCGCGCCGCACGGCATCAACAGCGAAGGCCTCAAGCGCCGCGGTTACACGCCCGAGGGCATCGCCGCCATCAAGCGGGCCTACAGGACGCTCTACAAGTCCGGGCTCGGCTTCGCGGAGGCGAAGGCGGAACTGGAGCGCCAGGCTGCCGGTTCGCCGGAGGTGAAGGCGCTGGCCGATTTCCTCGCCACCTCCACCCGCGGCATCGTCCGGTAGCCGTGCCAGGCGACCCCGGTAGCCCGGCATGACCCGCCGCGTCGTCATCGTCGCGGGCGAAGCCTCGGGCGACCTGCTGGGGGCCGCGCTCATCCGGGCGGTGAAGGCCCGCCATCCCGATTGCCGGTTCGAGGGCATCTGCGGCCCGAAGATGCGCGCCGAGGGCGCCACGAGCTGGGAGCCGATGGAAAAGCTCTCGGTGCGCGGCTATGTCGAGGTGGTGAAAAGCCTGCCGGAGCTCCTGCGCATGCGTTCGCGCGTGGCCGCGCGAGCGATCGCGGAGCGCCCGAGCCTTTTCATCGGCATCGACGCCCCGGATTTCAACCTCGCGCTCGAGGCGCGCGTGAAGCGCGCGGGCATCCCGGCGATCCACTACGTGAGCCCCTCCATCTGGGCGTGGCGCGCCGAGCGCCTGCCCGCCATCGGCCGGGCCGTGGATCGCGTGCTCACCCTGTTCCCTTTCGAGGCCGGGATCTACGAGAAGGCCGGCATCGCCGCCACGTACGTCGGGCACCCGCTCGCGGACCAGATCCCGCTCGACCCGGACCGCGAGGACGCCCGCGCGCAGCTGCGCCTGCCCCGCACGGTGAGCGCCATCGCGATGCTGCCGGGCAGCCGCATGAGCGAGCTCGAATCCCACGCGGATCTCTACATCGAGACGGCGAAGCGCCTGGCGGCGACGCATCCCGGCGCGCGCTTCTTCGTGCCCCTCGCGACGCGCGAGACGCGCGACTACTTCGAATCGCGCCTCTACGCGCGCGAGGCGACGGGCCTCGAGCTCACCATCCTCTTCGGCCACGCGCGCCTCGCGCTCACCGCCGCGGACGTGGGCCTGGTCGCGAGCGGCACCGCCACCCTCGAGGCGGCGCTCGCGCGCTGCCCGATGGTGATCACCTACCGGGTCCCGGGGCTCACCTACCGGCTCATGATGCGCAAGGCCCTCCTGCCCTGGGTGGGGCTGCCGAACGTCCTGGCCGGCGAGTTCATCGTGCCGGAGCTCCTGCAGGAGAACGCGACGGCGGAGAACCTCGAGCAGGCCCTGGGCAACTGGCTGGACCACAAGGGGGCCCGCGGGCGGCTGGAGGCGCGTTACCGCGAGATCCACGCGAGCCTTCGCCAGGGCAACGACGAGCGCGTCGCCGACGCGCTCGAACCGTATCTTCGAGACGGGGAATCCCGTGCCGCGACGCCGTTCGACAGCGCCCGCGAGCCCGCGGCTGTGCGGGGTCGATGAGGCCGGGCGCGGCCCGCTCGCGGGCTGCGTCTTCGCGGCGGCCGTGATCCTCGATCCGGCCCGGCCGGTGGAAGGGCTCGCCGATTCGAAGGTGCTTTCCGCCCCGCGACGGACCGCGCTGGCCGAGGCGATACGCGGCAACGCGCTCGCCTGGGCCGTGGCGATCGCGACGCCGGCGGAGATCGACGAGATCAACATCCTGCGCGCGAGCCTGCTTGCGATGTCGCGGGCGATCGCCTCGCTCGGCGTGGCCCCCGGCGAGGTCGCGGTGGACGGCCTGCATGTGCCTCCCGGCGTGGCCGCGCCCTGCCGCGCCATCGTGAAGGGCGACCGGCTCGTGCCGGCGATCTCCGCGGCCTCCATCCTCGCGAAGACCGCGCGCGACGCCGAGATGGTGGCAATGGCGTCCCGGTATCCGGGCTACGGCTTCGAGAGTCACAAGGGCTATCCCACGCCGGAGCACCTCGAGGCGCTCGGCCGCCTCGGGCCGTGCGAGATCCACCGCCGCAGTTTCGCGCCCGTGCGCCTCGCGATTTCCCGACGCGCCCTGGCCTTCGAACCGTGAAGACGATCGTCTCCCGCGACAACGCCGCCTACAAGGCGCTCGTGCGCCTCGCCACCAAGGCCTCGGAGCGCAAGACGCGGCGCCTGTCGATCGTCGAGGGCGCGCATCTCGTGTCGGCCGCGATGGATGCGGGGCTCGTGCCGGAAGCGCTGCTCGTCCGGCACGGCTCGCGCGAGGACGCGCAGGCGCTCGCGCTACTCGTCCGCGCCCCCGCGTGCGAACGGCTGGAGCTCGCCGACGGGCTCTTCGACGCGCTGAGCGGCCTCGACTCGCCGCCGGCGATCATGGCCGTGGTGCCCACGCCCGAGGGAAGGCACGCGCCGCCGGAGGCGCGATTCTGCCTGGCGCTCGAGGACGTGCAGGATCCGGGCAACGTCGGGACGCTCCTTCGCAGCGCGGCGGCGGCGGGCGTGGAGCACGTGCTGCTCTCGCCCACGTGTGCGTTCGCCTGGAGCCCGAAAGTCCTGCGGGCGGGGCAGGGCGCGCACTTCGCGGTGAACATCGTCGAGGGGGTGGACCTTCTCGCCTTCGTGAAGTCGTATGGCGGCACGAGCGTGGCGCTTTGCGGGGAGGGGGGCGCGAGCCTCTACGCGCTCGACCTCACCGGGCCGCTGCTTTTCCTGGTTGGCAACGAGGGGGCGGGACTTTCGGTCGGCCTCGAAGCCGCGGCGGGCGTGAGGGCTGCGATTCCGATGCCGGGCAGGGCGGAGTCTCTCAATGCAGGTGTCGCGGGGTCGATCGCTTTGTTCGAGGCAGTGCGGCAGAGAGGCGGGGGGAGTGAAGCGGGAAAAGGCTCTGGAACCGCAGATGAACGCAGATGAACGCGGATGATTTTCGTGAGGCGAGCGTTCCGGTCATTGCCGCCAGTCAAGCCGATGCATACCGAAACATGGATTTCGTGAGGCGAGCGTTCCGGTCATTGCCGCCAGTCAAGCCGATGCATACCGAAACGACGTTGAAAACGTACCTGAAAATCATCTGCGTTCATCTGCGTTCATCTGCGGTTCCAAAGCCTTTTGCGCTATCGTAGCCCCGCTACCCCTTGTCACCGCCCGCCGCCCCCCGGACCGGCGCGCGGCTCCGAAACCCCCGGGATGAGTCGGAGCCCACCTCATGCAAAAAACTCCCGATGTCCCGCCGCGCCCGTACCGTTACTACGAATTCGTCATGGTCGCCTTCGTGGTGGTCCTGGTGTGTTCGAACCTCATCGGGCCCGCCAAGATCGCGCAACTCGACCTGCCCCTCGTGGGGCTGGTCACCTTCGGCGCCGGCGTGCTTTTCTTTCCCATCTCATACGTCTTCGGCGACATCCTCACGGAGGTGTACGGCTACGCGCGCTCGCGGCGCGTGATCTGGGCGGGCTTCGCCGGCCTCGCCTTCGCCTCGTTCATGGCTTACGTGGTGGTGGCGCTGCCGCCGGCGCCCTTCTGGAAGAACCAGGCGGCCTACGAGGTGGCGTTCGGGCAGGCGTGGCGCATCGCGGCGGCGTCGATGGTCGCGTACATGTGCGGGGAGTTCGTGAACTCGTTCACGCTCGCCAAGATGAAGATCCTCACGCGGGGACGGTGGCTGTGGTCGCGCACCATCGGATCGACGGTCGTGGGCGAAGGCGTCGACTCGCTCCTCTTCTACCCGCTCGCGTTCTACGGCACCGGCATCATTCCCGACGACAAGCTGCCGGTGGTGATGCTCGCGCAGTTCGTGACGAAGGTGGGCGTGGAGGTGCTCTTCACCCCCTTCACCTATGCGATCGTCGGCTGGCTCAAGCGCGCGGAGAACGTGGACTGGTACGACCGCGACACGAACTTCACGCCTTTTTCCGTCAAGGTCTGATCGCCGCCTATTTCGTGCGCGGGACCACGCGGCCCTGCTCGATCTTCACCTTGTCGCCCACGCGCATCGCGCCCACGTCGTCCTGGACCACCAGGCGCAGGCGCCCGTCAGCGAGCCGCACCACGACTTCGTAGGTGACGGTGGCCGGCTTCTGCTCGCGGCTGAGTTCCGTGGAGGAACCCACCGTCGGCTTGCTGCCGTCCAGGGGAATGTTGGCGACGAGTCCCGAAGGACCCTTGCGTTCCTGCAGGATGGCCGGCTTGTCGCCGCCTTCCACGCGCTTGAGCGTTCGGATCTCGCCGCAGTCCGGGCAGGCGGCCGCGGCCGGGGAGACGGAAGTCTGGGCCGAGGCCGGAAACATGACGAGAGCGAGGGCGAGAGCGGCTATGAATCTCATGGGGGGCTCGCGGATCTTGGGTTCGATGTTGGATTCTAGCCGCGAACGGGTGGGGGAGATCGGGCAAAATGGAGCTTCCGCCTTCCGTCGGTGACCGCCGTGATCCCCAAGACCCTCCGAACCGCCCTGGCCTGCGCCCTCGCGCTCGTGTTGCCGATCGGCGACGCCCTCGCCCAAGCGTCCCCCAAGCCCCGACCCAAGGTCGGCCTCGTGCTGGGCGGCGGCGGCGCGCGCGGCGGCGCCCACCTGGGCGTGCTCGAGGTGCTGGAGGAACTGCGCATCCCGTTCGACTGCGTGGCCGGCACCAGCATGGGGGCGCTCGCGGCGGGCGCGTATGTCGCCGGCGTCTCTCCCGCGGAGATGAAGGAGACCATCGGCAAGACCGACTGGGCGAGCATGTTCGACGACAGCGCCGGCCGCGATTCGGTGAGCCTCAGGCGCAAGGAGATCGACGACCGGTTCTACTCGGGCCTGGAGTTCGGCGTCACCAAGGATGGCCTTCGCTACCGCGAAGGCGCGGTGGCCGGCGAGAAGATCAAGCTCTACTTCAACGCCCTGGTGCGCGCGGACCTCGGCGAGCGCGGCATCGAGGACCTGCCCATCCCGCTCACGCTCATCGCCACCGACATCGGCACGGGCGAACGCGTCGCGATGCGCGAAGGCAATCTCACCTCCGCCATGCGGGCGAGCATGTCGGTGCCCGGCGCCATCGCGCCGGTCGTGCGCGATGGCCGGAAGCTCGTCGATGGCGGCCTGGTGGACAACGTGCCCATCCAGGAGGTGCGCGATCGCTGCGGGGCCGAAGTCGTCATCGCGGTGAACGTGGGCTCGCCCCTGCTCGAGGCGGACAAGGTGACGGGCGTCTTTTCGGTGATGGGGCAGATGGTCAACCTGCTGGCCGAGCAGAACGTCGCGAAGTCGATCGCCTCGCTGGGTCCCGCGGACATCTACATGCGCCCCGAGCTCGGCGACATCACGGCCGCCGATTTCAACCGGCAGATCGAGGCGGCGGGCATCGGCCGCACGACGGCGCTCGGATATGTCGATCGCCTGAAGGCCCTTTCCGTTTCCGCCGAGGAATACCGGAAGTGGCGGGCGGGAATCCGCCTCGCGCCTTCCGCGCAGCCGCCGATCGTCGACGAGGTGCGGATCGCCGAGACGCGGTTCGTGAACCCGACCGAGCTGCGCGCCTCCGTGCGCCAGAAGGAAGGCGAGCCGCTCGACTCCCGCGCGCTCGAGAAGGACATCGTCCTCATCTACAGCCGCGGCGACCTGCAGAGCCTCGACTATTCGGTCCTCCGGGAGCGCGAGAAGACCATCGTCCAGCTCACGCCGCTCGAGAAGTCGTGGGGGCCGGACTACCTGCGCTTCGGCGTGAACCTCTCCTCGGACTTCCGCTCGGAATCGCCCTACAACCTGCGCGCGCTCTACCGCAAGACCTGGATCAACAGCTTCGGCGCCGAGATGCTCACGGCCGTGCAGCTGGGCAGCAACCAGGGCGCCGGCCTCGAGTTCTACCAGCCGCTCGATTACCGGCAGCGCTATTTCCTCCGGCCGTTCATCGCGACCGACCAGCAGAAGACGGGCATCTATTTCGACGGCAACCGGGTGTCGGAGTACCGGACGCGCCAGAACAAGGTCGGGCTCGACGTGGGCGCCAACCTGGACGTGTACGGACAGGCCAGCATCGGTTGGCTCGAAAGGCAGCTGAGCGCCACCCTGGACACGGGCATCCCGGTGTTCTCGAACACCAAGGGCAACCTGGGCGGCGTCGCGACGTCGCTCGCCCTCGACACCCAGGATTTCGCCTTCTTCCCGACGCGGGGATTCCGCGTGAATCTCGACCATTTCGAGGCCCTGCGCAGCTCCAGCGGCCTGGGCAAGTACGGCCGACTGGAAGGCGGACTGGGGGGCGCCTGGTCGCCGGGGGACCTCATCCTGCTCGGAACGCTCCTGGGCGGGACGCAGACGAAGGGCGAGGTGCCGTTGGGCGACGGCTTCTCGCTGGGCGGAATCGGCCGGCTGTCGGCCTTCGCGCCCGGGCAGATCCTCGGCAAGGACGCCTACGGGTTCGCGTCGGTGCAGGCCCAGTACCGCCTCACGCGGCCGCTGCCGATCCTGGGGCTGTCGCTCCTCGCGGGCGTTTCCTACGAGGTGGGCTACATGAAGAATCCCGTGACGGAGCCCAACCTCACCGGCGGCATCGATTCGTACGGCGTCTACCTCGCCTCGAACACGCTGCTGGGCCCGGTCTACCTCGGCTATTCGCGCTCGAGCTCGAAGGAACGTGACGGCCGCTTCTACCTGTTCATCGGGACCCCCTGACGGGCGCCGCCGCCGCGCCTGCACGAATGAAAAGGGCCGGCCCCTCGGGGCCGGCCCTTTCGCCTTTCGGTGCGCTTCAGAACCGGGCGGTGAGGAAAAGCCGTCCCGCCGTCGACTTGACCTCCGCGTTGCCGCGGAAGCTGTTCTTCGTGACGTCGGCCTCGATGTCCAGCCGGTCGATCGCGGCGCCGATGCCGAAGTTCTTCGTGAAGAAGTACTCGGCGGCGATGCCCGCCTGGAACACGCTGCCGTCGACGTCGCCGATCTTCACCTTCAGCCCCCGCAGGTTCAGGGTGAGCGTCATGTTGTCGGTGAGGTAGAAATCACCCGAGAGCGTGAGCACGGGCAGCGGCAGCGTCGTGCTCGTGTCGATGTTCACCACGGGAGACTGCGCGTCGAAGCGGAACTTGAAGTTGCCGCCGTAGATGCCCAGGCCGGCGGCGACTTCCATGTCCGGGCTCTTCAGGAACGAGTAGCGGTAGCCCGCGTAACCGATCTTCGTCTCCTGCTCGGTGGAGAGCACCGTGCCGGCGGGAATCACGTCGTCGCCGATGACGAACGTGCGTTCCGTGGTCTTCGAGGCGGTGCGCTTGACCGAATCGTAGAAACCGTCGAACCGGTGCCGCTGGAAGGGGCGGAATGTGCCGCCGATGATGAACGTGCTCTTGTCGCCGTTGAGCCCCGTCTCGCCCTCGAGATCGATTCGCGTGCCGCCGTTCGTGGTGCCGTCGATCCGGGCGTAGGTCTCGAAGTTGGAGGTGACGGCGCCCAGCCTCACGATCAGGGTTTCCTCGCCCGGCTTCACGCCCGATTGCGCCTGGACGACGAGCGGCAGGGCGGACGCGAGGATGGCGAGCGCGGGGATGCGAATGCGGCGTGCGGTCAGCTTCACTTTTCTTTTCCTCCGGTAGGGGCGGGATGGCTAGGGAACGAGCGGCACGGCGACGGCGGCGTCGAATCGGTCGAGGGCGCGGATCTTGTTCTCGATCTGGAGGAAGCGCGCGGCCTTCCTGCCCGGCAGCACCTTGGCCGCGCCGTCGTAGCAGGCCTTGCGCGCCTTGACCTCGTCGGCCTCGGCGGCCAGCAGGTCCGCGACGATCTGCTTGGCGCGCGCGTCGGTCATGCCCGTTTCGCCGTTCACGTAGTCGAGGATGGCGCGGTTCGAGCGGCGCTGGGCGCCGTCGAGCTTCTGGTGGCACTTGTCGTAGACCGGCCAGAAGGCCTTGGCCTCGGCGTCCGTGAGGGGGAGGTTGTCCTTCACGAGTCCCTTGTGGTCGGCGCGGATGCGCTCGCGCAGCTTCTGGATCTTCGCCGGGTCGGCGCCCGCGGCGACGGCGGGGTCGGCGGCGAACGTGGGCAGGCAGGTGAAACCGAAGGCGAGAACGAGGACGGGCGCGAGGCGGAAGTGGACTTTGTTCATGGGGGGGATGGGAGACGGTTGATACCGTCATGATACGCCGGGCGGACCCGGGACAGTCGTCGTTCGGTCATGGCGGCAGCGACTGGCCGCAGGCCCAACACAGCTCGAAGGCGGGCGGGTTTTCCTCCCCGCAGGCCGGGCAGGGGCGCCCGGGCCCCGAGGCCTCACGGCGGAATTCTTCCAGCGATTCGCGGGCGCGGCCTTCGTCCCGGGCATCCTCGAGCCATAGCTGGGGCGAGGCCGCGTCCACCGGCAGTTCGCCCAGCGCGCCGGCGGCGTTGGCGTTGAGGATCCGCACCCGGATGCCGTGCTGGGAGAGCCACCCGGCGAGCAGGTGCGCCTCGGGCAGGTTCGCGGCATTGCAAAGCCGCTTCATGGCCGGCCCGCGCGGGAACGACAAGGCCGCCCTGAGGCGGCCTTGTCGCGGAGCGTCGTCACCTACGGCTACTTGCGCATGATTTCGGCGCGCAGGCGGTCGTATTCCTTCTGGTTGATGGCGCCGGAGTCCAGGGCCTTCTTGAGGTCCGTGAGTTCCTGGCCCTTGGAGACCGTGGTCTGGCTCACTTCGGTTCCGCCGCAGCCGCCCAGCAGCACGGCACAAGCGACGAGGACAGGCGCGAGGAGGGTGATTCTCTTCATGGTGTTGCTCTCCCTTCGGGATCAGAAACGGATGGACACGGTGCCGCCGACGTAGTCTTCCGCGGTGCCGCTGCGGCCGCTCAGCTTCGTGTAGTTGACGCCGTAGCCGAGCCAGCCGGCGATCACGCCGCGCACGCCGACCGTGAGGGTGGTGTAGCTCGAATCCAGCGAATAGGCCGGGAGGTCGTAGCTGCTGCCGCTCGCGGCCATCGTGAGGGGGGTGGCGGTGACGAGGCGTTCGCCGTTCTCGCGTTCCTTGTCGGCCGTCCACTTCGCGTAGGGGATGATGCCGCCGAAGTCCCACGAGGCGCGAACGCCGAAGCTGCCGACTTCCGAGCGGCGCTTCTGCGAGGCCATGCGCAGGCCGGCCACGCCGCCGCCCGTTTCGTCGAAGCCGTTCACCTCGACGTTCTGGCTCGTCCAGGAGGCGGTCGGGCCCACCAGGAAGTTGCCGATCGCGAAGTCGTAGCCGCCGTTCAGGAAGAACGAGGCGTTGGAGCCCGAGGTGTTCGCCGACGTCGTGCGCTTCACCTGGCCGAGCGTGATGTTGCGGCGCATTTCCTTGAAGTCGAGGCTCGCCATCGTGGCCGCGCCGTTGGCGTAGAAGCCACCGGACTTCATCGCCGCGAAGGCCGAGTAGGCGAGTTCGTCCGTGCGGTAGCCGCCGCCTTCGTTGCCGAAGCTCGCGTCGGCCTTCGCCTTGCCCAGGCCGACGCCCACCGTGACCGCCTCCGAGGCCTTCATGGTGAAGCCCACGGAGATGGCGCGGTTCGAACTCGTCATGCCGGTGGAGCCGCCTGCGGCGTCGACGTCGAAGTCGCCGCCCGTGGAGCCCGCGAAGGCGGTGATCTTGCCCTGCTCCGCGCGTTCGCCGAGCGTGAGGCCCTCCTGCAACGTCGCGACGTGCGCCGCGCGCGTGCGCAGCGGCGATTCGGCGAGCAGCGAGTAGGCGGTCGGGCCCTCGATGAGCGAGGTGACGAAGTTGCCGATGATGCGGTGCGCGCCGCTCGTCGGGTGCACGCCGTCGGCGAAGAGGTAGGTCTGGTCCGCGCCGGGCGCCACGAGGTTGTTCGGGCCGCAGAACTGCGAGCTGCCGGAGGTGGTGATCGGCGGGGGAAGGGGCCGCAGGCGATGCCCGTGAGGTTGGTGAAGCCGTAAGCCGAGGCGTTGGCGCGGATCTCGGCGAGCAGCGAGAAGACGTCCACCGGAATGGGGCGAAGGCCCGCGGCGGCGAGGCCCGTGAAGAGGGTCGTGTTGTAACCGGCCGCGGCCGCCGTGGCCGTGGCGGCGGCCGTGGGCCCGGCCGCCAGGGCGAAGGGCGTGATGCCGATGTCGGGCAGCGTGAACACGGCCACGTAGCGGGCGCCCGCCGCGTAGAGGCGGCCCACCTGCTGGATCTCGGCCGCGGCCGCCCCGAGGAACTGCGCCTGGAACTGGGCCTGGGTGATCTGGCCCTGGGAGAGCTGCGTGAAGCCGTTCAGGAAGTCGTTGCCGCCCGCCCAGACGGTGTGCAGCGCACCGGCGTCGGCGACGCCGCCGTTGCGCGCCAGGTATTCGCCGATCTGCGTGCTCACCGGGCGCTGCGCGAAACCGGGGGGGGTGGACGGCGAGTTGGTGGCGACCGTGGCGCCGCCCTGCGCGAAGATGTTGCCGCCGGCGACGTTGGACGGCGTGCCCGTGAAGCCGTAGTACTGCGACACCAGTTCCGACCACACCGGGCCGGGGTTGGTCGTGAAGCGCCCGAGCGTCGAGACGACGTTCGCCGGCAGGCCCAGGCCCGCGAGGAAGGGCCGGTAGTAGCCGGCATCCGAGAGGCTGTCGCCGAAGACGACGACGCCGGAGAACTGGGCGGCCCCCGCCGTGGACGCCGTCGTACCGGCGAACAGGGAAAGCAGCAGGGCGGGCAGGACGCGGCGGACGGGTTTCATGGATTCTCCTCCGGGAGAGAGCGGCTCGTTATGGATGTGGACGGGGCCCGTCGAGGGGCCCCGTTTCGCCGCCAATCTTCGCACAAACGACCGCGTCAATACACGCGCCGGACGAGCTTCGCCTCGTGCAGCATGGTCGTCGCGATTTCCTCGATGGACTTGGTGGTGGAATCGAGGAAGGGGATGTCCGCCTGGCGCATGAGCTTCTCGGCCGCGGACACCTCGTAGCGACAGTTCTCGAGGGAGGCGTACTTCGAGTCCGGGCGGCGTTCCTTGCGGATCTGGTGCAGGCGGTCGGGCTGGATGGTGAGGCCCCAGACCTTGTGGCGCAGCGGGATGAGCGAGGGCGGCAGGCGGTTCGCCTCCAGGTCCTCGGGAATCAGGGGGTAGTTGGCCGCCTTGATCCCGAACTGCATGGCCATGTAGAGGGAGGTCGGGGTCTTGCCGCTGCGCGATACCCCCACCAGCACGAGGTCCGCGTCCTCCAGGCCCCGGTGCGTCACGCCGTCGTCGTGCGAGAGCGAATAGTTGATGGCCTCGATGCGGTGGTTGTAGTCCTTCGCGTTGCCGGCGCTGTGGCTCTTGCCCACGGCGTGCTGGGACTTCTGGCCGAGCTCCTGCTCGAGGGGAACGATGAAGCGCTCGAACACGTCGAGCACCAGGCCGTCGGCCTTGTTGATCTCGGCGCGGATGGCGTCGTCGACGAGCGAGCTGAAGATGAGCGGGCGCTTGCCGGTGTCGTGGTGGGCGGCGTTCATCTGCTGGACGGCATCGCGCGCCTTGTCGACGGTGTCGATGAAGGGGAGCGTGAGGCGCAGGAAGTCGATGGCGTCGAACTGGGTGATGAGCGAGGTGCCGAGGGCCTCGACCGTGAGGCCGGTGCGGTCGGAGACGAAGAAGACGCGGCGACGATGGGGCATTTTTTCTCGGATCGGGCTCGGAGTGGGCGGTGAAGGCGTCGGACGGAACCCCGACAGTTTGATGCAGCGCAGCATCGGCGGCAAGCGTTCGATATAATTGCAAATTACCGACGGCACGTCACCCGGAACCCAAACGCCATGGCCCCTGCCTACGTCCTGCCCCTCGAATCCCTCCGCATGACCGACGTCGCGACCGTGGGCGGCAAGAACGCGTCCCTCGGCGAACTCATCAGCCAGCTCGCCGCCGCGGGCGTGCGCGTGCCCGGCGGTTTCGCGACCACGGCCCAGGCCTATGTCGACTTCCTGCGCGAGAGCGGCCTCAAGGCGCGCATCGACGCGGCGCTGGACGCGCTCGACGTCGATGACGTCATGGCGCTCGCGAAGACGGGCGCCGAGATCCGCCAGTGGGTGGGCGAGGCGCCGCTGCCCGAGGCCCTGGACCGGCAGGTCCGCGAGGCCTTCGCGGCCCTCGACGGCGGCGCCGGCGCGAGCTTCGCCGTTCGCTCCTCGGCCACCGCCGAGGACCTGCCGGACGCCTCCTTCGCCGGCCAGCAGGAGACCTTCCTCAACATCCGCGGCATCGACAACGTGATCGAGGCGATCCGGCACGTCTTCGCCTCGCTCTACAACGACCGGGCCATCGCCTATCGCGTGCACAAGGGCTTCGCCCACGCGGACGTCGCGCTCTCCGCCGGGGTGCAGCGCATGGTGCGCTCGGACAGCGGCGCCGCCGGCGTCCTCTTCACGATGGACACCGAGTCCGGCTTCCGCGACGTGGTCTTCGTGACGGCGAGCTACGGCCTGGGCGAGATGGTGGTGCAGGGCGCGGTGAACCCGGACGAGTTCTACGTCTCGAAGCCGATCCTCGCCGCGGGCAAGCCGGCGGTGATCCGCCGCGGCCTGGGCGCGAAGGCGATCAAGATGGTCTTCGGCGAGGAAGCCAAGGCCGGCAAGTCGGTCGTGCAGGTCGAGGTGTCCCAGCCCGACCGCGACCGCTTCTGCCTCGCGGACGCGGAGGTGGAGGAGCTTGCCCGCTACGCCGTCGCCATCGAGACGCACTACGGCCGTCCCATGGACGTCGAGTGGGGCCGCGATGGCGAAGACGGCAAGCTCTACATCCTCCAGGCCCGCCCGGAGACGGTGAAGAGCCAGGAACACCGGCACGACCACCTCACGCGCTACCGCCTGGGCAAGCGCGGCACGGTGCTCTGCTCGGGCCGCGCCATCGGCTCGAAGATCGGCCAGGGCGTGGTGCGCGTCATCAAGGACGTGGCCGAGATCGCCCGCGTGAAGGAAGGCGACGTGCTCGTGACCGACATGACCGACCCGAACTGGGAGCCGGTGATGAAGCGCGCCTCGGCCATCGTCACCAACCGGGGCGGGCGTACCTGCCACGCCGCCATCATCGCGCGGGAGCTGGGCGTGCCGGCGGTCGTCGGCTGCGAGGACGCGACGCGCATCCTCAAGGACGGCGACGAGGTCACCGTCTCGTGCGCCGAGGGCGACACCGGCTTCATCTACGAGGGCACGGTCCCCTTCGAGATCGTCGAGGTCTCCCTGAGCCGCATGCCGAAGATCCCGGTGAAGCTCGCGATGAACGTGGGCAACCCGCAGCTCGCCTTCGACTTCTGCCAGCTGCCCAACGACGGCGTGGGCCTCGCGCGGCTGGAATTCGTCATCTCCAACATGATCGGCATCCATCCCAAGGCGTGCCTGGAATACGATCGCCTCGCCCCGGAGCTCAAGGCGCAGGTGGCCAAGCGCAGCCGCGGCTACGCGAGCCCGCGGGCCTTCTACGTGGAGAAGATCGTCGAGGGCATCTCGACCATCGCCGCGGCCTTCTGGCCCAAGAAGGTCATCGTGCGCCTCTCGGACTTCAAGTCGAACGAGTACCGCAACCTCATCGGCGGCGCCGAGTACGAGCCGAACGAGGAGAACCCGATGCTCGGCTTCCGCGGCGCCTCGCGCTACATCGCGAGGAGCTTCCGCGAAAGCTTCCGGCTCGAGTGCGAGGCCATGCGGCGCGTGCGCGACACGATGGGCCTCACCAACGTCGAGATCATGATCCCCTTCGTGCGCACCCTGAAGGAGGCCGAGCAGGTCCACGCCATCCTGAAGGAGAACGGCCTGGAGCGCGGGAAGAACGGCCTCAAGGTCGTGATGATGTGCGAGATCCCCTCGAACGCCATCCTCGCCGACGAGTTCCTCAAGCACTTCGACGGGTTCTCGATCGGCTCGAACGACATGACGCAGCTCACGCTCGCGCTCGACCGAGACTCGGGCCTCGTCATGGAGTCCTTCGACGAGCGCGACCCGGCCGTGAAGCGCATGCTCTCGCTCGCGATCCAGGCCTGCCGCCGCCAGGGCAAGTACGTGGGCATCTGCGGCCAGGGTCCCAGCGACTACCCGGACCTCGCCGAATGGCTCATGGCCGAGGGCATCGAGTCGATGTCGCTCAACCCGGACACCGTGGTCGAGACCTGGCTGCACCTGGCCAAGGTGTCGGGCGCGACGCAGCCGGCCTGAGCGCGGGATCGCCGGCCGGCGCGCGCCCCTTGAGCCCGGACTGGCGCTTCGCGCGCTTCGACGAGCTGTCGACGCGCGACCTTCACGATCTCCTCAGGCTGCGTTCCGAGGTGTTCGTCGTCGAGCAGGCCTGCGTCTTCCTGGACATCGACGGCGCGGACGCCGCCGGCTGGCACCTCTTCGCGCGCATCGACGGCGGGATCGTCGCCTGCTGCCGGCTTCTGGCCGCGGGCGTCACGTTCGCCGAACCGTCCATCGGGCGCGTCGCGACGGCGATGGGTGTGCGCGGCACCGGGCTCGGGCGGGCGCTCATGACCGAAGCCCTCGCCCGCTCGCGGTCCCTCTGGCCCGGCCAGCCCATCCGCATCGGCGCCCAGCGGCACCTCGAGCGCTTCTACGGTTCCCTCGGCTTCGTCGCGGATTCCGCGCCCTACATCGAGGACGGCATCCCCCACGTCGAGATGCTGCTCGTCCCCGGGGCGCGGCCATGAGGCGCGGGACCGCGAAGGTGCTGGTCACGGGCTTCGAGCCCTTCGGCGGCGAGGACATCAACCCGTCCTGGGAGATCTGCCGCGACCTGCCCGAGGCCATCGGCGCCACGCGCATCCACGTGCTGCAGGTGCCCTGCGAGTTCCGCGCGGCCATCGAGGTGGTGGCCGGGGAGATCGAGCGGCTGGAGCCGTCGGTGGTCCTCTCGCTGGGGCAGGCGGGCGGGCGCGCCGCGATGTCCGTCGAGCGCGTGGCGATCAACGTGGACGACGCGCGCATCGACGACAACGCCGGAAACGCGCCGGTGGACGAGCCGGTCGCGAGCGGCGGCCCGGCGGCCTATTTCGCGACGGTGCCCGTGAAGGCGATGGTGGCGGCGATGCGCGAGGCCGAGGTGCCGGCGATCGTGTCGAACACGGCCGGCACCTTCGTCTGCAACCACCTGATGTACGGCGTGCTTCACTTCCTCGCGGCGAGCGGGCGGCCCGCGAGGGCGGGCTTCGTCCACGTGCCCTGGCTCGACGCGCAGGCGCTCGCGCGGCCCGGCGAGCCTTCGATGGCGCTCGCGACGATGGTGCGGGGCACGGAGGCCGCGATCGCGGCGGCCCTCGCAAACGCGATCGACTTGAAGGAAAGTGGAGGCGCGCTGGACTAGGCGTCCCCGGAGTAAGCCTCCATCCCGGTGCGATGCGTCCCGGGCTGCGCCAGGCGCGTGGCCACGAGGCGCGCCAGGAAGGTCGGCTCGTACACCCCCAGCAAATGCGGCTGCCAGTGCCTTAGGTAGTAGGCGATCTGGTCCTCGAGGTTCTCGAGTTCCACCAGGACATTCCACGTGGCGGGGTCCCACTGGAAGCGAAGCCCCAGGTCCCAGAACGCGGCATTCAGGGCGTCGCGTCCGGCGAATCGGGTGTCGATCGGTGCGGGCATGTCCATGGCGGGGCTCCTCGTCGGTTCGCTTCCAGTTCCCGGCCCCGACGCTACTCGCGCAAATCATTAAGTGAAAGTAAAATGAATTCACTCAATGATTAAGTGATTGCTTAATTGTGAAGAACGCCACGCTGCGGCAGCTGCGGGTCTTCGAAAGCGCCGCGAGGCACCTGTCGCTCACGCGCGCGGCCGAGGAGCTGCACCTCACGCCGCCGGCCGTCTCGATCCAGGTCCGCCAGCTCGAGGGGCACGCGAAGGCGTCGCTCTTCGAACGCAGCGGCCGCGGGCTGCGGCTCACGCAGGCGGGCGAGGCCGTCCTCGTCCACACGCGGGAGGTGCTCGCCCAGATCCGCGGCGCGGAGGAGGCCATCGCGGACCTCGAGGCCCTCGGTCGGGGGCTCCTCGACGTGGCCGTCATCAACGCGGGCGATCATTTCTTCCCCTGGCTCGTGGCGGCCTTTCGCGAGCTGCATCCCGGCATCCGCGTGCGGATCACGGTGCGCAACCGCGACGACCTGCTCGGGCGCCTCGCGGCGCACGAGATGGACCTCGCCGTGATGAGCCACCCTCCCTCGGAGCCGGGCTTCGCCGCGACAGCCTTCGCGCCGCACCCGCACGTCATCGTGGCGGCGCCGGGCCATCCGCTCGCCGCCCGGCGACGCGTGCCGCTCGCGAGCATCGCGCGCGAGCCGCTGCTCACCCGCGAGCCGGGCTCGGCCACGCGCCTCGCCATGGACCAGGCCTTCGCCGAGGGCGGCGTGGTGCCGAACGTCGAGATGGAGATCGCGAGCAACGAAACCCTCAAGCAGGCCGTGGCGGCGGGACTGGGCATCGGGTTCCTGTCGGCCCATGCCGTGCTGAACGAGGTCGATCGCGGTACGCTTGCGATCGTGGACGTGAAGGGCTTCCCGGTGATGCGGCAGTGGTACGTGGTGCGGTTGGGCGCGCGCCGCCTGCCGCGCATCGCGCAGGCCTTCGAGCGGTTCCTGCTCGAGCGCGGCGCCGGCCTCATCGGCGCCCCGCCCACGGGTCCGCGTCGATCGAAAGGCGGGAAATGAGCGCGCGTTCGCCGGTCTTCTACGCCGGCCTGTCCATCGTCACCTCGATCTTCACGATCGTCGTGAAGTTCATGGCGTATTCCCTCACCGGCTCGGTGGGCCTGCTTTCGGACGCGCTCGAGTCGTTCGTGAACCTCGCGGCGGCGCTCGTGGCGCTGGCGACGCTTTCCTACGCGCACTCCGGCGCCGACGAGGACCACAACTTCGGCCACGAGAAGGCGGAATACTTCTCGAGCGGCATCGAGGGCGCCCTCATCTTCGTGGCCGCGGGCGCCATCATCTGGAGCGCCGTGCCCCGGCTCCTCGCGCCGCAGCCCATCGAACAGGTGGGGCTCGGCCTCGTGCTGTCGGTGGTGGCCGCCGGCGCGAACCTGCTGTGCGGCTGGGCGCTCCTCAAGGGCGCGCGCGAGCACCGCTCCATCACGCTGGAAGCCGACGCCCACCACCTCCTCACGGATGTCTGGACGACCGCGGGCGTGATCGTCGGCGTGGGCCTGGTCGCGGTCACCGGGTGGCTGCTCCTCGACGCGCTCATCGCCATCGCGGTGGCGTTGCAGATCCTCTGGACGGGCTTTCGCCTCATGCGCCGTTCCTTCGACGGGCTCATGGACCGGGCGATTCCCCCGTCCGAGCGCGAAGCCATCGTGAAGGTGCTCGAGCAGGTGCGGGCCCAGGGGGGCGACTATCACCGCCTGCGAACGCGCGCCGCCGGCAAGGTGAGCTTCGTGGACGTGCATGTGCTCGTGCCCGGCACCATGAGCGTGCACGCGGGGCACGACCTGGTGGAAAAGCTGGAAACCGAGATCCGCGCGAAAGTGCCGCACGTCGAGGTGCTCACGCACCTGGAGCCGGTGGAGGACCCGCGCAGCTGGGAGGAGGGCCGGACATGACGGTCATCGCGATCGAATGCGGCGGGCATTCCCTCGCCGCCACGCTGGGGGAAGGGCCGGCCGCCCGGAAGTTGGCCGAATCCCTGCCGCTCACGCTCGCCCTGGCGCGCTGGGGCGACGAGTACTACGGCGCGCTGCCGGTGAAGCTGCCCGCGGGCGAGCCTCGGCGCGACGTGTTCGACGTGGGCGAGCTCGCGCTCTGGCCCGACGGCAACGCGTTCTGCGTCTTCTTCGGCCCGACGCCCGCGAGCCGGGGCGCCGAGCCGCGCATGGCCTCGCCCGGCATCGGCCTGGGGCGGATCACGCACGATGTCGCCGTCCTGAAATCGCAGGGGCCCACCTTGCGGGTGAGCCTCGCCCGCGTCGAATGATGCCCACCCTTTCCACTCCACGACCGCGATGACGACATCCGCCCCTCGCCGGCTCCTTCCGCTCTTCCTCGCGGCCTGCGCCGCGTTCGTCCTGGCCGGCTGCGCGAGCCAGCCCCTCGAAAGGCCCCCGCGTCCGGCCCCCCGCTTCGCCGTTCCCCCGAAGGCGGACACGGCGTTCGCGGCCATCGAGCGATCGCTGCGCCAGGCGGGCGGCGAAGCAACGTCGGGCTTCGAGATCATCGACCGCAACGAGAACGGCCTTCGCTGGCGGCTCGCGCTGGTCGACTCGGCGCGCCACACGATCGATCTCCAGTACTACGTGTGGTTCGGCGACACCGTGGGGCGCCTGCTCCTCAAGCGGGTGATCGACGCGGCCGACCGCGGCGTGAAGGTGCGCATCCTCATCGACGATCTCAACTCGCTCCTGCGCGACGCGGCCACCGTCGACCTGCGCGACGAGCTGCTCGCCACCATCGACTCGCACCCGAACGTCGAGATGCGCCTGTTCAACCCCTGGACGCGCCGCGATCTCGTCGGGCGGGCCGAAGAAGCCGTCGGCGAGATGGCCCGCCTCAACCAGCGCATGCACAACAAGGCGATCATCGTCGACAACCAGGCGACGATCCTGGGCGGGCGCAACCTCGGCGACGAATACTTCGGCCTCAACCCGGCGTTCAACTTCCACGACCTCGACGTGATCGGCGTCGGGCCGGTGGCGCGGCAGGCCTCGGCGGTGTTCGACCGCTACTGGAACAGCGAGTGGGTGCTGGCGGTCGCGGCGCTCAGGCTCCCCATGAAGCGCGGGGCCGCCGACGCGGCGCGCGACCGGATGGCCCGGGAGCTGTCGGGCAACCGCGCGCTCGCGAACATCCCCCTCGCGCCGCGGGACTGGGGCCCGGAGATCGCCGCGCTCGCCGGGCGGCTGCACGCCGGCCGCAGCGAGGTGCACTCGGACCTGCCCGAGGACGGCGCCATCCGCCACGTGATGATGGAGACGCTCTTCCGGCTGGGCGGCACGGCGAAGCGCGAGCTCCTCATCGTGAACGCCTACATCATTCCCTCGGAACGCTTCGTCGAAGGCCTGCGGGACCTGCGCCGCGCGGGCGTTCGCACGCGCATCCTCACCAATTCGCTCGCCTCCCACGACGTGCCGGCCGTGAACAGCCACTACAAGGCGTGGCGAAAGCCCCTGCGGGAGGCGTCCGACGGCCTCTTCGAGATGCGCCACGACGCCGCGATCCAGTCCGTGGCCGTGGATACGCCGCCTACCCGCGGCGAGTTCATGGGCCTGCATTCCAAGGGCATGGTGGTCGACCGCGAGCGCGTCTACATCGGGTCGATGAATTTCGACCCGCGCTCGGCCGCCATCAACACGGAGATGGGCGTGCTCATCGAAAGCGCCCCGCTCGCCGCGCAACTCGCGCGCGCCTTCGAGCGCGACACGGCGCCGGCCAATGCCTGGCGCGTGGAAGTGGACGCGGGCGGCTCGCTTTCGTGGACGAACGACCGCGAGCGCGTGTCGATGCAGCCCGCGCGCAGCTTCTGGCAGCGCGTCGAGGACGTCTTCTTCATGGCCTTCCCCCGCGACCTGTACTAGCGGCGCCGGCCGTCCCGGTCAGGGCTTCCAGTCGAAGCCCTCGTCCAGCGGGAAGATCGGCCGCGGCACGTCGCGGTAGGGCACGCGCTTCAGGACGGGAGTCGTGAGGCCGGGCACGTCCACCTCGACGATCCGCTCGTCCGGGAACACCTCGTCGAAGGCCGCCCGGAAGTGCCCGCGCGACTTCACGACGACGGAGCGCGCCTTCGCCACGTCCAGGCCGAAGCACTCGAACATCGCGATGTCCTTCGCCTGCTGGCGCACGCTCACCACGGCCACCCGGATGCCGCCCACGCGGATGAGCGCCATGGGGCCCAGCGCGATGGTGTGGCCCGCGGAGATGCCGCGGCGGCCGACGAGCTGGCCGTCGTGCAGCGCTTCCACGACGCCTTCGGCCTCGAAAACGCCGCCCGAAAGCGGGTGCGTCTCGTCGCGGTTGAAGCGCGCGCGGAAGGCCGCGCCCGGGCCCAGCCGGTGGGCCTCGGCCGCGAGGGCCGGGTCGTAGAAGATGCCCAGGAGCGCCCCTTCGACGCCGGCCTCGTGGAAGGCCTTCAGGATCCAGATCGTGTTGCCGCGCCCGCCGCCGCCGGGGTTGTCGGCGACGTCGGCGAACAGGAGTGCGGGCTTCGCGGCGTCCCGGCCGCAGGCGAGGGCGAGGCGGGTCGATTCCTCGAGCGAGGTGAGGTTTGGCACGTAACGGCCGCGCTCCGACCACAGGCGCGCGGCGATGTCGCGGGCGAGCCGCTGCGCGAGCGCCGGATCCGCCCGCGTCGTGACGATGACGCTCATGCCGTTCTTCTGCGTGTCGCCCAGGGAGAACCCGCTCACGACGGAGACGTTCATCACGCGTTCGTCGATCATCGATTGCCCGTGGGCGATGATGTCCGCGTAGGGTCCGCTCTTCGTGTTCTGCGTGACCGAGGGCGGGATCATCGGCAGTTTCACGAACGCCGCCGTGGCCTTCGCGCCCGAGAGCATCTCGCGCATGAGCCGCGCGGATTCCCCGCCGCGCTCGCGCATGTCCACGTGGGGGTTGGTGCGGTAGGCCACGAGGACGCTCGCGGCATCCACCATGCGCTGCGAGACGTTGGCGTGCAGGTCGAGGGTGGCGATCACCGGCACGCCGGGCCCCACGAGTTCGCGCACGCGCTCGAGGATGACGCCGTCCGGGTCCACTTCGCCGGTGCCGATGGCCGCGCCGTGCAGGCTGAGGAAGACGCCGTCCACGGGCAGCGCGGCGCGCAGGCGCGAGGCGATGCCGTCGGCCACCTCGAGGAAGAAGGGATGGTCGATGGGGCCGCTCGCGCCCACCGTCGTGCCCATGAGCGGCACGGGCGTCCATTCGCCGGTGGCGTCCATGCCTTCCACGAAGCCCGACTGCGTCTTGGGGCCGCGCGGGTGATCGCGCTTCCAGTCGGTGGCCATGTCGGCGCCGTAGCACAGGTAGTTCGCCTCGAATTCCGCCTTCGTGGCGACGGGGGAGTGGGCGTTCGATTCGAGCATGAAGGCGGCGAGGGCGATGCGCGGGGCGGGCATGGGCGGGTCGTGGCGTGCGGGGAGGGGAAAGGCCATTCTCGCCGATTTGGGACACAATGCGGGACGGCCCTCCACGACGATTCCGACCATGAAACGACTCCTCGCCCTCTTCGCGGCCGCGCTCATCGCGCTGCCCGCGCTCGCCCAGAACCTCGTGCTCGGCACGAAGCTCGAGCTCAACACCCTCGACCCGCATTTCTTCGCGGCCTTCCCGACGGGCTCCTCGCACCCGTACCTGTACGACAAGCTCATCGTGCTCGATCCCAAGCTGAAGCCGCGCGCGGCGCTCGCCGAAAGCTGGAAGCTCGTGGACGACCTCACGTGGGAATTCCGGCTGAGGAAGGGCGTCGCCTTCCACGACGGCTCGCCCTTCACGGCGGACGACGTGCTCTTCACGCTCGAGCGCGTGCCGAACGTGCCCAACTCGCCCAACTCGTTCTCGCAGTACACGCGCGGCATCGAGAAGGCGACGAAGGTCGACGACCACACGATCGTCCTGCGCACCAAGGCGCCCAACCCGATGCTGCCCAACGACCTGTCGAACGTCTTCATCGTGTCGGCGAAGGCCGCGAAGGGCGCGACGACGGCGGACTTCAACTCCGGCAAGGCGGCCATCGGCACGGGCCCCTACAAGCTGGTGGAATGGGTGAACGGCGAGCGGCTCGTGGTCGAGCGCAACGACCGCTACTGGGGCCCGAAGGGGCACTGGGCGAAGGTGACCGAGAAGGTCATCGCCAAGGACCCGACGCGGCTCGCCGCGCTCCTGTCGGGGCAGGTGGACGCGATCGACGCGGTGCCCATCGCCGATCTCGAGCGCCTGCGCAAGGAAGGGCGGTTCGGCCTCTACCGGGGCGCCGCGGCGCTGGTGCACTACGTGGCGCTCGATTCCTCCCGGGACGTCTCGCCCTTCGTCACGGCGAAGGACGGCAAGCCGCTCGCGTCGAACCCGCTCAAGGACCCGCGCGTGAGGAAGGCGCTTTCGCTGTCCGTGAACCGCGACGTGCTCGTGAAGCGCGTCATGGAAGGCAGCGGCATCCCCGCGAGCCAGCTCCTGTCCGCGGAATTCCCGGGCGCGAGCAAGTCGCTCAAGCCGGACCCGTACGACCCGGCGAAGGCGAAGGCGCTGCTGAAGGAGGCCGGCTGGGACGAGGGCTTCCGCATCGTGCTGCACGCCACCGCCGACCGCTATCCGAACGACGCCTCCGTCGCCCAGGCCATCGCGCAGATGTGGACGCGCATCGGGCTGAAGGCGGAGGTGGAGACGCTCCCGGGCTCGGTCTTCTTCACCCGCGCCTCCAAGCAGGAGTTCAGCGCCTTCGCCGCCCAGTACGGCGCCGAGGAGGCCACCAACAGCCTGCGCGCCCTCGTCGCGACCTTCACGCCCGCCAAGGGCTTCGGCACGGCGAACCGCACGCGCTACACGAACCCGGTGGTCGATTCGCTGCTCCAGGAATCGATGGTGACCATGGACGACGAACTGCGGCAGGCGAAGCTCGAGCGCGCCATCAACTTCGCCATGGCGGACCAGCCCCTCCTGCCGGTGTTCTACCCGATCTTCGATTTCGCCGCGAAGAAGGGCCTCGTCGTGACCCCGACGGCGCAGCGCCGCTTCAACGGCCTCATGGTCGCCCCCGGGAAATAGCCCCGGGCGCGGTGGCCGGCCGGGGGCGAAACGACTATAGTTTCACCCCATGGCCACCGCCCCTGCCGCGCCCACCGCCGCTCCCGGCGTCGACCGCAAGCTCCAGCTCAAGGAAGTGCTCGAGTGGCTGGTGCAGGACGGCCGCATCGCCCGCGAGGACGCCGTTCGCCTCGCCGCCGATTACCGCAGCCAGCGCCAGGGCAAGCATCCCGTCACCCTCGTCGCCGAAGCCCGCGTGCGCTCGTCGGTCCCGCCCCACGGCGCGCTCAACGCCGAGATGCTCACCGCGTGGCTGGGCGCGCGCTGCGCGATGCCGTTCTTCCACATCGACCCGCTCAAGATCGACCTGCGCGCCGTCACGGACGTGATGAGCGTCGACTACGCGCAGAAGCGCGGCATCCTGCCCGTCGAGGTGAACGGCAAGGAAGTCACGATCGCCACGGCCGAGCCCTTCCAGCGGGCCTGGGAAACCGAGCTCGCGCAGATGCTGCGCCTGTCGATCAAGCGCGTCATCGCGAACCCGGCCGACATCGAGCGCTACCAGGGCGAGTTCTACAACCTCGCCAAGAGCGTGAAGCGCGCCGAGAAGGCGGGCGTGCAGACCTCGGGCCTCACCAATTTCGAGCAGCTGGTGGAACTCGGCAAGGCCGGCCGCCAGCTCGACGCCAACGACCACCACATCGTCCACCTGGTCGACTGGCTCTGGCAGTACGCCTTCGACCAGCGCGCGAGCGACATCCACCTCGAGCCGCGGCGCGACGTGGGCGTCATCCGCTTCCGCATCGACGGCGTGCTGCACGAGGTCTACCAGATCCCGTACCCGGTGCTCGTCGCCATGACGGCGCGCATCAAGATCCTCGGGCGCATGGACGTGATGGAGAAGCGCCGCCCGCAGGACGGCCGCATCAAGACGCGCATGCCCGACGGCGAGGAGATCGAGCTGCGCCTGTCCACGCTGCCGACCGCCCACGGCGAGAAGGTGGTGATGCGCATCTTCGATCCCGAGGTGCTGCAGCGGGATTTCGCGGACCTGGGCTTCAACAAGGACGAGCACGAGACCTGGCAGCACATGATCCGCCAGCCGGGCGGCATCCTCCTCGTGACCGGCCCCACGGGCTCGGGCAAGACGACCACCCTCTACACGACGCTCAAGCAGCTCGCGACGCCGGAGGTGAACGTCTGCACCATCGAGGACCCGATCGAGATGATCGACGCGCGCCTGAACCAGATGCAGGTGAACGCGGACATCGGCCTCACCTTCGACACGGGCGTGCGCGCCCTCATGCGCCAGGACCCGGACATCATCATGGTGGGCGAGATCCGCGACCTGCAGACGGCCGACATGGCCGTGCAGGCGGCGCTCACCGGCCACCTCGTGCTCTCCACGCTGCACACGAACGACGCGCCGTCGTCCGTCTCGCGGCTGGTGGATCTCGGCGCGCCCGCGTACCTGCTCGCCTCCACGCTCCTGGGCGTGATGGCCCAGCGCCTGGTGCGCGTGCTCTGCCCGCACTGCAAGCAGAAGGTGCCCTTCCAGAGGGAGGAAGACCACGCCACCTGGAACGCGCTGTGCGCGCCCTACAAGGCGACGCCGCCCGCGGAGGTCTGGCGTCCCGCGGGGTGCGTGGAATGCCGCAACACGGGCTACATGGGCCGCGTGGGCATCTACGAGATCATGTCGATCTCGAGCGACGTGAAGCGCCTGCTGGGCCAGTCGCCGGATCTCGCCGCGCTCACCCAGGCGGCCTACAAGTCGGGCATGCGCCCCTTGCGCGTCTCCGGCGCGATGAAGGTCGCGCAGGGCATCACCACGCTCGAGGAAGTGATGAAGGTCGCCCCGCTCGCGGACATGGCATGAAGAAGACGCTCTACGAACTGGTGGGCGTGCCGTCCACCGCCCCGCGCGAGATCATCGGCGCGGCCTGCAAGCGCCGCATCGCCCGCCTGGAGGAGCAAGGCGGCGAGGAGGCGAAGGCCGGCATCTACGCCATCCGCGAAGCGTGGGACATCCTCAAGGACGACCAGACGCGCGCGGCCTACGACGCGTCCCTCGCCACGCCGCAGCCGGAGGCCGTCATCGACCGGCAGGCCGCGGCCTTCGTGGCGCAGGTCGCGCCGGACACGCTGGTGAAGACGCTGGTGAAGCCCCGCGAGGTGCCGCGCGACTGGGCGCGGATCGGCAAGTACGCGGGCGGCGCCCTCATGGCGCTCGTCTTCATCGCGATCTTCGCGGTCAACCAGAACGCGCGCGTCGCCGCGCACAAGCGCCTGGAAGCCGCCACGTACGAAGCCGAGCACGGCGAGCCGCCCGGCGCGAAGAAGGCGGCCGAGCCCGCGAAGAGCGCCGAACCCTTCTCGGCCGAGAAGGCGGAGCAGGAGATGCGCGAGCGCGAGGCCGCCGCCCGGGAGCAGGTCGAGCGCGACCAGCAGAAGCAGGAAGACGAGTTCCGCAGGAAACTCGACCAGGACAACAACGCGAATCGCGGCAGCCGCCGCAACCGCAATCGCTGACCGGCGCGTGATCCGGCGCGCCCTTCGCCTCGCCCTCCTGGCCGTCGTCGGCGTCCCGGTGGTCCTGGTCGCCGGGGCCTTCCTCTACCTTCGCCAGTCGCTGCCGCAGCTCGAGGGCGAGCTTGCCCTTCCAGGCCTGGGCGCCCGCGTCGAGGTCCTGCGCGACAAGGAAGGCATTCCCCACGTCTTCGCCGCCCACGAGCGCGACGCGCACTTCGCTCTCGGCTTCCTGCACGCCCAGGACCGCCTGTGGCAGATGGAGCTGCAGCGCAGGGTGGCGTCCGGGCGCCTGTCGGAGGTTCTCGGCGAGCGCACGTTCGACACCGACCGGCTCATGCGCACGCTGGGGATCGCCCGCGTGGCCGAGCGCATCGCCGACAAGCTCGATCCGGCCACCATCGCCTCGCTCGAGGCCTACGCGAGCGGGGTGAACGCCTTCCTCGAGAGCGAGCCCGTGCTGCCCGTCGAATTCCTCGCGATGCGCGTGAAGCCCGAGCCCTGGCGCGTGGAGGATTCCCTGGGCTGGATGCTGGTGATGGCGTGGGATCTCTCGGGCAACTGGCGAAACGAGCTGGCGCGGCTGCGGCTGGCCGCGAAGCTCTCCCCGGAGCAACTGGCGCAGTTCCTCGCCCCGTACCCGGGCGAGGCGGCGACGCCCCTGCCGGATTTCCGCGCGCTCTACCCGCCCGTCGAGGACGCCGCGCGCCGCCTGCTCGCGGCCTCGCCGGATCCGGGCGAGGCCCACGGCTCGAACAACTGGGTGCTGGCGGGCTCGCGCACGGCGAGCGGCAAGCCGCTGCTCGCGAACGACCCCCACCTGGGGCTGCAGGCGCCGGCCATCTGGTACTTCGCCCATGTCGAGTCGCCGCAGGGCCGGGTCGTGGGCGCGACGCTCCCCGGGCTGCCCTACGTCGTCCTGGGGCGCAACGCGAGCCTCGCGTGGTCGATGACGACGACGCTGGGCGACACGCAGGACCTGTTCGTCGAGCGCCTCTCGCCGAAGCTCGACGGCCACTACGACACGCCGCAGGGCCCGCGTGCCTTCGTGACGCGGGAGGAGAAGGTGATGGTGGGCAAGCACGCGCGCAGCTTCATCGTGCGCGAGACGCGCCACGGGCCGGTCATTTCCGATGCCGTCGCGAGCGCCGCCGGGGCGGCCCCGAAGGGCTACGTGCTCGCGCTCGCCTGGGCCGGGCTCGACGAGGGCAACGCGACGGCGCGCGCCGGCCTCGAGATGAACCGGGCGATCAACGCGCCGGATTTCGTGCTGTCCGTGCGGGACTTCCACGCCCCGCAGCAGACGCTCGTCTACGCGGACAAGGACGGGCGTGTGGGCTTCATCGCGCCGGCCCGCCTGCCCATCCGCCGGGCGGACAACGACGCGATGGGGCGCGTGCCGGTGCCCGGTTGGGAGGCGAAGTACGACTGGCAGGGCTTCGCGCCGTTCGAGCAGATGCCGCGTGCGGTCGACCCGCCCTCGGGCGCCCTCGTGACGGCCAACCACCGCATCGTGCCGCCGGACTTCAAGCCCTTCATGACCACGGACTGGATGCCGCCGTACCGCGCGAACCGGATCGAGGCGCTCCTCGCGGGGCAGGCGAAGCACGACGTGGCCTCGATGCGGCGGATCCAGGGCGACGTCGAGTCGTCGCTCGCGATGGCGATGCGGCCCGCCTTCGCCGCGGCGGCGCCCGAAACGGAAGGCGGCAAGCGCGCGGCGGCACTGGCGAAGGGCTGGGACGGCGTCATGCGCGCCGATTCGCCGGCGCCCCTCGTGTTCGCCGCCTGGTACCGCGAGCTCACGCGGCTGGTGTACTCGGACGAACTGGGGGAGCTGTTCCCGGATTTCTGGGACCAGCGGGCGGCCTTCATGATCGCGGCGATGACGGGCCCCGCGTCGGCCTGGTGCGACGACGTGACGACGGCCGGGACCGAAACCTGCCCGCAGCTCGCGGCGCGCGCGATGGACCTCGCGGCTGCGGACCTCGCGAAGCGTTACGGAAGCGAATCGGGCTGGCGCTGGGGCGAGGCGCACGTCGCGGCCTCGGACCACCGGCCCTTCGGCGCCGTCCCCCGGGTCGCGCGCTGGTTCAACGTGCCGGTGGCCACGCCCGGGGACACCTATTCGGTGAACGTCGGCCACACGCACATCAAGGACGAGGCGCGCCCGTTCGCGAACCGCCACGCGGCGAGCCTTCGCGCGATCTACGACCTCGAGGACCTCGACCGGTCGCTGTTCATGCACTCCACGGGACAGTCGGGCAACCGGCTCTCGCCCTGGTACGGCAACTTCGCCGAGCGCTGGGCGGCGGTGGACTACTTCACGATTCCGACGGCGAAGGAAGCGATCGCCGAGCCGCGCCGCCTCGTGCTGGCGCCGGGCCCGCGGGCGCCGTGATAGTGGCCGGCCCGCCGTCGCCGGGAGGCACGGGCATCGCGCCGCGAAATTGGCTTAGACTTTTGCCATGAAGACGCCCGGTGCCCGCATCGCCATTCTCCTCGCCGCATTTTTCGCGCTCGTCGCCACCGGATGCGCCACCGCGCCGGTCGCCCCATCGCCGAAGCCGAAGCTCGTCGTCCTGCTGGTGGTCGACGGGCTTCCCCAGCGGCAGGTCGTCGACTACCGCGACCAGCTCGGCCCCGACGGCTTCAACCGGTTCCTGCAGCAAGGCGCCTGGTTCGCCGACGCACACTACGGCCACGGCTTCACCGTGACGGCCGCGGGCCACGCCACGATGCTCACCGGGGCGTACCCGCATCGCACGGGGATCATCGGCAACGAATGGCGCGACCCGGCCACGGGCATCGCCACGTACAACACGGGCGATGCGGCGCACGCGTACCTGGGCCACAAGACCGCGAAGCTCGACGGCACGAGCCCGAAGAACCTGCTCGCGGAATCCCTGGGCGACGTGCTCAGGGCGGCGGACGCGCGCGCGAAGGTCATCGCCATCTCCGGCAAGGACCGGGGCGCGATCCTGCCGGCCGGCAAGGCGGGCACGGCCTACATGTTCATGAAGCAGACCGGGCATTTCGCCACGAGCACCTACTACATGAAGGAACACCCGGCCTGGGTGAGCGCCTTCAACGCGGCGAAGCCCGCGGACAAGTACCTGAAGGCGGTGTGGAAGCCGCTGCTGCCCGAGATGGCCTATGCCCGCAGCGTTCCCGATGCGCAGCCCTGGTTCGCCCGGGGGGGCAAGCTGCCCCGCGTGATGGGCGAGAAGCTCGACGAACCCGGCCCGCTGCTCTACGACGACCTCTACCGCGGGCCGTTCCTCGATGCGCTTTCCCTCGATTTCGCCCGCGCCGCCATCGCGGGCGAGCGCCTGGGCGAGGACGATGCGACCGACATCCTGTCCGTGAGCCTTTCCGGCCACGACTACATCAACCATGCCTGGGGCGCGGAATCGCGCCTGTCCCACGACCACGTGCTGCAGCTCGACAACCTGTTCGCCGCGTTCTTCCGCGACCTGGACAAGCGCCTGGGCCGGGACAATTACCTCGTGGTCCTCACGGCCGACCACGGTTTCATGCCGGCGCCGGAATTCTCGAAGTCGAAGGGCATCGACGCGGGGCGGCAAAGCGGCAGCCAGACGCTCGCGAAACTGAACGCGGCGCTCAAGGCGAAGTTCGGCGAGGGCGCCTGGGCCCTCGGCTGGAGCGCCCAGGCGGTGCACCTCAACAATGCCCTCATCGCGGAGCGACGCGTGGACCGGGGCGCGCTCGAAGACGAGGTGAAGCGCGTGCTGCTCGCCGAGCCCGGCTTCGTGGCGGCCTTCACGCGCGCCCAGATCCTCGATCCGACGACGCCCGCCGCGCCCTACCTCGACGCCGTGCGCAAGGCCTACTACCCCGGCCGTTCCGGAGACATCCAGGCCGTCCTGCGCCCGCACTGGATGTTCACCTCGTCGAGCAGCGCCACCACCCACGGCTCGCCGCACCCGTACGACACGCACGTGCCCATCCTGCTGTGGGGCCCGCGATGGGTCTCGCCGGGCAGGCGCGAGGCGCGCGTGGAAGTGACGGACATCGCGCCGACGCTCGCGAAGGCGCTCGGCGTTCGGCCGCCGTCCTCGGCCGAGGGGAAGCCCCTGCCGGTCGGTCCTTGACGCTTTACTACGCCGATCATTTCGTCCTGCCGCTGCCGCCGGGCCATCGCTTCCCGATGGCCAAGTACGCGCGGCTGCGGGAGCGGCTGGCGGCGAGCGGCGCCTTCCGTGAGGACGACTTCCGCGTGCCTCCGGCCGCGACCGATGCCGAGATCGGCCGCGCCCATTGCCGAGACTACCTGGGCCGCGTCGTGTCGGGGCGCCTGAGCGCGAAGGAGGTCCGCGAGATCGGTTTTCCGTGGTCCGAGGCGATGGTGGAGCGCTCGCGGCGGTCGGCCGGCGCCACGCTCTGCGCGGCGCGCGATGCGCTCGTGCAGGGCTGGTCCGCCAACCTCGCCGGCGGCACGCACCATGCGTTCTTCGATCGCGGCGAAGGGTTCTGCGTGTTCAACGACGCCGCCATCGCGGCGCGCGCCATGCAGGCGGAGGCCGGCCTCGCCCGCGTGGCCGTGATCGACTGCGACGTGCACCAGGGCAACGGCACCGCTTCGATCCTGCGCGGGGACGAGTCGGTGTTCACCTTCTCCATCCACGGCGCGCGCAACTTTCCCTTCGCGAAGGAGGAAAGCGACCTCGACGTCGAACTCGCCGACGGCACGGGCGACGGGGAGTACCTGTGGCACCTGGAGCGCGGCGTGGACGAGACGCTCGAGCGCGCGAAGCCGCAACTCGTCATCTACCTCGCGGGCGCCGATCCGCACGAGGGCGATCGCCTCGGCCGCCTGAAGCTCACGATGCGGGGGCTCGAGCGGCGCGACGAACTCGTGCTCGGGCGCCTCGCGGCGCGGGGAATTCCCGTGGCGATCGCCATGGCCGGGGGATACGGGCGCGAGATCGACGACACCGTCGCCATCCACGCGGCCACGATCCACGCGGCGAAACGGCTTCTCGCGTGATCGGCCGCCTCGAGCGCTGGTTCGCCGAGAGCGGCTGGCGCGCGTTCGCCTTCCAGCGCGAAGTCTGGGAGGCCTATCTCGCGGGGGAATCGGGACTCGTGCATTCGGCGACGGGCTCGGGCAAGACGCTCGCGGCCTTTCTCGGCCCGGTGGCCGAATCGCTGGCTGCCGGCGAAACCGGCGCTCCTCCGCTGCGCGTGCTCTGGCTCACGCCCATGCGCGCGCTGGCGGGCGACACGGTGAAGTCGCTCGACCGCGCGGCGAAGGGCGTGGGCCTGGAATGGACCATCGGCCTTCGCACGGGAGACACGACGCCGGCGGAACGCGCGAAGCAGGCGCGGCGCATGCCCACGACGCTCGTCACCACGCCGGAGAGCATCACGTTGCTGCTGTCGCAGGCGGACGCCCGCGAGCGGCTGGCGGGGCTTCGCGCGGTGGTCGTGGACGAATGGCACGAACTGCTGGGCAACAAGCGTGGCGTGCAGGTGGAGCTCGCCCTCGCGCGGCTGCGGCGCTGGAACCCCGGGCTTCGCATCTGGGGGCTTTCGGCGACGCTCGGCAATCTCGAGGAGGCCCGCGAACGGCTGCTCGCCGGCGGTCCCGGGCGCCTCGTCACGGGCGTCGAGGACAAGAAGATCGTCGTCGACACGATGATCCCCGCGGACGTGGACCGATTCCCCTGGGCGGGGCATCTCGGTCTCGCGATGCTGGAGGACGTGGTCGCGGCGCTCGATGCCTCGCCCTCCACGCTCGTCTTCACCAACACGCGCTCGCAGGCCGAGATCTGGTACCAGGCCCTGCTCGAGGCGCGGCCGGACTGGGCGGGGCTCGTCGCGTTGCATCACGGTTCGCTCGACGCGGACGTGCGCAAGTGGGTGGAGGAGGGGCTCAAGGAAGGGCGCCTGAAGGCCGTGGTCGCGACCTCGAGCCTGGACCTGGGCGTGGACTTCTCGCCCGTGGAGCGGGTGCTGCAGATCGGCAGTCCCAAGGGTGTCGCGCGGCTCCTGCAGCGGGCCGGCCGCTCGGGCCACGCGCCCGGGCAGGTGAGCCGCGTGACCCTGGTGCCCTCGCACGCGCTGGAGTTCGTGGAAGCCGCGGCGGCGCGGCGGGCGGCGGATGCGCGGCGCATCGAGGCGCGGCGCCCGGTGGACAGGCCCCTCGACGTCCTCACGCAGCACCTCGTGACCATCGCGGTGGGGGAGGGCTTCGTCGAAGCCGATCTCAAGGCGGAGGTGATGTCGACGCGGGCCTTCCGCGATCTCACCGACGACGAGTGGCGCTGGGCGCTCGATTTCGTCGTGCGCGGGGGCGAATCGCTCAAGGCCTATCCCGAATACCGGCGCGTGGAGGAGGTGGACGGCTGGCACGTGGTGCGCGACAACGCCATCGCGCGGCGCCACCGCATGTCCGTCGGCACCATCGTGGCCGATTCGTCCATCGACGTGCGTTACCTCAACGGCAAGCGGCTGGGGAACGTCGAGGAATCGTTCATCGCCTGGCTCTCGCCGGGCGACGCGTTCGTGTTCGGCGGCCACATGCTGGAGCTCATCCGGCTGGAAAACATGACGGCGCTCGTGCGGCCGGCGAAACCGGGCTCGGCCACGGTGCCGCGGTGGCAGGGCGGAAGGAGCCCGCTGTCGAGCGAAGTATCGGAGGGCATCCGGGAGCTTCTGGAACTGCACGTCGAAGGCCGAGCGAAGGAACCCGAGATGCGGGCGGTCGAGCGGCTGCTCGCGTTGCAGGGGCCGGTGGTCGCGCATCCCGAAGCGCGGCGAGTTCCTCGTCGAGCAGGTGGAGACGAAGGAGGGCCATCACCTCTTCTTCTATCCCTTCGAAGGGCGGCACGTGCACGTGGGCCTCTCGGCCCTCCTCGCCTGGCGGCTCGCCCGAACCCGGCCCGCGTCGTTCAGCCTCGCCTTCAACGACTACGGCTTCGAGTTGCTTTCGCGCGAGCGGTTCGAGATGCTTCCCCTGTTGCGCGAAGGTCTCCTGTCGCCGGAGAACCTGCTCGAGGACGTGCTCGCGAGCCTCAATGCCGCCGAGCTTTCCAAGCGCCAGTTCCGCGAAATCGCGCGCGTGGCGGGCCTCGTCTTCCAGGGCTTTCCCGGCCAGCCCAAGACCAACCGCCAGGTGCAGGCGACCAGTGGTCTCATCTACGAGGTTTTCGCGCGATGGGATGCCGGCAACCCGCTGCTGGGCCAGGCCGAACGCGAGGTGCTCGAGCGAGAACTCGAATACTCCCGGCTCGCGAAGGCCCTGCAGCGGCTCTCTTCAACGCCCGTCGTCCTGCGCCAACCCGATCGCCCGACGCCGTTCGCCTTTCCCCTCATGGTCGCGCGCCTTCGCGAGAAGCTCACCAGCGAGAAGCTCGCCGACCGCGTGCGGCGGATGCAGCTCGAGTTCGATACGGCCAGCGAGGCGGTGGCGGACGATGCGCAGGCGGAGCTTTTCGAGTGATGCGTGCGGTGGTGGATCGGGGACAGCGGATGGGAGATCGAGGGCAGGTGAACGCTCGGATATTTCAGGGCGGCGCAATCACGGACTCTTGCGGGATGGGTGCCCCGGTTTTCGAGGCCAGACAACACACGTCAGGCCCGAAACCGACCCTCAATGTTGGCGGCGCTGCGGCCACCGGCGACGTCCCGCCCCATGAATTCCGCGTCACCTGCCCCGATCGCGCCCATGGATGCGGCGCGTGTCCGCGCCGCGCTTCGACGGCGGCATCCCCAGCCTCCCGCCTCGATGCTCGCCAGCGGTGTTCCCCTGCGACGCCCCGGCCGGTGGAAGTGATCCGATCGTTTCTGGCGGCGCCCCAAGGGCCGTGCTTGCGCCGCCCTGAAACGCCCGGATCGCTCCCCACTGCCGGCCATCCATGCCACCCATGACCACAGTCGACATCTTGGGCGAGGAACTGCGACTGCTCCCCGAGACGCGCAGCCTTCTGGCATCGCACGAGAACGCTCTTCATTGCCGACTTCCACCTCGGCAAGGCCGCATCGTTCCGCAAGGCGGGCATCCCGATGCCCACGGGCACGACGACGGAGAACGTGGATCGCCTGGAGCGATGCATCGCGAGGCACGGCGCGACGCGGCTCGTATTCCTCGGCGATTTCCTGCACAGCGCGGAAGGTCGCGCGGAAAGGACTCTGGCGCGCTTCACCGAGTGGCGGGCGGCGCGCAAGGACCTCGACATCGTGCTGGTACGCGGCAACCACGACGACCGCGCGGGCGATCCACCGGCCGACTGGGGAATGCGCTGCGTCGATCCTGGAGAGGGTATGGCGCCCTTCGCGCTGGTGCACGAGCCGAAGCCGGTGCGCGGCGGTTACGCGCTCGCGGGGCACATCCATCCGGCGGTGCGGCTTTCGGGCGGGGCGGGGGAGTCGCTGCGCCTGCCGTGCTTCTGGTTCGGGCCGCGCGTGGGCGTGCTGCCGTCGTTCGGGGCGTTCACGGGATCGGCGGTGGTGCGGCCGAAGGCCGGCGACCGGGTGTTCGTGGTCGCGGACGACGAGGTGCTGGCGGTGGGCGCCTAGCGCTCCGGCGGCCGGATGTCGCCGGCGGGCGATGAACCGCCCGGCCTTGCGGTCGGCGAAGTAATGCTCGAGGGTGCGGGTGACGCTCGCGAAGGCGAGCTCTTCCCAGGGGATCTCGCTCTCGGCGAAGAGCCTCACCTCGAGGCTTTCCTCGCCGGGCGAGAAGTCGAGGTCGGCCAGGCGCGAGCGGAAGAACACGTAGAGCTGGCTGATGTGCGGCAGCGAATAGAACGTGTAGAGCTCGCCGACCTGCACGCGCGCGTTGGCTTCCTCCAGCGCCTCCCGCGCCGCGCCCTCGGCGGCCGTCTCGCCGTTCTCCATGAAGCCGGCCGGCAGCGTCCACTTGCCGTGGCGCGGGTCGATGGCCCGGCGGCACAGGAGAATGCGGCCGTCTTCCCACTCGGGCACGGAACCCACGACCGGTTTCGGATTCTGATACTGGATGTGGCCGCAAGCGGGGCAGACGGCGCGGGAATGGGTGTCCCCTGGGCGGGATCTTCGTCTCCACCGGGGTGCCGCAGACGTTGCAGTGGGAGATCGGAATCAAAGCGGCGCACCATGCGGGCCATGGTATCATAAGCCTATGAAAACAATTGGAAAATTGATCGGCCTCGCGGTGTGCTTCGCGGCGACGGCCACGGGCGCGGCCCACGGGCCGGGTGAAATGGTGATCGTCCTGAATTCCGGCGACGGCACGGTGTCCATCGTCGACCCCGCCACGCGCAAGGAAGTGAAGCGCATTCCCGTGGGCAAGGAGCCGCATCACCTCATGGCCACGCCGGACAACAAGGAACTCATCGTCGCCAACGCGGCGAGCAACGACCTCGTCTTCCTGGACCCGAAGACGGGCGAGATCCTGCGCCGCGTGCCCAACATCAGCGACCCGTACCAGATCGGCTATTCGCCGGACAAGAAGTGGTTCGTGTCCGTCTCGAACCGCCTGGACCGCGTGGACATCTACACGGCGGATTTCAAGCTTGCCAAGCGCATTCCCACGGGCAAGGTCCCGAGCCACGTCGCCTTCACCGCCGACAGCAAGATCGCCTTCGTCACGGTGCAGGAATCGAACGAGTTCATCGCCATCGATCTCGCGACGCAGCAGGAGATCTGGAAGCTTCCCACGGGCAAGCAGCCCGCGGGCATCTGGATGACGCCGGACGACAAGTACCTGCTCATCGGCATCACGGGCGAAAGCCACGTCGAGGTGTACGACTGGCGCACGAAGAAGCTGGTGAAGAAGATCCTCACGGGCCTGGGCGCGCACAACTTCGTCGCCAGGGGCGACGGCCGCCACGTGTTCCTCTCGAACCGCATGGCCAACTCGATCTCGCTCATCGACCAGCAGACGCTCGAGGTGAAGGAAACGCTCAGCGTTCCCGGCGGGCCGGACTGCATGGAGGTCACGAAGGACGGCAAGCAGCTCTGGACCACCACGCGCTGGATCCGCATGCTTTCCGTCGTCGATCTCGAGTCGAAGAAGGTCGTGCACCAGATCCCGGTGGGCAAGTCGCCGCACGGGCTTTTCTTCCTGTCCCACGCGCCGAGGCAATGACCGGCCGGACGGCCTTCGCGCTGGCGCTCGCCGCCGCCGTTCCCGGCCGCGGCGCCTTGCACGGGCACCGTCTTCCTCACGTTCGACACGGGCCACATGGAACCGGCCGCGGCGATCGCGGACATCCTCGACAGGCAGGGCGTGAAGGCCACGTTCTTTCCTCGCCAACGAGAAGACGAAGCGCGGCGATACCTCGCTCGATCCCGCGTGGGCGCCCTTCTGGAAGCGCCTCGCCGATTCCGGCCACGCCTTCGGTTCGCACACGTGGCGGCACTGGTACGTGGGCGCCGACACCGCCGATGGCAAGGTGCGCTACGCGCCCTTCCGGCAACCGGGCGGCGAGGTCCTCGATGCGCAGGCCTTCTGCGCGGAACTGAAGAAGCCCGGGGGAAGCGTTCCGCGCGATGGCCGGCCGCGGCCTCGACGGCCTTGGGCGCGCCCCTGGCGGCAAGACGAGCGCGAAGGCCCTCGAGTTCGCGAAGGCCTGCGGCTTCTCGCACGCGGGCTGGAGCCCGGCCGGCTTCTCGGGCGATGAATTGCCGGCCGACAAGTATCCGTCAGACAAGTTGGTGGCACGGCAGGTGAAGGACATCAAGGACGGCGACATCCTCCTGTGGCACCTGGGCATCTGGTCGCGCACCGATCCCCTGTGGCCGCGCCTCGACCGGGTGATCGGCGGCCTCAAGGCGAAGGGCCTTTGCTTCGCGCGCCTCACGGACGACAGGCGATGGATCCGCTAGAGAACCTCGTTCTCGGGTCGCCGGCGCCTTCGTGGCGGCGTGGGCGCAGCTGCGCGCCACGCTGTTCGAGTCGGTGGTGCAGCCGGCGCTCTTCCACCTGGGCTCACGACCTGGATCGAGATGGCCTTCGACTGGACGGAGGTGTTCCTCGTCGGCGCGGTGGAGATCGTCTTGCTCGCCCTCGTGCTCACCGCGCTCGAGAAGTGGCGTCCGGTCGAGGCGCGCAAGGTGAGCCCGGCGGTGCGGGTGGACGTCATCTACACCCTCCTCGTGCGGCTGGGCGCGCTGCCGCTCGCCATCTTCTTCCTGCTGCTGCCGCTGGTGGAGGGCTCGACGGGTGGCTGCGCATGCAGGATTACATCCCGCCCAAGATCGAGGACGCCTTCCCGGCTCTCTTCGCGCACCCGATGGCGTCGTTCCTCGTGTACCTGGTGATCCTCGACTTCGCGATGTACTGGATCCACCGGGCCCAGCACCAGCTGGGCTTCTGGTGGGCGCTGCATGCGCTGCACCACAGCCAGCGCGAGATGACCTTCTGGACCGACGATCGCAACCACTTGCTCGACATGGTCTTCACCGACGCGGCGCTCGCCTTCGTGGCGCTCGCGGTGGGCGTGCCGCCGGGCCAGTTCGTGCTGATGGTGGCCCTGTCGCGCGCCGTGGAAAGCCTCGCGCACGCCAACGTGCGGATGTCTTTCGGCCGCGTCGGGGAATGGATCCTCGTCAGCCCGCGTTTCCACCGGGTGCACCACGCCATCGGACTGGGGCACGAGGGGGAGCGCCTCGGTTGCAACTTCGCCGTGCTCTTCCCGGTGTGGGACCACCTCTTCGGTACCGCCAGCCCCGTCCGTGAATTTCCGCCCACGGGCATCCGCGACCAGCTCGCCGGCCGCGACTACGGCGAAGGCTTCTGGAGGCAACAATGGCTCGGATTGAAACGACTGGCGGGGCGCGCATGAGCGTCCCGCGCCTCGCGCTGCTCGTCGTGGCGCTGCTGCCGCTCGCGGCGGCCGCGGCGTCGCATCGCTGGTCGCCTCTCGCCGAGGGCGAGGGCTCGCGCGGCTCGCTGCAATCGCCCAGGCTGCAGGTGGGCGTCGTGCGTGCCGCGCCCAAGGGCCTGCCGGCGCTCGCGTGGGAAGCCGAGGGCGATGCCTGGGTATCGCGCTTCGATGCCGCCTCCGAGGGCGCGCTGGGTCTTCGCGCGCGGCTCTCGCTGGAAGGCACCGGCCCGCTGGAGCTTCGCGTGCGCGGGACCGACGGCGCCGTCGAGACGATGATCATTCCCGCGGGCACGACGGAAGCCTGGGGTCCGTGGACGCCCGGCGCCACGCAGGACATCGAGGCCCGGAGCGAGGCGGGCCCCCGCGGCCGCGTGCGCGTCGCGGGCATCGTCCACTTCGACCGTCCGCTGGGCGCCAAGGCGGCCGGCGCCTGCACGCTGGATGCGCAGTGCGCCACCGGGACGCCCGCGCTCGATGCCGCGATCGCCGAACGCAAGAAATCGATGGGGCGCATGACGTTCGTGGACAGCGGGAACGCCTTCGTCTGCACGGGCCAGCTCGTCGAGAGCGCTCGCGCGGGCGAGGACTACTTCCTCACCGCGAACCACTGCATCGGCACCCAGGCGACGGCCTCCTCGCTCGCGGTGCGCTGGTTCTACGAGAACAGCACGTGCGGCGCGGGCCCCGTGATTCCGGCGAGCGTGCAGACATCGGGCGGCATGGACATCGTGTTCTCCGACCCCAATGCCGACATGACGCTCCTCAGGATGCGCACGGCCCCGCCCGCGGGTGTCACGGTCACCCGCCTGGATTCGCGCAAGCTCGTTTCGGGCGAATCCGTCGTGAGCCTGTCGCACCCGGCGGGCGACGTGGCCAAGTGGGCCCTCGCGACGATCTCGGGCGAGATCCGCTTCAGCGACTGGCCGCAGACGGCGTGGCTTACCCGGTTCTCGCGCGGCATCATCGAGGGCGGCTCCTCGGGTTCGGGCCTCTACACGCAGGCGGCGGACGGCTCCCTCGTGCTGCGCTCGATCCTGTCGGCCACGACGCTGGAACGGCGGCGGCCTCTCGTGCACCAACACCGACGAATTCGGCGTCTACAACCGCCTCGACGTGTTCCTCCCGGAAGCCGCGGGTTACCTGAGCGCCTCCGGCCCGGTTCCGACGATCACGGCAACCGGCCCTCGGAAGCCACCTTCGTCACGCTGGGCGCCCCGCCCTCGTCCGTGTCGGGCCGGATCGACTACGCGGGCGACGTCGACGTCTTCCGCGTGATCGTGCCCGCGAAGGGCGTGCTCGTCGTGCGCTCCTCCGGCGGCACGGACACCGTGGGCCTCCTGCTCGACCGCGACGGCGCCGGCCTCGAGCACAACGACGACGCGCAGACTTCCAGCGTCGACTTCGGCCTCACCAGTTCCGTCACGGCCGGCACCTACTACCTCGCCGTCTCGCGCTGGGAATCGGGCGGCACCGGTCCCTACCAGCTGCGGCTGGAATTCCAGGCGATCGGCGACAATTTCACCGACCTCTGGTGGATCCCGTCGGAGAGCGGCTGGGGATGAACATCAACCAGCAGTCGAACATCGTGTTCGCCACGCTCTTCACCTACGCCGCCGACGGTTCGCCCCAGTGGCTCGTCCTCTCCGAGGGCCGGGAGCAGCCGGACGGCAGTTTCTCCGGCACGCTCTACCGCACCTCGGGCCCGGCCTTCGGCGCGAACCCGTGGAGCCCCACCGGCGTCACGCTCGCGGCCGTGGGCACCATGCGCATCGCCTTCACGAACGCGGACAACGCCACGCTCACCTACACGCTCGACGGGGTCGCGGTCACGAAGAACATCGAGCGCCAGCGCTTCGCGAGCCCTGGGGCATCAATTTCACGCAGCAGGGCACCGTGCTCTTCGCGACGCTCTTCAACTACGACGAGCAGGGGCGCAACGCCTGGTACGCCATGACCAACGGCGCGCGTGTCTCCGGCGGGACGGACCGCTGGTCGGGCGCCCTCTACCGACTCACCGGCCCGCGTTTCGACACGGCGCCGTGGACGGCCGTCACGCCGCGCGAGGTCGGGACGATGTCCGTAGACTTCACGGAGGGCAACGCGGGCACCTTGTCCTACACGATCAACGGCATCAGCGTCTCGAAGTCCATCGAGCGGCAGGCCTTCGCGCCGCTGCGTCCCGAATGCGAGCGTGAGCGCCCGTGAATAGCCGTTCCCTCGCGCGGGCGCTTCTCGTCGCCGCCCTGGCGGCGATGCCCGCGTTCGCCCTCGAGATGCCCTCGCGCGCCGCGCCGGGGCCGATGCCCGCGCGTTCGCGCCCGCGCGCCGCACGCCCTGCGTGGGAGGTGCACGCCCTCCCGCCGGCCAAGGCGGCGGGCGATCGCGACGAACCGCGCGGCCGCGTCGTGGGAGGCGTTCGCGCGGTGGGTTCGACCGCCGGGTCCCCGTCCCAGGTGGCAACCCGTTCCGGGGGCTGGGTCGCGCGCCTCGCGTTCGCCAGCGCCGGCGCGCAGGGGCCTGCGCGCCCGGATCCGCCTGCCGGCCGGCATCGTGGCGGGCGAGGTGGCGGCGCGCGGTTCGGATGGCGAAGCGCACGGGTCGGCGGTCGCGACGGGCGAGGCGTGGACGGCCTACACGGGCGGCGCGCGGCAGGAAATCGAGATCTTCTCGCGCACCCGGCCCGCCGCCGCGCCCGCGGTGGAATCCATCGTGCATTTCGACGTCTCGCCCCCGCCAAGGCAACGGCGGGGCCTGCAGCCCGGACGTGGCCTGCGCCTCGGAGGACGCCGCCCGCGACGCGGCCATCGCCGAGCGCCGCCATTCCGTCGTGCTCGTCAGCTTCGTCGAGGGCACCGAGGCTCGCGTGTGCTCGGGCACGCTCATCAACACGGAACGCTTCCCGGCCCCGTACATCGTCACGGCCAATCACTGCATCGCGACGGCCGCCGCCGCCGCGAGCGTGACGACGCTCTGGTTCAACGAGGTGCCCACCTGCGGCGCCGCGGCAGCGACCGCGACCCCGCGGCAGGTGAGCGGCGGGGCGCAGCTCGTCTTCACGAGCCACGCGGCCGACTCGACGCTGCTCCTGCTCGCCCGCGATGCGCCGGCCGGTGCGGTCTTCGCCGGCTGGGACACGGCGCCGCTCGCGACCGCGACGGACATCGTCTCCATCAGCCACCCCGCAGGGCGACGTGAAGAAGTTCGCGCTCGGCGCGAAGTCAGCGGAGCTTCTCGTGAAAGGGCTACCCGCAGACGATGCACGGCGTTTCCTACACGCGGGGTCACCGAGGGCGGCTCGAGCGGCTCCCGGCCTCTTCACGCTTTCCGGCGGAAGCCTTCGCCTGCGCGGGGTGCTCTCCGGGCTCCACGCTGCGTTCCGGCAACCTGCTTTCCTGCGCGAACAGGATCGCGAGGACGCCCTCTTCGGCCGCTGGGAGATCTTCCATCCGCAGGTCGCCGGGTTTATCGCCGCGGTCGAGCGCGCGCCGGACGCGATCGGCAACCGGCCTTCGGAGGCCTTCCGGCTGTTCCTCGAACCGTCCCCCAATCCTTCGGACACGCCGACGGCGGCGCATCGACTACCCGGGCGACGTGGACGTCTTCCGCATCGACATCCCGCGCGGCGGGGCGACGCTCACCGTGCGCACGTCGGGCGGCCTCGACACGGTGGGCACGCTTCTGGACGCCTCCGGCCGCACCCTGAAGAGCGTGAACGATGCCGAGGCGGACAGCGTTGCCTTCGGCCTCACGCGCACTCTCGAGGCCGGCACCTACGACGTCAGCATCGCCCGCGCGATCCGCTCGCCACCGGCGACTACGCGTTCCTCGCCTCGCTCGCCAACGTCGGCGACAACTACACGGACCTGTGGTGGAACCCCGACGAGCCGGGCAGGGGCCTGGGCCTCACGCACCGGGGGCACCTGCTCTTCGGCACGCTGTTCGTGTACGACCGCGAGGGCAACCCGACCTGGTTCGTGATGTCGGTGGGCGAGCGCGATTCCGGGCAACCTCTGGAAAGGGCCGCTCTACCGGTTCAACCGCCCGGCGCGCCGCAACGGGCAGCGCCCCGTGGGCACGCTCGCGGGACAGATGCGCCTCACCTTCACGAGCAATTCGGAGGCGACCTCAGCTACCTCGTCGACGGCCAGGTCATCACGAAGAAGATCAAGCGGCAGGTGTACTCGCTGCCGCCCGTGTGCCGCTGGTCCTCGTTCGACCGCAGCCTGACCACGAATTTCCAGGATCTCTGGTGGAACCCCGCCACGCCGGGGTGGGGCTTTTACGTCGCGCACCGGGGGTCGATCATCCTCTCAGTCCTGTTCACCTACGACGCGAAGGGGCGACCCCATGTGGTACGCGATGTCCTGCGGCAGCGCGCATCTCGGACGGGCTCTACATCGGCGAGTTCGTCTCCTTCACCGGCTCGCCCTACGGCGCGCTCGGCGTGGTCGCCGGTTTCGCCGACCGTGTCGGCACGATGACGATGCCGTTCACGCGCGGCAATGCCGGCTCCATCGCCTTCACGGTGGACGGCAGCCTCGGCGGTGAGCCCCATCGAGCGGCAGGCGTTCTCGACCCCGCTCACCGAATGCCTGGCGCCCGGCGATGAGTGAGCGCACGGCGAAGCCGGCCGGCGGGCTCGCCACCATCGAGTCGATCGACCACGAGGGCATCGGCGTCTCGCACGTGGACGGCAAGGTCGTCTTCATCGAAGGCGGCATCACGGGCGAGCGGGTCGCCTACACGCGCCTTCGCGGCCGCAGCAGCTACGACCGGGCGCCGTGACGCCGGTGCTCTCCGAATCGAGCCTGCGGGGGAGGCCGCGCTGCACGTACTTCGGCACCTGCGGTGGCTGCGCCATGCAGCACGTGCATGCGGGCGCGCAGGTGGCGGCCAAGCGGCGCGTCCTCGAGGACAACCTGGCGCGCATCGGCAAGGTGCAGCCCGAGTCGATCCTGCCCGCCGTCCACGGTCCGTCGTGGGGCTACCGCCACCGCGCGACTTTCGGTGCACTACGTGGCGAAGAAGGGCGGGGTGCTCGTGGCTTCCACGAACGCAAGTCGCGGTACGTCGCGGACGTGCGCTCGTGCGAGGTGCTGCCGCCGGCGGTGTCGGCCCTCATCAATCCCGCTGCGCGAGCTTTCACCACGATGACCGGACGGGACCGCATGCCGCAGGTGGAACTCGCGGTGGGCGAGGCCGTCACGGTGCTCGTGCTTCGTCACCTGGACCCGATTCCCGAGGAGGGCGCGGCGAAGCTACGCGCCTTCGCGGACCGCCACGGCATCCAGTGCTGGCTGCATCCCAAGGGGCCGGACACGGCCCATCCCTTCCATTCGCTGGATGCCCCGGCACTCGAACTACCGGCTTCCCGAGTTCGGCCTCGCCATCGGCTACCGGCCCACGGAGTTCACGCAGGTGAACACGGCGGTGAACCGGGTGCTGGTGAAGCGGGCCGTGGACCTGCTCGACCCCCGGCGGCGCGTGGGGGACCTATTCTGCGGCAAGGGCAATTTCACCCTGGCCATCGCCTCGCGCGGCGCGACCGTGGTGGGGATGGAAGGGGCGGCCACGCTCACGGCGCGCGGCGGCGAGAATGCGCGCGCCAACGGCCTCGATCACCTCGCGTCGTTCCTCACCTACGACCTCTACACGGACGCGCCGGGGCGCTCGCGACCCTGGGGCCCGTGGACAAGCTGCTCATCGATCCGCCGCGCGACGCGCGATGGAGTCTGCAAAGGCGTTGCGGAGGCGGCGGCCAGGCCTTCCGCAGATCGTCTACGTTTCCTGCAGCCCCTCGACGCTCGCGCGCGACGCCAACGTGCTCGTGAACGTGAAGGGATACCGCCTGGCGGCGGCGGGGGTGGTGAACATGTTCCCGCATACGGGGCATGTGGAGTCGATCGCGCTGTTCGTCCGCTAGCTCGGCAGTGGCGTCCATTGGGGCAAAAGGCTTTGGAACCGCAGATGAACGCAGATGAACGCGGATGGGTTTCGACGGCTTCGACAAGCGCGTTCCCCAAGGCGATCGTGCCGGCCTACTGAACGCAGTTCATTCACCGGAAACTTTCCATCTGCGTTCATCTGCGGTTCCAAAGCCTTTCGTCCGCCACATCGACGACGCCGGCGCCATGAAAAAAGGGGCGGCCGAAGCCGCCCCTTCTCGCCAGCAGGAACCGCGAAATCAGTCGCGATCACCCCCGAAAATGCCCAGCAGCGCGAGCAGGTTCGAGAAGATGTTGTAGAGGCTCAGGTACACGGCCAGCGTCGCCGAGATGTAGTTCATCTCGCTGCCCGTGATGACCGGTTGAGGTCATAGAGCAGGAAGGCCGAGAAGATGCCGATGGCGATCACCGAGATGGCGATCATGAGCGCGGGCATCTGCAGGAAGATGTTCGCGAAGGCCGCCACCAGCAGCAGGATCATGCCGATGAAGAGGGCCTTGCCCATCCCGGAGAGGTCGCGCTTGATCGTCGAGGCGAGGAAGCCATCACGGCGAAGATGATCGCCGTGCCGCCGCCCGCCAGGCCGATGAGCGTGGCGCCGTTCTTGAGGCCCATCACCCCGCCCACCAGGCGCGAGAGCATGAGGCCCATGAAGAACGTGAAGCCGAGCAGCACCACGACGCCCATCCCCAGGCTGTTCTTGGTCTTCTCGATCGCGAACATGAAGCCGAAGGCGATCGCGAGAACGCGACGAAGCCGATGACCGGGCTGCCGGCGAAGAAGGAGAAGTTCATCTGCACGCCGACCCAGGCACCGAGCACGGTGGGGATCATGGAGAGGGCGAGCAGCGCATAGGTGTTGCGCAGGACCCGGTTCTGCGCCAACGCGATCGTCTGCGACGGCGAGGCGGGCGTCATCATCGGGGAGGGTTGCATCGTTGTGGCTCCGAAAGGGGGTCAGGACAAATGTCCGACCGTTAGAGGTAAGGATTAACCCCGGGGTTTCAAGGCGGAAGATATAAATTTGCGCAATGCGACCGGGCGCGACGCTGACCGCAAATGCGGCTAAAATGCAAGCCGCAACAAGACTTCAACGTCGTGCGAGGGTTGGCCGAGCGGTTTTAAAGGCACCGGTCTTGAAAACCGGCAACAGTTCGCACTGTTCGTGAGTTCGAATCTCCCACCCTCCGCCATCCGTCTCGCCTGACCTCCTTCCCCCATCGAGCGCCAGCAGCAAGGCCAACGCGGAAGACATCATCGGCCAGGTCAGGTAGCGCCACTCGGCGGATGCCGAGAAAAATGGCAGGCAGCGCCACGAGCTTGAGCGCCGGCGGCGAGCGCGAGGACCAGTCCGCGGTCGCCGCCAAAGCCCCGCCGCAGCGCCAGGGCGCAGGCGAGGACCGACAGCAACAGGTAGGCGAGTGGCATGCCGGCGGCCGTAGGCCGCCACGCCCGGACGGTCCCGAGCAGCCAGGCGTTGGCGGGCGAGTCGTTGGCCACGATGACCGGATTGCCGGGGCGGTCGATGACCACCGGGACGATGAAATCGCTCTCTCCCCGGTCGGGGCGTTGCGGACCGAACAGGAGCCACGCCATCGCGAGCCGATGCCGAAGCCAGCCCACCGGATGGGTGAAGGGAAGCGAGAGCCAGCGCATCCTCAGTTCCCTTTCCACGGCGGGCGGCAAGGGCTCCGCGAAGCCGGGATTGATGCCGTTTCTCGTACCCGTCACCACGTAGTACACCGTGCCGGCCTTCACGAGCGGTCGCAACTCGTCGACCGTGAGCCCGGGACCGTACACGCCTTCGGGCAGCAGCAGCTCGCCGCTTTCCACGGAGGTCGCCGAGAGATCCCAGATCGCGAGGACGTTCAGCACGGGCGAGGGAATCGTCACCACCCACCGGGACACCACGGCCCAGCCGGCGAAGACGCCGGCGCTCAAGGCGATGGCGAGCACGACGCCCGATGCCGCGCGGCGGGCCGACGCCGGTGCAGGGACGAGGAGCAGGAAGATCAGGGGTGGCGCTGCGAGGACGGCGTTGTGGCGCACCCCGATCGCGTACGCGAGGGGAATCGCGGCGAGCCAGCCCCACGCGGGTCTCCCCGTCGCGCGAGTCCAGAAATCCAGCCGGTCGCGAGCGCAAGCGCGGCTGCCGGCTCACGTCGTTCCAAAGGTGCCCGAAGGTCACCAGAACGGCGGCCAGAGAAGGACGAGGGGCAGCGCGAGCCCATGGAGCCGGCGGACCGAGATGCCGAGCAGGGCCGTTCCCGCGGCGAGCGCGGCCAGATGCGCGACCAGCAGCGAGCCCGGCGGCAGCCCGGCGGCCAGCAGGACCGACCACGCGAACGCCATTCCCGGCGGCTGGAGGTCCGAGAAGCGCCCGTTGCGGGCCTGCCAGAGCTGCCAGGACGTGTCGAACGAATACCAGCCGGGGTAAAGGGTAGCGACCGAGAAGGCGAAAACGGCGAGCGCCGCAACGCCGATGATCCCGATACGCCACGGGCGGACGGTGTATGGGGTCATCCCGGGGACGTCGGGCTTCGCATGGCGCCCCGATTCTACTGCGCGAACACCTCCACGATCCCCACGCCGGTGGTGCCGTTCTTGCCGGTGACGATGGCGGTGTACGCCCCCGGCGGCAACGTGATGCGGATCACGGATTCCCTCGGGTCTCCCGGCGCGAAGCCCGCCGCCTGGATGGTCGCCGCGGCCGGGCCGGCCTGCCAGTCGTCGTTCGTCTCGACGAGCGTCTGGCCGTTCAGCAGCTGCAGCACCGGGTCCATGAGCGCGTTGGCGATGCCGAAGGGCACGAGCGAAGGGCCGCGCGCGCGGATGATCACCGTCTGCGGCGCATCGCCCTGGATGATGAAGCCGCCGATCATGACGTCGCCGCCCGTGAGCACCTGTCCCCGCGTGGAGATGTTGGCGAGCGGGGCTTCGGGCCTGTCCACCTCGAAGACTTCGATGATGCCCACGCCGGTGAGCCCGCCCACGCCCGAGACGACGGCCGTGTAGGCGCCCGGCGCCAGCGTGGCGAGGATGGCCGACTCGAACGCGTTCGACGGGGCGAAGCCCGAGGCATTGAGCGCCGCGAGGTTCGCCGCGGTGCCGAAGTCGTCGTTGCTCGCGATCACCGTCTGCCCCGAGAAGAGCTGCATGGTCGGGTTGGAAAGCGCGTTCGCGACGCCGAAGGGGATGAGCGAGGGCCCGCGGGCGCGCACGACCACCGTCTTGGGCTGCGAGCCGCCGATGATGAAGCCGCCGATGAGCACGTCGTTGCCCGTGAGCACCTGCATGCGCGTGGCGATGTTGGCCAGGCGCGGGATCGCGGTCGCGGCCTTCACCTCGAAGCCCTGCGTGACCGGCGGCGCCGCGTTGAACGAGGCATTGCCGGCCTGCGTGGCCCGTAGCGTGCAGTTGCCCACCGCGACGAGATGCACCGTGCTTCCGCTCACGGTGCACGTGGCGGCCGTGTCGCTCGCGAAGGCGACCGCGAGGCTGGAGCTTGCCGTGGCGCTCACCGCGAAGTCCGCGTCGCCGAGGTACTTCGCCGCGAGCGCGCCGAACGTGATCGCCTGGTCGAGCTTGGAGGACGCGATCGTGATCGCCCCCGAGTCGGTGCCGGCGAGGCCGGCGCTCGATGCGGAAAGCGTGAACGTGCCGGCCGTATCGATCCGGCAACCGGCGAAGGCGGACACGCCCGCGATGGCCGCGAGCGGGTTCGCATTGCACTGAAGCGTCGCGGCCGGCCCGTTGAGCGTGAGCGTGACCGGGGACGACGAGCCGGACACGAGGTTGCCGCCCGCGTCGAGGACCGAGACCGCCGGCTGCGTGGCGAGCGCGCTCCCGGCCGAGCCGTTGCCCGGCTGCACCGAGAAGGCGAGCCGGCTTGCGGCACCCACCGCCACGTTGAACGAGGCGGAGACCGCGTTCGCGAGCCCCGCGCTGCTCGCCGTGAGCGTGTAGGTGCCGGGCTTGTCGATGCGGCAGCCGGCGAAGGTGGCGAAACCGGCCGTGGCGGCGAGCGGATTGGCAGTGCAGGCGAGCGTGGCGCCGGCGGGCGTCGTGATCGCCAGGGCGACCGGCGCCGTCGAGGCCGTCACGGTGTTGCCGACGGCGTCGCGGACGATCACCGACGGCTGGGAGTCCCAGGCCGTGCCGCCCGTGCCGCCGCCCGGCTGGGCGAAGAAGGCGAGCTGGCTGGCCGGGCCCGCGGCCACGTCGATGACCGGGTTCGTCGTCGAGTTCGGGATCGTCCCCGAAGCGGCGCGGATCGTCACGGCGCCGATGCCGTTCACGCGGCATCCCGAGAACGTGGCGACGCCCGATACGGGCGTCACGGGATTGGCGTCGCACTGGATCGTGCCAGCACCGCTCGCCACCGCCAGCGTGACCGGCGTCGCATAGCCCGGGACGGTGGCGTTCGCGACGTCCTGCACCGTCACGACCGGTTGCTGGGCGAAAGCGACGCCCGCGGTTACGGTCGCGCTGGGCGCCGTGGTGAAGGCGAGCTTGGCCGCGGTGCCGGCAGGCGGCGTGGATACCGTGAGGCGGATCGTCTCGGCGGCCTGCGGCGTGACGAGGTCGTTGCTCGAGATGCAGACGCTGCCGATTTGGGTGCTGCCCGCCATGAGGCCGGCCGCGCTGAGCGCCGTGGTGACGGGTTGCGACGCCCCGCCGGCCACCGTGCCCGAAGCCGGCGTGGTGGCGCCGATCCACGGCGCGCCGCAGGCGACCGTGCCGGTGACCTTGAGGGCGAGGCCCGAGAAGGCCGCGTTGGCCGCCCACGCGCCCGTATTCGAGGTGCTGATCGAGATCGACGCGAAGCCGCCGGAGCCGGTGTTGGTGCCGTACCAGGCCCATCGGTTCGCGAAGCTCGATGTCGTGTAGACCATGACCCAGTACCGGCCGGGCGGGAGCGTCACGTTCTGCCCCGCGGCGGGGAGATCCAGCGTGATGAAGTTGCCGACGGTCGATACGCCCGACGAGGCGGGGGACGCCGTGTACGTCCAGGAGGCCGTGCCCGGCGACTGGATGGGGTTTCCGGCCGGAAGCCCGGCGCCGTTGTCGGGATAGATCGACCAGGTGAGGTTCGAGGCCACGGTGCCGAGCGCCGCGCCCGAGACGACGAAGCCCTGCGCGAACAGGCTGGTGATCGTGGTTGGCACGGCGATCGTGAAATCGTCGGCGGAGAGCTGCGCGTTGTTGCCCGCCGTCCCGGGGTCCGTGAAGAGCGTGCCGCGGAAGCCGCTCGCAACACCCGTGTTGTCGGTGTTGACGATGGTCGTGGTGCCCTGTCCCGTCGCGCTCACGGTGTACGTGAGCCCTGAGCCGCCCGCGTTGCCGATGGCGAAGGACGCGGTGCCCGTCTGTCCTTCGAAGATCGCGACGTCCTGCGAAGCCGGCGTGAGCGCGATCACCGCCGGCGGCACCTTGATCGCGAGGGGCATCGTGAGCTTGTCGCCGACGGTGCCGTCCTGGGGCTGCAGCTCCACCCATCCGAAGCGAAAAACGCCGTCGGGCGGGATCGCGCTCGTGTCGAGGGTGACGGTGATGACCTGCGTGCCGCCGGGCGCCAAGGTGAAGCTCGACGGCGACACGGTGCCCACGAGGCCCGTGACCCCCGCCTCCCATGTCTTCGAGACGGCGAGCGGGCTCCTCAGGGTGCGCGTGAACTGGCATTCGCCCACGCAACTGTTCTTCGCGAAGCTCGGCAGGTTGAGGTTGGCGGGGTTGCCGCCCATGGCCGGGTCCGCGGCCTGGAAGTTCGCCAGCGTCTCGTTCATCACGAGGCCCGCGTTGGCGGCGCGGTCGACGCGGATGCGCCCGCCGCCCATGTCGAAGGGCGTGGCGGCGGTGACGCCGTCTTCCTTGAGGACGTCACGCGTCGTGGTCATCTCGAGCGCGGACTTCACTTCCATCGGCGTCCAGGAGGGCTTCAACTGGCGCAGCAGGAGCGCGGAGCCGGCGTTGTGCGGCGAGGCCATGGACGTGCCGCTCAGCAGGCCCGTCAACTGCTCGGAGCCGGTGATCGTCGTGCCGGCGAGGACCGCGAGGATATTGACGCCGGGCGCGGTGACGTCGGGCTTGAGCAGGTCGAGCCCTGCCGCCGGGCCGCGGGAACTGAAGGAGGCGAGAACGTCCGGCACGTTCGGCACGACGGTGGCCGGGAAGGGGATCGTCGCCGTCGCCGTCGCCGGATTGGCCGCGGCGAAGGCGGCGAGCGCGAGGCCGTCCGCCTGCACGACGGCGAAGGCCGGGACCGTCGTGCCCGGCACGGAGATGGCGAAGGCGCCGGCGGTGTTGTTCGCGATGATCACGGCGACGGCGCCCGCGGCGGACGCGTTGTTGACCTTGATCGAGAAACTGCAGGTGCCGCGGTTCACGATCGCGATGGCCCCCGCGAAAGTGGACGCGGGGTACGCCGCGCAGCCGTCCGACGTCGTCGCGAAGCCCGGGCTCGCGATGAGGCGCGTCGATCCCGGAAAGGTCGCGCTGAACGCGGTGCCTCCGCCGCCCTCGGTCAACAGGATGGCCGTGAGGTTGGCCGGAACCGTGGCCGGCCCGGTGACCGCCAGCGTGGGGGAGAAGCCGGCGCGGCCGTGCTGCGCGGCCGCCGTCGAGGCCGTCCACGGTTCGTGATGGCCCATGGTGTTGGCGCCCGGCCCGGAGTTGCCCGCCGAGGTCGCGACGTAGAGGCCGGCGTTCGTGGCGCTGAGGAAGGCGAGCGAGACCGCGTCGGTCCACGGCGCCTCGCCGCCGCCGATGGAGAAGTTGAGCGCGTCGACCACGCCGTCCGCGACGGCCTGGTTCACGGCGGCCACCGAGGCGGTGTTGGGGCACGACCCGCCGCCCGTCGAGACGACGGTGTAGCAGACGTCGTAGGCGATGATGTTGGCCCGCGGGGCGACGCCCTGGATGCGGCGCGTGACGCCGGCGACGAGGACGTCGCGGCGGTTGCCGGCCACGGTCGAGGCCGTGTGGCTGCCGTGGCTGTTGGTGTCGCCGAAACCTTCCTCCTCTCGCAGGCCTGCCGTGGTGCAGGCGTTGGTCGGCGCGCCGCACACGTAGTCGTAGCCGCCGATGAGCTTCGCGTTGCAGCGGCCGGCGTCGACGCCGCCCACCGCGCAGGAGCCGAGGAAGACGCCCGCGCCCAGCGGGTTCACGTGCGTGTAGCCGTCGATGGGATCGACCGCCGTGAAGGACGGGCTGCCGAAGTTGATGCCGGTGTCGAGGACGCCGATCACCATGCCTTCGCCCTGCGCGGGGAAGGAAGCGCCGGCGGCGGACCCGTTCCAGATCGCGGGTGCGCCGATGTGCCCGGGGCCGACGTCCGTGTCGAGCGGGAGATCGCGCACGGGATCGAGCAGCAGCACCTCGGGCATCTTCCTCACGGCCTCGGCCTCGGCGGGCGAGAGCGTCGTGACGATGGAATTGAGCGCGTGCTGCGTGCGCATCTGCACCGAAAGGGCCCGGCCGAGCGTCCCGCCGATCTTCGCCTCGGCTTCCTGCTGGCGTCCGCGCAGGTAATCCACGTAGGCGAGCGCGCCCGCGCTCTTCACGTCGATGCGGTTCTTGCCGGGCATCGACAGCGGCACGGGGACTCCCGCGACGCCGCCGCGGTACTGGGCGAGGGGCGCCTCCCGGAACACGACGATGTAGCGGTCCGACTTCGCTTCCATCGCGGAGGCGTCGGCGCTTGCCGCGGGGAGGGGAGCCAGGCCGATGACCGTGGCGAACGTCGCCGCGAGCGTGGCGAGGAAACGGGCGGGAAGGGGCAGTCGGATCATGGGATTCTTCTTGTCGTTGTTGGTTGGCGAACCCGACGCCCGGCTCGGCGTGCGGTTTTCCCGGCGCTGGAGGGGCGATTCTGCTTGAGCGCGGCCCGCGTGCCAACACATTCCTGTCGTCGGCGGGCGACGGCGAAGTCTAGGCCCCGGAGCGGTAGAATCCTTGAACCGAAGGAGACATGACACGCCATGCGCCCCGCCCCTTGCCTTTGTCTTTTTCCGCACTCGCGGCGCTGCCCGCCTTCGCCCAGGAGTCCAAGCCCTGGCTCGAATCCCAGGGCCTCGAGGCCGTCTCGTGGAAGGCGCACCAGGAATTCGAGGCGGTGGTCGCCGGCGTCCCGGGCGCGAAGGATCCGCCCGGCGCCCAGCAACGCTTCATCCTCTTCAAGCAGGGCAAGCCGGTCCTGCAGGTGACGGACAAGGACGGCATCGAGCCCGCCTCGAAGCTCACCCTGCACTCGCTCGGCCGCGATCTCGACGGCGACGGCCAGCCGGACGTGCACTTCTCGGCCTATTCCGGCGGCGCGCACTGCTGCACGACGCACTTCGCCTACAAGGTGAAGCCGGCGCCCCGGCGAATCGCCACGTACGCGGCGAAGAACGTGGGCGGCACGGACTTCGTCGACCTGCCCGGGCGCAAGACGCCGGTGATGGTGAGCGCGGACGACACCTCGGCCTATGTCTTCGCGCCCTACGCCAGTTCGTACTTTCCGGTCGTGGTGCTCGAGGTCTCGCCCAAGGGCCGATTCCAGTTCGCGGGCGACCTGATGCGCGGCAAGTTGCCCGGCGAACCGCCGCCGGTGTGCGCGCAGCCCGCCGCTACGGCGAACCCCTGGCTCAAGGACCGCTGCGGCGAATTCACCAGCGCCAAGCGCAAGGCGCGCACGCAGGAGATCCAGGCGAAGCTGCGCGAGATCAAGAGCCAGCGGGCCTCGGACAAGCTCAAGTGGGACGATTACGTCGCGACGGGCGTGCTCGCGGCGGTGGCCGCCGAGATGAACCGCTACGCGTACACGGGCTTCGGCGCGGCGGGGATGAACTGGCTGGAGACCGTGTGGCCTGGCAACGACGCGATCAAGGTGCAGTTCCTCGCGAAGCTGCGCGAGACGCGCGTGAAGAGCGCGTTCGCCGACGACTTGCGGGTACTCTCGACCGACACGCGCTGACCGACCCGGGTTTGCTGCGCTGCACAAGCCCGGCCCGCGCGGTAGAATGCGGGGTTCGATCCCCGTCATTTTCCAGCGGCATTCCAGACCGTGTCCCTCATCGTCCAGAAGTACGGCGGCACCTCCATGGGCAGCCCCGAGCGCATCCGCGAGGTCGCGCGCCGGGTAGAGCGCTTCGTGAAGGATGGCCACCAGCTCGTCGTCGTGGTCTCGGCCATGTCGGGCGAGACCAACCGGCTCCTCGGCCTCGCGAAGGAGCTGAACCCCGAACCCGATCCGCGCGAGATCGACGTCATCGCCTCCACGGGTGAGCAGGTGTCGATCGGCCTCCTCGCCATCGCCCTGCACAGGCTCGTCCTCAAGGCGAAGAGCTACACGGGCTTCCAGGTGCGCATCCTCACCGACGACGCCTACTCCAAGGCGCGCATCCTTTCCATCGACGAGACGAACATCCGCAAGGATCTCGACGAGGGGAACGTGGTCGTGGTCGCGGGCTTCCAGGGCATCGACGACAAGGGCAACATCACGACCCTGGGCCGCGGCGGCTCGGACACCACGGGCGTCGCCATCGCGGCGGCGCTCACGGCGGACGAATGCCAGATCTACACCGACGTCGACGGCGTCTACACGACGGACCCGCGGCTCGTCCCCGACGCGCGGCGCCTCGACACCATCACGTTCGAGGAAATGCTCGAGCTCGCGAGCCTGGGCTCGAAGGTGCTGCAGATCCGCTCGGTGGAATTCGCGGGCAAGTACAAGGTGAAGCTCCGGGTGCTCTCCTCGTTCACGGACGTGAACTCGACGGACATGGGCACCCTCATCACGTTCGAGGAAGAGGAAGCCATGGAACAGGCCATCATCTCCGGCATCGCGTTCAACCGCGACGAAGCCAAGATCACCGTGCGGGGCGTGCCGGACAAGCCCGGCATCGCGTATTCGATCCTCGGCCCGGTGGCCGACGCCAACATCGACGTGGACATGATCATCCAGAACGCCTCGCTCGAGGGGCTCACGGACTTCTCGTTCACCGTCCACCGCAACGAATTCAAGCGGGCGATGCAGGTGCTGAACGACACCGTGAAGCCCGCCACGGGCGCGCGCGAAGTGGTCGGCGACGACCGCATCGCCAAGGTCTCGCTCGTGGGCATCGGCATGCGCACGCACGCGGGCATCGCCTCGCGCATGTTCGGGGCGCTCGCCCGCGAGAACGTGAACATCCAGATGATCTCGACCTCCGAGATCAAGACCTCGGTGGTGGTGGACGAGAAGTACATGGAACTCGCCGTGCGCGTGCTGCACCGCGAGTTCGAGCTCGACAAGCCGCCGGTCGAGGAGAAGATGAAGCCATGAAGCGACTCCTCGCCGCCCTCGCCATGACCACCGCCTCGATCGTGAACGCCCAGCCTGCGCCCGACGATCCCTACCTCTGGCTGGAGGACGTCTCGGGCGACAAGGCGATGGCCTGGGTGAAGGAGCAGAACGCGAAGAGCCAGCCGCTCATCGAGTCGGACCCGGGCTTCAAGCCGCTCCTGGCCGCCTACACCGCCATCACCACCTCGCGCGACCGCATCCCCGGGGTCACGAAGATGGGCGGGCTGTACTACAACTTCTGGCAGGACGCGAAGAACCCCCGCGGCCTCTGGCGTCGCACGACGCTGGAGGAATACCGCAAGGCCGAGCCGAAGTGGGAGACGGTCCTGGACCTCGACCGGCTTTCGGCGGCCGAAGGCGAGAAGTGGGCGTGGAAGGGCGGCCAGTGCCTCTACCCGGCCTACGAGCGCTGCCTCGTTTCGCTCTCGCGCGGCGGCGGCGATGCCGTCGAGATCCGCGAGTTCGACGCCGCGAAGAAGGCCTTCGTCGATGGCGGCTTCCGCCTGCCGGAATCGAAGGGAGGCGTCGCATGGATCGACGAGAACACGATCTACGCCGCGCAAGATTTCGGCGCCGGCACCCTGACGCGTTCGGGCTACCCGCGGCAGGTGAAGCGCCTCGCGCGCGGGCAGGCCCTGGCGGCCGCCCCCGTCGTCTTCGAGGTATCCGCCGAAGACATGGGCGCCTGGCCGTCCGTGGAGCACGAGAAGGGCTATCGCATCGAATCGATGACGCGCGCCATCTCCACGCGGGTCTCCGAATCGTTCGTCCGGGTGGGCGACGTTTTCACGAAGCTCGACCTGCCGCCGTCCGCGGCCGTGAGCATCGCGGCCCGCAAGCTCTACGTCCGCGTGCGCGAGGACTACGCGCCCGCGAAGATCGTCTTCAAGTCCGGGACGCTCCTCACGATCGACCTCGAGGCCTTTCTGGGGGGCGATCGCGAGTTCGAGGCGCTCTTCACGCCCGGCCCGCGCGCCTCGCTCGCCTCCTACGCGCCGCTCAAGTCGATGGTGCTGCTCAACGTGCTGGACAACGTGAAGAGCCGCCTTTACGAGGTCAGGCGCGGCGATCACGGCAAGTGGGTGTCGCGCGAGGTGGATGCCCCGAAGTTCGCCACCATCGCGGTGGCCTCGCTGGAACGCCGCGAGAGCGACGACTACCAGATGTCCGTCACCGGCTTCACCACGCCGACCACGCTCTACTTTGCCAGGGGCGGCACGGACGCGCGCGAGAAGATGAAGGCGACGCCGGCTTTCTTCGACGCGAAGGGCCTCGCGATCTCCCAGCACGAGGCCACCTCGAAGGACGGCACGAAGATCCCGTACTTCCAGGTGATGCGCGAAACCGCGAAGCTCGACGGCTCGAACGCCACCATCCTCTACGGCTACGGCGGGTTCGAAGTCTCGCAGGTGCCCAACTACTCGGCGTTCATCGGCAAGGGCTGGCTCGAGAAAGGCGGCGTCTGGGTGCTCGCGAACCTGCGCGGCGGCGGCGAGTTCGGGCCGCAGTGGAACCTCACGGCGCGCCGCGAAGGCCGGCAGAAGACGCACGACGACTTCGCCGCGGTGGCCGAGGACCTCATCCGGCGCAAGGTGACTTCGCCCGCGAAGCTCGGCATCTACGGCGGCAGCCAGGGTGGCCTGCTCGTGGGCGCGACGCTGCTGCAGCGCCCGGAACTCTTCGGTGCCGCGGTGGCCACGGTTCCCCTCATGGACATGAAGCGTTACCACAAGCTCCTGGCCGGCGCCTCCTGGATGGGCGAATACGGCGATCCGGACAAGGCCGGGGACTGGGCCTTCATCTCGAAGTACTCGCCCTACCAGAACGTGAAGAAGGACGCGAAGTACCCGCAGATGCTCATCACCACCTCGACGCGGGACGACCGGGTGCACCCCGGCCACGCGCGCAAGATGGCGGCGCTGATGCAGTCCACCGGGAACCCGGTCACCTACTTCGAGTACACCGAGGGCGGCCACGGCTCGGGCACCACGCCGCAGCAGAGCGCCTACACCTTCGCCTTCATCTACACGTATTTCGCGCGCACGCTGATGAAGTAGGCGCCGGCCCCGGTGCGAACGGGGGGTGATAGAATTCGCCTTGCCCGGAGAGATGACCGAGTGGCCGAAGGTGGCGCCCTGCTAAGGCGTTATGTGGGCTTAAACCTGCATCGAGGGTTCGAATCCCTCTCTCTCCGCCAGATACCGCGACGGCCCCCGGGCCGTCACCCGAAACCCCGCCCCGGCGGGGTTTCGTCCATCCGCACCCCCTGCCATCGGATTCCCCGCAAGGGCGCCATGCGGCCATGCCGGCGAACCGTTGCCGAGCTGGCGATAGGCCCGCTCGACGACGCCGTAGCACTCGCAACTTTCCCGTTCCAGGCCGCGCCGGTCGATCACCTGGATACGCCCGCGACGGTACTGGATGAAACCCTCCCGCTGCAGTTTCAGCGCGGCGGCACTCACCCCTTCGCGACGCACGCCCAGCATGCTGGCGATGCGTTCATGCGTCATCAGGATCTCGTCGCCGGCCTGTCGGTCCAGGTGTTGCAGCAGCCAGCGGCACAGTTGCTGGCCCAGGGCATGATGCCGGTGGCAGGCCGAGCTCTGCGCCATGTGCACGAAAAGCGCCTGGGTGTAGCGCAGCAACTGCTGCATCACGGGCGGCGAGTCGCGTGCCAGGTCGGCGATGTCCCGCGCGCCCATGCGCCAGGCGAGGCCCGGCCGCTGGACGATGGCGCTGCTCAGCGCCTTTCCGCCGCCCATGAAAGCGCATACGCCGACCACGCCTTCGGAGCCGACCACGGCCGCCTCGGCGTAGGCGCCGTCCAGCACCGGAGAAGCCAGCGAGACGACCGCGGTGACCGGAAAGTGCACGTGGCGCAGGACGGTGCCGGCCTCGTAGAGCAACGTGCGGGGTTCCAGGTCCACGGACTCGATTTTCGATCGAAGGACTTCGAAATCGTCGGGCGGAAGCGACGCCAGCAACTGGTTGTTCGGGGGGGGCTTGCAGGAAGCGTTCATGATCGGAGTCCCATGGATGACCCGTGGGTCGATGGGACTCAATCTAGGGGCAGGGCGGGCCGATGCGTTGTGTCTTACGACACAAGCGCCCGATCGCGGTTTGCGCGGTTCCGGTGGCGATCAGACCAGCGGACGCGCCGGTGGGCGGCCGTCGCCGTAGAGGTCCGCCAACCGGGCCATCGCCTTCACGTCGCGCAGGTGGAGCCGACCGTCGGCGATGCGGTGCAGGCCGCGCCGCTCGAGCTTGCGCAGCGTCTTGTTGGTGTGCACGAGCGACAGTCCGAGGCCGTCGGCGACGTGCTGCTGCGTCAACGGAAAGGGAATGCCGCCCGCGCCTGCGTCGGGCTGCAGCGCGGCCGCGCGCTTGAACAGCAGGATGAGCATCGAGGCGATGCGTTCCTCGGCGCTGCGGCGGCCGACCGACAGCAGCGTGTTGTCGACCATCGACTCCTCGTGCGCGGTGAGCCAGGTCACGTTGAAACCCATCATCGGGCTGCGCCGGTGCAGTTCCCAGAGCGCGTCGCGCTGGAACACGCAGAAGAGCGCGTCGGTGAGCGTCTCGACCCCGTGGGCGGCGGCGTCGCCCATCTTCTGCTGGACGCCGATGAAGTCGCCGGCCAGGAGAAAACTGAGGATCTGCCGGCGCCCGTCGCTGAGGGTCTTGTAGCGGAAGGCCCAGCCCTGCAGCAGCGTGTAGAGCGGCGCGTCGGTCTGGCCTTCGTGGATCAACGACTCGCCGGCGGCCAGGCGTCGCTCGCGGCGCTTGAGCGACTGGACCAGTTCGAGTTCTTCCCCCGTCGGCTCGTGAAACAGCTTCAGCGGCCGCAACGGACAGTCGCGGCAGGCCGTCTCGGCGACGGGCGCGGGTGCCGCCTCGGCGGGCGATGGTGCCGGTGAGTTCATGGCCGCAGTGTCGCGCAGGCCGCCGCCCATTGTCGAGCAATCCCCCCGGTGCGGGCCCGCACGTGCGTGCGCGATTCGCTTCGTGCGGTGGCAGACGGACGCGGCCCCTCCCGATCCCGCAGTCTTCACCCACCCCGGGCGTCCGCCATCACCGCACCCCGACGCCGGTTGCGACCCGCTGCCCGCCGGGCGCGACGCAGGACAACCCACGCCCAAGGAAGACCATGAACACGACACTCCGTCCGCCGAACCCCAGGACGCTTCTCGCGATCGCCGCCGCTTCGCTCGCCGTCGCCGGATGCGCCAGCGTTCCCGCGCCGACCGAACAGATGGCCGTCTCGAAGTCCGCGATCGCCAACGCCGCCAGCGCGGGCGGCGGCGAATACGCCTCGATCGAGATGAGGTCCGCGCAGGACAAGATGGACCGCGCCAACGCGGCCCTCGCGAAGGAGGACTTCGAGTCCGCCCGCTGGCTGGCCGAGGAGGCGCAGGTCGACGCGAGGCTCGCCGAGAAGAAGGCGCAGTCGGCGAAGGCCCGCAAGGCCGCGCTCGTCATGAACGAGGACCTCCGCGTGCTGCGCGAGGAAATCAACCGCAAGAGCCCCTGAACGCGAATCGAGGAACCGACCATGAATCCAAAACGAATCCTGCCCCTCACGCTCATCGCCGCGGCCGTGCTTTCCGCCTGCAGCTCGATGCCGGTGAACAATTCCCTCCTGGACGAGGCGCGCCGCGACTACGGCGAGGCGCAGGCGAGTCCCGGGGTGGCCACGCTGGCCGCCGGCGAACTGCGCCAGGCCGGCACCTCGCTGGATGCCGCGAACGGCGCCTTCGCCAAGGGCGAGGAAAAGGCGCGCATCGACCACCTGGCCTACGTCGCGAAGCAGCAGGTGGCCATCGCCCGCGAGACGGCGGCCCAGAAGGAAGCCGAACTCGCGGTGGCAAGCGCCGGCCGCGAGCGTGACGCGGTCCGCCTCGAGGCCCGCACGAAGGAAGCCCGGCTCGCGCAGGCCGACGCGGCGAACGCGCAGCGCCAGTCGGAGGCGGCGATGCGCAGCGCCGACGCCTCGCAGCGCAATGCCGAGGCCTCCCGCCTCAGCGCGCAGGATGCGCGGATGCGCGCCGCCGCCGAAGGCCAGGCGGCCCGCAACGCGATGATCGACGCGCAGGTCGCGCGCCAGCAATCCCTGGACGCCGAAGGCCGCGCGCAGCAGCTCGAGGCGCAGCTCCGAGACCTGGAAGCGAAGAAGACCGAGCGCGGCCTCGTCATCACGCTCGGGGACGTTCTCTTCGACACGAACCAGTCGCAGCTTCGCTCCGGCGGGGTGCGCAGCGTGCGCAAGCTGGCCGACTTCTTCAGCCAGTACCCGCAGCGCACGGTCATGATCGAGGGCTTCACGGACAGCGTGGGCGGCGATTCGGCCAACCAGCAACTCTCGGAGCGGCGCGCCGATTCCGTGCGCACGGCCCTCGTGGGCATGGGCGTCGGCTCGGAGCGCATCACGTGGCGCGGATACGGGGAAGCCTACCCGATCGCCGGCAACGACACGCCGGCCGGCCGGCAGCTGAACCGCCGCGTCGAAATGGTCGTCTCCGACGAGAGCGGCCGGGCGATCGCGCCGCGCTAGGCGACGGTCATGGCCCGAGAGGGCCGCCCGCCGGCATCACGCCCGATCCGGTTCCTCATGGAACCGGATCGCTTCCCTTCCGCTTCCCTTGGCCCGGTACATGGCGGCATCGGCCCACTTCAGGATGTCGTGCGGATTCGTGTCGTGCTGGGCGAACCCGACGATGCCGATGCTGGCCGTGCAGCGATGCTCCACCCACGCGTCCAAGCCCCCGTCCCGCGGGATGGCCAGGCGATACGGTTCCCCCAGCGCGGCGAGGATGGTGGCGGCGACCCGCGCCGCCTGCGCCGTCGATTCGGCGCGGTTCGCATCCAGGTTGCCCAGCAGGATCACGAACTCGTCGCCCCCGAAGCGCGCCACGGTGTCCATCTCGCGCACGCAGGCCTTCAGGCGCGCGGCCGCCTCGATGAGCAGCAGGTCGCCCGCCTCGTGCCCGTGGGCGTCGTTCAGCGCCTTGAACTGGTCCAGGTCGAGGAACATCAGCGCGCCGTTCAGGCCGCTGCGCTTGCCCGCCGCCAGGGCCTGGGCCAGCCGATCGAGCAGCAATCGCCGGTTGGGCAGGCCGGTGAGGGCGTCGTGGAAGGCGAGTTCGCGCACCCGGTCCTCCAGGAGCTTGCGCGCCGTGATCTCCCGCGTGATGCCGTGGTACCCGACGATCCGGCCCTGCGCATCGCGATCGGGCTTGGACATCACTTCGCCCCAGAGCACCCGGCCGTCCCTGCAGCGATGCGGGACCTCGAAGGTCTGGAACCCGAGCGGGACGCCCGGGGGGCCGGCGGCCATGCTCCGGCGGATCACCTGCTTCACGGTCGCGACCCCTTCCTCGGTGAACATCTCGTAGACATGGCACCCGACGACTTCGTTGGCCGTGTAGCCCCGCAGGCGCTCGTCCGCCGGGCTGATGTAGGTGATGCGCAGGTCGCGGTCGGCCTTCCAGTGCACGTCCATCGTGTCTTCGGTCAGCTGCCGGTAGAGCGCCTGGCTCTCGTGGAGGGCGTGCGTGCGCTCCTCGACGAGGGCTTCGAGGGCCCGGTTGCGCTCCTCGAGGCCCTTGATCGGATAGACCTCGCCGTCGCGCACGAGGGGGTAGGGAATCGAAATGCCGCTGTGCACGATCTTCCAGTGCGCTCCCTCCTCGCGAAAGACGAGCGTGAGCCGCGCCACCTCCCTCGACAGGATGTGGTCGGTGACGGGCAGGTGGATGTGGAAACAGGCGGACGCCATCACCACGGTCTCGGACAGGTCCTGCGTCGACAGGTCGAGCATCTCGATGCGGATGCGGCCGGGCACCTGCGCGAAATCCTGCCGCGTGATCCGCACCCACTCGGCCCGGTCCTTGACCAGGAAATCGCCGCCGCCGGTGAAGCCGGTGAAGTCCTCGCTGAAGCGCTCCGTGAGCCGGTCGTCGCGCGAGGCGTACATCGCGATGTACTCCTCGAACAGCGCACGGATCCGGTCCCGGCGCTCCGGAGGCGCGGCGGGGGCGGTCATGGCGGCGAGGAGGCGCTCATGGGAGAGGGCAGCGGCGTTGCGAAAATGAGATCCGTGAACAGCCAGTATGGGCAAAGGCCCCCGATTTGCCTAAGGGCAACGGGCTGCACGGGAGGGCCGGGCGCCGTGGCGCCGAAAGCCTAGCGGGCGCGAAGCCGGGCGATCTCGTCCAGCAGATCGAGGGCGAGGGCGACGCCGGGCGGATTGATCCCGAGGTCCTGCGCGAGCCGGCGCGCCATCCGCGCGCGGCGCAGGCATTCGCCCCGGAACCGCCAGTCGCCGGGCGAATCGCCGGCGGGCTCGAGCACGCCTTCCAGCACCCACGCCACGACGCTTTCCTCATCGGCCTCGCATGCGCGGCACAATTCGACGAGCGTGAAGTGGACTTCCACCTCGACGATCGTTCCCGCGATCGCGGGCGGGGCGGCTTGCCGCATGCTCGTCATTCCTCGTCGGGGGTACGCGGGTTGAATTCGAAGGCTTCCGCCATCGCGCGATAGGCCGCCTGCGCCTTCGCGGTTCCGGCGGGTGGCAGGACCACCTCGAGGACGACGTAGAGATCGCCCGGCGGCGTGCCGGGCAGCCCCCGGCCTTTCAGTCGCAGGCGGCGGCCGGACGAGGAATCCGGCGGAATCGTGAGCGCCACCGGCCCGTCCGGCGTGGGCACCGTGACCGAGGCCCCGAGCGCCGCCTCCCACGGGGCCAGCGGCAGGTTCACGAACACGTCCCGGCCCTCGACGCGGAACCGCGGATGGGGATTGAACGCGATCTCCAGGTACAGGTCGCCGGGCGGGCCGTCGCCCGATCCCGGATCGCCCTGTCCGGCGAGGCGCAGGTGCTGCCCCTCGCGGATGCCCTTCGGGATCGCGACCTCCAGCGTGCGCTCCGTCATGGCGACGCGGCCGCGTGCATCCACCGTGGGCAGGCGAAGGGTGACGCCCCGGCGGGCGCCCCGGAAGGCATCCTCCAGGTCGATCCGCACCTTGGCGTGATGGTCGCGTCCCCGGGTGCGCGACGAGGCTCGCGGCCCGGCCGCGCCGCGCCGGCCGAACAGCGCTTCGAAGAACTCGCTGGCATCGCCGTCGGCGGCTTCGCCGCCGCCGGCGAATTCGAATCCCGCGTCCCAGTCCGGCGGCGGCTGGAAATCCTGCCCGGACTTCCAATGGCGGCCGACCTGGTCGTAGGCCGCGCGCTTTTCCGTGTCCTTGAGCACCGCGTAGGCCTCGCCCACTTCCTTGAATCGGGCCTCGGCGTCGGACGCCTTACTCACGTCGGGATGGAACTTGCGCGCGAGCTTGCGGTAAGCGTGCCTGACCTCGTCCTGCGTGGCGTCGCGCGCCAGGCCGAGCACTTCGTAGTAGTCCTTGAACTTCATGGGCGGTGGCGGGGACCGCGCCGGCTGGCGCCGGCCCGTTCGGCCCCGTCTCCCCAAAGGCTGCGCCACCGGGCCGAGGGATGCAAGCCGCCCGGGCGGCGTCGCGAGGGGACTTGGGTGCGGCACCGAACCGACCCGGGCGGGAGCGGCGGGCACCATCCGGCCTCCCCTCGCTTCTTCGCACCAGCCCCGTGTCCGTCGTCACGAAGTTCATCCTGGCGCTCGCCGCGGCGCTCTCGTGGTCGGCCTTCTCCCTCTGGGCCGCGCAATACTGGTTCGAGGAGCTGGCGGGCATCGCGGGATGGCCCGTCGCGATGTTCGTGATCGCCTTCTGACCCGCCTGTCCCGTACGCCAGCCTACTTCTTGAGCCCCGGGTGCGGCGGCGCCGGCTTGTAGCCCGCCGGCGGCTTTAACGCGAGGATGTACTGGATCGCGAGCTTCATGTCGGCATCGGGAACCGTCGGGTTCGGCGGCATCGGCAGGACGGGATCCCACGTGCCGGTCCCGCCGGCCTTCACCTTGGCCGCGAGCTTCGCCACCGTGGCGGCATCGCCCTTGTATCGCAGCGCGACGTCGTAGTACGCGGGCCCCACGACTTTCTTGTCGAGCGCGTGGCAGGCGGTGGTGCAGTTGTGCTTCTGGAGCGCGTCGCGGCCCGGTCCCGCGGGGGCGCCGGTGAGGGCGCCGCCGGGGGCGGCGGCGGGAGCGGGGGCGGCCGCCTTGGCGGGCGCGGGTGCCTTGGCGGGCGCCTGGGCGTGGGCGAGGCCGGCGGCCAGCAGTGCAGACGCGAGAAGGGTGAGGGTGGGTTTCATGCGGATTCTCCGGATTGCGATGGGGGAGGTACGTCAGGAAAATCGTAATCCGCGCGGTGGCGTGACGGGGCTCCGCCCGCGCCGATATCCGAGCGCTTTTTGGCCTGGATCAAGGCAGGGGAGCCCGGGTGTGCTCGGTCCATACTCCCGGGGGTTTCCGGCGCCGCGGCGCTCGTCGGGCGTCCGCCGCGGATGCGCCCTCCCGCCCCAAAGGGGCAAGCCGTGCCAGAATGCCGGTTTCCGGCCCCCTCACCGGGCATGCCTCGAAGGGAAAACCCATGAACCTGAACCGGTTGCTCGCCCGCGGCGCGCTCGCGCTCGCCGCCCTTGCCGTCTCGACGCTCGCGCAGGCCGAGGAGCGCGTGCGCATCGGCCTCACCAAGACGGCCCAGGACGCCACCATCGTCTCCTTCGGCCTTCCGCTCGCCCCGGGAGTGCTCACCGACCCGGCCCGCATCGCGGTTGTGACCTACCCGGGCAACGTGCCCATCGCCAACGTGAAGACGCGCACGATCCTGTCGCACTTCAACGCCGCGGGAACGGCGACCAGCATCAAGTCATTGCTCATCCAGTTCCCGATCTCGGCGATGCCCGGCTCGGGCCTCACGGTCGAGGTGGTCGTGAACACCGCGGCGGCGGGCGCCACCGCCGGTACGCAGCCCTTCACCGCGGCCTCGTTCGTCGCGCCCGAGGTGATCGAGACCACCGCCCGGCGCATCGTGCTGAACGGCGGCGTCTATTCGCTCTCCGAGACCAACGTCCAGCCGCTCACGCTCTTCACCGGCACGGAGCCGAAGGTGCTCGCGACCTATCCCGACGGGTATCTCGCGGGCACGGGACTGTTCGGCGAGTTCATGTCGCGCGCGGAGATGCTCGCCAAGCCCAAGCTCCAGGGGATGAAGTACCTCTCCGACAACTTCGTGAGCTTCACCTCGTCGATGATGTACGCGGACTACCGCATGCACCCGCCCGTCGCGGTCTCGCCGCCCCCCATCTACGACCAGGTCAATTTCGAGGGCTGGCTCTACGACCGCTGCGCCACCTACCTCTCGGCCTACGCCCACACCGGTGACGTGAAGTACCTGCGCTACTCGATGCGCTCGTGCTCCTATTATTCGGGGCAGATCGGCACCTCCGGCGCCAATCAGGGCATCTTCCTGGGCAAGCCCACGCGCGACACCAAGTATTCGCACCAGCGCGGCGTGTATCTCTACTACGCGCTCACCGGCGACGAGGCGGCCCTCGCGGCGGGCACCAACATGGCCATCATGTGGAACGCGGACACGGAGTTCGTCTCGAACTACCGTATCGGGCGCATCGGGGCTTTCGACCGACTGTGGACCGAGCGGCTGCTCTCCACGAGCCTGGAGGGGCTCACCTACGGCTTCGCCATCACCGGCAACGCGACCTACCGCACGGCGGCGCAGCAGATCTTCGAGACCGCCCACAAGCACATCACCACGGCGAACCAGACCGAGCTCAATGCCATCATGCAGACGATCTCCGGCGCGGCTTTTCCGCCGCAGAACTGCTGGATCCACTCCGCCGCCCAGCACGCGGAAGGAGGCGACCTCGAGCCGTGGTGCTCCAGCTGGATGAGCGAGCTCATCGTCGACCCGATGCGCGCCTACCAGGACATCACCGGCGACAATCGCGTCGACGAGGTCTTCATCCGCCTGGGCCGCTTCATGCGCGACGTGGGCACGTCCTACTTCACGGACGACGTGGTCGTGGCCTCGAAATTCCCCGACCCGACCGCGGGCGTGTGCTACACGGGAGGCAGCAGCCGCCGGCTCATTCCCTCCTACGGCGCGGGCATCAACCAGTCCGGCGTGCGCGAGAACTTCGCGCTCTTCGACGACAACGAGCATTGCGCGGATGCGACGGCCCTCATGTCCTCGGCGATCCGCTCCCTGCACCGCACGGGCCAGTTCAACAACCCGTACAACGTCGCCGGCATGCAGACGGAAGGGCGCGCGTTCGTCGCCATGTTCCACGAGTTCTCCTCGTGCGCGAAGACCACCTTCCAGGGCTGGACGCGCACGGGGCGCGACCCGCGGCTCGCGAGCAGCAGCTTCCTCGCGGGGGGCTATGCCAACAACGACCCGACCGCGCAGGCGAACTTCATGCGCACCAACAAGATCGGCTTTCCGTCCTATCCCACCGATCCGCAGCGAAAGCTCAGCTGGTGGTTCAACACGTCCCTGCTCAGCTACCGGATGATGGACCAGGTGGGCATCGACGTGGGTGCGGCCACGGGCGCGGGCTACGTGCAGGGTTCCGGGTGCGCCGCGGCCACCGCGATGCCGCCCACGACCCCGGTCGCCTTCGCCTCCGGCAAGGCCGGCCAGACGATCGCCTTCGGCGCCGCGCCGACGATCGCGCTGGGCAGCTCGGGCTACGTGGCCGCCACGGCGTCCTCGGGCCTGCTGCCCACCTACACCAGCACGACGCCTTCGGTCTGCACGGTGTCGGGCAACCGCGTCGCGGCCGTCGCGACGGGCACGTGCATCGTCGCCGCCAACCAGGCCGGCAACGCGAACTACAACGCGGCGCCGCAGGCCACGCAGGTGATCGGCATCGGCGGCGTGGCGGACGTGCCGCGGCTCGGCAACATCTCCACGCGCATGCTCGTCCAGACGGGCGACAACGTCATGATCGGCGGCTTCATCATCCAGGGCTCGGCGCCCAAGTCCGTCGTGGTGCGCGCGCGCGGGCCTTCGCTCGCGTCCGCCGGCATCACGAACTTCCTCGCCAACCCGCAGCTCGACCTCTACACCGGCGCGACGCTGCTCGCCTCCAACGACAACTTCGGCACCGCGACCAACCTCGCCGCGCTGAACGCGAGCGGCTTCGCGCCCTCGAACGCGCAGGAGGCGGCCCTGCTCACGACGCTCGCCCCGGGCGCCTACACGGCCATCGTGTCGGGTGTCGGCGCGACCACGGGCGTGGGCATCGTCGAGGTGTTCGAGGTCGACCAGCCCGGCAATCCGCTGGCCAACATCGCCACGCGCGGGCGCGTGCTCACCGGCAACGACGTTCTGATCGGCGGTTTCATCATCCAGGGCGCGGGGCCGCAGACCGTCGTGGTGCGCGCCCGCGGCCCCTCGCTCGCCGCCGCGGGCGTGCCCAACCCCCTCGCCGATCCGTTGCTGCAGATCTTCTCCGGCGCCACGCAGATCGCCTCCAACGACAACTGGACCACGGCGACCAACGTGGCGCAGCTCATGGCGAGCGGCTTCGCGCCGACCAACGCGCTCGAATCGGCCATCCTGGTCACGCTCAACCCCGGGGCCTACACGGCGATCGTGACCGGGGTGGGCGCGACCACCGGCGTCGCCATCGTCGAGGTGTTCGCGCAGTAGGAGACCCGCGCCCGTGCGCTACCTGCAGCAGCTCTTCGAGAACAACCGGCGCTGGGCCGGCCGCATGCTGGCCCGCGACCCGGCGTTCTTCACGCGGCTGCTGTCGCAGCAGAGCCCGCGCTACCTGTGGATCGGCTGCTCGGACAGCCGCGTGCCCGCCAACGAGATCGTCGGCCTCGCGCCCGGCGAGCTCTTCGTCCACCGCAACGTCGCCAACGTGGTGGCGCACGGCGACCTCAACTGCCTGGCGGTCGTGCAGTTCGCCGTGGACGTGCTCAAGGTCGAGCACGTGATCGTCTGCGGCCATTACGGCTGCGGCGGGGTGGCCGCCGCCTTCCGCGACCAGCGCGTGGGGCTCGCCGACAACTGGCTTTGCCACGTGCGCGACGTGCACGCGAAGCACGGGGCGTGCGTCGAGCGGGCGGGCGACGATCCGGCGCGCATCGACCGCCTGTGCGAGCTGAACGTGATCGAGCAGGTGGCCAACGTGTGCCAGTCGACCGTGGTCCGCGATGCCTGGTCGCGCGGCCAGGCGCTCGCGGTCCACGGCTGGATCTACGACCTGAAGGACGGGATCATCCGCGACCTCGGGGCGACGGTCGCGGGCGCGGAGGAAGCCCAGGCCACCTGCGCCGCGGCCGTCCTCCAGCGAGGCGCCGGGGCGACCTAGTCGTCGTCCTTCGCGGATTGCAGCAACCCCGGCCCGGACGCGTGGCCGTGGGGCGAGGTCCGGCTTTCGGGGAGCGCGCCCTTGCTCGGATCGGCCAGGCTCCACCGGCCCGGCCCTCGCTGCCGGGCACGGGCCTTGGCGGCGTCCGCGAGGCGAAGGAGCGTTTCCGGATCCTCGCCGTGCTCCGGATAGCAGGCGATGCCGACGCTCGCCGACACGCGCAGGATGTCCGCGTCGCCCGCGATCGGCGGCTCGATGGCGCGGACGATCTTCTGCGCGACGAGCTCGGCGTCCGATCCGCTGGCGAGGTTCTCGACGAGCACCACGAAATTGTCGCCGTCCAGGCGCGCGGCATGGTCGGCCTCGCGCACGCAGGCGCGCAGGCGGTCGGCCACGGCGACCAGCACGCGATCGCCGAGGGCGTGGCCGCGGCGGTCGTTCAGGGCCCGGAAGCCGTCCAGGTCCACGAGCAGGACGGCGAAGGCCGTCTTCGTGCGGCGCGATCGCGCGGCCGCCTGCCGGAAGGTGTCCGCGAGCCGGCGCCGGTTGGCGAGCCCCGTGAGGGCGTCGTGGTGGGCCAGGTGGTCGAGGGCGCGCTCCCGGTCGATGAGGCGCGCGTTCACGTCCTGCAGGTCGCGCGTGCGCGCCTGGACGCGCTCTTCGAGTCGCCGCTCGCTTTCCTGGAGCGAGATCACCAGCGACTGCTTGGCCTCGAGCGCTTCCGAGGCCGAACGCTCGCGTTCCCGGCGCAACTGGTCCACGCGGCTCGCGAGCGCGAAGGAAAGCAGCAGCATCTCGAACCCGGAGCCGAACAGGAAGGCGTTTCGCGTGAACCCGTTGCTCGGCACGAGCCCGACGTTCAGCGCGGCGAGAAGGCCCGTGCCCGCGAGCAGCACGGTCCAGGCGAGCAGGAAGTAGCCGCCGCCGGGTTGGCGCAGCCACGCGCTGCGGGCCCCGCCGGCCACGGCGAGGAGCGCGAACGAGAAGGCCGCGACGTTGATCACGTAGGCGCCCCAGCGGTACGACACCGCGACCGTGAGGAGGAGGGCGGTCGCGAAGAGGACGCCCGTGCCGAGGACCGCGCGGTCGATCGCGCGGCTGTGGTTCGCCATCGCGAGGAAGCGCCGCACGAAGAGGACGGCGAAGAGGCCCGTGGCCGACATCCCGATCATCATCGCGTCGTTGCCCCAGCGCGGCGACCCCGGCCACAGGAATTCGTTGCCCAGGCCCGTGCTGGCGAGCTGCGCGAGGCCCATGGCCGCGACGAAGGCGACGTACAACAGGTAGAGCGGGTCGCGCAGCGACAGGAACATGAGGCCGTTGTAGAGCAGCAGCGCCGCGAGGATGCCGAAGTAGAGGCCGAGCGCGGCGTAGGTGCCATGGTCGCTCGCCCACAGGGCCTCGGCACGCCAGAGCGTGAGGGGCGCCGTGAGGTTGCCTTCGCTCTGCAGCCGAACGTAGAGGGTCTTCGCCTCGCCCGGGGCGAGGTCGACGGGGAAGACGTGATGCCGGTGGGGCGTGGCGCGCAGCGCGAAGGGCAGCAGGTCGCCCCCGGCGAGCGGCGCGCTCTCGCGTTCGCCCGCGTACACGTCCACCCGGTCCAGGGTCGGAAAGGCCACGGTGAGCAGCCAGCGGCCCTCGCCGCCGGGGCCGGCCGCCAGCGCGATCTCGAACCAGACGGCGGCGGTCGTGAGGCCGAAGTTGGCGGCTTGCCGCCCGGTGTCGACCCGCTGCCACCGGGCGTCCGCGGCCGGTCCCTTCACCTCCGCCAGGCCCAGCGTGCCCTCGGAGTCGACGAGCACCCGAAGCGATTGAACCGGGCGTTCACCGGAGGATCCGTCCAGGGAAAGCGTCGCCGCCGGGGCGGCCAGGGACAGGAGGGCGAGCAGGACCCCGGCGGCACGCCGCAGGGCGGAAATCGGCTTCATGGATACTGCTTATTTACGCCGCGCCGGCCCCGAAGGCTTGCGGTGGGTCAACAGTTCGCCGGGTCAGGCCGGGACGGCGCTCTCCCCGAGACGGAACGCGGCCATGGCGGCCTCGAGCTTGCGCGCCTCGACCTTCAGGCTGTCGGCCGAAGCCGCGGCTTCCTCGACGAGCGCCGCGTTCTGCTGGGTGAGCGTATCGAGCTGCGTGACGGCCTGGTTCACCTGGCTCACGCCGTCGGATTGCTCGGAGGACGCGTTCGTGATCTCGCCGACCAGCGTCGCGACGCGCTCGACCTGGCTCACCACCTCGCCCATCGTGCTGCCGGCGCCCTCGACGAGCCGGCAGCCCTCGTCGACGCGGCCCGTGCTCTCCTGGATGAGCGCCTTGATCTCGCAGGCGGCCTGGGCGCTGCGCTGGGCGAGGGCGCGCACTTCCGAGGCGACGACCGCGAAGCCGCGGCCCTGCTCGCCGGCGCGGGCGGCCTCCACGGCGGCATTGAGGGCGAGGAGGTTCGTCTGGAAGGCGATGCCGTCGATGAGGCCGATGATCTCGCCGATCCGGCGCGAGGAGCCCTGGATCTCGCCCATGGTCTTCACCACGGCGCCCACCACCTCGCCGCCCCGGCGGGCCACGGCAGTCGCGCCGTGTGCCAGGTCGCTCGCCTCGCGGGCGGTGATCGCGTTCTGCTTCACGCTCGCGGCCATCTGCTCCATGGAGGCGGCGGTCTGCTCGAGGCTCGAGGCCTGCTGCTCGGTGCGGCTCGACAGGTCGTGGCTGCCCGTCGAAATTTCCTCCGACGAGCGCGCCACGGAATGCGCCGAGGCGTTCACCGCGCCGATCGAGGCGGCGAGCTGCCGGCGAAGGCCGTCCAGGTCGTTCATGAGGCGGCCGATCTCGTCGCCGCGCGCCGTGGCGCAACTCACCGTGAGATCGCCCTTCGCGAGGTAGCCGACTTCGCGGCCCATTTCGCGCATGGGGCGCACGACCATCGCGCGCGTGACCCAGGCGAGCGTCCCGGCGAGGATGCCGAGCGCCGCGAGCGCCGTGGCCCAGAGCTTGCCGAGCGTGAGCGTGGCCGCGTGCATCATGTCGGGCGTGGCCACCTCCGCCACCGCGGCAAAGTTCCAGCGGGCGTTGCGCACGAACTGCACCTCGCGCGAGGGGCCGTCGCCGTGCCCGTCGATCGCGGACCAGCCGGTATCGATCCTTCCGGCATCGCCGGAGCCCAGCGCCTTGAGGAACGCGGCGGCCGATTCGGGCGCCTCGGCGAGCTTGCGCTCGACCGGCAGGCCGAAGACCCTGCCGCGCCCGGCGCCTTCGCGAAGGTCCACCGCGTAGATCGCCCCGTGCTCGAAGAGCTTCCTGTCCTGCATGGTCTTCGCGAGGGTGGAGAGCATCCCGGACATGTCGAAGCCGATGAAGTAGAGGCCCACGACCCGGTCGCCGGCCAGGATCGGCTCGTACTTCGTCATGTAGGTGCGGCCGAAGAGGTCGGCGCGCCCGAGGTACGGCTTGCCCTGCCTCAAGGTGGCGTACGCCGGGTGCTTCGGGCCGAGCAGGGTACCGACGGCGCGGGAGCCATCCTGCTTCTTGAGGGAGGTGCTCACGCGCAGGAAATCCTCGCCGGAGGCGGCGAAGATCGTGGCGACGCCGCCGGTGATGGCGCTGAAGGCGTCGACGACGGCGAAGTCGTCGTTCACGGCCTTGCCGGCGTGCAGGAGGACGGGCCGGCCGCCCGCGTCATCGAGTTGCCAGGCGCCGCCGAACCCGGACTTGAAGTACCGGTGCGACAGGTCGGCGTTCTGGCGCGCGGTCTCGTCGAAGCTGTCGACCAGGCCGGAGAGGGACAGGGCCGCGTCGCGAAGGCGCGCATGGCCGTCGATCTTCGCATCGCGCCACACCCCCGCGCTGATCGCCGAAAAGGCGGCGACGATGACGACGCTCATCGCGGCAATGCCGACTCCGGCGACGCGGGCGCCAAGGGGAAGACGGGCGAAGCGGGACACGGGAACTCCTTCCGGTGGCGGGAACGACTCCCCGCTGCTTCGGCAGTTCCGGCGTCATTCTTGAATCGGCCCCGCGTTGGTGCGGACGCGAACGAATCGCGTTGCGGGCGCGCAGGCTACCGCGAGGCCGGCGGCAGCAGCTGGATGGACACCGGCGGCTTGGGCGGCGCCTTCGGCGGGTTGGGCCTCGCGAAGGGGGAGGACTCGCTCGCGAGGAGCACCCACAGCGCCACCGCCGTGGCCTCCGCCGCGAGCGCGAGCAGGAGCCACCGGCGTACGCGCGCGCGCAGCGGCTCCTTCGGCTTGAACCCGCCGACGACCTTGCGAAGCTCGTCCTCGAGGTACTGCTCGCGGTCGAAGACGGGTTCGGTCACGCCGGGATTCAGTCCGCCTTGATGCCCGCGGCCTTCACGACCTTGCCGTACTTGTCCAGGTCGCGGCGCATCTGCTCGCCGAACTGCTCGGGCGTGCCGGGCGTCGCGGTGATGCCCAGCTTCTCGAGCTTCGCGACGATTTCGGGCGTCGTGAGCACCGCGGACAGCTCCTTGTTCAGGCGGTCGATGATCGGGCGCGGCGTCTTCGCCGGCGCGAGGATGCCCACCCACGAACTCGCCTCGAAGTCGGGCACGCCGGCCTCGATGAAGGTGGGCACGTCCGGGAGCGACGGCGCGCGGCGCAGCGAGGAGACCGCCACCGGGTGGAGCTTGCCGGCCGTCACGTGCGTGTAGGCGCCGGCGACGGCCGTGTAGACGAGGGGGATGTTGCCGCCCAGCGCGTCGGCCATCGCCTGCCCGCCGCCCTTGTAGGGGATGTGCACGAGCTTCGACCCGGTGCGCAGGTTGAGCAGTTCCCCCGCGATATGCGGCGTGCCGCCGATGCCGGAGGTGCCGTAGGAAATGCCCTTCGGGTCGGCCTTCGAGGCGTCGATGATGTCCTTGAGCCGCTTGTGCGCGAAGGAAGGATGCGCCACGAGGATGAGCACCGCGTCGCCGATCTTGCCCACGGGCGCGAAATCCTTGACGGTGTCGAAGGGCACCTTGGCGAACACGTGCGGGTTGATGACCATCGTGCCGTCGAAGGCGAGGACGAGGGTGTAGCCGTCCGGTGCCGCGGCGGCGACGTCGTGCGTGCCGATGTTCCCCGAGGCGCCCGCCTTGTTCTCGACGAAGACGCTCTGGCCCAGGCGCTTGGAAAGCGCCTCGGCGATGAGCCGCCCGCTCGTGTCCGTGACGCCGCCCGGGGCGAACGGCACCACCAGACGGATGGCTTTCTCGGGCCACTCGGCGAGCGCGGGGCCGGCGAAGGGCAGCAACAGGACCGCGGCGAGGGCCGCGAGGCGTTTGGCGAACATGGTTTCTCCTCTCGTTGTCGTGGCGGACGGTTCAGTCCGGGTGCTGCTTTTCGAATGCGTGGACCTCGTCGAACCCCATCAGCTTCGTGAGATCGCCGAAATCATAGAGTGGGGTCGCGTCACCCTTCGACGAGCCTTCGGCCGCGAGGTGCGCGTAGGCCTGCGCCATGCCGTGCAGGGCCGCGAGCATCGCTGTCATGGGGAAGATGGCGAGCCGGTAGCCGATCGCCTCGAGCTCCGGTTTCGTGAGCACGGGCGTCCGGCCCTTCTCCACCATGTTGGCGAGCAGCGGCAGGTCGAAGGACCGGCCGATGGTGCGCATCTCCTCCTCGCTCTCGGGCGATTCGACGAAGAGGATGTCAGCGCCGGCCTTCGCGTAGGCCTCGGCGCGCCGGAGCGCCTCGTCGAGGCCCAGCGTGGTGCGCGCGTCGGTGCGGGCGACGATGAGGAAGTCCTTCGAGTCGCGCGCTTCGGCGGCCACGCGGATCTTCTTCGCCATGTCGGCCGTGGGAATGACGCGCCGCCCGGGCGTGTGCCCGCATTTCTTGGGGAATTCCTGGTCCTCGAGCTGGATGGCCGAGGCGCCGGCCTCCTCGTAGCCGCGCACCGTGTGGGCCACGTTGAGGAGCCCGCCGTAGCCGGTGTCGGCGTCGGCGATGAGCGGGGCGTTCGCCTGCGAGGCGATCGCCTTCACCCGGCCGACCATGTCGGTGTAGGTGGCGAGGCCCGCGTCCGGAAGGCCCAGGTGCGAGGCCACGACGCCGAACCCGGTCATGTAGAGCGCCTCGAAGCCGAACGTGTTGGCGAGGCGCAGCGACACCATGTCGTGGACGCCCGGGGCGACGAGCAGGGACGGTTCGGCGAGGCGTTGGCGCAATCGGGGGGAAGGCATGGGGTGCGTGGCTTCGGGGGCGGAAGGGGCGAACGCGATGGTAGTCGAATTCCGGCCCCGGCAGTCTCAGGGCGCCTCGAGGCCCATCGCCGCGCCGTCGCGGCGCGGGTCGGCGGCGCCGATCCAGCCCTCGGGGGTGCGCTTGAGGAAGCCGAGCCCCGAGAGCAGGGGCACCACCTGCACGTCGTGGCCCCGTTCGGCAAGCCCCGTCGCGAGCGCCTCGGCCCGCGTTCCCTTCTCCAGTTGCACCTTGCCCGCCACGGCGGTCGTGACGTGCCCGGCCGCGAGCGCCTCGGCGGGCGTGCGCCCGTTGGCGAGCATCTCGATGAGGCTCGAGGCGATGTAGTCGACGATCGGTCCGCCGCCGGCCGAGCCGCCGACGACCACGGGCTTTCCGGCCGCATCGAAGACGAGGGTCGGGGACATGGAGGTGGCCGGGCGCTTGCGCGGCGCCATCTGGTTGGCGATCGTCTCGCCGGCCCTGGGCGCCGCCGAGAAGTTCGTGAGGGCGTTGTTGAGCACGAAGCCGCCCTCGGCCGCGAGCCGCGAGCCGAAGTTGAGGTTGATGGTCGTCGTGATGGAGAGCGCGTTGCCCGCCGCGTCCGCGATGGCGATCTGGCGCGTGGTCGTCACGGGTCGCTCGCGTCGGATTCGCGCGCGGAGAGCCCCGTCATCGGGATGCCGGATTGCGGGCTCGCGTTCGCCTTCGCGAGGTCGATGCCCAGCGCGCGCACCATCGAATAGCCGGGGTCCGCGAGCGTCGCGACGGGAACCGCCACGAAGCCGGGATCGCCCACGAAGCGGCGGCGGTCGGCCTGCGCGAGCTTGCCCGCCTCGGCGTAGAGGTGCACGAAGGCCGGGTCCGCGAAATCGAAGCGCCCGTTCGCGCGCACCGCCGTCATCTGCAGGGTCTGCAGGACGTAGAGCCCGCCGAACGACGGCGGCGCCATCGTGCACACGCGGTACGCGAGGAACGGCGCGCACACGGGCTCGCGCTCGGCGGGGCGGTAGTCGAGCACGTCCCGTTCGGTCATGAGCGTGGGGCGCACGCCGCGCTGTGCGGCCGCGACGATCGCGCGGGCGCCGCCCTGCGCGAGCCAGGCCTGCGCTCCCAGCGCGGCGATGGAGCGCATCGTCTTTCCGTAGGCGGGGTTGCGAACGATCGTGCCCACCGCGAGCGGGCGGCCGGCCGCGTCGAAATAGAGCGAGCGCCAGTCGGCGTGATTGGCCGCGCCATCGGGCTGCGCGAGGATGCCGTGCAGGTACTTCGGCATCGGGAAGCCGGCATCGGCGTGGGCGATGGCCGGCGCGAAGAGATCCGCCCACGGAAGCTTGCCGTGGCGCTCGTGGATCGCGTGCAGGACCGCAAGCGTGCCCGGCACGCCGACCGCGCGGCCGCTGCGGTTGAGCGGGTCGCCGCCGGGCAGCAGCTTGCCGTCGGTGTCGGTGCGAAGGCTCGCGGTCACCCGGGCGGGCGCGGCGGCGAGACCGTCCCAGGACGAGATCTTCCTCGCCCCTTCGTCCCACAGCATGACGAGCGTGCCGCCGCCGATGCCCGAGGACTGCGGCTCCACCAAACCGAGCACCATCTGCGCCGCGATGGCCGCGTCGACGGGCGTGCCGCCCTTCGCCAGCATGTCGAGGGCGGCCCGGGTGGCGAGCGGGTGCGCGGTGACGGCCATGGCCGGTGCGGGTCGGGTCCCCTCCCCGCCGAGGGCGCGAGGAGGTGCCGTCGGGGCGACGGCGCAGGAGGAAAGAAAAAGGGCGAGCGCGAGGGGGAGGATTCGGGTCATGGCCGGCGGATCAGGGAAGAGTTCGCCAGCATGGGGCCCGCATCGCGTTCGCCGCAAGGGGGTGCGCGGATTCAGGGCGGGGAGGAGTTCCCCGGATCGGTGACGAAAGCGATCCTGCGCAGGCCCGCCGCCTGCGCGTGCGCCATCACCTGCGCGACGCGCTCGTAGCGCACGCCGCGGTCGCCGCGGATGTGCAACTCCGGCTGCGGGTCGAGCGCCGCGACGGCCGCGAGCCGCCCGGGCAGCGCGTCGTCGGCCACGGGCGTGTCGTTCCAGTGCCACGCGCCCTGCGCGTCCACGGCGATGCGGATCGTCTCGGGCGTGTCGGTGGAGCGCTGCGCGGACGCCTGCGGCAGGTCGAGGCGCACGGCGTGGTTGATCACCGGCACGGTGATGATGAAGACGATGAGCAGCACGAGCATCACGTCGATGAGCGGGATCATGTTGATCTCGCTCATCTCCTCCTCGCTGCGGATGCGGGCGTCGCCGAAGGCCATGGCGATCAGGCCCGGGCGGCGGCGCGGACCCGCGCCGGACGGGGCGTCTCGCCCTCGATGCGCGTTCCGGTGACGAAGTACGCGTGCAGGTCGTTCGCGAAGCGCTCGAGGCGGTGCAGCACGGACTTGTGGGCGCGCACGAGCGCGTTGTAGCCCAGCACCGCGGGAATGGCCACGGCGAGGCCGAGCGCGGTCATGACGAGCGCCTCGCCGATGGGACCGGCCACGCGATCGATGCTGACGGTGCCCGCGGCCCCGATGGCGAGGAGCGCGTGGTAGATGCCCCAGACCGTGCCGAAGAGGCCCACGAAGGGCGCCGTCGAGCCCACGGAGGCGAGGATGCCCAGTCCCGATTGCAGGCGCACGGTGAAATCGTCGATGGCGTTCCTCAGCGAGCGGGTCACCCAGTCGCTCACGTCGAGGCCGTCGTGCAGCTGGCGGCGCGTGTCGCCGTCGCGGTGCAGGATGTGGTCGGTGGCGCGGTGCCCCTCGAGCGCGAGGGCGTGGAAGGGGTTGCCGGTCGCCTGCGTGGGCGGCGCGAGCTTCGCGAGGCCTTCGGCGAAGTCCACGCTGTGCCAGAAGGCCTCGCACCCGCGGGCCTGCCCCCGGTGACGGCGCAGGTTCGCGGCCTTGATGCCGATGACGATCCAGGTGACGACCGACATCGCGAGCAGCACGACGATGACCGTGCGAGCGACCCAGTCGCCCTGGGTCCAGAGGTGGGTGAAACCGAACGGGGAATCCATGGCTACTCCAGGACGAAGTTGACGGGAACGTTGAACCACATGGCCTCGGGGACGCCGCCGCGCTTGCCGGGCACGAAACGCCAGCGCAGGACGGCGATGCGCGCGGCCTCGTCCAGGCGTTCGAAGCCGCTGGAGGAGGCGAGATCGGCGCGCGCGGCCGTGCCATTGGTCTCGATGAGCACGCGCAGCACCACGCGTCCCTGCTCGCCCATTCGCCGGCTGAGGCGCGGGTACTCGGGCCGCGGGTTGTCGAGATAGGAAGCGTTGGCGCTCGGCAGCTCGAGCGCGGGCGGCGCGAGTACCGGGGCCGTGGCCGCCGGGCCCGCAGGCGTGGCGACGACGGCCTCGCGCGGCGCGCTCGGGGTGCTGTCGCTCGCGGCTTCGGCCACCGGCGCCGGTGTCGGGGTGGGTTGGACGGCCACGGGTCGCCGCTCGACCGGCCGGGTCTGTGGATTGGGCACGGGGCGTGGCGCCTCGGGTTCCGGTGCCGCCTGCCGCACCGGCATCTCGATCGTCTCCGCGATGACGCGGGCCGGGACGATCACGTCGTGTTGGCGCGAGACGCGCGCTTGAACGAGGATGGCGAGGATCGCGGCGTGGGCGACGAGGACCGCGGCGACGATGGCCGCATCCCGCCGCGACGTTGCGGCCACGGTGCGGCCCGGGGCCGGCCCATGGGGCGAGTCCGGTGCGAAGTGTTGCCGGGGGGCGGGTTCGAGCATGGCGAGCGGCCTCACGGCGCGGGTCTTCCCACGAGGGCGGGGTCGCGCAGGTCCGCGACGCGCCGGCGTCCGCACAGGGCCATGGCCGCCGAGAATTCGTCGCCGAGAAGGCGCAGCACGTGCGCGGCGCCTGCCGCCCCGGCGTTCGCGAGGCCGTGCAGGATGGGACGGCCCACGAGCACCGCGTCGGCGCCGAGCGCGATGGCCTTCACGATGTCGGTTCCGCGCCGCACGCCGCCATCGACGAGGACGGCGCAACGGCCCGCCACGGCCGAGGCGACCGCCGGCAGCAGGGTCGCCGTGGCCGGCATCGTGTCGAGCACGCGCCCGCCGTGGTTGGAGACGACGAGTCCGGCGACGCCGAGCTCGACGGCGAGCCGCGCGTCGTCGGGATGCGTGATCCCCTTCAGGAGGACCGGCAGCGGCGAGTGCGCGAGGAGCCAGGCCACGTCGTCCCAGGTGGGTGCGCGCGCGAGCAGGTCGGCGAGCCCTGCGGCAGCCTGCGGCGGCAGGTGCGGCATCGGCAGGCCCGGGGGCGGTGCGAATCCCGCTCGGCGCTCGTCGTCGCGCACGCCCTGGACCGGCGCATCCACCGTGAGCATCACGGCCTCGTAGCCGGCGGCGCTCGCGCGTGCGACGAGTTCGCGCATCCCGTCGCGATCGCCGAACCCGTAGAGCTGGAACCACAGCGGCCCGCGTTCGCCGCCGGGGGCGAAGGCCTTCGCCACCTCTTCCAGCGGCCGTCCGCTCTGCGTGCCCAGCACGAACCCGGCGCCCAGGGCCGAGGCGGCGAGGGCGGTGGCGAGTTCGCCGTCGGGATGCGCGAGGCCGTGCCGGGCCATCGGCGCGACGAGGATCGGCGAGGGGCACGCCTTCCCCAGGAGCGTCGTGCGCGTCTCGAGCCCGGCGAGCGGCGCGAGCACGCGCGGGTGCAGGGCGACGGCATCCCAGGCATCGCGGTTGGCCCGCAGCGTGAACCCGTCCCCCGCGCCGCCGTTGATGTAGGCCCAGGTCGCCGGGTCCAGCACGCTGCGCGCGTGGGCCTCGTGGTCGGCGAGCGAGATGAGGCCCGGCGGCGGCGCGGTGTGCCGGGCGCTTGCGGTCGCGGGCTCGAGGCGCGGCATCACGTGTCGGCCCATTGCCGCAGCAGGTTGTGGTACACGCCCGTGAGCGCGACGGCCTCGGGCGTCTCGCCGTGACGCTCGCGCAAGCGGAGCAGGTTCATGTCCAGGTCGAAGAGCAGGCGCCGGCGCTCGTCGCCGCGCACCATGCTCTCGATCCAGAAGAAGCTCGCGAGGCGCGAGCCGCGCGTGACGGGCGTCACCTCGTGCACGCTCGTGCCGGGATAGAGCACGGCGTGGCCGGCCGGCAGCTTCACGCGCTGCGTGCCGTAGGTGTCCTGCACGAGCAGCTCGCCGCCGTCGTACTCGCCGGGCTCGGCGAGAAAGACGGTGCAGGAGATGTCGGTGCGCACCCATTCCTTCGTGGCGGCCGAGTGCAACACGGCGCCGTCCACGTGCGGCCCGTAGTGCGGGGCCTCGACGTCGTAGCGGTTGAAGAGGGGATTGTAGAACCGCCTGGGGAGTGCCGCCGAGAAGAACACGGGGTCGCGGCGCACCGCGGCGAGCACCAGCGCCTGCAGCTGGCGCGAGGCGTCGCTCTCCTGGGAGAGTTGGCGGTTCTTCTTCTGCGTGACGGCCTGCCCGCCGGCGCTCGTGCGCCCGTCGATCCACGGCGCGTCCCCGGTGAGCAGGGCTCGGGCCGAACGCACTTCGTCCGGGGTGAGGATGTCGGGGAGCTCGAGGAGCATGGGCGTCGGCGGGAGGTCGCGGGGGTCAGAAGACGGCCTTCATCGTGAGCTGCACCGCGCGCGGCGCGCCCGGCGCGTAGAAGCCCCGGTAGAGCGAGTCGGCGTAGAGCTTGTCGGCGATGTTGGTCACGTTGAGGCGGAACGACAGCGCGTCGCTCCACGTGTACTCGGCCATGGCGTCGGCCGTGACGAACGACGGCGCGGTGACGTGGCGGGCGCCCTCGGGGTTCTGCTCGCTGCGGTAGTTGAGGCCCGCGCCGAGGCGGACCTTCGCCGCCGCCTGGTAGGTCGTCCACAGGCTCGCGCTGTGCTTGGGCGTGAGGCCGGGCCGGTCGCCCTTCACCTGCGCGCCGGTGCCGGCGGCGTTGAGGGCCACGTTGCTCTCGTCGATCTCGGCGTTCGGGATCCACGTGTGGTTGTAGAAGATCTCCCAGCGCGGCGTGATGCGGCCCGCCAGGCCGATTTCCATTCCCGAGGCGTGGCGCTTGCCCGAGAGCAGGTTCTGCTGCGCGGCCGTGTCGGGGTCCGTATTGCGCTCGTTGTACTTCTCCGAATGGAAGCCCGCGACGGCGAGCGATGCGTTGCCGCCGAAGATCTCGAACTTGCCGCCCACCTCGACGTTGCGGCTCTTCTCGGGCGGCGTGTTGGCATCGCGCAGGTTGGGGCTGCCCGGGGTGTACTGGTACGTGTCGCCCGAGACGTTGTAGGACGTGCCGTACGAGGTGTACCAGGAGGTGTTCGCATCGGGCTGCCACAGGGCGCCCAGGCGCGGGCTCCAGAGGTTCTCGCTCATGTCGAAGGTCGTGGACGGATTGACCGCGCCGCCCGGCCCGGTGGTGGCCACCGTCACGTACGAGGCCTTGAAGCGATCGAAGCGCAGGCCGCCGACGAGCTTCACGGTGTCCGTGAGGCCCACCGTGTCCTGCGCGTAGAGCGAGAAGTTGTCGGCCTCGAAGGTGTTGAAGGGCGCATCGCCGCGCACGTCGTCGCGGGAATCGCGGTCGTTGGGCGTGCCGACGGTGGTGCGAAGGCCGCTCTGCGCCCCGGCGAAGTTGTTGGCGCGCCTGGCGTCCTCGAGCGATACGTCGACGCCTGCGATGAGCGAATGCTTGAACCCGAACCCGGAGAAGGCGCCCGTGAGTTCGCTCTGCACCTGCGTGAGGTCCGTCTCGGCGCGGCGGCCCTTGGGCGTGCGTTGGAGCACCGTGTCGGCGGTCATCGTCTCCGAGGTGACGGGGATGCGGCCGGGCTGCTCGGCCACCGGCGCGAAGCCGATCACGCTCGACCACAGGTCGCGCTCGTAACGGCCGTGGCGAAGCTGCGTCTTGAGCTCGACCTGCGCGTCGAAGCGGTGGACGTGGACGAGGGTGCCGTAGGCGGTCTCGGTGCGCAGGTAGTCGCTCGCGAGGCCGTAGTAGTTCTTCGCGGGGAACGAGGGCAGGATCTTCCCGTCGCGCAGGAACCACGGGTGGTTGTAGAGCGGGATGTTGTCGATATCGAGGGTGTACAGGCCCACCGAGAACTCGTCGCGGTGACCGATACCCCAGCGGAACGTGGGCGCGATGCCCTTCTTGTCCACTTCGGCGCCGGTGTTGTCGGCCTTGTGGGCCATCACGTTCACGCGCAGGGCGGCGTCCGTGCCCGTTATGAAGTTGAGGTCGCCGGTGACGCGCGCCTCGCGGCCGCTGCCCAGCGTGAGATCGGCCTCCTGCTGCGTGATGAGGTAAGGCTGCTTGCTCACCTGGTTCACCACGCCGCCGGTCGAGCCCTTGCCGAAGAGCATCGAGGCCGAGCCCTTGAGGACCTCGATGCGGTCCTGGTTAAAGGTGTCGCGCTCGATGATGGGCGCGTCGCGCAGGCCGTCCGAATAGATGTCGCCGGCCTGCCCGAGCGAGAAGCCGCGCAGGCGGATGTCCTCCTCGCCCGTCTCGCCCGACTGGAACGTGATGCCGGAGACGTTCTTCAGCACGTCGCGGAAATCGTCGAGGTTGCGCTCGTCGATGAGCTTCTCGGTGACGATGGTGACCGTCTGCGGAATGTCGCGGACGGCCTGCTTGCCCTTGCCGACGGTCGTCTCCTTCGCGCGCACGGTGCCCTTGGACTTCGTCTCCTCGGGCTCGGGCTGCTCCTTCACGGTCACCGTGGGAAGCGTCTTCGCGGGATCGGCCGGCGCCGGGGCCTGGGCGAATGCGCCGAACGAGCCGGCGAGCAGGAGGGCGCCCAGGGGCAGGACGCGGGGAACGGGCGAGGGCGGGGCGCCACCGGCGCGGTGGGCGGATTTCGGGTTTCGGGGGGGGCGTTTGCCGGCCGCGGTTGCGCGGGCGGCCGAAGGGGCACGGGCCAAGGGTCTCTCCTCAGGTGAGCACGGTGTCGACGGCTGGCTCGCGGAGGCCCGCTGGCTGGCAGGGGAATCGTTTGTTTGCAAATGCGAACGATTCGTAATACGATAATACCCACGATGTGTCAGGAAATCAAGCCTTGAGCAACCGCAAGCCAGGCGGCGCAGCGCCGGACGGCCCGTCCCACACCGGCGATGCCGAGGGAGCGACCCGCCGCACCACCAGCCGCGAGCTCTTCGGCGAGGCCCGCCTCGTGCTCATCGAGCACGAGGGGGAAACGTACGCCCTGCGCCTCACGCGCCTGGGCAAGCTCATCCTCACCAAGTGAACGGAGGTTCCATGCGCCACACGACCTTGCCCGCCGATCCTTTCGCCCTGCTCGCGGGAACGCTCTGCCTCATGAGCTGCCCGCGGGCGGACGAAGCGCCGCTCTACCTGCGGCGCATCGTGAACAACCTGGAGTGGCTGTCGGCCCACCCGGCAGTGACGGCAGAACTGCGCACGGTATGCCGCCGCCTCGCGTCACAGTGGGAACGCCGGCTCGTGCACGCGGAGACGAGCGATGGACCGTCATCCCTTCACTGACGGCGTCGAGGCGGGCAGCGCGGACGCGCTCGTCGCGTCCACGCTGTACCTGATGAGCCGGTACGCGGCGAATCCCTGCCCGCGCCTGGCGAAGCTGGTGGACCGGCATCTCGCGGCCGTGGCGGTGCACCCGGGTTGCGGTGCGCTGGTGCGCGAGACGGGACGCCGCGAGGCGGGCGGGTGGGCGATGCAGCGGGCGGAGTGCCCGCTGGGTTTCGGCGCGGCGCCCTGCGAGGCGCGCTAGCCGCCGGTGCTCAGGAGGAGGAGCCCGGCTCCATCTGCGACTGGAGGTAGTTCGGCAGGCCGACTTTCTCGATGAGCTCGAGCTGCGTCTCGATCCAGTCGATGTGCTCTTCCGTGTCGTCCAGGATGTCCTCGAGGATCTCGCGCGAGACGTAGTCGCGCACGCTCTCGCAGTACGCGATCGCTTCCTTCAGGTGGGCGAAGGAACCCTTCTCGAGTTCCAGGTCCGAGGCCAGCATCTCCGGCGTGTTCTCGCCGATGCCGAGCTTGCCGAGATCCTGCAGGTTGGGCAGGCCCTCGATCATCAGGACGCGCTCGACGAGGGCGTCGGCGTGCTTCATTTCCTCGATGGATTCGCGGTACTGGTGGGCGCCCAGTTTCGTGAGGCCCCAGTTCTTGTACATCCTGGCGTGCAGGAAGTACTGGTTCACCGCGGTGAGCTCGCGCTTGAGCTGCGCGTTGAGGAACTGGATGACCTTCTTGTCGCCTTTCATGGGCCGCTCCCGTGATGCCGTCGAATCGCGAGTCTAGCGCCAAGGCGTGGCGTGCGACCGTGCGTCTTCAATCTCCCGCCCAGGATTGCGCGGCCGGGCCGTTGCCGCAATGCCCGCCGACCCGGCCGATGAGTGCCCGGGCGACCGGTTCGCATTTGCCGCAGCAGGTGGCCACGCCCAGGTCGCGGCGCAGGTCCTCCAGCGTCGCGCAGCCCAGGGTGGCGGCAGCGACGATCTCGCGTTCCGTGATGCCGTTGCAATTGCAGACGTACACGCGGTGTCTCCCCGGCTATGATGAGAACGATTCCCATTAATGATACCGAGGCAAAACTCGGCTGGCAAGATCACGGTATCGCATTGATTTTCAGTGCCGTTGACGATCATCAATTGGGAATCGTTCGTATTGCCCGGGATTGGCAAGGTGGAACGACCCGCCGCCGTTCGCGCCGGCAGGGAACCGTTGGCGCAGTCGTTGCGCGGCTCGTCGCATTGGCCTCGCCGTCGGCGTGCGACGTTGCCACGCTGGGGCCTCTTTCCCCCGCATAAGGCCCACCATGACGAAGTCCTTCCGCATCCTGCCCGCCGTCCTCCTCGCGCTTTTCGCCGCCACCGCCGCCCGGGCCGCCGATCTCGTCCTCGAAGTGGACGGCGTGGAACAGGCGACAGGCGAGATCCTCGTGGCGCTCTACGGCAAGGACGACCCCTGGATGCGCAAGCCCCGCACGGGACAGCGGGTCGCCGCGACGGCCGGCACCACGCGCGTCGTGTTCCGCGAGCTGCCCGAGGGCGATTACGCCGCCGTGATCTTCCAGGACCTCGACGGCGACCGCCGCCTCGCGCGGAACAGCTTCGGCCTGCCGCTCGAGCCCTGGGGCTTCACGAACGACGCGGCCGCGCCCTTCGGCCCGCCCGGGTTCGACGCGGCGCGCATCGCGGTGGCGGGCACGGGCGCGACGGCCGTCGTGCGCCTGCGCACGCAGCCGCCGGAGCCGGTGGCCGCGCGCTAGAGGAGCTTCGCGACGTCCGCGGCCATGCGCCGCCGCAGCGCCTCGTCGGGGAGGCGTCCGGCGAGCGCGCCCATGTTCTCGCGCATGTGCGCCGGGTTCGAGGTGGCCGGAATGGCGCAGGTGACGGCCGGGTGAGAGGTCACGAACTTGAGGAACACCTGCGCCCAGTTGGCGCAGTCGATTTCCGCCGCCCATCCCGGCAGGGGCTTGCCCTTCACCGCGCCGAACAGGTCGCCGCCGTCGAAGGGGCGGTTCACGATCACCGCGGCGCCCCGGTCCCGCGCCGCGGGCAGCAGGCGCTTCTCGGCGTCCCGGTCCGCGAAGCTGTAGCTGAACTGCACGAAATCGAAGCGCTCGCGCTTCATCGCCGCGAGGAGGGCCTCCTCCCGCCGGCCGTGCGACGTCGTGATGCCGATGTGGCGCACGCGGCCGGCGGCCTTCCATTCCTTGAGGGTGACGAGGTGCGTCTCCCAGTCGAGCATGTTGTGCACCTGCATGAGGTCGAAGCGCTTCACGCCCCAGTGGGCGAAGGATTCCTCCATCTGCTTCACGCCCAGCGCGCGCACCGGCGTCCACACCTTGGTCGCGTTGAACACCCGGGCGGGCTTCGCCTGCGGCACCAGTTCGCCGAGGACGGCCTCGGCGTAGCCGTACATCGGGGAGGAGTCGAGCAAGGTGCCGCCGGCGGCGAAGAACTCCCGCAGGACGGGAATGCGCGTGTTCCGCCCGGCCCCCGCCGGCACGTCGAAGGTGAGCCAGGTGCCCATCCCGATGGCCGGCAGGCGCTCTCCGGTGGCGGGGATCGTCCTTTCCAGGGGAGCGGCAGCCCGGGCGAGGGGGGCGAGGAGGCCGGCACCCGCCAGGGCGGCCAACCCGGCCAGGGCCCGGCGTCGATCGAGGAGCGGCATCGTCGAGTTCCTTGATCCGGCATAAGACGGGGGGGGCGGGGCGGAGGCAGGATGGCCGGACCGCTCGCTCCCCAAAACCGGAGGATAACAACATGATCGACCGACCCATCGGCGACATCATGAAAGCCAAGGCCGGCCCCAGCATCGTCACGATCCCGCCGACGGCGACCGTGTTCGAGGCCGTGGCCCTGATGGACGAAAAGCGCACCGGATCCGTGCTCGTTCGCGAGGCCGGCAAGCCCGTGGCCGGCATCTTCACGGAACGCGACCTCATGCGCCGCGTGGTGCGCCTCGGCCGCGACCCGAAGGCCACGACGATGAAGGACGTGATGACGCCGGACGTGCGCAGCGTCCCGATGACCGAATCCACCCTCGAGGTGCTGCGCATCATGGTGGAGTACGGCTACCGGCACATGCTGGTCATGGAGACCGAGACCCAGCCCTGGGGCGTCGTGTCGATCCGCGACCTGATGGCCTGGCTCATCGTTCCGGAGCAGATCGCCCACGAGGGGCGCCGCGGCGTGGTCTACACGCGCGCGGCCGACACCGTCCAGGCGCTGCGCGGGAGCTGAGCCCGCCGGGCCCGCTTCAGGGCCGGTGCAGCTGCACCGGCTCGCGCGAGAAGCTGGCGCGACCGCGCTTCCAGCCCCACAGGGGTGAGGCGATCTCCGCGACCGCGAGCGCCGGGGTGGGCGCGTCGAGCACCACCAGGTCGGCCGCCATCCCCTCCGCCACGCCGTAGTCCGCGATGCGCATCAGCCTCGCGGCGCGCGTGGTGACCATCGCGAGGCATTCCGCGAGGTCCTGCTCCCGCGCCACATGGCACACGTTGGCGTAGAGGTTCGCCATGCGCACGAGCGAGCAGTCGCCGTAGGGCGTGAACGGGTTCATCACGTTGTTGGTCGCGAGCGACCCGTTGGCCCCGTGCGCCAGGAGCGCGTGCACCGCGAGAACGCCCCGGATCGCCGTGTGCCGCTCGCCGCGCCCCATGAGGTAGAGATCCGTCGAGGGCAGCACCGTCACCGCCACGCCGGCATCGGCCACCCGCCGGGCCAGCGCGTCGAACTCGGGGCCGGGCAGCAGCGACATCTTGGTCACGTGCCCCACCGCGACGCGGCCCTGCCAGCCGTGGCGCTCGGCGCAGTCGCACACGTACGCGAGGTCCATGTGCTCGGCGGAATTGCCGAGGTCCAGGTGGAAGTCGACGTCGACGTCGAAATCCCTCGCCATCGCGAAGACGCGGTCGATCTGGCCGTGCGGGTCGGCATCCGTGTAGGGGGCGCCGCCCACCGCGCGCGCGCCCTGGCCCAGGGCCTCGCGCATCAGTTCCTCGACACCCGGGTAGTTCGTGAGGCCCTCCTGCGCGAAGACGCAGGTCTCGATGTCCACCGCCCAGCGGTAGTCGCGGGCGAGGCGCTGCACGCCGTGGAAGCCGCGCAGGCCGATGGCCGGGTCGACCTCGACATGGGTTCGCACGTGCTGGGTTCCCTGCGCGATGCACTTCTCGAGCGTGCGGCTCGCCCGCGCGTGGACGTCCTCCTCGGTGAAGAGGCGCTTCTCGCGCGAGACCTCGGCGATGGCCTCGTCGAGCGTGCCCTTCACGCAGGCGCATCGGTCGACGATGCGCGTCTTGTCGAGGTGGATGTGCGTCTCCACGAGGCCCGGCACCACGAGGCGCCCGCCGACATCCTTCACGGGACCGGCCGTGTCGAGCCGCGGCGCCACGGCGGCGATGCGCCCGTCCGCGATGCCGATGTCGAAGGCCGCGTCGGGGCCGTGTTCCGCGAGGCGGGCGTTGCGCAGGACGAGGTCCGCGGTCTTCATGGGGGCTGTCCCCTTCAGGTCTGGCCGAGGTAGGCGCGCTCGAGCGCGGGGTCGTCGCGCAGCTCGGCCGTCGGGCCGGCGTGCACGATGCGGCCCGACTCGACGACGTACCCGCGGTCGGCCACCGCGAGCGCGAGGGCGGCCATCTGGTCGACGAGCAGGATGGTGATGCCCTGGTCGCGCAGGTCCGCGAGGACGCGGAAGAGTTCGTGGATGAGCGCGGGCGCGAGGCCGAGCGAAGGCTCGTCGAGCAGCACCACGCGGGGCTTCGCGACGAGGCCGCGCGCGATGGCGAGCATCTGCTGCTCGCCGCCGGAGAGCAGTCCGGCGCGGCTCGCGCGCCGCTTGCCCGAGCGACGGGAAGCGCTCGAGCAGGGCTTCGACTTCCTTCGCCTCGAAATCCCTCCGCGTGTAGGCGCCCAGGCGGATGTTGTCCTCGACGGAGAGTTCGGGGAACACCTGCCGCCCTTCCGGCACGAGCACGAGCCCGGCGCGGGCCACCTGGTGCGCGGCGTACGTCTCGATGGCGCGGCCGGCGAAGAGCACGCGGCCCTCGACGGGGCGCAGCAGCCCCGCGAGCGATCGCATGAGCGTGGACTTGCCCGCGCCGTTGGCGCCCAGCACGGCCACCAGTTCGCCGTCGGCGAGCGTGAGGTCGATGCCGGAGAGCACCGGCGCCCCGCCGTAGCCCGCGCCGAGCCCCTGCACCTCGAGGAGGGGTTGCGCCTGCGGCTGCCAGCCCGCCGGGCGCGGATGGTGCTCGATGCGGCCCGCGCCGAGGTAGGCCTCGATGACGGCCGGGTCCGCGCGCACGGTCTCGGGTTCGCCCTCGGCGAGTCGCCGGCCCGCGTCCAGCACCACGATGCGGTCGGAGATCTCCATGACGAGGCTCATGTCGTGCTCGATGAGCACCACGCCGACGCCGGTGCCCGCGATGCGCTTGAGGAGGGCGGCGAGCACGAGCTTGTCCGAATGGTTGAGGCCCGCGGCCGGCTCGTCCAGCATGAGGAAGCGAGGCGAGAGGGCGAGGGCGCGCGCGATCTCGAGCAGGCGCTTGTCGATGTGCGGCAGGTCTCCGGCGAGGCGGTGCACGCCGCCCTGGAAGCCGACGAAATCGAGCAGGGCGCGCGCCGACCGGGCGGGCGATCCCGTCGCGTCCGAGGCGCTCGCGTCGAGCGGCGAACCGAGCGCGCCGCGGCGAAGGGCGACCAGCAGGTTCTCGAGCACGGTCATGCTCTCGAAGAGCTGCGGCGTCTGGAAGGTGCGCGCGATGCCGGCGCGGGCGATGCGATGGGCCGGCGCGCCCGCGAGTTCGGTCCCGTCCAGCCTCACCGAGCCCGCGTCGGGCCGGTAGAAGCCGCAGATCACGTTGAGGAGGGTCGTCTTGCCCGCGCCGTTGGGCCCGATGACGCTCGTGACGGCGCCGCACGCGAGGCGGGCCGACACCTCGGAGAGCGCGCGCACGCCGCCGAAGGCCACGCTCGCGCCTTCGACTTCGAGCGAGCCCGGGCCCGCGCCGGCCGCGATGAGGGCCTGCGCCTCGCCCGCCGCCGCCGGCGCCGCCTCGTCCCTGGCGCGCCCGAATCGGCCGGCGACGAGGCCCGAGATGCCGCCGGGCGCGAAGAGCAGCACGGCGAGCAGCAGCGTCGCGTAGAGGAGCACCTTGTATTCCGCGAGGCTCGAGAGCGTCTCGGGCAGGAAGACGACGACGGCCGCGCCGATGACCGGCCCGTAGGTGCGCCCGGCGCCCCCCACGATCACGACGAGCACGAAGAGGATGGACTGGAAGAACGCGAAGCTGCTGGGCGCGATGAAGGTCGTGAGCGGCGCGAAGAGGCTGCCCGCCAGGCCCGCGAGGGCCGCCGAGATCGTGAACGCGACGGTGCGCACCACGAGCGGGTTCACCGCGAGCGAGCCCGCGGCGATCTCCGAATCCTTCACCGCGCGCATCGCGAGGCCCCAGGGGCTCGCGGCGAGGCGCCGGTAGGCGAGGAGCGCCGCGCCCACGAGCAGCACGGAGAGCCCGGCGAGGCCGCGCTCGCCCAGCACCCACCCGAAGGCCTGCGGCATGGGGATGTTCATCACGCCGTTCTGCCCGCCGGTGACGCCCTCCCATTCCACGATGGCGAACTCGACCACGAAGGCGAAGGCGATCGTCACCATCGCCAGGTACGGGCCGCTCATGCGCAGCGCCACGGCCCCCAGCAGCGTGCCCACGACGGCCGTGAGCGCCATCGCCGCGGGCAGCGTCCACCAGAAATCCCAGCCGAGCTTCGTGGTGAGCACCGCCGTCACGTAGGCGCCGATGGCGTAGAAGCCGACGTGGCCGAAGGACACCTGCCCCGTGAGCCCGATGAGCACGTTGAGGCCCACGCCCACGAGCACGGTGAGCGCGGCCATCGTGAGCAGGAACAGGTAGTAGGGGTTCGCGAACGCGCTGGCGGCGAGGCCGGCCGCCACGAGCGCGAGCAGGATCGGGTCGCGAAGGGACTTCATACCTTCTTCACCCCCGCCAGGCCCAGCAGGCCGTGGGGCTTGAGCGCCAGGACGGCGATGACGAGCGCGAAAGCGAGCAGGTTCGTCCACGCCGAGCCCAGGAACGAGGTGATGAGCGCCTCGACCACGCCGAAGAGGAAGCCCGCCAGCACCACGCCGCGCGCGCTGTTCAGGCCGCCGAGGATGGCGACGGCGAAGGCCTTGATGCCGAAGAGCGTGCCCATCTCCGCGGAGACGGAGAAGAGCGGCGCGATGAGGATGCCCGCGAGGCCCGCCAGGGCGGTCGATGCCGCGTAGCACGCCATCACGGCGCGCGGCACGTCGATGCCCATGAGGCCCGCGGCGCGCGGGTTCTGCACCACCGCCGAGAGCGCCTTGCCCTGCCGCGTGCGGGTCATGAAGGCGTGCAGGGCGAAGGCGACGCCGACGGCCGTGGCGAGGATGGCGATCTGCAGCGGCGACACCGACACCCCGCCCACGGAGAAAGCGCGGTCCGAGACCGGCAGCACGAGGCTGCGCGGCTCCTTGCCGAAGGTGAACATGACGGAGTGCTCGAGGATCAGCCCGACGGCCACGGTGGACATGAGCCAGCCGTTCGAACCCGCGCGCACGAAGGGACGCACCACGAAGCGCTCGACGATCACGCCCCAGAGCGCGCACAGGGCGAGGGCGGCGACGATGGCGAGGCCGATGGGCAACCCGAAGCGCGCCGACAGCAGGTAGCACAGCACCGCGCCGAGCATGAGCGAGGTGCCCTGCGCGAAGTTGACGGTGTTCGAGACCGCGTAGGTGATGTGGAAGCCCAGGGCGAGCAGGCCGTACATGCCGCCCATGCACAGCCCCGAGACGAGGGCGAGGGTGATCATCGGGCGCGAAGGGGCGAGGTCATGTCAGCGGATGTCGAAGGTGGCGGCGAGGGCCCGGAGGGCCTGCGTGTAGCAAGCAAGAGGCGTGCGCACGATGCCCGCGCCGATCTGCCCCACCCCCGCCTCGCGGTGGGCGATGCCGGTGGTGAGCACCGGGCGGATGCCCGTGTCGACCACCTTGCGCACGTCGATGCCGCACGGAGAGCCCGCGAAATCCAGGTTCGGGAGCGTGAGGCCGGGGTTGCGCGCGACCGTGATGTCGGCCATTTCGCGGGAATACTCGACCGCCTGCGCGACGGTGCCGCCGACGAGCTGCACGAGGGCGGGCGAGGCCGCGAGCGAGAACCCGCCGAAGCCGGCCGTCTCGCAGATGGCGCTGTCGCCCAGGTCCGGGTTGGCCATCTCCTGCGTGAAGCCGGGGAAGAATAGGCCCACGGGGTTGTCGGAGGGCGCCTGGAACCAGGCCGGGCCCAGGGCGCTCACGCGCACGGCCGTGGTGCGCCCGTTGCGCGCGATGGCGGTGACGACGCTCGAATCGGCGATGCCGTGGGCGGCGTCCATCGTGGCCTTGGCGGAGACCATCGAGAGGTTCAGGAAGAACTGCGAGTTGTCGGCGATGAACTTGAGCGACTCGTACGTCGCCTGCGGCTCGACGGGGCTCTTCGCGAGGGCGACCGACACGGCGGCCAGGAACTGCAGCGTTCCGGCCGCGTTGCGGCTGTGCGCCTCGTCGCCCATGAGCAGGGCCTGCGCCTGGATGCTCTTCAGGTCGATGCCGCCCGCCGACTTCACGGCGGCGCGCAGCGTGGGCGCGAGCGTGTTCTCGATCCACTTGAGGCGCGCGATGACGTCCGGCCCGTTGGCGCCGAAGCGCAACACGCGGCCGATGCCCTCGCTCATGTTGGTGTAGGCGAGGTTGCCGTGGGCGCGGTTCTCGACGACGAAGACCGGCATGGACGCGGAGATGATCCCCGACATGGGGCCGACGGCGCCGCGGTCGTGGCACTGCGCGAAGGGAAACTCCCCTTTCGCGAGGCGCCCGCGCGCCTCGTCGGGCGTGGCCGCCCAGCCTTCGTAGAGGACGGCGCCGATCATCGAGCCCTGCATGGGCCCGCACATGTCGTCCCACGCGACGGGCGCGCCCGCGTGCAGCAGGGTGCGGCCCAGGTCCGGCCAGACCTCGCGCGCGTGCGGCGCCACGTCCACGAGCACGGGCTGCGAGGACACGATGCGCTCGACGGCGAGCGCGTTGGCGCGGTCGATGCGGGAGCCGGGCGCCTGCGGATCGGCGGGATCGGGCGCGAGCATCGCGACGGCCCAGGCGAGGGCCGGATCGCCGTCGCCGGGCGGGCGCCATTCGGTGTCGAGCGCGGTGCCGCCGGCTTCGCGGACGCTCGCGAGGAAGCTGTCCACGCCGACGTTGATGACGCTCAGGGGGCGGGGGTCGAGCAGGGGAATCGTCATGGGGTTCGTTCGCATCGTGCGCGGAAGAGGGCGGGCCCCGCAAGGCCGATGAGCAAGCCGGCCAGCATTTCCCAGCCGGAAGCATGGCCCAGGGCCACGAGTTCGCGGGCGGCGGGCAGGGGATCGGCGCCCTCCGCCAGCGCGGCGGCCACCCGGTGCAAGGCGGCGTGGCCGTGGCCGGCGGCCAGGTCGGCCAGCAGGGCGGCGGAGATCGCGTGGGTTCGCGTACGCGCCGCCAGGGCGAGGCTTGCGGCCACGGGCGCCCAGGCAGGCGCGTCGGCGAGCATCCGTCGGGCGAAGAGCAGGCCGCCGACCGCGTCGTCGCCCGAGGGCGTGAGGCCGGGGCCCAGGCCGAGCAGGGCGTGCGCGGGTGCGAGGGCGTTGCCCGGATCGTCGTCTCCGGCGGCGCGGGCGAGCGCGCGCAGCGGCGCTTCGGTGGCCGAAAGCGGGAAGGCGGGGCTTCGCCCCTCGATGAGCACGGCGAGGCCCCGGGGCTCACCGAGTTCGCGGCATCGGGCGGCGAACGCCCGGGCACGCGGGGCGAGGCGCTGGCGGTCGAGGCCGCGGGGAAGCGCGGGCTCCGGCGCACCGGCCGCGAGACACGACAGGTCGATCGTCATGGGCGCGGCATCGCCGTCGAGGCAAAGGGCGCGGGGATGGCGGGGGTGCGAATCGCGGCCCAGCCAGACGGGCTCCGGGCCGGCGTAGCGCCACGCGCCCGACTCGAAGCCCGGGGGCGTTCGCAGGTGCCCGCCGCAGGCGACGAGCGCCGTGTAGGCTTTCCATCCGGCGAGGGCCGTGACCGCGCTCATGCCGGAACGATGTGCGTGCCGGCGCGGCCTTCGAGCGCGTCGAACGCCCGGTCGAGCGAGGTGATGATCGCGCGTTCGCCGCCGCGTTCGAGAAAGCGGATCGCCGCCGCGATCTTCGGGCCCATGCTGCCGGGCGGGAACTGGCCGTCCGACTGGTGCGCGCGCGCCTCGGCCACCGTGAGGCGATCGAGCGAACGCTGCGTGGGTTGGCCGAAATCGAGCGCCACGCGGTCGACGCCCGTGAGCATCACGAGCGTGCTCGCCCCCAGCTCGGAGGCCAGCATGGCGCTGGTGAGGTCCTTGTCGATCACGGCCGAAACGCCGTGGAAGCACCCGTTCGCGTCCTTCACCACGGGGATGCCGCCGCCGCCCACGGCGATGGGCACCACGCCGCCGTCGAGCAGCGCCTTCACGCTGGCGAGATCCAGGATGCGCCGCGGTTCGGGCGAGGGCACGACGCGCCGGTAGCCGCGGCCCGAATCCTCGATGAACCGCCAGTCGTGCTCGCTGCGCAGGATCTCGGCCTCGAGCACGTTGAAGAACCGGCCCACGGGCTTGGTGGGGTTGGCAAAGGCGGGGTCGGCCGGATCCACCTCCACCTGCGTCACGATGGCGCTCACGGTGCGGTCCACGCCGTGCGCGTGCAGCACGTTCATGAACGACTGCTGCAGCATGTAGCCCATGCCGCCCTGCGAGTGGGCCACGCAGATGTCCATGGGCATGGGCGGCAGCTCGTTCGCCGTCCTCGCCATGCGGAAGAGGATGTTGCCCACCACCGGGCCGTTGCCGTGCGTGAGCACGAGCCGGCGCCCCGAATCGATGATGCGCAGCAGGTGGCGGCAGGCCTCGGCCATGAGGTCGAGCTGCTCCTGCGCGAGACCCTTGATGGTCGGCGGGTAGCTCGCGTTGCCGCCGAAGGCGACGACGACGGTTTCCTCAGCCACGGGCGGGCGCCTGTGCGGCAGCGAGGGCGATCCGGCCGGCAAGTTGCGCGGCGGATGTCGCACTCTCGGTGACGATCGCCCCGGCCCCGCGAAGCGTGGCCTGCTGGGCCGACAGGCGCTGGGGGTCCCGCTCGGTGCCCGTCACGAACGCGATCACCGCGAGGTGCCGGCCCTGAGAGGCGGCCGCGGCCCGGGCGGCGCGGATGGGTTCGGCGAGGGCGCCGGCCGGATCGGGATGGGCGCCGTGGCCGATCACCACGTCGAGCACGATCGCGGCCACCGAGGGATCCGCGGCTTCCTGCGCGAGGCGCTCGATGCGGGGCAGCGGATCGATCATCGGATGCGGGCGGCCGACGGTGAATTCGTCGTCGCCCAGGTCGACGGCCGCGTGTTCGCGGCTCGTGCGCGCGTCCGCGAGGGTTCGCGCGGGATCGAGCGGGGTGTTGGACCACGCCTCCAGGCCGAGAGAGCGCCAGGCGAGCAGCGCCTCCGTGCAGAAGGTGCCGCCGGAATAGAGCGCGCGCACGTGGCGCTGGCCGGGCGCGAGCTGCCGGACCTCGGCTTGCGCGAGCGCGAGGCTTTCGCCTTCGCCGGCCGGCGCGGAAGGCTCGCGGCCCTGCGCGAGCGCGACGGCGGTGACGGCCGCTTCCTCCAGCGTGTCAGCCGGCCGGATGCCCGCGGGCAGCTCGCCGGGCGCGAACCGGTGACCGAGGAAGAGCACGACGCCCGGCTTGCGCGCGGCGGCGAGGCGCTCGATCACCGCGCGGGCGACCTCGGGCGCCGGCGGCTTCGAGACGATCGCGATGACCTTCGTCGAATCATCTGCCGCGAGGAGGTCCACGGCATGCCGCATGCTGGCCCCGCCGATCTCGGCGATCACGTCGCGCCCGCCCGTGCCGAGCGCGTGGGAAATGCCGCCGCCGTGCGCGTCGATGCGGCAGCTGACTTCCTGCAGCCCCGTGCCCGAGGCGCCGACGAGGCCGATGTCCCCCCGGCGCACGGCGTTGGCGAACCCGAGCGGCACGCCGCGCACGATGGCCGTGCCGCAGTCCGGGCCCATCACGAGCACGCCGTGCCGCGCCGCGAGTTGCTTGAGGGTGCGTTCCTGCGCGAGGGCACGTTGTCGCTGAAGAGGAAGACGTGCAGGCCGCGCCGGACGGCCTTCACCGCCTCGGCCGCGGCGTAGGCGCCGGGAACGGAGATCTGCACGAGGTCGGCATCGGCGAGGCGCGCGGCGGCGAGGGCGACGGAGCGCGGCGGGCGTTCGCGGGCGGTGCCCGAATCGGCCGACGCCGGGTTGCCTTCGAGCGCGACGTGGGCATCGGCTTGCGCGAGCGCGAGGGTCTCGTCGCCGTCGGCTTCGATGACGATGACGAGGTCACCGGGCTTCGCCTCGCTTGTCCCGGGGCCGGCGAGCCCCGCCTGCGCGAGGATCTCGAGGTTGGCCGGCGTTCCCATGACGAGCGTGGCGCGCGTGCACCGCCGGCAGCTCGAGCAGTCGCTGCGCGATGCGCATGAGCGCCACGGAGTCCTTGTAGAGGCTGCGGCGCAGGAGGGTGGCGAGGGGCACGGGAGCGGTCCGGAAGGGGGCGGGGCGGAGCCCCCAATCTAGGAAGCGGCCGGCGTCCTGTCCAGCCGCCGGGGCGAATGCGTAGAATTCACGCCATGAATAGAAAGCCGCTCCTCAGCACGCTCGACCTCAACCTGCTCGTGGTGTTCGACGCGATCCTCAAGGACCGCAACATCACCGTGGCGGCGCAGCGCGTGGGGCTCTCGCAGCCGGCGATGAGCAGCGCGCTCTCGCGCCTTCGCAAGACCTTCGGCGACCCGCTCTTCGTGCGCACCGGCCGCGGCATGCAGCCCACGCCCTACGCGCAGGTGCTCGCCTCGCCCCTGCAGAAGGCCTGCGAGCTGGTCGCGAGCTCCCTCGAGATCGGCACCGCCTTCAACCCCGTCACCTCGACGCGCACGTTCACGTTCTTCATGACGGACATCGGCGAGGTGGTGCTGCTGCCGCGGCTGCTGGGCGCGCTCGAGACGCGGGCCCCCGGCGTGCGGGTGAAGGTGCTTCGCGTGCCGGAGCGCGGCGCGCGCGAGGCGATGGCGGCAGGCGAGGTGGATATCGCCGTGGGGCTCTTCCCCGAGTTCAAGGCGGGCTTCTTCCAGCAGCGACTCTACGGCGACGATTTCGTGTGCCTCGCGAGCGCGAACCACCCGCAGCTCGCGCAGATGGGGCAGCCGCGCAAGTTCGCGCAGATGCGGCACGCGGTGGCGACCATGGCCGGGACGGGCCACGAGGCGGCGCTGGAGAAGGCCTTCGCCGAGGCGCGCGTGCGCCGGCGCGTCGTGCTCGACATCCCGCACTTCATGGCCATGCCCACCATCATCGCGCACACGAACTACGTCGTGACGGTGCCGCGCCGGCTCGCGATGGCCGTGGCGGACTATCCGCGCGTGTCGATCCTCGAGCCGCCCATCCCCATCCCGGCCTTCGAGATCAAGCAGCACTGGCACGAGCGCTACCACCAGGACCCGGCGAGCCGCTGGATGCGCTCGCTGATGGCCGAACTCTTCCTCGAGTAGCCCTTCAGTCCTTCGCGAGGCCCGCGCGGCGCAGCAGGATCTCCGCGCTGTCGTTCCACACGTCCATCTTCACGATGAGGCCGTGGCGGACGACGAAGCGGTCCAGGTAGCGGTTGCCGGCGAAGGGCTCGCCGTCGGGCCATTCGCCGTAGAGGGTGCCGGTGTTGTAGACGATGGCTTCCTCGGCGGTGCCGCCGGCCACCACGTCCGTGCGCTCGAACTTCTTCTTCACCCACTTGTAGCGCGAGGCGTTGAAGGCGGCCGTCTGCCTCGGTTCGGTGAATTTCCGCCCGCCGGTGAAGGTGATGGCGACCTCGGGGGCCATGTAGGTGCGGGCTTTCACCGGGTCCGGGATCATCGAGGCTTCGAGGAATTCCTCGACGATGCGGCGGGCCTCGGCCTCGGCGGTGGGGATGCTGGCGGGTGCGCTCGACATGGCGATTCCTTCGGGGGTCAGGGCAAGGCTCGATGCTAGCAGCCCGGCCGGCTTCCCGGCATGCCGCACTTTGGGGCGTCCCGCGCCGGAATGGTGCGGGGAATATTCATTTGACGAATGGCAACAATCGACCCCGCCGGAGTGGACGCCGGGGCCGCGGTTGCTTATCTTCAGTCATCGCCTGCCCCCGCCGTTTTCCCCTCCGAAGGAGATTGCCCGTGACCCGTTCTTTCCGCGGCGCCCGCCGCCTCGTCCTGCGCTCGATCGTCGCTTCCGTCGGCCTGGTTTTCGCCGCCGGCGCCCAGGCCGCCGATCCCATCAAGATCGGCCTCGTCACCGCCCTGTCGGGCCAGTCGGCCAAGGCCGGCGAGGCCATCACGCGCGGCCTCACCATCGCCATCGAGGAGATCAACGCCAAGGGGGGCCTCCTGGGCGGCCGCAAGCTCGAGCTCGTGCGCCGCGACGACGAGGCCGTGCCCGCCAAGGGGCAGGTCGCCGCCCGCGAGCTGATCTTCAAGGAGAAGGTGGCCGTGCTCTTCGGCGGCCTGGATACCCCCGTGTCCCTCGCCATCGTGCCCATCGCCAACTCGGAAAAGGTGCCCTTCATGGGCCCCTGGGCCGCCGGCACGGGCATCACGAGGAACGGCGCCAATCCCAACTTCGTCTTCCGCGTCTCCGCCGTGGACGAGATCGTCGACAAGGCGATGCTCCAGTACGCGCAGGCCACCCACAAGACGAAGAAGCCCGGCGTCATCGTCGTGAACAACCCGTGGGGCGAATCGAACCAGAAGGGCCTCGCCGCCGCGATGCAGGCCAAGGGCGTGACGGCCGCGGGCGTGGAGAAGTTCGAGGCCAACGACGTCGACGTCACGCCGCACCTGTCGCGCCTGAAGGCCGCGGGCGCGGACACGCTGCTCATGGTGGGCAACGTCGGCCCCTCGGCACAGGTGGTGAAGAGCCTGGACCGCATGGGCTGGAAAGTGCCGATCGTCTCGCACTGGGGCCCGGCGGGCGGCCGCTTCACGGAGCTGGCCGGCCCGAGCGCGAAGGAAGTGGTCTTCGTGCAGACCTACAGCTTCTTCGGGAAGCTGAGCCCCGTGGGCCAGCGGGTGCTGGACGCCCTGAAGAAGAAGTACCCGGACATCAAGGGCCCGGGCGACGTGACCCCGGCCGTGGGCGTCGCCAATGCCTACGACGCGATGCACCTCGCGGCGATCGCCATCGAGAAGGCCGGCGGCACGGGCGGCGACGCCATCCGCCAGGGCTTCTACAAGATCGACAAGTACGAGGGCCTCATCAAGACGTACGCGAAGCCCTTCACGCCGGCGAACCACGACGCCCTGAACGAGAACGACTACGTGTGGACGCGCTTCATCGGCGATTCGATCCTGCCGGTGGAGGTGGCCTCGGCCAAGTGAGCTTTCCGCCGGGGGTCGCCCGTCCGGCGGGTTTTCGCTATAATGCCGGGCTCATCAAGCGCCCGTAGCTCAGTTGGATAGAGTACCTGGCTACGAACCAGGGGGTCGTGGGTTCGAATCCTGCCGGGCGCGCCAGTTGCATCGAGGGGCCAGACGAAAGTCTGGCCCCTTTTCATTGGGCGCCTGTGGGGATTTCTGTGGGGACGCTCCCCACATCCACGATCCTCAAGGCCGAAAGGCGTTCTGCATAGGGCGCCAAGTGTTCCGCCGATAGGTGCGCGTAGCGCCTGACCATCTCCGGACTCTCCCAGCCCCCCATTTCCTGCAGCACATGCAGCGGCGTGCCGTTCTGGACGTGCCAGCTTGCCCAGGTATGCCGAAGGTCGTGCCAGCGGAAATCGTCGATTCCGGCGCGTCCTAGAGCCAGGCGCCATGCCTTCGTGTTGACCTGGGTGATCCTGCTTCCCCGGTAGGCGAACACGTAGACAGGGTGCTTTCCGGGCTGCTTCCTCACGATCACCACGGCTTCCGCGTTGAGAGGCACCGGGATGGCGCGCCTCGCCTTCGCTTGGTCGGGGTGAATCCAGGCAACCCGCCGGACTAAATCGACTTGCGACCACAGCAACCCGGTCACATTGGCGCGGCGAAGGCCCGTTGAGAGGCTAAACGCCGCCATCGCAGCCAGATGCGGCGGCAGGTTGGTAAGGAGGCGGTGTGCCTCCTCACGCGTCAGCCATCGAATCCGGCGGGTCGGCTCCGGTAGCAGCCGAACCTTCGGGATGCGATCCACCCATTCCCAATCGTCGCGGCACTTGCGAAGAATGGCGCGGACCACCTCCAACATGCGATTGACCGTGGCATTGGTCACGTCCTCGTTCAGCTTGGCATCCGTGAGGCGGTCGACCAGGTCACGATCGATCTGATCCAGCACTTGCCCCCGAGGAACCGGTCGCACCACCGCAAATGCATGCGGTCGGTGTCGATGGTCGCCTTGTGAGCGCGTTCGTCGAGCCACTTCACGACTGCCTCGTTCCAGGTGCGCTGGGGTCTCCCCCAACCGGTACACCCGCCACAGTTCTACCTTTCGGTGATCGTGGAATTCCTGCGCGAGGACTTTGTCGTCAGTCCCAGTAGATTCTCGTATTCGCCGCCCGTCGGGGCCAACGAACTCGATCCACCAGGTACCACCGCGCTTGTAGAGTGACATTGCGATGCCTCCTTTCTCGGAGTCACTCGCAGCGCTTGCCTGGCATCAGGGTACCGGCAGCGGATATAGGCGACAAGATCGTCCCGGAGGAATACCCAGCGGCGCCCGATTTTGGCGCCTGGGACGGCCCCGGCTTTCGCTCGGCGGCGCAATTCCTCGGGGTGTGGCAGGAGGCGGGCGGCGGTTTCAAGGTCAAGGCTCTCCACGCCCGTCTCCGTAGAGTCTGGATCCCTTCGCCAATCCGCCAGCGGGCGGCAATCGCCGCGGAATCCCGCTTCTCTGAACGACCGCGATGATGTCCGCGGGGTCGTAGCCTTGCATCAGCATGGCGTTGATCGTCTTGCCGTAGGAATCTCCGAGGCAGGCGATCAAATGCTGCAAGGAAGTCTGAAGAACCTTGCGCTGCGTGGGAATGCGCTTGGACTCGGCGGAAACGAACGCCAGAGCTGGGAATGCGCCCGCCATGTAGGGGGCTGGTTCTGTGACGACGGCAAGCGGAATGACGCGGTCGCGATTCCCGAGTTCAACCTCCCACCGCACCCAGGGGGAGGTCGAGTCTCCGAGTTGCTTACCCTTCTCGTAGACGCGAAGCAGCTTCCCGTGGCCTCGCTTTCCGACGTAGAAGGAGCGCCCTAGGCCGGAGACCTGTTTCCAATCGCCTGGTAGGAACAAATTGGATTGCGACCGCCGGACTTGAAAGCGCCCGCGTCGTACATCGATTCCGCCAGCTCGACCTGCGGTAGCCCTCAACGTCATCATGCGCAGGTCGACGCGGGTGATGCGTGCGCCCAGCTGGTGGAGATGACTGGCGACGGATCCCCAGTCGGCGACTCGTGCGCACAGGGCGCCGCTGATCGACACGTAGACTCGATTGCGTTGCGACTCACCTCCCCAGGCTACCTTGCCTACCTTGACGGCCTGGGCCGCTCGCACGATGGCTAAAGGGGTGGCGGCGGCGCCGTGCCGCCTTCGGCGGCATGGGCCGTCGCGCTGGTGAGAGCGCCATCACGCGATGTAGAAAAGACCACGGGCTGCGGCCCGGTACGAGTAGGCATGGTGCGACTCCATCAATGGCGGTTGATGAAGTCACAAGACAGCGCGATTGCACTGTCCGGCCTCTATCGCGGGCTACGGCGGCCCCTCTTACCTATCAAACAGCTACCGCTTTGGGCCTGGCTGGCGGGTCTGGGGAATGTCTCAGTTACTAGGAGACGGCGTCTTGTGACGGACGGCTCCAATTTTTCACATCCGCTATTATTCAGTCAATAGGGGTGAAAGGAACCAATCCTGAAGAGAGGGACCAATGATGCACAAAGTACGAAAGGCAACCATTGGCATACGTCCAACTGAGAAGATGTTTCGAGTGGCGTCACTTAGTGGATTGGTTGCCGACGAGATAATCGCCGCCAGTTCTTCCAAGTCGCTCGCAGCTGTTTCACCAACGTAACCAAAGCCAACGGCGGAAGTTCGCTACGCTACAAACGAATCATTGGGACACTATTTGATCGTCGACGTGGAAACATCGTCTTCTCTCATGATCACTACGACACCGATCGTGAATTTGATGCCGATGCGTTTTTCACTTCTTTCAAGGTGCTTGGAACTCGCTTAACTCGGTACTAAAGGTTAAGAGGGTAAGGCGCATCGGATATGTAGCCGGTATAGATTCCCAAAGAAAAGGCGGCATCTGCATATCTTGTTGAGCGGATAACTAAGCTGAAGCCCCACGGATACCCTGACAAGTTCAGCCTGTCTACGAATCAAGACGAGGTACTTCAGTTGGTGGCCTGCCGGACCCGATAAAGGATTTCTTCAATCACATTCGCCAGATCTACGATAGCTCTGCTGATGTAGATCATCCGAAATCTGGCCACTACAATGCAAACCTTGACGTCCAGCGTTACTACGCGCCGCCACTTACAAAAGAGGTTTCGGGAGAAGTCGAACTCATAAGGCGTGAATTTGAAAGGACGCTTCCGTCATTCTTCGATGAACTTGTTTCGCTAGAGTTTGCATTAATGGCGCAGAGTAGGAGGGCGCCGCCGGTGCGGCAATTCGCGGGTCAACCGAAATCCGCTACGCCGAGGGTGAAGCAAGATGTTGCGGAATCAGCTACTTCACCCACTTGGCAGTATGGGCAGGATGATGGGTCAATCACACAGTCACCATTCTCAAATTCAGAAGTAGCGTCGGATTCTGATCGCGCAATTACGCGTGGCGAAGTAAAGACTGTGTGGATAGTAGGCAGTGTCGCAGTTGGAGTTTTGTTCGCCGCCATTCCTGCAGCGGTCTACTTTGGGAAACTCGATACTAGAGTGGATGCCGTAAAGGAATCAGGCGCCAAAGTCGAACAGAAGGTCGAGCGCCTGATTGATGACAACTCTTCGACAAAGTCGAGGCTTGGAATTGTCGAAGATCGGATCAATCGACTAGAGCCTAGTGTCGTGAAAGGAAAAATACAACAGATTGATTGAGCTTTTGTGTGATCGGCTGGCAAGCGCGTTAAGTATATAATTAAATAACAATTGTGGGGTGTGGGTTCGAATCCTGCCGGGCGCGCCAGTTGCATCGGGGGCCGGCGAAAGTCCGCCCCTTTCATCCAGGCGCCTGTGGGTGGAAGCCCGACCGAAGTTTGGCTACACTTATTCCCAACCTTGGTCTAAGTGAACTGGGCCTCGTCCAATCATGAACACTTCAATCTTGTTGGCATTCGTGGCGCTTTATGGCCTTGTGGGCCTTTGCCTCGTTTTATTTAGTCGAGCACGGCCTCAGGTGTTTGATTTGTCGATTGTCACGAGGTACAGGGACAAAATTGCCTTTGTGTGGGGCCGTTGGTGTTTGGCCAGTGTTTGTACGCGGGTGGTTTCGGAAGCCGATTACAGCATGGGATGCATTCTTGGCCATTCCAGGTGCAAAAGATCAAGGTGAGCTTTATGAGGCATTGCTCAAGCTCTGTCGGGATGGTGTTGATGCTGACGAATGCCGACGGGATGGGCCGCTTTGGTCTAGATGTTGAAAATCCGATTCCCACCAAGACAGTAATGGGTAGTCGCGTTTACCTCTCGCAGCTACAGACCGAATCGGGCGAGTCGGTGAAGTACGAACGCGTTGGTTCAATCACCGTTGATGCAATTGCTCACCCAATTGATCGATCCAAGCTCACTCTTGCCAATGGCAAGGTCCTCCGCACGATTACTCTCCCGTATCCTTGCGCTTCCAAAGGGCTCCTCGGCTTCAAGCTTAGGGGCGCGCCCTCTCTGAAGCCAGATTCGGAGGAAAAGCGATGCCAGAGGAGTTCAAGGAAATGAGCCTTGATCGCGATGTTTGTGGAAATGGTGCGGGGTGCGCGGTCAAGAGGAGCCTATTTGAAGGCAATTGAAGAGACATATGGCATTGAGTCGGTGGATGAGGCGGCTCGAGTATTTGACCAAGTGAACGGGGCGTAGGTGGCAATTCGAAGAGGAAGAGGTAAACGTGCGCGTGGAGTCTGCGGTCGGCTGAGCCATCGTGGCGAGGGAGGTTGTCGAACAACGATTGTTCGATTCGAAAGAATGCGGCGGACAGGACTCGCTCAATGAGGCGGCGTCTAGATGAGCTTTGGAATATCAATGGTCTCAAGCCAGGTCGAGAGTTTGCATCGGTAAGTACGCTGCACTATGCGGCGGTTCTTGAAGGCAAGCCGGAACGATTTCGGTCAGAACTTCCACTGTGCCAATACACCGCAGGTTGGATCTGCGGGGCGCTACTTGCTGGATTTGTTCGCATTGCCGGTCGTCCGAAAGCGGAATTCGAACGCAATTTCTATGACGGCGTTGCATTTGCGGGAACAGCTTCGATATGCAATGAGGAATCTCACCTGACCTTTATGCGGGGCATAGACGCTGCAGATGTTGAACATCTAAACGCAAGCAGCTCCAATTTCGCGTTGCGTACGAACGTGCATATTCAGAATACGGGCGAATGGCTTCGGGGGAACCGATGTTCTTCCCCGTTGGCTTTGAAAGTTATTGGCGGTCGGAGTAAGTGAGAATTTGCTTCAATGCTGAGCACTTCTGCTTCCTGTTGATGTGGATGCTCGGCTGCCCCCGGTAATTTGATATTGGCTGAGACGGGGTAGGCAAGCGCTTTAAGGGACTGATTATAAAAATAAAAGTCGGTGCAGATCGGCCCCTACGAACCAGGGGGTCGTGGGTTCGAATCCTGCCGGGCGCGCCAGTTGCATGAAGGGGCCAGTCGAGAGACTGGCCCCTTTTCATTGGGCGCCTTGGGGATTTCTGTGGGGACGCGCACCACATCCACGACCTGGCCTGGATGACGCATGAAATCGACGTGATCGAAGTTGGCGAGATCGAGGCGGATCGCCGGGATTCCGCGTTTCCGAGGCACGTGTCGGGGAAGCCGGCATCAAGTTCGTGAAGCGCGAGCGGGTTGACCGAATCTGCATCACTCGCAGGGACCGGGAGTCGGTGACGCGCATGGCGCAAGAGATCGTGTTGGGCAGCAAGTAGGGAGTGCAATCGCGCTCCTGCCTCAACCCCGGTCCATGGCTTCGAGCACGGAATACGCTTGCCGCGTATACGCTAAAAGCGTATAGTCCGTTCATGGTTTTCGTCGAACTGACCCCCTTCGTCGAGTTCAGGAGGGCGCATTGGACCGACGAGGAACTCAGGGCATTCCAGGCTTTCCTGCTGGTCTCGCCCGATGCGGGTGACTTGATTCCCGGTGGCGCCGGCCTTCGGAAGGTGCGGTGGGCGGCCCAGGGTCGTGGCAAGCGAGGTGGCGCACGGATCATCTACTTCCGGCGTGTCTCGTTGAAGCAGGTCTATCTGGTCTATGGGTACGTGAAGAGCGAGCGCGAAGATCTGACCCCGCGCCAGGTGAAACAGCTCGCGGATTTGATGAGGGACGCCAACGATGGATAAAGCGCATTTCGACCAGTTGATCAAGGGCGTGCGCGAGATGAAGCGCCACATGGCCGGCAAGGCCGTCCGCGGCGTTCAGTCGACCGAGTTCGCCGAGCCGGATGTCCGCGCGATTCGCGAGGCCGCCAAGGTCAGCCAGTCCCAGTTCGCGGCGCTGATCGGCGTGAACCTGCGCACGCTGCAGAACTGGGAGCAACGCCGAACCCGTCCGACCGGGCCCGCGCGGGCACTACTGAAGATCGTGGCGTCGGACCCGAAATCGGCAATCGAGGCATTGCACGCCTAGTGGCCCGGCGCCGTTTGTGGTTGGCTTCGAGCGAGTTGCAGAAATCATGATTGATGATCCTATTTCCGCCACGGATCTTCATGCCGTCCGGCAAAGAATCTCATTGCGCCTGTTGAAGGCTGCTTGAATGCTTTGCTGTCCGTCAAGAAGCACCAACCGTTCTGTTCATCGACGTGGCCTCTGCCACTGGATTGGTCTTTTGGCGCTGTCCTGGAGCCTTTCGATTCAGGCAGGCGAATGTTTGCTCAACTATCCCGGTTATCGCGTGCCCAGCGCGACTGAAGGGCCGCTCGTACTACTCCTGAGGCAAGAGCAAAACGAGGCGAGTTTGCGTGCCATCAGCAAGACTTCAATGGCGAGTGAGGTGGGCTACAGCCTACGTTCCAGACGAGACCAAGGTGCTTGCAGCGTTGGAGAAAATCCCTGCGTTGTCGGCGGATGATTGTGGTGCACCGTTTTTCGCTGCGGCCCTTGGTTTTCCGCGGACATTGAATGCGCTGCTGGATCGAAAGGCGAACATGAGGGACTTTCGGACGCTGGAGGCGCGTTCAATGCGTTATCCGCTGCGGCGGGGAGGAACGTTGCCAACCGTTCAAGTCCTTGTCGAGCGCAAGACATTTGATGTCGACGAACGTACCGCATTGCATTACGACGCCGGGATGTTTCTTCCAGGAATTGGCGGAGGTTGGACTCCACTGCATTTCGCCGCGGCGAGGGGGCAGAATCACGTCATTCGCCATTTGATTTTCCGGGGGCGGATCTCCATGCTCGGACTTACATGCGATTGACGCCATTGGATCTGGCTCGCCAAGTCTCCAACGTGAGAAAGACGGAAGAATTGCTCATCGGGCTTGGAGCAAAGTACTGAGTTACCTGTGCCCATGGAAGACTATTCGGGTGCTATGCAGCCGACGATTGCGAAGTGATTGAATCTGGAGCTGATCGCATTCGGTGTGGTTGACTCAAGTTGAGAGCAAGCGCCGCAAGTCGTTGACAAAAAAAAGATGTCAGGACGGCCCTGCGAACCAGGGGGTCGGGGGTTCGAATCCTGCCGGGCGCGCCAGCATTACGAAGGGGCCAGTCGAAAGACCGGCCCCTTTTCATTTCGCGGGCGCCGTCACCATCCGGCCGGACAAGGCGCCCCAGTCCAGCTTGCGCGTCGCGACCATCCCCGCCGCCAGCATCCCGAACACGAGCACCGATCCGGCGAGCAGCGCGTGGTCCTCGCTGCGCAGCAGCGCGTAGAGCGCGCCGTAGAGCACCGCGAGCAGCCCGAGGAACGCCATCGTGCGCCTGGGCGTACCCAGCGGATGACGCAGGTAGAAGACGATCAGCAACACGCAGGCCGCCGCCGCCGCGCCGTACGCCACGCCGAAGGCAAGGTGCTCGGCGAGCGCGATGAGCAGCAGGAAGAACGCGGCGAGCGCGCTGCCCACCAGCGCGTACTGGACGGGATGCAGCCGGATCCCCGCCGTCACCTCGGCGAGCGCGAGGCCCGCGAACGTGAACAGCACGAAGAGGAAGCCGTACTCGGTCGCGCGGTACGAAAGGCTGTAGACGTTTACCGGGTCCGCGAGCGAGAACCCGGTGGCCTTCTCCCACCGGATCGGCTTGCCCGGTTGCACGCGCGGCTGCCACGCGGCGAATCCGCCGGTCGCGAAATGCGTCGTTGTCCACGCGGCCTCGAAGCCTTCCGGCCCCACCTGGCGCTCGTCCGGGGAAAACGCGCCGACGAAGGACGGATGCGGCCAATCGGAGGCGATGCGGATCTTCGTCGTGTCGCCCACTGGCCCCAGCATCAACCGCGCGGTGCCGATGAGCTCGAGCGAGAAGCGCCAGGGGATGCGGCCCGCGGGCGCGATCGATGCGTAGTCGCCGAGCGAACTTTCGAGCGAGAAGCCGGCCTCCGCGCCGCCACGGCCCGCCGCGAAGGCCCGCGTGTCCGGGCCCCACGCCAGCGGCGAGACGTTCTTGATGCCTCGCGCATCGCCCGTCGCGACCACGATCGACGCGTCCTTCCACCGACGCGACACGGCGCCTTCCTGCGAGGGCGGCGAGGGCCAGTCGAACTCGCCGGCGAAGTCGATCGCGGCGCGGTAAAGGCGGATCGGATAGATGCCGCGGTGGCGGCTTTCGACGGGCGCGCGCGCCGAAATCTCGAGCGTGCGCGGCGGAAAGTACGCCGTGGCGCACGCCCGCTGCCGGAGACGAGCGCGAGAGGAACCAGGATCGCGGCGGCCACGAGGGCCACGGCGCCGGCACGGACGAGAAGGGGAAACTTCATGGGCCTTTGGCTCCCTGCGTGATGGAGGACAGGGACAGGCTAGCGGCCGATCATGGCAATGCCGGGGCGCGAAAGTGGCAAGACGCGGGGGCCGCAAGGCAAACTTCCCGGTCGAGCGGTGGTCCAACCGTGGAGCCGCCCGATTTCTCCCCCCGGGGATGGGCAAGCCCCTTTCCGGCTTTCGGCGGTGCACACTATGAAGTGGCGCGACCATCAACCGGAGATCGCCATGATGAAAGTTCTCGTTGCCTGCGTATCGCTCTCGGCTGCCGTCGCCCTCGTGGCGACCGATGACGCCTTCGCCCAGAACCGCGGGGGCGGCGGCTCGCGCGGCGGCGGAAGCGGCGCATCCGGCGGGGGCGGGGGCGGTTCGTCGGGCTCCCGGCACTCGGGCGGTCCGTCCGGCAGCTATTCGGGCTCGCGCCATGCGGGCGGCCATTCCGGCGCCTACCACGGCGGCCGTCACTATGGCGGCACCCGGCATGGGGGCTACTACGGCAGCTACTACGGGGGCTGGTACGGCTCCGGCCTCTACTGGGGCTGGCCCTGGTATGCCGGCTATTACGGGGGCGGCTATCCGTATTACGGCTACTACGGCTATTACGGGCCGTATGCGGCTTACCCGGCCTACGAGCCGCCGCCGGCGGTGTATGTCGAGTCGCCCGCAAGCGGCGCCATGTCGCCTGCGCCGGCGCCGGAGCCGAAGGTGCTCTGGTACTACTGCAACGAGCCCGCGGGCTACTACCCCTACGTGCAGGAATGCAACGCGCCATGGGTGAAGGTGATCCCGCCCGAGCCGTCCTCCACCGCGCAGGTGACGAAATGAGGGCCCCATGAACATCTCCCGCAGGCTGCTCGTCCTTCCCCTCGCCTTGGCCGGCGCGTTTCTCGCCGGCTGCACCGTGCTGCCGACGGGGCCCAGCGTGATGGCGCTGCCCGGCTCGCGCATGAGCGTCGAGCAGTTCCAGGCCGACGCCTCCGGGTGCCAGCAGTACGCGAACGCGGTGGTGGCGGGCAGCAGCGGCGCCGTCGCGCAGAACGCGGACAACGCCGCGGCCGCCTCGGCCGTATCGGGCGCCCTGGTGGGCGCGGCAACGGGCGCGGTCATCGGCGCGGCCACCGGGCAGGCGGGGCAGGGCGCGGCCATCGGTGCCGGAACGGGGCTGCTCTTCGGCGGGATCGCCGGCAGCGGTTACTCGTCGATGTCGTCGTACCAGCTTCAACGCGGTTACGACGGCGCCTACCTGCAATGCATGTATTCGCGCGGGCACCGCGTCCCGGCGCCGCGCGGGTACGCCAACACCGCGCGGGCCGCTTCGAGCTATCCGGGCGAAGCGCCGCCGCGCTACCCGCCGCCGAACCAGCCTCCGCCCGCCAAATCGAGCATCGTCGCGCCGACGACGCCGGTGTACGTGCAGCCCGGTGCCGCGGCGAGCCCGGCCAAGGCGCCCGCGAAGTACCCCGCGCCGACCGGCGTGCCGACTTCCAGCTATCCGCCGCCGGATGCGCCCCCGCCGGCGAGCCCCGCGCCGCGCGGGTGAGACAATTCCGATACCGCTCAACCAGGACCCGTCCCATGCACTTCGCCACGCGCTTCGCCGCTTCTTTCCTCGTCGCCCTGGGCCTCGCCGGCTGCGTCGTCTACGAACCGGTCCCGGCCGATCCGATGCAGGCGCCGTGGCAGTCCGCGATCGGCGCCATCGGCGACGCGGGCCTCACCCTCGTCACGGCGGACCAGGCGACGGGCACGATCCGCGGCACGAAGGGCACGACGGAAGGCATCATCGCCGTGCGCATGCGCGGCGATGGGCGGGTCGGCGTGGAAATTTCCGCCCGCGACCCCGACAAGCGCGATCCCACGCTGGTCCAGCGCCTCACCGACGCCTACAACCGGCGGATGGGCCGCTAGCGATCCGCCTGCGGCGCGGGCGTTCGCGGCAGCGTGCTCACGACCGCGAAGGTGAGGGCGGATATCGCCACCATCACGCCGAGCAGGGTCGTGAAGCCGGCCTGCTTCACCACGGGGCCGATGAGCCACACGGCCAGCGAACTCGCGCCGAGCGACACGGTGAGGCGCATCCCCGCCACGCGCGAACGCATCGTGTCGTCCACGAAGCGCACGATCATCGCGTCGGTGAACGGGATCGCCCCGAAGATGGCCGCCATGAAGAGGAACTGGACGGCGTAGAACATCCAGCCGTCCGCGGCCATCGCGAGCAGCAGGAACGCGCCCTGCATCGCGATGATCGCGAGGTAGAGTCCCTTGAGCGAGTACCGGTCCAGCAGGTTCCCCACGACGAGCTGCGTGAGCGAGGCCGCGGCGTACACGAACGCGAGCAGCAGGCCGATCTGTGCCGGGTCCCGCGAGATGGCCTGGAAGCGGTCCACCAGCAGTTCGTAGTTGGCGTTCGTGGAAAAGTTGAAGTTGAGGCTGCCGCTCGTCGCGGCGAGCGTCATCACGAAGAGCAGCTTCGCGATCGTCACCCCGGCGATCGGGTGACCGGAGGCCTTCTTCTTCGCGGGCGGCGACGATTCCGCCGTGGCGAACAGGACGAAAAGCACGCCGAAGGCGAGGCAGACCAGGCCGGGGATCGCGAAAGCCGCCCGCCAGCCCGCGTATTTCACCAGGTAGCCCGTCACCACCGCCGCGAGGGCGAGCCCCAGGTTTCCCGCGAGGCCGTTCACGCCGATGATCCATCCGGGCCGCGCCGCGCCCTGCACCAGCATCGGGATGCCCACCGGGTGGTAGATGGAGGCGAAGACGCCCAGGAGGGCGAGCGCGAGCGCGATCTGGATGGGCGAGGTGGTGAAGGCTCACGAGGATCGCCGAGACGCCCATCCCGAAGAAGAACACGATCATCATCGGGCGCCGGCCCCACTGGTCGCCGAGCTTGCCCGAAGGCAGCGACCCGAGCCCGAAGAAGAAGAAGGCCGCCACGCCGTAGGGCATGAGGTCCTCCCAGCGCGCGAGGCCGAACTCGGCGGCGATGCTCGTCACCGCCGTGGCGAAGATGAGCAGGAACATGTGGTCGATCGCGTGACCGACGTTGAGGAGCGCCTGGGTGGACCGGTTGTTCATGGGCACATCATCGCCCAGGATCCGTTGGCTGTCCCGTTGGATATCGCAGGAAGCGATGCCGGAACCGCCAATCCTGCCCCCCCCCGGCCCCCCCCCCCCCCCCCCCCCCCCCCCCCCCCCCCCCCCCCCCCCCCCCCCCCCCCCCCCCCCCCCCCCCCCCCCCCCCCCCCCCCCCCCCCCCCCCCCCCCCCCCCCCCCCCCCCCCCCCCCCCCCCCCCCCCCCCCCCCCCCCCCCCCCCCCCCCCCCCCCCCCCCCCCCCCCCCCCCCCCCCCCCCCCGCCCCCCCCCCCCCCCCCCCCCCCCCCCCCCCCCCCCCCCCCCCCCCCCCCCCCCCCCCCCCCCCCCCCCCCCCCCCCCCCCCCCCCCCCCCCCCCCCCCCCCCCCCCCCCCCCCCCCCCCCCCCCCCCCCCCCCCCCCCCCCCCCCCCCGCCCCCCCCCCCCCCCCCCCCCCCCCCCCCGCCCCCCCCCCCCCCCCCCCCCCCCCCCCGCCCCCCCCCCCCCCCCCCCCCCCCCCCCCCCCCCCCCCCCCCCCCCCCCCCCCCCCCCCCCCCCCCCCCCCCCCCCCCCGGACACCCCCCCCCCCCCCCCCCAACCCCCCCCCCCCCCCCCCCCCCGCCCCCCCCCCCCCCCCACCCCCCCCCCCCCTCCGCCCCCCCCCCCCCCCCCCCCCCCCCCCCCCCCCCCCCCCCCCCCCCCCCCCCCCCCCCCCCCCCCCCCCCCCCCCCCCCCCGGGACCCGGGCCCCCCGGGCCCCCGCCCCCCCCCCCCCCCCCCCCCCCCCCCCCCCCCCCCCCCCCCCCCCCCCCGCGCCGCGGCGCGCTCGCCCCGCTGAGGCCGTTCGGCGGCGCCTAGGCCTCCGCGAGCGCCTGGCGAATGCGCTCGTCGGCCTGCGCCGCGAGCGCGGTGAGCTTCTCGTCGCCCAGGATGCGCATCATCCCGGAGGGCGCGGCGAACTCGAGCGAGATGCGGCCGGGCGCAACCTCGCGCACGACGGCGTTGCAGGGCAGCAGGCTCGCGACGTCGGGATTGGCGCCGTAGGCCTCGTAGGCCAGATTCGGGTTGCACGCGCCCAGGATCACGGTGGGGATGATGTCCTTGCCCGTCTTCTCCTTGATCTTCGCGTGCATGTCGATGCGCGTGAGGATGCCGAAGCCCTGGGCGCCCAGGGCTTTCGTGGCGCGCTCGATGGCGCCGTCGACGGTGTCGGCGATCTCGCGCTTGAAGTTGATGGCGTTCATGGCGTTCTTTCCGGGAAAGGGATATGCCCCCTAGGGTATCAGCTGGCGGCGGTCGCCACCACCACCGCGGTCAATCGAACCGGTAGCTCAGCTGGGCGCGCACGCTCGCGAGCGAATCGCGTTCCTTCGATCCCGAGGGCGGCCGTACGACCTCGAGCGGGACGAACAGCAGTTCCGCCCCCACGCTCCAGCGCCGGTCGATCGCGTAGCGGGCGCCGCCCGCGAACCACGCGAGCGTGTCCGCGGAGGTGAGCTTCGTGCGCTCGTTCACATTGAAGATCAGGGCGTCCACCTGGGCGGTGAGGCGCGTCTTCACGAGCCCGGCCGCCGCGTGCCAGGACCAGTCGCCGCGGCGCCAGGCGGCCGTGGCATCCGCGCCGACGTAGTTCACGGTGAAGACGTCGTTCGACGGCGCCTGGCATTGGTAGGGGTTCTCCACCGGATCGGGGTTGCCCGCAAGGCGGCCGGGGCAGGTGATGTCCCCGCGCACCTCCCCGACCTGGCCCAGCGCCCGGGCGGACAACGAGAATCCGCCGTCGTCGACGAATCGCCTGCCGACCGAGCCGGCGAAGAAGTGGCGTGCCTTCGAGCCGCGGATCTCCAGCGGCGGCGTCCACGCGAGTTCCGCGACCCAGCCGCCGGGAAGGCCGACGGCGCCGCGCAGGCGGCCGAACACGGGGGACTTGTTGAGGTCCTCCGTCTTGATCCCGCCCAGGCCCACGGTGCGCTGTTGCTCGTCGAGGCGCGGAATGTGGCCGAGGTCGCCGGCGAGATTCCATTGCCCCGGGGCGAGCTTCGGCGACTCGCCATGGGATGTGAGGAGCGTCGTTCCGGCGAGATAGCGCATCGACCAGGCTTCCGGCGTGGTGCGGCCCACCGTCTGGTCGTCGCGGGTGACGCGGGGGCCCGTGTCCTGGGCGGATACCCCGAGGGAAGCGGCGAGCGCGGCCAGGAACCAGCCGGTGGGTGCGATGCGCATGAAGGCCTCGGAGCGTTGACGGGAACTGTCCCGTCAAACACCCGGGGGCGGCCCGGCATTCCGCCGGGCGCGGAATATCACGCGGAGAAGGTGTAGCGCGTTCCCGTGGAGGTGAGGGGCACGCGGCCGGGCATCTCCTGCCTCGCCACCTCGTAGAAGGTGCTGCCCGAGCAGTGCATCGGGACGAGCACATCCGGGTTGATCTCCTTGAGGGCGGCCACGGTACTCTTCACGTATTCCAGCGGCATCGGCATCAGATGGAAACCGCCGAGGATCGCGTGGACCTTGTTCGTACCGGCCACCTTCATCGCGGCCTTCACCGAGTTCACGATGCCGCGGTGACCGCAGGAGGTGAGCACCACGAGGCCCTTGCCCTTCACGAGGAAGCACGTGGCCTGCTCGTGCTGGAAGTCGTCCGCGACGATGGCGAGCGTGCGCTTGGCCGGGTCCAGCCCCTCGGGAGAGCAACCGAGGTCCTGCACGCGGCCGACCTTCATCCGCGAGGGCTGCGCGGGCTTCTCGAAGGAGGCGAGCGGGATCGAACCCGTCGTGAACCCGTGGTCGGCGAGCAGCGAGGGCCGGTCGGCGAACACCACCTTGAGGCCGGCCTGAGCCATGGCATTGCGGTCGAGGGAGCCGAAGTTGCTGGGGCTGGCGGCCGGACCCGTCTCGCGGGTGCAGAAGCACTCCTCGCCGCCCAGGTAGAACGGCAAGCCCTTGCGCAGCTTCGCCCGGTGCGCCGCGAGGAAGCCGACCATGCCACCGAAGTGATCGTAGTGGCCGTGCGTGAGCAGGAGCGCGTCGAGCTTCGCCGGGTCGATGCCCAACAGTTCCAGGTTGCCGTTGAGCGTCTCGCCCGAAAAGCCGAAGTCCACGAGCACCTGTCGCGTCTCGGCGCCGCGCGCCGATTCCAGGTGCAGCGAAAGTCCCCACTCGTTCTGCAGCGTGCGCGGCAATGCCGTCGAGGGTGGGCGCGCGTACCGCTGCACCGTGGCGCCGCCGAAGTTTCCGCCGGGCTCGAACAGGTGATGGTAGGAGTCCGTGACCACGCGCACCGAAAGCCGGTCGACCTCCGGCGGGCTGCCGGCCATCGGTGGCGCGTTTTCCTCCGGCGCCGAGGCGAACACGCCGCCGGCCAGGCCCAGGCCCGAGGCACCCATGGCCGCGGAGAGGAGTTGGCGCCGCGAGAAGCGGCCGAGGTAGTCGGACATGGCGGAGACCTCCAGCGGTTGTCGTAGCGCGGCAGCATACGCCGCCTCTCGGGGACGCGGGAGTGGTAGATTCGCGCCTTTCCCGCTTCCGGACGTCGCCATGACCGCACCCACCCCCGCCTACGACCAGCTTCGCGCCACCTACGCGCGCGTTCACCAGCTCGAGCACTTCCAGTCCCTCGGCATGTGGGACGGCAGCGTCAACATGCCGCCCGGCGGCAACGAGCCGCGCGCGGCGGCGATGGCCGAGCTGGGCCTCGTCATCCACGGCATCGAGACGGACCCGAAGCTCGCCTCGCTCATCGAAGCGGCCGAAGGCGAACCGCTGGGCGATTTCGAGCGGGCGAGCGTGCGCGAGATCCGGCGGCGCTGGCGCCAGTCGAACGGCCTGCCCGCGGCCCTCGTGGAGGCGATGACGCTCGCGCGCGCGAAGAGCGAGCACGCCTGGCGCACGCAGCGCGGGCAGAACGACTGGGCGGGTTTCCTGCCCAACTTCCGCGAGGTCGTGCGACTCGCGCGCGAGACGGCGCGCTGCCTGGGCGAGGCGCAGGGCCTCTCGCCTTACGACGCGCTCATGGACGCCTACGAGCCCGGCGTGAGGAGTGCGGACGTGGAGCGCATCTTCGGCGACGTGAAGGTGTGGTTGCCGGACATGATCCGGCGCGCCGTCGAAAAGCAGGCCGCGAACCCGCCGATCGAGGCGAAGGGCCCGTTCCCCGTGGAGAAGCAGCGCGCCCTGGGCCTCGCCGTGATGAAGCTGCTCGGCTTCGACTTCGAGGCCGGGCGCCTCGACGTGAGCATGCATCCCTTCTGCGGCGGCGTGCCGGGCGACGTGCGCATCACCACGCGCTACCACGAGCACGATTTCGCGCGCAGCTTCATGGCCGTGATCCACGAGACGGGCCACGCGCGCTACGAGCAGGGCCTGCCGAAGGAGACGATCGCGCTGCCCGTGGGCCGCGCCCGCTCGGCGGGCATCCACGAAAGCCAGAGCCTCTCGTTCGAGATGCAGGTGGCGAGGAGCCCCGCCTTCCTGCGTCTCGTCGCCCCCATCCTCCGCGAGCACCTGGGCGACCAGCCGGCCTTCTCCGCGGAGAACCTCGTGAATCGCTACCGGCAGGTGAAGCCCGCACTCATCCGCGTGGAAGCCGACGAGCTCTGCTATCCGGCGCACGTCATCCTGCGCTTCGAGATCGAGCGTGCGCTCATCGGCGGCGAGATCGAGGCCGAGGACATTCCCGCGCTGTGGGACGAGAAGATGATGAAGTACCTCGGTCTCGACACGCGCGGCAACTACAAGGACGGGTGCCTGCAGGACGTGCACTGGCCCGAGGGGCTCTTCGGCTACTTCCCGAGCTACACGCTGGGCGCGATGTGCGCGGCGCAGTACTTCGCCGCCATCCGCAAGGCGATGCCCGATCTCGAGGCGAGGATCGAGGCGGGCGACCTGAAGCCGGTGTTCGACTGGCTCGAGGCCCGCATCTGGCGCCACGGCAGCCGCTACGAGACCGACGAGCTGATGCGGCGAGCCACGGGCGAAGCCCTCAACCCCGCCCACTTCCGCGCGCACCTGGAGGCGCGCTACCTCCGCGACTAGCGGCAGCGGCTGTCACTCGAGCCCCGTACTTCGGGGCGAGTGCATCGTGTCCGGCGGCAGCGGGACTGTCGGATGCACTCCTTTGCAAATTGACCGGGCGTATGGGACGAGATTTTTCGATCCGGAGCCGAGTGAACTTGCCGCGGGCGTCGTGTCCCTTCGGCCTCGTCGACATAGGCCGAGGCGGTGCCCGTCGCACCACCGTGAATCGGCCCCGGCTCGAAAAGATCACGTCCCACACCCCCGGTCGACCATGACTTCGGAAGCGCCGGCGCTCGGTGCCGCTGGTCACGCTGTCAACGCGCCTTCTGCGGAGCACCGGACCTGCTGGCAGAAGGCGCGTACATGGCGCCAAGCTACGCGGCGAAGCGGTGACGTTTCCGAAGCTCCCCCCCCCCCCCCCCCCCCCCCCCCCCCCCCCCCCCCCCCCCCCCCCCCCCCCCCCCCCCGCCCCCCCCCCCCCCCCCCCCCCCCCCCCCCCCCCCGCCCCCCCCCCCCCCCCCCCCCCCCCCCCCCCCCCCCCCCCCCCCCCCCCCCCCCCCCCCCCCCCCCCCCCCCCCCCCCCCCCCGCCGCGTCCCATACCCCCGGTCACTTTGCAGAGGAATGCATCCGACAGTCCCGCTGCCGCCGGACCACGATGCACTCGCCCCTGAAGCGGGGCTCGGCGGGGCATTGCCACCGTCAATGGCGTCGCACCGCGCGGCGATTTTCCCTCGCGCGAGGGGTGGAACGCGTCGTTTCATGGCGTCGCAATCCCGGGGCCCGATCGCCCCGTTCCCAACCCACCGAACCGAAAGGACGCCATGAAGACCCGACTCATCGCCATCGCCGCGGCAACGCTCGCCGCAACCCTGTTCGCGCCCGCCGCCTTCGCGGAGGACAAGAACCGCACCGCCGCCTGCAAGAAGGAGACGGCCCACCTGAAGGGCGAGGAGCACAGCACCGCCTTCGCCCGTTGCCTCAAGGCCGACAAGGTCGCGCGCGCCGATTCCCCCGCGCAGGACCGCCAGCAGAACAAGATGAAGGCCTGCAACTCGGAGGCCGGCAAGAAGGCGCTGAAGGGCGACGAGCGCCGCGCCTTCATGAGCACCTGCCTGAAGGGCTAGTCGTCGCGGGCGGCCGCGAGCGCGTCCTCGGCGAGGTCGGGAAGGTCCGCCTCGTCGAGGCCGAGCGCGCCCAGCACCTGCGGTTGCCAGCGCGACCAGACGACCTGCGCCACGGGCGAGGGCTGCGCGTCGAGGATGTGGTCGGCCAGGAAGCCCAGCGCGACCAGCGCGCGCGCGTCGCGGTTCACCACGGGCAGCGCGTCGGCGAGGACGCGCCCGTCGTGGTGATGGCGGATCGCGAGGCACAGGGATTCGGGCAGGTACCAGCTCTTCGCGAGCGCGTGGCCGGCGTGCGCGTGGTCGGTGCCGGCGAGTCCGGATTCCAGGGTGAGGAGCGTGATCGTGTGCGGGAAGCCGTTCTCGCGCAGCGACTCCGAGTACGCGTGGCCGTGCTTGCAGAGCAGGAGCAGCGTGCCGCAGTCGCGGAAGAGGCCGAAGGTGTACGCGTCGTCCCGGTCCGCCCGGCGCGTGGCCTGGGCGAGGTACCCGAGCAACGGCGCGAGCCGCGCGGCGTGCGACCACACGGGATCGGTCTGGGCGGCGAGCGTGGCGGGAAAGGCGTGCCGGAGCGCGAGCCCGGCCACGATGCGCACGGCGCTGCGAAGCCCCAGGAAGAGCAGCGCCTGCTGCACCGAGGTGGCCTTCACGACGACGCTGTAGAAGGGCGAGTTCACCGTCTTCATGAGCGCGGCGGCGAGGCCCGGGTCGTGCGAGATGAGGGCGCCGATGCGCGGGAAGTCGGGGTCCTCGCGGCGGGATTCCTCGATCAGGTCGGCGACGATCGCCGGGCAGGGCGGCACCCCCAGGTCGGTCACGATGCGGCTCGCGACCTCGCCGGCGAGCGTGGGCGTGTGGTCTGGGGCGAGAACGGGCATCGTCGGGTGGCGGGCGGAACCGGAGGGGGCGGCGTTCGTGTCTTACGGCTCCCGGCCCGGCGACTTGAGCGGCGCCGCCGGGGTTTGTTGCGCGCCGTCAGCATGGCGGGCGCGGGCGGCGGCGATACTCATTACCTCCGGATTCCCGCCATGAACCCCGCCGTCTCCCGCCCGCTCGACCGCGCCGAAGCCTTCTTCTGGTTCCTCGACCGCTGCTCGTCGATGAATTTCGCCGTGATGGCCGAAGGCGAGGGGCCGCTCGCGCCCGAGGCCTTCGCCGACGCCGTGGCGAACGCGCAGCGCGTCCACCCGCTGCTGGCCGTCGCCATCGAATCGCCCGGCGGCGGGCCCCTCGCCTTCGTGCCCCGGCCCGAGGCCGCGGTCGTGCTGGAACGGCAGTCGCCCGGCGAAACCTGGAACGAACGCATCGCGAAGGCGCTCGCGCGGCCTTTCGCCCTCGACGAGGCGCCCCTGGTGCGGGCCCTCTGGCACGAAACGGGCGGGGGCCGTTGGGCCGCGGCGCTCGTCTTCCAGCACTGCATCGCCGACGGCCGATCCGGCCTGAGGCTCCTGCGCGAGGTGCTGGAGGAATCCCTCGGCTTGCGCACCGGCCAGGGCCCGCTCGCGCCGCGGGGGCCGCTCACCGCCCTTTTCCCCGCGCAATACCGCGGGGCGGAAGGCGCCATCCGCGCCCAGGCCTGGCGCGCGCAGCTGAAGACCGAAGGCGCGCGTCGCCCGGAAACCCTGCCGGGCTTCGTGCGCTCGGGCGAACCGATCCGGCCCGGGATCGTCTCCTTCCGCCTCGAGGAGGGCATCGTGCGCGGCCTCGTCGCGAAGGCCCGCGAGTCGGGCGCGAGCGTGCACGGCGCGCTGGGTGCCGCCGAGCTGATGGCCTGCCGCGAACGGTTCGCGGGCGGCGCCGACCCGCGCCTGATGCTCACGAGCCCGGTGGACCTGCGCGGCCACCTCGCGGGTCCCCTGGACGACGCCACGCCGGCGTTCGCGGTGACGCTCCTCTCGACCGCCGTCGAGGTGAAGGCCGAGCCGGACCTCTGGCCGCTCGCGCGCCACCTCACGCGGGACCTGCGCCGGCAGGTGGCCGAGGGCTGCGGGCACCTGTTCTACGAGCTCGTTCCGCCGGCGGAGACGCTCCCGCCCACGCCGGAGGCCGTCGAGGGCATCCGCGCCTACCTGGCGCGCATGCCGACGGCTTGCGTCCTCTCGAACGCCGGTGCGGTCCCCCGGGTGGCCGGCCACGGCGGCGTGCGGGTGGACGGCCTTTCGTTCGCGCTGTGTCCCATGGGGCACCAGCCGCTCTTCGTGGCGGCGGCCACCCATGGCGAGGCGCTCGCGATCAACGTCGTCCACGACGACGCGCGCCTGCCCGCCGCCGAGGCTCGCGCGCTCGCGCAATCCCTGGAATCGCGCCTGCGCCAGGCCGCGCGCTGAGCGCGCCCGCCGGCGGCTTGCCGGCCTACAGGTTTTTCCCGCCAGGCCGTTACTCCGATTGCACCGCAATTCCGGCCCTATGGAGGGCTGCCCCGCCTTTTCGGAGAAAAATCATGCAAATCCGCTTCAGGGCGCTCCTGGTGGGCGTCGTGGCCAGTCTCGCCTTCGGCGCGCGGGCCGCCCCGCCGGCCGCCGAGGGCTACCGCTTTTCGCCCGTCAACCAGTACGGCATCAACCTGACCGCGGCCTACTGGAACCCGGTCATCGCTTACGTGAGCGAGAAGAGCGGCGTGAAGCTGCAGCTTCGCATCGGCCGCACCTCGGCGGACACGACGGCGTACGTGCTCGCGCAGGAAGTCGAGTTCGTCTTCACCAACCATCTCTTCAGCCCCGAGCGGGAAAAGCTCGGCTGGAAGGTCTTCGGTCGCCGCCAGACGCCGCCCGTCATGGGACAGGTCGCCGTCTTCGACGACTCGCCCATCCGCGGCATCCAGGAACTGGCCGGCAAGGAAGTCGCCTTTCCCGGGCCCGAGGCGTTCGTCGCCTACAAGACGCCCTACGCGCACCTGCTGTCGCAGAAGGTCGACGCGCGCGTGGTCTTCGGCGGCAACCAGGACGGGGCGCTCGCCCAGCTCCTGGCCGGCAAGGTCGCGGCCGTCGGCGGCAATTCGCAGCTGCTCGAGGGCTACCAGAAGCGCGAGAACAAGAAGCTGCGCATCCTGTGGAGCTCGGATCCGTTCTACGACCTCGCCCTCATGTCCGCCTCGAAGGTGCCGGACCGGGACGTGAAGGCCGTGGGCGCCGCATTCTTCGGCATGCACAAGGACCCGAAGGGCCGCGAGGTGCTGGAGAGGGCCTCGGCCGCCGTGGGTCTCACCGCGGACGCCTACTTCCTCGCTTCCGACGGCAGCGAATACGCGAACTACCGCCGCTTCTACCAGAGCGCGCCGGCCAGCCTTCGCTAGCGCCCGGGAGCGCCACCCGCCGTGAAGCGCCTCCTCGCGCTGCTGCCCAAGTCGCTCGTCGCGCGCGTCTTCGCGCTCTACACGGCGACGCTGCTCGTCTTCGGCGGGCTGGGCCTGGGCGCGTTCGTCTCCTACTACCTGCGATCGGACATCGACGACAAGGCGGTCACCGGCGACATGATCGTGGAGGTGGTCGCCCAGACCGTCTCGGACAGCGCGATCATCGGCGACTACGACACGATCGAGAAGACGCTGCAGCGGGCGATCTCCCGTTCGCCGTTCCACCATGCCGGGTTCATCGACATGATCGGGGGCAAGGTCCAGGTGGTCGCGCCCCAGCCCGCCTTCACCCCTGCGCCGGCCTTCATCGAGCGCTGGGTGACGGCCCAGCTGGGGGACGTGAACCGCCCCATCGCCGTCGGCGGTCGCGATTACGGCGTGCTGCGTCTCACCTTCGACACGGACCACATCGCCGCCGCCTACTGGCAGTTCGTGCGCATCGCCCTCGGCGGGGGCGCGGCGGCGGTGCTCGGCGGCCTCTTCCTCATCTGGATCCCGCTGCGACGCTGGCTCGGCAATCTCGACCGGCTGAAAGCCTTCGAGGAGGACCTGCAGGCCGGCACGCTCGACCCGAAGAAATACCTTTCGGCGGACGCGCCCGTCGAGATCCGGCGCACGTTCGAGCTGCTCGGACGCACGGCCTCGAGCCTGCAATCCGAGCGCGAGCAGGCGAGCGTCACCCTGGCGGCCATCGCGGACGCCGTGCTCGCGCTCGACCCGGCCGGCCGCGTGACCTACGCGAACCCGGCCGCGGCGGGGCTCCTCGGCCGTGCGCCGGAGGAACTCGCCGGCCGCGACGTGCGCGCGCTGCTGCCGGGGGCGCTCGACCCGGGCGCCCCGCTCGCCCCGTGGCTCGCAACGCCTGCGCCTCGCGAACGGCGATACGGGCGAGCATTTCCTCGACACGACGCTCTCGGCCATCGCGGGCACGGGGGGCGGGGACGGGGGCTGGGTGCTCGCGGCGCGCGACGTGACGGAGGCCTGGCGGCTCGAGGAGCGGCTGCGCACCGAGCTCGCGGCGCGCCAGGACGCGCTCGAATCGCTGCGCGGTCTCCTCGAAGGCCTCATTCCGGCGGCGGGCCACGCGACGCGCGTGGGCTCGGGCGACATCGGCGTCGTGTCGGCCCTCGTCGCCGAGCTCGTGCGCGAGCGCGAGGAAGGCCGCCGCGCCCTCGACAACCAGAAGTTCGCGCTCGACCAGCACGCCATCGTGAGCGTGACCGACCGCGAAGGACGCATCGTCTACGCGAACGACCGCTTCTGCGAGACCACCGGCTACCGGCGCGAGGCGCTCATCGGCTCGCGCCACGCCCTGGTGCGATCCGGGATACACCCGCCGGAGCTGTACGAGCAGCTGTGGCGGACGATCCTCGGCGGGCACGTCTGGCAGGGCGAGATCTGCAACCGCACGGCCGACGGCCGCCTCAAGTGGTTCAACTCGACCATCGTGCCGCTGCCGGGCCCGGACGGCGAGCCCGAGCAGTTCATCGGCATCTCGACGGACGTGACGGACCTGAAGGAGACCGAGGCGGCGCTGCAGCGCGCGAAGGAATCCGCCGAGTCGGCGAACCGCGCCAAGAGCGACTTCCTCGCCAACATGAGCCACGAGATCCGCACGCCGATGAACGGCATCATCGGCATGTCGAACCTCGTGCTCGACTCGCCGCTGGACGCCGAGCAGCGCGAGTACGTGGGCATCGTGAAGAGCTCGGCGGAGGCCCTGCTCGTCATCATCAACGACATCCTCGACTTCTCGAAGATCGAGGCCGGCAAGCTGGTGGTGGAGGCGCTGCCCTTCGACGTGCGCCGCGCGCTGGACGACGCGCTGCGCTCCCTGGAGCTGCCCGCGCGCGAGAAATCGCTGCAGCTGCGCGCCGAGGTGGACCCCGGGGTGCCGGCGGAGGTGGTCGGCGACTCCGGCCGCTACCGCCAGGTGCTCATGAACCTCGTGGGCAACGCCATCAAGTTCACGCAGGAAGGCGGCGTGAAGGTGGCCGTCTCGCTGCGCGGGGGCGAGGGCGACTCGCTCGTCCTCGAGACGGCGGTTCGCGACACCGGCATCGGCATCTCGCCCGACAAGCTGGCGCGCATCTTCGACGCCTTCACGCAGGAGGACACCTCGATCACCCGCCGCTACGGGGGCACGGGCCTGGGCCTCACGATCTCGCGCCGCCTGGTGGAGCTGATGGACGGGAAGATCCGCGTGGAGAGCGAGCCCGGCAAGGGCAGCGCCTTCCGCTTCACCGTGGCCGTGAGGAACCGGCCCGCGGCGATGCCGGGCGAGGCCGATGCGCGCCTGCTCGCGGGCCGGCGCGTGCTCGTGGTGGACGCCGCCGAGAGCCACCGCCAGACGCTGGGCGCCCTGCTGGAGCGCTGGGGCATGAAGGTCGAGCACGCCGACTCCGCCAACGCGGCGCTCGGCCAGATCGTGGGCGGCGCGCGCTTCGACGCGCTGCTGCTCGACGCCGCGATGCCCGAGATGACGGGGGCGCAGTTCGCCGCGGCGCTGGACCAGCCGGCCTACGCGGCCGTGCGCCCGCCGGTGCTGCTGCTGTGCCCGGGCGGCACGGGCATTCCGCCGCGCGGCGTGGTGCGCGTCGTCCGCACGCCTCTCGCCCCGTCGGACCTCATGGCGGCGCTCGCCTTCGCGCTGCGCCGCCCGGCCCCGAGCGGCAGCCTCGCGCTGCACGTGCTGCTCGTCGAGGACAACATCATCAACGAGCGCGTGGCGACGGCCATGCTCGAGAAGCGCGGCTGCCGCGTGAGCGTGGCGCACGACGGCGGCGAGGCGCTCGCGGCGTGCGAGGCGGGCGCGTTCGACGCGGTGCTAATGGACATGCAGATGCCCGTGATGGACGGGCTCGAGGCCACGCGGCGGCTGCGCGAGCGCGAGGCCCTGGGCGGCTGGCTGCGCACGCCGGTGCTCGCGATGACGGCGAACGCGATGGACGAGGACCGCGACGCCTGCCTCGCGGCGGGCATGGACGACTTCCTCGCCAAGCCCATCCGGCCCGACGAGCTCTTCGCGCGCCTGGAGCGGCTGGCGCGTCCCGCCGCGGCCTAGGCTCCCTGGGGTCGTTCCTTCGGCGGCGAGGGCGTGGGCTTGATGCCCAGCCGGTCGGCGGCGCGCACGAGCTCCGCGACGCTCTTCACGCGCATCTTCTCCATGATGCGGCCGCGGTGCACCTTGACCGTCTTCTCCGTCGTGCCGATCTCCGAGGCGATCACCTTGTTGCGCTTGCCCGCGATCACGTGCGTGAGCACCTCGCGCTCGCGCGGCGTGAGATCGCCGTAGGCGAGGGCGATGTCCTTCTTCGCGGACTTGTCGCTCCAGGCGGCGCGGGCGCGGTCGATGGCGCGCGCGAGCGCGGCGAGGAGCGTGGCGGCCTCCACGGGCTTGAGCAGGAAGTCGACGGCGCCGCGCTTCATCGAGGTGACGGCGCCCGGCACGTCGCCGTGCCCGGTGAGGAAGACGACCGAGACTTCCGGCCGCGTCGCCTGCAGGCGCGCGTGCAGGTCGAGGCCGCTCTTGCCGGGCAGCCCGATGTCGAGCAGGGCGACCGACGGCCCGCTGATCGAGGGCGCGAAGGCGAGGAAGTCCTCGGCGTTCGCGAACGTCTCGGGTTCGGCGCCCTCGGCGCGCAGCAGCCGCGCGAGCGACGTGCGGACGGAAGGGTCGTCGTCGACGATGTACAGGCTCACGCCCTCGGCGGCGATCATCGGCTTTCTCCAGGCAGGTGGATGGTGAAGGTGAGGCCGCGTCCGGCGTTGCGCGCCACCTCGAGCCGCCCGCCGTACGCCTCGACGAGCGAGCGCGTGACGAGCAGGCCCAGGCCGGTGCCGCGGGACTTGGTCGTGTGGAAGGTCTGGAACATGCGGGCGAGGTCCTCGTCGGTCGCGCCGGGCCCGGTGTCGGCGACGCGAAGGCGGACGCGCTCCCCGATGGCCTCGACGCGCACCGCGAGCCCTCGCGGGTGGTGGCCGGGCTCGGCCTCCATCGCCTCGATCGCGTTCACGACGAGGTTGAGCAGCGCCTGGTAGAGCTGCACCGGGTCGATGCGCACGCAGGCGCGGGAGCGCGCGCCCTCGAGCGTCGCCTTGACGCCGGCGTGGCGCACGCGGGTGCCGACGAAGGCGAGCACCTCGGAGGCGACCTGGGCCGGGCTCACCGCCTCGGCCTGCGCGGGCTGGTTGCGCACGAGCCGCCGGGCCCGCAGGATGATCTCGCCGGCGCGGCGCGCATCGGCGACGATCGACTCGAGCGCCTCGCGCACGTCGCCGGTCTTGCCGGATTCGAGCAGGCGCAGCGCCGCCTCGGCGTTGGCGAGCACGGCGGCGAGGGGCTGGTTCACCTCGTGCGCGAGCGAGGCGCCCAGGGCCGCGACCGTGCGCACGCGCGAGGCGTGGGCCACGGCGGTGGTGAGCTCCTGCTGGCGCTCGCGCGCCTGGTGCAGCTCCGTCACGTCCGTCTGCGTGCCCACGTAGTGCGTGACCTTGCCCGTCTCGTCGCGGATCGGCGCGATGCGCAGGAAATTCCAGAACGGCGTGCCGTCCTTGCGGTAGTTGAGGATCTCGCCCTGGAACACGTGCCCGCCGGAGAGCGCGATGGCGATCTGGCGCACGGTGTCCAGGTCCGTGCCCGGGCCCTGCACCATGCGGCAGTTGGTGCCCAGGATCTCGCGGGCGGAATAGCCGACCAGCCGCTCGAAGGACGGGCTCACGTAGACGATGGGCGCGTCGGGCCGGGTGGCGTCGGATATGACGATGCCGTCGTCGGCCACGTCGAGGGCCGCGGCCTTCAGGCGCTCGGCCAGCGCTTCCCCGAGGAGCGAGCGGCCGCGCGCGCGGCGGGGCGCGCGCGCGCGGCCGGTGGCGAAGGGCGCCCTAGCCGCCATGGGTACGCAGCCTCTCCACGTCCGGCACGGTGACCGTGCGCCCGTCCAGAACCAGCAGGCCCGCGCCCTCCAGCTCGTGCAGGATGCGCGAGAAGTACTCGGGCGTGAGGTTCAGGCGCGAGGCCACGATCATCTTGTTGGCCGGCAGCGTCACGCTCAGGGACTTCGCGCCCGCCTCGGGTTCCTCGCGCAGCAGGTAGCCGATGACGCGCTCGAGGCCCGAGCGCAGCGAGTACGCCTCCACGTCGCGGATCAGGTGGTGGAGCTTTCGCGACATGCCCGCGAGCATGCGGCGGGCGAAGCGCGGGTCGCGCTCGATCTCGTCGAACACCACCGCCTTCGAGACGTGCAGCAGGAGCGAATCCTTGAGCGCCTGCGCCGAGACGACGTAGGGCATTTCCATGAAGAGGATCGCCTCGCCGAAGGAGAAGCCCGGCCCCATGATCTCGATCACCTTCTCGGTGCCCTGGGGCGAGGTCACGAAGAGCTTCACCTGCCCGTAGAGCACCACGTGGAAGCCCTCGCAGCGCTCGCCCCGGTGGAAGAGGGGCTCGCCCCGGGTCGCGTAGATGCGTCTCGTGCCGGCCGCCACCCGGCCGATCTCCTCGGGGGTGAGATCGCTGAACAGGGGCAGGTTGGCGAGGAACTGCTCGACGGGGATGTCGGGGCCGCGCGTCTTGGGCTCGCCTGAATTCATGTCCGGGCCGGGGCGTTTAACCCGTCCATGATACGCCGGCCGCGTGCTACCTCCCTTGCCGGGCCTGCGGCGCGGCTTGGCGCCTCCCCAGGGCGCAGGCCGCGACCGCCGGCACGAGCGCGGCGGCCGAGAGCACGTTGTGCAGCCACCGGGAGAGTTCGCCGGCCGGCCCGGCGAGGGCCACGACCGCCGAGAGGGCGAATGCGCCTGCCGCGAGGCGAAGCGGTCCGCGTGCGGCGGGCGGCGTCCGGCCGCTCGTCGCGAGGAAGATCGACGCGAGCATCGCGAACCAGCCCGCGACCCGGTGCAGGGCGGTCGCGGCGGGCGAGGGCGGGACGATGCCCGAGGCGAGCAGCGCGCCGGCCGCGATCGCGATCGCCGCGAGCACGAGGACAACGAAGGGAGACCAGGCGAGCGGGCCCTCGAGGCGCCGGGTGCGCGCCCACGCATCGCTCGCCACGGCCGCCACGAGCGCGAGCAGGCCCAGCCCGCCCAGCAGGTTCGCGAGCACCACCGGGCCCGAGGGGTTCCCCGCCGAGGCGCGTCCGATCACCGAGAGCGCGCTGACCAGTCCGAGCAGGGCGACCGCGGCGAGGCGAAGGACGGGCCGCGACGGGACGCGCCACGCGATCGCGACCACGAGCAGGGCGAGAACGGCCACCGCCATCGCGGCGACGCGGTGCGCCAGCCGCACGGCGTCGGCCAGCGCGAAGGCCTCGCACCCGCCGGGCGGGCAGCCCGAGTCGCCCGCCGCGAGCCGCAGCCAGGCGCTCGAGGCCACGACGACGAACACGAGCGCCGTGCCGATCCCCGCGGTGCGCGCCAGGGAGCCGTCGAGACCATCCTGCGCCGTCACGGGCGTTCCTTGCGCCAGGCGCGGATCACCACGACGATGAAGGCGAGCCCGCCCGCGATCGCCACCAGGCCCCCGAGCCCCATGAGCCCCATGCCGGCGATCTCGGCCGGCGTGCGCAGCACCTGCGCCGCGCCCGCGACCTTTCGCTCGACCCCGTAGCCGCCCGACCATACGAGCCCCAGGATGTGCAGCAGCTGGCCGCCGCCGTAGAGCCACGGCTGCCAGGACGCGAGCCTCGAGCGCGGCGTGCCGTGCCCCAGCCGCGGCAGCAGGTGGTAGGTGAGGCCCATGAACGCGAGGGTCACGCCCACGATGCAGCCGTGGTAGTGCGCCGGGATCTTCACGTTGGCGCCGCTGATCGCGAAGCCGATGAGGCCGCCGGCGGCGAAGAGCGCGATGGAGGCGGCGAGCGCGCCGAACACCGGGCGGGTTTCGGCGTCGAGCCTCGGCACGCGCCTCAGCGCCCACAGGAGAGCGGCCAGCACCGGCGCGATGGCGAGGCCGCCGCCGAAGCGCATGAGCCAGGTCTGCAGCTTGTGGTGCTCGACGGAGGCCACCGGGTGGGCGAGGTAGATGAAGGGCGTCACGAGCACCGCCGCCAGCGCGATCGTCGAGAGGAACGCCGCCACGCGCGGCGAGAGCGGCACGCGAAGACCCAGCGCCGAGGCGAGCCAGAGCCACGCCGCGAGCATGAGCAGCGTCCAGGTGAACTGGAGCACGTGGCCGCCGCCCCAGAAGAGCAGCTCGAAGTAGGCGCGCCGGTCGAGGTGGGGCGAGAGCTCCAGGCCCGAGGCGAGGAAGGCGCCCAGCGCCACCGCCGTCGCGATCGCCGAGGCGCGGATGGCCCAGCGCGTGGCCGCCTCGCCGTCGAGCGCGGGACCGACCGCGCGCCCCGCCCACAGCGTGCGCACGATCGCGAGCGCGACGCCCGCGCCGATCGCCGCCAGGCCACCGAGGAAGAGCGCGTTGTCGATCACGGGAATGTAGTTCGCGAGCACGGGCGGGGCCGGGCTCGCGAGCGGCGCCGCGCACAGGGCCAGCGTGCCCGCCGCGCAGAGCAGCAGGGAAGCGCGCGCGAGCGCGAGCCCGCGGGCATCGCAGGCGAGGCTCCAGAGGACGCCGGCGAAGGCGAGGAACCACACGAGCACCGAGAGGTCGACGTGCGCGACGAGCGCCACCTGGAAGAAGTTCGCGACGGGGAAGACGTCCTTCAGCCCCGGCGTGCGCGCGAGCACGAGCAGCAGCGAGAAGACGCCCGATCCCACGAGGGCCGCGATGCCCAGCGCGAGCCAGGCGGAGGCGAGGCGCGCGCTCGTTCCAAGCTCCACGCGTAGTCGGTAGTCGGCAACGGGATTCGCGAGCGCGGCGGGACGGGCGATGGAAGTCGGATGGCTAGCCATGGCGGGGCTCCTGGCGGCGGGGCGGCAGCCCCGGTGAGGCGGCGCCCGGTTGCAGGCGCCGCAGGTGGCGGCGGAAATCCTCGAGCTCGGCGCGAAGGCGCGCGCCGTCGGTGCGGCCCGCGAAGGCGAGCCGGATGCGCTCCCGCGGCACGCTCGGCCGCAGGGCGGGGGCGCGAACGCCTGCGAGGCGGGCGGCGGCCGGTTCCGAACCGACGCGGAACTCGCAGTCGCCTTCGCGGCAGCCGGCGACCAGCACGCCGTCGGCGCCGGCGCGCAGCGCATATTCGATGAACGAGGGCGGCGTCATCGCGGCGCATAGCAGCGCGATGGCCACGGTGTCGGGCCGCTCGAGCGATGCGGTGTCGGCGGCCCAGCGGCAGCCGAAGACGACGATGCGCGCCTCGCCCTCGAGCGTGCGCGCGCGCCGCTCGAGCGCCTCGCGCGCCTCGCCGATGGGAAGCGAGGGCATGTCGATGCCGGTCACGAGGCTCTCGCCCCGGCGGAAGGGGGTCGACGAGGGGCAGGCCCCGGTGCAGATGCCGCAGCCGGCGCAAAGGGCGGAGTCGACGCGTGCCTCGCGCGGATGCGGGCGGTCGTCGCTGCGCGGGACCATCGTCACCGCGCCGAAGGGGCAATCGGCGAAGCAGCGCGCGCAGCCGTTGCAGTTCGCGAGGCTCACGCGCGCGGCCGGCGCGCGCGCGATGCGGGAGGCGAAGGGCATCGCCGCGAGCACGGCGAACGCGGCGAGCACCACGGCCCACAACCCCTCGGGCGACATCGCGGCCATCGCCGGGTGCGCGAAGAGATAGAACCAGTCCACGGGCAGGCGCTCGGGAAGGCTCGAGAGATCCGCCGGCGGCAGCAGTTCGAGGGGCGCGGCGAGCGACAGGGCGGCCAGGGCGGCGAGCGTCCCGGCGGCCAGGGCACGCGGCGGCTGGGTGCGCGCCGGGCTCACGCGCTGGATGTGCGCCCACATCGTGGCGAGCAGCGCGAGCGGGATGCCGATGTGCAGGAAGATGAAGAGCGAGAACAGGCGGTCGTTCACCTGGCCTGCGTCGATCACGTTTCGCGTCAGGGCGCCGTCGAAGAGGGGGATCGCGTCGAGCCACTCGGTGGTCGCGGTGAGGCTCCAGAGCGCGAGCTGGTCCCACGGCAGCCAGTACCCGCCGATGCCGGCCGCCAGGAGCGGCAGGGGCAGCAGGACGCCGGTGACCCAGGCGTAGCGCCGGAAGGTGGCGTGGTGGCGCCGCGCCAGCTCGCGCACGAGGTGCGCCACGACGACCACGACCATCGCGTCGGCGCTGTAGCGGTGCAGGGCGCGGGCGAAGGCGCCCAAGGGGAAGTCGCCGCGGTCGAGGGCGGCCACGCTGGCCCACGCCCCGGTGGCGCTCGTGTCGAACGCGACGTAGATCCAGATGCCCGTCGCGGCGCACAGCCAGAAGCAGAAGAAGGCGAGGGCGCCCAGGTGCCGCCACGGGTTGAGCCGCTGGCCGAACGCGCGGTCGAAGAGCCCTTCGAGGCGCTCGAGCGCGAGGCCGGCGGGGCCGGGGGCGGGCAGGAGCGTGGCGAGCGCGGCCATGGCCTAGCGCAGGAGGATGCTGCCCTTGCCGGGCTCGAAATCCACGACCAGCACGCGGCCCGCCTCGAGCGTCACGGTTTCCTCGCGGACGCGGTCGAACGTCCCGGCCGCATCGTCCGCGAGCGCCACGCGCAGGCGATGCACGCCGGTCGGCACGGCGAGGCGGCGGTAGGCGACGGACGCGCCGTCGCGGGAAAAGCCCGAGGGAACGGCGACGATGTCCGCGATGGCGGCGCCGTCCAGCTCCACCTTCACGCGCACCGGCGCCCGCTCGCGGGGGCAATCCTCGGCCGCGCGCATGTTGGGCGCGAGCTTCGCCAGTTCCTCGGGCGTTCGCACGTGGCACGCGCTCTTCCTCTGGCCCGCGTGGTTGAGCGAGATGCGCAGCAGCGCGTGGCCGGGGGCGATCGGCTCGAACGCCGGCGACGTGGAGAAGTAGCCGATGAACGCGGCGAAGGCCGCGTAGAGGGCCGCCTGCGAGACGAGGCGAAGGCCCGCGTTCACGGCCGACCCCCGAGGCGAACGAGGTCGGCCTCGCGCGAGTCGATGCGCGGCGCGAGGCGGAAGGCATCCGAGAAGCAGTCGTCGGGCGTGAGGCCGTGCGAGGTGAAGGCCGGGTGGGCCGCCTCGACCATCTTCACCGAGCCGCACGCGTAGATCTGGTGGCCGGCGAGGTCCGGGTAGTCCTCGAGGATGGCTTCGTGCACGAGACCCGTGCGCCCGGTCCAGCCGTCATCGGGCGAGGGCTCCGAGAGCACCGGCACGAAGCGGAAGTTCGCGTGCTCGCGCGCCCAGCGCTCGGGGAGCTCGCGCAGGTACAGGTCCGACAGGCGGCGCGTGCCCCAGTAGAGGACCATCTCGCGCCTGAGGCCCGCGTGCAGCGCGTGCTCGACCATGCTCTTCACCGGCGCGAAGCCGGTGGCGCCGGCCACGAAGAGGATGGGCTTGTCGCCGCTCTCGCGCAGGAAGAACGAGCCCACCGGGCCCTCGAAGCGCACGACGTCGCCGACCTGCATCGACTCGAAGACGTGCGTCGTGAACTGGCCGCCGGGGATGAGCCGCACGTGGAGCTCGATCGGTCCGCCCTCGTGCGGCGGGGTCGCGAAGGAGAAGCTGCGCTTCTGGCCGTCCTCCAGCAGGACGTTCAGGTACTGGCCGGCGTAGAAGGCGATGCGCTCGCCACCCTCGGGCTCGAGCCGCACGCGCATCACGTCGGGCGCGAGGCGGTCCAGGCTGGCGACGCGCGCCGTGTGGATGCGGGCGGCCGGGCGCGCTTGCGCCGTCGGCCGGTACTCGATCTCGACGTCGGTGCGCGGCTTGGCGACGCACGCGAGCACGCGGCCGGCGGCGCGGTCGGCCTCGGTGAGGGCGCTCGCCTGGTGGGGCCCGAGCTCGATCTCCCCGTGCAGGACGGTGCACTGGCAGACGCCGCAGCCGCCGTTGCGGCAGTCGAAGGGCATGGCGAGCCCCTCGCGCAGGCACGCGTCGAGCAGCGTCTCGTCCTCCTTCACCGGCACGATGCGGTTGTCGGGCAGGGCGAGGATGTGGAAGGCGCGCGCCGCGCGGCGCCCGAACTTCGGCGGCAGCCAGGGCGCGAGAAATGCCAGGAGGGTCAGCGTGAGGACGACGGACCAGGTGGCCGCGGGCGATACGGCGTAGACGAGCGCGTAGGCGGGCAGGTAGAACCAGTCGAAGCCGAGCGAGGAAGCGATGGCGGAGAGATCCGCGGGCCCCTGCGACAGCGCGGGCTTCGCGAGCGAGAGGACGACGAGGCGGCAAGGCTCCCGGCCATGATCTCGCGCGGCGGCAGCGTCTTCGCGCGCGGCACGCGCTGCGTGTGGATCCCCAGGAGCGCGAGGACGCCGAGCGGCAGCCCGATGTGCAGGAACGACAGCAGCGAGAAGAACCGGTCGCTCACGCTCGCCGCGTCGAGGAAATTCCTCATGAGCAGGCCGTTGAAGACGGGCAGCGCGTCGAACCATTCGGCGGTCGCGACCACCGTGAACTGCGCCAGCCGGTCCCACGGCAGCATGTAGCCGTTGATCCCGGAGGCGTACACGAGCCACAGCAACACCACGCCGCTCACCCACGAAAACCAGCGGAAGCCCCGGTGGCGGTCGAAGGCGAAGTGCCGGGCGAGGTGCAGCCCCATCGTGAGCACCATCCCGTCGGAGGCGTAGCGGTGCAGGCTGCGCATCACGCCGCCCACCCAGCGCTGGCCGTGCGTGAGCTGCTCGACGGAACGCCAGGCCTCGGTGACGCTGGTGTCGAAGAAGGCGTACAGGTACAGCCCGCTCGCGAGCACCACCCAGAACAGCCAGTAGCTGAGCGCGCCCAGGTGGTAGAGGGGATTCGCCCGGTCGCCGAAGATCGCGTTGAAGGTCGCCTCGGCCCGCAGGAAGAGCCTTTGCAGCAGGCGCTGGAGGAAGGAGAACACGGGCGGCCTTCAGCCGGCCCGCAGGCGGCGGTGGCGCCGCCATTCGCGCCACAGGAACCCCAGGACCGCGATGACGATGGTCGAGCCGGTGAAGAGCTCGAGCACGATGCCGTAGTCGAGCCGGTAGCGGCCGGTGCGCGGGTCGTAGACGGTGCACAGCAGGCGCACGCGCTCGACGATGTCGGCGAGCCCCGGGCGCTCGAGCGGCGCGCCCGTCAGCAGGCTCTTGAGCGGGCCCACCAGCGTGCGCACGTCGAAGTCCTCGCCGTAGACCTGCGTGGCCACGCGGCCCTCGGCGTCGAGCAGCGTCACCTGCGCGAGGTGGTCGAAGCCGCCGGCCGAGGCCGCGAAGCTGAAGCCCATGTCGCGGGTGAGCCCCTCCACGGCGCCGGGGTCGGGCGAGAGGAAGAGCCAGCCCGCCCGCTCGATGCCCATCTGGCGGCGGAATCCCTCCATCGCCGCGGGCGTGTCGTAAGGAATGTTGAAGCCGATGCTCACCACGTGGAAGCGCCCGGGTCCCAGCGCGCGGTCCGCCTCGGCCACCGCGCGCGCGAGGAAGCGCGTGGTCGTCGGGCAGGCCTGCGAGCAGGCGGTGTAGACGAAGCTCACCACCACGGGGCGGCCGCGAAGGTCGGCGAGCCGCACGCGGCGGCCGTCCGGGGCGGTGAAGGCCTGGTCGGCCACGGATCGGCCCAGGACGCCCTGGCTGCGCTCGAGCGCGGCGGGGGGCTCGAGCGCGGGGGAGGCCGCCGCCGTGGCGACCGAAAGCCCGAGGACGAGCGCGGCGGCCGGCAGCCGCCCTCGCGCCGGGGACAGGGTACGCATCGTCAGCCCCGCAGGGCCGCCTCGACGAGGATCGCGGCGAGGAGCAGGGAGAGCTGGGCGAGGGAGACGCGGAAGCATTTCCTCGCGTTGGCCCGCGTGGGCGATGCGCGCAGCCGCGCCGCGGCCCACAGGAACCACGCGCCGCCCCCGACGGCGCAGGCCGTGTAGAGGGGGCCCAGCCCGTAGGCGGCGGGCAGGAGGGTCGAGGCGACGAGGAGCGCGGTGCTCGCGAAGACGATGCGCGCGCCCGCCGCGACGCCCGTCACGATCGGCAGCATCGGCGTGCCGGCGGCGCGGTAGTCGTCCTGGCAGGCGATGGCGAGGCTCCAGAAGTGCGGCGGCGTCCACAGGAAGAGCACCCACGCGAGCGAGGCGACCAGCGGGCTCACCTCGCCCGGCGACACGGCGGCGGCGCCCGCGAGCACGGCGAAGCTGCCGGCGAGACCGCCGACCACGACGTTCCACGCGGTGCGCCGCTTGAGCCACACCGTGTAGACGACGCCGTAGAAGAAGGCCCCCAGGAACGTGTAGAACGCCGCGTGCCCATTGACGGCCACCGCGGCGACGCCGACGGCCATCGCCAGCATGGCGCCGATGACGACGAGCCAGAACGGGCCGTGCGTGAGCCGGCCCGTGACGAAGGGCCGGCCGCGCGTGCGGCCCATGAGGGCATCGAGGTCGCGTTCGCAGTACTGGTTGAACGCACCGCCCGCCGACGAGGCCACGACGACGCAGGCGACGAGGAGCGCCACCTGCCACGCCGAGCCTCCCGCGCCGGGAACCGCGAGGGCCCCGGCGAGGGCGGTCGTCCCGATCGTGACGCCGATGCGCAGCTTGAACAGGTTGAGGAAGAGGCGCGTGCGCGAAGGCTGTGCGCGCGGCGCGCTGCGCGCCGCGGTGGCCGGCGCGAGGGCGCCGGCGGCGGCGGCGGCGGACGTTGCGGCGAGGGATGTGTCGTTCATGGAACCTCCCGTTCGCCGGGCTACTTGAGCGGCCAGACGGTGGACAGGTACTTCCAGTTCACGAAGTAGTACAGGACGAACGACGTGAGGAAGACCATGGCCAGGACGAACGTGCCCGGCGCGACGAATCCGCCCGCGCCGATCGCGCCGTGGCCCGCGGGGGCGACGGCCGGTTCCGGCGGACGCGCCGGCGCCATGCCTTCCCTCACCGGCACGCGCTTGAAATCCGGCGTGACGATCTTCTTCCCGAAGAACACCGAGCCCACCGTGTTGACGAGGTACATCGCGCCGCCCACCGTCGCGAGGACGCCCGAGACGGCCATGAGGCCCATCATCAGGTAGGCGGCCCCGGGAAACTCGTGCGGCAGGGCCGCGCCCGAGAAGGCCATGTCCCAGTGCCGGCGGGGCACGCCCAGCGTGCCGGCGCCCATCATGAACACCGAGAAGCCCATCATGCCCAGGCCGTAGACGTAGGTCTGCCACTTCGCCATGCCGGGGAACATGAGCTCGCGGCGGAAGAGCGTCGGGATGAGGAAGTAGGTGAGCGCCATGAAGGCGAGCGTGGTGCCCACGACGACCGTCGCGTGGAAGTGGCCGGGCACGTAGATGGTGTTGTGGATGATGAGGTTGAGCTGCTCGGTGCCCATCATCACGCCCGAGATGCCGCCCAGGAAGCCGAAGCCCACGAGCGACATGAACATCCCCGAGAAGCACGGGTTGCCCCAGGGCGCCTTGCGAAGCCACTCGAACAGGCCCTTGTTGAAGCCCTTGCCGCGCTGGGCCACCTCGATGGCGCCGGGGACCGTGAGGCCGTGCACCATGGAGGCGAGCACCGCGAGGTACATCGCGTAGCTGGTGTTGAAGATCTTCCAGTTGGAGGTGAGGCCCGGGTCGGCGAGCAGGTGGTGCGCGCTCGCGAGCTGCAGGAACAGGATGTAGAGCACGAACGCCCCGCGGCTCACCTTCTCGCTCATGGGCTTGGCGCCGAACACGATGGCGGCGATGGCGTACCAGACGGACACGTGCGCCGCCACGTTGATCTGCTGCGAGGAGTGGCCGAACGCCCACCAGACCGTGCGGTACATGAGCGAGTCGATGTGGCTCACCAGGCCCACGGACCACAGGAAGGTCGGGATGAGGATGATGGCGCCGGCGGCGATGGTGAAGACGGCGATGATCGCGGCCGTCACCGCGCCGAAGGTCACCAGCGGGATGGAGCCGTTGTAGGTCTTCTCGGCCTTGCCGACCACGAGCGTGCCGAAGAACACGAAGCAGGCGACGAGCGCGCCCACGGCGAAGAGGATGAACCCGAGGTAGAAGAGCGGGTGCGCCCCCATCGGCACGTAGGAGGTGAACATCACGCTGGAATCGCCCTTGAACACGGCGATGTTGTTCGTGATCGCGCCCACGATCATCAGCCAGAAGGCCACCCAGGCCACCTTCGGCGTCGCGAGGCGGCACTTGAGCAGCGTCGAGGCGGCGAAGTAGAGCACCGCGATCTCGAAGAAGATGATCCAGAAGACGAGCATGTCCAGCCCGTGCGCGGTGAGCACGAGGTAGAACCAGTCCGGCGGCAGGAGCTTCACGGCCGGCCAGCGCGTGAGCGTGACCAGGAGCGCGAGGACGCCGCCCACCAGCAGCGAGACGACGCCCGCGACGGCGTTCCAGCGGATGAGCTTCTCGGCGGGCTCGTGGTAGACCAAGCCGGTGGAGGGGCAGGTGCGGAAGTTGCGGTTCACGGCCATGGCGCTCTCCCTAGCTCTTCTTCGGTTTCACGACGTAGAGCTTGCTCGCCATCGTGTGGTGGTTGATGCCGCAGTACTCGTTGCAGATGATCGAGTACGTCCCCTCCTTCGTCGGCGTGAGCGTGACGACGTGCTCGTAGCCGGGGTGCACCTGGATGTTGATGTTCTCGGGCTGGAGCGAGAAGCCGTGCAGCCAGTCGGTCGACATGATGTGCAGGCGGTACGTCTGGCCCTCCTCGAGCTCGAGCACGGGCCACCACTGCCACAGGCGCGCGACGAGGTAGACGTCGGCGCCGGGCACGGGGTGCACGACCGGGATGTTCTGCTCGGTCACGGTGCGCACCGTGTGCTTGTCGACCATCGCCTGCGCCTTGGCGAGGAAGGCCTCGGGCGAGGAGCGGTAGGCCTCGTTCGAGAGGTTCTGCTTACCGTAGACGTGCCAGTACGGCATCATGAAGAACATGACCATGCACCACGCGAAGGCGATGACGATCCACGTGCCTTCGACGCGGTCGAGGGGCTGCTTCCACCAGACGCGCTGGGCGGGGGGTTCGATGGCGCTCATGTCGGGCTCTCCGGTCGGGTCATTTCGCGAGGGGGATGCCCACGATCTCCATCACGCCCCAGACGATGTAGAGCACCGTCGGCATCGCCACGCCCAGGAAGAGAAGGAGGAAGGGGTTGTCGATGAGCTGCTGCATCATCGGGATGGGCTCGTCGTGAACGTCGTCGTCGGCCGCTCCGGGGGTGGCGGGTGCCTGGCTCATGGGGTCGTCCTCCTGGGGATGTGAAAGGGCCCGTGGCCGTTGTGCCCGGCGCGTCGGTCAGGGGATGCTAGGTGGGCGGGTCCCGAATAAACTTGAACGGGTTCAAGAATTCGGCGGTTGGCCCGTGCGCATGGCCGGACCGTCGCGCCCCCGCTACCATGGCATCCGTGAACGCCTTCGCCTCCCCCCCTCCGGCGGCCGATGCCGGGCCCGCCCCCGGTTCGCGCCGCGCCGTCGCGGCGTGGCTCCTCGCCTGCTGCGCGCTCGTCTTCGCCATGGTCGTGGTGGGCGGGGTCACGCGCCTCACCCACTCGGGCCTGTCCATCGTCGAGTGGCAGCCCTTCATCGGCACGATCCCGCCGCTCACGGACGCGGACTGGGCCGCGCAGTTCGAGAAGTACCAGCTCACGCCGGAGTTCAAGCAGCGAAACCACGACATGACGGTCGACGGCTTCAAGGGCATCTTCTGGTGGGAATACTTCCACCGGCTGCTCGGCCGCTTCATCGGCATCGCGTTTCTCGCGCCGTTCCTCTATTTCTGGGCGCGGGGCCGGCTGGACCGCCCGCTCGCGCTGCGCCTGGCGGGCATCTTCGTGCTGGGCGGGCTGCAGGGCGCCATGGGCTGGTACATGGTGAAGAGCGGCCTCGTCGACGACCCGCGCGTGAGCCAGTTCCGGCTCACCGCGCACCTGGGCCTCGCGCTCCTCATCCATGCCGCGATGCTGTGGGTCGCCACGGGCCTGCTGCTGCGCGATCGCGCGCCCGCGCGCTCGCGCCTCGCGGGCGTGGCGCTCGCGTTCGCCGCGCTCGTCTTCGCGATGGCGCTCACCGGCGGGCTCGTCGCCGGGATCCGCGCGGGATTCGCCTACAACACCTGGCCCCTCATGAACGGGCATCTCGTGCCGCCCGAGGTCTGGATGATCGAGCCGTGGTGGCGCAACTTCGGCTGGAACATGGCCATGGTGCAGTTCGTCCACCGCACCCTCGCGCTCGTGGTCCTCGCCGGCGCCTGGATCGTCGCGTGGGGCGTGCTGCGCGACGTGGCGGCCACCCGCCCCGCGCGCCTCGCGGCCGGCACGCTGGCGGTCGTGACCTTCGCGCAGGTCGTGCTCGGGATCGCGACGCTGCTCGCCGTCGTGCCCGTTCCGCTCGGCGCCGCGCACCAGGGCGGCGCCGTCGTCGTCCTCAGCGCGGCGGTCTGGCTCGCGCGCGCGCTTCGCTAGCCGAAGGCTCCGCGGGCGCTTCGCACTCGTAGCAGTGGGTGCGCTCCCAGGTGAGCGCGAGGGCGCGCACGTCGGGGCTCCCCGGCGCGCGGATGAGCTCCGCAACCGCGCCGTGCTTCCAGTCGACGCCCCAGGCGAGGGCGCCCGCCGCGAGGCCCGCGGCGAGGGCGATGGCGGCGGCCCGGGCGGATGCGCTCACGATCCGCGTCCCTTGCGGGGGCAGCAGTCGGCCGCGACCTGGTGCCGGCGCGCGATCGACACCGCCACCTGCTCCAGGCGCTCGCGCGGAATCTGCCGGGCGAGGTCGCCCAGCTCGCGCTCCTCGCGGTCGATGTGGCGGCGGCACAGGTCGAGGAAGCGGCGCGCGGTGAACTCGGGAAAGGGCAGCGCGACGCCGCCGCCCAGCGCGCCGAGCGACACGCGAAGCCGCGTCCACAGTTCGGCCATCTCGCGGTGGTCGACGAGCAGCGAGGACACCAGCTCGAAGGCCTGCGCGCGCCGCACCGGCGATTCGGCCGCGGCGAGGATCGCCGGGAAGACGTCGTCCTCCTCGTCGTCCATGTGCACGTGCAGCGCGCAGTCGAATCCCGCGAGGACGTCGCGGGCGACCGCTTCGCGCGCGGCGGGGTCGCGCAGGCCTTCGGCGAGGAGATCCTCGAGGTGGACGAGCAGGTGGCCGATGCACTCGTGGTAGGCGGCCAGGAGCGAGAGCGCCGCGCCGGCGGGCGACGGCGCAGGCGTGGGGCGGATCGGCGGGATCGGGACCATGGAAGGCCCGAGACTACGATTCCGTTCGGTCGCCCGGATTGAACCAGTTCAAGAAACCCGAATGCGGGGGCTAGCCCAGATGCATGCCCCCGTCCATCCGCAGCACCTCGCCCGTCACGTAGCCGGCCAGCGGCGAGACGAGGTAGCGCACCGCGTGGCCGAATTCCTCCGGCTCGCCGAATCGCGCCGCCGGGATGCCCGCGAGCGCCTGGCGCCGTTGCGCCTCGGTGAGCGCGTCGGTGTCGGCCGGCGAGCGGATGAAGGCCGGGGCGAGGGTGTTCACCGTGACGCCGCTCGCG
>JADJMI010000002.1 GCA_016709665.1 Betaproteobacteria bacterium | reverse complement strand
AAGGCGTCGTCGGAGGAGACCGGGTCCAGGTTCTCGGCGAATCGCACCATGGGCCGTCGGCGATGTCGGCGAGGGCCTGCAGGACCAGTCGAGGCCCGAGCGACGAGCCGCCGATGCCCAGGGCCAGGATCGCGCGGATGGGCCTGCCGGTCGCGCCCTTCCAGTGGCCTTCGCGGACGGCGGTGGCGAAGGTGCGCATGCGTTCGCGGCAGCGCTGGATGTCGGGGAGGATGTCCGTGCCGTCGACGACGACGGGGTCCGCGCCCCGAACTGCCGTGTGCAGGGGCCGGGCGGCCCTCCGTCGGCTTTACTCGGCCCCGGTGAACAGCCGCTCGACGGCGGCCGCCAGCTCGCGCTCGCGGGCCAGGGCGACCAGGCGTTCCAGCGTCGCGGCGTCCAGGCGCTGCCGGAGAAGTCGGACCGAAAGGCCGGCGAACGGGAAGGTGAAGGCGGCGGCCCGGCCCGGGTCGACGTCGAAAAGGGTCTCGATGCGCGTGCCGGCGAGCGAATTGCGGTGCGCGGCCAGGGCGGTCCAGGCGGGGGCGGGGCCGGGGCGGCATGGTAAGTCGGTCGAGGGAAGCGCTCGGGAAGAACGCCGGAATTACGATACCGGAGGGCGGGGGCCCTGAAGCCGAGCGCGAGGCCGCCATCCTGAAGGCCATCCCGACCGCGGTTGTGCGAGGCGGCGGCGGACATCGCTTTCGCGCAGGAAGTGGGCCCGCATGAGCGCGGCGAAGAGGATCGATAGCCCCGCGCCGGCGCGACCAGGTCCACCGGGGTGAACACCATCGCGGTGAGGACGAAAATGTAGGAAAGCGGCGATTAGGGGCGATGGCGAGCGCCGTCCGGCGCTGGTCGGCCCAGGCGGCCGACAGCCTGCCCGGCGCCCGGTGCCGTGCCCACGGCAGCAGCACCGCGCAGCGGAAGGCGTTGGTCATCCAGGGTCGAACATGAGCGGCGGATGAGGCAGGCCGCCACCGCGCGCTTGTCGAGCAGGGTGTAGATCGCGATCATCAATCCGGTGAGAAGCGCGAAGCCGACCGCCTCGCGCACGTGGCCGTGGGACTGCGCGAAGGGGCTACCGGCCAGCGACCAGCGCCGAGGCGCCGATGAGTAGCGCCCCGGCGAGCGCCCAGGGGCCCGGCCGGTTCGCCGAACACGGCGATCGGGAAGGCCACCGTGAGTAGCGGGCCCTTGTCGCGCGGGTGGGCGGGGTAGACGATGGACAGGTCGCCGCCGCCGCGATAGGCGCGGTCGAGCAGCAGGAAAAGTACGCGGTGGTGCACCATGCCGCTCATGAAGGCGACGGCGAAGTGCACGGGCCCGGGCTTCCACCCGGATTGCCAGACTAGCGAAGGCCGCGACCGGGGCGTAGATCGCGAGCGAGGCGATGGAGGTGAGGGCGACGAGACCGGGTCCGCCGCCGCTTTTCTTGAGCAGGTAGTTCCAGCTCGCGTGGATGAACGCGGCGGTGACGACGAGCGCGAGCGCGAGGGCGCCCACGGCTTCGTGGAGACGCACGAGGTCCAGGTACTGCGGGTCCTCCGGCGCGACGACGCCTAGGCGCAGGAGCGCGTCCACCGTGACGGTGCCGGCGTCGGGCGTGAACTCGCCCGCGAGCAGGGCCTCGATCGTCGCCGGAATGCTCAGGCAGCAATGCGCCGAGACTTCGCCGTCGGTGTTCCTCGGGCGTGAAGTCTTCCGGCAGCCACAGGTCGTGGCCCGAAGATGATCTCGCGGTGCAGGCCCTCGGGCACGGAATACTCCAGGCGCAGGGCGCCCACGCAGGGACGCCGCGTGAGGCATCGCGGGCGGCAGCCCCCGCCTCCCCAGGCTTCTTCAGGATCGTCTCCGACCGTGAAGCCCGAGGCGATGCGCCCGCCCACGAGGTTGTCGAGCCGGTCGGGGTCCACGCTCTTGGAGGCCGAGCGGCGCGCGATCCACAGGTGCGCTTCGCCGTTGCGGCGCGTGAGCCCCGTGAGGTGGGCCCGGTACGCGACCATGCCGAAGGCGCGCGTCGCGGCGCGCTCGATGCGCGGCAACTCCGGCGCGCGTAGTGGTGCGAGACGCTCACCTTCTCGTCGCGCCAGCCCGCGATCATGCCCTCGGTGGCGAGCGCCTGCGTCACCTGCGCCAGCGCGGCGGTGCGGCCCTGCGCCGTATCGGGCGTGGCGGTGCAGCGCACGCGTTCGGGGGCGAACGCGAACCAGTGCGGCCAGCGCCTGAGCGCGTTGGCGAAGGACGGGCAGCCACCGAGCGTGTGGTCCTGGACTTCGAAGGCGAGGAGGATATCTCGCGGTCGAGGTGCGAGGCGTGGGTGCACGCGGCGCGCACCAGGGCGGCCAGGTCGGCGTGGCGGCGGGGCTTCATTCGTTGACAAGTCTAGGCCATTTCCCATAGTCCGCGCCAACCTGGGAGGAGACAGCGGTCAAGGTTAGAAGCGGGGCCCGCGCCGCTTCTCCCCTTGTCCGTTTCGGGCTCCCGGAAAGATCGCGCCCATGAAAGTCATCGTCCTCGGCGCCGGCGTGGTCGGCACGGCGACCGCCTGGTACGCGCCGACGCGGGCCACGAGGTCGTCGTGGTCGAGCGCCGCGAGGGTCCCGGCCTCGAAACCTCCCTTCGCCAATGGCGGGCACGTGTCCGTCGGCCACGCCGAGCCGTGGGCCGGTCCCGGCGCGCCCGCGAAGATCCTGCGGTGGCTGTCCCGACGACGCGCCGCTGCTCTTCCGCCCGCGCATGGACCCGCGCAGTGGCGCTGGGGCGTGCAGTTCCTCCCCGAATGCCTCGCGTGGCGCGCCACCGCGAACACCGCGCAGGTCCTCCTATGGCCTTACTCGCGCCAGCAGCGTGCAGCTGCGCGCCCGCGCCCTGGGACCGCGTACGACGAATCGACGCGGGGCATCCTGCACCTGTACACGGCCAAGGCGGCGTTCGCGTCCGCGCGCGAGGCCTCGGCCCTCTTCCGTCGCTCAGATCGCGCGCGAGGAGAAGACCGTGCGGAGCCCTCGCCTCGAGCCCGCGATCGCGCCGTGCCGACCGCCTCGCGGGAGCGAACTTCGTGCCCTCCGACGAGCTCAGGCGACGCTACCGGTTTACCGCGGAACTCGCGAAGCGCGCCGAGGCGAAGGGCGTCGCCTTCCTCACCGGGCGCGAGATCCGCGGCCTTCGCGCCACCGACAAGGGCGCGACGGCTGTCGTCGCGGAAGGGCCGGCGGGCGAGGAGACGATCGCCGGCGACGCGTTCGTCGTCGCGCTGGGCAGCTAGCCCCTCGCTCACGCGCCCGCTCGGCATCGACCTGCCGGTGTATCCCGCGAAGGGCTATTCGCCACGGTCGCGGTCGCCGATCCGGCAGCGCCCCGCGCGTCGTGCTCACCGACGACGAGGCACGCTCGTGATCACCCGCCTGGGCGATCGCATCCGCGTCGCGGGGACCGCGGAACTTTCCGGCTATTCGACGGACCTCAACCGGTGCGCTGCGAGGCGCTCGTCCGGCGCATGCGCGAGATGCTCCCCGAGGCCGGCGACTGGGCGACTCCGGCGTACTGGACGGGCCTGCGACTCGGCGACGCCCTCCGGACGTCCTGGCTCATCGGCCGCACGCGCATCCCGGAACCTCTGGCTCAACACGGCCATGGGACCCTCGGCTGGACGATGGCGTGCGGCTCGGGCCGGCGCTGGCCGACTGGATCTCGGGCCCCCGGGGGGGGGGGGGGGGGGGGGGGCGGGGGAGGTTGGTGACGTTCGCCCCGAGGTCAGGTGCCTTCGGCTTCGCGGATTGGCCCCGGCGCGGCCAATTTACGGGACAATGCGCGGATGACGGTCACCTCGAAGACATCCGCGCTGCGGTCGAACTTCCCGCGCGGCCATAAGGGTCGTCGACACGCCCTGCCTGCATTCGCGCACGCTCGGAGATCACGGGCGCCAGGTCTGGCTCGTTCGAGAACCACCAGTTCACCGCCTCGTTCAAGGAGCGCGGGGCCCTGGCGAAGCTGCTCTCGCTTTCGCCGGAGGCCGCGACGCAGGGCGTCATCGCCTGCTCGGCCGGCAACCACGCGCAGGGCGTCGCTATCACGCGAGCCGGCTGGGCATCCCGGCGGTGATCGTGATGCCGCGCCACACGCCGTTCGTGAAGGTCGAGCACACGCGCAAGCACGGCGCCGAGGTGATCCTGCACGGCGACAACTTCGACGAGGCCAAGGTCCCCATGCCCGCGCTCGCCGCCACGCGCGGCCTCACGCTCGTGCACCCCTACGACGACGAAGGTCGTGGCCGGGCCAGGGCACGATCGCGCTCGAGATGCTGGCGGCGCACCCGCACCTGGACACCCTGCTCGTCGCCATCGGCGGCGGCGGTCTCATCGCGGGCATCGCCACGGCGGCCAAGGCGCTCAAGCCCGCGATCGAGGTGATCGGCGTCGGAGACGAGCGCTTCCTCCATGTACCACGCGCTGCGCGGCACGACGCGAGCTTCAGGCGCTTCCACCATCGCCGAGGGCATCGCGGTGAAGGAGCCCGGCGGGCTCACGCGGGCGATCGTCGCGCGCCTCGTGTCCGACATGGTGCTGGTGGACGAGGCGACATCGAGCAGGCGATCGTGCTGCTGCTCGAGATCGAGAAGACGGTCGTGGAGGGGCGCGGGCGCCGCCCGCTCGCCGCGCTGCTCAGGAGCCCGGGCGGTTCGCCGGCCGCCGGGTGGGCCTGGTGCTCTCCGGCGGCAACATCGATCCGCTGATGCTGTCGGTTATCATCGAGCGCGGCATGGTGCGCGCCGGGCGTCTCGCGCGGGTGCGCGTGCAGGTGCGCGACCTGCCCGGCTCGCTCGCCCGGGTGACCGGCCTCCTCGCGGACCAGAACGCCAACATCGAGGAGGTGCACCACCAGCGCGCCTTCACCCACCTCGCCGTGCAGGACGCGGAGGTGGATCTCGTCCTGAAGACCCGCAGCCACGCGCACGTGCCGAGATCGTCGACGCCCCTCACCCGCGCCGGCTTACCCCGCGCGCGTGCGAAACTTCGACGAGTGACCCGCTTTTCGCAACCCCTGACACGGAGCATTTTCCATGAGCCTCAACCGCCACCACGTGGGCAAGCGCCTTTCCGAGATGGTCGTGCACAACGGCACGGTTTACCTCGCCGGGCAGGTCGCCCCGACATGACCCTCGACATCATCGGCCAGACGCAGGACGTGCTCGCCTCCATCGACCGCCTGCTGGGCGAGGTGGGCAGCGACAAGACGAAGATCCTCACCGCGCAGATCTTCCTGCCGGACATGGCCGACTTCGCCGCCATGAACACGGTGTGGGAGCGCTGGGTCGTCCCGGGCCACGCGCCGGCGCGCGCCACCGTCGAGGCGAAGCTCGCGAACCCGTCCTACCGGATCGAGATCCTGTCGTCGCCGCGCAGTAGGGGCCCGCCGTGCCGCGCGCCGAGTTCCTCACGATCGCCCTCCTGAGCGTCCACGTGGCGCTCGGGCTGCTGTGCCTGGGCGCGGCTCGGGGCGAGGCGGACGGCCGCGGCATCCGGCTGTGGGGCTGGGGGCTGCTGGTCTACGCCTCGGGCATCGCCCTGAGCCTCGCGGGCGTGCCGACCAAGCCCGTCGCGCTCTTCGTCGGCAACATCCTCATCTCGGGCTCGTCGATCGTGACGGCGCTGGGCGCCCTGCATTACACGAAGCGCGGCCTCGACCGGAGCTCCGCGCTGGTCGGGCTCGCGATCGCGTCGGCCGCGCTCGCTTACGGCAACTTCGCGATCTCGCCGCCGAACCACGGGTTCAACGTCGTCGTGCCCACGATCGTGGGCACGGTGCTGTTCATTCACGCCGGTCTCGCGCTCCTGCGGGCCCCGCACGAGGACGCGGGGCGCGCCGCGCGGGTGGTAGGCGGGGTGTTGCTCGCCGCCGTGGTCATCTGGTGGGCGCGCGTCGCCTCGATGCCGGCGCTCTTCGCCGAGCCCATCGACCGGCAGCGGCTCGACATCGTCGTCGCGGTCTTCGCCATCGCGCAGATCCTCGTCGGCGTCGCCGCCGCCTTCGGCGTCTTCTGGATGGAGGTGAGCATCACGCGCGCCGGGATGCTGCGCATGGCCTTCACCGATTCGCTGACCGGCCTCGCCAACCGGCGCGCCATCGTGGATCGCTTCGCGGACGAGGTGGCGCGCATGAAGCGCAAGGGCGGCGGCCTCGCCCTGGCCGTCTTCGACCTCGATCACTTCAAGGGCACGAACGACACGCACGGCCATCTGGTCGGCGATGCGCTTCTCGCCCACGTCGGGCGCGTCCTCGCGGCGGGCAAGCGGGGCGGGGACGTGCTGGGCCGCATCGGCGGCGAGGAATTCGTCGTGCTCATGGCCGACCCGCTGCCCGGCGGCGCGCACCTGGCCGCGGACCGGCTGCGTCACGCGATCGAAGCGACGTCGCTCCTGCACGAGGGGCACGCGCTCGCGGTGACGGTGAGCGGCGGCGTCGCGAGGTTCCCCAGGACGGCGAAACCTGGGACGCCCTGTTCTCGGTGGCCGATCGCCGCCTCTACGAGGCCAAGCACGCGGGGCGCAATCGCGTCGTGAGCGCCGCGGCCGCCTGAGGAAGGACCCGCCATGCAGATCGCCCTCTTCATCCTCGGCAGCCTCGTGCTCTTCGTCGCGGTGGCCGCGATCGTCGTCGTGCGCCGCGCCCGCGAGTTCGGCCGCCTGGTGCAGGACGGCGTCGCGACGACCGGCGTCGTCGAGGAAAAGCTCGTGTTCGGGGGCGGCGGCGGCACGCGCAAGGGCAAGCACCTGCGCTACGCGTACAAGGACGAGCGGGGCCGCGAGCACCGCTTCCGCTCGCAGGTCACGGAAAACCGCTTCGACCAGTTCGCCGCGGGAGACCCCATCGACATCGTCTACTCGCGCGCGAATCCGGCGGTGAGCGCTCCCAAGTGGCTCGTCGACGAGGCGAGGGCGGCGCGCGAGAAGAAGCGCTAGCCGGGCGGGCGCCGGATTCAGTCGGGGAAGTCGAAGTCCTCGTTCGGGCCGGCCTGGATGCCGGCCTTCTCGAACCACACCGGGCCCATTTCGCCCTCGGCATCGCTGCCCTTGCAGCTCAGGTTGGCGATCGCCTTGCCGCCGCGCTCCACCACGATGCCGGCCTTGGTGGCCGTCTCGCCTTTCGGGCCCCATTTGCCGATGCCCGAGTAGGCGACGTAGGCGTACTCGCGCTTGCGGAAGCGCATCCAGGTGCCGCCCCCGCCGGCGAAGGGCACGTTCGTTCCCGTGGCCGCCTTGGGGGGCAGGGTCGGCGTCTCGGGCAGCTTGAGCTCGAGCGGCGCCTTCGGATCGGGCTTGCCGAACCGGTACTGGACGCTGCCTTTCGTCGGCGAAGCGTCCTTCGACGCGCAGATCGAGACGAGCTTCGCGCCCGTTCGGCAGGCGAAGATCACGTCCTCCTGCGGGGTGCAGAACGATTCGGCGGGCGCCTTGGCCTGGGCGAGTGGCGCGGCCAGCAGCAGGAGGAGGGCGGCGCTACGCACGCTTGCCCATCGCCTCGATGAGGCGCATGCCCGAACGGATGCCGGCGAGGTAGAGCGAGACCTTCGTGGATTCGTTGGGCGCGTGGTTGTTTTCATCGTAGGGGGCGAGCGGCACCACGATCGAGGGAAGCCCCAGCAGCTTCGTGAAGACGAAGTCGGGCGTCGTGCCGCCGAGGGAGGGCACCACCAGCGGTTCGCGGCCGAAGCCGTCGGCGACCGCCTGCTTCACCATCGGCACGTACGGGTTGTCGAGCGAGGTACGCGAAGGCGGCGTGCCCTTGAGTTCCCGGATCTCGATGCCCGCGTAGCCGCGGTCCGCCGCGAACTTCCGGATGGCCGCGAACACGGCCGCCGGATCCTGCCCGCCCACGAGGCGGATGTCCGCCTTGGCGAGCGCTTCCTTGAAGATGATCGTCTTCTGCCCGCTGCCCGTGTAGCCGGAAGCGAAGCCCGAGACATTGAAGGCGGGCCGCAGCATCAGGCGCTCGTGGAAGGTGGCGGGGTCCGTCACCGTGGGCTTCACGCCGATGCTTGCCTCCACGCCCGCGAGATCCAGCGGGATGCGCTTCACCGCCTCGGCTTCCGACGGCGTGATGGTCACTTCCGCGTAGCCCGCGCCCGGAACGAGCATCTTCCCGTCGCGGTCCACCATTTCCGCGAGCAGGTGGATGAGCTCGAGCGTGGGATTGGGCGCCACGCCGCCATAGGCGCCGGAGTGGAGGTTGCGCTTCGCGCCCGTGGCGTGGAACTCGACGCCCAGGTTGCCGCGCACGCCCATGAGCAGCGCCGGCTGGTCGTTGGGATACATCGGGCCGTCGGAGTACACCACGAGGTCGGCCGCGAGCCGGCTCCGGTGCTTCTCGACGAACTCCGGGAGCGGCCGGCTGCCCGTCTCCTCGTCGCCCTCGAGGATCACCTTGATGCGGATCGGAAGCTCGCCGTGCATCTCCCGGTAGAGGGCGATGGCGTGAAGGATCGCGAGGTGCTGCCCCTTGTTGTCGCCCGCACCGCGACCCCAGATGCGGTCGCCTTCGATGACGGGCTCGAACGGGCTCGTCTTCCAGCCCTCCAGCTTCGCGTCGGCGGGGTATACGTCGTAGTGGCCGTAGGTGAGCCAGGTGAACGCGGCGTCCTTCGGGCCGATCTCGGCGTAGACGATGGGCTGGCTCGCCGTCTCGTGCACCTCCACGTCGAAGCCCCAGGCGAGCAGCTTCGCGCGCAGGAACGCGACCGCCTCGGCGATGCCCTCGCCGGTGAGGCTCACGGAGGGAATGCGGACGGAGTCGAGCAGCGTGGCCACGAGCGAGTCGGCGCGCTTCGCGACGAGGGCGTCGATCGGGTGGTCCATGGCGTCAGTCGCAGGCGGCCGTGGTCTCGATCTCGATGGCGTACCCGTAGTGCAGCTCGTTCACGGGGACGACGCATCGGGCCGGCTTGTGGTCGCCGAAGAACTCGGCCCACACGCGGTTCACCGTGGGCCAGTGCGACACGTCGGAGACGAACGCCGTCACGCGCAGCACGCGGGAGCGATCGGAGCCGACGGACTTCAACACGGTATCGAGGTTGGCGAGCACCTGCCGCACCTGCTCCTCGATGGTGCCGGGCTTGCGCGGCTTGCCCCGGCACGTGCGGCAGCAGGCCCGCGACGTAGGCGACGCCGTTGTGGAGGGTGGCGTGGGAATAGTGGCCGGCCGGCGGGGCGATGCCCTCGGCGTTGACGGTGCGGATGGCGCTCATGGGTTTCTCCGGAGGACTACCAGCCGCTGAAGCGCGGCCATTGTTCGAGGATGTCGGTGTCGCCCCGCACGACCTGGTAGGCGTCGAACTGGGCGCCCGTGGCGCAGGCGTGATTGGGCAGGATGCGCAGGCGCGTGCCGACGGGATACTTCGCGAAATCGACCGGCCCGCCGCCGCGGCGCGAGACGATGCCGTGCTCCTGGTTGGCGTCGGACACGATCAGGTCGTCCAGCGGCCGGCCGCTCTCGTCGCACACGAGGCCGTAGCCCTGGTCGACGGACTGCTTCGCGGTGCCGCGGTCGCGCGACATCGCCATCCAGCCGCCGTCGGTGATGATCCAGCCCTTCTCCTTCTGGTGGCCGATCACGGTGGCGAGGACCGACAGCGCGATGTCGTCCACGGCGCAAACGCCCAGGCCCGCCATCACAAGGTCCATGAAGACGAAGACGCCGGCGCGAACTTCCGTGACGCCTTCGAGGTTCTGCGCGAACATCGCGGTGGGCGTGGAGCCGACGCTCACCACCGGGGCCGCGAAGCCGGCGGACCGCAGCACGGCGGCGCTTTCCACGACCGCGCGGCGCTCCTGCTCGGCCATGGCGCGGATCGCATCCAGGCCGCGGCAGTTGTAGGAGTCGCCCGCATGCGTCATCACGCCGCGCGGTTCGGCCCCGCGGGCGAGCGCCCGCGCGATGTCGACGAGAACCGGCGCGCCCGGCTTCACGCCGGCGCGGTGGCCGTCGCAGTCGATCTCAATGAGGGTGGGGATGCCCGCGCCCTTCGCGGCCACGGCCTCGGCCGCCTCGACGCTGTCCACGACCACCTTCAGGTCGCAGCCCTTGCTCCTCAAGCGCGACGACATGGTCGAGCTTGCCCGGCGCGATGCCCACCGCGTAGAAGATGTCCGTGACGCCGTGGGCGAAGAACTGCTCCGCCTCCTTGAGCGTGGAGACGGTGATGGGGCCGGCGGGCGAATCCATGAGGCCGCGCGCCGCCTCGATGGACTTGCAGGTCTTCACGTGCGGGCGCAGGCCCACGCCGAGCGCCGCCATGCGGGACTTCAGTCGCGCGACGTTGGCGTCCATCTTCGCCGCGTCCAGCACGAGGCGCGGCGTCTCCAGGCTCGCGAGGTTCATTTCAGCTCGAACTCGAACGTGCTCACCACGCGGATCTTCTTGGCGGGCGTGCTCGTGGGGGAGAAGGGCGCCGATTCGTCGTTGCCGTCGGTGCCGTAGATCTGGATCGAACCCTGGTTCGCGGAGCGGATGCCGCCCACCTTCGCGCCCGAATCCGCCGCGAACTGCTCGGCGATGGAGCGCGCGTTCTTCGTGGCCGCGGCGAGGAGCTCGGGCCGCAGGTCGTTGAACTTGGTGACCACGAAGCGCGGGTTGGCGCGACCCGTCTGGTTCTCGCTGTCCAGGATGACGCCGGCCTTGAGCAGTTCCTCCGTGGCGCCCGTGGCGGAGCGCACGAGATCGACCTTGTTCGTGGTCACCTCGACGGACGTGGTGACAACGTAGCGGAAGCGTTCGCCCTGGGCCTGGTTGAAGTCGCGGGCCAGCTTGTCGAGCGTCTTGGTGGGCTGGCGCTCGATCTCGGCATCGGCAAAGCCCTGCTTCTTGAGGAACGCGAGCACGGCGTCGCGGTCGGCGGTGATTTTCTGCTGCGCGTCGGCCAGCGTGTCGCTCGCGCGGCGCAGGTTGAGCGTCCAGACGGCCTGGTCGCTCTTCACCTCGCGTTCGACGAGGCCCTTCACCGTGACGGCGCGGGAATCGCCCTTGAAGCGCCCCAGGGCCCTGGCCGATGAGCCAGCCGCCGCCTGCGAGGCCCAGCGCGATGCCGACGGCGAGGATGATGGAGGCGGGGAGGGTGTTGTCCTGCGAGTAGAGGGACATCGTCGGTCTTCCGGGCGGATCGAGCCCCGATGTTACCGATTTCCCGTGCCGCGATGGACCCGGCCAGGCGGCTCCCTCACCCGATCGCGAACCGCTTCACGGCCGCTTCGTCCCACTCGATCCCGATGCCCGGTCGTTCGGGAACCCGGATCTGGCTGTCCTTCACGACGAACGGCTCCCGGAGGATGGGGTCCGCCCAATCCTGCCACTCCAGCCAGTGCGCCGTTTCCGTCACGCGCATCAAGTGGGCGGAAACCTCGGGGTACAGGTGGGTCGACACTTCGACGCCGGCCGCCGCTGCGATGCCGACGGATCGCAGCCATCCGGTCACGCCGCCGATCCTCATCATGTCGGGCATGACGTAATCGCCGGCACCCAGCTGGAGCGCCCGGTACAGTTCGCGCGGGCCGTAGAAATTCTCGCCCAGCTGCAGCGGCGTCCTGAGATCGCGGGCGAGTCGGGCGTATCCCTCGAGGTTGTTGTAGGTCGTCGGCTCCTCGAACCAATACAGGCCCCAGTGGTCGAGTGCGTGGCAGCGATGGATCGCGTCGCCCAGGGTGAGGCCCTGGTTGAAATCCACCATGAGCTTGATGTCGTCGCCGGCGCCGCCGCGCACCTGGCGGAGCGCTTCCAGGTCGTCGGCCAGCTTGTCGCGGCCCAGGCGCAGCTTGAGTCCGGTGAATCCCCCTTCGGCGACGAGTTCCGCAGCCTCCGCGGCCAGCGTGGCCGGGTCGGTCAGCCACAGGCCGTTGCTGTTGTAGGCCGGAACCGGGCCGACCGAGCCGCCGAGCAGCACGGCGAGCGGCATGCCGGCCGCCTTGGCGAGAGCGTCCCACGCGGCCATGTCGATACCGGCGTTGGCGATCATCGCGACGCCCTCGTAGCCGATCAGGTTGAGCGACTTGCGGCCGGCTCCAAATCCGCGACGGAACGATCGCCTCAGGGCCTTCCGGCTTTCGACGATCCTGCACGGCCGGAACTATGTAGCGCCGACTTCTCCAGGTATGGCTCGAGATAGCTGCGCCCGACCACCCTTCCTTGGTGTGCAGGTCGATCAGGATGATCGGCCAGTGGTCGAAGAACCCGACCCGCGAGACCACCTTGCGGCGCAGCGGAACCCCCGAGACGGCCGACGACGACCGAGTCGTAGGTGAGTCGGGGTGCATTCATGGTCGGTTCCTCCGGTCAGGATGGCGATCGATTCTGGACCGCGACGCCTTTCGTGGTGAGATAGGGAATCGGGTCCGACTCGGCAGTCTGGCGTCCGGAGCCGACGGGATCCATCGGCCGGCCGTTGCGGCTCCATCCGTTTCTTTGACAATGAACTCCCTTCGAGACCTCCAGTTCTT
>JADJMI010000001.1 GCA_016709665.1 Betaproteobacteria bacterium | reverse complement strand
CCCCGTCGAGACGTTCTTCAAGCGCGCGGAGCCACACGCAGATGTCCCTCTCGCCCGGCGGCGGGCGCCTCGCCGCTCTCTGCGCCGCTCGCCGGGCCGCGACAATCTCGTCGTGATCGACGTGGCCAAGCGCGCGCGGAACATCATCACGAGCTTCGAGGATTCGACGTCGTCGGCTTCTTCTGGGTGAACGACGACCGCCTGTGCCTTCGGGTTGCGGACGGCCAGGAGGTGACAGGACGCTTCCGCTACCGCGGCTTCTACTGCATCGACCACGATGGAAAGGACATCCGCGATTTCAACCGGATGAACGGCAAGATCGTGTTCATCGACCCGGTGTATCTCCCGGAGGACAACTCGGTCGAATTCATCGCCTCGATCAACCTTCGCACCCGGTATTCCGAGGATCTCTACCGGTTCAACTCGATCACCGGCCGCACGACGCACCTCACGTTCGATTCGCCCGGCGAGGTGGGCCGCTGGGTCCTCGACCGCAAGCAGGTGCCTCGCCTGGCGGTCACGTCGCCTCAATTCGACCGCCGGTCCGATCCGGATAGCTTCCAGAAGAATGTCGTGTGGTATCGCGAAACCGCGGCCGCCCCGTGGGAGAAGCTGTGGGAGTACGAGTCGCTCTCCGGCCAGCCGATGGGAGAGATGACCACGCCCATCGCCTTCGACTACGACAACCGCACCCTTTACGTCGCCTCCAACCGGGGCGGAAGGGACAAGATGGCCCTCTTCAAGTACGACACGAAGACTCGCGAGTTCGGCGAACTCGTGTTCGGCCACAGGATGATCGACGTGCGTGGCGGGCTCATCTTCAGCGCTGCCGAGAAGAAGCTGCTCGGTGCATTCCTACAACCCCGAAATGCCGTCGACCTACTGGTTCGATCCGGCCATGGACAAGCTCCAGCGCCAGATCGACGCCACGTTCCCGAAGACGGTCAATGGATCGGCATTCCGCGAAACGGCGGAAAGATGCGCTCGTCTACGCCTACTCCGACCGCGATCCGGGGATGTACCACCTGCTGGACCGCGCCAAGCCCTCGCATCGAGCCGATCGGCGAAGACGCGCAGTGGCTCGACCCGTCGCTCATGGCGGAGCGCCGCTTCATCACCTACAAGGCGCGCGACGGCCTGGAGATTCCCGCCTGGCTCACGATTCCCGCCGGTTCGAGCGGCAGGAACCTGCCCCTCATCGTGAACGTGCACGGCGGACCGCAGTCGCGAGGCTACTCCGGCGTCTCCTGGGGGCGGTGGCCGGAAGCCCAGTTCTTCGCCTCGCGCGGCTACGCCGTCCTCGAGCCGGAGCCGCGCCATTCCACCGGCTTCGGGGCGAAGCATTTCCGGAGCGGCCTGCGCAAATGGGGCCAGTCTATGCAGGACGACATCAACGACGGTGCACTGCACCTGGTGAAGGAGGGAATCGTCGACCGAAGCCGCATGTGCATCCACGGCGGCAGCTACGGCGGCTACGCTTCGGCGATGGGTGCCGTGCGCGACCCGGACCTCTGGCGCTGCGCCTCGCCCTTCGTCGCGGTGACGGACCTGATCCTGCTTCTGACGGCCGCCGAATCCGATCTGCCGGCGGAGTACCTTCGCACCGACGCGCGCAAGATGATCGGCGATCCCGACAAGGACCGCGCGATGCTGGAGAAGAACTCGCCCGCGCGGGACGTCTCGAAGGTGAAGGCGCCCATCCTCCTCGCCATGGGCTCCGACGACCGCCGCGTGCCCATCGTCCACGGAAACCGCTTCAACGACGCGCTCGTCGCCGCGGGCAAGAAGGTCGAGTACGTCGTCTACCCGGGCGAAGGCCACGGGTTCAACAAGGACGCCAACGTCATCGACTTCTACACGCGGCTGGAGAAGTTCTTCGCCGAGAACCTGAAGTAGCCGCCGCCTTACGGCTTCGACGCGAGCAGGTGCTTCTGCACGAACGCCACGGTGGCGAGGAACGCGAAATCCGCATTCCCCTTCTTCTTGAACCCGTGCCCCTCGTCCTCGGCGAGCAGGTAACCGACCTGCCGTCCCTTGGCCTTGAGCGCGGCCACCATCTGCTCCGATTCCGTCCAGGGCACGCGGGGATCGCGCTTTCCCTGGATGATGAGCATCGGCTTCGCCATGCGGTCCACGTGCGAGAGGGGCGAGATGGATTCGAGGAAGGCGCGCATCGCCGGATCGCGCTCGTCGCCATACTCGGCCCGGCGGTGGTCGCGGCGATAGGCCTCGGTGTTCTCGAGGAAGGTGACGAAGTTGGAGATGCCCACGGTGCTCACGGTGCCCGCGAGGCGGTCGGCGTAGTGCACGGCGGCCGCGAGCGTCATGTAGCCGCCGTAGCTTCCGCCCATCACCATCACGCGGCCGGCGTCGAGGCCGGGTTGCGCGCCGATCCATTCGAGGAGGGCGCCCAGGTCCTTCACGGCGTCCTCGCGCCTGCGTTGGTCGTCGAGCCGCTGGAAGGCCTTGCCGAAGCCCGTGGAGCCGCGCACGTTCGGCAGGATGATCGCGATGCCCAGCTCGTTCAGGAAATAGTTGTACCGCGCGATGTAGCCCGCGGTGGCCTGCGACTCCGGCCCGCCGTGCACCACCACGATGGCCGGCCGCACGCCCGCGAACCGGCCGGGCGGATGGTAGTAGTGCCCGGTGATCTCGCGGCCGTCGAAGCTCTTCCAGCGGACGAGACGCGGCTCGGGGAATTCGCTCGTGTTCACCGCCGGGCTGTTGCCGTTGGTCCAGCGCGTGACGCGGTGCGCCACCACGTCGTAAGAGAAGGCGTCGCCCGGCGAGCGGGCGGAGGCGTGCGTGAACGCGATCTCGACGCCGTCCTCGCGCCACTGGAGCGCCGTGATGACGCCAGGGCGAAGCGCGGGACGCGGCAGTTCCTTGCGCGTGGCGATGTCGAAGAAGCGCATCACGTGCGAGCCGCCTTCCTCGTTGGTCACGAACGCGATGCGCCCGGCCTTGGCGGAGACGGCGAGGGCCTCCACGTCGAACTTGAGGTTGGTGACGAGCGGCTTCTCGCGCCCCGAGGCGATGTCGATGTGGACGACGCGCCGGAAATCCGAGCCGCGGTCGCTCAGCGCGAAGAGGCCCTTGCCGTCGGGCGCGAACTGCGGGAAGTCGTAACGGACGCTCTCGCCCTTGCGCCCGGGCGTCACCCGCCGGCCCTTGCCGGTGGCCAGCTCGACGATCCAGACGGCGGTGTCGCTCGTGGCCCGGTGCTCGACGATCGCGAGGCGCTTGCCATCCGGCGAGAAGCGAAGGCCATCCCACGAGCCGCCCTTGAGCGAGGCGACGGCGACGGCCTTGCCGGGCGCCATCGGGTCCGCCACGTGCAGCGTCGTCGCGACCTCGCCCGCCATGCCGCCGCGGCCCACGGGCACGGTCGTGTAGGCCACGCGGTCGCCCTTCGGGTTCCAGGACCACGCGGCGACTCGTACGCCCTCGGGGCTCACGGCCACGGATTCGCCGGACTGCGGATCGAGGCGGAAGAGGCGGTCCACTTCGTCGCCGCCCGTGGCGCGCGAATAGAGCAGCGCCGCCGCCTTGCCCGGCTGCCAATCGGCTTTCGAGACGAGGTCCGGGAAGCGCGTGAGCGGCGCCGCGGGCAATCCCGGCTCCATCACGCGCTGCACCTGGTCCGTCTCCGTGAGGCGCTGCAGCACCAGCAGCTCGCGCGCGTTCGCGCGCCAGCCGAGCACCGTCGTGATGCGGAAATCCGTGTACGGCCCGATCGCTTTCGCGACCTCCACCGGCACGGGCTCGATGCCATCCGCCTTCATCGCGGGCGGCGGCAGCACCGACTGTCCGTCGGCGGAAAGGGGAAGCGAGGCGCCGAAGACCATGGCGAGGGCGAGGGCGCGGGCCTTCACGACCCTTGGGCCACCGGTCGGGTCTCGTCCGCGCACCACTCGCTCCACGAGCCCGGGTAGAGGCGCGAGCCCGGGAGGCCGGCGAGCTCCATGGCGAAGAGGTTGTGGCAGGCCGTGACGCCCGAGCCGCACTGGTGAACGGTGAGCGACGGCGTGGCATCGCCCAGCAGCGCGAGGAATTCCTGCTTGAGGGCCGGGCCCGGCTTGAACCGCCCGTCCGGCTGGAGGTTGTCCCGCCAGAACCGGTTGATCGCCCCCGGGATGTGGCCGCCCACCGGGTCGATGGTTTCCGCGGCGCCGCTGAAGCGTTCCGCCGGACGCGCATCGACGACCCGCACGGTGGGGCTGCTGCGGAAGGCCGCGACGTAGTGGATGTCCGCGATGGCGCCCAGCATCGGCCGGGGCTCGAAGCGGCCCTCGCGCGGGGCGGGAACGAGTGCGTCCGTGGGCAGGCCCTCCTTCACCCAGGCGCGGAATCCGCCGTCGAGGATGGCGACGCGCTCGTGGCCCAGCCATTGGAGCATCCACCACAGGCGTCCCGCGACGGAGGCGCCTGCGTCGTCGTACACCACCACCTGCCGGCCCGGCGCGACGCCGCACTTCGAGACCTTGGCCGCGAAAGCGGCGATGTCCGGCAGCGGATGGCGGCCGTTGGAGCCCGTGGTTTTTCCGGAGAGGTCCTCGTCCAGGTGCAGGAAGTAGGCGCCGGGAACGTGGCCCGCCTGGTAATCGCGTCGGCCGCGGGCGACATCGCCCAGGTCGTGGCGCACGTCGAAGACGACCCACTCGGGGTCGCCCAGGTGCGCGGCGAGGTCCTGCGTCGATACGAGCAGTTCAGCTTTCAAATCCGGCCTCCTTCTGGTCTTCCTTCTTCTCGGCGTACAGGGCGAGGAGCCCGCTCGCCACGATGATCACCATGCCCGCCCACGCGAGGGGCGAGAGCGTCTCGTCCCAGATGACGATGGTGAAGAGCGTGGCGTACACGATCGTCGAATACGACAGCGCCCCCGACACCAGCGTGTTGCCCGCGGAGTAGGCGCGCGTCATCGCGAACTGCGCGAGGGTGCCCGTGACGCCGACCCCGATGATGGGCCACGCATTGTCCCAGCGAATCGGATGGAAAGTCGAGGTGGCCAGCTGGAACGCGGCGCACAGCACCGTGGCCACGATGCCGAACCACAGCACGATGCGCCAGTCGGGCTCGCCCGCGCGGCCGAGCGAGCGCACGGCGAGGTAGGCCCAGGAGGCGAAGGCGCCGGAGAAAAGCCCGATGAGCGCGGGCGCCTCCTGCCCCGAGGCGAAGGAGGGCTGCAGCAGGATGGCGATGCCGCCGAAGCCCAGCAGCACGGCGGCGATGAGGAGCTTCGAGAAGCGCTCGCCCATCACGAGCGTCGTGGCGATGGCCAGGAAGAGGGGCGAGGTGTAGTTGAGCGTCTGCGCGGTGGCGAGCGGGAGCTTCGCCATGGCGTGGAAGTAGCCCAGCAGCCCCACGGCGCCCATGGTGCCCCGGATCACGTGCATGCCGATGGAAGGCCCCGGCCAGAGCTGGCCGCCGCCGCCGCGCGCGATGACCACCGCCGCCACCGCGAAGAAGGAGAAGAGCGAGCGGTAGAAGGCGAGCTCGGCCGCGTCGTACCACTGCGAGCCCAGCTTCACGAAGACGCCCGCGGCGGCGAAGAAGAAGCCGGAGACGAGCATCCAGGAGGAGGTCATTCGATGGGCCCCGGAAGGGGGAATTCCCCCGAGCGCGGATTATACGGGGGGCGCTCACGCGACCCGCTTCAGGTCCTGCGCGACCTGCCCGTTGGCGAGCACGATGACCCGCTCCGCCGAGGCGATCGTCTCCGGCCGGTGCGCGATGAGGATGCGGGTGAGGGAGAGGCCGCGGATCGCCTCGTTCACCTGCCGCTCGCGCTGCACGTCGAGGGCGCTGGTCGCCTCGTCCAGGAACAGGATGCGGGGCTGCTTGTAGAGGGCGCGCGCGAGGAGGATGCGCTGGCGCTGCCCGCCGGAGAGCGCGGCGCCCATGTCGCCGATGAGCGTGTGGTAGCCCATGGGCATCGCGGCGATGTCGTCGTGCACGGCGGCGAGGCGCGTGCAGCGCTCGATCGCCTCCTGCCGGGGGTCCGGGTCGAAGAAGCTCACGTTGTCGGCGATGGAGCCGGCGAAGAGCGGGTCCTCCTGCATCACGGTGCCCACGAGGCGGCGGTAGGCGTCGACGCCGAGCTTCTGCAGGTCCACGCCGCCCACCAGCACCTGCCCGTCGGTCGGCTGCAGAAGGCCCAGCATGATCTTCACGAGCGTGGTCTTGCCGCCGCCCGAGGCGCCCACGATGGCGACGGATTCGCCCGGCTCGATGCGAAAGGAGCAATCGCGCAGCACGAAGGGCTCGTTGTCGGCGTAGCGGAAGGCGAGGTTTCGAACCTCGATCGAGGCCTGCGCCACCGGGGGCGCCGCCGTGGCCGGTTCCTCCTCGGGCGGCGTGAGCACGATGTCGGCGAGCCGCTCGGCCTGCAGCTGCAGCATCCGCAGCTCGATCGCCTTGTCGATGAGCCCCGCGACGCGCGCCGAGAACTGCTCCTTGTAGGCCATGAACGCGAACAGCATGCCGATCGAGAACGCCGTGTCGAGCACCGCGAGCGCGCCGACCCACACCACGGCCACGCGCTCGGCGCCGAAGACGAGGCCGTTGGCGGAGCGAAAGCCCAGCGTGAGCTTCTGCACGGCCACGTCCTTGTTGACCGAATCGACCACGAGGTTCAGCCACCGGGCGCGGCGCTCCTCCTGCCGCCCGAAGAGCTTGATCGACTGGACGCCCCGCACCGTCTCGAGGAAATGGCTCTGCTGGCGCGCGGCGTGGACGATGTGCTCCTCGGTCGCCCGCCGCAGGGGCGCGTAGTAGAGCGTGCGCAGCAGCGCGTAGGCCGCCACGGCGGCGAGGGCGATCGCGGTGAGCTTCGGGCTGTAGGCGGCCATCATCGCGAGCGTCGCGACGGCCATGAAGCCGTCGATGAGCGCCTCGACGAAGCTCGAGGTGAGGGTGCGCTGGATCGTGCCGACCGCCCCGAAGCGCGAGACGACGTCGCCCAGGTGCCGTTTCTCGAACCACGACACCGGCAGCCGAAGCAGGTGCGAGAAGACGTTGGCGAGCCACTGGAGGTTGAGCGTCGTCCCCAGGTAGAGCACGACCCAGGATCGCAGCGCCGAGACGCCCACCTGCAGCGTCGCGAGGAGCAGGAACCCCAGGCCGAGGACGGCGAGCAGGTCGCGATCCTCCGAGACCACCGCGCCGTCCACCACCCACTGCAGGTAGAAAGGGGACACGACGGCGATCGCCTGGAGCACCAGGGCGAGCAGGAGCACCTGGGAGAGCGACCGGCCCAGGCCGGAGATGCGGCCGGTGAGGTCCGCGAGCTTCACGCGGCGCCGCTCGTCGATGGGCCGGAAGCCGGGCGCGGGCGTGAGTTCCAGCGCGATTCCCGTGAAGTGCTTCGAGAGCTCCGCCATCGGCAGGCGGCGAAGCCCGCCGGCCGGATCGTGGATCACGGCCTCGCGCGCCGTGGCGCTCTTGAGCACCACGAAGTGGTTGAGATCCCAGTGCAGGATGCAGGGCGTGACGAGCTGGGGTACCTCGTCCAGCTCGAGTCGAAGCGGCCGCGTGGCGAGCTGGAGCTTGCCCGCGGCCTGCATCAGGTAGGCGAGCGTCGCGCCCTTCACCGACAGCGTGAAGCGCCGCCTGAGCCCCGCGAGATCGACGCGATGGCCGTGGAAGCTCGCGATCATGGCGAGGCTCGCGAGGCCGCACTCCGCCGCCTCCGTCTGCAGGAAGAGGGGCAGCCGCCTATCGCCCCTGAAGTCGAGACCGGCCAGCGCGTCCACTCATTGCCTCCCGGCGAGGCTCACCAGCGGATCGAAGAGCCACTCGATGAGCGTGCGCCGGTCCAGGAGCACGTCGGCCTCGACCTGCATGCCGGCCTGCAGGGGCTCGGGCCGGCCGTAGGCGATGACGTCCTGCGAATCGAGGGCCACCTTGATCCGGTAGAGCGGCTCGCGCGAGCCGTCCGGCGGCGCGTAACCCAGCTCGCCCGGCGCGTGCGCGCTGCGCGAGACCGACACGACCCGGCCGCGGTGGCTGCCGAACTTCTGGAACGGAAAGGCGGGGTAGCGAAGGCGCACCTCCTGCCCGGCACGCACGAAACCGATGGCCCGCGAGGGCGCGTGCAAGTGGGCCTCGAGAGGCGAGCCTTCGGGCAGCACGGTGAGCAGCGGCGTGCCCCCCGCGACGGGCTGTCCCGGTTCGACGAGCACCGCCGTGACGACGCCGCTGGCCGGCGCTTCCACCCGCGAGTCGGATTGCACCGAGCGTTCGAGCCGCGATTGCTCCAGCGCGGCGACCTGGCCGTCTATGACCGCCAGCTGCGACCGGTGGCGCGCGCGGGCCTCGTCGACCGCGCTTCGCGTGGCCGCCATCTCGCGCTCGATCGCGAGGCGCGCGCGCCTCGCTCCCCCGAGGCGGGATTCGTGCTCCAGCGCCTCCTCCTCGGCCTGCTGGCGCTGGGCCGTCGACACGAAGCCGCGGGCTTCGAGCGTCGCGAGGCGATGGGCGCGTTCGGCCACGAGCTTGCGGCGCTCCCCCAGCCGCGCGAGTTCCTGCTGCTGCTCGTCCCGTTCGGCATCCAGCTGGCCGAGCCGCCGTTCGAGCGCGAGGATCTCCGCGCGGGCGCCGGCCTGCGTGGCGCGGCGCTGCCGGTCGAGCTCGAGCGCGCGTCCGGCGGACAAGGCGTCGAGGGCGCTGCCGAGCGGCATGCCTTCCGCGGTGGTGCGGCCGTCCGCGAGCCGGAAGAGTTCCTCGCCGGCCTGCACGCGCTCGCCTTCCCGGAGCCGCCGGCCGTGAAGCGTCCCGGCCTGCGGGGCGACGACCCGGATGGCACCGGCGGCCGGCGCCAGCGTGCCGGGGACGGAAGCCTTCTTCGCGTACTCGGCGAGGCCCAGGAAGGCGAGGGCGAGCAGGCCCGTGGCCGTGGCGAGGGTCGTGAGAAACGTGAACGAGAGGGGGCGGACGAGGACGATGCGGCCCATCGAGGCGCGTTCGCGTTCATCGACGACCTCGCGCCGAAAGATCGAATCTCCCATGGGGTACGCCGGGCTTCAGGTCGGCCGGAAGCGGCGCCAGAACGCGAGGGCGAGGGGAATGAAGAGCGCGGCGAACAGGAACTCGAAGAACCAGCCCTCGTAGCTCTGGGCCTGGGCGCGGGTCTTGAGTTGCGTGAATTGGGCGATGCCCGTGGGGAACACGAGAACATTCGCCAGCGAATGCACGAGTATCGCGGGCCAGAGGGACCCGTAGCGCAGGTAGACGAAGGCGAGGATGAGCCCGGCAAAGGCGGTAGCGAGGACACTGCGTCCATGCATGGCACCGAATAGCAAGGAGGATGCTGCGATCGCCAGGAAAAGGGACCGACTCGCACGAATCGAGTTGAGCACGATGCCGCGAAAGACGACCTCCTCATGCGGGGGCGCCACCACGAGCGTGACCAGTGCAATCACCGCATAGTCGGCATAGGTGGCCGGCGCGTAGGCGCTCGCAATTCTCCAGAAGTCGTAGTACTCCGCATTCGAATGCACCATGGGCATGACGACCAGGATCCGGTGCACGCCGAGGGTGAATGTGGTGATCAGGAGGGCGGCGATCGCCACGTCGACAAAACGTACGGGAGAAACCGGCGTGCGAAACCAGGTGGAGACGCTTTCGCGCAGCGGCCGCAATGTCGCGACCAGCGCGGCTAGGATCAGCGACCAAAGGGTCCCGTTCACAAGCTCCCGGTCCCGCAGCGTCTCTCCGAAGCCGATCCAGTGGCAAAGAAGCGGCGAAGCCACCGCGCAAGCACCGTACGCCATGCCGAAAAGCAGGAGCACGTGGAGAGGATTCACGGGCGAAGCAGCCATCGGTGCAGGGACTTCGGCGGGTTGTGGCATGGGGGGCGCGTGAGGGTTTGGGGGCGGGCTCATGGCCCGCCCCGGGGCTGGGGGTTCCGCTACGGGCCGAGCACGCGGCCGATGACGTGGGACGTCGCGTCGACCATGCCTTCGTAAGCGGCGATCAGCGCTTCGCCCACGCTGCCGGCGCTGAAGGTGCCGGTGATGCCATCGCCGCTGATCTGCACGGTTACCGCGCAGTTCTCCGCGCCGCCGCCGCCGATCTCGGCAACCTGGGCCGCGTCGAGTTCGGAGGACGTCGCGAGCTTCGCGTCGTTCGCGTTCGGTACGTTCTGTTCGTTCATGGTCGTCTCCTCAGCGCACTTCGGGATCGGAGGGCATCGGGCTGTGGTCGATCTCCGGAAACGGATCCGGCGCGAGCGGCCAGTTCGGGTAGCCCAGGTCCGGGGGGCAACCGCCGTCCGGGCCGGGAATGATGCCGCCACCGATGTCGGGGGCGTCCTTGTACTCGAGTTCCTTCATGATGTCTCCTGTGCGGGTCGCGGAGGAAGAGCGCGAGGACGGCAGCGACCGGACCGATTCGCGAGGGTGGCGATGTCGCCACGATTCAGTCGGCCGGGCAGGTTTCCTCGAGCCGGCGGGCATGCTCCACGGGGTCGCGCAGCGGCTCGGCGGGAGCGCGATAGAGGATCTCGTCCAGCGAGGCGCCGGGCGGTCGCCCGCCTGCGATGGCGTTCACTTCGTTGCAGTCCAGTTCCTTCATGGGGATTCCTCGGCGCCCTGCGTTCGGGGGTGATTCGACATGGCCCGATGCTAGGCGCGCGGGTGCGGCCGGACCCGCGAGAATCGCGTCGGCGCGAAGGGGGATTTTGTCGAGGCGGCCGACCCTGGGGGCGGCGTCAGCGTGCCGGTGGGATCAGCCGGGGTGCGCGCGGAAGAACCGGGAGGCGGACCGCACGAAAAGCGCCATGTGCCGCAGGCCCTTCGACCCCGCGCGGCCGCCGTGATGCACGATCCTCACGGCCGGCACGTAGGCGATGCGCGTCACCTTCGAGAGCCTGAGGGTCAGGTCGAAATCCTCGAAGTAGAGGAAGTACCCCGCATCGAATCCCTTCACGGCATCGAGCGCGGCGCGGCGGCACAGCAGGAAGCATCCGCTCGCGATCTCCACCGGGCACTGCTCCGCGCTCCCAGTCCCGCTCGCGCATCTCGTAGGCGTCCAGTTTCGCCTTGAACCACGAACGCACGAACGACGGCGCGAAGGCGCGCAGGAAGAGCACGCCCCACGTGGGCATCGCCTTCACGAGGTACTGACGCCTGCCGTCCGGATGGCGCGCGGCCGGGGTGACGACGCCCACGCCCGCGTTGGCGGCGAGGTAGCGCAGGCCCGCGTCGAGCGCGTTCGTGTCCATCTCCACGTCCGGGTTCAGGATGAGGTGCAGGTCTGCCGTGCCGCGCTCGAGCGCGAGGTTGTTGGCGCGCGCGAAGCCCACGTTGCCCTGGCCGCTCGCCACCTCGAACGTCACGCCCGGCGCGCGCTCGAGGGCGGCGGCCGCGAGCCGCGCCAGGTCGTCGTCCAGGCCCTCGGGCCCGTTGTCCACGATCACGAGGCGGGTGTCGCCCAGCGTGCCCTGCTCGCGCGCGTAGTGCGCGGCCTCGGCCAGATAAGCGAGCGTGCGCGCCAGCCAGTGCATGTCGGGCGCGTGGGTGACGATCGCGACGGTGAGCGAGGGGGCCGCCATGCCCCTCATTATGCCGGGTGGCGACGCGGCGCTAGAACGGCTGGCGGTTGATCAGCTTCACGCCCGAGACGCCGTCCACGCTCCAGGTGAACGAGCCGTTGTTGCCGTCGCCGCTGAAGGTGAGCGTCATCACCCCCACCTCGCGCGTGATCACCTTCGTCGTGTCGAAGGTGGGCTGGGCGAAGTGCGGCCCGCTCACGGTGTAGAGCTTGCCCGTGAACACGTTGCCGTTCACCCACTGGCCGCCGGAGAGGATGACCCAGTACGGGCGGTTGGGCGCGTTGTAGGTGTACCAGACGCCGAAGACCTGGCCGCTCGCGTGGTGGGTGAGGTTGAGGCCCCAGCCGTTCTCGGACGGGTACCACCACATGTCCGTCACGTTGAACGACGGGCCCGTGGACGGCTGCAGCCAGCTTTTGATCGTGGCGTAGGCGATGTCGAAGCGCGAATAGAAATCCGGCTCCCCGGGCGCGCTGCAGGAGGCCCCGCCGCCCCAGAGCCCGCCGCGCAGCAGGTACTGGCTGCCGTCGAAGGTGAGGACGCCGCCGCCGCTCGAGCCGCCTTCCGTCGTGCCCTGGCTGTAGGTCACGCGCTGGAAGCCGGTGGAGGCGTTGAGCGGCGCCTGCAGGGTTTCGTTGGCCGAGTACGTGCCGGCGCTGAACTTCTTGAGATCGCCCTGCGGATGGTGCAGCACCGTGACGGCGTTGCCCGCGTCCATCGGATTCGCGTTCCATCCCGTGAGGAAGGCGCCCGCGGGCGGCGCCTCGTTCAGGCGCAGGAAGAGCACGTCCTGGGACAGGTTGCTGTAGAGGTAGGTGGCGCCGCCGAAGCGCTGCACGAACGAGGGCACCTGCGTGCTGCCGCACGCCACGGCGTCGAAGAAGTAGTAGGTGTTGAGGGTATTGGCCACCTGCTGCATCTGCGCGGGCGTGTTGTAGGGGGCCGAATCGGCCTCGAAGCAATGGTTGGCGCCGTAGAGGTACGGGATCTGCGAGCTGGTGTCCGTGTCGTTGAGCAGCGTGCCCGAGCACAGGGTCGTCCCGCCGGTGCGCTTGGTGAAGAGCATCTGCACCACGCCGCTGGCGGCCTGCTGGAGCGCCGTCGAGGGGTTGGCGACGCAAGCCATGTCGATGTTGCACGAGCCGGATCGGCCGATGTCCGAGACCGTCTTGGCGAAGCGGTCCTGCGGGCCGGCGACCAGGTGGGACACCTGCTCGACCGTGATGACGGGTGGCTCCGTGCCGGGTGCGGACACGATCTCGATCACCTGCGACTCGCCCACGGTGACGGGCGTCCAGTATTCCGGGTTGGCGCCCAGGGGCCCGGCGAGGCCCACCGGGCCCAGCACCCGCGATTCGTCGCCGCTGCCGGTCACGAGCATCGTGACGGGCGCGCGCGAGGCGCCCACCTTCAGCGAGACGCGCAGGGCCGCCGCGCCCGGCGAGACGATGCGCAGCTTCGCGACGTGCGCTTCGCCCGTGGCGTGGAAATCGAACGTGGTGCTCTCGCCTTCCAGGGCCTGGTCCGCCAGCCGCCGGCCGAAGCCGATGTCGCGCGCCTTCGGGGCGAGGCCCGGCTTGACGAGGGGCTCGAATTCGCGGGCCGCCGGCTCGGCGAGCCGGATGACGCGCGCGGGGCGTTCGGCCTGCGTCGTGGCGAGGGCGCTCGCCGACTTGGCTTCGGGTGAACCACGGTAGACTTCGCCCTTCACGACGGGCGCCGGATCGGCCGATGCGGTCGAGACGAGCGCCGCGGTGACGAGAAGGCCCGGCAGGAAGGCGCGCAGGGCTGGGCGCAGGATCATGAACGGCCTTGGACGGATCGAACGGATGATTTTATCAGGCGGCCCCCGCCGACCCTCGTGGCGGGATGCGGAATATTCGTGCGACAGCGGCACCGGGAATCCGGTTCCCGTCGCCCGGAGATATCCCTTGGCCACGGCTTCCCGGGCCCATGGCCCGCGCTGATCGCGCCGGCGAGGGTCAACGCATCCTCGTCCTGAAGCGCGACAAGCTGGGGGACATGCTGCTCACCACCCCGCTCCTCGCCGTCCTGCGCCAGCGTCTTCCCGGCGCGGCCATCGAGGTCCTGGCGAGCGACTACAACGCGTGGGTGCTCGGGGGCAACCCGCACGTGGACCGCGTGTGGGTCTACCGACGCTCGCGCGTGGGCAACAGCATCTCCGTGGTGGGCGGGCTGCAGCAGGCCATCCTGGGCGCGCGCCTTCGATTCGAGCGTTTCGACGTGGCCATCGCCGCCCAGGGCGAATCCTCGCCGCGCGCCACGCGGCGGGCACGCTGGGTGGGCGCCGCGCGAACCATCGCCTACGTGGATCCGGGCGAGCCGAAGGTGAGCGACCCGCTCGCGCCCCCGGGGGCGGGCCACGAGCGCGACCGCATGATCGGGCTCCTCGCGCCGCTCGGCATCGGCATCCCGCAGGAGCCGCCCACGCCCCGCTTCACGCCGCCGCAGCCGCTGCTCGCGCAGGCCGCGCGGTCCCTCGAGGCGCAGGGCCTCGCCAGCGGCCGCTACGCCATCATCGGGCTGGGCGCGCGCCGCGCCGCGAAGCAGCCGGACAAGGGCCAGGTGCTTCGCTGGAGCGCATGGCTCAAGCGCGAGCACGATCTCGACACCGTGTTCATGTGGACGCCGGGTCGCAGCGACAACCCGGCCTATCCCGGCGACGACGAGGTCGCGAAGCCGGTGCTGGCGGAAGCGCCCGCGTGGCTGCATCCCTTCCGCGGGCCGCTGTGGCCGGCGCTCGGGCTCGTCTGGCACGCGCGCGTCTCGATCTTCCCCGACAGCGGGCTCATGCACTTCGCGGCGGCGAGCCCGGGCGGGGTGCTGGGGCTCTTCGCGCAGGCCGACGTGTCGCCGCCGCCGTCGCGCTGGGCGCCCCTCGGTGCGAAGGCGCGCTGGCTCGAGGCGCCGCGGGCCGTGGGCGAGCTCGACGACGAGGCGGTGTTCGCGCGGCTGGGCGAATTGCTCTAGGCCGTGGGCTTGCCGGCCAGGTGGGGGTTGAGCGCCGGATCGTTGTACATCTTGAACTGCCGGTAGACCTTGAACCAGGCGGTGCCGCGCGAGCAGTCGGCGAGCAGTTCGTCGAGGCAGCGGCGCAGGTCCTCGCGCTGTTCCTCGAGCCGGCGCAGCTTCGCGCCGCAGGCCTCGCGGTGATCGGCGGTGGCGCCTTCGCGCGAGGCCTGCGCGCCCATCGCCCGGATCTTGAGCGAGAGGATCGACAGCCGGTCGATCATCATCCCGGGCGTCTCGGAATGGAGGCGCGCTCCGGCCCTGCCCGGCGTTTCGATCCGCGCGGCGAGCGCCTCGTCGATGCGCTCGACCGAATCGTTGCGGCCCTGGTTGAAGCGGTCGATGTTGCGCTTGTTCGCGGCGATCTCGGCATCGGGCACGTCCGGGCGGCGGGCGAGATCCTCCTCGTCCCACAGCCGCGCGTTGAAGCGGTGGTTCCTCTCGATGGCGCGCCACACGCCTTCGGCGAAATGCGCGGCGCCGCTCACGGGGCGCGGCAGGTCGGCGAGGCGCGCGTCGTGGAAGCGCACGAGGTCCGCGCCCTTCAGGTCGGCGAAGGCGTCCGTCACGGCCTGGCCGCCAGGAGGTCGTCGGCCGCGGCGAGCACGGCGTCCACGCCGATCGCCTCCATGCACTTCGGCCCGGCGCACTCGCTCGTGGAGCGGCCGCAGCGGCGCACCCACGCGAGTTCGCGCCGGAAGAGAATCGCCTGGTCGCGGCAGGGGAACGGGTCGATGGTGACGGCGCGCCCCGGCGTGTCGCGCCAGAAGCGCCCCGGCCCGCAGATGAGGGCGGAGCCCGGACCGAAAAGCGTCACCGTGGGCGTGAAGGTCGTGCGGCCCAGGTGCGCGACGCCCGTGTCCGGCGAGACGAGCAGCGCGGCGCCGGCGAGCAGGTGCCAGAGCTGCGCGAGGTCGAGGCGGCCGGCGACGCTCGCGTGGCGGCGCGCCGGATCGCATCGATCGACGATCGGCTCCTCGCCGCGTCCCGCGCTCCAGACCACGGCCAGATCGCGCTTCGCGAGCGCGTCGGCCAGCGCGGCCCAGCGATCGGGGGCCCACTGCTTCAGGGCCGTGCTCGCGCCCACGTGCAGCACCGCATAGGGCGAACGGGGCCGGTCCGCGGGCGCCGCGGGCGGCGCGGGCCAGTCGCCCTTCGCGAAGGGTTCGGGCTCGCGGCCCCCGACGAGGTCCGCGACGAGGTCGCCCCACGCGCCCGGGCCGCCGTAGTCGCGTTCGTCGTCGACCAGCCAGCTCTTGGAAGCCGGCCTGTCGCCCGCGTGGGCCACGATATGCCGCGCGCCCATCGCCGCGGCGAGCCAGCCTTGCCGGTTGTCTCCCGGTACCACCGCGAGATCGAACGGGCCTTCGTCGAAGAGGGCCCGGGCGGAGGCGGCTTCGCGCGGCGAGAAGGGCAGGGCATCGACGCCCCAGGGTTTCGCGGCATAGAGCGGCGCGAAGGCCTTGGGCACCGTCATCGCGATGCGCGCGTCCGGGTGATTCGCGCGCAGCTTCGCGAGCAGCGGCGAGAGCATGATCGTGTCGCCCAGCAGCAGGTGGTGCGCGACGAGGATGCGCCTGGGATCCTTCGGCGCCTCGGGAAGCCCGCGCGCGAGGAGCCGCCGGCCCAGCGCGCGCGAGACGACGCTCGCGCGCGTGGCGAACCGCTCACCCACGGCGCGCCCTCGCCGCCGCGCGGAAGACGTCCTCCATCGCGTCGGCCATGCGGTCCTCGCCGAAGCGGGCCAGCGCCGTCTCGCGGGCCTTGCGCGAGAGCGCGGCGCGGCGGACGGGGTCGGCGGCCAGCGCGTCGATCGCGTCGCGCAGCGCGTCGGCGCTCTCGGGCCGTACCAGCAGTCCCGAGACGCCGTCCTCGACGATCTCCGCGATGCTGCCGACGGGCGTGGTCACGACGGGAAGGCCCGTGGCCATCGCCTGCATGAGCGCCTGCGGCACGCCTTCGTTGGCGTAGGAGGGCAGGCAGAAGACGTCGAAAGCGCGAAGCCAGGGCGCCACGTCCTCGCGGTTGCCGGCGAAGACGACCCGGTCGGCGATGGCGAGCTCGCGGGCGAGATGCTCGAGCGCCTCGCGCTGCGGGCCGTCGCCCACCACGACGAGGCGGCTCGCCTTGTCCTCGCGGCGGGCGAAGGCCTCGAAGAGGTAGCGGTGGCCCTTCCAGCTGCGCAGCGTCGCGACGATGCCGACGACGAACGCCTCGCCCGGCAGGCCGGCCGCGAGCCGGGCCGAATGCGCGTCTCCGGTGCGGAAGCGCTCCAGGTCGATGCCCGTGGGGATGGAGACCACGCGCTCCGGCGGCACGCCCGTCTCCGCGATCACCTGCAGGCGCAGCTTCTCGCCCGTGGTGACGATGCGGTCGGTCGCGCTCGCGTAGAGCCAGCGCGTGGCGAAATTGCGCGGCACCGGGGCCGAGATGTGCCGCGTGCGCACGAGGGGCGGCGCGTGCCGCAGGGTGGCGGCCGCCACCGCCGCGAGCCAGCTGTCCGTCGAGCTGTGCGTGTTGACGACGTCGAACTCGCGGTCGCGAAGGAGCGCCCGCATCTCGATGAGGCCACCCAGGGACTTGCGTCCGATGGGGATCGCCACGCCCTCGACGCCGTAGCGGCGCGTCGCCTCGAAGATGCGCGATTCGGCCGGCGCGGCGATCGTCATTGCGTGGCCGCGGCGGGCGAGGGCGCGCGCCTCGGTGAGCACGCGGATCTCCTGCCCTCCCCAGCCGAGCGAGGATTCCGTGTGCAGGATGCGAAGCCGCTCCACGCTAGGCCCCGGCGAACTGGAGGCGGTGCAGGCCCGCGTACATGCCGCCCTTCGCGAGGAGCTCGGCGTGCGTCCCCACCTCGTGGATGCGGCCCTGCGAAAGGACGACGATGCGGTCGGCCTTCTCGACGGTCGAGAGCCGGTGGGCGATCACGATGGTCGTGCGCCCCTGCATGAGGGCCTCCAGCGCCGCCTGCACCGCGCGCTCGCTTTCGGTGTCGAGCGCGGAGGTGGCCTCGTCGAGCAGCAGGATGGGTGCGTCCTTGAGGATGGCGCGCGCGATGGCGATGCGCTGGCGCTGGCCGCCGGAAAGCTTGGCGCCGTTCTCGCCGATCTCGGTCGCGAGGCCCGCCGGCAGTTCCGCGATGAAGCCCATCGCGTGCGCGGCCTCCGCGGCACGGCGGATGGCGGCCTCGTCGGCCTTCTCGCCCTGCCCGTAGGCGATGTTGGCGGCCACCGTGTCGTTGAAGAGGACGACGTTCTGCGAGACGAGCGCGATCTGGCCGCGCAGGCTCTCGAGCGCGAGGTCCTGCAGGTCGTGGCCGTCGAGCGTGATGCGGCCCGCGTCCGGGTGGTAGAAGCGCGGCAGCAGGTGGATGAGGCTCGACTTGCCGCTGCCCGAGGGACCCACGAGCGCGACCGTCTCGCCGGGGCGGATGTCCAGTGACACGTCGTCGAGCGCCGGCCGGTTCCCGGTCCTGTAGGTGAGCGACACGTTCTCGAAGCGCACCGCGCCCTTCGCCCGGTCGAGCCGCACCGTGCCGCGGTCGTCCTCGGGCTTCTCGTCGATCACGCCGAAGACGCTCTCGCAGGCCGCCAGGCCCCGCTGCAGGTGCTCGTTGATGCCCGTGAGGCGCTTGAGCGGCTGCAGGAGCATGCCGGTGGCGGCGATGAACTCGATGAACTTGCCCACGTCCGTCTTGCCGGCGAAGGCCTCGCTCGCGGCGAAGTAGATGATGGCCGCCACGGCGCACGCCACGAAGAACTGCGTGATGGGCACCGATGCCGAGGCCGCCGCCGACTGCTTCATGTTGAAGCGGCGGATGGCCTGCGCGGCCTTCTCGAAGCGCGAGCGCTCGTAGCCCTGGCCGCCGAAGATGCGCACCACGCGCTGGTTGGTGATGGCCTCGTCGAGCACCTCGGCCACCCCGCCGATGGCCTTCTGGCTCTCGCGGCTCGTCTCGCGCAGGCGCCGGCTGAAGTAGCGCACGGCCAGGGCGAGCGGCGGGATGACGGCGAAGGTGATGAGCGTGAGCCGCCAGTTGGACCACAGCAGGATCGACAGCAGCGCGACGATGGTCACCGTGTCGCGCACCAGCACCGTGAGCACGCTCGTCGAGGCGGCCGCGATGTTGGTGACGTCGTTGGTGAAGCGCGCCACGAGACGCGCCGTGGTCACCTCGTCGAAGAACGCGGGCGGCAGGCGCAGCACGTTCGCGAACATGAGGTGGCGCAGGTCCAGGATGACCTTGTTGCTCACCCACTGGGTGAGGTAGCCGGAGGCGAAGCTCGCGAGGCCGCCCACCACGAACACGGCCACCACCCCCAGCGGGATGAGGAACATGAGGTCGCGGTTGCGGTTCACGAAGAGCTCGTTCACGAGCGGGCCCGTGAGCTTCACGAGCGCCGCGTCCGCGAGGCCCCCCACGATCATGGCGGCCACGGCGCCGCCGAGCGCGGCGCGATACGGCCAGACGTGCTTGAGGAGCCGCGCGTAGAGGGCGCGACTGTCGGGCTCGGGTGCGGTCATGCCGCCATTATCCCAGCTTCCCCGCGAGGAGCCGCTCGTAGAGGGCGAGGTATTCGCGCCCCATCGCTTCCGGCGTGAGGGGAAGCACCGACTCGCGGGCCGCCTCGCCCATCCGCCGGGCCGTGGCGGGATCGAGCTTGTCCAGGCACTGCGCCAGGCCGCCCACGTCGAGCGCGTCGCGCACGAAGCCGTTCTCGCCGTCGCGGATGATCTCCGCGGCGCCGCATGTCGTGCTGGTCACCACCGGCAGCCCGCAGGCCATGGCTTCCAGCACCGCATTGGGGAACGGGTCGTAGAGCGTCGGCAGCACGAACGCGTCCGAGGCCGCGAGGAAGGGGCGAACGTCCGAGATGGCGCCGGTGAAACGGACCCGGTTCGCGATGCCGATCTTCACCGCGAGCCTGCCGTAATCCGCGGCGGCCTTGTCCTTGCCGGCGACGATGCCCCAGGCCGGCTCGTCGCGCGCCGCGAGCGCGCACAGGAAGGCGGTCACGCCCTTGCGCTCGAATCCCGAACCCACATAGGCGAACACCGGCGCTTCCTTCGGGATCTTGAGCTGGCCGCGCAGGGGTTCCCGGTATTCGTCCCGCAGGCCGGGGTGGAATCGCGTGCAGTCGACGGCGTTGCGGATGAGGACGAGCTTGTCCTCGGCCGTGGCGAAGCGCTCGCGGATCTCGCCGCGGACCATTTCCGAGTTGCAGATGACGGCCTTGAGCCGCGGCGAGGTGAAGAGTTCGCGCTCGGCCGCGAGCAGGTAGCGATGATGGGGCGAGCGGGCGGTGACGAACCGGCCGAGGGCGGACTGGATGCGCGCACGCTGCTCGAGCCACGCCGCGTGCACCCCGTCGCCCGCGCGGTACACGTCGCAGCAGGCGATGCGCTCGTGGCTCTGCACGAGGTCGAAGGGCCGCTTCGCCAGGGCTTCGCACACCGCGCGGGCGAAGCCCTTGTCGCGCCAGAGGCTGCCCACGAAGAACGGGTTCACGATCACGGCGCTGCCGTCGTCGCCGGGCCAGTTGCGCGTGACGAGCGTGAGGGAGGCGCCCTGGGCCGACAGCGCCCCGATGGCCGACTGCACGAAGCGCTCGGCGCCGCCGAAGGCGTCGAAGCGGCTCCTCACGAGCGCGACGCGGGGGCCGGCCCGCGCCGGGCGCGCCCGCGGAGCCGCGCTCATGGCTGGGCGAGCAATTCGTTGATGGCGGCGTGCACGCGCTCGACCGGCAGTTGCGTGAGGCACTCGCTCACCTTGCCGCCCCCGCAACCGTCGTTGCCGCAGGGCCTGCAGGAATGGGCGCTCGTCACGATGCGGTGCGGCACGCGCCAGGGGCCCCACTCGACGTCCCCGCTCGGGCCGAAGAGCGCGACGACGGGGGTGCCGGCGGCCGCGGCGATGTGCATGGGCGCCGAATCGACGCCGAAGAAGAGCCGGGCGCGGGCGGCGAGGGCGGCCATCTCGCGCAGCGAGAGCTCGCCCGAGAGGTCCACGACGCTCGCCTTCGTCCTCTCGAGGATGCGCGCGACGATGGCCTTTTCGCGCGCACTGGGCGCCGCCGTGAGCACGAGCCGGTGGCCGTCCCGCGCCAGGCGCGTGAGGAGCTCGGCGTTGCCTTCGTCCGTCCAGGCCTTGAAGAGCCAGCGCGAGGTGGGATGCACCTGGATGAAGCCTTTCGCCTCGATGCCGTGCCCGGCGAGGAGCGCGTCGACGCGGGCGACCGCCTCGTCGCCCGGGACCATCACGACCCGCTTTTCTTCCTCCGTCGGATAGAGGCCCAGGCGGCGCAGCGCGTCGAGGTTCGATTCCACCGTGTGTCGCGTGCCGCCCTTGGCGAGCGGGTAGCGGTGCGAGAAGCTCGCCTTCCAGAGACGCCCCGGACGGGCCGGTGCCACGGACCAGCGCGGCCGAAGGAGCTGCGCCAGCCAGGCGCCGCGCGGGTGATCGGTGAGGTGGACGATGAGCTGGTAGCGACGCTCGCGAAGCTGCGCGAGCAGGGCGCTCTCGTGGCGCGCCTGGACGAGCCAGCCCCGGCGCTTCCACTCCCGGTCCACCAGGTGCAGGCGCGCGATGTCCGGGTGCCCGGCCAGCATGTCGCGGGTGTCGGTGTAGACGAGGGCGTCGATCTCGGCCTGGGGCGCGCGCTCGTGCAGCACCCGGAAGACGGGGGAGGTGAGCAGCACGTCGCCGTGGTGCCGCAGCTTCACCACCAGCACGCGCCGGAGCGAATCGACGCCGATGGGATCCGGAACCATCCCCGCAGATTAGCAAATGGCCCCGTCCGCCGGAAGGCGAACGCCGTGCGGGGTCACTTTCCCTCGAAGGTGAGGCGCAGCAGGAACGCGCGCCGCGGGGCGTCGTAGCCGATGGCGTGCTCGAGGCGCTTGTCGGCGAGGTTGGCGCCGGAGAACTCGATGGCGGTGCTCTTGTCGATGCGGTAGCGCAGCACCGCGTCGAGCGTGGCGTAGCCGCCGAGGCGCGTGCCGGGCGCTTCGTTGGCCGAGTCGTAGCGATCGCCGCTCGCGGTGACGCCGCCGGTGATCCGCCAGGGGCCGCTCGCGTGCTCGAGCTCGAGGCGGCCGAAGCGCTCCGCCCGCCCCTGCAGGCGCAGGCCGGTCTCCTCGTCCTTCGGCTGCTGGACGGAGAGCGAGCCGCGGACCTTCACCGGCCCCGCGAAGCCTTCGATCGTCGCTTCCATCCCCTTGATGCGGGCGCGGCTCACGTTCTGCATCGTGGGGGCCACGTAGGTGATGAGGTCCTCGATCCGGTGGTCGAACCAGGTGAGGCGCCCCGACCATTTTCCCCCCGGTTCCATGCGCAGGGACACTTCGCGGCTCTCGCTTCGTTCGGGGCGAAGGTCCGGGTTGGGCCGGTAGGCATCGGATGGCGGCGCGTAGAGGTCGAAGAAGGTGGGGACGCGAAACCCCTTGCCGGTGGTGAAGGTGAGGAACCCGACGCCCACCCAGGGCGCGCCGTAGCTCAGGGTCCCGGTGTTGCGGCCGCCGAACTGCTCGTCCTCGTCCCTGCGCGCGGAGGCTTCGAGGCGCTGGCCCTGCCACGTCTCGTTCGCGCTCGCGAACACCGAGTTCGTGTCGCGGCGCGTGCGCGTGAAGGCCGTGTCCGACTCGACCTGCTGGCGAACCGTCTCGGCGCCCACGAGGATGGGGCCCAGCAGGGTGCCGAACTCGTTCACCCACGAAAGCTGGTCCTGCCGCGTCTCGAACCGTGCCGGTTCGCTGCCGCGGATCTCGAGCCTGTCGCGGCCCTGGCCGAGCGTGAGGCGGCTCGCCCACCACGGCGCGAACCAGGAGCGGGAGGTGACGCGCGCCCCGGAGATCGCCTGGTCGTTGCGGTCGTCGCCCGAAGCGGCCCTGGGCGTCCGGACAACCGTCGAAATGCGTCTTGCCCTTGCTCGTGAAGCCCGCGATCGTGATGTCCTCGCCCTGCCACCAGCGCCAGGCGACCTGCGCGTTGGCGAAGGCGTTCTCGTAGGGGTCGCGGTCCGGGTCGTGACAGGCGGCGCGGTCGTTGGTGGCGCTGGGGGCATCCGCCTTGCGCGCGCCCGCCGAGAGCGAGTACGCGACCTCGTTCTCGATGGCGGTGAAGCCCGCCGCGGCGCGGTACTCGCCCGCGTTGCCCGCGCCGGCCGAGGCGAAGACGCGCGGCTTGGCACCCGAGCGCGTGAAGACCTGCACCACGCCGCCGATCGCGTCGGCGCCGTAGAGGCTGGAGAGCGGGCCCTTCACCACCTCGATGCGCTCGACGAGGTCCAAGGGGATGTTCTCGATGGACGTGGTGCCCACGGTGGCCGAACCCACGCGCAGCCCGTCGACGAGCACGAGCGTCTGGCCGGCGTTCGCGCCGCGCAGGAAGAGCCCCGCGGGCTGGCCCGGGCCGCCGGTGCCGCGAAACTCCACGCCGGCGTGGCGCTGGAGAAGTTCCGCGAGCGAGAGGCTGCCGGATTGTTCGATGCGGTCGCGCGGAATGACGATCACGTCGCGCAGCGCGTCGTCGAGCGGCTGCGCCGTGCGCGTCGCGGTGACGACCCTCGAGTCGACGTTCGGGAAGGTCGCCGGCGACTGGGCCTGCGCGGCGAGGGCGGCAGCCGCGGCGAGGCCGGCGAGTGGGGTCGATTTCATCGAGGCGGGTGGCTGTCGGGTCGGCGGGCGGCCTCACGGGGCCATCGGACCGGCGAATCCCGGACGCACGATGGGACCGCCAACCGGGGCCGGAGATTCCCTTGCGCCGCGGCCCGTTTCGACCGACAAGGCGCCCGGGCCCTTTCCCGCGCTCACCCGTTCGACCGGGGCGATGATACGCCGAGCGTGGCGGAAAGTCTTACGGATGGCATCGAAAACACTTCATAAAACGCGCTTAACTATTGACCCTGAAAGGGTTTTCCAATAGGGTGAATGGTATGGATTCCGAGCTTTCCGCCCTCGAGGCGAAGGTCGAGCAAGCCGTCCAGCAGCTCAAGCAGTTGCGGGAAGAAGGCCGCGAACTTCGCCAGCAACTCGCCGCGCGAACGGACGAGAACGTGCGCCTCGGCGAGAAGCTCGCCGCCGCGAAGGCTCGCATCGAGGCGCTCCTCAAGCAGATTCCGGAGAACGAGACGTGAGCGAGGCGGACGCGAAAAGCGCGGGCAAGGGCATGGCCATCCAGATCCTGGGCCGCGAGTTCCGCGTGGCGTGCCCGGAGGGCGAGGAAAAGCAGCTGCAGGCCTCCGTCGATTTCCTCAACCGCCGCATGAAGGACCTGCGCGACTCCGGCAAGATCGTCGGCAACGAACGCATCGCCGTCATGGCCGCGCTCAACCTCGCGCACGAGATGCTCGCCCAGAAGCCCGCGAAATCGTCTTCCGCTTCCGTTGACGCTCCGGAGCATCGGCGTAGAATCGTGGCGATGCAGGAGACGCTGGAAACGGCGCTGTCGGCCGACCAGGACAAGCTCTTCTAGCGGCAGCGAAGCGCCGCGCCCGATGGGCCGGGTTTCCTGCGGTGTTCGTCCGGGCTTACATCCTTGAGCCGATAATCTTGTCAACCTGGATGCTCGCCTAAGCGGTGCCTTTGTGCGCGTCCCCCGTCGGATGCACCTGCGGCACCCGGTGGGCAACCGCCTTGGACCTTTGGGTTCGAGCGTGCGGCCCGGACGAACACCGCAGCGAATCCGGCCTTCGCTTTTTCCCTTTCCCCATTCGCCATGCCCTACTGGCTGATGAAGAGCGAGCCGGACGAGTTCTCGATCGACGACCTCGTGCGCGCCCCGAAGAAGACGACCCCGTGGTTCGGCGTGCGCAACTACCTCGCGCGCAACTACATGCGCGACGCGATGAAGGTCGGCGACGGCGTCCTCTTCTACCACTCGAGCTGTCCCGAGCCGGGCATCGCGGGCCTCGCGAAGGTCGCGAGCACGCCCTATCCCGACGAGACGCAGTTCGACCCGAAGGGGAAGTACTTCGACCCGAAGGCCACGCGCGAGACGCCGCGCTGGATGCTCGTGGACGTGAAGCTCGAGAGGAAGACGCGCCTCGTCACGCTCGCCGAGATGCGCGCCGAGAAGGCGCTCGAGGGCATGATCACCCTGCAGCGCGGCAACCGCCTGTCGATCACGCCGGTCACCCCGGCCGAATGGAAGCACGTCGCCCGGCTCATGGCGCGCGATGCCGGGTGACCCGCTCACCTGGCTGACCTACGCGGGGCTCGGCGTCTTCGTCGGTTTCTTCTCGGGGCTGCTCGGCATCGGCGGCGGCGCCGTCACCGTGCCGATCCTGGGCCTCGTCTTCGTCGCCTTCGGCTTTCCGCCCCAGCACGTGATGCCGGTCGCCATCGGCACCTCGCTCGCGGCCATCGTGCTCGCGACGGCCTCGTCGGCCCGGGCCCACCTGCAGCACGAGGCCGTGAGGAAGGACATCGTGCGCGGGCTCGCGCCGGGCATCGTGCTGGCCGGGCTCGCGGCGGGCATGGTCGCGAAGCTCCTGCCCACGGCACTCCTCAAGGGCTTCTTCCTGCTCTTCGTCGTCTACATCACCTACACGATCGTCTTCGGGCTGAAACCGAAGACGACCCGCCCGGTGCCGGGCCGCGGCGGCCTCTTCGGCGTGGGCCTGCTCGTGGGCGGCTTCTCGGGGCTCGCGGGCGTGGGCGGGGCCATGATCTCGATGCCGTTCATGATGTCCTGGGGCCTCGTCTTCCACACCGCGATCGGCACGGGCTCGGCCATCAGCTTCGTGGTCGCCATCGCGGGCGTCACGGGCTTCATCGCCGCCGGCCTGGGCGAGCCGGGGCTTCCGGCATGGACGCTCGGCTACGTCTACGTGCCGGCGTTCCTGGGCATCTCCGTGACGAGCGTGTTCGCCGCTCCTCTCGGGGCGAAAGTGGCGCACCGCCTGCCCGTGGGGCATCTCAAGAAGGTCTTCGCCCTCTTCATCCTCGCCCTCGCGGCGAAGCTCTTCGCCTCGCTCTGACCCGCGGGAAGAAGAGCGTAGAATTCGCGGCACCTCGTCACCCGCAGAAGCGATCCTTGAAGATCCTCATCCTCGGCGCCGGCCAAGTCGGCGCCAGCGTGGCCGAGAGCCTCGTCTCGGAGAAGAACGACGTCACGGTGGTCGATACGGACGCCGAACGCCTGAAGGACCTCCAGAACCAGTTCGACCTGCGCACGGTGGCCGGCAACGCGGCCCAGCCGGAGCTCCTGGCCGAGGCGGGCGCCGCCGACACCGACATGCTCTTCGCGGTGACGGCGAGCGACGAGACGAACCTCGTCGCCTGCAAGGTCGGCAAGACCGCCTTCAACATCCCCACGCGCATCGCGCGCCTTCGCTCGTCGTGGTTCCAGAACCACCCCGAGCTGCTCGCCGAAGACTGCTTCGCGGTGAGCCACGCCATCTGTCCCGAGCAGATCGTCACCGAGTACATCGAGAAGCTGATCGAGTTTCCCGAGGCGCTGCAGGTGGCGGAGTTCGCCGGGGGCAAGATCGACCTGGTGGCGGTGCGCGCGGTCGAGGGCGGGCCGATGGTGCGCCACCCCGTGGCGGACCTGGTCGACCTGCTGCCCACGATCGACGTGAAGATCGCCGCCATCTACCGCAACGACCGGCCCCTCGAGCTCACGGCGCAGACGGTGGTGCAGGCCGGGGACGAGGTCTTCTTCGTGGCGGCCTCCGCGCACATCCGCGAGGTGATGGCCGAGATGCGGCACATGGACCGGCCGGTGCGCCGCGTGATCGTCGCGGGCGGCGGCAACATCGGCCTGCGCCTCGCCCGCGCCATCGAGTCGCGGCTCAACGTGAAGGTGATCGAGCGTGCGAAGCGCCGCTGCGAGTTCCTCGCCGGTCAGCTGGGCTCGACGCTGGTGCTCAACGGCGACGCGAGCAACGAGGACATCCTCTCCGACGAGAATGTCGACGAGACGGACCTCTTCGTCGCCGTCACCAACGACGACGAGAACAACATCATGTCGGCGCTCCTCGCCAAGCGCATGGGCGCGCGGCGGGTGATCGCGCTCGTGAACCGCCGGGCGTACGGCGACCTGATGCAGGGCGGGCAGATCGACATCGCCATCTCGCCCGCGCACGCGACGCTCGGCAGCCTCCTGGAGTACGTCCGCCGCGGCGACGTGGCCGCCGTGCACAGCCTGCGCCGCGGCCGCGCGGAGGCGATCGAGCTGGTCGCCCACGGCGATCGCAAGAGCTCGCGCGTGGTCGGCCGCGCCATCCGCGAACTGGACCTGCCGCCCGGCGCCACGGTGGTGGGCATCATCCGCCGCGGCGAGGCCATCGTCGCGCAGCGCGACGACCACGTGATCGAGACCGACGACCACCTGGTCGTCTTCCTCACCCAGCGGCGGATGATCCCGAAGATCGAGAAGCTGTTCGAGGTGAGCGTGGGGTTCTTCTAGGCGATGGCCCGGCCGATCCCCCAGGCCGTTCGGGCGACCCCGGCGTCGCGCATGGTCGAGGTGGCGCTGCGCGTGTTCCCGGTGCTGCACGTGCTCGCGGCGGCGATGCTGCTCTTCTCCCCGGCGTTCCTCGTGCCGCTCGCCTTCTCGATCTCCCTCGCGGACGGCGCGCACGGTGCCTACGAGACCGGCTTCCTGGTGACCTTCGTCCTGGGCCTCTTCTTCTTCCTCGCCACGCGCGGCCGGCACCGGCGGGAGCTGCAGCCGCGCGACGGGTTCCTGCTGGTGACGCTCGTGTGGTCGGTGACGCCCGCCTTCGCGACGATCCCGCTGATGCTCGCGATCCCGGGCCTCACCTTCACCGACGCCTACTTCGAGGCGGTCTCGGGCATGACCACTTCCGGCGCGACGGTGATCGCCGGCCTGGACAATCTCGACCCGTCGATCAACATCTGGCGCGCGCTCCTGGTGTGGATCGGCGGCATGGGCATCATCGTGCTGGCGGTGGCCATCCTGCCGCTGCTGGGCGTGGGCGGGAGCCAGCTCTTCAAGGCCGAGAGCCCCGGCTGCATGAAGGACAACAAGCTCACCCCGCGCATCGGCGACACCGCCAAGGGCCTCTGGGGCGTCTATTTCGCCGTGACGCTCGCCTGCATGCTGGCCTTCTGGCTGGCGGGCATGACGCCGATCGACGCGGTGATCCACGGGTTCTCGACGATGGGCCTGGGCGGGTTTTCCTCGCACGACGAGAGCTTCGGCTGGTTCAAGTCGCCCGCCATCGAGGCGGTGACGGTCTTCTTCATGCTGGCGGCCAGCCTCAACTTCGCCACCCACTTCATGGCCATCCGCCGCCGGTCGTTCGGCGCCTATGCCGCCGATGCCGAGGCGAGGCGCGTGATGATCTGGATGGTGGGCTCGGTGATCGGCATCGCGGTCTTCCTCGTGGCCCGCGACGTGTACCCGGATTTCGGGACGGCCCTGCGCCACGCCGCCTTCAACGTGGTCTCGATCGCCTCGACCACGGGCTTCGCCTCCGTCGACTACGCCCAGTGGCCGGTCTTCGCGCCGATCTGGATGATCTTCCTGTCGTGCTTCGTGACGAGCTCGGGTTCCACGGGCGGGGGCATCAAGATGATCCGCATGGCGCTGCTCTTCAAGCAGGCGGTCCGCGAGATGACGCGCATCATCCATCCGCGTGCCGTGGTGCCGGTGAAGTTCGGCGACCAGGTGATCGAGAACAACGTCATCTTCGCCGTCCTGGCCTTCATGCTGATGTGGGGCGGGACGATCATCGCGATGTCCATGCTCCTCATGGCCTCGGGCGCGGACGTCATCACCGCCGTGACGGCCGTGATCGCCTGCGTCAACAACATGGGGCCGGGGCTGGGCGCGGTCGGCCCCGCGACCAACTTCGCGGTGCTCACCGATTTCCAGACCTGGGTCTGCACGGCCAGCATGCTGCTGGGCCGGCTGGAGCTCTTCACCGTGCTCGTGCTCTTCACGCCCGCTTTCTGGCGCAAGTAGCCCGCCCGCCGCCCGCTATACCCCGCACCACCTTCGCATCAGCGTCGCGAACACGTCGACGGAATGCTCGATGCGCGCGAGGGAGCACCATTCGTCCGTCTGGTGCGCGAGCTTCGCCTCTCCCGGCCCCAGGATCACGGCCGGGGGGCCGCCGTAGCCGCGCTTCAGGTCGGCGCCGTCGGTGGAGAAGGTGATGGTCTTCGGGGTCGGCCGGCCTTCGAGGAAGGGGGTGCAGACCTCGAACACCTCCTGAACCCATTCGTCCTCCGGCGGCGTGTAGAGCGAGGGCGTGTCGACGATGCGACGCACGGTGGCGCCGTGGTCCGCCAGGAGGCATTCGAGCGAGCGGCACAGGTGGACGTGGTCGATGCCCGGCACGGTGCGCGTGTCCAGGGTGATCGTCGCGCGGTCGGGCACGGAGTTGGTGTTGAGGCCGCCGCGGATCGTGCCCACGTTGAGGGTGGGGCTGCCCATCACCTCGTGGGACTTCACGGGGAACTCGAAGCTCTCCAGTTCCCGGATCACGCGGGCCATCTTGTTGATGGCGTTCTCGCCGACTTCCGGCATGGAGCCGTGCGCGGTGACGCCCGTGGTCTCGATCTCGAACCACGCGAGGCCCTTGTGGCCGATGTAGGGGAAGTTGCCGGTGGGCTCGGCCACCACGATGGCGCCGGCGCGCCCGAGCAGCTGGTGGTCGGCGAGGTAGCGCGCGCCTTCGCAGCCGATCTCCTCGCCCGCCGTGATGACGAGCACGACGCCCGGGCTCTTCGCGAGCTGCGGCGCGAGCTCGATGGCCGCCGCGACGAAGGCCGCGACGCCGCTCTTCATGTCGGAGGAGCCGCGGCCGTAGAGCCGGTCGCCGTCCGTCTCGCCCGCGAAGGCATCCTTCGTCCAGGCTTTCGTGCCCAGGGGCACGGTGTCGATGTGGCCCGTGAAGCAGAGGGGCGGGCGCACCGGATCCCCGCCGATCTCCGCGATGAGGCTCGTGCGGCTTTCGGCGAACTCGTGATAGGCCGTGCGGAAGCCCGCGGCCTCGAGGAGGGCCCCGAGGTGCCGGGCGCAGGCGCGCTCCATGCCGGGGGGGTTGATGGTATTGAAGGCGAGCAGCTCGCGGGTGAGCGCGCGCGGGTCGATGCGGGTCTTCATGGTCTTGCCCCTGCTTCGGCGCGCAAGCGCTTGCGGCGCGCGCGCACGACGTGATTGAGCGTCTCCACGGCGACGGAGAAGGCGAGCGCGAAGTAGATGTAGCCCTTCGGCACGTGCATCCCGAAGCCGTCGGCGATCAGGATAACCCCGATGAGCAGCAGGAAGGAAAGGGCGAGCATCTTCACGGTCGGATGCGCCGCGACGAAGTTCGCGAGCGGGTTCGAGGCGACGATCATGAGGATCATCGCCATCACCACGGCGGCGACCATCACCCAGAGCTGGTCGGCCATGCCGACCGCGGTGATGACCGAATCGAGCGAGAAGATGATGTCGATGATCGCGATCTGGATCACGACGCTCTTGAACGTGACGCCCGCGGCGCCCTCGGGCCTGTCCGCCTCGTCCTCGTCCTTTTCCACCATCTCGTGGATCTCGACCGTGGCCTTCCACAGCAGGAACAGGCCGCCGGCGATGAGGATGATGTCGCGCCAGGAAAAGTCCTTGCCGGCGATCTCGAAGAGCGGCTGCGTGAGCCCCACGATCCACGCGAGCGTCGCGAGGAGCATGAGACGCGTGACGAGGGCGAGGGCGAGGCCCACCTTGCGGCCCAGGGCCCGCTGGTGTTCCGGCAACCGCCCGGTGAGGATGGCGATGAAGACGAGGTTGTCGATGCCCAGCACGATCTCGAGGGCCGAGAGCGTGACGAGCGAGAGCCAGACCTGCGGGTCGCCGACCCAGGCGAAGGTGAAGAATTCCATGGGGCCTCCAACGGGGCGCGATATTGGTATTCTCGCATGCATGATCGCCCGCCTCCTGCTGCTGATCGCAATGACCGCGCTGCCCGCGGCCGCCCAGGACTACGCCCGCGAGAAGCGCTGGGCGGACGAGGTCGTCCCCGGCCTCGTCGTCGGGGACGCCGTGTGGCTCGAGACCTCGACGGGCCGGAAATTCCTCGCCATCCACGCGAGGGCGGACAAGCCCAAGGGCGCCGTGGTCATCGTCCACGGCATCGGCGTGCACCCGGACCACGGGGTGATCGGCGTGCTGCGCACCAAGCTCGCGGATGCGGGCTGGACGACCCTTTCCATCCAGATGCCCGTCCAGGCGGCCGAGGCGAGAAGCGAGGCCTACTATCCGAAGCTCTTCCCCGAGGCGCTCGATCGCATCCGCAGGGCCGCGTCGTGGCTCGTGGCGAAGGAGGGCCCGCGCGTGGCCATCGTGTCCCACAGCCTGGGCTCCTGGATGACCAACGCGTACTTCGACGAGACGCCGGGCACGCCCTTTCGCGCCTGGGCCTGCCTCGGCCTCACGGGCGGCTACAGCTGGGGCGCGTACTTCAGCCCACGGCCCATCCTCGACGTGTACGGCGAGAGCGACCTCGAACCCGCCGTGGACGCCGCCTGGCGCCGCCGCATCACGCTCGCCACGGGCGCGGAAGGCTCACGCCAGGCGATGATCGCCGGCACCGACCATTTCTACGCGAAGAAGGAAGCGGAACTCGCCGCCACCGTCTCCGCGTGGCTGGGCGAGGTGCTGCGCTAGGGCAGGATCGCGACTTCCGTCACGCGCAATGCCCCCGGCCCGGCGGTGCCCGAGATCGACAGCCGCCTGCCGTTCGCGATCTCGGCCGGGTTGCCGCCCGTGATGACGGCCGTGGTGAGGTCCACGGGCTCGCCGCGCACGCGCATCGAGGCGAGCGAGACGAACTCGCTCACGGCGCCCGTCACGCGGTAGACGATGGCCTCGCCCGGCGCGATGACGTTCACGAACTGCGGCTCGATCGTGGTGCCCGATGTCGCGCGACCCAGCAACCGCACCCGCGTGCCGGAGGCGATGAGGGGCGTCCCGGCGGGGATCGACGTGACGGTGAAGTCGCGCGCCGGGGTGCGCAGGCGGAAGCCGCCGGTGTTTTCCACGGTGATCACGATGCCCTCGAACTCCGTGCGGGTGCCGAGGGCGGGCGGGTATTCGGGCAGCAGGTCGATGCGGTCCGGCGAGATGGCGGACGCTTCGGCGTTGAGCTTGCCCGTGACGCGCGCGCGCGTGCCGGCCAAGGGTACAGGCGAGGCGGAAACGCTTATGGGCGCAGCCACCGACAATCCCGCGAGCACGAACCCGATGGCCGAGGACTGCTCGATGCGCGCTGCGATGCTGAAGCGCCCGTCGGGCGCGGGCGCCACCTTCGTCACGCGCGTGGCGAGCATCACGCGGGCCTCGATGACGGGAAGGGCGAACACTTCGACGGTCTCGCCCACCGCGAGGCGCCCGATGCCCGCGATGCCGTCGAAGAGCGTGTTGCCGTCGACGTCGAAGAGGAGCGAGGCCACGGTGAACCGGCCGCCCGCGATGTCGACGGCCGTGACCGGGCCGCGGATCGCGCTCTGGACGCTCGCCTCGGCGAGCCGGGTGGGCGCGACGCCGGTCGTGCTTCCCGTCGCTTCGAGAAACATGCCCAGGCGCAGGTTCGCCGTCCCGGCGCCGGCGGTCGCGTCCTGCCGCACGGAGGCGGCGGCCGTGTCGTAGGTGAGGTTGCCCGTGGCGAGCGGCTCGGCGCCCGTGAGCGTGCCCGCCACCACGGTCGGCTCGATCGCCGGGGGGGTGATGCCGGTGCCGTTGCTGCCGGTCTTGGTATCGGCGCCGCAACCGGCGATGGCCAGGGCCAGGGCGACGAGCGTCGCGCGCAGTCGGAATTCAGTCATCGGTCTCTTTCGGTCCCGGGGCGGGTTCGGGCGCCGGGTCTGAGGGTTCGGCGTAACCGTAGAGCCCCACGCGAACGCGCATCGTGGCCGGGCGTGCGTGGGCGCGGTCCTCGGCCTCCAGCTCGTCCGCCCGCGCGATGAAGGCGTCGTGCAGTTCCTTCCACTTGTCGCGGGAGAAGGCTTCCAGCTTCGCCGCCGACTCCGGCGACAACTCGTCCGCGAAGAGGCTGCGCTCGAGGTGGGGCGAGGGCGACGTTTCCGCGAGCACGTTGGCGACCGCCGCGTCCGCGTGGTCCTGCAGGTTTTCGGCGAGCGGGCCCAGCCGGTCCGAGAATTCGCGGCGCGAGGTGAATTCGTCGCCCATCGCGTGGACGAAATCGTCCTCGCGGACCTGCGCGTAGCCCAGGCGCACCAGCTCGTCCAGGATGGAGGCGGGCCGCATGTCGAGCGTGACGCTGCGGGCCAGGGCGTCGAACGAGCCTTCGCCGCGCCGCGGCAGGGGGCGTGGCGCACCGTCCGGGCCCCGCCACTCCGGGCGGCCGGTCCACGCGGTGAAGACCGCTGAAGCGAAGGACGTGACCGATTCCGGTCCCCATTCGTCCGCGTTGGGCGTCGTGAGCCGCTTGATCTCCTTGCGGTTGAGGCCCGTGAGCAGCGACAGGCGGCTGTCGTTCTTCGCGTCCTCGCGGTAGTGGCGCCGGGCCGCCTCGACATAGGCGCGCTTGAGCGATTCGCTCGCCGCCTGGAAGGGAACCCCGCCCGCGATCAGCAGCCGCGCCACGGGCCGCAGCACGCGCGCCAGGGCGCGAAGCACGGCGGACTGGCGTGACTGGGGTTCGTGATCGGGCATGGCGCTGAAGCTCACGGCAGGGGTGAGGGAAATCTTCCCACAATTTTCGTAACAGAGCGGTGGTTGACAAGCGGAAAGTGTTCAGAACAGACTGTGGGAAATAATCCCACAAATTGGGATTCACGACAACCCATTGAGCAGAAGGGCGAAGTCAGGCCCCTCCCGTCCGGAAAGGAACTTGCGATGCGCGGTCACTGGAAGCGGCTGGTGCGAGATGTGGGGGGAGTCGTCGTCGCCATCGCAATTGGAGTCAGTGCTGGCTCCGCGCTGGCGGACGCGGCCGGATCGAAGCTGACCCTCGCCCCGCCGTTCGTCCAGGTATTCGTGGATCCGCCGGTGGCTGCTCCCGGGGTCGCGCGGAAGATCGTCGTGAACGGGGTCTGGCCGAACGGGTGCATCCCGACCCATGCGCAGCTCGGATTCCCGCCCTCCTTTGCTCGCGACCAGGCGCTCGGCATCCTGCTCGCGGAGCCGCTCACGCTGCAGGCCTGCACGTCGGCCTTCATGCCCTACCGCTTCGAGCTCGACTACACGCCCTCGACGGTGGGGCAGCGCGAAATCGTCGTGATGACGACCCTCGCCTCGCCACTGGGCTCGGGCCGGATCGTGACCGGCAGCGCCGCCGAACCGAGGGCGCGCTACGACACCTCGGGTGGCTGGTACGACCCGCGGACGTCGGGATCCGGGCTCATGATCGCGCACGACTACGGCGCGACGGACCGGTTCTTCGCCACCTGGCAGGTCTTCGACGTCGGCACCGGCCTCTCGCGCTGGTACACGATCCAGGAAGGGCGCTGGGACGCCACGGGGATGGTTTACGAAGGGCGGCTCTATGAGTCGCGCGCGGCCGTGGTGCCGTGCCTCGCTTGCCCCGCGCCCGCATCGTCGCTCGTCGACCGGGGGCGCGTGCGCCTGGCGTTCTCGGTGAACGGCGCGAACGGCGGGCTCGACGCGCGGATGTTCCAGTTGCCCGACGGCGGCGAGCCCTTGCCGATCGCGGACCTGCAGCGGTTCCTGCCGACGCCGGTCGTGTTGTTCCAGTAGGGCGGTCAGCCGGGAAGGAAGCCCAGCCGGGCGAGCGTCTCGCGCGTTTCCGCGAGCCCCCGCACCACGTGCGCCTCGATCCCGCAAGCCCGCGCGCCCTCGGCGTTGATCTCGTTGTCGTCCAGGAACACGGCCTCGTGGGGCGCGAGGTTCATCCGGTCCAGCACGTGCTCGAAATACGCGCGGTCCGGCTTGATCTCGCCGATCAGGTGCGACGCGAAGACGTGCCGCACGCGCTCGAAAAGCCCGTAGTCCGACACGATGTCCGTGTGGATCGCGGAGATGTTGGTGAGGATCGCCGTTTCGTGCCGCGCGGAGAGCTCCTCGAGGAAGCCGTGGACGCCCTCGTAGGGCCCGACGATCCAGCTGGCGAAGTGGGCCAGGAAGGCCTCCGGCCCGATGCGCAGGCCGAACTCCGCCACGGCCGCCTCGGCGAACGCCTTCGTTTCCATCCGCCCCGTCTCGTGCGCCCGCACGGCGGGCGAATCGAGCCACATCCGCCACATGCTCTCGCGCGTGTGGTTGCCGCCCAGCAGCTCGAGGAAGGGCTTCTCGCCGCCCAGCTCGACGAGGACGCCCCCCATGTCGAGGAGGACGGCGCGCCTCATTCGGCGATTCGCCTGAACGCCTCCTGGTATTTCTCGGAAGTCTTGAGCGCCACCTCGCGCGGCACGTCGGGCGCGGGGGGCTTCCTCGCGAAGCCGATGGAATCGAGCCAGTTGCGCACGTACTGCTTGTCGAAGCTCTCGGGACTCGCGCCCACCTTGTAGGTGTCGAGCGGCCAGAAGCGCGAGGAATCCGGCGTGAGGATCTCGTCGATGAGGTGGAGCTTGCCGGCCGCGTCCACGCCGAACTCGAACTTGGTGTCGGCGATGATGATGCCCTTGCCGAGGGCGAAGTCGGCGGCCTCGGTGTAGAGGCGGATCGCCACGTCGCGCACTTCCTTCGCGCGGGCCTCGCCCACGATGGCGCACATCCGCTCGAACGTGATGTTCTCGTCGTGCTCGCCGGCCTCGGCCTTGGTGGCGGGCGTGAAGATGGGGTGGGGCAGCTTGGACGCGCGTTTCAGGCCTTCGGGGAGGGGAATGCCGCACACCATCCGCGACTCGCTGTATTCCTTCCAGCCGGAGCCCTCGAGATAGCCGCGGACCACGGCCTCCACCGGCAGCGTCGTGAGCTTCTTCACCACGATCGAGCGGCCGCGTACCTGGTCGCGCTCGTCCGGCGCCACGACCGTCTCCGGATCGATGCCCGTGAGGTGGTTCGCCACCACGTGGCCCAGCCTCGCGAACCAGAAGTTGGCGATCTGCGTGAGGACGCGCCCCTTCTCGGGAATCGGCGTGGGCAGGATCACGTCGTAGGCCGAGAGGCGGTCGCTCGCGAGGAGGAGCATCTTGTCCTCGCCCACGGCGTAGATGTCGCGCACCTTGCCGCGGGCGATGAGGGGAAGGGACTTGATCGAGGACTGGTAGAGATCCATGGCGTTGTCCGAAGCGAGCCGGGCCGCGCGAGGGCGGCCCGGAGGGGTTGAAACGGATGGCGGGAACGACTAGACGACGACGGCCTTGAGTTCGCCCTTCGCGTAGCGGTCGGCCATCTTCTCGAGCGTGATGGGCGCGAGCTTCGAGCCCATGCCGGCGCAGCCGAACTGCTGGTAGCGCTGCTTGCAGATTTCCTTGGCGGCGGCGCGCGCGGGCTTGAGGTAATCGCGCGGGTCGAACGCGCCCTTGTTCGTGTTGAGGAACTTGCGGACGGCCGCCGTCATCGCGAGGCGGATGTCGGTGTCGATGTTGATCTTGCGCACGCCGTGCTTGATGCCTTCCTGGATCTCCTCGACCGGCACGCCGTAGGTTTCCTTCATCTCGCCGCCGTTCTCGCGGATGATCGCGAGCAGGTCCTGCGGCACCGACGACGACCCGTGCATCACCAGGTGCGTGTTGGGGATGCGCGCGTTGATCTGCTTGATGCGCTCGATCGCGAGGATGTCGCCCGTGGGCTTGCGCGTGAACTTGTAGGCGCCGTGGGAGGTGCCGATGGCGATGGCGAGGGCGTCCACGCCCGTCTTCTTCACGAAGTCCGCGGCCTGCTCCGGGTCCGTGAGCAGCATCTCGCGCGTCATCGTGGCGTCGGTGCCGTGGCCGTCTTCCTTGTCGCCCTTCATCGTCTCGAGCGAGCCCAGGCAGCCCAGCTCACCCTCGACGGAGACGCCCAGGCGGTGCGCCATGTCGACCACCGTCTTGGTCACCTGCACGTTGTATTCGTAGCTGGAGATCGTCTTGCCGTCGGCCTCGAGCGAGCCGTCCATCATCACGCTGGAGAAGCCGATCTTCATGGCGCCCTCGCACACCGCGGGGGATTGGCCGTGGTCCTGGTGCATGGCGACCGGCGTCTTCGGGTAGCTCGCGACGGCCGCCTCGATGAGGTACTTGAGGAACGTCTCGCCCGCGTACTTACGCGCGCCGGCGGAGGCCTGCATGATCACGGGGCTGTCGGTTTCGCTCGCCGCCTCCATGATGGCCTGCACCTGCTCGAGGTTGTTCACGTTGAAGGCGGGCAGGCCGTAGCCGTGCTCGGCCGCATGGTCCAGCAGTTGACGCATCGAGACGAGTGCCATTTTGATCCTCCAGGGGGTATGCGCGGCGCGGCCCGTCGGACGGGTCGGGGACAGGAACCGATTTTATCAGTGTGACGCCTTTCGCGCCTTGATTCGGGCCCGGCTGCCCCCCCGCGCTCAGCGCCGGGCCGCGCGCGCGATCATGAGGTCGATGGCGGGGGCGTCCTCCCGCGCGATGGCGAGGCGCTTGCCGTCGGGGCTCGCGGCGATCGCGAGGCCGTTGGCGGTCGGCGCGAACGCCCGGCGCTCGGCCAGCCTCCCCTCGACGAGGTCGTAGCGCGCGAGCTGCCGCCCGCCGGGCGCGCGCACCGGGAACCACAACGACCGGCCCGCCAGCAGCCAGTCGAAGCGGGTCCCGTCGTCCAGCGCGACGTCGATGCGCTCGCAGGTGAGCTCGGGCAGGGAGCAGCTCGTCGCACCGGCGAGGTTGGGTTGCGTGAAGACGAGGCGCTCGGCGTCGAGCTGGAACTCGCCGACCACCGGAAGCGGCAGCCGTTCGGGCTTCTCGGCGGTGCCGGCCCTCGCGCGGGAGATGCGCATGGCATTGCCGGCGATCTCGCCGACGTAGAGCCACTTCCCGTCGGGCGAGGGTCGCACCGAGTTCACCGACGTGCCCAGGTGGTCGAGCACCTCCACCCGGCCTTCGGGCACCGACACGCGAACGGCGTGCTGCACCGCCGCCTTCAGGGCGCCGACGGGAATGCGCACGGCGTAGAGGTGCTTGCCGTCGGCGGACCAGTGCGGCCGGATGAAGCGGTGGTCCGTGGGCAGGGGCAGCTTCGCGGGGTCGCCCGGCGCGCCGAGGATGCCGACGTAGATGGCCTCCAGGCCTTCGCGATTGGAGCCGAACGCGAGGCGAGTGCCGTCGGGGGAAAACTCGGGCTGGCTCGTGTAACGCGTCGAAGGCCACAGGGGCTGTGGCGCGGCCGTCTCGTCCGTCGCGTCGGCGAGCCAGAGGTTCGCCTGGTAGACGGCGTTCTCGAACACGACGTCGCCCGACGGGCTCACGTCGGGAAAGCGGGCGCCCCGCGCCCCGAGAAGCCGCGCCCGGCCCGTGCCGAGGTCCAGGAGGGTCAGCGCGCGAAAGCCCAGCCAGTCCGCCGCGACGACGAGCGGGCCGTCGGGCCCCAGCCAAGCGCTGCCGTAGGTGAGCCCTTCGAGGGCGGAAGCCGGCTTCGCGCTCGCGGGGTCGTCCGCATCGACGAGCCATGCGCGCCGGTGCGAGGCGGTGCCCCGGAAGAACACGATCCGCTTTCCGTCGGGACTGAAGCGCGGGTGGATGTCGTCGCCTTCGCCGGGCTCGGGCTTCGTGAGATGGCGGACTTCGCCGCTCGCCACGTCCACGATCGCGATTCCCGCGGGAAACTGCGCTCGGTGGGTGGCGGTGACCGCGAGCCGCTTGCCGTCCGGCGCGAGGTCGAATCGCGGGCGCGGCTGGGCGGCGCAACCGACGATGTCCCGCTTCGAGCCCGAATCCAGGTCGTATTCGACCAGGGCGCAGTCGCCGCCCTGCGCGAACCAGAAGGCGATGCGGCGGCCATCCGGAAAGAACACCGGCGACTGCCGTACGGCGCCCGGCTCGCCGATGAGACGCCGCGGGCTGCCGTCGAGGGACTGGATCGCGATGCGGCTTTCGTCGCCATCGGCCACGACGAACGCGGCGCGCGTGCCGTCGGGTGAAAAGCGCGGGCTGAGCTCGAGGGAAAGATCCGACGTGAGCGGCTGGGCGGCGGCGAGGATCCCGGCCAGCTCCGCGCCCGGTTCGGGGTCCAGCCGCAGGGCCGCGAAACCGGCGGCGAGCACGGCCAGGAAGGCGAGAACGGCGATGCCGACGAAAGCCGGATGCGTGCGGCCCGGCACGGCGGGCGCTTCCTTCCTTGCCGCGAGGGGGACTTCGACCGTCGCGGGCGCCTCGCCCACGGGCTCCACCACGGCGACCAGCCGGTAACCCGCCTTGGGCAGCGTCTCGATGTAACGCGCCTGGCGCGCGTCGTCGCCCAGGGCGGTTCGCAATTCCGCGATGGCCCGCGAGAGCACCTCGTCGTTCACCATGCGCCGGGGCCACACGTCGGCGAGGAGCCGTTCGCGCGTCACCACCTGCCCGGGCTCGGCCGCCAGCCGCAGGAGCACGGCCATGATGAGCGGGCGGATGCGCTGGACGCCAGCCGGCCCGGCCAGTTCGTGCGAGTCCGGGAAAACCTCGAACTCGCCCACGCGAAGGCGGGCCGGGAGGCGGGAGGCGGGGGGCGGTCCGGACATGGCGGGATTCTAGGCCCTCGCTCCCGGCGGGGCCGGGACCGGAAGGCAAATCGGAGAAAAAACGGAGATTCCCGGGCGGGCGCGGGCGGTGGCCGGGCGCGATCCTGCGGGACTTTCGACCCCTGGAGTGACCGCCGATGGCCCGCTTCGCCCTGCTGCTCCTGCTCGCCGCGCTTTTCGCGCCCGCCGCCGCCCTGGCCCAAGCCGCCTGCGGCTCGCGACTTTTCGTGAGCGGCTACTTCTCCACCGTCCATGTCTTCGACGCCTGCACCGGCGCGTACCTGCAGGACCTCGACACGCGCACCCGCATCCAGGGCGCCATGGCCGTGCGCCTCGGGCCCGACGGGTTCCTCTACGTGGTCAGCGAGGAGACCTCGCAGATCCTCCGGTACCGCAACGACACGCTGGCGTACGTCGGCGAGTTCGCCGCCACCGGGCCCATCGGGCCGACCGGGATGGTGTTCGACCCGGCCGGAAAGGTCTACGTGGCCGGCTATCGCAGCCAGGACGTGAGGCGCTTCTCCGCCACGGGCGCCGCGGAGGGGGCGATCTTCGCGGCGCGCTCCGGAGGGCTGGGCGGGCCGGACAACGGGATGAGCTTCGGCCCCGACGGCAACCTCTACGTGCCCGGCTACGACACGCACAACGTCGTGAAGTGGGATCCGCGAACCGGGGTCGCCTCGGAGGCGCTCGCGCCCCGCGCGGGCGGCATCCGCAACACGCGGGGCCTGCTACCCACGAAGGACGGCACGGGCTTCTACGTCACGGCGGAAGGCTCGGGGCAGCTGCTTCGCTGGACGCTCGCGACGGGGGATCTGGCTCAGTTGCGCGCCGGTCTTTCGCGTCCCACCGGGATCGATTTCGCGCCCGACGGCAACCTGCTCGTCGTGGACGGCGAAGGCGTGGTCAAGATCGACCCGGCCAGCGGCGCGACGCTCGCGACGGTGATACCGCCGGGCCGCGTCTCGGGGCCGGTCTTCGTCGCGGTGATCGCGAAGGCGGCATCGACGGTCGATGCCTCGCAGGTGGGCTCGCAATTCTGGGTGGTGGGCGACGCGACGTTCGCCGGTCGCGTCCTCGACATCGCGACGGCCTACACGGCTTCGGGCACGGCCTTCGGGCCGGAACTCAAGTTCTCGGAGCTCGCCATCAAGCGCTGGGGCACGATCCGCTTCGAGATCCTCACGTGCACCACAGCGCGGTTCGCGTGGAATTCGACGGGAGCGGACTCGGCGGGCTTCGGCGCCGGCGGCTATGACCTCACGCGCTTCTTCGAGGACGAGGGCACGCAGCGCTGCCGCGAGCGTGGCGTGGACCATGCCGACAGGAGCTGGGTGAACGGCCAGTGGTGGGGCGGGCAGTCGCGCGCGGGCGAGGGGATCTTCATCGACCGGCGCGCGGACGGCACCGCGTTCCTCGCGTGGTTCACGCACCGTCCGCGTTGAAAGGGCACCGGGCCATGGCTTGCGCCGCGCCGCTGTTCGCCCTCGTCCTCTTCCTGGCCGACCCCGTGCTCGCCTTCGCCCGGGACCCCTGCCACGAGAAGACGACGCCCGAGTGCGTCGCGCGCCAGAAGGAGAACTGCCGGAAGGCCGTCGACCAGGGCCTCGCCACGGCCCGCGAACTGCCGGCCAGGGGGCCCTCGGAGATCGAGCGCAAGCGCGAGCTCGTGAGCAAGATCGAGACCCTCGTCGCCGATCGCCGCCGCGCGGGCGCCGACGAATGCCGCACCTGGACCGAGGTGATGGGCATCGCCTTCGCCCAGTAGCGCTACGACTTGAGGTGGTCGCCGACCTTCACGATCTTGAGCGTGTTGGTGCCGCCCGCCTTGCCGATGGGCTCGCCGATCGTGATCACGATGAGGTCGCCCATCTCCACCACGCCGCTCTTCACGAGCACGCGCTCGGCCTCGGCGAGCAGCTCCTCGCGGTCGTGGCCGACGTACTTCACCTGCAGCGGGTACACGTCGCGGAAGAGCGTCGTGCGGTAGTGCGTGTTGGGCTGCGAGGTGAGGGCGTAGATGGGCACGCCGCAGTTCAGCCGGCTCATCCACAGGGCCGTCGAGCCCGATTCGGTGAGCGAGGCGATGGCCTTCACCTTGAGGTGGAAGGCCGTGAAGAGCGCGCCCATGGCGATGGACTGGTCCACGCGGGTGAAGACGCGGTCGAGGAACTCGCGCTCGAGGGCGACGGGCATCGACTTCTCGGCCTCGACGCAGATGCGGCTCATGGCCTCGATCGTCTCGACCGGGTACTGGCCCGAGGCGCTCTCGGCCGAGAGCATCACGGCATCCGTGCCGTCGAGCACCGCGTTGGCGACGTCGGAGACTTCCGCGCGCGTGGGCACGGGCGAGGAGATCATCGATTCCATCATCTGCGTGGCGGTGATGGTGAGCTTGTTGAGCTCGCGCGCCTGCCGGATCATGCGCTTCTGCAGGGCGGGCACCGACGCGTCACCCACTTCCACGGCGAGGTCGCCGCGCGCGACCATGATGCCGTCGCAGGCCCTCATGATCTCCTCGAGCGCGGGAATCGCCTCCGCGCGCTCGATCTTGGCGATGAGGAGCGCGTGGCCGCCGCGGGCGCGCAGCAGCTCCTTGGCCATGTACATGTCGGCGCCGCTCTTGGGGAAGGAGACCGCGAGGTAGTCGACGTTGAGCTTCGCCGCGGTGCCGATGTCCTCGATGTCCTTGGACGTCAGGGCGGCGGCGGTGAGGCCCCCGCCCTGGCGGTTGATGCCCTTGTTGTTCGACAGGACGCCCCCGTGGCGCACGATGCAGGCGATGGCGCTGCCGCGCACCTCGTTCACGTCGAGCACGATCTTGCCGTCGTCCAGGAGGAGGACGTCGCCCTCCTCCACGTCGTCGGGCAGCTCCTTGTAGTCGAGGCCGACGCCCTCGTGGTCGCCCAGCTCGAGCGTCGCGTCGAGGATGAAGCGCTCGCCGGGCTTGAGCAGCGTCTTGCCGTCCTTGAACCTGCCCACGCGGATCTTGGGGCCCTGCAGGTCGCCCATGATGCCCACGGCGCGGCCCACCTTGCGGCAGGTCTCGCGCACGAGGTTGGCGCGCGCCTCGTGGTCCGCGGCGGTGCCGTGGGAGAAGTTCAGGCGCACGACGTCGACGCCGGCACGGAACATCCTTTCCAGGACGGCGGGCTCGCTCGACGCGGGGCCGAGCGTGGCGACGATCTTGGTGCTTCTGAGCATGCGGGACTCCTCTCGTTGCTGAGCGCGGAGTGTAACCCGATGCCGAAGACGGGACTAACCGGCGGCGCGCGACTCCAGGATCTCGACGGCGGGAAGCGCCTTGCCTTCGAGGAACTCCAGGAAAGCGCCGCCGCCGGTGGAGATGTAGCCGATGCGGTCGGTGACGCCGTACTTCGCGATCGCGGCGAGGGTGTCGCCGCCGCCGGCGATGGAGAAGGCGGGGGATGCGGCCACGGCTTCGGCGACGGCCTTCGTGCCGCCCCCGAACGCGTCGAACTCGAAGACGCCGACGGGGCCGTTCCAGACGATGGTGCCGGCCTTCTTCAGGATGTCGGCATAGCACCGCGCGGTATCCGGGCCGATGTCGAAGATCATGTCGTCGGCGCTCACGTCGGCGGCCTGCTTCGTGGTGGCGGGCGTGTCGGCCGCGAAGGCCTTGCCGCACACCGCGTCGGTGGGCACGGGCACGCCGGCGCCGCGCGCGCGCATCATCGACTGGATGTCGTTCGCCTCGCCGGCGAGATCCGCCTCGCACAGGGACTTGCCCACGGGCAGCCCGGCCGCGTGCATGAAGGTGTTGGCGATGCCGCCGCCCACGATGAGCTGGTCCACCTTCGAAGCGAGGCTCTTGAGGATCGTGAGCTTCGTCGAGACCTTGGAGCCGGCGACGATGGCCACCAGCGGACGCTTCGGCGAGGCCAGCGCGCGGCCGAGGGCGTCCAGCTCCGCGGCGAGGAGAGGCCCGGCGCAGGCGACCTTCGCGAACCTCGCGATGCCGTGCGTGGTGGCCTCGGCGCGGTGCGCGGTGCCGAAGGCGTCGTTGGCGAAGACGTCGCACAGGGCCGCCATCTTCCGGGCGAGCGCTTCGTCGTTCTTCTTCTCGCCCTTGTTGACGCGGCAGTTCTCGAGAAGGACCACTTCGCCGGGCTTCACGTCGACGCCGTCCACCCAGTTCGCGCGCAGGGGAACCTCGCGACCGAGCAGCTCGCCCAGGCGCTTCGCCACCGGCGCGAGGGAATCCTCGGGGGTGAGGGTGCCTTCCGTCGGGCGGCCCAGGTGCGAGGTGACCATCACCGCGGCGCCCTTCTCCAGCGCCATGCGGATGCCCGGGACGGACGCGCGGATGCGCGTGTCGTCGGTGATGGTGCCGTCGTCGGCCTGGGGGACGTTGAGGTCGGCGCGGATGAAAACGCGCTTGCCCGAGAGATCGAGGTCGGCCAGCTTCAGCACCTTCATGGCATTTCCTTACTTGGCGGACATCAGGGCGACGGTGGTGTCCAGCATGCGGTTCGAAAAGCCCCACTCGTTGTCATACCAGCTCGACACCTTCACGAGCCGGCCCGAGACCTTCGTGAGCGTCGAGTCGAACGTGGAGGACGCCGGGTCGTGGTTGAAGTCGATCGACACGAGCGGCGCCTTGTTGTAGTTCAGGATGCCCTTGAGGGGGCCGTCGGCGGCTTCCTTCATGATCGCGTTCACCTCGTCCACCGTCGTGTCGCGCGCGGCGATGAAGGAGAGGTCCACGACCGAGACGTTGATGGTGGGCACGCGGATGGCGTAGCCGTCGAGCTTGCCGTTGAGCTCCGGCAGCACCAGGCCCACCGCGGCGGCGGCACCCGTCTTGGTCGGGATCATCGACATGGTGGCCGAGCGGGCGCGGCGAAGGTCCTCGTGGTAGACGTCCGTGAGCACCTGGTCGTTCGTGTAGGCGTGGATGGTGGTCATGAGGCCCGTCACGAGGCCGATCTTCTCGTGCAGCGGCTTCACCAGCGGCGCCAGGCAGTTCGTGGTGCACGAGGCGTTCGAGATGACGGTGTGCGCCGCCTTGAGCGTGCCGTGGTTCACGCCGTAGACGACGGTCGCGTCGACGTCCTTGCCGCCCGGGGCGGAGATGATGACCTTCTTCGCGCCGCCGGCCAGGTGCAGGCCCGCCTTCTCCTTGGTCGTGAAGAGGCCCGTGCATTCGAGCACGACATCGACGCCGAGTTCGCCCCAGGGGAGCTTCGAGGGGTCGCGCTGTGCCAGCACGCGGATGCGGTCGCCGCTCACCACCATGGCGTCGCCGTCGACGTCGACCTTGAACGGGAACCTGCCGTGGGCCGTGTCGTGGCGCGTGAGGTGGGCGTTCGTCTCGGCGTTGCCCAGGTCGTTGATCGCGACGATCTCGATGTCGTGGCGCTTGCCGCCTTCGTAGTGGGCACGCAGGATGTTTCGGCCGATGCGGCCGTAGCCGTTGATGGCGACGCGGATAGTCATGGGGGAGGCTCCGGGAGTGGTGACGAGTGCGCGAAAACCGCTATTTTAGCCGATGGGAGGCAGGGCACCCGGGGCATCGGCGCCGGTGACGAGCCGCGTGAGGTCGTGCCAGGCGTAGGCGACGAGGCCGTAGGGGTGGCCGCCGACGGCGCCGGTCTTCTCGAGGACGGGCTCGCCGCCCAGGGCCTCGTAGAAGAAGCGCGCCCGGTTCGAGCGCAGCACCCACACGTAGAAGCCGAAGAGCCCGTGGCGGATGAAATGGCGCGCCGCGGACTCGACGAGCGCGCGCCCGGCACCGCGGCCCTGGTGGGCGGGCAGCACGTAGAGCTCGGCGATCTCGGCCTCGAGGTCCGCGATGGACTCGCGCGGATCGCCCACGGCGGCGAATCCGACGATGCCGGTTTCGCGGGATTCGGCCACGAGCACGGCGGCGAGGCCCTGCTCGACGAGGACGGGACCCCAGCCGCTTGCGCGGCGTCGCTTCACTTCCCGGTCGATGGCGAGCGCCGGGAGGATGCCCGCATAGGTGGCGCGCCAGCCCTCGGCATGCACGTGCCGGAGCGCCTCGGCGTCGGCGGGCCCCGCGCGGCGGACGACCCAGTCGCCCACGATGGCTACAGGACGGCGCGCACGGCGTCGGCGACATGCGCCGCGTCCACGCCGAAGAGCTTGTAGACCTCGCCGGCCGGGGCCGATTCGCCGAAGCGGTCGACGCCGATCACCGCGCCTTCCAGGCCCACGTACTTGCGCCACAGGTCCGTGACGCCCGCCTCGACGGCCACGCGCGGCAGGCCCTTCGGCAGAACCTCGGCGCGCCACGCCGCGTCCTGCCGGTCGAAGACGCTGGTGCAGGGCATGGAAACGACGCGAACCGCGATGCCGCCCTCGGCCAGTGCCTTCTGCGCGGCCATGGCGAGGCCGACTTCCGAGCCGGTGGCGATGATCACGGCCTTCGCGCCGGCCGCATCGGAGAGCACATACCCCCCGCGGCGGATGGCCGCGACGGCCCCGGGCGTGCGGGCCTGGAACGGCACGTTCTGGCGAGACAGGGCGAAGGCCGACGGGCCGTCCTTGCGCTCGAGGGCGCAGGCCCAGGCCACCGCCGTCTCGACCGTGTCCGCGGGCCGCCAGAGATCGAGCCCCGGGATCAGGCGAAGGCTCGCAACCTGCTCCACCGACTGGTGCGTGGGCCCGTCCTCGCCCAGGCCGATGGAGTCGTGCGTGAAGACGAACAGGTTGCGGATCTTCATGAGCGCAGCCATGCGGATGGCGTTGCGCGAATAGTCGCTGAAGGTGAGGAACGTGCCCGAGTAGGGAATGAAGCCGCCGTGCAGGGCGATGCCGTTGCCGATGGCGGCCATGCCGAACTCGCGCACGCCGAAGCTCACGTAGTTGCCGGCCTGCTTCGCCGAGACGGGCTTCGAGCCCGACCAGTTCGTGAGGTTGGAGCCCGTGAGGTCCGCGGAGCCGCCCAGGAAGCCGGGCAGGTGCGGGGCGATCGCCTCGATGGCGATCTGGGAGGCCTTGCGCGTGGCGACGGTCTCGCCCTTCGCGACGGACTTCGCCACCATCTCCTCGACGACGGACGCCCAGTTGGGCGGCAGGTCGCCGGCCATGCGGCGGCGGAATTCCTTCGCGAGGTCCGGGTGGGCGGATTCGTACGCCGCGAAGCGCTTCGTCCATTCCGCCTCGAGGGCGCCGCCGCGCGGCCGCTGGTCCCAGGCCGCGTAGACGCCCGGCGGGATCTCGAAGGGGGCGTGCGGCCAGCCGATGGCCGCGCGGGTGGCGGCCACTTCCTTGTCGCCGAGCGCGGCGCCGTGCACGCCTTCGGTGCCCTGCTTGCCCGGCGAGCCCTTGCCGATCACCGTCTTGCAGCAGATGAGGGTGGGCTTCGAGTCGTCCGCGCGCGCTTCCGCGATGGCGGCCTCGAGGGCCTTCGGGTCGTGGCCGTCGACGTTCGGGATGACGTGCCAGCCGTAGGCGGCGAAGCGCATCGGCGTGTTGTCGGTGAACCAGCCCTCGACCTCGCCGTCGATGGAGATGCCGTTGTCGTCGTACAGGACGATCAGCTTGCCCAGTTCGAGGGTGCCGGCGAGCGAGCACGCCTCGTGCGAGATGCCTTCCATCAGGCAGCCATCGCCCGCGAAGGCATAGGTGTTGTGGTCGACGACGGTGTGGCCGGGCCGGTTGAACTCGGCGGCGAGGAGCCGCTCGGCGAGCGCCATGCCCACGGCGTTGGCGAGGCCCTGGCCGAGCGGGCCGGTGGTCGTCTCGACGCCCGGGGTGACGTGCACCTCCGGGTGGCCCGGCGTCTTCGAGTGCAGCTGCCGGAACGCCTTCAGGTCGTCGATCGTGAGCGCGTAACCCGAAAGGTGGAGCAGGGCGTACTGCAGCATCGAGCCGTGCCCGTTCGAGAGCACGAAGCGGTCGCGGTCCGCCCAGGCCGGGTTCGACGGGTTGTGCCGCAGGAACCGGCGCCAGAGCACCTCGGCGATCTCGGCCATGCCCATGGGCATGCCGGGGTGGCCCGAGTTGGCCTTCTGGACCGCGTCCATGGCGAGGGCGCGGATGGCGTTCACGAGATCGGCGTGGGGGACCTGCGGGGCGGCGGAGGACATTCGAAAACCCTGGGAAGGAAGGAGGTGCGGCGGGAGGCCGTATTTTATCGCGGATCGGGGCCGGGTTCCCCGCGCGCGGCCGGGGCCCGGATCGCGCGCGGGCAGGTTATCGGCCGGAGGCCTGCTTGCGACGCTCCATCAGCCGCCAGATCATCGGCGTGAGGATGGTCTGCATCGCCAGGTCCATCTTGCCGCCCGGGCACACGATCGTGTTGGCGCGCGACATGAAGGAATCCTTGAGCATCGAGAGCAGGTACGGGAAGTCGATGCCGCGGGGGTTCGCGAAGCGGATGACGAGGAAGCTCTCGTCGGGCGTCGGGATGAAGCGGGCGATGAAGGGGTTGGAGGTGTCCACCGTCGGCACGCGCTGGAAGTTCACGTGCGTGCGCGAGAACTGCGGGCAGATGTAGTTGATGTAATCGGGCATGCGCCGGAGGATCGTGTCCGTCACGGCCTCGGTCGAGTAGCCGCGCATCGAGCGGTCGCGGTGCAGCTTCTGGATCCACTCGAGGTTCATCACCGGCACCACGCCGATGAGCAGGTCCGGGTACTTCGCCACGTCCACGTCGCCGCAGGCGACGGCGCCGTGCAGGCCCTCGTAGAAGAGGCAGTCGGTGCCTTCGGGGATGTCTTCCCAGTCGGTGAACGTGCCCGGCGGCTGCTTGTACGGCGCCGCCTCCAGGTCGTCGTGCAGGTAGCGGCGTCGCTTGCCCCGGCCGGCCTGCGAGTAATCGCGGAAGAGCGACTCGAGCTCCGCGAACAGGTTCGAGTCGGGGCCGAAGTGGCTCATGTGGCGGTTGCCCGCGTTCCACTCCTCGGCCATCTTCATCTTCATCTCGGCGCGGTTGTAGCGGTGGAAGCTGTCGCCCTCGACGAAGGCGGCGTTCACGTTCTCGCGCCGGAAGATCTGCTCGAAGGTGCGCATGACCGAGGTGGTCCCGGCGCCCGAGGAGCCCGTGATGGCGATGATGGGGTGCTTGGCCGACATGGTGTTCAGCTCCGGGTGGTGAAGAGCGATCGCTCCTGGAAGAGGGGCGGGGCGCGCGGCGGCTCGATGCCGGCATCGTGGTCCCGGTGGTAGCGCTCGATGCGCTCGACCTCCTCGCGCGAGCCGAGGATGACCGGCGCGCGCTGGTGAAGGTTCGTGGGCTCGACCTCGAGAATGCGCCCCCGGCCCGTCGAGGCCAGGCCGCCGGCCTGCTCGATCACCATCGCCATGGGGTTCGCCTCGTAGAGCAGGCGCAGGCGCCCGGGTTTCGAGGGATCCTTGGTGTCGCGCGGGTACATGAAGAGCCCGCCGCGCACGAGGATGCGGTGCACCTCGGCCACGAGCGAGGCGATCCAGCGCATGTTGAAGTCGTTGCCGCGCGGCCCGGTCTTGCCCTGCACGCATTCGTCCACGTAGCGGCGCACGGGCGCTTCCCAGAAGCGCGCGTTCGAGGTGTTGATCGCGAACTCGCGCGTGGCCTCGGGGATGCGCATGTCCGGGTGGGTGAGGATGAACTCCCCCATCGCGCGGTCGAGCGTGAAGCCGTGGGTGCCGTTGCCCAGCGTGATGACGAGCATCGTCGTCGGACCGTAGATCGCGTAGCCCGCGGCCACCTGCTTCGTGCCCGGCTGCAGGAAATCCTTCGCGGCCGGTTCCAGCACGCCCTCGGGGCAGCGAAGCACCGAGAAGATGCTGCCCACCGACACGTTCACGTCGATGTTGGAGGAGCCGTCCAGCGGGTCGAAGACGAGGAGGTAGCGGCCGCGCGGGTAGGCGTCCGGGATCACGTAGGGCTCGTCCCGCTCCTCGGAGACCAGGCCGGCGAGGTGCCCGCCCCACTCGTTCGTGGCCACGAAGATCTCGTCGGCCAGCACGTCGAGGCGCATCTGCTTCTCGCCCTGGACGTTGTCCGTGCCCGCGGTGCCGAGCGCGCCCGCGAGCGCCCCCTGGCCCACGGCGTTGCCGATTCGCTTGCAGGCGAGCCGGATGTGGTTGATGACGGCCGTGAACTCGCCCGTCGCGCCCGGCACCTTGCGCTGCTCGGCCAGGAAGAATTGCGTGATGGTGGGGCGGGTCTCGACGACGAGCGATGGCCTCATGGCTGCGTCCTCAGGCCGCGCGGCGCGTGCGGCCGTGCATCGTGGCGAGCGCCTCGAGCGTGAGGAAGGCGCCGCCCGCTCGCGCGGCGTCCTCTCCCGAGAGCGGATGTGCGGGGTCGCCCAGGTGCGGGAGCGTGAGATCCGCTTCGCCGAAATCCTGGGAACGGGTCCAGCGCGTGGGCGTGACGACGGTGAAGATCCCCGCCGCCTTGGCCGCCGCGAGGCCGTTGGCGGAATCCTCGAAGGCCACGGCGTCCTCCGGCGAGAGGCCGAGCGCCGAGAGGGCGAGCCGGTAGATGTCCGGCGCGGGCTTCTTGGCCGGCACGACGTCCCCGCAGGCGATGACCGAGAAGCGCCGGTGCGCGCCCTTGCCGAGCTCGGCGTCCAGGAGTGCGGCCACGTTGGCGGAGGTGGTCGTCGAAGCGATGCCCACGCGGATGCCGGCGACGAGCGCCTCGTCGAGCAGGCGCGCGATGCCGGGGCGAAGCGGCGAGCCGCCCGCGGCGACGAGCTCCGCGTACCGGTCGGTCTTCACGCGGTGCAGGTTCGCGACGTTCGCCGCGAGGCGCGCGCGCTCGGCCTCGGTGACCGGCAGCCCCGCGAAGAACTGCGCGAGCCGTTCCTTGCCGCCGGAGATGCGCAGCAGCACCTCGTACTGCTCGGCGTTCCAGGCGTAGGGCAGCTGGAACTCCAGGAAGGCCGAGTTGAAGGCCTGGCGGTGGGTTTCCTCGGTGTCGGCGAGCGTGCCGTCGACGTCGAACAGCAGGGCCTTCAGGGTCATGGCGTTCCTTTTTATCCGCGAAAATCTGGCTGGCGCGCGTTATCCGCGAAGACCCGGCTCGCGCGCAGGTCCTCGGCTTCTATCGTCATGAGGGCGTCCGGCGCCACGGGCCCGCTTCGCGAGGCGAAGAGGCGGTTGGCCTGGCGAAGGCGCGCGCGGTCGAGGGCGTTGCGGATCGAGCGGGCGTTGGCGAAGTGCGGCCGGGCGCGGCGAAGCGCGATGTACTCGACCAGCGTTTCGCGGGCCGCCGGGCTCAGGCGGTACTGCATGCCGCCGAGCATCAGGTCGGAGATGGCGAGCAGCTCGTCGGGCGCGTAGTCCGGGAAATCGATGTGGTGGGCGATGCGCGAGGACAGGCCGGGGTTCGCCTTGAAGAAGGTGTCCATGCGGTCCTTGTACCCGGCCACGATCACGACGAGGTCGTCGCGCTGGTTCTCCATCACCTGCAGGAGGATCTCGATCGCCTCCATGCCGTAGTCGCGCTCGTTCTCCGGCCGGTAGAGATAGTAGGCCTCGTCGACGAAGAGCACGCCGCCCATGGCGCGCTTGAGAACCTCCTTCGTCTTGGGCGCGGTGTGGCCGATGAACTGGCCCACGAGGTCGTCGCGGGTGACGGCGACGAGGTGCCCCTTCCGGCAGTAGCCCAGGCGGTGGAGGATCTCCGCCATGCGCAGCGCGACGGTCGTCTTGCCCGTGCCGGGGTTTCCCGTGAACGACATGTGCAGCGAGGGCGGCGCGGCCGCGAGACCCACCTGCCGCCGTGCGCGATCCACCACCAGCAGCGCCGCGATCTCGCGGATGCGCGTCTTCACCGGCGCGAGGCCCACGAGGCTCGTGTCGAGCTCGGCGAGGAGCGCGGGGAGCCCCGCCTCCTGCGAGAGGGCTTCCAGGTCGATGGTGAGCGCGTCGTTCATCGGGGCGGGGCTCGGGGATCAGCTGTAACGCCCGCCCTCGGGCTTGGCCGTCGCGTAGGAACGCGTGCTGTAGCGCTGGATGCGTCCCGCGCCCTCCTCGCGCCGCAGCTCGAAGCCGGGCTCGACCTTCGGGCGGTTCACGATGAACGACAGGCGCAGCGCCTCCCAGCCGTGCGACGAGTCGAACGCGTTCAGCTTCACGTAGTGGCTCGGGAAGGCCTTGCGGCAGGCGTTCACCTCGGTCATCACGCCGGCGGCGTCCTTCAGGTCGAACATCGGGTTTCCGTACATTTCCCAGTAGGTGTTGCGGGGGTGCGGGTCGTCCGTGTATTCGATGGAAACGGCCCAGCCCTTGGCAAGACAATACTCGACCTGCGCCTTGATCTGGGCATCGGTGAGGTCGGGAAGGAAGGAAAAGGTCCCTTGCGTGAGTCTCATCGTGGCATTCCTCAGGCGGCGGTCGGGGTGGGGACGAAATCGAGCGTGTCGGTGGAGGCGTAGTCGAAGGTGACCTCGCCCCAGGTGTCGAGGGCCGCCTTGAGCGGCGTGCAGCTCTTCGCGGCGTGGGCGAGGATGGCGGGACCCTCGTTCCAGATGTCGCGGCCCTCGTTGCGGGCGAGCACCATCGCCTCGAGCGCCACGCGGTTGGCGGTGGCGCCCGCCTGGATGCCCATCGGGTGGCCGATGGTGCCGCCGCCGAACTGCAGCACCACGTCGTCGCCCAGGTAGGTGAGCAGCTGGTGCATCTGGCCGGCGTGGATGCCGCCGGAGGCCACGGGCATCACGCCGCGAAGGCCGCCCCAATCCTGCTCGAAGAAGATGCCGCGCTCGAGGTTCACCGGGTTGTTCTCCTCGCGCAGGATGTCGTAGAAGCCCTGGACCGAGTTCGGGTCGCCCTCGAGCTTGCCGACGATGGTGCCCGCGTGGATGTGGTCGACGCCCGACAGGCGCATCCACTTGGAGATGACGCGGAACGAGATGCCGTGCGTCTTCTGGCGCGTGTAGGTGGAGTGCCCCGCGCGGTGCAGGTGCAGGATCATGTCGTTCCTGCGCGCCCACTTGGCCATCGACTGGATGGCCGTGTAGCCGATCACCAGGTCGATCATGACGATGGTCGAGCCCAGTTCCTTCGCGAATTCCGCGCGCTCGTACATGTCCTCCATCGTCCCGGCCGTGATGTTGAGGTAGGTGCCCTTGATCTCGCCCGTGGCGGCCTGCGCGCGGTTCACGGCTTCCATGCAGTAGAGGAAGCGGTCGCGCCAGTGCATGAAGGGCTGCGAGTTGATGTTCTCGTCGTCCTTGGTGAAGTCGAGGCCGCCCTTGAGCGCCTCGTAGACCACGCGGCCGTAGTTCTTGCCCGAGAGGCCCAGCTTCGGCTTCACGGTGGCGCCCAGCAGCGGGCGGCCGAACTTGTCGAGGCGCTCGCGCTCGACGACGATGCCGGTCGCCGGCCCCTGGAAACCCTTCACGTAGGCGATCGGCAGGCGCATGTCCTCCAGGCGCAGGGCCTTGAGCGGCTTGAAGCCGAAGACGTTGCCGATGATCGAGGCCGTGAGGTTCGCGATGGAACCCGACTCGAAGAGGTCGAGGTCGTAGGCGATGTAGGCGAAGTACTGCCCCGGCGTTCCCGGCACGGGATCCACGCGGTAGGCCTTGGCCCGGTACATGTCGCAGGCCGTGAGGCGATCGGTCCACACCACCGTCCAGGTGGCGGTCGACGATTCGCCCGCGACGGCCGCGGCGGCTTCCTCGGGATCCACGCCTTCCTGCGGCGTGATCCGGAAGAGCGCGAGAACGTCGGTCTCCTTCGGCTGGTAGTCCGGCTGCCAGTAGCCCATCTGGGCGTATTTCATGACGCCGGCGCGGTAGCGGTCGGCAGGGTCGTTGGCCATGGCGTTTCTCTCCTTACGCGGTGTGGACCCAATCTAGACCGCGTCATGCATAAGTAACAGTCAATATTTCTTATCGCTACAATAAGGTTTTCCTGCCAATCTCCTCGCCCCCCGGGAAAGCGCCGCCATGCCCGTCCGCCATGCCACCGTCCGGCAACTGCGCGTCTTCGATGCGGTCGCGCGCCACCTGTCCTTTTCGCGGGCCGCCGAGGAGCTGCATCTCTCCCAGCCGGCCGTCTCGATGCAGGTGAAGGCGCTCGAGGCCCAGGCGGGCCTGCCTCTCCTGGAGCAGGTGGGCAAGAAGGTCTTCCTGACCGAGGCGGGCCGCGTCGTCCATGCGCGGGCGAACACGGTGATCCGCGAGCTGGCCGAGGCCGACGAGTCGCTCGCGGCCCTGCAGGGGCTCACCGAGGGGCGCCTGCCGATCGCGGTCGTCTCGACGGCGAAGTACTTCGCACCGCCGCTTCTCGCCCGGTTCCTCCAGGCGCACCCGGCGGTCCAGCTGGAGCTCGCCATCGACAACCGCGAGGCGGTCATCGCCAAGCTGGGCGCCAACGAGGTGGACCTCGCCATCATGGGACGCCCGCCGGCCGAACTCGATACCGCTTCCCAGGCCTTCGCCCCGCACCCCCACGTGGTGATCGCCCCGGCCGGCCATCCGCTGGCGAGGCGTCGGCACATCCGGCTGGAGGACCTGGTCAAGGAGCGCTTCGTGGTGCGCGAGCCGGGATCGGGCACGCGCACGCTTCTCGAGAAACACTTCGCCGACCGGGGCCTCACGGTGCCGGTGGCCATGCAGATGGCCTCCAACGAGACCATCAAGCAGGCCGTGATCGCCGGCCTCGGGCTGTCGTTCCTCTCGCGGCACACCCTGGGCCTCGAGCTCGCGGCCGGCCGCCTGGTGGCGCTCGACGTCGTCGGGATGCCCCTCCTGCGCGAGTGGTACGTGGTTCACCTGGCCCCGAAACGACTGTCGCCGGTGGCCTCCGCCTGCCGGGCTTTCATCCTCGCCGAAGCCCCCCGGCTGCTGGCTTCCCCGGAGTGGGGCGAGGGGGGGCCGCCGCCCCCCGGAAATCACCGAAGGGCTTGAAACATCTGGCTTTTGGGTCGCCCAAACCCTATAATTCTCTCTTTTCTCCACCGACAAGCTGCTTGGGCACGTTCCAACAGAAAGGCTTGCACCCGCCGCCCCTGGCCTAGGGGGCGCCGCCGCGTCGTTTTTTCGATGCGGAAGGCGCCCGAAGGCGCACTCCAGGGCGGAAAAGCCTCCTGACGCGGACGACGGCCTACAAGAGGCGGCTGCCAGAAGAAGGGGGTATCGGAGTGAAGGGACTGCACATCATCGCCGACCTGTACGGCTGCCGGAACCGCGACCTGCTGGCCTCCTCCGCCAAGCTCCGCGAAGCCTGCGTGGCAGCGTGCAAGGACGTGGGTCTCACGGTCCTCGGGGACCATTTCTACCAGTTCGAGGGCCTCGACGCGACGCAGCAGGGCGGCGCCACCGGCGCGGTCATCTTCGCCGAATCCCACCTCGCCATCCACACCTGGCCCGAACGCGACGGCGCGACGCTCGACGTCTACGTCTGCAACGTCACCTGCGACAACAGCCAGAAGGCCGAGCAGCTCTACGAGACCCTCTCGCAGGCGCTGCGGCCCGACGACAGCCTCGTCGAGCGCATCTGGCGCGGCCGCGACCTGCCGATCAAGCAGAAGAAACTCGCCGCGGTCCGCTAGCCGGTTCCGCCGCAGCCATGTCCGAGCGCATTTTCGAGCGCCTGAACGACGCGAGCGGCGCCTGGTTCGACGGCACGCTCGTCGAGCGGCGCCAGACCCCCTTCCAGCTCCTCGAGGTCTACGAGACCCCGGAACTCGGCCGCATCTTCCGGCTCGACGGCTTCAACATGACGAGCGAGAAGGACGAATTCTTCTACCACGAGAACCTCGTCCATCCCGCGGCCATCGCCCACCCGGGCCCCCGGCAGGCGCTCGTGATCGGGGGGGGCGATGGGGGTTCCTCCAAGGAACTCCTCCGGCACGCGACGATCGAGCGCGTGCACATGGCCGAGCTCGATCCGGACGTCATCGAGATCTCGAAGCGGCAGTTCGGCAAGGTCCACGGCGGCGCCTTCGACGACCCGCGCCTGCAGGTGACCGTGGGCGACGGGCTCGCCTACCTGCGCTCGACGCCCGTGCGCTACGACCTCGTCGCCATGGATCTCACGGACCCCGTCGGCCCCGCCGTGGAGCTCTATTCGGCCGCCACGTTCGCGCTCGCCAGGGGCGCGCTCGCCGAGGGGGGGGCGCTGGTGCTGCACGTCGGCTCGCCCTTTTCGCACCCCGATCGCGTTCGCCGGACGATCTCGACCCTGCGGTCGGTCTTCCCGCTCGTCACGCCGTACTTCGTGCATATCCCGATCTACGGCTCCATCTGGGGGTTCGCGGTGGCATCCGCCAGCCTCGATCCGCGCGAGGTGGAGCCCGCCGAGGTCGAATCGCGGCTTGCCGCCCGCGGCGTGAAAGGCCTTCGCTATTACAATGGCGACACCCATCGGGCGGTGTTCGCGCTGCCCAACTACGTGAAGTCGCTGCTCGCCTGAAGGCCCCGTCCGGGGCCGGGGAAGGGGGAAGGGGATGCTCAAGAGGATCCGGAAGTCCTCCACGCGCGTGACGCTCGTGCTCATCGGCCTTGCGGGGCTGGCGGGCTGCGGCGGCGACGACCGGCGCGACGTGTACGCCTCCCGCGAGGATTGCCTCGCCGACTGGGGAAACAAGCCCGAGGACTGCTCGCCCGCCACCGATTCGCGCCACGCGAGCCGCGGCTATTTCTACGGCCCGTCGTACGCGCACCGGTCGTCCTCGGGCGGCTCCTACAGCCGCAGCTCCAGCGCCTCGAGCCGCTCGATCGGCTCCTCGTCGTCTTCCTCGTCATCCTCTTCGTCCTCGCGCGGCGGCTTCGGCAGCTCGGCGAGGTCTTCCTCCAGTTGAGGCGCCCATGAAACGAGAGGCACTCGTCCCCCGCATCGACTGGCCCCGCAAGGTGGAGGAGGTCGGCTTCCATTTCCACACCATCGACGGCGTCTACTGGGACGAACGCGCCTGCTACCGGTTCACGAGCGCGGAGGTCGACAAGCTCGAACTCGCCACGGGCGAGCTGCAGTCGCGCTGCATCGACGCCGCCGAGCGCGTCATCGCGAGCGGCGACTACGAGCGCTTCCGCATTCCGGAGGCGTTCATCCCGCTCATCGAGCAGTCCTGGAACGACGACGAGAAATCGCTCTTCGGCCGCTTCGACCTGTCGTGGGACGGCAGCGGCGACCCGAAGATGCTCGAGTACAACGCCGACACGCCCACGGCCCTGCTGGAGGCGAGCGTCGTCCAGTGGTACTGGCTCAAGGACGTCTTCCCCGGGGACGACCAGTTCAACTCGCTGCACGAGCGCCTCATCGACCGCTGGAAGGAGATGAAGGCCGACTTTCCGGCGGACGGCCTCGTGCACTTCGCCTGCGTCGCCGAGAGCGCGGAGGACCAGGGCAACCTCGATTACCTCTGCGATACCGCGATGCAGGCGGGCCTGCAGACGAAGGCGCTCGACATGGCCGACATCGGCTGGGACGGCCGGCGCTTCCGCGATCTCGAGGACTCGGCCATCGCGGTCCTCTTCAAGCTCTACCCCTGGGAGTGGCTCGTCCGCGAGGAATTCGGCCAGCACCTGCTCGGGCGCACCGTGCGCGTGGTCGAGCCCGCCTGGAAGATGCTGCTGTCGAACAAGGCCATCCTGCCGGTGCTCTGGGAGATGTTCCCGGACCACCCGAACCTGCTGCCGGCGTACTTCGAGCCCGGCAAGTTCGCCACCGATTTCGTGAAGAAGCCCCTCTACTCGCGCGAGGGCGCCAACGTGTCCATCACCTCGGGCGGAAAGACGCTCGAGGAGCCCGGCGAATACGGCGAGGAAGGCTTCATCTGGCAGGGCTACCACGCGCTCCCGCAGTTCGGCGGCAACCACACCGTCATCGGCTCGTGGATCGTGGGCGAGGAGCCGGCCGGCATCGGCATCCGCGAGGACGACTCGCCCATCACCAAGAATTCCAGCCGCTTCGTTCCCCACCACTTCGCCTGACGCACCCCACTCCCGAGGAAACGCCATGAGAGAGATCTTCGACTCGTTCGCCGGCTTCGACGACTTCCTGGTGTACCTCGCCGTGTCGCTCGCGCTCCTCGCGACGTTCGTCGCGATCTACGTGCGCGTGACGCCCCACAAGGAGATCGCGCTCATCCGGGAGGGCAACATCGCCGCCTCCTACAGCCTCGCCGGCGCGCTCCTGGGATTCATCGTGCCGCTCGCCTCCGCCGTGAAGAACAGCGTGAGCCTCGTGGACATGGCGATCTGGGGGCTCATCGCGCTCGCCGTGCAGGTGGTCACGTTCGTCGTCGTCAAGCTCATGATCCCGCGCATCAACGACAACATCGCCGAGGGCAAGGAGGCATCGGGGTTCTTCCTGGGCGCGCTCTCGCTCGGCGTGGGGATGCTGAACGCCGCCTGCATGACCTACTAGCCTTCGCGCCGGGGGCATTCCCCCGCCCCGGGAGGGGTGGGCGGTTGTGCTAGCATCCCTTCGAAGCCTCTCTCCGCCATCGTCATGGCCTCCCCCCGCATCCACTGCGACGTCCGGCTGGGCCCGGGTGCCCAGTTCGCCCTTTCCGAAGACGCCTCCAACCACATCGCCAAGGCGTTGCGCCTGGCCGCGGGCGACCCGCTGGTGGTGTTCGACGGACGCGGCGGCGAATACGAGGCGGTGATCCTGCGGGTCGACCGCGGGCGCGTGGACGTGAAAACCGGCGCCTTCCGCGACGTGGAGCGCGAATCGCCCGTCGAAACGGGGCTGGTCCAGGGATTGCCCGAGGCCGACAAGATGGACTGGATCCTGCAGAAGGCCGTGGAGCTCGGCGTCGCCTGGGTGCAACCGGTCGTCTGCGACCGCAGCGTCGTGCGCCTGTCGGGCGAACGGGCGGCGCGGCGCCAGTCGCACTGGCAGCGGGTGATGATCGCCGCGTGCGAGCAGTGCGGACGCAACCGCGTGCCGGAATTGAAGCCGACCGCCGCGTTCCGCGACTGGGCCGCGACGGCCGGCGATGCCCGCCGCTGGATGCTGATGCCGGGCGCCGGTGAACCCCTCGTCGCGCAGCCCCCGCCGGAGGGCCCGGTGCAGCTGCTCGTGGGCCCGGAGGGCGGGCTCTCGGAGCGGGAGATCGACATCGCCCTCACCATCGGCTTCAAGCCCCTGACGCTCGGGCCGCGCATCCTGCGGGCCGAGACGGCGCCCCTGGCGGCCCTCGCCGCGATGCAAACCCTGTGGGGCGACTTCCGCGGGTAGAATCCGCCGGCCCCCGCAATAATCGAGTCCATGGCCAAGCAACCCGCCCTCAAGACCGAAGCCTTCGTGAAGTGGTTCCGGTCCGCCACGCCCTACATCCACCAGTGGGGCGGGGCGACGTTCGTCATCGCCTTCGGCGGCGAAGTGCTCGCGGACGGCGAATTCCAGCAGCTCACCCACGACATCAACGTGCTGATGAGCCTGGAGGTGCGCGTGGTGCTGGTGCACGGCACGCGCCCGCAGATCGAGGAGCAGATGCGCCAGCACGGCGTGACGCCGCGCTACGTGGCCAACCGCCGCGTGACCGACGACAAGGCTCTCGCCTGCGTGAAGGAGGCGAACGGCATCGTGCGCGTGGAGATGGAGGCGCTCCTGTCCATGGAGCTCGCGAACAGCCCCATGTGGGGCGCGGACATCCGCGTCTCCTCGGGCAACTTCGTCACCGCGAAGCCGGTCGGCGTCGTGGGCGGCGTCGATTTCGGCCACACGGGCGAGGTGCGCAAGATCGACGCGGAGGGCATCCGCCGGCGCCTGGACGACCACGAGGTGGTGCTCCTGTCGCCCCTGGGCTTCTCGCCCACCGGCGACGTCTTCAACTGCACGGTGGAGGACGTGGCGACCTCCACGGCCATCGCGCTCGGGGCGGACAAGCTCATTTTCCTCACCGAGACGGCCGGGGCGCTGGATGCCAAGGGCCGGCTCATTTCGGAAATGACCGTGAAACAGGCCGACGAGATCCTGGTCTCGGGCAACGGCACGCTGCCGGAGGACGTGAAGATCTACCTGCCCTGCGCGGTGAAGGCGTGCCGGGGCGGCGTGAAGCGCGCGCACCTGGTGAGCCGGCACGTCGACGGTGCGCTCCTCATCGAGCTCTTCACCCACCACGGCATCGGGACGATGCTCGTGCCCGAGTCGCCGGAGGTGATCCGCGGCGCCGACGCCGGCGACGTGGCGGGCATCGTGCAGATCATCGAGCCCCTCGAGCAGCAGGGCATTCTCGTGAAGCGCGACCGCGGCCAGCTCGAGCGCGAGATCGAGCGCTTCTACGTGATCGAGAGCGAAGGGAACATCCTCGGATGCGCCGCGCTCTATCCCTTCCCGGAGGAATCGAGCGTGGAGCTCGCGTGCCTCGCCGTGAACCCGTACTACCGCGACGGCGGCCGGGGCGAGCGGCTCCTCGCCTTCGCCGAGGCGAGCGCGAGGAAGCAGGGGTTCAAGACGCTCTTCGTGCTCTCGACGCGCACCACGCACTGGTTCATCGAGCGCGGCTTCGCCGAGGCCGATCTCGCCCGCCTGCCGGAGCGCAAGCAGGCCCTGTACAACTACGATCGCCGTTCCAAGATCTTCACCAAAGGACTCTAGCCATGGCCCGAATGGTCCAGTGCATCAAGCTGCAACGCGAGGCCGAGGGCCTCGACTTCCCCCCGTACCCCGGCGAATTGGGCAAGAGGCTGTGGGAGAGCGTCTCCAAGGAGGCGTGGAAGGCCTGGCTCGAGCACCAGAAGATGCTGGTGAACGAGAACCGGCTGAACCTCGCCGACGCCCGGGCGCGCAAGTACCTCGAGGAGCAGATGCGGAAGCACTTCTTCGGCGAGGGCGCCGATGCGGCGCAGGGGTTCGTGCCGAAGGCTTGAGGCGCTCCGCGCCGGGCAGGGCATTGGAACCGCAGATGAACGCAGATGAACGCGGATAAAGGCGATTCGTGATTTGGCTTTCCCGAACCCGATGCACCGTGCCTTCATTCGCGAAGGCGTGTCGCGAGTTCGAATCACCTGCAAGGTTTTATCCGCGTTCATCTGCGTTCATCTGCGGTTCCAAAGATTTTCAGCCCGCATCACTCCCCACGAAAAAAGCCGCCCGAGGGCGGCTTTTCCGTTCCGGAGCGAGCGGAATTCAGTCCGACGACGTCTCCCGCTCGAATTCCTCCGCGGTGACGTGCCGCACGTCCTTGCCCTTCACCAGGTAGACGACGTACTCGGACATGTTCTTCGAGTGGTCCCCGATCCGCTCGAGCGCCTTGGCGACGAAGAGGATCTCGATCGAGGTGGAGATCGTCCGCGCGTCCTCCATCATGAACGTGATGAGCTGGCGCAGGATGCCGCGGAACTGGTCGTCCAGCAGCCGGTCCTGCTTCACGACCGCCGCCGCGGCGGCGAGATCCACGCGAGCGAAGGCATCGAGCGCCTTCTTGAGCATGTCGAGCGCGTAGCCCGCGGCCACCTTGATCTCCGCGAAGCGCGGCAGCAGCAGCCGCTCCGAGGCGTAGATGAGCTTGGTCATCCGCGCGATCTTCTCGGCCTCGTCGCCGATGCGCTCCAGGTCCGTGATCATCTTGATGACCGTCATGATCATGCGCAGGTCCTGCGCGGCGGGCTGGCGGCGCGCGATGATGTGCGCGCACTCCTCGTCGATCTTCACCTCGAGCGAATTCACGCGGTGGTCGTCGGCGACCACCTGGTCCGCGAGCTGCAGGTTGCCGGTGGCGAGCGCCTCGATGGCCGCCGTGATCTGCGTCTCCACCAACCCGCCCATCTGCAGCACGTGGGAGCGGACGGTCTCGAGCTCCGCGTCGTAGCGCTTGGAGGTATGTTCCTGCGTATTGAGGGGCATGGCGGATCCTTGCGGATGGGGTTTGGGTCAAGGTAACCCGGTTTGCGGATGCTATCCGGACTTTGTGACCGGCGCGTGACGCCCTAGCGCCTGCGGTCGATGCGCCGCACGCCGGCGGGGTCTCCCAGGAGCAGCACGTCCGCCGGGCGGCGGGCGAAGAGCCCGTTGGTCACGACGCCGGGCAACTGGTTCAGCTCCGATTCGAGCCCCGCCGGGTCCGTGATCGCGAGGCCGTGGACATCCAGGATCACGTTGCCGTTGTCGGTGACGAAGCCCTCGCGCAGCACCGGCCGGCCGCCCAGCTTCACGACCTGGCGGGCGACGAGGCTCCTCGCCATGGGGATCACCTCGATGGGCAGGGGAAACTTGCCTAGGACGGGCACGAGCTTGGAGGCGTCCGCGATGCAGACGAACCTGCGGCTCGCCTGGGCGACGATCTTCTCGCGCGTGAGGGCTCCGCCGCCGCCCTTCACCATGGCGAGGTGCTCGGTGACCTCGTCGGCGCCGTCCACGTAGATCTCGCAGCCGTCGGTATCGTTGAGCTCGCGCACCGCGATGCCGATCTCCCGCAGGCGCCGGGAGCTGGCCTCGGAGCTCGAGACGGCGCCGGCGATGCGGTGCTTCCAGGGGGCGAGGGCCGCGATGAAGTGGTTCACGGTCGAGCCGGTGCCCACGCCCACCATCATGTCGTCCTCGACGAAGGCGAGGGCGGCCTGCGCGCATTGCTTCTTGAGAGCGTCCTGGTCCATGGGCCCAATCATATATTGGTATTCTTGGGGGTTGGGAGACACATGAAAACGGACTACCTCAGGAAGATCCTCTCGGCGCGCGTCTACGACGTCGCGATCGAGAGCCCGCTGGAAATCGCGCCCGCCCTTTCGCGGCGCACCGGCAACCACGTCCTGCTCAAGCGCGAGGACAAGCAGCCGGTCTTCTCGTTCAAGCTGCGAGGGGCCTACAACAAGATGGCGCACCTCACGCCGGCGCAGCTCGCGCGCGGCGTCATCTGCGCGAGCGCCGGCAACCACGCCCAGGGCGTGGCGCTGGGCGCCCAGAAGCTCGGCGCCAAGGCCACCATCGTGATGCCGGTGACCACGCCCCGCATCAAGGTCTCGGCCGTCTCGGCGCGCGGCGCGAAGGTGGTCCTGCACGGCGACAGCTATCACGAGGCCGCGCAGCACGCCCAGGCGCTCGCGAGGAAGGAGAAGCTCACCTTCGTCCATCCCTACGACGACCCGCTCGTCATCGCGGGGCAGGGCACGATCGGCATGGAAATCCTGCGCCAGCACCAGCATCCCATCGACGCGATCTTCGTGCCGGTGGGCGGCGGCGGCCTCATCGCCGGCATCGCGGCCTACGTGAAGGCGCTATCGCCGTCGACGCGCATCGTGGGCGTGGAGCCGGTGGATTCCAACGCGATGACGGTCTCGCTCAAGGCGGGGAGGCGCGTGACCCTGCCGCACGTGAACATCTTCGCCGACGGCGTCGCGGTGAGGCAGGTCGGCCGCGAGACCTTCCGGATGTGCCGCGAGCTCGTGGACGAGATGGTGCTCGTCGACACCGACGAGACCTGCGCGGCCATCAAGGACATCTTCGAGGACACGCGCACGGTGGTGGAACCCTCCGGGGCGCTCGCGCTCGCCGGGGCCAAGCGCTGGCTCGCCCGCCGCCGGCTCAAGGGCCGCACGGTGGTGGCCATCGCCTGCGGGGCCAACATGAACTTCGACCGCCTGCGCTTCGTCGCCGAGCGCGCCGAGCTCGGCGAGCATCGCGAGGCGGTGCTGGGCGTCACGATCCCGGAGAAGCCGGGCAGCTTTCGCGCGCTGTGCGAGCTGCTCGGCAAGCGCAGCGTCACGGAGTTCAACTACCGGATCGCGGACGCGGCCCGTGCCCGCGTGTTCATCGGCGTGGCGGTCTCGGGCCGGGAGGAAACCGAGCGGCTCATCGCGCAGCTCGACCGTGCCGGGCTCAAGGCCGTGGACCTCTCCGACAACGAGATGGCCAAGCTGCACGTGCGCCACCTGGTGGGCGGGCATGCGCCGGACGGGGCGATCGAGCAGGTGTTCCGCTTCGAGTTTCCCGAGCGTCCGGGCGCGCTCATGAACTTCCTGGCGCGCATGGGCTCGGGCTGGAACATCTCGCTCTTCCACTACCGCAACCACGGCGCCGACGTGGGCCGCGTGCTGGTGGGGCTGCAGGTGCCGGACCGGGACCGGACGGCGTTCCGGCGTTTCCTGCGCGAGCTGGGCTACGACTACACGGACGAGTCGAGGAACCCGGCGTACCGGCTCTTCCTCAAGTAGCGGCGGCGTCCCTCAGGACGCCGGCTTGTTCCTGAGGCGCTGCTTTCAGGACGCCGGCCAGTTCTTGATGTACTGCTTCAGGGGCCTGTTCGAGAAGGGCTCGGTGTGCCGTCGAGGCGCTGATCGCGGTTACGACGCCGGCCAGTTCTTGATGTACTGCTTCAGGAGCTTGTTCTCGAAGGCCACGTCCTTGATCGCGCTCCGGGCGATGTCGTGGAACGAGATGATGCCCACGAGCGCGCCACCCTGGACGACGGGCACGTGCGAGACGTGGTTGTCGGTCATCGTGGTGCGCAGGCTGTCGGCGGAATCCTCGGGGCGGACGATGGCGGGTTTCGCGTGCATCACGTCGCGAACCGGCGATTCCAGCAGCCGCCCGCCCAGGCTTTCGAGGCCTTTCACGATTTCCCGAAGGGTGACCAGGCCGGCGAGTTCCCCGTCTTCCAGCACCACCACGGAGCCGATGTCCTCCCGCACCATGATGGCCACGGCATCGCGCACGGGCGAAGCCGGCGAGACGGCGTGCAGCCGCGTACCCCGCGGGGGCTTGTCGTCGAGGATTTCCTGAACCGTCTGCGGCATGGGGGCTCCTGTGGCCCGGAGGAGGCCTCGCCTTCGAGGTACCCGCCGATTCGGCGTCGGCGTGCCGGGTGGACACCACTTTACCCCAGACCGGGGGCCGGTTCACGGACGGCCGGGAGGGCGGAATGAAGGGCCCGGCCATCCGGCCGGGCCCTTCGGGATACTGGTGCTGTTGAGAGGATTCGAACCTCCGACCTACTGATTACGAATCAGTTGCTCTACCAGCTGAGCTACAACAGCACGCGAGTCGTAGATTATAGCGCGGCCGGGGTCCCTTCCGCGAGGCCCCGGGCCCGGGGCCGGGGCACCCCCCCGGGGGAAGCCGTTCGTCGGCCTTCGGGCGCCAGCCGTCGGGCCGGATGGCCTGTCGACGGCCGTGTGCCTAGTATTCGATACGTCCTGGAGGATCCCATGCAGAAGAGACAGTCCGGCTTCACCCTGATCGAAGTGATGATCGTGGTCGCGATCGTCGGCATCCTGGCCGCCATCGCGATCCCGCAGTACACCGATTACATCCTGCGCAGCCAGCTCGTCGAGGGCCACACGGGCCTGCAGGACATGCGCGTGCGCATGGAGCAGTTCTACCAGGACAACCGCACCTATGACGGCGCGGGGCTCGGCAACTGCGGTGCCGTGGCGCCGGCCGGGCAGCAGTTCTTCGATTTCCGGTGCGTTTCGGGCGGGCAGACCTACGTCGTCACCGCCACGGGCGCCCGGGGCCGCGTCGGCGGCTTCATTTTCACGATCAACGAGCTCAACGCCAGGCAAACGACGGCCACCAAGGCCGGCTGGGAAGCGGCCGCGATGCCGGCGCCCTGCTTCGTCACGAGGAAGGGCTCGTGCTGAAACCGCGCCACCGCCAGTCGGGCATCTCCCTGATCGAGGTCATGGTCGCGGTCGCGATCGTCGGCGTCCTCATGGCGTTCGCCGCACCGGCCTTCCAGACGTGGATCCAGAACACCCAGGTCCGGACGGCCTCCGAGGCGATCATGAACGGCCTGCAGACCGCCCGGAACGAGGCCATCCGGCGCAACGCCGCGGTGCAGTTCAGGCTCGACGGCGGAACGACCACGCAATGGCGCGTGAACCCCTTCATCGACCCGGACGGCGTTCCCATCCAGAGCCGCGCGGCGGAGGAAGGCTCGATCAACGCGAGCATCACGGTCCTGCCCGCCGGCGCCGACACCGTCACGTTCAGCGCCCTGGGCCGCGTGGTGCCGAACGCCGACGCCTCCGAGTCGCTCACGCAGGTGGACATCGACAACCTGCTCATCCCGGTGGTCGCCGACCGCCGCAATCTTCGCATCGTGATCCCGGCGGGCGGCGCCCTCCGGATGTGCGATCCCAAGGTGGCCGCGGGCGACCCGCGGGCCTGCTAGCGGAGCGAACGACCATGAAATCCACCCCTCGCCAGCAGGAAGGCGTCATGCTCCTCGAGGCCCTCATCGGGATCCTCATCTTTTCCCTGGGCGTGCTCGCGCTGGTCGCGATGCAGGCCGTCTCCGTGAGCACGGTGTCGAACGCGCGCTACCGGACCGAAGCCTCCTTCCTCGCCAACGAGATCCTCAGCCAGGTCTGGGTCGACCGGGGCGCGAACTACGCCAACGTCGCGAACTACGCCGTTGCCGGCGGCGTCGGCGCGTCCGTCCCGGCGCAGAACTGGGTGAACAAGGTCAACCAGCTCATGCCTTCGAGCAACGCGTTTCCGCCGACCGTCGCCATCGCCGCCCCCGCCGCCGGCGGCCGCCAGGTGACGGTCACCATCCGCTGGAAGGCGCCCGAGGCCACGGACGTGAGCAACCACACGGCGGTCGCCTTCATCAGCGACCCCTGAGACCGACGCCATGAGAAACCAGAACCTTTCGCGCGCATCCCGGGGCTTCACGCTGGTCGAGGTGATGGTCGGCGTGATGATCGGCCTCATCGCCACCGTGGTGATCTTCCAGGTGTTCGCGGTCTCGGAAGGCCAGAAGCGCACCACCACCGGCGGCAGCGACGCCCAGCAGAACGGCGGCTTCAGCCTTTTCCAGGTGGAGCGCGACATCCGCATGGCCGGCTACGGCCTGAACCACATGGCCCTCCTGGGCTGCCAGATCAACGGCTGGTACGAGCCCGGCGGGGCCGGCTTCACTTTCAGGCTCGTGCCGGTCGAGATCACGAACGGCGCCGCGGGCGCGCCCGACGAGATCCGGCTCACCTTCGGCAGCTCGGATCTCTTCATGGCCCCGGCCAAGCTCCTGCAGACGATGCCCAGCCCGTCGGCGGTCTACAAGGTCGACAACCGATTCGGCTTCCGGGAGGGCGATCTCGTCGTCGCCGCCGAGGCCGGCCGCGATTGCTCGCTCGCCCAGGTGAGCGGCGTGCCCGGCACGCCCGGCCAGTCGGACAACGTGATCCACAACAGCGGCAACTACACCAACACGCAGGGCGCCAACGTGCCGACGCAGTACAACCGGCCCGGCGGCTTGCCGCCGCCCGGCGACATCTCGTACAACGCGTGGAACCCCGCCACCAACACCGGCGGACGCCTCTACAACCTCGGCCCCGCGCCCACGGTCGTCACCTACCGCATCCGCAACAGCCGCCTCGAGGCGGTCAACGGACTCACGCCGGGCGTGGTCGGCGCCACGGCCGTGCTGTCCGACGGTGTCGTGCAGCTGCAGGCGCAGTACGGATACGACGGCAACGGGGACGGCCGCGTGCCGCTTACCGCTCCGTCCAACGCGGCGGTGGTGCTCGGCGCGAACGCCGACAGCTGGTCCGACAGCATGCCCGCGGCCGCGACACCCGTGGATTGGTCGCGCGTGATCGTGGTTCGCCTGGTGGTCACCGCGCGCAGCCAGACGCCCGAGAAGCCCGACCCCGTCACGGGCCTGTGCAACACGACGACGGTCCTGCCGAAGTGGGTCGCTCCCGACCCGGGAGCGGTGCCTCCGGGGGTCGATCTCGACGTGCGCGCCGCCTTCGCCGACGTGAACGAATGGCGCTGCTATCGCTACCGCACCTTCGAGGTCGTCGTGCCGATCCGCAACATGGTGTGGTTCCCCATCGTTTCCTGACGAATTCGCCCGGACGCCGTCATGACCCACGCCCGCATCCCCTTCGCCATCCGCGAGATCGCCGCGCCCCGCCGCGAGCGAGGCCTCGTGCTCTTCATCGCCCTCATCGTCCTCGTCGCCATGTCCCTCGCGGGCGTGGCGCTCATGCGGTCGGTCGATACCGGGACCGTCGTCGCCGGCAACATGGCCTTCAAGCAGGCGGCCATCATGGTCGCGGACCGGGGTACGCAGGAGGCCGCCAAGTGGCTGCAGGACAACAGCTCCGGCGCCACCCTGCAGACGACGGACGACACGCGCGGCTACTTTTCCTCCCGGCCCGTGGTCGAGCCGGACTGGTTCGACGCGGCGAGCTGGAACCAGTCGGTCGCGGTGAACGGCGGAGCGCCGGACGCTTCCGGCAACGTGATCCGGTACGTGGTCCACCGCATGTGCACGCTTCCGGACACCCCCTACAACGGCGCGATCGGCACCACCGCGAACGAATGCGCCCTGTACTACGCCACCAGCGCAGCGGCATCGGGTGGCAGCATGGCCGTCGGCGCCCCGCAGTTCATCGGCACCCCGCAGCTCTACTACCGCGTGACCACACGCGTCGAGGGCCCGCGCAATACCGTGAGCGTCATCCAGTCCAGCGTGCTGGTCGGAATCTGACGCCCCCATTCACCCAGGAGTGACCCTAATGGCCATTCGTTCCCGTCTCCACCTCTTCGCCGTCGCGCTGCTCATGGCCGCCGCGGTGATGCTGCCGGTCCGCCCGGCCCACGCCGAGATCGCCGACCTCGCGCAGGTGCCGCTCGCCAACTCGCCGTCGGATGCGGTGCTGCCGAACCTCATGTACATCCTGGACGACTCCGGCTCGATGGCGTGGCCCTACATGCCGGACAACATCTGGCGCACGAGCAGCGGCGACACGCTCAACAACTGCAAGCGCTGCACCAGCGGGGGCTGCTCGGGCCCGGGCGGAACCGGCACGAACGGCCACCAGTGCGGCAACGTCCAGTCCGATCCCGACGTCGCCGACAACACCGCCGAAGTGACGTACGGGGAAGCGCCCTTCTACGCGTCCCGATTCAACAAGATCTGGTACAACCCCAACATCACCTACTCGCCGGGCATCGACTACCTGGGCGTGAGCCTCGGGAACGCGAATCCCAACAGCGCGAGTGACGATGCCTACCTTGCCAGCGGCAACACCAACCTGGTGAACGGCTTCAAGGAGGTCTACTACTGCAACGTCAATTCGCCCTCGGGCGCGGATCTCGCCAACTCTGCGCGCTGCCGCCGCAACGGCATCCACAACGTCTCGCCCTTCCTCGTCGGGCAGCCGAACTATTTCCGCTACTGGAACAGCACCGGGACGAACATCGGCCTGCCGACGACGGCCTATTACCGGAAGGTCCTCGTTTCCACCTCGAACGCGCACTACTTCACCATCACGCCGCACGAGTACTGCAGCGACGCGAACCTCGTCAACTGCGCCCTGGCGACCGCCGCCGGCGCCTCGCCCGGCTCGCCCAACACGATCCCCGCCGAGGTGCGCTACTGCCGCACGGCCGCGGACGCCACGGCGACGGGTGTGATCTCGGGAAATTCCGCCGGCACGGCGCGCTGCCGGAAGCAATATGACCGCGCGAACTACCCGTATCCGCGCTACGGCCGCTTCCAGCGCACGGACATAGTCGCCTCCACGGGCAGCTATCCGAAGGGCCCCAGCTCGGTGCGCACCGACTGCGCGGCGGCCGCCTCCTGCACTTACGCGGAAGAGATCCAGAACTTCGCCAACTGGTGGACGTACTACCGCACCCGCATGGCGCTCATGAAGACGGCGACGGGCCGTGCCTTCCTGCCGATCGACGACCGCTTCCGCATCGGCTTCATCACCATCAACCCGAACAACCCGGTCACCGCGGGCAAGTACCAGCCCATCGCCAAGTTCGACGCGACCCAGCGCCAGGCCTGGTACGCGAAGCTCTACCAGCAGGCCACCAACGGCAGCACGCCCAACCGCACGGCCCTGCACCGGGTGGGCCGCCATTACCAGGGCCTCACCAACGGCATCAACAGCGGCATGTCGGAGGATCCGATCGAGTATTCGTGCCAGCAGAACTTCGCCCTCCTCACGACGGACGGGTACTGGAACGACAACTTCACGGACATCGGCAACCAGGACAATGCCAATTCCGGGTTCACCACGCGGGCCTGGGGCGCCTACGACGGCGGGCTGGCCTCGGCCACGAATACGCTGGGCGACGTGGCCGCCTACTACTACAAGAACGACCTTCGCACCGCGGGCGCCGTGGCGCAGAACAACGTGCCGACGAGCGTGCGCGACGCCAACCCGGCGCAGCACATGGTCACCTTCACGCTGGGCCTGGGCCTCGAGGGCCTGATGGATTACCAGCCGGATTACGAGTCGTCCGCCACGGGTGACTTCGCGAAGATCAAGGCCGGCACGAACAACGCCTGCTCGTGGACGACCGGAACCTGCAACTGGCCGGTGCCTTCCTCCAACAACCCGAGCACGCTGGACGACCTCTGGCACGCCGCCGTGAACGGCCGCGGCCGGTACTTCAGCGCCGGCGACCCGAACTCGCTCACGTTGGGCCTGCAGGGCGCGCTCGCGGCGCTCAACATCCAGACGGCCGCCGCCGCGGCCTCGGCCACCTCGAGCCCGAACATCACCGAGACGGACAACTTCATCTACAGCTCCACCTTCCGCACGGTGAAGTGGGACGGCGAGATCGTCGCCCAGCGCATCGACACCACCTCGGGCAACGTGCTGCCGGCCATCGTCTGGTCGGCATCGACCTCGCTCAACGGCCGCACCACCGCCAACAGCGACACGCGCACGATCTTCACCATCGACGAGACGGGCGGCGGCAAGCGCAAGAACTTCAGCTACGCCTCGCTCTCGTCCGCGCCCGCCAGCGGGATCGCCGCGGAGCGCCCGTACTTCGACAACAAGTGCTCGGTGCTGTCCCAGTGCGCGCTGCTCACCGCCTCGCAGCAGGTCATCGCCAACAGCGGCGACAACCTGGTGAACTACCTGCGGGGCCAGCGGCAGCATGAAGCCTTCACGCTGCCGGAGACCACGTCCCCGTTCCGGGCGCGCGAGAACGTCCTGGGCGACCCGGTGAACGCCACACCGGCTTTCATGGCGGCGCCCCGGTTCGGCTTCGCCGACGCGGTCACGCCCACGTACGCCGATTTCAAGATCGCCAAGGCGGCGCGAACGCCGACGCTCTTCATCGCCGCCAACGACGGCATGCTGCACGCGCTCAACGGCGACACCGGATCGGAAATCTGGGCCTACGTGCCTCGCATCACGATGCCCAAGATGCACAGGCTCGCGAAGGAGAACTGGTCGGTCACCCACGAGTTTTCCGTGGACGGCTCGCCGGAGATCATGGATGCCTACTTCGGCGGCGGCTGGAAGACGGTCCTGGTCGCCGGACTGGGCAGCGGCGGGCGCGGCTACTACGCGCTCGACGTGACGGACCCGGCGGCGCCGAAGGTGCTCTGGGAGATCTGCCACGACGCGACCCTGTGCGCGATCAACGACCCGGACATCGGCTTCACCCACGGCAACCCGGTGATCACCAAGCGGCCCACGGACGGCAAGTGGATCGTCGCCTTCACCTCGGGCCTCAACAACGTCTCGCCGGGCACCGGGCGCGGCTACATGTACGTCATCGACCTCGCCACCGGCGCGATCCTGCAGAAGCTGGACACGGGCGTGGGCACGACCACGACGCCCTCGGGCTTCAACCACCTGAGCGCCTACGCCGACAACTTCAACTACGACAATACGGGCAAGTACATCTACGGCGGCGACCTGTACGGCAACGTGTGGAAATTCGACATGCAGACCGCGACGCCGACGCGCACGCAGCTCGCGACGCTCATGGACGCCTCCGGCAAGCCGCAGTCGATCACTTCGCGGCCTGAACTCGCGCTCATCGACGGCTTCCCGATCGTCTACGTCGGCACGGGCCGCTACCTGGGCCTCGACGACCTCGTCGATCCCGCCACGCTCGCGCCGCCCAACCAGTGGGCCTACGAGCAGTCGCTATACGCCATCAAGGACAAGGGCGTCGCCTACGGGAACTTCCGCACCGGCAACGTCGTGCAGAACACCATCACCATCCTCTCGGCCACGTCGCGCAGCACCAGCAACAACGTGGTGGACTGGACGGCCAAGGACGGCTGGTTCATCGACTTCAACCCGAGCGGCGATTCGCCGGGCGAGCGCGTGAACCTCGACCTGCAACTGGTGCAGGGCACGCTGCTCGTCGTGACCAACGTGCCCAACCAGAGCGCCTGCGCCGTGGGCGGCGACAGCTGGATCTACCAGTTCAACTACAAGAACGGCACCTACGTCGAATCGTCGGCGCTGGGCGTTGCCGGCCAGAAGTTCACGGGCCAGATCACGGTGGGCCTCGTCGTGGTCCGGCTGCCCAGCGGCGTGTTCAAGGGCATCGCCACGGGCGCGACGGGTACCAAGACGCCCTTCGCGGTCAACATCGGCGGCGGTGGCGGCTCGGCTCGGCGCATCTCCTGGCGCGAACTCATCCAGAGGTGATCGCCATGGGAAAGTCGATCCGCATCACGTTCCTGGTCGCCGCGGCGGTCCTTCCGGCGAGCGTCCTGTCGCAGGGACTGGCGAGCTACGAGCCGCAGCAACGGCTGCGCACGTCGCTCGAGAGCTGCCGCAAGACGGAGTTCGAAAGCGGCGCGTACTGCGTCATGAAATGCGCGCCGGATTTCCGGCTGGATGGCGCTTCGAAGAAGCCGCGCTGCGTGGCGACGAAGGCGGGCGCGAAGTACGACCCGCCCAAGCCCGCCTACAAGCCGCCGCCGCCGGCCGCCCCGGGCGGCGCGAAGCCTTCCGGGGGGATGGGCTAGGCGCCGCTTCCGGCGACGAGGGCCTTGGGCAGCGGGAAGGTCACGGCCTCCTCGATGCCCTCGAGTTCCTTCACGCGCTCGGCGCCCAGGGCCCGGAGCCGTTCGACCACGTCCTGAACGAGCACTTCCGGCGCCGAGGCGCCCGCCGTCACCCCGATGGTCCTGCGCCCCGCGACCCACTCGGGCCGCACCTCGTCCGCGCGGTCGACCAGGTAGGCCTCGCGCCCCAGGTTCGTCGCCACCTCCCGCAGGCGGTTGGAGTTCGAGCTGTTGGGCGAGCCGACGACGATCACCACGTCGCATTTCGGGGCGAGGAACTTCACCGCGTCCTGCCGGTTCTGCGTGGCGTAGCAGATGTCGTCCTTCTTCGGCCCGACGATGCCCGGGAAGCGCTGCTTGAGCGCGGCGACGATGCGAGCCGCGTCGTCCATGGAAAGCGTGGTCTGCGTCACGTAGGCGAGGCGGGCGGCGTCGCGAACGACGAGCTTCGCGACGTCTTCCTCGGTCTCCACCAGGTACATGCCGTCGGCCGACTGGCCGAGCGTGCCCTCGGCCTCCGGGTGGCCCTCGTGGCCGATCATCACCACCTCGCGCCCCTGCTCGCGCATCTTGGCCACCTCGACGTGCACCTTGGTGACCAGGGGGCAGGTGGCGTCGAAGACGCGCAGGCCGCGCGATTCGGCCTCGCGGCGGACGGCGAGCGACACCCCGTGCGCCGAGAAGATCACCGTCCCGCCCGCGGGCACCTCCGCGAGCTCCTCGACGAAGACGGCGCCTTTGGCGCGAAGGTCCGCGACCACGAACTTGTTGTGGACGATCTCGTGGCGCACGTAGATGGGCGCCCCGTGGGTATCGAGGGCGCGCTCGACGATCGCGATGGCGCGGTCCACGCCGGCGCAGAAGCCGCGGGGGTTGGCGAGGACGATTTCGGCGGAGTCGGTCATGGCTTCACTTTCCGGTTCGGGATCCGCCCGCCGGCGCGTCCGGCCCGGCGCGGGCGCCGCGAACGCCGTCCCACAGGAGCAGGATCACGCCGAGCGTGATCGCCGAGTCGGCGGCGTTGAACGCGGGCCAATAGTAGCCCGCGGCATGCAACTGGATGAAGTCGACGACCTTGCCCAGGGTGAGGCGGTCCCACAGGTTGCCCGCCGCCCCCCCCAGGACGAGCGCGTAGGCCAGGGCGAGCAGGCGATTGGCGGCGTCCTTGCGCAGGAGCCACAGCAGCACCGCGGAGACCGCGAGGGTCACGCCGACGAAGAACCAGCGCTGCCAGCCGCCGGCGCCGGCCAGGAAGCTGAAAGCCGCCCCCGTGTTGTGGACGAGCACCAGGTTGAAGAACCCCGTGACGCGCACGGGCTCGCCGGGCGCGAGCGCGGCGCTCGCCCAGGCCTTCGTCGCGAGGTCGATCGCCAGCACGGCCGCGGACAGGCCGAGCCAGCGCAGCCAGCCGGACGAACGCTCAGGCATGGCGGCGCGTCTCGCCTTCGCCCTCGATGTTGCCGACGCAGCGGCCGCACAGGGTCTTGTGCCGCGGATCGGCGCCCACGTCCTCGCGGTAGTGCCAGCAGCGATCGCACTTGGCCGATTCGCTGGGCGTCACGCGCACGGCGAGCGCCTCGCCCGTCTCGACGCTCGCCGTCGAGGTGATGAGCAGGAAGCGCAGGTCGTCGCCCAGGGATTCGAGCAGGAGCCGGTCGCCCTCCTGCGCGGCGATCTGCACCTGCGCCGCGAGCGACGAGCCGACCGCCCCGGCCTTGCGCAGTTCCTCGATCTCGCGCTGGACGGTGGCCCGGATCTCGCGCAGGCGCTTCCACTTGGCGGCGAGCGCGGCTTCGCCCGCCTGCGCCGGAAGCACGTCGTTCCACGTGTGGAAGAAGACGCTTTCCCCGCGGCCGGGGTTGAGCGTTTCCCACGCTTCCTCCGCCGTGAAGGAGAGGATCGGCGCCATGAGGCGAACGAGCGCCTGTGTCACGTGGTGGAGCGCCGACTGCGCCGATCGACGCGCCTTCGAGTCGCGGCCCGTCGTGTAGAGGCGGTCCTTCAGGATGTCGAGCCAGAACGCGCCCAGGTCCTCGGAGCAGAACGTCTGCAGGCGCTGGGTCACCAGGTGGAACTCGAAGCGGGCGTAGTCGGCCCGGGCGCCTTCGATCATCTCCCGCGTCATGGCGAGGGCGTAGCGGTCGATCTCGACCCATTCTTCCGGCGGCAGGAGATCCTTCGCGGGATCGAAGTCGGCGGTGTTGGCGAGCAGGAACCGCAGCGTGTTGCGGATGCGGCGGTAGCTCTCGACGACGCGCTTGAGGATCTCGTCGGAGATGTAGAGCTCGCCCGAATAATCCGCCGAGGCCACCCACAGGCGGATGATCTCCGCGCCCTGCGTGTCGGATACCTTCTGCGGCGCGATCACGTTGCCCAGGGACTTGGACATCTTGCGGCCCTGGCCATCGACCACGAAGCCGTGCGTGAGCAGGGCGTCGTAGGGGGCGCGGCCTTCCATGGCGCAGCTCGTGAGCAGGCTCGACTGGAACCAGCCGCGGTGCTGGTCCGAGCCTTCGAGGTAGAGGTCCGCGGGCCACTTCTGGCCGGCGAGCCCGCGCAGCACCGAGAAGTGCGTCGTGCCGGAATCGAACCACACGTCGACGGTGTCGGTGATCTTGCGGTACTTCGCCGCGTCCACGCCGAAATCCTCGCAGCTCGCGCCGAACCATGCCTCGATGCCGCCTTCGGCGACGCGGGCAGCGGCCTCCCCGAGGAGGCGCTCCGTCTCGGGGTGCAATTCGTCCGTTTCGCGGTCGAGGAAGAAAGGCAGCGGCACGCCCCAGTTGCGCTGGCGGGAGAGCGTCCAGTCCGGGCGGTTCGCGATCATGGCCTCGATGCGCGAGCGCCCCCAGGCCGGGTAGAACGTCGTGTCGTCGATGGCCTTCTTCGCGCGCTCGCGAAGCGTGGCGACGCCGTCCTTCGACGGCCTGTCCATACCAACGAACCACTGCACCGTGGCCCGGAAGATGATCGGCGTCTTGTGGCGCCAGCAATGCGGGTAGCTGTGGCGCAGGGGTTCGTTCGCGAGCAACGCGCCGTTCGCGGCCAGCATCTCGAGGATGGGCTTTTCCGCCTCCCGGACGCCAAGGCCGGCGAAGTGCGGCACCGCGGACTTGAACCGGCCCTGGTCGTCCACGGGCTGGTCGAGCGGCAGGCCGTACCGCTTGCCGACGTCGAAGTCCTCCGCGCCATGGGCCGGGGCGGTATGGACGAGGCCCGTGCCGGCATCGAGCGTCACGTGCTCGCCGACGACCGGGGGCACGGCGCGATCCTCGAAGGGGTGGCGGAACATCAGCTTTTCGAGCGCGCTGCCGGCCGCCCGGCCCAGCGCCGCGCCGGCGAGCCCGTAGCGCTTCAGGCAGGCCTCGCGCAGTTCGGAGACGAGGACGAGCGCGCCCTTGTCCGTCGAGACCAGTTCGTACTCGTGGGTCGGATGCAGGGAGATGGCCTGGTTGCCCGGCAGCGTCCAGGGCGTCGTGGTCCAGATGACCGCGAAGACCTTGGAAGGCGCGTCGGCAACCCCGAAGGCGCGCGCGACGGCGGCCGCATCGAGGGCCTCGAAGGCGACGTCGATGGCGGCGGAAGTCTTGTCCTCGTACTCCACCTCGGCCTCGGCGAGGGCGGAGCCGCAGTCGATGCACCAGTTGACGGGCTTGAGTCCCCGGTAGAGCAGCCCCGTCTTCCAGATGCGGCCGAGCGCGCGGATCTCCGCCGATTCGGTCGCGAAATCCATCGTCTTGTACGGGTGGTCCCAGTCGCCCAGCACGCCCAGGCGCTTGAAATCCTCGCGCTGCCGGTCGATCTGCTCGGCGGCGTAGGCGCGGCACAGGCTCCTCGCCTTGTTGCCCTCCAGGTGGCGGCCGTGCTTCTTCTCGATCTGGTGCTCGATCGGCAGGCCGTGGCAGTCCCATCCCGGCGTGTAGGGCGCATCGAAGCCCGCCATCGTCTTCGACTTCACGATGACGTCCTTCAGGATCTTGTTGACCGCGTGGCCGATGTGGATGTCGCCGTTCGCGTACGGCGGGCCATCGTGAAGGACGAACAGCGGCCGGCCCCTCGAGGCCTCGCGGATGCGGCGGTAGAGGCCCTTCTCCTGCCAGGCCTTCACCCACTGGGGCTCTCGCTTCGCGAGATCTCCCCGCATGGGGAAGGGCGTGTCGGGCAGGTTGAGGGTCTGCTTGTAGTCGGGCTTGTCTGGGGTGGCCATCAGCGTCGGGTTCCTCGGAAAAAGTCTCGCGCCGCGTCGCAGTCCCGGCGGATCTGGGCGACGAGGACGTCGAGGGAGGGATAGTTCTCCTCCTCGCGCAGCTTCTTCAGGAACTCGATCGAGACGCGGCGCCCGTAGAGGTCGCCGGAGAAATCGAAGAGGAACGCTTCGAGCGTCGCCGGGCCGCCTGCTTCGACGACCGGCTTGTAGCCGAGGCTCGCCACTCCCTCGAGTCCGCGAGTTGCCGCACCGAGGCATCTTACCGCAAAGACGCCGGTCATCGCCGGGCGCCCGGGGGGCAGTTGCACGTTCGCGGTGGGAAACCCCAGGCTGCGGCCGAGCTTGCGGCCATGGACCACGCGCCCGCAGACGGTGAAGGGTCTTCCGAGCAGCCGGGCCGCGAGATCCAGGTCGCCGGCGGCGAGGGCGGCGCGCACGCGGGTGCTGGAGACACGCTCGGCGCCGTCGTCGACGGTCGCCTGCACCTCGACGGCGTAGCCGTGCCGGCGACCTTCCTCGGCGAGGACCGTCACGTCGCCCGCGCGCTTCGCCCCGAAGCGGAAGTCGCGCCCGACCAGGACCCGTCGCGCGCCGTGGTGCGTTCGCAGCCGCGCCGCGAACTCGGCGGCGGTGAGCGAGGCGAACGCGCGGGTGAACCGGCAGACGTAGGCCGTCACGATCCCGGCGTCGGCGAAGGCGGCGAGCTTCGTGCCGAGCGCGGAGAGCCGGGGCGGCGCGGCATCCGGCATGAGCAGTTCGCGAGGCAGCGGCTCGAACGTGAGCACGGCCGGTTCCGCCCCGATCTCGCGCGCCTCGCGCACGACGCGATCGAGCAGCGTCCGGTGTCCTCGATGGACGCCGTCGAAGCTGCCGATGGCGATGACCGAATCCGGCGCACCGGGGCGAGGGTCGCGGACGACGCGCGGCGTCACCGCTCGTGCCTCGAGAAGTCGCGCAGGCGGAAGCCGACCAGCCAGAGCGTCCCGAAATAGGCGAGCGCCGATCCGGCGACGAGGGCGGCGAGCTTCGCGGCGCGCGGGCCGGCCGTCATGGCGAACCAGGACATCTCCGAGCCCATGCCGTACCAGATCACGCCTCCCATCATGTAGAGCGCGACGGACACCTTGAGCAGGAACGCGCCCCACCCGGGCTGCGGACGATAGGCGCCCGAGCGTCGCATCAGCCAGTAGAGCCACGCCGCGTTGAAGCAGGCGCCCACGGAAATGGCGGCCGCGAGTCCCGCATGCCTGAGCCAGGGCACCAGCGCGGCGTTGGCGACCTGCGTCACGACCAGCGTCGCGATCGCCACCTTCACGGGCGTGCGGATGTCCTGGCGGGCGTAGAAGCCGGGCGCGAGGATCTTCACGAGGATGATGCCGAGGAGCCCCGCCGCGTAGGCCACCAGGGCGGACCGGGTCATGAGCACGTCGTGGCGCGTGAACTCGCCGTGCCAGAAGAGCGTCGCCACGAGCGGCACGGCCGTCATCGCGAGACCGATCGCGGCCGGCGCGGCGAGGAGCACCGTGAGTCGCAGTCCCCAGTCGAGCAGGGCGGAGTAGGCCTCGCCGTCGCCACCCTGGTGGTGCTTCACGAGCGAGGGCAGGAGCACCGTGCCGAGCGCCACGCCGAGCAGCCCGGAGGGAAATTCCATCAGGCGGTCCGCGTAATAAAGCCACGATACCGGGCCGTTGCCGAGCAGCGAGGCGATCTGCGTATTGATGACCAGGCTCACCTGGGCGACCGACACGCCCAGCGCCGCCGGGGCCATCAGCTTGAGAATCCGGATGACGCCCTCGTCCTTCGGATCCCAGCGCGGGCGCGGCAGCATGCGGATCCGGGCGAGGAACGGAACCTGGAAGGCCAGCTGGAGGATGCCCCCTGCGAAGACGGCCCAGGCGAGGGCCACGATGGGCCGGTCGAAATACGGGGCGGCGAGGAGCGCGAACCCGATGAAGGAGAGGTTCAGCAGCACCGGCGTGAAGGCCGGAGCCTTGAACGATCCCCAGGTGTTGAGGATGCCTCCCGCCAGGCTCGTGAGCGAGATGAAGAAGATGTACGGGAAGCAGATGCGCAGCATCTGCACCGTGAGGGCGAACTTGTCCGCGTCGCGGGTGAAGCCCCAGGCGCTGGCATAGACGACGAGGGGAGCGGCGACCACGCCCACGGCGGTGGCGACGAGCAGGGCCACGCCGAGCGCGCCGGTCACCCGGTCGACCAGGGCCTTCGTCGCTTCCTCGCCCTTGCGGGCCCGGTACTCCCCCAGCACGGGCACGAAGGCCTGCGAGAACGCCCCCTCGGCGAACAGGCGGCGAAGCAGGTTCGGGATGCGGAAGGCCACCACGAAGGCGTCCATCGCGAAGCCGGCGCCGAAAGTGACGGCGAGCAGCGTGTCGCGGACGAAGCCGGTGATCCGCGACAGCAACGTCATCACGCTCACCGACGCGGCGGACTTCAGCAGGTTCATGCGCGGTGGGGGCCGGAAGGCCCGAGCCGGGGGCCGGAAGGGCGGGGGCCGGCTAGGGCTTTGTTTTGACAGGACAAGCGAGGTATAATATCAGGCTTACCTCGACAAACCCGATTTCGACTTCCCGGATAATCATCATGGCCAACTCCAAGCAGGCTGCCAAGCGCGCCAAGCAGGCGACCCACCAGCGGTCCGCCAACATGGGCCTTCGCACGACCCTCCGCACCGCGATCAAGAAGGTGAAGACCGCGATCGCCGCGGGCGACGCCGCCGCCGCCCAGGCCGCGTTCAACGCGAACGTCGCGACGATCGACAGCATCGCCGACAAGAAGATCATCCACAAGAACAAGGCCGCCCGTCACAAGAGCCGGCTGGCCCAGCAGATCAAGACGCTCGCCGGCGCCAAGGCTGCCTAGGTCGGCTTGCCCGCCGGGTGGCGCTCAGCCCCCGGCGCCCAGGTCCACTCCGGGGACCGGGCAGAATTCCCCCTCGGCGTCCGGCCGGGTCGGGTCGATCACCACCAGTTCGTTGTCTCCTGCGAAGTCGAGGAGAAACCGGAACGCGCGGGGTTCGGCCGCTTTCAGTTCGGTGTTCACGACGACGCAGCGAACGCCGTCCATGAGGACGGGGTGCACGAACCGCGAATAGCGCATCTGCCGGTCGTCCCCGAACGTGGAGAGCACGCCGCACAGGCGCTCGGCCCAGTCGCTGGGACGGAAGGCGCGGCCGGAGCGGGTGATCCCCTGGATGATGATCGCGCGAGGCGCGGTTGACATGATGGGCCGGCCGAGACGGAATCCGACCACCGCCGGGCGCCTGGGGAATCGGGGAAAGCCTCATTCTATCGCGGCGCGGGCATCCCCCGTTGCCGCCGGGGCGCGTCGGGTTGCGGGCACCCCCCAAATTGACCATAATTCCTGTCCCCCTTTTGCACGGCGGCGCGATGCCGCCGTGACCATTTCTGCGAGGCGCTTTCGATGACAGCCGCCCACCTCATGAAGACCTACGCGCCGCAGGCCGTCGCATTCGCGCGGGGCGAGGGCGCGTGGCTGTGGGACACCGAGGGCAATCGCTACCTCGATGCGCTCGCGGGCATCGCCGTGAACGGCCTGGGGCACGCGCACCCGCGCCTCGTGAAGGCCATCGCCGACCAGGCCGCGAAGATCATCCACGCGTCGAACCTCTTCCGCGTGCCCGAGCAGGAGCGCCTCGCCGAGCGCGTGTGCGGCCTCGCCGGCATGGACAACGCGTTCTTCTGCAACTCCGGCGCCGAGGCGAACGAGTGCGCGATCAAGCTCGCGCGCCTGCACGGCCACCAGCGCGGCGTGGAGAGCCCCGCGATCATCGTGATGGAAAAGGCGTGGCACGGCCGCACGCTCGCCACGCTCTCGGCCACGGGGTCGCGCAAGGCCCAGGCCGGGTTCGAGCCGCTCATGGGCGGATTCCTGCGCGTTCCCTACAACGACCTGGGCGCCATCGAGCGCCTCGCGGTTCAGCCGGCGGTCGTGGCCGTGCTGCTGGAGGTGCTGCAGGGCGAAGGCGGCATCCACGTGGCCGACCTCGACTACCTTCGCCAGGTGCGCGCCCTGTGCGATGCCCGGGGCTGGCTCCTCATGATCGACGAGGTGCAAAGCGGCATCGGACGGACGGGCAAGTGGTTCGCCCACCAGTGGGCGGGGATCGTGCCGGACGTGATGTCGCTCGCGAAGGGGCTCGGATCCGGCGTGCCGATCGGCGCGTGCCTCGCGCGCGGCGCGGCGGCGCAGGTCTTCAAGCCGGGCAATCACGGCACCACGTTCGGCGGCGGCCCGCTCGTGAGCGTGGCCGGGCTCGCCACGCTGGAGGCCATCGAGCAGGAAGGGCTGCTCGCCAACGCCGAGCGCATGGGCGGCATCGTCATCCAGGGCCTGCGCGAAGCGCTCGCCGGCACGGCCGGCGTGAAGGAGATCCGCGGCCGGGGCCTCATGATCGGCGTGGAGCTCGACCGCCCCTGCGCAGAGATCGTCCCGCGCTCGCTCGCCGCCGGGCTCGTGCTCAACGTGACCGCGGAGCGCGTGATCCGCCTGCTTCCGCCCCTCGTCATCGACGAGGCCGAGGCGCGCGAGATCGTCGCGCGCCTCGCGCCCGTCGTCACCGCCTTCCTTCGCGAATCGCACGCCGCCGGCGGCGCCTAGATCCCATGAAGCACTTCCTGCAGCTCGGCGATTTCTCGCGCGACGAGATCGAGCATCTTTTCAAGCGCACGCGCGTCATCAAGGACCGCTTCAAGAACTACATCGCCTACCAGCCGCTCGTGGACCGCATGCTGGCGATGGTCTTCGAGAAGAGCTCGACGCGCACGCGCGTCTCCTTCGAGGCGGGCATGTTCCAGATGGGCGGCGCCTCGATCGTGCTCAACATGGGCGACACCCAGCTCGGCCGGGGCGAGCCCATCGAGGACGTGGCGCGCGTCGTCTCGCGCATGGTCGACATCGTGATGATCCGCACCTTCGAGCAGACCATCATCGAGCGCTTCGCCGCGCAGCTCGCGGGTGCCGGTGATCAACGGCCTCACCAACGAGTACCACCCCTGCCAGATCCTCGCGGACATCTACACCTTCGTCGAGCACCGCGGTTCGATCACGGGCAGGACGGTCGCGTGGATCGGCGACAGCAACAACATGTGCAACACGTGGCTGCAGGCCGCGCGCCTCCTCGACTTCAAGCTGAACATCGCGAGCCCGCCGGGCTACGAGCTCGAGCCCGCGCGCGCCGCGGGGGTCGACCGGGCGCACCTCGAGCTCTTCGGCGACCCGCTCGCCGCCTCCAAGGGCGCCGACCTGGTGACGACGGACGTGTGGACGAGCATGGGCTTCGAGGCCGAGACCGACGACCGCAAGAGCGCCTTCGCCGCCTTCATGGTGGACGCGGAGATGATGGCCGTCGCCCGGCCCGATGCGCTCTTCATGCACTGCCTGCCCGCGCATCGCGGCGAGGAAGTGAGCGCGGAGGTGCTCGAAGGGCCCCAGAGCGTCGTCTGGGAGGAAGCGGAAAACCGCCTGCACGTGCAGAAGGCCCTCATGGAGTACCTGCTCCTCGGGAAGGTGGACACATGACGGCCCTGCGCGGCCTGGCCGCGGCACTCCTGGCCGGCGCGAGCCTCGGCGCATCCGCGGCGCCGGATGCCGCCCCGGAATCGCCGAAGCCCCGCATCTACGCCCTGGTGTCGGCGGTGGGCCAGCAATTCCAGTACGTGAGCCGCCGTCCTTCGGTGGGCACGAACCTCGAGCCCTTCCGGCGTTTCACCGCCCAGGTCCCGGGCGGCGCGCTCGATCGCGCCGTGCTGCGCGGTCTCGATCGCACGGTGGCGGCGAGCGATCCGGGCTCCGAGCGCGTCTTCCTCTCGCTCAACCCGGCGGAAATCGAAAACGTGAAGCCCGCGGAGCGCGAGAAGGTCGCGATCGGCAAGGTGGTCTCCGCCCTCGAGCCCATGAAGCAGCGCGCCGGCTGGGACAAGATCTTCGTCGTGACGCCCAACTGGCGGTTCGGCGAGGTGAACGGCCTGGGTTCCAAGCTCGGCGGCATCGGCGTCTTCATCCAGCCGCTCGAGCGGCGCACGGGCAACATCGACCTCGACGCGAACCTCGCGGGTTTCGCCGAGGCCGAGACGTTCACGCCCGACGGCAAGCCCACCAGCTCCGCGATCTACGTGGCACCCTTCTTCTACACGAAGCTCTGGGTGATCGACCCGAAGACGCTGCAGGTGATCGATTCCGAGGAGCGCTTCGACTTCCGGAAGATCTACGACCCGAATTGGACCGCGACGACCCTCGAGCGCAACTTCACGCCCGAGCAGCTCGCCGAGCAGGTGGAGACCTTCGTCGAACGATCGAGCTCCCGTGCCCTTCGCGAGGCGATCGGCGTGGTGACCGTGACCGACCCGAAGGCCGTGGACGAAGCGAAATCCGCGCCCGCCGCGCCCCGCAAACCCTGACGTTCCCGACATTCCCGATACAGGCACCCCCATGAAAAAGGTCAAGAAAGTCGTCCTCGCCTACTCCGGCGGCCTCGACACGTCCGTCATCCTCAAGTGGCTCGTGGATACCTACGGCTGCGAGGTCATCACCTTCACGGCCGACATCGGCCAGGGCGAGGAGCTCGAGCCCGCGCGCAAGAAGGCGAAGCTGCTCGGCGTGAAGCAGATCTTCGTCGAGGACCTGCGCGAGGAATTCGTCCGCGACTTCGTCTTCCCGATGTTCCGCGCCAACGCGCTCTACGAGGGCGAGTACCTCCTGGGCACCTCGATCGCGCGCCCCCTCATCGCCAAGCACCTCGTCCAGGTCGCGAAGAAGTCCGGTGCGGACGCCATCTCCCACGGCGCGACGGGCAAGGGCAACGACCAGGTCCGGTTCGAGCTGGGCGCCTACGCGCTCATGCCGGAGGTGCGCATCATCGCCCCGTGGCGCGAGTGGGACCTGCTTTCGCGCGAGAAGCTCCTCAAGTACGCGGACAAGCACGGCATCCCCGTCGATTTCAAGAAGCGCAAGGGCGGCGGCGCGCCTTACTCCATGGACGCGAACCTGCTGCACATCTCCTACGAGGGCGGCGTGCTCGAGGATCCGGCCTTCGAGCCCGAGGAATCGATGTGGCGCATCACGGTGTCCCCGGAAAAGGCGCCCAACAAGCCCGAGATCGTGGAACTCGACTACGTGAAGGGCGACATCGTCGCGGTGAACGGCAAGAAGATGCCGGCCGCCCAGGTCCTCACGGAACTCAACCGCCTCGGCGGCAAGCACGGCGTCGGCCGTCTCGACCTCGTCGAGAACCGCTCCGTCGGCATGAAGTCGCGCGGCTGCTACGAGACCCCCGGCGGCACGATCATGCTCAAGGCCCACCGGGCCATCGAGTCGCTCACGCTCGACCGCGAGGTCGTCGCGCTCAAGGACGACCTCATGCCGCGCTACGCGCGACTGGTGTACGCCGGCTACTGGTTCAGCCCGGAGCGAAAGCTCCTGCAGAGCCTCATCGACACCTCGCAGGAGCACGTGAACGGCAAGGTGCGCGTGAAGCTCTACAAGGGCACGGTGCTCGTGGTGGGCCGCACCTCGAAGAAGGATTCGCTCTTCGACACGGCCATCGCCACGTTCGAGGAGGACCAGGGCGCCTACGACCAGAAGGACGCCGAAGGCTTCATCAAGCTGAACGCCCTGCGCATGCGAATCGCCGCTCGCCACGGCCGCAAGTAGCGCTCCCGGGAGGCCCCCCATGCCCTCGTTCGACATCGCCTGCGAAGCCAACGCCGTCGAGGTGAAGAACGCCATCGAGCAGGTCAACAAGGAAGTCGCGAACCGGTTCGACTTCAAGGGCTCCGACGCCCGCATCGAGCAGAAGGAGCACGAGCTCACCGTCTTCGCCGACGACGAGTTCAAGCTCGGGCAGGTCCGCGACGTGATGAACGCCAAGTTCGCCAAGCGCGGCGTGGACCTGCGCTTCCTCGTCGTCGACAAGCCCGAGAAGATCGGCGGCGACAAGATGAAGCAGAAGGTGACCGTGAAGAACGGCGTGGAGAGCGAGCTCGCCAAGCGCATCGTGAAGATGGTGAAGGACGCGAAGCTCAAGGTGACCACCGCGATCCAGGGCGACGTCGTGCGCGTCACCGGCGCCAAGCGCGACACGCTCCAGGAGGCCATCGCCCTGGTCCGTGCCGGCGTGACCGATGTGCCGCTGACCTTCCAGAACTTCCGGGATTAGACCGCGAGCCCCCGGGCCCACCGCGAGTACAGCCGGGTGGCGACGTCCGAGAGAACCGGAAGGCGCTCGGCCATCTCCCCTTCGATCCGCTCGACGGGCTGCACGGCCGGGCTCGCGCGATTCCCGGCCACTTCGTCGGCGCCCGTCTCGCACCAGGTTCGCACGAGTTCCGGGGTCATCTCCACGTGGCACTGCATCCCGAGGTGCCTCCCGTCGACCACGTAGGCCTGGTTGGCGCAGTGATCGCCGCGCAGGATGCGCTCGCCGCCGGGGGGCAGGCTGAAGGTCTCGCCATGCCACTGGAAGGTGGTGAACGCGGGGGCGTCGAGTCCGATCCACTCCCGGGCGAGCGCGGTGTCCTCGAGAACGACGCGGCACCAGCCGATTTCCTTCACGGGATTGGGCCGAACGACGCCTCCGAGCGCTTTCGCGAGAAGCTGCCCGCCCAGGCAGTGCCCGATAACCGGTACGCGGCGCGCCACCGCGTCGCGGATGAGCGCGAGCACGGGGGCGATCCACGGCAGGTCGTCGTTCACGCTCATGGGGCCGCCCATGAACCCGAGGCCGGCGGCGTCCGCGGCCGAGGCGGGAACGGCCTCGCCCTCGTCGAGCTTCACGAGCCGCCATTCGATGCCGTGGCGGTCGAGGAAGGTGGCAAAATAGCCCGGACCCTCCGTGGCGGAATGGCGGAAGACGAGGACGGGCTTCATCGAGAGGAAGGGCGGCGCATGCGGTTCTCGCATTGTATGGCGGCGGCGTTCCTGGCCGCGCTTCCGGCGCTGGCGGCCGAGGTGAACGTCATCGGCCTCTTTCCGGGCAAGGCCGTCGTCGTCATCAATGGCGCACCGCCGCGCACGCTGTCGGTGGGGCAGAAGACGCCCGAGGGCGTGACGCTGCTCTCGGCGGATTCCCGGGCGGCCACGTTCGACGTGGACGGCAAGCGCGAGGTGATCGGCCTGGGGCAGGCCATCGAGACGCCGGCGATTTCCGGCAACCGGCAGAGCGTCACCTTCGCCTCCGACGCGAGCGGCCATTTCTCGGTGGACGGGCAGGTGAACGGCGGCACGGTGCGCTTCCTCGTCGACACCGGCGCGACCCTCGTCACCTTGCCGGGCGCGGAGGCGCTCCGGCTCGGCATCGACTTCAAGCGCGGCCAGCCCGCCGTGTCGCAGACGGCCAACGGTCGCGTGCTCGTGTACCGGGTGCGGCTCGACACGGTGAGCGTGGGCGGGATGATCCTGAACGGCGTGGACGCGGCCGTGCACGACTCGCCGGGCCTCGACGTGGCGCTGCTCGGCATGAGCTTCCTCAACCGCACGGAGATGCGCCGCGAGGGCGGCAACCTCACCCTCACCAAGCGCTACTAGGGAAACGGCCCGGGGTTCAGGCGGAGGGCCAGTTCTTGCGGATCATCGCGTAGGCCGAGTGGTTGTGGATGGACTCGAAGTTCTCCGATTCCACCACGTAGGCCTCGATGCGCGCGTCCTCGTTCAGCTTCGCGGCGATGTCGCGGACCATGTCCTCGACGAACTTGGGGTTGTCGTAGGCGAGCTCGGTGACGTATTTCTCGTCCGGGCGCTTCAGCAGGCCGTAGAGCTCGCTGGAGGCCTGCTTTTCCGCCAGGTCGATGAGCTCCTCGATCCACACGAAGCTCTGCACGCGCGCGGCGATGGTGACGTGCGAGCGCTGGTTGTGCGCGCCGTAGGCCGAGATCTTCTTCGAGCACGGGCACAGGCTCGTCACGGGCACCAGGACCTGCATCGAGAAGATCTCGGAACCGTCGACGATCTCGCCCGTGAAGGTGACCTCGTAGTCGAGCAGGCTCTCGACGCCCGAGACGGGCGCCTTCTTGAGCACGAAGTACGGGAAGCGCATCTCGATGCGGCCCGTTTCCGCCTCGAGCTTCTTCACCATCTCCCGCAGCATCAGGCGGAAGGTGTCGACGGTGACCTCGCGTTCGTGGGCGTTCAGGATCTCCACGAACCGCGACATGTGCGTGCCCTTGAACTGGTGCGGCAGGCCCACGTACATGTCGAACGTCGCGACGGTGTGCTGGACGCCGCCGGCACGCTCCGCGATGCGCATCGGGTGGCGGATGGACTTGATGCCGACCCGGTCGATGGCGAGCCGCCGCCCGTCCGGCGTGGCCTGCACGTCGGGGATGGGAAGGTTGGCGCGCTGGTTCATGGGGGTGCCTTTCACGGGAAAGCCAGTATAGAAGGGGCAGGTGGGGGCGGGCAAAGCGTCCCTCGATGGGACCTCGGTCCCGGGCGCGGGTTCGCTAGCGGACCGCCGGGTAGGGGGCGAGACCCTGGAACGGCGGCTCGCGGCCCACGAGGGACTCGAGGAGCGTCAGCTCCGCGTCCGAATGGTTGCGGAAAGGCCCCGGCTCCGCGCGCATGGCCGCGGCGCCGTCCCGGATGAGGAGCGGCTGTTCGTGGTGCCGCGTGACGATGTTCTTCGTCGGCATGCCGGGGCCGTCCAGGTCCGCTTCTCCGTAGCAGAGGCAGAAGTAGACCTCGTCCGGGAGGACCTCCAGGTAGGCCCCGGTGCCCCGGATGCCGATGGTGGCCTTCCGGGCCCGGATCTGCACCGGCTTCTTCCCGAAAACCGACAGCACGCTGCCCGCCTCGATGAGGATGCGGCTGAGGGCGCCGCGGGTCTCGGCGAATTCGAGCGTCGTGTTGCTGCGCAGGAGAAAGGCGTCGTCCTGGATCACGATGACGGCCTGGCTGCTCGGCCCGGTCGAAACGCGGTCCTTCGGCCCGACCGGCGTGCCGATCTTCGCTTCGCGCCCGTTGACGGTGGCCCGACCCTCGAGCCGATTGACGCCGGGTATGGCCGGAAAGTCACCCTTGGCGAGTGCCCGGCTCATGAAGCCCGTCAGGCCGGCCGCGCCGAGCGTTCCGGAGGCAGCGAGGTGGAGTACGAACTTGCGGCGCTCGAGAAGCGCGACGTTGAAAGCTTTTTTGGTCATTTTCGCTTCTTTTCAAAGACGATATCCCAGGTTCCGTGGCCCAACCGCAGCCCGCGCTGCTCGAATTTGGTCTCCGGCCGGGTATCGGGCCTTTCGGCAAAGGCCGGATGCCGATTCGCCAGCTCAGGTTCGTTCGACAGCGTCGCCAGGATATGTTCGGCGTATTCCTGCCAGTCCGTCGCGGCATGCAGGTAGCCACCGGGGGCGAGCCGGGAAGCCAGCAGCCGGGCGAATTCGGGTTGGAGGAGCCGGCGCTTGTGGTGCCGCTTCTTGGGCCACGGGTCCGGAAAGAAGACATGGATGCCGGCAAGGGAGCCTTCCGCGATCATCTCGCGAACGACTTCGACGGCGTCATGCTGGACCACTCGGACATTTGTGAGTGCTTGCTCTTGAAGGCGCTTGAGCAGGGCGCCGACGCCGGGTGTATGCACTTCCACGCCGAGATAGTCATTGCCGGGGTTCTCCGCGGCTATGCGGGCGGTGGTCTCGCCCATGCCGAAGCCGATTTCGAGGATTTTCGGCGCCGGCCGGCCGAAGGCGGCGGCGAGATCCAGCGGCGCGGCAGCGAAGGCGATCCCGAAACGGGGCATCAGCTCGTCGAAGGCCCGCTGCTGGCCTGGCGAGAACCGTCCTTGGCGAAGGACGAAGCTGCGGATGGGCCGGGGATGCGCGTTCATCCGCGGATTTTACGCGAGCGGCGCGGCACGTCCTGCCGAAAGCGTCAGGCCGGCTTCCCGATGAGCCCTTCGGACGGCGAGCTGGGCCGGGCCTCGTAGGGCTTCTTCGCCATCCGCCCGGCGAGCCAGGCCTCGCGCCCGGCTTCCACCGCGAGCTTCATGGCCCGGGCCATGCGCACGGGGTCGCGGGCCGCGGCGATGGCGGTATTCATGAGGACGGCGTCGCAGCCCAGCTCCATGGCCACGGCGGCGTCGGAGGCCGTCCCGATGCCCGCATCGACCAGCACCGGGACCCTTGCCCGGTCGCGGATGATCTGCAGGTTCCACGGGTTCAGGATGCCCATGCCGGAGCCGATGAGGGAGGCGAGCGGCATCACGGCCACGCACCCGATGTCCTCGAGCATGCTCGCCATGATCGGGTCGTCGCTGCAGTAGACCATGACCTGGAAACCCTCGGCGACGAGCGTCTTCGCGGCGGCGAGGGTCTCGGGCATGTTCGGAAAGAGCGTGTGCGCGTCGCCCAGCACCTCGAGCTTCACGAGCGCGTGGCCGTCGAGCAGCTCCCGGGCGAGCCGGAGCGTGCGCACGGCGTCCTCGGCCGTGTAGCAGCCGGCGGTGTTGGGCAGGATCGTGTAGCGCGAGGGCGGCAGCACGTCGAGCAGGTTCGGCTGGTCCGCGTCCTGCCCGATGTTGACCCTGCGGATGGCGACGGTGACGATCCGCGCGCCGCTCGCCTCGATGGCCGCGCGGGTCTCGGCGAAATCGCGGTACTTGCCGGTGCCCACGAGCAGGCGCGAATCGTAAGCCTTGCCCGCGATGACGAGGGAATCGTCCATCAGCCGCCTCCCACCGCGACCACGACCTCGAGCCGGTCGCCGTCGGCGAGCGTGGTCTCGTCGTAGCGGCTGCGCGGCACGATCTCGCCGTTGCGTTCGATCGCGATGCGCTTGCCCTCGATGCCCATCTCGCCCACCAGGCCGCGCACCGTGATCGGCGGGGGGAAGCGCCGCTCGGCGCCGTTGATCGTCAGCCGGATATCCATGGGCGAATTCTAGCGCGCCCCCGCCGCCCCCGCGCCTTGAGCGCGGTCACATCTGCCGGAAGAGGTGCGCGCAGGCCCGCGAAACCGGAAGCTCGGTCTTCGCGCCGTCCTTGAGGCGCACGAACAGGCGCCCGCCGAGGTCGCGCCGCGTGGCGGCGACGAAGCGCAGGTTCACCACGGTCGACCGGTGGACCTGCACGAAGGCCTCGGGATCGAGCTGCCGGACGACATCGGAAAGCGCCGTGCGGATGAGGTACTCGCCGTCTCGCGACATCACGCAGGTGTATTTGTCCTGCGCCTGGAAGTAGAGCACCTCGTCCACCGGCACCTGGTGAACCTCCTCGCCCTTGAGGGCGCGCACCCACTTGAGCCGGCCCCCGCCCGCGCCGGGAATCGTGGCCGCGATGCGGCGCAGCACCTCGTCGATGCCCTGCGGCGCCTCGTGGCCCGCGAGCTTCGCCTTGAGCCGCTCGATGGCGCGCACGAGCCGGTCGTCGGAGACGGGCTTCACGAGGTAGTCCACGGCATCGCGGTCGAAGGCCTCCACCGCGTACTGGTCGTAGGCCGTCACGAAGACGACATGGGTCGCGCCCTCGATTCGCGAGGCCAGTTCGAGCCCGGTGAGACCCGGCATCCGGATGTCGAGGAAGGCGCAGTCGGGCTCCTCCTCGCGGATGGTGGCGAGCGCCTGGGCGCCGTTGGGTGCGGCGGGCAGCACGCGCGCGCCGGGCCACAGGGCCGCGAGCCGGGCGCGCAGGTATTCGGCGAGCGCGGGCTCGTCGTCGGCGACGAGCAGAATCGGGCTTTCCTTCACCGGCGGCCCCGGAAGCGTGACGGTGGCGATGGTTCCGCCGCCAAGGCCCTCGCGGATCGACAGTCGGCCGGCTTCGCCGTAGGCGAGGCGCAGGCGCTCGCGGATGTTCTCGAGTCCGACGCCTCCCGAGCCCGAATCGCGGAAGCCCACCCCGGTGTCGGCCACTTCGAGAACGAGGCGCTCGTCCTCGATCCGTGCGCAGATCGTGATGGCGCCCCCCTCGATCTTCGGTTCGAGGCCGTGGCGGACGGCGTTCTCGACGAGCGGCTGCAGCAGCATGGGCGGGATCTCGATCGAGGCGAGCGCCTCGGGCAGGTCGACCCGGGTCGCGATCCGGCCGGCCATGCGCACGGCGAGCACCTCGAGGAAATCGCGGAGCATCGCGAACTCGTCCGCCAGCGTGGTGGTGCTGCGGCGGGTGGCGGCGAGCGAGGCGCGCAGGAAGCGGATGAACGCCTCGAGCATGTGCCTGGCCCGGGCGGGCTCGGCATCGATGAGGCTCGTGGCGTTGGCGAGGGTGTTGAAGAGGAAGTGGGGTTCGATCTGCGCCTGCAGGGCGCGCAGGTTGGCGAGGGTCGCCTGCCGTTCCACCTGCTCGACGCGCAGTCGCTCCGCCACGAGCGCCGCCTTCGCCTTCGCCTCGCGTTCCCTCGCGAAGAAGATCGCGGAGAGGATCGCCGAGATGACGAGGCTGTTGAGCAGGATGCTCCCGACCCGCTTGGGCGAGGTGTAGAAGCCGGCCAGGTCGATGTCGAGGAGCGCGCCGGCGACGGCGAAGCCCACCAGGACGCCCAGGCAGGCGACGCCGGAGTAGTAGGCCGCGACGGCGACACCGCCCCGGGCGTGCACGCGCCGATCGATGCCCGCGAGGCTTCCCAGGAAGTAGAAGGCGTGGATCGTGTAGCCGATGCACTGCGCGATGACGAAGATCCGGCCGGCCGTCTCGAGGCTGACGCCGCGGGCATTGAACAGCAGGCCCACGAGGATGAACGCGCCGGTGAGGAGCAGGTTCCAGATGAAGGTGAAGACGAGGTCACGCCCGTGCGACGGGTCGAACCGCCGGAAGTACGGGATGATCTCGAGCGGGTGGTAGTCCCCGGGCTCCCGGGAGCTGCAGGCGGCGTTTCCGGCGGCGGGTGTCATGGCGGAATCGTAGCCGCAAAGCGGCATCCGGGGCCGGTTTGCGACGGATGGACGACGGGCGGCGCGAACGGCGCCGGCAGGGCGCGAATCGCGGCCGGAGATCGCCGCCCGGCGCCCGGGCCCGTGTAAAATGCGGTTCACCTCGCGGGTGTAGCTCAATGGCAGAGCAGAAGCTTCCCAAGCTTACGACGAGGGTTCGATTCCCTTCACCCGCTCCACGCGAATCCGCAGGCGCTCCCTCCGCGGGGGCGTCGACAAGGCCCCAGAGCCCATGAGCGCAGCCGCCCGGATGTCGGAGCGATTGCGCGCGTTGCCCGGTTCGGCGCGCGCGCGCCGCCTGCTGCGCTGGCTCGCCGGCGGGCTCCTCGTCGTGGCCGTGCTCGGTTTCTTCGTCGCGCCGCCCCTCGTCCGTTCGCAGGCCGAGAAGGCGCTGGGCGAGAAACTGCGCCGGCCCGTCTCGATCGAGAACGTGCGCGTGAACCCGTTCGCGCCTTCGCTCACGGTCCAGGGTCTTTCGGTGAAGGAGCGGGACGGCTCCGCGGTGGCGGCCGGCTTCGAGGAGCTGTACGTGCGGCTGTCCTACACGTCGATCTTCCGCTTCGCGCCCGTGGTGAGCGCGCTCCGCCTCACCCGTCCGTCGCTGCAGGTCACGCGGCGCGCGGATCGTTCCTACAATTTCCAGGACCTCATCGACGAGGCGCTCGCGCCCGCCCCGGCGCCCGCCGAACCGGCGCAGCCGCTGCGCTTCTCGGTGAACAACATCGAGATCGACGGCGGCCGCCTCGCCTTCGACGATGCCGTGGCCGGCGAGAAGCACGAAGTCACGGACATCCGCCTGGGCGTGCCGTTCTTCTCCAGCCTGCCCTCGCAGGTCGACATCGACGTCCAGCCCGAGCTGTCGGCCCGCGTGAACGGCGCGCCCCTCGCGATCAAGGGCGAGACCCATCCTTTCAAGGACACCAACGAGACGACGGTCGACGTGAACCTCGACGCGCTCTCGCTGCCGAAGCTGGCGGACTACTCGCCGGTGCCGCTGCGCTTCGTGCTCGAATCGGGGTCGCTCGACACGCGCATCCGCGTGCGCTTCGTGACGCGCGGCGCGAAGGCCGTCGGGCTCACCGCATCCGGCACGGCCGGGCTCTCGAAGCTTTCGATCAGGGATGCGGCCGGCTCGCCGCTCGTCGCGTTCGAGCGGTTCGCCGCGGACATCGAGTCGATCGACGTGTTCGGCCGGGAAGCGAAGGTGCGCAACGTCCGCCTCGAAAAGCCCACTGCCGCCGTCGTGCGCGCGAAAGACGGGAAGCTGAACCTCCTCGAGGCCCTGCCGGCGGCGCCCGCCCCGGAGGCCGCGCCGAAGACCGAAGTCCCGCCCGCGGCCGAGGCCAAGGCGTTCCGGTTTTCGGTGGAGGACATCGCGATCACCGCGGGGCAGGTTTCGCTCGCCGACCTTTCGGTGACGCCGCGACCCTTCCGCACGGAACTGGGCGCCATCGAGGTGGGCATCCGGCAACTCGCCAACCACGGCGGGCGCAGGGCGCAGGTCACGGCGAGCTTCGCCACGGACGGGCTGGGCGCCTTCCGCCACGAGGGATCGCTGCAGCTCGCGCCGATCGTGGCCGAAGGCAAGGTCTCGGGCGAGGGGTTCCGGCTCGCGCGCATCTATCCGTACCTGGAGCCGATCCTCAACCTCGACATCGCGGACGGCACGGTCGCGTTCGAGGCGGGCTATGCCCTGGCGCTGGGCGAGACGCTCGATCTCAAGGTCTCCGGCGCGAGCGCGTCGGCGAGCACGATCGTGCTGCGCTATCCGGGCGAGAAGGACGCGTTCGTCCGGCTGCCGCACGCGCAGTTGCGGGACGTTTCCGCCGACCTGTCGAAGCGGCAGGTCGTCGTGGGCGAGGTGCTCGCGAAGGGCGGCGTGGTGAACGCGCATCGCGTGGCGGACGGAACGCTCAAGTTCGCCCGGCTCCTCAAGGAACAGGCCGTTCCGGCGGCCTCGGCGAAGGAGCCGGCCAAGGCCGGCGCGGCCGCCTCCGAGTGGCGCATCGACCTCAAGCGCAGCGTGATCGAGGGCTTCGCCGCGACGTTCACCGACGAGGTGCCGCAACCGCCCGTGGTGGTGAAGGTCACGCGCTTCCGGGGACTCGCCGAGAACTGGTCCAACGCGCCGGGGACGCGATCGACCGTGCGCGTGGGCGCGACGGTGAACGGCACGGGCACGGTCTCCGCGCGCGGGCCGGTGACGATGTCTCCCTTCGCGGCCGAACTGGATGTCGAGGCGAAGCGGCTCGAATTCGCCTTCGCGCAGCCCTATCTCGAGCCGCGCACCAACCTCGCCCTCACCTCGGGCGCGCTCACCGCGCGCGGACGCGTGCTCGCCAGCGCGCCGGCGGGCGGCCCCTTCAACGCCGCCTTCAAGGGCGACGTGACGATCGGCGACTTCGCCTCGGTCGACCGCGTGAGCCGCGAGGACTTCGCCAACTGGCGCTCGCTGCACGTGGGCGGCATCGACTTCGCGCTCTCGCCCCTCAAGGCGCACGTCGGGGAAGTCGCGCTCTCGGATTTCTACGCGCGGATCATCCTTTCCGCGGCGGGCCGCCTCAACCTCGCGGACGTGATGCGCGAGGCGGGGGACGAGGCGAAGAGCCTCACGGACACCGAGCTTCGCCGGGTCCGCCCGGATGCCGGGGCGCCGACGGGAGAGACGGCGAAAGCGCCGGACGGGAAGGGCCCGGAATCGCCCGCGAAACCGCCGGCCGACATCCGCATCGGCCGCGTCGTGCTGCAGGGCGGGCAGGTCGCCTTCAGCGATTTCTTCGTGCGACCCAACTACACGGCCGATCTCAAGGCCATCGGCGGAAGCGTGAGCGAGATGACGGCGCAGAAGGCCGGCGTCGTCGAGCTTTCCGCGCGACTGGACGGCACGGCGCCCGTGGAGGCGGCCGGCCGGATCAACGCGCTCTCGTCCGACCTGCTCGTGGACCTCGCCGCCACGGCGAGGGACATCGAGTTGCCCGCGTTCTCGCCCTATGCGATCAAGTACGCGGGCTACGGCATCGAGCGCGGCAAGCTGTCGGTGCGCCTCAAGTACCTCGTCGAGAACCGCAAGCTCGCGGCCGAGAACAACGTCTTCCTCGACCAGCTCACGTTCGGGCCGAAGGTGGAGAGCCCCACGGCGACGAAGCTGCCCGTGCTGCTCGCCGTCTCGCTGCTCAAGGATCGCAACGGGGTCATCGACATCGACCTGCCCATCTCCGGGTCGATCGACGACCCGCAGTTCAGCGTGTGGGGCATCATCGGCCGCGTCATCGTGAACCTCATCGCGAAGGCGGCCACGGCGCCGTTCGCCCTGCTGGGCGCGGCGTTCGGCGGGGGCGGCGAGGAGCTCGCCTACCTGGAGTTCGCGCCGGGACGGGCGCGCCTCGAAAAGGCGGGAACCGACAAGCTCGCCGCCATCGCGAAGGCGCTCGGCAACCGGCCGGGCCTCAAGCTCGACATCGCCGGGCGCGCCGACCCGGCCACGGACACGGAGGCGCTGCGCGCGCTTTCGCTCGAACGGGCGGTGAAAGCCGAGAAGGCCAAGAGCCTGTCGCGCGATGCCGCGAAGCCCGCGAGCCTCGACGAGATCGCGGTCACGAAGGAGGAGTACCCCCGGTTCCTCACCGCGGCCTACAAGGAGGCGAAGTTCACGCGGCCGCGCAATTTCATCGGGATGCTCAAGGACCTGCCGGTCGCCGAGATGGAGTCGCTCATGCGGGCGAACGCCCCGGTCGGCGACGAGGAATTGCGCTCGCTCGCCACCGCAAGGGCGCTGGCGGCCAAGGATTGGCTCGTGGGGCCGGGAGCCGTCCCGCCCGAGCGCGTGTTCCTCGTGGCTCCCCGGCTCGGCGTCGAGGCGATCAAGGACAAGGGCCGCCCGAACCGGGTCGATTTCGCCCTGAAATAGGGCGTCGCTTCGCCCTTCCGGGTCGGGGCGATCCTGCGGTTTTTTCGTTTGAACGGCGCCTCGCGAACCCCGTAGAATCCCGGGCAGACGGCGAGAAACGGAATCATTCTCGGCGCACACCGCAGCCCGAAAATACCCAGGAGAGGACGATGACCCCGGAGCAGATCCTGAAATTGCCGTCCATGCCGGCCGCCAGCCCCAGCTACCCGATGGGCCCGTACCGGTTCGTGAACCGCGAGTACCTGATCATCACCTACGAGACGGACAAGGACCTGCTGCGCGAGGCCGTTCCCGAGCCCCTCGAGCCCAATCCCGAGGGCCATGTGCTCTACGAGTGGATCCGCATGCCGGACAGCTCCGGCTTCGGCGACTACACCGAGAGCGGCGTGGTGATTCCCTGCCTCTTCCAGGGCCAGCCGATCAACTTCACCGCGCAGATGTACCTCGACGACGAGCCGCCCATCTCCGCGGGCCGGGAGATCTGGGGCTTCCCGAAGAAGTACGCGCACCCGAAGCTCGAGGTGTGCTCGGACACCATCACCGGGACGCTGCACTACGCCGGCCAGCTGGTCGCGATGGGCACGATGGCCTACAAGCACGCCGAGGCCCCCGGCGGCATCGAGGCCACCGCCAAGGGCATGACCAAGACCCAGTGCAACCTCAAGATCATCCCGGACGTCGACGGCAGCCCGAAGATCTGCCAGCTCGTGGCCTACAACCTCACGGACATCACGATCAAGGGCAGCTGGGTCTCGCCGGCGCGCCTGCACCTCATCCCGCACGTGAACGCCCCGGCGGCGGACCTGCCCATCAAGAAGATCGTGGGCGGCAAGCATTTCATCGGCGATCTCACGCTGCCGCACGGCCGCGTGCTGTTCGACTACATCAAGGACCAGGCGCCCTAGGCGCGGGAGCGAAGCCATGAAGAAGAGCGACGTTCTCAAGCTGCCCTCGATGCCGCTGCAGAGCCCGACGTTTCCGCGCGGGCCGTACCGGTTCTTCCGGCGGCAGTATCTCGTGATCTCCTACCGGAGCGATGCGGCCGCCATCCGCGAGGCGCTGCCCGAGCCCCTCGTGCCCGCGGGCGACACGGTCGCCGTGCAGTGGCTGGATCTCCCGGACGGCGAGGGCTTCGGCGCCTATTCGGCCGCGGCGCAGATCATCCCCTGCACCTTCAAGGGCGAGCCCTGCAACTTCGTCTCGCAGATGTACGTGGACAACACGCCGCCGCTCGCCGGCGGGCGCGAGATCTGGGGCTACCCGATGAAGTACGGCAAGGCGGTGCTCAAGGTGACGGGCGACACCCTCACGGGCACGCTCGACTACGCCACGCAGCGGGCCGCCACGGGCACGATGGTCTACAAGCACGACGCCTTCCGCGCGGATCTGTCGAAGGAAAGGGAGCTCCTCGCGCGCACGCAGGTCACGCTCAAGATGATTCCCGACATCGACGGCACGCCGGCCATCGCGCAGCTCGTGGGAATCAACTTCGCGGACGTGAAGCTGCAGGGCGCGTGGACGGGCGAGGCGCGCCTGGAGCTCATCCCGGCCGTGAACTGCCCGCTGGCGGACCTGCCGGTGCGCCGCGTGGCGGGCGGCCTGCACATGGTGACGGACATGACCCTGCCGTACGGGCGGGTGCTGCACGACTACCTCGCCTGAAGCGCCCCGGCGCCGGAAAGCAAAAGGGGCCGCGCGAGCGGCCCCTTTTCATTTTGCCGCCGGCCGGGCTATAGGAATTCCTTCTTCAGGTCGACCGAGGAGCGCACGCCCAGGTCGTTGAAGTGGTTGTCCAGCCAGGAGCTCGCGTAGGCGCGGCCGCGGTCGCGCAGCATCGTGAGGAAGCCCCAGTCGTTGGCGAACTTCGACGAGACCGACAGGTCCGACAGCGCGGTGTCGGCGCGGATCGAGTGGATGAGCACGTACTTGAGCTGCTCCTTGTACTCGTCCTTGATCCAGCCCTGGTCGATGAGCTTCTGCACGAAGAACACCGAGCGCAGCTCCTTGATGAGCGAGGAATTGAAGGTGATCTCGTTGATGCGGTTGAAGATGTCGTTCGACATCGTCGGCGGGCCCGGGCGCTCGATCGGGTTGATGTGCACGATGATCACGTCGCGCGACTCGGTCTCGTAGAAGAGCGGGTAGAGCACCGGGTTGCCCATGTAGCCGCCGTCCCAGTAGGGCTCGCCGTCGATCTCGACGGCCTGGAAGAGGTACGGCAGGCACGCCGAGGCGAGCACCACGTCGGCGGTGATCTCGTTCGTGTTGAACACCTTCACCTTGCCCGTGCGCACGTTCGTGGCCGAGAGGAACAGCTTGGTCTTCTGCGAGCGGTCCAGCTCCTCGAAGTCGACCTGCGCCTCGAGCACCTCGCGCAGCGGGTTGAAGTTCATGGGGTTCAGCTGGTAGGGCGAGAACGAGTGCGTGATCATCTTGAACATCTCGGACGCCCACGCCTGGTCGAGATTGAAGCCGTGCATCATCTTTTCCCACGGCATCTGCTTGACGGGGCTGTAACGCGCGCCGGCCTCGGAAATCGCCTTCCAGAAATCGTGCAGCGCCTGGCGCGCGCCGTCGGGGCCGCGCAGCATGCCGTAGGCGAACACCACCGCGTTCATCGACCCGGCGCTCGTTCCCGAGACGCCCTCGATCTCGATGCGGCCGTCCTCGAGGAACTTGTCGATCACCCCCCAGGCGAACGCGCCGTGCGCGCCGCCGCCCTGCAGGGCGAGGTTGATGCTCTTCATGCCCTTCGCGGGGCCCTTCGCCGACTGGTTCGCGAGGGGCAGCCCCGTCGGGCCGCTCGGCAGGGGCGTGTCGTTGCTGCGGATCCCCCGCTTCGCGGCTTTTCGCTTCGCGGGGGCCTTCGTCTTCGTGCGTTTCGTCGCCATGGATCATCTCCCGCGCCGCGGCCCGGTGGGCGATGCGGCGCGCAGGGGCACTTCGGTCAGTGGGCCACCCAGCCGCCCTCGATGGCGATGTGCGTGCCCGTGATGGACGCCGCCGAATCGCTGCAGAGGAAGACGGTGGTTCCCGCCACCTGTTCCACGGTGACGAACTGCTTGGTGGGCTGCGCCGCGAGGAGCACGTCGCGCTTCACCTGCTCGATGGTGAGGCCGCGCGCCTTCGCGGTGTCGGGTATCTGCTTCTCGACGAGCGGCGTGAGCACGTAGCCCGGGCACACGGCGTTGCACGTGATGCCCTTCTCGGCGACTTCCAGCGCGACCGTCTTGGTGAGGCCGAGGATGCCGTGCTTGGCCGAGACGTAGGCGCTCTTGAAGGGCGAGGCGACGAGGGCGTGCGCCGAGGCCACGTTCACGATGCGGCCCCAGCCCTTCTGCTTCATGCCCGGGATCACCAGGCGCGTGGTGTGGAAGGCGGCCGACAGGTTGAGGGCGATGATCTGGTCCCACTTCTCGACCGGGAAATCCTCGATGGGGCACACGTGCTGCATGCCGGCGTTGTTCACGAGGATGTCGATCGGGCCGATGGCTTCGACGGACTTGCTCACGAATTCCTCGACGGCAGAGACCTTGCCCATGTCGGCCGGCAGGAAGACGACCTTCACGCCATAGGTGCTCGCGAGGCGGCTGCGGATCTCCTCGGCCTCGGGCGTGTTGCGCGAGCCGTTGATCACGAGGTTGATGCCCTCTCGGGCGAAGGCTTCGGCGATGCCGAGGCCGATGCCGCTCGTCGAGCCCGTGACGATGGCGGATTTTCCTTTGAGCATCTGCGAATCTCCCTGTGTGCGTTCTCGTTCGGATTGCCGGCCGTCCCGGGGGCATGGCGCCTCGCGGGGGCCGGGGGTCGTTCTTCCCTCTCGCCCCAACTCCGCACGCCTCGCCTCTGACGGACGGTACGCACGGGGAATGCGGATACTGAAGGTAACCGGCCCTGCTGTCCACCGGAGCATTCTGCATTCGCGCGCGGTGCTACACTCGCGCGCCCGCTCCCAAAGCCCTTACAACGTGAAAGCCTTTTCGCGCCGCCTGATCGACTGGCAGAAGGTCCACGGTCGCCATGGATTGCCGTGGCAGGGTACGCGTGACCCCTACCGGCTCTGGCTCTCGGAGATCATGCTGCAGCAAACGCAGGTGGCGACGGTGATTCCCTATTACGAGCGCTTCCTGGCGCGCTTCCCCGATGTCGCGGCGCTCGCCGGGGCGGATCCGGGCGAGGTGATGCGCCTGTGGAGCGGCCTCGGCTACTACGCGCGAGCACGCAACCTGCACGGGGCCGCCCGGCGCGTGGTCGAGACGCATGGCGGGCGGTTTCCGCTGCAGGTCGATGCCGTAGCCGACCTGCCGGGCATCGGGCGCTCGACCGCGGCGGCCATCGTCGCGTTCGCGACCGGCGAGCCCCACGCGATCCTCGACGGCAACGTGAAGCGCGTGCTCGCGCGCCATGCGGGCATCGCGGGGCCGGTGGACAGTTCGGCGGTCATCGCGCGATTGTGGGAGACGGCGCAGTCGCGGCTGCCCCGCCGGGACGTCGAGGCCTACACGCAAGGCCTCATGGACTTGGGTTCCACCCTGTGTTCGCGGACGTCGCCGGATTGCGGGCGGTGCCCGGTGCGCGCCGATTGCGTGGCGCGGCGGGAAGGCCGGACCGACGAGCTGCCCGGCCCGAAGGCCGCGCGCGCGGCGAAACTTCGGCGCGCGGTGTGGCTCGTGGTCATCGCGGGAGGCAGGGTCCTGCTCGAGCAGCGCCCGGCGCCGGGCATCTGGGGCGGCTTGTGGAGCTTTCCGGCGTTCGCCGAGGGCATGGATCCCCGCGAAGCCTGCGCGAGCCTGGGTGTCGCGCCTGTCTCGATCGACCCGCTGCCGAACCTCCGCCATGCTTTCACGCATTTCACCCTGGAAGCCACGCCCTTCCGGGTGCGCGTGCGCCGCACATCCCTGGCGGCGGGCGAGCCCGGGCGGCGATGGATCGGCATGGTCGATGCGCAGGATGCGGCGCTTCCGGCCCCCGTGAAGCGCCTTCTCGCCACGCTCGCGCCGGAGGCTAGCCGATCAGGCGCTGCTCGCGCAGGAACCGGTGCAGGATCGCGAGCCGCGCCGCGGCGTCGGTGAGTTCCAGCAGCTTCTGCCGCACGGGATTGCGCAGCGGCAGTATCTCCGCGAGGCGAAAGCCCACCCAGGTGGCGTCGTCGTAGCCGTACGGTTCACCGAACCGCGACGAACCCACGGCCTCGATCACCTTGCGAACGAAGTCCGCGCACGCGGGCAGCTCCGGGGGGGCGGCCGGATCCTCGTCGGGCAGGCGCGCGATGCGCCCGAGAACGAGGCCCGAAGGCGTGGTCTCGCGCGCCTCGAGGCGGAACCGCCCGAGCCCCTCGGCGCGAACCTTGAGGATGCCGAGCTGCTCCATGTCCCATTCGCGGATCTTCGCGAGGCAGCCGACGGTTTCGGGCACGGCCGGGGCGCCGACCTCCTCGCCCTCGCGGATGAGGCACACGCCGAAGTGCGCGTCGTGCTTGAGGCAGGCCTTCGCCATCTCCATGTAGCGCTGCTCGAAGATCCGGAGGGGCAGGCGCATGCCGGGAAAAAGCACCGCGCCGAGCGGAAAGATCGGCACGGTCTCGCCGGGCGGCGGACCCGCGGCGAGCAGGTTCATGACGAGCACGACGCGCGCTTCCTACGCGTCGTGCAGGTCGCGGTGCCGGACGATGACGGGGTAGTTGCCCCTCAGGCGCGCGGCCAGGGCCTCGACGAGGTACACGGAACGATGGCGCCCGCCCGTGCAGCCGATGGCCACGGTGAGGGCCGCGCGTCGGTCGAGGGAGAACTTGGGCAGCCAGCGCGCGACGAAGCGGTGGATGTCCTCCAGCAGGAGGCCGGCTTCGGTCTCGCGCTCGAGGAAGCCCGCGACTTTCGCGTCGCGGCCCGTGAGGGGACGAAGCTCCGGATCGTAGAAGGGGTTGGGCAGGAAGCGCGCGTCGAAGAGGAAATCGGCGTTGAGCGGCACGCCCGTCTTGAACCCGAAGGACTCGAGGCAGACGGTGAGGCGCGAAGGGTCCGTCACGAGCAGGTCGTGGATCCAGCCGCGCAACTGCACCGGGCTGAGACCGCTGGTGTCGATGCGGTGCGCGAGCTCGGCGATCGGCGCGAGGAGGCGCCGCTCCTCGGCGATGGCTTCCTCGAGGGTGCGGCCCTCGCGGGCGAGCGGGTGCGGGCGGCGGGACTCCGAGAACCGGCGCACGAGGCTCGCGTCGCTCGCGTCGAGGAAGACCAGTTGCACCTCGGTGCCGGCCGCGCGGGCCTCCGCGACGACCCGCGGCAGGTTCTCGAGGGTGGCGGCGCTGCGCGCGTCGGCGCTCACCGCGACGCGCGGATCGCCGCGCGAGGCGGCGTGGGCGAGCAGGGACAGGATGAGGTCCGTCGGCAGGTTGTCGACGCAGAACCAGCTCGAGTCCTCGAGCGCCTTGAGCGCGACGCTCTTCCCGGAGCCGGACACGCCGCTGATGAGGGCGAGTCGCATCGGTCAGTCCCCGCGCGTGTCGCGGTCGCCGCCGCGCATCGCCGCCGCCTGGCGCGCGATGAAATCGCGCGTGGAATCGATCCCGCGCGTGATGAGGATGTGGTTGCGCACCGCGGCCTCCACCAGCACGGCGAGGTTGCGGCCCGGCGCCACGGTGAGGGTCACGGTGGGAATCTCGACGCCCAGCACGCTGCGCGTGCCCGAACGCGTGGCGAGACGGTCGCGTTCCTCGTAGCGGCCGTCGGCGGGCAGCTCCAGGTGCACGATGAGGCGAAGGGCCTTGCGGGGACGCACCGCCGTCTCGCCGAAGATCGAGCGGATGTTGAGCACGCCCAGGCCCCGGACCTCGAGGAAGTCGCGCAGCATCGGCGGGCAGCGGCCCTGGACCGTCTCGGGGCCGATCTGCTGCAGCTCGACCACGTCGTCGGCGACGAGGCCGTGGCCGCGGGAGACGAGCTCCAGGGCGAGCTCGCTCTTGCCGATGGAGGACTCGCCCGTGATGAGCACGCCGATCTCGAGCACGTCGAGGAATACGCCGTGCAGCGTCGTCACCTCGCCGAGCTCGCGCTGCAGGTACGGCCGCAGCACGTTGATCACCTGCTGGCTCGCCTCGCGCGCGATGAGCACCGGGGTCGCCACGCGGGTCGCGACGCGCTCGAGCTCCGTCGGCACGGCGAGGCCGTCGCAAACGACGACGCAGTGGGTCTCGCCCGAAGCGATGCGCTCGCAGACGGCGGCGCGCTCGACGGCCTCCAGGCTCTGCAGGTATTCGACCTCGCGCCCGCCCAGGACCTGGACGACGAGCGGGTGGATGAGGTTCAGGTGCCCGATGAGCCCCAGGCCCGGACGCGAGAGCATCTCGTTGGTGAGCTCGCGGTGGCTGCCGGACGCGCCGGCGGCCCACGCGAGGCTCAGGCGCTCGCGCCTGTCCTCAAAGAGCTGCTGAACGCTGAGCCGGGGCATAGGGCGACCACTGCGTGAGCAGGCGGTGCGCCGAGGGCGCGTCGCCGGCGGCGAGCAGCCCGTCGCGAAGCTGGGGGTCGCTGAACATCTGCGCGAGGTCCGAGAGCAGCTCCAGGTGCTGCTCCGTCGCGTGCTCGGGCACCAGCATGGCGAGCACGAGGCGCACCGGCTGCCCGTCCGGGGACTCGAAGGGCAGGGGCGATTGCGTGCGCACGAAGGCGCACGCCGTGTCCTTCAGGCTCTTCAGGCGGCCGTGGGGGATGGCGACGCCGTAGCCCAGGCCCGTGGAGCCGAGCTTTTCGCGGTCGAAGAGGCTGTCGAACACCCGCGCCCGGGGGATCTGGCGCGAGTTCTCGAAGAGCAGGCCGATCTGCTCGAAAAGCCGCTTCTTGCTGCTCACGTCGAGATCGAGCGCGACGTGGGCGAGGGGCAGCAGCGGCGACAGGCGATTCATCGGTGTATCTCCTTCGCGGCGCGCTTCGCGAGCGGGCCGCCTACTCGGACTCGACCTGCCGCTTGGCTGCGGGGGCGTGGCGCGATTCCTTGAACTTCTCCTTGTGCTTGATGATCTGGCGGTCGAGCTTGTCGGCCAGGCCGTCGATCGCGGCGTACATGTCCGCGTCGTGGCACTGCACGTGGATGTCCTTGCCCGAGAGGTGGACGTTCGCCTCGATCTTCTGGTCGAGCTTCTGCACGGTGAGGGTCACGTTCACGTCGATGACGTTCTCGAAGTGCCGGTTGATGCGGTCGAGCTTCGAGATCACGTAGTCGCGGATCGCGGGTGTGATCTCGACGTGGTGTCCGGTGATCTGCAGGTTCATGGTTCCTCCTCCTTCTGGCGGGTTATATCGACTTCCTCAGGTTCGCCGGCTGGATGTGCATCGCCTCGCGATACTTGGCGACCGTCCGGCGCGCGACCTGGATGCCCTGCTGGGCCAGTATGTCCGAAATGCGGTGATCCGACAGGGGCTTCTTGCCGTCCTCGGCGGCCACGAGCTGCTTGATGAGCGCGCGTATGGCGGTCGAGGAACAGGCCCCGCCCGTGTCGGTGGCCACGTGGCTGCCGAAGAAGTACTTCAGCTCGAAGATGCCGCGCGTGGTGAGCATGTATTTCTGCGTCGTCACGCGCGAGATGGTGGATTCGTGCAGCCCCACGGCCTCGGCGATCTCGCGCAGCACGAGCGGGCGCATCGCGACCTCGCCGTGCTCGAAGAAGTTCTTCTGCCTGTCGACGATGGCCTGCGTCACGCGCAGGATCGTGTCGAAGCGCTGCTGCACGTTCTTGATGAGCCAGCGCGCCTCCTGCAGCTGCCCGGAGAGGTTCCTCCCGCCGCTGTCGCGCGAGGATTGCAGCAGGTCGGCGTACATCTTGTTGATGCGAAGGCGCGGCATCGCGTCGCGGTTGAGCTGCGCGAGCCACCGGCCTCCCGACTTCTTCACGGTGACGTCGGGCACGACGTAGCGCACGTCGCCCTCGCCCCAGGCGCGGCCGGGCTTCGGGTCGAGCGTGAGGATGAGCGCGCGCACCTCGCGCAGCTCGTCCTCGTCGATGCCGAGCTGGCGCTTGAGCTTGTTGTAGTCGCGGGAGGCCAGCGCGTCGAGGTGGCGCGTCACGAGCTCGATGGCGCGCTCGCGCTGGGGCTCGGAGGGCGCCAGCGCCTTCAGCTGCAGCGCGAGGCATTCCGATAGGTCGCACGCGCCCACCCCGGCCGGCTCGAGGTTCTGGATCTGCCGGATGGCGATGGTGATCTCTTCGGCCTCGATGTCCTCGAGCTCGGCGCGCGCGACCTGCACCAGGTCCTCGAGCGTCGCCTTGAGGTAGCCGTCCTCGTCCAGGTGGGTGATCACCACCAGGGCGATGCGCTTGTCGCGTTCCGTGAGCTGCAGTGAGCTGCAGCTGGCGGATGAGGTATTCCTGCAGCGTGGGCTCGGCCGCGGCGATCTGGGTGAAGTCCTCGCGGTCCTCGTCGCCGCGGCGCGGGCCGGGCGCCATCTCGTCACCGAAGGACGACGAATCCTCCGGGGCGGGCGAGGGCTCCGTCTCGACGGACGAGGACGCGGCGGCCGGGGCGCCTTCGGCCGGCGGCGGCGTGAGGCTTTCCTCACCCGAGAGGTCGGCCCGCTCGAGCAGGGGGTTCTCCGCGAGGTAGCGCTCGAGCTCCTGGTTCAGCTCGACCGTCGACAGCTGGAGCAACCGGATCGATTGCTGGAGCTGGGGGGTGAGCGTGAGATGCTGGGAGAGCTTGAGCTGGAGGCTGTGCTTCATGTCGAAAACCGCGGGGCTTGTAGCGGGGGGCGCTAGAGGCGGAAATTCTCCCCGAGGTACACCTTTCGGACGGCCTCATTATAGATGATTTCCTCGGGCTTCCCGAAGGCGAGGACCGTGCCCTGGTTGATGATGTACGCGTGGTCGCAGATGCCGAGCGTCTCGCGGACATTGTGATCGGTGATGAGCACGCCGATACCGCGGTCCTTGAGGAAACGGATGATCTGCTGGATGTCGATCACGGCGATGGGATCGACCCCGGCGAAAGGCTCGTCGAGCAGGATGAACCGCGGGTTGGTCGCGAGCGCGCGGGCGATCTCGACGCGGCGACGCTCGCCCCCGGAGAGCGAGACGGCCGGGCTCGCGCGCAGGTGGCCGATGTGCAGGTCGTCCAGCAGGTTCTCCAGGCGCTGGGCGACTTCGTCCTCGCCGAGGCCCTGGAGCTCGAGGACGGCCTGGATGTTCTGCGCCACGTTGAGGCGCCGGAAGATCGAGGCCTCCTGCGGCAGGTACGACAGGCCCAGGCGCGAACGGCGATAGATGGGCAGGTGCGTCACGTCGCGCCCGTCGAGCGTGACCGAGCCCTGGTCGATCGGCACGAGCCCGAGGATCATGTAGAAGCACGTGGTCTTGCCCGCGCCGTTGGGGCCGAGAAGCCCCACCACTTCGCCGCTTGCGACGTCGAGCGAGACGTCGGAGACCACGGTGCGCTTCTTGTAGCGCTTCATGAGCGCCTCGGCGCGCAGCACCGCGGCGCCGGCCTCGGGCTTCACGAGCGCGAGGTGGGGGGCCGGCGCGTTGGCCGCCACGCTCACCCGCCCGTGCCCGGCGCGCGGTCGGGCTTGAGTTCCACGGCGGGCGCGGCCTTTCCGGCTTCCGCGCCCTTCTTCGGCGGGACGATCGTCGCCTTGACGCGCGAGCCGGTGCCCGCCGCCGCGCCCGGCGTCCCGCCGGTGACCTGGAAGAAATCGCGGCCGCGGTCGTAGGAGATGAACTCGCCCGTGATCTCGCCCTGCGCGCTCTTCAGCCGCGCCTGCGTGATGAGCTTGAGGAGATCCGTGCGGTCGTCGAACTCGGCGCGCTGGGCCTCGCCCTCGACCCAGTCTTCGGTCTTGTCGCGCTTCTGGCGGAAGGTGACCGGGCCGCCGGTGGCGACGAAGCTGCGGTAGCCCTCCGCGTCCTCGCGCACGACGATGCGCGCCGCGACGACGCGAAGCGTGCCTTGCGTCACGATCACGTTGCCGTCGTAGACGGCCTCGCGCTTGGTGTCGTCGGCCGTGAGGCGATCGGCGAGCACCTGGATCTCCTTCTCGCGATCGGCCTTCTCGGCCCGCGCGGCGGGCGCGAGGGAGGGCGAGGGCGAGGGCGAGGATGAGTGTGCGCATCAGCGTCGGGGGGGCTTGTAGGTCGCGCGCACCCTGTCGAGGCGGGCCGTGCGCGACTGGTTGTTCAGTTCGAGTCCCGCTGCCTCGACACGGCCGTCGGCGTTCTCGAGGACCACGGCGCTCGTGGTGCGGGCGATGCCTTCATCGGGAAGCACGAGGAGCCGGTCGGTGGTGAGTCTCGATGCCGCCACGCGCGTGTCGGCGTCCCGGACGAGCACGACATTGCCTTCGAACCAGACCTTGTCTCCGCCTTCCAGGAGCCGGCCCGTGTCGGAGGTGATCGCCACCTTCGGCTGGCGGGGTTGCTCGGCCTTGAAGGCGATCCGCTCGAGGAGGGCGGACTCGTCGTCGGGGTAATGTACCATCTTGCGCGCCGTGAGGGTGTAGAGCACCCGGCCGTCCTCGCCGAGCTTGTTCGCGCGGAAATTCTCGACGATGAGGTCGGGGTCGTGGCGGGCCTTGCCGTCGGTGCGCGCGGGAGCGGGCTGCACGAGGCCGTCGAGCCACACCGTGAGCGCGACCAGCAGCGCGAGCACGCCGAGCGGAAGCCACGAGGACGGTCGGATCACGCGGGGCGCTTCCCTAGGCCCGGTACCGGCCGGGCGAGGCGTCCAGGGTGCCCTGCGCGCGCATCACGAACTCGCAGAACTCGCGCACCGCGCCTTCGCCCCCACGCGTCGTCGTCACGTGGTGCGCGGCGGCCTTCACCTCGGCGACCGCATTGGCGACCGCGACGGCGAACCCGCACGCCCGCATCACCGGCAGGTCCGGCAGGTCGTCGCCCACGAAGGCGCACTGCGAAGGCTCGAGCCCCAGGCGGGCCGCGAGTTCCTCGAACCGCGCGAGCTTGTCCGTGACGCCGAGCATCACGTGGGCGAGACCCAGCTCGCGGGCCCTCGCGGCCGTGGCGGGCGATGCGCGGCCCGAGAGCAGGCCGGTCGCGACGCCCGTAGCCGAGAGCATCTTGAGCCCGTGGCCGTCCAGGATGTGGAAGGACTTGAGCGCCTCGCCCTCGGCCCCGTACCAGAGACGCCCGTCCGTGAGCACGCCGTCCACGTCGAAGAGCGCGAGGCGAATGCCGCGGGCGCGGGCCTGGGCATCCATGACGCTAGATGACGCCCGCGCGCAGCAGGTCGTCCACGTGCAGCGCGCCGACCAGCCGGTTCGATTCGTCCACGACGAGCAGGCGCCCGCTCACGCGGTGGGCCTGCATGACCTGGGCGGCCTCCGCCGCGAGCCGCGCCGGGCCGATGGTGCGCGGGTTGCGCGTCATGACATCCGAGACGCCCAGGCCGCGGATGTCGTCGTGCTTCTCGAGCGTGCGGCGCAGGTCGCCGTCCGTGAAGAGCCCGGCGACACGGCCTTCCGCATCCACGATGGCGGTCATTCCCAGGCCCTTCTGCGACATCTCGAGGATGGCCTCCTTGAGCGTGGCGCCCGTCGGGACGCTCGGCAGCCGCTCGCCCGTGTGCATGACGTCGGCCACATGCAGCAGGGGCTTCCTGCCGAGCGCGCCGCCGGGGTGGGCGAGCGCGTAGTCCTCGCTGCCGAAGCCGCGCGATTCCAGCAGGGCCACGGCGAGCGCGTCGCCCAGCGCGAGTACCGCGGTGGTGCTCGCGGTCGGGGCCAGGTTCATGGGGCAGGCTTCCTTCTCGACGGCCGCATCCAGGTGCACGTCCGACTCGCGGGCGAGGGTGGACTGCGGCCGGCCCGTGATCGAGATGACCTTGGCGCCGCGCCGCTTGATGAGCGGCAGGATGCGCAGGATCTCGTCGGACTCGCCGGAGTTGGAGATGGCGATCACCACGTCCTCGGCCATGATCATGCCCAGGTCGCCGTGGCTCGCCTCGCCGGGGTGCATGAAGAAGGCGGGCGTTCCCGTGGAAGCGAGCGTCGAGGCGATCTTGCCGCCCACGTGGCCGCTCTTGCCCATGCCCGTCACCACCACGCGTCCCTTCGCGGCGAGAACGATGTCGTGCGCGGCCACGAACGCCCCGTCCAGCCGGCCGATGAGGCGTCGGATGGCGTCGGCCTCGATCTCCAGGACCTCGCGCGCACGGACGAGCACCGCCGCGGCGGCGGCGGGACCTGCGGGATGGTGTAGATTTGGCATGGCGAAAGTATAAGGGATAGCCCCTCGGCGCCCCGCCCCCGAAGATGCACGAAGCCCTGCCAGTCGCCCTGATCCTCCTGGGTTCCGTCGTCGCGGTCGTCGTGCTGTTCCGGCGCCTGTCGATGCCCGCGATCCTGGGTTACCTCCTCGTCGGCGCGGTCATCGGCCCGGGGGCGCTCGGCATCGTCTCGGCCACCGAGGAGCAGCGCTACCTCGCGGAGTTCGGCGTCGTCTTCCTCATGTTCTCGGTGGGGCTCGAGTTCAGCCTGCCGCAGCTCATGGCGATGCGCCGCACCGTCTTCGGATTCGGCGGCCTGCAGGTGGCGATCGTCCTCGCGGTGGCGGCCCTCGTGGCGCTCGGCGCCGGCCAGACCTGGCAGACGGGCCTCATCGTGGGCGGCGTGCTCGCGATGTCGTCGACGGCCATCGTCTCGAAGACGCTCTCCGAGCAGGCGCAGCTGCACACGCCCGCCGGACGCCAGATCATGGGCGTGCTGCTCTTCCAGGACCTCGCGGTGATCCCGCTCCTCGTGTTCATCCCGGCCCTCGCGCTGCCGCCGGACGCGCTGGCCGGGGCGATGGGCATCGCGCTCGCCAAGGCCGCGGTCGTGCTCGCGCTCGTGCTCTTCATCGGCCAGAAGGCCATGCGACCGCTCTTCAACCTGGTCGCTCGGCAGAAGTCCTCGGAGCTCTTCGTCCTCTTCGTGCTGCTCGTGACGCTCGGTCTCGCGTGGCTCACGGAACTGGCGGGGCTTTCGCTCGCCCTGGGGTCCTTCCTCGCGGGCATGCTCATCTCGGAGACGGAGTACCGCTACCAGGTCGAGGACTACATCAAGCCGTTCCGCGACGTGCTGCTCGGGTTCTTCTTCGTGACCATCGGCATGCTGCTCGCGCCCTCGGTGGTGGTGGCGCAGTGGAAGCTCGTGGCGCTCGTGCTCGTGGCCCTGCTCGCGCTCAAGTTCGTGGTGATCTTCGGGCTGGCCCGCGCCTTCGGCAACGAGAAGCCGACGGCGCTTCGCTGCGCGCTGGCCCTGGCGCCGGCGGGCGAGTTCGGCTTCGTGCTGCTCGCCCTGGCGGGCAAGGAATCGGCGCTCGACGCGCAGACGCTTCAGGTGGTGCTCGCCGCGGCCCTCCTGTCGATGGTGCTCACGCCGCTCCTCATGGCGAAGAGCGAGCGGATCGTCCTCTACTTCGTGGAGAGCGAGTGGACGCAGCGGGCGATGGCCCTGCACCAGCTCGCGGTGAAGACGATGGCGACGCAGGGGCACGTGATCGTGTGCGGCTATGGGCGCAGCGGCCAGGCGCTTTCGCGGTTTCTCGAGCGCGAGGGCCTGCAGGTGATCGCGCTCGACGCGGACCCCGAGCGGGTGAGGCAGGCGGCCGCGGCCGGCGACTCGGTCGTGTACGGCGACGCGTCGCGCCGCGAGGTGCTCGCCGCCGCGGCAATTTCACGCGCGGTGGCGGTGGTGGTGAGCTTCGCGGATACGCCCAAGGCCCTGTCGATCCTGGCGCACGTGAGGGAGATGCGGCCGGAGCTGCCGGTCATCGTCCGGACGTGGGACGACACGGACGTGGGCAAGCTGCGGGAGGCGGGCGCCGCCGAGATCGTGGCCGAGGTGGTCGAGGGCTCGCTCATGCTCGCCACGCAGACCATGATGCTGCTCGGCGTGCCGATGAACCGGGTGCTGCGCCGTCTTCGCGAGGTGCGCTCGGAGCGCTACCACCTGATGAGCGGCTTCTTTCCCGGCGCGACGGATACCGAGACGGAGTCCGATGCCGTCCAGCGGCGGTTGCGCTCGGTGATGATCGGCCCGAGCGCCGCCTGCGTCGGCCGCACGCTGGAGAGCATGAACCTCGATGCGATGGAGGTCGAGGTGACGGCGGTGCGCCGGCAGGGCGTGCGCGAGACGAACCCCTCGAGCGGCATGCGGCTTCGCGAGAACGACATCGTCGTGCTCATGGGCACGCAGGAGGCGCTCGCGAAGGCGGAGATGCGGATCCTGCAGGGGTAGCGGGCAAATGGAAAAGCCCGCCGGGAGGCGGGCTTTTCAGGTGGGGTGCAGCCGGAAAGGCTAGAACGAGTAGCAGACGAGATAAGGCGTCGCGTCGTCGATTGCGGCGGTGGCGATCGCCGTGGCCTGCGCGGTCATCAGCGAGGAGCGCATCGAGCCCGTCTGGGTGTTGCCGTCATCCATCTGCACGTCGAGCTGCTTGGCGAACTTGCCGAGAACCGCCTCCGAACAGATCTGGTACGTGCCGTTCATCGCGGTGGGCGCCGTGATGACCGCGTTGGCGAGGCCGCCCGCGTTCACGAGGCTGGCGATGCCGATGTTGCCCCCTACCGCGTTCTTCGGGCGGTAGTCCGGATCCGCCGCCGCCGTGGGGCCGGCCGCCAGGTTCGCGAGGCGGACGTGCTGCCAGAAAAGGTACGATTCGTCGGTCTGGGTGGCCGACAGCGGCGAGCCGGCGATCACGCCGTTGCCCACCGTGTTGGGGGCGCCGGGTGTCGTCGCATTGGTGGCGCCGTTGATGTGGGTCGCGGCGGCCGAATCATCGCCGGGCAGGGACTTGAACTTGTCCTGGTAACCGTAGATGTACGTCGGGATGACGCGGAAGTCGTTCGCGAGATTTTTCACCTTCGCGCTGTTGATCAGTTCCTGGCCCTTGAGGATGCCGCCGAGCAGGAGGCCGATGATCACGAGCACGATCGCGATTTCGACGAGGGTGAAGCCCGATTGTTGCGATTTCATGGTTCTCTCCGATGGAAGACGACTACCCCGGTTCAGCCTGCCCAGCCCGCGCTACGCAGGAACTGGATGGCCTGGAGCACGATGCCGAGCGCGAGACCCGAGCCGAGCACGACGAGGGCGAGGGGGTGCTTCTGGGCGGCAGGTCGATTCATGGTGACTCCGGGTGGTGGGGTACGCCGAGTACTATGCAACCACCGTGCCACAATGTCTATCCTGTTGAAAATTAAGGATGTAATGGTCCTGACGGGGTTGGCGCCGGCCTCCGGGCGCCCGCAGGGTGTCGAGAATCCGGACACCGGGTGTCGGTTCCCCCGACAGGCGCCCGCATTGCCGCAGCGCCACCGTCCCGGTCCGCAGCCTCCGACCGTGCTTTAATTCCCCGGTTCCGACTGCGCCCGCCCCCTTGTCCGCCACGCTTCCTCCCGCCCACGGCTTCAGCGCCCGCCTGCTTTCGGCCCGGCGCTGGATCGTGCTGGCGATGCTCCTCGCGCTGCATGCCGCCCTCGTCACGGACGCGGGCGGCGCCTTCCAGCGCATCTGGCTGATCGTCCACTTCGGCCTGTTCCTGCTTTGGCAACCGTTCGTCGCCGCGGAACAGGAGCTCGAACGCCTGGCCGTCGTGATGCTGCTCGCGATCACGGGCGTCATCATCTACTTCCTGCCCGGCTGGCTCATCGTGGCCTGGATCTGCGTGCTGCTCGGCATCCTGGGCGGCAAGGTGTTCACGCTCCAGGCGAGGCGGCAGGGACGGTTCTACCTGGTCGCCTTCTTCTATCTCGCGGCGATCCTCATCGTGTGGGCCGTGCCGAGCCTCGTGATCCGCGACCAGGTCATTCCGCCGCCGGTCGTGGCCTTCGTGCAGTCGGTGCTGCCCTTCTCGCTCGTCGCCTTGGCCTTCCTGCCTTTCGACTCGCGCGAGGACGACCACCGCCAGGTCTTCGACTTCTTCTACGCCGTGCTCGTGTTCCAGCTGGTGGTGGTGCTCGTGCTCGGCGCCGTCGCCCTCATGCGCTACACGAACGGCGAGTACTTCACGGCCGCGGGCCTCACCGTCATCGGCTTCGGCGGGACGCTGATCGTGCTCGCGGTGCTCTGGGGCCCGCGCCAGGGCTTCGGCGGCCTCAGGACCTACCTGTCCCGCTACCTGATGTCCGTGGGCATGCCCTTCGAGATCTGGGTGCGCCGCGTCGCGGACCTCGCCGAGCGCGAGCCCGACCCGCAGCGATTCCTGCACCAGGCGCTGTCGCTGGTGGCGGAACTCCCCTGGGTGCGAGGAGGCGAGTGGCGCTCGCCCGAAGGCGAGGGCGCTTTCGGCGAGAAGGCGAACGACGCGGCGCGCTTCGCCTTTCACGGCGTCGACCTCACCTTCTACACGGAGATCGACCTGTCTCCCGCGCTCTTCCTGCACATGCGCCTGCTCGCGCAGGTGGTGGGAGAGTTCTACGAGAGCAAGCGCCGCGAGGCGGCGATGCGCCGCAATGCGTACCTGCAGGCGGTCCACGAGACCGGCGCGCGCCTCACGCACGACATCAAGAACCTGCTCCAGTCGCTCTTCACGCTCACGTCGGCGGCGCCGCGGGACGAATCGTTCGACGCGAAGTACGCCCAGCTGCTGTCGCGCCAGCTGCCGCAGATCACGCGCCGCCTCCAGACGACGCTCGACCAGCTCCGCTCGCCGCAGGTGGAGATCCGCGAGCCGCCGCGCAGCGTGCACGCGTGGTGGAAGGACCTCGAGCGGCGCACCGATGCGAGCGGCGTCCTGTTCGAGCTCCATGGCGAGGGCGCCTGCATGGTGCCGGCCTCCGTGTTCGACGGGTTCGTCGAGAACGGCCTCGTGAACGCCCGGCGAAAGCGCGAGGCGAACCCGGGCCTGAAGATCAAGGTGACCCTTTACCTTTCGCGGGGGCGCGCGAGCCTCGAGATCGAGGATTCCGGCGATCCCGTTCCCGCGTCCGTCGCGGAGATCCTGTTCGACGAACCGATTCCCCGGGAAGGGGGCGTGGGATTCGCGATCGGCCTTTACCAATTGGCCCGGCTCGCGGCGCAGTCCGGCTACACGGCTTCGCTCGCGCGCAACGAACCCGGGCGCGTGGTCTTCCGGCTCGAGCCGGCCTGAGCGGGCCTCAGGGCGCACGACCCGCCGCGACCAGCCGGCTCGCAAGCTGGTTCACGCCGGCCCAGATGACGATGTCGTCGAAATCGCGGGCCGGCTCGTGCGCGACGAAGACGCCATCGCCATCGACGTTTCGCGATTCGTCGCTGCCGCGCTGCGGCGTCTCGGGCGCGTTGGGGCCGAGCGACATCAGCACGAACGCCGCCTTGCGCGTGAGCTGGTTCGCGGCCGGCCCGCACCCGGAGGCCTCGGCGGTGGCACCGGTGGAGCAGATGACGAGATAGCCCGGAGCCGCGCCGATTTCGTCCAGCGTCGCCTGCCGCACGCCGTTCACGCGCGTGAGCGGGTTGGCGATGCCGCCGACGGGGCGGCCGCCGAACACGGCGTACCGGATCCGGTTCGCGCTAGAGCCCCAGGCGTCCCGTGCGAAACCCTCGGCATCGAGCGGGGAAAGGCCGAGCGTCGCCGCCGGCAGGAGGCCGTCGAAAAAGTCGGCGCAGAGCCCGTCGCGTGCGTCGCTGCCGGGGGCGAAGCGCTCGGTTCCGCGGCTCTCGCCTGTGGCGGGGCAAGGCAGCCGGCCGTTGGCCGCCGCGAAGCCGAGAACGGCGTCACGTGCCTCGTCGAGCTGGCGTTTCGATTCCTCGACGCGTCGCTGCGAGACCTGGGCGGCGAGCGGCATCGACAGGCCCGCGGCGAGGATCGCCAGGATGAAGAGGACGAGCATCAGCTCCAGCAGCGTGAACGCTCGCGCGCAGGCCGGGGTCCGCTTCATGGCCGGGCTCCCGGGGCCGGCGTGACGACGATGTCGTTGGCGCCCCTTCCCGTGCCGGACGCGAGGCGGTTGAAGGCGCCCGAACCCGGCCCGCGCGGATAGCTCGGGTCCGGCGGGCATTCGGTCGTGGAGGGATTGGCATTGAGCCGGCGCAGTTCGGCATTGGGGCCCTCGAGCCATTGCCTCGCATCCAGGCTCGCGAAAGCGCCGCGCGACTGGCGGCCTTCATCCCGTGCGAGCGGCGGCCCGGCCACGATGACGGCGAAGCGCTGCCCGGCCTTCGAGTCCCCGACGACGAGACAGGCGTTCGCGTCGCATGGCTGCGAGCCCTCGGCGAAGGGCGCCGCAGGCTCGGCGATCGCGTAGAACACGTGGGGCTTCCACGCGTTCCACCAGGAGTGCGACGAGAGGCCCGCCGTGCGGCCCGTGGCGTCGGCGAGACTGCAGCCCGTCCGGCCCTGGTGCCAACGGGGCGACAGGGCGCCGCCGCTGTCGCGTTCGGTGGCGACGAACGGCGTGTCCGGGATGCGTCCGAAGCGCACGCCGCTCGCGTCCGCGCCGCGAAGGGCCGCGCTGGCATCGCGGCTGCGGCACGCGGGCGAGGCCCATGGGGTTCGTCCCCCGTGGCCGGGACGATCGGCGTACTGCCGCAGGCAGCTCGCCGCTTCCTCTCCCACGCGGCGCATCACGCGGGGCATGAGGTCGTCGTACGAGAGGACGGCGATCCGGTCGTTGACCCACAGGGTGCCGTCGGTGGCGACGACGGGACCCTGGATGAAGCCGTCCCGGTTTCGCATTCTCCCCGCGGCGTCGTTGCGATCGACGAACTTCGCGTTGTCCTCGTCGGCGTAGGCGGGGCCGGGCGAACGGTCGAGATAGTTCGAGGGATCGCATTTCGGCGTGAGGGTAGGCGGCTCCGTGAGGCAGCGTCCCGCTTCGTTGCAGCGCCCCCCCGCGCAGGTTCTCGCTTGCGCGTGTGTCGGGCCGCCTTGTCCGTTCCAGCGGGCGAGCGCCGGACCAGGTGCGATGACCACGGCCACCGCGCCGCCGCTGCCGGGGTCGTACGGGCTCGCGGAGGTGCCGTCGTGGATCACGGTGCCCGAGGCATCGCGCACGGTGATCGTGCCGAGCGCGGACTCCGGCGACATGTCGAGGCACTCGGCGCTCACCGTGCAATTGAGCAGGCCCTTGTGCTTGCTCGAGACGGCGTACCAGAGGCGTTCGCCGAAGGCATCGCGCAGGTCCGCGAGGCCCAGTGTCTTCCACGGCAGCCGCCCGAGGCGCTGCCATTGGCCCGTTTCGCCGGACATCGACCCGCAGGTCGACTCGGCCCAGCCGTCGTCGTCGAGGTCCGGGCAGGGAAGGTAGCCGGGGCCGACGATCTCGTTGACGGGGCGCGCGGTGGCGTAGGCGACGAGGGCTTCGCGCGCGGCGGCGAGGGCGGCATCGCTCGCGGCGTAGCGGCGCGGGCCGGTGGCGGAGCGGGCGAGGGCGGTGGTGAAGAGCGCGGTCAGCGCGATCGCGAGGAGGGCCGCGATGGCGACGAGGACGGCGCCGCGCTGACGGACGAAGGGACGCATGGGAAACTCCGGCGCTTGAATCGATGGCCGAAGCTTGCGTTTCCTGGATGCCGGCGTCGTGCGGGAATCGCCGGGAGGTGAAACGGGATTACGGGTGCGTGGCCCGGCAGGAAATCAGGGGCAGTCGGGCGTTCGGAAGCTGACGTTCTCGCCGTATCGGGTGCCGGAGCCCGCAAGCGCCACGACGCGGTAGTGGTACACCGTTCCGCATCGAAGCTGTCCAGCCGCCGCCGGAGGAGAAACGACCGACAACGATGCGATCACGGCCGTCGCGCCCGCGCCCGCGGCTACCGTGCCGGGGGAGCCTGCCACCGTGCTGCCGTAACACGAGGTTTCGCCGTATTCGAAGCTCACCGTCGTCGATTCGCCGTTGCCATTGATCGTGCCGGCGAAGGTGACCGAACCCGCCGAAATGCTGGGAGACCCGGTGACCGTCGTGGGCGTCGAGAAGCCGCAGGACGACGTGCGGAACTGCTGGTTGGGCGAGACGGTCGTCGCGATGAGGTTCGAGGCGCGAACGCGATAGTGATACGGCGTGCCGCAGGCGAGACCCGTGAGCGCGGCGGATACGTCCGTGGTGCCCGCGCCCGCGTTGATGGTGAGAGGCGTCGCATTGGTGCTGCTGGGGTAGCCCGATGAGCACGTCGATCCCCAGTCGAACTGCACCGTTGTCTGGCAAGGAACGCGCGTGACGTTTCGCGCCGAGCTCGGGATCGACTGGCGAAGGCCCGGCATGGCGATCACCAAGTCCTCGCCGGGTCCCGTGATGCCCCGTGTCACCGGGTAGACGGTCGCGTCGCCGGATACCTGGATGCAATTGCCGTCGAGGATGGTGCCGCTGCCGCCCGTGATGGTGATCAGGCGCTCGCCGAAGGAGTAGCTGTCCCCGTTGGTCGCATAGCCGCTTCCGGTACCTGTGACTATGCCGTTGTCCTCCACGCGGGCGTTGAGCGTGGCGCCGGTGGCCCCGATGCCGCTCGCATCGCGCGTAGCCGCACTCACGGGGAAAATCGGGCAGGCGGCGGTGGAGGGCACGCCCGTCTCGCAAGGGGTCGTGTTGTTGTCGCACGCGCGGACGCCGGCAACCGTGAAGCGCGAGCTGCCGCCCCCGCCCGTCTGGGAAAGCGGCGCGACGTCGAAGCGGTCGAAGACGAGTGCCGTGGGCAGGCGGAAGAGGCAGCGCGAGACTTCCGGATGCTCGTCCCACGCATCCACGGTGATCGACTGGAGTGGCAGGCCGGCGCGCCAGAAGGAGATCTCCGCGCGCTCCTCTCGCAGGGGCGATTTGTCCGTGATCTCGAAGACGTTGAACGCGATGTCGACCTTGGCGTATTGGCTGCCGGCTCCCAGCTGGAAAGTCAGCTTTTCGCCGAACGAGGAGTTCAGGTCGCCGCTCGTCGAACTGCCGCCGATCACCCCGATGCCGTCGTCGCCGCCCTGTTCGCGGAAGCCGACGTTTCGCGTGACTCCACCGCTCGAAGTCGCCGAGATGAGAAAGCCACCCATGGCAAGCGAGCTCACGCCAGTATTCATCGAGGAATCGATATTGGTGGAACCCGACGCCGCTTCCACGGCGCTCTGGGTAAATGCGGTGCCGAGCGAGAACTGCGACCATGAGCGGGCCATTAGGCCCGCCCGAGCGACCAAGTCATCGAGGCCGATGAACGCGACCATATCGTCGAAATGCGTGACGTCGCCAACAGGCGTACCAGGGGCACTTTTCGCTAGATTCCAGTAGGTGCCACCTGCTGAGGCGTTTGCAATCTCGGCTGCGCTCGATGGCGCTGGAGCTCGGGCCGCGCCGACCTTGTTATCCGCGAAATAGGCTCCGCTCCCGGTTTCACCGTGACTAATGAGGACGAATGCAAGCCCGGTGCGCGGAGGAGTTGGCAGGCCAATTTCGCTTACTACAAGCATGTTGCCGCGTGCCGCCGCGAATTGAGCAGCCATGTTCGGCGGAGGCGAGCCGTTCCTGCACTTCGACCCGGTATCAAGCGTCGCGTCGAGAGGCGAGGCGAGCGACGAATTGCACTGGGTGAGGTTTACGCCTCCGTCGATCGTGAGCGAGTTCGGGATCGGTGCGGCCGTCCCGGCGTAGACGCGGAAAGAGATCTTTCGTCCCCATCCGTCAAGACCCTCGTCGCGTCTCAGGCCGATCGTCCTCCAGGGCACGGTTCCGTCGCCATGGGTGCATTGGTCAGTTGCGACTTCAGGCGCGGCGCGGCCGATATCTGCGGGCGCGAGCATAGGATCGCCATCGTGGCCGTTGGCGGGACAGGGCAGGCGGCCGGTGAGGGCCGCGTACTGCACGGTGGCGTCGGTAATTCTGCGCATGCGCGCTTCCGTCACTTCGCGCTTGCTGAGCCCGGCCTCCGGGTCGGCGATGCTGCGGGCGAACACGATGGCAAGCAGCCCGAGGACGACGACGAGCAACAGAGCCGCGCCTGCGTAGCCCTCCTGCATCCTCGTAGCCCTGGTAAGCACGTCAACGTGCCCGTGGCCCGAGCTGCGCCTTGGTCGCCACCGCGAGGATCGAAGGACGCAGGACGAAATCGTCGAAATGTCCGTTGCCTTCGGCATACACCGCGAAATCGTCTACGAATGCGCCTGCACCGAGGGCAGTTGACGCGAAGGTGGTCGAAACCGAGTGCGCGAAAGCCACGTCTGCGGCGTTGTTGGCCGCTTCCAGAGCGCCTGAGGGCGGTGATCCTGCCTGGATTGATCCCTGGTTGTTGTACGCGCCACCTCCGTTTTCTCCATGGCTGATGACCACGTAGGCAGCGCCAGTAGACAGCAAAGCAGTTGGGTCCATGATCAGCGTCACCGTTGCATTGAGATTGCGCACACGGAGTCCCTTACTGGCCGTATATATCTGCGGCGCATTGCATTCGGCTGGAAACGTGGTGGCCGTGCACGGCGTCGTTGCGATGCCTCCCGGCGGTTGGGAAGAAGGGTTGCAGACCGGTGGGTACACGATGGGCGTGACTTGGTACTGATAGAGAGTTCCTCGGGAGCCGCCCGGGTCGCAGGCCGTCAGGTCGAGAGAGGAAACCATCGTGTACGTCGTGTTAGGAAACCGTGCCAACTCAGGAGCGACGCGGTAGGTGAGTCGATTGCCCCAGCCGTCGGTGACGTCCTGCTCTGAGAGTCCTAGCGTCAACCAAGGTACGACACCATGAGTCTGGGTTGGCGTTCGCCAGGTCGCGCCAACACGTTGCAGTTGGCGCCGCCCATTCGGTGCCCGCCTGCGCGGCACCCGGAAGCTGGCGTCCGTCCGCGGGACAGGGCAGTCGCTTGTTCTGCGAAACGAAGAGCGCCAACGCCGTCTCGACGCCCGCAAGGCGTTGACGCGTCGCCTCCCGCCGCTGCATCCCCACCATTGCAGTTGCGATCCCCGCGATCATCGCGAGCAGGAGAGACAGCACCACGATCACCACCGCGATCTCCACCAGCGTGAAGCCGGCGGATGTCGGCGGGCGTCGCTCGGGGTTCGGGCAACGCCTCACGGTCAGTCGTCCTTTTCGACGCGCTTGCGCGGTGCGGGCGGCTTGGCAGAGGGCGGCGGAGGCGTTGCCGACTTGGAATCGCCTGGCTTTTCCTGCGATGCCACGGATTTCGTCGCGAGCCCGGCCTCGTCGTCCACGGGTATCACGGGCGGGGGCAACGGCTCGTACCGCTCCACCGCCTTCGGCTCCAACCGCTTCTCCAGGCGCGGGTTGCGCACCGGCACCGGTTGCTTGTCGATGAACACCGTGCTCTTGCCGTCACTTCGCTTCACATAGCCGGTGATGACGGGGTCCGGCCGCTCGATGGCCGGCTGGCCGTCCGGCAACTTTTCGCCCTTGCGAAGCCGCTCGAGTTGCTCGCGTTCCTTCGCCGTGTGGAAGAGCGTGCCGAGTTCCGCGGCCGAAACGGCGGACGAAAGCGCGATGAGGACGAGAAAGGCGCTAGCTCGCACGTTGGCCTCGCTTGTCGCGCAGCGATATCCACTCCAGCGTGCATTGGGCCTCGACCCGCGCCGACGCGATATCGGGCGAGCCGGTTGTCATGCGGGCGAGCGTGCAGCGGCTGGCCGGATTGAAGCCGGTCGGAGGGCGGACGAGGTCCTCGATGAAGGCGAGCGCCTCGCCTTCATGCAGCGCCTGAACCTTGATGCGCACTCGGCTGCCGAGCACGTCGACGGCGTTGAACACCCGGCCGCCCATGAGGGGCAGCGGACGCTGGGGCTGGATCTCGTATTCGAGGTCCATGAGGCGATGCTTCGTCTTGAGGGCGTCCAGGCGCTCGATCAGGTCCAGCCGGCTCTCCTCCTTGAGGATGCCCCGGTTCACCAGGTCGGCGAACACGACCGAGGAATTGCGCAGGTCGTCGCGCTCGCGCCGGGCGGCCTCCACCTTGGCGCGCATCTCGCCCAACTGCCGCTGCGAGGCCAGGTCGTCCCGCGCTTCCTTCTGGAGGTAGGCGAGGCTGCCCCAGGCGATGCCCGCCGCCGCCGCGATGGCGAGGCCCAGCAATGCCCAGGCGAGCCGCAACGAGCGAAAACCGTCCTTCGTGAAGGCGAAGTTCATGGCGCGGCCTCCGACGTGCGCGTCACCTTGAACGTGAAGCGGGCTTCCGACGGCGATGCGGGCGCGTCGGCGAAGCGGCCGAGGATCGCCACCTTGGGCGTGATGTCGAGCGGGCTGTCCACGATGGCCGCCTTGTACCCTTTCAGGCCGTTGATCGCCTTGATGAGGCCTTCGACCTCGGCCAGGGCAGGCCGGAAGTCTGAGCCATCCACGCGCACGGTCGCCTCGAAGAGTGCGACGGCGACCCGCCCGGGAACGAATGGCGAATCGGCCGCGTCACCGGTGCCTTTGGCCGCCCCGGGGGGCGGGGCGCCTTCGCCGGACTTGGCCAGGGCCTTCACCGGCGGCAGGTTTCGCGGCTGGGTCGGTTGGAGCGCCGGCATCGCGGCGTCGTTCTCGGCGGCCTGCCAGGCCAACTGCGTGAGGTGCACGCGGGGAAAGCGCTCGAGCGCCCCGGACACGGGGACGAGGAACTCGCCGACGGACGGATAGCCGCGCAGGGCGCCGGCATAGAAGGCGACCGTGTCGCGCATCGTCTCGCCCGCCACGCCCTGCGTCGGCATCGCGCGAAGAATTTGTTCGTGCTCCTGCCTGAGCGCCGCGACGCGCTGGCCGGTCTGCTCGTCCTTCTCGCGGTTCTGGAGCGCCAGGAAGAGGTTCCAGCCGCCGTAGCCAAGGCCGGCGGCCAGGACGCACGCCGAAAGCGCCTGCAGCCCGATCTTGAACCGGCGCACCTGGGCGAACCGGCGGCTTTCGGGCGGCGCGAAATGGTTGTCCGCGCCGCGCTGGAGCAACTCGTGGGCGAGGAGCTCCTCGGCGCTCGAGCCGATGGGCGGGGGCTTGAGGCCGAGCTTGCCGGCCGCCTGCTCGATGTCGACGAGCCGGTAGTGGATCTGGTTGAAGTCTCGGAGCGCGGGCTCGACGGCGGCGCGGTCCTTGGCATGCACGAGCACGCAGACCTCCAGCCGGTCCGCTGGCGTGAAGTATCGCTGGCTGTCGAGGTACTGCCAGGTGCGCGCCGTCTCGCCCGCGAGGAGCCCGCCGAGCGTGTCGCCTTCCTCGAGATCCACCGGCGTGAGGCGGCTGAACTTGATCTCGCGCTCGCGGAAGTACGTCTGGCGGATCGCGTCGCCCGGGGTGAAGGTGACGAGCAGCGTGTGCGGGAAGGTGAGGCCCAGGTCCGGGAGGAGCTTCTCGCTGAAGACCGCGCTGGAGAGGATTCCTTCGAGCGGAACGCGATGCTTCTCGAGGATCTCGATCCAGGGGCGCAGCAGTTCGCCATTGGTGATCGCGGTGTAGACGACGCGGTCGTCGCGGCGACCATCCGGCTCACGGCCCTGCGCGAGCGCGTGGCGGTAGGGCGAGTTGCGGAAGATCTGGGCGAGCTTTCGCGAAAGCACGGCCTCGCGGTCCTTGCCGCCCAGGTGGGGGATGGTGTCGAGGCGGAAATCCTCCTCGGCCAGGTCCGTGAGGACATGCGTGGCGAGGTCGTTCACGTCCTCGAGGTAGCTGGCGAAGTCGTCGCGTCCCGGCGCATTCGCCGCGAACACCCGGCGCCCGGTGAGGCGTCCCCCGCGCGCCACGAGGCTCACGAGGCCCGTGTTGGTGAGGTAGAGGATGTGCTTGGCGGCCATGGAGGGGCTAGAACTTGATCTTGCTGATCACGTCGTAGAGCGGCAGGAAGATCGTGTAGAGGATGGCCACGATGAGGCCGCCCAGCACCAGGGTCGTGGCCGGGCCGATGAGCGCCTGCATCTTGTTGATGCCCTCGCGCACCTCGCGGTTGTAGAAGTAGCTCACGTTGAGCAGGGCCGTGTCGAGCCCCCCCGTCGATTCGCCCACGCGCAGCATGCGCAGGACGAGGGGCGGAAAGAGCTTCGTCTGCGTGAAGGCCTGGCTGATGCCGGTGCCGTCCGAGATCTGGCGCCCCACGCGCTGCAGGGCGTCCTCCATCAGCCGGTTGCCCATGATCTTCTCGCAGATCTGGATGCAGTCGAGCACGCTGATGCCCGACCGGTAGAGCATCGCGAAGAAGGTCGTGAAACGCGCGAGCATGATCTTGAAGCGGATGGGCCCGATCACCGGCGCGCGGATCGAGAGCTCGTCCAGCCGGTGCTGCACGGTCTCGTTCGTGCGCGACAGGACGAAGATGCCGGCGATGGCCGCGGCGGGAACGCCGATGAGCAGGTACCAGTACTTCACGAAGATGTTCGACAGCCCGATGAGCAGCTCCGTCTCGCGCGGCAGCTTCGGCACGAGCGACTTGAAGGTCGAGGCGAGCTGCGGCACCAGGAAGATCATGAGCACGAAGATGACGCCGATGACGACCACGAACACGATGGCGGGGTAGATGAGGGCGCGCTTCGCCTGGCTCGCCATCTCGTCCTGCCACTTGAGGTTCTCGGACAGCTCGTCGAGCACCTCGTTGAGCGTGCCGCTCTGCTCGCCCGCGCGCACCAGGGCGACGAACACGCCGTCGAAAATGTAGGGGTGGTTGGCCATCGCCTCGGACAGCTTCAGGCCGCCCTCGATGTCCTCCAGCAGGCCCGCCACCACTTGCCGGAAGCCCGGGTTGTCGACGGTGTCGCGCAGGTCCGTCAGCGCCTCGAGGATGTTGACGCCGGCCTTGAGGAGTTGCGACAGGTGAAAGCAGAAAGTGATGAGTTCCGGGCGGGTCACCCGGCGCGAGCGGGCCGCGGCCGAACGCTTGACCGATTCGAACGTGATCAGGTCGAGGCCCAGGCGCCGCAGGCGCAGCTCGAGGTCGATCGCGTTGGTGGCATCGAGGCTTCCGGAGGAGATCCGGCCTTCCTCGTCGACGGCGCGGTAGGCGAAGAGCGCCATGGCGTGCCCTAGATGACGCGGTCGGTGAGGTCGACGACCCGCGAGATCTCCTCGAGGCTCGTCTGGCCCATGAGCACCCGCGAGATCGCGTCGTCGGCGAGCGTGCGGAAGCCCTTGGCGGCGGCCGCCATGCGGATTTCCCGCCCCGTGGCCCGCCGCGCGATGAGTTCGTCGATCTCCGAATCGAGCTTGAAGATCTCCATGATCGCCAGGCGCCCCCGGTAACCCTGGTTCTCGCACTTGGCGCAGCCCACGGGCTGGTAGACGGGCCGGTCGTCGCCTTCGGCCATGGTGAGCAGGCGGCGCGTGGCCGGGTCCGGCTCGTACGGCACGCGGCAGTGGATGCACAGCTTGCGCATGAGGCGCTGCGCGATCACGCCGATGATGTTGCCCGCCATGATGTCCGGCAGCACGCCCAGGTCCATGAGGCGCGGGATGGCGCCGATGGAGGAGTTGGTGTGCAGCGTGGAATAGACCTGGTGGCCCGTCATGGCGGCGCGGAAGGCCATCTCGGCCGTCTCCTGGTCGCGGATCTCGCCCACGAGGATGATGTCCGGGTCCTGGCGCATCATCGAGCGGATGCCCGAGGCGAAGTCGAGCTTCACGACCTCGTTCACCGAGGTCTGGCGGATCATGGTCATGGGATATTCGACCGGATCCTCGAGCGTCATGATGTTGACGCCCTCGGTGTTCACGTAGTTGAGCACCGAATAGAGCGTGGTCGTCTTGCCCGATCCCGTCGGGCCCGTCACGAGGATGATGCCTTCGGGTCGGGCCAGCATCAGCTTCAGCGTCTTCAGCTCCTCGGGCTGCAGGCCCAGGTCCTCGAGGGGCACGATGCCCTTGTCGCGGTCGAGGATCCGGAGCACCAGGTTCTCGCCATGCGTCGTCGGCTGCGCGGAGACGCGGAAATCCACCTGGTGGCCGGAGAGCAGCAGCGAGATGCGGCCGTCCTGCGGCGCACGGGTCTCGGCGATGTTCATCCCGCTCATCACCTTCAGGCGCACGACCATCGCGGCCCAGTAGTTCTTGTGCAGCGAGCGGATCTGCCGCAGCACGCCGTCGATGCGGTAGCGGATGCGCAGGAACCCCTGCTCGGGCTCGAAGTGGATGTCCGAGGCGCCGCGCTTCACCGCGTCGTTGAGCAGGGCGTCCACGAGCCGCACGACCGGCTGGCTGTATTCGTCGAAATCCGCCGCGAGCGACTGGTAGTCGATCTCGCCCGTCTCGATCTCGTTCAGGATGCCGTCGATCGACAGCTCGAAGCCGTAGTGGTGCTCGATGCCGATCGTGATGTCGGATTCGCGCGCGAGCACCTGTTCGATGCGCAGGTCCTCGCGCACGAGGGCGCGGATCTGGTCGAGGGCGACGACGTTGGCCGGATCCGAGACGGCGATGAGGAGCGAACGCTTCTCGTGGTCGTAGGACACCGGCAGCACGTGGTAGCGCCGCGCGAGATCCTTGGGCACGAGGGCGATGGCCGCGGGGTCGACGATCGTGTTCTCGAGGTCGATGGACACCTGGCCGAGCGTCTCGGACAGGATGTCGCGGATCGTCGCCTCGGTGACGAACCCCATCGTGACCAGCACCTTGCCGAGCGGCGCCTTGAACTTGCGCTGCTCCGTGAGGGCGATGTTGAGCTGGTCCTGGCTGACGATGCCCTTCGTGAGGAGCGTCTGGCCCAGCGGTACCTGGGAAAGGGGCGCTTGCAAGGTGCCCATCGCTAGGGCTTGAGCTCCGCGAGGCGGCGGGATACCTGGCCCTTGTCGAACTGCACGCTCTGCTGCCGCGAGGCGGTGAGGGCGCGCTGGTAGAAATCGGCGGCGAGGCGTGACTGGCCGAGATGGTCCAGGCTCACCGCGAGGTTGTAGGCGACGTCGGCGGCTTCCGGGTCGAGGCGATAGGCCTCGAAGTAGGCGGCCTGCGCCTCGTTCCAGCGCCCTTGCGCGGCGTAGAGATTGCCCAGCGTGTACTGCAGGGCGGCGCTCTGGGGGTAACGCGTGAGGTCGGCGCGTAGCTGCGCCTCGAGCGAATCCGGGCGGGAGAAATCGGCGAGTGCGGCGAGGCCGGCCACCGCGGAGGCGTTCTTGGGATCGAGCTCGAGCGCGCGGCGGTAGTGGCGAGTGGCTGTCGCGCGATCGCCGGTGCGGGCGGCGACGGTCGCGAGGCCGAGCTGGGCGTCGAGGCTCGTCGCATCCTTCGCTGCGGCGGCCTGGTAGGACTTGCGGGCGTTCTCGAGGTCGCCGCTGCGAAGGGCCTCGTAGCCCCGGCTCACTTCCGGTGCGATGCGAGGCGGCTCGATGGTCCTGGCGAGCTTGAGGGGCGGCGCCGCCTTCGCGGCCCGCGGCGAATCCTTGAGCAGGCTCATCACGAGTTGCTCCGCCGCCTTCGGCTGGGGCTTCGACTTGGGGCCCACCTCGCCGGGCTTGAGCGTGGAGACGGGCGGCACGCCGTCCGCCTTCGCGTCGCCGGCCGAGGCTTCGGCCGCCTTGCCATCCGCGGGCGCGGCCACCGCGGGTGCCGGTGCCGGTTTCACGGGTATCGGCGCCACGGGCGCGCGCGCGATGGGGCTCGGCGACTTGTTGATCTCGTACCAGACGTAGGCGCCACCCGCGAGCAGGGCGAGCACGGCGACGCCGACGATCGCGAGGATCGCCTTGTGGCTCTTGCCGGTCTCGCGGGGCGCTTCCGTGGCCGCCTGCTTCGCGGCGAACACGGCGCGGGCGCCTTGCCGATCCGCGCTGGCTGGCGCGATCTTCTCAGCGGTCGGGGTATCGACCGATTCGAGCTCCAGCGACCGTTTCCCCGTGCCTGCGGGCGCCGATTGATGGTCCTCGGCGGCCGAGGCCTGGCCCTGGCGAGCGAGTTTTTCCTGTTCGGCGCGCTTGAGGGCGTCGAGCAGGAGGCTCATCGCGCGCTCCCCGGTGCGGGCGGCTCCGGCACCACCGGCACCGGCTTCATGGCCGGCATCTCCCCGCGCTCGATGTCGCTGATGGCTTTCTGGAATTCGGGCAGCGGCGGCCGGGTGTCCTTGAAGAACTCGTTGCTCGGCAGCAGGCGGCGGTAGTTCGCGAGTTCACCGTCGGTGCTCGCCTGGCGGACGACCTGCGGCTGCAGGAAGATGACCAGCTCCTTCTTGACCGACTTGTCGTCGCGGTAGCTGAACAGGTCGCCGAAGACCGGGATGCGCGACACATTGGGCAGGCCGTTGCGCTTGCCCACGAAGCTGTCCTCCATCAGGCCGCCGAGCACGGCCGTCTGGCCGCTGGCCACGCGCAGGATGCTCTCCATCTCGCGCGTGCGCGTCACCGGGATGAGGCTCTCGATGGAGGTGCCCGGGATGGTGCCGCGCAGGGACGGGTTCGGATCCTGGACCGACCCGATGATGCTCGTGATCGTGGGGCGCACGTTCAGGGTGACGACGTCGCTGTCGCTGATCTGGGCGGTGAGGTTCATGATCAGGCCGACCGGCACGATGTTCTGCGTGGACGTGAAGGTCGTCGTCGAGACGTTGGCGTTCGTGTTGGTGTCGGCCTTGATCGTGAAGTACACGATGTTGTCCGTCACCTTGAGCACGGCCGTCTGGTTGTTGAGGACCATGAGCAGCGGGCTCGAGAGCACGCGCGTCTTGCCGAACTGGCTCAGGATGTTGACCGTGCTCGAGACGTTGCCGCCCGCAGCCGGGTTGGGATTCTTGTAGGTGAGCGAGAAGAGCCCCGGGGCCGAGGAGAAATTGGAGCCGATGAGGCTCTGCGTGATCGTGTAGCCCAGCCCGTTGGTCGCGATGGCGGACCAGTCGACGCCGGCCTGGTACTGGTCGCTCAGCTCGACCTCGACGATGGTCGCCGAGATGAGCACCTGGCGCTTGGCGGCGCCGGTGACCTGCTCGATGAACTCCGCGACCTTCTCGTGCTGGCGCGAGGTGGCGCGAACCGTCACCGTACCGGACTCCGCGTTCACGATGACCGAGGCGGCTTCCCGGAAAGTGAGGCGCGACTCGACGGTCTCCGACGCCTGCTGCGTCTGTGTCTGTCCCGGCGTGACCTGCGCCACCGTCGCCGCCGAAGCGCTTGCGCCGGAGGCGATGCGGCGGGCCGTCGTGGCCTGGGTCGTGGCGGAGCCGATCTGGCCGCGGTTGCTCACGAAGGTCTCGCTGCTGCCCTCGGGCAGGAGCTTGTCCGTCTCGCGCAGCATGTCCTTGATGTTCTTCTCGAGCGTCTCCCAGAAACGGTGGCGCGAGATGTTGCTGATGCGCACGGTCGAATTGTTGTCGCCCTGGCTTCCCGAAGTGCCGGCGGTTCCGCCGCCCACCGTGCCCGAAAGGACCTGCGTCGCCACCGATACGGTTTCCGTCGTGTCGCGCGACATGTTCACGTAGTCGACGCGGTAATTGCGCAGGTACGGCGAATCCGGCATCACCTGGATCGTCGAGCCTTCGATCTCGTAGCGCATGTCGACCTGCTTCGCGAGCCGCGCGAGGATCTGCTGCAAGGTCTGGTCGATGGCGTTGATCGTGACGGTCCCCTCCACGCCGGGGTGCACATCCACGTTCACCTTCGTCTCGCGGGCGATCGCGAGCAGCACGTCTCTCACGGGCTGGTTGGCGACGATGATCGAGTACTTGATCTCGGCCGCGCGCGCTTCCGGCGGCGGCGGCAGCGGCGCAGGGCGCACGGTCGGCGGAATGGCGGCCTGCGCGGAAGGCGGTCGCGCCGTTTCCTGGCGCAAGTGGCTGTCGGGCTGCGCGATCGGCTGGGTTCCGCAACCCCCCAGTGCGACCGCGACGGCGGCGATCAGGACCTCGGGAGAGCGGTATCGAAAGCGCATCATGAAGAGTCGGAGGTAAGTGGTTGTTTTGGGAGGGAAAGCCCTAGGTTCACTTTATAGCCGTTTCAACTGCCGAACGCAATCGAAACCCCGGAGAGCCCGTTCCCCGCAAGCCCTTGACAGGCTTGAAGGATTTTCACGTCGGCGGGCTCTTTCTCACGTCGCTTCGCACCCCTTCGATCGTCCGCACGTACGGGCCGAACTTCCGCAGGTTGGCCGGCAGGCCTTCCAGGGCCGTCGTTTGCCTCGCGCCGCGTGGGGAAAGCGCCGTAGAGGACGCCCATCTTGGGGGATTCGGCATTGCCGCTCGGATATAGGAAGAGTGCATCGGGCGCCAGGGTGCGATACGCCTCCCCCACGTACCACTCGAGGTAATCCGCCTGCCGGGCATCGGTCATCATCAACTGGACGACGAAGCGGCTTTCCCCGGGCTTGTCGAGCAGGCCGAGGCCGGCATCCATGCGGGCGGCGAGCCTGGGCGACAGCGGGGCAGGCGGTGCCGGGCTATCCGCATTCGCCGGCGCCTTGAGCGTGCTTTCGAGAACGAGCGCAGGTGCGCCTGCGGCGCCGGCCTTCGGAGGAGACGCGGCAGGCTCGGTCTTGGCGGGCTCGGCGACTGGTTGCGGTGGCGTTGGCGGCGTTGCGGGTGCTGCGGGTGCTGCGGGCTCGGGCTGCGGGGCAGTCGGGCCGGGCGCGGCGGCCGGGGCGGCGGCGTTGTGGCCGGAGCAGGCGCCACCGCGCCCCGGGCCGAAGCCGGCGGAGCCGATACGGCGGCCGGCCCGAGCGGAAACAGCTGCGCCAGCCCGAACCCGAGGACGGTTCCGGCGACGAGCCCGCCAAGCGCATAGAGCGGGGCGCGATGGGTCGACGGCTTCTGCGCGAGGACGATCTGGGTGTCGGAGACGGCCGCCCGGGCATGGTCCGCGCTGACCGAGTGGGTGCCGGCGGCGAAGGCCGCGAGCAGCGTCTTGTCCGCGTAGATGTTGATGCGGCGGGTGAGGCCTTCCGAGGCCTCGGCGATGATCTTGAGCGCCTCGGGCCCGAAGAGGTCGGGGCCGTGGTACCCGGCCGCGCGCAGGCGGAAACTGATGTAGTCGCGGATGTCGCGAGCCGGCAGCGGGTCGAGCAGGAAGGCGTGGGTGATGCGTTCCTTCAGCTGGCGCATGTTCGGGAGCGCGAGATGCTCGTCGAGTTCCGGCTGGCCGAACAGGACGATCTGCAGCAGCTTCTGCGTGCCCGTCTCGAGGTTCGAGAGCAGGCGGATCTCCTCGAGCGTCTCGAGAGGCATCGCGTGGGCCTCGTCGATGAGCGCCACGACCTGCCGGCCGTCGGCGTGCAGCGCGAGGAGCTTTTCCTGCAGCGCGCGAAGCAGCGGGTCGTGGTGGCGCCGTCGGTGTCGATCCCGAGTTCCGAGGCCACGGCGACCAGCATCTCGTCGCGGGAGAGGCTGGGGACGGCGAGGTAGATCGTCTCCACCTTGTCCGGCAGCCGCTCCATCAGCACGCGGCAGAGCATGGTCTTGCCGGTGCCGACCTCGCCCGTCACCTTCACCAGGCCTTCGCCGGCCGTGATGGCATAGGTGAGCGCTTCCAGCGTGGCACCGCGGTTCGCGCCGGCGAAGAAGAACTCCGTGTGGGGCGTGATGCGGAACGGCGCCTCGCGCAGGCCGAAGTGCTCCAGGTACATCGTCATGGGCGTGCGTCGGTCGCGGTCACGGGCGGCCACCGGATCCGATTCGCGGCCCGGCAGTCTCGGTTGGGGGAGCGTCGAGTTTAGCACCGGAGCGGCCGGTGGCTTCCAGTCGGCTGTAGAGCGTGCTGCGGGAGATCCCCAGCAGCCGCGCGGCCTGGGAAAGGTTGCCGCGGGCCGCTTCGATCGCGGCATCCAGGTAGGCACCCTCCACCGCCTTCAGGGCGGTGTCGAGATTGACCGGCTCGCCGGCGGCGAAGGCCGCCCGCACGCCGGCCAGGGGGTCGGCGGTCTCCCCCTTGGCATCGACGGCGGGCGCGAACTCCGCCTCGAGGTCGGTCACCTTGACCGTGAATCCCGCGAACTTGGTGGAAAGCCGGATCACGATATTGCGCAGCTCCCGGACGTTGCCGGGGAATGGGTAGGCGATCCAGCGCTCGCGCGCGCCCGCGTCGAGTTCGAATGGCGGGTTGCCCGAGCGTTCGGCGAAGAGGAGACGGTAGTGGTCCAGGAGGCGAAGCTTGTCCTCGGCGAGTTCGCGCAGCGGCGGAACGCTCACGGTGAAGACGGACAGGCGGTGGTAGAGGTCCGCCCGGAAGCGGCCCTGGCGTATCTCGTGGCGCAGGTCGCGGTTCGTGGCCGCCACGATGCGGGCGCGGCTCACGCGGGTCTGCGTCTCGCCCACGCGCTGGTACTCGCCGTTTTCCAGCACGCGCAGGAGCTTCGCTTGCAGGTCGACCGGGAGCTCGCCGATCTCGTCGAGGAACAGCGTGCCGTCCGCGGCGTCCTCGAAGTAGCCCGCCTTCGACTGCGTGGCCCCCGTGAAGGCGCCCTTGGCGTAGCCGAAGAGCGTCGGCTCCACGAGGGAGGGCGAGATGGCCGCGCAGTTGAGGGCGAGGAAGGGTTCCCGGGCCCGGGGGCTCAGGTGGTGCAGGGCGAAGGCGACGCGCTCCTTGCCGCTGCCGCTCTCGCCCTCGATCAGGGCCGGGAAGGCGGAGGACGCATAGAGGTCGATCTGGCTGCGCAGCTTGCGCATGGCCGGGCTGTCGCCCACGAGCGCCCGGCCTTCCTCGGCCCGGCCCGGTTGCGGCGCGAGATCGGCGCTGGCGAGGGCCCGGCGAAGCACGGCCTTCAGCTGGTCCGGTTCGCACGGCTTGGGCACGAGATCCGCGGCGCCCAAGGCCCGGGCGCGGCGGGCGTTCGACTCCTCGTTCTGGCCCGTCAGCACGACGATGCGGGCCTCGGGCGCGTGGGCGAGCAGGTCGCCGATGAGCTTGAAGCCTTCGGTGGGCAGGTGGGCCGCGGGCGGCAGGCCGAGGTCGATGAGCGCGAGTTGCGGCGGCTCGGGCCATTCGCGAAGCCGCGCCACGGCCGATTCCCGGTCCGACGCGCATGCGACCTCGTAGTCCGCCTCGAGGACGAACGCGAGGCTCTCGGCGATGAGCGGGTCGTCGTCGACCAGGAGGAGTCGGGGCTTCATGGCGTGCGCGCTTGTGCGGGAGATTATAGGAGAGCGGCCCCGGCGGGGCGCGGTGTCGTTTTGGTAGAATGCGCTTCCCTCTTGCGCCGCGCCATCCATCCCGCGTGTCCGAAGCTCCCCTCGTCGAGATCGACGCCGTCCAGTTCGGCTACGGCCGCAGCCCCGTGCTGAAGGGCATCTCGATGCGCATTCCGCGCGGCAAGATCGTCGCCATCATGGGCGGCAGCGGCTGCGGCAAGACGACGCTGCTGCGGCTGGTGAGCGGCCAGTTGAAGCCCACGGCCGGTTCGGTCCGCCTGGCCGGAGAGACGGTGCACGAGCTCGACCGCGAGGGGCTCTACCGCCTGCGCCGGCGCATGAGCATGCTTTTCCAGTTCGGCGCCCTCTTCACGGACCTGAGCGTCTACGACAACGTCGCGTTCCCGCTTCGCGAGCACACGGAACTGTCCGAGGAAATGGTGCGCGACCTCGTGCTGCTCAAGCTGGAGGCCGTGGGCCTTCGCGGGGCGCACAACCTGATGCCCTCGGAGCTGTCGGGCGGCATGGCGCGCCGCGTGGCGCTCGCCCGCGCGGTGGTGATGGATCCGATGCTGGTCCTTTACGACGAGCCTTTCGCCGGGCTCGACCCGATCTCGATGTCCGTGGTGGGAAGCCTCATCCGGCGCCTGAACGATGCGCTCGGCGCCACCTCGATCCTGGTCACGCACGACGTGGTGGAGTCCATGCAGATCGTGGACTACCTCTACTTCGTCGCCGACGGCCGCGTGGTGGGCGAAGGCACGCCGGACGAGATCCGCGCGTCGGCCACGCCCGTGGTGCACCAGTTCGTCCACGGGGAGACCGACGGCCCCGTGCCTTTCCACTACCCGGCGCCCGACTACGCGGGCGACGTGGGCCTCGCCGCCGCGAAGGAGCCCGCCCATGCTTGACCGCGTGAAGCTCGCGCTCGGTCGCCTGGGCCACAACTTCATCGACGGCGTCTGGCGCGTCGGCGCGATGACGCGCTTCTTCGCCCAGGTGATCGCGGCCTCGGGCACCAGCGCGCGACGCTTCCGCCTGGTGATGCGCGAGGTGTACTTCACCGGCGTCCTCTCGCTCATCATCATCGTCGTCTCGGGCCTGTTCGTCGGCATGGTGCTCGGGCTGCAGGGGTTCCAGACGCTGCAGCGCTACGGCGCCCAGGAGTCGATCGGCGTGCTGGTCGCGCTCTCGTTGGTGCGGGAACTCGGCCCGGTGGTCGCCGCGCTCCTTTTCGCGAGCCGCGCCGGCTCCGCCATCACCGCGGAAATCGGCCTCATGAAGGCGACCGAGCAGCTCACGGCGATGGACATGATGGCCGTCTCGCCCATGTCGCGCGTCATCGCGCCGCGCTTCTGGGCCGGGGTCATCTCGATGCCCGTGCTCGCCGCCATCTTCTCCGCCATGGGGATCTTCGGCGGCTACCTGGTGGGCGTCGTGCTCATCGGCGTGGACAACGGCGCCTTCTGGTCGCAAATGCAGGCGGCGGTGGACTTCCGGTATGATGTTTTGAACGGCGTCGTGAAGAGTTTCGTGTTCGGGATCGCCGTGACGGTGATCGCGACGTTCGAGGGATTCGACGCCCCCCCGACCGCGGAAGGCGTCTCCGGCGCCACGACACGCACCGTGGTGAGTTCGGCGCTCACCATCCTCGCCCTCGACCTCGTGCTCACCGCGTTCATGCTGCGCGGCGATGCCTGAGCGACGGGCGGACCAACCGAGCGGATAGGCCATGGAAAGAACGACGATCGATCTCTGGTTCGGCGCCTTCGTGATCGCGGGATTCGCGGCACTCCTGGTGCTCGCCCTCAAGGCGGGCAACCTGGGCGCCGAACGGCCCGCCAGCACCTACCAGGTGCAGGCGCGGTTCGACAACATCGGCGGCCTCAAGGTGCGCGCTCCGGTGCGCAGCTCGGGCGTCCTGGTCGGGCGCGTGGCCGAGATCCATTTCGACAACGAGCGCTTCCAGGCTTCCGTCACGCTCGCGCTCGACTCGCGCTACACCTTCCCGAAAGACACGAGCGCCTCGATCCTCACCTCGGGTCTTCTGGGCGAGCAGTACGTCGGCCTCGACGCCGGCGGCGACGAGAAGAAGCTCGCTCAGGGCGACCGGGTCTCCATCACCCAGTCGGCCGTCGTGCTCGAGCGGCTCATCGGCCAGTTCCTCTTCAGCAAGGCCCAGGAGGACGGCGGCAAGAAGTAGCGAAGCCGGGAACCCTCCGGTGCCGCGCATGCTCCAACCGGCGTTCCCAAGCCAAGGACCCACACCATGAACGATCGTCTCGCGGCTCTCCCTTTCCGATGGATCGCGGCCCTTTGCGCGAGCCTGGCGTGCCTGTTCGCCCCCGTCGCCGCCGCGGCGCCGGACGTCGCGCCGGACGTCCTCGTGCGCAAGTCGATCGACGAAGTTCTCGCCGTCATCAAGACCGACAAGGACCTCCAGGCCGGCAACCAGCGCAAGATCCTCGACCTGGTCGAGGAAAAGGTGCTGCCGCACTTCGACTTCAACCGCATGACGCGCCTGGCGGTCGGCCGCAACTGGGCGCAGGCCTCCGACGCCCAGAAGGAATCGCTGGTGCGCGAGTTCCGCACGCTGCTCGTGCGCACCTACTCGACGTCGCTGTCGCAGTACCGCAACCAGACCATCGACGTGAAGCCTGCCAAGGTCGGCGCGGGCGACACCGAAACGCTCGTGAAGACGCTCGTGAACCAGCCCGGCGGCCAGCCCATCCCCATCGACTACTCGATGGAAAGGTCCGACAAGGGCTGGCGCGTCTACGACGTCGTGGTGGACGGCGTCTCGCTCGTCACCACCTACCGCAGCACGTTCAACGACCAGATCCAGAAGGGCGGCATCGACGGCCTCGTGAAAACGCTCTCCGATCGCAACCGCGGCGGCAGCGCCTCCCCCCGGGCCCCCGCGAAGGCCGAGCCGAGCAAGTGAACCCCGCGGTCCGCAGCGAAGTGCTCGCGCTCGAAGGCGCGCTCTCCTTCGAAAGCCTGCCGGAGGTGCTCGAGAAGAGCCGGGCCTACACCGCGAGGCCGGACCTCCCGGACCGCCTCACCATCGATTTTTCCGCCATCACGCAAGTCGATTCCTCCGCCGTCGCCCTGCTGCTGGAGTGGCGGCGGGAAGCCGCCCGGCTCGGCAAGTCGCTGCTATTCGAGAACCTCCCCGCGAACCTGCTCGCGCTCGCGGATCTCTACGGGGTCACCGGACTCATCCAGCCCTGCCGGGCCTAGCGATGACGCCCGCCGTCGAAGTCCGCGACGTCCGCAAGCGCTACGGGAAGCTCGATGCGCTGGACGGCATTTCCCTCACCGTCGAGCCGGGCGAGTTCTTCGCCCTCCTGGGGCCCAATGGCGCCGGCAAGACCACGCTCATCTCGGCGCTCGGCGGCCTGGTTCGCGCGGATTCCGGCGAGCTCCGCGTCATGGGTCACGACGTCATCCGGGATTACCGCGAGGCGCGCCGCAGCCTGGGCATCGTGCCGCAGGAGATCGTCTTCGATCCCTTCTTCAGCGTCCGCGAGACTCTCGAGCTGCAGTCCGGCTACTTCGGCCTGCGCGGCAACGGAAAGTGGATCGACGAGCTGCTCGACCGGCTCGCGCTCGGCCCCAAGGCCGACGCCAACATGCGCAGCCTGTCCGGCGGGATGAAGCGCCGCGTGCTCGTGGCGCAGGCGCTGGTGCACCGGCCGCCCGTCATCGTGCTGGACGAACCCACGGCCGGCGTCGACGTGGAGTTGCGCCAGACGCTTTGGGCCTTCGTGCGCGAGCTCAATGCGGCCGGCCACGCGATCATCCTCACCACCCACTACCTCGAGGAAGCCCAGGAACTGTGCTCCCGCATCGCGATGATGAAGGCGGGGCGGATCGTGGCGCTGGACGATACGGCGCGGCTCCTCGCGGCGTTCTCCGAACGCGTGCTGCGGGTGAGGTTCGCCGGGTGCGAGCTCCCGGCGGCGCTCTCCGCCGGCGCGAGCCTGGACGCGGAGGGCGCCTGGCGCCTGCCGGTCGAGGGGGCGGCGCAGGTCGAAACGGCCCTGGCCCGCCTGCGCGAGGCCGGCGCACGCATCGAGCACCTGGAGGTCGCCGAACCGGAACTCGAGGAAGTCTTCGTGAAGATCATGGCGAAGGCCGGCGACGCGACGGGGGCCCGGGCATGACGGGAGGCTTCCGCACGCTCCTCCGGAAGGAAGTGCTGCGATTCTGGAAAGTGAGCTTCCAGACGGTGGCGGCGCCGGTGCTCTCGTCGCTCCTGTACCTCGTCATCTTCTCGCACGCGCTCGCCGCCCACGTCGAGGCCTACCCGGGGGTCGGTTACACGCAGTTCCTCGTGCCGGGCCTCGCGATGATGTCGATGCTGCAGAACGCCTTCGCCAACAGCTCCTCGTCCCTCATCCAGTCGAAGATCACGGGCAACATCGTCTTCATCCTGCTGCCGCCGCTCACCCCGGGCGACATCTTCGGGGCCTACCTGCTCGCCTCCGTCGTTCGCGGGCTCGTGGTGGGTGCCGGCGTGTTCCTGGCGGTCCTCTTCCTGGTCCCGCTGCCGCTCGCCCACCCCCTGTGGGCGCTCGCCTTCGCACTCGTGGGCTCGGCCCTGCTGGGCGCGCTCGGCATCGTGGCCGGCATCTGGGCCGAGAAATTCGACCAGCTCGCGGCATTCCAGAATTTCCTCGTGATGCCGCTCACCTTCCTGGCGGGGGTCTTCTACTCCGTCAAGTCGCTGCCGCCCTTCTGGCAGGCCGCCTCGCAACTGAACCCGTTCTTCTACGCGATCGACGGCTTCCGCTACGGCTTCTTCGGCCAGTCCGACGTCCCGCCGGGCACGAGCCTCGCGATTGCGACGGGCACGCTCTGTGCCCTATCATGGCTGACCCTGCGGCTCCTACGCTCCGGCTACAAGCTGCGCTCCTGAATTCAACGCCCATGGTCGACCCCCGCAGCATCGAGGATTCCATCCGCAGCGGTCTCGATTGCCGTCACCTCGAGGTGAGCGGCGACGGGTCCCATTTCGAGGCGATCGTCGTGAGCCCCGCCTTCGAGGGGCAAAGCCGCGTGCGCCGGCACCAGCTCGTCTACGGCGCCCTGGGCGAACGCATGCGCGAGGAAATCCATGCGCTGTCCATGCGCACGCTGACGCCCGAGGAGTGGGCGGCGAGCTGAACCCGCGGGCACGAGCCGCTGCCCGCCCCGAATTCGCCCCACGTTGGATTTCCCCTTCATGCGCAGGACATTGCCGGTGACGCTTCGCCCGAGGGCGGAGCGACCGAAAGCACCATGATCACCATCGCACTCTCCAAAGGCCGCATCTACGAGGAAACGCTTCCGCTCCTGGAGGCCGCCGGCATCGTTCCGGCCGAGGACCCGGAAAAGTCCCGCAAGCTCATCCTCGCCACCAGTCATCCGGGCGTGCGCGTCATCATCGTCCGGGCCTCGGACGTTCCCACCTATGTGCAGTACGGTGCCGCCGACCTGGGGGTGGCAGGGCTCGACCTGCTGCTCGAGCACGGCGGCAAGGGCCTTTACCAGCCGCTCGACCTGGGCATTGCCCGCTGCAAGCTGATGGTGGCGGTGCCCGAGGGCTTCGACTACCAGGCGGCCGTCCGCCGCGGCGCCCGCCTTCGCGTGGCCACGAAGTACATCGGAACGGCACGCGAGCACTTCGCGGCCAAGGGGGTCCACGTCGACCTCATCAAGCTCTACGGCTCCATGGAGCTCGCGCCGCTCGTGGGCCTTGCCGACGCCATCGTGGACGTCGTCGATACCGGCAGCACGCTTCGCGCGAACAAGCTCGTCGCGGTCGAGGAGATCCTCGGCATCTCGAGCCGCCTGGTCGTGAACCCCGCGTCGATGAAGGTGAAGCGCGCCGAGGTGGTTCCCGTCGTCGAGGCATTCGAAAGGGCGAGCCGTGCCTGACCCCCGTCGCCTGAGCACCCGCGACGACGATTTCGACGCGAAGCTCGACGCCCTGCTCGCCTTCGAGGCCGCTCAGGACGATTCGGTCGACCGCGCCGTCGCGGAAATCCTCGACAACGTCCGCCGCCGGGGCGACGCGGCCCTGCTCGAGTACACGAGCCGCTTCGACCGCTGGTCGCCTTCGGGCGCCGCCGAGCTGGAAGTGAGCGCCGCGAGCGCGCGCCGGGCTCTCGATCGCATCGGGCGCGCCGAAAGATCCGCGCTGGAGACCGCCGCCGGACGCATCCGCCGCTACCACGAGAACCAGCACCTCCAAGGCTGGCGGATCGAGGAGCCCGATGGCACCGTCCTGGGCCAGCAAGTGACGCCGCTCGACCGGGTCGGGCTTTACGTCCCCGGCGGCAAGGCGGCCTATCCGTCCTCGGTGCTGATGAACGCGGTTGCCGCCAAGGTCGCCGGCGTTCCCGAACTCGTGATGGTCGTGCCCACGCCGGATGGGGTCGAGAACGACCATGTCTTCGCCGCGGCGGCGCTCGCCGGCGTCGATCGCATCTTCCGCGTGGGCGGCGCCCAGGCCGTGGGGGCGCTCGCGTTCGGCACGGCGAGCGTCCCGGCGGTCGACAAGATCGTCGGTCCCGGCAATGCCTACGTCGCGGCGGCCAAGCGGCGGGTCTTCGGACGGGTGGGCATCGACATGGTGGCCGGGCCCTCGGAGATACTCGTGATCGCCGACGGCACCGCGAACCCCGACTGGGTCGCCATGGACCTATTCTCCCAGGCCGAGCACGACGAGATCGCACAGGCGGTCCTGGTGACGATCGAGCCCGGTTTCGCGGACCGCGTGCTGGAATCGATGCGCCGTCAGGTGGTGTCGCTGCCGCGGCGCGCGATCATCGAGGCCTCGGTTCGCGGCCGGGGCGCGCTCATCGAAGCGCGCGACCTGGACGAGGCCTGCGAGATCGCGAACCGCATCGCACCGGAGCACCTGGAGCTCGCCGTGGCCGACCCCGATGCGCTGCTGCCGAAGATCCGCCATGCGGGTGCGATTTTCATGGGGCACTACGCCTCGGAATCGCTGGGCGATTACTGCGCCGGCCCGAACCATGTCCTGCCCACTTCGCGCACGGCGCGCTTTTCCTCGCCGCTCGGCGTCTACGATTTCCAGAAGCGCTCGAGCCTCATCCGCGTGAGCCGCGAGGCCGCCGTCCGCCTGGGCGAGACGGCCCGCACGCTCGCGCGGGCCGAAGGGCTGGAAGCCCACGCCCGAAGCGCCGAGCTGCGAGGCGAGAAGCCGTGAAGGATGCGGAGCACTGGGTGCGCGGGGAGATTCGCGCGCTCACCGCCTACCATGTGACGCCGGCGGCCGGTTTCGTGAAGCTCGACGCGATGGAAAGCCCCTATTCGTTGCCGCCGGACATGGCCGAGGAACTCGGACGCGTCCTGTCGGGCGTCGGCATCAACCGGTACCCGGACCCCACCGCGACGCAGCTGAAGCGCGTGCTGCGCGAATCGATGGGCATTCCGGACCGTCTCGGCATCCTGCTCGGCAACGGCTCCGACGAGATCCTGATGATGATCGCGATGGCGCTCGCGAAGCCCGGCGCGGTGATGCTCTCGGTGGAGCCCTCCTTCGTGATGTACCGGATGAGCGCGGCGATGGCGGGCCTGGGATACGAAAGCGTGCCCCTCAGGGACGATTTCTCCCTGGACTTGCCCGCCTTGCTCGAGGCCGTGCATCGCGCCCGACCGGCCGTGACCTGGCTCGCGTATCCCAACAACCCGACGGGAAACCTGTTCGCGCGGGAGGACGTCCTCGCGGTCGTGAAGGCCTCGCCGGGGCTGGTGGTCGTCGACGAGGCGTACTACCCGTATTCGGGCGGCGCCACGTTGCTGGACGAAGTGGGTCGGCATCCGAACCTCGTGCTCGTGCGGACGGTTTCCAAGCTGGGCCTGGCCGGCCTGCGCCTGGGCCTCGTCACGGGGCCGGACGACTGGCTCGCCGAGTTCGACAAGTTGAGGCTGCCCTACAACGTGAACGTGCTGACGGATGCGGCGGCCCGTTTCGTCCTCGCCCGGCGCGACGTGCTCGACGCGCAGGTGGCTCGCATCAACGAGGAGCGGGCGCGTCTCGAGGCCGCCCTCGACGGGATGCCGGGAGTGCGCCGTTATCCTTCGGCCGCCAACTTCGTGCTGGCGCGCCTTCCGGACGGCCCGCGCGCCTTCGAGGGCCTCAAGGCGCGTGGTATATTGGTCCGCAGCTTTCAAGGCTCCCATCCCCTGCTCGCCGATTGCCTGCGGCTCACGGTCGGGACTCCCGAGGAAAACGGGAAGCTCATCGATGCGCTGAGGCAGGCCGCCTGACACCATGCGTACCGCCGACATCCAGCGCGACACGAAGGAAACGCAGGTCTTCGTTTCCGTGAACCTCGACGGCGAAGGCCGCGCGAGCCTCGACTCGGGCGTTCCGTTCCTCGACCACATGCTCGACCAGATCGCGCGCCACGGCGCGGTGGATCTCGTCGTGAAGGCGCGCGGGGACCTCGAGATCGACGCGCATCACACCGTCGAGGACATCGGCATCACCCTCGGCATGGCCGTGGCGAAGGCCCTGGGCGAGAAGAAGGGCATCCGCCGCTACGGCCACGCCTACGTGCCCCTCGACGAGGCCCTGTCCCGTGCCGTCATCGACTTCTCGGGCCGTCCCGGCCTCGAATTCCACGTGGATTTCACGCGCGCCCGCGTCGGCGAATTCGACGTGGACCTCGCCCGGGAATTCTTCCAGGGCTTCGTGAACCACGCCCTTGCCACCGTGCACCTGGACAACCTGCGCGGCGACAATTCCCATCACCAGTGCGAGACGATCTTCAAGGCGTTCGCGCGCGCCCTGCGCATGGCGGTCGAAGCCGACCCGCGCGCCGCCGGCGTCATCCCGTCCACCAAGGGCACCCTCTAGACGGACTGCCTCCCGGGGCCCCGCGCCCCGTTACCCATGGCACAGCGCATCGCGATCGTCGACTACGGGATGGGCAACCTGCGATCGGTGCAGAAGGCGCTCGCGCACGTGGCGCCGGGCGATTCCATCGACATCACGGCCGACCCGCGCGCCATCCGCGAGGCCGATCGGGTGGTCTTTCCCGGGCAGGGCGCCATGCCGGACTGCATGCGCTGCCTCGCCGAAAGCGGCCTGGGCGATGCGATCCGCGAGAGCGCGGCGGCCAAGCCGTTCCTCGGGCTGTGCATCGGCCTGCAGATGCTCTTCGAGCGAAGCCGCGAAGGCGACACGCCCGGCCTCGCCATCCTTCCGGGCGAGGTTCTTGCTTTTGCCGAGGCGCCGGAAACGGTCGCGGCCGGGTTCAAGATCCCGCACATGGGCTGGAACGAGGTCTGGCAGTCGATGTCCCACCCGATATGGACGGGCATCCCGGACGGTGCCCGCTTCTATTTCGTGCACAGCTACTACTGCGAACCGCGGGACCCCGCGCTGACCGCCGCCCGGTCGCGCTACCCCCATGCCTTTACCTCGGCCATCGCGCGGGATAACATCTTCGCGACGCAGTTCCACCCCGAAAAGAGCAGCGCCGCCGGCTTGAGGCTACTCGAGAACTTCACGCGCTGGAGCCCCTGACCCGGCTCCCCATCCCTACCGGCCCATGCTCATCATTCCCGCGATCGACTTGAAAGACGGCCGTTGCGTCCGCCTCGAACAAGGCGACATGGCGACCGCGATGGTCTTTTCGGACGACCCCGGCAAGACGGCCGCCCATTGGGCGGACCAGGGTGCCCGGCGCCTGCATGTCGTCGACTTGAACGGCGCTTTCGCCGGCAAGCCGCGCAACGAGCCCGCCATCAAGGCGATCCTCGCGGCGGTCGACTCGGACATCCCGTGCAGGTGGGCGGCGGCATCCGCGACCTCGACACCATCGAGCGCTACCTGGACGACGGTATCTCGTACGTGATCATCGGAACGGCGGCCGTGAAGAACCCCGGCTTCCTGCACGAGGCTTGCGACGCGTTTCCCGGCCACATCATGGTCGGCCTGGACGCCAAGGACGGGAAAGTCGCCACGGACGGCTGGTCGAAGCTGACGGGCCACGACGTCATCGACCTCGCCAGGCGTTTCCAGGATTACGGCGTCGAGGCGGTGATCTACACGGACATCGGCCGCGACGGGATGATGAAGGGCGTCAACATCGAAGCGACCGTGAGGCTGGCGCAGGCGCTCGCGATCCCCGTCATCGCTAGCGGCGGCCTCAACGGGCTGGAAGACGTGAAGCGGCTCCGTGACGTGGAGGGCGAGGGCATTGCCGGGGCCATCACCGGGCGGGCGATCTACGAGGGCCGCCTCGATTTTGCGGCCGCCCAGGCGCTCGCCGACGGCGAGGCCTGACCGGCCTCCCGCCGGTCCCGAAGGCCCCGACGATCCCGATGGGACTCGCCAAGCGAATCATTCCCTGCCTCGACGTGCACGCCGGTCGCGTGGTGAAGGGCGTCAATTTCGTGAGCCTGCGTGATGCCGGGGACCCGGTCGAGGTGGCGCGCCGCTACGACGAGGCCGGCGCGGATGAAATCACCTTCCTCGACATCACCGCCTCCAGCGATGCGCGCGACACGATCGTCCCGATCATCGAGCGGGTGGCCGACCAGGTGTTCATTCCGCTCACGGTCGGCGGGGGCGTTCGCAAGGTCGAGGATGTTCGAAAGCTGCTCAATGCGGGTGCGGACAAGGTCAGCATCAACACGGCGGCGGTCCAGAACCCGTCGCTGGTGGCCGACAGCGCGCACCGGTTCGGCTCGCAGGCGATCGTCGTGGCCGTGGACGCGAAATCGGTGGGCCCGGACCGCTGGGAGGTGTTCACGCACGGCGGACGCAACCCCACGGGGCTCGATGCCATCGCGTGGGCGCGGCGGATGTGCGACCTGGGCGCGGGCGAGATCCTGCTCACCAGCATGGATCGCGACGGCACGAAGGCGGGCTTCGACCTGCAGCTCACGAGGGCCGTGAGCCGCGCCGTGCCGGTTCCGGTCATCGCCAGCGGCGGCGTGGGCACGCTCGAGCACCTGGCCCAGGGCGTGGAAGAGGGCGAGGCCGATGCGGTCCTCGCCGCGTCGATCTTCCACTACGGTGAATTCACCGTCGGGCAGGCCAAGCGCTTCATGGCCGACCGAGGCATCGAGATGCGGCTCTAGCGATGGACTATCTCGACGCCATCGCCTGGAACGCGGACGGCCTCGTGCCGGCCATCGTGCAGGACAGCGCCTCGGGCGAAGTCCTGATGATGGCCTGGATGAATCGCGAGTCGCTCGCCCTCACCCTGAAGTCGGGCGAAGCCACCTACTGGTCGCGTTCCCGGAAAAGCCTCTGGCGAAAGGGCGAGACTTCAGGCCACCTGCAACGCGTGGTGGAGATCCGCCTGGACTGCGATGCCGACGCGGTTCTGCTGCGCGTCGAGCAGGTGGGCGGCATCGCCTGCCATACGGGGCGCCGCCGCTGCTTCTTCAATCGCCTCGAAACGGCCGGTTCCGCGCCCGAATGGAGGGTGACCGAGCCGGTTCTCGCGAATTCCGGAGGGTTCCGCCCATGAGTACCATCCTCGAGCGCCTCGAGGCCGCGATCGCCGAACGCCGCGGCGGCGACCCGGGCACCTCGTACGTCGCGAGGCTCAATGCCAAGGGCCTCGACTCCATCCTCAAGAAGGTCGGCGAGGAGGCGACGGAAACCGTCATCGCCGGCAAGTCGGGCGTAAGGCCGGCGCTCGTCGCCGAGATGGCCGATCTCTGGTTCCACTGCGTGGTCCTGCTGGACCGGCAGGGCGTCAAGGTCGCGGACGTGCTCGCGGAGCTCGAGCGCCGCGAGGGACGCTCGGGGCTCGATGAGAAGGCATCCCGAAAGGAATAGGACATGAGACGCGACCCGTCCTGCATCTTCTGCAAGATCGCCGCGGGCGAGATCCCCGCGAATAAAGTCTTCGAGGACGACGAAATACTCGCCTTCCACGACATCCATCCCTCCGCCCCTGTTCATTTCCTCATGATTCCGAAGGACCACCTGCCTTCGCTCGCCGAGGCCGGCGATGCCGATGCGCCGGTGCTGGGGCGCATCCTGGCGCTGGCGGGCCGGCTCGCCCGGGAGCAGGGATCCGTCGACGGATTCCGGACCATCGTGAACACGGGGCGGATCGGTCGGCAGGACGTGTATCATTTGCACGTCCACATTCTCGGCGGCCCGTCCCCCCTTCCGCGCATGATCGCGAAGGAATAGCGCGGCGGGCCCCTCCAGGAGCGTTCCATGGGTTCATTCAGCATCTGGCACTGGTTGATCGTCCTCGTCATCGTCCTGCTCGTGTTCGGCACCAAGAAGCTGCGCAACATCGGCAGCGACCTCGGCGGCGCGGTGAAGGGCTTCAAGGACGGCATGAAGGGCGAGGAAGAGGCCAAGAAGGCTGCCGGCGAGATCGCTGCCTCCGGCGCCACCGTCGAAGGCGAGATCAAGGACCGGCAGAAGACCTGACGGCCCCAAGGACCGGGCGCCCAGGGCCCCGGCCTTTCCCCATGTTCGACATCGCTTTCTCCGAGATGCTCATCATCGGGGTCGTGGCCCTCGTGGTCATCGGCCCCGAGCGCCTGCCGAAGGTCGCGCGCACGCTCGGCCACCTGTTCGGGCGCCTGCAGCGCTACGTCGCGCAGGTGAAATCGGACATCAACCGCGAGATGGACGCCTCCGAGCTCTCGAAGGTGAAGACCGAATTCGAGAGTGCGGCGCGCGGCTTCCAGCAGGACGTGGAATCGCAGGCCCGCAAGACGGAAGATGAGATCCGCGAGGTCGAGCGCGACATCGAACGTCAGGTGAACCCGGCCGAGCCTGCGGGCGAGACCTCCCCGGCAGAAGCCCCGATGCCGCTCCCCGCGCCGGAGCCGTCGCCCTGCCTCCCCGCAGCTCGAGCTGGGGATCGGCGAGCCGGCCGAAGTTCCTGCCGCCAAGCCTTCCGCCTCGCCATGACGGACGAAGGGGTCCAGGAGACCTTCATCTCGCACCTCATCGAGCTGCGCGAACGCCTGGTGCGTGCGCTCATGGTCGTGGGGCTGTGCTTCCTGCCGGCGTTCTTCTACGCCTCGGAGCTCTACGACCTGCTCGCCCAGCCGATGATGAACGCGTTGCCGGAGGGCTCCCGAATGATCGCCACGGGGGTCATCACGCCGTTTTTCATACCCATGAAAATCGCGCTGATGGTGTCCTTCCTGGCGGCCTTGCCTTACCTGCTCTACCAGGCCTGGGCTTTCGTGGCGCCGGGCCTCTACGCGCACGAAAAGAAGCTCGTGCTGCCGCTCGTGGTCTCGAGCACGCTGCTCTTCTTCGCGGGGATGGCCTTCTGCTATTTCTTCGTTTTCGGGACGGTGTTCAAGTTCATCTCGTCGTTCGCGCCGAAATCCATCACGGTGGCGCCGGACATCGAGGCCTATTTCAACTTCGTGCTCGGCATGTTCGTCGCCTTCGGGGTGACCTTCGAGGTGCCCGTGGTCGTGGTGGTCCTCGTGCTCTCCGGCATCATCTCGGTGGAAAAGCTCCGGGAGATCCGGCCGTACGTGATCGTGGGCGCTTTCGTGGTCGCGGCGGTCGTGACGCCGCCCGACGTGGTCTCCCAGTTGATGCTCGCGATCCCGCTTTGCATCCTCTACGAACTGGGGATCTTCGTCTCCCAGTTCATCGAGAAGCGCAAGCCAGCGGTCGACGCGGGCGCTGCCGAGGGCTAGCGCCGGCTATTCCTCGCCGCCGGCGCGGGGCCGGCGCTTTCCGACGGTTACGGAAAGGCCGACTTCCTGGTTGCGGCGAAGCACCGAAACGGCGACCGTCTTGCCGGGCGGGATGTCCGCGATCGCGTTGAGCGCCGCATTCATGTCCGGCACGGCCCGCTCGCCCACCTTGACGATCACGTCGCCGAGCCGGATTCCGGCCCGCTCGGCCGGGCTGCCACGCTCGATACCGCCGACGATGGCGCCGCGCGTGCCCGAAAGGGCGAGCGACTCGGCCAATTCCGGCGTGATGTTCGCCACCTCCACCCCGAACCAGCCCCGGGTGACGGCGCCCGTCTCGATGATTTCCTCCATCACCTTCTTGGCGAGGCTCACCGGGATGGCGAACCCGATGCCCTGGTAGCCCCCGGAACGGGAAAAAATGAGGGTGTTGATGCCGACCAGGTTGCCGGCGGCATCGATCAAGGCCCCGCCGGAGTTGCCCGGGTTGATGGCGGCATCGGTCTGGATGAAGCTCCCGTAGGGATTGGCGGCCCCGATCTCGCGTCCCAGGGCACTCACGATGCCCATGGTGACCGTCTGCCCGACGCTGAAGGGGTCGCCGATGGCCAGGACGACGTCGCCCACCTTGAGCTGGTCGGATTGTCCGAAAGTGACCGGGGTGAGCCCGGGCGCGGAGATGCGCACGACCGCCAGGTCCGTTTCGGGGTCGGAACCGACGATCTTTCCCGGCACCGTACGCCCGTCGTTCAGCGTCACCCGGATCTCGGTCACGCCGTCCACGACGTGGTCATTGGTGAGAATGAACCCTTCCCGGCTGACGACGACACCCGATCCGAGCGACTGCTGGGTTTCCGGCACGTTGAACCGATCGCCGAAGAATCGCCGGAACGCCGGATCGTCCAGCATGGGGCTTCGGCGCTTCACCTCCTTGGTGGCCGAGATGTTCACGACCGATGGCACGGCCTTTTGCGCGGCATCCCGATAGGATGCGCGCCCGGCGGTCGGGGCGGCGCCCGTCGGAACGACCTGAGCCGACTCCTGGATCGCCACGACGCTCGAACGGGTGGCCAGCCAGTCGGGTTTCACCAGGCTGATGACGAACAGGACGCCCAGGGTCACGGTAACGACCTGGGCGAAAACCAGCCAGAGGCGACGCATCTCGGAAGGGGTGGGGCGGGCGGCAGGGAAGGGAAATCTACGGGGGGGGCGGGGGGGCGTCAACCCTGACCGGTGTCCAAAGGGCTTAAGTACTGGCGGGGAATCGGCTAAAATGGCGGGCGAACCTCCTCCCCCATTCCCCACCCGCCCCCCCGCCCGCAATGACCGCCATCGTCCATGACCAGGTCGACGAGAGGAAGCGCCGCTTCCTGATCGTCGCCACCACCGCGGCCAGCGCCGCGGCCGCCGGCGCCGTCGCCGTTCCCTTCCTCGCCAGCTGGTTCCCCAGTGCCCGGGCCCTCGCGGCCGGCGCGCCGGTCCAGCTCGACGTCTCCAAGCTCGAGCCCGGCCAGCAGGTGACGCTCGAATGGCGCGGCAAGCCCGTCTGGGTGCTGCGCCGCACGCCCGAAATGCTCGCCCAGCTCGAGAAGAACGATTCGCTGCTTGCGGACCCGGGCTCCAAGTCGTCCAAGCAGCCCGATTACGTCAAGGGCATCGGCCGGTCGATCAAGCCGGAGGTTTTCGTGGCGGTCGGCGTTTGCACCCACCTGGGCTGCTCCCCCACGCTCAAGAAGGAAGTCGGCGCCGCCTCCGACATGGGCAAGGACTGGCCGGGTGGCTACTACTGTCCCTGCCACAATTCCCGATTCGACCTGTCCGGACGCGTCTTCAACGGCTCGCCCGCCCCGACCAACTTGGATGTCCCGCCCCATCGCTACGCCGAAAACGTGGTGGTCGTCGGCGAAGACACGAAGGGAGCCTGACCCATGGCCGTCCTCAACAAGCCGCCGGTCACCGGCGCGGGCCGGCTCAACGGCGTCCTCACCTGGGTCGACCAGCGCTTCCCGCTGGTGGCGCTGTACAAGAGCCAGGTGGCCGAGTACTACGCGCCGAAGAACATGAACTTCTGGTACTTCTTCGGCTCGCTTTCCCTGGTCGTCCTGGTCATCCAGATCGTATCGGGGATCTTCCTCACGATGAACTACAAGCCGGGGGCCGAGACGGCCTTCGCGTCCGTCGAATACATCATGCGGGACGTTCCGGGCGGCTGGCTCATCCGGTACATCCATTCGACCGGCGCGTCGGCGTTCTTCATCATGGTCTACCTGCACATGTGCCGCGGGATCATGTACGGCTCCTACCGCAAGCCTCGCGAGCTCACGTGGATCTTCGGTGTCCTCATCTACCTGTGCCTCATGGCCGAGGCCTTCTTCGGCTACCTGCTTCCCTGGGGCCAGATGTCCTTCTGGGGCGCGCAGGTCATCATCAACCTGTTCGGTACCATCCCCATCATCGGCGAGGACCTCGCGATCTGGATCCGGGGCGACTACAACGTCTCCGACGCCACGCTCAACCGGTTCTTCGCGCTGCACGTGATCGCGATCCCGATGGCCCTGCTGGGCCTGGTGGTCGCGCACCTGATGGCGCTGCACGAGACGGGCTCGAACAACCCGGACGGCGTCGAGATCTACGAGACGATGGACCCGAAGACCGGCACCCCCAAGGACGGCATCCCGTTCCACCCGTACTACACGGTGAAGGACATGGTCGGCGTCGCGGTCTTCCTGATCGTCTTTTCGGCGATCATATTCTTCGCGCCGGAGGTGGGGGGCTATTTCCTCGAATACAACAACTTCGTCCCGGCAGACCCGCTGGTGACACCCACGCACATCGCGCCGGTCTGGTACTTCACGCCGTTCTACGCGATGCTGCGGGCCGTTCCGTCCTTCTTCAACATGCAGGTCTGGGGCGTGATCGTGATGGGCGCGGCGGTGATGATCCTCTTCGCGCTGCCCTGGCTCGATCGCGGCAAGGCGAAGTCGATCCGCTACCGGGGGACGCTGTATCGCGGCTTCTTCGCGGCATTCATCGTGAGCTTCGTGGTCCTGGGTTACCTGGGAGTCGAGCCGACGAACATCTGGGGCGAGTTCCCGAAGGGGCTTCCGGTCGTCGGCGGAGACTACGTGGCGACCTGGGTGGCCCGGGTGCTGACCGCCGTCTATTTCGCCTTCTTCGTCCTGATGCCCTGGTACACGGCGAAGGACCAGGAGAAGCCTGTCCCGTCGCGGGTGACCTACTGATGAAAAAGCTCATCGCCGTTGTCCTTTTCGCCTTCCCGGGGCTCGCATTCGCCTCCGGCGCTTCGGTCCACCTCGATACCGCGCCCGTCAACCTGAACGACAAGTCGTCGCTTCAGCGCGGTGCGCAGATCTTCGTGAACCACTGCCTGAACTGCCACTCGGCCCAGTACATGCGTTATGGCCGCCTCACGGATCTCGGCCTTACCGAGGCGCAGATCAAGGAGAACCTCATCCTGACGGGCGAGAAGGTCGGTGACCCGATGACCACGACCCTCGCCGCGAAGGACGGCAAGGAGTGGTTCGGCGTGAACCCGCCGGATCTCTCGCTCGTCGCCCGCTCGCGCGGCTCCGATTGGCTCTACACCTACATGCGCAGCTTCTACAAGGATCCGGCCGCCAAGTCGGGGTGGAACAACACCGTCTTCCCGAACGTCGGCATGCCGCACGTCCTCTGGGAGTACCAGGGGGACCAGTCTTTCAAGGCGGACGAGCATGGCGGGGGCAAGCTCACGCTCGACCGGCCGGGAAAGATTCCTCCCGCGGAGTACGACCGTTACGTGGGAGACCTCGTGAACTTCCTCACCTACCTGGGGGAGCCGGCCCGGACCAAGCGCGTGCAGATCGGGATCGTCGTGATGTTCTTCCTCGCCGCGTTCTTCGTGCTCACGCTGCTGCTCAAGAAGGAATACTGGAAGGACGTGCGCTAGCCGCCCGGCGGCGTTCGTGATCGCGCCCGGTGCGATTCCCGTGAGGGCGCATCGGGCTCGTCGCTTCAAGGGGTGGGACTCTCGTGGGACGGGCGCGGACTGCGGCCCGGGGGACAAAAACTAGGGGTGAACAGAAAATGATGACGCTGTATTCGGGGATCACGGATCCCTTCAGCCACCGGTGCCGGATCGTCCTGTACGAGAAGGGGATGGATTTCGAGATCATCGACGTGGACCTCATGAACAAGCCCGAGGACCTCGCCGTGATGAACCCGTACAACACGACGCCCGTTCTCGTCGAACGCGACCTCGTGCTCTACGAGTCGAACATCATCAACGAGTACATCGACGAGCGATTCCCGCACCCGCAGCTCATGCCGGCGGATCCGGTCATGCGCGCCCGCGCGCGGCTGTTCCTGTTCCGCTTCGAGCAGGAACTGTTCACGCACGTGAAGGCGCTCGAAGGCGGTCCGGCCAAGGCGCACGAGAAGGCCCGGCTCTACATCCGGGAGAATCTCATCCAGATCGCACCGATCTTCGTGAAGCAGAAGTTCATGCTCGGGGAGGAATTCTCGATGCTCGACGTGGCGATCGCCCCGCTGCTCTGGCGCCTCGACCACTACCAGATCCAGCTGAACAAGCAGTCGGCGCCCTTGCTGAAGTACGCCGAGCGTCTCTTCACGCGGCAGGCCTTCATCGACTCGATGACGGCTTCCGAAAAGGCGATGCGCCGTTAGCGGGGTTTCCGCGATGCCAGACGTTTCCACCAAGCCTTATTTCATCCGGGCGATCTACGAGTGGTGCTCGGATTGCGGCTTCACGCCCTACCTGAGCGTGAAGGTGGACGAGAACACCCGGGTACCGACGGAGTTCGTGAAGAACGGGGAGATCGTTTTGAACGTGAGCCTCAATGCCACGCGCAACCTCACGATCAACAACGAACTCGTGCAGTTCTCGGCCCGGTTCAGCGGGGTTTCGCGCGAGGTCAGCATCCCCGTGGATCGGGTGCAGGGCATATTCGCCCGGGAAAACGGGCAAGGCGCGTTCTTCACCGTCGAGCCACCGGCGGCCGGCGAAGAGCCGGCCGCGATCGTGCCGGTCCCGGGCGGTTCCGAGCCTCCCCGCCCGCCAGCGGCAGGCAGGGCTCGGCTGAAGCTAATTAAGTAAGCGCCCGCTAGCCGGCATAGCTCAGTCGGTAGAGCAACCGCCTTGTAAGCGGTAGGTCCCCCGTTCGATTCGGGGTGCCGGCACCCCGAATCCGTCTGCGCGGTCCGGCCTGAAGGACCCCCGAAACAGTCCCGTTTGACCTCGACGTCGGGAAACGGGATAATTGAGAGTTTCCCGGAGGGGTGCCCGAGTGGTTAAAGGGGGCAGACTGTAAATCTGTTGGCCTTGCGCCTACGTTGGTTCGAATCCAACCTCCTCCACCAGATTCATGCCGAGGCCACTTTATCGCGGTTCGGCCTGGCAGGCGGGCGAAGGCTCGAGGCGGGTGTAGCTCAATGGTAGAGCAGAAGCCTTCCAAGCTTACGACGAGGGTTCGATTCCCTTCACCCGCTCCAGTTGAAGGCCGGTGCGTTTGTCGCACCGGCGTGGCAGCAAAGCGCCCATGTAGCTCAGTGGCAGAGCACTCCCTTGGTAAGGGAGAGGTCACGCGTTCAATCCGCGTCATGGGCACCAGGCACACAGGCAGTGCGCATCACCGCCGCTGAAGGCGACTCAATTCTCATCTCCGGCACTTGAAGAGAAAGAAACGACCATGGCAAAGGGCAAGTTTGAGCGGACGAAGCCGCACGTGAACGTGGGGACGATCGGGCACGTGGACCACGGCAAGACGACGTTGACGGCTGCGATCACGACGGTGCTGTCGAAGAAGTTCGGCGGCGAGGCGAAGGCGTACGACCAGATCGACGCGGCGCCGGAGGAGAAGGCGCGCGGGATCACGATCAACACGGCGCACGTGGAGTACGAGACGGCGAACCGTCACTACGCGCACGTGGATTGCCCGGGTCACGCGGACTACGTGAAGAACATGATCACGGGCGCGGCGCAGATGGACGGGGCGATCCTGGTGGTGTCGGCTGCCGACGGCCCGATGCCGCAGACGCGCGAGCACATCCTGCTGGCCCGTCAGGTGGGCGTGCCGTACATCATCGTGTACATGAACAAGGCGGACATGGTCGACGACAAGGAGCTCCTGGAGCTTGTCGAGATGGAGGTTCGCGAGCTTTGTCGAAGTACAAGTTCCCCGGCGAGAACACGCCGATCGTGATCGGCTCGGCGCTCAAGGCGCTCGAGGGCGAGGATTCGGAGCTCGGGACGCAGTCGATTTTCAAGCTGGCCGATGCGCTGGACACGTACATTCCGACGCCGGAGCGTGCGATCGACGGTGCGTTCCTGATGCCGGTGGAGGACGTGTTCTCGATTTCCGGGCGCGGCACGGTGGTGACGGGCCGCATCGAGCGCGGGATCGTGAAGGTGGGCGACGAGATCGAGATCGTGGGCCTGCGGGCGACGCTCAAGACGATCTGCACGGGCGTGGAGATGTTCCGCAAGCTGCTGGACCAGGGCCAGGCCGGTGACAACGTGGGGGTGCTGCTGCGCGGCACGAAGCGCGAGGAGGTCGAGCGTGGCCAGGTGCTGGCCAAGCCCGGCTCGATCACGCCGCACACGAAGTTCGAGTGCGAGGTGTACGTGCTGAGCAAGGAGGAGGGCGGTCGTCACACGCCGTTCTTCAACGGCTACCGTCCGCAGTTCTATTTCCGCACGACGGACGTGACCGGTTCGCTCGACCTGCCCACGGGCGTCGAGATGGTGATGCCCGGCGACAACATCAAGATGACGGTCGCGCTGATTGCGCCGATCGCGATGGAAGAGGGCCTGCGCTTCGCGATTCGCGAAGGCGGCCGCACCGTCGGCGCCGGCGTCGTCTCCAAGATCCTGGAGTAAAACGAGTTCGTAAGGTTAGGCCAGTAGCTCAATTGGCAGAGCGGCGGTCTCCAAAACCGCAGGTTGGGGGTTCGAGACCCTCCTGGCCTGCCACCCGGCAGCACTAAGGACATGGCAGACAAGATCAAAATTGCGGTCGCGGCAATCCTCGCGGTGGCTGGCCTCTGGGGCTACTACGCGCTGGCCGACAGGGCGACGATCATTCGCCTCGCGGCGCTCGCAGGCGGCTTCGCCGCGGGCGTAGGCGTCATGTGGTTCTCTCAGTCCGGACGCGACTTCCTCGTGTTTTCGCGCGAATCGTGGGACGAGGCCAAGCGCGTGGTCTGGCCTTCCCGCAAGGAGACCCTCCAGACGACGGGCATCGTCTTCGTCTTCGTCTTCGTGATGGCCCTGTTCCTGTGGGGCGTCGACGCCGGCCTCCTGTGGGTGACGCAACGCTTGCTCGGGCAGGGTGGCTGAAATGACGACGATGCGCTGGTATGTCGTGCATGCCTATTCCGGCCAGGAGAAGAGCATCCAGGCCGCGCTCATCGACCGGATCAAGCGTTCCGGCATGGCCGAGAAATTCGGCGAGGTGCTCGTGCCCACCGAGGAAGTGGTCGAGATGAAGAGCGGCCAGAAGGCGCTGTCGGAGCGCCGCTTCTTCCCGGGCTACATCCTCGTCCAGATGGAGATGACCGACGAGACCTGGCACCTCGTGAAGAGCACGCCGAAGGTCACCGGTTTCATCGGCGGCTCGGCCATGCGGCCCACCCCGATCTCCGACAAGGAAGTCGCCAACATCCTGCACCAGGTGCAGGAAGGCGTCGAAAAGCCCAAGCCCAAGGTGCTTTTCGAAGTCGGCGAGTCGGTTCGCGTCACCGAAGGCCCGTTCACGGACTTCAACGGGTCCGTGGAGGAAGTGAACTACGAGAAGAGCAAGATCCGCGTGTCCGTGCTGATCTTCGGCCGTGCGACGCCGGTCGAGCTCGATTTCGGGCAGGTCGAGAAGGCCTGAGGATCGTGAAGTCGCCGCCCCCCCGGGCGGCACGCGTGGGCCGGGCGCGTTTCCCGGCCGATTGAACGGGGAGGGCGCGCTGCATGCGTCCGCTGGAACCCGAGGAGTGCCATCGTGGCAAAGAAGATCGTCGGCTTCATCAAGCTTCAGGTGCCCGCGGGCAAGGCGAATCCCTCGCCGCCCATCGGCCCCGCGCTCGGCCAGCGCGGCCTGAACATCATGGAGTTCTGCAAGGCCTTCAACGCGCAGACCCAGAAGGTCGAGCCGGGCCTGATGCTCCCGGTCGTCATCACCGCCTACGCGGACAAGAGCTTCACCTTCATCCTCAAGTCCCCGCCGGCCTCCGTGCTCATCCGGAAGGCGCTGAAGCTCGAGAAGGGCAGCAGCAAGCCGCATTCGGACAAGGTCGGCAAGCTCACGCGCGCGCAGGCCGAGGAAATCGCCAAGACCAAGATGCCGGACCTCACCGCCGCCGACATGAATGCCGCGGTGCGCACGATCGCCGGCAGCGCCCGCAGCATGGGCGTCGACGTGGAGGGGATCTGAACATGAAGCAATCCAAGCGAGTCAAGAATCTCGTGGGCCTGGTCGACCGCGCCCGCAATTACGCCCTTCCCGACGCCCTCGACCTCGCGAAGAAGACGGCCACCGCCAAGTTCGACGAGTCGATCGACGTCGCGGTGAACCTCGGCATCGACGCGAAGAAATCCGACCAGGTGGTCCGCGGCAGCGTCGTGCTCCCGCGTGGCACCGGCAAGTCGGTGCGCGTTGCGGTCTTCACGCAAGGGGCCAATGCCGAAGCGGCGAAGGCGGCCGGTGCCGACGTGGTCGGCTTCGACGACCTGGCGGAGAAAATCAAGGGCGGGTTCCTGGATTTCGACGTGGTCATCGCCACCCCTGACGCCATGAAGGTTGTCGGTCCGCTCGGCCAGGTGCTCGGCCCCCGCGGCCTCATGCCGAACCCGAAGGTCGGCACGGTGACCCCGAACGTCGCCGAAGCGGTGAAGAACGCCAAGGCCGGCCAGGTGCAGTACCGCGCCGACAAGGCCGGCATCGTGCAATGCACGATCGGCCGCGCGTCCTTCCCCGTCGAGGCCCTCGCGGCGAACTTCGAAGCGCTCATCGGCGCGATCAACAAGTCGAAGCCCGCCTCCTCCAAGGGTGTCTACCTGAAGAAGGTTTCCGTCTCCTGCACGATGGGCGTCGGCATCCGGGTCGATCATTCCACGCTGGCCGGCTCCAACGCCGGTTCGGCGCAGTAGCTTTGGGCCGCAGCCGGCCCGCTTCGGGCCGGTTGCGGGTTATCCAAGACCGTAGGCGCCCTCCGGGGCTCAATGCGGGGCGCTCGTTCCGGGCCCCTAGCCTACGCAGATAGCGCACCCCAGACAGGATTTCCCGCCCAACGGGCGGAGCCGTTCTCCTGACGAAAGGTCGCTATGGTGGCGCGAAGCCGCCTTTCGGGGAATTCCCAAAGTCCCCGAGGCACTGCGCGTCGAATCACTGAAGGAGAAAGACCTTGAGTCTCAATCTAGAAGGTAAGAAGGAAGTCGTGGCGGAGTTCTCGGCTCGGCTGGCCAAGGCGCAAGCCATCGTGCTTGCGGAGTATCGCGGCCTGCCCGTCGAGAAAATCACGCAGCTTCGCGCGAAAGCGCGGGCTTCCGGCGTCTACCTTCGCGTGCTGAAGAACACCCTCGCGCGCCGCGCGGTCCAGGGAACGCCTTTCGAAAAGCTGGCCGACCAGATGACCGGTCCGCTTGCCTATGGCGTCTCCGACGACCCCGTGTCCGCCGCGAAGCTGCTCCACGCCTACGCGAAGGAGAACGACAAGCTCGTCATCAAGGGCGGGGCCATCCCCGGCCAGGTGATGAGCGCGAAGGAGGTCGGCAGTCTTGCGGCCCTTCCGAGCCGCGATGAACTCATCGCCAAGCTCATGGGGACCATGCAGGCGCCGGTCGCCACGTTCGTCCAGACGCTGAACCAGGTGCCCTCGAAGTTCGTGCGCACCCTGGCTGCCGTTCGCGACCAGAAGGAACAGCAGGCCGCCTAGGGCCCGCCAGATCCTTCCCAACACATCACTGAAACGAAACCAGGAGAACGAAACATGGCTATCGCCAAGCAGGAAATCCTCGACGCCATCGCGAGCATGACCGTCCTCGAGCTCTCGCAGCTCATCAAGGACATGGAAGAGAAGTTCGGCGTGTCCGCCGCTGCGGCGACCGTTGCCGTCGCCGCCCCGGCCGCCGCCGCCGCCGCCGTCGAAGAGCAGACCGAGTTCACCGTCATCCTCGCCGCTGCGGGCGAGAACAAGGTGAACACCATCAAGGCCGTGCGTGAAGTGACGGGCCTGGGCCTCAAGGAAGCCAAGGATCTCGTCGACGGCGCGCCGAAGCCCGTGAAGGAAGGCGTGAGCAAGGCCGACGCCGAAGCCGTGAAGAAGAAGCTGGAAGAGGCGGGCGCGAAGGTCGAAGTCAAGTAATTCGGCGTTGCGTCAGCTGCATCTTGGCGTTGAGCGGCACCGGCTTGCCGGTGTCCGCTCCAACGCCGTTCCCGAAGCCAAATAAAAGCCCTCGCGGGTTTCTATTTGCCTTCTGAAGCGACTGCGGAAGGTGAGGTTTGGTCGGGCCCGTGCCGGAATCCCCAGCGAGCTGGGTTCCCGGCAGGGCTGTCCGCCAGCGGCTGGTAGAGGCCAGCCACCAGGCCATGAGCAATGCACCACAGTCGGGTGCACGGGCGCCCCGCGCCCGTGATGTACCGGAGCCATCATGACCTACACGTTCACCGAGAAGAAACGCATTCGCAAGAGTTTCGCCAAGCGGGCCGCCGTCCTCGACGTCCCGTTCCTGCTTGCGACCCAGATCGACTCCTACGCCGATTTTCTGCAGTCCGAGGTCGCCGGCAATGCGCGCCGCGAACGGGGCCTGCAGGCCGCCTTCACGTCCGTCTTTCCGATTTCGAGCCATTCGGGCAATGCCCGCCTTGAGTTCGTGAGCTACGGGCTCGGCGAGCCCCCCTTTGACGTCGTGGAATGCCAGCAGCGCGGCCTCACGTTCGCGAGCCCGCTTCGGGCGAAGGTGCGCCTCACGATCATGGATCGTGAAGCCACCAAGCCCACGGTGAAGGAAGTGAAGGAGCAGGAGGTCTACATGGGCGAGATCCCGCTCATGACCCGCAATGGCTCCTTCGTCATCAACGGCACCGAGCGCGTGATCGTCTCCCAGCTGCACCGCTCGCCGGGCGTCTTCTTCGAGCACGACCGCGGCAAGACGCACTCCTCGGGCAAGCTCCTCTTCTCGGCCCGCGTGATCCCCTATCGCGGTTCCTGGCTCGACTTCGAGTTCGACCCCAAGGACTTCCTGTACTTCCGCGTCGACCGCCGCCGCAAGATGCCGGTGACGATCCTCCTGAAGGCCCTGGGCTACAACCCCGAGCGCATTCTCGCCGAGTTCTTCGTCTTCGACACCTTCCACGTCACCAAGAAGGGCATCGAGTTCGAGGTCGTCGCCGACCGCATGAAGGGCGAGATCGCGAAATTCGACATCGCGACCAAGGCCGGCAAGGTCATCATCCAGAAGGACAAGCGCATCACGGTGAAGCACATCCGCGAGATGGAAGCCGCGGGCCTCAAGAAGCTCTCCGTCGAACCGGACTTCCTGCTCGGCCGCACGCTCGCGAAGAACCTCGTGAACAAGGAAACGGGCGAGATCGTCGCCAACGCCAACGAGGAAGTCACCGAGACCCTGCTCAAAAAGGCCGCGGATGCCGGCGTCGAGGAGATCTTCACGATCTACACCAACGACCTGGACCAGGGCCCCTACATCTCCCAGACGCTGCGCATCGACGAGAGCGTCGACCAGATGAACGCGCAGGTCGCGATCTACCGGATGATGCGTCCCGGCGAGCCGCCGACCGAAGATGCGGTGAAGACCCTCTTCAACGGCCTCTTCTTCAGCGAGGACCGATACGATCTCTCCGACGTCGGTCGGATGAAGTTCAACCGTCGCGTCGGTCGTGACGAGCTCACCGGCACGATGACCCTGTCGACCGAGGACATCGTCGCCGTGATCCGCATCCTGGTCGAGCTTCGCAACGGCCGCGGCGAGATCGACGACATCGACCACCTCGGCAATCGCCGCGTGCGTTCGGTGGGCGAGTTGGCCGAGAACCAGTTCCGGTCGGGTCTCGTGCGGGTCGAGCGTGCCGTGCGCGAGCGCCTCTCGCAGGCCGAGAGCGAAAACCTGATGCCGCACGACCTGATCAACGCGAAGCCCGTCTCCGCGGCGATCAAGGAGTTCTTCGGCTCCAGCCAGCTCTCGCAGTTCATGGACCAGACGAACCCGCTCTCGGAGATCACCCACAAGCGCCGCATTTCGGCGCTGGGCCCGGGCGGCCTCACGCGCGAGCGCGCCGGCTTCGAGGTGCGCGACGTGCACCCGACGCACTACGGCCGCGTCTGCCCGATCGAGACGCCGGAAGGCCCGAACATCGGCCTCATCAATTCGCTCGCGCTCTTCGCGCGCACCAACCAGTACGGCTTCATCGAAACGCCGTACCGCCGGGTGAAGGACGGCAAGGTCACCAAGGACATCGAGTACCTCTCGGCCATCGAGGAAGGCAAGTACGTGATCGCCCAGGCGAACGCAGAACTCGACAAGGGCGGTCACTTCGTCGACGAGCTCGTTTCCTGCCGCCACCGCAACGAGTTCACGCTGTCGAACCCGGACAAGATCGAGTACATCGACGTCGCGCCCTCGCAGATCGTCTCCGTCGCCGCCTCGCTCATTCCCTTCCTCGAGCACGACGACGCGAACCGCGCCCTCATGGGCTCGAACATGCAGCGCCAGGCGGTACCCTGCCTGCGCGCCGAGAAGCCGCTCGTCGGCACCGGCATCGAGCGCACGGTCGCGATCGACTCCGGCACGGCCGTGCAGGCGCCGCGGGCGGCCGCATCGACTACGTCGACGCCGGCCGGATCGTGGTGCGCGTGAACGACATCGAAACGAGCGCAGGCAAGGCGGGCGTCGACATCTACAACCTCACCAAGTACACGCGTTCCAACCAGAACACCAACATCAACCAGCGCCCGCTGGTCAAGGTGGGTGACCAGATCGCCGGTGGCGACGTGATCGCGGACGGCGCCTCGACGGACATGGGCGAACTCGCTCTCGGCCAGAACCTCCTGGTCGCGTTCATGCCCTGGAACGGCTACAACTTCGAGGATTCGATCCTCATCTCCGAACGCGTCGTGGCGGAAGACCGGTACACCTCGATCCACATCGAGGAGCTCGTGGTCGTCGCGCGCGACACCAAGCTCGGCCCCGAGGAGATCACGCGGGACATCTCCAACCTCTCGGAACGCATGCTGGCGCGTCTCGATGAATCCGGGATCGTGTACATCGGCGCCGAGGTCGAGGCGGGCGACGTGCTGGTGGGCAAGGTGACGCCGAAGGGCGAAACGCAGCTCACGCCGGAAGAGAAGCTGCTTCGCGCGATCTTCGGCGAGAAGGCTTCGGACGTGAAGGACACGAGCCTTCGCGTTCCCTCGGGCATTTCCGGCTGCGTGATCGACGTCCAGGTCTTCACCCGCGAGGGAATCCAGCGCGACAAGCGCGCCCAGCAGATCATCGACGACCAGCTCAAGGATTACCGCAAGGACCTGAACGACCAGCTGCGAATCGTCGAGGACGACCTCTTCGCCCGCCTGGAGCGCATGCTGAACGGAAAGGCCGCCAAGGGCGGTCCGAAGAAGCTCGCCAAGGGCGCCAAGCTGGGCAAGGCGTACCTCGCCGAGCTCGAGCGTCCGGAGTGGTTCGACATCCGCCTGCAGGACGAGGAAGCCGCCGCCCAGCTGGAGCAGCTGCGCGAGTCCCTCGACCTCACCCGCAAGGAGTTCGATCGCGCCTTCGAGGAAAAGAAGAAGAAGCTCACGCAGGGCGACGAGCTGCCGCCCGGCGTGCAGAAGATGGTGAAGGTCTACGTCGCGGTGAAGCGTCGCCTGCAACCCGGCGACAAGATGGCCGGCCGCCACGGTAACAAGGGCGTCATCTCCAAGATCGTCCCGGTCGAGGACATGCCCTTCATGGCCGACGGCACGTCCGTGGACATCGTGCTGAACCCGCTGGGCGTGCCTTCGCGGATGAACGTGGGGCAGATCCTCGAGACGCACCTGGGCTGGGCCGCCAAGGGCCTGGGCCACCGCATCACCGAGATGCTGCGCGCCGAGGAAAGCGCGGCCAAGCTGCGCAAGTTCGTGGACAAGATCTACAACTCCGCCGGGAAGAAGGAAGAGCTCTCCGAGTTCAGCGACGAGGACATCGTGGAGCTGTGCCGCAACCTCGAGAAGGGCGTGCCCTTCGCGACGCCGGTCTTCGACGGCGCGACCGAGGCCGAGATCAAGGACATGCTGGAGCTCGCGGGGCTTCCGCGCAGCGGCCAGATCACCCTGTTCGACGGCCGGACGGGCGACGCGTTCGATCGTGCGGTGACCGTGGGATACATGCACATCCTGAAGCTCCACCACCTCGTGGACGACAAGATGCACGCCCGCTCCACCGGCCCGTACTCGCTGGTCACGCAGCAGCCGCTGGGCGGCAAGGCCCAGTTCGGCGGCCAGCGCTTCGGCGAGATGGAAGTCTGGGCGCTCGAGGCCTACGGCGCGGCGTACACCCTGCAGGAGATGCTCACCGTCAAGTCGGACGATACGCAGGGTCGCACGAAGGTCTACGAGAACATCGTGAAGGGCGAGCACAAGATCGAGGCGGGCATGCCCGAGTCGTTCAACGTGCTGGTGAAGGAAATCCGTTCGCTCGCGATCGACATCGATCTCGAACGCTACTGATCCGGAAGACAAACCGACTAGCGTCCCCGACAGCGAACGCCCCAGGAGAATACGGATGAAAGCTCTGCTCGATCTGTTCAAGCAGGTCACCCAGGAAGAGGAATTCGACGCGATCCGCATCGGCCTCGCCTCCCCCGACAAGATCCGCTCGTGGTCTTACGGCGAAGTGAAGAAGCCCGAGACGATCAACTACCGCACCTTCAAGCCGGAACGCGACGGCCTCTTCTGCGCCAAGATCTTCGGCCCGATCAAGGACTACGAGTGCCTCTGCGGCAAGTACAAGCGCCTGAAGCACCGCGGCGTCATCTGCGAAAAGTGCGGCGTTGAGGTCACGCTCACGAAGGTGCGCCGCGAGCGCATGGGCCACATCGAGCTCGCCAGCCCGGTCGCCCACATCTGGTTCCTGAAGAGCCTGCCCTCGCGGCTCGGCATGGTGCTCGACATGACGCTGCGCGACATCGAGCGCGTGCTCTACTTCGAAGCCTACGTCGTCACCGACCCCGGCATGACGCCGCTGAACCGCTGCCAACTGCTCTCCGAGGATGATTTCCTCGCGAAGGTGGAGGAGTACGGCGACGATTTCCACGCGGCCATGGGTGCCGAGGGCATCCGCGAGCTGCTTCGCAAGCTCGACGTGCCCCGCGACATCGAGCAGCTTCGCACCGAGCTCGCGGCGACCAGCTCCGAGACCAAGATCAAGAAGATCGCCAAGCGCCTGAAGGTGCTCGAGGCCTTCAACAAGTCCGGCATCAAGCCCGACTGGATGGTGATGGAGGTGCTGCCGGTGCTGCCGCCGGACCTGCGTCCGCTGGTGCCCCTGGACGGCGGCCGCTTCGCCACCAGCGACCTGAACGACCTGTACCGGCGGGTCATCAACCGGAACAACCGCCTGAAGCGCCTGCTCGAGCTGAAGGCTCCCGAGATCATCGTGCGCAACGAGAAGCGCATGCTGCAGGAGGCGGTGGACTCGTTGCTGGACAACGGCCGCCGTGGCAAGGCCATGACGGGCGCCAACAAGCGCGCGCTCAAGTCGCTCGCCGACATGATCAAGGGCAAGAGCGGCCGCTTCCGCCAGAACCTGCTGGGCAAGCGCGTCGACTACTCCGGCCGTTCCGTGATCGTGGTGGGCCCGACGCTCAAGCTCCACCAGTGCGGCCTGCCGAAGCTCATGGCGCTGGAACTCTTCAAGCCGTTCATCTTCCACAAGCTGGAGGTGATGGGTCTCGCGACGACCATCAAGGCCGCCAAGCGGATGGTCGAAAGCCAGGAGCCCGTGGTGTGGGACATCCTCGAGGAGGTGATCCGCGAGCACCCGGTCCTGCTCAACCGCGCTCCGACCCTGCACCGCCTGGGCATCCAGGCGTTCGAGCCCGTGCTCATCGAAGGCAAGGCCATCCAGCTGCACCCGCTCGTCTGCGCCGCGTTCAACGCGGACTTCGACGGCGACCAGATGGCCGTGCACGTGCCCATCTCGCTCGAGGCGCAGATGGAAGCGCGCACCCTGATGCTCTCGTCCAACAACGTGCTCCACACGGCGCACGGCGAGCCGGTCATCGTTCCCTCGCAGGACATCGTGCTGGGCCTCTACTACGCGACGCGCGACCGGATCGACGAGGCCGAGGGCGACGTCGCCACCAGTTCCGACGAGCAGCGCCTCAAGGCCGCAGGCACGCGTCCGCTGCGCTTCTTCTCGAACGTCGGCGAAGTGAGCCGGGCCTACGAGTCCGGCGGCGTGAAGCTGCACTCGAAGATCACGGTGCGCATCCGCGAGGTACTCAAGAACGAATCCGGCGATCTCTACGAGGTCGTCAACCGCCATGAAACCACCGTCGGCCGCGCCCTGCTCTCGGAAATCCTCCCGGCGGGCCTGCCTTTCCAGGTGATCAACAAGGCCCTCAAGAAGAAGGAGATCTCCAAGCTCATCAACGAGGCCTTCCGCCGCTGCGGCATCCGCGAGACGGTGATCTTCGCCGACAAGCTCATGTACACGGGATTCACCTATGCCACCCGTGCGGGCCTGTCGATCTGCGTGGACGACCTGCTCATTCCGACGCAGAAGGCGGTGATCATCGAGGAGTCGGAAAAGGAAGTTAAGGAGATCGAGCGCCAGTACACCTCGGGCCTCGTGACCCAGGGCGAGCGCTACAACAAGGTCGTGGACATCTGGGGCCGCGCCGGCGACCAGATCGCCAAGGCGATGATGGAGCAGCTCGGCTCGGAGAAGGTCGTCGACCGCAACAAGAAGGAGACGACGCAGGAATCCTTCAACGCGATCTACATGATGGCCGACTCCGGTGCCCGCGGTTCCGCGGCCCAGATCCGCCAGCTGGCCGGCATGCGCGGCCTGATGGCGAAGCCCGACGGCTCGATCATCGAGACGCCGATCACGGCCAACTTCCGTGAAGGCCTGAACGTGCTGCAGTACTTCATCTCGACGCACGGCGCCCGCAAGGGCCTGGCCGACACGGCGCTCAAGACCGCCAACTCCGGCTACCTCACCCGCCGGCTCGTCGATGTCACGCAGGACCTCGTGGTGATCGAGGACGACTGCGGCACGACGCAGGGCATGGCCATGAAGGCGCTTGTCGAAGGCGGCGAGGTGGTCGAGCCGCTGCGCGAGCGCATCCTCGGCCGCGTGGCCGCGACCGACGTGGTTCATCCCGAGACGCAGGAGCTGGTGCTCGCCGCCGGCTCGCTTCTCGTCGAGGACACCGTGGAGCGCATCGAGGCACTCGGAATCGACGAGGTCAAGGTGCGCACCCCGCTCACCTGCGACACGCGCTACGGCATCTGCGCCGGCTGCTACGGCCGGGACCTCGGCCGCGGCATGCTGGTGAACAAGGGGGAGGCCGTCGGCGTCATCGCGGCCCAGTCGATCGGCGAGCCGGGCACCCAGCTCACGATGCGCACCTTCCACATCGGCGGCGCGGCTTCCCGTGCGGCCATCGTGAGTTCGGTCGAGTCGAAGTCGAACGGCGTCGCGAGATTCGCGCCCACCATGCGCTACGTCACCAACGCGCGCGAGGAGCAGATCGCGATCTCCCGCAACGGCGAGATCCTGATCGTCGACGACGGCGGCCGCGAGCGCGAGCGCCACAAGGTGGCTTACGGCGCGACCCTGGCCGTGCGTGACGGCGTCAAGGTGAAGGCCGGCCAGCCGCTCGCCTCGTGGGACCCGCTCACGCGCCCGATCATCACCGAGTATGCCGGCGAGGTTCGGTTCGAGAACGTCGAGGAGGGCGTCACCGTCGCCAAGCAGATCGACGACACCACGGGCCTGTCGAGCCTGGTCGTGATCGATCCGAAGCGCAAGGCGGGCGCCGCCGCGAAAGGCCTTCGCCCCGCGGTGAAGGTGCTGAACGACAAGGGCAAGGAAGTGAAGCTCGCCGGCAGCGAGACGCCGGTGAACTACACCTTCCAGATCGGCGCGATCATCACCGTGAAGAACGGCCAGACGCTCGCTGTAGGCGACGTGCTTGCCCGGATTCCCCAGGAATCGTCCAAGACCCGGGATATCACGGGCGGCCTCCCGCGCGTGGCCGAGCTTTTCGAGGCGCGTTCCCCGAAGGACGCCGGCCTGCTGGCCGAGGTGACCGGCACGGTCTCCTTCGGAAAGGACACGAAGGGCAAGCAGCGCCTCATCATCACGGACTTCGACGGCATCGCCCACGAGTACCTCATCCCGAAGGACAAGCACATCACCGTTCACGACGGCCAGGTGGTGAACAAGGGCGAGGTGATCGTCGACGGCCCGGCCGACCCGCACGACATCCTGCGCCTGCAGGGTATGGAGGCGCTCGCGCGCTACATCATCGACGAGGTGCAGGACGTCTACCGTCTCCAGGGCGTGAAGATCAACGACAAGCACATCGAGGTCATCGTGCGCCAGATGCTGCGGCGCGTGTCGGTCGTCGATCCGGGCGAAACCCGCTTCATCGTGGGCGAGCAGGTCGAGCGTGCCGAGGTGCTGGCGGAGAACGACCGGACCAAGGCCGACGGCAAGAAGCCCGCGACCTTCGACTACATGCTGCTCGGCATCACCAAGGCATCCCTGTCGACGGACTCCTTCATCTCGGCGGCCTCGTTCCAGGAGACCACCCGGGTGCTCACGGAGGCCGCAATCATGGGCAAGAAGGACGACCTGCGTGGCCTCAAGGAGAACGTCATCGTCGGAAGACTCATTCCGGCCGGCACGGGCCTCGCCTATCACGCCACCCGCCGCAAGGACGCCGCGGCGCAGCCCGGCTCGGGAACGACGTTCGGCTTCTCGCTGGACGAATCCGATGTCGGCAGCGAGCAGGTTGCTTGACGGAAATGACCTAACCCCCTAAACTTGAGAGCTTTTTTCCGCTACCACCGGCAAGGCCGGGGTGGCGGAACCGGGCTTCAGCAGGGGCCTCGAACGACGAGCGGACGAAAAAAACATGCCTACGATCAATCAGTTGCTTCGCAAACCGCGCCAGAAGGCCGTCACCAAGAGCAAGGTGCCGGCCCTCGGCGGCAGCCCCCAGAAACGGGGCGTCTGCACGCGCGTCTACACCACCACCCCGAAGAAGCCGAACTCGGCGCTGCGGAAAGTCGCCAAGGTGCGACTGACCAACGGCTACGAGGTCATCAGCTACATCGGCGGCGAGGGCCACAACCTCCAGGAGCACTCGGTGGTGCTCATCCGCGGCGGCCGCGTGAAGGACCTGCCGGGCGTGCGCTATCACATGGTGCGCGGCAGCCTCGACACCGCCGGTGTCAAGGATCGCAAGCAGTCGCGTTCCAAGTACGGCGCCAAGCGGCCGAAGGCCGCCTGATCGCCGGATCGGGCCGACAGCCGCTTCATCGCAAACATTCAAGGGATAGAGAGCCATGCCCCGCCGCAGAGAAGTACCCAAGCGCGAGATCCTCCCGGATCCGAAGTTCAAGAGCGAGGAAGTCGCCAAGTTCATCAACGTGCTCATGACGCGCGGCAAGAAGTCCGTCGCCGAGCGGATCATGTACGGCGCCCTCGACCAGATCCAGAAGAAGTCCGGCAAGGATCCGTTCGAGGTCTTCGGTGCGGCCATCAACAACGTGAAGCCGATGGTCGAGGTGAAGAGCCGCCGCGTCGGTGGCGCGAACTACCAGGTGCCGGTCGAGGTCCGCCCCATCCGCCGCACTGCGCTCGCGATGCGCTGGCTGCGCGAAGCTGCCCGCAAGCGCGGCGAGAAGAGCATGGGCCAGCGACTCGCCAACGAGCTGCTCGAGGCGGCGGAAGGCCGTGGCGGCGCCGTGAAGAAGCGCGAGGAAGTCCACCGCATGGCCGAGGCGAACAAGGCCTTCGCCCACTACCGCTTCTAGCCGACGCGAACCCAGCCGCCGGCCTCCACGAGGGGCCCGCGGCGCAATGAAACAGAAAGCACACCGTGGCCCGCAAGACACCCATCGAACGCTACCGGAACATCGGGATTTCCGCGCATATCGACGCCGGCAAGACGACGACGACGGAGCGCATCCTGTTCTACACCGGGGTCTCCCACAAGATCGGGGAAGTCCACGACGGCGCGACCGTGATGGACTGGATGGAGCAGGAGCGCGAGCGTGGCATCACGATCACGTCGGCCGCGACCACCTGTTTCTGGAAGGGGATGGACAACAATTTCCCCGAGCACCACATCAACATCATCGATACGCCGGGCCACGTCGACTTCACCATCGAGGTCGAGCGCTCGATGCGCGTCCTCGACGGCGCCTGCATGGTGTACTGCGCCGTGGGCGGCGTGCAGCCCCAATCGGAGACGGTCTGGCGCCAGGCCAACAAGTACGGGGTGCCCCGCCTCGCGTTCGTCAACAAGATGGACCGCACGGGCGCGAACTTCTTCAAGGTCTACGACCAGATGAAGTCGCGCCTCAAGGCGAATCCCGTGCCCATCCAGATCCCCATCGGCGCCGAGGAGCACTTCGCCGGCATCGTGGACCTGATCCGGATGAAGGCGATCTACTGGGACGACTCCACGCAGGGCATGAAGTTCGAGTTGCGCGAGATCCCGGCGGAGCTGCTCGAACTCGCCAAGGAGTGGCGCGAGAAGATGGTCGAGTCGGCCGCCGAAGCCAACGAGGAACTGATGAACAAGTACCTCGACTCCGGCGAGCTCACTTCCGAGGAGATCAAGAAGGGCCTGCGCGATCGCACGATCAAGAGCGAGATCGTCCCGATGCTGTGCGGCTCCGCGTTCAAGAACAAGGGCGTCCAGGCCATGCTCGATGCCGTCATCGAGTACATGCCGGCGCCGACCGACATCCCGCCCGTGAAGGGCGGAGCTCGAGAACGGCCAGATGGGCGAGCGCAGGGCCGACGACAACGAGCCGTTCGCGGGCCTCGCGTTCAAGATCATGACCGACCCGTTCGTCGGCCAGCTGATCTTCTTCCGCGTCTATTCCGGCATGGTGAAGTCCGGCGACACGGTCTACAACCCGATCAAGTCGAAGAAGGAGCGCCTGGGCCGCATCCTGCAGATGCACGCCAACCAGCGCGAGGAGATCAAGGAAGTGCGCGCCGGCGACATCGCTGCGGCCGTGGGCCTGCGCGAAGCGACGACGGGCGACACCCTGTGCGACCCGGACAAGGAGATCGTGCTCGAGCGCATGATTTTCCCCGAGCCGGTCATATCGCAGGCCGGCGAGCCGAAGACCAAGGTCGACCAGGAGAAGATGGGCATCGCCCTGAACCGTCTCGCGCAGGAGGACCCGTCCTTCCGCGTGCACACGGACGACGAATCCGGCCAGACCATCATCTCCGGCATGGGCGAACTGCACCTGGAGATCATCGTCGACCGCATGCGCCGCGAGTTCGGCGTCGAAGCGAGCGTGGGCAAGCCCCAGGTCGCGTACCGCGAGACGATCCGCCGCACGGTCGAGGATGCCGAAGGCAAGTTCGTCAAGCAATCGGGCGGCCGCGGCCAGTACGGTCACGTCGTGCTGAAGGTCGAACCGCAGGAGCCGGGGAAGGGCTTCGAGTTCGTCGATGCCATCAAGGGTGGGGTGGTGCCCCGCGAGTTCATTCCCGCGGTGGAGAAGGGCCTGCGCGAGACCCTGCCGGCCGGCGTGCTGGCCGGTTACCCGGTCGTCGACGTGAAGGTGACGCTGCACTACGGCTCGTACCACGAAGTGGACTCGAACGAGAACGCCTTCAAGATGGCCGCTTCCATGGGCTTCAAGGACGGCATGCGCAAGGCCTCCCCGGTCCTTCTCGAGCCGATGATGGCCGTGGAAGTGGAGACCCCGGAGGATTACGCCGGCACGGTGATGGGCGACCTGTCTTCGCGCCGCGGGATGGTGCAGGGCATGGATGACATCCCGGGCGGCGGCAAGGTGATCAAGGCCGAGGTGCCCCTGTCGGAGATGTTCGGCTACTCGACGAGCCTGCGCTCGGCGACCCAGGGCCGCGCCACCTACACCATGGAATTCAAGCACTACTCCGAGGCGCCGAAGAACGTCGCCGAAGCGATCATCAACCAGAAAACAGCAGCCTGATTTTCACGAGGAATCGACATGGCAAAGGGCAAGTTTGAGCGGACGAAGCCGCACGTGAACGTGGGGACGATCGGGCACGTGGACCACGGCAAGACGACGTTGACGGCTGCGATCACGACGGTGCTGTCGAAGAAGTTCGGCGGCGAGGCGAAGGCGTACGACCAGATCGACGCGGCGCCGGAGGAGAAGGCGCGCGGGATCACGATCAACACGGCGCACGTGGAGTACGAGACGGCGAACCGTCACTACGCGCACGTGGATTGCCCGGGTCACGCGGACTACGTGAAGAACATGATCACGGGCGCGGCGCAGATGGACGGGGCGATCCTGGTGGTGTCGGCTGCCGACGGCCCGATGCCGCAGACGCGCGAGCACATCCTGCTGGCCCGTCAGGTGGGGGTGCCGTACATCATCGTGTACATGAACAAGGCGGACATGGTCGACGACAAGGAGCTCCTGGAGCTTGTCGAGATGGAGGTTCGCGAGCTTTTGTCGAAGTACAAGTTCCCCGGCGAGAACACGCCGATCGTGATCGGCTCGGCGCTCAAGGCGCTCGAGGGCGAGGATTCGGAGCTCGGGACGCAGTCGATTTTCAAGCTGGCCGATGCGCTGGACACGTACATTCCGACGCCGGAGCGTGCGATCGACGGTGCGTTCCTGATGCCGGTGGAGGACGTGTTCTCGATTTCCGGGCGCGGCACGGTGGTGACGGGCCGCATCGAGCGCGGGATCGTGAAGGTGGGCGACGAGATCGAGATCGTGGGCCTGCGGGCGACGCTCAAGACGATCTGCACGGGCGTGGAGATGTTCAGGAAGCTGCTGGACCAGGGCCAGGCCGGTGACAACGTGGGGGTGCTGCTTCGGGGCACGAAGCGCGAGGAGGTCGAGCGTGGCCAGGTGCTGGCCAAGCCCGGCTCGATCACGCCGCACACGAAGTTCGAGTGCGAGGTGTACGTGCTGAGCAAGGAGGAGGGCGGTCGTCACACGCCGTTCTTCAACGGCTACCGTCCGCAGTTCTATTTCCGCACGACGGACGTGACCGGTTCGCTCGACCTGCCCACGGGCGTCGAGATGGTGATGCCCGGCGACAACATCAAGATGACGGTCGCGCTGATTGCGCCGATCGCGATGGAAGAGGGCCTGCGCTTCGCGATTCGCGAGGGCGGCCGCACCGTCGGCGCCGGCGTCGTCTCCAAGATCCTGGAGTAATGACCATGGCACAAGCAATCGCGCAGCAGAAGATCCGCATCCGCCTCAAGGCGTTCGACTACAAGCTGATCGACCAGTCGGCCCTGGAGATCGTGGAGACGGCAAAGCGCACCGGCGCCGTGGTGAAGGGCCCCGTGCCCATGCCCACCCGCATCGAGCGCTTCGACATCCTGCGCTCGCCGCACAAGAACAAGACGTCCCGCGACCAGTTCGAGATCCGTACGCACCTTCGTCTCATGGACATCATCGACCCGACGGACAAGACGGTCGATGCGCTCATGAAGCTGGACCTGCCTGCGGGCGTGGACGTCGAGATCAAGCTGTAAGGCATCACGCAGGACCGCAGGGCCGAGGTCGGCCCCGCGGAAGGTGAAGGGCCGGCCAATTGCAGCCGGCACCCCGGGAACAATTCGGGGCAACCCAAGAAGAAAGGATCGAAGATGAGTCTCGGTCTAGTCGGCCGGAAGGTCGGCATGATGCGCATCTTCAACGAGGACGGCACCAGCGTCCCCGTGACGGTGCTCGATTGCGCGGGGAACCGCGTCACCCAGATCAAGAACGCCGATGGCGACGGTTACTGTGCCATCCAGGTGGCGTTCGGCAAGCGCCGCGCGTCGCGGGTCACCAAGGCGATGGCGGGTCATTTCGCCAAGGCCGGCTCCGAAGCCGGAAGCGTCCTCAAGGAGTTCCGCGTCGCCCCCGAGGTGCTCGCCGAGCTCAAGGTGGGCGCCGAGCTCAAGGTGGACATGTTCGCGGTCGGCCAGAAGGTCGACGTGACGGGCACGTCCATCGGCAAGGGCTACGCCGGCGTCATCAAGCGCTACCACTTCTCGTCGAACCGGGCCACGCACGGCAACTCCGTGTCGACCAATTCCCCGGGCTCGATCGGCATGGCGCAGGACCCGGGTCGCGTGTTCCCGGGCAAGCGCATGGCCGGCCACCTCGGCAACGTCCAGCGCACCGTCCAGCTTCTCGAAGTCGCCCGCGTCGATGCGGAGCGTGGCCTCGTGATGGTGAAGGGCTCCGTGCCCGGAGCCAAGAACGGCAGCGTCGTCCTTCGCCCGAGCGTGAAGGCCAAGACGCCGAAGGGAGGCAAGTGATGGAACTGAAGGTCATCAACGACAAGGGCGAATCGCTCGCCCCGGTGGCCGCCTCCGAGGCCCTGTTCGGGCGCTCGTACAACGAGGCGCTCGTCCATCAGATCGTCGTCGCGTATCACGCCAACGGCCGTTCCGGCACGCGGGCGCAGAAGGACCGCGGCAACGTGAAGCACACGACCAAGAAGCCCTGGCGCCAGAAGGGCACCGGTCGCGCGCGCGCCGGCATGTCGTCGAGCCCGCTGTGGCGCGGCGGCGGGAAGATCTTCCCGTCCTCGCCCGACGAGAACTTCTCCCACAAGGTGAACCGCAAGATGTACCGCGCCGGCATGGCCTCGATCCTTTCGCAGCTGGTCCGCGAAGAGCGCCTGGCGGTCGTCGAGGGCCTCACCGTCGAGCAGCCCAAGACCAAGCTCCTCGCCCAGAAGCTCAAGGCGATGGGGCTCGCCGAGGTGCTCATCATCACCGACACGGTGGACGAGAACCTCTTCCTCTCCTCGCGCAACCTGCCGAACGTGCTGGTGCTCGAGGCCCGTCACGCCGATCCCGTGAGCCTGGTGCAGTACGACAAGGTCCTGCTCACCAAGGGCGCCGTCAAGCATTTCGAGGAGGCCTTCGCATGAACCAGGAACGACTGATGATGGTCATCCGGGCCCCGATCATCTCCGAGAAGGCGACGATGGTGGGCGAGAAGAACCGCCAGATCGTCTTCGAGGTCATGGCCGACGCCACCAAGGCGGAGATCAAGGCCGCCGTGGAACTGCTCTTCAAGGAACAGAAGGTCGAAGTGGCCGCCGTGAACGTCGTGAACGTGAAGGGCAAGGAAAAACGCCACGGTCGCTTCGTCGGCCGCCGCCGCGACGTGAAGAAGGCCTACGTGAGCCTCAAGGGCGACGGCGACATCAACTTCGTGGAAGGAGTGGCTTAACCATGGCACTCGTCAAGACCAAGCCCACCTCGGCCGGCCGCCGGTCGATGGTGAAGGTCGTCAATCCCGACCTGCACAAGGGCAAGCCGCATGCGCCGCTCCTCGAGAAGCAGTCGAAGCGCGCGGGCCGCAACCACTTCGGCAACATCACCACCCGCCACCAGGGCGGGGGGCACAAGCAGCACTATCGCCTGATCGACTTCCGCCGCAACAAGGACGGGATCCCGGCCACGGTGGAGCGGCTCGAGTACGACCCGAACCGCAGCGCCAACATCGCCCTGCTTTGCTACGCCGACGGCGAGCGACGCTACATGATCGCTCCCAAGGGAATCGCGGCGGGCCAGAAGGTCGAAAGCGGCGCGGAAGCGCCGATCAAGACGGGCAACTGCCTGCCGCTTCGCAACATCCCGGTCGGCACCACGGTGCATTGCGTCGAGATGCTTCCGGGCAAGGGCGCGCAGATCGCGCGTGCGGCCGGTGCCGGCGTACAGCTCCTGGCCCGCGAAGGCGATTACGCGCAGCTGCGCATGCGCTCCGGCGAGATCCGCCGCGTGCACGTGGACTGCCGCGCGACGATCGGCGAGGTGGGTAACGAGGAACACAACCTGCGCGTGATCGGCAAGGCCGGCGCGAACCGCTGGCGCGGCATCCGCCCGACGGTGCGTGGCGAGACGATGAACCCGGTGGACCACCCGCTCGGCGGCCGCACCCGCGGCAACCGGCACCCGGTGTCGCCGTGGGGCCAGCCCGCCAAGGGCAAGAAGACGCGCAGCAACAAGCGCACGCAGACGATGATCGTCCGCAGCCGCCACAAGAAGGCCTAAGGGGACCGACATGGCACGTTCAGTCAAGAAAGGCCCGTTCGTGGACGGGCACCTCATGAAGAAGGTCGAAACCGCCTCGGCGGCCAAGGACAAGCGCCCGATCAAGACCTGGTCGCGCCGGTCCACGATTCTTCCGGAGTTCATCGGCCTCACCATCGCGGTCCACAACGGGAAGCAGCACATCCCCGTCTACGTGACCGAGAACATGGTCGGCCACAAGCTCGGCGAGTTCGCGCTGACGCGTACCTTCAAGGGCCATTCGGCCGACAAGAAGGTCTCGTCGTCGTCGGCCCCGGCGAAGAAGTGAGGAGGCGAAAGCGATGCAAGTCGAAGCCAAGCTGTACGGCGCGAAACTCTCGGCCCAGAAGGGCCGGCTCGTGGCCGACCTCGTGCGCGGCCAGAAGGTCGACCGCGCCCTCAACATCCTCGCGTTCACGCCGAAAAAAGGCGCCCAGATCATCAAGAAGGTCCTGGAGAGCGCGATCGCGAACGCCGAGCACAACAACGGCGCCGACATCGACGAACTGCGTATCACGCGGATCCTCGTCGAGAAAGGCCCCGTTCTCAAGCGCTTCCATGCGCGCGCGAAGGGCCGCGGCAACCGCGTGCTCAAGCACACCTGCCACGTTTTCCTCGCCGTCGGCGACGGCAAGAACTGAAGGGTCGAACATGGGACAGAAAATCAACCCGACCGGGTTCCGCCTTTCGGTCAACCGCAACTGGTCGAGCAAGTGGTACGCGAACTCGAAGAACTTCCCCGGCATGCTCGCCGAGGACATCCGGGTCCGTGAGTACCTGAAGAAGAAGCTCTCGCATGCCGCGGTCGGTCGCGTCGTGATCGAGCGCCCCGCCAAGAACGCGCGAATCACGATCTACTCGGCCCGTCCGGGCGTGGTGATCGGCAAGAAGGGCGAGGACATCGAGGGCCTGCGCGGCGTGCTCCAGAAGCTCATGGGCGTGCCGGTCCACGTGAACATCGAGGAGATCCGCAAGCCCGAGCTCGACGCGCAACTCATCGCGGACTCGATCACGGGCCAGCTCGAAAAGCGCGTGATGTTCCGCCGCGCCATGAAACGCGCGATGCAGAACGCCATGCGCCTCGGCGCCCAGGGCATCAAGATCACGAGCGCCGGTCGCCTGAACGGCGCCGAGATCGCGCGCACCGAGTGGTATCGCGAAGGCCGGGTGCCCCTGCACACGCTTCGCGCCGACATCGAGTACGGATTCTCCGAGGCGCGCACGACCTACGGCACGATCGGCGTTCAGGTGCTCGTCTTCAAGGGCGAAATCCTCGGCAAGGGCGAGCAGCCCGCCGTCGCGACGCCCGAGGCCGAGAAGAAGACCAGGAAACCGGGGGTGAAACATGCTGCAGCCAGCTAGAAGGAAGTACCGCAAGGAACAGAAGGGCCGCAACAAGGGCGTCGCGACGAGCGGCGCCAAGGTCGCCTTCGGCGAGTTCGGCCTGAAAGCCATCGGTCGCGGCCGGCTCACCGCCCGCCAGATCGAGGCCGCGCGTCGCGCCATGACCCGCCACATCAAGCGCGGCGGGCGGATCTGGATCCGCATCTTCCCCGACAAGCCGATCTCCAAGAAGCCGGCCGAGGTCCGCATGGGCAACGGCAAGGGCTCGCCGGAGTACTTCGTGGCCGAGATCGTGCCGGGCAAGGTGCTCTACGAGATGGACGGCGTCGAGGAGGCCCTGGCCCGCGAAGCGTTCGCCCTTGCGGCCGCCAAGCTGCCGATCCGCACGACCTTCGTGCATCGTCATATCGGTTGAGGGACAGGACATGAAACCCATTGAACTCCGTGCCAAGAGCGTGGACGAGCTCCAGAAGGAGCTGCTCGAGCTGAGGAAGGCCCAGTTCGGCCTGCGCATGCAGCTCGCCACCCAGAGCCTCACGAAGAACAGCGAGATCCAGCGCGTGAAGCGCGAGATCGCGCGCGTGCACACCGTGCTCAACGAGAAGTCGAAAGCGAGCAAGCAATGAGCCAGACCGCGAAGAACCACCGCCAGCTCACCGGCAAGGTCGTGAGCGACAAGATGGAGAAGACCGTCACGGTCCTCGTCGAGCGCCAGATGATGCACCCGATCATCGGGAAGGTCGTGCGCCGCACGAGGAAGTACCACGCCCACAACGAGGGCAACGACGCGAAGATGGGCGACACCGTGGTGATCGAGGAGTGCCGCCCGATCTCGAAGACCAAGGCCTGGAAGGTCGCCAAGCTCGTCGAACGGGCCCGCGTCGAGTAGTCTTGCAAGGGCAGCCAAAAGCTGCCATAATGGACGACTTTTCACGCTTTCGGCCGCGGCTTCGTCGGCCGAAAGTCTGCACGAAACCCCGGGGGGACCCGGGGGCAGCCCGAGGCGTCAGCCGAAGCCGACGCGAGTCTTGAAGCGCCCGGGCCCAGAAACACTTCACGCCAGCCGGCCACGGCCCCGACAGGGGGCGCGCCCGGCGGAAGACGGATCCAAGACTGGCCGGACGCTCTCCCCATCCGCGGGAGGTCGCCGGGTTAAGTTGGAGAGAGAAAAATGATTCAGATGCAGTCGATTCTCGACGTCGCCGACAACACCGGCGCGCGCTCGGTGATGTGTATCAAGGTGCTCGGCGGCTCCAAGCGCCGCTATGCGGGCATCGGGGACATCATCAAGGTCAGCATCAAGTCGGCGGCCCCGCGTGGCCGTGTCAAGAAGGGCGAGGTCTACAGCGCCGTCGTGGTGCGCACCGCCAAGGGCGTTCGCCGCCCGGACGGCTCGCTCATCAAGTTCGACACGAACGCCGCGGTGCTCCTCAACCCCAAGCTCGAGCCGATCGGCACCCGCATCTTCGGACCGGTCACGCGCGAACTGCGCAACGAGCGGTTCATGAAGATCGTCTCGCTCGCGCCGGAAGTGCTGTAGGAGCCCAGGCAATGGAAAAGATCCGAAAGGGCGACCAGGTGGTCGTCACCACCGGCAAGGACAAGGGCAAGCGCGGCCTCGTGCTGCGGGTGCTCGCCACGGGCAAGGTCGTGGTCGAGGGCGTGAACCGCGTCAAGCGGCACACCCGCCCGAACCCGATCAAGGGCCAGACGGGCGGCATCGTCGACAAGGAAATGCCGATCAACACCTCCAACGTGGCCCTCTTCAACCCGGCGACGGGCAAGGGCGATCGCGTGGGCATCCGCACGCTCGACGACGGCCGCAAGGTCCGCTTCTTCAAGTCGAACGGCGAAGTCGCCGACGCCTAAAGAGACCGGGAGAGACCATCCATGGCAAAGGCCAAAGAACAGAAAGCCGGCAAGCAGCAGGCGCCCACGCAGCCCGCGCGCCTGCAGACGCTCTACCGCGAGACGGTGGTGCCGGCACTCATGAAGCAGTTCGGCTACAAGACGGTGATGCAGGTTCCGCGCATCACCAAGATCACGCTCAACATGGGCGTGGGCGAGGCTGTGGCCGACAAGAAGATCCTGGAGAACGCATCGGGCGACATGGTGAAGATCGCCGGCCAGAAGCCGGTCATCACCAAGAGCCGCAAGTCGATCGCGCATTTCAAGATCCGCGAGGGCTACCCCATCGGTTGCATGGTGACCCTGCGCTCGCACCGCATGTACGAATTCCTCGATCGCCTGGTCACGATCGCGCTGCCGCGCGTGCGCGACTTCCGTGGCGTGAGCGGCCGGGCGTTCGACGGCCGCGGCGGCTACAGCATGGGCGTCAAGGAACAGATCATCTTCCCCGAGATCGAGTACGACAAGGTCGACGCGCTCCGCGGGATGAACATCTGCATCACCACGACCGCGAAGACGGATGCGGAGGCGAAGGCCCTCCTCGCCGCCTTCCGCTTCCCCTTCAGAACTGAGAGGGCGTAATGGCCAAGCTCGCACTCATCAACCGCGACGCGAAGCGCCGCGCCGTCGTGAAGAAGTACGCCCAGAAGCGCGCGCAACTTCTCGCCATCCTGAAGGACCCCAAGGCGACCGACGAGGCGCGCGACGAGGCCCGGGCGAAGTTCCAGGCCCTGCCCCGCGATTCCTCCCCCGTGCGGCTGCGCAACCGGTGCGCGATCACCGGCCGCCCCCGCGGGACGTTCCGCAAATTCGGCCTCGCGCGCAACAAGATCCGTGAGATCGCGATGCGCGGCGAGATTCCCGGCATGACCAAGGCGAGCTGGTAGGAGCCCATCCATGAGCATGAGTGATCCCATTGCGGACATGCTGACCCGGATCCGCAACGCCCAGGCCACCGAGAAGGTGAGCGTTGCGATTCCCGCGTCGAAGGTGAAGACCGCGATCGCCAAGGTCCTGAAGGACGAAGGCTACATCGAGGATTTCGCGAATCGCAGCGTGGACGGCAAGGACGTCCTCGAGGTCGGCCTGAAGTACTACGCGGGCAAGCCCGTGATCGAGAAGATCGAGCGCGTCTCGCGCCCCGGCCTTCGCATCTACAAGGGACGCGACGACATCCCGCGCGTGATGAACGGCCTGGGTATCGCGATCGTCTCCACCTCCCGCGGCGTGATGACCGACCGGCGCGCCCGCGAAACGGGCGTGGGCGGCGAAGTCCTCTGCATCGTGGTGTAAGGAGAGGCCCGCCATGTCCCGTATCGGCAAGAACCCCGTGGTGGTACCCGACAAGGTCGAGGTGGCCGTGAGCGCCGCCGAGATCCTCGTGAAGGGCCCGCTCGGCACCCTCAAGCAGAAGGCCAGCGCCGACGTGATCGTGAAGGTCGCCGAAGGCAAGATCACGTTCGAGCCCGCCAGCGGCTCGATCCAGGCGAATGCCATGTCCGGCACGATGCGCGCGCTCGTCGCGAACATGGTGCAGGGCGTGAAGCAGGGCTTCGAGAAGAAGCTCACGCTCGTGGGCGTCGGCTACAAGGCGCAGGCGCAGGGCAACAAGCTCAACCTCGCGCTCGGCTTCTCGCACCCGGTCGTGCACGTGCTTCCCGAGGGCGTGAAGGCGGAGACGCCGACGCCGACCGAAATCCTCATCAAGGGCGTGGATCGCCAGAAGGTCGGCCAGGTCGCCGCCGAGATCCGCGCGTACAAGTCGCCCGAGCCCTACAAGGGCAAGGGCGTGCGCTACGCCGACGAGACCGTCGTCATCAAGGAAACGAAGAAGAAGTAACGGGCTCGGGCGAAGCTACGGAGAACCCCATCATGATCGACAAGAAGATTTCCCGCAAGCGCCGCGCCGCCAAGACGCGCGCGCGCATCCACCGCCAGGAAGCGGTGCGCCTCACGGTGCATCGCACGAACCTGCACATCTACGCCCAGGTGATCGCGGCCGACGGGGCCAAGGTGCTCGCTTCCGCCTCGACGCTCGAGAAGGAAGTGCGGGCCCAGCACCCGAAGGGTGGCGACACCGCCGCCGCGGCGCTCGTGGGCAAGCGGATCGCCGAGAAGGCGAAGGCCGCCGGCGTCACCGAGGTGGCGTTCGACCGCGCAGGTTTCAGCTACCACGGGCGCGTGAAGGCGCTCGCCGAGGCGGCCCGCGAGGGCGGTCTGAAGTTCTGACCGGCCGGCTATCCAGGACCAGGAAAAAGACATGGCGAAATTCGAACATAACAACGACGAGCGCAGCGACGGTCTCCGGGAGAAGATGATCTCGGTGAACCGGGTCACGAAGGTCGTGAAGGGTGGCCGGATCCTCGGCTTCGCCGCGCTCACGGTGGTGGGAGACGGCGACGGCTCCATCGGCATGGGCAAGGGCAAGGCCCGTGAAGTGCCTGTCGCCGTCCAGAAGGCCATGGAGCAGGCGCGCCGAAACATGGTCAAGGTGCCCCTCAAGAGCGGCACCATCAACCACGAAGTGCTGGGCCAGCACGGTGCCACGCGCGTCTTCATGCAACCGGCCGCCGAAGGCAACGGCATCAAGGCGGGCGGTGCCATGCGCGCGGTATTCGAGGTGATGGGCGTCACGAACATCTCCGCGAAATGCCACGGCTCCACCAACCCCTACAACGTCGTGCGCGCCACGCTGGACGGCCTGCTGCAGCAGCACCGCCCGTCCGAGATCGCGGCCAAGCGCGGCAAGAAGGTCGAAGAGATCGTCGGCTGAGGAAAGACCCCAAGATGACTTCTCCCAAGAAAATCAAGGTCACGCAGGTCAAGGGCCTGCGCGGCGCGCTGAGCGAGCACAAGGCCTCCGTTCGCGGCCTCGGCCTTCGCCGCATCCGCCATACGGTGGAACTCGAGGACACGCCGTCCATCCGGGGCATGATCAACAAGGTGCCCTATCTCGTGAAAGTCGAGGGCTAGCCATGGAACTGAACACGCTCAAGCCCGCCCCGGGCTCCAAGAAGAACCGCCGCCGCGTCGGCCGCGGCATCGGTTCGGGCCTCGGCAAGACCGCGGGCCGTGGCCACAAGGGCCAGAAATCGCGCGCCGGCGGTTACCACAAGGTGGGCTTCGAGGGCGGCCAGATGCCGCTCCAGCGGCGCCTGCCCAAGCGCGGCTTCGTCGCCGTCACCATCGTGAAGGCCTCCCAGGTCCGCCTGGGCGATCTCGCGCGCGTCGAGGGCGACACCATCGATCTCGCCAGCCTCAAGAAGGCGGGCCTGGTGCCCGACGCGGCCGCCCGCGCGAAGATCATCCTCACCGGCACGGCCGACAAGGCCTACAAGGTGCAGGGCGTCGTCGCCACGAAGGGCGCGAAGGCGGCCATCGAGGCGGCCGGCGGCTCGGTCGCCTGAACGCAGCCAAGGGATAGAGAATCTTGTCGGCCAACCCACTCGCGACCCTCGGAAAGCTCGGCGACCTCAAGCGCCGGCTGTGGTTCCTCGTGGGCGCGCTGGTCGTCTACCGCGTCGGGACGTTCATTCCGGTGCCGGGCATCGATCCGGCCGAGCTCGCGAAGCTCTTCCAGCAGACCAAGGGCGGCATCCTGGACATGTTCAACATGTTCTCGGGCGGTGCCCTGTCGCGCTTCTCGATCTTCGCCCTGGGCATCATGCCGTACATCTCGGCGTCGATCATCATGCAGCTGCTCACGGTGGTCTCGCCGCAACTCGAGGCCCTCAAGAAGGAAGGCGAGGCCGGTCGCCGCAAAATCACGCAGTACACGCGCTACGGCACCGTGATCCTGGCCGCCTTCCAGGCGCTCGGTATCTCGGTGGCCCTCGAGGCGCAGCCGGGCCTGGTGATCGACCCGGGCCTCATGTTCCGCCTGGTGACGGTCATCACCCTCATGACGGGCACGATGTTCCTCATGTGGCTGGGCGAGCAGATCACGGAGCGCGGCTTGGGCAACGGGATCTCGATGATCATCTTCGCGGGCATCGTCGCGGGGCTGCCATCCGCGATCGGCGGAACACTCGAGCTCGTGCGCACCGGCGCCATGACGATCTTCATCGCGCTGATCATCTTCGCGCTCGTGGTCGGTGTCACCTACGCGGTCGTTTTCGTCGAGAAGGGCCAGCGCCGCATCCTGGTGAACTACGCCAAGCGCCAGGTGGGCAACAAGCTCTACGGCGGCCAGAGCTCGTTCCTGCCGCTCAAGCTCAACATGTCCGGCGTGATCCCGCCCATCTTCGCCTCGTCGATCATCCTGTTCCCGGCGACCATGGCGAGCTGGTTCGGCACCAACGAGCAGATGACCTGGCTCAAGGACCTCTCCGCGGCGCTCTCGCCCGGGCAGACGCTCTACATCGTCCTCTACGCCTCGGCCATCATCTTTTTCTGCTTCTTCTATACGGCGCTCGTCTTCAACTCGAAGGAGACGGCGGACAACCTCAAGAAGAGTGGCGCTTTCGTTCCCGGCATCCGCCCCGGAGAACAGACGGCCCGTTACATCGACAAGGTCATCACCCGGCTCACGCTGGTCGGTGCGATCTACATCACGCTGGTCTGCCTGCTGCCCGAGTTCCTCCACACGCAGTACAACGTGCCGTTCTACTTCGGCGGCACCTCGCTCCTGATCGTGGTGGTGGTGACGATGGACTTCATGTCCCAGCTGCAGGCTTACCTCATGTCCCACCAGTACGAAAGCCTGCTCAAGAAGGCGAACTTCAAGGGCTCGGGCTTCCCGGTGCGATAAGGGGCCCGCGAGACATGGCAAAGGAAGAAACCATCCAGATGCAGGGGGAAGTCGTCGAGACCCTCCCCAATGCGATGTTCCGGGTGAAGCTGGAAAACGGCCACGTAGTGCTCGGCCACATCTCCGGGAAGATGCGGATGCACTACATCCGGATCCTGCCGGGCGACAAGGTGACCGTCGAGCTGACCCCGTACGACTTGACGAAGGCGCGGATCACTTTCCGCGCCAAGTAAGGAGAAAGACGATGCGAGTGCAAGCTTCTGTCAAGAAGATCTGCCGCAAGTGCAAGATCGTGCGGCGCAAGGGCGTGGTGCGCGTGATCTGCGCGGACCCGCGCCACAAGCAGCGCCAGGGCTGATCCCCGCCGCCCGCCAGGACACACGAGAATTAAGGACTGACCATGGCCCGTATTGCCGGCATCAACATCCCGAACCACCAGCACGCCTCGATCGCGCTCACCGCGATCTACGGCATCGGCCGCGCCCGCGCCCGCTCGATCTGCGATGCCGCGGGGGTGAAGCACTCCGCGAAGATCAAGGACCTGACCGACGGCGAGATGGACAAGCTGCGCGAGCAGATCGGCCGCTTCAGCGTCGAGGGCGACCTTCGCCGCGAGACGTCGATGAACATCAAGCGCCTCATGGACCTGGGCTGCTACCGCGGGATGCGCCACAAGAAGGGCCTGCCCGTGCGCGGCCAGCGCACCCGCACCAATGCGCGTACCCGCAAGGGCCCGCGCAAGGCCGTCCGCCTGTCCAAGTCGGCCTGAACCGCCTAGACGAATCGAGGAAACCACAGAATGGCCAAACCCGCCGCCACGCGCGTCCGCAAGAAGGTCAAGAAGAACGTGTCCGAGGGCATCGCCCACGTTCACGCCTCCTTCAACAACACCATCGTGACGATCACGGATCGCCAGGGCAACGCCCTTTCCTGGGCCACCTCCGGCGGCGCGGGCTTCAAGGGCTCGCGCAAGTCGACGCCTTTCGCGGCCCAGGTCGCGGCGGAGGCCGCCGGCCGCGCCGCGATGGAATGCGGCGTGAAGAACCTCGAAGTGCGCATCAAGGGCCCCGGCCCCGGGCGCGAATCCGCCGTGCGCGCGTTGAACGCGCTCGGCCTCAAGATCCTTTCGATCGCCGACGTGACGCCGGTGCCGCACAACGGCTGCCGTCCGCCGAAGCGCCGCCGGATGTAACGGCGCGCACGAACGAGAAGACACAGGAATAACACCATGGCACGCTATACCGGCCCCAAGTGCAAGCTCGCCCGTCGCGAGGGCACCGACCTGTTCCTGAAGAGCGCCCGCCGCGGCCTCGACACGAAATGCAAGCTCGACGTCCGCCCCGGCCAGCACGGCGCGAAGATGACGCGCGTGTCCGAATACGGACACCAGCTGCGCGAGAAGCAGAAGATCCGCCGCATCTACGGCGTGCTCGAGCGCCAGTTCCGCAACTACTTCGACAAGGCCGCCCAGAAGAAGGGCGCCACGGGCGAGGTGCTGCTCCAGCTGCTCGAAAGCCGCCTGGACAACGTCGTCTACCGCATGGGCTTCGCCTCCACGCGCGCCGAAGCGCGCCAGCTCGTCTCGCACAAGGCGATCGAGGTGAACGGCAAGCCCGTGAACATCCCGTCCTACCTGCTTCGCGCCTCCGACATCGTGACGGTGCGCGAGAAGTCCCGGGCCCAGCTTCGCATCAAGAGCTCGCTGGATCTCGCGGAGGCCAACGGCTTCCCGGGCTGGGTCGAGGTGGACCCGAAGAACTTCAAGGGCGTGTTCAAGAGCGTGCCCGATCGCTCGGAGCTCTACTCCGACGTGAACGAACAGCTGGTGGTCGAGCTTTACTCGAAGTAGTCACTGTCGAGAACACTCGCTCCCTCAACCGAATCTGGCAGAGGCCTCCCGCATGCAAAGCAACGCCACGAATTTCCTGAAGCCCCGCATCATCGACGTGCAGAACCTGTCCCCGACGCACGCGAAGGTGGTCATGGAGCCCTTCGAGCGCGGTTACGGCCACACGCTCGGCAACGCGCTTCGCCGCATCCTCCTTTCCTCGATGCCCGGCTATGCCGCGACCGAGGTCAAGATCGCGGGCGTCCTGCACGAGTACTCGACCATCGAAGGCGTGCAGGAAGACGTCGTCGACGTGCTGCTCAACCTCAAGGGCATCGTGATGAAGCTCCACGGCCGCGCCGAGGTGAGCCTCAAGCTCAAGAAGGCCGTCCCCGGGCCGGTCACGGCCGCGGACATCGAGGGCACCCACGACATCGAGATCATCAACCCCGACCACGTGATCGCCCACATCACGCAGGGCGGCAAGCTCGAGATGACGGTGAAGGTCGAGAAGGGCCGCGGCTACGTGCCGGCCACCGCCCGCCGCGCCGACGACACCCGCTCCATCGGATCCATCCTGCTGGATGCCTCGTTCAGCCCGATCCGCCGCGTGAGCTACCAGGTCGAGAGCGCCCGCGTCGAGCAGCGCACCGACCTCGATCGGCTCGTGATCGACATCGAGACCAATGGCGTGATCGAGCCCGAGGAAGCCGTCCGCTACGCGGCGAGCGTCCTGGTCGACCAGCTGTCGGTCTTCGCCTCGCTCCAGTCCACCAGCGAGGAGCGGATCGAGAGCGCGCAGCCGCAGGTCGATCCGATCCTGCTGCAGCCGGTCGACGACCTCGAGCTCACGGTGCGCTCGGCCAACTGCCTGAAGGCCGAGAACATCTACTACATCGGCGATCTCATCCAGCGCACCGAGAACGAGCTGCTCAAGACGCCGAACCTCGGCCGCAAGTCGCTCAACGAGATCAAGGAAGTGCTCGCGTCCAAGGGCCTGACCCTGGGCATGAAGCTCGAGAACTGGCCGGTCGCCGGCCTGACGAAGTAGGCTTTTTTTCCAACCCCATAACAACAACAAGGCCGACCCGGCCAAGAGACCGACAAGGAACTGAACCATGCGTCACCGCCACGGGCTTCGAAAGCTCAACAAGACGAGCAGCCATCGCCTCGCGATGCTGCGCAACATGACGGTCTCGCTGCTCAAGCACGAGGCCATCCGCACGACGCTGCCGAAGGCGAAGGAACTTCGCCGTGTCGCCGAGCCCATCATCACGCTGGGCAAGAACCCGACGCTCGCCAACAAGCGCCTCGCGTTCAACCGCCTTCGCGACCGCGACATGGTCGTGAAGCTCTTCGACGAGCTCGGTCCGCGCTACAAGAACCGCAACGGCGGCTACCTGCGAATCCTCAAGTGGGGCTTTCGCCTGGGCGACAACGCGCCCATGGCGCTGGTCGAGCTGATGGACCGTCCCGAACCCGCCGACGCGAAGGAAGGCGACGCCAAGGCCGCCTGATCGCGCGTCGAACCGCGAAGAAAAGCCGGCCCGCGGGCCGGCTTTTTTCATGGTTGCACGGGGGGGACCTACAGCACGAGGATCACCCGGAAATCGTTCACGTTGGTGAGGGTGGGGCCGGTGTTCACCAGGTCGCCCAGCGGCGAGAAGAAGCCGAAACCGTCGTTGTCGGCGAGGCGCGACTTCGGTTCCATGCCAAGCGCGCGTGCGCGCTCGATCGTGTCGGGCGTCGCGATCGCCCCGGCATTCGTCTCCGCCCCGTCGATACCGTCGGTGTCGGCCGCGAGCGCCCAGGTGCCCGGCAGGCCATCCAGGTCGATGGCGAGCGAGAGCAGGAATTCGCTGCAGCGCCCGCCCTTGCCCCCGCCCCGGATCGTGACCGTGGTCTCGCCGCCGGAGACGATGGCCGCCGGTGCGGGCCAGGGATGGCCGTTCTGGCGGATTTCCCGCGCGATGGAGGCGTGCACGCCCGCGACGTCGCGCGATTCGCCGGTGACGCTGTCGCCGAGCACCAACGCCTTCACGCCGTGCTTCGCGAGGAAGTCCGATGCGGCCTGCAGGCTGCGACGGGCCGTGGCGATGACGCGGACCTCCGTGCGATCGAATCCGGGGTCTCCGGGCTTCGCCGATTCCGGGATCTCGCCCCGGGCGCCCCGCGCGAGATGGTCCGCGACGCTGGCCGGCGGCTCGACGCCGAATCTCGCCACGATGTCGAGGCAATCGCGGAATGTCGTGGGATCGGGCGAGCACGGGCCCGAGGCGATGTGCGTCGGATCGTCGCCCGTCACGTCGGAAATCACGAGTGCCAGCACCGGGGCACGGCAGGCGAGCGCGAGTCGCCCGCCCTGGATGCGCGACAGGTGCTTGCGCAGCGTGTTCATGTCCTGGATCGGCGCTCCGGAGGCGAGCAGGGCGCGCGTGAGCGCCTTCAGGTCGGCCATGGTGACGCCCTCGACCGGCAACGACAGGAGGGCGGAACCGCCGCCGGATACGAGCACGAGCAGGAGGTCGTCCTCGCCGAGTCCGCCGGCAAGCGCCAGGATTTCGGCGGCCGCCCGCTCACCGGCCTCGTCGGGCACGGGATGGCCGGCTTCCACCACGCGAATTCGCCGGGTCGGAACGCCGTGGCCGTGCCGGGTGATGACCACGCCCTCGAGGGGCGCGTCCGCAGGCCAGTGAGCCTCGACGGCCGCAGCCATCGAGGCGCCTGCCTTGCCCGCTCCGACGACCAGCGTGCGCCCCCGGGGAGGGCTGGGCAGGTGGGCCGGCACGATGACGCGCGGGTCGGCCTCGGCGATCGCCGCACGCAGGCACCCGAGAAGCAGTTCGCGCGGGCTCATTGCGCCACCACCGAGCGGCGTCCCGCGGGCCCGAGCACGGGTGCGAGGAAGCGGCCGGTGAAGCTCGCGCGCGTGGCGACGATGTCCTCGGGCGTTCCCTGCCCGATGATCGTGCCCCCGCCATCGCCGCCCTCGGGCCCCAGGTCGATCACCCAGTCGGCCGTCTTGATGACATCGAGGTTGTGCTCGATCACGACGACCGTGTTGCCGTGATCCCTGAGCCGGTGCAGGACGCGAAGAAGCATGTCGATGTCGTGGAAGTGAAGGCCAGTGGTGGGTTCGTCGAGGATGAAGAGCGTGCGGCCGGTGTCGCGCTTGGACAACTCCAGCGCGAGCTTCACGCGCTGCGCCTCGCCGCCCGAAAGCGTGGTGGCGCTCTGGCCGAGCCGGACGTAGCCGAGCCCCACCTCCATGAGCGTCTGGAGCTTTCGCGCGATGGCGGGAACGGCGGCGAACAACTCGAGCGCAGCCTCCACCGTCATGTCGAGCACCTCGCTCACGTTCCGGCCGCGGTAGGCGACCTCGAGGGTCTCGCGGTTGTAGCGCCGGCCGTGGCAGACGTCGCAGGGCACGTACACGTCGGGAAGGAAGTGCATCTCGACCTTGATGACGCCGTCGCCCTGGCAGGATTCGCACCGGCCGCCCTTCACGTTGAACGAGAAGCGGCCCGGGCCGTAGCCCCGGGCGCGCGATTCGGCCGTGCCGGCGAATAGGTCGCGGATGGGCGTGAAGAGCCCGGTGTAGGTGGCCGGGTTGGAGCGCGGCGTGCGGCCGATGGGGCTCTGGTCGACGTTGATCACCTTGTCGAAGAGATCCAGACCCTCGATTGCCTCGTGCGACGCCGGTTCCGTCGACGAGCCGTAGAGATGCCGCGCCGCCGCCGCGTAGAGCGTGTCGTTGATGAGCGTGGACTTGCCGGAGCCCGACACGCCCGTCACGCACACGAACAGGCCCACGGGGATGTCGACCGTGACGTCCTTGAGGTTGTTGCCGCTCGCCCCCGCGATGCGAAGCTGCCGTCGGCGATCGGGCGCGTGCCGGCGCGCCGGCAGCGCGATGGCGCGACGCCCGGACAGGTACTGGCCCGTCAGCGAGGCGGGGTTGCGTTCGATCTCGCTGGGCGTGCCCTGCGCGACGATCTCCCCGCCGTGCACGCCCGCGCCCGGACCCATGTCCACCACGTGGTCGGCGGCGTGAATCGCCTCCTCGTCATGCTCGACGACGATCACGGAGTTGCCCAGGTCGCGCAGGCTCTTCAGCGTGTCGATGAGTCGCGCGTTGTCGCGCTGGTGCAAGCCGATCGATGGCTCGTCGAGCACGTACATGACGCCGGTGAGCCCCGATCCGATCTGGCTCGCGAGCCGGATGCGCTGGGCCTCCCCCCCGGAAAGGGTATCCGCCGAACGCGTGAGCGACAGGTAGTCCAGGCCGACGTTGTTCAGGAACTGGATGCGGTTCGCGATCTCGCGCAGGATCTTCTCGGCGATGGCCTGGCGGTTGCCGGGAAGCTTCAGGTGCTCGAAGAAAGGTTGCGCGTCCTTGAGCGGCATGGTCGAGACGTCGTGGATCGAGCGTCCCGCCACGCGGACGCTGCGGGCCTCGAGACGCAGGCGCGAACCCGCGCAGTCCGGACATTCGCGCGTGTTGAGGTACTTCGCGAGTTCCTCCTTGACCGCGACCGAGTCCGTCTCCCGGTAGCGCCGCTCCTGGTTCGGCACGATCCCCTCGAAGGGGTGTTCCTTCACCGCGCTCTTGCCGCGCTCGCCGGGGTAGCGGAAGGCGATCTTCTCCTCGCCGGAGCCCTCGAGCACGGCCTGTTGCACCCGCTCGGGCAGGTTCTCGAAGGGCACGTCGATGTCGAACCCGTAGTGCTGGGCGAGCGAGGCCATCATCGAGAAGTAGAACTGGTTGCGCCGGTCCCAGCCGCGGATCGCGCCGCCCGCGAGCGACAGGTGAGGGAAGGCCACCACGCGCCGCGGGTCGAAGAAGGTGACCTGCCCGAGGCCGTCGCACTTGGGGCAGGCGCCCATCGGGTTGTTGAAGGAGAAGAGCCGCGGTTCGAGTTCCGCCAGCGAGTAGCTGCAGAGCGGGCAGGCGAATTTCGCCGAAAAGAGGTGCTCGTGGCCCGAATCCATCTCGAGAGCGATGGCGCGGCCCTCCGCGTGGCGCAGCGCCGTCTCGAACGATTCGGCCAGGCGCTGCTTGGCGTCGGCCGAGACCTTGATGCGGTCCACCACGATCTCGACCGTGTGCTTGCGGTTTCGCTCGAGCTTGGGCAGCTGGTCGATCTCGTGCACCTTGCCGTTGATGCGAAGGCGCACGAAGCCCTGCGAGCGCAGTTCCTCGAAGAGCTCGGCCTGCTCGCCCTTCCTGCCCACCACGAGGGGGGCGAGGATGACCACGCGCGTGCCTTCGGGCAGCGCGAGGACATGGTCGACCATCTGGGAGACGCTCTGCGCGGCGAGCGCCAGATCGTGTTCCGGGCAATGCGGGTCGCCCACCCGCGCGAAGAGCAGGCGCAGGTAGTCGTGGATCTCCGTGACCGTGCCGACGGTCGAGCGCGGGTTGTGCGAGGTGGCCTTCTGCTCGATGGAGATCGCGGGTGAGAGCCCCTCGATCAGGTCGACGTCCGGCTTCTCCATCAGTTGCAGGAACTGCCGGGCATAGGCGGAGAGCGACTCGACGTACCGTCGTTGCCCTTCGGCATAGAGCGTGTCGAACGCCAGGGACGACTTTCCGGAGCCGGACAGGCCCGTGATCACGACGAGCCGCTCGCGGGGGATGTCCAGGTGGACGTTCTTGAGGTTGTGCGTGCGCGCGCCGCGGATTCGAATCTGGTCCATGCCCGGGGTGTCGCGTCCTTCTCGGCTGGGCCCGCGCCCCCCCGCGGCGAGGGCCGGCGCGGGTCAGGGACGCAAAGGGCAATCTGCTAATATACCGCAGCGTTCCATCCCGTTCGAATCCCCCCAAGTGGCCCCTTCCCCGGCCCGCATGAGCGCCCTCGAATTGCGGGCGAGCCTCGCGCTCGCCTCGATCTTCGGGCTGCGCCTTTTCGGGCTCTTCATCATCCTGCCGGTATTCGCCCTCTACGCCGAGGCGTTGCCGGGCTGGAACCTCACGCTGGTGGGCATTGCCCTTGGCGCGTACGGACTCACCCAGGCCCTGTTGCAGATCCCCTTCGGATGGGCCTCGGACCGGTTGGGCAGGAAGCCCGTGATGGTCTTCGGCCTCCTGGTCTTCGCCGCGGGCAGCGTCGTGTGCGCCGTCGCCGAGGCGCCCTGGGCGCTCATCCTCGGCCGCACGATCCAGGGCGCCGGCGCGATCTCCGGGGTCGCCATCGCCATGACCGCCGACCTCACCCGCCCCAGCCAGCGCACGAAGGCGATGGCGATCATCGGCTCGACCATCGGCGTGGTCATCGCGGCCTCGTTCATGGTCGCGCCCGCCCTCAAGGATGCCCTCGGGGTTCCCGGCATCTTCGCCGCGACCGCCGCCATGGCCGTCGTCGCGATCGCGGTCGTGGCCTGGGCCGTGCCCGCGCTGCCGGCCCGACGGGCCGTCCGGGAGCGGGTGCCCCTTTCCGCGGTCCTGGGCGATCCGGAACTGCTTCGGCTCTACCTCGGGATCTTCGCGCTGCACGCCATCCTCATGGCGCTCTTCGTGGTGGTGCCTCTCGCCCTCGTGCGCGCCGGGCTGCCCGTGGCGTCGCATTCGGCGTTCTACCTGGCCGCCGTCGGTGCCGGGTTCGTCTTCATGCTGCCTTTCGTCGCCTCGCGCCGATTCGCGGGGCACGAGCGCGCCGTCTTCCTGGGCGCGGTCGCCGTGCTGGCCTTGGGCCTCGCGGTCACCGCCACCGGACTGGGGAGCCTCGCATTTCTCTCGATCGGCCTTGTCATCTTTTTCGCCGCGTTCAACGTTCTTGAGGCAAAGTTGCCTGCGCTCGTCTCGAAAGCGGCGCCGGGCGCCGCGCGGGGCGCGGCCGGGGGCGTGTACTCGAGCGTGCAATTCCTGGGCATTTTCGTCGGCGGTGCCGCCGGCGGCGCCATCGCGCAGCATGTCGGCCCCGGCGCGTTGCTTGCAGCCTGCTTCACCCTCACGGCCCTCTGGTTCGTCTCGGCCTGGCCCATGGGCCGGATGGGGCGCGAAGGGGAGCACGAACATGAAGACAATATCGGGGAACCTCGCGAACCCCGCGCAATCAACCCCTGACAACGGGAGAGGTCCATGGCATCGGTCAACAAAGTCATCCTGATTGGCAATCTCGGGCGGGATCCCGAGGTGCGCTACATGCCCGACGGCGGCGCGATCACGAACATCAGCATCGCGACCACCGAGAACTGGAAGGACAAGAACGGCGAGAAGCAGGAGAAGACCGAATGGCACCGCGTGGCCTTCTTCGGCAAGCTCGCCGAGATCGCCGGCGAGTACCTGAAGAAGGGCTCGCAGGTCTATGTCGAAGGCCGCCTGCAGACGCGCAAGTGGCAGGACAAGGACGGCAACGACAAGTACACCACCGAAATCGTCGCCGACCGCATGCAGATGCTCGGCTCGCGCCAGGGCATGGGCGGCGGCGGGGGCGATGCGCCGGATCGCGGCGAGTCGGCCCGTCCGGCCGGCAAGCCCGCGGCCGCCAAGCCCGCCGGGTCCAAGTTCGACGATTTCGAGGACGACATCCCGTTCTGATGCGAATCACTGCCGGAGACGACCCCCTTTCGACGAGGAGCCCGAAGTGAAGCGAATTCTCCTGTTCCTGTCCACCAACATCGCCGTGATGCTGGTCCTGTCGTTCTTCGTGAACATCCTGGGCCTGAACCGCTACATCACGGAGCAGGGACTCGACCTCGGCAGGTTGCTCGTACTCTCCTTGTTCGTGGGCTTCACGGGTTCGTTCATCTCGCTGTTCCTGTCGAAGTTCATGGCGAAGTTCTCGACACGCGCGCATGTCATCGTTGAGCCGCAGGGGCCCGACGAACTCTGGCTCGTGAACACCGTGAAGAGGCTCGCCGACAAGGCCGGCATCGGCATGCCCGAGGTCGCGGTCTATGAAGGCGAGCCCAATGCCTTCGCCACCGGCGCCTTCCGCGATTCCGCGCTCGTCGCCGTCTCGACCGGCCTCCTTCAGTCGATGACGAAGGAAGAGGTCGAGGCGGTGCTCGCACACGAGGTGGCGCATGTGGCCAATGGCGACATGGTCACGCTCACGCTCATCCAGGGGGTCGTGAACACGTTCGTCTTCTTCATCGCGCGCGTCGTGGGCTACTTTGTCGACCGGGTGATCCTCAAGAACGACCGCAGCGTGGGGTTCGGCTTCTACGCCACCGTGTTCGTCTGCGACATCGTCTTCGGCGTGCTAGCCACCATGATCGTGATGTGGTTCTCGAGGTACCGCGAGTTCCGCGCCGATGCGGGCGCAGCCGCATACCTCGGGACGCCGCGTCCCATGGTCGCCGCGCTCCGCCGCCTGGGGGGGCTCGAGCCGGGGGAACTCCCGAAGACTTTCGCGGCCTCGGGCATCTCCGACAAGGCGGGCTTCATGGCCCTCTTCTCCAGCCATCCCCCGATCGAGGCGCGAATCGCCGCCCTCGAATCGCGTCCTTGAGCACACGGCAAGGCGCGTCGCGCCCCGCCGGGGCGTAGGGCCGCCGTGCGCCTCGCCGTCCTCATCGCGCTCACGGTCTGCGCGCACACGGCGTTCAACGGCAGCCGCGTCACCGTCTCGCTCTTCGCCCTGAACCTCGGCGCGACGCCGCTCACGGTCGGGGCCATCGTGTCCCTCTACTCCCTGCTGCCGATGTTCCTGTCGGTGTATTCCGGCCGGATGATCGACCGGGTGGGCACCGCGTTGCCGATGCGCGTCGCCTCGGCGGCGCTCGTGGCGGGCGTCGCGCTTCCAGCCCTCTGGCCGGGCCTCGCCTCGCTCTACGTGGCCGCGACGGTCATCGGCCTCGCGTTCATGGTCTTCCACATCGGCGTGCAGAACGCCGTGGGCGCGATGAGCCCGCCGGGCGAGCGCGCGGTGAACTTCAGCTGGCTCGCGCTGGGCTTCTCCATCTCGGGCTTCGTCGGCCCGACGCTCTCGGGCCTCGTCATCGACTACGCGGGGCACCGGTGGGCCTTCGCGACGCTGGCCGCGATCGCCGTCGTTCCCCTCGCCGCGATCGCCGTGCTCCATCCGAGGCTGCCGCGCGGCGAATCCGAAGTCGAGCACCCCGGCGGGCTCCGGCAGCTTCTCGCCAAGCCCGAATTGCGCCGCGTCTTCGTGGTCACGGGCGTTCTCGCGATGGCGTGGGACCTCTTCGTTTTCGTGATGCCGATATACGGCACGGCCATCGGGCTTTCGGCCTCCACGATCGGCGCGGTCCTGGGTTCATTCGCGGCGGCCACCTTCGCCATCCGCCTCGCGCTGCCGTGGCTCGCGCGTCGCCTTTCGGAGTGGCAGCTCATCACGTCGACACTCTTCATCGCCTGCGCGGCCTACATCCTCTTCCCGATGGTACGCACGGTGCCGTTCATCGCTTCCATCGCGTTCCTCCTGGGCTTGGGTCTCGGGGCCTCGCAGCCGAGCCTCGTTTCCCTCATCCAGCACTCGACGCCCGAGGGGCGGCTCGGCGAGGCGCTCGGCGTTCGCACCATGGTTCTCAACGTGAGCCACACGTTGCTGCCGCTCTTCTTCGGCGGCATCGGCACGGCGCTCGGGATGGGGCCGGTCTTCTGGTCGATGGCGGCGTGCCTGGGGGCCGGGGGCCTCTTTGCGAACCGCCGCCGCACGGCCGGGTGAGATCCGAGCGCTGGAAGCGCCAAGTGCTTGTGTTAAAATAGATTTTTTTCCCATTTCCGAAGGCGCCCATGCCGATCTACGAGTATCGGTGCTCCAGCTGCGGGCACCAGCAGGAGTACCTCCAGAAACTGAGCGATCCGCCCAAGACGCACTGCCCGAAGTGCGACAAGGACACGCTCGGCAAGATGCTGACCGCGGCCGGTTTCCAGTTGAAGGGAAGCGGCTGGTACGCGACCGACTTCAAGGGCGGCGCCAAGCCCGCGGCCAAGGCCGAAGGCGGCGAGGCCAAGCCCGCCGGCGACAAGAAGGGCGAGGGCACCGCGAGCGCGGCGCCTGCCTGCGGCACGGGCGCCTGCCCGGCCTGCCAGTAGGCGGCGCTTGGGTGCGCGCGGCGAAGCGGGGCGCAAGACCGGCATGATGGCCACCCTTCGCCGCTATCTCATCGCGGGCCTGGTGGTCTGGGTTCCGCTCGCGATCACGATCTGGGTCCTTTCGCTTCTCGTGGAGCTGATGGACCAGTCGCTGCTCATCGTGCCGCCGCAGTTCCGCAGCGACGCGCTGCTCGGCTTCCACCTGCCGGGGCTGGGCATCGTGCTCACGCTCGCCATCCTGCTCTTCACGGGCGCCGTCGCGGCGAACTTCTTCGGCAAGCGGCTGTTGCTCTTCTGGGAGAGCCTCCTCGGGCGCATCCCGATCGTCCGCTCGATATACGGCGGCGTGAAGCAGATCAGCGACACGCTCTTCTCGCCGGACGGCAAGGCTTTCCGCCGCGCGGTTCTCATCCGCTACCCGCATGCGGGAACCTGGACGGTCGCGCTCGTCACCGGCTCGCCCGAGCACGAGGTCACGGATCACCTCGGGTTCGACCAGGTGTCGGTTTTCGTGCCCACCACGCCGAACATCACGGCGGGGTTCTTCCTCATCGTGCCCAGGACCGACACGATCGAACTCCAGATGAGCGTCGACCAGGCGCTCAAGTACATCATCTCGATGGGCGTGGCCGAGCCGCCACGCCCGCCGGGGCGGCCCGAGAGGCATCCCTCCGGGACCGACCCCAACCCCATGCCGTCGCCGAAAACGTAGGCGGCGGCACCCCGCGGACCCGATGCACCGCCCGCCCGGTCGCGAGACCGGCGCGGCTCCCGAACTTCACGATGCCGGCGGCCCCTCGGGGGCGCCGGCGAGCCGGACGGAACGACCATGCGAACCGAATACTGCGGATTGACCGACGCCCGATTCCTCGGGCAGACCGTGACCCTCTTTGGCTGGGCGCACCGACGCCGCGACCACGGGGGCGTCATCTTCATCGACCTTCGCGACCGCGAAGGCCTCGTCCAGGTCGTGAGCGACCCGGACAGGCCGGAGACCTTCGCGAGCGCCGACCGCGTGCGCAACGAATTCGTCCTGCGCGTGACGGGCCTGGTGCGCCGGCGCCCCGAGGGCACCGTGAACCCGGGCCTCAGGAGCGGCGAGATCGAAGTCCTCGCCCACGAACTCGAGATCCTCAACCCGGCGGTCACGCCGCCGTTCATGGTGGATGACGAATTCGTGTCCGAGGAGGTGCGCCTGCGCTACCGCTACCTCGACCTGCGCCGCGAGCCCATGCAGAAGGCGATGCGGATGCGCCACAAGACCTCTCGCGCCGTGCGCGAGTACCTGGACGACAACGGCTTCATCGACGTCGAGACGCCGGTGCTCTACAAGTCCACGCCCGAGGGCGCGCGCGAGTTCCTCGTGCCCTCGCGCATCCACGACGGCCAGTTCTACGCGCTGCCGCAGTCGCCGCAGCTGTTCAAGCAGCTGCTCATGGTCGCGGGGTTCGACCGCTACTACCAGATCGTGAAGTGCTTCCGCGACGAGGACCTTCGCGCCGACCGGCAGCCGGAGTTCACGCAGGTCGACATCGAGACCTCGTTCCTGTCCGAGCTCGAGATCCAGGACCTCATGGAAGGCCTCGTGCGCCACGTGTTCAAGCGCGTGCTCGACGTCGACCTGCCGCCGTTCCCGCGCCTCGCCTACGCGGACGCCATGGCGAAGTACGGCAGCGACAAGCCGGACCTGCGCGTGAAGCTGGAGCTCACGGAGCTCACGGATCTCATGAAGGAAGTCGACTTCAAGGTGTTCCGTGCCGCGGCCGCGCTGCCGGACGGGCGTGTCGCCGCGCTTCGCGTGCCCGGGGGCAATGCCGCCTTCACCCGCAAGGAACTCGACGACCTGGCGCCTTTCGTGGCCATCTACGGCGCCAAGGGCCTCGCGTACATCCGCGTGAACGACCGCACCAAGCCGAACGAGGAAGGCCTGCAGTCGCCCATCGTGAAGTTCTTCAAGCCGGAGCAGCTCGCGGCGATCCTGGAGCGCACCGGGGCCCAGGACGGCGACGTGATCTTCTTCGGCGCCGACCGGCGCAAGATCGTGAACGACGCCATGGGCGCCCTTCGCGTCAAGGTGGGCCACGAGAAGGGTCACGCCGAAAGCGCCTGGCGCCCGTGCTGGGTGCTCGATTTCCCCGCGTACGAGTACGACGAGGAAGGCAAGCGCTGGCTCGCCGCGCACCACCCGTTCACCAGCCCCAAGGACGAGCACGTCCCGCTCATGGAGACGGACCCGGGCAAGGTCCTCGCGAAGGCCTACGACATCGCCCTCAACGGCTGGGAGATCGGCGGCGGTTCCGTGCGGATCCACCGCGCGGAAATCCAGGCGCAGCAGTTCAAGACGCTCGGCATCGGCGACGAGGAGGCGCGCGCGAAGTTCGGCTTCCTGCTCGACGCGCTGGCCTACGGCGCTCCTCCCCACGGCGGCATCGCCTTCGGCTTCGACCGCCTGGTCGCGATGATGTCGGGCGTCGACCAGATCCGCGACGTGATCGCCTTCCCGAAGACGCAGCGCGGCCAGGATCTCATGGTCGAGGCGCCCGGCGCGGTCACGGAGAAGCAGCTTCGCGAGCTGCACATCCGCCTGCGCAACACGGCGCCGGCGGCCTGAGGCGGCGATGGGTATCGCCCTCATCGCGCACGGCGGCGCCGGCAAGTGGCGGCCCGGTTCCGATGACGACGCGCTCGCCGGACTCACCGCGGCGGTCGAGGCGGGGCGGCGCGTCCTCGCGGCCGGCGGCAGCAGCCTCGACGCGGTGTGCGCCACCGTGGTCGCGCTCGAGGACAACCCGATCTACAACGCGGGTACCGGCGCCGTCCTCAACTTCGACGGCTTCTGCGAGCTGGACGCGTGCGTCATGGAAAGCCGCGAGGCGCGCGCCGGGGCCGTCTCGGGCCTGCAGCGCGCGCGCAACCCCATCCTCGTCGCCCGCAAGGTGATGGAGGAGACGGACCACGTGATGCTCACGGGTGACGGCGCCCAGCGCTTCGCGCGCGTGATGGGCTTCCCGGACCACGACCCGATCACCCCCGAGCGGCGTGCCGACTGGTTCGACAAGCGCAACCGCCTCGACGAGGTGCTCGGCAAGCACGCGCTCAGGATGCGCCGGTTCCTGCAGGACCACCCGGAATACGCGGGCGGAACCGTCGGCGCGGCGGCTGTCGATTCGCGCGGCGTGCTCGCCGCCGCCACCTCGACGGGCGGGGTCACGCTCAAGATGGTGGGCCGCGTGGGCGACTCACCCGTGCCCGGCGCGGGCAATTACGCCTGCGCACGCGTCGCCGCCTCGGCCACCGGCACCGGCGAATTCGTGCTCCGGTCGCTGGCGACCCGCGCCATCGCGGAGCGCGTCGAGCGTGGCGAATGTCTCGCGACCGCGATGGAGGCGGTGCTCGAGGGCCTGGGCCGCGATTACGACGCCGACGTCGGGCTCATCTCGGTGGACGCCGCGGGAACGCCGGTCGCCCGCCACCGCACGCGCGACATGCCGCACGCCTGGTTCGCCGGCGATGGCCCGGTCGCCGCCCGCATGCGGACCTAGCGCTTGGAGAAGCCGCACAAGGTCCCGGTCTCCACCCTCGTCGTCGTGCATACCCCCGACCTCGAGGTGCTCCTCATCGAGCGCGCCGACAGGCGCGGCTTCTGGCAGAGCGTGACGGGCAGCCAGGATCCCGGCGAAAGCCTGCGCCGCACGGCGGTGCGCGAGGTGGGCGAGGAGACGGGCATCGTCGCCGCGGAAAGCGACCTGGTCGACTGGGAAGCCACGAACGTCTACGAGATCTATGCCGTCTGGCGCCACCGCTACGCCCCGGGCGTCACCCACAATACGGAACACGTGTTCAGCCTGTGCGTTCCGCCCGGCATCGCGGTGCGCCTGGCGCCGGACGAGCACCTCGCCTCGCTCTGGCTGCCTTTCGAGCGGGCCGCCGGGGAAGTTTTCTCGTGGAGCAACCGGCAGGCGATACTGATGCTTCCCGACAAGGCCTCGCGAATCGCCCTGCGACCATGACCGGCTCCCGCCGTCCGCTCACCGTCGTCACCTACAACATCCACAAGGGATTCTCGGCGCTCGGCCGCCGGCTCGTCGTGCACGAGATCCGGGAGCGCCTGCAGTCGCTCGAGCCCGGACGTCGTCTTCCTCCAGGAAGTGCAGGGCATCCACCACCGGCACTCGAACAAGCACGAGACGTGGCCGGCCGGCGCGCAGCACGAGTTCCTGGCCCACGAGGGCGCGCACACCGCCTACGGCATGAACGCGGTCTACCAGGACGGTCATCACGGCAATGCCATCGTGAGCCGCTACCCCATCGTGAGGAGCGAGAACCTCGACATCTCCCACCACGCGCTCGAGAGCCGGGGCCTCCTGCATTGCGAACTCGGCGTGCCGGGCTGGGACGAGCCGCTGCACTGCATCAACGTGCACCTCGGCCTGTGGGCCCGCAGCCGCCGCTTCCAGCTCGGGTGGCTTCGCGATCGCATCGTCGCGGCGGTGCCGCCGAATGCCCCGCTCGTGGTGGCGGGCGACTTCAACGACTGGCGAGGCATCGCCACGGCGCTTCTCGAGCGCGAGCTCGGCATGGCCGAGGTCTTCCACCGCGCACTCGGGCGTCACGCGCGCAGCTTTCCGGCACGGTTGCCGCTGCTGTCCCTCGACCGCATCTACGTGCGCGGGCTCGAGGTGGGGGGCGCGCGACGGCTCGCGGAAGCCTCCTGGTCGCGCCTGTCGGACCACGTGGCGCTCAGCGCCACCTTGCGACGCTGACGGGAGCGCCCGGTCGTGAATCTCGTCGCCGGCAACCGGCTCACGCTCCTTCGCAACGGCGCGGAGTTCTTCCCCGCGCTCGTCGCGGCCATCGACTCGGCCATGTCGGACGTGCGGCTCGAGACCTACATCTTCGAGGACGACGAGGCGGGCCGCGTCGTCGCCCACGCGCTCTCGCGCGCGGCGGCGCGCGGCGCTCGAGTGCGCCTCCTGGTCGACGGTTTCGGCTCCCGCGACCTGCCGGCCCGGTTGGTCGCGCACATGGAAGCCGCCGGCGTGGTCGTGCGGCGTTTCCGCCCCGAGCGGGGCTGGATGCGCCTGCGCCGCAATCGCCTGCGGCGCCTGCACCGCAAGATCGCCCTGGTCGACGGCAGGGTGGGATTCGTCGGCGGCATCAATATCCTCGACGATCGCACGGGTCACGAAGGCGAGGGGCCGCGCTACGACTATGCGGTGCGCGTGGAAGGGCCCCTGCTCGCGGACATCTACCCGGTGGTCCACCGCCTGTGGTGGCTCGTCTCGACCCTCGCTCGCCGCGAGCGCGAATCCGTGCAGGCGCCGCCCCCGGTGCACCCGGGTCCCGTGGGCGACACGACGGCCGCCTTCGTCCATCGCGACAACTTCCGCCACCGCCACGACATCGAGGCGCTGTACCTCGAGGGCATCCGGGCCGCCCGGCGCGAGATCTTCATCGCCTGTGCCTATTTCATGCCCGGCTGGCGCATGCGCCACGCGCTCATGGAGGCCGCCGGCCGCGGGGTTCGCGTGGCGATCGTCGTGCAGGGCTGGTCGGACCACCGCCTCTTCCAGCAGGCGAGCCGCGTGCTCTACGGCACGCTGCTCGACCACGGCGTCGAGATCTACGAATACGATCGCAGCGAGCTGCACGCCAAGGCCGCGTGCGTGGACGGACGATGGGCGACGGTCGGCTCGTCGAACCTGGATCCCTTCAGCCTGCTCCTGGCGCGGGAGGCCAACGTGGCGGTGATGAACGACGCGTTCGCGCGGGAACTGCGCGCGTCGATCGACCAGGAAATCCGCCTCGGTGCCAAGGCCGTGCCTCGCCTGCTCTGGAAGCGCCGGCCCTTCGGCGAGCGCGTCGTCGGCTGGCTCGCGTACGGCTACGCGCGCCTGGCGATGGGCATCGCCGGAATCGGGGCGATGGCGTAGGGTCGCTCGCCGCCCTGGAGCCTCCTGGCCTGCGGCCATCGGGGCCGTGTCGGCCGCGACCGTCTGCGGCTTGCCGGCGATCCCCGCGAAGGCGGCGGGGCCTCTCGCCGGGTGCCTTGAAAGTCTACCGGTGGTCCGCGCGGTTCGCCGCGGCGCCGCGGATCAGCGTGCCCACGCCGGAACTGGTGAGCACCTCGAGCAGGAGCGCGTGCGAGACGCGCCCGTCGATGATGTGGGCGCTCTTCACGCCGCTCTTCACGGCATCGAGCGCGCACTCGACCTTCGGCAGCATGCCGCCCGAGATCGTCCCGTCGTCGATCATCTCCTTCACCTTCTTGGAGGTGAGGCCGGTGATGACCTTGCCTTCCTTGTCGAGGACGCCCGTGGTGTTGGTGAGCAGGATGAGCTTTTCGGCCTGCAGCGTGATCGCGAGCTTGCCGGCGGCGACGTCCGCGTTGATGTTGTAGGCCGTGCCGTTCTCGTCGGCGCCGATGGGCGCGATGACGGGGATGAAGTCGCGCTCGTCGAGGAGCTGGATGATCTCCGGGTCGATGCGCACGACCTCGCCCACGAGGCCCACGTCGATCTTCTTCTTCTTGTCTTCCTTGCTCGGGATCTTCAGCTTGCGCGCGTGGATGAAGTGGCCGTCCTTGCCCGTGAGCCCGACGGCCTTGCCGCCCGCCTTGTTGATGAGCGTGACGATCTCCTGGTTGATGAGGCCGCCGAGCACCATCTCCACCACGTCGAGCGTCTCGTCGTCGGTGACGCGCATCCCCTGGATGAACTCGCTCTGCTTGCCGAGCTTCTGCAGCAACGCGCCGATCTGCGGGCCCGCGCCGTGCACCACCACGACGTTCATGCCGATGAGCTTGAGCAGGACGATGTCCTCGGCGAAATCCTCCTGCAGGGCGATGTCGGTCATCGCGTTGCCGCCGTACTTCACCACGATCGTCTTGTCGTAGAAGCGCTGGATGTAGGGCAGCGCTTCGATGAGCACTTCGGCTTTCTGGGCGGAACTGACTTTCGGGGGCATGGGGTCGGGCGCGTAGAGGGGAGGGATACCGCCCGCGTATTGTAGGCGGCCACTCCCCCGGGAAAAAGGGGGGGGCGCGATGCTATGATTTGCCGCCCGTCGCCGGAAGGAGTCGCGCGACGCCGAACCCCCGGAGATACCCATGAACTCGAAGCGCAACCTCATTCGCAGCGCCCTTGCCGGCGTGATCGCCCTGGGCGTGGGCTCGGCCGCCGCCCAGGCCCATGACGGCGCCGCCCCGGCCGGCAAGGAGAAGTGCTACGGCATCGCGAAGAAGGGCCAGAACGACTGCGGCACCGCCACCCACGCCTGCGCCGGCCTCGCCAAGAGGGACAACCAGCCCGACGAATGGAAGCTGGTCGCCAAGGGCACCTGCGAGAAGCTCGGCGGCAAGCTGAAGGCGCCTGCGGCGCCGAAGAAGTAGCGCCCGCGTTGGGCGCCGCGCGCTTTCCGCTGCGCGCGCCGGACCCTCGCCAGGCCGGCATCGGCCTGCGCACGCCCCATTTCGCGGCGCTGGCCGGCAGCCGGCCCGCCGTCTCCTTCCTCGAGGTGCACAGCGAGAACTACTTCGCCGACGGCGGTCCTGCGCTCGCCTGGCTCGAGCGTTTCCGGGCGGATTACGCGGTGAGCCTGCACGGCGTCGCCCTGTCCCTCGGCAGCGTGGACGGTCTCGATCCCGTGCACCTCGACCGCCTCGCCCGCCTGGTGTCGCGCATCGAGCCCGCGCTCGTCTCGGAGCACCTGTGCTGGTCGCGCCTCGGCGGACGCAACCTGGGCGAACTGCTGCCGTTGCCGTATTCCGAGGAAAGTCTCGGCGTCGTCTGTGCCCGGGTGGACGAGGCCCAGGAACGCCTCGGCCGGCGGATCCTCGTCGAAAACGTCTCGGCCTACGTGCGCTTTCGCGAATCGACGATTCCGGAGGGCGAGTTCGTCGCGCAGGTGGCGCGGCGCACCGGCTGCGGCGTCCTGCTCGACGTGAACAACGCATACGTGAACGCCGAGAACCACGGCACCGACGCGCGCGCCTTTCTCGCGGCCATCGAGCCGGCCAGCGTCGGGGAGATCCACCTCGCGGGCCCCGAGCGCACCGGGGACGGCCTCGTCGACAGCCACGGCGCCCGGGTGCTTCCCGACGTGTGGGCGCTCTACGAGGAGACGATCGCCCGGCTGGGGCCGGTGCCGACGCTCGTCGAATGGGACACGAACATCCCCCCCCTCGAGGTGCTCGTCGCGGAGGCCGACAAGGCGACAGCCGTGCTTCGCCGCGCGGGCGATCGCGCGAGGGGCGCCGCGTGAGCGCCGCCCTGCGGGCTCTGCAGGAATCGTTCGCGCGGGCGGTGCTCGGGGGGGACCCGGAAGCGATCGCCTCGTCCATCGAGCCCGGGGGCGACGAGGGCGTGCGCCGCCTGGCGATCTATGGCCGCGCGGTCACCGCGAATCTCGTGGGGGCACTGCGCGGCGCCCATCCGGTGGTGGTACGCCTGGTGGGTGACGCGTACTTCCACGAAGCCGCGAGCCGGTTCGCCCGCGCCGATCCGCCGCAGTCCGGCGACCTGAACCGGTTCGGGGACGGCTTCGCGGCGTTCCTCGAGCACTATCCGCCGGCCGCCTCGATGCCCTGGCTCGCGGATGTCGCGCGTCTCGATTGGGCTTGTCACGAAGCGACGATGGCCGGTGACGGTGAACCGCTGGACTTCGACGCCCTCGCGCGGGTCCCGCCCGAGGCCCAGGGCGACCTGCGTTTCGCGTTCCGGCCATCCGTGAGCGTGGTGAGATCGTCCTGGCCGATCCTCGCGATCTGGGAAGCCAACCAGTCCGACCGCGACGGCACGCCCGACCGGGTTGAGGGAGAGGACACGGTGCTCGTCTGGCGTGAGACGGGACGGGTGCGCGCCGTGGCGCTGGCTCCGCGGGAGGCCGCTTTCGTCGAGGCGCTGGCAGCGGGCCGGGGCCTGGAGGAGGCCACCGGCGAGCCCGACTGGGATCTTCCCGCATTCCTCGAGCAACTCGCCAGCCACGGCGTACTGGCCGCGTTCCGGACGGAAATCCCCGTCGGCCCGTCGCCTATTTCGGCTTGACCTCGTCGACCACGTCGAGCGCGATCCGCCAGCCGGCGGCCTCCCGGCGCCAAATGCGGACGAAATCGCCCGCCTTGGCGCCGTCAGCCGGGCCGAAGCGTCCGATCGCCAATCCGAAGTCGCCGGCCTGGCTGGTTTCTAGACGATCGAGCGTCCATTGCGCCGCGCCTTGCGCGGCTGGCGACCCGAGGGCCGCCTCGCGGCCGAGAAACGGCGCCTTGCCGTCGCGGTAGACCCGCACGGAAGGCGATGCCCACGCCGCGTAGGCGGCCGCATGGCCGGAGGCGCGCGCCATCCGCGCGAACGCGGCCTCCGCTTTGTCCGCGCTGCCCCCGGCGGAAGACGGCGGCGTGAAGCCTGCCTCGAGCGGGGCATCCCACAGGGCCGGGCCCGGATGGGAAATGCCCAGGTCAACCCAGACGCGCCACGGGCCGCCCGGAGGCCGCTTCCAGACCGAAACGAATTGGCCGTACCGCTCGGGACGCGACGGATCCGCCTTGCTTCGGATGCGCCATGGCCCCGTCGACAGGCCCATCTCGCCCGAGGCCGAAACCTCGACGAACGCCGGGCGCCAGTCGAGGACGATCGGCGGGTCGGGGTTGCGGGCGATTTCCGCGAGGCCATCGACGGGACCGGCGCGAAAGAGGACCGCGCCGGGAGCGAGCCAGGAAAGAAAGGCGGCCCGCATGCCTTCGCGAACGGACTGCGCGGCGAACGCGGACTCGGCCGCGGAGAGCGTCGCGGGCGAATCGGGCGGTGCAATGGCGGGCATGGCGGCGCAACCGGCGGCCAGGAACGCGAGCGGGGCGAGGAGCCTCATGACGCGGGATTGTGCGCCGGGGCCGCGGGAGCGATCGTGACGGATGCCGCCGGCGGGGTGACGGAATCTTGCGGCGCTAGAGAACGTACCGCGCGAGGTCCTCTTGCCGCGCGAGCCCGGCGAGACGCGCGTCCACGTAGGCCGCGTCGATGCGGATCGCGCGGTCGCCGGATCCGGCGTCGAAGGAAATGTCCTCGAGAAGCTTCTCCATCACGGTATGAAGGCGCCTCGCCCCGATGTTCTCGGTGGACTCGTTCACCGAGAAGGCGATCTCGGCGATGCGGCGAACGGCCTCGGGCGCGAAGTCGATCGCGACGCCCTCGGTGGCGAGGAGCGCGCGATATTGCATCGTGAGGCAGGCGTCCGTCGAGGTGAGGATGCGCTCGAAGTCCTCCACCGACAGGCTCGAGAGCTCCACGCGGATGGGCAGTCGCCCCTGCAGTTCCGGGATGAGGTCCGACGGGCGCGAGAGATGGAACGCGCCGCTCGCGATGAAGAGGATGTGATCGGTGCGGACCACGCCGTGCTTGGTGGTGACGGCGGTGCCCTCCACGAGCGGCAGCAGGTCGCGCTGGACGCCCTGGCGCGACACGTCGGCGCCGGCGAGCTCGCCGCGGCTCGCGATCTTGTCGATCTCGTCGAGGAACACGATGCCGTCCTGCTCGACCGCCCGCATCGCCTTCACGCGGATCTCGTCCTCGTTCACGAGCCGGCCCGCCTCCTCCTGGGCGAGCGCGGCCATCGCCTCGCGGATCGGCATCCGGCGGCGCACGCGCCGCGCCTGGCCGAGGTTCGCGAAAAGGCCCTGCAACTGCTGCGAGAGCTCCTCCATGCCGGGGGGAGCGAGGATCTCGGCGCCGCCGGCCTGGGCGAGATCCACCTCGATTTCCTTGTCGCCGAGCTTGCCTTCGCGAAGCATCTTGCGGAAGCGCTGCCGGGTCGTGCCGGACTCGCCCGATTCCGCGGCGGGCACGCCGGGCAGCAGCGCGTCGAGAATCCGCTCCTCGGCGGCGTCCTCGGCGCGGGCGCGCACCTTCTGCATCTCCTGCTCGCGCGTGTTCTTGATGGCGACCTCGGCCAGGTCGCGGATGATCGTGTCCACGTCGCGCCCCACGTAGCCGACCTCGGTGAACTTGGTGGCCTCCACCTTGACGAAGGGCGCGTTCGCCAGGCGGGCGAGGCGGCGCGCGATCTCGGTCTTGCCCACGCCCGTGGGCCCGATCATGAGGATGTTCTTGGGCGTGATCTCGCCGCGCAGCGGCTCCTCCACCCGGGAGCGGCGCCAGCGGTTGCGAAGGGCGATCGCGACGGCCTTCTTGGCCGCGTTCTGCCCGACGATGTGCTTGTCGAGTTCGTGGACGATCTCCGGCGGCGTCATCATCGGCGCGGGCGGCACGGGGGCGGCGGGCGATTCGTCGGGGCTCACGGGGCCTGGAGCGTCTCGATCACGTGGTTCTGGTTCGTGTAGATGCAGATCTCGCCGGCGATCTCGAGGGATTTCTTCACGATCTCCGCGGGCTCGAGTGCCGTGTTGGCGAGCAGCGCGATCGCCGCGGCCTGGGCGTAAGCGCCGCCGCTGCCCATGGCGACGATGCCGCGCTCGGGCTCGAGCACGTCGCCATTGCCGGTGATCAGAAGGGAGGACTCGCGGTCGGCCACGGCGAGCATCGCCTCGAGCCGGCGCAGCATGCGGTCGGTGCGCCAGTCCTTGGCGAGTTCCACCGCGGAGCGCAGGAGGTGGCCCTGGTGCTTGTCGAGCTTGGCCTCGAAGCGCTCGAAGAGCGTGAACGCGTCGGCGGTCGCGCCGGCGAAACCGGCGAGGACGCGGTCCTGGTAGAGGCGCCTCACCTTGCGGGCGGTCGCCTTGATGACGACATTGCCGAGCGTGACCTGGCCGTCGCCGCCCATGGCGACGCGCTCGCCGCGCCGCACGCAGACGATGGTGGTGCCGTGGAAATTCTCCTCGGTCATGGGATCGGGGCCCTAGTTCGCCTTGCGCCGGATGAGGATGGCGTGTCGATTGAACCCGAATGCCTCGAGGAGGGCGGCGTTCAATTCCGAAAGATTCGACAGGATTACCCGCTTGCCGCCCAGCTGGATTGCCTTCACCACCTCGAAGAACTGGTGGCATGCCGCGAAATCGATGCGCAGGACCTTGGCCATGTCGACCACGGCCTCCTGCTGGGTGGCGGCGAAACCGGCGAGGTCGGCGAACTGGTTGCCGCTCGCGGGAGATATGACCCCCTTGAGCGAGAAGCCGGGCTCGGGCACGGACGCGGCGGCTGCAGCGGGTGCCTTGGCGGCGGCCTGCGCGATCGTGTTCACGTACGTTTCCCAGTTGGGCGGCGAGACCTCGAAGGCCACGGCGAACTCGAGGCCCAGCTCCTCGAACGCGTCGCCGTTGCCCTGGAGGATGAGCAGCTCGAAGAGCAGGAGCCAGAAGGGCTTGGTGGCCTCGGAGGCGCGTTCGTTGAAGGCCCCGCGGAGCACGCGCTCGAGGGTTTCCATGGCGTTGAACCACATGGGCGTCTTCAGGCGCCGCAGGCGCTGCAGGGCGACCGTGAGAAGCTCCGACTCGGTGGCCGTGATCGACACGATCTTGCCGAGATCGAGGCGGACGGTGCCCATGTCCTCGGCGAAAGCGAGGAATTTCTCGATCTCGACCGCGAGTTCGCCGTTCGCGGAGGGCTTCAGCGCGAAGAAATCCTTGCGCTCCCGGCTCTGGGCGCGCCTGGGGTCGTGGGCGGCCTCGGCGCCACCGGCCCACACGGGAGGCGATTGCTCGAAGCGGACGGTGTAGAGCATCGAAAGGGCGTCGAACTCCGCGCGATTCTGCGCGATCTCGAAGAGATCGAAGAGCATGAGCCACGCCTGGCGATTGGTGCGACCCGCGGGATCGCGGGTCTCGGCGCGAAGGACGGACTCCGCCGCCGCGGCGTGATTGGCGGCGTAGAGCACGGCAGCCTCCTGCGCGACCGTCAGCGGGGCGGAGTGGAATTCCTCGTTGCCGGTGCGGCCCGTCGATCGGGAGGCGGGCCGCGGGGTGCCGGCGGGGGTGGTGCCGACGCTCGTCGGGGCCACGGTGAAGGTCGGGTCAGGGCTTGACCGACGAGGCGCCGGTGAGCCTGTAGTAGACGACGTCGTCGTCCAGGATGGCCATGCGACCCGCGACGACGATGGGCTCGAACGTGAAGTCGATGGGCTGGTCGGCGATCACTTCGACGAGGGACTCGGCGCCCCCCGGCAGGCAGAACGAGCAGTGCGGCGGGAAGGCCGCGAGCAGGAACCGCTTCTGCTTCTTCGCCTGGTCGAGCGGCATCATGAAGCCGTAGAGCTTCACCTGCTTCTTGTCGAGGTCCTTCACTTCCTTCGGGAAGGACGGGCCGAACTTCTTGTCCGCCTTCTGGACCGTCTTGGTCGACTGCAGCACCTGCCACGGCACGGTGCCGGGCGGCGCGGGATCGGGCCCGATCCAGAAGCCCGGCTGGCCGGGGGCCTGTTTCGGATCCTGCGGCGGCGGGGCGGAGAACGCGGAGCCCGCCGCGAGCCAAGCGGCGGCGGCAAGGAGCGTGAGGCGAAGATTCGACATGGTTCTAGGGCCTATCGTTTCGCGAGAAGGCTCGCGGGATCGCTCAGGTAAGCCTGCACGGCAGGCACGAGGCAGGTGGCGAAGCCGCCGGCGAAGACCGCGGCCACCAGCATCGCCTCGCCCGGGGCCCAAGCCAGGCCGGCAAGCGGCCAGGACCCGGACTGCGCGAGCCAGAGGCCGAGCGCGTGCGCCGCGCCGTGCCCGAGAGCCAGCCCGAGTATAACCCCCGACACCAGGAGCGTCACGCCTTCGGCCAGGCTGAGCGAGGCGAGCCGCAGGGGCCGGGCGCCGAGCGTGCGAAGCAGCGCCAGGTCGTATCGCCGCTCCTGCAGCGCGGAGGTGAGCGCGACGAACACGGACAGCGCCGCGCTCGCCATCATGACGGCCGCGAACCACTGCAACGTCTGCACGCCGACGCCGACCATGTCGAGCAGGCGGGCGCTCTCGAAGGCCGGCGAGGCGGCCTGCATCGACGTGGACGAATTCACGAGCCGCGGCAGCATCGCGGCCGCGAGCGGCGTGCGGTACTTGACGAGGAGCGCCGTGATCTCGAGGCGGCCGCCCTGCGTGGGCGCGGCGGCGGGCGGTGCCGGCTGCGCGCCGCCATGGTGCTCGTGCACGTGCCAGACGCTTTCGACGGGCGTGAGCACGAGCCGGTCGATGACGGTGCCCGTCGGCGCGAGGACGCCGACGACCTCGAAGGGGTCCTCGTCGTGGCCGGGCCCCGCCTGCGCGAGGCCGTGCGAGCCGACGATCTTCGCCCCGGGGGCGAGCTGGTGGCGCCGCGCCACTTCGCTGCCGACGACGACCTCCATCTCCTCCTTGAAGGGGCGGCCGGCGGCGACCTTCGCGTCGTAGAGCCCGAGGAAGGACGCGTCCGTGCCGACGATGCGGTGGCCGCGGTACGAGTCGCCGAGCGCCACGGGCGTCGCGGAGGCCACCATGGGGTGGCGCGAGATCGCCTTCGATTCCTCGAGGCCGATGTTGCCGGTGGGCATGTCGACGTGGAAGACCGAGGAGAGGATCAGCTGCAGCGGGCTTCCCTTCGCGCCCACCACCAGGTCGACGGGCTTCGCGTCGCGCGCGAGGCGTTCCTCGGCCTGGCTCGTGAAGAGCAAGAGGAAGGCGGCCGTCGCGACGCCCAGGGCCAGCATGAGCACGTGCAGGATCGTGGCGAGCGGGCGGCTCGCGAGATAGGCGAAGGCGAGGCGAAGGGTCGTCACAGCTCGAGCCTCCTCGCGAAGCGTTCGCGGATCCGGTTGTCGTGCGTGGCGACGATGAGCGTCGCGCCGGTGGCCTTCGCCTGGTCCAGCAGGAGCGTGAGCGCCTTCCCGCAGTTGGCGTCGTCGAGCGCCGACGTCGGCTCGTCCGCGAGGATGAGGGGCGGACGGTTCACGACCGCGCGGGCGATGGCCACGCGCTGTGCCTCGCCGACGGACAGTTGCCGCGCCTTCGAGCCGGCGAGCTCGCCGATGGCGAGGCTCGCGAGAACCTCGTCGATGCGGGCGTCGTCGCGGGGCAGTCCCGCGAGCCGTTGCGCGATGCGCAGGTTCTCGCGGACGGTGATCACGCCGATGAGATGGAGCGTCTGCAGCACGAGGCCGATGCGGCGGGCCCGGAGGGCATCGCGGGACGCCGGGGCGACGCCGGTCATGGCCTCGCCGGCGACGCGGATGGTGCCCTCGGTGGGCGTCGTGAGTCCGGCGATGGCGTTCAGCAGGGTGCTCTTGCCGCTGCCGGAGGGGCCGAGCACCAGGCTCGCCTCGCCCCGGGGCACGTCCCATTCCGGCACCGATACGACGGTGCGTCCGGCGTACTGGTGCCGGAGGCCGCGGATTTCGAGCATCGGGGCCGGGTCAGGCGACACAGTAGGCCAGCCCTTCCTCGAAAAGCCGGCGCGGAATCCGCCGGCCGATGAAGACCATCACGCTCTCGCGCGTTTCGCCCGCCTCCCAGGGCTTGCCCGGCGTGCCGCCCATCAGCATGTGCACGCCCTGGAAGATCATGCGGCGCGGCTCGTCCTGGATGTTGAGGACACCCTTGTAGCGCAGCAGGTCCTCGCCGTAGTTCTGCACCATGAGCGACAGGAAGGTCTCGATCTTCTCCATGTGCAGCGGCCGCGCGTCCTTCCAGACGAAGCTCTTCACGTCGTCGTCGTGGTGGTGGTGCGTGTCCTCGAGGAACGCCGGGTCGACCTCGAGGGCGGCGTTCAGGTTGAAGCCGCGGATGTCGAGGATCTCGCGGATGTCGGTCTCGCCGAAGTGGACCTTCTTCTGGTGGGCGCGGGGATTCATGGCGCGAAGGCGTTCCATGAGGTCCTTGGTCTCGGCCTCGGCCGCCAGGTCCGTCTTCGACAGCAGCAGCCGGTCGGCGAAGCCGACCTGCGCGCGCGCCTCGTCGTGCTCGTCGAGCTGCCGGTTGCCGTGCACGGCGTCGATGACGGTGACCACGGCATCGAGCAGGAACAGGTCGTGGATCTTCTCGTCCATGAAGAAGGTCTGCGCCACCGGGCCCGGGTTCGCGAGGCCGGTGGTCTCGATGATGACGCGGTCGAACCGGAGCTTGCCCTCGCGTCGCTTTCCGGCGAGCTCGCCCAGGATGCGCACCAGGTCGCCACGCACGGTGCAGCACAGGCAGCCGTTGTTCATCTCGACGATCTGTTCCTCCTTGTCCTGCACGAGGATCTCGTTGTCGATGCCGGTCTCGCCGAACTCGTTCTCGATCACCGCGATCTTCTCGCCGTGCTGTTCGTGGAGGATGCGGTTGAGGAGCGTCGTCTTGCCGCTCCCCAGGAAGCCGGTGAGGATGGTGACGGGAATGAGGTCCTTCTCGGGGGTGGGGACGGCCATGGTTACCTCGGGGAGATGGCGGCGACGGCAGGGCCGGCGGCGGATTCCCGGGCGGGCGCCCGGATGAACGAGTCGAATATCTGGGCGACGAACGCGTCTTCAAGGTCCCTCGCGATGACCACGAAGCGGGTGCGGTGGTCCGCGTCCGGCCAAGCGGCCAGGCGAGCGGGCGGATAGAGCGTGTGCTGGACGGCGTGGAAAGCGACCGGGCCGGGCTCGTCGTCGGTTGCCGCGAGGCCCTTCAGGCGCAGGATCCGCTCGCCCGCCAGTTCGAGGAGGGTCTCGAGCCCGTCCTCGACCTCGGCGAGCGTCGCGGCGGTTCCGCCCCACCACGCGAAGGCGCGGATGCGCGGGTCGTGCACCGCCGGGGGCGCCCCCCCGGCGATACGGTAGGCGCCTGCATTCATCCAGGACGCCGCGTCGACCCGGCGTGCCGCGCCGCGGGTGAGGCCCGTTTCCAGCAGCCAGTCCACGTCGACGGCGCCGTGCACCGCGCGGACGCGGCCGGCCCCGGGATTGATCCCGGCGAGCCGCGCCTCGAGAGGCTCGAGCGTGCCGGGCCGGGTGGCATCGCACTTGGTGATGACGATCCGGTCCGCCACCGCCGCCTGCTTGACCGCCTCCGGGTGCGCGTCGAGCTGCGCCATGCCGTGGACGCCGTCGACCGTGGTCGCGACGCCGGCGAGCGAATAGCGGGCGGCGACGAGCGGAAGCTCGACGAGCGTGCGCAGCAGGGGGGCCGGATCGGCGAGCCCCGTCGTCTCGATGAGCGCGCGCCGGAACGGGGGCACCTCGCCGCTGGCGCGCTTGAAGTAGAGGTCGCGCAGCGCCTGCACGAGGTCGCCGGCGACCCGGCAGCAGACGCAGCCGCTCGGCAGCAGCACCACGTTCTCGGAGGCCGTGCGCACGAGCGCGTGGTCGATGGCGACCGGCCCGAACTCGTTCACGATCACGGCGGAGTCGGCTGCCGCCGGATCGCGCAGCAGGCGGTTGAGCAGGGTCGTCTTGCCGCTGCCCAGGAAGCCGGTGAGCACGGTGACGGGCGTGACGGCGGTGGCGGTCATCGGCTTCGGTGGAACGACGGGGCCGCGCGCGCGGCTAGCGGCAGGCGGCGCACACGCCCTTCACGTTGAGTTCGACGTGGCTCGGCTCGAAGCCGCGGGGCACCTTCACGGCCGGCGGCACGGCCACCTCGTCGAGGCAGACGGTGCGCCCGCAGCGCGAGCACATGAAGTGCGCATGGGTGGCATGGGCTTCGCCGTGGGTCGCGAGGAAGCGCCAAGTGCGGTCCTCGCCGGCGATGCGATGGGCGAGGCCGAGGGACACCAGCCAGTCGAGCACGCGGTAGACCGTGACGCGGTCCACGGCCAGGCGGGAGGCGAGCGCCTGTTCGATCTCGTGGTGCGTCAGGGCCTGCCGGGCCGCGAGCAGCGTCTGGAGCACCGCCGCGCGCGGGGCGGTCAGCCGCTCGCCCGCGGCGCGAATGGCGCGCTCGGCGGCGGAGGATCGGGAGCGGGGCGCGGGTATGGCGCCATTCTAGGCTTCGCACGGCCCCAGATGCAATTGGGTTGCGTGCCGGATCTCAGCGCTTGCGCTTCGCGCGCGGGTGGGCTGCGTCGTAGACCTTGGCGAGGTGCTGGAAGTCGAGGTGCGTGTAGACCTGCGTGGAGGCGATGCTGGCGTGCCCGAGCATTTCCTGGACGGCCCGCAGGTCGCCCGAGGACTGCAGCACGTGCGACGCGAAGGAGTGGCGGAGCATGTGCGGATGCACGTCGACCGCGAGGCCCGCCAGCGCCGCGCGGCGCTTGATGCGGCGCTGCACCTCGCGTGGCGAAAGGCGGCGGCCCGTGCGCCCGACGAAGAGCGCGGTCTCTCCGGGCGCGGCCACGCGATCGCGCACCGGCAGCCATTTCGCGAGGGCCTCGAGAGCCGGTCCGCCCACCGGGACCAGTCGTGTCTTGGCGCCCTTGCCGGTCACCCGGACCTCGCCGGAGCGGGCGTCCACGGCGCCCGCGTCGAGACCGGTGAGTTCCGACACCCGCAGGCCGCACGAGTAGGCGAGCTCGAAGAGCGCGCGGTCGCGCAGCCCGGCTTCCGAGTCGTCCTCCAGGCTCACGAGGCGGACGGCTTCGTCGGGCGAGAGCGCCTCGGGAAGCGTGCGCGCGGCCTTGGGCGGGCGGATGCCGGCGCACGGATTCGCGGTCACGGCGTGGTCTTTCGCGAGCCAGTCGAAAAAGCCGCGCCAGGACGAGAGCACTCGCGCGAGCGAGCGTGGCGCGAGGCCGCCGGCGTGAAGCATCGCGATGAATCGGCGGATGTCCTGCGGGCCGAGAACGGCCGGATCGCGCTCGCCGGCCAGGCGCTGGAGCAATTCGCCGTCGCGGCGATAGGCCGTCACGGTGTGGGCGGCCAGGCGGCGACCGTTCGCCAGGTGCGAGAGGTAGCGCTCGAGGGCGCTAGCCGGCGGCGACGGGGGCCGGGGTGAGGTATCGCCGGAGCCCATGGCCCAGGAAGTCGCCGATCCGGGCGAGATAGAGGGTGCCCATCTCCGGATAGAAGCGCTGCGCGTCCTCGGAGGCGAGCGCGAGGACCCCGAAGGCCGATTCGCCGTGGCGCAGGGCCACGAGGGCGAACGACTTCAGGTGCGGCGCCGATTCGCCGAACCACGCCTGGCTTTCGTAGACGGCGTGGTTGCCGCAGTAGGGAACGGCGAGCTTCTCGACGAACTGGCGCATCTCGACCGGCACGGCCGAGAACTCCTTCGCCTCGGCGGTCGCCTCGGCCACGCCCCACAGGCGCACCGCGACATGCGGCACCGCGAAATGATCGAGGAGGTCGAGATAGACGGTGTCGAGCGTCGCGTCCAGGCCGCCGGCATCGATCAGGCGGCAGGCGAGCGCGTGCACCTTGCCGCCCAGCGCGTCGTTCTCCTCGCCGAACCGGATCAGCTCCCGCAGCTTGTCTTCCAGCAGGCGCGATTTCTCCCGCTCGGCCACGAGCTGGCGTTCGCCGATCGACACGGCGCGCCCGCCATGCGGATGCGGTATCTGCAGGTTCATGAGCACGTCGACGTGCTGCTCGAAGAAGCCGGGATTCTGGCGGAGGAAGTCGGCGACCTGGTCCGTGGTGAGCAAGTTGGGGTTCTCCGAAGGGCGGGGGCGCGCTACAGGTCGATCTCGCCCTGGAACACGCGGACGGCGTCGCCGGTCATCATAACGGGAGCGTCTTCCCCGGGCCAGCGGATCGCGAGCTCTCCGCCACGCGTCTGCACGCGCACGTCCGCGTCGAGCAGGCCGCGGCGCACGCCGGTGACGACCGCCGCGCAGGCGCCCGTTCCGCAGGCCAGCGTTTCGCCCGCGCCGCGCTCCCACACGCGCAGGCGGATGAAATCGCGCCCGATCACCTGCATGTAGCCGGCGTTCACGCGCCTCGGGAAGCGCGGGTGGTGCTCGATGAGCGGCCCCTGCGTCGTGACGGGCGCCGCGTCGATGTCCCGCACCACCTGTACCGCGTGCGGATTGCCCATGGACAGCACGCCCAGCTCGATGAGCCGGCCCTCGATCTCGATCGGGTAGGTGAGGCGCCGGTCGTTGGCTTCGAAGGGAATCTCGCGCGGCTCGAACTCCGGGCGGCCCATGTCGACCGTGACGAGCCCCGAAGGCTCGATCCGCGGGCGGATCACGCCTCGGGCCGTCTCGACGGAAATCTCGTCCTTGTCGGTGAGCCCTTCGTCGCGCACGTAACGCGCGAAGCAGCGAGCCCCGTTGCCGCACTGCTCGACTTCGCCGCCGTCCGCGTTCCAGATCCGGTAGCGGAAATCGTGTCCGGACTCCCGTGGCGGCTCGACGACCAGCACCTGGTCGCAGCCGATGCCGAAATGGCGGTCGGCCAGCCGGCGCACGAGGTCCGAAGGCAGCTCGAGCCGCTGGCGGACGCCATCGAGCACGATGAAGTCGTTGCCCTGCCCCTGCATCTTGGTGAAGCGGATTCGCATCGATGTTCCGGAATTGGGTGCCGAGGGTGCCATCTTACCGTCGTCGGTAGGGCGAAGGCTCGCCGGGCGGTCGCGTCTTGAAGCGCTTGTGGGCCCAGAAGTACTGCTCGGGGATCTCGCGCACGCGCTCCTCGATGAAGGCGTTCATGCGGCGCACGTCGGCCTCGACATCGCCCGTGGGGTAGTTGTCCCACGGGGGGTAGACCACCATCTCGTAGCCGCGTTCCTTCTGCACCGCGATCGCGGGCACGACCGTCGCGCGGCCGAGTTGGGCGAGGCGCGGAAGGGCCGTGACGGTGGCGGCGGGCACGCCGAAGAACGGCGAGAAGACCGCGTCGCGGGCGCCGAAGTCCATGTCGGGCAGGAAATAGAGGAGGCGTCCTTCCCGCAGGGTCTTCACGATGGCTCGCATGCCGTCCTGGCGCGACAGCAGCGTCGGCGAGCCGAAACGCAGCCGACCCTTGAGGAACAGCCGATCGAGCACCGGATTCTTCTGGCGGCTGTAGATGCTCGCGGAGCCCGGATATTCCTGCGCGATCCGGGCCCCGCCCATGTTGAGGCCGACGAAGTGCGGCACGAGGAGAATGATCGGCTGGCCCTTGAGCCGGTCCAGGTGCTCGCGGCCCGTGATCGAGACGAGGTCCAGCACGCGCTCGTCGCTCGCGAACCACATGACGCTCATCTCGATGGCGTTGCGGCCCAGCGCCTCGAAATGCCGCTTCGCGAGCGCCTGGCGCTCGGGTTCGGGCATGCCGGGAAAACAGAGCGCGAGGTTCACGTCGGTGACGCGCCCCCGGCCGAAGCGGTAGAGAAGCCTGCCGAGGGCCCTTCCCATCGCGCCCAGCCACGGCGTGGGCAGGAAGTGGATCGCCCAGAGAAAGGCGAACGCGGCCCAGGACCCGAGGCGCGAGAGGATCACCACCGGATCGCTCCCGGCGCGGGCGGCGCGCCCGCCGGCCGCTTGTAGCGGTTGTAGCCCCAGAGGTACTGCTCCGGCGAAAGGCGGATGAGCTGCTCAACGCCCTCGTTGACGGCGCGGGCCGCGGCGCCGCGCCCGGCGGGCAGGGGCTCTTCCCGGGGGCGGAGAACCAGGCGGAAACCGCGACCGTCGGGAAGGCGCTGGGCGTAACAGAAGACGATCGCCGCGCCGGTCGATTCCTGCAGGCGGCCGGTGAGCGTCATCGTGTAGGCGGGCCGTCCGAAGAACTCCACCCACTCCCCCTCGCCCTCGCCCGGGACCTGGTCCGGCAGGATCACGCTCGAGCCGCCCTTCTTCAGGTGCCGTAGCAGCATGCGCACGCCGGCCATGGTCGCCGGGGCGACATTCGAGCCGTCCGGTGCGGCGCCCCGGTTGCGTCCCTCGCGGATCAGCTCGTCGAGCCACGAGAGCTTGTGCGGCCGGTACATCGCGAGAATGGGCAGGCGGGTCCAGAGGTACCGGCCGGCGATGTCGTAGCCACCCAGGTGCGGGGTGACGAAAAGGATGGGCCGGCCGGCGGCGCGAAGGCTCTCCACGCCCTCCCACCCATCCAGTTCCCGCACGAGCGCCGTCACTTCGGCGATCGGCCGGAAGAGCGCCCAGGCGAGTTCGGCCGCGCCCTTGCCGATCTCGGCCGCATTGCGCTTCGCGAGCGCCCGGAGTGCCGAATCGCCGGACGCGACGCCGCTCGCGCGAAGGTTTTCCAGCGTGCGAAGGCGGAATCGCGGGGACAGGGCGTAGACGAGGCGGCCGGCGAACGCCCCGACGCGGTGGTTCGCGGGTAGGTCGAGCCGGGCAAGCAGTCGCAGCAGGAGTTTCACGGGGGGGCGCCGGCCCGTTCGGGGATGGCGCGGGAGCGAAGTTTGCTAAAATGACGGGTTCATTCAGCGACTGTGGGGCGAACCCGATGAAATCGAATTACCTCTTCACGTCGGAATCGGTGTCCGAAGGCCATCCGGACAAGGTGGCCGACCAGATCTCCGATGCCGTTCTCGATGCCATTCTAGCGCAGGACCCCCGCTCCCGAGTGGCGGCGGAGACGCTGTGCAACACGGGCCTCGTGGTGCTGGCCGGCGAGATCACGACGAACGCGCACGTCGACTACATCCAGGTCGCGCGCGACACCATCAAGCGCATCGGGTACGACAACACCGAGTACGGCATCGACTACAAGGGCTGCGCGGTCATGGTCTGCTACGACAAGCAGAGCAACGACATCGCGCAGGGCGTCGACCACGCGAGCGACGACCACCTGAACACCGGGGCCGGCGACCAGGGACTCATGTTCGGCTACGCCTGCGACGAGACCCCGGTCCTCATGCCCGCGCCCATCTACTACGCGCACCGCATGGTCGAGCGGCAGGCGCAGCTGCGCAAGGACGGGCGCCTGGGATTCCTGCGCCCGGACGCCAAGAGCCAGGTCACGATGCGCTACGTGGACGGCAAGCCCCACAGCATCGACACGGTGGTGCTCTCCAGCCAGCACGCGCCGGAGTACAGCCTCGGCCACAAGATGACGGACCAGTTCTACGAGGCGGTGCGCGAGGAGATCATCAAGCCGGTTCTCCCGAAGGAGTGGCTCACGGCGGATACCCAGTTCCTGATCAACCCGACCGGGCGCTTCGTCGTCGGCGGGCCCCAGGGCGATTGCGGACTCACCGGCCGCAAGATCATCGTCGACACGTACGGCGGCGCCTGCCCGCACGGCGGCGGCGCCTTCAGCGGCAAGGACCCCTCCAAGGTGGACCGCTCCGCGGCCTACGCCGCGCGCTACGTGGCGAAGAACGTGGTGGCCGCGGGGCTTGCCCGCCAGTGCCAGGTGCAGGTCGCCTACGCCATCGGCGTGGCGCGGCCGATGAACGTCACGATCTACACCGAGGGCACGGGCGTCATTTCCGACGAGAAGATCGCGAAGCTCGTCCAGGAGCATTTCGACCTGCGGCCCAAGGGCATCGTCACGATGCTGGACCTCCTGCGCCCGATCTACGAGAAGACCGCCGCCTACGGCCATTTCGGCCGCGAGGAGCCGGAGTTCTCCTGGGAAGCCACGGACAAGGCGAAGTTCCTGCGCGAGGCCGCCGGCCTGAAGGGCGAGCCCGCCCGCGTCGGTGCTTCCGCCGACTGAAGCCGGCGAACGGAGTCAGGGATTCGAAACGGGCGCCTCGGCGCCCGTTTCGCATTCTGGCCGCGCCTCTCGCCGCTAGCGACCGAAGAGGCCCTTCTTCAGGATGTCGAGCGGGTTCACGGGCTCGGTCTTCTTTTCCTGGCGGGCGGGCGCCGCTTCCTGGCCCAGCATCGACATCGTCGTCGATTTCACTCGCACGCGCAGGGACCACTCGGGGTTCCAGGCCGCGAGCAGCTTCGGATCGGCCGGTCGAGGCGGGTGCAGCAGGTTCAGTTCGTTGCCGTAGGCGATGCCGCGGAGCATGGCGCCGCCCGCCTGCCCGTAGATGCCCGTGGGGATCGCGCACTTCTGCGTCGATGCCGGAAGCAGCACCTTCTCCTTCACCCACTGGTCGATCTGCGAGTTGGACAGGTAGTCCATGAGGCCCAGCCCGGCCTCCGGCAATTCACTCGAACTCCAGAGCAACATGTCCTCCCCATTGCCGCCGACGGCCGAGAGGAAGTAGGCGCGCGCGGTGGGCACCGCGTTCCAGCTGGCGAGGAGGGGACCTTTCGGGTCGCCCGGGGCCGCGAGGTTCATCCGTTCCATGAAGTCCTGGGGCTCGCCGATCGCGAACTTGAGGCTCGGCGGAACGCCCTCGCCCGAGATGGCGTGGTCCCCGCGCAGGGAAGCGTCCTTGGGCACGCGCTGCCTGTCGCGCTCGTTCGGCCAGATCGCCCGGCCGGGCTCGCTCGTCGCGCCGCGCTCGGGCGCGTAGCGCCCGACGAAGAACTTCGCGAAGTCCATCGGGCCGGCCGTGGCCATGTCGAGAATCTTCGGCTGCCCGGGACGCACCGCCTCGCCGCAACCCCAGTAAAGGAGGAGGCGCCCCTTGGGCTTCTGGCGCTCGACGTCCTCGGGCTTCGTATCCGGCGCCGTGCCGCCGGGCTGCGGCTTCGGGACCGGTTCGAGCGGCAGGCTCGCCCCCATGTTCTGGCCCGGCGGGATCGCATGGTTGCCGCTGGTGCCGGCGGGCTTCTGGCGGGTGTAAAGCGCCAGGTCGAGCCACTTGCCCGGCACCATGCCGAGCTTCGAGCCGCCGAAGAAGTTGCCGATCATCCCTCCGATCAGGGGCATCTCGGTGGCTTCTTCCACGCCCGGGATCGAGACGTTCACCGTGGCGACGTCCATCCAGTAGTTGGCGACGGGGGTCTTCGCCGGCGCGGCCTTCGACTGGGCGAAGGCATTGGGGGCGGCGAACGCGAGGGTCACCGCGAGGGCGATGCGGGCGGGGCGCGTCATGGGGTCTCCTGGGACGGGGAAAGGACGGGGAACGCCTGCAAGCTACCAAGACGGCGCCGGGCGGGGCAAGACGAAATTCGGTCTTGACTTGACGCGCGTCAGGCGAAGGCGTCTTCGCCACGGGTGCCTTGGGGGCGGGGCTCCCCGGCTTGGTGTTCCGGCCCGCTTGGGCGTACAATACGTGCCGTCCGAGGAGCGTTGCGACGGGGTTCCCCACCCCGCCAGGCTCGGGCTCACATCACGTGAAACGGCGCTCACCCGACTGTGCAGGACCGGGTGGGTATCCCGTTTCTCACAGCGGCATCCTTGACCCTCGAAACCGGAGAGTAACGATGAACGCTGTTGCCAAGACTTCCCCCGCCGTCGATTTCGTCGTGGCCGACCTGTCGCTTGCCGACTGGGGCCGCAAGGAAATCGCGATCGCCGAAACCGAAATGCCCGGCCTCATGGCGATCCGCGAGGAATACGCGGCCACGCAGCCCCTGCGCGGCGCCCGCATCACCGGCTCGCTGCACATGACCATCCAGACCGCCGTCCTCATCGAGACGCTGAAGGCGCTCGGGGCGGAAGTTCGCTGGGCCTCCTGCAACATCTATTCGACGCAGGACCACGCCGCGGCGGCGATCGCCAAGGGCGGCACGGCCGTCTTCGCGGTGAAGGGCGAGTCGCTCGCCGACTACTGGGACTACACCCACCGCATCTTCGAGTGGCCGGACAACGGCTACACCAACATGATCCTGGACGACGGCGGGGATGCCACGCTGCTGCTGCACCTGGGCACGCGCGCGGAATCGGACGCGAAGGTCCTGGACCACCCGGGCAGCGAGGAGGAGACGCTCCTCTTCGCCTCCATCCGCGCGAAGCTGGCCCAGGACCCCACGTGGTATTCCACCCGCCTCGCGAAGGTGAAGGGCGTCACGGAGGAGACCACCACGGGCGTGAAGCGCCTGTACCAGATGGCGAAGGACGGCCTGCTCAAGTTCCCGGCCATCAACGTGAACGACTCGGTCACCAAGAGCAAGTTCGACAACCTCTACGGTTGCCGCGAGTCGCTCGTCGACGGCATCAAGCGCGCCACCGACGTGATGGTCGCCGGGAAGGTCGCGCTCGTGGCCGGCTACGGCGACGTGGGCAAGGGCTCGGCGCAGGCGCTGCGCGCGCTCTCCGCGCAGGTGTGGGTCACGGAAATCGACCCGATCTGCGCCCTGCAGGCCGCCATGGAAGGCTACCGCGTGGTGACGATGGAATACGCCGCCGACAAGGCCGACATCTTCGTCACGGCCACGGGCAACTTCAACGTCATCACGCACGACCACATGAAGGCCATGAAGGACCAGGCCATCGTGTGCAACATCGGCCACTTCGACAACGAGATCGACGTCGCTTCCCTGAAGCAGTACCGCTGGGAGAACATCAAGCCGCAGGTGGACCACGTCATCTTCCCGGACGGCAAGCGCATCATCATGCTGGCCGAAGGGCGCCTGGTGAACCTGGGCTGCGGCACGGGCCATCCGAGCTACGTGATGAGCTCGTCCTTCGCGAACCAGACCATCGCGCAGATCGAGCTCTTCGGCAACACGGAGAAGTACCCGGTGGGCGTGTACGTGCTGCCCAAGCACCTGGACGAGAAGGTGGCGCGCCTGCAACTCAAGAAGCTGAACGCGCAGCTCTCCGAGCTTTCCGACGCGCAGGCCCGCTACATCGGGGTGGCCAAGGAAGGCCCCTACAAGCCCGAAGCGTACCGCTACTAGATGCGCACGCAACGGGACAAGCCCCGCAACTTCAGCTTCGAGTTCTTCCCCCCCCGCACGCCGGAGGGGGAGGAGAAGCTGCGGGCCACGCGGCGCCAGCTGGCGCAGCTGAAGCCCACCTTCATGTCGTGCACGTTCGGCGCCGGGGGCTCGACGCAGGAGGGCACGATGCGCACGGTGTTCGAGATCCAGGCGGAAGGCCACATGGCCGCGCCGCACATCTCGTGCATCGGATCGACGCCGGAGGCGATCGAATCGATGCTCGCCCGCTACCGCGAGGCGGGCATCCGGCGGCTCGTGTGCCTGCGCGGGGACCTGCCATCGGGCATGGCCGTGGGTGGCGAATTCCGCTACGCCACCGATCTCGTGCGCTTCGTCCGCGAGCGCGCGGGGGACTGGTTCCACATCGAGGTCGCCGCGTATCCGGAGTTCCATCCGCAGTCGCGGCGCCCCTCGGACGACCTCCGCCACTTCAGGGAGAAGGTCGATGCGGGCGCCAACTCGGCGATCACGCAGTACTTCTACAACGCCGACGCCTATTCGCACTTCGTGGAATCGGTCGAGGCGATGGGGGTGGACCTGCCCATCGTCCCGGGGATCATGCCGATCACCAACAGCACCCAGCTCGGGCGCTTCTCCGACGCGTGCGGCGCGGAGATCCCGCGCTGGATCCGCCTGAGGCTCGAGAACTTCGGCGACGACTCCGCTTCCATCAAGGCCTTCGGGCTCGACGTGGTGACGGAGCTTTGCGAGCGCCTGCTCGCGCTCGGCGCGCCGGGCCTGCACTTCTACACGCTGAACCAGGCCGGTCCCACCTCGACGATCTGGCAGCGACTGGGCCTCTAGGGCGTTCGTCGCGCGGAGGTGCCGGGTAGAATCCCGGCACCCCCGCGATCCGGAGTTGCCCGTGCCCGCCCCTCCCGCCGTTCCCGAAACGTCCTCGCTCGCGGCGCGCCTCAAGGCGAGCCCGCCGAGAGAGGCCGCCGCCCTCCTCGCCGCCGAGTCGCACGCCACCGCCGTGGAGGCGCTTCTCGAACTCAACCCCGGCGTCGCCCAGGACCTGCTCGCGGAACTTCCCCGGGAGTCGTTCGATGCGCTCGCGAGCGCCGCCGCCCCGGAAGTGGCGCGCCAGTGGCAGCGCAATGCGCGATATCCCGACGGCACCGTCGGACGCCTGATGGAGCCGGCCTACGCCGTCTTCTCGCCCCGGGCCACCGTGGGTGAGGCCATCGAACAGCTGCGCGGCCTCGTGCGCACGGCGTTCGTCACTTATGGCTACGTCGAGGACACCGAAGGGCGGCTTCTCGGGCTTTTCACGATGCGAGACCTGTTGTTCTCGGACAGGGACGTGCGGCTCGACGCCGTGATGCTGCGGGACGTCTTCGCGTTCCGGCCCGACATGACCGTCTCCGACGGCATGAAGCTCACGCTCAACCGCCATTTTCCGGTCTATCCGGTTTGCGATCCGGAAGGGCGGCTGCTGGGCCTGGTCCGGGGGGCGGCGCTCTTCGAGGAAGAGGCATTCGAGATCACGGCCCAGCCCGGCGCGATGGTCGGCGTGGAGCGCGAGGAGCGCGTCACCACCTCGCTCGCGCGGGCGTTCCGGTTCCGCCACCCCTGGCTGCAGCTCAACTTGCTGACCGCCTTCGCGGCGGGCGGCGTCGTGGCGATGTTCCAGGGCACCGTGGACCGACTCGTGATCCTGGCGACCTTTCTTCCGGTGCTCGCCGGCCAGTCGGGGAACACCGGCTGCCAGGCGCTCGCCGTCACGGTGCGCGGCATCACGCTCGGGGACATCCGTCCCGGCGGCGGCAAGGCGCTCGTGGCCAAGGAGGCCCTGCTGGGGCTCGCGAACGGCGCGGTGACGGGCGTGCTGTGCGGATTCGCGATGTTCATGCTGGCGCGTTCCCAGGAATCCGCCCATGCCCTGTGGCTCGGCGTCGCGGTCTGCCTCGCCATGATGGGCAGTTGCGCGGTGAGCGGCGTTTCGGGAGCCGTGGTGCCCCTCGCGCTCAAGCGACTGGGGGCCGATCCGGCCACGGCGTCCAGCATCATCGTGACCACGGCCACGGACGTCGCCAGCATGGGCTTGCTCCTGGGGCTCGCGACCCTGCTCGTCCGCTGAATATTCGATTGTCCTTCGCCCCGCATCGACCTATCATCGGCGCCATGATCCGATCCCTGTTCTCCCTGGCCTTCGCTGTCGCCCTGCTGCTTCCGGGCGTCGTCCTGGCTCAGGAGCAAGCGTTCGCCAACCGCGCCACGGAACTGAAGGATCGTCCCTCTTTCGACGGCCGTACCCTTTCCCCGGTCCCGGATGGCACCGCCGTCAAGGTCCTTTCCCGGCAGGGCGGCTGGACGCAGGTCGACATGGGGGGGAACAAGGGCTGGATCCGTGTCTTCCACCTGCGGTTTCCTTCGACCGTCGAGCAGTCATCGGGCGGCGGCGCCCTGTCCGGCCTCACGTCCATTTTCGGCTTCGGCGGCGGCAAGCGCGGGCCCGAGTCGTCCAAGGTGGCCACGATCGGGATCCGCGGCCTCACGCCGGAGGATTTCCAGTCGTCATCGCCCGACCCGGCCGCGTTGAAGAAGCTCCAGTCCTACCGGTCCGACCGCGCTTCGGCGGAGCGCTTCGCGAAAGAGGCGAAGCTCGCCCCGGTGCGCATCGACTACGCGAAGGGATCGTGATGAACCGCGTTTTCGCCCTGGCAGTGCTGGCCGCGGTTGCCGTCGCGCTGCCGGTACATGCCCAGCTGGGCAACATCGGCAACATCCTGGAGTTCGGCAAGAAGGCCGTCGAAGTGGGCACGAAGGTGCAGGAGGCGACAAAGGAATATTCCATCGACGAGGAAATCGCGCTCGGCGAGGGAATCACCTCGGGCTTCCTCGGCGCGACCAAGCTCCACCCGGACGAGCGCCTGCAGCGTTACGTGAACCGCGTGGGGCGCTGGCTCGCCTCCCAGACCGAGAAGCCCGACCTGCCCTGGACCTTCGGCGTGATCGACACGGAAACGATCAACGCCTTCGCCATGCCCGGCGGAACGGTAATCGTCTCGCACGGCCTGGTGAAGCGGCTCGCGAGCGAATCGGAGCTCGCCGGCGTCCTCGCCCACGAGATCGCGCATGTGCTGCGCCGCCACCAGATCTCGGCCATCCAGTCCGGGGCCTGGGGCGATGTCGGCAAGTCGGTGGGCGCCGAGATCATCGCGCAGAAAGTCGGCAGGAACGACGTGCTGGGCCTCAAGACGCAGCTCGCCAATTTCGGCGCGGATCTCGTGCGGGACGGGCTCTTCATGAAGCCCCTGGACCGCGGCCTGGAATACGAGGCGGACCGCATCGGCGTCGTCATCGCCACGCGGGGCGGCTACGATCCCTACGGCCTGGTCGCGGTGCTCACGATGCTCGCCACGGTGAAGCCCGAGGAATCCGGGGCTTCCATCACGTTCTCGACGCACCCCTCGCCCGCGGACCGCATCGCGGAGCTCGAGAAAGTGGTGCCCGCCACGCTCGAGCAGTACGCGCGCCAGCCGCAGGTGGACGGGCGCTTCCGGCAGGCCGTCGGCATGAAGTAGCGCGGCATCCGGCCGAAGCGAAAAAGGGCGCCTCGCGGCGCCCTTTTTTTCACGGCACGGCCGAAGAAGGGATCACTTCAGGTTCGCGACTTTCTTGTTGCGTGCGTGCTGCGCCTCCTGCGCGTGGATCTGCGCGTAGGCGTGGTGCGCGGCGCCCTCGGCCTCGCCGACCTTGACCGGCAGGCCCATGTCGGAGAGCACCGACCCGAGCGCGGAGAGGCAGAGCATCACGTTTTCCGGCTTGCACGAGTAGCCCATGATGCCGACGCGCCAGATCTTGCCCGCCAGGGGGCCGAGACCCGCGCCGATCTCGAGGTTGAACTCGTTGAGGAGCGTCTTCCTCACCTCGGCCTCGCGCGACTGCACGGCCTCGGGAATGTGCACCGCGTTCATCTGCGGCAGGCGCGCGCCTTCCTTCACGAGGTACTGGAGGCCCATCGCCTCCAGCCCCGCCTTGAGGGCGAGGTGGTGCCGGTGGTGGCGGGCCCAGCAGTTCTCGAGCCCCTCTTCCTTGATGAGCAGCAGCGCCTCGTGCAGCGCGTACAGGCTGTTGGTGGGCGCGGTGTGGTGGTAGGTGCGGGTCGTGGCGCCCCAGTAGCCGAGCAGCAGGTTCATGTCCATGAACCAGCTGTGGATCTTGTCCTTGCGCGCCTTGACGTGCTCGACGACGCGGTCGTTGAACGAGACGGGCGACAGGCCGGGCGTGCACGACAGGCACTTCTGGCTGGCCGAATACACCGCGTCCACTTCCCAGTCGTCGACGAGCACGGGCGAGCCGGCGAGCGACGTCACCGCATCCATGATCACCAGGGTGTCGTGCCGGTGGGCGACCTGCACGAGGCTCTTCGCGTCGGACTGCACGCCGGTGGAGGTCTCGGCGTGGACGAAGCCGACGACGCGCACGCCGGGGTTCTTCTTCAGCGCGTCCTCGAGCTTCTGCGGGTCGCAGGGCTGGCCCCATTCGTCCTCGACGACGATGGGGATGCCGCCGGCGCGCTCCACGTTCTCGATCATGCGGCCGCCGAAGACGCCGTTTCGGCAGACGATGACCTTGTCGCCAGGGGCGACCATGTTCACGAAGCAGTACTCCATGCCGACGGAGCCCGGTCCGGAGACGGGGAAGGTGAGCGCGTTCTTCGTCTGGTAGACGTAGCGCAGGAGCGACTTGAGCTCCTCCATCATCTCGACGAAGACCGGGTCGAGGTAGCCGATCGTCGGCAGGCTCATCGCCGCCATCACGCGCGGGTTGATCTCCGACGGGCCCGGACCCATGAGGGTGCGCTGCGGCGGGTGGAACGAGTGGATCTTCTTGTTGGGCGCCTGGTGCTTGAGAGTGGTCATGGGTCTTTCCTGTTGTCCGGCCGGCGCGACTCGGGCGCAACCGGGAATTCGTGGCGGGGATGGCTCGGTTGGCGGGGGGTCAACCTCGCCCCGGCGTGAAACGCACGATCGTTCCCTGGGTGGTGTCGGGAAGGGCCTGCGGATCGAAGCCCGCCTCGCCGCCGTCGGTGTCGAAGGCGAGGTCGCCGTCCGGTTCCGGTCGCCCGGTCGCCGCGAGCGTCGCGAAGTCGTAGAGGGTCCGGTCCATCAGGTGCGAGGCGGTGACGCGCGTGAGCGCGCTGAAGATCGAGATCACCCGGCCGGGGTGCTTCTTCTCCCAGTCGCGCAGCATCGCCTTCGTCTGCTTTCTCTGCAGGTTCTCCTGCGAACCGCACAGGTCGCAGGGGATGATGGGGAAGCGTCGGTCCTCGGCATAGGCGGCGAGGTCGCTTTCCTCCACGTAGGCGAGGGGACGGATCACGATGTGCTCGCCGTTGTCCGAGACGAGCTTGGGCGGCATCGCCTTGATCTTGCCGTTGTGGAAGAGGTTCAGGAAGAACGTCTCGAGGATGTCGTCGCGGTGGTGGCCCAGCGCGATCTTCGTCGCGCCGATTTCCCTCGCCACGCGGTAGAGCACCCCGCGGCGCAGGCGCGAGCACAGGGAACACATCGTCTTGCCCTCCGGGATCACCCGCTTCACGACGCTGTGCGTGTCCTGGACCTCGATGCGGTAGGGCACGCCGATCGACTGGAGGTATTCCGGGAGCACGTGCGCCGGATAGCCGGGATGGCGCTGGTCGAGGTTCACCGCGACCAACTCGAAGGGCACCGGGGCGCAGTCGCGCAGGTGCAGGAGGACGTCGAGGAGGGCGTAGCTGTCCTTGCCGCCGGACAGGCACACCATGACCTTGTCGCCCGGGACGATCATCGAGAAGTCGGCGATGGCCTCGCCCACGAGCCGGCGGATGCGCTTCCTGCGCTTGGCGGCCTCGAAATCGGCCTTGCGCGTGTCGCGCAGGGTGTCGGTCATGGTCGGGGGCTCTAGAGGGCGATCGACCGCCCGCCGTCCACCGCCAGGATCTGGCCGGTGACGAACGGAGCGTCGAGCAGCAGGTATTTTACCGCGCCGGCGATGTCTTCCGGGCGGCCGGTCCGGCGCAGCGGGGTCTGGGCCGTGATGCGGGCCCTTTCCGCCGGCGGGAAGGCGTCGTCGGGCTCGGGCCAGAGGATCGCGCCCGGCGAGACGCCGTTCACGCGCACGGCCGGGGCCAGTTCGAGGGCGAGCGAGCGGGTGAGGCCCGCGAGGCCCGCCTTGGCGACCGTATAGGCCGTGAAATCGCGCAGCGGGCGCTCGGCATGGATGTCGACGATGTTCACGATCGCGCCGCCGTGCAGCGCCAGGTGAGGCGCGGCCGCCTTGGCGAGGAACATCGGCGCGCGCAGGTTGGTCGCGGAGAGTTCCTCCCAGTCGGAAGGAGTGAGGCGGTCGAAGGGCGTGGCCCGGAAGCCCGAGGCGTTGTTCACGAGCCCGTCGAGGCGGCCGAATCGCGATGCCGCCTCGGCGACGAGCGCCTCGATCGCACCGGTGTCGGCCAGGTCGCCCTGCACGATCGCGGCACTTGCGGTCCTCTCGGCGTTCAGCCCGGCGACGAGGGACTCGGCCTCGGCACGCGAGGAGCGACAGTGCACGATCACGCGAACGCCCGCACCATGCAGCGCCCGGACGATGGCGGCGCCCACGCGTTTCGCGCCCCCCGTCACCAGAACCGCAGCCTCGCGCATGGTGCTATATTCCCCGAGTGTTCGCCCGGCCGCCCGAACGGGCGGCCTGCTGGAAGAGGCGGCCATTCTAGCCGAACGCTGCCCTGCGCCCCCGGCGCGAATCTCGATCCCATGTCCCGCCCCGCCGACCTGTCGCTTCCCGCCCCCGCGCCCGAGGCCGCCGCCCATTCGCACGCGCTCGCGGAAGCCATCGCCGGCCAGATCGCCGAGGCCGGCGGCTGGATCCCCTTCTCCCGCTACATGGAACTCGTGTTGTACGCGCCGGGCCTGGGCTACTACGCGGCCGGCGCCCGAAAGATCGGCGGCGAAGGCGATTTCGTGACCGCTCCCGAGATCTCCCCGATGTTCGCGCGATGCCTCGCGATGCAGGCGCTCCAGGTCATGGAGCGCTCGGCCGCGGAAGTTCTCGAGCTCGGGCCGGGCACCGGCGTGCTGGCGGCGGACCTGTTCGCCGAACTGAAAGCGCAGGGATCGGCGCCGCGCAAGTACCGCCTGCTCGAGGTGAGCGCGGACCTGCGCGAGCGCCAGCGCGCGTACATCGCCTCTCGCCACCCGGAGGACCTGGACCGCTTCGAATGGCTGGAGAGCCTCCCGCCGGCCCTCGACGGCTTCGTGGTGGCCAACGAGGTGCTGGACGTGCTGCCCTGTTCGCTGGTGCGCCGGGCGGCCGGCGGCGATCTCCTGGAGCGCGGCGTCTCGGTCGCCGAGGCCGGGTTCGGGTGGGAGGACACCCCGCTCGCGGACGGGGAGTTGCGCCGGCACGCGCTTCGCGTCCTTCCGCCCGGCGACTACGAGTACCTCACGGAGGTGAATCTCGCCGCCGAGGCGCTCGTGCGCACGGTCGCCGGATCGCTCGGGCGGGGCCTCGCCCTCTTCATCGATTACGGTTACGCGCACGCCGAGTATTACCATCCCCAGCGCTCGATGGGGACGCTGCGCTGCCACTACCGGCATCGATTCCACAACGACCCGTTCTTCCTGCCCGGCCTGCAGGACATCACCGCGCACGTCGACTTTTCCGCGATGGCGCGGGCGGCGGAATCGGGCGGCGCGGAAGTCATGGGTTACACGACGCAGGCCCACTTCCTCATCTCCTGCGGCCTCGCCGTGCTGGTCTCCGAGGTCGACCCGGGCATGACGCTCTCGCGCCTGAAGGCCACGAGCGCGGTGCTCCGGCTCATCAACCCCCAGGAAATGGGCGAGATCTTCAAGGTGCTCGGCATCGCCCGGGGCCTCTCGCCGCCTTTCCTGGGATTCCAGTCCGCGCGGCCGCTCGCGCTCGAGCCTCCGGAATAGGCCGCGCGGCGCCGCTTCGGGCTAGAATGCCCGGGAGCGCAGGACGGGGAATCGTTCCCGCCATGACCCGCGCGGGACGGAGGACCACCTCCGCCCGGCATCGACCCAGAGGAGAAGATTCATGAAGAAGTGCATCGCGGCGATCGTCGCCGCCAGCCTGGCGTTCACCGTCGGCGTCGCCAGCGCGCAGGACAAGAAAACCCGCATCGCCATCGGCACCGGCGGCACGAGCGGGGTGTACTACCCGCTGGGCGGCGGATTGGCGGCCGTCCTGTCCAAGTACGTGCCCGGGGTGGACGCCACCGCCGAAGTGACGGCCGGCTCGATCGCCAACCTGCAGCTCATCGGCGGCGGCAAGTCCGAGATGGGCTTCACGATGGCGGATTCGGCCTGGGACGCCTACAACGGCCTCGAGAAGTTCAAGGACAAGAAGGTCGGCCTGCGCACGCTCGTCGTCTTCTACCCGAACCGCATGCAGGTGGTCACGGTCGAGGGCAAGGGCATCGAGAAATTCGCGGACCTGAAAGGCAAGCGCATCTCCACCGGCGCGCCCGCTTCGGGCACGGAAGTGATGTCCATGCGCCTGCTGGAGGCCCACGGCATCGACCCCAACAAGGACGTGACGCGCGAGCGGCTGTCCGTGGGCGAATCGGTCAGCGCGATCAAGGACGGCAAGATCGACGCCCTCATGTGGGTGGGCGGCGTGCCGACCCCGGGCCTCACGGACCTCGCGGCCACCCCGGGCAAGAAGATCAAGCTCATCGACCATGGCGACGGCGCCGAGGGCATGCGCAAGAAGTACGGCCCGATCTACGTGAAGAACCGGATCCTCGCCAACGCCTATCCCGGCGAGACACGCGAGACGACGAACGTGGACGTGTGGAACCTGATCGTGGTGCCCGAGAACGCCGACGAGAAGCTGGTCTACGACATCACCAAGACGATGTTCGAGAAGAAGGACGAACTGGTGAAGGTCCACAAGGACGCCTCGTTCCTGTCCCTCGACACGCAGATGACCGGGGCCTCGCCCATCCCGTTTCACCCGGGCGCCCTGCGCTACTTCAAGGAGAAGGGTCTCAAGGTCAACTGACCTTACCGCCCCGCTGCCCGCTCGCCAGGGCCCGTTCGCGGGCCCCTTTTCATGGCGCGCCGGGCGCGGCGCAAGGGGTCCGGCAATGCTAACCCGTTGATTCGCAAGAATTCCGGTGTTTTATGCTGCAGTGCAAAAAATAATGCCCGAAACCCCTTGACTTCCGGCTGGCCTGGCCTAAAATTCGCCATTGTGCAGTGCAGCAAAAACGTCTGCCGCGAAACCGAATCCCGCCAAAAGCCCATATCAGGAGCCGCCATGAACCAAACGTTCAAGATCGACCAGTTCACCGCCGCCAACGAAGCCGCGATCAACCAGTTCGCCCACTTCGCCCAGATGTCCCTCGCCAACCTCGAGAAGTTCGCCGCGATCGGCCTCGACGCCGCCCGCGATTCCGTCGAGCAGGCCACCGCCCACGCCGCCTCGCTCGCCGGCGCCAAGGACGTGCACGAAGTCATCGCCATCAACTCCGCCGCCCTCGAGCCGGTCATGAAGCGCGCCTACGCCTACTCGCGCACCGTGTACGAGACCGCCGCCGAGACCAACGCCGAAGTGAAGAAGGTCATCGAGAAGCAGACCTCGGAACTGAGCAAGTCCGCGACCTCCTCCATGGAAGAGGCCTTCAAGTACGCCCCGGCCGGCTCGGAAGCCTACGTCGGCAACGTGAAGTCCGCGATCGCCGCCGCGCAGAACGCCTACGAGAACCTCGCCTCGATCAACAAGCAGCTGGTCGAGTCCGTCGAGAAGACCGTCGAGCAGAACGTCGCCACGGTGAAGAAGGCCGCTGCTGCGCCCAAGGCCCGCCGCACGACGAAGCGCAAGTAATCGCGAAGACCCCGCCCGGCGGGGTTTTCCGGCACCGCAACGACGAAGGGCCCCCGGATTCTCCGGGGGCCCTTCTTCATGGGTCCGCCGCGAGCCGCTCGGTGATCCTCGCCAGGCGCGCTTCGCGAATGGCCGACGCGACGTTTCCCGGGTGCTCGCGGGCGATGGCGGCGGCGTCGATCTCCAGCGCCGCCCTTCGCGCGAGCTCGATCCGGTCCCGCGGCAGCGGTCGCGAGAGACCGCGGGCGTTCAGGTCGCTTTCGCAGACTTCCAGCAGGCGAGCGAGACGATCCGGGCGACGGAACGCGTCGGTCCGCTCGAGCAGCGCGAAGAGCCCTTCGGGGCCCAGTCCGGTGGCGCCCTCGGCCGCCGCCCGTTCGCGGGCCGTCAGTTCCGCCAGGTCGCGGCATTCCCCCGGCGCATTCACGCGCTCGCAGAGGTGCCGAACGGCCTGCGGAGGGAGCCCGACCGTGAGCGCGGCGAACCTTACGGGAGTCGCGTAGGCCGTTGCCGCGTCCAGCCGGGCCAGCACGAGCGGCAGCCCGCCTGCATCCGCGAGGGCGCCGATCTCCGGCAAGACCCTGCCCAGGGCTCCGGACTGCGCCAGCACCGTGACGAAGCGGGCCGGCTTCGCCTCGCCGAGCCCGCGGGCGAGTTCCTGCCAGACGCGTTCCGGCACGAGGTGATCGGCCTCCCCGGCCTCGACCATTTTCCTGAGGAGCGCCATCGTTTCCGGCGCCACGTCGAACCCGAATCGCGCGGAGAAGCGGGCCACGCGCAGGATTCGAACGGGATCCTCGGCGAAAGCCTCGCTCACGTGGCGCAGCACGCCGCGCTCGAGGTCCGCCTTGCCGCCGTAGGGATCGACGAGCGTGCCGTCCTCGGCGCGCGCCATCGCGTTGATCGTGAGGTCGCGCCGGCGGAGGTCCTCCTCGAGCGAGACGTCGGGCGCGGCATGGAACGAGAAGCCCTTGTAGCCGGGGCCCGTCTTTCGCTCGGTCCGGGCGAGCGCGTATTCCTCGTGGGTCTCGGGGTGGAGGAATACCGGGAAGTCCGAGCCGACCGGACGGAAGCCGAGCTTCGCCATGGCTTCCGGGGTGGCACCCACCACGACCCAGTCGCGGTCCGCGACGGGAAGCCCCAGCAGTTCGTCGCGGACCGAGCCGCCGACGGCATAGGTCTTCATCGGCGGGATGCGAACCCGTCCAGGGCCGCGCTCCTAGCGGCTGCGAAAGCGATCGTAGCGATCGCGCGGGCCCTGGCGCCCCATGTACTCGGGAACCACGGCTTCCATCGCCGCCGGCGCGAAGCCGAACACCGCCGGAAAGCCGCAGCCGCAGACACTGTCGACCTGCATGGAGCGCAGGTTGTCGCGCGTCATCACCGGGCCGGGCAGGCGCTCGAGCACCATGGCCTGCAGCTGCGCCACCGGCCCGGGCAGGGCCAGGATCGTGCGTCGCTTGCCGAGCTGCCCCGCGACGAAGCGGACGATATCGGCGAGCGTGTACGTGCCCGGACCGCACAGGTCGTACGACTTCCCGATGGTGGCGGGGTCGTCCAGCGCGACGTCCACGCAACGCGCCACGTCCTCGACCCACACCGGGGCGAAGCGGCAGGAGGCGCCCGCGAGCGGCACCACGGGCAGCGGCCTCACGAGACCGGCGAAAAGATTGAGAAAGCTGTCATCGCGTCCGAAGATGACCGACGGCCTGAGTATCGTCGCCTCGATGCCGGTGGCGGAACGGATCGCTTCCTCGCCCCGGCCGCGCGATTGCAGGTAAAGGCTCGGGCCTGCCGCGGCGGCGTGCAGGGCGCTCACGTGCACGAGCCGGCGCACGCCGAGCTCGCCCATGAGGCGCACGAGCCGGGCCGGAAATTCGACGTGGACCTTCTCGAACGGCTGGCGCGCGCTCTGGTGCAGGATGCCCACCAGGTTCACCACCGCGTCGACGCCGTCGAGCGCTTTTGCGAGGGCGTCGGGATCGTGGGGGCTGCCGCGGACGATCTCGATGCAAGGCAGCACCTGCAGCGACCGGGACCTGGAGAGGTCGCGCGTGAGCACCCTCGGCGTCCGGCCGGATTGCACGAGGCGGGCGCACACCGAGCGGCCGACGAAGCCCGTCCCGCCCAGCACGAGAATGCGGCGGGCTTTCATGGCAGCGCCGCGACCGCCGCGGCATTGGCGCCGTCCCGGCCGGGAACCGTGCCCATCAGCTGGCGAAGGCTCGGGGATCGTCCCGCCAGACGACCATGGTAGTACCAGGCATTCGCCATCACCTTCTTCACGTAGTCGCGTGTCTCGTTGAAGGGGATCGACTCGGCATAGATCGCGCCCTCGAGAGGCTTCGCATCCTGCCACCGGCGGGCGCGGCCCGGCCCCGCGTTGTAGCCTGCGGTGGCGAGGATCGGATCGCCCAGGTCCGTGAGCACGCGCCGGAAATAGTAGGTGCCCATGGCCACGTTGGTCTGCGGGTCGGTGAGGAGGGCGGGCCGGTACGGGTCGATCGGGATCTGCTTGGCGACCCAGCGGGCCGTCGCGGGCATGAGCTGCATCAGGCCCGTCGCCCCGACACGCGACTTGATGGCGACGTTGAAGCGGCTCTCCTGCCGGATGAGCGCGTACACCATGGCCTCGTCGACGCCGAACTGCCGGGAGGACGCGGCGAGCGCTTCGCGATGCGGGATCGGGTAGCGGCGCGTGAAATCGTGGCGCACCAGCGTGCGGTCGGCGGTGCCGATGGATCGGTCGATGAGCCCCGCTTCCGCGGCCAGCTGCGAGGCCGCGAGGAGACCGCGGTCGTCCATGTTCTTGAGGCCGAAGACCCATTCGCGGAATGCTTCGGCGTTGAGTTCCAGCCGGTAGAGGGCGAACGCGCGCTGGATCGAGGGGATGGCCCTGAGCCGCGCGAGGTCCTCCTCGGCGGGGGGATTGGCCGTCCAGTCGGGTTTTTCCACGCGGCCGATGTCCTCCGCGGCGAGCAGGCCGTAGAAGTGGCGCTCGCGGGCGAGCGGGCCGAGGATCGCGGCGGAAGCCTCGCGCGAGCCGGCGTCGGCAAGGCCCCGGGCGAGCCAATACCGCCAGGCCGGATCGCGCGCCTCCGCCGGGGACATCGCGTTGACCGCGCCACGCACGGCGGCCCAGTCGCCCGCCCGCAGTGCCGAGCGCGCCTTCCAGGCCAGCTGGGCATCGGTGAGCTTGCCCTCCCCCGCCCGGGCGAACCACTCGGGGGCGCGAGGGTGGTGGGACTGCGCGGCCACGAAGGCGATCTGGCCGTAACCGTACCGCGTGTCCTCGGCGCCGAGCACGTCCGCGTGGGATTCGAGTTGCGCCGCCGCCTCCTCCGGCTTCGAGCGCGCCAGGCGGCCGACGGCGTAGAGAAGCAACTCGTGCGTGGCCCGGGTCGGGATCTTGCTCTTCTCCCCCGCCAGGTACTTCGCCGGACCCGCCGCGGCGCGCTCGAGCGATTTCTCGTTGAACTGCTCGCGGGCGGGCAACATCGCGTTGGCCCGGCGGGCGTCCTTCTGGAGGTTCGCGGCCAGGAGCTTGCGCACGCGCTCCCAGATCTCGGGCGAACCCACGACCTGCCGGGACGCGGCGGCCTCGAAAGGCGCGGTGCACGCGGCGGGCGCCTCGCGGCCGGCGAGAAAGAGGGCGCGGGCTTCCTTCAGGGCTTCCGGGTCGTCATTCAGGATGCGCGATTGCAGGGCGTGGCATGCCACCTCGGCATCGTCCGACAGCAGGGCCGGATGCTCCGCGCGGAAGACGTCCCACTGCCCGGTGTTGCCGAGAAGCCGGAGCCAGTCGCGGCGAAGCGTATCGGCGAGCGGGCCGTCCGCGTGCTTCGCGAGGAATGCCCGGATATCGTCGGGGTCGGCCCGCTCGAGCGTGGCGGACAGGTGCCAATAGGCGGGATAGGAGGCGAGCGGATGCCCGGCCGTCCGGGCGCGGATCTGCTCGAGCGCCTTCGCATTGCCGGCGCGGAACGCTTCGCGTGCCGCGACGATGTCCGCGTCCGCGGCCGCCTGCGCGGTGAGCGCGGCGAGGAAGGAGGCGCCCGCCGCCAGGCGACGAGCGAACCTCAAGGAGAACCCCGGAGCGATGGCATCCGGGGATTATAGGACCGCGGACCTCGCCGCGGTGCGGGCCGCCGCCCGGGCGTCAGAGCACCCAGACGAGCATGCCGATGACGTAGCAGATCACGCAGGAGATCAACGTGAACGGCACGCTCCACCGCAGGAACTCCCGCAACGAGACCTTGCGGTTCTCCTCGCGCTCGCAGATGTTGGCCGCGACGTAGAGCGCCGGCGCTCCCGCGATGGTGAGGTTGCTGCCGAGCGTGCCGGCCCACAGGAGCATCCACCAGAGCGGCCACGGGTCGACGCCCTGCTGGCCGAGATCGCGCACGGTGTACAGGAAGGTGAGGATGTAGGCGTCGTGCTCGACGATGCCGACGATCGGGATCGTCGCCCAGAAAAGCAGGGTCGCGCCCAGGGCCTTGCTTTCGGCGAAGATCGGCGCCATCGCGTGGGCCATCTTCTCGAGGATGCCGGTCTTTTCGAGGCCGCCCACCAGGGCGAAGAGCGCCACGTAGAAAAAGACGGCGCGCCAGTCGAGTTCCTGGACCACTTCCTCGAAGCTCGGCTTCTTCACGCGATCGCCCAGCAGCTCGAGCACCAGGACCAGCACGAGGGCGCCGGTCATGGCGATGAATCCGAGCTTCACGCCCAGGTGTTCGCGAAGGCTCATGGCCACGATCGTGCCGACGAAGCCGGCGACCACGATCGTCGCGAAGAGCTTGTCGGGGATCTTCGCGTCCGGCATGCCCTCGCCTCCCGACGGGACGGCCTTCGAGCCGCCGCCGAACTGGCGGAAGAAGAACCAGTACATGATCGCGAGCGTGAGCGCGAACGTGACGAACAGGATCGGGAAGGAGCTGGGCTTGCCCTTGTACCAGATGAAGTCGAAGAACTCCGCGCCCGAGACGCTGTGCATCATCTGCGGGGGCAGGTCCCCCAGCAGCATCGCCGAACCCATGAAGTTGGCGCTGAATCCGATCATGAGGACCAGGGGCGTGAGCGGCAGGCCGAGGTGGCGCGCGAGAGGGATCGCCACCGGCGCGAACATCAGGATCACCACGACGTTGTCCACCACCATGGACACCAGGCCGGCGAGCATCGACAGGATGACGATCAGCATGCCGCCGTTGCCGCGCGACATCTGCAGGGCCTTCACCGAAAGCCATTCGGGTATGCCCGACTTGCCGAAGTAGCCCGCGATCGTCCAGATGGACACGAGGATCGCCATCACGTTCCAGTCGACGATCTTGAACGCGTCGTCCTCGGTCATGAGCCCCATCCAGATCATCACGGCCACGCCGAGAAGCGCGGCGGCGGTGCTGTCGATCCAGCCGGTGATGACGATCACGATCGTCACCGCGAAGATGGCCAGCGCGGCGATGGTCATGGCTTCCATGGGGGGCACTCCTTCTGGGATGTTCTCGTTTTCATTATGTATCGCAATGGCTGCCCCGCAGGGCGAAGCGGATTTCGCGGCGTTCCTTGACGGAGGCCATGATCCCCGCGGCGGCAAGGTGGATCATTGATCTGCGCCAAGTGCGCTGATTGTCCTTCGGGGCCGGTGTGCGCCGCAACAGGTGGGCCGATCCCGCACGCGCCATCACGAGGAGAAGAACATGTCCTACGCTTCGGTCCTGGTTCCCATCGACGAGCACCCGGAATCCGCCGCGAGCCTCGACACGGCCCTGCGGCTCGCCGCCCTGTTCGGCGCGCACCTCGAGGGCCTCGCCATCGTGCCGCCGCTCGTGGCTCCCCTTCGCCTGCGCCCGCGCCAGAGCGCGTCCGCCCTCATGAAGAAGGAGTGGGAGCGGGACAAGGTTGAGGCCCGCGTGGCCGCGAAGCGATTCGTGGCATGGGCCCGCAAGGCGGGAGTCACCTCGGTGGACGGCGTCGTCGTGGAAGGCGATGCCTGCGCGGCCATGGGCGAGCGCGCCCGGCTGGCCGACCTGGTCGTGCTGCCTCGCCCGGGCGAGGACGACCTCGGTGCCCTGGGTGGGCACCGGATCGAATCGACCCTGCTCGCGGTCGGTCGTCCGGTCCTCCTCGTCCCGGCCGACGTCCCGTCCGCGTCCTTCCCCGCCAAGGCGCTCGTCGCCTGGAACGGCAGCCGGGAGAGCGCCCGCGCGCTGACCGACGCCTTGCCGCTTCTGGCCCGCGCGAAATCGGTCACCGTGCTCACCTGCGGCCCGGCGGCCGGCGGCGAAGCGGCGCACGGCGCCCGCGCCGTGGCCTATCTCGCCCGGCACGGCGTGAAGGCCGATGCGGCCCACGTCACGACGGACGATCGCCGCGTCGGCGACGCGATCCTCGCGCGGGCGAGGAAACTGGGCGCCGATCTGGTGGTGATGGGGGCCTACGGCCGCCCGCGCCTCGCGGAGTTCGTGCTGGGGGGCGCCACGCGCGCCGTGCTGGCGAAGGCCGGCATGAACGTGCTGATGTCGCACTGACGACGATCGATTGACCCGGGTCAAGAGACTCCGCGGGCCTTGCGGTCATAGAATGGGCCGCCGTCAACGAACGGTCGAGCAGGCGGGTCGCACCGCGCCTTAAGGCGCGAGGCACCGCGGCGAGCTAGAATCCGGCACGTTGTCATCAAGACCGCCACCCGAGGAGAAATCCATGCAAAAACGCACTGTCGTCAAAGCCACGCTCGCCGCGCTGGCCTTCACCGCGGTTTCCGCCTTCACCCCGGCTTTCGCCTGGGAGCCGACCAAGAACGTCGAATTCATCGTGCCCGCCGGCACCGGCGGCGGCGCCGACCAGATGGCCCGCCTCGTCCAGTCGATCATCGCCAAGCACAACCTGATGAAGCAGTCGATGATCGTCGTGAACAAGGGCGGCGGCGCCGGCGCCGAGGGCTTCCTCGACGTGAAGGGCGCCAAGGGCGATCCGCACAAGATCATCATCACCCTGTCGAACCTGTTCACGACGCCGCTCGCCACGGGCGTGCCGTTCAACTGGAAGGACCTGACGCCGGTGCGCATGCTGGCGCTCGACCAGTTCGTCCTCTGGGTCAACAAGGACAACCCGGCCAAGTCCGCGAAGGACTACATCGAGGCGGTGAAGAAGGCCGGCCCGGGCAAGATGAAGATGGGCGGCACGGGCTCCAAGCAGGAAGACCAGATCATCACGGTGGCCCTGGAAAAGCAATCCGGCGCCAAGTTCACGTACATCCCCTACAAGGGCGGCGGCGAGGTCGCCACGCAGCTGGTCGGCAAGCACATCGACTCCTCGGTGAACAACCCGATCGAGGCCGTGGCCCAGTGGCGTGCGGGCAACCTGAAGCCCCTGTGCGTGTTCGACAACGAGCGCATGCCGTACAAGGGCAAGATCGCCGGCGACTACAGCTGGAACGACATCCCGACGTGCAAGGAAGCCGGCGTCGATACCGACTACGTGATGCTCCGCGGCATCTTCATGGCGGGCGGGGTCACGCCCGACCAGGTGAAGTACTACGTGGACCTCATGGAAAAGGTCCGCCAGACGCCCGAGTGGAAGAAGTTCATGGAGGACGGCGCCTTCAACCAGACGGCCATTTCCGGCAAGGAGTACTCGGATTGGGTGGCCAAGGCCGAGACGCTCCACCTGGGCCTCATGAAGGATGCCGGCTTCCTCGCGCCGGGCAAGAAGTAGTTCGCAGCCTCCGGGGGGCGCCGAGTGCGCCCCCCGCGCTTTTCACGCATACAACATGACCACCGGGGAGAAGAACAGCATGGAGGATAAAAGGCCGGTCACGTCCATGCGCGTGGCCGAACTGGTGATGGCGGGCCTGTTCATGATTTTCGGGGCGATCGTCATGTGGGACAGTCGCCGGCTCGGCTCGGACTGGGCGGAGGACGGCCCGCAGGCGGGCTATTTCCCGTTCTACATCAGCCTGCTGATCGTGGCATCCTCGGCGGCGATCATCTTCCGCGCGCTCAACCTCGGCGAGAAGGGTCGCGCCGCATTCGTCGAGTGGGGGCAGTTGCGCATGATCCTCACCGTGATGATCCCGACGGTCATCTACGTGGCGCTCATCGCGAACCCCTGGTTCAGCCTGGGCATCTACGTCGCTTCGGCCATCTTCATCGCCTTCTTCATGTGGCACCTGGGCAAGTACGCCTGGGCGCGCATCCTGCCCGTTTGCATCGGCGTGATGGTTTTCTTCTTCTTCCTGTTCGAGGTCTGGTTCAAGGTGCCCCTGCCCAAGGGTCCCCTCGAGGCTGCCTTCGGATTCGGCTGACCCGGAGCCGCCATGCAAGAGATCCAGTCCCTGATGGGCGGCTTCGCCGTCGCCATGACGTGGTTCAACCTCGCGCTCATGTTCGCCGGCGTCACGCTCGGCGTGCTGATCGGCGTCCTGCCCGGCCTGGGCGGGGCGAACGGCGTCGCGATCCTGCTGCCGCTCACCTTCTCGATGTCGCAGCAGCCCGGGGGAACCACTTCCGCGATCATCCTGTTGTCGTGCATCTACTGGGGCGCGCTCTTCGGGGGCGCCATCACGTCGATCCTCTTCAACATTCCCGGCGAGCCCTGGTCCGTCGCGACCACCTTCGACGGCTATCCGCTCGCGCAGAAGGGGCGGGCGGGGGCGGCCCTCACGGCGGCCTTCACCTCGTCGTTCGTCGGCGCGCTGGTGGCGGTGATCCTCATCACTTTCATATCGCCGGTCATCGCCCGGTTTGCGCTCAAGTTCGGTCCACCGGAGTTCTTCTCGGTCTACCTGCTCACGTTCTCCGCATTCGTGGGCATGGCGAAGGGCACGCCGTTCAAGACCATCGTGGCCATGATGACCGGCTTCGCGCTGGCGGCGGTGGGCATCGACACCGTGACGGGCCAACTGCGCCTGACTTTCGAGTTCACCGAACTGCTCAAGGGCTTCGACTTCCTCATCGCGGTGATCGGGCTCTTCGGCATCGGCGAGATCCTGCTCACCATCGAGGAGGGACTCGAGTTCAAGGGGGCGCAGGCCAAGCTCAACATGAAGGTCGTGCTCGAGACCTGGAAGGAATTGCCGAGGTACTGGAAGACTTCGATCCGCTCCTCGGCCGTGGGCTGCCTCATGGGCATCGTCCCGGGCGGGGCCACGCCGGCCTCGTTCATGGCCTACGGCCTCGCGAAGAAGATGTCCAAGGACGGTGAGCATTTCGGCACCGGGAAGGTCGAGGGCGTGGTCGCGCCCGAGACGGCGGCCCACGCGGCCGGCACCTCGGCCCTGCTGCCCATGCTCACCCTCGGCGTGCCCGGCTCGCCCACGGCGGCCGTGCTTCTGGGCGGACTCCTCATCTGGGGCCTGCAACCCGGCCCGCTCCTGTTCGTCGAGAAGGCCGATTTCGTGTGGGGTCTCATCGCCTCGATGTACCTGGGCAACATCGTGGGCCTCATCGTGGTGCTCACCTGCGTGCCGCTCTTCGCCTCCATCCTGCGAATCCCGTTCGCGATCATCGCGCCGGTGATCCTCGTGATCTGCGCCATCGGCGCCTACACGGTCCACAATTCGATGTTCGACGTCTGGCTCATGGTCGGCTTCGGCATCCTCGGCTACGTCTTCAAGAAGCTGGACTACCCGATGGCCCCGCTCGTGCTCGCGCTCGTGCTCGGCGATCGCACGGAGGATTCCTTCCGCCAGGCGATGCTCGGCTCGCAGGGCAGCCTCTCGGCGTTCTTCGCGAATCCGCTGGTCAGCACGATCACGGGATTGGCCCTGCTGCTGCTGTTCTGGCCGCTGATCTCGAAGCTCATTACCCTCGCCCGCGGGCGAAACGGCGCCTAGGCGGCGTCCACACGGCACTCCCAGGAGGAGGCGGCACATGGCGGTGATCGCGTTCACGCAGGAAATGGCGACCCTCGGCTCGGACGTGGCCGCGGGCGTGTGCGAGGCCCTCGGCCTCGAGATGGTCCGTCACGAGGTCGGCGACGTCGTCGCCGGCCGGATGCACGTGAAGAAGAGCCTCATCCGGCGCCTTCGCGAGGGCAAGGCGGGGCCGTTCGAGCGCTGGACGGCCGACGAGAAGTCGATCTCCATCTTCACCGCGGAGGAGGTCCTGGACCTCGCCGTGAAGGGCGACGTGCTGGTGCGCGGCTGGGGCGCCACGATGCTCCTGCGCTCGGTCGCCCACATCCCCTGCGTGCGCGTGTGCGCGCCGATGGACATTCGCGTCGATCGCCTCATGAAGCGGCTCGAGACCGACGACGAGAAGCTCGCCCGCCACGAGATCGAGGTCGACGATCACGCCCGCGCCACGCGCATGTCGGAGCACTTCGGCGTCCACTGGGGCGACCCGACGCTCTACGACCTCACGCTCAACACCGAGCGGCTGCCGACGGCCACCTGCGTCGACATGGTGGTGGGGCTCGCGAGGAGCGCCGCCTTCCAGGAGACGCCCGCTTCGCGCGGCCACCTGCAGGACCTCGCCTTGCGCGCCCGGGCCCGTGCGGCGCTCAAGGCGAACCCGGCGACCGCCGGCATCGACATCGCCATCGACGCCGAGGAGGGCAAGCTGGTCCTCACCGGCATCGTCGCCAACGACCGGGAGCATGCCCTCTGCCACGAGGTGGCCGGCGCAGTCGCGGGCGCCGCAGGCGTGGAAGACCGGCTCACCACCATGTCGGGCCGGATGAAGCGCTTTCCCCAGCAGGCGCTGCGCAAGTAGCGCGGGGTGGCGCTAGCCCCCGAGGTCGCGCCCGATCTTCTGCGCGAAGGCACGGGCGGCGGCCTCGCCCAGGTAGGCCGACAGCAGGCGCTCGGCCTCGTTGAGGACCGAACGCAGTTCCGAGGGGCTTCCCGTCCGCTCGATCTTCACCGCGATCGAATCGCCGTTGGGCCCGAGTCGGTCCATGACCTCCCGCATCGCTGCGCGCTTGGCCGACTCGAAACGCTGCACGCCGCTCGAGGGCGCGGTTTCGCCGGCAGCCGGTGCCGAAGGGGCCACTTCGCCGCCGGCGAGCGAGATGTAGCCGGCGGCCTGCAGTTCCTCGAGGATCGCGTCGATTTCGCCTTCCCGGAACATGGGGGCGAGCTGCGCGACGCTCTTGGCGCCGTCGACCAGGATGAGGGCGCGGCGCAGTTTCGCCGCCAGGGTGCGGTTCGCGCCGCCGATCTCCCCGGCGCCAAGCGCGGTCTTGTGGAAGACGAGCGTTTCGTCGAGCATCGTTTTCTCCCTCGAGGCCAGCCGTCCCGCTCTCCGGGACCGCGATTGCAGCGGGCCGGCCGCTGCGGGTCAGATCTTGCCGGCGTGCTTCAACCGGGACAACGTCTCGGCGGACAGGTTGAGGTAGGAAGCGAGTTCCTTCTTCGGCACCCGCTCGGCGAGCTCGGGGTGCTTGCGGACGAAGCGGTGCACCCGTCCGGGAGCGTCGAGCAGGTGCAAGGTGATGGTGTGCGCCATCACCTCGCTCATGAGGAACATCACTTCGTACTCGAAGTCGTCCTTGAGGTCCGGGTGCGCGTCGAGGAACGCCGCCCATTGCGGCAACGGCATCTTGGCCACGCGCGCCTTGGTGACGGCGCGGATGGAGTAGGGCGCGGGCGTTCGCAGCCGCCAGGCGGCGTAGCTCGTGTCCATGTCGTCCTCGCGGGCGAAGCGCAGGATCATCTCCTTGCCCTCCGGGTTCGACACGACGCGCTTGAGGACGCCCTCGAGCACGAAGTACTGCTCCATCTCGTGCGCGCCCTGCGTGAGCAGGACGTCGCCCTTGCGGTAATCCACCACGGCGAGCAGGGGCCCCAGCTCGGCGAAGGCCTCTTCGGGCAACCGCCTGAGGACGATGTTGCGCCGCAGTTGCGCGCTGATGTCCGCGCGTTCGGGATGGTTGGCAAGGAAGGTCATCGAAAGGGCCGGCGCTTGACCCGCATCAAGGCGGTGCGCTCGAGCGGGTCCCTAACATTCTATCGCGAAACCAAGGGCCGTTCCGCGTTCCGGAACGCGATTCCCGAACGATCGAACGAGCTTTCCGGCCGGCCCGCCCCCTGGCGCCGAAGCCGGCCCCCCCGAGGAGAAAGACACATGGGAATCGTCAACGAGCCGGCCATCACGGACGCGGCGGCCGAAGTCGCAATGACCGATGGCTTTCACCTGGTCATCGATGCCCTGAAGCTCAACGGCATCGACACCCTCTACGGGCTGCCGGGCATTCCCATCACGGATCTCACGCGCAAGGCGCAGGCCGCGGGCATTCGCGTCATCGCCTTCCGCCACGAGCAGAACGCCGGCTACGCCGCGTCGATCGCCGGGTTCCTCACGCAGAAGCCGGGCGTCTGCCTCACCGTGTCGGCGCCGGGGTTCCTGAACGGGCTGAACGCGCTCGCCCACGCCACCGTGAACTGCTTCCCGATGATCCTCGTGAGCGGGTCCTCGGAGCGCGAGATCGTCGACCTGCAGCAAGGCGACTACGAGGAAATGGACCAGCTCGCGATCGCGAAGCCCCTGGCGAAGGCGGCCTTCCGCGTGCTCCACGCCGAGGACATCGGCGTGGGCATCGCGCGGGCCATCCGCGCCGCCGTCTCCGGCCGCCCGGGCGGGGTGTACCTCGACCTGCCGGCCAAGCTCTTCTCGCAGTCGATCGAGGCGGCGGCGGGCCGGGCGTCCCTCATCCGGGTGGTCGACCCGGCGCCCCGGCAGCTTCCGGCGCCCGAGGCCGTCCGGCGCGCGCTCGACCTGCTCGAGGGCGCGAAGAAGCCGCTCATCCTGCTCGGCAAGGGCGCCGCCTACGCGCAGGCCGACGCCGCCATCCGCGCGCTCGTGGAAAGGACGGGCATCCCTTACCTGCCGATGTCGATGGCCAAGGGCCTGCTGCCGGACACCCACGAGCAGTGCGCTTCCGCGGCGCGTTCGTTCGTGCTGCCCGAGGCGGACGTGGTCCTGCTCGTCGGCGCGCGCCTGAACTGGCTGCTCTCGCACGGCAAGGGCAAGACCTGGGGCGGCAAGAGCCACAAGGACTGGGGCGGCCAGAAGTTCATCCAAGTCGACATTTCACCCCAGGAGGCGGACAGCAACGTGCGGATCGACGCACCCCTGGTGGGCGACATCGGCTCCTGCGTCGATGCGCTGCTCGCGGGCATCGGCCCGGGCTGGGCGAAGCCGCCGGCCGAGTGGACATCCGCCATCGCGGACAGGAAGTCGAAGAACATCGCGAAGATGGCCGAAACCCTCGCGAAGGATCCGGTGCCGATGAATTTCCACAGCGCGCTGGGCGTCGTGCGCGACATCGTGAAGGCCAACCCGGACGCGATGCTCGTGAACGAAGGCGCCAACGCGCTCGACTTCACGCGCAGCATCGTGGACATGTACAAGCCCCGGAAGCGCGTCGACGTGGGCACCTGGGGCATCATGGGCATCGGCATGGGCTACTGCGTGGCCGCCGCGGTCACCTCCGGCAAGCCGGTGATCGCGATCGAGGGCGACAGCGCCTTCGGATTCTCCGGCATGGAGGTCGAGACGCTGTGCCGCTACGACCTTCCCGTGTGCATCGTCGTGCTGAACAACAACGGCGTCTACAAGGGCACGGACGTCGACCCCACGGGCCGCGACCCGGCGCCCACCGTGTTCGTGAAAGGCGCGCGGTATGACAAACTGATGGAGGCGTTCGGCGGCGTGGGGGTGCATGTCACCACCCCGGCGCAGTTGCGCGCGGCCATGGAGGAGGCCGTCCGCTCCGGCAGGCCGACGCTGATCAATGCCGTCATCGACGAGACGGCCGGCACGGAGAGCGGGCGCATCACCAGCCTCAACCCGAGCGCCGCCAAGAAAAAATAGCCCATCCTAGGGAACCCTTAAACCCGTGGAACCGCAGATGAACGCAGATGAACGCAGATGACTTGTGATGAAGTTGGCGTGGCAGCCGATCTGGACGCGGCGGCTTGGCCACCAACGCACCCTCCTTCACGAATCATCTGCATTCATCTGCGTTCATCTGCGGTTCCCTCGTCTGAACAGGAAGCGAAGCGCATGGAAGCTCTCAAAGGCGTACGGATTCTCGACATGACCCACGTGCAGGCGGGCCCGACATGCTCGCAACTGCTCGCGTGGATGGGCGCGGACGTCATCAAGTTCGAGCCGCCCCAGGGCGACGCCACGCGCGGCCAGCTGCGCGACGTGCCCGGCGCGGACAGCCTCTACTTCACGATGCTCAACTGCAACAAGCGCTCGATCACGGTCAACATGAAGAGCGCCGAGGGCAAGCTCGTCTTCGTGGACCTGCTGAAGAAGTGCGACATCATGATGGAGAACTTCGGCCCGGGCGTGCTCGAGCGCCTGGGCTTCACGTGGGAGAAGATCCACGAGATCAACCCGAAGATCGTCGTGGGCTCGATCAAGGGGTTCGGCTCGTCCGGACCCTACGCGGACTTCAAGGCCTACGAGAACGTGGCGCAGGCGATGGGCGGCGCGATGAGCACCACCGGCGTCCCGGACGGCCCGCCCTATGTCACCGGCGCCCAGATCGGCGATTCCGGCACGGGCCTGCACCTGGCCATCGGCCTGCTGGCAGCGCTGCACCAGGCGAACCGCACGGGCGAGGGCCAGTACGTGGAGGTCGCCATGATGGACGGCGTGATGAACCTGTGCCGCGTGAAGTTCCGCGACCACCAGCGCCTCACGCGCCAGTCGCTCGCCGAGTACTCGGTCCCCACGAGCCAGGGCATGGGCGACGTGCCGCGCGCCGGCAACGATTCCGGCGGCGGCCAGCTCGGCAACGCCATCCACTGCAAGCCCCACGGCCCGAACGACTGGCTCTACGTCGTGGTGCAGGAGGCGGTGTGGACCGGGCTCGCCAGCCGCATCGGCCCCGACGTCGGCATGCCCGACCTCGCCACCGACCCGCGCGTGGCCGCCATCGCCGACCGGCGCAAGAACCAGAACCTCGTGTGGGAGAAGCTCAACGAGTTCGCGCGGAACTACACCAAGCGCGAGCTGATGGCGATCCTCAACCCGCTCGATGTCCCCTGCGGCCCGATCATGTCGACGACCGACCTCGCGACGGACGAACACATCCGCGGTCGCGACATGTACGTGGAGCTCGACCACCCGCAGCGCGGCAAGTGGTGGAACGTCGGCATGCCGATCAAGCTCTCGGCCTCGCCCGCGAAGATCGAGCGGAGCCCGCTGCTGGGCGAGCACACGGACGACGTGCTGAAGAACGTGCTCGGCTACGACGAGGCGAAGATCGCCTCGATGAAGGCCGCGGGCGCCTTCACGAACCCTCCCAAGAAGGCGTCCTGAGGCGCTTCAGTCCACCTTTGGAACCGCAGATGAACGCCGATGAACGCCGATGCCTTCTGAGGGCATTGGACGCGGATTGATTGCCCAGAAACCGCGGAAACCCAGCCCGCCTGATCGGCGTTCATCGGCGTGACATCTGCGTTCATCTGCGGTTCCAAAGCCTTTCTGATCGGATAACTCCCCATGCGCATCGCCCTCATCGGCCAGCAGGATTTCGGCAAAGCGGTCCTCGAAGCATTGGTCGCCCGCGGCGACACCATCGCGGGCGTGTTCGTCGCCCCCGAGAAGCCCGGCGGCAAGCCCGACCCCATGCGGGTCGCGGCGGAAGAAAAGGGCCTCAAGGTCTTCCAGTTCCCCTCCCTCAAGGCCCCGGAGGCCGCGGCCGCCATGAAGGCGCTCGACGCCGACATCGGCATCATGGCCTTCGTGCTGCAGTTCGCCCCGCAGGAGTTCGTGAGCATCCCGAAGCACGGCACGATCCAGTTCCACCCCTCGCTCCTGCCGAAGTACCGCGGCCCGAGTTCCATCAACTGGCCCATCACCAAGGGCGAGACGAAGACCGGCCTCACGATCTTCCGGCCTACCGACGGCCTCGACGAGGGCGCGGTGATCCTGCAGAAGGAAACCCCGATCTCGGAGAACGACACCCTCGGCACCGTCTACTTCGACCGCCTCTTCCCGATGGGTGTGGCCGCGATGCTCGAGGCGGCTGACCTCGTGGTCGCCGGCAAGCACCGGGAAGTCGCGCAGGACGAATCGCAGGCTTCCTACGAGGGCTGGTTCAAGGCGGCCGAGGCCCGGGTGAACTGGAACCAGCACGTCGACTGGATCCACGACACGATCCGCGGCGCCGACCCGGCGCCGGGCGCGTGGACCACGATCGGCGGCAAGAAGCTGCAACTCTTCGGCTCGAGGAAGCACCTGGTCCGCACTTTCGGCGCCGTGAAGGGCAAGATCGGCGAGATCACCGAGATCGGGGCCGAGTCGATGCGCGTCACGGCGCAGGGCGGCCAGGTCGAGATCGCCAAGGTGAAGGGCGAGGAGGGCAAGAAGGTCTCCGCCGCCGAGTGGGCCAAGGCCGCCGGCGTCGTCGCCGGCACGATCCTCGGCACCTGAGCGCCGCCACTCGCTTCGTCATCATCGCCCCGCGATCTTCGCGGGGCGTTTCGTTTGCGCGTTATCCTAGTCGACCCTTCCAGAGGAGAATTCCATGCCCCACGCCATCCGCTTCCACCAGACCGGAGGCCCCGAAGTCCTGAAGTGGGAGGAGGTCGCCATCGGCGACCCGGGCCCGAACGAGGCCCGCATCGCGCACAAGGCCATCGGCCTCAACTACATCGACACCTACCACCGCACGGGCCTTTATCCCCTGCCCATGCCCTCGGGCATCGGCCTGGAGGCCGCGGGCGTGATCGAGGCCGTCGGCCCCGGCGTCACGGAATTCCAGGCGGGCGATCGCGTCGCCTACTGCAACGGCCCCATCGGCGCGTACAGCGAGAAGAAGATCCACCCGGTGGACCGCCTCGTGAAATTGCCGGAGGGCATTTCCTTCGAGCAGGGCGCCTGCATGATGCTGCAGGGCCTCACGGCGCACTACCTGCTGCGCCGGCTGCACGTCGTCCCGCAGGCGGGCGATTTCGTCCTCTGGCACGCCGCCGCGGGTGGCGTGGGCCTCATCGCCTGCCAGATGGCGAAGGCGTACGGGGTGAACCTCATCGGGACGGTGAGCTCGCCGGAGAAGGCCGCCCTCGCGAAGGAGCACGGCGCCGCGCACACCATCGACTACACGAAGGAGGACTTCGTCGCCCGCGTGGCCGAGATCACCGGCGGCAAGAAATGCCCGGTGGTCTACGATTCCGTCGGCAAGGACACCTTCATGAAGTCGCTCGACTGCGTTCGAACCCGCGGGCTTCTCGCGCTTTTCGGCAACGCCTCGGGCCCGGTGGACTCGCTCAACACGGGGCTGCTCGCCGCGAAAGGCTCGCTCTACGTGACGCGCCCGACGCTCATTTCCTATACCGCGGTGCGCGCCGAGCTGGTGGCGGCGGCGAACGAGCTCTTCGACCATGTCCTCGCCGGCCGCATCAAGGTGGGCGCACGCCAGTCGTATGCGCTCAAGGACGCGGCGAAGGCGCACGCGGACCTCGAGGCCCGCAAGACCACGGGTTCGACGGTTCTCTTGCCCTGACATGGCGGCGGGACGGACCCGGCGCGTCCTGGCCGCCCTGGGCGTGCTGGCCGCGCTGGGCGGCCTGGCCGTCGCGATCGGCGCCCCCCTGGGTCTGTTTTCCGGATCCCGTCCGACGGACCTTGGCCTCGCCGGCGGCCAATTGCGGGGCGGGGACGGGCGGCCCAACTGGGTGTCCTCGCAGGTCCCGCCCGCCGACGCCCATCGCATCGCGCCGTTGCCGGCAGCCGGCGATCCCGGTCTCGCCTGGCGGGCGCTCGAAGCGGCCGTGCGCGCGGAACCTGGCGCCCGAGTGATCACGGCGGGCCGCGACTACCTCCACGCGGAATTCGCCTCGAAAGTGATGGGTTTCGTGGACGACGCCGAATTCGCCCTCGACCGCGAGGCGGGCCTCATCCACGTGCGGGCGGGCGCCCGGCTGGGCATCCGCGATTTCGGGGTGAACCGCGACCGGGTCGAGCGGCTGCGTTCCCGGCTGTCCGCCCTGGGGACTGCGCCCGCCGCGCCCGCGCGGTAGTATTACCCACCGAAAACAAGCGATCCGGGCCGGTTGCGGGCTTCCGGACGATACCTCCGCCGTGCGCGTCCTTCGTCACTTTGCTGCCGTAGTGGCCTCGGCGGCCGGCCTCGTGCAGGGCGCGCCGGTGCCCGGGTTCACGCCCGCGCCGCTCCCGCCGGGCAGCGTGCTGTCGGATGCGGCCTATACCGCGTCGGCCTGCTTCGACAACCTGTCGCCGGTCGACACCGGCTTCGGGCCGTCGCTCCAGGTCGTCGTACCCGCCGGGTCGACGTTGACCGGGGCCCTCTCGTATGGCGGCGCCCAGTCAATCGTCGCGGTCGGCACGTGCTCGGCGCCCGGCGGCTGTCCCACGGGCTTCGTGAACCCCGACACCCAGGCCACCGTGCCCCTCGCGACGGGCGAGTCGCTCGCCGTGGTGCGCATCGCGCTGCCGTCGATCGCGCCCGACCAGCCGCCCGCCTGCACGCTGCTCAACCTCGATCTCGGCGACGCCACCGTCGCCCCGCTGGGCACCACGCGGCAGCTGCGCATCACGCCCGTGTTCTCGCTGGGCGCGGATGCGCTCGACAACCCGGGGTCGGACCCTGCCGTCGCCGGCCCCACCTCGCCGCTCGACGTGACGCCTTCGTTGATGCAACTCACCAAGACGATCGCGGCGCCCGAAGGCGAGACGGCGACCGGCCCGAACCATCCGCGCACCATCCGGCTCGCCCTGAGGATCGCCCCCGGCGTCACGATGACGAACATCGACATCGCCGACGCGCTGCCCGGGAGCCTGCAGTTCATTCCTGGCACCGATACCGTCACCGGCTGTTCGGGCGCGGTCACGAACATCGACACGCCGATCCCCGGCACGCCGGGCCAGGCCATCACGCGGCGGTGTGCCACGGCGACGGGCGTGGCGGGGGCGGACACCGTCGTCATGCAGTTCCAGGTTTTCGTCCCGTACCTCGCGGGGCTGGTCTCGCCCGTGATCGAGCCGGGCTCCCCGATCCGCGTCATCCCGAACGTGGCCGGCGCGAGCGGCTCGTACATCCCGGCGGGCTCCCCGCCGGGCACCCCCCCGGTGACCATCTTCTCGAACGCGAGCGCCAACCTCACCGCGAAGCTCGCCACGATGCGCAAGTCGGTGGCGATCGTCACCGATGCCGACGGCAACGGCCTGGGCCCCGGCGACGTGCTGCGCTACCGGCTCGAGTACGAACTCTCGGATTACTTCGCCATCGACCTGTCCGGGGCCGGTCGCCTTCGCTTCACCGATACCCTGGGCGACGGGCAGACCTTCCTCGGCTGCGCGAACGCGGGCACGACGATCTCGGCCTTCGAGAACGGCACGATCGTGGCTGCGCAGCCCTTTACGCCCCTCGGTTGCTCGGCGGCGCCGAAGAACGCGCTGGGACAGACCGCCATCACCTTCGACGTGGGCACGCGCCTGTCGCCGCTCCTGGGGTCGCTGCTCGACGGCGATCTCGTCGCGCCCGATGCCGCGCAGACCGGCGCCACCCGCGTGACGGTGGAGTTCCTCGTGTCCGTGGACACGGCCTTCTCGCAGACGCCCTTCCCGGGGCCGGGAGACCCCGCGCTCGCCACCGGCGATCGCATCGGCAACCAGGTCGTCGCGGACGGCGCGAGCGCCGGGTTCGTCTCGGCCGACGATTCCTCGACGACCTCGAACATCCTCGTCGCGACGTTCAACAAGAGCGTCTACGCGGTCAACGGCGTGGCGCCGCCGCCGCCCGGCATCGTGGTCGGCTTCGGGGACACCGTCACCTACCGCCTGCGCACGGCGATCCCCATCGCGTCCTTCACGTCGTTCCGCCTGACGGATTTCCTGCCCGGGCCCGTGTTCTCGATCGCGGGCTTCAACGTCGCCGGCGAGGCGGCGATCGCGAAGACCGGTACGCCGCCGGCCGCGGGCCGCTGGACCCTCGGCCCGGACGACACTTTCACCACGCTCGGCGCCACCGTGCAGGACCTGGCCCCCGCCGTGACGACGAGCGCCGTGAACAACGCGGTCGTCTTCACCTATCCCGGCTACGACGTGCAGGGGCCCAACGAGGTCGTCGACATCCTCTTCACGGTCGCGGCGACCGACGCGACCTACGCGGACGGGCTGTCCATCACGAACGTGGGCGTCTCCGAGACGACCAATTCGCTCGGCGTGGCCTCGCAGAACGTGGAGGCGGTGCCGATCGAGTCGCGCGCCCCGCGGCTCACGCTCGCGAAGGCGATTCTCGCCACCTCCAACGCGGCCTGCGTGACGGACACGGTGCCGGCGGACTACGACGGCGCCGTCCGCGGCTGCGACGCGGGCGACACGATCGACTTCCGCCTCACGCTCCAGAACGCCGGGCGGCTCGCGGCGCGCAACGTCCGGCTCGACGACGACCAGGGCAGCCCGGCCGCGGGCTTCGGCGGCAGCTGCACCGTGCTCGCCGTGACGGACGGAAACGGCGTCGCCGTGGCGACGACGGGTTCGCTCTTCGACACGAGCGCGAACGGCGGGCTCACGATCGCCCAGATCCCGGCGGACCTGTCATCCGCGGTGCTGCCCGGCGAGACGGTTCGCGTCGACTACCGTTGCACGGTCTCGCCGGCCGCGCTGCCCGGCTTGCCCGCGCGCAATTTCGACAATACGGCGCGCCTCAAGTACTACGCGAGCGACCCCGCGGAAACCACCAACCCCGCGGCGAACTACGCGTCGAACACGAGCTTTCCGGGACCGAACGTCCACAAGACGCGCATTTCGCTCGCGGACATCCAGTCGGTGGCGAAGGCGATCACGGCCACGAGCGTCGCGCAAACCGCGACACCAAACGTGAACGCGGGCGAGACGCTCACCTTCACGATCACCGTCACGCTTTCGGAAGGCCAGTACCAGGGCTTTTCGCTCACCGACACGCGCCAGACGATCCCGGCGGTTTCCTGCGGCGCGCCGGGATTCACCTGCTCGCCCAACGTGAGCGTCGCCGGCACGACGGTGAGCGTGGCGGCCACCGCGGGAAGCACCCCCGGCACGATCACCTACACCTATTCGCGCGCCGAGTCCGCGAGCGGCAGCAACACGGCGAGCGTCGCCGCCACGAACGTGCCGGCGCGCACCGCGAGCGCGAGTTGGACGCTCGTGAGCCCCGTGCCGGTCGTGTCGAAGTCGTTCAATCCCGCCAGCGCCGACGCGAACGACGTGGTGCAGGTGAGGCTGGGCTGGCAGAACAACAGCGCGGCGAGCCCGATGTTCCGCTGCATCGTGACGGACCCGGTGAACCTCACCGTCTTCGACCCCGCGACCATCGCCCCCGTGACGACGCCGGCCGGATACGCGTTCGCCGCCAACCCGGTCACCGGGGTCGTGACCTACACGGCGACCGACACGACGGTTCCGTGTCCGACGGTGGCGCCGGCTGGCGCGGTGTTCAGCGTGAGCCTGAGGCCTACCGCCACGGCGGGCGGCTCGGTGGGCAACACCGCGTCTCTCGTCGGCAATACCCTGCCCACGCCGCAGGCGGGCGGTTCCGCGGTGAACGCGAGCGGCAACGCGGCGCTGAGCCTCGGCGCGCCGGCGGCGACCACGAAGGTGATCCAGGCGACTTCGGAGCCCGATGGCGTGACCGCCGGCGGCCTCTTCGCGATCGGCGAGCAGGTGACGTATCGCGTGGGCTTCACCCTGCCCGACGGCATCACGCGCGCGGTGCGCCTCGTGGACCAGATGACGGGCGGGCTGGCCAACCTCGCCTACATCCCGGGCAGCGCGCGCCTCGCGCGCAGCACGGCGGCCCTCACGGCCGCGTCCAACCCGGGCGGCATCAACGCCGCCGCGCCGGGGACCTTCGTTCCCGTCACGCCGCAGTGCATCGGCACCTCGCCCTGCTCGGGCAACCAGATCCGCTTCGACCTGGGCGACGTGACCAACGATCCGCTCACGGGCGCGAGCACGGACTTCTACACGCTCGAGATCGGCTTCCAGGTCCGCAACGTCGCCGCCAACGTGGGCAACGCCACGCGCGACAACCGTGGCCAGGTGATCTACCGGCCCTTCGGCGCCGCGAGCGACCAGACGCTCAACGGTGGCGTCGCCCGAGGGCGGATCGTCGCGCCGGCGATCGGCGTCACCAAGACGGCCGGGCCGCTCATCTTCATCGGCCAGGGCACGGTGACGTACACCGTCTCGATCGCGAACTCGGCGGCCGGCGCCGGTGCCGGCCCCGCGTTCGACCTCGATTTCGTCGACGACCTGCCGCCGGAACTCGCGAACCCGGTCCTCTCGGGCCCGGTGCCGCCGGGAACCACGGTGTCGATCCTGGGCAACCGCGTCTCGGGCACCATCGCCCGCCTCGACCCCGGCGCCACCGTGGCGTTCACCTATACGGCGAACATCGCGCCTTCGGCGCCCATCGGGACGACGATCGTGAACGGGGCGGTCGTCACCGGCACGTCATTGCCCGGGGCCAACGGTACCGCCGGCGCGACGCCCGGGGCGCCCGGCGCCGCCGACGGCGAGCGCACCGGCGCGGGCGGGGTGAACAACCTCTTCGATGCCGCCGGCACCGCCTTCGTGAACGGGCGGATCGCCCTGTTCAAGCGCCTGCGCAACGCGAAGGTCCGCTACCCCATCGGCGATACCGTCGACTACGAGTTCCTTGTCGTCACCTCGACCGGCACCACGTCGGCCGTCGTGGTCACGGACACGCTGCCGGCGGGGCTGCGGTACGTGCCGGGATCGGCGAGCGTCGGCGTGGTGAACGGTCCCATCGCGACGACCCGTCCCGGGCTGCCGCCGGTCGAGGCGGGGCAGCAGCTGGTGTTCGACTTCGGCGACGTCGTCGCCTCCGCGCCGGGCTACCTCCTCGTGCGGTTCTCGGCCTACGTCGACAACGTGCTCGGAAACCAGGAGGGCACGGAACTCGCCAACACGGCGCTGCTCACCTACCGCGACCCGGCGACCGGGGCGCCGACGAGCGCACCGCCGTCGGCCGCGCCGGCCGTGCGCGTGGGCGAGCCCAATCTCACGATGACGAAGGGGGTTCTCGCCGGCGCGATCGGGGCCGATGCCGGCGATCCGGTGGACTATCGCGTCGAGGTCCGCAACGACGGCTCGGTGGACGCGCGGCGCGTGGACATCCGGGACGTCCTGCCTGCCGGGCTTGCGCAGATCACGGGCATCACCGTCCAGACCACCGGCTCCGTCGTGCTCGAGGGCACCGCGACGCCGGTCACTTCGTCGAACGTCCAGGTGACCACGACGTCCCAGCCGGGCGACACGCTCGATGTCGCGACGCTCGCCGCCGACGGCACGGACACGATCGCCATGGGCCCGGGCGCCTCGCTCGTCATCGACTTCCGCGCGATCGTCCAGCCCTCGGTCGTGCCGGGCCAGGTGATCGCCAATACCACCCGCGCCACGTACGCGAGCCTCGCCGCCTGCACGCCGCCGGCGACCTGTCGCGACGGCTCGGGAGGCCCCGCCGCGGACGACGACGACGATTCCATCCTCAACAACTACCGCGAGCGCGCGAGCGCCTCGATCACCGCGGCCTCGTCCGTGGCCATCGACAAGCAGGTCTCGCCCGTCACGAGTCCGGTGGGCGGGATCGTCACCTTCCGGCTGCGCGTGACCTTGATCGAGGGCACGACGCCCGCCGTGATCGTGACGGACGTGCTGCCCGCCGGCTTCAGCTACGTGAGCCACCAGATCGCGGTCGGCAACCTCGGCATGGTGCTCGGCAACCCGGCTTACGACACGCGGCTCGGCACGGGCCAGACGGTGCAGTTCAACCTCGGCGACGTGTCGAACCCGGGCAACGGCAGCGCGTCCGACGACTTCCTCGAGGTCGAGATCGTGGCGCGCGTCGACAACGTGGCCGGCAACCAGGACGGCGTGGTCCTTCGCAACGGCGAGGCCGCCGCGACCTCTCCCGTTTCGGTGACCTTCGGCCCCGGAACGGTCGTCGCGTTCGATGCCGATCCCGCGGTGCCGGGAGCACAGGGCGTGCCGGTCACGGTCACGGAGCCTCGACTGGCGCTGCGCAAGTCCGTCGATCCGGCCTCGCAGGCCCTGGGCGCGCTCGTGACCTATTCGCTGGAGGTGGCGCACGCGACGGGCTCGACGGCGGACGCCTTCGACATCGTCATCTCCGACACGCTTCCCGCGGGCATGACTTTCGAGGCGGGCTCGGTGGAGCCGCCCGGGACCATCGGCGTCGTGGCGGGGCAGGTGGTCGGCTTCGCGATCACGTCCCTCACGCAGGCTGACGGGGTGGCTCGCATCTCCTACAAGGCGCGCGTGAACCCGGGCGCCACGGTGGGCGTGCCGCTCGTCAATGCGGCGCAGGCGCGCTGGGCGAGCCTCACGGGCGCGACGGGCGCGCCCGACTCGGGCCGCACCGGCTCGGGCGGCCTCAACGACTATGTCGCGAACGCCTCGGCGAGCGTCACTCCCAACGCCGCCAACCAGATCGAGGCGTTGAAGACCGTCGCGATCGCGGTCGACGCCGACGCGAGCGGGACGCTCACGCCGGGCGACACGCTCGAATACACGATCGTGCTCACGAACAACGGGCCGGCAGTGACCGGCGTCGTCTTCGACGATCCGATTCCGGCGAACGCCACGTATGTCGCTGGCTCGGTGACGACGACCCAAGGGGTCCGCGAGCGGGCCGCCCGTGCACGTCGTCGTCGGCGCGATGGCGGCGGCCCAGGCGGTGACGATCCGCTTCCGGGTCACCGTCGATCTCGGGACGCCCGCGGGCACGGTCATCAGCAACCAGGGTGTCGTGGATTCGGACCAGACGGTGCCCGAGCCCACGGATGCCGACGGCAACGACGCCAACGGCGACCAGCCCACCGACATCGTGGTCGCGGGCCTGCCTCCCGTGATCGGCGTCGGGTCGCTCTATGCGCCCAAGCGCGTCGCCCTCCTGCAGGATGTCGATGCGTCCGGGACCGTCACCCAGGGCGACCGGATGCGCTACACGCTGGAGCTGCGCAACACGGGCACCGTGACCCTCACCAACCCCGTCCTCGCCGACTTGATCCCCGCGGGTCTTTCGTACGTGGCGGGATCGGCGACGGCCACGTCGGGCACGCTGACGGTCGTGGGCGCGGTCGTGGCGTGGACCGGCGTGAGCCCGCTCGCGCCCGGCGCTTCGGCGACCGCCACCTTCGACGTCACGATCGTGTCGGTGACGCCGCCGCAGCAGGCCTACGTCAACCAGGGAACGGCCACGGCGTCGCAGACGGGGACGATCCGCACCGACGGCAACGGCGATCCCACCGACGGCAATTCGCCGACCTCCTTCGTCGCCGTCGGCGCGGGCGGGGTCGCGGCGCCCGTTCTCGACGTGCAGAAGCGCTGGTTCGTTCTCACGGACACGCCGCCGCTCGGCGTGCCGAGCCCCGGCGACACGATCCGCTACACGATCAACGTCGTGAACTCGGGCAGCGCGCCCGCCGTGAACGTGAGGCTCGCGGATCCGGTGCCGACCTGCACCGGCGCCCTCAGCCCCTGCACGGCATTCGTCGCCGGGTCGCTGGTGACGAGCCAGGGGGCCATCGTCACGACGAGCCCCATCGACGTGAATCTCGCGAACCTCGCCATCGGGCAAGCTGCCACCGTGACGTTCGCCGTGACGATCGCCCCGGCCACCGCCAGCGGCGTGATCATCGCGAACCAGGCGAACGTCACGGCAAACGGCGGGATCAACGTGCCCTCCGACGACAACGGCGTTGCGGCGGACGGCCGAATCCCACGCTCACGCCGGTGCTCGCCCGAGCGCGCCCGCCAGGCGGCGATCCAAGCAGCTCGCCGGCACGAGCGAGCCGGACGGCGACACCGCGGGAACGCGACTGGCGATCGGCGAAGTGGCGCGCTTCCAGGTTCGCGCCGTCTTCCCGCCCGGCCTCACCCGTAGCGCGACGATTTCCGACCTGCTGCCCCCCGGCCTCGCCTACGTGCCGGGAAGCGCGCGGCTATCGCGCACCTTCGACACGGGCTTCATCGCCTCGCTCGACCCGGGCGGCGTCAATGCGCGGGCTTCCGGCGTTTTCGGGCCGCTGCCCGACGGGGCGAACGGCATCCAGGTCGCGTTGCTGCCGTCGGGCGCCGCCTTCCTCGGCTTGACCCTGGGCGACGTGACCAATTCGGATGCCGATCCCGGCACCGAGTTCTACACGCTCGAATACCGCGCGGTGGTGGCCAACGTGGCCTTGAACCGGGCGGGCGCCGCCGCGGACAACACGGCCGGCGTCATCTACAACGACGTGCTGGGCCAGCAGCAATCGGTCGCGGCCAACCGCGTGGGCGCCACGGTCGTCGAGCCGGCGATCACGCTCACGGCCAACGCCGTGCCCGGCATCGTGCCACCGACGGGCGGGACGACGCGCGTCACGCTCGTGATCCGCAACGCCACCGGCACGACGATCTCGCCGGCGCACGACCTGCGCCTGCGCGGCCAGTTGCCCTCGATCTTCACCCAGCTCGGCGCCCGCACGATCACGGCGAGCGGCGCCGCGGGCGTCGTGGACGTGACGGTCGGCCCGTTCCTGCGGATCAATGTCGGGCGCCTGGCGCCCGGCGACCAGGTGACGATCGCGTTCGATGCGACCGTCGGGCCGAATCCGCCGATCGGGGCAAGCACCCTCGACTTCACGGCGGACTGGACGAGCCTCGTGGGCGCCCAGGGTGCCGGTGCCGACGGCGCGTCCGCTCCGGGCGCGCCGGGCACGGCGACCGGCGAGCGCACGGGCGACGGCGGGGTCAACTCCTACGCGACCGCGGCCGCGGCGACGATACTCGTCGCGCCCCTCGTGGTGCCGACCCTCTCTTCGGCGATGCTCGTCCTGCTCGCCTTGCTCCTGGGCTTCCTGGGCTTGCGCCAGTCGCGCCGCGCGGGTTGACGCGTCCGGCTTGCTAGACTCACGCCCATCCCGCGCATTCACGCCCCATCCCGAAAGCCATGGCCCTACTCCTCAAGGAACGAGACGTCGAGCAGCTCCTCACCATGAACCTCGCCCTCGAGCGGGTCGAGCGCGTTCACCGCGAGTACTCGGCGGGGCAGGCGATCGACGTGCCGCGCGAGCGCACGCGCCTGCCCAAGGCGGCGCTCCACATCCTGCAGGGGGCGGTTCCCTCCGCCGGCGTGCTGGGTTACAAGGCCTACACCTCGAGCCGCGAGGGCATCCGCTTCATCGTCTACGTGTTCAATGCCGAGCGCGGTAACCTCGAGGGCATCGTCGAGGCCAACCTCCTGGGGATGATCCGCACGGGGGCCGCGGGCGGCGTCGCCGCGCGCCTTCTGTCCCGCCCCGAATCGAAGGTGGCGGGCGTCTTCGGCGCCGGCTGGCAGGCGCGCGGGCAGATCGAGGCCCTCGCCGCGGTGAGGAAACTCGATCGGGTGAAGGTCTTCTCCCGCAACCCCGAAAAGCTCGCGAGGTTCTGCGGGAAGATGCGCGAGCGGCTCGGGCTCGACGTCGTGCCGGCGGCCTCGGCCGAGGAGACGGTCCGCGGCAGCGACGTGGTCGTCACCATCACCACGGCCGCCACCCCGGTATTCAGCGGGGACTGGGTCGAGCCCGGCCAGCACATCAACGCGGCCGGCTCCAACTCCCTGCTGCGCCAGGAGATCGACGAGGCCACGGTGCGCAAGTGCGCCCCGATCGTCGTCGATTCCCGCCCCACCGCGCTCAAGGAAGCCGGCGACCTCCTTCCCGCTTTCGAGAAAGGCCGCATCAGCCTGGGCCAGGTGGCCGAGCTCGGCGAGGTTCTCAACGGCACCCGGGCGGGCCGCACCGATCCCGGCCAGGTCACCCTCTTCGAGTCCCAGGGCATGGCCATCCAGGACCTCGCGATCGCCTCGGAATTGCTCGTGCGCGCCCGGGCTGCCGGCCTGGGTGCCGAAGTGGACGTCGGGGCCTAGGTCCGGGGGCCCGCGAGGCCCGAGGCTTTCGCACGGGCGCGAGCCGTTCCATGTAAGATTCCGGGCTTCGGAAGCAGCCGGCCGGGTGGAGGGAAGCCGCCGGGCAAGGCTTCATGCGCACTTAGGGAGAATCCATGAAGAGCCAATTCTGGAAGGCCGACTGGTTCCTCGGCGTGGTGATCGCGTTGGGCATGCTGGTGTTCAACATGTCCTCCAACTTCATCCCCGGCCTCGAACGGTGGGCCTACGACCTCGGCGTGCGCATGACGTCGAAGAATCCCAGCGACAAGATCGCCGTGATCGCGATCGACGAGCAGTCCATCGCGAACATCGGCCGCTGGCCGTGGTCGCGCGAGGTGCACGCCCGGCTGATCGACCAGCTCGCCGCCGCCAAGGCGAAAGTGATCGGCAACACGGTGTTCTTCTTCGAGCCGCAGAAGGACCCGGGCCTCGCCTACGTCGACAGGATGCTGGCGCTCTACGACAAGGCCTATCCGGGCGCCGCGCCCGAGGCCACCGGCGTCTTCGGCGGCGCCACGCCGGCCGCCCAGGCCGGCGCGCAGCCCCCGGGCGAGATCGGCGAGATCGGCAAGATCCTGCGCGAGGCCTCGAACGCGCTCAACAGCGACGTGAAGCTCGCCGCCAGCGTGAAGAAGGCCGGCAACGTCGTCGTGCCGATGGTCTTCGACGAGACGATGTACGTGCCGCCCCCCGGCCGGCCGGACAAGGCGCTTCCCGACTACGTCTCGAAGAACGCCATCAGCGGGGCCACGATCAAGGGCGGCTCGTTCATCTACGGCGCCAACATCATCGCCCCCATCGAGCAGATCGGCGCGGCGGTGGCCGGCGTCGGCCACCTGAACGCCACGCCGGATCCGGCCGATGGCGCCATCCGCGCCGAGCCGCTCATCATCGATTACTACGGCCAGCAGTTCCCGTCGCTCGCGCTGCAGATCGCCGCGAAGAGCCTCAACCTGAACTCCAAGGACATCAAGGTCACGCTGGGCGAGAGCGTCGCGCTCGGCAACAAGGTCGTTCGCACGGACGACGAGGCCAAGATGTACACGTACTTCTACAAGGACCGCGACGGCCGCGCCGCCTTCCCGATCGACTCGTTCTTCGACGTCTACTCGGGCAAGATCCCGGCCACGAAGTACGCGGACAAGATCGTGCTGATCGGCGCCGTGGCCGCGGGCATCGGCACCAGCCAGGTGACGCCGATCTCCGCGCAGATGAACCCGGTGACGACGCTCGCGCACTCGGTGTCCTCGCTCCTGAGCGAGCATTTCTTCGTCGCGCCGACGTGGGGCGGGTACGCCACCATCGGCGTCTACCTGCTCGTCGCGCTCTACCTGATCCTGCTGCTGCCGCGCCTGGGCGCTGGCATGGGCGCGATCTTCACGGCATTGCTCTTCGTCGTGATCTTCTGCCTGCACCTGGGCCTCATGACGAGTGCCGGGCTGTGGCTGCAGCTCATGCTGCCCGCCGCGCTCCTCGTGGTCGGGCACCTGCTGCTCACCACCAAGCGCTTCCTCGTGACCGAGCGCGGCAAGGAGAAGGCCGACAGCGAGGGCGCCGAGTCCAACCGCATGCTGGGCCTCGCCTTCCAGCAGCAGGGCCAGCTCGACATGGCCTTCGACAAGTTCCGCAAGTGCCCCTTCGACGAGCAGCTCGCCGAGAACGTCTACTCGCTCGCCCTCGACTTCGAGCGCCGCCGCCAGTTCAACAAGGCGGAGTCGGCCTTCGCGTTCATCCACAAGAACGACCCAAAGTTCAAGGACGTGGCCGACCGCATGCAGCGCGCCAAGACCATGAGCGAGACCATCATCCTGGGCGGCTCCTCGGGCGCGCGCACCAACCAGGCCACGATGGTGATGGGCGGCGCCGGGGCCACCAAGCCGATGCTCGGGCGCTACGAGATCGACAAGGAGCTCGGCAAGGGCGCCATGGGCGTCGTCTACCTGGGCAAGGACCCGAAGATCAGCCGCGTGGTCGCCATCAAGACGATGGCGCTCTCGTCGGAATTCGAGGGCGAGGAGCTGCAGGAGGCCAAGGAGCGCTTCTTCCGCGAGGCCGAAACCGCCGGGCGGCTCCAGCACCCGAACATCGTCACCATCTACGACGCGGGCGAGGAGCACGATCTCGCCTACATCGCGATGGAGTTCCTGAAGGGCAAGGACCTCGTGCCCTACATCAAGCAGCCGAACCTGCTGCCGCCCGACCGGGCGCTGTCCATCGTCGAGCGCGTCGCCGACGCCCTGGGTTACGCGCACACGATGGGCGTCGTGCACCGGGACATCAAGCCGGCCAACATCATGTACGAGCCCGAGGGCGACGTGCCCAAGGTCACCGACTTCGGCATCGCGCGCGTCACGGATTCCTCCAGGACCAAGACGGGCATGGTGCTCGGCACGCCGTCCTACATGTCGCCCGAGCAGCTCGCGGGCAAGAAGATCGACGGCCGCTCCGACCTCTTCTCGCTCGGCGTCACGCTCTTCCAGCTGCTGGCCGGGCGCCTGCCCTTCGAGGGCGAGTCGATGACGACGCTGATGTTCTGCATCGCCAACAACCCGCACCCGCAGATCCGCGAGTACAACCCGGCGCTGCCGGCCTGGATCGACGACATCATCGACAAGGCCCTCGCGAAGGACGTGAACCAGCGCTACCAGACGGGCCAGGAGTTCGCCGCCGCCATCCGCAAGGCCCGCGTCGGAGGCACCGGCACCACGGTCGATGTCGAGCTCTGAGAGCCGGATCGGACGCGAACCCCTGCACCGCCGGCGGATCGACATCGTCGGCTACAAGCGCGAGGACGGCCTCTTCGACATCGAGGGGCATCTCGTCGACGCCAAGGACATTCCCTTCCCGGTGGGCGGCGCGGTCCGCGCCCCCGGCGAGCCCGTGCACGACATGTGGCTGCGCATCACCGTCGACCGGGATTTCCGGATCGTGGCCGCCGAGGCGAAGACGGTCGGCATGCCCTTCGTGGGCACCTGCGACGGCGTCAATCCCGCCTATGCGAAGCTCGTCGGCCTCACCATCGGCCCGGGTTACCTCCGCCACCTGAAGGAGCGGCTCGGCGGGGTCGCCGGCTGCACGCACCTCACGGAACTGGCCGGCGCGCTCGCGACGGCCACCTTCCAGACCTTTGCGGGGCAGGGGATCCTGCCCGCCGACCGCAAGCCCCCGCAACTCGACCGCTGCCACGCCCTCGACACCCGTGGGGACGTGGTGAGGCAATTCCATCCCCGCTGGTACCGCGCTCCGACGAGCTGACCGGCGCCAAGGGCGCCCGCGCGGCCTGACTTGGATCAAGGGTCGGTGCGGATGCCCGGCTGCTAGAATGGCCTTCGCTCTCCACTCCCGCCCCCCACACGACAATGAACATCCACGAGTACCAGGGCAAGGAACTCTTCCGGAAATTCGGCGTGCCCACGCCGCGCGGCATTCCGGCCTTCTCCGTCGATGAAGCCGTCAAGGCGGCCGAGACCCTCGGCGGCAAGGTCTGGGTCGTCAAGGCCCAGATCCACGCCGGCGGCCGCGGCAAGGGCGGCGGCGTCAAGGTCGCCAAGTCGATGGCCGAGGTGAAGGAGCTCGCCGGGAAGATCCTCGGCATGCAACTCGTCACCCACCAGACGGGGCCGGAGGGCCGAAAGGTCGGACGCCTGCTGATCGAGGAAGGCGCGGACATCAAGAAGGAACTGTACGTCGCCCTCGTCGTGGACCGCGTCACGCAACGGGCGACGATGATGGCCTCCTCCGAGGGCGGGATGGACATCGAGGAAGTCGCCGCGCACACGCCGGAGAAGATCCACCGCGTCGCCATCGACCCGAAGACGGGGCTCGCGGACGCGCAGGCGGAGGACATCGCCCGCAGGATCGGCGTGCCCGAGGGCTCCGTCGCCGAGGCGCGCGACCTGCTCAAGAACCTGGCCCGCGTGTTCGACGAGTGCGATTGCTCCCTCGCGGAAGTGAACCCGCTCATCGTCACGGGTGAGGGCAGGGTGGTCGCCCTCGACGCGAAGCTCAACTTCGACTCGAACGCGCTTTTCCGCCATCCCGAGATCGTCGCCTACCGCGATCTCGACGAGGAGGATCCCGCCGAGATCGAGGCTTCCAAGTTCGATCTCTCGTACATTTCGCTCGACGGCAACATCGGCTGCCTGGTGAACGGCGCCGGCCTCGCGATGGCCACGATGGACACCATCAAGCTCTTCGGGGGCAACCCGGCCAACTTCCTCGACGTGGGCGGCGGCGCCACCACGGAAAAGGTGACGGAAGCCTTCAAGATCATGCTGAAGCGCCCCGGCCTCAAGGCCATCCTCGTGAACATCTTCGGCGGCATCATGAAGTGCGACACCATCGCCAACGGCGTGGTGGCCGCCGCCAAGCAGGTGAGCCTCTCGGTGCCGCTCGTCGTGCGCCTCGAGGGCACCAACGTGGACCTGGGCAAGAAGATCCTCGCCGAGTCGGGCCTGCCGATCATCTCCGCCTCCGACATGGGCGACGCCGCGGCCAAGGTGGTCGCCGCCGCCGCGAAGAGCTAAGGAACAGCGCCATGAGCATCCTCATCGACAAGAACACCCGCGTGATGACCCAGGGCATCACGGGCAAGACCGGCCAGTTCCACACCCAGATGTGCGCGGCCTACGCCAACGGCAAGAACTGCTTCGTGGCCGGCGTGAACCCGAAGAAGGCGGGCGAGGCCTTCGAGGGCATCCCCATCTACGGCACCGTCGCCGACGCGAAGAAGCAGACGGGCGCCACCGTCAGCGTGATCTACGTGCCGCCGCCCTTCGCGGCCGCGGCCATCGACGAGGCGGTCGAGGCGGATCTCGACCTCGTCATCTGCATCACCGAAGGCATCCCGGTGCGCGACATGATCCGCACGCGCGACAGGATGAAGGGCCGCAAGACCTTGCTGCTCGGCCCGAACTGCCCCGGCACCATCACGCCCGACGAGATCAAGATCGGCATCATGCCGGGCCACATCCACAAGAAGGGCCGCATCGGCGTGGTCTCGCGCTCGGGCACCCTCACGTACGAAGCCGTGGGCCAGCTCACGGCGCTGGGCCTGGGGCAATCCTCCGCCGTCGGCATCGGCGGCGACCCCGTGAACGGCCTCAAGCACATCGACGTGCTGCGCCTCTTCAACGACGATCCCGAGACCGACGCCGTCATCATGATCGGCGAGATCGGCGGATCGGACGAGGAGGCCGCGGCCGAGTGGGTCAAGGCGAACATGAGGAAGCCGGTCGTCGGCTTCATCGCCGGCGTCACCGCCCCGCCCGGCAAGCGCATGGGCCACGCGGGCGCCATCATTTCCGGCGGCAAGGGCACGGCGCAGGAAAAGCTCGCCGTGATGGAATCATGCGGCATCAAGGTGACGCGCAACCCCGCGGAGATGGGCAAGCTGCTGAAGAGCGTCCTCTGACGTTCCTCGCGCGCCTCGCGGAAGGGGCGCGCGATCTTCTGCTGGACGCGGCCCGTCCCGTCTCGTTCATGTCCGGCGCCCCCGTGGTGCGCCACGGCGATCCCGCGCGCGGTGCCTTCCTGCTGCGCGAGGGGCTCGCCGAGGTGAGCGTGCCCGCGCCCGGCGGCAACGCCATCGTCCTCGCCCGCCTGGGCCCCGGGGACCTCTTCGGCGAGATGGCCCTGGTCGACCAGGGCACCTGCATCGCCAACGTGACGGCGTCGGCAGCCCTCGATGGCTGGTTCGTGGAACGCGAGGCGTTCCGGGGCGCCGTCTCGCGCCGCGGCCCCGCGGCCCGCGACCTGCAGCACGCCCTCACGATGCACCTGGCCGAGCGCCTTCGCGCCATGAACGCGCGCCTCGCGGCCGTCGATCGCGAGGATGCGCCCACGCACCCCCCCGCGCCCGAATCGCCCTTCGAGCCGGTGCGCTCGCGCAAGGGGTCGTTCGACGCGGCGCGCTTTCTCGCGAAGCTCCCGTTCTTCGATCGTTTTCCCCCGGACGAGATCGACGAGGTATTCGCGGCCGGTCGCATGCTGGAGCTTCCCCGCGGCGCACCCCTGTACCGTGCGGGGGACCCGGCGACGGCCGTCTACCTGGTCGTGCGGGGTGCCGTCGAGATCGCCCGCCCGAGCCCCGCGGGCGATCGCCGCCTCGCGATACTCGGCCCCGGCCAGCCGGTGGGCTTCGTGGGCGCGCTGGCGGGCGGCATGCATGGCGCCCACGCGACCGTGCGCGAGGCGGCGGCTTTCCTCGAGATCGCGACGGACGACTTCCGGACGCTCTATTTCGGCGACGAGGGCGTGTCGGTTCGCGTTCGCGCGGCGACGCAGCGCCACCTGCTCGAGTCCCTGGCCCGCACCAACCGGGCGCTCGCGCGCCTGGCGACCCACGCGCGCCTGGCCGGCGCGCCCCTCGCGGGCCCCGCCCTCTGGGTGGAGACGGATCAGTCCAGGTAGCGCACGGCGACGGTAGGCCGGCCCCGGTCGAGTCCCGCGGTGAGCAGGCCGTACTCGGGCAATTCCACCCACGAGGCGACGTCCTTCGTGAGCGGCTCGGAAGCGACGAGGATCGAATCGGCCTGGGCCGCATCGCCCGTCATGCGCCATTCGCCGCCGTGAAGCCCGTAGTCGCGTCCCAGCGTGTACCAGAGGCTCAGGTAGTGCAGGTTGGCCTCGTGGACGCGGTCCGGGTCCTCGGTGGCGTAGCGGCCGAAATCGAAGCAATAGCGCACGGCGGCGAGCTGGGCGCCGTCGCAGGCGAAGAGGTTCACGGAGGAGGAACTCGCGATGCCGAGGCGCTCGCGCTCGCGGCGGATGATGCCCAGGGCCCGCTCGATCGCGTCCGGCAGTTCGCCGCCCTCCGGCCGCCGCGTGGGATCCGGCAGGCCCGAAAGCACGAGCGCGTAGATCCACTCGCTGTCCGTCGTGCCGCGCACGTGCCGGGCGATCGACGCGGGCACGTGGGCCGCGAGGGCCGGCTTGAGCTCCGCGAAGCCCGCGAGGTCGCCGTTGTGCGCCATCGCGAGCGGCATGCCGGGAAACTGGAACGGGTGGACGTTCGCCGGCGTCACGTCGGCCGTGGTGCTGTACGAGACGCCGCGCACGTGGGCCAGCACGGCGGAGGCCTCCACCTTGCGCGCGAGGCTCTCGAGGTTTCGATCGAAGATGGGCAGGTCCGTGGAGGCGTAGAGCCAGGGCTGGCCGGGATCGCGCGATGCCTTGTCCCAGGCGCGCAGGCCGAAGCCGGCCAGGTTCATCATGTGCAGCATCTTCGGCATGTAGCTCTGGCGCACGAGGGCCGAATCCGGCCGGTGCAGGAGCGTGTCCAGCGGGACGGGCGAGCCGAGGTAGAGGAGGGCGCGGCACATCGGGGCATTCTGGCATAGTGGGCCCATGCTCCGGGCGCATGGGCGCCCTTGACTCGGGTCAACCCCAAAGCCGCCCCCACTTCGGTAGTCTGGACACCTGAGCAATCGGCCCTCCCATCGCGCAGCCACGCCGGGGGAACCGGCCTCCACCCGACCGGAAGACATGCCGGTCGCGAAAAACCCCACGAAGAGCACGCCATGAACGACCGGGTCGCCATCCCGCTTTCCTCCATTCGCAAGGCCCGCCCGCATCCCAAGGGCCGCGCCGTCGACGCTGCCGCCCGGGCGGAGATCGAATCGCTGCTGGGGTCCGCGCCGCGCGCGCCGGAGTACCTGATCGAGAACCTGCACCGGGTGCAGGACCGGTTCGGGCAACTGTCGGCGGCGCACCTGGCGGCCCTCGCCGAGGCGATGAAGCTTTCGCAGGCGGAGGTCTTCGAGGTCGCGACCTTCTACCACCACTTCGACGTGGTGAAGGAAGGCGAGGAGGCGCCCGCGAAGGTGACCGTTCGCGTGTGCGACACGCTCTCGTGCCAAATGGCGGGCTCCGTCGGGTTGCTGGATCGCCTGCGCACGACGCTCGGGGCGAATGTCCGCGTGGTGGCGGCGCCGTGCATCGGCCGGTGCGAGGAGGCGCCGGCGGTGAGCGTGGGGCAGAACGCCTTCGGCGGGGCCACCGCCGAGAAGGTGGCCACGATGGTGAAGGAGGGCCTGGTGAAGGCCCCGAAGACGAATCCCATCGGCTACGCGCGCTACCGGGAGGAAGGCGGCTACAAGCTCTGGCAGGCGTGCCTTGCGGGCGAGCGCGATCTCGAGTCGGTTCTCAAGACCATGGAAGACGCGGGCCTTCGCGGCCTGGGCGGCGCGGGGTTCCCGACGGGGCGCAAGTGGCGCATCGTGCGCGGCGAGGCCGGCCCGCGCCACATGGCGGTCAACATCGACGAGGGCGAGCCGGGCACCTTCAAGGACCGCTACTACCTCGAGCGCGACCCGCACCGCTTCCTGGAGGGGATGCTGGTGGCCGCGTGGGCGGTGGGGATCGAGCGGATCTGGATCTATCTTCGCGACGAGTACCACGGCTGCCGCGAGACGCTGGAGAAGGAACTGGCGCTGCTGAAGGCGGACGCGCCGGGCCCGCTGCCGCAGATCGAGCTGCGCCGCGGCGCGGGCGCGTACATCTGCGGGGAGGAGTCCGCGATGATCGAATCGATCGAGGGCAAGCGCGGCATGCCGCGGCTGCGCCCGCCGTACGTGGCGCAGGTGGGGCTGTTCGGGCGGCCGACGCTCGAGCACAACTTCGAGACGCTCTTCTGGGTGCGCGAGATCCTGGAGAAGGGGGCGGGTGGTTCGCGGGCCAGGGGCGCAACGGGCGCAAGGGGCTTCGCTCCTTCAGCGTCTCGGGCCGGGTGAGGAAGCCGGGGGTGCACCTGGCGCCGGCGGGGATCACGGTGAAGGAGCTGATCGCGGAATACGCGGGCGGGATGCTCGAGGGGCACGAGTTCTACGCCTACCTGCCGGGCGGGGCCTCGGGCGGGATCCTGCCGGCCTCGATGGGGGACATCCCGCTCGATTTCGACACGCTGCAGCCGCACGGGTGCTTCATCGGCTCGGCGGCGGTGATCGTGCTCTCGAAGCACGACAAGGCGCGCGATGCGGCGCTCAACATGATGCGCTTCTTCGAGGACGAATCGTGCGGGCAGTGCACGCCGTGCCGGGTGGGGACGGCGAAGGCGGCGAGGCTGATGGAGGCGCCCAAGTGGGACGCGGCGCTGCTCGAGGAGCTCTCCCAGGCGATGGCGGATGCGTCGATCTGCGGGCTGGGGCAGGCGGCGCCGAATCCGATCCGGTGCGTGATCAAGCATTTCCCGCACGAGGTTTGAGAAAGGCGTTGGAACCGCAGGCGGGGGGGGGGCCCCCCCCGGGCCCCGGGGGCCCCCGAGCCCCCGGCGCCGCCCCCCCCCCCCGGGAAACCCGCCGGCGCCCCCCGGCGTCCCCCCGCGGCCCCCCCGCCCCCCCCAGGGGCACTCGCAATGAAAATGAACGAACCCATCGGCCAGGCCGAAGTGATCGACTTCAAGCTGAACGGCGAGAAGGTCTCCGCCCTCTCCGGCGAGACGATCATCCAGGCCGCCAAGCGCCACGGCGTCGACATTCCGCACCTTTGCTACAAGGAGGGCTACCGCCCCGACGGCAACTGCCGCGCGTGCGTGGTGGAGATCAAGGGCGAGCGCGTGCTCGCCCCCTCGTGCTGCCGCGCCCCGTCGAAGGACATGGAAGTCTCGAGCGTCTCGCCGCGCGCCGTGCACTCGCAGAAGCTGGTGCTCGAGCTCCTCAAGTCCGACGCGCCGGAAGCCGACCTGAAGCCCGGCGGGAACGAGCTTCGCTTCTGGAGCGACAGGCTCGGGGTGGGCGTGCCCCGCTTCGAGGCCCGCCACCAGCCGAAGCAGGACGCCTCGCACCCCGCGATGTGGGTGAATCTCGACGCCTGCATCCAATGCACGCGCTGCGTTCGCGCCTGCCGCGAGGAGCAGGTGAACGACGTCATCGGCTACGCGTGGCGCGGCTCGGAGGCGAAGATCACCTTCGACTTCGACGACCCGATGGGCGAATCCACGTGCGTGGCCTGCGGCGAATGCGTGCAGGCGTGTCCCACGGGCGCGCTCGCACCCGCGAAAATGGCGTACCAGGTGAAGGCCGACAAGACCGTGGACTCGGTCTGCCCCTTCTGCGGCGTGGGCTGCCAGCTCACCTACCACGTGAAGGACAACACCATCCTGCGCGTCGAGGGCCGCGACGGCCCCGCCAACCACGACCGCCTGTGCGTGAAGGGCCGCTACGGCTTCGACTACGCGCACCACCCGCAACGTCTCACCAAGCCCCTCATCCGCAAGGCGGGCGTGGCGAAGACGGGCGACTTCACCGTCGATCCCACGCGCTGGCAGGACGTCTTCCGCGAGGCGACGTGGGAGGAAGCGCTCGACCTGGCCGGTGGCGGGCTGAAGGCGATCCGCGACCGGGACGGCCCGAACGCGCTGGCCGGCTTCGGCAGCGCCAAGGGCTCCAACGAGGAGGCCTACCTCTTCCAGAAGCTGGTGCGCACGGGCTTCGGCACCAACAACGTGGACCACTGCACGCGCCTTTGCCACGCCTCCTCGGTCGCGGCGCTCATGGAGGGCATCAGCTCCGGGGCCGTGTCCAACCCGGTGAGCGACGTGGCCAAGGCCGAGTTCCTCTTCCTGATCGGCTCGAACCCCACCTCGAACCACCCGGTGGCCGCCACCTGGATCAAGAACGCCGTGAAGCGGGGCGCCAAGCTCGTGGTGGCCGATCCGCGCCGCACGGACATCGCCCGCCACGCCTGGCGCGTCCTGCAGTTCAAGCCGGACATGGACGTGGCGCTCCTCAACGCGCTCATCTACACGATCCTCGAGGAGAACCTCGTCGATCCGGAGTTCATCCGCCAGCGGACCACCGGCTTCGAGGCCCTGAAGGAGAACGCGAAGGGCTTCAGCCCGGAGGCGATGGCGCCGCTTTGCGGCATCCCCGCGGAGACGATCCGCGAAGTGGCCCGCGCCTACGCCACCTCGAAGGCCTCGATGATCCTGTGGGGCATGGGCATCTCGCAGCACGTGCACGGCACGGACAACGCGCGCTGCCTGATCGCCCTCACGCTCATGACCGGCCAGATCGGCAAGCCCGGCTCGGGCCTGCACCCGCTGCGCGGCCAGAACAACGTGCAGGGCGCCTCGGACGCCGGCCTCATCCCGATGATGTACCCCGACTACCAGCGCGTGGACAACCCCGAGGCCATCTCGCGCTTCGAGAAGTACTGGGGCAAGCCGCTCGACCCCAAGCCCGGCCTCACGGTGGTGGAGATCATCGACGCCGCCTGCGAGGGACGGGTGAAGGGCATGTACGTGATGGGCGAGAACCCCGCCATGTCGGACCCGGATTCGAACCACGCGCGCGAGGGCCTCGCCAGGCTCGAGCACCTGGTCGTGCAGGACATCTTCCTCACGGAGACGGCGTACCTCGCCGACGTGGTGCTGCCCGCCTCGGCCTGGCCGGAGAAGACGGGCACCGTCACGAACACCGATCGCATCGTGCAGATGGGCCGCCGGGCGCTGGATCTTCCGGGAGAGGCGAGGCAGGACCTGTGGATCACCCAGCAGCTCGGCCAGCGCCTGGGCCTCGACTGGAACTACGAGGGGCCGGACAGCGGCGTGGCCCGGGTCTACGAGGAGATGCGCGGCGCGATGAACTCCATCGGCGGCATCTCGTGGGATCGGCTGGAGTCGAACTCGGCCGTCACCTACCCCTGCCGCACCGAGGACGATCCCGGCCAGCCCGTGGTGTTCACGGAGAATTTCCCGACGAAGGACGGCAAGGCGAAGTTCGTCCCGGCCGACATCATCCCGGCCAACGAGCGGCCCGATGCCGAGTACCCGTTCGTCCTCATCACCGGCCGGCAGCTCGAGCACTGGCACACCGGCTCGATGACCCGCCGCGCCTCGGTGCTCGACGCCCTCGAGCCGCGCGCCGTGGTGTCGATCCACCCGCTCGACCTCGACGCGATGGGCGCCGCGCCCGGCGACATCATCACCGTGGCCTCGCGCCGCGGCGAGGTCGCGCTCAATGCCCGCGCGGACGAAGGCACGCCGCGCGGCAGCGTCTTCATCCCGTTCGCGTTCTACGAGGCGGCGGCCAACCGCCTGACGAATCCCGCGCTCGATCCCTTCGGCAAGATCGCGGAGCTCAAGTACTGCGCCGTGCGCGTCACGAAGGGCGGCACGCTCACGGACCTGGCCAGCTACGGTGGCGGCCAGTCGTTCCAGCCGGCCTAGGGTGCAGGCCGGGGTCGGGATCGGGGCGAGGTCGGGTTCGATTTCGAATCCGTTCCCGTTTCCGGGGCGATTTCCGGTGGCAGAATCGGGGTCATGACGACCCCCGTTCCTCCCCGCGACGCTTCCGTCGAGTTGGTCGAAATCACGTCCGCCAACTACCGGGAAGCCTTCCGGCTCAAGGTCCGGCCGGACCAGGAGCGCTTCGTCGCCACCAACGCGACTTCGATCGCTCAGGCCCACTTCCATCCGGAGGCATGGTTCCGGCTCCTCGTGGCCGGCGGCACGCCCGTCGGCTTCGCGATGCTCGAGGACTGGACGGCCCTGCCGGACCTCGCCCCCGCGGACTGGAAGGCGGACCCTTACGTGGGGCTGTGGCGCTTCATGATCGACCAGCGCTACCAGCGGCTCGGGTTCGGGGCCAAGGCGATCGAGGCCCTCATCGCCCACGCGCGAACCCGCCCCGGCGCTCGCTGCATGATCCTCAGCTTCGTGCCGGAGGAGGGCTCCCCCGAGCCCTTCTACCGGCGCTTCGGCTTCACACCCACCGGCGAGGTCGCCGAGGGCGAGCACGTGATGCGGCTCGGCTTCTGATCCCCCGCCGCGAGAAAACACCGCAAGGAGAGCAACGATGATGATGTGGAAATCGGCCGCCGTCGCGAGCGCCCCGCCGGACGGCCACAGCCTGCAGGGTGTCGAACTCACCCACGTGCCCTACAAGGGCGGCGGCCCCCTCATGACGGATGCCATCGGCGGGCAGGTGCCGCTCGCCATCGGCTCGGCCTTCCTCGTGAACCCGCACGTGAAGGCCGGCAAGATCAAGGCGGGCGACTGATGCGGACCCATCGCATCGCCGTCGTCCCCGGCGACGGCATCGGCAAGGAAGTGGTGCCCGAGGGCTTGCGGCTCCTCGCGGCGGTGGAGAAGAAGGTCGGCGGATTCCACTGCGAGCCGACGCGCTTCCCCTGGGGCTCGGACTACTACCGCGCGCACGGGGTCATGATGCCGGAGGACGGCAACGCGACCCTGAAGCCCTTCGACGCCATCCTTTTCGGCGCGGTGGGCGATCCGGAACTGCCGGACCACCTCACGCTCTGGGGCCTGCGTCTCAAGATCTGCCAGGGCTTCGACCAGTACGCCAACGTGCGGCCCACGCGCATCTTCCCCGGCGTGCCGAGCCCGCTCGCGGGCCGCGGCGCCGGCGACATCGACTGGGTCATCGTGCGCGAGAACACCGAGGGCGAGTACTCCGGCGTCGGCGGCCGCGCGCACCGGGGCCTGCCGATCGAGGTGGCGATGGAGACCTCGGTCTTCACGCGCGCGGGCGTCGAGCGCGTGATGCGCTTCGCCTTCCGCCTGGCCGAGTCCCGGCCGAGGAAGCACCTCACCGTCATCACCAAGTCCAACGCGCAGCGCCACGGCATGGTGATGTGGGACGAGATCGCCGCGGACATCGCGAAGGAGTTTCCCGCGGTGACCGTGAGGAAGCTCCTCGTGGACGCCGCCACCACGGTCATGGTGAAGGACCCGCGCTCGCTCGACACGATCGTGGCGACGAACCTGCACGCGGACATCCTCTCGGATCTCGCGGGGGCGCTCGCCGGCAGCCTCGGCATCGCCCCCACGGCGAACCTGAACCCCGAGCGGCAGTTCCCCTCGATGTTCGAGCCCATCCACGGATCGGCCTTCGACATCATGGGCAAGGGCGTGGCCAACCCCATCGCCACCTTCTGGACGGTGGCGATGATGCTCGAGCACCTGGGCGAGCAGGCCGGGGCGGACGCGATCATGCGCGCCATCGAGCGCGTGTGCGCCGAGGGGAAGTTCCTCCCGGCGGACATCGGCGGCAAGGCGCGCATGGCCGAGACGACCGACGCGACGATATCGGCCCTGGGCTGATGCGCGGGGCGCCGGGCCGGCCCCGGCGCGCGGGACCCCTTGACACCGGGAGGGCGGGTATAGCAAAGTGATATCACTTTGATAACCACCCCCCGGGGGATCCCATGAGCGAGTTCCGCAAGTCCGGCACCTTCGAGAAGTCCGCGACCACCTTCAACGGCATCTTCATGCTGGCGGTGCTCCTCGCGGCCATCGCGATCGAGGTGTACCTCGTCACCGTCATCCGCTCGCCCGTCGCGCTCCTGGTCGGCGGCATCGCGATCGGCATCGTGGTCCCGGGCTTCTTCACCCTCCAGCCCAACGAGGCGGCGGTGCTCACGCTCTTCGGCGACTACGTCGGCACGGAACGGGAAAGCGGCCTTCGCTGGACCTTCCCCTGGAACCTGCGCAAGAAGGTGAGCGTGCGCGCGCGCAACGACAACATCGAGACGCTCAAGGTGAACGACAAGCGCGGCAACCCGGTCGAGATCGCGGCCGTGGTCGTCTGGCGCGTGGAAGACACGGCGCAGGCGCTCTTCGACGTCGACAACTTCGAGAACTTCGTGCGCGTGCAGAGCGAGTCGGCGCTGCGCCACGTGGCCACGCGCTACAACTACGACGAGGGCGAGGAGCACGACGCCCACGAGATCACGCTGCGCGGCGGCGCCGACACGGTGGCCGATGCCCTGTGCGAGGAACTCCAGGTGCGCGTGCAGCTCGCCGGCGTGAAGATCGAGGAGGCGAAGCTCACGCACCTGGCCTATGCCCCGGAAATCGCGGGGGCGATGCTGCGCCGCCAGCAGGCCGAGGCCGTCATCAGCGCGCGCCACAAGATCGTGCACGGGGCCGTGTCGATGGTGGAGATGGCGCTCAAGAGCCTCTCGGAGAAGGGCGTGGTCGAGCTGGACGACGAGCGCCGCGCCGCGATGGTGTCGAACCTCATGGTGGTGCTGTGCTCCGAGCGCGACACGCAGCCCATCGTGAACACCGGCACGCTGTACCAGTAGGCAATGGGCGACGAACTGTACTTCGGCGGTGTGGCCATTGCCGGATGCGGCGTGGTGGTGCTGGTGTTCGCCTGGCTGATCGGCGTGCAGGGGCGGCTCGAGCTCATCAGCAACTACCGGGCCCACCCCGAGCGCTATCCCGATGGCGAAGGGCTCGGCCGCTGGATGGCCGTGACGCTGGTGCTCGGCGGGCTGGCCTTCTGCGCGATCGGCGGCGCCGTGATGACCGGAGCGATCGGCAAGGAAATGGGGCCGGCCGCGGTGGTCGCGAGCCTCGGGCTCGTGCTCGGCGCTTTCCTGGGGCTCGCGAGATATCGCCGGAAGCCGCGGCCGGCCGACCCGGGAGCCGGCCCGCGCCGGTCGCCGCGCTCCCCGACGCGCCGCTGATCCATGGCGAGCCCCGACAAGAAGGCGTTCCTGCTGCGCATCGACCCGGCGCTCTGGGCCGAGCTCGAGCGCCTCGCCCAGTCGGAGCTTCGCAGCGTGAACGGCCAGGTCGAGTACCTGCTGCGCGACGCCCTCGAGCGCCGCGGCATCAAGCCCGCCCACGCGAAGTCCGCGAAGAGGTCCTAGCCCGCCTCGACCGCGTACATCCGGCAGGGCGCGGCGAACCCGGGAGCGTCACGTCGCCCACGCAGCGCATCGCGGCCGCGTCCTCGGCCAGCTCCCGCGTGCGCTCGCTCACGAGAACCAGCGTCCCGTGCCGCTTGTTGGCCTGCTCGAGCCGCGAAGCGAGGTTCACCGCGTGGCCGTACGCGGTATAGGCGCTCCGGCCCGCGTCGCCGATGACACCCGCGTGCACGAGGCCCGTGGCGATGCCGATGCGCGTGCGCGGCGCGAAGCGGCCGGCGGCCCGGCGTTCGGCCAGCCGGGCCTGGATGGCGAGAGCGGCCTGCACGGCCCGGCGCGCGTGGCCGGGATGCTCGTCGGGCAGGTTGAAGAGCCCCATCACCGAATCGCCGAGGTAGTTGTTGACGGTGCCCCCGTGCTCGCGCACCACCGTGCCCACGACGGCCACGTACTCGTTGAGGCGATCGAAGACGGCTTCCGGGGCGAGCCCTTCGGAAAGCGTCGAGAAACCCTCGATGTCGGTGAAGAGGATCGTGGCCTCGCGCGCCACCGCGGTCACCTCGCGCGCCCGCATGACGGCATCGGCCACCTCGTGGGTTCCCGTGAAGCGGTCGAACGCGTCGCGCAGCCGCTCGCGCTCGCGCAAGCCCCGCACCATGCGGTTGAAGGCGGCGGTGAGGCGCCCGAGTTCGTCGTCCGACACGATCGCCGCGCCCGCCCTCAGGTCGCCCGCCTCGAGGCGGCGTTGCGCCTCCGCCAGCAGGCGCACCGGACGGGTGAGGCTGCGGCTCACGAACCACAGCGAGATCGCGATGGCGAGCAGGGCCGCGATGGCGTCGAGCAGGACGGTCTGCTCGATCGTGAGGCCCTGGGCCATGCGCACCTCCCGGAAGAGCCCGAGATCGAGGGCGAGCAGCGAGGCGGGCGCGATCGCGAGGAACAGGAACACCGGCACGAGGCGGTTCACGAACCGGCCGCGCGCGTCGGGTTCGGATTCGCGCGTGTACGGCGCGAGGTTCGCGCGCAGCGTGGCGCAGCGGTCCGCGACCGCGTAGTAGGCGAAGAAGGCGTAGAGCGCCACGTAGACCGCCGCGAACCACAGGCTCGCCGCCGTCTTCGTGCCGGCCGGCAGCCGCCCGAGCGCCGCCTCGTCGGGGAAGAACACGCCGAACTGGAAGGCGGCGAGGCAGTAGGCGAGGGTGATGCCCGCGGCGAGGGCCGCCGAGCGCCCCGGCAGCTTCTTCAGGTGCGGCGTGGGGTCGCCCCGCTCCCGGGCGAGGGGGCGCGTGAGGATGCGCGCGCCGACCGCGCCTCCCAGGCCGAACGCGAGGGCGGACAGCGCCAGCGCCGCGACGAAGGCCGTCCAGCGCATGCTCACGAGCGTGAGCACGCCGGTCGTGGCGAGGTCCAGGAGAAGGAGGCTCGCCATCGTGTTCATGTGCCGGCGCCGGAAGAGCGCCAGGGCGCGGGCGAGCGTCGCGGGATCGAGCGCGGGGGAATCCGGACGAGGCCGGTCGGCGGCGTTCATGGCCAGGGCGCGGATTCAAGAAAGGGGGGACGTGGCCGATACGTCCGGATGACCCCGCCGGATTCGGGCGAGATTGACCATTCGCAATGGCCCGGAACGACGCGCGGGGAAAGTGAGGTTGATCGCAACCCGAGGGAGCGCGCGTACCCGTGGACGACAGGAAGGACCTGCAGGAGGCCAGCCCCCGGGGCTTGCTCAGGCGCTTCGCGCTCCTGTCGGCGGTTTCGGTCGCGGCGATCCTCGTCCTGGTCGGCGTGGGCGTCCACGAGATCGACCGCAACCAGTTGATCGAGAGCGCCCAGGGCAACGCCACGGCCGTGGCCCAGGCGATCCTCGCCCAGGAGCGCCACGTGCTCGTGGGGAAGGCGCCCGACGGGGCGGACCGCATCGCGGTGGCGAAGACGGATGCCGCGGGCCTCGATGCGCGACTGCGCAACTTCCTGGGCCCCTTCGGCATCGTGAAGATCAAGGTCTACGACGCCACCCGCACGATCGCCTACAGCACCGATCCGGCGATCGTCGGCAAGCTCGACGCCAACAATCCCAAGCTCGAGCGCGTGCTCCTGTCGGGGGCTCCCGACTCGCAGCTCGTCAAGAAGGAAAAGGTCGCGGACCTGCACGGGCAGCACCGGTTTCTCGTCGACGTCGTGGAGACCTACGTGCCGGTGCGGGTGGGCGAGGACATCATCGGCAGCTTCGAGGTCTATCTCGACGTGTCGCCGGCCTACGAGCGGATCGTCACGGCCGTGCGGCTGTCGCTCGTGGTGCTGCTCACCGTGCTCGTCATCGCGTTCGCGGCCCTCTACGTGCCGATGCACCAGGGCACGTCCCGCCTGGAGCAGGTGCAGGTGCGGCTCCGGGAGCTCGCCTCCACCGACATCCTCACCGGGCTTTTCAACCGCCGGCACCTGTTCGCGCGGATCGGCGAGGAATACCGTCGGATGGGCCGGGAGAGCCGCCGCGCGACGCGCGTCGACCGGATCGGCTTCGTCATGATCGACATCGACCACTTCAAGTCCATCAACGACAACCACGGGCACCTGGGCGGCGACGAGGTCCTGCGGGAGGCGTCGAGGCGGCTCAAGGCCTGCCTTCGCACGTACGACGTGATCGGCCGCTACGGCGGCGAGGAGTTCCTCGTGGTCCTGCCGCAGACCGATCTCGCCTCGGCCGGGCTCGTCGCCGAGCGCATGCGGCTCGCGATCCGCGAGACGCCCTTCGACGTGGAGGGCCAGGCGATTCGGGTGACGGCGAGCTTCGGCGCCGCGCAATCCGAGGACGCCGCCGAAGACGTGGAAAAGGTCCTTCGGCGGGCCGACGACGGCCTCTACCGGGCCAAGGAAGGCGGCCGCGACCGGGTGGTCACCGTGGCCTGATCGCCGGCCTCTCACGCCTCGCGCTCCTCCGGCGGCTTCACCCGGCGGAATTCCCGCCACAGCAGCAGGTCGTAGGCGATCTTCCCGATGCCGGCGAGCACGAGCGGCGCGCCCAGGCCCGAGACCTGCATCAGCCAGCCGGCGAGCCCGGGCGCGAGCGCCCAGCCGGTCGATCGCACGAGGTTCGTGATGCCCGCCGCGGCGAGGCGCTCCCCGGGCTTCACCACGGCCATCACGTAGGACTGGCGCGTGGGCACGTCCATCTCGTTGAGCGCCTCGCGCAGCAGGAAGAAGAACGCCGCCCACGCGAAATCGTCCGCCGCGACCACCGTGAAGAGCAGCAGGCTCGACGGGACGTGCGTGTACACCATCGTGTTCACCAGGCCGATGCGCTTCGCGAGCCAGGCCGCGGCGAAGTGCGAGAACGCGGAGAGCGTGCGCCCCGCGCTGAACAGGACGGCCACCGTCGCCGCCCCGGCCCCGAAGCGCTCGGCGAAGAAGTACGCGAAGATCGCCGTGCCGATGAAGCCCCCGGCGAAGGCGTCGATCATGAAGAGGCCGGAGATCTTCGCGACGATCGGGCGGCTCTCGGGCGAGAGTTCGCGCAGGCCCGCGGGCGCCGTGTCGCCGACGCGCGCCGGCAGGCGCGCGTAGATCGCGGCGGAGGCGAGGTAGAGCCCGCAGAAGATCCCGATGGCGATGCGCATGCCGTCCAGCTCCGCGACGCCGGCGTGGCGTTCGAGGAGCGTGGGCAGGCCCGCCAGCAGCCCGCCGGCGGCGTAGCCCCCGTCCAGCATCACGTTGTACCAGGCGAAGACGCGCGTGCGCTCGGCGTCCGTCGTGGTCGCGGGGAACATCGCCTGCTCGAGGATGGGGATGGCGCCGCGGTCCCTCCCGTGCACGTTCACCATCCCGACGAAGGCGGCCGCCGCCAGCACGGCGAACGCGTCGGTCGAGGCGATGAGGGCCCCGCCCGCGGCCGGCAACAGCGTGAGCGTGACGAGGAGTGCGCGCTCGGACAGGTGGCGGCCCGCGAGCATCGTGCCGAGGGCCGCGATCGCGGATCCCCACAGCGCCGCCGACAGCACGATGCCGATCTGCACCGCGGTGAATCCCAGGCGCGAGCAGTAGAGGCCGATGAGGACGGCCATGAGGCCGATGGCGAGCGCGCGAAGCAGCGCGCCCGCGTAGAGCAGCCGCCGGTAGCGCGCGCCGGCGCCGCTCAAGCCGCGACCGCGCGCGGGCGCACGAGGGTCATATCGTCGGCTTGCGGCGCAGGAAGTCGAGGCGGTCCATCGACTTCACGCGTATCAGGCGCACTTCGCCTTCCTGCAGGACGCGCAGCAGCACCTCGACGCCCGGCGAACCGGCGTCCCAGAGGGCGCGGTAGAAGGCTCCGAGGTCCTTCACGGGCACGGCGCCGAGCCCCAGGATGACATCGCCGGGCCGAAGGCCGGCCTCGTCGGCCGGACTCTCTTCCGTGACGCGCAGCACGCGAAGGCGGCCGTCGTCCTCCATGGCGTTCACGCCCAGCCACGGGCGCCGCCCCGCCTTCTGCCGTCCCGTCGCGATCATCTCCGCCAGGATGGGCTCGAGCAGTTCCACCGGCACGAACATGTTGCCGGGGAAGCGCTCGCCGGGCTTGAGGGCGTCCATCACGAGGAGCGAGCCGATGCCCACGAGCTCGCCGTCCTTGTTGATGAGCGCCGCCCCGCTGTGGTCGAGGCGCGGCGGCGCCGTGAAGAGGGCGCCCTCGATGAGGTATTCCCAGTAGCCCGCGAAGGGCCGGCGCGCGACGACGGTGGCGACCGAGAGGCCTCCTTCGCCGGTCGTCGCCACGAGCACGCGATCGCCGGATTCGACGCTCCTCGAGGCGCCCAGGCGGATGGGCTTGGGGGCGAGCGGCGCGAAGGGGCGCACCAGGCCGAATCCCGTGGCGTGGTCGTAGGCGGCGACCGTCGCGGGCACCGTCCGCCCTTTCGCGTCCGTGACCTCGACCTGGTCCGCCTCGAGGACGAGGTAGCCGATGGTGAGCACGAGGCCCGAGGGCGCGATGACGACACCGGAGCCGGTGCGCTCGGTGCCGAGCGTCGCCGCCGAGCGCGCGTTGCGCAAGGCCTTCACCCGAAGGCTCACCACGGCGCCGGCGGCCTCGGTGAGCTGGCGGGTGGCGGCGTCGGCGGCCGATTCGGTCGGGGCCCCGCGACCACGACGAAAATGGCCAAGGCGAGCCGGGCGGCCCATGCGCAGGTGCGGGAGCGGGATCCGGCCATGGCGCCTCCCCGAGGATTCGGTGGGTGTCGGCGCATCCTAGCACCGCCCCGCGGGTGCGAACACACGGCGGCCGGCGGCGGAAATGGGGGGCGAATTGCGCCGCTCATCGGCGCTTCGGCGGGCTCAAGTTTTCCAATAATGGGACAACACCCATTGGGGGCTGAGCCATGAACGCATTCCCGACGACCGCCGCGACGAACGAGATCGATTGCAGTCCCGAAGCCGTCCGGGAGGCCATCGCCCGGGTGGAATCCGAGGCCCGAGCCGCCGTCGCCGGCATGGAACGCATCCAGGCGGAACGCTGGCTGCGGGAGGCGGCGTCGCGTCGCGAGGAGGCCGAAAGCCTCGCGCGGCTGGAAATCGACAAGCGGCTGCTGGCGGAGCGCGAGGCCCGCGACAAGGCCGAGCAGCGCGCCCAGGCCGAGCGCCGGGAGACGCAGGCCCTCGCCGAACGGCGCGAGATCGAGTCCCGCCTCGTCGCCGTGGCGCAGGAACGTGCGGCGACGCAAACGGACGCCTGCGAGCGCGCTCGACTTCGGCTCGTGGCCGAGCAGGAGCTGGCCGAGGCCGCCCGTCGCCAGCGCGACGAGGCGATCCGCGAGGAACTCGCGCTGCGCCAGGAGAAGGAGCGCAGCGAGGAAGCCGTGAAGCGAAATGCCGACTGCGTCGCCGCGCGTACGCGCGCGGAGGCCGCCGCACGCGCCGCGGCCGAGGAAGGCGCGCGGACCGCCGAACGCGCCCGCGAGGAAGCCGAACGCAATCTCGCCACCGAGACCCGGTTGCGCCTGGAGATCGAGGCGCGAGCCGCGCAGGAAGCGAGCGCCGGGGCCGTCGCGCAGGCGAGGCTCGAGGCCGAGCAGCTCGCCCGGGGCGAGGCCGAGCGCCGCGCGAACGCGGAAACGCGCCTCGCCGAGGTGTGCCGCGAGCGCATGGCGGAGGAAGCGAACACGCGCGCGGCCGTCGAGGCGCGGCTCGCGGCGGAGGAAGCGGCGCTCGCCCACGCGCAGGCGATCGCGCGCAGCGAGGCGGCCGCCCGCGAGGAGGCCGAAACGCGCGAGCGGCTGGCATGCGAGAAGTCGCGAACCGCGGAGCAGCGGTTGCAATCGGAGCAGGTGCTGCGCGCGTCCGCGCAGGCCCGCCTCCAGGACGAGATGGAAGCCCTCCGGCTCACGCAGCGCGAAGCCGACCTGCGTGCCGGCGAGGCCGCCGCGGCCGAGGCGCCGCCGGAGCCGCGCAAAGGGCTCGAGGAAGGCGAAGCGGCGGCCGAATCCGTCCGCGCCGAGGTCCGTGCGGACGAGGATCGCGCGCGGGCGAGTGCGATGGCGAGGCGCGCCGCCGAGGCGCACCGGGAAGTCTCCATGGCCGCCCGCCACGCCGCGCTCGAGCGGGCGGCACATGAGGACCAGCTGGCGGGGCAGGCGCGCGAACGTCTCCAGGCCGAGCAGTCCCGGGATGAGCAGGTCCAGCGCGAAGCGCACGAGACGCGGCGGGCCACGCGCCTGGCGCTCGTCGAATCGCGCCGGCTCGCCGAGGTCGCGGACGCGGCGCAACTCGCTGCCCGCGCGAGCCTCGTCGCGGCGCTCGCGTCGCGTCGTCGGTGCCGGGAGGAACGCGATGCCGCCCTCGACCAGCAGGAACGCCGTCGTTGCCAGGACGAGGCCGCCCTCGCGATGGCCGGTCGCGCCGCCGAGGACCGGCGCCTTGCGGAAGCCTCTCGCGCTTTCGCGCAGGCCGAAACCGATGCCCGCGAGCGCGCCCTGCAACGGCGCCGCGCGCAGGAGCACCGCGCACGGGCCGTCGCGAACGTGGCTCGCCTCGAGGCGCAAGCCGGTGTCCTGGAGCAGGAACGGGCGCGCAAGGGCACCGTGGCCGCGCTCGAGGCCCGCGTGCGCTTCCACGAAGAGCGCCGCGCGTTGGCGCGGCAGGATGAACGCCGCGAAGCCGATCGCGAGGCCGCGCGCCTCGCCGCCGCCCGGGCCGAGGAAGAGACGCGGGAAGCCGCCGCCGCCCGCGAACTGGCCAGCGCGCACGAGTGCGCGCGGATCGAGGCGCTGGCACGCCGTCGCGCCGCCCACCAGCGGGAGATCGCCGTGGCGGGCGTCGCCCGCCTGGAGGCGAGCCTGGCCGAAACGGCCCGCCAGGCGAAGGTCGTGGCCGATCGCGCCGCCCGGGAGGCCCGCGAGCGGCTGGAGGCGGAGCAGCACGCCGAAGCCGCCCACGCCGCGCGCCTCGCGGCCGAGACGCGGGCGAAGGAAGGGGCCGCCGCCGCGGCCCGCGAATCGCAGGCGGCGACCGACGAGGCCGGGAAGGCGCTCGCGCAGGCCCGCGCCTGCGAAGAGGCCGAACGGGAACGCGCGCGCGAAGCGGCGCGGGAAGCCGAGGCTTTCGCACGGCGCGCGGCCACGCAAAGGCAGGAATCCGACGCCTGCCGCGAGCGCGCCCGGGTTGCCGACGAGGCCGAGGCCGCCAGCCGGACCCGGATCGCGGCGGAGAAGGAGGTCGCGCGCCCGCCGCACGCCGCGCCGGGGACGAACGCCGCGCCGGGGAGGCAGCCCGGGCAAGGCTCGAGGCGCTCAGGCTCGCGCAGCAGGAGACCGCCGCCGCCGAGCGGGAAGCCCTCGAAGCGAGCGAGCAAGCCGTCCGGGTCGCCACGAACGCCCGGGCCCTTCGCGAGGCCGAGCGGCAACGCGCGCAGGCCGCCGCGCAGGAAGCCGAGGCGCTGGCCATCCGGGCGCAAGCCGAAAGGCGCGAAGCCGATGCGGCGCTCGAACGCGCCCGCCTGGCCGCCGAATGCCCGCCGGTCGCGCCGGATCTCGCGCCCGTCGTCCCCATCGAATCCGCGCGCCGTGCCCCGCGGCGCTGGCGCCTCGCGGCCGCGATCGCCGCGCTGGCCCTCACCGCGGCCCTGGCGCCTCGCCTCATCGACTCGCCCTCGGACGCGGCACCGGTTCTCGCGAGCGCCATTCCCCTCCCCGAGGCGAACGCGCAAGAAGTGCCCGGCTCGCGAGGAGGCGATCGACCCGCCCGCGCTCCGGCTTTCCACCCGGCTCGGGTCGGCCGGCGAGTAGTCCGCCGCCGCCCCGCGGGGGTGCGCGCTGATAAGATGGGCCCGTCAATGCCCGTCTCATGAGCGCCGCCTCCCTCCCGCAGCAACCCGCCGACCCCGCCGCCGCGCCCCCCACCGGCGACGCGGGCGTCATCGCGAAACTCCTGCCCTACCTGCTCGAGTACAAGGGCCGGGTGTTCCTCGCGATCGCGTTCCTGGTGACCGCGAAGCTCGCGAACCTCTCGGTGCCGCTGCTCATGAAGCAGATCGTCGACGGGCTCTCGGGCCCCAAGGCGGTGCTCGTGGTGCCGGTGGCGCTCCTGGCCGCCTACGGGATCCTGCGGATGTCCTCGACGCTCTTCAACGAGCTGCGCGACGTCGTGTTCGTGAAGGTGGCGCAGCGGGCCATGCGCCGCATCTCGCTGGAGGTCTTCCAGCACATGCACTCGCTCTCGCTGCGCTTCCACCTGGAGCGGCAGACGGGCGGGCTCACGCGCGACATCGAGCGCGGCACGCGCGGCATCTCGACCCTGCTCAACTTCATGGTGTTCAGCGTCCTGCCGACGCTCTTCGAGATCGCGCTGGTGACGGGCTTCCTCATCGTGAAGTTCGACGTGTGGTTCGGCGTCATCACCGTGGGCGCGCTCGTGCTCTACATCGCCGCCACCTTCGCCATCTCCGAGCGGCGCATCGCCCACCGCCGCGCCATGAACGAGATGGACTCGAAGGCGAACACGCGAGCCATCGATTCGCTCCTCAACTACGAGACGGTGAAGTACTTCGGCAACGAGGGCTACGAGGCCGGGCGCTACGACGAGAGCCTGTCGCGCTACGAGCGGGCGGTGGTGACGAGCGAGACGTCCCTGGGGCTCCTCAACACCGTGCAGGCCGGCATCATCGCGCTCACGGTCGCGCTCCTCATGTGGCGCGCGGCCGACGGCATCGTGCACGGGGGCCTCACGCTGGGCGACCTGGTGATGGTGAACGCGCTCCTCATCCAGCTCTACATCCCGCTCAACTTCCTGGGCGTGCTCTACCGCGAGATCAAGCAGTCGCTCACGGACATGGAGAAGATGTTCCGGCTGCTCGCGGTGAACCGCGAGGTGGAGGACAAGCCCGGCGCGCCGGCGCTGGCGGTGAGGGGCGCCGCGGTGCGCTTCGAGGACGTGAGCTTCAGCTACGACGGCAAGCGGCCCATCCTCGCGGGCGTCGACTTCGAGATTCCGGCGGGCCACACCGTGGCCGTCGTCGGCGCGAGCGGCTCCGGCAAGAGCACGCTCGCGCGACTGCTCTTCCGCTTCTACGACGTGGGCGGCGGGCGCATCACGCTCGACGGCCAGGACATCCGCGACGTCACGCAATCCTCGCTGCGCGCGGCCATCGGCATCGTCCCGCAGGACACGGTGCTCTTCAACGACACCATCCACTACAACATCGCCTACGGCCGCACCGGCGCCACGCGGGAGGAAGTCGTGGAGGCCGCCAAGGTGGCGCATATCCACGCCTTCATCGAGAGCCTGCCGAACGGCTGGGAGACGGGCGTGGGCGAGCGCGGCCTCAAGCTCTCCGGCGGCGAGAAGCAGCGCGTGTCCATCGCGCGCGCTCTCCTGAAGGACCCGCCGCTCATGATCTTCGACGAGGCCACCTCGGCGCTCGACTCGCGCACGGAGAAGGCCATCCAGGGCGAGCTCGCGGAGATCTCGAAGGACCGCACCACGCTCGTGATCGCGCACCGGCTCTCGACCATCGTCGAGGCCGACCAGATCCTCGTGATGGACGCCGGGCGCATCGTGGAGCGCGGCTCGTTCCGCGAGCTGATGGAGCGCGGCGGCCGCTTCGCCGAGATGTGGCAGTTGCAGCAGCAGGAAGAGACCGAATCGGAACCCGGGGACACGCCATGAAACGAATCGCCGCCGCCGTACTCGTCGCCCTCCTCGCGGGCGCCTGCGCGCTGCCCTCGGTGCCGCCGCCCGCGCCGCTGCCGGGCGAGGCGCGTGTGAAGAAGGTCGACCGCCTTTCCTTCCAGGACCCGCCGGAGCCGAACCTCTATCGCGTGGAGTTCGACGCATTGCGCTCGAAGGCCCTGCGCGAGCGCGCATCGCTCGAGTCGCCCGGCGATCGCAGCGACCCGTATCACGCGTTCATGCAGTTCTTCGAGCAGGCGGCGGAGCAGGAGATGAAGTCGCGCGGCCTGTGCAGCGGCACGGCGAAGCTCGTGTCCACGGTGGACGGCGTGAACGGCACGGGGCCGCTCAGCGCGGTCTTCGCCTGCCGGCCGGCGATCTTCTGATCCGCTAGGGCGCCGCGGCCGCGAACGCGGCGCGCATCGCGCCGAGGACCTCGCGAGGGGCCTCGGACAGCATCGCGTGCCCCGCCTCCACGAGGACGAGGCGCGCTCCGGGGAGGCGCTTCGCCAGCGCCTCGCCCGCGCGCGGCGGCGTCATCTGGTCGTAACGGCCCGCGATCACCGTCACCGGCGTCGAGAGCGATTCGATGCGCCCCGGATCGGGCGCGTACGCATGGCAGGCCGCGAGCCCCGCGTGCTGCACGCCCGGCGCCGCGCGCTCGATCAGCCGGCGGCTCGCGTTCAGCAGGCTCGCGCCCGGCACCGCGCTCGATGCGAGCGCCGAGGTGCGCGCATGCCCCCAGATCGACTGCATGGCGTGCGCCGCCGGCGAATCGTCCTTCGCCGCGGCGAGGAAGGCTTCGCCCACGGGCATCGGCACGCCCGTGCCCGCGAGCACGAGCCCCGCCACGCGCCCGGGGTGCCGCAGCGCGAGTTCCAGCGCGACGAGCGAGCCCAGGCTGTGGCCCGCGACGAACGCGCGCTCGCGACCGAGCGCGGCCAGCAGGTCGGCCGCCCAGTCGGCCAGCGCTTCCACGCACGTGCGCGCGGGGCCGGGGCTGCGGCCGTGGCCGGGCAGGTCCGGCGCGACGACCGCGAAGCCGTGGTGCGCGAGGTAGCGGCTTTGCCACTGCCAGGCGCTGTGGTCCATCGCCGCGCCGTGCAGGAGCAGGACGGCCGGCAGCGTCGCATCGTAGGGAACGCCGCCGGTGAAGGCCCAGGCCGGGTAACCCTGCGCGATCACTCTCATTTCTGCGACGCGCGCAGCGCGCGGGAGAGGTCCTCGAGCAGGTCGTCCGGGTGCTCCAGGCCGATCGACAGGCGCACCGTGCCCGGGCCGATGCCCGCCTTCGCGAGCGCTCGCTCGTCCATGCGGAAGTGCGTCGTCGTGGCCGGGTGGATCACGAGGGACTTCGCGTCGCCGATGTTGGCCAGGTGCGAGAAGAGCGACAGGCTCTCGATGAACTTGCGCCCCGCCTCGCGCCCGCCGGCGATCTCGAAGGACAGGATCGCGCTCGCGCCCGCCGGGTAGAGCCGCTTCGCCAGGTCGTGATCCGGGTGCGACGGCAGGTCGGGATGGTGCACGCGCGCCACGGCCGGGTGTTCCGCGAGAAAGGCGGCCACGGTCCGCGTGGCGGCGACGTGCCGCGGCATGCGCAGCGGGAGCGTCTCGATCCCCTGCAGGATCTGGAACGCGCTCATGGGCGCGAGGCAGGCGCCGAGGTCGCGCAGCCCCTCGCGGCGCGCGCGCAGCGCGAACGCGTTGACCGGCGATTCCTCGGTGAACACCATCCCGTGGAAGCCCTCGTACGGATCGGTGAGCGTCGGGTACTTGCCCGAGGCTTCCCAGTCGAAACGACCGCCGTCCACGAGCACGCCGCCGATGACGGTCCCGTGGCCCGAGAGGAACTTGGTGGCCGAGTGCATGACGAGGTGCGCGCCCATGTCGAGCGAGCGGCCGAGATACGGCGTCGTCACCGTCGCATCGACGAGGAAGGCGATGCCGTGCTCGCGGGCGATGCCTCCCACCGAGGGTACGTCGAGCACGTCCACCGACGGGTTGCCCACGGTCTCGCCGAACAGGAGACGGGTTTCCGGGCGGATGGCCTCCCGCCAGGCATCGAGATCGCGCGCGGGGACGAAGGTCGTTTCGATCCCCAGTCGCGGCAGGGTATAGGCCAGGAGGTTGTGCGAGCCGCCGTAGAGGCTCGCGGAGGCGACCACGTGGCCCCCCTTCCCCATGAGCGTGAGGACGGCGAGGACGAGGGCCGCCTGCCCGCTCGCCGTCGCCAGGGCCGCTACCCCGCCCTCCAGCGCCGCCATGCGCTCCTCGAACACCGCCACGGTCGGGTTCGACAACCGGGAATAGACGTGCCCCGGGATTTCCATGTCGAAGAGCGCCGCCGCCGTGTCGGTGTCGGGCAGCACGAAACTGGCGCTCTGGTAGATGGGAACGGCCCGGGCGCCGGTCGCCGGATCGGGCGATTGGCCGGCGTGAACGGCCAGCGTGTCGGGGTGAGGGGCTTCGGGCCTGAATGTTTCATTTAATCAGTGGGTTGCCGAAAATACTTGAGAACGAACTTATCTTGTCACGGAAGGGTCTTGTTTGCTATGGTTTCACATCCCCCGGAATCGGATGCTCCATGAAGCGACTCGTCGCCTGTCTCGCCCTTGCCGCGCTGTCCGCCGCCGCCGTAGCGGCCGACAAGTCCGCGCCCAAGGCCCGCGCCACGAAGGCGTCGACGCGCGCCCCCGCGATTTCCGATTTCAACAAGGACGGCGATCCGAACCTCCAGTCCACGGCCGCCCTCGTGCTCGACGCGAAGACGGGCCAGACCCTCTTCGCGAAGAACGCCGACCAGGTCCACCCCATCGCCTCCATCACCAAGCTGATGACGGCCATGGTGGTGCTCGACGCGAAGCTGCCCCTCGACGAGGCCGTGCAGATCTCGACCGAGGACCTCGATACGCTCAAGGGCACCAAGTCGCGCCTGCCGGTCGGCGCCCATTTCCGCCGTGACGACCTCATCCGCATCGCGCTCGTCGCCTCGGACAACCGCGCCGCCGCGGCGCTGGGCCGCTCCTATCCGGGCGGCATCGCCGCGTTCGTCGATGCGATGAACACCAAGGCGAAGCTGCTGGGCCTTTCCGCCACCACCTTCGTCGATTCGAGCGGGCTCGCGCCGGGCAACGTGTCGAGCCCCGCGGACCTCGGCCGCCTCGTGAGCGAGGCCACGCGGTACGCGGAGATCCGCGAATATTCCACCACGCCCGCGCTCGACGTGACGCTGCCGGACACCGGCCGCAAGGTCGCCTACGTGAACACCAACGCCCTGGTGCGCGCCGGCAACTGGGACATCGGTCTTTCGAAGACCGGCTACATCAGCGAGTCGGGCAAGTGCCTCGTCATGCAGGCGATCATCTCCGGCACGCCCATCGTGATCGTGCTCCTCGATTCCTGGGGCCGCCTCACGCGAATCGGCGACGCCAACCGCATCAAGAAGTGGCTCGAGAAGAACCCGAGCCTCATCGCCGGCAACTTCCGCGCCGGCTGATCGCGCCCGTTCCGGGCGCGGCACCCCCACTCCGAAACCGCCGCACACCAGCTTGGTGCGCGTGATGCCCGTACGCACGTAAACGGTGCACGCTCGCGGGTTCCCGGTGGGTCACCGGCCGATGTCGCCCGGCTTTTCCTTTCCCGATCAATTGCCTGCACGGTGTGCCGCGGCTTGGCACGGACGTTGCGCTATGCGTCCTCGAAGCGGAAAGACGTATCCGCCCGACCCCTCGAACCCGCAACCGCCACCACTCCATCTTCGGGAAGGAAGACCATGAAGCGACGTTCCGTCATCAAGGCGATCACGCTCGCCACCGCCCTCGCGGTGTCCGGCCTCGGCTCGCTCGACCTCCACGCGCAGGCGAAGACCGTCAAGGTCGGCGTCCTGCACTCGCTCTCCGGCACGATGGCCATCAGCGAGACCGTCCTCAAGGACGTGGCCCTGATGGCGATCGAGGAGATCAACGCCAAGGGCGGCGGTCATGGGCGCCAAGATCGAGGCCTCGGTCGTCGACCCGGCCTCCAACTGGCCGCTCTTCGCCGAGAAGGCCCGCCAGCTCATCACCCAGGACAAGGTCGCCGTGGTGTTCGGCTGCTGGACGAGCGTCTCGCGCAAGTCCGTGCTGCCGGTCTTCGAGGAACTGAACGGCCTGCTCTTCTACCCGGTGCAGTACGAGGGCGAGGAACTCTCGAAGAACGTCTTCTACACCGGCGCCGCGCCCAACCAGCAGGCGATCCCGGCGGTGGAATACCTGATGAGCAAGGACGGCGGCGGCGCGAAGCGCTTCGTCCTGCTGGGCACCGACTACGTGTACCCGCGCACCACCAACAAGATCCTGCGCGCCTTCCTGAAGAGCAAGGGCGTCGCGGAAGCCGACATCATGGAGGAGTACACCCCCTTCGGCCATTCGGACTACCAGACCATCATCGCCAAGATCAAGAAGTTCGCCTCCGAGGGCAAGAAGACGGCGGTGGTCTCCACGATCAACGGCGACTCGAACGTGCCCTTCTACAAGGAACTGGGCAACCAGGGCCTGAAGGCGACGGACGTGCCGGTCGTCGCGTTCTCCGTGGGCGAGGAAGAGCTGCGCGGCGTCGACACCAAGCCCCTCGTCGGCCACCTCGCGGCCTGGAACTACTTCATGTCGCTCAAGAACCCGTCGAACGACGAGTTCACCAAGAAGTGGGCCGCCTACGCCAAGGCGAAGAACCTCGCCGGCCACAAGGACAAGCCGCTCACCAACGACCCGATGGAAGCCACCTACATCGGCGTCTACATGTGGAAGCAGGCGGTCGAGAAGGCCAAGAGCTTCGACACGGACAAGGTCATCGCCGCCATGGCGGGCCAGACCTTCAAGGCGCCCTCGGGCTTCACGGCCAAGATGGACGAGAAGAACCACCACCTGCACAAGCCGGTGTTCATCGGCGAGGTGAAGGCGGACGGCCAGTTCAACGTCGTGTGGAAGACGCCCGGCCCGGTGAAGGCGAAGCCCTGGAGCCCGTACATCCCCGGCAACGACAAGAAGAAGGACGAGCCGGAGATGGCGAAGAAGGCCGCCGCGCCCAAGAAGTAGCAGCAGCCCGAAGCGCGGAGGGCGGCGGGGCCCCGGGCCCCGCCGTCCACCCGTCTCCCCCCGGAAGAAGGTCCATACCATGTCGCGCTGGTGGGTTTCGCTTGGCCTCGCAGTCGCGGTGGCCTTCCCCGCGCGGGCGGCGCTCGATGCCGCCGTCGTGACGAGGCTCGCGACGGGCGACGGCGACGAGAAGGTGGCGGCCATCGCGCAGCTCATCGCCGGCGGCGATCCGCGCGCCGTGCCCGTGCTGCAGGCCCTCGCCGACGGCGAGATGAGCGTGGCCGGCGGCCGCGTGCTGCTGGTGAAAGGCGAGGAGGGGCTCGATGCGGTGACGGGCGAGAAGGTTTCCCCGGTTCCCTCGCCCCGGGACGACGTCGTCGCCAACAACCGCCTGCGTCGCGAGATCGAATCCGCGCTCGCCGCGCTGAAACTGCTGTCCCCCGATCGCGATGCGCGGCTGGCGGCGGCGAAGGAACTCGCGGGCGGCGCCAACGAGGCGATGCTGCCCCTGCTGAAGAAGGCCGTCGGCAACGAAACCGACGGGACGATCAAGCCGATGCTCGAGCTCACGGTGGCGGGCCTCGAATTGAAGAGCGCGGACAAGGCCCAGCGCCTCGCGGCCATCCGAACGCTGGCCGCCTCCGCCAATCCGAACACGCGCATGCTGCTCTCGCCCCTCGTGGAGAAGGGCAAGGACGGCGCCTTCCTCGAGAAGGACGAGGACGTGCGCGTCGCCGCGCAATCGAGCCTCGCGTCGGTGGAGGGGCGGCTCGCCTGGAGCCAGCGAGCGGGCCTCGCGTTCTCCGGCGTGAGCCTGGGGTCGATCCTGCTCCTCGCCGCCCTCGGCCTCGCCATCACCTACGGCCTCATGGGCGTCATCAACATGGCGCACGGCGAGCTCATCATGATCGGCGCCTACACGACCTACGTCGTGCAGAACCTCTTCCGCGCCCACCTGCCGGGCGCCTTCGACTGGTACCTCGCGGCGGCGCTGCCCGCGGCCTTCGCCGCCTCGGCGCTCGTGGGCATGGCGCTCGAGCGCACCGTGATCCGCTGGCTCTACGGCCGGCCCCTCGAGACGCTCCTCGCCACCTGGGGCCTGTCGCTCATCCTCATCCAGGCCGTGCGCACGCTCTTCGGCGCCCAGAACGTGCAGGTGGAGAACCCGGCCTTCATGTCCGGCGGCGTCGAGATACTCGCCGGCATCGTGCTGCCCTGGAGCCGCATCGTGATCATCGGCTTCGCGATCGCCGTGCTCGCGGGCATGGCGGTCCTGCTCACCCGCACCCGGCTGGGCCTCTTCGTGCGAGCCGTCACGCAGAACCGCGCGATGGCCGCCTGCGTGGGCGTGCGCACCGCGCGCATCGACACCTGGGCCTTCGGGCTGGGCTCGGGCATCGCCGGCCTGGCGGGCTGCGCGCTCTCGCAGATCGGCAACGTCGGCCCGGATCTCGGCCAGAGCTACATCGTCGACTCGTTCATGGTGGTGGTGCTGGGCGGGGTGGGCCAGCTCGCCGGCACCGTGTACGCGGCGCTCGGCCTGGGCATCCTCAACAAGGTGCTGGAATCGTGGGCGGGCGCGGTGCTCGCGAAGATCGCGATCCTGGTGGTGATCATCCTGTTCATCCAGAAGCGCCCGCAGGGCCTCTTCGCCCTCAAGGGCCGGGTGATCGACTGATGCTCCTTTCGCGCCTTTACGGACCGAAGGGCTGGCTCGCGCTCGCGATCGCGGCGGCGGTGGTTTTCGTCGTCGTGCCCCTCGCCAACCGGTTCGTGCCGGCGGACAGCGCCTTCCACGTTTCGGCCTTCGGCGTGACCCTCACGGGAAAGATCATGTGCTACATGATCGTCGCCGTCGCCATGGACCTCGTCTGGGGCTACGCGGGCATCCTCTCGCTGGGGCACGGCCTCTTCTTCGCGCTGGGCGGCTACGGCATGGGCATGTACCTCATGCGCCAGATCGGCCGCGAGGGCGTCTACAAGCTGGACCTGCCCGACTTCATGGTCTTCCTCGACTGGAAGACGCTGCCGTGGCACTGGACGGGGACGGACAGCTTCCTCTGGGCGGCGGTGCTCATCGTCGCGGTTCCGGGCGCTCCTCGCGTTCGTCTTCGGCTGGTTCGCCTTCCGCTCGCGCATCAAGGGCGTGTACTTCTCGATCATCACGCAGGCGCTCACCTACGCCGCCATGCTGCTCTTCTTCCGCAACGAGACGGGCTTCGGCGGCAACAACGGCTTCACGGACTTCAAGCGCATCCTGGGCTTCCCCATCGCCACGCCCGAGACGCGCATCGTCCTCTTCATGATCACCGGGGCGGTGCTCATCGCGACGCTGCTCCTCGCGCGGGCGATCGTCACCTCGCGATTCGGCCGCGTCCTCGCCGCGATCCGCGACGCCGAGGCGCGCGTGATGTTCTGCGGCTACGACACGCTCTGGTACAAGCTCTTCGTGTGGACGCTCTCGGCGGTGCTGTGCGGCATCGCCGGCGCCCTCTACGTGCCGCAGGTGGGCATCATCAACCCCGGCGAGATGTCCCCCGCCAACTCGATCGAGATCGCCATCTGGGTGGCGGTGGGCGGGCGGGGCACGCTGGTCGGCCCCATCCTGGGCGCGGGCCTCGTGAACGGCTTCAAGAGCTTCTTCACCGTGGCCTTTCCCGAGTACTGGCTCTACTTCCTGGGCCTCATCTTCGTGCTCGTCACGCTGTTCCTGCCGCAGGGCGTGATGGGGCTCCTCGCGAAATGGAAGAAGCCGTGAGCGCCGAGCCCCCGCGCCGCGATCCCGACGCGCCCCGCCCGTGGCCGTGGTGGCCTCCGGCGGGCGTCTCCGCCGAGGCGGCGGCCGACGGCTCGGCGCCGAATTTCGGCAGGCGCGTGCCGGTCGGCGAGCTCGACCTCTCGCACGGCGTGGTGCTCTACCTCGAGGACATCACGGTGTCCTTCGACGGCTTCCGCGCCCTCAACAAGCTCAACCTCACCATCGACGCGGGCGAGCTGCGCTGCGTGATCGGCCCCAACGGCGCCGGCAAGACGACCATGATGGACGTCATCACCGGCAAGACGCGTCCCGACGAAGGCAAGGCCTTCTTCGGCCAGACCATCGACCTCACCCAGCGCACCGAGGCGCAGATCGCCCACGCCGGCATCGGGCGCAAGTTCCAGAAGCCGACGATCTTCGAGTCGCACACCGTGTTCGAGAACCTCGAGCTCGCCATGAAGGCCGACAAGCGCGTGCGGCGCACGCTGCGCGCCCGGCTTTCGTCCGAGGAGGACGGCCGCATCGCCGAGACGATGCGCGAGATCCGCCTCGCCGAGAGCGGCGGCCGCCCGGCGGGCCTGCTGTCCCACGGCCAGAAGCAGTGGCTCGAGATCGGCATGCTGCTCATGCAGGAGCCGCAGCTGCTGCTGCTCGACGAGCCGGTCGCCGGCATGAGCGACGACGAGACCGAGCGCACGGCGGAGCTCTTCCTCACGCTCGCCGGCCGCCACTCCCTCGTGGTCGTCGAGCACGACATGGCGTTCATCGCGAAGATCGCGAAGAAGGTGACGGTGCTGCACGAGGGCAGCGTGCTCGCCGAAGGCACGCTCGACGCCGTGCAGGCCGATCCGCGCGTGGTGGAGGTGTACCTTGGCCGCTGAAGCGCTCGTCGTCTCGGGCCTGAACCAGTACTACGGCGGCAGCCACATCCTGCGCGAGCTGTCCTTCGAGGTGCCCGCCGGCAAGGTGACGACGCTCCTGGGCAGGAACGGCGTGGGCAAGACCACGCTCCTTCGCACGCTCATGGGCCTGGTGCCCTCGCGAACCGGCACGATCCGCTTCGGCGGGGCCGACCTCACGAAGGCCAAGCCCGAGGAGCGGGCCCGGGCCGGGCTCTCCCTCGTGCCGCAGGGGCGCGAGATCTTCGGCCGCCTCACCGTCGCGGAGAACCTGGAGATGGGGCTCGCCGCACGGCCTTCCGGCGAGGGCGTCCCGGACCGGGTGTTCGAGCTCTTCCCCGTCCTCCGGCAGATGATGAAGCGCCGCGGCGGCGACCTTTCCGGCGGCCAGCAGCAGCAGCTCGCCATCGGCCGCGCCCTCGCGATGCGCCCGCGCCTGCTCATCCTGGACGAGCCGACCGAGGGCATCCAGCCGTCGATCATCAAGGACATCGAGCGCGCCATCCGCACGCTCGCCGAAAGCGGCGACATGTCCATCCTGCTGTGCGAGCAGTACTACGATTTCGCCCGCTCGCTCGCCGACCAGTACATCGTCCTGGAGCGCGGCGAGATCGTCGCGCGCGGGGCCGGCGCCGACATGGACAAGGACGGCGTGCGCGAGCGCCTCGCCGTATGATGGCGCCATGCGACGCGACGACTTCGTTCCGGAGGCCGGCTGGCAGGCGCGGCTCGAGCTCGGCTTCGAGCGCCGCGGCGAACGCACGGTGCTCGCGCACCGCGTGCACGACGGGCCGCTCGTCGTCCAGAAGGCCCTGCACCCGGAGGGCGACGCCGTCTGCCACGCCATCGTCGTCCACCCGCCGGCAGGCATCGCGGGGGGCGATGCGCTTCGCCTCGACGTGAGCGCGGCTGCCGGGGCCCACGCGCTCCTCACCACGCCGGGCGCGGGCAAGTGGTATCGCACCGCGGGCCCGGCCGCGAGCCAGCACGTGACGATCGACGCCGGCGACGAGGCCGTGGTCGAGTGGCTGCCGCAGGAGACGATCCTCTACGACGGCTCGGTCGCCGACATCCGGTGGCACGCGCGCCTGGCGCCGACGGCCCGACTCGTGGCCTGGGACATCCTGTGCCTCGGGCGCACCGGCTCCGGCGAGCGCTACGCGAAGGGCACCGCGCGCATCGCGACGCGCATCGAGCGCGGCGGTCGCGCCCTGTGGGTCGAGCGCGGACGCCTGGGGCGGGGCAGCGGCGCGATGGATGCCGCGGCCGGCCTCGCGGGGCACACGGTGTTCGGCACGCTCGTGGCCACGGGCGGCGCCGTATCGGACGAACTCCTGGGCCACTGCCGCGAGGCGCGGCCTTCCGGAAGGCGAGGGCGCGGTGACGCGCCTGCCCGGCCTCTTCGTCGCGCGCTATCGCGGTGACGAAAGCGAGGCGGCGAGGGATTACTTCGCGGCGCTCTGGCGCCTGCTGCGGCCCGCGGTGGCCGGGCGGGAAGCCGTGACGCCGCGCATCTGGCGAACCTGAGGCATTCGACATGGAACTCACCCCGCGAGAGAAGGACAAGCTGCTCATCTTCACCGCCGCGCTGCTCGCGGAGCGGCGCAAGGCCAAGGGCCTCAAGCTGAACTATCCCGAGGCCGTGGCGTTCATCACGGCCGGCATCCTCGAGGGCGCGCGCGAGGGGCGCAGCGTCTCGGAACTGATGGGCTGGGGCGCGACGCTCCTCAAGCGCGACGAGGTCATGGAAGGCATTCCCGAGATGATCCCGGAGATCCAGGTCGAGGCGACGTTCCCGGACGGCACGAAGCTCGTCACCGTCCACCACCCCATCGTGTGAGGCCGACATGATTCCCGGCGAAATGAAGGTCGCCTCCGGCGACATCGAGCTCAACGCGGGCCGCGAGACGGTCACGGTGAAGGTCACCAACACGGGCGACCGGCCCATCCAGGTGGGCTCGCACTACCACTTCTTCGAGACCAACGACGCGCTCGCCTTCGACCGCGCGAAGGCGAGGGGCTTTCGCCTGGACATCGCGGCGGGCACCGCCGTGCGCTTCGAGCCGGGGCAGTCGCGCACCGTGCAGCTCGTCGCCTTCGCCGGCGACCGGAAGGTGTACGGCTTCCAGGGCAAGGTGATGGGTCCGCTGGGAGGGAAGGCGAAATGAGCGTGAAGATCGGCCGGCAGGCCTATGCGGAGATGTTCGGCCCCACGACGGGCGATCGCGTGCGGCTCGCGGACACCGAGCTGTGGATCCAGGTGGAGAAGGACTTCACGACCTACGGCGAGGAAGTGAAGTTCGGCGGCGGCAAGGTCATCCGCGACGGCATGGGGCAGGGCCAGCGGCTGTCGAAGGACGTCGCCGACACCGTCATCACCAACGCGCTCATCGTCGACCACTGGGGCATCGTGAAGGCCGACATCGGCCTGAAGGGCGGGCGCATCTGGCGGATCGGCAAGGCCGGCAATCCGGACGTGCAGCCGGGCATCACCATCCCCATCGGCGCCGGCACCGAGGCCATCGCGGGCGAGGGCATGATCGTCACCGCGGGCGGCATCGACACGCACATCCACTTCATCTGCCCGCAGCAGATCGAGGAGGCGCTGATGTCCGGCGTCACCACGATGCTGGGCGGCGGCACGGGGCCGGCGACGGGCACGTTCGCCACGACGTGCACGCCGGGGCCGTGGCACCTGCATTCGATGCTGGCCGCGGCGGACGCCTTCCCGATGAACCTCGGCTTCTTCGGCAAGGGCAACGCCTCGCTGCCCGGTCCGCTGCGCGAGCAGGTGGAGGCGGGCGCCATCGGCCTGAAGCTCCACGAGGACTGGGGCACGACGCCGGCGGCGATCGACAACTGCCTTTCGGTGGCCGACGAGATGGACGTGCAGGTGGCGATCCACACGGACACGCTCAACGAGTCGGGCTTCGTCGAGGCCACGGTGGCCGCGTTCAAGGGCCGCACCATCCACACCTTCCACACCGAGGGCGCGGGCGGCGGCCACGCGCCGGACATCATCAAGGTGGCGGGCCTGCCCAACGTGCTGCCGTCCTCCACCAACCCGACGCGCCCGTACACGGTGAACACCATCGCCGAGCACCTCGACATGCTCATGGTGTGCCACCACCTCGATCCGGCCATCGCCGAGGACGTCGCCTTCGCCGAGTCGCGCATCCGCAAGGAGACGATCGCCGCCGAGGACATCCTGCACGACCTGGGCGCGTTCTCGATGATGTCCTCGGACTCGCAGGCCATGGGCCGCGTGGGCGAGGTGATCATCCGCACCTGGCAGACGGCGCACAAGATGAAAGTCCAGCGCGGCGCAGCCAAGGGCGACCCGAAGACGCACGACAACGCGCGCGTGAAGCGCTACGTCGCCAAGTACACGATCAACCCGGCCATCGCGCACGGCATCTCGCACGCCGTGGGCTCCATCGAGGCGGGCAAGATCGCGGACCTCGTGCTGTGGAAGCCGGCGTTCTTCGGCGTGAAGCCTTCGCTCATCCTCAAGGGCGGCATGATCGCCGCGGCGGCCATGGGCGACCCCAACGCCTCGATCCCGACGCCGCAGCCCGTGCACTACCGGCCGATGTTCGGCAGCTTCGCCGGCGGCCTGCGCACCAGTGTCACGTTCGTCTCGCAGGCCGCGCTCGCGAACCCGGCGATCGCGGGCCTGGGCCTCGCGAAGCCGCTCGAGGCGGTGAAGGCCACGCGCGGCATCGGCAAGAAGCAGATGGTGCACAACGACTGGATGCCCACGATCGACGTGGACCCGGAAACCTACCAGGTGCGCGCGGACGGCGAGCTGCTCGTGTGCGAACCGGCGAAGGTGCTGCCGATGTCGCAGCGCTATTTCCTCTTCTGACCATGGTCGAGATCCGTTCGCGCTTTCCCGTGCGGCCCCACGACAGCTATGGCACGAAGGTGGCCGGCCGTCTCGTGCTGCCTTTCGACGCGCGGCAGAAGAGCCGCCAGCTCGCGAAGCTCGACACCGGCGAGGAGGTCGCGCTCGTCCTGCCGCGCGGCACGGTGCTTCGCGGCGGCGATTTCGTCGTCACCAGCGACAGCCGCGTGGTCGAGGTCGTCGCCTCGCCGGAGCCGCTGCTGCACGTCGTGTGCGCTTCGCCCGAGGCGCTCGCCCGCGCCGCCTATCACCTCGGCAACCGGCACGTGCCGGTGCAGGTGGGCGAGGGGTGGATCCGCCTCGCGAAGGACCACGTGCTCGAGGTGATGCTGCAGGGCCTGGGTGCGACGGTCTCGCCGGTGGAGGCGCCGTTCGAGCCGGAAGCCGGTGCGTATGGCGCGCACCACCGCCACGACAACGAGTCGGGCCACGGCGGGCGCATCCACGAATTCGACGCGAGCGGCGCCCTCGCGAAGCCGACATGAAGCGCGACCTCGGCGCCCTCGTGCGCCTGCTGCAGCTCGCGAGCCCGGCGCTGCCGGTGGGCGCGTACAGCTATTCGCAGGGGCTGGAGGCAGCGGTCGAGGCCGGGCTCGTGAAGGACGCCGCCGGTGCCGAGCGCTGGATCGGCGAGGTGCTTTCGCTGTCGGTCGCCTCGCTGGAGGCGCCGCTCCTGGCGCGGCTGATGGCGGCTTTCGCCGCTGACGATCCCGCCGCGGCCTCCCGCTGGAACGACGAATTCCTCGCCAGCCGCGAGAGCGCGGAACTGAGGGCCGAGACCGTGCAGATGGGCTACTCGCTCCGGCGGCTCGCGAAGGAACTGGACTTCGGCGGCGCCGGCGCGCTCGAACCGCTCGACGAAGTCTCGTTTCCCGCGGCGTTCGCCGCCGTCGCGAATGCCTGGGCGATCGCGCCGGAAGACGCCGTCACGGCCTATCTCTGGGCGTGGATCGAGAACCAGGTGATGGCGGCGCTCAAGGCCGTGCCGCTGGGGCAGACGGACGGCCAGCGCGTCCTCCTCGCGTTGGGCGATCGCCTGCCGGCCGCGGTGCAGGCCGCGCTCGCGCTTCACGACGAGGACCTCGCCAACTTCGCGCCCGGCCTCGCCCTTCTTTCCTCCCGGCACGAGACGCAGTACTCGCGCCTCTTCCGTTCCTAGGACACACCCATGCAAGGCAACGCCACCCTGCGCGTCGGCATCGGCGGCCCCGTCGGCTCCGGCAAGACGGCGCTCACGCTGCTGCTGTGCAAGAACCTGCGCGAGAAGTACGACATCGCGGCGGTCACCAACGACATCTACACCGAGGAGGACGCGCAGTTCCTCGTGAAGAACGAGGCGCTCGCCCCCGAGCGCATCATCGGCGTGGAAACCGGCGGCTGCCCGCACACGGCCATCCGCGAGGACGCCTCCATCAACCTCGAGGCGGTCGCGCGGCTGAACGCGCGGTTCCCGGGGCTGCAGGTGATCTTCATCGAATCCGGCGGCGACAACCTCGCGGCGACGTTCAGCCCGGAGCTCTCGGACTTGACGCTCTACGTGATCGACGTGGCGGCGGGCGACAAGATTCCGAGGAAGGGCGGGCCCGGCATCACGAAGAGCGACCTGCTCGTCATCAACAAGATCGACCTCGCGCCGATGGTGGGTGCCTCGCTCGAGGTGATGGACCGCGACGCGAAGCGCATGCGCGGCGAGCGGCCGTTCGTCTTCACGAACCTCAAGACCGGGCAGGGCCTCGCCGAGGTGATCGCGTTTGTCGAAACGAAAGGGCTGCTTCGCGCCCCGGAAACGAAGGGAACGCTTCGGGCCTGAATGCGCCCCGTCCCGGCACTCGCCTTCCTCGCTCTCGCGGGCGCCGCGCCACCCGCGCTTGCGCAGGCGCCTGACGACCGGGCGACGCCCGTCGAGGGCCTCACGGTCACGGCCACGCGCATCCCGCAGCCCGGGTTCGACGTGCCCGCGGCCATCGACGTCGTCGACGCGCGCGCGATCTCGGAAGGCAAGCTGCAGGTGAACCTGTCGGAATCGCTCGGCCGCGTGCCCGGCATCGTCGTCCAGAACCGGCAGAACTACGCGCAGGACCTGCAGGTGTCCTCGCGCGGCTTCGGCGCGCGAAGCACTTTCGGCGTGCGCGGCGTTCGCCTCATCGCGGACGGCATTCCCGCGACCATGCCGGACGGGCAGGGGCAGGCCGCCACCTTCGCGCTCGCCTCCGCCGAGCGCATCGAGGTGCTGCGCGGCCCGTTCTCGAGCCTCTACGGCAACGCTTCGGGCGGCGTCGTGCAGGTCTTCACGAGGGACGGCCCGCCCGACCCGACGCTGGGTCTCTTCCTCGCTTCGGGCAGCTACGGCACGCGCAAGGCGGGCCTGCTCGCCGGCACCCAGGCGGGGCAGGTCAACCTGATCGGCGACGTCTCGCGCTTCGAGACCGACGGCTACCGCGACCACAGCCGAGCCGTCCGCGACACCGCGAACGTGAAGGTCGCGATGCCGCTCGCGGGCGGCAAGCTCACCCTCGTCGCCAACGCGCTGGGCCAGCCGGACACGCAGGATCCGCTGGGCCTGAATCGCGCGCAATTCGAGGCGGACCCGCGGCAGGTGGATCCGTCCGCGATCCTCTTCGACACGCGCAAGAGCATCCGCCAGTCGCAGCTGGGCGCCGTGCACGAGCTGCCCGTGACGCCGGCCGATTCCGTCCAGGTGCGCCTCTACGGCGGCACGCGGCGCGTGGTGCAGTTCCTCGCGCAGTCCGGCGACACGCCCCTGGGCTCCGGGGGCGTAGTGGACCTCGACCGGTCGTACGGCGGCGTGGGGCTGCGCTGGACACATGCGTTCGCGCTCGCGGGTGGCGAGGCCAGCCTCACCGCAGGCTTCGATCGCGACCGCCTCGACGAGCGCCGCCGCGGATTCGTGAACGACTTCGGGAGCCAAGGAGCGTTGCGCCGCGACGAGGACGACCGCGTCGCCAACACCGACTTCTTCGCGCAGGGCGAATGGAAGTTCGCGCCGGCATGGCGCGCAAGCCTGGGCGCGAGGCGAAGCCGTGTCGGGTTCGAAAGCCGGGACTACTACGTCGGCGGCCCCAACCCCGACGACAGCGGCAGCCAGTCGTATTCGCGCACCACGCCCGTCGCCGGCCTCGTCTTCCAGGCGAACCCGCGCTGGAACGTCTACGCCAATGCCGGCGAGGGATTCGAGACGCCCACCTTCGCCGAGCTCGCCTACCGGCCCGGCGGCGCCACGGGCCTCAACTTCGCCCTGAAGCCGGCGAGGAGCCGGCACGGCGAAGTGGGGGTGAAGGGGCGCCCGGCCGAGGGCGCGCGCGTCACGGCGGCGCTCTTCCGCATCGACACGCGCGACGAGATCGTGACGAACGGCAGCTCGGGCGGGCGCACCGATTTCAAGAACGCCTCGCGCACGCGCCGCGACGGTCTCGAGCTGTCGGCCGAATCGCGGCTCGGCGCGGGATTCGAGGCGGTGGTCGCGGGGACGTGGCTCGACGCGCGCTTCACCGAAGCCTTCACCACCGGCACGCCCGCGGTGACGGTGCCCGCGGGCAACCGCCTGCCCGGCGTGCCCCCGGTCGTCCTCCACGGCGAAGTCGTGTGGCGCCATCCCGTGAGCGGTTTCCACGCCGGCGCGGAAGTGCATCACGCCGGCCGCGTCTTCGTGAACGAGGCCAACGTCGATTCGGCGGCGTCCTACACGGCCGTGAACCTGCGCGTCGGCATCGAGAGTCGCGTGGCCGGGCTCGTGCTCAAGGCCTTCGCCCGCGTGGACAACGTGACCGACCGGCGCTACGCCGGTTCGGTGATCGTCGCGGAGGCGCGCGGCCGCTTCTTCGAGCCCGCGCCCGAGCGCAACTTCCTCGTCGGCGTCACCGCTTTGGCGAGCTTCTAGAGCGGGTTGCCGTTCGCGTCGACGGCGTTGAGCTGCAGGCCGTCCGGCGCCTCGGACGCGGCGGGAATCCACTTCGCGAGGCAGGCCCGGTCCTTCACGCACGGGTCGGTGAGCGAAAGCAGGAAAGCCTTGATGTCCGCAGTCGCCGAGGGCGGCACGCGGTTCAGGTCGACCACGGGCATCGCGACGCCCGGGGACATCATCTGCTCCATCCGCATCTTCGCGAGCGCCGCCTGCGAGTTGCGGGTCACGTCCCCCACCGTGGCGCCGCAATCGATCGTCTCGAAGGGGGGCACCTGGCACCAGGCGCGCGTCGCGAGGAAGGTGCCGAGCGCCGTGTCCGGCACGAAGTAGTGATCGATCGCCTGCTCCAGCGTGGCGTAGGCCCCGGAGTGCCCCCAGGGGCCGGTCACTTCCACGTTGAGCAGGGCCGCCGTCCGGAACTGGTAGCGCTCGTTCATCGCCCGCGTCTCGCGGCCACGGCCGAAGTCGTCGGTGCCGCCCGTGCCGTCGCCCACGCCCGGGCCCACCTGCGGGAAGCCGAGCGCATGGTGCGTCTCCCCCGACAGGTTCTCGCCGCGATGGCACTGGACGCACTGCGCGCCGCCGTCGACGGTCCGCCGGAAGAAGAAGAGGGCGCCTTGCTTCTGCTGTTCCGTGAGTGCGGCGTTGTCGCCCTGCGCGTAGCGCGCGAAGGGCGAGTTCACGAAAGTGGCCGAGCGCTGGTATTCCGCGATGGCCTGCGCGATGTTGTCGAAGGTGATGAGCTGCTGCGCCGTGCCCGTCGGGCTGTTGAAGGCGGTGCGGAACTTCGCGAGCCACTGGCTCGCGGGCAGCGCGCCCAGGCCGCTTCCGTAGTCGCCCAGCCGCGCCGCGAGGTGGTTGCGGATCGGCTCGTTGCCAGTGATGCCGGCGAAGCCCGCGCCGAGCATCTCGGCGGCCCCCGTCACCGGGAAGCGCGCCTGCGCCGCCGGCAAAGTCGCGCCGGCCTTCGGGTCCGCGACGCCGAACGCCGAATCGGGCGTGCGGATGCCGCCGCCGGCGCCGTTGCGGCGCGCGAGCTTCGACAGGCTCTCCACGCGCGAATCCCAGAAGTGTCCGCTGTCGTAGAGCGAGACGTTGAAGATGGTGTTGGCGTTGCGTCCCACGAGCAGGGGGCCGTTCGCGAGCCGCCGGCCGGGGCCGAGGAGGTCCGGATTGGTCGCGCCCGTGCCGATCGACACCGCGAGCTTGTCACCGCCGCCGAGGGTCGGGTGGTGGCAGGTGGCGCAGGCCGTGTCGCGCGGGGCCGAGAGCGCCTTCGAGAAGAAGAGGAGCTTGCCGAGCTGCGGCAGCGGGTCGTCGATGGAGGGCAGGGTGCGGCCGGCGCGCGCGTTGCCCGTGATGCCGTTCTGCGTGAGGAGGAACCGCAGCTGCGTGTCGGTCGCCGAGGGCGGGGTGACGGCATCGGTGCAGGGCGCTCCCGTCAGCGGGCCCACGAGGCGCGTCAGGTCGAGGCCGAAGCTCTCCGATCCCGCGTAGGTGAGGCGGATGGCCGAGCACGAGGTGAAGTCGAGCGTCGCGCTCCCGCTCGAGGCGAAGGTCGCGTCGCCTGGCCGGAACGCGGTGCCGAAGCGGGCCCCGGAACCCGTGATGAGGGGGATCGACACGGTCCTCGCGCCGCTCGCGAAATCGGCGTTGCCGACGAGCCAGGTGGCGGCGCCGTTCGCCGTGTAGGTGAAGTAGGCGAGATAGACGACGTTTCGCGCACCCACCGTCTCGAAGGTGATGAACTGGCCCTCGCCCGCGCGCGCCGCGTTCCACCACGATCCCGAGCTGAGACCGCCGAAGGCCGTCGCGGCGGCCGTCGGCGCCGGCGCGGTGCAGGGCGCGCCCTGCAGCGGACCGATGAGCCGGGTGAGCTCGAGTGTCGTGCCGGGGATGCCCGAATGGCGCAGGCGCAGGCGGTCGCAGGCCACGTACTCGAGGGTGACGGTGCCCGAGGAGTCGAACCGGGCATCGGCGGCGCGAAAGGCCGCGCCGAAACGCGCGCCGGCGCCGGTCACGACCGGGATCTGGATGCTGCCCGCGCCCGGCGTGTAGTCCGCGTTCCCGACGTGCCAGGTCGCGGCCCCGTTCGCCGTGTAAGTGAAATAGGCGAGGTAGACCACGTTCCGGGTACCGACCGTCTCGAAGGCGATGAACTGCCCCTCGCCCGCGCGGGAAGCGTCCCACCACGCGCCGGACATGAGCCCGCCGAAAGTCTGCGCGGCCGCGGAGCCGGCCACGGCGAGTAGAAGGGCGAACAGGGCGCGGGCGAGGCGCCTCGGGAGGGCGGTCGTCATGGCGTTTTCTCGAATTCGGGAAACATGGGCAAGGATGCCAGACCTCACCTGCTCCCGGACAGGTTCCTTTTGGGGTGGGTCAACCGGGGCGCTGATAAACTCGCCCCATGAAAGTCGGCCTGTTCGTCACCTGCCTCGTGGACGTCGCCCGGCCCGGCATCGGATTCGCGGCCCTCAAGTTGCTCGAATCGGCCGGATGCGAGGTCGTCGTGCCCGCCACCCAGACCTGCTGCGGCCAGCCCGGCTACAACTCGGGCGCCCGCGAGATCACGCGCACCCTGGCCCGAAAGGTCCTCGCGGAGTTCAAGGACTGCGACTACGTCGTGGCGCCCTCGGGCTCCTGCTCCGGGCAGGTGAAGGCCTCCTATGCCCAGGACCTCTTCAAGGACGATCCGGACCGCGCCGAGTTCGAGAAGCTCGCGGCGAAGTGGTACGAGCTGTCGGACTTCCTCGTGAACGTGCTCCAGGTGCAGTCGGTGCCGGGGCGCTTCGAGGGCACCGTCACCTACCACGACAGCTGCTCCGGTCTGCGGGAACTGGGCATCAAGATGCAGCCGCGCTTCCTGCTGTCGATGGCGGGGGCGAGCGTGGCGGAGATGGCGGAGGCGGAGAAGTGCTGCGGCTTCGGCGGGACGTTCTCCATCAAGCTGGGGGAGATCTCGACGCGGATGTGCGAGAACAAGTGCGCTTCCGCCCGGGCAACGGGGGCGAAGGCGATCGTCGGCGGCGATCTGGGGTGCCTGCTCAACATCGAGGGGCGGCTTCGGCGGGAGGGGGATCACGAGACGAAGGTCTTGCACTTCGCGCAGGTGATTGCGGGGGAGGGCTGACGGATGCGAAAGGCTTTGGAACCGCAGATGAACGCAGATGAACGCGGATGGCTTGTGATTGATCGAAAAGTGTCGTGCCCCGCGATCAACGCGACGCAAGCCAGCACGGGGGGCTCGGTGCGCGTGGCAGTCAGCGCAACGACATGCGATGGCGTCTCATCACACTCAAGCCATCTGCGTTCATCTGCGTTCATCTGCGGTTCCAAAGCCTTTCTACCTGCATAGGTCCCGAACGCCCATGCAAGTCCAATCCATGTTCTTCAAGCGCCGCGCGAGCGAAAAGCTCGCCGACGGACTCCTCCAGGCCAACATGAGGAAGGCCAAGGGCAAGTTCGTCGACGCCCGCGCGAAATCCGTCCTCGAGTTCGGCAACTGGGAACCCCTGCGCGACTACGCGGCGAAGCTTCGCGACGCGGCGCTCGCGGACCTGGACGCCTATCTCGTCGAATTCGAGAAGAACGCCACGGCCCGCGGCAGCGTCGTCCACTGGGCCGAGACGGCCGAGGAAGCCTGCGAGATCATCGCGAAGATCGCGAAGGACAATGGCGTCCGCAAGGTCACCAAGTCCAAGTCCATGGTCTCGGAGGAGGTGAACCTCAACGAGCGCCTGGAGGCCGCGGGCGTGCAGGTGGTCGAGACGGACCTGGGCGAGTACATCCTGCAGCTCGCCCACGAGCCGCCCTCGCACATCGTCGCGCCGGCCATCCACAAGTCGAAGGAGCAGGTGGCCGACCTTTTCACCGAGGCCCACGGCAAGCCGCGCATCACGCAGATCGACGCCCTCACGCGCGAGGCGCGCGAGCAGCTGCGCGGGCATTTCCTTTCGGCGGACATGGGCATCACCGGCTCCAATTTCCTCGTCGCCGAGACGGGCACGACGCTCACCGTCACGAACGAGGGCAACGCGGACCTGGTGACGACGATCCCGCGCATCCACTGCGTCATCGCCGGCATCGAGAAGGTGATCCCGACGCTCGAGGACTTCGCCTGCCTCGTGCGATTGCTGCCGCGCTCGGCCATCGGCCAGTCCATCACCAACTACCTCACGCTCACCACGGGCGTGAAGGGCCCGGGCGACGCCGACGGGCCGGAGCAGATGCACATCGTGCTGGTGGACGCCGGCCGCACGAAGTTCGTGGGCACCGACCTGCAGGAGATGCTGCGCTGCATCCGCTGCGGCGCCTGCATGAACCATTGCCCCGTCTACCAGAACATCGGCGGGCACGCCTACGGCTGGGTGTACCCGGGGCCGATGGGCTCGGTGCTCACGCCCGTGTACGTGGGCATCGAGAACGCGGGCGACCTGCCCAACGCCGCCACCTTCTGCGGCGAGTGCGCCGTGGCCTGCCCGGTGAAGATCCCGCTGCCGGACCTCATGCGGAAGCTGCGCGAGAGGCAGTTCGAGGGACACCTGCGGCCATGGCCGGAGCGCCTGGGGATCCACGCCTGGAGCGCTCTCGCGGTTCGGCCCGGTCTCTATGCGTTCGCGATGAAGTGGGCGGCGCGCGTGGGTTCGTGGCTCGGCGGCCGCGACGGGCTCATCCATTCGCTGCCGGGCCTGGACGGCTGGACGAAAGGTCGCGACATGCCCGCGCCTTCGGGCCGCACGTTCCGCGACCTGTATCGCGAGCGGCAGGGCAGGCGATGAGCGCCCGGGAGAACATCCTCGCGCGCATTCGCGGCGCGCAGGGCAAGCCGGGGGCCGAGCCCACGGCCGTCGATCTCGATCGCGTCCGCGCGGTCATGGCCCATCCGGTCACGGGACCGCAGCCGGCCTTCGCCCATCCGCCGGACCTGCTCGTCCAGTTCCTGAAGGAATGCGACCGCGTGGGCACGACGCACGCGCAGGTCGCCTCGGATGAGGGCATCCCCGCCGAAGTGGCGCGGTACCTCGCCGCGACGGGGCTCGAGCCGCGCCTCGTGGCCTGGCCGGCGTTCGCCGCGCTCGACTGGGCCTCGGCCGGCATCGCCATCGAGTCGCGCCCCGCCCGCGGCGACGACCGGACGGGGCTCACGGGCAGCACCTGCGCCATCGCCGAGACGGGCACCACGCTCCTGCTGTCCTCGCCGGAGCAGCCCAAGGTCACCGCCTTGCTGCCCGAGACCCACGTGTGCATCGTCCGGAGATCCCGGCTCCTGGGCACGCTGGAGGAAGCCTTCGCCCTCGAGCGACGCGAACAAGGGGAACTTCCCCGATCGGCCTTCTTCGTCTCCGGCCCGTCGCGCACGGCCGACATCGAGCAGACGATGGTGATCGGCGCGCACGGGCCCTACCGGGTCCATGTCATCATCGCGCCCTGAAACCGGCGCCGCGCGCGCCCCGACAACGAACCGACGAGCCCCACGACCGCCATGACCGCCGCCTTCGTACCGCAACTCGTGATGCTGGGCCCCGTCCCGCTCGACTTCATCCTGTTCGCCTGCGTGCTGCTCGGCATCGCGCTCTTCCACCACTACACGTTCCAGGTGGCCGTCTCGGGGCTCGTGGTGATCGCGCTCTACAAGGCGCTCGTCACGGGCACGCCCCTGGGCGCCGGGTTCGGCGGGGTCTTCTCGGTGTTCGCGCACGAGTGGATCACGCTCGCGAACCTCTTCTGCCTGCTGATGGGCTTCGCGCTGCTGTCCAAGCACTTCGAGGATTCGCACGTCCCCGCGGCACTGCCGAAGTTCCTGCCCGACGGATGGAAGGGCGGCTTCGTCCTCCTCGTGATCGTGTTCGTGCTCTCGTCGTTCCTCGACAACATCGCCGCGGCGCTCATCGGCGGCACGATGGCCGCCGCCGTCTACAAGGGCCGGGTGCACATCGGCTACCTCGCGGGCATCGTCGCGGCGTCCAACGCGGGCGGCTCGGGCAGCGTGGTGGGCGACACCACCACCACGATGATGTGGATCGACGGCGTGAACCCGCTCGAGGTGCTCGACGCCTACATCGCGGCCTTCGTCGCCCTGGCGATCTTCGGCTTCATCGCGGCGCGCCAGCAGCACGCCCACGCACCCATCGTGCGCGACACGGTGGCGCCGCCGCCGGTCGACAAGGGGCGGCTGTTCGTCGTCGCCTTCATCCTCGTCACCGCCGTGGGGGCCAACGTGGTGGCCAACGTGTACTACCCGGCGGCCATCGACAACTTCCCGGTGATCGGCGCGACCGTCGTGGCGGCGCTCCTCGTCACCGCGCCGCTGCGCAAGCCCGACTGGTCGCTGCTGCCCGCGAGCCTCAAGGGCACGATCTTCCTGCTGTGCCTGGTCTCGTGCGCCTCGCTCATGCCCGTGGAGAAGCTGCCCCCGGCCTCCTGGCCCAGCACGCTGGGCCTCGGATTCGTCTCCGCGGTCTTCGACAACATCCCCCTCACGGCCCTCGCCTTGCGGCAGGGCGGCTACGACTGGGGCATGCTCGCCTACGCCGTGGGCTTCGGCGGCTCGATGATCTGGTTCGGGTCGTCTTCCGGCGTCGCGCTGTCGAACCAGTATCCCGAGGCCCGTTCGGTGGGCCTGTGGCTGCGCCACGGATGGCATGTCGCCGTGGGCTACCTCGCCGGATTCCTCGTGCTGCTCATGGTGCTCGGCTGGCATCCGGGACCGAAGCGGGTGAAAGGCCAGCCCGTGCCGCTGCCGCCCGCGCTCCAGCAACTGCGCTAGCCATGCGATCCCCGCGCCTCACGGTCGCCGTCGCGGCGATCGCGGCCCTGGGCGTGGGCGAGGCGTTCGCCGCGGGCGCCACCGCCGCGAGCCAGACCTTCCTGTGGCTCGCGGCCATCATCTTCCTCGCGCGCTTGTCCTCCTTCGTCGAGCGCTTCGGCGTTCCCGGCGTGTTGGGCGAGTTGCTGATGGGCGTCCTCCTGGGCAACCTCGTCCTCTTCGGTTTCGGGGGATTCGAGCGCATCGGCGAGGATCCGACCATCCATGTCTTCGCCGAGCTGGGCGTGGTGATCCTGCTCTTCCAGATCGGCCTCGAGACCACGGTGGCGGACCTCGCGAAGGTCGGCGTGCGGGCGGCGGCGGTCGCGGTGATCGGCGTTGCGGCGCCTTTCGCGATCGGCGCGTTCCTCGTGGGGCCCTGGCTCCTGCCGGGCCTGGGGTTCAACGCCTATCTCTTCGTGGGCGCGACCCTGTGTGCGACTTCCGTCGGGATCACCGGACGCGTCTTCCGCGACGCGAAACGCCTCGATTCCCGCGAGGCCCGCATCGTCCTGGGCGCGGCCGTCATCGACGACGTGCTCGGCCTCGTGATCCTCGCGGTCGTCACCGGCTTCGTGCAGAGCGGGACGGTCAGCGCGAGGGACGTGGGCATCATCGTGCTCGAGGCCTTCGGGTTCCTGGTGGGCGCCGTCGTCATCGGCCGGGCCGCCGCGCCTCATCTCGTGCGCGTGCTCAAGGGCGTGAGCGACTCGGTGGCCACCAAGCTCACGCTCCTGCTCTCGGTCGGCCTGGGCCTCGCCTGGCTGGCCCACGCGATAGGCCTCGCGCCCATCATCGGTGCGTTCGCGGCCGGGGTGCTGCTCGAGCCCATCTTCCTCAAGGACTTCGAGGCGCCGGAGATCGTGCGCGAGCTCCAGCCGCTGGTCGCGAAGCTTCCGGCGCAGGACGCCGAGCGGGCCGGGAAGGCGCTCGAACGCTACCGCCACCACCACCACGAGCACATCCTCGAGCCGCTGGGGCACTTTCTCGTGCCGGTATTCTTCGTCCATACCGGGATGCAAGTGAACCTGCAGGCCCTGGCGGATCCCGCCGTGATCGGGGTGGCGCTCGCCCTGACGGTGGCCGCCGTGGCGGGCAAGGTCGTCTCGGGCATCGCCGCCGGGCCGGTGAACAAGTGGGTCGTGGGCTGGGGCATGGTGCCGCGCGGCGAGGTCGGCCTGATCTTCGCGGCCATCGGCAAGCAGCTCGGGGTGGTGAACGACGCCCTTTTCTCGGTGATCGTCGCCATGGTCATCCTCACCACCCTCGCCACCCCGCCGATCCTGGCCTGGCTGCTCGCCCGGCAGCCTCGCGAAAGCCCGCCCGCGTAAGCGGGATCTATTGCCTTGTCCCCTCTCGGAGGGCTACGATTCCCTGTCTCATCGGCGTGTTGCAGGGCGCCGTGCGATTGGTGCAATGCAGCATCCGAAAGAGCCACTTCAAAAGCTCGCCGGCAATACCACCCCAAGAGGAGAATTTCATGACCGACAAGAAAGCGGTCGCCCCAGGCGCGGCGACCACCACCACCCGACGCAAGTTCCTCGCCGGCGGCGCTGCCGCGGCGGGCGCGACCGCCCTGGGCTTCCCGGCGATCGTGAAGGCGCAGGGCCCGATCACCTTCCGTTGGCAGTCGACCTGGCCGGCCAAGGACATCTTCCACGAGTACGCGGCCGACTACGTGAAGAAGGTGAACGACATGGCCGGCGGCGATCTCAAGATCGAACTGCTCCCGGCCGGCGCCGTCGTGAAGGCCTTCGACCTCATCGACGCGGTCTCCAAGGGCACGCTGGACGGCGGCCACGGCGTGGTCGCGTACTGGTACGGCAAGAACTCCGCCATGGCGCTGTGGGGCTCCGGCCCGGCCTTCGGCATGGACGCCAACATGCTTCTCGCCTGGCACTACTACGGCGGCGGCAAGGAACTGCTCGACGAGATCTACAAGGGCCTCAACCTCGACGTGCAATCGTTCCTGTACGGCCCCATGGCCACCCAGCCCCTGGGCTGGTTCAAGAAGCCGGTCACCAAGGCCACCGACCTGAAGGGCCTCAAGTTCCGTACCGTGGGCCTGTCGATCGACATCTTCACGGGCATGGGCGCGGCCGTGAACGCGCTGCCCGGCGGCGAGATCGTGCCCGCCATGGATCGCGGCCTGCTGGACGCCGCCGAGTTCAACAACGCCACCTCGGACAAGCTCCTGGGCTTCCCGGACGTCTCGAAGGTCTGCATGCTGCGCTCGTTCCACCAGTGCTCGGAGCAGTTCGAGATCGTCTTCAACAAGAAGAAGTACAACGCGCTGCCGCCCAAGCTCAAGGCGATCATCTGGCACGCGGTGGAGGCCTCGTCGGCCGACATGTCCTGGAAGGCGGTCGACCGCTACTCCAAGGACTACGGCGAACTCCAGAAGATGGGCGTCAAGTTCTACGCCACGCCCACGGCGATCCTCCAGGAACAGCTCAAGACCTGGGACGGCATCGTGAAGAAGAAGGAATCGGAAAACCCGATGTTCAAGAAGGTCAACGCCTCGATGAGGGCGTTCGCCGAACGTGCCGGCAAGTGGTCGGGCGACACGAACGTGGACTACCGCATGGCGTTCAATCACTTCTTCGGCGCGAAGAAGGGCTGATCCCCGTCGGCAGTGCCCCAGTCAGCCATCCCGCGCCCGCGGGGTGGCTGATTTTTTGAAAGGCGCCGTCACGAGCGCCGGACCGCGGTGTAAAGAGGACGCACCCCCATGCAAGAACTCCTGCTCGGCATCGACAAGCTCAGCACCTGGCTGGGCCAGGTCTTCGCGTGGACCATCGTCGCGCTCACCGCCCTCATCTCGTGGGAGGTGTTCTCCCGGTACGTGATTTCCGCGCCCCATGCGTGGGCGTTCGACGTGATGCTCATGTTCTACGGCATTCTCTTCATGATGGCGGGGGCGTACACGCTCTCCAAGAACGGTCACGTGCGGGGCGACGTGCTCTACGGCTTCTTCCCGCCGCGCCTGCAGGCCGGCATCGACCTCTTGCTCTACATCATCTTCTTCATCCCCGGCGTGGTCGCGTTGTGCTACGCCGGCTGGATCTACGCGGGCGACTCGTGGGCCATCCAGGAGCATTCCTCCGTGATGGCCGATGGCCCGCCCATCTACCCCTTCAAATCCTTCATCCCCTTCGCGGGCGCCATCCTGCTGCTGCAGGGGTTCGTCGAGATCGTGCGGTGCGTCATCTGCCTGAAGCAGGGCGCGTGGCCCTCGCGCGAGGAGGACGTCGAGGAAGTCGACGTCGAGAAGCTCAAGGAGATGGTGCACGTAAAGGACGAGGACATCGCGAAGCTGGACGAGCTGGTGTTGAAGCCGGAGGGTTCCCGGTGAGGAAGGAGCTCTATTTCGGCCTCTCGATCATGGCGCTCATCGTCGTCGGGACGCTCGTCGCCATGCCGCCGTTCTCGCAGTTCACGCAGGGCCACATGGGCCTGCTCATGCTCTCGCTCGTCGTCGCGGCGATCATGCTGGGCTTTCCGACGGCCTTCACGCTGATGGGCATGGGCATGCTGTTCGCCTTCGCGGCCTACTACATGCAGAACGGCGTGGTGGAAGGCGCGCTCAAGCAGACGCTCGACCTCATGGTCTCGCGTGCCTGGTCGGTGATGACCAACGACGTGCTCATCTCGATCCCGCTCTTCGTCTTCATGGGGTACCTCGTCGAGCGCGCCAACCTCATCGAGAAGCTCTTCAAGAGCCTGCACCTGTCCCTCGCCCGGGTGCCGGGGTCCCTCGCGGTGGCGACGCTGGTCACCTGCGCGATCTTCGCCACGGCCACCGGCATCGTGGGCGCGGTCGTGACGCTCATGGGGCTGCTCGCGCTGCCGGCCATGCTGAAGGCCGGATACAACATCAAGGTTGCCGCCGGCGTCATCACCGCAGGGGGCTGCCTGGGCATCCTGATCCCGCCCTCCGTGATGCTGATCGTCTACGGCGCCACGGCCGGCGTGTCGGTGGTGCAGCTTTATGCCGGGGCGTTCTTCCCGGGCATCATGCTGGCTTTCCTCTATGTGCTGTACGTCATCGTCATCGCGAAGATCAAGCCGGAGTGGGCGCCCCCGCTCACCGAACAGCAGCGGTTCGTAGCGCTTCCGGCGCACGCGGCGCAGGCGAAGGCCACGACGGGCACGTCGAATGCGCTCGCCGGTTTCGTGAAGGCGCTTCGTGCCAACCAGATCGCCGTCGCGGAGCGCCGCAAGGTCGCGCGGGACCTGTTTTTCGCGCTGATGCCCGCGATCGCCTTCCTGATCCTCATGGGCCTCACGTGGAACGCCCTCACGAAGCCCGAGGTGGTGCAGGACATCTCGGGCCTGCAGGAGATGGGCAGCGGGTTCGAGCAGTCCGCGCCCGACGCGGCCGGACTCGCGCCGCCGCCGGCCGATACGTCGCCTTCCGGTCTGTCGCCGATTCCGGGCGCCGAGGAAGCGAAGAAGGATGAGGCGCCCCCCGGCCTGTCGCCGCTGCCCGCGGACGAGCCGAAGAAGGCCGAGCCCACCTCGGACCTGTCGCCCCCGCCGGCCGCCGACGCCCCCGCCAAGCCCGCCCAGGAGGCCCCGGTCGATGCCAAGACCAAGTCCGCGGAGAAGCCGGCCCCCGCCGCCGCGGCTCGAACGGCGGCGCCCAACGCGTTCTGGTGGGTGCTGGGCGTGGGGCTCGCGGGACTCGTGGTGCTCTTCGCGCTCTTCACCTACGAGCGTGTCGAGATCTACAAGATGCTGCTGGAGTCCTTCTTCCCGCTGGCGGTGCTCATCCTTGCGGTGCTCGGTACCATCGTGTTCGGTCTCGCGACGCCGACCGAGGCGGCGGCCATCGGCTCCTACGGGGGCTTCGGCCTCGCGGCGGTCTACATGCTGGCCCGGGAGCCCCGGGAGCGGGTCATCAAGATCCTCAAGACCTGGGCGCCCCTCGCGGTGCTCGCGCTCGTCGCGCTGGTCTGGTTCATCCTGTGGAAGTTCGAGGTGACCGCCGGCGGGCCGCCGGCCTGGGTCGGCTGGATCTCCATCGGCGCGACCACGGTGTGGTGCGTGCTGGCCACGATGCAGGTGAAGCTCATCGGCACCGTCCGCGAATCGGTCTACCTCACCGCCAAGACGTCGGCGATGGTGTGCTGGCTCTTCGTGGGGTCGTCCATCTTCTCGGCGGCCTTCGCGCTGCTGGGCGGCCAGGAGATCATCGAGCGCTGGGTGCTGTCGATGGGCCTCACCCCCATCCAGTTCATGATCCTCGCCCAGGCCATCATCTTCCTGCTGGGCTGGCCGCTGGAGTGGACGGAGATCATCGTGATCTTCATGCCGATCTTCATCCCGCTGCTCGCCAAGTTCAACATCGACCCGCTCTTCTTCGGGCTGCTGGTCGCGCTCAACCTGCAGACGGCGTTCCTCTCGCCGCCGGTGGCCATGGCCGCGTTCTATCTGAAGGGGGTCGCTCCACCCCACGTGACGCTGAACCAGATATTCGCGGGCATGTTGCCGTTCATGGGCATCCAGGTGATCGCGATCGTGCTGCTCTACATGTTCCCCGCCATCGGTCTCTGGCTGCCGTCCGTCCTGTACAAGTAGCCGCCGCGGTCCGACACCCGCAGCCGCCCGCTTGTCCCGGCTCCGGCCGGCCCGTTCCGACTTGAAGATGTGCCGATCGCCATGAAAAGAGTCCTCGTCACGCGGCAGGTGTTTCCCGAAATCGTCTCGCGCCTGCGCGAGCGCTTCGAGGTGGACCACAACGAGACGGACGTTCCGTACACCGCGGCCCAGATGGCCGAGCGCGCCTCGAACGCCGACGGCATCCTCGCGACCGTGATGGACAAGGTGGGTCCGGACGTCCTCGCCGCCGCGCCGCGGCTCCAGATCGTCTCCAACATCGCCGTGGGCTACAACAACGTGGACGTCGCCGCCGCCACGGCGCGCGGCATCCGCGTCACCAATACCCCCGGCGTGCTGGACGACACCACGGCGGATCTCACCTGGGCGCTCCTCATGGCCGCCGCGCGGCGCATCGCGGAGGGCGACGCCTTCGTGCGCCGAGGAGAGTGGAAGATAGCCTTCACCATGAACGCCTTCCTGGGCGCGGACCTGCACCACGCCACGCTCGGCATCCTGGGCATGGGTCGCATCGGGCAGGCCATCGCCAGGCGCGCGACGGGCTTCGACATGCGCGTGCTCTACCACAACCGCACGCGCCTGCCGGAAGGCGACGAGAAGCGCCTGAACGCCACGTGGGTCGAGCGCGACAGCCTGCTCGCCGAAAGCGACTTCATCGTCGTGATGGTCCCGTACTCGCCGGCCGTGCACCATTTCATCAAGGCGGAGGATTTCGCGAAGATGAAGCCCACGGCCGTCTTCGTGAACACGGCGCGCGGCGGCATCGTCGACGATGCCGCCCTGATCGAGGCGTTGCGGACGAAGCGCATCGCCGCCGCCGGCATCGACGTGTTCGAAGGCGAGCCCGCCCTGAATCCGGGTTATCTCGCCCTTTCCAACGCGGTGCTCACCCCGCACATCGGCAGCGCCTCGCGCGCGACGCGCCTGCGCATGTGCGAGACCGCCGTCGCGAACCTCACGGCCGTGCTCGAAGGCCGCACGCCGCCGCATCTCGTCAATCCGCAGGTTCTCCAGGGAGACAAAGCATGAGCGCGAAAGTCGCATTTCTCGGCCTCGGCGTCATGGGATTCCCCATGGCCGGCCACCTCAAGGCCAGGGGCTACGACGTCACCGTCTACAACCGCTCGGCCGCCAAGGCCGCCGAGTGGGTGGGCAAGCACGGCGGGCAGTCCGCCGCCACGCCGGCCGAAGCCGCGCGCGGCATGGACTTCGTCTGCATGTGCGTCGGCAACGACAACGACCTGCTCGCGGTCGGCACGGCCGCGCTCGAGGGCATGAAGGCCGGCAGCATTCTCGTCGACCACACCACGGCTTCGGCCGATGCGGCGCGCAAGCTGCACGCGCTCGCCAAGTCGAAGGGCGTGGCGTTCATCGACGCGCCCGTCTCCGGCGGCCAGGCCGGCGCGGAAAACGGCAAGCTCACGGTCATGTGCGGCGGCGAGCCGGCGGCGTTCGACCTCGCGAAGCCCGTCATGGATTCCTACGCGAAGGCGGTCACGCTCATGGGCGAGTCCGGCGCGGGCCAGCTCACCAAGATGGTGAACCAGATCTGCATCGCGGGCCTGGTGCAGGCCCTTTCCGAGGGCGTCGCCTTCGCGCAGAAGGCGGGGCTCGATCCGCTCCTCGTCCTCGACGTCATCTCGAAGGGCGCCGCGCAGAGCTGGCAGATGGAGAACCGCGGCAAGACGATGACCGAGCGCAAGTTCGAGTTCGGCTTCGCGGTGGACTGGATGCGCAAGGACCTCGGCATCTGCCTGGACGAGGCCAAGAGGAACGGCGCGAGCCTGCCCGTCACCGCCCTCGTGGACCAGTTCTACGGCGACGTGCAGAAGGCGGGCGGCAGCCGCTGGGACACCTCGTCGCTGATCACGCGGCTGTAGCGGCAGGCGGTCAGCGGCGTCCGGTGCCCGCGTGGGAGAGGGCGTAGTGCTCGCGCAGCAGGTCGCGCCCGAAATCGCCCGTGAAGTCGCGCCACACCGTGTGGACGTGATTGCCGCCGCCCGGCGAAGCGTCGTATTCGATGAGGAAGCGCGGCCCCTGGATGCGGTAGTAGTGCGGGCCCTGGCCCGTCGAGCCCGCCCAGCCGAAGCGGATCGACTCGAGGCCGCCGTCCTTCGCGCGCGCGAGGCGTGCCTGCGCGAGGCCGGGCTCGAAAGCCGACGCGTAGGCCTCGACGATCCGCCAGAGCTGCGCGCGCTGCCTCGCGTCCAGGCTCGCCGCGGCGATTCCCACGGGCTTCAGGGGATCGACCTTGTCCGCGTTCGCCGTGACGATGTCGCCGTAGGGGCGCTCGTCGAAGATCGCCTCGCGGGACTGCGCTTCGGTGAGCAGGGCGAGCAGCGCCCGGGCTTCGTCTTCCTCCACCCCGAGCGTGCGCAGGCCCTTGCGCGGGCCCGAGGCCACGGTGGCGGGATTGGCGCCGAAGAAGCTGGGCGTGTCGGCCACGAGCCGATCGCCCGCGAGCGTGAAATGCAGCGACAGGTGGTGCCCCTCGAAGCGCCATCCCCAGCGGGCCTTCGCGTCGGGCACGCCGTAGAGCGTGAGGTGGTACTTCTCCGGGTCGCGCAGCAGGCCGAAGGTCTCGACTTCGCGCAGCACCAGCTCCAGCTCGAGGATGTTGGTCACGCGCCGGTAGCCCGCGGCCGAGAGTGCCTCCCGCAGCAGGGCGTGGACGGCCTCGCGCCCCGTCGCGTCGAGTTCCTTGAGCGAAACGCCGCCGCGGCTCCGGGGGGTGTAATGCCAGTCCGTGCGGTCCGCATCCCCGAAGGCGCGCATCGCCTTCCCGCGCTGCGGCTCCGGGAGCGAAGCGACGAGGCGGGTGGCGGCGGCGCGCATCTTCGCCGCCGCGGGCGCGGAAGGGTGGGGCCCTTCGTGGGCGCGCGCCGGCAGCGCGGCCAGCAGCACGACGGCGAGAAGCGGGGCCATGAGAGAATGCGGCTGCATTCGTCCAACCGGAGGTCGTCTTGAAGCTCACACTCTACTACTCGCCCGGCGCCTGCTCGCTCGCCTCGCACATCGCGCTCGAGGAATCGGGCCTTCCCTACGACGCGGTGCGCATCAGCACGGCCGCCGGCGAGCAGAGGAAGCCGGAGTACCTCGCGATCAACCCGCGCGGCAAGGTGCCCACGCTGATGGTCGACGGCAAGCGCCTCGTCGAGAACACGGCCATCCTCACGTTCATCGCCGGCGGGCACCCGCAGGCGGGCCTGTGGCCGAAGTCGACCTGGGAGCAGGCGCAGGCCGTCTCCTGGATGGCCTACATCGCCGGCACCGTGCATCCCACCTACACGCGCTTCTTCCGTCCCGAGCGCTTCGTGCCCGAGGGCGCGCCCGTGGACGCGGTGAAGGCCAAGGGCGGCGAGCAGTACTGGGATTGCCTCGTCGAGATCGATCGCCTGCTCGCGGGAAAGAAGTGGGCGATGGGCAAGCAGTTCACGGTCGTCGATCCGTACCTGCTCGTGATGTACCGCTGGGCCAACCGCAACGCCATGCCCGTCACGAAGCTCACGCACTACACCGCGCTCATCCAGCGCGTCCTCGCCCGCCCGGCCGTGAAGAAGGTGATGGCCGACGAGGGCATCACGATGTCTTGAGCCTCGAGCTCGACCACCTCGTCGTCGCGAGCCGCACCCTCGAGGAGGGCGCGGCGTGGCTGGAGGCGCGCCTGGGCGTCGCGCCGGCCGGTGGCGGGCGGCACGCCCTGATGGGCACGCACAACCGGCTGCTGTCCCTCGGACCCGAGGCGTATCTCGAGATCATCGCGATCGACCCGCAGGCGAGCGCGCCCGGGCGGCCCCGCTGGTACGGCCTGGACGACCCGGCGATGCGCGCGCGGCTCGAGAAGGCGCCGGGGCTCGCGCATTGGGTGGTTCGCACCGACGACATCGCGCGCGACCGCGCGTCGCTCGGCGAGCGGGCCGGGGAGATCCTCGAGGTGACGCGCGGCGATCTGCGTTGGCGCATCGGCGTTCCCTCCGACGGCTCGCTCCCGGACGGCGGCGCCTTTCCCACGCTCATCGAATGGCCGGGCGGCCGGCATCCCGCACCCACGCTGCCCGACGCCGGTTGCCGGCTCGACTGGCTGGCCATCCGGAGCCCTCGCGCCGAGGCCATCGAATCGACGCTGGGCACGCTGGGCTTCGTGAAGCCGCCGGGTCTTCGGTTCGCGCGCGACGCGGGCACCGGGCTCTCGGCCGTGCTTCGCGGGCCGCTCGGGATGGTGATCCTGCCGGAGCTCGCGCCGGAATAATCGGCCCCCCAGGGCCGTTCACTCCACGTACCCTTCACCCCATGCCCGTGGATTCCGACGCCATCGTCGCCTACATCCCGAACCTGCGCCGCTACGCGCGCGCGCTGGCGGGCGAGCGCCATGCCGCCGACGACCTCGTCCAGGACACGCTCGAGCGCGCGATGCGCAAGTTCCACCTCTGGCGTCCCGGGGACCTGCGGGCCTGGCTCTTCTCGATCATGCACAACGTGTTCATCAACCAGTTGCGCTCGAAGCGCAACCAGCCCACCGACGAACTCGGCGAATACGCCGGCGCGGGCACGCCCGAGTGGGTCACGGACGCGCACGACCTGGAGCGCGGCCTCGCGGGCCTTCCGCCCGAGCAACGCGAGGTGGTGCTCATGGTGAGCCTGGAGGACATGTCGTACGAAGAGGTGAGCCGCGCCCTGGGCATCCCGATCGGCACCGTGATGTCGCGCCTGTCGCGCGGCCGCGAGAAGCTGCGCCGCCACATGGACGGCGAGGGCACCCGCCCCAACCTGAAGGCGGTGCCGTGAACCTGGACGACGACCTGCTGCAGGCCTTCGTCGACGGCGCCGTCGGCCCCGCGGAGCGCGCGGCGGTCGAGGCCGCGCTGCAGGCGGACCCGGAGGCCGCCCGCCGCGTGCTTCGCCTCGTCGAGCAGAAGCGCCTCATCAAGGAGCGCTTCGATCCCGTCATGCAGGAGCCGATTCCGGAACGCCTGCGGCTTCGGCGGCCCGCGTGGATCGGGTACGCGCGCGCCGCCGCGGTGCTGGCGGCCGGCATCGCCATCGGCCTCGCCGCGCCGTCGCCCTGGCGGTTCGGGGCGCCGGCCACGCCCGTCGCTTCGGCGCCCGCGCCCGTGGCCGCCGGGCTTCCACCCGTGCCGCGCGTGCCCACGTGGTTTACGCGGCGGAAGTGCGGCACCCGGTGGAAGTCGAAGCCGCCCAGCAGGACCACCTCGTCGCCTGGCTCTCCAAGCGATTGGGAACGCCGCTCAAGGTGCCGGTGCTCGCGCCGGAGGGCTTCGAGCTCCTCGGCGGGCGCCTGCTGCCCGGCCCCGAGGGCCCGGTGGCCCAGTTCATGTACCAGGAGGGCACGGGCAAGCGGCTCACGCTGTACGTCTCCGCGCGCTCGAAGCAGGAGGGCCCCACGGCCTTCCGGTTCGCGCAGGAAGGCCCGGTCTCCGTCTTCTACTGGATCGACGGCAACTGGGGCTACGCGCTCTCCGGCGACATCGACAAGGCGGCGCTCTCGCGCGTCTCCACGAGCGTCTACCGCCAGTTGAATCCCTAGGCAGCGCCCGGAAATGTGACGCGGTTCACAGAACCGCGAGGCAGCGCGTGTTAATTGGAAGGGACAACTCTTCCAGGAGGGGGCCTCCCAGGGGCTCTCCACGACGCGCGCACACGCCATGCCACCCGCCACCGCCGGCCACGAGGCGATCGCCCATTCGACCGCACGCGAAGTCGAGGCGCTGCAGGTCGCGTCGCTTTTCCGGACGCTGCCGGTGGCTTCCGCTTCCGCCGCTTTCGGCGTGCTCCTGTGCTTCGCCTTCTTCGCGGCGGACGGCCTCAAGGGCGCGCACGTGGCCTGGCTGCTCTACGGGGTCGCCGTCGCGGGGGCGCGCTTCGCCCTGTGCCTCGCCTGGGCGCACCGCCACGACCGGTTCCCGGACCTCGAGCCGCGCGACTGGGCCCGCCTGGCGGTGGCGGCCAACTTCCTCGCCGGCGTGCAGTGGGGCCTGCTGGGCACCTGGCTCTTTCCCGAGGAGCCGGGCTACCGGCAGAGCTTCGCGCTCATGGTGATCACCTGTTACGTGGGGGGCTCCATCACCGCGTACGCGCCGGTGAAGTGGGCGCACCCCGCGTTATCCCTCCCGGCGACGCTGCCCTCCACGGCCTACATCTTCTTCGTGGAGAGCGGCGTGCACGCCGTCGCCGGCACGATGGCCTTCTTCTTCTCGGGCATGGTCCTCTACTACGCGCTGCGCGAGACGGAACAGGTGGCCGAGCGCCTGCGCGCCGACGTGCACGTGCGCCGGCAGCTCGACGCGCTCGAGACCCACGCCGACAGCCGGGTGGTTCCCTTTCCGGGCGTCTAGCGGCACGATCCGGGCCGGCGAAAGCCGGCTACCATGGAAGTCGTTCCCGACTTCCGACGCCATCTCCCCATGTCCCGAGCCGACGGCATCCTCGCCTTCGTGAAGCGCGAGTGCGAGACCTGCGCCCTCGTCCACCCGCTGCTCGCGCGCCTTCGCGCCGCCGGCCTGTCGGTGCGCGCCGTGGTGCAGGACGAGCCCGCGCATTTCGCGGATCTCGCGCCGCTCGACGACACGGCGCTCGAGGAATCCTTCCGGCACGACATCGAGACGGTGCCCACCCTCGTGCGAATCGAAGGCGGCTTGGAAAGGGACCGAATCGTCGGCTGGCACCGGGAGGAATGGCGGGTGTTCCTGGGCGACGCCCTGCTGGGCGCGGACCTGCCGCCGTGGCAGCCCGGCTGCGGCTCGAAGTCCCGCGAACCCGGCGTGCACGAGCGTCTCCAGGCCCGTTTCGGCGAGACCGGCCTCGCCTCCCGCGAGATCGAGGTGGGCGAGTGGGAAGACCCGATGGAGGCCTGCTTCGAGCGCGGCTGGACGGACGGCCTGCCCGTGGTGCCGCCTACGGATGAGCGCATCCTGCACATGCTCGCGGGCACGAATCGCCGTCCCCATGAAGTCGTGGGCCGCGTGCCACCGAACCTGGCCGAATGCACGGTGGAGAAGGTGGCCATCAACGCGGTGATGGCCGGCTGCAAGCCCGAGTACCTCCCCGTGGTGCTGGCCGCGCTGGAAGCGGCGCTCGAGCCGGTCTTCACGATGCACGGCCTGCTGTGCACCACCTGCTTTTCCGGCCCCGTCATCGTGGTGAACGGCCCCATCGCGAAGCGCATCGGCATGAACTGGGGCATCAACGCGCTGGGGCAGGGCAACCGCGCCAACGCCACCATCGGCCGGGCGCTGCAGCTCATCATCCGGAACGTGGGAGGCGGCGTGCCCGGCGAGTTGGACCGCGCCACGCTCGGCGGACCGGGCAAGTACACCTTCTGCTTCTCCGAGGACGAGACGGATCCCACGTGGCAGCCGCTGTCCGTGGCGCGCGGCATCGCACCGGGCCGGAGCGCCGTGACGCTCTTCCAGGGAGACGGCATCCAGGGCTTCATCGACCAGCGCTCGCGAACGCCGGAGGAGATCACGCGTTCCTTTGCGATGGCGCTCTCGGCCGTCGGCCACCCGAAGCTCTGCCAGTTCACCAACGCGATGCTCGTGCTCTCCGCCGAGCACTACGCCATCTATCGCAACGCCGGCTGGGATCGCGCGCGCATCACGAGGGAACTGCACGCGGCCCTCCTGCGGCCCGGCAAGGACCTCGTGCAGGGCGCGCAGGGCGTGGGGGAGGGCATCGACCCGAAGCGCGCGAATGAAGCCGTGCCGAAGTTCTGGGAGGAGGGCCTGCTCATCGTGCGCGCCGGGGGCCAGGCCGGCCTCTTCTCCGCCATCCTCGCGGGCTGGACGGGCGGGCGCTTCCGCCACGAGTCGCAGCCCGTCACCCGGGAGATCGTCGAATGAACGCCGTCGTGAAGCTGCGCGACCCCACGCCCGAAGCCGCCGCCGTGCAGCGCGCGCGCAAGGCGGCCCCCTCCGACCTCGCCGGCAGGACCGTGGGCCTGCTCGACATCGGCAAGATGCGCGGTGCCGAATACATCGACCGCCTCGAGGCGCTGTTGCACGAACGCGGCATCCGCACGAAGCGCTACGCCAAGCCCACCAACACCCGAACCGCGCCCATCCCCATCCTGCAATCGGTCGCCACCGAATGCGATGCCGTGATCATCGCCCTGTCCGACTGCGGCTCCTGCACCTCCTGCAGCACCCACGACCTGAACGACCTCGACCTTCGCGGCATCCCGGGCGTGAGCGTCCTCACCACCGAGTTCCGCGACGCGTTCGCGAAGCAATGCGGCGCCATCGGGTACGCCGGTGCGTCGGTCTTCGTTCCCCATCCCATGCAGAACCGGACGACCGCGGAGTTGCATGCGTTCGCCGATGCCAGTGTCGACGAGGTGTTGGCGAGGCTCAAGTAGATTCCCGAGGGCAATGGGACCGGGGATGGGGAAAGGCTCGTCAATTTCAGCGCGGCGCTTCATCGGCCTCTTGCGGGACGGGTGCCCCGGATTCAGGGGCCAGTCAACACACGACAGGCCCCTGAATCCGACCCGTCCATTGTTCGAGCCACGGTAACCCTGTGGCCCGAACCTGCGACGGCCGCGCCGCGATGAAATTGACGAGCCTTTCCCCATCCCCGGTCCCAGATCATCGCGGTGGGATGCAGCGCCGCTTCGCGCCCCCGTTGGCACCGTTGATCGAGGCCACGGAATCGTCGTGACCGACAGCCGCTTCGAATCGGCCCATCCGTGCGACGTAGCGTTGACGGTTCCATGGGCACGATCGGATCGGGTGCGAGGTGAAGCCATCGAAATTCATCGCGGCGCGGCCGTGCAGGTTCGGGCCCCGGGTTGATGGGGAACGTTGGACGTCATTTCGGGCCTGCGTGGTTGCTGGCCCGAAATTCCGGGGCACCCGTCCCGCAAGAGGCCGATGAAGCGCCGCGCTGAATTTCGATGGTTTCACCTCGCGCCCGATCCCATTGCTAGCCTCTCTTGCGAATAACGCTGCTGCCGGGGGAAAGCGGGCCCCGGCCCGGTAAAATGGCGGCTTGAACGCCCTCCCCGAAGACCTCCTCGCCGCCACGCTGGCGGCGGACCACCCGAAGATCGCCGCGCTCGCCGCCACCGTGGCGGAGCGCACGCGCTCGGGGCGCCCGCACGAGCGCGAGAAGGCGATCCTGGAAGCGCTGGTGGATCGCTCGCGCAAGGCGTATGCGGTGCGGGCGGCCCGGCTTCCGGTGCCCCACTTCCCGGAAGACCTGCCCATCGCGCAGAAGCGCGAGGACATCGCCGCGCTGGTGGCGAAACACCCGGTGACCATCGTGTGCGGCGAGACGGGCTCGGGCAAGACGACGCAGATTCCGAAGATCTGCCTCGCGCTGGGTCGCGGGGCGGCGGGGCTCATCGGCTGCACGCAACCTCGGCGCATCGCGGCGAGAAGCCTTTCGTCGAGGCTCGCGCAGGAGCTGCCCGGCACGCCCAAGGGCTTCGTGGGCCACAAGATCCGCTTCCAGGACCGCACGGTTCCCGAGTCCGCGATCAAGGTGATGACGGACGGCATCCTGCTGGCCGAGACGCATTCGGACCGGGAGCTGCGCGCCTACGACACGATCATCGTCGACGAGGCCCACGAGCGCAGCCTCAACATCGACTTCCTGCTGGGGTACCTGAAGCGCCTCGTGGAGCGCCGCCCGGACCTGAAGGTGGTCGTCACCTCGGCCACCATCGACACGCAGCGCTTCTCGGACTTCTTCGGTGGCGCGCCGGTGATCGAGGTGTCGGGCCGCACGTACCCGGTGGAAGTCCGCTACCGGCCGGAGTTCTTCGAGATCGAGGACGAGGACGACGAGCCCGTCGACATGAACGAGGCCATCGTGAAGGCCGTCGACGAGATCGACCGCGAGAGCCGCACGGGCGACATCCTGGTCTTCCTGCCGGGCGAGCGCGAGATCCGCGAGGCGGCCGAGGCGCTCCGCAAGCACCATCCGAAGGGCGCGGAGATCCTGCCGCTCTTCTCGCGCCTGTCCGCCGAGGAGCAGGACCGCGTCTTCGAGCGCTCGGCGCGGCGTCGCATCGTGCTCTCGACCAACGTGGCCGAGACTTCGCTCACGGTGCCCGGCATCCACTACGTGATCGACACGGGCCTCGCGCGCGTGAAGCGCTTCAGCCCCCGGCAGAAGATCGACCAGCTGCGCATCGAGCCCATCTCGCAGGCCGCCTCGAAGCAGCGCTCGGGACGGTGCGGCCGCGTCGCGAGCGGCGTCGCCATCCGCCTCTTCTCGGAGGAGCAGTTCACCGGGCGGCCCGAGTACACGACGCCGGAGATCCTGCGCACCTCGCTCGCCTCCGTCATCCTGCGCATGGCGGCGCTGGAGCTGGGCGACATCGCGGCCTTCCCCTTCGTCGAGCCGCCCACGCCCCGGCAGATCGAGGACGGCTACAAGAGCCTCTTCGAGCTGGGCGCCCTCGACGGCAAGCGCACCCTCACGCCGCTCGGCCACGAGCTGGCGCGCCTGCCGGTCGATCCGCGCATCGGCCGCATGCTGCTCGCCGCGCGCGAGTTCGATTGCCTCGCGGAGATGATCATCCTCACCGCGGCCCTGTCGATCCAGGACCCGCGTGACCGCCCGCAGGACAAGCGCCAGGAATCGGACCGCGCGCACGAGGAATTCCGCGACGACGCGTCGGACTTCGTGCAGCTTATGAACCTGTGGAAGTTCTTCGACGAAGCCTTCCGCCACAAGGAATCCGGCCGCAAGCTCTGGCAGGTGTGCCGCGACCATTTCCTCTCGTACGTGCGCATGCGCGAATGGCGCGACCTCGCCGGGCAGCTTCGCGAGATGGCGGCGGACCTGAAGATCCGCGAGAACCCGTCGGCCGCGACTTACGAGCAGGTTCACCGGGCCCTGCTCACGGGCCTCATCTCCAACGTGGGCCTCAAGGCGCAGGAGGGCGATCACTACAACGCCCCGCGCGGCATCCCCTTCGCCATCTGGCCGGGCTCGGGCCTCAAGAAGAACCGCCCACGCTGGATCATGGCGGGCGAGCTGCAGGAGACTACGCGCGTCTTCGCCCGCAACGTCGCGCGCATCGAGCCCGAGTGGATCGAGGCAGCGGCGCAGCACCTGGTCACTCGCCTGCACAACGAGCCGCACTGGGACCGCACGCGCGGCGAAGTGGCGGCCTACGAGACGGTGTCCCTCTACGGCCTGACGATCGTCGCGCGGCGCAAAGTGAGCTTCGGCAAGCTGGACCCGGTGCGCGCCCGCGAGATATTCATCGAGGGCGCGCTCGTGGCCGGCGAGTTCGACACCCGGCAGCCGTTCCTCGCGCACAACCAGCGCCTCGTGAAGGAGGTCCAGGACCTCGAGCACCGCGCGCGGCGCCAGGACGTGCTCGTGGACGATCGCGCTCTGTATTCGTATTTCGACGCCATCGTCCCGGCCGAGGTGCGCGACGCCCGCTCCTTCGAGCACTGGTACGAGGGCCGCGCGAAGGCGGAGCCGAAGCTGCTGCACCTCACGAAGGAGGACCTCATGCGCCACGGGGCGGAGTCCGTGACGGAGGAGCTCTTCCCCCGCCAGTTCCGGCTGGGCGATCACGTCTTCCCGCTCGCCTACCGCTTCGAGCCGTCGCACCCGATGGACGGGGTCACGATGAACGTGCCCCTCGCGCTCCTCAACCAGCTGGACGAGGCGGCGCTCGACTGGCTGGTGCCCGGCATGGTGCGCGACAAAATCGCGTGGACCATGAAGGCTTTGCCCAAGCGCATCCGCTCGGCGCTCGTGCCCGTGCCGGAGCACGTCACGGCCTTCCTGGAACGCGTGAAGCCCGGCGCGCGGCCCATCGCCGAGGAGGTGCTCGCCTACGCCTCGCGCCAGGTGGGCGAGCGCCTCGACTCGGACGTCTGGTCGAAGGACCAGCCGCCCGATCACCTGCGGATGAACCTGCGCATCGTGGACGATGCGAAGCGCGAGCTCGCCATGGGCCGTGACCTGGGCGCCCTTCGCAAGCAGCTGGGCGAGGCCGCGCAGCTCACGCTCGCCCAGTCGAAGCCGGGTCTCGAGCGCGAAGGCATCAAGGCCTGGGACTTCGGCGACCTGCCGGCGGAGGTCGCCTTTCGCCGGGGCAACCAGGCGATGACCGGCTACCCCGCCCTGGTGGACGAGGGCGAGAGCGTCGCCATCCGCCTCATGGACACGAAGGAGAAGGCGCTCGACGCCCATCGCGGCGGCGTGCGGCGCCTGCTCGCCTTCGATCTCAAGGAACAGGTGAAGCAGCTCGAGCGCGGGCCCTCCTCGTTCAACGCCCTCGCGCTCAAGCTCCAGTCCGTGATGCCCGCGGACAAGCTGCGCGCGGACTTCGTCGCCTGCGTGATGGACCGCGCGTTCATCGGCGAGGACGAGCCCCCGCGCAGCCCCAAGGGCTACGAGGAGCAGAAAAAGCGCGCGAAGACCCGGCTGCCCGCGGTGAGCGAGGCGGTCGCCCGCCACGCCATGGCCATCGCGGATGCGAACCACGCCCTCACGGCGGCGCTCGCCCAGTCCGCCGGGCTCGGAAAGCTCGCGCACGAGGTGAAGGCCCAGCAGCAGCGCCTCGTCTTCGCGGGCTTCCTCGCGCGGACGCCCTGGGAGAAGCTCGGCGAGCTGCCGCGCTACCTCAAGGGGCTCGCCCTGCGGACGCAGAAGGCCCGGTCCAACCCCGAACGGGACGTGCGTCACGGCCCGGTGATCGCCGGCCTCTGGAACCAGTACGAGGCGCGGGCGGCCGCCGACCACGAGGCCGAGCGCCGCGACCCGAAGCTGGAGGAATTCCGCTGGCTCATCGAGGAACTTCGCATCTCGCTCTTCGCGCAGGAACTGAAGACGCCTTTCCCGGTGTCCGCCAAGCGCCTGCAGAAGTTCTGGGACGAGCATTTGCGGCGTTGAGCCATGGCCGGCGGGAGGTGGCCGTCGAGGGCGTGGAAAGGCGTTGCCATTTCAGGGCGGCGCAATCACGGCCTCTGCCCCCGGCCGCCCGTGTGGCGGGGTATTGGCCGCGCGCGGATCGACCCGGCCTTCCTCGGGGTCGATCGTTGGCAATTTCGGGCCTGCTGGCGGCGAAATCGGGGCACCGCCCCCCCCCCCCCCCCCCCCTCCCCTTCGCCGGCCTGCCCTGCCCGTCTCCCGCCCCCACGCGCATGGGTATCGAGAGTATTGCGATAATGGCCCCTTGGCCCCGATCGAGAGGATGTCGATGAGCACGGACGAGCAGGTACTCTGGCAGGGCAGCCCCTCGCAGTGGACGAACTTCTGGCCGTTCGTCCTGTGCGTTCTCGTCATCCCCATCCCGTACGCGATCTGGCGGTACATCGCCACGCGCTGCTTCACCTACGAGGTGACGACGCAGTCGATCCACATCCGCCAGGGCGTGTTCAGCCGGCGCACGGACAGCCTCCTCATGTACCGCGTGAAGGACGCGAGCTTCGTGCAGCCTTTCGTGATGCGGCTCGTGGGCATCGGCAACGTCGAGATGCAGACGTCCGACACCACCACGCCTTTCCTCGTGATCCGCGGCGTGCCGGATGCCGACGGCCTTCGCCTGCGGATCCTGAAGGCCGTGGACGCGGCCCGCGACCGCAAGGGCGTGCGCGAGCTGGACATCGCGGACAACCTCCACCACTAGAACGATGGACGACCGAGCCGCGCGCCTGCACCTCGCCTCGCGCATGGATTCCATCGCCGCCTTCGAGGTGATGGAGATCCAGACGCTGGCGCGGGAACTCGAGTCGGCGGGGCGCGACGTCATCCACCTGGAGATCGGCGAGCCGGACTTCCGCACGCCCGAGCCCATCGTGGCGGCGGCGCACCGGGCGCTCGACGCGCAGCCGATGAACTACACCTCGGCGCTCGGCATCCCGCCGCTGCGCGAGGCCATATCGCGCTTCTACGCCGATCGCTACCGCGTGAGCGTCGATCCGGCCCGCATCGTGGTGACGGCGGGGTCGAGCGCGGCGCTCCTGCTCGCCTTCGGCGTGTTGCTCGACGCGGGCGACGAGGTGCTGCTCGCCGACCCGAGCTACCCCTGCAACCGCCACTTCGTGCACGCCCTGGGCGGCGTGCCGAAGCTGGTGCCGGTGGGTCCCGCAACCCGTTACCAGCTCACGGCGGATCTCGCGCGGGCTGCATGGGCGCCGAAGACCCGCGCCGTCATGGTGGCCACGCCCTCGAACCCGACGGGCACGATGGTGCCGCCGGCGGAGATGGCGGCCCTGGCCGGCCTGTGCCGCGAGCGCGGCGCCGCCCTCATCGCCGACGAGATCTACCACGGGCTCACCTACGGCCTGGATGCGCGCACCGCCTGCGAGACCGGCGAAGACGTCTTCGTCATCAACAGCTTCTCGAAGTACTTCCAGATGACCGGCTGGCGGCTGGGCTGGCTCGTGGCGCCGGCCAGCCACGTGCGCGCGCTCGAGAAGCTCGCGCAGAACCTGTACATCTCGCCGGCCACGCTTTCGCAGCACGCGGCCCTCGCGGCTTTCGAGCCCGGGAAGATCGCCATCCTGGAAGAGCGGCGCCGGGAACTCGCCGCGCGGCGCGATTTCCTCGTGCCTGCGCTCGCGTCGCTGGGCTTTCGCGTGCCCGTGACGCCCGAGGGCGCGTTCTACGTCTACGCGGATTGCTCCGGTCTCACGGAGGACAGCTTCGCCTTCGCGCGCGAGGCGCTCGTGCACGCGGGCGTCGCCATCACGCCGGGCAGGGATTTCGGGTTCGCCGCCCCGAAAGGCATGTGCGAATCGCCTACACGCAGCCCGTGGCCCGGCTGGAGGAAGCGATGGCGCGCCTGCGCGACTTCATCGCCTCGCGCTAGCGCCTTGTCACGCCTCCTCGTCGCGCTGCAGTTCGGCCTCATGGCCGCCATGGTCCTTCGAGCGGATCCGTCCCGCCTCGGAATCGCGTTCGCCGCGTTGCTGGTGGCGGGCCTCGCCATCGGCGCGTGGGCGATCTCGGCCAACCGGCCCGGGAACTTCAACATCCGGCCCGAACCGAAGGAAGGCGGGCTGCTGGTCACGGCCGGTCCCTATCGCTGGATCCGCCACCCGATGTACCTCGCCGTCCTCGTGACCATGGCCGCCTTCGTCGCCGCGGGCGACGCCGCCCAGGCCGTGCTCTGGCTGCTGCTCGCCGGCGTGCTCGCCGCGAAGGCCGTGCGCGAGGAGCGCGGCCTCGTCCTCGTCCATCCCGGCTACGCCGCCTATCGCGAACGCACCCGGGCCATCCTTCCCTTCGTCTACTGATTCCGGAGCTTCGATGAAACGCCTCGCCCCGATCGCCCTCGCCCTGTTCGGCTTCGCCGCCGGACCGGCCCTCGCCCAGTCGTTGCTCGCACCCGGGGGGGCGCCCGACCTCTCGGCGCCGACGGTCGAGAAGGTGCTGAGCCTCAAGGTGGCCATCCCGGCCCCGGTCGCCGAGGTGTGGAAGGCCTGGACGACGGTCGAAGGCCTGCGCACGTTCTTCGCGCCGGGCGCGAAGGTCGACTACCGCACCGGCGGCGACTACGAGATCTGGTTCAATCCCTACGCGCCGGCGGGCATGCGGGGCACCGACGGCATGCAGATCCTCACGATGCAGGAGCCGCGCATGCTCACCTTCACCTGGATCGCGCCGCCCACCCAGGCGGCCATGCGCAAGCAGGTCACCTACGTGACCATCCGCCTGCGCGCCATCGATGCGAAGAACACGGAGCTGTCCCTCCTGCACGGCGGCTGGGGCGAAGGACCGGACTGGGACACCTACTACGCCTTCAGCGAGAAGACGTGGAAGAACACGCTCGCCGTGCTGGGACACCGATTCGCGAAAGGGCCCGTGGACTGGACCGAGATCGAGGCGAAGCTCAAGGCCGTCGCGCCCGCGCAGGCGAAATGAAATGGGCCGCGGCACGGGGCCGCGGCCTTCCCGGAGCGGATCGCGGCTAGAGCGCGAGCTTGCCCACGCCGACCGGCCGCAGGTTCTCGATCGTGCCGCTTTTCCACAGTGCGTAGGCGCCGTCGCCCACGAGCGCCTGCGCGAGCGCGGCGATCGTGAGAAAGACCGGGTATTCCCAGCCGCCCCCCGCGTTCGTGAAGAGCCAGCCGCTGCCGGCATGGGCCCAGGCGGCGCCGGCGAGCACCGGCACGAGGCCAAGGGCGACCCAGCGCGCCTTCACGCCAAGGACGAGCAGGACGCCGCCGATGGCTTCGGCCGCGAAGGTCGCATAGGCGACCCAGCCCGGCAGTCCGAGCGACTGGAAGAACTGCGCCGTGCCGGGCAGCGTGAACACGACGAGCTTCAGGTACAGGCTGTGGGCGATGAACATCACGCCGAGCGACACGCGAAGCAGCAGGGCCCCGAGGGGGGCGGTGGTCCGGTCGATCATGGTCTTCTCCTTTCGACTAGCGTTCAGGCGGCCGCGGCCGGGGCCGAGGTCACCACGGGTTGTCCGAAGGCTTCCCACGCGGAGAAGCCGCCTTCCATCTCGATCACGGCGAAGCCCCGGGCGACGAGCTTCGAGGCCGCTTCCGCCGCCAGGTGGCACTGCGGGTTGTAGCAGTAGAGGTACACGGGCTTGTCCTTCGAGAGTTTCGCCGGGGCATCCCACTGGTTCTTCGGCAGGTTCACGGCGCCGGGGATGTGCGAGGCGCGGAAGTCGGCGGGGTAGCGCACGTCGACGACCTGCAGGGGAGCCTTGGCCTCGATGAGGGCGTGGAGCTCGTGCGGGCCGGTGGTGAAGGCGTTGCGGGCGGCGAAGTGGTCGCGGGCGGCGGTGAAGTCGTAGGTCATGGCGTTTCCTTTCGTTCGGTGGTCGGGCGCGAAGTGCGCGTGGAACGAATGGTGGGCGCCCGGGCCCGTCGGATCGAGCGGGCGGGTGGGATATGATTGTTCACGTTTTCGAACCAATCGGAGGCCCCCGTGGAGAACCTGGCCGACATCGCCGTCTTCGTGAAGGTGGTGGAGAAGGGCAGTTTCACGAAGGCGGCGGACGAACTCGAGCTCTCCAAGGCCGTGGTGAGCAAGTACCTCTCGCGGCTCGAGGAAAGGCTGGGCGCCCGGCTGCTTCACCGCACCACGCGCCGGCTCGCGCTCACGGAAGCCGGCTCCGCGCTCTTCGAGCAGAGCCGCCTCGCCCTGGAGCGCATCGACGAGGCACAGGCCTCCCTCGCCCGGTTCCAGAGCGCGCCCCGGGGCCGGCTCGTGGTGAGCGCGCCCACGGCATTCGGCATCCTGCAGCTCGGCTGCGTGCTGCCGGAGTTCCTCGCCACGCACCCGGGCGTCACGCTCGACATCCGTCTCGACGACCGCTTCGTGAACCTCGTGGCCGAGGGGTTCGACCTCGCCATCCGCATCGGCCGGCTCACGGATTCGACGCTGGTGGCGAGAAAGCTCGCGCCCTCGCGGCAGGTGGTCGTGGCCTCGCCCGCGTACCTGTCGGCGCACGGCACGCCCCGGTCCCCGGAAGAACTCTCCGGCCACAACTGCTTCGTGTACACGCTCACGGCGAACGGCAACGTGTGGCGCTTCGCGAAGGCCGGCGAGGACGTGCGCGTACCCGTGACGGGAAACCTCCGGCTCAACAACGGGCTGCTGGAGCGCGACGCGGCCGAGCGCGGCGCGGGCGTCGCGATGCTGCCGACCTTCTATGTCGGCCCGCTCATCGCGGCCGGCAAGCTCGTCGTGCTGCTCGCGGACTGGAAGCCGCTGGAGCTGGGCATCTACGCGGTGTATCCGCAGACGCCGCACGTCGCGCCGAAGGTGCGTGCGTTCGTCGACTTCCTCGTGGGGCACTTCGGGCCGAAACCGGCCTGGGACCGCTTCGCCGAGGCGCCGGCCGTCAGGCCGGGGGCTGCCAGTCCTGCGAATCCTGCCAGGCCGAAAGCTGCGCGTCCGATTCGCCCTCGCTGAGGCCGTAGGCCTCGCCGATCTTGCCCAGGAGCTTGTCGCGATTGCCGGCGATGAGGCGCAGCTGCTGGTCTTCCAGCCTGCTCCAGCGGTTCTTGAGCAGGGGCTTGAAGTGATCCCAGTTGCCCGAGATGCGGTTCCAGTTCATGGGGGGGTGCTCGAAGTGTCGCGTCGCGGGGTTCGGACGGGCGCGAGAACCGCGATGTCCCCGTCGATCCATCATACGCGCTATGGGTGGGTGAGCCAGTGCACCATTCGCGCGCCCGCATCGCGGCTGGAAAGCAGGTCGAGGTGATTCAATCTCGTGCCGACCCACTGGCGCGACTTCGGGATGCCGAGATGGCGCGCCTTCGTGCGATGGCGGCCCAGGGCGCTCGCGAGCGGCACGAGCCCGTCGCCCGGGACCCGGGCGCCCTCCGCGCTTGCCGCGGTCGTCGCCGCCAGCGAGAAGGCACGGACGCCGCGCGGAATCGGCAGGACGTCCTTCGGGGTGGGGCCCTGCGCGAATCGGTCGCGCCCGGTCCATTCCTCGTCGCGCACGGCGCCATGGCGCAGGTCCGTGATGCCGGCGCTGCGGATCCGCGCGAGGCGCGCGAAAGGCGCGGTGTACGGGCTCGCGCCCAGCAGCACGTTCACCCAGTTGCCGCCGCGCTCGAGCGGCGCGCCCTGGTGCGGCGTGCCCAGGAAGAACATCGCCTCGAGTTTCGCGGGCCAGCCGAGGCCCGACGCGCCGGCGTAGTGGAGCGCGCTGCGCGAGACGAGGCCGCCCATGCTGTGGCCCACGAGCACGACCGAGCGGACCGGCACCGGCCAGGCGTCGACGAGCGATTCGATCATCGCCGCGAGCGCGCGACCGTTCGTCGAGACGTGCAGGCCGGAGTTGTAGCGCAGGTACACGGGCGTGCAGCCGGCCGCGCGCGCGAGCAGGGCGCCGTGGTCGTGGCCGCCCCGCTTCCACTGCCGGTCGTTCATGCACAGCCCGTGGACCATCACGGCGATGCGGGGCGTGGCCCCGGGCAACGCGGCGGCGAGCGCCGTGCGCTCGATGACGAGGGCCCTGCCGCTGCGGCGAAGGCCCATCGCGATGGCGAGCGGATTGCGTGTCGCCTCGAGGTGGTCGCCGAGCACGCCGTTCAGCGCGGACACCATCGCGTCGCGTTCGGCGCTCGGGGCCCTGGCGCCGAGCATGGGAACGAGCCGCGCGAGCCCCGCGTCGATGCCCTGGCCGACGAAGCCCGTGACCCCGCGAACGGCGGTGTACACGAACCCGGTGATGCCCCTCGTCCTTCCGGAGCCCGGCTTGCCGAGCGGCGGCGCGACGCGGGCGATGCTGTGGTGCAGGGCCTCGACGAGGTTCGTGACCCCGAGGGTCGCGTCGATCGCGAGGCGGCCCAGGCCGTGAACGTCGGCCGGCTGGAGGTGCGTCTCGCGCTTCAAGGCGCGGGCGGCTCGGACGGGCGCGGCGGCTCCTTGAGCCAGGCGAGGGCGACGCCGGCCATCCTCGCGAGGGACAGGGCGTGGCTCGCGAACGACAGCAGCCGCGCGATGCGATTCGGGCCGGCGACCTCGATGGCCAGCAGGAAAGCCGCCGAGCGCGCGGCCGGGGATTTCACGAGGGCGGCGCCCACCTGCCCGGGGGTGAGGCTCTCGCGCAGCCGCGCCGCATCGTGCCGCAGGCGCAGGCGGCCCAGCGCGGAGCGCGCGACGAGCAGTTGCTTGCGGGCCTCGAAGTCCTCAGTCGGGCGGGTCATCGCTCCCCCGGAGCATTTCGAGGTCCTTGCGGAATTCGGCCAGCGTCGCGCTGAAGGGCGGCGGGGTGTTCCGGGCGATCTCGCGGAAGGCCGCGAATGCCCAGGCCGCCACGCCGCCGTAGACGATCGTCACGCCCACGGCAGCGGCCACGCGATGGGTGTCCCAGAAGAGGGCGAGGACCAGGAGCGCGACCAGCTGGAGCGTCACCGCGCCGAAGAGCACGGCCACGCCACCCAGGACGAGCAGGCGCTTGCGCCGCGCGTTGCCTTCCTCGAGCTCGACGCCGAGGAGCTCCGCGCGCACGCGAAGGAGCGACGCGAGGTCCGCGCCCAGCGCCCGGAGGGCGCCGGCGGGTCCTTCGTCACTCGGTCCGGGCGTCACGGAGCGGCTGCCTCGCCTAGCGGTGGCGGTTGAGCAGCAGGCCGATGGTGATGCCCACCAGCACGCTCACCCCGGCGGTGATGCCGATCGCCTGCCAGGGCTTCTCGTGCACGTAGGTGTCCGTCGCCTGGGCGGCGGCCTTCGATTTCTCGACGGCCGCGTGCTCGAGCTCGGTGAGCTTCTCGCGGGCATTGCGCAGCTTCACCTCGATGTCGCTGCGGATCGCGTTCGCCTTGTCGCCGCCTGCCGAGGCGGCGTCCTTCAGCAGTTGCTCGGTTTCGGCGACGACGGCGTTGAAGTCCTGGAGCAACTTCTCGCGGGTGACTGCTTGGGTGGCTTGCGTCATGGGTGCCTCCTTCAGGTGCGTCGGGGAAAGTGCGGTGGGACCTGTCGGACCCCTGCGCGGATCGCGGAGTTCCCCAAAACCAGCCTGCGCCCGCATCCGGCCGTCGCGTTGACTCGCGTCAATCGATTCCGCAATGGCCCCGCCGCCTTCAGGCGACGCGAACGGGAATGCGCCTTTGCGCGACGGCATGGCAGGCCACCTGCGCGCCCTCGAATTCGACGAGCTCGGGGCGCTCGGCCTTGCAGCGGTCGTCGGCGTGCGGGCAGCGCGGGTGAAAGGCGCAGCCCGTGGGCGGATCGAGCGGGTTGGGCACCTCGCCCGCGACGGGCGTCCTCGCCTTGCCGCTCATCGTGATGTCGGGGATCGCGCTCTCGAGCATCTGCGTGTAGGGGTGCAGGGGCCGCGTGAAGAGGGTGCGCGTGGGGGCGATCTCGACGATGCGCCCCAGGTACATCACCCCCACGCGGTTCGAGATGTGCGAGACCACCGCGAGGTTGTGCGAGATGAACAGGTAGGTGAGGCCGTGCTCGCGCTGCAGGTCCTTCATGAGGTTGAGGATCTGCGCCTGCACCGACACGTCGAGCGCGCTCGTGGGCTCGTCGCACACGAGGAACTCGGGATTGGACGAAAGCGCGCGCGCGATGGAGATGCGCTGGCGCTGGCCGCCGGAGAACTCGTGGGGGAACTTCTCGGCGTCGAGGGGCGAGAGGCGCACGTCCTCCAGCAGCTCGCCCACGCGCCTCGCGATGGCCTTCTCGTCCGTGAGGATGCCGTGCTGGCGGATGGGCTCGGCGATGATCCTGCCCACGCGCCAGCGCGGGTTGAGGCTGGCGTACGGGTCCTGGAAGATCATCTGGAAACGCCGGCGCATGCGCAGCATCTCCTTTCGCTGCGCGATCCTCGCCATGTCCACGCCGTCGAACACCACCTCGCCGCGCGAGGGGGCGTACAGGCCGCAGATGAGCCGCGCCACCGTCGACTTGCCGCAGCCCGATTCGCCCACGAGCGAGAGCGTCTCGCCGCGGTCGATCGTGAACGACACGCCGTCCACCGCCTTCAGCAGCACCCGCGGCGCACCCTCGAGAACGCGGTTGAGCCACGGCTTCGATACGTCGAAGTTGCGCGCGAGGTCCTTCACCTCCAGGAGGACCTTGGAGGTCTGGTCAGGCTTCACCACGGCCACGCTAGCCACGCTATCGATACCCATCTGTGTTCATCTGCGTTCATCTGCGGTTACAAAGCCTTTTGCATGCAGCCAGCACGCCGCCCGCGTTGCCCCTGCATCGAGCAAATCCGGCCGCTCGCTCCGGCACCGATCGAACACCTTCGGGCACCGAGGGTTGAACGCGCACCCCTGCGGGATCGCATTGAGCCGCGGCATCGACCCCTCGATCTGCGGCAGCCGCTCCACTTCCTGCCCGATGGCGGGAATGGAGCCCATGAGGCCGGCGGTGTAGGGATGCTGCGGGTTGTGGATCACGTCCTGCACCGGCCCCACCTCGACCAGGCGCCCGGCGTACATCACCGCCACGCGGTCCGCCGTCTCGGCGATGACGCCCATGTCGTGCGTGACCAGCATCACGGAGGTGCCGTGCTCGCGGCAGAGCGTCTTCAGGAGCGTGATGATCTGTGCCTGGATGGACACGTCGAGCGCGGTCGTGGGCTCGTCGGCGATGATGAGCTCGGGGTTGGCGCACAGGGCGAGCGCGATCACCACGCGCTGGCGCATGCCGCCGGAGAACTGGTGCGGATAGTGGTCGATCCGGCGCTCGGCGGCGGGAATGCCCACTTCCTTCAGCAGCGCGATGGCGCGCTCGCGCGCCTGCTGCGCGTTCATCGGCAGGTGCGTCTGGATCGTCTCGGTGATCTGCCGGCCCACGGTGTAGAGCGGGTTCAGGGAGGTGAGCGGGTCCTGGAAGATCGCGCCGATCCTGCGGCCACGGATCCTGCGCATGGCCTCGGCCGGCAGGTTGTCGATGCGCTCGCCGGCGAGGAGGACTTCCCCCGCCGAGATGCGCCCCGGCGGCTCCAGCAGCCCGATGATCGCCGTGCCGGTGATCGACTTGCCCGCGCCCGACTCGCCCACCACGCCCAGCACTTCGCCGGGCGCGATCTCGAGGCTCACGTCGTCGATGGCGCGAAGGGTGCCCCGGCGCGTGTTGAACTCCACGCGCAGGTGGCGCACTTCCAGCAGGGGGCGGGCGGCGGCGCTCACTTGGCGGCGGCGTCCTTCTTCTTGAACTTCTTCACGCATTCGCCGATGGGCTCGGAATACACCTTGGGCTTCCAGTCCGGGCCGGTCTTCACCTCGTACTGGGCGACGACGCGGTAGCGGGTGCAGGCCTCGAGGTCCATCTGCAGGTCCAGGTACTCGGGACGGAACTTGCCGCGGGCCGATTCGAAATGCAGCGTGATCATCCGCTTGCCGGGTTCGATCGGGTCCGTGCGGCGCGTCGTGCTGCGCGTGCTCTTGCCGTCGACCTTCGTGATCGACACCCGCGATTCCTTGCGGGTTTCGGAGTTGTCGCCGCTTTCGACCAGGGCATAGGGCTGGTCGTAGGGCCCGGCCTGGGCGAGGCCGGCGGCGGTGAGGGCGAGGGCGGCGAGAAGCGTCGTTTTCATGGGCTTACTCCTTGTGGGGGCAATAGGCGTCTGCCTCGATCTCGACCAGCATGTCCGGGTCGACGAGGCCCTTCACTTCTACCATCGTGCAGGCCGGCCGCACGTTACCGAAAATCTCGCCGTGGGCGCGGCCGACTTCCTCCCACCGGGCGATGTCCGTCACGTAGATGCGCGTGCGGACGACGTGCTCGAGCGAGGCGCCGGCGCGTTCCAGCGCCTTCGCGATGTTGGCGATCGCCTGCAGGGCCTGGGCGCGCGCGTCGCCCCTGCCCACGAGGGTGCCGTCCGCGTCGGTGGCCGTGGTGCCGGCGACCCAGATGTTCGGCCCGCAGCGCACGGCGCGCGAGTAGCCCACGACGGGCTCCCAGGGGGCGCCGCTCGAGAAGTTGTGGCGGGCGGGGGCGCTCATGAGGCCGGCTTGCCGGTCTTGAACTTCGACGCGCATTCGCCGATGAGCTCGCTCGAGCGGATGACGGCCTTCCATTCCTGGCCGACGGAAGTGTCGAGCTTCGCGGCGACGTAGTAGCGCATGCAGGGGCTCGCGAGCAGCTCGAAGGTCTCCTGCGTGGCGACCTTGAAGCCCTTGCGGGGCGGCAGGTCCACGGTGACCTGGTGCCTGCCCGGCGCGATCACGGCCGGCGTGCGGCTCATGACGGTCTCGCCATCCACGCGGTTCACGATGACGGGGCGCAGGTTCGGGTCCGACGAAGGGCGCGTGTCGGTGGTGACGATCGACCAGGGCTGGTCGTACGGACCGGCCGCGGCCGCGAAGGGCAGGACGAGAAGGAATGCGGCGAGCAGTCGCTTCATGGGGATCTTCCTAGCGCAGCTTCGGGTTGAGGGCGTCGCGCAGCCAGTCGCCCAGCAGGTTGATCGCGAGCACCATCATCACGAGCCAGGCGCCCGGGAAGACGGTGATCCACCATTCCCCGGAGAACAGGAAGTCGTTGCCGATGCGGATGAGGGTGCCGAGCGAGGGCTGGGTGGGCGGCACGCCGACGCCCAGGAAGGACAGCGTGGCTTCCGTGATGATGGCCGTGCCGATGTGCAGCGTGGCGAGCACGAGCACCGGGCCCGTGACGTTGGGCAGAACGTGCGTGAACATGATGGCGACCGGGTGGCGGCCGATGACGCGCGCGGCCTGCACGTATTCCTTGTTGCGCTCGACGAGGGTGGAACCGCGCACCGTCCGGGCGTACTGCACCCAGCCGGAAGCGGCGATCGCGAGCACCAGCACGTAGATGGCGGCCGAGTCGTGGGCCTCCTTGGGCAGGGCCACGCGCGCCACGCCGTCGATGAGCAGCGCGATGAGGATCGACGGGAAGGACAGCTGCACGTCGGCCACGCGCATGATGAACGCGTCCACCTTGCCGCCCACGTAGCCCGAGATGAGGCCGAGCGTCACGCCGATGAACATCGCGAGCACGACCGCGCACAGCCCCACGAGCAGCGACACGCGCGAGCCGTACATGATGGCCGAGAGCACGTCGCGGCCCTGGTCGTCCGTGCCGAGCAGGTAGGTGGGGTTGCCGCGCTCCGTCCACGCCGGGGGCGTGAAGGCGTCGAGCAGGTTGAGCGTCTTCAGGTCGAAGGGGTTGTGCGGGGCGATGAAGCCCGCGCCCACGGCCGCGACGATGCAGGTGAGCGCCACCGCGGCCGACACGATCACGATCGGCGAGCGCTTGAAGCTGTGGAAGACGTCGCCGTCCAGGAACCTGCGGATCGCGTCCATCAGTGGCCCCCGGCCGCGGAATGGTCGACGCGAAGCCGCGGGTCGACGAAGTAGTAGAGCAGGTCCACCACGAGGTTGATCACCACGAAGATGAGGCCGATGAGGCACAGGTACGCGGCCATCACCGGGATGTCGGCGAACTGCACCGCCTGGATGAAGAGCAGGCCCATCCCCGGCCACTGGAAAACCGTCTCGGTGATGATCGCGAAGGCGATGATGGCGCCCAGCTGCAACCCGGTGATGGTGATGACGGGCACCAGCGTGTTCTTGAGCGCGTGGCCGAAGTGGATGGCGCGGTTGGTGAGGCCGCGGGCGCGGGCGAACTTGATGTAGTCCGTGCGCAGCACCTCGAGCATCTCGCTCCTCACGAGCCGCATGATGAGCGTGAGCTGGAAGAGCCCGAGCGTGATGGACGGCAGGATCAGGGCCTTCAGGCCCGTCGTCGTGAGGAACCCCGTGGACCAGGCGCCGATCATCGTGGTGTCGCCGCGGCCGAAGGAGGGCAGCCACCCCAGCCACACCGCGAAGATGAGGATGAGGAAGATGCCGATGAGGAAGGTGGGCAGCGACACGCCGATGAGCGAGACCGTGAGGAAGACGCGCGAGAGCCAGCTGTTGCGGTTGAGGCCGGTGTAGACCCCGAGCGGGATGCCCACCGAGAGCGCGATGGTCGCGGCGACGAACGCGAGCTCCAGCGTGGCCGGCAGGCGTTCGACGAGCAGGGCGGAAACCGGCCGCCCCAGCCGCAGCGACAGGCCGAAGTTGCCCTGCGCCGCGTTGGCGATGAAGTTGGCGAACTGCACGTAGAAGGGGCGGTCGAGTCCCAGCGCCTCGCGCATGGCCGTGCGGTCGGCCTGCGTGGCCTCGGGCGGCAGCATGAGCGCGACGGGATCGCCCACGAAGTTGAAGAGCGAGAAGGCGATGAATCCGACCACGAGCATCACGATGACGCCCTGCAGCAGCCGTTGGATGACGAAGGCGATCATTTTCTCGCGGGGCGGTGCGGCGTCGGGGGTCGGGGGGCGGTGCGGGACACGTCAGTCTACCCGGGCGCGGTGGAAGTAGAGGACATTCACCGGGCTGAAGGGGGCCGTGACGTTCTTGCGCATGGCCCAGGGGATCAGGGGCTGGTGGATGGGCACCAGGGGCATCTCGGCGGCCGCGCGCTTCAGGATGTCGCGGGTGATGGCGGTGCGCTTCCCGGCGTCCTTCTCCACCCGCAGCCGGGCGAGGAGCGCGTCGGTGGCCGGGTCCGACCAGCGGCCCATGTTGAAGTCGCCTTCGCCCTTCTTGCCGGGGGTGTTGTAGAGCGCCTGCAGGGTGTAGAGCGAGTCGGCGGTGACGCCGCCGCCCCAGGATAGGACATAGAAGCTCGTGTCGAAGCGCTCGATCTTCGGGAAGTAGCTGGCCTGCGGCACGATGTTGGGACGCACGCGGATGCCCACCTGCGCGAGCATCGCGGCGACGGCCTGCGCGATGTCGGCCGCCGGCTGGATGTTGCCCGCGTCGAGCGTCACCTCGAAGCCGTTGGGGTAGCCCGCCTCGGCGAGGAGCGCCTTCGCGCGCGCGCGGTCGTGGGGCACGCGCACGTCGCCCTCGGCGGAGTAACCCGCGACGCCCGGGGTGATGATGGCGCCCACGGGCCGGGAGAACCCGCGCATCACCTTCGAGCGGATCGCGTCGGCGTCGATGGCGTGGGCGACGGCCCGGCGCACCCGGGCGTCCTTGAAGGGGTTCCTCGTGCGCTCGCCGCCGTACAGGAGCTCGTCGCGCCGCGTGTCGAACGCGAGGTACTGCACGCGCAGCTCGCCGCCTTCCTGCACCTTCACGTTCGGGTCCTGGCGCAGGCGGGCCACGTCCTGCGTGGGCGGGTCGAGGACGAAATCCACCTCGCCGGAGAGCAGCGCCGCCATGCGCGTGGCGTTCGACTTGATGGGCAGCATCACCACCTCGGTGACGTTGCCGGATTCGATGCCGGCGGCCCGCCCCCACCACGCTTCGTGCCGGAGGAGCACGGTGCGCACGTCCGGCTGGCGCTCCTTGAGCCGGTAGGCGCCCGTGCCGTTGGCGTGGCGGGAGGCGAAGGTGTCCTCCTTGGCCTTGAAGTCCTGCGGCTGGGTGGCGCCGTTCTTCTCGGCCCAGGCCCGGTTCATGATGCGGAACTGGGTGAGGTGCGCGAGGAGCGCCGGGTTGGGCTCGGCCATCACGAGGTCGACCGTGAGGCGGTCCACCTTCACCGCTTTCGCGACCCCCTGCAGGCTCACCCGCATCTGGGACAGCGGCGAGAGGGCGCGGGTGGCGGAGAACACCACGTCATCCGCGGTGAACGGCGCGCCGTCGTGGAACGTCACGCCGTCGCGCAGGTGGAAGCGCCAGGTCCTCTCGTCGGGCTGGCTCCAGCGCACGGCGAGCCAGGGGATCACCTTCCAGTCCCTGTCGCGCCAGACGAGGGTCTCGTAGATGTTCTGCGTCGTGCGCGAGGAGGCGGCGAGGTTGGCCGCGTGCGGGTCGAGGGTGAGCGGGTCGTCCTGGCTCGCGTAGCGAAGCGGTTTCGCCGGCGCGAGGGCGGGGGCGAACGCGAGCACGGCGGCGGCGAGGGCGAGGCGAAGGGTCATGGGGCGGAGCATAACGCGGCCGGCCCCGCGGGATGCGCGGGGCCGGCGGGTCGGTCGGAAGCGGTGCCGCGGCCGTTCAGGTCAGTTGATCTTGACCCACTTCACCGTGAGGCGGTTGTCGGCGCGGTGCACGACGGAGACGTTCGAGCGCATGGCCCAGGGGATCACCTGGTGGTGCAGCGGGATGTGGCCCACGTCGGCCTGGTGCAGCTGCGTCACCTCGCGGGCGATCGCCGCGCGCTTCTTCGGGTCGATCTCGGTCTTGAGGGTGTCGATGAGCGCGTCCACCTTCGGGTTGGAGTAGCGGCCGAGGTTGTAGTCGCCGTCCGCGCTCTTGTCGACGCGCGTGCGCAGCAGGCTCTGCAGGGAATACTGTGCGTCGAAGGTGGGCACGCCCCAGCCGAGCATGTAGAAGCTGGTGTCCATCTTCTGGATCTTGGGGAAGTAGTTCGCGCGCGGCATCGCGTTCACCTTCACCTTGATGTTCACCTGCGAAAGCATCGCCGCGGTGGCCACGCAGATCTTCTCGTCCGCCACGTAGCGGTTGTTCGGGCAGTCGAGGGTCACCTCGAAGCCGTTGGGGTAGCCGGCCTGCGCGAGGAGCTTCTTCGCCTTCTCGCGGTCCACCTTCACGGGCTTGTCGAGGTCCTTCGGATAGCCGTCCACCTGCGGGGCGAACATGATGCCCGAGGGGACGGAAAGGCCGCGCATCACCTGGGTCTTGATGGCGCCGGTGTCGATGGAGAGCAGCACCGCCTCGCGAACGCGCTTGTCCTTGAACGGGTTCTTGCCCTTCACGCCCGAGTAGAGCAGCTCGTCGCGGAACTGGTCCATGCCGAAGAACACGGTGCGGTTCTCGTTGCCCTCGGCCACCTTGATCTTCGGGTCCTGCTTGAGGCGCGGGATGTCCTGCGGGGGCGGGTCGAGCACGAAGTCCACCTCGCCGGAGATGAGGGCCGCCAGGCGCGTGCCGTCGCTCTTGATGGGCTGGTAGACGATCTCCGTCACGTTGCCCTCGCGCTTGCCCCACCAGTTGGAGTTGAGCACCGCGGTCGTCTTCACGTCGGCTTCGCGCGTGCGCAGGATGAAGGGGCCCGTGCCGTTGGCGTTGCGCGTGGCGAAGGTCTCCTCCTTGTTCTTGAAATCCTGCGGCTTGGTGACGTTGTGCTTCGTGGACCAGGACTTGCTCATGATCCGCACCTCGGTGAGCTGCGGAATGAGCACGGGGGCCGGGCCGGTGGTGAGGATCTCGATGGTGAGGTCGTCGATCTTCTTCGCTTCCTTCACGCCCGCCAGGTAGGGCTTGAAGTTCGAGGTGTCGGCCAGGGCGCGCTGGACGGAGAAGACCACGTCGTCGGCCGTGAAGGGCGAGCCGTCGTGGAACTTCACGCCTTCGCGCAGCTTGAAGCGCGTGACGGTGGGGCTCACCTGCGTCCACGAGACGGCGAGGCAGGGCTCGACCTTCAGGTCCTTGCCGCGGGTGACGAGCGTCTCGTAGATGTTCTCGAGGAAGGCGTTGGTGAAACCCTCGTTGTTGCCGTGGGGGTCGATGGTCGAGATGTCGCCCTGGCTTGAGAAGCGCAGGGTCTTGGCGTCGGCGGGAAGGCCGAAGGCGACGAGGACGGCGAGCGTCGTCGCGCGAAGGACGAGGGTGGCGGACATGGGGGGAGTCTCCCGGTTGATCGGTGGCAGGTGCGGGCCGGCGGGGGCCGGCTGTCGGTGCTAGCCCAAAGGATTCAAGGACTTGCAGGCCGAATGGCAGTGGGGGCGATGATGCCTGAGGGGGCTTTCGGCGTCAACGAAGGGGGGAGAGTGATGCGGGCTATAAATCTTTGGAACCGCAGATGAACGCAGATGAACCGCCGATGAACTCCGATCATTCGTCGGGATTTCATGGATGGCGATGCGCCGCTCGAACCATGATCTCGCCCTCGACCATTTCATGAATCATCTGCGTTCATCTGCGTTCATCTGCGGTTCCAAAGCCTTTCTGCCCGCCTCACTCCCCACCGGTCCGATTCCCATCCGCCCGCCAACGCGCTAAGTTACGGCACCCCCCGGAGACCCCCGATGAACCGCCCGACATTCGCCATCCTCTGCCTCGCCGTCATCCTCGCCGGCTGCGGCAAGGAAGATTCCCCGAAGCCCGCGGACACCGGCTCGCAGGTGGGCGAGGCCGCCCAGAAGATGGGCTCGGCCATGCTCGCCGGCGACGTGGGCCAGGTCGGCGAAGCCATGAAGCAGATGGGCGGGGCGCTCGCCGGTTCCGTCCAGGTGGAGCCCGTGGACTTCCGCACCCTGAAGGACCTGCTCCCCGAGAACCTCGCGGGCCTGAAGCGCGTCAGCTCGGAGGGCTCGCGCACCAAGGTGATGGGCATCGCCGCTTCGACCGCCGAGGCCGTCTACCAGGACGGCAAGGGCGGGCGCATGAAGGTCGCGATCACCGACGCCGGCACGCTCACGGGCCTCGCGGCGGTGGCGGTGGCGTGGATCAACGTCGAGATCGACAAGGAGGGCGACTCGGGCTACGAGCGCACCACGACGATCGAGGGGCGCAAGGCCTACGAGCGCTACGAGAAGGCCTCGAAGACCGGCAAGCTCGACGTGGTGGCCGCCGGTCGCTTCCTCGTGGCCGCCGAATCCACGGGCCTCGACATGAAGGCCTTCCGGGCGGCGATCGCGAAGATCGACCTGGCGAGGCTCGACGCGCTCAAGGCCCGGGGTGCCCCGGCCCCCGTCGCGGGCAAGTAGCCGATGGCCGCCCCGGACAGCCCCCCCCCGCCGCTCGTCTCGCCGCAGGGCGCGACCTGGGAGCTGCGCGAGATCCCGGCGTTCTCGCCCCTCGCCTGGCTCGTGCGCGGCTGGGACGACCTGCGCGCCGCGCCGCTCGCGAGCCTTTTCTACGGGGCCGCGTTCGCCGGCATGGGCTGGGCGCTCCTGTCCCTCTACGACTTCGCCTACCAGTACGTCTCGACGCTCGCCGGCGCCTTCCTCCTCGCCGCGCCGTTCCTCGCCACGGGCCTCTACGCCCTGTCGCGCGACCGGGAGCGGGGCGTGAAGCCGCGCTTCCTCGCCTCGCTCACGGCCTGGCGCGAGAACGTCGGGGGGCTGGGCATCTACGTGCTCGTGGTCACGGTGATCTTCCTGGTGTGGGCGCGCGCCTCGCTCGTCACCTTCGCGCTCTTTTCCACCGGCACGATGCCCGACCTGAAGGGCTTCCTCGCCAAGGCCTTCTCGTGGGGCAACATCGAGTTCGTGATCGTGTACTTCGCGGCGGGGGGCCTCTTCGCGACGATCGTGTTCGCGGTGAGCGTGATCTCCGTGCCGATGATGCTCGACCGCGGCAACGACGCGGTCTCGGCCGCCATCCTCTCGGTGCAGGCGCTCGCGAAGAACCCGGGGACGATGGCCGTGTGGGCGTTCGTCATCGTGCTGCTCACCGGGATCGGGCTCGCGACCTTCTTCGTCGGCCTCGTGATCACGATGCCCCTCATCGGCCACGCCACCTGGCACGCCTATCGCGACTGCATCCAGTGGGGCGAGACCCCGCCCGCTTGATTCGGGGACAGGTGAGTTTTTCACCTGTCCCCAATTGCACCTGTCCCCGATTGCGAGCCGCTAGGCGTGGGGGGCAATGGGCAGGGCGGTGGTCTCCTTGACCGCTTCGAGCACGAAGCTCGACTTCACGTCGAGCACGCCGGGGTGCTTGAGGAGCGAATCCATCACGAAGCGCGAGAAGTGCGCGAGGTCCTCGACGACCACCCGCACCAGGTAGTCCATGTCGCCGGTGGTGGCGTGGCAGGCGGCCACTTCGGGCCAGTCCCGGCATGCCCGGGCGAACTGGTCGGTGGGCATGCGCCCGCGCTTCTCGAGCTTCACCGTGACGAAGGCGGTGAGGCCCAGGCCCACCTTGGCCGGATCGAGCAGGGCCGCGTAGCCGCGGATGACGCCGGCCTCCTCGAGGGCGCGCACGCGACGCAGGCAGGCGCTGGGCGAGAGCGCCACTTTCGTCGCCAACTCCAGGTTGGTGATTCGGCCATCCCGCTGCAACAGGTCCAGCAGCTTCCGATCGGTGCGATCGAGCGAAGGAAGTGTCATTCGTGCCTCTTGGATTCATAACGACGCAATATTATTGCGTAAAATGGCCTTTTCGATAGCACCAATGAAAGCCCATTGCGCGGGTCGGCGCGTACAATCCGTCGACCCGCGAAACCGCATCGCCCAGGAGACACCCATGAACGAGACCGCACCGATCGCGAACCCCATGGGCACCGACGGATTCGAGTTCATCGAATACACGGCACCGAATCCGGAGCTGCTGGGCGCGCTCTTCGAGCAGCTGGGCTTCACGCTCGTCGCCAGGCACCGCTCGAAGGACGTCGTGCTCTACCGCCAGGGCGGCGTCAATTTCATCGTGAACCGCGAGCCCGATTCCTTCGCGCAGTCGTTCGCGCGGGTGCACGGGCCGTCGGCCTGCGCCTTCGCCATCCGCGTGAAGAACGCGGCCAAGGCCTACCAGCGCGCGCTCGAGCTGGGCGCGAAGCCGCACCACGGCCCCGTCGGCGCGATGGAGCTCAACATCCCGGCCATCACGGGCATCGGCGGCAGCCTCATCTACCTCGTGGACCGCTATCCCGGGAATGGGGGCAACCTCACGATCTACGACGTGGACTTCGTGCCGGTGCATGGCGTCGGGCAGCAGCCGGTGGGCGCGGGCCTCCTCGAGGTGGACCACCTCACGCACAACGTCTACGCGGGCCGCATGGACGTGTGGGCGCAGTTCTACGAGAAGCTGTTCTCGTTCCGCGAGATCCGCTACTTCGACATCAAGGGGAAGAAGACGGGGCTCACCTCGCGCGCGCTCACGAGCCCCTGCGGGAAGATCCGCATCCCCATCAACGAGCCGAGCGACACCAAGAGCCAGATCCAGGAATACCTCGACGCGTACGCGGGCGAGGGCATCCAGCACATCGCGCTCTCGACGGCGGACATCTTCGCGACGGTGGAGGGGCTCCGGGCGAAGGACGTGCGCTTCCTCGATACGCCGGACAGCTACTACGACCGGGTGAACGCCCGCGTGAAGGACCACGGCGAGGACCTGGCGCGCCTGCGCGAGAACCGCATCCTCATCGACGGCGAGGGCGTGGACAAGGACCGCCACGAGGACAAGCTGCTGCAGATCTTCACGGAGACGGTGATCGGGCCGATCTTCTTCGAGATCATCCAGCGCAAGGGGAACCAGGGGTTCGGCGAAGGCAACTTCCAGGCGCTGTTCGAGTCGATCGAGGCGGAGCAGATCGCGCGGGGCGTCGTGTGAGGATGCGGCGGGAGTGATGCGGGCAGAAAGGCTTGGGAACCGCAGATGAACCGTGGTTGCGAAGCACCGTAATCGATGAAACAGATGAACGCAGATGGTCGATGAGTGAGGGTGCGAAGTGGCCAACTCGAATGATCTGAGATACCTCACGGGGTTCGGGAACCACCACGAGACCGAGGCGGTGGCGGGCGCATTGCCGGTCGGTCGCAACTCGCCGCAGCAGCCGGCGTTCGGGCTGTACGCCGAGCAGTTCTCGGAGACGGCGTTTACGGCGCCGCGGGCGCAGAACCGGCGCTCGTGGCTCTATCGCCTGCGCCCTTCGGCGATGCACGGCGAGTTCCGGCGGATCGACGATGGGCTCGTCCGCACGGCGCCGGCCGGCGAGGGCGGCGTGACCCCGAACCGGCTGCGCTGGATGCCGCTCGACATGCCCGAGGCTCCCGCGGATTTCGTCGACGGACTCGCGACGCTGGCCTGCGGCGGCGATGCGCGCATGGGCGCGGGCGTCGCGATGCACGTCTACCGCGCCAACCGGGCCATGGCGAGCCGCGTCTTCCAGGACAACGACGGGGAGCTGCTTTTCATCCCGCAGCGGGGCGAAATCGCGCTCTTCACCGAATTCGGGCGGCTCGCGGTGGCGCCGGGCGAGATTGCCCTCGTGCCGCGCGGCGCCAAGTTCCGGGTCGAACTGGCGGGCGGCCCGGCGAGCGGCTACCTCGCGGAGAACTACGGCGCCCCCTTCCGGTTGCCGGAACTGGGCCCCCTCGGCGCCAACGGCCTCGCGAGCCCGCGCGATTTCCTCGCGCCCGTCGCGGCCTTCGAGGATCTCGACGCGCCCGGCGAGATCGTGGTGAAGGCCGGCGGCCACCTCTGGAGCGCGCGCCTGGACCATTCGCCGCTCGACGTCGTCGCCTGGCATGGCACGTCCTGCCCGGCAAAGTACGAGCTCGCCCGTTTCAACACGATGAACACGGTGAGCTTCGACCATCCCGATCCGTCGATCTTCACCGTGCTCACCTCGCCCTCGGACACGCCGGGCACGGCCAATGCCGACTTCGTGATCTTCCCGCCGCGCTGGATGGTGGCCGAGGACACCTTCCGCCCGCCGTATTTCCACCGCAACGCGATGAGCGAGTTCATGGGCCTCGTGAAGGGCGCCTACGACGCGAAGCAGGGCGGGTTCGTCCCGGGTGGCGCGAGCCTGCACAACGTGATGACGGCCCACGGCCCCGACCTCGCGTCCCACCGGGCGGCGAGCGCGGCCAGGCTGGAACCGAAGCGCATCGAAGCGACCCTCGCGTTCATGGTGGAGAGCCGCCATCCGTTCGAACCCACCGCCTTCGCGCTGGCGACGCCGGCCCTCGACAGGGCCTACGACGCGGCGTGGGACGGCTTCCCGAAAGCGAAGGTCCCGCGATGAAGCTCGCGAGCCTGAAGGGCCCCACGCGCGACGGCACGCTCGTGCTGGTGAACCGCGACCTCACTCGCGCGGTTCCTGCGGCCGGCATCGCGCCCACGATGCAGCACGCCCTCGAGCATTGGGATGCGCTCCGACCGAAGCTTCTCGACGCCGCCGAGAGCCTCGAGTGCGGCCACGAGCGGCACGCTTTCGATTTCCAGGCGGCTCTCGCGAAGGGCGAGGTGGCCGCGCCGCTGCCCCGCGCCTACGAGTGGCTCGACGGCTCGGCCTACCTCTCGCACGTGGAACGCGTGCGACGCGCGCGCGGCGACACGGTCCCGGCGAGCTACCACCACGATCCGCTCATGTACCAGGGCGGCGCGGGCGACATGATGGGCCCCCGCGATCCGATCCGCGCGATCACCGAGGACTGGGGCATCGACCTCGAGGGCGAGGTGGCCGCCATCACGGGCGACGTGCCCATGGGGGCGACGCCGGCCGAGGCGTCCGGGGCCGTGCGGCTGCTGACCCTGGTGAACGACGTCTCCTTCCGGAAGCTCATCCCGGCCGAGCTCGCCAAGGGCTTCGGCTTCGTGAACGGCAAGGGCGCCAACGCGCTCGCGCCGGTGGCCGTGACGCCGGACGAGTTGGGTTCCGCCTGGGACGGCGGCAAGGTGCACCTTCGCCTCGTCTGCCACGTGCGCGGCGAATGGTTCGGCAACCCGAACGCCGGGACCGATGCCGCGTTCAGCCTGCCCGAGCTCATCGCCCATGCGGCCCGGACCCGCGAATTGCGGGCCGGCACGCTCGTGGGCACCGGGACCATCTCGAACCAGGACAAGGCGACGGGCTACGCCTGCCTCATGGAGAAGCGGCTCGTCGAACAGGTGGAGGAAGGTGCCGCGAAGTCGCCCTTCCTCGCGTTCGGCGATGCGGTGAGGATCGAGATGTTCGACGCGCACGGAGCGACGGTCTTCGGCGCGATCGAGCAGCGGGTGGCGCCGTACGCGCGCTAGCCATGCAGATCGCCCGCCGCCCGCTGCCATGACCGGCGAGACCGCCCACGGCCTTCGCGGCGAGTACGCCGGCATGCGGCCGGACTACACCGTGGACCAGGACTGGGCCGCGTACACGCCGGCGGAGCACGCCCTGTGGCGGCGTCTCTACGAGCGCCAGGCGGTTCTCCTGCCGAGGTACGCGTGCCGGGAGTTCATCGATTCGCTCGCCGCGCTCGACTTCTCCGCCGGCATCCCGCGCTTCGACGCGGTGAACCCGAAGCTCGCGAGCGCGACGCGCTGGCGCATCGTGGCCGTGCCGGGGCTGCTCCCGGACCGCGTGTTCTTCGAGCACCTGGCGAACCGCCGCTTTCCCGTGACGGTGTGGCTGCGCAAGCCCGGGGAGTTCGACTACATCGTCGAGCCGGACGTGTTCCACGACTTCTTCGGGCACGTGCCGCTGCTCTTCGACCCGGTGTTCGCGGATTACCTGGAAGCCTACGGCCGGGGCGGCCTCAAGGCGGACGCGCTCGGCGCGATCGAGATGCTGGCGCGCCTCTACTGGTACACGGTGGAGTTCGGGCTCATCGAGACGCCGGCGGGCCTGCGCACGTACGGCGCCGGAATCCTCTCCTCCGGGGGCGAGCTGCCCCACAGCATCGAGAGCGCGGCTCCCAACCGCATCGGCTTCGACCTGCTGCGCATCATGCGCACGCGCTACAAGATCGACACCTTCCAGGAGACGTATTTCGTCATCCGCGATTTCCGGGAGCTGTTCGAGGCGACGGCGCCGGACTTCACGCCGCACTACGCGGCGCTCGCCGGCCTCGAGCCGATTCCCGCCGGCGCGGTGCTCTCCACGGACAGGGTGATCGGCCGGGGAACGCCTACCGCCCGGTAGTCCCCGCGCTGCCCGGCCGCGGCGTGCGACGCAGGTTCTCCACGAAGGGATGGTAGTCGGCGTAGTCGCGGTGCTCCACCACCCGGCCGGCCTCCACGCGCAGGATCACGACGAAAGGCATCGCTTCGGTCGCGATCGACCGTCCGTCGCCGAGCTGGAGCGTCCAGTCGAGCAACCCTTCGTAGACGGCGTAGTGGCCGGTGTGCATCGCCCGAACGGGGCGGTAGCGCATCCGCACCCCCGCGTAGCCCTTCTCGAAGAACGCGAGGGTCGCGGCGCGCCCCTGTTGCAGCGTGCTGCCGAACACCAGCTCCGCCGTGCGGTCGGCGAAGCTGCCGTTCTCGGCTAGCAGGGCGCCCACCGTGTCCCAATCCTTCGCGAGATAGGCCGCCAAGTAGCGCTCGCCGACCTCCTTCGTCCGGGCGCTGGTTTCGCGGTAGGCGGGCGTCGGCTGGGCAGGCGCATCGCCGGCCGCGAACATGCCGGCGGCCAGCAGGAAGGCGGCAAGAAAGGTTCTCATGCCGCCATCATGGCCGGGCCGCCGGCGTCCGGGGTAACGGATTCTTGCTCCCGTTGCCGGGTGTTGCGATCAGGCCACCCGCACCTCGATCCGACGCGGTTGCGCGTGCGCGGCCTTCGGGATGCGCAGCTTGAGAACCCCTTGCGCGAGTTCCGCGCCCACCTGGGTCGCGTCCAGCTCCTTCGAGAGCGTGAAGACGCGCTTGTAGCGGGGCGTGTCGAGTTCGACGTGCGTCGGCTCGAGCCCCTCGATCGCGGGCAGGGCCATCTCGGCGGCGATCGTGAGGGTGTCGCCCTCGACGCGCACGTCCAGGTTCTCCTTCGGCACGCCGGGCAGGTCGGCGTAGAGCGTGATGCCGTTGGCGTCCTCGATCACTTCGACGGGCGGCAGCAGGGCGGGCGGGTCGCGCGGCTCGGTGGCGGCGCGGTTGGCGGTGGAAAGATCGGACATGGGGATCTCCTTTACTGGACGGTGATGCGGCGCGGCTGGGCCGCCTGCTTGCGGGCGATGGTGAGGTGCACGACGCCGTCGCGATACTTCGCCTCGACGGCATCCGGGTCGGCGTCGTCGGGCAGCGTGACGATGCGGCGGAACGCGCCCGCGAAGCGCTCGTCGACGTGGCGCGTGGCGTTCTCCGGTGCCGTGTCGGGCTTGCGCTCGCCGGCCACCGTGAGGACGCCCTTTTCGATCCGCACGTCGAGCGTGGCCGGGTCGAGGCCGGGCGCGAAGACGAAGAGTTCCAGCGAACGGGGGGTGGAGCCGACGTTGATCGCCGGGTAGCCGCGGGCGGCGCCGCGGATGGCCGGCTGGCGCTCGAAGGCCTGCAGCGCCTGGCGTTGCAGGCGGTCCAGTTCCGCGAACACGTCGCGGGCGAAAAGCGGGCGGTAGGTCATGGGTCCTCCGGTTGGGGTCTCGCCGCCCGACGGGGCGGCCATGAACCCGAATTGGAGGGGACACACGGCGATTTCAACGGCTTGAAATCCCGCCCGGCCGCCCAGAAATGGCACCGTTTCGGCCGGATGCAAGGCTTCAGGGAACGGTGATGCCCTGCGCCTCGATGAAGTTGTCCGCGCGGTGCGTGACGTTCACCCCCTGGCGGGCCGCCCAGGGGATCACCTGGCGGTGCAGCGGGATCGTGTAGACCTGCTGGCGCACGCGCTGCAGGGCGTCCAGCAGGATCTGCCGGCGCTTCGCGACGTCCATCTCGACGTCCGCCGCCTCGATCATCCGGTCCAGCTCCGCGTCCTTCACCCGGCCGGAATTGAAGTCGCCCCAGCCCTTGCCGTCGTAGCTGTGCAGCAGCGGGCCGAGGGTGATCGCCGGGTCCGTCGGCGCGCCGCCCCAGCCGTAGAGGTGGATCGAAAGATCGACCTGGTCCACGCGCTGGAAGAACTGCGCGCGCGGCAGGAGCGAGAGCGAAGCCTTCACGCCGGCCTTCGCCCACATCGCCGCGATCGCCGTGCAGATGCGCTCGTCGTTCACGTAGCGGTTGTTGGGGCACAGGAGCTGCACCTCGAAGCCGGCCGGATAGCCGGCCTCGGCCAGCAGCTTCCTCGCCCGGGCGGGATCGTAGGGAACGGCGCGCGGCTCGAGTTCCGGGGCGCTCGCCACCCGGGCCGGCACCATCGCCCCGGTCGGCTGGGCGTTGCCGCGCATCACCTGCGCGCGGATGGCCTCCGTGTCGATGGCGGCGGCGAGCGCCTGGCGCACGCGCAGGTCCTTCAACGGGTTCTTTCCCTTGACGTTCGAATGCCGGAGTTCGTCCCGGTCCTGGTCCATGGCGAGGAAGACCACGCGGTTCTCGGGGCCCTCGAGGATCCGCACGGCGGGGTTCGCCCGCAGGCGGTTCACGTCCTGCACGGGTGGGTCGAGGACGAAGTCCACCTCGCCCGTGACGAGCGCGGCCATGCGGGTCGCGTCGGACTTGATCGGGCGGTAGGTCACCTCGGTGACGTTGCCGCCGAAACGTCCGGCGGCGCGGCCCCACCAGCCGGGATGCTCGCGCAGCACCGTTTTCACCTCCGGCTCCCACGAGACGAACCGGTAGGCGCCGGTGCCGTTGGCGTTGCGCGAGGCGAAGGTGTCCTCGGCGTTCTTGAAGTCCTGCGGGCGCTGGGCGCCGTTCTTCACCGACCACGCGCGGCTCATGACCAGGATGGAGTTCACGTACTCGAGCAGGATCGGCGTGGGCTTCGCCGTGACGAATTCCACCGTGAGGTCGTCCACGCGCCGCGCCTTGCCCAGGCGCGAGGCGTACGTCTTGAAGTTGGAGGTCGGGCTTTGCGCGCGCTCGACGGAGAACACCACGTCGTCCGCGGTGAAGGGGCTGCCGTCGTGGAACTTCACGCCGGGGCGAAGCCGGAAGCGCCACACCGTGGGCGAGGGCTGCTCCCACGACAGCGCGAGCCCGGGGATGAGCTTCAGGTCCTTGTCGCGCGTGGTGAGCCGCTCGTACACGTGGTAGAGGAGCAGGTTGTTGATGCCCTCGTTCTGCGCGTGGGGGTCGGCGGTGAGGAAATCGCCCTGCGAGGTGAAGCGGAAGGGCTTGGCCCAGGCGGCCGGGGTGGCGGCGAGGAGCGACGCGGCCAGCAGTGACGCGAGGAACGCGGCGAATGCGGGGGTACGCGAAGCGGCGAAAGTGGGGAGCATGGTGTGGGTTGTGTTTTTTCGTTTCCGGACCGAGTCAAGGCGCTTCGAACCTGCGTGCTCGACCCTATGTCGAGATGTCACCGGAGTCGACGGACTGAGCAAGTCCATTCGGTCCGGAAACGAAAAAACGCAACCCACACCATGCTCCCGATCGTGGCTCCGAATCCAGCGGGTGGCGCGTCGAGGCCTCCCGCCTGAGGCGACGGAACCGCCCCCTGCAAAACAAGTGCCCGGCGCCCTGCTCGCTACTTGATCTTCACCCAGGTGGCCTGCAGCCAGTTGTCGGCGCGGTGGATCACCTCGACGTTGGCGCGCGAGGCCCAGGGGATCACCTGCAGGTGCAGGGGGATGTGCAGGACGTTGTCGTGGTGGAACTTCATCGCCTTGATGATCGTCTGCTGGCGGCGCTGGGGATCGGTATCGCCCTTGGCCTCGTCGATCAACGCGTCGAACTCGGCGATCGCTGTAGTTGCCCCAGTTGTAGTCGCCGTCGCCCTTGTCGTTGCGGCTGTGCAGCACCGGCTGCAGCGTGAAGATGGCGTCCGTCGTCGCGCCGCCCCAGCCGAGCATGTACATGGAGACGTCCAGGCGCTGCGCCTTCGGGAAGTAGTTGGCGCGCGGCAGCGCGTTCACCTTCATGGTGATGCCGCCCTTGGCGACCATGCCGGCCACCGCGACGCAGATCTTCTCGTCGTTGATGTAGCGGTTGTTCGGGCAGTCGAGCGTCACCTCGAAGCCGTTGGGGTAGCCCGCCTCCGCCAGCAGCTTCTTCGCCGCGGCGATGTCGTACGGGTAGCGCTTGTCCATGTCCTTCGGGATGCCGGCCCGGTCGGGGTTGGGCAGGTTGATGGCGGTGGGCACCGAGAGTCCCCGCATCACCGCCTTGTTGATGGCGTTCACGTCGATCAGGCGGTACATCGCCTCGCGCACGCGCCGGTCCTTGAACGGGTTCTTCCCCTTCACGTTGGAGTAGAGCAGCTCGTCGCGCGCCTGGTCCATGCCGATGAACACGATGCGGTTCTCGCGCCCCTCGTACACCCGCACGGACTTGTTCTGCTTGAGCTTGAGGACGTCCTGCACCGGCGGGTCGAGCACGAAGTCGAGCTCGCCCGACAGGAGCGCCGCCATGCGCGTGCCCTCGTTCTTGATGGGCGTGTAGACGATCTCGTCGACGTTGCCGTCGAAGTAGCCCTTTTCCTTCAGGCCCCACCAGTTGGAATTCTTCTTGAAGACGCTCTTCACGTCCGGCTCGCGCGAATAGAGCAGGAACGGCCCCGTGCCCATGGCATTTCGCACCGCGAAGGTCTCTTCCTTGTTCTTGAAGTCCTGCGCGCGCTGGACGTTGTGCTTCTCGCACCACTTCCGGCTCATCATGAAGAGGCTGTTGGCGAGCATCTCGAGCATCACCGGGTTGGGCACCGGCGTGGTGAGCTCGAGCGTGTAGTCGTCGATCTTGCGCGGCTTGCCCACGGCGTTGCCGTAGACGCGGAAGTTGCTCGTCTCGCCCTGCAGCCGCTGGATGGAGAAGACGGCGTCGTCGGCGGTGAAGTCGCTGCCGTCGTGGAACTTGACGCCCTTTCGCAGGTTGAAGATCCACACGGTGGGGCTCGCCTGCTTCCAGCTCTCCGCGAGCGCCGGCAGGATCTCGAGGCCCTTGCCGCGCGTGACGAGCGGCTCGTAGACATGGCCGTTGATCGAGTTGGTGAGCAGCTCGTTCTGGGCCATCGGGTCGGCCGTGACGTAGTCCCCCTGGCTCGACCACCGGAGCGTCTTCGCGTCGGCGAACGGGGAAAATGCGAGGGTGACGGCAACGAGGGCGAGGAGTCGTCGCATGGCAGGTCTTCCGCGGTAGGGGACCGTGGCATGATACGCCAACGTCGCACCCCTTCCGCAGGCCTCCTTGGTCCCTTCAGCCCCCATCGCCCGCGTCCGCGGCCTCGGTTACGAGTACCCCGGCGTGCGCGCCCTTTCCGGCGTTTCCTTCGCGTTGCATCGCGGCACGGTGACGGCCCTCGTGGGCCCCAACGGCGCGGGCAAGACGACGCTGCTCCGGTGCCTCGCGGGTCTCGACGCGCCGCTCGAAGGCGCTGTCGAGGTGGCGGGCGTGGACGTCCTCGATCGCCCGCGCGAGGCGCACCGCAAGCTCGGCTACCTCTCGGATTTCTTCGGCGTCTACGAGGCCCTCACCGTCGCGCGGTGTCTCGCGCACGCGGCGGCCATGCAGGGCGGGGCCGAAGCCGAGATCGGTGGGGCCGTCCGGCGGACGGCGTTGCGACTGGGGCTTTCCGATCGCCTCGGCCAGGCGGCAGGAACGCTCTCGCGCGGCCTGCGCCAGCGGCTCGCCATCGGCCAGGCGCTCATCCACGGCCCGGAGCTGCTGCTGCTCGACGAGCCCGCGGCGGGGCTCGACCCGGAGGCACGCCACGCGCTCGCGGCCCTCTTCCGCACGCTGCGGGAGGAGGGCATGACGCTCATGGTCTCCTCGCACATCCTCGCGGAGCTCGACGAGTACTCGACGCACATGCTCGTGATCCGCGGCGGCGAGGTGGTGGAGCAGCGCGCGCTGGAAGGCGGCGCGGGTCCGGGCGAGCGACGACTGCGCCTGCGCCTCGCCGCGCCGCGCGCGGATCTCGCGGCGACGCTCGGCGCCCTGACGGGGGTGCGCGTCGTCGAGGCCGGCGAACGCGAAGCGGTGATCGCCCTCGCGGGGGACGAGACGGCGCAGGCGGCCCTTCTCGCCGCGCTTCTGGGGGCCGGTCTCGCCGTGGCCGAGTTCGCGGCCGAGCGCGAGAACCTGCACGATTCCTACCTGCGCACGGTGCGGCCGGGCGAGGGCGCGCGCGCATGAATCCGGAACTGCGCCGCTACGCCTGGCTCGAGATGGGAACGCATCGCCGCGTCGCCGCGCCGGCGGTGCTGCTGCTCGTCTTCGCGCTCTTCGCGTCGGGCGGGGATGACGGCAGCTGGCGCGAGCGGCTCTACGGGCCGGCCTCGGTGCTCACCTTCGTCATCCTCTTCCTGTGGGGCACCCACCAGGCCGCGGAGTCGGTGACCGAGGAAGTGCGCGAGCGCACGTGGGACCTGCAGCGGCTGTCCGCGCTCGGCCCCTGGGAGATGACGCTCGGCAAGCTCCTGGGCGCGCCGATGTTCGCGTGGTACGCGGGCGGCCTGTGCCTGGCGACGATGGCCTTCGCCGCGACGGCGCTGCCCGCCCGCGTGTCCGTGGGCTGGACCGTGCTCGCGACGGTCGCCGGCGCGGTGTTCGTGCACGCGACGGCCCTGGCGGCCAGCCTGCAGGCCGTGCATCGCGAATCGCGCGCCAGCCGGCGCCTCGGCGTGGCGCTCCTCCTGCTGCCCGTGCTCCTGCTGATGTGGGTCGGCCCGTTCATCGATCGGGGCGGGATGGCGAAGTCACTCTCGTGGTACGGGATGCGCTTCGAGCGGCTGCCCTTCCTCGCGGTGTCGATCGTCGCGTTCGCCGCGTGGGCGGTCTTCGGCGCCTACCGGAGCTTCTGCCGCGAACTGCAGGTGCGCACGCGGCCCTGGGCCTGGCCGGCATTCGCGCTCTGGCTGGCGGCGTGGAGCTCGGGCCTCGCGCCGCCGGACATCGGCTTCGGGCGCGCCTTCACCGTGGCGGGACTGCTCGCCTGCCTCGGTGCCACGTACGTCGCGCTCTTCACCGACCCGACGACCGCCATGAAGGTGCGCCGCGTGGTGGCGGCCTGGAGCCGGGGTGACCGGCGGCGCGCCCTCGAGGAACTGCCGCTCTGGCCCACGTCGCTCGCGCCCGCGTTCGCCTTCGCGCTGGCCGCGCCCGCCGTCTTCGGCGGCGTGCAGGAGTGGCTCGACATTCCCGAGTGGAAGGCCATCGGCGATTTCACCGCCCGGGCGCCGCTGGCGCTCGCCTTCGCCGCGGCCCGCGACGGCGCGATCCTCGTCTTCTTCGCCTCGGCCGCGAAGCCGCGGCGCGTCGAGGGCGCGACGATCCTGTACCTCGCCCTGCTGTGGTGGGTGATCCCGGGCCTGCTCGCGGTGGCGGGCCTCGCGAGCGTCGCCCAACTCGTGAACCCCTTCCTTTCCGGGAGCGGCACGACGGCCGCCGTCGTCATGGGCGCGCAGTCGATTCTGGCGGGCGGTCTCGCGTTCTCGCGCTGGCGGCGCCACTACGGCGTTCCGGCCCGGGGCTGAACGCCTCGCGGCGCGGGATCGGGCGTCGATATCGGCGCGGCGGTACCGAGGCGATGCCCGGATGGAGGGGCGGCGCTATACTTTCGCTCTTCTTCGCACGAGGATTCGCCATGAACGCCCCCGACCGCACGACCTTCGCGCCCGCCGTCAAGGACGCCACCCTGTTCCGCGACCGCGCCTACGTCGATGGCGCGTGGTGCGAGGCCGATTCCGGCAAGCGCTTCGACGTCGACAATCCCGGCGACGGCTCCGTCGTCGGCTCCGTGCCCGACATGTCGACGGCCGAGACGCGCCGGGCCATCGACGCCGCTGCCCGCGCGCTGCCCGCCTGGCGCGCGCTTCCCGCCAAGGAGCGCTCGCGCATCGTGCGCAAGTGGTACGACCTCATCGTCGCGAACGCCGACGATCTCGCGCTCATCCTCACCACGGAGCAAGGCAAGCCCCTGCCGGAAGCCAAGGGCGAGGTCCTCTACGGCGCCTCGTTCGTCGAGTGGTTCGCGGAGGAGGGCAAGCGCGCGTACGGCGACATGATCCCGAGCCCCACGAACGACCGCCGGCTCATGGTGCTCAAGCAGCCCATCGGCGTGTGCGCGGCCATCACGCCGTGGAACTTCCCCACCGCGATGATCACCCGCAAGATGGCGCCCGGCCTCGCCGTGGGCTGCACGTTCGTGTTGAAGCCCGCCGAGCAGACGCCTTTCTCGGCCCTCGCGCTGGCGGAGCTCGCCGAGCGCGCGGGTTTCCCGAAGGGCGTCATCAACATCGTCACCGGCGACGCGCCTTCCATCGGCAAGGAGCTGTGCGCCAACCCCATCGTGAAGAAGGTCACCTTCACCGGCTCCACCGAAGTGGGCCGCATCCTCATGCGCCAGAGCGCCGACACGATCAAGAAGCTTTCGCTCGAGCTGGGCGGCAACGCGCCGTTCATCGTCTTCGACGACGCGGACCTCGACGCGGCCGCCGACGGCGCCATGGCCTCCAAGTACCGCAACGCCGGCCAGACCTGCGTGTGCGCCAACCGCATCTACGTGCAGGACGGCGTCTACGACGCGTTCGCCGCCAAGCTCGCCGAGCGGGTGAAGAAGCTCGTGGTGGGCGTGGGGACGCAGGCGGGCGTCACCATCGGCCCGCTGATCGACGAGCAGGGCATGAAGAAGGTCGAGGAGCACGTGGCCGACGCCCTCGCGAAGGGTGCGAAGGTGGTGACGGGCGGCAAGCGCGCCGCGCAGGGCGGCCGGTTCTACGAGCCGACGCTCCTCACGGGCGTCACCACCGAGATGAAGGTCGCGCGAGAGGAGACCTTCGGTCCCGTCGCGCCGCTCTTCCGCTTCAGGACGGAGGAGGAGGCGCTCCGGCTCGCCAACGACACGGAATTCGGCCTGGCCGGCTACTTCTACGCGCGCGACGTGGGCCGCGTGATGCGCGTGGCGGAGGGGATGGAGACGGGGATGGTGGGCGTGAACGTCGGCGTCCTCGCCAACGAGGTGGCGCCTTTCGGCGGGGTGAAGCAGTCCGGGCTGGGGCGCGAGGGGTCGAAGTACGGCGTGGATGATTTCCTCGAGATCAAGTACGTGTGCCTGGGCGGGATTCAGTAGGGCGAAAGGCGACGAAACCGCAGATGAACGCAGATGAACGCAGATGGGCATCGAATTCATGAAGAGCGTGCCCGTCGCGAAGTCGGGCCTTGCTCCCTGATGCCCCGGCGAATCCTGAGACCCGGACCTGATCCGACGATGCATGCCTTGAGAAAGTCATCTGCGTTCATCTGCGTTCATCTGCGGTTCCAAAACCTTTTGTTCGCCTCACTCCTCGCCGCCGCCTCACTCGCCGCGCCAGCGCAGCAAAGACCCTCCCAACCGGAGCCGCCGAGCGGCTGGACACCCAAGAAGCTCGTCACCGCGAAGCAGTACATGGTCGTCGCCGCGAATCCACTCGCGGCCGACGCCGGCGCCGCGATCCTCGCCCGCGGTGGCAGCGCGGTCGATGCCGTCATCGCCACGCAGCTCGTCCTGGGCCTGGTCGAGCCGCAGGCCTCGGGCCTGGGCGGCGGCGCGTATTTCCTGCATTTCGACGCGAGGTCGAAGTCGGTCACGGCCCTCGACGGCCGCGAGACGGCCCCCGCCGGCGCCACGCGCGAGCTGTTCCTGAAGGACGGCAAGCCCCTCGCCTTCCAGGAGGCCGTCGTGGGCGGCCGGGCCGTCGGCGTCCCGGGGCTGCCGCGGCTGCTCGAGGTGATGCACGCGCGCCACGGCAAGCTGCCCTGGGCCGCGCTGTTCGCGCCGGCCATCGCGCTGGCGGAGAACGGCTGGCCGCTCTCGCCGCGCGTGCACGGAATGATCGCCAAGGACAAGAGCCTCGCGGCGAACGCCGCGGCCCGCGCCTACTTCTTCACCGCGGACGGCCAGGCCCACCCGGCCGGCACGCTGCTGCGCAACCCGGCGTACGCGAAGACGTTGCGCACGCTCGCCGCGAAGGGCATGGATGCCTTCTACGCGGGCGACATCGCCGAGGACATCGTGAAGGCGGTAAGCGCGCATCCCGTGAATCCCGGGACGCTCTCCCTCGCGGATCTCGCGGACTACCGCGTGCGCGACGTGGAGCCGCTGTGCGGCGCGTACCGCGCGCACCGGCTCTGCGGCATGCCGCCTTCGTCTTCGGGCGGCATCGCCGTGCTGCAGATGCTGGGCGTGCTCGAAGGCCGCGACCTCGCCAAGGTGAGGCCGGACACGCCCGAGGCGGTGCACCTCTTCGCCGAAGCCGGGCGCCTCGCCTTCGCCGATCGCAACCGCTACGTGGGCGACGATCGCTTCGTGGACGTCCCGGTGCGCGGCCTCGTGGACAAGGCGTACCTCGCCGACCGGGCGAAGCTCGTCGCGGACGGAAAGGCCATGGGCCGCGCGCGGCCGGGCACGCCCGCGGGCCTGAAGGTGGCGTTCGCCGATGACGATCGCGAGGAGCTGCCGGGCACGAGCCACATCGTGGCGGTGGACCGCGCGGGCAACGCGGTCTCGATGACCACGTCCATCGAGTACTACTTCGGCTCGCGCCAGATGGTGCGCGGGTTCCTGCTCAACAACCAGCTCACGGACTTCAACTTCGAGCCGCTGGCCGAGGGCCGCCTCACGGCCAACGCCATCGCGCCGGGCAAGCGGCCGCGGAGTTCCATGGCGCCGTTCGTCGTCACGGACGCGAAGACCGGCCGCCTGGACCAGGTGCTCGGCAGCCCGGGCGGCAGCCTCATCATCGGCTACGTCGCCAAGACGCTCGTCGCGACGCTCGACTGGAAGCTCGACATGCAGGCCGCCATCGACCTGCCGAACCGCGGCAGCCGGGGCGGCGCCACCGAGGTCGAGAAAGGCACGGAACTCGAAGGGACGATCGCGGCTCTGAAGGCCATGGGTCACGACGTTCGCGCCATCGACATGACCAGCGGCCTCGCCGGCATCCGCCGCACGAAGGCCGGCTGGCAAGCCGGCGCCGACCCCCGCCGCGAAGGCGTGGCCCGCGGCCGATAGTCCCATGCCGGCACTCGCGCATCCCCCCTTACACTCGCCCCACGAACCGAAAGGAAATCCCTTGAAGCGATTCGCCCTCGTCACCGCCCTCGTCCTCGCCGTCGTGCCCGCCTTCGCCCAGTCCGGCGGCGGCGCCCCGCTGCCGGCGGAGGTGAAGGAACTCATCAAGAAGGACACGAAGGAAGGCGCCGGCAAGACGGCGGAGAGCGGCAAGGCCGTGAACATGCAGTACAACGGCTGGCTCTACGACCCGAAGGCCCCCGAGGGCAAGGGCAAGAAGTTCGACTCCTCCTACGATCGCGGCGGCGCGCCTTTCGGCTTCATCATCGGCGCGGGCAAGGTCATCAAGGGCTGGGACCAGGGCGTCCCCGGCATGAAGGAAGGCGGCAAGCGCACCCTCGTCATCCCGCCGTCCCTGGGTTACGGCGAGCGCGGCGCGGGCGGCGTCATTCCCCCGAACGCGACGCTGCTGTTCGAGGTCGAGCTCGTCAACGTCATCAACTGATCGCCACGGATCCCGCCATGCAAGTCACGAGCACCAGCTTCAAGGACGGCGGGGCGATCCCCGCGCCCCTCGCCTTCTGCAAGCTCGACCCCGCCTCGCACGCCTCGCTTTCCGACAACCGCAGCCCGCAGCTCGCGTGGGGCGGCGCGCCGGCGGGCACGCGGTCCTTCGCCGTCATCTGCCACGACCCGGACGTGCCCAGCCGCGGCGACGACGTGAACCAGGAAGGCCGCGTCGTCCCGAAGTCCCTGCCGCGCGTCGATTTCTTCCACTGGGTCCTCGTCGACCTGCCCGCCTCCGTGACGAGCCTCGCCGAGGGCGAGTTCGCCTCCGGCGTCACGGCGAAGGGCAAGCCCGGCCCCGCGGCCGCGCACGGCGCCCGGCAGGGCATCAACGACTACACCGGCTGGTTCGCGGGCGACAAGGACATGGGCGGCCAGTACTTCGGCTACGACGGCCCCTGCCCCCCGTGGAACGACGAGATCCCGCACCACTACGTCTTCACCGTGTACGCGCTGGATGTCGCGAAGCTCGCGGTGGACGGCGCCTTCACGGGCCCGCAGGCGCGAGAGGCGATGCAGGGCCACGTGCTCGCGCAGGCCGCCATCACGGGCGTGTACTCGCTCAACCCGGCCGTGAAGTATCCGTAGGTGGCGGTCGGGCTCCTCATCATCGGCGACGAGATCCTGTCCGGCAAGCGGCAGGACAAGCACCTCGCGAAGGCGATCGAGATCCTGGGCGAGCGCGGCATCGAGCTCGCCTGGGCCGAATACCTCGGCGACGACCCGGCGCGCATCACGGCCACGCTCGCGCGCACCTTCGCCACGCAGGACGTCGTCTTTTCCTTCGGCGGCATCGGGGCCACGCCGGACGACCACACGCGCCAGTGCGCGGCGGCCGCGCTCGGCCGGCCCGTGGCGCGGCATCCGGGTGCCGTGAAGGAGATCGAAGCGCGCTTCGGCGAGGCCGCGTACCCCAGGCGCGTGATCATGGCGGAATTCCCCGAGGGCGCGGACCTCGTCCCCAACCCCGTGAACCGCATCGCGGGCTTTTCGGTCGGCACGCACTACTTCCTGCCGGGATTCCCCGAGATGGCCCACGCGATGATGCGCTGGGCGCTCGACACGAAGCACCGCGACCTCTTCAAGGCGAGCCTGCCCTACGAGGAGGCGATCATCGTGCGCGAGGCGGGCGAGTCCGACCTCCTCGAGATCATGAACGCGGTCGTGCGCGACTTCGCGGACCTGAAGCTCTCCAGCCTGCCGCAGTGGCAGGGCAGCGGCGCGCGCGTGATCGAACTGTCGATGCGCGGCGATCGCGCGCGCGTGCCGGCCGCCATGGCGTACGTCCGGGCGGAGATCGCGAAGCTCGGGTACCCTTTCACCGCACGGCCGCCCCAGTCGGCCCCCGCCAACCCCTGAAAGAACGGAGACTCCCATGGGCCTGCTCGATTCCCTCCTCGGTTCCCTGTCCCAGTCCGGCGCCGGCTCCGGCAGCGGCAACGAACTCCTCGACATGGTGCTCAAGCTCGTGAACGACCCGGCGCACGGCGGCCTGTCGGGTCTCGTGCAGTCCTTCCAGGACAAGGGCCTGGGCGGCATCGTCGACAGCTGGGTCTCCACGGGCCAGAACATGCCCATCTCCGCGGACCAGCTCTCGCAGGGCCTGGGCAGCGACAAGCTGGGCTCGCTCGCGCAGAGCCTGGGGATGGACCAGGGCGACCTCTCCTCGAAACTCTCCGAGCTGCTGCCGAACGTCGTCGACAAGCTCACGCCCGGCGGCCAGGTGCCGCAAGGCGGCGAGCTGGGCGACCTGCTCGCGTCGGTGACCAAGCGCCTCGGCTGATGGCGGGCGCGGTCCGGGGCGCGTTCCTCGCCTTCGCGCTCGCCTGCCTCGCGGCGCCGGCGCTCGCCGACGAGGCGGCCGCGTGGGCCGCGCTGAAGAAGGGCGGGCACGTCGCCTTCATCCGTCACGAGGCCACGGAAGCGGGCCTGGGCGACCCGCCCGGCTACCGCCTCGACGACTGCGCCACGCAGCGCAACCTGTCGGCGCAGGGGCGCGAAGCCGCGAAGCGCCTGGGCGTTCGCCTTCGCGCCGAAGGGGTCGCCATCGACAAGGTCTACACCAGCCCCTGGTGCCGCTGCCGCGACACGGCGACGCTCGCCTTCGGCCAGGCCGACGATTGGGACGCGCTCGCGAGCTTCTTCGACGATCGCGCGAGCGAGCCGAAGCTCACCGAGCGCGTGAGGAACCGCGTCGGCACGTATTCGACCCGCAAGCCCAAGGGCACCATCGTGATGGTCACGCACCACGTGAACATCCAGGCGCTCACCCACCAGGCGGTCGGGCAGGGCGAGATCGTCGTCGTGCGTCCCGACGGATGCTGCGGCCTCAAGGTCGTGGGACGCATCGCGCTGCGCTAGGCACGCGCCCTCGCTACAGGCGTATTGCATGGGTCCGCGAGGCCTGTGCTACCTTGCCGCGAAAGATCGGGTCAGGGAGACCCTTCGAAGATGAACCCCTCCGTCGCACGCGCCGCGCGGGTCCTCGCCGTGGGACTCGTCCTGGTCGCCCTTTTCGCTCCCGGCGGCGCTTTCGCGCAAGCCGACACCGCGGGCGCCCGCGGGGTTTTCGCCGAAGTGAACGGCGCTCTCGCGTCCCTTGCCGAGACGCGCCTCGCCGTGCGGCGCCCCGGCGTCGCGTACGACAACGCGATTCGCGCCTGGTCCGATGGCGGCGTGCTGCGCAAGATCGAGTCCGTCGCCCGGGACGATTCCGGCGACGTCGTCGTCGAGTACTACTTCCGCAAGGACCAGCAGTTCGTCTTCGCCTACACGGCCGTCAAGGGCTGGGAAGGCGCGCGGCAGGTCACGCGTGTCGAGCATCGCCAGTATTTCGACGACGGCCGGATGTTCAAGTGGCTGGGCGGCCGCGAGGCGGCGCCCATCCCGAAGGGCGATCCGGACTTCTCGCGCGAGGCGAACGCGCGCCTCGACGAGCTGGCCGCCTACGTGCCGGCCATCCGCGCGAAATGGGCCGTCGCTGCGCCGCCCTCGTCGCCGCCCGCAACCGTCAGGATCGGCGGCCAGTCGAAGCGGACTTCCGGCACGCTCGTGAGCATGGAGAACGGCGACATCGCGTGCTACCTGCATTTCACGGACGATCGCGGCGCGGCGTTCATGGAACTGGGCGACTTCGAGCTGTGCGCGCAGGAGCGGCAACTCGCGGGCCGCCGCCTGGCGCTCACGTACCGTCTCGCGAACGTGCAGTCCGAGGAATGCCAGGGCGATCCCGATTGCCGCAAGACGAGGAAGGTTCCGGTCGTCGTCGGCGTGAAGGTGCTGCCCGCCGCGTCCGCGGGCCCGCCCCGGTGACCGGCACGGCGCCCCCCATCACAACTTAAAATAACGAAAGGCCCGAGCGCATGAAACCCATCCGGATCCTCACGGCACTGACCCTCCTTCTCGCCAGCACCGGCGCCCTGGCCGACTGGGCCGTGTGCGCGCAGGAAGGCGGCGTCTGCAAGTTCAACGGCCGGCACGAGGTGTCCTTCGGCGCCGGCAAGGCCTGGAACACCCGCGTGTACGAGAACGGCGTCGCGTGCACGGCCGAGCGGTTCGGCGATCCCGCGCCGGGCGTGAAGAAGTCCTGCCAGATCCGCGTCTCCGGCGGCGCGCAGGCCGCGGCGACGCAATGGACGCCCTGCGCGCGGGAGGACGGCTTCTGCGCCTTCGACGGCCGGCGCGAGGTGGCCTACGGCGTGGAGGGCAAGTGGGTCACCAAGGTGTTCGTGAACGGCGTGAAGTGCAGCAACGCCGCGTTCGGGGATCCGGCCCCGGGCAAGCAGAAAGGCTGCCGCGTGAAGGTGGCGCAGGGCCAGGCGCCCGTCTCGCGTCTCGACGGCACGTGGGCGCCTTGCGCGCGCGAAGGCCAGTTCTGCAAGTTCTCGGGCACCCGCAAGGTGTCCTACGGCGCCAGCGGCAAGGTGTTCTATCGCACGGCGCGCGACGGCATCGCGTGCACCACCGAGAAGTTCGGCGGCGACCCGGTGCCGGGCGTGCAGAAGTCCTGCCACTACGACCCGAAATAGCCGAGCGCCGACGATGCCGGTCGAGGACGACGGAGAAGGACTCGCGGTTCCGGGGGCGACGCCCGCGGGCCGCGGCGCGCTTCGGCGCCTGCTCCAGCGCTATTCCGTGAGCGCGAAGCACCTCGGGGAGCCCGGTCCCTCCGACGAGGAGCTCTGGCAGGTGGCCATGGCCGCGCTGCGCGCGCCCGATCACGAGAAGCGCATCCCCTGGCGGTTCGTCGTGGCGCGAGGCGAGGGGCTCGCCCGGCTGGCCGATCTCTTCGTCGACTACGGCCGCCGCCACGGCAAGGAAGGCCGCGACCTCGACTTCGAGCGCGAGAAGGCGATGCAGGCGCCGGTGGTCATCGCCGTCATCGCGCGCATCGATCCCCACGACGAGATCGTGCCGCCCCACGAGCAGTGGATGGCCGTGGGCGGCGCCCTCGCGAACGCGGTGAACGCCCTGCATTTCATGGGATACGGCGCGAAGGTCGTGGCCGGCGCGCGCGCCCGCGATCCGGCCATCGTGGCCGCCCATTGCCGCGAGGGCGAGGAGCTGGTCGGTTGGATCACGGCCGGCTCGATGGCCGGGCCGCCGAAGGCGCGCGGCGAGATCGACGCGGGCGCCGTGCTCGAAAAGTTCTGAAGCGCGCGCCGCGCTAGCCTTCGCGGAAGGTGAGCTCCACGCCGTTGCCCGCGGGGTCCTGCAGGAAGATCTGCACGATGGGGCGCCCCGGCACCTGCGCCGCGTGGTGCGGGATGCGACGTTCGGCGATGCGTTTCTCGAAGGCCGGCCGGTCCTCGCATTCGTACGCCGTGTGGTGGAAGGTGGATTCCCCGGAGTTGCGCGAAACCGCTTCGTCGTCGATGACGAGGTGGATCACGTCGCGCTCGCCGGCGTAGAGCCAGTAGCCGGAGAGCGCGAAGTTCGGACGCGCCCCCACCGTGAGGCCGAGGACGTCGCAGTAGAAGGCGCGCAGGGATTCGACGGCCTCGCGGCCGGCGCGCAGGTTGACGTGGGCGAGTGCGATCGTGGTCATGTCATTTCACCGTGTTCTTGTACACCTTGCCGTCCTTCATGATGACGAGGAAATTCTTCGCCGGATCCTCGACGAGCCCGAGGTTCGCGATCGGGTCCCCGTCGACGAGCAGCAGGTCCGCGAGCGCGCCTTCCTCCACGACGCCCAGCTTGCCGGGATAGGGCACGCGCGGACCGGAAAGCGCCAGCAGTTCCCCATTATCCGCCGTCGCCATGCGCAGCACTTCCGCCGGCGTGTACCAGCGGACCATCTTGGCGAGGATCTGGCCCTGGAGGGCCGCCACGGACGAATCGAAGAGCGTGTCGGTGCCCCAGGCCGTCTTCACCTTGTACTTCTTCGCGAGGGCGTACGCGTTGTCGGTGCCTTTGAACATCTCGAGCTGCTTCACGCGGTTGGGCGAGCCCTCGGGATAGGGCGAGGGGCGATCGTCGAGGAAGGGCTGCAGGCTCCACCACACGCCCTTCTCGGCCATGAGCTTCACCGTGGCCTCGTCGAGAAGCTGGCCGTGGTCGATGCACTTCACGCCCGCCTCGAGGGCCTGGCGCACGGCGCGCGGCGTGTACGCGTGCACCGTGACGTAGGTGCCCCAGTTCTCCGCGGCCTCCACGGCCGCGCGCAGCTCCTCGACGGTGTACTGGGTGACATCGAGCGGGTCGAAGAACGAGGCGACGCCCCCTCCGGCCATGAGCTTGATCTGGGAAGCGCCCAGGGCCAGCTGCTCGCGCACGCGCTTTCGCACGAGGTCGGCGCTGTCCGCGATCGCCACCGCGCCCACGCGTTCGCTGTAGCTGAAGTCGTCGGGGCGGGCGGGCAGGTCCGTGGGCAGGCGGAAGTCGCCATGGCCGCCGCTTTGCGAGACGAAGGCGCCCGAGGACCAGATGCGCGGCCCCTTCACGAGGCCCTGGTCGATGGCGCGCTTCAGGCCCAGCGACGGGCCGCCCAGGTCGCGCACGCTCGTGAAGCCGCGCATCAGGGTGTCCTCGGCGCCGCGTGCGGCGGCGACGTGCACGTAGCCGATCTCGGCCGTCAGCACGGCGAGCTGCGGCACGGTGGCGAACATGACGTGCGTGTGCGCGTCGATGAGGCCGGGCATGAGCGTGCGCCCGCCGCCGGCGATCCGGATCGGGGGCGACTCGGTGGACGGGGCGAGCGGCGTCGCGGAAATGCCGCGGATGCGGTTGTCCACGACGAGCACGTGGCGCGGCGGCGATAGCTGCGCCGACTTGCCGTCGAAGATGCGCACGTTCTCGAAGATCGTGACGCGGCCGGGAAGCGTCACGACCGGCGAGAGGGCGTTCGCCGCCAGGGCGAATCCGAGGGTGGCGGCGAAGGCGAGGATCTTCTTCAAGGGGGGGATGCTCCTTACTTGGGGGCGGGATCGACGACGAGCTTGCCGAGGAAGGGGAGCCAGAAGGCCAGCGCCTCGCGGTATTCGCTCTCCTCGATGCGCTCGCCGCGCGGGCGGCGGATCTCGATGGCGACGTGCCAGTAGAGGGATGCCGTCTGCGCCTCGAGGTTGCAGATGCCGCTGTCGAGCACGGAAGCGTTCCGGTCGCAGAGCGTGCCTTTCACCAGCGTGAAACCGGCGCCCAGGTGGCGCTTGCCTTCGTCCGTGAGGAACTTCCAGTCGGTCTCGGCTTCCTCGAAGGTGGCCTGGCGCGGCGGGTCCTTGCGGAAATTGACCGTGAGCCGCGTGCTGCGCAGCAGGTCGGCGCCGTCGCGCGGGATGCCGGAAACGACCTTGCCCGCCTCCGAGCGCGAGAACACGAACGAACCGGCGTCCTCGCAGACCATGGGGCTGCTCTCGAGATCGCAGCGCAGCAGGTGGGGCTTGTCGGCGAGTTCCTTCGGGATGCACAGGAAGGTGACGCGGGCGTCCGCGAAGGCGCCGGCCGCGCTCTCGGCCCGGCCCGGCGGGCATTGCACGGCCTTCAGCTCGGCCGGCAGCTGCACCGCGCTCTTCGACTTGCCGCAACCGGCGACGAGGATGGCAAGCAGGATGAGGGCGGCGAGGGGGAGCAGGCGGATCGGCGACATGGCGCGTGGCGGCAAGCGAGGCGGGGGACACCCGATGCTAGCAACTTTCACCGGACACGGCTCGCCGCCGCCGGGAGACGGGATCACTTCAACGCGTGTCGCGAGAAAAAATCCCAGATGACGTCGGTCGCCAGGAGCCGGTCCGTCCGCGGGCCCACCATCGACTCGGGCAGCAGGCTCCTGCCGCCCGCCCACGTGTGGCCCAGGCCCGCCACCTTCACGAATGCCACTTCCGAATCGTCCTTGCACGGGCCCCAGGATTCGGTGCGAACCCCGTTCGCTTCCGACACGTGCGGCCTCGAGGCTTCGCAGCCGTTCGCGCGGACCCATTTGGCGATCGTCTCGCGCACCGGGGGCTTGGGCTTTGCGCGGACCTTGTCCGATTGACCGCTCGCGAGCCGGGGCACGCCGCCGCCGATGAGGTTGAGCGGGTCGGCATCGCCCGTGATGTAGAGCATGGGCACGGGCCGATCGAGGACGCCGGGCTCCTGCCAGGCCGCCCCGGCCACGGGAGCGATGGCGGCGATTCGCTTCGCCGATCGCGCGCCCCAGAGAAAGGCCATCGAGGCGCCGTTGGAGAACCCGGCGACATAGACGCGCCGCGAATCCACGGCGTAACGGGCGGCGAGGTCGTCCAGCAGGGTGTCGAGAAAGGCCACGTCGTCCGGCGCCGCCTGCCCCGGGTAGAAGCGCTCCGAGCCGTCGTTCCAGAGCTGCGGGTTGCGGCTGAAGTGGCTCTCGCGCCTGCGGTCCGGCGCGAGCGCATCGGGGTACACCGCGAGAAAGCGTTCGCGGTCGGCCTTGTCGTTCCAGCCCGTTTCCCAGGCTGCCGCCTTGCCGGTGCCGCCGCCGCCGTGGAGCATCACGACGACGGGCAGCGTGGCACCGTCGGCGCCTGCGGGAATGTGGACGCGGTAGTGCCGGGCAGCCTCGCCCGATTCGATCGAGTGCTCGCGGTCGGCGGCAACCGCGAGCGTCGCCGCCCCGGCCAGGGCGATGGCGAGGCGACCCGGCTCGCGGGCCCGGTCACGTCGGCGTTCCCGTCGCCTGTCCGGCCCCCGCGCGCAGGGCCTGCGGGCTCGGCCAGGCGTACCGGAACTTCGGCACGCGGCCGCCGTCGGGGGCCTCCCACACGTCGCGCTCCGCGTTGCGCGCGCCGATGCGCTCGTAGAAGGCGCGCGCGGGCGCGTTGGGTTCCAGCACCCACAGCCAGACGCCGCCGCGTGTCCCGTGGCGCTCGCACCATTCGCCCACCGCATCCATCAGCCGCGCGCCGATGCCGCGGCCCTGGAAAGCGGCGGCCACGTGCAGCGCGTGGACGTAGCTGCCCCAGGTCGGGTCGTGATCGGCGTGCAGGTGCACGAAACCGGCGAGCGCGCCGTCCGACTCCGCCACGATCACGGCCTGCCCCGGCGGCGGCGAAGCGAGGGCGTTCGCCCAGAACGCGGCCCGCTCGGCGCCGATGTCGCCGTCGAGGTACGCGTCGCTCATCATCCCGCGATAGAAGCCGCGCCAGCTCTGCGCGTGCAGTCCGGCAAGGGCCGCCGCATCGGCGGCCGTGGCCTCGCGCAGTGCGATCGTCGGGGCGGGATTCACTTCATCGAATGCAGGCCGAAGAGATTTCCCTCGGTGTCGAAGGCGAGCGCGCAGAAGCCGTACTGGCCGATGGAGAAGCGCTCGCGCATGATCCGGCCCCCGGCGGGCACGACGCGGGCTTCTTCCGTCGCGCAGTCGTCGCACGAGAAATAGACGAGCGTGCTGTTGCCGCCGGAGGGGATGCCCTCCATGCGTACGAGGGCGCCGGAGGCGCCGTACATCTCGGCGTTCATCGGGAAGGCGTTCATCTCGAGGTCGACGCCCGGCAGCTTGTCGAGCTTCACGCCGAGCACCTTCTGGTAGAAATCGGTGGCGCGTTCCATGTCCTGCACGTAGATCTCGAACCAACCGACGGGGTTGCGGGCCATGTCGTCATCCTTTCGGGCGGGGAGGGAGGGCGAAACGATGGTAGCGGGCCGGCCGGACGCCCGTGTGACGGTTTCTCTTCCGCGCGATCAGTAGTCGAACGGACGGTAGCGGCCGTCCTTTTGGCCGTCTTCCCGGAAATGCAGGTAGCCCTTCTCGATCCGCCACGGGCCCGAGACGGGCTTGCGGTCCTTCAGCTGCGTCGTGAGCTTCGCGCCTTCCGATGCCCAGGTGCCCGCGGCCGATTCGAAGGGCACGGCCAGCTGCACGAGGCCCGTCCTCCCGAAGCGCATGTACGCCATGCCGCCCGAGTAGTGCTTGAAGGACCATTCGCCCACGATGGGATGCGTGCCCGGGAAGGGCTGGCCCACGCGCTTCATGAGCTGCCGGCCTTCGGGCTTCGTGGGGTTCATGGTGAGCGTGTCGCCCAGCAGCGTGAAGTCCTGCGTGGTGACCTTGCTCGTGGGCGCGTGGTTCTCGTCGAGCTCGGTGAGGCTCAGGCGCGCGCCCTGGATGCCGTAGCGGTAGTCGACGAGGGCGCCGAAGGTGCGCGTGGCGACGCCGTTGGGCGCGAAGACCCACTGGGCGGCGAGTCCGCCGCGCGTGCGCGTGGTGGCGGACCACATGCCGGCGAGCGAGTCGGCGGCCGGCGCGGCGCCGGACGCGAGCGTGGCGGCGGCCGCGAGGAGGGTCGCGAGGGATCGGATCATGGCGGACGCCGGGCGGCGGCCTTCTTCCGCGCGGGCGACTGGCGCAGGGCTTTTCTCATCACCGGGCGGTCGGGCACGTGCCGGGCCACCTCGGCGAAGCCGGCCTTGTCGTACATCGACTTCTTGCCGAACCACAGCGAATCGTCGGCCACCTTGCCTTCGGGTTCCTTCGGGTAAGCCTCCACGAGGGTGGCGCCCTGCTTCTTCGCGTAAGCCACCGCGCCCTCGAGCAAGGCCGTCGCGACACCCTGGCCGCGGAATTCCGAGGGCACCACGAAGCAGACGATGGACCAGACGGGCTTGTCGTCCACGGCCTTCATGGCGCGCGATCTCGCCAGCCGCCTGAAATCTTCGCGCGGCCCGAGCGTCACCCAGCCGACGGGCCTCTTTCCGAGGTAGGCGATGAGGCCGGGCGCCGGGCCCCGCGTCACGAGGTCGCGAAGCGACTGCTTGCGCGCCTGCACGGGCTGCTTGCCGCCGGGCAGGATGAATGCGCCCGTCTCCCGGTAGAACATGCACCAGCAGCCCCGCGCGACCGAGCAGCCCCGCGCCATGAAGACGGCCTCGAGGTCCGGCCAGCGCTCGGGCGTGAGGGGGCGGATGGCGAGGGTCGGCATGCCCGGGATTCTAGCGGGCTACTCGCGACCCGGCAGGAAGTCGCGAAGCTGCCACACCACGATGGCGCCGAGCACCAGGTGCGCGACGGCGCGGAAGGCGTCGCCCACGATCAGTTCCGAGGCCGTGGTGGCGACGATCACGGTGCCGACGGCGGCCAGGTGCCCGCGGGCGAGGCGGCCGTGCCGGAGCAACGAATAGCCGATGGCGAGCAGCACCGCGGCGTAGGCCGGAAAGATCCAGGCGGTGAAGGCGAAGCGCGGATGGGCGAGCAGGTCGATCCCTTCGCCGTCGCGCAGGCGCAGGGCGAGCAGCACGGCGCCGATGGCCGTCGCGGCCCCGACGACGGTGCTGAGCGTACCGAAGACCAGGGTCCTCATGCGGCGATGGCGGTCGGCGTTCATCGGCTTGCGCCATCCTACGGAATTTCCGCATTCGCGCACAACGCTCCGGGCACGATCCAGCCCCCCGCGACGTCGGCCCGGCGGGGCGGCCCGCCCGGGCTCCGCTTACGGTCCGCGTAGTGCGTTGCCCTTTCCTCGTCGCCCTTCGTCCGGTAGAGGAGCGCCAGTTCGTCGAAGACGTGGGGGTCGGGCTCGCCGGCCGCGTCGCTTTCGCGTTCGAGGCGAAGCTGGATCCCGAGCGCCTCGTCCGTGCGGCCCAGGGCGCGCAGGGTCCACGCCACCATCCAGCGGGCGGTGCGCGTGGCGGTCGCATTGGTGCCGCGTTCGCGGATCGCGAGCGCCTCGCGGAACTGCATGAGCGCCTCCGCGTAGCGACCCTGCTGGTGAAGCGCGTACCCGAGGTTGTTGCGGATCGAGGCTTCCCAGCGCGTCGCGGCAGGCTGGTCGGACGCTTCGACGACGGCGAGGGCCTCGCGCGCCCACCTTTCCTGGTCCGCGGGAGCCGTGTCGATGAAGGCCATCATGTGGATGGCGTCGATGGCGAGTCCGTCCTTCTTCGACGGGCGAGCGAGGGCGAGGGCGGCCTCGAAATGCCTTCGCGCGCGCGCGTTTGCTTCCGGCGTCCGCGACGCGGGCGGGTGGGTGGCCGAGGCGAACGTGCGGCCCATCTCCAGTTCGTAGCGGATTCTCGGTTCGGGGCCGGCGTCCTTCAGCTTCGGCCTCGACTTGCGCGAGGAGGGACCGGGCCTCGTCGAAGTCCCCGCGCATGCCGTGGGTGCGGGCGATCTGCGTCCGGAGCACGAGCGCGTCGTCGCCGGTTGCCGTGGCGAGCGCCTGGCGGAAACGCCGCTCGCTGGCGGCCGGCTGGGAAAAGTCCCAGAGCGCCGGTAGGTCCAGCGCCGCGAGCGCGAGCGCGCCCATGAGCACGAGGCCGATCGTCATTCGATCGCGACGCGATGCCGCCAGGCCTCGAAGAACCGGCCCCGGTCGTTCACGCCCAGCGGGTAGGTGAGCCGGTCCAGCCAGGCGCGGTTCGCGTGCACCGGCAGCACCGGAGCCTCGTGGGCCGCGTCGAACTGCCCGGCGGCTTGCGCGGCGAAGTGCTCTTCCATCGCCGAGCGCCGCGCGGTGGTGAACGATTCGCGCATCGCTTTCCGGTATCTCGAGCAGGGTCGTCTGCGAGTGCTCTTCCCCGCGGTGAACGCCGATCACCTTGAAGATGCGCCCGGGCAACCACACGCACAGCCCCCACTCGGGTCCCGGGGCGACGCGGTCGAGACAGGTGGCGTCGGCGGAAATGATCAGGTACCGGTGCGGCGCGGCGAAGCCGCCGAACTTGTAGGTGGCGTCGCAGAGCGTGGGGTCCCGGAAGAGGATGCCGGCCTCGTAGAGGTCGATTACGCCGGGCGGCAGGGACGTGTCGCGGTAGAAGGCGGCATGGCGACCGGGGATCGATTGCGGGGGGCCGGCCTCGAGTATCGTTCCGGCGTGAACTGCATCGCGATGGCCGGGACGAGAGCATGCCGGCGAGCGCCGGCGAGGGCGCTTTGGGGCCCTCGCCCGCCGGGCGCCGGCGCCTGGGGCCGCTCCACGGCCCCGTCCGGCCGGCGGGCGAACCGCCCCTGCGAACCGTTCACCGGGGCCGGATCGCCCCAGGGCCACCCGCCGAACTGCGTCCGCTGGTAGTCCGCGAATGCCTGCTGCAGTTCCGCGCGCGTGTTCATGACGAACGGCCCGTACTGCGCGACGGGCTCGGCGAGGGGCTTGCCCTGGAGCACGAGGAGTTCGACCGGCGCATCCGCGGCCTCCAGGAGGAGGGGCGCTTCGGGATCCGCGACGACGAGCGTCGGCCGGGCGATCGCCTCGCCCGCGATCCGCAGGTTCCTTCCGGCGAAGAAGTACAGGAAGCGGTTCGAGCCGCGCGGCCGGCGGCATCGTCCACGTGGCGCCGGCCTCCATCCGGATCGTCCAGATGGCGACGTCGCTTTCCGGCCGCGAGGCGTACGAGTGCGGCGGCGGTGCGGGAGGGCGCACGTCGCCCAGCGCGCCGGCGACGACCGTGACCTCGACGCCGGCCGCGGGTCGCGCGAGCGGCACCGTGTCGGCCCAGAACATCGCGAAATACGGGGGCGCCATCTTGTCCGCGGCCGGCAGGTTGAGCCAGATCTGGAAGAGCTCGAGCGTGTTCTCGCGGTCCTCGTGCACCAGCGGAAACATCTCCGCGTGCTGGATGCCGGCGCCCGCCGTGAGCCACTGCACGTCGCCTTCCCCGTAGCGCGCCTGCGCGCCGAGTGAATCGGAATGGTCGACGAGGCCGCGGCGCACCACCGTCACCGTCTCGAAGCCGCGGTGCGGATGCTGAGGAAAGCCCGGCACCGTCGCCCCGTGGTACAGGCTCCATCCGTCCTTGCCCGCGAAATCCTGGCCGATGGTTCGGCCGGCGAGCGAGGCGGCGGGGCCGAGGCGGCCGTCGCCCTTCGGATAGAAGTCGAGGTGGTGGACGCAGAAGAGAAACGGGTTCGGCGTTTCCCAAGGGGGCGGGCCGAGCGGGGCGAGGCGAACGAAGGGGCTCGCCATGGTCAGGGCCCGCGCTTCATCTGGCCGACGATCATCTTCATCAGGGGGTACTGCTTCGCGATGGCCGCCTCGTCGCCCCAGAGCTGGAAGAAGAGGTTGCCGCGATCGGTCTCGATCACCGCGACGCGAAGGGATTGCTTCGCCTTCGATTCGCCCTGGGGCCCGGAGCCGACGCCGCGCGCGTACCGGCCGTCGAGCGCGACCCAGGTGACGGGCATGCCGCCGGAGGCGCCCTTTTCCAGCTTCGGCGTCGCGGGCTTGCCGGCCGCGTCCAGGAACTGGGAAGCCCACCGCTTCGTGTTCTCTTCCACCGATCCGCCGCTGCCCTGGCCGAAGTAGAAGACCGCGGCGTCGGCATTGCCGCCTTCGCTGCGGATGGTGAACTGGGCGAGCCTCATGTCGCTCGAGGGCACCTGCGGCGTCCAGTTCGCGGGCACGGGGAGCATCCAGTCGAGCACGCGCACGGCCATCGGGCTGGACGCCGGGGCGAGGGGTGCGAAGCACAGCATCAGGGTGGCGAGGAATGTCTTCATGGGAGGTCCGGTCGATCGGGGTTCCAGGACAGGCGGGGATTCAGCAGGAGCAGCATCGGCAAGCCGAGGGCGACGAGGCCGCCGGCGAGGAAGAGGATGCCTTCCGTGCCTTGGCCGTGAAGGCCCGCGGACAGCAGCGAGGCGAGTCCGGTCGCGAGCGTCACCGCGATCAGGTTGCGCACCTTCTGCCGGGCATTGCGGGCGAGGAAGATCCAGGCCCAGAAGCCGAGGATGCCCAGGATGCCGGCCAGGCTCCACATCAGCGTCAGGGCCCCGGCCTCCACCGCGCGCACCTGCGGCGGCGCGAAGAGGCCCTCGATCCCGGCGAAGAATCCCCACGCCAGGAAGAACGCCGGGATGAGGGTGATGGGCACGCCCACCAGGAGCGCGGCGGCGAGCTTCACCAGCAACCGCCGGGCGCCGGTCGGCCGCCCCCCCCCCCCCCGCCCCCCGGCCGCCCCGGGCCCCGGGGCCCCCCGCCCCCCGCCCCCCCCCCCCCCCCCCCCCCCGCGCCCCCCGGCCCCCCCCCCCCCCCCCCCGCCCCCCCCCCCCGGGGGGCGGGGGGGGGAGGGCGGGCAGGCGGGCGAGGCGCACGGCGCTCAGGTGTAGGCGAGGAATCGCCCGCAGGTGATGACGGCGAGCCAAAGGACCATCGACGCGGCCACCGACGCCTTCGCGACGAGCGGCGCGGGTACGCCCGTGTCCCACGTCTTCACCGTCTGGTACGGCCCCGTGTGGAACGCGATCGCGTTGATGCCCGCCGTCATGAGCAAGGCCATCTTGAGCTGGAAGGCCTTGTTGCCCAGGAAGTCGTTGGCGTGCGCCGTGAACATGAGGAAGCCCGTGGGCACGATGAGGATCAGCGCGGCCCAGCTCCACGGCAGCAGGTGGCGGGCGAGGGCGCGCACGGAGATCTGCTTGTTGAGCCCGAGGATGCGCAGGTCGAACATCAGCACCGAACCCACGAGGATCACGAAGCCGACGATGTGGATCACCTCCACGATCGGGTACATCCACAGCGATTCGCGCATCGCGCGCGCGAAGGGCAGGGCCTCGACCGGGTTGGCGGGCGTCACGGGCTAGCGCAGCTCGACCGTCTTGCCGCCGGCGGTGATGCGTTCGGCGCGCGCTTCTTCCGGCTTGCTCTTGTTCGCGTAGGCGACCACGGTCACCGCCTGCCCCTTGGCGATCGCCCCGGGTGCGAGGCCGCGGTTCTGCATGCGCGAGGGCGGCGCCAGCACCACGAGCCAGGTCTTGCCGGGCGTCTCGAGCTTCACGTGGCCGTGCGGGTGCTCGTAGCCCGTCTCGACGATCTTGCCGGTCAGGGTGAGCGACCGGCTCTGGTCGTATTCGCTCCAGCCGTGATGGGCGAGGGCCGGGATGGCGAAGGCGAGGGCGGCGGCGGCAATCCATTTCGTCGTCATGTCAGTCCTCCTGGTGGCGCTGGAATTTCTCGAGTGCGCGGCGATCGCGCTTGGTGGGACGGCCCTTGAAGACGGGCGGCGGCATCGCCTTCAACTCCGCGGACACCGCTTCGCGCTTCGCGCGGCTTTCCGGCGTTTCCTCATAGAGCGCGCGGGCCGCCGTCGCGTTGCCGCGCTTGTCCGAAATGGCGATGACCTTCACGGACTGCTCGTAGGGCGGGCGCCGGATCTCGAGCGTGTCGCCGGGCTTCACGGATTTGGCGGCCTTCGCGCGCTCGCCATTCACGCTCACGCGACCGGCGCCGATGGCCTCGGCGGCGAGCCCGCGTGTCTTGAAGAAGCGCGCCGCCCAGAGCCATTTGTCGAGGCGGAGTGCGGCCGATGCGCCCGATGCGCGGGGAGGTTCCAAGCGGCGAATCCGGGCTGGCGCCCGGCCATGGGGGCGGTCTCTCGAGACCGCGACCGCGCCATTCTAGCCTCGGCCGGCGGCCGGCAAAAAAAATCGGGCACGAGGCCCGATTTTTCCTGAAGCTTCGTGCCGGAACGAACCGGCGCGGGAAGCGCGATTACTTCTTCTTGTCCATCTTCGCCCTTCCATCATCTTCTTGCACTCGGCCTTCATCTTGTCGTCGGCCTTGGCGTCCATCTTCTTGCAGGCTTCCATCTTCTTGGCCTTGTCCGCATCGCTCATGGCGCCGCCATGGGCCGCGGCGAAGGCGCCGACGGAAGCGGTGGCGAAAGCGGTGGCGACCAACATCGAAACGAACTTGTTCATGTATAGACTCCCGGGTTCTGGTTGGAGAAATAGCTGGTTTTTTTCGAATGCGCGAAGGAGTCTAGGGGAAGAATGTCCAAAAGTCACCGGTTTAACCCTCCTGTTTTCTAAGGTTGTTGCGGTTTTGGTACCGGTGCTGGCCGTTCTGGCCGGAACGGGGGCCGGCCTGGCCTCCACCGCCGTGAGGGCGGCGCCGCGCCTTCCGGCCGACCCGGCCGAGGTGCTGCAACGCCTGCCGATGCGGCCCGGGGATGCCACGGCCCGCGAATTGGCCGGACTTCGGGCTGCCGTCGCCCGGGCGGCCGGCGACGATCCCCTGCCCGCCGCCGAACTCGCCGGTCGCTATTTCGAGCTGGCCATGGCCCGCGGCGACCCGCGTTTCATCGGCTACGCCGATGCCGTCATGGCCCCGTTTGCCGGCAGCCGTGCCGCGGTAGTGCGGGCGATCCTCGGCAAGTTGCGCCAGTACCGGCACGATTTCGACGGGGCGCTGGCGGATTTCGCCGGCGCACTCGAGGCCGACCCGCAATTCGCCTCCGCCCACGCCTGGCGTGGCGCCATCCACCTGGTCCGGGCCGACTACGCGGCGGCGAGGACCGAATGCGATGCCCTCCAGGCACTGGACCGCCCGACGCTCCAAGCGGGCTGCGCCGGCCTGCTCCTCGCCTACAGTGGGCAGATGGAAGCCGGCTACGCCACCCTGCAGCGCGCCCTGGACGGGACCCGCGATGCCGACAATCGACTGTGGCTTCTCACCCGACTGGGCGAGGTGGCGGCCTGGCGCGGACAGCCGGAAGCGGCGGAAAGGCACTTCCGTGCCGCGCTGGCGCTGGGCATCGAGGATGGCTACCTGCTCGCCGCCTGGGGCGATTTCCTGCTGGACCAGCGGCGCCCGGCGGACGTGGTCAAGGCCTTGTCCGGCTGGGAGGCGTCCGATGGCCTGCTGCTGCGCCTCGCGATCGCCGGGACCGCGCTCAAGCTGCCTGCCGCCAAGGCGCAAGTGCAGGCGCTGGCGGACCGGTTCGCCGCGGCGAAGGCGCGCGGCGACACGACCCACCGGGCCGAAGAGGCGCGGTTCCAGCTGCACCTGGCCGGCAATGCGACCGCGGCGCTCGCCGTGGCGGCCGCCAACTACCGGGAACAGCGCGAACCGCGCGATGCCCGGGTGCTGCTCGAGGCGGCCATCGCGGCGAAGGATGCCGGCGCCGCCCAGCCGGTCCGCGACTGGCTGAAGTCGAGCGGATTCGAGGACGCGCGCCTGCGGCAGCTGGGCGCGATGTCCCGCGCAGGCGGGTGCGGTCGCGTCGGCGTCGCAGCCGGGCAAGCCGGAGACGAGGCCTTGAAGGCACCGCGGATTTTGCTGGGCCTCGTCGCCGGCCTCGTCGCGTGGGCAGCCGCACCGGCCCTTGCGCACAAGGCGAGCGACAGTTACCTCGTGCTGCAGGTGAAGGGGCAGGAGGTGGCCGGCCAGTGGGACATCGCCCTGCGCGACATCGACTTCGCCGTCGGCCTGGATGCCGATGGCGACGGCGACATCACGTGGGGCGAGGTGAAGGCCCGCCATGCCGACATCGCCGCCTGGGCGCTGGGTCGGTTGACGCTGGCGCGCGGCGGCGGTTGCGCACTGCGGGTTGCCGAACACCTGGTGGACGAACACACCGACGGCGCCTACGCCGTGCTGCGCCTCGCCGGCACCTGCCCCTCGCGCACGCAGGACCTGTCGCTGGACTACCGCCTGCTGTTCGACATCGACCAGTTGCACCGCGGGCTCCTGAGGCTGGAACTCGACGGCGTCCCGCACGCCTCCGTGCTGGGGCCGGCGAGCGGCCCGCTGAACGTGAAGGCCGGGGAGACGTCGCGGCTCGCGCAGTTCGGCCAGTACCTGGTGGAGGGCGTCTGGCACATCGGGATCGGCTTCGACCACATCCTTTTCCTGCTGTCGCTGCTGCTGCCCGCCGTGCTGGTGCACGAGTCGAGACGCTGGACGGGCGTGGGCTCGTTCCGGACGGCGCTCAAGGAGGTGCTCTGGGTGGTGACGGCCTTCACCGTCGCGCACTCGATCACGCTGTCGCTCGCGGCGATGCAGGTCATCGAGCTGCCCTCGCGCCTGGTGGAATCCGCCATCGCCGCCTCGGTGGTGCTGGCGGCCGCCAACAACCTGTGGCCGGTGGTGGAGCGGCGACGCTGGCTCGTCGCGTTCGGGTTCGGCCTCATCCACGGATTCGGATTCGCCAGCGTCCTGGCCGAACTCGGCCTTCCCGCGGATGCCCTGGTGCTCTCGCTGCTGGGATTCAACGTGGGCGTCGAGCTCGGCCAGCTCGCGATCGTGGCGGTCTTCCTGCCGGTGGCCTTCCTGCTGCGCGATTCGTTCCTGTACCGCCGGGGTGTCTTCGTGGGCGGGTCGGTGCTCACCTTGCTGGTGGCGCTGGTGTGGCTGGCGGAACGGGCGCTCGACCTGAAGCTGATCAGCGCGTAGCGATCAGCCGGCGAGCGTCACCGTGCGCAGGTCCATCGGCAGCGAAGTGCCGGTGTCGAACTCGGCGCCCGCCTCGATGGCGAGCTTCGCCACCGCCTCGACGCTCTTCGCCCGGGCATAGGTGGCGAACATCGTGCCCAGGGCGAAGTCGCGTCCCGAGCCGATCGCCCAGAAGCGGTCGAGCTCGAACACCTCGCGCATCGAGTAGACGGCGAAGATGCCCGCGGGGTTCGCGATCATCATCGTCATCTGCGAGGACTCGTACGGGTCGTCGTCTTCCTCCTTCGGGTTGAGGAACGCCTCGTCCTTGAGGATGGGGTGGAGCTTCCGGAAGGTCTCGTAGATCGCGTCCTTGCCGTGGAAGTCGAGATCGGCGTTGCGCGCGAGGATGTTCTCGAGTACGAGCTGGTGCGCGGCGCTGCCGGCCACCCCGATGAACGAGTCGCGGTAGGCGGCGATCTTGTGGGGGCTGCGGTCGTAGTGCGGCGCGAGGCGCGTGGTCCCGAAGGTGGTGAGCGAGTCGGCCGCGATGGCGGCCTTGTCGCCCTTGCGGACGACGACGATGGTGGTCATGTTCGGCCCATTCTGATGCCGCCGGTCACGAGGGCCACGCCGACCGCGGAGGCGGCGAGGCCGGCGAGCGCCACCGGGGCGAGGCGCTCGTCGAAGAGGAGGAAGGCCATCACCGCCGTGGTGGGCGGCGTGAGGAAGAAGAGGCTCGCCACGCGCGAGGCCTCGCCGTGGCGGATCAGCGTGAAGAGCAGCCCGATGGCGCCGACCGACAGCACCACCACGTGCCAGCCGAGGGCGAAGGCGAACTGCGGCGTCCAGTCGATCGTGAAGCTTTCGAGCCAATAGGCGAGCAACACCGTGGGAATGCCGGAGGTGACGTACTGGATGACGCCGCTCGCGAGGAGCGGGACGTCGCCGCAGAAGCGCTTCTGGTAGAGCGTGCCGAAGGTGATGCCCAGCAGGGCCACGACGCCCCAGGCGACGGCGCCGCCGGTGAGCGCGCCCGGCCCGGTCCACTTGGAGGACACCACGAGCGTCACGCCGAGGAATCCGAGCGCGATGCCCGCCCATTGCACCCGGGTGAGCCGCTCGCCCAGCAGCGGGCCGGAGGTCATCGCCGTGAGCACCGGCTGCAGGCCCGCGATCAGCGCGGCCATGGCGGTGGGCATGCCCAGGCGCACCGCGCAGAAGCAGCCCGCGAGGTAGGCGCCGTGCACGAGCAGCCCCGCCACGGCGGAGTGCATCGCGAGGCGCGGGCTGGCCGGCCACGGGGCGCGCACGACGAGGAAGACGATGAAGAGCAGCAGGGAGGCGAGCGCATAGCGCCACGCGAGGTACGAGAACGGCTCCGCGTGCGGCACCCCCAGCCGGATGCTGATGAAGCCGGAGCTCCACAGGATCACGAACAGCGCGGGGGCGAAGCGGAGCCAGGGAGGGGCGGCGTTGGACACGGGCGGGCGCTGCGTCTTGGCGCGGGCGCCGGGGAGGTCGAAGCGGCGATTCTACTGAGAATCGGGGACGCGACCCGATTTCGATGCAGGCGGGAGGCGTGAATCCCCTTCGGACGTTTCAGCGGCCGAGGGAGCCGAGGAAGGCCTTGCGCTCGGCTTCGTCGTCGATGTGTTCGGCGAGCTGGGCGTACAGCTCCCGCAGGTTCCCGCTCTTGCCCGCGGCGTCCTTGATGAGCACGCGGGCGAGGGGGCCGACGTAGCTGGCGAGGCGCTTCTCGGCCGTCGAAAGCATCTCCGACGTGATCTCCGCACGCGCCGCCGGGGCGGAGCCGGATCGCGTCGCGCCGGCCGGGGAAGGAGGGGCGGGCGAAGGCGCCTCCGGGGCCTGCGCGCGGCGCAGGTTCGCGAGCTTGTCGAGGAAGGCCTTGCGCTCGGATTCGTCCTCGATGTGGGCGGCGATGTGGTCGAAGAATTCGTTCGCGCTCGTCGACCGGGCCTGCGCCTGCTTGATGAGCACCCCCGCGAGGGGACCGATCGAGCGCGACAGCGAACGCTCGACTTCCAGCAGCTTGTCCGGCGGCAGGGTGTAGGAGGCGCTCGCGGCCCCGCCCGCCGTGCGCGAGGCTTCGACCTTCGCGGCCGCCTGCGGGTCGAGCGTGCGCTCCGGGTCGCCGGCGCCTCGCCGCGCCTGCACGGCCCGGCCCTGGAAGGCCGCGAGCAGCGCGGCGTGGAACTCGCGCGCGGACTGGAAGCGCTCGTCGGCCTTCTTGCCCAGGGCGCGAGCCACCACGGCGTCGAACGCCTCGGGCAGCGAAGGCACCAGGCGCGAAGGCGGGTCGGGCTGCGCCTGCAGCACCTTGTTCATCACGACGACGGGCGTGTCTCCCATGAAGGGCGAGACGCCGGTGAGCAGCTCGTACAGGATGACGCCCGCGGACCACACGTCCGCCCGGCCGTCCGCGGGAAGGCCGGCGAGCTGCTCCGGGGACATGTGGGTGGGCGTGCCCACCACGGTGCCCACTTGCGTGAGGCTCGAGCTCTCGATGCGCGCGATGCCGAAATCCATGATCTTGAGCTTCATGCCCGGCAGGATCATCAGGTTCGCCGGCTTGATGTCGCGGTGCACGACGCCCTGGCGGTGCGAGTAGTCGAGGGCGAGGAGCAGCTGCTTCATGATCTCGAACACGTCGATCAGGTCGAAGCGGTTGGCCATGCGGAAGTACTGCCGCAGTTCCTTGCCCTCCACGTACTCCATGACGATGTACGCGCCGCCGTCGTCCTCGCCGTACTCGTGCACGCCGACGATGGCCGGGTGGTTCAGGCGCCCGCCGGCCTGCGCTTCGCGCTTGAAGCGGGCGATGGCGTCCAGGGCCTCGGCGTTCTCGAGGTATTCGCGCAGGATGGTCTTGATCGCGACGCGGCGCTCGATGATCTCGTCCCAGCCTTCGTAGACGGTGCCCATGGCCCCCCGGCCGAGCGCGCGCCGGATCGCGTACTTGCCGATGCGCTCGGGATGGGGGGCTGCCATGGCGGCCGCGCCGTCTCTCGCTAGCGCTCGATGAGCTTGAGGGCCTTCTGCAGGCTCCGGCGCATCCGGTTGAAGGAGATGCCCAGGGCCGCGATCTCGTCGCCGCCCTTTCCGGAGAATTCCGGCACCTCGAAGTCGCCGGTGGAGACCTTGTCCGCCGCCGCGGCCATGCGCGAGATCGGCCGGATGATCATGAGGGACAGCATCACGTTCAGCACGACGAAGGCCACGGCGAAGATCGCCGTGAGCGAGTAGAGAAACGCCCGGAAGGCCTCCTGCGCGTTGCGCTGCGCGAGGGCCATGGGCACCGACACGATCTGCGCGCCGATGATCTCCATGTGCTTCCAGCCGAAGCCGTTGGAGGGCCCGTAGAGCTTCACCATCGACGCGGGCGCCGTCTCGGCCGTCGTGTGGCAGGCGAGGCAGGCCGGGTCCTTGATCTGGATGGGGCGCGCGAGGTAGAGCTGTGGTCCCGAGGCGGCCATGCGCTCGCCCATCGCCTCCGTCTTCTTCGGGTCGGCGCGGAAGGCGTTCACGATGTCCGCCTCCCATTCCACGGCGCGGTCCCGCGGGTTGGTCGGGTTGAGCGTCGCCTCCTTGTAGCTGTAGTCCGGGTACTTCTTGCGCAGGGAATTGAAGATCTCCGTGGCCGAGTAAGCCGGCACGGACTGCGGCAGGAAGACCGCCTGGAGCTTGTCCTCGAGGTGGGGCTTCACCTGCTGCACGGTGTAGCCGCGGATCGAGAGCGCCGCCTCCATCATGAGGCCGGCGCTGTGGAGCACGTCCTCCTTGGCGTTTTCCTGAAGCAGCTTCTGCGACACGAAGGCCGAGACGGCGATGCCCGCGGCGAAGACCAGCACGAGCACGATGTTGAATTTGAGCCGAAGTCCCATGCAACCCTCCCAAGTGGCGTGGTCCGGGCCGCCCGGGGCCGGGCGGCGATCCTCGTTTACGCGGCATACTACCGGCCGGATTCATCCCTGTCGCCGTATTCGTGAACATCGCCGCCTTTCTCGAGCGCGCCGCCCGGAACTCGCCCGACCGCACCGCGGTGGCGCTCGGCGCCGCCCGCTGGGCCACTTTCGCCGAGCTCGGCGGCCGGGTCGCCCGACTTGCCGCGGCCCTTCGCGGCCGCCTGGGCCTGGGCCGCGGCGATCGCGTCGCGATCGTGATGGCGAACGCGCCGGAATACGCCGAGGCGCTGCTGGCGCCCTGGTGGGCGGGGCTCGCCGTCGTGCCCGTCAACGCGAAGCTCCACCCGAAGGAGATCGCGTGGATCCTCGCGGATTCGGGCGCGCGGGCGGTTTTCGTCACGCCGGATCTCGCCGCCGCCGCGGCCTGCGCGGCGCGGGAGGCCGGCACGGACCCTGAACTCTTCGAGGCGGGCAGCGCCGCGTGGCGCGCGCTCGAGGCACCGGCGATCCCCTGCGAGCGGCTCGGGCGCGCGGATCTCGCCTGGCTCTTCTACACGAGCGGCACCACCGGCCGGCCCAAGGGCGCGATGCTCACGCACGGCAACCTGCTCGCCATGGCCGAGGGCTACTTCTCGGATGTCGAGCCGCTCGAGGCGAGCCGCGTGCTGCTGCACGCGGCCCCGATGTCCCACGGCTCCGGCCTCTATCTCGTGCCCTACCTGGTCGCCGGCGCCGCGCAGGCCGTTCCGGAATCCGGCGGCTTCGATGCCGACGAGGTCTTCGCGCTCCTTCGCGCGCACCGCGGCACGGGGATGTTCGCGGCGCCGACGATCGTCAATCGCCTCGTCGAGCGCGCGGCCGGCACCGGCCCGGACCTCTCGGGCCTCGAGACGCTCGTCTACGGCGGCGGGCCGATGTACGTCGCGGACCTGCAGCGGGCCCTCGACGTGATGGGCCCGCGCTTCGCCCAGATCTACGGACAGGGCGAAAGCCCCATGACGATCACCGCGCTCGCGAAATCGGTCGTGAACGACCGCGGCCATCCGCGCTGGCTCGAGCGCATCGCCTCCGTGGGCCGCGCGCAATCCGGCGTCGAGGTCGCCGTCCGCGGCGAGGACGGCGCGGACCTGCCGACGGGCGCCATCGGCGAGGTGTGCGTGCGCGGCGACGTGGTGATGGCCGGCTACTGGGGGAACCCCGGGGCCACGCGCCAGGCGCTGCAGGACGGGTGGCTGCGGACGGGAGACCTCGCGAGCTTCGACGAGGAAGGCTTTCTCACGCTGCGCGACCGCAGCAAGGACCTCATCATCAGCGGCGGCTCGAACATCTACCCGCGCGAGGTGGAGGAGGCGCTCCTCGCGCATCCGGGAGTCGCGGAAGTCTCCGTGGTCGGCCGTCCCGACGGGGAGTGGGGCGAGGCGGTCGTCGCGTTCGTGGTGGCGAGGGGGGCGCCGCCCTCGGTGCACTCGCTCGACGCGCACTGCCTCGCGCGCATCGCGCGCTTCAAGCGGCCGAAGGAATACCGGTTCGTGGCGGCCCTGCCGAAGAACCACTACGGCAAGGTGCTGAAGACCGAGCTGCGGGCGTTGCTCTAGCCGGGGCGTCCCCGGCCGGCGGGCAGCAGGGTGACGCGCGCCTCGACCCGCTTCACCCCGGGCACCGACTCGGCGGCCACGCGCATCGCGTCGCGCTCGGCCTCCGAATGCGCCATGCCCCACAGGTGCGCCACGCCCTCGGTGACGAGCACGTTCACGAAGATCGTTCGCGCGCCGGTGGATTTCACGGCCTGGAAGACGGCCTCGCGCAGGGCGCGGTCGTCCACGCTCGTCTGCACGGCGGAGTTCACCGGGCGAGCCACGAGCGCCTGCAGCAGGTTGGCCCGGCTCACGATGCCGACCACGCAGCCATCGCGCACCACCGGCACGCGCTTGATGCGGTGCTTCTCGAGCAGTTCGGCGATCTCGGGGATGGGCGCGTCCTCCGTGACCGCGACCACGTTGCGCGTCATCACGTCGCCGGCGCGAAGGCCGTGGCTCTTCAGGTAGCTGCGCGCGTCGTCCTCCGGGTCGCTCACGAGGCCGAGCCACCACGAGGGATGGCGCTCGGTGCCGGCATCGGCGCGGCGGATGAGGTCGCCCTCGCTCACCAGGCCCAGGAGGATGCCGTCGCCGTCGACGACCGGGACGGCGCTGATGTGCCGGTCGAGCAGCAGGCGGGCGATCTCCTGCACGGTGACGTCGGTGGTCACGGTGAGCACGGGGCTCGTCATCACGTCGCGGGCCTGCATCGTGAGTCTCCTCGCGGAACGGTTCGCTAACGGACGGCCGCGCGCGCCTGGAGCCAGGGCGCCAGCGACTCGGCGGTTCCGGCGGCGTTGGCGATGCAATCGCCGACGGAAACGCCCCCCCGGTAGTTCGCGCAGAAGCGTAGGCCCGGTACCTGCGCCTCGGCCTCGGCCAGCTTCGCGATGCGCTTCAGGTGGCCGAGTTCGTACTGCGGTATGGCCCTCGGCCAGCGCGTGAGGGCGCTCCACAGCGGCGGGGCCGTCGCGCCCAGCAGTTCGCGGTGCTCGCGGCCCACTTCGGCGAGGATGCGCTCGTCCGTATCCGCGGCGAGGGCCGGGTTGCGGCGGCCGCCCACGAAGGTGGTGAGCAGCGCGTGGCCCGCGTCGGCCCGGCCCTCGAACATGGAGCTCGAGAAGAGCGTGCCGAGCAGGGCGCGGTTCTCCTTCTTCGGCGCGAGCAGGCCGAAGCCGCCCAGGCCGTGGGCGATGTCCTTGCGCGCATAGGCGCTCGCGACGACGCACACCGCCGGGTATTCGACCTGGGCCAGGGCCCGCGAAGCCTCGGGCGCGAAGCGCTCGACGAGCGCGGCCGCGGCGTACGCGGGCGTCGCGACGACGACCGCCCGCGAGTGGCGCGTGGTGCGTGCGCCGTCCCGCTCGATCGTCGTGACGAACGTGCCGTCCGGCAGGCGCTCGATCGCGATCGCCTTCGCGCCCAGCGTGACCTGGCCGGCCCGCTTCGCCAGCGCGTCGGTGAGGACCTGCATGCCGCCCGCGAACGAAAAGCTCTTCGCCGTGTTCTTGGCCGTCTCGGCGCGCTTCCTGCGCTCCCGGGCCCCGAGGAACTGCCCCTTGATGAGGCTGCCCCAGCGCTGCTCGAGCGCGTGCAGTTTCGGGAACGCGGCGGGCACCGACAGGCGCTCGGGATCGCCCGCGTAGATGCCGGCGACGAAGGGTTCGATGGCGTAATCGAGGAACTCCACGCCGAGGCGGCGGCGCACGAAATGCGCGATGGTTTCCTCCTCGTCCGCGGGCTGCTTCCCGATGAAGGGCTCGATCGCGAGACGCGCCTTGGCGCCGAAGGAGAAGAGGGGCGTCGACAGGAACGCGCCCGGGGACATGGGCAGCGCCACGGGCTTGCCGCCCTTCACCACGAAGCGGGTGTTGGCGATCTCGCTCGCGAAGCGCATCTCGGCCTTCACGCCGGCGGCCTCGACGAGCTCGCCGATCTTCGGGGTGGTGTCGAGGGCGCTGTTGGGGCCCGTCTCGTAGAGCATCCCGTCGCGGCGCACCGAGCCGATCACGCCGCCGGGCTTCGCGGCAGGGTCGATCACCTCGACCGAGAGCCCGGCGCGCGACAGGTGAAAGGCCGTCGCGAGGCCCGAGATGCCGGCGCCGACGACGAGTACGTCGAGGCCGGCCGTCATGCTGTCCATGGTCATCGATCCGTTTTCCGTTTGTGCAGCCTTCTTTTTAGGCTCCCGGCCGCGCGCTTCGTTGATGCCCATCAAGCGGGCCGCCCGAGCGGGCGGGGGCATAATGGCACCATGGTCCCACAAGAAGCGCTGTTTCCCGGATTCCGGGTCGTCCGGGCTCCCGGCGCCGGCGCCGAGGTGCACGCGGTCGTCGGCGGTTCCGGCCCCCCGTTGCTGCTGCTCCACGGCTACGCGCAAACCCATGCCCTCTGGCACAAGGTGGCCCCGCGCCTCGCCCGGCGCTTCACGGTCGTCGCGGCGGACCTTCGCGGCTATGGCGATTCCGGCAAGCCCGCCACCGACGCGAACCACGAGCCCTATTCGAAGCGCGAGATGGCGAAGGACGCCGTCGCGCTGATGGCGCACCTGGGCCACGGGCGGTTCGCGCTCGCCGGGCACGACCGCGGGGCGCGCGTCTCGCACCGCCTCGTCGCGGACCATCCGCAGGCTGTCACCCGGGTGGCCCTGCTCGACATCGCGCCCACGCTGGCGATGTACGAGCGCACCGACATGGCTTTCGCCCGCGCCTACTGGCATTGGTTCTTCCTCATCCAGAAGGCGCCGATCCCCGAGACGATGATCGGGCACGACCCGGCCGGCTACCTCGCCTTCAAGATGCGCGACCGCGGCATGGGCGCGGATCCGTTCGACCCGCGCGCCTGGGCCGAGTACGTGCGCTGCTTCACGCCCGAGGCCATCCACGCCACGTGCGAGGACTACCGCGCCGCCGCCACCATCGATCTCGAGCACGACCGGGCCGACCGCGATGCCGGCCGCAAGGTCGAATGTCCCCTGCTGGCGCTGTGGGGATCGCGCGGCGTCATCGAGAAGTGCTACGACGCGCTGGCCGAATGGCGGCGCGTGGCGACGCACGTGCGCGGCAAGTCCCTGCCGTCCGGCCACTACCTGCCCGAGGAGGTCCCGGACCTCGTCGCGGACGAATTCGAGACCTTCTTTTCGGAGTAGAGAGAGACCATGAAGACCTACAGGATCGCGACAGTCCCCGGCGACGGGATCGGCAACGAAGTCCTTCCCGAGGGCGTCCGCGTCCTCGAGGCCGCCGGCCGCCGGTTCGGCATCGGCTTCACGTGGGACGAGAAGCCCTGGAGCTGCGAGTACTACGCGAAGCATGGCCGCATGATGCCCGAGGACGGCCTCGCCTCCATTCGCGGCCACGACGCCATCTACCTGGGCGCGGTGGGCTTTCCCGGCGTGCCGGACCACGTCTCGCTCTGGGGCCTGCTCGTGCCGATCCGGCGCGAGTTCCAGCAGTACGTGAACCTTCGCCCCGTGCGCCTCATGCCGGGCGTGCCGAGCCCCCTGGCGAACCGCAAGCCCGGCGACATCGACTTCTGGGTCGTGCGCGAGAACAACGAGGGCGAGTATTCCTCGATGGGCGGGCGCATGTACGCGGGCACCGAGGCCGAGTTCGCCACGCAGCTCTCGGTCTTCTCGAAGAAGGGCACGGACCGCATCATGCGCTACGCGTTCGAGCTGGCCAGGAAACGCACGCGCAAGCACGTGACGAGCGCCACCAAGTCGAACGGCATCTCGATCACCATGCCGTACTGGGACGAGCGCTTCAAGGCGATCAGCGCGGAGTACCCGGACGTGAAGACCTCGCAGTACCACATCGACATCCTCACGGCGCACTTCGTGCAGCACCCCGACTGGTTCGACGTCGTGGTGGGCTCGAACCTCTTCGGCGACATCCTCTCGGACCTGGGCCCGGCCTGCACCGGCACCATCGGCATCGCGCCGGGCGCCAACATCAATCCCGAGCGGGAATTCCCCTCGTGCTTCGAGCCGGTGCACGGCAGCGCCCCGGACATCGCCGGCAAGGGCATCGCCAACCCCATCGGCCAGATCTGGTCGGGCGCGATGATGCTCGAGCACCTCGGGCACGAGGACGCGGGCGCCGCCATCGTGGAGGCGATCGAGCGGGTGATCGCCTCGGGCCCGAAGACGCGCGACATGGGCGGCACGGCCTCGACGAAGGAAGTGGGCGAGGCCATCGCGGCGGCCCTCTAGCGGGTATCGGGGCGCGGGCCGCATCGCCGAAGCCAGGGGTGAACGGCGACCGGGTTGCGCCCCCGATTTTGCGCAAATGCGGCATCGCGTCATGGAAAGGTCGGGCCGAAATACGGTATACATCGGGGTGACGAGAGCCCCGAATCCCAGGGGCCCCATCCAACGAGGAGGTTTCACCATGCAACGACGCGAATTCCTGGTCGCCGGCGGCGCCTTGGCCGCTTCCCTGTCCCTGCCGGCCCGCGCGGCCTATCCCGACCGGCCCGTGCGCCTGTACATTCCGTTCCCGCCGGGTGGCGAATCGGACATCGGCGCGCGCCTGCAGCAGGGCGTCTTCAAGAAGATCACCGGCCAGGACATGGTCGTCGAGTCCAAGCCCGGCGCGGGCGGCGCGCTCGCCTGGAGCCAGCTCAATTCGATGCCCGGCGATGGCTACTCGGTCATGGGCACCAACCTGCCGCACCTGGTGCTCCAGCCCCTCGAGGGCAACGTGCAGTACAAGACGGACGACATCGTCAACGTGCACTTCTACCAGTACACGCCCGACGCGATCATCGTGAGGAACGAGAGCCCGTTCAAGACCTACCAGGATCTCGTGAAGGGCGCGAAGGAGCAGCAGGACCGGATCACGTTCGCCGGCTCGGGCACCAATTCGGCCAACCACCTGGCGCACACGCGGCTGAACAAGCTGATGGGCGCGAAGACGACCTACGTGCCGTTCAAGGGCACGGGCGACCTCGTCGCCTCCCTGCTGGGCGGGCACGTCTCCGCGGCCATGTCCTACAACACGCTCGCCCTCGCCCAGAAGGGCAAGGTCCGCGTTCTCGCCGTGGCGTCGGAAAAGCGCCTGGCGCTCTTCCCCGACGTGCCCACCTTCAAGGAACTGGGCGGCGACTGGGTGGACGGCGCCTACCGCGGCTGCGGCGTCCCGAAGAGCACGCCGGAGGACATCCGCAAGCGCGTGTCCGACGTCTTCTCGTCGATCAACAAGGATCCGGACTTCCGCCAGAAGATGGCCGAGGGCGGCTTCGAGCTGATCGACGTCACCTACGACAAGATCCCGGCCTTCCTGGCCGAACGGAAGCAGGCGTACATCGAGGCGGCCAAGCTGATGGGGCTCGCGAAGTAGCCGGGGCCGGACATCGGGCGGGCGGGGCGGCTATACTGCCGTCACAACATGTGGGACGCCGCGGTTCGGCCTACCCACACCCGACAACAGCGATAGATACGAGGAGGCGTCGGGTTCCACCCCGGCGATTGTGAGCGCATGAAGCACCTCATCAAGAATCCCCGCGACTTCTGGGCGGGCGTCATGTTCTTCACGCTGGGCGCGCTGTTCGCCGGCGTCGGGTTCACCTACAAGATCGGCACGGCGGCGCGCATGGGCCCGGGGTACTTCCCGCTCGTGCTCGGGCTGATGCTGGCCGCATTCGGGCTGGCGATCTCGCTGCTCGCGATGCGCGAGAAGAACGCCGGCCCGGTCGTCGAGAAATTCCACTGGAACGTGACGTTCTGGGTGCTCTTCCCCATCATCATTTTCGGGGTGGGCCTCAAGATCATGGGCATGATCTTCATGGGCCTGATGGTGGTGATCGTCTCGAGCATCGCGAGCGAGCAATTCAAGCTGCGGCCGGTCATCCTCCTGGCGATCGGCCTGGTGATCTTCTGCAGCATCATCTTCGTCGGCGGCCTCAAGCTGCCGATCCCGCTGTGCCCCGCTTTCGGGGTGTTCGAGCAACTCGCGGCCTGCCGCGTCTAAAGAGGCCGCCATGGAACTGCTCTCCAACCTGCAGCTCGGCTTCGGCGTCGCACTGGCCGGAACCAACATCCTCTACTGCTTCATCGGGGTGCTGCTCGGCACCCTGATCGGCGTGCTGCCCGGCATCGGGCCGGTCGCGACCATCGCCATGCTGCTGCCGGCGACTTTCGTGCTGCCGCCCGTGTCGGCGCTCATCATGCTGGCCGGCATCTACTACGGCGCGAGCTACGGCGGGTCGACGACGGCCATCCTGGTGAACCTGCCCGGCGAGGTCAGTTCCGTGGTCACGTGCCTGGACGGGCACCAGATGGCGAAGCAGGGGCATGCGGGCAAGGCCCTGGGCGTCGCGGCGCTCGGGTCGTTCTTCGCCGGGACGGTCGCCACGCTGCTCGTCGCCGCCTTCGCCCCGCCGCTCGCGGAGCTCGCGCTCAAGTTCGGCCCCGCAGATTACTTCTCCCTGATGGTGCTGGGCCTGCTCGCCGCCGTCGTCCTGGCGCACGGTTCCCTCATCAAGGCCGTGGCGATGATCATCCTGGGCCTGCTCGTCGGCCTCATCGGCACGGACGTCAATTCCGGCGTGGCGCGCTACAACTTCGGCCTGCCGGAACTGATCGACGGCGTGGGCATCGGTCCCATCGCCATGGGCGTCTTCGGTTTCGGCGAGATCATCCGCAACCTGGAGCACGGCCAGAAGCGCGAGGTGGTCTCCAGTCGCGTGACGGGGCTTTTGCCGAACTGGGAGGACATCAAGCAGTCGACCTGGCCCACCATCCGGGGGACCCTGCTCGGGTCGTTCCTCGGCATCCTGCCCGGCGGCGGCCCGATCCTGGGATCGTTCTCGGCCTACACGCTCGAGAAGAAGCTCGCCAAGGATCCCTCGCGCTTCGGCAAGGGCGCGATCGAAGGCGTGGCGGCCCCGGAGTCGGCCAACAACGCCGCGGCGCAGACGTCCTTCATCCCGCTGCTCACGCTGGGCATCCCGTCCAACCCCGTGATGGCCCTCATGATCGGCGCGATGATCATCCACGGCATCCAGCCCGGCCCGCAGATCATGACGGCCAAGCCCGACCTCTTCTGGGGCATGATCGCCTCGATGTGGGTGGGCAACTTCCTGCTCGTCGTGCTCAACCTGCCGCTCATCGGGATGTGGGTGAAGCTCCTCTCGCTGGAATACCGGTTCCTCTACCCGGCGATCCTGCTGTTCTGCTGCATCGGCGTCTATTCGATCAACAACGCCTGGATGGACGTGCTGCTCGCCGCGGGCTTCGGCTTCATCGGCTACCTGTTCGGCAAGCTCGACTGCGAGGCGGCGCCCCTGCTGCTGGGATTCGTGCTCGGCCCGATGATGGAGGAGAACCTGCGGCGTGCGCTTCTTCTGTCGCGCGGCGACCCGGCGGTGTTCGTGACGCGGCCGATCAGCGCCACGCTCCTCGTGATCTCGGTGATCCTGCTCGTGATCGTGCTGCTGCCGGCGATCCGGCAGAAGCGCGAAGAGGCCTTCGTCGAGGAAGGCTGACGCCGGCCTAGCCGAGTCGCGTCGCGAGCTCGGCCAGGTCCGCCACAACCGCGTCGGGCGGCGAACCCAACCGCTCGACGGGTGCGCCGCCCCGGTTCACCCACCAGGCGGCGTACCCGAAGGATTTCGCGCCGGCCGCGTCCCAGCCGTTTGAAGACACGAAGCCGATCGCCGCGACGGGCCTTTCCAGGCCGGCCGCCGCCAGCGCGTAGGTGCGCGGATCGGGCTTGAAGACGCCGGCGTCGTGAACCGACAGGACGCGTTCCCCGAACCAGGCCCGCAGGTCGTTGTGGTCGACGACCGCGTCGAGCATCTCGGGATGGCCGTTCGACAGGATCGCGAGGGTGCGGCCGCGGGCAAGCCGCTCGAGGGCGCCGCGAACCTCGGGAAAGGCCTCGAGCTCGCGGTACGCGCGCTCGAGGGCCGTGCGCTGCTCGCGCGAGGCATCGAGCCGCAACGACTCGAGCGACCAATCGAGCGCGTCGGCGGTCACCCGGCGGAAATCGTCATAGCGGCCCATGAGGCTGCGAAGCCACGTGTACTCGAGCTGTTTCGTGCGCCAGGCCTGCGAGAGCGCGCCGCCGCGGCCGGGGAACAGCGACTCGGCGAGCCGGGTGACCGAATGCACGTCGAAGAGCGTGCCGAAGGCATCGAAGACGAGGGCGTCGGGTGTCGCGGTCATGGGAAGGCTCCCCGGTAGCGTTTTCCCAGAATACGCCGCGCGTGGGCCGGTGGTAGCATTTCGTCCAGCCCTCCTCCACGCCGGTCACTCTCCCATGCGCACCCGTTTCGTCCTTCTTGCCGCCGCGCTGTGCGCGGCGACGATGCCCGCCCACTCGCAGGGCTACCCCGTTCGTCCCGTGAAGATCATCGTGCCTTTTCCCGCGGGCGGCCCGACCGACGTGCTCACGCGCGTGCTGGCGGACAAGGTGGGCGCGCAGCTCGGGCAGCCGGTCGTCGTGGAGAACAAGCCGGGTGCCGGCGGTTCGATCGGCGCCGATTTCGTCGCGAAGAGCACGCCCGACGGCTACACGCTCGTGATGGCCACGGCGAGCACGCACTCGATCGGTCCGTACCTCGGCAAGCTGCCCTACGATCCCGTGAAGGACTTCACGCCGATCGTGTGGGTGGGCAACGCCACGAACGTGCTGGTGGTGAGCAACAACGTGCCGGCGTCCACCGTGAAGGAGCTGATCGACCTGGCCCGCAAGGACCCGGGGCGCCTCAACTACGCCACCAGCGGCATCGGCACCATCTCGCACCTGACGAGCGAGCTCTTCGCGAGCATGGCGGGCGTGAAGCTCACCCACGTGCCCTACAAGGGGACGCAGCAGTCGATACCCGACCTCATGAGCGGGCAGGTCGCGATCCTCTTCGACAACATCATGACGGCGATGCCCAACGTGAAGGCCGGCAAGGTGAAGGCGCTCGGCATCTCCTCGCCGAAGCGCTCGGCGCTCGTGCCCGAGCTGCCCACGGTCGCCGAGGCCGGGCTTCCCGGCTTCCAGAGCCTCGTGTGGTTCGGCCTGCTGGGGCCGGCCGGGACGCCGAAGGCGGTCGTGGACCGCGTGAACGCGGAGCTGAACAGGGCGCTGCTGCTCCCCGAGATCCAGGCACGCTTCGTCCAGGTGGGCTTTGAGCCCGCCGGCGGCACGAGCGCGGAGTTCGCGCGGACCATGGAGCGCGACGCCGCCAAATGGTCGAAGGTGATCAAGGATGCCGGCGTGAAGCCGGAATAGCGGTCGACCCGACGAACCACGAGAAATCACCCCGCCGCCCGCCATGACCTTTTCCTGGGATTTCCCCTACGCCTCGCAGCGCATGCCCGTGCTCGCGCGGAACGTCGTCTGCACCTCGCAGCCCCTCGCCTCGCAGGCCGGCATGATGGCGCTCGCGAAGGGCGGCAACGCCGTCGACGCGGCGCTCGCCGCGGCGATCACGCTCGCGGTCGTCGAGCCCACCTCGAACGGCATCGGCTCGGATGCCTTCGCCATCCTCTGGGACGGCGGGAAGCTCGTGGGCCTCAACGCTTCCGGCCGCGCGCCCACGGGTTGGACGCCGGATCGGTTCAAGGGACGCACGGCGATGCCGGTGCACGGCTGGGACGCGGTCACCGTCCCGGGCGCGGTCTCGGCCTGGGTGGCGCTGTCGGAGCGTTACGGCAAGCTGCCGTTCGCCGACCTCTTCTCCGCCGCCATCCGCTACGCGCGGGACGGCTTCATGGTCTCGCCCATCACCGCGATGAGCTGGGCGCGCCAGGCGCCCAATTTCACGAAGTTCTCCGAGTTCGCGTGGACGTTCCTGCCGAAGGATCGCGCGCCGCGCGCCGGAGAGCGCTTCTACTGCCCGCAGCAGGCCGAGACGCTCGAGGAGATCGCGGCCACGAAGGGCGAGAGCTTCTACCGCGGCAAGCTGGCCGAGCGAATCGCCCTCGCGAGCGGGGCGGACGACGGCGCGCACACGGTGGCGGACTTCGCGAGCCACCGCTGCGACTGGGTCGACCCGATCTCGATCGAGTACCGCGGCTACCGCCTGCACGAGATTCCGCCGAACGGCCAGGGCATCGTCGCGCTCATGACGCTCGGCATCCTCCGGCACTTCGACCTCGCGGGATATCCGGTCGATGGCCCCGACAGCGTTCACCTGCAACTCGAGGCCACGAAGCTCGCCTTCGCCGATGCCTACCGCTTCGTGTCGGACCCGGCGACGATGCCGTTCGATGCTTCGGCGCTGCTCGACGACGCCTACCTCGCGAGCCGCGCCAAGGCCATCGACATGGCGCGCGCGCAGGACCACCCGGCGGGCGAGCCGCGCGCGGGCGGCACGGTGTACCTCACCACGGCGGACGAGAGCGGCATGATGGTCTCGTACATCCAGTCGAACTACATGGGCTTCGGCTCGGGTGTCGTCGTGCCGGGCACCGGCATCGCGATGCAGAACCGCGGCCACGGCTTTTCGCTCAAGCCGGGGCATCCGAACGAGGTGGGACCGGGCAAGCGGCCGTTCCAGACGATCATCCCGGGCTTCCTCACGAAGGACGGCCAGCCCGTGATGAGCTTCGGCGTGATGGGCGGGCACATGCAGCCGCAGGGCCACGCGCAGATGGTCACGCGCATCGTCGACTACCAGCAGAACCCGCAGGCGGCCTCGGACGGGCCGCGCTGGATCGTGAACCCGGACTTCTCCGCGAGCTTCGAGGCGTCGCGGTTCGCGCCGGGCGTCATCGACGAACTCCAGCGCCGCGGGCACCGCGTGACGCAACCCGAGGCGGCGATGTTCGGGTTCGGGGGGGCGCAGCTCATCTGGAAGCTGGAGGATGGGTATTGCGGCGGGTCGGACCATCGGAAGGATGGCGGGGCGGTCGGGTACTAGGCACCTGCCGGCTTGGTGGTTCGCTGCTTCCGGAGGCGATGATCCGGACATGGGTCCGGTTGCGTTTTTTTTTTGTGGCCGGGCCCGCCTGCGGCGCGGGGGGGGGCTTCCTGGGGGAGGTCGGCAGGGCGGTGCCTGCGAGAGGGGGGGGGGGGGGCCGGCGCGCGCGGGGGGGGGGGGGCCCCCCCCCGCCCCCCCCCCCCGGGCCGCGGGGGCCCCCCCCCCCCCTTTCCCCCCCCCCCCCCCCGCTCCGGGTGGTGCGCCTGCGCGGAATGAGGGAAGGGGAGTAGCGGCGGGCCGCGGTCGCGAGCATGCGCTCGGGCCGCTCGCCGATGTCGGGCACTTCCTGTCCGAGGTACCGCAGGGCTGCCGCGATGAGCTTCGATCCTTCTGCGGCGTCGAGCGCGGGCGCGAGCGTCTGCTTGGAGAGCTTCTCGCCGTTCCTCGTCGCAGCGGGGATGTGCAGGTAGCGCGGCGTCGGCAGGCCGAGCGCGCGCTGCAGGGCGATCTGCCGGGGCGTCGAGTCGAGCAGGTCCGCGCCGCGCACCACGTCCGTGACGCCGAGGTCGGCGTCGTCGACGACGACCGCGAGCTGGTAGGCGAAGAGGCCGTCGCGTCGCTTCACGACGAAATCGCCCGTGTCGCGCGCCAGTACCTGCGACTGGAAGCCTTGCAGTCGGTCGTCGAAACCGACGGGCGACGCGTCGACGCGGAATCGGTCCGCACCCGCGACTTCCGCGCCCAGCGACAGGTCGCGGCAGGTGCCGGGATAGACGATGCCGTCGATGCCGTGGGTGCCGGAATCGGCGATCTCCCGGCGCGAGCAGCGGCAGCGATAGGCGAGCCCGCGTTCGCGAAGCCGCGCGAGGGCCTCTTCGTACCGCGCGGTGCGATCGCGTTGGCGCACGATCGGGCCATCCCAGAGCAGCCCAAGGGACTCCAGGGCGCGAATTATTTCCTCCTCGGCGCCCGGCACGGTGCGCGTGGCGTCGACGTCCTCGATCCGCAAGTGCCATTCGCCGCCCTCCGCCCGCGCGTCGAGCCAGCTCGCGACGGCGGCGACGAGGGAGCCGAAGTGCAGCGGCCCCGTGGGCGAGGGCGCGAAGCGGCCGACGGTCTTCACGACAGGAGCATCGCCATCACGAGGGGATCCTCCAGGCGTTTCACGAACCACTTGGCCGCCTTGCCGGCGGAGGCCGGTCGCCAGGCGAGAACGATGTCGGCGGGCGGCCGCTCGGCTTCGGGGGCGAGGATGACGAGTCGCTTCGCGTAGGCCTCGCGTTCGGCGATCCAGCGCGGCACCCAGCCCACGCCGAGGCCCGCGACGTGCGCGGCGACCTTGGCCTCCATCGTGCCGACGGTGAGGATGTCCTGCCCCGACAGCAGGCCCACGGTTCTCGGCGGCAGCAGGCGGGAAGTGTCGGCGATGGCGATGGCCCGGTGGCGCAACAGCATCGCCTCCGTGATGGGACCCGGCTCCCGGGCGAGCGGGTGAAAGGGCGCCGCGACGAGGGCCATCGCGACGGTGCCGAGTGGCCGGGCGGTGTAGGCGCCACCCGCCGGGGCGTCCCCCGAGGCGCCGACGGCCAGGTCGGCGCGGCCCGCCGCCAGGGCATCCCAGGTGCCGCCGAGCACCTCGTGCAGCAATTTCACGCGGGTACCGGTATTGGATTCGTAGAACTCGGCGACCAGGCCCATGAGCTTTTCCGCCCCGATGAGGGTGCTCACGGCGATGCGCAGCTCGGCCTCCCACCCCCGGGCCACCTGCTGGACGCGGCATTCGAGGTCGGCGGCGATGCGCAGCAATTCGCGGCCCTCGTGCAGCAACTCCCGGCCGGCCTCGGTCAGCTTGGCGCGGTGGCCCCGTCGGTCGAACAGCTGGACGTCCAGGGCCTCTTCGGCCTGCTGCACGGAGTAAGTGACCGCTGACGGAACCCGATGCAGTTCGTCGGCCGCCGCGGCGAAGGAGCCCCGCCGGTCGATCGCGTCCAGCACTTCGAGGGTCTCCAGGGTCAGTTTCATTGTTCAGCAATTTCGAATGATTCAGTGGAAATTATTCGCTTTCAATGGATAAATTTCAATCCCATCATACGTTTCATCGTTCAGAGCAAGCAGCCGAAAGGAAACGATCATGATGGACATCCGCCGCAGCGAAGACCGGGGCCATGCCAACCACGGGTGGCTCGATTCCTTCCATTCCTTCTCCTTCGCCGACTACCACGATCCGGCTCACATGGGCTTCGGGGCCCTGCGCGTCATCAACGAGGACCGTGTCCAGCCCGGGATGGGCTTCGGCACCCACGGCCACCGGGACATGGAGATCGTGAGCTACGTGCTCTCCGGTGCGCTGGAGCACAAGGACAGCATGGGCAACGGCTCGGTCATCCGCCCGGGAAACGTCCAGCGCATGAGCGCCGGGACGGGCGTTCGCCACAGCGAGTACAACCCGTCGGCCGCCGATTCCGCGCATTTCCTCCAGATATGGATCTTGCCGGGCGTGATGGGCATCGCCCCGGGGTACGAGGAAAAAGACGTTCTCCGACGCCGACAAGCGCGGGCGCCTCGCCCTCATCGCCTCGCCCGACGGCCGTGACGGCTCCGTGACGATCCACCAGGATGCGCTGCTCTTCGCGGGCCTGTTCGACGGCGACGAATCGGGCACGCAACCGATCGCCCCGGGCCGCCGCGCTTACGTGCACGTCGCGCGGGGCAGGGTGACGGTGAACGGCCAGGCGCTCGAGGCGGGCGACGCGGCGAAGCTTGCCGGCGAAGCGGCCGTGCGCCTCGAAAGCGGCCAGGGCGCCGAAGTCCTCGTTTTCGACCTGGCCTGACCTCCCGTATCCCCATCGACAGGAATCTCCCATGAACCACGCCGCTTCGGCGCGCAGCGCCCAGCTCGTCATCTCGTCGCAACCGGCCGCCGCCGGCACGCTCGCCGTGCGACGCGCGCTTCCGGATCGCGAGCGCAAGGCCGTCGGCCCGTGGGTCTTCCTCGACCACTTCGGTCCGGCGCGACTTTCGGGCGGCGACGGCGTCGGGCCGCATCCGCATGCCGGCATCGAGACCGTCACCTACCTGCTCGAGGGGCGCAACGAGCATCGCGATTCCGCGGGCCATACGGGCATCGTCTCCGCGGGCGGCGCGCAGTGGATGACCGCCGGTCGCGGCATCGTTCACGCCGAGCGGCCGCTCGTCGAATCGGACGGCGAGGCGATCGTGCACGGCATCCAGCTTTGGACGAGCCTCCCGCGCGCGCTCAAGATGATGCCGCCGGGCTACCAGCGCATCGAGGCCTCCGCGATCGCCCGGTCGGATCTCCCCGGCGCGAGTCTTCGCGTCATCGCGGGCGAAGTCTCCGGCGTGCGCGGCCCGGCCGTGGCGCTGATGCCGCTCTTCCTCGCCCACGCGACCCTCGACCCCGGCGCGCGCATCGCGCTGGACGTGGCCCCCTGCTTCGAGGCCGGCGCGTACGTCATCGCGGGCCGCGGCGCCTTCGGCTCGGGCGACGCCCGGGTGGCCGGCGCCGGCGAGCTGGCCGTTTATGCCGACGAGGGGGGCGTTCTCGAGGCAGCCAATACCGGCTCCGAACCGCTGGAGGCGCTCTTCCTGGGCGGTGCGCCCGCCGAAGGGCCTCTCGTCTTCCACGGCCCCTTCGTGATGAACAGCGTCGAGCAGGTCCGTGCCGCGGAGATCGCCTTTCGTACCGGCCGCATGGGCACGCTCGCCGAATCCTGAAACCGCCACCCGTCACTTCCAACCGACCCCAAGAGGAAAACCCATGACCGATTTCCTGTTCTCCGCCGGCACGCTGGGCAAGCTCACGCTGCCGAACCGCATCGTGATGGCGCCCATGACGCGCAGCCGCGCCATCGGCAACGTGCCGAACGACCTGATGGCGAAGTACTACGCCGACCGCGCCGACGCCGGCCTCATCATCACCGAAGGGGTCGCGCCCTCGGCCGATGGACTCGGCTATTCGCGCATTCCCGGTCTCTTCACCGACGCGCAGCAGGCGGGATGGAAGAAGGTGACCGACGCCGTGCACGCGAAGGGCGGACGCATCGTCGTGCAGTTCATGCACACGGGCCGCATCGGCCACCCCGACAACATGCTGCCTGGCGCGCGCATGGTCGCGCCGTCGGCCGTCGCGGCGGGCGGGCAGATGTGGACCGACCAGAAGGGCCTCCAGGACCATCCCGTGCCCGTCGAGATGACGGAAGCGGACATCGCGAAGGCCATCGGGGAGTTCGTCGACGCGTCGACGCGCGCGATCGCCGCGGGGTTCGACGGCGTGGAACTGCACGGGGCCAACGGCTACCTGATCGACCAGTTCCTCAACGCGAAGTCCAACCGGCGCACCGACCGCTGGGGCGGCAGCTTGGAGAACCGCATCCGCTTCGCGGTGGAAGTCGCGAAGGCGGTGGCGGCGGCGATCGGCCCGGAGCGCGTGGGCATCCGCATCTCGCCCTACGGCGTCTACAACGACGTCGCGCCGGACGCCGACATGGACGCGCTCTACCTCGCGCTCCTGCGCGCGTTGAACCCACTGGGCATCGCCTTCGTCCATTTCATCGACGTGGGCGTGATGGGCGCGCCCGAATCGAAGCCCGTGCTGCGCAAGGTGCTGCGAGAGGCGTTCGACGGCGCCTTCATCCTGAACGGCGGCTACGACAGCGCGAAGGCGGAGGCGGATCTCGCCGCGTCCACGGGCGACTTCGTCGCCTTCGGCAAGCCCTTCGTCTCGAACCCGGACCTCGTCGCCAAGTTCAAGTCGGGCGCGGCGCTGCGGATGGCCGATCCGGCCACCTTCTTCACGCCGGGCGAGAAGGGCTATACGGACTATCCTGTGGGCGTCGCCGCCTGATCGGAGAAAGTCCCATGACCGCCCGCCTCCTCGCCTTCGCAGGCTCCGCCCGCCGCGATTCGCTCAACAAGAAGCTCGCCCGCGCGGCGCACGCCGGCGCGACGGCGGCCGGTGCGCAGGCGACCTTCATCGACCTCGACGACTACCCGATGCCTCTTTATCACGGCGACCTCGAAGCGGCCTCGGGAATGCCGGAGAAGGCGCTCGAGCTGCGCGCGCTCTTCCTGGAAAGCGACGGCCTGCTCATCGCTTCGCCCGAGAACAACAACGCGATGAGCTCGCTGCTCAAGAACACGATCGACTGGCTCTCGCGCGACGTGGGCGACGGCAAGGGCGCGAACTCGGGTCTCGCTCCGTGGCGTGGCAAGGCGGCCGGACTGCTCGCCGCTTCTCCCGGTGCGTTCGGCGGGGTGAGGCACCTGCCGCACCTGCGCCAGGTGCTCGCCGGCCTGGGCGTCACCGTCGTCGGCGCGCAGGTCGCGGTGCCGAAGGCCCACGAGGCTTTCGCGGCCGACGGCCATCTGGCGGACGAGCGCGTCGCGAAGCAGGTGCGCTCGCTCGCCGAGGCCGTCGCGGGCCTCGCGGCGAAGCTGCGCGCATAGTCCGGCCCTATCGGCCGCATAGGCAAATTTCATTGGCCGCGCGATCCATCGCGAGGGACAATGACGACATACCCACCGCGAAGGAGCACGCCATGGCAAAGAAGAAAACCGCATCGAGCGTCGACATCGGGATCGCCGAGCGCGACCGCGCGAAGATCGCCGACGGGCTCTCGCGCCTGCTCGCCGACACGTACACGCTCTACCTCAAGACCCACAATTTCCACTGGAACGTGAAGGGCCCGATGTTCCAGACGCTGCACCTCATGTTCGAGACGCAGTACAACGAGCTCGCCCTCGCCGTGGACCTCATCGCCGAGCGCATCCGCGCCCTGGGCTACCCGGCGCCGGGCACGTACAAGGAATACGCGAAGCTCTCGTCCATCAAGGAAACCGAAGGCGTTCCCGAGGCCCGCGAGATGATCCGCCTGCTGGTCGAGGGCCAGGAGGCCGTGGTGCGCACCGCGCGCGGCGTCTTCCCGCTGGTCGACAAGGCCCACGACGAGCCGAGCGCGGACCTCCTCACCCAGCGCATGCAGGTGCACGAAAAGACGGCCTGGATGCTCCGGGCGCTCCTCGAGAAGTGAACCGGGCTTGAAAACCGGGCCGGGCGACCCGACGTCGTCCGGCCCCCCACTGGAGAACAGAATGGCCGTCGTCGAACTCACGAAGGAAAACTTCGAGCAGGTGATCACTTCCAACCCGATGGTCATCGTGGACTACTGGGCGCCGTGGTGCGGCCCCTGCCGCGGCTTCGCGCCCGTCTTCGAGGCGGTGGCCGAGGCGAATCCCGACATCGTCTTCGCCAAGGTCAACACCGACGACGAGCAGGAGATCGGGCAGCACTTCCAGATCCGTTCCATCCCCACGCTCATGGTGTTCAAGGAGCAGGTCGTCGTCTTCTCCCAGGCCGGCGCGTTGCCCAAGGGGCCCTTCGAGCAGGTCGTGGAGAAGGCGAAGGAACTGGACATGGAAGAGGTCCGGCGGCAGATGGCGGCGCAGGAGCAGGAAGAAGCGGCCCGTCCTTCCGCCTAGGACTTTCGTACCGCCGGGGGCACGGCTCGTCCCGGTTCGGTTGAGTTTTGCGGCGGCACGCCTCACACTTCGCGGCTTCACCGACTGTGTCCGGAGTGCCTCGCATGTTCACCCAGTATTGCCGTTTCGCATCCCTCGCCGCCGGCCTCCTCCTGGCCGGCGCAGTCCCCGCCTTCGCGCAGGCGCCGTCCAAGGCCGCGGCCCCGGCCCCGGCCGGCCCGCTGACCGTCGAGGACATCTGGAAATCGCCCTCGCTGTCCAACATCACGCTCTCGCGCGACGGCAAGTACATGGCCGCCACCGCGCCGGTACGCGGGCGCATGAACCTCGTCGTGATCGCGCTCGACACGCGCAACGCACTGGCGCTCACGGGCTACGAGGAATTCGACGTGGTCGACGTCCGATGGGTCGGCAGCAGCCGCCTGGTGTACTCGCTGGGCCAGGTCAACACGCCCACCGGCCCGGGCCAGTTCGACGGCGGCGGCCTCTTCATGGTGAGCCGCGACGGCAAGGACACGCGCCGTCTCTCGCCCACGGTCCGCGAGACCCGCGGCGAGGGCCGCAACGTGTACCGCGGGTACGCGTTCTACCGCTCGATTCCGGGCAACGACGATGAGATCATCGCGTCGGGCAACATGGTGTCTTCGGACTCGAGCGACCTTTACCGTCTCAACGTCGTCACCGGCCGGGCGTCGCTTCTCACGAAGGGGCGGCCCTCCGAGTACGCCCAGTCCTGGATCCTCGACAAGAACCTCGTGCCGCGCGTGCTCACTGCCGGCATCAAGGACCAGCTCACCCGGGTCGTCTGGTACCGCAAGGACGCCGAGTCGCCCTGGTACGAGATCGCCCGGTTCGAGGGCAACAAGGGGCCTGCGTTCGTGCCGCTCGCCTTCGAGTCGGACCAGAAAACGCTGCAGGTGGCCTACAACGGCAACCGCGACACGATGGCCGTCTTCCGCTACGACCCGGAACAGAAGAAGTTCGGCGAACTGATCGCGCAGCATCCCAAGTTCGACATGGGCGCCGACCAGCTGGGTACGCCGGTGGCGGGCGTCGTCACCGACCCGGATACCGACCAGATCCTCGGCTACGCGGTGCAGGCGGCCAAGCCGGAAGTCGTCTGGCTCGACCCGAAGCGAAAGGCCCTGCAGGCCGCCCTCGACAAGCACATGCCGGATCGCATCAACCGGTTCTCGCGCACGCCGGACGGCAAGCGCTGGCTGGTGACTTCGTACTCGGACCGGCTCACCACGCGGTGGTACCTCTTCGACGACGAGAAGAAGACGCTCGAGGAAATCGGCGCCTCGCGTCCCTGGCTCGACGGCAAGCTGGTCGAGCAGCGCCCGTTCACGTTCAAGACCCGCGATGGCCTGGAGATCCCCGGCTACTATTTCCTGCCGAAGGACTGGAAGCCCGGCACGAAGCTGCCGACCATCATGCACCTGCACGGCGGCCCGTTCGTTCGCGCGGATACTTTCGGCCAGGGCTTCGGCTACAACGAAGGCCAGCTCTTCGCCTCGCGCGGCTACGCGGTCATCGTCCCCAACTTCCGGATCACGCCCGGCCTGGGCAGCAAGATCTATTACGGCGGCTTCGGCACCTATGGCCGCCAGATGGTGGACGACCACGAGGACGCGCTCAAGTGGGCCATCGAGCAGGGTTTCGTCGATCCCGCCCGGGTCTGCGCCTCGGGGGCCAGCTATGGCGGCTATGCGCCGCTCCAGCTCCTCGCCCGCGACAACGGCCTGTGGAAGTGCGCCGTCGCCGGGCTGGCCGTCACGGACCTCAAGTACCAGCTCACCACCTTCGACGGCGACACGGCCGGCAACGAGGCAGGCGTGAACCTCTGGAAATCCATTCTCGGCGAGCAGGACCTCTCTTCGCCGCGCATCCGCGAGATCTCGCCGGTCTTCCACGCCGCGAAGATGAAACGGCCGGTCTTCCTCTATGCGGGCCTGGACGACATCCGCGTGCCCATCGCGCAGATCAACGAGATGGCGAGCAACCTCGAGGCGGCGGGCAATGCGCCCAAGGGTTTCGTCGTGAAGCGCAACGAAGGCCACGGCTTCGGCAAGCTCGAGAATCGCGTCGACACCTGGACCCAGATCCTGGAGTTCCTTCAGAAGCACCTGTAGCGCATCGCCGGGCGCCCGGGGGCGCCCGTAGAATGGCGGGACTTCCCACGAGGAACCCGCAAGGCGCCCCCATGCAGCCCACGCTCGACCTCCTGCGCGACGCGATCCGCGCGCATTACTTCGAAGACGAAACCGCCGCGCTCGCGCGGCTCATCCCCGTCGCCCGGCTCGACGAGAGCGCCAGCGCGCGCGTGATGGCCGGCGCCCGCTCGCTCGTCGAGGGCGTCCGCGAACGCCAGCGGCAGAGCGCCGGCATGCAGTCCTTCCTCAAGGCGTACGACCTGTCCTCGCAGGAAGGGGTCCTGCTCATGTGCGTGGCCGAGGCGCTTCTGCGCATTCCCGACGCGGCCACGGCCGACCGGCTCATCCGGGACAAGTTCTCGAAGGGCGAGTGGGAACGCCACCTGGGCCGGAGCGATTCGCTGCTCGTGAACGCCGGCACCTGGGGAATGATGCTCACCGGCCGGCTGGTGGACGTCGACCCGGCGCGCGCGGGCGAATGGAGCGGCTGGCTCGCGGGGCTTGCGTCGCGCGCGGGCGAGCCCGTGGTGCGCATGGCGCTTCGCCAGGGCATGAAGCTCATGGCCGAGCAGTTCGTCATGGGCCGCACCATCGACGAAGCGCTGGAGCGCAGCCGCGCCGGCCCGCAGAAGCCGTTCCGCCACTCCTTCGACATGCTGGGCGAGGCGGCCTTCACCGAGGCGGACGCGAAGCGCTACCTCGCCGCCTACGAAAAGGCCATCGACGCCATCGCGCGGTCGGCCGGCGCGGACGGCACGGTGTTCGACAGGCCGGGAATCTCCATCAAGCTCTCGGCCTTGCATCCGCGCTACGACTTCGCCAACCGCGAGCGCGTGCTCGCCGAACTGCTGCCTCGCGTCCATGCCCTCGCCGAGCGCGCGCGGCGAGGCAACATCGGGCTCACGCTGGATGCGGAGGAAGCGGACCGCCTGGACCTGTCGCTGGACCTCGTCGAGCGCGTGTTCGCCTCGCCGGCCCTGGCGGGTTGGGAGGGCTTCGGCCTCGCGGTGCAGGCGTACCAGAAGCGCGCGCTCTTCGTGGTCGACTGGCTGGCCGCGCTCGCGCGCTCGCAAGGCCGGCGCCTCATGGTGCGCCTCGTGAAGGGCGCCTACTGGGACACCGAGGTGAAGCGCGCGCAGGCCGGCGGGTTGGCCGGCTACCCCGTGTTCACCCGAAAGTGCAATACCGATGTGTCCTACCTCGCGTGCGCAGCCCGGCTGCTCTCGGCGCCGGAGGCCTTCTATCCGCAGTTCGCGACGCACAACGCGCACACGGTCGCGGCGATCCTCGAGCGCGCGGGCGAGCTGCCGTACGAGTTCCAGCGGCTGCACGGCATGGGCGAGGAGCTCTATGCCGAAGTCACCGGCGCGCGTGGCCGGCCCTGTCGCGTCTACGCGCCCGTGGGCACCCACGAGGACCTGCTGCCGTATCTCGTGCGGCGCCTGCTGGAGAACGGCGCGAACACGTCCTTCGTGAATCGCATCGCCGACGTCACCTTGCCGGTGGAGCGGGTGGTGACGGACGCCGTCGCGGTGGCGCAGGCCCATGAGGCCAAGCCCAATCCGCGCATCGTGCCGCCGGCGGACCTGTACGGGGCCTGGCGCAATTCCGCCGGCATCGTCTTCGCCGACACGGTCGCCTCGGCGCCGCTCCTGGCCGCGATGGCGGCCCCGCTCGCGCGAACCGACTGGCGCGCGGCGCCCCTCGTGGGCGGCCAGGAGCGCGCGGGCGATTCGACGCCCGTCGTGGATCCCGCGCGCGGTGTCGTCATCGGTCACGTGCGCGAGGCCGGCGCGGACACGGTCGAGGAAGCGCTCGCCTGCGTGGCCGGCGCGAAGCTGCCCGAGGTCGAGCAGCGGGCTCGCATCCTCGAGCGGGCCGCCGACGCGATCGAGGCCGAGCGCGCGACGCTCATGGCGCTGCTCGCGCGCGAGGCGGGCAAGACGCTGCCCGATGCCCTGGGGGAGGTGCGGGAAGCCGCCGATTTCTGCCGGTACTACGCGATGCTCGCGAGACGGCAGTTCGCCTCGCCGCAGGTCCTGCCGGGGCCCACGGGCGAATCGAACGACCTGCGGCTCGCGGGACGCGGCCCCTTCGCCTGCATCAGCCCGTGGAACTTCCCGCTCGCCATCTTCGCGGGCCAGGTGGCCGCCGCCTTCGCGGCCGGCAACGGCGTCCTGGCGAAGCCCGCCGAGCAGACTCCCCTCGTGGCCTTCGAGGCCGTCCGGCTCCTCATCCGCTCCGGCGTGCCGGCCGAGGCGATCGCCTTCCTGCCCGGACGCGGCGAAATCGTCGGGGCGAGTCTCGTCGCCGACCCGCGCGTGGCCGGGGTCGCGTTCACCGGTTCGACCGAGACCGCGCGCGCCATCAACCGGGCGCTCGCCGCGCGGGAGGGACCGATCGTTCCCTTCATCGCGGAGACGGGCGGGCTCAACGCGATGATCGTGGATTCGAGCGCGCTGCCCGAGCAGGTCGTGACGGACGCCGTCGTCTCGGCCTTCAACAGCGCCGGCCAGCGATGCTCGGCGCTTCGCCTCCTGTGCGTGCAGGAGGAGATCGCGCCCCGCGTGTTCGCCCTGCTCGAAGGCGTGACGGCGGAGCTGCGCCTGGGCGACCCCGCGCGGCTCGATACCGACGTGGGCCCGGTCATCGACGCCGAAGCCCTCGCGATGCTGCAGGCCCACGCGACGCGCATGGACCGGGAGGCGAAGCTCGTCTGCAAGGCGAGCGTTCCGGCCGAAGCCCGGGGCCACTTCTTCGCGCCGCGGGCCTACCGGCTGTCCTCCCCCGAGGCCATCGACCGCGAGGTGTTCGGCCCCATCCTGCACGTCGTGACCTTCGGCGCGGACGATCTCCCGGCGATGGTCGCGCGTGTGAACGCGAAGGGCTACGGCCTCACGCTCGGCGTGCACAGCCGCATCGACGAGACGGTCGAGACGGTGCGGCGCCTCGCCCGGGCGGGCAACGTGTACGTGAACCGCAACATGATCGGCGCGACCGTCGGCGTGCAGCCCTTCGGCGGGGAGGGGTTGTCGGGCACGGGACCGAAGGCGGGCGGTCCGCACTACCTGCTGCGCTTCGCCACGGAGCGCACCTTCACCGTGAACACGGCGGCCGCCGGCGGCAACGCGGCGCTCATCGCGTCCTCGGAATGAAATTCGCCGCGCCGCTCGTCGAAGGCCGCCTCGTCAGGCGCTACAAGCGCTTCCTCGCCGACGTCGAACTCGCCGCTGGCGGCGCGATCACGGCCGCCTGCCCCAACACCGGCTCGATGATGGGGTGCTGCGAGCCCGGCAGCCGCGTGTGGCTCTCCGAGAGCGACTCGCCCACGCGCAAGTACCGCCACACCTGGGAGATCGTCGAGTCGGCGGGCGAGAAGGTGGGCATCAACACGGGCCTGCCGAACCGCCTGGTGCGCGAGGCGATCGAGACGGGCGTCCTCGGCGACCTGGCGGGCTACGGGTCCGTGCGTCCCGAGGTGGCCTTCGGCGAGGAACGAAGCCGCATCGACCTGCTGCTCGAGGATGCCGCGCGGCCCGCCTGCTACGTCGAGGTGAAGAACGTCACGGCCGCGGTGACGGGGCGGGTCGCGCTCTTTCCGGACGCGGTGAGCGAGCGCGGCGCCAAGCACCTGCGCGAGCTCATGCGCCTGAAGGCGCGGGGCCTGCGGGCCGTCCTCGTCTTCTGCGTGCAGCGCGGAGACGTGGACGAGGTGCGGCCGGCCGACGCCATCGACCCCACCTACGGACGGACGTTGCGCGAGGCGATCGCGGCGGGCGTGGAGGTGATGGCCTGGCGGGCGAAGGTGACGACGCGGGACATCGCGATCGACGCGAGGCTCGCGGTGCGCTGCCCCTAGCCCTCGGGCTGGCCGGCCTTGAGCTTCGCGACGCCCTTGGGCGCCTTCGTGCCCGAAAGCAGCACGACCATGGGCGTGCCGTCTTCCTTCCACGAGGCCACGGCGTCGCGGCAGATCTCGACGAAGGTCTGCAGCTGGTCGGGATGCTCGTTCGCCAGCGCGTCGATGTGGTCGTAGTAGATGACGTAGCCGGGCGCGTCGACCCATTCCATGTCCGCGAGGCATTCCTCGAGCGCGTCCCAGTTGCCGCCGAAATAGCTCGGGAAGCGAAGGGCCGTCGCGACGTGGTTGAGGAGCTGCTCCTTGCGGGCGATGAGCTTGCCCTCGATGTGGAAGTACGCGAACTTCGTCCGCTTGGCGGCGGCCGCGACGTCCTTGGGCTGGGCGTGCTCCGGCAGGAAGAACACGCCGCCCTTCTCGTCTTCCAGCAAGGCATTCAGGGCTTCAAGCGCCATGGGTCGGCCTCATTCCCGGATTCGTCGGAAGGTCGCGTAGTGATTGTCGGTGTACCAGTGGTCGCCCCCGACTTCCCGGCCACGATGCGACGCGCCCCTCGCGTGCGCTCGCCGGGCGTACGGACGGTGTATTCGCGGTAATAACCGCGCTTCTGCCTCGGCAGGCGACCCTCGCGGTTGCCGAAGACCGTGCCGTCCTTCGCGTAGGGGTACGGCCCGCCTTTCCTGATGAGCGCGAGCGCCTCGCGCGCTTCGCGGGGGAGGTCCTTCGCCGCGATCTCCTTGTCGCCCAGCGCGGGCGTGGCCTCGCGCTGCGCCTGCGCGGGAAGCGCGAAGGCCGCGAGGATGAAGGCGAATGCGGCGACCCACGCGCGCATCAGGCGCTCCCCCGGGCCATCGCGATCTTGCCGGCGAGTTTCGCGTCGAAGCGCGCACCGTCGATCACGATTCGTTCATGGAGGCCTTCGCCGATCGGGTCGAGGCCGTCGTGCGCCTTCACGGCGAAGGTGAGCTTGCGGCCCTCGACCGCGGTGAGGGCCACGGCCACCTCGACCGTGAGTCCGGGTGGCGTCGCGGCCGTATGGGTGATGTCGATGCGGGTGCCCAGGGACTGCTCGGCGGGCCAGTCGAGGTGCGGCTTGATGAGCTCGACCGCTGCCCATTCGCACAGCGCCACGAAGTAGCCGGTGGCGAAAACGGCCGGCATCAGCTGGAAATCGGGCGCGTCCGGGTAGATGTGCGGCACCGTGCGGGTCGGCGGCACCGTGTACCGGAAGGCGCCCGCGAGGCCGGGCTGGAGCGAGGGCTTCATCCGCCCTTGGGCCGGTTGGGGCAATCGGCCTTCAGGCAGTCCGCGTACAGGTAGAGCGAATGGTCGTGGATGGCGAAGCCGCGTTCGCGGGCCACCTTGGACTGGCGCTTCTCGATCTCGGGGTCGAAGAACTCCTCGACGCGACCGCACTGCAGGCACACGAGGTGGTCGTGATGGTTGCCCTCGTTCAGTTCGTAGACGGCCTTGCCGCCCTCGAAATGGTGACGCACCAGGAGCCCCGCCTGTTCGAACTGGGTGAGGACGCGGTAGACCGTGGCGAGGCCTATGTCGGCGTGCTCGTCGAGGAGCCGGCGGTAGACGTCCTCCGCCGTCATGTGGCGTTCCGGGCCCTTCTGGAAGAGTTCGAGCACGCGCAGGCGCGGGGCGGTGACCTTGAGGCCTGTGCTGCGCAGTTCGTGGGGATCGGTCATGGTCGGAGGGCGGGGGCGGGGACGAATCCATGATAACCGCGTTCCGCAGGGCGTTGGAGGCCGGGCGGCGAGGGCCCCGCGCTATAATGCGCACCTGTTTCCCCCGCCCCGACCGCTCCCATGCGCCTTCTCGCCACGCTCGCCCTCGCCGCCCTTCTCGCGGGCTGCTCGCTCGTGCACCGCATCGACATCCAGCAGGGCAACGCCGTGCCGCCCGAGAGCTTCCTCAAGGTGAAGACCGGGATGACGCGTCCGGAGGTCCGGCAGCTCCTGGGGACGCCGCTCCTCACGGACGTCTTCCACGCCAACCGCTGGGACTACTTCTTCCGCAACGAGCGTGGCGGCAAGCTGGCCGAGGAGAACCGCTTCTCGGTCTATTTCGTCGACGACAAGGTGGCCCGCGTCGAGGGTTCGCCCACGCCGTCGGCCAGCCGCGGCCAGGTCGTGGGCATGCCGGGGCAGCCGGCCCCCGCGCCGATCCCCGCGCCGGCCCCCGCCCCCGCGCCTTCCCCGAAGTGAGCGCCGTTCGCCTCGCCATCGCCGGCGCGGGCGGCCGCATGGGCCGGGCGCTGCTCGAGGCGGCCGGCGCCACCTCCGGGGTGGTCGTCGCGGCGGCGCTCGAGGCGCCTTCTTCCCCGCTCCTGGGGCGCGACGCGGGTGAACTGGCCGCGTCCGCGAAGGGCGTGGTCATCGGATCGGACATCGCCGCGGCCACCGCCGGGAGCGACGCGCTCATCGACTTCACGCGTCCGGCGGGCACGCTCGCGCACCTGGCTGCCTGCGTCGCGGCCGGCCGGGCGATCGTCGTCGGCACCACGGGTTTCGAGCCGCACGAACTGGACGCCATCCGCGCCGCAGCCGCGAGGATTCCCATCGTGCTCGCGCCCAATTTCAGCATCGGCGTGAACGTGGCGCTCAAGCTCGTCGACCTCGCCTCGCGCGCCCTCGGGCCGGACTACGACGTCGAAGTCTTCGAGATGCACCACAAGCTCAAGGTGGATGCGCCCTCGGGCACCGCGCTCAAGCTGGGCGAGGTGGCGGCGAAGGCCCGCGGCGCGACGCTCGAACACGATGGCGTCTTTGCACGGCATGGCGTGACGGGCGAACGCAGGGGCGGGACGGTCGGCTTTTCCGTGGCGCGCGGGGGCGACGTCATCGGCGATCACACGGTCTTCTTCGCCGGGGCGGGGGAGCGGATCGAGATCACGCATCGCTCCAATTCCCGCGCGACCTACGCGCAGGGGGCGATCCGGGCGGCGAAGTGGCTGGCCGGGAAACCGCCGGGGCTCTATGGCATGGATGACGTGCTGGGCATCAAGGGCTGACGGTCGCGGTAAGGCGATGGAACCGCAGATGAACGCAGATGAACGCAGATGATTCGTGATTCATGGAGATCCCTGCCAATGCGATCGTCGGTCATCCGCGACGGCCACGGTGCTACAACTCAGTCACAAGCCATCTGCGTTCATCTGCGTTCATCTGCGGTTCCATCGCCTTACATCACACGAATAGCCCGACGACCGCCGCCGTCAGGCACGTGGCCAAGGTCCCCGCCACGATCGACTTCATCCCCAGCGAAACGATCTCCCCCCGCCGCTCCGGCACCATCGCCCCCATCCCGCCGATGAGGATCCCCAGGCTCCCGAAGTTCGCGAAGCCGCAGAGCGCGTAGGTCATCAGCAGCCGCGAGCGCGGCGACATCGCCTCCGCCGGCAGCTTCGCGAGGTCGAGGTACGCGATGAACTCGTTCAGGATCGTCTTCGTCCCCAGCAAGGCGCCGCCGGCCTGCGCCTCGGCCCAGGGCACGCCCGCCATCCATGCGAGGGGGGCGAATGCCCAGCCGAGCACGCGCTGCAAGGTGATGGGGGCGCCGGCGAACGACGGCAGGAGGCCCAGCGACGCGTTCACCAGGTGCACCAGCGCCACCAGCACGATGAGCATCGCGACCACCTGGATGAGCAGTTGCACGCCCTCCACGGTCCCGCGCGTCACCGCGTCCATGGCGCTCGCGTCCTGGCGCGGAATGCCGGCGCCCGCGTCGCTCGACATTTCGCCGGGCACCATGAGCGCCGCCACGACGAGGGCGGCCGGCGTCGCGACGATCGAGGCGATCAGGATGTGCCCGAGGGCGTCCGGTACCACGGGCAGCAACACGGCCCCGTAGAGCGCCATGACCGTGCCGGCCACGGTGGCCATGCCGCAGGCCATCACCATGAACAGCTCGGCGCGCGTGAGACGCGCGAGGTAGGGTTTCACCACGAGCGGCGCCTCGACCATGCCCACGAACACGTTCGCGGCCGAGGACACGCCCACCGCGCCCGAAAGCCCCATCGTCTTTTCGAGCACGCGCGCGAAAGCCGTCACCACCCAGGGCAGGATGCGCCAGTGGAAGAGGAGGGCGGCCAGCGCGCTCACCACCAGCACGAGCGGCAACGCGCGGAAGGCGAGGACGAACGAAGCCGCGGGATTCGTCTCGGCGAAGGGGGCGGGCCCGCCGGCCAGGTAGCCGAACACGAATGCGGTCCCCGCCCGGGTCGCCCTTTCCAGCGCCGCCAGGGCGGCGTTGAGGGAAAAGACCGCATCGCGCAGCCACGGGACGGCGAGAAGGACGGCCGCCAGGCACGCCGTGAGGGCGAGCCCGGAGGCGACAAGCCGCCACCGGATGGCCCGCCGGTTCTCCGAAAGCGCCCACCCGAGTGCGACGAGAAGGGCGATGCCGGCGAGCGCGTGAAGGGTCTGCATGGGGTGCTCCGATTATCGCCCCGGCCGCGCCCTTCGTTGAAGGAAGGGCCGGAATTTGCTATGATTTCGGTTCAATGAAAGCGGGATGAGCCCACGGCGGTAGACAAGCTCCTCCCGTTTTTTTGCGCCCGTCGTTTCCCCCGTTTTCTGGAGCCGTCCTTGTCGCCGAAGACCCCCGCCCTCCTGGTACTTGCCGACGGGTCCGTCTTTCGCGGCACATCCATCGGCGCCCCCGGTCGCACCGTGGGCGAGGTGGTGTTCAACACCGCGATGACGGGCTACCAGGAGATCCTCACCGATCCCTCCTATGCCGGGCAGGTCGTCACCCTGACCTACCCGCACATCGGCAACACCGGCACCAACGCCGAGGATTTCGAATCCCGCGGCGTCTTCGCCGCCGGCCTGGTGATCCGCGACCTTCCGCTGCTCGCGTCCAGCTGGCGCATGACCGAGACGCTGCCCGCGTTCCTCGCGAAGCACGGCATCGTGGCGATCGCCGACATCGACACCCGCCGCCTCACCCGGATCCTGCGCACGACGGGCGCCCAGAACGGCTGCATCGTCACGGGCCGAGCCGGCGAACCCGGCCATCCGGGCGACAACGACGAAGCCGAGGCGCTCGCCGCCGCCAGGGCCGCCCCGTCCATGGCCGGGCTGGACCTCGCCAAGGTCGTGAGCTGCAAGGAACGCTACGAGTGGAACGGCGGCCTCTGGTCGCTCGAATCCGGCCACCCGGCTTCCGGCGAGGCGAAGTTCCACGTGGTCGCCTACGACTACGGCGTGAAGCACAACATCCTGCGCCACCTCGCCGAGCGCGGTTGTCGCGTGACGGTCGTGCCGGCCCAGGCGGGCGCGAAGGAAGCGCTCTCCCTGAAGCCCGACGGCGTCTTCCTCTCCAACGGCCCCGGCGACCCGGAGCCCTGCACCTACGCGATCGAGGCCATCCGCGAGATCGTGGCGAGCGGCACGCCGACCTTCGGCATCTGCCTGGGCCACCAGCTCCTGGGCCTCGCGAGCGGCGCGAAGACGGTCAAGATGAAATTCGGCCACCACGGCGCCAACCACCCCGTGCAGGACCTCGACACGAAGCGCGTCCTCATCACGAGCCAGAACCACGGCTTCGCGGTGGACGAGGCGACGCTGCCCGCCAACGCGCGGCCCACGCACCGCTCGCTCTTCGACGGCTCGTTGCAGGGTATCGAGCGCACCGATCGCCCGGCGTTCAGCTTCCAGGGGCACCCCGAGGCTTCGCCCGGGCCGCGCGAGATGGACTACCTCTTCGACCGGTTCGTCGCGATGATGTCGAAGGGAAAGGCATGAAACCGCAGATGAACGCAGATGAACGCAGATGGCTTTCCCGAAACTCATGCCGCGTGATTCCTCCGGAACAAAGGATTGATCGCAATGGAGGCGACGCCACCATTTCGATGACCATCTGCGTTCATCTGCGTTCATCTGCGGTTCCAAGGGTCTATGCCTAAGCGCACCGACATCAAGAGCATCCTGATCATCGGCGCCGGCCCGATCGTCATCGGCCAGGCGTGCGAGTTCGACTATTCCGGCGCCCAGGCCTGCAAGGCCCTGCGCGACGAGGGCTACCGCGTCGTCCTCGTGAACTCCAACCCGGCCACGATCATGACGGACCCGGAGATGGCCGACGTCACGTACATCGAGCCCATCACCTGGCGCATGGTCGAGCGGATCATCGAGAAGGAGCGCCCCGACGCGCTCCTGCCCACGATGGGCGGGCAGACGGCGCTCAACTGCGCGCTCGACCTCGCCAAGCACGGCGTGCTCGACAAGTATGGCGTCGAGATGATCGGCGCGAAGAAGGAGGCCATCGACAAGGCCGAGGACCGCGAGAAGTTCAAGAACGCCATGGCGAAGATCGGGCTCGAGAGCGCCCGCTCGGCGCTCGCGCACTCCCTGGAGGAAGCGCTGCAGGTCCAGGCGAGCGTGGGCTTCCCCACCGTGATCCGCCCCTCGTTCACGCTGGGCGGCGCGGGCGGCGGCATCGCCTACAACATGGACGAGTTCGTCGCCATCTGCGAGCGCGGGCTCGAAGCCTCGCCCACCAAGGAACTCCTCATCGAGGAAAGCGTCCTGGGCTGGAAGGAGTTCGAGATGGAAGTGGTCCGCGACAAGGCGGACAACTGCATCATCATCTGCTCCATCGAGAACCTGGACCCCATGGGCGTGCACACCGGCGACTCGATCACCGTCGCGCCGGCGCAGACGCTCACGGACAAGGAATACCAGATCCTGCGGGACGCCTCGATCGCCTGCCTGCGCGAGATCGGCGTCGAGACGGGCGGCTCGAACGTGCAGTTCGCCATCAACCCCGACGACGGCCGCATGGTCATCATCGAGATGAACCCGCGCGTCTCCCGCTCCTCGGCGCTCGCCTCGAAGGCCACGGGCTTCCCCATCGCCAAGATCGCGGCGAAGCTCTCGGTGGGCTACACCCTCGACGAGCTGGCCAACGAGATCACCGGCGGCGCGACGCCGGCCTCCTTCGAGCCCACGATCGACTACGTGGTGACGAAGGTGCCGCGCTTCGCCTTCGAGAAGTTCCCGCAGGCCGACGACCGCCTCACCACGCAGATGAAGAGCGTGGGCGAGGTGATGGCCATCGGGCGCAACTTCCAGGAATCGCTCCAGAAGGCCCTTCGCGGCCTGGAGGTCGGCGTGGACGGGTTCAACCTCAAGTCCGTCGACATGGAGAAGATCGAGGACGAGCTCGCGTACCCGCGCGCCGAGCGCCTCTGGTACGTGGCGGACGCCTTCGGGGTCGGCATGAGCCTCGAGGAAGTGCACCGCTGCACGAGGATCGACCGGTGGTTCCTCGCCCAGATCAAGGATCTCGTCGACACCGAGCTCGCCATCGAGAAGCGCTCCCTGTCCGATTTCGCGCCTCAGGAGCTGCGCGATCTCAAGCGCAAGGGCTTCTCCGACCGCCGCCTCGCCTACCTGTGGAAGACGAGCGAGCAGCAGGTGCGAGCCCGCCGCCATGCGCTGGGGATCCGCCCCGTCTACAAGCGCGTGGACACCTGCGCGGCCGAGTTCGCGACGAAGACGGCCTACCTGTACTCCACGTACGACGAGGAGGACGAAGCCGAGCCGACCGACCGCCGCAAGATCATGGTGCTGGGCGGCGGACCCAACCGGATCGGGCAGGGCATCGAGTTCGACTACTGCTGCGTCCATGCCGCGCTCGCCCTTCGCGAGGACGGCTACGAGACCATCATGGTCAACTGCAACCCCGAGACCGTGTCGACCGACTACGACACCTCGGACCGCCTCTACTTCGAGCCGCTCACGCTCGAGGACGTGCTCGAGATCGTCGACAAGGAAAAGCCCGAGGGCGTCATCGTGCAGTTCGGCGGCCAGACGCCGCTCAAGCTCGCGCGCGACCTCGAGGCGGCCGGCGTTCCCATCATCGGCACGAGCCCCGACTCGATCGACAAGGCCGAGGACCGCGAGCGCTTCCAGCAGATGCTGCACGAGCTGAAGCTCCTGCAGCCGCCCAACCGCACGGCCCGCACGCCCGAGGCCGCGCTCGAGGCGGCCCGCGAGATCGGCTATCCCGTCGTGGTGCGCCCCTCGTACGTGCTGGGCGGGCGCGCGATGGAGATCGTGCACGCCGAGAGCGACCTCGTTCGCTACATGAAGGAGGCCGTGAAGGTCTCCAACGATTCACCCGTGCTGATCGACCGCTTCCTGAACGACGCCATCGAGGTGGACGTCGACGCCGTGAGCGACGGCAAGCAGGTGATCATCGGCGGCATCATGGAGCACATCGAGCAGGCCGGCGTGCACTCCGGCGATTCCGCGTGCTCGCTGCCGCCGTTCAGCCTGTCCGAGGAGCTCAAGGACGAGCTGCGCCGGCAGACCGTGGCCATGGCGAAGGGCCTGGACGTCGTCGGCCTCATGAACGTCCAGTTCGCGATCCAGGACGACAGGGTCTTCGTGCTGGAAGTGAACCCGCGCGCCTCGCGTACGGTGCCCTACGTCTCCAAGGCGATCCGCACGCCGCTCGCCAAGGTGGCCGCGCGCTGCATGGCCGGGCGCTCGCTCGCCGACCAGGGCGTCACGCGCGAGATCGTCCCGCCCTACTACTGCGTGAAGGAAGCGGTCTTCCCCTTCATCAAGTTCCCGGGCGTCGACACGATCCTCGGCCCGGAGATGAAGTCCACGGGCGAGGTGATGGGCGTGGGCGAGACCTTCGCCGAGGCCTTCGTGAAGAGCCAGCTCGCCGCCGGCGTCCGCCTGCCGAAGTCCGGCAAGGCGTTCCTGTCGGTGCGCGACGAGGACAAGCCGAAGGCGGTCGAGATCGGGCGCACGCTCACGGACCTGGGGTTCACGCTGGTGGCCACGCGCGGCACGGCCGCCGCGCTCGTCGAGGCCGGCCTCAAGGTGCAGGTGGTGAACAAGGTGATGGAGGGCCGCCCGCACGTGGTGGACATGATCCGCAACAAGGAGATCACCCTCATCGTCAACACGGTCGAGGAGGACCGCCGGTCGGTGCGCGATTCGTGGTCGATCCGCAACATGGCGCTGCAGATGCGCGTCACGTTCTACACGACGGTCGCCGGCGCCCGCGCCGCTTGCGTCGGCATGCAGCACCTCGAGGAACTGCGGCCCTACAGCCTGCAGGACCTGCACGCCACCATCGCCTGAGGAGGGCCAGCGGCCATGTCGAAGATCCCCATCACCGTCGCCGGCTCGGAGCTCATGAAGTCCGAGCTGCACCGGCTGAAGACCGTCGAGCGCCCGGCCGTCATCACGGCCATCGCCGGAGGCGCGCGCCCACGGCGACATCTCGGAGAACGCGGAGTACGACGCCGCGCGCGAGAAGCAGGGGTTCATCGAGGGGCGCATCCTCGAGCTCGAGGGCAAGCTCGCCAACGCCCAGGTCATCGACCCGGCGCTGCTGGAGGACGACGGGCGCGTCGTCTTCGGGACCACGGTGGAGCTGGTGGCGGCCGAAAGCGGGGAGGGCAGCGTGGCCTACCAGATCGTCGGCGAGGACGAGGCCGACATCAAGCAGGGCAAGATCTCCTACTCCTCACCCATCGCGAAAGCCCTCATCGGGAAGTACGCGGGCGACGTCGTGGAAGTTCGGGCGCCGGGAGGGGTGAAGGAGTACGAGATCGTGGACGTCCGCTACGAGTAGCTTCCTTCGCGACTTCCCGGGCGCGATCCTTGAGATCGGTCTTGGGCGTCGGCTTCGCGCGGGCCTTCGCGGCCTTGGTCCTGGGCTTCGGCTTCGGCGGGGCCGCCGGCGCGACGGCGGGCTTCTTGTCCGGGTTCTCGCGCCACAGCACCAGGATCTTCCCGATCGACTGAACCGGATGCGCCTCGAGCTTTTCGCAGATCTCCGCCATCCAGGCGCCGCGCCGCTCGCGCTCGTCGGTGGCGGCCTTCACCTTGATGAGCTCGTGCGCCGCGAGGGCGCGGCCGATCTCGGCGAGCACGGTTTCGGTGAGCCCCTTGTCGCCGATGATGACGACGGGCTTGAGGACGTGGGCCCGAGCGCGCAGTTCGCTGCGGCGGGCGAGGGAGATCGGCGTTTTCATGCCCGGATTATCGCCCGAATCGCGCGGGGGCGGCCGTGAAGCGCTCCAAGAGCAGCCGCGACTGGCTCAAGCGCCACGTGAACGACCCCTACGTCCAGCGCTCGAAGAAGGAGGGCTGGCGGGCCCGGTCGGCCTACAAGCTCCTCGAGATCGACGAGAAGGACCGTTTCCTCGCGCCCGGCGGGGTCGTCGTGGACCTCGGCAGCGCGCCCGGCGGCTGGACGCAGGTGGTGGTGAAGAAGGTCGGCGCGAAGGGGAAAGTCGTCGCGATCGACCTCCTCGCCATGGAGCCGGTGCCCGGATCGGCCTTCCTGCAAGGCGACTTCACCACGGGCGCAGGGCTCGCCGCGGTCGAGGCCGCCCTCGGCGAAACACAGGCGGATGTGGTCCTGTCGGACATGGCCCCCAACCTGTCGGGGATCGCGATCTCCGACCAGGCCCGTTCCATGGCCCTCGCGGAACTCGCGCGGGACTTCGCCCTCGCGCACCTGAAACCGGGCGGCGCATTCCTGGTCAAAGTCTTCCAGGGGGTGGGCTACGACGAATTCCTCAAGTCGCTGCGCGGGTCGTTCGACAAGGTGGTCGTGAGGAAGCCCGACGCCTCCCGGGACGAAAGCGCCGAGCAGTACCTCCTGGCCCGGGGTCCGCGCCGTTTCGGCTGAAATGCGACACCGCGTGCACGCGCGCTCTTGAAACCGGGGATCCCCGCCCGAACTTTGCTATAGTGGTTCTCCCGGTATTCCCTTTATCCCCCTGATTCCGCACGGTCTTTTGCAAAGGGCATCGCAGTGAACAATACGGTTCGCACGATCATGGTCTGGCTCGTCATCGGCGTAGTCCTGACCATGGTCTTCATGCAGGTCGGCAATCGCCAGTCGAGCGCGAACATCCTCGACTACTCGACCTTCATGGAAGAAGCCCGCCAGGGCCGCATCGCCAAGGTGAAGATGGACGGCGGCCGCACCCTGAAGGCCTCCACCAAGGACGGCAAGAGCTACACGGTGTACACGCCCGGCATCCAGGACCCGTGGATGGTCTCGGACCTGCTCAAGAACGGCGTGAACGTCGAGGCGAAGCCGGAAGAGGAGCCCTCGCTCCTCATGAACATCTTCGTGTCGTGGTTCCCGATGCTGCTGCTCATCGGCGTGTGGATCTTCTTCATGCGCCAGATGCAGGGCGGCGGCCGCGGCGGCGCGTTCTCGTTCGGCAAGAGCCGCGCGCGGATGCTCGACGAGAACACGAACCAGGTGACGTTCGCGGACGTCGCGGGCGTGGACGAGGCCAAGGAAGAGGTCGGCGAACTCGTCGACTTCCTGCGCGACCCCAGCAAGTTCCAGAAGCTCGGCGGGCGCATCCCGCGCGGCGTGCTGATGGTCGGCTCGCCCGGCACGGGCAAGACGCTGCTCGCGCGCGCCATCGCGGGCGAGGCCAAGGTGCCCTTCTTCTCCATTTCCGGCTCGGACTTCGTCGAGATGTTCGTCGGCGTGGGCGCCGCCCGCGTGCGCGACATGTTCGAGCAGGCCAAGAAGAACGCGCCCTGCATCGTGTTCATCGACGAGATCGACGCGGTCGGCCGCCAGCGCGGCGCGGGCCTGGGCGGCGGCAACGACGAGCGCGAGCAGACGCTGAACCAGCTGCTCGTGGAGATGGACGGCTTCGAGGGCAACTCGGGCGTCATCGTCATCGCCGCCACCAACCGCCCGGACGTGCTGGACCCGGCGCTCATGCGCCCGGGCCGCTTCGACCGCCAGGTCGTCGTTCCGCTGCCGGACATCCGCGGCCGCGAGCAGATCCTGCTCGTGCACATGCGCAAGGTGCCCATCGCGCCGGACGTGGATGCTTCCGTCATCGCGCGCGGCTGCCCCGGCTTTTCGGGCGCGGATCTCGCGAACCTCGTGAACGAGGCGGCCCTTTTCGCCGCGCGCGGCGCCAAGCGCCTGGTGGACATGGACGATTTCGAGCGCGCCAAGGACAAGATCATCATGGGCGCCGAGCGCCGCTCCATGGTGATGCCCGAGGAAGAGCGCAAGAACACCGCGTACCACGAGTCCGGCCACGCCATCGTCGCGAAGCTCCTGCCGAAGACGGACCCGGTGCACAAGGTCACGATCATCCCGCGCGGGCGCGCCCTGGGCGTCACCGTGCAGCTGCCGGAGCAGGACCGCTACAGCTACGACCGCGGCTACCTCCTCAACAACATCGCCGTGCTCTTCGGCGGCCGCATCGCCGAGGAGGTGTTCATGCACCAGATGACCACCGGCGCCTCGAACGACTTCAAGCGCGCGACCGACATGGCGCGCCGCATGGTCACCGAGTGGGGCATGTCCGACACGCTCGGGCCCATGGTCTACAGCGAGAACGAGGGCGAGGTGTTCCTCGGCCGCTCGGTCACCACGCACCAGGCCATCTCCGACGAGACGATGATGAAGGTCGACAGCGAGATCCGCCGCATCATCGACGAGCAGTACAACCTCGCGCGGAAGCTCCTCGAGGACAACCGCGACAAGGTCGAGGCGATGACCAAGGCCCTGCTCGAATGGGAAACCATCGACGCGGAGCAGATCGACGACATCATGGCCGGCCGGCCGCCCCGTCCGCCCAAGCCGGTCGCGTCGTCGCGACCCAACTCGCCCCCGGGCGACGGCGGCAGCAAGGTGGCGGATACCCCGTCGCACGCCTCGCCCGCCGAAAGCGCCTGACGCGCGGCCCCGCCCGTCCGGTGAAATGCCCGAAGGGGTGGCCTCGCGCCACCCCTTTCTCTTGGTGAACGCCTTCCTCGACTGCGGCCCGCGCCGCCTGCCCCTCGACCGTCCCCTCGTGATGGGGATCGTCAACGTCACCGCCGATTCCTTCTCGGACGGCGGCCGTTTCCTCGACCCGGCGACGGCCATCGCCCACGGCGAGCGGCTCGCGGCCGAGGGGGCAGACCTCGTCGACGTCGGGGGAGAATCGACGCGGCCCGGCGCGGTGCCGGTGTCCCTCGAGGACGAACTCGCGCGGGTGATCCCGGTGGTGAAGACGCTCGCCGCACGGGGCATCGCCGTGTCCGTCGACACCATGAAGCCCGAGGTCATGCGCGCCGCCGCCGATGCCGGCTGCGCGATGCTGAACGACGTGAACGGCTTCCTCGCGCCCGGCGCCCTCGAGGCCGCCGCCGCGAGCGGTGCCGCGATCTGCGCCATGCACATGCAGGGCACGCCCGCGACGATGCAGGCGGACCCGCGCTACGCCGACGTGGTGGCCGAGGTGCGCGATTTCCTCGCCGGGCGCGCGCGGGCGCTCGAGGCTGCCGGCGTTCGCCGCGCCCGCATCGTGCTCGACCCGGGCTTCGGATTCGGCAAGAACCTCGCCCACAACGTGGCGCTCGTGAGGGGCCTGGGCGCGATCGCGGCGCTGGGCTACCCCGTGCTCGCGGGCTTGTCGCGCAAGCGCATGATCGGCGAGATCACGGGGCGCCCTGCGGAGGAACGAACCGCCGGAAGCGTTGCGGCGGCCCTTGTCGCGGTGCAGAATGGCGCGGCCATCGTGCGCGTGCACGATGTGTTGCCGACGGTGGATGCGCTCAAGGTCTGGGCCGCGCTCCGGTAGGCGAGGCTCCAGGGAAAGCGGGAACGTGAAGCGACAGTATTTCGGCACCGACGGCATCCGCGGGCGCGTGGGCAGCGCCCCCATCACCCCCGAATTCGTGTTGAGGCTCGGCTACGCGGCCGGGTGCGTCCTCTCGCGGGCGGACATCGCCTCGCCCCATCGCGACCGCCCCGCCGTCCTGCTGGGCAAGGACACGCGCATCTCCGGCTACATGCTGGAATCCGCCCTCGAGTCGGGGCTGTCCGCCGCGGGCGTCGACACGCTCCTGTCGGGCCCGATGCCCACGCCGGGCGTCGCCTTCCTCACGCGGGCGCTCCGGCTTTCGGCCGGCATCATGATCTCGGCCTCGCACAACCCGTTCGAGGACAACGGCATCAAGTTCTTCTCGGCCGAGGGGCTCAAGCTGCCGGACGCCGTGGAGAGCGAGATCGAGGCGATGATGGAAAGCCCGCTCGAGTGCCGTCCCTCCGCGCAGCTGGGCAAGGCCGTGCGCGTGCACGACGGCGAAGGCCGCTACATGGAGTTCTGCAAGGGCACCTTCGCCAAGCACCGCACCCTGCGCGGGCTCAAGCTCGTGGTCGACTGCTCCCACGGCGCCTGCTATCGCCTGGGTCCCCGGGTGTTCGAGGAGCTCGGCGCGGAAGTTATCGCCATCGGCAACCATCCCAACGGCGTCAACATCAACGATCGCTTCGGCGCGACGCATCCGAAGACGATGGCGCGATCCGTCGTCGAGCACGGGGCCGATTTCGGCATCGCCTTCGACGGAGACGGCGACCGCCTCGCGATGGCCGATCGCGACGGCACGCTCTTCGACGGCGACCAGCTCCTCTACGCCATCGTGAAGCACCGGCACGAGGCCGGGCGACTGAAGGGCGGCGTGGCCGGCACGCTCATGACCAATTTCGCGCTGGAGCGGCGCCTCGGCGAGCTCGGGATCGCCTTCGCCCGCGCCAAGGTGGGCGATCGCTACGTGCTCGAGCTGCTGCACGAGCGCGGGTGGGAATGCGGCGGCGAGAACTCGGGCCACATCCTCGCCCTCGATTGCCATTCCACGGGCGCCGCCATCATTTCCGCCCTGCAGGTGCTCGAGGCCGTGGTGGCCGCCGGGCAGACGCTCGCCGAATTCACCCGCGACCTCGTGCTGCTGCCGCAGGTCCTGGTGAACGTGAAGCTCGCCGAGCGCCGGGACGTCGTGGGCCTGCCGGCCGTGAAACAGGCGGTGGCGGCGGCGGAGGCCGCGCTCGCCGGGCGCGGCCGCGTGCTCCTGCGGCCCTCGGGTACGGAACCGGTCATCCGCGTGATGGTGGAAGGGGAGGATCCCGCGGGCGTGAAGTCGCTGGCCGACTCGATCGCCGAAGCCGTCCGCAAGGCCGCCTAGGCGCTAGCGGTCCGCGATCGCCTCGAGAACGCCCTGCGCGATGCGCCGAGGGCGCTCGCCGATGCCGAAGACCGCACGCGGGTCCGCCCGCGCATCCACTTCCACGATCTTCGTGCCGGCCGCCACCTGCGCGCCGTCGTGCGTGAGGCCCCTCAGGACGCCCGCGAAGGGCGCCCGGATGGCGAGCGTCCCGATGCGCGCGACAACCTCGCCCTCGGCCACGGCGGCGCCGATGGCGTGCGCCGTGCGGAAGAGGCCCTGCGCCGGCGCGTAGACGAACCGCTCGCGCCCGTGCCCGCCGAGATCCCGCGGTTCGCCGCCGTAGTCGCGCGCGGCCCCGGCGTGAAGGAGGCGTCCGAGGTTCTCGCCCCAGCCCGTCTCCACCACCCGGTCCGCGTTGAGGCCCGCGACGAAGCCGGGCCCGAGCCCGACGACGAGCGGCGCGAGCCCCCGGATGGGGTCGACGGCGGCGTGCTTGCGCACGCGGGCGTCCACCAGCACGTCGGGTTCGACGACGCGAAGCGTCTTGTCGAAGGCGAGGTCCGCGACGGGCAGCGCCCGGCCGCAGGCGAGCATGGGCTGCAGGTCCGCCAGCGAGGCGGCGCGCTTGGCGAAGAGGGACTCCAGCCGGGCGGAGCCCTCGAACAGCGCGTCGGTGAAGGCCATGCCGCGACGCGGATGGGGCGGGCGCGGGTCGTCGTGCAGCACCACCGAATGGCCCGCGAGGCACAGGGCGTGAGCCACGGCCGAGCCGATGTCGCCGGTGCCGCGGACGAGGAGAATCGACATGGCCCCGATTATCGCCCAGGCTCGCCAAGGGGCTGTCACGGAATTGTCATCGCGGAAACCTAGACTCCGGGATCTGGAATTCCCCCCTTCCCCCCACTCTCTGGAAATCCCCATGATCCGTTCGATCCAGTCCCTCGCGATCGCCGCCACTCTCGCACTGGCGACCCCGGCCCTCGCGGCCGAAATCACCGGTGCCGGCGCTACCTTCCCGGCCCCGATCTACGCCAAGTGGGCCGACGCGTACCAGAAGGCCACGAGCAACAAGCTCAACTACCAGTCCATCGGTTCCGGCGGCGGCATCAAGCAGATCACCGCCAAGACGGTCGACTTCGGCGCCTCCGACGGCGTGATGTCCCCCGAGGATCTCCAGAAGAACGGCCTGATGCAGTTCCCGACGGTCATCGGCGGCGTGGTTCCGGTGCTGAACGTGGCCGGTCTCAAGCCCGGGCAGCTCAAGCTCTCGGGAAAGCTGCTCGGCGACATCTACCTGGGCAAGGTCACCAAGTGGAACGACAAGGCGATCGCGGACCTGAATGCCGGCGTGGCGCTGCCGGACCAGGCCATCGCGGTCGTGCGCCGCGCCGACGGCTCGGGCACGACGTTCATCTTCGCGAACTACCTGACCAAGGTGAACGCCGAGTGGAAGGAAAAGGTCGGTTTCGGGACGGCCGTGCAATGGCCCATCGGCCTGGGGGGCAAGGGCAACGAGGGCGTCTCCGCCTTCGTGCAGCGTATCCCCGGCGCCATCGGCTACGTGGAATACGCCTACGCCAAGCAGAACAAGCTGACGCACGCTTCCCTGCTCAACCAGTCGGGCAGCTACGTCCAGCCCGATGATTCGACGTTCCAGGCCGCCGCGGCCGGCGCCGAGTGGGCGAAGAACAACTTCGGCGTCGTCCTCACCGACCAGCCGGGGAAGGACTCTGGCCCATCACCGGCGCGACCTTCATCCTCATGCACCTCAAGCAGGACAAGCCGGCGCAGGCCGCCGAGGCGCTCAAGTTCTTCGAGTGGGCCTACAAGAACGGCAACGCGATGGCCGACGAGCTCGACTACGTCGCGTTCCCGGACGACGTGAAGAAGCAGATCATGGCTGCGTGGGGCAACATCAAGGACGCGAGCGGCAAGCCCGTCCACGTCCCGAAGTAGCGCGGAGCGCGTTCCGCCATGAGCATGACCGCCGACGCCATGCCCGGACTGGCCCCGGGCGAAGAGAGTGGCAAAATGGCGGTCATGCCCCCTCAGAAGCCCGCGAAAACCGGGTCGTCCTCCCTGGGCGACGCCGTTTTCTTCAACATCACCCGCGCGTTCGCCCTGATCGCGCTGCTGATGCTCGCGGGGATCATCGTTTCGCTGGTCTACGCGGCCTGGCCGTCGATCCAGAAGTACGGGTTGCCGTTCATCTGGACGAGCGACTGGAACCCGCCGGCGGAGAAGTTCGGGGCCCTCATCCCGATCTACGGAACGATCGTCACGTCGATCATCGCGCTCGTGATCGCCGTCCCGGTGAGCTTCGGGATCGCGCTCTTCCTCACGGAACTCTCGCCGGCATGGCTGCGCCGCCCGCTCGGCACGGCCATCGAGCTCCTGGCCGGCATCCCGTCCATCGTCTACGGCATGTGGGGCCTGCTCGTCTTCGCGCCCATTTTCTCGACGTACGTCCAGCCGTTCCTGGGCAGCACCCTGGGAAATCTTCCCGTGGTCGGCCGGCTCTTCGCCGGCCCGCCCATCGGGATCGGCCTGCTCTGCGCCGGCATCATCCTCGCGATCATGATCATCCCGTTCATCGCCTCGGTGATGCGGGACGTGTTCGAGGTGACGCCCGCCATGCTCAAGGAGTCCGCCTACGGCGTGGGCGCGACCACGTGGGAAGTGGTCTGGAACGTCGTGCTGCCCTACACCAGGGTCGGGGCCATCGGCGGCGTGATGCTCGGGCTGGGGCGCGCCCTCGGCGAGACCATGGCGGTGACCTTCGTGATCGGCAACACGAACTTCCTCAGCTCGGCCTCGCTCTTCGAGCCGGGCAACAGCATCACCTCGGCGCTGGCCAACGAGTTCGGGGAAGCGTCCCCGGGCCTGCACACCGCGGCCCTCATCGAGCTGGGCCTCATCCTCTTCGTCATCACCTTCGTCGTCCTCGCCTTCTCGAAGCTGCTGCTCATGCGGCTCGCCAAGGGCGAAGGCAGCAAGTCCTGAGAGGCGCCGTGAATCTCCACCAGCGCCGCTATCTGACGAACCGGGTCGCCCTCGCGCTTTCGCTCTCGGCGATGGCCTTCGGCATCTTCTGGCTGATGTGGATCCTGTGGACCGTGCTCGACCTCGGCATCGCCGGACTGTCGCTGGACCTGTTCACGAAGATGACGCCGCCGCCCGGCGCGAGCGAGCCCGGTGGCCTCGCCAATGCCATCGCGGGCAGCGCGATCATGGTCGGGCTCGCGACGGCGATCGGGACGCCGATCGGCATCCTGTCCGGCGTGTACCTCGCCGAATACGGCCAGAGCACGTGGCTCGGCAACGTCACGCGCTTCATCAACGACGTGCTCCTGTCGGCGCCCTCCATCGTGATCGGCCTGTTCATCTACGCCGTCTACGTGGCCCAGGTCGGCGGCTTCTCGGGCTGGGCGGGCGTCATCGCCCTCGCGCTGATCGTGATCCCGGTGGTGGTGCGCACGACGGAGAACATGCTGCTCCTCGTGCCCAACAGCCTGCGGGAGGCGGTGTACGCCCTGGGAGCCCGCAAGTGGGAGGTGATCCTCAAGGTGACGATCCGCGCGTCGAAGGCCGGCATCGTCACCGGCATCCTCCTCGCGGTCGCGCGCATCGCGGGCGAGACGGCGCCGCTCCTGTTCACCTCGCTGTCGAACCAGTTCTGGAGCCTGAACCTCAACGAACCGATGGCGAACCTGCCCGTCACCATCTTCAAGTTCGCCATGAGTCCTTTCACGGATTGGCAGCAGCTCGCCTGGGCGGGCGTCTTCCTCATCACCCTGGGCGTGCTCGCGATCAACGTCGCGGCGCGCGTGCTCTTCCAAGAAAAGCGCTGAAAGCCGGAGCCCCGAACCGAATGAATGCCGTCGCCGAAGAGATCGCCGCCCCGCCCCTCGTGACCGAGGTGGCCTTCCGGAACTTCAATTTCTACTACGGCAAGTTCCACGCCCTCAAGAACATCAACCTCGAGATGTCCCGGCGCCAGGTCACGGCGTTCATCGGCCCCTCGGGGTGCGGCAAGTCGACGCTGCTGCGCACCATCAACCGGATGTACGACCTCTATCCCGAGCAGCGGGCCGAGGGCGAGTTGATCCTCGGCGGCAAGGACATCCTCTCGCGCGGCACGGACATCTACGACCTGAGGGCCAAGGTAGGCATGGTCTTCCAGAAGCCCACGCCCTTCCCGATGTCGATCTACGACAACATCGCCTTCGGCGTGCGGCTGCACGAGAAGATGGGGCGCGGCGAGATGGACGAGCGGGTGGAGTGGGCCCTCAAGAAGGCGGCGCTCTGGGGGGAGGTCAAGGACAAGCTCGGGCAGTCGGGAATGAGCCTGTCGGGAGGGCAGCAGCAGCGACTGTGCATCGCACGCGGAATCGCGGTGAAGCCGCAGGTGCTCCTCCTCGACGAGCCGACCTCCGCGCTCGACCCGATCTCCACCCTGAAGATCGAGGAACTCATCACCGACCTGGCCGACGACTTCACCATCGTGATCGTCACGCACAACATGCAGCAGGCGGCGCGCGTGTCCGACTTCACGGCCTACATGTACCTCGGCGACCTCGTGGAGTTCGGCGAGACCGAGAAGATCTTCCTGAAGCCCGCCAAGAAGGAAACGGAAGACTACATCACGGGGCGCTTCGGCTAGCGCCCGTCGACGGGCCATTCAAAGCAGCGGCCGGATCCGTTCCGGAAGCACGCACGCCCAGACGACCGCCGCCAGCACCAGCGCGAGAAGCACGGCGGCGCTGCCCGCGTCCTTCGCCCGCCCCGACAGGGGTGGTGTTCCGGCGAGATGCGGTCGATCGCGCTTTCGACCGCCGAATTGAGCAGTTCCACCACGAGCACCAGCAGCACGCTCGCGGCGAGCAGCGCCCGCTCCACGCCGGGCATCGGAACCAGGAAGGCCACCGGCAGCAGGACGGCCGCGAGCGCGACTTCCTGCCGGAACGCGTTCTCGTGATGCCAGGCCGCCCGCAGCCCCGCCATCGAGTAGAAGAATGCATTGACGACCCGGCGAAGGCCGGTCTTGCCCTTCATTGGATTCATCGCAGGAGGCTTGTCGGGCGGGTCGGCTTGCCTGGGATCGTTCATGGCGGTTCGGCGCGCAGCGGAGTGTCCCAGCATAGCGGATGGTCGGCGAGCCGGACACGAGCCTGAAACGTTCGCGGGCCATGATCCGCAGGGTGGCACGACCGGGACCCAGCCCGGCCGGGCGAGACCCCCAACCACCGGGATACCCTCCTCTGGTGGCTTTTCGGGCGATCCTCGGATCGCCCTTTTTTATGGTTTCGCCGAGCCCGCCTCGTACCACCCCTTGCTCGCATTCACGATCTTCACGACCGCGAGCATCACGGGAACCTCGATGAGCACGCCCACCACCGTCGCGAGCGCGGCGCCCGACTCGAGGCCGAATAGCGTGATCGCCGCGGCCACGGCCAGCTCGAAAAAGTTGCTGGCCGCGATGAGGCACGAAGGGCCGGCCACCTCGTGGGCGACGCCGAGCCGCCGGTTGAGAAGGTACGCGAGGCTCGCGTTGAAGAAGACCTGCAGCAGGATCGGCACGGCGAGGAGCGCGATCACGATCGGCTCGCGCAGGATCGCCTCGCCCTGGAAGCCGAACAGCAGCACGATGGTGGCGAGCAGCGCCGCGATGGAGAACGGCCCGATTCGCCGGAGCGTCGCGTCGTACGCCGCCCCGCCGCGCGCGAGGAGCATCCGGCGCCACAGCTGCGCGAGGGCCACGGGTACCACGACGTAGAGCACGACCGAGGTGAAGAGCGTGTCCCACGGCACGACGATGCTCGACATGCCCAGCAGGAGCGCGACGATCGGTGCGAAGAGCACGATCATCAGCGTGTCGTTGAGCGCCACCTGCGAAAGCGTGAAGTACGCGTTGCCCCGGCACAGCTGGCTCCACACGAACACCATGGCCGTGCACGGCGCCGCCGCGAGGAGGATCAGGCCCGCGACGTAGCTGTCGACCTGGCTGGCCGGCAGCCACGGCGCGAACGCGTGGCGAACGAAGATCCAGGCGAGCAACGCCATCGAGAACGGCTTGACCGCCCAGTTCACGAAAAGCGTGACGCCGATGCCGCGCAGGTGCGCCTTCACCTGCCCGAGGGCGGCGAAGTCGATCTTGAGCAGCATCGGCACGATCATCACCCAGATGAGCGCGCCCACCGGCAGGTTCACCTTCGCGACTTCGAGCGAGCCGATGGCGACGAAGGCGCCGGGGAAGACCTGCCCCAGCCCGATGCCCGCCGCGATGCACAGGGCCACCCAGAGGGTCAGGTACCGCTCGAAGAAGCCGATGGCGGCCGCAGGCGCGTTCAAGATCTCCCGATCTCGCGCAGGCGGGTGGAGAGCGCATGGCGGTCGAGCTTGCCCGCGGGCAGGCTCGCGAAGAGCTCGATACGGCGCTTGAGCGTTAGGTAGGTGTCCAGGAACGCGCGGCGCTTGTCGTCGTCGCTGCCCTCGACGGCGGAAGGATCGGGCACGCCCCAGTGGGCCGTCACGGGTTGTCCCGGCCACACGGGGCACGCCTCTCCCGCCGCGTTGTCGCAGACGGTGAAGACGAAGTCGAGCGGCGGTGCGCCCGGTGCCGCGAACTCGTCCCAGTTCTTGCTGCGCAGGCCATCGACGGGGTAGCCGTTCTTCGCGAGCAGTTCGATCGCGAACGGGTTCACGCGGCCCGACGGGTAGCTTCCCGCGCTGAAGCCCCGGAAGCGCGCGGGGTCGATGCGCGAGGCGATCGCCTCGGCGAGCACGGAGCGCGCGGAGTTGTGCGTGCAGAGAAACAGCAGATTGAGCGGGCGATCGGCCATGGGCGCCTCAGCTGCAGCAGGAGGACGCGGAGGGCTTGGCGCCGGCCTTCGGGGCGCAGCACGCCGTTTCCGGCGGCGCTGCCCCATGGAAGGTCGGCACCGTATCGAGCGTGCGGTAGGTTTCCCAGGCCACGCCTTGCGGGTCCGTCACCCAGTGCTTGTCCGACTTCGCGTAGCAGCAGGAAACGCCGCGCTCTTCGCGCACGGCGATGTCGGCCCGATCCACCGCGGCGCGCATGCCGGCCAGTTCCTCGTCGGTCTCCACCTGGAAGCCCAGGTGGTCGATGCCGGTCGAGGCCCGGTCGCGCTGCGAGATGGCGAAGTTGATACGGGGGTCCTCCACCATCCACTTGGCGTAGTCGGACTTCTCGACGGTGGGCGGGGCGCCGAAGAGCTGCGTGTAGAACCGGATGCTGTCGGCAAGGTGCTCGACGCCGACGTGCACGTGGAATCGCTTCATGGGATGTCCCTTCGAAGGGTTGCGGGCGGGCAGCAGCCGGCGAGGGCGGTCTCGACCGTCGAGAGGCATTCGCTCGGCATGCCCCGGCAGCAGTGCTGGGTGAGGTAGGTCATGAGCGCGGCCATGCGCTCGAAATTGGCCGAGTAGTAGATGAAGCGCGCCGCGCTGCGCGGCGTGACGAGCCCGGCCCTCGCCAGTTCCTTGAGGTGGAAGGACAGCGTCGCGGGGCTGACGTCGAGGCTTTCCGCGATCACGCCGGCCGCCAGCCCTTCCGGACCCGCCTGGACCAGCAGCCGATAGATGGCGAGACGGGTTTCCTGGGCTAGGGCGGCAAGAGCGGCGATGGCTTCTTTGGGTTCCATGATTCGAAGATTATAGAAATATCGAATTTCGTGTCAAGCGGGTTCCGGATCGGACGGCCTTCCGGCAGCCGGCCACGACCGAAATTGACCCTCGGTGCTGCATCGCGGTAAAATCCTTCGGTTTTGAGGGGCGCTTACATGCGGATCGGCCACGTCGTCGGTAACTGGAAGCTCAACGGCAGCCTTTCCGCCAACGAAGCCCTTCTCGAAGCGGTGAAGGCGGCGGTTCCGAAATCGGCCGGTTGCCGGTTCGGGGTCTGCGTGCCGTTCCCGTACCTGGCGCAGGTCAAGGACTTGCTCACCGGGTCGGGTGTCGAATGGGGCGGCCAGGACTGCAGCCGGTTCGACAAGGGCGCCTACACCGGGGAAGTCTCCGGGGCGATGCTGGCGGAGTTCGGGTGCACCTACGCGATCGTGGGCCACTCGGAGCGCCGGACGGTTTTCGGCGACACGGATGGACTCGTGGCGGAGAAGTTCGCGGCAGCCCGGCGGTCGAAGCTCACGGCGATCCTGTGCGTGGGCGAAACGCTGGAGGAAAGAGAGCGGGGCGTGACGGAAGAAGTGCTCGCCCGGCAGCTGGACGCGGTGCTGGAGCAGCAAGGCGCCGCGGCCCCTTGACGGGGCCCTCCTGGCTTACGAGCCGGTCTGGGCCATCGGCACGGGAAGGACCGCCACGGCGGCGCAGGCGCAGGCGGTTCACGCCTACCTGCGGGGCCGGGTGGAGAAGAAGGATGCACGGGTTGCCGGGGCGTTGCCGATCCTCTACGGGGGCAGCGTCAAGGCGGCGAACGCGGCGGAATTGTTCGCGATGCCGGACGTCGATGGCGGTCTCATCGGCGGGGCGTCGCTGGTGGCCGAAGAATTCGCGGCGATCTGCCAGGCGGCGATCGCACGCAAGGGATAGCAATGCAGACTCTGATCATCGTGTTCCACGTGCTGGCGGCGGTTGCGATCGTCGTGCTCGTGCTCCTGCAGCACGGCAAGGGTGCGGACATGGGCGCGGCCTTCGGCAGCGGCTCGGCCGGAAGCCTCTTCGGCTCCGCGGGCGCCGCCAACTTCCTGTCGCGCTCGACGGCCGGCCTCGCCGCCGTCTTCTTCGCGACGAGCCTCGCGCTCACCTATTTCTCGGCCACCCAGTCGAAGTCCGGCGGCGTCACGCAGACGCTGGACGCGGCGGGGAAGAAGACCGAAAGCAAACCGGCGGCGCCCGCTCCCTCGGCGCCCGCACCGTCGGGGGATCCCGCGAAGTCCATGGAGATCCCGAAGTAAGCCTCGCAGTGCCTGCAGCATCGATAATGCGGTCGTGGTGGAATTGGTAGACACGCTGTCTTGAGGGGGCAGTGCCGAAAGGCGTGAGAGTTCGAGTCTCTCCGACCGCACCATTCGGTTCGAAGCATCGCCGGGAATCCGGCACGGGAACAACCTCGTCGCCTGGGGCGCCATGCTGGAAAACTATTTTCCCGTCTTGCTCTTCCTCGCCATCGGCTGCGCCGTCGGCATCGGCGCGCTCATTGCGAGCGGCGTGCTGACGAAGCTCACCGGCGTCGGAAGCCCGGACCCGGAAAAGCTCACCCCGTACGAGTGCGGCTTCGAGGCCTTCGAGGACGCGCGCATGAAATTCGACGTGCGCTACTACCTCGTGGCCATCCTCTTCATCCTGTTCGACCTCGAGATCGCCTTCCTGTTTCCCTGGGCCATCGTGCTGCAGGAGATCGGCTGGTTCGGCTTCACGGCCATGATGATCTTCCTCGCCATCCTCGTGGTCGGCTTCGCGTACGAGTGGAAGAAGGGAGCGCTCGAATGGGACTGATGACGCGAGCCACCGAGCAGGGGCCCCGCCTTGCGATGGACAAGGCACGGCCGCGCCCCATGGAGTCCGTCGAATGAACGCTCTCAAGGAAGGCGGCATTTCCGACCAGGGGTTCGTGGTCACGCAGGTCGACAACGTCCTCAACTGGGCCCGCACGAACTCCCTGTGGCCGATGACCTTCGGCCTCGCCTGCTGCGCCGTCGAGATGATGCACGCGGGCGCCTCGCGCTACGACCTGGACCGCTTCGGCATCGTCTTCCGCCCGAGCCCGCGCCAGTCGGACCTCATGATCGTCGCCGGCACGCTGTGCAACAAGATGGCCCCGGCCCTGCGCCGCGTGTACGACCAGATGGCCGAGCCGCGCTGGGTGCTGTCGATGGGCTCCTGCGCGAACGGGGGCGGCTATTACCACTATTCCTATTCCGTCGTGCGCGGCTGCGACCGCATCGTGCCCGTGGACGTGTACGTTCCCGGTTGCCCCCCGACGGCCGAGGCGCTCCTGTACGGCCTGATCCAGCTGCAGAACAAGATCAAGCGCACGCAGACGATCCGCCGCGGCTGACCGATGACCCCCCACCTCCAGGCCTTGCAGGAAGCCGTCGCCGCCGCCCTCGGCCCGAAGCTCGTTCGCGCGGGCGTCGACCGGGGCGAGCTCACCGTCGAGGTGAAGGCCGCCGACTGGCTCCCGGCCTCGCGCATCCTGCAGGCGGACGCCGGCCTCGCCTTCACGATCCTCATCGACCTGTGCGCGGTGGATTACGAAGGGTTCGGCGAGGGCGGCCGCGAAGGCGGGCGCTTCACCGTCGTGACCCACCTGCTGTCCATCGACCGGAACCGCCGCGTGCGCGTGAAGGCCACGTGCGAGGACGACGGCTTCCCGATGATCGACTCGGTGATCGACGTGTGGCCTTCGGCCAACTGGTTCGAGCGCGAGGCTTTCGACCTCTACGGCGTGGTGTTCGACGGCCACCCGGACCTGCGCCGCATCCTCACGGACTACGGCTTCGTCGGTCACCCGTTCCGCAAGGATTTCCCCATCTCCGGCCACGTCGAGATGCGCTACGACCCCGAGCAGCGCCGCGTGGTCTACCAGCCGGTGACCATCGAGCCCCGCGAGATCGTCCCGCGCGTCATCCGCGAGGATTCCTACGGCGTGGGCGGGAAGCGCTGACATGGCCGAGATCAAGAACTACACCATGAACTTCGGGCCGCAGCACCCGGCGGCCCACGGCGTGCTGCGCCTCGTGCTCGAACTCGACGGGGAAGTGGTGCAGCGCGCGGATCCGCACATCGGCCTGCTGCACCGCGGCACCGAGAAGCTCGCCGAGACGCGCACCTACCTGCAGAGCGTCCCGTACATGGACCGCCTCGACTACGTGTCGATGATGGCCAACGAGCACGCCTACGTGATGGCGATCGAGAAGCTCGTGGGCGTCACGGTGCCCGAGCGCGCGCAGTACATCCGCGTGATGTTCGACGAGATCACGCGCATCCTGAACCACCTGCTGTGGATCGGCTCGCACGCCCTCGACGTGGGCGCGATGACGGTGTTCCTGTACGCCTTCCGCGAGCGCGAGGACCTCTTCGACATGTACGAGGCCGTCTCGGGCGCCCGCATGCACGCGGCCTACTACCGCCCGGGCGGGGTCTACCGCGACCTGCCCGAGCGCATGCCGCAGTACGCCTCGAACAACCAGCGCTCCGCGGCCGAGATCTCGCGGCTCAACGCCAACCGCCGGGGTTCGCTGCTCGATTTCATCGAGGACTTCACGAACCGCTTCCCGGCGTACGTCGACGACTACGAGACGCTCCTCACCGAGAACCGCATCTGGAAGCAGCGCACGGTGGGCATCGGCGTCGTGACGCCCGAGCGCGCCCAGGCCCTGGGATTCACCGGCCCGATGCTGCGCGGCTCCGGCATCGCGTGGGACCTGCGCAAGAAGCAGCCCTACGAGGTGTACGACCGGATGGATTTCGACATCCCCATCGGCACCAACGGCGACTGCTACGACCGCTACCTGGTGCGGGTGCAGGAGATGCGCGAATCCAACCGCATCATCCGGCAATGCGTGGCCTGGCTGCGCGCGAACCCCGGCCCGGTCATCACGGACAACCACAAGGTGGCCCCGCCCTCGCGCGAGCAGATGAAGGGCTCGATGGAGGAGCTGATCCACCACTTCAAGCTCTTCACCGAGGGCATGCACGTCCCGCCCGGCGAGGTCTACGCGGCGGTGGAGCACCCGAAGGGCGAGTTCGGCATCTACCTCGTCTCCGACGGTGCGAACAAGCCGTGGCGCCTGAAGATCCGCGCGCCGGGCTTCCCGCACCTGGCGGCCCTGGACGAGATGGTGAAGGGCCACATGATCGCCGACGTGGTCGCGATCATCGGCACGATGGACATCGTGTTCGGGGAGATCGACCGGTGAGCGCGCGCGCGATCGACGCCCGCGTCGTCAACGTCGACGCGCTGGAGCTCGAGCATTTCGAGAAGGGCGACGCCTTCGCCTGCGATGCGGTTCGTGTCGGCCCGCTTCTGGGCGCGAAGGACCTGGGCTACTCCTACGACGTCGTGCCGCCCGGCAAGCGCTCCTGCCCCTTTCACAGCCACCGGGCGGAGGAAGAGATGTTCTTCATCGTCTCGGGCACGGGCCTCCTGCGTTACGGGAGCGAGACCCGCCCCGTGCGCGCCGGCGACTTCATCTGCTGCCCGACCGGCGGCCCCGAGACCGCGCACCAGATCGTGAACGATTCGGACGCGCCCCTCGCCTACATCTCCGTCAGCACGAACCTTCCGGCGGAGGTCTGCGAATACCCCGATTCCGGCAAGGTCGGCGCCTTCGGCGCGGGCGGCCTTCGCCACATGACGAACGCCACCGACAAGGTGGACTACTGGACGGGCGAGGCATGAGCCTTCTTTCGGAAGCGTCCCTCGGGCGCATCGCGCGCGAGGTCGCCAAGTACCCGGCCGACCAGAAGCAGTCGGCCGTGATGGCGGCGCTCGCCATCGCGCAGGACGAGCACGGCTGGCTGTCGCCCGAGGTGATGGAAGCCGTCGCGCAGGTGCTCGGCATGCCGCCCGTGGCCGTGTACGAGGTCGCGACCTTCTACAACATGTACGACCTGAAGCCCGTCGGCAAGGCCAAGATCACGGTGTGCACCAACCTGCCGTGCGCGCTCTCGGGCGGCGTCGATGCCGCGGAGCACCTGAAGGCGAAGCTCGGCATCGGGTTCGGCGAGACCACCGCCGACGGCGGCTTCACCCTCAAGGAAGGCGAATGCATGGGGGCCTGCGGCGACGCGCCGGTGCTGATCGTGAACAACAAGCGCATGTGCAGCCGCATGACGAACGACAAGCTCGACGCGCTGGTCGAGGAGCTGGGCAAGTGACCGCCTTCCTTGATTACGGCCCCGACGCCGTCATCCTCAAGGGCCTCACGGGCGAGAACTGGCGCCTCGCGGACTACGAGGCGCGCGGCGGCTACCGGGCCCTCAGGAAGATCGCGGCGGAGAAGATGGCGCCGGAGGCGATCATCGCCGAGGTGAAGAAATCCTCGCTGCGCGGCCGCGGCGGCGCGGGCTTTCCCACCGGCCTCAAGTGGTCCTTCATGCCGCGCGCCTTCCCGGGGCAGAAGTACGTCGTCTGCAACTCCGACGAAGGCGAGCCCGGCACGTTCAAGGACCGCGACATCATCCGCTACAACCCGCACATCCTCATCGAGGGGATGATCATCGCGGGCTACGCCATCGGCGCGACCGTCGGCTACAACTACATCCACGGCGAGATCTTCGCGGACTACCTGCGCTTCGAGGAGGCGCTGGAGGAGGCGAGGGCGGCCGGCTACCTGGGCGCGGACATCCTGGGCGGCGGCTTCGATTTCCAGCTGCACGCCCACCACGGGTACGGCGCCTACATCTGCGGCGAGGAAACCGCGCTCCTCGAGTCGCTCGAGGGCAAGAAGGGGCAGCCGCGGTTCAAGCCGCCCTTCCCGGCGAGCTACGGCCTGTACGGCAGGCCGACCACGATCAACAACACCGAGACCTTCGCGGCCGTCCCCAACATCATCGTGAACGGCGGCGAGTGGTTCCTGAACCTCGGCAAGCCCAACAACGGCGGCACCAAGATCTTCTCGGTCTCGGGCCACGTGAACCGCCCGGGCAACTACGAGGTGAAGCTCGGCACGCCGTTCGCGACGCTGCTCGAGATGGCCGGCGGCATGCGCGGGGGCAAGAAGCTCAAGGGCGTGATCCCCGGCGGCTCGTCGATGCCCGTGCTCCCGGCCGACGTGATGATGTCCCTCGACATGGACTACGACTCGATCGCCAAGGCCGGCTCCATGCTCGGCTCGGGCGCGGTCATCGTCATGGACGAGGACACCTGCATGGTGAAGGCCGCCGAGCGCCTCGCCTACTTCTACTTCGAGGAATCCTGCGGCCAGTGCACGCCCTGCCGCGAGGGCACGGGCTGGCTCTGGCGCATCCTCAAGCGGATCGAGGGCGGGGAAGGGCGCATGGAGGACCTCGACCTCCTCCTCAGCCTCGCCGACAACATCCAGGGCCGCACGATCTGCGCGCTGGGCGACGCCGCGGCCATGCCGACGCGCGCCTTCGTGAAGCAGTTCCGGGCCGAGTTCGAGCACCACATCCAGCACAAGCGTTGCCTCGTGAAGGCCGGCGGCTATTCCAGCGCCGACCCCGACGCCGGCAAGCTGGCGGCCGACTGACCCGTGGTCGAGGAACGAGCCGGCATACCAAGAAAATGATCAACCTCGAAATCGACGGCAAGCCCGTCCAGGTCGAAAACGGCGCCACGGTGATGGAGGCGGCCAACAAGGCCGGCACCTTCGTCCCGCACTTCTGCTACCACAAGAAGCTCTCCATCGCGGCCAACTGCCGCATGTGCCTCGTGCAGGTCGAGAAGGCGCCCAAGCCCGTCCCGGCCTGCGCCACGCCCGCCACCGACGGCATGAAGGTCTGGACGCAGTCGGCGCAGGCCATCTCCGCCCAGAAGGGCGTGATGGAGTTCCTGCTGGTGAACCACCCGCTCGATTGCCCCATCTGCGACCAGGGCGGCGAATGCCAGCTGCAGGACCTCGCCGTGGGCTACGGCGGCTCCGCCTCGCGCTACCAGGAAGAAAAGCGCGTGGTGGTGAACAAGAACCTCGGGCCCCTCATCTCCACCGACATGACGCGCTGCATCCACTGCACGCGCTGCGTGCGGTTCGGGCAGGAGATCGCCGGCGTCATGGAGCTGGGCATGGCCGGGCGCGGCGAGCACTCCGAGATCCTCACCTTCGTGAGCCGCACGGTGGACTCCGAGCTCTCGGGCAACGTGATCGACCTGTGCCCGGTGGGCGCGCTCACGTCCAAGCCGTTCCGCTATTCGGCCCGCACCTGGGAGCTCGCCCGGCGCAAGTCGGTCTCCGCGCACGACGGCCTGGGCTCGAACCTCGTCGTGCAGACCAAGCTCGAGCGCGTGATGCGCGTCGTGCCCTACGAGAACGACGCCATCAACGAATGCTGGCTCTCGGACCGCGACCGGTTCGCCTACGAGGGCCTCAACACCGAGGACCGCCTCACGCGCCCGATGGTCTGCAAGGACGGGGCCTGGGTCGAGGTCGACTGGAAGGAAGCGCTCGAGACCGTCGCCAACGGGCTGAAGGACGTCGCGGCGAAGCACGGCCCGGCCTCCGTGGGCGCGCTCGTCTCGCCCACGCTCACGCTCGAGGAACTGCACCTCGCCGCGAAGCTCGCCTCGGGCCTGGGCACGCCGAACGTCGACTACCACTTCCGCGCCCTCGACGCGCGCGCGAAGTTCGACGGCGCGCCCTGGCTGGGCATGAAGATCGCCGAGGTGGGCGCCCTGGAATCGGTCCTGCTCGTGGGCGCCACGATCCGCAAGGAGCAGCCGCTCCTCGCGCAGCGCCTTCGCCAGGGCGCGAAGAAGGGCCTCGCCGTGAACGTGGTGCACGTCGCGGACGACGACCTGCTCATGCCCGTGGCCCATCGCCTCGTCGCGCGACCTTCGCAGCTGGCCGTCGCGCTCGCCGCGGTGGCGAAGGCGGCCGCCGAAATCGCCGGCAAGCCCCTCGAAGGCGAAGTCGCCTCCGCGTGCGGCGGCGTCGCGGTCTCCGACGAGGCGCGCGCCATCGCGACAAGCCTTTCGGGCAAGGAACGCGCGGGGGTGCTCCTGGGCGCCTACGCCCAGCAGCACGCGGATTTCGGCCCCCTCGCCGCCATCGCGCAGGAGATCGCGCGCCTCACCGGGGCGAAGCTCGGCTTCATCGCGCAGAACGCGAACAGCGTCGGCGCGAAGCTCGCCGGCGCCGGCCCGAAGGCGGGCGGCCTCGACACGCGCGGCATGCTGCACGCCGGGCTCAAGGCCTTCCTGGTCGCCGGCTTCGAGCCGGAGCGCGACGCGGCTCTCGCGCCGGAGGCCATCGCGGCGCTCTCCCAGGCCGAGTTCGTGGTCGCCTTCAGCGCCTGGCGCTGCTGGGCCCCCGAGTACGCGCACGTCATCCTGCCGATCGCGCCCTCGGCCGAGACGGCCGGCACCTTCGTGAACATGGAGGGCCGCGTGCAGTCGTTCCACGCCGTCGTGAAGCCCCAGGGCGATGCGCGTCCCGGCTGGAAAGTGCTGCGCGTCCTCGGCACGATGCTGGGCCTGCCCGGATTCGAGGCCGAGTCGATCGACGCCGTGCGCAAGGACATCGCGCCGGACCTGCAGGCCTGGGCCGACGCGGGCCTCTCGAATGCGGTCGCGCCGTTCGGCTTTTCGCTGGCCGCGCCGGCCGAAGGCCTCGAACGGGTGGCCGAGTGGCCCCTTTACGGCACCGATCCCCAGGTGCGGCGCGCGCCGAGCCTGCAGAAGACCGCCGACGCGAAGGCGGCCGCCACCGTTCGCCTCAACGCCGCCACGGCCGCGGCCCGGGGCCTCGCCGCCGGCGAGCGCGTCGTCGTGAGGCAGGGCGGCGGCGAAGCGACCCTGCCCCTGGCGATCGATGCCGCGTTGCCCGACGACTGCGTGCGCGTGGCCCGCGGCACGCTCGAATCCGTCGCCCTGGGCGACGGCCCCGTGAGCCTCGAGAAGGTCCGCGCGGAGGAGGCGGCATGACCGAGCTCATCGCCGGCGCGCAGGGCGCGATCCAGGGCCTCTTCGGCCCGCAGTACGGCCCGTCGGCCTGGGTCGTCGCCAAGAGCCTCGCGGGCATCGTGATGGTGCTCGTGCCGCTGCTGCTCACCGTCCTCTATTACCAGCTCGTCGAGCGCTGGGTCATCGGCTGGATCCAGGTCCGCAAGGGCCCGAACCGCGTGGGCTGGTTCGGCCTGCTGCAACCGATCGCGGACGCGGTGAAGCTCCTCATGAAGGAGCGCATCGTCCCGACGGGCGCGAGCAAGGGCCTCTTCCTCCTCGCGCCGATCATCGCCGTCGCGCCGGCCCTGGGCGTGTGGGCCGTGGTGCCCTTCGCGCCGGGCTGGGTCATCGCCAACGTGGACGCAGGCCTGCTCGTCGTCCTCGCCATGACCTCGATGGGCGTGTACGGCATCATCATCGCCGGCTGGGCCTCCAATTCGAAGTACGCGTTCCTGGGCGCCATGCGCTCGGCCGCCCAGGTGGTGGCCTACGAGATCGCCATGGGCTTCGCGCTCGTGGGCGCGCTCATGGCCGGGCAGAGCCTCAACCTCTCGGCGATCGTGGCGCGCCAGGGCGGCGCCTACGGCCTGCTCGAGTGGTTCTGGCTGCCGCTTTTCCCCTTCTTCCTCGTCTACCTCATCGCGGGCCTCGCGGAAACCAACCGACACCCCTTCGACGTGGCCGAGGGCGAGAGCGAGCTGGTGGCGGGCTTCCACGTCGAGTATTCGGGCATGACCTTCGCGGTCTTCTTCCTGGCCGAGTACGCGAACATGATCCTGGTGTCGGTGCTCGCGAGCCTGCTCTTCCTGGGCGGCTGGATGTCGCCGTTCCCGGCCTCGTGGGGCTTCCTGGGCGCCCAGTCGATCCTCTGGCTCCTCGCCAAGATCGCGGTCTTCATGTTCCTCTTCCTGTGGGTGCGCGCGTCCTTCCCGCGCTACCGCTACGACCAGATCATGCGGCTGGGCTGGAAGGTGTTCATCCCCATCACGATCGTGTGGATCGTGGTCACCGGCGTCATGATGCTCGAGCCCCTGGCGAGCACCGCGCCCTTCTCCATCTGGTTCGGGAAATAAGGCCATGTGGAACCGCGCGAAGGAAATCGCCTCCTCCCTGATGCTCTCGGAGCTCCTGAAGGGCATGAGCCTCACGGGCCGTTTCCTCTTCGCCCGCAAGATCACGGTGCAGTTCCCCGAGGAGAAGACGCCCCAGAGCCCGCGCTTCCGGGGCCTGCACGCGCTGCGCCGCTACCCCAACGGCGAGGAGCGCTGCATCGCCTGCAAGCTGTGCGAGGCCGTGTGCCCCGCCCTGGCGATCACGATCGAGAGCGACCAGCGCCAGGACGGCTCGCGCCGCACCACGCGCTACGACATCGACCTCACCAAGTGCATCTTCTGCGGCTTCTGCGAGGAAAGCTGCCCCGTGGACTCGATCGTGGAGACCCGGATCCTCGAATACCACGGCGAGGCCCGCGGCGACCTCTACTACACGAAACCCATGCTGCTCGCGATCGGCGACCGCTACGAGGACCAGCTCGCGGCCGACCGGGCCGAGGACGCGCGGTACCGCTAGCGCCCATTCATGAACCTTCCCCTCATCGCCTTCTACGCCTTCGCCGCGATCCTGCTCTTCGCGGGACTGCGCGTGATCACGGCCCGGAACCCCGTGCACGCGGCCCTGTGGCTCGTGCTCGCGTTCTTCACCGCCGCCGCCACGTGGCTGCTGCTCTACGCCGAGTTCCTCGCGATCACCCTCGTCCTCGTCTACGTGGGCGCGGTGATGGTGCTCTTCCTCTTCGTCGTGATGATGCTCGACGTCAACTTCGACAAGCTGCGAGAGGGCTTCTGGGGCCACGTGCCTCTCGCCGCGGTCGTGGGCGCGCTCATGGCCTTCGAGATGGTGCTGGTGGTGGGCTCGCGGGAGTTCGGCGGCGATTCGGTCGCCTCGCCCGGTGCGCCGCCGGCCGGCCACTCCAACACCAAGGAGCTGGGCCGCCTCATCTACACCGACTACGTGTTCCCCTTCGAGCTGGCCGCCGTCGTGCTGCTGGTGGCCATCGTCGCGGCCATCGCCCTCACGCTGCGAAGCCGCAAGGAGTCGCGCTACCAGGACCCGACGGAGCAACTCGCGGCCACCCGCGCCGGGCGCCTGAAGATCGTGAAGATGGAGCCCGAGCGCGAGGCGCCGGCCACGCCCCCGGAGGCCGGCGCATGATCCCGCTGAACCACTTCCTCGTGCTGGGGGCGCTCCTTTTCGCGATCGGCGTCGCGGGCATCTTCCTCAACCGCAAGAACCTGATCGTGATCCTCATGGCGATCGAGCTGATGCTGCTCGCCGTGAACATGAACTTCATCGCCTTCTCGCACTTCCTCGCCGATCCGGGCGGGCAGGTGTTCGTGTTCTTCATCCTCACGGTGGCGGCGGCCGAGTCGGCGATCGGCCTGGCGATCCTCGTCACGCTTTTCCGCAACCTCAAGTCCATCAACGTGGACGACCTCGGCGGCCTCAAGGGCTGACGACACCGGACGACGACAAGAAAAACGATGGACCTGTACACGCTCTGCCTCGTTGCCGCCTTCGCCCCCCTCGCGGGCGCGGCCGGCGCCGGCTTCCTCGGCTGGAAGCTGGGCCGCACGTTCGCCCACACGGTCACGATCCTCTCGGTCGCCGTCTCCCTGGCGGCCTCCCTCGCCGTCTTCGGCCAGGTCGCCGACGGCGCCACGCTCGACCGGACGGTCTACACCTGGATGACGGGCGAGAACTGGCGCCTGCAGGTGGGCTTCCTCATCGACCGGCTCACCGTCACGATGATGGTGGTGGTCACCTTCGTCTCGCTGATGGTGCACGTCTACACCATCGGCTACATGGCGGACGACCCGGGCTACCAGCGCTTCTTCGCCTACATCTCGCTCTTCACCTTCTCGATGATGATGCTGGTGATGGCGAACAACTTCGTCCAGCTCTTCTTCGGGTGGGAGGCGGTGGGCCTCGTGTCCTACCTGCTCATCGGCTTCTGGTTCAAGCGGCCCACGGCGGTGTACGCGAACCTCAAGGCCTTCCTCGTGAACCGCGTGGGCGACTTCGGGTTCCTGCTGGGCATCGGGTTCGTCTTCGCCGCCTTCGGCACGCTCGACTACGCGCCCGTCTTCAAGGCCGCGCCGCAGTTCGCGCAGATGCTGGTGGAGATCGTCCCGGGCAGCGAGTGGTCCCTCGTCACGGTGATCTGCATCGGCCTGTTCATCGGCGCCATGGGCAAGAGCGCGCAGTTCCCGCTGCACGTGTGGCTGCCGGATTCGATGGAAGGCCCCACGCCGATTTCCGCGCTCATCCACGCGGCCACGATGGTGACGGCGGGCATCTTCATGGTCTCGCGCATGTCGCCGCTCTTCGAGATGTCGCAGGCGGCGCTTTCGTTCGTCATCGTGATCGGCGCGATCACGGCGTTCTTCATGGCGCTCATCGCCATCGTGCAGACGGACATCAAGCGCGTGGTGGCCTACTCGACCCTCTCGCAGCTGGGCTACATGACCATGGCCCTGGGCGCCTCGGCCTACTCGGCGGCCATCTTCCACCTGATGACGCACGCCTTCTTCAAGGCGGTGCTGTTCCTGGGCGCGGGCTCGGTCATCATCGCGCTGCACCACGAGCAGGACATGCGCAAGATGGGCGGCCTTCGCAAGTACATGCCCATCACCTATGCCACGGTGCTCATCGGGGCGCTCGCCAACGCGGGCCTGCCGCCCTTCGCGGGCTTCTTCTCGAAGGATTCCATCATCGAGGCGCTGCACCTGTCGGCGACGCCCGGCGCCGGGTTCGCCTACGCCCTCGCGCTCGCCGGCGTCTTCGTGGGCGGCCTCTATTCCTTCCGCCTCGTCTTCTTCGCGTTCCACGGGAAGGAGCGGTTCGAGACGCACGGACACGGCCACGACGATCATTCGTCCGCAGAGGCGGCCGCCTCCGGCGGCTCGCATCACGGCCACGCGCCCCACGAGACCCCCTGGGTCGTCACGCTGCCGCTCGTCCTGCTCGCCATCCCGTCGGTGTTCATCGGCTGGTTCGCGATCGGGCCCATGCTCTATGGCGACTGGTTCGGCAAGGCCATCGTGCCCACCGCGACGCTGGCGGAGATGGCGAAGCATTTCCACGGTGCCGGCGCGATGGTCGTGCACGCCCTCACGACGCTGCCCTTCTGGCTCGCCCTGGGCGGGGCCGCCACGGCCTGGTTCCTCTACGTCGCCCGCCCGGAACTGCCCGCGCTCATCAAGGCGAAATCCGGCTTCCTCGCCACGCTCCTCGAGCGCAAGTACTTCTTCGACGAGTTCAACGACTGGTTCTTCGCCGGCGGCGCCCGCAAGCTCGGACACGGTCTGTGGCTGTGGGGCGATCGCACGATCATCGACGGGATCATGGTGAACGGCACGGCCAAGGCCATCGGCTGGTTCGCGGGCGTCGCGCGGCGCACGCAGACGGGGTTCGTCTACCACTACGCGTTCACGATGATCATCGGCGTCTTCGGCTTGCTCACCTGGATGTTCTGGCGGGCGGGGGGCTAAAAGGCGATGACCGGCATGACGATTTCGCTGGCCATCTGGGTGCCGATCGTGTTCGGCGCGGCGGTGCTCGCCGTCGGCAACGACCGCAACCCGGCTGCCGCCCGCTGGACGGCCCTCGCCGGCTCGGTCCTGGGCCTGCTCGCCTGCGTGCCGCTCTGGACGGGCTTCGACCTGAAGAGCGCGGGCATGCAGTTCGAGGAGATGGCCCCCTGGATCGCCCGCTTCAACGTGAACTACCACCTGGGCGTGGACGGCATCTCGATGCCGCTGATCCTCCTCAACAGCTTCATGACGATCCTGGTCGTCGTGGCCCACTGGGAGGTGATCACCGAGAAGGTCTCGCAGTACCTCGCGGCCTTCCTCGTGATGTCGGGGCTCATCAACGGCACCTTCGCCGCCCTGGACGCCATCCTCTTCTACGTGTTCTTCGAGGCGATGCTGATCCCGATGTTCCTCATCATCGGGGTGTGGGGCGGGCCCAACCGCGTGTACGCCGCGGTGAAGTTCTTCCTCTACACGCTCCTGGGCTCCCTGCTGATGCTCGCCGCGTTCATCTACCTCTACTGGCAGACGAACGGCAGCTTCGAGATCCTGGACTACCACAAGGTGCCGCTCGGGATCACGGCGCAGGTGCTCGTGTTCCTCGCCATGTTCATGTCCTTCGCGGTGAAGGTGCCGATGTGGCCGGTGCACACGTGGCTGCCCGACGCCCACGTGGAGGCGCCCACGGGCGGCTCGGTGATCCTCGCGGCCATCACCCTCAAGATCGGCGGCTACGGGTTCCTGCGCTTCAACATGCCCATCGCTCCCGATGCCTCCCACGCGCTCTCGGGCTTCATGATCGCGCTCTCGCTGGTGGCGGTGGTCTACATCGGCCTGGTGGCGCTCGCGCAGTCGGACATGAAGAAGCTCATCGCGTACTCGTCCATCTCGCACATGGGCTTCGTCACGCTCGGCTTCTTCCTCTTCAACGGCGACGGCGTCCTGGGCGGCCTCATCCAGATGGTCTCCCACGGCTTCATCTCCGCGGCCATGTTCCTGTGCGTGGGCGTGCTGTACGACCGCGTGCACTCCCGCCAGATATCGGACTACGGCGGGGTGGCGAACACCATGCCGGTCTTCGCGGCCTTCTTCGTGCTCTTCGCCATGGCCAACTCGGGGCTTCCCGGCGACCAGCGGCTTCATCGGCGAGTTCATGGTGGTGATGGGCGCCATCAAGGTGAACTTCTGGTACGCGTTCCTCGCGGGCACCACGCTCATCTTCGGCGCGGCCTACACGCTGTGGATGGTGAAGCGCGTGCTTTACGGCGAGGTCGCCAACGAGAACGTCGCCGCGCTCAGGGACGTGGGCCGGCGCGAGCTCGTGTTCCTCGTCCTGCTCGCCGTGTGCGTCCTCGCGCTGGGCCTGTATCCGAAGCCCCTCGCGGACGTGATGAACCCGACGATCCAGCAGCTCCTCGCGCACATCGCCGAGTCCAAGCTCCAATGAACACCGCCACCTTCTCCCTCGCGACGCTCGCCCCGGCCATCCCGGAGATCGTCCTGCTCGCGCTCGCGTGCACGCTGCTGCTCGTCGACCTCTTCCTCTCGGCGCGCGACCGGCACGTCACCTACTGGCTCGGCATCGTGGCGCTCCTGGGGGTGGCCGTGCTCGCGGCGCTCACCGTCGGCCGGCCCACCGCCGTCACCTTCCAGGGCATGTTCGTCTCGGACATGATGTCCCAGGTGCTCAAGGTGGCGCTCCTCGCGAGCGTCGCCGTCACGCTCCTCTACAGCCGGGAATACCTCGAGGCCCGGGGCCTCCTCGCCGGCGAGTTCGTGAGCCTCTCGCTCTTCGCCTCCCTCGGGATGCTGGTGATGGTCTCGGCCAACCACTTCCTCACGCTCTACCTGGGCCTGGAGCTCCTCGCGCTCTCCCTCTACGCGCTGGTCGCCCTGCAAAGGGACAGCGTCGTGTCGACCGAGGCCGCCATGAAGTACTTCGTGCTGGGCGCGCTCGCCTCCGGCATGCTGCTCTACGGCCTGTCGATGCTCTACGGCGCCACGGGCTCGCTGGAGCTCAACCGGGTCGCCTTCGCGCTCTCGCACTCGCAGGCCAACCCGACGCTCGCGGCCTTCGGCCTCGTGTTCGTGGTGGCGGGGCTCGCGTTCAAGCTGGGCGCGGTCCCTTTCCACATGTGGGTCCCGGACGTCTACCAGGGCGCCTACACGCCGGCCACGCTGCTCATCGGCGCCGCCCCGAAGATCGCCGCCTTCGCCTTCGTCATGCGGCTGCTGGCGCACGGGCTGGGGGGGCTCGCGGCGGACTGGAGCGTGATGCTCGCCATCCTCGCGGCGGCTTCCCTCGCGGTGGGCAACCTGCTCGCCATCGCGCAGACCAACCTGAAGCGCATGCTGGCGTACTCCACGATCTCGCACATGGGGTTCCTGCTCCTGGGCATCCTCTCGGGATCCGACAACGGCTATTCGTCGGCCATGTTCTACGTCATCACCTACGCCCTGATGACGCTCGCGTCCTTCGGGATGATCCTGCTGCTCTCCCGCGCCGGTTTCGAGGCGGAGAACCTCGAGGACTTCCGCGGCCTCAACAGGCGTTCGAAGTGGTTCGCCTTCGTGATGATGGTCGTGATGTTCTCGCTGGCGGGCATCCCGCCGGCCGTCGGCTTCCTCGCGAAGCTCGCGGTGCTGCAGGCGGCCCTGGAGGCCGGCTGGACGTGGCTCGTCGTCTTCGCCGTGCTGATGAGCGTGATCGGCGCCTTCTACTACCTGCGCGTGGTGAAGCTCATGTACATGGACGAGCCCGTCGGGGGCGAGCCGGTCATCGCCGGCCGTGCCGACATGCGCTTCGTGCTCTCGGCCAACGCGCTCGCCGTGCTCCTGCTCGGCATCGTGCCCGCGCCGCTCATGGACCTGTGCGCGCGGGCCATCACCGCCTCGCTTTGACCGCCCGCGTGCCCGACCCGAAGCGCCCGCCGGAGCCGACCGGCGACTTCACCGAACCCACCGTCTCCTCCCGGCTGGCCTACGACGGCGGTTTCCTGCGCCTGCGCCGGGACGAAGTGCGCCTGCCGGACGGCGCCGTGGCCTGGCGCGAATACGTGGAGCACCCGGGCGCGGTGATGATGCTGGCCTTCCTCGACGAGGACACCGTCCTGCTCGAGCGCCAGTACCGCTACCCGCGCCGCAGCCACTTTCTCGAGCTGCCCGCCGGCAAGATGGAGCGCGGCGAGCCGCCCCTCGAAACCGCGAAGCGCGAGCTCGTGGAGGAATGCGGCTACGAGGCCGCCGAGTGGTGGCACGTCGCGACCCTGCACCCCAGCATCGGCTACTCCGACGAGGTCATCGAGCTCTACGGCGCCCGGGGGCTCAAGCACGTGGGCGCCCGCCTCGATCCCGGCGAGCACCTGGAGGTCTTTCCCGCCCGCGTGGACGACGTCATCGCCTGGATCGGCGAAGGGCTCGTGACGGATACCAAGACCACTTTCGCCCTGCTCTGGTGGGCGCGGTTCGGGCGCGCGACGCCGGCGGGGGCCCGTACGCCGTAAAATGGGGCTTCAAAAAGAAGAAGAGCGAACCATGGACACCTACGACCTCCTCGTCATCGGCGGCGGCATCAACGGAACCGGGATCGCGCGCGACGCGGCCGGCCGCGGCCTCAAGGTCCTTCTCGTCGAGCAGTCGGACATCGCCGCGGCCACCAGCGGGTGGAGCTCCAAGCTGATCCACGGGGGGCTCCGGTACCTCGAATACTACGAGTTCCGCCTCGTGCGCGAGGCCCTCGCGGAGCGCGAGGTGCTCCTCGCCATCGCGCCTCACCTGGTGCGTCCCATGCTGTTCGTCCTGCCGCACGAGCCCAGCATGCGCCCCGTGTGGATGGTGCGGATCGGCCTGTGGCTCTACGACCACCTGGGCAAGCGCGTCTCGCTGCCGGGCTCGATGGCGGTCAAGTTCCCGCACATCGAGTACAGCGCGGGCCTCAAGTCCGACCTGCGCGACGGGTTCGTGTACGCGGACTGCCGCGTGGACGACGCGCGCCTCACGCTCGCCAACGCGGTGGCCGCCCGCGAGAAGGGGGCCACGGTTCTCACGCGCACGCGCTTCGTCTCCGCCCGGCGCGAAGGCGGTCGGTGGGAAGCGCAGGTCGACGACACCCGGACGGGCGAGCGTCGCACCGTCGGGGCCGCCGCCATCGTGAACGTCGCCGGCCCCTGGGTCGGCCGGGTGCTCGAGGGCCTGCCCGCCAAGCCCACGGGTGCCCAGGTGCGCCTCGTGAAGGGAAGCCACATCGTGGTGCCCAAGATCCACTCCCTGGGCCACTCCTACATCCTGCAGAACGACGACAAGCGGGTCACGTTCGTGATTCCGTTCGAGGGGAAGTACAGCCTCGTCGGCACCACCGACGTTCCGGTGGAACGCATCGAGGACGCGGCCGGCATCACGCCGAAGGAGACGCGCTACCTGATCGACTGCGCCAACCGCTATCTCGCGACGCCCATCGCCGAGAAGGACGTCGTGTGGAGCTACGCCGGCATCCGCCCGCTCTACGACGACGGCAAGTCCGATCCTTCCTCGATCACCCGCGACTACGTGATGGAACTGGACGACGAGGCGGGCAAGGCGCCGGTCCTCTCGATCTACGGCGGCAAGCTCACCACGTACCGCTGCCTTGCGGAATCGGCCCTCGCGAAGCTCTCCCCGTACTTTCCCGCGATGGGCAAGCCCTGGACGGACGGCGAGGCGCTTCCCGGTGGCGGCATGCCCCACTTCAACGGCTTCCGCGACGAGGTGCACGAGAAGTACAAGGGCTTCCCGCGCGAGACGCTCGAGGCTCTCGTGCGCCGGCACGGCACCCGCGCGCTCGATATCCTGGGCGACGCGAAGAAGCCGGAGGACCTCGGGCAGAACTTCGGCCACGGGCTCACCGCGCGCGAGGTCGACTACTTCGTCGCCGAGGAATGGGCCGAGACCGCGGAGGACATCCTGTGGCGGCGCACCAAGTGCGGCCTGCACCTGGATGCCGCGCAGAAGGCGGCCCTCGAGGCCTACCTCGCCACGCGCAAGTAGGCGCGCCCCCGTGAAGCCGCTGGCCGAGTTCCCGCCCGAGGCGCGCCGCGCCGTCCGGGCGGTGCTCGCCGACATCGACGACACGCTCACGACGCACGGGCGCCTGCAGGCCGTGGCGTACTCGGCCCTCGAGCGCCTTCGCGAAGCCGGTCTCCTCGTGATCCCGGTGACGGGCCGGCCCGCCGGCTGGTGCGACCACATCGCGCGCCTGTGGCCCGTCGACGCCGTCGTGGGCGAGAACGGCGCGTTCTGGTTCCGCCACGACCCGAAGGCCGGGCGCCTCGTGAAGCGCTACGTGATGGGCGAGGCGGAGCGCGCGCGGCGCGCGGAACGCCTCGACGCGATCGCGCATCGCGTGCTCGCCGAAGTGCCGGGGTCGGCCATCGCGTCGGACCAGCCTTATCGCGAGGCGGACCTCGCCATCGACTTCTGCGAGGACGTGCCCGCGCTGCCGCGTGAGGCCGTGGCGCGCATCGTGGCCGTCATGGAATCGGAGGGACTCACCGCCAAGGTGAGCTCCATCCACGTGAACGGCTGGTTCGGCGGCTACGACAAGCTCTCGACGAGCCGCCTCCTGCTCGCCGAGGAATTCGGCATCGACCTGGATGCGGAGAAGGACCGGCTCGTGTTCGCCGGCGACTCGCCCAACGACCAGCCGATGTTCGCGTGCTTCCCGAACGCCGTGGGCGTGGCGAACGTGGCGAAGATGGCCGACCTCATGACGAGCCTGCCGCGCTACGTGACGCCATCCGAGGGCTCGCGGGGGTTCGCCGAGTTGGCGGACGCCATCCTCTCCGCAAGGGAGCAGGCCCTGTAGCGTCCGGCAATGGCAATGGCCGTCGGTGGGTCAAGGTGCGTGACGTTCAGGGCGGCGCAAGCTCGGCCTCTTGCGGGATGGGTGCCCCGGATTTCGAGGCCAGACAACACACGTCAGGCCTCGAAATCCGACCCATCCAATGTTCGACCCCGCACAAACCCCGGGGCCGATCCGGCGACGGCCGCGCCGCCATGGAACTCACGCACCTTGGCCACCGACGGCCGGCCATCGCAAGCGCGTGCAGCGCCGCTCCTTCGGGCATCGGCATCCGCGACGTCGCAACCATGGGCACGGCGGCATCGAGGGCCAAGGCACGTCGTCGAAATTCATGGCGGCGCGGACGTCGCAGGATTGCCTCCCGGGTTCACGGGGAGGCAATCATTGGATGGGTCGGAATTTCGGGCCTGACGTGTGTTGTCTGGCCCGAAATTCCGGGGCACCCATCCCGCAAGAGTCCGTGATTGCGCCGCCCTGAATTTCGACCGCGTTCCCTTGCCCTCGATGGCATCGGAAATCCCGGGCAGATCGGGTCGGTGCGAAATCAGCCCTCGACCAGCCGCCCGATCGCCTTGAGCGCCGCGTGGACGTCGTCGCGCTTGAAGGGCTTGGCGAGCGTGCCGTCGAAGCCCTCCTTCAGCTTGCGATCGCGGAACGCCGGCGAGTGGTCCATGCTCGTCGCGTAGAACTTCGTGTTCTCCGGGTCCTTCGATACGTGGCTGCGCAGCGCCGTCGCGGCACCCGGCCCGTCGAGTCCCTTGAGCGTGGTGTCCACCAGCACGAGGTCGTAGACGTCCTGCACCAGGGCCGCCAGGGCCTCCGGGAGATCCTGCGCGACCGACAGGCTGCAGTCGCGCTTCCTCAGGATGTGCGCGGCGAGCATGTGGCTGTCGCGGTGCGGGTCCACCAGCAGGATCGTCGCGCCCTTCCTCTGCTCGCGCAGCGAATGGCGCGTGACGAGGGTGGGCGTCTCGTCCGCGTCGAGCGAGGCGCCCGTCACGGCGACGATGGCGTCGTGCAGCTGCTGGTCGGCGACCGGGTAGCGCAGGTACGCCGCGATGCCGTTCTCGCGGCACGAGATGGCGTCGCCCGGCCTGCCGTGCGTGGCCAGCATCATCACGAGGGTCTGCGAGAGGCGCGGGTGGCTGCGCACGCGGAAGGCGAAGAGGAACCCGTCCTGCACCGGCAGGCGGTTCGAGACGAGCACGAGCGGCACGGGGCTGCCCTCGTCGTGCAGCCGCTCGAGGAACTTGAGGGCCATCGAGGCGTTGTCCGCCTCCATGGGCGTCATGCGCCAGCCGCGCAGCAGGTTCGTGAGCTCGTGGCGCTGCGCCGGGTCCTCGCTCACGACGAGCGCGGGCAGGCCCACCAGCGAGACGTAGGTGGCGCGGCGCGGCGGCGCCGGCGCCGGGCGCACCGGGAACTCGATGGTGAAGCCGTAGAGCGCCTCGGTGCCCGGCCGCTGGCCGACGATGAGCCGGCCACCCATCGCCCCCACCATGAAGCGCGCGACGGCCACGCCCATGCCGGCGTCGGCGGCGAGCGGCGGGCGGCCGCCGGCGGCCCGGTCGGACTGCGGCCAGGCGAGCCAGACGGAGAACGACAGCTGGATGCCGGCGTCGGTCGTGTACTCGGGCGCGATCTGCAGCGTGATCTCGGCGCCGGGCGCGAGCTGGAAGGCGTTGTCGAGGAGGTTCCTCAACACGAGCTGCAGGCGCTCCTCGTCGCCCACCAGGGCGTCGGGCACGTCCTGCTCCACCTTCACGCGCAGGCGCGAGGCGCTCTCCTCCGCGCGGTGCACGACGCGCGAGACGAGATCCGCGATGGCGGTGCGCAGGTGGAACGGCGAGTGGTGCAGCTCGATGCCGCCCTCGACCTTGGAGAAGTCCACGAGGTCGCCGATGGCCGCGAGCGCGGTCTCGGTGCAGGTGCGGATCTGCTGGAAGTGCTCGACGAGCGCCGGGTCGAACTCCATCTGCTGGGCGCGGATCGAGATGGCCGAGAGTCCCTCGAGGGCCACGGAAAGCTCGGCGCCGATGCGTTCGATGAGCGCGAGCTCCGAGGCGCCGCGGTCCGGCTCCGCGGCCCCGGACGCCGCGGCATGCGACGACCAGAGGGCGCCCGCGGGCTCCTCGTCGACCAGGACCGGCTGGCGCTCGAGCATGGCCGGCGGCCCCTTCTCGCGCGCGATGGGGATGCTCGTGGGCTGCGTGGGCTGCCGGCTCGCGGCGGCGAGGGCGTCGCGGTCCACGTTCGCCGAGCGTCCCACGAGATCGAGGGCCGGCATGCCCAGCAGCGATTGCGGGGCGCTGTCGATGCCGAGCAGGCGGCAGAAGGCCTCGTTCACGAGCTCCACTTCGCCGGCGCTGTTCTCGATGAGCGCCGCGTTGGGCGAAGCCTCGGTGAGGGCGAGCAGGCGCGCCGCCGACAGGTTGAGCGCCGACTCGGTCTCCCGCTGCGTGGCGATGTCGTGCAGCGTCGCGATGATGCCGGCGGGCTTGTCGCGCGCGTCGAGGGCCGGCTGCAGCGCCAGTTGCACCCACGATCCGCTCGAGGCCGTGCGCACGTCGAGCAGCGCGGAGGCCGTCTTGCCCTCCGCGATGCGCGCGACGTTCTGGTGCACGCGCTTCGCGTCGCCGGGGTGGAAGAGCGAGGGCAGCGACGAGCCGGCGGCGGGCTTGCCGGGCATGTCCGCGAGCTGGGCGAACGCCGGGTTCGCGAACGCGACGATGCCCCCGCTGTCCGCGATGGCCACGGCGATGCGGAGCGATTCGACGATGCGCTGGAAATCCTCGGAGGCCATGGGCGAGGGGGGGCGGGCGAACCCGAAGGCTAGTCGCTCTGGGCGAGCTTGTGAAGGACGCCGACCAGGTGCCGCGTGGCCGGATGCAGCCCGCCATCGAGCTGGCCGCGCACGGCCGGAAGGATCCGCCCGGCGATCGCCTTGCCGAGCTCCACGCCGAACTGGTCGAAGGGGTTGATGCCCCACAGGACCGCCTGGGCGTAGGCCTTGTGCTCGTAGAGGGCGAGGAGGGCGCCGAGCGAGGCCGGGTCGAGCCGCGGCAGGACGATCGTCGTGCTCGGCCGGTCGCCGGGGCAGTCGCGGTGCGGGTCGCCGGTGCTGCGGCCGGTCATGAGCGCCTCGCTCTGGGCCAGGGCATGGGCGAGCAGGGCCTCGTGGGCGTCCGCGCGCGAGCCCATGGGGCGCGCGACGAGGATGAAGTCGCAGGCGGCCGGGTCCGTGCCCTGGTGCAGCCACTGGTGGAAGGCGTGCTGCCCGGGCGTGCCGGGCTGGCCGAAGATCGCCGGGCAGGTGACGGCGCCCACGGGCGAGCCGTCGAGCCGCACCGACTTGCCGTTCGATTCCATCTCGAGTTGCTGGAGGTAGGCTGAGAGGCTCGCGAGCCGGTCCGCGTAGGGCAGGACGGCGAGGACGCCCATGCCCAGGAAGTTGCGGTTCCACAGCCCCACGAGGGCCGCGAGCACGGGCACGTTGCGCTCCGGCGGGGACGACCGGAACTCCAGGTCCGCGGCGTGGGCGCCGGCGAGCAGCCGCTCGAATGCCGGCATGCCGATGGCGATGGCGATGGGCAGCCCCACGCTCGACCAGAGCGAATAGCGGCCCCCGATCCATTCGCCGAAAGGGAAGACGTTGCACTCGGGCAGGCCGAACCGCGCGGCTTCGTCGGCCTTGGCGGTCGCGGCCACGAAATGGCGGGCGACGGCCCCCTCGCCCAGGGCCGTGACGATCCAGCGCTTGGCCGCGGCCGCGTTGGTCATCGTCTCCTGCGTCGTGAAGGTCTTGGAGGCGACCACGACCAGGGTCGTGGCCGGATCGAGCCCGGCCAGGGCCTCGTCGAGGGACACCGGATCCAGGTTCTCGGCGAACCGCACCGCGGGGCCGTCGGCGATGTCGGCGAGGGCCTGCAGGACCAGTCGCGGCCCGAGCGACGAGCCGCCGATGCCCAGGGCCAGGATCGCGCGGATGGGCTCGCCGGTCGCGCCCTTCCAGTGGCCTTCGCGGACGGCGGTGGCGAAGGTGCGCATGCGTTCGCGGCAGCGCTGGATGTCGGGGAGGATGTCCGCGCCGTCGACGACGACGTGCTCCTCGCCCCGAACCGCCGTGTGCAGGGCCGGGCGGCCCTCCGTCGGGTTCACCTCGGCCCCGGTGAACAGCCGCTCGACGGCGGCCGCCAGCTCGCGCTCGCGGGCCAGGGCGACCAGGCGTTCCAGCGTCGCGGCGTCCAGGCGCTGCTTGGAGAAGTCGACCGAAAGGCCGGCGAACGGGAAGGTGAAGGCGGCGGCCCGGCCCGGGTCGGCGTCGAAAAGCGACTCGATGCGCGTGCCGGCGAGCGAATCGCGGTGCGCGGCCAGGGCGGTCCAGGCGGGGGAAGGGGCCGGGGCGGGCATGGTGTCGTGTCGAGGGAAGCGCTCGGGAAGAACGCCGGACCATGATACCGGAGGGCGGGGGCCCTCAGCCGAGCGCGAGGCCGGCTATCCCGAAGGCCATCCCGACCGCGGCCAGCAGGCGGCGGCGGACATCGCCTTCGCGCAGGAAGTGGGCCCCCATGAGCGCGGCGAAGAGGATCGACAGCTCCCGCGCCGGCGCGACCAGGCTCACCGGGGTGAACACCATCGCGGTGAGGACGAAAATGTAGGAAAGCGGCGACAGGAAGGCGATGGCGAGCGCCGTCCGGCGCTGGCCGGCCCAGGCGGCCGACAGCCCGCCCGGCGCCCGGTGCCGCGCCCACGGCAGCAGCACCGCGCAGCGGAAGGCGTTGGTCATCCAGTCGAACACGAGCGGCGGGATGAGGTAGGCCGCCACCGCGCGCTTGTCGAGCAGGGTGTAGATCGCGATCATCAATCCGGTGAGAAGCGCGAAGCCGACCGCCTCGCGCACGTGGCCGCGGGACTGCGCGAAGGGGTTGCCGGCCAGCACCAGCGCCGAGGCGCCGATGAGCAGCGCCCCGGCGAGCGCCCAGGGGCCCGGCCGTTCGCCGAACACGGCGATGGCGAAGGCCACCGTGAGCAGGGGCCCCGTCGCGCGGGCGAGCGGGTAGACGATGGACAGGTCGCCGCCGCCGCGATAGGCGCGGTCGAGCAGCAGGAAGTACGCGGTGTGCACCATGCCGCTCATGAAGGTGACGGCGAAGTGCACGGGCTCGGGCTTCCACCCGGATTGCCAGACGGCGAAGGCCGCGAGCGGGGCGTAGATCGCCAGCGAGGCGATGGAGGTGAGGGCGACGAGACCGGGTCCGCCGCCGCTTTTCTTGAGCAGGTAGTTCCAGCTCGCGTGGATGAACGCGGCGGCGACGACGAGCGCGAGCGCGAGGGCGCTCACGGCTTCGTGAGACGCACGAGGTCCAGGTACTGCGGGTCCTCCGGCGCGACGACGCCCAGGCGAAGGAGCGCGTCCACCGTGACGGTGCCGGCGTCGGGCGTGAACTCGCCCGCGAGCAGGGCCTCGATCGTCGCCGGAATGCTCATGCAGTAATGCGCCGAGACCTCGCCGTCGGTGTTCCTCGGCGTGAAGTCTTCCGGCAGCCACAGGTCGTGCACGAAGAGGATCTCGCGGTGCAGGCCCTCGGGCACGGAATACTCCACGCGCAGGGCGCCCACGCAGGGGACGCCGCGCAGCATCGCGGGCGGCAGCCCCGCCTCCTCCCACGCTTCCTTGCGGATCGTCTCCTCGACCGTGAAGCCCGAGGCGATGCGCCCGCCCACGAGGTTGTCGAGCCGGTCGGGGTCCACGCTCTTGGAGGCCGAGCGGCGCGCGATCCACAGGTGCGCTTCGCCGTCGCGGCGCGTGAGCCCCGTGAGGTGGGCCCCGTACGCGACCATGCCGAAGGCGCGCGTCGCGGCGCGCTCGATGCGCAGCATCTCCGGCGCGGCGTAGTGGTGCGAGACGCTCACCTCCTCGTCGCGCCAGCCCGCGATCATGCCCTCGGCGGCGAGCGCGCGCGTCACCTGCGCCAGCGCGGCGGTGCGGCCCTGCGCCGTATCGGGCGTGGCGGTGAAGCGCACGCGTTCGGGGGCGAACGCGAACCAGTGCGGCCAGCGCCTGAGCGCGTTGGCGAAGGACGGGCGCAGCCACCCGAGCGTGTGGTCCTGCACTTCGAAGGCGACGAGGGATATCTCGCGGTCGAGGTGCGAGGCGTGGGTGCACGCGGAGCGCACCAGGTCGGCCAGGTCGGCGTGGCGGCGGGGTTTCATTCGTTGACAAGTCTAGGGCATTTCCCTATAGTCCGCGCCAACTCCGGGGAGGAGACAGCGGTCAAGGGGAGAAGCGGGGAATGCGCCGCTTCTCCCCTTGTCCGTTTCGGGCTCCCGAAAAGATCGCATCCATGAAAGTCATCGTCCTCGGCGCCGGCGTGATCGGCACGGCGAGCGCCTGGTACCTCGCCGAGGCCGGCCACGAAGTCGTCGTTGTCGAACGGCGCGAGGCCCCCGGCCTCGAGACTTCCTTCGCCAACGGCGGGCACGTCTCCGTCGGCCACGCCGAGCCGTGGGCCGGCCCCGGCGCGCCCGCGAAGATCCTGCGGTGGCTGTCCCGGGACGACGCGCCGCTGCTCTTCCGCCCGCGCATGGATCCCGCGCAGTGGCGCTGGGGCGTGCAGTTCCTCCTCGAATGCCTCGCGTGGCGCGCCACCGCCAACACCGCGCAGGTCTTCTCCCTGGCCCTCTACTCGCGCCAGCAGCTGCAGCTGCTGCGCGCCCGCACCGGGATCGCGTACGACGAATCGACGCGGGGCATCCTGCACCTGTACACGGACAAGGCGGCGTTCGCGTCCGCGCGCGAGTCCTCGGCCCTCTTCCGTCGCCTGGGGCTCGCGCGCGAGGAGAAGAGCGTCGAGGAAGCCCTCGCCCTCGAGCCCGCGATCGCGCCGTGCCGGGACCGCCTCGCGGGAGCGATCTTCGTGCCCTCCGACGAGACGGGCGACGCGCACCGGTTCACCGCGGAACTCGCGAAGCGCGCCGAGGCGAAGGGCGTCGCCTTCCTCACCGGGCGCGAGATCCAGGGCCTTCGCGCCACCGACAAGGGCGTGACGGCCGTCGTCGTGAAGGGGCCCGCGGGCGAGGAGGCGATCGCCGGCGACGCGTTCGTCGTCGCGCTGGGCAGCTACAGCCCCTTGCTCACGCGTCCGCTCGGCATCGACCTGCCGGTGTATCCCGCGAAGGGCTATTCGGCCACGGTCGCGGTCGCCGACCCGGCCCGCGCCCCGCGCGTCGCGCTCACGGACGACGAGGCGAAGCTCGTGATCACCCGCCTGGGCGATCGCATCCGCGTGGCGGGGACGGCGGAACTCTCCGGCTATTCGACGGACCTGAACCCGCTGCGCTGCGAGGCGCTCGTGCGGCGCATGCGCGAGATGCTGCCCGAGGCCGGCGACTGGGCGAATCCGGCGTACTGGACGGGCCTGCGACCGGCGACGCCCTCCGGGGTCCCGGTCATCGGCCGCACGCGCATCCCGAACCTCTGGATCAACACGGGCCATGGCACCCTCGGCTGGACGATGGCGTGCGGCTCGGGCCGGGCGCTGGCCGACCGGATCTCGGGACGCCGCCCCGAGGTCGCCTTCGCCTTCGCGGATTAGCCCCGCGCGGCCGATTTACGGGACAATGCGCGGATGACGGTCACTCTCGAAGACATCCGCGCCGCCGCGGACCTCCTGCGCGGCCAGGTCGTCGACACGCCCTGCCTGCATTCGCGCACGCTCTCGGAGATCACGGGCGCCCAGGTCTGGCTCAAGTTCGAGAACCACCAGTTCACCGCCTCGTTCAAGGAGCGCGGGGCCCTGGTGAAGCTGCTCTCGCTTTCGCCGGAAGCCGCGACGCAGGGCGTCGTCGCCTGCTCGGCCGGCAACCATGCGCAGGGCGTCGCCTACCACGCGAGCCGGCTGGGCATCCCGGCGGTCATCGTGATGCCGCGCCACACGCCTTTCGTGAAGGTGGAGCACACGCGCCGGCACGGCGCCGAGGTGATCCTGCACGGCGAGAACTTCGACGAGGCCAAGTCCCATGCCCGCGAACTCGCCGCCACGCGCGGCCTCACGCTGGTGCACCCCTACGACGACGAGAAGGTCGTGGCCGGCCAGGGCACGGTCGCGCTCGAGATGCTGGCGGCGCACCCGCAGCTGGACACCCTCCTCGTCGCCATCGGCGGCGGCGGCCTCATCGCGGGCATGGCCACGGCGGCCAAGGCGCTCAAGCCCGGCATCGAGGTGATCGGCGTCGAGACGGAGCGCTTCCCCTCCATGTACCACGCGGTGCGCGGCACGCACGCGAGCTTCGGCGCCTCGACCATCGCCGAGGGCATCGCGGTGAAGGAGCCCGGCCGGATCACGCGGGCCATCGTCGAGCGGCTCGTCTCCGACATCGTGCTGGTGGACGAGGGCGACATCGAGCAGGCGATCGTGATGCTCCTCGAGATCGAGAAGACGGTGGTGGAGGGCGCGGGCGCCGCCTCGCTCGCCGCGCTCCTCAAGGAGCCCGGCCGCTACGCCGGCCGCCGGGTGGGGCTGGTGCTCTGCGGCGGCAACATCGATCCGCTGGTGCTCGCGGAGATCATCGAGCGCGGCATGGTGCGCGGCGGGCGCCTCGCGCGGGTGCGCGTGCAGGTGCGCGACCTGCCCGGCTCGCTCGCCCGCGTCACGTCCCTGCTGGCGGACCAGAACGCCAACATCGAGGAGGTGCATCACCAGCGCGCCTTCACCCACCTCGCCGTGCAGGACGCGGAGGTGGATTTCGTCCTGAAGACCCGCAGCCACGCGCACGTGGCCGAGATCGTCGAAGCCCTCACCCGCGCCGGCTACCTCGCGCGCGTGCGAAACTTCGACGAGTGACCCGCTTTTCGCAACCCCGACACGGAGCATTTTCCATGAGCCTCAACCGCCACCACGTGGGCAAGCGCCTTTCCGAGATGGTCGTGCACAACGGCACGGTTTACCTCGCCGGGCAGGTCGCCTCCGACATGACCCTCGACATCATCGGCCAGACGCAGGACGTGCTCGCCTCCATCGACCGCCTGCTGGGCGAGGTGGGCAGCGACAAGACGAAGATCCTCACCGCGCAGATCTTCCTGCCGGACATGGCCGACTTCGCCGCCATGAATTCGGTGTGGGAGCGCTGGGTCGTCCCGGGCCACGCGCCGGCGCGCGCCACCATCGAGGCGAAGCTCGCGAACCCGTCCTACCGGATCGAGATCCTGGTCGTCGCCGCGCAGTAGGGGCCCGCCGTGCCGCGCGCCGAATTCCTCACGATCGCCCTGCTCAGCGTCCACGTGGCGCTCGGGCTGCTGTGCCTGGGCGCGGCGCGGGGCGAGGCGGATGGCCGCGGCATCCGCCTGTGGGGCTGGGGTTTGCTCGTCTATGCGTCGGGCATCGCGGTGAGCCTCGCGGGCGTGCCCACCAAGCCCGTCGCGCTCTTCGTCGGGAACATCCTCATCTCGGGCTCGTCGATCGTGACGGCGCTGGGGGCCCTGCACTACACGAAGCGTGGCCTCGACCGGACTTCCGCGCTCGTCGGGCTTGCCATCGCCACGGCCGCGCTCGCCTACGGCAACTTCGCGATCTCACCCCCGAACCACGGGTTCAACGTCGTCGTACCGACGATCGTGGGAACGGTGCTCTTCATTCATGCCGGTCTCGCGCTCCTCAGGGCCCCGCACGAGGACGCGGGGCGTGCAGCCCGGGTCGTGGGCGGGGTGCTGCTCGCCGCGGTGGTCATCTGGTGGGCGCGCGTCGCCTCGATGCCGGCGCTCTTCGCCGAGCCCATCGACCGGCAGCGCCTCGACATCGTGGTGGCGGTCTTCGCCATCGCGCAGATCCTCGTCGGCGTCGCCGCGGCCTTCGGGTCTTCTGGATGGAGGTGAGCATCACGCGCGCCGGTATGCTGCGCATGGCCTTCACCGATTCGTTGACGGGCCTAGCCAATCGCCGCGCGATCGTCGATCGCTTCGCGGACGAGGTGGCGCGCATGAAGCGCAAGGGCGGCGGCCTCGCCCTGGCAGTCTTCGACCTGGACCACTTCAAGGGCACGAACGACACGCATGGCCACCTGGTCGGCGACGCGCTCCTCGCCCACGTCGGGCGCGCCCTCGCGGCGGGCAAGCGCGGCGGCGACGTGCTGGGCCGCATCGGCGGCGAGGAATTCGTCGTGCTCATGGCCGACCCGCTGCCCGGCGGTGCGCACCTGGCCGCGGACCGGCTGCGCCACGCCATCGAGGCCACGTCCCTCCTGCACGAGGTCACGCCCTCGCGGTGACGGTGAGCGGCGGCGTCGCGCGATTTCCCCAGGACGGCGAGACCTGGGATGCCCTTTTTTCCGTGGCCGACCGGCGCCTCTACGAGGCCAAGCGCGCGGGACGCAACCGCGTCGTGAGCGCGGCGGCCGCCTGAGGGGAGCAACGGCCATGCAGATCTTCCTGATCGTCCTCGGCAGCCTCGTGATTCTCGTCGCGGTGGCCGCGATCGTCATCGTGCGCCGCGCCGGCGAGTTCGGTCGCCTCGTGCAGGACGGCATCGAGACGATCGGTCTCGTGGAAGAAAAGCTCGTGTTCGGGGGGGGCGGGGGCACGCGCAAGGGCAAGCACCTGCGTTACGCGTACAAGGACGAACGGGGCCGCGAGCACCGCTTCCGCTCGCAGGTCACGGAGGGGCGATTCGACCAGTTCGACGTGGGAGACCCCATCGACATCGTCTACTCGCGCGCGAACCCCGCGGTGAGCGCCCCCAAGTGGCTCGTCGACGAGGCGAGGGCGGCGCGCGAGAAGAAGCGCTAGGCCGGCGCGGGATCTACTCGGGGAAGTCGAAATCCTCGTTCGGGCCGGCCTGGATGCCGGCCTTGCCGAACCAGTCCGGTCCCATCTCGCCATCCGCATCGCCGCCCTTGCAGCTCAGGTTGGCGATCGCCTTCCGCCGCGCTCCACCACGAGGCCGGCCTTGGTGGCCGTCTCGCCCTTCGGGCCCCACCGGCCGATGCCCGAGAAGGCGACGTAGGCGTACTCGCCCTTGCGGAAGCGCATCCACGTGCCGCCGCCGCCGGCGAAGGGCACGTTCGTGCCTGTGGCCGTCTTGGGCGGCAGGGTCGGTACCTCGGGCAGCTTGAGTTCGAGCGGCGCCTTCGGGTCGGGCTTGCCGAACCGGTATTGCACGCTGCCCTTCGTCGGCGAGGCATCCTTCGACGCGCAGATGGAAACGAGCTTCGCGCCCGCGCGGCAGGCGAAGATCACGTCTTCCTGCGGCGTGCAGAACGATTCGGCGGGCGCCTTGGCGAAGGCGATCGGCGCGGCGGTGAGCAGCAGGAGCAGGGCGGCGCTACGCACGCTTGCCCATCGCCTCGATGAGGCGCATGCCCGAGCGGATACCCGCCAGGTAGAGCGAGACCTTCGTGGATTCGTTGGGCGCATGGTTGTTCTCGTCGTAGGGCGCGAGCGGCACCACGATCGAGGGCAGGCCGAGCAGCTTCGTGAACACGAAGTCCGGCGTCGTGCCGCCGAGCGAGGGCACCACCAGCGGCTCGCGGCCGAAGCCGTCGGCGACCGCCTGCCTCACCATCGGCACGAACGGGCTGTCGAGCGACGTGCGCGAGGGCGGCGTGCCCTTGAGTTCCCGGATCTCGATGCCGGCGTAGCCGCGGTCGGCCGCGAACTTTCGGATGGCCGCGAACACCGCTGCCGGGTCCTGCCCGCCCACGAGGCGGATGTCCGCCTTGGCGAGCGCTTCCTTGAAGATGATCGTCTTCTGCCCGCTGCCCGTGTAGCCCGAGGTGAAGCCCGAGACGTTGAACGCGGGCCGCAGCATCAGGCGCTCGTGGAACGTGGCGGGATCGGTCACCGTGGGCTTCACGCCGATGCTCGCCTCCACGCCCGCGAGGTCGAGCGGGATGCGCTTCACGGCCTCGGCTTCCGACGGCGTGATGGTCACGTCGGCGTAGCCCGCGCCCGGCACCAGCATCTTGCCTTCGCGGTCGACCATCTCCGCGAGCAGGTGGATGAGTTCGAGCGTGGGATTGGGCGCCACGCCGCCGTAGGCGCCGGAGTGGAGGTTGCGCTTCGCGCCCGTGGCGTGGAACTCGACGCCGAGGTTGCCGCGCACGCCCAGAGGAGCGCCGGCTGGTCGTTGGGATACATCGGGCCGTCGGAATACACGACGAGGTCGGCCGCGAGCCGGTCCCGGTGCTTCTCGACGAATTCCGGGAGCGGCCGGCTGCCGGTCTCCTCGTCGCCTTCGAGGATCACCTTGATGCGGATCGGCAGTTCGCCGTGCAACTCGCGGTAGAGGGCGATGGCGTGAAGGAGCGCGAGGTGCTGGCCCTTGTTGTCGCCCGCGCCGCGGCCCCAGATGCGGTCGCCGTCGACCACGGGCTCGAAGGGGTTCGTCTTCCAGCCTTCCTGCTTCGCGTCGGCGGGGTAGACGTCGTAGTGGCCGTAGGTGAGCCAGGTGAACGCGGCGTCCTTCGGGCCGATCTCGGCGTAGACGATGGGCTGGCTCGAGGTCTCGTGCACTTCCACGTCGAAGCCCCAGGCGAGCAGCTTCGCGCGCAGGAACGCGACCGCCTCGGCGATGCCCTCGCCGGTGAGGCTCACGGAGGGAATGCGAACGGAGTCGAGCAGCGTGGCGACGAGGGAATCGGCGCGCTTCGCGACGAGGGCTTCGATCGGGTGGTCCATGGCGTCAGTCGCAGGCGGCGGTGGTCTCGATCTCGATGGCGTACCCGTAGTGCAGCTCATTCACGGGGACGACGCATCGCGCCGGCTTCTGCTCGCCGAAGAACTCGGCCCAGACGCGGTTCACCGTGGGCCAGTGCGACACGTCGGAGACGAACGCCGTCACGCGCAGCACGCGGGAACGGTCGGAGCCCACGGCCTTCAGCACGGTGTCCAGGTTGGCGAGCACCTGGCGCACCTGCTCCTCGATGGTGCCGGGCTTCGGCGCGGCCTGCCCCGGGACGTGGGGCAGCAGGCCCGCGACGTAGGCGACGCCGTTGTGGAGGGTGGCGTGGGAATAGTGGCCGGCCGGCGGGGCGATGCCGGTGGCGTTGACGGTGCGGATGGCGCTCATGGGTTTCTCCGGTTTGCTACCAGCCGCTGAAGCGCGGCCATTGTTCGAGGATGTCGGTGGTGCCCCGCACGACCTGGTACGCGTCGAACTGGGCGGCGGTTGCGCAGGCATGGTTGGGCAGGATGCGCAGGCGCATGCCGACGGGATACTTCGACGCGTCGATCGGCCCGCCGCCGCGGCGCGAGACGATGCCGTGCTCCTGGTTGGCGTCGGAGACGATGAGGTCGTCCAGCGGGCGGCCGCTCTCGTCGCACACGAGGCCGTAGCCCTGGTCGACGGGCTGCTTCGCGGTGCCGCGGTCGCGCGACATCGCCATCCAGCCGCCGTCGGTGATGATCCAGCCCTTCTCCTTCTGGTGGCCGATCACGGTGGCGAGGACCGAGAGCGCGATGTCGTTCACGGCGCACACGCCCAGGCCCGCCATCACGAGGTCCATGAAGACGAAGACGCCGGCGCGCACTTCCGTCACGCCTTCGAGGTTCTGCGCGAACATCGCGGTGGGCGTCGAGCCGACGCTGACTACCGGGGCCTCGAAGCCGGCCGCGCGCAGCACGGCGGCGCTTTCGACTACGGCGCGACGCTCCTGCTCGGCCATGGCGCGGATCGCATCCAGGCCGCGGCTGTTGTAGGAATCGCCCGCGTGGGTCATGACCCCGCGCGGTTCGGCGCCTTTCGCGAGGGCGTTCGCGATGTCGACCAGCACCGGCGCGCCCGGCTTCACGCCCGCGCGGTGGCCGTCGCAATCGATCTCGATGAGGGTGGGGATGCCGGCGCCCTTTGCGGCCACGGCCTCGGCCGCCTCCACGCTGTCCACGACGACCGTCAGGTCGCAGCCCTGGCCGCGCAGTGCGACCACGTGGTCGAGCTTGCCGGGCGCGATGCCCACCGCATAGAAGATGTCCGTCACGCCGTGGGCGAAGAACTGCTCCGCCTCCTTGAGCGTGGAGACGGTGATGGGGCCGGCGGGCGATTCCATCAGGCCGCGTGCCGCCTCGATGGACTTGCAGGTCTTCACGTGCGGGCGCAGGCGCACGCCGAGGGCGGCGAGGCGGGCCTTCAGGCGCGCGACGTTGGCGTCCATCTTCGCCGCGTCCAGCACGAGGCGCGGCGTTTCGAGGCTCGCGAGGTTCATTTCAGCTCGAATTCGAAGGTGCTCACCACGCGGATCTTCTTCGCGGGCGTGCTCGTGGGGGAGAAGGGCGCCGATTCGTCGTTCCCGTCGGTGCCGAAGATCTGGATCGTGCCCTGGTTGGCCGAGCGGATGCCGCCCACCTTCGCACCGGAATCGGCCGCGAACTGCTCGGCGATGGAGCGCGCGTTCTTCGTGGCCGCGGCGAGGAGCTCCGGGCGCAGGTCGTTGAACTTGGTGACCACGAAGCGCGGGTTGGCGCGGCCCGTCGTGTTCTCGCTGTCGAGGATGACGCCGGCCTTGAGCAGTTCCTCCGTGGCGCCCGTGGCGGAGCGCACGAGGTCGACCTTGTTCGTGGTCACCTCGACGGACGTGGTGACCACGTAACGGAAACGTTCGCCCTGCGCCTGGTTGAAGTCGCGAGCCAGCTTGTCGAGCGTCTTGGTGGGCTGGCGCTCGATCTCGGCATCGGCGAAGCCCTGCTTCTTGAGGAACGCGAGCACGGCGTCGCGGTCGGCGGTGATTTTCTGCTGCGCGTCGGCCAGCGTGTCGCTCGCGCGGCGCAGGTTGAGCGTCCAGACGGCCTGGTCGCTCTTCACCTCGCGCTCGACGAGGCCCTTCACCGTAACGGCGCGGGCGTCGCCCTTGAAGCGCGTGAGGCCCTGGCCGATGAGCCAGCCGCCGCCGGCGAGGCCGACGGCGATACCCACGGCGAGGATGACGGAGGCGGGGAGGGAGTTGTCCTGCGAGTAGAGGGACATCGTCGGTCTTCCGGGCGGATCAATCCCCGATGTTACCGATTTCCCGTGCCGCGATGGACGGAGGCGCTGCGGCTTCAACCCAACGCGCCTGATGCGTGCTCAAGATCGATGAGGTGTAGCTTTAAAGCTACAATTGAAGAATTGCGAGATCTTCCGTCGCCAGTTGGCGCGGGCATTCTGGGCCGATTGGAAGCGGAGGCGGGGATGAGGAAGAAGACAGCGGCCGTTTCGCATCACGCGCGCGAAGTGGCTGAACTGGGAGCCGATCGCGGGTTGGCCGTCGAATACCTGAAGGCGGCCATGGAGTCGCTCGACGATCCGAACGATCGCGCGGCCGGGCTGATTGCCCTTCGAACGGTCGCGGAAGCCTATGGAGGATTGGGCGCGGTGGCCACGGAGGCGGGCATCAGCCGCGAGGCGCTCTAACGATCGTTGTCGCCTTCGGGCAATCCCACCCTGAAGACGTTGCTCGCGGTGCTCAAGGCGGTGGGAATGAAATTGTCCGTCGAACCGGGCGATCGCCTTGCGGCTTGATCAGATGTTCGGTGGTATGACTGCTTTCGGTTAACAGCCGTCATTCCCGCCTTCGCGGGAATGACGGCACAGGGTCGGATTGCGACTTTGTTGGCCTGCCCAGAACACTCCAAAGCGGAAAGATCGAACGGACGGACAAGTAGAGCCACTGACGGGTGTCCGGTCGATCCCAACTGGCCGCTTGTCGCGGCGGTCGATCGCACAGTCCTGCATAAGTGGCATCAACGCATTGGACGAACTAGGCGCCTACAGGCAGATAGTCCTAGAACTGGTCCGATTGCGACTGGAACGAACCAAGCCTGGAATGGCGCGTGTGCGGTGAGCATAGAAGTGACCTGAATGCTCACGACGGTGATTGAGAAGCCAATGCAATTGACGATTGTGAGCGCAGAGCCCACGAATGCTCTAGGTGCCGTCGTGGCCGTCAGCGCAGAAAATTGTGGTGAATCTCCGACAACGAAGATTCCCCAAACTGTGAGAAACGCGATGAAGGCAGGAAGCGGCAGCACGTAGGCGAGAGGTGAAAGGAGGCAGCAAAGTCCCGACAACGAAAGCTGGGTGAATGCCACATTAGCGCTGCCTACGTGACGAGAGACAAGTCCGCCTGCAACGCAGCCTATCGCACCAACAGCAATAACCCAGAATGACCACAGTCCGACGTTCACGGCCCCAAGTGTGTGCATCTCCACATAGCCTGCGATCATGAGCGGGATCATTGCCCAAAGCGTGTAGAGCTCCCACATGTGTCCGAAATATCCGAAGGCGGAAGCGCGCAGGTCCCGAGATGCGAATATGGCCACGATGGCACCGAGATCAAGACGCGTGCCTTTGGCGTGGTGAGGCCCATCGGGCAAGAGCATGTACATGACGATCCCGCCTGTGAGCGCGAGTCCTGAGAGCCACCAGGTAACCTCTTCCCACGGCAGAGAGTGCCCGAGCCCCTTAACGAGGTGTGGGAATGCGGTGCCGATGACCAAGGCACCCACGAGGAATCCAAGCGCTGCTCCAAGTCCTTCCCGATACCAACTGGCCGCGAGTTTCATGCCTACGGGATAGATGCCTGCCAGGAAAAAGCCCGTCGCAAACCGCATACCCAAAAGCGTCTCATAGGGGTGCCCGATGTTCGCGAGCAGGGCAATCCCTCCATTTGCAAGAGCACCGAACGCTGAGCACGCGAGGAATACCGAGCGTGGCGAAAACCGGTCTGAAAGATTGAGTACGGCAAAGACCAACGTACCGGCGATGAACCCTAGCTGTACTGCTGAGGTGATGGTAGCGACGGCACTTTGCCCAAGCCCGAATTGGAGCTGCAGGTCCGGTAGCACCGCATTTCCCGCGAACCAAAGGGACGTTCCAGCGAATTGCGAGAACACGATCGCAGGTAGGATCCGACACGGCCGACGGTCTTCCACATAGCCCCCTGACCGGAATTGACCCGTGTCCGGCTGAACGGCTAGTCTAGCCCGAACGTTCGGTAAAATGATAAAGGTGAGCGCTATCGACATTCGATGCATTACTTTCGCCGAAGGCATAGGCGGCTACTGGGTGAACGACCAACCTGCGGTGCAGGCAGGCGCCACGCGTGACGGCTTCTTCTTCAAGGGCGACCCTGTTACCCCGGGCTTCAAAGCGATACGCGAGCCGAGCACGGCTTATTGTGTAACTGTGGAGCTCGCGGACGGCCAGCTTGCTTATGGCGACTGCGTGACTGTCTTCAATGCTGGCTGTGCAGGAAGGCCTCGACCGCTACGGGCAGCGCATTTGCCGACGGTACAAGAGGAATGCGGGCGCCTCTTCGATGGAAAGTCCTTCAAGGGATTCCGCGATGCCGCCGATGCACTGTCTGGCTTGAGTCAGGAATCATGGACGCTTCCAGTGGCGTTCGGTATTTCGCAGGCATTGCTGTCTGCGGCAGCGCTTCATAAGCGAGTGCCGATGGCTCGCGTGTTGATGGACGAATATGGGTTGACGCTTCCTGCTGCTCCACCCCAATTCGCGGGGTCTTGCGGAGGGGAATGGGAGTTGAACGTCGACAAAGCCATCGCACGCCGGCTCGCAATGTTTCCTCAGAGCGCTATCCAGACTCGTTCAGAGTGTGAAAAGCTTCCCGATTACGTCTCATGGATTGTCCGGCGTGTAGGTGAGCTTGCCGGGTTAGGCTATGTCCTGGATCTGCATTTCGACTTCCATGCGTCCCTCGGTCGCATGTTTGGCAATGACGAGGACCGCGTGTGCGACTACCTTGCCGACATCGTGAAGCGGGCAGGGCCCTTCAAAGTCTATTTCGAGGATCCGATGCTTTCGGCAAGTGCCGACGAAGCTCTCGACCGCATGAGTCGCCTACGGGAACGATTCGATTCTCGCGGGCCGCATTGCGGCCTGATAGCTGACGAGTGGGCAAACGCGCCTGAGGAAATGCTTCGATTCGCAAGTGGAAAGGCTGCTCACGCAATCCAGATCAAGGTTCCCGATAACGGATCACTTGTCACGGCGATCGATGCAGTGCGCACGTGTCGTGAGCACGGGATACTTCCCTACCTTGGCGGCAGCTGCAATGAGACTGACATCTCAGCGCGGGCAACGGTTCATGTGGGAATCGCGTTTGGTGCGTGGCGCTTGTTCACAAAGCCAGGGATGGGGTTTGATGAGGGGCTCATGGTCATGACAAACGAGATGAGCAGGACCTTCGCTAGGCTGTAGATCTCATGGGTGCCCCGCTGATTTCAAAGGATGAGGTCCTAAACCGCCTCACGCGTGTTTCGTGAGAACGGCTACGGCGCCACCCTCTCACAGCTTTCCCCAAAACACGGGCCTGCAGCGCGAGCCTTTACCACTACTTTCCGGGTGGCAAGGAGGAGATGGCGACGGCGGTAGTCGAACGATCCAACGCCGTGCTCGAGCGCGAGATCATAGCGCCCCTCCATGGCACTGGCTCACCTTCCGAGCGGCTACGCGCGATGATGCGCAGTGTCGACCGCTACTTTGCCGGCGGGACGGAATCGTGCCTGCTCGGCAGTCTCACGCATACTCCAGGGACGCATAGATTTGAGTCGCATATCAAGGCGGGTTTCACCGCCTGGATTGATGCGATCGCAAGTGTGCTCACTGAAGCGGGGTTGACCCGGCGTACAGCCAGGGTTCGCGCACAGAATGCAGTGTTTGCCATCGAGGGAGCGCTTCTTGTCTGCCATGGTATTGGCGATACCAAGCCGTTCCGCCGAATGCTCCGCGAGTTGCCAGAGCAAATGACGGCCGTCGAACTGAGTGCCGCCTGACGTTGAAACGCTTGCCCACGAGGAGAGTCCGATGAACTTTGCAATCGCAACGCGAAATGTCATGTCCGTTCTGGCTATGGTTTTTCGCTTTCCGCCGCCGCAGGCCTATCCATCAAAGTCCATCAAGATCATCGTTCCGTTCCCGCCTGGGGCGGCCACTGACATGTTGGCGCGAACGTTCGGACAGAAACTCGGGGAGGCGTTCGGTCAGTCCGTTGTTGTTGAAAACAAGTCCGGGGCCACAGGAACGATCGGTTCAGCCTTCGTTGCCACATCCCCGGCGGATGGCTACATGTTGCTTATGGCGACGACCAGTACCCACGGCATTGCCCCGAACCTCTATAAGAAGGCGCCCTACGACCCCGTGAAGGACTTTGAATCGATAAGTCTGATTGGCTGGACGCCAAACGTACTGGCTGCCCATCCGAATGTTCCTGCGAAGTCGGTGATGGAACTGATCGCTCTTGCGAAAGCGCAGCCAGGCAAGATCACTTTCGCTTCGTCTGGCACAGGCAGTTCCATTCACCTGGCTGGAGAGCTCTTCATGTCCATGGCGGGAGTGGAAATGCTTCACGTGCCCTACAAAGGAGCTGCGCCCGCCCTTGCTGATCTTATCGGCGGTCAAGTCAACATCATGTTTGACACCGTTGCGCAGTCATTGCCCCAGATTAAGGCGGGAAAGATCAAGGCGCTCGCGGTTACTACCGCCAAACGCTCCTCTGCACTGCCCAACGTGCCGACCGTGAGCGAAGCCGGTTTGCCGGGCTACGAGATGGCGGGATGGATCGGCCTGCTGGCGCCAAAGGGTACGCCCAAGGATGTCATCGACAAACTGCACGCCGAGATCGCGAAGATTGCCGCCGTCCCCGAAGTGCGCGAACGCATGATCGCCGCGGGGGTTGAGCTTGTTGCCACGACTCCCCAGGAGTTTCATAGCGTAATTAGCACCGAGTTGCCGAAGTACGCCAAGGTGATGAAGGACGCTGGCATGAAGCAGGAGTAAACGCACATGCTCACCCGGCGTCTGGGAGAGCTGGCGCTTTCGTACCGACACGAGACACTCCCTGCGGAAGCGCGGGCGATGGCGGTACGCTGCATCCTCGACGCCACCGCCTGCTCACTTGCGGGATTGAACGAGCCGGCGGTAGTGATGGTGCGGGGGGAGGTGGCCGATCAGGGTGGAAGGGCTGAGTCCACCCTTCTCGGATCCAGCCTGCGCGTCCCGGCGGGAGGGGCTGCTCTCGCCAATGGCACCGCCGCCCATGCTCTTGACTACGATGACGTCAACCTTGCGATCCCCGGGCACGCCACTGCCGTTGGAATGCCGGCGGTACTCGCTCTCGGTGAGGCGATTGGTGCGAGCGGTCGCGAGACGGTCGCCGCATTCGTTGCTGGCTATGAGATCGCGTGCCGTGTAGGTCTTCTGGTCGCCCCGGGGCACTATGAACGTGGTTTCCACGCCAGCTCGACAGTCGGAGGGATTGGCGCCGCAGCGGCCTGCGCGAACCTCCTGCGGCTCAGCACGACTCAGGCAGCAAGTGCCCTCTCGCTTGCGGCCACCCAGGCGAGTGGCCTGAAAGCACTCTTCGGCAACATGGGCAAGCCGCTGCATGCGGGTCTCGCGGCCAGAAGTGGCGTTCTGGCGGCACGGCTTGCCGCGCGCGGATTCGACGCTGGCTCGGTAGCACTGGAACATCCACAGGGATTCGGCCGCGCAATGAGCCCAGACTTCAAGGCTGAAGACGCTCTGGACGACAGCCGTGACCTGTTCATCCTTGCCAACCTATTCAAGTATCACGCCGCCTGCAACGGCGTGCACGCGGTGATTGAGTGTGGCAGGTTACTTCGCGAGCGCTTGCCAAATGGCTCTGCATCGATCGTACGCGTGCTCGTCACCTCCAATCCCGCCAGCGACAAGTACTGCAACATCGTTGCACCCTCCAATGCCCTTGAAGGCAAATTCAGCCTGCGGTTGAGTGCGGCATTGGGTCTCCTGGGCCGCGAAACGTCGCGTCTAAGTGCCTACTCGGATGGCGCGGTGTCGGCTGCCGAGGTGATTGCCGTACGCGATCGGGTAACAGTCGCATTTTCCGCAGACCTCGGGATGATGGAGTCCATCATGGAGGTCGAGACGATAGAAGGCGAGCGAGTGACCACGCGATACGATGCGGGTGCCCGGAAACCGATCGACAAGCCCAGGCGAGGCGCGTCGAAGCGAAATTCCAATCGCTGGTAGAACCCGTGCTGGGTGCCGCTGGCACGGTTCGGCTCAAGGACAGTATTCTGGAACTCGACGCACTGAATGACGTGAGTGCACTTAACTCGACAATAAAGTGGGACTGATCTGCCTCAGGAGTCTCGGTCCACGCAGAACCTGGAATCGGCTCAACGCACTCGGTTCAGTGCGCAATGTGCTGCCTTCATGCTTTGGTAACTCCTGTACTTCCGCTCCGGGTGGTTAGCGGCCAACCGCCGCCAACAGAGACTAACCACCTCAACGGCTGCACCAGCATCTCGGTCCGATGCTCCATCGCGCACGTCAGGCCGAAAGAGACGACGCTAGGACGACGCGGGCGTGCCGGAAGGATCGGCCGGCGCCCGGATCGCATCCGGCCTCGACCAGCGCTGCGACGCCGGCACGGCGCCCGATTCGATGAAGAGCCGCTTGATCATGGGAAACCGCGCCCGCACCTGCCGCTCCACGTCGGCGATCGCGAGCGCCGCGTCGGCGGCGTCGGTGCCCGGGTCGAAGTCGAGATCCATCGTGACGAGCGCATCGTCGGGCCCCACGTACATCGACAGGATGCGCCCGACGTCCCGCACCCCGGGCACGGCGAGGGCGATGCCGCGGATGGCACGCGCCGTTTCCGGGCGAATGCCCTCGCCGATGAGCAGGTCGCGCGATTGCCAGGTGAGGAAGCTCGCCACCACCGCCAGCAGCACGCCGATGAGCATCGACGCGGCGCCATCGAACACGGCCATGTCGGAGCGATGGCTCAGCCAGATGCCCGTCGCGGCGATCGCGAGGCCCCCAGTGCCGCCGAGTCCTCGGCCAGCACGGTATAGGTGGTCGGATCCTTGCTGCGATGGATGGCTTCCCAGAACGGGGCGGTGCCGGCTTGCTTCCGGAACTCGCGCAGCGCGATCGCGAAGCTGATGCCCTCGAAGAGCGCCGCCGCGCCGAGCACCACGTAGTTCCAGAACGGGTCATGCAACGGTTGCGGATGCAGGATGTGCTGCACCCCTTCGTAGAAGGAGATGCCGCCGCCGAGTCCGAAGATCAGCACGGCGACGATCAGGCTCCAGAAGTACAGCTCCTGCCGTGCCCGAAAGGGTGCTCGGGCGTGGCGGGCCTCTGGCTCAGGCGGATGCCCACGAGCAGGAGCATCCCGTTGAAGGTGTCGACCGCCGAGTGGATGCCCTCGGAAAGCATGGCGGAACTGCCGGTGATGCCCGCGACCACGAGCTTGGTCGCCGCGATGGCCAGGTTGGCGGCGATCGCCCCGTAGATCGCGAGCCTCGAACCGGTCGGGATACGGGTGTTCCCGGGCGCTGCGGCTATACCCAAGCGGCGCGGCGCAGGCGCCGGTACACGAGGAAGCAGGCGAGCGCAGTCGCGGCCACCACCATCGGATAGCCGGCCTTCCAGTGCAACTCGGGCATCCACTGGAAGTTCATGCCGTACAGGCTGAAGACGACGGTCGGGATGGCGAGGATCGCGCCCCAGCCGGCCAGGCGCTTCACCACCTCGTTCTGGTTGTTGGCCACCAGCGCCAGGTTCACCTGCATGGCCGTGGTCAGCATGTCGCGCATGCCGTCGATGAGCCCCACGAGCCGCGAGACGTGGTCCTGGATGTCCCGGAAGTAGGCCCGCAGCGCCTTGGGGATCAGGTCCTCGTGCAGGCGCATCAGCTCGGAGCTGATCTCCGCCAGGGGCAGGGCGGCGTTGCGCAGCTCGAGGAGGTCCCGCTTGAGCGCGTACAGCCGCTCGATCACGAGCCGGTCGAACCGGTCCCGGAAGATGTCCGTCTCGATGGCGTCGAAATCCTTCTCGAACTGCGCCACGACGGGCTGGTGGGTCGGCCACGAAATCCAGGACCGCATAGAGGGCGAGCCCCGGCCCCATGGGATGGCGCCTGGTGCCGTCCTCGAAGCGCTGCAGGACCTGGGCATAGCTCGACGAAGCGCCGTGGCGAACCGACACCAGGAAATTCGTGCCGACGAACAGGTGGGTCTCGCCGTAGACGACCTGGCCCGCCTCCAGCTGGGCCGTCTTGAGCACGATGAAGAGCGAATCGCTGTAGGACTCGATCTTGGGCCGCTGGTGCGCGTGGTGGGCATCCTCGATGGCCAGGTCGTGCAGGCCGAACGCTTCCTGGATTTTGCGCAGCAGTGCGTCATCGGGCTCGTGCAGCCCCAGCCAGACGAACGTGCCGGGTTGCGCGATGAGCCCGCTGACGTCGTCGAGGGCGATGGCGCCGAGGCGCTTCCCGTCCCGAAAGGAGATGCTGTCCACGATGGAGGTCATCGCCCGGGCTTTCTCAACCATTCTCGGGCCGATTGACCCGATTTTCCATTGGGCCATCGGGATACCGATCTGTCGGTGCGGTAGCGAACAGCCTGGCGGCGCCCACCAAGGGGTGGGTGGCTCCCTCACCCGATCGCAAACCGCTTCACGGCGGCTTCGTCCCACTCGATCCCGATGCCCGGTCTTTCCGGAACCTGGATCTGGCTGTCTTTCACGACGAACGGCTCCCGGAGAATCGGGTCCGCCCAATCCTGCCACTCCAGCCAGTGCGCCGTTTCCGTCACGCGCATCAGGTGGGCGGAAACTTCGGGGTACAGATGGGTCGACACTTCGACGCCTGCCGCGGCTGCGATTCCGACGGATCGCATCCACCCGGTCACGCCACCGATCCTCATCATGTCAGGCATGACGTAGTCGCCGGCACCCAACTGGAGCGCCCGGTACAGTTCGCGCGGGCCGTAGAAATTCTCGCCCAACTGCAGCGGTGTCTTGAGATCGCGGGCGAGCCGGGCGTAGCCCTCCAGGTTGTTGTAGGTCGTGGGCTCCTCGAACCAATACAGGCCCTGGTCGTCGAGCGCATGGCAGCGATGGATCGCGTCCCCCAGGGTGAGGCCCTGGTTGAAATCCACCATGAGCTTGATGTCGTCGCCGGCGCCGCTGCGCACCTGGCGGAGCGCTTCCAGGTCGTCCTCCAGCCTGTCGCGACCCAGGCGCAGCTTGAGTCCGGCGAATCCTCCTTCGGCGACGAGTTCCGCAGCCTCCGCGGCCAGCGTGGCCGGGTCGGTCAGCCACAGGCCGTTGCTGTTGTAGGCGGGAACCGGGCCGACCGAACCGCCCAGCAGGACGGCGAGCGGCATGCCGGCCGCCTTGGCGAGCGCGTCCCAGGCGGCCATGTCGATGCCGGCGTTGGCGATCATCGCGACGCCTTCGTAGCCGATCAGGTTGAGGGACTTGCGGCCGGCCTGGAAATCCGCGACGGGAACGATCGCCTGGCCCTTCCGGCTGTCGACGAGATCCCGCACGACCGGAACGATGTAGCGCGCCGACTTCTCCAGGTACGGCTCGAGATAGCTGCGCCCGACCACCCCTTCCTTCGTGTGCAGGTCGATCAGGATGATCGGCCAGTGGTCGAAGAACCCGACCCGCGAGACCACCTTGCGGCGCAGCGGAACCGAGACGGGCCGGACGACGACCGAGTCGTAGGTGAGTCGGGGTGCATTCATGGTCGGTTCCTCCGGTCAGGATGGCGATCGATTCTTGGACCGCGACGCCTTTCGTGGTGAGATAGGGAATCGGGTCCGACTCCGCAGTCTGGCGTCCGGAGCCGGCGGGATCCATCGGCCGGCCGTTGCGGCTCCATCCGTTTCCTTTTGACAATGAACTCCCTTCGAGACCTCCAGTTCTTCGTCCGGGCGGCCCGCTGCGCCAGCTTCGCCGAGGCGGCGCGCGCCATGGACATGACGCCGCAGGCGGCGAGCGCCGCGATGAAGCGGCTGGAGCGGGACCTCGGCGCGAAGCTGTTCGCACGCAGCACGCGCAACCTGCGCCTCACGAGCGAGGGCGAGAAGTTCCTGGTGGGCTGCGAGGCCGGCCTGGCGCTCATCCTGTCGGCGGGCGAGAACCTTTCCGCGGGGGGCGGCAAGGTCCGCGGCAAGATCCAGCTGTCCGTTCCTTCGGACCTCGGCCGCAACCTCGTGCTCCCGTGGCTATGCGAGTTTCGCCGGCGGCATCCCGACGTGCAGTTGAGGCTGCAGGTGTCCGACCGCCTCGCCGGCGTGTACCGGGAGCAGGTCGACGTCGCGTTGCGCTACGGAGAACCCCCGGATTCCTCGATGATCACCTTGCCGGTGGCACCGGAGAACATCCGGGTGCTTTGCGCGTCACCCGACTACATCCGCCGCCATGGCGAACCCCGGTCGCCGCAGGAGCTCGCCGGGCACAACTGCCTTTGCTTCATGCTGGGCGAGCGCCCCCACAATCGGTGGACCTTCCGCCGGGCCGGGGAGGAGATCGAAGTGAGGGTGAGCGGGAGCTTCCTGTGCGATGACGGCGATGCCGTGCACAAGCTCGCATTGCTGGGGGAAGGCGTCGCCTACAAGTCCCTGCTCGACGTTTCCGGGGACATCCGCGACGGGCGACTCGTGGCCCTCTGCCGCGACTGGCAGGGTGAGCTTGCGCCGCTCTGCCTGCTCTGTGCCGACCGGGACCAGCTCAGGCCCGCCGTCCGCGCGCTCCGCGAGTTCCTGATCGAGCGCTGCCGGGAAATCGTGCCCGCCTGAGGGCAAGGAAAACGGGCGCCGCGAGGGCGCCCGTTCGGGGTGGTGCCGGCCGTGGCGACTACCCCAGCTTCTGCACCAGCGTCTCGAACCGCTGCTTCATCGCGCCCGGCAGGCGCGTGCCCAGCTTGTCGAAGAACTCGCGGTGCAGCGGCATTTCCTGCTTCCACATGTCCTTCTCGATGGCCGAGATGGAAAGGTACTTCTCGGCGGCGAAGCCCTCGAGGCCCTTCCAGTCGAGGTCCTTGTGGTTGGGCACGTAGCCCCACTCGGTGCGCTCGGCATCCGCGATGCCCTCGACGCGCTCGACCACCCACTTGAGCACGCGCATGTTCTCGCCGTAGCCGGGCCAGACGAACTTGCCGTCGGCGCCCTTCCGGAACCAGTTCACCATGAAGATCTTGGGCGGGTAAGGCACCTTGCGGCCCATCTCGATCCAGTGGGCGAAGTAGTCGCTCATGTTGTAGCCGCAGAAGGCGATCATCGCGAACGGGTCGCGGCGCACCACGCCCACCTGCCCGGTGATGGCGGCGGTGGTCTCGGAGCCGAGCGTCGCGGCCATGTAGACGCCTTCGTCCCACGTGGCGGCCTCGGTGACGAGGGGCACGGTGGAGGAGCGGCGGCCGCCGAAAATGAACGCGGAGATGGGCACGCCCTTCGGGTCATCCCAGGCCGGGTCGATCGACGGCGTGCGCGAGGCGGCCACGGTGAAGCGCGAATTGGGATGCGCGGCGGGTCGCCCGCAACCCGGCGTCCATTCCTTGCCCGTCCAGTCCGTGAGCTTCGGGGGCGCTTCCTTCGTCATGCCCTCCCACCACACGTCGCCTTCGGGCGTGAGCGCCACGTTGGTGAAGATGGTGTCGGCCTTCACGGCCTCCATGCAGTTCGGGTTGGTGTCATAGCCCGTGCCGGGCGCGACGCCGAAGAAGCCGGCTTCCGGGTTGATGGCGTGCAGCCGGCCGTCCTCGCCGGGCTTGATCCAGGCGATGTCGTCGCCGATGGTGGTCACCTTCCAGCCCTGGAAGGCGGGCGGCGGGATCAGCATCGCGAAGTTGGTCTTGCCGCAGGCGCTCGGGAACGCGGCCGTGACGTAGTGCTTCACGCCCTCCGGCGATTCCACGCCGAGGATCAGCATGTGCTCGGCGAGCCAGCCCTGCTCCTTGCCCATCACCGAAGCGATGCGAAGCGCGAAGCACTTCTTGCCCAGCAGGGCGTTGCCGCCGTAGCCGGAGCCGAAGGACCAGATCTCCTTGTCCTCCGGGAAGTGCACGATGTACTTGTGCTCCTGGTTGCAGGGCCAGGTGACGTCCTTCTGGCCGGCCGCGAGCGGCGCGCCCACGGAGTGCACGCAGGGGACGAAATCGCCGTGCTCGCCCAGCGTGGCGAGCACCGCGGCGCCCATGCGCGTCATGAGCTTCATGTTGACGGCCACGTAGGCGCTGTCGGAGAGCTCGACGCCGATGTGCGAGATGTGCGAGCCGATGGGGCCCATGGAGAAGGGCACCACGTACATCGTGCGGCCCTTCATGCAGCCCTTGAAGAGGCCCGAGAGCGTCTTGCGCATCTCGGCGGGCTCCACCCAGTTGTTGGTGGGGCCGGCGTCTTCCTTCTTCTTCGAGCAGATGAAGGTGCGGTCCTCCACGCGGGCCACGTCCGAAGGATCGGAGAGGGCGAGGTAGGAATTGGGCCGCAACTTGTCGTTCAGCCGCCGGAAGGTCCCGGCCTCGATGAGCTGGCCGCACAGGCGGTCGTATTCCTCCTGGGAGCCGTCGCACCAATGGATGCTGTCCGGCTGGGTGAGGGCGGCGACTTCGGCCACCCATTTCAGGAGCTTCGCGTTGCGGGTCGGGGCGGCACCCGGTACCGGGGCGGCTTGAGCGTGCATGGACCTTCCTCCGATGGAAGAGGCCGGCTGTCTTGCGACGGACGCCGGCTTTTTGGTAAGTCGCCAATTATCGCACGCGGGCCGGAAAGGCCACACCCCGGCCGGGGTGATACGGGGCTGTTACCGGCAGGCGGGGAAAGGCGCCCCGGGATGGGGCGCCGGGGTCAGCCCGGGCGCGGTCCGTAGTGCCGGAACCGCTCGGCCATGAGAGCCATTTCCCCGTCCGAAAGCAGCGGCGGCTCGCCCACCTGCAGGGCCTGCCAGTAGATGCGCGCCAGGTGCTCGACCTTGTCCGCCAGGCGCAGGGCGTCGGCCAGGTCCGTTCCAAATGCAATGGCGCCGTGCTGGGCGAGGAGGCAGGCCCTTCGGCCTTCCAGGGCGGCGAGGGCGACGTCCGAGAGTTCCTGCGTGCCGAAGGTGCGGTAGGGGGCGCAGCGGATGTCCTTCCCGCCCGCGAAGGCCACCTCGTAATGGAACGGCGGGATCGCACGGCCCAGGCAAGCGAAGGTGGTGGCGTAGGACGAGTGCGTGTGCACGACGGCGCCGGCCTCGGGCCGGGTGCGGTAGATGTCGCGGTGAAAGCGCCATTCGCTGGAGGGCTCGCGCGGGCCGCTCGCCTGGCCGTCCAGGCCGACGTGCACCAGGTCCACGGGCAGGAGGTGCTCGTACGGGATGCCCGAGGGCGTCACCAGGAAGCCGCCTTCGACGCGCGCGCTCACGTTGCCGCTCTTGCCCTGGTTGATGCCCAGGGCGTTCATGGCGCGCGCCGTGTGGACGATGCGCTCGCGCAGGGTGTCGTCGCTCATGGCGCGGGGCGGGCGGCGGCGAGGCCGGCCTCGGTCGCGGGATGCACGCCTTTCTCCGTGACGATGCCGGTCACGTATTTCGCGGGCGTCACGTCGAACGCGGGGTTGGCCACCTTCGTCGAGGCGCGCGCGATCGTGACCGAGGCGGGCCGGCCGGATTCGTCCAGGCCGCGGACGATGCGCACTTCGTCGCCGCTGCGCTCCTCGATGGGGATGCCCTCGAGGGCGTCGTCGATCGCCCAGTCGATCGTGGGCGTGGGCACGGCGGCGTAAAAGGGCACGCCGTTGTCGTGGGCCGCGAGGGCCTTGAGATAGGTGCCGATCTTGTTGCACACGTCGCCGCGGCGCGTGACGCGGTCCGCGCCGACGATGCACAGGTCCACCAGGCCGTGCTGCATGAGGTGCCCGCCCGCGTTGTCGGCGACGAGCGTGTGCGGCACGCCGTGGCCCGCGAGTTCCCAGGCGGTGAGCAGGCCCTGGTTGCGCGGCCGCGTCTCGTCCACCCACACGTGCACGGGAATGCCCTTGTCGTGCGCCATGTAGAGGGGCGCCAGGGCCGTGCCCCAGTCCACGGTGGCGATCCATCCGGCATTGCAGTGCGTGAGGACGTTGATCGGGCGCTTCTTCAGGAAGTGCTCGGCCTCCAGGAGCGCGAGGCCGTTGCGCCCGATCGCCTCGTTGATGGCCGCGTCCTCGTCCGCGATGGCCTGGGCGAGTTCCCACGCGGCCGCGGCCCGGTTCGGGGAGGGCAGGGCGGCGAGCGCCCGCTTCATCCGTTCGAGGGCCCACGCGAGGTTCACCGCCGTGGGGCGCGTCGCGCGCAGGCGGTCCAGCGTATCGAGCAAGTGCGCGTCCGAGGCGTCGCGGTCCATCGCGAGCGCCACGCCGAAGGCGGCGGTAACGCCGATGAGGGGCGCGCCGCGCACGCGCATCGTCACGATGGCCTCGGCGACGGCCTCGGGCGAGTCGAGCGAGCGCATTTCGAAGGCGTGCGGCAGGAGCGTCTGGTCGATGATGTGGACGCGCTTCGCGGCGGGCTCGGCCCACAGGGTGCGGTAGTGCTTGCCGTCGACTTTCATGAGACGCGGTGCGGGAAGGGGAGCCTCATTTTGGCATGTCGGGGACCGAAGCCGCTTCGAGCGCCTGCTTGAAGGTCTTCGCCTGCGGATGGTGCTTCGCGGCATACCCGGCGAAGCCGATCGCGAGGACGAGCACGATCGCGAAGGGCCACCAGGTCTTCTTGATCACGCCCGCGACCCAGCCGGCCGCGTCCTCGTGCTTCGAGCGGCGCGCGAGCCCGCCCGCCAGCATCGCGCCGAACGCCGCTTCCGTGAGGATGTCCGGCGCCGCCCACACGAGATAGCCGCTCGACGCGAGCACCGCCAGCACGAGCAGCAGCCCCAGGATCACCATGCCCAGGTCGTCGCCGAGATCGAGATCGAACCCGGTGCCGCTTCCCGAGGAAGGCGCGTCGGATCCGGCGGAACTCGCGAAGGCCCGCGCGTTGAGCTGCGGCGAGGAAGACGAAAGCGCGCCTCGCGGCCCGCCCTCGACCCACGAACCGCTCGCGCCGCCGCCGTCGAATCCGCCGCCCTTGCCCGCGAACCCGCCACCCGATCCGCCGCCGCCCTTGCCGCCGCCGATCGGGATGTCGAGCAGGTCCGCGCCATCCACGAGCGAGTTGCCGGATTCCTTCCGCTCTTCGCCGTCGCCCACGCCCGCGTACTGCAGCCAGATCCAGACGCCCAGGAGAAAGGTGCCGTAGGCGACCGCGATCGCGATCGGGTAGCGCACCAGCATGGAGCCGACGCCGACCTGCAGCAGGGCCCAACTCGCGAGCATGGCCGACAGCCCGCTCGAGGCGAGGATGAGGCTCATGTGGAAGCGCACCCACAGGCGCTCCACGAGGCGTCGTTTCACGCCCTGGCGCGTCCACGCGGGGGCTTGCGAATTCTTGCGGGCCATGGTCTTTCCGTCGGTCGTCGTCGGGGCGAGTTTGCGCGAATCCCGGTAGAATACAAATTTCCCGCTGGGGGGTCGCAATGACCAAGTACGTTTTCGTCACCGGTGGCGTGGTTTCCTCCCTGGGCAAGGGCATCGCCGCCGCCTCCCTCGCCGCGATCCTCGAATCGCGCAAGATCAAGGTCACCCTCGTCAAGCTCGATCCCTACATCAACGTGGATCCGGGCACGATGTCGCCGTTCCAGCACGGCGAGGTGTTCGTCACGGACGATGGCGCGGAAACCGACCTGGACCTCGGCCACTACGAGCGCTTCATCTCCGGGAAGATGAAGAAGCTCAACAACTTCACCACCGGCCAGATCTACGAGCGCGTCATCAACAAGGAGCGCCGCGGCGATTACCTGGGCGGCACCGTGCAGGTCATCCCGCACATCACGGACGAGATCAAGGCCAGCGTGAAGGCCGCCTGCAAGGACGTCGACGTCGGCATCATCGAGATCGGCGGCACGGTGGGCGACATCGAGTCGCTGCCCTTCCTGGAGGCCATCCGCCAGATCGGCATCGAGGAAGGCCGCAACAACACCTGCTACATCCACCTCACGCTCGTGCCGCACCTGGCGAGCGTGGGCGAGATCAAGACCAAGCCCACGCAGCATTCCGTCAAGGAACTGCGCGGCATCGGCATCCAGCCGGACGTGGTGATGTGCCGTTCCGAGCAGCCGGTCCCGGACGAGGACAAGCGCAAGATCGCGCTCTTCACCAACGTCGACCACCGCTCGGTCATCTCCTGCTACGACGTCAACTCCATCTACAAGATCCCGTCGATGCTGCACAAGCAGGGCCTGGACGAGATCGTGTGCCGCAAGCTGGACCTCGCCGCCTACCCGGCGGATCTCGCGATGTGGGACAGGATCGTCGATGCGCTCGAGCATCCCGAGCACGAGGTCGACATCGCGATGGTCGGCAAGTACGTGGACCTGCAGGATTCCTACAAGAGCCTCTCCGAGGCGCTCATCCACGCCGGCATCCACACCCGCACCAAGGTGAAGATCCACTACGTCGATTCCGAGCAGATCGAGGGCGACGTGGCCGACACCCTCAAGGACATGGACGCCATCCTCGTCCCGGGCGGCTTCGGCAAGCGCGGCATCGAGGGCAAGATCGCCGCGGTGCGCTTCGCGCGCGAGAACAAGGTGCCCTACCTCGGCATCTGCCTGGGCATGCAGATCGCGGTGATCGAGGCCGCGCGCGACCTCTGCGGGCTGGAGGGCGCCAACTCCACCGAGTTCGATCCCGACACCCCGCACCCGGTCGTGGCGCTCATCACCGAATGGCAGGACCGCGACGGCAAGATCGAGAAGCGCGATTCCAATTCCAACCTCGGCGGCACCATGCGCCTGGGCGCGCAGCCCTGCAACGTGAAGAAGGGCTCCCTCGCGCACAAGATCTACGGCAAGGACGTCGTCGCCGAGCGCCATCGGCATCGCTACGAGGTGAACGACCAGTACGTCGCCCGCCTGGAGGCCGCGGGGCTCACGATCAGCGCGCGAACGCAGAGCGAGAACCTGGTGGAGATCTCGGAACGCTCGGACCACCCGTGGTTCTTCGGGTGCCAGTACCACCCGGAATTCACCTCCACGCCGCGCGCCGGGCATCCGCTTTTCATCTCCTACGTGAAGGCGGCGCTGGAGCAGCATCGCAGGCGCGTGCCCGAGCCGGGATTGAAGGTGATTGGCGGCTCCGCCGCATAGCAAACCTTTGGAACCGCAGATGAACGCAGATGAACGCAGATGGCTTGTGGTTCATTCGGCGTCCGTTGTTGGCTGGGCGTTCTCGCGGGCAAGATGCCCTGGGCGTCACCCTTCCAATCCGAAGAACATCTGCGTTGATCTGCGTTCATCGGCGGTTCCATCGATTGACCCACGCGCGAGCGTGAAAGAGAAGACATGAAACTCTGCGGATTCGACGTCGGCCTCGACCAACCCTTCTTCCTCATCGCCGGCCCCTGCGTCGTCGAGAGCGAGCAGCTCCAGATGGACGTCGCCGGCCAGTTGAAGGAGATCACCGGCTCCCTCGCCATCCCCTTCATCTTCAAGTCGAGCTACGACAAGGCCAACCGCTCGAGCGGCAAGAGCTTCCGCGGCCCGGGGATGGAGAAAGGCCTCGAGATCCTCGCCAAGGTGCGGTCCACGCTCGGCGTCCCCGTGCTCACCGACGTGCACACCGAGCAGGAGGTGCCGGAGGTCACGAAGCACGTGGATGTGCTGCAGACGCCCGCGTTCCTGTGCCGCCAGACGGACTTCATCCATGCCGTCGCCCGCTCCGGCAAGCCGGTCAACATCAAGAAGGGCCAGTTCCTCGCGCCCCACGACATGAAGAACGTCGTGGACAAGGCGCGCGAGGCGAGCGGCACCGACAACATTCTCGTGTGCGAACGCGGCGTCTCGTTCGGCTACAACAACCTCGTCTCCGACATGCGCTCGCTCGCGATCATGCGCGAGACGGGCTGTCCCGTCGTGATGGACGCCACCCACTCCGTGCAGCTGCCGGGCGGGCAGGGCACGTCCTCGGGTGGGCAGCGCGAGTTCGTGCCGGTGCTCGCGCGCGCGGCCGTCGCCACGGGCGTCTCGGGCCTCTTCATGGAGACGCATCCGGATCCGGCGAAAGCCCTGTCGGATGGCCCCAACGCCTGGCCCCTGCCGCGCATGCGCGAATTGCTGGAGACGCTCAAGGAGATCGATCTCCTGGTGAAGCGGCGGGGCTTCGCGGAAAGCGGCCTGTAGTCCCGATGCCGTAATGCCGCCCGCCGCGGCGCGACACACCGTCCTTTCCCTTCCGGAGTTTCCATGAAGATCCTCGTCCTCGGCGCCGGCGGCATCGGCGGGTATTTCGGCGGCCGGCTCGCGCAGGGCGGCGCCGACGTCACCTTCCTCGTGCGCACGAAGCGCGCCGCGCAGATCGCCGCGAACGGCCTCGTGATCGAGAGCCCGAACGGAAACGCGACGATCGTCGCGAAGTGCGTCACGGCGGAAGTCGTGAAGCCCGAATTCGATCTCGTGCTCTTCACCTGCAAGGCCTACGACCTCGACTCGGCCATGGACGCGATCGCGCCCGCGATGGCAGGCGAGTGCGTCGTCGTGCCGATGCTCAACGGCATCGCGCACCTGGAGCGGCTCGACGCCCGTTTCGGCAAGGCGAAGGTGATGGGCGGCACGTGCCAGATCAACGTGACGCTCGGGCCCGACGGCACCGTGAAGCACATGGAGCCGCTCAACCGCCTGACCTTCGGCGAGCGCGACGGCGCGCAAAGCCCGAGAGCGAAGGCGTTCGCCGCCGAACTGGCGAAGTCTTCCATCGACTGGACGCTCTCGCCCACGATCGAGCAGGACATGTGGGAGAAGCTCATGTTCCTGTCGGTGCTCGCGGCCGTCACGTGCCTGTTCCGCGGGAACATCGGCGAGGTGCTCGCGGCGCCGGGCGGGCGCGAGGCGATCGAGCGTGCGCTCGCGGCGAATATCGAGGTCGTCGCGAAGTGCGCCGGTGCGCCGCGCGGGAAGTTCATCGAATGGGCCCGCACCCGCCTGCTCACGCCGGGCCCCGCGGCCTCCTCGATGCTTCGCGACGTGGAGCGGGGCAATCCCGTCGAGGCCGACCATATCGTCGGTTTCATGCGGGAGCGGGCGAGGGGGCACGGGATCGATGACGCGATCCTGTCGCTCGCCTTCGCGCATCTCAAGACGTACGAGGCCCGCCGCGCCGCGGGCCGCTTGCCGTCGGCCTAGTTTCCGCGGTCCGCAGTCCGCGTGCCGCCGGTGCGGCGCCTTGTCGCCCTTCGGCGACATGCAGAATAATCGCGGTTACATCCGCAACTTCTCTCCGTAGGATGCGTCGCGTGGTGCCGTCCAGTGCGCCACGACGCGATCGACGCTTGCGCGCGGCGATCTCGCCCAACGACATTCCAGGGAGAACATCCATGCGGGGATTTCGCAGAACCGGGGCCGCGGTCGCACTTGCGACGGCGGGCCTCCTGTCACAACCGGCCCTCGCGGCCGACACGGTGGTCGTGCAATGGGACGCGGCCGCCCTCGAGGCCATCCGCGTCACGCATCCGGGCCCGCCCATCGTGGCTCGCGCCCTTGCCGTCGCCCACACCTGCATGTACGACGCCTGGGCGGCCTATGACGCCAATGCGTACGGCACGCGTCTCAAGGGCAGCCTGCGTCGCCCGTCGTCCGAGCGCACCGAGGCCAACAAGAACAAGGCCCTGAGCTACGGCGCCTACCGCGCGCTCGTCGATCTCTTTCCGAGCGAGAAGCCGCAGTTCGACGCGCTCATGACGAGCCTGGGCTATTCGCCGCTCGACACGACGACGGACACGAGGACGCCCGCGGGCGTCGGCAACGTCGCGTGCAAGGCCGTGCTCGACTACCGTCACAAGGATGGCTCGAACCAGCTCGGGGAGAAGAACGGCGGCGCGCCCTACAGCGACTGGACGGGATACGTCCCGGTCAACACGCCCGACACGGTGGTGAACCTCAATCGCTGGCAGCCGCTTCGCGTGGGCACGACGGTGCAGAAGTTCATCACGCCGCACTGGCGCGAGGTGAAGCCTTTCGCGCTCAGGAAGGCCTCGCAATTCAGGCCCGAGGCGCCCGCGAGGTTCCCTTCCTTCGACTTCACGGAGCAGGCCAAGCAGGTCCTCGCCTACAGCGCCGCGCTCAACGACGAGCAGAAGGTGATCGCCGAGTACTGGGCGGACGGCCCTTCCTCGGAACTCCCGCCGGGCCATTGGGCGCTCTTCGCCCAGTTCGTCTCGCGCCGCGACGGCCACGGCGTGGACCGCGACACGAAGATGTTCTTCGCGATGACCAATGCCATCTTCGACGCGAGCATCGCGTCGTGGGAGGCCAAGCGCTTCTACGACTACGTGCGCCCGGTGACGGCGATCAACGTGCTCTTCAAGGGCAAGATGGTCTCGGCGTGGGCTGGCCCCGGCCAGGGCACGAGGCTCATCCCGGGCGAGACGTGGCGCCCGTACCAGGCGGCGGACGTGGTGACGCCGCCCTTCTCGGAATACGTGTCCGGTCACAGCATCTTCAGCATGGCCGGCGCGACGGTGCTTCGCCTCTTCACCGGCAGCGACGTGTTCGGCCACTCGGTGACCGTCCCCGCCCGCAGCCTTCGAGTCGAGCCGGGATTCGCTCCCTCCAAGGACGTGACCCTCTCCTGGGCCCTGTTCACCGACGCGGCCAACGAGGCGGGCATCTCGCGGCGCTACGGCGGCATCCACTTCATCGACGGTGACCTCGTCTCGCGCGAGATGGGCGTGGAGGTGGGCGAGCAGGCCTACAAGGCGGCGCTCGACTACTTCGACGGCAAGGGCCGCGATCGCGACGACGACGACTGAAGCGCGTAGCATCCCGCGTCATGCGGGCCTCGCCTCCGGGCGGGGCCCGCTTTCCGTTTCGAACACCCGACCCAAAGGCCCTCCGATGAAACGAACGCTCGCCGCCTCGCTCCTTCTCCTGTCCAGCCTCGGCGCGGTCGCCGACGCCGGGCTCGTCGCCAAGCCCAGCAGCCGCAGCGTTCCCGACACGATCGCCCGGCTCGAGTCCGTCCTGAAGGCGAAGGGCATCACCGTCTTCGCGCGGATCGACCATTCGGGCGAGGCCGAGAAAGCCGGGCTCAAGATGCGCCCGACGCAATTGCTCGTGTTCGGCAATCCCAAGGCCGGAACGCCGATGATGGTGGCCGCGCCCTCGCTCGCCATCGACCTGCCGCTCAAGGCGCTGGCGTGGCAGGACGAAAACGGCAAGGTCTGGCTGGGCTACAACGACCCGGCGATGCTCCGCAAGCGCCACGGCATCGCGGAGGACGCCTCGAAGCCGCTCGGGGCAGTGGCAGGGTTGGTGGAGGAAGCTTTGAAGTAGGTTTCCCGCTTCGCGGGGGGCAAGGCTTTGGAACCGCAGATGAACGCAGATGAACGCAGATGGCTTGTGAATGAGAAGGCGTCGCGCATTCGTGGTGACCTGGCATGCGCGGAATGCGTCCGCCGACTCGGCCGGCATCACAAGCGACGCCGACGGCAAGCCATCTGCGTTCATCTGCGTTCATCTGCGGTTACAACGTTTCTTGCCCGAATCACTCACCCCCCCAACGTCGGGAAGGTCTTTTTGCTAGCATGGCCCCACCATGCCCGCTCCCCGTGAGTTCGATTACGTCGTCGTCGGCGCCGGCAGCGCCGGCTGCATCCTCGCCAACCGCCTGAGCGCGGGCGGCAAGTCCTCGGTGCTGCTCCTCGAGGCGGGCGGCAAGGACGACTGGTTCTGGATCAGGATCCCGGTCGGCTACCTGTACACCATCGGCAACCCCCGCACGGACTGGTGCTTCAAGACGGAACCGGACGCGGGCCTCAACGGACGCCAGCTCGGCTACGCGCGCGGCAAGGTGCTGGGCGGCAGCTCCTCGATCAACGCCATGGTCTACATGCGCGGGCAGCGCGAGGACTACGACCACTGGGCCTCGCTCGGCAACCGCGGCTGGGGCTGGGACGAGATGCTGCCGGTCTTCCGCGACATGGAGGACTTCTTCGCGGGCGAAAGCGAGTTCCACGGTGCCGGCGGAGAGCTTCGCGTGGAGGAGCCGCGCGTGAAGTGGGAGATCCTCGACGCCTGGCGCGAGGCGGCCGCGCAGTGCGGCATCCCGAAGATCGACGAATTCAACCGCGGCGACAATTTCGGCAACGCCTACTTCCACATGAACCAGAAGGCCGGCCGGCGCTGGAGCGCGACGGACGCGTGGCTCAAGCCCGCGTCGGGCCGTCCGAACCTCGAGGTCGTCACCCGGGCGCACGCGACGAAGATCCAGGTGGAATCGAAGGACGGCCGCCGCCGCGCGACGGGACTCGAGTACGTCATCGAAGGGCAGGGCGCGCACGTCGCGAAGGCCCGCAAGGCCGTGGTGCTCGCGGCCGGCGCCATCGGCTCGCCGCAGCTCCTGCAGCTCTCGGGCATTGGGCCCGCGGCGCTGCTTTCGACGCATGGCATCCCCGTCGTCCACGAGCTTGCGGGTGTGGGCGAGAACCTGCACGACCACCTGCAGATCCGCATGGTCTACAAGGTGCACGGCGTGAAGACGCTCAACACCATGGCGGGCAGCCTCGTGGGCAAGGCGGCGATGGGGCTGGAGTACCTGCTGCGCAAGACCGGCCCGCTCACCATGCCGCCCTCGCAGCTCGGTGCCTTCGCGAAGAGCGATCCCTCGCAGCCCACGGCCAACATCGAATGGCACGTGCAGCCGCTTTCGCTCGACAAGTTCGGCGACCCGCTGCATCCCTTCGACGCCATCACGCCCTCGGTGTGCAACCTGCGGCCGACCTCGCGCGGGTGGCTGCGCATCCGCAGCGCCGATCCGTTCGCCGCGCCCGAGATCAAGGTCAACTACCTGTCGACGGACCACGACCGCCAGGTGGCCGCGGACGGCATGCGGTTCACGCGCCGCGTGATGGCCTCGGAAGCGCTCGCGAAGTACCGGCCGCAGGAGTGGAAGCCCGGCCCGGCGCTCCAATCGCCGGAGGAACTCGCGAAGGCGGCGGGGGACCTGGGCACCACCATCTTCCACCCCGTCTCCACCTGCCGCATGGGCGCGGACCCGCTCGCCGTGGTGGATGACCGGTTGCGTGTGCACGGGATCGAGGGGCTGCGCGTTATCGATGCATCGATCATGCCGCGCATCACGTCGGGCAACACCAACGCGCCGGCCTACGCGATCGCGGAAAAAGGCGCCCGCATGCTCCTCGAGGACCACCGTTGAACCGTACCTCCCTGCTCGCCGTGGTCGCCGTCGTGGCCGTGGCCGCGTTGGCTTGGGACTGGATCGAAGGCCGGCCCGATGCGCCGCCTGCGCCCTCGGGCCCGGTGGCGTCCACGCTCGCCAGGCCGGGAGGGCCGCCGTCCACGACGGGCTTCGCCCCGCCCGGTGGCGCCCCGGTGACGCCCGCCGTCAATTTCCTGAAGCCGGCCGCCGTCCGCGAGACCGCCACGGCACTCTCGCGTGAATTCACGGCGGCGAAGAGCTACAAGGCGCTCTACGACCGCCTCAAGGATTCGCCCGAAGGCCGCACGCCGGAAGGGCAGTACTACCTTTACCAGATGCTCCGGGCCTGCGCGACCGTCGCGGACCGCAAGAGCGCCTTCGCCCCGACCCGTGGCCTCTCGCCCACGATGCTGCAGGAGCGCCGCGAGCGCGTCCTGGCCGAGCTTCCGGAGGGCAGCGTCGTGCGAGATCGACGGCTCGCCGCGCTGGACCAGCTCTCGGTCGACCGGTGCGAGGGCATGGGCGGCATCACCATCGCGGAATCCGAACTGAACGGGCTGCTCAAGGCGGCGGCGCTCGGCGGCGATCCGAAGGCGCGCCTCGTCCAGGCGGAAGCCGAAATGTGGGCGGAGCGGCGCAGCGCCAACTCGAATCGCCCCGGCTTCGTCCGCCCGACCCTGAACGACACCCAGCTGGAGGCCGTGAAGGGCGCCTTCACTTCCCGCGACCCGGAGGCCATCGCGCTCGCCGGCAACCTGCTCACGCAGCAGTTCCGCGACGTGTCCCTTCGCCTCGGGACGGATACGGAGCCCGTGGACCCGAGCGCGATCCGCAACGCGGCGTTCCTGCTCGCCTGCGAATACGGCTACCCGTGCGGGGCCAACGCGCCGGCGGTGCTCTCGGGCTGCGCCATCCAGGGCCGCTGCGGCGTGGCCACGCTGGCCGACTACCTCTACTACTTCAGCGCCTCGCCCTACGAAGCACAGGCCATCGACCGATACCGGGCCATCCTGCGGCAGGTGTCGGATTCCGGCGACACCTCGGGCCTCGCTTTCGCCCGCCTGCCTTCGGTCATCAATGCCGCGACGACCACCACGACGGTCGTCTCCCCGGGAACTTCCACCCCCCGCAAGTAGTCTCGCCGTCCAGCCGGCTACCGTCGGCTACAATCGGTCCACCTCACCCGGACGCCAGAATCCGGTCCCCTTTTCCCATCGAGGAGCCACGCATGATCAAGCTCACCGTGAACGGTCGCGTCCACAACGTGGACGTCGAACCCGACATGCCCCTGCTGTGGGTGCTTCGCGACCAGCTGAAGCTCATGGGCACCAAGTACGGCTGCGGCATCGCGCAGTGCGGCGCGTGCACCGTGCACGTGGACGGCGAGCCCGTCACCTCCTGTCGCGCCAAGGTGGGCGACATGGTGGGCAGGAAGATCCTCACCATCGAGGGCCTGGGCAAGCCGGGCCTGCACCGCATCCAGAAGGCCTGGATCGAGCACGAGGTTCCCCAGTGCGGCTACTGCCAGAGCGGCATGATGATGGCCGCCGTCGCGCTCCTCGCGAAGAAGCCCAAGCCCACGGATGCGGACATCGACGAGGCCATGACGAACCTGTGCCGCTGCGGCTCCTATCCGCGCGTGCGCAAGGCGATTCATGCTGCCGCCGGGCAATTGTCGTCAGCCACCGCCGCGAAGAAAGCCTGAGGAGAGCCGCCATGACGATCGCCATCGACCGCCGCCAGTTCCTCAAGGCCTCCGCCGCCGTCGGCGGGGGGCTCGCCCTCGAATTCTCGCTGCCCGTGGCCGCCGCGCCCGCCAAGGGGCTGCCGCCCACCGAGGTGAACGCATGGGTGGTGATCCACCCGGACGACCGCGTCGTGATCCGCATCGCCCGTTCCGAGATGGGGCAGGGCACCCTCACGGCGCTCGCGCAGCTCGTGGCCGAGGAACTCGACGCCGACTGGATGAAGGTCACCACCGAGTTCGCCTCGCCCAACGAGCACATCAGGAGGAAGCGCATCTGGGGCTCCATGTCCACGGGGGGCAGCCAGGGCGTGAGGAGCTCGCAGGATTACGTGAGGAAAGGCGGCGCCACGGCCCGCGAAATGCTCGTGGCGGCCGCCGCCGCGCAGTGGAAGGTGCCGGCCGCGGAATGCAAGGCGGAAAAGGGCGTCATCACCCACGGTGCGTCCAGGCGCCGCGTGCGCTACGGCCAGGTGGCCGCCGCCGCCGCGAAGCTCGAGCCGCCCAAGGACGTGAAGCTGCGCGATCCGAAGGACTGGAAGATCGCCGGCAAGCCCGTGCGCCGCCTGGACATCCCCGACAAGGTCGTCGGCAAACCGGTGTTCGGCGTCGACGTGGACCTGCCCGGCATGTTGCACGCCTCGATCTTCCAGTCGCCCGTGTTCGGCGGCAAGGTGAAGAGCGTCGATGCCGCGGCTGCGGAGAAGATGCGCGGGGTGAAGAAGATCGTGCGCGAGGCCGATTTCGTGGCCGTCGTCGCGGACAACTGGTGGCGCGCCAACCAGGCCGTCAAGGCGCTCAAGGTCGAATGGGACGAGGGCGCGAACGGCAAGTTTTCCGACGAGACCATCCTGGCCATGTTCCGCGAGGGCCTCGCCGACCCCAGGCTGCCGGAAGCGAAGAAGGTGGGCGATGCCGCAACCGCCATGGCCGGCGCGGCGAAGGTGATCGAGGCGGAATACGCCTCGCCCTACCTCAACCACGCCACCATGGAGCCGATGACCTGCACGGCCTGGATCAAGCCGGACGGCTTCGTCGAGGTATGGACGTCCACGCAGAACGCGGAGGCCTCGATGGCCGCGGCGGCCGAGACGGCGGGCGTTCCCCTCGAGAAGGTCGAGGTCCACAAGATGATGCTGGGCGGGGGTTTCGGCCGTCGCGGCGCCCCGCAGGATTACGTGAAGCAGGGCGTCCTCATCGCGAAGCAGGTGCCGGGCGTGCCGGTGAAGATGATGTGGTCGCGGGAAGAAGACATGCGCCACGGCTATTACCGTCCCGCGAGCCTCGTGCGGATGAAGGCCGGGCTCGACGCGCAGGGCAACTGCGTCGCCTTCGAGGCGAAGATCGCCTGCCCCTCCATCCTCGCGCTGCTCCGGCCCGAGGCCATCCAGAAGGGCATCGATTTCTCGGCGGTTCGGACGCTCAACGACATGCCGTACACCATCGCCAACCAGAAGGTCGACTACGCCATGCGCAACGGGCACGTGCCCGTGGGCTTCTGGCGCGCGCCGGGCCTGCAGAACGCCGTGTACCGCGAGTGCTTCATCGACGAGCTGGCGCAGGCGGCGGGGAAGGATCCGCTCGAGTACCGCCTCGCGATGCTCAAGCCCGGCGACAAGAACCGTCTCGTCCTCGAGGCCGCCGCGAAGCACGCGGGCTGGGGCACGCCGCTGCCGGCGGGCGTTTTCCGCGGCATCGCGATGTCGGACGGCTTCGGCAGCTTCACGGCCGGGGTGGCGGAGGTTTCGGTGAACCCGGCGGGGGAGCTCAAGATCCACCGCTTCGTGATGGCCATCGACTCGGGACACGTCGTGAACCCGGATACGTGCGCCGCGCAGGCCGAGGGCAACGCCGCCTACTGCATCGGCATGCTCTACCAGGCCAACACGGTGAAGGAAGGGCGGATGGTGGAAGGCAACTTCGACACGTTCCAGATTCCCGGCATGACGGAAATGCCGAAGGTGGAGACGGTGCTGGTGCCGACGGGCGGTTTCTGGGGCGGGCATGGGGAGCCGGGGGCGCTTTCGTTCATGCCCGCGGTGCTCAATGCGGTGCATGCCGCGACGGGAAAGCGCGTGCGGACGCTGCCGCTCAAGCCGGGGGAGTTGAAGAAGGCTTGACGCATCGTGGCTCACGGTTGGCGAAAGTCTTTGGAAACGCCGATGAACGCCGATGTCACGCCGATGAACGCCGATGAAGGAATGAGAGCGGTTGCCATCGCGGCGGTTCTCGGCTCCGGGTGCGCGACGCTTTCACTCGAACAGGCGCCGCTCGGGCCGCCGGGCGACGCGGCTCGCGGGCGAGAAGTGTTCGTGTCGCGCGAGGGCGGGCATTGCGTGCTGTGCCACCGGGTGCCGGGCGTCAGGGTGGCGGGTGACGTGGGGCCGGCGCTCGAGGGCATCGGCACCCGGCTCTCGCCGGGGGAGATCCGCTATCGCGTCGTCGACATCACGCGGTTGAATCCGGAAGCGGTGATGCCCGCGTTCCATCGCACGGAGGGGCTCGCGCGCGTGGCGCCGGCGTACGCGGGCCGGCCGGTGCTCGATGCGCGACAGGTGGAGGACGTGGTGGCCTACCTGGGGAGTCTTCGTTGAGTCGCCGTCATTTCCTGCGGGCAGCCGGCGGCCTGGCGGCCGGGGCGGCCCTGCCGGCGGCGGCGCAGTCGAACCGCATCCTCCCGGTGCAGGACATCGCCCCGCTCATCGCGCGCATCACGGGCGGCCGGCCGGTCGAAAAGCGCGACGTCACCGTGGAACTGCCCTCGCTCGCCGAAAACGGCAACTCGGTCCCCCTTCGCATCCGCGTGGCGAGCCCCATGTCGGCCACGGACCTTGTCACGGACCTGCACGTGTTCGCCGAGCGCAATCCGCGCCCCTTCGTCGCGGCCTACCATTTCGGCCCGGTGGTGGCACGCGCGCAGGTGGATACCCGCATCCGGCTTGCGGTGGAGCAGCGCGTGCTCGTCATCGCGGCACTCACCGGCGGCCGGTTCCTGTCGGGCGAGACGCACGTGGTCGTCACGTCGGCCGCCTGCATCGACGAGGGCATCTAGCATGGCGCTCGCGAGGCTGCAGGTTTCCCCGAGCGTGCGCGCCGGCGAGGCGGTCGAAGTCCGCCTGCTCGTCCAGCATCCCATGGAGACGGGCTTCCGGCGCGAATCCGACGGCCGCGCGGTGCCGATGAACGTCGTCAATTCGCTCGTGTGCCGGCTGGGCGCCGTCGAGGTGCTTCGGGCCGAGTTCGGGTCCGGCGTCTCGGCCAATCCCTATCTTTCGTTCTGGATCGTGCCACCGGCGAGCGGCGAGCTGGTCGTGGAATGGGTGGACGACGCGGGCGTGAAGGGACGCGTCGCCGCGACGATCGCGGTGACGTGAGGGCGGCCGTGCTGTTCCTGGCGGCCTTCGCCTGCGCGGCCGTCGCGCAGGAGCCGAAGCGCCCCTCGCCCTTGAAGCCCGGCCCGGAATTCCAGAGCCCGGACGTGCGGGCCCTGCAGGCGGACGATTTCGCCAATCCCGGGATGCTGTGGGTGGCGCGCGGCGGTGAGCTGTGGCGCGCTCCCGGCGCCAACGGCAAGCGCTGCGCCGATTGCCACGGTGCCGATGCGGCATCGATGAAAGGGGTCGCGGCGCGCCACCCGCGTCACGATCCGTCGCTGGGGCGGCTCACCGATCTCGCCGGCCGCATCGAGGCGTGCCGAAGCCGTCACCAGGGCAGCCCGGACCTCGCCCGCGAATCGCCGGAGGCGCTCGCGCTCGAGGCCTTCGTCGCGCACCAGTCCCGGGGCCTGCCCGTGGCGGTGTCGACGGATGGCCCGGCACGCGAAGCGTACGAGCGGGGCCGCTCGCTCTACGTCGCGCGCGTCGGGCAGCTGAACCTCGCGTGCACGCACTGCCACGACGAGCGCTGGGGCCGCACGCTGCTCGCCGAGCCCATCAGCCAGGGGCATCCCACCGGGTGGCCCGCGTACCGGCTGGAGTGGCAGTCGCTCGGGTCGTTGCACCGAAGGCTTCGCGCCTGCTTCTTCGGCGTGCGCGCGCGGCAACCGGCCGCCGGCAGCGAGGAGCTGCTCGCTCTCGAGCTCTACCTCGCCGATCGCGCGCGAGGCCTCGCCGTGGAGGCACCCGGCGTGCGTCGCTAGTCCGTCCCGGGTTCTGGTACAGTTCCTTCCGTGATGCAACCCGATTGCACGATCAAGGCCGGCTTCATCCGGCGCGCCCTGGCGGCCCTGCTGCTGGGCGTTTGCGTCCTGGCCAGCCAGGCCGGCGTTGCGACCCATGCGCTCGGCCATGCGCTCGAGGACCTGGACGCCGCCACGAAATCCGCGCTTTGCGCGGACGGTGGCTTCGCCTCCGATGCCTGCGAAGACGAGGACGGCGGGCGCGAAAACTGTCCGCTGCACGCCCTCTTCGCCGAGCTCGCCTCGATGGCAGTCGGTGCCTGGCCGGCCTTCACCGCGCCGGCGGCCGTGCATGAGACTGCCGCTTTCGCCGACGCGCCGGCCTTCGCGGCCCCGCGCGTCGCCTTCCGCTCCCGCGCGCCTCCACCGCTACCGGCCTGACCCTCGCGATCCGGCGCGCCTCCCGCGCGTGCCGGCCCCTTCGGTTCGATCCGGGAGTACCCATGTTCCGCACCTCGCTTCTGGCGGGCGCCGTCGCGTCCGCCCTTGCCGCATCCCCCTTCGCGCTGGCCCAGCCGGCGCCTTCATCCTCCGCGCCGAAGCCCGACGACAAGGTCGAGAAGATCGACGACATCGTGGTCACCGCCACGCCCCTCGGCCGAAGGGAGGTCGACCTCGCCCAGCCCGCCACCGTGCTGACCGGCGACGACCTTCGCCGCAAGCGCGCGGCCTCCCTCGGCGACACGCTCGCGGGCGAGACGGGCGTGCATTCCAGTTCCTTCGGTCCCGGGGCGGGGCGCCCGATCATCCGCGGGCTTGACGGGCCGCGCGTGCGAGTGCTCGAGAACGGCGTGGGCACGCTCGACGTCTCCACGCTGAGCCCGGACCATGCCGTCACCACGGAGCCGCTCTTCGCGCACCGCATCGAAGTGCTGCGCGGCCCCGCGAGCCTGCTGTACGGCAGTGGCGCCATCGGCGGCGTGGTGAACGTCATCTCCGACCTCGTGCCGGACTTCGTGCCCGCCTCGCCCACCGGTTCGGCCGAACTGCGGGCCGGGAGCGCGAACCGCGAGCGCAGCGGCGCGGCCGAGCTCACGGCGGGCGCGGGCAACTTCGCCTTTCATGTCGAGGGCTTCAAGCGCGATGCGCGCGACTACCGGATTCCCGGCCGAGCCGTGAAGGACGACGAGGACAGCCCCACCGGACGTCTGCCCGGCACCTCGATCGATTCGCGTGCCGGCGGTGCCGGCGCCTCGTGGGTCGGTGCGGCCGGCTTCGCGGGGTTGGGCGTCTCCCGCCTCGAGAGCGACTACGGCATCCCCTCGGGCGAGGGCCTCACGATCTCGCTCCGGCAGACGCGCTGGCAGGGTTCCTCCGAGATCGAGAACCCGCTGCCCGGCATCACGCGCGCCAAGGTGCGCCTGGGCTGGAACGACTACGAGCACCGCGAGATCGAGAGCACCGGCGAGGTCGGCACGACTTTCGCCAACAAGGCGAAGGAAGGGCGCCTCGAACTGGGCCACGTGCCCTGGAAGGACGGCCAGGGCGCCCTGGGCTTCCAGCTTTCCGGGCGGGACTTCTCCGCGGTGGGCGAGGAAGTCGTGGTCCCGAAGACGAACACGCGGACCTCGGCGGTGTTCCTGGTCGAGCAGAAGAAGCTCGGCGCCTGGACGCTCGACGCGGGGCTGCGCTGGGAGCGCGAGGAGCACAAGCCGGAGGGGGACCTGCCTTCGCGCCGCTTCAGCCTGGGCACCTTCTCGGCCGGCGCGGTGTGGGCCTTCGCGCCCGGTTACCGCTTCAGCGTCCACGCCACGCGCGCCGAGCGCGCGCCGGCCGCGGAGGAGCTCTACTCGAACGGTCCGCACGGCGCCACCGAGTCCTTCGAGGTGGGCGATCCCGGCCTGCGCAAGGAGGTCTCGCGCAACGTCGACCTCATGGTGCGCCGCGTCGAAGGGGCGCTGCAGTGGAAGGTGAACGTGTTCGCCAACCGCGTGCGCGACTACGTGTACGCCGCCAGCCGCGACGAGGACGGCGACGGCGTGGCGGACCTCGTCGACGATGCCGGCAACCTCGCGCCGGACGGCGAGTTGCTCTTCCAGCAGTTCACGCAGGCCGATGCGCGCTTCCAGGGCGTGGAGGCCGAACTGCGCTGGAAGCCCGAAGGTTCGCCGTGGAGTGTGCGGCTCTTCGGCGACCAGGTGCGGGGCAAGCTCACGGGCGGCGGGAACCTGCCGCGCATTTCGCCCGCGCGCTTCGGCGCGTCGCTGGAGGGGAGTTCTGGCCGCGCTTCGGGGTGGCTCACGGCCACGCGGGTGCGCGAGCAGGATCGCGTCGCCGACCTCGAGACCGCGACCCCGGGCTACACGCGCGTCGACGCGGAATTCGCCTGGCGGATCGGCGAGCGCCGTCCCGGCCTCGTCGTGTTCCTGCAGGGCACGAACCTGCTCGACCGCGACATGCGGGTGCATACCTCGTACCTGAAGGACGTGGCCCCGCTCATGGGCCGGTCGGTCCTCGTCGGCCTGCGCGGCGAGTATTGAGCGGCGCGCTGGTAAAATCATCCATCGTTCCCCGTCCTTGAGGCGGGACCACACTGCCCGTAAGGAACCCCCATGAAGATCCGTTTCGCGCTCGCGGTCGCCGCATCCCTCGCCGCCTTTCCCGCTGCCGCCCAGGTCACCGTCTCCGACCCCTGGGTGCGCTCCACCGTGCCCGCCCAGAAGGCGACGGGCGCCTTCATGAAGGTGAAGAGCGATAGCGAGGCGAAGCTGGTCTCGGCCGCCTCTCCCGTGGCGAAGGTGGTCGAGGTGCACGAGATGTCGATGAAGGACAACGTGATGCAGATGCGCGCCGTCGATTCGCTCGCGCTGCCGGCCGGAAAGACGGTCGAGCTGAAGCCCGGCGGCTACCACGTGATGCTGATGGACCTGGTGAAGCCCATCGACAAGGGCGCCGCCGTGCCCATCACGCTCACGTTCGTGGGCAAGGACGGCAAGAAGTTCACGCAGGAAGTGAAGGCCGAGGCCCGCGCGCCGGGTGACGACGGCAGCAAGCACAAGGGCCACAAGCACTAGCGGGCGGGTCGCGTCCCCGAATTCAGGCGGCGATCAGCTCGCGCAGGTGGGCCGCGACGCTTCGCGAGAGCGCGCCGAGGTTGTAGCCGCCCTCGAGCAACGACACGACGCGCCCGGCGCAGTGCTCGTGCGCCACGTTCACGAGCTGTTCCGTGACCCAGGCGTAGTCCTCCTCGACGAAGCCGAGGTTCGCCATGTCGTCGAGGCGATGCGCGTCGAAGCCGGCGGAGATGTAGAGGATCTGCGGGCGGAACGCCTCGAAGGCCGGCATCCAGTATTCCAGCACCGCGGCCTTCAACTGGTCGCCCTTGGCGCCGTAGGGCAGGCCCACGTTCACCATGTTGAGCCCCTTGGGCTCGTCGCCCTGGAAGGGGTAGAGGCCCTTCTGGAAGGTCGAGGCCATGAGCACGCGCGGGTCGGCGGCCAGGATGTCCTCGCTGCCGTTGCCATGGTGCACGTCGATGTCGATGAGCGCGACGCGCTCGATGCCGTGCACGTCGAGGGCGTGGCGGATGCCGACGGCCGCGTTGTTGAAGAAGCAGAACCCCATCGCGGCGTCGCGGGTGGCGTGGTGCCCCGGCGGGCGCACGGCGCAGAAGGCCGTCTTCACCTCGCCCTTCACGACGAGGTCCGTCGCGAGCACCGCCGCGCCGGCCGAACGCAGCGCCGCCTTGACCGAATGCGGGTTCATCGCGGTGTCCGGGTCGACGTGGATGTAACCCTCGGCCGGCGCCGCGTTCAGCATCTCGAGCACGTGGTGCGCGGTGTGGGCGCGTTCGAGCTGTTCCACGGTGGCTTCCGGCGCGTCGTAGGGGATCATGAGCGTCATGAGCCCCTGGGCGAGCAGGTGATCCGAGATCGCGTCGAGCCGCTCGGGGCATTCCGGATGGCCGGGCCCCATTTCGTGCAGCCGGCAGTCCCGGTGGGTGATCCAGGCGCAGGTCATTTTTTCTCCTCCAGAGGCTATCGTAGCGTCCCCGGGACCCCGCCGGCGTTGCGCCCCGTCAACCCGGTGCGAGTGGCGCACCGGATCTCCGACGGCTAGCATCGCCCCATGGACCTGACCCACCGTCCCCTGCTGCGTTCGCGCGGCGCCGACCGCTGCCTCACCGGCCTGGTCGCCCTGATCCTGCTCGACGTCGCCCTTTTCGAGCCGCTCGTGGGCTCCGGCCTGCTGAACCGGCACCTGCACGGGCTCGGCGTGGCGCTCGTCGTCGGGCTGGGGGCGAGCGCCGTCTGGACCCACGTGATGGCCGCCCGGGTGCTGGGGGTCCTCGCCTTCTCGATCGCGTTGATCCGGCTCGCGAACTTCTGGGTGCCCGACCAGGCGCTTCGGTTCTGGGACGCGACGATGTTTCTCGCGGCGGACCTGCTCCTCGCCCATCTCGTCGCGCGGCAGGTCTTCGGCACGCGCGGCGCGATGAACTGGCACCGGGTCGTGGGTGCGGTGGCCATCTGGCTGCTCGCCGGACTCGCCTTCACGCAGGCCTATCGACTGGTCGCCATGCACGTGCCCGTCGCGTTCCTCGTGCAGGGCGCGGCGGCGGGCTACGACGCCATCGTCGCCTCGCTCAACTACTTCAGCCTCGTCACCCTGTCGACCCTCGGCTACGGGGACATCGTGCCCGTGCATCCCGTGGCGCGCGGGCTCGCGAACCTGGAGGCGATATTCGGGGTGATGTATCCGGTGGTCGTGATCTCGTGGCTCGTGTCGCTCGAGGTGGAGGCCAATCGTGGTTCTGACTAGCGGCGGCCCCCCCCCCCCCCCCCCCCCCCCCCCCCCCCCCCCCCCCCCCCCCCCCCCCCCCCCCCCCCCCCCCCCCCCCCCCCCGCGCCGGCTCCCCGCCCCCGGCGGGGGAAGAATCCGTAACCCCTAGGGTCGCGGGCTTCGGAACAATGGGGCTCCTTTCGGGAGGTCCCATGAAATCCAAGTCTCGTCTTGCCGCCATCCTCGCTGCCACGCTCTCCCTTGCCGCCCAGGCGCAGACGCCGCCGCCCGCGCCGGGCTGCAACTCGGAGGAGTCGAAGCGCCTCGACTTCTGGGTCGGCAACTGGGAGGCCACGCATTCCGGCGGCAAGAGCTCGAACCGCATCACCAAGGTGCTGGGCGGCTGCGTCGTCTTCGAGGAGTTCCGCGGCATGCCCGGCACCAACCTCGACGGCATGAGCGTCTCCACCTTCGATCCCGCGACGAAACGCTGGCGGCAGACGTGGGTGGACAACACCGGCGCCTACCTCGACTTCAACGCCGCCACCGTCGACGGCAACATGGCCTTCGAACGCTCGCTCGAGAAGGACGGCAAGCGCATCCGCCAGCGCATGGTCTTCCGCGATGTGAAAGCCGACTCGTTCCAATGGGACTGGCAGCGATCCGACGACGACGGCACGACCTGGAAGACCACCTGGCAGATCGCCTACAAGAGAGCGAAGTAGCGGCTGGCACAGGCACGGCGTGTCCCCGGGCGCAGCACTCGCGAGCGGCCTACCGCCCCAGCAGCATTCCCTCCGGGCCCCCCCCCCCCTGCTGGGGGGGCCAGGCGGCCGCCGCCGCCGCGCCCGGAACCCAATCCCACCCCTTTCGCCCCTTTTCACCCCCCTTTTCCCTTTTGGCGGCGCCGCCCCGGACGGTAGAATTGCGCCTTTCCCGCCAAGAACCATCCCATGCCCGTCATCCACGACAAGAAGGCCTTCGAGAAGGCCGTGCCCATCCTCGCCACCGACGTGAAGCGCCTGCCGCGCCTCGTCGCGAAGCTCACGCCGGCGCAGCGCCATTGGGTGGATGGCAGCGATTTCGAGGGCCGCCCCTTCACGCACTGCACGGTGCCCGACGGCAAGGGCGAAGTGGCGTTCGTGCTGGCGGGCGTTCGCGACGGCGACGACCCCTGGGCCCTCGCGCACCTGCCGCTCAAGCTCGCGCCCGGCCGGTACGAACTCGGCAAGGGGCCGGTCACCATCGCGCCGGACAAGGCGGCCTTCGCCTGGTCGCTCGGCAGCTACCAGTACGCGCGCTACAAGAAATCGCGCCGCAAGCCCGCCAGCCTGCAGATCGACCCGTCGGCGAAGGTGACCGACGCCCTCGGCCTCGCCGATGCGGTGACGCTCGTGCGCGACCTCGTGAACACGCCGGCCGAAGACATGGGGCCCGCGGAACTCTCCGACATCGTCCGCGAGCACGCGGAGCAGTTCGGCGCCGAATTCGACGAATGGGTGGGTGACGAACTCCTCGCGCAGAACTTCCCCGCCATCCACGCGGTGGGCCGCGCCGCCACCCGCGCGCCGCGCCTGCTGGAACTCAACTGGGGCAACCCGAAGCACCCGCGCCTCGCGATCGTGGGCAAGGGCGTGTGCTTCGATTCCGGCGGGCTCGACATCAAGACGGCCGACGGCATGCGCCTCATGAAGAAGGACATGGGCGGTGCGGCCCACGCCATCGCCCTCGCGCGCCTGGTGATGCAGCGAAAGCTCCCCTATCGCCTGCAGCTGCTCGTGCCGGCGGTGGAGAACGCGATCGCCGGCAACGCCTTCCGCCCGGGCGACGTCATCCGCACGCGCGCCGGCCACACGATCGAGATCGGCAACACCGACGCCGAGGGGCGCGTGATCCTGTGCGACGCGCTCGCCTACGCCGCCGAGGACAAGCCCCGCACCCTCATCGACTTCGCCACGCTCACCGGCGCGGCGCGCGTGGCGCTGGGCCCGGAACTGCCGGCGCTTTTCGCGAACGACGAGAAGCTCGCGGCGAAGCTCATCGAGGCGAGCGCCGCCGTGGAGGACCCGCTCTGGCGCATGCCGCTGTGGCGCGGCTACCGGCGCCTCTTCGATTCGGACATCGCGGATTTCAACAATGCGGGCAAGGGCGGCTTCGCCGGCGCGATCACCGCGGCGCTGTTCCTGGACCATTTCGTGCCGGACTCGCTCGCCTGGGCGCACTTCGACACCTACGCCTGGAACGACATCTCGCGCCCGGGCCGCCCGCTCGGCGGCGAGGCGCAGGGCCTGCGCGCGGCACTGGCCGCGCTGCAGTAGCGTCCCCGCACCGAAACCTGTCGAGGCGCGAGCGCGCCGGGAGGAATCCGTGATTCGCGTCCTGCTTGCCCTCACCGCCCTGGCCCTCGCGCTCGGCCATCCGGCCGCGGCGCGAGCGCAGGAGGACCGCGCCGACGAGATCGAGGAAGCCGGCCAGCGCCTGACGGAGGCGGAAGCGAAGCGCATCCTCGCGACGACCTTGCCGGCGGGCGCCACGAAGCAGGCGCAGGTCGATCACTACATCGCCCGCCAGCGGGCCGCGTTCACGATGGGCAACACCGCGGAGCGGATCGCCGCGCTGCGAAAGCTCGTCGAGCTCACCTCCGAACCCGGCAAGATCTCGCCCTGGGCCGGATACCTGTGGCGCGAGCTGCTGCGCTACGGCAACCAGACCGAGGCGCTCGAGATGGGCGAGGCGCTGGCGAACCACCGGGATGCCACGCCGGAGCAGCGGCTCCTCTACAAGTCCGATCTCGGCCTCGACTACGCGTCCCAGGGCGAGCGCGACAAGGCGGCACGGACCCTGGCCGAGGTGGACGCCGAGCGCAAGCGCCTCGATCCGACCCTCGGGCCGCGCAATCGCGCGTACCTCACCGTTTCCACCGAACGCCTGCGCGCCGCCGTCCTGCACGCGAACGCCGATGCCGAGGGTTCCCTCGCGGCCATCAAGCGCGCCCTCGCGGCGAGCCGCGCCGAAGTCGAGGCGACCAAGGTCCTCGCCTCCGCGAGCGGCCTGCCCTACGACCGCTCGATCCGGCAGCGCAACGGCACGATGACCTACGCGACGTGGCTCTACTTCGTGCAGGGCCGCAACGAGGAGGCGGAGTCGCTCGCCAGGCAGGGCGTCCGGCTCGCGGTCGACGAGAAGACCGGGGGTGCCGTGCTCGGCTACTGGCAGAGCAAGCTCGCGCAGGCGCTCCTGGGCCAGCGGCGGTTCGAGGAATCCGTGGCGGCGTCGAACGAGGCCGTCGCGGCGATGCTCGCCGCCGGCGTGGTCCCGAGCTCGCAGCAACTGACCAACGCGCGCACGGTGCTCATGCAGGGGCTCTTCGGGCTTTCGCGCTGGGCCGAGGCGGACCAGGTCGCCTTCGCCATGAGCGCGGCGGCCGTGGACGATTTCACGGCGCGCGGCGTCGCCGACAATCCCGTGCTGGTGTCGTTCCTGCACCTGAAGAACGGCCGGCTCGACCAGGCGAAGGAGCGCATCGAGGGCACGGTGCGCTTTCGCCAGCGCTTCAACGGGCACCGCCACCCCGGCGCCATCGAGGCGCTCGGCATCCGGGCGATGGTGCGCCAGGCGATGGGGGAATCCGGCAACGCGCTCGACGACTACCGCGACGTGCTCGAGTTCGTCTTCGCGCCGGACAGCGCGTATTCCGACGCGCAGCCGAGCGGCCTGCGTGGCTTCTTCCTGCCGCAGGTGCTGCGGGGCTTCCTCAAGCTCGTGCGCGAGCGGCACCTGGCGGGCCGGGGCGACGCGGCGCTCGCCGACGAGGCCTTCCGCGTGGCCGACCGCCTGCAGGCGAGCGTCGTGCAGCAGGCGATGATCGACAGCGCCGCGCGCGTGCTCGCGACGACGCCGGAGCTGGCCGCGCTCGCGCGCAGGGAGCAGGAACGCCGGGCGAAGGCGCGCGAAAACCTCTCGCGCCTGAACAAGGAACTCGCCGAGGAGGGCCGGCTCGCGCGCGAGGCGAAGGAACGCATGGAGGCGGCGAAGGCGGCCAAGCTGGAGCCGGCGAAGCTCGCGGAGCTCGCCAAGGCGGAGCGCGAGCGCGTGCGCGCGAGCCGCGAGGACCTGAAGAAGCTTCGCAAGGATCTCGACGGCCTCGACAAGGCCCGTGGCGAGCACCAGCGCGAGATCGCGCAGCGCTTCCCCGCGTACTACGCCCTCGTGAACCCGAAGGCGCCCACGCTGGAGGCCCTCGCGAAGCTCCTCGCGAAGGACGAGGCCTTCGTGAGCGTCTACCCGACGCCGGAAGCCACCTTCGTGTGGACGGTGCCGGCGGACGGGCCGCCTTCGATGCACGTCTCGCCGCTGACGAAGGCGCAGGTGGCCGAGGCGGTCGCGAAGCTGCGCCGCGACCTCGACGTGGGCGAGCGGCCCGACGCGGGACGCGCGCCGTTCGACACCGCGACGAGCCACCGCCTGTACTCGGAGCTGCTCGCGCCCGGGCGTGCGAGCGCACCCGGCGCGAAGGTGATCACGGTGGCGACGGCGAGCGAGCTGGCGCAATTGCCCCTCGCGGTGCTGGTGACGAAGCCGGCGGAGGGCGCCTTCGACGGCGCGCGGACGAGCTGGCTCGTTCGCGAGGTCGCCCTCAACCAGGTCTCCACCGCCGCGGCCTTCCGGGCGCTGCGCGAATCGCGCGCGCGAGCGCCGGCGAAGCTCGCCTTCTTCGGCTTCGGCGACCCGCTCTTCAAGCCGGGGGCGGCGCCCGCGGCGAAAGCGGGGACGGTGCGGGCCCTCGTGCGCGGCAAGCGCGAGGCGGGCTTCGACAACGACACGTTCGATTACGGCTCCGTGCCGCCCCTGCCGGAGACGCGCGAGGAGATCGCCGCCATCGCGAAGGCGCTGTCGGCGGACCCGGCGAAGGACGCGCTCTACGGCGCGAAGGCCACGCGCGCCGCGGCCCTCGCGACGGACCTGTCGGACCGGCGCGTCGTCGCCTTCGCCACGCACGGCCTCAAGCCCGGGGACCTGCCGGGCCTGTCGCGCCCCGCGCTCGCGATGGCCGGCACGAGCGACGGTTCCTCCCCGCTGCTCGCGCTCGACGACGTGCTCACGATGAAGCTCGCCGCCGACTGGGTGGTGCTCTCCGCCTGCAACACGGCCTCGGACGACGGCCGCGCGCAGGAGGCCTACTCGGGGCTCGCCCGCGCGTTCTTCTTCGCCGGCGCGCGCGCCGTGCTCGCGACGCACTGGGCGGTGGAGACGATTTCCGCCCGCGAACTGGTGACGCGCACCTTCCGGCACCAGGCGGCGAATGCCGCGGCCCCGCGCGCCGAAAGCGTTCGCCAGGCGCAGCTCGAACTCATCGAAGGCAAGGCCGGCCCGGGCTTCGGGCACCCGTTCTACTGGGCGCCCTACGCGCTCTCCGGCGACCCGGGGCGATGAGGCCGGATCGCGCGGCGGATCAGAAGCGGTAGTTCACGCCCAGCCAGAAGCTGTCCTGGTCCGCTTCGCCCGTGGTGGCCGCGCTGCCTGCCTGGCCGATCTTCGGCAGGCGCTCCCACTCCAGGCGCGCCGACACGTGGTTCGTGAACGAATAGTCCGCGCCCAGCCCGTATTTCACGACGGTCTCGGTCCTGCTCGCGCTGAGCGAATCGCCGATCGGGTTCTGGAAGGAGCCGCCGTTCGACACGCGCGTCTGCGTGGTGATGTCCGCGCGGAACGCGCCCACCTTGCCGAACACCTTGAGCGTGGGCGTCGGCATGAAGCTCGCCACGAGGTCCGCGCCCCAGCCCTTCACCTCGCGGTCGGTGGTGACGGTGCCCGTCGAGACGATGCCGCCGAAGTTCAGGATGTAGTCGGTGCCGATCTTCTGCGAGCCGTGGTCCGTGTAGCCGGCCTCGAGCGCGAGCCAGGGCAGGGCCTGCCAGCCCGCCCAGACCTTGCCGACGGTGTCCTTCAGGTCCGACGACGTGGCGAGGGTGCTCGGCGTGCCGGGCGCGATGTTCGACTCGCGGTCGCGCACCAGGTCCGACGAGGCCTTCGACTGGCCGATGGCGGCGCCCACATAGAAGGGCGACTGGGCGTGGGCGGCGAAGGCCGTCACGAAGGCGGCGGCGAACGCGTAGGGGCGGATTGTCTTGGGGGCCATCGATGTCTCCTGGTATGCGGATGCGGTCGAAGCGGTCGGAACTCAAAGTGTGGGAAAAGTTCCCACATTCGGAGTTTGGCCGAAAAATCGAGGATTTACAAGGCCGGTGGCAACCCGTAGAGTCCCCCGGCACCCCGCCGTCACAAGACCAAGAGACTCCCGGGAGGAGACTAGCCGTGCTGAGCGTCCTCGACGCCGTCGTTCCCCAGCGGTACTGGGCCTGGGCCACCTGCGCCCTGCTGGCCGTCGGCTGTTTCGCGATGGTCCCGGCTTCCGCCCTCTGGTACTGGCCCGCGGCCCTGTTCGCCGCGCTCGCGCTCGTCGGGCTCGCGGATTTCGCGCAGACGAAGCAGGCCATCCGCCGAAATTATCCGGTCATCGCGCACTTCCGGTTCTTCTTCGAGTTCATCCGGCCGGAGATCCGCCAGTACTTCATCGAGGCCGACAACGAGCACCTGCCGTTCTCGCGCACGCAGCGCTCCATCGTCTACCAGCGCGCCAAGGGCGCCGTCGACAAGCGGCCCTTCGGCACGCAGCTCGACGTCTACGAGGAACACTACGAGTGGATCAACCACTCGATGGCGCCGGTGGAGATCGAAAGCCACGACTTCCGGCTGGAGATGGGCGCCGGGCGCGTGGCGAAGCCCTACTCCGCCAGCGTCTTCAACATCTCCGCGATGAGCTTCGGCGCGCTCTCGGCCAACGCCGTGCTCGCGCTCAACGAAGGCGCGAAGCGCGGCCGCTTCTTCCACGACACCGGCGAGGGCTCCATCTCGCGCTACCACCGCGAGAAGGGGGGCGACCTCGTCTGGGAGATCGGCAGCGGCTACTTCGGCTGCCGCGACGGCGAGGGACGCTTCAGCGAGGAGCGCTTCGTCGCCAACGCCACGGGCGAGCAGGTGAAGATGATCGAGGTGAAGCTTTCGCAGGGCGCCAAGCCCGGCCACGGCGGCGTGCTGCCCGGCGCGAAGGTGACCCCCGAGATCGCCGAGGCGCGCGGCGTGCCCGTCGGCACCGACTGCATCTCGCCCGCGTGCCATTCGGCTTTCTCGAACCCCATCGAACTGCTGCAGTTCGTCGAGCGCCTGAGGAAGCTCTCGGGCGGCAAGCCCACGGGCTTCAAGCTCGCGATCGGCCACCCCTGGGAATGGTTCGGCATCGTGAAGGCGATGGTCGAGACGGGCATCACGCCGGACTACATCGTGGTCGACGGCGGCGAGGGCGGCACCGGTGCCGCGCCCCTCGAATTCACCGACCACGTGGGCGCGCCGCTGCGCGAAGGCCTCATGCTCGTGCACAACTCCCTCGTGGGCGTGAACCTGCGCGACAGGGTGCGCGTGGGCGCGAGCGGCAAGATCGTCACCGCCTTCGACATCGCCCGCACCATGGCCATCGGCGCGGACTGGTGCAACTCGGCGCGCGGCTTCATGTTCGCCCTGGGGTGCCTGCAGGCGCAGACCTGCCATTCGGGCCATTGCCCCACCGGCGTCACGACGCAGGATCCGCGCCGCATGCGCGCGCTCGTCGTGCCGGACAAGGCCGAGCGCGTCTTCAACTTCCACCAGAACACGCTCAAGGCCCTGAAGGAACTCCTCGGCGCCGCAGGCCTCTCCCACCCCAGCGAGCTGGGGCCCGAGCACGTCATCCGCCGCGTGTCGTCCAACGAGGTCCGCTCCCTCTCCACCCTCCATCACTGGCTCGAGCCCGGCGCGCTGCTGGGCAGCGACATCCCGAAGAGCCCGGTCTACCAGGTGTTCTGGAAGAACGCGCGGCCCGATACGTTCGCGGCGCCGCCGAGCGTGCTGACGATCCGCACGCAGAAGCATCGGTAAGCGCGAGCGCCTTTGTCGTTGGCGGTGATTGTCCGGTGGGCGGCGAAAGACGATGCTTCCAGAAGGCACATCCGGAGCATGGTGTCGGTTGTGTTTTTTCGATTTCGGACCGAATGAACTTGCTCCGTCCGTCGGCTTCGGGGCCTATGTCGACATAGGTTCGAGCAGGCAGGCTGGTGGTGCCTTGACTCGGTCCAAAATCGAAAAAACGCAACCGACACCATGCTCCTCGCATCACCCGGTTGCATCCGATTTCCGCTCCATCGCCGCCCAACGGGCAATCACCGCCAACGATGAGGACGAACATGCACCGCCACCTGATCGCCGCCGTCGCCACGACGGTTGCCCTCGCCGCCTCGGCCGCGTCCTACGAAGGCCCGATCTTCGACGCCCACCTGCACTACAACGACGAGGCGCTCGAGCGCTATCCCGTCGCCGCGGTGATGGAGCTCTTCGCCAAGAACGGCGTGAAGGCCATCCTCGCCAACAGCCGCCCGAACGACGGCACGCGCGCGCTCGTCGAGGCGCAGCGGAAAAGCCCGAGGGCGGGGTTCCACGTCGTGCCCTTCATCCGCGTGTACCGGGACAGGAGCGACTACGGCACGTGGTTCAACCGTCCCGAAGTGGCGCAGATGATCGAGGACGAGTGGAAGCGCGGCTACTACAAGGGGGTGGGGGAGTTCCACCTGTCGGGCACGGAAGCCGACACGGCGGTGGTGAAGCGCATCGTGGATTTCGCGGTGGCGAAGGGCATGCTGCTGCACTGCCACTGCGACCCCGCGGCCCTCGAGGTCCTCTACCGGCACAACGCAGGAGCGCGGGTGATCTGGGCGCACACGGGCTTCTCGACCCCCATCGCGGAGGTGGACGCGCTCCTCGAGAAGCATCCCCAGCTCTGGGGCGAGCTTTCGTACCGCTGGGACGTGGTGGAGGGAAAGACGCTCACGCCCGAGTGGAAGGCCTTCTTCACGAAACGCTCGGACCGGTTCGTGACGGGCTCGGACACGTGGGTGAACCAGCGCTGGCAGACCTACCCCGAGATCATCGGCTATTACCGCACCTGGCTCGGGCAACTGCCCGCCGAGGCGGCGGCCCGGATCGCCTGGAAGAACGGCGCGGCGCTCTTCGGGCTGCCGTAGGAGGGCCGTCTCGCGGGGTAGAATGCGTCTTTTCCCGCAGGACCGAACGACCATGACGCCTTTCCTTCGCCGCCTGCTCGCCCTCCTCGCCCTCGGCGTCGCCTTCGCGATGCCGGCTCGCGCGACGACCTATTCCATCGATTTCACCGACATCTGGTGGAACGCGGCCGAGAGCGGCTGGGGCATCAACGTGGCCCAGCGCAGCAACATCATCTTCGCGACGCTGTTCGTGTACGGCCCGGACAACACGGCGCGCTGGTACTCCGCCACGCTCGTCCCGGTGAGCCCGCAGCCCTCCGGCCTCACGCGGTTCTCGGGCCAGCTCGTGCGCACGACCGGGCCGTGGTTCGGCGCGCCCGTCTTCAACCCGCTGACCGTCACCGTCGCGCCGGTCGGCAACATGACGCTCTCGTTCAATTCGCCCGTCACCGGCACGCTCCAGTACGACGTGGACGGCGTCACGGTCACGAAGGACATCGCGCGCCAGCCCTTCGGCACCGAGAACATCGCGGGCCAGTACCAGGGCGGCATGATCGCGATCGCCTCGCAGTGCCAGAACCCCACCAACAACGGCGTGGCCGACATCCGCGGCACGATGGTCGCCACGATGACCGGTGCCGGCTCGACGCTGCGGGCGAATTTCGTGATCAGCATCGACGCGAGCTCGGTTTGCACCTTCAACGGGCCTTACGTCCAGATCGGCCGGATGGCGACGATTTCCGGCGGCACCTTCGCGTGCGTCGTGAGCAACCAGCAGGCGAACAGCGGTACGTTCTCGATGACGGCCCTCGACGCCCAGGTGAACGGCTTCCACGCCAGCTTCACCGGGAGCGACCAGTTCTGCACCTACAACGGACGCTTCGGCGGCACGCGGGACGTGATCGGCAACTAGCCGCCACGCCCGCCCGACCGGGCGCAAGCTTCAGCGCGCACGCCGACGAACCCGAAGCCCTGGGGAGACGAGACATGCGATTCACGACGACGATGGCTTTCGCCGCGGCCCTGGCCGGCGGCGGGGCGGCCCTGGCGCAGGAGCCCTTCGATGCCTGCGAGCTGTTCACGCAGGCGGAGGCCGAGAGCGTCCTGGGCAAGGGCGCGAGCCCCGAGCCGCCCAACCCGAAGGTGAAGCGCCCGAAGGTGGTCAGCACCTGCAGCTACTTCGGCTCGCGCGACGGCAAGGTCACTGCGGCCACCGCCCAGTTCCGCTTCGCGAAGACGGAGGCCGACATGCAACGCGCCTTCGACGAGGAGCGCCTCAAGTTCCAGTCCAAGCCCATGCTCATCGCCGGCGGGCGCGGCTTCTGGAGCGCGAAGCAGGGGCAGCTGCACATCCAGAAGGGTCGCGCCTGGCTCACCGTGGCCGTCGGCTCGCAGAAGCCCGCGGAGCGCGAGCCGGAACCGGCGCGGCGGCTCGCGGAGCAACTCGCGAAGAAGCTCTGACCCCTTTGGTAGAATGAGGGGCTGGACGCGCGAGCCTTCGCCCGCGCGAGCAACCGAGCCTTCAGGGAGAGCGCATGTCCGCCATCGTCGAAGTCGTTGCCCGCGAGATCCTGGATTCGCGCGGCAATCCCACCGTGGAAGCGGACGTGCTGCTGGAATCGGGCGTGCTGGGAAGGGCCGCGGTGCCCTCGGGCGCCTCGACCGGGTCGAGGGAAGCCATCGAGCTGCGCGACGGCGATGCCCAGCGCTACTTCGGCAAGGGCGTGCAGAAGGCCGTGGACCACGTGAACACGGAGATCTGCGAGGCCATCATCGGCCTGGACGTCTCCGAGCAGGCGCACCTGGACCGCGTGCTCTGCGACCTGGACGGCACCGAGAACAAGGCGCGCCTGGGCGCCAACGCCATCCTCGCGGTGTCGGTCGCCTGCGCCAAGGCGGCGGCGGAAGAATGCGGCCTGCCCCTCTACCGCTACCTCGGCGGCAGCGCCCCGCGCAAGATGCCGGTGCCGATGATGAACGTCATCAACGGCGGCGCCCACGCGAACAACTCGCTCGACCTGCAGGAATTCATGATCATCCCCGCGGGCCTGCCCACCTTCCGGGATGCGCTGCGCTGCGGCGCCGAGGTGTTCCACACGCTCAAGAAGATGCTCGACAAGGAAGGCATGTCGACCACGGTGGGCGACGAGGGCGGCTTCGCACCGAACCTGCCGAACAACGAGGCGGCCATCCAGTGGATCCTCAAGGCCATCGAGGAAGCGGGCTACCTCGCCGGCAGCGACGTCCTCATCGGCCTGGACTGCGCCGCGAGCGAGTTCTACAAGGACGGCAAGTACCGCTTCGACAGCGAGCACCTGTCGTACACCTCGCAGCAGTTCACGGACCTCCTGGACACCTGGTGCGACAAGTACCCGATCATCTCGATCGAGGACGGCATGGCCGAGGGCGACTGGGACGGCTGGGCGATGCTCACCGAGCGCATCGGCAAGGGCGTGCAGGTGGTGGGCGACGACGTGTTCGTCACCAACCCGCGCATCCTCGAGGAAGGCATCCGCCGCGGTGTCGCCAACTCCATCCTGGTGAAGATCAACCAGATCGGCACGCTCTCGGAGACCTTCGAGGCCATCGGCATGGCGCACCGCGCCGGCTACACCACGGTGATCTCGCACCGCTCCGGCGAGACGGAGGATTCGACCATCGCCGACATCGCGGTGGGAACGAACGCGATGCAGATCAAGACCGGCTCCCTTTCCCGCTCGGACCGCACGGCCAAGTACAACCAGCTCCTTCGCATCGAGGAAGAGCTGGGCGACGGCGCCGAGTACGCGGGCCGCGGGGCGTTCTACCACCTGAAATGAGATGAAGGCGCTCGCCGCGCTCCTGGCCGGCCTCGTCCTCGCGCTCCAGTACCCGCTCTGGTTCGGCAAGGGCGGGTGGATCAAGGTGCGCGAGCTCGATCGCCAGCTCGCGCAGCAGCGCGCGGGCAACGAATTGCTGAAGGTGCGCAACGACGCCCTCGATGCCGAGGTGCGCGACCTGAAGCAGGGCCTCGACGCCGTCGAGGAGCGGGCCCGCGTCGAGCTGGGCATGATCCGCAAGGACGAGATCTTCTACCAGGTCGTCACGCCCCCGCCTTCGCCGCGCGCGGGCCGATGAGCGCCGCCCCCCTCGTCTCGCTCCTCATCCCCGCCTACCGGCCGCGATTCTTCGGGGAAGCGCTCTCGAGCGCCGGTGCGCGGCGCGTACGGCGTCTAGCGCCAGTGGCGCGAATCCCCGTGACGGTCGTGCCCGTTGCCGCGACCGTGACCGTAGCCGTACCCGTGGCGCGGCACGACGACCACGGCGCGTGGCGCCACGTAACGCACGGGCGGCGCGTAGTACACGGGGCGCTCGTAGTAGACGGGTGCGGGGCGGTAGACCGGGGCCGGCGCGTAGTACACGGGGGCGGGCGGCGCGTAGTACGGGCCGCCGATGGCGATGCCCCAGCCGGGGTGACCGACCTGGATGCTGAGGCCCGGAACGCTGACGCTGACGCCCACGTGGGGGCCGGCGGCGGCGGAAAGCGGCACGGCGGCCGCGAGGCCGAGGGCGAGAAGGGCTATGTGACGGCGCATCGAAATCTCCTTGCGGGGTGGGACGGCGTCACATCGGATAACGCGGCCCGGATCGCTTCGGTTGACGGGCGGGGCGTCGCCGGATGACGACGCGGGCCCTGCGCCACCTGCCGGACATGCCGCGGGTGCCGCGCTCCATCGCCGTCGCGGTGGCGGTGTCGATCCTGCTGCACGTGCTGCTGCTCCTCGTCCCGATGCACGAGAAGATGGGAGCGGGGCCCGCGGGGATGGCCGGCCCGCTCACGGTGGAACTGAACCTCGCCCCGCCGGTCGAGCCGCCGCCGCCCGTCGCGACGCCACTGCCGCCGAAAAGCGCGCCTCCGCCGCGCCCGCGCCGCGAGACGATCGCCACGGCGCCGCGAACCACGCCGGCGCCCTTCAAGGTGCCCGAGCCTCCGCCGCCGGAGCCGGAGAAGCCCGTCGCGAGGGAGCCCGCCGTCGACATGGCCGCCTTCATCGCGGCCAATCGCGCCCGCCGGGCGCAGATGGACGCGGCCGCGGCGAGGGGCCCGCAGGCCGCCACCGGGCAGGCGCCGTCGGGACTGGCGCAGAACCTCCAATCGCTCACCAACGACGACGGCACGGGCGGCGTCTTCCAGATCCTGCGCATCGGCCAGCGCACGGCGGAATTCGCCTTCAACGGCTGGCGCACGGAGACCAACCGCAAGTGGCGCGAGGTGATCGAGGTGGACGCGGGCACGGGCGGCGACATCGAGCGCGCCATCGTGCGGCGCATGATCGTGCTGATCCGCCAGCATTATTCGGGCGATTTCCGCTGGGAATCGCGCAAGCAGGGGAAGGTGGTGATCCTCTCGGCCGCGCCGCAGCACAACGACGAGCTCGAGGCCTACCTGATGCGCGAGTTCTTCGGCACGCCGATGGTGAGGCGGGGGCGCTAGCCGGCGCCGTTCGTGGCAGGATGGGCGCATGACCCCCGCCGCCGTGCGCGCCTTCTGCCTGAAGCTCCCTGCCGCCACCTACGACCTCAAGTGGGGGCAGGACCACGTCTACTCGGTGGGCGCGAAGATGTTCGCCGTCGTCTTCGACGCGAAGAAGGGCGCCGAAACCGTCTCGTTCAAGGTGGACGAGGGGCGGTTCCTGGAACTCACGGACCGTCCCGGCATCGTGCCCGCGCCCTACCTCGCGCGGGCGAAGTGGGTGCAGCTCGCTAGCCTCAAGGCGCTGGGCGACGCGGAGCTGAGGGCGCTGCTCGAGCGATCCCACGCGCTGGTGTGCGCGAAGCTCACGCGTGCCGATCGGGCGAAGCTCGGCCTCGACGCGGCGCCCGGGGGGAATCGCCCGCCTTCGCGCCCGTCGAAGCGCTAGCTTCCCCGCTTCGCCAGCCAGATCCCCGCGAGCACCACCGCGCCGCCCACGAACTGCGCGGCCCGATCGCCTCGCCGAAGAGCGCCCACGCGAAGAGGGCCGCCATCACCGGCTGGATGAGCAGGCTCACGGAGGAGAGCGAGGCCGGCAGGTGCGCGAAGGCGTACGCGATGAGCCCCTGCCCCAGCACCTGCGTGACGAGGGCGAGCGCCACGAGCACCGCCCAGCCCGAGGCGACCTGCGGGACGAACGGCTGCGGCGAGAGAAGGGCGACGGGCAGGAGGGCGAGGGCGGTGATGGTGGTGCTCCACGCCATGAGCCGCGCCGTGGAGGCGCCCTCGTCCCGCGCGCGCTTGATGGAAAGCATGTAGCCCGCGTAGAAGACGGCCGTGAACGCGCCGAGGGCGTCGCCCGCGAGCTTCGTGCCGCCGATGGCGAAGTGCGGCCCCACGAGGATGAACATGCCCGCGATCGCCGCCGCCATGCCGACGAGGAAGGTGCGCGTCACCTGCTGGCGCCACAGCACCCAGCCCGCGAGCGTCACGAAGATGGGCGCCAGGTTCGCGAGCAGCGTCGCGTTGGCCACCGAGGTGAAGGTGATGGACCAGTGCCACACGCCCAGGTCGAAGGCGAAGAAGATCCCGGCGCCCGCGAGGGGGCCGAAGGAAACCGGCGTGCGCGCCGGGCCCTCGCGCAGCGCCCACGCCCAGAGCAGCGGCGCGGCGATCGCGGTGCGCCAGAAGGCGCTCGCCACGGGGCCGGCGTCCGACAGGCGCACGAAGATGGGCGCGAAGGCGATGGAGCAGCCCCCGGCCAGCAGGGCCAGGAAGGCGAGGGTCTCGACGCGGGAGGGTGCCGGGGCGGCGGTGGCGTTCACGCCGGCATTTTCTCACGCCGGACGCGCGGCGCCCCCGGGCGGTAGAATGACGGCCCTTCCGAGGAAATCCATGAACAACGAGTTCCTCTCCGCCGTGATCCTCCTCACGCTGGTCACGGACCCCTTCGGCAACGTGCCCATCGTGAACGCGATGATGGCCGGCGTGCCCGCATCGCGCCGGCGCCTGGTCATCCTGCGCGAGTGCGGCATCGCCTTCGGCCTGCTGCTCGTCTTCCTCTTCGCGGGGCAGTCGTTCCTCGCGCTCATGCACCTGTCGCAGACCTCGCTCTCCATCGCCGGCGGCGTGATCCTCTTCATGATCTCGATCCGCATGGTGTTCGGGAAGGCCTCGGGCGTGGCGGGCGGCAAGGAGGGCGCGGAGCCCTTCATCGTCCCCCTCGCCATCCCGCTCATCGCCGGCCCCTCGGCGCTCGCCACGGTGATGCTCATGGCCACCAAGGACCCGGCGCACATCGGCATGTGGGCCGCGGCCGTCACGGTGACCATGGCCATCTGCACGGTGATCCTGGTGGCCGGCGCGGGCCTGCATCGATTGCTCGGCGACGCCGCCATGGAGGCGCTCGAGCGCCTGATGGGCCTCATCCTCACCGCCATCGCCGTCGAGATGCTGCTGGGCGGCATCCGCGAATTCGTGAAGGGGCTCGCCGCATGAGCAAGGCCTTCACGCGCGAGAACGACGCCGACGACGAGGACGACGGCGACGAAGCCGGCCTGCCCATTCCCGTCGGCGCCAAGAACTACATGACGCCCCACGGCTGGCGGCGCATGCGCGACGAGCTCACCCACCTGGTGAAGGTGGAGCGTCCCGAGGTGACGGCGGTGGTGTCGTGGGCGGCGGGCAACGGCGACCGCTCGGAGAACGGCGACTACCAGTACGGCAAGAAGCGCATGCGCGAGATCGACCGGCGCATCCGCTACCTCACCAAGCGGCTGGAGAACGCGGAGGTCGTCGACCCCGCCCGGCGCGAGGAGTCGGACCAGGTCTTCTTCGCCGCCACCGTGACTTACGCCATCGCCGAGGCCGGTGGCCAGGGCGAGGAGTCGATCGTGCGCATCGTCGGCCTCGACGAGACGGACCCCACGCGCGGCTACGTTAGCTGGATCTCGCCCGTCGCGCGGGCGCTCATGCGGGCCCGGGAAGGCGACCGGGTGCCCCTCGTCACGCCGGGCGGGCGCCAGGACCTCGACATCGTCGAGGTGCGCTACGAGGAGATCCCGATGGACCCCTTCGTCCCCGTGAAGAGCCTCTGGGCGCCCAACGTGAAGTGACGCCGGTGACGACCGGGCCCGCGTCGCAGGGGACTCCCCGAGCCGAGGTCGCGGTCGACAAGGCGCTCGTGGCCGCGCTCCTCGCCGAGCAGCATCCCGATCTCGCGCGGCTCCCGCTCGCGCTCCTGGACGAAGGCTGGGACAACGTCATGTTCCGCCTGGGCGACGGGCTCGTGGTGCGACTGCCGCGCCGCGCCGCCGCCGTCGCGCTGCTCGATCGCGAACAGGATTGGCTGCCGATCCTCGCCGAGGCGCTGCCGCTGCCCGTTCCGGCGCCCGTGCGGCGCGGCCGTCCCGGCGCCGGCTATCCGTGGCCGTGGAGCGTCGTGCCCTGGATCGACGGCGTCACCGCGGATCTCTCCCCGCCTGCGGCGAGCGAGGCCCGCGCGCTCGGCCGATTCCTCACGGCGCTGCATCGGCCCGCTCCCCCCGGCGCACCGCGAAACCCGGTCCGCGGCGTGCCCCTCGCCACACGGCGGGACATGGTCGAGGCGCGGGCCGCGCGCGTTGCCACCGCCACCGACGCCCTTACGCCGGCGCTGGGCCGGCTCTGGGAATCGGCGCTCGCCGCCCCGATCGACGACGCTGACCGCTGGCTGCACGGCGACCTGCACGCCCGCAACGTGCTCGTGTCGGAAGGCCGCCTCGCGGGCGTCATCGACTGGAGCGATCTCGCGGCGGGCGATCGCGCGACGGATCTCGCGTCGGTCTGGGGCCTGTTCGAAGCGCGCGCCGCGCGAGAGGAGGCGTTGGCGGCGTGCGCCGGCGTGAGCGAGGCCACGTGGATGCGCGCCCGCGGCTGGGCGTACGCCTTTGGCGTGATGCTGCTCGACAGCGGCCTCGCCGACCATCCGCGCCACGCGGCCATGGGGCGCGACACGCTGCGAAGGCTGGCCGACGGCCCCTGAGCGTCACGCCGGATACAAACCGCAACAAATCGATTCCCTCCCGCGTGAATCCGGAAGGGGCGGCCGCGCATCTTACTCGTGCAGCCCGCGTGCGCGCTCGCCGTGCGATCGCGGCCTCGCCCACGGCCATCGCGTGCGGACCGGGAACCATTCCGGCCCCGCGCGGCAATAGGTCGTGGGAGGGCCCGCGTACGACGTCCTTGCGCGGGCCGCGAAGAAACGCGCCGCCCATCCCGCGCGGCGCCCGAGCCATTCGACCATCGGAGAATCCATGAAGATCGCCCTCATCGCCTGTGCCCCGCTCGTTCTCCTCGCCGCCTGCGCCACCGTCCAGACCTCGACCGCCGGCGGCGGTGCCGAACCCGCGTCGGGGACGATGTACTGCTGGAAGGACAAGCTCGAGGTGGCGAGCGACAAGGTCACCTGCAACTGGGCCTCGAGCGCGCGCGAGGCCTGCGAATCCACCTATCCGACGACGATCGCGAAGGCGAAGCTCTCGGGCGAGCCGCAGAAGTCCAACCGCTGCTCGAACGGGCAGTGGCTGGTGGCCGTGCAGGTGAAGTAGGGGGTCGCCCCGGGCCCGGGCCGGTGGGGGCGGGGCGCCCGGCCCCCCGGCGGCCCCCGCCCCCCCCGCCGGCCCCGGCCCCCCCCCCGGGCGCGCCTTCGGCCGCCTTCTTCTTCGATTCGGCTTCCTTCGCCGCCTCGCGGTCGAAGGCGGCGCGGTTGAACGGCGTGCCGGTGGCCTCGGCCACCTGCCGCACGACGGCCCAGTCCTTCCGGTAGTCGACCGCCCAGAAGCGGTCGTCGCCGTTGAACTCCTTCGTCATCTCCGGCGTGAACTTGTACGCCGTGAAGCACTCGCGGATCTTCGCGGCGAGGGCCGGCTCGAGGTCGTGCGCGTGCGCGAAGGACGACGTGATGAAGGGCGGGCTCACGTAGAGCTTGCGGAAGCCCTCGGCCTTCACGACGCCGCGCTTGCCCATGCGCGCGAGCACGTCGTCGGCGACGGCCGCCGCGTCGTAGTCGCCGCCGGCCACGCCCTGGATCGACTGGTCGTGCTTGCCGGAGTAAAGCGGCTTGTAGTCCGTGTCCGGCACGAGGCCCACGGACGGGAAGAGCGCGCGCGGCGCGAGGTTTCCGGAGTTGGAGGAAGGCGAGACGTGCGCGACCTTCTTCCCCTTCAGGTCCGCCGGCTTCTGGTACGGGCTGTCCGCCTTGACGATGAGCGCGAGGTGGTAGGAGCGCGGCCCCGAAGCGTCGCCCTTCACCACGAAGGGGATGGCGCCCGCGAGGTTCACCGCGTAGCCGGTGCCGCCCGTGGAGAATCCCGCGATGTGCAGGCGCCCGGCGCGCATGGCCTCGATCTGCGCGGCGTTCGACTGCACCTGGTAGTAGACGACCTTCTTCTGCGTGCACGCCTGGAACTTCTCGAGGAAGTCCTTGAAGATGTTCTGGTAGACCGCCGGGTCCTCGATGGGCGTGTAGGTGAAGACGAGCGTCGAGGGGTTCTTGAACTTCTTCGGATCCGTGGGCGGGTCGGCGAGCAGGTCCTTGTTCGCGTCGCAGTACAGGTCGTCCAGTTCCCCGCGGTTGGGGCAGGCCTGTGCGAAGGCGGCCGGGGCGAGCGCGGCGAGGACGAGAGCGGCGAGGGGGCAGGCGAGTTTCATGGCTTCTCCTTCGGGATGGCGTGGCCGCCGAAGCGGTTTCGCATCAGGGCGAGCACGCGGGCGGCGAAGTCGTCGCGCCCCTGGCTCGAGAATCGTTGCATCAGCGCGGCGCTGATCACGGGCGCGGGGATGCCGCGATCGATGGCTTCCTGTGCCGTCCACCGGCCCTCGCCCGAATCGGCGACGACCGGGGCGGCGGCCTCGAGCGCGGCCGCGTCGCCCAGGAATTCGCGCGAGAGCTCGAGCAGCCACGAGCGCACGACGCTTCCCTGCATCCAGGTGGCCGCGATCGCGTCGAGGTCGAGGTCGAAGTCGGGGTGGCCCTCGAGGAGCGCGAACCCCTCCGCGTAGGCCTGCATGAGGCCGTACTCGACGCCGTTGTGGATCATCTTCACGTAGTGTCCCGCGCCGGTCGGGCCGCAGCGCAGCCACTGCCCGGGCCGGGGCGCCAGCGCCTCGAGGACGCGCCAGAGGGCGTCGATGTCCTTCTGCGCGCCGCCGAGCATGAGCGAATAGCCGCTTTCCAGCCCCCGGACGCCACCGGAGACGCCGGCGTCCACGAAGCCGATGCCGAGCTCGGCGAAGCGCGGCGCGCGCGCCATGGTGACGCGATAGTGGCCGTTGGCGCCGTCGACGACGCGGTCGCCCTGGGCCAGCGTGGCCGCCAGGTGATCGAGGAGCCGCGCGGTTTCCGCGCCCGCGGGCAGCATGCACCACACGATGCGCGGGCCCTTCAGGGCGAGGAGCATCGCGTCGATGGAGAAGGCCGGCTGGAAGCCCGGCTCGCCGGCGAGCGGCTCGGCCATGGCCGGGTTCGCGTCGTAGCCCACCACGTGGATGCCGGCGCGGCACAGGCGCCGCGCGATGTTGCCGCCCATCCTGCCCAGCCCGACGATGCCGACTTGCATGGCTTCCCCTAGAGGATTCGCTTGCGGATCTGCGTGACGATGATCTCGGCGATGACGACCACGGAGAAGATCGAGAAGAGGACCATGGCGACGCGGTCCCACTGGAAGAGGTTGAGCGCGGTGTCGAGCGCCATGCCGATGCCGCCGGCGCCGACCAGGCCCAGCACGGCGGATTCGCGCACGTTGATGTCCCAGCGGAACAGCGCGATGGACCAGAAGGCCGGCTTCACCTGCGGCCAGTAGCCCCAGGCGAGGCGCGAGCTCCACGGGGCGCCGGTGGCCTCCAGCGCCTCGATCGTGCCGCGGTTCGATTCCTCCAGCGCCTCGCCGAAGAGCTTGCCCACGAAGCCCACGGAGCGGAAGGCGATGGCGAGCGTGCCCGCGAGGGCGCCGGGGCCGAAGACCGCCACGAAGAGCAGGGCCCACACGAGCGAATTCACCGAGCGGCTCGACACCAGCACCAGCTTGGCGAGGTAGTTCACGGCGCGGCTGGGCACCACGTTGTTCGCCGCCATGAGCCCCACGGGCAGCGCCATCACCAGCGCGAAGAGGGTGCCCAGCGTCGCGATGTGCAGCGTCTCCACGAGGGCCTCGTGCACGCCCTTGGGGTAGTGGCTCCACGCGATGGGCCACATGCGCTGCAGGAGGTCCTGCATCTGCTCGGGCGCGTCGTAGAGGAACTCCGGGATCACCTCGACCGTGCGCGCCGACAGGACGATGGCCACGGCCAGCGTGAGGTAGACCGAGAAGCGCGCGAGCCGCTGGCGCGGCGTGAAGCGGCGCCAGGTGCGGGCCTCGAGGGTGGCGGTGGCCGCGGCGGCCTCCCGCGCGCCCGGCGCGCCGCGGCCCCCCCCCCCCGCCCCCCCCCCCCCCCCCCCCCCCCCCCCCCCCCCCCCGCGGGCCCCTGCTCGGTGGCTCATCGGGCTATTCATCCTCCACCTTGCCCTTCTCGAGGAACACGCCGCGCACCCAGGTGGCGAGCACCTCGCCCACCATGATCATCGCGATGATCGAGAGCAGGATCGCCGCGACGAAATCGTAGTCGAAGCGCTGGAAGGCCGAGAAGAGCGTGCCGCCGATGCCGCCGGCCCCGACGATGCCGACCATCGTGGAGTTGCGCAGGTTGGAATCGAGCTGGTAGGTGGCGAAGCCGATGAACCGGCCGAACACCTGCGGCAGCACGCCGAAGAGGATCACGTTCATGAACGAGGCGCCGGTGGCCCGCACGGCCTCCACCTGCTTGAGGGAGATCTCCTCGATGGCCTCGGCGAAGAGCTTGCCGATGAACCCGATGGAGGCGACGACGAGGGCGCAGATGCCCGCCAGGGCCCCGAAGCCCACGGCCTTCACGAAGATGATGGCGACGATGACCGGATGGAAGGACCGCGCCGCGGCGATGATCGCGCGGGCCGGCCAGGTGGCCCACACCGGCATGAGGTTCCGCGCGGCGAATAGCCCGATGGGCAGCGACAGGACGATGCCCATCGACGAGGCGAGGATCGCGATCTCGAGCGACTCGATGAGCCCCTTGGCGAGCGAGTCGGGCTGCGCGATGGCGGGCGGCAGCATGCGGCCGATGAAGCGCGCGCCGTTGTCCAGGCCGGTGACGAAGCGATCCCAGCTGAAGTCGAGCCGGCCGAGCGCGTAGACCACGTAGGCGGCGAGGACCAGCCAGCCGATGCGCGCCCACCAGTTGGGCGGAAAGGCGAGGCGGCGTTCGTGCGCGTTCACGGGGCCAGCCAGGATTCGCCGCCGTAGATCGTCTTGAGCACGTCGTCCGTGAGGCCGTCGGCGGGCCCGTCGTAGACGATCTTGCCGCCGGACATGCCCACGATGCGGTCGGCGAAGCGCTTGGCGAGCTCCACGTCGTGCATGTTCACGATGACCGGGATGCCGTGCTCGCGGCCGAGGTCGCGCATGATCCCCATGATCTCGACGGACGTCTTGGGGTCGAGGGATGAGGTCGGCTCGTCGGCGAGCAGGAGCTTCGGGCGCTGCATCACGGCGCGGGCGATGCCCACGCGCTGGCGCTGGCCGCCGGAGAGCGCGTCGGCCCGCTGGTTGGCGAAGCTGCCCAGGCCCACCTGGTCGAGAAGCGCGAAGGCGCGGTCGATGTCTTCCTGCGGGAAGCGCCGCAGCCACGCCTTGAAGGCGGGCGTGTAGCCCAGCCGGCCCGAGAGGAGGTTCTCCATCACGGAGAGGCGCTCGACGAGGTTGTATTCCTGGAAGACCATGCCGATCTCGCGGCGCGCCTCGCGCAGGGCCCGGCCCTTGAGCGGGGCGATGTCGCGGCCCCCGAAGTGGATTTCGCCGGCCGTGGGCTCCACGAGCCGGTTCACGCAGCGCAGCAGCGTGGACTTGCCCGTGCCGGAAGGGCCGATGACGGCCGTGAGGCCGGAGGCCGCGAAGTCGAGGGTGATGCCGTCGAGGACCTTCTTGCCGCGGACGTATTCCTTCACCAGGCCGCGGACGGACAGGGCAGTGCTCATTTCCTCGCCTTTTCTTCTCCGGCCTTCTGCCGGTCGTATGCGGCTCGGTCGAAGCCCTGGCCGCTTTCCCGGGCCACCTTGCGCACGAGTTCCCAGTCCTTGCGGTAGTCGACGGGCAGCCACCGGTCGGCGCCCTGGAAGCCCTCGCGCATCCCGGGCGGGAAGCGGAACGCCTGGGTGCAATCCCGGATCTTCCTCGCCAGGGCGGGCGCGAGATCGTGGGCCATGGAAAGCCCGCCGGGCGGGAAGGGGGCGCTTTTCCAGATGATCCGCAAGTCGTCCATCTTCACCACGCCGCGATCGGCCATGCGCACGAGGATGTCGTGGGCGATGGGCGCGGCGTCGTAGTCGCCGGCGGCGACGCCCAGGATGGAGTTCTCGTGCTTGCCGGAGAAGATCGGCTTGTAGTCCCTGTCGGGCACCAGGCCCTCCGCGGCGAAGAGGGCACGCGGGGCGAGGTTGCCGGAGTTGGAGGACGGCGCGGTGTGGGCCACGCGCTTGCCCTTCAGGTCCCGGAGATCGCGGAACGGGCTCGCCTTGCGCACGATCACCCAGAGTTGGTAGCCCTGCGGGCCCGCGGCGTCGCCGCGGATGCCCAGGGGCTTCGCGCCCGCGACGTTCACGGCGAAGGCCATGTCGCCCGAGGACATCGAGCCGACGTGCATCCGGCCGGCCCGCATCGCCTCGATGGCGGCGGTGCTCGAATGCACGTCGAAGTAGCGCATCCTGCGACCCGTGCAGGCGCCCAGGTGGTCGACGAACGGCTGCATCAGCTTGCGGTAGGCGGCAGGATCGTCGTGGGGGGAATTGGTGAAGAAGATCGTGCCGGGATTGCGGAATTTCGCCGGATCGCGCGGCGGGTCGGCGAGGAGGTCGCCGTCCGCGTCGCAGTAGGGCGTGTCGAGCTCGCCGCGGTGCGGGCATCCATCCTGCGGGAATGCCGGAAGTGCCGCGGCGGCGAGCGCCGCCGCGGCGAGGGGGCGAGCCATCATGCCTGCGCTATTTCTTCTTCGCTTCGGCGGCCTTCTTGCGGGCTTCTTCCTCGCGCTTGCTTTCCTTGGCGTAGGCCTCGCTGTTGAACTTCTCGCCGCCGCCCTCGGCCACCTGGCGCACGACCGCCCAGTGCTCCTTGAAATTGATGGGGTAGAAGCGGTCCGCGCCGTCGAACGCCTTCTTCATCTCGTCCGTGTAGCGGAAGTCGTAGAAGCACTTGAGCAACCTGTCGCGGAATGCGGGCTCCAGGTCGTGCGCGTAGGCGAAGGACGAGGTCGGGAACTTGGCGCTGCGGTAGATGACGCGGAAATCGTCCTCCTTCACCTGGCCGCGGGTGGCCATGCGGTGGAAGACGTCCGAGGCGACCGCGGCCGCGTCGTAGTCGCCGGAATTCACCCCGAGCACCGACTGGTCGTGCTTGCCCGAGAAGACGATCTTGTAGTCCTTCTCCGGGGTGAGGCCTTCCTTCGGGAAGAGGGCCATGGGCGCCATGTGTCCCGAGTTGGACGACGGCGAGGTGTGCGCGAGCTTCTTGCCCTTCAGGTCCGCGAGCTTCTGGAAGGGGCTCGACTTCTTCACGATGACGATGAGGTTGTAGCCCTGGAAATCCTTCTCGTAGCCCTTGATCGCGAAGGGCACGGCGCCGGCGATGTTGACGGCGAAGGCCGTCGGGCCCGTCGAGAAGCCGCCCACGTGCAGGCGGCCGGAGCGCATCGCCTCGATCTCGGCGGCGTTCGACTGCACCTGGTAGAACACGACCTTCTTGGCCATGCACTGGGCCAGGTGGTCGGTGAAGGGCTTGAAGACCTTTTCGTAGACCGCGGGGTCTTCCACCGGCGTGTAGGTGAAGACGATCGTGTTCGGGGTCTTGAGTTTCTTCGCGTCCTTCGGGGTGTCGGCGACGAGGTCGCCGTTCTCGTCGCAGTACATCGGGTCCAGGTCGCCGCGGCTCTTGCAATCCTGGGCGGACGCGGCGAACGGAAGGATGAGGGCGGCGGCGAGCGCGGCCGCGCGGACGATGGCTTGCATGGAGAAGTTCCTCTCGTGGCGGTTTGGTTTTGTGACGAAATTGTGACAGCAATTGCTCGCCCCGAACAGGGTGCGCCGGAGGGTAGAATCGACTTCGATCCCCCCACTGGAGCCTCGATTGATCCGCCAAGCCGTTGCCGCGTTCGCCGCCTGCCTCGCCTTGCCCGTCCTCGCGCAAGCGCCGGCCGCGCCCGCCCCCACGACCCCCGCCGCCCGGCTGTACCTCTGGGAAGTGGCCTCGCTCACCAACCGCATCTACCTCTACGGCACCGTGCACGCCGGCAAGCCGGGTTTCTTCCCGCTGCCCGCCGCGGTCGACAAGGCCTTCGCCGAATCGAAGGTGATCGCCGTCGAGGCGGACATCACCGACACGGCGGCGATGACGCGCAGCGCGAAGGTGATGGTCTACGAGCCGCCGGCCACCCTGGACAAGGCGGTGCCCAAGGCCACCTGGGATCGCGTCCAGAAGCAGGCCGCGCGCCTGGGCCTGCCCGAGCCGCAGGTCGCGATGCTCAAGCCTTTCATGGCCGGTACGCTGCTCGCCTTCGCCGAATGGAGCAAGATCGGCTACCTGCCGCAGTACGGCGTGGACCTGCACCTCATCAAGCGCGCGAAGGAGCAGGGCAAGACGCTCGTCGAGATCGAGGGCGGCGACGCGCAGACGGCCGTGATCGAATCCCTCACGCCGGCCGAGGCGCTCGCCTCGCTCGAGGGCACGCTGAACGCGCTCGAAAGCGGGCTGGTGCGCGAACAGATCACCGGCATGGTGAACGCCTGGCAGGCGGGCGACCCGGCGCTGCTGCTGGAGGTGGCGCGCAAGTACAACGACACCATCCCCGGCGCGGCGGCGATCGAGGAGAAGTTCATCTGGTCGCGCCACGACGCGATGGCCGGGAAGATCGGCCGCATGCTGCTCGAATCGAAGGAGCGCCACTTCGTCGCCGTCGGCGCGCTCCACCTGGCCGGGCCGAAGGGGCTCGTCGAGATGCTCAGGAAGCGCGGCTTCGTGGCGAGGCAGCTGTGAGCGCACGCGAAGGCGGACGCATCCTCGCGGACCAGCTGCGCCTGCACGGCACGGACCTCGCGTTCTGCGTGCCCGGCGAGAGCTTCCTCGCCGTGCTCGACGGGCTCTACGAGCACCGCGAAGCCCTCAAGCTCGTCGTCTGCCGCCACGAATCCGGCGCGGCCAACATGGCCGAGGCGCACGCGAAGCTCACGGGCCGCCCCGGCATCTGCTTCGTGACGCGCGGGCCCGGCGCCACGCAGGCCTCGGTGGGCGTGCACACGGCGTTCCAGGATTCCACGCCGATGATCCTCTTCGTGGGCGACGTGGGCTCGGATTTCCGCGACCGCGAGGCCTTCCAGGAGGTCGACTTCCACACGATGTTCGCCCCGCTCGCCAAGTGGACCGCGCGCATCGACAGCGCCGAGCGCATCCCCGAGTACGTCGCGCGCGCCTTCAGCGTGGCGATGTCCGGCCGGCGCGGCCCCGTGGTGCTCGCGCTGCCCGAGGACATGCTCACGCACGTCGTGGACGTCGCCGACGCGCGTCCCTACCAGCCCGCCTACACGGACCCGGGCGAAAGCGAGATGGAACGCCTGCGCGAGCTGCTCGCCGGCGCCCGGCGCCCGCTCGCCATCCTGGGCGGCAGCGGCTGGACGGCCGACGCCTGCGCGGACATCCGCACCTTCGTCGAGGAAAACCACCTGCCGGTCACCTGCGCCTTCCGCTTCCAGGATCTCTACGACAACCGCCTGCCGAATTACGTGGGCGACGTCGGCGTGGGCGTGAACCCGATCCTCGCGGAAAGGATCCGCACCGCGGACGTGCTGCTCGCCATCGGCCCGCGCCTGGGCGAGATGACCACGAGCGGCTACACGCTGCTGGATTCGCCCGTGCCGCGGCAGAAGCTCGTGCACGTGCTCGCGAGCGGCGAGGAGCTCGGCCGCGTCTACCAGCCCGAGATCCCGATCCAGGCTTCGATGACGCGCTTCGCGCGCCACGCCGCGGCGATGGCGCCCGTGGACGCCTCGGCGTGGCAGGCGAGCGTCGGGGAGGCCCGCGCGGATTTCCTCGCGTGGACCGCGCGCCGCGAGACGCCGGGCAAGGTGCAGATGTGGGACGTGATGGAGTGGCTCTCGAGCAACCTGCCCGAGGACGCCATCATCGCCAACGGCGCCGGCAACTACACCGTGTGGCCGCACCGCTTCTACCGCTATCCGGGCTTTCGCACGCAGCTCGCGCCCACCTCCGGCGCGATGGGCTACGGCGTGCCCGCGGCCATCGCGGCGAAGATCGCGCAGCCCGGGCGCGTCGTGGTCGCCTTCGCGGGCGACGGCTGCTTCCTCATGGCGGGTCAGGAACTCGCCACCGCCGTGCAGTACGACGCGGCCATCATCGTGATCGTGGTGAACAACGGCATGTACGGCACGATCCGGATGCACCAGGAGAAGAATTACCCCGGGCGCGTGCACGGGACGGATCTGCGCAATCCGCACTTCGCGGCCTATGCGCGCGCTTTCGGCTGCGCGGGTGAGATCGTGGAGGAGACCTCGCAGTTCGAGGCGGCCTTCGAACGGTGCGTGGCTTCGGGGAAGCCGGCGGTGATCGAGATCCGGGTCGATCCGCAGGCCATCACGCCGAACACGACGATCGATGCGCTGCGGGCGGCGGCGTCGAAGAAGTAAGCGGTGGGGGGAGTGATGCCGGCGCAATTCTTTGGAACGCCGATGAACGCCGATGTCACGCCGATGAACGCCGATAGAATCCGGACTGGCTCGCGATCGGAAGCCTCGTGACAACGTTCATCTTCGAATGCAGACATTTCGATCTGAAGCGGAATCCATCGGCGTTCATCGGCGGGCATCTATCGGCGTTCATCGGCGTTTCCGAAGATTTTGGCATCCATGAGCACTGACCGACCCCCCACGCCTCCCGAGGACCGCGACACCGATCCCCTCGAAACGAGCGAGTGGATCGAAGCCCTCGACGCGCTCATCGCCGAGGAGGGCAAGGACCGCGCCACTTTCCTCCTGAGGCGCCTCCTCCAGCACGCCCGCGTCCGCCGCGTCCCGCTGCCCTCGGTCCTCTCGACGCCGTACGTGAACACCATCGGCCTCGCGGACCAGCCGCCCTTCCAGGGCAACCTCGAGATGGAATCGCGCATCTCGGCGCTGGTGCGCTGGAACGCCCTCGCGATGGTCGTTCGCGCCAACCGCGCCTCCGGGGAGCTGGGAGGCCACATCGCGAGCTACGCCTCCGCCGCCGATCTTTTCGAGGTCGGCTTCAACCACTTCTTCCGCGCCGGCCCCGCGGCGGACATCGTCTACTTCCAGCCGCACTCCGCGCCCGGCGTCTACGCCCGCGCGTTCCTCGAGGGGCGCCTGGAGGCGGAGAACCTCGACCGCTACCGGCGCGAGACGGGCGGCGGCGGGCTCTCGTCCTATCCGCATCCGTGGCTCATGCCGGATTTCTGGCAGTTCCCCACGGGCTCGATGGGGTTGGGGCCGCTCTTCGCCATCTTCCAGGCGCGCTTCATGCGCTACCTCGCCAACCGCGGCCTCGCGGACACGGCCGGGCGCAAGGTGTGGTCGTTCGTGGGCGACGGCGAGATGGACGAGCCCGAATCCCTCGCCGGCCTCGCCCTGGCGGCGCGCGAGCGGCTCGACAACCTGGTGCTCGTGGTGAACTGCAACCTGCAGCGTCTCGACGGCCCGGTGCGGGGCAACGGCTCCATCATCCAGGAGCTGGAAGGCCTCTTCGCGGGCGCCGGGTGGAACGTGCTCAAGGTCCTGTGGGGCGGCGACTGGGATCCGCTCTTCGCCCGCGACGTGAACCAGCTCCTCGAGAAGCGCTTCGCGGAGACGGTCGACGGCGAATTCCAGACCTACGCGGCCACCGACGGGCGCTTCAACCGCGAGCATTTCTTCAACAAGTACCCCGAGTTGCAGCAGCTGGTCGCGCACCTTTCCGACGACGACATCGACCGCCTGCGCCGCGGCGGCCACGACCCGGTGAAGGTCTTCTCCGCGTACTGGCACGCCGCCCGCCACACCGGGCAGCCCACGGTGATCCTCGCCCAGACGAAGAAGGGCTACGGCATGGGCACGGCGGGGCAGGGGCGCATGACGACGCACCAGCAGAAGAAGCTCGATACCGAGGAGCTCGCCGCCTTCCGCGAGCGCTTTTCGCTGCCGCTCACGGACGCGCAGGTGGAAGGCTGCGAGTACTTCCGCCCCGCGCGCGATTCGCCCGAGATGCAGTACCTGCACGCGCGCCGCGAGAAACTCGGGGGCTACCTGCCGCATCGCCGCGCGCTGGCCCCGGCGCTCGAGACACCCGCGGCGGGCGCGTTCGCGAAGTTCGCGCTCGAGGCCGCGGGCAAGGAGATGTCGACCACGGTCGCCTTCGTGCGCATGGTGGGCGCGCTCCTGCGCGACCCGGCGCTCGGCCGTCGCATCGTGCCCATCATCGCCGACGAGGCGCGCACCTTCGGCATGGCGGATCTCTTCCGGCAGGTGGGCATCTATTCGCCGCTCGGCCAGCTCTACCAGCCCGAGGACCGCGACCAGCTGAGCTTCTACAAGGAGGCCGTGGACGGCCAGATCCTCGAGGAGGGCATCAACGAGGCCGGCGCCATCGCCTCGTGGGTGGCCGCGGCGACGAGCTACAGCGCGCACGGCGTCGCCATGCTGCCGATGTACATCTACTACTCGATGTTCGGCTTCCAGCGGGTGGGCGACGCCATCTGGGCGGCGGCGGATTCGCGCTCGCGCGGCTTCCTGCTGGGGGCGACGGCGGGGCGCACCACGCTATCCGGCGAGGGGTTGCAGCACCAGGACGGCACGAGCCACCTCATCGCCTCCACCATCCCCAACTGCCGCTCGTACGACCCGGCATACGCCTACGAGCTCGCGGTGATCCTCGAGGACGGCATGCGCCGCATGCTCAAGGAACGCGAGGACGTCTTCTACTACGTGACGATGATGAACGAGAGCTACGCGCAGCCCTCGATGCCCGAGGGCGCGCGCGAGGGCATCCTGCGCGGCATGCACCGGGTGCGTGAGGCGGCCGGGAAGGACGCCGCGAAGGTGCGCCTGCTCGGCGCGGGCACGATCCTGGGTGAGGCGCACGCGGCGGCGGAACTGCTGGCGTCCGACTGGAACGTCGCCGCCGACGTGTACTCGGTCACGAGCTTCACGGAGCTCCGGCGCGAGGCGATGGCCGCATCGCGCGAGACGCGGCTCCGGGGGAAGGGGCCCGTGCCCTGGATCGCGAGGCAGTTGCCGAGGTCCGGCGTGCCGGTCATCGCGGCGAGCGACTACGTGAGCGCGGTGGCGGACCTCGTGCGGCCCTGGATCGCGGATCCCTTCACGGCGCTCGGGACGGATGGCTTCGGGCGCAGCGACACGCGGGCGAACCTCAGGCGGTTCTTCGAGGTGGACCGGCAGGCGATCGCGGTGGCGGCGCTGGCGGCTCTCGATCCCGCGCTGGCGGCGAAGGCGGTGGAGCGCTATGGCGTCGCGAAAGACGCGTTGCCGCCCTGGGTCAGGTAAGGCTTTGGAACCGCAGATGAACGCAGATGAACGCAGATATGTGAGGAATTGCCGAGCTTCGAATCTGCGAACAGGGCCTCACCGCGGGGGCATGGAGCGCTCTTTTCCCGTTACGGAAGGCACGCAGTCAACGTGACGCAATCAATGTCACAAGCCATCTGCGTTCATCTGCGTTCATCTGCGGTTCCAAGGCCTTGCCTCACCTTGGCCACCGCTGCCGCCACTAGCGCAGGTGTATCCGCCGTTGCGCCTCGGACACGAACTCCTCCATGTCCGGATCCAGCGCGCTGCGCGAAGAGACGATCCCCACGGGCTCGCCGTTCTTCACCACGGGGACATGCCGGAACCCGCCCTCGTACATCAGCAGCAGCGCCTTGCCGAAAGTCTCGTCGGGCGTGACGGTCGCCGGCTGGGGCGTCATCACCTCGTCCAGGCGCGTGGCGCGCGGGTCGCGCCCCTCGGCGATCACGCGGAACACGGCGTCGCGCTCCGTGAAGATGCCGACCAGGCGCTTGTCGTCGACGACCATGATCGCGCCCACGTTCTTCTTGGCCATGAGCTTCGCGGCCCGCGAGACGGACGTATCCCGCGCGGCCACGATCCGCCGCTTCCGGTCCATCACCTCGCTGATTCTCGCCGCGTACATGTCATGCCTCCAGACTGACGAGGCTAGAGTCCAAGGCGGGAGCGGGTTTGACGAAGATCAGAAAATCAACGGGCGCGGGACCCTATTGACGGTCGAACTTGACCGAGAGCACGAGCGAGCTCTGGGTTTTCCCGACGCCGGGAACCTGCCCGATGGCATCGAGCACCCCGTCGATCTCCTCCGTCGTCTCGCCTTCGACGAACGCCAGGCTGTCGAAGGCGCCGCTGATGGCGTGAACCGCCTTCACCTGCGGCATCGCCTTGAGGGCCGCCACGACCGATTCGCCCTTCTTCGGGTCCACGTCCAGCAGCACGTGAACCCGCAGCAGGCGCGCTTCGTAGCGCGGGTTCATGCGCACCGTGAAGCCTGAAATGACCCCACGATTCGCAAGGCGATTGACTCGTTCGACGACCGTCGTGCGCGCGAGGCCGAGCCGGCGGGCGAGTTCCGCCGTGGAAAGGCGCGCGTCCTCCCGCAGCAGGGCGAGGAGGCGCTTGTCGGAGTCGTCCAAGGCTACGGTTCGTCGCTTCATGTCGTCATTATGACGTATCGCTGCCGATATTGCGTCGTTTTCGAGGCTACAAACCGACAAGGCCAGCGGGTACAGTCCGCCCTTCGACATCGAGGGCATGACCATGGCCAAGACGAAAGTGGTGCTGGCGGGCGCGGGGAAGATCGGCGAGGCCATCGTGGCACTCCTCGCGCCCACGGGCGATTACGAGGTGACGATCGTCGAGCAGGATGCGGCCCGGCTCGAGGCCTTCGCGGCGCAGGGGCTTCGCACCGTGGCGTGCGAGATCGGCGACGTGTCGGCGCTCGCCCCGGTGCTCGCCGGGCACCACGCGGTGATCTCGGCCTGCCCGTACTACCTGACGCCCACCGTCGCGCGCGCCGCGCTCGAGGCCGGCGTGCACTATTTCGACCTCACCGAGGACGTGGAATCCACGCGCGTCGTGAAGCGGCTGGCGGAAGGCGCGCGGACCGCGTTCGTCCCGCAGTGCGGCCTCGCCCCCGGCTTCATCTCCATCGCCGCGCACGGCGCCGCGCAGGGTTTCGACAAGCTGCGCGACGTGCGCATGCGCGTGGGAGCCCTGCCGATCTTCCCGAGCAATGCGCTCAAGTACAACCTCACCTGGAGCACCGACGGCCTCATCAACGAGTACTGCAACCCGTGCGAGGCCATCTTCGACGGCGTGCAGCGCGAGGTGCCCGCGCTCGAGCAGGTGGAGGAGTTCTCGCTGGACGGCGTGCAGTACGAGGCCTTCAACACCTCCGGCGGCCTGGGCACGCTCTGCGAGACGCTCGCCGGCCGGGTCGAGAACCTCGACTACAAGACGGTGCGCTACCCCGGCCACCGCGACATCGTGAAGATGCTCGTGCGCGACCTGCGCCTCGCGCAGAACCGCGGCGTGCTCAAGGACGTCTTCGAGGCCGCCATCCCCATGACCACGCAGGACGTGGTGCTCGTCTTCGTGACCGTCACGGGCTGGAAGGGCGGGCGCCTCACGCAGGAGACCTTCGTGCGCAAGGTGTACGCCGGCCGCGTGCACGGCAAGCTCCTCTCGGCCATCCAGCTCACCACCGCCGCGGGCATCTGCGCGATGGTGGACCTGCACCGGGACGGCAAGCTCCCCGCGAAGGGCTTCGTGCGCCAGGAGCAGGCATCCCTCGGGGACTTCCTCGCCAACCGCTTCGGCAGGCACTATGCGGGCGAAGGCAACAACCACTCGGAGTCCGCGAATGACGCTTCCCCCGCCCGGCACGCTGCCTGAGCGCGCCCGCACGCTCGCGAAATCCCTCGGCGTCGACCTGTCGGCGCTCGAGGGCGGCGACCTCGTCGTTCGCACGCCCGTCACGGGCGAGGCGATCGCGCGGCTGAAGGCGCAGTCCCCGACGGAGGTCGCGGCGGCCGTCGAGCGCGCCCACGCGGCCTTCCTCGCCTGGCGCCTCGTGCCGGCGCCGCGCCGCGGCGAAGTCGTCCGCGCATTCGGCGAGCGGCTGCGCGCGCACAAGGCGGCGCTCGGCGAGATCGTCACCCTGGAGGCCGGCAAGATCCGCTCCGAGGGCCTGGGCGAGGTGCAGGAGATCATCGACATCTGCGATTTCGCGGTCGGCCTCTCGCGCCAGCTCCACGGCCTCACCATCGCCTCCGAGCGCCCCGGCCATCGCATGATGGAGACGTGGCACCCGCTGGGCGTCGTGGGCGTCGTCACCGCGTTCAACTTCCCGGCGGCGGTATGGGGCTGGAACGCGGCGCTCGCGTTCGTGTGCGGCGATGCCGTCGTGTGGAAGCCCTCCGAAAAGGCCCTCCTCACGGCCCTGTGCTGCCACGCGATCTGGAAGTCGACGCTCGCCGGGTTCCCGGAACTGCCGCAGGACATCGGCGATCTCGTCATCGGCGCCGCGCCGGCCGGCGAGGCGCTCGCGGACCACCCGCGCGTCCCGCTCGTGAGCGCCACGGGCAGCACGCGCATGGGCCGGCTCGTGGCGCCCCGCGTGGCGGCGCGCTTCGGGCGCACGATCCTCGAACTCGGCGGCAACAACGCCGCGATCGTCGCCCCGAGCGCGGACCTGGATCTCGCCGTGCGCGGCATCGCCTTCTCCGCCGTCGGCACCGCGGGCCAGCGCTGCACGACGCTGCGCCGGCTCATCGTGCACGCGTCGCTGCGCGACGAACTGCTCGCGCGGCTCAAGCGCGCCTACGCGAGCCTTCCCGTCGGCAACCCGCTCGATGCCGGCACGCTCGTGGGCCCGCTCATCGACGGCATGGCCTTCGACGCGATGCAGGGAGCACTCGCCACGTCACGTTCCCAGGGGGCGGCCGTCACGGGCGGCGCGCGGCGCGATTTCGCCGGGGCGAACGACGCCTTCTACGCGGAACCCGCGATCTGCGAATGGGGCGAAGCCGGCGAGGTCACCCGCCACGAGACCTTCGCCCCGATCCTGCACGTGATCCCCTACCGCGACTTCGACGAGGCGGTGGCCATCCAGAACGACGTGCCGCAGGGCCTCGCCTCCAGCATCTTCACCCGCGACCTGGGGGAAGCCGAGCGCTTCGTGTCCGCGGCCGGCAGCGATTGCGGCATCGCCAACGTGAACATCGGCCCCTCGGGCGCGGAGATCGGCGGCGCCTTCGGGGGCGAGAAGGAAACGGGCGGCGGGCGCGAATCCGGCAGCGATTCGTGGAAGGCCTACATGCGGCGCGCGACGAACACGATCAACTTTTCCGGTGCGTTGCCGCTCGCGCAGGGCGTGAAGTTCGATATCGGGTAGGAGCCCACGGGGATTCTCGAGGGATACCGAAGGGCGGATCCGGGAAACTGGATTCGCCCTTTATCCCTTCCGAGCCGATCGCGCCGACTTGCGCGCGGTCGTGATAACATATTTGTTACTAGCCGCCCGTGGACTTCGTCATCTCGTACTACAGCGGGGCGGTGCAGGAAGCGATTCTCGGTTTGCCCGACGGCTTGGCTGCGCGTTACGTGGTGCTGACCCGGAGGATGGTCGCGGTAGGACCGAATCTCGGAGCGCCGCACACCAAGGCGTTCGGCGATGGTCTTTTCGAACTGCGCCTCAAGGCGGCCGAAGGAATCGCACGAGTGTTCTACTGCGCGCCCGTCGGCAAGCGAATCGTCATGCTCCATGGATTCATCAAGAAGTCCGAGCGTACGCCGAGGCGGGAACTGCAAATCGCGCGGCAACGAATCAAGGAGATGAAGCGTGCGCACCCGACCCCCCCGCCTGCCGACGCGGCTCGAGGGGCCTCACCGGCCAAGTCGCGGAAAGAATGGGCACTCAGGCCCCCGCCCCCCCCCCCCCGCCCCTCCCCGGGCAAGCACTCCCCTTCCGTTGCGACGATACGAAAGTACGTGAAGGCTTGCGGAAGGACACTGGTGATGGAGGTGCGTTGAATGGCGAGGGTCGTTGCCGGGTAGCCGAAGGGTCTGCGCCCGAAACGTGCACGTGGGTGCCGCCGTGACGGGCATGCCGCCTGGCCGGCCGTCGAATTGGGGTCCGAATCCGTCTCTTTTCCCGCTTCCGCCCCGGGCGGCATGGCGTAGCGTAGCTTCAGGAGATCGCCCGCCCATGACGCCCAAGGAACTCAAGCTGCTCAAGTCCGACTCGCCGCTGGTCGCGGACGTGATCACGGGCATGGACCTCGCCGACCCGGCGCCGCGGACGCTGGTGCTGGGCGTCACGGCGGAACTGCACACCTGGCACGTCTACCTGGGGCGCGACGGGGCCATCCACCGGGTCGTCTACGACGCGGGGGGCGTTCGCCTGTCGCATACGCCGGAGGAGCGGATCGCCGCCAACGCGGACTACGTGCCGGCGCGGCGCGCGTGCCCGGAAGCCTGCGACTTCGAGTTCTGCCTGAAGCTGCGCCAGCACGGCCTCGCGCTGCCCTTCGCGGCCTGGGACGGCATGCGGGACGGCGCGCAGGCGTTCCATGGCCTCCTCGACGAGGAACTCGAGGACGCCCGGCCCGTCGCGATGTGCGCGGCGTGAGGCCGGCGGCCCCCGCTATTTCTTCTTCTTGAGGTGGTCCGCGGTGTACTTGAACTCCGCGGCGCAGCCGTCCTCCACCTGCCCCTGCGAGAACTTGGCCACCGCACCGCCCACGAGCGGGATCGGGCACCGGGCCACGTGCGCGATCCGGTAGACGGACCCCTTGCCCGAGGGCTGCAGCGAGAACTCCGCCGCGATCGTGACCGGCGCGCCGGCGACCGTCATGTCGAGCGTGCCGGCCCAGCCGTCGCCATCGGGTTTCCAGGTCTCGTCGAACCGGATATCGGATTCCGAGGGCAGCACCTTGGCCACGAGGCCGGGCATCTCCCGCTTCACGCGCCGCGTCATGGAAAGGGCCACGCCCTTGCCGGATTTCTTCGCCTTCACCTTCGCCTCGAGCTCGCCCAGCGCGAGGCACCGGGCTTCGAGGAATTTCGGGTCCGTGAGCAGGGCGAAGACCGCGTCGACGGGGGCTGCGTATTTCTGTTCCATCGGAATCCTCCGGGGCGTTGTTCGGGCCGCGGCGGCCATCGTGCCACAACGGCCCCGGGGCGGGGCGAGGGCGCAAATATATTCCCCGCCCTTGACCTGCCTCATCCCCGCGAAGGCCCGCTCTCGGCGACACTGGGCGGCCATGAGAATCGTCCAATCGCTCAAGGGGGCCGTCGCCTCCTTCGCCGTCGGCCTCAACGTCGTCGTGATCTTCGCGGCGATGATCCCATTCGCGCTCGTGAAGCTCGTCGTCCCGGCACGCCCGGTGCGCCGCATCTGCGACCGGGCCCTCACCGCCATCGCGATCCAGTGGGTGGCGTTCAACGACCTCATCATCGCCGCGGTGGGGAACACGCGCTGGGACGTGCAGGGGCTGGACGGCCTGCACCGCCAGGGCTGGTACCTGGTGAGCGCCAATCACCAGACCTGGGCCGACATCCTCGTGCTGCAGCGCACCTTCCGCGGCCGCATTCCCTTCCTCAAGTTCTTCCTCAAGGCCGAGCTCATCTGGGTGCCGGTGATCGGCCTGGCGTGGTGGGCGCTCGACTTCCCCTTCATGAAGCGCGGCAAGAAGGGCGGCCGCAGCGACCTCGAGACCACGCGCATCGCCTGCGAGAAGTTCAAGCTGATCCCCACCTCGGTCATCAACTTCGTCGAGGGCACGCGCTTCACGAAGGCGAAGCACGCCCGCCAGGGCTCCCCGTACAGGCACCTGCTCAAGCCCCGCGCCGGCGGCATGGCCGTGGCGCTCGCCACCATGGGCGAGGACTTCGAGGCCCTGCTCGACGTGACCATCGCCTATCCGCGCGGCACGCCCACCTTCTGGGACCTGATGTGCGGCCGGATGGAGGAAGTCGTGGTCCGCGTGCGCTCGCGCCCGATTCCGCCGAACCTCGCTGGCGGTGAAAAGGCGAATGGCCCCGAGTTCCGCTCGGGCGTGCAGGCGTGGATCGCGGAGATGTGGGCGGACAAGGACCGGGAGCTCGACGAACTGCTTTCGCCGCCGCGGCGGACCGGGGGCTAGTCCGCCTTCGCGGAAGCGCCGAGATCGCGCAGCAGGCGCTGGTACTCGGTCGATTGGCGCAGCAGCCGCCCGGCCATGGCGCGCAAGCGGTCGACCTGCTCGTCGTTCAGGACGAAACTGGTCGGCAGGTTGCGGAAGTACCGCTTCTCCGCGGCATCCTCGATGGCGTCGAAGTTGATGTCGATCGCGTAGAAATCGATCGCGAGCGGCTGGCCGTCGGGGCCCTGGATGCGCCGCATCGCGCCCACGAAATCGCGAAGCAGCTCGACCTGCTCGTAGCTGTAGCGGTCGATCGGGACCCCCGCTGCGCGCACCAGGAGGGAAAGCACGTCGGGCGGCGCCTCGTGCCTGCCCCATTCGATTTCGGTGGCGGCCAGCGAGTTGACGGAGATCACGGCGAAGCGCCGCAGCTTGTCGAACCCCGTGAGGGCCCGGAAGCGTTCGCTCGCCATCGCGACCTCCAGGCCTTCGAGCACCGTGCGCAGGCCCACGTTGTCGGAGAGGCCGCCGTCGACCAGGTGCAGGTAGCGGTGCGCCTCGCCGTCCTGGAGGGCGGCCAGCTCGCGGTCGCGCAGGCTTGCCCGGCCCGACTTCGCGTTCGCCACGTCCGAGCCGAACGCCCGGACCATGTTTTCGCGCAGGTCGAATCCGCAGGTTCCCGCGTAGTTGTCGAACCCGACCGGGGCGAACACGACGGGTACCGCCGACGAGGCCGCCGCCGCACGGGCGAGAGGCACGCGGCTCAGATCCGAACAGAGCAGGTCGAAGGTGTTCTGGTTGAAGGTGATCCGCGCCCCGGTGGTGACTTCGGTCGCGGCCACGTTCACGAAGGGGCCGCCGCGACTGCGCAGGTCCCCGAACGTGGCGCCCTCGAACAGGATCCGGTCGTAGTACTCGGCGGCCATGTCGCTGCGGGTGAAGCTGCCGCCCAGGATCGTCGGCCACGTCGTCGGGTTCAGCATCATCGCGGCCAGGTCGCCCTGCACGTCGCGCTTGAGGAAGCGCCGCTCGTACTCGTCGAAAAGCCGGTCCCCGTGAAGCGCGTAGGCGAGCGCCGTGAAGCTGCCGCCGGAAACGCCGGTGACGAAATTCACCTTGTCGAGCAGGGGCGCGGTGCCCCGGGGCGAGGGTACCGCGGTGCGCTTCAATTCCTCGAGGATCCCGAACGAGAACGCCGCCGCGCGCGTGCCGCCGCCCGACATCGCGACCACCAGGCCGAACCCCGGGTCGCCGCGCTCGACCTGCCAATTCGACACCCGGTACCCGTACTGGCGATCGAATTGCGCCAGCGGCGGATTGACCGGCCGCGTCGCGCAGGCGGCGAGCAGCAGCGCGGCCAGCGACAACACGGCGGGTGCGAGGGACCTCATCGCCCACTCGCCTCGCCGCGGCGCGCGGTCACGGCCCACCACGCCGCGCTTGCGTAGAGCAGCAACAGGGCCGCCATGTTGAGGAACTCCGGACGGATCTCGCTCCACGTCGCGCCCATCTGGTTCAGCTTCACGAAGCCGAAGATTCCCGGCGTCGTCGGGATGAGCATCGCGAGGGCGTTGATCGGCTCCGGCATCGCCTCGCGCGGAAAGACGATGCCACCCATGAACAGGAACGGCACGGACGTGGCGAGCAGCACCTGGAGGGCGCGCTCGCGATCCGCGAACCAGGCGCCCAGCGCGATGCCCAGGCTGGCGATGGTGAGCGCCGAAAGTGCGGCAAAGGCGATCGCCCCCGCGAGGTTGCCGCCTCGCGGCACGTCCTGGGCCCAGAACGCGAAGCCGATGAAGTAGAGCAGCGCGAGGAAGACGAACAGGGCGAAGCCGGCAAGGGTACCGGCCAGCGCGCGGGTTCCGTTCGCGAGCGGGCCGAACAGGGGACCCGTTCGCCCCTCGAGCCAGGTTCCGACGAGCGAGGCGATCGCCATCAGCATCACCTGCTGCACGATCAGGATGCCCACGGCGGCGACCACGTAGCCGCCGTAGCCGCGCGTCAGGTTGAAGAGCGGCTGGCTGATGAAGGCCGGGCCGGCGTGCGACGACTGGAGCAGGGCCGCCGCGGGGGCGCCTTGACGCGCCAGGCGTGCGCCCGAGATCTCGCCGGCCACGCCCTGCACCACCGCGCCGACGCTGCCCAGCACGGCGCTGTCCTGCACGGGGTAGGAGCCGGTCCCGAAGACGGTGACCGCGGTGGGAGAACCGCGCATCGCATCGCGCGAAAAATCGGGCGGCACCACGACGATGCCGGCGACCTCCCCGGCGGCCAGCGCGTCACGGGCCTCGTGCACGGAAGCGGCACTGCCGCGTTCCCGGATCGCCGCCACCGTGGAGAGCCGCGACACGATTTCGCGGGACATCGGGCTGGCGTCGAGATCGACCACGACGAGCGGGGTAGCCCGTACCGCCTGGGTCTCGTAGGCCAGCGGATAGAAGATCGAATACACCGGCACCGCAGCCACGAACAGGATCACGAGCCCCCGGTCGCGAAGCGCGGCCCCGACGGTTTCCGAGAACGCGCGCCACAGGGTCATCGGGCGCCCCAGCACTGCGGCTGGCGCACGGCGCGCGAGAGCAGCGGAAGGCCCACCAGCAACGGCACGGCGATGAAGAGAAGCAGGGGCACCATGCCCTGCGCCCAGGCGCTTGCACTTGCGCCGCCGAGCCATTGGCCCTGCTGCACGGGCAGATAGTGGGTGAAAGGCAGGAGCCCGCCCCACCAATGCGCGAGCGGGCTCATCGCGGCCCGCGGAAAGGAAAAGCCGCTGAAGGCGAGCCCGGTCGCGACGTAGATGCCCGTGAGGCTCAGGGCCAGCCGCAGGCTTTTCGAGAGTCCCACCAGCATCACCGCGACGGCGATCGAGTCGATCACCAGCACGGCGAGGGCCACGATCCACAGCGCGAGGCTGCCGGCGGGGGTCCAGCCCCGCCAGCCCGCGAACGCGGAAACGAGCGCCAGCGCGAAGACGATGAAGACGAGCGCCACGGGCGCGAGCTTGCCGGCGACGGCCGACGCAAGGCTGCCGCCCGCGCTGGCGAGCCAGGCATCGACGGTGCGGTCACGGAATTCCCGCCCGAGCGCGGAGACCGCCGCGATGACGCAGAACAGGTGCAGCGCGACGGGGAGCAGCATGCCGCCCAGGTAGGCCTCGTAGGAAAGGGCGGGATTGAACAATGTGCGAAGGTCGGCCTGCACACCGCCGACCCGGGCCGTCGCCTGGGAGAAGCCCCCGCCGAAGCGCGCCTCGCTGGCGACGGCCCGTTCGATCACCATCGAGGTCACGGCCGCGCGCACGTCGTTGCCCATGAGGCCGGCCACCAGCGAGAACTGGGCGTTGTCGTACAGGACGACCGGTTGCGGCGCGTTGCGCAGGCGGTCCCGCTCCCAGTTCGCCGGGATGTGCACGACGCCGTACACGCCGCCGCTACGTACCAGCGGCAAGGCAGCCTCCAGGCTCGCGGGTCGTGCGGTGATCGCGAGCCCGCGCATGGCCGACATGCGGCGGGCGAGGTCGCGCGAGGCGACGGAATGGTCTTCGTCCACGACCGCGATCGGCAGGCTCGTGGGGACCCCGGCGGAGAAGAGCCACAGCATCAACGCGAGCGTCGCCGCCGGAAACCAGAGCAGCAGCGCGAGATCCCACGGGTTCCGGCGCAGGTGGAGCAGTTCGCGCGAAACGACGGCGCGAAGGCCGGCGGCGGGCATGGTCAGCGGCTGTGCACCAGCACCGACATGCCGGGCCGAAGGCCTTCGATGCGCGCCTGCGGACGCGCCCGCACTTCGAACGTGCGGATGTCGTAGCCGCTCGATTGGCGGGTGGCGCGCCACGTGGCGTAGTCGCCGCGCGGCCGGATCGTGTCGATGACGAGCTTGACCGGGCGATCGCCCAGGGCGGGCACGACGCCCTCCAGCGCCGCACCGAGCTTCACGCCGGCGAAGTCGTCCTCGCGGATGTTGAAGACCACCCACAGGTCGGCGAGATCGACGAGCGTCACGATCGGGAAGCCGGCGGCGGCCAGTTCGCCCGGATGCAGCACGACCTTGTCGACCTCGGCCGCCCGCGGCGACTTGAGGACGAGATCGAGGGCCGCGGCATCCACTTCCGCCGCGCCGGCCTTGGCCTGCGCTGCGCCCGCTCGCGCGGCGGCCTTCTCCTGCGGCCTCGCGCCGGTGACGGCCGCGTCGTACTGCGCCTTGGCGGCGATCGCCGTCTCGCGGGCGGCCCGGGCGTTGGTCTGCGCCTCGTCGTTGCGTTGCAGGGAGATGAGGCCTTCCTTGTGCAGCGCGCCCAGTCGCTGGGCGGTCTTGTCGGCGAGATCGGCGCCGGCGGCGGCCTTGTCCCACATCGCTTTCGCGGCGCGGATGTCCTCGGCCCGCGCGCCCTGGTCGACGAGGTCGCGCTTCGCGTCCGCCGCATCCTGCACCGCGCCGGCCTGGGCGAGCTTCGCGCGCAGTTCCGGGCTGTCCAGCGTGATGAGCACGGCGCCGGCGGCGACCGGCTCGCCTTCGCGAACCGGAAGCGTCGCGATCCGCGCCGAGATCTTGGCCGAGACGTTGATGGACTGCGCCTCGACCTGGCCCTGCAGCGGGACGGGCGCCGGGTGGTAGGCGAGCCACAGGCCCCAGCCGATGAAGGCGAGCACGCCGATGATGACGAGAACGCCGGCGATGCCGACCCGGGTTCGATTTCGGTCTGTCGCCATGGCTAGAGTCTCACTTCCGCACGTTTCATGAATTCGGGGAATCGCCCGATCTGGCCCGACGCCTCGAGCAGGGCGCCCAGGGCGACGACGAACTCGTAGGCGACTTGCGCCCGTCCGGTCTCGGCCCGCGTGAGGCTGTTGCGGGCCTCGTTCACGTCGAGCGTCACGGACTGGCCCTCCTCGAAGGCCCGCTCGCGAAGGCGCAGGTTCTCGCGCCCCAGCTCCACCGCCGAGTCGAACAACTGGAACTGTTCGCGGGCCTGGCCCACGCGCAGCCAGGCGGTCTCGACCGAGCCCCGGATGGCGTTGACCGCTTCGGCCTCGAGGGCGTCCACCTGTGCCTTGCGGGCCTGCGCGGCGCCGATCGTGGCGGCGTGATCCTCGCGGCCGAAGAGCTTGAGGTTCACGCCGATGCCGGCGATCCAGTTGGGCTCGATCGGGGTGAGGTGCTTGGTGATGAGGTTGTACTGCCCGAACGCGAACACCTGCGGCATCCGGTCGGACTTCGCGACCGCGATGCCCTGGTCCGCGGCCTGCCCTTTCGACTTGATGAGCGCCAGCGTGGGATTGCGGACTTCGGCCTCGCTCAGCCAGACGGCGAGCGGCTCGATCGGCGAGGTGAGGACGAAGAGCGGCGAGGTCGGGCGCGGCACGCCGGCCTCGCGCAGCATGCGGGCGAGCGCGGCTTCGGCCGACTCGCGCTCGCGCCGGGCCTTCACCAGATCCCGGGCCGATTCGTCGCGCGACACCTGGGCCGAGAGCCGCTCGACGGCGCTCACCTGACCCATGGTCTCGAAGCGGCGCGAGCGGGCCAGCTGGCGGTCGGCCTGCTCGAGCTGGGATTGGCGCAATCCTTCAACGACGTTCGCGAGCCGCAGTCCGAAATAGCGGGCGACGAGCTGGAAATCGAGCCGTTCCCCGGTTTGCGCGAGTTCGGCCCGAGCGCCCGTCAATTCGGCTTCGCGAAGCTTTTGCACCGCATCGATCTTGCCGCCGGTGTACAGGGGCCAGGTCATCAGCAGCGAACTGCGCGGGCCGTCGAAGTCGTAGTTGTAGACATCGACGCCGATCGGCAGGGCGCTCAGGTCGAATTTCTTGCGGCCGTAGACCTGCGTCGCGTTCAGCATGAGTTCGGGGTAACCGAGCCTGTCGGCCGCCGTGACCTCGAATTCCTGCCGCTGGAGGTTGGCCTGGGCGGCCTTGATGGTGTCGGCTCTCGTCGCGAGCAGCGCGCGGGCGGCCTCGAAACTCAGGTCGTCGCCGAGCGCCCGGGGCGATGCGGCACCGATCGCCCCGCCCGCGAGGAGGATCGCCAGCAGGCGCGGCAAGCGACGATGATGGGCGTCGACGGCGGTACGCATTTCGTGATCTCGTGCTCGTGGGTGAGGGGATTCCAACGCGGCTCGACGAGCTGGCGATGACGCGCGCGCGGGTCGCGCAGGTGGGCCGAAGGTAGCACATCGACTGCGGTATCCCCCGGGGCGGTCTGGTTCGCGTACACCTTTGGGCCGACAATGGGTTAGATTCCCGGGTTACGCCTCCATCCCATCCGCCATGACCGACACCGCCGAACGCCCGCCCCTGCCCGACCACCTCGCCGTCAACCCGAAGAGCCCGCACTACGTGGCGGCGATCCTCGAGCACGACATCGGCATCCGCATCAACGACAAGGAACGCTTCGACGTCGAGGAGTACTGCATCAGCGAGGGCTGGATCAAGGTGCCCGCCGGCAAGACGGTCGACCGCCACGGCAACCCCCTGCTCATCAAGCTGAAGGGCAAGGTCGAGGCCTTCTACAAGTAGGAACCGATCCATGACCCAGCTGCGAATTCCCGCCGTCTACATGCGCGGCGGCACCAGCAAGGGCGTCTTCTTCGTGAAGGACGACCTGCCCGCGGACCCCGCCGTCCGCGACCGGCTGCTGATGCGCGTGATCGGCAGCCCCGACGCCTACGGCAAGCAGATCGACGGCATGGGCGCCGCCACCTCCAGCACCAGCAAGGTCGTGCTCATCTCGAAATCCGCGCGCCCCGATTGCGACGTGGACTACCTCTTCGGCCAGGTGGCCATCGACCGCCCTTTCATCGACTGGAGCGGCAACTGCGGCAACCTCACGTCGGCCGTCGGCCCCTTCGCCATCTCGGCGGGTCTCGTGGCCGCCCCTTCGGATGGCGCCGCGCTCGTGCGCATCTGGCAGGCGAACATCGGCAAGAAGATCAATGCGATCGTTCCCGTGAAGGGCGGCGAGGTGGTCGAGGAGGGCGACTTCGAGCTGGACGGCGTCACCTTCCCCTCGGCCGAGATCCGCATCGAGTTCATCGAGCCGGGCGGCGGCGAAGACGATGGCGAAGGCGGCGCCATGTTTCCCACGGGCCGGCTCATGGACGTGCTGGAAGTACCCGGCGTCGGAAGCATCGAAGCGACGCTCATCAACGCGGGCAACCCGCACGTCTTCGTAAACGCCTCGGCCCTGGGCCTCAAGGGAACGGAGATGCAGGGCGACATGAACGGCGACAAGGCGCTCCTCGCGCGGCTGGAGGCCGTACGTGCCCAGGGCGCCGTCGCGATGGGCATCGCGGCCACGGTCGAGGAGGCTTCCCGGACGAAACTGCACGTGCCCAAGCTGTGCTTCGTCTCGCCGGCGCAGTCATACACGGCCTCGGACGGCAAGCCGGTGAGGGCGGGCGATCTCGACATCACGGCGCGCATCCTCTCGATGGGCGTGCTGCATCACGCTATGACGGGCACGGGCGCCGTGGCCATCGCGGCGGCTGCCGCCATTGCGGGAACGGTCGTGCACCGCACGCTCAAGGCCGGGGCAGATCCTTTCCGCACTGTGTTCGGTCATCCGTCGGGCATCCTGGCCGTAGGCGCGGATGCCGAGGAACGCGAGGGGCAGTGGGTCGTCACGAAGGCGGTGATGAGCCGCAGCGCCCGGCGGATCATGGAAGGCTGGGTCAGGGTGCCTGATACCGCGACGGCAGGCGCCTGAAGGAGCGATAGACTCCTGCGATGACCGAAGGTGCATCGCCCAGAAACCTGCTTCACGTACTTCCCTGGATCATCGCAACGCTCATCGCCGTGCACGCGTGCATGGCCGTGACGCGCGTGACCGCCACCCTGTGGGCCCTCGACCAGGGCTACGGGGAATGGACCGTCGGCGTGCTGCTGAGCCTCTTCGCGGTCGCACCCATCGCGATGTCGATGTGGGCCGGAAGGCTCGCGGACCGCTACGGCTTCCATCGCCCCGTGGCCGTGGGGGTCGGGATGGGCCTCGCGGGGTCGGTGATCGTGCTCGCGTACCCCTCGATGCCCACCGTGGCCATCGGGTGCCTGCTGACCGGCGGCGCCATCAGCACCGCCGCCGTGGCGATCCAGCGCGAGGCGGGGCTCATGACCGAATCCCCGCACGACCTCAAGCGGATCTTCAGCTGGATCTCGCTCGCCCCGGCGCTCTCCAACGCGATCGCGCCCATCACGGCGGGCATCCTCATCGACACGGCGGGCTTCCGGTGGACGTTCGCCTTCGCGGTGCTGCTGCCCATCGTCGCGTGGGCGCTCGCCCGCCAGGTGCCGCGCCATCCGCCGGCCCCCCATCACGACGCCGCGGCCGCGCCCCCCGCCTGGCACCTGCTGCGAGAGGGGCCGCTGCGCAACCTGCTGCTGGTGAACGTGGTGCTGTCGACCTGCTGGGACGTGCACACGTTCGTGGTGCCCGTGGTCGGGCACGCGAAGGAGCTGAGCGCCTCGAGCATCGGGCTGGTGCTGGGTTCGTTCGCCGTCGCGGCCACCTTCGTGCGACTGGCCATCGTGCGCTTCGCCCGCCACCTGGACGAACTGAAGGCGCTGCGTTCGGCGATGGTCCTCGCGACGGTGGTGCTGGCCGTCTACGCGTGGCTGCCGGGCACGGCCGGGATGGTGCTGGGGTCGTCGCTGCTGGGCATCGCGCTGGGTTCGGTGCAGCCCATGATCCTGAGCACCCTGCACCAGGTGACGCCGCGCGAGCGCCACGGGCAGGCGCTGGGGCTTCGCATGCTGACCGTCAACGTGGCGACGGTGGCGATGCCGGTGGGTTTCGGGCTGCTGGCGAGCGCCTTCGTGGTGGCGGCGCCGATGTGGTTGATGGCGGGGCTGCTGGTGGCGGCGCAGTGGCCGGCGGGGGCGTTGCGAAGGAAATTGTCGTAAGGAGCCGGGGCCAGGATCCGACCACCATTCAGCACCGTCCAAGGTTATAACATTGTATTGACGTCGTGGCGAATCGCCGGTACCTTGGAGGAAATCGGAGACCCTTCAATGAAAATCGCCATTCGCCGAATGGGCAACTCGCAGGGCGTCATCATCCCGAAGCCGGTGCTTGCGCAGGCGGGCCTGGAGACCGAGGTGGAACTGAGCGTCGAGAAAGGCGCCATCGTCCTTCGCAAACCGGCAGCGAGCTCGCGGGAGGGCTGGGCGGAAGCCAGCAAGCGGATCGCCGGCGCCGGTGACGACGCGCTGGTGTGGCCCGAGTTCGGGAACGAGGCCGACAAGGACCTGAAGTGGTAGCACGCGGTGAAATCTGGCTCGCGGCCCTCGATCCCACCGTGGGGAGCGAAATTCGCAAGTCGCGGCCGTGCGTCGTGATTTCGCCACCGGAAATGCACGATCACCTTCGAACCGTCATCGTCGCCCCGATGACCACCGGCGCCCATCCCGCCCCGTTTCGAATTGCCATCACCTTTCGAGGCAAGTCGGGGCTGATCCTGCTCGATCAGGTGCGGACGCTGGACAAGACTCGCCTGAGCCGCAAGCTTGGCGCAGTTCCTGCCTCGACGCTTTCGGCAACATTGAAAGCCCTGCAGACGGTCTTTGCTGCCTAGCCTTGGAATTGCCCGGACTCGTTAAGATTGCGCGTCTGCCGTGGAAGCGGATGGGCAATTCAGGCTGCTTCGGCGTGCAGCTTGAGACCCAACGCATTCACGACGCGCAGAATGGTCTCGAAGTCCGGGCTTCTCTCACCGGACAGAGCCTTGTAAAGGCTTTCGCGCGACAGTCCCCGTCCCGGGCGACCTGCGACATTCCCTTGGCACGCGCAATATCGCCCAGTGCCCTGGCAACGAAAGTCGCATCCCCATCAGATTCCTCGAGGGACGCCTCCAGATAGGCAGCCATCTCCTTGGGGGTTCTGAGGCAGTAGGACCACCAGCTCGAGGACGCGAAGCACGAGCAAGCTGAAGCCTACCGGCTACACATTGTCAAACTGCAAGACTTCAGACCAGACAGGAAAAAGTAGTTGTAGTGCAACTCACACTGGGGCAGATGGATGCTCTTACGCGCCCGGGAGATACTTCAGGACACTGCCTGTCTTGGCATCCAGAGTCACTTCGAAGTGCCCCCCCGGAAATGGAGGGTGCAGAGTGACAGAAACAATTACATTGCCAAGTTCTCGGTAAATTTCAAGCCTCGCATTTGATCGAAGATATGTGCCTCCCCTGCGCACATATTCGTTCCATGCCGCGTCCATGAACCGTTGATCATCTCGCACCTGAACTGCGTTCGATGAGCAGGCATTCTTAGCCCCGTGGTCGCACGCTGCCGGAAGGTCCGCGCAAGAAGCCAGTACCAAGAGTAGGGGCAGCCCGGCGATCAAAAGCCGCATTTATATTTCCTGTTTGTTGAAACGGTAAAGTCGGCAATGTTGATTCGGATCCAGTCCTCACAAAGACTGTTCCCCCCGCACTTAGGTCCGGCTTCGCGCAGGCAACCGAGATGCACTCGGTAGGCCGCGCATTCCCCTTGCCTGGAATCGGAAATCCACTCTGCAGTCTCGATTGTGTTATTCGATGCGCACTCGACGTCTTGAAAATGCCGCTCCTCGTGCTTTCGGGTGCACCCCACCAGCAGCGACCTCCCAGGCTCGGGGCCATCAACTGGCGTGACGCATGCGACCTTGCGTCCCATGCAGCACATCACGGTTCCCCCGAACTGACCCAAGATGCGCTGTGCGACCGCGTGTTTGCAGCATTCCGAATCCGAATGACATAGCCCCATCTTGTCCACAAACCTATTCGGGGCGCCGCCCACATACCCAAAGGTATTCAATCCTCCGCTTAGCCCAATCGGATCGCTCTGAACATACCTCCCGATTGCCGGGTCGTAATCGCGGAAGTAGTTGTAGTGCAATCCTGTCTTTCGGTCGTAGTACGGCAACGGGAACCTAAGGCTAACGAAGATTCACAGAGGGACCCCGTCAAGGGCGCCGAATTAGTTTGCGCGTGCTGCTTGTCAATTCCTCTCCGAGAGCCCTATCGCTTGCTGAAAGGCGTGAAGACAGTTGCAGCAGATTGTCGGCTGCCACCCGGTCCCCGAACTCCACTGCCAACTTGAAGTACGCATATGCAAGCGCGTTGCTTTTCTCAACGCCGTCGCCAAGGCGATATCCGATCCCAAGGGCATTCATGCAATTTGCGTGCGCGGCTCTCGCGCATTGCTCGAACGTCTTCATGGCGAGCGCCGGTTGGCGTTCCGCGTAATCGCCTTTCCAATACAGTTGACCTAAAAGAAATAGCGAATTCGCATCCCCGGAAGCGCCAGCGCGTTGATATAGGTTTGCGGCCGCCTGGAAGTCCTTTGCAACGCCGTGACCATCCAAATACATGTTTGCGAGGCGTTTCATTGCGGCAACGGAGCCGCCGTCGGCTGAGCGCTGATACCATTCCGCCGCAGTAGCGATGTTCGCTGGTACGCCTTCCCCACGCTCGTGCATGGCGCCTAGCTGGAACATCGCCGTAGTCTCTCCACGCGCCGCGGCGAGCTCGTATTGCTTTATGGCTTCATGAAAGCGGCCGGAGGCATGCGCTGCTTGCGCTCGTTCGACCAGCTCTTGGGTGCCTGAGGGCGACGTCGCTCCGGCCGTAGTCGCTGAGCCCCAACCAAGAATGATCAGTACGACCACGGATCTGAACCTCTCAAGAATCGCCATGGCTCAACGCCTTCTCGGCCGGCGGACGTCAAGGTCGTAGGGCCCTGTAGGGGCTTGGACGTTGCTCCAAGGGCCGTAGGACGTCTCTGTGTAGTTGGAGTTTGGCTCCGGCTCCCACCTCAGTCCCAACTGTCTCGGGCCAGGGATGAAGGTCATCTTCCCGCAATCGTCCTTGCAGACGAGAGTCGCCCACACGAAGCACGTGAGCTCCGCTTCCCAATAACCGAACTCGCGAAACACCGTCCGCCAGACCAGTTGGATCCCCGGCATTGGCATTGGAGGCTTGGGAGCAGCTGTGATGCTTGGCGAACTTGGGTCAGGAGCAGGAAGGAACTCCTTCGTCATCGTTCGGCTCGTTGGTTTCTGCCGGCGTATCCCTGTGGGCTTGCACTGCTCAAAGTTTCCTTGGTCTAGCCACCAGCACTCGAGCCCGTAAATGTCGATCAACGAAAGCGGTGACTGCCAAGCGTACCCATAGGTATTGATTCCGCCGCCCAACCCTATCGGATCACTCTGTACATACCTCCCGATCCCCGGGTCGTAATCGCGGAAGTAGTTGTAGTGCAATCAACCATGCAGCAGATGCCGCCTATTCTTGTCGAACGGATTGCACTTCAAAGAAGGCTTTGCTAATGGTCGAACCCTTTCCAGAATCGTCACGACCAGCAAACCTCCCTGAATCAAAAACACGCCCACAGAAGTTCTTGTCAGCCAAATCCGCCTTGCTCGGCGACATGATCAGGCGAAAGTCACCCTCCGGCTCCGTCCTTACAACAAGGTACGGATCTCCCGGCGCAACGAATCCAACCGTGATTCCAGCAATCTCCGCACGACCATTCTTACGTGCCCACGCCAAGATACTGCGCCTTGCGTAGCTCTTGACCTCCGCGGTTGGGGGCAAGGCGCCGCCGTAAGTTCGCTTGGTGAAAGTAGTCCATTCCCCCAACTTCTTGATCCTGTCGGCACGACCCTTGAGATCATCTTCTGAAATGGTGCATTGCGGACTCGCTTCACCATCAGACAAGTCGGCACGAGCTCTTGGTCCAAGTAGACCTGAGAAGAAGATCCCTGTCCCGTCCACATAGGCCTCGAACGACTGTACGGACTCCGTGATTGGCACCGCCGTGTCACACAAGTATCCGACCGTGAAACTATCTCGCCTTCCAGCTGTGTAAATCTTTGAGTGCGCCGCCGCTGCACGATCAAGACATTCTTGGCCCCAATAGCCTCCATACCACCGCTTTTCCCAGTTAAGTGCACGCTGAACGGCAGAGGCGGCAGATTCAATTTCGCTCCCATATGCCACGAGCGTCGAAAGCGACAAGAGTGCAAGACCACCCACAGACAAGATACTTCTCATGGCTTGTCCTTGCGGAAGTAGTGCTTGCACACCTTCAGTCGCCCCCTCTTCGGCGTCTGATTGAAACCGTTGAAGTCCGAGAAAGTATCAGCAAAACCGCTTTGAGCTGCTGAAATGCAATCCCTTAGTTCAGTGCATTCTGCGGGATCAAGTCCGCTTGGATGCTGGCCACGTCGCCATTTCTTGCTGTCGTACCCGTCGTACATTCCCGGCTGGCGGATAACCCCACCAATTCCCGAGCCGCCCCAGTAGCTCTTGTTGGCCCGAGAGCGATTGATGATGGTATCGACGATAAGAATCTTTTCGTACCACCCATCTTTACACCTTGGGGTTGATTCCGCGAAGCAGGTTAAGGCCAGATCTCCAATTGGCCCCGACGGAATACTGAAGTCGCAGCATGGCGCGAGGCCGAAGTCATCCTGGAGCGACAAGGGTCCTCCCCGGACATAGGAGTAAGTATTGAGCTCAGCATCAATGCCAAGCGGATCACTCTGCACATACCTCCCGACCGCCGGGTCGTAATCGCGGAAGTAGTTGTAGTGCAACCAAGTTTCCGAGTCGAAGTATTTCCCCGGGCACCGGAAGTTGAAATCATCTTCGGTTGGCATGCCATTGAGCTACCCACACTACAAGGGTGCAAAGAACGCCCCATGCGACTCCATTAAAGGTGATGAAGAGTGCGAACGAATCAATGCCGAGATACTTGCTACTAGCATATGGCAGGAAATGGAGCATTGGTGACTTCAAGAGTCCGCCAATCAAGCCACATGCGTCGCTGAGGCTCGATCCGGCTTCTGCTCCAAGGCACCCAATTAGTAGGCCCAGGTAGACAACGGCTCCTACAAAAAACGCGACTACTCGCGGAACGACGGAGCGCGCCATCATCATCGCCCCCTCGGCGTTGGCGGACCTGAACGTGGTGGCGCCGGAGGTGCCGTCGCATTACCTCTCACATCCTTGTCAATTTCATCGAACAAAGCTTGAGAGAAGGTCCGGCAGTTGTTGCCTGGGAAGCCAATAAAGTCGTAGCGACCCTCCCCCTTCAGCCGCGGTCTCAACTTCTGCTCAATCTTGCGATCCGTGGCTCCACCAGATGACCGATAGGAGCTCTGATCAATCGGACCGACGGGGGAGCGATCTTCGTAGACACGCCCTTTGCAATCCCTGAGGCACCACCCTTGTCCACCCATTCGACCAAAACTAATGCAGAACCGCTTTCCATACGGCTTGCCAACGCAGAAACTCTGGTGAGCCCCGCAACCCTGCTCGGGGCATTTCTGCTCCGTGTCGGCCGCATTCTCGATCCAGTAGTCCAGGCCGTCGGGATCAACATTGATGAGCGGGCTTCCACCGACAAACCCGAAGGTATCTGTCCCGCCTTCCAGCCCAATCGGATCACTCTGCACATACCTCCCAATCCCCGGCTCGTAATCGCGGAAGTAGTTGTAATGCTTTGGGGTGGCACGAAGCACGGCCATTTTCACCGACTACGGCTATCCCTTCTTGCCTGACTGCCTCATCGCCGCGCCGATCCCAAGCGATATGGCAAACGAGAGACCAAGAACAACGACGAAGGAGACCAACACCAGCGAGTCGAGACTTCCTTCGACAACAAAGCCAATCGCATGGAACGCAAGTGTTGACAAGACTGCGGTGACAATGGCTGGGCGCACGATGCCCAACATAAATTTCTGGCATGCGATGCTGGTAACAAGGGCGATGGCAAGGAGAGCGATGAAAGACATCTTACTTTCCTCCCCGGCTCTGTCGCTGCGCATTTCGGTATGCGCTCCCGCCAAATGTATCGACGGCAACCCCGTAATCGATCGCAAGAGTTCTGCAGAAGCCTCGTTGACCCCCAAGGGGAAGCTTGTCGCACTCCCTGCGCATGTTTCTCCGCAATTCCAAATCGCACTCTTGCTTTGACGCTCCGCAGCGGCTATAGCACTCGTCATGTTTTTTGCATGCGTCATTGAAATCAACCGTACCAAATCCGTCCGGTACGAAGGGCTCGTTCCACCCAGAACCGCAGAAGCCAGGCTTGGCTCCCGCCCCACCAAAACCCGGGGTTCCAGGCATAGGGCGGCCAATGCCGCCATTGCTTCCTTGGCCCATCAAACCTTCCGCATCAGAAAAGCCGAGCGGTGAGTCGTACACATAGGCGTATGTGCTTAGTCCACCCCGCAGTCCAATTGGATCGCTCTGAACATACCTCCCGATTGCAGGCTCGAAATCGCGGAAGTAGTTGTAGTGCATTCCGGTCTCAAAGAAGCGGAATGAAGTTATTTCTGGATAGCCTTCAAATGCCCTTCTACGACCTGTAGGTCGTGATTAAGAACTGCGCCTTCATCCGAGGACACGGAAGGAAGCTTGGCCTCGATGGACCGCTTGGCCTCTTGTAGCAATGCCATTGCGATTGAACTGGCGCGCTCACTGCTGAGCTGCGTCGCCATCATAGTCAATGCCGAGTAGTTTGATGGATCGCGAGCAAGTGCTGCCGCAACCCGGAGTATTACCTCCTGATCTCGACCCTGCGCGAGCGCCTGTCGCGCAGCGTATAGCTCGGCGGCAACCGTTGCCTCTCTATTTTTTTCAGCAAGGGCGCCGCTGGCAACCATTCCGAGCGGAACTCCGAGAAGAATCCCCACCAGTGTCGTACCAGTCAATTTGATCCAAAGCTTCATTGACGGCTCCCACTCTTTGGGCGCGGGTTTGGAAGTGGATTGGAAAGACAAGTCTCACTCCACTTCTTGCACACATCGCTCCCGGCGCGTTCGCATGCACAGTCCCAAATGGCGTCACCGCGGAATCCCTCGCGCTGTCCATACTTCCTATGGAATTCGAGCCACTTTTCAGTGGGCACATCAGGCGAACATTCTTTCCTACATTCCGGTACTCGCTCCATCAACTTCTTGGTGTAGTAGTTGCAGCGAAGTGGCTGGATGATGTCGAAAAGGATACTTCCGGGGCTCAACCCCTCAGGATCCGCATACCCAAGACTGCTGTTGAGGGAGTAGGAATATCCATTGAGCAGGCGAGGTTCAGCTATCAGGGCCACTACGCCATCAACGAAGGATTTTCCCAGGAGTCGGCCCGGTTGAAGGATCGGATCACTCTGCACATACCTCCCGATCCCCGGGTCGTAATCGCGGAAGTAGTTGTAGTGCATTTGCCTCACTTTAGAGAGGAGCGCTCAAGCAACGCCTTCAGCCCCTTCAATAGGATCCACGCAATTCCGCCCCACCAGGCACTTCCGAACACGGCATGTAGCCATGGCAGGACTTCTGGAGACGCACTCAGGAACGCAATAGATAGGGGAAAATCCAAGAGAAAGAGAGAGAAACCACGCCAACTTCCTTCGACCGCGGTCGAATCCAATGAGACAGACACTACGAGCGCCATGTGAAGCGCTCCAACCGCCAGCGCCGCACCCAACATGATCTTGTCGTGTCTCATGATTGAACCGCCCTCAGTTTGATGGGCACTGAGGACACTTCGGATCGTTACTCCCCGGCTCCGGCGACCCGTTGAAGGCCATCCACCACCAGAGTGGACTCAATAGTCTGGAGCCGGCACCAGCAGCGGCGTTCGCCAGAACTCTGTCGCAACGAGTCATACACTTGCCTCGTGCCGCCGCATTGCAGGGAAATCCGGCACGACAATCGTAGTAACAAATGTCGTGCAGATAGCATCCCTGATCCAGGCCATCTGTTGGTTTGCGGTAGCCGGCTTCGCTAGGCGAAAAGCTTTCCTGAAGGCCTCCCGTCCAGCCTGGACCACACCAGAAACCGTGGTAGATAAATCGATCCGGGAGCCGTTGCCACCCAGCCGGGAACGGAATTGGGCGAAATCCCCCGCTGTTGGCCAGCCCCAGTCGATCCACTTCCGTAACAGGGGCTGCGCCAACATATCCAAAGGTGCTTATCCCACCCCTAAGCCCAATCGGATCACTCTGAACATACCTCCCGATTGCAGGCTCGTAATCCCGGAAGTAGTTGTAGTGCAATCCCGTCTCCGTATCGTAGTACTGCCCCGGGAATCTCAGGTTCAGCTTGAAGAGTCCCGCCCCACCCGGATTCTCATTGGGCTGGTGTGCCCCAAACGGGTTCCCCAGCGGCCACTCCCAGCGCACCTGGTTCGCCGTATCGCTCACCACCCGGGGAGTCCCCAAGTGGTCCGCCCACACGTAGTACAGGCTGAACCCCGAGGGCGTCGCCGGCTTGATGATCGCGGCGGGGATGTCGCCCAGCCAAGCGTACTCCTGGATCGGGGCGCCTGTGGAGTCGTACTCGCCGATGAGCCGCCCGGCCTCGTCGTAGTTGAAGTAGGTGTCGCCGCCTGACGACTTCCTCACCCGCTGCCCCAGGCCGTTCACCAGGTACGTGGCGCCGCCAGCCTGCTTCATCCGCCCGCGCCCGTCGTACACGTAGGTGATGCCGGCGCTCGAGGTGAGGTTGCCCGCGAGATCGTAGGTGAAGCTCCTCGAGGTAGCGCCCGTGAGGGAGCTCAGCTTGTGGCTCGAGCCCGGGTAGTTGTACGTCGTCGTCGATGCCCCGTTCACCGTGGTGCTGGTGCGGTTGCCGTTGGCATCGTACCCGTAGCCGAGCGCCTGCCCTGCCGCGATACCCGCCGAAATGAGCCGGTTCAGGGTGTCGTAGCCGAAGCCCTGGTTCAGGTCCGCGTAGGTGCCGGTGGAAGGGCCCAGCGTCACGCCGTTGATGCGGCCATCGAGATCGAAGAATCTCTCATAGGCTTGGCCGTTGCCCCATGTCCAGCGGCGCACCCCACCGAAGGGCTGGTACAGGCCGCCGGAGAGCACGGCCGTCCCGTCCACAGAGACCGACGCCGCTTGCCCTTGCAAGTCGTAGCCGGTGGTAACCACGCGGCCTGAAGGGTACGTGATCGACGTGAGGAGCCCGGCCGTATAGCCGTAGAGCGTGGTGAAGGTCTTGGCCGCCGGGGCCGTGCCTACCGTCTGGATCTTGGAACTCACCCGCCCCAGCAGGTCATACGCCCAAAGCGTGGTCCCAGAAGGATCCGTGATCTTGGTGAGCCGGCCGCGGGCGCCCGCGCCGCCCGTGGTGACGTTGTCGTACTCGTAGGAGACGGTGCCGTCGGTCACCGTGGCAGAGAGCACGCGGTTCAACGTGTCGTAGGCGTAAGTGGTCGACACGCTGCGCGCGTCGGTTTGCGTGGCCACGTTGCCCGCGGCGTCGTGGGTGAAGCTCGTGGTGCCGGTATCGGGCGAGGCTTGGGTGACGAGATCGCCGAGGCCGTTGTAGGTGTAGGTCGTCGTGAGGCCGCGGGGGTCCTGCACCGTCTTCAGGCGGTCCTTCGCGTCGTAGGTGAACCAGGTATAGCCGCCCGCCGGGTCGTTCACTTGCGTCAGGCGATCGAGCTCGTCGTACTGTTTGGAGGTGGTGTGGTAAAGAGGGTCCTTCACCGAGGTGGGCAGCAGGTCGGAGTAGGCATACTCCGTCACTTGGCCGGTCGAGCCCGTCTCCCGGAACAGGCGATTGCCGCCGTCGTAGGATCGGAAGAGCAGCTTCTTGAGGGCGCCTTGAGGATCCTTCACCCGCTCGTCGACGCGGTTGCCCATCACGTCCAGCTCGTAGTCCACCGAATTGCCGAGGCGATCCTCGACGCGGATGAGGCCGTTCGCGTCGTCATAGGTGTACTGCACCCACGAGAGGTCGGGCAGGGTGACGCGGGTCAGGTTGCCTGCGGCGTCATACTGGTAACCCGTCGTCTCACCCGCCACGCTGCGGCTCTCCAACCAGCCACGGGGCGTATATGTCATCGCGGTCACGGCGCCATTGGGGTCGGTCACCTGCGAGGGGCGCCCATCGGCCGTGTAGGCATTGAAGGTGGTGACGTGGCCTGCCGCATTGGTGACCGTCCACACCTGTCCCCGGCAACCCATGCAGGGGTCATTGGCCGGATAGTAGGTCATTGTCGTCACGTCCACGACGTCGGTGCGCGGTCCGTTCACGGTAAGCACCTGGCCCAAGGAATTGACCGTGTAATTCCACTCGCGCACCAGGGCACCCGCCGTCACGTTCTTCTTCGTGAGATTTCCAGAGGCGTCGTAGGTATAGGTCGTCACCTCATTCACGCCGGAGACGCCCGAGGGCTGCGTCACCGTGGCGGGCAAGCGATACGTCGGGTGCCAGGTCGTGGTGATCGTCCGCGCGCGGGCGGTGCCATAGGCCTCGGTGCGCGAGGTCTCGAGGTTTCGCGTGAGATCGTACGCGTAGGTCGTCACCATCCCGCGGCGGTTCGTCTTCGTGGCCACGTTGCCGACGGCGTCGAAGGTCCGGGATTCGGTGCCCAAGTAATTGCGGGCGTCGGTCTTGAGGCGAGGCACGCCATCCACCACCTCGAAGGTGTAGGTGTGGGTCGCGCCGAAGGCGTCCTGCACGGTGTTTATCCAGGTGGTGAGCTGCAAGGCCGGGTAGGAGAACGTGTACTTGTTTTCCGGTCCGGAGCGCTCCGTGGTGAGTACGCGCCCCCTGTCGTCGTAGGTGTAGGTGGAAAGACGTCGCCCCCGCTCGTCGACGATTCCGGTGAGCGCGAAGGCGTGTCGTGAATCCTCGTAGAGGTAGGTGCGGGTCTGGTTCCCGGGGTAAGTGACCGTCGAGAGCCGGCTAGCGGCATCGAAGCCGTAAGTGTAGGTACGGCCCGCCGGATCCGTGAGCGTGGAATGGCGTCCCAGGGCGTCGTAGCCGAGTGCGATCTGGCGCCCGAAGGCGTCCGTGACCGTCTGCAGGCGCTGCTCGGCGTCGTAGGCGAGCGTGAAGTTGTGGCCCGTGCGGCGCTGCACCTGCGTGAGCTTGCCTTGGGCATTGTAGGTTTCCGTGTCCGAGGCGTCCGTCGTAAGGCGCCAGCCGGTGGTGGCGCCACCCGCGTCGGTGAGCCGCTCGAGCCGGAGTGAGCCTCCTGAATGATTCTGGAGCTCCTTGCCGTCCGCCTTGAAGTACTTGGCCGAGCCGTCGGGGCGCCGCGCGGCCGCCATGATGCCCGAGAGGTCGGTGATGGCCACGATCTCGCCGGCCCAGCTGTGCCGCCAGTAGTCGCCGATGTCCGGCCGGCGCTCGACCCGGGAAAAGTAGCCGGAGCTGTTGTACAACCGCTCGAAGGTGAGCCCGCCCACGCCACCTGCGGAATAGTCCACTTCGCGCTGGACTTTCACACCCGTTGCAGCATCCACGGGGTTGCCGAGGCACTTGTCGCAAAACTGGTACTTCACGCAGACCTGGCCCCGGTCGGGGTCGGAGCTTTGCACCGTTCCTGCAGGGCAGCCGACTGTTTGGGCCATGCCGGCAAGAAGCTTCTCCTCGAAGAAGGTCCCGCAGGCCGCAGGTGATTTCGATCCGCTGTAAGTGAGCAACCTCACCTGGCTGCGAACGATTCCATCGATGACAAGGCTGTTTGCCACGCCGCATGTTCCTCCGGCATTCGCTGAACCGGTCCAGCCGCTGTCGACCAAGTCGACCAAGCAGGGATCGTGGTAGCGTTGAATGAAGTCGCTCGCGACGGCAAGCAATGTCACTTGTGTCACGGCTGTGTAGTTCACGCAAATCGGCCCGTTGATGTAGTAGGGATCCCAAGTGCCTCCCATGGCCATGCACCATGCGTACGAGCGCGGCACGAACGATGGCGAGCAATCGTTCACCGTGAATACCCAATCGCCCTTCGCTTCAGGCTTCGTGCAAATGGCCTTTGCACCACCGATCTCCGGGTTGGGGTCCCCTGCGCAGAATCCGGCAGCGGCCATGGCCGGAATCAGCAGCGCGACGAACGCAATCAAGCGGGTTAACCCCTGTAGCGCCGTTGCAATCACGTGGATGCGGGTTCGAGCGCCTTTGCTGCAATTCTTGCCTTTCATTGCGCCTCCCCTACCGCGTGACCAGGTTGACGGACGCGGACATCGTCGCCGCGTAGGACGGATCGAACACCACCGTATAGCTGCCTGTGGTCGGCAGCGAAGGTAGATCGACGCTTCCCGTCCCGCCGTTTCCGAATGACGAAGTGACGAGCGAGCTTCCATCGGGCTTCAGGATCGAGACGGCGACCGAGTTCGCGTTGGTGACGGAAACGATCGCCCCCGACCATCCCAGGCGAAGCAGTTGTCCCGAAGTGCCGGCGAAGGCGTAGCGTGCGGTCTGACCCGGCCGGGCAATCGAGACGACCTGCGCTGGGTCGCCCACGACTAACGTTCCCGGCGCGGACGTCGAAAGAGCGAGGATGCCTGCCACGATCCGCCTTCCCACGGGAGGGACGAGCACGATCGAGTACGTGCCCGTGGAAGGCAGCGATGAGGGCATGGCGATCTCGCATCCGCCGCCGGCCGTCGACGTGCTGCAGCTTGCGCCCGCGATGTTCGTGCCGTCGGGGCGGTAGACGTTCAGCGATGTCGACGTCGAGCTTGCCGAATCGTAGGCAAGACCGTTCAACCCCAGTTCGAGCTTGGATCCCGAAGTGCCCGCGAAAGTGATGCGAACGACCTCACCCGTCACCGCCGTCGACAACGCCACGGGCGTCGAGCCCACCGCTGTCGCCGTGCCGGCCTTGAGCGTCAGGCGACTTGTGAGCCCGGCCCCCGAGGGGTCGACCACGACGGCATACGTACCCGTCGCCGGAAGACTCGGAAGGTTGACGAAGACGCCGCTGGAGGACGCCGATCCGGAGGTGAGTGAGTTCCCGTCCGGCTTGTAGATGTTCACGTAGACGTACGGCCCGCTCGGGCTCGTGACGAGCTGCGCCAGTTCCACGGACGTGCTCTGACCGGCCGTTCCAGCAAAGGTATAGCGCAGGAACTGGCCGGTTCGCGTGACGGTGACGCTGGCGGGGACGCCTTCGGCCAATGTCCCCGCCTGGTCGGCCGAGAACGTGATATTGCCCGAGGCGCGAACGCCCGCAGGCGGTTGCAGGGTCACCACGTACATTCCGGTGGCTGGCAGGTTCGGAAGCCCCAGCCTGCACAGCCCGCCGACCGTGTTGGGATTGCAGGTGGTGTACGTGAGCGAGGTGCCATCGGGCTTGAAGACCGTCAAGTTGGACTGGCTGGAACTGGCGCCGACATAGGCGAGACCAGCGACACCGAGAGAGACGTTCTGGCCCGCGGTGCCTTGGAAGCGAAAGCGCGCAGTATCGCCGTTCACGGCCGTCGCAAAGGCGAGCGGGGCGTCGGCCGTGCCGAGCAGCGCACCCTGCTTCAGGGCAATCCGCATGGCGCCGTAAGTGCCGTAGCTCGGATCGACCTCCACGATGTAGTTGCCTGCCACGGGGAATGCCGGCATCTGGACCTGGGAGCCGTTCAAGGGCGGGGTGGTCGAGCCGGAAGTGAAGAGCGATCCGTCGGGCTTGAGAACGCGATAGGCGACAGACTGGGCAACCGGCTGCGGGCTCACGACGGCAATGTCGATGGCACGGCTATCGCCGGGCGATGCAGCAAACATGAATCGCCCGTCCTGCCCGATGCGCGATAGCGTGAAGTCCAGGGGCACGTCGGGCAAGAGGGTTCCTGTCACCGCCGAACTGATCGACGCGCCGTAGCTTGCTGCGTAGCCCGCAACCGGCTGGGCGATCATCTCGTAGCGGCCTGTGGCGGGTGCAACGAATTCGCCATCCCAGTTGCCGGCGGGATTCGATGACCACGCCCAGTACGCATTGAAGCTTCCGGACCCGCCCAACTGAGTCCCGTTCGGCTGGTACACGTTGAAATAGGCGGCGCTCGTGGTGCTGGCATTCTGGGTGTAGGCGCCGATGCCCAGGCCTATCGACTGGCCCGCAGTCGCGTCGAACAGCGTTCGCGTGGTCTGGGACGGGCTTCCCATCGCCACATTCGTGATGGGGCCGTCCAACGGCGTGACAGGGTCGGCAGCGACGGAAACCTGCGAAGCCATGGTGGCGAATCCGGGGCTGACGACGAGCGAGTACGTGCCTGCCGCGGGAAGCTTCGGCAAGTGGATCGTCGGGCGATAGCCATAGCCCACGTACCCGGCGGCGAACTGCGTGTTGTCGGGCTTGAAGACCTTGTAGGCGAGAGTGGCCGTGGAAGGAGAGAAAGTCAGCTGGCTGAACTGGACGGTGTAGTAGCCATCCGCCAAACCATCGAAGAGCAGGACACCGTGCTTCGACGCGGCGCCGATCTGGAAGGAACTCGGCGTTCCGTTGCCCGCCAGGCGAAGCGCTGTCGAGATGTCGCCAGCCAGGTAGCCGGCAGGGGGCACGATGAGATCCAGGGCGCTTGTGCCCGTTCCCGTGGGGTTCGTGACGGCGATGCGACCAGATCCCGTGGCGGGTGGCACGCTAAACGTCAGGGAAGTCGGCCCCTGGACGCCCGGCGACGCGGGGGTCATGTTGAGCTTGAGCGTGACCGAGGCCGTCGGGGCAAAATTGTTGCCGATCACCGTGACCGCCTCGCCGGCGGAGGCGATTGCGGGTGAAAAGGACGTGACGACCGGAGCCCCCGGTACGACCACTTGAAAATCCTGGGCGCTCGTCGCCGACGCCGGCCCGACAGTGACAGTGATCCGCCCTGTCGAGGCGCTCGCCGGGACCGTGACGCTCAACGAACCGCTGTCGGCGGCGGAAACGGTAGCGGTGACCCCGTTGAATCGAACCGCATTCGAAGCGGGAGTTGCGCTGAAGCCGGTGCCGAAGACGGTCACGACCGAGCCAACCGGACCGTTCGCGGGATCGAACCCGGTGACCGCAAGCCCTGCCGCCGACTGGCGTCGGATCTGGGTGATGTTGCCGGCAGGGTCATAGGTCAAATCGACCACATTGCCAGCTGCCATGCAGACCGACCCCGAAAGCAAGACTCCAATCGTCGCGACGGCGAGCCGGGCCGTGATTTGGAGAAATGCCCGCATCCGCAACAGAATTGCGCACTGCACGCTGTCACACGCCATCCGATCGTCTCCCGGTCGATAGCCGCGCATGGCCGAACGAGTCATGCGAAAGCCGAATGGCGTGAATATAAATTATTTTTTGTTAATTAATCCTTGGAATATTTAGTTACCATTTAGCCAAAGCGGTTGACACGGCTGGGGAGTTTCGTTCAATAGTCGGCTTGCTGTGGATTGACCGCGGGATGATCTCCGAAACAATTCTCGATTGCAGCGCAGGAGACATTGACCTAGTGGCCGGGGCACACTACAACTACTTCCGCGATTACGACCCCGCGATCGGGAGGTATGTGCAGAGTGATCCGATAGGGTTGAAGGGCGGAATTGGCACTTATGTCTATGCCAATTCGGACCCCAATTCATTCATCGACCCAACAGGAGAGTTTGCATTTCTCCTGCCAATCATCCCCTCGAGTTGCCAAGCGGTCGCTGCCGCCGGTGTTGGCCTCGGGTTGGGCTCTTTGGGAGCGCTGCTTGCGGAGGAGGTTCGTCGAAGGAAACGCGGGAGACAGGATCCTATCTGGGGCGAGGTGCCATTTAATCCGGGGCGAAATTGCGAGAATGGAAATTGCTGCAATCCGTGCAACAAGCCGACCAAATGTTGGCAAGCGACTCACAAGGGCGACCTTCAATGGCACTGGCTAGAGTGGGAGCAAAATGCAGTCACATGCATGTGCTTCCCGAAGCGACGCGAAGGCAAGTCCAGGCCAGCGAACTGTATTGAGGTGACGAATGAGTAGGCGTACAAAGAGCCGAGATGTTACAGATCTTTTTCAACGCTTCGTTGAAGCCAGAAGGCATTTGTGGAACACCTATTTTGCCGATCCGAAACTTGAGATTTCTGACGATCGTGTAGGCGTCTTCCGGCAGATTGAAAAGGGACTGTTGCGCGCGCTGGTGCTCTTGCCATTGGGACGGAGCGACTTCGACGAGGAATCACTCGGGGTAGTGCCGATTCCTTTCTTGGTGGCTCGAATTGAGCCTTCCATTGACCAGCTACCCGTTTTAATTTCTTCGGCTGGCTCCAGTCGATCGTGGACGCCCCAGGTTAGAGGAGCTGATTGTTGGCGCTCGAAGTCCCTGACGATTGTCGATGCCTTCGACTGGAATCCAACCGGTTACCCAAGCTACCCATACCTCGAAGTGGCGGTTAGAGCTTCAGATGGGGGCGCAGAAGAGCGTTGGTTGCTCGAAAGCGTCAACACCTCAATCGAGTATCAAGGGTAGGAGCCGAAGTCCTTTCCGTAGTTTGGCTGCAGTGCGAAATAGACCGCCTCACGGAGACGGGATTGCACTACAACTACTTCCGCGATTACGACCCGGCAATTGGGAGGTATGTTCAGAGCGATCCACTAGGTATCGATGCGGGGCTCAGTACATTTTCTTATGTTGGAAACCGTCCGACTTTGGCGGTCGATCCCAATGGATTGGCAATCGTAGTGCCCATTCCGAACTTCCCCCCTCCACCTCCGCAGCCGGGACGAGATCGCAACCCATTTCCGCTGCCGGATTTCTTTCCGAAGCCGCCGGGAGATTGTGCACCGAGTTTTTACAATCACCTGAAGCGCGATGTAGACGAGAAGTGCAAGCCCAATCCAGGGAACTGCTTGGCATGCGAGTCTTGCGCAGGAATGTCCGAGAAGGCGAGTAAGCACTTCGGCTGCGCAGCTGCTCGAAAGAAAATGAATGACACATGCTTCCGCGGTGGCAATCCTTCGCATCAAGCGGAGCGTGTATTCAGGCTTTATCAAGGGTACATGTGCATTGGCTTTCTCCCGACATGTGTGAACTGAGCCGATAATGCGCCCTTCTAAACTGAGCAGGACGATTGAAGCCGCATTTCCGCAACCGCTTCCGTCCGATCTCCTCGCTCCACCCACGAGCTCGTGCGAAGCCTGGAGTGAAGCAATGAACTGCTTTCGTGGTCGGTTTTGGAGCGAAGTTAGCCTAGACGATTGGAAACGGATGTCGAGTCCGGACTCCCTGAAGCTTTGCCTGACACCCAAGCAGTTTCACTATTACTTGCCCTCGCTCTTGATAGAGACCTCAGACCACCCCGATTATCAGATGTGGGGAATACAGGGGCTATTGCCTGGAAATCTGAAGCGAAAGGCGCGCGGAATGTGGTGGGCAGAGTATCGCGACCTGTTCAGTTCGCCGCAGGAAGATGCAGCTAAGTGGTATCTGGATTGGGTAGCACAGGATGCGCAACCTGGAAGCGCCGAAAGGATGTTGGCCGAGGAAGCACGCGCTACCTACTGGACCTAGGTAGCGCTGCACAATCGCAGCATTTCGATTTTGCTGTCCGAAGCGCTCCAAGCCCCAAATCGGGTGTCCGATTGCACTACAACTACTTCCGCGATTACGACCCCGCCATCGGGAGGTATGTTGAGAGCGATCCGATTGGCTTGAGGGGTGGGTTCAATACCTTTTCCTATGTAAGGGGTCGTCCGCTCAGTCACTTTGATCTTTACGGCCTAAAGGCCCAAATGTGCTGCAAGATGATTGTCCCGGGCTTTGCTCACTGCTTTGTGAATGAGGTAAGGGACAGGCAAGACGAGTGCGAGAACTGCCAATCGAAGTCGAGGCGAGTAGGTTTGCAAGGCCCTGCCCCATGGGGCAGTTCAAACAACGGTGCTGGGCAAATCAAGATTGATGATGGATTCGACATCCCGGGCGAGTCGCGCTGCGGCCCTTGGAACACCAGTTGTGGCGTGAGCAAGTGCATAGACCGCGTTCTGGAGGCCTATCCGGACCCGTCGAAGTACAACGCGCTTCTCGGCCCCAACAGCAACACATTCGCCTCGATCATCGCCAGGGAGTGCGGACTATCGCAGGGTGATGGACCTTGGCTTACGCCTGGCTGGGGCGGACCTGCCGCGGGGCCAGCACCAAAATGAACGGCATCTCGAAAGCGTTGCTGGGAATTGCCTTGGTGAGCATTGGCGGATGTTCGCTGCTTCCTTCATCAGACTTCGAGAAGGCTACTCGAGTCGCTGATTTTGCGATTCAAGCTGGAAAGTTCAGCAGCGAGGTGCGCTTACCGGAAGGCGAGGCGCAGTTGGTCTGGGCTGTGCCAAACGTCCTTTGCACTCCCCTTTCGCCGGCTACGGCAATTGCAATTCGAATTGAACGCGAAGGTACGCTCGTCTTTCGTCAAATCCTCAAAGGAGGCGACTTGACTTGGGCGCACGGACAGAAGTCATGCCACGGGTATGGCTATATGTATGACGAATCAACCGGAACTTCGGGACTCAAACTTCCAGTTCCGCACGGCGGTGGGACATACAGAGTTAAATTTGAGATTGCCAGCGACTTATCCCCCGTAGCCCGCAACAGCGCCCTTTGGTTTATCTATGGCGGAAGGGCCCCTACCATTCGAATGTTTGGGCCCGAGTAGATTGCACTACAACTACTTCCGCGATTACGACCCCGCGATCGGGAGGTATGTGCAGAGTGATCCGATAGGGTTGAAGGGGGGGGTCAGTACCTACGGGTATGTGAAGGGCCGACCCTTGGTATCTGCAGATCCTTGGGGCCTTCTAGTAATCAAGGGTGGATGCACCCCTGCACAGAGAAAGGGCATCGAAGACGCAGAACGGGACGTACGCAAGAAGCTCGACAGCAGTTGCATGAGTTGTGGAGGACCGGAGGGCTGCATTCCCTGTCACCTTCACGAACACCTTCGACGCGCCTTGGAGACCGCTGAAGTGACATGCGCCGGTGGCGATGTATGCGGTAGCGGTCAAGTTGGCGGAAATCAGATCTGGATGAAACCCCCAGGGTTCGATCCCAAACGGTGTGGGTGTCTCGCCTCGACCCTCATTCACGAGCTTCTGCATAACATGGGATTGGGAGAAGACCGACACCCAGACATCAACGAAATCGAGAAGAAGTGCTTCCCATGTTCAACGCCCACGCCGTGAGGTAGCCATGCTTAGAATTCTGGTCATGCTCCTGTGGGCAACCGTTGCGTCACCCGCATTGGGCAAGCTGCCGAAGGTGACATTGGCTGAACTTAGCGCGTCGTCAAACCTAGTGTGCGTCGGAGAGGTAGTTGCGTTCGAGCCGGGAAGACTCTCGCCCTATGAAGGGCTGCCCTCACGACGGGCCTTGATTCGGGTAGTCAAGTCTCTGAAGGGGTTGCCGCCTCAAGAGGTATACGTGGTGTTTGTACCGGGAGTGTCAGAGGAGGCGAGTCTTGTGGTAGGCCAGAGGTATGTACTTTTCCTGAAATCGGCGAACGGTGACTTCCGAACAAGCGTCGGAAGTGTTGGCGCGCGAAAGATTGTGGACGACAGCATCGATGCAAGTGCCATCTGGGGCGAACCGACCCGCTTAAAGATCGCGGACTTGGAAAGGAAACTGTCACCGCGGCAGTAGGCGCGCCATTTGTCAGTGGGGCAGACGAGAGCCGGGGGCTTGTATTGCCGTTCTTGAATCCGCCAAGGAGATGCACTACAACTACTTCCGCGATTTCGACCCGGGGATCGGTAGGTATGTGCAAAGCGATCCGATTGGGTTGCTTGCCAGTCGAAACACCTACGACTATGTAGGGGCAAGCCCGTTGCGCGACAGTGACAGGCAGGGCTTGGCACCTGATTCTATCTGCGTTGCAAGCGCCTTCTGGAAGAACTACCAAGATATGAAGAGGGCAAACACTGTCAGCGCAGACAAGTACTTTCACTGCAAAGCGAACTGCGAAGGCGCACGATGCGCGAGGGAGGCGTGGAAGCTCTGCCGAGATCTCTCAGACAGACGGGAGTGGTTCGACAAGAACATCAAGGGCGATCCCAAATCGGCGTCCGACGCAGACCAGGAAGCGAACCGGTACGGCAGGGGTTGGGGGGCAATCACCAGCTTGGATTGTGCGTTTGCTTGCGAGCCGTACCGTCCGCGAGGATTGGACAGGAAGTACTGACCATGTCTGTTCGACGCAAGAACTTGATGATCGCTCTTTGTTTGCTCCTCGCGCTCGTGGTCGCTTTAGGCGCGTGGCTGGCTCGAGAGCTTCGTATTGATGGCTGTTTGGACGGCGGCGGAAGGTGGAACTACTCCACCGACGAGTGTGAAGGCCGTCGCTAGCAAAGGGTGCCGTGGCACATCCCAGGAGACGGGGTTGCACTACAACTACTTCCGCGATTTCGACCCGGCAATCGGGAGGTACGCTCAGAGCGATCCGATTGGGCTGAGGGGCGGAACAAATACCTTTGGCTATGTTGGCGCGAACCCAGTCGCCTACTTCGACAGACTTGGACTTGACCGGTGGTATGACCCTTCCTGGGGTGGTGGAGCTGGCGAAAACTGGTGGTGGAACTGCCCGGATCAGAACTCCTGGTTCAAGAAGACCCCGGCGGCTACAGTGCCTTGGTTCGGCGACGGCCCACCGCGCCCCTACGACAGTCGGAACAACAATTTTTGTCTCTGGCGCCCCCCTCATCCAAAGGAAGGGTGCAGATTGGTAGCCACCCTGATCTGCACCGGTGGTTCCATGGCTGGTGGGTTTGGGATGCCCTACTCAACAATGATTTCGCAAGGATGTCAGGTTGTCCTTAAGCCGGTATGCGATCAGCAGTCATGTCCTTCATGGCCAGAATCTCATCGTTCTCCCTTCGGAGTCGGACCATGAAGAAGAGATGTCCGTCTTGCGGAAGCCAAGTTTCAATTGGTCTGCTGCCGAGTCGAGAAATTGTCTGCGGAAGCTGTAGCAAGTCCCTTGTGCTTGAAAACAAGGCTCTTGAGCTTGCCGCAATCGTGGTTGCGGCAGTGTTTACTTGGTTGCTGCCGACCGAGAGATTGGCGTGGTGGGTGGTCGCAGTGTCATATTTGGCTATTGGCGCAGCCGTAGGTTGGATCGGACTACGCTTGATTCCTCTAGCGATTTGTTCCAAAGAAACAAACCAGTCAGGAAGTACAGCTGATCGTTGAGAGGCCACAAATTTGTGGTGACTACACACTACAACTACTTCCGCGATTACGAGCCGGGGATCGGGAGGTATGTGCAGAGCGATCCGATTGGGCTGAAGGGCGGAAACAGTACCTACTCATATGTTGGTCAACGCCCGATCAGTGCGCGAGACCCTTACGGATTGGTCAAGTGGGAGGGCTCAGGCTTCTCGGGAAGTATGGGGTTGGGCCTAGGCGGCGGAATGGAGTCCTATACCCTTGTATCCGAATGCAAATGCGGCAAGCGCGTAACTGTCGGCGTTGCTGTGATGTACGGCGTGGTCGGCAAGGGGCCGATTCCAATCTCTGGGTCCGCAGGAGGGACATGTTTCATTGACGGACTCGGGTGCCCAAGTGCAAAGGCCGCGGAAGGCCTCTTTGTGAAGTCGAGCTTGTCTGCTGTCTACGGTTATGGCGGAGCTCTTGGCATCACGCGCCTTGGACAACTCACTAGCTGCTCGCTGTTCTCCGACTCGTGGGGCATGGATATCGGCTTCAATGTCGTTGGAATCGGATATTCCAAGGTGACATTCGCCATCGAGGAGAGGTGCGATGGCTGTGGCCCGTAGCGTCTCTGATGTCCTGTTCTGGATTTTTCCGATTCTCTTGATGTCGTTGGGCATAGCCACACTATGGGTTTGGCTTGTAGAGAAAGAGCTACTTGAACTCTTGGCGCGACAACATAGAGATCTTTTCGCCAATCTCGGTCGACCTACCACGCGCATGCACTGGTTCGGCATCGCAGCGTTGACTAGCAATAGGCGAAAGCAGGTTCGGGAGAGTGCTGCGACGAACAAGGTACTGCTTTCTGTACTGCAGAACTATGAGCAGAGCATTCGTTGGCGTCGAATTGCAATCGGAGCACTAGTGCTCTGTTGGATCGGATTGATGCTTCCACTTCTAATTTGAGAGAAGTAACGGCTAGGCGGCTACCTTCCGGAGACCGGATTGCACTACAACTACTTCCGCGATTACGAGCCGGGGATCGGGCGGTATGTACAGAGCGATCCGATAGGGCTGGAAGGTGGGCTGAACACCTATGGCTATGTTGTTGGCAATCCGCTATCCAACACCGATGAATTGGGACTCAATCCGGCAGGAGCCGGCATTCTGGTTCTGGGCGCTGCAGCAATCCGCATTTGCATGCGAATGCCGGGTTGCAGGAAGAAGTTCCAAGATTTTGCACAAAATGCAAAGCAATTCTGCCAAGACGTCCATTGCGAACTGAGGCGCGACCCTGCGAATCATTATTTCGTGGGCCTTGGCTGGTGCGAACACTATCAAATTACTTGCTACGTGAGGGCCAAGGGCGGACCTCGCATGAATTACTACGTGCCGATACCGATGAAGTGCTTTACAACTATGCAGCCGAAACCTCCGCCTGGTCCCTCTGGCCCGCCGAACGCGCCAAGCAGAGGCGGAGCGGACTAATGAGCGAAGATCTAGCTTCGCTTCTTACGCGGCAGTTGGCGGCCAGTGAAGCGCAGTTGTCCACAATTGACTTTGTTGAAGCCCGGCAACTTCTACAGAGTCACGGGAGCGTCATTTTGGATTTTGACTATCGCACGAGTCAGGATCCCGATTTCGTCCTTCAGGTGGAATTTCAGCCCATTCAGGAATTGCAAGATGATGCAGGCCCTCTAATTGAGGTTGCCCTAATTGCCCGCTGCAAAGGGGAGGAGCTTTCAAAGACACTGCTTGTTCGTCCATGCTAAGCGCTCATCAGCGAGTGCTTGGAAATTCCGCCAGGCAGTAGTGAATGCACTACAACTACTTCCGCGATTACGACCCAGCAGTCGGGAGGTATGTTCAGAGTGATCCGATTGGGTTGGGTGGGGGGCTGAATACATACGGGTATGTTGAAGCCGGTCCGCTAGTGTTTAGTGATCCGAAAGGTCTCGTAAAGCACATCTCAGGTCAATCAATCGAGTGCGGCAAGAACTGCACGATCCGCATCGATCAAGTCTTGGATGAGAAGACGGGAAAGATCACCAGACACATTCACTGGGATTGCCGGGGCAACGCAGGGGCGGCAGGAGAAGGCGGTGGTAGCTCCCACGGTAGCACTTGTGATGCCATGCCCAAGGCTGTAAGGCAGTGTGCCGCAAGGCATGGCTTTCAGTGCAAGCCGAATCCTGAGCCCGGCAAACCGTTCATGTCCTGCGATCAAGACTGTCAGAAGGCTTGGAGACCAGTCATAGATGCGATGACTGGTGTTGTAACGATAATTCTAATTTGCGTGACGCTCGCGACAAGCTAGTTGAGGAACCTATGAAGCGCAATGAACCGTTTTGGCACGATGGCAATATCGAGAGCCTCGAGTTCACAAGGGCTCGCGGACACTCGATTCGAATCGTCTGCTCCTTATATGCGAACCTCGACACAAGGCAACGGGAGCTTTGGGAAGTTCGAATTGCAAAACCAACCAGCTGGGTGGTCGTGGCTACAGACTTGCGCGAACTGGTGCGGCATGAGAAGGCAGGAGCGATCTCTGACGGAGTGCTATGTGACCGCGATGGGGAGAAGCTGCTTCGTCTGACCTTGGCAGAAGGCTATCTTGAGGTACGCGGAGGAGTAGTTCGCGCATCACGGATGAAGTAGCTAGGCATAAATCAAACCGCCCCGGACATGCGCCTCCCTTGACGAGACGGGATTGCACTACAACTACTTCCGCGATTTCGACCCGGCGATCGGGAGGTATGTTGAGAGCGATCCGATTGGCTTGAGGGGTGGGTTCAATACCTTTTCCTATGTAAGGGGTCGTCCGCTCAGTCACTTTGATCTTTACGGCCTGAAGGCCCAAATGTGCTGCAAGATGATTGTCCCGGGCTTTGCTCACTGCTTTGTGAATGAGGTAAGGGACAGGCAAGACGAGTGCGAGAACTGCCAATCGAAGTCGAGGCGAGTAGGTTTGCAAGGCCCTGCCCCATGGGGCAGTTCAAACAATGGTGCTGGGCAAATCAAGATTGATGATGGATTCGACATCCCGGGCGAGTCGCGCTGCGGCCCTTGGAACACCAGTTGTGGCGTGAGCAAGTGCATAGACCGCGTTCTGGAAGCCTATCCGGACCCGTCGAAGTACAACGCGCTTCTCGGCCCCAACAGCAACACATTCGCCTCCATCATCGCCAGGGAGTGCGGACTATCGCAGGGTGATGGACCTTGGCTTACGCCTGGCTGGGGCGGACCTGCCGCGGGGCCAGCACCGAAATGAACGGCATCTCGAAATCGTTGCTGCGAATTGCCTTGGTGAGCATTGGCGGATGTTCGCTGCTTCCTTCATCAGACTTCGAGAAGGCTACTCGAGTTGCTGATTTTGCGATCCAAGCTGGAAAGTTCAGCAGCGAGGTGCGCTTACCGGAAGGCGAGGCGCGGTTGGTCTGGGCTGTGCCAAACGTCCTATGCACTCCCCTTTCGCCGGCTACGTCAATTGCAATTCGAATTGAACGCGAAGGTACGCTCGTCTTTGGTCAAGTCCTCAAAGGAGGCGATTTGACTTGGGCGCACGGACAGAAGTCATGCCATGGGTATGGCTATATGTATGACGAATCAACCGGCACTTCGGGACTCAAACTCCCAGTTCCGCGCGGCGGTGGGACATACAGAATTGAACTTGAGATTGCCAGCGACTTATCCCCCGTGGCCCGCAACAGTTCCCTTTGGTTTATCTATGGCGGAAGGGCCCCTACCATTCGAATGTTTGGGCCCGAGTAGATTGCAATACAGCTACATTCTGGCGCGGCAGTCGTCCCGGCAAGTCAAACGGGGTCGATAGGTAATATATCCAATAGGATATGCTATCCTTTGCGTCATGCGAATCGTTCTCGACACATCCGTCGTGGTGTCGGCGTTCAGGAGTCGGCTGGGCGCCAGTAATCTGCTGCTGCAACGGGTAGCCACGGGATCGCTTAGGCCATTGGTTACGACTGCATTGTTTCTGGAATATGAGGAAGTGCTTCTGCGTGCGGAGCACCGCCTCGTTACGGGAATGAGCGAGCAGGATGTGCAGGGCGCATTGGCCGCCCTTGCCAGCGCTTGCGAACCTGTCGAAGTGCACTTCCGCTGGCGCCCGCAACTCGCCGATCCATCTGATGAACTAGTCCTGGAAGCGGCGGTGAACGGCAGCGCCAACTTTCTGGTCACCCACAACATCCGGGACTTCGCGCCGGCAGCCGTCAAGTTTGCGCTACACGTCATCACACCAAAACAGTGTCTGAAGGAGATCGACTGATGAGCAAAGCCTCCTACCTCTTGAAGATGCCCAGATCCGTCAAGGCTGCCGCTGCCCGGCTTGCAAAAGTCGATGGGGTGTCGCTCAATCAATTCATTGCTGTTGCAGTGGCCGAAAAGGTCGGCACGATCGAAACTGCTGAGGAGTTTCTCAAGCGACGAGCAGCGAAAGCCAAGCCGTCCGATCTGATGCGCTTCCTGCGTGGCGCTCCAAATACACCCCCAAGCAGGGACGACGGATTGTAGGTACTGCCTCAAACATCGACATCGAGAAACATTACAACTACTTCCGCGATTACGAGCCGGGGATCGGGAGGTATGTGCAGAGCGATCCGATTGGGCTGAAGGGCGGAAACAGTACCTACTCATATGTTGGTCAACGCCCGATCAGTGCGCGAGACCCTTACGGATTGGTCAAGTGGGAGGGCTCAGGCTTCTCGGGAAGTATGGGGTTGGGCCTAGGCGGCGGAATGGAGTCCTATACCCTTGTATCCGAATGCAAATGCGGCAAGCGCGTAACTGTCGGCGTTGCTGTGATGTACGGCGTGGTCGGCAAGGGCCGATTCCAATCTCTGGGTCCGCAGGAGGGACATGTTTCATTGACGGACCCGGTGCCCAAGTGCAAAAGGCCGTGGAAGGCCTCTTTGTGAAGTCGAGCTTGTCTGCTGTCTACGGTTATGGCGGAGCTCTTGGCATCACGCGCCTTGGACAACTCACTAGCTGCTCGCTGTTCTCCGACTCGTGGGGCATGGATATCGGCTTCAATGTCGTTGGAATCGGATATTCCAAGGTGACATTCGCCATCGAGGAGAGGTGCGATGGCTGTGGCCCGTAGCGTCTCTGATGTCCTGTTCTGGATTTTTCCGATTCTCTTGATGTCGTTGGGCATAGCCACACTATGGGTTTGGCTTGTAGAGAAAGAGCTACTTGAACTCTTGGCGCGACAACATAGAGATCTTTTCGCCAATCTCGGTCGACCTACCACGCGCATGCACTGGTTCGGCATCGCAGCGTTGACTAGCAATAGGCGAAAGCAGGTTCGGGAGAGTGCTGCGACGAACAAGGTACTGCTTTCTGTACTGCAGAACTATGAGCAGAGCATTCGTTGGCGTCGAATTGCAATCGGAGCACTAGTGCTCTGTTGGATCGGATTGATGCTTCCACTTCTAATTTGAGAGAAGTAACGGCTAGGCGGCTACCTTCCGGAGACCGGATTGCACTACAACTACTTCCGCGATTACGACCCGGGGATCGGGAGGTATGTGCAGAGTGATCCGATTGGGTTGATGGGTGGTATCAACAGTTATGGCTACGTAGGGGCTAGCCCGCTAGGAAAGCGAGATCCACGCGGTCTTCGCGATGCCCCTGGTGAGTTTGATGGGCAACCGGGAAGAGGGACGGGCAGTGACTCGCCATACTATGCGGCACCCAGAATATGGCGCTGGATGCAGTCTTGCGGCTTCAGATGTGAACTCATCGTTGGACTCCCCTGCAAGTCGCTGGCCCTGGCGACCGGAACATTTGGGGCTGGAATCGGCGTGTACGGTGGATGTCTCCTTGGCACGCATTGGGCATGCGAGTGGTACTGCGACCAACCGAAGTCGTGCGAGCAATTGGTAACGCCAAAGCAAATTCAGTTCCGGATGGCCTACTAGTTGCCATGGACAGCCACGGAAAGAATCGCTGGCTTGCAAAGATCCTGAGCTTTGACTGGTACGTTCGAATAGTTCTGATCGTCCTGCTTCTCGTAGTTTGGCTGCTTACGGGAACCTGATTCCTCAACACGATAGAAATGGTCGCACACAGGCAAAGCGCCACTTCAAAGCGGCCTTCTGACGGTCAACCTAGCCAAGAAAGCGTTAGCCAATGCTTGGTTGATCTGCACTACAACTACTTCCGCGATTACGAGCCTGCGATCGGGAGGTATGTTCAGAGTGATCCGATTGGGTTAACCGGTGGGACAAGTACCTTTGGGTATGTCATTGGCAACCCTTTGGTGAACACTGATCCCGAAGGAAAGCTCTACTCCAGGATTGCGGGAGATGTAAGGTCACCTATGACAGTGACCAGTTCAAGGGCGCTCACACTCACTGGGATTGCCCTGGCCAACCCCGCGGGTGCATCAAGAAGGACGGCACCCTATGTGATGGTTCAGCGCCACCTCCGCCAGGCGTCGAGCAGTGCCTTAGGGACTGGGGCCGCATACCTAACCCCCAGAAGGAGATGTGTGGACCAAAGTGCCGTAATGCCATCGGCGGAATCCTGATCGGTGGCCTAATAGTCGGAGCGGCCTGTTTAGCTCCGCCGTTGGGTGCCGGCCTTGGACTCGGACTAGGGCTTGGCCTTGCCGCACAGTAATGGAGAATCCAATGCCCCCGAAGAAGCCTGGCGTGCGCGTTTGTCTTGTATTGGATGCCGAAGGCGCGAAGCTGTATGGCAATCGTGCCGCCTTTTCATCGCTTGCGGAGTGGATGGCTTGGCTAGCCCAATCCCCAGAGAACGAACACTTCGAATGTCATGTCGTCATGGATCTCGAGGACGATGAATCCAAGTTTGATGGCAAAGAGCCTCGCAACGCGTGGATCCTGCGTGGTCCTAATTTTTCAACGGCTCCCGGGGAAGCGAAAGGAACCGCTGAGCTCACTTTGATGTGCCTAGAAGAAGGCGAACTTGATCAGCTTGCTGAGCACCAGCGAGCCGGCTCGCTGCCGCGGAACCTGAGCTAGTCCAGGCTGAATCTGCAAAAATTGAACACGGCACAGTCACTTCGAGGTCCAGTTGCATTACAACTACTTCCGCGACTACGACCCTGCAATCGGGAGGTATGTTCAGAGCGATCCAATCGGATTGGAAGGCGGATTCAATACTTTTGCCTATGTCCGAGCGAGCCCATTGAGGTTCGTAGATCCGAACGGCCTTAGAGAGCCTCCCGGCGATGGATCTGGAAGTGCGCGGTGGCCGGGAAAGTCTCCTCTTGAAGTTGCCCAACAGCTTTGGCATGAGCTAACTCCTCAGGGAGACTGCGAGCGCAAGTGCAAGTGGTCGGTAAGTTTCGCTAGCGGATTTTCAAGCACCAGCATTCTTGTCGTAACCCAAGGCGCCGGCCTTCCAGGCCTCCCTGGCTTTGGCTTAGCCTGCAATCTCTACATGTGGAATAAGTGCAAGAAAGGCTGTGACGAGCGCGTACCTATTTGCCCAATATGAACTTCACATGCCCGAGTTGCAGCGTCGCTTCACGACGCCCATTGTTTGCAAGCCAATTCAAATGTCCTTCGTGCTCATCAGAGTTCCGGGTGGAGAACGCCGATGCAAAGAGCTTCGTCTCGACAGCTGAGTTCGTCCTGATCTTGGTTGGCTTCTTCGCAGGATCGCCCGCAATTTACGCCGGAATTGCCTTCTTGATGATTTGTGCGCTATGCGTATATGTATTCTGGTCTTTGAAATCGCCAGTGGTGATGCAGAAGCCCAGCAGGTAAGGTCCGCCTTACAGATAGCTTCGTTTTGCTAGCCAGGTATGCACTACAACTACTTCCGCGATTACGAGCCCGCCATCGGGAGGTATGTTCAGAGTGATCCGATTGGGCTTGGGGGTGGATTAAACGCTTATGAGTACGTCCGATCCCGCCCTCTAAGTTTTTGGGATGCCCGAGGGTTAGAGGCTTGCGGTTATGACTCGCCCGCATGTAGATGCGCCGGGGGAATTTGGGACCAAGATGTCGGAGACTTTGGAGTTGGCTTGGCGGCAGGATTTTTCATTGGTGGAGCGCGGCAGAATGTCTCTTGCCGAAGCAATAGACGCCTGCGTTGTCGCTCCACTCAAGTTTGCTTCGGCGGCGGTTTGGTCTGGGGGGTGGGGGCAAACTACAGCGTCTCCGGCACCATACATGGTGTCGAACGGTGCACGGGCCTTGAGGGATGGTCCGACACACAATTCAATGCTGCCGCCGGGCCATTCGGCTTCCAAGCTCCGATTGGAAGCCCCGGCGGGAGTATGGGGGTTGGACCAGGAGTAGGAGGTGGCGCCGCCTTTGTCACTTGTTACACGCGAATCTGGGGATGCGACAAGTGACAAGCACAATCGCTGGCGGGTATGACTATATTGCGGTAGGGCTCGCGCTCGTGATTGCGTATGCCATTCTGCTATGGCTGTTTTTTCGAAAGTTCTCAGGCGCTTCTGATCGAAAAGTTGATTGGTGGTGGTTCTTGCTCGTGGGGCCCCCTGCGCTGCTCTACTGGTATTCGACTAGGTCGGGCCGCAAAGCACTACTTTCCAAGCGTGAGTCTTTCGGGTGGCTATTCGTAGCTGTGTTTATGACTATGATTTTCTTGTGGAAGGTACTAAGGTAATTGCGCGCCTTTCGTCAGGGCGACGATGTCCAGGTACTTCGTCTCTGAGGCAGTTACTGCACTACAACTACTTCCGCGATTACGACCCGGCAATCGGGAGGTATGTGCAGAGTGATCCGATAGGGTTGAAGGGGGGTCAGTACCTACGGGTATGTGAAGGGCCGACCCTTGGTATCTGCAGATCCTTGGGGCCTTCTAGTAATCAAGGTGGATGCACCCTGCACAGAGAAAGGGCATCGAAGACGCAGAACGGGACGTACGCAAGAAGCTCGACAGCAGTTGTATGAGTTGTGGAGGACCGGAGGGCTGCATTCCTGTCACCTTCACGAACACCTTCGACGCGCCTTGGAGACCGCTGAAGTGACATGCGCCGGTGGCGATGTATGCGGTAGAGGTCAAGTTGGCGGAAATCAGATCTGGATGAAGCCCCCAGGGTTCGACCCCAAGCGGTGTGGGTGTCTCGCCTCGACCCTCATTCACGAGCTTTTGCATAACATGGGATTGGGAGAAGACCGACACCCAGACATCTACGAGATCGAGAAGAAGTGCTTCCCATGTTCAACGCCCACGCCGTGAGGTAGCCATGCTTAGAATTCTGGTCATACTCCTGTGGGCAACCGTTGCGTCACCCGCATTGGGCAAGCTGCCGAAGGTGACATTGGCTGAACTTAGCGCGTCGTCAAACCTAGTGTGCGTCGGAGAGGTAGTTGCGTTCGAGCCGGGAAGACTCTCGCCCTATGAAGGGCTGCCCTCACGACGGGCCTTGATTCGGGTAGTCAAGTCTCTGGAAGGGGTTGCCGCCTCAAGAGGTATACGTGGTGTTTGTACCGGGAGTGTCAGAGGAGGCGAGAGTCTTGTGGTAGGCCAGAGGTATGTACTTTTCCTGAAATCGGCGAACGGTGACTTCCGGAACAAGCGTCGGAAGTGTTGGCGCGCGAAAGATTGTGGACGACAGCATCGATGCAAGTGCCATCTGGGGCGAACCGACCCGCTTAAAGATCGCGGACTTGGAAAGGAAACTGTCACCGCGGCAGTAGGCGCGCCATTTGTCAGTGGGGCAGACGAGAGCCGGGGGCTTGTATTGCCGTTCTTGAATCCGCCAAGGAGATGCACTACAACTACTTCCGCGATTACGAGCCTGCGATCGGGAGGTATGTTCAGAGTGATCCGATAGGGTTGAAAGGCGGCATCAACACCTTCAGCTATGTAAGCGCGGCTCCACTGATTGCATGGGACGAATTCGGCCTAGCATGCCAAACCACGATCTTGGTTAAGGAACCATGGGAGCTGGCCGATGAGCGCAACACCATGTCCGACTCGCATTGGCGCGTCCCAAAGTATCAGTTTGAAGTAAAGCGTGGAACGGTCTGTTACCGCTACATTGGCGACACGGTGTTTGTGTTGGAGGTTTATCGAAATGTGCAGTTTTGGCAGCGGAATCGGTACACCAATGAATGTACGAACTGCATGCAATGTGGAGAGATGGGACCGTTGACGTGCGGCGGATGGATGTTGGATGGCCCGATAGACGCCAAGGAGGTTTTCAGCGGCCCATGGTTTCGAACTAGATCCTCCTTTGAAGAGCGGATCAATGCCCCCTGCGTCAGGATAAACCGTCGGCCCCCAGGGCCAAGCCGGTAGGCGCGCGACCATGAGAATTTTTCGGTCAATTCTGCTTTGGCTGGCCGTAGCAATCGCAACGCTTGTTTCTTTAGTGATTGCAAACTCCCTAGGCGCACTAACCTACGACGATCCCTTGTCTTACGGATCCTCAGCGCTGCAACAGGGGATCTCGCGAGCTGGGAAGATCTTATTCCACGTGCTGCCCGGTATTGCTGTTGGCGCTACCAGTCAACCGCGCAGTTGGACAGTGGCAAGTGTCATGTCGTTGACTTGTGTCGCCGCCTTCTGGTGGTACTTCCGAGGCGCCTTTGGAACACTGCTGCTTGACTTGCCAATCGTCGAGGCGGCTTGCCTCGTGCTAATTGGGGCCGTAGCCGCGAAAGCTACGTCTCTTTTTGGAAGTTTACGACTGGCTAACCCGCGTTGATAGGGACAGAACGAGGAGAGGATTGCACTACAACTACTTCCGCGATTTCGACCCGGCGATCGGGAGGTATCTGGAGTCAGACCCCATCGGGCTCGACGGTGGCTTTAATACCTACGGTTACGTCCTTGGTAACCCTCTTGGACTTGTGGACTCGCTAGGCCTCTCCGCTGATGGGGGTGATTGCCCACCGAACCCTGGGCTTGGCGGAGCGCCCTTGTCATGCAAACCCTGCGGCCAAGGATTTATGGACTGCATGGCGAATTGCATCTCTCGCTATGACCCACTTGGCGACCCTGGTAAGGGGCTTGCTACCGCCGCCGGTGGTACTGGACCGAAACGAATGTTTGGAGTTCGTAGAGGGACTGGTGGCTCAAGTCGCCTAACCACGGTGCCGAGTTGGATTGGCCACAATGTCGGAGGCTCAATCGGAAAGGGCCTGAGAGGGTTTGGACGAATTTGCTCTCCGCTTTGGGTCGCATATGGAGTGGGCCTCGCTGGCATGGAGGTCTATTGCGCAAGTCAGTGCGCTAATGATCAGTGCGCGTTCTGAGATGAGTTACTTCGTTGCCTTTGTTTTGTTGTTCGGCATGGCGCTGTTTGCCTGGGACTATTCGCTTCGGCGGCACCGTTCGATTTCGCGGCGCGAACGCTTGTCCATTGAAGCGTTACACCAGCAGTACTACAGCAAGACGGCGATTCCGTTGGACGTTGTGAGGGAGTTGTGGGCCGAGGTCTCTCGCGTCCTTCGAGTCGAAGGCGGTCAACTGAGGCCCTCAGACAAGTTTGGGCGCGACGTGGGCCGTGGACTGATTACGACGGACGAGTTGGACGAGTTGAGTGTTATCGCACGAAAGCGAGCAAAGACGCTTGGCGTGGACTTAGACCCTAAGTCGCTCGCAACCGTGGATGACTACATTCAGTTCTTTGCCAGGGCGATGAGCGAACGTGCCTGATCGCCGCCATTTCGGGCGGCGATTCGCAGTCGCAACCAATACCTCTGCGTCCGGGAGGCGGTTCGCGATCAACCTGCGTTTCCCGGGCCAGTACCTCGACGTAGAGGCGGGAGCACAATACAACTACTTCCGCGATTACGAGCCTGCAATCGGGAGATATGTTCAGAGCGATCCCATTGGGCTCGCCGGTGGCATCAATACTTACGCCTATGTGTATGACTCCCCGCTCAGCACTTCCGATCCCCAAGGATTGATGGGCCGCGGCGGCAGGGGCGCTAGCGGTGGCTACTGGGGCAGGCAACCCAAACCAGGCGGACCGCAGCTCAATGGCAACTTGAGACCTGGATACACGGAACAGGACTGGCGCTGTTCGATGGGAGGCGAGTTCTCCAATGACTTTGGATGCTGGAGACAATGCTGTCTTGAGCACGATCTCTGTTTCCAAAGGCACCGCTGCAATCAATCCTCCTGGGGCGGACCAGTAGGCTCTGCTTGCCAAGAATGCAACCTGAGGTTTCTCAAGTGCATGGTATTGGGGTCACCGAAAGACCCATGCCAGAAAGGGTGCTCCACGACGTTTCTGGGGGCGCCATAGATCATGTCACCTACGTATACGGCCGACCTGATCGGGTTTCTTACCGGTCCTCTGGGGCTGCCTTCGGTATTGACCCTGCTGACTTGGTTGGGCGTCGCCGTAAGGCGAACTGGCTGGCTACGCCGAGTCGCCGCAGTGCTAGCCGCGCTGTTCGTCCTCGCGCTTTGGTGGTCGAGGTCCGCTTGGGAGGCGGGATCCAACATTTGGCCGCTACCGATCTTCCTTTGGACGGCGGTCGCGTTAGGACTTGCGATTCTCTCGTGGCTTCTCCGTCTGCGATCAAAGCACGTTCACGATCAAAAACATGATCTGAACGAGCCTCCCTGATTCCATCAAAGTAGGACATTACAACTACTTCCGCGATTACGAGCCTTCTATCGGGAGGTATGTTGAGAGCGATCCGGTTGGGTTGAGCGGGGGGCTCAATTCGTATCAGTACGCTCAAGGCAATCCGATCTTGCTCGTTGACCAATGGGGCTTGAAAGCGTCTGGAGGGTCGGGAGGGACCACAGACAATAGTCGCCCTAACCCATGCATCCTCGACCAAACGAGCTCCTGCAAGGTGCTGTGGGAGCGATGTGAAGTGAGGCCGTGTGGCAGTACATCTCCGAACAAGTCACTGCCAGGCGCAATGGTCCGGAACTATCGCGAGCGTTGTCAGCGCATTCTCACTTGCCTGCCATTCTTTGAAGATGTGGATACCGGGCCTTGTCCTTGGGCACCTTCAACATCGAATCCCTGGCGCGGCACTCCAAATCGGATGAGGTAATGGCCATGCAGCCAGTCACGCGAGTTCTTGCGGGATCTTTGGCATTTGCGCTTAGCCTGATTGTGTTCCTTGGGCTGAGTTGTCTCCCCCAATCAGTAAGCTGTCGGAGTGGGCTGGGGGTTTCGGCATTCGAGGCAGCAATTGTCCTTTTGCTGATAATTGCGACAGTGGGGGCCGGCATCTTGACGCTCTGCAACCTTCTGTTGCGGCGGTTGTATTCCAACTCTGGGCTCGCGAACCGGACCGTAGTCGCAATTCCGGTCGGGCTGGCGCTTGCACTTCCGTTTGCGAGTTTGGTTGCAATGGGAAGCGAGTTTGCGATGACGGAATCTTTGTGGATGTATGCAAGTCTCGTGCTGGCTGGTGTAGTCGGAGCAATTACCTTTCTGTGGAAGGCTCGGGATTCCAGGACCTAAAGGGAAGTGAGTCCGCTTGCACTCGACTTCCACTAGGGATGATCATCCATGCGATGCACGTGGGCATTGCAGATCGACCATGCCGAAACTCACTACATCTACTTCCGCCATCGCTAGTCGGGAATCGGGAGGGAATTTCAGGGGGAATCGACAGTTTTGATCGGCGCGAATCCGAATCCCCCGCCCCACGCATCGAAGCAGTACAGGCGGTCCGACCGCCGCCGCGCGGGGGAGGCAGCCACATGCTCAGGCAAAAGCGGGTCACGCCAGTTCGTACGACCAAGCCGTTGCAGTCATCGGATTTGCCGCTGCGAGCCGAGCGGGACGCCTTCCTCGACTGGACGCTCGCGGTCGGGTTGGCGGAGCAGACCGCGGCCATTCGGCGCTCCGCCCTCAACGAGTTTCTTCGCTGGTGCTCGCGCCGATCGGTCGTGGACGCGTGCGGAATCACGCGTGATCTCCTCGAGCAGTATCAGGGCCACCTCTTCCATCGTCGCAAGGCGGACGGACGCCCGCTCGCGCTGAGCACCCAGGTCACCCGGCTCAATCCCATCAAGGCCTTCTGCAAATGGCTGGCGCGAAGCCGCCAGGTGCCCTTCAATCCGGCCGCCGACCTGGTGGTGCCACGCGTGCCGCGACGCCTTCCCGGGCGGGTCCTGACGCCGGCAGAAGCCGATCGGGTGATGCACTGCCCGGATACCGGTACGCCGTCGGGGGTGCGCGACAGGGCGATCCTGGAGGTCCTGTACTCCACCGGCATGCGGCGCATGGAAGTCGTGAGGCTATCCCTGGCCGACGTTCTGCTGGACCAGCGCACCGCCTTCGTCAGAAGGGGGAAGGGCGGTCGCGATCGCGTGGTTCCCTTGGGAGGCCGGGCCGTGGATTGGGTGGGGCAGTACCTGTCCGACGTCCGCGGGCACCTGGGGGGCGTCGGCGCAGAGAGTGCGCTCTTCCTCACGGACTATGGCGAGCCTTTCCGCCGCAACCGGTTGGGCGATCTCGTGAAGCGATACCTCGGCCTCGCGGGAATCGCCATTCCGGGCGCGTGCCATGCCTTCCGCCACGCGTGTGCCACGCACATGCTGGAGAACGGCGCGGACATTCGCTTCATCCAGTCGTTGCTCGGGCACGCGGACCTCTCGACCACGCAGATCTATACGCGGGTTTCGATCGGCAAGCTGCGGGAGGTTCATGCACGGACTCACCCCACTGGGCGATGCGTCGTTCCACGGCCCGCGATCGCCCGGCATGCGGAGAATCTCCCGCCCCGGTTCGCGGCCTGATCGCGCGGTTCGGGCCCGCCACGAGTGGCGAGTCCGACTATCATGTCGCCATGAAGAAATTCGACGAAGCGATCGCCTTTTCCCAGTCCCACGAGATCCCCTGGCCGCGTGACCCCGGCGCCGACCCCTCGCGATGGGGCGTCCACCACGACGATCCGCCGCCCTTCAACCGCCTGCGCGGCCCCGTGCACCCGCGCGGCGGCGTCTCCGGCGTCATCCGCGTGCGCGGCGAGGAAGTGGCCGCCTGGGGCGAGCCCGACCGCGCGGACCAGACCTTCAGCGTGGCCAAGACCTACCTCGCGCTGCTCGCGGGCATCGCGCACGCGCGCGGCCTGCTGGAACCCGCCGAACGCGTCGGCGACCGCCTGCCCGGCATCGGATTCGATCCCGCGCACAACCGCGCCATTACCTGGGAACACCTCCTTACGCAGACGAGCGAGTGGCAGGGCGAATGCTTCGGCATGCCGGACCAGGTGGAGCACTACCGCCGTGTCTCCCACGACCCGAAGCCGCCCGAGGGGAAAAAGGGCGATCCGCGCCCGCTGCGCGCGCCCGGCGGCTACTGGGAATACAACGACGTGCGCATCAACCAGTTCTCGCTCGCGCTGCTGCACCTTTTCAAGCGGCCGCTGCCGGAAGTGTTCCTCGAAAGCGTGCTCGAGCCCATCGGCGGCGGGCGGGATTTCCGCTGGGAAGGCTACGACGACGCTTGGGTGGAGCTGGACGGACGGCGCATGCAATCGGTCCCCGGCGGCACGCATTGGGGCGGCGGCGTTTCCATCAGCGCCCGCGACCAGGCGCGCATCGGCCAGCTGCTGCTCGATGGCGGTGCGCACGAGGGGAAGCAGCTCATTCCCGCCGATTGGGTGCGGCGCATGCACACGCCCTGTGCCACGGCGCCGTTTTACGGTTGGCTCACGTGGCTCAACGCCGACGGGCGTCTCTATGCCGATGCCTCGCGCTCGAGCTGGTTCATGTTCGGTGCGGGCGGGCACACGGTGTGGATCGATCCGGACCACGAGGCGGTGGTCGTCACGCGCTGGCTCGATGGGGCGCACTCGGCCGGCTTCGTGAGCCGCGTGGTGCAGTCGTTCGCATGAAGTCTCGCATTTCCCGGATCGCGGCCGCCGCGTCGGCCATCGGGATCGCGCTCGCCGGCTGCGCTGCACTTCCCCCGGCTGCGGACCCCGCATCGGACGCCCCCGAGCACCGCGTCTCGAGAAAGGCGAGCGGCGAAGTCGCCGGCACGTACGCGGACGCCGTGTCGAAGTGGCGGACGGCGGAGGAGATCAACGAGTGGATCGGGGCGCGGTTCGAGTACGACCAGGATCGCGCGATGCAATTGTCGGAAACCCAGCGTGCCCGGGGCGCCACCGTAGCGATCCACGCCCCCGACGCCTTCTTCGCCAGCCCGACGGGTATCTGCGTGGACCTCGCGCGCTTCGGGGTGGAGACCCTTCGCCGCGTCGATCCGCAGTCCCGACCCGTGTACGTCATGATCGAGTTCGATCCCGTCTACCTGTCCGGCAATGCGCTTCGCCGCCACTGGGTCGCCGGGTTCGAACGGGATGGCATGCGCTACTTCTTCGCGGATTCCAAGCGTCCCGGACACATCGCCGGGCCCTATGCCGGCACGCAGGCCTTCATCGACGACTATGCCGCGTACCGGGGGCGGCAAATCGTCGCGTTCAGCGAACGCGATTCGTATCAGCGCAAGCTGCGCAAGCCGGCCGCGCGGCAGGCCCGGAGCGAGCGTCCTTCGTAGCGGGCCTCGCGGTTGGGGGACAATGTCTCCATGCCCAATCCCCTCAAGCTTTCCGTCCTCGACCAGTCGCCCGCCTCCGCGGACAAGACACAGGACCACGCCATCCGAGAGTCTCTTGCGCTCGCGAAGCTTTGCGACGCGCTGGGTTACCACCGCTACTGGGTGTCGGAACACCACAACAGCGCCAGCATCGTCGGCACCGCGCCGGAAGTGCTGATGGCCGCCATCGCGGCGACCACGTCGCGCATCCGCGTCGGCAGCGCCGGCGTCATGCTGCCGCACTACGCCACGCTCAAGGTGGCCGAGCAGTTCCGCGTGCTGGAGGCCATCGCGCCCGGACGCATCGACCTGGGGCTCGGCCGCGCGCCGGGTTCAGACCGCCTGACCGCCATGGCGCTCAATCCCAACCCGCAGTCGGCTGAGGATTTTCCGATCCAGGTCCAGGAGCTGGGCCTGTGGCTGCGCGGCGAGCCGTTGCCGCCCGGGCACCCCTTCCGCCCGATCCGGGCGCACCCGCAGGGCCCCACGACGCCGGAAATCTGGATTCTCGGCAGCTCCGACTACGGTGCGCAGCTCGCCGCGCACTTCGGCCTGCCCTATGCCTATGCGTACTTCTTCACCGACGGGCGCGGCACGGAAGAGGCGCTCGCGCTCTACCGGCGCAACTACCAGCCGAGCGAGCGGCATCCGCAGCCAATGGCCACCATTTGCGTGTGGGCGCTGGCCGCCGAAACCGAGGCCGAGGCGAGGCGCCTCCTGATGACGCGCGAGCACTGGCGCGTGGGCTTCGAGAAGGGCCTGCGGACGTCGCTCCTGTCACCCGAGGAGGCGGGCGCCCATCCGTACACCGATGCGGAGCGGGCGATCATCCAGCGCCTGCGCGAACGCGCGATCGTGGGCACCGGCGAGCAGGTGGTGGCGAAGCTGCGTGCCCTCGCAGCCGATTTCGCACTCGAGGAGATCGTGGTCAACACCTGGACGCACGATCCGCTCGCGAGGCAGCGTTCCTACGAGCTGATCGCCGCCGCCAGCGACGCCGAGGCGGCATTCGCAAGGTGACATCCAACGAGGATTCCGGTACTACCGCTTGACGGTACTACCGCGTAGCGGTAGCATCGACCGGTGATCCAGACCTTCGCCGACAAGGTGACCGCCGCCGTCTTTTCCGGCCTGCAGGTCCGGCGGCTTCCGCCGGCCATCCAGGATACGGCCCGGCGAAAGCTCAAGTTGATCGACGCGGCGTTGTCGCTTGAGAATCTTCGCGTCCCGCCCGGCAACAGGCTCGAGGCATTGCGCGGGGAAAGAAAGGGCCAGTGGAGCATCCGGATCAACGACCAATGGCGCATCTGCTTTCGTTGGGAAGAAGGGGATGCCTTCGAGGTCGAGATCGTCGACTATCACTAGGGAATGGGCGAGATGACCATCAAGCGCAGTGACATCGGGACTACGAAATTCGGCAACCTGCTTTCCGGCCGCCGGCTTGCGGCCGTGCACCCGGGCGAGGTTCTCCTCAAGGACTTCATCGAGCCCCTGGGGCTCACGCGCTATCGGGTAGCCAAGGCGATCGGGGTTCCGCAGCGGCGCATCGACGAGGTGTGCGCGGGCAATCGCGCGCTGTCGGCCGATACCGCCATCCGCCTGGGGCGTTTCTTCGCTGTCGAGCCGCAGCTCTGGATGAATCTCCAGGCCCAGTACGACCTGGAGGTGGCCGAAGCGAACTTTCGAACGGCATCCGGCGTCGAGATCATCCCCTTGAAGGACGCGGCCTAGGGTTGCTCCCGCTTTGAGGGTCAACGCGGTCCATGCCGCGAGGCAGCATTCCTACGAGCTGATCGCGGCTGCCAGCACGATGGAGTCGAGCGAGGTCTCGTAGGCGCTCGACGGCACGCCGTTCTTCCACGGCACGTCCACCGGGTAGGCCTTCAGCAGGCAATCGTCCGGCAGGCATTCGATCGGCGTGAAGTCGCGGTGCGCGATGTATTCCGGCCGCTTGAAGCGGCGGATATGGTTGCTCACCGCGCACAGGCTGAGATACACCGCCACCCGGTGGAAGGGGCTCAGGTTGCTGCCCGAGGCGTGCACGAGGCAGCTGTGGAAGAGGATCATCGAGCCCGCAGGCCCCTTGGGACTCGCGATGCCGCCGTTCTTCCCGCCGGCGCGCTCGACCAGCTGGGAGATGAGCGCGTTGTCCACGGTCCACAGCGGGTAGCTGGTGGTGGTGAGGTCGTGCTTCGCCTCGATGACGCCCTTCTTGTGGCTCCCCGGGATGAACATGAGCGGGCCGTTGAACTCCGTCACGTCGTCCAGGAAGATCGCCACGTTCATGGCGCGCTCCGTGGGCATCTGGTCGTCGTTGAACCAGGTGCCGTAGTCCTGGTGCCACTGCCACACGTCGCCGTCGAAGGCGGCCTTGCCGTTGATCTTGAACTGGTGCATGTAGAGCTTCTCGCCGAAGAGCGCCTCGACGGGCCCGATCATGCGCGGGTGGCGGGCGAGCCTCGCGAAGGGCTCGCTCACCATGTGCGCGGCGAAGTTGGTGCGCACCGCCTCCTTGCCCTTTTCGCGCACGTTGTAGGCCTCGCGGCGGGCGTAGAGGGCCGGGACCGCGTCCGTGAGCGTCTTCGTCTCCGCGGCGCTGAAGAGGCCGGGGAAGAACAGGTAGCCTTCGCGGTCGAACCGTTCCAGCTGTTCGGGCGTGAGTTTCATGGCGTGTCTCCTCCTCGGCGCATTCTCGCCTATTTGGATTCGAGGGTGGTGACGCCGTCCCAGTCGGAAGGCATCGAGAAGGACTCGAGCCGCGCGAGGAAGACTCGGGCGACCGGGTCTTCCGGCCAGCCCGCCGCGATCTCGCTCCAGCGCGCCCGGGCACCGTGCCAGTCGCCCGCGCTCCACGCCGCGAGGGCCGCCTCGGTCTTGGCCACGAGGGCCGCATCCGTGCAAGGCGTGAAGAGAGGCACCGACTGGCTCCGGCCCTTCACGCGCACGCGGTCCACCGGGCGCATCGGCATCGTGACGCCGGGCGCCTTCGCCACCGCGTCGCTCAGCAGGATGCCCGTGCCGTAGACGTTGTTCACGCCCTCCAGGCGCGAGGCGAGGTTCACCGCGTCGCCGATGGCGGTGTACTCGAAGCGGGCGTTGCCGCCGAGGTTGCCGACGATGCACTCGCCCCGGTGCAGGCCCACGCGCATGCGAAGGGGTGGCCCGCCGCCCGCGGCCAGCTCGGCGGCGAAGCGCGCGGTGGCGGCCTGCATCTCGACGGCGGCCTCGAGCGCGCGCTGCGATTGCTGCGGGTCCGGGAGCGGCGCGCCCCACAGGGCCATCACCGCGTCGCCGATGAACTTGTCCACCGTGCCGCCGTGGGCGATCACGATGTCCGTCATCTCGCCGAGATGGCGGTTCAGGAGGGCAGCGACCTTCTCCGCCGGGAGTTTCTCGGAAACGCCCGTGAAGCCCGCGAGGTCCGTGAAGATGAGGGTGATCTCCAGGCGGTCGCCACCCAGCTTGAGCTTGGAGGGGTCCGCGAGGATCGCGTCGACGAGCGTGGGCGAGACGTAGCTCGCGAAGGCACGGCGCAGGGCGAGGCGCCGGGCCTGCTCGCCGACGTAGCTGCGCGATCCCTCGGTCACGTAGGCCAGCGCGAGGGTCGCGATGGCGGAACCCCCGGGCACCCAGAGCGACTGCCAGCGGAAGAGGGCGTAGCAGGCGCCGGCGACGCCCGCCCCGAGCGCGATCACGATCGCGCCGCTCTTCCACGGATGCCACGGCCGCATCGCGAGGCCCGCGGCCAGGGCGGCCAGGAGCACGAAAGCGATGCCGTAGGCGCGGGGGGCTTCGCGGCGCGCCTCGCCGGTGATCATGTTGGCGATCATCGTCGCCTGCGTCTCCACGCCCGGCGTGAGCTGCCCGGTGCTCGCCGTGAACGGCGTGAAGAACATGTCCTGCTCGACCAGGTTCAGCTCCGGCGCGGTGGTGATCACGCGGCCCACGAGCACGATGTTGCCCTCCAGCACTTCTTTCCAGTTGGGCGAGAGGAGCTTCTCCGGGTCCAGCAGCCGGTGGTACGGGATCGTCGTGAAGGTCTGCGGCCCGCCGAGGTAGCGGATGCGGTCGTTCTCCGAGACCGACAGGTTCCTGGCGATGCCGGGGTTGGCGCGGTCGAAGGCCGTCACCGCCGCGAGCCAGAACGCGCCCTGCGAGACCGGCATGCGGCGCAGCACGCCGTCCGGGTCCGTCTGCACGGAGGCGAGGCCCGTGACGGCACCGGCTTCCTGGAACACCTTGAGCGGATCGGCGCGCACCCACTGGCGCGCGTGCGTGGTCTCGCGGTACTCGAGCGCGGCGGCGAGCACCACGGGCGCGGCGAATTCCTTGATGGACTTCGCGAAGGCCTCGTCCTCGGCCGCATCGCGTGATCGCTCCGAGAAGACCACGTCGAATGCCACGAGCGAGACGCCCGCTTCCCTCAGCTTGTCGAGGAGTTTCGCGTGGGTGCTGCGCGGCCAGGGCCACTGCTGCCCGAGCGCGCCCATGGACTCCTCGTCGATGGCGACGAGCGTGATGGGCAGGCTCGCCTCGCCGGGGGCCGTGAGCACGGTGAGGGTGTCGAAGCCCTTGAGTTCCAACGAACGCCAGGGGCCCCAGAAGGAAAGCAGGATGCCGATCGCCGCCGCGACGAGCACGGGCCACGGGCGGCCCGCGCCGAACCACGTGCGCCATCCCGCGGTGGTGCCGTAGTCCGGATCGTCGGGCGAAAGCGTCGACACGCGCTAGAAGCGGTAGCGCGCGTCGATGACGTACGATTCGCTTGCCGTCTTGCTGCCGAGGTTTCCCGCGCCCGCGCCCAGGATGAGGCGCTTGTCCTGCGTCTCCCAGAACACCGCCACCGTGCCGGTCGTGTCCGTGGGCAGGCGGAACGTGTTCTCGCGGTCGGCGAAACGCTCGGAACGGTACACGGCCATCGCGCTCAGGTAGATGCGCCAGGGCGACACCCAGGTGACGCCGATCGTGCCGAGGTTCTTCGGGACAAAGGGCACGCGCGCGTCGTCCGTCGCGCTCACGATGTTGCCGGTGTCGTCGCGCACGAAGATCGTCGCGCGGTTCTTCGTGTAGGCGTAGCGCGCGGCCACGGACCATTCTCGAGAGAGCATGTGGTTGAACGCGACGGCGCCCGTCTCGACGCGGCCGGCGTCGAAGTCCGGCGTGCCCTCGAGCAGGTCCGAGTTGTTCACGTTCACGAGCTGGGCGTTGCGGAGCAGCTCCACGAACTGGATCTGCGGCACCGGGATGCGGAAGCCGAGCTTGCCGAGGTTCGTCACCTTGTTGTTGTCGTAGGCGAGCGAGAAGTGCGTGCCGCTGCCCGCCTCGAGGAAGGCCTGCACTGCCGAGCGCTCTCCCTTGCCGCCGGAGGCCACCAGCCGGTCGTCGAGGGGAATGCCCGCCGTGGCCACGGGGGCGATGGTGCTCGTGGAGACGGGCTGCAGCCAGCGCTGCCACGCCGCGCGAACGCCGTAGCGCCCCGGCGTCCAGGCGAGGCCGAAGCGCGGGTTCCATTCCGTCTTCGTCGATTCGCCGCCCTGCTGGTCGAAGGACGGGAAGGTCACGCCCCCGAGATCCAGCACCGTCGTGGTGAACTGGTCGATGCGCTGCTCGAAGCGCTGCCAGAAAATGTCGGCCTGGCCCGAAAGTCCCGGGACGATGTCGCGCACGTACGAGGCGTAGCCCTGCTTCGACTCGACGCGCGCGTCCTGGTCCACCTGCTGGCCGTAGCCGACGAGCCCGATATCGGAATCGAACACGCCCACCTGCTGCAGCGAGCCGGAGCGCCGGTCCTTGGCGCGCTCGAAGCCGACGGAGAAGTGATCGGCAGGCGTGAAGTCCATCGAGTGCCGGGCCTGGATGTCCTCGGGCCGGAACTTGAATCCGGAATTCGCGGCCGCGGCGGAGTTGAGGTCGGCGCTGAAGATTACGTAGTTGTCGAAGACCTGCTCCTCGCGCGTGCGGCCGGCCTTGAGCCAGGTCATCGAGGTGGGCGAGAAGCGGTAGCGCAGGCCGATGTCCAGCCGGTCCTTGTCCTGCGAGCCGAAGGTGGCGCTGTCGTCGCGCAGCACCAGGTTGTCGCGGAAGCGCGTGCCGTAGGCGAAGACGCCGAGGTTCTCGGTGAGGGCGCTGCCCAGGCCCAGGGCGTAGAGCTCGGCGCGCCGGTCGCCCGTGATGTTCGTCGTCGTGCCGTCGGGCGCGGTGTTCGCGTTGGTCGTGGTGCCGTTGGCGCCTTCGACGTCGAGGTACCAGGCGCTTCGGCCGAAGACGTCCGCCAGGCCGTTCAGGCGGAGGTACGGGTTCGTGAGGCGGTCGTCGTCGCGGTTGTACGTGGCGCCCAGCGTGCCGTAGGCGCCGGTGCGCGGCATGAGCGTCGAGAAGCGGTTGCTGCCGCCGAAGGCCGTCGGGTCCGTGAGGAAGCCCTGCAGCAGCTCGGAGTTGCGGTTGTACTCGCCCGAATACCGGTCGGCGAGGAAGAGGTGGCTCGAGGCGAGGTACGGGCTGTAGGACTGCTGCGCGACCTCCAGGGCCCAGCTCTCCAGGCCGAAGAACGCGAGCGAGTAGCCCAGGTTCGTCGTGCCCTGCTGGTTGTTGGCCACCTGGTTGAGCGACTTGAGGTACGGCAGGCGCTTCAGCGCCTCGCGCGAGGCGTCCACCGCATCGCCGGCCCGGAAGAGGTCCGTGTAGACCTGGGTGAGGAAAAGGTAGGGCAGCGGGTCCTTGTCGTCGAGCGCGGCTGCGTCCTTGAACGTGGCGATGGCGTCGGCGTGGCGGCCGAGCTGGTAGTAGGCCACGGCCGTGTAGGTGCGGGCGCGGGCGTAGCGCGGTTCGAGGACGCCGGCGCGCAGCAGCGAATCGAGGCCGCCCTCGGCATCGCCCTGCTTGAGGCGCGCGAGGCCCTGGCCGGTGAGCGCGACGTAGTCGGCGGGGTTGGCGGCGAGGGCCTTGTCGAAAGCGGCCTTCGCTTCGCCGAAGCGGTTGGCGAAGGTCTCGAGGGTGCCCAGTTCGCCCTGGTAGCCGGCGCCGGCCGGGTTGAGCGCGATCGCCTTGGCGAGGCTCGCGCGGGCGGGCGTCGTGTCCTCGCGCTCGTTCTGCGCGCGCCCGAGGGCGAACCAGCCGCGGTCGTCGGCGGGGGCGGCCGTGGTGGCGCGCGTGAAGGCGGTGAAGGTCTTCGGGATGTCGCCGTCGCGGCGGGCCACCTCGCCTTCGGCCACGAGGATGCCCGCCGTCTCGGCGCTGCGCGGCTGGGCGACAGTCTTCCTCGCCTCGTCGGCCTTGTCGGCCACGAGCTGCGTGGTGGCGAGCTGGCCGAGGAGTTCGGGGTCGCGCGGATTGGCGGCGAGGCCTTCGCCCAGCGTCGCGAGGGCGCGGGCGGTTTCGCCGGCGACGAGGTCCATGTCCGCGAGCAGGCCATAGACGGCCGGGGTGCGCGTTCCGCGGGCCTTCTCGGCATTGAGCTCGCGTCGGGCGCCCGCCAGGTCGCCCTGCGCGATCGCATCGAGCGCGGAGCGCACGGCGGGAGCCCCCTTGGCCGCCTCGGCGTAGCGGCGCGGGTCGATGGTGTATGCGTTGACCCACTGCACGCGGTCCTTCGGGTTCACGAGCACCACTTTCACCGGTGCCTTGCCTAGCTCCGCGAAGGCGCCCTCGTTGCGGCCTACCGTCACGCTGCCCTGCGGGTTCGAGAATTCCACGGTGCCCGAAAGGACGGCCAGCATCGTCTTGCCGGAAGGATCCACTTCCAGCTCCCACTCCGTGCCGCGGATGGCGGCCGTGGCGTTGGGCGTGTCGATCACGACGTTCCCCGCCTTGGCCTTGCTGTTCATCCAGGCGCGCCCGCCCTTCAGCTCGAGGCGCGTCGGGGCGCCGGCCGCCGACTCCTTGATCTGCAGCATGCTGTTCTGGTTGAGGCGAAGCTGCGTCTGGTCGCTCATGAGCAACGCCATGGTGCTGCTGTCGCCGGTGCGCACGAAGGCCCCGCCCTTGAGCTTCTGTTTCACCATCGCGGGGCGCCAGTCGCCCGAGCCGGACTCGCGGGCATCCCCCTTGCCGGTGAGGCTCACGACCTCGGCGTCGTTGGCAAAGGCCGGGGAGGCGAGGCCCGCCAGGGCCAGGGCCGTGGCGATGAGGCGGAGGGCGGGACGCAAAGATCGGGCGGAGCGGGTGCGAACACGCATGCGGAAGGCCTCGGCATGGGCCGGCGGACGCCGGCCGAACCCGTAGCTTAGCGCCCGCCCCGGCCGCGGGCCATCCCGGGTAGGCGGGACAGGGGACTTGTCACGGGCTTCAGCGGCCTTTGAGGGCGATGCGGTAGATGGCGTGCGCGTGGTCGTCGGTCACGAGCAGCGCCCCGTCCGGCATCACCTCGACGTCGACCGGGCGACCCCAGGCGCGGTTGGTCGCCTCGTCGAGGAACCCTTCGGCGAATACCGCATGCTCGACCACGCGATCGCCTTCGAGGCGGGCCCGCATCACGCGGTAGCCGCTCTTCTTCGAGCGGTTCCACGAGCCGTGCTCGGCGATGAACGCCTGGTTCGCATACTCGGCCGGGAACATGGCGCCGGTGTAGAAGCGCATCCCCAGGCCCGCCACATGCGCGCCGAACTTCCGCGCGGGCGGCGTGAAGTCGGCGCACTTCTTCCCCTGGGCGAAATCCGGGTCGGCGATCTCGCCGGCGTGGCAGTGGGGAAAGCCGAAGTGCATCCCCGGCTTCGGGGCGTGGTTGAGCTCGTCGGGCGGGATGTCGTCGCCCATCATGTCGCGGCCGTTGTCGGTGAACCACAGTTCCTTCGTGACCGGGTGCCAGTCGAAGCCCACGGAGTTGCGCACGCCGCGCGCGAAGATCTCCATCCGGGCGCCGTCCGGCGCGATGCGGGTGATGGAGGCGTACGGGTCCCCGCGGTCGCACACGTTGCACGGCGCGCCCACCGGCACGTACAGCCAGCCGTCCGGGCCGAACCGGATGAATTTCCAGCCGTGGTGCCGGTCGGACGGGAAGCCGTCGAAGAAGAGCGTCGGCTTGGGCATCGGGGTGAGGCCGCCGGTGCCGGATGCCAGCTTCTCCTCGATGTTGTCGTAGCGCCAGACCTTGTCGACCTCGGCCACGTAGAGGTGGCCATCCTTCAAGGCCACGCCGTTGGGCATGTTGAGGCCGCGCGCGATGGTGTAGGTGGCGAGCGCCTTGCGGCCGTCGTGCCGGACGGCGTAGACGTTGCCGGCGTCGCGCGTAGAGACGAAGAGCCAGCCCTTCGAGCCCGGCGCCATCGAGCGGGCGCCGCGAACGTCCTCGGCGAAGACCGTGATCTCGAAGCCGGGCGGCAACTTCACGCGCTCGATGGGGGGCGCGGCGACGGCCGGTGCGGCGGCCAGGGCGAAAAAGAGGACGAGGCGGGCGAGCGGGCGCATGGCGGTCAGGTAGGATGGCGCAGCGTCATTCTATACATGGCATTCATGGGCCGAGCGTGCGTTCTCGGGGTTTTGTTGGGCGTGCTGGCCGCTTGCGGTGGCGGCGGCGGCTCGTCGCCGGCCCCGTCGAACGGAGGTCCTCCCGCCGTATCCACGGCGTTCGAGATCGCTTCCGCCGAGACGGGCATCACGTACGGCGTCCAGGTCTGGCTTCCGGCCGGCTACGACGCCGCCGGAGCGCCGCTCCCGGCGGTCTACGCGATGGACAGCGAGTACCGCTTCGCGACGCTCACCTCGGTGCTGCAGGCCACGGGGCGGCGGGCGATCCTCGTCAACGTGGCGGCGATGTCGTCGGCGCGGCGCTTCGTCGACTTCACGATGCCCGGCGCCGAGGCCTACTACCGGTTCCTCACGCGCGAGCTCATCCCCTTCGTCGAGGCGCGCTGGCGCGTCGACGCTGCGAAGCGCACCCTTTCGGGCCATTCGCTCAGCGGCCAGTTCGCGCTCTACGCCCTCTATCTCGAGCGCCCCGAAGCCCGCTTCTTCAGTTCGTTCGTTTCCGGGGACGGCTCCTTCTGGTACACGCCCGACGGCCGTTACGTGCCGGCGCTCGAGGACCCCGTCCGGATGGAGCAGGCCATGCGCGATCGCAGCCGCCAGCTTCCCGTGAGCCTCGTCATCGCCGGCAATGGCGCACCCGGAAACGGGCCCCAGGGGGCGCAGCTGCACGATTTTCTCGCGCAGCGCGGCTACGAGGGGCTGCGCCTGGCGAATCTCAACTACAACTCGGGACACGTCGCGATGGACGGGCCGTCGTTCGGCGACGCGCTCGACTTCATCTACGGGCCCGCGAGATAGCGCCGCTCAGGGCCGCGTGCGTCCCGGGGGGGCGAGCAGCTTCTCCATCGCGGCGGCATCGAAGCCGCGCATGCGCATGTCGCCCACGATGACGAGCGGCACGGTGCGCCCGCCGAATTCCCGGAATTCGCGCATGCCGTCCTCGGCGACTTCGATGTCGATGTCGCGCACCTCGATGCCCTTCTGGGCGAACCAGGCGCGGGCCCGCTTGGACACGGGGCACCATTCGGCCGAATACATCGTGATGGCGATGGTGCCCGGGGCGGCGGTGGTGGGCGGCGGTGCCCGCCGGATCACCTCGGTCCAGTTGTCCACCTGCGCCGGCCCGGCGTGGGACTGCAGGCCGACCTTCACGTCCTTGAGCTTGGCGTCATCCGGCGGGCGGTCGCCGTAATGGGTGCGGCCGTCGGGCCCGGTCCACTTGTAGACCTGGGCGGCGGCGGGCAGGGCGGCGAGGGCGATCAGCAGCAGGACGAAAGGTCGGACCGGCACGGGGCATCTCCTTGTCGGAGCCGATTCTACGCACTCACGAAGCGAAGTTCCGACGCGGGGACGGAAAGGCCCACGCGGGTGCCCGCGGCGATGGGCAGGCGACCGCGCTCGTGGGGAACGTCCGCGGTGACGAGCGCCTCGCCCACGCGGATCTCGTAGCGCAGGAATTCGCCCAGGAACTCCGAGCCCTCGACCGCGCCGTCGAGCCGTATCGACCCTTCCGAAGGCGTGCGGCCGTCGCCGTCGAAGTGAACGGCGTGCGGCCGGAACGCGAGGTCGCTGCCTTCGGACGGCGGCTCGAGCCCGGGCGGCAGGTCGATCTCCCCGATCTGGACGGAAGCGAAGCGCAGGCGGTCGCCCTCGCGCCGGAAACGGCCCGCGAACAGGTTCACCGAGCCCACGAACTGCGCCACGAACCGGTTCGCCGGATGGTCGAAGAGCTCGATGGGCGTGCCCACCTGCTGGATGACGCCCTGGTCCATCACGGCGATGCGATGGCAGGTGGTGAGGGCCTCTTCCTGGTCGTGGGTCACGAAGATCGTCGTGATGCCCAGGCGCTTCTGCAGCTTCACCAGCTCCTGGCGCGTCTGCACGCGCAGCCGGGCGTCCAGGTTCGACAGCGGCTCGTCGAGCAGCAGCACCTGCGGCTCGATGGCGAGCGTGCGCGCGATGGCCACGCGCTGCTGCTGGCCGCCCGAGAGCTGGCCCGGGCGGCGCTTGCCGAGGGCGGAAAGCCCCACGAGCTCGAGCGCCGCGGCGACCTTCTCGCGGATCTTCTCGCGCGGGAACTTGCGCTCCTCCAGGCCGAAGGCGACGTTCTGCTCGACCGTCATGTGCGGCCACAGGGCGTAGTTCTGGAACACCATGCCGACGTTGCGCTTCCAGGGCGGCGTGCCGGTCACGTCCTTGCCGCCCACGAGCACGGAGCCGTGGCTGTGCTGGTTGAAGCCCGCGATGAGGCGAAGGAGCGTGCTCTTGCCCGAGCCCGAGGGGCCGAGGAGCGCGAAGAACTCGCCGGGCTGGATGGAAACCGTGATGTCCTTGAGCACCTGCGTCGTGCCGAAGGACAGCGCGACGTTCCGGATGTCGACGCCGACCGGGGTCATGGCTTGCCTCCCGTGGGGTTCTGCGGCGTGTTGGCCGCGACGAAGCGATGCGAGAGATACGTGCCCACGGCGACCAGCACCACGGCGATGACGCCCAGGGCCGCGCCGGGGCCGCGCCCCGCGATCGACTGCATGTAGAGGTAGATGCCGTAGGACATCGGCGCGAGGCTCTCGCGGCTGGTGAGCAGGATCGTCTCCGAGATCTCCACCGCCGCCGTGATGAAGCTGGTGACGAACCCGGCCAGGATGCCGCCCGCCATGAGCGGCACCACCACGCGGCGGATCGTGCGCCAGCGGTTGGCGCCGAGGTTCTCCGCGGCCTCCTCCAGGGACGGGTGCACCTGCTGCAGCGCCGCCATGCACGATCGCAGCGCGTAGGGCAGGCGCCGCACCGCGTAGGCCAGCACGAAGATGAGCCAGCTCGCGGTGAGCGCGCCGCCGCCGAAGGGCAGTTCGATGCCGCGGAAGGTGCGCAGGTAGCCGATGCCCAGCACGACGCCGGGCATCGCGAGGGCGACGGTGACCAGGTGGTCCAGGAGCTGGCGCCCGGGCAGGGCGGTGCGCAGCACGATGTACGCGATGGCCGTGCCGATGATCACGTCGAAGAGCGCCGCGAGCCCGCAGTAGAGGAAGGTGTTCCAGATCATCCGCGTGGAGTCCTCGAACACGGTGGCGTAGTGCGCGAGCGTGAACTGTTCCGGCAGCACCGTGAAGCTCCACACCTTCGAGAACGACAGCAGCAGGATGCCCAGGTGCGGCGAGAGCACGAGCAGGAGCACGAGCGCGATCCAGCCGTAGGCGAGGAAGGTCTGCCACGGCGTGAGGCGGCGCCGGGGCGCCATCGCGCCCCCGCGCGAGACGACGGCGTAGTCGCGCCGCTTCACGAACCACCAGGAGCCGGCCATCGCCGCGATCGAGAAGACGACGAGGATCACGCAGATCACGTAGCCGATCGGGTCCTCGATGCCGATGGAGGTGACGCGCAGGTACGCCTGCGGGGCGAGCATGTTCGTGACGTTGAGCACGAGCGGCGTGCCCAGGTCGTCGAACACCTTGATGAAGACGAGGGAGGCGCCGGCCACGTAACCGGGCAGCGCGAGGGGAAAGACGATGCGCGAGAAGAGCCGCCAGCCGGAGCTGCCGAGGTTCTGCGCCGATTCCTCCATGGAGGAATCGATGTTCGCGAGCGCGGCCGAGAGGTTCAGCAGGATGAAGGGAAAGTAATGCAGCGTCTCGACGAAGATGACGCCGTTGAGCCCTTCCATCAGCGGCAGGGTGATGCCGAAGGCGTCCTTCAGGATGAGGTTCACCGAGCCGGAGCGCCCGAAGAGCAGCTGCATGGCCGAGGCGCCCACGAACGCGGGCATCACCAGCGGCAGCACGCCGAGCGTCTGGATGAGGATCGCGCCGCGGAACTGGAAGCGCACCGTGAGGTAGGCGAGGGGCACGGCGATGAGCGTGGCGAAGGCGACCGTCAGGCCGGCCACGTACAGGCTGTTCGCGAAGGACTCCCGCATGAGCGAGATCTGCGCGAACGCCGCGAAGTGCGCGAGGGTGAAGCCGCCCTGGCCGTCGGCGAAGGCGGTGACCACCACCGCCGCCACCGGCACCACCAGGAAGGCGACGAGGAAGGCCGCGATCGCGAGCGCGACCGCGGCGACCGCGGGGGACGTGCGGGTCAAGCGGGCTTCACTTGGCGCCGTTCGCCAGCTCGACCGCCTTCGCGTAGTTGGCCTTCACCTTGGTGGCCCACTCCTCCTCGACCTTCGCCTTGGCCTTGGAGGCCTCGGCGTCCGTCTTCTTGGCCTTGAAGAGGGCGAGCAGCGTCTTGTCGGCGGCCTGCTTCTCGTCGACCACCGGCGTGAGCACGAGGCGGCGGGCTTCCTCGAGCGCCGGGCTCGGCTTGCCGGCGAGGCGCTTTTCCGCGTCCAGGATGGCCTTGGTGGCCGCCACGAGTTCCTTGTGCCGGAAGGTGACCATCTGGTCGAACATCGAGAGCACCACGTAGTAGCGCGATTCCGACAGGTTCGAGTCGAAGTTCACCTTGGCCTGGATCTTCCCGCCGAACGGGTTCGGGTAGCCGGCGGGCGCCTTCGCGTAGATCGAGGGCAGCACGGGAAGGCGGCTGATCTCCTTCTGCAGCAGGAGCGTCTGGCCTTCCTCGGAAAGCGTGAACTCGATGAAGCGCTTGCCGCCTTCCGGGCTCTTGCTGCCGTCGACCAGCGCGATGTTGGCCGGGACGATGGCGGTGACGGACGGATAGACGAACTCGACGGGCATGCCGGAGTTCTTGGCCGCGAGGCCGAAGAAGTCGATCACCAGGCCGATGCCGAACTGGCCGTTCGAGACGCCGTCGGGCACGCCGAAGCTGCGCTCGGTGATGGCCGCGCAATTGCCGGTGATGGCGAGCATCTGCGCCCAGCCCTTCGCCCAGCCCTCGCCCTGCAGGATCGTCTCGACCGTGAGGTGCGTGGTGCCCGAGCGCGACGGGCTCGAGATGGCCAGGTGGCCGAAGTAGACGGGCTTCACGAGGTCCGCCCATTCCTTAGGCTCGGGGACGTTGTTGGCCTTCAGGTAGCGCGTGTTCCACATGAGTCCGTAGCCCGCGAGCGCCTGTCCCCGGTAGAAGCCTTCCGGGTCGTTCACCGGGTAGTTGCCCACCTTGGCGGGAATGGCCGGGTTGCCCGGGCCGATCTTCGCGAGGAGCTTCGCGCCCGAGAGGACCTCGAAGGCATCCGGCGCGGAAGCCCAGAAGACCTCGGGGCGCGAGCCCGCGGGCTGCTCGCGCACGTAGGCGATGCCGGCGGCCGTGTTCTTGTTGAGGATCTCGAGCTTGTCGCCGGGGTACCTGGCCTCGAACGCCTTCTTGTAGGCCGTGGTGAGTTCCTTCGGGAACGAGGTCACGACGGTGACCGTGTCGGCCAGGGCTGAAAGGGGGGCGAGCGTGGCGGCGATGGCGAGCGCGATGCGCCGGGCCAGGGGAAAAGTCATGGGGGCTCCTCGTGAATGAACGGAAATGCTGACAACGGGTGGTTTTTTGGGAATGATTCTAGCAGTCCAAGTGTTGGTTTCGATTGAAATTGTCCCTGTGAGACGCGGCACAGGGGGCTTTCGGAAGCCCGTGCTAACTTGCCTTTCATGAACCCCGGTCCCGACCGACAGCCATGGCCGTGAAGCCCGCCGACCCGCGCCTGAGGAGCGTCGCCGAGATCCTCGACGACCCCTCGGCGCACGCGGCGCTCTTCGACGCCTTTCCGAGCCTCGTCTGGTGCGCGGACTCGGACGGCGGCTGCACGTTCGTGAACCAATCCTGGGCCGATTACACGGGCCGCAGCCTCGAGCGCGAGAGCGGCCCCGGATGGCTCGAGTCGGTGCACGCCGACGACCGTCCGGGCCTGGGCCGCCTGTGGACCGAGGCTTTCGGCCTGCGCGGGCGGCTCGAATCGGAATTCCGGCTGCGTCGCGCCGACGGGGAATACGGCTGGGTACACCTGTCCGCGGAGCCCGTCTCGGGCGACGACGGGCGGCTCGCCGGCTACCTGGGCACCTGCCACGACATCAGCGAACGGCGGAACGCCGAACTGTCGGCGCGCGCCAAGGAAGGCGAGATCCGCACGCTGGCCGACAACGTCCCGGTGCTCATCGCCTACTTCGCCGCCCAGGACCTGCGCTGCATCTTCGCCAACAAGTCCTACGCGAGGATGTGGGGCTGGGACGAGCAGTCGATCGTCGGGCGCACCGTGCGCGAGGTGATCGGCGAGGAAGGCCATGCCGAGATCGGCCCGCACATCGCCCGCGTCGTGAAGGGGGAGACGGTCACCTACGAGCGCCCCGTGCGCGCGGCCGACGGCACCTCGCGCGTGCTCGAAGTGAACCTGCTGCCGCAGCTGTCGGAGGCGGGCGAGGCCATCGCGGCGTTCGTGCTCATCAGCGACATCACGCGCCACCGCCTCGCCGAGCAGGCCGTGCGCGAAAGCGAGGAGCGGCTGCGCAAGTTCTCCGACGCGACCCACGAGGGCATCGTCTTCCACGACAAGGGCATCATCACCGACTGCAACGACGCCGCCCTGCGGCTGGCGGAATGCCGGCACGAGGACATGGTCGGCCAGCCCGTGCTCGCCTTCGTGCCGCCGGAAGGCCGCGACCTGGTGATGAACAACATCCGCATGGGCTTCGAGCGCCCCTACGAGGGCGAGTTGCTCACGAAGGGCGGCCGCCGGGTGCCCGTGGAATTCACGGGCAAGGTGATGCCCTTCGAGGGCCAGCAGTACCGCATGACGGTCGTGCGCGACATCAGCGACCGCAAGGAGGCCGAGGCCCGCATCCAGTTCCTCGCGCACCACGACGTGCTCACGGGGCTGCCCAACCGCACCCTGCTCATGGACCGGCTCGAGTTCATCCTGGCCTCGGCCCGGCGGCGCGACTCGAAGGTGGGCGTTATCTTCGTCGACCTCGACAACTTCAAGACGGTGAACGATTCGCTCGGCCACGCCGCCGGCGACGCGCTGCTGCGCGTGGTGGCGAGCCGCATCGAGGACGCCCTGCGCAGCGTGGACGTGGTCTCGCGCCTGGGCGGCGACGAGTTCCTCGTGGTGCTGCCGGATCTCGACAGCGAGCAGGCGCCGGTGGCGGTGGCCGAAAAGCTCCTCGCGGCGGTGTGCGAGCCGGTGATGGTCGAGGGCCAGAGCCTCACCGTGAGCCCGTCGATCGGCATCGCGGTCTTCCCGCGCGACGGCAACAACGCCGACACCCTCATCATGAACGCGGACGCGGCCATGTACCTCGCCAAGGACCGCGGCCGCGCCAACTACCAGTTCTTCAGCGAGCGGCTCTCGCAGGCGGCCTTCAACACGCTGTCCCTCGAGGCGCGGCTGCGCGAGACGATCCGCGACGAGGGTTTCGTGCTGCACTACCAGCCGCAGGTGCGGGTGGACACCGGACGGCTCGTGGGCATCGAGGCGCTGGTGCGCTGGCCGCAGGCCGACGGCACGACGGTGATGCCCAACGACTTCATTCCCGTGGCCGAGCAGCGCGGCCTCATCATGCCGATCGGGGCGTGGGTGCTGCGCACCGCCTGCCGCCAGAACCGCCTGTGGCAGAACGCGGGATTGCCGAAGGTGCCGATCGCCGTGAACCTCTCGGCCATCCAGTTCAAGCAGAAGAACCTCGTCGAGGAAGTCCAGAAAGTCCTCGCCGAGACGGGCCTCGAGCCCGCCTGGCTCGCCTTCGACCTGACCGAGGGCATGCTGGTCGCCGACACGCCGGAACTCAAGCGCACCCTGGAGGGGTTGCAGGCCCTGGGCGTGAAGCTCGCGATCGACGACTTCGGCACCGGGCACTCCTCGCTGGCGCACCTGAAGCGCTGGCCCATCGACAAGCTGAAGATCGACCGCACGTTCGTGCGCGACGTGCCGGGGGACGCGGACGCCTCGGCCATCACGGGCGCGGTGGTGGACCTCGCGCGGAACCTCGGGATCACCGTCATCGCCGAGGGCGTCGACCACGAGGCGCAGGTGCAGTTCCTGCTGGAGCGCGGTTGCGAGGAGATGCAGGGTTTCCTCGTCTCGCGCCCGCTGCCGGCCGCGGAGATGGCGACCTTCCTCGCCGAGCGCCGGTTCGATCCGGGCGCGCCCACCGTCATCGTCCCGCGAAGCGCCTGACGCCCTTCGGGTACCATGCGTCGGTTCTCGAGGAGACCGACCATGGCCGACGCAGCCGACGACAGGAAGTTGCCCGAACCCACCCCGCCCGCGGACCGCCTTTCCATCACGCGGCACCGCATGAACCTCGGCGGGCGGGAGATCGCGTACACCGCCACCTGCGGCACGCTCGTCCTGCGCGAGGAATCCAGCAAGGACGGCAAGGCCGAGGGCGACAAGCCGCGGGCCAGCGTGTTCTTCGTGGCCTACACGCTGGACGGCGCGGAGCCGGGCTCGCGTCCGGTGACGTTCTCGTTCAACGGCGGCCCGGGATCGAGTTCCGTGTGGCTCCACCTGGGCCTGCTGGGACCGAAGCGCGTGCTGCTGGACGACGAGGGGCGCGCGCCGCCGCCGCCGGGCCGGCTGGTGGACAACGAGTTCTCGCTCCTCGACCGCTCGGACCTCGTCTTCGTCGACCCGGTCGGCACGGGCTTCAGCCGCATGGCCGAGGGCGAGAAGGTCGACGAGTTCCACGAGTACCAGCGCGACCTGGAGAGCGTCGGCGAGTTCGTGCGGCTGTGGTGCTCGCGCTATGGACGCTGGTCGAGCCCCAAGTACCTGATCGGCGAGAGCTACGGCACCACGCGCGCCTCGGGCCTCGCGGGGCACCTGCTCGAGCGCTGCGGCCTGTATCTCAACGGAATCATGCTGGTCTCGTGCGCGCTCGATTTCTCGCAGTTGCGCTTCGACATCGGCAACGACCTGCCGCCCGTGCTGTTCCTGCCGACCTACGCCGCGACGGCGTGGTACCACAAGCGGCTCTCGCCCGAGCTGCAGGCACGGCCCCTGCGCGAGCTTCTCGACGAGGTGGAAGCCTTTGCCGGCGGCGAGTACGCGCGGGCCCTCTTCCAGGGCGCGAAGCTGCCTGCGGCCGATCGAACCGCCATCGCGAAGCGCGTGGCTGCGTACACGGGCCTTGCGTCGGACTACGTCGAGCGCACGAACCTGCGCGTGCAGATCCACCGGTTCTGCAAGGAGCTGCTGCGCGCCGAAGGGCGCACCGTGGGCCGGCTCGACAGCCGCTTCACCGCGTTCGACCGGGACGCGGCCGGCGAGCACAGCGAGTTCGATCCGGGCTTCTCGGAGATCTACGGGGCATTCGCCGCGACGATGAACGACTACGTGCGGCGCACCCTGGCCTTCGAGTCGGATGCGCCTTACGAGGTGCTGAAGGGTCTGTACCTCAAGTGGGGCTGGCGGGATTTCGCCAACCGCTACGCCTCGATCGGCGAAACGCTGAGGAAGGCCCTCGCCATGAACCCGCACATGCGCGTGCTGGTGGCGAACGGCTACTACGACCTCGCGACGCCGCACTTCGCGAGCGACTACACCTTCGACCACCTGGCGCTGCCCGAGACGCTGCGCGGCAACTTCACGGTGGGCTACTACGAGGCCGGGCACATGATGTACGCGCAGAAGGCCTCGCTCGAGAAGCTGGCGTCCGCGCTGCGGGCCTTCGTCTCCCCCTAGCCCGGAGCTGGGGACAGGTGAAAACGGGGACAGGTGAATTTTTCACCTGTCCCCGTTTTCACCTGTCCCCGTTTTCACCTGTCCCCGATTCGTCAGGCTTCCTGGCGCGCGAGCGCCCAGGCGACGTGCTCGCGCACGAGCGCGCTCGGATGGTCCGAGCGGCTCGCCAGCGCCGAACGCGCGGCCTCCGACCGGGGCGCATTGCCCAGCGCCACCGCGATGTTGCGAAGCCAGCGCTCGTGGCCGATGCGCCGGATCGCCGAACCCGCGAGGCGTTCGTCGAACTGGCCCTCGGTCCACGCGAACAGGGAGGCGAGCGAGGCCCCGTCGAGTCCGTTTCGCACCTCGACAAAGTCGGGAATCGTCGCGGCTTGCGCCCACTTGTTCCACGGGCAAGCGAGCTGGCAGTCGTCGCAGCCGTAAATGCGATTGCCCATCGCGGGTCGCAGGTGCTCCGGGATGGATCCCTTGTGCTCGATCGTGAGGTACGAGATGCACAGGCGAGCGTCGAGCTCGTACGGCGCGACGATGGCCCCGGTGGGACAGGCGCGCAGGCACGACGTGCAAGTGCCGCAGTGGTCCCCGACGGGCGCGTCCGGCTCGAGCGCGAGGGCGGTGTAGATCTCGCCCAGGAAGAACAGGGAGCCCGCCTCGCGCGAAAGCAGCAGCGTGTGCTTGCCGCGCCAGCCCAGGCCCGCGCGCGCGGCGAGCGCCACTTCCATGACCGGCGCGCTGTCGGCGAACACGCGGTGGGGAAACTCGCCGATCGCCTCCGTGATGCGGTCCGCGAGATCCTGAAGGCGCGCGCGCATCACCTTGTGGTAATCCCGCCCCAGGGCGTAGCGGGAGACGTAGCCGAGCTCCGGCCGGCCCAGCAGGTCGATGGCGTCGCGCGCCTGCCCGGGCCAATAGTCGAGCCGCACGGAAATGACGCTCACCGTTCCCGGCACGAGTTCCGCGGGACGCGATCGGGCCGTTCCATGGCGTGCCATATAATCCATGTCGCCGTGCCAACCCTTCGCGAGCCAGTCGAGGAGCCTCGCTTCCTCCGGCGCGAGATCGGTGCCCGCGATGGCGACGGCGCCGAAGCCGAGCTCGGTGCCCCACGCGCGGATGCGCTCGGAAAGCCCCGGCGGCGGGGCGGTCGCGTTCATGCGCCGCATGGTAAACCCCCTCGTGCCTCCCGCCCGTGAAAACCATTCCCCTCGCCGACGAATCCTCGACGCTCGCCCTGGGCGCCGCGCTCGCGCCCCTCGTCACGCCAGGGCTCGTCGTCACGCTCTCCGGAGAGCTGGGCGCGGGCAAGACGACCCTGGTCCGGGGGCTTCTCAGGGCTCTCGGCCACGCCGGTAACGTCAAAAGCCCCACCTATTCGCTGGTTGAAGTTTATGAAGTTTCTAGGTTAGACTTCTATCACTTTGATTTTTATAGGTTCCAGGACCCACGAGAATGGATGGAAGCGGGCTTCCGGGACGTCTTCAACGGGCGCAACGTGTGCCTCATCGAGTGGCCGGAGCGGGCCTCGGGATTGCTGCCCCCGGCGGATCTCGAGATCACGCTGTCCGTAGTGGATGCGGGGCGCGTCGCGACGCTCGCCGCCCGCTCGCCCTCGGGCGAAAAGCTGCTCGCCTCGCTCGCGCCTTCCTCGCCGGCATAACGCTTCTCGCGGGGCTCCTCGCCTCGCCGCTCGCCGTGGCCGCCGAGGCGGTTCTCGCCTCGCGCGTGTGGCCCGCGGAGGAATACACGCGCGTCACCTTCGAGACCGCGAAGCCCATCCGCCACCAGTACTTCTTCGTGCCCGACCCGGCGCGCCTGGTCGTCGACCTGGAGGGCGTCGACCTGGGCGATGAATTGAAGAGCCTCGTCTCGAAGGTGCGCGAGGACGACCCGTACATCAGGCAGGTGCGCGTCGCGCGCAACCGCCCGAACGTCGTGCGCGTGGTCTTCGATCTCAAGCTCGCGGTGAAGCCGCAGGTGTTCGCGCTCGCGCCGGCCGGCGGCTACAAGCACCGCCTCGTGCTCGACATCTACCCCGAGAAGCCGCGCGATCCGCTCCTCGCATTGGTGAAGCCCGATCCCATCGGCGAGATCGCCAGGGCGCCGGTGACGGAATTGCCCGCGGCGCCGGAGTCGCCCGAGCCCGCCGCCGCCCCCGAATTGCCCGTCCTCGTGTTGCGGCCTCCCGAGAAGCCCGCCGAACCGGTCGCGGAGAGGGCGCCCGACAAGGCCCCGGCGAAGGTCGCGGACAAGCCGGCCGGCAAGGCCCCGGACAAGGCCAAGCCCGGTGTCACGCGCATGGTGACCGTCGTGATCGACGCCGGCCATGGTGGCGAGGATCCCGGGGCGCGCGGCCGCGGGGGCACGCTCGAGAAGAACGTGACGCTCGCCATCGCCAAGCGCCTGAAGGCCCGCATCGACCTGGAACCGGGCATGCGCGCCATCCTCACGCGCGACGGCGATTACTTCATCCCCCTCGCGCAGCGCGTCACCAAGGCCCGGCGCGTTCAGGCGGACATCTTCGTCTCCATCCATGCCGACGCCTTCGTGCAGCCGCACGCGCGCGGCTCGTCGGTCTTCGCCCTCTCGGACCGCGGGGCGACCTCGACCGCCGCCCGCTGGCTCGCCAAGCGCGAGAACGAGTCGGACCTCATCGGCGGCGTGAACCTCGACGTGAAGGACCCCGTGCTCGCGAGGACGCTCCTCGACCTGTCCCAGACGGCCACCATCAACGATTCGCTCAAGCTGGGCAAGGCGGTGCTGGGCCACCTGGGGGACATCAACACGCTGCACAAGCAGGCGGTCGAGCAGGCCGGCTTCGCGGTGCTGAAGGCGCCGGACATCCCTTCAATCCTGGTCGAGACGGCATTCATCTCGAACCCGGAGGAGGAAAGGCGCCTGAAGGACGCGTCCTACCAGGACAAGATGGCCAACGCGCTGCTCATGGGCATCCGCCGCTACCTCGCGCAGAACCCGCCGCTCGCGCGGACGAAGATCGCGCAGAATCCCTGAGGGGCCCCTCGCCGGACGACCGGGCGTCTAGGCGCTGATCGCGCGCGGGCCGGCTTGCTGCGCGCGCAGCATCGCGGTCGCCTCGAGCGCGGTGACGGGCCGCGAGAACAGGTAACCCTGGAAGGCGTCGCACTGGTTGGCGCGCAGGAACTCCAGTTGCGGACGCGTCTCCACGCCCTCGGCCGTCACGCGCAGCTTCAGGCGCCGCGCCATCGCGATGATGGCCTCGGTGATCGAGCCGCTCGAGGGATCGTCCACGGCCTGCGCGACGAACGACTTGTCGATCTTGAGCGCGTTGGCCGGCAGGCGGGCGAGCTGCCCGAGCGAGGAGTAGCCCACCCCGAAATCGTCCACCGACACGCGCATGCCCACCGAGCGAAGCTGCCGCAGCACCTCGATCGACTGGTCGAGGTTGCGCATGATCATCGTCTCGGTGATCTCGAGCTCGATGCGGTGCGGGTCGGCGCCGGTCTCGCGCACGATGCCGAGGAGCGAGGGCACGAGGTGGCGCGACATGAACTGGCGCGGCGAGATGTTCACGGACACCGCCACGTCGGCGATGCCCTCGTCCGCCCAGACGCGCACCTGGCGGCACGCCGTGCGGAAGGCCCACTCGCCCAGCTGGACGATCAGGCCGAGTTCCTCGGCCACGAAGACGAAGTCCTTCGGCAGGATCTCGCCGCGCTCCGGGTCGTTCCAGCGCAGCAGCGCCTCCATGCCCGTGATGCGGCCGGTGGCGATCTCCACCTGCGGCTGGTAGCGCAGGAAGAACTCCTCGTTCTCGATGGCCTTCCTCAGGCGGACCTCCACCTCGAGCCGCTTGGCGAGGAGGAAGTTCAGGTCGCCGGTGAAGAAGCGCACCGTGTTGCGGCCGGCGTCCTTCGCCTGGTACATCGCGGTGTCGGCGTGCTTGAGCAGGTGGTTCACGTCCGTCGCGTCGTTCGGGTAGTGGCTGATCCCGATCGAGGGCGTGACGTGCACCTCCTGGCCGCCGATGTCCATGGGCTTCGCGAGCTCGCGCAGGATCTTCTCGGCGACGATGCGGGCGCTCTCGGGCTTCTCGAGGTCCGGCAGCACGATCACGAACTCGTCGCCGCCTTCGCGGGAGACGGTGTCGACCTCTCGCACGCAGGTGGCGAGGCGCCGCGCGACGTCCTTGAGCACGTAGTCGCCGCTGTCGTGGCCGAGCGTGTCGTTCACGAGCTTGAAGCGGTCGAGGTCGATGAAGAGGACGGCGACATGGCGCTGCTTGCGGCGCGCCTGCATGATCGCCTGGTTCAGGCGGTCCTGCATCAGGCGGCGGTTGGGCAGGCCCGTGAGCGCGTCGTGGTGGGCCATGTAGTGGATGGTGCGCTCGGTGTTGAGCCGCTCGGTCACGTCCTGCACGAGCGAGGCGTAGCCCACGACGCGCCCGCCCGGGTCCACGAGCGGCGTGTTGTACCACTCGCAATGGATGGAGCGGCCCGCGCGCGTCACGTTGTCGAGCGTGATCTTCGTGCCGTCGCGCGAGGTCTCGAGCTCGCGCCACATGGCGATGACGCCCTCGCGGCCGGTGGGGGCGATGATGAGCTCGGTGGCGAGCCGCCCGCGCGCGTCGTCCTCCGTGAACCCGAAGATCGCCTCGGCGGCCGGGTTCCAGGCGGTGATCCGGTGCTCGCGGTCCCACTCGATCACGGCAAGGGGCGTGCGTTCGACGTGCATGCGCAGCTTCTGGGCGGCGAGGAGCTCCGCCTGCTGGGCCTTCAGGCGGCCGAGCATCTCGTCGGCCAGGGCCTCGTTCGCCTGCTGCAGGCGCGAACGCTCGTCGTCGAGCTCGAGGGAAAGCATCGTCCGCTCGCGGCGCATCGCGAGCGAATCGACGAGGGCGCGGTTCACCTTCTCGTGCACGAAGGGCAGGACGCCCGCCAGCATGAGGATGGCCCCGGAGAGGAACATCTGCGCGCGGTCGCCCGACCCGCCGAGCATCAGCGCGACGGGCACGAGGCCCAGGAACGCGGTGATCTTGTAGGCATAGGGATGGGGCGCGTAGTAGCCGACCGCGCCGGTGACCAGCAACGAGACGAGCATCACGACGCTGTAGCGCTCGGCCAGGTGCACGGTGTCGGGCAGCAGCACCGTGCCGATCAGGGCCCAGGCGAGACCCGCGACCAGCGTGCCCGCGAGGAAGCGCATTTCCCACCGCGGCAGGTCGGCGGCAGGGGGGTCGCGCCCCACGAAGGACTTGTAGAGGCCGTAGCGGGCGACGGTGACGAGCGCGATCGCGATGAACCATGCGAAGAGGGCGGGGCTCGCGAGTTGTTCCCACAGGATGGCCCCGAGGATGAAGACCACGAGCAGCGTCGCGAGATAGCCCACCAGGGAGAACCGGTAGAGCAGGCGAACCTGTTCCTCCCGAACGGTGTTCGAGGCCGGAGGTGCGACTCCGGGCAGGGGAGCGGACGGCTCGTGAGGGGTCATGCGACTCCGGGGCGCGCGCCTGGCGAAGGGGGAATCGGTGGCGCGTCTGGTGCCAAGGAAAGTGTACCATTGCGTTGATTTATCGGCCAAAAATTCCCTTGATCCCCCGCACCCGGCCCGCCCGCGCCCGACCATGGGCCTGATCCACGCCCTGCCCGACCTCCTCGTGAACCAGATCGCCGCCGGCGAGGTGGTCGAACGACCGGCCTCCGCGCTCAAGGAACTGGTGGAGAACAGCCTGGACGCCGGCGCGCAGTCGATCGCCGTGGACCTGGTCGAGGGCGGCATGCGCCGGATCCGGGTCGCCGACGACGGCGGGGGCATCGCGGCGGAGGACCTGCCGCTCGCCCTCGCGCGCTTCGCCACGAGCAAGATCGCGACGCTGGAGGACCTGGAGAGCGCGGCCACGCTGGGGTTTCGCGGCGAGGCGCTCGCGTCCATCGCCGCCTGCTCGCGCCTTTCGCTCGCGAGTCGCCGCGCGGGCGAGCGTCACGCCTGGCGCATCGGCTGCGAGGGCGGCACGCTCCTGCCGGTCGAGCCGGCCGCGCTCGCCGCGGGCACGACGGTCGAGGTCGACGAGCTCTACTTCAACACCCCGGCGCGCCGGAAATTCCTGAAGAGCGAGGCCACCGAGTTCGGCCGGTGCGATGACGCCTTTTCGCGCCTCGCCCTTTCGCGCCCGCAGGTGGCTTTCTCGCTCACGCACAACGGCCGGCGCGTCGCGCATCTCGCGCCGACCGGCGCGCGGGCCCGCGCGGGTGGCGTGGTGGGCGAGGATTTCGCCGGTTCCGCCGTGGAGGTCGAGGCGCGCGGCTCCGCGGTCTCGCTCACGGGCCTCGTCGCGGCGCCGGGCTTCACGCGCGCGACGCGCGAGGCGCAGTACCTGTACGTGAACGGGCGCTTCGTGCGCGACAAGGTGGTGGCCCACGCGATCCGCGAGGCCTACGCCGACGTGCTGCACCACGACCGCCATCCGGCCTACGTGCTCTTCCTCGAGACGGACCCGCGCCTCGTCGACGTGAACGTGCACCCGGCCAAAAGCGAGGTGCGCTTCCGCGACGCGGGCGCCATCCACCAGTTCGTCTTCCACGCGCTCTCGCGGGCGCTCGCCTCGCCCCTTGCCGGCGGGTCGCGTCCCGCGCCCCCCATGGCCCCGCCGTCGGGCGCCGGGCCCGCCTACGCGCAGGCCTCGCTCTCGGTGACGCAGCCGTCCGGCCGCTACGAGGCGCTCTTCGCGCAGGCCGTGGCGGACGAGCGGCGCTTCGAGCCCCCGGGCGCGGCCGCGGCGCCGGACGGCCCCCCGACGCTGGGCTACGCGCTCGCGCAGCTGCACGGCGTCTACGTGCTCGCGCAGAACGCCGCGGGGCTCGTCATCGTCGACATGCACGCGGCCCACGAGCGCATCGTGTACGAGAAGCTCAAGGGCGCCCTGGACGCGCGCGCGCTCGCCTCCCAGCCCCTGCTCGTGCCGGTCGCGCTTCCCGCGACGGCGGAGGAAGTCGAGGAAGCCGAGCGCTCGAAGGCGGCCCTGGCGGACCTCGGATTCGAAGTGGGCGTGGGTGGGCCTCGCGACCTGGTGGTGCGTGCCGTCCCCGTTCTTCTCGCCGACCTCGACGTGCCCGCCTTGCTGCGGTCCGTCCTCGCCGAGATGCGCGAGTTCGGCGCGAGCCGCGCCCTCGTCGAGCGTCGCAACGAACTGCTCTCCTCGATGGCCTGCCACGCGGCCGTGCGCGCCAACCGCAGCCTCACCGTTCCGGAGATGAACGCGCTCCTGCGCGAGATGGAGGAGACCGAGCGCGCGGGCAGCTGCAACCACGGCCGCCCCACGTGGATCCAGCTGCCGATGACGGACCTGGACCGGCTGTTCCTGCGCGGCCGCTAGGCGCCCGCCCCATGGACGCGCGGCCGCGTGCGATCTTCCTGCTGGGCCCCACGGCGAGCGGCAAGACGGCCGTCTCCCTCGAGATCGCCTCGCGGCTGCCGGTGGAGATCGTGAGCGTCGATTCGGCCCTCGTGTACCGGGGGCTCGACATCGGCTCGGCGAAGCCCGATCCGGCCACGCGTGCGCGATTCCCCCATCACCTGGTCGACATCGTCGATCCCCCCGAGCCGTACTCCGCCGGGCGCTTCCGCGAGGATGCGCTGCGCGTGGCCGGGGAGATCGCGGGCCGCGGCCGCGTGCCGCTCTTCGTCGGCGGCACGATGCTCTATGAACGCGCCCTGATGCTCGGCTTCGCCGCGTTGCCCGCGGCCGATCCCGGGGTGCGCCGGCAGCTCGATGCGAAGGCGAAGGAAGTCGGCTGGCCCGCGATGCACGCGGAGCTCGCGCGCGTCGATCCCCGGACGGCGGCTCGCCTCGCGCCGAACGACGCGCAGCGCGTGCAGCGCGCGCTGGAGGTGCACGAGGTTTCGGGCCGGCCGCTTTCCGCGCACATCGACGAAGGCGAGCGCCTTCCCGCGCCCTTCCGCGCCCTTCGCCTCGTGCTGGAGCCGTCCGACCGCGCCGTGCTGCACGCGCGAATCGCGGCCCGTTTCCGCGCGATGCTGGAAGCCGGTCTCGCGGACGAGGTGAGGGGCCTTCGCGAGCGTTATCCGCTGGGCGCGAACCTGCCGGCGATGCGCGCCGTCGGCTACCGGCAGGTGTGGGAGACGCTCGAGGGACTGGCGCCCGAATCCACGCTCGAGGCGCGCGGCATCGCGGCCACGCGGCAGCTCGCCAAGCGGCAGCTCACGTGGCTGCGCGCCATGACGGGCGTGGAGCGGATGGATTGCCTCGAGGCGGGCCTCGCGCGATCGGCGCTGGCCCGGGCCGAGGCGTTTCTGTCCTAAGCCTCAGTCATCCCCGTGGTACTTGAAGCTCACCTTGAGCTTCGCGCGGTAGATGAGCGTGCTGCCCTCGACCTTCGCATCGAGTTTCTCGACTTCCGCCACGCGCAGGTCGCGCAGGCTCTTCGAGGCGCTCTCGATCCCGTTCTTCGCCGCGTCGGCCCACGAGGTGCGGCTGGTGCCGACGATCTCGATGACCTTGTAGACGGCGGGAACTGCGGCGCGGGGCTTCTTCGTCGCTTTCGGCTTGGCTTTCTTGGCCATGGTTTTCTCCTCCGGGTTGGCCGGTCACTATACCCCCGGCGGCGGATTACGAGGAGGCGTCCCCGGCCTCTCGAGCGCGATCGACGGTGACCTCGGCGCCCCCCTCGGCGAAGGTGAGCGAGAGGCGGTCGCCGGCTGCGAGCGAGGCGCCCGTTCGCACCACGGTGCCGTCGGGCCGTCGGGCGAGGGCGTAGCCGCGGCGCAGCACCTGGGAGGGATCGAGGTGCCCGAGGCTCGCCCGGGCCGCGGCGAGGCGCGAGTCCCTTTCGCGCAGCAGGCGGTTCGCGGCGGGCGCGAGGCGCGAGGCGAGGACGCGAAGGTCGCGGCGAGCGCGAGCGAGATCGGGCGACGCCGACTTGAGCCGCGGGGCGAGCGCGGCGAGCGCGAGGCTGTCGTAGCGAAGCGACGCGCGGGCGGCCCCGCCGAGGCGGCGGGCCAGGTCCGCGAGGTCCGCGCGGCTCTTCGCGAGACGCTCGCCGGGCTTGAGGAGCCGGCGCGAGGCGAGGTCGAGCCGCTGCATCGCGCTTTCGATGGCACGGGACATGGCACGCGAGAGCGTGCGTGCCTGCACGGCCAGGCGCGCCGCGATCGCCTCGCCGTCCGGGCTCGCCGCCGCCGCCGCGGCCGTCGGGGTCGCGGCGCGATGGTCGGCGACGAAGTCCGCGATGGTCACGTCGGTCTCGTGGCCCACGCCGCTCACCACCGGAATGGCCGATCCGGCGATGGCGCGCGCGACGCGCTCGTCGTTGAAGGCCCACAGGTCCTCGAGGCTGCCGCCGCCGCGCGCGACGATGAGCGTGTCGACCTCGGCGCGCCGGTTGGCCGCCGCGATCGCCGCGACGACCTGTCCCGGCGCCGACTCGCCCTGCACCAGCGTGGGATAGACGATCACGGGAATCATCGGGGCGCGGCGCCCGAGCGTCGCGAGGATGTCGCGCAGCGCCGCGGCGGCCGGCGAGGTCACGATGCCGATCGCGCGCGGGAACTCGGGAAGCGGGCGCTTGCGCTCCTCGTCGAAGAGTCCCTCGGCCGCGAGCTTCGACTTGAGCTTCTCGAATGCCTCGAAGAGGGCGCCCAGGCCCGCCTTGCGCATCTGCTCGACATTGAGCTGGAACGCGCCCCGCGGTTCGTACAGGCCGACGCGGGCTCGAACTTCCACCCGCGCGCCATTCTCCGGCTTGAAGTCGAGGTACTGCGCCCGTCCCCGGAACATGGCGCAATCGACGGCCGCGCCCTCGTCCTTGAGCACGAAATACCAGTGGCCCGATGGCGCCTGGGTGACCCGCGAAAGCTCCCCGGCGACCCAGACGACCCCGAAACCGTCCTCCAGGAGCGTCCGGGCGCGCCGGTTCAGCTCCGTGACCGTGAGCGGGGGGGATCCGGGAGGGGGTGGGGCAGGCATCGGGGGGCATCCTAAAGGTGTTCGCCGGAGGCGTCTATCCACCGTCACCGAAGTGAAACGAGCGCTCGGGTCCCGGGAGTCGACCCTTTCGCCTCTTGACAGGGGGAAATAACGATAAGTCCTTGATTTTCCGTGAGGAACGGTGCCCGCTCAAAAAATGAGCGAAAGAAAAAAAAGCCTTACGGGAGCGCGACTTGCCGAACCGCTCCAGAAAGCGCCCACAGGGTTATCCACAGGCTCTGTGGATGATTCCGGGTCGCTTGCTACAGCCCTTCGCAACTTGCAAGCCGGGCACTTTCGCGAACGATTTTTTCGGCGCGCTTGTGCCCGGGCCGGCGCGCCGACACTAGCGCTTGTGGAACGCGGACGGCCAAGATGCTAAAGTTCGGCCCAATTCAACGAGGGGATGCGCGTGCTGTCGATCATCGAAGCGGCCGGCTGGCCGATCTGGTTCATCCTCCTCACGTCGGTCGTCGCGCTCGCCATCATCGGCGAGCGGTTCTGGTCGCTGAGGACTTCCCTTGTCGCGCCCCGCGACCTGCTTCCGGCGACGATCCAGGAGTATCGCGCCAAGGGCGTCACGCCCGAACTGCTGCAACGCCTGCAGGATGGCCCCCTCAACGGGCGCATCTTCGCCGCGGCCCTCGCCAACGAGAAGAGCCCTCGCGAGGTGATCAAGGACGCGGTGGAGGATGCCGGTCGCGCCGTGGGCCTCGAGCTCGAGCGCTTCCTCAACATGCTCGGCACGATCGCCACGGTGTCCACGCTGATGGGCCTCTTCGGCACGATCGTCGGCATGATCGAGATCTTCGGCTCGACCGCGCCCGGCGGCGGCACCGGCAACCCCGCGCAGCTCGCCCACGGCATCTCGGTCGCGCTCTACAACACGCTCTTCGGCATCGGCGTCGCCATTCCCGCGGTGATCTTCTACCGCCACTTCCGCAACCGCGTCGACGTGCTGGTGGTGGAGATGGAAAGCCAGGCCATCCGCCTCGTCGAGATCCTCCGGGGCGAGCGCCGGGCATGAACTTCCGCCGCGGGCGCGCGCGCGAAGAGCCCGAGATCAACCTCATTCCGCTGATCGACATCCTGATCGTCATCCTGATCTTCCTGTTCCTCACGACGACGTACAGCCGCTACGCGGAGCTGCAGATCAACCTGCCGGAAGCCTCGGCGGAGAAGTCGGCGGACAAGCCCCAGATCCTCTCGATCGCCGTCGACGCGAACGGGCGCTACGCCATCAACGGCACGACGACGCCCTTCGACAATCCGGCCGGCTTCGCCTCGCGCCTGCAGGAGGCCGCCAAGGGCGCCAAGGACCCGGTGATCGCCATCAGCGCCGACGCGGCCGCGACCCACCAGTCCGTCGTGAACGTGATGGAGTCGGCTCGCCTCGCGGGCTACCCGCACATCTCGTTCACCACGCAGAGCCGGAAATAGGCTCTCGCGTCCCCGCGCGTCGGACGCCTCGCCCATGAGCGCCTGGCTGGAATCGGAGTGGCAGCGCCTGGGCGGAGGCGCGCTCGTCTTCCTGCCGCTCGCGCTCGCCTACCGCCTCGTGACGACGGTGCGCCGCGCGCTCTATCGCGCGGGCATCCTCGCGTCGTGGCGGGCCCCGGTGCCGGTCGTCGTCGTGGGCAACGTCACCGCGGGCGGGACGGGCAAGACGCCCCTCGTGGTCGCCATCGTGGAAATCCTGTCGGCGCAGGGCCGCAACCCCGGCGTGGTCTCGCGCGGCTACGGGCGCGTGCCGCCCGTGGACGGCGACCCACGCGGCGTCGTCCGCGTGCTGCCCGGCGTCGCGACACCCGAACTCTTCGGCGACGAGCCGGTCCTCATCGCGCGGCGAACCGGCGTGCCCGTCTATCTCTCGCCGGACCGCCCCGCCGCCGTGCGCGCGCTCCTCGCCGCGCATCCCGAGGTCGACGTGATCGTCTCCGACGACGGGCTGCAGCATTACGCCCTCGCGCGCGACGTGGAGGTCTGCGTGGTCGACGGCGAGCGGCTCTTCGGCAACGGGCTGCCGCTGCCCTCGGGCCCGATGCGCGAGCCGGTGTCGCGCCTGGCCGAAGTGGACGCCGCGGTGGTCAATGGCGGGACGTCCGACCGGGTGAGCGCCCCGCGCCAGTTCGCGATGGCGCTCGGGCGCGAGTGCTTCGTCTCGCTCGCCGGCGAGGAGGCGGAACCCGCGGCCTTCGCGCAGGCCGCCCGCGGGCGCCGCGTGGCGGCCGTGGCCGGCATCGGCAATCCGGGGCGGTTCTTTTCGCACCTGGAGCGCCTGGGCGTCTTCTGCGACAAGCATCCCTTTCCCGACCACCACCTCTACCAGGCCTCCGATCTTCGCTTCGCCGGCGCGGAACTCGTCGTCATGACCGAGAAGGATGCCGTAAAATGCCTGGCATTCGCCGACTCGCGGTTGTGGTTCCTGCGCGTGGAGGCGATCCTCGCCCCCGAGTTCGACGCCTTCCTCCGAGAACGAATCGCCACCGCGAGAGCGCGCTGATGGATGCCAAGCTCCTCGAAATCCTCGTCTGCCCGATCTGCAAGGGCCCCCTCGTGCACGCCCGAGAGGCGCACGAGCTCATCTGCCGCGCCGACCGCCTCGCCTTCCCCGTGAAGGACGACATCCCCGTGATGCTCGAGGAAGAGGCGCGCAAGCTCGGTCCCGACGAAGCGCCCTGAGGGCCACCGGGCCGTGCAGACGCTCACGTTCCGCGTGGTGATCCCGGCGCGGCTGCGCTCGACGCGCCTGCCCGGCAAGATGCTCGCCGACATCGGCGGCAAGCCCATGGTGGCGTGGGTGGCGGAGCGGGCGGCCGAAAGCGGCGCCCTCGAGGTGGTGATCGCCACCGATGCGAGCGAGATCGCCGATACGATGGACCGACTGGGCTGGCGCGTGTGCACGACGCTGCCCACGCATCCGAGCGGCACGGACCGCCTGGCCGAGGCCGTCGACCTGCTCGGTCTCGACGACGACGACATCGTCGTGAACGTGCAGGGCGACGAGCCGCTCATCGACCCGCGCCTCATCCGCGAGGTGGCCCGCGAACTGGCCCTGCGTCCCAAGGCGTCGATCTCGACGGCCGTCCACCCCATCGGCTCGGCCCGGACCTTCTTCGACCCCAACGTGGTGAAGGTGGTGTTCGACACCGAAGGCTACGCCACGTACTTTTCGCGTGCGCCCATTCCCTACGCCCGCGACGCCTTCGCGCAGTCGAAGGGCGTGCTGCCTCCCGATTTCCCGGCGTATCGCCACATCGGCATCTACGCCTACCGCGTTTCCTTCCTGCGGCAGTACGCGACCCTCTCCCAGACACCCGCGGAGCGCTTCGAGGCCCTGGAGCAACTGCGCGCCCTGGGCCACGGGCATCGCATCGCCCTCGCCTTCTGGAACGACCCGGTCGAACCCGGGGTGGATACGCCCGAGGACCTCGCTCGCGTCCGGGCCATTCTCGCCAGCGGGAACTGACGCCCCGCAAGGTTTGACCCGGGTTCCTGCGAACGGCGATAATCCGGGGTCGCCCGGGGCGACCACACCATACTAAGAACCGCTCTTTGGGGGCAGGTCGATGCGATTGATTCTCTTGGGAGGACCGGGGGCCGGCAAGGGCACCCAGGCCGGCTTCATCACGCAGAAGTTCGGCATCCCGCAGATCTCCACCGGTGACATGCTGCGCGCCGCCGTGAAGGCGGGCACGAACGTCGGGCTCGCGGCGCAGGCGGTGATGGATCGCGGCGACCTCGTCTCCGACGACATCATCATCGGCCTCGTGAAGGAGCGCATCCGGGCCCCCGACTGCGCGAAAGGCTTCCTCTTCGACGGCTTCCCGCGCACGATCCCGCAGGCCGAGGCGATGCGCTCCTCCGGGGTCGACCTGGACCACGTCGTGGAAATCGACGTGGACGACGAGATCATCATCGAGCGCATGTCGGGCCGCCGCGTGCACCTGCCCTCGGGCCGCACCTACCACCTGCGCTACAACCCGCCCAAGGCCGAAGGCAAGGACGACGCGACGGGAGAGGCCCTCATCCAGCGCGACGACGACCGGGAGGAGACGGTGAAGAAGCGTCTCGAGGTCTATCACAGCCAGACCGAGCCCCTCGTCGAGTACTACGCGAAGTGGGCGGCCGCGGGCGACGCGAAGGCGCCCCGGTATCACAAGATCCCCGGGCTCGGCGCCGTCGAGGCCGTCAGGGACCGCGTTTTCGCGGCGCTCGGCTAGGAGCCCCCCGTGCCCCGCAACGCCTTCTATGCGCAGTCCGGCGGCGTCACGGCCGTGATCAACGCGAGCGCGGCCGGCGTCATCGAGACGGCGCGCCGCCACAAGTCGAAGATCGGCAAGGTCTACGCGGGGCGCAACGGCATCCTGGGCGCCCTCGAGGAAGACCTGATCGACACCAGCCGCGAGAGCGCGGCGGCCATACGCGCCCTGCGGCACACCCCGGGCGGCGCATTCGGCTCCTGTCGCTACAAGCTGAAGGGCGTCGAGAAGGGCGGTCACGAGTACGAACGGCTGGTGGAAGTCTTCCGGGCGCACGACATCGGCTATTTCTTCTACAACGGCGGCAACGACTCGGCCGACACCTGCCTCAAGGTCTCGCGAATCGCCGCCGAGCTGGGTTATCCGCTCACCGCCGTGCACGTGCCCAAGACGATCGACAACGACCTGCCGGTCACGGACTGCAGCCCCGGCTTCGGCTCGGTGGCCAAGTACGTCGCCACCAGCATGCGCGAGGCGGGCCTCGACGTGGAATCGATGGCGCGCACCTCCACGAAGGTCTTCGTGCTCGAGGTGATGGGCCGCCACGCCGGCTGGATCACCGCGGCCGTCGGCCTCGCCCGCGACAAGCCCGGCCAGGCGCCGCACATCCTGCTTTTCCCCGAAATCCCGTTCGACGAGGCGGCGTTCCTCGCGAAGGTCCAGGAGAACGTGAAGCGCCACGGCTACTGCGCCGTGGGCGTGTCCGAGGGCCTGCACGGCCCGGATGGCAAGTTCCTGTCGGAATCGGGCCTCAAGGACGCCTTCGGGCACTCGCAACTCGGCGGGGTCGCGCCGATGATCGCCGGCCTCGTGCAGGCGAAGCTCGGCCTCAAGCACCACTGGGCGGTGGCCGACTACCTGCAGCGCTCCGCCCGCCACATCGCCTCGAAGACGGACCTGGAGCAGTCCTACGCCGTCGGCAAGGCCGCCGTGGAGCTCGCCGTCAGCGGGCTGTCAGGCGTGATGCCCACCATCGTCCGCGTCTCGAGCCGGCCGTACCGCTGGAAGATCGGCCACGCCCGCCTCGAGGACGTCGCCAACGTCGAACGAAAGATGCCCCGGGACTACATCACCCCGGACGGTTTCCACATCACGGCGAAGTGCCGGAACTACCTCCTTCCGCTCATCGCGGGGGAGGCGTTCCCGCCCTTCGCCAACGGACTTCCGGATTACGTGCGGCTGAAAAACCCGGCCGTGCGCAAGAAGACGAAGGCCGCCTGAGCGCCTACCCGGCGCCTGAAGCGGACCCGCATAACACCATCTGTACTTTCGAAGACTAAGGAGACCCCCGATGTTGAACACCGCACTATTGCTGGCGCTCGCCTGCGCCGCCATCGCGCTCGTCTACGGCGCGTTGACGGCCAAGTGGATCCTCGCGCAGCCGGACGGCAACGACCGCATGCGCGAGATCGCCGCCGCCATCCAGGCCGGCGCCAAGGCCTACCTCAACCGCCAGTACACGACCATCGGCATCGTCGGCGCCGTGCTCTTCGTGGCCATCTGGCTCGCGCTCGACGGGATGACGGCCCTGGGCTTCGCCATCGGCGCCATCGCCTCGGGCGCCGCGGGCTACATCGGCATGAACGTGTCGGTGCGGGCCAACGTGCGCACGGCCGAAGCCGCGCGGCGCGGCATCGGCCCGGCCCTCGACATCGCCTTCAAGGGCGGCGCCATCACGGGCATGCTCGTGGTCGGCCTGGGCCTGCTGTCGGTCACCGCCTTCTTCATGCTGCTGATCGGCTCGGCGCCCCACGGCGCCAAGATGAGCGACATCGCGAAGCCCCTCATCGGCCTCGCCTTCGGCTCGTCCCTCATCTCGATCTTCGCGCGGCTGGGCGGCGGCATCTTCACCAAGGGCGCGGACGTCGGCGCCGACCTCGTGGGCAAGGTGGAAGCCGGCATCCCCGAGGATGACCCCCGCAACCCGGCCGTGATCGCCGACAACGTGGGCGACAACGTGGGCGACTGCGCGGGCATGGCCGCGGACCTCTTCGAGACCTACGCGGTCACGATCATCGCCACGATGGTGCTGGGCGCGCTCCTCATGCCCAGCCCGGGCGTCGTCGGCAACGCCATCACCTACCCGCTGGTCCTGGGCGCGGTCTCGATCGTCGCCTCGATCATCGGCACCTACTTCGTGAAGACCTCGCAGGGCGGCAAGATCATGAACGCCCTGTACATGGGCCTGGGCGTCGCGGGCGGCATCTCCCTCGTGGCCTTCTGGTTCGTGACCGGCTGGATGATGAAGGACGTCGCGAGCGTCTACCCGAACGTCACGGTGAACGGCCTGTTCGGCGCCTGCGTCGTGGGCCTCGTGCTCACGGCCCTGCTCGTCTACATCACCGAGTACTACACCGGCACCGAGTACGCCCCGGTGAAGCACGTCGCCGAGGCCTCGACCAAGGGCCACGCGACCAACATCATCGCGGGCATCGGCGTGTCGATGCGCTCCACGGCCTGGCCGGTCCTTTCGGTCTGCCTGGCGATCTGGGCGGCCTACACCTTCGCGGGCCTGTACGGCATCGCGATCGCGGCGACCTCGATGCTCTCCATGGCCGGCATCATCGTGGCGCTCGACGCCTACGGCCCGATCACGGACAACGCCGGCGGCATCGCGGAGATGAGCGAGCTGCCGAAGGAAGTGCGCAACGTGACGGACCCGCTGGACGCGGTGGGCAACACCACCAAGGCCGTCACGAAGGGCTACGCCATCGGCTCCGCGGGCCTCGCCGCCCTGGTGCTTTTCGCCGACTACACCCACAAGCTCGAGGAAATGGGCCGCCACATCTCTTTCGACCTGTCGAACCCGGCGGTCATCATCGGCCTGTTCGCGGGCGGCCTGATCCCCTACCTCTTCGGCGCCATGGCGATGGAAGCGGTCGGCCGCTGCGCCGGCTCGGTGGTCGAGGAAGTGCGCCGCCAGTTCCGCGAGATCAAGGGCATCATGGAAGGCACGGCGAAGCCGGACTACTCGCGCGCGGTGGACATGCTCACCAAGGGCGCCATCAAGGAGATGATGATCCCCTCGCTCCTGCCGGTGCTCTCGCCGGTGGCGGTCGCGCTCATCGTCGGCTTCCTGATGGGCAAGGACGCGGGCGTGCAGGCCCTGGGCGGCATGCTCATGGGCACGATCGTGACGGGCCTGTTCGTGGCCATCTCGATGTGCACGGGCGGCGGCGCGTGGGACAACGCCAAGAAGTACATCGAGGACGGCCACCACGGCGGCAAGGGCTCGGACGCCCACAAGGCCGCGGTGACGGGCGATACGGTCGGCGATCCCTACAAGGACACCGCCGGCCCGGCCGTGAACCCGCTCATCAAGATCATCAACATCGTCGCGCTGCTGATCGTTCCCCTGCTGTAGTTCGACGCGAAGCTTCACCGGCGCCCTCCGGATTTCGGTCCGGGGGCGTTTTCATTCCGGGTCCCGTTCAGCGGGCCCAGCTTCGCCTTGATCGCCGACAGTCGGCTTGAGCCGTCGACCCGTCGGCCTGGGCCACCGGTTCAGTGGTCGATCCGGCCATAGCCCCCCAACGTGGCGGGGGGGCCCGCCGCGAACGGGTGGCAACCTGCGGCTTCCCCGCGCCGCCGCCCCCCCCGCGGATCCCAACCTGCTTTCACGGGGCCGCCCATCTCGTCAGTGGCATGGGTCGCCAAACTGGGCAGGCCGGGGCCCCGCCGGAGGGGGGGTCTGGCGCCTGGTCGCCCTGGCGACCGTGCGGCAATGGCGCTGACGCGCGGCTAGGCCATTGGGTGTGGCCGCCATGCAGGCGGCCGCGGACTCGCCGGCCCCCCCCTGGGCTATCATAGTCGGCGTCGGGCCGCTGGGTGGCCTTGGTGTGTCTGCCCCCCAAGTCGGGGCCCCCCGGCAAGCGTCCGGCCGCCCGCCCCCCACCGGGGGGGCCGGCCCCCCGGGGGGGGCCCCCCCCCCCCCGCCGCCCCCCCCGCCCCCCCCCCCCCCCCCGGGGGGCCCCCCCCCCCCCGGGCCCCCCCCCCCGGGCCCCCCCCCCCCCCCCCCCCCCCCCCCCCCCCCGCCCCCCCCCCCCCCCCCCCCCCCCCCCCCCCCCCCCCCCCCCCCCCCCCCCCCCCCCCCGGCCCCCCCCCCCCCCCCCCCCCCCCCCCCCCCCCCCCCCCGAACCCCGGGGGCCGGGCCCCCCCCCCCCCCCCCCCCCCCGGGGCCCCCCCGGCCCCGGCCCCCCCCCCCCCCCCCCCCGGGGGCCCCCCCCCCCCCCCCCCCCCCCCCGGGGGGGGGGCCCCGCCCCCGGCCCCCCCCCCCCCCCCCCCCCGGGGGGCCCCCCGGGGGGGGGCCCCGGCCCCGCCCCCGGGCCCGCCCCGGGCCCGGCGCGGGGCGCCCGCCCGCCCCCCCCCCCCCCCCCCCCCCCCCCCCCCCCCCCCCCCCCCCCCCCGCGGACGCGGGGACCCGCCCGCCCCCCCGCCCCCCGCGCCCCGGGGCCCCCCCCCCCCCCCCCCCCCCCCCCGCCCCCCCCCCCCCCCCCCCCCCCCCCCCCCCCGCGGGGCCCCCCCGCGCGCGGCGGCCGGGGCCCCGGCCCCCCCCCCCCCCCCCCCGCCCCCCCCCCCCCCGCCCCCCCCCCCCCGGGGGGGGGGGGCCCCCCCGCCCCCCCGCCGCGGCGCCGGGGCGGGGGCGGGCGCCGGGGGCCCCCCCGGGGGGGGCCGCCGGGGGGGGGGGCGGCGCCCGCCCCCCCCCCCCCCCCCCCCCCCCCCCCCCCGGGGGCCGCCCGCGGGGGGCGCGGGCCCCCCCCCCCCCCCCCCCCCCCCCCCCCCCACCCCCCCCACCCCCCCCCCCCCCCCCCCCCGGCCCCCCCCCGCCCGGGCCCCCCCCCCCCCCCCCCCGGGCGCCCGCGCCCCCGCGGGGCGGCCGCCCGCGTTCTTCGGTAGACTTCACGCCATGAAAGTCGTCGTTCTCGGGGCGGGTGTCGCGGGCGTCGCGGCGGCCTGGGCGCTGTGGCGGGACGGGCACGCCGTGACGGTGCTGGAGAGGAACCCCGGCGTGGCGCTCGAGACGAGCTACGCCAACGGCGGCCAGCTCTCGTACAGCTATGTCGCCCCGCTCGCGAGCCCTTCGGTCATCCCGAAGATTCCGCCCTGGCTCCTGCGGCGCGACTCGCCGCTTCGTTTCCGGCCCGAGCTCGACCCGGACCAGTGGCGCTGGTGCATCGCGTTCCTCGCGGCGTGCAACCAGCGGCAGTCGGATCTCACCACGGAAAGGCTGTTGCGGCTCGCCTTCCACAGCCGCACCCTCATGCGCTCGCTCGTGGCGGAGCACCGGATCGATTTCCACTACGTGCAGAACGGCAAGCTCGTCGTGCACACGGACCCGGCCTCGTTCGAATCGGCCTGCCGCCTCATGGATTTCCAGCGCTCCCTGGGCTGCGAGCAGCGCGCGCTCACGCCGCAGGAGACCATCTTCCTCGAGCCCGCCCTGCAGTCGATGGCCCCGCGCATCGCCGGCTCCATCTTCACCGCGAGCGAGGACGCGGGCGACTGCCACGAATTCTGCCGCGAGCTCGAACGCCTGATGGCGGAGGGGCCGGAACCCGTCCACTGGCGTTTCGGCGCGGACGTGAGGAAGCTGGTCGTGCGCGAAGGGCGCGTGGCGGCCGTCGCCACGAGCGCAGGCGAAGTGGCCGCGGACGCCTTCGTGCTCGCGCTCGGCACGGCGGCGCCGGAGCTGGTGAAGCCCCTGGGGATGCGCCTTCCCGTCTATCCGCTCAAGGGCTATTCGCTCACGGTGCCCGTGACCCACGAGGGCGGCGCGCCGAAGGTGAGCGTCACCGATTTCAAGCGCAAGGTGGTCTACGCGCGGCTCGGCAACGAGTTGCGCGTCGCCGGCATGGCGGACCTCGCCGGGCGCCGGGCCGAGCTGGACCCCGAGCGCGTCGAGCAGCTGGTCGCGGAGGCGCGCGCCGCCTTCCCGCTCGCGAGCGACTGGAACGACGTCGAACCCTGGTGCGGCCTTCGCCCGGCCACGCCGCGCGGCACGCCCATCCTCGGTCCCACGCCCGTGCCGAACCTGTGGCTCGACGTGGGTCACGGGGCGCTCGGCTTCACGCTCGCGCTCGCCGCCGGGGCACGTCATCGCCGACCTGGTCGCGGGTCGCGAGCCGGTCGTCCCGCTCGAGGGCTTCCGGCTCGGCGACTGACCCGATATCCCCAAGGAGAATCCGATGTCATTGCAGTTCTTCCACGGCCACGGCTCGCCCTACTCGTGGCGCGTCTGGCTCGCTCTCGAGCACCTGGGCCTTTCCTACGAGCTCAAGGTGATCTCGTTCAGCGACAAGGACCAGCTGAAGCCGGAGTTCGTCGCGATCAACCCGCGCCACCAGGTGCCCACGATCGTCCACGACGGCTTCGCGTTGTGGGAGTCCTTGCCCATCCTGGAGTACCTCGACGAGATCGCCCCCGCGCGCAGGCTCTACCCCGGCTCGGCACAGGAGCGCGCGCGCATCCGGCGGCTCATCCGCGAGGAGGAGAGCCACCTCGACGACGCGGGTCTCACGCCGATTTACCAGGAGCTTTACACCCGGGGCCCGGGCGAGCAGCCCGACATGGCGAAACTCGACGCGGGCCGGAAGAAGCTCGCGGAGGAACTCGACTATTTCGGCAGCGAACTCAAAGGCGACTTCCTCGCGGGCGATGCGCCCACGGCGGCCGACTTCGTGCTCTATCCCGAGATCGCGTACGTGAAGCGCATCGGCGAGAAGAAGCCGGCGTCGGGGCTCGCGGGCATGCTCCCGCCGCCGATCGCCGCGTGGGCCGCGCGCATCGAGGCGCTGCCGTATTTCGAGAAGACCTTCCCGCCGCACTGGCGCCCGTGAAGTTCACCCTCCACGCGACCGACGGCGCCGCCCGTCGCGGCACGATCGCGCTGGCCCACGGCACGGTCGAGACGCCGGCCTTCATGCCGGTGGGCACCTACGGCACCGTGAAGGCCGCGACGCCGCGGGAGATCGAGGCGCTCGGCGCGCACATCGTGCTCGGCAACACCTTCCACCTGTGGCTCAGGCCCGGGCTCGAGGTGATCGCGAAGCACGGCGGGCTGCACGGCTTCATGCGCTGGCCCCACCCGATCCTCACGGACTCGGGCGGCTTCCAGGTCTTCAGCCTGGGGCCGCTTCGCAAGGTGAGCGAGGAGGGCGTCGCGTTCCAGTCGCCGGTCAACGGCGACAAGCTTTTCCTCACGCCGGAGGAGTCGATGCGCATCCAGCGCGTGCTCGATTCGGACATCGTGATGATCTTCGACGAGTGCACGGCGTACCCCGCCACGCTCGACGAGGCGGCGCAGTCGATGCGCCTGTCGCTTCGCTGGGCGGCGCGCTCGAAGGGCGCGCACGAGGGCAACCCCAACGCGCTCTTCGGCATCGTGCAGGGCGGCATGCACGAGGCGCTTCGCGACGAATCCCTCGCGGGGCTCGAGGACATCGGCTTCGACGGCTACGCCATCGGCGGCCTGTCCGTCGGCGAGCCCAAGGAGGACATGGCCCGCATCCTCGCGCACACGGCGCCGAAGCTGCCGCGGGACAAGCCCCGTTACCTGATGGGGGTGGGCACGCCGGAGGACCTCGTCGGGGCCATCGCCGCCGGCATCGACATGTTCGACTGCGTGATGCCGACCCGGAACGCGAGGAACGGCATGCTCTTCACGCGCTTCGGGGACCTGAAGATCAAGAACGCGCGCCACCGCGACGACACGGGCCCGCTCGACGAGACCTGCGCCTGCCCCGCCTGCGCCGGCGGCTTTTCCCGCGCCTACCTGCATCACCTGCACCGCGCCAACGAGATCCTGGGCGCCCGCCTCAACACCCTGCACAACCTGCACTACTACCAGTGGCTCATGGGGCAGGCGAGGGCGGCCGTCGAGGAAGGCCGCTTCGGGGACTTCCGGACCCGCTTCCGCGACGAAAGGGCCCGCGGCGAGCCCGAAGGCGATGCGCCCGGGGATTGATTCCCCCCTTTCCCGCCCGCACGGTGGGTCGAATCGCCCCCCGACCGCGTGCTAGAATCGCACGTTTGGTCGGCAGGATAAGCCCTTGCCGCGACACGGAAAAAAGCTCGGAGACCCCCCATGATCGGTACCGCCTTCGCCCAAGCCGCCGGCGCCCCCGCCTCGCAGGGCGACACCCTGATGGGCCTGCTGCCCATCGTCCTGATGTTCGTGATCCTGTACTTCCTCATGATCCGTCCGCAGATGAAGAAGGCGAAGGAGCACAAGACGATGCTCGAAGCCCTCCAGAAGGGCGACGAGGTCGTCGCCGTCGGCATCGTCGGCAAGGTGACGAAGCTCGACGACAACTACGTGAGCCTCGAGGTGGCCGACGGCGTCGTGATCCAGGTCCAGAAGCCGGCCGTGAACCAGCTCCTGCCCAAGGGCACCTACAACAAGTAGTTTCACCCGCAGGGCCCTTCGAATGAACAAGTACCCGGTCTGGAAGTACGTCCTCATCGTCCTCGCGCTCGTCGTGAGCACGATCTACGCGGCCCCCAACCTCTTCGGCGAGGTGCCGGTGGTGCAGGTCTCCGGCGCCCGCGCGAGCAACAAGGTCGACGCGGTCATGCAGTCGGGGCTCGAGCAGGCGGTGAAGGCCGCGGGCATCCCGATCGCCGGCGTGGAATCCGCGGACGGGCAGGCGACCTTCCGCTTCGCCGACACCGACACCCAGATCAAGGCGCGCGACGCCCTGGCCGCCAAGGTGCCGCCGGGTTACGTCGTCGCGCTGAACCTGCAGTCGAACACCCCCAAGTGGCTGCAGGCGCTCGGCGCCAAGCCCATGTACCTGGGCCTCGACCTGCGCGGCGGCGTGCACTTCCTGCTGCAGGTGGACATGAAGGCCGCGGCCAACAAGTCCGTCGAGCGCTACCTGGGCGACATCCGCTCGCTGCTGCGCGACAAGAAGATCTACTACTCGGGCCTCGTGCGCGAGGGAGACCGCATCGTCCTTCGCTTCCGCGAGGCCGACCAGCGCGCCGCGGCGCTCGCGCTCGTCGGCAAGGAGATGCCGGACCTGCTGATCCGCGGCGATGGCGAAGGCCCCGAGGCCCCGCTCGTCGCCACGATCAAGGCCGAGGTGGTGAAGAAGGAGCAGGAGCTCGCGCTCCAGCAGAACATCCAGACCCTGCGCAACCGCGTGAACGAGCTGGGCGTCGCCGAGCCGATCATCCAGCAGCAGGGCGCCGACCGCATCGTCGTGCAGCTCGCCGGCGTGCAGGACCCGGGCCGCGCCAAGGACATCCTCGGCCGCACGGCCACGCTGGAGGTGCGCCTCGTCTCCGAGGAGCACGCGGCGGGCCCGGGCAAGGACGCGTTCTTCGCCTACAAGGACCAGCCCGCGCCCTTCGGCACGGACAAGTTCCTCGAGGCCGACGGCACGCCCGTCGTGGTGAAGAAGGCCGTGGTGATCACGGGAGACCGCATCAAGGACGCGCAGCCGGGCTTCGACAACCGCGACGGCCGCCCGATCATCTCGGTGAGGACCGACGACACCGGCGGGCGCATCATGCGCCAGACGACGCGCGACAACCTCAAGAAGCGCATGGCCATGATGCTGGTCGAGCGCAACTCGACGGTCGTGCTCCTCTGGCCGGTGATCCAGGAGGAGTTCGGCAACAACTTCCAGATCTCCGGCATCGGCGATTCGCAGGAGGCCCGCAACATCGCCCTGCTGCTGCGCGCGGGCGCCCTGGCCGCGCCGATGGACATCATCGAGGAACGCACCGTCGGGCCCTCGCTCGGCGCCGAGAACATCGAGAAGGGCTTCAACTCGGTGAAGTACGGCTTCCTCGCGATCGGCGTGTTCATGATCATCTACTACGCGCTTTTCGGCGTGGTCTCGGTGCTCGCGCTCGCGGCGAACCTGCTCTTCCTGGTGGCCCTCCTGTCGATGCTGCAGGCGACGCTCACGCTGCCGGGCATCGCGGCCATCGCGCTCACGCTCGGCATGGCGATCGACGCCAACGTGCTGATCAACGAGCGCATCCGCGAGGAGCTGCGCAGCGGCATGAGCCCCCAGATGGCCATCCAGACGGGCTACGAGCGCGCCTTCGACACCATCTTCGACTCGAACATCACCACGCTCATCGCCGGCCTCGCGCTCCTCGCCTTCGGCTCGGGCCCGGTGCGCGGCTTCGCGGTCGTGCACTGCCTGGGCATCCTCACCTCGATCTTCAGCGCGGTGATGGTCTCGCGCGGCATCGTGAACCTCATCTACGGCGGCAAGAAGAAGGTCGCCAGGGTGTCCATCGGCAACACGGAGTGGAACAAGAAGGACGCGCCGGCCTGACCGGCGCGGGCTGAATCGAAGGACACAAGGAACCGACCATGGAATTCTTCAAGATCCGGCGCACGATCCCCTTCATGCGCCACGCGCTGGTGTTCAACGTGATCTCGCTGGTCACGTTCCTCATCGCCGTGGGCTTTCTCGCCACCAAGGGCCTGCACTTCTCCATCGAGTTCACCGGCGGCACCGTGATGGAGGTCACCCACGAGAAGGCGGCCCAGCCCGACCGCATCCGCGACGCGCTGGGCAAGGCGGGATTCAACGACATCAACGTCATCAAGTTCGGCTCCTCGCAGGACGTCCTGATCCGCCTGCCGCTCAAGTCGAACCCGGACCCGCGCGTCCAGAACGAGGAAATGCAGAAGCAGAGCACGGCCGCGATGGAGGTCCTCAAGTCCGTCGACCCCACCGCGAAGCTCACCCGCACGGAGTTCGTGGGCGGCCAGGTCGGCAAGGAACTCGCCACCGACGGCGCGCTCGCCCTGCTGGTGGTGTGCCTGGGAATCATGATCTACCTCGCCTTCCGGTTCGAGTGGCGCTTCTCGGTGGCCACCATCATCGCGAACCTGCACGACGTGGTGATCATCCTGGGCGTCTTCTCGGCCTTCCAGTGGGAATTCTCCCTGCCGGTGCTCGCGGCCATCCTCGCGATCCTGGGCTACTCGGTGAACGAGTCGGTCGTGGTGTTCGACCGGGTGCGCGAGAACTTCAAGAAGATGCGCCGCGCCGGCGTGGACGAGGTGATGGACGCCTCGATCACCGGCACCATCTCGCGCACGATCATCACCCACGGCTCCACGCAGATGATGGTGCTCGCGATCTTCTTCTTCGGCGGCGCGAGCCTGCACTACTTCGCCCTCGCGCTCACCATCGGCATCTGCTTCGGCATCTACTCGTCGGTGCTGGTGGCCGCCCCGCTCGCGAAGTACCTCGGCGCCTCGCGCGAGGACTTCGTGAAGCCCGAGAAGAAGACGGCCGAGGTCGTCGTTCCCTAGGCGCCGGCCGCATGGAGCTGCTCACCGGGCTCGTCGACATCGTCCTGCGGCTCGACGTTCACCTCGGCGCCCTCGTCCGGGACTTCGGTCCGTGGATCTACGCCATCCTCTTCGCCGTCATCTTCGCGGAGACCGGCCTCGTCGTGACGCCCTTCCTGCCGGGCGATTCGCTCCTGTTCGTCGCGGGCGCCCTGGCGGCGCTGGGGGGCATGGACGTGCACCTGCTCGTCGCGACGCTCGTCATCGCGGCCGTCCTGGGAAACACCGTCAATTACGCCATCGGCCGCTGGCTCGGCCGGCGTTTCTTCGACGAGGGACGCTCTCGCTGGGTGAAGCGCGAGCACCTGGACCGGACGCACGCGTTCTACGAGCGCTTCGGCGGCGCGGCCGTCGTCATCTCGCGCTTCCTGCCCATCATCCGGACCTACGTGCCCTTCGTGGCGGGGCTCGCGCAGATGGGGCGCGCGAGCTTCACGGCCTACAACGTCGCCGGGGCGGTGCTGTGGGTGGCCTCGCTCTGCTACGCCGGCTACTTCTTCGGGAACCTGCCCTGGGTGAAGCAGAACCTCTCGCTCATCATCGTGGGCATCATCGGCGTGAGCCTGCTTCCGCTCGTCGTGGCGTGGTTCCGCGCGAGGCGGGGCGGGCCGGCTTGACGCGCGCCTCGCCCGGCGCCTAGATTGGGCCCATGCCGGTCCTCGATTCGCACGTCTTCGACATCACCCGCGCGATCCAGCTCGCGGTGGCCCCGGTGTTCCTGCTCACCGCCATCGGCACGCTCATCAACGCGCTCACCGGTCGCCTGGGCCGTGCCATCGACCGGCGCCGCAAGCTCGAGGAGCTCCGGCCCGCCTTCGAGGGCGACACGCGCGCCTCGATGGAACGCGAGCTCGCCACGCTCGCCATCCGCATCAAGTACGTCCTGCGCTCGATCTCCGCGGCCGTGCTCTCCGCCTTGCTGGTCTGCCTGCTGATCGGCACGGCCTTCCTGGGCGCCTTCGTGTCCGTGGACCTCGCCAAGACGGTATCGGCGCTCTTCGTGCTCGCCATCGCGGCGCTCACGGCGTGCCTCGTGTATTTCCTGCGCGAGGTGTATCTCGCCTCCGAGGCGGAGCGCGCGCGGTTCTTCGAGGGCTAGGCCTTCGCCGGTTGCCGCGTGGCGCGCAGGTAGAGCACGGCCGCGGCGAAGAACGCCAGGGCGATCGCCACCTCCAGGAACGCGAGCCGCGCCGAGGGGCCGGGGTCGGAGAAGGCGCGAAGCCCCCCTTCCGCGGCATAGAGCCAGATGAGCAGGCAGGCGCCCTGATAGGTCTTCCGGCGCCCGTGCAGCAGCCCGCGCAGGGGAACGAGAAGCGGAAGCACCTTCAGCACGAGCCACGAGCCGCCCGGCTTGAGCGGCGCGAGGCGCAGCTCCCACGCGAGCCCCAGGAGGATGAGCGCGATCCACAACGCGCAGGCGGCGACGAGGGCGGCGCGCGCGCTCATCGCGACAGCTTCGCCGCGGTCTCGGCCAGGCGCTTGCCCAGGGCGAAGGCGAGCCGCCTTTCCTCCTCGCTCACCGGCAGGTCGCCGGCCGCGCCCGCCACGTGCGAAGCGCCGTAGGGCGAGCCGCCGCCGCGGGTCGAATGCAGGTCGGGCAGGGAGTAGGGCAGGCCCACGATCACCATCCCGTGGTGCAACAGCGGCACCATCATCGTGACGAGCGTGGTCTCCTGGCCTCCGTGCATCGTCGAGGACGAAGTGAAGACCGCCGCGGGCTTGCCCTCGAGGGTGCCGCGGGTCCATTCGCCGGCCAGGGAATCGACGAAGTGCTTCATCGGCGCGGCCATGTTGCCGAAGCGGGTGGGCGAGCCCATCGCGAGGCCCGCGCACTCGGCGAGATCGTTCGGCTCCACGTACGGCGCGCCCTCGGGCGGCACCGCCGGCTCGGCGGCCTGCTGCGTGACGGGCGCGACCCGCGGGACGGTGCGCACGCGCGCGCGCATGCCGGGCACGGAATCGACGCCGCGCGCCAGGACGTCGGCGAGTTGGCGCACGGAACCGCGGGCGCTGTAGTAGAGGACGAGGATGTCGGCCATGGCGGGAATGAGGCGTTCGGAGGCGATGCTATGATACCCGCCGCTTGAGACGCCTCCTCCAGATCCTGCGCGACCATCTCGGTTTCCTCGCCTTCGTCTTCCGGCGCTGGGGGGAGGACCGCTGCCCGCAGGTCGCCGGCAGCCTCACCTACACCACGCTCCTGTCGCTGGTGCCGCTCTTCACCATCGTCGTCGCGCTGCTGTCCTCGCTGCCGTTCTTCGAGGACGTGATGGTGCAGGTCAAGATCTTCCTGCTGATCAACCTCGTGCCCGACATCGCGGGGAAGATCATCACGGTGTACATGCAGCAGTTCTCGGGCAACGCGGGGCGCCTGGGGACGATCGCGCTCGTGGGCCTCTTCGCGATGGCGCTCGCGCTCCTGTTCACCATCGACAAGGCGCTCAACGCCATCTGGCGCGTGAGGAACCGCCGCAAGTTCTGGCAGTCGGCGCTGGGCTACTCGGCGCTCCTCGCCGCGGGGCCGGTGCTCATGGGTGCCTCGCTCGCCGCCACCTCGTGGCTCGTCGCGGTCTCGCTCGACCAGGTGAACGTGTCGCGTTCGGTGGAGCAGGCGATCCTTCGCGTGGTGCCCGTCTCGGTGAGCGCGACGGCCTTCTTCCTCGTCTACCGGTTCTTCCCGAACCGCGCCGTCCCGTGGCGCCACGCGGCGATCGGCGGCATCCTCGCGGCCGTGGCCTTCGAGGTCATGAAGACGGTCTTCGCCGAGTACGTTCGCCTCGTGCCCACGTACAGCCTGGTCTACGGGGCCTTCGCCGCGATCCCGATCTTCCTGCTGTGGGTGTACCTCTCGTGGCTCGTCGTGCTCTTCGGGGCCGAGTTCACGGCCTCGCTCGCCTACTGGTCGGGCGGGAACTGGCGGCGCCAGGCGGACCTGGAGGCGAACCTCCGCGCGGCGCTCGAGACGGGCCGGGCGCTGGTCCTCGCGGGGGGCGGGCCGCTCACGCACGATGAGCTCGTGAAGGCCGCCAACCTGCCGGCCGCGGTCGTCGACGAATCGCTCGCGCGGCTCGAACGGGAGGGCGTGGTGGTGCAATCGCCGGCCGGGTGGGCGCTCGCGCTTCCCGCGGCGCGGGAGGCGAAGCGCTAGGCCTCAGGACGGCGCGACGTGGAAGAGCTCGAATCGCCCGGTCTTCTCGATGAGCGAGGTGGCGCGCACGCGCGAGACGAGGCCGTTGTCCTCGAGCTCGTACTCGCGCAGGTCGCTGAAGGTCGAAGGCGGCGCGAGCACGACGTCCGCGGACTCGAAGCCCGCGTCCTCGGCGAGCAGCAGCGCGGTGCGCACCGGCCCGATGGAGGCGATCGTCGGCTGCAGCGCGATGAGGTGGGCCGCGGGCGCGAGGAACTGGATGCCGAACTCCATGCCGCCCGCGTCGAGGCTCGTGAGCCAGCGCACCACGCCGATGGTCCAGGCGGTCTTGCCGATCGAGCGGATGCCGATCACCTCGCCCACCGTGATGGCCTGCGTGGCGCTGCCGGAGCGGCGAACCTTGAGGCCGCCCGCGCTCTGGTTCACCACTTCCCACTCGTTCACGTTCATGCCGCGCGAGACGTCGTCGTCGGGGAGCGAGATGAGCGGGATGGTGATGCCCTTGGCGATCTTGGCCGACTCCTTCACCTCCTCGGTGTAGACATCGACGCTCAGGAAGTGCGTGATGGCCTTCAGCCCCGCGCAGATGGCGACGTTGGTGTCCATCGGGTCGCGGCGGGAGGTGCGCTTGGGCGGGTCGCCCCAGAGCGCCACGAGCTTCGCGAGGAGGGCCACCATCTCGGGGCCGACCGCCTTGCTCGTCGCGGCCGAAACGTTGCCGGCGGTCACCGCCTGGCGCAGCTGGCGGATCCGGTCGACGATCGGGTTGGTGTCGAAGAGGCGCCAGTTCGGGCCGCCCGGATCGTCGTTGGCCGACAGCAGCGGCTTGGGCGGCTTGTCGGCGTCGCACGGGACGAGGAAATGGCCCGAGGGCGAGGTGGACGGCCGGGCCTGGCCCAGCGTCACCAGGCGAGGGTAGCCGCGGATCGTCTGCGTGACCTTGTCCACGTCGCCCGGCAGGAGCCGGTACGGGTCCGTGAGCGCGACGAGCAGCGTCTCGGTGTAGAGATCGAAGAGGCTGCGCTTGCGTTCGGCATCGGCGGGTTCCTGGAGGAAGCCCTCCCGTTCGGCGTGCAGGTACAGCTGGTTGATCTCGCGCCACACCCCGTCGGCGATGGGCGTGTAGGAACGGTAGCTCGTGCGCATGAGCGCGACCAGGTGCTCCATGGCGCCGAACGTGAAGCCGGGAATGTGCTTCTTCGCGCCGAACGCGAGGAGCTTGCCGGATTTCTCGAGGAGCAGGATCTTGTAGGCGTTGGCCAGCTCGGTCGCGATCTCGCGCGCGAGCCCGAGGGCCTCGCGCGCCTTCGGCGGCAGGGGCAGGAGCGAGCGGCCGTAGACGGCGTCCAGCTCGTCGAGGAGCACGTGCGCGACGGGACGGTAGATCTCCACGAGCTGCGCGCGCTCGTCCAGGTCGATCTTCGACCGGTTGAACGCGGCGAGGTGGTTCGCGATGGTGCGGGCCGCGACGGCGCTCTGGCTGAGGGGCAGGGCCTCGATCCACGCGCGCGCCTGCTTGGGGCGCACTTCGAGGTCCCTGGGCGGCGCCAGGCGTTCCGACGGCACCGAGATTTCGAGAGCCATGATGTGTTAAGCTTTGTTTTGTAAGGGTTTTTGATTCGCCTGGCCTTTTCGGCCCCCGCGTGAACCCTTTCTCGAACCAAGGATAGACGAGCCCGATGCATTTGAGAACAAAAGGTTTTTTCACTCGCGTTGCCTTGGTAGCCGGGCTCGCGCTCGGGTCGGCGCAGGGCGCCTTCGCCTTCGAGGTCGCCGACACCGAGGGCAAGCGCCACCGGCTCGCCGACTACAAGGGCAAGTGGGTCGTCGTGAACTTCTGGGCCACCTGGTGCGCGCCGTGCATCAAGGAGATCCCGGAGATCGCGGAGTTCAAGGAGGCGAACGCCGCGCGGGCGGTGGTGATCGGCATCGCGCTCGATGTCGAGGGCGAGGCGAAGACCATCGAGTTCGCGAAGAAGGTGGGCCATGCCTACCCGCTGGTCCTCGGCGACGACCGGACCGAGAAGCAGTTCGGCAAGGTGAAGGGGCTGCCCACCACGCTCGTCTTCGATCCCGCCGGCAAGCGCGTCTACGACCGGCTGGGAACCGTCACGAGGAAGAGCCTGGAGCAGGTTGTAGCCCCGGACCCGCCCCCCGCCCCCCCCCCCCCCCCCGATACGAAGGAGGCCGCCGGCGCCCCGAAGTCCTAGCGCGTGTAGCGCGTGCGCATCACGTCGAGCACGCGCTCCGGGTAGCCGGCCTTGCCCAGGCTCCCGTTGTAGCGGGCCAGCGCGTTGTAGAGGTTGCCCCCCTCGATCTCCAGGTAGTGGCGCAGGATCACGCAGCCGTAGCGCAGGTTCGTGCGCGGGTGGAAGAGGTTCTGGTCCGGCGCGCCGATCTCCTTCACCCAGAACGGCATCACCTGCATGAAGCCGCGCGCGCCGGCCTTCGAGACGGCGTACTTGCGGAACGCGCTTTCGACGTCGACGAGCGCGAGGACGAGGCGCGGCTCGAGCCCGGCGCGCAGCGCCTCGTAGTGCACGAGGCCCACCAGGTCGCGCGCGGCCTTGTCGTCCTTCATGCGGGCTGCCACGCCCGGCGTCACGGCCTTGACCCACGCGTCGGCCGACCCGTCGACCGGCGCCTTCAGCGAAGCGTCGGTGACGGCCTTGGCCAGGCTCGCGCGGACGGATGCGGAGAGCTGCTCGTATTGCTGGGCGCCGGCCGCCGCGAGGCCGGGCGCCAGGGCGATCGCCGCGATCGCGCTAAGGAAAGCGCGCCGCATAGCGGATCACCGGCCCGCCCAGCAGCTCGATGCGGCCATCGGGCGCCATGCCGATCTTCTCCGCGACCCGGATCGAAGCCGCGTTGCCGGGGCGGATGAGGCTCACGACGCGCTTTCGCGCAAGGCGGGTGCGCGCGAACGACAGCGCGAAGGCCGCGGCCTCGGGCGCGTAACCGCGTCCCCAGTGCTCGCGCGCCACCTGCCAGCCCAGTTCGAACTCGGGCCAGCCTTCCGGGTCGATGAAGCCCGCGCGGCCGACGAACTCGCCCGTCGCCTTGAGCTCGATCGCCCACATGCCGTAGCCGCGCAGCGCCCAGTGGCCGAGCGAGGCGGCGATCGCGCGCCAGGTCTCCGCGCGCGAGATCGCCTTGCCCTCGCCGATGTGGAGCATCTGCTCCGGGTCGCCGTAGATGGCCGAGAGCGCGTCGAGATCGCGTTCCGCGTAGAGGCGCAGGCGCAGGCGGGCGGTCTCGTGCGACTGAGCCGCCGCGAGCGCCGGAACCCCCGGCCGGTCCGTCATCGGGCGAGCTTCGCCATCACGAAGGCCGCCACTTCGGCGAGCGGCACGCGCGTGGCCTCGGCATCGCGGCGATGCTGGTACTCGACCACGCCGTCCTTGAGGCCGCGATCGCCGATGACCACGCGATGCGGGATGCCGATGAGCTCCTGGTCCGCGAGCATCACGCCCGGGCGCTCGCCGCGGTCGTCGAGCAGGACCTCGATGCCGGCGGCCGCGAGTTCCGCGTGGAGGGCCTCCGATGCGTTCTTCACCGCCTCGCTCTTGGCCGCGCCCATCGGGATGATGGCCACCGTGAAGGGCGCCATCGGGTCGGGCCAGATGATGCCCTTGTCGTCGTGATTCTGCTCGATGGCGGCGCCCACGATGCGCGTGACGCCGATGCCGTAGCAGCCCATCTCGAAGGCCTTCTGCGTGCCGTCCTCGGCCGCGAACGTGGCGCCCATGGCTTCCGAATACTTGCGGCCCAGCGCGAAGACGTGGCCCACCTCGATGCCGCGCATGATCGCGAGGGCGCCCTTGCCGTCGGGCGAGGGGTCGCCCGCGACCACGTTGCGGATGTCCGCGACGAGATCGGGCTCCGGGCAGTCGCGGCCCCAGTTGACGCCGCGCAGGTGGAAGTCCTTCTCGTTGGCGCCGCAGACGAAGTCGCTCATCGCGGCGACCGTGCGGTCGGCGATCACGGTGATCTTCGCGCGGTCCAGCCCGACGGGGCCGAGGTAACCCGCGGGACCGTCGGCGGCCGCGAGGATCTCCGCGTCCGTGGCCCAGCGCCAGCCCTTGAGGCCGGCGACCTTGCCGACCTTGATCTCGTTCACGGAGTGATCGCCGCGGATGAGGACCATGAAGACGCGCTCGTTCGCGGCGAGGAGGATCGCCTTCACCGTGCGCGCGAGCGGCAGGTTCCAGAGCTTCGCGACGCCTTCGCAGGTGGAGGTGCCGGGCGTGGGGTCCTTCTTCATCGGCTCCGTGGCGGCGGCGCGCGGCGCGGCCGGGGCGAGCGCCTCGGCCTTCTCGATGTTGGCTGCATAGTCGGAAGCGTCCGACCAGGCGATGAGGTCCTCGCCCGAATCGGCCAGCACCTGGAACTCGTGCGAGGCGCTGCCGCCGATCTCGCCGGTGTCCGCGGAGACGGGACGGAACGTGAGGCCCAGGCGGGTGAAGATGGCGACGTAGGCGTCGAACATCTTCCGGTACGACTCGAGCATCCCGGCCTCGTCCGCGTCGAACGAGTAGGCATCCTTCATCGAGAACTCGCGCGCGCGCAGCACGCCGAAGCGCGGGCGGATCTCGTCGCGGAACTTGGTCTGGATCTGGTAGAAGTTCACGGGCAGCTGGCGGTAGCTGCGCAGCTCCTTCCTCGCGATGTCCGTGATGACCTCCTCGGCCGTCGGCGCGTAGCAGAACTCGCGCTCGGCACGGTCCTTCACCCGCAGCATCATGGGGCCGTAGAGTTCCCACCGGCCCGTCTCCTGCCAGAGCTCCGCCGGCTGGATGGGCGGCATGATCACTTCCAGCGCCCCGGCGCGGTCCATTTCCTCGCGGACGATCCGCTCGACCTTGTGCAGCACCCGCATACCGAGCGGCATCCAGGAATACAGGCCGGAGCCCAGCTTGCGAATGAGACCGGCCCTCAGCATCAGTTTGTGGCTGGGAAGCTCGGCCTCCTGGGGGGCTTCCTTGAGGGTGGCGAGGAAGAACTGGCTGGCGCGCATGGACTCTCCGGACGGGTGGGGCGGGCGGCGGTTTTCAGAATCAAATCATCGGCTTGCGAGGCGTCATTCTACACGCACGCGGGCTTCCCGGGCCTGCTGGCAGGCACTCGCAAACTGTGGAAGAATGGGTCCAACTCAATGAATCGGATGGTGACTGCCATGATCGATCGGGACGGATATCGCCCGAACGTCGCCATCGTGCTCGTCAATCCGCGCAACCAGGTCTTCTGGGGCAAGCGCATCAAGGAGCACGCCTGGCAGTTCCCCCAGGGCGGCATCAAGGAGGGGGAATCCCCCGAGCAGGCGATGTACCGGGAGCTCGAGGAGGAAACCGGCCTCAAGCCCGCGCACGTCGAGATCCTCGGGCGCACGCGCGACTGGCTCCATTACCACGTGCCCACCCACTGGGTGAAGCGCGAATGGCGCGGCACGTACAAGGGCCAGAAACAGATCTGGTTCCTGCTCCGGCTCACCGGCCGAGACACCGACGTATCCCTGCGCGCGAGCGGCCACCCCGAATTCGACGCGTGGCGCTGGCACGATTACTGGATCCCGCTCGAAACCGTCATCGATTTCAAGCGCGAAGTCTACCGCCAGGCGCTCGAGCAGCTTTCGGGCTTCCTCGACGTGGACGCACGCCGCCCGGTGGGCCACTCGCCCTACGGCCGGCGCCGCAAGCCCCGCCCGCGCCCGCCAACCCCGATCATCGTCCCCGCCGGGGGCTGAGGGCGCCGCGATCAGCCGAACGCGCGCCCGAACCCCATGTAGGCGGTGACGGTGCCGACGACGAGCGCGAGCACGAAGCCCACGACGATCACCACGACGGTGTACAAGGCGGCCTTCGCCTCGGGCACCTTCATGAGCCGGGGCAGGCCCAGCCACAGCAGGAAGAGGCTGTAGAGCCCGAGGATCGAGAGGATCGAGAGCGCCGGGAGGATCCCGAAGACGCTCGCGAGCCAGCTGGCGGTCGGCGCGAAGGCCGCGACCTTGAAGGCCTGCGCGAAATCCTTCGTGCCGTCGAACGAGGGCGCGAGCGCGTCGATGATGAGCGCGAACACGTAGACCATTCCCAGGGCCATCGCGTAGCTCGCGATCATGAAGGCGATTCCGCTCAGGATCGGCATGCGGTACGCCATGCCGAAGGCGCCGACGCCCACGAGGGAATGCCCGACGAACGCCGCGACGGGCCCGATGGCCGCTAGGATCATGATCCAGCCGGTGTAGAGGCCCTGCACCGTATGGGTCTCGCCGTCGATCTTCTCCCATTCGGCCCGGGGCTGCAGGATGAGATTCTTCGCGCGATCGACGATGTTCACGGTGCTCTCCCGGGGTATGTGGTCACGGGAAAGTATAGACCGCGCAGGTTGGTCCTCGCCGCAATGGGGTTGTCCCGTGTCCTATAGGACGACCAAGTTGTCTCGATGTATCAGTTCGGGTTCGGCGACGTAGCCGAGGATCGACTCGATTTCCGAGGAAGGCCGGCCGAGGAGCTTCGCCGCTTCCGACGAGTCGTAGTTCGCGAGGCCGCGCGCGATCTCGCGACCGTCGGGCGCGAGCACGCCCACCACCTCGCCGCGCTCGAACTCGCCCGTGACGGCCGCCACGCCGATGGCCAGGAGGCTCTTGCCGTCGGCCGTGAGCGCCTTCACCGCGCCCGCGTCGAGCGTGAGGTGCCCCGCGGGCTTCAGGTAGTCGGCGAGCCACTGCTTGCGCGCGGCCACGGGCTGCGTCGATGCGACGAGGAGCGTGCCGATCGCCTCGCCCGCGAAGAGGCGCGTGAGCACCTCCGGCTCGCGTCCCCAGGCGATGGCGGTGTGGGCGCCGCTGCGGCCCGCGCGCTTGGCGGCGAGCACCTTCGTGAGCATGCCGCCGCTGCCGATCGCGGAGCCGGCACCGCCGGCCATCGCCTCGAGCGCGGGGTCGCCCGACCGCGCCCGACCGACGGGCGTCGCGCCCGGGTCGCGGCGCGGGTCGGCCGTGTAGAGCGCCTTCTGGTCCGTGAGGATCACGAACGCGTCGCCTTCGATGAGGTTCGTGACCAGCGAGCCGAGCGTGTCGTTGTCGCCGAAACGGATCTCGTCGACGACCACGGTGTCGTTCTCGTTGATGACCGGAACCACGCCCAGCGCGACCAGCGTCTTGAGCGTGGTGCGCGCGTTGAGGTAGCGGCGGCGGTCGCCGAGGTCCTCGTGCGTGAGAAGGACTTGCGCCGTGTGCAGGCCCTGCTCGGCGAAGCACGACTCCCACATCTGCACCAGGCCCATCTGGCCCACGGCGGCCGCGGCCTGCAGTTCGTTCACCGCGCTCGGGCGCTTCGACCAGCCCAGGCGCTTGAGACCCTCCGCGATGGCCCCGGAGGAAACCACCAGCACCTCGAGGCCGCGCGCGCGAAGCCCCGCGATCTGTCGCGCCCAGTCCGCGATGGCGCCGCGGTCGAGCCCCTGCCCCTCGTTGGTGAGCAGGCTCGATCCGATCTTCACCACCACCCGGCGGCAGGCGGCCAGTTCGCTAGTCACGGCGGTGCGTCTCGACGTGTTCCATGATGGCGAAGCACAGCTCCTTCGTGCCTTCACCCGTCATGCCCGACACGAGGTACCACGGGCCCTTCCAGCCGAGCTTCTTCACGAAGGCCTTGGCGCGCTTCTCGCGCTCGGCTTCGGGGATGAGGTCCATCTTGTTCATCACCAGCCACCGGGGCTTGGCGAAGAGCGATTCGTCGTATTTCTTCAGTTCCTTCTGGATCGCCTTGGCTTCCTTCACCGGGTCCGTGGCCTCGTCGAAGGGCGCGATGTCCACGAGATGCAGGATGAGCTTGGTGCGCTGCAGGTGCCGCAGGAACTGGTGGCCCAGGCCCGCGCCCTCGGCCGCGCCCTCGATGAGGCCCGGGATGTCGGCGATCACGAACGAGCGGCTCATGTCCACGCGCACCACGCCCAGGCTCGGGTTGAGCGTCGTGAAGGGATAGTCCGCCACTTTCGGGCGCGCGGCCGAGACGGCCCGCACGAAGGTGCTCTTGCCCGCGTTCGGCATCCCGGCGAGGCCGACGTCCGCCAGCACGCGCAGTTCCATCTCGAGGTTCTTCTGCTCGCCGGGCTCGCCGGGCGTGAACTGCCGGGGCGCCCGGTTGGTGCTCGACTTGAAATGCAGGTTGCCCAGGCCGCCCTTGCCGCCCTTCGCGAGTAGCGCCTCGGCGCCGTCGGCGGCCAGGTCGGCCAGCACCTCGCCCGATTCGGCGTCGCGGATCACCGTGCCCACCGGCACGCGCAGCACGACGTCCTCGGCGCCCTTGCCGTAGCAGTCGCGGCCGCGGCCGGGCTCGCCGTCCTTCGCGCGGAAGATGCGCGTGTAGCGGTAGTCGATGAGGGTGTTGAGGTTGCAGTCGGCCACCACGAGGATGGAGCCCCCGCGTCCGCCGTCGCCGCCGTCCGGCCCGCCGCGGGGCACGAACTTCTCGCGCCGGAAGGAGGCGGAGCCGTTGCCGCCGCTGCCGGCGATGACCTCGATGCGCGCTTCGTCGAAGAATTTCATGTCGGTGTCAGTCCGGTAGCGCGACGCGGATGCCCAGCCCGATGAAGGCGAGGCCCGCGAAGAGGTTGAGTCGGGAGGCGATGGCCGGGCTCGCGCGAAGGCGCTCTCCGATCCACCCCGAGAAGAGCGCGACCGCGCCGAAGACGACGATCGTCACGGCCATGAACACCGCGCCGAGGATCGCCATCTGCAAGCCCACCGCCCCGGCCTTCTCGTCCACGAACTGGGGCAGGAAGGAGAGGAAGAAGAGCGTCACCTTCGGGTTGAGCGCGTTGCCGATGACGCTCTGCCGGAAGATGGTCGCGAGGCCCGCTCCGCCGCTCGATGCCTGCATCGAGAACGCCTCGCGATGGCGGATGGCCTGGATGCCGATCCACAGCAGGTACGCGGCGCCGGCGTAGCGGACGATGTCGAACGCCACGGGCGAGGAGCGGATGAGCGCCGCCACGCCCAGCGCCGCGAGCGCCGTGTGGAAGAGGCATCCCGCCGCGAAGCCCAGCGCGGCCGCGAACCCCGCCCGCCGGCCCTGGCTCACGCCGCGCGCGAGGACCGTGACGATGTCGGGCCCCGGCGCGAGGGCGAGCAGGGCGCTGGCGGCGATGAAGAGGGCGAGGTCGGGCATGTTTTTCCATTCCGGCGGGCAGAAAGAAAAAAGCCCCGTGCAAGACGGGGCTCTTTCTTCGCCAGAAAGGAGCCTTAGGCTTGCGCCGGCTCGATGCTCACGGTGTTCTTCTGCTTCGGGCCCTGCTTGCGGTACGTCACCTTGCCCGTCGCCATCGCGAAGAGGGTGTGGTCCTTGCCCATGCCCACGTGCTGGCCGGCGTGGAAACGCGTGCCGCGCTGGCGCACGAGGATGGAACCGGCCGGGACGACTTCGCCGCCGAAGACCTTGAGGCCCAGGCGCTTCGATTCGGAATCGCGGCCGTTTCGGGAGGAGCCGCCTGCCTTTTTATGTGCCATGTCGGTATCCCTTACTCGTTGATGGCATCCACACGGATTTCCGTGTAGTTCTGCCGGTGGCCCTGGTTCTTCTGGTAATGCTTGCGGCGGCGCATCTTGAAGATGTGCACCTTGGGGCCGCGGCCGTGGGAGACCACGGTGGCCGAGACCTTGGCGCCGGCGACCAAGGGCGTACCGACCTTGACCGCGTCGCCGTCGGCGACCATGAGAACCTGGTCGAGCACGAGCGTGGAACCCACCTCGGCTTCGATCGTTTCGACTTTGATGCTTTCGCCGGGCGACACGCGATACTGCTTGCCCCCGGTCTTGATGACCGCGTACATAGCTCTTGGAACTCCTGTTTTGGTTTGACTTCCCGCAGCCTTTTGCACTGCGAACCCGCTATAATACGCGAAATTCCAAGCAACGTCAAAGACTTGACTGCGAGGGGCCCCCGCATCCGGCAAGGCCCCCGAACCCTCCGGAACACGCCAGCCTTGAACCTTTCCGTCGCCCCCGTCAGCCTCGATTCGATCCGGGCCCCCATTCGCGACGACCTCGTGCGGGTGGACGAAGTCATCCGCCGCCGCCTGCACTCCGACGTGGCGCTCGTCCGGGCCATCGGCCAGTACATCGTCGATGCCGGCGGCAAGCGCATCCGGCCCGCCCTCCTGCTGCTGTCCTCCGGCGCCCTGGGCGTGCGCTCCGACACCCGGCACGAGATGGCCGCGGTCATCGAGTTCATCCACACCGCGACGCTCCTGCACGACGACGTCGTGGACGAGTCGACCCTGCGCCGCGGCCGCAAGACCGCCAACGCGGAATTCGGCAACGCCGCCTCGGTGCTGGTGGGCGATTTCCTCTATTCGCGCTCCTTCCAGATGATGGTCGAGGCCGGCAACCTGCGCGTGATGCAGGTCATCGCCGATGCCACCAACGTCATCTCCGAGGGCGAGGTGCTCCAGCTCCTCAACGTGAACGACCCGGACACCGACGAGGAAAGCTACCTGCGCGTCATCCGCTACAAGACCGCGCGCCTCTTCGAGGCGGCCACGCAGGTGGGCGCCATCCTGGCGGGCGCCAGCGCGCCGGTCGAGGCCTCGCTCACCGAATACGGCATGCGCGTCGGCACGGCCTTCCAGCTCATCGACGACGTGCTCGACTATTCCGGCGACCTCGCGGACATGGGCAAGAACCTGGGCGACGACCTGGCCGAAGGCAAGCCCACGCTGCCCCTCATCCGCGCCATGCAGGTGGGCACGCCCGACGAGCGCGCGCTCATCCGCACGGCCATCGAGCAAGGCGGGCGCGACGACCTGGAACGCATCGTGGCGGCGGTGCACCGCACGGGCGCCCTGGAATACACGCGGGAGTGCGCCCGCCGCGAATCCAAGGCCGCGATGGACCGCATCGCGCCGCTCCCGGATTCCGCGTGCAAGGACTCTCTGCTACAATTGGCGCACTTCTCCGTCGAACGGAAGTTCTGATTCGACGGGTAGTCTCGACGGGCGCTGATGTGAGGCGCCCGTTTCGTCCTCGGGGTGTAGCTTAGCCTGGTAGAGCGCTACGTTCGGGACGTAGAGGCCGGAGGTTCGAATCCTCTCACCCCGACCAGTTTCTCCCCGGCACCTTGAGTCTTCCGGGAGCGGGCACCGCCCTCCCCAGGGGCCCTGTGCCAGAATGGGCGCGATCCCTGCGGGAGCGTGCGCATGTCCCCCCCGATCCGCTTTTGCCGGAGTTTCGACGGCGCCGGAATCGCCTTTGCGATGTCCGGAGAAGGGCCGCCACTCGTACGCGCGCCGCACTGGCTGACGCACCTCGAATACGAAGACCGCAGCCCGGTCTGGAAGCCCTGGATAGCCTCGCTCTCGCGCAGTCACGCACTGCTTCGAATGGACGAGCGAGGTTGCGGCCTGTCCGATCGCGATGGGGTGGAAATCTCATTCGAAGCCTGGGTGCGCGATCTGGAGGCGGTGGTCGATGCCGCGGGCCTGGACCGCTTCGCGCTATTCGGCCATTCCCAGGGCGGGGCGATCGCGGTGGAGTACGCGGTGCGCCATCCCGGGCGCGTTACCCACCTCGTGCTGCTCGGCGCCTACGCGCGGGGCCAGATGAAGCGCGGTCCCACGCCGGAGCGCGTGGCCGAGTTGGAGGCGCTCCTCAAGCTGGTCGAGGTCGGCTGGGGCCGGGACGATCCCTCGTACCGGCAACTCTTCTCGACGCAGTTCCTGCCAGGCGGCTCGCCGGTGCAGCAGGATTCCATGAGCGAACTGCAGCGCATCTCGGCCACGCCGGCAAGCGCGGTGCGGATCATGCGCAGCATGTTCGAGATCGACGTGCGCGAATCGGCGCCGAAGGTCACCTGCCCGACGCTGTTCCTTCACGCCCGCCGCGACCGGCGCGTGCCCTTCGAGGAAGGTCGCCTCTTCGCGGGCCTCGTGCCCGGCGCGCGCTTCGTGCCGCTGGAGACGGACAATCACATCCTCCTGCCGCAGGAGCCCCCGTTCCGGCAGTTCTTCGAGGCTCTGGAGGCCTTCGTGCCCAGGTCGGGCGCCGGTCGCTCGTTCTTCCCGGTGCTGACGGCGCGGGAGGCCGAGGTGCTCGAGTGCATCGCGCGGGGGCTGTCCAACGCGCAGATCGCGGCCGGCCTCGGAATCGCGGAGAAGACGGTCCGCAACAACATCACCCGCATCTTCGACAAGCTCGCCGTCGAGAGCCGCGCCCAGGCGATCGTGCTCGCGCGGGACGGCGGGCTCGGCAAGCCCTGACCCGCGGCCGTCCGCCCGCTCCGGGACCGTGGTCCCTCTTTCGGCGCCATCTCCGGGGCCAACCGGGACCGCGGACTCATGCGCGAACAGCTGGCCGGAGCCACGATGCGACCCTCGGCCAAGGGCGCGATCGCCCGCGCCCCACCACCCTCGGAGACCAGCATGGGCATCGCGGCATTCCTTTACGGCGTCATGGCCTACGCCATTTTCCTCGGCACCATCCTCTACGGCATCGGCTTCATCGGCGACTTCCTCGTGCCCAAGTCGATCGACTCCCCGCCGTTCGGGGCCTGGCCCGAATCGCTGTTCATTGACCTGCTGCTGCTCGGACTATTCGCCGTCCAGCACAGCACCATGGCACGGCCGGCGTTCAAGGCGCTCTGGACCCGGGTCGTTCCCGAGTCCGTCGAGCGCAGCACCTACGTCCTCATCTCCAGCCTTCTGCTCGCGCTTCTCTTCTGGCAGTGGCGGCCCCTCGGCGGCACGGTGTGGGACGTGCAGGATCCCCTCGGCCGCGGCGCGATCCAGGCGCTCAGCGCGCTCGGCTGGCTGGTGCTGTTCGCGTCGACGTTCATGATCAACCACTTCGATCTCTTCGGGCTACGCCAGGTCTACCTGCGCTTGCGCGACGAACCCTACCGACCGCTGCCCTTCGTGACGGTGGCCCTGTACCGGTTTATCCGTCATCCGATCATGCTCGGATTCCTCATCGCCTTCTGGTCCGCGCCGACGATGACGCTGGGCCACCTGGTTTTCGCCGGCGCCTGCACCGCCTACATCTTCATCGGTATCTGGCTGGAAGAGCGCGACCTGCGCCGGGCGCACGGCGCCAGCTACGAACGCTACCGCGAGCAGGCCGGCATGGTCCTGCCGAGGATGGGCCGAGGCGCAACGGCGCGCGAGGGGAAGGCGCTCGGGGCCAAGTAGGTGCGGCTTGCCGGGCCGGTTTCCGCAGGCGCTCCACCGCTTGCGCACGGCGCTCGCACCGGCGGGCAGGGCATGAGGCTCGACGGGTCGTTCTGATCGAGCCGCGCGGGCGGGTCCGCACCACCGCCCTCGCGCCCGAGGTCCACACGGAGGAAGGGAAACATACGCTCGGCCACGCGCGGGTCGTCGGCGGTGGTGGCGGCGTTGTCGAGAAAGATGGGTGTCATGGCGGGATCGGGCGGGGGACGTCCTTCCCGTCAGCAGGGTCCGTGCCAACCCGCCAACCCGCTGAAACCGCAAGGAAATCCCCCCGCGCTCGCCGGCGGCCTTGTCGGCATTGTGCGAAGTGCGACAGGGCCGTGGGGAATAACTGGCAGCCATCCCGCCCGCTATTCGCGCGATCGGGCGCCGCGGCGCCTGATTAAGGTGGATGCATCGCCAACCTCTCCCATCCCCTTCCCGGGGCAGAAAGGATTTGATCGTGATCTCGCTTCGCAATCTTCCCATCGGCACCCGCCTCGGCGTGGGATTCGGCGTCGTCATCCTGGGCATCGTCGGGGTGGGCCTCGCGGCATTCGTCGCGCTCGCCGGCGTGACCTCGGAGTTCACCAAGCTCACCGAGAATTACATCCCGAAGATGCTGGCGGTACAGGAGGCCACCGACAACACGAACCGCGTGGCGCGGGGCATCCGGAACATCGCCCTGTTCAGCGACGCGAAGACCCGGGCGGCCGAAGTCGAGCGCATCCAGAAGGCCCGGTCCGAGAACAACGAGATCTTCGCGAAGCTCGAGAAGGAGATCACCTCGCCCAAGGGCAAGGAACTCCTCAAGGAGGCCGAGTCGAAACGGACGGCCTACGTCAAGGCGCTCGACCGCGCGCTGGCGGCGTTCCAGGCCGGCAAGGACGCCGAGGGCAAGGAAGTGCTCATGGGCGAATTGCGCCAGGGGCAACTGGACTACATGACCGCGTTCGGCGCCCTGGGCAAGTTCCAGCAGGAGCTGATGAAGGAGGCCGACGAGGCCGTCGACAAGGAAATCGCGATGGGCAAGATCGAGATGAGCGTCGTCGCGGTGCTCGCCATCGCGCTCGGCGTCTTCCTGGGCTGGTGGATCGCCCGCTCCGTGACGCAGCCCATCGGCGAGGCCGTGAAGGTCGCCGAGACCATCGCCGCGGGCGACCTCACGAGCCGCATCGAGGTGACGAGCACGGACGAGACGGGGCGCCTGCTCGAGGCCATGAAGAAGATGAACGAAAGCCTCGCGAAGATCGTGGGCGAGGTGCGCCACGCCTCCGACAACATCGCCACGGGTTCCACGCAGATCGCCTCGGGCACGCAGGACCTTTCCTCGCGCACCGAGGAACAGGCCTCGAACCTGGAGCAGACCGCCGCCTCGATGGAGGAACTCACCGCCACCGTGAAGCAGAGCGCCGAATCGGCCCGCCAGGCCAACCAGCTCGCCGCCAGCGCCAGCGCCGCGGCCGAGAACGGCGGGCGCGTGGTGGGCGAGGTGGTGAAGACCATGGAGTCCATCACGGCGCAGAGCCACAAGATCGCGGAGATCATCAACGTGATCGACGGCATCGCCTTCCAGACGAACATCCTCGCGCTCAACGCCTCGGTCGAGGCCGCGAGGGCGGGCGAGCAGGGCCGCGGCTTCGCGGTGGTGGCGGGCGAGGTGCGCAACCTCGCGCAGCGCGCCGCCCAGGCCGCCAAGGAGATCAAGAACCTCATCAACGTGAGCGTCGAGCAGATCGAGTCGGGCGGCCATCTCGTGCACACCGCCGGCTCCACGATGGGCGACATCGTGGACCAGGTGAAGCGCGTGAGCGACCTCATCGGCGAGATCACCGCCGCGAGCGTCGAGGAGGGCACCGGCATCGGCCAGATCAACGACGCCGTGGTGCAGCTCGACCAGGTGACGCAGCAGAACGCCGCGCTCGTCGAGCAGAGCGCCGCCGCCGCCGACAGCCTCAAGCACGAGGCGAGCGAACTGGCGAAGGCCGTCTCGGTCTTCCGCGTGAACGCGGGGGGCGTCGCGCACGAGAGAACTTCCGTGGCGAGCGTGGCCCAGGCCGCCGCACCCAAGGCGGCGCCGGCGAGAAAGCCGGCCGCGCGCAAGGCCTACGCATCCCCCGCCCCGAAGCCGGTGCCCGCGGCACAGTTGCCGAAGACGAACGACGGCGGACCGGGAAGCTGGGAAGAATTCTGACGGGGTCGGAGGTTTTCACGCGCCGGCGGGCCCCTGGGCCCGCCGGTTGCCATTCCGGCCCGGTTGACGGGCGTCAACCCGCCGTCAGGTGACTCTGGAATGATCCCGCGATGGCTACGAGCGTCCAGACCGACCTTCCCCTGCTGAACGTGCGGGGCCGCGCCGCGCTTCCCATCGTCCAGGGCGGCATGGGCGTGGGCATTTCCGCGCACCGCCTCGCCGGCACCGTCGCCTCCGTGGGCGCGGTCGGCACGCTCTCCTCGGTGGACCTGCGCCGCCACCACGAAGACCTCATGGAGGCCACGGGCAAGTCCCGGGACAAGGACGAGATCGACCGGGCCAACCTCGTCGCGCTCGACCGCGAGGTGAAGGCGGCCCTCACGCTGTCCGAGGGCCGCGGCATCGTGGCCGTGAACATCATGCGCGCGGTGACGGAGTACGCGGGCTACGTGCGCCAGGCATGCGAAAGCGGCGTGCACGCGATCGTCGTCGGCGCGGGGTTGCCGCTCGACCTGCCCGACCTCACGGCCAACCATCCGGACGTCGCGATCATCCCCATCCTTTCCGATGCGCGCGGCATCGCCGTCGTGCTCAAGAAGTGGCTGCGCAAGAACCGCCTGCCCGATGCCATCGTCATCGAGCACCCGCGCTGGGCCGGCGGGCACCTGGGCGCCGCGAAGGTCGAGGACCTGGGCGACGCCCGCTTCGAGTTCGAGCGCGTGCTCGAGGACACCCTCAAGCTCTTCGACGACATGGGCATCGCGCGCGAGAAGATCCCCCTCATCGTCGCCGGCGGCATCGAGACGCCCGAGCGCGTGCGCGAGCTGCTGAAGATGGGCGCCTCCGCCGTGCAGCTGGGCACCGCGTTCGCCGTCACGCAGGAAGGCGACGCGCACCCGAACTTCAAGAAGGTCCTCGCCGAGGCCAAGGGCGAGGACATCGTCGAATTCATGAGCGTCGCGGGCCTGCCCGCGCGCGCCGTGAGGACGCCCTGGCTCGCGAAATACCTCGAGAAGCTGCCGGCGCTCGAACGGCGCACCAAGCCGCGCGCGGCGTGCACGCTCGCCTTCGACTGCCTGCAGCACTGCGGGCTGCGAGACGGTCTCGCCAAGGCCGGGCAGTTCTGCATCGACCTGCACCTCGCCGCGGCGCTCAAGGGCGATCTCGAGCGCGGCCTCTTCTTCCGCGGCGGCGGCAAGCTGCCCTTCGGGGAGAGCATCCGCCCGGTGCGCGATCTCATCGACCACCTGCTGAACGGCCGCACGGCGCAGCCGGCCTGACCGCCCGCCGGGGAATCAGGCGGCGGAAGGGCAGGCCCCGGGTGGGTCGTCGCGGCGCCTGCCGTACGGCCTGTCGCCGGCTTCGGGCATGCGGGCTTCGCTCCCGCCATTCGCGCTTTCGCCGGACCGGCCCCGCGCCAGCGAGGCGGCATAGAGGTCGAGCACGATCCAGGCCACTTCGCCGATGATCAGCTGCTGCTGCGAACGACTGGGGGCCGGCATGCGGGACTCCGAAAGGGATATCGCAAAGTACGACGCCATCATGCACCGCCTTTGATCGGCATCAGGAGAATCCCCTTCGAATTCGTGCACGGCTTATGCCCCCGGGAGCATTCGGTCGCGCCCGTTCATCACTGCAGGTTCCGAAAAGCGGGCCCGATTCGGCCATTCACGGCGTCGCGGTATCGAACGCCGCGGCCCGGCCGGCGGGCGGCGCGGGAGTCCTTGTATACAACGGAAGTGTGCGTTAGGATGGCCCGCATCCGCCCATGGCCACCTCCCCCGAAATCGCCCAACGCATCGTCGAGGCCATCCTCGCGCAGAAGCTCGCGCCCGGGGAGCGCCTGGGCGAGCAGCCCCTCGCCGACCTTTTCGGCGTGAGCCGCACGCTGGTGCGCGAAGCGCTCACCCGCCTGGCGGCGCGCGGCATCGTCACCGTGACGGCCCGCCGCGGCTGGTACGTGATCGAGCCCTCGGTGGCCGAGGCCCGCGAGGCGTTCGAGGCGCGCGAGGTGATCGAGACGGGCCTGCTGCGCCGGCTCAAGCGCCTGCCGCCGGAAAGCCTGAAGCGCCTCAAGGGCCACGTCTTCCGCGAGCGCCAGGCCATCCGCGACGGCGACGTGGGCACGCGCACCTACCTGCTGGGCGACTTCCACGTCTGCCTCGCCGAGGCGATGGGCAACGCGCTGCTGGGCGATGCCCTCCGCGACCTCACCGCGCGCACCGCCCTCATTTCCATGCTGTACCAGTCGAGCCACGAGGCCGAGCAGTCCTGCCGCGAGCACGAGGCCATCGTGGCCGCGCTCGCGAAGGCCGACATGCGCCTCGCCGAGCGCCTGATGCACGAGCACCTGCGCGCCGTCGCCGCCGGGCTCGACCTCGGCAAGGCCGCCGACCCCCTAGAGAAGCTGCGCGAGGCCCTCCAGCCCGTAGCGGCCGACAAGCAGTCCCTCGGAGAGAAGCCCCCCCGGCGCAAGCGCGCGCCACTTCCGCCATCCCCAGCCACCCAGGAGACTCGCTCATGAAATTCCTTCGACTCGCGCTCGCGGCCTTGGCCGCGTTCTCGCTCGCCCTTCCCGTCGCCGCGCGCGCCGATGCCCTCGCCGACGTGAAGAAGGCCGGCGTCCTCAAGGTCGCCGTCCCGCAGGACTTCCCGCCCTTCGGCACCGTCGGCTCGGACCTGAAACCCCAGGGCTACGACATCGACATGGCCGAGCTTCTCGCGAAGGAACTCGGCGTGAAGGTCGAGCTCGTGCCCGTCACGAGCGCGAACCGCATCCCGTACCTGACGACGAAGAAGGTCGATCTCGTCATCTCCAGCCTGGGCAAGAGCCCGGATCGCGAGAAGGTCATCGACTTCGCGGCGGCGTACGCGCCCTTCTTCAACGGCGTCTTCGGCCCGGCCGACCAGAAGGTGACGAAGATCGAGGATCTCGCCGGCAAGACGCTCGGCGTCACGCGCGGCGCGGTGGAGGACCTCGAGATCTCCAAGGTCGCCCCGGCCACGGCCACCATCAAGCGCTACGAGGACAACAACGGCACCATCTCGGCCTTCCTCTCGGGCCAGGTGCAGCTCGTCGCCACCGGCAACGTGGTGGCCGCCGCGATCCTCGCGAAGAACCCGCCCAAGCGGCCCGAGGTGAAGTTCCTCATCAAGGATTCGCCCTGCTACGTCGGCCTCAACAAGGGCGAGCCGGCGCTCCTCGCGGCGGTGAACGCCGCGGTGGCCAAGGCGAAGAAGGACGGGCGCCTGGACGCCATCGCGAAGAAGTGGCTCGGCGCCCCGCTGCCCGCCGGCTTCTAGACCCGCTGCCCGACCGGAAGGCGGCGGGTCCCGAAGGGGCCCGCCGCCGCCTCCCCATGGCCTACCAGTTCGACTTCGTCGACGTCTTCAAGTACACGGACGTCCTCGCCCGCGGCGTCGGGCTCACCGTCACGCTGATCGGCGTGGGCGGCACGATCGGCATCGCGGTCGGCATCGCCGGCGCGTGGGCGCGGGGATACAGCGGCAACCGCGCGCTGGAATGGCTCGTGGCGGGCTACGTCGAGGCGATCCGCAACACGCCCTTCCTCGTGCAGCTCTTCTTCATCTTCTACGGGCTGCCGAGCCTGGGCGTGCGGCTCACCGAGGTTCAGGCCGCGCTCCTCGCCATGGTGGTGAACCTCGGGGCCTACGCCACCGAGATCATCCGCGCGGGCATCGAGGCGGTGCCGCGCGGCCAGCGCGAGGCCGGCGCGAGCCTCGCCATGACGCGGATGCAGGTGTTCCGCCACGTCGTGCTGCGGCCGGCGCTGCAGAAGATCTGGCCGGCCCTGTCGAGCCAGCTCGTCATCGTGATGTTCGGTTCGGCGGTGTGCTCGCAGATCGCGGCGGAGGAACTCACCTACGCGGCCAACTTCATCCAGTCGCGCAACTTCCGCGCTTTCGAGGTGTACTTCGTCGCGACGGGCCTGTACCTGGTGCTCGCGCTGCTCCTGCGCCAGGGCATGCGCTCGCTCGGCGGCTGGCTCGTCTTCGGGAGGCGCGCGTGATCGATTTCACGGCGTGGGACATCGTCCGCAACCTCCTGCTCGCGGCGCGCTGGACGGTGGCGCTCTCGCTCGTGGCCTTCGCGCTCGGCGGCCTCGTGGGCCTGCTCGTCCTCTTCGCCCGCGTCGGCCGCGCGAAGCCCCTGCGCTGGGGCGCCGTCGCGTTCATCGAGGTGTTCCAGGGCACGCCGCTGCTCATGCAGCTTTTCCTCGTGTTCTTCGGCCTGCCGCTCGTGGGCGTCGACACCCCGGCGTGGTTCGCCGCCTGCCTCGCGCTCACGCTCTGGACAGCCGCGTTCCTCGCGGAGATCTGGCGCGGCTGCGTGGAATCGGTGCCCAAGGGGCAGTGGGAAGCCTCCGCCAGCCTCGCGATGAACTACCTGCAGCAGATGCGCCACGTCGTGCTGCCGCAGGCGCTTCGCCTCGCGGTGCCGCCGACGGTGGGCTTCTCGGTGCAGGTGGTGAAGGGCACGGCGCTCGCGTCCATCATCGGCTTCGTGGAGCTGTCGAAGGCCTCCACGATGATCACCAACGCCTCGTTCCAGCCGTTCACGGTGTATGGCGCCGCGGCGGCCGCCTACTTCCTGCTCTGCTTCCCGCTGTCGGCCTGGAGCCGGCGGCTCGAAAGGACGCTGCATGTCGCTCATCGAAATTAGGGACCTGCACAAGCGCTTCGGCGCCGTGGAGGTGCTCAAGGGCATCGACCTGGACATCGCCGCGGGCGAAGTGGTGGCCATCATCGGCAAGAGCGGCTCCGGGAAGAGCACGCTGCTGCGCTGCATGAACGGCCTGGAATCCCACGAGGCGGGCTCGATCACCGTGGGCGGCAAGGTGCTGCTGCAGGACGAGGAGCACCTGCGCGCGCTGCGACTGGAGGTCGGCATGGTCTTCCAGCAGTTCAACCTCTTCCCGCACCTCACGGCGGGACGCAACGTGATGCTCTCGCCGATGGTGGTGAAGGGCCTGGCGGAAGCCGAGGCGAAGCCGATCGCCGAGAAGGTGCTCGCCCGCGTGGGCCTCGCGGAGAAGTTCGGGAGCTTCCCGGACCAGCTCTCCGGCGGGCAGCAGCAGCGCGTCGCCATCGCGCGGGCGCTCGCGATGAACCCCAAGGCGCTCCTGTGCGACGAGATCACCTCGGCGCTCGACCCGGAGCTGGTGAACGAGGTGCTCGCCGTGGTGAAGAGCCTCGCCGCCGACGGCATGACGCTCGCGATGGTCACGCACGAGATGCGCTTCGCGCGCGACGTGTGCGACCGCGTGCTCTTCATGCACCAGGGGCGGATCCACGAATCCGGGCGGCCGGAGGACGTCTTCGCCAGCCCGAAGACGCCGGAGCTGCAGCAGTTCCTGGGAGCGCTCTCGTGAGCGCCCTCCGGTTCGGCCCCGGCATCCTCGCGCGCCACGAGGCCCTCGCGCGGTTCACGCAGGACGAGGGGCGCCTCACGCGCACCTACCTCACGGCGAAGCACCGCGAGGCCGGCGAGACGGTCATGGCGTGGATGCGCGAGGCCGGCATGGAGGCGGGCTTCGACGCCATGGGCAACCTGGTGGGGCGCTACGCCGGCGCCACGGCCGATGCGCCCGTGCTCATGACGGGCTCGCACATGGACACCGTCGTGGACGCCGGGAAGTACGACGGCAGCTTCGGCATCCTCTCCCCCATCGCCTGCGTCGCGGACCTGCACGCTCGCGGCAAGCGCCTGCCCCACGCGATCGAGGTGGTGGCCTTCGGCGACGAGGAAGGCGTGCGCTTCGGCGCGACGCTCCTGGGCAGCCGCGCCATGGCGGGCCGCTTCGATCCGAAGGCGCTCGAGGCGAAGGACAAGGACGGCATCACGCTGCGGGAGGCCATCCGCGACTTCGGCGGCGATCCGGATGCGATCCCCACCCTGAAGCGCGATCCCGCGAAGGTCGCGGCATTCGTCGAGACGCACATCGAGCAGGGGCCGGTGCTTCTCGACGAGGGGCTCGCCGTCGGCGTCGTGACGGCCATCTCCGGTTGCACGCGCGTGCGGGCGCGGGTGACGGGCGTCGCGGGCCATGCGGGCACGGTGCCCATGCCGCTTCGCCAGGACGCGCTCGCGGCGGCGGCCGAGATGACGCTCGCGGTGGAAACCTACTGCTGCGCGCGTGCCGACCGGATCGTGGGCACCGTCGGCAAGCTCGCGGTGGACGGCGAGGGCGCCATCAACGTGATTCCCGGCGGGGTGAACTTCACCGTGGACGTGCGCTCGCCGGACGACGCCGAGCGCCGGGCGGCCGCCGAGGCGATCCGCGCCGATTGCGAGGACATCGCCGAATCCCGCGGCGTGGCGCTCGCGTGGGACGCGTTCTTCGAGCTGCAGTCGGCGCCCTGCGACCCGCGGCTCATGACGCTGATGGGCGAGTGCATCGCGCGCGCGGGCGTGAAGGTGCGCACGCTGCCGAGCGGCGCCGGCCACGACGCGATGGAAATGGCGCGGCTCGTCCCCGCCGCCATGCTCTTCGTGCGCTGCGGCGCGGGCGGCGTGAGCCACAACCCCGCCGAAACCCTCGACGAGCGCGATGCCGACATCGCCACCGCCGTCCTGCTCGATTTTCTCGAGCGATTCCAACCCTCCGGAGCCAGACGATGAATCCCGCCGACGCGGCGCGCCTCGACGCCCAGGTCGAGGCCACCTTCGACGATTCGGTGAAGTTCCTGGCCGAACTCGTGAAGCACCCCACCGACACCCCGCCCGGCGACAACGCCGCGCACGCCGAGATGACGGCGAAGCTGCTGGAGGCGCGCGGCTTCGCCGTCGAGCGCCACCCCGTCCCCGCGGAGCTCGTGAGATCGCGGGGCCTCGCATCCGTGACCAACCTGATCGTGCGCCACCGATTCGGCGACGGGCCGGTCATCGCGCTCAACGCGCACGGCGACGTGGTGCCCCCGGGGGAGGGCTGGTCGCATCCGCCTTACGCCGCCGAAATCGCGGACGGCCGCATGTTCGGCCGCGGCGTCGCGGTGTCGAAATCCGACTTCGCCACGTACGCCTTCGCCCTCGAGGCCCTGAAGAAGCTCGCCGCCGAAGGCCTGCCGCTCGCGGGCACCGTGGAGCTGCACTTCACCTACGACGAGGAGGTGGGCGGGGAGCTCGGCCCGGGCTGGATCCTCGCGCAGGGTCTTTCGAAACCGGACTTCGCCATCGGCGCGGGCTTTTCCTACGCGGTCATCACCGCGCACAACGGCTGCCTGCACCTCGAGGTGACGGTGCGCGGCGAGTCGGCCCACGCGGCCGTGCCGGAGACGGGCGTCGACGCGCTCAAGGCGAGCGTCGCCGTGATGAACGCCCTCTACGCGCTGGGCGAGGGCTTCGCGGCGAGCAAGTCCGGCGTGCCGGGCATCGGTTCGCCCACGATCAACATCGGGCGCATCGAGGGCGGCATCAACACGAACGTCGTGCCGGACCGGGTGCGCTTCTCGCTCGACCGCCGCATGATTCCCGAGGAGGATCCCGTCGCCGTGGAAGCGCAGATCCGCGATACGATCGCCGCCGCCCTGCGCGCCCACCCGAAGGCGAAGGTGGAGATCAGGCGGCTCCTGCTCGCGCGGGCCTTGAAGCCGTTGCCGGGCCTGCCCAGGCTGGTGGAGGCGTTGCAGGACGAAGCCGCGCGCGTCTTCGGAGCCCGGCCCCCGGCGCAGGGCGTGCCGCTCTACACCGACGCGCGCCTGTACGGGGAAGCGGGCGTGCCCATCGCCCTCTTCGGCGCGGGGCCGCGCACGATCCTGGAGGCCAACGCCAAGCGGCCCGACGAGAACCTCGTGCTCGAGGACCTGCGCCGCGCCACGAAGGTGGTGGCGGGTGCCGTCGCGCGGCTTCTCTCGCCCTAGACCGGGAAGGTCACGCCCCGCCGGTCCGCCATCGCGCGGCCAAGCGCTTCGAGGTCGCGCTCTCGCAGGCAGCGCCTCGCGAGATCCGGGATGGCGCCGTCCTCCAGCGGGATGTGCGTCGCGTAGATCTCGCGGAAGGCGTTCACGTCCGGGATGGAAAGGCTCTTGTGCAGCCCCTCCGCGATGCCGTGCAGGGGCTTGCGCAGGCGCGCCCACGCGGCTTCCATCGCCCGGTGGTCCGCCTCGAGGCGCTCGCGCAGCGCCGCGAACTGCTCGCGATCGGCGGCATCCGTGAGGCGCGAGGCGATCATCGGGAAGAGATCCCGGTCCTCGTCCTCGTGATGGTGCGGCCCGGCCTTCTCGAAGTAGCGCAGCACCGCCTGCGCGGCACCCGCCGCCTCGGCATCCACGCCGTGGCGCGCGACGTGCGCGGCGAGCTTCTCCAGGGTGTCGAGTTGCTTCTCGATCCGGCGATGGCAGCCGATCCACATGCCGATCGGGTCGTCGAATCCGGCGGGCGTGTCGAAGAGGTTCATGGGGCGGCAGTCTAATCCCGGACCCGTGACAATAGGGTTGCGGTGCAGCAACGCGTGTTTCAGGCGAAACGATCCGCGATGACCACATACCGGTAGGGAGTTCCCGGCGCCACGGCGTCGAACGGCCAGCAGGTGATGAGCGTGAGCTGCGGCGTGTCGGCCGCGTCCAGCACGCGCGTGTCGCCCTTGTCGACCACCGCCACCTCGCGCACGCGGTAGCGCGTCACGCGGCCCTTCGCGTCCTCGATGGCGATCTCGGCATCGGGGTCGAGTTCACGCAGGAACGCGAAATGCGTGTCGCGGTGGGCGACGATCACGCTGTTGCCGGAGCTTCCCGGCAACGCCGTGCCGTCGACGTGGCCGGGACCGAACGCGAGCGAACGCCCGCTCGTCCCGGCGAGGACGTAGAGCGCCACGCCGCGCGAGGGCACCGTGAGGCGCGCGACGGGCCTCGTGTCCGCCCCGGGCCACGGCGCGCGCGATTCGCCCTTCAGCGCCGACGCCCAGGCGCCCGCGATGAGGTGCTGCGCGAGCGCGGCCTTCGCCTGCACGTAGCCCGCGGCGCCCAGCTGCCACGCGGCGAGCGCGGCGAGCAGGATCGCCACGGGGATCGTCCACCGGCGGCCGGGGCGCCCGGGCTTCGCGGCATCGCGGGCGATCTCCTCCTCGCGGGTGAGCACGCGGCCCACGACGGCGAAGCTCGAGGGTCCGTCGACGCGAAAGGCGCTCATGCGCGCCTCCGGTCGGCGGGATTCGCGCGGCCGAGCCAGGTCACGAAGCCGGCGGCGGCGAGCGCGAGAAGCCCCAGCAGCAGGTGCAGCGTGGTCTCGGCATCGGTCTGGGGCAACTGGCCCGGCCCGGCGTTCGGCGAGGACGTCCTCACCATCGCGACGCGCGGGTCGCCCGTGGGCGAGGAAGGCGTCACGTCCACGGCCACGAGGCTCGTGTAACGCGAGACGAGGCGGTGCTCCATCGCCACCTTGAGCACGGCGGGGCGGATCACGGCCTCGTCGGCGCCCAGGCGCAGCTCGTCCATGAGGCTCGCGATCTTGGCCCTGGCCCAGAGGGCGCCCACGCCGGCCGGCTGGGACGAAGCCGCCGGCGTGAGCGCCACGCTCCAGGGTTGGTTGCCTCGCAGGCCCGAGACGATCACGGTGCCGGCGATGCGCGGGGCGGCGACGGCCACGACCACCGGCTCGCCGCGATAGAGGTCGGGGATGCGCGCGGGGAAGGTCTCGACGGCGGTGCCGTCGGGCCACGTCACCGTCACGTCGCGAAGCACGGGCGAATCGATCTTCGCGAAAAGCTTCGACATCTTCTCGTTCACCTCGCGGCCTTCCGCGATGGTGGTGAAGCTGCCGCGGCCGAACTGCGCGGCCTTCGCCATGAAGTGGCCGTTGGGCGCGGAGCCGATGCCCACGGTGAACAGGCGCGTGCCGCCGAGCTTGCGCGCGATGAGCTTGAAGAGCTGGTCCTCGTTGCCCACGGCCCCGTCGGTGATGAAGACCACCTGGCGCAGCACGCCGGGCGTCTCGCGGCCGCCCAAGGCGAACGAAAGCGCGCCGGCCATCTCGGTGCCGCCGTCGGCCTTCAGGCGCAGCACCCAGTGACGCGCGGCCTCGAGGTTGGCGGCGGTGGCCGGCAGCGCGTCGGGCCACATCGGGCGCGTGATCGAGTTGAACTCGACGAGGTTGAACCGGTCGCGCGGGGTGATCGTCGTGAGGCCGTAGAGGAGCGCCTCCTTCGCCTGCTGCATCGACGCGCCCTGCATCGAGCCGGAGGTGTCGATCACGAACACGGTCTCGCGCGGCATGGCTTGCGCGGCCCTGTCGCCGGCGGCGGCGTCGGGCGGCATCACCATGAGGAGCGCGTAGTCGGTGTCGCCCAGGCGCTCGCTGTAGACCGCGGCCTGCGGCTGGCTGCCGGATTGCGGCGCGAACGCGAGCTCGAAGTCGCGGTCGGCCTCGCTCTGCTCCTTCTGCAGGTAGACGCGCGTGCGGGTCGCGGTGGACTTCTCCGTCCACGTGTCGTGGTACGAGGTCGTCACCTTCGCGAGGGGTACGGCCGAGTCGATCGTGACCGTGATGGAGACGGGGTTCACGGCCCCGAACGACGCCGGCGCGTAGTCGGGATGCAGCAGGGGTTCGACGTCGGCGTCCGAGACCGTGCCGGACTGCGCGGCGGCGGTGAGGAGCGGCTCGAGGGTCTTGGGCTCGTCCGGGAGCGAAGCGCCCGAGGGCACGTAGCGCCGCGTGACGGCGAGCGGAAAGCGCAGCCGCACCTCGCCGGATTCCCAGGCGAGCGTCTGCTGGTACTCGATCACCACGCGCACGATCTCGCCCGGGCCGATGTTCGCCACGGCGTTCGTGAAGAGGTTGGGGCGCTGCTGCTCGACGAGCGCGGCCTTCCGGCCTTCGCCCACGGCCTTGGCGTACTCGCGCCGGGCCTCGCCCTTCTCGCGGACCTGCCCCTCGAGGATCCGCTCGCCGATGCGAAGGCGCATGCGGTCCACGGCGGCGTTCTCGGGCAGCGGGAAGACATACACGCCTTCGACCCAGTCGGTGCCCGGGTTCTGGAAGGTCTGGGCCACGCGGGTGCGGGCGATGAGGCCCGTCACCTGGATCGCGACGTCGGTCTCGACGGTGGGGGCGGCCTCGAAGACGCCCTCGGTGCCGGTGCGAAAGAGCAGGGTGCCCGCCTTCGCGTCGTTGATCTTCACCTGCGCCTGGGCGTTGGAGGCGAGCAGCAGGGCGAGGGCCGCCAGCACGAGGCTCGCCACCACGCCCCCCAGCACCGCCTTGCCCGTGAGTTCCGCGAAATCCGCCAGTGCCGAATGACCGCCGGTATCCGCCCGTTCCCGCCTTCATGCCCGTCCCTTTCTTCTTTTTTCGCCGACCCATTCGGCAGGATCGATTCCGCGCCCGGGCGAGGGCGGCAACCGGGGGGCAAAGGGGAAAGGCGGCGAGCAAATGTGGCAACAAGATGGCGGCGGCCGCGCGAGGGAGCGCCGGCGGACGGATTTCCGCGATAATCCCGGCATGCCCCGACGCATCGCGCTCGTCGAAGACGACGCCACCATCCGCCAGAACTACGCCGACGCCCTCGCGCGGGCCGGTTACGAGGTCCAGGCCTTCGCGGACCGGCCGCAGGCCATGCGCGCGCTCGCCACGCGGCTGCCCGACCTCGCCCTCATCGACATCGGCCTCGCCCACGAGATCGACGGCGGCTTCGCGCTCTGCCGCGACCTGCGGGCGATGTCGGCGACGTTGCCGATCATTTTCCTGTCGGCGCGCGATTCGGACATCGACATCGTGTCGGGCCTGCGGCTGGGCGCCGACGACTATCTCACCAAGGACGCGAGCCTGCCGCACCTGCTTGCGCGCATCGCGGCGCTCTTCCGTCGCGTGGAGGCGGCCCGCGAGCCCGCGAAGGACGACGAGCGCCTGGTGCGCGGCGCGCTGGAGCTGGACGCGGCCCGCATGACGGCGCTGTGGAGCGGCAAGGCGGTGGACCTCACCGTCACGGAATTCTGGATGGTGCGCTCGCTCGCGCGCCACCCCGGCCACGTGAAGGACCGCGACACGCTCATGCGCGACGCGGAGATGGTCGTCGACGACGGCACCATCACCTCGCACGTGAAGCGCATCCGCAAGAAGTTCCTCGCGGTGGACGCGGCCTTCGACGCGATCGACACGGTCTACGGCATGGGCTACCGCTGGAAAGAGGCCTCGTGACTTTCCGTGGCTGGCCGAGCGCCGCACGCCGCCTGTCGGGCGCGGCCTGCTGCCTGCTGCCGGCCCTCGCTTTCGCCGATTCCTTCCAGCTCACCGCGCAGAACGATTCCGGGTTCGGCACGGACCGCGGCTACACGAGCGGCGTGCGCCTCTCGCACCTGGGGGAGACGCGCGTGCCCGATGCGCCGCGCTGGGAGCTGGGGATCGTCCAGCAGATCTTCACGCCCGACACGAAGGTGGATCCGCAGGCACGCACGGGCCGCCCCTACGCCGGGCGGCTGCTGCTCTTCGGCGCGCGCCATGCGGGCGGCGACGGGCGGCTCGACACGCTGGAAGCCTCCGCGGGGGTCACGGGTCCCTCGGCGCTCGGCGAGGAGGCGCAGGATTTCTTCCACCGGTTCATCTCGTCGCCGGCGACCGACTGGTCGAACCAGCTCCACGACCGGTTCGACGGCTCGGTGGGCGCCACGGCGACGCGCCGGCTCGTCGTCTCGGACACGATGCCCCTCGCGCTCGCCGGCCACGCGGGCGCGAGCCTGGGCACGGTGGCGAGCCACGTGCACGCCGGCGCGGAGATCCGGTGGGGTGCGGCGGGCGCGCCCTACAGCGAAGCCTTGCGCCTCGCCTCGACGCCGGTGACGAACGCGGGCAAGGCGCTCGGGTTCGCGGCCTTTGCCGGCGCCAGCGTGCGGGGTGTCCTTCGCAACCGGCTCCTCGTGCGCAACGCGGGCGATCCGGGCGCGGACCTCGATCGCGAGGATGCCGTGGCGCGCTACGCGGCGGGCGCGTCCTGGTCGGCGGCGTGGGGGACGACGAGCTTCGCGCTGGTGCAGGAATCGCACGAGCTCGCGCGCCAGCCCTACACGATGCGCTTCTGGTCGCTGTCGTTCGCCCTGCCGCTGGACTAGCCGCCTTGGGCCCGCGGTTTCCGCACGGCATCCGCTGGCGACTCGCCCTCGCGGCGCTCGCGCTCCTTGCCATCCCCGTCCTCGCGCTGCAATTCATCGCGCGCATGGAGGCGTTCCTGCGCGTCTCGCAGGAGCAGGACATCGCCGTCACCGCGCGCGCCGTGGCCTCGGCGCTCTCCGACCGCGAGGCGCTCTTCCCCAAGGGCGGGCCGCCGGACGATCCGGAAGCGGACGAGCGCCGGCGCATCGTGGGACTTTTCGCCGCGGCCGATCCCGACGCCGCCGCGAGCCTGGGGCGCGCCTACGCCCCCAGCGAGGAGATCGAGCGCTTCCTCGACATCATGGGGCGCCGGGCCTCGCGCCTGTGGGTGGTGGATTCGCGCTCGCGGGTGCGCGGGCTCGCGGGCACGCTCAAGGAGCCGCCGCCGGCGCGCGCCGTGAAGACGCGCACGCCCGTGGCCGGCTGGCTGAAGCCGGTGGTCTCGCTCGTGGTCTCGGCGCCGCAGCTGCCGGCGGGGGACGAGACGCGGCCGGTGCGCGCGCAGATCGACAAGGCCCTCATCGGCGTTTCGTCCACGCACTGGCGCGGCACGAAGGACCGGGAAGTCGCGATCCTGTCCGCGGCGCAGCCCGTCTTCGTGGGCGACGACATCGTGGGCGCGGTGGTGGTGGAGGAGACGACGGCCTCGATCCAGCTGCTGAAGGAATCCGCGCTCGAGAACCTCATCGCCTTGACGCTTGCCGTGTGCCTCGCGGTCTTCGCCGCGCTGCTCTTCTTCGCGACGCGGCTCGCCACGCGCATCCGGCGCCTGCACGCGCAGGCCGAGACCGCCATCGACGCCCAGGGCCGCATCCGGGGCGCCATCACCGTGACGGGTGCGAAGGACGAGATCGGCGACCTGGAGCGCTCCATGGCCGCGGTGCTCGAGCGCCTGGCGGGCTACAACCGCTACCTGGAACAGATGGCCGGGCGGCTGTCCCACGAGTTGCGCACGCCGGTGGCCGTGGTGCGCTCCTCGCTCGACAACCTGCGGGCCGAGCTGCCGGCGGACGCGCCGCGCGTGTACCTGGACCGGGCGGGCGAGGGCGTGGAGCGGCTCTCGCGCATCATCTCGCGCCTGTCGGAAGGAACGCGCCTCGAGAAGATGCTCGAATCGGCCGAGCGGGAGGCATTCGACCTTTCGGCCGTGGTGCGCGGCTGCGTCGAGGGGTACCGGGCCGCGTATCCGGACCGGGCGTTCGAGGCCGCGGTGCCGGCCGGACCCTTGCCCGCCCACGGCGTGCCCGACGCCGTCGCCCAGCTCCTCGACAAGTTGGTCGAGAACGCGCGCGATTTCGCGCCGGCGGGAACGGCCATCCGCGTCTCGCTCGAGCGGGCGGGGGGCTTTTGCCGCATCGCCGTGGAGAACGACGGTCCGGCCATCGAACCGGCGCTCCTGCCGCGCCTCTTCGACTCGATGGTGAGCGTGCGGGCCGAGGGCCAGGGACCGGGCGGGCACCTGGGGCTCGGCCTCGCCATCGTCCGGCTGGTGGCCGAGTTCCATGGCGGCAGCGTGCGGGCCCGCAACCTGCCCGGCGGGCGGGGGGTGCGCTTCGAGGCCGACTTCCCCGGCGGCTGAAGGGGACGCACACCTTCGCTGAAGGGGACGCACACCTTCAACCGTCCTGAAGGGGACGCACACTTTCGCTGGCCCTGAAAGTGTGCGTCCCCTTCACCTGACCTGAAGGTGTGCGTCCCCTTCAATGGTGCGTCCCCTTCACCGGCCCTGAAGGGGTGCGTCCCCTTCAGCTAGAATTCCCCTGTCTTCCACGCTTCCACCGGACGCCCCTTGGCCCGCATCCTGCTCCTCCTCGTCATCGGGTTCGTGATCTACGCCCTGTTCCGCGGCTTCTTCAAGTCGCAACTGAAGGACAAGGACAAGGACGAGCCCCCGGCCGCGCGCCCGGGCGGCGAAGGGCGCCCCGACGATCTCGTCGCGTGCGCCGTGTGCGGCGTGAACATGCCCCGCAGCGAATCGAAGGAAGAAGGCGGCCGCGTGACCTGCCGCGACCCGAAGAGCTGCAAGCACGCCGGATGAGCAGCGCGGCGCCCGCCCCGGCCCCCCTCGCGCCCCCGAACGGCGCCGACGGGTCGGCCTTCGCGGCACGAAGCGACGACGCCGGCTGGAAGTCGCTGCTCGTCTTCGCGATCTACCGCATCGCCCTTTCCCTCGTCCTCGCCTCGGCCTACCTCCTGGCCAACGGCATCTTCCAGCTGGGGAGCCAGTGGCCGGGCCTCGCCGTCGCGACGCTGGCCGCCTACGCCGTCTTCTCGGTCCTGCTCCTGGTGCCCGCGATGATGCGCGAGCCCTCCATCCCCCTGCAGGTGACGGCCGCCGTCTTCCTGGACGTGGTGGCGATGGTGGTGCTCATGCACACGAGCGGCGGCGTGCGCTCGGGCCTGGGCGTGACGCTGCTCATCTCGCTCGCGGGCGCGGGCCTCATCACGCGCGGCCGCCTCGTCTTCTTCCACGCCGCGGTGGGCGCGCTCGCGATCCTCCTGGAGCAGACCTTCCAGGTCTTCCGCTACGACGCGCCACCGGCGGACTTCGTGCAGGCCGGCCTCACCAGCATGGCGCTCTTCGCGACCGCGGGCCTGGGCTGGACGCTCGCCCGCTACGCGCGCACCAGCGAGACGCTCGCCGAGCAGCGCACCATCGACCTCGCGAACCTTTCCCAGATCAACGAGCTCGTCATCCGCGACATGCAGGACGGCATGCTCGTCGTCGACCCGGAAGGCACCATCCGCCAGCACAACCCGCGCGTGGTGCAGCTGCTCGGGCCCATTCCGGCGGGCTCGCGACCGCTGCTCTCGGACTACTCGCCGGACATCGCCCGCCTGCTGTCCGAGTGGCGCCGCCGGCCCGGGACCACCTTCCTGCAGTTCCAGGCGCCGCGCTCCAACGCCGACCTGGCCCTGCATTTCGTCGCCATCGGCACGGGGGACCCGCCGCCCACGGTGGTCTTCGTGGAGAACGTGGGCCACATGCGCGAGCAGGCGCGGCAGATGAAGCTCGTGGCCCTGGGGCGCCTCACGGCCTCCATCGCGCACGAGATCCGGAATCCCCTTTCCTCCATCAACCACGCGGCGGAGCTGCTGGCCGAGGGCGCCGCCGGCAACGCGGGCGACGAGCGCCTCACGCGCATCATCCGCGACAACGTCCACCGCCTCGACCGCATCGTCGAGGAGGTGCTCTACCTCAACCGCCGCGACCGCGCCGAGCCGGAATCCATCGAGCCGCGCGCCTGGCTCGCGCAGTTCGCCGAGAACTGGCGCGTGGGCGAGAAGGCGCCGGCCGACGTGATCGCGACGGAAGTGCGCACCGTGCAGCACCTGCTCTTCGACCGGCAGCACCTCGACCAGGTCATGTGGAACCTCGTGCGCAACGCCTGGCGCCACGGCACGCGCACGCCCGGCTCCATCCGCATCGGCATCAGCCCGGGCCTGGCGCTCGGCACGCTGGCGGTGGAGGTCGCGGACGACGGCCCGGGCGTCGCGCCCAAGGACGCCGCGCACCTCTTCGAGCCCTTCTTCACCACCGAGGCCCAGGGCACGGGACTCGGCCTCTACATCGCGCGCGAGCTGGCCGAAGGCAACGGCGCGCGCCTCGACTACATCGAAGGCGGGCCGGGCGCCCGTTTCCGCCTCACCGTGAAGGGAGCCTAGATGGCGAACCGCGCAGTCCTGGTCGTGGACGACGAAGCGGACATCCGCGAGCTGCTGGTCCTCACCCTCTCCCGCATGGGCGTGGACGCCGACACCGCCTCGAGCGTGGCGGAGGCGAAGGCGGCCCTCGAGAACCGCAACTACGACCTCGCGCTCACCGACATGCGCCTGCCCGACGGCGAGGGCCTCGACGTGCTGCGCCACATCGCGGAGCACTACGGCAACACGCCCGTCGCGGTGATCACCGCCTACGGCTCGACGGAGAACGCGGTGGCGGCGCTCAAGGCCGGCGCCTTCGACTACCTCTCCAAGCCCATCAAGCTCGACCAGCTGCGCCCGCTCGTCATGAGCGCGTTGAAGCTCCCCAGGCCCGTGCACCAGCGCCGCGCCGCCATCGGCGAGACCGCCTCGCCCGGCACCCCGCGGCTCATCGGCGAATCGGCCCCGATCCTGCGCGCGCGGGAGATGATCCAGCGCCTCGCGCGCTCGCAGGCGCCCGTCTACATCACGGGGGAGTCGGGCAGCGGCAAGGAAGTGGCCGCGCGCCTCATCCACCTCGGCTCGGCCCGCGCGGGCGAGCCGTTCGTCGCGGTCAACTGCGGCGCCATTCCCGAAAACCTCATGGAGAGCGAGTTCTTCGGCTTCCGCAAGGGCGCCTTCACCGGCGCCGACAGCGACCGCATCGGTTTCCTGCAGGCGGCGCAGAAGGGCACGCTGTTCCTGGACGAGGTGGGCGACCTGCCCCTCGCGATGCAGGTGAAGCTGCTGCGCGTGATCCAGGAGAAGAAGGTCCGCCGCGTGGGCGACACGCAGGAGGACGCGATCGACGTGCGCATCATCTCGGCCACGCACCGCAACCTGTCGCAGCAGGTGGACGCCGGCGAGTTCCGCCAGGACCTGTTCTACCGCCTGAACGTGATCGAGCTCAAGATGCCCTCGCTGCGCGAGATCCCCGAGGACATCCCGCGGATGGTCGAGGAGATCATGGGGCGCCTCGCGCGCCAGTCCGGCAACCCGCGGCCGGAGTTCACCGAGGAGGCGATGCTGGCCCTGCGTCGCTACGACTTCCCCGGCAACGTGCGCGAGCTCGAGAACATCCTCGAGCGCGCCATGGCCCTGTGCAGCGACAACGCCATCCGCGAGAGCGACCTCTACCTCACGCAGGCCACGCCGCGCGAGAAGGCCGCCGCCGCCGCCGACGGCGCCGTGGGCACGCGCGGCCTGCCGCTGCACGATTTCCTCGACCAGGTGGAGCGCGAGGCCATCATGAAGGCGCTGGAAGCCACGCGCTTCAACAAGACGGCCGCGGCGAAGCTGCTCGGGATCACCTTCCGCAGCCTGCGCTACCGCCTCGATCGGCTCGGCATCGACTGAGGGCGAGCGCGCGATGCCGATACTCGACATCGAAGTGGTCACGCGCCCGGGCGAGCGGCTCGCCGACGGGTTGGCCCCGGCCCTGGCCGACGCGCTGGGCGAGGCGTTTGGCGCAGCGCCGGGACGCCTCTGGGTGCGCCTTCGCGAACTGCCCGCGGAACGCTACGCCGAGAACGGCGCCGGCGACGAACGCTTCCATCCCGTCTTCGTGACGGTGGGCGAGGGCACGCCGCCCGAAGGCGAGGCGCTCGCCAGCCGCGTGGCCCGCATCGCCGAATGCGTCGCGCGGATCACCGGGCGTCCGGCGGACACCGTGCACGTGGTCCTCGAGCCGGCCCTTCGCGGCCGCATCGCCTTCGGCGGAAAGCTATCGACATGACGATCGCCATCCGCATGCTGGACGCCCAGGCGGCCACGGACGCGCTCCCCGGTCTCGCGGCCCTCCTGGCCGACGCCGTGGACGACGGCGCGTCGCTCGGGTTCTGGGCGCCGCTGCGCCCTTCGCGCGCGCTCGCCTACTGGCACGACGTGCGCGCGGAGGTCGAAGGCGGCGACGTGCTGCTCCTCGTCGCGGAAGACGGCGAAGGCGTGGCCGGCAGCGTGCAACTGGAGCTGTGCGGCAAGGACAACGGCGCGCACCGCGTGGAGGTGCGCAAGCTCATGGTGCATTCTTCCCGGCGAAGAACCGGGGTGGGCCGCGCGCTCATGCAGGTGGCCGAGGACGAGTCGAAGGCGAGGAACCGAACGCTCCTCGTGCTCGATACGCGCACGGGCGACGATTCGGAATCGTTCTACCGCGCGCTCGGCTACGCGCCCGCGGGCTCCATCCCCGGCTTCGTGCGCGAGGCCGACGGCACCTCGAGCGCCACCACCTACTACTACCGGCACCTCGCGTGATCGACCTGCCGGGCGAACCCCCCGTCGTGCCTCGATTCCTCGCGGACATCGCGGGGGTCGTGGCGGGCGCGCGTTTCGTGCCTTCGCCTCACCACGACGAGCGCCCGCCGGAGACGCCCATCGACACGCTCGTGATCCACAACATCTCGCTGCCGCCGGGGGAGTTCGGCGGACGCGAGGTGGAAGAGTTCTTCCTCGGCCGCCTGAATCCCGCCGCGCATCCCTTCTTCGCGGGCATCGCGGCGATGCGCGTCTCGGCGCACTTCTTCGTGCGCCGCGATGGCGAGGTGGTGCAGTTCGTCCCGTGCGAGCTGCGCGCGTGGCACGCGGGCGTGTCGCGGTGGAAGGGCCGCGAAAAGCTCAACGACTTTTCCATCGGCATCGAGCTGGAGGGCACGGACTTCGGGCCCTACGAGGACGCGCAGTACGAGGCCCTCGCCGAGCTCACCGTCGCCCTGTTCGAGCGCTACGGCGAGCTCGAGCTCGTCGGCCATTCGGACATCGCGCCGGAGCGCAAGACCGACCCGGGCCCGTTCTTCGATTGGGAGCGCTACCGCGCCTCGTTCGGCGCCGCCTGATCAGAAGCGGTCCGTGAGCAGCACGCCGATGCCGCCCACCGTCTGGCGGTGGTTGTAGTCGAGCAGGTTGTAGCCGTAGCCGGTGAACACCTGCGCGTAGCCCCTGAGCGCGCCGTAGAGCGGGAAGCTCCAGTCGAGCTGGGCCGCGCCGTACCCCGACGAGAAGTTCTGCCGCGCGAGCAGCCCGAACTGGTGGCGCCCCGCCTTGTAGGTCGCCACGAGGTCGCCGTGCCCCAGGTATTTCGTGATGTCGGGGTTGTCGTCGTCCGCGGCGTCTTCCTTGAAGCGGTACCAGGGGCGGATCGCGAGCGTGAAGGGGCCGCGCTCGAACCCGAATTCCGCGTAGACGCGGTTCCAGCTGCGCGAAAGCGGCTCCGAGCGGCCGTTCGACTGGTGCACGAGGCCCAGGTTGAGGTTTCGCCACTTGAGGCCGAACACATCCACGTCCGTGCGCAGCGCGAGGATCGCCTCGGGCTCGTAGTTGGTGTCGCGGAAGGGCGCGGAGACGTCGCCGTTGTACACCTGCCAGAAGCTGCGCTGCGTATAACCCACCCACAGGTCCGCGCGGTCGGAGACGAGCCCTTCCCACATCTTCGCCTTGAAGCTCAGCTGGAAGGCGGCTTCGGTCGGGTCGATCGGGGCGCTGCCCGGCGGCACGAGCCCGGCGCCGGCCAGGGCGTCGAGGGTCGACTGGTAGGGCGCCTTGTTCACCGAGTCGGTGTGCGTGAGCGGCAGGAGGTAGTTCTGCCGGTGCGGCCGGAAGGTGAAGAGCGGCGCCTTCGTGCCCGTGTCGAGTTCCCAGCGGCTGCCCACGCCCGACGCCGCGGGCGTTGCGTGCGCGATGAGCGGCGGGGGCGCGGCGGGTGTGGGAGCGGCCGTGGCGGGCTTCGCCGCCGGCTTTCGCCCGGCGGCGGCGTCGTAGCAGCGCAGGCGGGCGGCATCGTCGTCGATGGCCGTGCAGGCCGGATTGGCGACGGCGGTCGCGGCGGCGCTTGCAGTGGCGGCAGCCAGGAGTGCCAGGGCGGCGAGTTTCATGGTCTCGGTCTTCTATTGGGAGGGGGTCGGGCGAGTATACGGAGGGTTGGGACCGAAGGTCAGGTGGTGCCGACGAAAGCGCTTCTATAGAATTGCGCCTTCCATCGGACTTGCGGGACGCCGCCCGAGCAGCGCCGGGCCGAGCCGTCCCGCCCACCCGCCGTTCCCGCGGAGCCTTCCATGCGATTCCCCTCCCGTTACGCCCGTATCCTGCCCACGGCACTTGCCGCCGCCGTGATCCTTTCCGCTTGCTCCGAGAAGGCCCCGCCCCCCAAGGCCGGGCCGCCGCAGGTCGGCATCGTCACGGTGCAGCCGCGCGATGTGCCCCTGGTCTACGAGCAGGTGGGCCAGACCGCGGGCTTCCGGGAGACCGAAGTGCGCTCCCGCGTCTCCGGCATCCTCCAGAAGCGCCTGTACCAGGAAGGCCAGGCGGTGAAGGAAGGCCAGCCCCTCTTCCAGATCGATCCGGAGCCGTACAAGGCGGCGCTCGACCAGGCCAAGGGCGCGTTGCGCCAGCAGGAGGCCACCTTCGAACGCACGCGCGCGGACCGCGAGCGCATCGAGCCCCTCTTCAAGGAGAACGCCGTCAGCCGCAAGGACTACGACGACGCCAAGTCGGCGTTCGACCTGGCCCAGGCCTCCGTGGATTCGGCGCGCGCCAAGGTGCGCGAGGCGGAACTGAACCTGGGCTACACGCTCGTCACTTCGCCCATCGCCGGCATCGCCAGCAAGGAAGCCCGGAGCGAGGGCAGCCTCGTGGCCACCTCGGGGGACGCGAGCCTGCTCACCACCGTGGCCCAGCTCGACCCGCTCTACGTCAACTTCTCCTATTCCGAGACGGAAAAGCTCGAGCTGGACGACGCCGTCAAGGCCGGCCGCGTCGTCATCACGCCGTCGAAGAAGGTCGAGGCGCGCGCCAAGCTCGCGGACGGCCGCGATTTCGCCGGCGTGGGCTTCGTCGATTTCGCCGACAGCCGCGTCGATCCCAAGACCGGCACGATCCGCGCCCGCGCCGAGTTCCCGAACCCGAAGGGCGAATTGCTGCCCGGCCAGTTCGTGCGCATCGCCATCACCCTGGGCATGTCGAAGAACTCCATGCTCGTGCCGGAGCGCGCGGTCACGCAGCAGCAGGCCACGCGGCTCGTCCTCATCGTGAACGACAAGAACATCGTGGAGCCGCGCCCGGTGCAGCTGGGCCGGCGCGTGGGGAACGACATCTCCATCGTCGCGGGCCTGAAGGGGGGCGAGCGCGTGGTGGTCGACGGCCTCTTCAAGTCGCGCCCCGGCACCGAGGTGAAGCCCGTGCCTGCCGGCACGACGCCGCCGGGCGCCGCGGCGCCCGGCAAGGCCCCGGCCGGTGACGGCAAGGCCCCGGCGAAGCCCGCCGACGCCGCGAAGAAGTAGCGAGGCCCGGCCCCATGTTCTCGAAGTTCTTCATCGAACGCCCGATCTTCGCGAGCGTCATCTCGATCATCATCCTGCTGGCGGGTGCCGCGTCGATCAAGGTGCTTTCGATCGAGCAGTACCCCAACCTGCTGCCGCCGGTGGTCTCGGTGGCGGCGCGCTACCCGGGCGCCTCCCCGGACGTGATCTCGCAGACCGTCGCCGCGCCCATCGAGCAGCAGGTGAACGGCGTCGAGAACATGATCTACATGCAGTCGCAGGCCGCCAGCGACGGCTCGATGGCGCTCAACGTGTACTTCGCCATCGGCACGGACCCGGACCAGGCCACGATCAACGTGAACAACCGCGTGCAGGCGGCGCTGCCGATCCTGCCGGAGGAAGTGAAGCGCCAGGGCGTCACGGTCAAGAAGAAGTCCACCTCCATCCTGGTCTTCGCCGCCGTCACCTCCACCAACCCCGCGCACGACCCGGTGTTCATGTCCAACTACGTGGACCTGAACGTGCTCGACGAGATCAAGCGCATCCCCGGCGTGGGCGAGGCGGCCATCATGGGCGCCAAGGATTACGCGATGCGCGTGTGGCTCCGGCCCGACCGCGTCGCGCAGCTCGGCCTCACGCCGGGCGACGTCGTCTCGGCCATCCGCGAGCAGAACGCGCAGTTCGCCGCGGGCCAGATCGGCGCCGAGCCCCTCAAGAACCCCGTCGACTTCACCTACACGGTGACCACCAAGGGCCGCCTGGAGGAGCCCGAGGAGTTCGCCGAGATCATCATCAAGTCGAACCCGGACGGCTCGCGCATCCGCGTGAAGGACGTGGCCCGCGTCGAGATCGCCGCCCGCGACTATTCCATCGAGCCGCGCGTGAACGGGCAGCCGGCGACCCTCATCGCCGTCTACCAGCAGCCGGGCGCCAACGCCATCGCCGTGGCCGACGCGGTGTACGCCACGTTCGATCGCGTGAAGTCGAACTTTCCCGAGGGCATGACGTATTCCGTGCCCTACGACACGACCAAGTTCGTGCGCATCTCCATCGAGGAAGTGGTCCACACCCTCGTGGAGGCGGTGATCCTCGTGTTCCTGGTGGTGTACCTCTTCCTGCAGAACTTCCGCGCGACCCTCATTCCGTCGCTCGCCGTGCCGGTGTCCCTCGTCGGCACGTTCGCGGGCATGTACCTGCTGGGCTTCTCGATCAACCTGCTCACGCTATTCGGCATGGTGCTCGCCATCGGCATCGTCGTGGACGACGCCATCGTGGTGCTGGAGAACGTCGAGCGCATCATGAGCGAGAAGAAGATCGGGCCCAAGGAGGCCTCGATCGAGGCGATGAACGAGGTCTCCGGCGCGCTGGTGGCCATCGTGCTCGTGCTGTGCGCGGTGTTCGTGCCCGTCGCGTTCATGGGCGGCTTCACCGGCCAGATGTACAAGCAGTTCGCGGTCACCATCGCCATCTCGGTGACCATCTCGGGCGTCGTGGCGCTCACGCTCACCCCGGCACTGTGCGCGCTCATCCTCAAGCCCGGGCACCACGAACCCAACGCGTTCTTCCGGGCCTTCAACCGGGGCTTCGACAAGCTCACGAACGGCTTCACCGCGGGCGTCACGTTCCTCATCAAGCGCGCGCTGGTCGCCTTCGCCCTCTTCGCGGCCCTCATGATCGCCATGGGCTGGCTTTTCAAGGTGGTGCCCTCGGGGCTCGTGCCGGACGAGGACCAGGGCTTCATCATGGCCGCGTCCTTCATGCCGGACGCCGCCTCGTTCAGCCGCGGCAACGCGACGATGCTCGCGACCGAGGCGGTCTTCCAGAAATTCCCGGAGACGGCCTACCAGGTTTCGCTGCCGGGCTACGACCTGCTGTCGGGCTCCATCCGGCCCAATGCCGGCGCCATCTTCCTCACGCTCAAGGACTGGAGCGAACGCAAGGGGCCGGGCCAGGACACCTTCTCGCTCGCCAAGCGCGCGCTCGCGGCGAATGGCGCCGTGAAGGAGGGCGTCATCGCCGCCTTCAACCCGCCGCCCATCTCGGGGCTTTCGACCACCGGCGGCGTGGAGGCGTACCTGCAGAACCGCAGCGGCGCGGGCTCGCAGGCCATCGGCCTGCAGGTCGCGGCGCTGATCGAGGCCGCGAAAGGCCGGCCGGAGTTCGCCTCCATCCAGTCGACCTTCAAGCCGACGGTGCCGCAGATCTACCTCGAGGTGGACCGCGCCAAGGCCAAGGCCATCGGCGTGCCGATCAACAGCGTGTTCGACGCGCTGCAGGCCACCTTCGGCTCGCTCTACGTGAACGACTTCAACAAGTTCGGCCGCACCTACAAGGTGCAGATCCAGAGCGAGGCGGATTTCCGCGCGCACCCGGACGACATCCGCAACGTGTTCGTGCGCTCGCAGGGCGGGGACATGATCCCGCTCAACGTGCTCGTGAAGGCGGCGCCCGTGACGGGGCCGGAACTGGTCGAGCGATTCAACGTGTTCCCCGCGGCCAAGCTCCTCGCCAACCCGGCGCCGGGCTACTCGTCGGGGCAGGTGATCGCGGCGCTGGAGGAAGTGGTGGCCGAGCACACCACCCCGGACTACACGCTCGCCTGGACGGGCAGCGCGTACCAGGAGAAGGCGGCCGGCGGCACGGCGGCGATGGCCTTCGGCTTCGGCATCCTGATGGTGTTCCTCATCCTGGCGGCGCAGTACGAGCGCTGGTCGCTGCCCTTCGCGGTCATCACGGCGGTGCCCTTCGCGCTCTTCGGCGCCATCTTCGCGGTGTGGGCCGTGGGCCTCACCAACAACGTGTACTTCCAGGTGGGCCTGGTCACGCTCATCGGCCTCGCGGCGAAGAACGCCATCCTCATCGTGGAGTTCGCGGTGATGAAGATGGAGGAGGGCCTCACGCCCGCGGAGGCGGCGATCGAATCGGCGAGGCAGCGCTTCCGACCGATCGTGATGACCTCGCTCGCGTTCATCCTGGGTTGCGTGCCGCTGGTGCTTTCCTCGGGCGCCGGCGCCGCCAGCCGGCACGCGCTCGGCTGGCCCGTGATCGGCGGGATGCTCGCGGCCACTTTCATCGCCATCTTCTTCGTGCCGCTCTTCTTCAAGCTGATTATCGGAAAGGGAACGACGAAGAAGGCCACGCCGGCGGAGGTGCCCCATGCGTAAGGCCCTTTCCCCCGCGGCTGTCGCGGCGTTCTCGGCCCTCGCCCTCGCGGCCTGCGCGCCCAACTACACCCTGCCGCCCACCGCCACGCCCGATGCCGTGCGGCCCGGCGAGCAGGTCGTCATCGCGAAGGATTGGTGGAAGGCCTTCGACGACCCGGTCCTGCAGCGGCTCATCGACGATGCCTTCGCCGCGAGCCCCACGCTCGAGCAGGCGGTGGCCCGCGTGAACGCCGCCGAGGCGCGGCTGGGCATCTCGCGCTCGCAGCAACTGCCGACGGTCAACGCCAATCTCAACGCGTCGCGGCAGGAGCTGTCCACCGAGACCAACCCCCTGTCGTCCGGTTCGTTCAGCGTGTACCAGGGCAACCTCTCGGCCTTCTGGGAGCTGGACCTCTGGGGACGGGTGAGAAACGAGGTGGCCGCTTCCCGCGCGGACCTCATCGGGGCGGAAAGCGGCCGGGAGGCCGTGCGGCTCACGCTCGCCTCGCGCGTCGCGCAGACGTACTTCCAGCTGCGCGCGCTCGACGCGCAACTGGAAACCACGCGCCTTACGGTTTCGTCCCGCGAGAACTCCTACCGCCTGCGCGAGAAGCGCTTCGTGGGCGGCATGACCTCCGAGCTGGACCTGCGCCAGGCCGAGTCGGAGCTCACGAGCGCCCGCGCGCAGATCCCGGACATCCTCACGGCGATCAGCAGCTCCGAGGGCGCGCTGGCCGAGCTGGTCGGCACGAGCCCGAAGGACCTCTTCGCCACCGGCGCGCCGCGCGGCAAGTCGATCGACGCGATCCCCGTGCCGCCCGCGGTGCCGGAGGCGCTGCCTTCGGATCTTCTCGGTCGTCGCCCGGACATCCGCGAGGCCGAGGAGGGACTTCGCGCCACGCAGGCGCGGGTGGCTTCGGCGCAGGCGGCGTGGTTCCCGCAGATCGGGCTCACGGGCGCGTTCGGCGGCGAGAGCCTTGCTTTCGGCGACCTCTTCAAGGGGCCGGCGCGCGCGTGGTCGTACGCGGGCTCGCTCACGATGCCGCTCTTCAATTCGGGTCTCACGGCCGCGCAGGTGGACCTGGCCTCCGCCAACGAACGCAACGCCGCGGCCAACTACCGGGCGGTCGTGATCCGCGCCTTTTCCGACGCGCGCATCGCCATCGTCGCCAAGCAGCAGGCGCTCTACCGGGCCAGCGCGCGGGAGCAGACGGTGTCGGCGCTGCGGCGCCAGGTGCGGCTTGCGACCCTGCGCTACGACAACGGCTACTCGAACTACCTCGACGTGCTGGATGCCGAGCGCGCGCTATTTTCCGCGGAACTCGCCCTCGCCGATGCGCGCCGGCAGCACCTGTCGGCCGCCGTCGATCTCTACCGCGCCCTGGGCGGCGGCTGGACGGCCCCGGAGCGGCAGTAAAGCGGGGACAGGTGTATTTGGGGACAGGTGAATTTTTCACCTGTCCCCAAATTCACCTGTCCCCGATCGAGGCGGACTTCGATTCGATGGCCTTGACGAAAGCCGGTGATCCCAAGGCGCGGGATTTCCGGACGCTTTCCCGGATGCACGCCACTTCATGCGCCGCCAGCCCCGATTCGCAGAGTTCCCGATAGCTTTTGCCCCGCGATTCGGCCGTTTCGCCCAGCCCCAGATAGGCCGGGCTTGCCACCAACGGATCCAGGGGGGCTAGGCCGGCATTGCGGCGAAAGCTCGACCACGGGTAATCAGCCGGGTGGCGGACGAGCCCCGCGCGCACCGGATTGAGATCGATGTACCGCATGCAGGTGACGAGGTAGGAATCGGTTTCCACCATGATGGAACGGAAACGCCCCTCGAAAAGCGTCCCCGTCCTTCCCCAGCGCTGGTTCATCAGGCGGGCGAACTTGCTGCCGAGGTGATGCATGAACGCCGACAACTCGCCCGGCCGGTGCCCCGTCGCGAGCAAGTGCACGTGATTGGACATGAGCGCGAAGGCGTGGAGTTCCGCACCCGACCGGGCGAGGGCGCCTTCCATGAAACGCAGGTAGAGCAGCCGATCCGCATCATTGCCGAAGAGGGGAGCGCGGTTGTTTCCGCGCACCACAAGGTGTTGCGGATATCCCGGAACGTCGATTCGCGCTTGCCTCGCCATGTCACCAACAACGCGCGATCTCGCTTTCGGAAGACATCGAGAATTGAAGAAATGGGGACAGGTGAAAAATTCACCTGTCCCCGGATTGGACGTCCGGCTCAGCGAGGCATGGCGGCGCGAAGCAGGCGCCCGACCACGATCATCCGGGGAATGATGCCGCCCGCGAAACGCGCGCAAGCCGGTTCGATCCCGGGATGGGGTGCGGGAGGCGCGCTCACTGTCGATACGATCTCGTCGGCGGCGCGGGACATGTCCCTGCCGATGCGACCGGCCGCCTCGTCGATCGAACCGTCCGCCATTCTCTGGCCCAGCAGCGTCACGACGAGAGCGAGGAACGCGGGTCGGTGCAGGAAGTGGCGGTAAAGGCTCTGGACGACGCGCGTCCCACCGGCGGGCGCGGGCCCTGCGACCAGGGCGAGCAGTTCGGCGATTTCCGGCCGCAGCGACCCGAGGTCCCCCATGGCGACCAGCGGGCCGGGGGTGGCGGGAGGCGTCCAGGGACGGGCAGCCGTCCCATGCGGCGCTTCGCGCCCGGCGACGAGCCGCAGCAGGCACAGCACGGTGAGCAGGTTCTCGGGGTTCGCGCGATCGTAGGACGCGATGACGGTCCGGATCTCCTCGAATCCGGCCTCATCCACGCCCAGCGCCATGAGAGCCGGTCGGGAAATGGGGGCGATCGGCTCGAGCGGGGCTTCCCCGGCGATGCGCCACGCCGTTTCCTGGATCACGCCGGCGCGCCAGGCGGGCGAAAGGGCTTCCCACATCCATTCCAGCGCGCCAGGCAGCGTGGCCAGGTGGCGATAGATGAGCGCCACCATCGGTACGCCGCCCAGCGTTCGGATCTCTCGGTAGATCCTGGCCTTGTCGCCCGTGGCCTCGGATTCGGGGAGTTCCGGAAGATCCATGTTCGCGCCGAAACCGGGGACCCCAAGGTGCAGGAGTATTGGGGACAGGTGAAAAATTCACCTGTCCCCGATTTTCACTGCAGCTTGATGTTGTTGCGGCGGGCGACGTCGCCCCAGGTGGCGTGCGTCTTCTTGGCGAAAGCGATCCACTGCTCGCGCGGCATGTTGTCCACCGCGAGGCCGGCCTTCACGAGGCGCTCCTGCAGGACCGGGTCGTTCATCACCTTGGCGAGGTCGCGCGAAACCTTGGCCACGATGTCCGCCGGCGCGCCCTTCGTCACCACCACGCCGCCCCAGCCTTCGCCGGAGAAGCCCGGGTAGCCCTGCTCGGCCACGGTGGGCACGTCGGGCAACTGGGTGGCGCGGTTCTCGCCCGTCGAGGCCAGCGCGCGCAGCTTGCCGGACTTGATGTGCGGCAGGTTGGGGCCGATGCCGTCGACCGACAGCTCGATCTGGCCGCCCAGCAGGTCCTGCACGGCCGCGGCGCTGCCCTTGTACATGACGCCCTGGATGTCCACGCCCGCCACCTGCTTGAAGAGCTCGCCGGTGAGATGCTGCGTCGTGCCCGCGCCCGGATAGCCCCAGTTGAGCTTGCCGGGGTTCTTCTTCGCGGCTTCCACGAGGTCTTTCACCGAGCGGTACGGCGACTTCTCCGTGGCCACGATGATGAGCGGGTTGCGGAACACCGGCCCGATCAGCACGAAGTCGTTCAGCGGGTCGTAGGGGATCGAGCTCATGATGGCCGGGTTCACCACCAGCACGGCGCTCGTGCCCATGGCGAGGGTGTAGCCGTCGGCCGGCGCGTTCTTCGCCGCCACCATGCCCGGGATGCCGGCGCCGCCACCGATGTTCTCGACCACGACGGACTGGCCCCATTCCTTGCCGAGCGCCTCGGCGATGAGGCGCGCGGCCAGATCCGTCGCCTGCCCGGCGGGGAACGGGACGATGAGGCGGACGGGCTTCGTGGGGTACTGCTGCGCGGCGGCCATCGTGCCGAAGGCCAGGAGCGCGCCGGCGACGACTGCGCGAGCGATGCGTGAAAACATGGTTGATTCCTCCTCGTTGCGGGTTGCGTTACTCAGGCCGTGACCTGGGGGTGGTTGGGATTGTCGGCGCCCGCGCGCATCACTTCCTCGCGCGTGCACCCGGTGCCGCGGTGGCTTTCGACGGGAATGCCCAGCCGCGCGCCGATCTCCTTGGCCGCGGCGATGACCTCGGCCGACTTGAGGCCGGTCTCGACGCCCATCTCCTCCAGCATGGTAACGAGGTCTTCCATCGGATAGTTGCCGACCTTGCCCACGCTCGTCGGGATGGCCATCCCGCCACCGATGCCGCAGATGGCGCCTTCGAGCCAGTGTACCCCCGCGTCCATGGCCGCCACGATGTTGGCCGTGGCCATGCCCGAGAGGTTGTGGATGTGGAAGCCCAGCTCCACGTCGGGGTACTTCTCGTAGAGGCGGCGGAAGAGCCGGTTCACGTGCGCCGGGTCCTCCATGCCGATCGAGCCGGCGAGGTACTGCCGCTTGATGCCCGCGTCGCGGAAGCGGCCCACCATGGCGATCACCGCTTCCTCCGGGATGAGGCCCTCGTACGGGCACCAGAAGGCCATGCCGAGCGCCATGACGAACGGGATGCCCTCGCGCTCGGCCAGGCGGAAGGACTGGATGTTCTGCTCGATGGCCTGCTCGTTCGACATGTTCTGGTTGTGGTGGGTGTACGTCTCGCTCACCGTGATGAGCCCGAGCATCTCGCCCACCTTCGCTTCGATCGCCCGGTGTGCGCCGCGCACGTTGGGCGCCTGCCCGCGGTAGACCACGCCGGGCTTCCTGCGGATGCGCGCGAACACCTCCTCGGCATCGCGCATGTTGGGCACCACCTTGGGGTGGGCGAAGCTCGCGACCTCCACCACGGGCACGCCGAGATCCGTGAGGCGGTCGCACAGCCACACCTTTTCGTCCGTGGGGATCCACTTGGGCAGGCTCTGCAGGCCGTCGCGCGGGGCGACGTCGACGACGAGCATCTTCTTCGGGATGTGCATGGGTCAGGTCCGGGGATCGAGGCGGTTGAAGGTGACCACGCGCTTCTCGTCCACCCACGGCGACGCGGTGTCGTCGAAGCGCCGGTAGTGATCGGTGGCGAGGTGGGCGCGGAAGGCGGCCTCGTCGTCGTAGATCTCGTAGAGGAAGATCGATGCGCCGTCCGCGCTTTCGCACACGTCGAACTGGCGGCAGCCGGGCTCGCGTTCGCGCGAGGCCGTGGCGTTCTCGACCATCGCGGTGCGGAAGGCTTCGCGGTGCGCCGGCTTCGCCGCGAAATGCACGGTGACGACGTAGCTCATGGCCGATCCCCCATCGCGCCCGGCAGCGCGGCCAGGGTGGCGCGGGTCATCTCGTCGAGGCCCGCGCCGCCGCCGATCTCCATCGGCACGGTGCCGGCGCCAAGGGCGGCTTCCAGCGCCCGCTCGAGAAGCCTCGCCCGACGCTCCAGCGAAGGTTCCGAATGCCGGTCGGCGAGCCAGTCGAGCATCATCGCGGCCGACAGGATCATCGCCGACGGGTTGGCCTTGCCCTGGCCCGCGATGTCCGGCGCGGTGCCGTGGGCCGGCTGGAAGAGCCCGTGCGCATCGCCGATGTCCGCGGAAGGCGCCATGCCCATGCCGCCGATGAGGCCCGCGCCCAGGTCCGAAAGGATGTCGCCGAACATGTTCTCCGTGACCAGCACGTCGAGCGCCCAGGGCTTCTTCACCATGTTGAGGGCCATCGCGTCCACGTAGGCGTAGTCGGCCGCGACCGACGGATGAACCCGCGCCACGTCGTCGAAGACCTTGCGGAAGAAGGCCATGGAAGCGAACACGTTCGACTTGTCCACGCACGTGACGGTGGCCTTGCCGCGGCGGGCCCGCCGCCGCTTCGCGAGGGCGAAGGCGAACTCGCTCACCCGCGCCGTGCCCTTGCGGGTGATCTGCATGGTGTCGTAGGCCTCGGCGTCGTCCACCATCCGGCCCCGGCCCCGGGCGTAGAACAGGCCCTCCGTCTGCTCGCGCACGAGCACGAAGTCGACTTGTTCGGCGCGCGGATCGGCCAGCACGCGCGGCAGCCCCGGGAACCAGCGGATGGGGCGCACGCCGGCGTAGAGGTCGAAGGCCATGCGCAGGTCGAGCTGCGGGATGGGTTCCGTGCCGTCCGGGTAGCGGATGTCCGGCCAGCCCATGGCGCCGAAAAGGATGGCATCCGCCTGGCCGCAGGCGGCGAGCGTGGCGGCGGGCAGGGCCTCGCCGTGGTCGCGGTAGTGGAGCGCGCCGGCCGGCCAGTTCGTGCACCGCAGGGCCGGGCCGCCGGTGAGCGCCTCGGCGGCGGAGAGGATCGCGAGGCAGGCGGGCATCACTTCCCGGCCGATGCCGTCGCCGGGGAGCACGGCGATGTCGAGGGTTTGCGTCATGCGGGGGGGAACCCTTCGAAAGTGGCGAATTCCGCGGGCGTGGCGCGTTCGGTGGCGAGGCGATTCTCCGGCGCCGCCGGATCCGCGTGGCCCAGGGCCATGCCGCAGATGACGATCTCGTTCTGCGGGATGCCGAGCTCGCGCCGCAGGACGGCGTGGAAGTCCGCGAAGGCCGCCTGCGGGCAGGTATCGAGCCCCATGCCGCGCGCGGCGACGACGAACGTGCCGATGAAGATGCCCAGGTCGAGCCAGCTGCCGATCTCGAGGTCCTCGTCGAGCGTGAAGACGAGGCCCACGGGCGCGCCGAAGAATTCGTAGTTGCGCCGCCGCTGGGCGGCCATGCCCGCGAGGTCGCGCCGCGAGATGCCCATGAGCCCGTAGAGATCGAAGCCGACCTTGCGCCGCCGGCCGAGGTAGGGCTCGCGCCAGTTGACGGGGTAGTAGTTCCATTCGCGCTTGTGGACGGCGGTGCCCTCGGCCTCGTCCGCGGCGAGCACGGCGCGCACGAGGCGGTCGCGCACCTCCCCGGCGACCACGCGCACCTTCCAGGGCTGGATGTTGGAGCCGCTCGGCGCCCGCGCGGCGGCGGCGAGGAGCGTCTCGACCGTCTCGCGCGCGACCGGCAGGGGGAGGAAGGCGCGGACCGAGCGCCGGGTGGCGATCGCTTCGTCCGTGGGCAGGGAACGCATCGAAATTGACCTTTATCCGTTTGTCCGTACAATAGCCGTCATGACCAAGGTCGTCAACCTCGCGCGGCACCTTCGCCGGCAGATCGAGCAGGGCCAGTACCCCGTCGGCACGGCCATCCCCACGGAGGCGGAGCTGCAGCGCCGCTTCGACGTGAGCCGCCACACCGTGCGCGAGGCCCTGCGGGACCTGAAGGCCCAGGGCCTGCTGAACGCGCGCGCGGGCGTCGGCACGGTCGTTCGCGCCCGGGCGCCGGCTGCCAGCTTCGTCCACGGCGCGGGAACGCTCGAGGAGATCATCCAGTTCGGCGAGGCCACGCGCATGAAGATCCTGGGCCACGAAAGCGTGGTGGTGGACGAAGCGCTCGCCGCGGAATCGGGCGCGCGCCCCGGGCAGGAGCTGGTCCGCGTCTCGCTCCTGCGCTTCCGCCCGAAGGAGAAGCTGCCGGTCGGGCACCTGAAGGTCTACCTCCGCCCCGAGCACGCGGATGTCATCGGCGAGATCGAGAAGGGCCACATCCCCGTGCTGCGGCTCGTCGAGCGGCGCTACGCGGTGGGCATCGCGGAGGTGGTCCAGCGCATCGATGCCGTCTCGCTCACGCGGGCGCAGGCCGCGACGCTCTCGGGCAAGGCCGGGCAGCCCGCCCTCAAGGTCATCCGCCACTATTTCGACGGCGAGGGCCGCCCGCTCATGGCCACCGTCGGCCTGTATCCGGGCGAACGCCTGAGCCACAACACCCGGCTGCGCATCCAGCCGGCCTGAACGAAAGGATTCCCATGAAGCTCCTCGCGGGCGTGCGCGTCGTTTCCGTCGAACAGTTCGGCGCGGCCCCCTACGGCTCGATGTTCCTCGCGGACCTCGGCGCGGAAGTCATCAAGGTCGAGAACCTCGCCACCGGCGGCGACCCGGCGCGCAAGACCGGGCCGTTCTTCCTCGGGGAGAACGACAGCGAGTATTTCCAGACGTGGAACAGCAACAAGAAGAGCGTCACGCTCGACCTGCGCAGCGCGGAGGGCAAGGCCGCGCTCGTGAAACTCGTCGCGACGGCCGACGTGGTGCTCAACAACCTGCGCGGCGACCTGCCCGCGAAGATGGGCCTGGACTACGCGGCGCTCTCGACGGTGAAGCCCGCGATCGTCTGCGTGCACATCTCGGCCTACGGGCGCGACAACGAGCGCGCGGCCTGGCCGGGCTACGACTACCTCATGCAGGCCGAGGCGGGGCTCATGGCGCTCACCGGGGAGCCCGACGGCCCGCCCACGCGCATCGGCGCGCCCTCGATGGTGGACCACACCACGGGCCTCACCGCGATGGTGGGCCTGCTCGCGGCGCTGGTGCACGCCCGCTCGACGGGCAAGGGCTGCGACGTCGATACGTGCCTGTTCGACGCGGCGCTGCACCAGCTCGGCTACGCCGCCCTGTGGTACCTGAACGAGGGCCACGTGCCGGCGCGACAGCCGCGCAGCGCGCACTTTTCCCTCGCGCCCGTGCAGACGCTGCCCACCGCGGACGGCTGGGTGTTCGTGATGTGCCTCACGGAGAAGTTCTGGTCGGCGTTGCTGGAGGTGATCGGCCGGAACGACATGGCCACGGACCCGCGCTTTTCCACCGCGAAGGCCCGCAACGAGAATCGCGCGGCGCTCACGGCGGAGCTGGACCTCGCCTTCCGCGCGCAGCCCACCGCCTATTGGCTCGGCAAGCTCGGCGGTGTGCTGCCCATCGCACCGGTGCACGACCTGCCCGCCGCGCTGGACAGCCCCTTCGTGGCCGACCGCCTCGTTTCGACCGTGCCCCATCCCGCGCGGCCGGACCTGCGCATGCTCGTGAACCCCATCAAGATCAACGGGCAGCGCCTCGCCCAGCAGGCCTGCCCCGCGGCCGGCGCCGACAACCCATCGGTGCTGGTCCGCTGAATCGGGGACAGGTGAATTCGGGGACAGGTGAAAAATTCACCTGTCCCCGAATTCACCTGTCCCCAGCCTTGCGGTGAACCAGAAGGTGCTGCCCCTGCCGGGCTCGCTCGCGTAGCCCATGTCGCCGCCCATGAGCGCGGCCAGCCGCTTGGCGATGGCGAGCCCCATCCCGGTTCCGCCGTAGCGGCGCGTCGCGCCATCGTCGAGTTGCTGGAAGGCCTGGAACAGCTTCGCCCCCTGTTCCGGCGCGATGCCGATGCCGGTGTCCTTCACCTCGAAGCGCGCCGTGAGGCTGCCGGGGCGCGATTCGGCCACGGTCGCCGCGACGCTCACGCCGCCGGCCTCGGTGAACTTGATGGCGTTGTCGACCAGGATCGCGAGCACCTGCTCGAGCCTCAGCGCGTCGGCGCGCAGGTTCAACCCGGCGAAGTCCTCCGCGATGTCGAAGCCGAAGCCGAGCTGCTTCTGCGCGACGCGCGCCTCGAACCGGTCGAGGATCGCCGCCCGCAGCGCCGTGAGGTGGAAGGCCTCGCTCGCGAGGGGAAGCCCCCCGGTCTCGAGCTGCGAGAGATCCAGGATCTCCACCAGCAGGTCCGTGAGCTTGCGGCCCGATTGCTCGATCTTGGCGAGCAGGTCCTCCTGCCGGTCCGAGAGACCCGTGCGCTTGAGCAGCAGGGCCATGCCGAGGATGCCGTTGAGGGGCGTGCGCAGCTCGTGGCCCATGTTGGTGAGGAAGACGCTCTTGGCGCGGCTGGCGGCCAGGGCGGCGTCCCGGGCGAGCTCCAGCTCGAGCAGGCTCCTGCGCAGCTCGTCGGTGCGCGCCTCCACCAGGCTCTCGAGCTTCTGCTCGTGCAGCCGGCGTTCCGTCACGTCCGCGTAGGAGACGAGGTGGCCCAGGCCGGGCATCGGGATGACTTCCACCTCGAGCATGCGCGTGCCGCCCCGCGCGTGCCGGGCGTAGCGCACGGGCGCCTTCGCGTGCTGGAGCGCCTTCGTCCGCTCGAAGGCCTGCTCGTAGGTCTCGCCGCCATAGTCGCCGCGCGCGTGGTTGAAGCGCACGACGTCCTCCAGCGCGACGCCCGGCCGCAGGAGCCCGGGCGGGTATTCGAGCAGTTCCTCGAGACGCGCGTTGTGCCAGATGTTCCGGCCGTCCTCGGCGAGCATGAGGAGCCCGTTGGGGCTGTGGTCCACGATCGCCTGCACCAGCTTGCGCTCGCGCACGAGGGCCGCCTTGGCGTCGCTGAGCGCCACCGTGTCGGCGACCTGCCCGACCATGAAGGACTCCGTGCCGATGCGCACGACCTTGCCGGTGATCATCGTCTTGCGGATCTCGCCGTCCTTGCGCCTGAAGCGGGTGACGAGGTCGGTCACCGATTCGCCGGCGCCGACCCGCTGCAGGAAGCGCACGCGATCCTCGGGATCGCCCCACAGGTCGAGCTCCTGCGTCGTCTTGCCGAGGACTTCCTCCCGGTTGTAGCCCGAGATCGCGACGAAGGCGTCGTTCACCTCCACGATCGCGCCATCGGAGACGCGGGCGACGACGATCGCTACGAGGCAATGGTCGAACACCGCCCGGTAGCGCTCGAGAGTCGCCTCCAGCGCGCCTTCCGCGCGTTCGCGCCGCTCCTTTTCCAGGGCGAGCAGGCGTTCGCGCGCCTCCCGCAGCTCCGCTTCCTGGCGAAGCCGTTCGGAGATGTCCCGAACGACGCCCACGTAGATTCGCCCGTCGCCTTCCTGCTGCACGCCGACGTGGATCTCCACGGGAACGAGCGTCCCGTCCTTGCGGCGGTGATGCCCCGAGAGTTTCCCGACGGCATCGGCCGGCATCGCCCGCCATTTCGCCTGGGCGGCGATGGCGTCGTAGTCCATCTCGATGTCGACCACGGCCATCCGCAGCAGCTCTTCGCGGGAATAGCCGGTGAGCGTGCAGGCCTGCCGGTTGACGGCGACGAGTCGTCCGTCGTCCCCGTGCACGAAGATCGCATCGGGCAGCGTCTCCTCGGTCAGTGAGAGCTGGAAGTCGCCTTTACGGCCGTCCTGCATGGCGTGTCTTTTCCATTCTTCGCCGGCGCCGCTCAGGCGCCGCGATCGCGGCGAAGCCGCACGGTGACCCGGAATTCGCTGCCGCGCCCCGGCTCGCTCTCCACGCCGATCTCCCCGCCCATCACGCCCACCCGGCGCTTCGCGATGGCGAGCCCCACGCCCGCGCCGCCGAAGCGCCGCGTGGCGCTGTCGTCGACCTGCTGGAAGGCGTTGAAGAGCCGGGCCTTGCCGATCTCCGACAACCCGATGCCCGTGTCCTTCACGACGAAGCGCAGGAGCGCCTTGTCCTCGTCGATCGAATCCACGGTGATCCCCACGCGCACGCCGCCTTCGTCCGTGAACTTGATGGCGTTGTCCACCAGGTGGTCGAGCACCTGCGAGATGCGCGGCAGGTCGCCGCGCAGCGAAAGCGCGGCCGCCTCGGGCGCGATATCGATGTCGAGCGTGAGGCGCTTCGCCAGCAGCTTCGCCGCGTGACGCTCGGGCAGCTGCGCGAGCAGGCTTTCCAGCCGCACCGGCCCGTCGGCGAGCGCGATGCGGCCGGTCTCGAGCTGCGAAAGATCCAGCAGGTGCCCGAGGATCTCGTCCAGGTGGCGGCCGCAGCGTTCGATCTTGCTCACCATGTCCGCCTGCCGCGGCGCGAGCTCCGTCCGGCCCAGGAGCGTCGCCATGCCCAGGATGCCGTTGAGCGGGGTGCGCAGCTCGTGGCTCATGTTGGCCAGGAAGACGCTCTTGGCGCGGTTGGCGGCCTCGGCGGCGGCGAGCGCCGCGTTGAGGTCCGTGATGTCCAGCAGCAGGCCGACCAGGACGGGCAGGTCGCCGAAGGACGTCCGCCGCCCGGCCACGAGCACGTCGCGGATCTCGCCGGATTTCCGGCGCAGGCGGGCGGGGTATCCCGTGAGGGCGATGCCCGCGTTCAGCGTGTCCAGGAAATACTGGCGCGCCTCGAGGTCCGGCCAGAAGCCGAACTCGAGCGACGTCCGGCCGATGACGTCCTTCGCCTCGTAGCCCGTGATGGCCTCGAAGGCGGGGTTCACCTGCACGAAGCGGCCGTCGTCGGCGCGGTTGACGATGATGCCCACCTGGCTCGCCTCGAAGATGGCCCGGTAGTTCTCCTCGCTCGCGCGCAGCTGCTCCTGCAGGCGCTTGCGCTCGGTGATGTCCGTGAAGGTGACCATGCCGGCGTCCGGCGCCGTGCCGCCCGCGAAATAAAGCGGAACGGAGTCGATGCTGATCCAGCGCCGCCCCGACTTCGGGTCGTCGATGCCCATCACCTGGTCGCGCAGCGACTCGCCCGTGCGGGCCGACACCACCACCGGATGTTCCTCGCCGGGCCAGGGGGTGCCGTCCTCGTGGACGGATCCCCAGCGCGGGTCGAGCGAGGTGCGGCCCCGGAGCTGGTCGAACGTGAGGCCCAGGATGCGCTCGGCGGCGGGGTTGGCCGCGATGATGCGGCCGGCGACGTCCTGGACGATCATGCCCTCGGCCATCGAGGAAAGGATCTTCTGGAAGTGGTGCTCCGTGCGGTGCAGGCTTTCCTCGGCCCGGGCACGCTGGAGCGTCTCGGCGGCGAGCTGCCGCGCGAGATCATCGGCCGACGGCCGGTCCCGGCCCGTAGGGCGGGCTATCCCCTCGTCATGCGTTGCGACCACGGCGCTCTCTGTCCGAGCCCCTCGATGCCCCCATCGTAGGGAGGGCGCCCCCCCGCCGACCCCGAATGGATCAAAAGAGCGGCGCGCCGGGCGACAATTTTTGCGTCGCCGGGCGGTGCGCCCCCTTGCGCTTCCGGCGAACTTGCGGGTGACGGATTCGTTGCCGTTTTCTTACGCGCGATCGCCGCCCAAATGCCTGATTTTCCGGCCCAAAAAATAGTTCCGCGCAAGGCTTGCGTTGCCCGTCCGCCTTTACTAGACTTTGTGGCCTTGCTGGATCCCCGGCACTAGATGTTGTGGATCAAGCGGTGAATAACGTGTGGGCAACCTTGGGGGTTGCCCCGGCTTATTCACAATCGAATCAGGGCCTTGGGTTATCCCCCGCCAGGCCCTCCCCGCACAGCGCCTCCCACCCGGGTCTTCGTGAGCCCGGCGGACCCAATAACAGCATCGAAGAGGAGAGGAATCCCATGCGACTGGCTTCCGACATCGACCCCGCATCGCCCCTGCCCAATCCCGCCCACCTGGAAGGCGCCGGCGACAGCGGCTCGGCCGAGAAGTACGCCGATTACAAGGTCATCCGCCGCAACGGCGCGGTGGTCGGCTTCGAGCCGGACAAGATCGCGGTGGCGGTCACCAAGGCCTTCCTCGCCGTGGCCGGCGGCACCGCCGCGGCCAGCGCCGGCGTGCGCGAGAAAGTGCAGCACGTGACGCTATCCGTGGTGAACGCGCTCGTGCGCCGCCACCCCACGGGCGGCACGTACCACATCGAGGACATCCAGGACCAGGTGGAACTCGCCCTCATGCGCGCCGGCGAGCACCAGGTGGCCCGCTCCTACGTGCTCTATCGCGAAGAGCGCGCCCGGGAACGCTCCAAGCGAGCGCTGGAGGCCGCCGAGGCCCGCAGCCCCAGGCTGGGCGTCATCGTGAACGGCGCCAAGGTGCCGCTGGATCTGTCCATCCTGGAAAAGCTGGTCGCCTCCGCCTGCCAGGGCCTGGGCGACGCGGTGGACCCGAAGAAGATCATCGACGCCACCCTGCGCGACCTCTACGACGGCGTGCCCATCGAAGAGGTGCACAAGTGCGCCATCCTCGCCGCGCGCATGCTGATCGAGCAGGACCCGGACTACACCTACGTCTCCGCGCGATTGCTGCTGCACACGATCCGCCGCGAGGTGCTCGCCGAGGAAGTGCTCTTCGAGCAGATGGACACGCGCTACGCGGAGTACTTCCCCATCTTCGTCCAGAAGGGCATCAAGGCCCAGCTGCTCGACGAGAAGATGGGCACCTACGATCTCAAGCGCCTGGGCGAGGCCCTCGTGTACGAACGCGACCTGCAGTTCGACTACCTGGGCCTGCAGACGCTCTACGACCGCTACTTCATCCACATCCAGGATCGCCGGATCGAGCTTCCGCAGGCCTTCTTCATGCGCGTGGCCATGGGGCTCGCGCTGAACGAGGTGAACCGCGAGGAGCGCGCCATCGAGTTCTACAACGTGCTCTCGACGTTCGACTTCATGTCGTCGACGCCGACGCTGTTCAATTCGGGTTCGCTGCGCTCCCAGCTTTCCTCCTGCTATCTCACCACGGTGTCGGACGATCTCGACGGCATCTACGAGGCCGTGAAGGAGAACGCGCTGCTCTCGAAGTTCGCGGGCGGCCTGGGCAACGACTGGACGCCGGTCCGCGCGCTCGGCGCGTACATCAAGGGCACGAACGGCAAGAGCCAGGGCGTCATCCCGTTCCTGAAGGTCGTGAACGACACCGCCGTCGCCGTGAACCAGGGGGGCCGCCGAAAGGGGGCCGTCTGCTGCTACCTCGAGACCTGGCACCTGGACATCGAGGAATTCCTCGAACTGCGCAAGAACACCGGCGACGACCGCCGCCGCACCCACGACATGAACACGGCCCACTGGATCCCGGACCTCTTCATGAAGCGCGTGATGGAAGGCGCGGAGTGGACCCTGTTCTCCCCCAGCGACTGCCCGGACCTGCACGACAAGTTCGGCAAGGCCTTCGAGGAGGCCTACACGCGCTACGAGGAAAGAGCCGCCCGCGGGGAGCTGAAGCTCTTCCGCAGGATCCCGGCGCTCACCCTGTGGCGGAAGATGCTCTCGATGCTGTTCGAGACGGGCCACCCCTGGATCACCTTCAAGGACCCGTGCAACATCCGCAGCCCGCAGCAGCACACGGGCGTGGTGCACAGCTCCAACCTGTGCACCGAGATCACGCTCAACACCAACGCGCACGAGATCGCGGTGTGCAACCTGGGCAGCGTGAACCTGCCCAAGCACCTGAAGGACGACGGCCAGGGCGGCAAGACGCTCGACCACGCCAAGCTCAAGCGCACCATCACCACCGCCATGCGGATGCTCGACAACGTCATCGACATCAACTACTACGCGGTGAAGAAGGCGCGCGACAGCAACTACCGCCACCGCCCGGTGGGCCTGGGCATCATGGGCTTCCAGGATTCGCTGCAGGACCTGCGCGTGCCCTACGCCTCGGATGCCGCCATCGAGTTCGCGGACCGTTCCATGGAAGCGGTGTGCTACTACGCCTACTGGGCCTCGACGGAGCTCGCCGAAGAGCGCGGCCGCTACTCCTCCTACGCCGGCAGCCTCTGGGACAAGGGCATCCTGCCGCAGGACACGCTCAAGCTCCTGCTCGAGCAGCGCGGCGGCTACGTGGACGTGGACCAGACCGAATCGATGGATTGGTCCGGCCTGCGCGCGCGCATCAAGCAGCACGGCATGCGCAACAGCAACTGCGTGGCCATCGCGCCCACGGCGACCATCAGCAACATCATCGGCGTGTCGGCCTCGATCGAGCCCAACTACCAGAACCTGTACGTGAAATCGAACCTCTCGGGCGAATTCACCGTGGTGAACAACCACATGGTGCGTGACCTGAAGAAGCTGGGCCTCTGGGATTCCGTGATGATCTCGGACCTGAAGCACTTCGACGGCTCCATCGGCAAGATCGACCGCGTGCCGCAGGAGCTGCGCAACCTCTACGCCACGGCCTTCGAGGTGGAGACCCAGTGGATCGTCGAGGCCGCCGCGCGCCGCCAGAAGTGGATCGACCAGGCGCAGTCGCTCAACATCTACATGGCCGGCGCCTCCGGGAAGAAGCTCGACGACACCTACAAGCTGGCGTGGCTGCGGGGCCTCAAGACGACGTACTACCTGCGCACGCTGGCCGCCACCAGCGCCGAGAAGTCCACGGGCAAGGGCGGCGAGCTGAACTCCGTGCCGGCCCACGGCGGGCTTTCCGGGGAAGGCGCGGGCGAGGGCGCATCGGACGCGGCGGGCAAGTTCTGCTCGATCGACAATCCCGAATGCGAGGCTTGCCAGTAGCGCAGTCGCAGGTCAGAAAGCGAACGGCCGGGACCTCCCGGCCGTTTTTCTTTCGGGGTCGGCGATTCCGGTTGATCCGGGTGGGTTGCATTCGTCAATTCGGATGGCATCATCGGGTGGTTTCCAACCCGACGAGCCCGCCATGAAAGTCGAATCGCTTCGCCGCTTCCTCCCGCCCGCCGCCGAAATTCAACTTGCCCGAGCGGTACCGGCAGTGTTCGCGATCGCGGGCATCGCCGCGCTGAGCCTGGTCGCCATGCAGGGTGGGCGCGAGGCGAAGTGGGCGATTCCCTCGTTGCTGGCGATCATCTCGATGGCGTCGTTCGTCGCGGCTTTGGCCTCGGCTGGAGTCCGATTCGAACGGGCCTTGCCCTCGCGACGGACGGCATTGCTGGGCCTCCTGTCCATCGCGTCGCTCCTCGTCGCGCTGGCGACGATGATCCTGCCGCGACTCGACAACCTGGTCTCTCGCGGGCATCCGTACTCGGGGGGCGTTCTACGCGGGCTACCAGGCCACCCTCGTCGAGCGAGGGCATCTCGGCACGCTCACCTGGCAGATGGCGCGCACCATGGATGGCGCGGTCACCCAGTGGGCCCGGGACGAAGCCGAGATTCGCGCATCGACGTTCGAGGGTTGGCTTTTGCAGCGCCCGTGGTACCGCAGGGCTTTCGGGGTGGAGACCACGAGAGTTCGCAGCCTGGCGGAGAAGCGGTTGACGCTGTTCTCGGGTTCCGCGCCGGGCTGGGCGCCCTCGGCGCGTCTTTGCGTCGAAGGTGCGGCCCGGCATGACGGCGCCGCATTCAAGTGGGACTACAACCCGGGCGCCGCCTTGGCCGCCAGGGACTACAGCCTTCTTCTCGGCCGCGAAGTGAAGCCCGTGGACCTCCTCCCCCTCGTCTCTGACGGCCGATGCGAATGAACGGGATCGAACCCATGAATGCCCATTCCCTTGTCGCTTCCTCCAGCCTCCCGAGAAACTCCGCTTTCCCGTGGCGGCGCCGCTGATACTCGGGACGGTTTGCGCGCTGGTTCTGTTCGTCACCTTCCTGGCTGAAGTCTTCGCGCCACGGTCTCACTGATGGGCGAACCCGGGTGCGCCTCCAGGCGCATCCGCGCCCGGCGACTGGAGCGGGGGCGTGGGCGACTGGCCTGGGATGGGCGGGATGATCGGTCGCGGCGCTCGAGGACGACGAGCGCGCAGGCCCGGGTTGGATGGTTTCGAGGCCTGGTCGGCGGCTCGTTCACCGCGAGGGCTCATTCGCGCCTGGCGGGAATGCCGGCTTTCGACGGGCCGCCCCGGTGTTGGGGCGGTCAAGCCCGCGGACCTGCTCCCTCGGCGCCGCGCGGCCGGGATCTCCCGGCCGCTTTCATTGGCGCCCCCTCTTGACCCCCGACAACCGCGCGCGCGCATCCCGGCGTAGCGTGAAAGGGTCAGGAGGCCGATGCCATGACCGCGAAGCTCGTCACCGCGCTCGCGAAGCGGCTGGATGCGGCAGGCGACACGGAAGTCCTCGAAACCCACATCTCGTGGGTGATCCTCGCCGGCCCCTTCGCGTACAAGCTCAAGAAGCCCGTCGACCTGGGCTTCGCAGACCTCACCACGCTCGAATCGCGAAGGCGGTGCTGCGAGGAGGAACTGCGGCTCGGCCGGCGCACGGCGCCTTCGCTCTACCTCGCGGTCATCCCCATCACCGGCACGCGGCTCGCGCCGCGCATCGGCGGCGAAGGCCCGCCCATCGAATGGGCCGTGCGCATGCGCCGCTTTCCACAGGCCGCGCTCCTCGACCGGCTGGCGAAGTGGCGCGCCCTCGACACGGGCCTCGTCGATTCGCTGGCCGAAACCGTCGCGGCCTTCCACGCCGCCATCCCGAAGGCGCCTTCCGCCTCGCCCTTCGGCACGCCCGAGGAGATCCGCGCGGAGACCGAGGGCAACTTCACCGGCATCCGCGATTACGCGGGCGCCTTCATCGGCCGCGAACGGCTCGGCCCGCTGCACGCGTGGGTGGTGCGCGAGGGCGAGCGGCTGGAGGTGCACTTCGCCCGCCGCCACGCCGGCGGATTCGTGCGCGAATGCCACGGCGACCTGCACCTGGGCAACGTGGCGCTCATCGACGGCAAGCCCGTGCCCTTCGACGCCATCGATTTCGACGAGCGGCTGCGCTGGATCGACGTGATGAGCGAGGTGGCCTTCACGGCGATGGACCTGGAGGCCCACGGGCTCACCCGGCACGCTCACCGGTTCGTCGATGCGTACCTTTCCATCACCGGCGACTACGACGCGCTCGCGGCCCTGCCGTACTACCGCGTCTACCGCGCGATGGTGCGCGCCAAGGTGGCGGCGATCCGCTACGCGCAGTGCAACGAGAACGTGGACGCCTGTGCGGCCGCCGTGATGGACCTGGAGCGGCACCTGGCGCTCGCGGAAGCGGCGCTACGCCCGCCCGGGCCCGCCCTCATCGCGATGCACGGCCTGCCGGGGTCGGGCAAGACCACCTTCGCGCAGGACCTGCTGGAGTCGCTGGGTGCCGTCCGCATCCGATCCGACGTTGAACGAAAGCGCGTGCATGGCCTCGCGGCCGTTGCTCGCACCGGATCGGCCCCCGGCGCCGGCCTCTACGACCGCGAGGCGGACGAGCGCACGCAGTCGCGGCTGCTGGCGGCGGCGCGCGAAGCGCTGGAGGGCGGAGGGATCGCCATCGTCGATTCGACGGGAATCCTCCGGGCGAACCGCCACGCGATGCGCGAACTCGCCCGCGACCTGGACGTGCCCTTCGTCCTCGTGGGCCTCGCCGCGCCGGACGACCTGCTTCGCGAACGCATCGCCGCCCGCGAGCGGGCCGGCAAGGACGCCTCCGAGGCCGGCATCGCCGTGCTGGAGCGCCAGATGCAATGGCTCGAGCCGCTAACGGCGGACGAGCTGGAAAACGCGGTGATCGTGGAGAGCGCGCGCGGGAAGGATGCCTTCGCCGCGGCGATCGAATCGATCCGCCCGAGGATCGCTTAAGGCGCGTCAGGCGTGCAGCGGGTCGAGCTGGCGTTCCACCGCCGCGAACGCGTCGCGCACGGCCACGAAGACGTCCTTGTCGTGGCTGCCGGTTGACGACGCAATCGGGCGCGCCGGCCACCTGCACGTCCAGGCGCACGTCGAAGCTGTGGCGCGTGCCGGTGCGGTGCGTGTCGGCTTCCACCGCGATGCGGCAACCCGTCACGCGCGGGTTCCTGTCCTCGAGCTTGCGGGCGCACTGCTCGATGCGTTCGGAAAGGGCGGGCGAGTGGGCCATGTGGCGAAGCTGGATCTGGATGGTCTTCATGGGGTGTCCTTGGTTCATCGTTCCCAGGTCGCGCGCACCCGGTTCTCGCCGGGCGAAAAATCGAGCGCGACCGTTCCCTTGAAGGCGGCCTTGAGCGCCTCGGCGATGTTGCGGGCGAGGTGCGGGTCCGTCGTGGTGACCACGGTCTCGGCCGGGCCGCGTTCGTCGAACGCGATGATGCGTTGCAGGGGATGCTCGGCTTTCTCGTGGGTTTCCCTCGCGATCACGCGCGCCAGGACTTGCGTGCGGTGCTCGGCGAAGAACGCGCCCTTGAGCGTGAGCCAGCCGCCGGGATAGTCGTCGGCGATGCGACGGCAGGCGGGGCATTCGGCCGGGGCGGCTTGCGGGGGCGCCTTCTCCCAGGTCCACCGCCCGGCGCGGTAGGTTGCCTTGCAGGTCGGGCAGGTGGCGGGATCGGCGAGCTTGCGGTCGAGGCGATAGGCATCGCCGGGGCCGGAGTCGAACGTCGGCGTGTGCCGACGGCTTTCCATTCCAACGCGTGGCGTCTTCATGGGGCCCTCCTTCCAGATTCCAGCCTAGGCCCTCCGCGGATCGCCTCGTTGACTCGGATCAACGGCGGGCGAAACGCGCGGCGGCGCTTCCATCCACCGCTGCAGGCGGCGGGCGAGCTGGTCGGGGTCGAAGGGTTTCGCGATGTAGTCGTCCATGTCCGCCTCGAGGCAGCGTTCGCGGTCGCCTTCCAGCGCGCTGGCGGTGAGCGCGATGATCGGCGCGCGCGGCAGGCCCGACGAGCGTTCGTGCTGGCGGATGCGCTCGGTGGCCGCGAAGCCGTCGAGCACCGGCATGTGGCAATCCATGAGGATCGCGTCGAAGGGCTCGTCCATGGCGAGCCTCACGGCCTCGACGCCGTTGCGCGCGCAGCGCACCTCGAAGCCCTGCGCGGCGAGGAGGTCGCGCGCGATCTCGAGGTTGATCTCGTTGTCCTCCGCCAGCAGCACGCGTCCGTCGAGCCGCGCGCGGGGCGTTTCGCTCGGCGGGGGCGCCGCGATGGCCTTCGCCTCCGGCAGCTCGAGCGTGAACCAGAAGAGGGAGCCTTCGCCGGGCTGGCTCGTGAGCCCGATCTCCCCGCCCATCAGCACGACGAGCTCGCGCGAGATGGCGAGGCCCAGGCCCGTGCCGCCGTGGCGCCGCGTGGCGGAATCGTCCACCTGGCGGAAGGGCTCGAAGAGCCTCACCTGGTGTTCCGGCGCGATGCCGATGCCGGTGTCCTGCACGTCGAAGCGCAGGCGGGGCAGGTCGTCGGGGCCGGAAAGGGGCACGCGGCTCACCGAGAGCGAGATGCGCCCGCGTTCGGTGAACTTGATCGCGTTGCCCACCAGGTTGTTGATCACCTGCGTGATGCGGCCCGCGTCGCCGAACACCCAGGCCGGCACGTCCGCGTCGACGTGCATGGTGAGCGCGATGCCCCGGACCTCGGCGCGGGCACCGAAGAGCGAGAGGGCCTCGCCGAGGGTGCGGCGCAGCTCGAAGGGCTGGCGCTTGAGTTCGACCTTGCCCTCGGACACCTTGGAGAAATCGAGCACGCCGTTCACGACCGTGAGCAGGTGCTCGCCCGATTGCAGGAGCGAATCGACGCGGCGGCGCTGGCCGTCGTCGAGCGGGGTGCGCGCGAGCAGGTGCGCCATGCCCAGGACGCCGTTCAGGGGCGTGCGGATCTCGTGGCTCATGTTGGCGAGGAAGCGCATCTTGGCCTGCCCCGCGGCCTGCGCCGCGACGAGGGCGGCCTCGCGGTCCGCGGCGATGCGCTCGTTCTCGAAGCGAAGCAGCAGCATCTCGTGGAAGTTGCGCTCGCCGATGGACGAGTTGAGGAGCGTGACCACGAGGAAGGCGACGTTGGCGAGGCCCAGGAGCCAGCTCGCGGCATCGCCCTGAAGCGGGATGGCGATCGCCGGCTGGACGAGGACGGGCACGGCCATCGCCAGGAAGGCGATGCGGGAGCTCGACAGAGTGAACAGGCCCACGGCGGCGGTGCCGACCGCGAAGAACGTGCCCATCACCTGGAAGTCGACGCGCCCCGGCGGCAGGAGCACCGAGCCCATCATGCCCCAGAGGCCGGCGGCGAGGGCGGTGAGCAGGACGAAGCGCCGGTGCCACAGGCCCGCCTCGGCGGGCGGCGGCTTCACGCGGCGGTAGTGCAGCACCAGCCCGTAGCGGATGGCGGAGAGCGCGTTGTTGGCCAGGAACCAGGGCACGAGGATCCAGGCCGGCGTCACTTCCCAGTAGACGAAGGTGACGAACGACGAGAAGAGCACCGCGGTGAACAGCGTGCGCGGCACCAGCCGGTAGAGCATGGCGACCCGCTCGGCCGTCACGAGCTCGTCGATGCCGATACCGTGCGTGCGCTCGCCCTTGTCGTTTGACGGTTCCATGGCTTGCCGGAGTGCCCGGGGTGCTTGAGGTCGTCCGCGGGCTGGTTCTTCCATCCTCCGGCCCGGCCCCGGCGGGAGGGTTGTCTGCGATCAACGGCAGGAGGAATGCCCCGTCCGGGGGCGGCGGACGGGCCTTATACCCGGTTATCCACAGGTTATCCCCCGAAAGCACAAGATGTCCATCCGTCAAGCCCCGGAAAGCCCCATATCTTGTGCTTTTTGCCTTGACCGGCAAGGGCGGCTTGAGGCATCCTTTTCGTCGGCTTGGAGGGGTGCCGCCCGTCGCGAGAAGCGGGCCGCCCGAGCAGCAATCGCCTTTCCACCAACACCGGGGGTGCTCCATGGCGGCTCATGAACACATGACGCTTCTCGAAGACCTCAAGCGCTCCGCCTGGGGGCGCACCACCCCCGTCGGCGGCCACGCCAACGCGTGGGAATTCCGCAAGGACAAGCTGGGCAACCTGGTCCGCTATGCGGATTTCGGCAACCGCAAGAGCCCGTTCGGTTGGGAGCTGGATTTCATCGTCTCCCGCGCGCTGGGCGGTTCTTCGGATCCGGAGAACCTGCAGGCCCTGCACTGGCGGGCGACGGCGGCCCGCAGCGACAACGTGCCGGCCGGCCTCGCGGCGGGGCTGAAGGCGGCCTAGCCGGAAAGTTTTGCAGTGTTGTTTTGATGTGGCAGCAGATGAGGTGAAGCCACCCACCGCCCCCCCGGGACCCACTCCCCCGGGGGGTGCGGCAGGGGGTTCCCCGCAAGCGTGACCCCAAGACAAGAAGCGGTGCCCTCCAGAAGGCGCCGGTGATCAAGGAGCCAGAGCAATGCTGAGTTTCGAAGACGACGTGCCCGCCCCCACGCTGGGACTCCAGATGGTGAAGCCTTCCGCCGCCCCGGCCCCCGCGGCCGAGCGCGTGCAGGAGATGGGCGTCAACGGCCTCTTCACCCGCGTGAAGGCCGAGGACAAGCGCGTCATCAACGCGAAGACGGACGTGAACCAGCTCGTCCCCTTCAAGTACAAGTGGGCGTGGGAGAAGTACATCGCGGGCTGCGCCAACCACTGGATGCCGCAGGAAGTGAACATGAACCGCGACATCGCCCTGTGGAAGGACCCGAACGGGCTCACGGAGGACGAGCGGCTCATCGTGAAGCGCAACCTCGGCTTCTTCGTGACGGCCGATTCGCTCGCCGCCAACAACATCGTGCTCGGCACCTACCGCCACATCACGGCGCCGGAATGCCGCCAGTACCTGCTGCGCCAGGCGTTCGAGGAGGCGATCCACACCCACGCGTACCAGTACATCGCCGAATCGCTCGGGCTCGATGAAAGCGAGATCTTCGCGGCCTACAAGGAAGTGAAGTGCATCCGGGACAAGGACGACTTCCTGATCCCGTTCATCGAGACGCTGACGGACCCGAACTTCACCACGGGGACGGAGGAGAACGACCGGCTGCTGCTCAAGAGCCTGATCGTGTTCGCGTGCCTGATGGAGGGGCTGTTCTTCTACGTCGGGTTCGTGCAGATCCTGTCGCTGGGGCGGCAGAACAAGATGACGGGCGCGGCGGAGCAGTACCAGTACATCCTTCGGGACGAGTCGATGCACTGCAATTTCGGCATCGACCTGATCAACACGATCAAGCTGGAGAATCCGAATCTTTGGACGGCGGAGTTCCGTCGGGAGTTGACGGAGCTGTTCCACAAGGCGGTGGAACTCGAGTATGCGTATGCCGAGGACACGATGCCCCGGGGCGTGCTCGGGCTCAATTCATCGATGTTCAAGGAGTATCTGCGGTTCATTGCCAATCGCCGGGCTCAGCAGATTGGTCTGGATCAGATGTTCCCTGGTGCGACGAACCCGTTCCCGTGGATGAGCGAGCTCATCGATCTGAAGAAGGAGAAGAACTTCTTCGAGACGCGGGTGATTGAGTATCAGACGGGGGGGGCGCTTAGCTGGGACTAGTCAGTAACATATGGTAGTAATAGAGGGGCGCCAAGAGGCGCCTCTCTTTTTTGGAGAACTACTGCAAGTCCGATCGATCAATCGAATTTCTTGGGCTTTGCAGCCTTGGGCGATAACGAACGCGGCCCCCGAGAATAAAGTAGCAACAGCACAACTCGCAACATAACGAGTGGTAGTGCACATTCTGGGGGCGTCGACCTTTTGGTTGGGCGGCAAAATTAGTACTAGATGCGGTACCCATCGGAGTTCAATTGGTCCGGTTTCAAGTGGGTGCAATCGACCTGCTCAGAGAAACCCTGTAACTACCAGTACTGGATAACTAAATGCGCAGCAGCCCAATATTCCTTTGCGTGATTGGGGTCTACTCAAACAGCAAAAGCGACGTCGCGTGTGCTGACTGGGGTGTTGCCTGCGCTGGTGACAGTACATCGTTTGGAGAGATACGAGATGAGTGGTGGTCGGGGACATTTGGCAGCCTTCAGAAGCGCTGAGAGGGCGATCAGCGAGAAGTCACGTAATTGTGGACTTCACGAGATTGAGTGGATCGATCCGCTTCCAATGCTTGCAATAGCAGCAACCTTGAGAGTTCTGCATAAGAACTCAATCGACTGTACAATTGAGGTTGGAGAAATTCGCCAACAAGGACAGAGAAGCGCAGTGGGTTCATCAAGTTCCTTGGGCAGCACGGCTTTCTTTCAGCCCTCACGATTGTCTCCGGTGCGCGAAAGTTGGATTGGCCGGTGAGTACTTTGAGTTGTCACGGGAATCAAAGCTATGGGAGCGTCTTTCTGGAGAATTGCTTTCGCTCACCTATGCGGATTCGAAGTGCATTGCGACAAGATTGGTATCAATTGGGGAGCTTTCGCTCGGGACGGACAGTGATATAGCCAAGGCGACACTCCCCTGGTTGGCCGAGGCACGAGACTATGGATTGCAGCCCTTCTTTGAAGGCGACGACGAGTACATAGAGGATGTACTTCACAAGATTCGAGTTCTCCTGACCGAACTGGCTCATAACTTGCGGCTGAGCATGCATTTCTTGGAGCTAGTGCCCAGATATCAACTGCTTTGGCATATATGCCCGAATGCGCAGGGGAATAGATCTCGGCGGCAAGGGTGATGTTCTTGCAGGAGCGATCCAACGGGAGAATGTGTCATGCCCCACGATGACGCAATTTGTTCGTGACGAACACACTTCCTGGCTTGAAATATTTTACGTGGACTGCGGTCGAGGAGTTGTTGGCAGACCTGGAGGAATGGAAGGCAAGTTCGGATCCGGTCGTTCGCGAAGCAATTGGCGGTATTAGAGCAACGACAAACGTTCTGCATCGCATCAGTCAATTGCTATTCCAGATCCCCTTATCCAAGAGTTAGTCGCGATCTCCGAACAAGTAACTACCGGTCTTCAGCACATTAGATTGGTGCTTTCGGACGGTGATGACTTTGCCAGAATCTGTACTGGCGGTGGTGGGTAAATTGCAACGCATCATGGAAGCTCGCGACACAACAGGGTTCGCGAAATGTCGGGAAGGCCAAGGCATACGAAGGAAAGCTGCCGTTTGTTGGCACAGCTTGGCATTTTTGCATTCGACTCGGGCGCGGAGACCGATCGGACAATGACGTTAGATTTGTTGAGTGGTCGCATATCACCGCGGCACATGTCGAGGGCAGTGATTCTCATGAATTTGACAGCCGAAACTGGGCAGTCTACGAACGGAATATTGGAGAGGGTGTTAGGTATCTTGACTGGCGAACTACTGAACAGATCGGTCATCGCGCCCTTTGGTTACCAGGCGCGGTGACGAAGCAGCATATTTTCCAATGGCTGAACTGGTCGTGCTTCAAACCCGCAAAGACGTCGCCAAATCGAAGAATTTGGCTGATTGCGGATATCACGCGCGAGCAGGCGAATACGTTCGTTCAAATCGTCTTGCGAGAACGAGCACCCTCAAACTCAACGGAAGTAGATCTGTATGTGCTAACAACTGACTGGGCGGTAAGGTGCTTGAAGCGCAGCCCAGAAGATTCCCAGTTTCGGTTTGCGAGCAAGGATTACGGTGATCGCATTGCACGGGAAGCAGGCGCATGGATTTTCGAGCTGCTGCGCGCTCACGATTCTCGTCTCTTCTGGGAAGGGATGCTTGAACAAGAAGCTCACGCTACAGGATCGCCGTTCATTCGTGAGCAAGTAATTTGGGCACGTGACCCGAAAAGCGATAGGCCTGCGGTCGTGCTGCATGGATATCAGACCTATCACGCACTTGTTGCACCGCGTCGCGCCATTGTCGCCACGCGAGCACTTGGACGCACATGGTACCTCCGTGGAAGACGCGAAGAATGTGTTGCGGCAGACGCTCTACTCACAAATCTTCTTCCAAGGGAGGCGCGTCGATCTCTACTTGCGTCGACAAGAAGTGCAAGTGATGAGCCATTGACTACAGTAGTAAGTAGCGTGTTCGTTACTGGGACGACAGCCGATGCAGCCAGGGTGAATGATCAGGAGGAAATCCACTTGCTTCGACATAACATGCTTGTCATGGGCGCGGAGCTTGTCCGTGAACCTGTACACGCCAGAAGCAGCATTGCGCTTAATTGGAATGAGACAGCGTTTGACTGTGATCCATGTCCCGCAGGAGAGCTTCCCTACGAACGGGAATTCCAGGCACGCCGTATGTTGGTCGAGGAGGACAGAAGGCAATTCCTGTGAGGCGTTTCTTTGGTGAAGATGATGAGAAGGACTATTTCTCACGATCTCTTTATCAGCGAAATCCACAGCAGGCATATGACCATTTTGTCGAGTCGAGGGCCCTCCGTATCGGCCACTGGGTTTATGGCTCTCCACCACGATCTCATTACTCTCAATTTGGGTTTGGCAATGGAGAGAGAGGCTCTGGAGCAGGGAGAGCTTTTCAAATGGCTTCGTAGTGAACTTCATTTCGAACGAGTCAAAGGTGCGATCTGGTTCTACTCCTCACATCCAGTTACGGAAAAGATGATTCAAGCATTGTTGAGTCACAGAACGACTGGAGCAAAGTACGAGTTGCCACACAACTTCGTGCCTGTTCACTTCATTGGCGCACATGCGCAGACAGCCATTCGAATTCCATCGCTTACTTATGATCGGATAAAGACGTTCTTACAGAAGCAAAGTATTGAGAAGCGTCGAGTTGTGCTTCTTGATGACGCTTCTGTAACCGGAAAAGTTCAACGTGAGCTTGAGCAGCTGCTTAGAAATGCTGGGGCTCGCGCCGTAACTCATCTCGCGATTGTGACGCGTACTGGTTGCCGCTATACAGAAGATACCTTCAGGAGCAGCACATGAGCTCCCATAGGTACTTCTGGCGATGGGATGTTCCGTCACTAGGGAGCGCGAGGACCTGTCCGCTCTGTAGAGCGCTGGAACACGCTGCGGATCTCCGCCATACGCTATGGAGTGGTCAATCGGCCGGTGAGGTTGGTCGGTGGGTTGAGGGCTGGACCGAAAAGGCAGTAACGACTCATTGCGGCGTCACGGAGTATCGCCGGCGAGATTGCCGGCGGACCGCCCATTCACCTTCGGCAAAGAGTGGACAAAGAGTAGTGGTGAAGTAAAAGTACAGCGTTCACCATTCAACTTCAACAGGGCTTGCGGCAAACGTTGTAGAGCTAATTCGAATAACCTCATTCAAGGACGTTGGACTGCGACTTTCACAGCAACCCTGGCCAAAGGGAAAGCCTGCTGGCAACGAGGGGGAATGGCGTCGTACGAAGCTGGAATTGATATTGACCCAGATACTCCTCTACTTTGACGATTTTGGGGCCGGGAACTAAGGGCGAGATTTGCGCTGCTACTGGATGCGCTTATTGACGATTGTGGCGCTGAGGAAGATGAACTTGAGACTCTTGGCTGCTTGGTCCTGCTGCTGGTGCCTGAGAGACAAGCTTCAGAGTTGATCCGTGGATGCGTTTTGCGCTTGGCTCAAACCAGCACGGTAAAAGACCACTTGTTGATTTCAATTGGTCTATTGGCGCGGAAGGCGAAGCTGTCCGTCTTGGAGTTAAACAGGCTGGCTAAGGGAGACTCCAACAAGGATGTCGAACATCGACTGAGAGAGCGACTGGTTTCAGCATTTGCGCTGGCACAAGGTAGGTCTGTGCGTAGTACGCGAAGAGCTCTTCTCACACTGATGATGCTGCTCGGAGAAAATGCGGTAACGGCTCATTCGGGGTTCACACGATTGAAGGTGGGTTCAAGCTCTTGTTATCCGCTGACCGAAATCGCGCGAGACTTGAGGCTAATCTGCCAAGCACTTAGTGAGATAGATCCATCCATCATCACTGGCTTGGCTTACAGTAGTTTTGATATTGAAGAATGCGCTACCGCCGTATCCCACCTTGAAACACGATTGACAATGGAACTTGAGGGGCAATCTCAGAATAGCCGGGACAAAATACTGGCCGAAGCTCGAGCGGTGCTTTTTGTACGGTCATCCATAGCGCCCTCATTCCAGAACGCGTTCTTCAATGTGTCTCTGATGTCGCGGACTTTGCGCGCGGCGCCGTAAATATGGATGCATGGCAGGCGATGGCGAAGAAGTACGCAGTGCACGCGAATGAAAGATGGATCAAAGACGGCACACTGGGATTGCCGAGGAATTGATGCGACGCTGGTAGGGGATACTAGGAGCGACGTTCTTGTGGTGTTCCCCCCAGTTGCGCGCCAATTGTTGCAAGATCTCCTCTTGGATGTATTCCATTCTGACGAGCCATACGACATTGCGGGTGTTGGAAAGATTGACATGAAATGCAATCTTCAAGCCTGCGATGATGTGCTCACAGTTGAATTGAGAAATCGAGCGAAGGCCGGTTGTTAGCTCGTAGTCGACGATCAAGTTGGTTCTGAATTTGGTAGTCAGAATCGCGAGAGTTCGTATCGTGGACTGGAAGGGCAGACTGACGGTCGGGGGTTTTCAAGCTGACGTTTTCGAACTCCGGGGATGATGCTCGTGAAAAGCTCGGCAGCGAAAGATTTCAGATTGTTTTGCTGGACGTGCGCCTCGTCGAATGGGAGATGATCAGTTTGGCACGCTCTTTCGAGCTTTTTCGGAAGGCGGAAAGGGCTGCTACCACCGCGTTGGTAAGTGCAGATTGGGACGAGTCTTCAATGGCGATGGTGCGTAGCATGTTATTTGACGATAGCACTCTGCGGATTCCACTCTTTTTTACATTTCAGGATTTCGCAGGTAAGGCTTTCGCTGCGTTAACCACGCAATTGGTGACCTTTGTGAGACGTAGGCGTGGTTTCCACTGGCTTGGAATCGAGCCAGATGATGATTTGAAGATTCTTCACATTTCGGATTTGCACTTTGGTTCTGGGGCGTCGATTCGAACGCTTGCTGGAGAGGCAAATTCGAAAGCATTCGTGGACGCCGTTCGTGCAGTTTGGCCCGGAGGACCTGATTTTAGTCACGATAACAGGCGATATTTCCAACTGTGGGCATCGGAAGATTTCGTTCGGGCCGATGTCTGGCTCCGGAGGCTGCTGCTTGAATTCTGACATACCTCTGCCTTCTCCTCGTGTGATGATGGTGCCTGGCAATCACGACGTTTGCATTCCGCTTGTTGGTGCGCAAGGCTTGTCTTTAGAAGGTGGCCGGAACTAAACGGAAGGAGCTAACTGATATTGCTCCAACAGAATCGTCTCGCAAATTGGCACGCTTGGCTTTGAGCCCTTTCGCAGGTTTGCGAAGGAGATTTCTAGTACATCGGGGCTTGGGACAGATCACGCCAACAAGTTGGGTTGAACTTGGTTTTCGAGTATGGAGTCGTCTTTTCAGGGTTCAATTCTTCGTGCACGTTCGACAGTTCGGCTTGGCCATTGAGAGATATTGATAAGGACGAAATCGCTAAAGCGGCTAGTGACATTGAAAGGGCTTTGACGGGCGATTCCGGGTCGAACCTTATCCATGTTTGTCTTTCGCACCATTGTCCCGTTAGTTACCTAGTGCTCGTCAACCTGTTATTGAGCAAGATTTTTCATTAGCGAATTTTCCGAAAGAAGATCCCAACGACACTCGTACTTCATGGTCAGAACACTGTCGCATGGGTACAAAAATTTTGGGAATCAGTGCCTTGTGGTTGCCGCGCCTACTCCCAGTGTTGATGCGCCAGAACGGCGCGCGATTCACCGCGAGGAGCGGATCTCGTGAGCTTGCGAAGGCGCAATTCCTACGTTCGCGGAATCCATGTCAGGTCGCTGTTCGTAGTGAAACTGGTTGGACGGTAGCTGACATACCTGGCGAGAGTAGTTGGGGTGACATTTCCCGCGATTAGTGTCCGCGACATCGAAGTGCGCTTTATCCAGCCGGGAAACTCGACCAGAACGCGTTCTTGAAGCGTTTCAATCGCAGCTACCGGGAGGATGTAGTGAACGCCCACCTGCTCGATTGGCTCGCAGTCGTCCAGGAGATCACCGACGACTAGCTTCGGCGCTACAGCGAAATTCGACCACACGACGCGCTGGGAAGCCTCCGCCAGCGCGCTACCGCGAGAAACTTCTCGCGGAAATGTCCAACAACCAGGACTGCTGTTGCCGCGTAGGCAGGCGCCTCTTGGTACGCCTCTTCTGGTTGAGCCGCATGTCGCAGTAGATGCGATGTACCCGCTTGTGATTCCATGGCCGGCCCATCTGCCGCAACCGGTCGTAGCATTTCCAGAAGCCCCAGCGCAGTTCCACGGCAATCAGATCGTTCAGCGCGGCGATGATCTCGCCGTCACGTACCCCTTGATCCTGCACCGGCCTGGAATACGCCGCCCGCGACAGCCGGGCTGCTGAACAAGCGCGCGACATCGCAAGCCGCACTTCTTCGCTCATGATCCGGACTGCCTCGCGCTTGGCCGACGGCGTTAAAGCTTTCGGCTCAGGACTTCCTTGATGGCCGCATTCTCAAGCGCCAGATCGGCAAACATGCGCTTGAGCTTCGAGTTCTCCGCCTCGAGCTCCTTGAGGCGCTTCAACTCGGCCACGCTCGCCCCGCCGTACTTCGACTTCCACTTGTAGAACGTCGCGTGGCTGATCCCGTGCTTGCGAAGGATCTGCGCAACCGGCAGGCCGGCCTCGTCTTCCTTCAGGATCGCCACGATCTGCGACTCGTTGAATTTCGACTTCTTCATCGGATCTCCCTGGACCACAAATCCTGCCAGAAAAGTCCACTTCCAGAATGTCTACAGGGCAGGGAAGCTTACAGTCCCGAAACCTCAGGCAAGTCCTCTTGACGTCTACGCTAGCATTAGTTAAAAATGGTTGGCGTTTGGCAAGAGCATGGGGTCCCGTAGTCAAATGGGACCTTGCGGCCAGGCGCGCAAAGGCGAGGGAGGCTCTGCGATGTATTTTCTGGCGCATACAAACCGTTCTTTCTTCGCTCGGCGGGCGATCGCCATCTCTTGCTGCGTGCTGGCGATCTCATTGGCGAGCTGTGCCACACCTCTCGTATCGACACTTCCGACTATCGCGGCCGCGTGGCCACCATCGAGCAGGCGGACACCTTCATCCGCGACTCGGCGGCGCGTGGACCGTAAGGCCTCCGAACTGGTCGACATGGGGCAGGCCGCTCGCGCCGCGACGTTCATTGGCACGCTCGGACTCGGTGCGTCGGCTCTCGCCGGATTGCAGGGATGCCGCAATCGGATTCGGCACACTCGCCGCGATCGGGTTTGCAAGGTCTTCCGTGGCTGCGCCCCGGTCTGGATTGCGACTTGCGATGAGGCAAAGGGCGCTCTACGCTGTCTTGGGCAGATTTCGGCCCTTTGGCGGGCCGCTTCGTCACACTTCGCGCCGCCATCACTAGCACGCAGAGCTCTTTCGGCGGAATTGGACAAACTCCAGCAGGTATACCGATCGCGAGACACGTCGTTGGATTGGGTGGCCAGTACTTCTTCGTCCAATGAGGCGGAAGCACAGATGCAGCCCGCAGGACACCTCGTTCAAGGCGGAACTCGTGCTGTCAGGGAGCCTGAGATCCTTCCGCACTTCACGGCGATGCGATCAACGTCCTCGACAAGCTCAATGAGCTCCTGCTGAAACCAGCCGCCCGTAGCGGCGTTCCAGCTCGCCGCAGCTGGGATCGTCAGCCAGGCCGCGGCGGATTCCCCCGCGCCGGCTCCGCCAGACAATAAGCAAGCGATGAAATCCCGATTGCACTCCCTCGTACCCTCAAGTCGATTCGGACTTGGCCGCGCGTTCGACTCACTTACCAAGCGCGCCACAAGCCTCGTGGCAGAGATGGATCGCGTGATTTCCCGGATTGGCGAAGGTGCGGTAGAGGCCGCCTCTGTGGACGCATGCAAGGCGAGGCTGGTCGGCGCCACCGCAGCCTTCCGCATTGAGCCGGCCATCCCAGATGCCGGATTGGAATTGGGCAAGGATGTCGAAAAATCCCTACTGGTGTCGGGAGGTAGCGGTACGTTTCACGGGATGTGGTTGGGAGAATCGCCTGCGACCGATCTAATCAGCTTTTCAGGTAATCCCCGGCTGGGAGGCACCCAATTTATCTTCAGGCAATTGAAGGACGGTGGCGATGCGCCTCGTTCGTTCAAGTACCTGATCATGGACACTGCCGCCACTCCGGCCAGGAAGGAGATCACGGTAACCTTACCGAAGAAGTAGCGGTCATCCGCGGCATCATCCGCATTTGGCATGTGTGTGTCTCGAACTGCGATTGCTCGAACCGGAGGGAGGAAACCATGCCCCAATCACGCCCCACCCGCTTCATCATCCTTCCCACCGTGGATTTGTCGCTTCCGAGACGACCGGTGCCGAAGCGCTCAACACGCTTTCGGCTTGCAGAGGACGGGCGTGCGGCGATTGACGCGAGCGAATGCGCCGGCATTGGATATCAAGGTACTGGCATCGATCCACGAGAACGGACCGAAGTTGGTCGAGCTTACGGCGGAGAAGGCATTCCAATTGAGCCAGGCTCAGCCGGGCCTGCGCATCGTGCCCGAGGTTCGGTTTCAGCTCGCACGAAAGCCCCAAGTCACTGTCGAGACCGCCCGGAAGGCGTTCCCGCGTGCGACTCTAGGAAAAGTCAAACTAAAGGTCGTCCTAGGCGACACAGGGACGGGCCTGCCCGATGTTCACGTGGTGGCGCTCACCAATGTCGCGAAGGGGGCCGGTGCGGAGGCAACAACCAACTCGAGAGGTGAGGTTTCGCTCTCTCCCCGCGACTACGCGTCGGCTGGAGCGGGTCTACCTCTACGCCGGACACACCGCTTGGCCGATGATCATGGAAAACGTCGCGATGGGCAGTGCTCCGATCGCCCTTCCGGCCATCGATCCGGCACATATTGACGCACGTAGCTTGCTGGCACCGCCGGGCCCTTTGGACGACGGCCGCGGCGTGCGCGTTGGAGTCCTCGATACGGGATGTGGCGCACATGCCGACTTGGTCGTGGCGAAGGGAATATCGATGGTCTACGGAGACAGCGATAGTGGTTACCATGATACCGAGGGTCATGGAACTCACGTTGCTGGCGTAGTTGCTGCCAGGGGAAGGGAGTTTCGTGGCTTGGCGCCCTCGGTTTCACTGAATATATATCGCGTGTTTCCCCGCGATGGCAGTGGAGCCTCCAATTTCGACATCGGCAACGCAATAGACACGGCGGTTGCCGATGGGTGCGATCTTCTCAACCTGAGCCTGGGTGGCGGGCCGATGGACGCGGTCACCGACGAAGCCATCAAGTCAGCGCGGGCGCGTGGCACGGTTTGCGTGATTGCGGCGGGAAATGATGCAGGGCCGGTATCAAACCCGGGTACACACCCGCTGGCACTCTGCGTGTCAGCCATCGGGGCGAAGGGCACATGGCCGAAGGGGGCCACTCAGCAGGAGGACGTCACATCTCCCAGTGGCAGGTCCAAGACGTACATGGCCGCGTTCTCGAATACCGGCCCGGAGGTTGACCTTGCGGGTACGGGATGCGGGATCATCTCAACTTACCCCGGCGACCGGTTCGCTGTCATGGATGGGACGTCAATGGCATGTCCCTGCGTCACCGGCGCGATTGCGCGCCTGCTGTCTGGCTCGACTGCGATTTTGAATGGTGCTCGCGACGCGCAACGTGCCGATCAAATTGTGCGATTGGCCACGCAGGGCGCGGTAGACTTGGGATTCGCCCGCGAATCGCAAGGCGCGGGGCTACGGTCATGATTGCAGGCAACAGGGCAGGAATGGCGCGGTACGTTTTCCGTCAACGGCAAGGTACGGCGGCACTCCCGATCGAGAAGCTCGCGAGCGAGGCGAGCCGACTTAGCGCGCAAGTGCTTGCGAAGACAGGCGCGATGCTCATTGTCGAGGGCAGCGAGGAGATGTTCAAGGCGCTCGCAGCAGCGGCGCCGGACTACGTGAAGCGCTCCCGAGACCCGGAGCAAGTTGCCCGTTCCGCCCCCGTCGCGGCGCGAGGCGGCGGGCGTAACCCATCCGGCGGCTTTAAGCGGGCCGAGAATCGATGCGAGGGGGACGCAATGGGCACGCTCGTAGCGATGCACTACCGACCGTGCTCTTTGCCAAGGCGGCCGATCGTACATCCGTGCGTTGCGGCAACGACGGGAAGGCGTGGGGATGCTGGGGCGGCAAGCAAGGCGGCAAGGTGCTACAAGGGCGGGACAGGGGACACGCGGCGTGCCGATGCGATCGCGCAGCCGAACGAGCGAGCGAATATCAAGTGCTATCTGGTAACCGGTGTTTGTCACCAAGCAGCTAATCGGATTCTCTTCCCGGCGCGGATCCTCGTCATGGGGGTGCGTGGCTATCACCTGTCCGAGGCACTGTTCGGCCCGTACGGACGGGCCTCGGGCCCGTGGGCACCTGTGCCTCGCCCTTTGACCAATATCCGAATGTCCGCGGGGACTTGCCCGAGTGCAGTGATGCCGCGAGCCCAGCAGCCAGGTCCGCCATGGCGACTGCGATTCCGGATGCCAAAGGTGTGAAGAGGATGCGTCGCTACATCGACGGCGTTATGAGGCACTACGGGACGGTGAACCGGATGATGATCTCGCCGCGGGTTCGAGCAAATGAGTTGCTGGATGCCAACGTGCGGCTTTTTCGGTACAAGCTTGACTTCACTTTTGGCGAGGAGATCGGGAAAAAAAGGCTGTGGCGGCAGTCAATATTCGTAGACGTATCGAGACAAGCCGAAACCAAATGGAAGGCGGATACGCCAACAATGAAATCGACTTAGGGGCGTTCGCAAAGGGTTCGACCGCGTCACCCTCGAGTTCCAGGACGACATGGCCAACTTGCTCACCCGAGAGGCAATACCGGGCCCTGTTCGAGCTTAAGCGGGGGAGAGCGCATCCGCTGACCGACCCATCGATATTGAAGACGATCACGAATTGACCTTCGGTTTATCGGCCGGGATCGGTAGAATGGGGCGATGTTCGATCACGGCCCACGACTCAGCGATTCCGAGTACGAAAGGCGCATTGTCGCGCTGCACGCGGGACTGCCGGCCCTGCCAATGGCCGAGCAGGAACGCATGGTGATGCGACAAGAGCTCGAGCTGGCCATCGACCATCGACTCGGCATCGGGTTTCCAATCGAGCAGCGCGATGTCCTGTGGGAACAGCACGAACGTGTGCAGCGCTTCCGTTTGCGCTACGCGCTTTGGGCCGTTGGGCACCGCCTGCTTAGGCATAAGGAGGTGACGGGCGGCCCATTGTGCCAATTGTGGCTGCCTACTCGAAGGTGTTGTCGCCCGGGGATTGAGGCATTCCTGGCAGACGGTTCGTAGCAAGGCTTGTAGGCTTTAGATTGGCGACGGAGGATATCGTCCACGTTTATGCGCGTTTAGAAGTGTTACGCAGAACTCGTCGTCCGCCGCGCCTTGACCCTACATCATCAACAATGACCCGCTTGCGTTGTAGAGAGGAGCATTGCTCAGCGGTTGCCAATATGGGCGACAGAAGGTGCGCGGAACAATGAGCGCATGAGTCGAGGCATTGCTGCAGACGTGCTTATTGCTCCTCAATTTTGTCACGCAGTAGTTCCCCTGTTGCAACGGCCGTCGTGCCGTGCCCGTCGGACTTCGCAGTTGCAATTTCTCCACTTTGCTCTGGAATTGTTCAGCGCGCGCCACGAGGGCATCAGTTTGGTTGGTCTGGCTTTCATTTATTTCTGATCCTATAATGGATCCAATCGTGGAGCCCTACCCCCCCGGCCCCACCGGAGCGATCCATGCTCGCAGTCTCCCAGGAGGAAAAGCCCCTCCTCTCCGCCGACGCCGTCACGGACACCCTCCGTGACCTGATCCTCTCCGGGGCGTACGGCATCGGCGTCCCCCTCAAGCAGGAAGTCCTCGCCAAGCGCTTCGGCGTCAGCCGCATCCCCGTCCGGGAAGCCTTGAAGCGCCTGGAAGCCGAAGGCCTCGTCGACCACACGCCCCCACCAAGGCTCCGTCGTCGCCGCCCAGTCCATCCCCCAGCTCCTCGAAGCCCTCGACATCCGCGTCGGCCTCGAAGCCCGCGCCCTGAAGCTCGCCATCCCCCACATGAAGGCCGCCGACTTCAAGGCCGCCCGCGACATCATCAAGCGCTACGACGCGAGCGACTCGCCCCGCGAATGGTCCGAGCTCAACCTCGAGTTCCACCTCACGCTCTACCGCCCCTGCGGCCGGGCGAAGCTCCTGCGGATGATCGAGGACCTCGTGCGCGGCATCGGCATCCACCTGCGGGCGCTCCAGTCCTACAAGGTCGGGCGCAAGGCCCCGCAGGAGGAGCACCGCCTCATCCTCAAGGCCTGCCAGGACAAGGACGTGGCCCTCGCCGTCCGCCTCCTGGAGCGGCACATCGAGCAGACCCAGACCGTGCTGCGCGCGGAATAGCGTAGCCCGATAGAGCCATGGCCCGCGATTCCGCCCAGTCCGTCGACGTCGCCCTCATCGGTGCGGGCAGCATCGGCATCGCGGTCGCCTACTACCTCGTGCGCCGCCACGGCGTGCGCAGCCTCGCCCTCATCGATCCGCGCGATCCCCTGAGCTTCACCTCCGCCCAGTCCGGCGAGAACTACCGCAACTGGTGGCCGCACCCCGTGATGACGGCCTTCACGGACCACTCGACCACGCTGCTGGAGGAGATCGACCGCCTCGCCCCCGGCCGCCTCGCCATGACCCGCGGCGGCTACGCGCTCGTCACCCGCCGCGAACGCCCGGAGGACCTGATCCGCGAGCTCTACCGCGGCTATGGCGAGATGGCGGGGCGCGTACGCATCCGCGAATCTGCCACTTGCGACTACTTGCCCCCGAAGCGCACGCCGTGGGAAGAGGCGCCCGATGGCGTGGACGTGCTCCTCAATCGCGACCTGATCCAGCGGACCTTCCCCAGCTGGGCGCCCGATATCGCCGCCGTCATCCACGTGCGCCGCGCGGGCTCCATCAGCGCCCAGCAGCTGGGCAGGTGATGCTGGAGGTGGTCCGCGCCGCGGGCGGGCAAGATCATGCGCGGGGAAGTGAAATCGATCGCGGCTTCCGACGGCTTCGCGCTCGAGGTCGCCACGGCGCAGGGCTCGCGGCGCATCCGCGCGAACCGGCTCGTGAACGCCGCGGGACCGTACCTGCGCGACGTGGGCGCGATGCTGGGCGAGGATGTCCCGGTGAAGTGCGTCTACCAGCAGAAGATCTCCTTCGCGGACGAACTGCATTCCATCCCGCGGGGCATGCCCTTCACCATCGACCTGGACGACCAGGTGCTCGCGTGGAGCGCGGAGGATCGGGAACTGCTCGCGGGCAACGCCGCCACGCGCTACCTCACGCAGCCGATGAAGGGCGGCATCCACTGCCGGCCCGACGGCCCGGCGGATGGCACGTGGATCAAGCTCGGCTGGGCGTTCAATGACGCTTCGTCGGACCCCCATGGCGAGGAGCCCGTGGACCCGCACTTCCCCGACACGGTGCTGCGCGGGGCGAGCCGGCTGCACCCGAAGCTCGCGGCCTACGTCGGGCGGCTGCCGCGCGGCGCGCACCACTACGGCGGCTGGTACACGATGACGGAGGAGAACTGGCCCCTCATCGGCCCCATGAAGACGCCCGGGGCGTTCATCGCGGGGGCGCTCTCGGGCTACGGCACGATGGCCGCGTGTGCGACGGGGGCGCTGTGCGCCGCATGGGTGACGGGCAATCCCGTGCCCGACTATGCCAAGGCGCTGTCGTTCGAGCGCTATTCGGATTCCGAACTGATGGCCGAGCTGGCCGGCCTGGGCAAGGGCGCGCTTTGAACGATCAGGGAACCACGACCATGGCCAAACCGCGAGGCTGGGGGATGAAGCCCGAGGAGCTGGTCTCCCGCGTACAGCGTGCGCTCGTGGCCAACGGGTTCGCGGAGGCGATTGCCGCGCCGATCGCCAGGTCCATCACGGCGTGCGAGCGGGATGGCACGCTGAGCCACGGGCTGCTGCGGCTGCCGGGCTTCGTCGATGCGGTGCGCACCGGCTGGGCGGACGGGAAGGCGATGCCGGTGGAGGTGTCGCGCAGCCCCTCGATGCTGGTGCTGGATGCGATGAATGGATTCACCCACTACGCGCTCGAGAATGCGCGCGGGTCGATCATGGCGAAGGCTTCGCGGACGGGTAGCGCGATCCTGCTCATTCGCAATGCCCACCACTTCGCGGCGCTGTGGCCGGATATCGAGGGGTTTGCGCGGGAGGGGTTCATTGCTTTCTCGTGCGTTACCTCTCGTGCACGGCTCACGGCGTGGTCCGGGGGCGGTCCCGTGTTCGGCACCAATGCGTCGGCTTTCGCGTGCCCGCGGGCGCAGGGCGATCCGGTGGTGTGGGACCAGGCTACGAGCATCATGTCGCAGGGTGATCTTCTACTTGCCGCGAAGGATGGGAGGGCGATTCCCCTCGATGTCGGCGTCGATGCGAACGGCGAGCCGACGGACGATCCGAATGCGATCCTGGCGGGCGGCGCGCTGCATCCCTTCGGCAGTCGCAAGGGGGCCTCGATCGCCTTCATGGTGGAAGTGCTCGCGGCGGGGCTCTCGGGCGGCGTGTTCGGCTACGAGTCGCCGGCGCAGGGCACGATGCCTTCCAAGGGCGGGCAGTTCGTGATGATCATCGATCCCCGGCGGGCGGGTGCGGATGTGGGCACGCGCGTGGAGGGGCTTGTGGATGCCGTGCATGCGGCCGGGTCGCCGGATCTGCCCGGTTCCCGCCGTTACCGCCGGCGTGCGCAGGCGTTTACGGATGGGATACTCGTGAGCGATGAAACCATGGCGATGCTCGATCGGTTGGCGGGTGCTTGAACGCTTCACCCGTCCCCATTTACACCTGTCCCCGATTTTTTCCCCTACCTGAGGCCATGCCCACCATGAACCGATCGCGATTTGTCCGCTTCGCCACCGCCCTCGCGGCGGGTCTTGTCGTCAGCACCGGTGCCGCCGCGCAGTCCTGGCCCACGAAGCCCGTCCGGATCATCATCCCGTTCGCGGCGGGGGGCGTGACGGACGTGGTCATCCGCACCATCTCGCCGAAGCTGGGTGAGGCGCTCGGGCAGCCCATCGTCATCGAGAACAAGGGTGGGGCGGGCGGCACCATCGGCACCGCGCAGGGCGCCAAGGCCGCGCCCGATGGCTACACGTTCATCGCACCCGCGGCGAGCCACACCACGACGCCCAGCCTCTACTCGAAGCTCGACTTCGACCCGGTGAAGGATTTCGCGGCGGTCACGCAGATCGTCACGGTGCCTTACCTGCTGGTGGTGCCTACTTCGAGCCCGATCAATTCGCTCGCCGACTTCATCGCCACCGCCAAGGCGAAGCCCGGCACGCTCACCTTCGGCAGCGCGGGCAACGGCAGCTCCAACCACCTGGCGGGCGAGCTGCTTGCGGGCTCCCTCGGCACGCAACTCACCCACGTGCCTTACAAGGGCAGCGCGCCGGCCCTCGCGGACCTGCTGGGCGGGCAGCTCTCGTTCATGTTCGACACGATCAACACCTCCACCCAGCACGTGAAGGCGGGCAAGCTGCGCGTCCTGGGCGTGGGCACGGCCAAGCGCTCGAAGATCCTGCCGGATGTGGCGCCAATCGCGGATACCGTTCCCGGCTTCGAGGCGGTGACGTGGATCGGCCTGCTGGCGCCCGCGGGCACCCCGAAGGAAATCGTCTCCCGCATGCAGCGCGAGATCGAGAAGATCGTGAACCTGCCGGAGATCCAGGAGCGTCTCTCCGCTTCCGGTGCCGAGCCGGTCGCCAGCACGCCCGAGCAGTTCGGCGCCTATGTCGCTTCCGAAGTCGCCAAGTGGGACCGCGTGGTGAAGCAGGCGAAGATCCCGCCGGTGCAGTAACCAAATCGGGGACAGCTGGGGGGGCGGCCCCAATTTAATTGGGGACAGGTGAAAATTCGCCTGTCCGGTGGGCGCGCGCGGGCGGCCCCCCCCGCACGCCCCACGGGGCCGCGTCCCCGATCCACCTGCACCCCCCCCGCCCCCCCCCCCCCCCCCCCCCCCCCCCCCCCCCGGCGGCCCCCCCCCCCCCCGCCGGCCCCCGGCCCCGGCGCACATAACCCGTGCTACACTGGTTACGTGCAACAAGGATAGGCAGGCTCCTCGCCATGGCCAACGTCACCCTCTCCATCGACGAATCGCTCCTGCAGGCCGCCCGCGTGCGCGCCATCAAGGAGGGCACCAGCGTCAACGAGATCTGCCGCCGCGCCATCGAGGTCTACGCGCGCCGTCAGGACGACCGGCTCGCCCGGTACCGGGAACTGCTGGCGCGCGTCGATGCGGCGCCAGCCATGAAGGGAAAGCGGCTCGGCAAGGAAAGCCGCGAAGAGCTCTACGAGGCGTTGCTCGCCGAGCGGAGCCCCCGGCGGTGAGGTGTTTCTTCGACACCAACATCCTCGTCTATTCGCACGATCCGGGTGACGTTGCCAAGCGCACACGGGCCCGGACGCTGATCTGGAACGCGATCGAGGACGAGTCCTTCGTGGTCAGTGCGCAGGTCCTCGCGGAGTTCTACGCGACGTCGGTGCGGCGCCGGTTCCTGGAGCCGGAATTGGCGCTCGACTTCGTCCGATTCTGGGGCTCGCACGACACGGTGCCCCACACCGCCGATCTCGTGGCGCGCGGCATCGAGCTGCACCAGGCCCATTCGCTTTCGATCTGGGACGGCCTCATCGTGCAGGCGGCGTTGGATGCGCGCTGCGATGTCCTCCTGAGCGAGGACCTGCAGCATGGCCGGCGCTTCGGGAGCCTCGAGGTCGGCAATCCCTTCCTCGCCCCATCGGCCCATGAGGCGACGGCGCCTGCGTACGGTGCGAGGAAGTCGGGAGCCCGCCGGAAGCGGGCTACGAATCGACCTTGATGTTCGCTTCCTTCACGATGCGCGCGTAGTTCTCCCGCTGCGCCTTCATGAGTTCGCCGAACTGGGCCGGCGTCCCGACGGCCGGCTCGGCGCCCTGCCCGAGCAGCTTGGCGCGCAGCGCCTCGTCGGCCATCACGGCCGCGACTTCCTTCTGCATCCGCTCGATGATGGGAGCGGGCGTCCCCGAGGGCGCCACGATGCCGAACCACTGCGTGAGGTCGAACCCCTTCAGGGCCGGCGATTCGGCCAGCGCGGGAAGGTCCGAGGCCGCGGCGGAACGCTTGGCGGTCGATACGCCCAGCGCCGCGAGCTTGCCCGCCTTCACATGGGGCAGCGCCGTCGGCAGCCCGACGAACCCGACGTCCACCGTTCCTGCCAGCAGGTCCGTCGTGACGGCAGCGACGCCGCGATAGGGCACGTGCGCCATCTTGATGCCGGCCGTGCGCTGCAGCAGTTCCGCCGCCAGGTGCTGCAGCGTTCCGCTGCCGGGCGAGGCGTAGTTGAGCTTGCCGGGTTGCGCGTTCGCGCGCGCCACGAGGTCCGCGACGCTCGTGATCTTCGAGGCGGCGCTCGCCACCAGCAGCAGCGGCAGCGTCACGACGAGGCACACCGGCGCGAAGTCCTTCTCCGGGTTGTACGTCATCGTCTTGTACATGGACTGGTTGATCACCAGTTCGTTGGAGACGCCGAAGAGGAACGTGTAGCCGTCCGCCGGCGCTTTCGCCGCAGCCGTGGCCCCGATCATCCCGGCCGCGCCCGTCTTGTTCTCCACGATGATCGGCTGGCCCAGGCGCCTGCCGACTCCCTCGCCGAGTTGCCGCGCGATCGGGTCGCCCCCGCCGCCGGCCGCATAGGCGTAGATGAAGGTGATGGGCCGCGCGGGCCAGGCCTGCGCGCGCACGGCGAAGGGAGCGGCGAGGCCGGCGAGACCGGCTCCGGCGGTGGCGAGGAATTGGCGTCGTTCCATGGTGTCAGCCTTTGTGGGAAACCATCAGGTTCATGTCGAGTCGCACGCTTCGCGACGGGTAGAGCACCACGGCGGCGTAGATCACCACGCCGCGCGCATCGGTGATGGAACGCCGCACGTCGGCCACGGGCGCCCCGGGTTCGATCGACAGGTGGCTCGCCTCGTCCACGTCCGCGCTGCGGATGGTGAGCTGCTGCCGGGCCGAGGCCACCTGCAGGCCGCGCACCTCCTTCAGCACCGACAGCACCGGATGCCGGCGGAACCGGGCAGGGCGCTTGCGGTAGATCCGCTCGTCCAGGGCGAGGTCGATGAGGCAGTAGGGTTCGTTGTCCCGCAGGTGCACGCGCCGCATGCGCACGTACGACGGCGCCGCCCGCTCGTCCGACGGGATCGGCACTTCCGGCAGCGTGGCGCCCAGCTCGAGGTTCAGCACCTGGGGCTTGATGGTGTCGATCATGGCCATCAGCTCGTCGAGCGAGGTGGGCAGGTTCACCCATCGGCCTCGCGTCAGGTCCCGCTCGACGGTGGTGCCCACGCCGCGGCGCTTGCGGATGGCGCCCTCGGTTTCCAGCATTTCGAGCGCCTGGCGCACCGTGACGCGCGCGGTGCCGAACTCCGCCATCAGCTCGGGGATCGACGGAATCGTGTCGCCCGTTCGCCAGCGGCCGGCTTCCAGCCGGGCACGCAGCACCTCGTACAGCTGGAGGTAGCGCGGTTGTGTGCCGGCACGGGGGGCGGGTATGGGCATGGGGCCTCGGGAAAGTTCAAACATCCTAAACCTAGTATGTTAGGCTTTTCAAGCGGATTCGCGATTCGAGGGAGCGGGCCATGGCACTCAGGGACATGAGAGGCGTCGACCAGGAAACGGCCGACGTGCTGGTGGTGGGCGGCGGTGCGGCGGGAGTCGCGGCGGCCGTCACGGCGGCACGCGAGGGCATGAAGGTGACGCTGGTGGAACGCTACGGCTTCTGCGGCGGCGGCGCGGTCGCGGGCCTCTCCGGCACCATCTGCGGCCTCTACCTCGCCGACGATTCGCCGGACCGGCGCCCGGAGAAGATCGTCCACGGTTTCGTCGACGACTTCATCGCGGAGATGGAAGCGCGCAACGGCCTCGCGCCCCCGGTCCGCTACGGCCTCTCGTTCAGCCGCGTGCACGACCCGATGGCCTGGCGCGATTCGGCCGATGCGCTGCTGCGGCGCGCCGGCGTTCGCGTCATCTTCCACGCGGTGGTCACGGACGCGCTCGTCGAAGGCGATCGGGTGCAGGGGGTTCTTCTCTACACCAAGCAAGGCAAGCTCGAGATCCGCGCGCCGCTCGTGATCGACGCGAGCGGCGATGCCGACGTCGTCGCCATGGCGGGATTGCCGTTCACGGTGGGGCAGGGCGGGCACGTGCAGAACCCGACGATGATCTTCCGCATCCAGGGCGTGGACGTCGATCGCTTCCTGGCGGCCCACGGGCCGGACACGATCATGGGCGCGGACATTTCGGAGAAGATCGCGCAGGCCGACGGGAACGGCTACCGGCTCCCGCGGCGCAAGATCTTCCTCTTTCCCACGCCGCGTCCCGGCGAGCTGCTGTGCAACGCCACGCGCATCATCGGCGCCGACGGGCGGGAGCTGAACCCCCTCGTCCGCGACGACCTCACGGAGGCGGAGATCGAAGGGCGCCTGCAGGTGCGCGATTACGTGCGCTTCTTCCGCGCGAACCTCGCGGGCTGCGAACGCGCGTTCCTCAACGACACGGGCGTGCAGGTGGGCGTTCGGCAGACGCGGCAGGTCGACGGCCTCGCCACGCTCACGAACGACGACATCGTGGCCGGGCGGAAGGTGCCCGGGGCCATCGCGCGCTCGCCCTGGCCGGTCGAACTGCACTCGGGCGACAAGCCTCGCCTCTCCTGGCTCCTGCGGGACTACTACGAGATTCCCTACGAGTGCTTCGTTCCGCGCACGGGCGAGGGAATCATCGCCGCCGGACGGTGCCTCTCGGCCCAGCACGAGGCGATGGCCTCGGCACGGGTCACGGCGCAATGTTTCGCCTACGGGCAGGCCGTGGGGCTCGCGGCATCGATCTGCGTGAAGGACAAGGTCGCTCCGCGCTCGCTGGCCGGAACGACGATCCGCGCGGAGCTTCGCCGCCGCGGCGTGGAGCTGTCATGACGGCCACCCTGTCGCCCATCCGGCGCGTGTTCACCCGGACAGCCGTCCGGCGTTCGGACCGGCCGCAGTGGAACCCGCGCACGCGGTGGTCGGAGAAGCGCGTCGTGATCGCGTTCGTGGAGCTCGAGGACGGCACGCTCGGGGTCGGTGAAGCCTACTGCGACGGCGGGACCGCGCAGTCGGTGATCGACCTCATCGAGCGCGACCTGGCGCCGCTCGTCGTCGGCCAGTTGCCCCTCGCCGCGCGCCATCGGTGGAACACGATGATCGACACGGCCATCGTGAGCGCCAAGGGGGGCGCGTGCTTCGCCGCCGCCAGCGCGATCGACATCGGCTGCTGGGATGCCGCGGGTCACCAGCTCGGACAGCCCGTGCACCGCCTGCTGGGCGCGGGGCGCGATCGCGTGTTCGCCTACGCGAGCGCCGGGCTGTATGGAACCGGCAAGACGCCCGGCGATCTCGCGTCCGAAATGGCCGGCTACGTGGCGCAGGGCCTCCGGGCCGTCAAGATCAAGGTGGGCGGTGCGACGATCGCGGAGGATGCCGATCGGGTGCGGGCGGTGCGCGAGGCCATCGGGCCGGACGTTCGGCTGATGGTGGATGCGCTCTACGCCTACAGCCCGGCGGACGCCTTGCGCTTCGCGCGCGCGGTGGAGCGCTTCGACATACATTTCCTCGAGGCGCCGGTGCATCCCGACGACACGCGCGGCCTTGCCCGGGTCTGTTCGACGAGCCCCATCGCCGTCGCGGGCAACGAGTTCGCGTACGGGGACGAGTCCTTCCTTCGCCTGGTGGAGGCCGGCGTCGACGTGGTCCATGCCGATGCGATCCTGTGCGGGGGCATCACCGGGGCGATGCGCGTGGCCGATCTTGCGCAGGCCCATCACCGGGCGATCTCCTTCCACGCGGCTTCATCGGCGGTGTGCCTGGCGGCCAATGCGCACGTGGCCGCCGCCGCGCCGCACGCCGAATCCGTCGAGTACCACATGATCCACCAGCTGCTTTTCGAGGCGATTTCCGAACCGCCCTGGACGATCGAGGAAGGCCACCTGGTCCTGTCCGCACGGCCGGGCCTCGGCATCGCGCTGGACCCGGCCCATCCCGTCTTCGAGCCCTGAGGCCAGCGCGATGCGCGTGAGCCGCGTGGAAAGCTGGGTGTACCGGGCCCCGGTCGCGAAGCCCGTGCGCACGTCCTTTGGCGTGATGGCCGACCGGCCGGCGCTCTTCCTGCGCGTGTGGGCGAGCGATGGCGCATGGGGCTGGGGCGAGATCTTCTGCAACTTCCCGCCCGGGGGCGCCGAGCATCGCGCCCGTCTCCTGGAGAGCGTCGTCGCACCGCTGGTCCAGGGTGCCCTCACGGACAACCCGGCCCTCGTGCACGAGCGCCTCGAAGCGCAAGTGCGGCACCTCGCGATCCAGTGCGGCGAGCCGGGCCCCTTCGCCCAGGTGCTGGCCGGCATCGACCAGGCCCTGTGGGATATGGCCGCGCGGCGGGCCGGCATGCCGCTGTGGAAGTTCCTGGGAGGCGCCGATGCGGGGCCGCGCGTGCGCCTGTATGCGAGCGGCCTGGGTCCGGCCGATGTCGCGGAAACGGCGCTGCGCAAGCGTGCCGAAGGCTATCGCGCCTTCAAGTTCAAGGTGGGCTTCGACGCGAAGCGCGACCTGTCGAACTTTCGCGAGATTCGCGGGGCACTCGGTGACGATGCCGTGATCATGGTGGACGCCAACCAGGCCTGGTCTCCGGCGGAAGCCGTGGACCGGATCCGGGAGCTGGCCGGGTTCGATCCCCTGTGGGTCGAGGAGCCCATCGCCGCGGACGAGCCGCTGGGCGCGTGGCGGGAACTGGCGAGGAATGGGGGTGCCGCTGGCCGCGGGCGAGAACCTGCGCGGCCTCGACTCGTTCGGCGATGCGCTGGCTTCGGGCCACCTCGGCTTCGTGCAGCCCGACGTGGCCAAGTGGGGCGGGCTTTCCGGTTGCCTGCAAGTCGCGAAACTCGCCAGGCGCGACGGCGTGACGTTCTGCCCCCACTGGCTGGGCGGTGGCGTGGGACTCGCCGCATCGCTGCACCTTCGCGCGGCCATGGGGCCCGACGGCTATGCGGAGGTGGACGCCAATCCGAACCCGCTGCGGGAGAACGTTTGTCCGCTCGCGCCTGAAGACGGCTGGGTAACGCTCGGGGATGGGCCGGGTCTTGGCGTGGAGCCCGATCTCGCAAGCCTGGAACGCTTTCGCGTTGGGGACAGGTGAATTTGGGGACAGGTGAATTTTTCACCTGTCCCCCTACCGGCCTGAGGGCAACCATGGACGGACGAAGCCATCGCGGGTTTTCTCGTCATGCCCCTCTGGGCCCAGATCGGCCTGGGGTTCTTTGCCCTCACCTTCCTCGTCATGGTGTTCGGCCCGGGATTCGAGCGGCGCCGGTACACGGCGAAACTCTCGGCCCTGGCGGCCGCCGCCGGCGCGACGACGACCCGCCGCGACGAGTTCACCGAGTGGTTCACGATCGATGTCGACGGTCGCCCGTTCGAGGTGCGGCGCGAACTGCGCATGCGGAACAGCAGCTATCGCGGCCCCACCGGGCAACTGCTCGTCACCTCCACGCCGCTTTCCGGCAGCCGCTGGGAGATGCACCAGATCGACATCGTGCCCGGCCGGGTGCCGAAGATCTTCCGCCGGCCGACCGTGTCCTCGGGCGATGCGAAGTTCGACGAACGATTCGTCGTGATCCAGGACGGCGTGCCGGTCCGCGACAATTGGCTCGATGCGCCCACGCGTGCCGCCATCATCACCTTCTTCGACGCGCCGGCGGCGACCGGGCCGGTGTGGGTGCACGAAAGGCAGCTCCAGCACATCGCCGGCGACGAATGGGCGAGGCTCGATCTCGCGGCGCTCAAGGGCCTCTTGCGACAGCAGGCGATGCTCGCCTCGGCACTCGAGCGCACCGCGGGATGGCGAGGCAATTGGGGACAGGTGAAAAAGGGGACAGGTGAAAAATTCACCTGTCCCCGATTTGCAGGCTTGCGATCCAGGCGCTGACGATTCGCTGCAGCGCCTCGCTCCGGCGCGCCACGTCGGCCGCATCCGCGAACCCGATCAAGGCCCGGTCCTTCGCCAGCCACTTGAGCATCCCCGCCGGGTCCTCGATCGTCACGCCGCCGGCCGGCAGGTCCCTCGCCTTCGCGCCCAGGTGCATCACCACCTGGATGCCTTCCTTCGCGCGCAGGTTCACCGTCGCGAAGTACTCGGCGGTCCGGAAGCTGGGCGCGTTCCACTTGACGCCTTCGCGGATCGACCCGTCGGCGCCCAGGATCGCACTTCGCACCGCCTCGATCGCAGCCTTGTGCGGGTGGACGAGCCCGGCCATGAAGGCATCGACGGCTTCGGATGTGTCGGCCGGGGTGGCGTGGACGGGCTTCGCGGGTGTCTTGGCCGGCATGGGGTACTTTCGGTGTTCAGCGGAATCCGCCGGTGACATCATGATGAAGTCCCCGCCAACTTGCACGGAGCGCCCGATGGTCCTGCTCGAATTCTCCCTGTCCCCCTTCGACAAGGGGGGAGAGCGTCCCGGCTTACGTCGCCCGGTCGATCGACACCATCGAACGGGCGCGGTCCCTCATCGCGGAGATCGAACCATGAACGTGGCCGAGCGGCAATTCGTCGAGGACGAGCTGGACCTGGTGCGGACCCTGCTGCCGCTCGAGGGCGCGCGCGTGCTCGACCTCGGTTGCGGCGACGCGCAGATGTCGCGGCGCATGCTGAAGGAAGCCGGCGCGGCGTCGGTGGTCGCGCTGGAGGCCGACCGCATCCAGCACGGCAAGAACCTCGCCGCGCCCGCGATGCCCGGCCTCACGGCGGTGCTCGGCGGGGCCCAGGCCGTTCCCTGCGATGACGCCTCCTTCGACGGGGTGACGATGTTCAAGTCGCTGCACCACGTGCCCCTCGACGCCATGGACCGGGCGCTGGCCGAGATCCGCCGCGTGCTCGTGCCCGGCGGGCTGCTCTACGTCTCGGAGCCCGTGTTCGCGGGAGACCTCAACGAGATCATCCGCCTCTTCCACGACGAGGAGCTCGTGCGGCGCAAGGCCGTCGAGGCCCTGGACCGTGCGGAAGCGCAAGGCGTCCTCCTGGGCGTGGCGGTGCGGCACTTCGACATGCCGGTCGTCTTCCGCGACTTCGCGGAATTCGAGGCGAAGCTCATCCACGTGACGCACAGCGAACATTCGCTGGATGCGGTGACGATGGCCGAGGTGAAGCGGCGCTTCGCGGCGCACGTTGGCCCGAACGGGGCGAAATTCGTGCGGCCGATGCGCGTGAACCTGCTGCGGCGCGCTCCGGAGGGCGCAGCCCCCCCTTAATGTTCCGCTAATGATCCGCCCGCAGCATGGCGGCTGGCTCACTTACGAACCCAGCCCCCATGAAGGCTCAAGCGCGGGAAACCTGCCTGCCGACGCCGTCCTCGCCCGCGTCCCTCCCGCGGGAAGGCAGCGACGGCCTGCGCCTCGTGCCCGTCCTCGCCGGCCACCCGCGCCGCGCCGTGGAAGCCTTCATCCAGCGGCGGTTCTCGGAGCAGCACGAGGCGCGGGTCACGCACTTCATGCCGAGCCTGCTGGGCCTTCAGGCGGCGGACGGGGTCCTGCACGGCGCCGTGGGACTTCGCGGGGCGAACGAGGGTGCGCTCTTCCTCGAGCAGTACCTGGACGCCCCCATCGAGCAGGCCCTGCGCCCGCTCTTCGGTCCCGGCATCCCGCGCGGGGAGATCGTGGAAGTCGGCAACCTCGCCGCGGACGGCCGGGGCACCGCGCGCCGCCTCATCGTCGAGTTGTCGGGCCGGCTGGCCGAAGGCGGCTTCCGCTGGGTGGCCTTCACCGGCACGCCGGCCCTGCTCAACAGCTTCCAGCGGCTGGGCCTTCCCCTCACCCGCATCGCCTCGGCCGATCCGGCGCGCGTCGGTGCCCAGCGTTCGGCCTGGGGCCGCTACTACGACCTGCGCCCGCAGGTGATGGTGGGCGAGATCCCCGTGGGATGCCGCGTGCTGGCCGCGCTGGCGGGAGGCGATCGCGATGCCGTCCGTTGAGGCGCTCTGGCTCGCCCTGCGCGAGGACGCCGACCGGCCCGCGCTGAAGGCGGGCGACGCCGTCGTGACCTGCGGCGCGCTCGTGAACGCGATCGCCCGCCGCCGGGCGGTGCTCGACGAGACGGGTGCCTCGCGCGTGGCGCTCGCGCTCGACAACGGCATCGAGTGGGCCGCGTGGGACCTCGCCCTCCTGTTCAGCGATCGCGTCTGCGTGCCCGTGCCGGGATTCTTCTCGCCGGCGCAGCAATGCCACGTGCTGGAGAGCGCGGGCGTCGACACGTGCATCGGCGCCGATCCGCCGCCGGGCGCGGCCGGGTTCGAGCGGCAATCGCCGGGCGTGTGGACGCGGGGCGTCGCGCAGGCGGCCGCGCTCCCCGAAGGCACCCGCAAGATCACGTACACCTCCGGCACCACCGGGACCCCCAAGGGCGTGTGCCTCGACGCGAAGGCCCTCCTCGCCGTCGCGGGCAGCGTGCACCAGGCGAGCGCGGCGCTCGACATCCGCCACCACCTGTGCGTGCTGCCCCTCGCCACGCTGCTCGAGAACGTCGCGGGCCTCTATGCGCCCCTGCTCAAGGGCGCCTGCGTCGACCTGCGCCCGATGCAGGAGATCGGCCTCAAGGGCGCGAGCGGCTTCGACGTCGGCGCCTTCCTGCGCGTGCTGCACGAGAGCCGGCCGCACAGCGTGATCCTCCTGCCCCAGCTCCTGCTCGCGCTCGTCGCGGCGGCCGAGGCGGGGCATCGCCCGCCCGCGAGCCTGCGGTTCATCGCCGTGGGCGGCGCGCGCGTCGCGCCTTCGCTCCTGCATCGCGCGGACAGCCTGGAGCTGCCCGTCTACGAGGGCTACGGCCTGTCCGAATGCGCGTCGGTCGCGTGCCTCAACACCCCGCAGGCGCGCCGCATCGGCACCGTGGGCCGGCCGCTGCCGCACGTGGAGCTTCGCGTGGCCGACGACGGCGAGATCCACGTGCGCGGCGCCCGGATGCTCGGCTACGTGGGCGAGGCGCCGCACGGCGACGAGTGGCTCGGTACCGGCGACCTGGGCAAGGTCGAGAACGGCTATCTCACGCTCATCGGCCGGCGCAAGAGCCTGTTCATCACCGCCTACGGCCGCAACGTGAACCCGGAGTGGGTCGAGGCCGAGCTCGTGCTGCAGGCCCCCATCGCGCAGGCCTGGCTGCACGGCGAGGCGCGGGCGGAGAACGTCGCGGTGCTGGTCCCGCGCGGCGCCGATGTCGGCGACGCCGAGATCCAGGCGGCCGTCGACCGCGTCAACGAACGCCTGCCCGATTACGCGCGCGTGCACCGCTGGCAGCGGGCGCGCGAGCCCTTCACCCCGGCCAACGGCTTCGCCACGCCCAACGGGCGCCTTCGCCGCGACGCCCTGGCCGCCACCCACTTCCCCCACGAGGCATCCGCATGAATTTCTTCACCCAGCTCCAGGACCGCACGGCGCCCGATCGCGACTACCTGCTCGCCGCGCCCGTCATCGGCCAGGCCATGGCCGGCGACGTCACCCGCGAGACGTACATCGCCTTCCTCACCCAGGCCTACCACCACGTGAAGCACACGGTGCCGCTGCTCATGGCCTGCGGCGCGCGCCTGCCCGAGCGGCTCGAATGGCTGCGCCTGGCGATCGCCGAATACATCGAGGAAGAGAAGGGCCACGAGCAGTGGATCCTCGCCGACATCGAGGCATGCGGCGGGGACGCCGGGGCCGTGCGCGCGGGCGACCCCGCGCTGCCCACGGAGCTGATGGTGAGCTACGTGCACGACCGCATCGCGCGCCACAACCCGGTGAGCTTCTTCGGCATGGTGAACGTGCTCGAGGGCACCAGCACCGCGCTCGCCACGCAGGCGGCCGGCATCATCCGGGAGAAGCTGAAGCTTCCGCCGCAGGCCTTCAGCTACCTCACCTCCCACGGCAGCCTCGACATCGAGCACATGAAGACGTTCGAGGGGCTCATGAAGCGGCTCGATCGCGACGAGGACCGCGAGGCCGTCGTGCACACCGCGCGGGTGGTCTATCGCCTCTACGGCGACATGTTCCGCGCCCTCGTCCCGACGACCCATTGAGGAGATCCCCATGAAACTTTCCGACACGCGGGCCCTGCTCACCGGCGCGAGCGGCGGCATCGGCCAGCCCCTGGCCGGGCAGCTGTGCGCCGCGGGCGCGAAGCTCATCGTCGCCGGCCGCGACGCCGAATCGCTGGCCGCGATCGCGAGCCGCCACCCGGGCCAGGTCACCGTCGTGCCTGCGGACCTGCGCCGGCGCGAAGGCCGCGACGCGGTGGAAGACGCCGTGCGCCGCGCCGGCGGCGTGAACTGCCTCATCAACGCCGCGGGCATCAACCGCTTCACGATGCTCGAGCAGCAGGACGAGGAATCCATCGCCGACGTGCTCGATCTCAACGTCACCGCCAACCTGCAGCTCACGCACCGCCTCCTGCCGATGTTGCGCCGGGAGCCGACCGCCCTCGTGGTGAACGTCGGCTCCACCTTCGGCTCCATCGGCTACCCGGGCTTCGCCGCCTACTGCGCGAGCAAGTTCGCCGTGCGCGGGTTTTCCGAGGCGCTTCGCCGCGAGCTGGCCGACACGCGCGTGAAGGTGCTCTACATCGCGCCGCGCGCGACGAAGACGGCGATGAACGCCGCGCCGGTGGTCGCCATGAACCGGCAACTGAACGTGACCATGGACGACCCCGCCTTCGTGGCCTCGCGCATCGTGGAGGCCATCGGCCGCGAGCGCGAGGAACTCTATTTCGGCTGGCCCGAGAAACTGTTCGTGAAGCTCAACGGGTTGCTCCCGCGCCTCGTGGACCAGGCCCTGCGCAAGCAGCTTCCCACCATCCAGCATTTCGCCCGCACCGACATCCCGGAGAAGACCGCATGAAAACGACCGTCCGCCGTATCGCCCTGTGCCTCATCGCCGCCGCGAGCATCCCCGCGCTGGCCCTCACCGAATCCAGCGCGCAGCAGCTCGAGCGCATCCAGGGCCGCTGGGCGGAGATCCACTACAAGATGCCCGCGGCGAGCCGCGAGGCGGCGTTCGCCGAGCTCGCGCAGGAAGCCGACCGCGCCGTCGCGGCCGAGCCGAAGGCGGCCGAGCTGCGCATCTGGAAGGCCATCGTGCTCAGCACCTGGGCCGGCGCCAAGGGCGGCCTGGGCGCCCTCGACCTCGTGAAGCAGGCCAAGGGCGAGCTCGAGCAGGCCATGCAGCTCGACGCGAAAGCCCTGCAGGGCTCCGCCTATACCAGCCTGGGCAGCCTGTATTATCAAGTGCCGGGTTGGCCGATCGGTTTCGGCGACGACAAGAAGGCCGAGGCGATGCTCAGGCAAGCCCTCGTCCTCAACCCGGACGGCATCGACCCGAACTACTTCTACGGCGATTTCCTGCAGCGCCAGAAGCGCTACGCGGAAGCCAAGGCGGCGCTGGAGAAGGCGCTCGCCGCGGCGGACCGCCCCGGCCGTGCCGGCGCCGATGCCGGGCGGCGCGAGGAAGCGCGGCAACTGCTGAAGACGGTGCAGGCGAAGCTGGGCTGAGGAATCCCTCCGTCGGCCCGAGGGGAGGCGTGGCGTCATGCGGCTGCTGCTGGTGGAGGATGACGGGGACCTCGGCGAGGGCATCCGCGTCGCCCTGAAGGGCGACGGCTACACGGTCGACTGGCTGAAGGACGGCGCGAGCGCGGTGCACGCCCTCGCGAGCGAGACCTTCGACGTGGCGATCCTCGACCTGGGCCTGCCCAAGGTGGACGGGCTCGACGTCCTGCGCCAGCTCCGTGCCGGCGCCAACCCGATGCCCGTGCTGGTGCTCACCGCGCGCGACGCCACGAGCGATCGCATCGCGGGCCTCGATGCCGGCGCCGACGACTACCTGGTGAAGCCCTTCGAGGTGGACGAGCTCAAGGCCCGTCTGCGCGCCTTGCTTCGCCGCAGCCTCAGCCGTCCCCAGCCCGTGCTCGAGATCCACGGCGTCCGGCTCGATCCGGCCACGCAGGACGTGAGTTTCCGCGGCCAGCCGGTGAGCCTCGCGCGCAAGGAATATCTCGTGCTGCACCAGCTCCTCTCGCAGCCCGGCCGCGTCTTCACGCGCGAGAAGCTCGAGGAGGCGCTCTACGGCTGGGAGGATGCGGCCGAGAGCAATGCCATCGACGTGCACATCCACCACCTGCGCCGGAAGTTCTTCCCGGAGCTCATCCGGACGGTGCGCGGCGTGGGCTACCGCGTGGACAAGGCGTGATCCGCTCGCTGCGCGGGCGCATCCTGCTGCTGCTCATCGGGGTGCTCTCGGCGCTCCTCGCCCTCATGGCCGTGTGGAGCTATCGCGACGCGCAGCACGAGATCGAGGAGATCCTCGACGCGCAGCTGCTGCAGTCGGCCCGGTTCGTCGCCGGGCTGGCCGGCCGCGAGATGAACCTCGATACGGCGAGGATCCTGCAGTCGGCGCTCGACCGGGCGGCTTCGCCCGTCGACGCGCAGGGCCAGCCGCGGCGCTTCTCCCACGAATACGAAGGCAAGCTCGCCTTCGCCGTCTTCGACGCGAAGGGCGAGGCGCTCGTGCATTCGGCGAGCGCCCCCCTCGCGCACTTCCGCGACCTGAGGATCACGGGCCGGCGCGGGCCGGGCGAGCACGGGCACGAGTTGGCCGGGGCCGCCGCCACGCTGCTCGGCACCCCGGCGGGCTTCCACGACGCCGTCATCGACGGCTCGCGCTGGAACATCTTCCTCCTCGACAACCCGCCCAGCGGCCACTGGATCCTCGTGGGCGACCGCGACGACGTGCGCGGCGAGCTGGCCACGAACATCGCCTTCCGCAGCATGGTGCCGGAGCTGATCGGCGTTCCCCTCGTGGCGCTGCTGGTGTGGCTCGTCGTCGGCTGGACGCTGCGACCGCTCGCGCAGATGACCCAGCGGCTCAAGGCCCGCGACGCCACGGACCTCGCGCCGCTCGTGCTGGAGCGCCTGCCGGACGAGCTCGAACCCGTGGCCGCCTCCCTCAACCGCCTGCTCGCGAACGTCACCGAGCTGCTCGATCGCGAGAAGCGTTTCCTCTCCTATGCCGCGCACGAACTGCGCACGCCGCTCGCGGTGCTGCGCGTGCAGGCCGACAACGCCGTGCGCGCCGCGGACCCGGCCGACCGCGAGGCGGCGCTCGCGCAACTCGATCGCAGCGTTTCGCGCGCCACGCGGCTCGTGGAGCAGCTCCTCGCGCTCGCCCGCCTCGAGCCGGGCGCGGCGGACCTGAAGCCCGTCCCGGCGGACCTGCTGCCGATGGTTCGCGACGAGATCGCCGAACTGAGCCCCCTCGCGCTCGATCGCGGCCTCGAGATCACCTTGCAGGCCGACGAGTCCGCCGATCACCGCGCGCCGGTCGACGGGCACGCGATGCAGGTGCTGTTGCAGAACCTCATCAGCAATGCCGTGCGCCACGCGCCGCCGGCCGGGCGCGTGCAGGTGCGCCTCGTCGCGGGGGCGGATTCGGTCGAGCTCCACGTCGAGGACAGCGGGCCGGGCGTGCCCGCGGAGCAGCGCGAGCGCGTCTTCGAGCGGTTCTACAGCGAAGGGCCCAGCCGGGGCGCGGGCCTGGGGCTCGCGATCGTGGCGCGCATCGTGGAGCTGCACCGCGGGCGGGTGGAGCTTCGGGAAAGCGCGCTCGGCGGGCTCGATGCCGTGGTGACGCTGGAACGGGTGCCCTAGCGGTTCGCGAAGCGGTGGTGGCTCAGCCGCTGCGCCGTTTCCGCGAGGAGCGGCCCGAACTTCCTCTCGAACCGCTCTGCCGTCCATTCGCCCAGCGAGCCGGCGATGTGGATCGCCGCCGCCGGCCGCCCGTCGGCGTCGATGATCGCCGCCGCGACCACCACCTCGCCCATCACGCCTTCCTCCACGGTGAGGGCGTAGCCCTTTTGCTGCGCCTGCGCGATCTTCTTCCGGATGCCGGCGGGGTCGTGGATGGTGCGCGGGGTGAGGGGCTTGAGGTCCGAGCGCTTGAGGATGTCGTTCACCTCCGCCCTGGGCAGGGCCGCGAGCATCGCGCGCCCCCCCGACGACGACCAGATGGGCATGCGCCGCCCGATGAGCGTGGAGAAGTAGTACTCCCGCTTGCTCGACTGGCGGATGGCGTAGAGGATCGAGAGGTCGTCGAAGAGGCTCAGGTTCACCCGCTCGCCGGTCGCGCGCTGCAGCTCGATCAGCACGGGGGAGGCCGCTTCCACCAGGGCATTGGCGCGCAGGTAGTTGAAGGAGAGTTCCAGCACGCGCTTGCCCAGCGAGAAGCGCTTCGTCTTCGCGCACTTCTCCAGGTAGCCGAGCTGCGAGAGCGTGTGCGTGAAGCGCTGCGCGGTGCTCTTGTCCGTGCCGCACGCCTCGGCGATCTCGCGCAGGTTCATGAACTGCTGCCCGCTGGAAAAGGCGCCCAGGACGTTCAGGCCCTTCTCCAGCGAGGCGACGTAGAGCGGGTCGGCTTTCGGGGGCTTTCGCGGGGCGGTCATGGCGGGCGGTTCCGGGCGGTTGCGGCGTCGGGGGGCAGGCCGTATAGTGGATTTATCGATTCAAGCGTATCGCATTGTAATACGAGGCCCCGCCGATGCAACTGCCGTCCGTGCCGATCGACGCCCCTTCCGCCTGGACCGGCGAGGCGATGCGCCGGACGGACGCGTGGATCGTGCCCTGGTCGCCGGCGGATGGCGCGGAACTGAAGGCGGCGGCGCAGCAGGTGCGGCGCCTCGGCCTGCGGGCACCGCATTTCGGCAAGCGGGATTTTCCGCTGCCCACCCTCGCATCGCGCCTCGCGGGCCTGCTTCGCGAGGTGACCCACGGCCGCGGCTTCGTGCTCCTGCGCGGCCTGCCCATCGCGGAACTGGACGACCAGGGCGCCCGCGACATCCTCTGGGGGCTGGGTTGCCATTGGGGCATCCCCGTCTCGCAGAACCACCATGGCGACGCCATCGCGGAGATTACGGACCGGGGCCTCGACGCCACGCAGCCGGGCGTGAAGCCTTCCCTCACCAACGCCGAGCAGCGTCCCCACAGCGACCCGGGGGACATCGTGGCGCTCCTGTGCGTGAGGAAGGCCAGGGAAGGCGGCGAGAGCCGCATCGCCAGTTCGCTCGCCATCTACAACCGCCTGCTGGCCGAACGGCCGGGCGAGCTGGAGGCCCTGCACCGGGGCTTTCACCACGACCTGCGCGGCGACGCCACGCCGGAGGCCCCCTTCGGGTGCACGCCCGTGCCCATTCCCGTCTACCGCTACTACCGGGGCCTGCTCAGTTGCGTGTTCAACGCGACCAGCGTGAAGCAGGCCCAGGCGCGCATGGGCACGGTCGTGCCGGAGCGCGAGATGGCGCTACTCGACCGCATCGTGGCTCTCGCCCACGGCGACGACCTGTGCCTGGGCATGGCCTTCGAGCCGGGCGACATCCAGCTGCTCAACAACTACACCGTCGTGCACTGGCGCACGGGGTTCACGGACTTCCCCGAGGAGAACCGCAAGCGCCTGCTCTACCGCCTGTGGATCGACCGCCCCGGCGAACGCCCGGTGGACCCGGCCCTGCACCGCGGCTACATCACCGGCTCGAAGGCCGGGATGCCCATTCCCACCTGAAGCGCGGAGACCCGGACCCATGACCCCGAAACTCGTCGCCGTCGTCACCGGGGGCAGCAACGGCATCGGCGAGGGCATCGTGAAGCACTTCGTGGCCGCGGGCGCCACGGTGATCAACGTGGATGTCGTGAAGCCCGCGGACGCGGTCGTCGCCGCCTGTCCCTTCTACGAGGTGAACCTCGCGGACGCCGGGGCCACGCGCGAGGCCGCCGCGCGCATCGCCCGCGATTTCGAGGTCAACTGCATCGTCAACAACGCGGGCACGCCCACGCCGGGCTTCCTGGAGGACGTCACCGACGAGGCCTTCGACCTCGGCGTGAACCTCACGATGCGCACCCCCGTCATCCTGTCGCAGGCTTTCGTGCCGGGCATGAAGGCACGCCGGTTCGGGCGCATCGTGAACATCGCCTCGCGCGCCATCCTGGGCAAGAAGGCCCGCACCATCTACTCGGCCACCAAGGCCGCGATGGTCGGCCTCACGCGCACGTGGGCGATGGAGCTGGGCCCGCACGGCATCACGGTGAACGCCATCGCGCCCGGCCCGGTGCTCACGGAACTCTTCAAGAAGAACAATCCGCCGGAGATCGCGGCCAGGCTGGTCGAGCACGCGATCGTGGGACGCCCCGGCACCCCGGAGGATGTCGCCAGGGCCGTGTACTTCCTGTCCGAACCCGCCAACGGATACGTCACGGGGCAGGTGCTGCACGTCTGCGGCGGCTCCAGCCTGACCCTCAACTGGTAGCAGTTCCACTTTCCACACGGGAGGCTCGAATGAAGTCCTGGATCGCAGTCCTGCTTGTCTCGGCCACGGCGGCTTTCGCCACGGGCGAGGTCGCCGCGCAGTCGTTCCCCACGCGCACCATCAAGATCGTCGTGGCCAACCCGCCCGGCGGCCAGACGGACGTCGCCACGCGCGTGATCGCGGCGGAGATGACGAACATCCTCAAGCAGCCCGTCGTCATCGAGAACAAGCCCGGCGCCAACAGCAACCTCGGCGCCGCGTGGGTGAAGACCCAGCCGGCCGACGGCTACACGCTCATCGTGACGGCCATCAACAACTTCGGCTCGAACCCGGCCCTCATCAAGGACATGCCGCACGACCCGGTGAAGGACTTCAGGATGATCGTCCACACGATCTCGAGCACCAACGTGATCGTGGTCGCCCCGGATTCGCCCTACAAGACGCTGCAGGACATCCTCAAGGCCGCGCGCGAGCAGCCGGGCAAGCTCACCTACGGCTCGGCGGGCGCGGGCTCCTCCATGTACCTGTTCATGGAGATGCTCAAGTCCATGGCGAAGGTCGACATCATGCACATCCCCTACCAGGGCAGCGCCAAGGCCAACGTCGACGTGATGGGCGGCCAGATCACCATGCAGTTCGACTCCATGCCGGGTGCGTGGTCGCTGGTGGAGGGCAAGAGGCTGCGCGCCATCGCCGTCAGCACCGCGAAGCGCCACCCCATCGCGCCGGACGTTCCCACGGTGGCGGAATCGGGCGTTCCCGGCTTCAACGCGTCGTCCTGGCTCGGGCTCGCCGCCCCGGCCGGCACGCCCGACGAGATCATCCAGGTCCTCAACAAGGCCGCGAACCAGGCGATGCAGACGCCGGCCGTGCGGGACAAGCTCCTCGGCATGGGCACCACCCCGGTCGGCGGCACGAGCGCGGAATTCACGAAGTTCGTCGAGACGCAGGTCGCCACCTGGAAGCAGGTGATGGCCGCGGCCGGCGTGCAGCCGAAGTGATCCCCCGGGCGCTCCGGCGCCCGCGCAGTGCCCCATCAACGACGGAGCAACGGCCATGGCAGTGCTGTCCAGCAGGGACCCGAAGACCGATCCCGAACTCGAGGCCGTGTACGCCGAGATCGCGGCGAGCCGCGGGTGGATCTCCAACGCGATGCAGTCGCTCGCCCACGCGCCGGAGGGGCTGCGGCGCTTCGCCCACTTCGGCGACTACGTCCGCTACCACACGGCGATCAACGAGCGCATCCGCGAGCTCGTCATCGTCACCATCGGCCACGCCGTGAAGTACGCCGCGACGCACCATGCGGGCCTCGCCATCCAGGCGGGCATCCCGAAGGATGCGGTGGACGAGATCCTCGCCGGCCGCGTGCCCGCCTCGCTCCCGGAGGACGAGCGCCTCACCGTGCGCTACGTGCTGGAGTTCGGCTCGCCGGCTTCCGTGAGCGACGAGACCTTCGCCCTGATGAACAAGCACTTCAGCGAGCGCGCCATCACCGACATCACCCTGCTGGCGGCGTACTACCTGGCCTACGGCACGATGATCAAGGGAATGCGCGTGCAGCTCGAGACGAAGGACAAGCTCGACATCGAGATGCGCTGGCAGAAGGACAAGGCGGCGACGTGAGCGCGGGCGCCAAGTCGCAGGAAGTGCTGGACTGGATCGCCGGCCACCGCGGCGAGATGCTGGCCTTGCTGGAGACGGCGGTGAACCTCGACAGCGGCAGCGCCGACAAGGCCGGCGCCGACCGCATGGCCTCGCTCTTCGAGGCGTTGATGAAGGACGCCGGAATCCCCACGCGGCGCCACGCGGTCGACAGGTACGGCGACTGCGTTTCCTCGGAGGTGGCGTACGGGGCGACCGGCGCGCCCCATGTCCTGCTCCTGGGCCACATGGACACGGTCTTTCCCGCAGGCACGGCGGCGCGCCGCCCCTTCCGCGCGGAAGGCGGCAAGGGCTACGGCCCGGGCGTGGCGGACATGAAGTCGGGCCTGGTGATGAATGCCTTCGTGGCGAGGGCCTTCGCGGAACTGAAGCCATCCGCCCCGCCGCTTCGCGTCCTCTTCACCGGTGACGAGGAAGTCGCCTCGCCCGGGTCGCGCGACATCACCTTCGACATGGCGCGCGGGGCGCTGGCGGCCTTCAACGCCGAGCCGGGGCGCCCCACGGGCAACGTCATCACGGGCCGCAAGGGCGCGCTCTTCTACGATTTCGAGGTGCACGGCATCGCGGCGCACTCCGGCGTGAACCCGGAGAAGGGCGCGAGCGCCATCGACGCCCTCGCGCGCAAGGTGATCGACCTGCACGCCCTCGCGGACCCGGCCACCGGCATCTCGGCCAACGTGGGCACGATGAAGGGCGGCATGACGGTCAACATCGTCGCGGAGCACGCGCAGGGCCAGCTCGACATCCGCTACCCCGCCACGGCGGACCGCGAGGCGCTCCGGGCCCGCATCCGCGAGATCATCGAACGCCACTCCACGCCCAACACCCACGCGCACGTCACGAACGAGGCGATCTTCCTGCCGCTCGAGCCCACGCCGCGAGCCTCGCGCTGCTCTCGCGCTACCAGGCGAGCGCCGCGACGCTGGGCATGAAGGTGGAGGGGGAGTTCACCGGCGGTTCGGCGGACAGCGGCATCGTCGCCTCCGCGGGGGTGCCCACGATCTGCGCCACCGGGCCTGTCGGGGGCCACGTCCATACCGATCGCGAATGGTGCGACCTGGAGAGCATCGTCCCGCGCGCGCAGGCCCTGGCCCTCACGATCCTCGCACTCGCCAACGCCTGAGGGAGGCCCCATGGCCCGCCACATCGCCTGCATCACCTTCGATTTCGACGCCATGTCCGGCCTCGTGGCCCGGGGGCTCACCAGCCCCACGCCCGTCTCGCGCGGCGAGTTCGGCGCGGTCGCCTTGCCCCGCATTCTCGACCTGCTGAAGCGCCGCGGCATCCCCGCCTCGTTCTTCATCCCGGGCGTCATCATCGACACCTACCCGGCCCTGTGCGAGCGCATCGTCGCCGAGGGGCACGAGGTGGGCCACCACGGCTGGACGCACGTGCCGCCGGCGAGCCTGAAGCCGGAGGAAGAGGAAGCGACGCTCGTGCGCGGCACGGAGCGCATCGTGCAGCTCACGGGCGTGAAGCCCCGCGGCTACCGCTCGCCCTCGTGGGACCTGAGCCCGGTCACGCTCCCGCTCCTCCTCAAGTACGGCTTCCTCTACGAGAGCAGCATGATGGGGCACGACCACTCGCCCTACCGCGCGCGCACCGGCGACGTGGTGCACCTGGACCGCGCGATCGCGTTCGGGCCCGAAAGCCCCCTCATCGAGATGCCCATCAGCTGGTCGCTGGACGACTTCCCGCATTTCGAGTTCCTGCGCCTGCCCACGAGCGTGACGCCCGGGCTCATGAATGCGAGCGGGGTGCTGGAGAACTGGAGCGACGATTTCGAGTACATGCGGCGCACGGAGGAATGGGGCGTGCTCACCTACACCTGCCACCCGTACGTGATCGGGCGCGGGCATCGCATGCTGATGCTCGAGAAGCTGCTCGATGCGCTGGTGGAGAAGAGCGCCGTCTTCCTCACCCTCGAGGCGGCGGCGAAGGAATACGACAGCCGTTCCCCCTTCCGCGGCGCCCGATGAAGGTCGCGACGCTGGGCCGCACGGGGGTGCAGGTCTCGCGCCTGTGCCTGGGCATGATGAGCTACGGGTCGCCCCAATGGCGGCCGTGGATCCTGGACGAGGAAGCCGCGCGCCCGATCGTGCGCCGCGCCATCGAGCTGGGCGTGAACTTCCTCGACACCGCCGACACCTATTCGGCCGGGGAATCGGAGATCCTCGTCGGCAAGTTCGTGCGCGAGTTCGGCTGCCGCGACGAGATGGTGATCGCGACCAAGGTCTACAACCCGGTATCCATGGATTTCACCTCGGGGCAGGATCCGAAGTCCCTCGGCCTCGCGAAACGTCCCAACCGGCAGGGCCTGTCGCGAAAGCGCATCTTCGCGGCCATCGACGCCTCGCTCCAGCGCCTGAAGATGGACTACGTGGACCTCTACCAGATCCACCGCTGGGACTACGCGACGCCCGTGGAGGAATTCATGGAGGCCCTGCACGACGTGGTGAAGTCGGGCAAGGCGCGCTACATCGGCGCTTCCAGCATGTGGGCGTGGCAGTTCGCCAAGGCACAGCAGGTGGCCGAGCGGCACGGCTGGACGAAGTGGGTCTCGATGCAGAACCACTACAACCTCGCCTACCGCGAGGAGGAGCGGGAGATGATGCCGCTGTTGCGGGACCAGGGCGTGGGCTGCATCCCGTGGAGCCCGCTCGCGCGCGGGTTCCTCACGGAAGACCCCGATGCGACCGGCGATGTCGGCAGCGTGCGCAAGGCCCACGACGCGCTCCGGCGCCAGTACTACGCGGAAGAACCGGACCGCGAGGTGGCGCGGGCCGTGGGCGAGGTGGCGGCCGCGCGGGGCGTGAGCCGCGCGCACGTGGCCTGTGCCTGGCTGGTGTCTCCCCTGGGCGCCGGTGGCGGCGTCACGGCGCCCATCGTCGGGCCGCAGACCGTGCAGGAACTCGAGGCGCTCGTCGAGGGGACGGACATCGAACTCACGAAGGACGAAGTGGCTCGGCTCGAGGCGCCGTACCGGCCGAAGCGGGTGATGGGCCACATCTGAGGCGGGTGGGAAATCCTGCCCGCCGTCCCGGGGTTTTCGCCCCCGGCCCCCGGTGTCACCGTGCTATCCTTTCCATACACATCAGGAGGTGTATGGTGCGCACGAACATCGTTCTCGACGACGAACTGGTCCGCGAAGCCATGGAGCTCGCCAACGTGACGACGATGCGAGAGGCCGTCGATATCGCGCTGCGCCGGTTCGTCCATGGGGGCCGGCAGAAGCGGCTGCTGGAGCTCAAGGGCACCGGCGGTATCCGCAAGGACTACGACCACAAGCGCGTGCGCAGCGGCGCCTGATGGTCCTGGTCGATACCTCCGTCTGGATCGACTTTCTCCGGGGACGGGCAACGCCGCAGGTCGGGACGCTGGAAGCGCTCCTGGCCGAGGACGAGATCGTCGCCACCACGCCCCTGGTCATCCAGGAGGTGCTGCAGGGCGCGGACTCGCCCGGGCGATTCGATGCCCTGCTCGCCTACCTGGCCGAACTCGCGTGCTTCATTCCCCGCGACCCCGTCGGGAGCCACGTGAGCGCGGCGCGTCTCTACCAGGAATGCCGGCGCCGGGGGCGCACGCCCCGCAGCAGCAACGATTGCCTGATCGCGCAGGTGGCCATCGAGCACTCGCTGGCGCTGTTGCATGACGACCGCGATTTCGATGTCATCGCGGAAGCGACGGGCGCGTTGCGGATCCAGCCCGTAGCCGGATAAGCCTCGTCTACAGCGCGGCATTCAACCCTTCGCGGGCCTGATCCGTTAAGCTATTCATTAATGCTTTCAGGGGGGGCCAGCCGAGGCTTCCCCCCACACCCCGCCCCGCCGGCCGCCGCGCGCCTTTCTGCCCCCGGCCCGCCGACTGACCGAGCGCCCCCGGCCACCACCCCCGACTCTCCTTCGACTTCGCGGGGCACTGGCCCTGACAGCCGGCGCGAGAGATCACGTCCCGCAGAACGTCCTGTAGCAGGCCGTCACTTCCACCGGCGCGGGCTCGCCGTAAGGCGCCTGCTCCCCATCCTCGTCGAAGGGCCGCTTCAGCGCCGCCAGCAGCTTCTCGAAGGGCGCGAGATCGCTTTCGTCCTGCGCCGCGGCGAGGGCTTCTTCCACGCGATGGTTGCGCGGGATCACGAAGGGGTTCACCTGCCGCATCGCCTTCGCGCGATCCGATCCGGTCCCGCCTTCGAGGTCGCCGCGCGCCTTCCACCGCGCCAGCCACGAATCGGGCGACTGCGCATTCGCGAACAGCGCGCGCAGCGGCGCCTCGTCACCGGCCGCGGCATCGGCGAGCCGGCGCCACGCGAGGGTGTAATCCACCTTCTGCGCGTGCAGCAGCGCGAGCCACTCTTCCACGAGCGACGCATCGTCGATTTCCTGCGTCGCGAGCCCCAGCTTCGCCCGCTGCCCGCGTAGCAGGTGGCCGCGATAGCGCTCCGGGAAGGTGTTGAGCACCTCGGTCGCGAGCGCCACGGACTTCTCCGCTTCCTCATCGATGAGCGGCAGCAGCGATTCGGCCAGGCGCGTCAGGTTCCACAGCGCGATCTCGGGCTGGTTGCGGTACGCGTAGCGGCCGTGCTGGTCGATGGAGCTGAACACCGCCGCCGGGTCGAACGCCTCCATGAACGCGCAGGGGCCGTAGTCGATGGTCTCGCCCGAGATCGTCATGTTGTCGGTGTTCATCACGCCGTGGATGAAACCCGCGTTCATCCACTGCGCGATGAGGGCGGCCTGCCGGGCGACGACGGCCTCGAGCAGGCCGAGCGCGGGATTGGCGGAGCGCGCGAGGGCCGGGTCGTGCCGGGCGACGGTGTAATCGAGGAGCTTCCGCACGTCCTCGTCGATTCCGAGGGAGGCGAAGTACTGGAAGGTGCCCACGCGGAGGTGGCTCGCCGCGACGCGGGTGAGTACCGCGCCGGGCAGCGGCCGTTCGCGCTGCGCGGTGTCACCCGTGGCGGCGACCGCGAGCGCGCGCGTGGTGGGGATGCCCAGTGCGTGCATGGCCTCGCCGACCAGCACCTCGCGCAGCATCGGCCCCACGGCGGCCTTGCCGTCGCCGTTGCGGGCGAAGGGCGTCCGGCCCGACCCCTTGAAGGCGATGTCGCGGCGATTTCCCTTCCGGTCGATCACTTCGCCCAGCAGCAGCGCCCGGCCGTCGCCCAGGCGCGGCGAGAAGCCGCCGAACTGGTGGCCCGCGTAGACCTGCGCGACGGGGTAGGCCCCCTCGGGCACCGTGTTGCCGGCGAAGAGGGCGGCGAGCGCGGCCTCGTCCATGCCATCGACGCGAAGGCCCAGCTCGTCCGCGAGCGCCCGGTCGAAGTGCAGCAGGCGCGGCGCGGGCGCGGCGGCCGGCTGCCACGGCACGTAGAAGCCCTCGAGCTTTCGCGCGAAGGTGTTGTCGAATGAAAAGGAGGCGATCGAATTCAAGGCAAGGAAAGTGTCGGTCGGACGTGGCACAAGGGTAGCAATTTCAAGGCTGACCGGGGTGGAATGCCCCTGCGGGCTGTGCGGTCGCGCCGCCTGAGAGGCGTTTATCATGGACTCTTGCGGCTCATCAACGAATCGGCGCGGCCACCATTGCCCAATGGGGGCTCGATGCCGGGAACTGCGCCCATGGGTTCCGTGAGATTCGATGCAACCGGTTCCGCGCGGCGCGGGTGCGTCTTCCTGCGGCGTGCCTTTCAGGTCGTCCTGCGTTGCGTCCTCGCGGCGGCGTTGGGTGCGATCGCGCCCGTGGCCACGGCGGCCGACGAGCCCCGGACCCTTCGCGTCGTCACCGACGACAACTACCCGCCTTTCCTGTTTCGCGACCAGGAGGGCGCGGTGCAGGGCTACCTCGAGGACTGGTGGGCGCTCTGGTCCCGCAAGACCGGCATTCCGGTGAAGCTCGAGGCGATGAAGTGGGACGAGGCGCAGCGGCGCGTCCTCGCGGGCGAGGCGGACGTGATCGACATGATCTTCCGCACCGCGCCGCGCGAGCCGCTCTACGAATTCACCGAGCCCTACGCCGACTTGCCCGTGGCCATCTGGCATCACGCTTCGATCGCCGGCGTACGGAGCGTCCAGACCCTCATGGGCTTCAGGGTGGGCGTGCAGTCGGGAGATGCCTGCATCGACGAGCTTCGCGCCCGCGGCGTGACGGAGCTGGTGCATTACCCCGACTACACGGCGCTCATCATGGCGGCGCGGCGGCAGGAGGTGGTGGTCTTCTGCATCGACGAGCGGCCGGCCGGCTTCTATTTCCACCGCCTCGGGGTGGAGGAGGTGTTCCGCAAGGGCTTCACGCTTTACACCGGGCAGTTCCACCGGGCCGTACGCAAGGGCGAGACCGCCACGCTCGCGCTCGTGCGGCGCGGCGCGCAGTCGATCGATGCCCGGGAGGACACGGACCTGCGCGACAAGTGGTTCGGCGTACCCGTCGACCTGGGCCGGGTCGCCCGCTATGGCGGCGCGCTTGCCGCGGCCGTGCTGGTCGTGGCGGCGATGCTGCTCGCGTGGAACCTGGCCCTGCGGCGCCGCGTGGAGGCGCGCACGCGCGACCTCACCCGGGCCCTGGACGACCTGAAGGCCACCACGCGATCGCTGGAGGAAAGCCGCGAGAGCCTCAAGGCGACGCTGGCGGCGATTCCGGACCTGCTCTTCGAGATGGACGCCGAGGGCACGTACCTCGCCGCCTACGCGAGCCGCGAGGACCTGCTGGCCGCCCCCAGGCAGGACCTGGTCGGGCAACGGGTCCGGGAGGTGCTGCCCGCCCCCGCGGCCGAGACGGTCCTGGAAGCGATCGGCGCCGGCCTCGACGCGGGCAGCGACTACGGTCGCACGATCGTGCTGGAGCTGGACGGCCCCCATTGGTTCGAGCTTTCGGTCACGCGCAAGGCCGGCACGCACGGCCGGCCGGCGACGGCCATGGTCCTGTCGCGGGACGTCACGGCGCGTCGGGTGGCCGAGCGGCGCATCGGCGAACTGCGGGGTGCCTCGCTCGAAGCCGAGCGCGACCGCGTCTTCCGCACGCTCTTCGACGCCTCGCCGGTGGCGATGGCGTACGTGCGCGGCGAGCGCATCGAATCGGCGAACGCGCAGTGCGCGAGCCTCTTCGGCCTCACCCTCGACCGGGTGCACTCGCTCACGGTGTGGTGGCACCTCGCCTATCCGGATGCCCTCGAGCGAACCGCGGCGCAGCAGGACTGGGAGGTGGCGATCCGGGAGACGGGCTCGGGCGACGGGACCTTCCGCCTGCGCGAGCGACGCGTTCGATGCGCCGATGGCCGCCGGCTGGACCTGATGGTGGCCGGCCGGCGCCTGGACGACGGGATCATCGTATCCTTCGTCGACGTGTCGGCCCTCAAGCGGGCCGAGGTCGCGCTTCGGGAGGCGAAGCAGGCGGCCGAGAGCGCCAACGCGGCCAAGAGCGGCTTCCTGGCCAACATGAGCCACGAGATCCGCACGCCGCTGGCCGGAATCATCGGCATGGCACACTTGATTCGCCGTTCGGGGCTCGCGTCCGAGCAGGCGGCGCGGCTCGCCAAGCTCGAGTCGGCGGCCGACCACCTGCTCGAGATCCTGAACGCGATTCTCGACCTCTCGAAGATCGAGGCCGGCAAGGTCGAGATCGAGGCGAAGCCGCTCGCCGTGGAGTCGGTGGTGGCCAACGTCGTCTCCATGATCGAAGGCGCCGCGCGGGAGAAGGGCCTCGCGGTCGACAGCCGGATCGGCCCGATGCCCGAAGGCCTCGTCGGCGACGAGACTCGATTGCAGCAGGCTTTGCTCAACTATGCCAACAACGCCGTGAAATTCACCGAGCGCGGGCGAATCGATTTTCGCGTGGACGTCGTGGAACGGCGCGACGAGCGGGTGCTCCTGCGGTTCGACGTGCGCGACACCGGCATCGGCATCGCCCCCGAGGCGAGGGATCGGCTCTTCGAGAGCTTCGCGCAGGCCGACTCCTCCACCACCCGCCGCTTCGGCGGCACGGGCCTGGGGCTCGCCATCAACCGCCGGCTGGCGGCGCTCATGGGCGGCGAGGTGGGCGTCGAGAGCACGCCGGGCGCCGGGAGCCGCTTCTGGTTCACGGCCCGCCTCGCCATCGACGCGAGCCGGCACGAGGATTCGTCGGCCGTGCCGACCGGCGATGCGCTCCAGCGGCTGCGCGAGCGCCACGCGGGCCGGCCCGTGCTCGTCGCGGAGGACAACGACATCAACCTCGAGGTCGCCCGGGCGATCCTCGAGGACGCGCACCTGGCGGTCCACGCGGCGAGGGATGGCGAGGAGGCGGTGCGGATGGCGCTGGCCGGCAACCCCGGGATCATTCTCATGGACATGCAGATGCCCCGCATGGACGGCCTCGAGGCGACGCGCGCCATTCGCGCCGCGCAGCCCGGTGGTGCGCCCATCATCGCCATGACGGCCAATGCCTTTTCGGAAGACCGCGCCCGCTGCCTCGAGGCGGGCATGGTGGACTTCATCGCGAAGCCGGTCGATCCCGATGCGCTCTACGCGCTCGTCCTGCGCTGGCTGGATCGGGACGGCGAGGGCGGGTAGCGATGGCCGCGCGGGCCGGGGCGATTCCGGTACGTCCCGGGCTGCCGTCGCCTCAGAAGCTCGCGCGCGTCTTCACGAGGAACTGCACGCGGTCCACCTTCGAGTCCGGATTCATCGGAAAGGCGAGGTCCACGTGCAGCACGTTCGCGAACGCCGAGCGGATGTTGAAGATCCGGAGGCCCACGCCGAGGTTCGCGAGCCAGCCGCCGTTCGTCGGGTTCTGGTACGGCCCGCCCCAGGCGCGCCCCACGTCGACGTAGGCCGCCGCGCCGAGCCGGAAGAGCCGCCAGAGGTAGATGTCCGAGTGGGCACGCTCCTCGAGCGTGAAGAGGGCGCGCCGCTCGCCGCTCTGGTAGCGCTGCGGATAGCCGCGAAGGCCGTTGTCGCCGCCCAGCCAGAGCGTGTCCGACGGGCCGGGGTGGGTGAGGACGTCGCCCGACGCGGAGGCGTAGAACACCCAGCGCGGACCTTGCGGCCGGTAGTACTGCACCCGTCCCCCGAAATGCTGCCGGTCGATGCGGCCGTCGGTGAACTGGCCGTCGAGGGCCGCCGAGGCGAGGATCCGCTGCTCGCCCGCGAGTTCGAAGCCCCGGGCCAGCGTGCCCGCGTAGACCCACGCGTCGCGGCTCGAGCCCAGGGACCGGCTCGCGTAGCCCAGGTCGAGGGATGCCGCGAGGCCCAGCGCGAAGTACTCCGGCCTGCCCACCTGGTTGCGGTTCGTCGTGCGTTCGTAGCGGTCCTCGACGATCTCCGCGCGGACGAACGGGTAGGCGAGCTTCTGGTCCGGCGCGAGGGTCTCGGGGGCGGTGCGGCCCGGCTCGATCGCGTACGCGTCGTCCTGCAGCCGCAGGCCCGCCGTGTACCGCGTGGCGAACCCGTCGCGAAGGCCTGCCGACCAGCCGCCGAAGACCTCCGCGCGCGTTTCCTCGTACCGGTATTCGCTCTGGACGTCGCCGGCCACGTAGTTGGCCTCGATGCGGTCGTTGAGGAGCCACGTGGCGCCCGCGGACCAGCGCGCGTCCAGGGCGTGGAAGGGGCGCACCGCGGTCACGCCCTCGCGCCTGCCGTCGTCGTTGCGGGCGCGCTCGTAGGCGAGGCGCGTCCAGGTGCCGAAGGCGCGGTCGTTGGCGATCCCGAACTCGTTGCCGCTGCGGTCGATGTCGCTCGTCTTGCCCAGGGTGAGCTGCGTGCCCGTGCCCAGGAAGTTGTACTCGCGCAGGTTGATGTTGTACGAGTTGGTGCCGCCGGTGCGGCTGAAGCTGAAGCCCGGGTCCAGGGACCACGCGTCGCGCGTGCGCACCTCGATGTCGGCCACGCCGTCCCTCACGGCGAGCACGCGCACTTCCACGTCGGAGAAATTGCGCGAGTCGCGCAGCACGCGTTCGGCCTCTTCCATGCGCGAGGCCCGGATGCGATCGCCCGTTTCGAAGAGCAGCGACTGGCGCACGACGCTCTCGCGCGTGTTGATGTGCAGCCGGTTGGCCGTGCGGAAGAGCCAGTTGTCCTCTTCGGGATCGCCGGTGTCGAAGATGTTCCCGTTGCGCACGACGATGCGGCCGATGGTGGCGCCGGATGCCTCGAGCTGCGCGAAGGTGGGCACGGGTTCGCCGGCCGGCATCGCCGGGGCCGCGAGGCCGAGACCGAGGCCGGCGAGGAGGGCGCCGGCTGGGGCGTTCATCTTCAGCATGGCACTGCCCAGCTTACGCCAGGCAGGCCGCTCAGGCGGGGGCGCGGGGGCGGTGGGCGCGAAGCCCGAGGGCGACGAGCAGCATGGCGCCGAGCACGCCGGCCACGACGAGGTAGGCCACGCTGAAGCCCGCCGCGCCGCCGCCGCGGAAATCGGCGATGGCGCTGATCAACGCGGCCGAGGTGAGGGTGCCCACGCCGTTGAACACGTTCACGAGCCCCTGCCCGGTGCCGCGCAGCTGTGCGGGCGCCTCGGCCATGGCGATGGCGCGAAGCGCGCCGCCGACGATGACGCCCAGGCCGATGCCGGCCGGCACGGTGGCCACCAGGAACCCGGGCAGTCCGAACTGCGTCACGGACGCGCCCGCGTAGCCCAGCCCCATGAGCGCGAACCCCACGAGGAGCAGCGTGCGCGAGCCCAGGCGGTTGAGCAGGCGCCCGCCCGCCATCGAGCCGACCATCGACCCGGCCACGAGCGGCAGCAGCGCGAAGCCCGCGGCCTGCGGCGTGAGCCCGTACGCAAAGGTGGCGATGGAGGTGAGGAACACGACGCTGCCCATGCCGAACCCGCCGCCGGTGGCGAGCGTGTAGGTGAGGGCGAGCTGGCGGTTGCGGAAGAGCTTCAGGGGAATCATCGGCATGGCCGCGCGCCGCTCGATGCGGATCACGAGGATCACCGCCACCGCGGCCGCCAGCAGGAAGTACGGCCACAGGGCGATGCCGGTGAAGGTGTCCACCACCCGCGTGATGCCGAACACGACGAGCGTGAGCAGGCCGAACACCGCCACGATGCCCGCGAGGTCCAGCGCCGGCAGCTCGTGGCGGCGCTCGCGCCGCGGCAGCACGCGAAGGCCCAGGAAGAGGATCGCGGCGGCGATGGGCAGGTTGAGCAGGAAGATCCAATGCCAGCTCGACACGATCATCACCGCGGCCGCGAGCGGCGGCCCCAGGAAGAACGCCATGCCGTAGATCGCGCCCAGCATCCCGAGCGCCTTGCCCTGCTGCTCGACGGGCACGACATCGCCGATCACCGCCGCCGCCGAGGGCACGATGCCGCCCCCGCCGATGCCCTGCATCGCGCGGCCCACGAGGATCAGCCAGAAGGACGGCGAGAGCGCGATGAGGAGCGAGCCGGCCGCGAAGATGCCGACGCTGAAGAGGTACACGGGCCGGCGGCCGTGGCGGTCGCTCAGGTTCGCCATGAGCGCCGTGCTGGTGAGCGAGAAAAGGATGAACACCACCATCACGAGGCCCACCACGCGATTGTCCACCCCGAACGCGGCGCGCAGGGCCGGGATCGCCGGGCCGATGATGGCCGTGTCGAGGGCGGCCATGAAGACGCCGGTGTAGAGGACGGGGAGCAGCCGGCGGGGAGGCTCGTGGCCGGCGGCGGGGGAGCGATCAGTCAATTCGGGCGGGGGGCCGGCGGGCAGGCGCAGCAGGGATCAGGCCCGCATTATAGGGCCCCGCGAAGACCGCCCCGGACCGGAGGCGCTATTCCTGCCCGCCGGTGGCCGGCAGTCCGCTCGCGCGCCAGCGGATCATGCCGCCCGCCATGTTGGCCACGCGGGGGAATCCGGCCTTCTGCAGGATGGCGACGGCCTGCGCGGAGCGCGCGCCCGACCGGCAGACGGCCACGACGGGCCTTTCGCGGTCGATCTCCGCGGCGCGGGCGGCGAGATCGCCCAGCGGCACGCGCTTCGCCGCGGCGATGTGGCCCAGCGGCCCGTCCCACTCGGCGGCCTCGCGCACGTCGACGACCTGCACGTCACCGAGCATCTCCTCGACCACCGCCGGCTGGATCTCCGGGATGCCCGCGAAGGTCACCGTGAGCGGCGCCCACGACGGGGCGGTCGGCGCCTCGCGGCCCTCGGGGCGTCCGCAGCGCAGGTTGGCCGGCACCGCGATCGCCATCTGCCGGGGATGCGGCAGTCCCAGGTGCGCCATGTAGCCGGCGAAGTCCTCCTCGCGAATGCCCCGCGCGAGGCGCGGGTTGTAGCGCGCCTCCTCGGCGACGCTCGTCACCGTGAGGCCCCGGTAATCGTGGCCGGGATAGAGCAGGCACGCCGGGGGCAGCGTGAAGATCTTCTCGTGGACGGACCGGAAGAGCGCGTGGGCGCTGCCCTGCTGGAAGTCCGTGCGGCCGCAGCCGCGGACCAGCAGGCAGTCGCCGGTCATCGCGAGGCTCGCGTCGTCCAGCACCAGCGTCATGCAGCCCGCGGTGTGCCCCGGCGTCGCGCGGGCGACGAGGTGCCGGGCACCGAACGCGATCGTGTCGCCGTCCGCGAGGTAGCGGTCCGCGCCCTCGGCGCCGCTCGCGGCGCTCACGGCGATGAGGCTTCCGCGCCGGTGCTTGTGGAGCCAGGCGCCGGTGACGTGATCGGCGTGCACGTGCGTGTCGACGGTCGCCACGAGCGTGAGGCCCAGCTCGTCGAGGAGGGCCGCGTCGCGCAGGACCTGGTCGAACACCGGGTCGACGAGCACGGCCCGGGCGCTCGCCGGATCGGCGAGCAGGTACGTGTACGTGGAGGAGGTGGGGTCGGCGAGCTGGCGGAACGTGAGCATGGGAAAAGGATACGCCGCCCGATCCGACCCCGGCAGGCGGGGCGAGGCGCCCTACTCCGGCAGCGCGCCGAACAGGTAGGTCATGATCAGCACCTTGCTCGGCTTGCCCAGGCTCCCGAACCAGGCGCCGTAGATTTCGCCGATGGCGGCGCCGCGGTAGATCTTCGAAAGACCGCTGTTCACCGCGAGGCGAAGGCCCGCGTCGCCGCGCGGCAGCGCGATGGCGTAACCCTCGATGGACAGGTCGTCGTCCAGCAGGGCGAGGCTCTTCGCGTCCTTCGCCTTGCCGGCCATCGCCATCAGCAGGATGCGGTCGGCGGCGAAGGCGTCGATCTCCTTGGCCTCCAGCTTCGCGAGTCCCTCGTCGCGCGACTTGAGGGGCACGACGGTGACCGACACCATGCGGTCCTTGGTGGCGGTGGCGAGGGCGCGCTCGTTGGTGGTGCCCGTCACGACGCCGATCCGCTTCCCGGCCAGCTCGCCGAGCGTCGAGCCCGGCACGTCCTTGCGCACGAGGAGCGTGGTGCTGTCGACGAAGATGAAGCTGGAGAAGTCCACCTGCTTCATGCGCCCGAGCGTCACGGAGCTCGAGCCGCACTCCAGGTCCGCCTCGCCCTTGGAGACGGCGTCGAAGCGGTTCGCGGTGGTGACGGCCACCCACTTGATCTTGAGGTCCGGCACGCCGATCTGCTCGCCGAGGGCGTTCACGACGCGCTTGCACAGGTCGACGGAGTAGCCGATCGGCTCCTTCTTGTCGTTCACGAACGAGAAAGGCGCGGCGTCCGTCCGGTGGGCGATCGCGATCGTTTTCGATTCCTTGATCTTCTTGAGGCGTCCGTCGAGGGGCTGGGCGGCGGCAAGGGCCGGGGCCAGCACGAGGGCGAGGGCGGCGAGCAGGTGGCGGGAGGTCACGGGAAAGGCTCCATCGGTGGGGGAGGCGGGAGGATACCGGCTGGGGACGGGTGCAGTCACCTGTCCTCGGGGATAGTGCGGCGGGGCGAGGTCGGGGGCGAACGAAGAAAGGGCCCCGCGAAGGGGCCCTTTCGGGTGCCGCGGACGCGTCGCCCCTACTTCACGGCGAAGGCCTTCTTCCCGGCCGAAGCGCCGTTCAGGAAGATTTCCACCTCGTACGTGCCGGCGGGCCAGCCGTCGGGCTTGGCGATGTGGAACTCCGTGACGGCGGGGCCGGCGGCGTCGATGTCCTGCGAGGTGTCGCTCACCGTGGCGGTCTTGTCGCCCTTCTTGAACGTCCACACGGCCTTGAGCGCGGCCTTGCCCTTGCCCTCGGTCTCGATGGACGCGTAGATCGTGTCCTTCGGGGCGAAGGTCTCGAGCGGCGCGGCGACCTTCTTGTCGTCCCCGAGCGCATTGCCCAGGGTGACGCCCTTCACGGAGACGGGCTTCACTTCGGGCGCGGGGGCCGGTGCCGGTGCCGGGGCGGGGGCCGCGGCGGGGGGCGGGGCGGGTTGTTCCTTCTTGCCGCAGCCGGAGAGGCCGAAGCCGGCGAGCGCGGCGACCAGCAGGGTCGCGATGACGGGGTTTTTCATGGGGTCAGCCTTTCGTGAGGGGGATCTTGATGACCTGGCCCGGGAAGATCTTGTTCGGGTCCTTGATCGTGTCCTTGTTGGCCTCGTGGATCTTCGGCCAGGCGTTCGCGTTGCCGAGCTTCAGCTTCGCGATCTTCGACAGGCTGTCGCCGGCCTGGATGGTGTAGGTCTCGAAAGCGGGCGCCTCGGCCTTGGCCGTGCTGGAGGCGCCGCTCTGGACGTTGGAGAAATCCGGCATGTCGTCGCCGGAGCCGCCGCTGGATGCGTTCATGGGGTTTCCTTCTGCGTAAGGCGGGGTGCGCGGAATTGTTCTGGAGGTTCGCGCCGGAAGGCGCGAACGCCATGGTACCCGATGCGTGATGCGGGCCCGGTCACGCGGCGCCGGCGGCGGCGAGGGTCCAGCCGGGCGAAATCCCCGCCTCGGCCCAGGCGGCCACGGCCTCGACGGCCGGTGCGATGTCGAAGCCCCGGGCGGCGAGCCACGCGTCGTCGTAGTAGCTGTGCCCGTACCGCTCGCCGCCGTCGCACAGGATGGTGGCGATGGAGCCGGCCTCGCCCGCCGCGTGCAGGCGCTCCGCCAGGTGCAGCGTGGCGATGAAATTGGTGCCCGTGGAGCCGCCGCAGCGCCGCCCGAGCACGCGCTCGAGGTAGCGGATGGCCGCGATCGAGGCGATGTCCGGCACCTTGAGCATGCCGTCCACGATGCCCGGCAGGAACGAGCGTTCCACGCGCGGGCGCCCGATGCCCTCGATCAGGGAATTGCCCGCGATGCGCAGCGAGCAGTCCCCCGTGGCGAAGGCGTCGAAGAAGACGGAATTCTCCGGGTCCGCGACGCACACGCGCGTCGAAAGGCAGCGGTAGCGGATGAACCGCCCGATGGTGGCCGTGGTGCCGCCCGTCCCGGCGCTGCACACGATCCACCGCGGCACCGGATGGCGTTCCTTCCGCATCTGCGCGAACATCGACTCGGCGATGTTGTTGTTGCTGCGCCAGTCCGTGGCGCGCTCGGCGTAGGTGAACTGGTCCATGTAGTGGCCGTCGAGTTCCTTCGCGAGCCGTTCCGATTCGGCGTACACGGCCTGCGGGTCCTCGACCAGGTGGCAGCGCCCGCCGTAGAACTGGATGGCGGCGATCTTCTCGGGCGAGGTCGTCACCGGCATCACCGCGACGAACGGCAGCCCCAGCAGGCGGGCGAAGTACGCCTCCGACACCGCCGTCGAGCCCGACGAGGATTCCACCACCGTGCTGCCTTCGCGCAGCCAGCCGTTGCACAGCGAATAGAGGAAGAGCGAGCGCGCGAGCCGGTGCTTGAGGCTGCCGGTGGGATGGCTCGATTCGTCCTTCAGGTAGATGTCGACGCCCGGCCAGGCGGCGAGGCGCATCGGGAAGAGATGCGTGTCCGCCGAGCGGTTGAAATCCGCCTCGATGCGGCGCACGGCTTCGGCCACCCAGTCTCGATTGCCCATCGGCGCTTCCTTTGCGAGGTCGTTCGCGGCAGTCTACCGCCCCCGGCTGCGGCGGCGCTCCAGCACCGCCAGCAGCGCGAGGCCCGCGGCCAGCACGGCCACCCCGGCGATGGTGCCCACGTGCACGAAGGCGACGCTCGCGTAGGCCATGTAGGCGCTGGTGGCGATGAACGCGAGAGGCAGCCACGGATAGAGCGGCACGCGAAAGGGCCGCGGCGCTTCGGGAAAGCGGCGCCGCAGGACGATGACCGCCGCGCCGCTCAGGGTGAGGAAGAACCAGTACACCGGGGAGAGGAAGTCGACCATCGTCGAGAATCCGCTTCGCGTCCAGGTGCCCAGGGCCACGAGGACGAGCGTGACCGCCGACAGCGCCACCAGCGCCCGCGCCGGCGTGCCCCGGGCGACGTGCCACTCGCCCAGCGCGCCGAGCCTGCCGGTGTCGCGCGCGGCGGCGTAGGTGGTGCGCGCCCCCGCGATGAGGATCGCGTTCATCGACGTGATCGCGGTCACCGCCACCACGGCCACGATCGCCGCCTGCCCCGCCGGGCCGAAGGCGATGAGGACGAGATCCGAGGCCGGCGCCCGGCTCGCGGCGACGCCGGCGAGGCCGAGCCCGCGCACGTAGGCCCAGTTGGCGACGAGGTAGAGCGCCGTCACCAATGCCATGCCGGCCACGAGGGCGCGCGTCATGCCGCGCTGCGGGTCGCGCATCTCGGCCGAGAGCGTCGCCGCATCGCTCCAGCCGCCGTAGGCGAGGAACACGAACACGAGGGCGGTGCCGATATGCGCGGCGGAGGGCGCGGACGGGGATGGCGCCAGCGGCGCGGCGCCCCTGCAGGGCGAGCACCACGCCCGCGAGGCCCACCGCGAAGAGGCCCGCGACGACGGCGACCATGAGCGCGAGTTGCGTCCCGAGCCCGGCGCGCAGGCCCGCGAGGTTCACGGCCGCGATCGCCACCACGGCGAGCATCGCGACGACCGGGCTGCCGAGCTCGCCCAGCGGGAGCATCGAGCCGAGGTAGTCGCCCAGCACGAACGCGAGCATGGCCATGGACCCCGTGTGGATCACGGCGAAGCGCGACCAGGCGAAGAGAAAGCCCGCGCGCCGCCCGTAGGCCCGCGTGAGGAAGTGGTAGTCGCCGCCGGCGTCCGGGAACGCGGCCGCCATCTCCGCGTAGCAGAGCGCCCCGGCGAGCGACATCGCGCCGCCGAATGCCCAGGCCAGCATCATCGCCGCGTCGGAGCCCGTGTTCGCCGCGACGAGCGAGGGCGAGCGGAAGATCCCCGCGCCGATCACCATGCCCACGCAGACCGAAAGCGCCTCCCACACCCCACCTGGCGGCGGGGCGATTCGCGGGGCGGTGGCGGGGCTTCGGGGGGCAAGCCGGGGTCCTCGTGCGGGGGGCGGAGCGAACTTTACGGCATTATGTCGAGTGTCCGTCCCGCATCGGGGCCGGACTTGACGGAGAACCCGCCGTGCCGACCCCGCTCGAATCGCTTCGCGACCAGCAGAGGGCTTTCGCCTCCGCCCGCGACTGGGACCAGTTCCACTCCCCGAAGAACCTCGCCATGGCCCTCGCGGTGGAATCGTCGGAATTGCTCGAGCAATTCCAGTGGCTCACCGAGGCGCAGAGCCGCGACCTTCCCGCGGACGCGAAGCAGGCCGTCCGGGAAGAGATCGCGGACGTGCTCCTCTACCTCATCCGCCTCGCCGACCAGCTCGGCATCGACCCCATCGCCGCCGCCCACGAGAAAATGATCGCCAACGAAAAGAAGTACCCGGTCGACAAGGCCCGCGGCACCGCGAAGAAATACACGGAGCTCTAGCCCTTGGACCGCATCGACTGGATCGAGAACGAAACCGAGCGCACCGCGCGCTGGCAATCCGAAAGCGGCATGCCGGCCCCGAAGCAGATGGCCATCGTGGACGACACGATCCGCCCCGACGACGCCTACGGCCTCGCGGGCCAGGGCACGGCGCTGCTGTGGCGCGGCGATTTCCCGAGCGCGCGGCACATGCTCGCCGCCATGGCGAAGCGCGTGGACTACCGGGCCCGCAAGTCGCGCGCGAAGCGCGAGGAAGGCACGACGCCCGGGCAGGCGTTCCACCTGCACCGCCAGGCGCAGGCGCAGAAGGCGCGCCTGCTCGGCATGCTCCTCGTCCAGCTGGAGGACGACTACTACATCAAGCTGCCGCGGGCGCAGGACGTGAAGGCCGCCTGCACGGAAGCGTGGGGCGTCTCGGACGGCGGGCAGACGGTGGTGGCGCTGCGCGAGCTGATGGGCGTCATCGGCGCCCACGAGTGGCGCACCAAGGGCCTGGAAGTGCCCGGGCTCGGCGGGCGCATCCATCCGCATTACGGCGTCTTCACCCCCACGCGAAGCGAATACCTCGACCTCATCGCCAAGGCCACGTTTCCGGCGGCGGCGAAGGAGAAGGGCGTCGCCTTCGACATCGGCACGGGCACGGGCGTGCTGGCCGCCATGCTGGCGCGGCACGCCGGTATCGCGAGGATCGTCGCCACGGACATCGATCCCCGCTCGCTCGCCTGCGCGCGGGAGAACGTCGCGCGCATGGGGCTGGCGGAGCGTGTCGAGGTGGTCGAGGCCGACCTGTACCCCGAAGGCAAGGCCGGCCTCGTCGTCTGCAATCCGCCCTGGCTTCCCGCCCGGCCCTCGACGCCCCTCGAAAAGGGCATCTACGACCCGGAAAGCCACATGCTCCAGGGCTTCCTCGCGGGCCTGGCGGAGCACCTGGTTCCCGGCGGGGAGGGCTGGCTCATCCTGTCGGACCTGGCCGAGCGCCTGGGCCTGCGGGCCGAGGGCGAACTGGCCGACCGCATCGCGAAGGCCGGCCTGGTCGTGAAGGAGCGCACCCAGGCCGCGCCCAAGCACCCCAAGGCCGCCGACAAGGCCGACCCCCTGCACGCCGCCCGGGCCGCCGAGGTGGTCTCGCTCTGGAAGCTCGTGCCCGCCCCGGGGATTTGAGCTAGGACAGCATCGGGGCTTGCCGGTGCGGGTTATTCTGGTCCGTCAAAGCCCACCCGAGAGCCCGCACGCGCTCGCGCCCCGATGCTCAAGCGCATTGCCCCGCTGGCCCTGGCCGTGGCGGTCTTCGTGCCGCTCGTCGGCCTCACCTATGTCCACCTGCAATCGCGGGTGGTCGAGGAGGACGCGTTTCGCGACCTGGACGGCGTCGCGCGGCTGAAGGCCGAGCAGATCGAGAACTGGCTGAAGGAGCGCCGGGGCGACGGCATGGCGCTCAGGGGTTCCGAGAACCTCGCCCTTCGCGTCGGCCGCTACCTGGCGAACCCGGGGGACCCCGACGACAGCCGCATCATCCGGGGGCGCCTCGACATCCTGCGCGAGGCCTACGGCTACGACGACGTGATCCTCGTCGACGCGCAGGGCGCCGTCCGGATGGCCCTCGGCGCCCATCGGTCGCTCAATGCCACGGCCGGAGGATTCCTGCGGCGCGCGCTCGCGGAGCGCGCGATCCTGCACACCGACATCTACAGCGACGAGGCGGGCGAGTTCCACATGGACTGGTTCGTGCCCATCGTCGGGGACGAGCGCGCCATCGCGGCCGTCGTCCTGCACGCCGACCCGAGAGCCTTCCTCTTTCCGACCATCGAGCGCTGGCCCACGTCGAGCGAGACGGCCGAGAGCGTGCTGGTGCGCCGCGAAGGCGACATCGTGCGTTACCTGAACAACATCCGGTACCGCAAGGACACCGCGCTCGCGCTGTCGGCGCCCGTCGATTCGGCGGACCTGCCGGCCGCCGTGGCGGTGCAATCGGACATGCCCGGGCGGATGCACGGGACCCGACTCGATGGCGTGGCCGTCCTGGCGGCCTACCGTCCCGTCGCGGGAACGGACTGGCGCATCGTCACCCACGTCGAGCGCGCGGAGGTGCTCGCCTCGGTGTGGTCCACCCTGTGGTGGGTGCTCGGGGCGGCCCTCGTCGCCGGCACGGCGATCGTGTACGCCGCCTGGCAGGCCTGGCGTCAGCACGGGCGCATCCGGGAGCTGGAGCTGCGCGAGGAGCGCGCCCGCGCCGACCAGCTGCTGCGCAACTTCTACGACCTGCCCTTCATCGGCATGGCGATCACCGACGCGGCCAGCCGGCGATGGATCCAGTTCAACGATCGCTTCGCGGAGATCTTCGAGTACTCGCGGGAGGAAATGGAATCGAAGACCTGGCAGGACCTGGCGCCGGCGGACGAGGTGGCCGCGGACCTGGCGGACCTGCTCGCGCTCCTCAAGGGCGACCGGGAAAGCCAGGTCGTCGAAAGGCGCTTCGTGCGGCGCAATGGGTCGCAGGGCCACGCGATCGTGAACGTGCGCCTGTTGAAGGACGCCGACGGCCGTCCGGCCCGCGTGATCGCCACCGTGCAGGACATCACGGCACGCCGCGAGGCCGATGCGCGCCTGCGCGAGAGCGAAGAGCGCTTCCGCCGCCTCTTCGAGGAGAGCAAGGAAGCCCTGACGATCATCGAGGACGGGCGGTTCGTCGACGCGAACGCGGCGGCCGTCGACATGCTGCGCGTGGCGGGCCGCGAGAGCTTCCTGGGGCTCACGCCGACGGGCATCTCGCCCCTGCTCCAGCCGGACGGGCGCGCCAGCCGGGAGCGATCGGAGGAACTCATGGCGGAGGCCTTCGAGAAGGGCGCCGTCGAGTTCGAGTGGGAGCACGTGCGCGCGGACGGCGAGCATTTCCACGCCGAGGTGCTGATCACCGCGATTTCCTTCGGCGAGCGCCGCCTGCTGCACGTCGTCTGGCGCGACATCACGGACCGCAAGCGCGAGCACGGCGAACTCGAGCGTTACCGCCACCGGCTCGAGGACCTCGTCGAGCAGCGCACCGCGGAGCTTTCCATGGCCAAGCTCGCGGCCGAATCGGCCAACCAGGCGAAGAGCACCTTCCTCGCCAACATGAGCCACGAGATCCGCACGCCGATGAACGCCATCATCGGCATGAGCCATCTCGCCCTGGGCACGGAGCTCACGCCGCGCCAGCGCGACTACCTGCAGAAGATCCAGGGCGCCGGGGGGCACCTGCTGGGCATCATCAGCGACATCCTGGACCTCTCGAAGATCGAGGCCGGGCGCCTCGCGCTCGAGCACGCCGAGTTCGACCTCGAGAAGGTGGCCGACCACGTGGGCGTGCTGCTCGCCGACCGCGCGGGCGCCAAGGGCCTGGAATTCGTGATGGATCTCGCGCCGGAAGTGCCGCGCCAGCTCGTGGGCGACGCGCTTCGCCTGGAGCAGGTGCTGCTCAACCTCGGCGCCAACGCGGTGAAGTTCACCGAACGCGGCGAGGTCGTCATTTCCGGCCGTCTCGAAAGCCGCGACGAGCGCCACGCCGTGGTGCGCTTCACCGTGCGCGACACGGGCATCGGCCTCACGGCGCTGCAGAAGGCGAAGCTCTTCCGGAGCTTCGAGCAGGGCGACGCCTCCACCACCCGCAAGTACGGCGGCACGGGGCTGGGGCTCGTGATCGCCAAGCGGCTCGTCGAGCTGATGGAAGGCGACATCGGGGTGGATTCGGAAACCGGCCGCGGCAGCGCCTTCTGGTTCACGATCCGCGCGGGCCTGGGCAGCAGCAAGCCGAAGGCGCGCGTCCTCAGGCCGGACCTGGGGGGCCGCCGCGTGCTCGTCGTGGACGACAACGACGCGGCGCGCATCGTCATGCGCGACATGCTCGCCGCCATGAGCTTCGACGTGAGCGTGAGCGCGAGCGGCGAGGAGGCCGTCGAGGCCGTGCGCCAGGCCGACGCCGCGAGGAACCCCTACGCCATCGTCTACCTCGACTGGCGCATGCCGGGAATGGACGGCATGGCGGCGGCGCGGGCCATCGGCGCGCTGGGCCTCGAGAGCCCCCCGCACCGGGTCATGGTGACGGCCTACGGCCGCGAGGAGCTCATCAAGGAGGCGAACGAGGTGGGCATCGAGGACTTCCTCATGAAGCCGGTGAGCGCCTCGGTCCTGTTCAACGCGTCGGTGCAACTCCTGCAGGGCGATCGGCTGCCGTCGTCGCCGGTTCCCGCCGGCATGGCCCCGGTGCGGTCCCGGCGCGCCCGCATCCTCGTGGCGGAGGACAACGAACTCAACCAGGAGGTGGCGCGCGACATGCTGGAGCAGCTCGGCCACCGCGTGGACGTGGCGGCGAACGGCCAGGCGGCCCTGCGCCTGGCGCAACAGGCGGCCTACGACCTCGTCTTCATGGACATGCAGATGCCCGTGATGGACGGCATCGACGCGACGCAGGCGATCCGCCGGCTGCCCGAGGCGCGGTTCGCCGCGGTCCCGATCGTCGCGATGACCGCCAACGTCATGCGCCAGGACCAGGCGCGATGTCTCGCGGCCGGCATGAACGACTACATCCCGAAGCCGATCGATCCGGCCGCGCTCGACCGGATGCTGGAGCGCTGGCTGCCCTCGGGCGTGTGGGGCGAGCCTTCGCCCGCGGCGACCCCGGGGGAGGCACCCGACGAGGCGGTGCCCCTCGACATCCCCGGTCTCGATGCGGCCCAGGGGCTCTCGCGCGTCCTGGGCAACGCGCCGCGCTACCGGTCGCTGCTCCGGCGCTTCGCGAACCAGGAGCGCGATTGCGCCCTCGCCATTCGCGCCCACCTCGAGCGCGGCGAGCGGGCCGACGCCGAACGGCGCGCCCACACGGTGAAGGGCGCGGCGGCGACGCTGGGCGCGGTGGACCTGCAGGCCGACGCCATGGCGCTCGAGCTCGCCATCCGCGAGCTTCGCCCGGGAGGCGTGATGGACGAGCGACTCGCGGCCTTCGACAAGCGCCTGGGGAACCTGGTGGCCGCGCTCGATGCCCGGTATCCGGCCCCCGCCGGCGCCGAGCCGCGCTAGCCGGAGCCGGGCTCTCTCGACAGCCAGGGCATTTGCGCGCCTCGCCGGGCTTCCCAGGCGGTGATCGCCCCTTCGTGCTTGAGCGTGAGGTCGATCTCGTCGACGCCCTCCAGCAGGCAGGCCTTGCGGAAGGCGTCCACGTCGAAGGGCTCCAGGCTGCCGTCGGGGAAGCGCACGGTCTGCGCGGGCAGGTCGATGCCGACCGAGGCGCCCGGATTCGCGACGAGCTGCGCGCGAAGCTCGGCGACCCGCGCGGGCGGAAGGACGAGGGCCGCGATGCCGTTCTTGAAGCTGTTCTCGAGGAAGATGTCGCCGAACGAGGGGGCGATCCAGGCCGCCAGGCCCGCCCCGGCCAGCGCCCACACGGCGGCTTCGCGCGAGGAGCCGCAGCCGAAGTTCTCCGCGGCGACGAGGATACCCGCGCCGCGGTAGGCGGGCGGTCCAGCACGAAATCCGGATCGGCCTCGCGCAGGTCGTGGAAGAGGAAGTTCCCGTAGCCCGCCGACCGCGGCTGGCGCAGGAAGCGCGCGGGCACGATGCGGTCGGTGTCGCAGTTCACCAGGTCGAGGGGCACGGCGACGGCGGTGAGCGTGGTGAAGGGTTTCATGCCCCCGAAATCCTCCGCACGTCGGTGATGGCGCCCGTGACGGCCGCCGCCGCGGCCATGGCCGGACTCATGAGGTGCGTGCGCGCGCCCTGGCCCTGCCGCCCCTCGAAGTTGCGGTTCGAGGTGGAGGCGCAACGCTCGCCGGCCGCCACGAGATCGCCGTTCATCCCGACGCACATGGAGCAGCCCGCCTCGCGCCAGTCGAAGCCCGCCTCGAGGAACACGCGATCGAGCCCCTCGGCCTCGGCCGCGCGCTTCACGAGGCCCGATCCCGGCACCACGAGGGCGGGCACCACGGCCCTGCGGCCGCGCACCACGCGGGCGGCGGCGCGAAGGTCCTCCAGCCGGCTGTTGGTGCACGAGCCGATGAAGACGCGCTGGATGGGGATTCCCTCGAGGCGCCGGCCGGGCGCGAGGTCCATGTAGCGCAGCGCCTTCCCGAGGCTTTCGCGGCGCGAGGCATCCTTTTCGTCCGCGGGCTCCGGCACGACCCCGGAGATGCCCGCGCCGTGCTCGGGGCTCGTTCCCCAGGTGACCCTGGGCTCGAGGGTGCCCGCCTCGAGCGCGACTTCCGCGTCGAAGGCCGCGTCGTCGTCGGTGGCCAGCGGGCGCCAGCGCGCGAGCGCGGCGTCCCATTCGTCCTCGCGCGGCGCGTACGGCCGCCCGCGCAGCCAGGCGAAGGTCGTGTCGTCCGGCGCCACGAGCCCCGCCCGCGCGCCCGCCTCGATCGACATGTTGCATACCGTCATGCGCCCCTCCATCGACAGCGAGCGGATGGTGGAACCGGCGTACTCGATCGTGTGCCCGGTGCCGCCTTGCGCGCCGATGCGGGCGATGAGGGCGAGGATCACGTCCTTGGCGAAGACGCCCTCCGGCAGCGCGCCTTCGACGCGCACGCGCATCGTGCGCGATTTCGCCTGCCACAGCGCCTGCGTGGCGAGGACGTGCGCCACCTCGGAGGCGCCGATGCCGAAGGCGAGGGCCCCCAGCGCCCCGTGCGTGGCGGTGTGGGAATCGCCGCAGACGAGCGTGAGGCCGGGCTGCGTGATGCCCTGCTCGGGCCCGACCACGTGGACGATGCCCTGCCGCGCGTCGCCGACGGGAAAGATCGCGATGCGCGCGCGGGCCGCGTTGGCCGAGAGGGTATCGACCTTGTCCTTGAGTTCCGGGTGCGCGATCGGATCGCGATCGCGCGTCGGCACGTAGTGGTCGGGCATGGCGAAGGTGAGATCCGGCCGGCGCACCGCGCGGCCGGCGGCACGCAGGGACTCGAAGGCGTGGAAGCTGCCCTCGTGCACGAGGTGCCGGTCGATGGCGAGGAGCGTGCGCCCGCCCGGCCCGCCGGCGACGGCGTGCGCATCCCAGATCTTCTCGTAGAGGGTGCGGCCCACGGCTACTTCGGCTGGTGCCCCACGCTGCCCGCGTACTTGGCCATCGCCTCCTCGCCGAGGTACTCGCGCTCCCAGGCGCGCACCCGGTCGAAGCCGGCGAAGGTGTGCAGGTCGGCGAGCGGGTGCTTGCGGAACCCCTCCATGAAGCGGGTCTCCGCGAGGGGGCCCTCGGCCTTCATCTGCGCGGCCAGGTCGTGCATCGCGGCCAGGGCCGAGCGCAGCATGGCGTTGGGCGAGATGCACACGGCGATGCCCATCGCGCGCATCTCCTCGAGCGTGAAGCGCGGCGAGACGCCCGTCATGTTGTAGAAGACCGGGCCCTTCACCTCGCGCAGGATGCGGTGGATCTCGTCGACCGAGGTCGGGCCCTCGATGAAGGCGAGGTCCGCGCCCGCCTCGAGGTAGGCGTTCACGCGACGGATGGCTTCGTCCAGCGACCCGCCATGGGCGCCGCGGGCGTCCGTGCGGGCGACGAGGACGAAATCCGGGTCGAGTTCGTCGCGCGTGTCGGCGGCCGCGCGGATCTTGCCCACGGCCTCCTCCAGCGGGATCACCAGCCGGCCGGCCACGTGGCCGCAGCGCTTGGGGCTCACCTGGTCCTCCAGGTGGAGGCCCGCGACGCCCGCCCCGATGTATTCGCGCACGGTGCGGATCACGTTGATGGCGTTGCCGAAGCCGGTGTCGGCGTCGGCGATGAGCGGCAGGCCGGAAGCCTCGGCGATGTAGCGCGCGTTCGCCACCATTTCGCCCATCGTGGTGAGGCCCACGTCCGGGTAGCCGGTGAGGGAAAGGGACGTGCCGTAGCCCGTCATGTAGATCGCCTCGAAGCCCGCGTCGGCGAGCACCTTGGCGCTCATCGCGTTGTAGCAGCCCGGGACGTACAGCGTGGGGCCGCGCGCGATGAGCTCCCGCAGCCGCGTGGTGGCGCGTGGCCTCACTTGAGCTTCCCGGCGAGGTCCTTCACGACCTTCGACCAGGTCTTGTGGTCCGATTCGAGGAGGGCGCGGAACTCCTCGGGCGAGTTGCCCACGGTGTCGGCGCCGAGCTTCTGGAACCGGTCCTTCGTGGCCGGCTGGGTGAGGCCCTTCACCGCCGCGGCGTTGAGCTTCGCGATCACGTCCTTCGGGACGCCGGCGGGCACGAGCAGGCCGTACCAGGTGTCCGAGGCGTAACCCTTGACCGTCTCGCCGATCGTGGGGATCTCGGGGTTGCTCTGCGCGCGCTTGCTGCTCATGAGGCCGATGGCGACGAGGCGCCCGTCCTTGATGAGCGGCTGCAGCGGCAGCAGGCCGTCGGAGGCGAGCTGCACCTGACCCGCGAGCACGTCCTGGCGGGCCTGCGTGGACCCCTTGTAGGGCACGTGCACGATGTCGATGCCCGCCATCGCGAGCACCATCTCCATGTTGAGGTGCGTGGCCGAGCCCGTGCCCGCCGAGCCGTAGTTGAGCTTGCCGGGGTTCTTCTTCGCGTAGTCGATGAGCTCGGCCATGTTCTTCACGCCCGCCGAGGGGTGCGCGACGATCATCTGGTGGGTGTTGGCGATGACGGTGACCGGCTCGAAGCTGCGCAGCGGGTCGTACGTCTTCTTGTCCGCGTGCATGAGCGGATTGATGATGTGCGAGGGGCTCACGGCGATGAGCGTGTAGCCGTCGGCCGGCGCCTGGAGCGCGGCTTCCGCGCCCACGAGGCCGCCCGCGCCGGGCTTGTTCTCGATGACCACGGGCTGGCCCAGTTCCTTCGACATCGCCTCGGCGACGGTGCGGGCGAGCGTGTCGCCGGTGCCGCCGGCCGCGAGGGGCACGATGATCTTGATGGCGCGGGTGGGGAAGGACTGCGCCAGGGCGGCGGTGGGCAGCGCGAGCGCGACGAGGGCCGCGGCGACGAGCGCGCGGCGAAGCGGGTTACGGTTCAATTTTTCCTCCGGTGGTGGGACCTGGCGCCGTGGGCGGCGACTCCCCATGAGTGTAGGGCCACGGGGCGACGTGTCAATGAATCGCGAGAGAAGGCTTTGCAACCATCAGCCACACGATGGCGAGCACCGCGGCGAAGGCGGGGATGCCGAGCAGGAACCAGCGGCGGAAGAGGGCGTGGTACGCGGCGGGCAGCGGCGCGCCTTCCCGCGCGGCCTGCCGGGCGAGATCGCGCATGCGCAACTGGAGCGCGACCACGGGCAGCCAGCACAGGCCCGTGAGGACGTAGAGCGCCAGGGAGAGCGCGACCCAGCCCGACAGGACGGGCCAGCCGACGAGGTGCGCCAGCGCTAGGCCGGTGACGGGCTGCGCGACCACGGCGGTGGCGGTGAAGACGAAGTCGGCGATCACCACGACGCCGGCGGTGTGCGCCACGATCTTCGCGTCGTTCGTGCGGTGCGCCATCAGCAGGAAGAACGCGATGCCGGCGCCGGTGCCGAGCAGCACCGCGGCGCCGATCACGTGCAGCCAGCGCAGCAGCTCGAGCATCAGCGTTCCTCCAGCAAGACGGCCGCGACGACGGCGGCGAGGGCGGCCGGCACGACCTTCACGAAGGGGCCGAGCGGATCGAGCCAGAGGCCGGGCGTGAGCACCGTTCCGGCGGCGAGGTAGAAGCCGGAGACGACGACCATGCCCCCGCAGGCGGCGCGCGCCCACGGTTGCCGGAGCACCGCGAGCCCCAGCGCGATGTCGACGAGGGCGCCGGTGACGACGAACGCCTTCGCCATCGCGGCGGGCACGGCGCTTTCGGGCAGGGTGCGGGCCGCGCGCGCCACGTCCGCGAGCCCGACGAGGCCGGAGGCGATCCAGAACGCCGCGAGGGTGGCGACGAGCGCGGGCAGGAGGAGCTGCAGGCGCGCGAACACCCGTTCCTGCGCGCCCGCGGGCCGGGCGGCGAGCAGCTCGTCGAGGCTCGCGAGGGGGCGGCCGCGATGGGCTTCGAGGGGCGCGGGGTCGCCGATCACCTCGGCCTCGAGCGCGCGCACGGCCGTGGAGCGAAGCGGCGAGCGCCAGCCCAGGCGGCCCAGCGCGTCGGCGAGGCGGGACACGAGGGCGACGAGTCCCTCCGGGAAGACGAACTCGGCGCGAGCCGGCGGCACGCCCAGCCACGCGCGGATCTTCGCCACCACCTCGCGCAGCCGGTGGGGCGCGTTCTCCACGAGGTCGAACTCGGTTCGCGAGCCGAGCGAGCCCTCGACGGCCTCGAGAACGACGCGGGCCACGTCGTCGAGGGCGACGCACTGCACGCGCTTGTCCGGCAGGGCGATCGGCTGCACGAGCGGAAAGGCCGCGAGCGTGCGAAGCAGCGCCGAGCCGCCCCAGGCCTGGGCCCCGAGCACGAGGCCGGGGCGCAGGATCACCCAGTCGCCGCCGCTTCGCCGGATGGCTGCCTCGGCCCGCGCCTTCGTGCGCATGAAGTCCGTCGTGGCGTCGGTTCGCGCGCCGGGCGCGGAAACCTGCACGAGGCGGATCGCGCCCGCGGCCGCGCACGCCTCGGCGAGCGAGGCGATGGCGACGTGATGGAGGCGCTCGAGGTCGTCCCGCGGGCCTTCCTGCAACGCGCCGGCCGCGTTCACGACGGCGTCGACGTTCGCGAGGAGGGGGCCCCAGTCGGCGGCCGTGCGCAGCCGCGCGAGATCGGCGCACACCCAGTCGATGCCGGGCAGCACGCGCGGACCGGTGGCCGGATCGCGCCCCAGCCCGGTGACCTCGTGCCCGGCCGCGCGCAGCGCGCGGGCGAGGGCGATGCCGATGAAGCCGTAGGCGCCGAGGACGAGGACACGCATGCGGGAGGGGTGCGGGCGGGAAAGGTCGGCGTCATTATCCCCGTTCTCGATCGCCGGGCCGGCAAGGCGTGCGCACTGTGCCAGAATCCGGAATACAAGAACCCGCCGGGCCGTTCTCCGTCCGTGTCACGCGCCTTTCTCTTCGCCGCCGCGCTCCTCGCGTGCGGGCCTGCCCCGGCGGCGGACCCGCCGGCCGTCCGCGTCTCGGTCGTTGCGAAGGGCGAGGGCTACGCCTGCGAATCCGACATGCGGATCGCGGTGCCGCCCGCCCTCGCCTGGGAGGTCATGACGGATTTCGACTCGATGGCCCGCTGGGTGCCGAACCTGCGCTCGAGCCGGGTGCTCCGGCGCGAGGGTGCGGTGGTGACCATCGAGCAGGTGGGCATCGCGCAGTTCGGGCCGCTCTCGTTCGACTTCACGATGGAGCGTCGCCTGGCGCTCGAGGCACCCGCGGGCATCGTCGCGGTGCAGACGCGCGGCACCCTGAAGCGCTACCAGTCGACGATCCGGCTCCAGCCGGACGAGGGCGGCACGCGCCTCACCTACCGCGTGGACATCGAGCCGGGGCTCCTCGTCGGCGCCATCCTCTCGAAGGAATTCGTCGAGCACGAATTGCGCGAGCAGTTCGAGGCGATCGCGCAGGAGATGCTCCGGCGCGAGGCCGCCCGGTCGGCCACGGCCGCGGGCGGCGCGCTTCCGGCCGCGGCACGCTGAGCGCAGGGCTCAGGGCGCGTCGGCCAGGAGCCCGGGGTCGCGCCCGCTCGAGGGCAGGTGCATTCGCCGGCCGTGGGGCGGAATGAAGAACTCCTGGAAGTAGAGCGGCGTGCCCCCCGTGGACCACGCGAACGCCTCGAGGTGGCTCCCGGGGGTTCCGCGCTTCACGCCCACCCGTTTCGCGACGTCGTCCGGCAATGGCCTCACCGACAGGAACTGCTGCACCGCGCCGATGGCCTGGCCGGCGTGCCGCCACATGATGTCCTTGAAGTTCTCGCCGTCGAGCTTCCTCGCGGGCAGCTCCTCGAAGACCGGCAGCACGTCGGGCCGCACGTAGATGCGGCTCACCAGCCGGAACTCGTCGCCGATGTGCATGAGGCGCTCGATCATGAGGATGCGCCCGGCGCCCAGGGCCTCGGTCCACGGGCCCTTCGTCGCGACTTCGGCCCGCGAAAGGAACTGCGAGCGCACCGGCAGGTAGTCGCGGCCCGTGTCGTCCACGAACCGGCAGTGCAGGGGCGAATTCATGCGCCCGATGGCGGTGGGCGCGACGAAGGTGCCGTGGCCGCTGCGGCGCACGATGATGCCTTCCTCCACCAGCAGGCGAAGGGCGCGCTGGATGGTGCCCAGGGCGATGGGCAGGTGCGCGGCGAGGTCCTGCTCGTTCGGCAGGCGCGTGCCCGCCGGCCACTGGCCGGTGTTCACCGCGTCCACGACGGCGTCGCGCAGCGCGACGTACTTGGGCAGGCCGGGGCGCGCGAAGCGGCCCAGGCGGCTGGCGAGGCCCTGCGGATCGGTGGTGCCGGCGGGTGGGGGCGGGGTTCGCATGCGGATCGCCGGAATATAGCGCGGACGGGGCGGGTTGACGCGGCGGGTCGTTTCTCGTAACTATATAGCAATGAAGGGATGGGACCCCCCTCCCGAAGGAGACGCCGTGCCCAGCCAGAACCTGCTCGTGATCATGTCCGACGAGCACAACCCCAAGGTCACCGGGTACGAGGGGCATCCGGTCGCCGAGACGCCGAACCTCGACCGCCTGGCCGCCCGCGGCACGCGCTTCGACGCCGCCTACACGACGAGCCCGGTGTGCATCCCGGCGCGCGCGGGCTTCGCCTGCGGCAAGTACATCCACCAGATCGGCTTCTGGGACAACGCGGACGCCTACGACGGCACCGTCAAGAGCTGGCACCACGAGCTGCGCGCGCGCGGGCATCGCGTCGTCTCGATCGGCAAGCTGCACTTCCGCCTGCCCGGCGAGGACCACGGTTTCAGCGAAGAACAGATCCCGATGCACATCATCGAGGGCAAGGGCGACCTCATGGGGCTCGTGCGGGACGACCTGCCCCGGCGCGGCGGCGCGAAGAAGATGGCGGCCATGGCCGGGCCGGGCGAGTCGCCCTACACCTTCTACGACAAGGAGATCTGCTCGCGCGCCCAGGTGTGGCTGCGCGAGGAGGGCCCGAAGGACGACGGCAAGCCCTGGGTGCTCTTCGTCTCGTTCGTCGCGCCGCACTTCCCGCTCACCGCGCCGCCGGAGCACTTCTACCGATTCTGGAACCGCGACCTCGGGATCCCGAAGCTCTACGCGCGCGAGGAGCGGCCGCACCACCCGTACGTGGAGGACTACCGCAACTCCTTCTGCTACGACGACTACTTCGATTCGCCGGAGCAGGTGAAGCGCGCCCTCGCGGGCTACCTGGGCCTGGTGCGCTACGTGGACGAGAACATCGGCAAGGTGCTCGCGGCGCTGGAGGAGGCGGGCCTCATGGCCAACACGCGCGTCATGTACACGAGCGACCACGGCGACAACCTGGGCTCCCGGGGGCTGTGGGGCAAGTCGACGATGTACGAGGAGATCGCGCGCGTGCCGCTCATCATCGCCGGCCCCGGCATCCCCGAGGGCAAGCGCGTGGCCACGCCCGTGAGTCACGTCGATGCCTACCCGTTCATCCTGGAGAGCGCGGGCGTGCCGTTCGCCTCCGCGAAGGACACGCACCCGGGCCACGACCTCGCGAAGATCGCCACGGGCTTCGAACCGGACCGCACGGTGCTCTCCGAGTACCACGGCATGGGCTCCACGACGGGCGCGTTCATGATCCGCGTGGGCCGCTACAAGTACGTGCACTACGCCAAGTACCCGGCGCAGCTCTTCGACCTGGCGTCGGACCCGGAGGAGACGAAGGACCTCGCGCCGGATCCCTCGCACGCCCGCATCGTGGCCGAGTGCAAGGCGAAGCTGCTCGCGATCTGCGACCCGCAGGAGGTCGACCGCCGCGCGAAGGCGCGGCAGGCCGAGCTGCTGGCGGCGAACGGCGGCCGGGAAGCCGTCATCGCCCGCGGCGACCTGGGGTTCACCCCCGCGCCCGGATTCGCGGCCGACTTCCAGTAGCACCCATTCCAGAAAAAACCTGAGGAGAAACCGGAGATGAAACTGCTGCGTGGTGCCGCGTTCGCGGCTGCGGTCCTGTGGGCGCCGGCTCTCGCGCTCGCGCAAGCGTATCCGACGAAGCCCATCAAGATCATCGTGCCTTACCCCGCGGGAGGCGGCGTCGACTTCGTCGCCCGCACCGTGGGCCTTCGCCTGTCGGAGGTGTTCGGACAACCCGTGGTGGTCGAGAATCGCGGCGGGGCGAGCGGCTCCATCGGCGCGGCGGCCGTGGCCTCGAGCGCGCCGGACGGCTACACGCTGCTCCTCGCCTCGCCGGCCGAGGTCGTGGTCGGGCCCGTCTCGGGGCAGAAGGTTCCCTACGACACCGCGCGCGACTTCGCCCCCGTCACCCTCGTGGGCGAGACGCCGCTCGCCATCGTCGCGCACCCCTCGGTCGCGGCGAAGGACATCGGCGAACTCATCGCCGCCGCGAAGAAGGACCCCGCGAAGTACTCCTACGCGACCCCCGGCGGCGGCAGCACCATGCACTTCGCCGGCGAGTCGCTCAACGCGCTCGCGGGCGTTTCGATCCTGCACGTGCCGTACAAGGGCGCGGCGCCGGCGGTGACCGACGTGCTGGGCGGCCAGGTGCCCCTGGGGATCGTCGGCATGCCCCCGGTGGTGCAGCCTACGAAGGCGGGCAAGCTGAAGATGCTCGCGGTCACGAGCACGAAGCGCTCGCCGACGCTGCCCGAGGTGCCGGCCGTCGCGGAGATCAAGGGCATGGAAGGCTACCGGTTCACCAACTGGATGGGGCTTTTCGCACCCGGCGAAGACGCCCCCGGAGGCCATCGACCGCCTCGCGAAGGAGATCGCGAAGATCGTGCGCGAGCCGGCCGTGAAGGAGAAGCTCCTGTCGCAGGGCGTGGTGGGCGAAGGGAACACGACCGAGGAGTTCGCCGCGTTCCTGAAGAACGAGTCCGCCGTCTACGGAAAGATCGCGAAGGAACGGAACATCCGCTCCGGCAACTGAGTCGCGCGATCAGAACAGCTGGCGGGTGAAGGTGCGCGAACCGGCCGTCCCGTCGATGGTGTAGCTGAACGCCATCGCGTCGGCCTCGCTGAAGTTGAAGCGCGCGGTGCCCACCGGTGTGCCGATCTGGAAGTTCGCCGGGTTCCACGGGCGCGTGAAGGTCGTGCCGCGCGTCCGGTAGACCGCGCCGGTGAAGATGCGGTTCGACTCCCAGGTGCCCCCGGGGATCACCAGCCACAGCGGCTCCCCGGAAGGCGCATACGTGTACCAGACCGCGAAGAGCTGGTTCGAGCCGTGGTGGATGATCGACATCCCCGTGCCGTTCTCGGCCGGGTCCCACCACATGTCGCTGTAGTTGCCGAAGGCCATCGCGACCGACGCGCTCGGCGCGGCCGTCGGGCCCGCGGGCAGCGTGACCGCCTTGGCGCCCAGGACGGCGTCGAAGAATTCGATGCGCAGCTCGCCGTTCACGTCGAACCGGGCGCCGGCCTGCTCCACGATGGTGGTGACGAGCGTGAAGGGGCCCATCTGCTGGTAGGCGCCCGGCAGGGGCGCCCTCGGGTCGCGGACCAGCAGCGAGGGCCGGTAGCGCTGGCCGGCCTGCTCGACGAGGATGTCCGCCGGGGCGATCGCGGGCGCGCCCGTGGAGGCCTGGAACCTGAAGAGGAGCGCGAACGCGCCCGGCGCCGCCTGGCAGGCCTGGCGCCACGCGGTGACGAGATAGGTGCCGCGCGCCGCGTTGACGTTGGCCGAGACGGCGACCGGTCCGGGCAAGGTGGGAACCGCGCCACCGAAGCACTGCGCTTCGTCGACATAGGCGGAGGCGTAAGCCGGGGCGTGGACGGCGAAGGCCAGGGCGGCAAGTGCTCGCGCGATGTTCAGACCGGTCTCCTCGGAGGGGCGTGCCGGATGCCAGCGTGGGATGCCGCGCCGGTTCAGGAGTTCCGTGCCGCCTTGCGCTTCGCGCCGGTTTTCGGGGCCACCAGCCCTGCCAGCAGCGCCTCCACGTGCCGCGGCGACAGGTACTTCGGCACCGGATAGTTGGTATCCGCTTCCCAGCAGGCAGCCTTGGCGAGTTCCGGGATGTCCTCGGCCTTCAACGCCGCCAGCGTCGCGGGGATGCCGATGGCCTTGTTCATCGCCACGACCGACGCGATGAACTTCTTCGCGAGCGCGGCGGGCTTCTCGCCTTCCTTGCCGACTTTCGCCGCGAGGGCCAGCTTCGCCAGCCGTTTCGGGATGGCGGGCGCCATGGCCTCGAGCACGCGCGGCAGCACGATGGCGTTCGCGAGCCCGTGGGGCGTGTGGTAGCGGCCGCCCAGCTGGTGCGCGATGGCATGCACGTAGCCCACGTTGGCGCGCGTGAAGGCGAGGCCGGCGTAGGTGGCGGCGAGGGCCATGCGCTCGCGCGCCTCCAGGTTCTTCGGCGAGGCACACGCCTTGCGCAGGTTGCCGTAGATCATTCCCACGGCGGCAAGAGCCCAGCGGTCCGAGGTTTCCGTGGCCCACTTGCCCACGAAGGCCTCCACCGCGTGGGTGAGCGCGTCCATGCCGGTCGCGGCGGTCACCTCCTTCGGCAGCCCCGTCATCAGCGCGGGATCGAGCGCGGCCATCGTCGGCACGAGGCGCGTGTCGGCGACGACGAGCTTCTTGCCGTGCGCCGGGTCGGACATCACCGCGGCGACGGTGACCTCGGAGCCGGTGCCCGCCGTCGTGGGCACGGCATAGATCGGGAAGGGCGACTTGAGCCCCTTGAAGTACCCGGCGAGCTTGAAGGGGTGCGCGCCGTTGGCCGCCGCGTAGGCGATGATCTTGGCCGCGTCCATGGGCGAGCCGCCGCCGAAGCCGACCACGGCGTCGCAGCCGCGCTTCGCGAACACCTCGATGCCCTTCACGATGACGGGGATCGGCGCGTCGGGCGTCACCTCGTCGAAGATCACGAAGGCCGCGCCGCCCGCCTTGAGCGCCGCGGTGAAGGGCTTGAGGAGCCCCAGTTTCGCGACCATCGGGTCGGTCACCACCAGGATGCGCTTGTGGCCGAAGCCCGCGAGCGCCTGGCCCAGCCGGCTGCTCGCCCCCGGGCCCACCAGCAGGATCGGCTGCGGGATCGGCAGGAGCCCCGTCACCACGCCCGCCGCCTTCATCGCCGTGGAAAGCCCCACGGAACGCACGACATCGCCCACCACGTCCGGCATCTCGATCACGGCCAGCCTCCTTCGGTACCCATGAACACGAGCTTGCCCGATCCCGGGCGCCCCGGCCACGACTTCCCGGGGGAGAGTCGACATGGATCAAGGCCCGCGCGCGGGTTTCGGGCACCGTGGGGGCTGGCGCATTGGCGTACCCATCGGACCCCCCCATGAAGACCGTCGTCGGCATCAGCTTGGGCGAAGGCGCGCAGGACTTCGCCTTCGAGACGCGTTTCCTCGGCAAGCGCCTGTCGGTGCGCCGCATCGGCACGAACCACAGCTTCGAGAAGGCGCGAAAGCTCCTCGCCCACTGGCAGGACCGCGCGGACGCCATCGGCATCGGCGTGGCGAAGGAAAGCTGGCAGGTCGGCGGCCAGCGCTTCGAGTCGAAGGAAAGCCAGCGGCTCGTCGAGGCGGTGACGCGCGTCCCGGCCACCACCGGCGGGCGCCTGACGGACATCCTGCAGGAATGGGCCGTCCGCCACGTCCAGAACAAGCTCGGCCACTACTTCACCAACGCCCGCGTCCTCTTCTTCTCGGGCACCGCGGACTACAAGCTCGCGCAGGCGATGGCCGAATACACGCCGAACCTGGAGTTCGCCGACCCGCTCATGCAGGTGGGCGTGCCGAAGATGCTCACCTCGCTCGAGCAGCTGCAGCTCTACGCGAGCGGCGCGCACTTCGTGACGGACCGCGTGCCCGAGGCGCTCACCGACAACGTGCTCGCGCGCGAGTGGCGCCACCTGATCCTCAGGCGCGCGATGCGCGAGGCCACCGTGGTCGTGGCGCCGGTGCACGAGCTGGACGCCTTCGGCATCGAGGAGATGGCCGGCAAGACGATCGTCACCTCCACCGTGAACGACCTGCGCCTCGCGGCCTTCAAGTCTCGCGGCGTGCGGCTCGTCGTCGACGGCGCGCCGGAACTCTTCGGGCACACGCTCGCGCCGAGCCTGCTCGACGCGATGATCGTCGCCGCGCGCGGCAAGGCGCCCGAGGACCTGCTCGAGGACGATTACGTCGAGATCCTGCAGGGCCTGGGGGTCGAGCCGCGCATGGTGTGGCCCAACGGCGTGCGGCGCATGAACCGCTTCGCCTTCGTGATCCACCCGCTCTCGCAGGAGTACTTCAAGAACATCGCGCCCATCCAGATGCTCTCGCGCGTCTCGCCGCCCGTGCTCATGGACGCGGTGGAAAAGGCGATGGCCTATGCGCCGCCCTTCGTCTATTCCAAGGTGGAGGGGATCCGCTCCCCCACCGGCACCGAATGCGAGGGCTGGCTCATCTCCGTCGGCGGAACGCCGAAGGAGATCATGGGCCACTCGCCGGAGTTCACGTACAAGCGGCTCCTGGAGGCGGCGCGAGTGGCGAGGAGCCTGGGCGCGCAGATCATGGGCCTGGGCGCCTTCACGAAGGTGGTGGGCGACGCGGGCCTCACGGTGGCGCGGCGGGCACCCCTGCCCATCACCACGGGAAACAGCTACAGCGCCTCCGGGGCGCTCTGGGCCGCGCACGACGCCATGCTGCGCCTCGCGCTGGTGCCGCCCTCGAAGGACGGGCAGAAGGTGAAGTTCAAGGCGATGGTGGTGGGCGCCACGGGGGCCATCGGCTCGGTGTGCGCGCGATTGCTCGCGATGGTGGCCGAGGAGGTGTACCTCGTCTCGCCGGAGACGGCCAAGCTCCTCTCCCTCAAGGGCTCGATATTGAAGGAGACGCCGGACGCGAAGCTGTTCCTCGCCGCCAGCACGGAGCGCGACATCGGCGGGATGGACATGATCGTCACCGCGACGAGCGGCGCGGGCAAGAAGATCCTCGACATCATGAAGGTGAAGCCCGGGTGCGTCATCACCGACGTCGCGCGCCCGCTCGACCTGCCGGCCTCCGAGGTCGCGAAGCGCCCCGACGTGCTGGTCATCGAGTCCGGGGAGATCCTCCTGCCGGGCAAGGTGAAGATGAAGAACATCGGCCTGCCCAAGGGCGTGGCCTACGCGTGCCTCGCCGAGACCATCGTGCTCGCGCTGGAGGGCCGCTTCGAGAATTTCACCGTCGGCCGCACGATCGAATGGGAGAAGGTGCGCGAGATCTATCGCCTGGGGATCAAGCACGGCATGACGCTCGCGGCCATCAGCGGCGTGAACGGCCCGTTCTCCGACGCCGACATCCGCAAGGTGCGCCGGCTCGCGCTCGCCGCGCGGACGAAGGGGGCGAAGGGGGCGAAGCCGGTGAAACCGGTGAAGGCGGTGAAGGCGCGCAAGGCGAAGGCGCCGGCCCGCGCGGCACGCCGCTAGCCCGGCTCGCCCTCCTGCATCCGGGCGATGCGCGCCTGCTCCTCCAGCCGCGCGTCGTCGATCTCGCGCATCACGGCCTCGAGGTCGGCGGTGTGCTCGTCGTGCGCGAATTTTCCGGTGAGCTTGGCGTCCGGGTGCAGCTTGCCCGACTCGTACATCGACCAGATCTCCTTGCCGTAGTCGGTGACGAGGAGTTCCGGCGCGAACTGGCCGAAGTAGCGCTTGAGGTTGTCCACGTCGCGCACCAGCATGCGCGGCGCGTGGTTGTTGCCGGCCGCGTCGATGGCCTGGGGCAGGTCGATGACCACCGGGCCGTCCGCGCCCACGAGGATGTTGAACTCGCTCAGGTCGCCGTGCACGACGCCCGCGCAGAGCATGCGCACCACCTCGCGGATGAGCGCATCGTGCAGTTCCACGGCCAGCTCCGGGTCGAACACGACGTCGTTCAGGCGCGGGGCGGCGTTGCCTTCCTCGTCCGTGACGAGCTCCATGAGGAGCACGCCTTCGTGGAAGTTGTAGGGCTTCGGGACGCGCACGCCGGCGGCGGCCAGGCGGTAGAGGGCGTCGACTTCGGCGCTCTGCCAGGCTTTCTCCTGCGCCTCTCGGCCGAAGCGCGTGCCCTTGGCCATGGCGCGCGCCTGGCGGCTGTTCTTGGTCTTGCGGTTCTCGGTGTAGTCGACGGCCTGGCGGAAGCTGCGCTTGTCCGCTTCCTTGTAGACCTTCGCGCAGCGCGTCTCGGCGCCGCAGCGCACGACGAAGACCATCGCTTCCTTGCCGCTCATCAGCTGGCGCACGACCGAGTCGATCACGCCGTCCTCGAGGAGCGGCTGCAACCTTTTCGGGACTTTCATGCCGCCATGATACGGGTTCGCCCGCACCGGGCGACGGCGAGGGCCCGTCAGGGCTGCTTCACGAGGTCCACGCGCCGGTTCTTCGCGCGGCCGGCCTCGTCTTCGTTGCCCGCCACCGGGGCGAGGGGACCGACGCCGTAGCCTTTCAGCCGCGCGGCCGCGATGCCGTGGGCATTCACGAGTTCCGCGGCCACCGCCTCGGCCCGCGCCTGCGCGAGCCGCTGGTTGTCGTCGACCTTGCCCACCCAGTCGGTGTGACCGCCGACCCAGAGCTTGAGTGCCGGGTCGCTCTTGAGCATCTTGGCCCCCTCGTCGATCGCCGCCTTCGACTCGGGCTTCACGACGGACTTGCCCGTGTCGAAGAAGATGCCGTAGACCGCGACGTGGCCCGTGGCCCGCAGGTCGTTCGACATCGCGGCGGCGTCGGCGACGACGTGCTGCTTCATCGCGCCCTTCTCGATCACGCGGATCCAGATCCGGCCGTTGCCGCGCTCGACCTCGGCCCAGGTCTCGCGGCCGTCGATCACCACGCTGCCGTTCACCCAGTTGTTGGCGAGGGTCGCCGCGATGGTGCCACCGATCTTCGCGAGCGCGTTCTCGTAGTTGCGCAGGATCTCGACGGCGGCGGGCTCGGGCCGGCCGCGCTCGAGGGCGTAGGTGACGAAGGTGAACTTGCCCTCCTGGCGGTTCTTCTGACCCTTGGGCAGGCGGAAGTCGTAAGCCTCGAACGGCGCCGACTTGCAGTCGGCGATGTGGTAGTCCGGCATGCGCACGGGAAAGAGGGCGGGGTCGGTGCAGCCCGGCTTGTCCGGCGTCGCGAAGGCGGCGGTGGCGAGGCCGAAGGAGAGGGCGGCGAGGGTGCGGGCGAGGGTCGTTGCCATGGGGTGCCTCCCGGGATGGAATCGGTGCCTATGGGAAAATGCTAGGCGCGCCGCCCGGTCGGATTCTTGCGCTGGCGCAGACCTCGTCCACCTTCTGCCGGCAACCCCGGATTGGCGGCACGGCGGTCGTGCATCCCCTTTCCGGCTCGTGCCCGGATCGAGCGGCATCCTCAAGGAAAGCCTCGCCTGAGCCCTCGAGGGGCGGATCCGGCTATCCGGTCAGGCGCCGTGGAAGGCATGCTCGCCGGAGGGGGGGACTTCAGTATGAAGGCGAGCTATAACCAGGCCCGAAGCGTTTCCCGCGGACAAACGCGCCATGCCTGCCGAGAGATTCAGCGTCCCCCTCGATCGTTCGGCGGCGCAGTCGGCCTATGCCGAACTTGCTTCCGAAGTCACGCGCCAGCAGGACCCGGCTCCTCGCGCCGTCGGAAACCTGAGCGGATCCTTCAACCGCAAGCGCGTGAAGAACGCCACCTACTGGTATTACCAGTACACGGAAAGTCCGGGAGGCGGCACGCGACAGGTGTTCGTCGGTCCCGACGACGGGAAGGTGCGCGCGTCCCGTGAGAAGTCGTCCGTGTGCGCTCCGGCGAACCCCCCTTAGAAACCCCGAAGGCCGGAATCTCGGAGTAGCTCCGCCGGAGCCCGCGCCCATCACCCTCGGGAGCGTGTTCGGCGAGCCACGCCGGCAACCGCGCTCCCCACTTCCGCGGATCATCCCGCGGCCTGGGCGAGATCGGCTTCTTCCGCGCCGGCGGAATCCTGGTGGGAACGCATGCCTTCCTCGCGGTCGGCAACCTGCTGGGCGTCGCGTGGGGTGAGTTGTCGCGGACGCAGGACATCGACTTCGCCCACGCCGGCAACGATATTTCCCTCGCGCTCCCGGCTTCGCTGCACATCGAGACGCGAAGCGCGCGGGAAAGCCTCGAGTCGGGATTCCTGCCCGTGACCGGTTTCAGGCCGCGCGACGAGACGGCCACCTTCGCGAGCAGGATCGACAAGTCCTTGCGCGTCGATTTTCTGGCGCCGGCGGTGGGTGCACGGCGCGCGGTTTTCCGCCACGACGGTCTCGGCGTGAATCTCCAGCCGCTCGCCTTCATCGAGTACCTTCTCGAGGACGTCGACCAGGCCGCCGTTCTCAGCGCATTGGGTTCGGCGCTCGTGAACATCCCGGACCCGGGTCGCTATGCCCTTCACAAATTGCTCGTGTACGCCGAGCGGCTGGGGCGAAACCCCTTGAAGGCGAACAAGGACCTGCGGCAGGCAGCCGCACTCATCGAGGTGCTGGGTGAATTCCGGCGCGAATCGGTGCTGCGACTCTGGCAGGACCTGCTCGATCGCGGTCCCGGGCGGTGGGCTGGCGGCACCCGCGCACGCAAGGGGATCGCGGGATTGAAGTCGTTGACGCCCGGTTGCCGCTGCCCCCGAACTGGGCCCCCCGGCCCCCCCCCCCCCCCCCCCGGGCCCCCCCCCCCCCCCCCCCGGGCCCCCCCGGCCGGCCGCGCTGGGGGCCGCTAGCGCATCGGCACCGCATCGCCCGCGGGCCAGGCCGTCTCGCCCACGCGCTTCAGGTTCATCTCGAAGATCCGGGAGGGCGGTCGATCCCCGGCGACGTATTCGCCGTACTCGACGAACGAGTCGTCCTTCACGGAAGCCGTGTACCGGATGATCGCGCCCGGGCCGGCGGGCCGCTCCCACACGTACCCGTCGGCCGTGGGCGTGATCGCGAATTCCCCCGACTGGCCCATGGCCCACGAGCGCATCGCGTATTTCTTCGTGCGCACGTCGTAGGCGATGACCCCGAACGCGTTGAAGCCGAGGGTGCCGTCGGGCAGGTAGCCGCGCCCTTCCACCACCTTGAGCGTGCCGTCGAGCATCGGGCCGGCGCGCTCGGTCTGCGTGAGTTCGAGCTTCTTCCCGCCGGCGAGGATCGTCCAGGCCGGGCCGCGCCACACGCCGTTCATGGCCGAGAAGGCCTTCATCGCCTCCTTCTGCGCGGCGAGGAGCGCCTGCGGGTCGGGCGGCTGGGCGGTGGCGGCGAGGGTGGCGCAGGCGGCGAGCAGGGCGAGCGTTCGCATGGCGGTCTCCTAGAGACTCTTGAAAAGGGGCATGTAGGTGAGGCTCACGGGCAGCGTCTCGCTTCGACCCTTGAGCTTCATCGTGCCACGGCCCGAGTCGTCGCGGACGATCGAGGCGACCATCCGCATGTTGACGATGGTGGAGCGGTGGACCTGGCGGAAGACGGCCGGGTCGAGCGCGTCGAGCAGTTCGCGGATGGGCGTTCGCACCACGGCCTCGCCCTCCTTCGTGGTCACCACGGTGTACTTGTTGTCGGCCTGGAAGTAGACGACGTCGTCCAGCAGGATGAGCCGCGTCTCGCGGCCGACGGTCGCGGTGATCCACGAAAGCGGCGCCGCGCGCGGGGCGGGTGCGGGCAGCTGCGCGCGAAGCTCGTCGAGGATGCGGGCGAGCCCCTGCGGATCCGCGGGCCCGCTCGCGAGCCGGGACTGCACGCGCTTCACGGTGGCGGCGAGGCGGTCGGGGGCCAGGGGCTTCAGCAGGTAGTCGATGGCCCCGCGGTCGAAGGCGTCGAGGGCGTACTGGTCGTAGGCGGTGACGAAGACCACCTGGGTCGCGGGGCTCGCCTCGGTGGCCGCCTGCGCCACCTCCAGGCCGGTGAGGCCGGGCATGCGGATGTCCAGGAAGGCGACGTCCGGCCGGTGATCGGCGATGGCCTCGAGGGCGGAGCCGCCGTCCTCGCACGCGGCCACGATCTCGAGCTCCGGCCAGGCGCCTTTCAGTTGCTGCACGAGATCGTCGCGCAGCAGCGCCTCGTCCTCGGCGATGACGGCCCTAGGCATTCGCGCCTCCCGTGGGCCCGGCGCGCGGCACCGTGATCGTCGCGGCGACGCCCTTGGGGAAATTGGTGGCGATGGCGAAGCTCGCCGATTCGCCGTAGGCGAGGCGCAGCCGCTCGCGCACGTTGGCGAGGCCGATGCCGGTGCCGCCGCCGGTCTCCGAGAAGCCGCGCCCGTCGTCGGCCACGGTGATCGCGACGCGCTCGCCGTCCGCGCGGGCGATGATCCAGAGGGTGCCGCCGCCGGTGAGGGGTTCCAGGCCGTGCTTGATCGCGTTCTCGACGAGGGTCTGCAGCATCATCGCGGGCAGGGGCGTGGCGTCGAGGCCCGAAGGCACCTCGACCTGCACGCGAAGGCGCTCGCCCATGCGCACCTGCAGGATCTCGAGGTACGCCCGGGCGCAGGCGATCTCCGCGGCGAGCGTGGACACCGTGTCGTCCGTGCGCGGGAGCGAATGGCGCAGGAACGCGATGAGGTGGCCCAGCATGCGGTCGGCGCGCGCGGGGTCGCTGCGCGTGAGCACCTGCGCGCTGGCGAGCGTGTTGTAGAGGAAGTGCGGCTCCACCTGCGCCTGCAGCAGCGAAAGCTTCGCCACCGTGAGTTCCTTTTCGGTGGCGGTGGCCCGCGCGCTCGCCTGCTCGCCCCGGCGCCGCTCGCCGACGCGGCGCATCAGGGCCCGCGAGATGGCCTCGGCGTTCTCGAGGTTCGTGCCGTCGTCGACGCGGAACCAGTCGAGCCAGGCGCCGCCCTCGGGCTCGCAGACCAGCCGGACGCTGCCGGTGCCGTTGCCGGGCATCACGGTTGCGTGGATGAAGTTGCGGCGCTTGCCCTTGGGCATGCCGGTGACCGGGTCGAGGCCCTTTCGGGCGACCGCATAGGGGTCCGTGCGACGCACGAGGGCGCGCACCTGCAGGCTGTCGCGGGCCGGCTCGATGGTCTCCACGCGAGGCAGTTCGCGGATGGCCGCCTCGACGAGGTCGAACGCCTCGCCGGCTTCGAGCGGCACCTCGATCTGGCGACGCTGGCGGTTGGCGAGCAGGGCGCTGTCGAGGCGATCGGTGAGCAGCCGCACCCGCTGGACGTGGGAGAACGCGCGCACGGCCTGCCACACCATCAGGATGGCGACCCCGAAGAACACGATGCCGGGCGGGACTTTCAGGATGCCCGAAAGGACGATCATGATCGCGAGGCCCAGGAGGAACCAGGCGAGGAACTTGCGGAAGAGGAAGAAGAAGGCGGTCACGGGAGCGGCTTTCGGAGCGATGGCCGCAGGATAGCAAGCGCCAACCGCGGCTCCCCAGCGCCCTGCGACGAAAGCGGGCTCCGGGGGTGCCAAGCGAGGCCGGCCGGTGCGAAGCCCGGGCGCTAGGCGCCCGGCCTCTCGCACAGGGCCTTCAGGTTGGCGAGGCCCGCCTCGAAGTCCTTGCCGATCATCCGGTCCATGTTCATGAAGACACCCATGAGCTTCGACATGAAGTTGGCCGGGCCGAACATCACCCAGGTGACGCGGGTCGAGACCCCGACGGGCTCCAGGGTGAATTCGGCGGTGTTGCGGGCCTCGAAGGGCTTCAGGAAGTGCAGGGCGATCACCACCTTCGAGGCGGGCGTCGCCTGCGTCACCTCCATGCGGCCCGAGCCCACGTCCTTGTTTCCTTCCCAGGCGTAGACGGCGCCGACGCCGCTTTCCGGGCCCTCGAAGGTGCGCTTCATGGCCGGGTCCTTCTTCTCCCACGGCGACCAGGCGCGCCAGCCGGGCAGGTTCGCGAGATGGCCGAAGATGCGCTCCGGGGGGGCGGCGATCGTGGTCTCCCGGGTGACGCGCAGTTCGTTGGGGCGGGTGGCGACGTAGGCGATGAAGCCGACGAGGGCGAACGCGGCGACGAGGGCGAGGATCTGGGCCATGGGGCTCTCCCGGCAGGGGTCGTGGACGCAACGCTACCACGATGCCCCGGCCGGTTGCCCGCCCGGCCCCCCTACGGCGCAGCCGCCTGCGGGCCCGCGAGGGATGCCGACAGGCTTTCGAGTTGCGCCTTGAAGGCCGGCTCCACTTGCGCCGCGGCGGCCGGGTCGTACACCGAGAGGTAGATCCCGACGCCGAATTCCGCGCCGCCTTCCAGTTCGATGAACAGGAGCGAATTCGCGAGGCCGCCGATGCGGAAGGCCATGGCGCGCAGGGGCACGACCATCTCCACCCGGGCGGGCACCGACGCATCGCCCACGCGCAGGGAAACCACGTCGCCCGCCGCGAAGCCGGCGCTGCCCGCGAGGCTCTGGCCCAGGTGCTTCCAGGCGGCCTCGCGCGGGATGCCGCAGGTGATGCGCCGCCACGCCATCATGCGGTTCCTGCCGCGGTGGTCCTCGACGTAGCGCTTGAGGTTGATGAGGAAGTAGCGCCACCCGATGTCGGTGCCCTCGAAGAAGCCGTCCCAGGCGATGTCGTCGCCGAAGCCCGATTGCACGAGCCGGACGCGTGTCTTGCCGCCTTCGCTCTCGATCGTCCAGTCCGCGACCAGCGTGGCGCCCGGCCCCATGTGGGCGGCGTCGTCCATCCACTGCACGTGCCTGCCGGGCTCCCATTCGGAGACGTTCGAGGTCCAGGTCATGGCCTCGCCCCAGGAGAAGGTGACGCCGGAGCCGACGCCTTCCCCGGAGGTGGAGGCGACGGGCGGGAACCAGTTGGCGATGCCTTCACCGGTGGTGAGGGCTTCCCAGACGGCATCGGCGGGCGCGTCGACGAGGACGTCCCAGGAGGCTTGCCGGGCGGGCTTTCGGTCGGTCGTCATGGAGTCTCCTTGGCTCGGGACGGGGGGCGGCGGGGCGGGGCGGGATAGGCGCCGACGATCGTCCGGTAGGTGCGGCCGTCGGGTGCGGCGTCATCGTGGTACTTCGCGGCGAGGCCGGCAATGGCACCCATCAGCTCGTCGGCGAAGGCGGCGCGATCGGCGGGGGTGCGGAAGCGGATGTCCACGCTCGCCGCGAGAGTGGGCAGGGAGCGGCCTGCGGCGCCGGCATCCTTCTGCGCGCGGCCGACCTCGTCGGCCACCTGCGAGGCGAGGGCCGCCAGGTAGGCGCTCGAGAAGCGGTCCTTCAGGCGGCGCGCGTCCAGGCCCGACTTGCCCACGACACCGTTGGAGACGATGAAGTGCTCCGCGCTTCGCTGGAAGAAGCGTTCCGTGCAGCCGCGCCTCGCCTCCTCGCGCACGAGGGTGAGGAACCCGGCGTCCTCGAGCTGGCGGAAATGGTAGGTGGCCACCTGGCGGGTGAGGCCCAGCCTGCGCGCCACGCCCGAGGCCGAGGCCGGCTCGCGCAGCGCCTCCAGGATGCGCTGGCGCACCGGGGCGGCGAGCAGGGCGGAATCGCGGGGGCGGTCGATGACCTGGACGGCTCTCATGCCGCGCAGGATGCATTTGACAAATTAATTTGTCAATAAGCCGCCGGCGGGCGCCGGAAAGGAAACGGGGCCCCGCGGGGCCCCGTTCCGGATCGCGGCGGACCGCCTACCGGAACCGGTAGCTCGCCATCGCGTACCAGTACGCCCCGCGCGGGTTGTGCTGCGAGAAGTCGTAAGGCACCAGGCCGCTCGACAGGTCGATGGGCGGGTCGCGGTCGAGGATGTTGCGACCGCCGAACGTGAGCTTGAGATTCCGGAACCCCGTGTACGACACCTGCAGGTCGAACGTGTCCCAGTTGCCGATCTTCGCCGCGCCCGGCGGGGCCGAGGTCGAGGCGTCGTAGCTGTCGACGTGGTTCCAGGCGATCGTCGTCGCCCAGGGCCCGCGGTCCCACAGGAGCGAGTGGATCGAACGCAGGCGCGGCAGGCCGTAGGTGCCCGCGAAGTCGGTGAGCGGGTCCTCGCGCACGACCTGCGTCTCGTACTCGTGCAGGTAGGAATTGGTCGAGGTGAACGTGAAGGTGCCGGCGTCGCCCTTCCAGAGACGCCAGCGCAGGTCGAGGTCCACGCCCTTCGTCCGCAGCTCCGTCAGGTTCACGAACTGGTTGAGCACGCCGACGATCGCGCCGGGCGCGCCGCGGGAGATGTCCTGCGCGTCCGGGGCGGTGCGGATGACACGCGCCGCGTAGGCGGGGTTGGCCGTCTCGCCGTCGAGGATCGTCTGCACGCCCTCGGTGTTGATGATGTTCTTCTGCTGGATGTCGAACGCGTCCACCGAGAGGTTCACGTCGCGCGTGATGTCCCAGACGAAGCCCACGTTCTTGCTCGTCGATTTCTCGGGCACCAGGTCCGTGCCGCTCGCGATGATGGCTGCGACGCTGCCGGCCGGGCAGTAGGCCGCGTTGATCTCGCAGCGGCGCGTGTCCACGACGGTGTTGAACGCGAAGGCGGCGGAATCGCCAGCCTCCACGAGGTTGGGTGCCCGGAATCCCTTGGCCCAGGAGCCGCGCAGGAGGAATTCCTTGGTCGGCGTCCAGCGGAAGGCCACCTTCGGCGTGGTGGAGCTGCCGAAGTCGCTGTAGTGGTCGAGGCGGCCGGCGGCCTGCACCTCGAGGTTCTTCAGGACGGGGACGTTGAACTCGATGTACCCCGAGGTGAGGGTGCGGCTGCCCTGGGCGCGGTTGCTGCCGCGCCCGAGCACGTCGCCGGAGGCGAGCACGTCGTCGGATTCGTCGAGAAGCGTCTCCTTGCGCGTCTCGAAGCCCGCGGCCATGGCGAGCGGGCCGTGGGCCATCTCCATCAGCTCGCCGGTCACCTTCGCGTCCCACTGCTTGATCTCCGTCTCGCCGCGGCGCTGGTAGTTCACCCGCAGGCGGTCGTAGACGGCCTGGGAGTTGGCCGCCGGGTTGAGGAAGTTGTACGAGCCGTCGGCGATCACCGAGAGCAGGCCCGAGACGCGGATGCCGTTGACGTCGTCCTGCGTCGCCTCGCTCTTCGCGTAGAGCAGGGCCGATTCCCAGTCCCACTTGCCCCAGTTGCCCTTGAGGCCGGCCACCGCGCGCGTGGCCTCGACGTCGTTGTCCACCTGCCGGGGCCCGACGTCGTCGAACCGGTAGCGCACGTCCACCGGCACCGTGTACGGGTTGCTCGGGTTGCCGACGGGCAGGCGCGCGTTGACCTGGCGGGCGACGCCGGGGCCGACCTGCGTGGAGGGCGTGCCGAAAGGCAGCAGTTGCGTGAAGGTCGCCGTCTTGTTGTAGCCCAGTTCGGCGAAGCCCGTGAGGGTCGGCGAGAAGGCCCACGTGAGCCGCGAGAAGAAGCCGAACCGGTCCGTCTCCGGGATGAGGGTCGGGAACTGGTTGGTGTCCTCGACGCACTGCAGCACGCTGCCCGGCGGCACGGCGAGGCGGTCCGCGGGGCAGGAGGCGAAGGGCAGGCGCGCGCCGGGGAAGGGGTTCGTGCCGGGGACCCGCGCGTAGTTGCCCGGGGAAGATAGGGTGCTGCGAAGGTCCGTGCCGCCCTGGTAGCGGCTCTGGTCCGCGGTACGGCTCCAGTCGCGGTCGCGCACCCAGACGGCGTCGCGCTTGAGGTAGTCCACGACGCCGATCACGTTGAACCGGTCCTTCGCGAGGTCGCCCACGCCGGCGGCGAGGCTCGCGCGCGTCTCCTCGCCGTCGCCGTGCTGGGTGCGGCCGTACCCGGCCGTGCCCTCGACGCCGACGAAGTCCTTGCGCAGGATGATGTTGACCACGCCGGCGAGCGCGTCGGAGCCGTAGATGGCCGAGGCGCCGTCCTTGAGCACCTCGATGCGCTCGATGGCCGCGAGGGGGATGCTGTTCAGGTCGACGAAGGCGTCCTGGAGGTTCTGCGCGAAGGGCATGTTGGCCATGCGCCGCCCGTTGATGAGCGTGAGCGTGGCGCGCTGGCCCAGGCCGCGCAGCGAGACACCCGAGGAGCCGCGCGAGAAGCTGCCGGTGAAGGTTTCCTCGTAGGCGAGGGCGCTGTTGGCCGGCAGGAAGCGCATCACGTCGGCGAGCGTGGAATAGCCGCTGCGTTCGATTTCCTGCCGGGTGATGACCTGAACCGGCGCCGGCCCTTCCGCGTCCACGCGCTTGATGTTGGAGCCGGTCACCTCGATCTTCTCGATCGACTGGGCGACGGCCTGCGCGTGCGCGGACGGGATGAACAGGGTGGCGGCGAGGGTGGCGGCGCCGGCGGAGAAGGCGGGCGCGAGGGCCCGGGCGAGTCGCGTGCGTTGCATTCGGTCGTCCTCTGGTGGGATGGGGTGTTTGTTGTTCGCGCGGACGACGCGAGGGTGCGAGGCGCCGTCCGCGTGGGCGAACCCATGCTAGCGGCGGGCTTTCGCACGCATTGAAAGCGAGTGTTGCCCCGTGTGGCCGGCGCGTCGCCGTCTGTGACGCGCGCTCTTGGCGCGATGGCGCCCACGGGTCCACAATCGCGCAAACCCCAACGAGGAGAAGACGATGACCCGGATCGGCCTGGCGGCCCTTGCCGCCCTGGCGCTCGCCGCCGTACCTGCTTCGGCGCAGCCGCTACCCTTCCCGCAACGCGCCGTAACACTCGTGGTGCCTTTCGCAGCCGGAGGCCCCGTGGACGTTGTCGCCCGCATCCTCGCCGAGCCGATGCGGAAGTCGCTCGGGCAGGCCGTGGTGGTGGAAAACACGACGGGCGCGGGTGGGAGCCTCGGCGTGGGCCGGGTGGCCCGCGCCACGCCGGACGGCTACACCCTGAGCATCGGCCACTGGAGCACGCACGTGGTGAACGGCGCCGTGTACCCGCTGAACTACGACCTGCTGAAGGACCTCGAGCCCATCGCGATGGTCGGCGGCAACCCGATGATCGTCGTCTCGAAGCCCGCGCTGCCCGCGGCGAACCTGAAGGAACTGGTCGCGTGGGTGAAGACGAACCAGGACAAGGTGAACGTGGGCACCGCCGGCGCGGGCTCGTCGACGCACATCGCCGGCATCTACTTCCAGAACGAGGTCGGCGCGAAGCTCGCCTTCATTCCCTACAAGGGCACCGGGCCGGCGATGCAGGACCTCATCGGCGGCCAGATCGACATGATGGTCGACCAGCTGTCCAATTCCCTGCCGCAGGTGCGCGGCGGCAAGATCAAGGGCTACGCCATCACGGCGAAGGAGCGCTCGCCGGCCGCGCCGGAGGTGCCCACCGTGGACGAGGCGGGCCTGCCCGGCCTGCACATCGCCATCTGGTACGGGCTGTGGGCGCCGAAGGGCACGCCGAAGGACGTGATCGCGCGCCTGAACGCGGCGGTGGTGGCCGCCCTCGCGGACGGCCCGACGCGGGAGAAGCTGGCCGCCCTGGGCATGGAACTGGTGTCGCGGGAGCGGCAGGCGCCCGAGGCGCTGGGCGCCCACCAGAAGGCCGAGATCGAGAAGTGGTGGCCGATCATCAAGGCCGCCGGCATCAAGGTGAACTGAAGGAAGGGTTCGAAGGTGACGCGAAAGGGCGCTTTTTGTGAACCAGTCGACATTTTTTCGTCGCAATGCGCCCTAGAATGTCATTCGTAACGGGCGCCCCCGGGCGACTCCCCCTGAACCCCTTTCCCACCCGAGGCTTTCGACCATGAAGATGACCGCCTGGCTCGTCGGTGCCTTCATCACCCTGGCCGCCAACGCCGTCCCGGCCGCTCCCTCGGAAACGACGGTCCAGTCGATCGCCGCCGCCCGGAGCGAGATCCGCAGCGCCCGCGCCGCCATCGAGCGCGAGGACTGGGATCGCGCCATCGCCCGCCTGCAGGCGGCCGAGCGGCTCGACCCGGGCAGCGCCGACATCCAGAACCTGCTGGGTTATTCCTACCGGATGAAGGGCGACGTCGAGACGTCCTTCCGCTACTACCACCGCGCGCTGCAGATCAACCCGGATCACCGCGGCGCCCACGAGTACATCGGCCGCTCCTACCTGCTGCTCGGGCAGGAGGACAAGGCGCGTTCGCACCTCGCGCACCTGGAGCAGACGTGCCTGGGCGAATGCCCGGAGCGCGATTCGCTGCGCGCCGCCATCACCGAGGGCTGGCCCTGGCGCAAGGGCGTGCGCGTGGGAACCCGCGGCTACTAGCGCTCAGCCGGCCTGCAGGTACGCCGCCAGCTGGTCGTAGGTGGCGCCGAATCCGCCCCGCATCGATTCGTGCATCGCCCGGTACCGGGCGAGTTCGGCCTCGTTCGCCTGGAGGGGTCCGCCGCGCAGCGTGAGCGTGGTGCGCCCGTCGCTTTCCTCGAAGGTGAGGACGTTCAGCACCTCGAGCGGCCAGTCCTCGAAGAACGGCGCGCGCGTGAGGCCGCCCTCGGGGTCCGAGAACGAGGATACGTAGACCAGCCGCTTCATCGGGACGATCTCGCGGTACGTGAACCGGCCCCACATCTCCTGGCCCGCCGGCGAGCGCATGCCGTAGACGAAGTGGCCACCGGGAACAAGCTCGAACCGCTTCACCGTCGTCGCCATGCCCTTCACGCCCCACCATTTCGCGAGGCGGTCGGCATCCGTGTGGGCCCTCCAGACGAGTTCGAGCGGCGCGCCGAACGTGCGCACGATCGTGAACGGGTCCTGCAGGACGAGGTGCTCGGCCAGTCGCGCCAGGTGCCCCGCGAGCCCCTCGAGCGCCCCGTGGGTCTCGATCACGTAGTCGCGGGCTTCGTCCGACGGGAAGTGCATCGTCATCGTGAGGCGCGTGCGCGCCCCCTCGGCGGCGAACCGCACCTCCACTTCGAACCGGATCGCCGCGGTCTCCCCGGCGCCGCCGTGCCGGTAGCGAAGCCGCGCCGGTTTCTCCACATCGATGAACGTGACGATGTTCTCGTAGTCGCGTCCGTCGGGGCCGTGCATCGTGAAGCACCACTCGCCGCCCGGCTCGATGGCGCAGTGCTTCGTCGTGGTGGCGAAGCCGCGCGGCCCCCACCATTCCCCCAGGTGCACGGGGTCGGTCCAGGCGCGCCACACGAGGTCGCGCGGGGCGTCGAGGAGGCGTTCGGCGAGGATCTGCTTCGGGGCGAGGCGGATGCCTTCGAGGTCGTTCATGGGCGGGGTGTCCTTTTTTCGGGGGTCACTGCTTCGCGCGCTTCCCGGCGCGCTTCGCGTCCTTCGCCTGGACTTCGCGAAGATAGCGTTCCAGGCCATCGAGTCTTTCCTCCCAGAGGCGGCGATAGGTGTCGATCCAGGCCGTGGCGTCCCCGAGGGGCGCGGGCTCGAGCCGGCAGGGACGGAACTGCGCCTCGCGGCCGCGCGAGATGAGGCCCGCTTTCTCGAGCACCTTGAGGTGCTTGGTCACCGCGGGCAGGCTCATGGCGAAAGGCCCGGCGAGCTCGGTGACGGAAGCCTCCCCGGACGCGAGCCGCGCCAGGATGGCGCGGCGCGTGGGGTCGGCCAGGGCTGAGAAGGTGGCGCTGAGGGGGTCGGGGGGCATGGCGAGGTTAACCAGGCGGTTATTTAACCGAATGGTAAACCCGGCCGGGGCCGGGTTGTCAAGCGGTCCGGCCCGCGCCGGCCGGATCGGGCCCGGACGCCCCGCGTCAGCCCGCCCGGCCCGCGTCAGCCCGCCCGGCCGATGATCTGCGCAGTGGCGATCAGTTCCTCGAGCAGCGCCATGGAGGCGCGCCCCGAGATGGCGTAGGGATCGAGCGCCATCGTCTCGGAGTACTTGAGCAGCATCGAGGGGTTCACCTTGGCGAGGTTCACCTGCCCCATCGTCCAGCCCGCGAAGCGGCGCTCGGCGATCTCTTCGTAGTGCAGCACGACGACGTCGCGGTGGCGGTCGTCGCGGACGATCTGGTTGTAGAGCTGGTTCACCGGCCCGCGGCCCCCCTCGAGCACCTGCATGAAGATGTCGCCGCTCTGGCAGAGGATGCCGGTGATGCCGAGCGCCGGGTTGCGGGCGCGGGACTGCGCGAGGATGGCGTCCGTGACCTCGGGGGTCGCGGGCTGCGCGGATCGGCTGGCGTAGAGGAGTCGGACGAGCATGGCTATGGCTTTCTGATTGGGTGCCGGTGCTTCGCAACCACGGTTGTTCAGCCGTTCTTGCGGGAGAGCAGGGAGAGGAATTCGCGGCGCAGGTTGGCGTCCTTGAGGAAGGAGCCGCGCATCACGCTGTTGATCATCTTGGAATCGGTGTCCTTCACGCCGCGCCACTGCATGCAGAAGTGGTCGGCCTCCATCACCACCGCGAGCCCGTCGGGCTGCATGCGCGACTGCAGCAGGTCCGCCAGGCGCGTGACCGCTTCTTCCTGGATCTGCGGGCGGCTCATCACCCAGTCGCACAGGCGCACGTACTTCGACAGGCCGATGAGGTTCGAGTGCTCGTTGGGCATCACGCCGATCCAGATCTTGCCCATGATCGGGCACAGGTGGTGGGAACACGCGCTCCTCACCGTGATCGGGCCCACGATCATCAGTTCGTTCAGGTGCTCGATGTTCGGGAACTCGGTCACCGGCGGCACGGGGATGTAGCGGCCGCGGAAGACCTCGGTGAGGTACATCTTCGCGACGCGCCGCGCCGTCTCCTGCGTGTTGTGGTCGCTGTCGGTGTCGATCACCAGGCTCTCGAGCACGGCGCGCATCTTCGCCTCGACCTCGTCCATGAGCTCGGGCATTTCCTCCGGCTCGATGAAGCGCGAGATGTTGTCGTTGGCGTGGAAGCGCTCGCCGGCGGCCTGGACACGCTCGCGGATGCGGCGCGAGACGGGCGGCGAAGTGCGGGAAGCCTGCGTGGGTTTCTTGTCGTCCATGGTCGGTATCCTACCCCGCGCGGCGCGATGGCCGCCGGGGCTTCGGGTACTGCACGATTTTCGCGAGCCGGGTTTCGAACGGATCGCGGCGCGAGAGTTCCCGCGTTCCCGAAGCGGCGACGAGGGCGTAGTGGCGAAGCCCCTGCAGGCGGTCGTGCACGGGCCAGCACATCGCCGGGTTCGTCACCCACGCGGCCGGGTCGACGCGCCGAAGGTCGTACGGCGCGCTGTAGCTGCGCAGCGTGTGCCGGCCGCGCCGGTCGCAGTACTCGTGGAAGTAGCTCATGGCGAGCTCGCGCAGCGTCCGGTAGACCGGGTCGCGGAAGCGCAACACGCCGCCGTTGGTCTTCGAGATCGCGCCCCAGAGCCGGCCCTGCCGGAAAACGGCGATGCAGTGCGGGTAGTCGGAAAGCTCGCAGTCCAGGTGCATGACGAGGGGCGGGCGGCCGTGGATCCAGAGGGCCGCCGCGGCGACGAACGCACCCTCGAGGCAATGCGCGCGTCGCTGGCGCAGCACCTCGCGCACGGAGAGCAGCGACTGGCCGCCGATCTCGTGGTTGGCGGGCACGCGGTTGAGGAACGCCTGGATCTTCTGCGGCGTGGCGAGACGCTCGAGCGCCGCGAATTCGCGGGCGTTGAGGCCGAGATCTTCGCGGCGGGCGGTGCGTCGGTTCGAGACCATGCGTCGCGACTCCCGGGGCGGGGCGAAGCGCGCATTCTGGCACGCGGCCGGCATCAGGCGAGCGCGAGACGTTTCCCCGGGTAGTCGATGAAGAGGCGCCGGCCCTGGAAGAGGCCGACCCCGATCGTGCTCGTGCGGGCATCGTCGACGGGATTGGGCGCGTCGGTGTAGACGGGCGAGGGGACCGCGATCCGCGCGCCGCCCAGTTGCAGCGTCACGGGCGGGCCGACCCGGTCCTCGCGCACGCCGTTCACGAGGCAGCTGCGGCGCACCTCCCCTTGCGCGGGCATGGCGAGGTCCGGATGGCTGCCGGCCGCCAGGGTGAGCGCGCGGTTGAGGCCGGTGTCGACATTCATGCGCGCGGCGATTTCCCGTCCGTCGGCGAGCGCGACCTTCGTCTCGACGAAGGGGTGCCGGCCCCGGAAGTCGAGGGCCAGCACCTCGGCGCCCGCGGGCACGCGCCACGACGGCGGGTCGTGCAGGCGAACGCGCCGGGCCGCGGTGTCGACCTCCACCACGAAGCGCCGGAAGAGGTCCGCGCCGATCACCCCGCCGAAGCCCACGGCCTCGAAGCGCTCGCGGCAGGGCATCGTCCGCGCGGGCACGAGCACCGCCGAGAGCCCCGAGTAGGAGACGCCGCCGAAGGCGATCGTGAATTCGCGGCCGATCACGCCGACGGGCGTCGCGGGGTTGGACGGGTCGCCGAGCGGCTTCGCGCGCGTGGTGTCGAGCGCGAGGCCGGCGGTGCGGGGACCGTCGATGAGGACGGTCACCGGAGCGCCCGTGTCGAGGATGAACTCGACGTCCGCGCGGCCGTTCACCCGGCCCCGCAGCAGGACCAGCCCACCCGGTCCTTCCCGGTAGTCGAGCTCGACCGGGTCGCCGCCCCGCACCGTCACGACCGGTGCCGGAAATCCCGCCAGCAGGCCCTGCAGGTCGCAGCCCGCGGGTGCGAGGGCCGCGCAGGCGAGGGCGAGCAGGAAGACGGCTTTCATGGAAGTCTCCTCGGAGGGGGGCGAGGCCGTGGGACGCCGCGGGACCGAAACTTGGATTCAGCCGGTGCATGGTAGATTCATTGATTCCGGCCGGGCGCGCACGCCGGAGATGGGGGAGACACCGCGCCACCGGCCACAGGGGATCCACATGAAGGCAATTCGTCACGCCGCCATCGGCGCCCGCAACGGCTTTTCCGCCAGCATCGCCCGGATCCGGGGCCGTCGCCTGGGGTTTGGGGCGGGGTGGCCTTCCCGCGGGCCTCGTGGGGCGCCCCTGCCGCGGGGCACCTGGCCGGTTCTCCACGTCGGGCGGCCGGCGGCGAAGGGCGGGGGGCGGAAATAGCCATGGCGACGAACCCGGCCGGCAGCCTCGTCGAGGTCGACGCCCTCGAGGCGCTCGTCCTCGTCGACAACGTCACGGACGCGCTGTCGACGGTCCCGGCGGGCGTCGCCAACGAGACCGCGGCGCTCCTGGCCGCGGGCCTCACCGAGATGTCGGGCGAGGCCAAGTGCTGCGCCCACCATGGCCTGTCGCTGCTCCTCGCGGTTCGCGCGGGCGATGCGACGCGCTACATGATGTTCGACGCCGGGCCCGAGGCCTACACCCTCGGGCGCAACGCCGCGTTGCTGGGCGTTCCGTTCGATCGCATCGAGGCCGTGGCGCTTTCCCACGGCCATTGGGACCACGGCGGCGGTCTCGCCGAGGCCGTGCGCCTCATCGCCGCGGCGCGGGGCGCCCCGGTGCCCTTTCACGTGAACGATGGCATGTTCGCCCGGCGCGGCAACACGCAGCCCGGCGGCAAGGTCCTTCCCTACCGCGACATCCCGTCCGCGGCCGAACTGGAGGCCGCAGGCGCCGTCGTGGAGAGTTCCCCCGGGGCGCGCCTGCTCGTGGACGGCCACTTCTACCTGAGCGGCGAGATCCCGCGCGTGACGGCCTACGAGAAGGGCTATCCGGGCCACATGCGCCGCGCCGCGGCCGGCGGCTGGGAGGACGACCCCTGGCTCCTCGACGAGCGCTACCTCGCCGTGAAGGTGAAGGGCAAGGGCGTCGTGGTCTTCTCCATGTGTTCCCACGCCGGCGTGGTGAACGTGCTCAAGGATGCGGACCGCGCGTTCTCCGGCACGCCCCTGCACGCGGTGATGGGCGGCTTCCACCTCTCGGGGCCGACCGTCGAGCCCGCGATCGCCGATACGGTGCTCGACCTGCTGAAATTCGGCCTGAAGCGCATCGTGCCGGCCCACTGCACGGGCTTTCGCGCGTTCACCGCGCTCGCGCAGGCGTGCGAGCCGGGCGTGCTCTTCCCCTCGGCGGTCGGTCGCCGGTTCAGCTTCTAGCGGCGGCGCCCCGGGCGTCAGGCGTGGCGCCCCCGCGGACACGGTGTAGCATGGAGGTATCCCCGTCCCAGAATCCGACCGGCGAGTCCCTTCTCGCGCCGCCCCCATGATTTCGACCCGCTTCTTCCGCACGCCCCTTCACGAGCACGCCGATCCCGCCCAGCGCATCCTGGGGGTCGCCGAGCTCGCGCCCGATTCCGACGACCTCGCGAAGCTCGTCACGCAGGATGCCGACGCCGGCGTGCGCGCCGCCGCGGCCCGGCGATCCAATCACTTCGCGGCCCTCGTCGCGGGTTGGAACACCGAGAAGGACCCCGCCGTGCGCGAGGCGCTGGAAGCCTCCCTGGCCCCGCAGGTCGCCGATTCGGCGGACGGTGCCGCCGCGAAGTCGGTCCTCGAGGCCGAGCACACGACCGACGGCCTTCGCGCCGAGGTGGCTCGTCGCACCCGCGATGCGGACCGTCGCGCGCTCGCGCTCGCCGGCATCCACGACGAGGAGCGGCTCGTCGACCTCGCGGTGAGCGCCGGCCAGGCCGAAACGCGCCAGGCGGCCGCCGAACGCGTCGTCACCAAGGAGGCCCTCGAGAAGCTCGCCCAGGCCGCGAACAACAAGGACCGCGGCGTGGCGAAGCTCGCGCAGCGGCGCCTGGACGCGATGAAGGACCGCGCCGCCCAGGAAGGTGCCGCGGACGACATCCTCGCGAAACTCGAAGCCCTCGCGACCACGCCCGGCCCGGTGCTCACCGCCGTGGTGGAACTCAACCGGCGCTGGCAGGCGCTCGACATGGCGGCCGACGCCACGCGCCTCGAGCGCATCGACGGCGCCCGCGCGGCGCTTCATGCCCGCTTCGAACGCGAGCAGGCCGAGCAGCTCGCCAAGGCGAGGCTGGAGCGCGAGGTGCGCGACTGGTCCGCCACGCTGACGCCGCCGGCGAGCGCGCAGGACCTGGAAGCCCGCCATGCGGAGCTGGCCGGCCTCAAGGCCAAGGCCCACGAAGCGAACGACGCCCCGGCGCTCGAGATGCTCGCCATGGCCGAGGCCCGGCTGGTGCAGTGGGCGATCGAGCGCGAGGCCGTCGCGGGCGCCGAGGCGCTCGTGATCGAAGCCGAGCGCCTCGCGGCCGACACGTCGATCGACGACGCGAACCTGCCCGCGCGTTGGCAGGCGCTCGACCGTTCCATCCGCACGGCGGATCTCACGCGCCGGTTCGAGGCCGCCCTGATCGTGGTGGAGCAGCGCCGCCTCGCGCAGGTGGCCGTGGCGGAGCAGGAAGCGAGCGCGGCCCGCCAGAAGGTCCACGGGTTATTGCACGCGGCGGAAGAGGCTCTCGCCGCCGGCCAGATGCAGGCGGCGCGCCTGGCGGCGGATGCCATCAAGGCCCTGAAGCCGGACGCGGGCAACCTCCCCAAGCCGACCCACCAGCGCATCAGCCGCGTGGTGCAGCAGCTCGTGGAGCTCGAGCGATGGGAAGCCTTCGGCCAGCACGACGCGCGCATCCGCCTCATCGAGCGCGCCGAGGCGCTCACCGCGCCGGGCACCGATCCGGCCAAGGTCGCCCAGGAAGTGAAGAAGGCGCGCGACGAGTGGAAGGCGCTCGACGCGCAGCACGCGGGCGTGCCCAAGAGCCTGTGGGAGCGCTTCGACGGCGCCTGCGAGAAGGCCTACGCGCCCGCCGCCCGCCATTTCGCCGAGCAGGCGGCGCTTCGCAAGGCCGCGCGCAAGACGCGCGACGACTTCATCGAGAAGACCGCGCAGGAAGGCGCCGCGCTCATGGGCGTGGAGCCGCGCGACCTGCGCCTCATGGAGCAGTGGGTGCGCGACACCGAGAAGAACTGGCGCGAGGGCGGCCTCGGCAGCGTCGATCCCGGCGCGTGGAAGAAGCTGGACGCGAAGTTCCGCGAGACCGTGGGCATCGTGCGCCAGGCGCTCGTCACGGCGCGGGGCGAAGGCAAGGCCGGCCGCGAGGGGCTCATCGCCGAGGTGACGGCGCTCGCCGCGACCGCGGCGACGGACCGCGACGCGCCCGCCAAGGTGAAGGCCATCCAGCAGCGCTGGCAGGCCGAGGCCAAGGCCCACCCGGTGGGGCACCGCGACGAGCGGCTCCTGTGGGAGCAGTTCCGCGCCGCCTGCGACAACGTCTTCGAGGCGAGGAACGCCAAGCGCAAGGAAGTCGACGACCGGAAGAGCGAAGGCCGCAAGGTGCTCGAGGAGATCGCGCAGCGGATGGACCAGCTCGCGCGCCTCACCGAAAAGACGGAAAGCGACCTGCGCAAGGACATGCGCGAGGTCGACGACGCCTGGCGCAAGGCCTTCGGGCGCCCGGATCCCGCGCTGAAGGGCGTCGAGTCGCGCTTCCGCAACGCGCGCTCGGCCGTCGAAGCCCTCCTCAAGGAAAAGGTGCGCGTCCGCGAGAGCGCCATCTGGCAGGCGCTCGCCGCGCGCGAGCGCCTGTGCGACGAGCTCGACGCGCTGGCGGCCGGCGGCGGCGTCGCGGAAGAATCGGTGGTGCTCGAGCAGTGGGCGGGCTTCGCCGAGGTCCCCGCGCCCTGGGACAAGCGCATGGCGTCCCGGCGCGACGCGGCGCTCAAGTCCCTCGCCGACGGCGATGCCGACCGCCATCGCGGCGTGGTCGAGAAGGCTTCGGCCGCGCGCGCGCTGGGGCTCCTCGAACTCGAGATGGCCCTGGGCCTCGAGTCGCCGCCGGAATTCCAGCAGCAGCGCCTCGCCCTCCAGGTGGCCAAGCTGCGCGAACGCTTCAAGAGCGCCGGGTCGGCCGCCGCCGACGAGCCGCCCGAACGCCTGCTCGCCTGGTGCGCCGCCCCGGGCATCGCCGAGCGACGCGACCGGGAGCGCTTCGAACGCATCCTGGCCCGAATGGGCCCCGCCCACTAGGGGGAATCGTGCCCAAGGCCCCAGGCCAATGGTCCTTCATGGACGCCTGGTGGCGATGGGGCAACGTCGTGGCCGACGCCATCCTCGCGGGCAACGGCGGCCCCTCGGTCGTCGAGCGCCTGCAGAAGGACCGCCTGCGCCGCCTCGTCCAATGGGCGCGCCGCGCCTCGCCCTTCTACGCCGAGCTCTACGCGGACGTATCGCAGGCCCGGCCGCTGCGCCTCGCCGACCTGCCCCCGGTGACCCGCTCCCAGCTCATGGCGCGCTTCGACGACTGGGTGACCGACCGCGAAGTGACGCTCGAGCGGGTGCGCGCCTTCGTCGCCGACCCGCGGCACGTCGGCCACCCCTTCCGCGACAAGTACGCGGTGTTCACGAGTTCCGGCACGACCGGCATCCCGGGCCTGTTCGTGCAGGACCCGGAAGCGCTCGCCGTCTACGACGCCCTGGGCACCGCCCGCATGGGCGCGCTCGCCCCGCTGTGGGACTGGCGCACGTCCGTGGGCGGGCACCGGTTCGCGCTCATCGCGGCCACGGGCGGGCACTTCGCCGGCGTGGTGACGTGGGAGCGGCTGCGCGCGTTGCATCCGTGGTTCGCCAAGAACGGGATCGTGATCCCGGTCACCGCGCCGCTGGACGAGATCGCGCGGCGGCTGGAGGCCTTCCGCCCGACGGTGCTCGCGTCCTACTCGACGGTGCTGCGCGCGCTCGCCGAGCGCAAGCACGCGGGGGAACTGCTCTGTTCCCCGCACACGATCTGGTATGGCGGCGAATGGATGGGGCCGCAGTGCCGGCAATACGTCGAGAGCGCCTTCGGTGCCCGCGTCGCGGGCGATTACGGGGCCTCGGAATTCATGAACATCGCCTTCGAATGCGAAAAGGGCGAACTGCACGTGAATTCCGACTGGGTGATCCTCGAGCCCGTGGACGAGCGCGGCGCCGCGGTGCCCGTGGGCGAGCCCGTCGGCGACGGTGCTGCTCACCAACCTGGCCAACCGCGTGCAACCTTTCATCCGCTACGAACTGGGCGACAGCGTGACCCTGGTGCCCGGCGCGTGCGGCTGCGGCCGGCCCTTTCCGCGCATCCGCGTCGACGGGCGCCGCGACGAGATCCTGCGGCTGCTCGACGCGAAAGGCGACCGGATCCCGGTGACGCCGCTCGCGCTCAGCACGGCCATCGAGGAGGGTGCGGGCGTGCACCGGTTCCAGGTGGAACAGGTGGGGCTTCGCAAGCTGCACCTGCGGGTCGAGGGCGGCAACGCCGCGGTGCTGGCGAAAGCGAAGAAGGCGCTCGCGGACTGGCTATCGGGCCAGGGGCTGCCGGACATCGCGATCACCGTGCAGGCCGCGCGCCTCGCCGCCCACCCGGTGAGCGGAAAGTTCCGGCAGGTCTACCGGAAGAACTAGGCCGCCCGGCCGCCTAGCGCGACCAGACCGCCTGGACGAGGTTGTCGTCCGCCTCGAAGCGCACGCGCAGCCGCCCCTCGAAGTTGTCCTGCACGGCATGCGCGAGCGTGCGGGCGAGGTGCCGGCCGGTGGTGGTGATGGTGAGGCCGGAATGCTGCCCCGAATCGATGCCGATCACCCGCTCCAGCGGGCGTTCGCGATTGGTCTGCGCCTCGTGATCCGCCACCAGCTTGCACAGTTCCGCCTTGTGCGAATCGACCCACGGCCCGCGCAGCGTCACGTGGCCGGCGGGAAACCGGTCGCGGACGCGAAGGCAGGCCGCGCAGAGCGTGCGCACGGCGTCGCGCGAGGGCGTGCCCCAGGCCCACTGGCCGTTCTTGAAGATGGCGCCGCAGTCGGTGCAGACCGCGGGATTCAGGGGGCGCTCCGCCTCGGCGTAGGGATCGCCCAAGGTCATCTCGGCTCGCAGCTCGTGCCGCAACGTCGTCTGGTGCCGGACCTGGCGTTTCATGGCGCGTCTCTCCGCTCGGGGGTTTCGTCGCCCCCAAGCTAACGCGCGCACCGGGAATGGATTTGCCGCAGGTCAAAGGCCCGGTTCGCGGGCTTCCGGGGGGTGGCCCCAGGATGGGACGGCCGGCGTTACTTTCCGGCCTTCAGGTTGTCCCGGATCTCGCGCAGCAGCAGGACGTCTTCCGGCGTGGCGGGCGGCGCGGGCGGCGGCGCCTCGGATTTCATCTTGTTCACCTGCTTCACCATGAGAAAGATGATGAAGGCGAGGATCGCGAAGTTGAGGGCCACGGTGATGAAGCTGCCATAGGCGAAGACGGGTACCCCGGCCTTCTTGAGCTCGACCAGGGTCTGCGGGATCCCCGCGGGCCCGTCGGCGAGCTTGATGAAGTGGCTGGTGAAATCGAGCCCCCCGAAGATCTTGCTCACGATGGGCATGATGAGATCGCCGACGACGGAATCGACGATCTTGCCGAACGCCGCGCCGATGATCACGCCGACGGCGAGGTCCATCACGTTGCCCTTGAGGGCGAATGCCTTGAATTCGGAAGCGAAGCTCATGGGAGTATCCCTGTTGTCGTGGACTGGAGGCCGAAGCTTAAGCGATGCGGCGACCTTAGGCGATAGCCGCCGGGGGCAGGGTGCCCTTGGGCGCATTCGCCGTCGCCCGGGCCCGACACCGCCTTCGATAGAATCGCCGCTTCCCCACCGCCCCGGACGAAACCGCCTTGATCCGCCGCCCCGCTCTCGCCTTCATCTTCGCGCTCGTCGTGGTGGACGTGATCGCGATGGGCATCGTGATCCCGGTGCTGCCCAAGCTCGTCGAGGCCTTCGAGGGCGGCGACACGGCGCGCGCGGCCGAGGTGTACGGCGTCTTCGGCACGGCGTGGGCCCTCATGCAGTTCGTCTTCATGCCCGTGCTCGGGGCGCTTTCCGACCGTTTCGGCCGCCGGCCCGTGATCCTGCTCTCCTGCTTCGGCCTGGGGCTCGACTACTTCCTGATGGCGCTGGCGCCGAACCTCGCGTGGCTTTTCGTCGGGCGCGTCGTTTCCGGCATCACCGCCGCGAGCTTCGCGACGGCCTTCGCCTACCTCGCGGACGTGACGCCGCCGGAGAAGCGCGCCGCCGCGTTCGGGATGGTCGGGGCCGGGTTCGGGCTGGGCTTCACGCTCGGGCCGGCCCTGGGCGGGATGCTGGGCGGCATCGACCCGCGACTGCCTTTCTGGGTGGCCGGCGCGCTCGCCTGCGCCAATGCGGCCTACGGCTACTTCGTGCTGCCCGAGTCGCTGCCCCGGGAGAAGCGCGCGGCCTTCGCGTGGAAGCGTGCCAATCCGCTCGGGTCGCTCAAGCTGCTCGCCTCGCATCCGGAGCTCCTGGGCCTCGCCTCGGCGCTCTTCCTCATGCAGCTCGCGCACGTGGTCTTCCCGGCCATCACGGTGCTCTACATGGGTTACCGCTACGGCTGGGGCGAGATGGCCGTGGGGCTGGTGCTGGCGGGCGTCGGCATCTGCTCGATGATCGTGCAGGGCGGCCTCATCCGTCCCGCGGTGAAGCGCCTGGGCGAGCGGCTCGCGCTGGGCCTGGGCCTCGCGTGCGGCGCCGCGGGCATGGCGATCTACGGGCTGGCGGCGACGGGGTGGGTATTCCTCGCGGGCATTCCCGTGATGGCGCTCTGGGGGCTCGCGGGCCCCTCGGTGCAGGCCATCATGAGCCGTCACGTCGGATCGTCCGAGCAAGGTCAGCTGCAGGGCGCTTGCTCGAGCCTGCAAGCCATCTCGGGCCTGGTCGGCCCCGGACTCTTCACGCAGGCCTTCGCTTTCGCGATCGCCGGCGGCACGGGCACCCCGTCGGGCCTGCCCTTCCTCGTCGCTTCGGGCATGCTCGCGGCGGCCGGGGCGATCGCGTGGCGCGCGACCGCCAACCGCGCGCCTAGCGCAGCGGCACCATGACCTCGTTGCGGCGCAGGAACGGCAGCGTCCAGGGCGGATCGTAGCGGGCGAGCTGCACGGGACCGGCCGCCTCGAGGCCCTCGGTCTTCACCCAGGCGAGGAGCTCGTCGGTCTTCTCCTTCACCTTGCCCTCGCCGGAGAGGCCCGAGAACTTCACCACGGCCATGCGCTGGGGGGGCAACTCGAGAAGCTTCACGCGCTCGTCCTTCGGGCGCGGCAGCGTCGCCATCGTGTACTGCGCCGGCATCACGAAGTGCATGCGGTAGCGCCCGCCGGCGGCGTCGCCCGTGCGCTCCATCGTGACCGGCGCCGTCATCGCGATCTTCCCGGCGATGGGCTCGGTCGTCACGGGAGCGGTCATGGCGATCTTTTCGGCGCCGCCGCCTGTCACGGCAACGTTGTTGCCGAAGATGTACCCGGCGATCACCCGGAAGCCGTCGTTCGAGGCGCCCCACAGGTCGCCCTCGACCTCGGCCTGCGCGACGATACGGGGAGCGTAACGCCGCACCTCGAAGTCGCCGCTCGATTTCTCGGTGTCGAAGGCGGGTTCCTCGATGCGGGCCATGACGGGGGGTGCGGCGAGTGCGGCGGCGAGGGCTAGCGTGAAGGCGAAGTTCATGGGAACCGTGCGCGGGCGAAGGGGCAGTATGGACCTGCGGGGGGCTCGCGAGTTCGGTGCTCGCGCGCCGATGCTAGACTTTCGTCCCATGAAACGGGTCGCGTTTTCCTCGCCCACCCACGACGCGCTCACCGTCGGGCCCAGCCGGATCGTGGGCCGCGGCCTCTTCGCGGGCGGCCCCATCGCGCGGCGCGCCAAGATCGGCGAGTTCGAGGGCGAAGTCATCACCATCCGCGAGGCCCGGCATCGCGCCCGCGCGCGCCGGGTGATCGCGATCGTCGAACTGGTGACGAAGGCCATCGACGCGCGGGGCATGCGCACGGGCTTCCGGTACATCAACCATTCCTGCGAGCCCAACACCTTCATGCGCCGCACGGACGAGCGCGCGGAGTTCTACGCCCTGCGGGACATCCGCGCGGGCGAGGAGCTCACGCTCGATTACGGCGACAACCACCACGAAGGGCGCCTCGCCTGCCGCTGCGGCGCGGCCCGCTGCCGGGGACGGCTCTAGGCCGAAGGACACCATTCGTTACGCCCGGCGCGACACGGGGCGGGTACACTTCGCGCCTGCCGGTCCGGTCCGGCCCGGGACGACCCGCCCCCCGCGGGATACCGACAACGACACCATGCCCCGATTCGCGCCGCGCCGCCTCGCCTTCGCCTGCCTGTTCGCCCTCACGCCCGCCCTCGCCCAGCCGATCGCCGACCCGCCACCGGGCAAGGACGTGCCCTCGCCCAAGCCGGCGGCGACTCCCGCGAAGCCTCCGGAGAAGGCCGATGCGCCCGCCAAGGTGGATTCCATCAGCGTCGAGCAGCGGCGCACCACCACGTCCGACCGCCGAGATTCCACGGCCTCGAAGATCATCATCGGCCGCGACGAGATCGAGCAGTACGGCGATACGAGCCTGTCGGACGTGTTGCGCCGCCTTCCGGGGGTCACCCAGGGCGGGCGGCCCGGCCGCGGCGGGCCCATCGCGTTCCGCGGACTGGGCGGGGGCTTCACGCAGATCCTGATCAACGGCGAACGGATACCGCCGGGATTTTCCATCGAGGACATCGCGCCCGAGCAGGTCGAGCGCATCGAGATCCTGCGCGCGCCCACCGCCGAGACGGGCACGCGCGCCATCGCCGGCACCATCAACATCGTGCTGCGCGAGGCGCTCAGGAAGCGCATGAACGACTTCAAGCTGGGCGCGACGCACGAGAACGGCCGCACCGGGTTCAACGGCTCGTACACGCGCAACGACACCTTCAGCGACAAGGGCAGCTACAACATCACGATCTCGCCGAACTACCGCAACACGCGCACCGAGAGCGAGACGCGCAACGTGTTCACCGATCTTCCCTCGGGCGAGCTCACGCGCGACCAGCGCATCCAGTACCAGAACACGGGGGAGAACAAGAGCGTCTTCGGGACGGTGCGGCTGCAATGGCGCCTGGGGCCGGGCGAGCAGTTCAGCTTCCAGCCCTTCATGGTCTCCTCGCGCAACGAAAGCGCGACCGAGGCGCGCCTCACCCAGGCGGTGGGCCTCGCGCCCTACGACACCGCGCGCTCGCGCACGGAATCGAGCTTCGACTCGGCGCGCTTCATGACGATGCTGCAGAAGCGATTCGACCCGCTCACCACGTATGAGTTGCGCGGCGGCGCCGGCCGCTTCACGGTGGACGTGGACGGCCGCACCGAGCAGTTCGACCCCGCGGGCGAGCGCACGCTGCTGCAGACCACCGTGAACGACATTTCCGACCGCTCGTGGAACGTGGCGGGCAAGGTGGCGCGGCGCTGGGGCGAGACGCACACCTTTTCCACGGGCCTCGAGCGCGAGGAATCGCAGCGCACCGAAAGGCCGCTCACGATCGTGAACGGCGTGCCGCAGCTCGCCGGGTTCGGGGCCGAGTTCGACGTGAGCACCCAGCGCTCGGCGCTGTGGTTGCAGGACGAGTGGGATCCGAACCCCAACTGGTCCACCTCGCTCGGCGTGCGCTGGGAGGAGATCCTCACCAAGAGCCAGGACGAGAACGCGCCGGTGCGCAACACGAGCCGGGTGGTGAACCCGCTCGCGCACATGGTCTGGCGCTTCGACGCGCCCAGGCGCGACCAGTTGCGCCTGTCGCTCACGCAGAGCTACCGCGCGCCGCCCACGCAGAACCTCGTCGCCCGGCCGCGCCTGAATTCGCAGGACCCGGTGCCCGGCCCCAACGAGCCCACCAGCGCCGACTTCGCCGGCAACCCGAACCTCAAGCCCGAGGTCGCCAACGGGCTGGAGTTCGCCTTCGAGCGCTACCTCAAGCAGAACGGGGTCGTCTCGGTGAACGTCTTCACGCGCCGCCTGCGCGACGTGATCCGCAACGTGACGGAGCTCGAATCGGTGAGCTGGTCGACCTCGGAGCGCTGGGTGACGCGGCCGCAGAACTTCGGCCGCGCGCAGACGGCGGGCCTGGAGTTCGACACCAAGTTCGTGCTGACGGAGCTGGTCGAGGGCGCCCCGGCGGTCAACGTGCGCGCCAACGCGTCGTTCTTCCGCTCGAAGGTGGACGAGGTCCCGGGCCCGGACAACCGCCTCGCGAGCCAGCCGGACATGACGGCCAACGTCGGCGCCGACTACCGTTTCCGCGGCTCGCCCTTCGCCGTGGGCGCGGCGGTGAACTGGACGCCGGGTTACGACACGCGCCTCACGTTCGAGCAGCGCGAGAGCACCGGGCGCAAGGCCGTGTGGGACACGTACCTCCTGTGGCACATCGACTCGGCCACGCGCCTTCGCTTCACGCTCGCGAGCGTAACGCCGCGCGATTCGCACACGGCGTCCTCGTACGAACTGCCCACGCAGTTCCAGCAGTCGCGCACGGTGGGCCGCGGCCATCTCGTCAGCGGCCTTCGCTTCGAGATGCGCCTCTAGAGGGCGCCGGCCTTCTTCAGCACCTTCGCCACCGCTTCGGCGATGCGCCGGTAGCCCTCGGCGTTGGGGTGCACGAGGTCGCTCTTCAGGCTGCCGCTGCCGAGCACGTCGGCGAGCACCTCGGTCTCGACGGGCACCGAGAGTTCCTTGCCGATCTCCTCGTAGAACTTCACCTTCGAGACGCCGAAGCCGGGCTTGGGCGTCGCGACGATCATCACGGCGACGCCCTGCTGCCGCGCGAGGCGCACCATGGCGCGCACGTTGGCCGCCGCGCCTTCCTCGCCGAGCTTCCTCAGGAAATCGTTGCCGCCGTGGCACAGGATGAGGAGCGCCGGCTTCGTTTCCTCCAGCAGGCGGGGCAGGCGTTCCAGGCCTTCCGCCGACACCTCGCCGGGCACGCCCGCGGCGACCACCTTGCGGCCGATCATCCGCTCCAGTTCGGCGGGGTAGGCCTGGGCGGGCGTCGCGCCGGTGCCGAAGGTGAGGCTGTCGCCGAACGCGAGCACGACGGCGTCGGTGCCGAGCCTGGGGAGCTTCGGATAAGACGGGCCGCAACCCGCGAGGGTGGCGGCCCCGAGGAAAGCCAGGAGGAGGAAGGCGCGTCGCATGCCGGTCCGGTGAGGGGCCGGCGTGCGGATCGCGCCGGCGGGGTTACGGTATCACGCTCCAGCGCAGCGTCGGCAGGTGGATCACCACCTCGCCCTTGTAGAGGCCCTGCTGGTAGAGCGCCGCGACCACTTCGCCCTTGTCGCTCGTGAAGAGCAGGTCCGGGAAGCCGTCGCCGTCGTAGTCGCCGACCTGCCAGAGCTTCCAGTCCGACGCCTCGGCGAGCGTGCCGATGCTCAGGCTCGCCAGATCGGGCGCGAAGTAGGCGACGGACACCTTGCCTTCCGGGCTCACGAGGATCAGGTCGTCGATGAAGCTCGCGTCGAAATCCACGACGTCCGTCACTTTCCAGCCGTTCGGCACGGGGTTCACCGATTGCCGCGCGAGGGCGATGCCGTCCAGGCGCCAGGTCATCACGTGCCCCTTGAAGTCCTCGAAGACGAGGTCCGTGCGGCCGTCGCCGTCGAAGTCGCCGGTGTGGGTGAGCGCGTAGCCGTCGCCGGGCATCGGGAGGTCCGCGTAGTCCGCCGCGGCCCCGTTCTCGATGCGTTGCAGGCGAAGGCCCGTCGGGGTGCGCAGGACGAGGTCCGCGTGGCCCAGGCCGTTGAAATCGGCCACGAGCGCGAACTCGATGCCGTCGCCGGGAACCGTCACCTCGATGTTGCCCTCCACGCGTCCGGCCTTCATGGGCGCGATGGCGAGCGAGCCGTCGAGTCGCTTCACGAGGAGATCGTCGATGCCGTCGCCGTCGAAGTCCGCGAAGGCGAGGACCTTCGTGCCGGCGGGGATGTCGGTGAAGTCGGCGCGCTTCACGATGCCGATGCCTTCGAGGCTCACGATCCGGAAGCGGCCGTCCTCGTGCTCGAGGAAGACGTCCGGGTTCGCGTCGCCGTCGAAATTGCCGAAGCCCGTCACGTGCCAGCGCGAGCCTTCCGGAAGCAGGTTCTGCCCGTCGGAGGGGACGCGGTCGCGGCCGTTGAGGGTCTGGATCGACAAGCCGCCGTCGGCCGTCTCGTAGAAGAGCGCGGTGCGGCCGTCGCCCGTCACGTCGCGATTGCGCGAGCCGGGGTTGGTGGCCCTCACGACCATCGCCTGCGCCGGCGCCGTGCCGGCCTTGTAGTAGGCGTCGCCACCGTAGCGGGCCGTCACGGCGCGCCGGCCGACCGGCAGGCGGTTGGTCACGCATTCGGCCCTGCCTTCGCGGAGCGCCACCTGGCCGCAGCCGACGATCGGATCCTCGCCGTAGTGGAAGGCGACCGCGCCCGTGACTTCCCGGTAGCTGCCCTTCGCCTCGAAGGCGAGCGTGACGCGCGAGCGGTAGTTGGCGGGCACCGGATTCGCCACGAGCGCGAGCTGCGCGTCGAGGCGGTCGATGATGACCGTCCGCGTCACCGAAACCGGCGCTTCGTAGTTTTCGTCGCCGCCTTGCGTCGCGACGACGGTGCAGGCACCCGGGCCGATGGCGCGCACGGCGTTGCCTTCGACCACGCACACCGACGGGGTCAGCGAGCTGAGCACCACGGGTGCGGTGGACGGGCCGCCGGTCGGGTGGGCCGTCGTGCCGGTGCCCAGCGTGATCGTCGGGATCGGCGGCAGCGTGATGACCTGCGCGCCGCGGCCGACCGGGACCTGCAGCGTGAGCTGCGGCGCGTCGTTCCAGTCGGCGTTGCCGGCCTGGTCCGCGGCGATGAGGCAGACGCCCGATTGCAGGCCGCTCACCGTGTTGCCGGCGAGCGCGCAGACCGACGGCGTGACGTTGGTGAAGATCACGGGGTTGCCGGAAGCGCCGCCCGTGGCCCCGATGGTGCCGCTCGTGCCCACCACGACCTGCGGGATCGGGGCGGGCGTGAGGGCCTGGTCGCCCTTGCCGATGGCGAAGGCGAGCGTGGCCTGCGGCGCGTCGAGATGGTTCGCGTTGCCCGCCTGGTCGGCGGCGATGATGCACGTGCCCGCGGCGAGGCCGGTGACCTGCGCCCCGGCGATCGCGGGCCGGGGGCGCTGCCGGAGGCCCCACCCGCCCAACGGCCGGCCACCGCCCCGGAGGATGCAATCGCCCGCGGCGATGCCGGAGAGCGTGGTGTCCGTGACCGCGCAGACGGCCGGTGTCGCGCTGGCGAGGACGACCGGGTTGCCCGATTCGCCGCCCACGACGGAAACGCGGGCCTGGCCCGAGACGGCCACGGCCGGCGCCGGCCCGTAGCGGATCTCCTGCGGCGCCCTGGCGACGGCCGCCGAGGCGACCGAGCACGATTCGGCGCCCGAGGCGACGCCGGTGGCGGCCTTCGGGGTCACGCAGTAGAAGAGGTACTTGCCGACGTCGCCGGACGGGACCACGTAGCTGCGCGTGTCCCCGCCGGTGAAGCCGCTCGCCACGACGACGTTGTCGCCTGCGGTGGCGAGCGTGGCGTCGTCGGAAAGGACGAAGCGATACGCCGAGCCGGAACCCGAGACGTCCTGGAGATCGCCGTCGGTGTCGAGATAGGTGTAGCTGCCCGCGACGCTGTCGCCGTAGCGCGGCGTGCCCGACCCGACCGGGGCGATGGCGACGGACTGGGCGACGGGAGCGACGTTCGCCAGGAACGAGGCGCTGACCGTGCAGGCGGCGGTGACGGGCGCCACCGTGTAGACGCTGCCCGAGAGCGAACCGCCGCAGCCGGTGACCGACTGGAGCGTGTAGCCCGCGGCCGGCGTCACCGTGAACTGCGGCTGCGCGTGGTACGCCACGTCCTGCGACGGGGTGATCGTGCCGCTGCCGGCCGCGATCGTCGCGGAAACGGCGTACTGGCGCGGGGCGTAGCAGGCGACGCTGGATCCCCCGCCGATGCCGTCGCAGGTCCAGTCGTAGCTGGTGTTGGCGGAGGAGACCGCGCCCGCGTTGCCGGAGGCGCACCAGAGGCTCGCCGGGGCCGAGGTCACCGCGACCAGGTGCGCGGCGCCGCAGGCGCCGTTGGCGACGGCGAGGCCCGTGCCCGTGAGCGCGACCGACTCGTTGGTGGCGTTGGAGCTGACGGTGAGGTTGGCCGAATAGGCGCCGCCCGCGGCCGGCGAGAAGGTGAGCGTGATCGTGCAGGAGGCCGCCGGGGCGAGCGTCGCGCCGGTGGTGCACGTTCCGCCCGTCACCGCGAAACTCGCCGCGTTCGCGCCGCTCAGGTTGAAGCTGCCGAGCGTGAGGTTGCTCGAGCCGTCGTTGGTGGCGGTGAAGGTCACGGTGCCGCTCGTGCCGCCCATCGCGACACTGCCGAAGTCGCTGCTCGCGGGCGTCACGGTGAGGATGCCGTTGTTGCCCTGGAGGGCGACGGAGCCGGACGTGTCGTTCGATGTGACGGTTAGCCAGCCGAACTTCGCGCCCGTGGCGGCGGGCGTGAAGCCCACGACGAGGTTGCACGAGGCGCCCGGGGCGACGATGCCGCCCGCGTTGCACTGCCCCGCGCCGCCGTAGCTCACGGAAAAGTCGGATGCGTTGGCGCCCGAGATCGTGAAGGTGCCGAGCTGCAGGTCGGCCGTGCCGGTGTTGCTCACGACCACCGTCTGCGAGGCGGCCGGGACGCCGGTCGGCGTGTTGTAGCCCAGGCTCGTCGTGGACAGGTGAAGCGTCGGCAGCTGGATCGTGCCCGAGGGCGGGACGACCGCGGAGCCGAAGGCGTCGAAGAGCACGTAGCCGCCGTGGCCGCCCTGCGAGCAGCCGGCCGCGAGCACGTCGATCTCGAGCGTGTGGCCGAGAGACGAGTCGGGGACGACGACGTCCGTGTTGCGCCAGTTGGTGTAGAACCAGCCGCCGCCCGTCGCGAAGAATTTCGCGGGGTCGCCGGCGTAGACGAATTCCTGCCAGAGGACCGTGCCCAGGGTCACGTCGCGCAGCTGCATGAACATGTAGGGCTGTTCGGAAGGGCCGTGGCCCGCGGCCTGGAGCGCGGCGGCCCAGGCGAAGCGCACGTGGAGCTGGCCGTCGATCGCGTCGCGGTCGCCGTTGGTGATGACGTCCTGCTGCTTGATGCGGTTGTAGTTGTTGCCGGTGCCGTAGGAACCGGCATTGTTCGAATTGACGATGACCGAATAGGAACCCAGGCGCGGGGACTGCACGACGTTGGAGGTGTTCTGCACCGTGACGGATCCGAGCCGCGAGGTGAGGGCGTTGCCCCCGCCGGGCGTGAGGCGCAAGTTCGCGGCGCCATAGGGCTCGCTGCCGATCAGTGATGCGCTAAGACCTTTTTCGAATTTCCAGGGCCCCGAATTGTCCAGGGGCAGGCTGCTCTCGAAGCCGCCGTTGGTGAAGATCGCGTGCGCGTGCGGATGTGCAGCGAGAAGCATCAGGCTCGCGATCACGGCGAGCCAGTTCATGGCGCGTTTCATGGACCCATCCTTCCTGTTTGGCCTGATCCTTATCGGATGCAAACAGGGTGGGCTTTAGCGCCGCGGGCCGATTCGTTGATGAAAGGCAAGGGGCCGGGTCAATTCCGGGGAAGGGCCGGCGCCGCAACGCCATGATTCGCAAGTCCTTGCGGTGTCCCCGCTGCGCTCCGGACGCGGGCTCGATCGCGAGCGATTCCTCGCCCGACGAGAGCCAGAGGTGGCCTTCCTGGAGGGTGACCTGCAACTTCATGTTGCGCGCCGCGAGCTTCGCGCAGGCGCGCGTGATCTCCGGCGGGAGGGAGAACACGTCGAGGTTCGTCTGGCGGGAAAGCGCCTCGCCGTTCTGGCGCCACCAGATCTCGGCTCCGGTTCCGTAGACGAACACCGCCACCCGCTTCGCGCGCCCGCAGGCCTTGCGGATCTCGCGCTCGTCCGGCAGCCCCACGTCGATCCACAGGTCGATGGCGCCGGTGAGGTCGGTGAGGACGAGATCCGCCTCGCCCTCGCTGGAGAGCCCTCGGCCGAATTCGAGCCGCTCGTCGGCGTTCATCGCGAAGGCGAGCACGCGCACCATCATCCGCTCGTCGGTCTCGGACGGATGGCGGGCGATCGTGAGCGCGTGCGTGGCGAAGTGGCCGCGGTCGAGGTCCGAGACGACGATCTCGGCCTTGAAGATGGTGGCCTTGAGGGCCATCGGGCTACTTCTTCTTGCTGGGCTTGTCGGCCGGGGCGGCGAGCGCGGCGCGCAGGAGCGCGTCGACGGTCTGGTTGATGTCTTCGCCGGCGGCTTCGGCGCGCTCGCGCAGCTGCTTCACGAGATCGCCGTGCAGCTTGCAGGCGAAGGGCACGAGGCCCGCGGCGGCGTCGAGCCGGCGCTGTTCCTTCCGATCGGGCATCTGGGCCGCGCCCTTGCCGTAGCGGTCGGACACGCCGCCGTGGCGGACGGCATTCTCGGCCTTGAGGGCCGCGTTCTTGTGCAGGTCGGTAAGCTTCATGGCGGGGGACGGCCTCGATTCGGGTAACCCGCCATTCTACGCGTGCGGGGGGCAGTAGAATGGCGCATCGCCTCCGAAGGACCCCCTCATGACCGCCCGCCCGAACCTTTCCGCCATCGACCACGAGGCCCTGGCGCGCCGCATCGACCGCCAATGGGATGCCGAAATCGTGCCCCAACTCATCGATTACGTGCGTTTGCCCGCCAAAAGCCCCCATTTCGACCCGGATTGGGTGAAGAACGGCCATATCGAGGCGGCCATCCAGCAGGCGCGCCGCTGGGTGGAGGCGCAGGGCGTGAACGGACTCGCGCTCGACATCGTGCGGATCGAGGGGCGCACCCCGGTCCTGTTCTTCGACATTCCCGCCACCCGCGGCGCCTCGGACGAGCGCCCGGTGCTCTTCTACGGCCACCTCGACAAGCAGCCGGAAATGACGGGCTGGCGCGAGGGACTCGGCCCCTGGATCCCCGTCTACGAGGACGGCAAGCTCTACGGCCGCGGCGGCGCGGACGACGGCTACGCGGTCTTCGCGGCCCTCGCGGCGGTGATGGCGCTCGACGCGGAGGGCATCGCCCGGCCGCGCTGCGTGGGCCTCATCGAGACGTGCGAGGAAAGCGGCAGCTACGACCTGCCCGCGTACCTGGACCTCCTCGCGCCGCGCATGGGCGAGGTGCAACTGGTCGTCGCGCTCGATTCCGGCGCCGGCAACTACGAGCAGCTCTGGGTCACGACCTCGCTGCGGGGCCTGGTGAACGGCACGCTCGAGGTGAGGATCCTCGAGGAAGGCGTGCACTCGGGCGATGCCGGCGGCATCGTGCCCTCGTCCTTCCGCATCGCGCGGCAGGTGCTCGACCGCATCGACGATTCGCGCACCGGCGTGGTGAAACCCGCGGCCTTCAACTGCGACATTCCTGCCGACCGCCTCGCGCAGGCGGCGCAGGCGGCGGCGATCCTGGGCGATTCCGTGTGGAAGCGCTTCCCGTGGGCGGCGTGCTGCGACGACCACGGCACGGCTTCCCTCTTCGCCGAGCCGGTGACGAAGGACCCGACCGAACTCGTGCTGAACCGCACCTGGCGCGCCGCCCTCGCGGTGACGGGCGCCGATGGCCTTCCGCCCACGGGCGCCGCGGGCAACGTGCAGCGCCCGTTCACGAAGCTCAAGCTGTCGCTGCGCATCCCGCCGCTCGTCGACGGCCCCTCGGCCGGAGCGCACCTCAAGGCGACGCTCGAAGCGGACCCGCCCTACCGAGCGCGCGTCGTTTTCGAGGGCGATTCGGCCGCCACCGGCTGGAACGCGCCGCCAGTCGCGCCCTGGCTTTCGGCCGCGCTCGACGCGGCCTCGATGGCCAATTTCGGCAGGAGCGCCGCCTACATGGGCGAGGGCGGCACCATTCCCTTCATGGGCATGCTGGGCGTGAAGTTTCCCCAGGCGCAGATGCTCGTCACCGGCGTGCTCGGCCCGAAGTCGAACGCGCACGGCCCCAACGAGTTCCTGCACGTGCCCTACGCCAAGCGTGTCACCGTCGCCACCGCCATGGTGGTGGCCGCCGCGCCTTGAGGGAGGCCTTCGCGGCGGTCGCGCTCGCGGTCCTCGCGCCGGGCGCGTTCGCGGCGCCCACCGCGGAAGAACTCGAGGCCTGCGTCCAGCGTTTTCCCGGCGATCGGGCCGCGGAGCGGAAGGCCTGCTTCGAGGCCCTGGTCTCGCCGCGGCCCCCCGCTCCCGCCGTGGTGGTGCCGGCGGCGCGCCCGCCGCCCGCCACGGACCTCGCGCCGGGCAAGGAGGCCTCGGCCTCGCAGTTCCGCCGATTGTGGGGCGACGCGAAGGAGCGTTCGGCCTGGCACGCCGGGGAATACCACGGCAACTACTTCCTGCCCGCCTTCCGCGCGAAGAACCCCAACCTCGCGCCCGTCCGGGCGGGCGAGGGCGCCTCGCCGTTGCTCCTGCCGACGGAGCGCCAGGCGACCGAGGCCAAGTTCCAGTTCTCCTTCAAGGGCCATCTCTGGCCCAAGGACGACCGCGGGCGCCACGACCTGTGGTTCGGCTACACGCAGGTGTCGCACTGGCAATTGTGGAACGGCGACGCCTCGCGGCCCTTCCGCGAGTCGAGCTACGAACCGGAGCTCCTGTACACCTACGAGCCGCCGGGCCTCGACTGGGCCGGCTGGCGGGTGGGCCACTTCGGGCTTTCGCTCAACCACAACTCCAACGGGCAGGGCGGCGAACTCTCGCGCAGCTGGAACCGCGCCATCGCCTTCGTGCGCGCGGAGAAGGGCGCGACGCTCGTCACCCTGCGCGCATGGACGCGCCTGCGCGAGAACGGCATCGACGACAACCCGGACATCGAGGACTACTACGGCCGCGCGGACCTGCAGGTCTCCCACGCTTTCGCGAACGGCGTGCAACTCTCGGCCACGGGGCGACACTCGCTGCGCTCGGGCACCCGCAGCCGCGGGGCGATCCAGCTGGACCTCTCCGCGCCCCTGTGCCGGCAGGCCTGGCCGTCGTGGCTTTGCGTGGACAGCTTGCGCGCCTACGTGCAGGCCTACCACGGGTATGCCGAGAGCCTCATCGACTACAACCACAAGGACAGCTACCTCGGAATCGGGGTGTCGATAGGCGAATCGCGCTGATACGGCCGTTTACGGCGGGTGACGGGCCGGGAGAGACGGTAGCGCTATCATGGCGCCATGAGCGCATCCCCGATTCCCATGCCCGCCGGCCGACGCCGCTTCCTCGCCTTAGTCGCCGTCGCGTTCGTGGTTCTGGCCGGGCTGGGGGCCTGGTGGCTGGCGCGGGACAAGAGCCCGCAGGCCGCCGCGAAGGCAGGCCCCGCCGCCGTGCCCGTGACCGCCGCCATTGTCGAGAAGCGCGATGTCCCGGTCACCTTGCGCGTGAACGGCTCGGTGGTCGCGATCCAGACGGTCGACCTGCGCGCGCAGGTGACCAGCACCGTGCGCGAGGTGCACATCCGCGAGGGGCAGAACGTCGGCAAGGGCGACCTGCTCGTCTCGCTCGATTCGCGCGCCGAGGAGGCCAACGTGAAGAAGGCCGAGGCGCAGGTGCAGAAGGACCTCGCCGACCTCGCCAATGCCCGCCGCACGCTGGAGCGCCAGAAGCAGCTCTTCGCGCAGAAGTTCATCGCCCAGTCGGCGCTCGACGCGGCCGAGAACCAGGTCGCCTCGCTCGAGGGGCAGCTCGCCGTCGACCGCGCCGCGGCCGAATCGGCGAAGGTGTCGCTCGGCTACACGCGCATCCGCGCGAGCTTCGCGGGGCGAACCGGCGCCATCGGCGTGCGCCCGGGCAGCGTGGTGCAGCCCAACGGCGCGGTGCTGGTCACGGTGACGCAGATCGATCCCATCCAGGTCGCCTTCACGCTGCCGGAGAAGGAACTGCCCGGCCTCGCGAAGGCCATCGCCGCCGGGCCGGTCGAGGCCTCGATCACCGTCGACGACAATGCCCGGCAGCTCAAGGGGCGCGTGAACTTCGTGGACAACGCGGTCGACACCACGACCGGCACGATCCGCGCCAAGGCCCAGTTCGAGAACCGCGACGCGCGCCTGTGGCCCGGCATGTACGTCTCGGTCGCGCTCTCGCCGCGCACCCTCGAGGGCGCCGCCGTCGTGCCGGTGCAGGCCGTGCAGACCGGCCCCGACAGCCGCTTCGTCTACGTGATCGGCGAGGAACGCAAGGTGAGCGCGAAGCCGGTTGCCATCGCCCACATCGACCGCGGCATCGCCGCCGTCACGGGCGTGGAGCCCGGCGAGCGCGTCGTCGTCGAGGGCGCCCAGAACCTGCGTCCCGGCAGCCTCGTGTCCGTCGGGGACGGCCGCGGCGGGGAAGGCAAGGCGGGCAAGGGCGGCAAGGCGAAGGGGCCGTGAACTTCTCCGAGCCCTTCATCCGCCGTCCCGTGATGACGGTGCTGCTCTCGGCCTCGCTGGTGGTGGCCGGGATCATCGCGTACGACCTGATCCCCATCGCGGCGCTGCCCAAGTTCGACACGCCCACCATCCAGGTGACGGCGAACCTGCCGGGCGCGAGCCCCGAGAACATGGCCTCCTCGGTCGCGACGCCCCTCGAGAAGCAGTTCGCGACGATCTCGGGCGTGAACGTGATCACCTCCTCGTCGACGCTCGGCAACACGCAGGTCACGCTCGAGTTCGACCAGGACCGCGACATCGACAAGGCCGCCGTCGACGTCCAGGCCGCGCTCTTCCGGGCGCAGCGCAATCTCCCGATCGAGATGACCAACCCGCCGTCCTACCGCAAGGTGAACCCGGCGGACGCGCCCATCATCTTCGTCACGCTCACCTCGCCCTCGATGCCGCTGTCGGACCTGAACGCGTTCGCGGAAAACCTCATCTCGCCCACGCTGTCCACGCTCTCGGGCGTGGCGCAGGTGAACATCAACGGCCAGAAGCGCTTCGCGGTGCGCGTGAAGGCCCGGCCGGACGCGCTCGCGATCCGGGGGCTCACGCTCGAGGACATCGCGACGGCGCTGCGCACCGCCAACGCCAACACCCCCGTGGGCACCCTCGAGGGCCCGCGGCAGTCGCTCACGATCCAGGCCAACCGGCAGATGTCGAAGGCGGCCGAATTCGCGCGCCTCATCGTCGCCACCCTGCCGGGCGGGCAGGTCGTGCGGCTCGAGGACGTGGCCGACGTCGAGGACAGCGTCGAATCCGAGAAGACGGCGAGCTGGGCCAACGGCGAGCGCGCCATCACCCTGTCGATCCAGCGCCAGCCGGACGCCAACACCGTCGCGACGGTGGACGCGATCAAGGCCGCCATCCCCGGCCTCGTCGACCAGATGCCGTCCTCGGTGAAGCTCACCATCCGCAACGACCGCTCGCAGTCGATCCGCGAGGCGATCCACGACGTGAAGGTGACGCTGGCGATCACCATCGCGCTGGTCGTGCTGGTGATCTTCCTCTTCCTGCGCCACCCGACGGCGACGCTCATCCCGGCCCTCTCGCTGCCGATCTCGCTGCTGGGCACCATCGCGCTCATGAAGGCGCTGGGCTACACGCTGGACAACGTGTCGCTCCTGGGCATCACGCTCGCCGTGGGCCTGGTGGTCGACGACGCCATCGTGATGCTCGAGAACATCATGCGGCACGTGGAGGAGGGCGAGACGCCGATGCGCGCGGCGCTCCGCGGTTCGAAGGAGATGGGGTTCACCATCGTCTCCATCTCGCTTTCGCTCGTGGCGGTCTTCATCCCCATCTTCTTCATGCCGGGGGTGATCGGCGGGCTCTTCCACGAGTTCGCGGTGGTGGTGACGCTCGCGATCCTGGTCTCGGCGGGCGTCTCGCTCACGCTGATTCCCATGCTCGGGGCGCGCTTCCTGCACCGCACCCGCGAGGACGACCCGTCGCTGCGCTGGACGGCGTGGTTCGAGCGGATCTTCCGCGCGACGCTCGCCTTCTACGGCCGCACGCTCGAGTGGTGCCTCGTGCACCGCGGCGGCGTGTTCGCGGTGGCGGCGGCGAGCCTCGTCGCCACGGTCGCGCTCTTCGTCACGATGCCCAAGGGGTTCTTCCCGCAGGAGGACCTGGGGCAGGTCATCATCACCGCGGAGGCGGTCGAGGACATCTCCTTTCCGGCCATGTCCGAACTGCTGCAGCGGGTCGGCAAGACCATCGGCGACCACCCGGCCGTGGCGACGGTGATCGTGAACGCCTTCGCCTCGAACCAGGGCCGGATCTTCATCACCCTGCGCCCGCGCGGCGAGCGCGAGCCCATGGACAAGGTGCTCGAGGGCCTTCGGCGCGACGTGCGGCGGATCGCCGGCGTGAGCGCCTATTTCACGCCGATCCAGAACCTGCGGCTCGGCGGGCGCATCAGCAAGGCGCGCTACCAGTTCGTCCTGAAGAGCGTGGACGACCGCGGCCTGCAGGATGGCGCCTCCCGCATCATGGCGCTCATGCGCGCCGACGCCGCCTATCGCGACGTGACGAGCGATTCGCAGCTGCGCGGCCTGCAGGCGCAGGTCACCATCGACCGCGACAAGGCGAACGCGCTGGGCGTGCAGGTGCAGGACATCCGCAGCGCCCTGTACAGCGCCTTCGGCGAGCGGCAGGTCTCCACCATCTTCACGGCGACCGATTCCTACGCGGTCATCCTGCAGGCGGGCACGAACGACCGCGCGGACGAGAGCGCCTTCGGCAAGATCCACCTGCGCGCCAGGGGCGGCGCCCTGGTGCCGCTCACCTCGATCGCGAGCGTGGAGCGCAAGGTGGGCCCGGTGTCGATCAACCACCAGGGCCAGCTCCAGGCCATCACGATCTCGTTCAACCTCGCCCCGGGCGCGTCCCTGGGCGAGGCCGCGAAGAAGCTCGAGCGTTTCAAGTCCGAGGCGGGCCTGCCGGCCTCGATCCTCACCGGCTGGGGCGGCGACGCGGCGGCCTTCCAGGCCTCCCAGTCGAGCCAGGTGTGGCTGATCATCGGCGCGCTCCTCGTGATCTACGTCCTGCTGGGCGTGCTCTACGAGAGCTACATCCACCCCATCACCATCCTGGCGGGGCTGCCCTCGGCCGCCGTCGGCGCGCTCGTCACGCTGTGGCTATTCCGCATGGACATCTCGATCATCGCGGTGATCGGCATCCTCATGCTCATCGGCATCGTGAAGAAGAACGCGATCATGATGATCGACTTCGCGCTCGAGGCGCAGCGCACGCGCGGGCTGGCCCCGGCCGTGGCCATCCACGAGGCCTGCCTGCTGCGCTTCCGGCCGATCATGATGACCACCTCGGCGGCGCTCATGGGGGCGCTGCCGATCGCCCTGGGCCTGGGCGCCGGCGCGGAGCTTCGCCAGCCGCTCGGCCTCGCCGTGGTGGGCGGCCTGCTGCTGTCGCAGGCGGTGACGCTCTACATCACGCCCGTCATCTACCTCGCGCTCGACCGCTGGTCGGGGCGCGGCCCGGTGCCGGTGGATGCCGCGATCCCCGGGAGCGCGGCGGCCGATTAGCCCGCGTTGACACGGATCAGGCCGCGCGGCCCGCGCCGCGCGAAGATGGGCTTTCCCCTTCTCTCCCGCGAGCCGAGCCATGGCCACGAACAGACGACCCGCCGCGAAGCGCGCCCGCAAGGACGCGAAATCCCCGGCCCCGAAGCGCCCCCCGGCGCCGCGCCGCACGGCGCAGGGGGATACGCCCCCCGTGCTGGAACCCGCCGCGATCGAGGCGTTCACCGTCGAGCAGGCCGGCGCGGCGGCCGACGAGACCACGGTCGGCGCCATCCGCGACCTCCTCGAGGGCACGAGCCCGTCGGACGCCGTGCGCGTGCTTCGCTCCGTGCTCGAACAGCAGCGCGGCCTGGACAACCTCGCGCGCCGGGCCGCGGACCGCGAGCTCGCCGACAACTGGCAGGAGGGCGGCTATCCGTACAAGAACCTGCTCTCCCGCAAGGGCTACGAGCGGCAGAAGTACCGCCTGCAGGTGGAGCTGCTCAAGCTGCAGGCGTGGGCGAAGGACACCGGCCAGCGCGTCATCGTGCTCTTCGAGGGGCGCGATGCCGCGGGCAAGGGCGGGACCATCAAGCGTTTCATGGAGCACCTGAACCCCCGCGGCGCGCGCGTGGTGGCGCTCGAGAAGCCCACGATCGAGGAGCGCGGCCAGTGGTACTTCCAGCGCTACGTGGAGCACCTGCCCACCGCCGGCGAGATCGTCCTGTTCGACCGCAGCTGGTACAACCGCGCCGGCGTCGAGCGCGTCATGGGCTTCTGCACGGAGCCCGAATACCAGGAGTTCATGCGCCAGGCGCCGGAGTTCGAGCGCATGCTCGTGCGCCAGGGCATCCACCTCTTCAAGTTCTGGTTCTCCGTGAGCCGCCGCGAGCAGCGCCGCCGGTTCAAGGAGCGCGAGGTGCACCCGCTCAAGCACTGGAAGCTCTCCCCCATCGACAAGGCCTCGCTCGACAAGTGGGACGACTACACGCGCGCCAAGGAGGCGATGTTCTTCCACACCGACACCACGGACGCGCCGTGGATCGTGATCAAGAGCGACTGCAAGAAGCGCGCGCGCCTGAACGCCATGCGCTACCTGCTGCACAAGCTGCCCTATGCGCGCAAGGAACCCGACATCATCGGCTCGGTCGACCCGCTGCTCGTGGGCCGGGCGCAGGTGATCTTCGAGCGGGGCGAGCAGGTCGCCTCGATGCCATCGGCGTGAGCGGAGGGGCCCGTTGACCGCGCGCCGCGCGGCAGCGGCGTTCCTCGCCGTCGCGGCGCATGCCGGGCCGGCGGGTGCGCAGTCCCCGGGCGGGGCGCGCGACTGGCTCGTCGAGCTGAAGCGCCAGAACACCGGTCGCGGAACCGCCGACGAGTCGACGCGCACGCAGGTGAAGATCGAGCGCGCGCTCGCGGGGCCCTTCGCCTTCGCTCGGCTGGAACTGCCCTTTCCCGACGCCGACACCGATTTCGAAGGCGACGCGTTCGATCCCCGCCCGGGTGACGTCAAGGCGCGGCTCGCCTTCCGGGCGGTGACGGTCGGCGGGCGCGCTTTCACGAGCTACGTGGAGCTGGCCTTTCCCACGGCCGACCCGGAATCGCTGGGCACGGGCAAGTTCCAGTGGCAGGCCGGCGCGCGCACGCGCGGGCCGCTGGGCGCGGGGCCCGCGGGCACGCAGGCCTCCACTTCGCTGCAGGCGAGCCAGGCCGTCTCGTTCGGTGGCGATGCGGCGCGCAATGACACCAACCTGACCAAGTTCGAGTGGGACTGGCGCCTGGACCATCCGGCCGGCCACTACGCGAAGGCGGTCGCGAAGCCCAGCATCGACTGGGTGCAGGGGGGCAAGACCGGCGCCGTCGGCGAGATCGAGGGCGGCTGGGCCGTCTCGCGCGACTGGACGCTCATCCTGCTGGGCGGCGGGCTCCTCTGGGGCGAGGGCGTTGGCGGCACCTACGGCCGCCGCCTGGAGATCAAGGCTTCGTTTCGCTTCTGACCGCGGGCGGCGTGCATACCGCGATGACGCGCACGCGGTTGGGCGCGGTGCGCAGGTTGAACGGCACGGCCGTGTTCTTGCCACCCTTCACCGTGACGGTCTTCGTGATGGGCGTGTCGAGGCCCGTGGCGATCGAGGCCTTGCAGGTCGCGTTCGCCTTTTCCTTGCTCACGAACGTGACGACCAGGGGCGTGCCGGCCGAGGCCTTCACCTCGATGGCGAGGCCGTTCGTCTTCGCGTCGATCTCGACGGGGTAGGTGGCGCCCGCGGGCAGGGCGAACGAGGCGATGAGGGCGAGGCAGGCGATTCGCATGGCGGTCTCGGAGGAAGGGAGTCGAATGCTCCGTGTCGCAGAAGCATCGCCCGGAACCGCCGGGGCCGCAAGGCCGCCGGGCAAGGAATCAGCGCGAAGGCGAACGGGCGAGCGTGAAGCAGGTGACGGGGCGCTCCACGTTCTTGAGCGCGCGCACGCCCAGCCAGCGCAGGCGCTCGGGCCCCAGGCCCGCGGCCCGCGCGAACTCGAGGCTGCAGGCCACCTGCCCGTCGCCCGCCTGCGCCTGGATGCGCGAGGCGAGGTTCACGGCCTGCCCGTAGAGGTCGCCGTCGGGCGTCTCCGTCACCTCGCCCACGTGGGCGCCGCTGTGCACGGCGAGCGGCTCGATGCCGTGCACCCGCAATAGGGCGGGGAACGCCGCGTGGAGCTCGAGGAGGGCCTCTGCCATCCCGTAGGCATTGGGTCCCTCGAGCAACACGGCGTCCCCCATCGACTTGACCACGCGCAGCCCGCGCGACTCGCACACGGCGCGCGCGGCGTTGTGCAGGAGCGCGGCGGCGTAGTGCGCCGCGCGCTCGTCGCGCCCGGAAAGCGCGGTGAATCCGGCGAGGTCGGCGAAGGCGACGGCCGCGTGCTTGCGGCGTCCCTTGGCGGCGAAGGCGAGCGCGGGGCCGGCGCCGCGGCGCGGGCGAAGCAAGCGCGCGTCGCGCGTGCTCATCGGGGCGAGGTGGAGGCGATCGCGAGCCCCGCGGCCATCGCGCCCGCCTGCGGGGAAAGGCCGAGCGTGAGCGCGAGCTTCTGCACGACGAGCCACTCGAGCATCACGAGGCCGAAGACGATGGCGACCGCGAACGCCCGGTGCGCGGTGATGCGGCGCACGAGATCGGCCGGTCCGCCGTCCGGCCGGCGCGCCACCGCGACGAGGAAGCAGGCCACCAGCAGGCTCGCGAGGACCGGCGCGCCGAGCGCGGCGGGCACCAGGGACAGGTGCGTTCCGGCCGCGCGGGTGAGCAGGCCGGGGCTGCCGGCGGCGAGGATCGCGAGCACGGCGAATCCGGACGTGCAGATGGCGGCGAGGAGCCCCGTGGCGAGCAGGAGTCCCGCCGCCGCCCAGTCCGGGCGGCCGGCGCGGCGGGCGGCGGCGGCCGAGCGGGTGGCCTTCAGCTCCTCGATCGAACGAACCAGCATCAGGAGCGGCGACAGGAATGCGACGAGCGCCCCGGCCACCAGCGCCGCCTCGAAGGTACCCGCGTTCGTCGTGAGGCTCGGGAGCGCGAGCGGGCCCAGCGCGCCGGCGCCGGTGAGGAGCACGCCCGCGATGGCGAGGCGGCGGCCGCCACGGCGCGGCCCGAGACCCGGCAGGGCCGCGGCGGCGCTCATGCGAAGGCCCCCGGATGCCCGGCCCGGCTAGAATTGCGGATCAGCCCTTTCCGGAAGCCCGCATCGCCATGACGCGACACAACTGCAAGTCCATCCTCGCCGGCCGCGCGAGCGCCGACGAACCCGTACTCCTTCGCGGCTGGGTGCGCACGCGGCGCGACTCCAAGGCGGGCCTGTCTTTCGTGCACGTCTCGGACGGTTCCTGCTTCCATCCCGTGCAGGTCGTGGCCGAGGGCAAGCTCGGCAACTACGAATCCGAGGTGAAGCGCCTCACCGCCGGCTGCGCCATCGAGGCCGTGGGCCGCATCGTGCCCTCGCCCGCCAAGGGCCAGCCCTTCGAGATGCAGGCGAGCGAGATCCGCGTCGTCGGCTGGGTGGACGACCCGGACACCTACCCGATCCAGCCCAAGCCCCACACGATGGAGTTCCTGCGCGAGGTGGCGCACCTGCGGCCGCGCACCAACGTGATCGGCGCGTGCTCGCGCGTTCGCCATACGCTCGCGATGGCGATCCACCGCTTCTTCCACGAGCGCGAGTTCCTGTGGGTCAACACGCCGATCATCACGGCGAGCGACGCCGAAGGCGCGGGCGAGCTTTTCCGCGTCTCCACGCTGGACCTCACGCACCTGCCGCGCACGCCGGAGGGCAAGGTCGACTTCGCGAAGGACTTCTTCGGCCGCGAATCCTTCCTCACCGTCTCCGGCCAGCTCAACGTCGAGACCTACTGCATGGCGCTCACGAAGGTCTACACCTTCGGGCCGACCTTCCGCGCCGAGAACTCGAACACGAGCCGGCACCTGGCGGAATTCTGGATGATCGAGCCGGAGATCGCCTTCGCGGACCTCGCGGACGACGCGGACCTCGCCGAGGCCCTGCTCAAGTCCATCTTCAGGGCCGTGCTCGAGGAGCGCGCCGACGACATGGCCTTCTTCGAGGAGCGCGTGGAGAAGGGCGTCATCGCCAAGCTCGAATCGATGGTGAACGCCGACTTCGTGCGCATGGACTACACCGAGGCGATCAAGGTGCTCGAGGGCTCGAAGCACAAGTTCGAGTACCCCGTGTCGTGGGGCATGGACCTGCAGAGCGAGCACGAGCGCTACCTCGCCGAGAAGCACGTCGGCAAGCCGGTGATCCTCATGAACTACCCGAAGGAGATCAAGGCCTTCTACATGCGCCTCAACGAGGACGGGCGCACGGTCGCGGCCATGGACGTGCTCGCGCCCGGCATCGGCGAGATCATCGGGGGCAGCCAGCGCGAGGAGAGGCTCGACGTGCTCGACGCGCGCATCTCCGGCACGGGCCTCGACCCGGCCGCCTACGGCTGGTATCGCGACCTGCGCCGCTACGGCACCGTGCCGCACGCGGGCTTCGGCCTGGGCTTCGAGCGCACGGTGGCGTACGTCACGGGCCTCGCGAACGTGCGCGACGTGATCCCGTTCCCGCGCACGCCGGGGCACGCGCGCTACTAGCGGTGCCCTAGAGTTTTCCACGCAGGCTCACGAAGGCGGCGCGGTCGATCCAGCCCGGCGCGGTGACGAGGCTCGCTTCCAGCCCCAGGGACCAGCCCCGCGCGATCGCGCCGCGCCAGGCGAGGCGCATCTCGCGCTCCGTGCCGAAGATCGGATCGCCGCGCACCCAGCCGGACTCCAGCCGCCATACGCCTCCCAGGCCGTCGAGTTCGAGGCCCGCGTAGGCGTTGCGCTCGAGCCGGCCCGGATCGAAGGTATCGCTGCTGCGCCCCGTGCCCGCGCCTGCGTAGGCGGTGAACGGGCCGGCGTCGTGCCAGCCCTCCGCCGAGGTGCTCCAGAGGGTGCGATCGGCAATGCCGTTGGCGTGCTGCCCGGCCCGCGGCCGCCGCGCCTGGGCCGACAGGTCGATGCCGGCGCCGCCGTCGGCCGCCACCCACGCGGGCAGGCTCATCGCGATCCGGGGCGAGAAGGACGCCGAGGCGCGCACGCGAACGCGGCGCTCGTCGTCGAAGGAGTCGGGGAGATCGGCGGAAAGCCGCGGCACCCCGTTCGCCGATTCGGCGCGCAAGGCGCCGAGACTGCGCGCGATGCTCTCGCGCCAGGCTTCGGACATCCCCCACCCGGCCGCCGGGCCGGGCAGGGGCGCCTCCGAAGCGAGGCCCGCTGCGGGCGCCGCGAGGGCGGCCGCGAGGGTGAGCGTCGCGATGCGCATGGAAGCCTCAGATCACCGCGCGGTCGTCGGAACCGCGGCCGCGACGCTGGTGGCCGGCCGGGTCGTCGGTGCCGCGGCCACGGCGCTGGTCGCCCGCCGGGTCGTCCGCGGCGTTCTTGAGGGTCTTCACGCGCTTGTCGTCGCCGGCGGGGTCATCGGTCCCGCGGCCACGGCGCTTGTCGTCGCCGGCGGGGTCGTCGGTGCCACGGCCGCGGCGGGTGTGGCCGGCGGGGTCGTCGGCGCCGTTCTTGAGGGTGCGGGCGCGGCGGTCGTCACCGGCGGGGTCGTCCTTGCCACGGCCGCGGCGCGTGTCGCCGGCGGCGTCGTCCGCGCCACGGCGGGCGAGGAGGAGGGGCGCTTCCTGCGATTGCGGGGCGGCCAGGGGCGCCGCGCCCTGGACGGCGGCTTCGGCGGTCACCATCGAGCCGGTGAGGGTGAGGAAGGCGCCACCGACGGCGGCGGAAATCAGCGAAGCACGGATGCGGTTCTTCATGGGTTTCTCCTGTCTTCGACCGGCCGGGGTGGGGAGGAGGCGTTCGACGGCTGGTCGGTATCGAACGCGTGTTTTGCGTAATTTGGGAGAAATTTCCCAAAATGTCAAATGAAATTTGGAAGGGAGGGCGAAAAAGGGGTATTTGCCCCGATTGCGCCCGCAGGGAAGCGCAGCCGGGACGCCGGCGCCGGCGCTCGCCGGGTTACAGTCGGCTCCCACCCACCGGAGCGCGGAAAGAGGCGCCATGCGGGATTCCTGGCGCGGCTTCGCGCAATCGCCGGCTTTCGAAGGCGCGCTCGCGTGGTATTTCGTCCTCGTCTGGGGATCGGGCTACCTCGCCACGAAGGCGGGGCTCGCCGACGCGCCGCCCCTCACGTTCCTCGCGATCCGATACGCGTTCGGGCTTTCGCTGCTCGTTCCCGCGATGCTGTGGATCCGGCCCCGGTGGCCTTCGACGGCGGGAGAGTGGGGGCACGTGGTGGTCGCCGGCCTGCTGATGCACGCCGTGAATCTCGGCGGCAGCCACTACGCGCAGTACCTCGGGATGTCGGCCGGGGTGACCGCGCTCGTCCTGGGGATGCAGCCGCTCGCGACGGCGGTGTTCTCGTCACGCTTTCTCGGCGAACGGCTGGGGCCGGTGCGATGGGCCGGCGTCGCACTCGGCCTCGCCGGCGTCGCGCTCGTGGTGTGGCACAGGATCGACGTGCGGGCGATGAGTGCCGGCAGCCTCGTGGCGGTCGTCGTGTCGCTCGCGGCGGTGACGGCCGGGACGCTCTACCAGCGCACGTGGTGCCCCCGGGCCGACCTGAGGGCGGCGACGCTCGTGCAGTTCGCGGCGTCGTTCCTCGTGCTCGTGCCCGCGGCGGTCGCGTTCGAGACGACGCCGGTGCGCTGGACGGCCTCGCTCGCGTTCTCGATCGCGTTCCTCGTGATCTTCGCGTCGATCTTCGCGGTGAGCGAGCTGCACACGCTCATGCGTCGCGGGCACGCGACGCGCGTGACGAGCCTGCTCTACCTGACGCCGGTCGTGGCGGTCGCGCTGGAGGCGCTGCTCTTCGGGGTGTGGCCTTCCGGGCTCACGGTCGCCGGGATCGCGATCGCGTGCGCGGGCGTCGCGCTCGTCACGCGGCGATGAGTGCGGCGCGGCGTTGCCGTGCTGCGGACGGCCGCGACCGGGTCAGGCCTTGCGAACGAATTCCGACTTGAGCTTCATCGGCCCGATGCCGTCGACCTTGCAGTCGATGTCGTGGTCGCCTTCCACCAGGCGGATGTTCTTCACCTTGGTGCCGACCTTCACCACGAGCGACGAGCCCTTCACCTTCAGGTCCTTGATCACGGTGACCGAATCGCCGTCCTTCAGTTCGTTGCCGTTCGCATCGCGCACGAGGAGGCCGGCGGGCACGGTTTCGGCGGCCGCGGCGCGGTCCCATTCGTGGGCGCATTCGGGGCACACGCAGCGCGCGCCATCCTCGTAGGTGAAGGTGGAACCGCATTGGGGGCAGGGGGGCAGGGCGCTCATTGGGTATCGGTTTCGAAAAGGGATTGGCCGTCATTATCCCCGCGTTTGCGGCCGCGCCTTTCGCGGCACAATGCGGTTTTCCGACCTGCGAGACTTCGTCCATGCAACTCGTCGGCATGCTCGATTCCCCCTACGTGCGCCGCGTCGCCATCTCGATGAAGCTGATGGACATCGATTTCGAGCACCGGCCGGTCTCGGTCTTCCGCCACTTCGACGCCTTCCGCGAGGTGAACCCGGTGGTGAAGGCGCCCACCCTCGTGTGCGACGACGGCGTGGCGCTCATGGATTCGACGCTGATCCTCGACTACCTCGAGTCGCTGGTGGCGCCGGCGCGGCGACTGATGCCGCCGGGAGGGCTGGAGCGCCGGGAAGCGTTGCGGCTCATCGGCTTCGCGCTTGCGGCCTGCGACAAGTGCGTGGCGCTGGTGTACGAACGCGAGCAGCGTCCGGCCGAGCGGCGCCACGAGCCCTGGTATGAGCGTTCGCTGGGCCAGGCCTCGGCGGCGTTCTCGGTGCTCGAGGACGAGGTGGGAAGCGCCAGCCCGTGGCTGAAGGGCCCGGAGCCGAACGCGGCCGATGTCGCGGTGGCCGTCGCCTGGCGCTTCGCCCAGTACTACAACGCCGAACTGCTGCCGGCCTGGAAGTTCCCGGCGCTGGCCCGCTATTCGGCGACGGCGGAGGGCTTGCCGGCCTTCGTGTCGACGCCGCTCGATTGACGGGGACTTGAACCGGAGGGCTCCCGCCACGATCTGACGGGAGGTCGATCCCTGCCGGAAGAATCCATGAAGAAGCCCGTCATCCTCGTCGCCGCGCTCGTCGCGGCCGCCACCGCCCTGTCGCCCTTCGCGCAGAAGGGCGGTTCGCCGGAGCCCCGGCCCGTGGCGCCGCGCGGCCCGCTCCTCGCGCAGGAGCAGGCCCTCACGGGGCTTTTCGAGAGCGCCGCGCCCTCGGTGGCGTACATCACCACGGAGCGGCTGGAACGCACCAGCTTCTTCACGGCCGAAGTCGCGAAGGGGGCCGGCAGCGGCTTCGTGTGGGACGCGCAGGGCCACGTCGTCACCAACTTCCACGTGTTGCAGGGCGCCCGTGGCGTCACGGTGCAACTCGACGCGGGGCAGCGCATCCCGGCGACGCTCGTCGGCGTCGCGCCGGACTACGACCTCGCCGTGGTGAAACTCTCGAAGGTGCCCCGGGACCTGCGGCCCATTCCCGTCGGCGCCTCGAAGGACCTGCGCGTGGGCCAGTCGGTGTTCGCCATCGGCAATCCCTTCGGGCTGTCGCGCACGCTCACCACCGGCATCGTGAGCGCGCTCGACCGCCACCTGCCCACGAGCGAATACCGCGAGATCTCGGGCGCCATCCAGACGGACGCGGCCATCAATCCGGGCAACTCCGGCGGGCCGCTTCTCGACAGCGCGGGGCGACTCGTCGGCGTGAACACCGCCATCCGCTCGCCCTCGGGCGGCTCGTCGGGCGTGGGCTTCGCGATTCCCGTGGACCTCGTGAACCGCATCGTCCCGCAGCTCATCGCGCGCGGAAAGGCTTCCCTGCCGGGCATCGGGATACGGGCGGTGGACCCGATGATCGTGGCGCGTGCGGGCCTCACCGGCGTGGTGGTCGCCGACGTGATGCGCGGCTCCCCGGCGGCGGAGGCGGGCCTTCGCCCCGTGGACCGCAAGACGGGCGAGGTGGGCGACGTGATCGTCGCGGTGAACGGCCGGCCCGTCGAGGCGATGGGCACCTTCGCCGCCGAACTGGACCGCGCGGGCATCGACAGCACCGCCGAGCTCACCGTCCAGCGCGACAAGAAGGAACGCAAGGTGCGGGTGAAGGTGATCGACGTCCAGCGCTAAAGGCTAAAATGGCGGATTCGCCTGAAGAAAAGCCCGCATGGCCTCCCCCCGCTACGACGAAGCCTCCATCCGTGTCCTGAAGGGCCTCGAGCCCGTCAAGGAACGGCCCGGGATGTACACCCGGACCGACACGCCGCTGCACATCATCCAGGAAGTGATCGACAACGCCGCCGACGAAGCCCTCGCCGGCGCGGCGAAGACGATCACCGTGACGCTTCACGCCGACCGCTCCGTCTCCGTCGAGGACGACGGCCGCGGCATTCCCGTGGGCCCGCATCCGGAAGAGAAGGTGCCGACCGTCGAGGTCGTCTTCACGCGCCTTCACGCCGGCGGCAAGTTCGACAAGAAGTCGGGCGGCAGCGCCTACGCGTTCTCGGGCGGCCTGCATGGCGTGGGCGTCAGCGTCACCAACGCGCTGTCGAAGCGGCTCGAGGTGAAGGTGCGCCGCGAGGGCGCCACGTGGGAGATGGCCTTCGAGGACGGCTTCGTCGTCGACAAGCTGAAGAAGACCGGCTCGGCGCCCGCGAAGCAATCGGGCACCTGGGTGCGTGCCTGGCCCGACGCGAAATATTTCGATACCGACAAGATCCGTCGCCCCGAGCTCGAGCACCTGCTGCGCGCCAAGGCCGTGCTGCTCGCGGGCCTTTGCATGCGCCTCGTCGACGAGGCCTCGGGCGAGACGCTCGAATGGAAGTACGAAGGCGGCATGGCGGCCTACCTGCAGGAGCAGCTCGCCGGCGAGGACGGCCTCGTGAGCCCGATCGTCGTTGGCGAATCCTTCGTGGCCGCGGGCGACGCGCTTTTCGCGGAGGGCGAGGGCGCCTCATGGGCGATCGCCTGGTGCGAGGGCGGCGGGGGCGGCGAGTCCTACGTGAACTTGATCCCCACCGTCGAGGGCGGCACGCACGAATCGGGACTCAAGAGCGGCGTCTTCGAATCGGTGCGCGAATTCTGCCTGCACCACGAACTGCTCACGCGCGGGGTGAACCTGCAATCCGAGGACGTGTGGAAGCCCCTGCGCTTCGTGCTGTCGACGCGCCTGCTCGACCCGCAATTCCAGGGGCAGACCAAGACGAAGCTCTCCTCGCGCGACGCGGTGAAGCTCGTCGCCTCGCGCCTGAAGGACCCGCTGGATGCCTGGCTCAACCAGCACGTGGAAGACGGCAAGAAGATCGCCGAGCTCGCCATCAAGGCGGCCGTCGCGCGCCAGAAGGCCGGCAAGGCCGCCGAGAAGCGCCGCGGTTCGGGCGTCGCGGTGCTGCCGGGCAAGCTCACCGATTGCGAGAGCGAGGAGACTTCGCGCAACGAACTCTTCCTCGTCGAGGGCGATTCGGCCGGCGGCTCCGCCCGCCAGGGCCGCGATCGCCACTTCCAGGCGATCCTCCCGCTGCGCGGCAAGATCCTCAACACGTTCGAAGTCGACCCCACGCAGATCTACGCCAACAACGAGGTGCACGACATCGCCGTCGCGCTCGGCATCGAGCCCCACGCCATGGGCGACGCGGAGAAGGCCCTCGCGAACCTGCGCTACGGCAAGGTCATCATCATGGCCGACGCGGACGTGGACGGCTCGCACATCCAGACGCTGCTCCTCGCGCTCTTCTTCCGCCACTTCCCGGGCCTGCTCGCGCGCGGCCATATCCACGTCGCCCAGCCGCCGCTCTACGTCGTGAAAGTCGAAGCGCAGGGCAAGAGCCGGCCCGAGCGGCGCCTCTACGCGCTGGACGAAGGCGAGCGCGACGCCATCCTCGTGAAGCTCGCGGACGAGAAGGTGCGCGAAAGCGCCATCCACGTCGGCCGTTTCAAGGGCCTGGGCGAGATGAACCCCGACGAGCTGCGCGAGACCACGATGAACCCGGACACGCGCCGCCTCCTTCCCCTCACCATTTCGGCCGACCTGCAGGCCGACACCCACCGCATGTTCACGCTCCTCATGGGCAAGGGCGAGGCTTCCTCGCGCCGCAGCTGGATGGAAGAGCATGGCAACCGGGTGGAAGCCGATGTCTAAGCGAACCATGCCCGACGACAAGACCCCCGACCTGTTCTCGGCCGATCCCCCGGCCGCGCCGCCCCCGCCGCCCGCTTCTCCCGCCGCTCCCGCCGCATCGGGCGAGGGCGAAGTGCCCCTCGCCCAGTTCGCCGAGAGCGCCTACCTCGCCTACGCGATGAGCGTGGTGAAGGGCCGCGCGCTTCCGGCCGTCGAGGACGGCCAGAAGCCCGTGCAGCGCCGCATCCTCTACGCCATGCGCGAGCTGGGCAACCGGCACGACGCGCCGTTCAAGAAGAGCGCGCGCATCGTGGGCGACGTGATCGGCAAGTTCCACCCCCACGGCGACTCCGCGGTGTACGAGGCGGCCGTGCGCATGGCGCAGGATTTCACGCTGCGCTATCCGCTCATCCAGGGCCAGGGCAACTTCGGCTCACGCGATGGCGATGGCGCCGCGGCGATGCGCTACACGGAAGTGCGCCTCACGAAGTTCGCCGAGGAAATCCTGCTGTCGGAGCTCGAGCGCGGCACCGTCGACTTCATCCCGACCTACGACGGCTCGCTCGAGGAGCCGCGCCTGCTGCCCGCGCGCTTGCCCCTCGCGGTCCTGAACGGCGCCTCCGGCATCGCGGTGGGCATGGCGACGGAGATCCCGCCGCACAACCTGCGGGAGGTGGTGGAAGCCGCCGCCGTGGCGCTACGCAACGCGAAGGCCGCCGACGCCGAGATCCTCGCGTCGATTCCCGGCCCGGATTTCCCCGGCGGCGGCCAGATCATCTCGGCGCCGGAGGAGATCGCGAAGGCCTACGAGACGGGCCGCGGCGCCATCCGCGTGCGCGCGAAGTGGGTCCGCGAGAATCTCGCGCGCGGCCAGTACCGCATCGCCATCACCGAGATGCCGCCGGGCACCAACGCCGCCCGCGTGCTTTCGGAGATCGAGGAACTCACCAACCCGAAGCCGCGCGCCGGGAAGAAATCCGTCTCGGCGGAGGCGCAGGCGCTCAAGGCCGCCGTGCTCGGCGTGCTGGAGACGGCGCGCGACGATTCGGACCGCGAGCATCCCGTGCGCCTGGTCCTGGAGCCTCGCACCTCCCGCGTCACGCCCGAGGAGCTGATGAACCTGCTGCTCGCGCACACCTCGCTCGAGCAGAACGCGCCCGTGAACCTGGTGGCCATCGACCGCGAGGGAAGGCCGCGCTGGCGGGCCTCGCGCACTGGATCCGCGAATGGGCGGCCTTCCGCCTCGTGGCGCTGGAGCGCCGCCTCGCGCACCGGCAGGGCGAGGTGGTCGACCGGCTGCACATCCTCGACGGCCGCATGATCGCCTTCCTCAACATCGACAAGGTGATCAAGGTCATCCGCAACTCGGACGAGCCCCGGCCCGAGCTGATGCAGGCCTTCGCGCTCAGCGAGCGGCAGGCCGAGGACATCCTCGAGATCCGGCTTCGCCAGCTCGCGAAGCTCGAGGGCATCAAGATCGAGCGCGAGATCAAGGCGCTGAAGGCCGAGCAGGCGGAGCTGGAGAAGCTCCTCGCCAACGAAAGCGCGCGGCGCAAGCTCGCCGTGAAGGAGCTGATGGCCGACGGCGAGACGTTCGGCGACGCGCGGCGCACCACCATCGAGGTCGCCGAGCGCGCGGCCGCGGCGCCGGTCGAATCGCTCTCGGACGAGCCGATCACCGTGATCTGCTCGAGGAACGGCTTCCTCCGCACGCGCACGGGCCACGGCATCGACGCGACGACGCTCTCGTGGAAGGAAGGCGACGGCGCGCTCGCGGTGCTCGAGACGCGCACGATCCACCCGATCGTGCTCGTGGGCGCCAACGGCCGCACGTTCTGCGTGCGCGCGCTGGACCTGCCCGGCGGCAAGGGCGACGGCGTGCCCGCGACGTCGCTCGTGGAGCTGGCTGGCACCCGAATCGTGGGCGTTCTCTCGGGCCCGGCCGAGACGCCTCTGCTGCTCGCTTCGAGCGGCGGCCAGGGGCTGCGTTGCCAATTGGGCGACCTCGTGACGCGCCAGCGCGCGGGCAAGGCGTTCATGAACGTGGCCGAGGGCGAGCGCGTGCTCGAACCCGTGGTCACGAAGGCGGATACGAAGGAAGTCGCTGCGCTTTCCGCGCAAGGGCGCCTCCTCGTCTTCCCGCTGGAGGAAATCAATGCACTCTCCGGCGGCGGCAAGGGCGTGATCCTCATGCGGCTGCACGACGGCGAGGCGCTCGTGGGCGTGCGCGTCGTGTCCGGACCGGTGAAGGTGCGAGGCAAGGGCCGCGGCGACAAGGTCACGGTCGTCACCGTCACCGGGGCCGATCTCGAGGCGGCGCGGGGTTCGCGCGCCCGCGCGGGCCGGGTGCTGCCCGGTTCGCTCAAGTCGGTCACCGGGTTCGCGGACCCGGCTGCCGACACCACGACAGGGAGAACCCCATGACCGTGAACGTCTTCGACAAACCCGGTGCGAAGGTCCGCCTCGACGACATCCCCGCCGAGCCGCCCAAGGGCATGACGCGCGAAAAGGCCGCGAAGCGCTTCGCCGCCCTGGAGAAGGAACTCTTCGAACTGCAGGACGCGATGTTCGGCGCCAAGGTGAACAGCGTGCTCGTGGTGCTCCAGGGCCGCGACAGCGCGGGCAAGGACGGGGCCATCAAGCACGTGGTCGGCTGCCTCAACCCGCGAGGCGTCATCGTGACGTCGTTCGGCGTGCCGACCCCCGAGGAGCGGCAGCACGACTTCCTGTGGCGCGTGCACCGTCACGCCCCGCGCGCGGGCGAGTTCTCCATCTTCAACCGATCGCACTACGAGGACGTGCTCGTGGTCCGGGTGCATGGCCTCGCGCCTCCGATCGTCTGGGGGGAGCGCTTCGGGCACATCCGCGACTTCGAGGAGCTGCTCACCGAGCACGGCACGATCGTCCTCAAGTACTTCCTGCACATCTCGAAGAAGGAGCAGGAAGAGCGGCTCCTCGAGCGTGAAGAGTCGCCCGCGACGGCGTGGAAGCTCAATCCCGGCGACTGGAAGGAACGCGAGCACTGGGACGCGTACACCGCGGCCTACGAGGACGCGATCTCGAAGACGGCGGCGAAGCACGCGCCCTGGACGGTGGTTCCGGCCAACGCCAAGTGGTACCGCAACCTGGTGATCGCCGAGTCGATCGTCGAGGCGCTCCGGAAGCGGCGCCGGAACTGGGTGAAACTCTCGAGGCCATGGGCAAGGCCGGGCGCGAGGGACTCGAGGCTTACCGCGCACAGCGGGCGGCGAGCGCGAAGGAACGCAAGGCGAAGCCGGCGCCGCCCCGCCGGACCCGGTGACCGAACCGGGCGTCAGGCGCGGCGCCTGAAAGCCACCCCGTTTCGCGATCCCGTCGATTCGCCCGCCTCCCACGCGATCCGCCCGCCCACGATCACGCGCTCGATGCCGCGCGCCGGGCTGACGGGGTTCTCGAACGTCGCCGTATCGATCACCGTCTCCGCGTCGAAGACCGCGAGATCCGCCCGCAGGCCGGGCTTTACGAAGCCGATGTCCGAAAGGCCGAATCGCTCCGCCGTGAGCCCGGTCATCTTGCGCACGGCCGTTTCCAGGGGGAAGAGGCCCCGCTTGCGGCCGTAGTGACCGAGCACGCGCGGGAAAGCGCCCCAGAGCCGCGGGTGCGGGAAGCGGTCGTGGGGCAGCCCGTCCGAGCCGATCATCGTCCCCGGGTGCGCGAGGATGCGCTCGACGTCCGCCTCGTCCATGCTGAAGTAGATGGCCCCCGCGGGCTGCAGCTTCGCGATGGCGCCTTCGAGATCGAGCCCCCAGTCGCGCGCCAGGTCGTCGAGAAAGCGCCCCGCGCAATCGGGCAGGGCCTGCGACCACGCGACGAGTACCCGCGAGGCCTGTCGCGCCGAGTCGACGCGAAGCACGGTCGATGACGCCGCGTAGGGATAGCAGTCGACGCAGACGTCGGCGGTGAGGGCGGCCTCTTCGAGATGGGCGAGGGTTTCCTTCGACCGCCCAAAGTTGGTGCGGCCCTGCACCTTGTGGTGCGACACCACCTGCCGGATGCCCAGCTCGCGCGCGATGCCGATCACCTCGTCGAGCGAATCGATGACGTGGTCGCCCTCGTCGCGGATGTGGGAGCAGACGACCGCCCCCGTGCCGCGCATCGGCTCGAGAATGCGAAGCACCTCATCCCGCGTGGCCGCCCGGGCCGGCGCGTAGAACGTGCCGGTCGATACGCCCAGCGCGCCGGCCGCGAGCGCCTGCGCCACATGAGCGCGCATCGCGTCGATCTCCGAGGCGTCGGCTTCGCGATCGAGGGATGCCATCGTCACGGCGCGCAGCGTCGTGTGGCCCACGAGCGCGGCGGCGTTGATCGCCGGCGGCTCGCGATCCAGCGCGGCGAAGTAGTCGGCGAGCGAATCGAAGAAAGGCCCGTCGCCGCCCGCGACCAGGTTCAGGGGCGGCACGGGTTCGCGCCGCCCGAGCGGTGCGAGGCTGATGCCGCAGTTGCCGACGACGACGGTCGTGACGCCCTGGCTCAGCTTGGGCGCCATGCCCGGGTCCGTGAAGAGCAGGCGGTCGTCGTGGGTGTGGGCGTCGATGAAGCCCGGGGCGACGACGAGCCCGTCGACGTCGATGACGCGCGTTGCGCCCGAGGCGGGCAGCTCGCCTACGGCCGCGATGCGGTCGCTGGCGATCGCCACGTCGGCCCGCCGCGGCAAGGCGCCGGTGCCGTCGACCAGGATGCCGCCGCGAAGAAGTAGGTCTACCATGCCTGTCGGGGTCGAATGCGAAAGGTGCCAGTGTCGGGCTTGCCGGTCCGCGTGGCAACGGTCGTTCCCTTTCGCTGGTATGCCCCTTGCTTAGGTTGGCGGGCGAGCTTGCGTTAAGCTTGCCCGTCGTTCCCGTTCCCCTGGCATCGAAAGGTCGCACTCATGACATTCCCCCGCATCGCTCCTGCCCGGGCGCTCGCCGCCGCGGCGCTCGGTTGCTGCCTGGTCGTCTCCGGCGCCGCGTTCGCGCAGCCGGCCAAGACGCTCAAGTTCATCCCCGAGGCCGACCTGCGCAGCCTCGACCCCATCTGGACCACCGCCTACATCACCCGCAACTACGGCTACATGGTCTACGACGTGCTGCTCGCCGTGGACGAGAAGTTCAACGTCCAGCCGCAGATGCTCGAGAAGTGGGAGATCTCCGCCGACAAGCTCACCTACACCTTCACGCTGCGCGACGGCCTCAAGTGGCACGACGGCGCGCCGGTCACCTCGGCCGATTGCATCGCCTCGATCCAGCGCTGGGCCAAGCGCGATGTCTTCGGCCAGAAGCTCGGCGACCTCACCGATACCTGGACGGCGGTGAACGCGAAGACCTTCCGCCTGAAGCTCAAGAAGCCCTTCCCGTACGTGCTGGACGCCCTCGCGAAGCCCTCGTCCAACGTGCCCTTCATCATGCCGGAGCGCGTCGCCAAGACCGACGCCTTCACGGCCGTCACCGAATCCATCGGCTCCGGCCCCTTCAAGTTCGTGAAGGCCGAGTGGGTGCCGGGCAACAAGGTCGTGTTCGTGAAGAACCCCGACTACAAGCCGCGCAAGGAAGCGCCCTCCTGGGGTTCCGGCGGCAAGGTGGTGAAAGTCGATCGCGTCGAGTGGATCTACATCCCCGATTCGGCCACGGCCGCCGCGGCGCTCGGCGCGGGCGAGGTCGACTGGTGGCAGCAGATGCCGCCGGACCTGATCCCGCTCCTCGCCAAGAACAAGGACGTGAAGATCGAGAACACCGATCCGCTGGGCTCCATCGGCCTGCTGCGCTTCAACCACCTGCAGCCCCCGTTCAACAACCTGAAGCTGCGCCAGGCCGTCCTCATGGTCGTGGTCACCAGAACGACTACGCCATCGCCATCGCGGGCGACCCCAAGAACGGCAAGCCCTGCGCCTCGTTCTTCACCTGCGGCACGCCGCTCGCCAACACGGCGGGCTCGGAAGTGCTCACCGGCAAGCGTGACCTCGAAAAGGCCAAGGCCCTGGTGAAGGAATCGGGCTACAAGGGCGAGAAGGCGATCATCCTCGACGCCACCGACCAGCCCATCGTGCACTCGCAGGCGCTCGTCACCGCCGACCTGCTGCGCAAGATCGGCATCAACGCCGAGCTGGCCGCGAGCGACTGGGGCACCGTCATCACCCGCCGCGCCTCGAAGGAGCCGGTGGAGAAGGGCGGCTGGAGCATCCTGCACACCTGGTTCGTGGGCCCGGACATCGTGAGCCCCGCGCTCAACTCGCCCCTGCGCGGCGCGGGCGACAAGAGCTGGTTCGGCTGGCCGTCGGACGCGAAGCTCGAGGAGCTGCGCGACAAGTGGTTCGACGCGCCCACGCTCGCGGACCAGAAGAAGGCCGCCGCCGAGCTGCAGGCCCAGGGCTGGAAGTCGATCCCGTACATCCCGACGGCGCAGTTCATCATCCCGACGGCGTACCGCAGCAACATCTCCGGCGTCATCAAGAGCCCGGTGACCTTCCTCTGGAACGTGGAGAAGAAGTAAGCCGTCTCTCCCGGCTCCATCGCACCACCGCATGCTGGGCTACGCCCTCAGGCGCCTCGCCGCGACCATCCCCGTCATGGGGGTGGTCGCGCTTTTCGTCTTCTCGCTCCTCTACCTGAGCCCGGGGGACCCCGCCGCGGTCATCGCGGGGGACATCGCGACGGAAGAGGACATCGCCAAGATCCGCGCGAAGCTCGGCCTCGACCAACCGTACCTCGTTCGCTTCGGCACCTGGCTCGTGTCCCTCTCGCAAGGCGACCTGGGCACCTCCATCTTCACGGGGCTGCCGGTCACCACGCTCATCGGCCAGCGCCTGGAGCCCACGCTCGCCCTTACCTTGTGCACGCTCATCGTCGCGGTGGCGCTGGCGGTTCCGCTGGGCGTCCTCGCCGCCGCTCGCGCGGGCGGCTGGATCGACCGCGTGGTGATGGGCGTCTCGGTGGTGGGCTTCTCGGTCCCCGTCTTCGTGCTGGCCTACGGGCTCGTGCTGCTTTTCTCGATCCACCTCGAGTGGCTGCCGGTGCAGGGCTACTCGCCCATCCGGGAAGGCTTCTGGCCCTTCCTGCGGCACATGATCCTGCCCTCGGTGGCGCTCGGCCTCACCTACATGGCGCTCATCGCGCGGATCACGCGCGCGAGCATGCTCGACGTGCTTTCGCAGGACTACGTGCGCACCGCCCACGCCAAGGGCCTCGCGCCCGGCACCGTGCTGGTTCGCCACGCGCTCAAGAACGCCGCGGTGCCCATCGTCACCATCATCGGCATCGGCATCGCGCTGCTGATCGGCGGCGTGGTGGTCACGGAGACCGTTTTCGCCATCCCGGGCATCGGCCGGCTCACGGTGGACGCGATCCTGCGCCGCGACTACCCCATCATCCAGGGCGTGACGCTGCTTTTCTCGGCCGTCTACGTCCTCGTGAACCTGCTCGTGGACCTGAGCTACGTGCTCTTCGACCCGAGGATCCGCTATTGAGCGCGCGCCGTGGCTGAAGCCAACCCCGCGAGCCCGCCGGTGGTGACGCCGGTCAATTCCGGCACCGCCTGGCGCCGCCTGGGCGCGGCCCTGCGCCGGCACCCGACGGCCATCGCCGGGGCCGTCGTGCTCGTGCTCATGGTGCTGGTGGCCGTGCTCGCGCCCTGGCTCGGCACGGTGGACCCGCTCACGGTCTCGCCGGTCAAGCGCCTGAAGCCCCCTTCGGCGCAGTACTGGTTCGGCACGGACATGCTCGGCCGCGACGTCTACAGCCGCGTGATCTACGGCACGCGCGTCTCGCTCACGGTGGGGCTCGCGGTGGCGCTCGCGGCCACCGCGATCGGCCTGGCGATCGGCCTCGTGACGGGCTTCGTGCGCTGGCTCGATGCCATCGTGATGCGCGTGATGGACGGCCTCATGTCCATCCCGTCCGTGCTGCTCGCCATCGCGCTCATCGCGCTCACCAAGGCGAGCCTCACCAACGTGATCGCCGCCATCGCCATCGCGGAGATCCCGCGCGTGGTTCGGCTCGTGCGCAGCCTGGTGCTGCAGCTTCGCGAGCAGCCCTACGTGGAAGCCGCCGTGGCCTCGGGCACGCGGGTGCCGATGATCCTGCTGCGCCACATCCTGCCCAACACCGTGGCGCCGCTGCTCGTCCAGGCCACCTACATCTGCGCCTCCGCGATGATCACGGAGGCGATCCTCAGCTTCATCGGCGCGGGCACGCCGCCCAACATCCCGAGCTGGGGCAACATCATGGCGGAGTCGAGGAGCCTCATCCAGATCGCCGGCACCATCCTGCTCTTCCCGGGCATCTTCCTGTCGCTCACCGTGCTGTCCGTGAACCTGCTGGGCGACGGCATGCGCGATGCGCTCGATCCCCGTCTCGCGAGGCGCCTGTGACCGAGCCGCTCCTCAAGGTCGAGAACCTGCGCACGCACTTCTTCACGCGCGACGGCGTCGTGCGCGCCGTGGACGGCGTCTCCTTCCACGTGAACCCGGGCGAGACGCTCGCCATCGTGGGCGAATCGGGCTGCGGCAAGAGCGTCACCTCGCTGTCGATCCTGCGCCTGCTGCCCACGCCGCCCGCGAAGATCGTCGAGGGCCGCATCGACTTCGCCGGCCGCAACCTGGTGGCGCTGCCGGAAGCGGAGATGCGCAGGATCCGCGGCAACGAGATCTCGATGATCTTCCAGGAGCCGATGACTTCGCTCAACCCGGTGCTCACCATCGGCCGGCAGATCACGGAAACGCTGCGCGTGCACCGCGGCATGGACGCGCAGGCGGCGAACGCGCGCGCGCTGGAGTGCCTGGGGCAGGTGCGCATCCCCGAGCCCGCGCGGCGCATGACGCAGTACCCGCACGAGTTGTCCGGCGGCATGCGCCAGCGCGTGATGATCGCGATGGCGCTCGCCTGCGGGCCGCGCCTGCTCATCGCCGACGAGCCGACCACGGCGCTCGACGTCACCATCCAGGCGCAGATCCTGGATCTCATGCGCTTGCTTCGCGAGGAGACTGGCGCCTCGATCGTCCTCATCACCCACGACCTGGGCGTGGTCGCCGAGATGGCGCATCGCGTGGTCGTGATGTACGCCGGCCGCAAGGTGGAGGAAGCGCCGGTCGAGGGGATCTTCGAGCGTCCGCTGCACCCGTACACGCGCGGCTTGCTGGGCTCCATGCCGCACCTGGGCGATTCGCTCGTGCAGGAGCAGCGCCTTCGCCTCGTCGAGATCCCGGGCATGGTCCCGTCGCTTCGCGAGGAGACGGCGGGCTGTCTTTTCGCGCCGCGCTGCCCGCACGCCACGGCACGCTGCCGGGCCGAGGTGCCGCCGATGCAGGAGTACCTGCCGGGGCACACGGCGGCGTGCTGGGAGGCGGGTGCCTTCCTGGACGCGGGCCGTCCGAAGCCGGAGGCCGCATGAGCGAGCCGGCCACCGTCGCGGCCCCGGCCACGTTGCCCACGCCCGGCAACGTGCTGCTCGAGGTGCAGGGCCTGCGCAAGTACTACCCCACGCGCCAGGGGCTCTTCGCCGCGGGGGCGCCCAAGGTGCACGCGGTCGACGGCGTGAGCTTCTGGATCCGCGAGGGCGAGACGCTCGGCCTCGTGGGCGAATCGGGCTGCGGCAAGTCGACCACGGGCAAGCTCATCCTGCGGCTCCAGGACCCGAGCGCGGGCAGCATCCAGTGGCGCGGTCGCGAGATCACGGGCCTGAACGCGGGCGAGATGCGCATCATCCGCAAGGAACTGCAGGCCGTCTTCCAGGACCCGTACGCCTCCCTCAACCCGCGCATGCGGGCGGGCGAGATCGTGGCGGAGCCGCTGCGCAATTTCGGCGAGCTGGCCGGCAGCGAACGCAAGGAGCGCGTCGCGCAACTCTTCGCGCGCGTGGGCCTTCGCCCCGACCAGCTCGTGAAGTACCCGTACGAGTTCTCCGGCGGCCAGCGCCAGCGCCTGGGCATCGCGCGCGCCCTGTCCGTGAACCCGAAGCTCATCGTCTGCGACGAGCCCGTCTCGGCGCTCGACGTCTCCGTGCAGGCGCAGGTGATCAACCTGCTCATGGACCTGCAGGAGGAGCTGGGCCTTTCCTACCTCTTCATCGCGCACGACCTCGCCGTCGTGGAGCACATCAGCCACCGCGTGGCCGTGATGTACCTGGGCAAGATCGTCGAGATCGCGCCCAAGCGCACGATCTTCACCTCGCCCGCGCACCCGTATACGGAGGCGCTGCTGGAAGCGGTGCCGGTGGCGACACCCGGCCTGCGGCGCGCGCGCAAGGTGCTGGGCGGTGACGTGCCGAGCCCGATCAACCCGCCTTCCGGTTGCCGCTTCCACACGCGCTGCCCCTACGTGGAGGCGCGCTGCCGCGAGACCGAGCCGCCCCTCGTGGCCATCGCGCCGGACCACCTCGTCGCCTGCCACCTGCGGCCCGGCAGTATCATGGCGGATCCCGTTTCCGCCGCGCCTTCCGCTGCATGACGACCCGCCCGAATTCCTCCCGCCCGCGCCTTCCGCAACCCCGCCGCCGCCCCGCCCGAAGAGCCCTACGGCCCCGTGCGTTCGAGCGGGCTCGACGCCGATGGGTTTGCGGCCGCGTTCGCCGAAATTTCCCGCTGGCCGGGCTACGCGGCCACGCCCCTCGTCGCGCTGCCCGCCCTCGCGCGCGAGCTGGGCTTCGCCATGCTCTGGTACAAGGACGAGCGGTCGCGATTCGGCCTGAAGAGTTTCAAGGCGCTGGGCGGCGCCTATGCCGTCGCGAACGTGCTGCGCGGGAAGCTGGCTGCGGCACTCGGACGCGAGGTGCCCGGCAGCGAGCTCGTGGATGGCCGCCATGCCGCGCTCGTCGCGAAGGAGACGGTCACCTGCGCGACGGACGGCAACCACGGCCGCTCGGTCGCCTGGGGCGCGCGCCTCTTCGGGTGCCGCTGCGTGATCTACGTGCACGAGACCGTCTCGCAGGGCCGGCGCGACGCCATCGCCGCCTACGGGGCCGAGGTCGTGGAGGTGAAGGGCACCTACGACGACGCCGTTCGCCACGCCGCCGCGCAGGCGGCCGCCCACGGCTGGACCGTCGTCTCGGACACCTCCTATCCCGGCTACACGGCCATCCCCACGGACGTGATGCACGGCTACGGCGTGATGGCCGAGGAAGTCGCGGCGCAGCTGGGCGAGGTGCCGCCGACGCACGTGCTCGTGCAGGCCGGCGTGGGGGCGTTCGCGGGCGCGATGTGCGCCCACTTCTGGATCCGCTGGGGCGAACGCCGCCCGCGCTTCGTCGTCGTCGAGCCGCGGGAAGCCGACTGCATCTACAGGAGCCTCGAGGCGGGCCATCCCGTCGTCGTGGGCGGCGCGCTCGATACGGCCATGGCCGGGCTTGCCTGCGGCGAGGTGTCGGAACTCGCCTGGCCCATCCTCGCGGGCGGCGCGAACGTCGCGGTCGCCATCGGCGACGAGGATGCCTTCGCGGCCATGCGCCGCCTCGCGACTCCCACCGGCGGCGATACCCCGATCGTGTCCGGCGAGACGGGCGGGGCCGGGCTGGGCGCCCTGCTCGCGGCCGCGAGCGATCCCGCCCTTCGCGAAGCCCTGGGGCTCGCGGAAGATTCCCGCGTGCTCATCCTCGGCAGCGAGGGCGACACCGATCCCGTCATCTACCGCAAGATCGTCGGCCGCAGCGCCGAGGAGGTACTCGCATGACCACCGCCACGCTCGAACGCATCGACACCCTTCGCATCGACGGCCCGCGCCTCATGGAACGCCTGGAGGCCATGGCCAGGATCGGCTGGAAGGACAACGCCTGCTGCCGGCTCGCCCTCACCGACGAGGACCGCGACGGCCGCGACCTGCTCGTCGCCTGGATGAAGGCGGCCGGGCTCGCGGTCTCGATCGACCCGGTGGGCAACATCTTCGGCCTTCGCCCGGGCACCGACCCTGCCGCCGCGCCGGTGATGACGGGCTCGCACATCGACACCGTGCGCACCGGCGGCAAGTACGACGGCAACCTCGGCGTGCTGGGCGGGCTGGAGGTGGCGATGACGCTGAACGACGCGGGCGTGAAGACGCGGCGCGGTCTCGTCGTCGCGGCCTTCTCGAACGAGGAGGGCGCGCGTTTCCATCCGGACATCCTGGGCTCCATGGTCTTCGTGGGCGGGCTCACGCTCGCGGAGGCCTACGACACGGTCGCCATCGACGGCAAGCGCTACGGCGACGAGCTGGACCGCATAGGCTACCGGGGCGACGCACCCGTGCCCGCGTACAAGCCGCACGCCTACGTGGAGCTGCACATCGAGCAGGGCCCCCTCCTCGACATCGAAGGCGTCACCATCGGCGCGGTGAGGAACCTCCAGGGCATCTCGTGGCAGGAGGTGTCGATCGTCGGGCAGTCCAATCACGCGGGCACCACGCCCATGCACCTTCGGCGCGACGCGGGCTACTGCGCGGCGGCCATCGGCATGGAGCTTCGCGCCATCGCGAAGGAGATGGGCGGCAGCCAGGTGTGCACGATGGGCGCGGTGACGCTGCATCCCAACATCATCAACGTGATCGCCGCGCGCGCGCACGTGAAGGTGGACATCCGCAATACCTCCGAGGAGCTCCTCCGGAAGGCCGAGAAGCGCTTCGCGGACTTCCTCGTGCGCCTCGCCGAGTCGGAGAAGGTGACCATCACCGCCAAGCCCGTGGCGCGCTTCGAACCCGTGAAATTCGACGACGGCGTCGCGGATCTCGTCGCGCGCCACGCCAAGGCGCTGGGCCTGTCCTGCCGCGACATGACTTCCGGCGCCGGCCACGACGCGCAGATGCTGGCGCGGATGTGCCCGACCGCCATGATCTTCGTGCCCTCGGTGAAGGGCATCAGCCACAACGGGGCGGAGCACACGGAGCCGAAGGATCTCGAGGCCGGCACCAACGTCCTCCTGCAGAGCCTCCTCGACCTGGCCGCATGAGCCGCGTCGTCACCGTCGGCGCGGCGCAGCTCGGGCCCATCGCGCGCGCGGAAACGCGGACGCAGGTCGTCGCGCGGATGATCGCGATGCTGCGGGAGGCGAAGCGCCACGGCGTGGACCTCGTCGTCTTTCCCGAGCTCGCGCTCACCACCTTCTTCCCGCGCTGGTATTTCGAGCGGCAGGAAGAGATCGACGCCTTCTTCGAGCGCGAGATGCCCGGCCCGGAGACGAAGCCCCTCTTCGACGAGGCGAAAGCGCTCGGCATCGGCTTCACCCTCGGCTACGCGGAACTCGCGAACGAGGAGGGGCGCGTCCGCCGCTTCAATGCCGCCGTGCTGGTGAACCGGCGGGGCGAAATCGTCGGCAAGTACCGCAAGATCCACCTGCCCGGCCACGCGGAGCACGAGCCGTGGCGGGCCTTCCAGCATCTCGAGAAGCGCTACTTCGAGCGCGGCGACCTCGGCTGGCCCGTGTTCCGCGTGGAGCTCGCCGCGGGAGTCACGGGCCTCGTCGGCATGGCGATCTGCAACGACCGCCGCTGGCCCGAGACCTACCGCGTGATGGGCCTCCAGGGCGTGGAGATGATCCTCATCGGCTACAACACGCCGGTGCACAACCCGCCGGCGCCGGACCACGACGCACTCTCGCACTTCCACAACGAGCTCGTCATGCAGGCGGGCGCCTACCAGAACGGCACGTGGGTCGTGGGCGTGGCCAAGGCCGGCAACGAGGAGGGCGTCGAGCAGATCGGCAATTCGATCGTCGCCGCGCCCTCGGGCGAGATCGTGGCGGCCTGCACGACGACGGGCGACGAGCTCGCCATCGCCCGCTGCGATCTCGACCGCACGCTCTCCTACAAGAACACCACCTTCAACTTCGCGCGGCATCGCGAGCCCGAGATGTACGGGATGATCGTGCAGCGGAAGGGCGCGATCCCGCCGCCCTGAGGAGACCCGCGTGGAACCCGGCGAGCTGCGCAGCGCCCGCGATGCCGTCCCGCCGTACCGCACGAAGGACGGCTCGACGATCCGCGAGCTGATGCACCCGGCCGTGCAGGGCAACCGCGCGCAGAGCCTCGCGGAGGCCACGATTCCCGCGAACGCACGCACGCTCCTGCACCGCCACCGCGAAACGGAGGAGATCTACCACGTGACCGCGGGCGCGGGCTGGGTGTGGATCGCGGACCGCTGGCACGCCGTGGCGCCGGGCGATTCCCTCGGCATCCCGCCCGGCACGGCGCATTGCGCGCAGGCCGGGGCCGAAGCGCCGCTCGTCATCCTGTGCGCCTGCAGCCCGGCGTATTCGCACGAGGACACCGAGCTTCTCGAGGGCGACGTTCCGGCGCCTGCGGGCCGGTGACGCCCGCGCCCCTCAGCCCACAAGCCAGGCGGCGAATCGCTGCCACGCGTCGGTGTGCCCGATCGCGATGCGCAGCGGCTGCGAGGCGAGAAAGAAGAGGGTCCCCCACAGGAATGCGGGGTGGAGCCGGCGGTTGCGCACGGTGTCCCAGGCGACCCAGGCGATCACGATCGCGTCGGTCGCCGCGAAGAAGAGCGGTGGCGATTCGATGCCCAGGACGTGAATCGACAGGCGCGCGATCGCGGGCGTGATCAGGCCCAGCGTCGCGAGCAGCATGAGCCGCTTGTGCCAGTCGCTGCGGCGGCGAAGCACGATGGCCGCGCCGACGAGCGTCGCGAACACCACAAGCATCCCGAGCGGGATGGCGAGGAAAACGAGTGGCGGCAGGCCGGGTGAAAGGCCGCCGCGGGCGCCGTCGACGGCGATGACCGAGCCCAACGCCACGACGAGGATCGCGACGACGACACCCGCCAGGCCCAGCTTGCGGTGAATGTCCGTCCTGCCCGCCGCGACCAGCCGGGCCTGCGCGATGAAGAGCACGAACCACAGCGTCATCACGAGGCCGTGCGCGTGCAGGATCGGCGATAGGTCGGGTGAGCCGAACGAGCCCTTCAGGTAGTAGGTGCGGGCGAAGCCCGCGAAGGCGACGAGGGCGGCGAGGATGGCGCCTGCGGTGTAGAGGCGCCGTTCGCCGAGGCTTCGGGCGGTGCCGGGTGTCGCGGACATGGGGGCCTTCCGGACGAACGAAGCGGGACCCGAGCCTATTCCCCTCGACAGCCGAACGCAATCGGCGGCTTCGACGCCAGGCGATCGTCAGCCGCCCTCGATCAGCGCGGCGAGGTCGCGCTCGAGCAGGCTTTCGTCGCCCGCGTTCAGCTCGACGAGCCGGCGCAGGTTGGTGATGCTCTCGAGCCCGATCTCCCGGCACTGGATGCCCAGCCGCCCCTCGGTGGCGTGGGCCACCACGCCCGCCATGCGGATCATGTGCGCCCGGTCGCCCAGGTGGACGGCCAGCGCGCAGGGCGTGCCCGGCGGCACGTCGAGCGCCGTCCCGTCCTCGACGAGGGCGCCATTGAGCGAGATGTCGATGAGGACGCACTCGCGCGGGCTGCCCTCGCAGGCGAGCGTGACCTGGGTGTGGAACGGCACGCGCGTGAAGCGGCGCCGCGAAGGCTGGGGAGGGTTCACGGGCGGCATGAATGTCTCGATTGCCGTGCCCGCGCCCCGGCGGGGCGCGCGGCCGGTTCCTTCTTCATCGGCCACGCGCCGCCGGACTTGAGCCCCTTCGGGTTTCAACCCATGAAGAAGGCGTTGAGCTTGTTGCCGTCGAGGTCGCGGAAGTACGCGGCGTAGAAGTTGTCGAAGCGGGGGCCGGGCGGGCCTTCGTCGGTGCCGCCCAGCGCGAGCGCCTTCTTGTAGAGGCGATCGACCTTTTCCTTCGAGTCGACCACGAGAGCGACCATCACGCCGTTGCCGACCGTGGCGGGCTTGCCGTCGAAGGGCGTTCCCACGCCGAGGGCGGGCTTGTCCATCGACACGCCGTAAGCCACGGAGCGCCCGAAATCCATGATCTGCTTCGCGCCGATCTCGGCGAGGAGCGCGTCGTAGAAGCCCTTGGCGCGGGGCAGGTCGTTGGTGCCGATCATCACGTAGCCGATCATGGTCTTCTTCTCCGGAGGGTTGGGAAGGCGAGTGTAGTCCCGGATCGGGCCGGAATCGAGCGTCGCGACGGACGGTGACGCCAAAGAAAAACGGCAGCCGAGGCTGCCGTTTTCTTTGCTGAGGGGAGCGGCCTAGATCGGCTTGATCGCCGTCGCCTGCTTGCCCTTGGGGCCCTGCTTGATCTCGAACTCCACCTTCTGGTTTTCCTTGAGCGACTTGAAGCCCGCCGCCTGGATTTCCGAGAAGTGCGCGAAGAGGTCTTCTCCGCCGCCGTCCGGGGTGATGAAGCCGAAGCCCTTGGCGTCGTTGAACCACTTGACGGTACCGGTTGCCATGTCTGATTCCTTTACAAATTGATGTGATGAATTGCGGGCTTGGCCCGCGAACCGCGTGCGAAACAGGGAGGCTATCCGGGAACCGCAAGAGCGCGCCGGGAACCCGGCGGCACATGAGTTACAGCTAGTCGACTGATTCACCGCAGGAGCAATGATACATGAATCAAGGACCTAGAGAAGTTTCTTCGCGACCTGGCCCGGACGGGGCATTCAGGCCCGCCCGGCTCAGGGTTTTCCGCCGGCCGCCTTGGCGTCCACGCTGTCCTGGTAGGCCTTCATGCGCTTCCTGAATTCCGTCCAGTCGACGGGCCCCTCGGCGAAGCGCTTCTGGAGGTTGGCGAGCACGTTGCCCCAGGCGGTGTCGAAGTACTTGAAGGACTGGTCCCATTGCCCGCCTTCGCCCCAGCCGCCGTGCACCAGGCGCACCTCGGTCTCGTCCGCGGCCAGGGGCTTCAGGCGGACCTGGACGCTGGTGCGTTGGGGTCGGACCTCGGCCAGGTGCGGCGGCGAATTCCAGGTGAAGGAGACCATCGTCGGTTCCTGCACGGCGAGAACGACCATGTCGTCGGCGCCCTTGAGGCCCGGCTTCGCGTACGGGTTGATGTAGACCTCGAAGGGGCCGCCGGGCCGGGCCTCGATCCGGGCGTCGGGCGCGAAGAACGACTTGATGCCTTCCGTCGTGGTCCAGGCTTTCCAGACCGCCTCGATCGGCGCCTTGACGACGACGCGCTTCACGAGGGTGCGGTCCGGGTCCGTGCCTTGCGCCGCGACGCAGGTGGGCAGGACGGCGAGCAAGGCGGCGGATACGAGGATGGCGGGGGCGCTTCGCATGGAATTCTCCTAGGCCTGGTCGTAGGCGGCGCGAAGCCACCCGATGAGTTCGCCGTCGATGTCCGCGGCCTTCGCGACGCGCACGCGGTGGCTCACCATGGCGTTGAAGCTGCCGGAGGCTTCCAGCCGGCCCTTCGCGGCGACACCCTTCAGGTTGATGCCGATGTCCAGGCGGTCCGCGGTGGAGGGCTGCACGAGGCCGAACTGCTTCTTGCGGCGAAGGCTCACGTACGCCTTCTTGGGCGAGAACTCGACGTCGGCGCCGAACTTCGCGATCTCGCCGGCGAGCTTGTCGTAGGCGGGCCGGAGCGCGGCCTTCGCGCCGGCGTACTGGCCGGCGAGGAGGTCGTCGGCCGCGGGCTCCGGCGCATCGCCCGCCAGGGTGCGCTGGGCGACGAGATTGGCGTACCCGTGCCCCATGGCGTGCTTCTCCTTGAGCCACTTCACGATCTCGCCGTGCTTCGAGAGCTTCTCCTTGCGGGCGAGGGCGACCCACGCCTCCAGGGGCTTGCCGGTGTTCTTCTCGTAGTTCGCGATCATCGTCGCGGTTGCGGCATCGACGGCATTCGCCATGTTGTCCTCCCTAGTCCAGCGGCCAGTTGTCGGATTTCGACTTCGCGGGCAGCACGAACTCGAGCGCCCCGAACATCGCGTACATGAGGCGCGTGCCGAAGGGCGGCCTGCCCGTCTCCACGATAGCCTTCAGGTTCTTCAGGATGAAGTCGCCGCCCTTCATCATCTCGTTCTCGGTCTTCGTGCCGGACGGGATGTTCTCGACGGTGAGCGTGACCTCGACGCCGCCCTCGACCTTCTTCAGGTCGTAGACGACGGTGCAGAAGGGATCGCCGTGCGCCGTGAACTGGTGCGTGTGGGCGAAGCGCCGGGGCGGGTCGACTTCCACCACCTCCCCCCGGACGACGGCGTACTTGCCGCTCACGGTGCGCATCTGCATCTTCCGGCCGCGCACGAGGCCCGTGCCGGCGCCCAGCGTGAGCATCGAGTTGAACACGGCGCCCTGGGGCTCGCCGGTCTTGGTGAGCTCGCGGTACACCGCCTCCATCGAGCCGTCGATGACGATCCTGAATACGGCCTTCTTTCCCTCAGCCACGGTGGCCTCCCTTTCTCGTCTTGATGGGCACCGGGGCGTTCTCGAGCGTGTATTTCATCCGCGCGAGCCGCCCCGCCCAGTAGTCGCTGAACTCCGTGGTCCAGCGGTCGTAGATCATGTGGATGGGCACCGGGTTGAACCACAGCAGCCGCTCCCGCCCGGATTTCTCGGAAACCACGAGGTTCGCGCCCTCGAGCGCCGCCAGGTGCTTCATCACGGCCACGCGCCCCATGTCGTCGAAGAACGCGCAGACGCGGTTCACGTTGGCGCCGGGCTCCTTCTTGAGCACGTCGAGGATGCGCCGCCGCGGCTCGCTCGCGAGGGCGGCGAACACGGCATCCATCTCGTCGGGCTGGAGGGGCGGGGCCATATGTAACCGAAAGGTGACATGACGGACCGGCCGAAGTCAAGGGCCGGGCGGCATCGCGGCGTTACGGTTTCTTGCGGGCGGGAGCGCGGCGGGCGGGCCTGGCCGCCGGGGGCGGCGAGGTGGCGAGGCCCCTGAAATAGGTATCGACGAGGTTCGCCGCGTGCTTTTCGAGCGAGAAGCTCTTCGGGTCCAGCACCCAGTTGGCGATGAGGCCGGAGACGAGGGAGAGCGCGCCCAGGGCCGCTTCCTTCGCGTGCAGGTCCGGGGGCAGGGCGCCTGCGGCCGCGCAGGCCTTGAAGCCCTTCTCGATCTGGCGCAGGCAATCCTGCTGGCTCGCGATGTGGCGCTCGCGGACGTTGGCCGCGTCGCCCACGTATTCGCACTTGTGGTAGGCGATGTCGAAGACGCGCTGCAGGTGCTTGTCCCGCGCGGTGCGCAGCAGCACATCCGTGGTGCAGAGCTTGAGCAGGGCGAGCGGATCCGTCGCCACGCCTTCGCCCGCCGCGGCGAGGATGTCCTCGAGCGGCAGGGTGACGCGGTCCATCATGGCCTCGAAGAGATCGGCCTTGTCCTTGAAGTGCCAGTAGATGGCGCCGCGCGTGACGCCGGCCACCTGCGCGATCTCCGCGAGCGACGAGTGGGCCACGCCCTTCTCGTGAAAGACGGACTCGGCCGCATCGAGGATGCGGCCGCGCGTTTCCTGCGCTTCTTCCTTCGTCCGGCGCGCCATCCGGTTTCTCCTGGTGACGGAAACTGTAACGAGCGCCGTGTCTTTTCTGTTGACATACATGCACGGCTGTATGTATCGTAGCATACATCCAACGCTGTATGTAAATACCGCGTTACGTCAGCTTCCGCCGGCATCCGTCCGGCCCGGAGGCCTTCCCACGAGGAACCCCCATGCTTGTGCCCGCCCGCCGCATCGCCGTCCCCCTCGTTTCCCTTGGCGCCGCCGCGCTCCTCGCGGCCTGCGGCCCCCAGGGTGGCCCGCCTCCCGGCGGGTTTCCGCCCGCCGTCGTCGCGGTGCAGGAGGTGAAGCCCGCCGCCCGTCCCATCGAATTCGAGTTCCCCGCCCAGACGGCCGGTTCGCGGGAGGTGGAGGTCCGCGCGCGCGTCACCGGCATCCTGCACAAGCGCAACTACGAGGAAGGCGCGCGCGTCGCCGCGGGCCAGTCGCTCTTCACCATCGACCCGGTGCCCTTCGAGGCGGCGCTCGCCCGGGCGGAAGCGGACGCGGTCGCCGCCGAGGCGCAGTACAACCAGGCCTCGCGCAACGCGAAGCGCTACAAGCCCCTGTGGGAGACGAAAGCCGTCTCGCAGAAGGAATACGACGACGCCGTCTCCGCGGAGGAAATCGCGGCCGCGCAGTGGAAGGCCATGAAGGCCCGTCTCACGGAGGCGAAGCTGAACGTGGCCTACACGCGCGTCGAATCGCCCATCGCGGGCGTCACCAGCCGCGCGATGAAGAGCGAGGGCAGCCTCGTGTCGGGGCCGGACGTCCTCCTCACCACGGTCACGCAGACGGACCCGATGTACGTGAACTTCGGCCTGTCCGAATCCGAGCAGACCCGCCTCGCGCGCGATGCCGCGGCCGGCAAGCTCCAGCTCCCGAAGGACGGCAAGTTCGAGGTGGTCCTGCGCTTCGAGGACGGCACCACCTACGCGAAGCCCGGGCGGCTCGCCTATTCCGACGTGCGGGTCTCCGGCAGCACCGGCACGTCCGATGCGCGCGCCGAGGTGCCCAACGCCGATGGCCGACTTCGCCCCGGCCAGTTCGTGCGCGCCATCCTCAAGGGCGCCGTGCGTCCGGAGGCCATCGCCGTCCCCCAGCGCGCCGTGATGGAAGGTCCGCAGGGCAAGATGGTCTATGTGCTCGGCGCCGAGTCGAAGGCCGAGCCGCGCCCCGTCACGGTCGGCGAGTGGAGCGGCACGGACTGGATCATCCTCGAAGGCCTCAAGCCCGGCGACAAGGTCATCGTCGACGGGCTGATGAAGGTGTTCCCGGGCGGCGCGGTGCAGGTGGGCGATCCGAACCAGCCCCCGCCCGGCGCTCCCGGAGCCCCGAAGAAGGCCGACGCGAAGCCCGAAGCCAAGGGCGACGCGAAGCCCCAAGAGAAGAAGTAAGGGAGCGCCCCCGCCATGTTCTCCCGCTTCTTCATCGACCGCCCGATCTTCGCGGCGGTCCTGTCGATCTTCATCGTGATCGCGGGCCTCGCCGGCATGCGCTCGCTGCCCATCGCGCAGTACCCGGAGATCGCCCCGCCCGTGGTGCTCGTGCGTGCCGTCTACCCCGGCGCCTCGGCCGAGACGCTCGAGCAGACGGTCGCCGCCCCCCTCGAGAACGCCATCAACGGCATCGAGGACATGCTCTACATGAACTCCACCTCGTCCTCGTCGGGCGTGGTGGAGATCTACGTCACCTTCAACATCGGCGCGGACGTCGACAAGGCCGCGCTCAACGTGAACAACCGCGTGAAGCAGGCCGAGCCGCGCCTGCCGGAGGAGGTCCGCCGCCAGGGCGTCTTCGTCGAGAAGGGCTCCTCGGCCTTCCTGCAGGTGCTCGCGTTCTATTCGCCCGACGGCCGCTACGACGACTTCTTCACCTCCAACTACGTCACGCTCAACGTGCTCGATTCGCTCAAGCGCGTGCCGGGCACCACGAACGTGCAGATCTTCGGCGCGAAGGACTACGCGATGCGCATCTGGGTGCGCCCGGACCGGCTCGCGCAGCTGAAGCTCGCGCCTTCGGACATCATCCGCGCCCTGGGCGAGCAGAACGCGCAGTTCGCCGCGGGCAAGGTGGGCGAGCCGCCCACCGGCGGCGGGCAGGAGGTGGTCTACAACGTCACCACCAAGGGCCGCCTCACGGACCCGAAGGAATTCGAGAACGTCATCCTGCGCGCCAACCCGGACGGCTCGCGCCTTCGCCTGAAGGACGTCGCCCGCGTCGAGCTCGCCTCGAAGGACTACTCGTTCATCGGCAAGGTGAACGGCAAGCCGGCCACGCTCGTGGGCGTCTTCCTGCAGCCGGGCGCCAACGCGCTCGACGTGGCGGCCAACGTGAAGGCGACGGTGGATGCGGCCGCGAAGAGCTTCCCCCAGGGCCTCGCCTATTCCGTGCCCTACGACACGACGCGCTTCGTGGAGGTGTCCATCCGCGAGGTGGTGAAGACCCTGGCGGAGGCCATGGCGCTGGTGTTCCTGGTGGTGTTCCTCTTCCTGCAGAACTGGCGCGCCACGCTGATCCCGTTCGCGGCCGTGCCGGTGTCGCTCGTCGGCACGTTCGCGGGGCTCCTGCTCCTGGGCTACTCCATCAACACGCTCACCCTCTTCGGGATGGTGCTCGCCATCGGCATCGTGGTGGACGACGCCATCGTCGTGCTGGAGAACGTCGAGCGCATCATGCGCGAGGAGGGCGTCACCGCCCGCGAGGCCGCCATCAAGGCCATGCACGAGGTGACGGGCCCGGTCATCGCGATCGTGCTCGTGCTGTGCGCGGTGTTCGTGCCGATCGCCTTCCTGGGCGGCCTCACAGGGGAGCTGTACCGCCAGTTCGCCGTCACGATCTCCATCGCCGTCGTCATCTCCGGCGTCGTGGCGCTCACGCTCACGCCGGCGCTCTCGGTCATCCTCCTCAAGGGCGCCAAGCACGAGCCCGGCCGCTTCTTCCAGGCGTTCAACCGCTGGTTCGGCCGCGTGACGGACCGCTACGAGAACGGCGTGGCCTGGATGATCCGCCGGGGCGTCCTCGCGACGCTCCTGTTCGCCGGCATGGTCGCCATCACCGCGGGATTGTGGCGCGCGACGCCCGGCTCGCTGGTGCCCGACGAGGACCAGGGCTTCTACATCGCGGCCGTGGTGCTGCCGGACGGCTCGTCGCTCGAGCGCACCGACAAGGTCGTCGGCCAGGTGGTGGAGGCCGTCAAGAGCAACCCGTACAACGAATACGTCGTCGCCTTCACCGGGTTCGACTTCCTGGGCGGCACCTTCCGCGAGAACGCCGCCACCATCTTCGTCACCCAGAAGCACTGGGACGAACGTCCCGTGCCCGTGGGCGCGCTCGTGGGCGAGTTCTACATGAAGACGGCCCACATCAAGGAGGGCCTCGCGCTCGCCTTCCCGCCGCCGGCCATCTTCGGCCTGGGCAACACGGGCGGCTTCGAGTTCTACATCCAGAACCGGGGCGAGGGCGGCCCGCAGCGCCTCGCGCAGGTGGTGCAGCAGCTCCAGGCGGCCGCGATGGCGAACCCCAAGCTCACGCCGCTGCAGACGCTCTGGCGGCCCAACGTGCCGCAGCTTCGCGTGGACGTCGACAGAGAAAAGGCCAAGGCGCTCGGCGTGCCGCTGCAGGAGCTCTACGCCACCCTTTCGGCGACGATGGGTTCGTACTACGTGAACGACTTCAACCGCTACGGACGCACGTGGCAGGTGCTGCTGTCGGCCGAGCCCGCCTACCGCAAGCGGCCGGAGGACGTGGGCGGCGTCTACGTGAAGAGCGACAAGGGCGAGATGGTTCCGCTCAAGTCGCTCGCCCGCATCGAGTATTCCTCGGGGCCGGGCACGATGGAGCGCTTCAACAACCTGCCGGCCGCCAAGTTCTTCGGCAACGGCGCGCCGGGCGTGAGCTCGGGCGAAGCCATCGCCGAGATGGAGCGCGTCGCCGGCGAAGTGCTGCCGCCGGGCTTCACGCTCGACTGGAGCGGGGCGTCGTTCCAGGAGAAGAAATCCGGCGGCACCTCGATGCTCGCCCTCGCCCTGGGCGCGCTCATGGCCTTCCTCATCCTCGCCGCGCAGTACGAGAAATGGTCGCTGCCGCTGTCGATCCTCCTCGCGGTGCCCTTCGGCACCTTCGGGGCGCTGGCGGCGGTGTGGGGCATGGGCCTGGTGCGGGGATTCTTCGGCAGCCCGCCGCTCGCGAACGACGTGTACTTCCAGATCGGCCTGGTCACGCTCATCGGCCTCGCCTCCAAGAACGCGATCCTGATCGTGGAATACGCCATGCTCAAGCACGGCGAGGGGCTGTCGTACTCGGCGGCGGCTCTCGAGGCGGCGCGGCTTCGCTTCCGGCCCATCCTCATGACCTCGCTCGCGTTCATCCTGGGCGTGTTGCCGCTGGTGCTGTCCACGGGGGCGGGCGCCGGCGCGCGCAACTCGGTGGGGACGGGTGTCATGGGCGGCATGCTCGCGGCCACCTTCCTCGCCATCTTCTTCGTTCCGTTCTTCTTCAAGCTCATCATGGAGCGCAAGTTCGGCGAACCCCGCACGACGCAGGAGATCAAGGCGGAGGTCGCGCACCACCGGCACACGATGGTCTCCGGCGCACCGCATACGCCGTCGCGACCGACGCCCCGCACGGAGGGCATGACATGAGAACGCCCGTGAAGCCCCTCGTCGCGGCGTTGGCCGTGGCGCTCGCCGGCTGCGCCATCGGGCCGGACTACGAACGGCCCCCGGTGGATCTGCCCGAGAAGCTCGTCGCCAGCCCCGCGGCCACCGCGATGGCCGAGCGCTGGTGGACCGTCTTCGGCGACCCGGCGCTCGACGCCTTGGTCGACGAGGCGATCGCCTCGAACCGCGATCTTGCCGCCGCCGCGCAGCGCATCGAGCAATCGCGCGCGCAGTTCACCGTCACGCGATCGGACCAGCTCCCGGCCGTCGGCATCCAGGGCAGCCGCTCGCGCGACCGCTCCTCGGAGCGGGGCTCCTTCCCGCCGCCCGCGGAATCGATCGAGTCCAACACCAACCGCCTGGTGCTGCGCGCCTCGTGGGAGCTGGATTTCTGGGGCAAGTACCGCCGCGCGACGGAAGCCGCCCGGGCCGACCTCGCCGCCACCGAAGCCGGGCGCGACGCGATCCGCGCCTCGCTCGTGGGCGAGGTGACGCGGGGCTACTTCAACCTGCGCGCGCTCGACGAAAGCCGCGCCGTGGCCCTTCGCACGCTGGAAGGCCGCCGCAAGGGGCTCGAACTGCAGAGGAACCGCTTCGACGCCGGGGTCGTCGCGGAACTCGAGTTGCGCCAGGTGGAATCGGACGTGGCCGGCGCCGAGGCCCTCGTGCCGCAGATCGAGCGCAACCTCGCCGCGCAGGAAAGCGCCCTCGCGCTCCTGGCGGGCCGAAGCCCCCGCGCGGTCTTCGAGGCCCGCGTCGCCCGCGGCCCGATCGTGACGCCGGCGGCGGTGGAGGTGCCCGCGGGCCTGCCTTCGGACCTGCTGCTTCGCCGCCCCGACCTTCGCCAGGCCGAGGAGCGCCTCAAGGCCGCCAATGCGCGCATCGGCGTGGCGCGGGCCGCGTATTTCCCGTCGATCACGCTCACCGGCTTCTATGGGGGCGAGAGCCAGCAGCTATCGGACCTGTTCACGGGGCCGGCCCGCACCTGGACGCTGGCGGCCGGCCTGCTCCAGCCCGTCTACGGCGCCGGGCAGATCGCGGCGGGCGTGGATCTCGCCGATGCCCGCACGCGGGAGGCGGCGCTCGCCTACCAGCAGGCCATCGCCAACGCCTTCCGCGAAACGCGCAATGCCATCGTCGCGCAGGGCACCACGCGGGAAGCGCTGCGCGCCCAGCGCGAGCGCGAGCGCGTCCTCACGCGGGGCCTCGAACTCTCCCGCCTGCGCCACGACGGCGGGACGGTGAGCCTCTTCGAATACCTGGAGACGGAGCGCCAGCTCCTCCTGGTGCGCCTGGAGGCGATCGCGGCCGAACGCGAGCGCCGCGATGCGGTGGTGGATCTCTACCTCGCCCTGGGAGGCTAGGCGGCCATGAACCTGCTCGACAAGGAAACCTGGGAGATCGCCTCCTTCATCGTGACGGTGGTGGGCCTGCCGCTCGCCGTCGTCTCGATCCTCGTCGACCAGCGCAAGGAACGCCGCAACGAGGACGAGGAAAGCTGGCAGCAGCTCTCCGACGCGTACAACGATTTCCTCGAGGTGGTCCTCGCCAACGCGGACCTGCATCTGCGCACGCGCCGCGATACGCCGGATCTCACGCCGGAGCAGCAGGAGCGCCTCGCGATCATCTACGACATGCTCATCGGCCTGTTCGAACGCGCGTACCTCGTCGCGTGGGAACCGGACATGACCCCGGAGCAGGCGCGGCGCTGGAACTCGTGGGAGGACTGGATGCGCGAATGGTGCCGGCGCGAGGATTTCGCGCGGCGCCTGCCGGTGCTCCTGAAGGGCGAAGACCCGGACTTCGCCCGCTACATCGCCCGGATCGCCGAGGAGGAACGCGCCGCGCTCGCGGCCGCCTAGCCGCTCCCGCGCGGCTAGAATGGAGGCATGTCCGACCGGGATCACTGGGACGTCTTCTGCCGCGTCGTCGACAACTTCGGCGACGCCGGCGTCGCCTTCCGGCTCGCGCGCGGCCTCGCGCGCGAACACGGCAAGCGCGTGCGGCTCTGGCTCGACGACCTCACCGTGCTCGCGAAGCTCCATCCGGAAGCGCACGCGGGCGCCGATTCCCAGGCCGTCCAGGGCGTCGAGGTGCGGCGCTGGCGGCCCGACGGGATGCGCTGGCCGGACGAAGGCATCGCCGACGTGGTGGTCGAGACCTTCGGGTGCGACACGCCCGACCCCTATGTCGAGGCGATGGCCGCGGCGAAGCCCCGTCCCCGGTGGATCAACCTCGAATACCTGAGCGCGGAGGCGTGGGTGGAGGAAAGCCACGCGCTGCCCTCGCCGCACCCCCGCTTCGCGCCCCTCACGCGGCATTTCTTCTTCCCCGGATTCACGGCCCGCACCGGCGGGTTGCTGCGCGAGCGGGGCCTTCTCGCGCGGCGGGACCCGTTCCAGTCGGACCCCGGCACCCGCCAGGCTTTCTGGCGCTCGATCGGCGTCGAGCCGCCGCCGCCCGAGGCCCTCGCCGTGAGTCTCTTCGGCTATGCGGGAGCGCCCTTCGAGGGGCTTCTCGACGCGCTCTCGCGCCATCCCGGCCCGGTGTGGGTCGTCGCGCCCGAGGGCGTGGCCTCCGCGGCGCTCGCGGCCTGGCAGGGACGGGCGTCCGGCGCGAAGGCGGCGTGCATGCCCGGGCGATCCCGTTTCTCGACCAGGACCGCTACGACGAGCTGCTGTGGGCCTCGGATCTCAACTTCGTGCGCGGCGAGGATTCCTTCGTGCGCGCGCAGTGGGCCGCGAAGCCCTTCGTGTGGCAGCCCTATCCGCAAGAAGGCGACGCGCATCGCGTGAAGCTGGGCGCCTTCCTGGCGCGGTACACGGCGGGGATGGACCGCGCGCACGCCTCGGCGGTCACGGGCCTGTGGGAGGCCTGGAACCGCGGCGAGGGGCTCGCGACCGCCTGGCCGGCCTACGACGCGCGGCGCGAGATCATCGCGTACGCCACGCGGCAGTGGTGCCACGGCCTGTGCACCCGCGCCGACCTCGCCACGGCCCTCGTCGATTTCGCGGACAACGTGCTCGTCGGCTGAACCGCTAGTGCTGCATGCCCCAGCGGCGCACGGTGCGCTCCTCGACGAGGCGAAAGACGAAGTTCTCCACCACCAGGCCGATGAGGATCACGGTGAAGAGCCCCGCGAACACCGCCGGGATGTCGAGCACGTTCTTGTTCTCGTAGATGAACCAGCCCAGGCCGCCGGAACCGGACGTGGTTCCGAACACCAGCTCGGCCGCGATGAGCGTGCGCCAGGCGAAGGCCCAGCCGATCTTGAGGCCGGCGAGGATGTGCGGGAAGGCCGCCGGCATGAGGATCTTCGCCACGTAGCCGAAGCCGGTGAGGCCGTAGTTGCGCCCTACCATGCGCATCGTCGCCGAGACGCCCTGGAAGCCGGAGTGCGTGTTGAGCGCGATGGGCCACATCACGGCATGCACCAGCACGAAGACGATGCTGGCGTTGCCCAGTCCCAGCCAGATGAGCGCGAGCGGCAGCAGGGCGATGGCGGGCAACGGGTTCAGCATCGCCGTGAGCGTCTCGAGCAGGTCGTTGCCCAGGCGCGAGGTCATCGCGAGCACCGTCACCACGAGCGCCAGCACGAGGCCGATGGCGTAGCCCTGCAGCAGCACCTTCATCGAGACGAGCGCGCGCTGCGGCAGGTCGCCGCTCGCGACGAGCTTGCCGAAGGACTGCAGCGTCTCCGTGAACGTGGGCAGCACGAGCGGGTTGCCCAGGTAGCTCGCGTAGGCCTGCCAGATGCCGGCCAGGAGCGCGAGCAGGAAGGCTTTCCTCACGAAGCCGTTGCCGTAGACCTTGTCCCAGGCGGTGAGCGGCTTGTTGACGACGCTGAAGTCGTGCTCCGCGACCTGGTCGCGGACGAAATCGGGGCGCACCGGCGCGCTCTCACGCATGGTGGACCGCGTCCTGCTCGACGTCCTGGCCCGCGAAAAGCATGCGGTGGATGCGGTCCGAGAGGCGCACGCCCGTGGCCGGATCCACCTCGTCGCGACCGTCGCTGCCCAGCTCCGCCTTCACCTGCCCCGGGTGGGGCGAGAGGAGCAGGATGCGGTTGCCGATCCGCACGGCCTCCGGGATCGAGTGCGTGACGAAGAGCACGGTGAAGCGCGTGTCGTCCCACAGCTGCATCAGTTCGTCCTGCATCTTGCGGCGCGTGAGGGCATCCAGCGCCGCGAAGGGCTCGTCCATCAGCAGGATGTCCGGCTCCATCGCCATGCCGCGCGCGATGGCCACGCGCTGCTTCATGCCGCCCGAGAGCGTGTGCGGCAGGTTGTCCGCGAAGCGGGTGAGGTTCACCTTCTCGATGTAGGCCATCGCGCGCTCCTCGGCCGCCTTGCCCTTCAGGCGCCCGGAGGCCTCGAGCGCGAACATCACGTTCTGCTTGACGGTCTTCCAGGGCAGGAGCTGGTCGAATTCCTGGAAGACCATCATGCGGTCGGCGCCGGGCTTCACCACCTCCACCCCCTTCAGGCGGATCGTGCCTTCCACCGGGTTCAGGTACCCGCCCACGGCCTTCAGCAGCGTGCTCTTGCCGCAGCCCGAGGGCCCCAGCAGCACGAAGCGGTCGGCCGGGTGCACGTCGAAGCTCACGCGGTACGTGGCCGTGACGAGGTGCTCGCGCGTCTTGTACTGGAGGGTGACGCCCTCGACGCGAAGCAGGGGCCCGGCGGGCGCTGCGCTCATGCGGGGGTCAGCTTCCCGCCTGGTCGTGGATGTCCGGGAAGAAGAGGTCCTTCCACGATTCCGGCTTGTTCTTGAGCGTGCCCACCTGGTGCATGAACTGCGCGTAGGGAAGGATGCGGTCCGGCGCCATCTTGTAGGCCACCTGGGGGTCGCTCATGATCCTGAGGATCTTGTCCGCCGATTCCTTGCCGCCGCCTTCCTTCACGTAGACCTCGGCGGCGCGCTTCCTGTCCGCGTTGATCGATTCGGTCGCTTCCTTGAGCGCGGCCACGACGGCCTTGAAGGTCTTCGGGTTCTCGTCGCGGAATTTCTTCGTCGCCCACACCATGAGGAAGGTGTTCGGCCCGCCCATCACGTCGTAGGAATTGAGCACCACGCGCGTGCCGGCCGTCTCGAGGGCCGTGTTCTGGAAGGGCGGCGAGGTGAAGGTGGACTGGATCTCGCCGGATCCGGAGAGCATCACGCGAAGGCCTTCCGGGTGGGGCAGGTTCACCATCAGCGGATTGAGCTTCTTGTAGTTGTCGATGCCGAATTCCTTGGCCACCGCCATCTGCAGGTAGGTGGTCTGCACGGAGGACCCCGCGCCGGCCATCGCGATGCGGTCCTTGTCCGTGAAGTCGCGGATCGTCTTCACGTGCGGCGCGCGCGTGACGAGCAGGTTGGGCATCGAGGAGAGCGCCGAGACGCCCTGGACGCCGAGGTTCCCCCGGGTGCGATCCCACAGGATGATCGCCGGGCCGGTGCCGCCCGCGGCGAAGTGAAGCCCGCCGGAGAGCAGGGCGTCGTTGGCGGCGGCGCCGGCGGCCATCTTCGCCCAGGTGACCGTGGTGGCGGCCAGGCCCTCCTTGGCGAGGTGCTTCTCGACGAGCTTGTCGTGCTTCATGAGCGTGAGCTGCATGTAGCCGATGCCGTACTGCGACATCATCTTCAGGTCGGACACCTCGGCCGCCGCAGGCGCGGCGAGGGCGAGGCCGAGCATCGCGGCGAGGCCGCCCATCCAGGATTTCGCTTTCATCTCTCCTCCTTTGTGCCTTCTGGTTTTCACGGCTTCGCCTCGGCGGGCGTCCGGGCGACGACTTCGGCCGCGAGGCCGGTGTGCACCCGGCCTTCGCGGAATTCCTCGGATGCGAGTATGGCGCAGAGCGCCGGGATGTTGTGCTTGATCCCCTCGATGCGGAAGGCGCCCAGCGCCTCGACGAGCCGGTCGATGGCCTCGTGCCGCGTCGCCCCGCGGGCGATCACCTTGGCGAGGAGCGGGTCGTAGTGGGGCGTCACCTCGCGGCCGGCGCGGTAACCCGTCTCCACGCGGATGTGCGGGGCGCGTGGCGGGGAGAACTCGCGCAGCGGCCCGGGCGAGGGCAGGAAGCGCTTCGGGTCCTCGGCATACACGCGGGCCTGGACGGCATGGCCGGTGAGCTTCGGGGCTTCCGGAATGAATTCCGCGAGGCGCTGGCCGGCCGACGAGCGCAACTGCGCCGCGACCAGGTCGATGCCCGTCACTTCCTCGGTGACGCCGTGCTCGACCTGCAGGCGCGTGTTCATCTCGAGGAAGCGGAATTCGCCGTCGGGGGCGAGCAGCATCTCGACGGTGCCCAGGTTGTCGTAGCCCAGGCGCCCCATCGTCGCGGCGACGCTCGCGAGAAGCGGATCGACCTGCGATCGCGCGAGGTTCGGCGCGGCGGCCTCCTCGATGATCTTCTGGTGGCGCCGCTGCACGGAGCAGTCGCGCTCGAACACGTGCGCCACGTTGCCGTGCCGGTCGCCCACGAGCTGGAATTCCACGTGGCGCGGCTTCTCCACGAGGCGTTCGAGATAGACCTCGCGGCTCGCGAAGCCGCGCTCCGCCATGGAAGCGGCGCGCTCGACGGCGGCGATGAGTTCGGCCGGGGTCTTCGCGGGCAGCATGCCGATGCCGCCGCCGCCGGCCGCGGGCTTCACGAGCACCGGGTAGCCGATGGCTTCGGCCGCCGCGAGGATCAGGGCGGGATCGGCCGGCAGCACGCCCGAGCCGCGACCGACGGGCAGGCCGTTCTCCGCGGCCATCTCCCGGGCTCGCGTCTTGTGGCCCATGGCGTCGATCCAGCGCGGGGCCGGGCCGATGAAGCGCATGCCCTGCGCCTCGACGCGGGTGGCGAACGCCGCGTTCTCGGAGAGGAAGCCGTAGCCGGGGTGGAGCGCGTCGGCGTGGGCGAGGCGGGCGGTTTCGAGCAGGCGGTCGGCATTGAGGTAGCTCTCGCGCGCCGGGGCGCCGCCGATCGCCGCCGTCTCGCCCGCAAGCTCGAGCCAGGGCGCGCCTTGGTCGGCCTCGGAGTACACGGCGATCGACGGGATGCCGAGCGTGTTGAGGCAGCGAAGGACCCGGGCCGCGACGGCGCCGCGGTTGGCCACGAGCACCTTGGCGAAGAGGGCCATCGTCAGGTGCTCGTCGGCCAGGCGCGCATCAGGTGCTGGCCCACGCCGCCGGTGTGCCGAAGCTGGTGCACGTCGAGCATGCGGATGAGGTAATCGCGCGTCTCCTGCGGACGGATCACCGTCTGCACCGCGTAGATGGAGGCGATGTCCCAGACTTCGTTGTCCTTGTTCATGGCAGCGAGGAGTTCGGGGAAGCGCGGATCCGTCGCGTCCACGCCGTGCACGATCTGCACGGCGAAGGCCGGGTCCATGAAGCTCACCTCCGCCGTGGGCCAAGCGGCGAATTCGTCGGAGTTCTTGCCGCCGCCCATGTTGAGGTAGGCCTGGCCGTAGCTCTTGCGGATCACCACGGAAAGCTTGGGGACCGTGGTGAGGGCGAGCGCGTTCATCATGTTCATGATCTTGCCGGGGGCGCGGCGGCGCTCGGCGTCGGTGCCGATCACGAAGCCGGGCGTGTCGACGAGGATCACGAGCGGGATGTTGAACGAGTCGCACAGCACGATGAAGCTCGTCATCTTCTCGCAGGCCTCGGTGTCCATCGCCGCGCCCTTGTAGAGCGGGTTGTTGGCGAGGATGCCCACCGTGCGGCCGGCCAGGCGGGCCAGGCCCGTGACGGCGACCTTGCCGAAGCGCGGCTTCAGCTCGAAGAAGCTGCCCTCGTCCACGATGTCGCGCACGATCTTGCGCATGTCGTAGACCTGCGTGCGGCTCGCCGGCAGGTGGCGCAGCACGTCGGCCATGCGTGCCCCGGAGCCCGCCGGGATTCCGGCGACCGGCGGCGCCTCGTTATGGTTGGACGGCAGGTACGAGAGGAATTTCCGGATGGCGTCGAGCGCCTCTTCGTCCGTGTCCACCACCTGGTCCGCGAAGCCGGTGACCTCCGAGTGCAACTGCCAGCCGCCGAGCGCCTGCGGGTCGACCTCCTCGCGGATGGCGAGGGAGGCGAGGAGGGAACTGGAGACCGCGAGCACCGCGCCTTTCCTCATCACGTTGAAATCCGAGAGGACGGAGTACCAGGACGACGAGCCGTAGGAATAGCCGAGCGTCGCGGACGCCCACGGGCTTTCGCGCATGCGGCGGTACTGCAGGCCGTCGCCGCCCAGGAGCGAGCCCATGCCACGCGAGCCCATGTGGTCCGGCATGCGCGCGCCCGAGGATTCGCCCAGGAAGACGATGGGCATGCCGCGGTCCGTGGCCACCTTGCGCACGTGCGCGATCTTGCGGCCGTTGGTGGCGCCGCTCGAGGCCCCCATCACGGTGAAGTCGTTGGAGACCACGGCCGCCTCGCGCCCCTCGATCTTGCCGAAGCCGGCGATCTTGCCGTCGCTCGGCGACTTGTCGCGGTCCGCGGGGTTGGCGGAGGTGGAGAAGAGGCCGGTCTCCATGAAGGTGCCGGGGTCGAAGAGCCGGTCGATGCGCGCCCTCGCGTCCAGGATGCCGGGGGCCGCGCGCTTGGCGAGCTTCGCGGGGCCGCCCATGGCGAGCGCGGCCGCCTGGCGGCGGGCGTAGTCGGCCTCGAGGCGCTCGGCGCGTTCGAGAAGGGGATCGGTCGGGGTCGGGGCGGTCATGGGAACCTAGAGGACATAGCGTTGGTACTTCTCGAGGGTGGCCTTGGCGGTGCGCAGGCCCTCGCGGCGAAGGCGCTCGGCTTCCGCCGCGTCGCCCCGGCGCATGGCCTCGAGCGTGGCGAGGTGCTGGCCGCGGCCGATCTCGGCGCGGCCGGGCAGGATGATGATCCGGCGGATGAGCACCTGCGTCTTCTCGTAGATGATGTCGAGCATCTCCGCGAGCACCGGGTTGGCCGCGGCCTCGATGATGCGAAGGCGCAGCAGCTCGTACTGCTCGATGTAGGTGTCGAGATCGCCCTGCGCGATGAGGTCCTTCATCGGGCCCTTGAAGAGGGCGACGTCCTTCTGCCAGTGCTCCGGCGGCATGCGCTCCGTGGCGAGGCGCGCGGCGAGGCCCTCGAGGGCTTCGCGCAGGTCGTAGATGTGGAAGACCTGCGAGAGGTCCAGGCGCGTCACGACGGCGCCGCGGTTGGGCTCGCGCACGACGAGGCCGCGTTGCTCCAGGGCGGCGAGGGCGTCGCGGATGCGCGTGCGGGGAACGCCGAACTCCGCGGCGAGTTCCGTTTCCCGGAGCTTCGCGCCCGGGGCGATGGCCTGCGAGGCGATCCGTCCGCGCAGCACCTGGAAGAGGTCCGGCACGCTCGCCGAGGCGCGGCCCTTCGCGCCGCCTCGCGCGCGGGCGGGCGCGGCCTTGCGGCGCGTTGTCGTCGGGGCCTTCCTCGCGGCCATGCTCGTTCGTTCCTCCGGGCGGGTGGGCGAACGCTACCGCCCCGGCCGGCAGGGTGTCAACACTTGTGCCGACACTTTTGTTGACGAATTGCCCCGGCCTCGCCACAATCCCTGCGCATGACGACCCCCACGACGACGCCGGACGGACCGCTCGCGGGCACCCGCGTGCTCGAGCTCGGCTCGACCGTCGCCGGGCCGTTCTGCGGGCGGCTCCTGGCGGACTTCGGCGCCGAGGTGATCAAGATCGAGCCCGCCGAGGGCGATGCCGTTCGCACGATGGGCAAGCGCTTCCACGGCAAGTCGCTCTACGCGGCCAGCATCTTCCGCAACAAGTCGCTGGTGTGCCTGGACCTGCGCGAGCCCCGCGGGCAGGTGATCGCGCGCAAGCTCGCGGCGAAGTCCGACGTGCTCATCGAGAATTTCCGCCCCGGTGGCCTCGAGAAGTGGGGCCTGGGCTACGACAGGCTTTCCGCGGAGAACCCGGGCCTGGTCATGGTGCGGATCAGCGGCTTCGGCCAGGACGGCCCCTACGGCCAGCGCGCGGGGTATGGCGTGATCGGCGAGGCCGTGAGCGGCCTGCGCCACGTGACGGGCGACCCGGACCGGCCGCCGGCGCGCATTTCCGTTTCCCTCACCGACTGCATCACGGGGCTCTACGGGGCTTTCGGCGCGACGCTCGCGCTCCTGGCAAGGGGCAGGACGGGCCGCGGGCAGGTGGTCGATGCCGCGCTCTACGAATGCGCCTTCAGCTTCATGGAGCCGCACGTGCCCGCCTACGACAAGCTGGGCGCCGTCGCGATGCGCACGGGCTCGCGCCTGCCCGACAGCACGCCCAACAACCTCTTCGTGAGCCGCGACGGGCAGTTCATCCACATCACGGCCATGGGCGACGCGATCTTCCGCCGCCTCGTGGACTGCATGGGCCAGCCGGCGCTCGCGGAGGACCCGCGCTTCGCCAAGGCCGTCGACCGCTCCGCCAACCACGAGGCCATCGACGACCTCATCGCGCGATGGGCGGCCGGGCACGACCTCCCCGTGCTGGAAAGGGCGCTCCACGAGGCCGCCGTGCCCGCCACGCGCATCTTCACCATCGCCGACATCTTCGGCGACCCGCACTACAAGGCGCGGGGAATGCTCGCCGCCATCCCCGACGACGACATGGGCACGGTGACGGTGGCCGCGCCCGTGCCCAGGCTTTCCGCGACGCCCGCCGCGATCCGCCATGCCGGCCGCAAGATCGGGCAGGACACGCGCCGCGTGCTGCAGGAGGTCGCGGGCCTCACGAACGACGAACTCGACGTGCTCCAGCGCGACGGCATCATCCGCGCCACCTGAAAGGAAGCCGCATGGCCACGAAGGAAGTGAAGTCCGAGATCACCGGGGCGGTCTGGAAGATCGTGAAGCAGCCGGGCGACGTGCTGGGCGAGGAGGACGCGATCATGATCCTCGAGTCCATGAAGATGGAGATCCCGGTGCTCGCCGAATGCACGGGCAGGCTCGTGGAGATCAAGGTGAAGGAGAACGAGCCCGTGGCCGAGGGGCAGGTGCTCGCGGTGGTCGAGGTCTAGCGGCCATGAGCTGGAAGCCGGAAGCGGACGACCTCGCGGCGCGGCGCGCCTTCGCCGACGCGCTGGGCGGGCCGGAAGCCATCGACAAGCACCACGCGCAGGGCCGGCTCACGGTGCGCGAGCGCATCGCGGGGCTTTGCGACGGCGGCTCGTTCCAGGAGGTGGGCAAGCTGACGGGCAAGGGCGCCTACGTGGACGGCAAGCTCCAGAAGGTGGTGCCCGCGCCGTACGTGATGGGCCTCGCGAAGATCGACGGCCGTCCCGTCGCCATCGGCGGCGAGGATTTCACGGTGCGCGGCGGCACGAGCTGGGGCAGCGACCGGCGCAAGGGCGGGCAGGGCGGCTTCGTGGAAGACCTCGCGCACGAGTACCGCATTCCCTTGGTGAACCTCATCGACGGCGCGGGAGGCAGCGTGGCCTCGGCCACCCGCCGCGGCTACACGGTGTTCCCGGGGGTGCACGGGTTCGAGCGATCGGTGCAGCTCATGGGCGAGGTTCCGGTGGTGAGCGCCGTGATGGGCACGGCGGCCGGCGGCCCCGCGGGGCGCGCGATCCTCGCGCACTGGAGCGTGATGGTGAAGGGAACGAGCCAGGTGTTCGCGGCCGGCCCGCCGGTCGTGGAGCGCTCGCTCGGCCAGAAGATCGACAAGGAAGCGCTGGGCGGCGCCGCCGTCGCCGTCGACATGGCGGGCACCATCGACAACGCGGCCGACGACGAGCCGGGCGCCTTCGCGATGATCCGCCGGTACCTGGGCTACATGCCGCGCAACGTCTGGGAGCTGCCGCCGGTCGTGAAGTCGGACGATCCGCCCGATCGCGCCGACGAGGGCCTGCTCACCATCGTCCCGCGCGAACGCCGCCAGCCCTACAACATGCGCAAGCTCGTCGCCATGGTCGTGGACCGCGATTCGGCCTTCGAGATCCAGCCCACCTGCGGGCGCGCCGTCATCACCTCGCTCGCCCGGCTGGACGGCTACGTCGTCGGCATCATCGCCAACAACCCGATGGTGAACGGCGGCGCCATGGACGTGAAGGCGGCCCGCAAGCAGGCGCACTTCATCCAGCTGTGCGACACCTTCCACATCCCGATCGTCTTCCTCGTCGATGTGCCCGGCTTCATGGTCGGCCTCGCGGCGGAGCAGGCCGCCACGCTGCGCGAGGGCATGCGCGCGGTGTACGTGGCGCTGCAGGCCACGGTGCCGATGCTCACCTGCGTCATCCGCAAGTGCTACGGCATGGCGGGCATGGGCACCACGGACAAGAACGGCCTGGACTTCAAGATCGCCTGGCCTTCGGCCGAATGGGGTTCGCTGCCCGTCGAGGGCGGGGCGGCGGCGGCCTTCAAGCGCGAGATCGAGAACGCGCCGGATCCGGCCGCGCGCCTGAAGGAGATCGAGGCGGACCTGCGCAAGCTCGCCTCGCCGCTCCTCACCGCCGAGGCATTCGCCGTCGAGGACGTCATCGACCCGCGCGAGACCCGCGCGGTCCTCTGCCGCTTCGTCGAGGCGATGCAGGGGCGTCTCGCCACGACGCTCGGCCCGAAGCTGCGCGCCGGCGTCCCGCCTTAGGCGAAAGGCGCTTTCCCTTCCGGCAAGGCCCCATCGCCCCCGGCGAGGAGCGGGCGCGCCCGGGGGCTGGCGCTTTTCGAACCTAAAGTGCTAAAATGCAAGGCTTTTTCGAATTCCCCACCCCCGCCCGGGTCACCCCGCGCGGGGCCGGGGCCCCCGGGTAGAGAAGGACGGACACATTCATGAAAATCGCTCAGGAATTGCGCAGCGGCAACGTGATCATGGTGGGCAAGGACCCCATGGTCGTGCTGAAGGCCGAATACAACAAGGGTGGCCGCAACTCGGCCACCATGAAGATGAAGCTCAAGAACCTGCTCAGCGGCAGCAACACCGAGACGGTGTACAAGGCCGACGAGAAGTTCGATCTCCTGATGCTCGAGAAGCGGGACGTCACGTACTCGTACTTCGCCGACCCCATGTACGTCTTCATGGACGGGGAATACAACCAGTACGAGATCGAGAAGGAAAGCCTGGGCGAGGCGCTCAACTACCTCGAGGAGGGAATGCCCGGACAGGTGACCTTCTACGACGGGCGCGCGATCTCGATCGAGATCCCGACCTCGCTCGTGCGCGAGATCATCTACACCGAACCCGCCGTCCGCGGCGACACCTCGGGCAAGGTGCTCAAGCCCGCGAAGCTTTCCACCGGGTACGAAGTGCCGGTGCCGGCTTTCTGCGAGACGGGCGACAAGATCGAGATCGACACCCGCACGAACGAGTATCGCCGGCGCGTGAACGCGTAGGCTTTTCTCTTCGCGGTGTGTTCGAAGGGGCGCTTCGGCGCCCCTTTTCATTTGCCGCGACGGCTAGCGCGAGTAGGCGCCCGTCGAGGAGGAAGCTCGACCGGTCGCGGTCATGTATTCCACCGTGTTGCCCAGGACGACGGCCGGGTCGAAGACGGAATCCCCCGTCCGCGTGGTCGCGTAGGCCTTGCGGACTTCCGTGATCTGCGGGAAGCAGTCGGGGGTGAACGTCCAGCGCAGGTGCTGGTCCTTCGCGCGCAGGTCGTCCTGGCCCTTCTTCCATTCGTCGCCATCCATGCCGAAGGGCGGCCGCGTGGCGCGGAAGACGACGTTCTGGTCCTTGTCGATCACGACGTAGCAGTTGAACGCCAGGGCGTCGGCGGCCGAAAGCGAGGCGGCGAAGGCGGCAGCGGCGGCAATCGGTCGGGCAGGGGTCCGTTTCGGGCGGTCAAGGGTGTCTACGGGGCGGGTGGTGGAGGGGAATCGGAACGCTGACGGTGAATTCTAAACCGGAATTTCTGGAGCGCTGCGCGCGGACTGCGCTCGTCGCGGAATTTTCAAGGGCGCTGCGGGCGTCCGCGTTGATCTGCGTCATCGGCGTTCATCGGCGTTTCCAAAGATTTTCGCCCGCATCACTCCCCGACGGTAATCTATCGACTTCCCGAATCCGCGAGCCCCAGCCATGGCCCTCAAGCGCCCGAAGTGGAAACCCGGCACCACCGTCATCCTCGAGCACGTCTCGAAGGTCCTGAAGGGCAACCCCCTGGGCGACCCGCACGTGAGGAAGCTCGCCGTGTGGCTGCCCGCCGAATACGACGAGGGCGCGACGAAGGGCCGCGGCCGCCGCTTCCCCGTCATCGTCGACATGGTCGGCTTCACCGGCTCGGGTCTTTCGCACATCGCGTGGAAGAATTTCAGCGAGAACCTCCCCGAGCGCGCCGCCCGGCTCATCCACGAGAAGAAGATGGGCCCGGCCATCCTCGTCTTCCCCGATTGCTTCACGGCGCTGGGCGGCAACCAGTACGTGAACTCCTCGGCCATCGGCGACTACGCCGACTACCTCGTGAAGGAAATCGTGCCCTTCGTGGACAAGGAATTCCGCACGCTCGCCTCGCGCGACCATCGAGGCTGCTTCGGCAAGAGCTCCGGCGGCTACGGCGCCATCGTCCACGGCATGAAGCACGCGGACACGTGGGGCGCCATCGCGGACCATTCGGGTGACGCGTACTTCGATTTCGTCTACCACCACGACTGGCCCAACACCCTCAACGAGCTGGCGAAGTACCGCCCCCGGAAGATCGCCCCCGGCGCGTACGACGTGAGGAAGGCCGAGAAGGGCGTGGCGAAGGGGCTGGACGACGGCCGCGTGCGGGCCTTCCTCGAATCGGTGTGGGCACGGCCGAAGCTCACCGGCGCCGAAGGGCATGCGCTCATGAACCTCTGCATGGCCGCGACCTACGACCCGGACCCGAAGGCGCCCAACGGGTTCCGGCTGCCCTTCAACCTGGAGACGGGCGAGCGGCTCGAGGACGCGTGGAAGCGCTGGCTGAAGCACGACCCCATCCACATGGTCGCGAAGCACGTGAAGGCCCTGAAGAGCCTGCGCGGCATCTACGTCGACTGCGGCTCGCGGGACCAGTACCACATCCACTACGGCTCGCGGATCCTCTCGAAGCGACTGGCCGAAGCGGGCATCCGCCATACGTACGAGGAATTCGAGGACAACCACTCGGACATCGATTACCGGATGGACGTGTCGCTGCCCTTCTTGTACAAGGCGCTGAAGCCGTGACGCGGCTTCGCTCCTCGCATGAGGACTAGACCTCGACGTCCTCCCCCAGTCCCGAAAAATTGCTGATCCGCACGACCCCGTCCGGAAACCGCGCGACGACTTCCAGTTGGCCGCCCATCGCCTCGACATGGCTTCGCAAGGTGGAGATGTACATGTCGGCGCGCTTTTCGATCTTCGCGATGGCCGGCTGACGGACCTTCAGCGTATCGGCCAGTTGCTGTTGCGAAAGCCCCCGCGCCCTTCGCAGTTCGTGAAGCGGCATTTCGGCCAGCAGGGCGAGCGCCTTCGATTCGGCGCGAGCCTGCGATCGCGGCGACATCCGGGCACGCAGTTCGGCGAATTTCCTAGCCATCGATCTGCCCTTCCTTTCGCAGTTGCGCCAGGTGCTCGTCGTACAGCCTGTCCGCCCTGGGCACGTGCACCTCGTACCAGCGCCGATTCCCGGTCTTGTCTCCGCTGAGCAGCAGGATGGCGGAGCGCCTCGGATCGAAGGCATACAGCGTCCGTAACGGCCGGCCGCGGTGTTGCGTCCGCAACTCTCTCATGTGGCCGTGGCGGGAACTCGAGACGGCGGTGCTGTGCGGAAACCCGAGGTCCGGGCCCCGCCATTCGAGCAGGCGTACCGACGCCGCGAGCGATTCCTGCTCCAGGACCGAGAGGCCGTCCCACCAGGCGCCGAACTCGTCCGTGAATTCCACGTCCCAAGTCACGGCGAATATAACCTCCGAAGAATATTCCGTCAATGGAATGATTGTCCATGCCGATGCCCGCCCGGATGGGTATCCGAACGCGGAAAAGGCAGGGGATTGGCGAAGCCCCGGGGCTTCGCGGGGGGGCGGCGACCGTGCGGTCGCGCATGATCGCTACAACGGGCGGTTGCCGCCCGCGTTGACGCTCGGAATCAGCGCTTGCGCCGCGCCCGCACCCGCCACACGGACGGCGGCTTGCCGAAGGCGCGCTTGAAGGCGCGGGAGAACGCGGTGACGGACTCGTAGCCCGCGTCCTCGCTCACCGATTCGATCGAGCGCGGGGTGGCGACGAGTTCCTCCGCGGCGAGTTGCAGCCGCACGTGCGTGAGGAACGCGATCACCGGCTCGCCCATGCGGTGCGTGAATCGTTCCGCAAGCGCCGAACGCGAAAGCCCCACCTGTCGGCCGAGCTTCTCCACGGTCCAATCCTCTCCGGGGCGGCCGTGCACGAGCGCGAGTGCGGCGCCCACGTAGCGATCGCCCAGGGCCGCGAGCCAGCCCGTGCCGCCGGCCGGCTGGGTCTCGATGTAGCGGCGAAGCGCCTCGATCAGCACGAGTTCCGCGAGCCGGGCGCGGGTGGCCTCGGCGCCGGAGCGCGGCGCGTCGGAACCGGTGAGCGCGAGCCCGAGGGAATCGCGGAACCACTCGATCGGAGCCGAGCCGCGCAGCGAAACGTGCACGATCGGCGGCAGGCTCGTGAAGAGCGAGGCCCCCAGGTGGTGCTCCCACGAGAAGGCGAGGGGCACCCACCGGGCGCGGAACCCGGACGAGCCGAGCGAAACGGGTGCCGGGTCGCCGGGAGCGGTCGGGCGAACGATCGAGGCGAACGGCCTCGCCGGGGCCTCGAGATCGGAACACACGAGATGGGCCGCGCCACCGGGAAGGAAGGCGAGGTCGCCCGGCTCGAGGTGCACGAACTCCCCGCTGCCCAGGTGCACCTGCGCGCGGCCTTCGAGCATCAGGTGGGCGCAGGCGCGAACGCCGCTCGCGGGAATCGAGACGCACCAGCTTCCCCGCGACGACACGTCGGCCATCACGGTGCCACCGAACCGGGCGAGACGCAGGACTTCGGAAAGGGCGTCCATCGCTCAAGTATCGAGGAGTCGGACGGGACAGTCCACGAGCGACCGTCCCGGGGCTCTCAGTGGAAGTGGGCGGCGGGCGACTCGGCCTCGTCGGGCAGTTCCGCGTGCACGAGTTCGCCATCGGGGCTCGCGAAGAGCGGCGCGCCGCAGTCGTCGCAGTAGTCCGGCTCGAAGGTGCCGGGCAGGCGCTTCACGTCCGTGACGCCGCACTGCGCGATTTCCGCGAGCAGGTCGTCCAGGGGCGAGGGCCGCGCCGCGTCGTCCTCGCGGCCGTACAGGGGCCAGACCACGCCGTGGGCGACGTGCGAATCGCCGCCCAGCGTGAAGCCGATGCGGTATTCGTCGATGCGCTCCTCGCCGAAGCTCGCGATGACCGCGCGGAGCTGCGAGGGATCCGCGCCCATGGCCGTCTCGAGCATGGCGACGCCCGCGCGGATGCCGTAGGGACGCACGCGCCGGTCGGCCTCGCGGCAGTTCACGTAGTAGGCGTCGGGCAGGAGGCTTTCGAAGACGCAGCCGGGCAGGAGCTTCGCGACGGTGGGACGGGCCTGGGTGATCCACTGCTCGAGGCTCGTGGTGCGCCCGGCATGGCCGCTCACGTCTTCCTGCCAGCGGAAGACGGCCTTGCCGCGCGGCGCCGCCACGGCGGCGATCACGAAGCGCGAATCGGAGAGCAGCTGCGCGGTTTCGGGCATGCGCGCGAAGTCGATGCGCGGGATCTCGCCGGTGACGGCGGCGTCCGCCAGCTTCGCGGTGAGGCGGCGCAGCTCGGAGAAGTGGCGCGGCAGCTGGTCGACCGAGTAGAGATAGGGCACGAGGCAGATGCGGGTGCCGTCGGCCAGCACGTGGCCCTGGAGCTGGGCACGCAGGGCATCGGCATCTTCGCGGGCGATGGGGCCGGAGGCGATCGCGTACTTGGACCACGCCACCACGGGCGCGGCCACGAGCAGCGCGTCCCAGGCGAGGTCGCCCTGCATGACGGTGACGGATTCCGAGATGCCCTCGATGCGCTCGATGAGCACGTCGTAGGCGCCGGAATTGGTCTGCCACAGGTGGTCGAGGGCGCCGTCGAGCGGCACGTCGTTGCCGTGGTCCAGGAGCTTTTCGACGAGGGCCGCGACTTCGGTTTCCCAGAAGCGGTCCTCGGTGAGGCTGCCGGAGGTGGCGAGGCCGTTGGCGAGGGCGATGAGGCGTTCGGCGTCCCGGGTGAGTCGGGGCGCGGCTTTGCTGCGGGAGCGGGCCATGGCGGAAGGCCGGTCGGAAGCGCCGGCTGCGGGAATAGCGACGGTGCGTCGGGGAAGTATTTTATCATCGACGCTGGATTCCCTCCTGCTTCGGCCATGGCCCTCAACCTGAACGTGCTGGGCGGCGAGCTTCGCGCCTGCTGCTTCGACCCCATCACCGGCTTCTACCGCGACGGCTCCTGCCGCACGGGCGGGGAGGACGCGGGCACCCACGTCGTCTGCGCGCGGATGACGGTCGAGTTCCTCAATTTCAGCGTGGAGCGCGGCAACGACCTCGTGACGCCCCGCCCGCAGTTCCGGTTCAGGGGGCTCAAGCCCGGCGACCGATGGTGCCTGTGCGTGCTGCGGTGGAAGGAGGCGTACGAGGCCGGCTGCGCGCCGCCGGTGGTGCTCGCCGCCACGCACGAGCGCGCCCTCGACTACGTTTCCCTTGACGCCCTGAAGCGCCACGCCGTGGATGCCGTGCCGGACGAGGAATCCCCGTGAGCTGGACCCTGGAGGTCCGGCACGTCACCGAATACCGCTACGCCAATCCCGTCTCGTTCGGAGAGCACCGGCTCATGTTCCGGCCGCGCGCGGGGCACGACATCCGCGTGCTGGACGATTCGCTCACGGTCTCGCCCGAGGCGGACGTGCACTGGATCCAGGACGTCTTCTCCAATTCGGTGGCGCTCGTGAAGCCGCGCTGGGCCGCGGATCGCTTCCGGGTGGAGTGCGGTTTCGTCATCGACCACGCGGGCATACCCAATCTCGAGCTGCCCATCGAGCCGCGCGCCGCGCGCTGGCCTTTCGACTACACGGCCGAGGAAAGGCGGGATCTCGCGGCCCTCCTCGACCCGCACTACGGCGATCCGGACGGGCGGCTGCACGAGTGGATGCGGCCGTTCCTCTTCGGTCCGGGGCGGCCGGGCACGCGCGAAACGCTGGTCGCGATGACGAACGCCATCAAGGCGCAGTTCCGCTACCAGCGGCGCGACCAGGAGGGCACCCAATCGCCCGACGAGACGCTGCGGCTCGGGTCGGGCACCTGCCGCGACTTCGCGCTGCTGTTGATGGAGGCTGCGCGCCGCATGGGCATCGCCTCGCGCTTCGTGTCGGGATACCTCTACGATCCGGCCGTCGATGGCGACATGGGCGAGATGCTGGGGGCCGGCGCGACCCACGCGTGGGTTCACGTCTACCTGCCGGGCGCGGGCTGGGTGCCGTTCGACCCGACCAATTCCCCTTTTCGGCGGCGCGAGCCTCATCCGCGTGGCCGTGGCTCGCGACCCCTCCCAGGCGGCTCCGCTCACGGGGTCGTGGTTCGGCGCGCCCGGCGATTTCCTCGGGTTGCACGTCGACGTCACGGTGCGGCGGCGCAGGGCGTAGTAGAAGGCGAACTCAAATTCTGAAGAATTCTGAAGGGGACGCACACCTTTTTGAAGGGGACGCACACCTTCACCTTCGCTGAAGGGGACGCACACCTTTGCCGATTCGTGTGAATTCCATTCCCTGGAAGGGTGCGTCCCCTTCAACCGCCGTGAAGGTGTGCGTCCCCTTCAACCGCCGTGAAGGTGTGCGTCCCCTTCAGCGACTTCAGCAGGCGGCGGGCGATTTGGTCCAGCAGGCGTCCCAATTCCTCGCGGCGGAGCGCGTGGGCGCGCCGATCGATGGCGGCCAGTTGGCGGGCGTTCATGGCGTTCTCCTTCGGGTCGGCGCGCGATTCGCACCGGTGGAGCCAATCTAATTACGCCATGATTGCTTTACAATCGTGCCGTCTGGAACAAAATTGATGAAATTCAGGAACAAATAGGCATGACGCTTCCCACGGACATGGCCGCCTTCGTGCGCGCCGTCGAGAAGGGCGGCTTCTCCTCGGCCGCGCGGGACCTGGGCCTCACGCCCTCGGCGATCTCGAAGCTCGTCACGCGCATGGAGGACCGCCTCGGCGTGCGCCTGCTCAACCGCACGACGCGCCGACTCGCCCTCACCCCGGAAGGCGAAGCCTTCTTTCACCGCACCCAGCGGATCCTCGCGGACATCGAGGAAGCCGAAGCGGAGGTCACGCGATTCCGCGAGCGGCCGCAGGGGAAGCTGCGCGTCAACGCGGGCCATGCCTTCGGCGCGCACCAGCTCGTGCCCGCGCTGCCGGAGTTCCTCGCGCGCTACCCGGACATCGAGGTGGAGATCACGATGACCGACCGCGTGGTGGACCTCATGGAAGAGGGCGCGGACCTGGGCATCCGGTCGGGGCACCTGAGCGATTCCTCGCTCATCGCCCGCAAGATCTGCGACATGGAGCGCGTGATCTGCGCCTCGCCCGGCTACCTGGGCGCGCGCGGCACCCCGAGGAAGCCCGGGCAGCTCGCGGAGCACGAGTGCATCGTCATCGCGAACACGCCGGCGCTTCGCCGCTGGCCGTTCCTCACCGCGAACGGCGTGAAGTCCATCGAGGTGAACGGCCGGGTCACGGCCAACAACGCCGACACGCTGCTGCAGCTGGCGCTCATGGGCGCGGGCATCATCCGCCTCGCGGACGTCATCGTGGGCGAGGCCATCGCCTCGGGCCGGCTCGTGCCCGTGCTCGCCGACGTGCATCACGCGGAAGCGCTGCCGCTGCACGCCGTGTTTCCGCAGGGCCGCCACCGCTCGCCGCGCGTGGCCGCGCTGGTGGATTTCCTCGTCGAGAAGTTCGCGCAGGCGCCCTGGCGCGTGAAGGGCCGGCGGCGTTGACGCGGCTTGCCGACGCGGTCGCCTTCGTCGACCTCGAAACCACGGGCACCACCGCCGTCCGCGACCGCGTGACGGAGGTGGCCATCGTGCGGGTGGTGGAGGGCGAGGTGGTGGAGGAATGGTCCACGCTCGTCGACCCCGAGTGCCCCATCCCCGAGGACATCCAGGCGCTCACGGGCATCACGAACGACACGGTGCGCGGCGCGCCCACCTTCGCGCGCATCTCGCGGGAAGTGCTCGAGCGCCTCGAAGGTCACCTCTTCGTCGCGCACAACGCCCGCTTCGACTACGGCTTCCTCAAGAACGAGTTCGCGCGGCTGGGCGTCGCGTTCACCGCGGACGTGCTGTGCACCGTGCGCCTGTCGCGAAGGCTCTATCCCGATGCCGCCGGCCACAGTCTCGACGCCCTCATCGAACGGCACGGCCTCGTCGATCCGGCCGATGAATCCGCCGACCCGGCCTCGCGCACGGGCCGCCACTCGGCGCTGGGGGACACGCGGGCCCTCGTGCGTTTCCTGCGCGTCATCGAGCGGGAGAAAAGCGGCGAGGAGATCGCGGCGGCCGTGCGGCGCCTGCTCAAGATCCCGAGCCTGCCGCCGCAGCTGCCGGCCGAGGCGCTCGAAGGGCTGCCGGACGGGGCGGGCGTCTACCGCTTCTTCGGCGTGAACGACCTGCCGCTCTACATCGGCAAGAGCGTGAACCTGAAGGAGCGCGTGCGTTCGCATTTTTCCGCGGACTACCGCAACGCGAACGACATGCGCCTTTCCGCCGAGATCCGGCGCCTCGACTGGATCGAGACCGCGGGCGAGCTGGGGGCGCTCCTGCTCGAATCGCGCCTCGTGAAGGAAGCGACGCCGCTTCACAATGCGCTGCTTCGGCGCCGGCGCACCACCTGCCTCGCGAAGCTGCCCTCGCTGCGCGAGCCGCCGGAGATCGTGAAGTTCGACGAGGTGGACTGGGACGCACGCGGGCCGGAAAGCGAGACGCTCTACGGCCCCTTCGGCTCGCCGCGGGGCGTGCGCGACCTGCTCGAGGGGCTCGCCGGCGAGCACGGCCTGTGCTGGCGCCTCATGGGCTGGGAAAAGCGCGGCGGCCCCTGCTTCGCCCGGCAGGTGAGGAAGTGCCTCGGCGCCTGCGTCGGCGAGGAGACGCCCGAGGCGCACCATACGCGGCTCGCCACGGCCCTCGCGCCCTGGCGACTGGCGGACTGGCCTTTCGACGGACCGGTGGCGATCGTCGAATCCGACACCGTTCGCGGCATCGAGGAGGCGCACGTGGTGGACCGCTGGCGGCACCTGGGGACCGCGCGCGACGAGGACGAGGCCTTCTCGCTCGCCCGCACGCGGCGCCTGCCGGACTTCGATCCGGACATCTACAAGCTGCTGCGCAAGTGGTTCGAGGATCATCCCGGGCGCGCACGACCCTTGCCCCGGCCCCCGGACGATTTCGCCTGATGGCGTTTGCCCGCGCCTCCCGCCGCCGGTAACCTGTGTCCCACCCGCCTCCGCCCCCGATCGACGATGCCCGCCCCCCGCTCCTGTCCCGCCTGCAAGTCGCGCATGGAAAAGCTCACCCTGCAGCGCACGACCACGGGCGAGCTGATCCTCGACATCTGCTGGGACTGCCACGCCATCTGGTTCGACCAGTTCGAGAGCACCTCGCTCGCGCCCAAGTCGGTGATCGAGCTCTTCCGCCTCATCCACGAGCACCGCGACAAGCCCGCGCGCGCGCTCGCCGACACGATGAGCTGCCCGGCTTGCGCCACGCGCCTCGTGTTCACGCAGGACCTGCAGAAGACCAACCGCATCAACTACCACCGCTGCCCGAAGGGCCACGGCCGGCTCACGACCTTCTTCCAGTTCCTGCGCGAGAAGCAGTTCGTGCGCACGCTCTCGCCGGTCGAGGTCGAGCGGCTGCGGGCCACGGTGAAGCAGGTGCGGTGCTCGGGATGCGGCGCGCCCGTGGACCTCGGCAAGGACCCGGCCTGCGGCTACTGCCGCTCGCCCATTTCCATCCTCGATGCCGAGGCCGTCGAGAAGGCGCTGGCCGGGTTGTCCGAGACCGATCGCCGGCGCACGCGGCCCGAGCCGCACGAGATCAGCGCCGCCTTCGACGCGCTCATCGCGACGCACCGCAAGCCCGCGAAGCAAAGCGCCTGGACACGCGACATTTCTCCCATGCAGTCCTCCGCCGGCCTGGCGGACCTGCTCGCCGAAGGCATCACCGAGTTCCTCTTCAAGTGAAAGCGCCCGCCATGAACCGCCACGCCCCGATTGCCCTTGCCGCGCTCGTCCTCCTGGCGGCGTGCGAGTTCGCCCCCGTGAAGCGCGAACCGCCGCCCCTGCCGTTCACCGGCACCAAGTGGATGCTGGTCACGGAGCGCAAGCTCGAGAAGCCGCCCTACCTGGAGTTCGGCGACGGCGCGGTCACCGGGTTCGGCGGCTGCAACCGCGTGATGGGCCGCTACGTGCAGGACGCGGTGGGCGCGGGCGCGATCGTCTTCTCGTCCATCGCCTCGGCGCGGATGATGTGCGAGCCCGTGCTCATGACGATCGAGGACAGGATCCTCGCCGTGCTGCGCTCCTCGACGAGCGTGCACGTGAAGGCCAACACGCTGCAGCTCGACGGTTCCGCGGGCACGCTGCGGTTCATCGCCGAAGGAACGGAGCTCCCGCCGCTGCCGCCCAAGTGAAACGGCCGCCCTTCGGCGGCCGTTCGGGTAGCGGGAGCGCGTGATCCGCTAGCGCGGGACGATGCGCCCGTTCTCGATGCGCACCCGGTCGCCCGACCGCCAGGACGGTTGCTGGTCGAAGCGGACGGTCCGGTTCGTGCCGTCTTCCAGGCGCACGCGCACTTCCCAGTGCGAGGTCGTGTTCCGGTTCTTCTCGATCTCGTTGCCGGCGAGCGCGCCGCCGAGGGCGCCGACCACGGTGGCTGCCGTGTTGCCGCGGCCCGAACCCACCTGGTGGCCGAGCACGCCGCCGAGGATGCCGCCGACGACCGCGCCGGCGCCGCTGCCTTCACCCTTTTTCTCGATGGCCTGCACCGAGCTCACCGTGCCGCAGTCGTAGCACGGCGGCGGGGCGGGCGGCGCGGGCGGGGGCGCCGGCGGGGCGGATTGCGGCTGCGGGGCCGACGCGTAGCTCGGCGTGGAAGGACCCGGGGAGGGGTACGCGGACTTGGGCGCGGGTGCCGGGGCAGGCGCCGGGGCGGTCTTGGCGACCGGCTTGGGGGCGGGCTTCGGCGCGGGAGCCGGCGCGGGAGCCGGGGCCGGGGCCGGCACGACGGCGGGCGCGGGTTCGGGAGCCGGTGCAGGGGCCGGGGTGGGTGCGGGCACCGGTTCCGCAGGGGCCGGCGCGGGAGCCGGTGCCTGGACGGGAGCCTGCGCCACCGGGGCAGGAGCCGGGGCCGGTGCGGCCGCGGATGGCGCGGGCGCGGCCCCGCCGGCGGGCAGCCAGCCCATCAGCGACGCGGTGCCGGCGGCGGCGAAGACGACCACGGCGATGGCCGCCACGATGATCGCGGGATGGGATCGGGAGCGGGGCACTTCGCCGCTGGGGTTCGGGGTGTTCATGGCGTGTTCTCCTGGTCTTGTCGGGGCCTCGGGGCCGCGCATCTCACGAACAGGATAACGCGCCGGGGTTGCCTCGCGTTGACCCGGCTTCGCGGTACGCGACTTCCGTCAGATGTCCACGTGCGTGCCGAGTTCCACCACGCGGTTGATCGGGATGTTGAAGAAATCGGTCGCGCGGGTCGCGTTGCGGCTCATCCACGCGAAGAGCTTGTCGCGCCAGCGCGCCATGCCCGGCCGGTCGCCCGCGACCACGGTCTCGTGCGAGAGGAAGAACGAGGTCTCCATCGGGTCGAAGGCGAGCCCGTAGCGAAGCGCGCACGAATCGAGCACCTGCGCGATGTCCGGCTGCTCCTTGAAGCCGTACCACGCCTCGGCCGTCCAGAAGCCGTCGGCCAGGCGCTTCAACTGCACGCGATCCTCGACCGGCACCACCGGCACGTCGTGGGTCACGATCGTGAGGAACACCACGCGCTCGTGCAGCACCTTGTTGTGCTTGAGGTTGTGCAGGAGCGCCGAGGGCACCGTCTCGAGCGTGCTCGTCATGAAGAGGGCGGTGCCCGGCACGCGGTGCGGCGGTTCCACCGAGAGCGCGTCCACGAACGCCTCGAGGGGAATGCCCTGCTCGGCCAGGCGCCGCGACAGCAGGGTCCGGCCGCGCTTCCACGTGACCATCACCGTGAAGATCGCACCGCCGATCACGAGCGGGAACCAGCCGCCCGAGAGGAACTTGGCCGCGTTGGAGGCGAAGAAGGCGAGGTCCACCGCCAGCATCGAGCCGATGAGGCCGAAGGTGGCGAGCGGCGACCACTTCCAGAGGTGCCGCGCGACCACCATCGCGAGCACGCACTCGATCACCATGGTCGCCGCCACGGCGATGCCGTAGGCGTTGGCGAGGTGGTCGGAGGTGCGAAAGCCCACCACCAGCAGCACCACGGCGGCGAAGAGCGTCCAGTTCACGAAGGGCACGTAGATCTGGCCGATCGCGCGCGAGGACGTGTGCGTGATGGCGAGGCGCGGGATGTAGCCCAGCAGGATTCCCTGGCGCGTCATCGAGAAGGCGCCGGTGATGACCGCCTGCGAGGCGATGACGGCCGCCGCCGTGGCGAGCGCGACCATCGGCAGCACGGCCCAGGCCGGCAGCATCAGGTAGAAGGGGTTCTTCAACGCGGCGGGATTGGCGAGCACGAACGCGCCCTGCCCGAAGTAGTTGAGCAGCAGCGCGGGCATCACCAGGCCGAACCAGGCGAGGCGGATGGGCCGGCGCCCGAAATGTCCCATGTCGGCGTAGAGCGCCTCGCCGCCGGTGAGCACGAGGAACACGGCGCCCAGCACGAGGAAGCCGGGCAGCGGGTTGGCGACGAGGAACAGGACCGCGTGGTGCGGGCTCGCCGCGGCGAGGATCGCAGGGTCCTGCGCGATGTGCCAGGCGCCGATGGCCCCGAGCGCGAGGAACCACAGCACCATCACGGGCCCGAAGAGGATGCCGACGGTCGCCGTGCCCTTGCGCTGGATGAAGAAGAGGACCGCGAGGATGGCGATCGCCGTGGGCACCGCCGCATGGCCGAACACGGGCGTCGCGATGGCGAGGCCCTCGACGGCCGAGAGCACGGTGATCGCGGGCGTGATCATGCTGTCGCCGTAGAACATGGCCGCGCCGAAGATGCCGAGCATGATCACGAGCCAGCGCTGGCGGGGCTTGCCCTGCAGTCCGCGCAGCGCGAGGGCGAGGAGGGCGAGGATGCCGCCTTCGCCGCTGTTGTCGGCGCGCATCATCACGAAGAGATACTTGAAGGCGATCACCCAGGCCATCGACCAGGTGATGAGCGAGAGCAGGCCCTTCACGTTCTCGGGGCTGGGGGCGATGCCGTGCTCGGCGCTGAAGCACTCCTTGAACGCGTAGAGCGGGCTCGTGCCGATGTCGCCGAACACCACGCCGAGCGCGCCCACGGCCATCGCGGCGAGGGCCCGGCGGGAGGCCGGGGCCGGGTGTTGCGGCGAAACGGCACTGCTCAAGTGGCGCTCCGGCACCGGACGGGAAACCCGGTGCGAGTGGGGGGCGACTATACGCCGTCATGCTGCACTGCACAACCCGCGGGCCTGGAGGCGCGCCCTGCATTTCGTCCCGCGCGCGGCGCATTCCGTCGCCGCGTCCTTGCTGCCGTCCCGCCGGGCCGCTACCCTGCGCGCACGCTTTCAAGGCCATGAAAAAAATGACGAAAATCAGGGAGGCGGGCGTCGCGGGCCTGTTGATGCTGGCGTTCGCCTGTGGTCCGGCCGCCGCCGTCGAGGTCCTTCGCCTGGCGCCCGGGGAGAAGATCGCGCTCGACGGCAGCCTCGCCGAGGACGCCTGGTCCCGGGCGAAGCCCCACGCGGAATTCTTCGAGATCTCGCCGCGCGACAAGGTGGCGGCGGGCGTGCGAACCGAGGCGCGATTCGCGTACGACGGGCAGGCGCTCTACGCCGCCATCCGCGCGTACGACCCGGATCCGGCGCGGATCCGCGCGCCCTTCGCCCGGCGCGACAACGTCTTCGCCGACCAGGACATGGTCGTCCTTTTCGTCGATCCGCTGGGCACGCGCAAGTTCGCGCATTTCGCGCGGGCGAACCCGCGCGGGGTGATCGCGGACGGGCTCTACAACGAGGACACCGGCAACGAGGATTTCTCGCCCGATTTCGAGGTGGAGGTCGCCACCGGCCGATTCGAGGGAGGCTGGACCGCGGAGTTCCGGATCCCGTTCTCGTCGCTTCGCTACACGGACCCGCCGAGTGCCGTGTGGAGCATCCTCGTCTTCCGCAACTACCCGCGCGAGCAGCGCTACCGCATCGCCTCGAGCCCGCTGCCGCGCGACTCGAACTGCTTCCTGTGCCTGAACCTGCCGCTCACGGGACTGGACGACCTGCCTTCCACGCGGCACCTCGCCGTCACGCCGCAGCTCACCGTGCGCGGCACGCGCGAGCGCGGGCCCGAGGGGCGTTCGAGCGACCACGAGGCCGTGCCCGGCGTGGACGTGAAGTGGCGCCCGCGCGCGGACATCGTCGTGGACGCGACGGTGAACCCCGATTTCTCGCAGGTCGAGCTCGACACGCCGCAGCTGGCGGGCAACACGCAGTTCGCGCTCTTCTACAACGAGAAGCGGCCGTTCTTCCTCGAAGGCGCGGACATCCTGCAGGGACCGCAGAACGCGATCTACACCCGCACGGTCACCGATCCGGCCTGGGGCGCGCGACTCACCCACCGCGGCGAGGGGCTCGACTACACGTTCCTCACCACGAAGGACGACGGCGGCGGGCTCGTGCTGCAGCCCGGCACGTACGCCACGAATTTCCTCGCGCAGGATCGCAAGTCGCTCGCGACGATGGCGCGGCTGCGCTGGCAGGCGGGCGGCGGGACGACGGTGGGGCTCGTGGCGACGGACCGAACCTACGAGGGCGGCGGCGCGAACCGCATGGCCGGGCCGGACCTGACCTGGTTCGCCACGAACGACCACCGCCTGCGCGCGCAGTATCTCGAGTCGTGGACGACGACGGCGCCGGACAGCCTCGCGAAGGGCCCGCGCGTCTCCGACCACGCCGCGCGCCGACTGGAGCTACAACGGCAAGCTCTGGCGCCAGTTCCTGTCCTTCGAGGACGTCGGGACGGGTTTTCGCGCGGACAACGGTTTCTTCGGCCAGAGCGGCTATCGCACCGCGTACAGCGAGACGCAGCGCCGATTCCTCGACGCCGGGCCCTTCAACGAGGTCTCGCCCTACCTCAATGCCGAGTACAAGACCGATCGCGAGGGTGGCGTGATCTACCAGCAGAACAACGTGGGCGTGCTTCTCGGCCTGCCGCGGGCCACGAACGTCTACCTCGAGGTGCGCCCCAACAACCTGGTGGCCGTGCGCGAAGGCGGCGGGCTGCGAAAGCGCGACCAGTTCTACGTGCAGGTCGAGAGCAATCCGAGCGGCTGGTTCTCCAAGCTCCTTTCCGAGATCGCGTGGGGCGACCGGGTCGACGTGGCCAACAACCGGGTGGGCAGGGGCGTGTACGCGATGCTGACGGCCAACCTGCGGCCCCACGCGCGCGCGGAACTCGAGTACCGGATCGACAACGACACCATCGACAGCCTCGAGGCGGTCGAGGGCTCGAAGCGCATCCTCGCGCAACGGGCCCAGCAACTGGTCGCGATCTGGCACTTCACCGCGCGCGACAATCTGCGCGTCATCTGGCAGGCGAACTGGGTGCGGCGCGCGCCTTCGCTGTGGGAGGAGCCGGTGTCCTCCCGCGAGAGCTCGGACACGCTGTCGCTCGTGTACGGGCACCGGCAAGGCATCGGGTTCACGGTCTACGTGGGCGCGACGATGGGGCGCTCGCTCGATGCCGACACCGGCGTGAAGCGGCGCCAGGGCGAGGTGTTCGTGAAGGGCGCGTGGACCTTCGACGTGCTCTAGGTCAGGCGATGAAGCGGACGATGGCGGCGTAGTGGACGGCGCTGCCGCCCATCACGAAGAGGTGCCAGATGCCGTGGAAGTGGCGCACCTTCTTGTCGTAGACATAGAAGACGATGCCGACCGTGTAGATGACGCCTCCCGCGGCCACCCAGGCGAGCCCGGTCCAGCCGAGCGACTCGACGAGCGGCACGACGGCCGCGATCGCGGACCACCCCATCACGAGGTAGATCACCAGCGAGGGAACCCGGGCGCCCCGGGCGAAGAGCAGTTCCTGCGCGATGCCGACGACCGCGAGGCCCCACACCAGCCCGAACAGCGTCCAGCCCCAGGGGCCGTTCAGGGTGACGAGCGCGAACGGCGTGTAGGTGCCCGCGATGAGCAGGTAGATGGCCGAGTGGTCGATCTTCCTGAAAACGGCCTTCGCGCGTCCCCGCGTCGAGTGGTAGAGCGTGGAGGCCGTGTACAGGAACACGAGCGAGGCGCCGTAGACCGCGAACGCGGAGATGCGCCAGGGATCGCCTTTCAGCGAGGCGAGGACGATGAGGACGGCCGCGCCGGCGGTCGCGAGGAGCGCGCCGCCCAGGTGCGTGTAGCCGTTGAAGCGTTCGCCGGGGTACATCCCGCATTGTCTCATGCGGGCGGTCCCGGGGCCGTCAGGCCGGGGGGGCCTCGGGCTCGCCCGGCGGAGCCTCGCCGGGGGCGCCTTCGCCGCCTTGCTTGGCTTCGCGCTTCTTCTGGAGCTTTTCTTCCTTCTTCTGCTTCTTTTCGAGTTCGCGCTTGCGCTTTTCGAATGCGTAATTGGGTTTGGCCAAGGGATTTCGTCCTCTTCGGGAGTCGGTGGCGGCCCGATTCTGGCACGGACGGGGGGGCGGCGCTTGCGCCCGCTCAAATAAACCGCGGGTCCGGGACCCCTCAGGCGCCCGCGTCGATGAGGGCGCCGAAGCCTTCGCGGTAGGTGGGATATCGGAAGACGAAGCCTTCGGCGCGGAGCCTCGCGCTCGACAGGCGCTTGTTGCCGCCGCGCTGGGGCGAGCCCGGATCGACGCCTCCGGTGGGCAGGGGCGGCAGGCCCAGCCGGTTCGCGATCCAGTCGAGGATCTCGCCCATGGCCGTGGGCGCCTCGTCCGTGCCGAGATAGAGGGGCGCCACGGAGGGCCGCTCCACCAGGTGCACGAGCGCGCGCGCGCAGTCGTCGCGGTGGATGCGGTTGGTGAGCGCCGCGCGTGCGCTTTCGCCGACGGGCGCGCCGGAGCGGACCATCCGCACGAGCCGCTCGCGTCCCGGGCCGTAGATGCCCGAGAAGCGGATCGTGGTCGATTCGATCGGGGCGCTCGCGGCGACGGCCTCGCCTTCGAGCAGCAGGCGTCCGGAGAAGCCCCGGGGTTCGGCGGGCGAGTCCTCGTCCACCGACGACCCGTCGTCCTGCCCGTAGACGCCCGTCGAGCCGACCGTGAGGAGGCGCCGGGCGCGTGCGCCGCGCAGGGCGTCGACCGTGTTCGCGAGCCCCGTCACGTAGGCGGCGCGGTAGGCGTCCTCCGAGAAGCCGTCCGCGGCCACGGTGTAGATCACGCAGTCGGCCTCGCGCAGGGCGTCGGGAAAGGTGTCCGGGCGAAGCGCGTCCATCGTGAAGGCGCCCGGAACGCCCGCCGTGGTGCGCCGGCCGGTGGCGACCGCGTGGCCGCGCTCGGCAAGGAACTGGGCCGCCCGCGAACCGACGTAGCCCGCGCCGACGATGAATATCTTTCTCATGATTCCGGCGCTCACGCGGCCACGGGCATCGGCCCGGCGCTCACGCGACCACGAGCGCGATCGCGAAGCCGTCGTAGCCCTTGTGCCCGACGGTCTGGATGGCGGTCACGCTGACGCGCGTCTCGAGGCTCATGCGCGTCACCAGCCGGCGAACGCCCTGCACGGAGGCGTCTTCGCTCGCGGCGTCGAGCACCTTGCCCTCGCGGACGACGTTGTCGACGATGATGAGGCTGCCGCGACGCGAAAGCCTGAGGGCCCAGTCGAAGTACTCGGCGTTCGAGCGCTTGTCGGCATCGATGAAGGTGAGGTCGAAGGGGCCGACGCGCTCCGTCTCGAGCTCGGGCAGCGTGTCGAGCGCGGCGCCCAGGCGCACCTGGACCTGGTTGGCGTAGCCGGCGCGGGCGAGGTTGGCGCGCGCGACCTCCGCGTGTTTCGGGTCCGCCTCGAGCGTGACGATTCGCCCGCCCGGCGGCAGCGCCTTCGCGAGCCACAGGGTGCTGTACCCGCCGAGCGTGCCGATCTCGAGGATGTTGCGCGCGCCCTGCACGCGGGCGAGCAGGTGGAGGAGCTTGCCCTGCGTGGCCGACACCGCGATGTCCGGCAGGCCCGCCTCGCGGCTCGCGGCGAGCGCCGTCGAGAGCGCCGGGTCGCGGTCCAGGAGTTCGCCGGCGAAGTAGTCGTCGACCTGGCTCCACAGCGTGGGGTTCATGCGAGTGCCCCGGTGATGTCGCCGATGAGGTCGTCCGCGTGCTCGATGCCGACCGACAGGCGGACGAGGTCCGCGGGGCAGAGCGTGGCCGGCCCCTCGACGCTCGCGCGGTGCTCCGCGAGGCTTTCGACCGAGCCCAGGGAGGTGGCCTGCTTGAAGAGCCTGAGCCGGTTGGTGAACCGGCGCGCCGCCGCCTCGCCTTCCTTCAGGCGCAGCGACAGCATGCCGCCGTAGCCGCCGCGCATCTGGCGCGAGGCCACCGCGTGGCCCGCATGGCCCGGAAGGCCGGGGTAGAGCACGTGGGAGAGCGCGGGGTGGCCCTCGAGCCGCGTGGCGATCGCCATCGCGTTTGCGGACGATGCCGCCACGCGCAGCGCCAGCGTGCGCATGCCTCGCAGCAGCAACCAGGCCTCGAAGGGGCCCGGCACCGCGCCGCCACCGGATCGCGCGGCGCGGATCGTGCCCCAGAAGTCGTCGTCGGCCGCCGTGACGAGCGCGCCCGCGATCACGTCGGAATGGCCATTGAGGTACTTCGTGGCCGAATGCATGACGAGGTGGGCACCGAGTTCGATCGGCCGTTGCAGCATCGGCGTGGCGCTCGTGGAGTCGACGGCGAGTCGCGCTCCCGTCTCGCGGGCGATCGCCGCCGCTTGCGCGATGTCCGTCACCTCCCACGTGGGGTTGGCGGGCGTCTCGGCCCAGATGAGTTGCGGCTTCGTCTCGCGGGCGAGGCGCGCGAGGTCGTCGACCGAATCGTTCTCGTAGAAGGCGACCCGGAGCCCGCGCGGGACCGCGAAATTCACGAGCCAGCCGCGCAGGGCCCAGTACATGTTGCGCGGCGCGAGCACGGCGGCGCCCGGCAGAAGGCTCTGGAACACCGCGGCCGAAGCCGCCTGTCCCGAGGCGAAGAGCATCGCGCCCCGGCCGCCCTCGAGCGCGGCGAGCAGGGATTCGGGCGTGTCGTAGGTGGGGTTGTCGGCTCGCGAGTAGACGCGGCCGCCGGGATAGGCGCCGTCGGGCCCGCGCTCGTAGGTGGTGGCGACGTGGATCGGCGGGACGATCTCGCGATAGGGTTCCGCGATGCGGCCCAGGCCCTGCGCGGCGAGGGTCTCGCGGCGAGGGAGCGGCGGTTTGTCTTCCATGGCTGCCGATGATACCGCGCCGCCTGCCGATGCCCGCATGCGCCTAGAATGGCCGCTTTGCGATTTCTCCCCTTGCGATGAATCTCTTTATCGTCACCGGTCACACGCGGGGCCTGGGCGCGGCGCTCGTGGAGCGCATCGCCCGCCAGCCCGACAACGAAATCGTCGCCCTGGGCCGCGCGCCCGACGGGCCCATCCCGGGCGGCGCCCAGTTGCAGGTGGATTTCGCCGATCTCCCCGCGCTCGAGGCGGCGTTCGACCGGCTGGAGGCACGCTTCGCGAGTCGCCGCTTCGAGCGTGCCGTGCTCGTGAACAACGCCGGCGTCGTCTCGCCCGTGGGCATGCTGGACCGCGTGGATGCCCGCGAACTGGCGGCGAACCTCACCGTGAACCTCGTCGCGCCGCTCGTGCTCATGCGGCGATTCCTGCAGGCGACGGCGACCCTCGCGAAGCGGCGGCGCGTCATCAACATTTCTTCCGGGGCGGGGCGCCGGGCGATCTTCGGCTGGGGCGCCTACTGCGCCGCGAAGGCGGGCCTCGACATGGCCACGCGCGTCGCGGCGCTCGAGGCGCAGGCGGCGCGGACGGGCGTCGAGCTGGTGAGCCTCGCCCCGGGCGTCATCGACACCGCCATGCAGGGCGTCATCCGCAGCAGCAGCCCCGAGGAATTCGTCGACGTCGAGCGCTTCCGGCAGATGAAGGCCGCGGGCGAGCTGCGCGACCCGGGCGACGTGGCCGACGACATCCTGCGGCTCGAGGCGAACGGGAAGCTCTTCGCGGAGCCGGTCGCGGACCTGCGCGCGCTCGGCGCGTGATCGACTCGGCGCTTTTCTACGCCTTCGCCGTCCCGGCGGTGCTCATCATGGGCATCTCGAAAGGCGGGCTGGGGTCGGGGCTGGGCATCATCGCGACGCCGCTGGTGGCCCTCGCGGTGCCCGCGCCGCAGGCGGCGGCCATCCTGCTGCCCATCCTGCTCGTGATGGACGCCGTGGGGCTCTTCGCCTACCGGGGCGTCTTCGACCGGCGCCACCTCGGCCTGCTCCTCGCGGGCGGCATCGGGGGCACCGTGCTGGGCGCGCTCACCTTCCGCTACTTCAGCGATGCCATGATCCGCGCGATGCTGGGCGCGATGGCCCTCGCCTTCGTCGTTCACCGCGTGCGTTCGGGTCTCGCCTCGCCCGTGGCCGCGGCGCCCTCGCGCGCCAAGGGCCTTTTCTGGTCGACGGTCTCGGGGCTCGCGAGCACGATCTCGCACGCCGGCGGCCCGCCGCTCAGCGTGTACCTGCTGCCGCTCAGGCTCGACAAGGCCGTTCTGGTCGGCACGACGGTCATCTTCTTCGCGGTGATCAACGCGGTGAAGCTCGTCCCCTATGCCTGGCTGGGGCTCTTCGACGCGAGGAACCTCGCGACCTCGCTCGTGCTCGCGCCCCTGGCACCCGTGGGCATCCTGCTCGGCGTCCGGCTCCAGCGGCGGCTGTCGCAGGACACCTTCTACCGCGTGGCCTACGCGCTCCTCGCCGTCGTGGGCTCGAAGCTGCTTTACGACGGCCTGCGCGCGCTGCTCGCCTGAGCGGGGCCCGCCCCTCGGGGCCATCCGTCGCGACGCCGGGCTTGCGCTAGACTCGCCGGTTGCAGCGCCACCTCCCATAACCCCATCATTCGAAAGGACTTTCCATGAAACGTATCGCCGCGGCCGCCGCCACGATGCTGTTCGCCGGTGCCGCCCTGGCCTTCCACTGCCCCTCGGACATGAAGAAGATCGACGAGGCCCTCGCGAAGAAGCCGCAGCTCACCGAGGCCCAGATGAAGGACGTGAAGAAGTTCCGCGAGGAGGGCGAGAGCCTTCACAAGGCCGGCAAGCACCAGGAGTCCGTCGACACGCTCGCCAAGGCGATGAAGATCCTGAAGATCTAGCGGCCGTCCGTCGCCGCTTGCACGAATCGCCGCGGTTCGCCGCGGCGTTTTCGTTTCAGGCGGGCTTCACGCCGGGCCGCCCGGCCTCCACGGCGAACGAGGCGATCGTCGAGATGCCCGCACCGGGCTGCTTCACGGTGTCGACCACGCGCAGTTTCGCCCGCGTGGCCTCGGGGCCGAAATCCAGGAGCACGTAGCCGCGGCGCGTGCCGTCCGCGAAGTGGATGTGCGGGTTCGATTCGCGCACCGCGTTCGTGCGCTTGCCGTCGGGTCCCTGCGAGGTGATGGAGGTGCCGCAGAATTCCGACGCGACGACCGGCGAGCCGGGCCTGCCGGCTTCGCGGTGCACGTCGCACACGTAGTTGGCATGCACGTCGCCGCCCAGGATCACGGGATTCGCGGCCTCCGCCCGGGCGAGCGAATCGAGCAGCCTCGCCCGCGCGTGAGGGTAGCCGTCCCAGCCGTCGGTCCAATGCACGCGGCCCTTCCCGGTATCGCGGCCGGCCGTGGCGAAGAGGGTCTGCTGCACGATCACGTTCCAGCGCGCCTTCGAATCCGCGAGCGCCGAGTCCAGCCACCGTTCCTGCGCGGCGCCCAGGAGCGTGCGCCCCGGCGCTTCGCGTTCCTCGCAATCGGGGCCGACGGTGTTGCTGCCGCCTCGCCCGGGTCGCGGGCAGGCCTGGTGCGCGCGGTACTGGCGGTCGTCCAGCACCAGGAGGGTGGCGAGCGAGCCCCAGCCATGGGCACCGTAGAGGCGCACCTCGCCGTCGGGCCGCAGGACCGAGGGGCGGATCGGCAGGTGCTCGAAAAATGCGCGGTAGGCGGCGGCGCGGCGGGCGAGGAAATCCGGGGCGAGGTCCTGGCCGCGGTCGTCGGCGTAGTCGTTGGCGACCTCGTGGTCGTCCCAGGTGACGAGCCAGGGGGCGGCCGCGTGGGCGGCCTGCAGGTCCGGGTCCGACTTGTATTGCGCGTAGCGCTGCCGGTAGGCGGAGAGGGACTTCGGCTCGGGGATGTGGTGCTTGCGCACGTGCTCGCGTCCCCAGCTCGATTCGTAGATGTAGTCGCCCACGAAGGCGACCAGGTCGGGAGCGTCGGCCACGAGATGGCGATGCGCCGTGAACCAGCCCTGCTCGTAGTGCTGGCAGGAAGCGAGCGCGAGGCGCAGTCGCGCGACCCGGGCGCCCGCGGCGGGCGCCGTGCGCGTGCGGCCGACGGGACTCGCTTCGCCGCCCGCGAGGAACCGGTAGAAATAATCGCGGGCCGGTTCGAGACCGTCGGCTTCCACGTGCACGGCATGGGCACGCCCCGGCTCCGCGGTCGCCGTGCCGCGACGCGCGATGCGCGCGAACCGCTCGTCGTGCGCGATCTCCCAGCGCACCGCGATGGCCTCGTCCCCCAGGCCGCCGTCGCCCAGCGGTTCGGGGGCGAGCCGGGTCCACAGGACGACGCCGTCGGCGGTGGGCGAGCCCGAGGCGACGCCGAGCGAGAAGGGCGGCGACTGGAATCGGGGCGACCCGATCGCCGCCACGCTGCGGGGCGTGGTGAATCCGGCCGCCGCGATCGCAAGGGCCCGGGCGAGGAAGGTTCGGCGATGCGGGCGGGCGGGCCCGATCATGGCAGGCCCGTCATTCGCGGCCCCGGCCGTTCAGGCGGCCGAGGGACGGCGCAGGAAAGCGAGCCAGATGGCGGTGCCGAGCAGGATGGCGAACCACACGAACGCCCATTCCGCGATCGACAGCCCGAGCAGGCTCCATTCCACCTTGGCGCAGTCGCCGGTGCCCGAGAAGATCCGGGGAAGCGCCTGCGCGAGCGGGAAATTGCCGAGGAGGAAGTCGAGATCCGCCCCGCAATTGGCCGCGATTTCCGGCTTGGGGAATCGTTGCAGCATCGACTGGCGAACCGAGACGCTCCCGCCGGCGATGGCGAGCGCGCCGACCAGGACGCCGTAGACCCGCACGCCGAGGCGCACGGGACCGTGCAGCGCGGCGATGAAGGCGACGATGGCGATCGACACGAAGGCGTAGCGCTGCAGGATGCACATCGGACAGGGCTCGAGTCCCACCTGGTGTTGCAGGACGAGGCCGAAACCGATGAGGCCGAAGCAGGCCGCCGCGATGAACGCGAAGACCTGGCGGGGGGAAATGCGGTCGAGGAAGGCGGGGGACATCATGGCCATGGCGCGGTTGGATGCGCCATTGTCGGCCAAGTTCCGGCGGTGCGGACCCTCCGCGTCGATCGGCGCCGGGAATGCCTTGCGCCGCAAGGACTTGCGCGCGACGAAGGCCGGCCTCTCCGCCGGCCATTCCCGGCACCCGCCCGGGAAAGCGAATAAAAGTCCGGCCCGCGGGCTCCCCTCGTCGATGCCAGAGATGGCAGGTGCCCTGGGAAGGGGCCCGCGTGGGTCCTGCGCCGGAAAGGGTTGCGCGCCGTTCCCCGGTGACGACGGATCAGGCGGCCTGGGCGGCGGTGGCGCCGCGACGGCGATGGAAAAGGAAGCCCAGGCCGAAGACCGAGGCGAAGACGACGGCGTAGACGCCCAAGCGGGCGATGGCGTGCGTGTCGAAATAGTCCTTGAAGAGCGGTTCGCTCACGATCATCTTGGCGGCCGTCCAGCAGAGCACCGCGACGCCGACCTGGATGATCCACGGATATTTTCCGACCCACCGGAGGATCAGCGTGGATCCCCAGACGACGATCGGGATGCTGATGAGCAATCCGATCACGACGAGGGCGAAGGAGCCGTGCGCCGCGCCGGCGACCGCGAGCACGTTGTCCAGGCCCATGGCGGCGTCCGCGACCACGATGGTCTGCATGGCGCCCCAGAAGGTGGCGGCGGCCTTCACCTCGTGGCCATCGCCTCCCTGCGGTTTCAGCAGCCGGTAGGCGATCCACACGAGGATCGCGCCGCCCGCGGCCATGAGACCGGGGATGCCGAGCAGCCATACCACGGCCATCGTCATCACCACCCGCACGGCGATGGCGCCGAAGGTGCCCCAGAGGATGGCGCGACGCTGCAGGGGCGGCGGCAGGTTGCGGGCCGCGAGGGCGATCACGATCGCGTTGTCGCCGGCGAGGGCGAGGTCGATCACGATGATGGCCGCGAGGGCCGTGAAGAATTCCGGGGTGAAGAGTTCCATCCGTGGTGTCCCTGGTCTGGATCGTCGGCATGCCGCATCGGCGAGGCGAACGGAAAGCCTTCGAGATGAAGGAATTATCGAAAGGGGCCCCGGGGCGCGGATGGAAAATCGCAATCGGTCCATTGAGATTTCCAATCGGGCCGAGATTGCATTCGCGAATGGTTGCCGCTATAAATGCGGGGCGCATGGCGAAAGCGATGCGTGCCCTCCAAAGGGGAGTAGCTTTTACGGTTGGGTCGTCAATACGGGCCGCGAGGCCCCGGCCCTCCCGGCAGCGAGCGGAAATCGCGCCCGTCTGTTAGCGAGACCTTTGCCAGATCGTGGCAATGGTCCGCTCCCGAATCCAGCGGCCTTTGCCTTGACCGGGCAAAGGCCGCGTCGTTTCCGGCATCGGAAGCGGCGTGGATTCGACTGACCGACGATATGACGATAGGAAATCCGCCATGACCCGCTCGCGCCTGCGCCGCTACTTCCGCCACGGTTTCTTTCCCCAGATGGTCGCCTTCGAGGCCTGTGTCCGCCTCGGCAGCGTGACCCGCGCCGCCGAAGAGCTCTCGCTCGCCCAGCCGACCGTCTCCTGCCTCATCCGCAAGCTCAACGACACCATCGGCGAGCCCGTCCTGCACACGCGCGGCCGGCGTGTCGAGCCCACGGAAACGGGCCGGGAATTGCTGCTGCTCTGCGAAGAGACCTTCGCGTCGTTCGACCGCTTCGACGAGCGGCGCGCCACGATCGCACAGCGGCGCGAGGACGAGCGCGCGCGTGCGCCGGCCCCCGTTTCGCTATCATCGGTGGCCTGATCCCCTCCGCCGAAAGCCCCCGATGCCGCTCATCCTGCCGTCCCAGCGTGTCCTCACTCTCGAAGCCGCACGCCTCGCGCTCGCGGCCTCGGAAGCCACCGCCCTCGCGAACGGCTGGAAGGTGGTCGTCGCGGTCGTGGATGCCGGCGGGCACCTGGTCGCCGCGATCCGGCTCGACGGCACGCAGACCAGTTCGGTGGATACGGCCCTGGGCAAGGCCCGGGCGGCGGTCGCCTTCAAGCGGCCGACGCGGGTCATCGAGGAGATGGTGAACGGCCCGCGTCCGGCTTTCGCGACGGTGCCCGGGGCCGGGGCGGGCTTCGCCCTGCTCCAGGGCGGGCTCCCCATCGAGGTCGATGGCCAGGTCATCGGGGGCATCGGCGTCTCGGGCGTCAAGGCGAGCGACGACGAAATCGTCGCCGGCGCGGGCGTCCAGGCCCTGATCGCCGCCCTCGCCTGAACGGGAAAGCTGGCCCGCCGGGGCATCCCCCGGCAGAATAGCGGGCATGGAACCCCACGCCCTGGGCCTGAAGGCCCTTCACGCCGCCTTTCGCGAAGGCCGCCTCACCGTCCAAGGCTACGTCGAAGCCCTCAACAAGCGCGTCGCGGCACTCGAGCCGCGCATCCAGGCCTTCGAGTGGTTCGAGCCCGCGCGGGCCGCGGCCGAGGCCGAGGAGCGCTCCGGCGGCATCCTGAAGGAGTTGCCCCTGTACGGCATCGCCGTCGGGGTGAAGGACATCATCGGCACCCGGGGCATCCCCACCCGCATGGGCTCGCGCATCTTCGCCGGGCACGTGCCCGCCCGCTCGGCCGGCCTCGTCCGGCGATTGGAAGCGCTGGGCGGCATCGTGTACGCCAAGACGGTCACCACCGAATTCGCCTTCCGCCACCCGGGCAAGACCCGCAATCCCTGGAACCCGTCCCATACGCCCGGCGGATCCTCGAGCGGCTCGGCCGCGGCCGTGGCGGCCGGATTCGTGCCCGTGGCGATCGGCACGCAGACCCTCGGTTCGATCATCCGCCCCGCGGCCTTCTGCGGCGTGGTGGGCTACAAGCCGAGTTTCGGCGCAATTTCGCGCGACGGCGTCTTCCCGTTCAGCGGCACGCTCGACCACGTCGGGGTCTTCGCGCGCTCGGTGGAAGACGCGGCCTGGTTCGGCGCCTGCCTCATGGGCATCGACCCGCGCGACGAGGCGACGGGCATCCGCGCCGGCATGCGCACCCTGTCGGTCCCGCTCGGCCGGCTGGCGGCCCCGCCCCGGCTCGCGGTGGTGAAGACGCCCAAGTGGTCCCTGGCCACGCAGGCGCAGCAGGCCAACTTCACCGAGGCGGTCGCGACGTTCAAGGACGCCGGCGCCCAGGTGCGCGAGGTGCCCCTGCCGCCCGCCTTCAACGAGGCCTGGAACGTCGTGCAGGCGATCATGGATTACGACGCCTCGCGCGGCTTTGCCTCGCTCGAGTCGCGCCACCGGCTGCAGTTCTCGGCACCGCTGCTGCAATTGCTCGACCGCGGCAAGCGCATCACCACCGAGCAGCACGTGAAGCACCTCGCCCGCCGCGACGACTACCGGCGCTGGCTCGATACGCTCTTCGACGGGTGCGAGGCGATCGTGACGATCCCCGCGCCGGGCGAGGCGCCGGAGGGCCTCGGCAGCACGGGCGATCCGACGTTCTGCTCGCTGTGGACCCTCTCCGGCCTGCCGGCCATCACGCTGCCGAGCGGGCGCGGTCCCAAGGGCCTGCCCCTGGGGCTCCAGGTGGTCGGGCGTTACCGCGAGGACGAGCGCGCGCTGCAGGCCGCGGCCTGGTGCGAGGGCGTGCTGGGCGTCACGATGGGGCTCGCCGGGTAGCGGCCCCGCAGCGCGACCGTCGACACCACCAGGAAGTCGAGCACGCAGTAGAAAGCGCCCGCCGCCACCGGCGGGTTCAGCGTCGCGAGCCCGAGGTAAGGCACCGCCGGCGCCCACGTCCAGTTGCCGAGCCAGGTGCCGTAGAGCTCCATCGCGAGCGAGAGCACGAACATCGTCGCGTAGAGCCGGCGCGAGGGCGAGGCGGCCATGCACGCGAGGAAGAGCGCGAGGAGCAAGGGCCCCAGCGTGTCCTTCCCCATCCCCGCGAGCGCCCCGACGATCGGCACGGCCAGGGCCGCGATGGCCCAGGCCCCCCGGTCGGTGATGCGCGCCGCGAATTGCATCCCGAGGAAGAAGAGCAGCACGTGCCCGGGCGGCACGAAGAGCGGGATGTTGCCGAGCCGGTAGTCGTAGAGCCCCCACACGAGCGAAAGGAACACTTCGCCCGCCGTCGCGAAGGCGAGGCAGGCGAGCAGGGCGGGGCGTTCTCCCGGGCGGCTCCTCGCCCACAGCAGGACGAACACGGCCCAGGCGGCAGCGCTCGCCAGGTGCTGGCCCGGCCCGGGCCAGTACTGGTCCGCGGCGAGGCCCAGCACGATCGTCGCCACGATGAGCGCTTTCATGGGAGCATTCTCGCATGTCGAGCCCCCCGGACGAGCCGCCCGGCGAGAGCGCGCCCGCCTCGCGCGTGCACGCCTCGCCGGTTGTCCGCACCCTGCTGCTCGCGTGCGGATTCCTCGCGGTGGGGCTGGGCGTCGCCGGGATCTTCCTGCCCGTGCTGCCGACCACGCCGTTCATGCTGCTCGCCGCGGCGTGCTTCGCGCGGTCCTCGCCGCGGTTCCACCGCTGGCTGCTCGCGCACCGCACCTTCGGCCCGATCGTGGGCGAGTGGGAACGCCACCGCGCGATTCCCTGGCGGGCGAAGCTCTGGGCCATCGGGCTCATGTCGGCGACGCTCGCCGCCTCCATCGTGTTCTTCGTGAAGAACCCGTGGGCGCAGGGAGGGCTCGCCGTCATGGGCGTGGCCCTCGCCGTATGGCTCTACCGCATTCCATCGCGGGACCGCCCCGCCCGCGGACGCCGCGACGGGCCGCCTACGTGAGGCGATGGAACGGCGCGTCGCCGGAGCCGATGCGCGGTGGCGAGATCCAGGGGGCGTCGCGAAGGCTCCCGGCGACGAGGTTCTCCACCCCGAGCAGCACCGCGAAGACCGCCATGCGCACCGGGATGCCCGCGTCCGTCTGGCGGAAGATGGCGAGGCGCGGGTCGTTGTCGAGGTCCGTGGCGAGGTCGTTCGAACCCGGCGTGCCGTCGCGCGGCAGCGGGTGCATCACGATCGTGTCCTTCTGGCACAGCGCGTCGACGCGCTTCTTGTCGATGCGGAAGTCGAGCGGGTAGGTCTCGAGCGCCTCGCCGGACATGCGCTCCTTCTGGATGCGCGTGGCGTACAGCACGTCGACCTTCTTCAGCCCGTCCTTGAGCGAGGCCGCGCGGCGCACCTTGTGGCCCGCCGCCTCGGCGTGGGCGACCAGGTCCCCGGGCATCTCGAGCGAGGGCGGGGCGAGCAGCGTGAAGGTGAGGCCCTTGAAGAGCGAGAGCAGGCGGATGAGCGAGTGCACCGTGCGGCCGTGCTTCAGGTCGCCCACCATCGCGATGTGGGCGCCGTCGACCTTCTTGCCGAGGCGCGCGAACTCGCGCCGGATCGTGTAGAGGTCGAGGAGGGCCTGGGTGGGGTGCTCGCCCACGCCGTCGCCGCCGTTGATCACCGGCACGTGCACGCCCTTGGCGAAGCGCGCCACCGAGCCCTGGTCCGGGTGGCGCACGACGATCGCGTCGGCGTAGCCCGCGATCACGCGGCTCGTGTCCTCGATGGACTCGCCCTTGGCCATCGACGAGAAGGTGAAGCCCGTGGTGTCGCACACCGAGCCGCCCAGCCGGCAGAAGGCGGTGGCGAAGCTCATGCGCGTGCGCGTGCTGGGCTCGAAGAAGAGGTTGGCGAGGACGGCGCCTTCGAGCACGCGCGTCACCTTGGCGCGCCGGGCGATGGGCTCCATCGATTCGGCGACGGCGAGCAGGTCTTCCACCGCGGCGCGGTCGAACTGCTCGACGGACAGCAGGTGCGGCTTGCCGCGCGGGGTGATGCGCTCGCGCAGGCCGGCGGGCAGGGCCCTCGCGCCGGGCAATTCCGCGAGGACCTTGGCGGCCATCGCGGGCATCGCGCGGTGCTCCTTCGAGCCGTCGGGCAGGAGCCAGGTGTCGAGCGCGCGGCGCGTGACGCCCAGGCGGGCGGCGAAGTCGTCGCGGGTGAGGGCGAGGCGCTTCATGGCCTCGCGAAGGCGGTCCTGCTGGCTTTTCATGGTCGCACTCCTGTACGCAATGCGTCCATGATATTGGCGCAAACGACGATTGGACAATATACGCAATGCGTATCGTCCGGCGGGGTGTGACCCGAAAAAAAGGGGCGCGGTCCGGGCCGGGGTGTTTCCCCCGGACCCGTCCCGGCGCCGATGTGCGCGCTTGCGGGGTTGTTCACTGCTTGTGGACCCACTATCGGGCCGGCACGCCGGAATCCGTGTGAAGCGCGTCACACCGGGGGTTGCAGCGGTCACGCGTGGCATTGCAGCTGAAAGATTGGGCTATAGTCCCGGCGGACATGGCGCGCATCGGCATCGACATGGGGGCACCAAGATCGAGATCGCGGCGTTCGACGCCGCGGGCGCTGAGCGCCTGCGCCGACGGGTGCCCACGCCGGCCGGCGACTATCCCGCCACCGTCGCGGCGATCGCCTCGCTCGTGGCCGGCGCCGAGGCCGAGCTCGGGACGCGCGGGACGGTGGGAGTCGCCACGCCCGGCGCCCTTTCCCGGGTGACGGGCCTCGTGAAGAACGCCAATTCCACCTGCCTCAATGGCCAGCCGCTGAAGGACGATCTCGAGGTCGCCCTGGGCCGCGAGGTGCGCCTCGCCAACGACGCCAACTGCTTCGCGCTGTCGGAGGCGGTCGATGGCGCGGGCCGCGGCGCGCGGACGGTCTTCGGCGTGATCGTAGGCACGGGCGTGGGCGGCGGCCTCGTCGTGGACGGCCGCCTGCTCGAAGGCGCCAACGCCATCGCGGGCGAGTGGGGCCACAATCCGCTGCCTTCGCCCGGCGAGATCGACCTGCCGCTACCCCTGTGCTACTGCGGCCGGCGCGGCTGCGTCGAGACGTACCTGTCGGGCCCGGCGATGGCGGCGGACCACGTGCGCGGCACGGGCGAGCGGCTGGAGGCGGCCGAGATCGCGCAGCGCGCGGGCGCCGGCGACGCGCGTTGCGATGCCACGCTCGCCCGCTACGAGGCGCGTCTCGCCCGGGCGCTCGCCGTCGTGGTCAACATCGTCGATCCGGACGTCATCGTGCTCGGCGGGGGCGTGTCGAAGATCGCCCGTCTCTACGAGCGGGTGCCGGCGGCCTGGGGCCCCTTCATCTTTTCCGACGACGTGCGCACGCGATTGCTGCCGCCGGTGCACGGCGATTCGGGCGGCGTGCGCGGCGCGGCGTGGCTGTGGGGCGGCCCTTGAGCCCCCGGGCCGCCTCCCGGGGCCTGCACCTGGCGCTCCTCGGCGGCTGCGCGCTGGTCTTCGTGGCGACGGGATGGTCGCCGAAGGACCGCTTCACCTGGCTGCTGGAGGTCGCGCCCGCGATCCTCGCGGCCGTGCTCATCGCGGCCTGCTATCCGCGCTGGCGCTTCACGCCGCTCGTGCTCACCCTCATCGCGATCCACGCCGTCATCCTCATGGTCGGCGGCAAGTACACCTACGCGGAGGTTCCGGCCTTCAACTGGCTGCGCGACGAATTCGGCCTGGCGCGCAACTACTACGACCGGGTCGGCCACTTCGCGCAGGGATTCGTCCCGGCGATGGTCGCGCGCGAGATCCTGTTGCGCCGGGGGGTGCTGGCGCCGGGCCGGTGGCTCTTCTTCCTCGTCACCTGCGTGTGCCTCGCGATCAGCGCCGGCTACGAGTTCATCGAGTGGTGGGTGGCGGTGGCCACGGGCGAGGCCGCGGAGGCCTTCCTGGGCACGCAGGGCGACGTGTGGGACACGCAGTGGGACATGTTCCTCGCGCTGGTGGGCGCGCTCGTCGCGCAGGCCGCGCTCTCGCGGGCCCACGACCGCCAGCTCGGCGCGTCGGGGTCCGCTGGCCGTTGAGAAGCCCGCGAACGCGGAAAGCTTGATCCGCGTCAATCGCGGGCCGGGCATCCGAAGGCGAACGGACCTCAAGGTGGGCGCGGCGGGACCGTAACTGGGGGGTGAAACCCGCGTGTCGCGGATCCCGCCGAGTTCCTGCCGCCCATGGATACCCTCATCGCCCCCAACGTTGCGTCCCCGGCCGAACCGGCCGTCCGTGCCGTCCCGTCCGCCGCCCCCGTCACCGCGGCCGGCGAGTACCTGAGTCTCAAGCTCGGCGCCGAGGAGTACGGCATCGACATCCTGCGCGTCCAGGAGATCCGCTCGTACGAAGCGCCGACGCGCATCGCCAACTCGCCCGCCTACCTGAAGGGCGTGGTGAACCTGCGCGGCGTGATCGTGCCGGTGGTCGACCTGCGCCTGAAGTTCGCGCTCGACAGCGCGGAGTACAACGACTTCACCGTCGTCATCGTCCTCAACGTCGCCCACCGCGTGGTGGGGGTCGTGGTCGACTCGGTGAGCGACGTGATCCAGTTTCCCGCGGGGGCCATCCGCCCCGTGCCGGAATTCGCCTCCTCCGTTGACGCCGGCTTCATCACGGGAATCGGCACGGTGAAGGAAGGCGAGCAGGAACGCATGCTGATCCTCATCGACATCGAGAACCTCATCGGTTCCTGCAGCCTGAACCTCTCCGAACACGTCCACTGATTCCGCGCCCCCCGGCCGGCCCCATCACGAACACTGAAAGGAAATTGTCGTGGCCTCCTTGAACAACCTTCCCATCGGCACCCGCCTCGGCGCGGGCTTCGGCGTGGTCATCCTGGGCATCGCGGGCGTTGGCGCCGCGGCCTTCCTGTCGCTCAACAGCGTGAAGGCGGAGTACGACAAGCTTTCGGAAAACTACCTGCCCAAGGTCTTGAAGGTCCAGGAAGCGCAGGACAACACCAACGAGGTGGCGCGCTCGATCCGCAACATCGCGATCTTCAAGGACGCCAAGGTCCAGGGCGAGGAGATCGAGCGCATCAAGCAGGCGCGCGAGGCCAACAACGAGATCTTCGCGAAGTTCGAGAAGGAGATCGTCTCGCCGCGCGGCAAGCAGCTGCTCAAGGCTTCCGAAGAGACGCGCAAGGGTTACAGCGATGGGCTGGACCGCACGCTCGCCGCCTTTGCCGCGGGCAAGGACGCCGAGGGCAAGGAACTGCTGCTCAATACCCTTCGCCCCGCGCAGATCGAATACCAGAAGTCCTTCGAGAACCTCGGCAAGTTCCAGCAGGAACTCATGAAGGAAGCCGACCAGGAAGTCGACGGCGCGATTTCCATGGGCAAGATCGAGATGGGCGTGGTCGGCCTCGTCGCCGCGCTGCTCGGCGCGTTCCTCGGCTGGTGGATCGCCCGGTCCGTGACGCGTCCCCTCGGCGAGGCCATGCGCGTCGCCGAGACCATCGCCGCGGGCGACCTCACGAGCCGCATCGAGGTGACGAGCAAGGACGAGACCGGTCGCCTCCTCGAAAGCATGAAGAAGATGAACGAGAACCTCGCGAAGATCGTGGGCGAGGTGCGCCACGCCTCCGACAGCATCGCGACGGGCTCCTCGGAGATCGCCAACGGCACGCAGGACCTGTCCTCGCGCACGGAAGAGCAGGCCTCGAACCTCGAGGAGACGGCCGCCTCGATGGAGGAACTGACCGCCACCGTGAAGCAGAGCGCCGAGTCGGCCCGCCAGGCCAACCAGCTGGCGGCCAACGCGAGCGCCGCCGCGGCCAGCGGCGGGAAGGTGGTGAGCGACGTGGTGAAGACGATGGAATCGATCACGTCGCAAAGCCACAAGATCGCCGAGATCACCAACGTCATCGACGGGATCGCCTTCCAGACGAACATCCTCGCGCTCAACGCCTCGGTCGAGGCCGCGAGGGCGGGCGAGCAGGGCCGCGGCTTCGCGGTGGTCGCCGGCGAAGTGCGCAGCCTCGCGCAGCGCGCCGCCCAGGCCGCCAAGGAGATCAAGACCCTCATCGGCGCGAGCGTCGAGCAGATCGAGAACGGCGGCCAGCTGGTGCACACGGCCGGCACGACCATGGACGAGATCGTCCGCCAGGTGAAGCAGGTGAGCGACCTCATCGGCGAAATCACGGCCGCCAGCCAGGAAGAAGGGCGCGGCATCGGCCAGATCAATGACGCCGTGGTGCAGCTCGACCAGGTGACGCAGCAGAACGCCGCGCTCGTCGAGCAGAGCGCCGCCGCCGCCGACAGCCTGAAGCACGAGGCCGAGGAACTGGCCAAGGCCGTCTCGATCTTCCGCGTGAACGGAACGGGCGCCGTGGTGCGCGAGCCGGCACCGGTCGCGAAGCCCGCCCCGAAACTGGCCGCGAGGGCTTCGGCGAAGCCTTCGCCGGCGTCCCGGGCCGCGCACCCCGCGAAGCCCGCCGCCGTGCGGCCGCCGGAAGCGAAGGCGTCGGCCGCCCCGCCCGCCGGTGGGTCGAACGAGAAGGACTGGGAAGAGTTCTGACCGGGGCGCCGGCGGCGACGCCGGCACGGCCCGCCCTTTCGGGGGCGGGCCGTTTTCATTCCGGGCGGCAGTAAACTACGGCTCCCGATCCCGCGAACCGTCCGGCTGAAAGGCCGGCGCCTCCCCGCGCGACCCATGGGATTCCGACCCGCCACCCGAAAGGCCCGCCATGCGATTCCCGATCCTCCTCGCGCTCCTCGCTTTCGCGAGCGCCGTCCACGCGCAGAGCGCGCCCAAGCCGGCCCTCGAGAAGGCCACCTTCGCGGGCGGCTGCTTCTGGTGCATGGAGCCGCCCTACGACGCCCTGCCCGGCGTCGTCTCCACCGTGTCGGGCTACATGGGCGGGAGCAAGGCGAACCCGAAGTACGAGGAAGTGTCCGCGGGCACCACGGGCCACACCGAGGTGGTGCAGGTCACCTTCGACCCGTCGAAGGTCTCGTACCAGAAGCTGCTCGCGGTGTACTGGTTCAACGTCGATCCCACGGTGAAGGACCGCCAGTTCTGCGACGCGGGAACGCAATACCGCACGACGGTCTTCTATCACTCGGCCGCACAGCGGCAGGCGGCGGAGGCCTCGAAGGCGGCGCTCGAGAAGTCGAAGCCCTTCAAGGCGGCCCTCGTGACCCCGATCGAGATGGCCGGCACCTTCTACCCCGCCGAGGACTACCACCAGGACTACTACGTGAAGAACCCGGTGAAGTACAAGTTCTACCGCAACGGCTGCGGGCGCGACCAGCGGCTCAAGGAACTGTGGGGCGCGAAGGCGGGCGGTTCTTGAAAGGCCTCGCGGCGGCGCTCGCATTCTGCGCGCCGGCCGCCTTCGCGGCGCCCGAGACCTTCAACGTCGATCCGGGCCACACGTTTCCCGCCTTCGAGGTGGTGCACCTGGGCATCTCGACGCAGCGCGGCCGGTTCGACCGGACGAGCGGGCGCATCGAGATCGACCGCGAGGCCGGCACGGCGCGCATCGAGCTCGCCATCGAGACGGCGAGCGTGAGCACGGGCAACAAGGCCCTGGACGGCGTGTTGAAGGGCGAGGACTTCTTCGACGTGGAAAAGCACCCGCGGATCACCTTCCGCGCGGCGCAGGTCGAGTTCGACAAGGGCGAGCCGCGGCGCGCGAGCGGCGAACTCACGCTGAACGGCGTGACGAAACCCGTGGCGCTTTCGGTCGAGCGCTTCGCGTGCACGCGATTGCCCTTCCTCGTGCGCCTGACCTGCGGGGCCGACGTGACGGCGAGCCTCAAGCGCAGCGACTTCGGCCTGACGCGATTCTCGAATTTCGTGGCCGACGAGGTGCGCATCGTCGTGCAGCTCGAGGCGGTTCGCGAGGAGCCGCCCGCGGTCCCGGTGGCGAGCGGCGGCTGACGACGGCAAGGAGACTCGAATGGAAATGAAGCGGCTCAACGGGACGGGCGTGCGGTCCGCCGGCTACGACGAGAGGAACCGCAAGCTCGTCGTCGAGACGACGGCCGGCACTTTCGAATACGCGAACATCTCCCCGGAGATCCACCGGCGGCTCATGACCTCGCCGTCGCCGGGGACGTACTACAAGGAATCGATCGAGGAGGAATTCACGGGCCGGCGCATCGCGGCGCCGGCATCGGCCAAGCCCGCGCCGCCGGACATCTTCGGCTCCGGCGCGACCTGACGCGGGGCGGGCGAACGCCGAAGCGCCGCTATTTCGGCGCGGGCCCGGCCACCGGCGGGCCGCCGTCGCAACGCACGATGTTCGCGAACGGGTTGGACGGGTCGATCGACTTCGACTTGTCCTGGCAGTAGCAGGCCTCGGCCCAGTACCAGCGGCCGCTGCGGCCCTGCCGCATGATGTGCTCGCACGTGAGCGCGGAGTTGAGGTTGCCGGCGATCTTGTGCGGGCGCATCGCGAGGGGCGGCATGGCGGGTGGCTGCACGCTCGGCTTGGGCGGCGGCATCTCGAGCACCGAGTCGCACACGGGCATGTGCTTGCAGGCGCCCTCGCCGTTGCACAGCCACTCCCAGGAGCACGCGCCGAAGGCGGGCCCTGCAGCGACCGCGAGAGCGGCGACGAATGCGGAAGCGATTCTCATGACATCTCCTTGGGTGGCGAGTCGCGCCTTCGTGTTCCGGGCGTGATCTGTGGCGCGAAGTGTGACCCCCTGCGCGGGGGCGCGGCAATGCGAACGCGCTTGCTCTTTGTTACTGATTGTCACTCTGAGGGCAGCCGCGTGACCGGGATGCCCGGCGCGCTGCCAGCATGGTCCGATGAAGACCCTTTATTACCGCGGGACGCTCGGCTTCGCGACGTGCCTTCCCTAGGCCGGCTTCGCCACGGGCGCTTCGCGGATCGGCAGGTTCACCAGCGCCGCCGCGAAGGCGAGCGCGGCGTCGGCGTACCACATCCAGTCGTAGCTGCCCGTGCGGTCGATCGCGAGGCCGCCCAGCCACGCGCCGAAGAACGCGCCCACCTGGTGGGAGAGCAGCGTGAACCCGAAGAGCGTCGCGAGGTAGCGCACGCCGAAGAGCTTGCCGACGAGCCCCGCGGTGGGCGGCACCGTCGCGAGCCAAGTCATGCCGAGCACCACCGCGAAGGCGTAGAACGTCGCCTCGGTCTTGGGCATGGCGAGATACACGAGGATCGCCGCGGCGCGCGATGCGTACATCGCGAAGAGGATCCACTTCATCCGGTAGTGCTGGCCGAGCCAGCCCGCGCCGAGGCTGCCGGCGATGTTGCCGAGCCCGATGATCGCGAGCGCGGCCGCGCCCACCGAGGCGGGCAGGCCGCACAGGCCCACCTCGCCCGGCAGGTGCGTGACCAGGAAGGCGATGTGGAAGCCGCAGGTGAAGAATCCCGCGTGCAGGCACAGGTAGCTCGGGTCGCGGAAGGCCTCGCGCACCTGGCCGCCGAGCGTCGGGCCGGGGGCCTGCGCGTGGATCGCCTGCCCCGCCTTTTCGCGAAAGGCGAGGGCCATCGGGATCGTCGCGAGCGCCGTGGCGGCGAGCGCCCAGAGCGCGACGACCCAGCCGAAGGCCGCGATGAGCCCCTGCGAGAGCGGGGCGAACACGAACTGCCCGAACGAGCCACCCGCGTTGATGAATCCCGAAGCGGTGGAGCGGCGTTCCGGCGGCAGGCGGTTCGCGGCCGCGCTCATGAGGATCGAGAAGCTGCCCGCGCCGGCGCCGGCGGTGGTGACGATGCCCAGGAAGAGCAGCAGGCCGATGCTCGAATCCACGAGCGTGGTGCCGACGAGGCCGGCGGCGAGGAGCACCGCGCCGGCGGCGATCACGCGAACGTTGCCCACGCGATCGGCGAGCGCGCCGAAGGCCGGCTGGGTCGCGCCCCACACGAACTGGCCCACGGCGAGCGTGAAGCTGATCGTGACGATGCCGAGCCCCGTCGAGGTGTTGAGCGGGGAAACGAAGAGGCCGAGGGACTGGCGGATCCCCATCGTGATGGCGAGGATCGCGGCGCCCGCGATGGCGAGCGCCCAGTAGCCGCGGGAGGTGTTCATGGCGGCAAGGCTACCACCGCGCCTTGCCGCGAACGGGCTAGCGCTCCTTGCCTCCCGATTCCTTGGGCGGCTTGTCATCCTTCTGCGGGCGGGTCGATTGCGCCGGTTTCTCGACCGGTTTCGCCGCGGGCGGCGGTGCGCTTTCCTGGCGGGGTGGCTTCGCCTCGCGGGGGGCTTCCGGCTTCGGGCGCGAGGCCTCGGGCGGTGCGCCGCGGGGCTGGCGATACACCGGCGCTTCCGCCGGACGCGAAGGGGCCGGGGGGCGCGAGGCGGGCGTCGCGGCGGAGGGCGGCGCCATCTCGGGGCGCGGCGACACGCGAGGCGCATAGGGCACCGACGGCGCGGTCGGCGCGGCGGGGGAGGCCGGTGCCGCGGGGCGCGCCGATTCGACCGGAACCGGCGGTCGCGGCGTGAAGGCAGGACGGGGCGGCGCGTTCGTCGCGGGCGGAACGCCGCCCGGCACCGGCGCGGGCCGGGAGCCGGAAGGCGTGGGGCTCGCGGGCGCTTCTTCCCGCGGCCGGAAGGCCGGCCTTGCCGGCGGCGAGGACGGCGGCGCGACGACGTTCGGCGCGGAAGGTGCCGTGACGGGCCGCCCGCTTCCCGGCGCGCCGCCCTGCGGGGGACGTCCGGGGGGCGAGGCCGGGGAGCCGCCCGGCGAGGGGGCGCCCGGACGGGTACGGACGACGTTGGCCGGCGGCAGCACGGCACCGCCGGAGACGACCGGCTGGCGCGCGACGACTTCGCGCGGCACCTGCCTCATCGAGTCGCGCACCGGCCGGCGCGAACCGAAGACGTCGCGCGTGGCCACGGTGACGTGGTCGCGGTAGTGCCCGCCGCCGTGGGGCGGGCGGCGATCGACGATCACCACGCGGTTCACGTGCGTCACGTAGGTGGGGTTCACGCGGTACCAGGGGTCGTAGCGGTCCCACGGCGAGAGCGGATACCAGCCCACGACGCCGACCGGGCCGGAGTTGACCGTGAGGCTCCAGCCCGAGCCGCCCACCCAGCCCACGAGCGCCGGCGCCCAGACCGGGCGAGGATCGTAGCGGCCGGGATACCAGCCCCAGCGGCCGCGCACGTTCACCCAGCGGCCGTAGTGGAAGGGCGCGTAGCCCCAGGGGGCGTCGTCCACCCAGGTCCAGCCCCACGGGCGCACGTAGGCCCAGCGGCCGACCTGGTAGGGCTGCCAGCCCACCTCGACCCGGGTCGGATACCAGACGGTGCCGTACTCGGGCTCGTCGCGCCACGCGCCATAGGCGTCGAGGTCTTCCCAGCCCGTCATGCGCGGCGAGACGTAGCGCGAGGCCTGGCCGTCCGCGAAGCGCTCGTCCCGCGCGAGGGCCCATTCGTCGATGGGCGTGGTGACCGCGGTTTCGAATTCGTAGGAGGGACGATCGCCGCCGGTGACGACCACGGCGCGGCCCGTGTCGACGATCACCGCGCCGCCGCTCGCCTCCAGCCGCGCGCTGCCGGTGAAGACCGTGAGCCGCGATTCGCCCCGGCCCGCGTCCGCGTCGATGCGGAAGCGCCCGTTGCCGCGCACCTGGAAGCGCGCCCCGGGGGTGGTGATGAAGATCGACTCGCCTTTCTCGAAGAAGCGCACGCGCACCGCGAGGCTGCCGCGCGCCAGGTGGGCGTGCAGCTCGTTGTCGTCGAGCCGCGCGATGTCGAGCTGCGAGGTTTCCTCGAGGCGAAGGGCGATGGAGCCGGCGCGCACCTCGGCGCGCGAGCGCGGTTCCGTCCACACCGAGTTCTCGCTGGTGAGGTGCGTGTTGACGCGGGCGCCTTCCCAGCCGGTTTCCGGATCGGTGAACGCGAGGGCCTCGCCTTCGATCCAGGCGAGGCGCCCCACGCGACCGGGCGGATCGGCGGCGGCGGCCGGCAGGAGGGCGAGGGCGAAGAGGCAGGCGGCGAGGCGTTTCATGGGCGTGTCTCCGGATGCGTCGAATCCCCGGCAATGCGCCGGATCCTCATCGCTTAAACGCGCGAGGGCTCCGGGCGGACGACGCGAGTTGTAACCAATTTTGTCACCTCGAGGCGACGGTGAGGGCGAATCCTTTTTCAAGACCCTGAATTCATGCCATTATTGGCCACTCCGGCGCAGCCACACGCGGTGCCGGTTCCAGCCTGTCTCGGGCGGCCATCCCGCGCCGCCTCGCGTCGCCAAAGAAGAACACACGGGGCAAACCGGATGGACAACACCACCGTCTTCACGAAAACCGCGAAGGGCATCACGCAGGTCAACCAGCGATCCGCTTCGCTGTCGCGCGACCTGATGAAGGTGCTCAAGCTCGTCGACGGCAAGTCCACCTTCGCGGAGATCCTCGAGAAGGGCGAATACGAGAAGCCGTCCCTCGAGAAGGCGATCGGCACGCTCATCCGGGACGGCTACGCGCGCGTCTTCACCACCCGCAAGGATCCCGACCCGTTCGGCGAGGACGATTTCGACTTCACGGCCCCGGGCAAGCTCCCGGGACAGACGCAGCGCGTCGTCGCGGCGGCCGCCAACGACATCAGCGAGCTCGTCCGGCAGCAGGAGAAGAACCAGGTCGACCACAAGGCGCGCGAGGCGGCGCAGATCGCCGCGCGGGAAAAGGCCAAGCGCGAGGCCGAAGCGCGAGCCGCGGCCGAAGCCGAGGCGCGGGCCCGCGCCGAAGCCGAGCAGCGCGCGATGGAACAGGCGCGCCGCGCCAAGGAAGCCTCCGAGCGCGCCCGGGCCGAGCTCGAGGCGAAGACGCGGGAGGAAGAAGCCCGCAAGCGGGCCGTCGCGGAGGCGCAGGCGAAGGCCGCCGCCGAGGCCAAGGCCAAGGAAGAAGAGGAAACGCGCCGTCTCACCGAGCTGCGCGCGCGCGCGCAGGCCGAGGCCAACGCCCGCGCCAAGGCGGAGCTCGAGGCGAAGGTCAAGGTCGAGGAAGAGCGCAAGAAATTCGTCGCCGAGCAGTTCGCCAAGGCCACGGCGGAAGCGAAGAAGCGCGAGGAGATCGAGTCCGCGCGGCTCGAGGAAGCCCGCGCCAAGGCCGAGTCCGAGGCCAAGGCCCTCGCCGAGGCCCGCGCCAAGGCGGAAGCGGAAGCCGAAGCCCTCGCGCGGGCCCGCGCCGAGGCCGAGCAGGCCGCGAAGAAGCAGGCCGCCGCCGCCGTCGATTCCGAGAAGGAACTCAAGGCCCGCCTGAAGGAGGAGATCGAGGGCCGCATCCGCGCGGAGATGGAAACGCTCCTGCGCGACGAGATCGAGGAAAAGGCGCGCGCGGAAATGCAGGCCACCATCATGGCCGAGGCGCGCCTCGCCGCGAAGGCGGAACTCGAGGAGCGCCTTCGCGAGGAACGCGCGAACCTGCAGAAGGCCGAGCTGGAAGCGCGCAAGGTCGCCGAAGCCGCGGCGCGCGAGCGAGCCGATTCCGAGGCGAAACTGCGCGCCGAAGCCGAGGCCCGCGCGGAAGTCGAAAAGGCCGCGCGCGAGAAGGCCGAGGAGGAAACCCGGCGCCTTCGCCGCATGGAAGCCCGGGCGCGCGAGGAGGCCGAGGAAGCCGCCCGCGAGGCCGAGAAAGCCGCCGCCGCCGCGGCCCGCGAGAAGGCCGAGGCCGCCGCCAGCGTCGCGAAGGAGCGCGCCCAGGCCGCCGCCAGCGTCGCCAAGGAGCGTGCCGAGGCCGCCGCGCGCATCGAGGCCGAGCGCAAGGCGAAGCTCGAGGCCGAGGCCCGCGCGATGGTCGAGGCCGAGGAACGCGAGCGCCGCGAGCGCGAGCTTTCCGGCGAGATCGAATCGGAGAAGAAGGCCCGCGAGGCGGCCGAGATGCGCGCCAAGATCGAGGCGCGCGCCCGCGAGACGGTCGAGGAGACCACGCGCGAGAAGGTGAAGGCCGAGCTCGAGGGCGACATGACGCGCCGCGCCGAACTCGAGGGCAAGGCCCAGGCCCGTGCCTACATGCAGGCCAAGGAGCAGGCGGAGATCGACGAGGACAACCGCCAGCGGGCCGAGCAGGACCGGAAGGCGCGCGAGATCGCCGACATCCTGCGCACGAAGGTCGAGCCCGATGCCGACCCGGCCGCGGCCACGCCCGCCAAGCGCCGCCCGAAGCGCCGGGGCAACTACGCGAAGAACGCGCTCGTGGGCCTCGCCGCGGTGATCGTGATCGGCGTGCTGCTGCTGCACGTGATCCCGCTTCGCGGTTTCGCCAACAAGCTGGAGAAGGGCATCGGCGGCTGGCTGCACGAGGACGTCGTGTCGATCTCGAACCTCAAGTTCACGCTCATCCCCTCGCCCCACCTCAAGATCGAGCAGCTCACCATCGGCAAGCTCCTCGACGTGAAGGCGCCGGTGGGCCGCGTCTACCTCGACATCGGCGCGCTCCTGTCGGACCGCGTCGTCATCAACTCGCTCGAGTTCGACTCGCTCACGCTCTCGGCCGACGCGACCCGCCGCATCCTCTCGTGGGGCAAGCCCGAGGGCAAGAGCGCCGCCGCCGAGATCGAGCTCATCCGCCTGAAGGAAGTGAAGCTCGACGTGAAGCCGGAGCTGAAGCCCTTCGCCGCGACGCTCGCCTTCGCCAAGGACGGCAAGTTCCGCCAGGCCCAGCTCTCGGGCGAGGGCAAGTGGACCGCCACGATCCGCCCGCAGGGCGCCGACTACGAGGTCGATTTCAGCGCCCGCAACTGGCAGCTTCCCGTGGGCGCCGCCATTCCCATCAGCGAAGTGCGCGCCAAGGGCGTCCTCAACGCGGACGGCCTCACGGTCCCGGAGTTCGAGGCCGACGCGATGGAAGGCAAGGTGAACGGCACGCTGCAGGTCGCGTTCGGCCCGACGGTGAAGATCGTCTCGGACCTCTCGCTCGCCCGCGTGAAGGCGGACCAGCTCATGCCCGCCTTCACCAAGGACATCGCGGTCACCGGCAAGATCGAAGGCAATTTCGCGATCACGGCCGAGTCGCCCACGGTCGCCGCGATCCTCGCCGCGCCGCGCGTGCAGGGCAAGTTCCGCCTCGCCGACGGCTCCCTCTCGAACGCCGACCTCGTCGCGGCGATGCAATCGCCCGATGCCGCCGGCCGCGCGGGCGTCACCAAGTTCGCCGAGCTCACCGGCGAGATCTCCGCGGCCGACGGTCGCCTCTCGTACCGCTCGCTCAACCTGCTGGGGGGCGTCCTGCGCGGCGGGGGCAACATCGACATCGGCGCGAACGGCGCGCTCGGCGGGCGCCTGTCCGTCGAGATCCGCTCCAACGTGGCCCAGGACCGCGGCGGCTTCAACGTGAGCGGCACGGTGGCCAAGCCCATCCTGCGCCGCGGCGGCTGACGGCGGCTTGGCCGCGAGTCCCGCGCCCGCGGCCGGCAAGGCCGGTCTCGGGCGGCTTCGTCCCCTCTTCGCGATGCTCCGGCCCTACCGGGCCCGGCTCGCCGTGGCCTTCGTCGCGATGCTCATCTCGGCGGGCATGGTGCTCGTCATCGGCGAGGGCCTTCGCCGCGTCATCGACGAGGGCTTCGCCAAGGGCCGCGCGGACCTGCTGAACGCCTCGCTCGCCACGCTCGTCGCGCTCATCGCGGTGCTGGGCGCGGTCACGTTCATCCGCGTCTACAACGTCTACTGGGTGGGCGCGCGCTTCACGGCGGACCTGCGCACGCGCCTGTACGGGCACATCCTCTCGCTATCCACCGACTTCTTCGAGGGCACGCGCACGGGCGATACCGTCTCCCGCCTCACCAACGACGTGACGCTCATCGAGTCGGCCATCGGCGGCACGCTGCTCTACGCGCTGCGCATGGCGTTCACGCTCGCCGGCTGCGCGGTGATGCTCTTCCTCACGAGCGTGAAGCTGTCGTTCCTCGCGGTGGCGTGCCTGCCCGCGGTGGTATTGCCCATCGGCGTCCTGGGCGTGCGGGTGAGGAAGCTCGCGCGCGTCGTGCAGGACCGCGTGGCGGACGTCTCGGCGCAGGTCGACGAGACCCTGCACGAGATCCGCACGGTGCAGGCCTACGGGCACGAGGGCGCGGACCGCGAGGCCTTCCGCGGCCGGGCCGACGCGGTGTTCGCCGCCGCCTCGCGCCGCTCGCTCTTCCTGTCGACGCTCATCGCCTCGGTCATCGTCCTCGCCTTCGGCGCCGTCGGCATGCTCCTGTGGGTGGGCGCGAACGACGTCTTCGCCGGGCGCCTCACCGCGGGCGAGCTCACGGCCTTCATCTTCTACGCCGTGCTCATGGCCAACGCGACGTTCGTGCTGGCCGAGGCCTACGGGGAAATGCAGCGGGCGGCGGGCGCGTCGGAGCGGCTGATGGAACTCCTCGACACGAAGCCGGGCATCGTCGCGCCGGCCACGCCGGTCGCCTTGCCGGTGCCGGCCACCGGCGCCATCGCGCTCGAATCCGTGGTGTTCCGCTACCCCGCGCGCCCGGAAGTGGCGGCCCTCGACGGCGTCGACCTCGTCGTGCGGCCGGGCGAGCGCGTGGCGCTCGTCGGCCCCTCGGGCGCGGGAAAGACGACGGTGTTCCAGCTGCTCCTGCGCTTCTACGACCCGACCTCCGGCACGGTGCGCATCGACGGCGTGGCCGCGCGCGAGGCGGACCCGGCGCGCATTCGCGAGCGCATCGCGCTGGTGCCCCAGGAGCCGGTGATCTTCGGCGCGAGCCTCGCCGACAACGTGCGCTACGCGCGCCCGCAGGCGAGCGACGAAGAGGTGCGCGAGGCGCTCCGGCTCGCCTATTGCCTGGAGTTCGCCGAACGCCTGCCGCAGGGGTTCGAGACGCCCCTGGGCGAGCGCGGCGTGAAGCTCTCGGGCGGCCAGCGGCAGCGCGTGGCGATCGCGCGCGCCATCCTGGCGGATCGATCGATCCTCCTGCTCGACGAGGCCACGAGCTCGCTGGACGCCGAAAGCGAGCGCGCGGTGCAACTCGCGCTCGAGGGCCTCATGCGCGGCCGCACGACGCTCATCATCGCCCACCGCCTCGCCACGGTAAAATCCGCCGATCGCATCGTCGTCATGGACCGCGGCCGCATCAATGCCATCGGCACCCACGACGCGCTCGTCCGCGAGGCGGGCCTCTACGCGCGCCTCGCCTCGCTGCAGTTCACCGCCCGATCCGAGGACCTCGTCCCATGAGTTTCATCCGCCACGTCGCGATCGCCCTCGCGCTCGTCACCGCGCCCGCGATGGCCCAGACCGACCCCGTCCCCGAGCCCGTCGCGCCCGCGCCCGAGCCGGCTCCGGAGCCGGCGCCGCCCCCGCCGGCCCCCGCGCCGCCCCCGCCGGTGTTTCGCCCCGCCCCGCCCGCCGCGCCCGTGCGCGAGGTGCGAGAGACGATGGACGGCGTGGAGATCGCCGATCCCTACCGCTGGATGGAGGAAGGGAATTCGCCAGAGCTGCAGGCCTTCCTCGCGGGGCAGGATGCCTTCGCCCGCGCGCAGCTCGCGAAGATCCCGGGACGCGAAGCGCTCCTCGCGCGAATCCGCGAGCTGTCGGCGGCCAGCGTGTCGATCACGTCCGTGGCCCTCGCGAACGGCAAGCTGTTCTACCTCAAGCTCGCGCCGGGGCGCGCGACGCCGGTGCTGTGCGCGCGCGACGGCTTCGCGGGCGCGGAGCGCGTGCTGGTCGATCCCGCGAAGTTCGACGCCGGGCCGCGTCGCGCGGCCCTCGCCTGGTACCACGCCTCGCCCGACGGGCGCCGCGTGGCCTACGGCATCGCGCTCGGCGGCACGGAGGACGCGACGCTGCGCGTCCTGGAGGTCGCCGGCGGCAAGGATTCGGGCGTCGCCATCGACCGGGCCCGCTTCAACGCCCAGCTCGGCTGGCATCACGACAGCAACGCCTTCTACTACGCGCGCGTTCCCGAGGGCCGGCGCGAGGTCGCGAAGCGCAACGCGGGCATCCGCCTCTACCGCCACGTGATGGGACGCCCCGCCGCGCAGGACGAGATCGTCTTCGCGTCCGGGATGGGCGGCGCGCGCGAGGTGCCGGAGTTCGTCTATCCGTCCCTCGTCGTGCCGGAGGATTCGAACTACGCCTACGCCGTCGTGCGCAACGGCGTGGCCCGCGAGATCGCCCTCTACCAGAGCCCGGTGAGGGACCTCGCCGCCGGGTTGCCGCGCTGGACGCGCATCGTCGCCTTCGAGGACGGCGTCACCGCCATGATCGCGTGGAAGGACGACATCTACCTGCTCACGCACAAGGGCGCGCCGCGGTACCGCGTCGTCGTGCTCAAGGCGTCGAAGCCCGAGATCGCGCGGGCGAAGGTGGCCGTGCCGCAGGGCGACTCGGTCATCGTCTCGATGGCCCTCGCGGCCGACGCGCTGTACCTGCGCACCACCGTCGGCGGCCTGGAGCGGCTCGAGCGCCTGAACTTCGGCATCGCCGCCTCGAAGACGCCGGAGTTCGTGAAGACGGCCTTCGACGTCGCCATGGCGCAGATCGTCACGCACCCGCGCCGGCCGGGGGCGATCCTGCGCACCCAGGGATTCATCGAGGCGCCCGCGGTGATCGCCGTCGAGGCGCGCACCGGCAACCTGAAGAACACCGGCCTGCAGCCCGCGCCGGCCGCGGATTTTTCCGCCATGGACGAGGTGCGTCTCTACGCGAAGAGCCACGACGGAACGAAGATCCCCGTGACGCTGCTCTACCGCAAGACGACGATGCTCTCGGCGGACAATCCCACGCTGCTCATCGGCTACGGGTCCTACGGCATCTCGATGGCGCCCACGTTCGATCCGACGCGCCTCGCCTGGCTCGAGCGCGGCGGCATCATCGCCCTCGCGCACCTGCGCGGCGGCGGCGAATACGGCGAGGAATGGCACCGCGCCGGCTACAAGGCCACCAAGCAGAACACCATCCTCGATTTCATCGCCGTCGCCGAGTTCCTCATCCAGTACGGCTTCACGACGCCGGGCAATCTCGCCATCCAGGGCACGAGCGCGGGCGGCATCCCCTCGGCCGGCGCGATGGTGCGCCGCCCGGACCTCTTCGCCGCCGTGGTGCCGCGCGTGGCGGTGCTCGACATGCTGCGCATGGAGTTCTCGCAGAACGGCCCGGCCAACATCCCGGAGTTCGGCTCCGTCGCGACGCGCGAGGGCTTCGACGCCCTCTTCGGGATGTCGTCGTACCACTGGGTGAAGGACGGCACCGACTACCCGGCGGTGCTCCTCACCACGGGCCTCAACGACCCGCGGGTGGATCCCTGGCAGGCGGCCAAGATGGCCGCGCGCCTGCAGGCCGCCAATCCCGGCGGAAGGCCGGTGCTCCTGCGCGTGGAGCGCGAGGGCGGCCACGGGCGCGGATCGACGCGCGCCCAGCGGGAAGAGGAACTCGCGGACATCTACGCGTTCCTGCTGTGGCGCTTCGGCGTCCCGGCCTTCCAGGTCGCGGAGTAGGTCGCGTGCAACTCATCCTCTGGCGCCACGCGGACGCGGAACCCGGCCTCGCCGACCTGCAGCGCGCCCTCACGGACAAGGGGCGCAAGCAGGCCGCCCGCGTGGCGAAGTGGCTCGAACCCCGGCTCGAGGGACGCTGGGTCGTCTACGCGAGCCCGGCGGTGCGCACGTGCCAGACGGCCGACGCCCTGGGCCGATCCTACGAAGCGCGCGCCGCGCTCGGCACCGACACGACGCCGGAGGCGCTGCTGCGCGACATCGGCTGGCCCGGGGGCGCCGACAACGTGATCGTCGTGGGCCACCAGCCCACGCTCGGGCGCATCGCCGCGCGTCTTCTCACGGGCCACGGGGGCGACATTCCGGTGAAGAAGGGGGCCCTCTGGTGGTTTTCGAGCCGCATCCACGACGGGTACGACACGGGCGAGACGCTCCTGCGGGCCGTGATCGGGCCCGACCTCGCCGGCTAGGCCCGGCGCGGGGGTCCCGGGGAGGGCATAATTCCGCCTGGTTCCCGCATCCGGAAGACCCGCCATGATCGAACTCACCGTCAGCGACATGACCTGCGGCCACTGCGCCGCCACCATCACCGGGGCCGTGAAGGCTCTCGACCCGCAGGCCACCTGCGAGGTGGACCTCGGCGCCAAGCGCGTGAAGGTGGAAACCGCGCTCTCCGCCGAACGCGTGCGCGCCGCGATCGAGCGCGCGGGCTTCAGCCCCGCGGTCGAGGCGGCTCCCTGAGCGTTTCTCGCCCGCCGATGGCCCGCCACGACCTCTCGGACTTCCGCCACGTCCACGCCTTCGACGACGGCAACGTCGCCGGCGAGCGCAGGCTCTGGATCGTCGTCGCGATCACCGCGGTCGCGATGCTCGCCGAGATCGTCGCGGGCTGGATCACCGGCTCGATGGCGCTCACGGCCGATGGCTGGCACATGGGCACGCACGTCGCGGCCCTGGGGATCGCGGCCCTCGCCTACCGGATGGCGAGGCGGTGGTCGTCGGACTCGCGCTTCACCTTCGGCACCTGGAAGATCGAGGTGCTGGGCGCCTATTCCAGCGCGCTCCTGCTCGCGGTCGTGGCCCTCGCGATGGCGGTGGAATCCGCCCGGCGCCTCGTGAGCCCGGAGCCCATCGATTACGCCCCGGCCCTGGTGGTCGCGCTCGTGGGTCTCGTCGTGAACCTCGCCTCGGCCTTGCTGCTGGGTGGCCACGATCACGGCCACGGACACGGTCATGGCGCCGGCCACGGGCACGCGCACGGGCCGGACCGCGACGCGGGTCATCGGCACGGCGACCTCAACCTGCGCTCGGCCTACCTGCACGTGGTGGCGGATGCCTTCACCTCCGTGCTCGCCATCGCGGCCCTCGCGGCCGGCCTCTATGCGGGCTGGGCCTGGCTGGACCCGGCCATGGGCATCGTGGGCGCGGTCGTGATCGGATGGTGGGCGAAGGGGCTCATCGCCGAATCCTCGCGCGTGCTGCTCGACCGGGAAATGGACTCGCCCGTCGTCGCCGACGTGCGCCGCGCCATCGAATGCGACGGCGACGCGGAGATCGCGGACCTGCACGTCTGGCGCGTGGGCCGCGAGCGCTACGCGTGCGCCCTCACGATCGTCGCGCGCGCGCCGCTCGAGGCCGCCCAGTACCGGGCCCGCCTGGGGCCGGTGGCCGCCGTGGCGCACGCCTCCATCGAGATCCACCGCTGCCCCCACTACAACTGCCCCTGAAGGGCCGTCGCCATGCAGCCGCCCGTCGTCCGCGAATTCCGCCACATCCTGCTCTGGCCGGTGCAACTGCGCCGCCTGCGAAGCGAGGCCGGCTCCTCCGCCTACTGGGACGTGCTGCGCGCGAACCCCGGGCCGTGGAAGGAGGTGAAGGACAACCTCCTCGTGGACGACGCGAGCTGCCAGCAGGGCTACCGCGAGTTCGTGTATTTCCTGCCCTACGTGCAACGCTTCCTCTACGGCTTCGGCGAGGCGGACGCGCACACGCCCTCCAGCCTGCACATGTTCCGGCGCGACGACATCGCCACGGCCCGCGTGCGCATGCACGATGGCGAGGCGCCCCTCGATTTCCGGGTCGAGCGGGCGCGACTCGTGTTCTTCTACGACGTGGACCTCGCCCTCGTCGCCCTGGAGATTTCCGCGCAGGACCTGCCGCTCGATGTCGCCGTGGACGTGATGGACCGCTTCGGCCGACCCTATCCGCCGTACTGGGATGGCCCGGCGCAGGGCGCGCACTGCACCTACCAGGTGGAGTTCCTCGGCCACGACGGCACCCTGCTCGCGGCCTCGGACTACGGCGACCGCGACAAGTACGTCTCGCTCGTGCGCGACATCAAGCAGACGCCGCTTTCGCTGCACTGGGAATACCTCATGCAGCCGCTCGTCCCCGCGTACCTGGGCGGCGGTCAGATCCAGTACTACCAGATCGAGAACAAGCGCATCCCGATCATGAGCTACCTGTCCTTCGACGACCCGGACGCCCTCACGCGCGGGGATTTCGCGCGCATCGGCTTCGCGGCCAAGTGGGGGCCCTCGGGAACGCTGCCCTTCGCCACGGGCTTCCTCGCGGATTTCGAGGAGAAGCACTGCTACGACCGCTACTGGGACCCGCAGGGGCCCGGGAGCTTCATGAACACGCGCTACCTCTTCTGCGGCGTCGCCTTCGCGATGATCACCAAGCACGAGGACGCGCGCACGGACCTGCTCGCGAGCTTCCGCCACCAGTTCTTCCAGATCGGCCTCATCGCCAACTTCCACAAGGGCGCGCTCCTCAACCTGTCGAACCGCTTTTCCATCGCCGTGGAGCGCCTTCGCGTGGGCGACTACGAGAGCGTGCGCGAATTCAAGCGCAACGTGCGCGAGGCGCTCGAGCTCTTCCTGCGCTTCAACCACCGCTACTGGTTCCACGAGATCTCCAACCAGGTGCTCGCGGCGGACCTCTACGGGCGATGGACCCACCAGCTGGGCAGCGACAGCCTCTACTCGGAAGTGCGCGAGGAGGCGCAGGACATCAACCAGTACCTGGACGCCGAGCGCACGCGGAAGGCGAGCGACAACGCGATGCGGCTCACCGTGGTGTCCGCGTGCGGGATGGTGGGCACGGTCGTCACCGGATTCCTCGGCATGAACCTCTTCAGCCACTCGGACTTGCCGAGCGGGAACAAGTTCTGGATCTTCATGCTGATCTTCGTCCCGACGATGGTCCTGGGCCTCTACACCGTCGTGGTGTCGAAGCGGATCGCCACGTTCTTCGAGGCGCTGTCCTCGGAGCGCCTGAGCTGGAAGGAGCAGTTCGCGGCCTTCCGCCAGATCTTCCGCCCGCCGCCGGCCAAGCGCCGGGGCAGGAAGCGCGTCGCGGGCGGCGACGAGCCCACGCGCCGCAACGCGGGCCATGTCCCCCGCAAGGCCGCGGGCGGCTCGCGTCCCTGACATGGATCCGCAGGCCGGGCAGGTGCTGGCATTCTGGTTCGGCGAGCCGGGCTCGCCGGAGCGCGGGCGCAGCCGCCGCGAGTGGTTCGCGAAGGACGCGGACTTCGACGCCGGGATCCGCCGGCGCTTCCTCGCGCTGCACGCGAGCGCCGCCCTGGGGGAGTGCGACCGGTGGGCGGGCGAGCCGCCGGGCCTGCTCGCGCTCATCGTCGTGCTCGACCAGTTCTCGCGCAACCTCTACCGCGACGATCCGCGGGCCTTCGCGCAGGACGAACGGGCGCTTTCCGCCGCCCGGTTGATGGTGGAACGGCGGTGGGACGAATCGCTCCTGCCCGTCGAACGGCTCTTCGCCTACCTGCCCTTCGAGCACGCGGAGGACCTCGCCGAGCAGGACCGGTGCGTCGCCCTCATGGGGGCGCTCGAGGCCTTCGAGGAGACGCGCGGCATGGTGACGTGGGCCGAGAAGCACCGCGTGATCGTCCGGCGCTTCGGGCGCTTTCCCCACCGCAACGAAGCCCTCGGCCGCGCCAGCACGCCGGAGGAAGCGGCCTTCCTGAAGGAGCCGGGCTCGCGCTTCTAGGGCCGGGGTTGCGGGTACTGGACCCCGGATAGTCCCGGGAGTATCCTGCCCGGCAGGAGGATTCCCCATGGCACACATCGTCATCATCGGCGCGGGACTGGGCGGCATGCCCATGGCGTACGAAATGCAGGAGCAGCTGCGCTCCGGCGACCGGCTCACGGTGGTGGCCAACGGGCCGAATTTCCACTTCGTGCCTTCCAATCCGTGGGTGGCGGTGCGCTGGCGCAAGCGCGAGGAGATCGAGTTTCCCGTCGAGAAATTCCTCGCCCGCAAGGGCATCGCCTTCAATCCCGCCGGGGCGAGGCGCGTCCATCCGGAAAGCAACCAGGTGGAACTGGGCGACGGGAGCCGGCTCGACTACGACTACCTCGTCATCGCCACCGGCCCGAAGCTCGCCTTCGACGAGATCGAGGGCCTGGGCCCGGAGGGCCATACCCAGTCCGTCTGCCACGTCGATCACGCCGAACGGGCCGCCGTGGCCTGGGACGCCTTCGTCGCGGATCCGGGTCCGATCGTGGTCGGGGCGGTGCAGGGCGCCTCGTGCTTCGGCCCGGCGTACGAGTTCGCGTTCATCATGGAGACCGACCTGCGTCGCCGGCGGATCCGCGACCGCGTGCCCATGACCTTCGTCACGGCCGAGCCCTACATCGGGCACCTGGGGCTCGGGGGCGTGGGCGATTCGAAATCGATGCTCGAGTCGGCGCTGCGCGACAAGCACATCAAGTGGATCTGCAACGCCAAGGTGACCCGGGTCGAGCAGGGAACGATGCACGTCACCGAGCACGACGACGAGGGCAGGCCGAAGAAGGACCACGCCCTGCCGTTCCGCTATTCCATGATGCTGCCCGCCTTCAAGGGCATCGACGCGGTCGCGGGCATCGAGGGCCTGGTGAACCCCCGCGGCATGATCCTCATCGACGCGAACCAGCGCAACCCGAAGTTCCGCAACATCTTCGCCGTCGGCGTGTGCGTCGCCATCCCGCCCGTCGAGCCGACGCCGGTGCCGACGGGTGCGCCCAAGACGGGATTCATGATCGAATCGATGGTGACCGCCGCCGCCCACAACATCCGGGCCGAACTCGACGGCAAGCCGGGCACCGAGAAGGCGACCTGGAACGCGGTGTGCCTGGCCGACATGGGGGACACCGGCATCGCCTTCGTCGCGTTGCCCCAGATCCCGCCGCGCAACGTGAACTGGTTCGCCGAGGGCAAGTGGGTTCACCTGGCCAAGATCGGCTTCGAGAAATACTTCATCCGGAAGATGAAGCGGGGGACGTCCGAGCCCTTCTACGAGAAGCAGGTGATGTCCATGCTCGGCATCGCCAAGCTGAAGAAATAGCGGCCTCCCGCGACCTATCCGCGGGAGCGGCCGGAGGCCGCGTACTCGTCGGGCACCTTGAACAGCTCGGCGGCCGGCTCGGCGCGGCGGATGTTCGAGAGCCGGTAGATCGTCTCGCCGCGACGCGGGTCGTTGTGGCGCGAGTACACGGTCACCTGCAACTCCGGCGAATGCCAGGATTCCGTGGTGATCGTGATCGGATCGCGGTTGCCGACCTCGCCGGCCGGGATCACCTGCTGGCGCAGCGTGCCGTCGGCCCGCACGCCGTCGAATTCCTTCTGGCCCAGGCTCGAGGTGGAGGCCTTCGATTTCGATGGCGCGCCGCCGGGCGGAACCGGCGGTGCCGGCGGCACGGGCGGCAGCGGCGGCAGCGGCGCGAGGTTCCACGAGAAGTCCGGGGACGCGCCCTCGCCGCCGGCGCTCACCACCTGCACGCGCACCGTCTCGCGGCGCACGCCGTCCTTCGTCTCGGTCTCGATCACGGTCTGCTTGCCGGTGGGCACCGCGGGCGGCGCGGGTGCCTTGAGGTCCTTGCCGTCGATCGTGACGCGGCCGTTCTCGACGCGGATCGTCTTGCCGCCGGACGCCAGCTCCACCGTCCCCGTCGTCTCCTTGCCGTCGACGCTCACCTTGCCGTTCTCGATGCGGATCTCGCGGCCGCCGGACCGGAACACCTGGAGCTCGCGGCGATCCGCCTTGCCCTGGAACGCGAAGGGCATGTTCACCGCCTTCTTCGAGCCCGGCAGCAGCATCACGGACTTCTTCTCCACCGGGTCGGCGATCTGGATCGACTTGGCGACGCCGCCCACGATCGTTTCCTGGCGCGTGCGCCCCTCGGTGTCGCGGTAGACGCGGCCCGTGGTCTTCTTCGAGATGACGTTGCCGTCGGGAAGCGGCTGGTTGTTCTCCGTCGACACGTCGGCGGAGTAGGGCGCGCCCACCACCCGCTTCGCGCCCGAAAAGCGGTCGCCGTACATCGACGAGAGCGAGGCGCGCAGGTCGTCGCCCCAGGCGCGCCAGGCCTCGGCGCTCGCCTTGCCGGCCTCGGCCTGGGCGATGTGCGTGTGGATGTCGTGGAGGACGACGACGCCGGGCGCCTCGGCGGAAGGCGCGTCCGCCAGGGCGTGGGTGGCGAGGAACAGGCTCGGAACGAGCAGGGCGATGGGGGTCGGGTTCATGGCGTGCCTTGGGGGAGGGTTCAGTTCGTGTCCAGGAGCCGGACGGCGAGCGCTTCGCCATCGGCCGAGTAGAGAAGTTCCGCCTGCACCGGTTCGCCGGCGCGTTCGGGCGAAACCGGCAAGCCCAGCTGGGCGAGGTAGGCGCGCGGGAATTCCGTGCGCACCACCGTGGCCGCCGGCTCGAGGGCGATGCGCGAGAGGGGCCGAAGCGCGAGGAAGGGGCCGGCGTCGTCGAGCGTTGCCAGGGCGGGCGCGGCGGCCGGTGCCGGCACGGGCAGGTCGGCCGGGCCGCGCACGAGCCAGCTCACCCCGGCGATCGTCGCGACGAGGGCGAAGGGCGGCAGCCACCACAGCCGCGGCCGGCCCGATTCGCGCCGGGACTGAGCGCGGAAGGCCTGGCGCAGCTTCGCCTCGATGGCGGGCGGCGGCTCGAGCGACGCGCTGGCCGAACGCAGCTCGGCGAGACGGTCCTCCAGCCGCGATTCCTCGACGGCCGAAAGCGGGGGAACGGGCGGGATGTTCATGAGGCCTCCTTCACGCGCGGCGAGCCTGCGAGCAGGCCCAGCCGCGAAAGCTGGTGGGCGAATTGCGCGCGGCCGCGGGAAAGCCGCGAGCGCACGGTGCCGATGTCGATGCCGCAGGCCTGGGCGGCCTCGGCGTAGGAGTGGTCGCAGAGCTCGCACAGGACGAGCACGTCGCGGTAGTGCGGCGCCACGCCGGCCAGGGCGGTGCGCACCTGGTCCGCCCGCTCGTCGGCGAGGAGCCGGACCTCGGGCGTCGCGTTCTCGACGAAGGCCTCGGGCAGCGCGTGGTCGGCGAGCAGGTCGCCGGGATCGGTCGCGTCCTCGCGCAGCCCCGCCTCCTTGCGCGCGAAGTTGCGCGCGACGCCGCACAGCCAGGCGGCGAAGGAGCCGCGCGCCGGGTCGTACATCGCGGGCTTGGCGATGAAGGCGAGGAATGCCTCCTGCGTCACGTCGGCCGCCGTCGCCGCCGAACCCGTCCACAGGAGCGCGAAGCGGTACACCGCATCCTTGTGGCGGCGATAGAGCTCGGCGAACGCCTCCTCGTCGCCCTGGCGCAGGCGCGAAAGCAGGTTCAGCTCGGGTTGCATGTCTCGGGGGGCCATGGTCGTTTTCGGGTCCATCCACCGGCTATTGCGCCGGCGGGGCCGAAAGGTTCCCGCCCGATGGCCTCAGGCTTCGGCGTCGGGCTGCTTCGAGGGCTGCGCAAGGTCGAAGGCCGGCAGGGCGAGGCAGGCTTCGGTGACCGACCGGATGAGCGGGTAGGGATCGAGGGGCACGTGGTAGCGGCGCGCGTTGAAGACCTGGGGAACCAGGCAGGCGTCCGCCATCGACGGTTCGGCCCCCAGGCAGAAGGGCCCGGGACCGGGCCGCGCCGCCAGCATCGCCTCGACGGGCGCGAGGCCCTCGTGAATCCAGTGCGCGTACCAGCGATCGCGCGCGCCCTCGTCCGCGCCGAGTTCGCGCTTCAGGTGCTGCAGGACCCGCAGGTTGTTGAGGGGGTGGATGTCGCAGGCCACCGCGAGCGCCACCGCCCGCACCCAGGCGCGCTCCGCCGGGTCGCCGGGCAGGAGCGGGGGGCTCGGATGCGTCTCCTCGAGGTACTCCAGGATCGCGAGCGACTGCGTGAGGCGGACCGCGCCGTCCTCCAGCATCGGGACGAAGCCCTGGGGATTGAGCGCCCGGTAGCCGGGCGCTCGCTGCTCGCCCCGGACGAGGTGCACGAAGCGGCGTTCGGGCTCGAGGCCCTTCAGGCGAAGCGCGATCCGGACCCGGAAGGCCGCGGACGAGCGCCAGTAGTCATGGAGAATCATGGTGGGCGCATCTTATACTCGCCCCGTGCTCACCCGAATCGAACCCGTCGTTCCCGTCCTCGGTCCCGGCGAGATCCGCCGCCGCCTCGCGGCGCGCCCGCCGGTCGAGACGCTGCTCACGGCCGACGATATCGAGAAGCAGCGCGAAGCGGCCTCGAACCCCTCGCTCACGCAGGCCGCGGTGCTGCTGCTGGTGGTGAACCGCGCCGGGGGCCCGGCCGTCGTCTTCACGCAGCCCACGGCGGACCTCGCGGACCACGCCGGGCAGATCAGCTTTCCGGGCGGGCGCGCGCAGGCCGACGAAAGCCCCGAGCGGACGGCGCTTCGCGAAGCGCAGGAAGAAGTGGGGATCGACCCGGGCGCCGTCGAGGTGCTGGGCGAGCTGCCGGACTACCACACCTCCACGGGATACCGCGTGCGGCCCGTGGTGGGCTGGGCCGAGCCGCCGGTCGCGTATTCGCCCGACCCGCGCGAGGTCGCCGACGTCTTCGAGGTGCCGCTCGCGTTCCTGCTCGACGAGGCCAATCACCGGCACGAGAGCGCCTTCTACCGCGGCCGGCTGCGCAAGTACTGGGCGATGCCCTGGCGCGGGCGCTTCATCTGGGGCGCGACGGCCGGGATGCTCGTCACCTTCCAGCGCATCGTCGGGCAACGCTGACTTCGGCTCGGGCAAAAAAGAAGGGCCCCCAATCGGGGGCCCTCTAACTCCACACATCCGGCAGTCGAGCGCGACCTGCCGGATTCCAGTCCCCGGTTGCCCGAGGGGCGGAGTACCTCCGTCACGCGCCCCCAATGTAATGGCGGGTGTTACATGCGTCCAATGGATATTCCGAAAGCCGGTTATCGATGGCGTCGATTGCCGGCGTTGGCCGCGTCGAGCACGCGCTGGCGCAGGTACTGGTGCGCCGGATCGTGCTCGGTGCGCAGGTGCCAGCACAGGTGCAGCGTGTAGCCGGGGATGTCGAGCGGCGGCTCGAGGAGGGCGAGGTCGAAGCGCTTCTCGAGCCACGTCGCGATGCGCTCGGGCACGATCGACACCAGTTCCGATTCCGAGGCGAGGGCGATGGCGCTCGAGAACACCGGCACCGTCACCATCACGCAGCGCTCGTGGCCGTGGGCCTTGAAGGCGCGGCCGACGATGGCGTCGGTGGTGCCGTGCGCGGTCACGGTGACGTGCGGGTGCTGGAGCATCCTCGCGACCGTGAGCTTGCCGCGCGAGAGCGGATGGCCGCGGCGCACCGCGACGACGAAGCGCTCGTTCACGAGCGGCGTCGAGAACAATCCCGGCCGCTGCGGCACCTCGTCAGCGGTGGCGAGGTCGATGTCGCCCGTCGGCAGCCGCGTGAGGACGTCGTCCTTGTACTTGGGCAGCACTTCGATCGTGAAGCCGGGCGCGTCCTTGCGCAGGAGCCGGTGCAGCGTCGGCAGGATGAGGAGGCCGCCGTAGTCCGACAGGGCGAGCCGCGCGTGGAACGGGGATTTCGCGGGGTCGAACTCGCGGGGCACGTCCAGGGTGGCCTGGATGGAGGCGAGGGCGGCCTTGAGCGGGCCCTGCAGGCGCCGGGCGAGCGAGGTGAGTTCCATGCGGTTGCCGGCGCGCACGAGGATCGGATCGTTGAAGGTGTGGCGCAGGCGGTCGAGGGTCGCGCTCACCGCGGACTGGCTGAGGTTCAGGCGTGCCGCGGCGCGGGTCACGCTCGCCTCGTCGAGCAGCGCCTCGAGCGCGACGAGCAGGTTGAGATCGTAGCGGCGAAGGTCCATGCCCCCGATGGTATCGCGGGACGGGGGTTGACAAAAAACGAACGGTCGTACTATTGTGCCGCCATGATTCGCGCCCGCACCCCATCCGCTGCCGTTCCGAGGGCCCGCAAGGGCGAGGAGACGCGCGCCCAGATCCTCGAGGCCGCCGTGCAGCAGGCGAGCGAGGCGGGGTTCGAATCGATCACCATCGGCGCGCTCGCGCAGCGCACGGGCCTGTCCAAGAGCGGCCTCTTCGCCCATTTCGGCTCGCGTTCGGACCTGCAGGTGGCCGTGCTCGACGAGGCGGCCCGCCGCTTCGCCGAAACGGTGTTCCTGCCCGCGATGAAGGCGCCCCGGGGCCTGCCCCGCCTGCGGGCCATCGTCGGGCGGTTCATCGGCTGGACGGAAAGCGCCGGGTTGAACGGCGGCTGCCCGATCCTGGCCGCCGGCATCGAGTTCGACGACATCGCCGGGCCCATGCGCGAGGCGGTCGCCGGGTACCAGCGCCAGCGCGGTCGCGAACTCGCCCGCGCCGTGCAGCTGGCGGTGGATACGGGCGAGCTCGCGGCCGACACCGACCCGCGCCAGTTCGTCTTCGAGCTCGACGGCATCGCGCTCGCCTACTATCACGCCGCCCGCCTCGTGGGCGACGACCAGGCGCGCAACCGCGCGCTCGCCGCCTTCGAGCGGCTCGTCGCCTCGTACTCTCCGCCCCTGTCCCCCTCCGCGGCCGCGCGCCGCTAGCGATCCCCCTTATCCGAGGAGACCCCATGTCCGCCGTCCTGCCGACCATAAATAGCACGATCGTTCGTAATATTCTGTCACTCGCCGGCACGCGGGCATCGCTGGCGTGGGCCCGCGTCCGCGGCTTCGAGCACGCGGTCGCGCGCGCGTCGAGCCTCTTCCTCACGCCGCCGCGGCATGCCCATCGCGAACGCGAGATCGCCTTCCTCGCGAAGGGCGAGCGCTTCGTGGTCCACGCGCCGGGCACGCGTCTCGCGGCCTGGCGATTCGGCGACGCCGCGCGTCCCGCGATCGTCTTCAGCCACGGCTGGGGCGGGCGCGGCGCGCAGGGTGCGGCCTTCGTCGAGGCGGCGCTCGCCGCGGGGATGCAGGCCGTGGTGTTCGATCACGAGGGGCACGGGTACTCGGAAGGGCGCGAATCCTCGCTCGTCGCCTTCTCGCGCGGGCTGGCCGCGGTGGCCGGCGCCCTCGAGGCTCGCGGCGTCACGGTCGCGGGCGTCGTCGGCCATTCCCTCGGCGGCGCGGCCATCGCGCACTGGCTCTCGTCGGGCGGGCGCGCGCAGGGCGTCGTCCTCGTCGCGCCGCCGTCCTCGCTCATCGGCTACTCGGGGCGCTTCGCGCGCCTGCTGGGTCTCACGGAACGCGTGCGCCGCGGGATGCAGGAGCGCATCGAGCAGCGCTACGGCGTCGCGTGGAGCGCGTTCGAGTTGCCCGGCAGCGTGGAGCGGCTCGCCACGCGGGCGCTGGTGATCCACGACGCGAAGGACCGCGACGTGCCGATCTCGCACGGGCTCGCGCTCGCGAGGGCCTGGCCCGGCGCGCGCTTCAGCGGCACGAACGGCCTGGGGCACAACGCCATCCTGCGAAACGCGACGGTCGCGCGCGACGCCCTCGACTTCATCCGCGGCGAAGTGGTCTTCGCGCCGCCCGCCAAACCCGATGCGTGGTCCGCCTTTCCCGGGCCCGCGCCCCTGCTCTAGCCGCCCGGAGGACGCCATGATCGACCGCCTGACCCGTCACCCGTACTCCGATGCCCGCAACACCGCCGTCGCCGCGCTCGCGCTGTGGGGGGCGGCGGTGACGCTCGCCGTGACATCGGGCGCCCTCTCGCGCATGGGCCCGCCGCTCGCGGCCGCGCTGCTCGTCTTCGCGAGCGCGATCGCCGTGGCGGCCACGACGATGGACCTTCGCATCGGCGCCTGGATCGCCTCGTGGCGACCGGTCGGCCGCGTGGCGCACTCGGATTTCGCCCGCGCGTTCGCGGTGCCGCTCGCGATCGCGGTGCCGCCCGCCATCGCGCTCGCGGCGCGGGCGCTCGCCGGGGGCGCCGCCGGCCCGGTGGCCGGCCTGCTGCTCGCGGGCCTGCCGCCGGTGGCGGGCATCGCCGCCGCGCTGGCGTTCGCGTGCCTTCGCGGCCCGGGCCCGAGGGGAGAAGTCGTGCCCCGGCCGCCGCGCCGCTGGCCGCCGTGCGCGCTTCGCGCTAGTCTCGCGCCATGAAATACCGTCCCGAGTGCGATCTCGCATTCTTCAAGGCCTTCGCCCAGGGCACCCTGCCGGACCACCTGGGCATCGAGATCCTCGAGGTGGGCGAGGGGCGCCTGCTCGCGCGCTTCGAGGTTCGCCGCGAGCTGATGGCGCCCAACGGCTTCCTGCATGCGGGAAGCCTGGTGTCGCTCGCCGACACGGCCGCGGGCTACGCGTGCATCGCCCACCTGCCCGAAGGCGCGAGCGGTTTCACCACGGTGGAGCTCAAGACGAATTTTCTCGGCACGGCGCGCGAAGGGTTCGTCGAGTGCGAAGCCACGGCCGAGCACCTGGGCGGCACGACGCAGCTCTGGGATGCCGTGTGCCGCCGCGCGGGCGAGGACAAGCCCATCGCGCTCTTTCGCTGCACGCAGCTCATCCTGCGCCCGCGCTGAGCGCGGCCGGGCCCCGCTCAGGAAAGCGCGAGCGAGGTCACCTGCCGGGAGGCCGGCCGTGCCTTGAGCGTGGCGTACCAGCGCGAGAGGTTCGGGCGCTCGATCCTGTCGCAAGGCAAGTGAAGCCAGCGGTGCGCGGCGCAACCGTTCACGATGTCCGCGAGCGTGAAGGCATCGCCCGCCACGAACGCGCGTCCCGCGAGGTGCGCGTCGAGAACGGCCGCGGCCTTCTCGGATTCGGCGAGGGATTTCGCGAGCACGGCGGCGTCGCGCTTTTCGGCCGGGGTGCGGACGAGCTGCCAGAAGGCGTCGCGCATGGCGGGGGTGAATGTCGTGGCCTGCCAGTCCATCCAGCGGTCGATGTCGGCGCGAAGCTTCGGGTCTTCGGGCCAGAGGCCGCGGGCGGCGTGCTTCGCGGCGAGGTAGCGCGCGATCGCGTTCGATTCCCAGAGAACGAAGCCGTCATCCTCGATCACGGGAACGAGGGAATTCGGGTTCATCGCCTTGTACCCGGCGCTTTGCGTGATGCCGAAGGCCCCGCCGGCGTCGACCCGCTCGTACGCGAGCCCCATTTCGTCCGCGGCCCAGACGACCTTCTGCACGTTGACCGACGTGACGCGTCCCCAGATCCTGAGCATGGCGGCCTTCAGGGCGTGGAAAGGGGCGCCGCGAGGCCCGCGGCCGACCGGCCGGGCGCGCCCTTGGCCGCGATGATGTCCCGCACCATCTCGAGCGCGTTCTTCCCGCTGGGCGGCAGGTCGACGTCCGTCGTGCCGACCGGCGTCGAGCGCGGCCCCCACTGGATGACGTGCGCGCAGTACGTGAGGCCGCCGCCGAAGGCGGGCGTGAGCACCTTCGCGCCGGGCTTCACCCGGCCTTCCTCGATGGCGTCGACGAGGGCGACGGGCACGGTGGCCGCGGACATGTTGCCGTAGCGCTCCACCGTGAGGTACACCTGCTCGTGCGTCGCGCCGATGCGCTTGCCGACGAACTCGATGATGCGCAGGTTCGCCTGGTGCGGCACCACGAGGTCGATGTCCGCGATGGCAAGGCCCGCCTTCCCGAGCGCCGCTGCCGACGCGTCGGCCATGCCGTGCACCGCCTTCTTGAAGATTTCCTGGCCGTCGAAGTCCCAGCTCGTGTCGCCCACCTGCACGCCGCGGTTGGTGTAGGCCGCGCCCATGCCGCGCACGCGCAGGATGTGGCGCGAATCGGCGTAGCAGCCGAGCTTCTCGCCCAGCACGCCGAGTTTCTCGTCCGTGGCCTGCAGCACCACGGCGGCGGCGCCGTCGCCGAAGAGCACGGCCACGTTGCGGTTCGACCAGTCCATGAACGGCGAGATGACCTCGACGCCGATCACGACAGCGTTCCTCACGACGCCCGTGCGGATCATCGCGTTGGCCGTGGACAGGCCGTAGAGGAAGCTCGTGCACGCGGTGTTCACGTCCATGGCCGCGGCGTTCGTGGCGCCCAGGAGCTGCTGCACGCCCGAGGCGGCGTTGGGCACCTGCTCGTCGCAGGAGCAGCTGCCGAGCACGATGAGATCCACGTCCTTCGCCTCGAGGCCCGCGCAGGCGAGGGCCCGCGCGGCGGCCACGTGGGCGAGCTGCGTGAGGGGCACGTGCGAGATGCGGCGTTCCCGGATGCCCGTGCGCGTGGTGATCCACGCGTCGTCGGTTTCCATGAAGGTCGCCAGGTCGGCGTTCGTGAGGACGGACGGGGGCATGCACTTGCCCCAGCCGGTGAGGGCGGCGTAGGTCATGTCGTTATCGTTGTGGTGGGCGCGAAGGGGGGATTATCGCCCGAGTCGGGAATGGGCGCCTCTAGAGCCTGTGGGCGCCGATCATCAGGCGGTCGTACACCGCGTACTGCTCGTCCACCGCGCCGGCGCCTTCGTTCGGCATGCGCTTCACGGTGATCCAGACTTCGGGGGCGAGGGTCTCGCAGACTTCCGCCGTGTGGCGGATCTCCTCCTCGGCGACGGTCCGGGCGGTTTCCCACGAGGGGGCGCCCCAGCCCTTCACGAGGAACCACGCGAGCCGGTCGACCTGCGCCTCGGCCTCGGCCTCGCCGACCTCGACCACTTCCGCGATCGAACACCGGCGGCGGCTCTCGAGCGCGAGAAACGACGATTCGCAGTAGCAGCGCGGGTCGCACTTCGGGGCGGTGGCGAAATCGCAGAGCGCGTATCCGCCGGAGACGACCCATTCCCCCTCGAGCGCCGCGCCGTGGGTCTTGAACAGGTGTTCGTCGGAATCGTCGAGCCGCACGGCCCGCAGCAACTTGGGCATGGGGAATGCTTCAGGGCGCCAGACCGTTATCATAACAGCCGGCGACACCCCTTCCGTCGCCCAGAGGAGACACATGTCGACGAAAACCGCCATCGTGACCGGTGCGAACCGGGGCATCGGGCTCGAGATCGCCCGCCAACTCGTGAGAGAGGGCGTGCGCGTCGTGCTCGGTTCACGCGACCCCGTGAAAGGGGAGAGGGCGGCGAAGTCGCTCAAGTCCGGGGAGCTGGCCGTGGCCCACGCCCTCGACGTGAACGACACGAAGAGCGTGCGGCGGTTCGTCGCGTTCGTCGAGAAGGAGTTCGGCATGCCCGCGATCCTCGTGAACAACGCCGGCGTCTATCCGGAGGAGCCCGAGGCCAAGGTCACGACCACGCGCACCGCCCTTTGGCGCGAGACGTTCGAGACCAACCTTTTCGGCGCCGTGCGCATGTGCCGCGAGGTGGTGCCCCTGATGGAGAAGGTGCGCTACGGACGCGTGGTCAACATGTCTTCCGGCCTGGGCCAGATCTCCAAGATGGGCGCGGGGAGCCCCGCCTACCGTACCTCCAAGGCGGCGCTCAACGCCTTCACCGCCACGCTCGCCGCGGAGGTGAAGGAATCCGGCATCCTCGTGAACTCGATGAGCCCGGGATGGGTCCGCACGGACATGGGCGGCGACGACGCGCCGCGTTCCGTGGAGGAGGGCGCCGAAACCGCCGTCTGGCTCGCGCTCCTGCCGGCGAGCGGGCCCAGCGGTCATTTCTACCGGGACAAGAAGCCCGTTCCCTGGTGAGCCGCGCCCGTCGCTTCGCGTTCCTCGCCTTCCTCGCGCTCGCGCTCGCGGGCTGCTCGGTGGCGCGCGTCGCCTACACGAACGCGCCCCCCGCCATCGCGTGGATGGTCGACGACTGGTTCGACCTCCAGGACGGGCAGAGGGACTGGGTGAAGGAACGTGCCGCGCGCCTCATCGCGTGGCACCGGGCGAGCGAGCTGCCGGAATACGAGCGCTTCCTGCAGGAGATCGCGGTGCGCCTCTCGCGCGGCATCCGCGAGGAGGACGCGCGCTGGGCCTACCTGGGCGGGCGCGATCTCTACCGGCGCGCGGCGCAGAAGATGCTGCCGGACATGACGGATTTCCTCCTGCAGGTGACGCCGGAACAGGTGGCTTACCTCGAGAGGAAGTTCGACAAGGACAACGAGAAGATGTTCGCCGAGGCCGGCGGCACCCCGAAGGAGCGGGCCGGGAAGCGCGCGAAGCGGTTCGTCGAGCGGCTGGAGGACTGGACGGGCCGCCTCACGCCCGCGCAGCGCGAGCTCGTCGCCGCGCGCGTGAAGGCCATGCCGGACATCACCGACGACTGGCTGGCGGACAGGCAGAAGCGCCAGGGCGAGCTGCTGAAGCTCCTGCGGGCCAAGCCCGGCCCCGACGCGATGGCCGCGGGCGTGCGCCGCCTCGTCCTCGACACGGATGCCTGGCGCAGCCCCGCCTACCTCGAGAAGATGCGCCAGCGCGACCAGCAGTCGTTCGCGATGATGGCCGCGCTCGACGCGACCTTCGACGCCTCGCAGCGCGAACACCTCCAGAAGAAGATCCGGGGCTACGCGGCGGACGTCGCGTACCTGATGGCGCAGCGCTAGCCGAACTTCTTCGCGAGCGCGTCCATCGTCGCCACCAGCCGCGCGCGCGTGCCCGGCTCGAAGGCCGAATGCCCCGCGTCGGGCACGACGAAGTAGTCGGCCTCGGGCCAGGCGCGGTGCAGGTCGTCGGCGCTCGCCGGCGGGCACACCGCGTCGTAGCGGCCCTGCACCAGGGTTCCCGGGATGCCCTTCACCTTGCCGATGTTCTCGAGCAGGTGGTTCTCGGGCAGGAAGATCGCGTGGCGCATGTAGTGCGCCTCGATCCGCGCGAGGCCCAGGGCCACGCGGTCGGAAGCGTAGTCCGCCACGAGCGCCGAGTTGGGCAGGAGCGTCGAGCACGAACCCTCGTAGGCGCTCCAGCGGCGCGCCGCCGGCAGGTGGACGGCCGGGTCCGGATCCTGCAGCCGCCGGTGATACGCCTCCAGCAGGTCGTGCCGCTCGGATTCGGGGACGAAGTGCGCGAACTCGCGCCACGCCTCGGGAAACACCTGCCGGATGCCGTAGAGGAACCAGTCGATCTCGGAGGCCCGGCCCAGGAAGATGCCGCGCAGCACGAGGGCCAGGCAGCGCTCGGGGAGTTCCTGTGCGTAGGCGAGGGCGAGCGTCGAGCCCCACGAGCCGCCGAACACGATCCAGCGATCGATGCCCAGGTGGTGGCGCAGGCGCTCGATGTCCGCGACGAGGTCCTGGGTGGTGTTGGCCTCGATGCCGCCGAGCGGCGTCGAGCGCCCGGCGCCCCGCTGGTCGAAGATGACGATGCGAAAGACGGCCGGATCGAAGAACTGGCGATGCACGGGGCTCGCCCCGGCGCCCGGCCCGCCGTGCAGGAAGACGACCGGCAGGCCCCGCCGGTTGCCGCTCGATTCCCAGTACATCGTGTGCCCGGCCGTGAGGTCGAGGAAGCCGCCGGCGTGGGGCTCCAGGGGCGGGTACAGGGGGTGGGTGCGCGCGTCCAGCCGCGTGTCCTCGGCGGGCATGGCCAGGATTTTCGTCGATGGGAAGTCGAGCGTACCAGATGGCGGCGGGCGATCCCGCGCGCGGGCCGGCGGCCGGGATTTCAGGCGTCAGAAACCCGATACACTATGCCGCAATGCAGCATTTCCCCGACGGAGGCATTCCCCCAGTGCTCTACCAACTGTACGACTGGCAGCGCGCGGCCCTCGAGCCGTGGCGGGCCCTCGCGAGCTACGCGAACGAGGCCTACGGCAACCCCGACAGTCCCCTTTCGTACATTCCGGGCGCGAAGAACGCCGCCGCCGCCTTCGACCTGATGACGCGCCTCACGCAGCGCTACGAGCGCCCGGCTTTCGGCTACGCGTCGATCGCGACGACGACGGGCGAGTACCCGGTCTACGAGGTGTTCGAGCTCGCGAAGCCCTTCTGCAAGCTGCTGCACTTCGTGAAGAAGGGCGCGCCGCCGCAGCCCAAGGTGCTGGTGTTCGCGCCGCTCTCGGGCCACTTCGCCACGCTGCTGCGCGACACCGTGGGCCGGCTGCTCGTCGACCACGACGTGTGGATCACGGACTGGATCGACGCGAAGGAAGTGCCGCTCGCCGCGGGCGAGTTCCATTTCGACACCTACGTGGATTACGTGCGGGAGTTCATCCGCTTCGTGGGGCCCGCGGACGTGCACGCGATCAGCGTGTGCCAGCCGACGGTGCCGGTGCTCTCGGCCGTATCGCTGATGGCGTCGGCCGGCGAGGAAGTGCCGCGCTCGCTCACGATGATGGGCGGCCCGATCGACACCCGCAAGGGCGCGACCGCCGTGAACGACTTCGCGCAGTTCCGGCCGATGTCCTGGTTCGAGGCCAAGGTGATCCAGCGCGTGCCGATGCGCTACCCCGGCTTCCTGCGCCGCGTGTACCCGGGGTTCCTGCAGTTCGCGGGCTTCGTCGCGATGAACCCGGACCGGCACATCGATTCGCACGTGCAGTACTACCACCAGCTGGTGAAGAACGACGGCGACAGCGCCGACGCCCACCGCCGCTTCTACGACGAGTACAACGCGGTGATGGACCTGCCCGCCGACTACTACCTCGAGACGGTCGAGCGCGTCTTCCACCAGCACCTGCTGCCGCGGGGCCTGCTCGAGGTGAACGGCGAGCCGGTGAAGCCGCAGGCCATCAAGCGCAGCGCGCTCCTCACCATCGAGGGCGAGCTCGACGACATCGCGGGCCCGGGGCAGACGCACGCCGCCCACGGGCTGTGCCGCGGCATTCCCGCGGCGAGCAAGGAGCGCTTCACCGCGCCCGCCTGCGGCCACTACGGCATCTTCTCGGGCCGCAAGTACCGCGAGACCATCTACCCGAAGATCCGCGACTTCATCGCGAAGCACGACCGGCAACCGGAGGCCGCATGACCAAGCCCGTCACGCCCCAGGACATGTTCGACCTGTGGCAGAAGATGGTGAACCCGGGGGCCTACCCCCTGCAGTCGCTCATGTTCCCGGTGCTCGACGCCGAGGAACTCGAGAAGAAGATCCGCGAGCTCGAGGTCGTGGAGCACTGGCTCAAGGCCAACCTCAACATGCTGCAGCTCACCATCAAGAGCCTGGAGCTCCAGCGCCAGATGGTGCAGGGCGGCGAGCGCGTGCGCGCGGCGATGGAAACGCCGGAGGCGCCGCCCGCCGCGGCCGCGGAGGCGGAGGAAGAAGCCGCGAATCCGGCGATGTGGGCCTGGAACATGATGAAGCAGGCCGGCACCGACGCGGCCGAGGCGATGGGGCGTGCGGTGGAGGCGGCGGGGACCACCGCTCGCGACGCGGCCGAGGTCGCCACGAAGACCGTCGCGCCCAAGCGGAAGAAGGCGGTGCGACGCAAGCGGAAGGCCTCCTAGGCGTTCGCAAGGCGGGTTCCGGAACGGAGGGATCGGCCCTGCGGGGTGTGGGTCGTATTTTTCCGGCTTTCCCCAGGGCGAGTGGACTTGCCTTCGCCTTCGCCCGGATCGGTCGTTTCGACATAGGTGCGAGTGCCGCGGCGCGAATCACCGTGAGTCGCCCGGGAAAGCCGGAAAAATGCGACACCACACCCCGCAGTGCCGGCGACCGTCATCGAATTCGGTTGCCGAAGGTCCTTCGATGCGCGGGCGTCTCCGGAATTCTCGGTTATCGTAGGGGCTTCCCGTTGACCCCCGACCTGGAGTCCCCATGCGCGCCCCGATGAAACACCTGGCATCCGCCCTGGCTGCCTGTTCGATGCTCCTCGCCGGCGCCGCGCAGGCCTGGCCCACCAAGACCGTCACGCTCGTCGTCCCCTACGCCCCCGGCGGCGGCCACGACGCCATGGCGCGCATCGTCGCGGAAAAGCTCGGCCCGCGCCTGGGCCAGACGGTGCTGGTGGAGAACAAGCCGGGCGGCGGCGGGATGGTGGGCACGGAATTCGTGACCAAGGCGCAGCCGGACGGGCACACGCTGCTCTTCTGCTCGCCGGCGGAGATCGTCATCGCGCCGAGCGTGTACAAGGCGATGCGCTACGACCCGGTGAAGGACCTGACGCCCATCACGCAGGTGGGCGATACGCCGCTCGTCCTGATGGCGCACCCGGGGCAGGGCGTGAAGACGCTCGCCGAACTCGTCGCCAAGGCGAAGAAGGAGCCCGGCAAGCTCAGCTACGGCACCGCCGGCAACGCGAGCTCGCAGCACCTGGCGGGCGCGTGGATCAACAACCTCGCGGGCATCGACCTCGCGCACATCCCCTACAAGGGCGCGGGGCCCGCCACCAACGACCTGCTGGGCGGCCAGGTGCCCTACGCGATCCTGGGCATGGCGCCGGTGATGCAGCACATCAAGTCCGGGCGCATCACGGCGCTCGCGGTGATGACGGGCAAGCGGCTCGAGTGGGCGAAGGACATCCCCACGGTGGCCGAGACGCCGGGCATGGCGGGCTTCCAGGCCAACCACTGGATGGGCCTGCTGGGCCCGGCCAACCTGTCGCCGGAAATCGTCGCGAAGCTGCAGGCCGAAGTGGCCGCGGTGCTCGCGATGCCGGATGTGGCCGCGCGCCTTCGCGGCATCGGCATCGATCCGGTGGGCAGTTCCACGGCGGATTTCCGCAAGTTCCTCGCCGAGGAGCGCGAGCGCTTCGCGAGGATGTTCAAGCTGACGGGCCTCAAGCCGGAATAGGGATCGCCATGAGCACGCCCTTCGGATTCGTCCCCATCGACGGCCGCCGCACGCAGGCGAAGCCGCGCAGGACCGGCATGAGCATGATCATCGACGACGGGCTGCCCCTCGCCTATGTCGAGAGCGTCCTCGAGATCGCGGCGCCCTACATCGACCTCATGAAGATCAAGACGGGCACCGCGCGCCTCTACCCGCGCGAGGTGCTCACGAGGAAGCTGAAGCTCTACGAATCGAAGGCCATCAAGCCGTTCATCGGCGGGCAGTTCCACGAATACGTGTTCGCCACGATGGGCGAGGCGGCGCTGCCGAAGTTCTACGAGGAGGCGCTCGCGCTGGGCTTCACCACCATCGAGATTTCCGACAACACCGTGCCCCTCACGGACAAGCAGCGCTTCGACCAGATCGCCGGCGCCGTGAAGGCGGGGCTGGAGGTGTTCGGCGAGGTGGGCTCGAAGGAAACCATGAGCAACCCGGCCCTCCTCATCGACCAGGCGAAGGTGTGCCTGGACGCGGGTTCCAGCCTCGTGCTGGTGGAGGCGGCGGAACTGGTGGACGACGGCGTGGTGCGCGAGGCGACGCTCGACATCATCAAGAAGAACCTGCCGATGGACAGAATCATGATCGAGCTGCCCGGCCCCTGGATCGCGGGCGTGAGGAGCTGCGACATCGAGGCGATGAAGAAGATCGTCTTCGCGGAGTTCGGACCGGACGTGAACCTCGCCAACATCGACGTGAAGACGATCTTCGACACCGAGGCCCAACGCGTCGGGCTGGGGACGGGCGGGCCGATCAAGTAGGGCGCCGGTCGGCCCCGGCGCCCGACGGCTTCCGGGGAATACTGACGCAGGTCAAACGGCCGGCTTTTGCGCGCGCCGATCGGCCCGAAGCGGCTTGGCAGGGACCCCTCGCCGTGCGCAAGATGGGAAGCGAACCGGCGCCATGAGCGCCGGGGAAAGTCCGAGGACCCATCCGGTGAACCTGCGGGCCCCATTTCTTCTAGCCTGCGTGGCGGCCAGCCTGCTTGCGCCGGGCCCTTGCGCGGCCCGCTCCCTCGAGCAGATCCGCGCCACCGGCGAGCTGCGCATCTGCGTGGCCGGCTCCAGCGCCGCCTTCTACCGGCGCAACGCCGAGATTTTCGCCCGGGAACTGGGGTTGCGGCCCCAGGTGACCGCGCTTGCGGCGTGGGACGACCAGTTCCGCGACGCCCGGGGCGAGGTGGATCGCGAGGCGCGGTACGTGCCCGAGGCGATGGCGAGCGGCCGGTGCGACCTCTACCCGAACGACCTGCACATCGTTCCTTGGCGCGAGTCCAAGTTGGACCTCGTGCCGCTCTACCGGGCGCGCAAGGTGATCGTCGCGAACCGCAGCCACAAGGCGTCGATCCGGGAGGCGGCCGACCTCGGCGGCCTGCGGGCCGCCGTGCAGGAAGGCACCGCCTACGACACGTGGCTCAAGGCGCAGAACGCCGGGGGCTTCGCCGGCAAGCCCGTCGAGATCGCGCATGCCCCGACGGCGGAGTCCTTCGCGAAGGTGGCGCGAGGCGAGGCCGATTTCACGGTCGTGGGCAGCGAATCGGCGTTCAAGTGGGTGCGCAGCGACCTGGACCGGCTCGCGATCCTCTTCGCGGTGGACGAGCCCGCCGACGTGGGCTGGGCCGTGCCCCCGGGCGAGCATGCCCTGGCCGACGCGGTCGGCGATTACTTCGCCGCCAGCGCGAGAGTCGGCTCGGATCTCGACGAAAGCTGGCACGCCTACTACGGCGTGTCGTTCATGGAGTACCGGCTCTTCCAGGCCTCGCTCGAGGCGCCCGCGACGGGCATTCCGCTTCGCACGCTGCTCACGTGGCTGCTGCCGGTGCTCACGGGGCTGCTGGGCGCGCTGCTCGCGGTGGCCGCGTCGAACCGGCGCCTGCGTTCCGAGGTGGCGCGCCGGCGGGCCTCGGAGGAGGCGCTGCGCGAGACCGACGCGCGGCTCACCCTCGCCATGCGGGAAGCCCGGCTCGGCCTCTGGGAGTGGACCCGCGACGGCCCGGTGGTGATCAACGACACCTGGGCGGCGATGCTGGGTTACCGGGTCGAGGAGATCGACGCGAAGTACGCGGACCCGATGACGGCCTGGCGCGACCTGGTCCACCCGGACGACCTTCCCGCCGCCGATTCGGCCTTCAGCCGCTTCACCGAGGAGGCCGGCGCCGCGTTCCGCGAGACGTACCGCATGAAGCACCGCGGCGGCGACTGGCTCTGGGTCCAGGACATCGGCCACCAGTCGACGCTCGGCCAGGATGGCCGGCCCTCCCGCATCCTGGGCATCAAGCTCGACATCTCCGACCAGAAGCGCAGCGAGGAACGGCTCCGCGAGGCCAAGCGCCTCGCCGAAAGTACGGCGCAGGCGAAGACGGCGTTCCTCGCGAGCATGAGCCACGAGATCCGCACGCCCATGAACGCCATCCTGGGCTTCACGCACCTGCTGCGCGCCTCGCCGCTCACGGCCCAGCAGCGCGACCGGCTCGACAAGATCGGCATGGCCGCCGAGCACCTCATGCTCGTGATCAACAGCGTCCTCGACCTCACCCGGATCGAGGGCGGCAAGCTCGTGCTCGAGCGCGTGGACTTCGACCTGCCGGCCATGCTCGAGGAGGTGCGCGAGCTCATCGCCGACAAGGCCGACGCGAAATCGCTGGAGATCCGCATCGGGAGCGAGGGCGTGCCGGCGTGGGTGAAGGGCGATCCCACGCGGTTGCGCCAGGCGGTCCTCAATTACGCGGCCAATGCCGTCAAGTTCACCGAGCGCGGGCACGTCGCGATCCGCGTGCGGCTCGAGACGCGCGCGGGAGACCGCATCGTCCTGCGATTCGAGGTGGAGGATTCCGGCATCGGCATCGAACCGGCGCGGCTGCACCGGCTGTTCCACGATTTCGAGCAGGCCGAGGCGGGCACGGCGCGCAAGTACGGCGGCTCGGGCCTGGGGCTCGCCATCACCCGCCGGCTCGCCGAGCTCATGGGCGGGGAAGCGGGCGTCACGAGCGAGGCGGGGCGGGGCAGCACCTTCTGGTTCACCGTCTGCCTCGAAACGGGCGAAGCGCCCGTCGCCGAGGAGACCGATCCCGTCCGGCGCGGCGCGGCGGAGCTGAAGCGAAGGCACGCCGGCGCGCGCGTGCTCGTGGTCGAGGACGACGCCACCAACCGCGAGGTGGCGCTCGCGATCCTCGGGCCGGCCGGGATCCTCGTGGACATGGCCGTCAACGGCCGCGAGGCCGTGGACAAGGCGTCCGGCGGCTACGCGGCGATCCTCATGGACGTCAGCATGCCCGTGATGGACGGGCTCGAAGCCACGCGTCGCATCCGCGAGCTTCCCGGCGGCCGGACGATTCCCATCGTCGCCATGACGGCCAACGCCTTCGACGACGACCGCCAGCGCTGCTTCGAGGCGGGCATGAGCGATTTTCTCGCCAAGCCCGTGGAGCCGGCCGGGCTCTACGCGATGCTGCTCAAGTGGCTCGCGGGCGCGGCCCGCGACGAAGGCGCCCGCAGGAGCGCGCGCTAGAGCTCCACGCGCGTTCCCAGTTCCACGACCCGGTTCGTCGGGAGGTTGAAGTAGTCCGTCACCGAGCCGGCGTTGCGCGCCATCGCGGCGAAGGCCCGGTCGCGCCAGCGGTGGGCGAAGCCCTTGCCTTCGGCGAGGGGCAGGATCTTCTCGCGCGACAGGAAGTACGAAACCTGTGCGGGATCGACATGGAGCCCCTGGGGCCCGGCGAGTTCCAGGGCCGCGCCCACGTCGGGCCGGTTCATGAAGCCGTAGCGCACTTCCACGCGCCAGCAGTCCTCGCCGAGCCGCTCGCAGCGCACGCGCTCCTCGAAGGGCACCCAGGGCACGTCGCGGAACTCCACGGTGAGGAAGACGTTGCGCTCGTGCAGCACGCGGTAGTGCTTGAGGCTGTGCAGCAGCGCGTGCGGCGTGGCGTCCGGCGTCGAGGTGAGGAAGACCGCGGTGCCCTCGACGCGCTGCGGCGGCGACTGGAAAAGCGAATCGAGGAACGGCACGAGCGGGATGGAGGCCGAGCGCAGGTGCGCGATGAGCGAACGCCGCCCGCCGCGCCAGGTCATCATCGCGGCGAAGACGAACGCGCCCAGGGCGAGCGGGAACCAGCCGCCGTCGGCCACCTTGTGCATGGCGGCGGCGAAGAAGGTGGCGTCCACCACGAGGAACGCGCCCGTGGCGGCCACGCACAGCGCGAGCGGGTAGCCCCAGCCGTAGCGGATCACGAAGAAGGTGAGGAAGGTGGTGACGAGCATCGTCCCCATCACGGCCACGCCGTAGGCCGAGGCGAGCTTCGTGGAGGAGCCGAACCCGATCACCGCCGCGACCACCGCCGCGAGGAGGATCCAGTTGACCGCCGGGATGTAGATCTGGCCGATGGCCTTCGAGCTCGTGTGGTGAACCTGCATGCGCGGCAGGAACCCCAGCTGCATCGCCTGCTGCGTCATGGAATAGGCGCCGGAGATCGTCGCCTGCGAGGCGATCACGGTCGCGGCCGTCGCGAGCGCCACCATCGGGTAGAGCGCCCACGCGGGATAGGCGAGGTAGAACGGATTCTCGATCGCCTTCGGGTCGGCGAGGAGGAGGGCCCCCTGCCCGAAGTAGTTGAGCACCAGGGCGGGCGCGACCAGCCCGAACCAGGCGACGCGGATGGCGCGCTTGCCGAAGTGCCCCATGTCCGCGTAGAGCGCCTCGGCCCCGGTGACCGCGAGCAGCACCGAGCCGAGCACGACGAAGGACGCGAACCCGTGGGCCGTCACGAAGTGCAGGGCATGCAGGGGATTCAGGGCCGCGAGGATCTCCGGCTGGCGCGCGATGTTCCACAGCCCACCGGCCGCGAGCGCCGCGAACCACAGCAGGCACACCGGCCCGAAGAGCAGGCCCACCACGCCGGTGCCGTGCCGCTGGATGAGGAAGAGCGCGAGGATGACGCCGGTGGCGATCGGCACGACGTAGGGCTTGAACGCCTGCGTGCCCACTTCCAGCCCCTCGACGGCCGAGAGCACGGAGATGGCGGGCGTGAGGACGGCGTCGCCGTAGAAAAGCGCGGCGCCGAAGACGCCGGCCACGAGCAGCGTCGCGGAAAGGCGCGGCCGCCCGCCCACCGCGGAGAGCGCGAGCGCGAGCAGGGCCATGATGCCGCCCTCGCCGCGGTTGCTCGCGCGCAGCACGAGGGTCACGTACTTGAGCGTCACCACGATCATGAGCGCCCAGAAGATGCACGAGAGGCCTCCCAGGACGTTGGCCTCCCCCATCGGGATGCCGTGCGCGGGGTTGAAGGTCTCCTTGACGGCGTAGAGGGGGCTCGTGCCGATGTCGCCGTAGACCACGCCCAGGGCGAGGAGGGCGAGCGCGGCCGTGGACTGGCGGGGCGCGGCATGGGGGCCCGCGGCGAGGACGGCGGGAAGCGGGGCGGCGGTTTCGTTCATGGCGGAGGGGCGTCGAATGATGGAGCGCACTGTGGACCCCGCCGGCCCCGTCGCGCGAACTTCCGGCGCGTATCTTTACGCCGCGTTTACGCCGGCTTTCGCTACAGTAGTCCCATGGATACCAGCCGTCCGTGGATCGGCTACGCCAGCGCCGCCGCCGGGGCGCTCCTGTGCACCCTGGCGGGCCTCGCGATGACGCCACGCTTCGACATCGTGAACGTCGCGATGGTGTACCTCGTGGCCGTCGTGGTGGTGGCGCTCCGGTTCTCGCGCGGCGCCGCCATCGCCTGCGCGCTCCTTTGCGTCCTCGCCTTCGACATCGTGTTCGTGCCGCCGCAGGGCGTGCTCACGGTGAACGACGTGCAGTACCTCCTCACCTTCGCGATCATGCTCGCGGTGGCGCTCGTGATCTCCCACCTCACCGAGAAGCGCCAGGACGAGGCACAGGCGCGCGCGAAGCTCGCGATCGAGGCGGAGACCGAACGCGTGAGAAGCACGCTGCTCGCCTCCATCTCCCACGACCTGAGGACGCCGCTCGCCGTGCTGGCGGGCGCCTCGTCGACGCTGGCCGAACGCGGCGAGCGGCTCGCGCCGGCCGAGCGCGAAGCCCTGGCGCAGAGCCTCTACGCGCAGGCCTGCGACCTTTCGGAGCAGGTGGACAAGGTGCTGCAGATGACGCGGCTCGAGACGGGCGCCCCGCAGCTCGAGCGCGACTGGGCCTCCCTCGCCGAGATCGCGGCGAGCCTGCTCGACCGCCTCGCCGACCGGCTCGCCACGCACCGGGTGCTGCTCGAGATCCCCCGGACCTGCCGCTCGTTCGCGTCGACGCCGTCCTCGTCGAGCAGGCCCTGGGCAACCTGCTCGACAACGCCGCGCGGCACACCCCGCCGGGCACGGTGGTGCGCCTTCGCGCCCGCCGGGACGAAGGCGAGGTGGTGGTGAGCGTCGAGGACGGCGGCATGGGGCTGGGAGCGCTCGACCGCGACCGCATCTTCGCCAAGTTCGAGCGCGGCGCCGCGGAGGCGGGCGGGCGCGGCATGGGCCTGGGCCTCGCGATCTGCCGGGCCATCGTCGCGCTGCACGGCGGGCGCACCTGGGCCGAGGCGACGCCCGGCGGCGGCCTCACCTTCCGCTTCTCGCTGCCGATCGAGGCCGCGCCGCCGCTGCCGAACGAAGCCGAGGGCGCCTGAGATGAGCGACTTTCTCGCGACGGTGCTGCTCGTGGAGGACGACGCGGAGATCCGCCGCTTCCTGCACGCGGCCCTGGGCGTCGAGGGGTACAAGGTCGTGGAATCGGCCAACGCGCGCCGCGGCGCCATCGACGCCTCGAGCCACAGGCCGGACCTCGCCATCGTGGACCTCGGGCTGCCGGATTTCGACGGGCTCGAGGTGATCAAGGGCATCCGCGCGTGGTCCGAGATGCCCATCCTCGTGCTCTCGGCGCGCTCGCGGGAGCACGCGAAGCTGGAGGCCTTCGACGCCGGGGCCGACGACTACGTCACCAAGCCGTTCGGCATCGGCGAACTGCTCGCGCGCGTGCGGATCGCGCTCCGGCACCGGTCCCGGGGACGGGAGGGCGGCAGCGCCCTTCGGCTCGGGACTTCCGTCATCGATCTCGAGGCGAGGCGGGCGTCGCGGGACGGCCGGGAACTGCACCTGACCCCGATCGAGTACCGGCTGGTGGGCTGCCTCGCGCGCCACCTGGGCCGGGTGGTGTCGCACCGGGAGCTGCTCTCGGAGGTGTGGGGCCCGACGCACCAGGCCGACACGCACTACCTGCGCATCTACCTCAAGCGCCTGCGCGACAAGCTGGAGGCCGATCCGATGCGACCGCGGCACTTCCTCACCGAGACGGGCGTGGGCTACCGGCTGGTGGCGGACGAATAGGCCGCCCGGCGGGCGCCGGCGGCAGCGGGCCGGGGAAGGGTTCGCGACGCGTCTCGGTGCCCGCGGCGTCGCGCCACACCAGTTCGTCGCTCGCGAAGTCGTATTCCGCGAGCGCGGGGTCGTCCCACTGCCGGAGCGCATACATGCAGAAGGGCGGGAAGAGCCCCTGCGTGGGCTTGTCCCTGCGAAGCGCGAAGACGTAATCCGGCTGCGACTTCATCGGGTAGCCGTCGTGGCAGTAGCGCACCCAGGCCTGCTCGCCCGCGACCACGATGCTCCAGAAGGGCGCCTGATCGTAGAGCTTGAGGCGCACGCGCCGGCCCGCGCGCGCGAGGGCCGCCAGGTGCGCGATGCTGGCGCCGATCTCCTCGACGTAGAGTTCCTGCGCCTCGGCCGGGTCCGCCAGCGAGCGGATGCGTTCGCGCGCGCCTTCGCTGAAGGGGTTGAGCAGCATCGCGCGCACCTCGTAGGCCCGGTTCGCGAGCTCGTGGAACGGCGCCTCCTGCGAGGCGAAGGTGTGGAACCCCGTCACCGAGAGGAAGAGCGCCTCGCGCGCGCTGGCGGGCGGGCGCGGCCTGCGTCGCCATCGCGCGGGGGTGTCGTCCAGCACGTGCACGAGCGCGGCGACCTCCGTGAGGTACATGAGCCGGACGCCGTCCCACGCGACGCGCGCGAAGTGGAACAGCACGAGGAGGGTCGCGGCGAACGCGAGTTCCGTGGCGAGCAGGAGCCTCGAGCTGGCGGCGACGCGCGGCCACCACTCGTACAGCACGTAGCTCGCGACGGTGGGCAGCGAGAACGCGATGCCGAGGGCGAGGAGCGAGACGAGCGCGTGGAAGGCGATTTCGCGGACGACGACGAAGCCGCCGAGCCGCGCGAGGTACGCACCCATCCGCGCCATCCTTCCGGAGTCGAAGAAGGAATTTCGACCGCCCCGCGCGGCGGGGGTTCATCGATTCCCCGATGCCGGGTGTCGCACCGCGGCGACAACGGGAGGGCCCTCGTTCAGTCCGCCACGAGCAGGTAGATGCCCAGCGCCACCATCACCAGGCCCGAAAGCAGCTTGAGCAGGCGGCCTTCCTTTTCCTGCAGCCGCCGGTTCGAGAGCGTGGTGACGCCGATGGCGAGCACGATCACGTCGTCGAGCATGTAGGCCAGGTCGTAGAGCAGCAGGTAGCCGTAGTAGCTCGCGGGCTCGAGGTTGCGCAGGGTGAGGATGCGCGTGAAGAGCGCCGGGAATCCCGAGGTGCACATGAATTCCACCACCTGCACCAGCAGGCCCAGGACGATCACGCCCACGATGGCCGCGGGCAGGCTCTCCGCGTGCAGGATGCCGCGCATGCGCGCGTAGATGCCGGGCTTGTGCTTGTCCGAGATCGACAGCGAGAAGCCCCTGCCCGGCGCGACGTAGTCCTTGAGGTTGATGGCGCCCGCCACGATGGCGATGAGGGCCACGGCCACCTGCGAGGCGCGCGACAGGCCGATCAGCAGGAAGAGGTTCAGCCACGCCGCCATGAAGACGAAGTACGCGATGCCCTGCACCAGGACGAAGGTGCCCGCGATGGCGAGCATGCGCCTGCGGTCGTTCAGCGTCGCGAGGAGCGAGATCATGAGGATCAGCACCCACATCGAGCAGGGGTTCAGGCCGTCGAGCAGGCCCATGATGAACGTGAAGGCGGGCAGGCCCACGTCGTCGAGGGTGACGGTGCGGCCCAGCACGGTGACCTCGAAGCCGCCGTCGGCGGGCGCCTCGGTCTCCATGCGGCAGGTGGAGGCTTCCTGCGCGGCGCAGCTCGTGGAGCCCGCCGCGTCGCCGCCGGGCTTCACCGCCTGCCCGGCGAGCGCCGAGCGGATCAGCTTGTCCGTCGAGGCTTCCTCGGAGAAGCCCATGATGAGCTGGCCCCCGACGAAGAAGGCCGGCACGCGCGCGGTGGCGGCGTTCTGCGCCTTCGCGATCTCCTGCAGGCGCGCGAGGGCCTCGGGCTCCTTCAGCACGTCGCGGATGACGATGCGCAGCCCGGGCTTTTCCCGGCCCAGGCCCGCGAGGAATTCCTCCGCCTTGGCGCAGTGGGGGCAGCCTTCGCGCACGAAGACTTCCACCGTGGGTCCGTCCCCCGGCGGCGTCGCGGGCGGCGCCGCGGCGAACGCCGCGAGGGACAGCAGCAGGGCGGCGAGCAGCGCGAGGAGGCGTCCCATCTAGTAGGACCTCGAGATCTCGTCGAGCATCAGGCGCTTCAGCTGCTCGCGGCCGAAGGTGGGCATCTGGCGGCCGTTCACGAAGTATTCGGGCGTCCGGGTCACCTTGAGGGCGGTGGCATCCTCGCGGTCCTTGGCCAGGTTCTCGAGCACCTTCGGCGACTTCATGTCCGCCTCGAGGCGCGTCCAGTCGAGGGCCACGTTGGCGAGGGCCTTCCGCGCGAGCGCGGCCTGCGCGACGTGGTCGACCGTCCAGAGATCCTGCGTGGCGAGGAGGGTTTCGAGCACCTGCCAGTACTGGTCCTGCAGGCGGCTCGCCTCGATCATCGCCGCCACCTGGTCCGCGCCCTTGTGCAGCGGGACGAGGCGGATGGAGACGCGGATGCGCGCGGGGTTCTCGGCCATGACCTGCTTGATGAACGGGTAGAACAGGGCGCAGGTCTCGCAGGCCGGGTCGAGGAACTCGACGACGTGCACCTTGGCGCCCGCCTCGCCGAACGAAGGCGAATGCGCGCTTTCGAGCGCGGGGTGGCGCGCCGGGTTCGGCCCCTGCAGCACGAGGACGATGACCGCCACGATCGCGATCACGAGGGCGACGGCGATGCCGGCGATGATCTTGCCGGTGGCCGACGGGGGCGTGGCGGCGGGCGTGGCGGCAGGTGTGGCGGGGGCTTCGGCTCGGCGCGTCTTCGATTTCTTGCTCATGGAATGCTCCTGGTTCGGGTCGCGCGGGCGGCCCGTTCGATGCGGTTCGTGCGGTGGCTGCCCGGGTGCGCGAGGCACCGGCCGGCCGGGGCGATCCTCAGGCGCGGGCCCGGGATGGCGGTCGCAACGGCGCGCTCGTCACCGGCGCGGCGAGGCGGCACGCGTGCGTGCTGTCGCCGGTTCCGGCTTTCAACGGGCCCACGCCGGGCGGCACGCCCGTCAGGGCCATGAGACCCGGGCCGTGGCAGGCGGTGCAGTCCGAACCGCACTGCACGTCGCGCGCCTCGCCTTCCGCGCAGCAATCGGGGTCCGCGGCATCGACGTCGGCCCCGGGGGGCTGCGCGAGCGCCGCGGCGACCGCTTCGCCCGGGCATTCCACGGCCACGCCCGCCCACGAAGGCGTGAGGGGCAGGATCGCGAGCAGCAGCAGGGCGAGCAGTTTTCGCACGAGGGGGATTATCGCCCGTCCCGGGGGAGTCGCTACTTGATGAAACGCACCTCCTTCGAGATCTCCGCGATGGCCGGCACCTTGAGCCGGTTGAACTCGGCCTTGTTGGTCTCGAAGAGGTTGTTGCCCTGCGTGTCGATGGAGATGATGAGCGGGCCGAATTCCTTCACGCGGCACACCCAGAGCGCCTCGGGCATGCCCAGGTCCAGCCACTCGACGCGCTCGATTCTCTCCACCTGCGTGGCCGCGAGCACGGCGCAGCCCCCGGGGAACACCGCATGCAGCGCCTTGTGCTCGCGGCAGCCTTCCACCGTCTCGGGCCCCATGCCGCCCTTGCCCACGATGAGCTTCACGCCCGTCTCGCGGATGAAGTCGCGCTCGAAGCGCTCCATGCGCATCGAGGTGGTGGGCCCGATGGAGATGATCTTCCACCCGTCCCCGTCCTTCACGACGATGGGCCCGGCGTGGAAGATCGCGTTGCCGCGCAGGTCCACGGGAAGCGCCTGGCCCAGTTCGATGAGCCGGCGGTGGCCGACGTCGCGGCAGGTGACGAGGAGCCCGTTGAGGTAAACCACGTCGCCGGCGTGCAGGCCGGCGATGTCCTCGTCCTTGATGGGCGTGGTGAGGATCTTCTTCACAGGACGGCTCCCTTGTGCGAGAGGATCTCGTAGGACAGATCCGGTTGGAAGCGGATGGTGCCGCGGCGGTGCGCCCAGCAGCCCACGGAGACGCCCACGCCGATGGTGGAGGGGTGGCGCGCGGAAGCCTCGATGTGCACGCCCATCACCGACGCGCTGCCGGACATGCCCTGCGGCCCGATGCCCACGTCGTTCAGCCCCTTCTCCATCAGGGCCTCCATCTTCGCCGCCTGCGGGTCGGGGTGGTGCGATCCGATGGGGCGCAGGATGGCGCGCTTGGAGAGCATCGCGGCCGTCTCCACGGACGTGGAGACGCCCACGCCCACGAGCAGCGGCGGGCAGGCGTTCACGCCGTAGGAGGTGATCACGTCGAAGACGAACTGCACCACGCCCTCGTAGCCGGCCGCGGGCATGAGCACCTTCGCGGCGCCCGGCAGGCTGCAGCCGCCGCCGGCCATGTACACCTCGATGGTGCAGGTGTCGTCGTCGGGCACGATCTCCCAGTCGATCCACGGGATGCTCGTGCCGGTGTTGGTGCCGGTGTTCTTCTCGACGAAGGTCTCCACCGCGTTGTGGCGAAGCGGCGCTTCCTTCGTGGCCTGGCGCACCGCGTCGCCCAGGATGGCCTTCAGCTCGCCCAGCAGCGGGAAGCCGGCGCCGGCGCGCACGAAGTACTGCAGGGCGCCGGTGTCCTGGCAGCACGGCCGGTCGAGCCGGTCCGCCTTCTCCAGGTTGTCGAACATCGAGTCGTAGACCACCTTGGCGAGGGGCTTCGTCTCGCGCTCGCGCAGCTCGGCCAGCTTGTCGAGCACGTCCTGCGGCAGCCGCTTGCCGACGTAGCCGGTGAAGCGGGCCATGATGTCGGTGAGCTCGCGCGCGGCTTGCTCCTTGTCGGGCAGCGGGGCCGTCCGGGGTGCCGGGACGGGGGATGCCGATGCGGGCATGTTCATGCGGGTTCTCCAGTCGGGAAGGGGGGGTGGCGTCCCGCCGGTCGCGGGTGCGCCACCCCGGGAGAGCTCAGGCCTTGCCCATGAACATCAGGTACGGGTAGGTGACGCCCAGGAACACGGCGATGAAGATCACGCCGAAGACGGCGCCGAGCGTCCAGTATTCCTTGCGGCTGATGTAACCGCAGCCGTAGTAGATCGGGCTCGGGCCCGTGGCGTACGGGGTGAGGATGCCCATGAGGCCGAGGGTGCCGAAGAGCAGCAGGCCCATGGTCTTCATCGGCATGTCGGGCACGGCCATCGCGGTGGCGAGCATCACGGGCATGAGGGCCGTGGTGTGCGCCGTGAGCGCGGCGAACATGTAGTGCACGAAGTAGAAGATGAGCACGAACCCGATGATGAGCGAGCCCACGGACAGGCCGGCCATCGAGGCGGCCATCGCCTTGGCGAACCACGCGAGGAACCCGACGTTGGCCAGCCCCCCGGCCAGCGCGACGAGCGTGGCGAACCACACCAGCACGTTCCACGCGGTCTTGTGGGCGATCACGTCTTCCCAGCTGATGACGCGGGTGAGGATCATCAGGCACAGGCCCATGAGGGCGACGGTGGTCGCGTCGAAGCGCTTGCCGCCGAAGATCCACAGCAGCAGCGCCATCACGGCGAGCCCGCCCATGGTGTACTCGGGCCGCGTGACCTTGCCCATCTTCTCCAGCTCGCTCCCGGCCCACTTCGGCGCGTCGGCGCTTTCCTTCACTTCGGGCGGGTAGATCACGTAGACGAGCCAGGGCACGAGCAGGAACAGGATGATGCACGCCGGCGCCATGGCGACGAACCATTCGGTCCAGTCGACGGTGAGCTTCGTCGTCTTCTGCAGGATGTCGATCGCGAGCAGGTTCGGGGCGAGCGCGGTGAGGAACATGCTGCTCGTCACGCAGGTGGTCGCCATCGCCGTCCACATCAGGTAGCTGCCGATCTTGCGGCGGCCCGACTCGGGCGTGCTGCCGTAGAGCGGCGGGATGTTCTTGATGATCGGGAAGATGATGCCGCCGCTTCTCGCGGTGTTGGAGGGCGTGAACGGCGCGAGCGCGAGGTCGGCGAACGCGACCGCGTAGCCCAGGCCCAGCGTCTTCTTGCCCAGGGCCTTGATGAGCAGCAGCGAGATGCGCTTGCCCAGGCCCGTCTTCTCGTAGCCCAGCGAGAACATGTAGGCCGTGAAGATGAGCCACACCACGCCGTTCGAGAAGCCGCCCAGGGCGAACTTCAGCCCGTCGGCGAGCACGACCGGCGCGCCGGCCTTGCCGGGCACCATCATCATCGCCGAGGCGAAGGTGACGCCGATGAGGCCGATGGCCGCGGCCGGAATGGGCTCCAGGATCAGGCCGGCGATGACGGTGACGAACAGCGCGAAATAATTCCACGCGATCGGCTCCAGGCCCGCGGGCGCGGGTGAGAAATAAATGATCGCGCCCAGTGCGAGCGGTGCGACGGCTTTCCAGTCGAGTTTCATCTTCTTGGCTCCTTGGTGGTTCGATCCCTAGCGGGGTGGGCCTGGATGGCGCCGCACGCCCGGTCGACTGGAGTCCTGCACGAAGCGGGCCAGAAAAAATCACGCATCGAATCAGTCATTTGATCTGGCGCAGTCGGCGCGAGAAACGCCCGTGTTCCAATCCGTTTCATCGCGTTTCGCCGCGTTTCAATCCGGAAGCCCCATGGCCTCGATCGCCTTGCTCTCCCTCGACGCAGGAATGCTCGAACTGGCCCGTGAAACCCTGAAGGGGCGCCACGAGGACGTGCGCATCACCAAGGGCCTCATGGGAGAGGCCGTGGACGTCGCCCGCGGCCTCATGGCGGAGGGCGTGGAAGTGGTCATCTCCCGCGGCGCCACGGCGCGGCTGGTCGCGAGCCGGCTGCCGGATCTTTCCGTGGTGGACATCTCCACCTCCGCCGTCACCCTGATGACCGCGATCCACAAGGCGAGGGCCAAGTCGCGGCACATCGCGGTCGTCGCCTTCCCGCCCATGTCGGCGGGGGCGCTCGAGATCGGCCACATGCTGGGCGTCACGGTCACGCTGCACGAGCTGCACCGGGAGGAAGACATCGCGCCCGCGGTCGAACAGGCCCGCGACGAGGGGGCCGGCATCATCGTCGGCGGCTACATCACCGCGGAGATCGCGCGGAACATGGGCATGGCCTGCCAGCCCGTGGAGGCGGTGGCCCAGGGCATCCTCGCGGCGGTGGACGAGGCCAAGCGCATCGTCCGAGCACGCGCGGTGGAGCGCGCCAAGGGGCAGCTGCTGCGGGCCGTGGTCACCGGCAGCGAGAACGGCGTGCTGGCCGTGGACCGCGAGGGGATCGTCACCGTGATCAACCCGCGCGCCGCGCGCATGCTGCGCGTCGGCGAGGAGGACGCCATCGGCCGGCCCGTCGCCGTGCTCTGGCCGCGGCTCGCGCTCGAGCAGGTGCTCGCGAGCGGCGAGGGCGAGGAAGGGCGCGTCGAGCGCCTCTTCGACCAGGACCTGGTGTGCGACACGATCCCCATCCGCGTCGATGGCGAGACGGTGGGCGCGCTCGCCACCTTCCACGACGTGCGCCAGATCCAGCGGCTGGAGGCTTCCGTGCGCAAGCGCATCCTCGCCACGGGCCACGTCGCCACGGCGCGCTTCGCGGACATCCTGGGCAAGAGCCCCGCGCTTCGCGAGGCGGTCGGGCTCGCGGAGGCCTTCGCCCTCACGCAGGACACGGTGCTCGTCCAGGGCGAGACGGGCACGGGCAAGGAGCTCTTCGCGCAGGGCATCCACAACGCGAGCCCGCGGCGCGAGGGCGCGTTCGTCGCGGTGAACTGCGCGGCGCTTCCGGGCGGCCTGCTCGAGAGCGAGCTCTTCGGCTACGTGCCCGGCGCCTTCACGGGCGCGAGCCCCAAGGGCAAGGCGGGCCTCTTCGAGCTGGCCCACGGCGGCACGATCTTCCTGGACGAGATCGCCGAGATGGACCCGACCACGCAGGGCCGGCTCCTGCGCGTGCTGCAGGAAAAGAAGGTGATGCGCCTGGGCAGCGACCAGGTGATCCCGGTGGACGTGCGCGTCGTGGCCGCCACCAACAAGAACCTGCGCAAGCTCGTCGCCGACGGCCGCTTCCGCGACGACCTCTACTACCGGCTGGACGTGCTGCAGCTACGCTTGCCGGCCCTTCGCCACCGCCGCGAGGACATCGCGATGCTGGCCGCGAAGTTCCTCGCGCAGTCCCACCGCTCGGGCGAGGGGCCGAAGCTCGCGCCCTCGGCGGTGCGCGCGCTCGAGCAGCACGAATGGCCGGGCAACGTGCGCGAGCTGCAGAACGCCATGGCGCGCGTGGCCGCAACCGTGCGCTCGGGCACCCTGAGCGCGAAGCACGTGAACGGGCTGCTGGAGGACGCGCCGATCGTGGCGAGCCGCTTCGAGATCTCCGGCGAGGAGGATCGCGTGCGCGAGGCGCTCGAGCGATCCGGCGGGCGCGTGGCGATCGCCGCGGAGCGCCTGGGCATCAGCCGCGTGACGCTGTGGCGGCGCATGCGGCAGATGCGCGCTTCGGGCTGAACCTCCCCCGGCGCGCTACGGCCGCAGCCAGCCGCGCTTCGAGGCGTGGTAGGCCGCGATGCCGAAGAGGACGGCCACGCCCACGTGGATGACGGTGAAGGCGGCCGTCGTGAGGAGCACGAAGCGGCCCACGCGCTCGTTGCCCGATTCGCGGCTGGAGAGCGCGAGTTCCGCCCCGGCGAGGAACAGGATGACGCCCAGCACGGGCGGCGGAAAGAGCCGCAGCAGCACGCCCACGGAATCGGCGAAGAAGAGCCCCAGCACCAGCAGCAGCGCGCCCACCATCACCGTGGCCCCGCCCGTGCGCGCGCCGAACTTCATGTGCCCGGCCATGCCGCCCGCGCCGTGGCACACGGGTACGCCGCCCACCGAGCTCGTCCAGGCGTTGGCGAGGCCGGTGGAAATCGCGATGCCGCGCTCGGCCACGGGCCGGTCGGGGAAGTGGCGGTTGTTCTCGTCCTTGATGGCGAGGAGGGCGTTGCCGAAAGTAAGCGGCAGCTGCGGCAGGGCGAGGAGCACAGCGCCCAGCCACAGGTCGTTCGGCGTGAGGGTGGGCCAGGCGAAGGCCGGCAGCCTGAACCCCGGACGCACGGCGGCGAGCTGCTGCGCGACGGCCGGATCCTGCACGACGGCGAGGATGGCCCCGGCGACGAGCAGGATCGGCATCACGGCGAGGCGCGCGTTGGCGAGGAGCGCGAAGGCGAGGAGCGGCGCGGCCACCCACACGCCGGCCGACATGAAGCGGATGCCCTCGAGCATGAAGCTGAAGCCCAGGCCCAGGACGACGCCGAGCAAGGCGGGCCGCGGAATCCATTCCGCTACCTTCTTCGCGAGGCCGGTGGCGCCGAGCACGAGCCAGATGACGGCGGTGACGAGGCCCGAGCCCACCACCATCGCGGGCGTCACCGCGGCGATGCCCGCGGCTTGCGTGGCGGCCGCGGCGCCGATGGCCTTCATCGGCTGCACGGGGAAGGGCGTGCGGTACCACAGGCCCGTGGCGACCATCGCGCCGCCGAAGCCCAGCAGCACGCCCACCGGGTCCATCTTCACGACGGCGAGATAGGCCACCAGGAAGGGAACGAGCGTGCCCAGGTCGCCGAACGCGCCGGAAAGCTCGGCGAGGTCGTAGCGGTTGCGCGTGGCGGCGGGGGCGTTCATGAAGGGCCGATGATAGCGGGCGGGGGCGCTTCGCGGTTACGCTCGACGCCTTGGAAATCCTGCAAGGACTGTCCGTGAATGCCCGTTTCGCCCTCTCGTTCATCGCCGTCCTCGCCGCGGGCTGCGCCGCCGGGCCCGGCCACGACCACGCCGGCCACGCCGCACCCGCTCCGGATGCGCGCGTCGCCGTGGATTTTCCCGAACCGCTTCGCACGCACACCCTCGCCAACATGCGCGATCACCTGCTCGCCCTGCAGGAGATCCAGCAGGCGCTCGCCACGGGCGCGTACGACAAGGCCTCGCAAGTCGCCGAGACGCGCCTGGGCATGACGTCCCTCGAGGCCCACGGCGCGCACGACGTGGCGAAGTTCATGCCCGAGGGCATGCAGGCCGTCGGCACGCAGATGCACCGGAGCGCCAGCCGCTTCGCCGTGGAAGCGACGAACGCGGGCGTGACGGGCGACGTGAAGCCGGCGCTCGGCGCCCTGGCCGCCGTGACGGCGCAGTGCGTGGCCTGCCATGCGGGCTACCGGATGAAGTAGCGGGCGATATTCGATCCTCCCTTGATACCCGTCACGGTGCCGCGGCGCGCGCGCCGGACACTGGAAGGCAAGGAGGCCCGCATGCCATGAAACGACGGCGATTCCTCGGTTCGGCCGGTGTCCTGGCCGGCCTCGCGACAGCCCCTCTCGCCCGCGCGGCGGTGGCGGTCGCCGATCCTCCCCGGTTCTTCCTCCTCGTCGCCCGCGAGGCGAAGGCGGGTACGCCTTTCGTCCCGCTCTCCCGGGCGCCGTGCGCCGACTGCGCGGATTCCGTGATGGAGATCGTCGTCGACGGCCTGCAGGCCGGGGATGGCCTCGAGGCCTTCGACAGCCTCGAGGTGCGCGCGATGTTCGGCGCGGGGGAAGGATCCGCCGTGCCCTACGTCGCGTGGCGCTACGCCGCGGGCCCGGTGCCGAGCCGCACGGACTGCGCGCGCTTCGTCGCGGGGCGCGAGGCCCTGCGCCGCCTGGAGGTGGTCTATCGCGTCGCGGGCGACACGGTGCGCCACGACGAATCGTGCCGAATCGCGATCGGGGAGCACGCGCGCCTTTCGCCGGGGCATTACGTGCTCGCCTTCGCCCGCCGGGACCGCTCGCCCGTGGATGCCGCGGGGCTCGTTCACAGCGGCGACGAGCGTTCGCCGCTTGCCGGGCCGGCGGCCGGGTACTTCGACGCCCTCTCGATCCGCGTCGCGCCCGTCGCCTGATCGCGCGACGGAAGGCCCCCTTGCAACTGCTCACGGTCGATCACTTCACGGGCTGCGTGAACGAGACGTTCGTCGCGCAGCTGGACGACGGCACCGTCGATTTCCAGCTGGTCGAGGCGCGGAGCCTGCCGGCCCGTGCACCGGCGGGCTTTCGCTCGCCGTTCTCGCTGCTCTTTCGCAACACCGCGGCCGTGGTGCTGCCGCAGCAGACCTACCGGATGCGGCACGGGCGGCTGGGCGAGGTGGGCATCTTCCTCGTGCCCGTGGCGATGGAACGGGGCGGGTTCCTCTACCAGGCGGTCTTCGGCTAGCCCGGCGCCGCGCGCCAACGCATCGCGAGGTGCGCGCCGTTCGTCGCGCTCACCGCGAACCCCAGCCGCTCGTAGAGCCGGCGCGCGCCGTCGTTCCGCGCGAGCACCTGCAGCGCGACGCCTCGCCCGCGCCCGGTCGCCTCTTCCATGACCGCGCGCAGCAGCGACGTGCCCACGCCCCGCCGGCGCCACGCGGGCAGCAGGCACACGTCGATCACCGCGTCGCATTCGCCGGCGGGTGCGCCCTCCGGCACGCGCTCGCGATACAGGCGCCCCGCGATGCCGTCCGGCGACTCGATCACGAGGAAGTCCGCTTCGGGAAAGTGCGTGACGTAGTGGTGGTGCTGCAACGCGAACTGATGGTCGAGGAAGGCCGCGGTGACGGCCGGGGGCCAGGGGGCCGCGGCCAGTTCGTCTTCGCGCGTGCTGGCGTAGAGCGCGCGCAGGGCCGGTTCATCCGTGCCGCGCGCGCCGCGCAGCCGCCAGGTGGCGGCGAACAGGGCGTGCCGGACGGGCAGTTCGATCGCATGCGGGGTCGGGAAGGCCGTCGGACTCATGGCCGCCTTGCCTCAATAGAAGGGCGGATAGATTCCGGAGAGGGCGATGCAGAAATTCAGGGCGAGGTACGGCTGGCGATTCTCGTGCGCCACGCTGTCCTGCCCGTTCGATCCGACCATCGCCGGGTGCAGCGCCGTGTCGGGCACGGCGGCGCGAAAGGATTTCGCCGCGGTGGCGGAATCCAGGAACGCGAGCGCCCCGCCGGGCGTGGGCGCCGCGACGCGCTTGGCCGGGTCGGGGTTGGACCACGCGTTGAGCGCGTGCGTGTGGGCGGGCATGTGCTCCGGCGAGAGCGTCACGGTATCGGTGCCGAAGAACTGCCCGAGGGTGCGGGGCGCGAGGCCCGGCCCGTAGCCCTGGCCGCAGGCGGCCCGCCCGGCGAGGTTCGGCAGGTTGAAGTAGGTGGTGCCGTTCCCGCCGTAATCGACGCCGATGAGCGAGAAGAGCGCCGACGCCTGCGCGATCGGGATCGCGGCGCCGTTGCAGAAGGCCCAATCCGGGGGGTTGAAGTTGAAACCGAAGATCTGGACTTCGCCGATGTAGGGATCGCCCATGGCCGTCAGTTCTGGGGGGGGTAGACGCCGTTCAGGGCGATGCAGTAGTGCATCGCCAGCGTCGGCATGGTGTTGGCATGCGGCTGGCCGCCGCCGGCCGGGGAGATCGCCGGCATCGCGAGCGCGATGGCCGTGGCGTTCACGATGTCCGTGGCGTAGAAGGTGTCGCCGCTCACGGTGCCGGGGGCGAGCGTGGGGCCCGGCGTGGCGCTGGTGGCGGTGGCCGTCGTGGCGGCGAGCGCGTGCCGGTGCGCGGGAATCTGCGCGGTCGTGAGGGTGACGGCATCCGTGCCGTCCTTTTCGCCCATCTGGCGATGGGTCAGCAACGGCCCCTGGCCCTGGCTCACCGGCACGCGGCCGCGCAGGTCCGGCACGCCGAAGGTCGTCACCCCGTCGCCGCCGTAGGTGGTGCCGATCAGGTTGTAGAGGGCTTCGTAGCTCGAGATCGGCAGCAGGCTGCCTTCGCAGGAAAACCAGCCTTCCGGCGTGCGGCCGAAAGCGAAGAGGCGGATCTCGCCGAGGTAGGGGAAGCTCATCGATCGACCGGCCCGTTCATGGGTTCGTCATGGGCGCAAGGGGTAGAGCCCGGCGAGCGCGATGCAGAAGTTGATCACCGCGTAGGGTTGCATGTTGGGGTGGGCCTGGCCGCTTCCGGCGATCCCGAGCGACTGCTCGTGCAGCGGCACGGCGTTGCTCATCGGGCCGTACAGGTTGACCGGCGAACCCGCGTGGGTGCCGGCGGCGTGCACCCCGCCGACCGGAACGCGATTGTCGCCGGGCGCCGTGGAGGCGTTCACCCGGTGGAAGTGAAACGGGAGCTGATTCGCCGCGAGCGTGACGCTTTCCGCGCCGCCGGCCTGCCCGACCGGCATCGACAGCGGAAGGGAAAAGCCGACCGGCGTGCGCCCGCGCAGGTCCGGCAGCGCGAACGTGGTGGAGCCGTTGCCGCCGAACTGCGTGCCCAGCAGGGAGAAGAGGGCCGTGTTCTGGGCGATGGTCACGACCTGGCCGCTGCACGTCGCGAAATTCTTCGGCGCGAAGTTGAACCCCCCCAACAGCACCTGCCCGATGTAGAAGTCGCTCATGCCGCGCTTTCCCTCCGGCGCCGTACCCGATGAATCGACGGTGCTGCATTCACTGTGAACCGGTGGACGGAAGTTGGCTAGTGACCTTATGTCCCCAAAAGCCGCTTACGCGCACCGTCGATCGCTGAAATACTGGATCGAAAGTGCATTCCGTCAAGGAGGGCACTGTGGCAGCGGCAACGGCGCGTGTCGGACGTTTCACCCGGTGGGTGTTGCTCTTCGCCTTCGGGCTGGTGCTGCTCGCCGCGTGCGTCCTGCCGTTCGCCCACGCGGCCCCCTCGACGATCTGCCCGCTGCTCACCGCCACGGTGCCCCGCGGCGGCTCGATCACCCTCGACATGAGCCTGTGCGACGGCGCGCCCGATGGCGGCATGAGCGGGCCCATCGCCCCGTTCGCCGCGCACGGCACTGCCTTCATCGGCCCCAATGCCTTCGGCGTGCAGCGGGTCACCTACGCGCACGGCGGCGACGAGGCCACGAGCGACACGGTGCTGCTGGAGGACAACTTCCTCGGCGTGGTCACCTTCCGCGTTTCCATCGTGCCCGGGCCTTACCCCGTGGTCGTGACGCCGGGGCAGCTGCCGCCCTTCGTGGCCGGCACGCCGTTCTCGCAGGTGCTGTCGGCCTCCGGCGGGACGGCCCCTTACGCCTTCGCCCTCGAGGCGGGCAGCACGCTGCCGCCGGGGCTCGCCCTCACGGCGGACGGCGTGCTTTCCGGCACGCCCACGCGGCGAGGCGCCTTCGCGTTCAGCGTCATCGCGGAAGACGCCTTCAACCAGTCCACCCAGAAGGGTTACGCGGGCACGGTGCAGAACCCCAGCCTTGCCATCGCGCCCGCCGCGATCACGGTGATCCAGGGCGTGGCATTCGCGCAGGCGATCTCGGTCTCGGGTGGGGTCGCACCCGCCACGGTCACGGTGGACAGCGGCGCCCTGCCTCCCGGCACCGGGCTCACGAGCGCGGGCCAGCTTTCCGGCACCGCCACCGCGGCGGGATCTTTCCTGGCGATGCTGCGCGTGGCCGATTCGAGCACCGGCCCGGGCACCTATTTCGAGATCGAGCCGTTCACGATGACGGTGAGCCCGCCGCCCGAGGTGACGATCGCGGTCTCGCCGGCTTCGGTGGCGGAGGACGGCGCGGCGAACCTGGTCTACACCGTCACGCGAAGCGCGAGCCTCGCCGCGGCGACGGTGGTGAACATCGGCACGGGGGGCACGGCCGGCGCGGGTGACGACTACACCGGCGGCGTGGCCACGGTGACGATCCCCTCGGGCGCCACGTCCGCCACGATCGTGATCGACCCCACGGCCGACACGGCGCCGGAATCGAACGAGACGGCGATCCTCACCGTGCTCGCGGGAACGGGCTACACGGTGGGTGCATCCGCGAGCGCGACGGGCACGATCCTCGACGACGACGTGACGGTGGCGATCTCGCCGGCGAGCCTGCCGGCCGCGGCATTCGCGCTGCCGTACACGCAGGCGCTGGCGGCGAGCGGCGGCGTCGGCCCGCATGCCTTCACGGTGACGGCCGGCACGCTGCCGGTGGGGCTTTCGCTGTCGATTTCCGGCGAGCTGGCCGGAACGCCCACCGCCGTGGGCGCCTTCGACTTCACCGTCACGGCCACGGATTCGAGCCCCTTCCCCGGCCCGTACCACGGGACGGCGGCGTACACGGTCCCGGTGAGCATCCTCGCGACGACGGCGACGCTATCCGGGCTCGCGACGAACGCCGGGACGCTCGTGCCCGCCTTCGCCTCCGGCACCCCGGCGTACGCGGTGAACGTCGCCTACGCCGTGACGTCGCTCGCCCTGACGGTGACGGCGACGGACCCGCAGGCCGGCATCACCGTGAACGGCACGGCCGTCGCGAGCGGCGGATCGTCGCCCGCCATCGCCCTCGTCCCGGGCGCCAACATCATCGCGATCGTCGTCACCTCGCGCGACGGCAGCGCCACGAACACCTACACGCTCGCCGTGACGCGCGCGAAAGCCACGCAGGCCATCGTCTTCGGCGCGGCGCCTTCGGTCGCCGTGGGCACCACGGGCACCGCCAGCGCCACCGGCGGCGCCTCGGGCAACCCCGTGGTCATCACGAGCCAGTCGCCGGGCACCTGCGCGATCGCCGGGAGCACCGTGACCGGCATCGCGACGGGCACGTGCACCCTCGCGGCCAACCAGGCGGGCAACGCCGAGTACGAGGCCGCCCCGCAGGCGACGCAGTCCTTCGCGATCGCGCCGGCTACCGTCATTCCGCGCCTGGGCAACATCTCGACCCGCCTGCAGGTGCTCACGGGCGACAACGTGATGATCGGCGGCTTCATCATCGGCGGCACGCAAGCCAAGACCGTGGTGGTGCGCGCGCGCGGCCCCAGCCTCGCGGCGTTCGGCATCGCCAATCCGCTCGCCAACCCGCTGCTGCAGCTCTTCTCCGGGGCGACGCAGGTGGCGGCGAACGACAACTGGCGCGAGGCGGCCAACCAGGCGGCGCTCGCGGCCTCGGGCTTCGCGCCGGACAACGACTTCGAGTCGGCGATCCTCGCGACGCTCGCGCCGGGCGCCTACACGGCCATCGTCACGGGCACGGGCGGCGGCACGGGCGTGGGCATCGTCGAGATCTTCGAGGTGGACCTGCCGCAGGTGCCGCTCGTCAACATCTCGACGCGCGGGGCCGTGCTCACGGGCGAGAACGTGATGATCGGCGGCTTCATCATCCAGGGCGCGGGGCCGCAGACGGTGATCGTCCGCGCGCGCGGGCCCTCGCTCGCCGATGCGGGCGTGCCGGGCGTGCTCGCCAACCCGCTGCTGCAGCTCTTCGCGGGCGCGACGCAGATCGCCGCGAACGACAACTGGCAGGACGGGCCCGATGCCGCGGCCATCCAGGCCGCCGGGTTCGCGCCGGCGCACGGGTTCGAGTCGGCGATCCGGCTCACGCTCACCCCGGGCGCCTACACCGCCATCGTCACCGGCGCCGGTGGCGTCACGGGCGTCGCGATCGTGGAGGTGTTCGCGGTGCCGTGACCTTGCCGGATGGGGGGCGGCGCGCCGCGCCGGCATCATCCGGGGCTTGGAGGAATCGCGCTCTTGGCCGGACAATCCCGCCATGGCCACGACCTACCTCCGGGACCGCCTGCACGCGTCCGCCCCCCTGCCCGCACCCGGGGCCGGGGTCACGGCCGCGAGGTTCGTCGCCTTCACGGCGCTCTACATCTTCCTCGACTGGCTGAGCTACATCCACGCGACCAACGCCTTCGGCGTGACGCCGTGGAACCCGCAGCCGGCCTTCGCCATCGCGATGCTCATGTTCTTCGGCCAGCGGTGGCTGCCGGCGGTGTTCGTCGCGGTCGTGGCCTCGGAGCTGCTCGTGCGCGGCACCGATGCCGGGGACATGCCCGCCATCGTGCTCTCGTCCCTGGCCCTGTCGCTGGGTTTCGCGACGACCGCGCAGTGGCTCGTCGGCCGGCACGGCCCGCGCTTCCCGATGGCGGCTCCGGGGGACCTCTACCGCCTCTTCGCCGGGGTGGCCGCGGGGATGCTCTTCACGGGAGGCATCCACATCGGCACGCTCGCGGCGCAGGGGGCCGCGCGCATCACGGATGCGCCGGCCGCGCTGCTGCAGTTCTGGATCGGCAACGGGGTGGGCGTCGTGGTGACGCTGCCGCTCATTCTCGCGCTGGCCGACCCGCGCCAGCGCGCCGCGATGCGGCACATGGCCGGGGACGGCGTGGCCCTCGTGCAGCTCGCGGCCATCGCGGCGATGCTCTGGTGGGCGTTACACGGCGCGCCGGAAGACCACATCAAGTACTTCTACGTGCTCTTCCTGCCGGTGGTGTGGGTCGCCACGCGCCACGGCCTGGCGGGCTCGAGCGTCGCCATCGGGCTCATCCAGGCCGGCGTCGTCGTCGCCATCTTCGACGCGGCGTATCCCACGCCGGTGGTCTACGACCTGCAGGCCGTGATGATCGCCATCGCGGTCACCGGGCTGCTCCTGGGCGCCACCGTGGACGAGCGCACGCGCCTGGGCGAGGAGCTGCGCGATTCGCTCAAGCTCGCGGCCGCGGGACGCATGGCGGCGGCGATGGCCCACGAACTGAACCAGCCCCTCACCGCCCTCATGGCCTACGCCTCGAGCGCGCGGCAGGTGGCGGATGCGCCGGATGCGCCGCCCGGTCGGATGCAGGGCGTCCTCGACGGGCTCGAGCGCGAGGCGCGCCGTTCGGGCGAGGTGGTGCGGCGCATGCGCGACTTCTTCCGCATCGGCGCCATCGACCTGAAGCCCACGCGCCTGGACCGGCTGCTCCTTCGCCTCGTCGACGCGCACCGCGACCCGGCGGCCGTGCAGGGGATCGAGCTGCGCCTCGCCATCGGGGATGCGCCCGCGGTGCTCGCCGACCCGATGCAGGTCGAGATCGTCCTGCGCAACCTCCTCGCCAACGCGTTCGAGGCGCTGAAGTCGTTCGACGGCCCGCGTCGCATCGACATCGGCCTGCGCGTGCAGGCCGATTCGATCGTCGCGACCGTCCGCGACAGCGGGCCGGGCATCGCGCCCGCGATGCGCGAGCGCCTGTTCGAGCCGCTCGCCACCAGCAGCCCGTCGGGCATGGGCATGGGCCTCGTCATCTGCCGGTCCATCATCGAGGCCCACGGCGGGCGGCTCTGGATGGAGCCCGGCCCCGGCGCGGCCTTCCATTTCTCCCTGCCCGTGGGGGATGCGCCCGATGAGTGAGAGCGCGCCTTCGCTCGCGGCCTACGTCGTCGACGACGACGCGGCCATCCGCGATTCGCTCGTGCTGCTGCTCAGCCTGCGCGGCCACCGCGCGGCGGCCTTCGCGAGCGCGGAGGATTTTCTCGCCGCCGCGAAGCCCGACTGGGCCGGCTGCGCGATCGTGGACATCCGCATGCCCGGCATGGACGGGCTCGCGCTCCTCAGGCACCTCAAGGCCGAGGGCGTGCGGCTGCCCGTGGTGATCGTCACGGGGCACGGCGACGTCGCCTCGGCGCGCGACGCCTTCCGCAACGAGGCCGTGGATTTCCTCGAGAAGCCTTTCGACGCGCAGCAACTGGTCTCGACCGTGGAGGCCGTCTTCCAGCGCGAGCGCGAGCGGCTGGTGACGACGGGCGAGGAAGGGCAACGCCAGCGCCGGCTCGAGGCGCTTTCGGCCCGCGAACGCGAGGTGCTCGACCAGTTGCTCCTCGGATTGCACAACCGGGACGTGGGCGCGAAGCTCGGCATCAGCCCGCGCACGGTGGAAGTGCACAAGGCGCGCATCCTCGACAAGCTCGGCGCGCGCAACGTCGTCGACCTCCTGCGGCAGCTGAACCGGGGCTGACCCTACGGGAAACCCCGTACGGGAAGCCGCCAATTTCCGGGGAGGCGCGGGCTCGCTACCCTCCGGAGGGTGACCTCCCCTTCGTTGCTTCTCTATCCGGAGCTTCACCGCATCGCGCCGGAACGGCGGCCGGAGCTCCTCCTGCGCGCCCGCCACCAGCCCTTCGACTGGATCGAGCTGGCGGGGCTGGGCGCGGCCGTCGTGCTGGTCGCCTGGGCCTCGAAGGGCATCGCCGCCGCCTTGCCGGGGATCGTCGGCGCGAGCCTCGCCAACGCGCTCGTGGCCGTGCCGCTGGTCCTCGCCTTCGCCGGGCCGTTCTACTGGCGGCGCACGCGGCGCGCGCTGCGCGACGAGATCGAACGCCAGGCCCGCGACGGGCGACGGGACGCCCCATGACCGGCCCGACCCTCCTGCAGAGCATCGGCGCGGTGGTCTTCGCGCTCGCGCTGGTGCACACCTTTTCCACCAAGTACTTCGAGCGGCTGGCGCACCGCACGCCGGACCACGCGGGCATCTGGCACCTGCTGGGCGAGGTGGAGATCGTGTTCGGCGCCTGGGCGGGCGTGCTGATCCTGGCGATGATCTTCATCGCGGGCAAGGAATCGGCCACGCAGTACCTCGACTCGCGCAACTTCACCGAGCCGCTCTTCGTCTTCGCGATCATGGTGATCGCGGGAAGCCGGCCGATCATCGAGATCGCCTCGTCCACCACCCGGACGGTGGCGCGGTACCTGCCGCTCGCCTCGCCCCAGGCGATGTACTTCGCGCTCCTCGCCTTCGTGCCGCTCCTGGGTTCGCTGATCACGGAGCCGGCGGCCATGACGCTCGCCGCGCTCATCCTGCGCGACCGGTTCTTCGCCGCGAAGCTCTCGGCGCGGCTTCGCTACGCCACGGTGGGCACGCTCTTCGTCAACATCTCCATCGGGGGCACGCTCACGAGCTTCGCCGCGCCGCCGGTGCTGATGGTCGCGAGCACGTGGGGGTGGGACAGCGCGTTCATGTTCGCCACCTTCGGGTGGCGCGCGGCGGCGGCCGTGTTCATCAACGCCGCGATCGTCACGATGTTCTTCCGCCGGGAGCTCACGGCCCTCACCCTGGCGCCCGAGCCCGTCCGGCCGTCGCTGCCGCGCATGGTCCTCGGCCTGCACCTGGTGCTCCTCGCGACGGTCGTCGCGTTCGCGCACCACCCGGTGTTCTTCCTGGGCCTGCTGCTGCTCTTCCTGGGATTCGCCACGGCCTATCCCCAGTACCAGGACCGCATCATCCTGCGCGAGGGGCTGCTGGTGGGCTACTTCCTCGCGGGCCTGGTGGTGCTGGGCGGGCTGCAGCAGTGGTGGCTCGCGCCGCTGCTGCGCAGCATGAACGCGGACGCGGTGTTCTACGGCGCGACGGCGCTCACGGCCATCACGGACAACGCGGCGCTCACCTACCTGGGTTCGCTCGTGGACGGCCTGAGCGACGAGTTCAAGTACTCGCTCGTGGCCGGTGCGGTGACGGGCGGCGGGCTCACGGTGATCGCCAACGCGCCCAACCCGGCCGGGTTCGCCATCCTGCGCGGGCACTTCTCCGACGAATCGATCCACCCCTGGGGGCTCTTCACGGCGGCGCTGGTGCCCACGCTCGTGGCGATCCTCTTCTTCAAGCTGCTGTAAGGCACACCTCGAGCAAGGAGGGCCGTGACATGGACCGTATACGGGAACTGATCGATTGGCTGCAGGCGCTGCCGGCGGATTTCGCCTTCCTGCTGGCGCTGCCGTTCGTGGTGGGGGCGGCGGGGCTGGCGGCGGAGTGGGTCCGGCGTCGGGGCGAGGGCTCGCGGAAGCCGCGTGTCGCCGCCGCCGCGCTCAGGAAGGGCCCGATCCGCGGGGCCGGAACAGGTCCGCGTTGTGCACCTCCTGCCTCGCCGCACTGATCCACGAATACAGCGCGTCGTAAATCACCATCCCGGCCTCGAGCATCTCGTGGTCGTCCGGGTAGTTGACCGAGAGCCCCAGCGAAATGGCGAGCAGCCCGGGCGATTGCGGCGTGAGTTCCGGCTTGCCGGTATCCGCCCCGCGCACGATCGCCGCGAGCGCCGCGAGCGACGGATCGTCGAGCCGGTACTTGCCGATGAAGGCATCGAAGCTGCACAGATCCCCCACGTGGCTCATCTCGACGCCCGGCACGTCGTAGGGCGTCGCGCCCGTTTCCTTCGCGATGCGCATGACGTCGCCCGAAGGCACGTAGAGGAATTCGGCCTCCGGGTCGATGAAGCGCCGGATGAGCCACGGGCAGGCGATGCGGTCGATCTTGGGGCGTTCGCGGGTGATCCATTTCATCGGGATTCTCCTTTCGGGGCCAGCGCGAGGCCGGCGTTCTTCCAGCCGTCGAAGCCGCCGCGCAGGAATTTCGCGTCGATGCCGGCCGAGCGAAGACGCATCGCCGTCGCCCGCCCGACTTCGTGGCCGTACACGCAGTAGACGACCACCTCGCGGTCCTTCGGAAGCAAGGCGGACCAGTCGGTGACGAGCGCGGGGTCGCGCCACTGCGCGCCGGGCAGCAAATCCTTCGCCTGCTCGAACACGGCGGCGCGGCGCACGTCGAGCACGGTCGCGTTCGCCACGTCCTCGTGTCCGGCCGCGAAGGGCTCGCTCGCGTCGTGCACGGCTGCCTGGTAGCGCGCGTACACCGCGGCCCAGTCGATGTTCCCCATGAAAGCGTCGACGTAGTCCCCGGCGGCCGCGCCGAAGTCCAGGTGGTACGAGTGCTCGTACATGTCGAGGGCGAGGATCGGTACGCCGCCGGCCAGGGCATGCGTGTGGTCCGCGGCCCACTGGTTCACGAGCGTGCCCTCGCGCGGCTGGAAGACGAGCAGCACCCAGCCCGAACCGCCGCCCAGGGCCTTGCCCATGGCGACGAATTCCTCGCGCCAGCGATCGACGCCGCCGAAATCCGCCGCGAGCGCGAGCGCCATGGCCGGCTCCATCGCCGTGCCCCCGCCGGCGAGGCTGCCGAAGTAGAGCTCGTGCAGCAGCATCGAGTTGGCGGCGACGAGCTCCTCGCGCTTGAGGCCGTTCAGCTGGAAGCCCGGCGCGCTCGCGAAGGGCAGGGCCGCGAGCTGCGTGCGGATGGCGTTGAGGCGCTTCACGGCGCCCGTGTAGTTGTTGCGGTGATGGCTCGCGAGCAGCTTCTCCGACAATCCGCGAAGCGACGCGGGATCGAACGGCAGCGGGCGGGGAAGGGCGAGGAGGGGGTGACGCGGGTCGACGGTGTCCATGGCAGGCCCCAAGCAGTGAAGACGCAGGGCTTGGGCGATTCGGACACCGCCTGTAGCCGGGAGCCTGCGGGGATCCCGGAGCGCGAAAGTTACGCCAACTCCCGGAAGACGGCAAGTGCCTCCCGTTGCGCGGGCGATCGCCCCTTTCAGCGGGTCGCTTCGGCGGGCGGGAGAAGCGGGAAGAAGGCCCGGTCCACGGTGAAGAAGTGGCGCGAGACGATGTCGCGCGCGACGAACTCCACCACCTCCGCCACGCCCGCCTTGCCGAGGGCGAAGTCTTCGCGGACGCGGCGGGCGCGCGTGAGCAGGCCCGCGTGGACCCGTGCGTGCTCCGGCAGGTCCGCGTAGCCGCTGCGCTCCAGCACCGATTCCTCCTGCGCGAAATGCGTGGCCGCGTGTTCGAGGAGGGCGTCGATGGCGGCGAGCTGGTCCTCGCGACCTGCCCCCGTCGCCGACAGCCGATCCATGAGGTCGTTGGCGCGGGCGAAGCATTCCCGGTGCTCGCGGTCGAGGTCGGGATCGCCGCTGTCGTTCGACTCGTGCCAGTCGAAGCGCTGGAAGCCGCCGCGGGCCTCCTTCGCCCAGTCGTCCGACTGGCCGCGCGCATCCACGGCCACGCGGTTGCGGCCCTGCCACTTGGCCTCGGCGAGCGCGGCATCGAGTCGCTCGAGCCAGTCGACCGGCGCTTCGCCCACGAGGTGCTCGGCCACGCCCGCGCTGACGGTGACCGATTCGCCGATGGTGAAGTCGTGCGACTCGACCGCGCGGCACAGGTCCTGCGCGAGGGTGCGCGCGCCGCGGTGGCCGCGCGTGCTCGCGAGCACCGCGAACTCCTCGCCGCCCCAGCGGAAGAGCAGGTCGGAGGCGCGGATGCGGCCCTGGATCACGGGCACGATTTCCTGGAGCACCGTGTCGCCCTTTGCGCGGCCGTGCTGCTCGTTAAGCGCCCGGAAGTGGTCGAGGTCGAGGAGGATGAGCGTGAGCGGCTGACGGTCCGCGACGCTCCGTTCGATTTCCGCGCCGATCATGCGGTCGAACCAGGCGCGGTTCCAGGCGCCTTCGAGGTGCCGGGGCACGTTCGCCATCCGGTCGGGGGATTTTCGCGCCATGGTGACCTTTCCTTTACAGCAGCATGCGCCCGCCATCCTTGAAGAGCGGACGAGGCGGCCATTCCGGACAAAGCGCTTCCACGACGACCATCAACTCATCCAATGCGCGGTAGGGATCCTGCTCGGCGATCGCAGGCGATTGAATTCCCGCGCTCGCCGCGAAGGGAGCTTCAGCGAGAGTCTTGGAGGAGTTCATCGAGCAGGGGTTCGCGGTCGAAAATCCGAAAGTACTCGCGGACGCGCTCCAAGTCGAGGGAGGCACGGTTGGCACGCAGGAGCGCCCGGATGTCCTCGAGATCCTGCGTGCGCGAAGGATCGTTCACGAGGGCCTGCAGCTTGAAGCCGATGAGGCCTTCGGCCCCGATGACGCGCAGGCTCCCGAATGCCGTGTCGAGGGTGTTGGCCTCGGACAGCAGAAGGCGCGCGATGGGGCGGCGGGAGTAGAGCAGGTCGAGCCGCTCATGGCCCCGGACGTAGTTGCCCGCATCCTCGCTGCGGTGCAGGCACCGATAACCGAGCGAGAGGAGACGCGTCTCGATCGCGTCGGCCTTGTCCGCATCGACCAACAAGTCGACATCCTGCGTGGCGCGGACCACCTTGTGGGCTGCCAACGCGAGGCCGCCGATCAACGCGAAGGGCGCATCGATGGCGGCCAGGGCGGAGGTGACTTCGGCGATCTGCCGGCCGAGGCGGGAGACGGGGGGCATGTCGTTCCTGTTGACTCGTTCTGGCCACCATAAGAGGAGCGGCCGGACCTGTCCAGCGTACCTTCCTGACCCCTAGAGCACGCGAAGGGTCTTCGCCTCCGGATCGATCTCCACCTGCGCGCCGTGCGGGATCGCCGCGGTGATGTCCTCATCGAACCCCGCCAGCATCGTGATGTCCCCCAGCGCCGCCCCCTGCGCCAGGATCGGGTTCACCGTGTTGAACACGATGGCGAGCGGCGCCTTCTCCCGCGACTGCATCTCGTGCAGCATCCACGCGCTCGCGACGCCGCCCTTGGCGGTATCGAGCACCAGAACCTTGCCGACATACGACTGCCCCGCCAGCTTGTGCGCCGGCCGGGAGAAGACGCCGTCGATGCGGTTGAGGTCATAGCGCGCCGAGAAGCCGTCCTTGGCGACGAGCGCCTCGCCTGTGACCTTCGCACCCATCGCGTGACGGGCGGTATAGAGCTTGCTCATGCCAGCCTCCCCGTCTCCGCCGCCGCGACGCATTCCTCCATCGTGGCGAGCATCGGCACGTAGCCGTAGCCGCCCAGGATGTTCACGATCTTGGCGCTGTTGGTGGCGAGGCGCTTCCAGCCGTTGGCCTCGGCGATCTCGCGCGCGTAGCTCTGGTAGAAGCACATGCCGGAGTAGACGGTGCCGCCCGCGTCCTCGATGCGCTTGGTGTAGCCGAAGCGGTCCGCATCCGGCTTCACCTGCGGGCTGGTGGTGGCCAGCAGCGGGATCTTGAACTTGCGCCCTTCGCACAGTTCCGCCAATGCGCGCAGTTCGTACAAGGAAAGCTGCGGCGCGGAGAACACGACCACGTCCACGTCCTTCTCCACGGCGTAGTGCTTGTGCAGGGCCACCACGTCGTCCTTGGAGACCTGCACGTAATGCATGTTGTGGCCCTTCACGTCCTCGAGGCGCGAAGCCTCCGGCGTGATGCCGACGAGGTGGAACAACGCGGAGGAGCCGAAACTCGCCATGGCCGCGCCGAAGTGCTTGAGCTCGTCCGAGGTGGGCGCGCGGTCCAGCCCCTCCACGACCGGCACGGCCCAGTAGTTGCCCGCGAGCTTGCCGATGACGCCGCCGAGCGCGCCCCAGTCGTTGAGGGTGACGGGCGTCCAGTCCGTGCGCACGTGGATGGTGGCGCGGCGATGTTCGTCGAGGTGATAGCCGTAGCGCGGCGTGCGCCCGGTGATGCCCGCGGAGAGCGCCGAGGGGCCGCCCTCGAAGTTGCTGCGCGCGCCGCACACGCTGTTGGAGTAGATGACCACGCCCGTGTCGCCGAAGGCCACGTGCTCGCCGCGCGTGGGCGCCTGGATCGTCTGGTAGTTGATGCAGGTGTCCGTCATGGAGACGCCCAGCTTCACGAAGGCGTCGATGGCGCGGCGCTCGAGGGCGAGCATCCAGTCCGCCTGGCGAAGCTGCTTGGCCTTGCTGAAATCCGTGCCGCGCGGGTCCGTGATGGTGGGGATGCGCACGGTATGGTCGCCCGTGGTGGTGGCGGCCAGCTTCTCCAGCCAGCGCACGCCCGCCTCTCCGAGGCTTTCGGTATCGGCCATGATGTGGGCCTGCGTGACGGGGACCATGTCCTCCGCCCCGAAGAACGTGCCCACCTTCACCTGGTGCTGCATCGCGAGCTGGGGCACGGGGCCCAGTTCGCCGGCCAGCATGGCCTTCTCTTGGTCGTTGAGTTTCATGGTGCTCGGTTCGCCGGTGTGGCGTGTCTCGGAATCATGGGGAAGTCACTTTGCGGGATGAACGAACAGGATAAACGAATCAACTCATCGTTCCCCGCCCTTCGGCCCCCAGAAGACCACCCAGGTCTCGAAATCGTCGGAGAAATCCTCGAAGCGGTGGGTGGCGCCGGCTTCGACGAAGAGCACGTCGCCAGGCGAGAACGCGATCCGCTCCGCGTTCTTCACGAAATGGCCCGTGCCGCGGATCACGAGATAGAGCTCGTCCTGGTCGTGCGGCGATTGCGTGTCCGCCCCGCGCGGCGCGTAGATGCCGACGCGCATCGTCCCGTGACGGATGGGGTAGTGGAAGCGCCGGTCGGGCGGGTTCGCCGCGATGGCCGCGAGGATCTCGGCGTGGCCGCTGCTCCAGGGTGCGGAAGTGCTCATCGTTTCTCCTTGTCGACAGGAAGGTGAATGCGCGCCATGTGCGAGGCGAGCGCGCGCACGGCTTCGCGAACCTCGGGCGGCCCGAGCGCCTCGGCCTCTTCACCGAGGGAGAGCACGAGCCGCGCGGCCTGCTCCGGGTTCTCGATCGGCAACGTGACGCGCGCACGGCCCTTGCGGTCCGGCTTGGCTGCGGCAGCCACGGCATCGGCGGCGTAGCGCCCCAGTTCCGCGAGCCGGCGCCGGCCCTCCGCCGTGAGGCGCAGTATCGCCGTCCCCGGCCTCAGCCCCGCCTCGAACCGCTGGAGCGAATCGCGCCAGTGCCGCGCGAGGTCGAAGCCCTCGGGCCAGGCGAACGTCCGGGTGAGGACCGTCATGTCGCGGATGCCGGTCACCTTGAACGTGAGCATCCGCGTGCCCGTGCGCCCCGCGAGGTACCACGTGCCCGCCTTCAGCACGAGGCCGATGGGGTCCACGGTGCGGCGCTTCACGCCCGTCCAGCTTTCGTAGGTCATCTCGACCGTGCGCTGGTCGAGCACGGCGCGCGTGAGGGCGGGCAGGTGCGTCACCGCATCGGCGGCGCGGTACCAGTCCACGGGGTCGACCAGAAACCGCGTGGCCAGGCGCGAGGCGAGGGCGGCGGAAGTGCCGGGAAGCGAAGCGAGCAGCTTTCCGCCCGCCCGCGACGAGGCTTCGCCCAGCCCCAGCTGGTTCGCGGCCTCAGGCAGGCCACCAGGAACATCGTCTCCGCCTCGTCCGGCGTGAGGCCCGTGAGCTTCGTGCGGTAGCCCTCCAGCAGCCGGAAGCCGCCCCCGGGCCCGCGGTCGCCGATGACGGGGATGCCCGCCGCGCCCAGCTCGTCGATGTCGCGGTAGATGGTGCGCTCGGAGACGCCGAATTCCTGCGCCAGCGCATCGGCCGTGAGGCGGGCACGGTGCTGCAGCAGGATGAGGATCGACAGGAGCCGGCTGGCGCGCATCTGCGCCATGCTGGCCCGAAATCTGACACGGTTTGTCAGGTGGCCCGCCCCATCATCGCCTCACCCTTCCACGAACCCCGAGAGGGACGACGATGGCCCAACGAACCCGACCGCCCCGACCGCCGCACCGCGCTGCAATCCATGGCGGGCCTCGCCCGCTGGCACAGGCCGCGTCCTGCTCGCTCGCAGCGGCCGCCTCCGCTTAGCCCCGGGCAAGCCGGGCGACTTCGACTTCCTGAACGGCAACTGGAGAAGATCAGCCACCGCCAGAAGCCCCGGGCGCGAAGGAGTGGGTCACCTTAAAGGGCGAGGCCACCTGCTGGACCATCCTCGGCGGCGTCGGCAGCGTCGAGGAACTCCGCATTCCCGACGCAACTTCAGCCGGCATGGGCCTTCGCCTGCTCGACGTCGAGAAGCCGCTGTGAACGACTTCTGGGTGAACGCCAAGAGCGGCGTGCTCACGACGCCGGGCTCACCGGTCACTTCGAGAACGGCGTGGCACCTTCACCGCCGACGAAAAGGACGGGGGAAGAAGCTGATCGCGCGGCGTGTGGGACCGCATCACGCCCAACTCCTGCCGGTGGTGCCAGTCCGTGTCGTGGGACGGCGGCAAGACGTGGAAGAGAACTGGTGGTCTGGAGTGGACGAAGCCTCGCTGGCATTCGAAAGGGCGGCGGCGCGAGCGGCCGCCGTGCCCTCCAGGGACTGCCGAAGCGGTCAGTCCACCTGCGCGCCGGAATCCTTCACGGCCTTGCCTCACTTCACGATCTCGG